>CAWDEF010000001.1:0-4276312 GCA_963801275.1 uncultured Acidobacteriota bacterium | reverse complement strand
TGGATCAAGCCGAAACATCCTCCCGAGCTTGGTTTCGATCAGCAAACCATTGTTGACGAGCCTGGTGAGTAGGGGCTTGACGCTGGTCGAGAATGGCCCGTAGCTCTCCGGAGCGAAGTCGAGGCGCGTCGGGATTCCCTCTTCGGTCGCGAAATATGCAATCTTCTGAAAGATCTGTTCGACCGACCGGGCGGTGGTAGGGCTCCCGCGCGATCCTGGCGAGGATTTCAGCGAGCGCTACCGACGCGGCATCTATTCGAGTCTGCTGGGCAGCATTGGTGGCGACTGTCGGGGCGACCCGGCCCAGGAAAAGGGGGTCAAGCTGCTCGACCGGGGTGCCATGAGGCGCGAAGAGCTCAACTGGGATATCGAGACGACTCAAGTGACGGAAGAGAGTAGGTCCAACCACCCGCCATTCGAGCTGCCCGAGACCACAGCCGAGGGGAGGAATGGCCAGCGAGGTGATCCCCCAAGCCTTGTAGTTCTTTTCCAGGTACTCCAACCCACGCACGATGTCGGCCACGCGCGAGACGGACCGCCAATGCTCCTTCGTTGGGAAGTTGAGAATCCACGGCGGCAGCAAAGACTTGAAGAGGTACGGCTGGCCGAGGAGGACTTTACCGGCCGCGCATCTGGCAAGATAGTCTTGGTGCATCTCCGGAAACCGTTTCCTGAATTCAAGGGCGATTCCTTTGCCCATCACGCCAACCGTGTTAACCGTATTGACGAGCGTCTGCGCCGACGAGTCGAATAGATTTCCCACGAGCGTTCGTACCGTCATTCGAGCCCCGCCCTCCAAGAAGAAAAGGTGAGGGTACTTCCGAACGTCGAGCGAAGGACAAGCATCGGTCAGGCGTCGCAATGCCTCATCGCAGGACACATACGCTCCGCGGATCAGGCCTGACTCTACCTGGTCTGGCACGAGAACTTCGGCGCATTTGAGGCCCTTGTGCCGATAATGAGCAACCGGATCCCAGGGTGGCGCCAATCGTCGGCGAACAGTTCTTCTCGGTTCAGGGCTTCAAGCCCTTCCGCTGGCTGGCGAAAGCGAGCCCATCCGCGGGAGGCGTTGGTGTCGGTCACGACGACGCCCGGCAGGTCGAGACGCACGGATCGATGCGTAGAATGCAAGCTTCGGCGTGGATCGCCTGCTTCTTGAACATCATCGGGTTCCGAGCCGTGAAGAACAGGTTGGCGTACTCGTGAAGTGGTCGACCACCGGGAACCGTCTTCACGTCACGCCGCACTTGCACCTCCTCCATGGCTATCGAGACATGCCTGATGCTCCGAGCCCGCTCGTTTGAAAGGACGCCCAACGTGAGGATCGAAGCGACGTTTTCGATCGGCGTGATGAAGTGAAGTTCCTCAACCTCTTCTCGCCTCATGCCGGGTCGGTGGCTCCAGCCTCTAGCTCACCGAGTTTGTAGTTTACGCTGGTAACCGCGAAGTCCGGCTCTCGCTGGAAGGGTCTGCTCAGATACCTGGGGCGGGGGATTCTCCGCCCACCTCCACCAGAGCCAAAATGAAGTCCTCGGGCTTGTTGAGCCCGGTGAGGATCTCGTTCTTGGTGACGCAGACCGTCTGGGCGCCCTGACCCGGCCCTTGACCTCGATGAACCGGAGCCGGCCGGTTCCGGGGATCCGGGACTCGATGTCGTAGCCCCGATTCTCCGGCTCACGTCTCGTGGCTCGAAGCCGAGGCCGCGCTCGGCCTCCATGACGGCCTCCATCGCGAGTTTCTCGACTCTGCGGTCTCGCGGGCGTGGTCGGCGATGCGCTCGGGCGGCTCGCCGCAGAGCCGGGCGAACAGGCCGGCCGGCACGACCAGGGCGCCGCCGATGAAGACGGGCGGAGGGGGCGAGGCGCCGCTCCTGCTCCAGCTCCTCATTCGCTTCTGAAGCCGGGTTCGAGCTCGTCGGCCCGCTCGCGGAACTTCGCGGAATTGAGCTTGGCTTGCCTGCCCGCGAGCTCCTGTCCTTCACTTGCGCGGCGCGGTGGTCCCAGTAATTGATCTCCTTGGTCAGTCGGTCCTTGACGGCGGCGAGAGTCTTGGCGACCAGCTCCTCCTTCCGCGGCGAACCTCGTCAAGGTGCTCGGGAACCAGGTGATTGACCGCGTGCTCGAGGGCTCGGGCCTCGAGGTCCAGCTTGCCCCAGGACTCCAGCTCTGAGGCGAGGTTGGCCTTCTCGGCTTCGGTGAGCGGCCGGTAATCGAGGTACGGGGCATAGCCGGCCGTCCGCGCTTGCCCTTCTCGCCGATCTCGACGAACTGCATCTGGCGTGAGACGATACGGCGGTTGCCGGAGCGGTCGGTTCGAGCGTCCTGGATCGAGTGCTCCAGATAGAACAGGGCACGGGCTCGTCGCCCGGGTCGCTCTCGTCTACGAGCACCGCCCCCCGCTTCAGGAGGTCTCGGTGGCGCTCGAGCACGAGGTCGATCGTCGCATCGAGCAGCGGGATGGCCCGGGCAGACGAACGCCGCGAGCGGCTTGCCGGGGATCGACGATCAGGTCCTTCTCGAAGGTGATGCGCTCGTAGCGGAAGAGGACCGGCTCGCCGCGGCCGATCTGGCGGTCCCGGTTGCGGACGGTCGCCGGGACGTGCGTGATCTCGTATCGGTTCGGTTCGCGTTCGTGGATCGTTCCGCCGAGGAGCTTGAACGCCTCGAGGAAGAAGGCGGCGATGAAGTGCGGCTGGAGGCGGCGGGCCTCGGCCCGCTCCATCTCCTCCCGGATCGCCCGGACGCGAGAGGCGTCCATCGAGTCCCGGGCGAGGGCGCGCTCTTCGATCAGTCTCTGGAGATGGTCGCGGTCGAGGGCGTTGTCGACCACCTGGAAGAGGCGGGCCCTGACCTCGGGGCGGTCGCCGTAGCGGATGGCCTCGAGAGCAGCTCGCGGAGCGGGCGGCCCTCGAAAGACCTTGCCGAGCACGTCGAAAACCCCGCCGCCCAGCGCCTCCCGCTCTTCGTCCAGCTTCTCGAGCAGGCGCCGGAAGACCTCGCCCTCGCGGGTCTCCTCGGCGACGAGGTTCCAGAGGTGGCAGACCTCGGTCTGGCCGATGCGGTGGATGCGGCCGAACCGCTGCTCCAGGCGGTTCGGGTTCCAGGGCAGGTCGTAGTTGACCATCAGGTGGGCGCGCTGGAGGTTGATGCCTTCGCCGGCCGCATCGGTGGCAACGAGGATCTCGACGTCCTTGTCCTGGGTGAAGGCTTCCTGGGCCTTTCGGCGGTCCTCGCGGCCCATTCCGCCGTGGATGGTCACCACGGCCTCGGGCCGGCCGAGGAGGCTCCGGATCCGCTCGGCCAGGTAGTTCAGCGTGTCGCGGTGCTCGGTGAAGATGACGAGCTTGCGGCGGTGGCCGTGGGCATCGAACATCTCGGCGTTGTTCTGGAGCAGCCTCGAGAGCTCTTCCCATTTCCGGTCGGTCCCGCTGCGCGGACCTTCAGGGCCAGGGCCTCCAGCCGCTGAGGATCGCGATCTCGGCCTCCAGCTCGGCGATCGTCGCGGCCGCCGTCGCCTGGTCGACGATCTGCTCCTCCGCCTCCTCGACCTCGGCGTCCGGCGCGTCCTCGATGTCCTCGATGTCGTCCATCGAGAGCACGGGAAGCGTCGGCGTGGCGTCGAGCGGCTCCGCGGCCCGCGCTTCAGGAGCTGCTCCTCGCGGAGCCGCTTCTCCAGCCGCTCGCGGCGGCGCCTGAGCGACTGGTAGATCGCCTCGGGAGAGGACGCGAGCCGGCGTTGCAGGATCGTCAGGGCGAAGCCGACGGTCCCTTTGCGCGCCCTCGTTCTCCAGCGCGTCGGCGCGGTTGAATTCTTCGCCGGACGTAGTCGGTGACTTCCTGGTAGAGCTCAGCCTCCAGCGTCGGAGAGCTTGTAGTTGACGGTGTAGGCGATTCGCTCGGGAAAGAGCGGCGTGCCGTCGAACTTGAGGAGCTGCTCCTTGACCAGCCGGCGCATCAGGTCGGAGGTGTCAGCGACGTGGACGCCGTCGCGGAACTTGCCCTCGAACCGGTCGCCGTCGAGCAAGCGCCATGAAGAGCTGGAAGTCCTCCTCCTTGCCGTTGTGCGGCGTCGCCGTCATCAGCAGGAAATGCCGCGTCAGGCCGGAGAGGAGCTGGCCCAGCCGGTAGCGCTTCGTGTACTTGACCTCGCTGCCGAAGTAGGTCGGCCGACATCTTGTGGGCCTCGTCGCAGACGATGAGGTCCCAGTCCGTCTGCCTTCGAGCTTCGCCTGGACGTCCTCGTTGCGGCTCAGCTTGTCGAGCCGGCAGATGACGAGCGGGTTCTCCTGGAACCAATTGCCGGTCCGGGCCGACTTCGAGCTTGTCGTTGGTCAGGATCTCGAAGGGCAGGTGGAACCTGCTGTCGAGCTCGTCCTGCCACTGCTCGACGAGGCTCCCGGGGCAGACGATCAGGCAGCGATGCAGGTCGCCGCGAACCATCAGCTCCTTGATGAACAGCCCCGCCATGATCGTCTTGCCGGCGCCCGGGTCGTCGGCGAGCAGGAAGCGCAGCGGCTGGCGCGGGAGCATCTCCTCGTAGACGGCCGTGATCTGGTGGGGCAGCGGATCGACCAGCGAGGTGTGGACAGCCAGGAGCGGATCGAACAGGTAGGCGAGGCGGATCCGGTGGGCCTCGGAGACGAGCCGGAAGAGCGCGCCGTCGCCATCGAAGCTCCAGGGCTTGCCGGCCGAGGCGACTTCCAGCGTCGGCTCTCGATCCCGGTAGAGGAGCTCGTTCCCGAGCCGGCCCGCTGCGTCCTTGTACGTGACCTCGAGGACGCTCCCGTGCCACTTGACGTCACGATCGTAACGAGGGCGTCGGGCAGGATGCCTTTCACCGACGCGCCGGGCTTAAGGTCTTCAAGACGACTCATGTTCTAGATCGGGTGGTCTTATTGTTCCGGCCTGGCCGGACAGACGATGTCCGACTCACCGGCCCGAGCCGGAGCGGTTCTTCTGACCCAACTGTTAAGACTGGCCTCCTGTTTTCCATTAAGGATACCTGTTCGTATTTGCTAGCAAAGACGTGGGGTTTCAGTGGGTTGGAGCGGCCGGTCTGGCGGGTTCGTGCATGACGGATTGCTGTACGGACCAGGAGAGAGATTTTGGGGGCTTGAACGTGCGGGCGAAGTGGGCGTAGCGCTCGGTCATGCGAGGCGACGAGTGGCCGAGGACGTACTGGACTTCGCGCAGGAGCAGGCCGCGGCGGAGCATCTCGGAGGCTGCCGTGTGGCGCAGGTCGTGGAAGCGGACGTGCGGGATGCCGGCGCCCTTCCGGACGGCGCGCCAGAAGCGGCGGATGTGCGAGCGCTGGCGGCCGGAGCGCGGGCTGCGGAAGATGGGCCCGGCTCGTCGGCCGGCTCGCGGAGATCTCGCAGAAGCTGGACGGTTGACTCCTGAAGCTCGATTGAGCGGTCGGGTCCGCGCTTCTCGGTGCGGATGCGAAGGATCCCCCGCCCGTCGAGATCTCCCCAGGTGATGGCGAGGATCTCGCCGAGCCTCGCCCCGGTCTCCAGGGCCAGCCGGATGACGGCCTCGCCCTGACGGCCGTTCAGGCCGCGGCGCAGGGCTCCCAGGTGGGCGACTCGGAGGACCCGGTCGACCTCGTCGCGGGTCAGGTAGACGGGCTTGCGCATCGTCTCGATCTCGCGCAGCGGCAGCCACTCGGCCAGCCGGTAGCCCGAGAGCAGGGTCTCGGTCTTCCAGCGGGCGGCCTGCCGCAGGGCGTGGCGCAGGACGGCGATCTCGCGGTTGACTGTCGAGGCGGCCTTGCCCTGGCCGACGCGCTTGGTGACGTAGCGGTCGAGGGTGGCCACGGTGATCTGCTCGATGGGGTGCTCTCCCCCGAGCGCGCGGAGCACCTGGCGGAACATCTCGCGGCGCCAGCGCGCGGAGCGCGGGCGCAGGCGCGTCAAGCGCTCGAGGTAGATGTGGGCGAGCTGCGCGAGCGTCCAGGTCGAGCGCGCCTCGCGCTCGAAGAACTTGCCCTCGCGAAGCTGCGTCTCGATCTTGGACTTGATGCTCTCGGCCGAGCGGCGGGACTTGCCCGCGGCCCGGCGCACCTCACGGCCGTCGGCCGTGCGGAAGCAGACGTACCAGCCGGACTTGACGTCCTTGCGGCGCATCACCCAGGCCACGGGTGACTCCGTTTTCGGGCGGACGTGTCAAGAGGAAAGTGAGCCGGAAGATGCCGCGGAGGGTCGTCCATTGGTCACGGCGTTGATATACGATAATTGAGTAATCGTCAAGACCGAAGATCTGCCGCTCTCTAGACCCGGACCTACACTCGATCACATGCCGAGAGCGCGCAAGAAGAAGCCGGGCAAGACGGAGACACTCGGCGATCGCATCCGCAAGTTCCGGCTCGCCAAGGGACCTGACCCAGACCGAGCTCGGCAAGATGGTCGGCGTCTCGCAGCGGGTGATCACGTACTACGAGGTCCGGGGCGTCTCCCCGCCGCCGGACCTGCTCGTGAAGATCGCGGACGCCCTGGACGTGTCGCTCGACGAGCTCTTCGGCCGCAAGTCGCCGGCGCGGCGGCCGGCCGCCGCGCCTGGCGAGAGCCTGCGCCGCAGGCGGCGCTTGAGACGGCTCGATGACCTGCCGCGCGACGAGCAGGCCGCCCTGCTCAAGATGATCGACGCCATGGCCGACCGCGCCTCCAAGCGCAAGCCTCGCGGATAGCCGGTGCCTCGCGCGCCGTCGAGGCGCGCGTCTCCGGGGCGCGCGAGCGCGCGTGTACTCACGCGCGTCTGGCGCGCGGTGCCGGGTGCCTTGCGCCGCGCGCAGTTCCGGCGCCGGGTGACCGGCGCCGGCTTGTACGTAATGTCGGTTACGTAAACCCCGAAGGGGCGAGCCCGGGGGCCGGGGAAGGGGCGGGTCCGATAACCCCGGGTTATCGGACAGCAAGATGCCAAGCCCTGTGACAGCGGGAGGTCCGAGGAGGGGCCCGCTGGCGCAGGGCTTGCCCCTTGCGGTCCGCCCCGGTCGGTGGCGAGCGCCAGCGAGCGACCGATCCCCGGCCCCCGGGCCGCTGCGCGCGGCGCTCTCACGAGCTGTAGAGGCAGCGGCGGTATCAGCCGAGCTGGAGCGCGGCGCGGGGCGTGCGCCCTCGATGCACGCCCCGTGATCGCGCGGATATCGGTCCGGGGGATGACGCCACGCTGCTGATGCGGCGCGGGCCTTGCCCCGGCGTGCAAGGCCCGTGACGCCGGGAGGAGGATCCTGTCGCGGTACTCTGATCCTCGAGGAGGAGCCGCCGTGAAGAAGCCGAGCTCGTCCAGGAGGAAGTCGAAAGCGAAGTCCGGGAAGAAGCCCGCCGTCCGCGCGAGACGCCGATCGGGCAAAGGCAAGCGCAAGCCGATCATGCGCCACTCCCGCGAGGGATAGCGACAGCCCGGCGGATCCACCACCCTACCGACGTCACGGGCCTTGCTGTTCCCGGCGCGCCGCGCGCCGGGCAAGGCCCGCGCCGCATCGGCAGCGCGGCGCAAGTCCTCGGCCGGGCACCAGAGCCCGACATCCGCGCGATCACGGCCCGTGCATCGAGGAAGAGCACGGGCCGCGCCGCGCTCCTCCGTGGCGATCATCACCGCTGCCTCTCCAGTTCCTGAGAGCGCCGCGCGGAGCGGCTTTGGGGCCGGGATCTCGCCCGCTCGCTGGCGCTCGCCGGCGACCGGGGCGGCCGCCGAAGGCACGCCGGGCGCCGGCGGGCGGGAGACGAAGAGCCCGCCGTCACCCGGCGTGCAGGTTCGGCTGTCCGATAAGGCGCCTTATCGGACCCGCCCCTGACCCGGCCCCAAAGCTCGCCCTTCGGGTTTACATAACCGAGGGTTATGTACAAGCCGGCGCCGGCTCGACGCCGTCGCCGGAACTCCGCGCGGCGCAGAGCACCAGGCACGGGCGAACCGTCAGCCGCGAGTACACGGCCGACCGTTCGCCAGCACCACGAGAGCCCGGAGCCGAGCGCGCGCGTCCGCCCACGGCCGTGGGCGGACGCCCCTCAAGAACCTCGCTCGATCGAGGTTCCTCCTGCATGACGGATTGCTGTACGGCGGAAAAGGAACTGCTCGGAAGTTGGTGGAGCTGAACGGGATCGAACCGTCGACCTCCTGAATGCCATTCAGGAGCTCAATCCACACCCCCGCGCACTGCGACCGAACCCAGCCGGATCAAGGCCTTCCGCAGATGCACGTGCCCTCGCAGCAGGGCGAGGTAGCGCCGCTCGGAGCGGCCGGACTTCGCGCGGAGGATCTCGACGACCGCGCTGCGCTCTTCGCCGTTCCAGCGCGGCAGGTTTGGAATGAGGGCGAGGATCGGAGCAAACCCCTCGAAGGCCTGACGCTCGAGGGGAGAAAGGCTCTCCTGAGAGATCTCGAGCGCACGGGCGACACGGCGCCGCGAGACATCGCGGATCTGCGTGGCGCTTCCTTCGAAGTTGCGGCGCATCGACCGATTGACGGCAAGGCCCAGGTTGCGGACGTGGAACCGGTCCCACTCCCCGGCCGGGGTGCCCGGAACCTCGTAGAGCAGGTTGTGCGTGACGAGCGCCCGCAGCGTGCGCTCGGAGGAGCGGTACTCGGGATCGACCGCAAGACGCCGCTCCTCGCGCTCCATCCCCAGCCGCACCCCGGGGTCGGTCGGACGGAAGCCGAGCTTGCGGTAGAACCAGAAGGCGCCCGAGTCGATCGCCTCGTCGTTCTCGAATCCGAGCTGGTATGGGTCGATCGAGAAGGACGTGACGCCGAGGGCATCGCGATGGAATTTCATGACCTGCGCGTAGATCCAGGCCGACTCGCCTTCCCGGAAGGCGTAGTACATGTTGAAGCCGATCTCCAGCCGCTCGAAGAAGGCGAGGCCTTCGATGTAGCCGACCGGCACGCCGTTCTTCACGACGAACCCGCCGTACGCGGCCCGCAGGGGCAGGCGCCGCTCCGGACGGATGCCCATCAGGAAGAGCTCGACGCCGCGCCCGGGACGCGCCGCGATGACCGAGGACGGATCGGCGTACGTGAAGGTGTAGAACTCCCGGTATCGTGCGGCGGTCGCCTCACGCACCATGTCGCAGATCTTGTGGCCATCGCGGGGGGAAAGCTTCCGAAGCGACAGCGGCGGGTCCGCGAACACAGCGTCGAGCGAGACGTCGCGCCGCCCGAGCAGCGGCCCGTCATGAAGAAATAGAGCCGGCCCCGGCCGGCGCATCCTCGTGCGGGAGGCGCGCGAGTCGGCCAGGTCCCAGGCGACCGGAACGCCGAGCGTGTTCCAGCGCTCCGCTTTCTCCTCGCTCGAGAACGGCAGACCGTCGTATCGGTGGAGAAGCCAAGGGACGTCCGTCCGCCGCCCGCCGGCGGCGGCCTGAAGCCAGGCAAGATACGGCACGTTCGCGTCCGCAAGCGCCTCCTCTTCGAGAAGCGGCAGGAAGCCTGGCCATGTGGACCGCATGCGATCCCACGCATCGCAGGCCGACCAGTCGATCGCGACGCGCCCGGAGTGCCGGAAGGCGAGCCACCGCACGAGGTCATAGGAGAAGTCCGTCGTGATCGTCGTCCAGGCGACGCCGGCCACCTCCGGGGCATCGAAGGGGTCCATATCGGCACCCGCGGCCGCGAGGCGCCGCACGCTCGCGGATACGAGAGAAAGGATCACTTCGGCCTTTCGGGCGACGTCGGGGGAAGGCGGATAGGCCCTCAGGAAGAGCAGACGGTCGTGCAGTCGGATGAGCCGTTCGGCGTCGCCTTCCGAAAGCCGCCAGACGCGCTCCAAAGCGCGCACGACCCGCGCCGCGGCCAGACGGCGCACGCCGGGCTCCGAGAGGCGGGCGAACAGCTTGTCGGCGAGCGAGGGCACGCGGCGGGATGCTAGCAGGCTGCGGGGAGCCACGGTCGAATCCGTTTCCTCCCCGACGAGGGCGAGGTTAAGATCGCCCGGCCCCGGTCTCCGGGGTCCACGAACACTCGACGAGGAGAACCATGACGCGATTTCTTCGACCCGCGGTCTTCGCCTGCGCCGCACTGCTTGCAGCCGCCGCCGCGCGCGGCGGCGACGACTCCCGCCCCGCGCGCGACCCCGCGCAGCCGATCGACGAGGAGTACACGAAGAAGATCAAGGAGTACACGACCGAGCCCTCGTTCCTTTCGCCGCTTGTCGACTACCTGCCGGCAGCCTCCGGCGTCCCCACGCCGAAATCCGTGCTTGGCGACGTGGCGGGCGCGCCCGGCAAGCTTCCCTACTCGACGGAGGTCTACCGGTACTTTCGCGAGCTCGCGGCGGCGAGCCCGCGCGTCCGAGTGCAGACGATCGGGACGACCGAAGAGGGGCGCGAGATGATCGCCGTGACGATTGCCTCGGAAGCCCTCCTTGCGGGGCTCGACGAGAACCGCGGCCGTCTCGCGAAGCTCGCCGATCCCCGCTCGATCGGGCTCTCGGACGCGGAGGCCGAGAAGCTGATCGCCCCCTCGGCGCCGATCTACTACGTCACGGGCACGATTCACTCCCCGGAGACCGGCGCTCCCACGGCGCTGATGGAGCTCGCCTACCGGCTGGCCGTGGACGAGAGCCCGTACGTCAAGTACATCCGCGACCACGTCATCGTCATGATCACGCCCATCGTCGAGGTCGACGGCCGCGACCGCCAGGTGGACGTCTACAACTGGCACCTCGCGCATCCAGGCGAGAACTGGCCGCCGCTGGTCTACTGGGGTCACTACGTCGCCCACGACAACAACCGTGACGCTATGGATCTGTCCCTCAAGCTCACCCGCAACATTCTCGCGGCCTGGCTCGACGCGAAGGCCCAGCTCCTCCACGACCTGCACGAGTCGGTGCCCTACCTCTACGACAACACTGTGGGCGACGGTCCGTACAACGCGTGGCTCGACCCGATCGTGACCAACGAGTGGCAGCAGCTCGGCTGGAACAACGTGCAGGAGATGACGCGATTCGGCATGCCGGGCGTCTTCACCCACGGGCTCTTTGACACGTGGTCGCCCGGCTATCTGATGTTCATCGCGGCCACCCACAACGGCGTTTCGCGTCTCTACGAAACCTTCGGAAACGCGGGAGCCGACACGCTCGAACGGACCCTGCAGCCCTCGGAGTATTCGCGCACCTGGTACCGCCAGAATCCCCCGCTGCCCAAGGCGAAATGGTCGCAGCGCGACAACAACAACTACGAGCAGACGGGGCTGTTCGTCTCGCTCCACTACTTCGCGGTCAACCGCACGGAGTTCCTGCGCAATTTCTACCTGAAGAGCAAGCGCTCGGTCGAAAAGCCGAAGGCCGAAGGGCCGGCGGCCTATGTGTTTCCGGCCGACGACCCGCGGCCGGGCGCCCAGGCGGAACTGCTGCGCCTGCTTCAGATGCAGGGCTGCGAGGTCCACCGTTCGAAGGCGGCCTTCACCGCGGTGGTCTCCTCGCCGCGCAAGCCGAAGAAGGAAGGCGGCGACAAAACCGGCGAGAAAGCCGACGCCACCGCCTCGGGCAAGAAAGAAGAAAAGCCCGCGCCGGAGACGCGCGCCTTCCCGGCGGGCAGCTACCTCGTGCGCATGGACCAGCCCTACAGCCGGATCGCGGACGCGATGCTCGACTATCAATTCTGGAGCCCCGAGGACCCGCAGAAGACGCCCTACGACGACACGGGCTGGACCTTCGGAGAGCTCTTCGGCGTCGAGGTCCGCCGCGCGACGGACCCGAGGACCCTCTCCGTGCCGATGGAGCGCGTGGCCGGTCCGGTCACGGCCACGGGCGGCGTCAAGGGAGACGGCCCGGTCTTTGCCGTCAACCACAACGCCGAGAGCGCGCTCGCGACCCTGCGGTTCCGGTTTCCCGACGCCGGGTTCGAGGCGGCCGAGGAGCCCTTCGATGCCGCAGGACGCAAGTTCGCGCGAGGGTCGTTCCTCATCCGAGGCGTGGACCGCTCCGCGCTCGAGCGGGCCGCCGCGGAGCTCGCTCTCCCCGTGACGGCCCTGGCCATGCCGCCGAAGGTTTCGACGCACCCCCTGCGCACTCCGCGCATCGGGCTCGTACACACGTGGATGTGGACGCAGAACGAGGGCTGGTGGCGCCTCGCCTTCGACGAGCGAAAGATCCCGTTCGAATACGTCAGCACACAGGTCCTCGCCCGCACTCCGGACCTGAAGGCCCGATTCGACGTGCTCGTCTTCCCGCCGGCGGGGATCGGCGTGCGCAACATCGTCAACGGCATGCCGATGTGGGGCAACCCGCTGCCCTGGAAGACGACCCCATTGACGCCGAACCTGGGCAAGATCGACTCGACCGACGACATGCGCCCCGGCCTCGATCTGGCCGGAGTCGCCAATCTGCGGCGCTTCGTCGCGGAGGGGGGGCTGCTGATCGGCGCGATGGACACGGCGGAGCTCGCCGTGCAGTTCGGCCTCGCGCCGGGCGTCTCGACCGCCGAGGCCGAGAAGCTGAAGGTCACGGGGAGCGTCGTCCGCTCGGTGCTGGTGGACGCCGCGAGCCCGATCGTTTACGGCTATTCGGACTCCCCGTCGATCTTTTCCTTCGACGGCCCCATCTTCAATCTGTCCAACGCTGCCGGCCGCCGGGGCGGCCCCCGCTTCGGGGCGCAGAAGGAGCGCGCTACCGGCCGGGGCACCATCGATGATCCCGACTGGGTGGTCGGGAGACCTCCCTCCGAGATCCCCGTCGAGCCGAAGGCCGAGCCCTGGGAGGCGCTTCCGCTGACCGACGAGCAGAAGCGCAACAACCCCTTCGTGATCCCTCCGCCGCTGCGGCCGCGAGTGCCGCTTCGCTACGCCGACGCCAAGGACCTGCTCGTCTCGGGGCTGGTCGAGGGCGCCTCGGAGATCGCGCAGCATCCCGCCGTCGTGGACGTGCCCTTCGAAAAAGGACACATCGTCCTCTTCTCCAACAATCCCTTCTGGCGAGGCGAGACCCGGGGCAGCGAGTTCCTGGTCTTCAACGCGATCCTGAACTGGGACAGCCTCGACGCGGGGAGGAAGAACGCCAAGGAGTGAGGCCCGTGGCCGGCGGCGCAGCGACTTCCCTCTCCCGCCGGAGGGGGGAGAGGGCGAGGGTGAGGGGGGCCGGCGGAAGTCCAGCTCGGAAGACGCAACTGGGGACGGGAAAGGCCCCCTCACCCCGATCCTCTCCCGCCGGGAGAGGGGGTCAGCTCCCCGGGCCCAGGCCCTCCCCGAGCAGCTCCCTCAGCCGCGCGTGCCCCTCGCGGCTGATGGGGATGCGGGTGCCATCCGCCAGGATCACGACGTGGCTGTTCTTGGAGTACCGCTCGACCTTCCGGAGGCGGTCGAGGTTGACCACGTAGGACCGGTGCAATCGCAGGAAGCGCCCTGGATCGAGCGAGGCCTCGAGGCTCGAGAGCGTCTGTGCCTTCGCATAGGTTCTTCCCTCGGCCTTGAGGACGATCGTATCGTCGCGCGCCTCGGCGTAGTCGAGCTTCGCCGCGGGAATGACATGCACCGTCGCGCCGTCCCGCACGGCGATGCGGGTGGCGAAGCTCCCGGCAGCCCGCATCGCTGCCTGGAGCCGCGCGGGATCCGGGCGCTGCCGGCGCAGGGCCCGCGCGCGGGCGCGGGCCAGGGCCTCGAGCAGCCGCTCCTGCCGGTAGGGCTTCAGAACGTAGTCCGCCGCCTCGACATCGAACGCCTTGACGGCGTAATGGTCGTAGGCCGTGACGAAGACGACCGCGATCCCGGGGTCGAGCAATTCCAGGACCTCGAAGCCGTCGAGCTTCGGCATCTCGATGTCCAGGAACACGGCGTGGGGCCGCATCTGCCCGGCCGCCTGAACGGCCTCGAATCCGTTGGCGCACTCCCCCACGACCTCGACCCCGGGAGCGCGGGACAACATCTCCGAGAGGAGCGTCCGCGCCGGCTCCTCGTCGTCGACGACGAGCACCCGGATCGCGTCGGTCACGCGGCCCCCTGCAGGCGGACCGGAACGGAGATGATCGCGAGATGCCGCCCGTCGATCTTCTTCGCCGCGAAGATCGCATCGGGACCGTAGAGGGCGGCCAGGCGTTCCCGAACGATGCGAAGCCCCAGGCCGCTGCGTGGCCGCGGCGGCGCCTCCGGATCGAAGGGGTTCTCGATGACGATGCGAAGGCGGTTGCCCGCTCGCCGCGCTTCCAGGCGCACGGTGCCTCCCTCCACCAGGGTCGAGATGCCGTGCACGACGGCGTTCTCGACGAGCGGCTGCAGCAGGAGCGGCGGCACGAGGCAATCTTCTCCGGAGGGCTCGATCTCCTCCTCGACGATCAAGCGCTCGCCGAACCGAATCCGCTCGACATCCAGGTAATGCCGGGCGAGCGTGAGCTCTTCCCCGACGCGGATCGACGGCCGCTCTCCGGCGGCCAGGCTCTGGCGAAGGAATTCCGCCAGGCCCACGCACATTTCCCGCGCGCGGCCAGGGTCGCGCCCGATCAGGGAACTGATGGCGTTCAAGCTGTTGTAGAGAAAGTGGGGCTGGATGCGGGCCTTCAGGGCCTGAACCTCTGCCTCCCGGGCCAGGATCTCGAACCGCGCTTCCTCTCTCTCCCGGTCACGCACCGCCTCGAGCGAAATCAGCACGTAATGGAGGCCTGCGGAGAGCAGATACAGGAGGATTCCTGCGGAGAAGAGCGCGGGCACCTCCCGGGCGTAGCGGTCAGGGAGCCCCGAGAAGATCGGCAGGTCGCCGAGGAGGCGCGCCAGACCCGAACCCGAGGCGACCCAGACCCCCGAGACGAGGAGGGCCGCGCTGGCGTGGGTCACGGCGAGCATGCCCCGGCGTTCGCGCTCGAGCGGCATCGCCCGGCAGGGATAGAAAGCCGAGAGCGACAGGAAGGCCGAAATCAACGTCATCGGAAGGGCCAGCGCCGCGGCCTCGACTACCGGCATCCGTCCGCCCCCTGCGAGGAGGGCCGTCAGGATGGCGGCCAGCGGCATCGTCGCCACCAGATACGCGAGCAGCCGCCCCGGCCGGGCCAGAATCGGGTGCATAGGCTAGGCTTCCCGACCCGCCGGCATTGGCTGCGCCATCAGTTCTTCACCTCGACTCCTCCCATGATGGCGGTGCCTCTCAAGATCAGGGTCTTGCGCGGCACCGAGGGGTCTCGCAGGGCTTTGGCCGTGTTGGCAAACATGCCAAGGATCGGGGTGCCGTGCAGAACGACCTCCCATTCCTGGGGCACCTTCAGCTCGATTCCGCCGAAGAGCGTGAAGAGCTCGAGCGTGGCCGAGTCCCCGGAGATCGCGGCGCCCCGCAGGTCGATCTCGAAGCCTCCCATGATCGCGCTCACCTCTCCTCCGCGGAAGTCCTGCGAATGGACGATGAGCTCTCCGCCGCCCATCAGCGCGAACTCCGAGAGGACGGAGCCCCGCTCCTGAGCCTGACCCCACGCGCTCCGTGTGCCGCCAATCCGCGCCCTCACACGGCCCGCCGCTCGCTCTCCCGCCCCGGCCGGCGAGGATTCGTGGCCGCCTCCATGAGGCTCCGATGCGGCTTCTGCGTCCTGCGGCGCCGAGCCGGGCGATCCGCGGCCGCGCAGCGCCTGCCAGATCAGCAGGCCTCCCAGGAAGACGAGAATGACCGGCCAGGCCAGTCGCAGGCGAAACGAGGGCACGTGCAACGCCCGCAACAGGAACACGGAGCCCAGGAAGAGGAGGACCACGCCGCCCACGCGACTTTCCGGCCGCGCCGGGGCAACCAGGCGGGTCAGCCCCAGCGCAATCAGGATCAACGGCCAGAACCGGAGGACATCCCCCGCGTCGACGAGGCCGAAGTTGTCGAGCAGGAAGAGGGCGCCTAGCGAGATGAGGATCGCGCCGGCGACGACGCGGCCGGCCATTCGGGGCGAGGCTGCGGAACTCATTTCTGGCCTCCGGCCTCTTGGACGCCCCGGTGCCGCGCGCGGAGCCCTTCGGCGATCATCGCGGCCCCTCCGGCCACGAGGAAGACCGGCCACAGATCGCCGAGCGAAACGCCGATAAGACCAAAGCGATCGAGCTGGAAGAAGACGCCGAGTCCCAGCACGACCAGGCCCGAGACGACATGCTCGCCGCGGCCGGGCGCGAAGATCCGCGTCGCCCCCACCCAGACGAGCAGCATCGGCCAATAGTCGCCGAGATTGCCGGCCTCGACGAGCCCGAGGTTCTTCGCCACCATCAAGCCCCCGACGGCGATCAACAGCCCGCCGCCGATCAACCTCGAGATCCTGCTTCCCTCGTCGTAGGAACCCCTCATCGCGCCTTCCTCCCGTTCACTTGGGTCGATCCCGCGCTCCCCTCGAGAATACGGCCGCCTCCGCATGGTGTCCCTCTTCCGCCGGCCAACGGTGGATGGGGACCGGCAGACGGTGGCGCCCGGCCGGCCCCTGGAGCGGCTCACAGTAGAATCAGGAGTGGCCCACGTCCGCATGATCTGCCCGGCCTGTCACACGCCCAACCCCGAAGGATCGTCGAGCTGTTCCCAGTGCTCTGGACAGCTCTCCGGTCCCGGTCCGACCCTTGTCTTGCCGGGCGCAGACTCGACGCCCACGATGGCCGCGCCTGCCAGCCTGAAGGAATGGTCGGACCGGGGTCTTGGCTCGGCCCCAGGTTCCTCGGCCATTCTCCCGCCGGGCCTCGAGATCGGAAAGCGCTACCGGGTCCTGCGCCTTCTCGGCCGGGGCGGCATGGGCGCCGTCTACCAGGTTCAGGATCTGCAGCTCGACCGCCAGGTGGCCTTGAAGCTCATCCGGTCCGACATCGCGGAAAACGAGATGGTGCTCGGGCGCTTCAAGCGCGAAATCCAGCTCTCGAGCAAGGTCACTCACAAGAACGTCCTGCGCGTCTACGACCTCGGCGAGTCCGACGGCGTGCAGTACCTTACGATGCAGTTCATCGAGGGAGAAGACCTCTCGACGGTGTTGAAGCGCGAGGGCCGGCTCCCGACTCCGCGCCTGATCCGCGTCTTCCGGCAGATCCTCGAGGGGCTTCGAGCAGCCCATGACCAGGGAGTCATCCACCGCGATCTGAAGCCGCAGAACGTAATGCTCGACGCCTCGGACAACGTCTATGTGACGGACTTCGGCCTGGCCAAGTCTCTCGAGCAGTCCGGCATGACGCAGACCGGCACGATCGTGGGTACGCCGTACTACATGTCACCGGAGCAGGTGAAGGGAGCGCCGATCGATCACCGGTCAGACATCTACTCGCTCGGCGTCATCCTCTATGAGATGTCGACGGGCCGGCTGCCCTTCACCGGCTCGACGCCTTACGAGGTGATGGCCCAACGGCTGCAGCGCGCGCCGCAGCCCGCCGGTGAGCTCAACGCGGAACTGCCCGCCTTCCTGAGAAAGATCCTCGAGCGCTGCATGGCGGTCGACCCGGCCGCGCGCTACCAGACGGTCGAGGACATCCTGAAGGATCTGGACGCCGGCGGCTTTCGGACGACGCTGCGCTTCGAGGTCGCGAAGAGGCCTTGGCTGAGGCCCGCCCTCACTGTCGTCATCGTCGTCGGACTCGTCGCGGGCGCGGCCATTGTTTTCCGAAACCGGCTGTCCTCAAGGTCGACGCCGCAGCAGAGCGGCGCGCCGGGCGGCGCGAAGGAGTCCGTCTCGCTTGCGATTCTGCCGTTCCGCAACGCTTCGGGCGACGCCTCCCTCGACTGGCTGGGGCCCAGCCTGGCCGAGATGCTGCGGACCGACGTCGGACGATCGGCGTCGCTGCGGACCGTTCCGTCGGACCGACTCCATCAGATCCTTCGCGATCTGAGGATTTCCGCCGACTCCACATTCGATCCGACCGCGCTTCGAAAGCTGGCGAAGTTCAGCAACGCGGACACCGTCGTTTGGGGACAGTACGTCAAGTTCGGCGACGAGATCCGCATTGACGCCACGCTCGAAGACGTCAAGCGGCAGCGGTCCGTCGCGCTGAAGGCGCAGGCACCCAGTCAGAGCGGTCTTCAGGCCGCCATCGATCAGCTCGCGCAGTCGATTCGTGACGGTCTGTCGCTTTCCTCGGATGCCCTCGAGGAGCTCAAAGCCACCGCCTTCAAGCCGTCCACGAAGTCGCTCGATGCGTTACGGTCCTACAACGAAGGGCTACAGCTCGCACGCCAGGGCAAGAATTCCGAGGCACTGAAGAAATTCCAAGAGTCGATCAAGGCCGATTCGGAATTCGCCCTCGCGTACGCGAAGCTTGGCCAGACATACGCCAAACTGGGATACGACACGGAGGCCGAACAGAACTCGCGCCGCGCCGTGGAGCTTTCCGAACGCCTTCCGGCGCAGGAGAGGTATCTCATCAACGCCAGCCACGCGCGGATCGTCAACGACACCGACAAGGCGATCGGGGCCTACGAGAACCTCGCCAAGGTGGCACCGGAGGATCCCGAGATCAATTTCGAGCTGGGCGCCCTCTACGAGGCAACGGGCGCCTACGATCAGGCCCGCGCCCACTACAAGAAGGTCCTCGAGCACGATCCGAAGTACGTCGCCGTCCTTCTGGCATCCGGCCGCGTGGAGATCAAGGCCGGAAATCCCCAAGGATCGCTCGACTACCTGAACCAGGCTCTGAGCCTGGCCATCCAGCTCGAACAGGACGAAGAGAAGGCCGACGTGCTCCACGCCATCGGAGTGGCTTATGGGGACCTGGACAAGCCGGGCGATGCCCAGCGTTACTACCAGGAATCGCTCGAGATCAAGCGCCGTATCGGTCAGAAGCGCGGAATCGCGGTGACCCTGGGTCAGATCGCCCAGGTCCAGGAGCGGCTGGGCAATCCGGATGCCGCGCTGGCCAGCTACAAGGAAGCGCTGCAGATCCAGCGGGAGATCGGCGACAAGAAAGGCACCGGCCAGACCCTCATCGCTCTCGGCAGCTTCTACGAGGATCGCGGGAACTATGACGAAGCGCTGAAAGACTACAAGGAATCGCTGCAGATTCAGCGCGACGTCGGCAATCAGGACAGCGAAGGGCTCTGCCTGAACAACATCGGCAACATCTATCTCTTCAAGGCGCAATACGACGACGCCCAGACGTATTTCGAGAGGGCACTTCAGATCCGGGAGAAGACGAAAAACCCGGGCGACATCGCCGACACCCTGCACAACCTCGCCGAGACCGCAACCAACAAGGGCCAATACGACCAGGCCCTGAAGCATTACCTGCGCGCCATCGATTTGCGGCGCGAGGCCAACGACAAGCGCGGTGCGGCCATCGAGTCCTACAGCATGGGGACCTTGTTCGAGTACGAGGGAAAGTACGGAGCCGCGGTCAGCGCGAAAGAGGAGGCGCTCAAGGCCTTCCGGGAGCTGAAGGACCACGGATTCTGGATGGGCGAGATCCTGAGCGGGACCGGGCATTCCCAGGCCATGATCGGGCGAACCGATGCGGCCGAGGCGCAGCTCGCGGAAGCATCGAAGCTGGCCGAAACGCTGCAAAATCACGCCCTGGCGGCGCAGATCCTGAACTTCCGGGGCGACCGGTTCTTCTATCTCGGCGACGTCAAGGCTTCTCGTCCCCTCTACGAGCGAGCTCTCCAGACCGTCGCCAAGACAGGAAACAAGCGGGTCGAACTATTGTCTCGAGTCAACCTCGTCAAATGTTCGATCGCCGAGGGACGTTACCGGCCGGCAATCGAGGGACTCAACAAGCTAGCCGAGGAATCCGACTCCCTCGGCCTCAAGCATCTGTCGGTCGAGTGCTCCGTCTACCTCGGCCAGGCTCTCATCGAGGCCAAGCAGTACGCGCAGGCCAAGCAGGAGCTGGAACGGGCGCTCGCCCGGAGCGAGAAGCTCGGCCTGCGCGCCCTCCGTGCGCGCAGCCATTATCTCCTTGCTTCCGCACTGAAATCGACCGGCAACGCTGCCGAAGCGGCCCGGCACTTCGAGGAGGCCCGGCGAATTCTCGAGGAAATCCGCAAAGAGGCGAAAACCGACGACGTCGTGAAGCGGGCCGACCTCGCGCCGATTCTCGCCGAAGCTCGCTGATCGGCCCGGCGCGCAAAAAGAAGCCGGGCCCGAGGCCCGGCTTCTCGCCCTTCCGCGCGTTGGATCTTGCGGCCGTTAGTAGGGAACCGTCCCGCTCCATGTCCCGAACGACCGGTACGGGCCGTCACAGGACGGGACCTTCGGCCAGACTCTTACATCCCTCTTCCTCTTAAGACGCGACGTGGTGGTGCTCAGGTCGCCCCGATCTCTGTCGTGGTCCCACTCTTCGCGTTCATCATCCTCGCCTCGGACCAGGTAGAGCGTCGGCACTCCCGGGACGTTAACCTGACTCTGGGAGTTGTCGTCGTACCACAGCCTCGCGACACCAGTCAGCTGCGGGCTGCCGAGACAGGAGTTGCGCACGAGAACCTTGATGCTGATGTTGTCGCCGCTCTCGAACGTCTGGATCGGGAAAGTCAATGGGATCGTGCGGAGAATCGCGTTCTGGAAAAGGACGAAGCCCCCCGGCGAACCCAGGAGCTCTCCGGAGCTCACCTCGACGCCATTCCTCTTGACCACGGCCTTCAGGTCGAACTTGATGCCGTAATCCCAGAACCACTTCAACCCGAGCCGGACCTTGGCCGTCAAGTCGCCGCCGGTCCGATCGACCACCTCGTAATCGGAGAAACTCTTGCCCTTGCCGCTCACGCCCGGATCCGAATTGCCTGTGGCCCCGGCCGCGTACACGACGCCGGTGAGGTCCTGCGTGAAACAGTCGATCCCGTTGGTACAGGTGGGCTGGTCCTCCTGAGGGATCGGCGCGCGGTAGAGCCGGACATTGTGGAGCTGGTCGAGGGTTGGGAAGTCCCAGAAAACTTTGTAGAAGACGTCACCGTCGTAGTCGACGCCCTTGATCGGCAGCGGTTCGACGATGTGGTAATAGCCGCAGGAACCCAGCGCTGTGTTCGAGGTGGCGCCGGCGTACCGGATGCAGTTTGCGGGAGCCAGCCCCTGGTTCAGCCGAGGGTCCAACTCACTCTGGGTGATCGGCACGAACTCGACGGTCAGGTCGAAATCCTGAAGAACGTTAGTCGTGATCTTGATGAAGTGGTGGTTCCCAAAATCGTACTTGTTCGTCTCATGGTCTGGCGAGAATGGCAGCGTGATCTGCGTGCAATCTTCGCGACCGTCGCACGGGTCTTGCCCGTTGAGTCGGTCTACCACTTCGTAGTCGGAGAAGCCTTTGCCTTTCCCGCTGACCCCGGGATCGGGGTTCCCGGTGGCTCCGGAGGTGTAGACGAGATCGGTGATGTCCTGCGTGTAGCAGTTGCCCTCGTTTTGGCAGGTCTGCGGGTCCTCCGGCAGGATCGGGGCGCGATAGAGCCGGGGGTTGTTGAGCTCGCCGAGCGAGGGAAGGTCCCAGAAGACCTTGTAGAGAACGTCACCCGAGTAGTCGCAATCCGTGCAGCCCGGGTCGCCCTTTACGGGCAGCGGCTCGACGACATGGTAGAAGCCGCAGGAGCCCTGCTCCTCGCTCGACGCCCCGGCGTAAGGGATGCAGTTCGCGGGAGCCAGCCCTCGGTTCAGCCGGGCGGCGAGCTCGTCGCTGTCGGTGGGGAAGAACTGAATCGCCAGACTGAAGGGCCGCTGGACGTTAGCCGTGACCTTGATGAAGTGCCCGTTCCCGAAATCGAACTTCTGAGTGGGTTCCCCGGGCGAGAACTCCACCTGCTCGCAGGGCGGAAGCGCTGGGCATTCTCCATCACAAAATTCGAAAGAGGGGCACTGCGACGCGGGAGGAGGGGGACAGTAGTCTCCGTCGCACTCTCCCTGAGACAGAACCGGGCGTGGGAAAAGCAGCGCCGCGAGAGCGACACCCCACAGGACCGTCTTGGTTCGGATCCTCTTTCTCGTATTCCGCGAGCTACGAGCCGTCATCGTCCCCTCCTTTTCCACTCCGAAAATGGAAGGCGGACCGGCTTCTCGGGTCTTCCGCGAAGCGCGGTGCGTCGGGTCCTTTTTCGGGCCCCAGCTTTATCTGATCCGATCACGACGGGTCAAGGCACTTTGGTGGAACAAACCCCAAGTCCCTCCCCAAGAGCGCCTTCTCCGGAATCACTTCAGACTCTCTTAACCGCAGCATCACGCAACCGTCCAGCTGGCCGGCTCCCTCCGGGCTGCCGTGCTGTTTTCTTGCTCCGGGTCGGCGCCGTCGAGACGCCCTATGCCCCTCCGAGAACCGCGAGCCTTCCCGATCGGGCCGGCTTGCCCTATGCTTGCAGGGCGAAAGGGAGGGCCATGGCCGCTCAAGTCATCATGCCGCAGATGGGCGAGTCGATCGCCGAGGGAACGATCACCAAGTGGTTGAAAAAGGTGGGAGATCCGGTCAAACGGGACGAGCCCATCTTCGAGATCTCGACCGACAAGGTGGATGCCGAGATCCCCTCCCCGGTGGCCGGAACATTGCTCGAGATCAAGGTGCCCGAGGGCCAGACGGTCGCGATCAACACCGTCGTGGCGGTGGTAGGCGAGGCGGGAGAACAGGCCGCGGCCGCACCGGCCGCGCCTGCGGTTCAGGCCCCGGCCCCGCCGTCTCCTGCCCCCGCCGCGAAATCCGAGGCTCCCCCTCCGGTCCGGCCCCCAGAGCCTGCCCCGGCTCCGGTCCGAACCGCAGCCCCCCCACTTCCTGCCGCTGCCCCAGTGGCCGCGCCGGCTCCCGAGGCCGGCGGAACGAGTCGAGTCCTTCGAAGAGCGTCTGCGCCAGCGCTCTTCGCCGCTCGTGCGAAAGATCGCGCAGGAGCAGGGAGTTCGCATCCAGGAGATCGAAGGCACCGGCATCCACGGGCGGGTGACGAAAAACGACATCCTGTCCTACATCGAGAATCGCAAGGTTGCCGGCCCCGCCGCCGCGGCCGCCGCTCCGGCGAGCGTCCCCCAGGCCGGCCGAGCCGTGCCCGCCGAAGCCCCTGTGCCGGCTCGGCCCGCGCTCGCGACCACCGACCGCGACGAGGTCGTCGCGATGACGAAGATCCGGAAGATCACCGCCGACAACATGATCCTTTCCAAGAGGACCTCGGCGCACGTCACGACCGTCTTCCAGATCGACTACACCAACATCGCGAGGCTGCGGGAGCGCCACAAGGAGGCTTTTCTCGCCAAGAACGGCGTCAAGCTGACGTACCTGCCCTTCATCTTCCGCGCCTGCGTGCAGGCCCTGAAGGAGTTTCCGCAGGTCAACGCCTCGATCGACGGCGAGAACATCATCTACCACAAGGACGTGCACCTCGGAATGGCAGTCGCCCTCGACTGGGGCCTGATCGTTCCGGTCATCAAGAACGCCGACGAAAAGTCGATCCTGGGCCTCGCGCGGGCGACCCAGGACCTGGCCGAACGCGCGCGGTCGAAGCGGTTGAAGCCGGAGGAGATTCAGGGCGGCACGTTCACCGTGACCAACCCGGGAATGTTCGGGTCGCTCTTCGGCACGCCGATCATCCCGCAGCCGCAGGTCGCGATCCTGGGCGTGGGCACGATCGAGAAGCGGCCGGTCGTGGTCGCGGACGAGAACGGAAACGACGCGCTCGGAATCCGGACCGTCGGCTACCTCGCGCTCTCCTTCGACCATCGGCTCATCGACGGCGCCGAAGCCGACAAGTTCATGGCGCGCGTGAAGGAGACGCTCGAAAAGGGAGAGTTCGAGCTCGGCTAGTCCCATCCGCATGATGCGCGCCGCCTCTCTGTTCGCCCTCGTCGCTCTGGCGGCCTTCTTCCTGCGGGTCGCGCTCAAGAGACCCTCCTCCAACTTTGCCGTTCTCGCCGGCGGCTGTCTCGGCCTGCCGGCGTTTCTCTACCCGGCGGCCCTCGTGCTGGCACCGGTGATCGCGGTGCCGCTGCTCGATCGGCGCTACCCGATGCGCGCCCGCTTGCACCTGGCGGCTTCCGCGCTGCTCGGTCTCGGCGCCGTCCTGATCGCCTGGGCCGCGTCTCCCGCATGATGCGCCGCCCGGTCTCGCTCCCATGGAATCCCTTCTGACGCGCCGCGCGGCCACCGTCCGCTGGCTCGGCCGGGTGCGGTACGCCGACGCCTGGACGCTCCAGCGCAACGCCGCCGAGGTGGTCAAGGCCGGCGGACCGGAGACGCTCATCCTTCTCGAGCACGATCCGGTCTTCACGCTGGGACGAAATGCCTCACGCCAGGATGTCCTGCTGACGCCCGATCGCTGCCGCGAGCTCGGCATCGAGGTCGTCGAGAGTGACCGCGGCGGGAAGGTGACGTACCACGGGCCGGGACAGCTCGTGGGCTACCCGATCGTCGATCTCCATCCCGACCGGCGAGACGTCAAGCGCTACGTGACCGACCTCGAGGAGGTGCTGCTCCGCACCCTTGCTCATTTCGGGATCCGAGCGGAGCGGTCGCCAATCAAGGACCGCGTCTCCTCCCTGTGGGTTGGAAACGACAAGCTCGCCGCGCTCGGCATCCACATCTCGCGCTGGGTCACGACGCACGGTTTCGCCTTGAACGTCACCGAAGAGCCCCTCTCCGGTTTTGCCGGCATCGTTCCCTGCGGCATCATCGACGGCGGCGTCACGTCGATGGCGAAGGTGCTCGGCCGCGGGCCCTCGGTCGAGGAAGTGGCCCGGGAAATCCCCGCGCACTTCGGCGAGGTCTTCGGCCGGGAGATAATCGCGGCGTGAGCAGTCTGCCGACACTTCCGTCGGACCGCCCCCTGCGCCTCCAGCGCCCCGAGTGGCTGAAGGTCCGCGCCAACACGACGGGCGAGTACGAAGAGGTCCGCTCCATGATGCGGCGTCTCTCGCTCGTGACGGTCTGTGAGGAGGCGCGCTGCCCCAACATCCACGAGTGCTGGGCGCGCGAGCGCACGGCGACGTTCATGCTGATGGGCGACGTTTGCACGCGGCACTGCGGCTTCTGCGCGGTCGGGAAGGGCCGGCCGGGGGCACTCGATCCGGGTGAGCCGGATCGGGTCGCACAGGCCGCGGCGGAGCTCGCGCTTTCCCACGCGGTCGTCACCTCGGTCAATCGCGACGATCTGCCCGACGGCGGCGCCGCCCATTTCGCAGGCGCCATTCGGGCGATCCGGCGCAGCCTCCCTTCCTGCACGGTCGAGGTGCTCATCCCCGACTTTCGGGGCGATGTGGCGGCGCTCGAGACGGTTCTCGACGAAGAGCCGGAGGTCTTGAATCACAACACGGAGACGGTCCCGCGCCTCTACCGCCGCGTGCGGCCCGACGCACGGTACGAGCAGTCGCTCGAGCTCCTGGCCCGGGCCGACGCCCGCCGCCGGCGCACGGGTTCGGCCATGAGGACCAAGTCGGGCGTCATGGCGGGGCTCGGGGAGACGATCGACGAGCTGCTGGCGACCCTTCACGATCTGCGCGGCGTCGGATGCGACATCGCCACGGTCGGCCAGTACCTCCAACCCTACGAGAAGCGGCTCCCGGTCGAGCGGTACTACACCCCCGAGGAATTCGAGCGGATTCGTCTCGAAGGCGAGGCGATGGGATTCCTGCGTGTCGAGTCGGGGCCCCTGGTGCGCTCCTCGTACCACGCCAGGCGGGCGCTCGCGGAGCCGCGCGCGTGAAGACCGCAGTCTGCGCCCTCCTGCTCGCCGGCGCGAGCGCGCTCCTCGCGCAGACGCGGGGCGCCGAGCTGACGCGGGAGCAGAAGCCCGTCTATCCCGAAGCCCTGCACAAGGCCATCGCGCAGGGCACGGTCATCCTCATCGGGCGCATCGACAAGAACGGGACCCTTCAGGACCTGAAGGGTGTCTGGACGACGCACGAGCAGTTCGTCGAGCCGACGATCACGGCGGCGCGGGCGTGGGTCTTCCGGCCGGCCTTGAAGAACGGGCAGCCGATCGACATCGCCGCCAACATCGTCTTTCCCTTTCACATCAAGGACGACAAGGGCAAGACGGCCGGTCACGAGATTCCGGGCCCCGCGCTCGCGGAGCTCGCCGTCTTCCCCGCCGATGCGTCGGGCAAGAAGACGGCGCCGGAGGGCTTTGCGCTCCGCCAGGGCGGCGATCCGAGAGTACGGGTCGAGACGGCGATCGACCTGCCGGCGATTGAGGCCGCGCGAAAGCTCAACGTCCGCGTGGAAGCCGTCTCCCCAAAGGGAAAGACCTATCCCGTCTTCGAGGACGCCTTTCCCGTCGCCGCCAAGGGCACGCAGGTGCGCTTCTCCTTCAGTGCCCCGATCGGACGCGACTGGGAGGACGGCGTCTGGATGCTGCGGTTCAAGGCGGACAAGAGCCTGGCCGGCACGGGCCAGTTCTGGCTGGCGCGCGACCCCGACCACTTCAATTTCGCCGCGGCACTGGAGAAGAAGTAGACAGCTCGATTCGCGTCGGCACCGCGGGCTGGTCCTACGAGGACTGGCGCGGCATCGTCTACCCGCAGAGGGAGCTCCGCGGATTCGACCGTCTGGCCCTGATGGCTTCGCTCTTCGACTCCAACGAGATCAACTCGACCTTCTACCGGATTCCCGACGCGCGGCAGACGGCCTCCTGGGCGCGCCGCGTGGCGGACAACGCGCGCTTTCGCTTCACGGCGAAGCTCTATCGCGGGTTCACACACGAGCGCGAAGCGGGACCCCCGGACCGCGAGGCCTTCCTCGCGGCCATGCGGCCGCTCGAGGCCGACGGCCGGCTCGGCGCTGTCCTCGTCCAGTTCCCCTTTTCGTTCCACGACACGGCGCCGTCCCGCGAGATTCTGGGCCGCATCCTCGGAGACTTCCACAGACTCCCCCTCGCCGTCGAGTTCCGCCACGCGAGCTGGGACCGGGAGGAGACGGCGAGGCTGCTTTCCGAGCACGGAGCCGCCTTCGTCAACATCGATCAACCGGCCCTTTCCGGCAACCTCGGCGCCACCAGCCGCGTCACGGCGCCGCTCGCCTACTACCGATTCCATGGGCGCAATTCGGAGAAGTGGTTCGGCGAAACCTCAAACGAGGAGCGCTACAACTATCTGTACTCGGAGGCGGAGCTCGAGCCGTGGGTGGGGCGGATCCGGGAGGCCGCGGCTCGAGCGCCGCGCGCCGACGTGTACGCGATCCTGAACAACCACTTCCGGGGCCAGGCCGTCGCCAACGCCCTCATGCTCCAGAAGGAGCTGACCGGCGAGGTCCGCCTGGTGCCGCAGACGCTGCTCGACGTCTATCCCAAGATTCCGGCCGCCACCGCGCCGACTTCCGGACCCGCCCAGCATCCTCTGTTCTAGCCGGCCGCGCGGCCGCGGTCTCCGGCGAAGTCCCGGATGTCGCGGAAGGGCGTGTCCCGGTCCGTGAAGTCCGGACGGTAGTAGCGGTTGGCGGTCTCGAGCTCCTGCTGGAAGCCCTGATGCATGCCGTTCGACTCGAGCGACGCCAGAGCCTCTTCCCACTCCGCGGCCGTGATCGAGCGGGAAAGCGCCGCGTACTTCTCGCTCGTAGCGGCGCGGTGAATCGGATAGTACTGAGACATGAGCGAGATCGCCACGCGCGGCGAGAGCGTCTCGGCGATCCAGGAGAGCGACTCGCCGACACCGGCCACACCGTTGGGCAGCACCAGGACCCGCACCAGCAACCCGCTCTTCAAGAGGCCGTCCTCCGAGACGACGAGGGCGCTACCCTTCTGCCGGTACATCTCGATCAAGGCCTCGCGGGATCGCTCGGCGTAATCGGGCACCTTCGAGTAGAGCCATCCCATCGCGGAGTCGGCGTACTTCAAGTCCGGCAGGTAGATGTCGACGACGCCATCGAGCAGGCGCAGCACCTCGACCGAGTCGTAGGCGTTGGTGTTGTAAACGATCGGAAGCGTCAGACCCTGCCGCGCGGCGAGCAGGACCGCGTTCGCCACCTGCGGCGCATAGTGCGTGGGAGAGACGAAGCCGATGTTGTGGCAGCCGCGCGCCTCGAGCTCGAGCATCATCTCGGCCATCCGCTCGACCGAGACGGCGTTGCCGCGCTGGCCCGCGTAGTCCTGGCTGATCTGATAGTTCTGACAGTAGACGCACCGCAGGTTGCAGTTTCCGAGGAAGATGTTTCCGGCGCCGCCCGTGCCGGAGAGAGCGGGCTCCTCGCCGAAGTGCGGCGTGTAAGCCGAGACGACCGGGTCCAAACCCGAGGCGCAGGAGGCGAGAACTCCGGCGAGCCGGTCGTTTCCGCAGTCGCGGGGGCAGACCGTGCAAGAGGAGAGCAGAGCGTAGAGTCGCTCGACGCGCTCTTCGAGCTCCCCCGATGCGAGAAGCGCCGAATATCCGGGCCCGGTCATCGCCGGGCAGCTTAGCATTGGCGCCCATGCCCGAGAGTTTCCGAACGCGCCGCATGCGCTGGGGCTTCAACCTCTTCCCCGCCTACCGGGGCACGGGAGCCCGGATCACGTACATCGCAAGCGACTACCAGGAAATCCGGGTCCGATTGCCGCTGTCCTGGCGCACGCGCAACTACGTCGGAACGATCTTCGGCGGGAGCCTCTACGGCGCGGTCGACCCGATCTACATGATCATGCTGATCAAGATCCTGGGCCCCGAGTACGTCGTGTGGGACAAGTCGGCAACGATCCGATTCCTGAGGCCCGGCCGCTCGACCCTCTTCGCGCGCTTCGTGATCGAGGAGGAGGAGATCGCGACGATCCGGGGGCTGGCGGCAGAGAGCCCCTCGATCGACCGCGTGTATCGGGTCGACCTCGCGGATTCGCAAGGTGTCGTCCACGCAAGCATCGAGAAGACCGTGTACATACGCAGACGCGGAAAGGAACCGGAGGCCCGCGCCTGAGCGCAACTATATCAATTCTGATATAGTCTCAGAGGATCCGCACCGCCTTCAACGCCGGCTCGAGCGGCTGCCGCCTCTCGAAGAAATCGGCCCACGGGTCCCTCTTCTTCAAACGCTTGCTGAAGGTCGCGATGTTGAAGTCGGCCGGCTTGAGGTCCGGCTCGACTTCCGACCAGGCGAGCGGGGTCGAGACGGGAGCCTTCGGCGCCCGGCGGACGGAGTAGGGAGAAACGACCGTCTGGGCGAAGCCGTTGCGGAAGGGATCGAGGTAGACCCTTCCCTTTCGCGCGGCGATGCGCGTCTCCATCGTTAACTCCTTCGGATAGGCCTGCGCGAGGCGGTGGCCGAGCCGATCGGCGAACTCGCGCACCTCGTCCGAGTCGGGCCCGGGGCGGATCGGCACGAAGACGTGCAGCCCCTTCTGGCCCGAGGTTTTGGGAAAGGACGCGAGCCCGAGCGCATCGAGCGCCTCCCGGACTCGCAGCCCCGCGCGCGCCGCGTCGGCGAACTTGCCCGAGTCGGGGTCGAGGTCGAAGCAGACCCAGTCGGGCTTGCGCGGCGCCGCCCGGCGCGCATTCCAGACGTGGATGGCGATGCAGCCGAGGTTGACGAGCGCGAGCTGCGTGACCAGGGTTCCGCCCACGACATAATTGGTGGTTCCCTTCTCGTGCTTGATGCGCTGGGTCGGCGTATCGGCCGGCATTCCGGGAGGCTTCTCCTTCTGGTAGAAGCACTCCCCCTGCATTCCATCCGGGCAGCGCTCAAGGGAAAGCAGGCGGTCCTCGACGTAGGGCTCGAGCCTCTCGAAGGCTTCCATGTAGAAGCGCATCAGGTCGAGCTTCGTGTAGCCCTCCTCCGGCCAGAAGACCTTGTCCGGGTTGGAGATCTGGAGCGGGACGTCGGGCAGGCCCTCGGCGGCCTTCCTGCGCGGGCTCACGGAAACTGCTCCGGGAGAAGGCAGTCGCGAGGCTCCTTGTCGTCGCGAAGGCCCAGATAGACCGGCTGGCGCAGGCGCGCCTCGGCAGTCCATTCGTGGAACGAGACCTGGGCGACGAGCTTCGGAGTCAGCCAGGTGGCGCCCTTGATCTTCGGAGGAGGGGAAAAGGGGCAAGTCTTTCGGACCAGAGGCTGGAAGGTTCTGTAGAGGGCGGCGAGAGTCTTCTGGTCGAATCCCGTCCCGACGCTCCCGACGTAGCGCAGGTCTTTCCCGCGATAGGCACCGAGCAGAAGCGCGCCGAAGTACGACCGCGTGCCGCCCGGTTGCGTGTAGCCGCCCACCACCAGCTCCTCCTCCTGATGGACCTTGACCTTGAGCCACTGCGTGGACCGGCCCTCGCGGTAGGGCGCCTCGACGTTCTTGGCGACGAGCCCCTCGAAGCCCTTCCGGCGGGCCGTCCGGAAGGCTTTGAGCCCGTTGGCGCCAAGCCGGCGCGAGGGGAAGAGGCGAGCCGTCTCGCCGATCGCCTCCTCGAGGGCCTCGCGGCGCACCGGCAGCGGCTCTTCGCGCAGGTCACGGCCATTTCGGTAGAGGCAGTCGAAGACCGCGTAGACCACGGGGACCTTCCCCTGCTGGAGAAGCTGGAAGCGCGACACCAGGCGGCGGTCGAAGGCCACGGCTTCGCCGTCGAGCAGCAGGGTGCGGTCCGGAAGTGTCTCGATAGCCCGCGCCACGTCGGCGAAACTCTCGGTGCGGTCCTTTCCGTTGCGGGAGAGGAGCGTCACGCGGGGCCCCTCTTTGTAGGCGAGGATTCGATAGCCGTCGTACTTCTCTTCATAGACCCAGCCCGCCTTGTGAAAGGGCTCGTCCACGAGGGTCGCGAGCATGGGCTTGACCCGGAAGGGGACGCGCGACGCCTCGCGCTTCAAGAGACCGCCTTGCGTGAATGCCAGACGGCCTTTCGCCGGGATCTCTTCGCCGGCCGGAGCAGCTTCGGGTCCTTCAGGATCTTGCGCAGGAGGGCCGGCGGATCTCCATCCGCGGCTTTCTCGACGTCGCCCCCCTCGTCCCGGGCGATCTCGATCAGGAGCCGTTCGGAGACGACCGAGCGCGGGGCGAGATCCGTCACGTCCTCACGGCTCGCCCACTCGTCGCGGTGCTTGATCAGAAGCCACGAGGGCTTCGAGTCGCCCGGCCGCCCGCGCGTGCGGACGAGCACCCAGGAGCCGTGCAGCTTCTGTCCGTCGAGCGAAAACTTCAGGTCTCCCTTCTTCAACGCGGCGTCCACGTCCGGCATCTCCGGCGTCCAGGAGCCCCGGTCCCAGATCATCACCGTGCCGCCGCCGTATTCCCCTTCCGGGATGATCCCTTCGAACTTGTTGTACTCGATCGGATGATCCTCGACCTGCATCGCGAGGCGCTTGGTCGACGGATCGTAGGAAGGGCCCTTCGGCACCGCCCACGAGATCATCACGCCTTTCCACTCGAGACGGAAATCGTAGTGGAGCGCCGTCGCGCGGTGCTTCTGCACGACGAAGGCGAGCGCCTTGCGGCGCGCGGAAGGGACCCTGGCGCCCTTGGGCTCCGGCGTGACTCCGAAGCGGCGCTTCCGGCGGTACTCCTCGAGAGGCATGGCGTGCGTCTTCTCCCTTACACTGTTGCCCAACGATGCGCGACATTCTGGCATGGGCCCTGGCGGTCGAGGCCCTGGGACTCGCCGCCCTGCCGATCCTGCGCGTCTTCTTCGGAAACCGGCGCGACGCCGCCCTGCTTTCCCGGCCGATCGGCCTCGCGCTGACCGCCTACGTCGCCTGGGCGGCGACTCTCCTGCCGAGGATTCCCTTCGACCGGCGGCTGATCTTCTTCGCGCTCCTCGCGGTGGCCGGCGCCTCCTACGCGATCGACCGCCGGACGCGGCCCCGCCGCAAGGACTCCCCCTTCTGGGGCCCCGAGGACAAGCGGGGGGCAATTTCCTTCTGGGCCTCCACCGGCGTCTTTCTGGTGATCCGGGCGGCAGTGCCCGAGATCCTCGGCGCGGAGAAGTTCATGGACCTCGCGTTCCTGAACTCGATCGCCCGGCACGGCGCGATGCCGCCGCTCGACCCATGGATGGCGGGCAAGACCATCAACTACTACTACTGGGGCTACCTCCTGGCGGCGACCCTGACCAAGCTCGCCTCCGTGACGCCGTTTGTCTCCTACAACCTCGCCGTCGCGACCTTTGCCGGATACTCGTTCTGCGGCGCGGCGAGCCTGGGCGCGCGGCTCTCGGGGGGACGCCGCGGCATCGGGATCGCCGCCGGCGCGGCGGCGGTTTTTGCGGGCAACCTGCAGGGCGCGATCGACGCCATGAAGGCGCCCTTCGACAAGGGCTTCGATTACTGGCACGCGTCGCGGGTGATCGCCAACGGAGACACCATCAATGAGTTTCCCTTCTTCACTTTCTTCCACGCGGATCTGCACCCGCACCTGCTCGCCTTTCCCTATTTTCTGGCCGTTTTCGTAGTCGCCCACCGCCTCTGCGAGCCCGAGGGCTCTACCGGCAAGGGACGCCTGGAAAGGGCGCTGCCTTACGCGATCGCCGCCTTCGCCGCGGGAACGGCCGTCGCCTCCAACGCCTGGAATCTGCCGTCGGTTGCGATCGCGCTCGTGTTCGCCGGCGCCGCGCGGGCGGTCAGAACCGGGCCCATCTGGAGACCCGCCGCCCTTGCCCGCGGAGCCCTGGCCGGGGCGGCGGCGCTCATCGCCGGGCTCTTCCTCTATCGGCCCTATGCCCGGACCTATTCGCTTCCCTACAACGGGCTCGGCTGGACGACGCAGCGATCCGGACTCTTCGAGCTCCTGGGCGTTTGGGGCCTCTTCTTCGCGGTGGCCGCGGCGGCGCTCTGGCCCCCGCGCGCCTCGGAGGAGGCGGCCCGCCGCCGGACCGACCTGCTGCTCGCGGTGTCCGCCGGCGCGGGCCTCTTCGCGGCGTTCTTCTTCCGCAAGCCCGCGCTCCTGCCTCTTTTCCTCCTGGCGATCCTCGGAGTGGCGGCGGCGATCCGGCAGGTGCGCGCCGCGCCCGACGGCGCCGACCGGACGGTGTTCACGGTCTTTCTTCTGCTGCTTTCCCTCGGAATGATCGGCGGCTGCGAGTTCGTCTACTTCAAGGACTCCTACGGCGACAAGCTCCAGCGCATGAACACGATCTTCAAGTTCTACCACCAGGCCTGGCCGCTGCTGGCCGTGGCGGTGGTCGTCCTGGCCGGCGCCGCTTGGCGCTCCCCGGGCGTCCGGGGCGCAGTCCTTCGGACCGTCGGCGTGATGGCCGCGGCTCTCGCCCTCTTCTACCCGATCAACGCCGCGGCCTCGCGTCTGCGCCAGCGCGAAGGCGGCTTCTCGCTCGATGCCATGACGGCCCTGGCACGGCGCAGCCCCGGCGACGCCGCCGCCATCGTCTGGCTCGAGAGGAACGCCTCCGCCCGTTCCGTCCTGCTCGAGGCGACGGGAGACCCCTACCGGGAATTCGCGCGCATCTCCTCGCACACCGGGCTTCCGACCGTGATGGGCTGGGCCAATCACGAGGGGCTCTGGCGATCCAACGATCCCGAGGTCGCCGTGCGTGCCCAGCTCGTGCGAGGCTTCTACAGCACGGCCGACGAGGAAACCGCCCTGGAGATCGTCAAGAAGTTCGGCGTGCAGTACGTGATCCTGGGAGACCTCGAGCGGTCGACCCACCCCAATGCGGACCACATCGCGAACTTCCTTTTTCTGGAGCCCGTGTTCAAGGGACCGACCACCGTCTACAAGGTGCGCGCCGCTCCATGAAGATCCTCATGGTCTTGACCTATTACCACCCGCACTGGACGGGGCTGACGGCGTATGCCAAGCGGCTGGCCGAAGGCCTCGCGGAGCGCGGACACGGCGTGACGGTCCTGACCTCGAGGCATGAGCCGGACCTCCCCCGCGAAGAGATCCTCCGGGGCGTGCGCGTCATCCGCCTTCCGGTTGCGGCGCGCGTGTCGCGCGGCGTCCTGATGCCGGGTTTTCCGGCGGCGCTCTGGCGCGAGACGCGCGCGGCGGACCTGGTCCAGATGCACACCCCGCTGCTCGAGGCGCCGCTGGTGGCCCTGGTCGGCCGTCTCCTGCGGCGCCCCGTCGTCTTCACGCACCACGGCGACCTCGTCATGCCGGCCGGAACCTTCAATCGCGTCATCGAACGGTCCGTGACGGCCCTCATGACGCGGGCGCTCTCGATGTCCTCGCGAATTACGGTGCACAGCGGCGACTACGGGCGCCACTCCCCCTTCCTCTCCCCTTTTCTCTCCAAGCTCGACGCGATCTACCCGCCGTCGGATCTGCCGGCTCCCGACCCCGCGGCAGTCGAGGCCTGGCGCCAGGAGCTCGGGCTCGAACGGCGGCCGCTCGTGGGTTTCGCGGGCCGGTGGGTCGAAGAGAAGGGCTTCGACTACCTGATCCAGGCCATCCCGAAGGTGCTGGAAAGGGTCCCCAACACCCGCTTTCTCTACGCGGGGGAGCAGAACATCTTCTACGAGGACTTTTTCCGGAAGTGCCAGCCGCTGCTCGAGCCGGTGCGCCCGAACGTCGTGTTCCTGGGCCTGCTGACGGATCCGCAGCGGCTCGCCAACTTCTACGCCCTGTGCGACGTCTTCGTCGTCGCCAGCCGAACGGACTGCTTTCCGAGCACGCAGGTCGAGGCGGTCCTCTCGGGAACCCCGCTCGTCACGACCGACATCCCGGGGGCCCGCGAGGTCGTGAAGGTCACGGGGATGGGGCTGCTCGTGCCCCCCCGCGATCCGGAGGGCCTGGCGCGCGGAATCGCCGAGGCCCTCACCGGGCGCGGACGCTACGTGAAGCCGCCCGCCGAGATCCGGGGCATTTTCGACCGCGAGAAGAGCGTCTCCGAATACGAGGCCCTCTTCCGCCGGCTGACCTCGGGCTCCGCCGCGGCGGCCTGATGCCCTTCGACGCCGCGCGGCTCGAGCGCATGCTCGCCAACGAAGCCGACATGGCCGCGGCCCGCCGCATGCGGGTCGTTCTGGACTATCTGGCGATCGCGCCGGGAGACCGCGTGCTCGACTGCGGCTGCGGCCTCGGCTGGTTCACGCACGTGATCCGCGAGCTCCACGGCTGCCGGCTCGCCGCGACCGACAGCGACGTCCCCCGCTTGCGCGTCGCCCGCCGGGAGAGCCGGCCGGACGTCTCGATCGCGGCGGCGGACATCCTCGCGCTGCCCTACTCCGACGCGTCCTTCGACAAGGTGGTGCTCTCCGAAGTGCTCGAGCACGTGCCCGACGACGCGGCGGCGCTCTCGGAGGTCCGACGCGTCACCCGGCCGGGGGGCGTCATCGCGATCACGGTTCCCAACCGCGATTACCCGCCCCTCTGGGACCCCGTGAACTGGGCTCGCGAGCGGCTCCACCGCGAGCCGATCCGGGAGGGTTTCTTCGGCGGGCTCTGGACGAACCACCTGCGTCTCTACCGCAGGGCGGAGCTGCTCGCGCTCGTCGAGCGCTGCGGGCTCGAGGTCGTGGAATCGCGCCAGCACGTCCATGCCTGTTTCCCGTTCGCGCACAACCTCGTCTACGGCCTCGGCATGCGACTGGTTCAGTCGGGCCTGCTGTCCGAGGAGGACCGTTTCCGCTACGACCGGCCGCCCGCTCCCGTCTGGAGTCCCTTCGAAATCGGGCGACGACTGTTTCGCGCGATCGATGCCCGCAACGACCCCGTCTCCGACGAGGGGAAGTCCTCCGTCATCCTGAGCGTCAAGGCGCGGCGCGGCTGACCGGCGGGTCGCGGTAGAATGGACGTTCTTCCCACCTTGAGAGCAGCGCCTCACAGACCCGACGACTCGCACCCATGAGCCGCCCGAGGGCCCGGCTGCTGCTTGCGTTGATCCTCGCGGCGGGAGCCGTCCTCCGCTTCCGGGGGTTCCTCTGGGACGAGGGCCACCACCTTCACCCCGACGAGCGGTTCATTTCCATGGTGGAAGAGAAGGTCACCTTCCCCGGAAGCCTCTCCGCGTATTTCGACTCCGCCCACTCGACGCTCAATCCCTACAACAACGGCTTCGGCTCGTTTGTGTACGGGACGCTCCCCCTGGCGCTCGCCAAGGCTGCGGGAAGGCTCGCCGGCAGGACGGGCTATGACGGCACCTATCTCGCCGGGAGGGCCCTCTCGGCGCTCTTTGACCTCGTCACGGTGTGGCTCGTCTATCGGATCGCCCGGCGGTTCGCCGGCCGCGCCACGGCGCTGCTGGCCGCGGCTCTGCTTTCCTTCTGCGCCTTCTCGATCCAACTGTCTCACTTCTGGACGGTCGACACCTTCCTGACGACGTTTACGGCCGCGGTCCTGCTCGGCTCGGTCCGGATCGCCCAGGGGCGAGCCGGCTGGATCGAGGACGCCGCCATCGGTGTCGGCCTCGGGCTCGCGGCGGCGTGCAAGATCACGGCCCTTGCGCTGCTTTTGCCCGTAGGCGTCGCGGTCCTCGTCCGGGCTCTGCCGGGCATCCGGGCGGGCGGCCGGTCGCGCGCCCGGTGGCTCCTCGCCGCGGCAATCCGGCTCGCGGTCGTCGCGGCGGCCACGGCGATCACGGTCCGCATCGCGTTTCCCACCGCCTTCGCCGGACCGAGCCCGCTTTCCTTCCGGCTGGATCCTCGCTGGGTCAAGGACCTGAAGAGCCTGGCGAGCCTGACCAACAGCGTCGCGGGCTTTCCCCCGAGTCTTCAGTGGGCGGGGCGCACGCTGTTGTTTCCGATCCGCAACTTCGTCCTGGAGGGGACCGGCCTCTTCTTCGGCGTCGCATCGCTCGCCTCGCTCGTCTGGGCGCTCGCAGTCTCCTGGCGCTCCCGCAGGCTCGCCCTGCTGCCCGTGGCGCTCCACACGCTTTTCGTCTTTCTCTATCACGGCCTCACGCTCGTCAAGACGATGCGCTATTTCTACCCGGCCTATCCCGCGATGGCGGTGCTGGCGGCGCTCGGAACGGCGGAGCTCGCGCGCCGGGCTCCGGCCCGCGGAATCGGGCGGCTGCTTCGCCTGACGCCGGCCCTCGTCCTGGCCGGGACCGTCCTGTGGGCCCTGGCCTTCTCGGCGATCTACGGGCGGACGCATACGCGCGTCGAGGCCTCGCGCTGGATCTACGACCACGTGACGCCGCGGTCGCGCTTCGCCAACGAATCGTGGGACGACGGCCTGCCCTTCCCGCTGCCCGGGCACGACAACGCACTCTACTCGGGCCCGATGCTCGAGCTGTGGGGACCCGACAACCGCGAGAAGGTCGGCCAGATCGTCAAGACGCTCGCGGGCACGGACTGGATCGCCGTCACGTCGGGACGCGTCTACCGCAACATCACCCGGCTCCCCTCGGTCTACCCCATGACGACGGCCTACTACCGGGCGCTCTTCGACGGGCGCCTCGGCTTCGAGCTCGCGGCCGACTTCAGCTCCTATCCGTCGATCGGACCGCTGCGAATCCCCGACGACGGCGCGGAGGAGCAATTCACCGTCTACGACCATCCGCGGGTTCTCCTCTTCCGGAAGGCTCCCTCCTACTCCGAGCAACGGGTGCGTCAGCTTCTGCTTGCGGCGCTGCCCCGCACACCGCCGACCATCTGGGACTGGGAGAAGCTCCCGCGCAGCAAGCGCGCCGTCGCCCCCCCGGTGGAGCCGCCGCGAAGCGGCGGTGCGGTTTCCGTCGCGCCGCCGCTCGACACGGAAATGGGGTCGATTCCTGCGGCCCTTCTCTGGTACCTCGCGATTGCGGCCGTCGGCGCGGCGGCCTTTCCCCTCTGCGCCGTCATCTTCTCGCGCCTTTCCGACCGCGGCTTCGGGTTTGCCCGTGTCGTCGGCCTCGTCTTTGCGACGTACGGGCTCGGCTTCGGGGTTGCCCGAGGCGGCCTCTCAAACGGGCGGCCCGCGGCGCTTCTGAGCGTCCTGCTGCTTGCCGCGGCCGGGGCCGCGGTCTCCTTCTGGAAGCGCGCCGAGATCCGCGCCTTCCTGCGGGACAACCGCCGGGCCCTCTGGCAGAGCGAAGCCGTCTTTGCCGCGGGCTTCCTCTTCTTTCTCGCAATCCGCGCCCTGAACCCGGAGATCACCTGGGGCGAGAAGCCCATGGACTTCTCGATCCTGAACATCCTCGTGCGCACGCGCACGATGCCTCCCTCGGACCCGTGGTTCGCGGGGGCGCCGCTCGGTTACTACACTTTCGGACAGCAGATCGTCGCCCTCCTGACGCTCCTGACGGGCCTTTCGACGCGCTACACCTTCAACCTCGCCTTCGGCCTGCTCGGAGGGGTGCTCCTCCAGGGAGCCTTCTCGCTCGCTCGCACCTGGGCCGGCACGCTCGGCGGGGGGATCGCCGGCGCCGCGTTCGTGGGACTGTTCGGCAACCTGGCGGGCCTGCGGGAGTGGCTGACGGTCCGCCGCCCGCAGCACCAGCCGCTCGACTGGCACTACTTCTGGGCGACCTCCCGCGTCGTCAAGGACACGATCAACGAGTATCCGCTCTGGAGCCTGCTCTTCGCGGATCTCCACGCGCACGTGCTGGCGATGCCGCTGCTTCTCCTCTTCGCCGCCCAGGCCCTCCAGCTCGTCCGCGTCCACGCGGACCGCGCGGCGCTCACCCGGACGCGCGTGCTCGCGGCCGGCCTCCTCGGATTCTTCGCGGCGGCGGAGGCTCTGACCAACGCCTGGGATGCGCCGTTGCTCTCTGGGCTTCTCGTCCTCGCATGCCTGGTCGCGGCCCTGGCCGGAACGGCCGGCGGTCCGTCGTCCACCGGGCGCGCCCTGCTCGCGCTGGTGGTCTCCGGCGGCGTGGCGTTGGCGGCGGCGTTTCCGCTCTGGCCCCCGGGCGGCGGGCTTCCGGCCTGGGGACGCAACCTCGACCGGGGGGCCTCCGGAATCGACGCGGCCACGGTCTTCGGCCTCTTCTTCTTCATCGCGGCCGCCTGGTGGCTCGCCGCGGCCGCGGACCGCTGGTCCTGGAGCCCGCGGCGCCGCACGATCGTCTCGGTCGGCGGCCTGACCGCGCTCGCGCTCCTGGCGGTGCGGTCGGCCGATCTCTTCTGCCTGACGGGACTCGTCCTCTTCGGCGTCGCTTTCTTCCTGTTTCCCGAGAAGCCCGAGGACCGACTCGCCTGCGGGTTTGTCGGGACGGCTTTCTTTCTGATTCTGTTCGCGCAGCGCCTCTACATCTACGACCGGATGAACACGTACTTCAAGCTGTACCTGGAGTGCTGGTTGCTGCTGGCGCTCGCGGCGGCAGTCCTGTCGTTCCGTCCGGCGGAGCGCCGGGGCTCTTTCCGCCGCTGGCCGGCCGCCGCGAAAGCGGCGCTGGCGCTTCTCGTCGGCATGGCGCTCTTCACCAGCGTGACGGTCGCGCGCGGCGTGCTGACCGATTCGCGACCGACGCGCAAGGGCAAGGGCGGAGGGCCCACGCTCGACGGTCTGCGCTACCTCGAGTCGACCGATCCCGGCGAATACCGCGCCGTGATCTGGATGCGCCGCACCATCCGGGGCACGCCCGTCGTCCTCGAGGCGCAGGGCGCCTCCTACCAGGACTTCTCGCGGATCTCGATGCTGACCGGGCTGCCGACGGTTCTCGGCTGGGAGTACCACGTACAGCAGCGCGGCAACCCACCCGAGGAGATCGCTCGCCGGCGCTCCGCCGTCCAGGCCATCTATTCCAATCCCGGAGCCGAGCCGATCGAGGGCCTGCTCCGCCAGTACCACGTGGGATACGTCTACGTGGGACCGCTCGAGCGCCGCACCTACCCCCGCGCGGGCCTCGCGAAGTTCGACGCGGCGCGGCAGCTCTTCACGCTCGTCTACGAAAACCCGCAGGTTCGAATCTACCGCGTGTCGGGCGGCGACACCGAAGACGTCATCGTGCCCAAGCGCGAGGAAATTCCGGCGGCAGCCGAGGCAGCCCCGGCGGCGGAGGTGGTCGAGCCGGAGGAGTCCCCGATCCTCTCCGACACCCCGGCGGAGGGCCGCCCGCCCTTTTCCGACCTGAAGGAGCCCCGCGACGCTGCGGTGGACGGGCGGGGACGGATCTGGGTCGCCGACTTCGGACACTCGCGGCTGCGCCTCTTCGACGCCGAGGGCGGCTACCTGGGAGGCTGGGGCGGACGCGGCGACGGAAACTACCAGCTTCGGGAGCCGTGCGGCGTCGCCGTGCGCGGCGAAGACCTCTTCGTGGCCGACACCTGGAATGGCCGGGTCCTCTCCTTCACGCTGGCCGGCGCCTGGAAAGCCGCGGCGCGAGGGCTCTACGGGCCCCGCGGAATCGCGGCGGCGGGGGACGGCACGGTCTGGGTGACCGACACCGGAAACCACCGCGTGGTTGCCTACGACACCGGCCTCTCCCAACCGCGGTTCGTCGGGCGCAAGGGATCGGAGCCCGGCGAATTCGACTCGCCCGTCGGGATCGCGACCGGACCGGACGGCTCGGTCTACGTCTGCGACACGGGCAACCAAAGGATCCAGGTCCTCTCGCCCGAGGGAGCCTTCCGCCGCTCGATCGCGGTGGAACGGTGGAAGGCCACCGACGAGCCCCACGTCGAGGTGGACGACGACGGCACGATCTACGTGAGCGAGCCCTCGGCAGGCGGCCTCCTCGAGCTCGCGCCCGACGGCCGCATCCTCGTCCGGCGCGACGCCGACGACGCCGGCCAGCGGTTCTCCAACCCGACAGGGGTCGCGCTCGATCGAAAAAATCGTATTCTTTACGTCGTCAACTCGGGAAACAGCTCCATCGCCAAGCTGAAGCTCTCCGAAAGGAAAGGACGATGACCGCATCGGGCCCGGCGGCCGCCTCGCTGTGAGCGAACATCCCGAGCCCGCGCCGGAGACCTCGGAGCCCCCCCGGCCGCCGGCCGCCCCGGCAAGCCCTGCCGCGGCGGCGCCCGGGCCTCGCTGGAAGGCGGCGATGCTCGCGCTCCTCGTCCTGGCGCTGGCGACCCGCTTCTACCGGCTGGGCGACCGGCCCTTCCACCACGACGAGTCCATCCACGCCTACCAGTCCTACACGCTTTCGCAGAACGGGGAGTGGCGCTACGACCCCGCCTACCACGGGCCCTTCCTCTACTACGCCAACGCCGTCGTCTACAAGATCTTCGGCGTCTCCAACACGACGGCGCGCCTGCTGCCCGCCGCCTTCGGCGTCCTGCTGATCGCCTTCGCCTGGCCGCTGCGCCGCTGGATCGGCAACGGCGCGGCCCTGGCCTTCGCTCTGCTGATTCTGCTTTCTCCGCACCTGACCTACTTCTCCCGCTTCATCCGCGAGGACCTCTACTCGCTCGTCTTCACGCTCGCGACGATCCTCGCCTTCCGCCGGTTCCTGGAGACCGATCGGGCGCGGTGGCTGACGGCCGCTGCCGCCGCCTTCGCGCTGGCGGGCGTGACGAAGGAGAACGCCTACATGACCGGCGTCCTCTTCGTCGCATTCGGCGTGTGGACCTTCCTGTCGCGGGCCGCGCGGGGGGACGCCGGCGGGGCGCTGCGCAGCACTGCCGCCTGGGTTCGCGCGCACCTCGTGCCGCTGCTGACCGCCGGCATCGTCTTCCTCTTCGTGTGGGCGCTTCTCTACTCGGCCTTCGGCCACTACCCGGGCGACTGGCTCGCCATCCCGAAGGCGGTCCGGTACTGGATGGGGCAGCACGCGATCGCGCGCATCCCGGGTCCCTGGTACTACTACTTTCCGCAGCTTCTCTACTACGAGGCCGCCACGGTCCTGGCCGCCGCCTTTGCGTTTCGCGGATGGAGGCGAGACCCTTTCCTCGGCTTCATCGTTTTCTGGGCGGTCGGGTCGCTGGCGATCTACGCCTGGGCGCGCGAAAAGGTTCCCTGGCTGACGGTGCACCCGCTTCTGCCGCTGACCGTGCTCGCCGCGGTCGGTCTCGCGAACCTCTGGCGCGACCGCCGCCAGCGCCTGCCGCGCCTCGTGCTGCCCGTCATCGGCGTGCTGCTTGCGATCAACGCCAGCGCCATGTACCTGGCCTGCTTCCGATATGGCGCCTACGACCTCGAGCGCGAGCCCACCCACGGCGAATACCTGGCCTACGTGCAGACGACGGACGACCTGGTCCGCGCGCTCGACGTGCTCGACCAGGCACGCAAGCGCGTGCCCGCCGGCCAGCCGCTCATCACCGTCGCCGGCGAAGCATCCTGGCCGCTGACTTGGTACCTGCGCGACACGCCGACCACCTGGGCCTCACGCATCGACCGCGCCTCGACCCCGGTGATCGTGGCCGATTGGGACCCCGAGGGCACGCTCGAAAAACAGCTGAAAGACAACTACGACGCCAAGCGCGTCCCGATTCGGGCATGGTGGTTCCCCGAGCACTGGAGCGGGACGCCGGAGAAGCCGGCCAATCGCCCGACCCGACGCGACGCCCTGCGCTGGTGGCTCTTCCACGAGCTCTGGAGCCCCATCGGGTCGCAGGACGCGACGTTCTTCATCCGCAAGGACCTCGCCTCCGGCTCCGGCACCCTCGAGCCCCTCCAGATTCCGGTCCAGGACACGACCGGGCGTGACTATCCGGCAGAGGCCGCCATCGTGACGCCCGAGCGCGTTTTCGGAGGCCCGGGCAGCGGCAACGGACAGTTCGCCGAACCCCGTGGACTCGCCTCCGACGCGCGCGGCAACCTCTACGTCGCCGACACGAAGAACAACCGCATCCAGGCGTTCGACAGCAGCGGGAACTTCCTGCGGGCCTTCGGCCGGAAGGGCGGCGGCGACGGCGAGCTGAACGAGCCGTGCGGGGTCACGGTCGATTCCGACGGCGAGATCTGGGTGGCCGACACCTGGAACCACCGCATCGTGCACTTCTCGTCCGACGGCGTCTTCCGCGCGGCCTTCGGCGACACGGAGCGGAGCCTCTTCGGGCCGCGCGCCCTCGCCTTCTCGCGCGGTGCCCTCTACGTCTCGGACACCGGCAACAAGCGGATCGTGCGCTTCGACCGCGACGGAAAGAAGACGGGCGAGTTCGGAGGCAACGGCAACGGGCCGGGCCAGATGGTCGAGCCGGTGGGCATCGCGGCGAATGCCGCGGGCAACCTCGTCGTCGCGGACACGGGCAACCACCGCATTCAGATCTTCGATCCCGAGGGCAAGTTCCTGCGGCAGTTCCCCGTCCACGGCTGGAAGGACTTCTATACGGAGCCGTATGTCGCGATCGGTCCGGGCGACCTGATCATCGTCACCGACGCCTGGGGGTTGCGGGTCGCCGTCTACGAGTCCTCCGGGACGCTCCGGAAGTCGTTCAAGGCCGGCAGCGACTTCAAGCAGCCGACCGGAATCACGGTCGACGGCTTCGGACGCCTCTCGGTCTCCGACCGCGGCACCAGTCGCATCTTCACGTGGACTCTCCCCGCCGTCCTGCCGTGAGCCCGAAGGCTTGAGCGCCCCTCCCGGCACCGAGCGCCCGACCGTTCCCCACCCGCGCCGAGCCGCCGTCCTCTTCGTCCTCGGCCTCGCGGTCTACGCGGCCACGCGCTCCTACGGTCTCGCCCGCTTCCCGATCTTCTTCTTCTGCGACGAAGCCGTGCAGGCCAACGTCGCTGACCGGCTGCTGCACAACCACTTCCGCGACGCGGAGGGCGTTCTGCTGCCCCCCTACTTCCTCAACGACCAGCGCTGGGCGATGAGCCTGAACATCTATCTGCTCGTCCTGCCGATCGCGGCGCTCGGCAAGTCCGTTCTCGTCACGCGCGGGGTCTTCGTGCTGGTGAGCCTCTTCGGGGCCGCCGCGCTGGGACTGGCGCTCCGGACGGCGGGGATCGGCCTCTGGTGGGTCGCGCCGCTTCTGCTGGCGGTCCTGCCGGTCGATTTCCTCCACTCGCGCCTGGCATTCGAGACGACGCCCGCCTTCTATGCCGGATTCCTCTGGGCCTATCTGCTCTACCGCCTGCGGTCCCCGCGCTGGGTGTTTCTCGCGATCGCCCTCGGGGCCGCGACCTTCTACAGCTACACCGCCGGCCAGGGACTCCTTCTCGTCATGGGGCCGGTGCTCCTGCTGACCGACGCCCGCTACCACCTGCGGCAGCCGCGCAAGCTTCTAGCGGCTGCAGGCCTCTTCATGCTGATCGTCGCGGTTCCCTTCCTCCGAGAGCAGCGGCGCCACCCGGGCACGACCCGGGATCAGCTTCTGGTCATCCACTCTTACTGGATCACACCCATCCCGCTTGCCGAGAAACTCGCCACGTTCGGGAAGCGCTACCTCACCGGGCTCGAGCCGGGCTACTGGTTCCAACCGAACGAGGCGGAGCTGATCCGACACCGGATGGACCGCATGGCGTACGTCCCCCTCGCGCTCGCCCCCTTCGTCGCCCTCGGCGTCCTGGTCTGCCTCTGGCGCTTCCGGGCGTCGCCCGGCCATCGGGTCATCCTCCTTTCTCCCCTGGCGGTCCCCTTCGCGGCAGCCGTGCACGAGCGGCAGATCCTGCGCGTCTTGCCGATGATCGTCCCCATCGTCCTGCTCGCCGCGGTCGGCTTCGACGCGGTCGTCCGGCGGCTCTCGCCTCCCGTTCCCCGCCTCGTCCTCGACACGGGCCTCGCGGTCCTGCTCGGCACCGCTGCGCTCCGACTGACGCGCCTCGCGTTGCGCGACGGCCCGTTCTGGTCCCGGGATTACGGGCTCTATGGCCTCCAGTATGGGGCCCCTCAGGTGTGCGCCGGAATCCGTCAGTCCCTCGCCCGATCTCCGGACACGCGGGTCTTGATGAGCCCGACGTGGGCGAACAACCCCAACCAGTTTCTGGACTTCTTCCTGCGCCCCGGGGAACGGGACCGGGCGAGCATCGGCGGCATCGGAGATTACCTGTTCTCCCGGATGCCCGTGGCGGATACCGACCTCTTCGTCCTGACCGCCGACGAGTACGCCCAGATCCGCGACAGCCCCAAGTTTCGCGTCCTGCCACCCGAGCGGGTCGTTCCGTATCCCGACGGAAGGCCCGGCTTCTACTTCGTTCGGTTCGGATATTCGCCGGAGGCCGACGCAATCTTTGCCGCCGAGCGCGAGGCGCGCCGGAAGCCTCAGGAGGAGCGGATCACGCTCGACGGACAGAGCGTGCTCGTGCGGCACCCGATGGAGGCGAGCGGCCGCGTCGTCGACCTGTTCGACAACCGGTTCGACACGACGCTCAAGGGTCTGGAGGCCAATCCCTTTTTCATCGAACTCGATTTCGAAAATCCGCGAAGGATCTCCCGGATCGACCTTCTGATCACGAAGATGGATGCCGACATTCGCATCGACGTCACGCCGGCCTCCGGCGGGCAGCGGCTCGAGCTCACCCGGAAGGTCCGCAATCTCGAAACCGACACGCGGGTCGAATTCCCCTTTCCCGACGGAGCGATCGAGGCGGCCAGAGCCCGGGTCGAGATCTTCCTTCCCTACGCGAAGGATCCGGCCCACGTCGAGGTTCGGGAAATCGAGCTGAAGTAGCGGTCCGCCGGGATCGGGGGCCGTCGACTAGGCCCGGAAGACCTTCTCCTGCGTCCCGTCCAGCCACCGATCGGCGAGCTCGACTCCCTGCATCAGCGAGTGGTCCTGGTTGCCGACCTCGTACTTCCACGCCCCGAAGCGCCCGCGCGAGTAGATGTCCCTGGACTCGAGATACGGCTGGATGACGTCGAGGGCCTCGTTGCGGTCGAGGCTCGGGATCGGATAGGCGTGGCCGGCGTGGATCAGGTACGTCGACTCGACCCGGTCGAGGTCCTTGCGCTCCAGAATCCCCTCCGCCACCAGACCCTCGAGGACGGCCTTCACGAAGTCGCCCTCCGGCAGCGGGCGGAATCCGGAATAGGTCGTCTCGGTCAAGAGCGCGCAGTGATTGGCGGTGTCGCCCCGGGGAACGATGTCCGGGGAGTAGTTGGAGAGATAGGTCATCCGATAGAAGGGGGTCTTGGGGTTGGGAAAGTAGACCCAATTCTTGTCCGAGGGCGAGGGACGCTTCAGGCCGATGCCCACGGAAAAGAGCCGGTTGAAAAGAAGCTTCGTCGCCGCTTCGCAAACCGCGTCGGGCGCGTGCACGAGACGGGCGACGAGGCTCGTCAGCGGCAGCGTCGACAGGAGCCGGTCGTACCGGCGCGTCGAGCCGTCCGAGAAGGCGACTTCCCGCTTCTCCTCGTCGATCGAGACCGCGCGCTTGCGGTAGCGCACCCGGTCGCCGATGTGAGGCAGGACCGCGATCCAGAGGCCCAGTGTGCCGCGCGTGGCCGGGTAGCCGAACGTGGCGTTGGGGCCCCAGTCGGTGACCCTCTGGGAGAGCGCCGTTTCGAGCGCCCGCTTCCAGTCGACGACCGCCACCCGCTCGGCGATCCAGTAGAAACCCATGCGCGACAGGGGCGTCGCCCAGACCTTCAGGTTGTACGGAACCATGAAGTGCCGGGAAACCCCGGCGCCGAACTTCGTGTGCACCCACTCTTCGAAGTTCGTGAACGCGCGGTTCTTGTCGATCGTCTGAGATTCGATCAGCCCGACGAGGCACTCGAGCATCGCCTCTTCGGGAAGCGACGAGAGGTGATTCTGGAAGGGATAGCGGACATAGCGGTCCTCGAACTTGATCCAGCTCTCGCGGTCGATGCGCCGCACGCCGTCCTTGCCCAGCATCTTGTCGAGGAACGCGTTGAAGTACGGATAGCCCGAGAAGATGATGTGGCCGGAGACGTCCCAGGTGTAGCCCTTGGCGTCCTCGAAACTCGTCGCGAGGCCGCCGACGCGCGGCGACCTCTCGTAGACCTCGAAGTCCGTCTCGCCGCGCTCGGCCAGGCGGTAGGCGGCGCCCAGGCCCGTGGGCCCCGCCCCCAGGATCACCGCGCCCCTCATCGGGCGGCGACCACGCGTCTCAAGGCTTCGCTGCGCCGCATTTCCTCGCGCAGGTCGAACAGGTAGCGCACGACCCGGACGATCGTCCCGGCCATCTTCCAGGGGCGGTGGATCGACTGGCCGGCCTCACGCGGGAAGTGCCGCACGACGACCTCCGAAACCTTCCAGCCGGCCATGCGGCACCGGGCGTAGATCTCGTCCCCCACGAAGTTGATCCGGTGGCGAATGTCGATCCGGCGGGCCACGACTTGCCGGAACGCCCGGCAACCGCCGTTGATGTCGTGAAGCGGGGATCCCAGCAGCAGGCGCGAGAGCGCGTTCAATCCTTTCGACAGCACGAGGCGCACGAAGGGATCGTGCCGCTCCTTCTTCCAGCCGAAGACCACGTCGGCGCCCGCGTCGATTGCCGCGAGGAACTTCGGTGCATCCGCGAGCGTGTGCTGGCCGTCGCCGTCGACGACCATGACGACCTCACCCGGTGTGGAGCGCAGCGCCGTCTCGGTCGCCACGGCATAGCCCTTGTTGCCCTGGTGGTGCGCCACGAGGACCCGCGGGTCCTCCCGGGCGAGCCGGTCGGCGATTTCGCCCGTGCGGTCCCGGCTGCCATCGTCGACCACCAGGATTCGCCAGTCGAGACCGGGGATCGCCGCGAGCGCCGCCGCGGCGTCGCGCACCGTCTTCTCGATCAACTCCTCCTCGTTGTAGGCGAGGAACGCGACCCCGAGCCTCGGCTGCTTCTCAGTGTCCATAGATGATCGCGCCCGCCGTCAGGACCCAGCCCACGACGATCAGCAAGAGCTGCGGGTCGTCGATGAGCAGAGCCTGCGTCGGGCTTCCTCCTCCTCCCCGCCGGTAGACCAGCCGGACGTATCGAGCGATTCCGAGAACCACGAAGGGCACCGTTGGGGCGAAGCTCCGGCCCCCGTGCATCTGAAGGGTGGACGGGATGACGCTGTAGGCGGTGTAGGCCGCGACCGTCGTCAGGGCGCAGAGCACGAAGACGAAGTCGAGCCCCTCGGCGTGGTAGGCCGCGAGCGCCGGCCGGTGTTCCGCGGAGGAGCGAAGCCCCGCGTGGTGCAGTTCCCATTGCCGCTTGCCCACGACCAGGAAGAGCGCGAGCAGGTAGGCGCAGCCCATCAGGAAGAGCGAGGGCGCAAGCCCCGCCAGCGCCGCGCCGGACAGCGCGCGCAGCGGCAGGCCCGCCGCCACGATGAGGGCTTCCAGGAAGGGAATGCGCTTCAACCAGAGTGAATACGCGGTCATCAGCGCCGCATAGAGCGCGCACCACTGGCCGAACCGCGGCTCCAGGGCGAAGGCTGCGAGCAACCCTCCGGCGCCGAGCACCGCGGAGGCCGCCACCGCGGACGCGGGGCGCAGCTCCCCAGCCGCCAGGGGCCGGTGTCGCTTGACAGGATGCGCCGCGTCGCGCTCGCGGTCCATCACGTCGTTCAAGAGGTAGATGGAGCTCGAAACCGCACAGAAGACCAGGAACCCCGTGGCGGCCAGCGTCCAGCCCTTCGTCGTGCCGAGCGCCCCGCCGAAGAGGAAGGGCAGCGGGAGCACGAGGTTCTTGACCCACTGCGCGGGCCGGGCCGAGAGGAAGAGGGCGGAAAGAGCGCGGATCGCAGAGTCCCCGGCGGCCGATGCGGACTCGCCTGACGATGTGGCCGCCATTTTTTCGACCATTGTAACCGGATTTGGCACGGCTCCCGACGAAAACGGGGCAGCCGCGGTCCCGGAAGAGCGGGGTCGGGCTTGGATTCGGGTCTAGAATCGACAACCTTCATCGGGAGGTCCGTCCGCCGTGCCTCAGCCCAAGCTCCTTCTCCAGGGCAAGTACGAAATTCTGGGCAAGATCCGCGAGGGCGGAATGGGGACGATCTACAAGGTCCGGCATCGCCTTCTCGACGAGGTCCGCGTCATCAAGGTCCTGCAGCCGCACATCGTCGCGGATGCCGAAATGAAGCAGCGTTTTGCCGAGGAGGCCCGGACCGCCACGCGGCTGAAGCATCCCAACATCTGCACCATCCACGACTTCGCGATCGACGAGGACGGCACCGCTTACCTCGTCATGGAGTACATCGACGGTGTCAATTTGTCCGAGATGCTCAAGTCGACCGGGCGCCCGGGGCTCTCCCTCGCGCTCGAGATCACGCACCAGGCCCTTCTCGCGCTCGGGTACCTGCATCGCAAGGACGTCGTTCACCGCGACATCGCGCCCGACAACCTGATGCTGACCCACGACGAGCAGGGGCGGCCGCTCGTCAAGCTCATCGACCTCGGCATCGCGAAGTCGAAGGGGCGCACGCTCGAGCTGACCGCCACAGGCGTCTTCCTCGGAAAGCTCAAGTACGCCTCTCCCGAGCAGTACGGCACGCTCTCGCCGGAAGAAAAGATCGACGGCCGCAGCGACCTGTACGGAATGGGCGTCGTTCTCTACGAGATGGTGACCGGCGAGCGCCCGTTTTCGGGCGAATCCGCTCCGGAGCTGCTCAAGGCACACCTCTTTGCGGCGCCCCTGCCGTTCGAGAAATCGGATCCGGAAGGCAAGGTCCCTCCGGAGCTGCGGACCGCCATCCTGAAGGCGCTCGAGAAAAAGCGCGAGGACCGCTTCGCCACCGCCGACGAGTTCGACCGCGAGATTCTCTCCCTGGCGAACCGCTTCATCCGACAGGATGACCTCGAGAACACGGTGGCGATGATCTCGACCATCCGGCGCACCGGGCCGCTTCTGGTCGACTCCGTAACGCCGAGCGCTCAGGACCGCGTCAACCGGCAGTTCGGCGCGCAGGCAACGCCGCGCCCGTCGGAGCCCGCTCTGGCGCTGCTGCGGGAAGGATCGTCGAAGGCGATTCGACCCGGAGCTCCACAGAGCGCTCACGAGGAGGAAGCGACGGTCGCCAGCACTCGCGAAACCCGGCCCGCGGCCCGCCGCCCCGCTTCGTCCGCCGCTCGGCGCGCCGCCATGTGGGTTGCCGTGGGCGCCCTCGCGGTCTTGGCCGGTCTCTTCATCTGGCAGAGGCGCGGCCCTCGGCCTGAGCCGCAACCGATCGGCCGGGACGCCGCGACGCCAGGCTCGTCACAGGCGTTGCCGACCGCAGCGCCCGCGGCCGCCGTCTCAACGCCCGAGCCGACGCCCGCCCCGGCGCCGACCGAGGCCGAGCCGACGAGCGTGCCCGAAAATCCCGACCGATTCCGCCAGCCGGCAGAGGCCGCCAGGGCCGCGGCCCTGCGGTCCCGCCAGAGCGCGCAGGCGGCACGAGCCACCGATCTCGCTCCGGCCCTTTTCGACCGGGCCGCCCGGAGACTGAGGGAGGCCGAGAGTCTCTTGAGGGCGAAGGACTTCCTCGCTGCCCGGACGGCCTTCGAGGCAGCCGCGGCGGACTTTGGCGCCTCGGAGACCTGGGCCCGCTCCCATCCGGAAGAACGACCGAGTCCGGTGGAGAGGGTGGCAGCGCTGCCGGCGCCCACGGTAGCCCCTCCTTCGCCCCTCCCGCAGCCGACGCCGAGACCCCAGCCTACCCATCCGGCGCCTGCGCCGGCCGCCGATGCCCCCAGGGCTGCCGCGGCGGCTCCTTCCGAGCCGGCGCGCCCGGTCTCCGAGCAGGATCACATTCGCGAGCTGCTGCGCAGCTACGAACGCGCCCAGAACACCCTCGACATCGACCTCTACGCGAGGATCTCCCCTGGCCTGACGGGAGAGCAGCGAGAGAACCTCGAGCGCGCCTGGAAGGGCCTCGCCAAGCAAGAGGTCGAGCTCGAGATCCATCAGATCGAGGTGAAGGGCTCGCACGCGAGCGTCCGGGCCACCCAGAAGCTCGTCGCGACGCCGCGCATCGGCTCCGAGCAACACGACTCCCGAGAGCGCGTCTTCGACCTCGAGAAGCGCGGCGACTCCTGGATGATCGTGCGGATCGAGTAACCGTCGCTTCGGCTTGCTCGGGAGCTGGCCGCCGCCCTCCAGAACGCAGGCCTCTTCTTGAAAACACACGGCGGCGGCCACCGGCGAACGACTCGGCCGGATGCGGCCTCGATGTTCGCCTGCTTCCTCGCTGCGCCTTCGCTCCCGCGGCGCGCGCCTCCTCCCTCCTCCGTCGAGAGACTTCGCGCGCCGCGATCTGATGTTTCTGTTTCCCTAGAAAGGCACCGTCCCCAGCCGAGGAGGCAGCCACTGCCCCTCGCGACGCGACCAAGTTTCGCGACCGGAGGAGCGAAACGACTCGCGTCGCGGGAGCCGGAACGAGCGAGGGAATCAGGCCGTCGGTCGAGCCCGCATCCGGGCGAGCCGACGGCCGGTGCGCCGTCGGCGCAGACTCCCGAGCGAGTGCCGGCGACGGTTAGAACGCGTAGTCGAGCGCGAAGAGGGGCGAGATGGAGTCCTGCAATCCCTTCCGGTTGAGCGAGAAGAGCACGTTGGCGGTGACGAGGAGATTCGCGTAGGGGTTGACCTTGAGGCCGATCGACCCCTGCCACGTGCTGATGGACGCGGTGGAGGAGGTCAGCTGCGGAAAGTCCTGGTGGATCGTCCGGGGTGGGTTCTCGCCTTCCGGTTCGCACAGACAGGCCCCTCCGAGATTGTCGCCCGTGATCGCCGTGTACTGGGTATCGACAACGGTGACGGCCTGCGCGTTGCGGTAGGTCCGGCCGAGGACGTCCACGATGAAGGTGATGCGAGGCTGGATCGCCCAGTCGAAGCCGGCCGCGTAGGAGATGTAGTTCGGAATCGTCGACACGGTTTCCGCGAGCCCGCCGCTCGAGCTCGGCGCGTTGCTCGACCACGTGTACCCGGCGTTGACGTGCGGGGAGAAGGTGCCGAGCTGAAGCGAGCCGATGAGAAAGCCGCCGCCGATCCAGGTGCCGGCTCCCAGCAGGTCCCGCTCCTCGCCGGTCGGCATGCGTACGTCCGCGGCAAGCGCCAGGCCGCCGCCCGCTCTCCCCGGGAGAAACCGCCACTTCCCGCGCAGGAGGATGTCGCCGATGCCGCTGGCGCTTCCGTCGGCGGAAAACGTGGTGGTGGAGGATCCGTCGGAGAACCGGTGGATGCCCGTGTTCTGCTGCGTGGCCAGCCGCTGCACCGCGGCCGTCGTCTGCGCCGTGACGTCGATCCGCTCGATCGGGATCGCGATCCCGAGATCGAAGTTGCTGGCCACACCGTAGGTCAGGACGAACGCAGTCACGTCCGCGGTCACGTTCATCCTCAAGTCGGCCGTGATGACGTCGCCCTTCACGTAGGAAGGCACGTCGATGTGCGTGAAAACGAGCTTGAGGTCCCCCCCCGTCAGAGACAGGTCGTCGATGCGATCGAAGGTGAAGTGGCTGTAGTTGACTCCCCCGTTGAACTTGCCCTTCCCGATCGTGTCGGCCCGCTCGCTGTAGATCGGTCCGAAGCTTTGGTTGGCGCGCGTGAAGGTGCCGAGCGTCGGGTCGTAGCGGTAGGAGAATCCGCCGGCGGAGGAGGCCAGGGGGAAGGTCGCGAGGGCGGTGGCGAGTTCGTCGTTGAACTGGCGGACCGCGATGAACTGCGTGGAATTCGGGTCGATGAAGTGCGCCACGTGGCTCACGACGACGCCGGCCGGCGGCGGAGCGAGCGTGATCCCCTCTCTGAGGAAGTCCGTGACCAGATCCCGCAGGCCCGTCTGGGCGAAGGCGGGAAGCGCCAGAAGCGACAGGGCGAGATTCACTGGAACGAGTCGACGCAAACGCATGCCTTTCCCTCCTGACCGGCCGGTAGTGATTTCTCGACAGGGTATGGCCCGGTGGCAGCCCCGGTCAAGCGGGAAGAGGCATTTGCATCAGGTCGCTTCGTGATTGAGCGCCCGGTACCGCTTCCAGTGCTCGAGGGCGGCCGCGGGCTCGCGCAGGCGCTCGCAGAGACTGGCGGCGTTGAAGTGCGCGTCGGCGTCGGACGGGTCGATCTCGAGCGCACGCTCGTAAGCGCCGAGCGCGTCGCGATCGCGGCCGAGATCCTCCAGGGCCACCCCCAGATTGAATGCCGCCGTCGCATCGTCCCGGCGCGCGGCGAGCGCCGCCCGGTACTGCACCTCGGCGCCCGCGGCGTCCCCCTGCTCGTGAAGGAGCCGCCCGAGGTTGACGCGGGCGTCGGCATGCGCGGGATCGAGCGCCGCGGCCCTCTCGTAGGCCTCCCGGGCCTCCGCGGGCGCCTCCTCTTCCAGGCCGCAGGCGAGCTCGTACCAAGCCTGCGCCGACAAAGCGTCCTCACGGATCCCTTCCGGAGCCCCGGGCTCCCAGGATGCCACGGGAGCGTGGGCCTGCCCGGCCCCGAAATCGAAGAGCGTTTGCCCCGAGTCGGGCTGCCAGCGGGAGGTGCCGTCGGCGACGACGATCCGGCTCCCCTCCGCCGCGATGCGCAGGTCGCGCAGGCTGGCGCTGCCCGGGAGCTCGCGGGCGAGCCTTCGAAGCGCCTTCCGGATCCGGCGCTGCGGGATCTCAGCTTGGGCCAGACTCCGTGTGCTCCGCAGGAAGACCAGATCAGGAAAGGAGAAGCGAAACTGCCCGCGGGAGTCCCGTTCGGGGTGAAGGAACCCGGCCCGGACGTAGGAGCGGACCTGCGCGGAGGAAAGCCCCAGGATCTGCGCGACTTCGCGCGTACCGTAGCCCGTCACGGGGAAGAGCCCCCGAGGCTACTTCCGGGAGGCGGCCTTCTTCTCACCGTTTCGGGCGTTCCTGGCCGGCTTGCCCGCCGCGGAGGCGGCCTTGCGCGCGGGCTTCGACCCCTTGGCCAGGCTGCGGCGCAGCGCCTCCATCAGGTCGATCACTTCCCCGCTCTTGGGTCGCGGAGGCGCGGAGATCTCCTGTCCGGTCTCGATCTTCTTCTTCAGCTGCTGCTGGATGCGCTTCTTGACCTCATCCTCGTAGGCCTCCGGATGAAACACGTCGGAGGAAGCCTGATCGACGAGCATCTTCGCGAGCTTCAGCTCGGCGTCCTTGACCGTCTCCTTGTCCAGGCCCACCTCGGAAATCGGCCGGATTTCATCGGCGTAGAGGAGCTGCTGCATGACGAGCCCCTTGTCCACCGCTCGCACCATCACGAGGTACTGCTTGCCGCGCGCCGCGTACTTGGCCAGCGCAACCCGCCCGGTCTGCCTCAACACCTCGGCGAACAGCCAGTAGGCCTTCGACCCTCCCTTGTCCGGCCCGAGGTAGTAGGCCTTGTCGAAGTAGACGGGGTCGATGGAAGACAGGGGAACGAACTCGGTCACGTCGACGGTCTGCGTGGACTGCTCTTCGAGGGCCTTGAGCTCCTCGTCGGTGAAGAGCACATACTGGTCCTTGGCGAATTCGTAGCCCTTCCGGATCTCATCGCGCGGGACGATGACGTTGTCCTCTTTCGGGCACACGTACTGCTGTTTGACCCGCGACCCGCACTTGCCGTGAAGCATGTTGAAGGACACGGCTGCCGAGGAGTTTCCGGCCGAGAAAAGCTTGACGGGGATCGATACGAGCCCGAAGGAGATGTTCGCGGTCGCGAGGGCCCTCGCGGATGCTTCGGTCGCCATGGATGTAAGTGTAACAAAGATCAGCCGCTTGCAGCCTCGAAAACCTCCAGGAACTGGCGGGCGAGCGCAGGCCCCCGCCCCCCCTCCTCATGCTTGAAGAAGACGAAGAGCTCCTTCCAGGGCTGCCCGCGGTAACGCACGGCCCGCAGGCGCAGGTCCTCCGGCCCGTAGTCCTGGCGACGCAGCCTCGCGTAACCCCAATCCGTTGTGGCCCGAGCGGGGGTCTCGAGATCCTCGTCCTCCGCGATGCACAGCGCGGCGCCGCGCGCGGCCAGCGACTCGAAGACGTCGTCTTCGAACCATGACGCATGACGAAACTCGAAGGCGGCGCGTGCGCCCGCGGGCAGGACCGCGAGGAAGTCCGCGAGCCGCGGCAGATCCTTCTTCAGATTGGGCGGCAGCTGGAAGAGGGTGGGGCCCAGACGGTCTCCCAGCGTGGAGGCCATGCGAAAAAAGTAGTCGACTTCGCCCGCAGCCTCCTTCAGACGCTTCTGGTGCGTGATGCGCTGCGACGCCTTCAGAACGAAGACGAACCCTGCAGGAACCTGGGTGGCCCACTGTTCCAGCATCTGCGCGCGCGGCATCCGATAGAAGGTGTTGTTGATCTCCACGGCAGAAAGCCGCTCGGCGTAATAGGCGAGCATCGCGGAAGCCGGAAGATCCTCCGGGTAGAAGGTTCCCTTCCATTCCTTGTACGAGAAACCGCTCGTCCCGACCCAAAGGCGCACGGACCGGACTGTAGCAAAAGCCCCCGGGAAGCCGCCCGGCGCGGCACCTCGTCACTCGCGAAGGTCGCGTGGAGCGGCGGCTCCCACCGGGGGCAGCCGATCCCGGGAATCTTCCAGCAGCGAGACCTTTCTCTCGGAAGCGGGAACGTAGCAGAGCTCCAGATACTCGGTGACCATCCGGTCGGAGGAGAAGGCACGCCCGATCCGCGAAGCGCTCTGGATCATTCGGCCGACCCAGCCCAAAGGCACGCCGCGCTCGTCCCGGTCGCGAAAGAGCGGAAGGACCTGCTCTTCGAGCACGCGGTAGAGGGAGGCGGCGACTTGGTCGTCGGTCTCTTCGTCGCTGGCCGTCCCGATGACGAAGCCGGTCTCCTGATACGGCGCTTCGTCCCACCAGCCATCCAGGACCGAAAGATTCAGCACGCCGTTCATGGCGGCCTTCATGCCGGAGGTTCCGGAGGCCTCGTGGGGACGGATGGGGTTGTTCAACCAGGCGTCGCAACCGGAGACGAGCGCGCGAGCCAGACCCATGTCGTAATCGGGCAGGAGGACGACCCGGCCCCGAAACTCGGGCAGCTGCGCGTAGTTTGCCACCGCCCGAAGCAGCTCCTTGCCGGCCTCGTCTCTCGGGTGCGCCTTGCCGGCGAAGAGAATCTGAACGCCGGCCTGCAGGATGCGCCGCAGGCGCTCCGGGTCCCGGAACAGCAGCGTCGCGCGCTTGTATGTTGCAAAGCGCCGGGCGAATCCGATCGTCAGGGCGGCCGGATCGAGCAGCCTCCAGGCCCCCGCAATCTCTTCTGCCGGCGCGCCGCGGCCCTGCAGCTCCTCGGCCAGGCGCCGCCGGCAGAGGCCCACCAGCCGGTCCCTCAGACGTTCGTGCAGGTGCCAGAAGGCGGCCGGCTCGACGGCACGCGGGTTCTCGACGAGCGACAGGGCCGCAATCTCCGGGTCGGTCCAGGTGGCCCGGTGCACGCCGTTTGTGATGGCGCGGATCCTCACATCCTCGTCCGCGAGCTCGGGAAGCAGGCCCAGCCAGAGCCGTCGGGAAACCCGTGCGTGGAGGCGCGAAACGGCGTTGGCATGGCCCGAGAGCCGAAGCGCCAGGACGGCCATGGAAAACGGTTCCTCGGAGTTGCCCGGCCGCTCCTGGCCGAGCCTCAAGAAATCCTCCCAGGCGATCCCGGCGTCTGACACGAACCGGGCCAGATACTTTTCCACGAGCTCGGGCGGAAAACGGTCGATCCCCGCGGGCACGGGTGTGTGCGTCGTGAAGACGTTCCCCGACGCCGCCCGCTCGCGCGCCTCCGCGAAGGAAAGCCCTTCTTCGCTGACGAGCTGCCGCATGCGCTCCAGTCCCACGAATGCCGCGTGCCCTTCGTTCAAGTGGCAGATCGTCGCGCGCCAACCCAGGGCGCCGAGAGCTCGCAGGCCGCCGATCCCGAGCACGATCTCCTGCCGGATGCGCGTCTCCTGATCTCCGCCGTAGAGGCGGTCGGTGATTCCTCGGTCGTCCGGGTGGTTCTCCGCGACGTTCGTGTCGAGCAGAAGGAGAGGAACGCGGCCCACGGTCACCAGCCGGATCAGGACGCGGACGTCCCGCTCCCCGAGCGAGAGCGTGACCATCGGAGGTTGGCCGTCCGGAGTGCGCGGCAGGCTCATGGGCAGCCGGTCCGGATCCAGCCGTACCTCCTCCTCGCGCTGGCCTTCCTGCGGGTGCAGCGACTGCCGAAAGTACCCGTGGCCGTAAAAGAGTCCGACGCCCACCAGCGGCAAGCTGAGATCGCTCGCCGACTTGAGATGGTCGCCCGCGAGGACCCCGAGGCCGCCCGCGTAAATCGGCAGCGCCTCCGTCAGGCCGAACTCGGCCGAAAAGTAGGCCACGAGATCCCTGCGCTGACGCATTCCGCGGATCGCGGGGTGAGAAGGTTGCGCGTCGTCCGCCAGGCCGATCTCCGCTCGAACCGCCGAGAGCTGGGCCAAAAACGCCGGATCGCCCGATGCGCGCGCGAGGCGCTCGGGCGGACATTCCGCGAGCAGAGCGACCGGGTTGCCCCGGACCCGATCCCAGCCCTCGGGATCCAGGGAGGAAAACAGAGCGCGGAGCGACGGACGCCACGTCCAGCGGAGGTCCCGGGCGAGCCCGTCCAAGGGCTGAAGGTTCTCGGGCAGCGCCGTAGCCGGAGCATGGGTTCCGAGAACTCGCATTCCGCGGGCCCAAGAATAGCAGACATCCCGTGGCGGATGTCCCCGTCGCGGGGACGAGACCGCGGAGCGCCTACGAATCCGACGGCGAAATCTTTCGGCGCTGGCGGATCATGAGGAGCAGCGCCACCATCGAGAGGAGGATGAGGCCCAGGGACAGGAAGAGGCCTCTGCGGCGATAGTCCTTTTCGGCGAGCGCCCGGTCTGCCCCGGCCTGTGCGGACCGCGCGACGGCCAGGCCCGCTTTCGTCGCGTCGGCAACCGCGGAGGCGCGAAACACGTGCACCTCCGCCCGCGCCTTCGTCAGCGCCTCGTCGGCCTGGAGCAGGTCGAAGCGGATGCGCGAGACCTCCATCCCCGCTTCCGAGGCGCGCCGGATCGTCTCCCGCGCGTTGGCGGTCTCGCGCGCGAGCGTCTCCAGGTCCCGCTGCATTTGCGCCGCCGCCTTTCCGCCGGTCGAGTCGGGCTCGTGGCAGGAGGCGCAGCGGCTCTGCTTGCCCGTCCCGAGGAAGGCCTCCGTCGGCTTCACGATCTCGTGATTCTCGTGACACGTGACGCAGGCGGGCAGACCCATCGAGAGGAACGCTTCCGCGTGCGGGCTCTGCCGAAACTTCTCGGCGAAGGTGGCGTGGCAGGTGCCGCAGACGTTGGTGACCGATCCGACCTCCGGCGGCGCCGCGCCATGGTTGCCGTGGCAGGAGTTGCAGGTGGGCGCTGACGCATCGCCCTTCTCCCGGGCCTGGAAGTGGACGCTGCGAACGTACTTCGCGTAGATGTCGACGGGAATGTGGTAGGGCGTCATCCGCGCCGCGTCGCCGTGGCAGCGGTTGCAGGTTTGCGCGATCTTCGGCGAAGAGACCGGTGACCGCAGGTCCTTGACGGGAAGGATTCCGTGGGCCCCATGGCAGCTCGCGCACTGGGCGACCTGCCTATCGCCGGCGCGCAGCTTCTTGCCGTGCTCGCTCGTCCAGTACTCCGAAAGCTGATCGACACGCAGCGACGGATTGAAGCGCTTCATGAAGGCGGCATCCGCATGGCACCTTCCGCAGAGCGCGGGAATGTCGCCGGCCGATGGGCGTCCGAGGAATCCCCGGCGCCGATCGTGAGCCAACTCCTGATCCTCCTGCGCCGGATCCCCGCCGTGGCAGGCCGAGCAGGCGAACCCATTCTTCGCGTGGATGTCTTCAGCGGCCGCCTTGGCCGGGGGCGTCAGGCGGGCATCGTCCAGGGCCAGATGACACTCCAGGCAGCGGTTGACGGCGGGTGGTTGCGTCTCCGCCGGGGCCGCAAGCACGCGGACCGTTCCGCAGACGAGCACGAGGAGCCACGCCGACGTCCGCATCATGACGGGCTCGCGGTCGGAGGCGCGAGCGACAGGACCGTCAGCACCCCGGCCACGATGAGCAGCAGGACGGCCGCGACGTTCCATGCCCGTGTCGTGCGGCCGCGCGATGCCTCGCGGTCGAGCAGCGGCACCACGGTGACCACGAGCGCCAGGGCCCCCAGGACGAGAACTCCGATCGTCTCGCCGGGGATCCCGGCGATCTTCGCGGGAAGATACTTGAGGCCCTGGAACATCCAGAGGAAGTACCACTCCGGGCGGATGCCGGCGGGCGCGGGCGCGAACGGGTCCGCCTTGACGCCGAGCTCCCAGGGAGAGAAAGCCGCCAGCACCGCGAGCACGCCCACGGCGCCGAGCCATCCGACCATGTCGCGCAGGAGAAAGTCGGGGACAAAGGGCATGGACGGCCGGGAGCCGTCGCGCTCGTCGCCGGGGGGCACGCTCATGCCATGCCGCTGGACCAGGAGCAGGTGGACCCCGAGGAGCATCGTCGTCACGGCCGGCAGGATCGCCACGTGGATGCCGTAGAAGCGCGAGAGTGTGGCGCCGGTCACGTCCGAGCCTCCTCTCAGGATCCGCGACAGGAGCGGTCCGATCCAGGGAATCTGTGCGGGAACGTCCGTTCCGACCTTCGTCGCAAAATACGAAACGGTGTTCCACGGAAGCAAGTACCCCGAGAAGCCGAAGCCGAGCGCGATGAACAGAAGGAGAGCTCCTGTCATCCAGGTCACCTCCCGTGGCGCGCGGTAGGCCTTCAGGAAGAAGACGGAAATCGCATGCGCGAAGACGACCGCGATGAAGAGGTTCGCCCCCCAGGCGTGGATCGAGCGGATGAGCCAGCCGAAAGGCACATCCGCCATGACGTACTGCACGCTCTCGAACGCCTCGGCGGCGCTCGGGCGGTAGTAGAGCAGCAGAAGGATTCCCGTGGCGACCTGGATCGAGAACAGGAAGAGCGCCATCCCCCCCAGGTAGTAGAAGACGGTATGGCGATGGACCGGAACCTTTTTCTCTTCGGCGAGCTGTGCAATCCCGTCCCAGCCGAGGCGCTCCACGGCCCACTGGCGGAGGCTCACGCGGCCTCCCGGCGGCCCCGCGTTAGACGCGCCGGAGGACAAGCTTGTCTCCCCGAACGTTGACCTCGAGCGGCGTGAGCGGGCGCGGCGGCGGGCCGGAGACGTTTGCTCCCTTCAGGTCGTAGGTCCCGTTGTGGCAGGCGCACCAGATGTCGGCGCGGGCCGCCCGGTACTGCACCGTGCAGTCGAGGTGCGTGCACTTGGCCGACAGCGCACGAAACTCCCCGTCGGGCGTACGGAACAGGAGAACGGGTTTCCCGCCGAGCGGGATGATTCGCCCGGAGTTCGGGGGGAAGTCCGAGGCCTTGATGTCGAGCTCGAATTCCGACAGCGAGGGCTCCGACGCGATCGGCGGAACCAGGTAACGCAGAACGGGATAGAGAAACGAGATGAACGTCGCCCCGAAGCTGCCGCCCACCAGCCACGAGACCCAGCTTCGGCGGGACACCTCCCGATGGGACTCTTGCGTCATGGGTCGATGCGCTCCTCTCCCCGCCCCTTCGAGTCTTCTTCCCACCGGCCCGGGGCAAAATGATTTGTTCGTCTCATGCGTGCCCCACGGCAAAGTGAGATCGTCTGTCGTGGGTAAAGGAAAAGCAAGGAGGGTCATCATGAATTTCAATCTTGTTCGTCGCGAACCGAATCTGCCGGTGTTCCGCCCCTTCGGGGAGCCGCTGTTCCGTGAAATGGAGGAGATGTCCGATCGCCTGAACCGCATGTTCGGAACCTGGACGCGTCCCTTTGAGAAGGAGGCTCTGAAGGTTGCGGAGTGGGCCCCGGTCGTCGACATCCAGGAAACGGAGACCGAGTATCTGATCAAGGCGGATCTTCCCGAGGTGGAGAAGAAGGACGTTCAGGTGACGGTGCAGGAAGGCGTTCTCACCATCCAGGGAGAGCGGAAGCAGGAAAAGGAGGAGAAGGGCAAGAAGTTTCACCGGATCGAGCGGTCCTATGGAACGTTCCTGAGAACCTTCACCGTTCCCGAGGACGCCGAGGAAGCCAGGGTCACCGCGGAATTCAAGGACGGCGTTTTGAGGCTTCATCTTCCCAAGACGGAGAAGCCTCGCTCCAAGGCCATCGAGGTCAAGGTGGTCTAGTCCCTCGGTCCCGGGTCGCGCCGCCCTTCGCGGCGGCCTGGAGCGGCCGGTTCGTCCGGCCGCTCTTCTTGTGCGCCGGACCCCGGAAAATCCTCCCGCAGGACACGAACCCGTCGGCCCAGGATCTCCCCGCAGTGGCGGGAGAGGTCCGCGTCGGAAAACTCGTCCCAGCCCCGGCATCCGCCGGAATCGCCCCTCTGCGCGTCGCAGGCGAAGCCGACCTGCCGGCGGATCTGTTCGGCGAGCTGCCAGACGTTGGCGAGATCCTCCATCTGCTCGCGTGAAAGATGGGTGCTTCTGCCGAGGGTGCCCTGGAAGCGCCGGTCGAATTCCGAATCCGACCAGCGCCGGAATCCGTGGCAGAAAATGCCCCGCTCTGCCGCCACCTCGCAGATCGAGTGCTCGTCGTCGGTGAGCTTGCGCAGGGCGGTGCGCAAACGCGAGATCGCCTTCTGTCGGGTCCAGGTCTCGAGCTCGGGTTCGGCACCGCTCATCGGGAGCTCGACCGCCGGGCCTCCTTGTGGAGCGGATCATCCAGAACCAGGTCCGGGTGGAGGGTACGGAACGACTCCGCCATGTGGCAGTTCCAGCAGACGCGGTCGTGGGTCGCAAGGACCTGCGGGAGCGTCTCGGGAGCGACCTCGTCCCACTCCATCCGCACGCGCTGCGGGCTCATCAAGACCGGTTTGCGGTCGCTCCAGAGGATCTGACCGAACTCCCGTCCGCAGAGCACGCAATGCTCGCCCTGGTACCAGTCGGTGAGCATCGTGCGGACCAGGCACCCTTCCGGAGCCGCCTCGATCTGCGCCAGACATTCTTGCCCGCAATCCTGGCGCTCCGGCCACCGCGTGCAGGACTTGAGGCGCAGGTCCGCTTCGCCCGTCAGATTGGTGGCAGCCGCGTGACCCGCGTCGAGCTCGACGGCGACCGGCGCGCGGGTCTCGGGACAGGTCACCACCCGGGTCCCCCGAAACTTTCGGTAGCCGCGGATTGCGAGAAACGTCAAGGGAATGAAGGAGAGGACGAACGCGACGGCAAAAACGATCAAGAGGACTTGCATGGATCACCTCCCCGGCTGCCTTCCAATTTCAGCCCCCGAGAGCCGCAGGGCAATGATGCAATCGGATCAGGTCGCCCGCGGGTCACCAGACCGACCCTCACCAGCCAAGACCCGTAACCACGATTCCCACGGCCGCGATGACGCCACCGGCCGCCGCGTCTCCGTAGCGGTCGATCCATGCCGCCCGGAGGCGCCGCGCGCCGCTGCGGGCGGGGAGCACCAGAGCGGCCATCGTTGCGAGGGTCGCCGCCTCGTACGCGAGGACGATGGCGCACGTGGGCCCGCTCCCCAGAGGCGCCGCCGCGAACATCAGGGGAATGACCGCCACGCACGGATCGGCCGAAAAAAGGAGAAAGAGCGTCCAGGCAGTGACACCGGACGCCTCGTGAATGTGATCGTAATGCGCGTGCACGTGGCCGTGCAGCCTTCGGCCGGCGGCCCGCCGCAGGCCCCAGATGCCGTAGCAGAGCCCGAAGCCGATCAGCAGGAGCCCGGCGAGGCTCTCCATCCGGCGTCCGAAGGCCTCCACCATCCGCAGCCCGAAGAAGAGACCCCCGAGGCCGAGCAGAGCCGACACCGTGACGTGGCCAAAGCCGCACAGAAGGGTCACGCGCAGCGTCCGGCCGGCCGTCCAGCCGCGGCTGCGGGAGAGCGCCGCGAAGGGCACCCAGTGGTCCGGGGCGAGGGTGTGGAGGCTGCCGACCGTGACGGCGGCCAGGGCGAGCGCGCCGAAGAGCGACGGGTTCAAGCGCCCACCCGGAGGGGCTCGGCCGCGGAGAAAGGGCGCGAGGACCGCCGCATCTCGAGCCACGCGATCCACTCCGCGACACCCTCCCCGCTCTGCGCGGAAATCGGCAGCAGCGCGGGCACCGAGTTGACGCGCGCGAGCGCGTCGCGCACCGCGTCGAGGCGATACCCCGCCAGGTGCGGCAGCAGGTCGGTCTTCGTCAGCAGGACCAGGTCCGCCGTCCGGAACATCACGGGGTACTTCAGGGGCTTGTCCTCCCCTTCGGTCACCGAGAGCGCGACAACGTTGGCCGCCTGGCCGAGATCGTAGATCGCCGGACACACGAGATTCCCCACGTTCTCGATGAAGAGCAGCTCTCGGTCCTGCCACGGAAAGCCGTGCAGAGCGCGGTGCACGAGCTCGGCGTCCAGGTGGCAGGCAGAGCCCGTGGTGACGGCCACGGACGGAATGCCCGCGGCACGCAGCCGCTCGGCGTCGCGGTCGGTCTCGAGGTCCCCGGCAATCGCGCCGATCCGCGCCCGGCCGCCGAGCCTCCGGGCAGTCGCCTCGAGGATCGCCGTCTTGCCCGCGCCGGGCGAGCCCATGAGATTGACGGCGAAGACGCCCTTTTCGGCGAAGTGCTCCCGGTTGTGGCCGGCGGTCCGGTCGTTGCCTGACAGGATGCGGTCGTGCACCTCCACGGGAACGAGCTCCGGGTCTCCGCATCCGCAAGTGCCGCACATCACGCCACCTCCATTTCGACGCGCTCCAGAACGATCTCGTCCCCTTCCGAAAGACGGGCCGGAGCGCCGCAACGCGGACAGGCGAGGACCGCGCCCCGGGCGATTGCCTCCCGGCAGTCCGGGCACGTCCATCGCGCCGCCACGGGAAGGATCGTCAGCTTCGCGTTTTCGCAGACCGTCCGCTCCCGGAAGGTTGCGTACGCGGTGGCGAGCAGATCCGGCTCCACCCCCGCGAGCTCGCCGATCGAGACCAGCACGCCGCGCACGGCGAGGGCCTGCCGCTCGCGGGCGAGCTCCTCGACCCTCTCGATCAGAGCCTGCACGATCGAATATTCGTGCACCCTACCTCCCCCGAAATCGCGCCGCACGGCGCTCGAAGAACCCCTCGAGCCCCTCGGCGAAGTCGCTCGTGTCCGCAATTCGCGCGAGCTCCTCGAGCTCCCGGTCCAGATGCAAATCGAGCCGGTCGATCCCGTCGGCCTGATGGACCAGCCGTTTGGCGACGCCGAAGGCTTCCGTGGGTCCGTCGGCCAGCCGCCGCGCAACCGCCAGGACCTCCTGCTGGAAACTCTCGTCGGGAAACACGCCGTTGACGAGCCCCATCGCGAGTGCCGTCTGGGCGTCCAGCCGGGGATTCAGGAGGACGAGCTCCATGGCGCGCCGCAGCCCCACCAGCCGCGGCAGGAAGAACGTGGAGCTCTCGGCGCCGGTCAAGCCCGTCTTTCCGTAGGCCCATTCGAACGTCGCCCGGCGGGACGCGTACACGAGGTCGCACGCCATCGCGATCCCGAAGCCCCCGGCGGCAGCCACGCCGTCCACGGCCGCGACAAACGGCTTGGGGGCCCGCTGGATCTCGGAGATTGCGCTGTGGATGTATTCGAGGATCTGCTTGAAGACCTCTCCGTAGCCTCCCGGTGTCGGGCGGCTCCCCTGAAGGTAGTTGAGGTCGGATCCCTCTCCGCCGGCGCGGATCGACTTGAGATCGGCCCCGCTGCAAAAGACCTCCGGCACGCCGCAGAGGACCACCGCTCGCAGGCCGGCGTCGCGGGCGCAGGCGAGGCCCGCCTTGCGAAATTCCTGGGCCGTTTCCACGTCGAGCGAGTTGAAACGCTCGGGACGCTGGATCGTGATGATCCCGACGGGCCCGTCCCGGTCGACCACGATCGAAGTCATCGCGCCCCCGGCAGGTCGGGAGAGGGACTCCGCGGGATCGCGACGTTCGACTCGAGAAGGCTCCCCCGCTCCGAAAGGCTCCAGAGCGGACGCCGCGGCCCGTCGGACACGCGCCCGAGCTCGATCCGGCCAGCCGCCGCCAGACGGATCACGCTCTTGCAGAGCGGTCCCCACGCCTCGTGGAGCATCCACTCCTGGTGCGCGAACGCGTACGCCTTGAGCATCCGGGTGTCGCCGCGGGCGCGCGCCGCCTCGGCCAGAGGAGACACGGGAAACGCGCGGGAGCGCAACAGCGGATGACCCGCGTCGACGGCGTCGGTGACCCGATGCGCCGTGGCCCGAGTCTCCCGCTCCCCCGCGAAGATCGCGTGCTCCACGGCCCGAAGACCCGGATAGGGCGGCACGCCGGAAGGGGATCCGGCCGTCAGGTCGCTTCCGTGGATGTTCACGATGCGGTTCGAATAGGCCGAAAGCATCGGGCGCGTCAGGATCAGCAGATAGCCCGAGAGCAGAATCAGGTCGGGCTGAAAGACGCGGAGGATCTCCGCCGACTGCCGATCGTACTCGCGTCGGGCCGCGAGGTCACCGGACCGGCAATGGGAGCGGGCGCAGAAGTGGCGGTACGAATGGATGACGGCGGGGACGCCGGCTGCCTCGATTGCGGCGGCGTCCCGAAGGTCCTCGGCAGACCCAAGAACCACGGAGAGCTCGTACAGACTGCCGCGCAGGGGATCGGCGAGCAGGTCGCCGACGCCGGGAGCCCGGTGAGACGCCAGAAGGGCCACGCGGAGACGGTGCGGCGGCTTCAGCATATCCGCGGCAGCGGCTCGCCTTCCGGTTCCGCGAGCAGGCGCCGGCCGAACCCCGTCTCCAGAATGACGTTGCCCGGTCGCTCGGCCAAGCAGGTGCCGACGATCGCGGCGTCGCGTCCGAGCGGATGGGCCCGCAGGGCTTCGAGGACGCGCCGCGCCGCGTCGGGCCGCACGCCGAGAACCGCCTTGCCCTCGTTGGCCACGTGGACCGGATCGATTCCCGTCAGCTCGGCCGCCGCCCGCACCGCCTCGGTCACGGGGACGGCGGGCTCCTCGAGAAGGATGCCCACACCGCTCTTGCCCGCCATCTCGTGCAGCGCCGAAGCGAGACCGCCGCGGGTCGGGTCCTTCATCGCCACGACCGCCGAGGGTGCCGCGGCCAAGGCCTCGCGGATCAGGCCGTTGATGGGAGCGACGTCGGATGCGAGCGCGCCCTCGAGCTCCAGTCCGTGCCGTGCCGCGAGGATGGCGAACCCGTGGTCGCCGATCGTGCCGGTGACGAGGATCCGGTCCCCGGGCGAGAGACTCGAGTCCGGAATCACGCGGTCCGTGAGGCCCACGCCGGCCGTGTTGAGCACGATGCCGTCGATTTCGCCGCGGCCCATCACCTTCGTATCGCCCGTCACGATCCGCGCCCCGGCCTGCCGGCACGCCATGCGGATCGACTCCTGCACGCGCTCGAGGTCGGTCCGGGAGAACCCCTCTTCCAGAATCGCCGCGCACGTGAGCCCCAGGACTTCGGTCGCCCCCATCATCGCGAGGTCGTTGACGGTGCCGGAGACCGCGAGGCGCCCGATGTCCCCGCCGGGGAAAAAGATCGGGTGAACGACGTGCGAGTCCGTCGTCAGGACGAGCCAGCGGTCTCCCAACCGGATCGCGGCCCCGTCGTCCATCGCCTCCAGGCCGATCCCGTCGAAGGGCTCCTCCGTGAACCCCTTCAGGAACACGTCCTCGATCAGGGCGCGCATGGCCCGCCCGCCGGCGCCCTGCTTGAGCGAGACCCGTTCTTCGGCCAGGAGCGCGCCCTTCACGAGAGAGCTCCCAGGTCGGGATGCCCGCCATACTGGTGCCAGATCTTGCAGGTTCCTTCCGAGGAGACCATGCAGGCACCCACCGGATTGTCGGGGACGCACTCCTTTCCGAAGAGTTCGCAATCGTCCGGGGAGGCGATGCCCGACATGATGTCGCCGCAGATGCAGCTCGAGACGAGGGCGGGCGGTCCGTAGTCCCACAGGCCGGCCAGATCGATCGGGAAGCGCTTCCGGGCGTCCCAGCGGGCCCACTCGTCGCGCAGGCGCAGGTTCCCGTTGGGCACATGGGCGATTCCCCGCCAGCGTCCTCCCACGGGTCGGAAGACGCTCCAGAGCCGCTCCTGGGCCCGGAGGTTTCCCTCGCGCGTGACGCAGCGCGGGAACATGTTGACCACGCGCGGCGTCTGGTCGCGAACGAGCTCGACGAGCCTGGCCAGGCCCGCCAGGATGTCGAGCGGCTCGAAACCGGCGACGACGACCGGAATCCCGTGCCGCTCGACGAATCGCTCGAAGATGCCCCAGCCGGTGATCGTCGCAGCGTGACCCGCGGCCAGAAATCCCTCGACGCGCGTCTGCGGCATCTCCGCCACAATTTCCATCACGGGCGGGATGTACTTGTGGGCCGAGAGCACGGAGAAGTTGTCCGGCGGCCCCGCCTGCAGCACGGCCGCCGTTGCCACGGCGGTCGTTTCGAATCCGGTCGCGAAGAAGACGACCGGGTCTCGGCTCTGCCGCGCCAGCTCCACCGCCTGTGCGGCGCTGTAGACCACGCGGACGTCGGCACCGGCGGCCTGTGTGTCGGCCAGCGACTCCACGGTGCCGCGCACCTTGACCATGTCGCCGTACGTCGCGATGGTCACTCCCTGACGCGCCAGAACCACGCCCTCATCGACCTCGGGCATGTCGGTGATGCAGACCGGGCATCCGGGGCCCATGATCACGTTCAGGTTCCGGGGGAAGGCGGCCCGCAGCCCGAACTTCGCGATCGCCTGCTCATGGCTCCCGCAGACGTGCATGACCGAAACCGGCGAGCGCCCGATCTGGTCCGTGACGCGCGCGATCGTTTCGGCCAGCGCGCGGGCGAGGGCCGGATCGCGGAAACGGACCCGGGCTAGCCCCTCGTCGCTGAGGGTCCGGCTCACGGAGTCTCCTCCCGCTCCGTCGCCTCGATCTCGCCCCGGACGTCGGAGGCCATCAGATCGTCCTTGGACGCCTCGGCGAGAAGGGTCTCGTAGAGAGCCAGCGTTTCACCAATCTCCTCTTCCGGAATGCGGCGGATGGCGAACCCCACGTGGTTCAGAATGTAGTCGCCCGGCGCGACAGGACGGTCCACGACGTCCAGCCGCACCTGCCGTCGCACGCCGAAGAAATCGACCGTGGCGCAGGCCCCGTCCACAGACACGACACGTCCCGGCACCCCGAGGCACATCAGAGTCCTCCTTCCGGGCGGCCCGTGAGCGCCGACGCCACGAGCGCCTGGCCGACCGCCAGGCCGCCGTCTCCGGGCGGGACCTCGCCGTGCAGCCGAACTGAAAAATCATCCGCCATCAGCGCCGCGCGGGTTCGCTCGGCCAGCAGGGAGTTCTGAAAGCACCCGCCGGTCAGAACGACCGGAAGGCGGCCCCGCGGGCCCGCGCAGGCACGGACGACCTCGGCCGTCGCCCGCGCGATCGTGTTGTGGAATCGCGCGGAGACCAGGGCGGCCGGCACGCCCTCGAGGAAGGCCTCGGTGGCGGCGCGTACCCCCGAGCGAAGGTCCACCGTCCAGAGTGCGCCCTCGCGGCCGATCTCGAACGGCAGCTGACCCCGCTCCCCCGGTTCCGCCGCCGCGTTCCACTCGAGAGCGATCTGCCCCTCGTAGCGGGACGTGGGCCTCCCCAGGAAAAGGGCGCCGAAGGCATCGAAATACCTCCCGATGCCGCTCGCCCGAGGGGAGCCCACGCCCGAGACGGCCAACTTCCGGGCGGCGGCGATTTTCCCCGGAGAGACGGCGCCAAAGAGCGGGAAGGCCGAGAGCGGCGGGTCGCCCCCATAGGCGTCTTCGAGGAGAGCGAGCGCAATGCGCCAGACCTCCCGGATGGCCCGCTCTCCTCCCGGCAGGGTGATGGGCCTCCACGTGGCCAGCCGCTCGAATTCCCGCGCGCGGGCGAGAAGGACTTCTCCGCCCCAGGCGGTGCCGTCGGTCCCGTAGCCGGTGCCGTCGTACGCGACTCCCAGGACCGGCCCTTCCAGACCGTGCTCGGCCATGGCGCTCGCGACGTGCGCATGGTGATGCTGGACCGCCACGGGAATGACGCCCTCGCGCTCGCGGGCGTAGACCGTCGACGCGTACTCCGGGTGGAGGTCGTGGGCGACGATCTCGGGCCGGATTCCGAGAAACCGCTCCAGCCGCGCAACGGACTCTTCGAACAGTTCGACGGTCTCGAGGCTCTCGAGGTCTCCGATGTGGGGCCCCGGATAGATCCACTCTCCGGCGGCCAGGCAGAACGTGTTCTTCAGATGGCCCCCGCACGCGAGCACGGGCCTGGGAAAGGGGCGTGGCGCCGGTACGGCGCGCGGCACGTAGCCCCGGGAGCGGCGCAGGACCGTCGGGTGACCGGCGATGACGCGCGCCACGGAGTCGTCGCAGGGCGATTCGATCTCGCGGTCGTGCATCAAGAAAACGTCGGCGATCGATCCGAGCTTTTCCAGGGCCCTCGCGTTGCCGGACACGATGGGATCGCCGGACAGATTCCCCGACGTCATGACGAGTGGGCGGGACGTATCGCCGAGGAGCAGGTGATGGAGCGGCGTGTAGGGTAGCAGGAGGCCGATCCACGGGTTCCGCGGCGCGACGTCCGATGCGACATCGGCGCCCTTCCGGCGAAGTGCGAGGACGATGGGGTGCTCTGACGATCCGAGCGTCCTCTCCTCCTCCGGCCCGAGGCGGGCCAGCGCTCGCGCGGCCTCCAGGTCGCGCACCATGACGGCGAAGGGCTTCTCATCCCGGCGCTTTCGCTCGCGCAGCCGCGTGACCGCCAACGCCGACGTGGCGTCGCAGGCCAGATGAAAGCCGCCGATCCCCTTCAGCGCGACGATGAGGCCGGCCTCCAGGGCGCGCGCGGACTGCCCGATCGGGTCCTCCCAGGCGAGGCTCTCTCCGCCCGGGCCCAACGCGGACAGCTGCGGCCCGCACGCCGGGCAGGCATTGGGCTGCGCGTGGAAGCGCCGGTCGAGCGGGTCGTCGTACTCGCGCTGGCACGCCGCGCACATGCGAAAGGGCGCCATCGTGGTCGCCGGACGGTCGTAGGGGACGTCGCGGGCGATCGTGAAGCGTGGCCCGCAGTCCGTGCAGTTGGTGAAGGGATAGCGATAACGGCGATCGCCGGGATCCCGGATCTCGGACAGACAGGCGGCGCAGGTCGGCAGATCGGGAGGCAGCGAGACCCGCCGGCCCGCGACTTCGCGGCTCTCGACGATGGCGAAATCGGTCGAGGAGTCGGCCGGAATCGGCGTCCAGGCGAGCTCCCGGATCCGCGCCGCCGGCGGCGAGGTCTCGCGCAGCGATCCCACGAACGCCGCCAGATCCCGCTCCGGTCCGAAGGCCTCGATCGTGACGCCTCGGGAATCGTTCGAAACGCGGCCGGCCAGCCCCCGCTCGCGGGCCAGGCGATACACCCAGGGCCGAAAGCCGACACCCTGCACGGTGCCCCGCACCTCGATGCGGCGGCCGACCCGGCTCCCTTCCGTCACGGAGCCACCGACCTCAGGTAGGCGACGAGGTCCCAGGTCTGCCCTTCGTCGAGCGCCTTCCAGGAGGGCATGGCGGTGCCGTGGACCCCTTCCCGGATCTCGTAGTACATCCGTAGCGGCGAGCTCTTGCGCCTCACGCTGGGATCCGTGAAGTCCCGCGGCGGCGAGGAGAAGCCCTCGCGCCGCACCCCATGCCCGTCGGCCCGCACGCCGTGGCAGAGAGCGCAGTGCTCGAGAAAGAGCAGGCGCCCGCGCTCGCGCGCCTGCGTCGAGGCGAGCCGGTCCTCTGGAACTCTCATCGCCCGGTAGGACGGGGGCAGATCCCCGTTGTTCCTACAGGACAAGAGGCTCGAGCTCATCAGGGCGGCGATCGCAAGCCTTCGCATGACTTTCGCGGGCACGAAAGGAGAATCCGAGCGCGCGCGCCTCCTCGACGACACGCTCGACGAGTCCCGGCAGGCTGGCCTCGACGGCCGCGGTGCGCTCGAGCCCGAGGTCGATCGAGCCCGGCACCAGGCCCAGCAGCAGGACGACCCGGGGCGAACGCCCGAGCCAGCGCGCTCCTTCGAGGAGATCCGAGACGCCGATCTGGTGGGGAGACAGCCGCGCCGCGACCGCAGGAGCGACCTCCTCCCCTTCCAAACGAACGAAGGACGCGACCGGCGCGTCGTCGGAAATCGCGTCGACGAGAATCGCCCTCTCCGCATCCTCCAGATGCGGGAGCAGCGAAAGACCGAGCGTACCCCCGTCGAGCACCTGGACCCCTTCGGGAACTTCGTAACGGTCGAGCAGCGTCCGGACGGCGGCCACTCCGAGCCCATCGTCTTGAAGGAGCAGATTGCCGAGACCCAGAATCAACAGAGGGGTCCGCTCAGCCACGGCCGCCACCCGTCTTTCGGGATGGGTCCCCCTTGCGGGGCCTTTCCGGCACCGACTCCTCCCGGGACACGAATCGGTATCCGGAATAGACGACGTCTTCGGCGGGAACGAACTTGTACCCGGAGAAGATGGATTCGACGGTCGCGTTGGCCTCCACCTGAGACATGTAAACGGCGCTGTAGACGTGGTGGACGGCGAAGCCCAGGATCAACCACATCAGGACGTGATGGATCCAGTGCGCGGTCTGGACGCCTCCGAAGAGCGGAACGAGGAACTGGAAGAAACGAAATGGCGAGCCGACGTGCGCGCTGACCGAGTACATTGCGAGGCCCGTTCCGATCATCGTGAAATAGAAGAGGAAGACGATCGCATAGGCCATGCCGGCCAGGGGGTTGTGCCCGATGAATCCCGGCGGCTTGCGCAGGGCGAAGAGATAGAACTTGACTGTCCCCACGATCCCCCGGCGCCGGCGCCTCGCGACGGGGATGAACTTGTCCCACCGCGAGTAGGTGTTCCCGAGGAACATCCACAGGAACCGCGACACGACCGCGAGGGCGAAGGCGATCGCCGCGTAGAAGTGGATGACCTTCATCGTGCCCATCACGAAGTGAAAACGCGCTTCACCGGGCACGACGAAAAACGGGCGCCCGATGTAGATCCCCGTGACCGAGAGCACCGCGATCGAGAGCGCGATGACCCAGTGCGTCAGGCGCACCGGCCACTGCCAGACGTAGACGCGGATCAGATCCATGTCGCTGCGGTGCGGGGCGGCCGCCGCAACCGGAAGTCCGACGGCGCTCATACGGCCCTCACCCGAGCGACCTCGCGCCGCTGGGCGTCCACGACGTGGACGCCGCAGGCCATGCAGGGATCGAAGGAATGGACCGTCCGGAGAATCTCGACGGGCTTCTCCGGGTCGGCCACCGGCGTGCCGAGGAGAGCCTGTTCGTAGGGCCCCCGATTGCCGGCCGCATCCCGCGGCCCGGCGTTCCAGGTGCTCGGAACGACGCACTGGTAATTGGCGATCGCTCCCTTCTGGATGTGGACCCAGTGCCCGAGCGCGCCCCGCGGCGCCTCGTGAAAGCCGGCGCCCGTCGCGTCCTCGGGCCAGGTGCTCGGCTCCCACTTGGAGTTGTCCTGGATGCGCAGCTCCCGCCGGCCCATGTTGGCGGCAAGCTCGTTTAGCCAGTCGTCCATCTTTTCCGCCAGGATCTGCGTCTCGATTCCGCGCGCCGCCACGCGGCCGAGGGTGGAGAAGAGGGCCTCGGGCCCGACGCCGAGCTTGCCGAGCACAGCCGTGACGAGGTCCTTGACTTGCTCGTGCCCGGACCCGAAGGCGACGAGCATCCGCGACAGCGGCCCCACCTCCATCGGGAGGCCGTCATAGCGCGGGGACTTCAGCCAGCTGTACTTGCCGTCCGTGTTGAGCCTTTCGTACGGCGGCGCAGGTCCCGTGTACTTGGGCTTCGTCTCTCCCTGGAATGGATGCAGGGCCTGCTTGTCGCCGCCGGCGTATTCGTACCAGGAGTGCGTCACCTGTTCGGTGATCTTCGCCGGATCGAACGCCTCGATCTTGGCGAGGTTCCCGTTTCGAATGACCCCGGACGGCAGGAAGAGTTTGGGCTTGGACCCCTCCTCTTCGGGGTACTCCCCGTAGACCAGATAATTGCCGACCCCTTTTCCGTACGCCGCCCAGTCCTTGTAGAAGGAGGCGACCGCCAGGAGATCCGGGATGTAGACCTGCTTTACGAAGTCCCGGGCTTTCGCCACGAGCTCTTTCATCATCGCGATCGAGCCGGCGTTCAAGGAGGCCTGCCGGTCGGGATCCACGGGGGTCGCCATTCCGCCGACCAGGAAGCTCTGCAGGTGCGGATTCTTTCCGCCGAGCACCGCGTGGATCTCGATGAACTTGCGCTGCCACTCGAGCGCTTCGAGATAGTGCGCCACGGCCATCAGGTTCGCTTCGGGCGGCAGTTTGTAGGCGGGATGACCCCAGTAGGCGTTGGCGAAGGGGCCGAGCTGGCCGCGCTCGACGAAGCCCTTGACGCGGTCGCGCACGCCCGCGAAGTATTTCTCGGAGGAGAGCGGCCAGTCCGAGATCGACTGTGCGAGCGCCGCGGTCTTGGCCGGATCGGCCGAAAGCGCCGAGACGATGTCCACCCAGTCGAGGGCGTGCAGATGGTAGAAGTGGATCACGTGGTCCTGAACGCATTGCGACGCGATGACCAGGTTGCGCAGGAGCCGCGCGTTGGGCGGTGGCACGGCGCCGATCGCGTTCTCCACCGCGCGGATCGAAGCAATCGCGTGCACCGTGGTGCACACGCCGCAGATCCTCTGGGTGAAGGCCCAGGCATCGCGGGGGTCGCGGCCCTTCAGGATCAGCTCGATTCCCCGGAACATCGTCGAGGAGGACCAGGCCTCCCTCACCTGGCCTCCGTCCACCTCGGCCTCGATGCGAAGGTGACCCTCGATGCGGGTCACGGGATCGACGACAACGTGCGTCATGGCTGGCCTCCCTTCTCTTCCGGAGCTTTCTCAGGGGGCGGCGGTGGCTCCTCCGGCGCTCCGGTCACCCCGCGTTTGAGCAACGCGACGAGCCCGTGAGCCGCAAAAGCAGCGCCGACTCCTACCGTGGCCCAGATGCCGACCTTGTCGATCGGCGTGGCGCTCTGGAATCCGGGGATTCCGGAGAGGTGCTGGTAGAAGGGCGTCATCTTGTCCCAGAAGTCCGGCTCGGCGCAGCCGATGCACGGGTGTCCGCATCCGATCGGCCAGTTGGTCCCGCCGTTCCAGCGCACGACCGGGCAGTTCTGGAAGGAGACCGGTCCCTTGCATCCCATCTTGTACAGGCAGTAGCCCGTGCGGTGCGCCTCGTCTCCCCACGCCTCGACGTACTGTCCCGCATCGTAGTGGGCGCGGCGCTCACAGTTGTCATGGATGGCCTTTCCGTAGGCGTACAGGGGCCGCCGGTACCGATCGAGCGGCGGCCAGCTGCCGAAGGTCAGGAAGTAGACGATCAGGGCCGTCAGGTTCTCGACGTTTGCCGGGCAGGCGGAAAGGTTGATCAGGTTGCGCACTCCCGGGACCGCGTCGGCGACTCCCAGCGCGCCGGTGGGGTTCGGGGAGGCTGCGGGAATCCCGCCGAACGCCGCGCAGGTTCCGATCGCAATGGTGGCCATCGCTCCGCCGCAGACCTCGCGGGCGATCTGGAGGGCCGACTTGCCCGCGATCGTGCAGTAGGCGCCGTTCTCGCCCGTCGGGATCGACCCTTCCACGACCGTGATGTACTTGCCGGCGTGGTCGTGAACGGCCTTCGCCAGGTTCTCCTCCGCCTGGTGCCCGGCGGCCGCCATGATCGTTTCCTGGTAGTCGACGGAGAGCGTGTCGAGCACGATCTCCGCGACCGTCGGCCGGCTGGCCCGCAGGAACGACTCCGTGTTGCCGGCGCAATCCTGAAATTCCAGCCAGACCAGCACCGGCTTCTCCGTCTTCGCGATGGCTCTCGCGATCTTGACTCCGAAGGTCTTGGGAAGCGCGAGCGCCGAGGCCATCACGCCGCAAAAGCCCACGAACTCCCGCCGTGAGACGCCACGGCTCTCGAGCTCTTCCAGGAAAGTCCTCTGGATCATCGGCGATTCTCCCTTCGTTGGAATGAGGCCTTCGCGGCGTGATTCGACCGCGGAGCCCCGCCATTCGGGTCAAAGGATCGGGGGCTGCGTTTCGGCTGGAAGGATTCGATGGAGGAGACGGGACGCGTGCCCGGCCGGGACGAGCCGGCCGCGCCCGATCGGGGTGAAGAGAACCACCTGGACCTCACGCCGCCTCCCGAAGACTCGCCCAACGTTATGATTCGGTTGGGGAGGTCTTCCTGATGCAGCCGCATCAATCTCACCCCGCGCCTCCAGCGGGCGGCTCCGAGATCCCTTCTCGTCCATGCCCTGCACCCGCTCCCGGAACGTCGGCGCTTCCAGCCTCCGGAGGCCTCACAGGCGTCGCCCGTAAACGGCGTCTCGTACGATTGGACGCGGAGACGGGACCCGGAGAGACGTGGAGAAGAAGAGCAACCCGGCCCGAACCCGTCCCCCCTCATCCTTTCCTCCTGACGGCCGCAACCGCGGCTGCATGCAACTTAGGAGGCGCGTCCGGGGGTCGCCTGATGAAGACTCACCAAACTGGGAGGTCTGTGGGGAAAATGATCCAAACGCATCAAAATCGTCCTCCTCTGCCCCGGAGAGAATTGGGGAAGGCGAAGCTGTGGGGAATGTTCTCGACCTGACCGCCGACCTCCTGTACGAGAGGTGGAGGCGGGCGGTGGATCTGTTGTGGCGGGAGACGGTGCGCCGCCACGAGGCGGGCCTCCAGGGGCTGGAACGCATCCGGTCGGCTCGCCGCCTGCGGAATCTCCAGAAGATCGTCCGCAAGGCACTGGCCGACTACCACCGGATCGAGATCGAACGGCAGGGCCGCACCGGAGAGTCCCACACGCCGAGAGAACGGCGCGGGGTCTTCCCGGGCAAGCGCTAAAACGGCTCCCGAATTGCCCGCGGACGTTCTACGATTCCCCCGGCGTGAGAAACGGAGAGTCCGAGACCGTCCACATCGTCGGCGCGGGACCGGCCGGCCTGACGGCGGCACTGACCGTAGCGCGCGCCGGGAGGCGCGCGGTCGTTCACGAGCAGCGGCCGGAAGTCGGCGGCCGATTTCACGGCGACCTGCAGGGAATCGAGAACTGGACGACTCGCGCGGACGTTCTCGGCGAGCTTGCGGCACTCGGCGTCGCTCCGACGTTCGAGCACCAGGCCTGCCGCGAAGGCGTCTTCTTCGATCCCGACGGGCGCGAGTACGTCTATCGCTCTCCGGATCCCCTCTTCTACCTCGTCCGGCGCGGGCGCGAGAACGGAACGCTCGATCAGGGCCTCAAACGCCAGGTGCTCTCGGCGGGCGTCGAGTTGCGCTTCCGTGATCCCGTGGTCCGGCTTCCGGAGGGGGGGATCGTCGCCGGCGGCCCGCGTGGTCCGGACGGGATCGTGGTCGGGTACGTCTTCGAGACCGAGCGCGCCGACGGCATCTACGTCGCGCTGTCCGACGACCTTGCCCCGAAGGGATACTGCTACCTTCTCGTCTCCCGCGGGCGGGGAACCGTCGCCACCTGCCTTTTCGAGAACTATCACGCCGAGAAGGAGTACCTGGAGAGGACCCTGTCCTTCTTTCGGAAAAAGGCCGGCCTCTCCCTGCAGAACGCGGCGCGTTTCGGCGGGACGGGCAACGTCCTCCTGCCGGAAACCGCACGGCAAGGCAACATCCTCTTCGCCGGCGAAGCAGCGGGATTTCAGGACGCGCTCTGGGGGTTCGGCATGCGCTTCGCCATGGTCTCCGGACACCTGGCCGCGCGGGCGCTGCTCGACGGTGCGCCGGAGAGCTACGACCGACTCTGGCGCCGCCGGATGGGCGGCCTCTTGAAGGCTTCCATCGTCAACCGGTACGCCTTCTCGCGCATGGGAGATTCCGGGTACGTCCGCCTCATGCGCTCGATCGCGCAGACGCGCAATGCCCGCGACTGGCTCCGCCGGCACTACGCCGCGTCGGCCTGGAAGCGCCTGGTCTACCGGCTGGCCGGACCCCGGTCGACCTCGCGGCGGTCGGCACCCGGCTGCGCCGTGGCGGGATGCGACTGCACCTGGTGCCGCTCCCATTCCAGGGTCTCCGAAGGCGCCCGGCGGCTGCCGGTGGCTCAACTCGCGGCCGCCGGCGGGCCGCGGAGCATCGCGTGAGGAATCGCGCGGGGAGCGGGAAACGGGAGTTGGCATTCGAAGAGATCGAGAGAGGACGGGAGGAGAAATGAAAAAGGTCGACGTCCCGGAGGCCCTTCAAATCGAGCACGAGGAGCTTCGCGAGCAGCTTGGAAGGGCGGCCGCCGCCGGAGGCCGGACCGGAGAGGCCGCCAGGCGCGTCCTCAACGTCCTGCACCCGCACATTCTTCTCGAAGAGGAGTTCGCGATTCCGCCCCTCACTCTGCTCCCGCGCCTGGCGCGGGGAGAGGTCGGACCCGAGATGAAGCCCTTCCTCGCCCAGGCCGAGACCCTCCGGGCGTCCTTGCCTCGCATGCTCGATGAGCACAAGTTGATCGTCGATGCGCTGGGCGGTCTCATGAGAGCCGCGCAGGAGGAAGGGCACGCCGGGTACGCCGCATACGCCCGCAAGATGATCGTCCACGCCCAACTGGAGGAACAGGTCCTCTACCCGGCGTCGATCCTCGTCGGGATGTACCTTCGTTCGAGGCTCTGAGAGCCGCAGCAGAACCCGGCGGATCCGCCTCAGGCTGTCCCGGCCCCGAGCCGGAGTTCCAGCACGAGCCTCCCGGCGGGCGCGAAACCGCGGCGGCCGAGAAAGCGGTTCAGCGTGTGCTCGTCCCAGGCCACCTCCGTGCGCACCGTCTCGATGCCGAGGGCCCGGAGGTTTCGGGTGAGGCTCTCCAGGAGCGCCGTGCCCACGCCGGCGCCGGCAGCGTCGGGATCCACGAGGATCGTGTCGAGAATCGCTATCGGTTCCGGTTGCCCGAACTCGCCGTAGTGCAGAGACGCGAGGACGGCGCCCACGAGGATACCGTCCCGCTCGGCCCCCAGGGAGATCTTGAGGTCGGACTCCTGCAACGCCCGCTTGACCTTCCCCTCGTACCAGGCCGTGCGGTTGCGCCCGGTCAATCGCTGGTCGATCCGCGCCAGCCGGCGGGTGTCGGAAAGTTCCAGGACGCGGACCTTCACGCCATCGGGCTCGCCGTCCATGCAGCTGCCTCCATGCCGACCTTCTGCCGGCGAAAGCCCCCCCAGATCGCCGCACCGAGAGCTCCGGCGAAGGCAGAGAGAGGGTGGCGGACGACTTCGACGGCCCGACCCCGCGAATCTGCCGGCCGCGCGAGCGCACGCTCGAGCGCCGCGGCAAGGCCCTCGTCCGACGCGAGACCACCGCTGACGAAAATCGGGCCGTCGACGCCGAGCGACTGGATCAGGCGCGCATAGCGGCCCGCCATGCTGTCGTGGATCCCGCGAAGAATATTCGCGGCGGACAGGCCCCGAGACACCATGTTGATCACGTCCGTCTCGGCCAGCACGGCGCAGATCGAGCTGACGGTCTCCGGCCGCTCCGCCGAAATCGACAGAGGACCGATGTCGGCCTGCGAGACGCCCAGGTACCGCGCGATGTTCTCGAGGAACTGGCCGGAGCCCGAGGCACACTGACTCGTCATCCTGTAGCCGAGCACCTTTCCCCGCCCGTCCATCGCGACGGCCCGTGCATGAAGTGCGCCCACGTCGAGCACGACCCGCGCCCGCGGTTCGAGAAAGAGCGCCCCGCGCGCGTGCGCGGTCATTCCGTAGAAGTGGCCCGTGGCGAAGGGCACGTCCTCCCCTTCCCCGGTCGTGGCGATGTAATCGAGCTCCGTCACGCACGCTCCCGTCACCGCGGCTTCGAATGCCTCGGCCACGACCTGCGCGATGTCGCGGCGGCGCACGCGGGAACGGGCCTCTGCCAGGATCGCCCCGTCGCCCTCTCCGACCCGCATGACGACCGCCTTCACCGCGCTCGAGCCGACGTCGATCCCGGCGGTGATGCTCATGCCGCCGCCCGCAGCGCGAAGTGCGCGGCCCCGAGAGCTCCCGTATAGATGCTGTCGGCGGAGATGTGGATCGTGCGTTCCCCGTAGTTCTCGGCGACGAGCCGTTCCAGGGCGGCGACGGCCGCCGGGTTGCGCGCGACGCCTCCCGTGAAGGTGAACTCCTCCTCGATCCCGCCGGATCGGGCAAGCAGGCTCATGGCCCGCAGGATCACGGCGCGGTGCAGACCGGCCAGGATGTCCTCCCGTCTTTCTCCGAGCGAGAGCCGCTCCCGAAGCTCCGCTCCCGCGAAGACCGTGCAGGTCGAGGTGATCTTCACGGGGCGGCGGCTGGAGAGAGCCAGGGGACCGAGCTCGTGCAGGCCCATGTTCATCTCGTCGGCGATGTAGCCGAGATACCGGCCGCAACCCGCCGCGCAGCGGTCGTTCATCTGGAAGCTCGTGACGATGCCCCGCGGATCGACCTGGATCGCCTTGGTGTCCTGCCCGCCGATGTCGAGCACGGTGCGGGTGCCCGGAAAGAGGACGTGCGCTCCCAGGCCGTGGCAGAGGATCTCCGAGCGGATCTGCTCCTTGGGAAACGGAAGGCGCGCCCGCCCGTACCCCGTGCCGACGGTGCCCCAAACGGTCAGATCCGCCCGCTCCGCCGCCTCGACGGCGGGGCGGATTGCCCGATCTCCGTCGATCCGGGCGAGCGCCTTGCCGATCAGCTCGGGAAAGCCGATGTCGATGCGCTCGTTCTCGACCCGCGCGATGCATTTGTCATAGAGCCCGGCGAGCAAGTCGAATGAAATGCCGGACGGCTCGGCGACTTCGTCGGCAAGGCGCGCGTAGGCCGATCCCGCCGCATCGCGGAAGAAGTCGGAGCGGGGGGCAGGATCGGGAGACTGGAACCGGTCCTCCTCTTCCGCGGCGAGGCGCCGGAAGATTTCGGAAATCCTGTCGCCCGCGCCGCGGCGCCGGTCCGTGGGCACGCTTCTGTCGACCTCCCGTTCGATCGCCGCTCGAAGGCTCGAGAGCTGCACGAGGGTCTGCTCGAGGCGAAAGGCGGCGAGCAGCCTCGCCCACGCCTCGCCACCGGCTTCCCGGCCGACCTTCCTCCGAAGCAGCTGGAACCGTGCGGACACGAACGCCTCGGTCCGGGCCACCTCGGCCGCCAGGTCGTAGTTGGAGCGCGAGTTGGTGATCCCCCGACCGAGGACCTCGCCGTTCCCGTCCAGAACCACGGCCTTCGTCGTCGTGGACCCGAGGTCGACGCCGACGAAGCAGTTCAAGACCGTGCTCCCGAAGAGGCACCGGCCCGCCGCGCCTCCAGCATCTGGAAGTAGCTCTCGAGGCGGTTCTTCAAGTTCGCCGCCGAGAAGTAGCGAGCATCCACGAGGTCCGACTCGATGAACGCCCCGGGCACCCCGGTACGCCGCTCCACTTCGCGCAGCATCGGGAGCTGTCCCGCGGAAAACGAGTTGCACGACTTGACGGAGTGGATGAGGAAGCCGTCCGCATGGTAGTCCTCGACGTAGCCCGCGAGCATTTCGACGCGGGAGGGGAGGTTGCGATTGGTGTAGCAGCCGCTACAGTAGTCGGCCAGCGTGCCCAGGGGATCCGATGCGTCGTGGCGAAACCCGAAGTCGTACGTCCCCCCGACCTTGGAGTACGTCGAGGCCACGGCGACGGCCCCCTCCTCCGCGAACATCCGCCAGAAGTCACGGAAGTGCGTCCAGTTGGGCGGCCCCTCGACGACCAGTCGGAACTTCTGCTCGTCCAGGCGCCCCACGGGCGTCATCGGGCCTTCGCCGCGCGCCGCGCGCTCCTCGACCTCCCGCCGGAGGGCCCTGTAGTAGGCGACCCCCTCCGATGTTCCGCGGAAGGCCGAAAAGATCGGACCCACGTAGTAGACGGCGCCGAAGTAGCCGTCGATCGGGCTCGGGGACTGCCGCGCCGACCGCAGGACCGCCACGAGGTCCTCCTCGGATTCGGCGCTTCGCGCGAGGTTCTCTCGGAGCCTCTCCTCGTCGTAGCGCCGTCCCGTCGCCGCTTCCAGCGCCGGGATGAGCGCCTCGCGGATCTGGCGGGCGACGTAGGCCCGCTGCGCAGGCGTTTGCCTCCCGTCGCCCTGGTAGGGGACCTGGAGGAAGACGGTCGGGCAGCCGTACTGCTCCCGAAGCAGCTCGAACCACTTCATGAACGTGTAGCAGCCCGTGTAGGAGAGCAGCAGCAGGTCGGGCTTGGGCAGCCGCGTGCCCGTCGGGCCGATGTTGCCGGCCGCTGCCATTCCGATGTCGCACTTGACGTAGGAGCAGACATCCTCGGAGTGTCCTGCCTTCTCCGCGGCGGCGATGTAGGCCTGGCTCCTTCCCCGCATCGCCGACTGGAGGGCGTTGATCTCGGGAAGGACGGGCAGTGCCCCAAACGACCGGACGAGCTCCGTCAGGTTTCCCGGGACGAAGGTGTAGACGACCGGCTCGCCCGTCTCCGGTGCCGCCTCGAGGCGCCGGAAATGCTCCGCCAGCATTTCCTTCTGCAACTCCATCGACCGGTCCTTCACGATGTCGGTCATGGGTCACCTCCCCAGAGCTTGATCGAGTCGGCGAACGTGCCCGCCTGCTCGCGAAACTGCTGGAATTGACCGGTGTTCTCGGCGAACTGGAACGCGATGCAGGGGATCCCGGCCTCCGCAGCACCGGCGCGCAGCATCGGCCGGTCGAGAAGCGCCGGATCGCAGAAGCTGGCAGCCGCGAAGATGACGCCGTCGGCGCGGGCGGCAGCGACCCGCTCCTCGAGGAGTCGTCGCTTGCCTCCCGGATCGGGCTCGTAGAGCGTCGAGGTCTTCACCGCGTGAGAGACGAATGCGCGTGAAAGGTTCTCGAGCGGGTCCCCTTCCGCAGGCACGTCGATTCCAATCATCCGATTGCCGAGCAGGAAGTCGTCGTCGACGATGAAGCAGCCGGCCCTCTCGATCGTCTTGATCAGGCCGAGCGGCGGCAGCTCGCAGAAGGCCCCGACGACGATCACGCGCGCGCGGTCGCGCAGGCGCTCGGGCTCCTTCTCCGTGGCGGCGAGGTACGCGCGCAATCGGGCGACGAACGGTTCCAGGGGAACGACCTCGCCGGCGCGCAGCAGCAGGTACAGCTCCTCGGTCGGGATCCTCCAGGGCGTCTCGCGACGCACCCGATAGAGCTCCCGGATGAGCGCGCGGGCCTCGTTGTATGCGGCGATCGCCTCCCTCACTCTTTCCGTCGTCGCGGGTACACCGGACACCTCGGCGAGATCTCGCGCGAGCACCTCGAGCTCCTCCCGCCAGAACGCCGCCGCGAGATCCGAATCCGGCACCTGAGGCAAGTCGAGGTACCGCACGTAGGTCCTGGGATCACGAAGCTTCCAGACCCCGGAGAGGTTTCGGATGACGTCACAGGTGGCCGGGAAGAGAACGGCCGACAAGAAGGCCAGGCGCCCCGACTCCGCCAGCTCGACGACCGAGCGGGGCAGGTGACAGATGTACGACTGATAGAAGGCATCGCCGCGAATGATCTCCAGGCGGTCCCCGCCCCCGTGGATCCCGACCGGGAGCATCCCGCTCGCGCGAAGGATCTCGCGCGGCGCGTAGACCGGCAGGTAGCCGGCGGCCTTGCGCCCCGGGGCCTCTTCGAGAAATCGGCGGGCCTCCGTGAACTCGAGATCGTCGCCGACCTCGGCCGCCCAGTCGATGATCTCGCCCCGCGTCACGCGTCGCTCCAGACGGGGCGGCGCCGCTCGAGAAAGGCCGACAGCCCCTCGACGGGGTCGCGGTGCGCCATCAGATCGTCCAGATACTGCCTCTCGAGCTCCGGTAGCTCGGCGGACAGCGCCCGTTCGAGCAGCCGACGCGAGGCCTTCCACGCCGCGCGAACGGCGACGGCCGACTTTTCCGCGAGGCGCCCATCGAACCACTCGCGGAGGCCCGCCTCCGCGTCGTCGGTGCATCGGTCGGCGAGGCCCCACGCCACCGCGGTCTGGGCGTCGTAGGTGTCCCCCGAAAGAATGATCTCCGTAGCGCGGGCTCCCGACACGCGCCACGGCAGCGCGAGAGCGGCGACGGGAGGAAACACCCCGAGCTTCGCCTCCGGAACTCCGAAGCGCGCCGACGGTTCGCAAACGACCAGACCGCACCAGAGCGCGAGCTCGAAGGCTCCTCCCAGACACTGGCCCCGCACCAGTGCCGCCGAAGGCGCTCCAAGCCTTTCCAGGTCTCGGAAGAAGCCGTGAAACGCAGGCAAGAGCTCCGACACCTTGTCCGGAAGGTGCTCGCCGACGGACGCGCCGAAGCTGAAATTCTCGCCGACGCCCTCGAAGACGACGAGCTTCAGGGGCCCCGGATCGGAAGAGATCTCCGCCAGCCGGCCCCGAACCGCCCGGATCATCTCGAGGTCGAGGACATTCGCCTTGGGCCGGTCCAGCACAATGCGCTGAATCTGCCCCGAGCGCTCCGAGACGCACCGGATGGGAGCGCTCACGCGGCCTCCTCGCCGGGCACCAGCACGACGCGCCGATCGATTCGGTGTGCCCTTACGTCTTCGAGAACGGCCCCGATGTCGGAAAGCGGGCGGAGCACCGAGTGCGTGGCGACGTCGATCCGGCCCGTCAGGACCTTGTCGAGAAGCGGAGGGTAGAGCTCGGGCGCGCACCCCCAGTTGCCGATCGCGCGCGCGTCGAACGCCATCAGATTCGAGAGACGCAGCGTAACCGCCTCCATCGTGAAGCCGACGACGACGACCGTCGCCCCGTAGCCGAGCAGGCTCCAGGCCGTCTGCTGCCCGGCGACCGTGCCGGAGCACTCCAGAATCGTCCACCCGGTTGGGGGGGCGCCCGCCTTCCGGGCGAAGCCGGCGATTGCGGCCCGCAACTCCTTGCCGGGCAGTGTCCGCGGATCCAGGGCGAGGCCGGCTCCCAGCGCCGGGGCCGCCGCGAGGCGCCTCGCGTCGACATCGAGGCCGGCGACGGCCGCCCCCGCCTCCGCGGCCAGCTGCACCGCGAAGGTTCCCAACCCCCCGAGCCCCACGACGACCGCCAGCTCACCGGCCGCGACGCCCGACCGATGAACCGCCTGGTAGGCGGTCGAGACGGCGTCGGCGACGACGGCCAGATGCCGTAGCGTCGGTCCTCCCGGCGTGCCGAGCGGTGCGTCGGCGTCCTCCCCGGCCCCCGGCACCGGGCACACGAAGCGTCCCGGAAGCGTGACGTGCGTCGCGAAGCCGCCGTCGCGGTCGTTTCCCGGCATGACCTGCGACCGGCAGATTGTGGATCGGCCGGAACGGCACAGCCCGCAATCTCCGCAGGGCAGCACGGCGGGCACGACGACCGCCCGGCCCACGAGCGCCGCATGCCGCGTACCCGCTTCGACGACGTGGCCGCTGATTTCGTGCCCGAGGATGAGCGGCAGGGGGTGCCGCGTGCGCACCCCGTCGTACAGAAAGCCGAGATCCGTATGGCACACCCCGCACCCGGCGACGCGGACCAGGACCTCGTCGGGCGAGAGGACCGGGGACTGACGGGAGACCCGCCGCAGCGGCTCCCCCGCCTCCGCCATCTCCCATCCGACGATCGTCGCCATGCCGGACTTCCTACATTCCGAGCGATTGGCCGCCGTCCACCGCGATTGCCTGCCCCGTCACGTGCCCGGCGGCCGGCCCGGCGAAAAACGCGACCGCATGCGCCACATCTTCCGGCTTTCCCGCGCGGCCGAGCGGCGTCTCCGCGATCGCCCGGCGCCGGATTTTTGCCGGCAGAGCGGCCGTCATCGGCGTATCGATGAACCCCGGCTCGACGAGGTTGACCGTGACGCCGCAGGCCGCGAGCTCCCGCGCGGCAGTGCGCGCCAGGCCGAGAAGGCCGGCCTTGGCCGCCGCGTAGTTGGCCTGGCCGAACTTGCCGCGCCGGGCGTTGATGGAGGACACCATCACGACCCGCCCGAACGTCTGCCGGCGGAAGATCGGCGCCGCCGCGCGCAGGAAATGCGCCGCTCCGGACAGGTCCACGGCAATGACGCGGTCCCATTGCTCGTCGGTCATCTTCCAGAGAACGGCGTCGCGGCAGACACCGGCCGCGAGCACGAGAATGTCCAGTCGTCCCAGGCGCCTCGAGAGGTCCGCGACGGTCCCGCGGGCCGTGCCGGCGTCGGAGACGTCGACGGGGTACAGGTTCGTGGCACCGAATCGCGCTTGCAGCTTCGCCAGACCGCGGCCGTTCGAATCGGCGATCGCCACGCGTGCTCCGGCCGCCGCGAGCCGGCGCGCACAGGCGAGGCCGATCCCGCTCGCCCCGCCCGTGACGAGCGCGACGCGACCCGAAAGCTCCTTTCGCGCGGTCACGCGAGCTCTGCCCCGCAGACCCCGCAGTGCGTGAAGGCCGCCGGGAGTCCTCGCGCCCCGCACGCTCCACAGGAGCGCGCATACGCGCCCCACGGCGTTTCGGGTGAGCCCCCCGGCTCGATCGCCCGCCGCCGTACGGCGGCGAAATCCACGGGCCGCTTCTCGGTGAACGCGCCCATCCCTTCGAAGGGCTCGAAGCCCGTGTAGTGGAGCGCGAGCCAGTCCTGTGCGTGGCGCACCGTCATCGCCCAGGAGAAGTCCTTCCAGAAGTTCGTCTGCGCCTTCGTATAGCGCAGGCACTCGGGGAAGGTCCGAAGCAGCTCCTGTGCCAGACGATCCGTCTCCTCGTCGAGGCGGGACAGGTCAATCGCGTAGCCTTCCCTGCCCCGCTTCGCTTTCTCGATCTGGTCGGCCGTTGCGGCCTCGAGAAACGAGCCGTCCCTGCGAACCGAGGGCGCGACGCGGTTGACGAGACCCCAGTCGAGCGCCAGGCGCGCCGGGATCGGGCGATTGGTGAAGAGCATTTCCCTCGCCCGTTTGTCGCCGGCGGTGATCGGCAGCCACTGGGTGGCCCCCCCGCAGGCGACCGAACCGACGCGCACGCCAACCTGCCCCACGAAGGCATGCTCTGACATGACGGCCAGATCGCAGGCGAGCACGGTCTCGTTGCCCCCTCCCACCGCCACGCCGTTGATCCTCGCGACGACCGGCTTGCCCGTCGAAAGGATGCCGTCGATGTAAGCGCGGAAGAGCGCCATGTACTTCCAGTAGTCCCGCGGCGTCCCGACGTAGGCCTCCGCGTACTCCTTGACGTCGCCTCCCGTGCAGAAGGCCCGGTCCCCGGCTCCCGTCAGAACGATCACGCCGATGGAATCGTCGAAGGACGCGTCGCGGAAGGCCGCGGTCAGCTCCTCCAGGCAGGCGGTCGAGTAGGCGTTGTAGTGGGAAGGGCGGTTGATCGTGATGCGGGCCACACCGGAGGCCTTCGCGTAGAGGATCTGCGCGAACGGGAAACTCTCCGCCGGCCGAGGTTCGAAAGCGGGAAAGCGGCTCACAGACTCAACCCCGCCCCGCGCGGCGGGAGCGGAAAAAAACGAACGCCATTCCGCAATGAAACGCCACCGCCCTCATCCCGGCCTGATGCATTCGCCTCAGGGCGGCAGAGCCGGACATGGCTTTCGCCTTCGCAGGCCACCCGAAAACCTCCGGGGGCTGATGCATTCGGATCAGGCGGAGCGCGGCCCAGGGGTGGAAAATACCGACCATGGAGACCGAGGCGGGCTCTCCGGGCGAGCATCTGTCTCGTCCGCAGGCCATCGAGTTGCTCCGATCGAAGCTGAAGAAGCTGACCGACGCCGATCACTGTATGTGTGCCTCGGCCGCGCGGTACGGCATCTTCTGCCGCGGGTTCCAGCAGTTCTCCGACGAGGAGTTCCGCCGCCGCTACTGGTGGATCGCAAGAACGCGGCCGACGGCCACACGCCGGGAGCTCGAGGAGTTGGTCAACCTCTACCACCTCGGGCGCCAGGAGGCGACGGGGGCCGCCATCTGCTGCGACCTGGAGACGCGCGAGCACGCGGGCTGCGATGGCTGGAACAACTTCGACAACCCGGCGCTCGAGGCGTTCATCCTGGAGCTCTTCCACCGACGCGTCTCGATCGACTGACGCGCGTCCCGCCTGCCGGGCGGGTTGCGGCCCCTCGAGATCGGGTCCCTCTAGATCAGATGGTGCTGGTACGCGAAGACGACCGCGGCGAGCTTCGTGTGGACGTCGAGCTTGTGCAGGATGTTCTGGATGTGGTTGCGCACGGTCACCGGGGCGATGAAGAGCTTCCGGGCGATCGCGGCGGTGGAAAGCCCTTCCGAGAGACACCGCAGGATCTCCTTCTCGCGTGAGGTCAGCTCGACCCGCTCGCCGCCCGAAGTCGTCATCGGCCAGAGGGGCTCCCGCTCCGGCTCTTTCGTCTCCCCTTCCAGATGACGGGCGAGTTTCGAGGGTTTCTGCTTCTTTTCGCGCAGCACGTGCACGACCGTGGAGAGTGCCGGATGGTAGGACGGGATCGCGAAGAGCGAGACCTCGAACCACTTCCGGCCCTGCTTGCCCACCTCGACGGCCAGGGGAAACCGGTGAACGGGATCCTTGGGCGTCTCGCGGGCCTGGTGCGCGACGGGACAGCTGCGGTAGCAGTAGACGTTGCCGCTCGCGTCGCGCCCACCCAGAACCTCGTAGCAGCGCTTCCCGAGAACACTGCGCGCCGACCGCTGAAGCAGGTCCTCGCACTTGCGGTTCCAGAGAATGACCCGGTCCGCCGAGTCGATCGCGAAGACCGCCTCGCCGCTTCGCGCAATCCGATCGAGGGCCTCCGTCGCGTAGGGCACGACGCCGTAAAATTAACACACCCGGGCCCCCTCGGGTAGCCGCGGGCCGGCGTGCTAGGCGGTTCGGCGCCGGCGTGGAGGCCGCACGACCGTAACCGGCCGGCGGGACACGTAGACCAGGCGGAGCGCCGTGCCCCCGAGCACCCATTCGCTCAGGGTGTCCCGCCCTTCGCTGCCGACCACGACCAGGTCGGCCTTCAGCCGCTCGGCTTCCTGGGAAATGGCCTCCGGCACGGGCGCGGACGGGCGCGGTGTCACGAACCGGTACTGCGCGTGAACGGCCTGCCCGCGCATTTGCCGCGCCGCGGCCTCCAGGATTTTCTCCGCCCGCTCCCGCCCGTCGGAAGACGACTTTTCGTCGCTCTTCCCGCCTGGAACCGGACGGGCCACCGTCAGGACGATCAATTCGCCCTCCGGATCCTTGCCGACCAGGCGAGCGGCGAAGCGCAGGGCCGCGGTGCCGCCGCGAGATCCATCCGTGGCTGCAAGAATGCGCATATGCGACGCAGGATAGTCGCCCGATCCATGCGGAAAATGATGCAATCGCACCAAAAGACAAAGCGAAGCAACAGCACACGGCGAAACCCTCCCGAGGATCGGCTCAGAGGCCGCGCCAGAGAGTGCCGGCCCATGCCGCGAGAATCACGAGGAGGAGTCCCGGAATCGTCTTGAGAGCGAACGCGCGGCCCCCGGCCATGACTGCGACGACCGACTTGGTCACGGTATTCGTGGTCAGGCCGGCCAGAATCGGGACCACGGCGTCCTGCGGCGCGAGCTTGCCGACCGCGACCATCGATGCCGCGGAGATTGCGGCGGCGTGCGTGTCGGCGAACCCCGCCAGCGCCACGGCCGCCAGCAGTCCTCCCTTCCCGAGCCACTGGTTGAGCGCCGCGGAAACGACCAGCACCGCCGATACCGTCGCGGCAAAGAGCACCGAGGTCCTCAAGTCGAACGCGCGCCCGCGGGGCGCCGCCGCACTCCCCCCGGGGCCGCGCCGCAGGCGCCGCGCGAAAAGGACGCCGTAGACGGCCGCGGCCGCTCCGGAGAGAAGCAGCGGCGCCCGCATCGCCGCGAGGGTCTCCCGGCTGGTGGCGGCGAGCACGATCGTCATCTGCACGATCGTGGCGACAGTCGAGAGAACCGCACCGGCCACGGCCGCCCGGGATACGCCCGGCTCCTTCGCGGCACGCTGGCCCATCGCGCCGATCGTCGCGGCACTCGATACGAATCCCGACGCAAGACCGGAGAGAGGGAGTCCGAGCCTCGACCCCAGCACCCGCTGGGCCAGGTAGCCGGAAGCCGAGATGCCCATCACGAGAACGACGAGCTTCCAGAGAGTCCGCGGGTTGAGGACGCCCAGCGGACCGACCGCGCGGTCCGGGGTCAGCGGGAGAACGACCAGCGCCGCGGCCGCGAAGAGGAGAGCGTCGTGCAGCTCCCGCTCCGTCAGAACCCTTCGGACGAACCGGTGCAGCTTGGTGCGCGCCGCGAGCAGGATGGCGACGACGACCGCCAGCCCGGCCGCCAGCCCGGGCTCCCGAACGGCGAGCGCTCCGAGAAGGAAGGTCGTCAACAGAGCCACCTCGGTCGTCAGGCCCGGATCGGAGCTGCGGCTCCGGAGGTAGGCGATCGCCGCGAAGGCGCCGACGACCAGCACGGCCGCGACGAGAACCGCGTCGCCTCCGAGGGCGAGGCTGACTCCTCCGGCCAGCGAAGCCAGCGAAAACGTCCGGATGCCCGCCGGCGCGCGGCCGGATCCCTTGCCCTTTCTCCGCTCCCGCTCGGCGCCGATCAGCAGGCCGATGCCGAGAGACACGGCCAGCCGCACGGCGAGTCCCTCGGTCCAGGCCACGTCAGGGAGCTCCCGTGGGCGGCTCGGCCTTCCGGGAAAGGATCCCCCGGGCCCGCCCGAGGGCCTCGTCGAGATCGCCCGCGAGGTTCTCTCTTCCGTAGCGATCCAGCCGGCCGGCGCGCTCCAGCGCCACCAAGGGCTGAGCCTGGAGGCCGGCGATCAAAAGGGCGACGCCGTGCCGAACTGAGCTTTCGTGAAGGTCGTCCAGGACCCGGATTCCCGTTGCGTCGATGGCCGGGACATTGCGCATGCGGAGGATGAACACCTTCGGGCGGCGCGCGACGAAGGAGAGGACGTCTTTGAGCTTCTCCGCCGCGGCGAAGAAGAAGGGGCCGTTGATCTCGTAGACCTCTACACCCGCCGGGATCTCGCGCCGTGCCACGCCCCCGGGATCTCCGAGCATCGTACCGTCGGACTCCCGGAACTCGCGCGTGACCGTCTCGACGTTGGTCACCTCGGCCATCCGGCGGATGAACAGAAAGGCCGCGAGCACGATGCCGACCTGGACGGCCACCGTCAGGTCGACCAGGACCGTCAGCAAGAAGGTCGTCAGCAACACGAGCACGTCGCTGCGCGGCGAGCGCAGAAGCAGGGCGAAGGAGTGCCATTCGCTCATGTGATAGGCGACGACCGTGAGAATCGCGGCGAGTGTGGCGAGCGGCACCCGGCCGACCCATCGGCCGAGCAGCAACAGGACGGCGAGCACCGTGGCGGCGTGGATCATGCCCGCCACGGGCGTGCGGCCCCCGTTCTTGACGTTGGTTGCGGTTCGGGCGATCGCGCCGGTGGCGGGCATCCCCCCGAACAGCGCCGACGCGATGTTGGCGACGCCCTGCCCGACGAGCTCGACGTTCGACTTGTGCCGGCTGCCGATCATTCCGTCGGCCACCACGGCCGAAAGCAGCGATTCGATCGCGGCGAGAAGCGCCACCGTGACCGCGGGAGAAAAGAGCTCGCGGAACGTCTCCGCACTGACGGCCGGCAGCTTCGGCGCAGGCAGCCCGGAGGGAAATGCCCCGAATCGCGATCCGATCGTCTCGACGGGAAGGCGCAGAAGCCAGACGGCCGCGCTTCCGGCCAGGATCGCCACGATCGGAGCCGGGACCTTCCGCGAGATCCGGGGCCAGAGCAGCAGGATCGCGAGCGACGCGCCCGAGACCGCGACGGCCTCGGGCGAAACCGTGCCGAAGGCCGCCGCGAGGGCGACCCACTTTTTGAGAAAGGGCGCCGGGACGGCGCCCATCTTCAAGCCGAGCAGGTCCTTGACCTCGGAGGAGAAGATGATCAGGGCGATTCCGGCGGTGAAGCCCGTGACGACGGGATACGGGATGAACTTGATCGCGCCGCCAAACCGGGCCAGGCCCATCGCGACGAGAAGCACTCCGGCAATCAGAGTGCAGACCACGAGCCCGTCGAGCCCGTGCTTCTGGACGATCCCGTAGACGATCACGACGAAGGCGCCCGTCGGGCCTCCGATCTGGACGCGGCTGCCCCCGAGCAGAGAGATCAGGAAGCCCGCGACGACGGCCGTGGCCAGTCCTTTCTCTGGCGGCACACCCGACGCGATCGCGAAGGCCAGAGCGAGCGGGACGGCGACAATCCCCACCACCACTCCCGCCTGCAGATCCGCGGCGAACTGAGCGGGCGTATAACCGGCCAGGACGGTGAACGTCTTCGGCAACCACGCGGTCCGCGGAGGGACCCGGGCCGATGCCGATTGCGGCGGGCTCGCGGAGTTCGTCAGGCCGGCGCCCATTCTACAGGCAGGCGCGGCGCCGGCTCATTCGCAATGCAGAGCCCCGAGAGGATCGAGGGCTGCCGCGCGGCGCGCCGGCCGGACCCGGCCAGGCGGCTGCGGGTGCTGCACCGCCACGGCCCTCTCCCGAGCGATCAGTGCCTCGCGGCGGCGCGGGGAACGAACGGCTTGCGGCGCGGGCCTCGCCCCTTCAGGATCGGCCTTCCACGGGTCGACACTGGATGCTGGACTCCCCGTCCGATGAGCTCGAGCAGATCGGTCGTCGTCACGATGCCGATCAGCCGATCCTCTTCCATGACAGGGAGGCACCCGATCGAGCGTCCACGCAACTGGTTGGCAGCCTGCCGCAGCGTCATCTCCGGATATCCCGCCACGACCGGAGCGCTCATGACGTCCCCGACCGTCTCCGCCTGCCGAAGCACGCCCGAACCCGCCAGGTCGCGGTCCGAGACCACCCCCACCACGTGTCCCGCGTCCAGAACGACCAGGTGTCGAATGCGCCGTGTGCGCATCCGCGCCCAGGCGGCCTCCGCCCTCTCGCCCGGCGAGGCGCTCTCGACGCGTTTCTTCATCACATCCCTCAACCGGATCATGATGCCCTCCCTCCGCCGCGCCCCGCGGGCACGACCAGCACGGGGCAAGGCGACGCTGCGACAACGCGGGCGGCCACGCTCCCGAGAAACAGGCGCGAAAAACCGCGGCGGCCGTGCGTTCCCACCACGACGCGATCGGCGCGGTGCGAGCGCGCGGCCTTCGCAATCGCCTCGTGGGGCACCCCGCGCAACATGAGACCCTTCGCGCGCACACCCGAGGCCCGGGCGCGTCCCAGGATCTTCTGGATCCTCTTCTCGGCATCCGCCCTGAGAGACGCAGCCATCTCGTCATAGACTCGAGGCAGTATGTAACCGTCAGGCGCAAACGGAATCGGAGGCTCGAGCACGTGCGCCACCAGCAGCGTGACGCCCTCCTCCTTCGCCATCTCCAGAGCCTGGCGCAGCGCGGGCTCCGAAGCTCGGGAAAAGTCGGTAGCCACAAGGATGTTTTTCATGTCCTTCTCCGAAATGAGCCTCTCGCCAAGTGCCGCCGGCGGCGTGATCCGTTTGCATCAGTCGCAGGTGCAGGGATCGCGGCTAGGCTGCACGGGAAAGCCGCCGATGAGACGCGATCTCGACAACCGGGACTCGGGCGGAGCAAGGTGGCGGTGAGAGCGGATTCGGATCCCGGCCGGCAGCCGCAGGCCGCCCCGGCGGACCGGGAAATCGTCCTGATCGGAAACCCGAACGTGGGCAAGAGCGCCCTCTTCGGCGCCCTAACGGGCACGTACGTGACCGTGTCCAACTATCCCGGAACCACCGTCGAGATCGCGACCGGGCACGCGCTCATCGGGGGCCGCCGCGTGGCTCTGCTCGACACACCCGGAGCCGCCTCGCTGCTACCCTCTTCCGAAGACGAGCGCGTGACGCGCGACATTCTCCTCGACGACAAGCCGCGCACGGTCCTCCTCGTGGGAGACGCGAAGAACCCGGAACGCACCCTCCTGCTCGCGCTGCAGGTCGCCGAGGCCGGGGTTCCCTTCGTGCTGTGCCTGAACATGATGGATGAGGCGCGCACCGCCGGCCTTCGGATCGACGAAGCGGGCCTTTCCCGGCGGCTCGGCGTGCAGGCAGTGGGCACCGTCGCGATCCGCCGCGAAGGACTCGCGGCCCTCGCCGACGCGCTCGAGACGGCCCGGCCGGGAAACTTCTCCGTTGCCTACCCCGACGCGATCGAGCGGGCGATCGCGGGCGTCGCCCCCCTGCTGCCTGCCTCCCCCATCTCGCCCCGGGCCCTGGCGCTCATGGCGCTCTCGGGGGATCAGACGCTCGCCTCCTGGCTTCGCGAGCGGACTCCTCCCGATTCGCTGGAGCGGGTCGAGCAGATCCGTCTGCGGTTGCGCCGGGAGTTTCGCGAGCCGCTCGCGTACGTCGTCAACCGCGCCCGTCTCCGGGAGGCGGAACGCATCCGGCGAGAGACGGTGACACGAAGTGCGGCTCCGGAGCGCACTCACGGCCCCGCCTCGCGCGCGCTCGAGGACGCCACGACACACCCCCTCTGGGGCCTTCTCATCCTGGCCGGGGTCCTGACACTCAGCTACCTGTTCGTCGGCGTCTTCGGCGCCCGGACCCTGGTGGACCTGCTCGAAAACGGCCTCTTTGGCAAGCTGATCTCTCCGGCGGCCATCCGGGCGGCCGACCGCTTCGTCCCCTGGCCGTTTCTTCGGGACCTGCTGGTGGGTCCCTATGGCCTGATCACGATGGCCCTGGCATACGCCCTCGCCCTCATTCTCCCGATCGTCACAACCTTCTTCCTCGCCTTTGGCGCACTCGAAGACTCGGGCTATCTGCCACGGCTGGCCGTCATGGTCAACCGCGTCTTTCGGAAGATGGGCTTGAATGGCAAGGCCGTGCTGCCGATGGTCCTGGGTCTGGGATGCGACACGATGGCCACGCTGACGACGCGGATCCTCGAGACGCCCAAGGAGCGGCTGATCGTGATTCTGCTCCTCGCTCTCGGCGTGCCCTGCTCCGCCCAGCTGACCGTCGTGATGGCGATGCTCTCGGGGCTCTCGCCCTGGGCCGTGGTGACCTGGGCCGGGGTGGTGGCCGGCGTCCTCCTGCTGGTCGGGCGGCTGGCCTCGCGCCTCCTGCCGGGCCGGGGCGGCGACTTCGTCCTGGAGCTGCCCCCGCTTCGACTGCCGCGGCCCGGAAACATCGCTCTGAAGACGCTCGCGCGCCTCGAGTGGTACTTGAAAGAGGCCGTCCCGCTCTTCGTCCTCGGCACGTTGATCCTCTTCCTCGCCGATCGCCTCCGTCTGCTGGGCCTCATCGAGCGCGCGGCCGAGCCGGCTCTCACGGGGCTTCTCGGCCTGCCGCGCCAGACGGCGGAGGCCTTCGTGGTGGGCTTCCTCCGCCGCGACTTCGGCGCCGCGGGCCTCTTTCACCTGGCGCGGGCAGGAGCGCTCGACCCCGTTCAGATCGTCGTCGCGATGGTGACGATCACGCTCTTCGTGCCCTGCATCGCCAACTTCTTCATGATCGTCAAAGAGCGTGGCTGGAAGACCGCGTCGGCGATCGCCGCCTTCATCATTCCCTTCGCGCTCCTTGTCGGCGCGGGCTTGAATCTCCTGCTGCGGAACCTTCCGATCCCCCTGCGATGACCCCGCTCGACCGGCAGCGCCTTTCCGAGGAGCCCTTCCGGGAGCTGAAGGGAAGCGCCTCGGGCACGGCCTTCGCCTGCCCCCTCTGTGGCTGCCGCTTCGAACACGGGGAAAGGGTCTGCGGCTCCTGCCCGATGTCGACCGGCTGCGACCTGGTCAAGTGCCCGCACTGCGGGTTCCAGTTCCCGCGATCGTCCCGCGTAGTGGAGTGGTTCCGGCGCCTCTTCGCGCGGGTCCGGAGGTCCCCATGATCCATGATCGCGATTTTCTCGAAGAGGACGTTGAGGAAGTCGCCGAGGAGCTTTGGACGCTCGGCGAGGAGGGGCGCGACCGGCGGGCGGACCTGGAGGAGACTACCCAGGTCGCCGACGTCGAGGGCGCGCTCGTTAAGCTCCTCTCCCGAGGTCTCATCCGCATGGAGGCGGACCGCATCGAGCTGACGGCGCCGGGACGGGCGCTCGCGGAGCTTCAGGTCCGCCGGCACCGCCTCGGAGAGACGCTCTTCACGACGGTCCTTGAGGTTCGCGACGAGCGCGCGGTCGAGCGCACCGCCTGTGTCATGGAGCACGTTCTGGGCGACGGGATGACCGATTCGATCTGCGCGTTTCTGGGGCACCCGCGGTTTTGCCCACACGGCAAGGCCATTCCGCCGGGCCCCTGCTGTCGCAATCTCTCACAGACGCTCGAACCCCTCGTGCAACCGCTCGTCCGGCTGGCCGTCGGAGAGCGCGGACGGATCGTCTACATCGTGCCGAGGGATCCCGGGCGTCTGGTGAAGCTCTCGACCATGGGCATCGTGCCCGGCGCGACGATCTCGCTTCAGCAGAAGAGCCCCGCGGCGGTGTTGCGTATCGGTGAGACCGCCCTGGCGGTCGATCCGGAAATCGCCGCGGAGATCTACGTCAAACGCATCGGGTAGGCGCCTGAAGATCCGGCCGCGACGACCGGAACGGTTCAGTCGAGGCGTTCGAGAACGCGAGTGAGCTTCTCGCGCACCGTCTCAGCGACTCTCCTGAGCTCCGGCTTTCCCTGGGCCGCCACGGTCTCCATCGGATCGATGGCGACGACGACCGCGCGCCCGTCGTCCCCCTCGTAGACGATCACGTTGCACGGAAGCATGACGCCGATCTCGAGCTCCGCCTGGAGGGCCCGGTGCGCCAGCGGCGGGTTGCAGGCGCCCAGGATCTTGTATCGCCGAAATTCGACGTCGAGCTTCTGCTTCAAGGTCTCCCGCACGTCGATCTCGGTCAGGACTCCGAAGCCCTCTGCCTTGAGGGCTTCCACGACCCGCGCCAGAGTCTCCTCGTATCCGCGGGACGTGGCCTTTCGGATTCCGAACTGAGCCGCGCCGGCACGCACGCTCACCGTTCCTTCGGGCCGCGCGACCACTCCAGCACGAGTGCGCGGCCCAAGCGGAAAAGCTGCGGCGGTCTGGCTCTCATTTCACGAGCAGGACCGGACAGCGAGAGAGGATCCCGACCTTGTAGCTGATCGTTCCCCAGTTCTCCCCACCGTGCCGCAGCGGCATCTTGTGCGAGCTCATGACGATCAAGTCGGCCCCCATCTCCTCCGCGAATCGCAGGATCTCGTTGACGCGATTGCCGTAGAGCACCTCGGCCCGCGCCTCGAGCCCCTTGCGGGGAAACTCTTCGAGCAGGACAGCCATTTGCCGACGGGCCTGCTTCTCGAGCTTCCGGTAGAAGCCGCGGAGCGCACCTGGCGCGTCGGCATCGATGCGTTCGATGACGTGCAACAGAGTCGTCTCCGCCTTCGAGTGTGTCGCCAGCCTCTCGGCCACGCGCACGGCGCGCCGACTCCGCGGGGTGAAGTCGACGGGGACGAGGATCTTCCGAAACATTCATTCCCCCTTCGGATGCCGCCGAATGTAGTCGCGGGCGAAGGCGACGAGGTTCGGGCTTCGCAGCCCGATGCGGCGGGCCTCCTCTTCCGCCTTCTCCACGGTCCAGCCTTCCACGAGAACGCGCCGGATCATCCAGAAGGCGCCCACGCGATTACCCGAGCCACAGTGGATGAAGAGGGGGAAGACGGCGGGATCCGACGTGGCCTCGAGGAAGGCGGCGACCTGTGCGTCGTTCGGATCGGCGGTGCGCACCGGGATGTTCACATAGCGGAGCCCCAGCGCCTCGGCCGCCTCCTTCTCCGACTGCGCATCGAATTCCGCCGGGTCCCGCAGCGCGATGATGGTGCGCACCCCTTCGCGCTTGAGCGGTGCGAGCTGCGCGGCCGTCGGCTGCCCGCCGGTGCAGACCGCCTCGCTGACCCGGAAGAAGTGACCGATCCCGTCGTCGCCCAGTGCCACGAGCGCAGCCGCGAGGCCGGCGGCGGCCAGAAGGCTTCCTCGTCTCGGCAGCTCGCGTGCCATCGCCTTTACCGGCGCTCGACGTATTCGCGGACGAAGTCCGCCTGGGTCAGGATGCCTACCAGGTGCGTTCCCTCCACGACCGGCAGACAACCAATCTTGTTCTCGAGCAGAATCTGCGCCGCCTCGGAGAGTCGGGTGTCCGGTTCCACCGTCTCTGGCTCGCTCGTCATGATTTCCCGGATCTGGCGGCCGCGGAGCAGATCGCGCTCGACGCTCATCGGCAGATCGTCGACGCGTCCGAGGACCCTTCTGGAGAGATCGCGCTGCGTGACGAGGCCGACCAGGTCGCCTTCCCGGTCCACGATCGGAACGTGCCTCACCCGGCGAGCGTCCATCAGGTCCTCGAGCGCAACGAGACTGTCGGCGGGACCGAGCGTAAAGACCTTCTCCGTCATCAGATCGCGAACGAGCCGCTCCTGGCGGCGCGCCTGGGCGGCCACCCCGGCACGAGCCGCTGCCGGCGCGCCCGGCGGCAAAGGCCGGCCCTTCAGAATCTCCTTTTGCACGGTACGAGCCATGGAATTCCTCCTTTCCCTGTCGCTCCGTGCTCATCATTCCCCCGGCGGGGAGCACTCGGGCATGGTGAGATCGCATCAATCGATCCGGGGGGCGGGCGGGAGCATAATAGAGGCTGAGCCCGAGTGCGGGGTGGGGGAATCGCATGGGCGAACGGAAGGTCGATCGAGAGATCCGCGAGAGCGTCCTCCGCGAGCTGGAAGGCAAGGGGCTTACGGGTGTGCGCATTCAGGTCATCGAAGGATGCGTGACTCTGGCGGGCACGGTGGACAGCTACGCAAAGAAGCTGGCCGCCCGCGATGCCGCGCACCGCGGCACCGGACTTCCCGAGTTGACCGACAACATTCAGGTCCGTCTGCCGGGCGCGTCGGCGCGGACCGACCGCGAGCTCCGCGACGCGATCGCTTCGGCCCTGCAGTTCGACGAGTTCGTTCCGGACCGGCTCATTCGCTTCACGGTCGCGCGCGGCAAGGTCACGCTCGAGGGAGAGGTGGACTCGGCCCGGGAGCGGGAAGACGCGGAGCGCGTGGTTCGCCACGTCGCCGGCGTGTCGGGGATCGAAAACAGAATTCAGGTCCGGGGCCTCCCGGGCCCGCCTGCCAGGTCGCCTCTGGAGAGGCGAACCTAGCAGCGCCTTAGCCTGGAACCACGATCTCCCCGTCCGGGGACAAATCGAAGCGCGCGGCCAGTGGATCCCGCGGCAGACCCGGCATGCGCAGGATCTCTCCGGTGATCGGGATCACGAACCCGGCTCCAGCGGCCAGCTGAATCTCCCGAACGGTGACCAGGAAATCCTTGGGCCGGCCGAGCAGCGCCGGGTTGTCCGAGAGCGACTGCTGCGTCTTGGCGATGCAGACCGGCAGGCCTCCGTAGCCGAGCTGCTCGAGCTGACCGCGGTCCCGTCGGGCGCGGGAGGTGTAGTCGACCGCCTCCGCTCCGTACATTTCACGGGCGACCGTCTCGATCTTGGCTTCGATTGGAGCGCTCCAGTCATAGAGGGGCCGAAACGTCGCGCGGCTTCGCCGCGCCGTCGCCCGCACGACCTCGGCGAGCGCCTCGCACCCGGCGCCCCCGTCGGAGAACGGCCGCGACTCGACCGCCTCGAGGCCGTGGGCGGCGCAGAGCCGCCGCACGGTCTCGATTTCCTCCGGACTGTCGCTCGGAAAGTGGTTGACCGCAACGACGCAGGGTTGCTCGAACTTCCGAATGTTCTCGACGTGCTTCTCGAGGTTGGCGAGGCCCCTCTCGACGGCCTCCACGTCGGGCTCCGTCACGCGGGCGAGCGGCATGCCACCGTGCATCTTGAGCGCGCGGACCGTCGCGACGAGCACCGTGACGCTCGGCGCGAATCCGCCGTACCGGCAGTTGATGTCGAAAAACTTCTCGGCACCGAGCTCGAACGCGAACCCGGCTTCCGTCACGACGATGTCCGCGCAGGCGAGGGCGGCGCGCGTGGCGGCGATGGAGTTCGTGCCGTGAGCGATGTTGGCGAAGGGACCGCCGTGGACGAAGGCCGGCACGCCCTCGGTCGTCCCGACGAGGTTTGGCTTGATCGCATCGCGCAGCAATGCCGCCATGGCGCCGACGGCCTGGAGGTCGGCCGCCGTCACGGCCGAGCCGTTGGCACGGTAGCCGACGACGATTCGGGAAAGCCGCCGCTTCAAGTCCTCGACGCCGGCCGCCAGACACAGGATCGCCATCACCTCGCTCGCCGCGGTGATGTCGAAACCCGTTTCGCGCGGGACCCCCTCGGTCCGGCCACCGAGCCCGATGACGATGTCCCGCAGCGCGCGGTCGTTCATGTCGAGCACGCGCTTCCAGGTGACCCGCCGGGAGTCGAACCCGAGGGCGTTGCCGTGGTGCAGGTGGTTGTCCACGAGCGCGGCGAGCAGGTTGTGCGCGCTCGACACGGCGTGGATGTCGCCGTTGAAGTGCAGGTTGATGTCGTCGGCCGGAACGAGCTGGGACGCGCCCCCTCCCGTGCCGCCTCCCTTCATCCCCAGATACGGACCGAGCGAGGGCTCGCGCAGCGCCACGGCCGAACGTTCCCCGAGGCGCGCGAGGCCCTGGGCCAAACCGATGGAGGTGGTGGTCTTGCCCTCTCCCGCCGGCGTCGGCGTGATCGCCGAGACCAGAACGAGAACCCCGGAAGGCTTCCGTCCGTCGAGCGCGGACGGCCGGAGCTTCGCCTTGTAGGAACCGTAGGGCTCGAGATCCTCCGGCCGGAGATCCAGGCTCTTCGCGACGTCGAAAATCAGCTTCATGGCCGCGCACTATACCGAGGATGTCTCTTCGATCGGCCCGCGCTCAAACGGGCGCGGCGACGACCTGCCCGAACAGGCGTTCGGCGTCCTCGCGACGGCACAGCTGCGTCCCCGGATTCATCACGGCCGCCGCCGCCGCCGCCACGCCGCGGCGAGCCGCCTGGGGAAGCGGCTCGCCGCGCGAGAGCGCCTGGACGATTCCCGCCACCATGCTGTCGCCCGCTCCGACGCTGCTCGCGACGGCCACAGCCGGCGCCGTGAGCCGCTCCTGTCGCGATCGGGTCGTCCAGAGCGCGCCGCCAGAGCCGAGCGAGAGAACCAGAACCTCGCAGCATCCCCTCGCGACCGCTTCCCGCGCGAGCTCCCGCCACCTCCGTTCGTCGGCCTCGCCTTCCCGCGTCCACTCCTGAAATTCACGAAGGCTCGGCTTCCAGAGGTAGACACCCTCCACCAGGGCCCGCGCGAGCGGCGCGCCCGAGGAGTCCAGAAGCAGACGTCCGCCTCCCCGGCGCGCCAGCGCCGCCAGCCTCGCGAGGAAGTCCTCGGGAACTCCCGGAGGAAGGCTCCCGCTGGCGACCAGGTACGCGGGTTCCGGCTCGAGACTCCCGATGACCTCCAGGCACCGCTTCCATTCGTCGTCCTGGAGCGGCGCGCCCGGGAGAACGAACCGATACTGCCGGCGGGTCTCTTCCTCAGAGACGTTCAGATTTTCGCGGGTCCAACCGGCGACGGGAACCGAGAGTCGAGCGACTCCCTCCTCGTCGAGGAGCTTCTCGAGCAGCCTGCCCGCCGGACCGCCCGCCGGAAAAACCGCGACCGCATGGCCGCCGAGCCTTCCTATCGCACGGGCGACGTTGATGCCCCCGCCGCCCGGCTCGTAGCGCGGCGTCCCGCACCTCAGCTTCCGGTCGGCCACCACGCGCGCGACCCGGGTGGAAACGTCCACGGCCGGGTTCATCGTGACCGTCGCGATCCGCCAGGCCGGAGCGTTTCCGGCCACCGGGCTCAAGCGTCCGGAACCGGCTCGCCGGCCAGACCGTCCACCATCTCCGGCGCGACGACTCCGCGAAACTCGAGAATGGTCCGGGCCCCGCCGGCCGACAGGATCTCCAGGGCCGCCTCCGCTCCTTCGTCCGTGACCTCCACCCAGACCTGTTCGGGTCTCGTGACGGGGTGTTCAACGTTGGTCCGCGGGCCGCGGCCGAGGAGGATCGAGATCGCGCCCCGGGCCTGCGGATCCACGACGACTCCCTCGAGGGGAAGATCCTTCGCCTCGACCTGCGCGCCCAGATGCTCGTCGATCACCCGGACGGTGGTGAGCCATCCGAAGTGTCGGCGGCTGAAATCCTCGAAGAATCTCGGCCATTCGGCATGTGGCACCTGACGGTTTCGCATCGAGTCCTCCTTCTCGCCCTCACCCTCTTGCTGCGGCCGGCCCGGCCCCGACCGGATCCGGCCGATCGGACGATGCGAGATCCAGCAAACTGCGGACTTCTTCATCGCTCGTCGCTTCGAAATCCACGTAGAAGGCCCCCACCGCGTAGAAGGGCTCCGGCGCCGCGACGCAGACCGTCGCGTCGGCCAGGGCCTCGAGCTCCCGGAGTGTCGAGGTCGGAGCCACAGGAACCGCCACGACGATCGCGGCGGGCCGCTCCTCCCGCAGGGCCCCGATCGCCGCCTTCATCGTGGAACCCGTCGCGACTCCATCGTCGACCAGCACGACGGTCCTTCCCGCGATTCCCGGGGGCGGCCTTCCCTCCCGGTAGGAGCGCTCCCGGCGCTCGAGCTCGCGCCGCTCGTGGGCCTCGACCGCGGCGATTTCCCCTCGTGAAATGCCGAGCCTCTCGACGAGCTCCGCGTCGATCACGCGCAGTCCACCGCTCGCGATCGCCCCCATGGCAACCTCGGAGCGCCCCGGCACACCGAGCTTGCGGACGAGGAGGACCTCGAGCGGCGCGCCGAGAGCCCGGGCGACCTCGAATCCCACGGGCACGCCGCCGCGGGGAAGGGCCAGCACGAGAAGGCCCCGCGCTCCTCGGAGGTGCGCGAGCTGCGAGGCCAGCCGGCGTCCCGCGTCCCGGCGGTCCCGGAAGAGTGCCCTCCCGTCCACGTCAACCCCTCCGACGCTTCTCGTGCTGCGGCCGCACGACGAGAACCGGCCGCCGGCTCTTCGAGAGCAGGCGCGCGGTCAAGCTCCCGACCATCCAGCCTCCCACGGCACCGTGCCCTTCCGTGCCGACCGCGATCAGGTGCATGCGCCGGCGGACGGCCTCTCGAGCGATCAGATCCGCGGGCGGCCGAGCCGACCGGGGCTCGAGAAAGCGCAGCCTCGCCGGCGTGCCTCCGGTCGCGCGGCCGGCCTTGCGGAGGATCGCCCGCGCCTCGCGCCGCTCGCTCGCCTGCAGCTCCGGATAGGGCACCATCGCGAGCACGGCCGCCGAGAAGCCGAGCGCGAGGTCACGACGCAGCGTTCCCACCGTCACCACCTCGAGCCGTCCCCGCCGAGCGCGCCGCACCAGTCGGGCCGCCGCCCGAATCGCAAGCGTGGCGCTACGGGAACCGTCCGTCGCGGCGAGGATGCGAAGGGGATCGCCCCGCTGGACCGCCACCGGGGCGGGCACGACGATGATGGGCCGCCGCGCCGTGTGGGTCAGACGTCGTGCGACGCTTCCGAAGACCGCGCGGCCCACCGCGCCGCGCCCTGCGCTCCCGACGACGATCAGATCGGCGCCGAGCTGGTCGGCCGCCCGCGAGATCACAGCGGCAATCGGCGCGAGGCTCGCCTCCAGGTAGCGCGTGCGAGCCCTGACCGAGAAACGGAGGGCCTGGCGCGCGGCGCGGTCGAGCGATCGCAGCGCCCAGCGGCGATACTCGTCCTCCATCGCGGATCGGACCCGCTCGGCGGGACCCCCGCCCTGGCCGATCAACTGCGTCCCGACGTCTCCGACGAGAATCACGTCGAGCCGGGCGCCGGGGAAACACGAGACGAGCCAGGCGGCGAAGCGCGCGGCGGCCCCCGCCTGCCGGGAGCCGTCGGTCGCGGCGAGGACTCTCATTACTCCTCCCCTCGCGATCTTATGCGTCATTGTGGCCGTGCGTATGATGCGTTCGTACCACGGTCCCGGCCCGCCGCCGGGAGACCCTCGAGGGGAAGCCATGCCAAAGCCCGCCCGCACTCCCGCCGCGACCCGGGGTCTTCCCCTCCCCTGCGACGTCGTACTCCGCACGGGAGCAACGATTCGGCTGCGTCCCGTCCGGCCGGACGACACGCCCGCCGTTGAGCGCCTGCACGCGCGGCTGACGCCGGAGAGCCTCTACTTTCGTTTTCTCGGGCTGCTTGGCGCCGACACGGTGGCTCGGAGGGCCGGTGCGATCTGCACCGCCGACGGGACGAATCAGGTGGTGCTCGTCGCCGAATCCGCGGACCACATTGTCGGGGTCGCCGGCTTCTACCTGGACCCCAACCGCCGGGACCGCGCGGAGGTCGCGTTCACGGTCGAGGACGCCGTCCAGGGGCAGGGCGTCGGCACGAGACTGCTCGAACGGCTGGCCGAGATCGCGCGAGAGCGCGGGGTCACCATGTTCGTCGCCGACGTGCATCCCGAGAACCGGCGGATGCTGGAGGTCTTCGCCAACTGCGGCTTCGCCGTCGAGCAGCGCGCCGAGGAGGGGGTCGTTCGCGTGCACATCGCGCTCGAGGTGACGCCCGACTTCGAGCGACGGGCGCTCGAGCGGTCCTCGCGGGCGGCCGCCGCCTCGATGCGAAAGCTCCTCGAGCCGCGCTCCGTCGCCGTGCTGGGTGCGGCCCGAGCGCGCGGCAAGATTGGATCGGAGATTCTCCACAATCTGCTCGGAGCCGGATTCCGCGGTGAGATCTACCCGGTCAACCCGAAGGCCAAACGGCTTGCGGGACACCGCTGCTACAAGAGCATCCGCGACATCCCGGGGCCCGTCGATCTGGCGATCCTCTCGATTCCCGCACCGGCGGTCGAGGCCGCGGTGGACGAGTGCATCGCAAAGGGGGTTTGCGGCCTCGTGATCATCAGCGCCGGCTTTCGGGAGACGGGCGAGGAGGGCCGGCGCCGCGAGGCCGCGATCCTCGAAAAGGTGCGCACCGCGGGAATCCGGATGGTGGGACCAAACTGCATGGGGCTGCTCAACACCGACCCCCGCGTCCGCTTGAACGCCACGTTCGCTCCCTGTTACCCGCCCGAGGGCCGCGTGGCCCTCTCCACCCAGAGCGGTGCTCTCGGCATCGCCCTGCTCGACTGCGCCCGCCGCCTGCACCTCGGCATCTCGACCTTCGTGTCGGTCGGAAACAAGGCGGACGTCTCGGGCAACGACCTGGTCCAGTACTGGGCGGAGGACCCGCGCACCGACGTGATCCTCCTCTACCTGGAGAGCTTCGGCTCGCCCGGCCTCTTCGCGCGCCTGGCGAGGCGGGTGGCCCGAAAGAAGCCGATCGTCGCGGTCAAGGCGGGGCGGTCGCGTGAGGGAGCACGGGCCGCCTCCTCCCACACGGGAGCGCTCGCCGAGAGCGACGTGGTCGTGGATGCCCTCTTTCGACAGGCGGGCGTGATCCGAACCGGCACGCTCGAGGAGTTCTTCGACGTCGCGACACTGCTGGCCCATCAACCGATCCCAAGCGGAAGGCGAGTGGCCATTCTGACCAATGCCGGCGGGCCGGGGATCCTCGCCGCCGACGCCTGCGAAGCTCAGGGCCTCGCGATCGCGCCGCTTTCCGCCGCGACCCGGGTCCGGATCGCCGCCGGCCTGCCGCGCGAAGCGGGCCTCGGCAATCCCGTCGACATGCTCGCCTCGGCGAGCGCAGAGCAATACCGCCGATGCCTGCGCCTGCTGCTGGGCGACGATAACGTGGACGCGGCGCTCGTCATCTTCGTCCCTCCGATCGTGACGGGGGCCGAGGACGTCGCGAAGGCGATCGTGCGCGGAGCGCGGGGATTCCGCGGAAAGCCGGTCCTCGCGACTTTCCTCGGAGAGGAGGGCACCCCCCCGTCCCTCGCCGCGATCCCGACCTATCCCTTCCCCGAGCGAGCCGCCGCCGCGCTTGCGCGGGCGGCCTCCTACGGCGAATGGCGCCGCGAGCCGCCGGGACGCGTGCCCCGGTTCGCCGACATTCGCCAGGAAGAGGCCCGGGCCGTGGTCGATGCGGCCCTGGGCCGCGGGGGCGGCTGGCTCGATCCGAGGGAAACGGACGCCCTGCTCACGTCCCTCGGCATCCCGGCTGCCCCGGTCCGATTGGCCAAAGACGGAAAGGAAGCCGTTGCGGCGGCCCGCGCGCTCGGCTATCCGGTCGTCTTGAAGGCCGTCGGGCCCACCATCGTGCACAAGACCGAAGTCGGGGGTGTCCGCCTCGGTCTGACCGACGACGACGCGGTGCGAGACGCGTTGGGCGACCTGCAGAAGCGCCTCGGGGCCACGATGACGGAGGTGCTCGTCCAGAAGCAGGTCGAGGGCGGCGTCGAGGTGATCGTCGGCGCGACATTCGATTCGACCTTCGGGCCCCTGATCCTCTACGGCAGCGGCGGCACGCTGGTCGAGCTCGTGGCCGACGTCGCCTTCCGCCTTCATCCCTTGACCGACGCGGACGCCTCCGCGATGCTGTCCGAGGTGCGCGGCACGGCGCGCCTGCGCGGCTGGCGCGGCGCTCCCCCGGCCGACGAGGACGCCCTCCGCGACCTGATCCTGCGCGTTTCGGCCCTTCAGGAGCTCTGCCCGGAGGTCCGCGAGATGGATCTGAACCCGGTGAAGGTTCTCGCCCGCGGGGCATTCGTCGTCGACGCGCGCGTGCGCGTGGGGCGCGGTTCCCCGTCCCCCGTCTCTCGGCGCATCGCGTACTGACGCCGCCGCCCGGCTGATGCGCGCGCATCATTCCGCGCGAGGACCGGAAGCGCCACGATGGATCCGTCCAGGAGGGGTACCATGGAAACGCAAACGCCAGAAATCGGAACCGCGGCGCGGACCGACTCCGCGATCCTGCGAGACGTGTTGCGCGAGTTTGATTGGGACACTCGCGTCGGGGAAACCCAGGTCGGAGTCCATGTGCGCAACGGCCTCGTCACACTGACGGGAGAGGTGGGAAGCTTCGGCCAGAAGGTTGCGGCCGCGCGTGCCGCGCACCGCGTGCGCGGGGTCCTCGACGTCGTCGACGAAGTCGCCGTGCGGCTCTCGACCGTGGAGGTTCCCACCGACCCCGAGCTCGCTCAGGCCGTCCGCCATGCCCTGGAATGGGACGCGCTCGTCGACGACCGGCGAATCCGCTCGACCGTATCGAACGGATTCGTCACCCTCGAGGGAGAGGCGGACACCATCGCCCAGAGGGAAGACGCGGATCGCACCGTGCGGAGGCTCAAGGGAGTGCGCGGCGTCCTCGACAAGATCCGGATCAAACCCGTTCGGGCGGACCCGGCGACCGTGCGCCGGCGCATCGAGCAGGCCCTCGAACGGCGGGCCGAGCGCGAAGCCGAGCGCATCGAGGTGACGGTCGAAAACGGCGTGGCCACGCTGGCCGGCCGTGTCCACTCGTGGCAGGAGCGCGACTCGATCGTGGGTTCGGCCGCGCACGCCCCCGGAGTGCAGACCGTCCACGACAGGCTCCGCATCGATCCCTGGTTCTAGCTGGCCGGACGCCGCCCCGGGATATCTTGGGCGGTGATTGAAGCGATTCCCCGGGAGATCGAGGCGCGCGCGGCCTGCCGGCCCGAAACGGTGGCCGCCGGTGGTGCTCCCCCGCGTGGGCCGACGTCTCGAGAAGGAACTGCGGCCGGAGAACGTCGCCTCGTTCGCCGCGGGACTGCCGGACGGCGTGCGGGGATCCGCTTTCGCCCACCTCCTTCACCGCATCGATCAGGGGCCTGTGCTCGGCGGCAACCGCGTGGAGGTCTTCTTCCAGGGCGCGGAGGCATTCGCCTCGATGTGCCGGAGCATCGACGCCGCGCGCGCGGAGATTCTTCTCGAGTCCTACATCCTGAAGGACGACGAGACGGGATGCGTCTTCCTCGAGGCGCTCGCTTCCGCCCGCGCCCGGGGCGTCGAGGTCAAGGTTCTCGCCGACTTCTTCGGATCCTTCGCGACAAGACGACGGTTCTGGGCGGAGATGCGGCGGCGTGGCATCGAGGTGCGCCTCTTCAACCCCCTCTTCCCCCACATCTTCCTCCAGCCCTTCCGCGACCACCGAAAAATCCTCGTGATCGACCGCCGCATCGGGTTTACCGGCGGCATGAACATCGGAGACGAGTACGGCTCCACTCCCGGTTCCCGGCGCGGGCCCTGGCGAGACACCCACGCGCGGGTCGAGGGCAGCGCCGCCTGGGAAATGGCGACGGTCTTCTCCGAGGCGTGGCACCGCTCCGGCGGAAGCCGACTCGCGCTCGAGCCGCTCGAGAAGAATCCGCAGGCGCCGGCCGCGATCCTGACGCTCGATTCGCGGCCCGGGCGGGGCCATGGCGAGACCGCCTCGGCTCTGACCGCGATGGTCGCAGCCGCGCGGCAGCGCGTCTGGATCACCAACGCCTACTTCGCCCCACGGGCCCGCGCGGTCTCGAACCTGGCGGCCGCCGCGAAGCGGGGCGTGGACGTGCGCCTGCTCCTGCCCGGACGGAGCGACGTCCCCCTCGTGCGGCACGCCGGGCACGGCTACTACGCCAGCCTGCTCCGGCGGGGCATACGCATCTTCGAATACGAAGTTGCCATCCTGCACGCGAAGACGCTCGTGGCCGATGACTTCGTCTCGGTCGTGGGCTCGAGCAACCTCGACTTTCGCTCCTTCCACTTCAACGCCGAGTGCAACCTCGTGATCCTCGATGAGCCGATCGGAAAAGTCATGGCAGCCGCATTCGAGGGTGACCTGAAAAGCGCGCGGGAAATCACCGCCATCACGTGGCACCGGCGCAAGCCACTCCACGCTCTGGGCGATCGTGCGGCCCGCCTCCTGGCTCCTGTTCTCTGACCTCCGGGAGGCAGGCCCACCTTCGTGCCATCCCGGGGCCGGACCGAGACGCCGGCGGGGCCGGCGCGCTACAATTCATCGAGCCAAACGTTCTCCCACCGAGCAGTTCGATGAGCTTGTCGGCCGAAGGCGGATCCCTCGCGCGACGACCCGCCGCGCCCGAGGAAGCCTCGTTCGACGCCTTTCTCGAGGCCCTGTTCGAAGACTCGACACGTCTGGCGATGCGCATCTGCGGCGCGCCCCTCGCCGCCTTAAGCCTCCTTCGGGAGGGGCATCTCTGGTTCAAGTCCCGGGGCGGCGTCAGCGTGGCCGAGACGGCGCGCGCCATGGCCCTCTGCTCCGAGACCGCTTCCGCAAAGGAGGCGCTGATCCTTCCCGACGCGTCCGTAGACCGGCGCTTTCGCGACGATCCGCTCGTGCGCGGCGGCATCCGATTCTTCGCGGGGATTCCGATCCTCCAGGCCGACGGGACGCCCGTGGGCGCGCTCGCGGTGATGGATCGCGAGGCAAGGCAACCCACCTCCGAGCAGCTCGGAGCGCTGCGGGCTCTCGGCCGGCAGATCGAGACCGAGGTTCGCCTCCGGATGCGGACCGACGCTCTGGAAGCGGCAGTCGCGCGTCTGGAGGAGAACGCTCGCCGGATCGAGACGGAGAGGGAGATCCCCGAACAGGCGATCGCGAGCGCCGGACAGGGAATCGTCGTGTACGACCGCGACCTGCACCACGTCATCTGGAATCACGCCATGGGGCGATTCACCGGCCGGGGGGCGGAGGAGGTTCTCGGGCGCCCCGCGACGCGGATCTTCCCGGAGCTTGCCGACCAGGGCATCGCGGGCCTGCTCGAACGCGCTCTCGGCGGGGAAACCGTCACGGCCCACGATGTCCCCGTCCAGCGGTCCGACGGGACCGCGCCGGTCTGGCTGTCCGCGACCTATTCGCCGCGCCGCGACGCCGCGGGCAAGATCATCGGCGTGGTCGGTGTGCTGCGGGACATGAGCGACCGCCGGCGCGCCGAAGAGCTCTCGAGCGGCGTCGAGCCGCAATTCCGGACGCTGGTCGAGCAGTCCCTGGTGGGGATGTACGTCATACAGGACGGGCGCTACCGGTACGCGAACCCGAAGCTCGCGGCCATCTTCGGCTACACGCAGGAGGAGCTCCTGGCCCTCGAATCGGTGCTTCACCTGGTGGCGGAGGAAGACCGGGACGTCGTCCTGGAGAACATTCGCAAGCGCCTTGCGGGCGAGCTGCAGACGATCCGCTACACCTTCCGCGCCATCCGCAAGGACGGGGAGCCGATCGAGGTCGAGGTGCACGGCTCCTCGACGGAGATCGCCGGCCGTTCCGCGGTGATCGGCACGCTGCTCGATATCACCGACCGCCGACGCAGCGAAGCGCGAATCGTGGAGCAGGCCTACAACGATCCGCTGACCAAGCTCCCCAACCGGGTGCGTTTCCTCGAGCGCGTCGAGCTCGAGCTCGCGCAGGCACGCCGCCACAGCCGCCGCCTGGCGGTCGTGTATCTCGATCTGGACCGCTTCAAGCTCATCAACGACACCCGGGGGCACGCGACGGGCGACATGTTGTTGCAATCCCTGGCGCTGCGCCTGAAGCGGCGGCTCCGCCAGGCCGACACGATCGCCCGGGTCGGCGGCGACGAATTCGTGATTCTGATGCCCGATGCCCGACCTTCCGCCGAGATGACGCTCGTGGCCCAGAAGCTTCTCGAATCGGTCTCGCGCCCCTTCCAGCTCGGAGAGCACGCGGTCAAGATCACGGGCAGCATGGGGATTGCCACCTACCCCGAGGATGGCGAAGACTCCGAGGCGCTCCTGAGAAACGCCGACGCGGCCATGTACCGCGCCAAGGAGGTCGGCCGCAACAACTTCCAGCTCTGCACGCCCGAGCTGACCTCGCGGGCCGTGGAGCGGCTCACTCTCCAGAACGGCCTGAGGGAGGCTCTCGACCGCGAGGAGTTCGTCCTCCACTATCAGCCGGTCGTCAGCCTGGTCAGCGGACGCGTCGTCGGGATGGAGGCGCTCTTGCGCTGGGAGCACGCGAGCCAGGGACTCGTCCTTCCCGGAATCTTCATCTCCGCGACGGAGGAAACGGGTCTGATCGTGCCCCTCGGCGAATGGGTTCTGCGCGCCGCCTGCCGCCAGCTCAAGCTCTGGCACGGCTCGGGCATGCCCGAGCTTCGCATGGCGGTCAACGTCTCGGCGCGTCAGTTTCGGGAGGACAATCTCGTGCAGATCGTCGGCCAGGCGCTCTCCGACGCCGGCCTCGAGCCTCAGGACCTGGAGGTCGAGATCACCGAGTCGATCGCGATGGAAACCGCGGAGATCGTCGGCGGCAACCTCCGCCTGTTGCGGGGCATGGGGGTCGGCATCTCGATCGACGACTTCGGGATGGGGTATTCCTCGCTCAACTACTTGAAGCGCTACCCGATCACCGCCCTGAAGATCGACCGATCCTTCGTGACCGACCTGCCCAACAGCGCGGCCGACGCCGGAATCGTGCGGGCCATCGTCGAGATGGCCCACGGGACGAAGTTGAACGTCATCGCCGAGGGCGTGGAGACGAAAGACCAGTTCCTGCATCTGCAGCGCTACGGGGCCGACGAAATGCAGGGCAACTGGGTGAGCCCCCCGCTGACCGCGGGCGGCATCGATCACCTGCTCGCCGAAGAACGGAAACTCTGGAGCCAGAAAGGCTAGCCGTTCGCTTCAGTAGCCCTCTCCCTCGGCCGCCGCGACGGCCTTGCCACGGTGCAGCCGATACACGATCACGAAGTAGAGGATGACGAGCGGCAGGCCGACGGAGAACCAGCCGAGCGCGGTGCGCAACCCGGACGGATCTCCGCTCGCGTTGTAGGCCGTCAAGGAGAGCGCGGGATCTCCCGTGGCGCGCAGCATGACGGGGAAGACGCAGGTGGCGGTCGCCGCCGAGAGGCCCGCCAGGAACACGCAGGATCCGAGAAAGGGGGCCCGGTCGCTGCCGCGCGCAAGACCCCGAAACGCGGCAACGAGGCCCGCGAGCGCAGCGGCCGCGAGCAGCCAGGCGAGGGGGCGCGCCGCGAGGGCGGCGAGGAAGCCCGCGTGCACCTGCACCGTCGCCGCGGTGACCAGAGGCCAGAGCAACGCGACGCCTGCGAAGAGGCGCCGTGCCGCCCGGCGGCTCCTGTCCTGAACCGCCCCATCCGTCCGCCAGATCAGGTAGGCCGCCCCGTGCGCGAGGAGGGCGGCGAGGGCGAACACGCCGACCGCGACCGTGTACCAATCGAGGATCCCGACCGGCTCGCGCGCGGTGAAGTCGGTAAAGAGAGCCAGGCCGAACCATCCGTCGGAATCGAGGGGAAGGCCGCGCAGAAGGTTGCCGAGCGCCGCTCCGAAGAAGACCGGCAGGAGCACGCTCGGCACCCAGAAGAAGAAGTCCCACGCGGCGCGCCAGAGACGATTGTCGACGTGGCTGCGGAACTCGATGGCGACGCCGCGCAGGATCAGACACCACAGGACGAGGAAGATCGCGAAGTAGAAGCCCGAGATTCCGGAGGAGAGGACCTTCGGAAACCCCACGAAGAGGGCGCCGCCCGCGGCCAGCAGGCACACCTCGTTTCCGTCCCAGAAGGGGCCGATCGCAGCGAGCACCTGCCGCCGCTCCCTGTCGTTGCGGGCCACGACGATCGAGAGCGCTCCCGCCCCGAAGTCGTAACCGTCCAGCACGACGTAGGCCGTCAGCAGGAGGACAGTGATCGCGTACCAGATCTCAGGCATGGGTCACCTCGGCGACCCCGGTCGGTCCCGGCGGCCGGGGCGGTCCGTGGACGATCTCCCGGGAGATCAGAAACAGAAAGAGCACCGACAGCAGGCTGTACAGGCCGCAGAAGCCGATCAGCGTAAAGAGAGCGGTCCCGCCCGACACCGTCGGGCTCGTGCCCTGCGCGGTGCGGAAGAGCCCGTAGACGAGCCAGGGCTGCCTTCCGAGCTCGGCAGTCATCCAGCCGGCGACGACGGCGATGTATGGGAACGGGAACGAGAAGAGCAACACCCAGAGCATCGGACGGCTGCGCTCCAGTCGCCCGGTGACCGCCAGGGCCCCGGCGGCCGCCATGATGGCGATCAGGATCGTTCCAAGGCCCGCCATGATGTGAAAGGAGTAGTAGAGCAGCGCGATGTTGTCGGGCCAATCGCGTTCGGGAAATTCGTCGAGGCCGCGCACGTCCGCGTAGAAGTGGCCATACGCGAGAAAAGAGAGCGCTCCGGGGATGGCGATCGGATTGTCGAGCCTGCGCTCGGGGACGTTCGGCTGGCCGATGATGTTGATGGGCGCCCGGGCACCGCTCTGAAAACGCCCCTCCATCGCGGCCAGCGCGACCGGCTGGTGCCGCGCGACGAGCTTGGCCTGCGTGTCTCCCGTCGGGAAGGCGACCAGGATCGTCGACACGAGGCCCGCGGCCACGCCGAGCCTGAGGAAGCGGCGCGCCGCCTCCCGATGGAGCCCCTGCAAGAGGTAGAAGGCGCCGAGTGCCGCCACGACGAAGGAGGCGGTCACCACGGTCGACATCATGTTGTGGGCATACTGCGCCACGGCCCACGGGTTCAGAAGGAATGCCCAGAAGTCGGCCAGGTGGAGGATGCCGTCAGACCCCACGGCGTGCCCGGCCGGATGCTGCATGAAGGCGTTCGTCGCCGTGATGAAGTAGCCCGACAGCCAGCTCCCCGCGAAAAGCGCCCCCGCGGCGAGGAAGTGGCCCACGCGCGACAGACGCTTCTCGCCCCAGACGAGCAGCGACAGGAAGCTCGACTCGAGAAAGAAGGCGAACAGGCCTTCCATGCCGAGGGTGTGTCCGACGACGTTTCCGGAATACCGGGAAAACCTCGCCCAGTTGGTCCCGAACTGGAACTCCATGGGAATGCCCGTGACCACTCCGACGGCGAAGTTGAGCCCGAAGATCCGGATCCAGAACCGGGCCGCGTCGTTCCAGCGCTCCCCTCCCGGGCGCAGGCCGAGCGCCTTCATGACGAAGATGAGCAGCGCCAGGCCCATCGTCAGGTTCGGGAACAGATAGTGATAGACGACGGTAAACGCGAACTGCAGCCGGTGCAGGAAGACGGGGTCTCCCATCGTTTCGTTCTTCCTCCGGTCTATGGAGCGCTCAACGGCAGCGCCTTCAGGTCGTCCTCGAATTCCTTCATGATTTCCGCCAGGGCGCGGTTCCAGCCGTCCGTGAACGCGGCGGGCGTGGCCTGCCCGACACGGACCCGACGTGTGTAGGTGCGGTTGAGAAGCTCATGCGCTGCCGAAGCGGACGAGGCCGGCCGCAGAGCGCGAAACTTCAATGTCAGGACCGCCGCAGGCTCGCTCGGATTCTCGAGGTCCCCGAAGAGCTCGAGAGCGTCTCCGGTGATCTGCGCGTTTGCCGGGAGGCCGCTGCCGGGCTGGACGACATCGCGCAGGAATTCCGCATTCGCCAGGTATCCGTGGATCGCGGCTGTCAGAAGCCAACCCGGGGGCGCGGCGAAACGCGCGTAGGGGTCCTGTTCGAGGCGGTGGCCGCTCAGCCGATACACGAGCGGCCGCCCCCCGTAGGGGGTGGACACGCGCACGCGCTCGAGCGAGATGACGGCGCCCCCGGAGTCCGCCGGCGTCGTCCGGGCCGGCGGTGGGTCGATCGAGTAAGACTCGACCCTCAACGCGGGCTTCGAGAGACACGCCGAACCCGCCAGGCAGGCGCCGAGGAGCGCGGCGGCCACTCGCGACCGTCGGCGGTCCGCGACCCGTTCGCGGGACACATCCGTCCGACTCATGGGTGTTTCGGTTCCTTCACGCCCGAGACGGGCGGCGGGGCGCCGCCGAAGAGAAACCCGGAGGGGTACCGTTTGAGCTCCTCCAGAGCCTCGTTCAGGCTGCGCGCGGCCTCCTGCGTTCCCGCCAGCGTCTCGTTCAAGGCGCGCACGTCGATCCCCGACAGCTTCTCGATCAGCACGCCGAGCCGCTCGTCCACGTTCTTGAGTAATCGGTCGGCGTCGGTGCCCACGGCCTCCAGCCGCATGCTCTGGAGCGTCGTCCGCGCCTGCTGCGCGAGCGCGCCGACATCGCGCACGGCCGCCCCCGCGTCTGCGACGGCGCCGTCGACGTCCTTCGAGATTCTCTTCATGTCGAGCTGATTCAAGTTTGTCAAAGTCGCGTCGACCGAGGCCAGCGTGCGGTCGATGCTGTTCACCAGGCGCTCGACATCGAATTTCTGAAGCTGCGCCAGCGTCTTGTCGATCCCTTCCATGATCTGCCCGAACTGACTCGGGGCCGACGGGATGTAAAAATACTTCGGCTCCCAGGTCAGGACCATCGGCGGATAGACCTTCGGGTCTTCGTATTTCAGGGCCACGACGCTCGTGCCCGTGATCCCCTGGCCCTGGATGACCGCCCGCAGGCCGTGGGAGACGCGGTCCTTCATGATTTCGCTCATTTGCCGATTGGTCGCCTCGGAGAAGAGAGACTGGGCGACCTGGCACCGCACGACGACGAAGGTCTTCCCGGCTTCGGTCGGGGCCTCCGGATAGACGTTCCAGCTCAGCGCGATCTCCGAGACCTTGCCGACCTCGACTCCCCGAAGAAGGACAGAGGAGCCTTTCGAGAGGCCGGTGACGTCGCCCGTCACGTAGGTCTCGAAGGTGCTCTTCTTCTCGAAGGATGTGCGGATCCCGAACGCGAAGAGGCCCGCGAGCAGGAGCGCGGTGCCCACGATCACGAAGAGGCCGATCTTGTAGGAGCTGGCGTGCTCACTCATGGGGACCCGTTCCCGTTCCGGCCGTCGCAGGTTCTGCCTCCCGCAGGAAGAACTGCCGCACGCGTGGATTGTCCGAATGGTCGCGCAGGTCGGCGGGCTTTCCGGTGGCGATCATCGTTCGGGACTGCGCGTCGAGCATGACACATCGGTCCGCGATGGCGAAGATGCTCTGAAGCTCGTGCGTGACGACGACGAACGTGATGCCGAGTCCGCCCGACAGCTCCCGAATGAGCTTGTCGAGTCCGGCGGAGGTGATCGGATCGAGCCCCGCGGACGGCTCATCGAGAAAGAGGATGCCGGGGTCGAGTGCCATCGCCCGCGCGATTCCCGCCCGCTTCTGCATGCCTCCCGAGAGTTCCGCGGGCATCTTGTCGGCCGCGGCGAGAAGCCCGACCTGGTTCAGCTTCGCCAGGGCGACGAGCGTCCGATCCTCGAGCTCCAGATCCGTGAATTCATCCAGGGGCAAACGGGCGTTCTCCAGAACCGTCATCGATCCGAACAGAGCCCCGCTCTGGTACATCACGCCGAACTTTCGCAGGAGGGCGCCCCGACGGTCGCCCTCCGCCGTGGCGATGTCCTCCCCATCGATGAGGATCTCGCCGGAGAGCGGCCGGTAGAGGCCGATCATGCTCTTCAAAAGCGAGCTCTTGCCGCACCCCGACCCCCCGAGAATGACGAAGACCTCTCCGCGGCGAACGTCGAAGGAGACCTTCTCCTGGATCACCTTGTCGCCGTAGCCGATCGTGACGTCGCGTACGGAGACAACCACGGGAGCCGCGGCGCTCATATGTGGAGCACGTAGGTAAGAACTGCGAAGACCGCATCCACCACGATGATCATCAGAATTCCCGCCACGACCGCCCGAGTCGTCGAGTCGCCCACCGCCGTGGGCCCCTCCTTCGTCTGAAGCCCGCGCAGGCATCCGAGCCCCGAAATGATGGCCCCGAAGACGACCGACTTGCCCGCCCCGACGAGAACGTCCCACACTCCGACCGCTCCCGTGAGCTGGGTCCAGATCTGCGCGAAGGGAAACCCCATCGCCTCCATGACGAGCACTCCCCCGAAGACGCCCATGAACATCGCGTACGCGGTCAGGACGGGCATCAAGAGGGTGGCGGCGAGCACGCGCTGGATCACGAGGAACCGCACGGGATCCAGGCCCATCGTGGTCAGGGCGTCCAGCTCCTCGTTGACCTTCATCGTACCGATCTCGGCGGCGAAGGCCGAGCCGGAGCGCCCGGCCAGGATGATGGCGGTGAAGATCGGGCCGAACTCCCGGATCATCACGATGCCGATCATATTGGCGATGAAGATCTTCGCTCCGAAGGTCTCCAGGGGCTGCGCCGCCTCGAAGGCGATGATGACGCCGGTCAGCAGGCTGATCAGCGAGACGATCGGCAGGGCGTTGACCCCGGCCTTCTCGAACACCACCGCGACCTCGTGCCACCGCATCGACCGGGGTCGCCGCGCAGCCCGCGTAAAGGCCGTCGTCACGTTTCCGACGAATGCGATCTGCTGGTCCACGTCGCGCACGACGGCCGCGACGCCGGTGCCCACCTCATCGGGCAGACGCCTCCGCGGGCGGGCGGGCGGGGCGGACGGCTCCCTGGGAAAGGCGGCGAGGAGCGTCTCGAATTGAGGCCGGAGTCCCTTGACCGCGACCGCCGCACCACCGGTGAAGCGACCGCCGGCCAGCTCGTAGATCAGGGCCATGCCGGACATGTCGCCGCGCTCGATGCCGCTCGCGTCGACCTCGAGCGCGAGGCCGCGGGGAGCCGTGGACAGACGCGCCTCGACCTGCCGCCGCGCCGACGCCGCCGTCTCGACGTCGAGGGTTCCGCCAAGCGCCAGGACGGATTTGCCGGGTTGCTCGCGCAACTCGACCCGAGCCGACTCCTGCGGGCTCACGCGGCGCATTCTATGCGCGCCAACCCGCAGCCCGGCGACGGCCTCGCCGGGCAAGCGGGTCCGAGGGAAGGGCCGGCTCCGAGGTTACTTGATCGCCCGAACGTTGTCGAGGCGCTGGGCCTGCTGCGCGTAGGGGTCGATCTTGACCCCGCCCTGCTCGTCGATCGTGATTCGCGCGGCCGGGACCAGGACACCGGTGCCGCTGCCCTTGGCGTCCAGGTTGAGTTCCACGATGCCAAACGGGTAGTCCGTCGTGGAGCTGCTCGTGTAGGCCTCGCCGAAACCGATCGGACGGTCCGTGAGGGCGACGATCCGCTGCCCGCCGTTTGCGGCCGGGAAGGTCCGCGCGAAGTTGATCGGCCAGCCGAGCGAGCCGGCGATCGCGAAGTAGCCGATGTCCTGCTTCCAGAGCGCCTGCTTGGCGGCCGTCACGCCCTGTCCGAGCGCGGCGCGCAGCGCCTTGGTCTCCGCATCGCTCGTGAACTCCCGCACGGAGACGATGACGAAGCTCGGCATTCCCATGCCGGCCGACGGCACCTCGCCGCGGTAACGCCACTTGTCGGCAGCGTCCGACCCGCTGGGGGCGAGGACCACGAGAAGACCCACTGCCATCACCAGGATTCCTCGGATCAAACTCCTATGCATTTGCCCTCCTTCGACAAAGTCTCGTTGTCGCGGACGGCGATTCTACACAAGTCAACGGCTGTCTTCCTTCCGTTCGTCCCTCCGTCCCTTTGCTGCGAGTTCGAGCGACACCAGCCTCGCGATGAGGACCGCTGGGAAGAGTTGCCCGATCAAGGCCTCCGTCATGGCGAGGCTTCGGACGGCGGGATGAATCGGGATGATGTCGCCGTAGCCAACCGTGGTCAGCGTGACAAAGCTGAAATAGATGAGTTGAGGCGTTTGGAAGGCCACGGTATCGGTCGTCGCCGGCAGATTCAGGGCCTTCGGGTTCTTGAGCAATGCGATCTCGTAGGCCATTCCCCATGCAAGCCCGACGAGCAGGTAGGCCGCGACGGCCCCCTGAACACGGTGCAAGGTGATGGGGCCTTTTCGGAAGACCTGGAACAACACGAGCCCCGTCAGCACGCAGACCGCCAGCAGGGAGATCACGGAGTCGAGCAGACGCAGGGTCGGGTCGTTCGTCCCCAGCCGAAGCCCCTTGACGGCGACGGCGAGCAGCGCGAAGCCAGCCGTCAGGAGCGTCGCCGCCCGCCGTCCCGCAAACGCGCCGACCCCGGAAATGAGGATGAGACTAAAAGCAACGTCCGCAACCAGCGGGGAGAGGACGCCGGAGGCGATCAGCGGCAGCGCCACGAGCACGCCGAGCACGAGAAAGGAAAGCAGCGCCGACAGGCCCCAGTCGCTTCGCCACATGGCGGAGAGTGGTCGAGGAACCTTCATGGCGTCGCCTCCAGGTGGAAAAGTGCGTCTTTGGGATTGTATCGAATACCCAACAACGCTAGACTCTCGCGCTCGGAATCGGTCGAATCGGTTCGCATAAGGAGCTTCGAATGAAACGCGCTCTCCTGGCACTCTCACTGGCAGGGCTCTTCCTCGCAGCCGCGCCCGCGACGGCGCAGTTCCCGGACCAGGTGCCCGATACGTTCCGGATCCGGTTCGGCGTCATGTACTCCTGGTTCAACACGCAGCTTCTCTTCGACGAATTCTCGGGCACGAATCCCGGCGTGACCATCGATCTCGAGAACGTCTCGAACCTCCCGAGCTCCAAGGCCGGGCCGTGGTTCTACGGGAACTGGAACTTCGCCGGACGCAGCTATCTCGACTTCGGATTTCTCTACTTCAACCGGTCGAAGACGACGACGACCTCTCAGGACATTACGTTCGGCGACACGACCTACTCCGTCGGCGAGTCGGTGGAGACGAGCTTCAAGACGGCCTTTCCCTACGCCGCGTACCGCTACAATTTCGTCAAGGATCCCTCGGTCCAGCTCGGCCTCTCGCTCGGAGTGACGTACGCCTCGATGAAGGCGGAGTTCAGCGGCGTCGCGAGCGCCACCGGGCCGGGAGGCACGGCCGGAACGTCCGTCACGAAGGCGAAGACGATCAACGCCTGGGTTCCCCTGATCGGCATGACCTTCGACGCCAAGGTCGCGGACAACATGTCGGCCGGGATCCAGGTCATGGGCGCCGGGGCCACGATCACCCCGTACAAGGGCTGGACGATCATGGGAAATGCTCACTTCGACTACTACTTCGCCCAGAATTTCGGCATGGGCCTCGGGTACCAGTACTCGCACTTCGACATCAAGCGGACCCAGAGCACGAGCTCGCTCGAGTTCGACTACGAGTTCAACGGACCGATCGCCTACATCACCCTGACCTTCTGAGGCTGCGGGCGGCTCGCCCGCCCGCTCGGCTTCTGTCCTTGTGACGGCGTCGTGTCGCGCGTTTTGCGGGCGACACGGATGCTCGACGCCTAGAAGGTCCAGCCGATCGAGAGGACCGGCCCCCAGTCGTTCTTGGCCTGCTGGGTGGTGGGGTCACGGCTGTCGAAGCTGTCGAAGATCGAAATGCTCAGGTAGAAGTCCTTGATGATCTCCCGCTTGACCTGGCCCTGAAACTCCAGGCGGACGCGGCCCGAATCGGTCAGGTAGGGCAGGACGCTCAAGCCGGCGCTGATCGTGAGCTTCGGAAAGTCGTACGCAAAGGTCGAGAACCGCCCGCCCACCAGAAGCGCCGCCTCGGTCGTTGTCTCCCCCTCGACCGGCTTCTCCCGGCTCCCCGAGAGCCCGGCCACCGCGATCAGCAGCGTTCGGTTGGTCTGGATCAGGTCCCGGCCGACACCCGCCGCCAGCGAACCCCGCAGATCGAGGCCGAGATCGATGTTTCGGTCGATGCCGACGGCGCCGACGATGCTCCACCTATTCTTCAAGAGCTTCTGGTAGGTGTAGTCGAAGTTGGCCCTCTGGGAGGAGGTCACCCCCTCCTGACTCGCGAAAAAGGCGGAAAGGTTCGTGTAGGTCGCAAACGCCGGCCGGCGGACAGAGGCGGTCGCGTTCAGCGTGAACTGAAAATAGTTGTTGGCTTGCGTGTACGTCAGCCCGAGGTCGACCGATCCGTCGATCCGCTTCCAGAAGGTCTGGTAGATGGGCGTCAGGGCGACGACGTCGAAGAAGCCGACCGTCTCCACCTGCTCTCCGGAGACGATCGAAAGCTTCCCCGGCGGAGTTGAAGGAGCAAGCGAACCGTAGTGGTAGACGCCGTCGGTCGTCTCGATTTCGAACTGTTTGTCCGACGTGATGCTGACGATTTTGTTCCACTTGAGAGACAGGTCGCTCGCCATGTCGGTCGACACCGCCAGTCGCCCGGACGCATACGACTTGATCTCTCCGGTGACGTGATCGCCGTTGGCGAGCACGATGACGTCCGTCTTCTGCGCTTGGGCCGCGCCGGCCGCCAGGAACAGCAGCGTCGCGGCCGTCCCGACGGCTGAAACCTCGCAGAGCCTCACGAGGACTCCGGATGGGACTCGAGGCCGGCTCTCGCATCCGACGCCCGCCGGCGGTTCGACAGGCGCGAGAGGACGACGAAGAACGACGGCACGAAGAGAACGGCCAGACCGGTCGAGGCGAGCATTCCCGACAGAACGGCGAGGCCGAGGGACTTGCGCGCCGAGGCACCGGCGCCGCTGGCGAGCAGGAGCGGCAGAACGCCCAGCATGAAGGTGAGCGAGGTCATTACGATCGGCCGAAAGCGGGCCTGCGACGCCTCGACGGTCGCCTCGATCAGGCCCTTTCCGGCCGCGACGCCTTCACGGGCCTTCTCGACGATGAGGATGGCGTTTTTGGCCGAGAGCGCGATCAAGAGCACGAGACCGATCTGCACGTAGAGGTTGTTGGCGACGCCGAGGCCGAGCAGCGCGCCGACCGTTCCGAGCAGGGCCAGGGGCACCCCGAGGATCACGGCCGTAGGCAGGATCCAGCTCTCGTACTGACCGGCCAGCACGAAGTACACGAGCAGGAGCGCGAGGGCGAAGATCACATAGGTCGAGCTGCCGACGAGCTTCTCCTGATACGACATGGCCGTCCACTCGAACGTCATGCCCGGCGGCAGCGTGCGCGCCGCGATCGCTTCCATGGTCTGCATGGCCTCTCCCGAGCTGAAGCCTTCATTGGCGGCGCCGTTGATGGTCGCCGAAGGATACAGGTTGTAGAGCGTGATCACCGAAGGGCCGAGTGCTCGCTCGATCCGCGCCACGCTCCCGAGCGGCACCATTTGCCCCGCCTTGGTCCGAACGTAGTATCCGTTCACGTCGCCGGTTCGAACGCGAAACGGCGCGTCCGCCTGCGCGTAGACCATGTACTGCCGCCCGAAGCGCGTGAACTGATTCACGAAGCTCGACCCGAGATACGTCTGCACCGTGGAGTAGACGTCGCCTTCGTCGAGGCCGAAGTCGCCCACTTCCGTCTTCTGCACCCGGATGGTCATCTGCGGCACCGAGGCGCGCAGGGGCGTGAGGGCCACGCGAATCGTGGGGTCGCGCAGGGCCTCGGACACGATGCGGTCGGCGGCCCTCTGGAGACGCGCGTAGTCGGCGCTGCCGTCGGTCAGCTCGACCTGCATCTGGAAACCGCCCGAGAGCCCGAGCCCCTGGATCGGCGGCGGCACCAGGACCATCGTCCGCGCGTCCTGAAACTGCCGGAGGCGCGCCGAGAGCTTCCGGTAAATCGATCTCAAGTCCTCACCCTTGCTACGCTCGCTCCAGTCCTTCAGCATGAGGTAGAGAATGCCCGAGCTCGACAGCGATGCGTTGTTGTCGAGCGGCGAGATGCCGCCGATCACGATCGTGCGCGCGACCGCCGGGTTCTCGCGGCAGATCCGCGTCAGGTCGTCGAGGACCGTCTGGGTGCGCTCGAGCGAGGCCCCATCGGGCAGCTGCGCCGTGACCATGGCGTAGCCCTGGTCTTCGGTGGGGATGAAGCCGGTGGGCACGCGGGTCAGGCCCCAGCCCGCCAGCACGATCAGCCCGAGAGCGATCACCGCCATCCGCCCGCTGCGCTCCACCATTCCCCGAATCAACCCCACGTACCACCGCTCCAAAGGCTCGTACACCGAGTTGAACCACCGGAAAAACACGTTCTTCTTCCGGTTCGGATCCCGCTGCCGCAGCCACAACGCACACTGCGTCGGCTTCAACGTCAACGCATTCACCGCCGAAATCAACGCCGTCGCCGCAATCACCAACGCAAACTGCCGGTACATCTGCCCCGTGATCCCCGGCATGAACGCCGGCGGCAAAAACACCGACATCAACACCAGCGTGATCCCGATGATCGGACCCATCAGCTCCTTCATCGCCTCGATCGCCCCCGCCTTGGGCGTCTGACCCCGCTCCACGTGCTGCGCCACCCCTTCCACCACCACGATCGCGTCGTCCACCACGATCCCGATCGCCAGCACCACCGCAAACAACGTCAGCAGGTTGATCGAAAACCCCAGCACCGCCATCGCCGCAAACGCCCCGATGATCGTCACCGGCACCGTCGTCGCCGGCACCAGTGTGGCCCGCCAGTCCTGCAGAAACACCACGATCACCACCAGCACCAGCAACCCCGCCTCGAACAACGTGTGGTACACCTCGCTGATCGACTCCCGCACAAACGTCGTCGTATCGAACGGAATCTCGTACTGCAGGCCCTCGGGAAAGTCGCGCGCCATCTCGGCCATCGCGCGGCGCACCCGGGCCGCCGTGTCGAGGGCGTTGGCCTCCGGGAGCTGATAGATCGCGATGCCCCCCGCGGGGTTGCCGTTCATCTTGAAGAACTGGCCGTAGGTCTGCGCGCCGAGCTCGACGCGCCCGACATCCCGGATCCGCGTGATCCGGCCCGAAGGGCCGGTCTTCACGATGATTCGCTCGAACTCCTCGGCTCGGACCAGATTCCCGGGCACGTCGATCGTGAGCTGGAACTCCTGCCCCGCGGGCGCGGGCGGCATGCCCACCTGGCCCGCCGCCACGTACGCGTTCTGCGCCCGAACGGCGGCGATCACGTCGCTCGGCATCAGGGAGCGCTGGAGCATCTTCGCGGGGTCGAGCCAGATGCGCATGCTGTACTGGCCGATCCCGAAGACCAGCACGTCGCCCACGCCGGGCAGCCGCGCGAGCTTGTCGTGCAGTTGCAGCGTCGCGTAGTTGGAGAGGAAGAGGGCGTCGTACTGCCCGCCCGGGGAGGTCAAGGTGACGAACTGGAGGATCGCCGTCGATTTCTTCTTCGTCACGACTCCCTGTTGCTGCACGGGCTGCGGAAGCTGCGCGAGGGCCGCCGACACGCGGTTCTGCACGAGCACCTGAGCCAGGTCGAGGTCCGTGCCCACCCGGAACGTCACGATCAGCGTGTAGCGGCCGTCGGAGGTCGCGGTCGACTGCATGTAGAGCATGCCCTCGACGCCGTTGACCTGCTGCTCGATCGGCAAAGCAACCGTGTCGACCAGCGTGCGCGAGTTGGCGCCCGGATAGGTGGCGGTCACCTGGACGGTGGGCGGCGTGATGGGAGGGTACTGCGTCACCGGCAGCACGCCGAGGGCCACGACGCCCATCAGGATCGTGACGGAGGCGATGACGTTGGCGAGGACCGGCCGCTCGATGAAGAACTTCGCCAGCATCGCGGCCTAGCTCTCGTTTCTCAACACGTTGTTCACAGCCAGGCGGGTCGCGCGGACCCCCTCTCCCGGCGGGAGAGGGCTGGGGTGAGGGGCGCTCCTGCCGCGGCTGCCGCCGTCCGGGATGATCGGGGCGGGCTGCCCCCCTCACCCTGACCCTCTCCCCCCAACCGGGGGGAGAGGGAATTCTGAGCCTGGGGACTCTTCAGAGGGGGCGGTGGGTGAACAACGTCTTGAGAATTCACACCTAGCCCGGTGGCTGCGGAAGGGCCCGGCCTCAACGCGTTCCCTCCCCCGCCGGAGCGGAAGCGGCGTCGGAAGACTTGCCCTTCGGCTCGATCCATCGTTGAAGCACCACGAAGAGCGACGGCACGAAGAGCACCGCGAGGCAGGTCGACGCGAACATCCCCGCCGCCACCGCGAGGCCGAGCGACCGCCGCGCAGCCGCCCCCGCTCCGCTGGCGAAAACGAGAGGGAGGACTCCGAGGATGAAAGTGAAGGACGTCATCAGGATCGGACGGAACCGAACCCGAGAGGCGCCCACGGTGGCCTCGAGGATGCTCTGGCCCGCCGCCCGGCCTTCCCGCGCCATCTCGACGATCAGAATCGCGTTCTTGGCCGAAAGCGCGATCAGGAGCACGAGTCCGATCTGCACGTAGATGTTGTTGGCGATTCCCGTGGCGGTTAGCGCCGCCACCGTTCCCAAGAGAGCCATCGGCACGGCGAGGATCACGGCCGCCGGAGTGACCCAGCTCTCGTACTGGCCCGCGAGCACGAAGTAGACGAGCAGCAGGGAGAGCGCGAAGATCAGGTAGGCAGAGCTTCCGACCAGCCGCTCCTGATAGGAGATCGCCGTCCACTCGAACGCCATGCCGCGCGGGAGCTTCGCCTTGGCGATCTCTTCCATCGCGGCGAGCGTCTGCCCCGAGCTCGACCCGGGCGCCGACATGCCGTTGATCGTGGCGGCCGGAAAGAGGTTGTACAGCGAGATCACGGACACTCCCACGGCCGGCTGCGTCTCGGCCACGGCGCCGACGGGCACCATGGCGCCGCTCTGGCTGCGCACGTAGAGGTCCTTGACGTCCGACACGGAGAGGCGGCGCGTCGGATCGGCCTGAAGGTACACCATGTAGTTGTGCCCGAACCGCGTGAAGAGGTTCACGAACGTGGAACCGAGGTAGATCTGAACCGTGTTGTAGACGTCCCCGACGTTGACATCGAGCGTGGCGGCATGCGTCGGATCGACCCGGACGTTCACCTGAGGCACCGAAGCGCGGAAGACGCTGAAGGCGCCGCGCACCTGCGGGGTCCGGTTCGCCGCCTGAACGATCTCGTCGGTGACCCGCTGCAGACGCTCGAAGTCGTAACTGCCGTCGGTCAGCTCGACCTGCATCTGGAAGCCCGTCGAGGCCCCCAGCCCCTGGATCGGGGGCGGCGCCAGGACCCGGATCCGAGCCTGCTGCACGGCCGCGAGCCTGCCGATGAGGTTGTCCGCGATGGTCTTCAGATCCTCGCCGCGCCCCCGCTCCTTCCAGTTCTCGAGCATGAGATAGACGATTCCGGCGTTGGCGAGGGAGACGTCGCCCTCCAGGGGCGACGGGCCGCCCGTTCCGATGGCGATCGCGTGCGCCGCTCCGGGCACCGAGAGCCCGATCCGCGACACCTCGTCGAGGACGCCGCGCACGCGCTCGAGGGACGCGCCGTCGGGCATCTGCACGGCGACCATGAGGTAGCCCTGGTCTTCGGTGGGGATGAAGCCGGTGGGCACGCGGGTCAGGCCCCAGCCCGCCAGCACGATCAGCCCGAGAGCGATCACCGCCATCCGCCCGCTGCGCTCCACCATTCCCCGAATCAACCCCACGTACCACCGCTCCAAAGGCTCGTACACCGAGTTGAACCACCGGAAAAACACGTTCTTCTTCCGGTTCGGATCCCGCTGCCGCAGCCACAACGCACACTGCGTCGGCTTCAACGTCAACGCATTCACCGCCGAAATCAACGCCGTCGCCGCAATCACCAACGCAAACTGCCGATACATCTGCCCCGTGATCCCCGGCATGAACGCCGGCGGCAAAAACACCGACATCAACACCAGCGTGATCCCGATGATCGGACCCATCAGCTCCTTCATCGCCTCGATCGCCCCCGCCTTGGGCGTCTGACCCCGCTCCACGTGCTGCGCCACCCCTTCCACCACCACGATCGCGTCGTCCACCACGATCCCGATCGCCAGCACCACCGCAAACAACGTCAGCAGGTTGATCGAAAACCCCAGCACCGCCATCGCCGCAAACGCCCCGATGATCGTCACCGGCACCGTCGTCGCCGGCACCAGTGTGGCCCGCCAGTCCTGCAGAAACACCACGATCACCACCAGCACCAGCAACCCCGCCTCGAACAACGTGTGGTACACCTCGCTGATCGACTCCCGCACAAACGTCGTCGTATCGAACGGAATCTCGTAGACGAGTCCCTGTGGGAAGCCGGGAGCGAGGCTCTCGAGCAGACGCCGCACGCCCTTGGCCGTGTCGAGGGCGTTGGCCCCCGGCAGCTGGTAGATCGCGATGCCGCCGGCCGGACGCCCGTCCATGCGAAACACCTGGCTGTAACTGCGGGCGCCGAGCTCCACCCGGCCCACGTCCCGAATGCGGGTGATCTGCCCGGCGGCGTCCGTCTTCAGGATGATCTGGTCGAACTGCGAGGCATCCGACAGAGCCGCGGGCACGTTGGCGGTGATCTGGAAGTCCTGCCCGGCGGGCGCCGGCGGCATACCCACCTGGCCGGCCGCCACGTACGCGTTCTGCGCCTGGAGGGCGCTGACGACGTCGGTCGGCATGAGGCCGCGCTGGAACATCAGGCGCGGGTCGAGCCAGACTCGCATGCTGTACTCCCCCACGCCGAAGACGGTCACGTCGCCCACGCCGGGCAGCCGCGCGAGCTTGTCGTGCAGCTGAAGCGTCGCGTAGTTGGAGAGGAAGAGGGCGTCGTAGCGGTTGTCCTTCGAGGAAAGGGTGATGATTTGCAGCGGCGAGGTTTCCTTCTTCTTGGTGATCACGCCCTGCTGCTGCACGGCGGCGGGAAGCTGGGCCATCGCGGCGGCCACGCGGTTCTGGACGAGCACCTGCGCGAAATCGAGGTCCGTGCCGACCTGAAACGTGACCGTCAGCGTGTAGCGCCCGTCGGAGGTGCAATTGGACTGCATGTAGAGCATCTTCTCGACGCCGTTGACCTGCTGCTCGATCGGCAGCGCCACCGTCTCGACGAGCGTCTTGGCGGAGGCGCCCGGGTAGGTCGTCGTCACCTGGACGGTGGGCGGCGTGATGGGAGGGTATTGCGAGACCGGCAGGACGAAGGCCGCCACGGCGCCGAGCAGGATCGTCACGAACGCGATGACGTTCGCGAGAACCGGCCGCTCGATGAAGAACTTCGCGAGCACGGTCGGTCTAGCCGCGGAGGGCAAACCCCCTCTCCCGGCGGGAGAGGGTTGGGGTGCGGGGCGCCCTCATCGGGAAAATGGCCCCCTCACCCCTGTCCTCTCCTCCACTCGGGGGAGAGGGGAAGACGCGCACTCATCGCTTCGCCGTTCCCGTCGGCGCCGGGATCGGTGTGGCCGCCACCGGCGACACCTTCTCCCCGGCCTGAGCGTTGAGCAGTCCGTTGACGATCACGCGGTCGGACACCGTCAGGCCGCTTCGGATCGCGAGGCCGCTCGGCCCGAGCGGCCCCCGCACCACCGAGCGGCGAGAGACGACGTCGCCGGAACCGACGACGTACACGAAGTCCCCGAGCTGGTCGCTCCCGATCGCCGTGCCCGGAATCACGAGCATCGGCCGGGGTCCGCCGAGCGGAATCCGCACGCGCGCGAAGAGGCCCGGCAGCAGGGTCGCGTCTTCGTTGGCGAAGACCGCGCGCAGGGCGATGGTTCCGGTCGAGGTGCTCAGGCTGTTGTCGGCGAAGTCGAGGACGCCCACGTGCGGATAGCCGTTCTCGTTCTGCAGGCCGACCTCGACCGGTGCCGTCCCGACTCTCGACTGAACCTCGATGTTGCGCTCCCGCATGGCCTCGCGCATGTGCAGGGCCTCGCGCTCGTTGAGGTTGAAGTTGACGTAGATCGGCTTGAGCTGATCGAGGGTCGCAAGAAGGGTCGGCCCGTTCGACCCGACGAGATTGCCGGGGTCCACCTGCCGCGCCCCGATCCGCCCCGTAAACGGTGCCGTGACGCGGGTGTATCCGAGGTTGATCTTCGCGAGCTCCAGCTGGGCCTTGGCCTGATCGCGCTGGCTGACCCAGTTCTCGACCGTCGTCTCCGCCGTGGCGTTCTCCTTCATCATCGCTTCCTGCCGGTCGAGCTCGGCCTGCGCGCGAACGAGGGCCGCTTCGTTCAGCTTCACCTGCTCGATGTAGGGGCCCTGCTCGATGACGAAGAGCAGCTGCCCGGCCTCGACCGTGCTGCCGTCCTTGAAGTTGACCGATTCGAGGTACCCCGGAATCCGCGCCACGAGGTTGACCGTCTTCGACGCGGCGACGGTTCCCGTCAGGTCGAGATATTCGGTCACGGGTTTCTCCACCGGCTGAGCCACGGTGACCTCGGGGAGGCCCGCGGCGCTCGGTCCGGCCGACCGGCGGCAGGCGCCTCCGAGGAGCGAGAGCGCGAGCGCGCACGTGAGCGCGTGGCGCCCCGGGAGCCGGCTTCCTTCCCGGTCGCGAGACTTCATGGCTCCTCCACGGGAGAGGTCTTCGGCAGATGGTGCGACGCTTCCAGGATGCCGCCCCAGTTCGTGCGCCGAGCCATCTCCGCCTTGACCGCGTCCGAGACGACGTCGCGGTCGCCGCGCAATTCCCACCCGCCGCCGAGAGCGCGGTAGACCGCGATCAGTCCGAGCGCGACGTTTCCCTTCGTCGAGGCGACGGAATCCTCGATCGAGAGTTGCGATTGCTCCGACGTCAGCACCGTCGTGTAGTTGGTCTCCCCCGCCTTGTATTGCAGGTTCGCGAGGCGCGTGGAGCGGCCCGCGGCCTCCGCCGCGGCCTGCAGGCTCTCGAGCCCCTGGCTTGCGGTCGAGAATCCCGAGAGCCCGTCCTCGACTTCCTTCTGGGCATTCAGGACGACGTTCTGGTAGTTCAACACCGCCTCCTGGAATTGGGCGTCCTGGACACGGACCTGGTTGACCAGCCGCCCGTAGTTGAAGACCGGGAAGAAGAAGGAGGCGCCCGCCTGCGCCACGCGGTTCTGCCAGGTGAACATGTCCGCCAGAGAGCTTGCCCCCAGGTTCGTCGACGCGACTCCGAAGGCGCCGGCGAGCGTGAAGGCGGGGTACATGTTCCCGATCGCGACTCCGATCAGCGCCGACTGCGACGCCGCCCGCAGGCCGGCCGCGCGCACGTCGGGCCGCCGGCGCAGGAGGTCTCTCGGGATCCCCACCGTGGCCTGGTCCGGAGCGGAAGGGATCGGGGCGGGGGTCGCCACCCGCGCATCGACCTCGCCCGGGGTCAGGCCGAGCAGCAGCGCCAGGCCGTTCTTGGCCTGCCGCAAACTGTTCGCGAGCGCGGGGATCTGGGCCTGCGTCTGCGAGAGCAGGGTCTGCGCCTGACGCACGTCGAGCTCGCTCGTCTCGCCGTACTTGAACTGAACGGACGCGACCCTCAGGCTCTCCTTCTGGGTCTCCAGGTTTCGCTCCGCCACGCGCAGGCGCTCCTCCGCGGTCCGGATGTTGACGTAGCTCGACGCGACGTCGGAGATCACCGTCACGAGGACGTCGTCGTAGGTGGCCACGGTCCCCAGGTAGGCGGCCCGGTCGGCCTCGATCCCCCGGCGGATTTTGCCCCACACGTCGATCTCCCAGCTCGCCGCGAAGAGCAGGTTGTCGTCGGCACGGCTGATCGTCGTCGGCTGATGAGTCTCGTCCCAGGTGATCGCGCCCGAGATCCCCTGCTGCTGCGGAAACAGATTGCCGATGGACCGGTTCAACTGGGCGCGCGCTTCGAGGACCCGCACGCCTGCGATCTGCAGGGTCAGATTGCTCTCGTAGGCGCTCTCGACCAGACCCTCGAGCACGGGATCCCGGAAGAGACGCCACCAGTAGGCGTCCGCTGCGTTCAAGGGCTTCGGCGAAGCCGCAGGACTTCCAATCCACTGGGGGGCGACGTCGCTCGCGGGAGTGGAGTAGTTGGGACCCACGAGGCACCCGGACGCGAGCGCAGAGGCGAGCGCGAGCGCCGCTGTCGAGAAGACCCGTCCTCCGCGCGGAAGAGCAGACACCACACCTCCCCGCCGGCGCCCGATCGGCCCTTGGGAGACCGCGGATTCCATCGGGAACCGACGCGATTCCGAAGCGGTCGAGAGATTACAACGAATGACCCGAAGCCCGAGCCCGCCCTCCGTGATGTAATCCGGCGACTCCGCCGCCCTCCGCGAGAGTAGGGGTTCTGCGAAGGGGAAGATAGGAACCCATCCGTTCGGCTCGGGCTCGCAACCGGCTTCGCCGTCCTGCTGGCGGCGATCGTTGCAGCGCGGCAACCGGCCGCCTCGCCGCCGACGCTGACGCCGAAGCGCCCGATCTTTGTCGAAGACTTCCAGGCCCACACCGGAGAAAGCGCCCAGGGCTCCTCGCGCAGCGGCCCACTGCCCGCATGCGTTCCGAGCGAGCGGAGATGAAGGCGGGGCAGAGCGCAGGCTCGCTGTCCGGCGCGATCGCCTCGGAATTCAAGTCCCGCGGCTACCAGGCCCAGCGGATCCCGCGCAACGGTCCCCTTCCCTCCGAGGGCTGGCTCGTGACCGGAATCTTCTACGCCGTGCAGGCGCAGACCGGCGTGATCCAGATGCCCTCTTTCCTGAGCGGCCAGAGGGACGCTCCCAACACGCAGGTCACCGTCAGCGTCGCGGACCTCGCAAAAGACCCCTCGGCGCCCTTCATCATCTTCGGAATGGCCGAGGCGACGAGGCCAGGGCCCGCCCGCCGGATGGAATCCCTATGTCGTCGCGGCGAAGTTCGTCGTCGACAAGGTCGAGTCGACCCTCGACATCCAGAGGCTCGCCAAGGACATCGTCGACACGATTCTCAACAACAAGGCGACGATCGAGGAGAAAGCGCCGAAGAACTGAGCGGGGCGCCGTCGCACTCACGGCCGATCGCCCTGTTCGCGGAAGGCCTCGCTCCTAACCCCTCTCCCGGCCGGAGAGGGTGGGGGTGAGGGGCGCTCCCGGGTCTCGATCCGCCCACGCGGCTCGTCTCAATGGACGGTCGGTTCGGTCTCGTCACCCTGCCCCATCTCTCGAGAAACGACACCTAGCTCGGCAGCTTCTGATAGTTCGAGTTCGTGATCGCGAGCTGAATGCCCTTGGCCGGCGCGCCGATCGTTTCCTGCGCCGGGTAGTTCGTCCCGTCCGGAAGCGGGGCGAACTGCACGTTCAGGGTCACTGGGCTCGACGCGTCTCCGAGGTAGCTGTTCACCGACAGCGCGGCCAGTTTCCGCGCGGTCATCGCGAAGTCGAGAGTCATGGTGTCCCCGGGCTGCGCGTAGTTCTTGATCACGAGCGCCGCTTCCCCGGCCCCGGCCCGCGAGAGCGACGTGTTCCCGGCGGCATGGGCCGCCTGCAGCCGTGCGGGATCCGGAGGAACGTAGAGGCCGATGACGCCCTTGACCTGCTGCATGTAGTCGGTCATCTCCTCCTTCTTCCTCTCGGCGATCCGTCCGCGGATCCCTCCCCTCTGCTGCTGCGGCTGCTGCGGGCCGGTCGGGACGCACTGCGGCTTGCCGTCGGGACCGTACCGGCAGCTCATCTGCTTGTTGCCCTTGACCTCGCCGTTCAGGCTGAACTGCACATTCTCGGTCCAGGTGTACTGGCGCAGCGCCGCCTGATTCGCGGCTGCCGCCTGCTTGACGGCTGCCAGACGCTGCTGCAGGGCCCCACCACCACCAGCCGATTGAGGCGCCGCGATCCCCGCGGTCAGCAAGGCCGACACCGCCCCCCAGAAGCCAGCACGCAACCCGATAGCCCGGGGCGACCATCTCTTCATCGAATCTCCCTCCGCCCCGGCAGCCTATCCCAATGTCACGAGAAACCCTCCGGCTCCCGGCCAGCTCCAGCGTCGACGCGACGAGGTGCCATCGAAGTTCCGATCAGACCGGTTCGACGGCCTTTGGCGGAAAGGCGGGCGGACTCTCCTCCTGGGGCTCCGTTTCGAGGGTGGCGCGGCAGGGTGCCTCGACGCTCCGGATGCCGCCAATCAACTCGCCGAAGCCATTCGAACCAGGAATTCCTGGTTGGAACGGCGCTGGGGTCACACTCGGACGAAGCATAGAATGGCGGCTGCGATTCCATTGCGTCCGGATGAGCGGTACCGGAGTCGATGCCCTGTCCGGTCGGTTCGATGGAGGACGATGAGACCGATCGAGCGCGCGGCCTCGACCCTGTGCCTTGCGGGCCTGAGCGCTTGCCTTCTCGCCGTCCCGGGGACGCTCGAGGCCGCGGAGCCGGAGGCGCGCCGGGTGCTCGTCATCAACTCCTTCGGAAACCGCTTCGCGCCGTTCGACTCGTTCGCCGCGGCCATGCGCACGGAGATCGCCCGGAAGTGGCCCGGGCCGGTGGAGTTCCTGGAAGCACCTCTCGAGACGGCCCGATTCGATCGGCCCGCGGAGGACGCGCCGTTTGCCGAGTACATCGGCGCGCTCACGGCCCATCGGCACATCGACCTGGTCGTCGCGATCGGCGGACCCGCCGCGAGCTTCGTGGGCCAGCATCGCGAGTCGCTCTTTACCTCCGCCAAGGTGCTGGTCACCGGGCTCGACGAGCGGGTGGCCAGGGACGTGCCGGCCGCGCCCGGTCTGGTCGTCGTCAGCATCCGCCTCGATCCTGTGGCGATCGTGGCAAACATGCTGCGCGTGCTTCCCGAAACGACCCGCTTGGCCGTCGTGCTCGGGGATAGCCCCCTCGAGAGACTCTGGCGCGCCCTGCTCGAGCGCGAGCTCGCGCCGTTTGCCAATCGGATCGCCTTCACCTGGCTCAACACGCTTTCGCTCGATGCGATGCGAGCGGCCGTCGCCGGGCTGCCACCCGGGTCGGCCGTCTTGTACGGCGGACTCTATGTCGACGCTGCCGGTGTTCCCCACGAAGGAGGCGAAGGGCTGCCGGTGCTGCGCCGGGCGACGCGAGCGCCCATCTTCGGAGTGTACGAAAACCAGGTCGGCGAGGGCATCGTCGGGGGTCCCGTCGTCAACGTGGAGGGGGAAGGCCGCCGCAGCGCTGCCGTGGCGCTTGCGCTCCTTCGGGGAGAGCCGTCCGGCGCCATCCGGGTGCCTCCTCCGGTGCCGGTGCGGAACATCTACGACTGGCGCGAGCTCCAGCGCTTGGGCATCGCCCCGGGGAGACTGCCTCCGGGAGCGCGGATCCTCTACCGCCCGCCGTCGGTCTGGCAGGCCTACCGCCTGCAGGCCCTGATCGTGGTTGGCGTCGTCGTGGTCCAGGCCGTGCTCATCGGGGCCCTCCTCGCGCAACGCGAGCGCCGCCGGCGGGCCGAGGAGCACGTCCGCGGCCTGAACCGGCGTCTCCTCACGGCTCAGGAGGACGAGCGCAAATCGATTGCGCGGGAGCTCCACGACGACCTGAGCCAACGCGTCGCCCGGATCTCCATCGACGCCGCGCAGCTGGAGCGAAGTGCGAGTCCGCGCGGAGACGCCGGCGCCGCCGCAGGGATCCGGGGAGAGCTGACACGGCTTTCCGAGGACTTGCACGCGCTCGCCTATCGCCTCCATCCCTCGACCCTGGACGATCTCGGGCTGTCGGAAGCCCTCCGGATCGAATGCGACCGGGTCTCCAGCTTCGAGTCGGTCGCGGTCCGCCTCCACACGCCCGAGGAGACCCCGACACTCGCGAGAGACGACGCGCTCTGTCTCTTTCGTGTCGCCCAGGAAGGGCTTCGGAACGTGATCCGCCATGCCCGGGCGACGGCGGTCGACGTCTCGCTCGAGGCCGCGGACGACGGCGTCCGCGTGACGATCCGGGACGACGGAATCGGCTTCGATCTCTCGAAGGGGCGAGGCCGGCCTAGTTTGGGGCTCGCGAGCATGCGGGAGCGGGTCGAGCTCGCCGGCGGGCGGATCGACATTCGCGCCGCGCCCGGCCGGGGCACCACCATCGAGGTGTGGGCCCCCCGGGAAGGGAAGCGCGCGTGAGACGCGCGCGCGTGCTGCTCGCCGACGATCACCGGATGATGGCGGAAGGCCTCAAGCTCCTCCTCGACCCGGAGTTCGACCTCGTAGGGCTGGTGGAAGACGGCCATGCCCTCCTCAAGGCCGCTTCCGGACTCGGGCCCGACGTCATCGTGGCCGACATCGGGATGCCGCGGCTCAACGGCCTCGACGCCATCCCCCTGCTCAAGACCCGCCACCCGAACGTCCGGATCGTGGTTATCACCATGCATCGCGAAACCGCCTACGCGAGGCGGGCCCTTCAGGCCGGAGCCTCGGCGTTCGTTCTGAAGTCTTCGGCCTCGAGCGAGCTCATTGCGGCCATTCACGCCGCGCTGGAGGGTCGGACCTTCGTCACGCCGGAGATCGCCGGCGAGCTGCACGCCGATGGCGGGCGGGTGCGGCGACACGCAAGGGCTGCCGTTGCGCCCCTGACGACCCGGCAACGGGAGATCCTGCAGCTTCTCGCCTCCGGAAAAACCGCAAAGGAGATCGCGGCGCTGCTTCGCATCTCGCACCGGACCATCGAGTTCCACAAGTACAAGATGATGGAGGCTCTCGGAGTCCGAACCGGCGCCGAGCTGGTCCGCTTCGCCTTCGAGCACGGCATCGCGGCGCTCTGAACCGCCGGGGGACCTCGTACTTCTCCTAGCTGGTCGGCCAGGCGCCGGAGGTTGAGACTGCGCGCATGGCCTCGGGAACGCTGCCGGCATTGACGCCAAGCTGCTTGCTGCTCGCGGATCGGCACCAGGGCCTCCTCGAAGGACTCCAGAATCTGCTCGGGTCCAGGTTCGAGGCCGTCGTGACCGTTTCGGATGAACCCTCCCTCATGGAGAGCGTTCGGCGTCTGGAACCGACACTGGCAGTTCTCGACCTCGGCCTCTCCCCCGATGGTCTTGGAGTTCTGCGGCGCCTGCGGCGACTCCACCCGGAGCAGAGGATCGTGGTCCTGAGCCTCCATGACGCGCGGCCGGCGGCGGAAGCGGCCCTGGGCGCGGGAGCGGAGGGATTCGTCCTCAAGCGGTCGATCGCCGAGGACCTGCTTCCTGCCGCCGAAACGGTCCTGGCCGGCGGCCGCTATTGCTCGCCCGCCGTGCGGTTCGAGTTCGCGGAAAGCCCGAAGACCCCGGAGGGGCCGGTCGAAACCGGCCCGCAGGGGCGAGGTCTTCAGAAACTACGCTGAGGTAGAGTTTGCCGGAGCCACCGCGCGTTCCTCGCGAGAGGGTCAAGGAGGTGCTCATGAGAGGGACCGGGCCACTGGCCTTGTCGATTCTCTTAGTTGGTCTCTTTGTCGGGGCGCGGACGAACGCCGGAGCCCAACAGTTGATCCTGAAGGGCGAGTTCGGGTTACTGGGGGGCACCATGGCACCGCCCGGCCTCTACACCGGTGTCTTCACGGGAGAGATGTGGAACGACGAGCTCAAGGATCAGAACGGCAACAGCGTGCCCTCGCAGGGTGGCTCCTTCAATCAGTACATCGTCGGCCCGCTGATCAGCTATGTCTCGAAATTCAAGCTCTTCGGCGCCAACTACGGAGCCATCGTGGGCATTCCGTTCGCCAACGCCACCATCGACTTCCCGCGTCTGAACACGCAGGGCTCGACGGGCATGGCCATTTCGCAGCTCTGGGTCGTTCCCTTTTCCCTGGGCTGGCACTTCGAGCGTTCGGACCTGACCGTCCACTACGCTTTCTACCCGCCGACCGGCCGCTACACGCCCGGCGCCCCGAACAACACGGGGCTCGGCATGTGGTGCAATGAGTTCTCGCTTCGCGCCACGGTCTTTCCCGACGCGGCCAAGGACTGGCACCTTTCCGCCTCGTTCTTCTATGACATCAACAGCAAGAAGAAGGACACCGACTTCACGACGGGCAGCCCTTTCACGCTCATGTACGGCGTGGGGCACAACTACGACTCTGGCAAGCTCTTCAAGGGCTGGGCCGGGGTCGTCGGCTACGCGCAGTGGCAGGTGACCGCGAGCAAAGGCGCCGACGTGCCCCAGTTCGTCACGGACAGTCGGACGCAGATCTACGGAATCGGGCCGGAGTTCACCACACTCCAGGGCGCCTTCACGATCCGTTACTTCTGGCAATTCGGCGGCAAGTTCTCGACACAGGGACAGACGCTCTACGCCCAGTTCGTGCTGCCTCTGCCCTTTTGAAGTGGCGCATCACGCGATCTGAGGCATGAATGTCCTGAGGATCGCAGACGTAGAACGACCGAATTCGATAGAGTCCTTTGGAACAGAGAGAGAGACGAGGGAGGAAGTCATGAGAGTCTTCTACCGCAACGCGGCGACGGTGGCCGTCGCCATCGGGCTCGTGTTCAGTGCGAGGGGCGAGGGGCAATCCAAGAAGGGCACCGGCGCCGCGACGATTGGAGCGGCCCTCGAAAACGCGATGACGCCCGGCGAGGGGCAGAAAAAGCTCGGGTTCATGGTAGGCACCTTTGACGCGAAGATCCGGAGCTGGGCCACCCCCACCGATCCTCCCGCCGAAGACACGGGGGTCTTGGTCGGCAATTGGGTGCTCGGCGGGCGCTACGTCCAGTTGATGCTTGCGGGAACCATCGCAGGCGAGCCCTACTCTGGAATCGGCTACGCAGGATTCGACAACACGACGAAAAAGTACATGGCGACCTTCATGGACTCGGCCAGCACGGGCATGGAGTGGTACTCGGGCGGCTTCGACGCCTCAGGGAAGCGGGCGACGCTGAAGGGGACCATGGCCAACGCGGTCACCGGCAAACCCAGTCCCGTCGAGATGCGCGTCGCGCTCGACGCGGCGGGCAACCACGTCACGCAGTTGTGGGGCGAGGGACTGGGCCACACGATGTTCAAGATGATGGAGATCACCTACATCAAGAGGATGCCGTGAGGAAGGCCGCGGAAGAAGGGAGGCGCCGGTGACACGACGGACCCGTCGGAGTTTCGAGACGAGAGTTTCGCTGGGAATCCTGGCTCTTCTTCTGTGGGCGTCGCAGGGCTTCGGCATCGCCGGAGTCTGGCGCCGGACCGCCCGAAGGACCACGGCCGTCGTGGCCACCTCGGCGAGCGCCTCGGCGGCGGCCAGCAGCTCCGCCGCAGCCCAGGAATCAGCGTCGGCACAGCAATCCGCGGCGGCCGACACGGCGGCGGCGCAGTCCGCTGCGGCCGCGTCACAGGCCTCGGCGGCAGCCGCCCAGCAGGCGGCGGCGGCGGCGCAGGCGGCCCCGCCCGCGACGCCCGAGAAGAAGACGCCACAGCAGCAGCTCGAGGAGCTCCAATCGCTCTACAAGCAGGGGTTGATCAGCGAAAGCGACTACAACGCCGCGAAGGCCAAGATCCTCGCCCAGCTTTCGCAGTGAAGCAACGGGAGGTGGGGCCAGGAGGAGATGCCATGACGCGAGAATTCACGCGACAGACTCTCGGGATCAGGCCTCTTCTGGGAGCGCTCGCACTGCTACTGTGCGCGACGCAGGCCTTCGCCGTCTTCGGCGTCTGGCGACGGCACGCACGCCGCTGGGCGGTCGTGGGCACCACCGTGGCGGTTTCGAGCGCCGCGGCCCACGAGTCGGCGTCGGCTTCGCAGTCCGCGGCGGCGGCCCAGACCGCGGCAGCCCAGACCGCGGCGGCACAGTCGGCGGCCGCGGCGTCTCAGGCTTCCGCGGAAGCGGCCAAGGCTGCGGCGGCGGCAGCGGCGGCGAAGCCTGCGGCGACAGCCCAGAAGACGCCCCAGCAGAAACTCGAGGAGCTCGAGTCTCTCTACAAGCAGGGCTTGATCAGCGAAAGCGACTACAACGCGGCGAAGGCCAAGATCCTCGCTCAGATTACGCAGTGAGGAGGGCTTCCAACCGCAAGGAGTAATGACCCATGGCAACCCCCGGTGATCTCCGCAGGCTTCTGAAATACGCGTCCCCGGCGATCCTTCTTGCCGGCGTCCTGGCGGCCTCGTCCGCGGCGTTTGGCGCCGCTGCCAAGGATGCTCCGAAGGAAAAGCCCCAACTGATGTTCGTTCAGATCGGTGAAGACGTCAAAGTGGACGAAACCGCCAAGACTCTCCGATTGGTCAAGGTCGGCCAGCAGACGTTGTACTTCTCGGACCGACCGGTCCGGATCGCCGGGCACCTCAAGATGGCGGAATATCTCGAGGAGTGGACGAAGCAGGCCGGCAAGAACAATTTCGCTGCGAACCCGCCGAATGCCGTGCTGTCCGTCTATGAGCCGGGGCAACCCGACAGCACCCTCGCGGTCGTCGAGATCACGCACCCGAAAGTCGACGGCGCCGATCTCGTCTACAACTACAGGGTCATCAAGGGGAAACTCCCTGCCACCGGCGGTGAGACCGCGCTGTTCATCGACTGGATCGGAGTCGGCGGTGGCGTCGGGGTTGGCTTCCACGGCGTGGGCGTCGGGGCTCGCGGTCCTGGCGTCCGGTAGCGGATGAACGTGATGCGATCGATTCGGCCGTCAAGGGCAACGCGCACATCGTTCAGGACCTCGAAAAACACCTACGCGTGCTCCGAGACGGCCTGCAGCTTCAGAACATGGATGGTGTATTCGCCGGCACGGATATTCGCAAAGAGAAGGAACCCATGAAACAACACGGTCTCCGCAAGCTTCTGAAGAAGGTGTCTCCGACCATTCTCTTTTCAGCCGCCCTGGTCACGCCCGCGGCGTTTGGACAGACGCCGCCTCCCAAGACGCCCCCCAAGCAAGAGGCCCAGCTCATGTTCGTTCAGGTTGCCGAAGACCTCAAGGTGGACGCCGCAGCGCACACTCTCCGACTGGTGAAGGTCAATCAGCAGACGCTGTACTTCTCCGATCGGCCTGTCAGAATTGCCGGGCATATCAAGATGTCCGAGTATCTCGACGAGTGGACCCCAAAAGCCGGAAACGACAGTTTTACCGCAGACCCGCCCAATGCCGTGCTCTCGGTCTATGAGCCGGGGCAAGACGACAGCTCGCTCGCGGTGGTCGAGATCACCCACCCCCGGGTAGACGGTGCCGATCTCGTCTACAGCTACAAGGTCGTCAAGGGCAAGCTCCCGGCCTCCGGGGGAGAGACCGCGCTCTTCATCGATGCGATCGGGGCAGGAGGCGGAGTTGGCGCTGGCTTCCACGGCGCGGGTGTCGGTCGCCGCGGTCCCGGTGTCCGCTAGCCTGGCGCTGTTTTGAGAATCTCGCGGAGTCGCCCAGCAGTGCGTTAGGAAGGGCATGACATGAGTGGCCATTTACCCGCGATCATCCAGGGCGACCACGAGAGCATTTAGGGAGCGTGCTTCTCCAGACGACGTGCACCGACAAGCGGTAACGACGCGCGGTCGCCGTGCGCGCCGCGGACGTGAAGACGATCGAGGTGCTCTTCGTCCAGTCGGCGCGCGGCGCCGTTTTCGACGGGGAAACGCTGCGACCTCAGCGGCTCGGAAGAACTTCCAACCCGCCGATATTCATGAGCCGCTCGTCCGCCGTCACGAGCGTCAAGCCGTAGACGCGTGCGGTTGCCGCGATGAAGCGGTCCGCCGGATCCGCCAGGGAGAGCGGAAGATCGCGGCTCTCGATTGCGACGTCGCGAGTCAGAACGGCATCGCGCAGCGGTGCCGCCTCAAAAGCGCCCTCGACCCATTTCTCCGGCGAGGTCGTCAGCCGCAACCGCCCTCGGAGGGCCAGGAGAAAAAACTCCCAGACGCTGATCGGCGAGAGCCAGATCTCGCTCGTTGACGAGGCGATCGCCCGTCGAGCTTTTCGGGCGAGCCGGTCCGGCTCCACGACACTCCAAACCCAGACATGCGTATCGAGCAGCAGCTTCACTTGCGAAGCGCTTCCCACTCTTCGGCTCCTGCCGCGGGCGATACGATGTCCCCGACAAACTCCACCGTGCCTGCCATGGAGCCCAGCCAACTCTTTCCCGGTTCGGAACGAACGGCGGGAACCACATCCGCCACGGGCTCTCCGAAGCGGGTGATCCGGACGGGTTGGCCGGTCTTCTTCACGCGCTTGAGAATGGCGAGGCAGCGGGCCTTGAAGTCTGAAATGGATACGGCTTCCATGGCAGGCTGATTAGACCATAGCCTTAGACCATGGTCAAATCATGTCGCGACGCCGGTCTCGAAACGAGAATGGCCGAATTGATTTGAGGGTTCGGGCCGTCAGGGGCCGAGCGTTTGACGTGGCTGTCCCGAAAGCAGCGCCCACCGCTCTTCAAGTCGGTGGGCACACCGACTTCGGACTCTTCTCGAGGCGCGTCCTTGGATCATGCCAGGGATTGCTGTCGTTGCGCGTCGTCGAGTGGGCCTGCGGGCCACGGTGATTCGCAAGACTCAAATCGTCGGACCGACCGCCGAAGAAGTCCGGCCGAATGATGCATCGCCATCATCGGAACGAGCGGCCACCGCGGCTCGCGGCATGGCGCAACCTCGATTGGCTGTTTGACACGAACGAATCAGATTGATCTGATTCCGGCGCCGCATTCCCCCCGGCGGTAATGGAGGATCGCGTATGTCGCTCCGTCCCTGGCGTCCCTTCCTCGTCCTCGCAGCTCTGGCCCTCGCAGCACCCGGATTTTCGCAGCAGGCACCGCCGCCCGGCTCTCCGGCGGCCACGACCTCGATCGACGGCAAGCAGCTTCCGCCTCCGGACCCGCCGTTTGGAGGCGTGATCAAGGACAACGCCTTGCAGTCGAAGCCCTGGTGGCCGCCCCGCGTCGTGCCGCCCAGGGGCGCGCCCAACGTTCTCCTCATCATGACCGACGACTCGGGCTACGGCGTTCCGAGCACCTTCGGCGGCGTCATTCCGACGCCTGCGCTCGACCGCATCGCGAAGGCCGGGCTGCGGTACACGAACATGAACTCGACCGCCCTCTGCTCGCCGACACGCGCCGCCATCATCACGGGTCGCAACCATCACTCGGCCGGCTTCGGCGTCATCTCCGAGCAGTCCACGGGTTTTCCGGGCTACGACAGCATCATCACGAAGGACAAGGCCACGATCGGCCGGATCCTCCTCGACAACGGCTATGCCACATCCTGGTTCGGCAAGGACCACAACACACCGGTCTATCAGGCGAGCCAGGTCGGGCCCTTCGATCAGTGGCCGATCGGAATGGGCTTCGAATACTTCTACGGCTTCGTCGGAGGGGACACCAACCAGTGGGAGCCGAACCTCTTCCGCAACACGACGCAGATCTACCCGAACGTCGGCCATCCCGGCTGGAACCTGACCACCGCCCAGGCCGACGACGCGATCGACTGGCTGCACCGCATCAATCAGATCGACCCTTCGAAACCCTTCTTCTGCTACTACGTTCCGGGCGGCACGCATGCGCCGCACCACCCCACGCCGGAATGGATCAAGAAGATCTCCGACATGCACCTCTTCGACAAGGGGTGGAACGCCCTGCGCGAGCAGATCTTCGAAAACCAGAAGCGGCTCGGCGTCCTCCCCAAGAACGCGAAGCTGACGCCGTGGCCGGATCACCTCCTGAAGCGCTGGGAGCGGCTCACGCCCGACGAGAAGAAGATGTTTCTCCGTCAAGTGGACGTCTTCGCCGCCTACGTCGCGTATACCGACTACGAGATCGGGCGCGTCATCCAGGCCGTCGAGGACATCGGCCAGCTCGACAACACCCTCATCATCTACATCAACGGCGACAACGGAACGAGCGCGGAAGGACAGCTCATCGGCACGCCGAACGAGGTCGCGATGTTCAACGGCGTCCAGGTTCCCGTCGCCGACCAGCTCAAGGACTTCTACGACGCCTGGGGCTCGGACAAGACCTACAACCACATGGCCGTCGGCTGGGCCTGGGCCTTCGACACGCCGTTCAAGTGGACCAAGCAGATCGCCTCGCACTGGGGCGGCGTGAGGCAGGGAATGGCGGTGTCGTGGCCGGGGCACATCAAGGACGCGGGCGGCATTCGCCACCAGTTCCACCACGTCATCGACGTCGTCCCGACGATCCTCGAGGTGACCGGCATCCGGGCGCCCGACTCCGTCGATGGCATCAAGCAGAGCCCGATCGAAGGCGTGAGCTTCGCCTATACCTTCGACGCGAAAAACGCCGACGCGCCGTCGACCCACCACACGCAGTACTTCGAGATGATGGGAGACCACTCCATCTACCACGACGGCTGGATCGCCGCGACGAAGGTGATCCGTCCGCCCTGGCAGGTCGTCGGCCCGGTCAACCCGGACCCGTTGAACAACGTGACGTGGGAGCTCTACGACGTCACGAAGGACTGGACCCAGGACATCGACGTGGCGGCGAAGTATCCGGAGAAGCTCAAGGAGATGAAGGAGCTCTTCCTGACGGAGGCCCACAAGTACCAGGTGTTGCCGCTCGACGCGTCCGTGGCGACGCGCCTGGTCGCGCCGCGGCCCAACATCACGGCCGGCCGCAGCCAGTTCGTTTACACGACGCCGATGACCGGCCTTCCCCAGGGAGACTCGCCGCTGCTGCTCAACTGCTCCTATACGATCACGGCCGACATCGACGTCCCTCAGGGCGGCGCCGAGGGCATGATCCTGACCTCCGGCGGCCGATTCGGAGGTTACGGCTTCTACCTTTTGAAAGGAAAGCCCGTCTTTCTCTGGAACCTCGTCGACCTGAAACGCATCCGCTGGGAGGGGCCGGATACCCTCGCGCCCGGCAGGCACACCGTCGAATTCGATTTCCGGTACGACGGCCTCGGCCCGGAAACGCTCGCCTTCAACAACATGAGCGGCATCGGCCGGAGCGGCACCGGGACGTTGAAGGTGGACGGCAGAGCGGTTGCGACGCAGAAGATGGATCACACGATCCCGCTCATCCTGCAGTGGGACGAGAGCTTCGACATCGGCTCGGACACCTTGACCGGCGTCGACGACGCGGACTACCAGCCTCCGTTCCCCCTCACCGCAAAGCTCAACAAGCTGACCGTCAAGATCGATCGCCCGCAGCTCTCGCCCGAGGACCTCAAGAAGCTCGAGGCGGCGATGCGCAACAACAAGGCAAGCGAGTAGGCGTGAGCCGGGTTGCGACGCGCCCGCGTCCGGAGCCCCACGTCCCGAAATCTCTGTGACGCTCGGTAGGTAGGTGCGCGCGGCCGAGTTCCGCAGGTCCGGATGGCGGAGGCCCTCATGGTCCGGACCGGCGTAGAGCTCGTCCGCTTCGCCGTCGAGAACGGTATCGCGACGGTCTCAGGCTCCTGGACCCGTAGTTCTACTAGCTATTCGCTCACCGCGGCACGGATGGAAACTCCGTGCATGACTCCCGCTGAATTCCCGGAGCGGACTCCGGGCCGCGTGCGTGCCCACGGTCCGGTACCAGGCTTCTCCACGGCATTCAGGACCTACGGGGATCGGGGAGGTCCCCCGCTGGCTTCGTTCTCGAGCGGTCCATCCGAGGGCTGTCCTCGCAGGCCGATGCGGTCCTCCCCGCCGACCCTTCGGGCGCGGAAGCGACCCGAGATGCGGTGCGGACGATAGGGCCGTCGTGAGTGGTCGCGAACGAGTTCGGCGAAGGGAAGAAGACCGAGGCTCTCGCCCCGTTCGACGGCCCGACGAAGCGATAGAATTTGCCGGCACGAGACCCGGGAGATAGGTGGAAGACGGGCCGCGCTCCGCGCGGGAGCGGTTGCACCGGCCTGCGGAGAACTGGGAATAGGAGAACCCATGCGCACCATGAGAATCGTCCGCGCCGTCATGACCCTTGCCCTTTTCGCCCTGCCCGATCCCGGCCCCTGCCTGGCGCAGGAGAAGCGCGAACTCGCCGAAATCCGGGCGGTCGCCGAGGAGGCCTGGCTCTACGGCTTCCCGATGATCGTCGGCTACAAGGTCATGCACGACTTTTTCATCGACCGTAGCTCGGGGCAGTTCAAGGCGCCGATCAACGAGATCAACAACGAGGCCCGCGTCTTCACGCCGAAAGACACGGCGATCTCGACGCCCAACAGTGACACACCCTACTCGATGGCGATGCTCGACCTGCGGGCCGAGCCGATGGTGCTGTGCGTGCCGGAGATCGAGAAGGCGCGCTACTACGACGTGCAGCTCGTGGACCTCTACACCGACAACTACGGGTACATGGGCAGCCGCACGACCGGCAACGGGGCCGCCTGCTACCTGGTGGCCGGGCCAGACTGGAAGGAGGAGACACCGCCCGGCATCGCGAAGGTGTTTCGCAGCGAGACGCAGTTTTCCCTCGTCGTCTACCGCACGCAGCTCTTCAACCCGACCGACATGGACAACGTGAAGAAGATCCAGGCCGGGTACAAGATTCAGCCCCTTTCGGCGTTCCTCCGCAGGCCCGCGCCGCCCGCCGCGCCCGCGGTCGCGTGGCCGAAGTTCGAGCCGGAGGCCTTCACTGTGGGCTTTGCCGAGTATCTCGACTTTCTCCTGCAGTTCTGCCCGCCGGTCGGAACGGCCGCGGTCGAGACGCCGCTGCGCGAAAAGTTCGCCCGGATCGGCATCGGCCCCGGAAAGAAGACGCCGCACGGCAAATTGTCGCCGGAGGTGAAGGCGGCTCTGGGCGACGGCATCAAGGCGGGCTTCGCCACTCTCGAGAAGACGGCCGAGAGCGTCGGCTCGATCGTCAACGGCTGGAACATCGGCTCCGCCGCCGGAAGCCGCGAGTTCTACAACGGCAACTGGGCCCTGCGCGCCGCCGCCGCCAAGCTCGGCATCTACGGCAACAGCGAGGCCGAGGCGGTCTATCCGTTCACCCGCAACGACGCGAACGGCATCGTGGCCGATGGCAGCAAGCACACCTACATGATGACGTTCCCGGCGGGGCAGCTGCCGCCGGTCAACGCCTTCTGGTCGATCACGATGTACGACGGAAGGACGCAGCTCCTGATCGACAACCCGATCAACCGCTATCTCATCAACTCGCCGATGCTGCCGGAGTTGAAGAACAACCCCGACGGCTCGCTCACCGTCTACGTCCAGAAGGACTCGCCCGGCAAGGACAGGGAGTCCAACTGGCTTCCGGCCCCGAACGGCCCGATGTTCGTCGTGATGCGGCTCTACTGGCCGAAGACCGAGGCGCCCTCGGTCTACCCGCTCGGAAAGGGGGCGTGGAAGCCGCCGGTCCTGGTGCCCGTGGAGAACCTGAACGCCCTCGACGTGAGGCGCTTCGGCGACAAGTCGCTCGAGAACTTCATCCGCACGGACACGCGCTATGGCCATGACGGCCTCTTCCAGGGGCCGCGGGGCTGGGGCTACTGGAACTATCTCGAGTACCCCCGGCCGGTCCAGAACCCCAACCTCTGGCCCGACTGGCAGTCGACCTACTTCATCGGCCGCCTGGCGATGCCTGCCGGCGCGAGCCTCACGCTGAACTACACCTATCCGCACGCCCGCTACCTCCAGTTCGCCCTCTACAAGGCCGAGCACGGCACGTTCGTCTCCATAGGCGAAGCGCTCGCGGGACAGCAGATCGAGCCGGACCCCGGCTCCACCAACCCGTTCCGGGTCGGCGCCAACCGCCTTGCGGAGCCGCGTAATTTCACCCTGAAGATCCTGGCCGAGAACCCGCCCGCCGATCCGAACCAGCGCGGGCGCAACACGCTCTACGTCGGAAGGGAGGGCGGCGAGCTCATGTTCGTCAATCGCTGCTATCTCTCCGACCAGGGCAGCGACGGCGCCGGATGGGGCTCGGCCGACTCGCCCGACGCCGGCCGCGGCCTGCCGACCTATACGGGCACGCTCGCCGACGGCACGCAGCTTTCGGCGGAAGAGGTGGTCAAGCAGTTTGGCCGGCCGATGGGCGCCACCAAGCAGCCCGTCACCGCCGAGCAGTGGGAGATGCTGGTGCACGCGAAGGACAACGATCCCACGCTCGATCCGGCGACCTCGCCCGCGCGCAAAGACCCGAAGTGGGAGAAGTACTGGAACATCAAGTACTCGATCGCCGGCGCGTTCAAGGCGCCGCAGGAGCGCGCGAAGATCCCGTACGCCAGCGCGATCGACGGCGGCGGAGACCCGGAGACGCAGTACATGCTGCTGCACCTCTCGCGCAAGTTCGGGCCCGTGTACGTCATGCGCGGCAAGATGCCGGCCTTCCCGAACACCTACGCCGGCGCGGGCGGCAAGGGCCTCGAGGTCATGCCCGATGCCCAGACCCAGTACTTCTCGCTCGTGAGCTGCGAATCCGCGCCCTCCGGGCAGATCGTCGACGGGCTGACCGACATGCAGATCCCGCTGGACGCGGACGGCAACTACACGATCGTGTACAGCCGCAAGGAGGACCGGCCGAAGAACGCGACGCTCGAGAACGGTGTCGCGTGGATCGAGTGGAGCCCGCGCGGCGAGGGCATCGACGGCCCTAAGAACCGCGCGGACTTCGGCATGCTGATGCTGCGAATCATGGCCAACAACCCGACCTGGGCGCAGAGCCCGGACCACGTCACGAAGCCCGGCACGGAAGAGGCCGTCATGGGGCCCTACTACCCGAGGGGCTACTACACGACGAAGGCGGAGTTCGAGGCGGCAGGGCCGAAGAAGTAGCGCGTTCTGACGTCGAAGGAAATGCCATGGGATCGAAGCGCAACTTGAGGAGAGCGGCATGAACGAGTCGCGAACCATCACGGGCCGGGCGTGGGCGCTCCGCACACTCACGATTGGTGCAGGCCTCGTCCTGGGCACCATCTCCGCGAAACGGGCCGTCGCACAGGAAGTCCTGCCGTTCCCGGCGAAACCGTCCGGCAGCATCGCTCTGCCCACGATGCAGGAGTCGACCTACAGCCCCCTGCCCCCAGCAAGTCACCTGCCCAAGGACGCGCCGAACATCCTCATCGTGCTCATCGACGATGTCGGACCCGGACAGACGGACACCTACGGCGGCGAGATCCACACGCCAACGCTTTCCCGGATCGCGAAGCAGGGAATCTCCTACAACCGGTTCCACACCACCGCGATGTGCTCCCCCACGCGCGCGGCGCTCCTGACCGGCCGAAACCACCACCGCGTCGCGAGCGGCCAGATCACCGAGCTCGCCAACGACTGGGACGGCTACATGGGCATCATCCCGAAGTCGAGCGCGACCGTCGCCGAGGTGCTGAAGGACTACGGGTATCACACGGGCGCCTGGGGCAAGTGGCACAACTCGCCGGCCGAGCAGACCACCGCGGCGGGGCCGTTCGATTACTGGCCCGCCGGCTATGGCTTCCAGTACTTCTACGGCTTCCTCGCCGGAGAAGCCTCGCAATACGAGCCGATGCTCGTCCGCAACACGGCCTATGTCGAGCATCCGCACACTTCCGGCGGCCACGACTATTACCATCTCTCCGAAGACCTCGCCGACGACGCGATCGGCTGGCTGCGCCAGCACAAGGCGCTCGCCCCCGACAAGCCGTTCTTCATGTACTGGGCGAGCGGCGCCTCTCACGGCCCGCATCAGGTACCGCAGGCGTGGGCCGACAAGTACAAGGGCAAGTTCGATGACGGCTGGGACAACTACCGCGACCGCGCCTTCCAACGCGCCAGGCAGATGGGCTGGATTCCGCAGAACGCGAAACTGACGCCGCGGCCGGCGACACTGCCTTCCTGGGACTCGATCCCCGCGGACGAAAAGCCCTTCCAGAGACGACTGATGGAGGTGTTCGCCGGGTTCACCGAGCACGTGGACGCGCAGGTCGGCCGCATCGTCGACGAAATCGATGGGCTCGGCTACGGCGAGAACACGCTGATCCTATACATCTGGGGCGACAACGGCGCCTCGGCCGAGGGTCAGAACGGCACGATCAGCGAACTGCTCGCCCAGAACGGCATTCCGTCCACCACCAGACAGCAGATCCAGGCACTCGACGCTCTCGGCGGCCTCGACGTTCTCGGTTCGCCGAAGACCGACAACATGTACCACGCCGGCTGGGCCTGGGCCGGCGGCGGGCCCTACCAGTACACCAAGCTCATCGCCTCGCACTTCGGCGGCACGCGCAACCCGATGGCCGTGCGCTGGCCCGCGAAGATCAAGCCGGACGCTGCGCCGCGCAGCCAGTTCCTTCACGTCAACGACGTCGTCCCGACGATCTACGACCTGCTGGGAATCACGCCTCCGAGGGTGGTCAACGGCATTCCGCAGGACCCCTTCGACGGTGTCAGTTTCGCGAAGACCTTCAGCGACACGAAAGCCCAGGCGGGCAAGAAGACACAGTACTTCGAGATCATGGGCAGCCGCGGCCTCTACCACGACGGCTGGATGGCGTCCGCCTTCGGCCCGCGCACGCCGTGGCTTCCCGGTCTGCCGCCGGGAATCAAGGACTGGACGCCCGACAAGGACAGGTGGGAGCTCTACAACCTGCGTGACGACTGGTCGCAGGCGAACGATCTGGCCGCGAAGTTGCCGGCGAAGCTCGAACAGATGAAGCAGATGTTCCTGGCCGAGTTCACGAAGAACGAGGGGCTGCCCGTCGGCGGCGGCCTCTGGGTCATGGTGCTCCACCCCGAGTTGCGCCTCACGCCCCCCTACACGTCGTGGACCTTTCCGGGCGCCGTCACTCGCATTCCCGAGGTCGCCGCCCCCGCGCTCGGCAACAAGGACAACGTCGTCACCGTCGACGCCGACGTTCCGGCCGACGCGAGCGGCGTGATCTACGCGCTGGGGGGGTTCTCCGGCGGCCTGACCCTCTACGTGAAGGACGATGTCCTCGCCTACGAATACAACCTGTTCGAGATGCAGCGCACCCACATCAGGGCGAAAGAGAAGCTGCCCTTGGGCAAGTTGAAGATCGAGGTCGAGACCACCTATGTGGAGCCCAGGCCCGCCGGCCCGCTCAAGGTAGTTCTGAAAGTGAACGGCAAAGAAGTCGCTTCCGGCGTCGTTCCCGTCAGTGCGCCGCTGGCGTTCACCGCCAACGATGCCCTCGACTTCGGCGTCGACCTCGGCTCCCCGGTCGGGATCGAGTACTACGATCAGGCGCCGTTCCGGTTCAACGGGAAGATCGAGGGAGCGCGCGTGAAGTACCTCGGTGACCCCTCCCAGCTGCAGAAGGAGAAACTGCAAACGGACGGACCGATTCCGATGACGGACTGAACCGGATGAGGGTGCAATTCGCACAGGAGCCCATCGGCACAGGGAGAGAACCAACATGACGCGCTCCGGAACCTTCAAGCTCGTAGGACTCGTGATCGTGATCGTGCTCGCGTTCGCCGTCTACCGTCTGCTGGGGCCGCTCCTCGGGGCGAAGGTCGAGCAGCGCGTCGCACGTGTCGGCCTGACGCCGAACCAGGTCGCGGCCAACGGCCCCCTGCCGGGCGATGTCGCGCTGTACGCGAAGGAGCTGGCCTGCCAGCAGAAGATCTCGACGCCGGGCTACTACCCGTCGTTGAACGGCGCCGAGATCTCCGACAGCGAGCGCAGCGGCATCTTCCCGTGCGCGACCTTCACCGGCTCGTTCGACGGTCCGAACGCGGTCTACGCCTGGCGCAGCGCCGACGACTACCCCGGCATCGCCTATATCAACAACCGCAGGCCGGGCGAGCTCTACATCGTCGGAGGCGAGGTGCCCTCGCCCGGCGACCCGATGCCGGCGGGGCCGTACCTGGCCAAGGCCGACGCCGCCACCGGTCGGCAGATCTGGCGCACCTACTTCGACAACGCGAGCGCGTCGGGCTGGTACATCGGCAACACCAACCTCAACATCCTCGACAACGGCAACCTCGCGCTGTCGTGGTCGAACAATGCGCTGCTGGTTGACGGCGACACCGGCCTGATCCTCAAGATCACCGCGCTGCCCTCCGGCGAGGCGCCGCCCGCCACATCGAACTTCAAGCACCTGACGATCGCGCCCGACCGCACGCTGATCTACAAGAACCAGACCCGACCCATCGGCTGCACCGGGCAGGGCACGCTGGGCATCATCAAGTGCATCCAGGACGGCATGAAGATGCCGAACTCGGTGCTGGTCGCGGTCAACCCGGACACGCTCGAGGTGCTGGACAAGCTGCAGCTGCCCGAACCGGCGCCGTCGCCGTTCATCATCACGAAGTTTCACGACCGCATCGCGCTCTACGTCGGCATGGCCGAGAGCATCCGGCGCTACTTCTGGGACCCGGTGGCCAAGAAGCTGTCGGCCGACGAGTCCTGGGCGGTGTTTCCGATGCAGAAGGGCCAGACGGCCGCCACCGCACCGACCGTGATCGGCGACTGGATCGTGACGCAGCTCAACGGCGCCGGCAGCAAGGAGGTTGCGTCGAGCATCGCGGCGATCCACCGCGACGACGCGAAGAAGCAGAAGGTCATCTTCCCGTTCGGATCGCTCAAGCCCGGCGGTTTCAGCTTCGCTCCGCCCAAGGCGGGCGCCGATCCCGAGAACGGCATGGTCTATTCGGCCGACATGGGCATGGGCAAGGTCGCCGGCATCAAGCTCGACCAGGCCACAGGCGAGATGAGGACGGCCTTCGTCGTCGACGACATGACCAGCACCTTCCAGCCGGTGATCGGACCCAAGGACAAGCGCGTGCTGCTGCTGACCAACGCGAAGCAGAACGTCGAGAAGGAGCCGCTGATGGCGGCGATCTTCACCGACAACTACAAGGAACAGCTCACCTGGCGCGACGCCGCGACCGGCAAGATCATCGCCGAGTCGGACTTCTTCGAGCCGCTCACGATCAACTCGCTGACGCCCCCGGGTTTCGGCGGCCGAGTCTATTTTCCGACGACGTCCGGCAAGGGCTTCTACGTGCTCCAGGCCATGCCGAAGCCGGCGTCCTCGAGCAAGTAGTCAGAAGGAACATCGCGGATGCCCGGATCGAAGACTCTCAAGCTCGCCGGACTCATCCTCCTGGCCCTGCTTGCGTTCGCCGCCTACCGTCTTCTCGGCCCGCTCCTCGGGGCGAAGGTCGAGCAGCGCGCCGCCCGGATCGGCCTGACGCCGAACCAGGTCGCCGCCAACGGCCCTCTGCCCGGAGACGTCAGCCTGTATGCGAAGGAGCTGGCGTGCCAGCAGAAGATTTCGACGCCGGGCTACTACTCCTCGTTGAACGGGGCGGAGATCTCCGACGCCCGGCGCAGCGGTCTCTTCCCGTGCGCGAGCTTCCTCGGGTCCCGCGAGGGCGGCAACAGCGTCTACGCCTGGCGCAGCGCCGACGACTACCCAGGCGTCTCCTACATCAACAACCGCAAGCCTGGAGAGCTCTACATCGTCGGCGGCGAGTTCCCGACCGCCGCGGACCCGAACATGGCGGGGCCCTTCGTGGCCAAGGCCGACGCCTCGACCGGGAAGCAGATCTGGAGCACCTACTTCGACAACCTGAACGCCTCGGGCCGCTGGATCGCCAACGCCAACCTCAACATCCTCGAGAACGGCAACATCGCCTTCGCCTGGGCGAACCAGATCGTTCTGATCGACGGCAATACCGGCCTGATCCTGAAGCACAACACGCTCCCCGCCGGAGATACACCGATCATCGACGTGAACTTCAAGCACCTGACGATCGCGCCCGACCGCACACTCATCATGAAGGATCAGACCCGCCCGATCGGCTGCACGGCTCAGGGCACGATGGGTATCCTCGGCTGTCTCGAGAAGGGAATGCCGTGGCCGAATTCCCACCTCGTTGCGGTCGACCCCGACACGCTGGAGGTGCTGCACGACATCGACCTGCCCGAGCCCGCCGTTTCGCCGCACGCCATCACGACGTTCGAGGGCAAGATCTGCATCTACATCGGCATGGCGAAGAGCGCGCGGCGCTACCTGTGGGACCCCAAGGCGAAGAAGCTCTCGCCGGACGAGAGCTGGGTCGTCTTCCCGATGCAGAAGGGGCAGTCCGCCGCGACCGCTCCGAGCATCGTCGGCGACTGGGTGGGCTTCCAGTTGAACGGCGCCGGAAGCGAAACGGTCGCCTCGAGCATCGTCCTCGTGAACCAGAAGGATTCCAAGAACGTGAAGACCATCTTTCCCTTCGGAGACCTGAAGAAGGGCGAATGGAGCTTCGCGCCGCCCAAGGCAGGCGCCGACCCCGAGAACAACATGATCTACTCGGCGGACATGGGTGTCGGCAAGGTCGCCGGCATCAAGCTCGACCCGTCGACCGGCGAGATGAAGGTCGCCTTCGTGGTCGACGACATGACCACCACCTTCCAGCCGCTGATCGGCTCGAAGGACCAGCGCGTGCTGCTGCTGACCAACATGAAACAGAACGTGGCGAAGGAGCCGATCAAGCTCGCCCTCTTCACCGAGAACTATAGGGAGCAGCTCACCTGGCGCGACGCGGCGACCGGCAAGATCCTCGCCGAGTCCGACTTCTTCGAGCCGCTCACGATCAACTCGCTCACCCCTCCGGGTTTCGGCGGCCGCGTCTACTTTCCGACCGCCGTCGGCAACGGGTTTTACGTGCTGCAGGTCATGCCAAAGGCCCCGGCGCCGCCTGGCAAGTAGGCACGCCGCCAGCAGGAACGGAGAAACGGAATGAGGACGTCTTCGATACTCAAGTGGGTGGGGCTCATCGTTCTCCTGCTGCTCGCGATCGCGGTCTATCGCCTCCTCGGCCCGGTTCTCGGCGCCAAGGTCGAGCAGCGCGCCGCCCGGATCGGCCTGACGCCGAACCAGATCGCGTCGAACGGTCCGCTGCCGGGAGACGTCAGCCTCTACGCGAAGGAGCTCGCCTGCCAGCAGAAGATCTCGACGCCGGGCTACTACTCGTCGTTGAACGGCGCGGAGATCGCCGACAGCGCGCGCAGCGGCTTCTTCCCTTGCGCGAGCTTCCTCGGCTCGCACGCCGGCGCCAACAGCGTCTATGCATGGCGCAGTGCCGACGACTACCCGGGCATCTCGTACATCAACAGCCGCAAGCCCGGCGAGCTCTACATCGTCGGCGGCGAGTACCCGACCGCCGAGGACCCGAACATGGTCGGGCCCTTCATGGCCAAGGCCGACGCCGCGACCGGAAGAGAGATTTGGCGCACCTACCTCGACAATCTGAACGCCTCGGGCCGCTGGATCGGCAACGCCAACCTCAACATCCTCGAGAATGGCAACATCGCCTTCGCCTGGTCGAATCAGATCGTGCTGATCGACGGCGACACCGGCCTGATCCTCAAGCGCAACACGCTCCCGAGCGGCGCCGCGCCCACTGCCGACGTCAACTACAAGCACCTGACGATCGCGCCCGACCGCACCTTGATTCTCAAGGACCAGACGCGGCCGACTGGCTCCACGCTCCAGGGCACGGTGGCGATCATCAAGGGCGTCATGGAAGGGATGAAGCAGCCGAACTCGCAGCTGACCGCCGTCGATCCGGAGACGCTCGAGGTGCTCGACAGCATCGAGCTGCCGGAGCCGGCGACGTCGCCGCACATCGTCACCACGTTCCAGGGCCGCGTCGCCATCTACATCCCCATGAACACGATCGTGCAGCGCGCCTTCTGGGATCCGAAGACCAGGAAGCTCTCGCTCGACCCAACCTGGATCGTCCGGGCGATGCAGAAGGGTCAGTCGGCGGCCACCGCTGCGACCATCATCGGCGACTGGGTCGCGGTCGTGACCAACGGGATCGGCAGCGAGACCATTGCGTCGAGCCTCGTCGTCGCCAGCCAGAAGGACGCGAAAAAGGTGCAGATCGTCTTCCCGTTCGGGAAGGAGCTCAAGAAGGGCGAGTGGAGCTTCGCCCCGCCCAAGCCCGGCGGCGACCCCGAGAACAGCATCTTCTACATAGCCGACATGGGCATGCGCAAGGTCGCCGGCATCAAGATCGACCAGGCCACCGGCGAGCTCAAGGTGGCGTTCGTCGTCGACGACACCACCACGACGTTCCAGCCGCTGATCGGACCGAAGGACAAGCGGGTGCTGCTGCTGACCAACATGAAGCTCAACGTGGAGAGGGAGCCCGTCAAGATCGCCCTCTTCACCGGAAACTACAAGGAGCAGCTCACCTGGCGCGACGCGGCGACCGGCAAGATCCTCGCCGAGTCCGATTTCTTCGAGCCCTTGTCGATCAACGGCCTCACGCCGCCGGGATTCGGCGGCCGCGTCTACTTTCCGACCGCGACCGGCAAGGGCTTCTATGTGCTGCAGGTCATGCCGAAGACTTCGCGTTGAGAAAGACCGGTTGGGCAGCATGGTTTGAGCATGATGAGAACGTACGAGCTGGCGATCGACGGCCGGCTGAGACTCCTGGAGCCGAACAGTCTTTCTTCGGCACGGCCGGCCGGCAGCGCCGTGCGCTGGGTTCGAACAACGGGCCCGGCCTACGAGGGGCTCCAGGAGAGTCTCCGCGACCTCGGCGTACCCGACCACCTGGTGACGGAGGCCCTGCAGGACGGCGAAACGCGGAGCGGGGTCGCCATTGCCGAGGGGGTGCTGCTTGTGGCCTTTCCGGTTCGGGCCTCGGTGGAGGCCCGAATTCTGGGGCTTCGGCTGGCCTGTACGCCGACCACGATCGTAACCTCCGAGATGGAGGCGCTGCCGGCAATCGACAGGCTGGTCGCCGAGCGGTCCGCTGCGGAGCAGCCGCCGCAGGCAACTGTGCCGGCTCTGGCGCTCGACATCCTCGAGAGGTCGGCCCGAGGCGTGGGGCCGGCCTACCTGACGCTGCGTCAAAGCGCAGACGATCTCGCCGAAACGCTCGAGCACGACCCCATGGGTGTGCCGCCGGAGGCCCTCCTCGACATGAAGCGCCGCGTGGGACGGCTGGCGATGCTCTGGGAGGACCAGGGATTCTGCTTCGTCGAGCTGCAGCGGCGCCGCTCGTTCTTCTCTGAGTCGGAGGCCATCCGGGATCGACTGCGCGACCTGATCTCCGACGCGGACCGAGGCCTGAAGCTGCTAGAGCGGCTGGAGGTCCGCGTCCGCGATTTGGGCCAGCACTACGCGCATTGCCTCGAGGAGGCAACGAGCCACCGGCTGAACATCCTCGCCGTGCTCTCGGCCATCTACCTGCCGACGACGCTCATCGCCGGGATCTACGGCATGAACTTCGACAATATCCCCGTCACGCACATGCGCCACGGATACCTGCTCGTCATGTCGCTGATGGTTTTCGTCGTGCTCGGACAACTCTGGTACTTCCGACGGCGAGGATGGTTCAAGTAAGGCACGGATCGCCTCGCCTTCCAGGCTGGCGATGCCGCCTTGCGCGTCTCATTCCAGGAATCCCCGGCCAGGCACACCCGGGTTTCAAAGGCCGGATGTAGAGTTCCCCCTAACCGATGACGCTTCCTGCCGGATCACGTCTCGGTGGCTACGAGATCCTCGCGCCGATTGGGGCGGGCGGGATGGGAGAAGTGTACCGGGCTCGGGACCCGAAGTTGAAGCGAGATGTGGCGATCAAGGTGTTGCCGCAGTCGCTGGCGGCCGATCCCGATGCCCTGGCGCGGTTCGAGCGAGAGGCTCTGGCGGTTGCCGCGCTGTCGCATCCGAACATCCTCGCGATCCACGACTTCGGGGCGCACGACGGGACGGCCTACGCCGTCATGGAGCTTTTGAACGGCGAGACGCTTCGCAGGAGACTCGACTCCGGCGCCATCTCCCAGAAGCAGGCCCTGGAGATTGCGCTCCAGGTCGCAAAGGGCCTGGCCGCCGCCCACGAGAAGGGCATCGTCCACCGGGACCTGAAGCCCGAGAACCTGTTCGTGTCGAAGGACGGCCACGTCAAGATCCTCGACTTTGGCCTGGCGAAGACGGTCGACGCGGTCTCCCCGGACGAGGCGACGGGCGTCCCGACAGGTTCGGGCCTGACGGAGCCCGGCGCGGTCATGGGGACGGTGGGTTACATGTCGCCCGAGCAGGTCAAGGGGCTCCCGGTCGACCACCGATCGGACATCTTCTCCTTCGGGGTGATCCTGTACGAGCTTCTGGCGGGCCGGAAGGCCTTCAAGCGGGACTCGGCGGTCGAGACGATGATGGCGATCTTGAACGAGCAGCCGCCGGAGCTGACCCAGTCGGGACGCAACATCTCTCCGGCTCTCGACCACGTCGTCAAGCACTGCCTGGAGAAGGACCGGGACGATCGGTTCCAGTCGGCACGCGATGTCGCATTTGCGATCTCCGAACAGTTTTCGTCACCCTGGACGAGCGGTGTCCAGGTAGCGGCGCCGCCGACTGGAAGAAACAAGGCTCTCATCACAGCCGCGGTCATCATCGTTCTCGCAGTCGCGGGTTTCTTTCTGCTACGCCGGCTGCCTTGGGGTGGCGGGGAGGCCGGTGGCGTCAAGCGTGTGGCCGTGCTGCCCTTCGAGAACCTCGGTGCTCCCGAAGACGGCTATTTCGCCGACGGAGTCGCGGATGCCGTTCGCGGCAAGCTCACGTCCGTGCCGGGTCTCGAAGTCATCGCGCGGGGCAGCTCGACGCCCTACAAGAAGACGTCCAAGACGCCGCAGGAGATCGCTCGCGAGCTCGACTCGCGCTATCTCCTGACGGCGACGGTGCGCTGGGAGAAGAGCGGCGGGGGCAGCCGCGTGCAGGTCAGCCCCGAGCTCGTCGAGGTCCGTAAGTCCGGTGCGCCCGTCTCCCGGTGGCAGAAGTCCTTCGACGCTGCGATCACGGACGTGTTCCAGGTGCAGTCGGAGATCGCGACGAGGGTTGCGCAGGCTCTGACGGGCGCGCTCGGGACGGGTGAGGAGAAGCGGCTCTCCGAGAGGCCCACGCAGAACCTCGCCGCATACGACGCCTTCCTCAGAGGAGAACAAGCGCGGGGCCTGGGAACTTCGGATCCTGCGAGCCGGCGCAAAGCAATAGGGTTTTACGAGCAGGCCGTGGCTCTCGACCCCGACTTTGCACAGGCCTGGGCATCGATCTCCCTACTGAATTCGGAACTGTATTTTACCAGCGCGCCTACGCCTTCGCTCGCGGAGCGTGCCCGGCAGGCGGGGGAGAAGGCCGTCGAGCTCGAGCCAAATCGCCCGGAGGGGTACCAGGCCCTCGGCGCGTATGAACGGTTGGTTTCTCGGGACTTCAAACGCGGTCTGGAGCAGTACGAGACGGCGCTGCGGCTGGCCCCGAGCGACGCCTCGGCTGTCAGAGCAATGGCACTTGTCGAGCAGAACCTCGGGCACTGGGAGGCGGCGGTCGAACACTTCAGGCAGGCGGAGCGCCTGGATCCCCGCGCCGCCAACAACCTGAGCGGTCTCGGATATGCGCTCCTCCGTCTGCGGCGCTACCCGGAGGCACGGGACGCCCTCGACCGTGGTCTCGCCCTGGCACCCGGGAGCCTCGGCATGATCGAGTACAAGGCCATGACGTTTCTCGCTGAGGGCGAACTCGTCGGAGCCCGGGCCGTGCTGAAATCGGCGTCCCAGGGAGTGGAGCAGACCGCGCTCGTGGCCTACCTGTCGAACTTCGACGATCTCGTCTGGGTTCTCGACCGGGAGCAGCGAGACCTGTTGCTGCATCTGACCCCGAGTGCGTTTGACGAGGACCGCGGCAACTGGGCCCTTTGCCTCGCCCAGGCCAGCGCACTCGAGGGCGACGCCGCGAGCGTGCGCACCCATGCCGAGGAAGCTCGGAAGGCCTACGAGGAGCAGCTTCGCGCAGCGCCCGACAACGCAACCCGCCACGCCGCTCTCGGCTTGGCGCTGGCTTATCTCGGCCGGAAAGAGGGGGCGATCCGGGAGGGCGAGCGGGCAGTCGCCCTGGATCCGATCTCGAAGGATGGCCGGGACGGGCCCTACTATCAGCACCAGCTCGTACGGGTCTACATGCTCGTCGGCGAGCCGGAGAAGGCGTTAGACGAGCTCGAGCCGCTGCTGAAGATCCCGTACTACCTCTCGCCCCGGTGGCTCGCGATCGACCCGAACTTCGAACCGCTGCGCAAGAACCCGAGGTTCCAGAAGCTCGTCGCTCGAAAGTGATTCCGGGGGATTCGAGGTCCGCCTCGAACACGCGATTCGGACACGGACCTCAGAATCATTCACAGTTCCAGGACATAGTGGGATCTCGGCCTCGGCATACGGGGCCCGAACGAGTTTCTAGGCGAAGCGTTGCCCACAGAGCCCTTACCCGCCCCCGAGGGCGCCCTCTATCTCAGGTAGATGCCCAAGACGAGCCCGAAGCCTTTCACGTCGCCGCCCGAGCCGCTCCGGAAGTCGCGCTGGAAGTACAGCTCGGGCACGAACCTCTCCCACAGGTGAAACTCCACCCCTGCCGTCACGCGGGTCTTCAGCCAATCCCCGGCGTCGAAGTCGTAGAAGAACTCCCCGTAGAGATAGGGGGTCAGCGACGGCTTTCCGATCGCGACGTTGCGCTCCAGCCGAACCCGGTTTCGATAGCGCGGATCCAACTCCCCGCCCGTGAAGTTCAGATCGAAGCGATTCCGGTCACTCGCGAGAATCTCCCAGGGAAGGGACAGGCGCCCGGTCCACTGGGCGGTCAGCGTGTTCGTGGCCGGCTGGCCGCTGCCCCCCGCCGTGAAGCCCCAGCCGACTCGAAACTGCAGCCGATGCGCGCGGGCGTGGTAGGCCGGTCCTACGAGGTTCAGCTTCGCGATCGGCGACGTGTAGTAGTCGAAATAGACCCCCGCGGTTCCGTCCTGGTCGGAGTTGTCCGTGCCTTCCTTGGTTCCGCTCAGAGGAACGTAGATCCGCATGTTCTCGTTCAAGTGGACGTACGTGTCCACCTCAGGCCAGAATTGCGTGGTGACGTCCTGCGCCATGGCGGGAGCCGCATGAGCCAGGATGGGCGCCAGCACGCCGAGCACAGCGATTCTCGGCAGGGGCTGCATGAGGGTCTTGTCTCTCTGTTGGAGAACGTAGCACAGTGCCCACAGGGTCCGGCAGCCAATCGTCGAAGTCGACGAGGCGACGACCGAGCGAGACGAGAAGGCGCGCACCCTGCGATAGCGCAGTGCGACGACGTCGAGGACAAACCGCCTGCTCCCCGCGACCTATTCAAATCGACACTGCCTACATGAAGCGAATCTTCGGCTTCGCCTACGTCATGGCGGAGCCGGGCCATCCCTGGGCCAACCGGCCGCCGAGCGCTCCTGCCGACAGCCCCGGGGCAGCGCGCCGCTGGACACCGCGAGCCCGGACGTGCTTGACTCGAGCCTCACGCGGACGGCTCGGCGCGGTGGGTTTCGGGGAGGGATCGATGCGTCCAACCTGTGTGCGACAGTTCGGCCTGCTCGTTGTCTTTCTCGCGGCGGGCGCCGGCTGCGCGCACATGCCGTTCAAGTCCCATGAGGCGTCGAACGAGGTCTACGTGGGGGGCAAGGACAGCACGCTCACCCTCTCGGCGCTGCAGGCCGAGGCCCTGCGCTTTGCCGACGGGTACGTCGACTCGGTGGGTCATACCTCCGACAGCGTCGGGAAGCGGATCGGAACGCGGCAGGCCGTCCTTCGCGCGCTCAACTGGAAGGTCGAGCAGGCGACCGCGGCCTACGCCGACGCGACCGGCGAGAATCCCGTCTGGAACGCGCTGGACCTGACGGTCCTGGCCACCGTCTCGCGGATGCTGGTCGATGAGCCGAAGCTGCGCGAGGACTTCGGCGATGCGGTCGTCGCGCTTCAGGAAACCCACCGGCAGCTCGAGAAGAACGCGTGGACCCTGGTGGGCGGCTTCCTGACGCCCGACCAGATCACGGAGTTCCAGAACCTGATCGTCGAGTGGCGTCGCCAGAACCCGGGCGAGCGCGGCGCCGCGGGACTGCGCTTCACCGAGCTGAGTATCGGCCGGGCCCCCACGTCGACGCAGGTCAAGCCGACGAGCATCTTCAGCATGCTCTACATCAATCCCCTTGCGGGACTGAACCCGACGACGATCGCCATCGAGCAGAGCCGCGAGCTCGCGGCCCGGGTGGTCGCGTGGGCCGAGCGGGCCCCGACGCTCATGCGATGGCAGGCGGAGCTTCTCGCTCTTCAGGTCTCGCAGCAGCCCGAGTCGCAGCAGGTGCTGGCCGACGTCTCGCGAGCCTCCCGGTCGATGGAGTCGATCTCGAAGACGGCGGAGGTCCTGCCGGATCTCGTCGACACCCAGCGCAAGGCCGCAATCGACCAGCTCTTCGCGGGCGTGGCCCAGGAACGGGCCGCCATCCTCGCCGAGCTCGAGGCGAAGGAGGCGACCATTCAGACGCTTCTGGGGCAGCTGCGGGAGACGATGAATGCCGGCGGCGCAATGGGAGAGTCGCTCACGACGACGATCAAGTCGCTCGACGCATTCGTCCATTACGTCTCGCCGCCGCCGTCGGCGGCAGCGGCATCGGCGCCACCGGGCAAGCCGTTCAACGTTCTCGATTACGGACAGACGGCGTCCCAGGTGGGAGGCATGGCGCGTGACCTGACCGGCCTTCTGCACACCGTCGACGGGACCGCGCCGGCGCTCGGCCGGATGGCGCAGCAGACCGGAGACGACTTGAAGCGCGTCGTGGATCACGCCTTCTGGCGCGGCCTCATCCTGATTCTCGTGATCCTCGTCGGTTCGGTGCCGACGCGTCTGGCGTATCGGGCCCTCGCAAGGAGGTTCCTTGGAGAGCCCCAGGCGGACGCGACCCGCGGCTGAGGGCTCCAGCCCGCCCCAGCCCCGCCACGCCGCGCGCTCCGGTTGACGGCGCGAGAGCCTCGGTGATGAGATCACGGCACGATGACCCCGATGCGTCGGATGATTTTCGGCGAACACCGTCGCCTCGGCACCGGCTTCCCTTCCGACCCATGGTCCCGACTTCTCGCCGCCGGTGTCGGCCCGATCCGTCGAGACGGATCGGGCGTCTCATCCTAGTCATCTTTCTTGGCATGAAAGGAGAGGATCCATGATCAAGAACTCTGCGCGTGCCCTTCTGGTCCCCGCCCTGCTTCTCGTTGGCTCCGCACAGGCCCAGCAGGCCCAGGCTCCCCCGTCCAGGTATCCGGTGATGGACATGGTCGCCCAGAAGATCATCGACAAGTCCTTCATCGACAAGGTCGCGGCGCCCATCGCCAACAAGATGTTCGAATGCGGAATGATTCCGTAGGGGTGCGGGGCGCGAGCCTCGCGGCATCGCGGCTGTTCATTCCCTAACCTCGAGCCGCGCGCCGCTCGAAGAGATCCGGACTTGCCGCCCCCCGAGGCCCCAGGCACGCTCCGGCGCATGAAATGCGCCGCGGCCGCCGGAATCCTCGCGCTGCGGATGACCGCCGTCTGTGCCGCCGAGGAGCCCTCAGCCGACCCGCCGGAGGAGCCAGCCGAGCAGCCGGTGTTGCTCATCGACAGCCTGGGACACGTCGTCGTGATGCCCCCCTCGAGCGTGCCGAAGGAACTGCTCCCCAGGACTGCCGACGGTCTCGCGAACCAGATCCCGGTCAACCCGTCGGCGGGCGGCAAGCTACCGGAACCGGTGCTGCAGCGCGTCGAGGCCGCGAGCGCGCAGGCGCCGCCCTTCCGGTGGTTCCCGGCCACGCCGCCGCCGATGGGCTCCTACCTCGCGGGCCTGGACGAGCTCGGCAACACGGCCATCCGGCCCGGGCCGCTCGTGGACCTCTTTCCGCTCGAGCCCGCGGTGCAGGGCGCCAAGTACGATCTGTCGCGCGCGGGGCTACGGTACTCGCTGCGCCAGACCCTGAACTACTCGGGCAGCAGTGAAACGCAGTCGGGCGCCCAGGATCTCGGCTTCTACACCTTCGATCTTTTCAGCAAGTGGGCCGTGCTCCGCACGCCCGCCGCGACGGGCTCGCTGAGCGCGGAAATCAAGGCCAAGACCGGCCTCGGCCCGGCGGGCCAGAACGAGGATTCGCAGACGAACCTCGGGACCCTGGCCAGTCCGACGCAACAGTGGTCGAGCCGGAACGGCTTCCGGATCCCGGAGCTCGCATGGCAGCAGTCCTTCCATCCTGGCAACGTCGTCGCCGTCGCGGGCGTCGTCGACCAGGGCAACTACATCGACGGCAACCTGTATGCCAACAGCGCGCGCGGCCAGTTCATGAATTCCGCCCTGGTCGACACGATGGTGGTCCCTCTGACGCAATACAACTTCGGTTTCAATCTTCAGTGGCAGCCCCTGGAGAACTGGTACGCGATGCTCGGCGCCTCGGCTGGCAACGCCGCTGCCGGGCAGACGCCGTGGACGAACTTCGACTGGCAGAACTGGACCGCCGTCGCCGAGATCGGCTACGCTCCGAACAATTTCCTCGGCCTGGGCCCGGGCGTGTACCGCGTCCAGCCTTTCGTGGCGCGAAGCGGGGGCTCCACGCAGGGAGGCGTCGGATTCAACTTTCAGCAGAAGCTCGGGGCGAGCTCGCCCTTCGGGTGGTTCGGCCGTTTCGGTGTCGGCGGCTCGCAGGCCTCCGCCGGGGCGTCCAGGCAGATCGGCAGCGGCTTCGTCATGATCGGGCCGCTCGAGCAGCTCGGCCTCGTCAGGCGGCTGAGCAACGACGTCTTTGGCGCCGGCTTCGTCTGGAGTCAACCGTCGGCGACGACAAGGACCGTCTACCACCAAAACGAGTACGTCTTCGAAACCTTCTACACGCTCCAGCTCGCGCCCACAGTGCGCATCCAGCCGGACGTGCAGGTGGTGTGGAACCCGGTGTTCAGCCCCGACGCCGGACCTTCGACCGTCGTCCAGGTGCAGTACATCCTGGCCTGGTAGGAGAACCCTGCGGCGTTGTATAGGATGCGCTCGTTCAGGACAGGCGCGATCGGATCATGAGGCGGGGCGTGCGTGCCCGGAGAAGTGAGCGATGAGACGGATTCCTGCGGGTTGGGCGTTTCGAATGATTCTGCGGGCCTCCCTCGGCCTCGCCGCCGCCCTGGCCCTTACCGTGCCGGTGCGCGCCCAGGATCCGAAAGAAGCTCCCGGCGAAAAGCCTGCGGCCGGCGAGGAAGCAGAGGCGCTCGCCAAGAAGCTGTCCAACCCGATCGCCGATCTCGTTAGCCTTCCGCTGCAATTCAACTGGCAGGAGGGCTACGGCGCCAACGACGATCTGCAGTTCATCCTGAATTTTCAGCCCGTCGTGCCCTTCCACATCACGAAGGACTGGAACATGATCGGCCGCTTCATCGTGCCTTACATCTCGCAGCCGGAGCTTGCGCCCGGAGTGGGGCCGGTCTCGGGCTTCGGCACGGTCACCTTCTCGCTCTTCTTCTCGCCGGCCAAGTCCGAGGGCTTCACGTGGGGAGTGGGCCCGGTCTTTGGGCTACCGATGACGTCGGATCCCCTGCTCGGCGGCGGGCAATGGCTCATGGGTCCGACCGCCGTCGGCCTCTACCAGACCGGCCCCTGGACAGTGGGCGCGCTCGTCAACCAGCAGTTCTCCGTCGCCGACACCGGCAACCAGTCGCTGCCGTATTTCAGCCAGGCGTTTATCCAGCCGTTCTTCGCTTACACGACCAAGACGGCCGTGACCTTCACCCTCCAGTCGCAGTCGACGTACAACTGGGAGGGGTCGCCGGGTCAACGCTGGACGGTTCCCGTCAACTTCCTGATCAGCAAGCTCGCGAAGCTCGGCCCCTTTCCGTTCAGCATGCAGGTCGGCGCCGGGTACTACGCCGCGCATCCGGATCTCGGCCCCAAGTGGAGGTTCCAGATGCAGTTCGTCGTCCTGCTGCCACAGCGATGAGCGAAATGGGCGATTCGCCCGAGGCGACCCGATCCGCTCTCGAGCCTGTTGCCGTCGATGTCACCGAACGACGATCGACGCGAGACCGTGTGGGACCGCGGAGCCCGCTCGAGATCAACGGGGGTGAAAGAGAAGGGCGACGAGCACTCGTTCCGGTCTCGGCAGGAAGCGGAGATAGGATTCCCGAAGTGTAAGGAGCTCACCATGCGCTCGAGACTCTCGCGTCTGCCGGGTACTCTGTGCTGCGCCGCGCTCGTTCTCCTGGCGGCGTCGCCGGGCCTCGCCCAGCCCAATCCCGACAAGAACGCCTACTTCGGCGAGGAGCACATCCACACGAGCTGGTCGGTGGATGCCTGGATCTTCGGCAACCGCATCACGGGCCCGGACGACGCGTTGAAGTACGCGCAGGGCCAGACCATCAAGCATCCGCTCGGCTACGACATCAAGATCGACACGCCGATGGACTTCATGGGCGTGACCGACCACTCGGAGTACGTGGGCGTCACCAAGGAGGCCAACACGAAGGGCTCGGCCTTGAGCAAGATGCCGGAGGCGCAGCCCCTGATCCTCAAGGACCCCAACAGCGCGGCGGAGCAGCAGAAGGTCTTCCTGTACCTGCTTTCCCTGACGAGCAAGCCGCCGATCAAGGCCTTCATGAGCCCGGAGGTGGCAGGCTCGATCTGGAAGGAGAACGTCCGGATCGCCGACGCGAACAACCACCCGGGCCGATTCACGGCCTTCTGCTCCTACGAGTGGACGGCGATGCCGGACAACAAGAACCTGCATCGCAACATCTTCTTCCGCGACTGCGCCAAGGTGCCCCTGATGCCCTACAGCTCTCTCGAATCGAAGCATCCCGAGGACCTCTGGAACTGGATGGACGGGCAGCGCAAGGCAGGCAACGAGCTGCTCGCCATCTCGCACAACGCCAACGTCAGCGACGGCATGATGTATCCCATCGACGTCGACAGCTACGGCCGGCCCATCGACGCCGCCTGGGCGGCCTCGCGCGATCGCAACGAGCGCCTGGTCGAGATCAAGCAGATCAAGGGAGCCTCCGAGACCCATCCCCTGCTGTCTCCCAACGACGAGTTTGCGAGCTACGAGATTTTCAGCGGCCTGCTCGGTCTTCCGCCGGACATCGGCCGCATCGACCGCATTCACGGCAGCTTCGCCCGGCAGGCGTACAAAGACGGCATCACCATGCAGGACGTGAACGGCTACAACCCCTACAAGTTCGGGATGGCGGGCGGTTCCGACTCGCACAACACCGGGAGTCCCTACCGCCAGGACAATTTCTATGGCGGACACGGCGCGGTGGACGGAACCGTCGAGAGGCGCCTGGCGGGGGTCATGCTCGGAAACACCCTGGACGTGCGCCTGGAGAACCCGGGCGGACTGACCGGCGTGTGGGCCGAGGAGAACACACGCGCGTCGATCTGGGACGCCATGTACCGCAAGGAGACCTTCGGCGTCAGCGGGCCGCACATCAAGGTGCGCTTCTTCGGCGGCTGGGGCTACGCCAGGGACATCCTGAACGGTCGGGACTGGGTGCACCAGTCCTACGCGAACGGCGTCCCCATGGGCTCCGACCTGCCTTCGATGAAGGGCACGGCTCCGACGTTCGTCGTCTGGGCCGTGAAAGACCCGACCTCCGGAAATCTCGATCGCATCCAGATCATCAAGGGCTGGTCCAAAGACGGACAGAGCTTCGAGAAGATCTTCGACGTGGCCTGGTCCGGGGACCGCAAGCCCAACAAGTGGTCCGGGAGGGTTCCGGCGATCCAGAGCACCGTGGACATGGAGAACGCCACCTACACCAACACCGTCGGTTCGACGGAGCTCAAGACGGTCTGGACCGACCCCGAGTTCGATGCCAGCCTGCACGCCTTCTACTACGCCCGTGTGCTGGAGATCCCCACGCCCCGCTGGACGTTCATCCAGGCCGTGAAGGCCGGGGTTCCGCCGCCCGACGTGGTGCCGCTCACGGGCCAGGAACGCGCCTGGACTTCGCCCATCTGGTACACCCCGAGCGCGGAAGCACGCAAGAACGCGCCTGCCGGAATGACCGTCGCCGACCTCAAGGCGAAGGGCGCGACGGCGCTGACCGACGCGCAGCTGAAGGCCTTGATCGTCGGCAAGGCCTTCTGGGTGCGCAACAACGTGACCGGCGAACAGTTCAGCGTCAGCTACACGGAAGAAGGCGAGAGCAACGTCTGGCATGTCGGCAGCAGGGCCGCGACCCCGAGCAGCGTCGGCAACCCGCTGCGAAACGGCTACCAGGGGACCACCACGCCGTACAAGATCGAGAACGACAAAGTCGTGACGATGATCTCCCAGGATTCCTTCGGGGTCTCGATCTACAAGCTGGGCGACACCTATTACGGCGCGCGGAGCAACGAATTCGGCTACGCCAACTACGAGATGATTCCGACGCCGCAGATCGTGAGCAATCCGCTCACGGCCGTGATGAACCACCTCTCGATGGAGCTGGGGCTGACGGAGCAGCAGAAGCAGGAGATCGTTCCGTTCCTCAAGCAGGAGCTCTCGAAACTCCAGGCGCTCAAGAAAGACACCTCGTTGAGCACGTTGCAGAAGGTCGAGCAGTTGAAGCAGGTCAGCGGCGCCATCGATGCCAAGATCACGCCGCTCCTCGATCCGCAGCAACAGCAGAAGTTCCAGGCCGTCCGGGAAAGCACACGTCGCCACATGATCGAGAAGATGACGGAAAAGGAAGGGGGAAAGCTCGAGACGGACGTGAAGCAGGAGTTGGAGAAGGTCTTTTAGGAAGGGACACGCCGCACTCGGCGGGGCGAGGCGAGGAAGTTGCCAGCTTTGGGTCGTAAGAGCGCGAAGATGCTTCTGGCGATCGCCGCCGGGGCGGAGGTCGGGACCGGCATGCTCGCGATCGCGAGTCCCCAATTGTTCACGCGCCTGCTCTTCGGGCTGAAACTTTCGAGCCCCGGCCCGGGAGTCGCGCGCCTGGGCGGGGTTGCGCTGCTCGCACTCGCCGTGGCCTGCTGGCCCAGTCGCGATGCCGCCTCGGGCCCTCCCCTTCGCGGCATGCTTCTCTTGAGCGTCCTTTGCGCGGCCTACCTGATCTGGCGCGGGATCCGCGGAGGCGCGACCGGGCCGCTCCTCTGGCCGGCAGCCGTCTTCCATGCCCTTCTTGCGCTGCTGCTCGCGCGAGCGTGGCAAAGGGAGCGTTCCCTTCAGACAGGCGCACCCTAGGACGCCGCTCCTCTGTTTTGGCGCGTCACTGGCGGCCAGACCGGCCGAGTCGCGTTGACATTCCGGACGGGGCGGTGATGTGATCGCTCCCTCTGACATTGGAGGGACTCTCAATGCGCCGCAAGACCGTCGTGCCAATGATGTGTCTCGCCGTGACGGCCTTTCTCGGGGTATCGGCGGCTTCCGCCCAACCCAACCCGGACAAGAACGCCTACTTCGGCGAGACGCACCTCCACACGAGCTGGTCGCTCGACGCGTACACTTTCGGCAATCACATTAGCGGGCCCGACATCGCCTACCAGTACGCCAAGGGCCAGACGATCAAGCACCCCCTCGGCTACGACATCACGATCGACACGCCGCTGGACTTCATGGGCGTGACAGACCACTCCGAGTACGTGGGCGTGGTCGCGGAGGCCAACACCCCAGGGTCGGCGATCAGCAAGCTGCCGGCGGCCCAGGGCCTCATCCTTCATCAGCCGGTCACAAAGGAAGAGACGCAGCGGGTCTTCCTCTACATTTTGAAGCTCATGTCCGGCGAGCCGGTCGCCGAGCTGATGAGCAGGCAGGTCGCGAGCTCCGTCTGGGCCAAGAACGTACGGATCGCCGAGCAGGCCAACGAGCCGGGCAAGTTCACCTCCTTCTGCTCCTACGAGTACACGTCCCAGTACGACAACCGCAACCTGCACCGCAACATTTTCTTCCGCGATTGCAAGGCCGTGCCGGGCATGCCCTTCAGTGCGCTGCAGTCCTGGCACCCGGAAGACCTCTGGAAGTGGATGGACGGCCAGAGGAAGGAAGGTCACGAGCTGCTTGCGATCTCGCACAACGCGAACCTTTCCGACGGCTGGATGTATCCGACCGACGTGGACAGTCTCGGGCGCCCGATCGACCAGGCGTGGGCCGAAGCCCGCATGCGCAACGAGCGCCTCGTCGAGATCAAGCAGATCAAGGGCCAGTCGGAGACACACCCGATGCTCTCGCCGACCGACGAGTTCGCCAACTACGAGCTGATGTCCGTCCTGCTGGGTCTTCCCGCGGACTCCGGGCGCATCAACAAGCTGGTGGGCAGCTACGGCCGCCAGGCCCTGAAAGACGGCCTCGCGATGCAGGATGCACGGGGATACAACCCGTACAAGTTCGGTTTCGGGGCGGCCTCCGATTCCCACAACAGCGCCAGCCCCTACCGCCAGAACAACTTCTTCGGCGGGCATGCGTTGGAAGACGGGACCATCGAGACGCGCATGGCCGGTCACAACTTCGCCGGCATCGACGTCCGGTTGGCCAATCCCGGCGGCCTGACGGGAGTCTGGGCGGAAGAGAACACCCGGGCCTCCATCTGGGATGCCATGTACCGGAAGGAAGCGTTCGGGGTCAGCGGCCCGCACATCAAGGTTCGTCTCTTCGGCGGATGGGACTACGCGAAGGACATGCTGAACGGATCGGATTGGGTCAAGCGCTCCTACGCGGGTGGCGTACCGATGGGAGGCGACCTGCCTCCGGCGAAATCGAAGGCTCCGACCTTCGTGGTCTGGGCAGTGAAGGATCCGACCTCGGGCAATCTCGACCGCATCCAGATCATCAAGGGCTGGGCGAAGGACGGTCAGACGTTCGAAAAGATCTTCGACGTCGCGTGGGCGGGCGACCGGAACCCCGACAAGTGGACGGGCAGGGTCGGACCCATTCAGAGCACGGTCGACATCGAGAACGCCACGTACACCAACACCGTCGGCTCTGTCGAGCTCAAGACGGTGTGGGCCGATCCCGAGTTCGAGCCGAGCCTGCACGCCTTCTACTACGCGCGGGTGCTCGAGATTCCGACGCCGCGCTGGACCACGATTCAGGCGCATCAGCTGAGCATCGCGCCTCCCGACGTGGTCCCCCCGACGGTTCAGGAGCGAGCCTGGAGCTCGCCGATCTGGTACACGCCAAACGCCGAGGCGCGCAAGGCTGGCAGGCCGGGCCTGACCGTCGCGGACCTGACGCAGAAGGGCGGCGTCGCGCTCGATGAGACGCAGCTGAAGGCTTTGCTGGTCGGGAAGGCGGTCTGGGTGCGCAACACCGTCACTGGCGAGCAGTTCAAGGTCAGCTACACCGTCGACGGCCAGAGCATCGTCCAGCACGTCGGCAGACAGGCGACGCTCCCGAGCGAGGTCGGTAACGTCCCGCGGAGCGCGTACCAGGGCACCACCACCCCCTACGCGATCCAGAACGGCAAGGTCGTGACGAATCTCTCGCAAGCGCCGTTCGAGGTGACCGTCTACAAGCTGGGAAGCACCTACTACGGCGCGCGGTCGAACGAGTTCGGATACGCCAATTACGAGATCCTTCCCGCCCCGCCGCAGTTTCTCCATCCTCTCGGCAAGGTCGAAGAGCAGGATCAGGCGAAGTTTCTCCACGCGAACGAGTGATTCCGTGGGCCCGGGGACTCGGGCCACGCCCCGGCACGGAAATCTCGCGCGGTGCTGACGGCAAACGGTTGATCCGATCGATCCGGACCTTCCACTTCTCCGCGGAGAGCACGCTAGGATACCGTCCGAGATGGGAGGTCCGAACTTGAGCACCGCGCCGGCGGCCCGGGCCGCACGGCCCTCGACCGAGGCCGCGGTATTCCGCCGGATCGGGTCGGCCGGGAAGCGCTTGTGGCGCGAGCCGCTCGTGCATTTCCTCGTCCTCGGGCTCGTGCTCTTCGTGGTCTATGGCGCCGTGAACCGCGGCTCGTCGCGGAACCCGCAGTCCCATCAGATCGTCCTGACCCTCGACGACCTGCGGCAGCTCCAGATCGGCTTTGCGGCGCAGTGGCAGCGCCCGCCAACGGCACAGGAAATGATGGGCCTGCTCGAAAATCGCATCCGCGAGGAGATCCTCTACCGCGAGGCCCTGGCGATGGGCCTCGACAAGGACGACACGATCGTCCGGCGCCGGATGGCGCAGAAGATGGAGTTCCTGGCGGAGGACGTCGCCGCGGCGCACGAGCCTTCGTCCGCCGAGCTGAAGGCGTGGTTCGTCAAGAATACCCGGATGTTCGCGCAGCCGGCCCGGATCACGTTCCGACACCTGTACTTTTCGCCGGACAAGCGCGGCCCGAACGCGCGCCGGGATGCCGAGGCGGCGCTTCAGAAGCTCGCGGGCAAGCCCGAGGACTGGGCCGGAGCGGTGGCCCTCGGGGATCCCTTCATGTTTCAGGACTACCTCGCCGACCGCACGTCCGAGCAGATCGCGAAAGACTTCGGTCCCGTTTTCGCCAAAGCCCTGTTCGAGGAGATGCCGGGCGCCTGGCGGGGACCGATCGAGTCGGGCTATGGATCGCACCTCGTCTACATCGACTCGCTGATTCCGGCACGCGTGTCCGCGTTCGAGGAGGTGGAGCCCGACGTCAAGACGGCCTGGCTCGCGGCGCAAAAGGCCGAGGCCTGGGACAAGGCCTACAAGGCGATGCGGGCCAAGTACGAGCTCGTCCTTCCGGGACCGCCGCCGGGCGGCCCGGGGCTTCCTGCAGCTCCGACGAAGTCCCCTTCCTGAGCTTCTTCCGCCACCAGCCTCATCATTCCTAGCTGTCTCTTCGGGGGGCGTACTCCTCGGGATTGCGCGGACGGCTCCCCGAAATCCACCCCGGCCCCGACTCTAGAAATCTCATGCGGCGGGAGTCGGACTCACCGCAACGATGGCCGCCGTCGTCCCGGACCTGCCAGTTCCCTTGCCGGCGCGCATGAGTCAGCTCCTGCCAGCTCAGGACGCGTCGCGCACCAGGCCCGCATGCCTCGGACGCCGCCAGATCGACCCGGGCTCGCCTCGATAGTAGAGTTCGTAGAGTCGCACTTCCGTGATTCGATGCCCCAAAGGAGGGCCCCGATGAAGAATCTCCGGCTGACTGGAACCTTCGTCCTTCTCGCGTGCTTCACAGCGCCCGTGCTCTCGCGCGGGCAGAGCGTCGCCACCGACACGGGCCAGCTCGACAAGGACTCGGCGATGGCCTTCAGCAAGCCGGCCTATTCGCCCTACGCGGGCCGCGACTTTCCGACCCGCCCCTTCTTCGGAGACACGCACCTGCATACGTCATTCTCGATGGACGCCGGCGCGTTCGGCTGCCGGATCAGTCCCGCGGACGCCTATGTTTTCGCCAAGGGGCGCGAGATCACGGCGTCGAGCGGCCAACGGGTGAGGCTGTCCCGGTCTCTCGATTTTCTCGTCGTCGCGGACCATTCCGACAACATGGGTTTCTTTCCCGACATGCTCGCGGGCAAGCCCGAGATGCTCGCCGACCCGACGGGACGCCGCTGGTACGACATGATCCAGTCCGGCAAGGGCGCCGACGCCGCCCTCGAGATCATTAGCGCGTTTTCGCAGAACAAGTTCCCGAAGGCGTTGATGTATCTGCCGGGAACTGCGCCGTACCGCTCGGCCTGGCGCCAGACGATCAAGGCGGCCGAGGAGGCCAACGACCCGGGCCGTTTCACGGCGTTCATCGGCTACGAGTGGACATCGAACACCGGCGGCAACAACCTCCACCGCAATGTCATCTTCCGCGACGGCGGCGATCTGGCCCGTCGGGTCGAGCCCATGACCGTCTATCCGCCCGGCAGCGACAACCCGCGGGACCTCTGGAAGTGGATGCAGGCGTTCGAGGACAAGACCGGCGGCAACGTCCTCGCCATCGCGCATAACGGCAACCTCTCCAATGGAACCATGTTTCCCATGATCGAGTCGTTCAACGGCAGGCCGATCGACCGGACCTACGCCGAAACGCGTGCGAAGTGGGAGCGGCTCTACGAGGCCACGCAGATCAAGGGCGACGGCGAGACGCACCCCTTCCTCTCCCCCAACGACGAGTTTGCGAACTTCGAACGCTGGGACAAGGGCAACCTGGATCTGAGCGTCCTGAAGAAGCCCGAGATGCTCCAGTACGAGTACGCCCGGAGGGCCCTCGAGAACGGCTTGAAGCTCGAGAAGGAGCTCGGCGTCAACCCTTACAAGTTCGGCATGATCGGCTCGACCGACGCCCACAGCGGGCTGGCCGCCGTCGAGGAAGAGAACTTTTTCGGCAAGACGTCGAGCTCCGAGCCGAGCCCCGAGCGCGCCTCGCACCCCTTCATGAAGACCGACAAGGCCGTCATCATGGGCTGGGAGCAGACGTCCTCCGGCTACGCGGCCGTCTGGGCGACCGAGAATACGCGCGAAGCCCTGTTCGACGCGATGGAACGGCGGGAGACCTATGCGACGACGGGCCCGCGAATGGTCGTGCGGTTCTTCGGCGGCTGGGACTTCGATCCGAAGGACGCTCAGACCCGTAATCCCGGAGCGGTCGGCTATCGCAAGGGCGTGCCCATGGGCGGGGACCTCGCCGCGGCGCCGGCCGGCAAGGCTCCGACCTTCCTCGTCGCCGCGCTCAAGGACCCGATCGGCGCGAACCTCGATCGGTACCAGATCGTCAAGGGCTGGCTCGATGCGAAAGGCGAAGTTCGCGAGAGGGTCTACGACGTGGCCTGGTCGGGCGGGCGCAAAACGGGCGTGGACGGAAAAGTGCCTTCTGTCGGAAACACGGTCGACGTGCCGAATGCGACCTACACGAACTCGATCGGCGCCTCGGAGCTGATCACCGTGTGGAAGGACCCGGATTTCGACGCCTCGCAACGCGCCTTCTACTACGGCCGTGTCATCGAGATCCCCACGCCCCGCTGGACGGCCTACGATGCCAAGTTCTTCGGCATCACCCTGCCGAAGGAAGTTCCCATGACCACGACCGAGCGCGCCTATACCTCGCCCATCTGGTACACGCCCGCGAGGTGACGGGCGGGCGCCCGCGGCATGGCAGGGATTCCGCGACGCCTTTCGGCACCGGGCCCTCGAGGGCGAGGCAGGGGCCGAAGACTCGCTGCGAAAGGAGGGCAGTCATGAGGAAGCGCCTCATTCGAGGGACCGAGATCCGGGCGATGGCCGCCGCCGCAGCCCTCGCGTTCTTCGCGGTCCGGGCCGCGGCCCAGTCGCCGTTGGCCTCGTGGAATGACGGGCCGGCCAAGAAAGCGATCGTCGATTTCGTGCAGGCGACCGCGACGCAGGGCAGTCCGAACTTCATGCCGTTCGACGAGCGGATCGCCACGTTCGATCAGGACGGAACCCTCTGGGTCGAGCATCCGATGTATGCGCAGGTCGTGTACTGCCTCGACCGCGTTCCCGCAGTGGTCAAGGCCAAGCCGGAGCTCGCGAACGTGGAGCCGTTCAAGACCGTGATGTCGGGCAACCGCGAGGCGATCGCGAAGCTTTCGGAGCAGGATCTCTTCAAGATTCTCGCGGCGACTCTCACGGGCATATCGGTGGAGGAGTTTCGGAACCAGGTCAAGGACTGGCTCGCGACGGCCCGGGACCCGCGCTGGAAGCAGCCGTACACCGAGCTCACGTACATACCGATGCAGGAGTTGCTCCAGTATCTGCGCGCCAATGGCTACAAGACCTACATCGTCACCGGCGGCGGGCAGGACTTCGTGCGCGTTTACGCCGGCGAGGTCTACGGTGTTCCTCCCGAGCAAGTGGTCGGCACGGCTGCCGGGACGACGTATGGCTACGACAAGGATGGAAGGCCGTTCCTGACCAAAGAGCCGAAGCTGCTGTTGAACGACAACAACGCCGGAAAGCCCGAGGGCATTCACCTCATGATCGGGCGCCGGCCTCGCGCCGCGTTCGGAAACTCGACCGGCGACCGCCAGATGCTCGAGTACACGAAAGCCGGCGACGGCGTGCGGCTGGCGATGCTGATCCTCCACGACGACGCGAAGCGCGAGTACGCCTACGGCCCGGCGGAAGGGCTGCCCGACACGAAGGTGGGAACGTTCACTCAGGCTCTCTACGACGAGGCAAAGAAGCAGGGCTGGATCGTCATCAGCATGAAGAACGATTGGAAGCGACTCTTCGCGTTCGCGCCGTAGGACGGCGGAATCGCCCCTCCACTCGTCGGAAGCTCGAGGCCGCCGGCCGGCCCGACTCCTCCCCTTCCTTCCCGGCGACGGACTTGTTTTGATCCTGGCTTCCGCGCCGGCGGCGCCGAACGATATGCTCTCGGTGCCCTGGCTCCCATCGGAATGATCCAACAGGCGAAGATTCGCAGCCGATTGAGACTCCGCGTCTCGAGAATTGCTCTCGGCCGGAACCGCCGGAAGGCGTCGAGCCGTCTGTTCCTCTTCGCCGCGCTTGCCGCGCTACCCTCCCTGGCCCGGGCGCACGAGGCGCGGCCCGCCTACCTCGAGATCAAGGAGACGGGGCCCGGCCGATACGACCTCTTGTGGCGCACACCGGTTCTGTCGGGAATGCGGCTGCCGGTCGTGCTCGAGCTTCCTCCAGGCATGCGGGATCTCAAGCCGCCCACGGTGGACGAGCTGACGGACTCGCTCGTCGAGCGGCGTCAGATCGACGCGGGCCCGGCGGGCCTCTCGGGCAAGCGGATCGGCTTCCCGGGCCTCCAGGTGACCATCACCGACGTTCTCGTCCGGGTCGAAATGAGCGACGGCCGGCAATGGACGACGATCGTCCATCCCTCGCAGGCCTGGGTCGAGATCGCCGCGGCGCAGGGAAAGCTCGCCCTGGCCGGCACCTACGTGGCCCACGGCATCCGGCACATCCTCTTCGGCCTCGACCACCTCCTCTTCGTGCTCGGGCTGCTTCTGATCGTCAAGGACCGCTGGACGCTCCTCAAGACCATTACCGCTTTCACGGTTGCCCACTCGATCACACTCGCCATCGCGACCTTCGGGTACGCGGACGCACCCGTTCTTCCGTTGAACGCCGCGATCGCCCTCTCGATCTTCTTCCTGGGGCCGGAGATCGTGAAGTCCTGGCGTGGAGAGACGAGCTTCACGATCGAGCATCCCTGGGTCGTGGCCTTCGTCTTCGGCCTCATCCACGGCTTCGGTTTTGCGAGTGCGCTCACGAGCGCGGGGCTGCCGCGCAAGGACCTGCCGCTTGCCCTCTTGTCCTTCAACGTGGGTGTCGAGATCGGGCAGGTCGGGTTCGTTCTGCTGGTGCTCGCCCTCGAACGCTCCTTCCGCAGGCTCGAGATCCTCTGGCCGCGCTGGGTTCAGGCCCTGCCGGGATATGCGGTGGGGACGCTCGGGGCCTTCTGGACGATCCAGAGGACGGCGATCCTGCTGGGTTGGGGCCGGTGATACGAGATGCGGGATTCGGGATGCGAGATGCTCGATAGGGGAAGCCGAGTGACATGAGCTATCGAAAGCTCGAAGTGTGGCAGCTTGCGCGCGACACCTCGATTCACATCCATCGGATGACTTTGGAATCCCTACCCGCGCTCGAGAGGTTCGAGGTGGGGTCCCGGATTCGTCGCTCATCGAAATCCATTCGGTCCAACATTGTCGAAGGATTCGGGCGACGCCGATACAAGATGGAGTTTCTGCGCTTCTTGACCTACCCACATGCATCGTGCGACAAGACGATCGACCACCTCGAAACGCTCCACGAGACAGGCTCCCTCACTGACGATGGGCTCTACGAGCAAATACACGACGGACTGAACAGACTGGGCGCCAAGCTGAACCAGTTCATTCGAAGCGTCGAGCAGCGTCACGAATCCGTCAGCGAGGACGAAACAGGGTACGGACTCGGCAACCTCGAATCATGAAAAGAACCCATCTCGGATCCCGTATCCCGTATCTCGGATCTCGGAGCCTGGCCCTCCTTCTATTCCTTTGGCCAACAACCGCTTTCGCTCACACCCGCGGCGGCGAGGCCGCAGGCTTCCTCGCGGGCCTCTCGCACCCGGTCTCCGGTCTCGATCACGTCCTGGCGATGATCGCCGTGGGCCTCTGGGGTGCGCAGCTCGGACCTCCGGCCGTGTGGCTGCTGCCGGTGACGTTTCCGATGGTCATGGCGGTGGGCGGCACACTCGGCCTGGCGGGCGTGAAGCTGCCGGGCATCGAGGTCGGCATCGCCCTCTCGGCGATCGGTCTCGGCGCCGCGGTTCTCTTCGAGTCGCGGCCGAAGCTCTGGATCGCCGCGACCCTGGTCGGGGCCTTCGCCATCTTCCACGGGCACGCCCACGGCACGGAGCTCCCTGCCGGGGCCAACGGCATGCTCTACAGCATCGGGTTCGTCATCGCGACGGGACTCTTGCACGCGACGGGCATCGGGATCGGCCTCATTCACCGCTGGCCTGCAGGCAGAGCCGTTCTTCGAATCGCTGGCGCCGTCGTGGCCCTTGCGGGGCTCAGCTTCCTGTGGAGGGCCGTGAGTTGAGCCGAGATGCGAGATACGAGATGAGACAGTCCACATCGCGCATCCCGTATCCCGCATCCCGTATCCCGTATCCCGCATCCCTGACTCAATGAAGCGCCACCGCGGCCTAACGCTCCTCCTGGCACTCGCGGTGATGCTGGCATCTGCGTCTCCGGCGAGCGCTCATCTGATGAACACCGGCCTGGGGCCGTTCTACGACGGGCTCGCGCACCCCTTCGTGACGCCCGAGGACCTCCTGCCCGTGATCGGGCTCACGCTTCTGGCGAGCCTCCGGGGCCCCCGCTTCGGCCGAACGGTTCTCTTCGCCCTTCCGGCCGCCTGGCTCGCCGGAACTCTGGCGGGCCGCGTTCTCGGCGCGCATGCGACGGTCCCGGCCGCGACCGCAGTTCTGACGATCGCGCTCGGCGGCCTCGCGGCGGCGGACCGCAACCTGCCCCTCTCTACGATCACGGCACTCGCCATCCTCCTCGGGCTGGTCAACGGCGCCTTCAACGGGATGGAGCTTGCCGCGGCGCGCGCGGGCGCGCTTCCCGCGGCGGGCGCCGCGTGCGCTCTGTTCGTGCTCGTGGCGCTTCTGGCGGGAAGTCTGACGGGCCTGCGCGCTCCGTGGAGCCGCATCGTCCTGCGCGTGGCCGGCAGCTGGATCGCGGCCGCCGGCCTTTTCATGCTCGGATGGACCCTTCGCGGAGCTTGAAGTCCGACACAGGTCGACTCGAAGAGAAGCCCCGAGCCGACCGCAAGTCCGACCTTGACTCTCCCAATTGTGGGCCCCGACCGCTGCCGGTCGAGGACGAACCACGCCCGACTCTCCAGTAAGCTTGCGCGCGATGAGAGTGGCATGAACCAAACCCAAACCGCGGCGGGCCGACCGGAGGGCGGCCAGATCGGTCCGATTGGGGCCCTCTCGATCGGCCTCGGAGGGATCGTCGGAGGAGGCATCTTCGCCACCCTCGGCCTGGCGGGCTCCCAGGCGCGCGGAGCGACGTACCTTTCCTTCATCGTCGGTGGGATCGTCGCCCTGCTCACGGCCTACTCCTACGTCCGGTTGACCATGACCTACCCGGGCGAAGGCGGCACCGTCACCTTCTTGAATCGCGCCTTCGGGAAGGGCATCTTCGCCGGCGGGCTCAACGCACTGCTCATCCTCAGCTACATCGTCATCATGGCGTTGTACGCGGGGGCCTTCGCGAGCTATGGCGCGGGCTTCCTGCCCGCGTCGTCGCGGGACGTCGGCCGCCAGGCGCTCGCGCCCGGGATCATCGTGCTTCTCGCCCTCGTCAACTTCGCCGGCCCAAGCCTGGTCGAAAGGTCCGAGGGGCTCTTCAACGCGGGAAAGCTCGTGATCCTCCTCATTTTCGTGGTCGGGGGCCTCGCGAGCCCTGGCCTCTCACTGGGCCGCATGGGCCCCTCGGACTGGGTGTCGCCCGTAGAGATCGTGGGAAGCGGAATGCTGGTCTTCTTGAGCTACGAGGGCTTCGAGCTGATCGCCAACGCGTCGAGCCGCATCCGGAAGCCGGCCCGTACGCTCCCGCTCGCCTACTACGGCAGCATCGCCGGGGCGATGGCCCTCTACGTGCTCATCGTCATCGTCACCATCGGGCATCTCTCCTTCGACGCGCTTGCGGCAGCGCGTGACCGGTCCGTGGCGGCGGCGGCCGAGACGTTCCTGGGCGGATTGGGTGGTTCCCTGATGTGCTTCGGCGCCATCCTGGCGACGGCATCGGCAATCAACGCGGACTTCTATGGGGCGTCGAAGCTGCCCGGAATCCTCGCCGAGGAGCGGCAGATGCCCAGACGCTACGCCCGCCAGATCTGGGGCCGACATCCTGCGGCCCTGGTCCTGGTCGCGGGGCTCGCCGTCCTGATCATCCTTTTCGTGGACCTGCACGCCATATCCGCCGCAGCGAGCGCCGGCTTCCTGCTCGTTTTCGCAATGGTCAACGCGGGCAACGCGAAGCTCGCCCATGAAACGGGCAGCCGGAAGTGGGTGAGCGTCCTCGCCGCCGCGGCCTGTCTCGGCGCCCTGGGCGTGATGGTCCTTCAGATCCTCCGCGAGCCCGAGCACGCGCACGCGGCCTGGCTGATCGGCGCCGTCGCGATTTTTCCGTTTCTCTACGAGCTGACGTACCGGCAGATCGCCAATCGGAGCGGGGCACCCGAGCCCGGCCGGACGGGCCCGACCTCCTGATCGGGCCCGTCGGCGAGGCTACTTCGAAACCGCCACGACTACGAGATCGTCGTTCTTGTCGTCCACCGTGGCCGCGCCGCAGGCCGTCGCGCTGCCGGAGGCATCGAACCTGCAGCCGTAGAGACCGGCCATCTGCGCACCGCACTCGCTCTTGTCGAGCTCGACTGCCCACCAGCCGGAGCCTGCCGGAGCCTTGTGCGTGTTACCGGTGCCGTAGACCGCCACCAGCATGCCGCCGTCGCCGGTCGCGCCGTTCTTGCAGGTGAACGTGCCTTCCTTGTAGAGGTAGAGCACCTTGTCCTCGTCGTCCCAGAGCAGACTCGCCTCATCCACGTCGCCGTCGCCGTCGACGTCGACTCTCTCGACCCACAGAGAGTCCGTGTCGGCGGCGGAATTCGCCGTGTTTGCGGTCGCCTTCCCCTTGCCGACCGACTTCGCCTGCGTGGCGCTCGACGGCGGCTTCGGGGCGTTCGCCATGTCGCGGACCGCCGCCGGAGGCGCCACTTTCACCGGGCCCTCCGCCTGCGCGGACGCCGTCGAGGACCAGAGAACCGCAGCCAGCGATACTCCCAAACCCGCGAGAATCCGTTTCATCTTCATGTCCTCCTCCATCCTCCGCAATCCTACAAGGAGATACGCCAAAGAGTAAGCGACCCTTGTGCTGGAAACCTTGACGCCCTCCTCGAGGCGAATCCGGCCGCCGGAGTTGCGTCTTCCTGATCGATCGGCCGGGGCGCGGACGAAACAACTGGCCTTCCAATGGCGACGCTTGAAATAGGATGACGAGGCCGGCCGAGAGCGTGCAGTTCAAATTGAGAAGGAGCGCGGAGTGAACAGAGGGCATCCGCCTCCGTCCGGATCCTGATGGGTGCTCTGTCGCTCTTGTCCATGCGAGGCTCCGCACCGTCCAGGTAGGCTCGGGGCCTTCGGGTCCCGGGCCGGGAGTGAGGGGAGCGCGTACTGGTGTCGAACGGAAGCTCGGAGAGCCCGCAACATGGCACGACCGGCGCGCGCCGGAGCCTGTCTGCGGGGCTTCTCGGACTCGGGCTTCTCTCCCTGCTCGGCGGAGCCGCGGCCGGCTTCGTCGGGGCGACCTTCCGCCTGACCCTGGAGCAGGCCGATCGAGGCCGCAATGCGCTGCTCGTCTGGGCGCACACAATGCCGGCCGGTGTGCTTCTCGTTCTGCTCGCATGCACTGCGGCGGCCGCGGTGACGGCCTGGCTTGTGCGGCGCTTCTCGCCGCAGGCGGCGGGAAGCGGCATTCCCCACGTCGAATCGGTGCTCGCCGGCGAGCAGCGACCGGCTCCCCCGATCCTCCTGCCGGTCAAGTTCCTGGGAGGCGCTCTCGCGATCGGCGGCGGCCTCGCGCTCGGGCGGGAGGGACCCACGGTCCAGATGGGAGCCTCGATTTCCGAGTTCCTGGGCCGCAGGCTCGGCCGCCCGCCGGAAGACTGCCGGGCCCTGCTTGCGGCCGGCGCGGGAGCGGGCCTCGCGACGGCCTTCAACGCCCCGATCGGCGGCGCGGTCTTCGTCCTGGAGGAGCTCGTCCGGACGTTCGACACCCGCATCGCGATTGCCGCCCTCGGATCCTCCGCGGGCGCCATCGCCGTCGCGAGGCTCCTCACCGGGGATGCACCGGACTTCCGGGTTGCCGCGCTGCCCTACGCGGGATTCGGCTCTCTCGCCGTCGCGCTCGCGCTCGGAGCCATCGCCGGCTTGCTCGGTGTCGCCTACAACCGGGCGATTCTCGGCACGCTCAGGCTGGCGGTCCGGCTCCGGCGGATTCCCGTGGAGTGGCGAGCAGGGGCTGTCGGAGCCGCAGTCGGCGCGCTCGCTTGGCTCGCTCCGAACGTCGTCGGCGGCGGCGACCCGATCACTCAGAAGATGCTCGACGGCTCCGGAACGTTTCTCGCCGTCCTGGGAGTGCTGGCGCTGCGTTTTGCCCTCGGCCCCGTTTCCTACGCCGCGGGAACGCCGGGCGGCCTCTTTGCCCCGATGCTGGTCGTCGGCGCAGGGATCGGCAGGATGTTCGAGCCACTCTGCCGCGCCGCGCTGCCGGCAGCCGCCCTTTCCCCGCCGGCCTTCGCGATCGTCGCCATGGCCGCTTTCTTCACGGCGGTCGTTCGGGCGCCCCTGACGGGGATCGTGCTGGTCATCGAGATGACAGGGAGCTTCACACAGCTCCTGCCGATGCTCGGCGCCACGTTCGCTGCGATGGCCGTGCCGACCCTTCTCGGCGAGCCCCCGATCTACGACTCGCTGCGCCTGCGGGACTCGTCCTGATCGCCGTCCTGGCGTGTATTGGACCAAGGTCCCAGACCCTCAGGTCCCTCGCAATCGGATATTCTCCCCCCGAACGAATCCGGGAGGAGACAAAGATGGCAGAGTCCAATCCCTGGCCGACGCGCGTGACGGTCCGATCGGTCGCGGTCGCCGCGATTCTGGCGGGCTTGCCCGGAATCGTCGCCTGCAAGAAGAAGGAGGCGCCGCCCCCGCCGCCCCCCACCGTCGAGGTCGCGCCAGTCGTCCAGAAGGACGTCCCCATTTTCCAGGAGTGGATCGGCTCGCTCGACGGCTTCATCAACGCCGAGATTCGCCCGCAGATCGAGGGCTACGTCCTCAGGCAGACCTACAGGGAGGGCTTTCTCGTCCATGCGGGCGATGTCCTCTTCGAGATCGACCCGAGGCAGTTCCAGGCCACGTATGACCAGGCCAAGGGCACCCTGTCCCAGTACGAGGCCACGCTCGCCAACGCGACGACGACGGTGGCTCGCTACAGACCGCTGGCGGCTCAGAAGGCCATCAGCCAGCAGGAGCTCGACGACGCCGAGACGCGGGAGCGCACGGCGCAGGCCAACGTGGAGTCCGCGCGGGCATCGCTCGAGAAGGCAAAGCTCGACCTCGGCTGGACGAGGGTCGTCTCACCCATCGCCGGCATCGCCGGCGTCGCGAAGTCCCAGGTGGGCGACCTCGTCAACCGCCTGACCGTCATGACCACCGTCTCGCAGGTCGATCCCATCAAGGTCAACTTCAACCCGAGCGAGCAGGAGTACCTGGCCTGGGTCGCCAAGCACGGTCCGCCCGAGAAGACCCTTCGGGCCGGCGAGAGCCTCGAAAAGGGCCCCCTGCAGCTCATCCTGTCGGACGGCTCGGTCTTCCCGCACCACGGCAGAGCGATCCTCGTCGGCCGCGAGGTGGACGTGAAGACGGGCACGATCCAGCTCGCGGGCGCGTTCCCGAACCCGGGCAACCTGCTGCGGCCGGGCCAGTACGCCAAGGTTCGAGTCGCCATGGACGTCAAGAAGGGCGCGATCCTCGTGCCGCAGCGGGCCGTTTCCGAGCTGCAGGGTAGCTACCAGGTCGCGGTGGTGGGCGCAGACAACAAGGTGACGATCCGCGTCGTGAAGACCGGGCCGGTCGAAGGCAGCATGTGGGTCATCGAGGAGGGTTTGAAGCCCGGAGACCGGATCGTGGTGGAGGGGCTTCAGCGAGTGCGGACCGGCATGACCGTCGTTCCGAAGGAGGCCGCAAACCCCGCCGCCGCAGTCGCCGGAGCCGAAACCCCGAAAGCGGACGCCGCGAGAGAAGCCGGGAAGTAGGGCGGTGGGTGCCTTTTTCGTCCGCCGCCCGATCGTCGCCATCGTCATCGCGATTCTGATGACGATGGCGGGAGCCGTCGCGATGACGAAGCTCCCGACCGCCCAGTATCCGGACATCGTGCCCCCTCAGATCCAGGTTACGACGACGTACACCGGCGCCGACGCGATCACGATCGAGCAGTCCGTCGCAACGCCTCTCGAGCAGCAGATGAACGGTGTCGACTACATGATCTACATGCAGTCCACCAACGCCAACGACGGGACGATGAAGCTCACCGTCACGTTCGACGTCGAGACCGACATCAACTTCGATCAGGTCAACACGCAGAACCGCGTCTCCCAGGCGCAGCCGAATCTACCGGCCGACGTGAATCAGTTCGGCCTGACGGTCAAGAAGGCCACGAGCAATCCCCTGCTGATCGTCTCCCTCTTCTCGCCCAAGGGGACCTACGACGCTCTGTTCCTCGGCAACTACGCGACGATCAACGTCAACGACGCCATCTACCGCGTGCCGGGCGTCGGCCAGATCCAGAACTATGGAACCGCCGACTACGCCATGCGCATCTGGGTCAAGCCGGAACGGCTCGCGAGCCTCGGACTGACGGTCCCGGACCTCATGAACGCGGTCAAGCAGCAGAGTACGGTCAACCCGTCGGGAGGAATCGGCACGGAGCCCGCCCCGAAAGGTCAGGAGTTCACCTACACGCTCCGCGCCCAGGGGCGCCTCGTGACCGCCGAGGAATTCGGCAACGTCGTCGTCCGCCTGAACCCCGACGGGTCGATGATCCGCCTGAAGGACGTTAGCCGGATCGAGCTCGGAGCCCTGAATTACCAGCAGCGCGCGCGCTTGAACGGCAAGGCCTCCTGCCCGATCGGCATCTTCCAGGTCCCGGGCTCCAACGCCATCGCCGTGGCCGAGGGCGTCAAGAAGACGATGAAGGAGCTCAAGGAACGCTTCCCGGACGACCTCGACTACGTGGTCGCCCTCGACACGACGCTGCCCGTCACCGAAGGCATCAAGGAGATCGAGCACACCCTCTTCGAAGCGATCTTCCTCGTCATCATCGTCGTGTTCCTGTTCCTGCAGGGGTGGCGCGCAACGCTGATTCCGCTGCTCGCCGTGCCGGTGTCGCTCGTCGGCACGTTCATGTTCTTTCCGATGCTCGGCTTCTCGATCAACACCCTGTCGCTGTTCGGGCTGGTCCTGGCGATCGGCCTGGTCGTCGACGACGCGATCGTCGTCGTCGAGGCGGTCGAGCATCACATCGAGCACGGCCTCTCCCCGAAGGACGCCACGTTGAAGGCGATGGAAGAGGTCACTCAGCCGGTCATCGGCATCGCTCTCGTTCTCTCCGCCGTGTTCATCCCCGTGGCCTTCATGGGAGGCATCCAGGGGCGGATGAACATGCAGTTCGCCATCACGATTGCCGTCTCGGTCTTGATCTCGGCCTTCAACGCCCTGTCGCTCTCGCCGGCGCTGTGCTCCCTGATCCTGAGGCCCAAGAAGGGATCGAAGGGGCCTCTCGCAAAGTTCTTCGCGTGGTTCAACCGGGTCTTTGAGAAGGCGACGAGGGGCTACGTCAACCTCTCCCACCACCTGATCCGAAAGATCGTCGTCAGCCTCCTGATCCTTGGCGGCTTCATCGCGCTGTCGGGCCTGCTCGGCAAAAGGCTCCCCTCGGGGTTCCTCCCGGATGAGGACCAGGGTTATTTCTTCATCAACGTCCAGCTTCCCGACGCCTCCTCGCTTCAGCGGACGGACGCAGTGTGCCAGAAGATCGAGAAGATCCTCGGGGAAACCAAGGGTGTCAAGTACGTCACGACAATCGCCGGTTACAGTCTCCTCTCCGGCGCCTCCGCGCCTTACACGGCGTTCTACTTCGTCTCGCTCGACCCCTGGGACGAGCGCAAGGGCAAGGACATGGAGGTCTGGCCGATCATGCAGCGGTTGAACGGCGTCTTTCGAGCCCAGATTCTCGAAGCGGGCGTCGTGGCTTTCCCCCCTCCGGCAATCCAGGGCCTCGGCACGGGCGGCGGCTTTTCCCTCTGGCTTCAGGACAGAAGCGGCGGAAGTGTCGATTTCCTGAATCAGAACCTCCAGAAGTTTCTGGAGGCGGCGAGAAAGCGCCCCGAGCTCGCCAACGTGAACAGCGTTTGGCGGCCCTCGGTGCCCCAGATCTACGCCGACATCAACCGGGACAAGGTCCTGAAGCAGGGTGTCGCGGTCGGGGACGTCTATCAGACTCTGCAGGCCTTCCTCGGCGGCATCTACGTGAACCAGTTCAACCGCTTCGGGCGCCAGTGGAAGGTCTTCCTGCAGGCCGAGGCGGAGGGCCGCGTCAAGGCCGAGGACATCAACCAGTTCTACGTGAAAAACAACGGCGGCCAGATGGTCCCGCTCTCCGCCGTCGCCACGACGCGAGGGATCGCCGGGCCCGAGTTCACCAACCGCTTCAATCTCTTCCGGGCCGCTCAGGTCACCGGAGTCCCCGCGCCCGGTTATAGCTCCGGACAGGCCACGGCGGCGCTCGAGGCCGTCGCGAAGGAGGCTCTGCCGCGCGAGATGGGCTACGACTGGGCCGACATGTCGTACCAGGAGGTCAAGGCCGCGGGCGCGGGCGGCCGGGTGTTCGTCCTCTCGATCGTATTCGTGTTCTTGATCCTCGCCGCCCTCTACGAGAGCTGGTCGCTTCCCTTCGGCGTCCTGCTTTCCGTGCCGGTCGCGGTCTTCGGCGCCTTCCTGGGCCTGCTGATGCGCAAATTCAACCTCGATGTCTACGGCCAGATTGGCCTCGTGATGCTGATCGGCCTCGCCGCCAAGAATGCCATCCTGATCGTCGAGTTCGCCGTTCTCCAGCAGAAGGAGGGCAAGAGTCTGGTGGACGCCGCGCTCGAAGGTGCGAGGCTCCGGTTGCGGCCGATCCTCATGACGTCTTTCGCCTTCATCCTCGGCTGCGTGCCGCTCTGGACGGCTGCCGGTTCGGGGGCCGTCTCCCGCAGGGTGCTGGGAACCGTCGTCATCGTCGGCATGCTCGCCGCGACCGGTATCGCGATCTTCATCATTCCCTCGCTCTTTGTGATGGTCGAAAAGCTCGCGCACCGCGGGAAGGCAGAGGAGAGTCCGGGTGCGCCGCCGGCTTCGAAGCCTAGCCCGGCCGGCGGAGGGCACTGACGTGAGGAAGCTCGCCGCAACCCTTGCCGGGCTCACCGTCCTCTGGGGCTGCGCCGTTGGCCCGAACTACAAGCAGCCGCCCGTTACGGCGCCGGACCAGTACCGGGAGGTCCAGGGCCCGCCCGCCCCGCCGCCCTCGCTCGCCGATCAGCCCTGGTGGGACGTCTTCGGAGACCCGACCCTCAAGCAACTGATCGACGAAGCCCTCCGGAACGGCTACGACGTCCAGCTCGCCGCCGCGCGAGTCGCTGAAGCGCGCGCCCGCGCGGGCATCGCCCGCTCCGAGTTCTTTCCCCAGATCGGCTACGGGGCCGACTGGTCGCGCGGGCGCAACTCGATCTACCTGCCGCCCTACAGCACCGCGACGACCAACGCCTATTCCGCCAACGTCAACTTCGGCTGGGAGCTTGATCTCTGGGGCCGCATCCGGCGGCTGAACGAGGCCGCGAAGGCCCAGTACCTGGCGACCGAAGACGCTCGCCGCGGCGTGCTGTTGTCGCTCGTCTCGGACGTGGCGGTGGCGTACTTCCAGCTTCGCGAGCTCGACGAGGAGCTCTCGATCGCGAAGAAGACGGTCGAAGCCTTCCAGCAGACCGCCGATCTCTTCCAGCGCAAGCTCGCCGAGGGCGCGGCCTCGGCACTGGAGACTTCGTACGCCACGGCGGCTCTGGGCCAGGTGGCCGCCCAGGTGCCCGAGCTCGAGCGCCGCATCGAAGCCACCGAGAATCAGCTCAACCTTCTTCTCGGGCGCAATCCCGCGTCCGTTCCGCGCGGCGAAACGCTCGCCGCGCAGACTCTTCCTCCGAGCATTCCGGTCGGGCTTCCCTCGGAGCTCCTCGAGCGGCGTCCGGACATCCGGCAGACGGAGCAGCAGCTCGTGGCCGCCAACGCCCTGGTGGGAGTGGCCACGGCGAACTTCTTTCCGAGGATCAGCCTGACGGGTCTCTTCGGCGCCGTCGGCCCCGAGCTCGACAACTTCTTCTATCCCGCCGGGAAGACCTGGTCGATCGCAGCGGGACTGTTTGGACCCCTCTTCCAGGGCGGCCGGCTTCGCAGCGAATACGATGCGACCTACGCCCAGTGGGAGCAGGCAAAGGTCCAGTACGAGCAGACGGTCACGGGCGCCTTCGCCGAGACGACGACCGTCCTGTACGCGCGCGAGAAGATCGCCGCCACGGTCGACGCGCTCACGCGCACCGTCGAGGACTACCGGGAAATGGTTCGTCTCACGAACCTGCGCTACTTCAGCGGCCTGTCGAGCTACTTCGAGGTTCTCTACGCGATGCAGCAGCTTTATCCCGCCGAGATCGCCCTCGCGCGGGCCCGCTTCGATCTTCTGAGCGACTACGTGGCCATCTACAAGGCGCTCGGTGGAGGCTGGAATCTCCAGCAGGACGATCCGAACCCGACCTGGTTCTCGCCCGCGGCCGCGGCGGCCGCGCCGCAGTAAACCTCCGGTGGCCGGCGAGTCGGGTTGCCTGCCATGAACTCGCCCGCCGCGCCACGCCGCCGCCTCCCGCTCCCGGCGTGGCTGACCGGCTACAAGAAGGACTGGCTCCGGCCCGACGTCGTCGCCGGTCTGACGGCCGCGGCCGTGGTCATCCCCAAGGCCATGGCCTACGCCACGATTGCCGGATTGCCAGTCGAGGTCGGCCTCTACACGGCATTCCTTCCCATGCTCGTGTACGCGGCGCTCGGCACCTCGAGCGTGCTGAGCGTCAGCACGACGACCACACTCGCGATTCTGACCGGCGCAGATCTCGCCGTGGCCGTTCCCGGCGGCGATCCCGCCGCGCTCCTGCGCGCGTGCGCGACGCTGACGCTGCTCGTGGGAGCGATCCTCGTGGTCGCGTGGATCTTCCGCCTCGGCTTCGTCGCGAACTTCATCTCCGAGCCGGTCCTCGTCGGGTTCAAGGCGGGGATCGGTGTCGTCATCGTGCTCGACCAGGTTCCGAAGCTCCTCGGCTTCCACATTCCCGGCGGTTCCTTCCTGAAGAAGCTCGCTGCGACGGCCACCCACCTGCCGCAGACGTCGCTTCCCACGCTCGCGGTCGCGATCCTCATGATCGCGCTCCTCGTCGGGTTCGAGAGGTTTCTCCCGCGCGTGCCGGCGCCGCTCGTCGCCGTCGCGGCGGGCATCGCCGGGGCCGGTCTGCTCGCCCTGAAGACCCTGGGCGTCGAGCTCGTGGGCCACATCCCGACCGGATTTCCCGCTCCGGCGCTGCCGGACTTCTCGCTCGCGGCGGGGCTCTGGTCGGGAGCCGTCGGGATCGCTCTGATGAGCTTCACCGAAACGGTCGCGGCCGGGCGCGCCTTCGCCTCGGGCGACGAGCCGCCGCCCCGCGCGAATCGGGAGCTTTTCGCGACCGGGCTGGGAAACGCGGCCGGCGCTTTCGTCGGGGCAATGCCGTCGGGCGGGGGCACCAGCCAGACGGCAGTCAACCGCCACGCCGGCGCTCGCTCGCAGCTCGCTCAGATCGTGACGGCGGGCGCGACGCTCGCGACGATGTTCTTCCTGGCTCCCCTGATCGGCTTGATGCCCCAAGCGACCCTCGCCGCGGTGGTGGTCGTCTACTCGATCGGATTGATCAAGCCGGCCGAGTTTCGCGCGATCCTTCGGATCCGGCGCACGGAGTTCGTCTGGGCACTTGCCGCGTTCGCGGGCGTCATGCTCTTCGGAACGCTCAAGGGCATCCTCGTCGCCATCGTCCTGTCGCTCGGGGCCCTCGCCCAGCAGGTCGCCGATCCGCCGGTCTACGTCCTGGGGCGCAAGCCAGGCACGAACGTGTTCCGGAAGAGCTCGAAGGAGCATCCGGAGGACGAGGCGTTTCCCGGCCTCCTCCTGCTGCGGCTCGAGGGGCGCATCTTCTTCGCCAACGCCGAGCGGATCGGACAGAAGATCCGCGCGCTCGTCGGAGACACGCGGCCGAAGGTCGTGGCGCTCGACATGAGCGCCGTGTTCGATCTGGAGTACACGGCCCTGAAGATGCTCACCGAGGGTGAAAGGAGACAGCGCGAGCAGGGTGTCACCATCTGGCTCGCGGGCTTAAACCCGGAGGTCCTGGCGATGGTCCAGCGCTCGTCGCTCGGAAAGGACCTCGGGCGGGAGAGGATGATGTTCAATCTGGAGACGGCCGTGGCCCGGTACCAGGGGAAGGCGCCCCGAGCGCCCGGCCCGGAATTCCCGGCGCCCGTGTAGGATTCCCGGACGATGCGACCCTGGTCCCATTGGCCCAACGCCGGCGGTCAGCTACAAGTGGGTTCCGCGAGAGGAGTTCGACCATGCGCAGAGCCATGATTCTCGTCCTCGCGATTTCGTTTCTCGCGGCCCTCGCCGCGGCCCGGGAGCAGGGGCAGGCGCCGCCTCCCACCGCAATGACGGCGGCCACACAGGAGATCTACCAGATCGACTTGAACCCCACGGGAACGGGCTTCGCGCTGGAAAAGCCCGTCCTGGAGGGAGACGTCTACGTCCTCAAGGTCTGGCCTGACGGCGCGGTCGTGCGCCTTCCGAAGTCGAAGGTCAAGAGGATGGCGCTCCGAACGAACGAGATCCAGAAACAGGTCGTCTACCAGATCGACCTCGTCCCGAGCGGGCAGATGTACGCGCGCGACAACCCAACGGTGCGGGGCACGACTTACACGTTCCATGCGTTTCGCGGCGGGACGCTCATGAGCGTCAAACACGCGGACGTCAAGAAGGTCACGCGGCTCTCCGGGCTCGAGGCCCTCGAGACCTACCTGAAGCTCTTCGGCGCGAAACCGATTGGGAACCTGGCGATGCAGGGCTCGGCGACCGGCCCCGCGCCCGCGGCAGCGCAGGGCTCGGCAGCCGCCCCCGGCCAGCCGACCAACTGGCTTTACATGGGCGTTCCCGGCGTGACGGACGGGTGGGCGCCGCCGCCCGCGGTCGTCAACGCCCCCGGCGACGTCCCGAAGGCTCCGGAGCCTCAGCCTCACCCCTGAACCCCGCCGCGGTGGCGGGTGCGCGATGATGAACACCTCGGGGCGTTCGCGGGACTACGAGCGGTACGCCGTCGTTGCCGCGGTCTTTCTGCTCATCGTCGGCTGCTACCTCGTCGTCCGGCCGTTTCTCACGGCGTTTCTCTGGGGAAGCATCATCGCCCTCTCGACCCGAAGGCTTTTCTTACGCGCCCGCAGGCTGGTCAAGGGCCGGGAAAGGCTGGCCTCCGCGCTGACGACGCTCTCCCTGGCCGCGGTCCTTCTGGTTCCCATCGCGGCGTTTGCTGCTCGCCTCGCGGCCGGGATGCCTTCTCTCGTTGCCCGATTCAACGAGATGCTTTCCGGCGGTCTTCAGAAGCCGCCGGGATGGCTCGCGGCCGTTCCTCTGGTGGGAGGACGAGCGACCTCTTGGTGGGAGTCGGTCGCCGCCGACCCGGAGCGGCTCCGTCAGGAGCTTCGCCCGCTGATCCGGCCGGTCAAGGATTTCCTGGTCGCCGCGGCCGGCGGCGTCAGCGCGGGCATCCTCGAGTTCACTCTCGCGCTGGTGATCGCCGGGCTCCTCTTCCGCCGCGGGGAGGCGATCGGCAGGACCGTCGACCGCATCGCCCTGCGCCTGGGAGGCGAAACCGGCAAGAGGCAGGTCGGTGTCGTGCGCACGACGGTGCGGGGCGTTTTCAACGGCCTGCTCGGAACCTGCGCCGTTCAGGCCATCCTGGCAATGATCGGGTTCCTGGTGGCCGGAGTCCCCGAGGCGATGGTGCTCGGCATGGCAACCTTCTTCCTTTCCGTCGTGCCCGGAGGACCCGCCCTCCTCTGGCTGCCGGCCGCTCTCTGGCTGAACGCGTCCGGTTCGACCGGGCACGCGATCTTCCTGGGGATCTGGGGACTCATCATCGTCGGGGGTTCCGACAACGTCGTGCGTCCGCTGCTGATCGGGAAAGGCATCGAGGCACCGCTCTCTCTGGTCTTCCTGGGAGTCGTGGGCGGCATCCTCGCCTTCGGCTTCCTCGGACTCTTCATCGGCCCGACGCTGCTGACGGTTGCCTACAACCTCTTCAAAGACTGGATGGTTCGGCTCGAGACCTGAGGCCGGGAGCGGTCCGACGCGGTCCGGGTCCTAGTCTGCGGGGCACGCGGTTCAGGAAAACGGTCCCCCGTCCGAGCCGGAAAGAGAAGGTGGTCGGCGCACGACGCGCGGCGGCCGGAGCCGCCGTCCGCTCGACGCAACGACCGCCCGCTCCCCGAGCGGCCGCCTCGCCGAGCCTTCCCGCTCATTTCTCGGCGAGCAGCTGCACCTTCGTTTTCTGGAGCTCCCGGAGCTTCTCCTTGCCGACCTTCGGATAGTGGAGACCGAGCGAGGCCAGCGTGTCGATCACGGCGGAGGCGACGACAATCCGGGTGAACCACTTGTTGTCGGCAGGCACGACGTACCAGGGCGATTCCTTCGAGGCCGTGTTGCGGATCATGTCCTCGTAGGCCGCCATGTAGTCCTTCCAGTGCCCGCGCTCCCGGGCATCCGCGGCCGAGAACTTCCAGTTCTTCTCGGGATTCTGGATGCGCTCGAGGAAGCGGCGCTTCTGCTCCTTGCGCGAGACGTGGAGAAAGAACTTCCGAATGACCACGCCGTTGCCGGCGAGATAGCGCTCCCAGGCCCGGATGTCACGGTAGCGGTCCTCCCAGATGTTCTTCGTCAGAAGCTCCGGCGGGATCTTCTGCCCGGCAAGCAGACTCGGATGGACGCGGACGACCAGGACCTCCTCGTAGTAGGAGCGGTTGAAGATCCCGATGCGCCCGCGCTCGGGCAGGTTCTTGGCACAGCGCCACAGGAAGTCGTGGTCCAGGTCCTCCGAGGACGGCGCCTTGAACGAGACGACCTGGCACCCCTGGGGATTGACGCCGGACATGACGTGCTTGATGGCTCCGTCCTTGCCCGCGGCGTCCATCGCCTGGAAGATCAAGAGCACCGCCCAGCGGTCCTGGGCGTAGAGCATGTCCTGAAGCTCGGCCAGCAGCGCGATGCCCAGCTCCAGAGCCCGTGGGGCGACCAACTTGTCTTCGGGCTTGAGCCCTTCCGTATCGGCGGGATCCACGCTGTCGAGTCGAAAGCCCTTGCCGTCCCGCACGCGGTAGCGCCTGGATAGCCGGCGCGCCCCCTTGACGAGCTGCTTGGGCGTCCTCTCGAACGTCGCGTCTTCGCCTCCTTTGAGGGCCTTTCTCCCATCTTTTCCTTTCAAGGGCGCCTCCTCGTGTCCATCCTAATCGAGTTCTGGCATGGGGGTTCGTCATCCTCGTCGCCCCGATACGTAATAGGATCGAGCCGAGGAGGACACCGTGCCATCGCTGCAGATTTTCCGAAGCCGACTGCCGGGGATCTCGGGGACGGCCCTCGTCGCGATCCTCTCCGCGCTGCTCGCCGCGCCCGGACAAGGGGCGCTCCTGGCGCAGGAGGCGCAAGCCGCATCGGGGCCTGAGCAGGAAACGAAGCTCTCGCCCGAGCAGCTCGATTCCCTGGTCGCTCCGATCGCGCTCTATCCGGACCCGCTGCTCGCCCAGTGCCTGGTCGCCTCCACCTACCCTCTCGACATCGTCGCCGCGCAGCAGTGGCTGGCGAAGAACTCGAGCCTCAAGGGCGAGGAGCTCACCAAGGCGGCCGAGCAGCAGCCCTGGGACCCGAGCGTCCAGGCCCTCGTGGAAATTCCCGACGCGCTCAAGGTCATGGGCGGCGACATCAAGTGGACGGCCGACCTCGGCGACGCGTTCCTGGCGCAGGAGAACGACGTCATGGACGCCGTTCAGCGCCTTCGGGTCAAGGCCAAGGACGCGGGCAAGCTCGCCTCGAGCGAGCAGATGAAGGTCGAAACGACCACCGTCGAATCGAAGACGGTCATCGAGATTCAGCCCGCGAGCACTCAGGTCGTCTACGTCCCCGCCTACAGCCCGACCGTCATCTGGGGCCCGCCCGTGTACCCCTATCCCCCGCTCTACTATCCCCCCTACTACGCCGGGGGCGCGTGGCTCGGCTTTGGCGTCGGGATCGCCGTCGGAATCGGAATCAGCGGGGGCTGGGGATGGAACTGCGGATGGCACGGCGGCGGCAACACCATCAACATCAACAACAACAACAACTTCGTCAACAACAGCAACAGGCAGAACAACGTCAACCGCAGCGGGAACAGCAACTGGCAGCACAACCCGCAGCAGCGGGGAGGCGCCCCGTACAAGGACAAGGCCACGGCCAGCAAGTACGGCGGCTCCTCCCGCGGTGACTCGCCGCAGGCCCGCCAGTCGCAAGCGCAGTCGCGCCAGAGCCAGAGCATGGACCGCGGCGGCTCCAGCAGCCGAGGGACGAGCGCGGGCAGCATGAACAGGGGCGGCGCCTCGGGGGGCTCCCAGATGGGCAGCCGCAACGTGTCGCCGAGTTCGCGCGGCGGAAGCGGCTTCAGCGGCGGAGGAGGCTCCTACAGCGGAAGCCACGCACGGGCGTCGAGCTCGCGCGGCGCGTCGAGCATGAGCAGCATGTCTCGCGGAGGCGGAGGGCGGCGGCGATAGCCGCGAGGACGGACATGATGAACAAGAGAGCAGGCACTCCCTTTGGACTACGCGGGCGCGCCGTGGCCGCGGCGATCGCCTGGGCCTGGTTCGCCGCTTCTTCCGCCCGAGCGGCGGGCAAGCCGGCGGTGCAGCGGACCTTCGACTCGCCGCAGCAGGCGGCGGAGGCCCTGGTTCAGGCGGCCGCGGCCGACGACATTCCCGCGCTTCTCGCGATCCTGGGACCCGAGGGCAAGCCCATCGTCTCCTCCGGCGACCCCGTCCGGGACAAGAACGACCTCGCGAAGTTCGCCGAACGGGCTCACGAAAAGATGGAGGTTTCCTTCGACATCTCCGATCCCAGGCAGGCGACCCTCATCGTCGGCAGCGGCGACTGGCCGATGCCCGTGCCGCTCGTCGAGGAAAACGGGAAGTGGCGCTTCAACGCGAAGGAAGGCCGCCAGGAGATCCTGGCCCGGCGCATCGGCGGAAATGAGCTCGACGCGATCGCGCTCCTGCGCGGTTACGTCGAAGCGCAGAGGGACTACGCCTCGGAACAGCACGACGGCAGCGGGATGAATCAGTACGCGCAAAAGTGGATCAGCACCGCGGGCAAGCACGATGGCCTCTCCTGGCGCAACCCCGACGGCAGCGTGGGTGGGCCCATCGGAGACGAGATCGCCAAGGCGCTGGCCGCGGGTTACACGAAGAAGGGCGAGCCCTACAACGGGTATTATTTCCGGACGCTGACCGCGCAGGGGCCCGCCGCGCGCCTCGGAGCCCGCAACTACATTGTCAACGGCATGATGATCGGCGGGTTCGGCGCGGTCGCCTGGCCCGCGACCTACGGGGTCACCGGGGTCAAGAGCTTCATGGTGAACAACGACGGCGTCGTGTACGAGAAGGATCTCGGTCCGGACACGGCCAAGACCGCGCCGAAGATCAAGAACTTCAACCCGGACAAGGGCTGGACGATCACCAAGGACGAAGAAGACTAGGACGCCCGGGACGACCCGAGGGCGGGAGCCGGCGACCGCTAGCCCCCGCCTCCTTCGCTCTGCCGGCGGCCGGCCGTCAGAGCGGAGCGCAGGAAGTCGGAGTTCATCCGGGCGATGAACTCGACGCGGATGCCCTTCGGGCAGGCGGCCTCGCACTCGCCGTGATTGGTGCAGGTGCCGAACCCCTCGGCGTCCATCTGCGCGACCATCTTCCGGACGCGGTCCGGCCGCTCGGGCTGGCCCTGCGGCAGGAGCGCCAGCTGCGAGACTTTGGCGCCGACGAAAAGCATCGCCGAGGCGTTGGGGCAGGCCGCGACGCAGGCGCCGCAGCCGATGCAGGCCGCCGCGTCCATGGCGAGGTCGGAATTCTCCTTCGGAACGAGGATCGCGTTTCCGTCGGGAGCGCCGCCAACCGGCGCAGTGACGAAGCCGCCGGCCGCAATGATGCGGTCGAAGGCGCCGCGATCGACGATGAGATCCTTGATGACGGGAAAGGCCGCGGCCCGCCAGGGCTCGATCGTCAGCACGTCGCCGTCGCGGAAGCTCCGCATGTGGAGCTGGCAGGCGGTCGTCCGATCCCGCGGGCCATGGGGCCGGCCGTTGACGACGACGCCGCAGGTCCCGCAGATGCCCTCCCGGCAGTCGTGGTCGAAGGCGATCGGGTCTTCTCCCTTGCCGATCAGTCCCTCGTTGACGACGTCGAGCATCTCGAGGAAGGACATCTCCTCGTTGATGTCACCGGCCTCGTAGGTGACGAACCGCCCCTTCGCCTTCGCGTCCTTCTGCCGCCAGACCTTCAGCGTGACCTTCATTTGTAGCTCCGCACGGCCAGTTCCACGTTCTCGTAGGCCAGGGGCTCGACGTTCCGGACCGGCTTCTTGCCCTCCCCCTGGAACTCCCAGGCGGCGACGTGGCAGAAGTCGTTGTCGTTGCGTTCGGCCTCGCCCTCGGGCGTCTGGTGCTCGGTGCGGAAGTGGGAGCCGCAGGATTCGTCGCGTTCGAGCGCGTCGAGGCACATCAGCTCTCCGAGCTCGAGGAAGTCGGCCACCCGGCCCGCATGCTCGAGCGACTGGTTGAGCTCCTCCCCGCTTCCGGGCACGTGCAGGTTCTTCCAGAACTCCTCGCGGAGCTTCGGGATCATCGCGATGGCCTGCTCGAGTCCCTTCCTGTCCCGCGCCATACCGCAGTGCTCCCACATGATCTTGCCGAGCTCGCGGTGAAAGGAGGTCGGCGTGCGCTGGCCCTGAATCGAAAGCAGGCGCTTCGTGCGCCCGGCGACGGACTGTTCTGCCGCTCGGACCTCGGGATGGTCGGCCGGCACCGGGGAGAATTTCTGGCGCGCCAGATAGTTGCCGATCGTGTAGGGAATGATGAAGTAACCGTCGGCCAGACCCTGCATCAGGGCCGAGGCGCCGAGGCGGTTCGCGCCGTGGTCGGAGAAGTTGGCCTCGCCAAGGACGAAGAGGCCGGGAATCGTGCTCATCAGGTCGTAGTCCACCCAGAGGCCGCCCATCGTGTAATGCGTCGCCGGATAGATCCGCATCGGGACCCGGTACGGGTTCTCGTCGGTGATGCGCTCGTACATCTCGAAGAGGTTGCCGTACTTCTCCTCGATCTTGATGCGTCCGAGGCGGGCAATCGCGTCCCGAAAGTCGAGGTAGACGCCTCGCCCGCTCGGGCCCACGCCGCGCCCCTCGTCGCAGACGCGTTTGGCGGCGCGCGAGGAGATGTCGCGCGGAGCGAGGTTCCCGAAGCTCGGATACATGCGCTCGAGGTAATAGTCGCGTTCGGCCTCGGGAATCTCCCCCGGGGCGCGCTTGTCGCCATTGGCCTTCGGCACCCAGATGCGGCCGTCGTTGCGCAGCGACTCGCTCATGAGCGTGAGCTTCGACTGGTACTCGCCGGTCACCGGGATGCAGGTCGGGTGGATCTGGGTGAAGCACGGGTTCGCGAAGGCTGCGCCCTTCTTGTAGGCGCGCCAGATGGCCGTTCCGTTGCAGCCCTTGGCGTACGTGGCGAGGTAGAAGACGTTGCCGTAGCCGCCCGTCGCCAGGCACACGGCGTCGGCCAGATGCGTCTCGAGTTCGCCCGTCACCATGTCGCGCACGACGACACCGCGGGCGAGGCCGTCGACGACAATGAGCTCCTGCATTTCGTGGCGCGAGAACATCTCGACGGAGCCCAGGCCGATCTGACGCTCCAGCGCCTGGTAGGCCCCGAGCAGCAGCTGCTGCCCGGTCTGGCCGCGGGCGTAGAACGTGCGCGACACCTGCGCGCCGCCGAACGAGCGGTTGTCGAGCAGACCCCCGTACTCCCGCGCGAAGGGGACCCCCTGCGCCACGCACTGGTCGATGATGTTGACCGAGACCTCCGCGAGCCGGTAGACGTTGGCCTCGCGGGAGCGAAAGTCGCCGCCCTTGACCGTGTCGTAGAAGAGGCGGAACACGCTGTCGCCGTCGTTTCGGTAGTTCTTCGCCGCGTTGATTCCGCCCTGCGCCGCGATCGAGTGCGCGCGGCGGGGCGAATCCTGGTAGCAGAAACACTTCACCTTGTAGCCGAGCTCCGCCATCGATGCCGCGCCGCCGGCGCCCGCCAGGCCCGAGCCCACCATGATCACGCTGTACTTGCGCTTGTTGGCCGGGTTGACGAGCTTCATCTCGAAGCGGTGTTTGTCCCACTTCTTCTCGAGGGGCCCGGAGGGAATGTTCGAGCGGAGTTCCATACGTCCTCCTGGGACTACCTCACGACCCCGGCCAGAACCGCGAGGGGGAAGGAAATGTTGCCGATGACGATGATGGCGGCGAAGATCCAGGCTCCCGTGTGGGCCCATCGCATGTAGCGGGGATGCGAGACTCCGAGCGTCTGGAACATGCTCCAGACGCCGTGCCGCAGGTGCAACCCGAGCGCCAGCATCGCGAAAATGTAGAAGAGCGAAACCGGCACGCTTTGAAAGCCCGCGACGAAATTGTGGTAGACGTCGCCCTCGATGAAGCTCGGGTGCACCGTCCCTGTCGTGAAGTGGAGCAGGTGGTAGATCACGAAGAGCAGCAGAATGACGCCCCCCCACCGCATTGTGCGCGAGGCGTAGGTCGACTCCTTCCACTTCTGTTCCCGGTAGCCCTCGCGGCGCGCCCTCCGGCTCTCGAGCGTGAGGGACGTCGCGGACCAGATATGCAGCGAGACCGCGGCGAGCAGCACCGCGCGTGCGATCCAGAGCCCCGTGCCATGAAGCATTTGCCGCAGAAAGACACCATAGTGATTGAGTGCCTCAGGCCCGAGGTAGACCTGCAGGTTGCCGATCATGTGGACGAGGACAAAGCCGAAGAGGATCGCGCCCGTAACGGCCATGACCACCTTCCGCCCGATCGACGAACCCAGGAATTCCGGCGCCTGACTCATCCGGTCTCCTCCTCGCGCCTTGCGAAACTGTCGGCTTTACCCACGATGTTTCGGATCACCCCGACACGGCATGCAGAGGATATCGCCTGGCCGCCCGGCATGCTCAAGAGCTCCCGGTTGCCCGCGCTGGCCGCACGATTTCCGCGCACGGCCCGGATCCTCCCAGTCCCGAATCGAAACACGAATGATTCAATCCCACCAGAAGCGGCCGCGTCGCCGCCGTGGTGCGCGAGAAACCTCGTCTCCAGGGTCAGGGTGTATTCGGCGTCCCGGGGATCTCCGATGCTCGCTCGGCACGTAACCGATCGCCAACGAGGCTGGCGTGGTGCCTGAGCGCATAGAGCTCGCGAGCGTGGGAGGCCGAGACGCGGGTCCGCCCGATCCGCTGGTCCAGAAGCATGAGCTCCCTCGCGATCTCCCCTGGCGGGTCCCCGGCGACGATCCGCGCATCGATCCTGCGCAGCTCGGCATAAAGAGCGTTGACGCGCCGTTCGAAGGCGAAGCTGATCACGAGAGGGACGACGCGCAGGAGCGGGTAGAGGGCGCCCACGAGCGGCACCAGCACGAGCAGGAGGCGAGAGGCGACCGCGGCGAGCCAGAACGGCAGGTGCCGCTGGAAGAAGCTCCCGCCCGATTTGTAATAGGTGCGCGCTTCCCGCGACAGCGGAAGGTCGTCCGGTTCGGCGGCCGGAAACTGGCCGGGCCTTTGGAGGATGCCGGGGCCCGAGTGGATGTCCTCCGCCGCCTGGAGGAGCAGGTACTGCACGGCCGGGTGCAGGTCACGGCGCACGAGGAGGCTCGCCATCGGCGCGATGAGCGTCACGTCCTGAGCCGGCAGGTCCTTCGCGAGACTTCCGGAACCCCGAGGGATGGTGACCTTCCGCAAGTACGGGAAGAGTGCGACGAACGCGTCGGCTCGCCAGAACGACATCAGGTTCATGTTGTCGTCGGCGAGGAGCTTCTTCACGGTGGGGTCGTCGGCGACTGTGAGCATGCACGCGCAGTCGATTTCGCCTCGCAGCAGGGCCTCCGCCCCGGGGGCGGGCGCGAGCGGGACGACCGTGACCTCCTTCTCGAGCCCGGTCGCGCGCAGCAGACCGAGCATCACGCCCGCCTCCAGGTCGATCGAGATGCGCTTGCCCCGCAGATCGCCGAATTGCGCGTCTGCCGAGGCGGCGCGACAAAAGATCCAGATCGGTTCGTACGAGACCGTTCCGAGGGACTCGATGCCCGGCGAGGCCTTTTCGGTCGTCAGGCCGCCGGCGACGAAGCCGACGGAAACACCGGACGAGGCGTCCTTCAAGCGTGCCAGGTTTTCGACGTTGCCTCGGGACGGCACGAGCTCGAGGTCGATGCCGTCGCGGGCGAGCGCGGACCGATACCGCTCGCCGAACTCCCGATAGGCGCTCCCCTCCGGGCCGGTCGTCATGACGACGGTCCTCGGAGGGAGGCCGCGGCCAACGAGAGATATCAGCCACACGACGCTGGCGAGAGCCACAGCGACGGCGACGACGAGGACCAGAGCAGGCCGTCGCCGCGCGAACTCCTTCAGACGACTGCCCGAATCACCGGCACGTGGGGAAGGACTACCGGCCATGGGCGTTCGAGCTCACGAAGCGCCTTCTCCCTTTCTCCATGCAACTCTGCCATCACGCCTTGGATCGATGCCCTGATGCGCTCGCATCATAGGCCGGCTCTCCTCGCGGAGGAGTCTCGTCGCGTCGCGATCCGCCGTCGAATGGTGGCAGCGTGCGCCCTGCATGCAGCGGCTGAGGAGGAGGCGGGACGAGAGCAACCATTCCCGGAGAGGCACGGGACTGCTATGGTTTCGCACCGTGAGGCGAATCGCATCCGGAGGTCACCCATGAGCCGAGTTTTCGACGAGCTTCGTCGGAATCCCCTCAACTGGCTTCTGGTGTTCGTGCCGGGAGTCCTCGTGGCGGAGAACCTGCGTCCGGAAGCCCACACGGCGCTTTTTCTGCTGTCGGTTCTCGCCATCATTCCGTTGGCCGGCCTTCTGAGCCACGCCACGGAGAGCGTGGCCGCGAAGACCGGAGACGCGATCGGCGGGCTGCTGAACGCCACGCTCGGCAACCTGACCGAGCTCGTCATCGCCGTCACGGCGCTTCGCGCCGGAATGCTCGACCTCGTGAAGGCCTCGATCATCGGCGCCGTCGTGACCAACTCGCTGTTCATGCTCGGCGGCGCGTTTCTGCTCGGGGGCCTCAAGTACCACAAGCAGGAGTTCAATCCGGCCAACGCGCGTACACAGGCCGGGATGCTGCTTCTGGCCACGATCGCCCTCGTCGTCCCCTCCGCGGTCACCCGCATCGATCAGGTTCACGTCGCCTCCTACATGCTGCCCCTCTCGCTCGGCCTCGCCTGCATCCTGCTCGCCACTTATGCGCTGAGCCTCGTCTTCTCGCTAAAGACCCATCGCGAAGTCTTCGCGAGCGCCGGGGGCGGCGAGGGGCACGAAGAGACCCCCTGGCCTCTTCCCATCGCGCTCGGCGCGCTCGCAATCGCAACACTCTTCATCGCCCTCGTCAGCGAGATCTTCGTGGAGTCGGTGCAGCAGGCGGCCGTAACCCTCGGCATGTCGAAGGCGTTTGTGGGGTTCATCGTCGTCGCGCTGGTCGGCGCGGCGGCCGAGATGACCGCTGCCTTCTCCGCGGCGCGCAAGAACCGGCTCGACCTGTCCGTCGGAATCGCGATGGGCAGCTCTTCGCAGATCGCTCTCTTCGTGGCTCCCGTCCTCCTGATCCTGAGCTATTTCATGGCCCCGGCGCCGATGGACCTGAACTTCGGCGCAGGGCAGGTACTCCTGGTTCTGCTCACGACCCTGACGGTGTCTTTCGTGGTGTCGGGAGGCCGGTCCGCCTGGTACTCGGGGATCCAACTTCTCGCGGTGTATGCCATCTTTGCCGTAACGGCCTACCTGCTTCCGGGCTAGGAGGCGCCGCACCATGATCCTAGAGAAAGGCGAGAGTCGGGCCGGAAAGACCGGACGCCGCCGCGCCCTCGATCCTACCGAACGCGTCTCCGAAATCCTGTTCGGCCTGATCATGGTCCTGACGTTCACGGGGTCCCTTTCGGCCGTCGAGAGCGGCCGCAACGAAGTCCGGACCATGCTGATCGGCGCGCTCGGCTGCAACCTCGCGTGGGGAGTCATCGACGCGATCTTTTACCTCATGAACACCCTCGGTCAGAGGGGGCACGGCGTCGTCGTGCTGCGGCGCCTGAGGGAAACCACGGACTCGGCGGAGGCGCACGGCCTGATCGCGGACGAGCTTCCGCCGGTCCTGGCTTCCGTCCTGCGGCCAGGGGACCTCGAAACACTACGCGAGCGGCTGGCCACCTTGCCGGAACCGCCGAAGCGGGTCCCCTTTCACCTCGAGGACTTGCGGGGAGCAATCGCGGTGTTTCTCCTCGTTTTTCTCACGACCTTCCCGGTGGCCATTCCCTTCCTGCTGATGAGCGACCCGATGCGAGCCCTGCGCGTCTCCAACGCGATCGCGATCGGTCTCCTCTTTCTGGGCGGCTATCAGCTGGCGAAGTACTCGGGCACCCACCCCTGGCGCCTCGGATTCGCGATGGTCGCTGTCGGAGCCGCGCTGGTCGGTCTGACGATCGCGTTCGGAGGATGAACGCACGCAGCCGTTTCGCGCTCGCGGCGCTTCTCGTCCTCAGCGCCTCCGTGGCCGCGGCGCAGGAAACCGCTGCCAAGCCTCCCGCCGAAGAGGCGCCCGGCTGGGAGTTCAACGCCAGCGTGTACGGGTACTTTCCGCCGGCGGATCGCGACTACGCGCAGCCGACGATGACGGCAGACCGCGGCGCGATCCATCTGGAAGGCCGGTACAACTACGAGGCCTACCGGAGCGGCTCGATCTGGATCGGTTGGAATTTCGGCGTCGGGGAGAAGCTCCGTCTCGACGCGACGCTCATGGCGGGCGGCGTCTTCGGCGACACGCGCGGTGTCGCCCCCGGCTACGAGCTGACGCTTTCGTACGGCAGGTTCGAGCTGTACAGCGAGGGCGAGTACGTCTTCGACGTCGAGGGAAGAGGCTCGGTAAACGCCTTCTTCTACAACTGGGCGCAGCTCGGATACTCCCCTCTCGACTGGTTGAGCGTGGGCCTCGCCTCACAGCGCACCCGCGCCTACCAGACCGCCCTCGACATCCAGCGAGGCGTCTTCGTCGGCTTCACCTACAAGAGCTGGACGCTGAACGTGTACGTCTTCAACCCCGGATGGGACACGCCCACCGTGGTTTCCTCCCTCTCCGTGAGCTTCTAGGTTCTTCGCCCCTTGGCGACCCGAGTCCTATCTCGGGGATCGGTCGCCGGAGTCCCCGTACTCGGCTGCTCCGTCGCCGAGAGTCGCGAGCCTCGTGGCGTATGCCGCGATGCCGGGCTTTGCCGTCAACCCGTGCGCGAAAATGCTCAGGAGCACCGTCGCCACGACCGTCAGACGGATGGTGGCCTCCCCCGGCAGGTGCGGGCGTCCCTCCAGGTAGACCAGCGCCAGGACGATCGACGCGAGCCCGCGGGGACCGAACCAACCCATGAAAACGACGGTCGCTCGGGAGAGCCCCGTGCCGGCGAGAGCCAGAGCCACGGGAAGCATGCGGATGGCCGTCAGGCTGAGCACGGCGTAGCCCACCATCCTTCCCGTCAGGTCCGGCCAGGCCCGCGCCGCAACCACGCCAAAGAAGAAGAAAACGAACAGGTTGAAGAGTTGACCCCACTGCTCGGTGAGCTCGACGCTGTGCTCTCCGGCCTCCGCGAATCCGACCTGCACCGCCAGGCCGCAGACGAAGGCGGCGATGAACATGCTCGCTCCGGTGGCTTCGCTCGCCAGCGCGCAGGCGAGCGGAAGGACGACGAGGGCGATCTGCCGAAACGCCGGCTGGACGAGACCCCGGCGGCTCGCGGCGTCCAGCAGCCACCCTCCCAGGAGCCCGATGCAGAGCCCGATCGCCGCCCCGAACAGGAGCTGCTGCACGACGAACGTCCAGAGATGTGCGCTCCCGCTGCGCGCTCCTTCGAGGGCGATGAAAAAGAGGAGGAACGGAACCGAGAGCCCGTCGTTCAAGCCCGCCTCGACATTCAGGGCCTGGCGGATCCGCATCGGCACCTTCTCGCTCGTGACGACGACCTGCCCGAGTCCCGCGTCGGTCGGCGCCAGGATGGCGGCGAGAATTCCCGCCTCCCAGATCGAGAGCGCCGGAAAGACGGCCCGCGCGCCGACGGCGCCGAGAACCAACGTGAGCAGCATTCCGACCGTGAGCAGGCGCACCGGAAGGTTGCGGATGCTTCGGAGCACCTTCAGGTCGGTCCGGCTTGCGTCCGTGAAGAGAAGCAGTACGAGCCCCGCCTCGGCCAGGCGCAAGAGGATCTCTGGATCAGCCTCGCGGTGGGCCAACTCCGGGCGCATGAGCAGAGTGCCCATTCCTGCGAGCGTGAAGACGATCGGGGCGGTGACTGGCGTGCGCTCGAACCAGCCGGACACGAGGCTGTACCCGAAGAGAAGAGCCAGAAAAACCGCAACGATCATCATCCTTCCACTCCCATTCGAAAAACTGCCCGGAGCAGTTGCTCCCAGAAGGGAGGAAATCGTCCCGCATGTCGAGCCGCCCGGCCCGCGTCCCCACGGAACCCGATCGGCTACCCGATCCCCTCCCCCGCCGCCGCCCGGTCGGCGAGCAGGAGCGCCCCGTCGCGCCGAATCCGTCCCGCCGGGATCGTCGGATCGCCGGCAGTCAGGCGCGCGAGCATCAGAGCCTTCTTGCCCCCGGTGACGAGCCACAGGACGCACCGCGCGCGGTTCAAGACCGGATAGGTCAACGTCATCCGGCGCCTTCCCATGTAGACACCGGTCAGCGCCACGTCCCGATCGGCGACGGTGAGGACCGGGTCTCCCGGGACGAGCGACGCCGTGTGGCCGTCGGGCCCCAGTCCCAGGTGCACGAGGTCGAGTGCAGGCGGCGCGCCCGCGATCTCCTCGAGGATGCGGGCATATGCCCGGGCGCCGGCTTCGAGGTCGGCCGCCTCCACCGGCATGGCGTGGATCCGGTCCGGAGGCAGCGGCGCGTGCGAGAGCAGGGTCTCGCGCAAGTGCGTCAGATTGCGATCCGGATCGTCGGCGGGGGCGACCCGTTCGTCCACCTGAGCGACGTGAACGCTCTTCCAGGGAACGTCCTGCCCGGGGAGCGCGCGCATCATGATCCAGGGCGTGTGGCCGCCGCTGACCGCCATGACGAAACGCCCGCGAGCCGCGACTGCCGCGCGGGCCTCTTCGGCGATGACGGCCGCCGCGCGTTCCGCCGCGGCCTGCGGGTCGGCCAGGACTTCCGTTCTCACGGCCGGACCGGTCGCGCGCGCCGGTAGCGCCGGATGAGCGCATTGGTCGAGCTGTCGTGGGAAAGCTTCGGCTCCGCCGGGCTCTCGAGCTCGGGAATGATCCGCTGCGCGAGAACCTTGCCGAGCTCCACCCCCCACTGGTCGAAGGAGTCGATCGACCAGATCGTCCCCTGCGTGAAGACGCTGTGCTCGTAGAGGGCGACGAGGGCGCCGAGCGTCTCCGGCGTCAGCCGCTGCGCCAGGATGGTGTTCGTGGGCCGGTTTCCCAAGAAGACCCTGTGGGGTACGAGCGCGTCAGGCGTCCCCTCGGCCTTCACCTCCTCGGCAGTCTTTCCGAAAGCGAGCGCCTCCGTCTGGGCGAAGACGTTCGCGACGAGCATGTCGTGATGCCGGCCGAGCGGGTTCAAAGCCTCCACGAACGCGATGAAGTCGCAGGGAATCAGGCGCGTCCCCTGATGGATGAGCTGGTAGAAGGAGTGCTGACCGTTTGTGCCGGGCTCGCCCCAGTAGACCGGCCCGGTGTCGGCGTCGACCGGTGAGCCGTCGAGGCGGACATGTTTGCCGTTGGATTCCATCGTGAGCTGCTGCAGGTAGGCCGGAAAGCGCTTCAGATACTGCTCGTACGGCAGCACCGCGACCGTCTGGGCGCCGAAGAAGTCGTTGTACCAGACCGACAGCAATCCCATCAGGACCGGAAGGTTCTTCGCAAACGGCGCCGTCCGGAAGTGCTCGTCCATCGCGTGGAAACCGGAGAGCATCGCGCGGAAGCTCTCCGGCCCGACGGCGAGCATCGTCGAGAGCCCGATGGCCGAGTCCATGGAGTATCGCCCGCCGACCCAGTCCCAGAAACCGAACATGTTGGCCGTGTCGATGCCGAAGTCGGACACCTTTTCGGCGTTGGTCGACACGGCGACGAAGTGCTTCGCGACGGCCTTCGCGTCTCCCCCGAGACCCGCAAGCGCCCATTCGCGCGCCGTGTGCGCGTTGGTCATGGTCTCGAGCGTCGTGAAGGTCTTCGAAGAGATGACGAACAGCGTCTCCGCCGGATCGAGATCGCGCGTGGCTTCGGCGAAGTCCGTGCCGTCCACGTTCGACACGAATCGAAAGGTCATCGTCCGCTCGCTGTAGTCCCGGAGCGCCTCGTAGGCCATCACCGGCCCGAGGTCCGATCCCCCGATCCCGACGTTGATGACGTTGACGATTCGCTTTCCCGTGTGGCCCTTCCAGGCGCCGCTCCGGACGCGATTGCAGAAGTCCGTCATCTTGTCGAGGACGGCATGGACCCCCGGCACGACGTTCTTTCCGTCCACGACGCTCGAGGATCCCTTCGGCGCGCGCAGCGCCACGTGCAGCACGGCGCGGTTCTCCGTCACGTTGATCTTCTCGCCGCGAAACATGGCGTCGATGCGCGCGCGCAGGCCGCAGTCTTCGGCGAGCCGCAGAAGCCGCTCGAGCGTCTCGTCCGTGACGCGGTTCTTCGAGTAGTCGAGGAAGAGACCCGCGGCCTCGACCGTCAAGCGTTCCCCGCGGCCCGGGTCGTCCGCGAAGAGCTGCCGCAAGTGCAGGCCCCTGACCTTCGCGTGGTGTTCGGAGAGGGCCTTCCAGGCGGGCCGGCCGGACAGGGGCGGGATGTTCGTGCTCATCGTCAGCTCACTTTCCCGAGGGTGGCCGTATCGGCCCTTCTCGCATGCGGGTTGGGCGGAGACATCATGGGCCCAGGGCTCCGTCGACGATGGACTGCGCCTCCCGCAGGATGGCCTCCAGGTGGGCGCGGTCACGAAAGCTCTCGGCATAGATCTTGTAAATGTTCTCGGTTCCGGAGGGCCTCGCCGCGAACCACCCGCCCTCGGCGGTCACCTTCAGGCCGCCGATCGGGGCGCCGTTGCCCGGAGCCCGCGTCAGCTTGCTCGTGATCGGATCGCCGGCGAGCGTCGTCTCCGTCAAGGCTTCGGGCGCGAGCTTCGAGAGCCGCGCCTTCTGCTCGGGCGTGGCTGCGGCGTCGACCCGCGCATAGCAGGGCGCCCCGAACTCCTCGGTCAGCGCGTGGTAGTGCTCGCCCGGATCCTTGCCGGTTCGCGCCATGATCTCGGCGGCGAGCAGGTTCGGCGTCAGGCCGTCTTTGTCGGTCGTCCAGACGGTTCCATCCCGCCGCAGGAACGACGCCCCGGCGCTCTCCTCGCCGCAGAAGCCGATCGCACCGCCGAGCAGGCCCTCCACGAACCATTTGAAGCCGACCGGAACCTCGACGAGCCGTCTCCCCAGGCGCGCGGCGACGCGGTCGATCATGCCGCTCGAGACGAGGGTCTTGCCGACGGCGGCCGACGCCGGCCATCGCGGGCGATTGGCGAAGAGGTAGGCGATCGAAACCGCGAGATAGTTGTTCGGCTCCAGAAGGCCCTGGCTCCTGCACACGACCCCGTGCCGGTCGGCGTCGGCGTCGTTGGCGAACGCCACGTCGAAGCGCTCCCTGAGCGCCACCAGCCGGGCCATGACGGGGACCGAAGAGGGATCCATGCGGATCTGGCCGTCCCAGTCGACCGTCATGAATCGGAAGGTCGGGTCCACCTCGCGGTTGACGACCTCGAGGTCGAGGGAATAGCGCTCGCCGATTGCGCCCCAGTAGGCGACGCTCGCGCCGCCCAGGGGGTCCACGCCGATCCGCACGCCGCCCGAGCGAATGGCCTCGAGATCCACCACCGACGGCAGGTCCGCCACGTAGGACTCGAGGTATGGATGGGCGTGCGTGGTAGAGGCCTTTCGGGCGCGCTCGTACGGTACGCGCTCGACCCCGCGCAGACCTTCGGCGAGGAGGGCGTTGGCGCGCTCCTCGATGCCGCGGGTCACGTCGGTGTCGGCGGGACCGCCCGAGGGCGGGTTGTACTTGAAGCCGCCGTAGCGCGGCGGATTGTGCGATGGCGTGATCACGATGCCGTCGGCGAGGCCGTCGCGACGACCACGGTTGTGGGTCAGGATGGCGTGCGAGATCACGGGCGTCGGCGTGTAGCCGCCGTCGGAGTCCACCATGACCTCGACCCCGTTGGCGCAGAGCACCTCGAGCGCGCTCGCGAAAGCCGGCCCGGAGAGCGCATGCGTGTCGATGCCGAGAAAGAGCGGACCGTCGATGCCCTGGCGCTTGCGGTGCTCACAGATCGCCTGGCTCATGGCCAGGACGTGCGCCTCGTTGAAGGCGTTGTCGAGAGAGGAGCCGCGATGGCCGGAGGTTCCGAAGGCCACGCGCTGCCCGGGCACCGAGGGGTCCGGCCGCCCGCTGAAGTACGCCGCGACGAGCTTCGGGACGTCGACGAGGATCGACGGCGGGGCGGGCTTTCCTGCGAGCGGGCTCTTTTCCATCGAATCGCGCCTCTTACGGATTCAAGATATGCGATCTCGGCTCCGGCCGGGACGCCCCGAGCGTCCCGCCGCCCACCGCCGGCTCAGCGCCCGACGTGCCGGGTGTCGTTCCACAGCGAGATGACCGGCCGGGACGGTTCATGCTCGTAGCCGAGTGTCGAGAGGCTCGCCGTGGACAGCAGCACGAGGCGCCCTCCCGCCGGATCGAGCCCCAGCCAGCGCGCCGCGAGAACCCGCAGGAAATGGCCGCTCGAAAAGACCAGGACGTCGCCTTCGACCGCGCGCAGGCGGGCGACGACCCGATCGGCCCGCGCGCCCACCTGCGCCGGCGACTCTCCTCCCGGGCAGCCGTCCCGGAAGAGCTGCCAGCCCGGCCTGTCCCGCTCGATCTCGGCGCTCGTGCGGCCCTCGTACTCGCCGTAGTTCCATTCGACCAGATCCCGGTCGACCTCCGCCCGCGCTCCGAAGCCCGCCAGCGCGCAGGTCCGGGAGGCGCGCTCGAGCGGGCTCGTGAAGACCCTCGCGAAGGTGAGCCCGGCCAGGCGCTCGCCGAGCCGCCGCGCGTTGCGCTCGCCCCGCTCGGTCAGAGGCAGATCGGTCAACCCCGTGTGCTGGCCTGAAAGGCTCCATTTGGTCTCGCCGTGCCGGGCGAGGTAGGCAGAAGGGAGCACCCGGTCACGGCGCCTGACGGACGTAGGGATACGTGGCGAACATCTGTGTCAGGACCTGCGTGAGCTTCTGCTCGCGGTCCTCGTTGGACACGCCCGTCCGAAGCGCGTCGGTCGCCGAACATCTCCAGACGAGTTGTTTGGTCTTCGCATCGACGAGATCGATCAGGACCGAGCCGACGGGGATCTGATAGACCGCGGTCGGGCCGGCCCAGTAGCCCCAGCCGTATCCCCAGGCCGGGCTGTAGGAGACCACCTGCGTCTCCGCGGAGAGTCGCGCGTGCACGAAGGCCCAGAGGTCCGGTTGCTCGCCGGGCGCCACCGGAGCGAGTCCCTTCGTGGCCAGCACGTCGCCGAGGACGCTCTGGAATCGCTGCGCCCAGGCCGGGTCCCGGATCGACCCGTCGGTCTTCCACAGCCACGTGTAGTACTTCGAGAAGTCGACGTTCTTGTCCCACCCGGCATCGACCTTCAGCGTCGAGCACGCCACCAAGGCCGCCAGCAGAACCGCTGCCGCGAATCTTCCGCGAAACCGCATATCTCCTCCTGCGCCCGGGGATGCTATCCCGCAGCGGCCCTGCCGCGACGCTCCGTCGAGGATTGATCGATCGCCGAACCTCCGCGATATGCTCCCCGGGAGTCCGCCGAAAGGAGCCTCCGATGCAGCTTGGAATGATCGGACTCGGTCGAATGGGCGCCAACATGGTGCGGCGTCTGACCCGCAGCGGCCACCAGTGCGTGGTCTTCGACCGCAGTGCCGACGCGGTGAAGCAGCTCGCCGGCGAGGGAGCGGTCGGCGCATCCTCGCTCGAGGAATTCGTGGGGAAATTGAAGCCGCCCCGCGCCGCATGGCTGATGGTGCCGGCCGCAGCCGTGGACGGCACGCTTGCCGACCTCGCTCCAAAGATGCAGAAGGACGACACGATCATCGACGGCGGCAACTCCTACTACATCGACGACATCCGGAGGCAGGGCGACCTGCGAGGCAGGGGCATCCACTACGTGGACGTCGGGACGAGCGGAGGCGTCTGGGGCCTGGAGCGAGGCTACTGCATGATGATCGGCGGCGACCGCGAGGCCGTCCAGCGACTGGATCCCGTCTTCAAGACGCTCGCGCCCGGCCGGGGCGACATCCCGCGCACGCCGGGCCGGGAGAAGGCCGGCGGCACGGCCGAGGACGGGTATCTCCACTGCGGGCGTTCCGGCGCCGGACACTTCGTCAAGATGGTTCACAACGGGATCGAGTACGGCATCATGGCCGCGTACGCCGAAGGACTGAACATCTTGAACCGCGCCAACGTCGGCAAGACCGGCCGCACCATCGACGCCGAAACGACGCCGCTGCGCAATCCCGAGCACTACCAGTACGACCTGAACCTCCCCGATGTCGCGGAGGTCTGGAGGCGCGGCAGCGTGATCGCGTCGTGGCTTCTGGACCTGACCGCGATCGCGCTCTTGAAGTCCCCGGACCTGAAAGACTTCTCGGGGCGGGTTTCGGACTCCGGAGAGGGCCGCTGGACGATCCTCGCCGCGATCGACGAAGGCACGCCGGCCGGGGTGCTCACGGCCGCGCTCTACGAGAGGTTCGCCTCACGGGGCGACGCCGACTTCGCGAGCAAGCTCATGTCCGCCATGCGGTACGAGTTCGGCGGCCACCTCGAGAAGAAAGAGGGAGCGTAGGTCGCTCATGGCGGGCGACCCGCGCACCCTCTGTATCGACATCGGCGGGACGGGCATCAAGACGCTCGTCGTCGGCACCGACGGCAAGGCCCTGACCGAGCGCCTGCGTGTGGACACGCCTCGCCCGGCCACACCCCGGGCCCTGCTCAAGGCGATCCTCGGCATGGCAGGACAACAGGGGGTCTTCGACCGTGCTTCGGTGGGCTTTCCCGGCGTCGTTCGCAAGGGTGTCGTCGAAACCGCCTTCAATCTGCACCCCGCCTGGATCGGTGTGGACATCGATCGGATGCTGACGAGGGGCTTGCGCCGGCCGGTGCGGGCCGCAAACGACGCGGACGTCCAGGGCCTCGGCGCCGTCCGGGGCGAAGGAGTCGAGCTCGTGATCACGCTCGGCACGGGGTTCGGCTCCTCTCTCTTCGTGGACGGGCGGCTCGTCCCGAACATACAGCTTGCCCACCACGCGGGCTGGAACAAGAAGACCTACGAGGAAGAGCTCGGAAAGAAGGCCTTGAAGAGGCTCGGAAAGAAGAAGTGGAACCGGCGGGTCGGAAAAGCGATCGCGTCGCTCGCCGCCCTGTTCAACTACGACCGTCTCTACATCGGCGGCGGAAATGCCGCGAAGATCGAGATCGACCTTCCGGCGCGGGTCAAGATCGTCTCGAACGTCGAGGGACTTCTCGGCGGCCTCGCGCTCTGGAACGGCAAGGAAAACTGCTATGGCGTCCGCTGAGGCCGAGGGCGGCCCGCCCGTCGCCGCGGACGCCCTCGTCTTCTTCGGCGCGACGGGAGACCTCGCTTACAAGAAGATCTTCCCGTCCCTTCAGGGGATGGTCAAACGCGGCTTCCTCACCGTCCCCGTCATTGGTGTCGCGAAATCCGGCTGGGGAATCGAGCAACTGCGCGAGCGTGCCCGCACGAGCCTCGAGGAGCATGGCGGCGGAGTCGACGAGGCGGCCTTCGGCAAGCTCCTGACGCTTCTCCAGTACATCGACGGGGACTACGGGGACCCGGGGACCTTCGCGAAGTTGCGGAAGGCCCTCGGTGCGGCAAAGCATCCGACTCACTACCTCGCCATTCCGCCAAGCCTCTTTGGCGAAGTCGTCGAGCAGCTCGGCAAGTCCGGCTGCGCGGAGGGCGCGCGCGTCGTGATCGAGAAGCCCTTCGGCCACAACTTCTCGACGGCGCGGGAGCTCAACCAGACCCTTCACACGGTCTTCCCGGAGCCATCGGTCTTTCGCATCGACCATTACCTCGGCAAGGAGGCCGTCGAAAATCTGCTCTACTTTCGCTTCGCCAACACGTTCCTCGAGCCCATCTGGAACCGCAATTACGTGGACTGCGTCCAGATCACGATGGCGGAGGCCTTCGGCGTCCAGGGCCGGGGCAAGTTCTACGACGAGACGGGTGCGATCCGCGACGTCATCCAGAATCATCTGCTGCAGGTCGTGGGCTATCTCGCGATGGAGCCTCCCATCTCGATCGACGCCGACCGCATCCGTGACGAGCAGGTCAAGGTCTTCCGCGCGATCCGGCCGCTCAAGCCGCAGGACGTCGTGCGGGGCCAGTTCGCCGGATACCGGAAGGAGCCGGGTGTGTCGCCCTCCTCGACCGTCGAGACCTACGCTGCGGTGCGGCTGGAGGTCGACTCCTGGCGCTGGGCGAGCGTGCCGTTCTTCATCCGCGCCGGCAAGAGCCTGCCGCTGACGGCGACGGAGGTCCTCGTGGACTTGAAGTGCCCGCCCCTCTCGCGCCTCTCGCCGGAGGAGAGCAACTACTTCCGCTTCCGCCTGGGCCCACACATCTCGATCTCGCTCGGCGCGCGCGTCAAGAAGCCGGGGACGGAGCCGGGCTCCATGCCGACAGAGCTCATGGCCGTTCGCGCGGGGGGGAAGGACGAGGTCGACGCCTACGAGCGGCTCCTGACCGACGCGATGAAGGGGGACCCGACGCTCTTCGTGCGCGAGGATGCCGTCGAGGCCGCCTGGAGGGTCGTCGACGGCATCCTCGACAACGCGACGCCGGTGCACCCGTACGAGCCCGGGACCTGGGGACCGGCCGAGGCGAACCGCCTGGCGGAAGGCTTCGAGGGCTGGCACGACCCGGCGCCCGAAGCGTGAGGATCAAGCCGGCGGACACCGCCGAAGGCCGGCGGATCGCGGAGAACGACGCCCGCCAGGCCCACTGGAACCGCTGGGGGCCCTATCTCGCCGAGCGGGCGTGGGGAACCGTCCGGGAGGACTACAGCTCCGACGGGACCGCGTGGGACTTCTTCCCCCACGATCACGCGCGCTCGCGCGCCTATCGCTGGAACGAGGACGGCCTCGGCGGCATCTGCGATCGCCATCAGCTCCTCTGCTTCGCGATCGCGCTCTGGAACGGAAAGGATCCGATCCTGAAGGAGCGCCCGTTCGGCCTGACCAATTCCGAGGGCAACCACGGCGAGGACGTCAAGGAATACTGGTTCTACCTGGACTCGACGCCGACACACTCGTACATGAGGTACCTCTACAAGTACCCGCAAGCCGAGTACCCGTACCGGCAGCTGCTCGAGGAGAACGCCCGGCGGACGATCGAGGAGCCGGAATACGAGCTGCTCGACACCGGGATTTTCTCCGAGAGCCGGTATTTCGACGTCTTCCTCGAATACGCGAAGGCAACCCCGGAAGACGTCCTCATCCAGATCACGGTCGAGAACCGGGGCTCCGAGGCCGCGCGTCTCGACGTGCTGCCGACGGTCTGGTTTCGCAACACGTGGTCCTGGAAGCCGGACCGCAGGAGACCGCTGGCGACGCCGGTCGCGCGCGCCGACGGCCGGCCGATGATCGCACTGGACGAGGGATACCTCGGCCGCCGCTACCTGCATGCCTCGCCGGGCGCGGATCTGCTCTTCACCGAGAACGAAACCAATACCGCCCGGGTCTTCGGAGTTCCGAACCGATCGCCCTACGTCAAGGATTCATTCCACCGGTGCGTGGTCGAGGGCGATGCCGGCGCCGTCAATCCGGCCCGCCGGGGCACCAAGGCCGCGGCACGGCAGACGCTCATCGTACCCGCCGGCGGCAGCGCTCGCATCCGCCTGCGTCTGGCCGACTCCGAGTGGGCCGAGAGTGACCCGCTCGCGGCGGAGTTCGACTCCGTCCTCGAGCTTCGCAAGAAAGAGGCCGACGAGTTCTACGCTGCGGTCATTCCGGAACGCCTGTCTTCCGAAGAGACGAGCGTCATGCGGCAGGCCTTCGCCGGCATGCTCTGGTCCAAGCAGTTCTACAAATACGACGTCCGGCGCTGGCTCGACGGTGACCCGCTGCAGCCGCCCCCGCCGCGCGCGCGCCGCAAGGGCCGCAACAGCGACTGGCGCAATGTCTTCAATGCCGACGTCCTCTCCATGCCCGATACCTGGGAATTTCCCTGGTTCGCAGCCTGGGACCTGGCGTTTCACTGCGTCGTCCTCTCCCTCGTGGACCCGCAGTTCGCCAAGGACCAGCTGGTGCTGATGGTGCGGGAGTGGTACATGCACCCTAACGGCCAGATCCCGGCCTACGAGTGGAACTTCGGCGACGTGAACCCGCCGGTGCACGCCTGGGCGGCGCTGCGCGTCTTCCAGATCGAACGGAACAAGACCGGCAAGAGCGACCGCGCGTTCCTGGAGCGGGTCTTCCACAAGCTGCTCTTGAACTTCGACTGGTGGGTCAACCGCAAGGACGCGCTCGGCAACAACATCTTCCAGGGAGGCTTCCTGGGGCTGGACAACATCGGCATCTTCGACCGCAACACGAAGCTGCCCGAGGGCTGGGTCCTCGGCCAGGCCGACGGCACGAGCTGGATGGCGATGTACTGCCTGAACCTTCTCGGGATGGCCCTGGAGCTGGCGAGCTTCGATCCGGTCTACGAGGACGTGGCGAGCAAGTTCTGGGAGCACTTCGTCTACATCGCGCACGCCATCCAGCGCAACGACGACACCGGGACCGGCCTCTGGGACGAGCAGGACGGCTTCTTCTACGACGCGCTCCACTCTCCGGACGGGACCCAGTACCCGATCCGGGTCCGCTCGGCGGTAGGGCTCCTGCCGCTGACGGCGGTCGTCACGGGCGACTCGGCGCTGATCAACCGCTTTCCGAGCTTCAAGCGCCGCATGCAGTGGTTCTTCGAGTACCGCCGCGACCTGACCGACTCCTGCGCCTCCATGACCCGCTACGGGCAGGACGCGCGGATGCTGCTCTCCGTCGTCAAGCCCGAGCAGCTCGCGCGCGTGCTCTCCTACATGCTCGATGAGCGCGAGTTTCTCTCGCCGTACGGCATCCGGTCGGTGTCGCAGTACCACCGCGAGCATCCGTACGAGCTCCATGCCCGAGGCATGTCGTATCGCCTGGACTACGAGCCCGGGGAATCGCGCACGCGCCTCTTCGGCGGCAACTCGAACTGGCGCGGGCCGATCTGGTTCCCGATCAACTATCTGATCCTCGAGTCGCTCAAGCGCTTTCACATGTACTTCGGTGACTCCTTCAAAGTGGAGTGCCCGACCGGCTCGGGGAAGATGATGACGCTGCACGAGGTGTCCCGGGAGCTCGCCCGGCGGCTCTCGAGGATCTTCCTGCCCGACGCTTCCGGGCACCGGCCCGTCTCCGGGAACTACGAGCCTTTTCAGAGGGACCCGCATTGGAAGGGTCTTCTCCTCTTCCATGAGTATTTCCACGGAGACACCGGCGCCGGGCTCGGCGCGAGCCACCAGACAGGCTGGACAGGGCTTGTCGCCAAGCTGCTCGACGAGCTCGGCTAGAAGCGCCGCGGCGCAGTGCGGCCAGTGGCATACTGGGGTATGCGCTCCTTTGGGTGGATTTCCGCTCTCCTTCTTCTCGGTCTGTGCGCCGGTGCCCTTGGGTGCGCGCACGCTTCGGAATCGGACACGAACTGGCAGCTCGCCGCGACGAAAGGCAAATTCCACGTCCAGCTGACCGAGGACAGCGAGAAGGTCGAAGGCACCTGCAAGTTCGTGCGCATGCTCAACCCGCAGTTCAACCAGCCTGTCGCGCGCCCGACCGACGCGCAGCTGCCCGACGCCTTCCGCACCGAGGCCGCCTACTACGGAGCGGACACGGTCCTCGTGCGCGGGAACGTGGGAGAGGCCTACATCTGCGGGCCCGGCCCGATCAATCCCGACGGCACGCGCAAGGAGCCCTACCCGAAGGCGCTGTAGGCGACCGGAGCGGCCGCCGACCCCGGCCGATCGGGCCCGCTCACGCGCGACACGACGCACCCGGCCCCTGCCCGCCTTCGGCGTGCGATCTCGTTCGGACGGCGGGCCGCCGTGCAAGAGCGACGGCCGGCCGCTTGCCGACATGCGGGAGTTTGCTAGGCTTGCCCCCTAGGCCATCTGGAGGCCCCATCCGCGTCGGAGGCGCAGCATGCAATCCCTTCGAAGGCTCGTCAGTATCACCCTCGTGTTTACGGTCGCCGTCCTGACCGCGGAGCGCCTCCCCGCACAAACGGCGCCGCCGAAGCCGGCGGCTTCCGCGCCCGCAGGCGACCCCTGGCCGCGGAAGCTCGTGACGGGAACCGGATCGTCCGTAGAAACGATCCTGATCTATCAGCCGCAGCTCGACCACTGGTCGGGCATCACTCTCGAGGCGCACGCCGCGGTCTCCGTTCAGGCCGCGGGCGCCAAGGATCCGACGTTCGGCGTGATCTGGTTCACGGCCCGAACCGACGTCGACAAGGTCAGCCGCGTCGTCTACCTGGAAGACCTGAACATCACGCGATGGAACTTCCCTTCCGATCCCGGGAAGGCGGCGGCGTGGGTGGCGGCGATCCACGAGCAGGAGGCGGGCAAGAAGTCCAAGGCGATTTCCCTCGATCGACTCGAAGCGGACCTCGGCATCCTGACGGCGCAGAAATCGGGAGAGGAGCGCCCGCTACACAACGCGCCTCCGCAAATCATCGTCTCCGACGTGCCGGCGGTCCTCATCCTGGTCGACGGGGACCCCGTCTATCGGGCGCAGCAGGGCACGGACCTCCAGCGGCTCATCAACACGAGCCCGATCGTCCTGAAGGCCGATTCCGGAGAGCTGTACCTGCATCTCTTCGACGGCTGGATGAAGTCCCCGTCCCTGACGGGGACCTGGGAGGTCGCGGATCCCCACCTCGGGCGCAAGGACAATCTCGAGAAGGCACTCCAGGAGATCCTCGCCGCCCACGACGGCGATCCGATGACCGGAGGCTCGGCGTCCGACCCGAAGGCCCCCAAGCCCTCCCTCAAGACCAAGCCCGTCCCCGTCGTGCACGTGGCGACGCAGCCCACCGAGCTCATCGTCGTCAACGGACAGCCAAACTACGATCCCATTCCGAACACGCAGCTTCTATATGTGTCCAACACGACCGGCCGGATGTTCAAGGACCTCGACAACCAGAAGACTTATGTGTTGATCGCGGGGCGCTGGTTCAGCGCCTATGACACGGGCGGACCCTGGGAGTTCGTCCCCGCCTCGAGCCTGCCGCCGGACTTCGCCAAGATCCCCGACGACAGCCCGATCGAGAACGTGAAGGCGAGCGTGCCCGGAACGACGCAGGCCAAGGAGGCGGTGATCGCCGCCGGGGTCCCACAAACGGCCACCGTGCAGCGCACGGCGCAGGTCCAGCCGATCAAGATCGACGGGGCTCCGCAGTTCAAGCCGATCGAAGGCACGACGCTCCAGTACGTTGCCAACGCGTCGACCCCGATCATCATGACGGGGCCCTACGCCTACTACGCGTGCCAGGCGGGAATCTGGTTCTCCTCCGCGTCGGTCAATGGCCCCTGGACCGTGGCGGCCTGGGTGCCCCCGACGATCTACGGGATTCCGCCGAGCTCGCCCCTGTACTACCTCACCTACGTGCAGGTCTTTGGATCGACCCCCAGCGCCGTCTATGTGGGCTACACCCCCGGTTACACCGGCGCGATCGTGTCCGGCGGAGTCGTCGTCTACGGCACGGGCTACGTCTATTCGCCCTGGATCGGGACCGTCTGGTACGGCCCGCCGGTGACCTACGGGTACGGCGTGAACTTGGCCTACACGCCTTGGACCGGCTGGGCGTTCGCCTTCGGCGTGGGCTGCGGCTTCGCGATGGGCGCGGCCATGTGCGGTTACGGCTGGGGGTACGCGGGCTGGGGATGGGGCGCGGCATGGGGGGGCTGGTACGGCCACTACGGTGCGGCGGCCTGGGGACACGGCGGCGGAGCGGTCTGGGGGCCGGGCTACGCGCGCTGGTCCTCCGGAAACGTGTACAGCCAGTGGGGCTCGACCAGCGCGGTGACCCGCAGCGGCGGCGGCTACAACGCCTGGACCGGAAACGCGTGGCGGGGCTCCGAGGGAGCGGCGTACAACTCGGCGACGGGGGTCGCGGCGGCCGGCCAGCGCGGCGGTGCCTACAACGCCTACACGGGCAACTACGCGGCGGGTGAGCGGGGCGCGGCCGTCAACACGCAGACGGGAGCATCGGTCAGCGGCGCGCGCGGCACGGTCGGCAACACCTATACCGGGAATTCGGTCACCGCCGGCCGCGGCCAGGTCACCGGACCCGGCGGGAACAGCACTTCCGTCGCCGGCATCCACGGCGAGAACAACGGGGTGGCCCGGGTCGGCAACAACGTCTACGCCGATCACGACGGAAACATTTATAAAGGCGGCAGCGGCGACTGGAATCACGGCACCGGGACCTACGGTGGGGGCAGCGGCTGGCAGCAGTACGACCACAGCACGGGATCCTGGGGGAACCTCGCCGACTCCAGCCGGACGAACGACCTGAACAGCTGGGACCAGGCGCGTTCCTCGGGCGACAGCCGCTGGGGCGGCTTCAACTCGAGCGGCTGGGGCGGACGCGGAGCCTGGGGTGGCGGCGGAGGCTGGGGCGGGCGGTCCGGCGGCTGGGGCGGCGGCTTCCGCGGCGGCGGGTTCCGGAGGTGACCGCTCTTCGCCGGTCTGGAGCGCACGGCGCCGCTTCTCATATGATTAGGAAAAAGGAGACGCGAATGAAGACGAAGGGAATCCTCCTGACCTTTTCCGCCATCGTCCTGACAGCCGGCTGCGCCAGCCAGTCGCAGGTTCTGCAGCAGGGCCAGGCCGCGGCAGTGAATGCCGCCCAGAAGCGCGGCCAGTTCGACATGAGCTGCCCGAACGTGACGACGACGGTGCTCTCGAGCGACTACATCCAGCCGGCGATTCAGGGCGGCGTGTGGATGGCTCGCGAAGGCGTCACGAGGCTCGAGTACACCATCGGCGTCGACGGTTGCGGCAAGAAGGAAGTGTACGTCGTGATGTGCCAGGAGGGCACCAACACCTGCTTCGCGGCCGACTCCCACGCACCACACCAGTAGACCCGCAAGCTCTTCTCCCTGCACGGCGGCCGGGCGTGATCCCGTCCGCCGTGCTTTCGCCCAACCTCAGAAGACCGTGCGCTTCTGGACCTTCTCCTTCGTCGAGAGCGCGACCTTCGGGTCCACGGCCTGTCCGTCGGCGATCCGGGCGGCCACGTACTCCCCGACCGCCGGGCCGTGCTTGAAACCGTGCCCCGATCCGCCGCCCACGAGCCACACGTTCTCCCGGTCCGGATGACGGTCGATCAGAAAGTCGCCGTTGGAAGAGTTCTCGTACTGGCAGACCTCGCTCGAGACCAGAGGGGCGTCTTTCAGGGCCGGGAAGCGCCGGGCCAGAAACTCCCGAGCGGACGCGACGCCTTCCGCCGTCACGCGCCGCTCCCCCGTGTCCGGGTCGAAGGGCGGACCGTGCCGGTCGGGCGCGATCTTGAACCCCCGATTCTCGATGTCCGGCAGGCCATAGATTTCCTCCGCGAAGTCCACCCAGACGGGCATCGCGGGCGGCGAAAAGCGCGTGTCGCCGGCCGGCGGACCGAAGTAGAAGACTTCCTGCCGCGTGGGAAAGATGCGCTCGCCGAGAAGCGCGGGAAAGAGCTTGGGCAGCCAGGGCCCGCAGGCGAACACGAAGTCCTTGGCGGCAATCCGCGAGCCGTCCTGCAGAGAGATCGCGCCGAGCCGGCCGGAACCGGACGCGGGCGGCCTGGCCGAACCCGTGAGTCGCGCGGCACCCTCCCGCGCCGCTTCCACGGCGACGGCCTGGACGGCTCGACGCGCCATGAGAGCGCCGCTCTCGGGCTCGTAGATTCCCCAGGTCACCGGCCCGAAATCGATCTGCTTCCAACGAGTCTCGAGCGCCGGCCGCGTGAGCTTCTCGTGGGGCACGTTCAGGCGCGAGAGTGTCGCAAGTGTCTCTACCGTGAGCGGGTCCTCGCCCCGGGCCATCCAGAGAACGCCCGTCGCGTAGAAGAGCCGCTGGCCGGACGAGGCGGCCACGTCCTTCCAGAGCCCGAGCGACCGTCCGGACCAGCGCGTGTACCACTCGTCGGCGCCGTAGCCCATCCGGATCACGCGCGTCTCGCCGCCGGAGCTCGCGCGGCTGTTGCCCGGCCCGTAGGCGTCGATCAGGATGACGGAGCGACCCGACCGCGCCAGAAACCAGGCCGTCCAGGCGCCAAAGGCTCCCGCGCCGATCACCGCGACGTCGAAGGTCTTACCCGCCGCGGGCTCGGCGGCAACGGCGCCGGACGCCGAGCCTGCCCTCCCGAGGGTGGCCGGAACGGCGGCCGTCGAGCGGGCGAGAAACTCTCTTCGGTCCACGGCCACCTCCTCTTCCCGCGGCTGCGTTGCCCGGATTCTTCCGCAAAGGCACCCGGTGGTCCAGCCCGCGACCGTCGCGTCCCGAACGCCTGGACAGGACGGATCTTGCGTCGGCCGCCGCGGTAGACTGCCGCCTCTCGCGTCATCCGCCGAAGGAGGTTCAACAATGCCCCGACGTCACGCCACACTGGCCACTGCCTTCCTCTGGGCCGCCCTGGCAGCGGCCGCGCCGGCTCAAACGCCGTGCCCCTGTCCTCCGCCCCCGGAGCCTCCTCCGCCGCTCTGGTTCGGCACCGCCGAGCTGTCTTATTCCGGCACGAGCGGCAACACGGACACCTCCAGCCTGGGCAGCGCGCTCGAGGTCAACTACAAGCCGACGCCGTGGCTCTTCACGCTGAAGGCCGCCTACCTGCGCGCCTCGACGGACGGAGAGTTGACGGCCGAGACCTTCGCCGGCGGGCTACGCGCCTCGCGGGACCTGACTCCCCGCCTCGACGTCTTCGCCGGCGCGCTCTACTTCCGGAACATCTTCGCCGGCATCGCGAGCCGCTATGGGGGCGAGGCGGGAGCCGGCTACAAGATTCTCGACGAGAAGAAGATCAGGCTCCGCGTTCAGGCCGCTTTCGGATATGCGCGCGAGGATCCCGTCGACACCCCGCCTGCCGTCAATCCGGCGTTTAGCTACGCGACGGCGGCGGCGGGGATAGACTTCGGCTGGAAATTCTCCAAGAGCGCGGAATTGACGGAGGTCTTCTCGTGGACCGACAACCTCGACGACACGACGGACTGGTACCTTCGCAGCACGACGGCCGTGACGGCCAACCTGACGTCGATCTTCGCCCTGAAGGCCTCCTTTACGTACCTCTACGACAACCTCCCGCCCCTGCGCATCCCCGCGTACGACAAGACCGACACGATCACGGCGATCGGTCTCGTGGCGAAGTTCTGATGCGCCGCGCCAGGGTTCTTCCCTTGCTCCTCGTGGCCGCGCTCGCTCCGGCCTGCGCGAACACGCTCAACACGAGCATTCACGCCAACCCGAAGGCGGATTTTTCGAATTACAAGACCTTCCAGATCAAGGGAGCGACACTCCAGACCAGTAACGAGGCCCTGCTCACTCAGGAAATCACCAAGCGCCTCGAAGCCAAGGGCCTTCGGCCGGTCGACCAGAACCCCGACCTCGTGGTCGACCCGCAGCTCATGCGCAATTCCGCCGAAGTCCCGGAGCCGACGTACGACACGAGCTGGTGGACAGGGTCTGCGTCCGCAGAGCCGACCGGAACGATGCCCATCGGAGCGCTCGTCGTCAGCATCGTGGACCCGAAGACCAACCAGATGGTCTGGCGCGGCGTGGCGGAGGGAACCGTTCCCCCGGCCGGTGGGCTCGCTCGCCAGAAGGCGCAGATCGCCCTCGACCGGCTCTTCGCGGATTTCCCACCCAAGGCGGCGTCCCAATAGCTGATCCTCGTCCACCGGCGGGCTTCCCGCGACACCGGCAATCGGGAAGGCAGCCGCCAGGCGTTGCGGTCCGCGGTGAGGGTCCTCCCGGCCGAGGCCGCCTTCGGGTAGACTCCCCTGCCGTCGCGCCGGAGCGCCGCAGTTGAGTCCGGATTCCCCGGAGCCGAAAATGTCGCTCCCGGGCCCGCCCGACGGGCGGATCCGGGAAATCCCTGGAGGTTGAACGAGGGTGTCGGTCCGCGATCAAAGGCCTGCCCGGAGCGCGATGGCGGTGCTGGCCGCGGCGGTCGCGCTCTTCGCGTCTCGCGCGACCGCACTCCGGGCGTCCGAGTTTCAACTCTTCTCCGCTGGGGGCCTGCCCGACAACCCGTTCTCGACCCCGGGGCCGCAGGCCTTCAGCCTCGGAGAGCCGTCTCTGGAAGCGCTCGCCACGGGGGAGACCCCCGACGAGGCCTTCCGGCTCGCTCTCTGTTTTCCGCCGACGCCTTCCATCGGACCGATCACCGTCGAGGCCCCCCGGAAGCCGCTCATGTTTCCGCGCATGCCGGCCGGGCGCCAGAAGCTTCTCGTAGGCCTCGTCTCCGTCTTCGCCGTCGCGGGGTCGGCCTACAACGCCTTCTCCGACAAACCGAGCTATCCCTACCACTTCACGAGCGAAGGGTGGTTCGGGCGCAACACCTACGAAGGCGGCGGCGACAAGGCGTCACACTTCGTTTCCTACTACGCGGTCTCGCGCCTGATGACCAGCGTTTACGAGACGCTCGACGAATCGCAGCGGCAGTCCTATACGCTCGGCTCGGGCGTGGCGGCACTGGCAGGCCTCGCCACGGAGATTGGCGACGGCACCAACCGCTACGGCTTCTCCTACGAGGACCTCGTCATGGACACGGCCGGCGCGGCGGCCGCCTACGCCCTCGCCCGATTCCGCCTCAACGATCTGATCGTCTTCCGGGCCGGAACCGTCCCGGCGCCGCACACTCCGGAGCCGTACTGGGTCCCCTCCCTCGGGGGCAAGGACTACACCAAGGAGATCTACTCGGCCGACGTGCGACTCTCAGGCCTTTCCCGCCGCATGAACACCCGTTTCGGGCTCGCGCGTTTTCTCCTGGTCGGTGTCACCTATGGCGTCAAGGGATACCCCTCGGCGATCCCGGAGCTGCGGGAGCGGCAGGTGGGGTTCGAGATCGGCCTCGACCTGGCGGAGATCGCGCGCGGAGTCGGAATGCCGGAAGACCGCTGGTGGGGCCGGCTCGCGCTGACGATCCTCGACGTCATCCGCATCCCGTACACCGCCTTCGGCTGGCAGTACGACATCAACCAGGGCCACTGGCACGGCCCCTCGACGGGCGACAGCTTCCAGTTTCCGGGCTATTGAGCCCCGGGGCCCGGCGTCTCTAGGCGGCGGCGGTGCGAGGCTGCAGCTTCTTCAAGCGGAACGAGGCCATCACCAGCACGATCCCGAAGACCACCGCGTAGGCCCCGATCACCGTGATCAGCGCGAGCGCCCCCGCTCCCGGGCGCGCAAGCAGCAGCAGTCCGAACAGCACCGAGAGCGCTCCCGCCAGCATGATCCACCCCTCGCCCTGAATTTCCTTGCGCAAACGGATGGCCGTCACAATCTCGACCAGCCCGGTGAATAGACACCAGAAGGCGAGGTAGTAGAGGATCGCCAGCGCGGTGATCGCCGGCTGCGCGAACGTCAAGACGCCGACGGCGATCCCGAGCAGACCCTGCAGCAGCAGGATCCACCAGGTGCGGTGGGTCTTCGATGCTCCGAAGGCGCCGACCAGCGCGAAGATTCCGCCCACGAGGGCCCAGGCTCCGAAGAAGATCACCAGGGTCGCCACCGTCATGCCGGGCAGGGTGAAGGCCACGAGCCCGAAGAGGATTGCGGCCAGACCCCGGACGAGGAAGACCCACCAGTTTTTCGAGAGCAGCGTGAGCATGCCTGCCTCCTTAATCTGTCGGACGAGCTTGCCCCGACTCTATCCGAAAACCTGGTCGTCGGCTGCCGGCCGGCTCCGGATCTGGTACGGTACGCGGTTCGTCAAGGGAAAGGAGAGGGCTCATGATTCGAATCCCGAGGGGTTTGCGAGCGCGGGGGCTGGCCGCGCTTCTCGCCATCTTCGCGGCGCCTCGCGCCGCCGTCGCCAGCCAGTGGTCGTTCAACGTCGTTCAGTATCCCGACAAGCGCAGCGTCGAGGTGCCCTTCATCACCACCAACCGGGCGCCCGACGGCGCGACCCTCGAGGCCGACGTCAAGGTCTCCGAGGGACAGGCGCGTATCGACGTCTCCTTCAAGCGTTTGCAGCCGGCGGTTCTCTTCGGGGGCAACGTCACCGCCTACGTCCTCTGGGCCGTCTCGCGGGCCGGCATCGTCGAAAACATGGGCGAGCTCGTGGCCGACGGAGAGAGCGGCAGCGGCCGCTTCCAGACCGGCATGAAGGAATTCGCGATGTTGGTCACGGCCGAGCCGCTCGCCGGCATCTGGCGTCCCTCGGACATGGTCGTGTTCTGGTCGGGTGCCACCAAGAACAGGTTCGCGCAGAACTCCACGCTCGCCTTCTCGGCCTTCGGCCCGGTCGTCAAGCACGACCGGGAGTCGATCGGCGCCTTGCGGTGGCAGGGCCAGGAGCCCCTGGCGCTCTATCAGGCGCGCAAGGCCGTGGAGATGGGCAAGGAGGCGGGCCTCGAGAAGTACGACGAAAAGGCGATGCGCGAGGCGGAAACCACGCTCGCCCAGGCGACCAACTCGCAGGGAACAGGGGGCAGCCGCAAGGTCGTGACCGACTACGCGCGGCGGACGACCGCCCTGGTGACGGCCGCGGCCCGGACGATGTACAAGGCGCAACAGGAGAAGGCCGAGGCCGAGGCCGCCGCCAGACGCAAGGCCGAGGTCGACGCCCTCTCACAGAAGGCGGCCGCGGCGCAGCAGAGCGCCGCCGCGGCGGATGCCGCGCGGCAACAGGCCGAGGAAGCCGAAAAGCGCGCCGACGCCTTGCGGACCCAGGCGGAAATGGAGAAGGGCGAGGCCGAGCGTTCCAAGGCGGAGATGGCCGCCGCGGCCGCCGCGCTGGCCGCCCAGAAGAGCCAGCTCGAGTCCGAGATCGCGGAGCTCGCGGCGCAGAAAGATGCCGCGGAAAGGGCCAAGGCCGACCTGGCCGCCACGGCGGCCGCGCTCGACCTGCAGAAGAAGGAGCTCGAGGCGCAGATGGCCGAGCTCGCCGCAGCCAATGAGCGCGTCAAAGCCGAGCGCGATGCGCTCGCGGAGCGGTTGATCGGAGCGCTTGCCAGCGTGGCCGAGACGCGCAACACCGCGCGCGGGGTCGTCGTCAGCCTTCCCGACATCCTCTTCGACACGAACAAGGCCACGCTGAAGCCGCAGACGCAGGTCACGCTCGCAAAGCTCGCCGGCGTGCTGTCCGTCTTCCCGAACCTCAACCTGCGCGTGGAGGGATATACCGACTCGACCGGGACGGCTGCGATCAACGACAAGCTCTCGAACGACCGCTCGGCCTCCGTCATCGCCTTCCTGAAGACCCAGGGAGTCCCGGAGTCGCACATGACCGGAGTGGGTTACGGCGCCCTTTATCCTGTCGCCTCGAACGACACCCGGGAAGGGCGGGCCAGGAACCGTCGAGTCGAAATCGTCCTGGCGGAAGGCGTGATCGCGGCGCCGACGCCGTGAGGGCGGTCGGAGAGGGGTGGGGCCGGTCGCCAGCCGGCCCTCGGCCTTTCTCGATCCGAACCGGAAAGCCTAGGCGGCGATCGTCTTCTTTTCCGCGAAACCCGCGTAGAGGCCCCAGGCGCCGATCAAGAGATTGACGATGTTGGCGCCCATGCCCGGGTTCATCGTCATTCCCGCCAGGTTGTTGACGCCCAGCATGCCGAGCAGTCCGACGATTCCGTTCAAGCCCCCGAGCACCTGTGCGCCCGTGCGCTGCCCGCTCTCGGTACCCTTCATTCCGAGGTAGGAGAGCACCCCGCCCGAGACGATGTTGAAGACGTTCCCGCCGGCGCCCGAGCCGAGAGCCGACGCGATTCCAGGAGCGAACTGCCCCACCAGACCGAGGACGAGCTGAACGATCCCGGCCACCTTGGAAAAGGTTGCAACCATCTCTTCCTCCTTCTCGAGAACCGAAAAGACGGACTTGAGACTCGGCGAACGAACCGGCGCAGCCGACGACCCCCCCGGGCACCTCCCCTGGAATTGCTGCAGCCACTCTACCGGAAGTGGGCCCGGGGCTTTCGGCGGGAACCTGCCGCTCCCGAGCGGCCTCAGTGCAAACGGGCCAGCGAGCGCCTCCACTCGGTGCGGTAGGGCTCGAGCCGCAACGCCTCCTGAAGATCCGCGCGGGCGCGCTCCGTCCTTCCGAGCTTCTGTTCCAGCGCCGCCAGGCGTTCGTACGCCTCGGCACGGCTCGGGTCGATCCAGGCCTCCGCCGAGGCGAGACCGGCAGCCAGATCCCTCGTCGCCTCGGCAATCCCGGTCCCCGAGGCGAGCGCGATTTCCGCCAGCTCGAAGCCCGCCGCGTTCTTGCGGGCGCCGTTCCTCAGCTCGAGCCACAGCTGCCTCGCCGAGGGAAAGCGGCCGTGCCGAACGAGAAAGTCCGAAAGAGCCCTCCGGGCCCGAAGCTGCCCTGGCGGGGAGGCTTCGACCGCCTTTCGGAACTCGACTTCCGCCTCCACCAGGTCCTTCTCCCTTTCGGCAAGCTCTCCCAGGAGCTCGTGGCCGCGCGCGGCGTCGAGCCGCAAGACCGCGTCGGCTTGCTGTCTGGCTTTCTTCATGCCGCCGCCGAGAAATGTCGGAGCACGCATGTCGTAGGTCGCAAGATCCGATCGGGCCGAGACGTTGTTCGGGTCGAGCGCAACCGCCTTCTCGAAGCATGCTTGCGCCTTGCGCGCGAGATGGGCCTGCTCGAAGAGCTGCGATTCCTTCGCCTTGAGCCCGTAGGCCCGGCCGAGCAGGTCGTGGGCGACCGAGCCCGCCGGATCGGACTTCACGGCCTGCTCTCCCGCCTGGATCGCGCGATCGAGGTAACCGTGAGCGAGGGCACGCTCCAACTCCGCCAACGCATCTGCCGGCGCGGGAACGGGTTCGGAAACCGCCGGCGCTCGCGCAGGCAGTCCGAGCAGAAGCGCCAGGAGCACCAGAGAGAGGCTCGTCATGGAGGTGTTCGACCCCGAACAAACGGTGCCCGGCGGGGGTTTCTTCCCGGCCGGCCGCTATTCGGAGAGCAGGGCGATCGTCGAGTCCACCCCGATGGCCCGCCACACGCGAGGGAAGGCGCGCCTCGAGGTCTGTTCTCCGGGTTCGCCGCACCCGACCGAAGGTGCTGCGGGCGGCTTCATTCGAAGCGTCCGGTCAGAGCCGCCAGGCGCCTCAGGCGTGCGGCGTCCTCCTCCCGGAAGCCTCCTTCCCCGACCCGCCACTCCCAGTTGCCGGAGGGTCGGGCAGGTGTGTTCATCCTCGCATCGCTTCCCAGGCCGAGCACGTCCTGCATGGGCACGATCGCCCGCCGCGCCACTGAAGTGTACGCCGCGCGGATCAGGTCCCACGCGATCTCTCGCCCGTCGGAGCCGAGGTAGTCGCGCACACGCGCGCGCGCTGCGTCTTCGAGCGTCGCGTACCACCCCCGAGCGGTGTCGTTGTCGTGCGTGCCGGTGTAAACGACGCAGTTGGGCACGTGGCAGTGGGGCAGGTCCTCGCCGTCCGGGATGGAGAACCCAAACTGCAGGACCTTCATGCCCGGAATCCCGAGATCGGCGAGCAGATCCTGCACGTCACTGGTAATCGAGCCGAGGTCTTCGGCGACGATCGGCAGGGAGCCGAGCGCCGCCCGCACGGCTTCGAAGAGCTTGCGGCCGGGTCCGGGAAGCCAGCGGCCATGGGCCGCCGTCGATGCGCCCGCGGGAACGGCCCAGTACGAAGCGAAGCCGCGGAAGTGGTCGATGCGGACCAGATCGCACGTGCGCAGGTTGGCGCGAATGCGGGCGATCCACCAGGCGAAGCCCTCCTCTTCGAGCCGGTCCCAGCGGTAGAGGGGGTTTCCCCAGAGCTGACCCGTCTTGCTGAAGTAGTCCGGCGGGACTCCGGACACGAATGCCGGAGCGCCGTACCGGTCGAGATCGAAAAGCTCCGGACGAGTCCCCACGTCCGCGCTGTCGAGGGCGACGTAGATCGGCAGGTCACCCAGAACCGCGATTCCACGCGCATTGGCGGCCTTCTTGACCCTGTCCCACTGTCTGAAGAAAAGAAACTGAAGATAGGCCTGGAACGCCTCCTCGTCCGGGCGCGCGCCCCTGGCCGCAAACCGCGTCCAGGAAGAAAGCCAGTCCGCCTGCTCGGGCGCGGAGAGGAACGCGTCGAGCGCCGCGCGGTCGGAGGCGGCGGCGGCGGCGCGGAAGCGCTCCCAGGACTGGCGCAGGAGCTTCCTCTTCCACGCGATCACCGAGGAAAAGTCCACCCGTCCCTCCGGGAAGGAGGGCGGCGAATCGAGCGCAGCCCGGGGCAGCCATCCCTCCTCGGCGAGGACCTCCGGCGAGATCAGCAGCGGATTTCCCGCGAAGGCCGAGGGCGAGCCGTAGGGGGAATTTCCGAAACCGGTTGGCCCGAGCGGCAGCACCTGCCAGATCCGCTGTCCCGCCGCCGCCGCCCAGTCGAGAAAGGCGTCGGCCGCGGGTCCGAGGTCGCCGATTCCGAACCGGCCGGGAAACGACGTCGGGTGCAGCAGAATGCCCGCCGCCCGGGCCTCGGCATCCGTCTCGAGCGGTTGCATTCTCGGTCGCCGCGAGTCTACTGCAGGACCGCGGAAGGCCCGGCCTTCGGATGGTATTCTTGCATTCGTGATTGCCCGTCCGGAGGGCATGGCCTCTCCTCCGAGTTCACGGATCCCGGCGAGGCCCAAGCCTCCCGGCGAGCTCGGACGCCGTCTCACCTGCGCCCCCTTCCGAATCCTGGAGACGATTCTCTTGGCCGCGATCCTGCTTGGCCCGGTCTCCGAAGATGTCCTCCGTGCCCAGAGTCCGGACCCCCAGGTGGAAGCGCTTTCCGTCTATACCGACCCGTCCGACACGCGGTCGCACCGAATCACGGTGAGTTTTCGCGTCGTCAATGCGGGTGGCGAAGCCCGAAGCCCCTTCCGCATTCGCGTCTCGTCGGGGCCTCTTTTGGCCCGAGGGTCGGAGAACCCGGACCTGGTCGTCGGGTTGAGCTCGGGGGAAGCGGTCTACGTCTCGCGAACCCTCACGATTCCCCGCTGGATCAACGAGCTCGACGTTTCCGTGAATCCGGATGTCGACGGTGTCGCCGGGCGCGCCGCGACGGCGAACAACGTCGCGCTCAAGCACCTGGTCTTCGTGCCTCCGCTTCCGGGCCAGTGGGTCTCCGTCGGACCCCGCAATGTGGTCGCCCCTCCGGTTCCCGGGCTGACGCTCGGCACCTACGGCGCGTCGGGCCGTCTCGCGGCGATCGCCATCGATCCGGCCAACCCGAAGACGATCTACGTAGGCTCGCCCGGCGAGCTCGGGCACGAAGGCACCGGGATCTGGAAGACGACCAATGGAGGCAAGTCCTGGCAACCGCTCACCGACAGCTTCCCGACGCTTGCCGTGGCGGCACTCGCCGCCGATCCCGATGCGCCGGGGCGCGTCTACGCCGCAATGGTCGACGCGGGGATCTTCCGCTCGGACGACGGAGGCTCGAGCTGGAAGAACGTCGCGGCCAAGGACCTGCACCTGCGCCGCAACACCGGGGATGGCGACCGGACCGTTCTCCTCGTCGATCCCGTGACGCCCCAGGTCCTCTACCTGACGAGCGACGACGGCCTCCTGCGCTCCGATGACGGCGGCGCGACGTGGGCCGTCTCGCTGAAAGTTGGTGCCGGGACGGAGCCCGACGGATCGGCTACGGCGGTCGTGATGGATCCGTTCGACCACCTCACACTCTACGCCGCGATCCAGGGGCACGGCGTCTACAAGACCGAGGACGGCGGTTTGACGCCGTGGCAGCTTCAGTCCGCACTCCCGGCCGTCGAGGTCTCACCGGCCACGGGCATTCGCCTCGCGCTGAGCCGCGCCAGCGCCGCTTCGCCGGCCACGGTCTACGCGTTGTTGGGCGGGTTTCAGTCGGTGGGAACAAAGACCTACGAGACCCATGCCCTTTTTCGCACGACCAACGGCGGCGTGAGCTGGCTCGGCCGCTTTCGATGCACCGGAGTCACCGATGCCGATTGTCGCGGCTGGGTCATGGCCAGCGACCCGACCAACGCCGACACTCTGTACCTCGCCGGGCCCGTCCTTCGGATCTCGATCGACGGCGGCGCCCACTTCGCGCGGCTGCCCTCGGAGGGCAAGGAAGACCGACAGCCGTATGCGCCTCACGGCGACTATCACGGATGGGCCTTTCAGCCCGGGAATCCTTCCATCATCTTCGCGACGACCGATGGCGGCGTCTACCGCTCGACGGACCACGCAAAAGAGGGAACCTGGGCGTTCATCGGCGCCGGTATCACCAATGCGGAGATCTACGGCCTCGCTCGCGCGCGGACTCCCTCCGAGCGCCTTATCGCCGCCACCCAGGACAACGGAAATCTCCGCTACTCCGGCAGCCCTGTGTGGGATCACATCCAGCCAGTGGTGGGATCCTTTCCCCAGGTTTGCGCCGGCTGCGGAGGAGACGGCGGAGGTGTCGCGATTGACGCGGGGAACGAGGACAACCTGTTCGTCACCGGGCAGGACGGAAAGACCGTTCAGGACTCCTTCGACGGAGGTGCGACGTTCGCGGACTTTCTGATTCAGAGCCCCGCCAAGTGCTTTTCCTACAATCAGACCTTCCACCTGCAATCTCACCCCACGCAGAGCGGGATTCTCCTCGCCTCCTGCGCCGCCCTCTGGCTCGGCCTTCCCGCCATTCCGGCAGGAGGAACGTGGAATCCGGTCTTCGTGCCTTCCTCGGGCCTGGCCGTACGATCCGCGGTCGACTCCGGCGGAAACATCTATTGGGTCGGAGGATCCGACGGAAACGTCTATGCCGGGCCAGGCGCTGCCAATTTCCAGGAGGTCTTCACGCACCCGGTCTCCCTGCCGGTCTCTGACCTGGAAGTGGACGCGATCCGGCCCCAGTTCCTCTACGCCTCGTTCGCGAACGCGACGGTGCTGGATCGAAAGTGCGCACAGACCAAAGGCCGCATCTATCAATTGCGCCGGCAATCCGGAGTCCCGAGCGCTTCGGACACGGTCGCCACGGACATCACGGGCAACCTGCCTTCGGGCCTCTGCGTCAACGCGCTGGCCGTCGACTCGGGCAACCGCCTGACGATCTATGCGGCGACGTCCAAGGGCGTCTATCGCTGCCGGCGTCACCTTGTCCGCCAGACGAGCTGGGCCTGGGAGAGCTACAACGACGGGCTGCCACCCGCCGACGTGAGAGACCTGGAGCTCGATCCGGCGACCGGACGCATGGCCGCCGGGACCTACGGGCGGGGAGCCTTCGAGGTCCGCACGCGCTCGCTCGAGCGGTTGCCCTAGAGGACCTTCGTTCTACCCTCTCGAGGCGGCGCGCGGGGAGCGCCCGGGCGCGAGCAGGGTCAGCCGGCCGACCGAGCCTCTGCGGCCTGCTCCTGCCGCGTCTGCCGGAAGGCGACGACGAAGGCGACGAGCAGGGTCACCGCGACCGCCGCCAGAAAGTACGACCCCGCGGCCGGATAGGAGGACACCTCGAAGTCCGCGAGCTTCCTGGAGCCGAAGAGCGGCGGCATGAAGGGCGGAACGCTGACCGGGGCCGTCGGCGCCAGGTCATGGCCGTAGGCGTAGAGCTCGTAGCCGAAGGACCAGAGCAGGAAGAGACCGAAATAGACGTAGAGAACGACGACGTCGATCAGGTCGCTCAGCTTGCCGTGCACCGGCGCGCGAAGGAAGAGCAAGGCGAGCATCCCGACCACGAACGGGATCCACTTGAACTCCATGAACTCCGCGGCCGTCAGCTCCTTCATGCCGATGGAGCGGTTCAGGACGTTGATCTCCGGAATGTCCCGACCGCCGTTGCCACCCTCGAGTTTGTAACTGTAGATCGACAGCCGCAGGCCGTCCGGATGCTCCGGAGCGACCAGCGTTACCTGCCAGAGCGGGAGCAGGTATGTCGGAATCAGGAGCAGGAACGCCAGGACGATCAGCAGCCGCGGCCCAGGCTGCAGCGGTTCCGCGAGAAACCGGTTGCTCCTCTCGAAGATCGCCTTCATGAGATTCTCCTCGGTCGACAGCCGCCGCTCATCGGCGTCAGTCGAGCCGGGCGAGGGGTTCCGTCACCGGGCGGGCAGCCTGGCGCGTCTCCTCGGCCCGGAAACGATAATGGCCGCCGGGCGTTCGCACGGCCTTGATCAGGCCTGTCCGCGCCCAGCGGGTGACGGTTGAGACCGAAACGCCGAAGAGGCGGGCGACCTCTCCGCGCGAAAGGAATTCCGGCGCCTCACTTTCCGGGGGCGGGGTCTTTTTTCTGCCTTGGCTCATGCGTTCTCTCCATGAAACTTGGCCGGCCGCCGGGCCGGGGCAGTGACCGCGACCGGCGTAATGCCGGTGATCGGTTTGATCTGCTTCGCATACCTTGCCACGTCTGGGCCGCTCGGTACGGTTCTAGCGCCTGGGCCGGGGTCGCGGGGTGATTCAAATGGATCAAATTGAAAGGCGGGCGTCTGAATGATCTGCATCATGCCGTCCGTCTCGGCGGGGGCCTAACCTGCCCACGATGCCATCGCCCGTCGAACTGGAAATCGAGCTCTTTTGCCGCGGGATGCGGATCGACGAGAGTTGCACGCTCGACGAGGACGGTCGGAGGATCGCGCGCACGCGAGCGGGGCTTGGATCCGGGCTCGAGATCGTGCTACCGGCGTCCAGAAAGCCGATCTGGGTCAACGTGCCCGTGGTCGAGGCGTTCGCCGCCTCCTCGCCGTTTCGCCTCGTGCGGGAGAAGGGCCGCTACGGCCTCATCGACGACCGCACGGGAAGCACCTACGGCGTCGAGGTTCCGGAAGAGCCGGCCTGGTATTCGCGCACGACCTCTTCCGGCGTTCCGATGAGTCGCATCGGGGTCCTCCAGGGAAACTACCTCGGAGTCTACGTGTCCAATGGGTGCATGTACTGGGCACAGACGCCGTCGCAAGCGTGCAAGTTCTGCACGACGGGAGTCAACGTCGGTGTCGCCGAGCAGGCCAGAAAAAGAGTCGAGGACGTCGTCGAGGTGGCGTTGGCCGCCCGCGAGGAATCGGGCTCCGTCTTCACGCACTTGAACACCGGTTACCACTTCGAGGAGGTCGATCGCCTCGAACCGATTCATGGCCTTCGCCAGTGCGAGCCCTACGTCCGGGCGCTACGCCGGCAGGTGGGCGGGTTCATCGGTGTTCAGGCGATGCCCGTGCCCCGCCGAAAGTTCTCCGAGTACGACGAACTGATCGACGCCGGCGCCGACCACTTCTCCTTTTGCTACGAGTTCGAGGACCCCGAGTATTTCAGCCGGCTCTGTCCCGGCAAGGCCGCCACCCTCGGCCAGGAAGGGTTCTTCGAGGCGATGGAGTACACCTCCAGGCGGCTCGGGCGGGGCCGCGTCTCGGGTGAGATCATCGCAGGCCTCGAGCCCGTCGCGGCGACCAAGCGCGGGATCGACCGGATCGTCGCGGCCGGAGCCTTTCCGACGGTCTGCATCTTCCGGCCGACGGTCGGGAGCGAGCTCGAGGCCGCTCCTCCGCCGAATCCCGACGAGATGAAGGAAGTCTTCGCGCACCTCTACGAGGCCTGTCGGGACGCCGGCCTGCCGGTCGGGATCCTGCCGATCGAGGTTTCGCTCGTGGTGCAGCCGGAAGAGTGCGCGGATCTGGCGGCGCCGAGCCTGCGGTCGAGGGTCTACGGCTGGAAGCTCGCGGCGATGCGGGCGCTCGCTAGGCCGTACGTAGCTCGAAAGCTGAGGCCCCGGGCAGACGAGCCCTCCTCATAGTTTCGCGGGGAGACCGGCCTGCGGAGCGGCCCCGGGCTGCCGCGCCCCTGGTGTCAGAATGCGGGCATGAAGAAGACGGAGAAAACGGCCGCGGCGCGACGCGGCTCCCCTGACCCATCGGGCTGGGCGGCGCTCGCGGCTCTCGGGGCGGCGTCTGCCCTGTGGTCGTCGCTCCTCTGGGCGGAGCTGGTGATCTTCCGCTCGGGCGGGGGCTCCTTCTGCAGCTTCGGCGGGAGGTTCGACTGCGCCGGCGTCTGGAACGGCGCGCTCGCCTCGGCCGTCCACGAGGCAACCGGCCTGCCGATCGCGGGTTGGGGCCTCGCGTGGAGCGCCGTCGCCTTCGCGCTGGCGCTCTCGGGCCTCGCCCGGCTCGCCTCGGGCGGCGCGCCCTCGGCCGTGCTCGTGTCGGCCGTGCGGATGACGGCCGGAGCGGGTGTGCTCACGGTTGCCGGCCTGGCGGCCGCGAGCCTCGCTGCCGGAACCATCTGTGTGGGTTGTGTCGGAACCTACCTCTTCGTCGGTGCCTACGGGGTGATCGCCCTCTGGTCCTGGCGCGCGGCGGGGCTGCCCCAGCGAGGCCGTGCCGCAGCGCTCTCGCTCGGCTGCGCCGCGGCGGCCTTCCTGCTCCTGCTGTATCCGGGATTGCGCACTCCGAAGGTGAGCGGCGAAGCCGGCCGCCGGGCGGTCGCCGAGGCTGCGGCCGCCGCCGGGGCCTCCGAGGCCGCGAACCCCGAACCTCCCCGCAAGGGGACAGGAGATCCCCGGAGGGATCGGGCAATCGAGGAGCTCGTCGCGAGCCTCGATCCGGTCTCGCAGCAGACGCTGGCCGACTCGCTCGCCATCTTTCGGGCTTCGCCCCCCGCGACGCTGCCGCCGCCCCGGGATCTGGTCGGCTCGACCATGGCCCCCGTGCGAATCACGGAGTTCACGGACATCCTCTGCGAGCACTGCGCCGGTCTCTACGAAACGCTCCAGGCTCTGCGAACCCATACATCACCCGGCAGCTTCAGCATCGACGCGCGGCAATACCCCCTGGACGGACGCTGCAATCCTCGATTCGTGCCCGGACAGGGCGACGATGTCCGCTGCGCCGCCGCCGCAGCGAGACTCTGCGTCGGGCCGACCGGACGCGAGCCCGAGTTCGCGGGCGCGCTCTTCGCCAATCAGAAGGGGCTGACCCGGGCGAAAGTGCTGGATCTCGCGGCTCCCTACGTCTCGCGCGACGCCCTGACCGCGTGCCTGGCGGCGGACGACACCCGGGCGAAGCTCGAACAGGACATCGCCGCGGCTTCTCAGTACGACTCGGACGGGACGCCGATCGTCGCCATCAATGGACGGCGCGCGACGAGCTTCGCGCCCTTCCTGTACGCGATGATCCTGGCACGTGGCAACGCCGACCACCCGGCCTTCGACGTGCTGCCGCCGGGCAACCCGACCGCCCACCTGCACTGAAGCGCACGGATCCCGAGGATCCGGCGTCCCCGCTCGGCCCGCCTCAGTCCGAGGGCGCGATCTGCCGGAGCGCCCCGATCTGCCGGATGAGAAACCCTTCCTTCTCCGTGTCGATGACGCCGTCCTTCTGCCATCGACTCATCAGGCGAATCGCGGTCTCGACAGTGGTGCCGACGAGATCGGCGATCTCCTGGCGCGAGAGGCGGAGCGGAACGAAGATCCCCTCAGAGCGCTTCTGTCCCCCCCGCTCCGCGAGTGTGGTGAAAAGCCGGGCTGCCCGATACTCGACCGAGCCCGTCATGTCGGCCAGTCGTCGGTTCAAGGCCATCATGCGCAGGGTCAGGCCTGCGAGAATCCGACGCGTGATCTCGGGGCGCTTCTCGATCAACTGGAAGAACTCGCGCTCGGGGATCGAGACCGTCCCGCAGGACTCCAGGGCCACGGCAGAGGCCGGGAAGGGGCGGCGCTCGAAGACGGCCACGGCGCCGACTGGCTCGCCCGGGCCCAGGATCTCGAGGATCAAGTCGCGTTCGGGAGCGGCCTTGACGATCTTCACGCGCCCGACGAACAGGAAGTGGATGAACAGGGCCGGCTGGCCCTCCTCGAAGAGCGCGGTGCCCTTCTCGAAGGCGCGCAGCTCGCAGAGAGGGCCAAGCTCCGCCTGGTCCTCCGGCGTCAGCGGGGCGAGGATCGGGATGGCGTTGAACGGAATCGGCGGGCGCGCCGGCACGCCGGCGATTATCGCACCGGCAGCGTCGAGGCGAAGGACGAACGCGGCGCGGCCGGGATCGGGCGGACCTTCCGGCCTCCGCGCATCGTCCGCATCAGATTGACGAGGTACAGAATCAGGGCGGCGACGACCGGGATTCCCATGTAGGAGCCGATGATGTAGAAAGCCGGCCGGAACGCGGCCGGGTACTGCAGGAGCCGTAACGCAACTCCGAGCAGCAGGAGGCCGTAAGTCGCGTAGGCGAGCCGTGGCGACCAGAGCGTCTTGCCCGAGAAGACGGGCAGAATCCGGAAACTCATGCCGACGATCAGAAGCGTCAGGAACCCGATCGTGAACGTGTGGCGAGCGGCGTCGGCCCACCACGGGTTCTGAGCCGGCAGACGCGTGGCTCGCGAGAGCACGACCGCGGAGAGCTCGAGCAGCGCCCAGAGCGCCAGACAGCCGAAGGCCAGCCGGATGGCCACCGTCGGGGAGCCCGGGGTGCGCATCATCGGGAAGCTGGTGCGGCGCCAGAGGAACCCGTTGCCGGCCAGATAGAAGCAGGCCGAAAGGGCGACCAGGCCGAGGCCGGCGTCCCGCAGCCGCAGGGCACCCGAATCGGACACGCCGGGAATCCAGGAGAATAGCGAGAGAACCACGGCTGCTCCCTGCAGCCACAACGCCGCCGAGGCCGTCCCTCGCCGCGCCGGCCCGACGCCGAGGAAGAGCGACACGATCCGGTCGCCGAAGCCGTAGATCCAGGCGAGCAGGAAGCCGTAGATCGCCGCGAAGTAGAAGCTCTCGTTCAAGGAGGCCGGCAACACGGTGTCCGCATGTCCGGCGAGCCACACGCCCTGGGCTCCGACGATCAGCATGGCCGCCAGAAAGTAGAGGGTGCCGGCCCGCACGAAGCGCAGGAGCGGATCCGTCCGGTCGTACTTGCCTTCCCGCACCTTGGCGAGCAGCGCGAAGACGAAACGGACGAAGAGGATGGCCGCGGCGACTTCGAGGGCGCTCGAAAAGAGGGAAAGAAGCCTTCCCCAGGGTTGAAGGCCGAAGGGCTGGCCGATGTTCCGCAGCAGGACGCCCGCGAACATCAGCCAGAAGCTCGGCCGAACGGAGCGCCCGGGTGCGGCTCCGGCCACGCCGAGGATGCGCGGCAGCGCGTGATAGGCGATCCCCATCAGGAAGAGCGCCGCGAAGCCCAGCACCTGCGTGTGGCCGTGGATCTGCCTGTGGTCGATCGGCACTTCGCCGCCGGCCGCGATCCGCAGCAGGTTCACCATCCCGGTGGTCGCCCCCAGAGTGAGCGTCAGGAAGAGCGACCCGATGACGAAGTGCGGGGAGAAGAGGCTCGCGGGCTTTCCGGCCGGGGGCGCCGGCGGGGCCGCGGCCGCATCGCGGACCGCCGCCTCCCGCACGTCACGAAGGAAATCGTCGAGCGGAAGGCGGTGCACGGTTGCGAACCAGGCCAGGGGCTCGTCCGGGCCTTCCTCTCCTCCGCAATCCCCGAGGCCGTAGCGCTCGAGCACGGGCCGCGTCGCGGGGAAGCGCCGTTTGAGCTCGCGGATCGACATCGTGGGTGGGACGAGGTTGTGCGCCTCGGCGGCCGCGTGCGCCGATTCCAGATCGCGTACGACTTCCTGGAGATTCCGCCCTTTGGCACGGCAAGCCTCTTCCAGGGGGTGCACCCCACCGCAGCAGGCGTCGAGACCGTGGGCGGCGAGCGCGGAAGCGAGATGCGGATACCGTGCGAGCAGATCCTTGACGGGCTCTTTCGGATCAATCGGAGAAGGGTCTCTCATGGCCGGAGAATGGCGCGAGCTCCCCCCCGCGCCCATGACGCAGGTCATATTCGGCGAGAGTCGGATCCTGTCCGGTCCCGGGTCGTCCCGCCGCGGCTCCAGGAAGTACTGGCGGTCGACTCCGGCGACCGACCGGTGGGCCTCCTCCGGAGCCCATCCGGCCCGTAGCGGCCGCTGCCGATTGCGGCCACCCTCAGGAACAAGAAGCAATGGAGGGCAGCGAGCTCACCCTTGTTCTGGATCGGCCAGAAGCCGATAGGCGCATGAACCAGAAAGAAAGTCCGCGGCTCCCATCTCACCCGACGCGACAGGCGCGGCCCGACGCGTGAAGAGCCCGCCGGGAAATCATCAGGCCGCAGGAGCTCGAGTGCCGGCAAGAAGCATCCGGGGCTGGCCGACCGCGACCTGCGTTCCGAAGGCACCGAACAGCTTCCGGGCTCCATTGCAGACAAACAGCAGGCCCGCGACAAATCGCGTGAACCCGTAGGCCGCTTCACCGTGTCTGGAAAGCTTCACTTCGCTCTCCGAGAGGCACCGACTCCCGTCCCTGCCTGCTGGACGCGCCCGCGAGCGGCGGCAGCTCCGCGCTCGTAGCCCCGACGGAATGCCGGTTGATGCACGACATCCCCCAACTGCTTCCCGAGCCCGGCCACCACGGTCTCGTAGGGCGCATCAGGGCTCGCCGACGCGGCGACAAATCCTCGCCGATAGATTGCATGCGCGGGCCCCTCGGTTCCCCAACGGTGGCCGTGGGCACTCGCCTTCTCGAGCTCCTCGATTCCGACCCACCATTGCTTCCGCGCGGCATCGAGGCTTTCGGCGTCAGCGGCTTCCAGCATCTGCCTCGCCCGTGCCGCCTCAACGTCGTTTTGGACGAGAACGAAAACGACTCCTTTTCCGCGTGCGAGAGCATCCTCGTAGAGGTATAGCTCGTCCCTGGGGACACCGGATCGCGTAGCGCCCTCCGCCGCCGCGCCCGCGGCGGCGCCTCCGATTGCCCCGGCCACTCCAAAGACCGCCGCGGCCCAGAGTCCCACGGCCGCGATGGTTCCGATACCGGGAATCAGAAAGCTCGCCGTCAATGCTCCCAGGCCGAATCCCGCCGAAGCTCCCGTCGCCGCTCCGACCACGCCTCCGAGCGCCGTGCCCACGCCCGGCGGCTCGGCGTCCTCCATGGGGGGCAATCCCTTCTCGGAGCCGCCCTCGATGAGCAGCAGGAGTTGAACGCGGTCCTCCGGAAAGCCGTCGCTCCGAAGCTTTTCGCCCGCCTGGGCAGCGGCTGCGCGCGAGGGAAAAATTCCGACCACCGGTTCCACGAAAATACCCTCCCTTGTTCGATTGAAGCAAACTTCACGCCAGAGCCGGACGAGAGAAAACGGCGCGGCAAAGGGCCTTGAGGACCGCTTGCGAAAAGACCCCGCCTGTTCGAATGCGCCGTCCTAGAACTCCGTGAAATCACGCATCGAGTCGAGGTTTCGCGCGACCTTGTTCTGCAGGAAATGAAGATTCCAGGCGGCGAAATGCGACTCCCGGCGGGGTACCGGCAGCCGCCGCACCGCGGAGCGGAACGTGTAGAAGTGCCGGCGGATCCCGGCCACTCGGCGCACCAGCTCCTCGGGCTCGTAGCGCAGGGGCTTGAAGTGGCACGAGAGGCCGGGCCATCTTTCCATGTTTTCCTCGTCGAGCAGGCGCCCCTCGGCCTTCAATCGATCGTGCAACGACGTACCGCGCAGCGGCACGAGGATGTTGAAGTAGGCGGTCTCCGCCTTCTGCTCCGCCAGAAAGCGGACCGCGGTCGCGATGATCTTGAAGAGAAAAGACGACGACGGTCATTTCGCGCAGCGCCGACGAGGGCCGCTTCGATCGTCACCGAGCCGAGACCCGCGTAGAGGTCGCCCGCCACCGCGTAGAAGGCGGCCAGGGCGGCACCGCCCACCGCGGCGACCGCATACGGGTGCGTTTCGAACCGCCTCACGAGCTTCTCGGTCCCGCGCATCGCCTCGATCAGCAGCAAGGCCATCAGTCCGAAGACCGCGCCGAAAGCGATCGAGAGCCCGACGATCGTCGATTGCCCCAGGGCACCGAAGCTCTCGTGGAGCGCCGTCACCGGAGGACCGACGCCGCAGACGAGGTGGCCGACGATGCCGGCCACCAGACATGGAAAGAGCACCGAGTATTCGATCCGACCCAGGTAGAGCACCTCGATTCCGAACAACGCGCCCGAGATCGGCGTCCCGAAAACCGAAGCGAATCCGGCGCCGATTCCGCAGATGACGAGCCGGCGGCGGTCTTCGTCGTTGAGCCGAAGGCGGTCGGCGAAGAAGCTCGTGATCGCGGCGCCGATCTGGGCGCACGGACCCTCCTTGCCGACCGATCCACCGAAGGCGAGCGTGACCGGGCCCGTAGGGCGGGAGCTCTCCTCCGCTCACGAGGGCGTGGCTCGCCAGAGCGCCGACGCCAGTCGACGGAACTGGGGCGAGTGCGCCGACACCAACCGGGCCAGCAGCCTCGCCCCCCGGGGCTCGAGCAGAACTCGAACGCGGCGCCGGTCCTGCGCGTCCGCGCGGCGGCGAACGAGGCCCGCGGCAACCGACCGGTCCACGAGCCCCACGGCGCTCTGGTGCTCGACCTGCAGCCGCTCCGAAAGGTCCGCGATCGTCGGCGGGGGACCCGGAAAACCGCGGATGAACAACAGAAGCTGGTACTGGTTGGGCGAGATTCCGGCCTGCCGGGCCGCTTCCTCGGAAAAGTGGAGGAAGCGTCGCAAGGCGTAACGGAATTCCGTCAGGCGCCAATAGTCAGACTCGCTCGGATTCGAGGACCGGGAGCGCCGCGGTGGCAGTCGCGCGCGCCTTCCGGCGGCCGAACGCCGGGCCGTCGGCGAGTGCGATTTCCTCATTTCCTGTTATCCTATCGTACTGCGATATAACCAGCCACGGCTCCGGCTCTGCTCACGACACCCGCCGTCGGCGTGCCCCGTTCCGCCCGAATTCGACCGGGAAGCCGTTCGACGCAAGGAGGTCGACCGCGCCGCCGATGCTGCCGCCACGCCCCGGGCCCTGCGCCGCTCCCCTGTCCCCGACGGGCGCCCCACTCGAAACTCGCGCGCTTTTCCAGACCCTGCGCACGCGCCACTCGCGATAGCCTCCTTCCGAGCGCGAAGATGCGAGAGCATGGGCACCGACCCTCAGTCGAGGGGCACACCGCGGGACGCCGCGAAGATCTGCGCGCCGCGGGCGGCGACGGGACCGAGACCGCGCTTCGCGCATCGGCCCCGGGCCGGGCCACCCGCTAGAGAATCCGAGGAGAGCCATGGCCCGGGCCGAGCGGATTCCAGTGCAGAGATTCGACCGTTCCATCGTTGAGGGCCCGATCGGGCCCGCCGTCTGGCATCTCGCCTGGCCCACGATGCTGCAGAACATCATCGCGGGCCTGCAGGGCATCGTCGATCACGCGATGGTGGGCCACTACGTCGGCTACACGGCAAACGCCGCCATCGGGGTGAGCTGGCAAATCATCATCGTGGTCATCGTCTTCATCAGCTCGCTCTTCACGGGGATGGCCGTCCTGGTGGCACGATTCGCGGGCGCGGACCAACCCGAGAAGGTCAACCGCGTCGTCTACCAGGCGCTCCTGACGGCCGTCGGCATGGCTGCTCTGATGGCGGTCGCCGGCTATTTCGCGGCGCCGCCGCTGCTCGATCTCGTGCACGCCGCTCCGGAAGTGCAGCGCGAGGCGCTCCCCTTTCTGCGCACGATGTTTCTCGGCATCCTGGGCATGATGCTGTTCTTCCTTTTGAGTGGGGCCTTCCGCGCCGCGGGCGATCCTCGCACGCCGCTGCGTCTGGGCGTAGCGATGACCGCCCTCACCGTCGTGCTCAACGTGCTCCTGATCCCGCGTCTCGGAACCTTCGGCGCTGCGCTCGGCACGGTCGCGAGCAGCACACTCGTTGCGGCGCTCGGGATCTGGAGATTCATGGCTCCCGACTCGGTCATCCACTTTCACCGCGGGATGGATCTGAAGCCCGACTTCGGCATCATCCGATCGCTCTTCCGATTCGGGCTTCCGACCGGAGTCCAGGGGATCGCGATGAACATCGCGGGCGTTCTGCTCCTGCGCTTCATCGGCTCTCTTCCCCAGAGCGCCGCGGCGCAGGCAGCCTACGCGGTCGGTTACACGGAGCTCTTCTCGCTCATTACCTGGACCTCCGTGGGTCTGATGGGGGCCGCCGCAACGATCGCGGGTCAGAACCTCGGCGCGGGCAACCCGGAGAGAGCCAGGCACGGCGTCGTCGTGACGTCCCGCATCGGGCTCGGCCTCGCTGCCGCCATCGGCCTATCGTTCCTGACCGTTCCCGGCTTTCTGCTCGGCCTCTTCGGGATGAAGGAACCAGTCGTCACCACGCTCGGCCAGCAGCTCCTGCGGTTCCTTTCCGTCTCCGGCCTCTTCGTGACCGTGGCCTTGACCTACACCGGGGGTCTCCAGGGAACCGGCGACACGCGCAGCCCCCTTTACATCTCGATCGTCTCCCAGATCGTCGTGCCGCTCGGTTTGTGCACCTTCTTTCAGGCAACACGAGGCCTGCAGGCGGCGGACATCTGGCTCGCGATCGTGATCGGGCACGCCACCCGTGCCATCCTCTCCGTCGCCCGCTTCCGGCAGGGCAGGTGGGAGCGGATCGCCGTCGACATCGGCCCGAGGGGATCCTAGGTGTCGTTTCTCAACACGTTGTTCACAGCCAGGGCGGGTCATGCGGACCCCCTCTCCCGGCGGGAGAGGGTTGGGGTGAGGGGCGCTCCTGCCGCGGCTGCGGCGTCCGGAATGATCGGGGCGGGCTGCCCCCCTCACCCTGACCTCTCCCCCCAACCGGGGGGAGAGGGGAATTCTGAGCCCGGGGACTCTTCAGAGGGGGCGGTGAGGGTGAACAACGTCTTGAGAATTCACACCTAGGGGCGAAACCCGATTTCCGGGCCGGTCCGCGCGCCGGCGCCGCGGACCGCCCAGAGTGGCACGACCCGGCGCCGTCGCACAGACCTTCACGTCCCGCGTTGCTAGCGGGCCGCGCCCACCAGCCCCACGTCGACGTGCCGCGCGGCCCCATAGCGATCGGCGACGTCGGCCCAATTCCAGCAGTTCCAGACCGCCTCGAAGAACTCGACTTTTCGGTTCTGGTACTGAAGGTAGAAGGCGTGCTCCCAGGCGTCCAGAACGAGCAGCGGGATCCCCGCCTGCGCCAGGTTGGACTGGTGGTCGTAGATCTGCGTCGTCAGGAGCCGATGGCCGATCGGCTCCCATACGAGCGCCGCCCAACCCGAGCCCATGATCGTCGAGGCGACGGCGGTGAGCTGCTTGCGAAACTTCTCGAAGCTCCCGAAGTCGTTCTGGATGGCCGCTGCCAGCTCTCCCGTCGGTCGGCCGTTTCCCTTGGGCGTCAGGTTCTGCCAGAAGAGGGAGTGCAAGACGTGGCCCGAGAGGTTGAAGGCGAGGGTCTTTTCGAGCGCCGCCAGGCGCGTGAAATCGTCCTTTTCGCGCGCCTCCTCCAGCTTCTCGATCGTGGTGTTGGCCCCCTGAACGTAGCCGGCGTGGTGCTTGGAGTGATGGAGCTCCATGATCTTTCCCGAGATGTGGGGCTCGAGGGCGCCAAAGTCGTAGCGAAGGTCCGGCAGAGTGTACAGGGCCATGATTCCTCCTTCTTTCAGGTCCCGAATCGCACCGCACGCAGGGGTCGGGACCATCGAACCCATCGGCGCGCGCAGGCACACGAAGCGCCCTTTGTCTGCGCACGGTTTACATCGTTTTGCGATATTAGGAAATTCCGCGGTGCAAACGAAACCACCTGGCGGTGCAAGACAGGCCCGGTGGCCGGTCCCGGGGCTCGTGCGTCGACCGCAGGAAACCGCGGCCGCATCCGTCCGCGGCGGGATGGGCACCCGATCATGAGGACCGGCTCGGGCACATTGAGCCCGGCCTTGCGAAGGCCGTCGCCCGACTGCTCGACCGAGTAAATCGTGACGATCCCCGGGTGATTGAGCGCGGCGAGCGCCCGTGCCTCCCTCTCAGACCGCGCCAGGCGCTCCGCGTCCTGCGCCACGCCGTCCGGCAGAACCTTGATCGCTGCGTCCCGCCCGAGCGTCGTATCCTTCGCCCGGTAGACCTCCCCCATCCCACCTGCGCCCAGAGGCGAGAGGATCTCGTAGGGGCCGAGCCGGGTCCCGGCGGATAGCGTCATCGGTTGGCCGCCAGAGTCACTCTATCCTGTAACTGCGGGCGGTCGAGGCCGCTCTCCGACCGGCAAGTCCGTGGGCTCGCCGGAGCGGGGTCGAAAACGTGCGATGGACTGGGTACTCTTGACAAATGCCGATGCCATCCTTCTGGGACTCCCCCGAAAACGTCGAGCGCTTCGCCGCGCGGGAACCGGATGCGCGCCTGACGAGCCTCGTCCGCGAGCATGAAAATCACGCCGCGGTCCGAGTGCTGGATCTCGGCTGCGCGGGCGGCCGCAATGCCGTCTTGCTCGCCCGGGCAGGATTTGACCTCGAGGCGCTCGACGCCTCGCCCGCCATGGTCGCCAGGACGCGCGAGCGCGTCGCGGAGATCCTGGGAAGTGCCGAGGCCGCCTCCCGCGTGCGCGTCGGCCGCATGGACGATCTGTCTTTCGCCGCCGACCGCCGCTTCGACCTCGTCGTCGCGCTGGGCCTCTATCACTGCGCGCAGAGGCGCGCCGAATGGGACCGCGCCCTCTCGGAGACGGCGCGCGTGCTCAAGCCACGCGGAAAGCTGCTCGTTTCGGTCTTCACACCGGAGACAGACCTGACCGGGCGCGGGACGCGTCCCGTCCCGGGCGAGCCCGACCTCTACGAGGGCTTCGACAGCGGTCGACACTTCCTGGTGAGTGCGGCGAGGCTCGACGAAGAGCTCGCGCGGTTCGGGCTCCACCCCCTCGAGCCGACGCGCACGGCGCGCCCGAAGACCGAGACCGGACGCCGCGTCTCGGCCAACGGGTTGTACGGGAAGACCGGCGACCGCACGGGATCCGGGTAGTCCGGAAGACGGCTGCGCCGAAAACGGAAGGCTGGAACCGCGACATCCGCGCCGCCAGCAAGCCGTGCCCCTTCGGGACGTCCGCTTCCGGCATGGCGACGTCATCCGCCGCTTACGGGGAGAGCGTCTCGCCCGCCATTTCGCGCAACGTCGGATAGGTTTCGGAAGTCGCCATCGCGATGATCTGGTCTCCGGCAGAAAGCGGCGTGGCGCCGTTGGGGACGATCATCTCCTGCCCGCGGATGATGGCGACCGCGATCGTTCCCGGGAGGGATCCGAACCCCTCCGCGACCGTCCTTCCGACGAGCGGCGAGCCTCCCGCGATCCGTACGGCTACGAGGATTCCTGCCGCGTCGGTCACGCGAATGGGACTCCCGAACTGGAGGAGGTTGACCAGCCTGGGCAGGGTCAGCTCGGTCGTGTCCACCTTGCCTCCCTCGATCATCTCGAGGGCCCGGCGGACGAAGACGCCGCGATGGGCCGGAGAGTCCTCCCGGGTCGGCACCTGCGCCTCGTAGAGAGTGGGATAGCGGCGTCCGTGGGTCAACGAGCGCTGAACGATGAAGGACGAGATATTGGCCAGCATCGCGGGAACGATCAGGCCGTACCCTCCCGTCATCTCGGCCACCATGATCAGCGTCGAGATCGGCGTGCGTGCGGCCCCGGAAAAGACGGACGCCATGCCGACCACGACGAAGGCTGCGGGAACGACCCCGAATCGCGGAGAGAAAGAAGCCAGCGAGAGCCCGACGATTCCGCCGAGAAGCGCTCCCATGGTCACGGTGGGCGCGAAGACGCCTCCCGATCCCCCCGAACCGATGGTCAGTCCCATCGCCGGCGCCTTCAGCACGAGGATGACGACGAGCACGACGATCGAAAGCTTGCCGGCGACAGCCAGCTCCACCCAGCCGTAGCCGGTTCCCAGGATCTCCGGCACGACCAATCCGATCAGACCGACCATCAGGCCGCCGATGGCCGGCTTGAAGTGCCGCGGGATCGGAATGCGGCGGAACAGGTCGCGGATGCCGTAGAAGATGGAGGGAAGAACCGCACCCAGCACGCCGGAAAGAACCCCCAGGATGCCGAAGCCGAGAAGCGTCGCGGGGCTGTGGAAGGTCATTCCCGAAGGAATGACGAAAATCGGCGACCACCCCACGAAGAACCCGTGGATGGCGTAGGCGGTGACGGCGGAGATGACCGTGTAGATCAGCGCCTCGGACTCGAAGACCATCCCGGAGTAGAGGACCTCCACGGAAAAGATGGCCATGCCGAGCGGCGCGCGGAAGACCGCCGCGAGACCGGCGGACATGGAAGCCAGCAGCAGGATCCGGCGCTCCTGGCCGCGCAGGCCCAGGAATCCCGAGAGGATCGCCCCGAATCCGACGGAGATCTGGGCGGTCGGGCCTTCGCGGCCCGCGACACCTCCCGAGCCGATCGTCAATGCCGAAGCGACTCCCTTGATGAAGGGGATCCGCGGTCGTACCTCGGCGCCTTTCTGGTGGTAGGTCTCGACCGCGGCGTCGGTGCCGTGCCCCTCCGCCTCGGGCGCCAGGCTGTAGACCAGGATTCCGGAAAGCAGACCGCCCAGCGTGGTGGAAAGGGGGATCCACCAGTGAATCGTCCAGACGTGCGCGTAGGGGCTCGAATAGACGACTCCGGGGCTGGGGGGGACGAATCCGCCGAGCCGCTCGAGCATGAGCGACTGCGCCAGATTGACCGCGGCGTCGAAGGCGAGCGCCGCCACGGCTCCGAGCAGACCGATCACGAAGCAATAGAAGACGAGTCGGTACGTCGGGGGAAAGAGCGCCCGGGACGTCTTACCCTCCTCGAACGCCCCGAGCGGGAGCATGCCGCTCACCGCGCCAAAGACCCGCCGACCCGGCTCTCAGCGCTCATGCCGTAGGTGATCTTAATCCGAGGCCGCTTCCGCGGCTCCGGAGCGCCCCAAGCCTTCTACCGGGTTGGCGAATCAGGCGAGGCTTCTGCATTTTGGAGACTCCCGTCGTCACGGCCGCTCACGAAAAGTCACCTCGTCCGGCTCAACGGCACAGCCGCAGGACAGGTTTCGACCAACCGGGGCCGGCAGGTCGCGAGCCGAGTGGCCACTACGACGCCAGGCGACCTAGCGAACTCCGGTGTCGATGTCCATGTCGGCGCGGGTCGTCTCTCTCGAAACAATCTTGAACGGCCGCGGTTTCGCGCGAACATGACCCCGCTTGCGCGCTACCACATCCAAAACATAAGCGCCCGGCGGCAACGCCGTACGGTAGTTCCCGTCCCCATCCGCGGTCACCCGGGCGATTTCCTTCTTCCCGTCCTGACTCAGTATGAGCAGCGGATAGTCCGCGTAGTTTGCGGCCGTTTTCGTCGGAGTGTTGCCATCCGCAAGCTCGACTTCCTTGGGCGAATAAATCTTCAAATGCCCTTCCAGGAAGCCCGGCGGCGCGGCATCGACCGATGCCGTGCAGGCCAGAACCAGACAGAGGCAGGCTGGAATCACGCTCTTTAAGAATGACATCGCCGTAAAAGAAGCGGGCGGGATAGTTGTTCGCTATCCCGCCCGAGTTGAACCACCGCTAGGGCAGTGTGAGCTGCCAGGCGCTCCTGCCGTGCGTGGCGGCAAAGAGCTTCCGTGAACCTGGGACGATCGTGAGGCCCGCGACCTCGACCATGGGAAGACCGGTGCCGGCGACTTCCCAGTCGGTGGAGCCGTGGGGAAGCAGTAGGACGCCCCAATCGTTCGCGACGTAAAGGTCGCCATTCCAGTCGTGAGCAATCGCCGTCGCGGGGAAGTCCGGAAACGCCGTCGCGCCGGATCCGTCGAGATTTGTCCATGTCGCAGTACCCGCAACCGGGTCGTACGTCACCGAGAACACGTGCCCCGGCGTGGCCGGAGTCAACGAGCTATAGCTCGAGTATGAGATCCATGCGTGGTTCGTGTTCTTGGGATCGATAGCGATGCCGCTGACGAATCTTTTCGGACTGCTCGGATCGAGCGAGTCGAGCTGCGTGAATATCACATTTGCTGGCGTGGCATCGTCCGCGTTCTTCGAAATGAAGACGAATCCGTCCGTCGTCGCTGCCCACAATGTCCCGGTATCAGATGTGGTGCGTGCGATCGCCGCAACGTTGCCAGTGAATGTCAGGATGAACCCGAGAGAGGGGATGGCGTTAGGAGCACCGATCGACACGAAGTCGCCACAGGCCGGGTTGGCCGCCGAGGTCGTGAACTCCGGACAGTTCGCTTCGAGGTACGCCTGGCCGCCGGCCCAATCCTGAGTCCGCCAGATGCTCTGGGAGCCCTGGAAAATCGTTCCTCCTCTTGCATGATGTGGATCGGCGATGACCGGTGGATAGAACTGCGATCCCTCGGGGCTGTTGATGATCGGACCACTCGCGATGACCCACTTCAGGGGATCTCCGTTGCGAAAATTCACGTCATTCGCCTGTCCAGTGAACGTATTGAAGCGCAGCGCGCCGTTGCTCGCGCTGAAGCCGGACTGGCCGCCGTCGCCGTAGATGACCTGCGGCCACACCGTCGTCGACCCGGTCGTCTGGAACGTGCCGTTATCTTGCGTGCCGCCCATCAGGTGTTTCACGTTCGATGGGTCGACCGAGACGCTCTGGAACTGCAGCGTCGAGAGCCCGTCGTTGTAGGTTGTGTACAGCTTCGTCGGGACCTGCGACAGGAGCTGCTGGCACGACGCGAGATTCGTGCCGGTGAGCCCGCGATAGGAGCTGCACTGATAGGAAATATCCGTGAAACTGCCGCTCGAGCGCACCAGACCGCCATCCGTGCCGAAGAACGCGGCATCGGTACCCGGCACCTCGACGATCGCGTGCGAGTCCGGGTGCTGACCATTTGGCGCAATTGGATTTCCCTGGCAGCAGGTGTTGGGCGGAGTCGGTTTCGTTGTCGCGTCCCAAGTCATATCCGTGAAGGTGACTCCACCGTCCATGGAGCGGATGAACGCGCGGCCATTGTTCCTCAAGCCGAACTGGGCGTAATCGTACGAACCGCCCAGGTACACGACGTCGGGCTTGCCAGGTGGAGAGTAAACCACGTTGTCATACCAACATTGCCCTGTGCAGTAGTTCAATGTCTGGTTCGGCGCTGCCGACGCTTGCTGCATCGCTGTCAGGTCGGTGAAGCTCGCGTTGGTCGCGGTCACTGCATCGTCCGTGCGGTACAGTCGCGCCTGATTCGCTGCGGTGGTGCTCGAATTTCCGACGCCCACGTACATCCGGGTATTACCGTTCCCCAACTTGGTCACAGCAAATGAAGCGCGGTCGGTGCTCAGTCCTGCATTGAGCGGGGCCTTGATCTGAGTCCAAGCCGCACCGGCGTTCGTGGAGCGCCACACCCCCATTTGAAACGCGGCAGCGTACACGGTGCTCGATGTGCTCGGGTCGAGGCTCGCGTCATTGACGCCGCGCACCGAACCAAAGCTCGACTGAATGATTCCGGCGCTACCGGCAAGCGTCGGGTTCAAGCAAACGTCCTGGTAGTTCAGCAGCGTGAAGTTGGCTCCGCCGTCGGTAGACTTCCAGAGCCCGTACGGTGGGAGGCCGGGAGCAAGCGTGACGGCGCCACCACTCGAGACGGAGCTGATGCCGCGCACGGCGCGCGTCGATCCCACATACATCGTGCTGCCGTCGAGGACGATCGAGGAGATTGCGCGTCCGTCGAATGCAGGGCCGCTATACGCGGGAGCGTTCTGAACGCCGAATGGGGCTCCGCAGTCGACCCCTGCCCCGGTCGGCACGGATGTGTTCGCCGCAAGATGTGTCCATGAGTTGCCGCCGTTGGTCGATTTGTAAATTCCGAAGCCGGCTTCCGAATCGGCCGACGCGTTGGGCTCGCCTGTCCCAGCGTAGAGCGTCTTCCCCGTCGGGTCACTCGGGTCGATCACCAACGTTCCGATCGCATTGGTAGCGAAGCTGCCGGAGATGAATTCCCACTTCTGGGAGGGGTTCGTGTGGAGCGCCTTGTCCGTTCTCCAGATACCGCCCCCCGCTGCTGCGAGATAGAGGTAGCAGTGGCCCTGGCCGCAGTTCGGTGAGATGGCAAGGGCAGTCACTCGACCGGACGTCGTGTACGGAGCACCGCTAAAGGTGAGCACATCAGGAAAATTTGCCGAGCTCGGACCTATGAGGGTCCAGGTGCCCGCCTTGTTCTTATGCTTCCATGATTTAGCCCTCCCCCACCCCTTCTGCGCGCCCGTCGTCAGCTTGAACGGGATGTAGGTGGCCGGGAAGGCGCGATTCGCGTAATCCTCCTCGGCTGCGGCCATTGGCCCGCCCTCTTGTTCCGGGCCGGGCATCGTCATCTTGTTTCTGAACTTATCGGCGTCATCCCTGAACTTGCCGACGGCCCGAGCCTTGCCACCTGACTTCCCCACCGACGGCGGGCTGGATCGGTTCGCCGCAACGAAAGCTATGGCAGCCGCTGCCGACAGGGTCAACGCACCCGCGAGGCGCCAGGGTTTCATCAGGACCTCCTCCTTCTCGTTAGCCAGGTTGATTCATTTCGGACGCTCCGGAATCAATTTTCAACTTGCGAATACGGCCGCGCGCGACTGACGTCCCTTCCCTACCGCGATCCCACCAATCTGCCGCTCGAGTTCGCGTAGTCGCGGGTCGCACGACTGACAAATGGATACCCTCCGGGGCGTCCCTCACGCAGGCAGGTCGACAAGACTATTTCGCCGGGAGATGCCGGTCAAGGGTTCCCTCTCCGTTTCTCATCCCATGCCCGCGGCCGCGGCCTCCCTCGAGTGGTGGAAGGAACGACTGCGCAGCGTCCTCACGCCATGTCGGCGACCTTGAAGTGTCGGAGGAGGAAATGAGACCCGCCGAACCGGGAATCCGAAGCAATCTGCCGACTTTTGTCAGTTTGCTTCGATGCTTTGTCAGGGAGCGGATCGGCCCGGTACTCCTCGTCGCTTGCCCTCTCCATCCAGTCGACGGTCCTGCCATCGAGCGCTTCCAGGATGGTGATGTACGTCATGCCATGGTTGCCCTGGCCCCGTGCCAATGCTTGTCACCCGGAGGGCACCAGACCACATCACCGGGCCGAATCTCATCTTTCCCGCTCCCTTCGCTTGAACCCACCCGCATCCGGATATGACTCTTGTCGGAATCGATCACAACGGCAGCTCCTTGCCGGCCTGCTCCGCCACCATGTAGGCCGCGTACCATTCGGGCCAGTTCGCGTCTCGCTGCCCGGTGCGTTTCTCGTGCTCGCCGTGGGCGGCCTCCGCGCGCCGCATCGCGTTCGCCAGATACGCCGCGGAGGCGAACGTCGTCGCGTTCGAGTCGATACGGCCCGGGAACCGTGTGGTGATCTCCTGGAGCACCCAGCCGTTACCGTCCGGGTCGCGAAACGTCGCGAACGACGCGTAGCTGCGCCGCTGCGGATCCGGGCCACTCGCCCGTGCGGCGGGGTCGAATCGGTTGTAGCCCCCGCCCGCGTCGTGAAAGACCTCGCTCGCGTCGACGCCGGTTCGGACGAGCTCCTCGCGGGCCGCTTCGATGTCGGAGACGACGAGGTGGAGAAACTGGGCCGAGCCGGGGGCGGACGGCGTGATGCCCGTGCCGAAGATGATCGAGCACGGGGAGCCCGGAGGCGTAACCTGGAGCAACCGGGAAGCACCCTTCACGATGTCCGCGTCCACCCTCCACCCGAGCTTCCGGTAAAAGCCCGCCGCGCGGCCGACATCCGAGACGGGGATGACGAGGACCTCGAGCTTCATGGCGACCTTCCCGGCGCGTGCGTCCATGGTCGCGTCGTCACTGCGGGTTGCGGTGGTGCTCATGGCTTCCTCCTAATCTTGTGCGTGCATCTCGAGGCCGTGTCGACCAGGTCAGACAGATCAGACGAGAACGAGGCGGCCGCCGCCGGTCGTCAGGATCACCAGATTGGCGACCAGGAACAGCAGGTCGTAGTGCCACCCGTACGTCTTGTCGCCCCAGAAACCCGTGTGCCACACGAGCAGCTTCTTCTGGATCGCGCCCAACGAGACCACGATCAGACCCAAGGCCGTCACTTGCGTAAAGACACCCAGCGCGACACCGAGCGAGGCGGCCATCTCGACCAACCCCAGCACCAGGGTGAACCGGGGACTCAAGCCGATGCTCGCGGAGCGGCCGGCCGGATCCCGGGCATGCGACAGTCCACTCGTAAAAAAGACCGCGGCCACCATGAGACGCAGGCACAGCAATGACAAGTCACTGAATTGGAGCAACCGGGGAAACAGAAGGTTCATCTACGCCCTCCCCTCGATAAAGGACCTCCAGCGGCTCAAGCTGTCGCCGGGTCCGCGATCTCCGCATCCGCCGAACGGGAAGACCGACGCTTCGATGCCGAGTCGCGAGTGGAGCCGTTTTGCGTCCCGGTTCGCATCAGGCTCCATTCCGACGCACCCAAGGAACCTCGCCCCGCGACCTCCCGCACGAAGCATCCCGCTCGAGAAAAGCAGATTGCCCGTCTGCCTCCGGCCGCAGACGCTACCGCAAAGGCTTCGGGCGAGAGTGTAAAAGGGAATCGAAGATTGAGCCTGGTAGGGCCTTGGGACCTCGCCATGTCGGGACCCGGTTGGAGCGGGAAACGGGGGTCGAACCCGCGACATCCACCTTGGCAAGGTGGCGCTCTACCACTGAGCTATTCCCGCAAGGGACGCGAAGGATATCGAAGGGGATCCGGGAAAATCAAGCCGTCGGGGCGAGCTCCTGGGCGCTTCCGCCGCAGTGGGCGCAGACGCGAAGCGTGGAGTTGCCGAACTTCTTCTCCGGGGCGCACTCCTCGCAGAGCGGCCGCGCCGTGTCCTGGCACTTGTAGAAAGCCAGCAGGTCCGTGTGCGTGCGGCAGCGGGTCGGCGGCGCTGCGGTCGATGTCGATCGCAGCTTGAAGAGGGAGCTCAGGAAGGGCACTTCCCCGGCCGCGACGGGAGCTGCCCCGTCCACGGACACGAAGTCCGTTTCGAGAACCTCGCCGGTGCGAATCAGGTTTCGGATGGCGCGCCGGTCGAAGACATCGCTCTCGAAACCCTGCTTCTCGACGCGGATCTTCTGGTTGGCGACGGCCGTGTCGTTGCCGTCGGGCGGCAGGGAGCCCGGCTTGGACGCCGTCCAGGCCGGCACTTTGGGGGGCGCAGCGGCAGGCGGCGCGGGCGCCGCCTCCGGCGGATCGGGTGCGCGCGGCGGATTGGACGCGGCGGACGGATCCGCCGCGGCGCTCTCCGCCTGAAGCCGGGCATAGACACGCGCCTCCTCCCGGGAGGGAAAGTCCATCGGCTTCTGGCAGTGCGGGCACCGGAAACGGGCCTGTACCGGCGGGATACGCTCGAGAAGAATCGCGTAGTTTCCCGAACAGCTCGGGCACGTGAACGTGTACTGCAGGTCGCTGTCGCTCAACCCGTTTCCTCTGTGAAGACTTCGATCGATTTTAGCACGCGGCCGCGCCGCGGCGGAGGCGGCCGCTAAGATGCGCGCATGATGCCGCTTTCCTGGGCTCGCCGCATCGCCGCGAGGCTCCAGGGGTTCCCCGCGCGGCCCCGAGGCTCGCGCGGCGTCGGCTTCGACTGGGAGCGCGTCGCCGAGAAGGCGCTCAAAGCGGAGGGCTACCGGATCCTCGAGCGCAACTTCTCCACGCGCGCGGGCGAAATCGACTTCGTCGCGCTGGAAGACGACATCCTCTGCTTCGTCGAGGTCAAGGGAAGAAGCGGCGACGCGTTCGGATCCCCGGCGGAGGCCGTCACCGCGGAGAAGCGGAGGCGAATCGTCCGCACCGCGGAAGGCTACCTTCGAAGGCGCGGCGGGACACTGCCGACCTGCCGGTTCGACGTCGTCGCGATCCTCGAGAGGCCCGGCGAGGAGGCCGTGATCGAGATCTTGCGCGACGCGTTCGGGGAGCCGAACGGGACCGCGCGGAGGAGATAGGCTGCTCCCGGAAAGGACCAAGAATCCTAGGAGCATCACGGATGGGGAAGAACCGGCTCGAGGCGTTCAGCGACGGCGTGATCGCCATTCTGATCACGATCATGGTCCTGGAGCTCAAGGTGCCGCGCGGGGAGACGGTCGCAGCGCTGGTACCACTCGTTCCCGTGTTCTTCACCTACGTGCTGAGTTTCGTCTATCTCGGCATCTACTGGAACAACCACCACCACATGCTGCATGCGGCGCAGCGCGTGACGGGCCCGATCCTGTGGGCCAACCTCCACCTGCTCTTCTGGCTTTCCTTGATTCCGTTTGCGACCGGCTGGATGGGCGAGAACCACTTCGCGCCGGCGCCATCGGCTCTCTACGGGGCTGTCCTCCTGATGGCCGCGATCGCGTACTGGATCCTCCAGCAGAGGATCATTGCGTCACAGGGCGCTGGCTCGCTTCTTCGGACGGCCGTCGGAAGCGACTGGAAGGGAAAGCTCTCGCCGGCCGTCTACGTCGCCGCGATCTTCGTCTCATTCCGCTTGCCGGCGATCGCGCAGGCGCTCTACGCCATCGTCGCCCTGATCTGGCTCGTCCCGGACCGCCGGATCGAGAGAGTTCTCCGCGACCCGGACTGAACCGCCCCTCGGGGCGCTTCCCGCCGGGCGGCTCGGCTCACGGCTACCCCATCGACCGGCGCGCGAGCTCCAGGACGTCGAAGGGCTGCGTCGAGGCGCCAATCTCCTCCCTGGCATTACCGATCATGACCATGCAGAAGGGGCAGGACACGCCGACGGCGCCGGCCCCCGTCTCGGCGATCTCCTTCATGCGCGCCTGGTTGATCCGCGACCCGAGCTTCTCCTCCATCCACATCCGGCCGCCGCCTGCTCCGCAGCAGAGTCCCCGCTCGCGCGAGCGCGGCAGCTCCTGGAACTTCAGCCCCGGGATTGCCTCGAGGATCCGGCGGGGGGCGTCGTAGACGCCGTTGTACCGCCCGAGATAGCAGGGATCGTGGAAGGTGATCGTCTCCTCGATCGCGCTTCCCATCCTGAGCCGGCCCTGCGCGATCAACTGCGACACGAGCTCCGTGCCGTGCACCACTTCGTAATGCCCGCCGAAGTCCGGGTATTCGTTCTTGATCACGTTGAAGCAGTGCGGACAGTTCGTGACGATCTTCTTGACGCCGTACCCGTTCAAGGTCTCGACGTTCTGTTGCGCCAGCATCTGGAAGAGGTACTCGTTGCCCATGCGCCGCGCGGAGTCCCCGTTGCAGGTCTCCTCGGTGCCGAGGATCGCGAAGGAGACGCCCGCCGAGGCGAGAAGCTCGACCAGGGCTCTCGAGACCTTCTTCGCGCGGTCCTCGTAGGAGCCGGCACAGCCCACCCAGAAGAGGACCTCCACGTTCTTGTCTTCCGCTTCGGCCATGGTCACGACCGGCAGCTCCTTCGCCCAGTCTGCGCGCCCGGCCGCAGCCATCCCCCACGGGTTGCCGTTGGTTTCCATGCCCCGGAAGGCCGCCTGCATCTCCCTGGGAAACTCCGCCTTGTCGAGCACCAGGTAGCGCCGCATCTCGATGATCTTGTCGACGGCCGGGACGATGAAGATCGGACAGGCGGAGGTGCAATATCCGCAGGTCGTGCAGGCCCAGATCGCGTCCTCGGAAACCCAACCGCCGATCAGGTCGCGCCGGCCCTGCGCGGCGTCGCCATTCCCGCGTCCGGAGCTCGCGGCGAGGATCGCCGGGGTCGCCTCGTAGACCGCGTCCCGCACGGCGGCAATGTGGAGCCGCGGGTCGAGGGGCTTTCCGGTCAGGACGGTCGGGCAAACCTCCCGGCAGCGCCCGCATTCGGTGCACGCATATCCGTCGAGCATCGACTTCCACGACAGGTCCTCGACCCTCGAAACGCCGAAGCGCTCGGACTTCTCCAGATCCGGAGTGGTCAGCCGGCCGGCCGGGTCGAGCTTCATGAAGAAGACGTTCGGGATCGCCGTGAAGATATGGAAGTGCTTCGAGTACGGCAGGAAGTTCAGGAAGACCAGAATGTCGACGAGGTGCGTCCACCAGCTCCACTCGAAGAGACCCTGGAGGACGGCCGGCGACGCTCCGGCGAGGCTGCGCGCCACGGCGTTGACCGCGGGCGACCACGGGCTCGCAAGCTGCGGCGCCAGGGCGACCTTGGCTCCCTCGGCCGCCAGGTCCGCGGCGACCAGGAGCGCGATGAGGAAGAGCACGACCCACGCGTCGAGAGTCAGGTCGAGGCGCGCCGGACGGGCGAACGCCCGACGGTAGACCGCCAGCGCGACGCCCACGAGCACGAGCACCTCGAAGACGTCCTTGGCGAGCGTGTAGAGGTCACCCGCCGTGCCGGGCAGGAGCACGACATGCGGAAAGAGCCCTTCGACGACCAGCTCGACCGTGCGGACGGTCAGAACGACAAAGCCCGAAAAGATGAGGATGTGAAACACGCCGGCGTACAGGTCGCGGAACATCCGCTTCTGCCCGAAGGCATACTCGAGGGTCTTTCGGACCCGCAGCCCGATCCGGTCGAAGCGCGGGTCGGGGGCTCCCGCGAGAAGGACCCGGATTCTCCGGCTGGCCGAATACACGAAGGCGACGAGCGCCACGAGCAGAACAAGACCGAAGAAGACCGTGCCCGGAAGCCCGAAGAGAACGCGCTCGGTCGGGAGCTTCAGCACGGCGGCAGTCTAACGAAGGCGCCGAGCGTCCGTCAGCTATTCCGCCTTGGCGGCCTTCACAGCCTTGGTCACCTCCGGCACGACGGCAAAGAGGTCGCCGACGATACCGTAGGTCGCCACCTTGAAGATCGGCGCCTCGGGGTCCTTGTTGATCGCAACGACGACCTTCGAGGTGCCCATGCCCGCCAGGTGCTGGATCGCGCCCGAGATGCCGCAGGCGACGTACAGGGTCGGCGAAACGACCTTTCCGGTCTGCCCGACCTGGTGCTGGTGATCGATCCACCCCGCGTCCACCGCGGCGCGGGAGGCGCCGAGCGCGGCACCGAGCGCCTCCTGAAGGCCCTTGATGACGGGCCAGTTCTCCGGACCCTTGATTCCCCGGCCGCCCGACACGATCGTGTCCGCTTCCGCGACGTCGAGCTCCTTGGACTCGGAGGTCTCGATCTTGACGACACGGGCGCGCGGCGCGATCTCGCCCAGATCCAGCGTCTCCACGCGCGGCTCGGGACCGCCGGTCTGCGCCTCGGAGGGGAAGACGTTGGGCCGCGTGGTGGCGATCTGAAGCTTCGCCGCCCCGCAGTCGACCTCCGCCCGGGCCTTGCCCGAGTAGACGGGCCGGGAGCCGACGAGCCGGTCGCCCTCGAGCCGGAGCTCCATGACGTCGGCGAGCACGGACACGTCGCGGCGGGCCGCAAAGCGCGGCGCCACGTCCTTTCCCATCGCGGTCGCGGCGATCAGAACCGCGTCGGGGTTCTCCTTCCCGGCCGCTGCGTCGAGGGCGCCGACGTAGCCCTTGTTGCCATAGAGCGCGAGCTCGTCCCGGTCGGCCACGTAAACGACCGCCGCGCCGTAGGCGCCGAGCTCCCCGGCGAGAGCCGTCACGCCCTTGCCCGGCAACACGGCCGCCACCGGCCCGCCCGAGAGCCGGCGCGCGAGCGACAGGGCCTCGAGGGAAGCCTTGCGGATCTTCCCTTCGCGTTGCTCGATAAAGACGAGGAATTTCATGGACATTTCGAAATTCGAACTTCGAAATTCGAAATTTTCATATTACTTTCGCCTCTTCCCTCAACAGCCGCACGAGCTCCCTGGCGGCCGCCGCGGGATCGTCCGCCGGAATCATGTGACAGGCCTTGCGGGGCGGCGGCAGCTCGAGCTTGCGCCAGCGCGTCTTGGCTCCCGAGGGTTCCGCCCCCGCGATCCCCATCTCCGAGAGCTTCTTCTCCGCGATGGGCTTCTTCTTGGCTCCCATGATGCCCTTGAGCGACGCGTACCGGGGCTCGTTCAGGCCCTTCTGCGCCGTCAGGGCGGCCGGCAGCTTGCTTTCGACGACCTCGTGGGCTCCTTCGATCTCGCGCTCGGCGGTGATCTTGCCCTCGCCGATCGTCAGGTGGATGACGTTGGCCACGTGCGGCACACCGGCGAGCTCGGCCACCATGGGCCCGACGAGCGACTCGTCGTAGCCGACTCCCTTCTGGCCGAACCAGAGGAAGTCGTACTGGCCTTCCTTCGCGACCGCGGCAATCGCCTTGGCCGTCGCCAGAGCGTCGAGATAACGCGAGTCGCCCGAATCCACCCAGATCGCCTCGTCGGCGCCGCGGGCGAGGCACTCGCGCAGTCCCGTCTTGGCGCGCTCGGGCCCGACGCAAACCACCGCCACCGTGCCGGCACCCGCGGCCTCCCGGGTCTTGAGCGCCTCCTCGAGCCCGTACTCGTCATATGGCGAGACGATCCACTTCACGTCCGACTCGTCGATCGACTTGCCATCGGCGGCGATCTTGATCTTCGTCTCGGTGTCCGGAACGTAGGCGACGGCGACGAGCGAGTTCATGCGACCCTCTTGAAGAGCAGGCCCCCATTGGTGCCGCCGAATCCGAACGAATTGTTCAGCGCGTAGCGCAGCGGCTTCGGCCGCGCCTGGTTGGGAACATAGTCGAGATCACACTCCGGATCCGGGTTGTCGTAGTTGATCGTCGGAGGGATGACGCCGTTGTGCACGGCCAGCGCGCAGATCGCGGACTCGAGGCCCCCTGCCGCGCCGAGCAGGTGCCCGGTCATCGACTTGGTCGAGGAGACGGCGATCTTCCGGGCGTGGTCACCGAAGACGTGCTTGATCGCGAGCGTCTCGGCCCGGTCCCCGAGGGGCGTCGACGTGCCGTGGGCGTTGATGTAGTCGACCTCGTCCGGGGCGACTCCCGCGTCGGCGAGCGTGTTGCGCATCACGCGCGAGGGCCCATCACCGTCTTCCGAGGGCGCCGCGATGTGGTACGCGTCTCCGGACATTCCGTAACCGACGAGCTCGGCATAAATGCGCGCCCCCCGCTTCTTCGCCGCTTCCATCTCCTCGAGGATCACCAGGCCCGCCCCCTCGCTGATGACGAAGCCGTCACGGTCGCGATCCCAGGGCCGTGAGGCCCGCTGCGGCTCGTCGTTGCGGCCGGTCAGCGCCTTCATCACGGCGAATCCGCCTACGGCGAGCGGCGTGATGACGGATTCCGTCCCGCCGGCGATCGCCGCGTCGGCGTCGCCATACTGGATCATTCGGTAGGCCTCCCCCACGGCGTGCGCACCCGTCGTGCAGGCGGTTGCCGTCGAGAGATTGGGCCCCTTCAGGCCGTACTTGATCGAGATGTTGCCGGCCGCCTCGTTGACGATCAGGCCCGTGATGAAGAAGGGCGAGATCACGCGGGGGTTGCCGCCGTTCTCGACGTACTTTCGCTGGGTTTCCTCGATGATCGGCAGGCCCCCGATGCCCGACCCGACCACGACGGCGACCCGGGTCCGATTCGCGTCCGTCACCGCCAGGCCCGCGTCCTCCATCGCGAAATGGGCCGCTCCCATCGCGTAATGGATGAACGTGTCCATCTTCTTGATTTCCTTCTTCTCGATATAGCGCGCCGGCTCGAAGCCCCGGACTTCGCCGGCGATCCGGGACGAGAAGGCAGAGGCGTCGAAGCGGGTGATGGGGCCGATGCCGCTCTTGCCCGCGAGGAGGGCGGACCAGTTCTCCGTATTTCCGATTCCGAGCGGAGAGATCAGGCCCACCCCCGTCACGGCGACGCGACGGGGAGACGAGAGGCGGGGCATGGGGTAATCAGTTTTTCGAGGAGTGCTTCTCGATGTACTCGACGGCGTCCTTGACCTTCTGGATCTTCTCGGCGGACTCGTCTGGGATCTCGATGTTGAACGCCTCTTCGAAAGCCATCACGAGCTCGACGGTGTCGAGCGAATCCGCGCCGAGGTCGTCGACGAAGGACGCCTCGGGAGTGACCTCGTTCGCGTCCACGCCGAGCTGTTCGACGATGATGCTCTTCACCTTTTCTTCGACACTCATTCCTTCCTCCCTCGATGTCAAAGGCCGGGGTATTGTTCCCTAGATGCCGGCCTCAGGCAAGGGCCGGCTCCCCCCTCAGATATAGAGCCCCCCGGACACGTTCAGGACCTGCCCGGTCACGTAGGAGGCTCCCTCCGAGGCGAGAAAAGCGACCGCTTCCGCGACATCCTCCGCCGAGCCGAGCCTCCCGAGCGGAATCTGGCCCGACAGCGCCTCGCGCGCCTCCTGCGTCATCTTTTCGGTCATTTCCGTCTCGATGAACCCGGGAGCGACGGCGTTGCACGTGATGTTGCGCGAGGCGAGCTCGCGCGCCACGGTCTTGGTCAGGCCGATCAGGCCCGCCTTCGATGCCGCATAGTTGGCCTGGCCGGCGTTGCCCATCAAGCCCACGACCGAGCTGACGTTGACGATCCGACCATAGCGCTTGCGGACCATCGCCTTCACGATCGCCTGTGTCAGGAGAAACGTGCCCGTCAGATTGGTTGCGAGAACGCGGTCCCAGGACTCGCGCGACATGCGCAGGATGAGGGCGTCCTCGGTGACGCCCGCGTTGTTGACGAGCACGTCGACTCCGCCGTGACGCTCCAGGGCCGCCTTCACTCCCTCGGCGATCGATGCGGCGTCGGAAACGTCCATCCGGAGCGCAGTCGCCTGCCCTCCGGAGGCCGTGATCTCGGCGACCAGCCGCTCGAGGGCCTCGAGGCCCCGGGCCGCGGCGATGACGAGGGCCCCTTCGGTGGCGAGCCTGCGCGCGATTGCCTGACCGATACCGCGAGAGGCGCCGGTGACCAGGGCGATCCTCGTCTCGAAGCGCTTCATCGGGGCGACTCTATCCCGTGCCTCATCGGGGATTTCCCGGAAGATCCGGCAGGTCGGCGCTCCAGGTCGAGACGATCGCCTTCGCCACGTCGGCGATGGCGAGCACGGACGGATCGTCCGCGGCGTTGTCGGCTGTGGCGGTCGAGCCGTCGGTCAAGAGCACGAGCACGAAATGCCCCTTCCTCGTCCGCAGAATTCCCGAGTCGTTTCGCACCCCGCTCATCGAGCCCGTCTTGCCGGCCCAGAGGTCCGACCGGGGGAAGTGCCTCGCCGCACGCAGACGGCTCGGGTCCTTGTCGAGGTACTCGAAGATGCGGCGCGAGGACTGTGCGTCCAGCAGATCGGCGCGGGCCACGCGCCCGTACCAGAGAGCCACCTCTCGCGGCGTCAGGATCCCGAAGCGGAATCCCATCCAGGGAGAGGGGCGCGCATCCCGGCTCGAATACAAGGGAATCGTCGCGAGCAGACGGATGTGGGCGAATCCGAGCGCCTCCATCCGCGCGTTGACCGCCGTGATCCCGAGCCGGTCGATCCAGGCGTTGGTGGCGGTGTTGTCGGAGGGGCCGATCATGAGCGTCAGCAGGTCGTTCCACGTCGGCTCGAGCCCCGGGTCGAGCATGAGCAGCATGCCCGAGCCGTCTGCCTTGTCCTTCTCGGTGAGCTCCCAGCGTTGCGCGAGATCCACGCGGCCTTCCCGGACCGCCGCCATCGCCTCGGTGAGGACGGCGATCTTCGTAACCGAGGCGCCCTCGAACTCCGCGTCGGCCAGGTGCTCGTAGGATCTCCCGCTCTCCAGGTGCCTGGCCGCCACGCCCATCCGGCAGCCGCAGCGCGCCGAGGCGGCAGCGACTTCGCGGTCGATCGGCGACGTCTCTGGTTGGGGTGCCGTGGCGCAGCCGGCCGCCAGGGCCAGGGCGAGCAGCGGAGCGGCTGCCCGCCGAGCGACACGACGGCTCATCCGCCGTAGCTCTCGACCTTGAGAGGCTTCTCGATCCGCCGAACGAGCCCCGCGAGCACGTTTCCCGGTCCGAGCTCGAGCGCGCGGACGACGCCGTCGGCGGCCAGGCGGCGCACCGAGTCCACCCAGCGCACGGGCGAGTCGATCTGCCGGATGAGCGCATCCCGCAGAGCCGCGCCCGAGGCCGTCGGCACGGCGTCGACATTCGTCACGACGGGAATTCGTGTGTCGCGAAAAGGCGCAGCCTCGAGCAGCGGCGTCATCCGCTCGCGCGCCGGAACCATGAGAGCGCAGTGGAAAGGGGCGGAGACCGGCAGCGCGACGGCGCGCCTGGCGCCGCGCTCCGTGCAGAGGGCCGACGCGCGCGCAACCGCAGCCGCATGGCCCGCAATCACGGTTTGCTCCGGAGAGTTGTAATTGGCCGGCGCGACCACCTCGCCCTGCGCGACCTCGCGGCAGGCGGCCTCGACGGCCTCGGCAGGCAGCCCCAGGATCGCGGCCATGGCACCCGCTCCCGGAGGGACGGCGTCCTGCATGAGCTCGCCACGCCGGCGCACCAGACGCAGCGCGTCGGCGAAGGCGAGCGACCCGACGGCCACATTGGCCGAGTACTCGCCGAGCGAGTGGCCCGACGCAAAGACCGCGCCCTCCACGCGCCCGGGATCGCGCTCCTCGAGGTCGCGCAAGGCCGCCACCGAATGGGTCAGGATCGCCGGCTGCGTATTGGCGGTCTGTTTCAACTCCTCCTCCGGCCCTTCGAAGCAGAGCCGAGAGAGGGGGAAGCCCAGGACCGCGTCCGCTTCCTCGAAGATCCGGCGCGCCTGCGCGGAGGCCTCGCAGAGGGACTTGCCCATTCCGACTGACTGGGATCCCTGGCCCGGAAAGAGGAGGGCCAGAGGCATCAGCACCTCGGGCGACACGGCCGCCCGGTCACCAGCGCACGAGGACGCTGCCCCAGACGAGGCCGGCGCCGAAGGCCGTGAGCAGGACGAGATCGCCCGACTTCAGAAGGCCCTTGCTCTGGCATTCGTCGAGGGCGATCGGGATCGAGCCGGCCGACGTGTTGCCGTACCGGTCCACGTTCTTGAAAACGCGGTCGGGCGGGAACTTCAGGCGCTCCCCCACCGCGTCGATGATGCGCTCGTTGGCCTGATGCGGCACGAAGAGACGCACGTCGTCCTTCGTGAAGCCCTGTTCCGCGAGAACCTCGGCGCTGATGTCGGCCATCGCCTTCACGGCGACCTTGAATGTCTCGTTTCCCTTCATCTTGATGAAGGCGAGGCGCTGCTCGATCAACTTCGGGTCGTTGGCCGGGTGGTTGGAGCCGCCGCCGGGCATACAGATGAAGTCGGCCAGCGCCCCGTTGGACTTCATGCGCGTTCCCAGGATCCCGTGGTCCCCCTTGGTCGCCTGCAGGACGACTGCGCCGGCGCCGTCGCCGAAGAGGACGCAGGTGGACCGGTCGGTCCAGTCCACGTAACGCGTCAGGATCTCGCCTCCGATGACGAGGACGTTCTCGGCTTTCTGGGACTGGATGAGGCCGTCGGCCAGGTGCAGGCCGTAGAGGAATCCCACGCACGCCGCCGAGATGTCGGACGCCGCCGCGCGGGAGGCCCCAATGTTGTTCTGAACGAGGCAGGCGGTCGCCGGGAACGGCATGTCGCCGGAAATCGTGCCGACCAGGATCATGTCCAGTTCTTCGGCCTTGACGTGGGCGCGCTTCAGGGCGGACTCGGCCGCCTTCGTGCAGAGGTCGGAGAACTTCTCGCCTTCCGAGACGATGCGGCGCTCGCGGATTCCGGTGCGGCTGGTGATCCAGTCGTCCGAGGTTTCGACGATCTTCTCGAGGTCCGCGTTGGAGAGAACCTTCTTCGGGACGGCCGAGCCGACGCCGCAGACGCGCGCCCGGATCACCGGCCGCCTTCCCGGCGCTCGGCCTCGTGGGAGTGCAGCTGCGCGATCGACGACTGGATCTTCTCGGCGAGCCGCTGGCGCGAGAACTCGGCGGCCAGTCGGATCGCATTCTTGACCGCCTTCGCGCTCGAGCGCCCGTGGCAGATGATGACGCAGCCCTTCACGCCCAGGAGCGGCGCGCCGCCGTACTCGGAGTAGTCGATGCGAGACTTGAAGCTGCGAAAGGCGGAGCGCGAGAGCAGGAACCCGACCGAGGCCTGCAGCGTCTTCTTGATCTCTTCGCGCAGCAGCTTCTCGACCATCTCGGCCAGCGCCTCCGAAACCTTCAGAATGACGTTGCCCGTGAAGCCGTCCGTGACGATCACGTCCACCTTGCCGTCGAAGACGTCGCGGCCCTCCACGTTGCCGACGAAGTTCAGGCCGGTCTCCTTGAGCGTCTTGAAGGCCTCCTTCGTGCTCGCAGAGCCCTTGGTGTCTTCCTCGCCGATCGACATGAGACCGATCGACGGGTTCGGCTTGCCGAACACGAGCTGGGCATAGATCGAGCCCATCACCGCGAATTCCTTGAAGTGCTCCGTGCGCGCGTCCGGGTTGGCGCCCACGTCGAGCAGCAGGCAGTGGCCCGAGAGGTTCGGCAGGATCGTGGCCAGGGCGGGTCGGTCCACGCCCTCGATGGTTCCGATCACCATCTTGGCCGAGACCATCGCGGCCCCCGTGTGCCCGGCGGAGACGAGACCGGCGGCCCGGCCGTCGCGCACGCAATTGGCCGCGACGCGGATCGACGAGTTTCGCTTCTTGCGGATGGCCGCCGTGGCCGGATCGTCCATCGTGACGACTTCCGGCGCCTCGACGACCTCGATCTTGTCGCCGCGGTAGCCGGAATCGGCGATCAGGCGCGAGAGTTCGTCGGTGCGGCCGACGAGCAGGCACCCGATGCCGTACTCCCGCGCAGCCGCGATCGCGCCGTCCACATTGACCAGCGGTGCGTGATCGCCGCCCATCGCATCCACCGCGATGCGCATCGAGACCAACTGCGGGTCAGGCTGCACGTCGGCGCGGATTATATCCGTCGCTCGCGCTTGCTCGGGATCTGCGCCCGGAGGGCGCACCGGCGAGCGGCTCGCCCGGATGCGGGCTCGGGCTCGACCGCTCGCCTGATCCCTCGCGGCGCGCTCGCTCCCGCGGCGCAAGGCTCCTCCCTCGCTTCCGCTCGGGAGACTCCTCGCGCCGCGTGCAAGGGTTGCTTAGCCAGCAAACAAGAAACGGCCGCTCGCATCGCGAATAGTCCCCCCGACCGAAGGGCGGGAGGAGGTTCGCGATGCGGGAGCGAAGCGCGGAGTCCGGAGTCAGGTGAGCGATCGAGGCCCCTTGACCGAGTCGCTCGCCGGTGGCGAGGCCAGACTCCGGACGCAGCGCGAAGCGACGGCTTAGGTGTTGATGGCTTGCTTGCCCTTGTAGTACCCGCAGCGCGTGCAGACTCGGTGGGGCTGCTTCGGCTCGTGGCAGTTCGGGCACTCGGACAGCGGCGGCGCGGCGAGCGCGTCGTGCGCTCTCCGCTTGTCCCGGCGGGCCTTGCTGTGGCGTCGTTTGGGATTCGGCATCGTCTCTTCCTACACTTTCTGCGATTTCGTCGCTCTCCGGAAGGCCTCGAGCGCGGCCCAACGGTCGTCGACGAGCTCCTCCGCGCAGGAGCACGGCGCAAGGTTGCGATCCTTTCCGCACTGGGGGCAGAGCCCGAGGCACTCCTCCCGGCAGAGCGGCTTCATCGGAATGGCCAGCTGCACCCGCTCCTCGGCGACCGGCCCGACGAGCAGTTGCCCGCCTTCGTACTCGACCACGTCGGCTTCGTCGCTCCCGAGCGTTTCCTCCGACGCCGCCGCGGCCCCCGGCCCGGTCGCCTTCGGATAGAGGAGCAGAGCAAAGTCCTCGTCCACCGCGAAGGGAAAGGGCGCCAGGCAGCGGCTGCACTCGAGGTCACCCTGGAAGGAACAGTGGGCCTCCAGCGCGAAGCCCCCTTCGATGCGCGAAACCGTGCCGGCCAGCCGGACGGGGGAGATCTTCAGGAGCGGCTCCCGGTCGAGCGCCTCGAGCGCGAAGGGCAGCTCGAAAGCGAAGGGGAGCGGCTCGTCGTGGGAAACGGCGTCCAGGGAAATGTGCTCCGGGTGCTTCATGACGAACGTGCGATGCTATCAGGGGCGATATGGTCGGTCAAAGGCCCGGCGCCTGCCCTTGTAGACTCCCCTCGATGCGCATCGCCGTGGACGCGCGTGCCCTGCTCGGCCGGCTCACAGGCATCGGGATGTACACGCGCGGCGTGGCGCGCGGGTTGGCCCGGCGCTCCGCCGATTCCGTCGGCCTCTTCCTGCCGCGGACGCCGGAGGACGGCGCAACCGAGGGTCTCGGACCGGTGACCGTGCACGCCGATTCGGGACGCCTCGGAATCCTCTGGGTCCAGACGACGCTGCCGCGGCGCATCCGGCAGTGGCGGGCCGACGTGCTGCTGGCCGCCCTGACGATCGCGCCGGCCTATGGAGATGTTCCCGCCGTTTCCGTGGTGCACGACCTCACTCCCTGGACCCACCCCGAGTGGCACGCGGACCGGACCCTGGCCGGGTTCCTCCCCCTCTGGGAACGTACGCTCGAGCGTGCCGCGCGGCTCGTCTGTGTTTCCCAGGCCACGGCCGACGAGCTCGTCCGCCTCTACCCGGACGCGCGGGCGCGCTCGCGTGTGGTCTGGAACGGCGTCGGCCCCGAATTCACCCCGTCGCGGGACGTCACCCGGCAGCAGGCCGCGCGGGAGCGCTACGCCGGCGGACGGCCCTTTCTGCTTTACCTGGGAACGCTCGAGCCGCGCAAGAATGTCGGGACCCTCGTCACGGCCTGCGAGCGACTCTGGAGCCGGCGGCCGGAGCGGCCGGATCTCGTTCTCGCCGGTGGAGCCGGATGGAAGCTCGCGCCCCTCGCCCGGCAGATCGCCCGCTCCGCCTTCCGCGGAAAGATCCATCTGGCGGGCTATGCCTCGCGAGCCATGGCCCTCGAGCTCTACCGGTCCGCCGAGGCGTTCGTGTATCCGTCTCTCGCGGAGGGATTCGGGCTTCCCGTCATCGAGGCGATGGCCTGCGGCCTTCCGGTCGTTGCCTCGGACACGGCGGCCCTGACCGAGGTCGGCGGGTCGGCTGCCCTCTACGCACCGGCCTCGGATGCGGAGGCGCTCGCTCTCCAGATCGAGAAGGCGCTCGAGGATCCGCCTACGCGCCGGCGCCTCGCCTCCGAGGGGCCCGCCCGCGCCGCTCTCTTCTCCTGGGAGACCGCTGCGGAGAAGACCGCGGCCGTTCTCGCCGAGGCGGCCGCCGCATGAGAGGACAGCCACGGATCGGCATCGACGCCCGCAAGCTTCGGGACTTCGGGATCGGGACCTACATCCGCCAGCTGCTCTACGCCATCGCGCGGCGGCCCGAGAGCGAGGAGTACCGCTTCCGCGTCTACCTGCGCGACGGCGACCGGGACCTGCTGTCGGAGCTGCCCGAGCGCTTCGAGCGCGTGGGCGAGGAGGCGGCCGGGTACTCCGTGGCCGAGCTGACGCGGTTCGCGTGGAGGCTGTGGCGCGACCGGCTCGACCTGTTCCACGCGACGCACTACGTGCTGCCGCCGCTCTTGCGAGGGCGCGCCGTGGTGACGATTCACGACATCATTCATCTTCTCTATCCGCAGTTCCTCCCGAGCCCCGCGGCGTACGTCTACGCGCGCTTCATGATCCGGCGTGCCCTCGCCCGGGCGGACCGCATCATCACCGTCTCGCACAACAGCAAACGGGACTTGATCAGCTATTTCGGCGTGCCCGCCTCGCGCATCGACGTGATCTACAACGGCGTATCGCCGCGCTTTCGCCCGGACGTCTCGGCCGAGGAGCGAACGCGCGTCGCCCGAAAGTATGGCCTGACCTCGCCCTATCTCCTCTTTCTGGGAAACGAAAAACCCCACAAGAACCTGCAGGGAGTCGTGCGCGCCTTCGCGGAGGCCCGGCGCCGGGCCGACCTCCCGCATGTTCTGGCTCTGGCCGGTCCACCGCCGAAGAGCGCCGCGCGCCTGGAGGCCCTGATCGCCGCGCTCGACCTCTCCACACGCGTGACGCGCCCCGGCCTGATCGAGGAGGCGGACCTGCCCGGACTGCTCGCCGGCGCCGACGTCTTCCTCTACCCGACGCTCTACGAGGGCTTCGGCCTTCCGGTGGTCGAGGCGATGGCCTGTGGCACGCCCGTCCTGACGTCCTCGACCTCGGCGCTCCAGGAGATCGCCGGCGGGTACGCCCTGCTCGTCGACCCGATGGATCTCGACGCCATCGCGCGGGGCATCATCACGCTGTCGGCCGACGAGAAGGTCCGGTCCGACTTTCGGGAGCTCGGAAGGAAGCGTGCGCTCGACTTCTCCTGGGAGAAGGCGGCGGAGAAGACGCTGGAAGTGTACCGGGCCGTGCTTTCCGGCTCGCGCAACGCATGAGGACGGCGGTCGTCCACGACTGGCTGACCGGCATGCGCGGGGGCGAGGCGGTGCTCGAAGCCATGCTGCCGCTGCTGCCCGAACCCACGATCTTCACGCTTTTCCACGTGCCGGGATCGGTCTCTCCCGCGATCGAGCGCTTTCCGATCCGGACTTCCTGGCTCGACAGCGTTCCGGGAGTGCGCGCCGGCTACCGGAACCTCCTTCCTTTCTTCCCGCGGGCGGTCGAGGCCTTCGACCTCGCGGGCTTCGACCGCGTCGTCTCTTCGTCCCACTGCGTCGCCAAGGGCGCCATCGCGCCGCCCGGCATCCCTCACCTCTGCTACTGCCACACGCCGGCTCGCTACGCCTACGAACAGTTCGACGCTTACTTCATGAAGGGACGCACGCGCTTCTATGGCGTCAAGAAGTGGCTGATCGCGCGCCTGCGCGCCTGGGACATGCGCACCGCCTCCCGTCCGACGCGATTCCTGGCCAACTCGTCGGCGGTCGCAGAGCGAATCCGGCGCCACTACGGGCGCGAGGCCGCCGTCTGCCACCCGCCCGTGGACGTCGCTTTCTTCACGCCTTCGGGCGAAAGTCGGAGCGATTTCCTTCTCGCCGTGGGGGCGCTCGTGCCTTACAAGCGGTTCGAGGTCGCGGTCGAGGCGGCACGGGCCCTCTCCCGCCCGCTCGTCGTGGTGGGCCGGGGACCGGAGGAAAAGCGCCTTCGGGCCGGGGCCGGCGCTCCGGTGGAGTTTCTCGCGGACATTTCCCGGCAACGCCTGCGCGCCCTCTACCGAACCTGCGCCTGCTTCGTTCAGCCCGGCGAGGAGGACTTCGGCATCGCCGCGGCCGAGGCGCTTTCCTGCGGCGCCCCCGTGGTGGCGCTCGCGCGCGGCGGCGTTCGGGACATCGTGGGCGAGGGCGACGGCGTCCTGTATGACGACGTCGGCGCGGAGGGTCTCGCCGCCGCGGTCCGCCGCGCCCAGGCGATTCGGTTCGACGACACTGAAATGCACCGCCGCGCGGAGCGCTTTTCGGCGGAGCGCTTCGCCCGCGAATTCGGGCAGGCGGTGGAGTCGACGAAAAGAGACCCGACGTGATCCGAAAGTCGACGCGGCGCATCGCGCTGCTGCTGCTTCTCTCCGACCTCGTGGCGACGGGCTTTGCGCTGGTCGCGGCCTATGACCTGCGTTTCCGGGAGGAGATCGTCCCGATCACCAAGGGAATCCCCGATGCCGCCGTCTACTACCGCCTCTTTCCCCTGATGGCGGTTCTCTGGCCGGCCGTCTACTATTTCTACGGCCTCTATCAGGTGCGCCGTCACCACACCCGCATGGAAGAGGGGCTCGCCATTCTGGTCTCGACGGCGCTCGCCACACTCCTGCTGACCGGTATCGCGACCTTCTCGCGCGGCTTCTCCTACTCGCGTCTGGTGCTCCTGCTCTTCTTCTGCCTCGACGTCTTCTTCGTCTTCGCCGGGCGCACCGCCATCCGGCGGTATCTCGAGGAGGCCTGGCGGCACGGCGTGGGAGTCCGGCACGTGCTCGTCGTGGGCGCGGGACGCCTGGGCCGGGCCGTGATCGAGAAACTGGTGGAGCACCCCGAGGCGGGTCTTCGGGCCGTCGGCCTCGTGGACGACGATCCCGGCAAGCGGGGCCAGACGGTCGAAGGCATCCCCGTCATCGGCAACACCGCGGAGGTCGCGCGAATCGTCGACGCGCGCGGAATCGATACCGTGTTTCTGGCGCTTCCGCTCGAGGCCCACCACACGATGCTCGCCGTCCTGAAGGACGTGGGCCGGACGGTGGCCGACGTGCGCGTCGTGCCGGACCTGCTCCAGCACATCACCTTCCGCGCGGGCGTCGAAGACCTGGACGGCCTGCCCGTCGTGCACCTGACCAACGTCCCGCTGACCGGGTGGATGGGCCTGATGAAGCGGGCGCTCGATCTTGCGATGTCGGTCGGGGCGCTCGGCTTCTTTTCACCCCTCTTTGGCTTGATCGCCCTGGCGATCCGGATGGAGGACGGAGGCCCGGTCTTCTACCGGCAGACGCGGATGGGCCTGGATGGCCGCCCCTTCGACATCCTGAAGTTCCGCTCGATGCGCGTGGGCGCCGAGGACGAGTCGGGCCCCGTCTGGGCCGGCCCGGCGGACCCGCGCTGCACGCGCGTCGGACGATGGCTTCGCCGGACGAGCCTGGACGAGCTCCCGCAGCTCTTGAACGTCGTGAAAGGAGAGATGTCGCTCGTCGGCCCGCGGCCGGAGCGCCCCGAGTTCGTGCGCGAGTTCAAGGAGCGGTTCCCTCAGTACATGGTGCGCCACCGCGTGCGCGCCGGCATGACCGGCTGGGCGCAGGTCCACGGCTGGCGCGGCAACACGAGCCTGACGAAGCGGATCGAGTACGACCTCTATTACATCGAGAACTGGTCCTTCTCGCTCGACCTGAAGATCCTGTGGCTGACGGTCAAACACGGCTTCCGCCACCGGAACGCGTACTGAAAAAGTCGTGACTCGTCGTCGGTGACTTTGTGAGAAGGTCGGGGCGCGTTGCCCCGTGGCGGCGGGAGCGGCCGTTGCAGCGCTGGCGCTCACGGGAGCTTCCGGGGCCGACTCGAGGGTCATCAGGGTCGATCCGCCTGCGGGGGCGGGGTCGCTGGGTCCGAATCTCGTCGCGGCCGGAAACGAGGTGCTGCTGTCCTGGCTCGAGCCGCTCGAGCCGGGCGGCAAGCCCGGCGAGGGCGGCATGGCGCTGCGGTCTGCAGCGTGGCGCGGGAGCGCCTGGAGCAAGCCGCGGACGATCCTCTCGGGAGAGAAGTTCTTCGCCACTGGGCGGACTTCCCCGCCATCGGGCGCGCCGCGGAGGGCTGGCTGCTCGCGGCCTGGCCCGAGAAGTCGGGAGAGGGCGCCTACGACTACCGTCTCGAGCTCGCGCGCGCGCCGGGGCCGCAGGGCCCCTGGAGGCGCATCGGCCCCGCGAACGAGGACCGAGGGCCCGGCGAGCACGGTTTTGTGTCGCTTACGCCGGAAGGCGACGGCGTGCGCGTTTTCTGGCTCGACGGCCGCGAGATGAAGGGCGAAAAAGGAAGCATGACGTTGCGCACCGCGCTGGTTCGAGACCGCGTCGAAGCGAGCAAGCGGCTCGACGGCCGGGTCTGCGACTGCTGCCAGACCGGGGCAGCCGCGACCTCCGACGGGACGATCGTCGTTTTCCGCGACCGTTCGGACGCCGGGATTCGCGACATCTCGATCGTGCGCCGGGCCGCAAATCGATGGACGGCCCCGCGGATGATCGCCCGGGACGACTGGAAGATCGACGGCTGCCCGGTCAACGGTCCGGCGGTCGCCGCTTCCGCGCGCCGCGTGGTGGTCGCATGGTTCACGGCTGCGCAGGGGCGGCCGCGCGTCCGGATCGCCTTCTCCACCGACGGCGGCGCTTCCTTCGGAGATCCCGTCGAGGTCGACGGCGCCAATCCGGCCGGACGGGTCCGCGTCGCCCTGGACGACAACGGAGACGCCCTCGTGTCGTGGGTCGCCTCGCAAGAACAGGACGCCTCGATCCAGCTTCGCCGCGTCGAGCCCGGCGGCCGCATGGGTGCGGCCGTCGCCGTGGCGGCGACGAGCCTCGCGCGCTCGAGCGGCGTCCCCCGGATCGCCCGCAGGGGCGACACGATCCTGATCGCCTGGGTCGAGGCGGGCGAGCCGTTTCGCCTTCGCGCGGCCGCGGTCCGAGCGACCGATCTGCCCGTGGCGCCGCGCTGAGGGCTCTTGCGGGGCGCCGCCCCCTCACGCGAGCTTTTTCAGCCTCCTCAGCCGCCGCTCGAGCTCGCGACGGGCCTGCGCGTCCGCCTCGCGGCCTCCGAAGGCCGCCGCGCAGTAGGTCGCGACGACCGCGGCCGCGTCGTCCCGCGCCGACGGGATGGCTTCGCCATATCGGCGCGCGATCTCGGCGGGAGGTGTCGCCGGCGACACGAAGCCCACGCGCCGCGCCAGAAGCCCCCGCAGGGCGAGGTAGGCCCTCGTGGCCGGCGACAGGCGCCGGCGGCGCCGGAACCATTCGCGCACGAGCAGGGCGAGGGCGCCGGCAAGAGCGCTGAGGACCGTGAGACGTCCGAGGGCCCCGCGGCCCGCGGACCAGAAGGCTTTCCAGCCGAACGCCGAAGCGGCGGCCCGAGACAGGCGCTCTCGCGCCGCTTCGAGCGCGCGCTGCTGGTCGAGAGACTCGAAGCCGAGGATCCGGCGGTCGTAGAAGAACTCGATCTCGCGCCCGAGGCTCGCCAGGCGCCGCAGGAAGGAGCCGCGGCTCGACGCGGGAGGGACTCCCGAGGGCGGCGTGGGATCGAGGACCGCGAAGCCCGTTCCATCCAGATCCGCCTCCACCCAGGCATGCAGGTTGCCCCCGCGCACGACGATCGAGCTCGAAAAAAGCCCCACCTCGCCCCCGTAGGATCCCGTGACGAGCCTGGCCGGCACACCGCGGGCCGCGAGCATCATCGCCGCCGCGGAGGCGAAGTATTCGCAGTGGCCTGCGCGGGACCGCAGGAGAAAATCCGCCAGCGGGTCGCCGCGCGGCTCGGGGGGATCGAGCGTGTAGACGAAGTTCTTGCGCAGGTGGCTCTCGATGACGCGGTAGATCGCGACGGGATCGCGCTCCTCCCCGACCAGCCGCGCCGCGTACTCCCCGATCTCCCGGGGGACCGTTTCGGGATCGATCGCGCCGCGCCCGGGCCCCCTCGCGGGGGCCGGCCGGCCGAGCCCGACCTCATAGCTGACTGTCCGCCTCCCCGGCGAGGCCTGGATCAGACCGTCGGCCAGGGGATAGGCCGACCGCCCTTCGCCGAGGCGAAGGGTCTCGACGCCGTAGGGTAGGAAGAGAAATCCCTTGGAAAAGAGGTTCAGGTCGATGCGCACCGGCGGGCGTCCGGGTCGCGGCGCCAGGTCCTTCGGAACACCGGGGCCCGGCCTCACGGTGGACGGCTCGCGCGTCCAGACGCCGCCGCGATATTGCGTGAAGACCGCCTCTCGCAGGCGGACGACCCGATGGGCGTCCGCCGGCTCCGCCGTCAGGCGCAGGACGACGCGGTCGCTGCGCTTGGCGGCGCCGAAGGATTCCAGGTCCACGCGGTCGGCCGCCAGGGTCGTCGAGAAGCTGTCGTCCAGGCGGAAGGGCGCGATCGCGTACGGGCTCTTCAGGCGCGGAAGGCCATAGAAGAGGGGAACGCAGAGCAGGGCGGCGCCCGCGATCCCGGCGGCGGAAACGGCAGGCGTGGGAATCGACCGCAGGACGCGGTCGGGCGGCGCCTGGTCGAAGTCCGCCAGGACCGCCAGCCGCGCGAGCGCCTGAAAGGCCACGAGGGCCATCACAGCGAAGTAGAGCAGGGACGAGACGTGGGTCGAGGAAGAAGCCGCGGCGAGCGCGAGCAGGAAGAGAACGAGCAGCGCCGTGCGGGCCTCTCCCGCGCTCTTCAAGGACGCGAGCTTCGCGAGCGCCGTGAAGAGCAGCAGGTTCGACACGCAGCGCAAGAGCCCGTGGTGCAGCACCGAGATCTCGAACGCGAGCAGGAGGAAGTAGGAAAGACCGGCGAGGTTCAGGGCGAGATCCGGAAGCCGGATCGGCCGGCCCCGGCGAGCGCGCCACCAGAGAAAGAGGAGGGCGGCCTCGTAGAGGGCGATCGCCTTGGCGGAGACCCCGTCGGTGAAATACAGGGGAATCGGCGCAAGTACGGCCGCTGGCGCCAGGGTCAGGACGTACGCGCGGCGCAGGCCCGCCGGCAGCTCCGTCCGGCCGCTCACGTGACCACCACCCGGTGGTCCCCCCGCCGCAGCGGGGGCAGCGGCGGAGCGCCCTGCCGGCCGACCGCCTCCAGGCGGGCCAGCGCGTCGAGCACGCGGGCGCGCTGCGGCCGGCCTGCCTGCGGGTGGACGCGCACGCCGCGCGCCTGGAACCCGACCTCCCCTCCCCGTGAGAGAAGCACGAGCGCCTGCCCGGCGCACCGCGAAATGGCTCGCTCGAGCTCGCCCAGGGCCGCCGGATCCGCCGGATCCTCGAGGGCATTATCGATCGTCAGCACGACGGCGCGGTCCCGCTCCGCTTCCCGCTCCCGAACGATCCATCGGCGCATACGGGCCGACTGCTTCCAGTGCATGTCGCGCGGGTCGTCGCCGGGCACGAAGTCCCGCAGCGTCCGGATGTCGAACCCTCCACCCCGCCGGAAAACGTGAGGCCGTCCGCCGCGGGCGTCCTCGGGAGGCGCCTCGGGAACGCGGGAGAGCTCGGGAAGGGGGAAGACGACGATCTCTCGGGAGAGCGTGGCGCGCCGGTATTTTCGAAAGAGCCCCATGGGAAACCGCGAGAGCAGGCCCGAGTCGGGCTGACGCACGACGCCTCGCCGTGGAAAGCTCCCTTCGACGACGACCTCGCGACTCTCGCCGGGCTTCAACGGGTCCACCCAGAGCGGCCCCGGAAGCCCTTCGTGGAGAAAGAAGAGCGCCTGTGCGGCTCCGGCGGCGAGCCGGTTCTCGAACCGCACGCGCAGGAGCGCCGGCTGCCCCGCCACGACTTCCCCGACCGGCTCGATCTCGCAGGCGACTCCCCGGACGTTGCGGCGCGACAGGAACCCCGAAACCGTCATCGCCGCCAGCATCCCGGTCAGGACGAGGTAGAGGCCGTTGTTGCCGGTGTTGGTCGCCGCGATTGCGACGATCAGGCACATCAGGATGTAGCCGAGGCCGAAGTTGGTGATGCGGATTTCCCAGTCGGGGATGAGGCGGGTCATGGCAACGGGAAATCCTTCACACCGGAACCGGCACGGTTGCGAGGATCTTCTTGACGATCTCCCGCTCGCGGCCTCCCGCGCCGAACCCGTCGGAGGCGACCGACAGGATCCGGTGGGCCAGGACCGGCTCGGCCACCGCGTGGGCGTCGTCGGGTGTCGCGTACTCGCGGCCGGAGAGAAGCGCGTGGGCCTGCGTCGCGCGGAAGAACGCCTGGGCCCCCCGGGTCGAGACGGGCAGGCGCAGCTCCCCCGTTCGACGGGTCGCCCCGACGACCGCGTGCAGGTAGTCGAGCAGCGGGTCCGAGACCTTGACCCCCTCGACGGCCTCCTGCAGGGCAAGGACCTGCCCGGGCGTGAGGACCGCGGGGATGGCCTGAAGCGCGCTTTCCGTCCCGCCGCGCCGCAGCAGTTTCTTCTCCTCCTCGGCGTCGGGATACCCGAGGGACAGGCGCAGGAAGAAGCGGTCCATCTGCGACTCGGGCAGCGGATACGTGCCCAGGTACTCGATCGGATTCTGCGTCGCGACGACCATGAAGGGCTGCGGCAGAGGGCGGCGCTGCGAGTCTACGGTCACCGCCCCCTCGTTCATGGCCTCGAGCAGTGCCGACTGGGTTTTGGGCGTGGCGCGGTTGATCTCGTCGGCCAGGACGATGTTGGCGAAGATCGGGCCGGCGTGAAACTCGAAGCGCTCGACCGAAGACTGAAAGACGGAGATGCCGAGGACGTCGGCCGGCAGGGTGTCGCTGGTGAACTGGATGCGCCGGAACTCGAGTGCGAGGCTCCGGCCGAGCGCCCGGGCGAGCGTCGTCTTGCCGACGCCCGGGACGTCCTCGATCAGGATGTGGCCCCGGGAAAAGAGGGCCGTCAGCGCCAGGTCGACCGCGCGTCGCGGGCCGCGGTAGGCGAGGCGGATGTTCTCCCGCAGTCGGCCGAGACCGGCGCCGGCGCTCTCGTTCACGGACGAATTATCGCCGGTCGCGGCGTCCGCTGGCCGTGTCTTCGAGGTTCGGACGGCCCTTTTCTCCGCGGCGCAGCCTTTCCACCGCCGCCCTGAGAGCCCCTTCCTGGTCGAAAGGCAGGACGAGCACCCCGTTGTCGGCCACGACGATCGCGCTGTCGCGCACTCCGATGGCGAGCACGGGGACATCCGAGACGATGAGATTCCCGTTCTCGTCGGAGGGCTTGCGGAGCTCCCGCACCGAGCGCCACGTCCCCACGTCGCTCCACCGCGCCCGCAGTGGCACCGCGCGAACGCCCGCGGCCTTCTCCATGACCGCGAAGTCGATGGAGATGTTCGGCAGGGCTTCGTAGGCCGCCACGGCTCCCCCGCGGTCGCCGGCCCTCTTGCGCTCCCGGAAGGCTTCCAGGGAGGAGACGAGCTCCCCCGCCACGCGACGAGCCTCGGCGAGCAGGCGCGTGGGCCGGAAGACGAAGATCCCGGCGTTCCAGAAGTGACCCGCCTGGACGGACGCTTCGGCGTCCGCGGCGGCGGGCTTCTCGATGAAGCGGACGACCTCCATTCCCTCGCCGGCGCCCGGCTCGGTCAGCTCCAGATACCCGAAGTCGGTCTCGGGGCGCGTGGGCGGCACCGCCAGCACGACGACCGAGCACCGGTCGGCGGCGGAAGCCGCCGCAGCGAGCGTCCGCCGGAAGGCCTCGCCATCGGCGACCGTCTGGTCGGCCGGGATCGCCGCCGTGAGGGGATCCCCCTCTTCGGCGAATTGGAGGGCGGCCGCGAGCAGGGCCGGGCCGGAATTGCGCCGGGCCGGCTCGGCGAGGATGCGCTCCGGCGGCACCTCCGGCAGCTCCCGCCGCACGAGGTCCAGGTAGCGCTCGGCCGTCGCCACGAAGATGTCCTCGGAGGCCGGCCGTACGCGCTCGTAGGTCTCGCGCAGCAGCGTCTTCTCCGACAGCAGCTTCAGGAACTGCTTCGGCAACCGATCGGTCGAAAGCGGCCACAGCCGTGTCCCGACGCCGCCGGCCATGAGCAGGATCCTCATGGAGCCGTCACTCCCACTCGACCCCCAGCATCTCGACCTCCGGGGCAAGGGTAATCCCGAATCTCTCCTCGACGCCATCGCGCATCCGGCGCATGAGGGCGAGGACATCGGCCGCCCGAGCGCCGCCGCGATTGACGATGACGTTGGCGTGGCGCTGGGAAATCTCCGCGCCCCCCTCGCGGAGGCCCTTCAGGCCGCAGGCTTCGATGAGACGGCCCGCAAACTGCCCCGGCGGGTTCTTGAAGACGCTGCCGGCATTGGGCTCGGCCGGGAGCGCCCCCCGGCGTTTCTCGGCCACGGACCGAGTCTTCGCCTCGATCTCCTCCCGAGGCGCGGCCTTCAGCGCGAGAGTCGCCCGCGCGACGATCTCCCCCGTGTCGCAGAGCGCGCTCCAGCGATAGCCGTGCGTGATCTCGGAGGCGAGCGCCTGCCGGCGGTCCCCGGCGCGCGAGACCAAGCGCACGCTCTCGAGCACGTCGAAGATCTCTGCTCCGTAGGCCCCCGCGTTGATCCGAACGGCGCCCCCGATCGACGACGGGATGCCGGAGATCGCTTCGATACCCGACAGACCCGCGCGCGCAGCGGCAGCGCAGACGCCACCGAGCGCTGCGCCGCCTCCCGCGCGGACCCGCTCGGCGTCGGTCTCGACGTCCAGAAATTCTCCTTCCAGGCGCAGCACCACTCCCGGGAATCCTTCGTCGGCGACGAGGACGTTGGACCCCATGCCCATAAGCGACAGGGGCCATCCTTCGCGGGAGGCCATCGCAAGCACCCGGCTCAAGCCCTCCTCGTTTCGGGCGCGGCAGAACCAACGCGCCGGACCGCCGATGCGCCAGGTCGTGTGGCGCGAAAGGGGCTCCTCCGCAAGAACCTCGCCCTCTTCCCCCGAGAGCTCCGGGCCTAGCTCCATGGGTGGCCTCCCGAAAGCGTCCACCCGGCCACGGCCGAGACGCCGGCGGCCAGAAACCCCGCGAGCACGTCGTCGATGACGACACCGAGGCCCTCGGGCAGGGCCTGGAGGCGGCGGACCGGGCCCGGCTTGACGATGTCGAAGAAGCGGAACGCGAAAAACGAGAGCGCCCAGACAGCCGCCGAGGCGACGGGAGAGCGATAGAGGAAAAGGGGAACCGGCGAACTCGCCAGAAGCTGCCCGGCCACCTCGTCGATGACGATGCAGCCCGGATCCTTCGCGCCGAGAGCGCGGCAGGTCCGGGTCGCGAGCGGAATCCCGACGGCGGCGACCGCGAGCCCGGACATCAAGAGTCCAACCGCCGGTGCGAGGCTTGATCCGTGAGGGGAAGACAGGCCGCCCGCCAGCAGGACGGCGATCACCAGCCCGAACGCCGAACCGGCGGTGCCGGGAGCGACAGGAGAAAGCCCGGTGCCGAGTCCGGTCGAGAGAAGCGTCGAGAGGGGCGCCTGCCGAAACGCCCGGCGGAGATCCTCCGTTGACGCCGACCCTTCGCGGAGGGATGATGGCCCCGTCCTCATCGGTCCTTCCGGCGCATTCTCGAAGACTATAATCGTCCGCATCGCGCGGAAGTCAGCGGAAGCGAGCGCTTCCGCAAGAAAGGCGAGGACATGTCCAGCGTGAAATCCACCGAGAAATGGCGCGCCGTCGAAACGGCGCTCACCCAGATCGAGCGCCAGTTCGGCAAGGGCTCGATCATGCGGCTGGGAGACCAGCCCGACGTCCCGATTGCGGTCATCCCCACCGGCTCCCTGGCCGTGGACGCGGCCCTGGGCGTGGGCGGGATCCCGCGGGGCCGAGTCGTCGAGATCTTCGGGCCGGAGTCCTCCGGCAAGACGACCCTCTCGCTTCAGATCATCGCGCAGGCGCAGAAGGCGGGGGGTCTCGCGGCCTTCATCGACGCCGAGCACGCTCTCGACGCCGAGTACTCGAAGAAGCTCGGGGTCGAGACGGAGAATCTGCTCGTGTCGCAGCCGGACAACGGCGAGCAGGCGCTCGAGATCGCCGAGATGCTGATCCGTTCCGGGGCGATCGACGTGATCGTCGTGGACTCAGTCGCCGCGCTCGTCCCGAAAGCGGAGATCGAGGGCGAGATGGGCGAGGCGCAGATGGGCCTGCAGGCGCGGCTGATGTCCCAGGCCCTGCGCAAGCTCACGGCGATCGTCTCGAAGTCGAAGACGACCCTGATCTTCATCAACCAGATCCGCGAAAAGATCGGCGTGATGTTCGGCAACCCCGAGACCACGACGGGCGGGCGGGCCCTGAAGTTCTACTCGTCGATTCGAATCGACATCCGGCGGATCGCTTCCCTGAAGGACGGTGAGACCGTCGTCGGCTCGCGCACGAAGGTCAAGGTCGTCAAGAACAAGGTCGCTTCGCCGTTCCGCCAGGCCGAGTTCGACATCAACTACGGCGAGGGGATCTCCCGCGAGGGCGAGCTGCTCGACATGGGCATGGAGGCCAAGATCGTCGACAAGTCGGGCGCCTGGCTCTCTTACGGCGATCTGCGCATCGGTCAGGGCCGCGAAAACGCCAAACAGTTCCTGAAGGAGAATCCGGAGCTCGCCAACGAGATCGAGGGAAAGCTGCGCCGGCACCTCGGCCTTCTGCCGCCCGAGCCCGCCGACAAGACGCCTCCGGCGGCCGACGGCGCCGCCAAGGAGAAGGAGCGCGTGCGCCGGTAGCGGGTCCGCCTCCCGCCAGCCGTGCGATACTGCCCGGCCGATGCGGAGGAAACGGAATTCGAGCGCCCGCACCCTTGCGGGCGCTTTTCTTTTCCTCGCGGGAGGGGCCGCGGCGGCCCTTCCCCTGCGCATCGCTGCGGAGCGGCCCGACGCCGTTTGTCCGGCCGGGCGCATCCTCTCCCTGGTCCATCCGGACACCGACCTGAGCCTGCCGCCCGCGGCGACCCGTTGCATCGCGATCGTTCCCGTCGCCGACGTCTCCGACGCCGGCCTGGACGCCGCCTCCGAGAAAATCCGGGCTCTGCCCGACCTGGCGGGTGTCGTCCTGGAGATCCAGAACCTGCCCGCGGCCAACGATCCCTCGTACCTCGTCCGGATCCCGTTTGCGGTCAAGCGGCTGTCCTCCGAGGCCCGCGCGGCCTCGCCGGGCGCCGAGATCGCCCTCGACCTCACCGACGGCCTCCCGGAAGGGGTTGCCTCGAGGCTCCCGGCCGAGGACCTCGGGCCGTACCTGGATGCGCAAGTTCTTCGGCCCGACCGCGGACACATCGAGGTGGCCGACGTGCGCGACCGCTGGATCCTCGCACCGCGCGGCGACACGCCCTCGGCCCCGGGGAAAGTGCTGCGACTCCTCGAGCGGGAGGCGGCGGTGGCCTCCTCGATCACGCTCGTCGGGCTGCTGACGACCGAAGGGCACCCGCTTCCGGAGCCCGACTGGAAGGCGCTCGAGCGCCTCCAGTCCTTCTGGACCTTCGACGTCTCGCGCGATCCGACCGAGACGAATGCCGCCCGGGTGGACGGCAGCTCCGCCAACGTGCTCCGCTATTTCGACGCAAAGAACTTCCGGCCGATCCTCCTGCTGCCGGAAGACTCGGCCGGCAGAGTCACGATCACGCTCGCCGCCCCCTACGTGAAGGCGACGGTCGAGAACCTGGACTCGGGCGCGCGGAAAGAATTCGACCTGAAGGGCGCGGCTTCCCTGTCCCTCGATCTCTCGCACGGACCGCTCGCCGCGGTTCTGCAGCCCGCCAGCCGCCCGGGGGGTGAAGAGCGCGCGGCCGTCGAGGTCGGCGCCGCCAGGGGCCTGACCGCCGAAGAGATCGTCGCCCGGGAGCGCGTCTGGGACGCCGGGCAGCGCGAAAAGACCCACACGTACATCGCGTTCATGAACGCCTCGCTGCGGTTCCGTGTGGCCGACGTCAACGAAACCTTCGACCTGACGATCGAGGGCGACTATTTCTTCCGGCGCGGCAAAGATCCGGACTGGGCCTGGCAACGGTTCTACTTGAACGGGGTGAAGTGGAAGGGGCGGACTCTTCCGAAGTTGCCGATCCTCCAACCGGAGAAGGTCACGACGCTGCCCCTCGACATCCAGCTGACCGAAGCCTACGCATACACCCTCAAGCGCCAGACGCGCATCGCGGGCCGCCGGGCCTACGAGATCACCTTCACGCCCACAGAAACGGTGGGCGAGCGCCCGATCTACAGGGGAACCGTCTGGATCGACGCGAGGACCTTTGCTCTCCTGCGCCGAGACTCCGTCCAGCTGAACCTGAAGGGAGAAACGCTCTCCAACATCCAGGACGAGTACTACCGCCCCGTACCGGGCCGTCCCGACGTGTACCTGCCCCTCTTGATCCGTGGCCAGCAGGTCTTCTCGACGGCGGGGCGAACGACCGCGATCGAGCGCAACGTCACGATGAGCCGGGTCGAGATCAACCCGGCCGACCTCGAGAAACGCCTGGCGGAGGCCTACGCCTCGGGCGACCAGATGATCCGGGACACGGACCAGGGCCTGCGCTACCTGCTTCCCGACCCCGACAAGCCAGGCGCGCGGATCGTCGAGGAACACTTCTCCCGCAAGAGCACGTTCGGCCTGCTCGGCGGCTTCTACGACGGCTCGCTCGACTACCCGATCCCGCTCGCGGGATTCCAGCACTTCAACTTCGACCTCTGGGGCAAGGGCAAGCAGCTCTCGCTCTTCTTCGGCGGGGTGCTGATGACCTTCAACTACTCGGATCCCGCGCTCTTCGGAAGCCGCTTCGACCTGGGCACCGACGTCTTCGCCGTGGCGATCCCCTTCAAGGACACGGCCTACCGGGACGGCGTCGAGATTCCGTCCGAGGCGGTCAAGAACCTGCCGGAGATCTTTCAATTGAACGTCGGCCGGCCCCTGGGGCCATACCTGAAGGCCTCGATCGGCGGGTTCTCCAGGTGGGACGACTACCAGCGCGACGATACGACCGGCGCCAGCTTCGTCGTGCCCGTGGATACGTTCACCAACGGCTTCGAGGCGCGCCTGGTCGCCAATTACCTTGGCTTCAACGCCGCCCTCACCGGCTCGTATCTGGACCGCGTGAAGTGGGAGCCCTGGGGCTTTCCCGACAACCCCGACTACTCCCCGGGCAAGAAGGACTACTGGAAGTACGGCGTGACGCTCTCGAAGGACCAGTACTTCAAGAACTTCCGCAAGCTGCACGTTTCGCTGTCCTATTTGGGCGGCAGCGATCTCGACCGCTTCTCCGAGTACGAGTTCGGAACCTTTTCGGGCCACCCGCTGCGTGGATATTCGAGCGGGAGCCTGCGCGCCGACAGCACTGCCGTGATGAACATCTCCTACGGCCTGAACGTCGAGAACATCATCCGCTTCGAGGGCTTCTTCGACCAGGCCCTCGTCTGGAACAAGCTGGCGGGATACGACGCTCGCTACTTCTCGGGTGTCGGCCTGCTCGCCTCCCTGAACGGTCCCTGGCAGAACTCTCTGGTCCGGGGCGAAGTCGGCGTGCCGGCGGTCAGCCACGGCATCCACGGGGTCGTCGTCTATCTGACGGTTCTGAAGCTGTTCTGAGGCCTCGCGACTCGGCTATATTTCGCTTCCCGATGCCCGAGCCCATCCCCTTCCCGACGACCGTGACCCCCGTTCGCCGGGCCCTGATCTCCGTCCACGAGAAGGAAGGCATCGTGGAGCTCGCCCGGGAGCTCGCCGCGCGCCGCGTGCATCTGGTCTCGACGGGCGGCACGGCCCGGCACCTGAAGGAGGCGGGGCTCGAGGTCTCCCTCGTCGAGGAGACGACGGGATTTCCGGAGATCCTCGGGGGTCGCGTCAAGACGCTCCATCCCCGCATCTTCGGTGGCGTGCTCGCCGATGACTCGCGCGAGGACCACGCCAAGGACCTGTCGGCCGCGCAAATCCTTCCCTTCGACCTGGTCGTCGTCAACCTCTACCCCTTCGAAAAAACGGCCGCCTCGGGAGCCGCGGTCCCGCAGGCCATCGAGATGATCGACATCGGCGGACCCGCGCTCGTGCGCGCCGCCGCCAAGAACCATGCGCGTGTGGCAGTCGTCGTCGAGCCTTCCGACTATGCGGCGGTGATGGAGGAGATTCGCATCAGCGGGGGCACGTCGCTTTCGACCCGGGAGCGGCTGGCAGCCCGCGCGTTCGCCCGGACGGCAGCCTACGACGCGGCGATTGCGCGGTACCTTTCGGCCGAGGGAGCGCCGGAGGACTCCTTTCCCGAAAACCTCGTGCTCGCGTTCGAGCGGGCGGGGGCGCTGCGCTACGGCGAGAATCCGCATCAGCGGGCAGCCCTCTACCGGGAGCCCTCGGCGCCCCCGGACGCCATCGTTCACTTCCAGATGCTCCAGGGAAAGGAGCTTTCGTTCAACAACCTGCTGGATCTCGACTCGGCCGTCGCCCTGGCCCGCGATCTGGACGGGCCAGCGGCCGTAATCGTCAAACACAACAACCCCTGCGGCGCCGCCGTCGGCGACACGATCGTGGAGGCCTTCGGACGCGCTTTCGCGTGCGACCCTCTGGCGGCCTTCGGCGGCATCATCGCGATCCGGGGCCGTGTCGACGGAGCCCTGGCGTCGCTCGTGCTCCAACACTTCGTCGAGGTGGTGGCGGCGGACGACTTCACGGAGGAGGCGATCGCCTTCTTCTCAAAGAAGCCCAACATCCGCCTGCTGCGCATGCCGGTCTCGCGTGGCCCGAGCGGTGGCCTGGACTGGAAAAAGATCGAGGGGGGGCTGCTGGTTCAGGACTCCGACTCCGAGCCCGACCCGGTCTCCGCCTGGCGCGTGGTCTCGCAGCGCAAGCCCACGGCGGTCGAGCGTGCCGCCTGCGAACTTGCCTGGAAGGTCGTCCGGCGCGTCAAGTCCAACGGAATCGTGCTCGCCAACGCCCGCCAGACGATCGGCATCGGCGCGGGGCAGATGAGCCGCGTCGACGCGTGCCGCCTGGCGGCCACCAAGCCAGTCCTTCCGATCGTCAACTGCGGCGCGGCGTCGGACGCGTTCTTTCCGTTCCGCGATGGAATCGACATCCTCGGAGAGGCCGGCGTGACCGCCGTGGTGGCGCCCGGCGGATCGATCCGGGACCAGGAAATCGTCGCCGCGGCCGACCAGCGGCAGATGGCCTTCCTGCTGGCGCCGCGGCGACACTTCCGTCACTGAGGAATCAGGCGATCGGATGATCGAGTGATCCGCGGGAGCCTGCCTCTCGTCGCCCTCCTGGCGCTCGCGCCGGCTCGGGCGGACATGCCCGGGCCCGCGGCCGCGGCCCTGCAACGCGCGAAGGCCCGCTACTCGGACGGGGCCGGTCACCAGTCCGCCTTCGATCAGACCTATACGCCGGCCGGGTTCGCCAACACGCGCCGCGAGTCCGGGACCGTCTGGATCCAGGCGCCGGAGCGGCTGCGCTTCGACTACGCGCCCCCCGAGAAGAAGGTCTTCACGTTCGACGCCGGGGAGGGCCGCTTCTACTCGCCCGAGGACAAGCAGCTGACCGTCAAGACGCTCACATCCGAGGAGCGAGCGCGGTTGCCGCTCGTCTTTCTCTCCAACCCGGACGAGCTCGACGCCGAGTACGCCATCGCGGTCGAGCCCTCGTCCGGGGAAGCGACGCGCCTGCTGTTCTCGCCCCGCACGAAGCGTCCCGAGCTCGCCTGGCTGCGGCTGACGATCGCCCCGGACGGTTCCGTCGCCGAGCTGTCCTACGAAGACGAGGGGGGCAACAAGACCGAATTTCATTTCGAGGGCTGGCGAAGAGAGAAGGCGCGACCCGCCGAAGACTTCCGCGTGACCGGCCCCCGGGGCACGAGGATCGTGGAAGACTAGCCCGCCTCCGTCGGGAGGTTTCGACCCTCGAATTTCCGTCGCCGGTCCGAGGCCGGCAACGGACAACTCGCATAGAATGCCCCCACCGTGGCCCAGGAATTTTCCTTCGACGTCGTCAGCAAAGTGGACCTCCAGGAGGTCTCCAACGCGGTCGCCCAGGCCTCCAAGGAGATCGCGACCCGTTTCGACTTCCGTGGCAGCGCATCGAAGATCGAGTGGAACGAGAAAGAGCTCGCCCTCACGCTGATCTCCGACGACGCCCACAAGCTCAAGTCGGTCGTGGACATCCTGGAGACGCGCCTGGTCAAGCGCGGAATCGCGGTCAAGGCGCTCGATTTCGGCAAGATCGAGGACGCCGCCGGCGGCACCGTCCGTCAGATCGTGAAAATCCAGCAGGGGATTCCGTCGGAGAAGGCCAAGGCGATCGTCAAGACCATCAAGGACCGAAAGCTGAAGGTCCAGGCCTCGATTCAGGCCGATCAGGTGCGTGTGGCCGGACGCGCCAAGGACGACCTCCAGGACGTCATGGCCCTATTGCGCGCGGGGGATTTCGGCCTGCCCCTGCAGTTCACCAACTACCGATGAGCCGCCTGCTCGACCGGCGATTCACCCGCGCCTACGAGCTGATCTCCGACAAGCTGACGCTCGTGGAGGAGGAGCTGCTGCTGCATTTCCACTCCCCCATTCCCACGATCGACCGGATCGGCAGCTACCTCGCCCAGGGCGGGGGAAAGCGGATCCGGCCGGCCCTGCTGCTGCTCTCGGCGCGCCTTCTCGGATACGAAAAGGGCCAGAAGGACGTCCGCTACGCCACCGTCGTCGAGTTCATCCACACCGCGACCCTCGTGCACGACGACATCATCGACGAGGCGAGCCTGCGGCGAGGCCGCACCTCGGCCAACGCGCGCTGGGGCAATAACCTGACCGTGCTCTTCGGGGACTATCTGTATACGAAGTCGATGGGAATCGCGCTCGACGAGGGCGACCTGACGATCCTGAAGGTCCTCTCGGACACGACGCTCTCGATGATCGAAGGCGAGATCATCGCGATCGAAAAGACCGGCTCGATCCAGGTCACCCGCGAGGAGGCCCTCGAGATCATCCGGCGCAAGACGGCCGACCTCTTCTCCGCCGCGTGCCGGCTGCCGGCGCATTTCGCGCCGGCCGGGGACCTCTTCGCGGCCCAGCGCCTGGCCGAATACGGGCGCTGCCTCGGTGTCGCCTTTCAATTGATCGACGACCTGCTCGACTACACCGGCAACGTCGAGGCGGTCGGCAAGCCCGTTCTGAACGATCTGCGCGAGGGAAAGCTGACGATGCCGCTCATCCTGGCCCTGCCCCGCGCTTCCTCAGGGGAGCGGGAAAAGGTCGCGGCCGTTCTGCAGGAGCGCGACTTCAAAAGCGTGCCGAGCGGGGAGGTCCTCGCGATCGCGGAACGGTACGAGGGCATCGCCGAGACCCGGGCCCTCGCCCGCGACTACGCGGGAGCGGCGCGGGTCGCGCTGGGAGATTTTCCCGACTCGGAGGCCAAGGACGGCCTCCTGCTCGCGACCGAGTCCGTCATCGACCGGGTGAGTTAGATCGGGCTTCCAAGGCGGCGCGGACCTCGAGCTGGCACGCGCCGTCCCGAACCGGCCGGCCCGCGCCGGAAGAGAGTTTTCGAGTCTCTCGGCGAGGTGAGAGACCACCCTAAGAATATTCGGTATTATGCCACGGGAACATAAATTCATAAGGGCCTAAGAAAAGAAGGAAAAGTCACCGAAGTACCTAAATTTTTCTTGTACGCTGAAGCATGGCGTCCTATACTGGCTTCGAACACATGTCGCAGCGCTCGACGCCCTGGAACGGAATCGCTCAGACCCTTCGCCAGCTTTCGGCCCGCCTGCCCCTTCACGACGACTCGACCGAGGAAGCTCAGCTCTATTACCGCCGTGCCTGTCTGGCGGCCTCCGAGGAGCGGTACGACGTCGCCATGGTGTTCGTCGGAAAGGCCCTCGCTCTCGAACCCCGGCACCTTCCCACGCGCCTCCTGCTCGCTCAGATCTACGACCGCGGCCTCCACGATCTCGAGGCCGCGTTGAACGGGTACAAGAAGGTCATCGCCCTGTCGGGCTACGACAGCCTGAATCCCTTCTGCGCGGCGGCCAAGGAAGCGCTCGGCCAACTGGTCACGCGCGCCACGCTGATCCCCATCGGCGAAACGGCCGGGATCGGCACCCGCTAGTCTCCCCGGCGCGCCCCCCGCAGGCGGGGATATCCCCAGGGATACATCGGCGGACGCCCCCAGACGACGGCGAAGCGGGAGCCCTCGGGGTCTCGAGGAATCCTCTCGACCCTCCACGAGCCGTCGGAGACGACGAGCCGCCCGCCTCCCGAATTCATCCAGAAGAGAAGCCCTCCCACGCCGTTGACGCTCGAGGCTTCGATCTCGACGCGGTTGCCTCCCGGGCGCAGATATCGGACCAGATCGAGCGCCACGAGCGGGTCTCCCGGCTTCTGCGCTCCTTCCGCGACGCGCTGCCCGTTGACCTCGAGGCTCCAGGCGCAGTCGCCGAACAGACGCGCTGGCGCCGAGGCCGCCGACGCGGAGTCGATCCGGAACTCCTTCCAGGCCCGGAATCGCAGCGGTGCAGGCTGGCGGATCTGCCGCGTGTACCAGATCCAGCGTGCCGGCCCGGTCATGAGGAAGCGCCGGTCTTCGCGCGCGCGCCAGAGCCAGAGGGCGGCGGCGCTGACGGCGAGCACGGTCGCCGTGGCCCCCAAAAGCCGCGTGAACGTGGAGAATCGGCCGCGCGCCCGCGATGCTTGACCCAACTCGGAGCGGAGAATACACTTCTTATCCCGACATGCTGATTGTCGGGGTCATCCCCGCCCGATACGCGTCCGTTCGCTTCCCTGGAAAACCCCTCGCACCGCTGGCCGGCAAGCCCATGGTCGTGCACGTGCTGGAAGCGGCGCGCGGGGCTGCGCGCCTCGGGCGGGTGCTGGTGGCCACGGACGACGAGCGGATCGCGGCGGTTGTGCGCGGGGCGGGCGGCGAAGCGTTGATGACCTCGCCGGAGGCCGCAAGCGGGACGGATCGCCTCGCGGAGGCGGCGCGAACGGTGGCAGGGGACGTCTACGTCAACATCCAGGGGGACGAGCCGATGATGTCGGCGCAGAACATCGATCGCGCCGTGGAGACGCTGCTTGCGGAAGGCGGCCGGAAGATCGCGACCCTCGCGATCGCGATGCCTGCCGCGCAAGCCGCCGATCCGAACGCCGTCAAGGTCGCCGTCGCCTGCGACGGTCGAGCGCTTTACTTCTCGCGCTCGCCCATCCCCTATTTCCGGCAAGGGGTGCCCGCGTACCGCAAGCATCTCGGTCTCTACGCCTATTCCGCCGAGACCCTCGCCGAGATCGCCAGGCTGCCGCCTTCGCCGCTCGAGCGGGCAGAGTCGCTCGAACAGCTGCGCTGGCTCGAAGCGGGCCACGCAGTCTGGGTCGGAGAGGCGGCCTCGGATTCCATCGGAGTCGATACGCCCGCCGATCTCGCGCGGGCCGAACAATTTTTGCTGAAGGGGGAGCTGGCATGAGCGCAAAGTACATTTTCGTCACGGGGGGCGTGGTCTCCTCCCTCGGCAAGGGCATCGCAGCGTCGTCGATCGGGGCGCTGCTCGAGGCGCGGGGCTTCAAGGTGGCCCTCGCCAAATTCGACCCCTACATCAACGTGGATCCGGGAACGATGTCGCCCTTTCAGCACGGCGAGGTCTACGTCACCGATGACGGCGCCGAGACCGACCTGGATCTGGGTCACTACGAACGCTTCACGTCGATGACGGCCTCGCGAATCAACAACACGACGGCCGGGCGCATCTACCTCTCCGTCATCGAGCGCGAGCGCCGCGGGGACTACCTGGGCAAGACGGTGCAGGTCATCCCGCACATCACCGACGAGATCAAGGAGTCGATCCGGCGGGTGGGAGCCGAGGCCGACGTGATCCTGATCGAGATCGGGGGCACCGTCGGAGACATCGAGTCGCTCCCGTTTCTGGAGGCGATCCGGCAACTGCGCCAGGAGGCCGGCCGCGGCAACGCCCTCAACGTGCACCTGACGCTGGTCCCTTATATCCGCGCCTCGGACGAGCTGAAGACCAAACCCACGCAGCACTCGGTCAAGGAGCTGCTCTCGATCGGAATCCAGCCGGACGTCCTCCTGTGCCGCACGGAGCGGCCACTCCCGGACGACGTCAAGAAGAAGATCGCCCTCTTCTGCAACGTGCCCGTCGAGGCCGTCATCACCGCCAAGGACGTCTCCTCGATCTACGAGGTTCCCCTGCGGTTCGCGGCGGAGGGATTGGACGAGATCCTGCTCGACCAGTTGAACCTGCCGCACTACGACCGGGATCTCTCCAAATGGGAGACCCTGGTCAACCGCATCAAGAACCCTTCGGGCGAAGTCGACATCGCGGTCGTCGGCAAGTACGTCGACTACGGGGACTCCTACAAGTCCTTGAACGAGGCGCTGGCGCACGGCGGCATCGCCAACGCCGTGAAGGTGAACCTGCGCTACGTCGACTCCGAGACCCTCGAAAACGAGTCGTACCCGGATACCCTCGCCAGCGTCGACGCCATCCTCGTTCCGGGCGGCTTCGGCAAGCGCGGCGTGGAAGGGATGATGCGGGCGATCCAGTACGCCCGGGAGAAGAAAGTGCCCTACTTCGGAATCTGTCTGGGGCTCCAGACCGCCGTCATCGAGTACGCGCGCCACGTGGCGGGCCTGGAGGCGGCCAACTCCACCGAGTTCGACGAGGAGCCCGGGCACAAGGTCATCTTCAAGCTTCGCGACCTGATCGGCGTCGAGGCGCTCGGCGGCACGATGCGCCTGGGCAAGTACCCCTGCGAGCTGGCACCCGGATCCCTCGCGGCACGCGCCTACGCCGCCGCCGCCATTTCCGAACGGCACCGCCACCGGTATGAGGTCAACCAGGAGTACCTGCCCGCGCTGCGGGAGGCCGGGATGTCCTTCACGGGCATGTCGCCCGATCGCAAGTTCGTCGAGATCATCGAGCTCAAGGAAGACCACCCGTGGTTCCTCGGCTGCCAGTTCCACCCGGAGTTGAAGTCCAAGCCCTTCGCCTGCCACCCTCTGTTCAAGGACTTCATCCGCGCGGCCAAGGCCCACCGCGGAGCCCGCGCGGCCGAGACCGAGGAACGCAAGATCGCGGCCGCGGTGGAACCCGGTCCGGAGTTCTCCTGACGGGCGCCCGGGCCGTCTCGATCGCGCCCGGCTTCACGATCGGGACCGACGCTCCCCCGCTCTTCTTCGCGGGCCCCTGCGTCATCGAATCGCTCGAGCACTCGCTCGCGATGGCGCGGCGGCTCGCCGCGATCGGGAAGGAAACCGGGGCGAGGATCGTCTTCAAGTCCTCGTTCGACAAGGCCAACCGCTCCTCCAGGGACTCCTTTCGGGGACCCGGCATCCGCCAGGGCCTCGAGATCCTGTCGGAGGTCAAGCGGGACACCGGCCTGCCCGTGCTCTCGGACATCCACGAGCCCGCGCAGGCGGCCGAGGCGGCGCGCGTGCTCGACGTGCTGCAGATCCCCGCGTTCCTCTGCCGTCAGACCGACCTGATCGTCGCCGCGGCCCGCACGGGAAAGCCCGTCCAGATCAAGAAGGGCCAGTTCCTGGCGCCCGACGACATGGGAAACGTCGTCGAGAAGTGCCTGGCGGCGGGCAACGAGAAGATCCTCCTCTGCGAGCGCGGATCCTCCTTCGGCTACCACAACCTGGTCGTCGACATGCGGAGCTTCCCGATGATGCGCGCCTTCGGGTTCCCAGTCGTTTATGACGCGACCCATTCGCTGCAGCTGCCGGGCGGCGGCCGGGAGACCGGCGGTCTCAAGCAATACGCGCCCGCGCTCGCCCGCGCGGCCGCCGCCACCGGCTTCGTGGATGGATTCTTCCTGGAGGTGCACGACGACCCCGAGCGGGCGCTCTCGGACCGTTCGACGCAGCTCGACGTCGCCGGCTTGCCGGATCTGATCCGCTCGGTGCTCGCCATCGCGGCCCTGGCGCGCTAGCCGTCGGCCACGCCGCCCGATGTGGGTGGCATTCACGGCGAGGAAGCTCGGGATCCTTCCTCGCGGACTCCTCAGAATGACGGATGAAAGCGAGAAGCCCTCTAGCCTGTCAGCCCGAGCGATCGCGAGCGATCCCGAGCTCGGCAGGCCCTGAGCCGGCAGGTCACAGCGCCTGAGTCGCCTCCCGAACGGCGACAACCGTGTCCGCCTCCACCGGATAACCTGCCTGAGCCCAGCCGTCGAGCCCTCCCGCGAGCGGCCGCACGAGCTTGAACCCCCGGTCGATGAGCGCGCGGGCCACACGGGCCGCCGTGGCCTCGTTGGGTCACGTGCAGTAGAGAATGATCTCCCTGTCGGGCGGAAGGCCTGAGAGCGCGGCCTCGACCTGCGACAGCTCGAGGGGGCGAGCTCCCGGAATGCGCCGGGGGTCCGCCCGGCGGGCCGAGGGAGAGCGCGCGTCGACGACCACCGGGGCCTGCCCGCGCTCGATCAACCCGTGGAGCTCCTCGGGTGTGATGCGGGCCATCCGGAGGACTTTGTAGAAACGCCGGCGCTGCCAGTACTTCCAGGCCACGAAGAGGGCCAGGGCGCCCCCCAGAACCACGATGGCCCCGCTGCCGAAGGAGGCGAGCGCGTCCAGGACGCGGTCGACGGCGCGGTGGAAGACGAACCCCAGGAGCAAGCCGCTGCCGGCCCAGAGCAGAGCCCCGCCGCCGTCCCACGCCATGAAGGGCACGGCGCGAGCCCGGGTCGCGCCGGCCAGCGGCGGAGCCACGGTCGAGAAGCCCGGGATGAACTTCGCGAACAGCAGCGACGCCAGGCCGAACCGGTTGAAGAAGGTTTCGGTCTGGTTCACGCAGGAATCCGGCGAGAGCGAGACGCGGCACAGCGTCCGCAGCACCCGATAACCCTGGCGCCTCCCGAGCTCGTACCAGACCAGGTCCGCCAGGAGGCTCGCACCGACGGATGCGAGGAGCACGTGAAGGCCGTTGAGCGTCCCCTGCGCCGCGAGCGCGCCCGCCACGATGAGCGTGGGCAGGGCCGGGATCGGAAGGCCGAGCTGCTCGAGCAGCACGTTGCCGAAGATGAACGCCACGCCGTACTTCGCGACCTTTGCGACCAGTTCCATGGCCGCGTAGTCTAAGGCCGCGATCGGCGGCCGCGGGCTAAGATAGGGGCGCGTGATCCTCGAAGCCGCGAGACGGGTTCTCCAGATCGAGGCGGACGCCGTGCGCGAGCAGGTGGCCCGAATCGGAGACGACTTCCTGAAGGTCGCCCGGGAAATTGAGGCCTGCCGCGGCAGGATCTGCGTGACGGGGCTCGGCAAGTCGGGCCTGATCGGCCAGAAAATCGCCGCCACCTTCGCGTCGACGGGCACGCCGGCGTACTTCCTGCACGCCGCCGAGGCGTCCCACGGCGACCTCGGGATGCTCGTGGCCGGGGACATCGTTCTGGCGCTCTCCCATTCTGGCGAGACGCCCGAGGTGGTGCGCCTGCTCGAGTTCGCGCGTTCCCGCACCCTCCGGACGATCGCCATGACCGGGATCCCGGGCTCGTCGGTCGCGCGCGCGGCCGATCTGACGATTTCTGCCGAGATCCCGCGGGAAGCGTGCCCGCTGAATCTGGCGCCGACGGCCTCGACCACCGCGATGCTCGCCCTGGGCGACGCGCTCGCCATGGCGCTCTCGGAAAAGCGAGGATTCAAGGAGTCGGACTTCGCCGCGCTGCACCCGGGCGGCAAACTCGGCCGACGATTCCTGAAGGTCAAGGATCTGATGCGCGTCGGCGACCGGATTCCGTCCGTCGGCCGGGAGACCTCGATGACGGAGACGATTCACGAGATGTCGCGAAAAATGATGGGGATCACCGCTGTCGTCGACGGGGACCGGCGTCTGCTCGGCGTCATCTCCGACGGCGATCTGCGCCGCCTTCTCGAGAAAGACGCGCAGCTGCTCTCGCGCAGGGCGGGCGACTGCCTGCACGCCAGCCCGAAGACCGTGGATCCCGAGGAGTTCGCCTCGACCGCCCTCGATCGCATGGAGTCGGGAAAGATCACGTCGCTCTTCGTGATGAGCCGGGAGGCGCGGCTGGAGGGCGCCATCCACCTGCACGATCTGCTGGGCGCAGGGATTCGTTGAGCCCCCGCCGGGCCGACGTTGCCCCCATGATCAAGGCCCTGTTCTTCGACGTCGACGGCGTGCTGACCGATGGCCGCCTGTACATCGACGACGAGGGACGGGAGCTGAAGGTCTTCGACACCAAGGATGGCCACGGCGTCAGGATGGCGCTCGCGGCGAATCTGCACGTGGCATGGATTTCGGGAAGGACCTCACGTGCCACTTCGGTTCGCGCACAGGACCTCCGCGTGAAGGAGTGCCACCAGGGCGTCAAAGACAAACTCGCAAGCTACGAAGCGCTGTGCGGGCGCTGGCACGTTGCGCCGGCCGAGACCGCGGTGCTCGGGGACGACGAGCCGGACACCGCCATGATGCGCCGGGCGGGCTTTTCCGCCTGTCCCGCCGATGCCGCGCCGCCGGCCCGCCGCGCAGCGCAGGCCGTGCTCAAGCACCACGGCGGCCGCGGGGCCGTTCGGGAGTTCGTCGAGCTCGTCCTCGCGAAGAACGCGCGCCGGAGGCACCGGCCCTAGATGTCGTTTCTCAACACGTTGTTCACAGCCAGGGCGGGTCATGCGGACCCCCTCTCCCGGCGGGAGAGGGTTGGGGTGAGGGGCGCTCCTGCCGCGGCTGCCGCCGTCCGGGATGATCGGGGCGGGCTACCCTCCTCGCCCTGACCCTCTCCCCCCAACCAGGGGGAGAGGGGAATTCTGAGCCTGGGGACTCTTCAGAGGGGGCGGTAGGGTGAATGTCTTGAGAATTCACACCTAGAGGGGCGCGCCGGAAGCGCCCGGAAGAATCTCGAGCGAAGGGCGCTCCCGATCCAGGATCGCCGTCTCGACGGAGCCGCCGCAGTGCTTCCGAATCCGTGCCGCGATCTCCTCGACGGCCTCCCGGACCGCGGCCGGCTCGATCGGAGGCAGGCCTTCGACGACGACGAGCGCGTCGCGTGTCCGCTCCGTCAGTTTGGTCCGGTCGGCCTCCTTCCAGTTCCACCGGCGGCAGATGGCACCCGCGCGGTCCCGGTAGATCACCTCGCCCGGCCGGGGCGGCCGCGCCTCCGGCTCCCCGAGCAGCCGCACGGGCGGCTCGTTCTCGCCCGCCACGGCGAGGTCGACGTCCCCATCGATCGCGTCGAGGTCCTCGGCGCCCGCCGGAAGGAGGGCCTCGAGCGAGACCGCGTTGTAGATGTCCACGACGCGATTGACGTGCCCGACCGCGTGGCCCTTCCCGACGCGCCTCACGAGGTTCTCGATCGAGGAGGGGGAGTCCTTGGGCTTGGCTCCGAAGCGACGGTAGGCTTCGCGCCACACCGCGACGCGGGGATGCTCGGAAACGGGCAGACCCCCGAGTCGCTGCGGAAGGGACGCCTCGGCCGATCGGAGCGCCCGCGCGAGGGCCGGATCCTCGCCCGAGTTGTCGATGCCGCGGGCCACGGCCACGCCGAGAATCGCCCCGGGAAAGAGCTCGAGAACGGCCGGCGAGATCGTCAGGCGCACCGGACGGCGGGGCCTCAGGCGGGCTCGCGCTTGCGGAAGATCCACGCGACGCCGATGCCGAGCAGGTAGAGAAGGATCATCGGGACCGCGAAGACACACTGTGTCGTGACGTCGGGTGTGGGCGTGATGACCGCGGCAATGATGAAGATCGCCAGGATCGCGTACTTGAACTTCGCCAGCAGCCAGCGCTCGGACACGACTCCCATCCGCGCGAGAAAGAAAATCATGATCGGCATCTCGAAGCAGAGCCCGAGCCCCAGGATGATCTTCGTCGCGGTGCCCAGGTATTCGTTGATCGTGATCACGGCCTGAAAGGGTCTTCCCACACCGACGAGAAACCCCACCACCAGCGGGAAGGCCTCGAGGTAGCCGAAGGCGCACCCGGCCAGGAAGAACAGGACGCTGGCCATAATGAAGGGCCAGATCCAGCGCCGCTCGTGCTTGTAGAGGGCGGGCGCCACGAAGAGCCAGACCTGCCAGAGGATCACGGGCGAGGCGAGCATCACTCCGGCAAGCATGGCCACCCGGAAGTACAGGACGAAGGGCTCCGCGAGAGTCGTGTAGGCGAGGTTCTGGCCGGGGGGAAGGACTCGACGCACGGGCGCCGCGAGAACCTCGAAGAGAGCCGGCGCAAAGTACCAGCTCGCCAGAAACCCCGCGAAGAGCGCGATCAGAGAGACGACCAGACGGCGGCGCAGCTCTTCCAGGTGGTCGAAGAAGCCCATCCGCGGCAGCTCGTCCTCGCCCTCCCTCCGGCGAGAGTCGCCCTCGTGGCCCGGCAGGAACCGGCTCAAGCGGGATCGATGGGGCGGGGCCCGGGCGGAGGCTCGGCGGGAGCGGCCGGCGCGACGCCCGGAAGGCGGGCCACGGTATCGGCGGCCGACTTGACCTCCGCCTGCACCGAGGACACCTGGCTCTTGCCCTCCTCGATTTCCTGCTCGATGGTCCGCTTGAGGTCCTCGGAGGCTTTCTTGAACTCGGCCAGCCCTTTGCCGAGGGACTTCCCGATCTCGGGCAGCTTGCGCGGGCCAAAGACGAGAAGGGCCACGATGAAAATCAGGATCAGTTCGGGCATTCCAATGGAGCCAAACATGTTGCAACCTCGGAATGGCGATTCTACCCCCCGCCGCTTCCCTTCGTCCCTCGGCCCGGGACGGGAAGAAGGATTTCGGGCTGCTCCGTGTCACAATGCTTCCCCGAGGGAGGAATTCTTGAGCCGTCCACGACCCCGTTTCCTGATCGCCCTGTCACTGCTGGCCGCGGCCACCCTGCTCGGGGGCACGCTCGGCTCGAAGCTTCTGGCCGTCCCCGAGCGGGAGCAGCCGAACCTGGACGAGTATGCCGACATCCTGACGACTCTCTCGGAGTGGTCTCCCGAGGCCGTCCCGCCCGAGAAGGTCGTTTATGCCTCGATTCACGGGATGCTGTCGCGGCTGGATCCGCACACGACCTTCCTCGAGCCGGACGACTACGCGGCCATGCGCGAGAAGCAGCAGGGCTCCTTCTTTGGCCTCGGCATCCAGATCCAGAAGCGGATGGGCCACATCACCGTGATCGCGCCGATGGAGGGCACCCCGGCCTTCAAGCTGGGCATCCGAGCGGGCGACATCATCACGCACATCGAGGACGAAGAGCTCAAGGAGGACATCTCGACCGATGAGGTCGTCCGGAAGCTGCGCGGACCCAAGGGAACGCCCGTCACGATCACGATCCGCCGCCCGGGCCTGGACGAACCGATCCGGATGACGATCACGCGCGCGGAGATCCCGACACTGTCGGTGCCTTACGCCTTCCTGATCGGGCCCGAAACCGGATACATCTTCCTGCGCGACTTCACGCACACCTCGAGCGCGGAGCTGAACGCCGCCATCGAAAAGCTCGAGAAACAGGGCATGAAGCGCCTCCTGCTCGACATTCGAGGCAACCCCGGCGGCGTCCTCGACCAGGCGGTCGACGTGGCCAACGTCTTTCTCCCCAAGGGCTCGAAGATCGTGTACACCCGCGGCCGCACGCCGTCCTCGGCGCAGGAGTACTACGCTCCCGGCGACGGCACGCACTTCGACAGCCCGCTCGTCGTTCTGGTCAACCGCGGTTCGGCCTCCGCCTCCGAGATCGTCGCGGGCGCGATCCAGGACCACGACCGCGGCCTGATCGTCGGCCAGCGCACGTGGGGCAAGGGGCTCGTCCAGAGCGTGTACACGCTGCCTTACGGCGCAGGCCTGGCGCTGACGACCGCCCGGTACTACACGCCCTCGGGACGCTGGATCCAGCGGGACTACAGCGACCTGCTCGCCTACGTGAACCCCGTGGACGCCGACGGCCCCACCCCGCAGGAGGCGCCGCGCAAGACGGGAGAGGTCTTCTACACGGATGCCGGGCGCGTCGTGTATGCCGCCGGCGGGATCACGCCCGACGTGATGGCGAACAACGACCGGCGCGACTCGAAGCTGCTGGCGCAGATCCTCGCGCGCGGCCTGACCTTCAACTTCGCCGTGGATTGGACCTCCAAGCATCCGGACGTCACCAGCGCCTTCACGGTCACGCCGGCCGTCCGGGAGGCGTTCTTCGAGTTCTGCGAGGCTTCCAAGTTCTCTAGCGCCGAAGAGCTCGCGCGGCAGTGGAACGAGGACCCCAACAAGGCTCTCATCGACCTCGCGATCCAGGTCGACATGATCAACGTCAAATACGGCCTGGAGGCGGGATGGAAGGCGCGGGCCGCGGGCGACCCGCAGATCCAGCAGGCCCTCGGACTTTTCGAGGAGGCCGCCAGGGTGGCGGCGATGCCCAAGAAGCCCAACCAGGCGAGGGCGTCGAAGGGCTAATGCCGTCGCGATCGCTTGCTCGGCGCCTGGCGCGGACGCCACCGGCTCGCGGCTCGGCCAAAGGGCCTCGAGCCGAAGTTAGAGTGCCCTAGGAAGCGTTTCTTCCCGGCACTGGACCCTCCGTTCGCGACGCGACCAAGTTTCGCGACGCGAGGAGCGAAACGACTCGCGTCGCGGGAGCCGGAACGAGCGAGCGAACCAGGCGAACGGTCGAGGCCGCATCCGGCCGAGCCGTTCGCCGGTGGCGGGCCGCCAGACTTGAGTCCACACCTCAACGCGGACCCCGCGGCGCCAGGTTTGCGAGCGAGTGACGGCGACGGAAGTGACGGCGATGAAAAAAGAGAAGGCCCCGCCTCGGCGGGGCCTTCTTCCAGGAGGCGGCGAACTCCTACTGTTTCGTGCTCGTATTGTTGTAGACCACGAACTTGCGGCGGCCGATCAGGGTGCGCCTGCCCGAGCCGTCGTAGGCGTACACGGTCAGGTCGTGCTGGGTGTCGCCGAGCATCAGGGTGTTGAGGACGTAGGCGAACCCCACGAAGGGTGTCCCGACGCGCAGATCCTGAGCCGGTACGTCGTCCCGCCGGATCCCGTAGCCGCCGTTGACCGGATTCAGGTTGGCGACCACGGTGCCGTCCACGGCCAGATCCACGCTCTTGACGCCCCCGTCCAGGTCGTACGCCCAGCCAAACACCTGGAACGCACCGTTGATGAACTGTTCCTCGGTGGGCGAATCGACCGTGCCGAAGGAGGCGCGGTCGGGGCTCGTGCCGTCGCAGGTGATGTACACGGACATCGCACCCCACTCGGTGACGGTCTCCTCCTCGTCCCCGACGCGCACCGAAAGGGTGTGCTTGCCCGGCAGCGTGTAACCCGCCAGCGCCGTGCCCTGTGGGGTCGGGGTGAAGATCTGGAAGAGCCCGGACGCGGCGTCTCGGGAAACCGCGAAGTTGAACTGGAACCCGGCATTGGCGGAGTTGACGTAGCCCTGGTACAGATGGGCGATGTCCGGCCGGGAGAGCCCATAGCAGTTGGCCACGGCCGTCGTTCCGCTGATCGTGCATTCGGTACGCGTGTTGGCGAGAATCGCCCCGTCCAGCATCAGCTCGACGTAGGAGACCTGGCCCCGATCCAGGCGCACTCCGGTGTCCAGCGCCCAGCCGCGAACGATGTTCGGGAACGAGGAGACGGGAATCCCGCCTCCCGTGCCCGGGAAGCACGGCGACGGGCAGCCGCCGGTCGGAGGAGCCAGAGCAATCGACGGGCTGCAGATGATCGTGGACTCGTCCAGCGGATACTCGATCTCGCCAAATGGCGCGAGCAGGCCTCCGTTGTTCATCACCTGGACCTCGACCGAGCCGATCTCCCGCGAGGCTCCCTGGTCGTCGTAGACGCGGACGCTGACCGTGTGTATTCCGTCCACGAACTGGGTGGAGTCGATCTCGGCGAGGAAACCCGAATAGAGCGACTTCGGCGCCGGCCCCGGAAAGTCGGGGAACGCCGCATAGATGTCCGGCCGCGTGGCGCCGAAAGTGGCGTTGCCCACTCCGCCCCGGCCGACGGCCGTCGCGACGATGACGTTGTCCACCAGAAAATCGATGTGATCGACATTGCTGTCGTCGAGCGCCCACCCGAGCACCGGCAGGGGTCCGTTGGCCGAGATCGTCGGGCTCAGGGTCGGCAGATCGATGTGCCCGAAGGGCGCCTGGTTGATCTCGTTGTTGACGATGACCTCGATCGGGCCGAACAGAATCGGGACGGTCTGACCCTGTTCGGTCACCGAGAGATAGAGATTGTGCGGGCCGTCGAGATAGTTCTTGGCCAGAAAGGAAGTGATCCAGCCGGGGGCCTGGTTGGCCGGGGCGTAGGCCGGGAACGCCGCGGTGATGTCGGCGCGCGGAAGATTCAGAACGGCCTGATTGACCGGGACGTCATTGTCGTCGATGAAGAGCTCGATCTTGTCGATCGGATTCTGGTTGAGCACCCAGCCGCTGACCGCAACCACACCGGACACGGTCTGGCCCGGGCTCGGCCTTTCGACCACGAGCAGCGGTCCGTCGGCCAGCTCTTCGGGCCGGTTGACGACGAGGGGAGTCCGCTCCTGCCGACGAGCGACTTGCGCGCTTGCGGGAACCGCAAGAGTCGCCCCTACCAGAAGCGCCAGGGACCAGCGCGCCGTCTTGGACATAACATCCCTCCAAGGATTTAAGAAAAGAATCCGCAAATTTCGACTGAAAGTCAAGCTTGTGGGTATCTTCGCCTCATTTTTTTCGGCAAAATGCCCCTTTGAGAATGCTCCAGCCGGCAATCGAGGTGCCCAGCCCGTGAACAGGACGGCCCGCCCGACGACCCTTCCGGAGGATGGCGCCTCCTCCCCCGCCCCCCCGGAAACCGGGGGAATCGGCCGGATGCTGCGCTCCCGGGGCCTGCAGGTCGCGATTTCCCTGGTCCTGGCGGGGGGTCTGCTCTTCCTTTTCCTTCGAAACGTCCGTTTCGCACCCCTCGAAGAGGCGATCGGGTCGGCCTCGAAGGCCTGGCTCGCCGGGAGCCTGGTCATCGCCCTGGCGACCTTCGCCCTGCGTGCGCTGCGCTGGGTATGGCTGCTGAGGCCCGTCGGGAGGGTCCCGTTCGGGCCCGCCTTTCTCGCCACCGCGGTGGGGTTTGCGGGCAACAACCTGCCGGCGCGGGTGGGCGAGGTGATCCGGCCCGCCCTCCTGTCCCGCATGCGTCGCCTGCCCTTCTCCGCGCTGCTCGCCTCGATCCTCTTCGAGCGGGCCTTAGACGGCGGCTCGGTCGTTTTCTTCTTCCTTCTGGCCGTAGCCCTCGGGCTGCCGGGTTCGACCGCGAGCGCGGCCGCCTTCGCGATGCTGCGCACGGGGGCACTGATCGGCGCCGGGCTCTTCTTCGGATTCGTGGGTCTGGCCGTCCTCATGCTGGTGCGGCGGGACGCCACCGAGCGGCTCTTCGACCGGCTGGCGGCGCGCCTGCCCGAGAGGTGGCGGTCGCGCGCGCGCGCGGCGGTCGCGGCATTCCCGGAGGGCTTCGCCGCGCTCTCCAGCCCGAGGCTCATCGCCTCCGTGGCGGGCTCGTCGATTCTGATGTGGCTCGTGATCAACGTGCAGATCTACACGGTGATGCGCGCTTTCCATATCGAGCTCCCGTTCTCCTCGTCTTTCGTCGTGACCGCGGCAGCGGTTCTGGGGCTCGCCGTGCCGACGCCCGGCGGCATCGGCTCCTACCAGGCCGCCGTGCAGTTCGCGCTCACGCATTTCTACGGCGTGCCGCTCGCTCCGGCCTCGGGTGTCGCCGTGCTCGCCTGGGCCGTCTCCTTCATTCCGATCACGCTGATCGGATTGGCGGCCCTGACGACGCGATCCGTCCGTGGCGCCGCCGGCCGCGCGGTGGACGCCGAGGGAAAGACGGGAGAAGATAGGCCCGATGCCCGAGACCGGAGCCGCGCGTGATTCCGTGCCGACGACCGCGCCCGTCGCCGCCGATCCCGCATGAAGTGCCCCTTCTGCGGCGCGACGGACGACAAGGTCGTCGACTCGCGGGAAAGCCGGGAAGGAGAGGTCATCCGGCGCCGGCGCGAATGCGTCTCCTGCGGGCGGCGTTTCACCTCGTACGAGACGATCGAAGAGATCCCCTACATGGTCGTCAAGAACGACGGGCGGCGGGAGGCGTTCGACCGAAAGAAGTTGCGGGCGGGCCTTGTCAAGGCCTGCGAGAAGCGGCCGGTGCCTCCGGCGCGGCTCGACGCGATCGTGGACGAGATCGAAACCCTTCTCCACGACGCCGAGGAGCGGGAGATCGCGACGACGCGAATCGGAAGCCTCGTCATGGAACGCCTGCGGGAGCTCGACAAGGTCGCCTACGTCCGCTTTGCGTCCGTGTACCGCAAGTTCGAGGACGTGGACGAGTTCCTGCTGGAACTGAAGAACCTGATCGGCCGCACGGAAACCAAGGTGACCTCATGAAGGCCGCGGGCCCCTTCGTTCGCGGCGTGCGAAGTCTCCCAAGCGGCAGCGAGGGAGGAGGCACGCGCCGCGGGAGCGAGCGTGCGGCGAGGGACCAGGCGAGCGGTCGAGCCCCTTTGGGCGAGCCGCTCGCCGGTGCGCCCTCCGGGCGCAGGTCCCGAGAAAACGCGAGCGACGGTTGATGGCCCGAAACACCGTCCACCTCTACGGCCCCCTGGTGGAGCTGTCGCGCCTGCAGGGAGAGCTGAACAGGCTGTTTCAGGCCTTCGTCGAGTCGCACAACCGCGCCGACGGGCCCTCAACATCATGGGATCCGAGCCTCGACGTGCTCGACGACGGGCGCACGATCCGGATTCTGTTCGAGCTTCCGGGGGTCGAGCCGGAGGACGTGCGCGTCACGATCCGAGGCCGGGTACTCACGGTCCGCGGCCAGAAGAAGGGCCGCATCCGGGCGCGCGAGGGCATGCGGTTCTTCTGCATGGAGCGGTACTTCGGAAACTTCGTGAAGTCGGTGCCGCTGCCGCGCCCGGTCAACACCCGCGAGGCGAAGGCGGCGTTCCGGCAGGGCCTGCTCGAGGTGGTGTTGCCGCGGGTGCCCGACATGCGCGAGAAGGAGCACGAGATTCTCGTCAAGGCCGAGGACGCGTGATGGCGGAACTCGAAGAAAAAGAGGTCGCGACCGAGCGGGAGGTCGATCTCCCGATTCCAGACATCCTGCCCGTGCTGCCGCTGAAGGACCTCGTCATCTTCCCCTACATCATCCTGCCCATCTCGGTCTCCCGCGAGAAGTCGATCAACGCCGTGGACGCGGCGCTGGCCGAGCAGCGCATCATCATGCTCGTCGCGCAGCGCGACGCGCAGAACGAGGCGCCGCGACCCGAGGAGCTCTTCTCGGTCGGCACCGTGGCCGCGATCATGCGGATGCTCAAGCTGCCCGACGGCCGCATCCGGCTCCTCGTGCAGGGCCTCTCGCGGGCCCGGGTGGACTCCTTCCTCGCCGAGGAGCCGTTCCTGAAGGCCAAGATCACGAAGCTCGAGGAAGTCGTGCCGGCCAAGGAGCTGCCGCCCGAGCACGAGGCGCTCCTGCGCAGCGTCAAGCAGAATCTCGAGAAGTCCGTCTCGCTCGGCAAGAACATCTCGCCCGAGGTGATGGTCATCGCGGCCAACCTCGACGACCCCGCGCGCCTGGCGGACCTGTCGGCGTCGAATCTGGATCTGAAGCTCGAGGAGGCGCAACACATCCTCGAATCGACGGACCCGATCGAGCGCCTGCGCCTCGTCAACGAGAACCTCGCCAAGGAGATCACGGTGCTGACCATGCAGCAGGAGATCTCCTCGCAGGCACGCGGCGAAATGGACAAGTCGCAACGCGAGTACTACCTGCGCCAGCAGCTACGCGCCATCCAGCAGGAGCTCGGCGAGGGCGAGGAGATGTCCGAGGAGCTCGCCCAGTACCGCAAGCTGATCACCGAGAAGAAGATCCCCGCCGAGGCGGCCTCCGAGGTGGAGAAGCAGATCAAGCGCCTGGAGCGCAGCCACCCGGATTCCGCGGAAACCGCCATCATCCGCACCTACCTCGACTGGATGACGGGCCTGCCCTGGGGAGTCACCTCCAACGACTCGGAGGACATCGAGCGGGCGCGCAAGATCCTCGACGAGGACCACTACGACATCGAGAAGGTCAAGGAGCGCATCCTCGAGTACCTCGCCGTGCACGCGCTCAAGAAGTCCTTGAAGGGGCCGATCCTCTGTTTCGTGGGGCCGCCGGGTGTCGGCAAGACGTCGCTCGGCCGCTCGATCGCGCGGGCGCTCGACCGAAAGTTCGTCCGCCTTTCGCTCGGCGGTGTGCGCGACGAGGCCGAGATCCGCGGGCACCGGCGCACGTACGTCGGCGCCATGCCCGGACGCATCGTCCAGGGCATCCATCAGGCCGGCACCTCCAACCCGGTCTTCATGCTCGACGAGATCGACAAGATCGGCTCGGACTACCGCGGCGACCCGAGCTCAGCCCTGCTCGAGGTGCTCGACCCCGAGCAGAACTTCTCCTTCCGGGACCACTACCTGGGCGTGGCCTACGACCTCTCGAAGGTGCTCTTCATCGCCACGGCCAACATCCTCGACCCGATTCAGCCGGCATTCCTCGACCGCATGGAGGTCATCCGCCTCTCGGGCTACACGCTCGAGGAGAAGCAGGCCATCGCGCGTCGGCATCTCATCCCCAAGCAGCTCGAAGAGAACGGAATCTCGGAGTCGAACATCGAGTTCACCGAGGGCGGCATCCAGAAGATCATCGAGGCCTACACCCGGGAGGCGGGCCTGCGCAACCTCGAGCGCGAGATCGGGTCGATCTGCCGCAAGGTCGCCGTCGCGGTCGCCAAGGGCAAGACGCGCCGCTACCGAATCACGGCGGCGTCGGTCGAGAAGATGCTCGGGCCCGCCAAGCACCTGGCCGACGAGCTCCTGAAACGCGACCAGGTGGGCGTCGCGACCGGCCTCGCCTGGACCCCGGTGGGCGGCGACCTGCTCTTCGTCGAAGCACTCGCCGTGCGCGGCAAGGGCGGACTGCGCCTGACGGGACAGCTCGGCGACGTGATGAAGGAGTCGGCCCAGGCGGCGATGTCCTACGCGCGCGCCAACGCGAAGGAGCTCGGCATTGCGGAGGACTTCTTCGAGACGCACGACGTCCACGTCCACGTGCCCGAGGGCTCGATCCCCAAGGACGGCCCGTCGGCGGGCATCACGATGGCCTCCGCGATGATCTCCGCGTTCACGCAGCAGCTCGTGCGACGCGACGTCGCGATGACCGGAGAGATCACGCTGCGGGGCGAGGTTTTGCCCATCGGCGGCGTCAAGGAGAAGGTGCTCGCGGCGCGGCAGGCCAGGATCAAGACGATCGTCCTGCCCCGCCAGAACAAGCGCGACGTGTCCCAGATCCCCCAGCGGATCCTGCATGACATCGAGTTCCGGTACGTCGATCGGGTCGACGAGGTCCTCGCGATCGCCCTGCTGGACCCGGCAGCGGGCGCGGAAGCGACGCGCCCGGAGGAGCCCTCGGCCCCTGCCCGCGACATCCCCGTGAGGGTCGAAAAGCCCGAGCGCGCCCGCGCCGGGCGCGCATCCCGCCCGTAGCGGGCCCTGCCCGGACCAAATCTCGGAAATAATCGGCGCCCATGGCCGGGGAGGACCGCTTCGTGCTCCGCTTGCTCGGGGAATTGCCTCCGAGTCGGGCCGGGGTTCTCGTGGGGCCGGGCGACGACGCGGCCGTCGTCGAGACGTCGGCGGGTCTCCGGGCGATCACGACGGACATGCTGGTCGAGGGCGTCGACTTTCTGCCCGGAGAGCCGCCCGAGGCCGTGGGACGCCGCGCGATGGCGGTCAATCTCTCGGATCTTGCGGCCATGGGCGCGCGGCCGGAGCATTTCCTGCTCTCGATCGCCTTCCCCCCACTTCGGGGCGAGGACTATCCGCTGGCCGTGGCGCGCGGCGCGCTCTCGCGAGCGACACCGCTTTCGGCCGCGCTCATCGGGGGCGACGTCTCCGCCGCGCCGATCACCGTCGTCTCGGTCGCTCTCTGGGGACGCCCCGAGAGGGATCCGATACTTCGAAGCGGGGCGCGGCCGGGGGATCTGCTGTTTCTCTCGGGTCACCCGGGCCGAGCGGCGGCAGGGCTCCGGCTCGCGCGCGCGCGCGCGGAAGGCCGTTCCTGCGCGCCTGGCCTCCCGGAGGACGCGGCCCGGGAGCTGCTGGCCGCCTACAGGGACCCGGAGCCCCGCGTCACCCTCGGCCTCGCGATCGCCGGGATCGCCACGGCCGCGATCGACGTATCCGACGGACTCGGCATCGACGCCGGGAGGCTCGCCGAGGCCTCCGGCGCGCGGGTGGTGATCGAGCGAGAGCGCCTCCCCATCTCGCCGGCGCTCGAGGACTTTGCGGGACGCGAGAGCCTCGATCCGGTCGACCTTCTCCTCTCCGGCGGAGACGACTACGAGCTGCTGTTCTGCGTTCCGCCGCCGCGCGTCGTAGAGATCCCGCGCGAAGGCCGCGGCTGGGTCACCGTCCGGCAGATCGGGCGCGTCGAAACGGGGCGCGGCGCGATCCTGCGCGGGATATTGGGTGAGCGGGACGTTGGAGACCTGGGCCACGACCATCTGCGCGCCGCGGAGTCTCGGTGAGCCTCTTCAAGCTGACGGCCCGGGCTTTCCAGCGCCGCAAGCATCCCTTCAGCTGGAGGCGGAGGTGGCGCATCCTCGTCCTCGATTGGCTCGGCCGCGAAGAGCCTCCCGAGCGAATCGCCGCCGCCATCGCGCTCGGCGTCGGCGTCGGGTTCTCGCCCTTCCTCGGCGTTCACTTCCTGCTCGCCCTCGGACTCGCCTACCTCTTTCGGCTGAACCGCCTCGACACGATCATCGGACAGTTCGTAGGGAACCCCTGGACGATTCCGCCAGTCTACGCGATCGGCTATCGCTTCGGGCGCTGGCTCCTGCGCTACGACGATCGCCGCGTTCCGCGCCTCAACTGGAAGCCGATCCTGGAGAGCGAGTGGACCTGGGTCCTGCATCCGCTCGAGACGCTGCGGCAGGTCTTCGGGAGGCCGGGATTCCCGCCTCGCCTGCTCGCGTTCGTGTTGGGCACGACAGTACTCGCGGTCGCCATCGCTCTGGCGTCGTATATCCTGATGCGCGCCGCACTCCTGCTCTTCCACCGCAAGCACCCTCGCGTGGCCGAGCGCGCAGCTCGGCGTCGAAGAGTCATCGACCGCCTGCGGCGCCGCCCGACGCCCGAGGACTGAACTCGCGGTTGCCGGTCGCCTTCGCCGCCTCAGGCCGTCCGGGGCCCTAGGTGTGAATTCTCAAGACGTGGTTCACCCTACCGCCCCCTCTGAAGAGTCCCCGGGCTCAGAATTCCCCTCTCCCGCCGGTTGGGGGGAGAGGGTCAGGGTGAGGGGGGCAGCCCGCCCCGATCATTCCGGACGGCGGCAGCTGCGGCAGGAGCGCCCCTCACCCCAACCCTCTCCCGCCGGGAGAGGGGGTCCGCATGACCCGCCCTGGCTGTGAACAACGTGTTGAGAAACGACACCTAGGGGAGTGCCAGCGCCTCGAGGCGGGGGCGCAGCTGCTCGAAACGCGCCCGGTACGCCGGGGACTCCGAGGCGGCCTGCCGCAGAAGCTCCAGGTCGGACCGGACGCGCGTCGCGCGGAAGGCCTTCTCGCGCGCCAAGGCGCCCGCGAAGGGGCGCCCGGCTCCTGCGTTGAGCTCCGCGAGAAGGCGCAGCGCCGGCGCGTCGCGCGGCGCCGCCGCGAGGATGCGGCGCAGCTGGCGCCGCGCGAGGTCGGCGTCGCCCTGAGCCTGGAGCCACTGCGCGTAGCCGAAACGGGTCGAAAGCGACGCGGGATGGTCCTTCAAGGCCCGCGTCCAGGCCTTCTCCGCCCCCGGATCCCGGAGCCGGGATGCGAGAAGGGCGGTCCGGTAGGCGAGCGGAAGAGAGGAGGGATTCTTCCCGAGGCCCTTGCGGTACGTCGCGAGCGCCTCCTGGTCCTTGCCCTGCGCCTCGAGAACGAGGCCCAGGCTGAAGAACCCGTTCTCGTAGGTCGGATGCGCCGCGAGCGCCCGCTCGCACGAGGTCTTCGCTTCGGCGAGCATGCCGAGCTCGCGCTCGCAGCGCGCCTTGCCCGTCCAGGCGTCCCAGTACTTCGGATAGATCTGTGTGGCACGGCGGTACGCCTCGAGCCCCTCCCGGAAGCGATGATGCTCCGCGCGGATGTAGCCCAGGTTGTAGTGGTTCTTGGCGCTCCCCGGGGCGACAGCGGCACTGTTCTCGAAAAGGGCTTCGTCGGACCGCCAGACCACGTTCCGGATGATCGTGCGCATGGAAAGCAGCAGCACGGCGGCGGCGACCGTGGCCCTCCGCGCACCCGAAAGCTCCGAGAGGCGTTCGCGGGACCCGGCTGCCACCGCTCCCGCGATCAGACAGAGGCCTGCCGAAGGCAGATACGCGAGGCGCTCGGCGAAGATCGTCCCGATCGGGAAGATCAGGTTCGACGCCGGAAGCGCCGCAACCGCAAAGAAGAGAAAGCCGAAGCCCGCAGTCGAGCGCGGACGCGCGAGCGCCAGGGCCGACACGACGAGGAGCAGCAGAATCGCGCCGATCGCGAGCCAGGAGGCTGCGGAGACCGGCCGAATCGACCACGCCGACTCGTCTGCCGAGAGGCGCAGCGGCAACGCCACGCGGCCGATGGAACGCAGGAGCAGCAGGCAGGCATTGCCGATCCGAGCGGCGGCTGAGAGCGTCACGAGCGGATTCTCGAGCTCGAAGATCCCGGTCTTGCCGGCCCGAAGCCAGCCTCCCAGCACCCACTCGCGCAGGCCGAAGTATCCGGCGAGCACGATGCCAGATCCCGCGTAGAGGAAGAGCCCACGGCGCAGGGCCTCTCGCAGCCTCGCCAGAAATCCCCCGCCGGCCAGGCGGTAGAAGGAGAGGAAGGCGAGGGCCGGGGCAACCGCGGCGCTTTCCTTCGTGAGAAGTGCCAACGCGTAGCAGAAGAGCGCTGCGGCCAGGACGAGGCGGCGCCGGCGCGGCCGGTCCGCGAGGCGCAACGCCAGGTGGAGGTAGCCGAGCGTCAGCAGCGTGGCCTGCGTCTCGCCGCGTCCGACCAGGCTCGTGACCGCCTCGACGTGGATCGGGTGGACAGCAAACAGGAGCGCCGCCACGAATCCGGCGGCCGCGGCGACGCGGAGCCTGCGCCAGAGCGCCCACAGCGCCAGCGTGACTCCCGCGTGCATCAGAACGTTGACGGCGTGGAAAAGAACGGCGCGCTTGCCGTGGATCCACCATTGAACCGCGTACGAGAGCAGCAGGACGGGCCGGTACGCCGTTCCCGAACCCCGCGGGCCCCCGAAGTAGGAGGTCGAGAACACCTGCCCGAGCGTGTCGGGAGACTGGATCCGGACGTTGTCACGCACGATCGCCTTGTCGTCGTACGTGAAATCTCCGGAGAGGCCGTTGGCGAACGGGATCAGGCAGGCCGAAAGCAGGAGCGCGGTCAGGAGCCGGCGGGCGCGACGATTCTCGGAGGCTTCCACAGGCGCGAGAGTCTAGCTGCCCCTCACCCCTCCCCTCTCCCGCCGGGAGGGGGGTCCGGAGGCACGCCCACGGTCAGGGACCCGCGCCGCCGAGGTCGTAGAGGTATGCCGAGGCGCCCGGTGCCCGAAACGCATCCACCCGCCGGCCGATCCCGTCGAGCATCGAGAGCAGCGGTTTCTCCTCGTCCGAACCGTCCTGCGCCTGCGTGTGCGCGAAGACGAACCACCGCCTCCCGCTGCCACGCAGGGCTTCGAGGTCCGCACGGTACCCGTTCCACTCCCGCCGCCAGTGCCCGAGCGTCACGCGCCGGGGAGAGAACGCATAGCGTCCCGCGTAGTACCGGAAAGCGGGCACGGCCCCGCCGTAGACGTAGAGGCCGTCGCCGGGCGCGGCCTTCTCCTTCACGTAGGCAAGCACCGGTCGGATCTCTTCCCGCGTGCGCGGGTGGAGGAGAAAGCGCAGAGCGATCGCGGCGGGGTGAAAGAGGAGCAGTCCGATCAGGATCACGCCGACCGAAGGAGCGACCGGCGTGGTCAGCGACCGGATCCGCTCGGCGCCCTCCGCGACGAGCAGCAGGAGAAACGGCACGAGGAAGAGGAGAAGGCGGCCGTAGAACGGATATTTGCGAAACCCCGAGCCGAGCAGCGCGAAGAGGAGCGGCGTCACGAGCAGGGCCAGCCGTCCCCGGTGGCGTGCGAGGAAGCTCACGCATCCCACGAGAAAGGTCAAAACGCCCAGGCCCCGGAACACGAATCCCACCGGGTCGCCGAAGAGCGCCCCGAGGTGATTGGGCAGCCACAGCAGGTCCGAAAGCGACCGCGGCGGCAGCGGCAGGAAGTTCGGGGCCCAATAGAGAAGCAGGTAGGAGCTGGCGCTCGCCGCCCGGAGCGATATCCGGTAGACCGCCAGGAAACTCATCCCCCACACGACCCCGACCGCAAGCAGCGCGGCAAGCCGCTTTCGATCCCGCAGCCGGAGCGCCCAGACGGCCAGCGTCGAGCCGATCCCGGCCAGGACGAAGACCGACGGGAACGAGATCCAGACGGCCGCCGCGCCGGCGACCGCGAGCGCGATGGCGGCTCTCGCACGCAGGCTTCCGGCCGGACCCGAGAAGGAGAGCGCGAGGTCGAGCAGGAGAAGGGCCACGGCCACATCGACCGCATAGGGCTTGACCTCCGAGGCGAAGGAGATGAGCGGATCCCCGAGCGCAAAGAGGGCGACGGCGAGCAGGGCCGCCGGAGGCTCGAGCAGCCTGGCGGCCACACGCCGAAAGAGGAGCAGCGCCGCGAGGCTCGCCAGAAGCGGCAGGAGGCGCAGGCACCATTCGGAGGGCCCGAGCGTCTGGCTCGCGAGCCTCTCGAGCAGCAGAAAGCCCGGTGGCGCCGCCTGGTGCAGGTCGAGCGGAAGGAGGAGGGAGCGCGAATCGCGCTCGAGAATGTTGATGGCCAGCGCCGCCTCGTCGAGCCAGAGCGAGCGGTTGGCCGCGTACTGCGCCACGCGCAGAACGGCCCCGAGTGCGACGAAGAGCCGGGAAAGCACGGTCACGGCGGAATCGCCGCTAGCTTAACGGATCGAGGCCGAGAGCTCAGACGCGCGGAGGCCGAAGGCCGGGCGCCGACGGCGAAACGACGTGGAGCTCCTTCATCAGGTAGCGCAGCGCCTGACGCGAGAGGCCGAGCTCCCGCGCCGCGAGGCTGCGGTTTCCGCCGGCGCGCTCCAGCGCGTCCGAGATCATCCCCTTGCGGTGCGCATCGAGGCGGTAGCGGTAGCTGCGGGCCGGCGCATCGGCGCGGCGGGGAACCAGGGCCTCGGGCAGATGCGTCAGCCCGATCAGCCCGTCGGCGTCGGCCAGCGCCGCCGCCTGGGCCATTGCGTTCTGCAACTCCCGCACGTTTCCCGGCCAGGCGTGCGCCGAGAGCGCCGCGGCGGCCTCCGGCGACAGGCGAAGCGGGCCGCGCGCATACTCGCGCCCGAATCCCTGGAGGAAGTGCCGCGCGAGGGCGAGCACGTCGCGGCCCCGCCCGCGCAGGGGCGGCAGCGCGATCACCGCCACGTGGAGGCGGTAGAAGAGGTCCTCCCGGAACCGGCCGGCTTCGACCTCGCGCGAGAGGTCCCGGGCCGTAGCCGACACCACCCGCACGTCGATCCGCCGCGACCGGTTGTCGCCCAGCCGCCGGATCTCGCGGTCCTGCAGCGCCCGAAGGAGCTTGGACTGCAGCGAGGACTCCAAGTCGCCGATTTCGTCGAAGAAGATCGTTCCCCGCGCCGCCTCCTCCAGCAGTCCGACGCGGTCGCGCTCGGCGCCCGTGAAGGCGCCGCGCACGTGGCCGAAGAGCTCGCTTTCGAGCAGAGCCGCCGGAATCGCCGGCACGTTGACCGCCACGAAGGGCCCCGACGCGCGCGGCGAGAGAGCATGCACCGCCCGCGCGACGGCCTCCTTTCCGCTTCCCGACTCGCCGCAAACGAGGACGGTGACCGGTTGCGCCGCGAACCGCTGCAGGCGCCGGTAGGGCTCCTCCATGGAGGGGTCCTCCGTCACGATTCCCAGGCGTCTCCACGCCCCGGCGAAACCTTCCACGGCCGAGGCTGCGGGCGGGCGAAAGAGCAGCGTCTCGGCGAGCAGAGCCGCCGCCGAAGCGAGCGCGGCGGGAGTCGACCGCGGGAGCGAGAGCCGGTACGAGACCGACCCGGCCTCAAGCGCGAGCTCTCTCGCATCGCCGTCCGACAACCGACCGAGGCGGAGAATCGGGCGCCCCGTCTCGTCCCGCAGATGCAGCCCTTCGATCCCGAGAACTTCGAGGCTTTCGGCAGCGCCGTCCTGCCCGGCGAGGCTCCGGGCCAGGGCCTCCCGCAAGGCGCGCAGCGTCTCGATCGGCAGGGCCGCCGTTACGACCGGCGCCGTGCGCGCGCCGAACACGCGATCGGCCAGGGCCTCTCCCCCGCGCTCCCGCAGTACACGCTCGGCCCGCTCCGCGAGCTCAGCCCCGAGTCCCTCCGCGCCGAGAAGCATCCTCCAGCGGGCCGCCGTCTCGGCCGCCGAATACTCGCCTCGCGCGAGGGCGGCCGAGAGGGCCGCGCGCTCGGCAGCCGGAGGTCCGCCGTTGCGGCTCCAGGCGAGCGCTTCCAGACGCGCGGCGGCGAGCCTCTCGGTGTCGCAGCGATCGGGCGGATCGGCCGCAGCCTTCTCCCACGCGGCGCGCGCGCCGGCGAGGTCTTCCTCGTAGAGGAGCCGATCACCCTCTTCGAGCCACAGCTCGCCGACCTCCAGGCGGTCGCGCAGTCGCAACGCCAGGTCCCGGGCACGCGCGTTGTCCTCCCGAGCCTGCCCGAGCCATCCCCGCCGCAGCGCGAGGCGTGCCCGATGGTGGAACGCCACGAGCAGCCACAGATCGTCGGAATCCGCGCGTGCCGCCTCGAGCAGTTCCTCGACCGCCCGCGCCGCCTCGTCCCACTCTCCGGCCACGAGCCGCAGCTCGATCCGGTTGGACCGAGCGACGCGGAGCAGGTCCCGTCGGCCCGAGAACGCGGCAAGCTGCGCGCCCTCGTCGAGCAGCTCCGCGCAGCGGCTGGTGCGGCCGGCGTGGTAGAGCGTCGCTGCCAGATCGATCGAGAGCCGCGCGCGCTCGGCGGGATCGTCCCGAAGAACGTCCAGGCCCTGCTCCAGGCGCGCCGCGGCCTCGGCGAACCGGCGCGCGTCGCAGAGACCCAGGGCTTCCTGGGAGAGGAAGCGGGCGACCAAGGCCTCGTCGCCCTGAGCGAGGGCCCGGGCGCGCCACGCGTCGTAGAGCCGGGCCTCCTCGGCCAGACGGCCCTCGAACGAGAGCGCCGAGGCACGGGCGAGCGCCTGCTCGATCCGCGCGGTCTCCGGCAGCGCCGCGGCGAGCCGATCTCCTTCGGCGAGACGCGTCCGCGCCTCTTCATGCCGCCCGCACCTTGCCAGACCAGCGGCCTCGAGGCGCAGCGCCCGCAGAATCTCCGCAGGCTCCGCCTCGGGGAACTCCCGCCTCCAGTCCGCCGCGCGGCGCTCCGCCTCGCCGGAACCGTCCACGCGCGCACAGACCTCCGCCTCGCGCAGGAGCGCGGCGCAACGCTCGTGCCGTGTCGCGCCGGGCGAGGAGGCGATGCCCTCGAGAAGCGCGATGGCCTCGGCCGGTCGCCCGCCGGCGATCTCGCGCTCCGCTTCGATCGCGTCGAGCCAGGGCCTGTGCTCGACTCCGGCTGTCCGCATCCGCGCCGCGAGCTCGAACCAGGCCTCCGCGGGGCGGTCCGGAGAGCCGCGAACCCACCGCTCGGCCTCTGCCAGCGCCTCGCCCTCCTCGCCCGCCTGAAGGAGCAGCTCGACGCGCCGGTCGGGCCGCGCCTGCCGCGCTGCCCAGCCGCGGCAAAGCGCCGCAGCTTCGGCGCCCGTCGGCGCGGCGCGGCGGCCCGAAGCGGTCGCGCGCCAGCCCGGCGGCACCGCTTCCGCCAGACCCTTTTCGGCCAGACGCAAGAGCACAGCGCGCGCTGCGCGCCCGCAGGCCTCCGCGACTTCGGCACCCGGCGATGGCCCCTCTCGCGATGCGAGCCACGCGAGCACCTCCCGCTCGGCGGCACCCGGCGCCGGGACGGGCGCCGGGCTCGAGCTGCCGCCCCGCGGAAGCGGGGCCTGTCCGGTCGGGTCCGACGCGAATGCGGCCCAACCGGGACTGGCGAGACAGTCGAGCGCGACGTCTCGGGCGGCCGCCGGATCGCTGCGCACTTCGTCGGCGAACCACTCGTAGAACCGCAGGGACGCGGCGATACTCCCGCAGGGCACGAAGATCTCTCTTCTCCATTGATCGGGCAGCCGCGGACCCGGAATCTTCGCCGGAAGGGTTCGGACCTCGATCTGGCGGGGATGGAACCGTGCCGCGGTCTCGAAGGCCCGGCGCGAAAGCGCGTCCCAGCGTTCCGGCGCCGCGGCGATCCAGGCGGCGCGCCCCGGCGAGGCGTCCTCCTCGGCGAGCCGCCGCAGCCGGCGCGACGCCTCGGCGGCGCTCAATGCGGGCGGATCGATGCCGAGGGCTCCGCCCGCCTGGAGGGCCGAGACGGGAGGCAGAAAGAGCCGCGCGGCGCGGCCCTCGAGGAGCGCCCGGCCCTTTTCGACCAGGGCCCGGGCGCGCAGATCGCGCAGGAACGGCCCGGCCTGCCCCGCGCAGCGGCGGCGGCCGGCCGCAGCCGCTTCCTCCGCCAGGGCGGGAAAACTCTGGAGGACGGCCGCGAGGGCGTACTCGGCGCGGCGCAGCGCCGACTCCTGACCGCGCAGACGCGCCCGCAGGTTGCGGACAGCGCGGTCTCCTCGGCGGCCTCCGCGGCTCGCGAGGCGATCGAGCAGGTCAGCGAGCGTCGCGCAGGGAGGCGGCGCGGCTCCGGCGCGCAGCAGAGCCGGTGCCGTGCAAAGCCACAGGCGTGCCGCCCCAGCCTGCCGGTCCCACCGCGCTCCGGCGAGGTCTTCCTCGGCGAGCGAGAGCCCGTGCGCCTGGAAGAAGGCCATCGCCGCCGCGGCCTGCAGCAACAGCTGGGGCACGAGGTCGCGCGGCACCCGTCCGTCCCGAACGGGCCGCCCCGGCGCAGGCCCGCGCAGGAGGCACAGGAAGTCGCCGTCCCGGCGGATGTCGGCCAAGGGCGCGAGGGTCTCGTGCGCGAGCGCGAGAAGCTCGATGTCGCCGTCCCTCGCGGCGGAGATCGGGATTCGCTGCTCGACGGACTCGTCGGTCGCGGCACGCACGAAGATGCTCAGAGCTAGATTGTCGCGAGCGCGCCGGACGGCTTCGCAAGGCCGGCTACGGTCGAAACAGCGAGGAGAGGTCGCGGAAGAAGGCCGGGTACGACTTGCCGACGCAGTCCGGGTTCTCGACGAGGTAGCCGCCGCGCCCGATCGCGATCAGGGCGGCGGCCATCGCGAGGCGGTGATCGTCGAAGGTCGGAAGCAGCAACGCGGCGCCCGGCGCGAGGCCTCCGGTGACCGCGAGCTCGCCCGCTCCGGCACGGGCCGAGCCTCCCGCCGCTCGGAGCAATCCCTCGACCGAACCGATGCGGTCGCTTTCCTTCCAGCGCAGATGCGCGATCCCCGTAATCCGGCTCTCTCCCCCTGCCATGGCCGCCAGAGCCGCAAGCACGGGAACCGAGTCGGGAAAGTCCGTGGCATCCACCTCGACCGGCCTCAGCGAGCCGCCGGAAAAGGATGCGGCCAGGCCTCCTCCTTCCGGCTCTACGAGAATCCCCATTCGCGAGAGAACCGGCAGGGCCCGTGCGTCCGCGGCCGACGAAGACGCCGGAAGGCCGAGCACCAGGACCCGTCCCCGCGAGGCGCCGACGCTCGCCAGCAGCGGCACCGCCGAGGAGTAATCGCCCGGCACCTCGTAGCGCGCCGGCCCCTCGGCGCCCCGTGAAACCGCGATGCCTCCGCTCTCCCGCCGCACGGTGTGGCCGAAGGCCTCGAGCGCCTCGACCGTCGCGTCGACGTAAGGAGCCGACACGATCGGGCCGGAACCTTCGACCGTGAGGCCGCCTTCGACCGCCACGGCGGCGAGCAGAAGCGCCGACAGAAACTGGCTCGACCGCGACGCATCGACGCCGATCCGACCCGGACGCAGGGAATCCCCGTCGATCGACAGCGGAAGAAATCCTTCCGCTCCGAGGCAGCGGATCCGGGCGCCGGCCGAGCGCAGGGCGCCGATCAGCTCGGACATCGGACGTTTTCGCATTCGGGGAGAGCCGTCCAGCCGGAATCGGCCCGGGATCGCGGCGCAAGTCGCCGCGAGGAACCGCGCGGCCGTGCCCGAATCCCCCGCGTCGAGGAGGACCTCGGCCCCGCCCCCTCCGACCGGCCCGGACATTCGAAGACCGTCCGACGACGCCTGCTCGCGTGCCCCCATCGCCGCTAGGCACCGGGAAAGCGCGTCCGTGTCGGCGCTCGCGAGTGGCCGGACGATCTCGACAGGCCGTTTCGAGAGGGAGGCGAGGAGCAGAGCGCGGTTGGTCGCGCTCTTGGAGGACGGAACCCGAACGACGCCCTGGAGCGATCGGGCGCGTGGAAGAGCGAGGGAGGTGGTCATGGGGAGTCGGGAAGCCTGATGAGGGGCGACCGGGTCCTCGAGCGTCTCACGGAGAGAGGCAGACGAGGGACGTCGTGCCGTCGTCGGCGATCTCCATCCACCGCTTCTCGTCGACGAAGGCGGGCAGGATCTCGACGCGGCCGCCGTCCACCCTTTCGGACCAGGACTTGTGGAAGTGCCCGAGCAAGAGGACGTCGATGCCCTCACGAAACCGGCGCACGGCGTAGGCCCTGATCGTCTCGACCGGCAGGCGCGTCTTGTGCTTGAAGTTGGTCTTGTAGAGCCGCGCCTCCACGCTCCAGACGAATCGGTTCGCGGCCCGGCGCGGGACGATCCCGACGGCTGCCCGCGACAGCGCGTTCTTCGAGAGAAAGCGCCAGAAGCGATACGGATAATCGCGCTCGTTCAAAAGGTCCCCGTGGGTCAGCAGAAAGCGCCGCGGCCCGGCCTGGAAGGTTTCTTCCTCCGCCACCTTCCGGAAATATCGCTCGGCGTAGGACCCGCGCAGGAAGAAATCGCGATTGCCCTCGACGTACGTCACGGCCACCCCGTTCCCGGCAAGCTCCTCCACTCTTGCCAGGAACCGCCGGACGGCCGGCGTCTCGAACTTCGGGTGCGCGATGAAATAGTGGAAGACGTCGCCCAGAAGGGAGATCTCGCGAGCGCCGCGGAGGCGGGCCTGCTCGAGAGCCTGCAGGAAGGGTTCTTCGTCCCCGGGGCGGCGCCCGACATGGCAATCCGCGAACACCGCTCGCATCTCGCAACGATAACGTAGGCAGGAATTTCCGGGCCGCGAGGGGCGTTTGCCGCGTCTATACTGGGGGTCCTGTCCGGGACCGACGGGGCCAGAGAGGGACATTGGACTCCATGCGCCGCCTCACATTGCTTCTCTTGCCCGCGCTGTGCGTCCTGCCGACACTCTCGCGGCGGGCCGAGGCCCAGGAGGCGATCTCCGCCGCAGAGGCTCCCCGGGCCGACGCCCGGCTGCTGCGGGCCCTGAACTCCAGCCCCGCCGAGGTCCGCGTGATCCTGGCCCTGCGCGACGGCACCCCCTCGGCCCGACAGCTGCGGTTCGCTCCCGATCCGGCCGGGGAACCCGCCCGAAGGATCGCGCGCCTGCAGTTCCAGAAGCGCCTGGCCGACGAAATGCCTTCCGAGGAATTCCAGGTGCGGCACTTCTACGGGAGCTTCTCCCTCCTCTCGGCCCGCGCAACCCCTGCTGCCGCCCTGGCGCTCGCCAACAGTCCCGATGTGGACTGGATCACGCTCGATGGCACGAAGAAGGCGCTTGCGCCGGCCGCCCAGAGCGGCCCGCTCCTGATCCACAGCGATCAGGCCAACCTCCTCGGCATCACGGGAGCCGGACAGACCGTCGCGGTCGTCGACACGGGCGTCGATTACCACGTGGCCGCAATGGGAGGCGGCGGCTTTCCCAATGCGAAAGTCATCGGCGGCACGGACACGGCCGACAACGACGGGGACCCCATGGACTGCGAGGGTCACGGCACCGCCGTCTCGGCGGTCGCGGCGGGGCCCACCGGCGTGGCTCCCGACGCGAAGATCGTCGCGATCAAGGTCTTTTCCTCCAAGAGCGCCTCCAACGACGCCTGCACCGATCTCGCTGACGATTCCGACATTCTGGCCGGCGTCGACTGGGCGATCACCCACCGCGAGCCGCTCGGCATCGGCGTCATCAACATTTCACTCGGCGGGGGCTTCGACGACTCCCTCGACCACGGCTACTGCGACGCAGACCTTCCCGAATACGCCTTCGCTTTCGACTCGGCGGTCGCCGAGGGGATCGCGGTCACCGTCGCTTCGGGCAACGACGGGACCACAAGCACGATCTCCGCCCCGGCGTGCGTCTCCTCCGCGCTCTCCGTGGGGGCCGTGTATCCGCAGACCTCCTCGGGTCGGAGCTGGCTCGACGACAGCGGCGCGGTGCAATGTACCGATGCGCCCACGGTCCCGGACCAGATCATCTGTTTCTCGGACTCCTCGACGGCCCTCTCGCTGCTCGGGCCGGGGGACGCGTGGCTCGTCGCGAACAAAGGCCAGGGCCTGACCACCTTCGCGGGCACCTCCGCTTCGAGCCCGGCTGCGGCCGGCGCGGTGGCCCTGCTGCGGCAGGCGCGCCCCGGCCTGACACCCGCCGGTATCGCCGGCGTCCTGCGGGCGAGCGGCGTGCCGATTACCGATCCCCGCAACGGCGTCACGACGCCGCGCGTCGATGCCCTGGCCGCGGTCCGGTTCGACACGAGCCGCTACTTCCCCTTCCTCGGGGCGTCGGCCTCGATTCCGGACGGCACCGGCTCCGCGAGCGCCTCGGTGACCGTGTCGGGCTTCTCCGGCAATATCGCCGGCGTCGAGGTTTCCGTCGAGATCGATCATCCGGATCCGCAGCAGCTGCGCGTGACCGTGACGGGTCCCGACGGCACGACCGTCGTCCTGCACGACCAGACCGGCTCGCACGAGCACCCGATCAACGCGATCTACGGCAAGACGGACGTTCCCGCGGAGTCGCTCGGAGCATTCCAGGGCCGGCCGGCCAATGGAGTCTGGACGCTGACGGTCGAAGACAAGGTGCGCAGCTTCCCCCCGGTCGCCGGACGGATCCGCGGATTCGCCGTGGCGCTCCAGCCGGGCCAGGCCTCCACGCCGATCGCCGCCAATACGGCCGGCCGCGTCCTCCCCGTGATGACCCACGGCCAGGGCTCGAAGTTCTTCTACAGCGACCTGCACGTCTTGAACCCCAACACGACCGCGCGCGACTTCCAGCTCTACTACGTTCCCAACGGCACCTCCGGCGCACAGGCCGTCCGGGCCATCAAGACCATCGGCCCCGGCCAGGTGCTCGAGGTCGACGACGTGATCGCGCAGCAGTACGGCTACTCGGACTCCTACGGTCCGATCCTGGCGACCTCGGCGAACACCGGATTCATCATCAGCGGCCGCCTCTACACCGACACGGCGGACGGTTCCTTCGGTCATTCCGTGCCGGGCTTCGCGACCTCGGAAGGCATCGCCGCGGGCAGCGGAACGGCGACCGCCAACGGCCTCGTCAAGAGCGGCGAGTTCCACAGCAACGTCGGCTTCACCGAGGTCTCGGGAGCGACCGTGCAGGTGCGCGTGGACGTGCTCGACGCCGGCGGCGCCACCCTGGGGTCGGCGACCTTCGTGGCCGCACCGAACACGACCTCGATCGTGGGCGACATCCTGCGCTATCTGGGCCTGCCGGCGCGCGACAACTTCCGCGCCAACTTCACCGTCACGAGCGCGACGGGCCGGATCATCCCCTTTGCGACCTACGTGGACGACATCACGGGGGATTCGATCTTCCAGCCGGCGTCGAACCCGGCCTCGAGCGCCGACGACATGATCCTGACGCAATCCGCACACGTGAGCGGCGCGCGCGGCGACTTCTTCCAGACGGCCGTCTATCTGACCAATGCGGACACGCAGCCGGTAACCGTGACGGTCTCGCTCATCCCCAACGTGATCACGGGCACTCCCGCAGGGCCGCGGGTCTATGCGCTCCAGGCCCGCCAGACTCTCGAACTGCAGGACGTGCTGGTCTCCCAGTTCGGCCTCGCCGATCCTTCGGTCGCGGGCTTGAGGATTCATCCGGACCACCCCGCGCGCCTCGTCGTGACGAACAACACGCTCGTTCCGAAGTTCGGGGGCACGACGGGATACGCCGTTTCGGCCGTCCCCGCCTCGACCGGAGTCGCCTTCGGCAAGACGGTGCGGGCCATCGGCCTCACCCAGTCGCAGGCAGCCTCGAGCTTCCGCTGCAACTTCGGTTTCGCCGAGGTCGCGGGAGCCGACGCGATCGTGCGCCTGACGGCGCGCAGCGGGGCCGACGGATCGGTCCTCGCCACGAAGAACTACTTCCTCGCCGCCAACAGCCTCGTGCAGGCGAGCACCCGCGACCTGCTGGGCCAGAGCGCCTCGGCGGAGAACTTCTACCTCGAGTACACCGTCGTCTCCGGCGGGGGACGGATGCTCGCCTACGCCACCGTCAACGACAACACCTCGGGCGACGCGGTGTATCTGCCCGCGGAGTGAACGTTCCGGTGCGCCGCGGAGCCTGCAGAAAGTAGAATCGGCGGCATGGCGACCTCTTCCACGCCCGCGGCACCCGGGGTCCTTCGGCCCTGGCAGCGCCGCCTCTACACGCTGCTTCTCGTTCCCCTCGGACTGATTGCCGCCAACGCCATCTTTCTCGCGGCCTTCACGCGGGACACCGCGTTCTTCTACGCGATGCTCCTGCTCCACCTGACGCTCGGGCTCCTCATCGCGATCCCCTTCTTCGTCTTCGCGGTCACCCACGCCCGCCGGATGATCCGCATGTGGAACAAGCGGGCCAAGTACGCCGGGCTTGCGATCTTCACGCTGGCGGTCGTCTGCGTCTCGACGGGCCTCTACATGACCTTCAAGGGCGCGACCCTCAACAACCGCCTGATCTGGCTCGGACACGTCTCTTCGGTGCCACTCGCCCTGGTGGCTTTCATCCTCCACCGCCGCGCCCACACCCACAAGCTGCAGTTCAAGCGGCTCTACGCCTGGGGCGGCGCCGTCGTCCTGTTCCTCGGCGCGATGGCGGTGCTGGCGAAGCTCGAGAAGCCGCCCCGCCGGATCGTCAACGTCAACGGCGATACGGTCTTTTTCCCCTCCTCCTCGGAGACCTTCGATCAGGGGCTGCTCGACGGCAAGAAGCTCGCGGCCAACGAGTACTGCCAGTCCTGTCATCCGGATTCCTTCCACGAGTGGGAGCGCTCGGCGCACCGCTTCTCCTCGTTCAACAACCCCTTCTACCGAAAGTCGGTCGAGCTGATGGCCGACCGCGTCGGCCGCGAGCGCACGAAATGGTGCTCGGGCTGCCACGACCCGGTCGTCCTCTTCACGGGGCAGATGGGCGCCGCGACGCAGGCGAAGTTCTCCTACGACTCCTGGGAGGCGCAGCAGGGGCTGACCTGCATGTCGTGCCACTCGATCGTCGAGGTCAAGGACGTCAAGGGCAACGGGTCCTACGTCATCGAGGAGTCCAAGCAATACCCGTTCGCGTTCTCGAAGAACAAGATGCTCCTGGCGGTCAACCACCTGCTGATCCGCATGGAGCCCTCGCTCCACCGCAAGACGTTTCTGAAGCCTGTGCATCGCACTCCGGAGTTCTGCTCCTCCTGCCACAAGGTGGCGCTCATCCCGGCGTTGAACAGCTACCGTTGGATGCGGGGGCAGGACCACTACGACGCCTGGTACGACTCGGGCGTGTCGGGGCGCGCCGTGCGCTCCTTCTACGACCCGCCGAAGCCCAAGGCCTGCCGCGACTGCCACCTGCCGCCCTATCCCTCGCAGGAGTTCGGCAACAAGAAGGGCCAGCTCCACGACCACCTCTTCCCGGCGGCGAACACGGCGCTTCCCTTCATCCGCGGGGACAAGCAGACGGAGGTGCGAATCAGCGAGTTCCTCCAGAACAAGGTTCTGACCGTGGACCTCTTCGCCGTCAAGCGGGGCGACACGCTGACCGTTCTCGGAGAGGACCCCGTGACGGTCTCCCCCGGCGAGACGATCGACCTCGAAGTCGTCGTGCGGACCCGAGGCGTCGGCCACGCCTATACGCAGGGCACGGCGGACTCGAACGAAACCTGGGTCTCGCTCGAAGGCGAGACCGCGTCGGCGCCGTTCTTCAAGAGCGGCGTTCTCGATGCGCAAGGCCGCCTCGATCCGGCGGCCGACACCCTCTCGCTCTTCGTCATCGACCACGACGGCGACCACATGGACCGCCGCCAGCCGCAGGACATCCACGTCCCGCTCTACAACAACGGCATCGGACCGGGCGCAGCCCGCACCGTGCACTACCGCGTGACGATCCCGAAGGACGCGAGGGACACCATGACGCTCTCGGCCGGGGTGCACTACCGGAAGTTCTCGCGCGACTACACGACCTTCTCCCTCGGCGCCTCCTCGCCGTCGCTGCCGGTGACGACGCTCGCGAAGGATGAGGTCGAGCTCCGGGTAGCCCCCCTCACCCCGACCCTCTCCCCCCGCGGGGGGGAGAGAGGAAGAAAAGACTCCCCTCTCCCGGCGGAAGAGGGGGCGGGGGTGAGGGGCAATACGGATCCGCCCTGGCTGCGCTGGAACGACTACGGCATCGGGCTCTACCTGCAGGGCGACTTCAAGGGTGCGGCGCGCGCCTGGACGAGGACGGCCGAGCTCGCACCGGAGAAGCCCGACGGGCCCTTGAACCGCGCGCGGGCCGAGATCGCCGAGGGCCGCCTCGCCGACGCGAAGGCCTCGCTCGCAGAGGCCGAGAGGATCCGGCCGGGCTGGGGCAAGACGGCCTTCTTCCGCGCGATGGTCGCGAAGGAAGAGGGGCGGCTCTCCGACGCCGAGAACGACCTGCGGTCCGTTCTCGAGCGGTTCCCGCTCGACCGGGTCGCCTGGAACACTCTGGGCAGCGTCCTCTGGCTCGACGGCAGCTATCCGAAGGCGATCGAGGCCTACGGCAAGACGCTCGCCATCGATCCCGAGGACCTGACGGCCCTCTATAACCTGATGCGCGTCTACCGCGCCATGGGAAACCGCAAGAAGGCCGCCTTCTTCGAGGCCGCGTACCGCAAGCACAAGGACGACGAGACCGGCCGCGCGCTCGCCGCCGACCTGCGGCGCCGCGACGCGTGGGCCAACCGGGAGTCGCTGCCCATCCACGTTCACGCCGAGGCCGAGCCGCCGCCGGCTCCGCCGCCTGCCTGGCTCGCGTCGATCGGACCGAAGGGCTACCAGACCGACTACGGGTACCTCAACAGGGCGCACCCGCCGATCCAGCGCGAGGCCGCGGACTACACGGCGAACCTGCAGCGGAAGCGGTGAGCGCGGGTGATAACCATTCCCTCTCCCCCTCACAGGGGGAGAGGGGCAGGGTGAGGGGGTCTTCAGCGAAGGGGCCCCTCACCCCAACCCTCTCCCGCCGGGAGAGGGGGTGGGCCCTCGATTCCCTCTCCCGCCGGGAGAGGGGGTGGAGCGGTGCCCTTCTCCTCACCCTCGCCAGCCTCTTCCTCCTCCTCTCCGCCTGCCGGCGCGCGGAGAAGCCCGCCACGCCCGCCCCGCCCCCGACGCCGACGCCCCAGCCTTCGGTGCGCTTCGAAGAGCGCGCCCGCGACATGGGCATCGAATTCACGCACGTCACAGGCGCGCGCGGAGACAAGTGGATGCCCGAGACCATGACAGGCGGAGTCGCGGTCCTCGACTACGACGGCGACGGCAAGCCTGACCTCCTCTTCGTCTCCGGCTCTTACTGGCCGGGCGACCCGCGCGCGAAGGATCAGAAATCCTCGCTTGCCCTCTACCGCAACCAGGGCAACGGCCCCAACGGGCTGCCGCGCTTTCGCAACGTCACGCGGGAAGCGGGCCTCGAGCGTGTCTTCTACGGTATGGGCGCCTCGGTCGCCGACTTCGACAACGACGGCCGGGACGACCTCTACGTGACGGGCCTCGGCCGCAACTACCTTTTCCGCAACAAGGGCGGCCGCTTCGAGGAGGACGCCTCCCGCGCCGGCGTCACCGACGCGGGCTGGAGCACGTCCTCGGCCTGGCTCGATTACGACGGGGATGGCTGGCTCGACCTCTACGTCTGCCGCTACGTGGACTGGTCGCCCGCGAAGGACCTCTTCTGCACACTCGATGGCAAGACGAAGTCCTACTGCACCCCCGAGCGCTACCCCTCGACCACTTCGCGCCTCTACCGCAACCTGGGCAACGGCCTGTTCGAGGACGTCACGAAGAAGGCCGGACTCGAAAACGCGAACCAGAAGGCGCTCGGCGTGGCTCCCTACGATTTCGACGGCGACGGCCGAATCGACCTGCTCGTCGCCAACGACACGGCGCCCAACAACCTCTACAGGAACCGCGGCGACGGCACCTTTGAGGACGTGGCGGTCGAGGCCGGGGTGGCCGTGAACGAGGCGGGCCGCTCCCGCGGCGCGATGGGCGTCGCGTGGGCGGATACGAAGAACGCCGGAGGCGCGACGCTCGCGATCGGCAACTTCTCGAACGAACTGAAGTCCCTGTACTGGACGGAGAAGGGCGAGGTCTTCCTCGACGAGTCGCCCCGGAGCGGCGTCGGGCCCGCGTCCCTTCTCGAGCTCACCTTCGGCGTCTTCTTCTTCGACGCGGATCTGGACGGGCGCGAGGACCTGCTCCTCGCCAACGGGCACGTCGAGCCGACCGTCCAGCAGGTGCAGAAGGACGTGACCTACGAGCAGCCGCCGATCCTCTTCTGGAACGCGGGCGGCGGACGGTTCGTGAAGGCCGCGACGGGCGATCTCGAGGCCCCGCTCGTCGCCCGCGGGGCGGCCTACGCGGACTTGGACGGCGACGGCGACCTCGACGTCATCCTGGTGACGAGCGGCGGCCCGGCTCGGGTCTTCCTCAATCGGACCGACAGGCCCGAAAAGAGCGTGCGCGTGCGGCTCGTCGGCTCCGGCAAATCCAACCGCGACGCCGTCGGCGCGCGCGCCACGGCGACCATCGCCGGTCGCACCCTGACGCAGGAGGTTTCCGGCGGCGAGTCCTATCTGTCGGCTCCGGAGAAGACCCTGACCTTCGGCCTCGGCGAGGCGAGCAAGATCGACAGGCTCGAGATCCGCTGGCCCGACGGGACGACCCGGACGCTCACCGATGTGCCCGGCGGCGCGCGGCTGACGGTGGAAGAAGGGAAGCCGTAGGACTCACCGTGGCTCAGGGTCTGCCGGGCCCGGGGTGACAGCCGCCGCATGTCCGTGGAGCAAACGGGCTTCCGCCCCCTACGCCTGCAATTCTGAGAAGAGGAGTCCCGAGCTTTCTCGTCACGGATGCCGTCAGGCCGATGCCGCCGCGCCCATCAGTCGCCGACGATCTCGTTCAACCCTTCCACAACCCGCAGCATCTCTTCAGGAGACACGCGGCCGATCCTCTTGCGAAGGCGCTCAACCGAGAGCGTTCGAATCTGGCCGACCTTGACCCACGAGCGCCTGGGAAGACCAGCGCCCTCGAGCTCCACCGCCAGCGGAAACCCGACCGCCTGCGGCAGGCTCGTGATGGCCATGGCGATGACAGTTCCGGACCGCTCGTTGAAGACGCCGTGGCTGATGACGAGCACGGGCCTGCGCCCCGCCTGTTCGCGGCCCCGCGTCGGGTCGAGCTCCGCCCACAGGACGTCGCCCCTCAATACTCGGGCCATGACTCCAGATCGTAGGAAGCGCCTTCCTCCGCTACCTGCTGCTCGTAAGCGGGATCGAGCTTCGCGCATTCGCGGCTCAACCTGCCGCGGTCCAGCCGATCGATCTGGGCCTGGACGGCGAGCTGGATCGCGCGGCTTCGGCTCGGAAACCTGCGCTCTCCGACGAGTCGGTCGATGCGCCGGACGAGATCCTCGTCGAGCGTGATCGCGATTTTGGTCGTGCTCATGGCCCTGGTATGATAACTCATCATACCGCTGGCGCCCTCGAATTACACTCCTCCCCATGAGCGCCACTCCGCAGTCCGCCACGGATCCCGCCGCCCCCTTCGTCTTGCGCGAGGACTCGGGCGGCGTCGTCCGCCTGACCCTCAACCGCCCCGAGCGCTTCAATCCGCTTTCCCTCGAGATGATCGCCGCGCTCCAGCGCGAGCTCGACGCCATCGCGTCGGACCGGGACGCCCGCGTCGTCGTCCTCGCCGCCGGCGGACGGGGCTTCTCCGCCGGCCACGACCTGAAGGAGATGCGCGCGCACGCCGCGGACGGCGCCTGGCAGCGCCGCCTCTTCGACGACTGCAGCCGCCTGATGGTCTGGCTGACGCGGTTGCCCCAGCCCGTCATCGCGCGCGTGCACGGCATCGCGACCGCGGCCGGTTGCCAGCTCGTCGCGATGTGCGACCTCGCGGTGGCCGCCGACACGGCGACCTTCGCGCTGCCCGGCGTCAACATCGGTGTCTTCTGCACGACACCCGCCGTCGGTGTCGCGCGCAACGTCGCGCGCAAGCGCGTGATGGAGATGCTCCTGACCGGCAAGCCCATCGACGCCGCGACGGCACTCGCCTGGGGCCTCGTCAACCGGGTCGTTCCCGCGGCCGACCTCGACGCCGCGGTCGACGAGTTCGTGCGCGAGATCCTTTCCAAGAGCCCCGCCGTCATCGCGGGCGGCAAGCGCGCCTTCTACGACCAGGTCGACCGGCCGCTGCCCGGCGCCTACGAGATCGCCGGCAAGTCCATGGCCGAGGGCGTTCTGCTCGAGGACGCGGCCGAAGGCATAGACGCCTTTCTGCAGAAGCGCCCGCCCAACTGGCGCGGCCGGTGACAGCGCCCGAGCTTTAGAGTCCGACCGGGGGCTTGCCCCTCAGCGAGGACGCGGCGTGGGCTCGGGCGCCTTCGGCACGTCGCCCGGCGAGGCGACCGTCGCCTGCGCCGGCGCGTACGCGTCCGTCACGCCCGGCACTCCCTGGTAGATCCAGTTGCCGGGCGGCGTCGGCGCCCGCGGGGCCGTTCCGACCGGCGCGTCGGCCGGTGTCGAGATCACCTGGGCATCGCCACCTTCCATCGGAAGATCCCCGATCATCGTAGCGCCCAGGGCCTCCTGCTCGCCGCGGAAGGCGGCGACCCCCGTCAATCGGAGGACCCTCAGAACGTCGGACTTTCGCAGGCTGACGAGCTTTCCGTCCTTGTAGGTGTGAAAGAGCAGGGTGTTGCCCTTCGGCACGGGCTCGTCGCGCGAGATCATGCGGCCCGTCGGGACGAGGTCCACCTGATAGACGACTTCCTGGTTCAGGTCCTTCGTCCACTGCGTGATCTTGCCGACCCTCACCTTCAGGAGCCGGGTCGTGGCCTTCTCCGGCCAGGACTGGAAGACGTAGACGTCTCCCTGAAGGACCGGCTTATTCATCGCGTAAGCCGTCCCGCTCGGCACGAGGTCGATCCGATAAATCTCCAGCGGCCGCTGGGCGGTCGACTGCGGCGGCTTCGCCTGCCCCGTCGGTCCGGCCGCGGCCGACTGTGCCGGCGGGCTCTGGGCCTGCTGGGATCGCGTCTGCTGACCTTGAGATTGCTGGCCCTGCAATCCGGCCGAGACACCCAGAAGCCCCGCCACGAAAGCGCTGCGGTACCGCATAGCTCGCCTCCTAGGACTCCAGTCTAACGCCGATCGGCCCTCCGCCACTCGCCGCGCGACATTGCGAACGGGCGAAATAGGCACTTTGGTCCGCGGCCGGAACCTGAATTCGCGACAACTTAGTACTGGAATGACGCCGCCCGGATCTCCGGGGTCCCCGCGCTCAGTTGGTCCGCCGCGCTTGCTCGACCGCGTGCGCGAAGCGATCCGCGCGCGCCACTACAGCCTGCGGACCGAAGAGGCCTACGTCGCGTGGATCCGGCGGTTCATCGTCTTTCACGGCAAGCGCCACCCGCTCGAGATGGGCGAGATGGAAATCAACGCCTTCGTCTCGGCGCTCGCCGTCGAAGGGCATGTCAGCGCTTCCACGCAGACCCAGGCCCTAAGCGCCGTCCTGTTTCTTTACCGGCATGTCCTCCAGAAGGAACTCCCGAGCCTCGACGCCATCATCCGTGCGAAACGCTCGGAACGCCTTCCGACGGTGCTCACGCGGCCCGAGGTGCGCTCGATTCTCGGGCGGATGCACGGCACGCCGAAGCTCGTCGCCACAATTCTGTATGGAACCGGCGTCCGGCTTCTGGAGTCCCTCCGGTTGCGCGTGAAAGACCTCGAGTTCGGCAACAACCGCATCCTGGTGCGCGACACCAAGGGTCACCGTGACCGCGTCGTGCCCTTTCCTGCGGTCGTGCGCGCCGCCCTCCCCAACTGGCTGTCCCGGGTGCGGCGAATCCACATGGCGGACATCGAGAAGGGCTTTGGAAGCGTCTTCCTGCCGGACGCCATCGCGCGGAAGTACCCGGGTGCCGATCGGGAATGGGGCTGGCAGTACGCGTTCCCCGCCGAGCATCTGAGCGCTGATCCCCGAAGCGGGGTCCAGCGGCGCCACCATCTCCATGAGACCGTGATTCAGCGGGCCCTTCGCCAGGCGACCCACGACCTCGGAATCTCACGCCGCGTCGGCTGCCACACCTTTCGGCACTCTTTCGCGACCCACCTGCTCGAAGAGGGGTACGATATCCGCACGATCCAGGAGCTCCTCGGACACCGGCACGTGAAGACGACGATGATTTACACGCACGTCTTGAACCGAGGCGGCCGCGGCGTCCGAAGCCCGGCGGACCTTCTCTGGTCGAGAGGCGGCGTCGCTGCTCCGCCGGACCTTATCGGACTCACTTCGCAGCCTAACTTCCTCCGCCCGGTTCTTCCACCTGAGCGCCAGCTCCTGCCCGCTCAGCAGGATCAGGACGCCTGGGTCGACACGGACACGGAAGAATAGGGAGCGCAGATGCGACGACCGAATGATTCGATTGGGCAGTCTAAGCATATGTTAGGCGGCTTCAAGTGACATCCGCCTTGGGGCTCGTCGCCCTGTTTGCGGCTGCCGGACTGGCGCTGATTCGGTTCCGAGAGCCACTCTCGAGATTTCAGACCGACTTGAACGAGAGCGTCCTCGGCTTTCTGCCTCGCATTTTCACAACCGTCACACCGAGTGGTGTCGTCCTGATTGCCTTGGTGTTTTTCTTTTTGGCGTTGCTGGGCGTGGTCGCGACCATTATCGGAGCCGCCTAACACGCGCATGCAGCGGACTCGCTCACGCTCGCCGCTGATGCGCCGCCCGTTAGGCGGCGGAGCACCATCATGGTGAGGCGCTGGTGGCGTAAGGTCGAGTTGCCGCTTGCTGTCGCGATGCTGCTGACATTCGTCTCCGGCTTTGGCTTCTCGGAGAGCGCGTGGCTCAAGTGGTTGCGGTGGCTCAATCCAGCCGGTGAGGTTCTCATCCCTCGCCTTGTTCTTCCGCCATCCAGCCTTTCCTTCCCGGTCGGTTTCGCCATCGGGTTCTGCACGAATGTGTTCTTTTGGACTCTGTTGCTCGTCGTTGTCTCGCCGCTGCTTAGCCGCAAGCGGGGAGGTGTAGAAGTTGGGCCGTAGACCGCCGCCTAACACGCGCTTGCAGCGGACTCGCCGCCCCTCGCTTCGCGAGGGTCGCTCACTTCGTTCGCTCGACTCGCCGCTGAAGCGCAGCCCGTTAGGCCGCTGACGTCATGCACTTGTTCTACTCCGACGAGTCGAACCTCGATCCAAACACCACCGAATTCTTTGTGTATGGCGGAATTGCGATCGCTTCCGACAAGGCCTCGAACCTCTCGACGGCTTTGGACTTAGCGCGGACGACGGCGCGGGTTGCCGCTGACTTCCCACTCAAATTCAATCCCGGCCCTCCTTCTCTCTCGCACGAGGAGTTCGCGGCCCTGAAACAGACCTTCCTTGGTGAGGCGACGAAGGCGGGATGCATCCTGGTTGTCTCGTTGGTGTCGCATCGCATCGCGAGGTCAGCGGACGAGGCACGGCGGTTCGAGATCAATCGAGTTCTGTATCATTTTGACTGCATCCTGCACCGCAGGAACGACTTCGGCCTCGTCCTTGTTGATCGGTTCGACGACAAGCAGATCGACGCCCAGCTTCGCGAGCGCTTCGCGATCGGAGTCCACGGCCTTCCGTATACCGATCCCTACAAGCTCGAGCGCATCCTGGGTTACCACTACGCTTGCATCGGCCAGTCGCACTTCAGTTCTTTGATTGACATCGCTCTCGGGTCGTTCCGTTTTGCGATCAACGCGTTCACGCTGAATCAGACAGAGCGGCTCGGCACGGCGGCTAAGCTACTCGGGCTCCTGAGTCCACTATTCCTCAGGGATGGGGGGTCAGAGATTAACTCGATAAGCCTGCACCTCAGCCCGGACACGATCAAGGTTGATGCACACCGAAAGCGGTATCGAGACGTGGTGGCATTCTTGAGGCAGGCTGGCTTAGAGACAGACCAGCAGTTTGAGGACGGGACCGCTTGACTCGGCGGCCTAACATGCGCGTGCAGCGGACTCAGTACTTGACCCGATAAATTTGACAGTCTGGCCTAACGCTGGAGGAGGTGTGGATGGCCAGAATCAAGGGTCCGAGGAAGATTCACCAGTACAGCGTCGAGTTCAAGGTGAAGGCTGTGAAGCTGAGCGACTTGGCGGATGTCCAGGTTCAGGATGTTGCGCAAGCGCTGGACATTCACCCGTTCATGTTGTCGCGGTGGCGCAAGGAAGCCCGTGAGGGTCGTCTTCGAGCACGAGTTGCTGTGGTGCCAGCCGTGCGTGAGCGTCGAGAGGTCACGCAGCTGGCCGCTCTCAAACGCCAGTACCGAATCCTGCAGGAGGAGCACGAGCTCCTAAAAAAAGCCATCCGGTTCTGTTCCGCTCGAAGGCAGCAGTTTTCGCCTTCATCCAGGCGGAGCGGGACCGGTTGGGAGTGAAGGCCCTGTGTCAGCGCTACTTGGTGACGCGAGCCGGGTACTACGCATGGTGCCAACGTAGGCCGAGCCTTCACACGAGGCAGGACGAGCGCCTACTGGCCCGCATTCGAGCGATCTTCCAAGCGAGCGAGGGGACCTACGGCAGCCCGCGCATTCATGCCGCCTTGCGGCAGGCCGGATTGCGGGTGGGACGCAAGCGTGTGGCTCGCCTGATGCGGAATGCCGCTCTGAAGGCTCGCTCGGCACGGATCTACCGCCGGATGCCAGGTACCCGTCGTTTCTTCTCTGACATCCCCAACCGGATACTGGAACTGAAGACGACCAGGACCAGACAGGTCTGGGTCGGCGACGTCACCTACCTACGCTGTGGCGGCCGCTGGCGCTATCTGGCTGTCGTTCTCGACCGCCACTCGCGCCGCGTCCTGGCCTGGAGCCTGGGCGTCCATCGCGATCTGACGCTGACCATGGACGCGCTCAACCGCGCTTGCCGGCGACACCATGCTCGACCCGGGCTGATTTTCCATTCTGACCGCGCAGTGGAATACTCGGCCTATGCGTTCCGGGCCCGTCTGGCTGCCCTTGGAATCACCCAGAGCATGAAACGCCCTCGCGAAATCGGTGACAACGCCTTCGTCGAATCCTTCTTCCATTCGATGAAGGCCGACGCCATCCATCACCGCACCTTCAACGACGATCTCGCCCTGGCCACGACCGTTAGCTCCTACATCCACCGTTACAACCGCTCCCGGCTCCATTCGGCTCTGGGCTACCGCTCACCCATCGACTACGAACACGCCGCATGACATCCGCCATGACGTGTCAACCAAATCGGGCCAATATCCCTCGCTCATCGGCTTCGCCTCTTCGCTCGCCGCTGACGCGCCACCCGTTAGGCCGCACTATAGCCGTTCGGCTTTTTGTCGCTGCGGGAGCCTCTTGGCTCTTCGCGGCAGCACTGGGTTTATGGTTTGCGACGTGGACCTCAGGTCGGTTCCGTCTTGAGACGCTTCAGCTTCCTGGGGTCGTTCCGGTGGCTCTCGCAGGAAGCACCGTCGCAGCTCTACTAATCGCTCCACTCGCCGCGTGGTCGATGCGTACCGGGCCCCGGAACCTGCGGCTCTTCGTTCCCGCTCTCTGGTTGGTCCTTGCCACAGGTATCGCTTTCGGCGTTGGCCTTCTTGGGACCTTCCTGATCGCACTGCTTGGCGTAGTCGGATTGGCCCTGATCCCTCCCAGTGACTCGCATCTGCCGTCGGATGCCAACCCTGATTTGGCGGAGCCCGGCAATTGAGGGGCCTGGCCATGCAACGATTACGGTTGGTGCGGCCTAACACGCGCATGCAGCGGACTCGCTCATCGCCTTCGGCTCTTCGCTCGCCGCTGATGCGCTACCCGTTGGGCAGCGGAAGTTCTCTTCACCGCGGCCGGCTCGATCACGCTGCCGTCACCGGCCCGCCGCTGCTCCGAAAAGATGAGCGGCGGCCGGCCACACCTCAAGTCCCACACGGCAGCAGAAACAGCTTCGAGGGAGGGCGCGTCGGCGGCCGCAGCCGGCGCCGGAATGAAGCCGCTCCCCAACACGCGCTTGCAGCGGACTCGCCGCCCCTCGCTTCGCGAGGGTCGCTCGCTGCGCTCGCTCGGCGAGCCGCTGAAGCGCAGCCCGTTAGACGGACATAGGAGACACGGATTGCAACTACCCAGGACGACATCCCTGCCTGAGGCCAGTCTCCCAGTCGCGGTGGCCAGGATAAAGTTCGACCGCAACGAGTTCGCAGGGGCCTTCGGCGACATGGGGACGGACGTGCCGCTACTTATCGGTATGGCGCTCGCCGCCGGACTTGATGGAACGAGCGTCCTGGTGATGTTCGGCATCATGCAGATTGTCACTGGCTTCGCTTACCGGATGCCGATGCCAGTTCAGCCACTCAAGGCGATGGCCGCCATCGTCATCGCTCAACAGGCATCCGCCGCGACACTCTACGGCGCGGGGCTTGCGATCGGCGTCGTCATGTTGCTTCTTGCGGCAACCGGCCTGCTCGATTGGCTGGCCCGAGTGGTTCCACGGTGTGTCGTGCGCGGCATTCAGTTTGGGCTCGGGCTCCAGTTGGCCTCGGTGGCACTGGGGAAGTTCGTGCAGGCAGATGGGGTTCCCGGGTACGCCCTCGCAGCGGGTTCCTTCATCATCACGGTACTGTTGCTCGGCAACCGGCGGTTCCCCGCGGCGCTTCCCGTGGTCCTGCTCGGCGTCATTTACGCGGTGACCTTAGACTGGCATGGGGGCTTTGCTCGCAGCCTTGCTTTCCACCTGCCAAGTCTCCATGTCCCCCAACCGGCCGACATTCTGACCGGCTTCTTGGTCCTCGCCCTGCCGCAGATACCTCTCTCCCTCGGCAACTCCGTCCTTGCCACTCGGCAGCTTGCCGAAGATCTCTTTCCTGACCGCCGGCTCACGATTCGCAAGATCGGGCTGACCTATGGACTCATGAATCTGGTCAATCCATGGTTCGGCGGCGTCCCAACGTGCCACGGCTCGGGCGGAATGGCGGGGCACTTTGCCTTCGGCGGGCGAACAGGTGGGTCGGTCATAATCTACGGCTCGCTGTTTGTGTCGCTCGGTCTGTTCTTTGGCGCAGGATTCGACCAGGTCGCGAAGGCGTTTCCGCTGCCAATGCTGGGAGTGATTCTCCTCTTCGAAGCTCTCGCGCTCATCTGGCTCGTTCGGGACACCGCTCATTCCAGGACTGAGTTCCCGATCAGCGCGCTGGTGGGCCTGCTCGCGGTGGGTTTGCCCTATGGATACGTGATTGGTCTCGTTGTCGGAACCGCGCTTGTGTACCTAGGGTCTCGCACGCGCCTGATCAGCCCAGATGCCGTCTAACAACCGGTTGCAGCGGACGGCGCTGCGCGCCGCCGCTGAACCGGAGCGTTAGACGACAGGGAAAAGCCGCCGTGGCACTCGACCTAACCCACATCGGCGAATCGATTGTGGCCGCCATGCTAGCGTCAGTAGCAGACCGCGGTCGGCTGAGCGATGTACGGTGTCGTGCGAGTGAAGCCACACTTGCTGGGGATGTCGACACCGCCACTCCGGAGTTCCTCCCGGACGAGGCACAGCTCAAAGTGACATCTCCCGATCGAACCTACTCGTGTGATGGAGCTCAGACCGTCGATGTCCTCTGCGCAGGCCGTGAATCGGCCGTCGCATTGGAAGTCAAGCTCGGCGACACGCGAATGACGGTCCAGGCCTTTCAGGAGCGGTTCTGTCACCCCTGCGGGATATCTGGGCATTCCGATGGCCGCCTCACCGGGAGCATGATTTCTGTTCTTGAGGGTCTACTCCCCTTCGCCGACGGTCATGTCTCCGCGGTGCGCGGGGACCGAACCTGGCCGCTCTCCCAGAAGTGGTGGCTCATTATCCGCGAGCAGGTGTGGGGGAAGTGGAAGAATCGTCTTCCCGTTCGATCGGCCCGTGTCCTCGTTTTCGATGACCTCGCGCGGCTCTACGGAACGCGCGGTGACTTTGACGAACTCGTTCACCGCATCGTGGGCGCTGAGTTTTCAAAGCGCTGGAAATTGGAGCTGTCACCGTAGTGGCGCTGTCGTCTAACACGCGCATGCACCGGACTCGCCGTCCCTCGCTGCGCTCGGGTCGCTCCCTTCGTTCGCTCGCGAGCCGCTGAAGCGCAGCCCGTTAGGCCGCGGAGCACCATCATGGAGAGGCGCTGCTTGGCGTAAGGTCGCTGCTTGCCGCTTGCTGTCGCGATGCTTCGCTTGGAGCATCTCGCTCTCCGGCTTTGGCTTCTCCGGAGAGCGCGTGGCTACAAGTGGTTGCGGTGGCTTCGCTGTCAATCCAGCGCGGTGGTTCTCATCCCTCGCCTTGTTCTTCCGCCATCCTGCCTTGTCCTTCCCAGGTCGGTTTCGTTCTCCTCGGGTCTCTTTTGCACGTAATGTGTTCTTTTGGACTCTGTTCGCTCGTCGTTGTCTCGCCGCTGCTTAGCCGCAAGCGGGCGAGGTTTCTTCTTGTACTGACAGTTGGGCCGTAGACCAGGCCGCCTAACACGCGCTTGCAGCGGACTCAGTACTTGACCCGATAAATTTGACAGTCTGGCCTAACGCTGGAGGAGGTGTGGATGGCCAGAATCAAGGGTCCGAGGAAGATTCACCAGTACAGCGTCGAGTTCAAGGTGAAGGCTGTGAAGCTGAGCGACTTGGCGGATGTCCAGGTTCAGGATGTTGCGCAAGCGCTGGACATTCACCCGTTCATGTTGTCGCGGTGGCGCAAGGAAGCCCGTGAGGGTCGTCTTCGAGCACGAGTTGCTGTGGTGCCAGCCGTGCGTGAGCGTCGAGAGGTCACGCAGCTGGCCGCTCTCAAACGCCAGTACCGAATCCTGCAGGAGGAGCACGAGCTCCTAAAAAAAGCCATCCGGTTCTGTTCCGCTCGAAGGCAGCAGTTTTCGCCTTCATCCAGGCGGAGCGGGACCGGTTGGGAGTGAAGGCCCTGTGTCAGCGCTACTTGGTGACGCGAGCCGGGTACTACGCATGGTGCCAACGTAGGCCGAGCCTTCACACGAGGCAGGACGAGCGCCTACTGGCCCGCATTCGAGCGATCTTCCAAGCGAGCGAGGGGACCTACGGCAGCCCGCGCATTCATGCCGCCTTGCGGCAGGCCGGATTGCGGGTGGGACGCAAGCGTGTGGCTCGCCTGATGCGGAATGCCGCTCTGAAGGCTCGCTCGGCACGGATCTACCGCCGGATGCCAGGTACCCGTCGTTTCTTCTCTGACATCCCCAACCGGATACTGGAACTGAAGACGACCAGGACCAGACAGGTCTGGGTCGGCGACGTCACCTACCTACGCTGTGGCGGCCGCTGGCGCTATCTGGCTGTCGTTCTCGACCGCCACTCGCGCCGCGTCCTGGCCTGGAGCCTGGGCGTCCATCGCGATCTGACGCTGACCATGGACGCGCTCAACCGCGCTTGCCGGCGACACCATGCTCGACCCGGGCTGATTTTCCATTCTGACCGCGCAGTGGAATACTCGGCCTATGCGTTCCGGGCCCGTCTGGCTGCCCTTGGAATCACCCAGAGCATGAAACGCCCTCGCGAAATCGGTGACAACGCCTTCGTCGAATCCTTCTTCCATTCGATGAAGGCCGACGCCATCCATCACCGCACCTTCAACGACGATCTCGCCCTGGCCACGACCGTTAGCTCCTACATCCACCGTTACAACCGCTCCCGGCTCCATTCGGCTCTGGGCTACCGCTCACCCATCGACTACGAACACGCCGCATGACATCCGCCATGACGTGTCAACCAAATCGGGCCAATATCCCTCGCTCGCCGCGCTTCGCTCGGTCGCTCGCCGCTGAAGCGCAGCCCGTTAGGCCCGCGAATTCCTAGAGTTGGCACGGGGTAGAATTGAAGGATGCGGTACAAGGTGGCAGTTCAGCGTAGCGAACAGGGGTTCAGCGTCTCCTGCCCGGGTCTTCCTGGGTGCTGGTCGCAAGGAGACACGGAAGAAGAGGCCCTCCAGAATATTCAGGATGCCATTCGCGAGTATCTGGCGGCAGTCGAGGAGTCGCTGAAGAGCAAGGAAGTCCGGGAAGTCGACGTCACGGTTTAGGCGATGCCGAAGCTGCCCGGTGTCAATCACCAGGAGGCAATTCGGGCGCTTGAAAAGGCGGGTTTTCGAGTCGCGCGCCAGGGTGGCAAGCACGCCGTCATGACTGATGGCGTTCGGTTCCTCACGATTCCGAGGCACAACCCAGTAAACGCCTTCACGATGGGCGGCATCATCCGCGACGCCGGGCTGACGATCGAACAGTTCAAGAAGCTCCTGTGAACCAGCGCGGGCCTAACACGCGCTTGCAGCGGACTCGCCGCCCGCGCCTTCGCGCGGGCCGCTCGCTTCGCTCGCTCGTCGAGCCGCTGAAGCGCCGCCCGTTAGGTGCCGGAAGGAGCGTGGTTCCTGCGGTTCTTGCGTACACCGTCCTCTTTGGTGTCGTTGGTGGCTTGTTCGGGCAGCCGGTGTCGGTTGCCAAGCAATCGCCCAACGCCGTAGAGCCGGCCCTCCAGGTAGCGATGGCAGAGCGGCAGAAGGCAAGCTTAGAGGGAGATACCCAGAAGATTGAGTTGTTGATGGCTCCCGAGTACGTGCAGACGGACATCGGTGGCCGCGTTCAGAACAAGGGCGAGTGGCTCTCAAGCTACTTAGACCGTTGGCGGAGATGATCAAAGCCGGTCGTTTTCGCTGGGAAGCCTGGGAGGAAACGGACGCCCAGACCCGTCTATTTGGTGACACCGTTGTAGTTGTCGGTAAGCTGAGGCTGAAAGGAAAGGGCGCCAGCGTCGTTCCGGGCCGCGGCTGGGTTGCGTCACCAGAGGGAGGCTTCGGGCCGGTGGAGTTGCTGTTCACGCGCGTCTGGATCAAGCGAGACGGCAGATGGTTGCTTGCCGCTGTACACAATGCGTTACCGACACCGCAACGCCCCAACTAGGCCGGCGCCGAAGACGCGCGTGCAGCGGACTCACTCATCGCCTTCGGCTCTTCGCTCGCCGCTGACGCGCCGCCCGTAGGCCGCTCGCAAACTTCGATGGATCTCTAATCCAATGCCACAGCCGATTCGTTTTTCAGATGCACCTCACCAAGCTCGAGTGCTCGACGTTCTTCTCGAGCCATTGGTCTACCTTTCGAATCTAGCAGTCGCGAGCAGCTTGTACCCCGCGTACCGGACCACTCGAATCCAGTGGGAGCCGGATGTGGCGGAGCTTATCCGTCTGTTCAAGGAGCGATCGCGACCCATCATCTGCTTTGCATGGCACGCGTACGAACTGAACGGCTTCTGCGCATTCCGTGACTTTCCGCGGGACCTCGTGCCTCTTGCAATCGGTCACGATGGGTTTCTGTCGCGTGCTTTGCAGCAATCGGCCTCCTGGTACGGCTTCCCCGTCTGGGTTTACCGACGTCGGTCGCCCATCCAGCCCAAGGCTCAGATAATCAACCTTCTGACGGCGGAGCGTCCGGTCATCGGCGTATTTCCCGATTCGGGAGGCCCTGACGGCCACGTCAGACCCGGTTTCTTGGAGGTCGCGCGAGCTGCGGAGGCTCTACTCGTGCCGATGGCCTGGCATGCGCGACCCGTACTCGCGGTTCGACCGGCACCCCGCCGCTACTGCCTTCCGGTCCCGTTTTCGAGCATTCTGGCCTGCTACGGGCAGCCCATCGACGGGCTCCACGCCACTGCCGACGACTGTCAGTCCGCGCTGCAGGTACTCGAGCGGCGCGGGAGTGCCGCGGCCTCCGAGACAGAGCGGTCAGGGCCTTCTCAATGAGCGAGCAGCAGCCGAATCCGCGGCTGCAGCTATTTCGATGTCCCCTCCGGACTCCGTCGCCCAGCACGTGGCTGAGAGGATCATCATCGGGTTCGAGAGCTATTCCCGCACCGAGCCGTACCGGTGCTTGTCGCCGTGGACGGACAGACCGGATCGGGCAGGTCCACGATCGCGGCTCTGCTGGTCGCCTGCCTGTTCACGTCGCTAAGGCTGCGAAGGATCCGGGGACCGGTGTAACCAAGCCTGTGGGCGACATGCTTGTCGGTACGGCTGCCGACGATCCGCTCAGAGCAATGAGGATGGATGCCATCACAACGACGTCCTTTCTCCATCCTCCTTCCGTCAGGGATGGTTCTTTGGGAGTCTGGCATTCCAGATGGGTTCTCGCAAGAGCCTCAATCGATATGGCCACTCGCGGCACCCCTGTGGAGGTGAGTGGCTATTGCGGGCGGCCACTCTTGACCTCAGACTCCTTGTCGATTGATAGAGCACGGAAAATATGAGCAATCCATGTCGCGTGGTCTCCGCCGTCATCGCAGGTCTGTGGCTAGCCTGTAGCCTTGGCGCACCGGTGCACGCGCAGGTCCGTTCGCCGGTTTCGGGCGCAGACAGAAAGGATGCGGTCGTGACGAATCATGCGAGAGGCACGTTTGAAGTGAAGGTGACGCCTTCGGCCGACGTCGCCGACGGCGCGCCTTTCGGCAGGCTGTCAATCGACAAACAGTTCCACGGCGATCTCGAAGCGACGAGCAAGGGTGAGATGTTGGCCGCCGGAACGGGCGTCACGGACAGCTCGGGCGGCTACGTCGCGCTCGAGCTGGTCCACGGAACGTTGCAGGGCTGCGGCGGCACCTTCGTGCTCCAACACAGCGGCACCATGACCCGCGGGGCACAGCAACTGAGTATCACGGTGGTACCGGACTCGGGCACCGGTCAGCTGCAGGGTCTCGCCGGCAAGATGGGGATCGTCATCGCTGACGGAAGGCACTCGTACGATTTCGAATACACGATCGTCGAGAAGCCCTGAAAGCTGGCGGGATGCGGCCTGGGAACGTGCTCGACGAAGGGCACGGAACCCCGGAGCCAATCGTCGAGGGTGCTTGCCGGAAGCTGTGCCGCGGCCTGAGCAGTGAGAAAGTTGACCGTTCTCGGCAGCTGCGGCGCGTGGCCCGAGTCGAATCGAGCGTGCAGTGGCTTTGTTCTCGACTACGACGGCTTTCGGGTGGTCATCGACATGGGCTTCGGCGCGGCTTCTCGACTGTTGGCCCTCTGCCCCGGGGGCTCCGTCGATGCCGTCGTCATCACCCACGAGCACCCGGATCATTGTGTCGACCTGAATGCCCTTTTTCGAGCTCGGTTCTACGCGTTTCCGCGCCCTGGATTGATCCCGCTGTGCTGTACACGCGGCGTTGTGAAGCGCCTGAGCGCCCTCGAACCTTCCCCGGGGCTCACGGAGGTGTTTGCGATCCACGACCTGCCGGGCTCCTACGAGCTTGGGCCGCTGCGCCTCACTGGAATTCCACTGCCTCACCATGTACCCAACGCGGGCGTCCGGATCACTGCTCCCGGTCTGACCCTTGCCTATACAGGAGACACTGGCCCCACTCCCGCGCTGATGGACCTCGGCCGCGACGCTGATCTGTTTATCATCGAAGCAACTCTGCGTGGGGAGTCAGCGGACCCTCCCTACCTCACCACCGCACGCGAGGCGGGCAGGTGGGCTGCGCTAGCCGGCGCCAAACAACTCATGCTCACACACTTTTGGCCCGGAAGCGACCGCGCGGGCTCTGTAGCGGATGCCCGCGAGGAGTTCGGTGGTCTCGTGCACGCGGCCGAGGAGGGAATGGTGCTGTCCTTGCTACAAGACGGCGGAGGGAAACATGAACCTTAGACGCGCCGACCGGAAGCCAACGAACGTTGTCTCTCTTTGGTACCTCGGCTCTTTCGGCGAGCCCATCTGGCTGTTCTGGCAGACGACGGCGGCCGGCGGTGGCGGGAACATCGGTGGTTCCGCGGTGACAATCAACGATGATCGGCAGGGAGCGGCTGAGGAAGATGCAGAGAATTCGTTCAAATCGGACACGGGAGATTAGACAGCGATGGAGCTTCATTTGAGGGCTTTCAGTTGGGCAGTCTCAAATAATGTTAGGCGCCGGAACACGAGTGTTGTCGGGAGGGGCGACTGATGGCGGACGGGCGTAGTCGACAGGTCCCGATCGAGCGGCGGAGGAGTGTGCGGTGGATCTCCTTCGTCGGTTCGCCGGCTCTCGGGAGACGCCTGCGCGGCCAGCACGACGAAGCCAATCCGCTGCACCGAGTTCGTGTCGAGCACAATCGGGATACGTTGTTAGTCCACATTTCGAACGAGGACGGTCAGGGGTGGACGACGTTGGCGATCGACAGAGCTACTCGAGAGTGGTCGATCGCTCAGCGTCGTAGCCAGTTGGAGGCTGCGAACGCTGCATGCGTCGGGCTCTACGGACCGAGCAAGTGACCGGTCAAGCCGGCGCGGCGCGTAACACGTGCGTGCAGCGGACTCGCTCATCGCCTTTCGGCTCATCGCTCGCCGCTGACGCGCCGCCCGCTAGGCGGCGGCAACGCAGGACCCAACGGCGAGCCATGACCGACAGGAAGACCCTCTCAACCAAGCGGTTCGCGAGTGCTGCAGCTTGGGACGCGTGGCTCCAAAAGCACCACGCGAGCTCGCCAGGCGTGTGGCTGGAACTTGCCAAAAAGGGCGGCCAGAATCCCCGCCTGTCACACGGGCAAGCCCTCGAGACTGCCCTTTGTTACGGATGGATCGATGGGCAGACGGCGTCCAGCAAGGCGGGATGGTGGCGGCAGCGCTTCACACCCCGAGGCCCCCGCAGCAAGTGGTCCCAGATCAACTGTGCGGCGGTTGAGCGTCTACGAGCCAGGGGGAGACTAACGCCGGCGGGCCTGCAGCAGGTGGAAGCTGCAAAGCGCGACGGCCGGTGGAAGGCTGCGTACGCACCGCAGCGGACGATCACCGTCCCCCGGGACTTGCAGGCGGCCCTGGCTGCCCATCCCCGGGCAAAGGAGTTCTTTCAAGCGCTCGACAGCAAGAACCGATATGCGATTCTCTATCGGCTTCAGGACGCCAAGAAGCCGGAGACGCGCCAGCGGCGGCTGGAGAAATTTGTTCACATGCTGGAGGCGGGCGAGACTCTGCATGACCGGCCGACCGGTCGCGGCCGCCGCAGGCCGCAGCCTTAAGCGCAACCCGTTAGGCCGCACACTTGTGATCGCCTGGCTTTTCGCGTTCGCTACGCTGGTTCAAGGGGACGAGTCACCAGGAGCCCCGCCGCTCGGCTCGCCGCTGAAGCGCAGCCCGTTAGGCGTCGGAAGTTCCACTCAGCCTGGCCAGCTCGGTCAGCGTGGGTCCGCTGGAAGGACTGTCTAGCCGGTCGATCGCCGGCCGGAGCAGAATCAGGCAAGTCGTGGGCGTGAGGTGGCCGGTTCCGGGCACCCCTCGGCGTCAGGTGGCGCCGGTTCTGGAAATCTGCCGTCCGCCTAACATGCCGTTGCAGCGGACGCGCAACCTCGCTTCGCTCGGCCGCTCACTTCGTTCGCTCTGCTCGCCGCTGAACGGCAGCCCGTTAGGCGGGTCCGGCAAATGACCGCCAATCCCAAAGGCACGTCCGATAGGACGTTCGCGGCGCTCCAACTCGGCACGGATGCCGTCAAGATCCTCGCCCTGCTCAAGACCTATTCGCGCCAGGAGATAATCGATGTGCTACCTCATCTCGCATCTACTGGCTTTACAGGTGAACAATTCACTGCACTTCGGTCCGCCGTCCAAGCTCACCTTGATTCGGACCTCGTGAAGGTGGGCGAAGATCAGATTCGCGCGGTGAATCGACTCAACCGATCCACAACGATCCTTTCCGTGATCGCGATAGTCTGCACCGTAATCCTGGGAGTCGTTTCCGTGGCAACATCGTGCACCGCTCACTGATAAATCATTGCCCGCCTAACATGCCGTTCCAGCGGACTCGCGTAGCTCGCTTCGCTCGCTCCGGCTCGCCGCTGACGCGCTGCCCGTTAGGCCTCACAGGCAGGGAGAGCCGATGACGGTCCTTTCCTCGATCATTGCTACCTTTCTGCTGGCTCAGCAGCCGGAGGTCGCGCCCGCGGCGCGCATCGGCTTCACGGTACCCAAGGCTCCGTGGATGATGGGCGTACCCGCCGGAACCTTTGAGGTCACGCAGCAGAGGCTGAAGCCAGACGGAACCGCCGGGTACTTCATGCTGACGAAGGGACGGGCGGCTTGACGATGTCGATGTTTATTGAGCCAGTCACAGAATGCACCACAGCAGTGGCATGCCGGGACTGGGCATGGAAGGCTGAGCAGTCGCGTCTGAAGGACGTTCAAGGCGTTGCCAAGTCGGACATCGGCGACGCCTCAGTGGTTGAGTACTTGGTGCCTATGCTAGGCAAGCTAAAGATCGACCAGAAGAACATGCACGCGTACTTCGTGAAAGAGGGCTACTGGATAGACGTTCATGTCTCAAAGGTGTCCTACCAGGACGCCGATCGTGACCGCTTCGTGGAGCTCATTCGTGGCATTGAGTTCCGCCCAAAACAGTAACGTGGGGCCTAACATGCGCGTGCAGCGGACTCGCCGCCCCTCGCTCCGCTCGGGTCGCTCGCGCCGCTCGCTCGGCTCGCCGCTGACGCGCTATCCGTTAGGCGACCTGGGCAATAGTTTCTAGGGAGGAATCAGAACATGAGAAATGTGGCTGGCCTGTTCCTCGTCGCGGGTCTGGCTGTTGCACAGATGCAGGCGACCTCCAGCGAGTCAACCGAGACGCAACGTACGTTGCTAAAGATGGAGGAAGAGTGGGGGCAGGTCGATGTCAACATGGACAAGACAGTGCTTGCCCGCGTGTGGGCGCCGGACTACGTAAGTATCGATCGCGCCGGCGAGATTACCTATGGCCGAGAGGCGAATATTGCCGGCTTCGGGTACGAGGGTGTGACGAAGGCCACGAATGTCGACATGCGGGTTCACGTGTTTGCTGACAATGTGGCGGTTGTCACGGGCATAGATAGAACCGAGGGGAAAGACAAGGATGGGCATCAGTTCGTACATGAGGATCGATTTAGCGATACGTACGTGAAGCGCGACGGCTTTTGGCAGTGCGTGTCTGGTCAGGTTACTCGCATCAGGTGATGAACCAAAATACGGGGTCGCCTAACACGCGCGTGCAGCGGACTCAGTACTTGACCCGATAAATTTGACAGTCTGGCCTAACGCTGGAGGAGGTGTGGATGGCCAGAATCAAGGGTCCGAGGAAGATTCACCAGTACAGCGTCGAGTTCAAGGTGAAGGCTGTGAAGCTGAGCGACTTGGCGGATGTCCAGGTTCAGGATGTTGCGCAAGCGCTGGACATTCACCCGTTCATGTTGTCGCGGTGGCGCAAGGAAGCCCGTGAGGGTCGTCTTCGAGCACGAGTTGCTGTGGTGCCAGCCGTGCGTGAGCGTCGAGAGGTCACGCAGCTGGCCGCTCTCAAACGCCAGTACCGAATCCTGCAGGAGGAGCACGAGCTCCTAAAAAAAGCCATCCGGTTCTGTTCCGCTCGAAGGCAGCAGTTTTCGCCTTCATCCAGGCGGAGCGGGACCGGTTGGGAGTGAAGGCCCTGTGTCAGCGCTACTTGGTGACGCGAGCCGGGTACTACGCATGGTGCCAACGTAGGCCGAGCCTTCACACGAGGCAGGACGAGCGCCTACTGGCCCGCATTCGAGCGATCTTCCAAGCGAGCGAGGGACCTACGGCAGCCCGCGCATTCATGCCGCCTTGCGGCAGCCGGATTGCGGGTGGGACGCAAGCGTGTGGCTCGCCTGATGCGGAATGCCGCTCTGAAGGCTCGCTCGGCACGGATCTACCGCCGGATGCCAGGTACCCGTCGTTTCTTCTCTGACATCCCCAACCGGATACTGGAACTGAAGACGACCAGGACCAGACAGGTCTGGGTCGGCGACGTCACCTACCTACGCTGTGGCGGCCGCTGGCGCTATCTGGCTGTCGTTCTCGACCGCCACTCGCGCCGCGTCCTGGCCTGGAGCCTGGGCGTCCATCGCGATCTGACGCTGACCATGGACGCGCTCAACCGCGCTTGCCGGCGACACCATGCTCGACCCGGGCTGATTTTCCATTCTGACCGCGCAGTGGAATACTCGGCCTATGCGTTCCGGGCCCGTCTGGCTGCCCTTGGAATCACCCAGAGCATGAAACGCCCTCGCGAAATCGGTGACAACGCCTTCGTCGAATCCTTCTTCCATTCGATGAAGGCCGACGCCATCCATCACCGCACCTTCAACGACGATCTCGCCCTGGCCACGACCGTTAGCTCCTACATCCACCGTTACAACCGCTCCCGGCTCCATTCAGCTCTGGGCTACCGCTCACCCATCGACTACGAACACGCCGCATGACATCCGCCATGACGTGTCAACCAAATCGAGCCAATATCCCTCGCTCGTCGGCTTCGCCTCCTCGCTCGCCGCTGACGCGCCACCCGTTAGGCGACGCCAGTGTGTGAGTCCCGGGATCTTTGAAGAATGTGTGGAGAAACAACCCGTCGGGTTCAAGGAAGGAGGTTAGCCTGATGACAGCCTCGAAGCGAGCTTTGGCCATCATCCTGTCTGCCAGTTTTACCGGTCTCCTCGGCTGCTCCCGACCAGGTGGGGAAACCACGGGCAGCAATACTTCGGCACCCAACGGCTCGTCGTTGGTCGGCAAGTGGATTGCGATCGACGGGCAGGAGACGATCGACTTCGGATCTGACAGCAAATTCCGTGGCCGACTGAAGTACGGCAGCGGGCAGCAGCCAAAAAACCTCACGGGGAGCTACTTTACGGAGGGCAACAAAATCGCCTTCACCGTCGATCAGGACCACCCAATGACCTGGGAGTTTAAAATGGCAGGCGACGAGGTAATCTTCACGTATGCCAGTGGCGGCACCGTCAAGATGGACGGTTCGATGGCTAAGTTCAAGCGTGAAAAGTAATCCGCTCCACATCGCCTAGCATGTCGCTGCGCCGAACTTGCTCCCGCGCTCCGCTTGACCGCGCGCCGCGCCGCCCGGTCGTGCACGATTCGCAGATGGCAGATGTCCGGATGTTGCTGTGATAGCGGCAACCACGATGCAGACCATCTTCATGGTCTTTTATGCAATATTTTGGGGGGTTGTGGCAAATGCTCAACCGAAGTGGCGAGCCTTCAACTGGCCTGTCGCTTTCAGATACGCTCGCACCAGACGGCGGCTCGGCCTTGCCCTGATTATCCTAAATTTGTTACCGATCCTTTACTTCATAGTCGTGTTCTGGCTCTTGGGGCACGTTAACTCTGTGTCTGCCTGTCTCCCGACATCAATCCAGCTCTTCCTCGTGGTTGTGGCGGCAAACGCTCCCTTTTCAATTCATAGGTTGTGGATCGCGCTTCTCGAACGATCACCTGAGAAGTACTACTACAGCGCGGCGACAGCGGATCGACCTGTTGGTGTGGAGCCCGTTCTGGATCTGCAGGGCAAGGACGGTCCGGCTTTGGATCCCACGTATTGGAAGACGAATCTGGTGGTGGCTCTTCTGTGGCTGCTCTTGGCTTTAGCAGCGGCCACGGCGCTGGCGCTTCGCTGCTGGTTGGGTTACGTGGTAGTTCTCATCGCCCTAGGTGGCTTCGTGGTGGTGCCAGCGTGGCCGCGCACGAATTCCCGTGACGGCGATTCAGAACCCGTAGTCCAAGCTGATAACCCCGCTGGAGAGCCGGACGATCGAGGCGTCGCCTAACACGCGCGTGCAGCGGACTCGCTCGTCGGCTTCGCCTCCTCACTCGCCGCTGACGCGCTGCCCGTTAGGCCGCTGACGTCATGCACTTGTTCTACTCCGACGAGTCGAACCTCGATCCAAACACCACCGAATTCTTTGTGTATGGCGGAATTGCGATCGCTTCCGACAAGGCCTCGAACCTCTCGACGGCTTTGGACTTAGCGCGGACGACGGCGCGGGTTGCCGCTGACTTCCCACTCAAATTCAATCCCGGCCCTCCTTCTCTCTCGCACGAGGAGTTCGCGGCCCTGAAACAGACCTTCCTTGGTGAGGCGACGAAGGCGGGATGCATCCTGGTTGTCTCGTTGGTGTCGCATCGCATCGCGAGGTCAGCGGACGAGGCACGGCGGTTCGAGATCAATCGAGTTCTGTATCATTTTGACTGCATCCTGCACCGCAGGAACGACTTCGGCCTCGTCCTTGTTGATCGGTTCGACGACAAGCAGATCGACGCCCAGCTTCGCGAGCGCTTCGCGATCGGAGTCCACGGCCTTCCGTATACCGATCCCTACAAGCTCGAGCGCATCCTGGGTTACCACTACGCTTGCATCGGCCAGTCGCACTTCAGTTCTTTGATTGACATCGCTCTCGGGTCGTTCCGTTTTGCGATCAACGCGTTCACGCTGAATCAGACAGAGCGGCTCGGCACGGCGGCTAAGCTACTCGGGCTCCTGAGTCCACTATTCCTCAGGGATGGGGGGTCAGAGATTAACTCGATAAGCCTGCACCTCAGCCCGGACACGATCAAGGTTGATGCACACCGAAAGCGGTATCGAGACGTGGTGGCATTCTTGAGGCAGGCTGGCTTAGAGACAGACCAGCAGTTTGAGGACGGGACCGCTTGACTCGGCGGCCTAACATGCGCGTGCAGCGGACTCAGTACTTGACCCGATAAATTTGACAGTCTGGCCTAACGCTGGAGGAGGTGTGGATGGCCAGAATCAAGGGTCCGAGGAAGATTCACCAGTACAGCGTCGAGTTCAAGGTGAAGGCTGTGAAGCTGAGCGACTTGGCGGATGTCCAGGTTCAGGATGTTGCGCAAGCGCTGGACATTCACCCGTTCATGTTGTCGCGGTGGCGCAAGGAAGCCCGTGAGGGTCGTCTTCGAGCACGAGTTGCTGTGGTGCCAGCCGTGCGTGAGCGTCGAGAGGTCACGCAGCTGGCCGCTCTCAAACGCCAGTACCGAATCCTGCAGGAGGAGCACGAGCTCCTAAAAAAAGCCATCCGGTTCTGTTCCGCTCGAAGGCAGCAGTTTTCGCCTTCATCCAGGCGGAGCGGGACCGGTTGGGAGTGAAGGCCCTGTGTCAGCGCTACTTGGTGACGCGAGCCGGGTACTACGCATGGTGCCAACGTAGGCCGAGCCTTCACACGAGGCAGGACGAGCGCCTACTGGCCCGCATTCGAGCGATCTTCCAAGCGAGCGAGGGGACCTACGGCAGCCCGCGCATTCATGCCGCCTTGCGGCAGGCCGGATTGCGGGTGGGACGCAAGCGTGTGGCTCGCCTGATGCGGAATGCCGCTCTGAAGGCTCGCTCGGCACGGATCTACCGCCGGATGCCAGGTACCCGTCGTTTCTTCTCTGACATCCCCAACCGGATACTGGATGAACCGGCCCGGCTTTTCCGGAGGCTCCAGATGTTGAGAGGATGGAGCCATGGAGAGACGAGGCAGATATCCGGCGGAGGTCAAGGAACGGGCGGTTCGGCTGGTTTTCGAGCAGCAGGCGGCACACGGGTCGCAGTGGGCGACGATCAGTTCGATTGCGGGCAAGATGGGCTGCACGGCCGAGACGCTTCGGACGTGGGTGAGGCAGTCGGAGCGAGACACTGGTGCGCGGCCCGGGCTCACGACGAGCGAGCGTGAGCGGCTCAAGGAGCTGGAGCGCGAGAATCGCGAGCTGAAGAGGGCCAACGAGATTCTCCGCAAGGCATCGGCGTTTTTCGCGCAGGCGGAGCTCGACCGCCGAGCGAGGTGATGGTGAGTTTCGTCGAGGAGAACCGCCAGGAGTACGGGGTCGAGCCGATCTGCGCCATGCTGCCGATCGCCCCAGCGACCTACTACGAGCACCGTGCCCGTCGGCGAGATCCGGACAGGCGTCCGGTGCGTGCCAAGCGCGACGAGCAGCTCATGCCCGAGATCCGGCGGGTCTGGGGCGAGAACTTCGGGGTGTACGGCGCGGAGAAGGTGTGGCGGCAGCTCGGCCGGGAGGGCATCGGAGTAGCCCGGTGCACCGTCGAACGGCTGATGCGTGCGCTGGGCCTGCGCGGCGCGGTTCGCGGGCGTGCCTTCCAGATCACGACGATCGTCGACAGGTCCGCGGCGTATCCGCCGGATCTGGTCGAGCGTGAGTTCCGCGCGAGCGGCCCGAACCAGCTCTGGGTCGCGGACCTGACCTACGTGGCGACCTGGGCCGGCTTCGTGTACGCGGCCTTCGTCATCGACGTTTTCTCGCGTTCGATCGTGGGTTGGCGCGTCTCAAGGTCGCTTCGAAGCGATCTGGCACTCGACGCCCTCGAGCAGGCGCTGCACGGCCGGCCCCGCACAGACGAAATGGTCCACCACAGCGACCGTGGCGTGCAGTACCTGTCGATCCGCTACACCGAGCGCCTTGCCGAGGCCGGTATCGAGCGGTCCGTCGGCAGCGTCGGTGACTCCTATGACAACGCGCTGGCCGAGAGCGTCATCGGCCTGTTCAAGACCGAGGTCATCCGGCGCCGCGGACCCTGGCGAAACATCGACGACGTCGAATTCGTCACCCTCGAATGGGTCGACTGGTTCAACAACCGAAGGCTTCTCGAACCCCTCGGGTACCTCCCACCAGCCGAGTACGAGGAGATCTACTATCGCAGTCAGAATGGTCCGGCCATCGCGGCTGGACTCACGTAAACCAGTCTCCGGAATTCCCGGGGCGGTTCCGGAACTGAAGACGACCAGGACCAGACAGGTCTGGGTCGGCGACGTCACCTACCTACGCTGTGGCGGCCGCTGGCGCTATCTGGCTGTCGTTCTCGACCGCCACTCGCGCCGCGTCCTGGCCTGGAGCCTGGGCGTCCATCGCGATCTGACGCTGACCATGGACGCGCTCAACCGCGCTTGCCGGCGACACCATGCTCGACCCGGGCTGATTTTCCATTCTGACCGCGCAGTGGAATACTCGGCCTATGCGTTCCGGGCCCGTCTGGCTGCCCTTGGAATCACCCAGAGCATGAAACGCCCTCGCGAAATCGGTGACAACGCCTTCGTCGAATCCTTCTTCCATTCGATGAAGGCCGACGCCATCCATCACCGCACCTTCAACGACGATCTCGCCCTGGCCACGACCGTTAGCTCCTACATCCACCGTTACAACCGCTCCCGGCTCCATTCGGCTCTGGGCTACCGCTCACCCATCGACTACGAACACGCCGCATGACATCCGCCATGACGTGTCAACCAAATCGGGCCAATATCCCTCGCTCATCGGCTTCGCCTCTTCGCTCGCCGCTGATGCGCTGCCCGTTAGGCCGCACTCGACAGCCAGGAACGCCGCTTGCGTAAGAGTGACCTTCTCAAGAACCACGAGGAGCTCGACGCTGACTTCCAGAGGTATCGCGCGTTTATCTTGAAGATTCTGGGAGCTGAGCGCGTCATCAGGACGAAAGGTGAAAAGCGCGACCTTGCAGAGTCCGTGCTCCTTAGGATCTGTGCTTGCTGGGAGTCCTTCGTCGACGAGCACCTGGTCGATTGCGTCAACCGAGACCACGGCAAGCTGTCAGAGTTCTGCGCCGTCGCCATCCCAGCCAACCCAAGCAAGGGCCTGTGTCAGGCACTGATAATCGGCAACGGCTACCTAGACTTTAAGAGCATGGGCGACCTTGTCGGCTTTTCCAAGCGCGTCCTACCGACTCGCTCCAACCCGTTCTTGGCCATTTCAAAGCCGCACCGCGACAAGATCGATGAAGCGTTCACCATCCGAAACTACCTAGCCCACTACAGCGGCGCGGGCACACGAAGCCTTTCACGGCTCTACCGGACGAAGTACAAGCTGAGAAGGTTCGTGGAGCCAGGCACATTCTTGATGAGCAACGGAGCCAAGCGCTTTTGGACGATTTTCGATGCGTTCGAGGGAGCGTCCGCGGAGCTGAAGAAATGGTCCGCCAAGTCATGAAGCCGCCTAACACGCGCATGCAGCGGACTCGCTCACGCTCGCCGCTGATGCGCAGCCCGTTAGACGACAGGGAAAAGCCGCCGTGGCACTCGACCTAACCCACATCGGCGAATCGATTGTGGCCGCCATGCTAGCGTCAGTAGCAGACCGCGGTCGCTGAGCGATGTACGGTGTCGTGCGAGTGAAGCCACACTTGCTGGGGATGTCGACACCGCCACTCCGGAGTTCCTCCCGGACGAGGCACAGCTCAAAGTGACATCTCCCGATCGAACCTACTCGTGTGATGGAGCTCAGACCGTCGATGTCCTCTGCGCAGGCCGTGAATCGGCCGTCGCATTGGAAGTCAAGCTCGGCGACACGCGAATGACGGTCCAGGCCTTTCAGGAGCGGTTCTGTCACCCCTGCGGGATATCTGGCATTCCGATGGCCGCCTCACCGGGAGCATGATTTCTGTTCTTGAGGGTCTACTCCCCTTCGCCGACGGTCATGTCTCCGCGGTGCGCGGGGACCGAACCTGGCCGCTCTCCCAGAAGTGGTGGCTCATTATCCGCGAGCAGGTGTGGGGGAAGTGGAAGAATCGTCTTCCCGTTCGATCGGCCCGTGTCCTCGTTTTCGATGACCTCGCGCGGCTCTACGGAACGCGCGGTGACTTTGACGAACTCGTTCACCGCATCGTGGGCGCTGAGTTTTCAAAGCGCTGGAAATTGGAGCTGTCACCGTAGTGGCGCTGTCGTCTAACACGCGCATGCACCGGACTCGCGCCCTCGCTGCGCTCGGGTCGCTCCCTTCGGTCGCTCGCGAGCCGGTGATGCGCAGGCCGTTAGGCCACGGAAGGTCGAGTGAAGCCTCTGTCACAGCGTGGGTTCCTCTGCTTGGTATCATTCCTCCATGAGCAAGGTCGAGTCTCTCGAGAGCGAGGTCGCAAGGCTGACACCGCAGGAGTTGGCGGCGTTTCGCGAGTGGTTCACGAAATACGACGCAGACGCCTGGGATAGGCAGATCGAGAGCGATGCTAAAGCCGGCAGGCTCGACCGGCTGGCCGCTGAGGCATTGGCGGCGCATGGACGGGGCGAAACCAAGGGCATGTGAAGCACTTCGCCTCGCCCGAGTTCTGGGCGTGCCTGGAGAAGCTTCCAGCCAATGTCCAACAGCTCGCGCGCGAGAACTACGAACTGCTCAAGTCAAATCCCTACCACCCGTCTCTCCATTTCAAGAGAGTCGATCGGTTCTGGTCGGTCCGAGTCGGTCGGTCGTATCGAGCATTGGCAGTGGAGGCCGAGAACGGAATCGTGTGGTTTTGGATCGGTACGCATGCGGAGTACGACCGGCTGGTGGGTTAAGCGCCGCGCCGTGGCCTAACACGCGCTTGCAGCGGACTCGCTCGCGCTCGCCGCTGACGCGCAGCCCGTTAGGCCGCACCAAGCCACGAATCGGCTTCGGTGCCGGCTTGCGGTAGGTACGCCAGTGGCGTATAGTTCACCATGCGCTTCGTCGAGACGCCAGTATTCACAGCTTGGCTCAGCGCGTATCTGGATGACGAGTCGTATCGCGCCTTGCAGCTGGCGCTGGCTCTTCGGCCCGAACAGGGCTCGCTCATTCCGGGCTCGCGTGGCCTTCGCAAGCTTCGCTGGCGTGCGACGGGCCGCGGCAAGCGAGGCGGCCTTCGGGTGATCTATCACTGGGATGCCAGGAACGACGTGGCGTACATGCTATTTGCTTACGCGAAGAACGAGCAGGGCGATCTGACTGCGACGCAGGTCAAGGCGCTCACGAGGCTGGTTCGGGAGGAACTCGAATGAAGGAAACAGCGTTCAAGGAATTGCTGACGAGCGTTCGCCAGGCTGGCCGAATTCGGCGTGGGACGTTGCGGGCTTCGCGTACAACCACGTTTCGGCCGGCGGATGTCAAGGCCGTGCGAGCTCGGCTCGGGAAGTCACAATCTGAATTTGCGCTGATGATCGGCGTCAGCGTTGCCACATTGCGGAACTGGGAGCAAGGGCGTCGGGTCCCGGAAGGGCCGGCACTTGCTCTTCTTCGGGTGGCGGAGCGGAACCCTAGGGCTGTTTCTTCTGCCCTTCATGGCGGTCGTCGGGGTGCGGCCTAACACGCGCTTCCAGCGGACTCGCCGCCCGCGCTTTCGCGCGGGTCGCTCACTTCGTTCGCTCGGCTCGCCGCTGAAGCGCAGCCCGTTAGGCGACCGGAAGTCTCGGAACGCCTTGATTCGAGAGGGTTGGCCCCGGGCGTAAAATTACCGGCGGGCGTGAAGGTACGAGACGTCGTTTGGATGATCGAGGCAGATGGGTGGCGGCAGGTGAGGACGACCGCCAGCCACCGGCAGTTCAAGCATGAAGTGAAATCGGGGCTTGTGACGGTCGCAGGAAAGCCCAGTCTCGATATGCCTCCGGGAACGCTCAAGAGCATTCTCAAGCAGGCGGGTCTCAAGTCTTAGGGAGCCCAACATGGAATTCGTGGTGATTCTCGAAAAGGGTCAAGGCAGTTTTGGGGCGTACGTTCCCGACCTACCTGGTTGCGTCGCCGTGGGTGAAACGAAGGAAGAGGCTCTTCGCCTGATTCGCGACGCGATCGACTTTCACATTGATGGCATGCGCCAGGACGGTCTTCCCATTCCCGAGCCGAGCTCCTCAAGCGAACTAGTCCGAGTGTAGCCGGCCGCCTAACACGCGCGTGCAGCGGACTCGCTTGCGCTCGCCGCTGAAGCGCAGCCCGTTAGGCGGCCAAAGGACGTTGACGTCATGACGTCACAACGCTATACTTGCGAGTATGAGCAGTGCCAAGCGAGCGACCGTCTATTTCAAGCCGGAGATTCATAGGGCCTTGAGGCTTAAGGCAGCGGCATCGGACAAGTCGATCTCAGACATGGTCAACGATGCCGTGAAACTTACTCTGGCCGAGGATGCGGAGGACCTGGAGACGTTCGAGGGGCGCAAGCGAGAGCCGAATCTCGACTTTGAGCAGTTCGTAAAGGCTCTCAAGCGGCGTGGCAAGTTATAGGGTCCTGATTAAGCCGTCCGCGGCCAGGGAGATCGAGGCCGTTGACCAGAAGCGAGACCGGCAGCGCATCGTGGCGCGAATCTTGGCGCTGGCAGATGAGCCGCGACCGATCGGGAGCGAGAAACTTGCTGGGCAGAGTGAACGTTACCGGATCCGCGTGGGGCGATACCGGATCGTGTACTCGATCCGTGACGATGAGTTGCTGGTACTCGTCGTCCGCGTCGCTCACCGCAAGGACGTCTATCGATAGGCCGCCTAACACACGCATGCAGCGGACTCAGTCATCGCCTTCGACTCTTCGATAAATGTTGACAGTGCCGCCCGTAGGCACGCTCGGAATAGGTGGTGGAGTGGCCAGAATCAAGCGGTCCGAGGAAGATTCACCAGTACAGCGTCGAGTTCAAGGTGAAGGCTGTGAAGCTGAGCGACTTGGCGGATGTCCAGGTTCAGGATGTTGCGCATAGCGCTGGACATTCACCCGTTCATGTTGTCGCGGTGGCGCAAGGAAGCCCGTGAGGGTCGTCTTCGAGCACGAGTTCGCTGTGGTGCCAGCCGTGCGTGAGCGTCGAGAGGTCACGCAGCTGGCCGCTCTCAAATCGCCAGTACCGAATCCTGCAGGAGGAGCACGAGCTCCTAAAAAAAGCCGATCCGGTTCTGTTCCGCTCGAAGGCAGCAGTTTTCGCCTTCATCCAGGCGGAGCGGGACCGGTTGGGAGTGAAGGCCCTCGTGTCAGCGCTACTTGGTGACGCGGATGCCGGGTACTCACGCCATGGTGCCAACGTAGGCCGATGCCTTCTACACGAGGCAGGACGTCAGCGCCTACTCGGCCGTCGCAGTGTCGAGCGATCTTCCAAGCGAGCGAGGAGACCTACGGCAGCCCGCGCATTCGATGCCGCCTATGCGGCAGGCCGGATTGCGGGTCGGGACGCAAGCGTGTCAGCTCGCCTGATGCGGAATGCCGCTCTGAAGGCTCGCTCGGCACGGATCTACCGCCGGATGCCGAGGTACCCGTCGTTTCTTCTCTGACATCCCCGCGAACCGCGATACTGGAACTCAAGCACGCACCAGCCGACCAGACAGTGTCTGGGCTACGGCGACGTCACCTACCTACGCTGTGGCGGCCGCTGGCGCCTATCTCCGCGCTGTCGTTCTCGACCGCCACTCGCGCCGCGTCTCTGGCCTGGAGCCTGGGCGTCCATCGCGATCTGACGCTGCACCATGGACGCGCTCAACCGCGTCTTGCCGGCGAGCACCATGCTCGACCCGGTCGCTGATTTTCCATTCTGACCGCGCAGTGGAGCATACTCGGCCTATGCGTCCCGTGCTCCTGTCTGGCTGCTCCTTGCGAAACTCACCATCACCTCGCTCGCATCGAAACGCCGCCTCGCGAAATCGATGACAATGCCTTCGTCGAATCTCGTTGGCCTTCTTCCATTCGATGAATGCTCGACGCCATCCATCACCTTGCAGCCTCTCAACGATCGATCGTCGTGAGCCCTGGCCACGCACCGTTAGCTCCTACATCCGACCGCTACAACCGCGTCCCGAGCGTCCATTCGGCTCGTGCGCTACCATCTCACCCGCAATCGACTACGAACACGCCGCACTGACGATCCGCCATGACGCCTGCTCCTCCAAAACCAGCCAATATCCGCTCGCTCCTCGACCTCCGGCGGATATCTTCCTCGTCTCTCCATGACTCGATCCTCTCAACGTCTAGGACCCTCCGGCAATAGTTGGTAAGGGTGATCAGAATATGAGAAGGCAGTCGGGCATGGTCGGCCTTTTCCTCGTTGCGGGTCTGGCTGTTGCGCAAATGAGAGGAACCTCCAGCGAATCACCCGATATCCAGCGTGTGTTGCTAAAGATTGAGGAAGAGTGGGGTCAGGTCGATGTCCACATGGACAAGACAGTTCTTGCCCGTGTATGGGCGCCGGACTACGTGAGCATCGATCGCGCAGGCGGGATTACGTATGGCCGAGAGGCGAATATCGCCAACTTCGGTTACGAGGGTGTTACCAAGGCCACAAATATTGACATGCGGGTTCACGTGTTCGCTGACAACGTGGCGGTCGTCACGGGCATAGATAGAACCGAGGGGAAGGATAAGACTGGCCATCAGTTCGTACATGAGGACCGATTTAGCGATACGTACGTGAAGCGCGGCGGCCTGTGGCAGTGCGTCGCTGGTCAGGTTACTCGCATTAGGTGATGAACCTCGTGAGGTCGCCTAACACGCGCACGCAGCAGACTCGCTCATCGCCTTCGGCTCTTCGCTCGCCGCTGATGCGCTGCCCGTTAGGCGGCGGAAGGCAGGATAATCGAGATGTCTCCGCTCTCAATCCCAGAGGCTAGGCGGTTCTACGACCGGTTCGGCGCAAAACAGGATAAGCAAGTCTGGTACGAGGCCGCTGCCCTTGACGATCTCGTCCTTCACTCCGACCTCGCGAACGCTCGTTCCATCTTTGAACTCGGCTGCGGCACCGGCCGACTCGCCTTGGAGCTCCTCTCCCGTCACCTTCCGTCGAGCGCGACGTATGTCGGTATCGATCTAAGCTCCACGATGTGTGACCTTGCGTCCCAACGTCTCGCAGGCTATTCCAGCCGCGTAAACATAGCCATCGCCAGCGGGGACCCGACATTACCCATCGCGCCACACTCCATCGACCGGTTCTTCTCAACCTATGTTCTCGACCTCTTGCCACAACCACTCATCCGACAGGTTCTCACGGAGGCACACAGAGTTCTCGAGCCAGGCGGGCTTCTCTGTTTCGCGGGTATCACACCCGGCGATACAGTCATTTCCAGAGTTGTCATGGCGCTCTGGCGGTTGGCGTACTCAATTCGTCCCTCTGTCGTCGGAGGCTGCAGGCCGATACAGCTAACCGAGATCGTTCGCGAACCCGATTGGGTCGTGCGTCACCATCGAGTGGTTGTAGTGAAGGGCATCGCTTCTGAAGTTCTCGTGGCAGGGGCGTCGGGCACCGCCGCCTAACACGCGCGTGCAGCAGACTCGCTCATCGCCTTCGGCGCTTCGCCCGCAGCTGACGCGCCACCCGTTAGGCCGCCGGTGTCAGGCGTCGATCGTTCCAGCGAAAGCCGACGGCGGATCGCTGATCTCCCTTTCGAGACGGGTGCCGTGACGACCCGGCGAACTGTCGTCATCTGCTCGAGGCTGACCGTTTGCGGTGCCGTCCTCCTCGCGCTGACCCTGGTTGCGATGGCTTGGCCGATTTCCGGCAAGAAGGTCAAGCGATCTTCCGGGGGCGGCGGCCCTCCAACGCCGCGGGTGTCGTCAGCCGATGCCGCCGCGCCTTTAGCGCGACAGCGGTTCCTCGACGGGTTCGCTCGGGCATACTTTCCCGGGCGAACTGGCCAACTCCTCATCGTTCCACGTGAAGGCGACTTCATCACCCGGCCTGACCCGGATGTGGCGTATATGCACGGGTCGCCATGGGCGTATGACGTCTCGATTCCGCTCATGTTTGCGGGCCCTGCAGTGAGAACAGGCGTGTACTCGATGCCGGCGGTGCAGCAGGACGTTGCGCCGACTCTTGCGGCCGCGCTTGGCATGCAGATGCCCCCGACCGCGATAGGCAGTGTCTTGCCGGTCTTTCGTCCTTCGTTTGCCCGACCGCGAGTGGTCATGCTGCTCGTCCTCGATGGCATGCGTCGGGATTACTTCGATCGTTACGCCGGCTTCATGCCAACGTTTGCTGCCCTGCGTCAGCGGAGCGCCTGGTTCACTCAGGCGCGGGTGAACACGATTCCATCGAACACGGCTGTTGGACACTCGACCATCTCCACGGGAGCCGATCCCCGCGTCCACGGAATTACCGGAACTAGCGTGTACGATTGCATCCACCACCGGCGCCACAACCTGTTCGAGGCGGAAACGCCGCAAGATCTGATGGCATTGACGCTGGCGGACGCCTGGCAGCTCGTGACAGCTGGTCGCGCGATCATCCTGGCTCAGGGAAGCATCGACCGAGCGGCGACGCCGCTCGCGGGGCATGGGGCGTGTCAGCTGAATGGAGCGCCCGTCGTGCTCGCTAGTTACGATCGGCAGACGGGGGCCTGGACCACGAATCCCAGTTGTTACCGGCTGCCCGAGTATCTGAAGGATCGAAACGCGAGGACACTGCTGCCGGCTGACGGGGAGTGGATGCATCACAAGATCGATTCGCCCGCCGCGTTGCGTTATTCGGCCCTGTTTCCGGCATTCGAAGCCGATGCCATGATCGCGATGATCGAGCACGAGCCCGTCGGTGTAGATGACGTGGCCGATCTTGTTCTGATGAACTACAAGGGCGCGGATTTCGTGGGCCACAAGTACGGTCCGGATTCCAACGAGCTCCGCGCCACACTCAGCGAAATGGACGGTCAGTTGGCGCGGATGCTAGCCGCGCTAGAGACAAAGGTTGGGAGCAATTATCTTCTCGCGGTGACCGCCGACCATGGCATGCCGTCGGAACCGCCGTCGCCGGAGCGCCGTCACTTTGCGCCGTCGATCGTAGATCTGCTGCACGAGAAGTTTGATCCTCAGGCGAAGAAGCTGATTACGTCCTTCGATCCGGAGAACTGCCAGATCTTTGTTGATGAAGACCGGCTGTCGGATCTTGGTCTGACGTTGCAAGACATGGCTCACTTCCTCGAATCGCTGCCGTTCCTTTCAGCAGTCTTCACAGAGGACGACGTGCGGCGTGCGTCTGGCGCGGCGAAGGCTGTGACGCCGACGGGGGGGCACAAACGGTACAAGCGAGTCGGCCTACTCTTCTCTTCATCGCAGGTGCCTATTTGCGGCGGCCTAACACGCGCGCAGCGGACTCGCTCATCGCCTTCGGCTCTTCGCTCGCCGCTGACGCGCCGCCCGTTAGGCGCCGGAACCGGGATCCGCGGCGGTTCGAGGGTGCCAGTAGCCGGGCCGTCTCTTGTCGTGGGCGAATGCCAGGATGTGGATGGTCTCGGCAGTTTCGAGGTAGATAAGATGATAGGGGAACCCTCTGATCGGCGCTCGACCCCGCCAAGTCTGGTGGCAGTCTTGGGACCGGTGCTCCGGCTCCCGGGAAGTGGCTAACCTGCTCCAGCGTGGCGTCTACCGAAGCAAGGAATCGTTTTCCCAATCCAGACCGACGATCTTCGTAGCACCGGGCGGCGTGTTCGAGCTCTTCAGAGGCTTCGTCTTGCGCCCGAAACGGCTTCTTCACCGCTTCGTTAGGTTCGCCTCGGCTCGACGGCGCAGATCATTCCAAGGGGTCCCGATCGACTCACCCCTGATTACTCTCCGGGCTCGGCGTTCGATCTCTGCGGCCCAGGCGGCTTCGACTTCAGCCCTTTCCTCCGGGCCGGCCTCAAGGCTGTCCAGAAGTTCCACGGCGACGCTCGCTCGCTCGTCTGGTGCCAACTTCAGGGCCTCGTCGAGCACTTCTCTTGCCTCGGCCATGTGTTCAACTTTACCACCGTCGCTGCCGACGCCTAACACGCGCATGCAGCGGACTCAGTACTTGACCCGATAAATTTGACAGTCTGGCCTAACGCTGGAGGAGGTGTGGATGGCCAGAATCAAGGGTCCGAGGAAGATTCACCAGTACAGCGTCGAGTTCAAGGTGAAGGCTGTGAAGCTGAGCGACTTGGCGGATGTCCAGGTTCAGGATGTTGCGCAAGCGCTGGACATTCACCCGTTCATGTTGTCGCGGTGGCGCAAGGAAGCCCGTGAGGGTCGTCTTCGAGCACGAGTTGCTGTGGTGCCAGCCGTGCGTGAGCGTCGAGAGGTCACGCAGCTGGCCGCTCTCAAACGCCAGTACCGAATCCTGCAGGAGGAGCACGAGCTCCTAAAAAAAGCCATCCGGTTCTGTTCCGCTCGAAGGCAGCAGTTTTCGCCTTCATCCAGGCGGAGCGGGACCGGTTGGGAGTGAAGGCCCTGTGTCAGCGCTACTTGGTGACGCGAGCCGGGTACTACGCATGGTGCCAACGTAGGCCGAGCCTTCACACGAGGCAGGACGAGCGCCTACTGGCCCGCATTCGAGCGATCTTCCAAGCGAGCGAGGGGACCTACGGCAGCCCGCGCATTCATGCCGCCTTGCGGCAGGCCGGATTGCGGGTGGGACGCAAGCGTGTGGCTCGCCTGATGCGGAATGCCGCTCTGAAGGCTCGCTCGGCACGGATCTACCGCCGGATGCCAGGTACCCGTCGTTTCTTCTCTGACATCCCCAACCGGATACTGGAACTGAAGACGACCAGGACCAGACAGGTCTGGGTCGGCGACGTCACCTACCTACGCTGTGGCGGCCGCTGGCGCTATCTGGCTGTCGTTCTCGACCGCCACTCGCGCCGCGTCCTGGCCTGGAGCCTGGGCGTCCATCGCGATCTGACGCTGACCATGGACGCGCTCAACCGCGCTTGCCGGCGACACCATGCTCGACCCGGGCTGATTTTCCATTCTGACCGCGCAGTGGAATACTCGGCCTATGCGTTCTGGGCCCGTCTGGCTGCCCTTGGAATCACCCAGAGCATGAAACGCCCTCGCGAAATCGGTGACAACGCCTTCGTCGAATCCTTCTTCCATTCGATGAAGGCCGACGCCATCCATCACCGCACCTTCAACGACGATCTCGCCCTGGCCACGACCGTTAGCTCCTACATCCACCGTTACAACCGCTCCCGGCTCCATTCGGCTCTGGGCTACCGCTCACCCATCGACTACGAACACGCCGCATGACATCCGCCATGACGTGTCAACCAAATCGGGCCAATATCCCTCGCTCCCGCGCTTCGCTCGGTCGCTCGCCGCTGACGCGCCGCCCGTTAGGCCCGCGAATTCCTAGAGTTGGCACGGGGTAGAATTGAAGGATGCGGTACAAGGTGGCAGTTCAGCGTAGCGAAGAGGGGTTCAGCGTCTCCTGCCCGGGTCTTCCTGGGTGCTGGTCGCAAGGAGACACGGAAGAAGAGGCCCTCCAGAATATTCAGGATGCCATTCGCGAGTATCTGGCGGCAGTCGAGGAGTCGCTGAAGAGCAAGGAAGTCCGGGAAGTCGACGTCACGGTTTAGGCGATGCCGAAGCTGCCCGGTGTCAATCACCAGGAGGCAATTCGGGCGCTTGAAAAGGCGGGTTTTCGAGTCGCGCGCCAGGGTGGCAAGCACGCCGTCATGACTGATGGCGTTCGGTTCCTCACGATTCCGAGGCACAACCCAGTAAACGCCTTCACGATGGGCGGCATCATCCGCGACGCCGGGCTGACGATCGAACAGTTCAAGAAGCTCCTGTGAACCAGCGCGGGCCTAACACGCGCTTGCAGCGGACTCGCCGCCCGCGCCTTCGCGCGGGCCGCTCGCTTCGCTCGCTCGTCGAGCCGCTGAAGCGCCGCCCGTTAGGCGCGAATCGAGAATAGGTAATTGGAGTAACGATGCTCTTCGCCCACCGCGGCAAAAGTCCCTCCGTTCACGCGACCGCCTACGTGGCGCCCACCGCTACAATCTGCGGTGATGTGCGTATCGGTCCCGGCTGCCAGGTCGGGTTTGGTGCGGTGCTCCTGGCCGAGGGTCAGCCCATATCCGTGGGGGAGTCTGTGATCATTCGCGAGCAGGCTTTAATACGCTCAACGGCGACGCACGAGGTCAGTATCGGAGATTTCGTCTTGGTAGGTCCGCATGCCAGCCTGATGGGCTGTCGTGTCGACGATGAAGCGTTTCTTGCTACCGGAACCACCATATTCCATGGGGCTCGTATTGGGCGTCGAGCTGAGGTTCGCGTCAACGCGGTTGTCCACGTTAACAGCATTGTGCCAGCTGGTCTGACAGTCCCGATCGCGTGGGTCGCGGTCGGCAACCCCGCCGAGTTGTTTCCACCATCCGAGCACGAGCGAATCTGGGAGATACAAGAACGCCTCGATTTTCCGCGTACGGTCTACGGTCTTGAGCGCAAAGGCGATGGTACCGTTGACATGCGAGAACTGACGAAGCGAGTTGCGAGGAGTTTTTCGGAGGACCGAAGCGACGAACCTCTCAAACCTCCTCGCGCCTAACACGCGCGTGCAGCGGACTCAGTACTTGACCCGATAAATTTGACAGTCTGGCCTAACGCTGGAGGAGGTGTGGATGGCCAGAATCAAGGGTCCGAGGAAGATTCACCAGTACAGCGTCGAGTTCAAGGTGAAGGCTGTGAAGCTGAGCGACTTGGCGGATGTCCAGGTTCAGGATGTTGCGCAAGCGCTGGACATTCACCCGTTCATGTTGTCGCGGTGGCGCAAGGAAGCCCGTGAGGGTCGTCTTCGAGCACGAGTTGCTGTGGTGCCAGCCGTGCGTGAGCGTCGAGAGGTCACGCAGCTGGCCGCTCTCAAACGCCAGTACCGAATCCTGCAGGAGGAGCACGAGCTCCTAAAAAAAGCCATCCGGTTCTGTTCCGCTCGAAGGCAGCAGTTTTCGCCTTCATCCAGGCGGAGCGGGACCGGTTGGGAGTGAAGGCCCTGTGTCAGCGCTACTTGGTGACGCGAGCCGGGTACTACGCATGGTGCCAACGTAGGCCGAGCCTTCACACGAGGCAGGACGAGCGCCTACTGGCCCGCATTCGAGCGATCTTCCAAGCGAGCGAGGGGACCTACGGCAGCCCGCGCATTCATGCCGCCTTGCGGCAGGCCGGATTGCGGGTGGGACGCAAGCGTGTGGCTCGCCTGATGCGGAATGCCGCTCTGAAGGCTCGCTCGGCACGGATCTACCGCCGGATGCCAGGTACCCGTCGTTTCTTCTCTGACATCCCCAACCGGATACTGGAACTGAAGACGACCAGGACCAGACAGGTCTGGGTCGGCGACGTCACCTACCTACGCTGTGGCGGCCGCTGGCGCTATCTGGCTGTCGTTCTCGACCGCCACTCGCGCCGCGTCCTGGCCTGGAGCCTGGGCGTCCATCGCGATCTGACGCTGACCATGGACGCGCTCAACCGCGCTTGCCGGCGACACCATGCTCGACCCGGGCTGATTTTCCATTCTGACCGCGCAGTGGAATACTCGGCCTATGCGTTCTGGGCCCGTCTGGCTGCCCTTGGAATCACCCAGAGCATGAAACGCCCTCGCGAAATCGGTGACAACGCCTTCGTCGAATCCTTCTTCCATTCGATGAAGGCCGACGCCATCCATCACCGCACCTTCAACGACGATCTCGCCCTGGCCACGACCGTTAGCTCCTACATCCACCGTTACAACCGCTCCCGGCTCCATTCGGCTCTGGGCTACCGCTCACCCATCGACTACGAACACGCCGCATGACATCCGCCATGACGTGTCAACCAAATCGGGCCAATATCCCTCGTTCGTCGGCTTCGCCTCCTCACTCGCCGCTGACGCGCTGCCCGTTAGGCGCCTCTAGACACAGCAGTGGCCACGCCATGCACGAAAAGGTCAGATGGCTTCCGAAGCCCGCTCGGGTTGCTCAGAGTCATTTCCCTCCTTACCTCAGAATCATTTCCCTCTTTACCTGCGTGGTTCTGCACGGCTGCGTCGCCTCGTTGCCTCCCGCATCGCACTTCATCGACCTTGAATACCGGTGGGTAGCAGCGCTTCAGTCCCACGATACCGTCGTCCTTGCGGATCTCCTCGACGACTCGTTCATAGACTCCACCTTCCGGGGCGCAATCCGTACAAGAGAGGACGTCCTCAAAGGTCCTCCAGCAGCTCCGAGCTACCGTTCGGTTCGGCTCGATGACATGGTCGTTCGTCCCTACGGCAGAGATACGGTCATCGTCACGGGAGTCAACGTGCTCCAGGGCGCCACACCAGACGACACCGCTCGCGTTCGCTTCACTGATGTCTTCGTCAAGCGCAAGGGATCCTGGCGAGCCGTCTCCGCGCAAGAGACTCTTCAGAGCGCTCCTTGAAGATGCGTGGTTCGGCGCCTAACCCGCGGCTGCAGCGGACGCCTTCGGCGCCGCTGAGCCGCCAGCCGTTAGGCAGCGCTTTCAGCCGAGGCACAGGTCTTCCCGGATGAGAAAGTCCGTCGCCGTGGCAATGTTCCTGGCAGCGGGGATCGTGTTTTGCCTAGCTGTCTTGGTGCTTGCGTGGTTTGTGAATGAGAAGCTCATTTGGCTGATGGCACCAGGCATTCCGATCGTGAACGCGTGGGGGCGAAACCCACGGCTCCATAACCAGGAGGTCGAACAGCTGATCTTCGTGATCTCGAACGGCCTTGTGTGGGCGCTTATCTTTTGGGCTGCAGCGCTTGGGTGGCGAAAGTGGCGTGGGAGCGGTCGGTGAACCAAGAGCGGGCACTGCCTAACACACGCGTGCAGCGGACTCGCTCATCGCCTTCGGCTCTTCGCTCGCCGCTGACGCGCCGCCCGTTGGGCGGACGCTGGAACCGAGTCAACGATGGGAGGCACACAAAGATGAACAGGGGTTCACTGTGGCGATTGCTTGGCGTTGCCGCGAGCCTGGCCCTTCTTGTCTCTGGCGGGGAGGCAGTTGGGCAGGCCGACAGCGCGAAGTCGCTGGCGGACGTTCGCGCCCAGATCCGAGCCTACGAGCTCGCCTGGAGTTCGCATGATGCAAGCAGTGTAGGTGCCTTCTATACCCACGACGCTGACATGGTGATGGGCAACGGTCCACGGATCGTCGGACGAGAAGCCATTGAAAAATGGTGGGCGCGGTACTTCGCTGCAATTAGCGATCACAGGGCTGGCACTTTTGAGGTGGAGTCTCTCCGGCTTCTAGCCTCCAATGTTGCGTTGGCAAACGTCAGCACCCTCACCGCAGGTCGCGACGAGAAGGGCGAAGATTTGCCCGCCCGGCGGGCGCGGGGAACGTGGATCCTTACGGAGCAGGGCGGCCGGTGGCTCATCTCCGCTCTTCGGGGACTACCTGCTGAGGGAGACTTGCGAGTCGAACCTGGAACGGACCGGTGACAGAGCTTGGGGGAATGCCGCCCAACAAGGGCTTGCAGACGGACGGGCCTGCGGCCAAGCCCATTTTGTCATGCGGCATTAGATGTCACACGGCATTCGGTCCACAACGGCCGGTATCGGCCATATCCTGGCACCGGGAGTGCGATTTTGCTTGCTCCATACCGGCAATGTTGTCGCCAATTGGGAGCGTCTTAGTTTGACAATAACGCGCCGAAACTCGAGGAATAGTCTGATGCTTAACGGTTGGAGCGACTTCTTCACCACTACCGGGGCGGCTGGTGGGGTGTTTGTGGGGTTGCTGTTTGTTGTTGTCACGCTTGGCACTGGCTTGTCGACCTCCCGAAAGCTGGACATCGCACATGCATCCCTGACGCCTGCGATGTACAGCTTCGCCGAGGTCCTGCTCCAGAGCATGGTAGTGTTGGTGCCGTGGCAGTCCAATTGGCCAAGAGGCGTTATTTTCGTCGTGATGGGGATTGGGGACTCAATCTATCGAATTAATATAGTCCGGGTGCGGCGCGGTCTCCATCTCAGGGCCATTAAGACGAAGATGGACAGGATTTTCACAACGTTGTTCCGATCGTTGCCAGCGTCATCTTGATCTGCAGCGGCGCGGGATTGATCGCCGGAGAGGCTTTCGCCCCTTTCGCCATAGCGGGCTCAACCACGCTCTTCCTAGTCTCCGGAATTTACCGGACCTGGGGCGAAACCCTGGCTTTAATTGAACTGTCCGACAAGTCTTAGCCAAGGGCACACCGGCGGCGTGTTGCGCCCTACCGGGCGGCGCCGGGTCCCGGATACAAGAGAGGTAGCAGCCGACCACGGTAGGTTGCCTTGGGTCGGAAGAAGACGGTCAGACGCCGTTTCAGCGAAATGCCGCATAACCTCCGCATGCACCTGACCGGCTACAGCGGGCTTCGCTCTCTTCCGCCGGCAGGTGATGCGGGGCGTTAGATGGGAGGAACAGTGGATACAGTCCGGAAGAAACTTCTATTTGCCCCCGCCACGTATAATCTGGCGGAAACAACTCGAATGCTCGATATTGCCAGGGGCGTGTCGCGTCACAAGTTCGCCAACGATATTTTTGAAGTCTATTTTCTTTCCGAAGGCGGGCAGTTTGAGCGGCTGATTGAAAACGAGGGGTATACACTCTGGAGCTGCCCCGTTTCGGTGGACAGGTTATGTTTTGGGATTCCGGGGTCCAGGGGCGGTAGCCCCTGGTCGGGGTCGAGGGGCCGAAGGCCCCCGCGGGGTGCGGGGCGGCGCCCCGCTCTGCCTCATTCCACCTCGACTCAGACAGCAACTTGCATCCTCCTTTCGTAGTTAATCGGCGAGATCTGGCCGATGAAGGAATGACGTCTGCGCGGGTTGTAGAAGCCCTCGATGAAATCGAAGACGGCCATCCGCGCCTCGGCCTGGGTCTTGAATCGGTGCCGATCGAGACACTCGCACTCCAGCGTCGCGAAGAAGCTCTCGGCCACCGCATTGTCGTAGCAGTCGCCGACCGATCCCATCGACGGCCGTACTCCGAGCTCGCGGCAACGGTGTCCGAAGGCAATCGAGGTGTACTGGGTCCCGTGATCTGAGTGATGGACGACTTCTTTCGGCCGCCTCTGCCAGATCGCCATGTTCATGGCATCGAGCACGAGCTCGGTTCTTAAGTGCGTCGCCATCGCCCAGCCGACGACCCGGCGGCTCCAGAGATCGAGCACCACGGCCAGATACAGGAACCCGGCCCACGTCGGGATGTAGGTGATGTCGGCCACCCAGAGTCGATCCGGCCCGGGTGCCGTGAAGTCTCGATCCACCAGATCGGGAGCCGGAGAAGCGCCGGGACAACGCACCGTCGTGCGGGTCCACTTGCGCCGGCTGATCCCCTGCAACCCAGCCGCTTTCATCAGCCGAGCCACGCGCTTGCGGCCGACTCGCACGCCCTGCTCGGCCAGATCGAAGTGGATCCGTGGCACCCCGTAGGTCTCCCGAGACTCCTCGTGGATCCTCTTGATCCGCTGCGTCAGCACCGCATCGGCCACGCTTCTGGCCGAGGGCGCTCGGCTCCTCCACGCGTAGTACCCGCTGGGGGAGACTCCCAGCATCCGGCACATCACGGACACCTCATACTCGGCCTGGTTGCCCCTTACGAACTCGAAGACTTGTCGGGAACTGAACCGGTCTCCCGAGCAAACCAGGCCGCGGCTTTTACCAGAATCTCCTGCTCGAGCTTCAGACGCCGGTTCTCACGCCGCAGCCGCGTCAGCTCCTCCTTCTCCTCGCTCGTCAGGCCGTCGCTGCGCTTGCCCTCGTCCAGATCCGCCTGGCAGACCCAGTTCCGGATCGACTGCGCCGTCGGCTCGAACTCCCTCGCCAGATCCTCCGGGTTACGCCCCGACCGAACCAGCTCCACCATCCGACGCCGAAACTCCTCCGGATACGCCGCATGACTCCTTGGCATCGCGAACTCCTTCCCCCCAAGTCTGAGGGCGTCCACGAAACCGGGTCAACTCCACTCAAGCGATCCGGCCCTCCTCTGACTGACGCAAAGATCGCACATATCTTGGCGGTCAATGACGAAGAAAAGATTGGCACCATCTATACGAAGCAGGAACTGGTTGCAAAAACGGCGGGCGATGTCGCGTACCTTAAAGAGTTACGACCCGCAGCTGTCATTACGGGTAGCAATTTGAGTGTGCCTGTTGCATGTCAGCTCACCGACACTCCGCTCGTATGGACCGTGCAGTCAACTTGGTTTGAAGAGTTTTTTGCGTCCGGTGCCGGTGTCACGGATAATATCCGCTTTACCCCGCTAAAACGGCTTGCAAACTTGTTTGTCTATATGGGAATTAGATTTTGGATGTGGTATGGCTTTATCCGGCCGGTAAATGCTGCGGCCAGGCATTTCGGCGTCAAAGAATACAAGCCTGTGTTCAATTATTTTAAAGGCGACATCACCCTGGTAGCGGAACCAGCTGGATTTTCCGGAATGCCCTTACCCGAGAACCACTACTATGTTGGCCCACTTCTGGGTAATCAGGATTTTCCGATCCCGGATGAAGTGATGAACATACCTAGAGATATGCCATTGGTATATTTCGCAATGGGTAGTTCTGGCACAGCAACCGTGGTCGCGCGGATTATCGAAAGTTTCAACGGTGCGCCGTATCGCGTTGTTGCGCCCGTGAAGCAATTGATCAAAACGAAACCTGGCTTGGAAGTTCCACCCAATGTTCTGGTCACTGATTGGCTCCCGGCGCTCCGGGTGAGCAGGATGGCCGATATTTCCGTGATTCATGGTGGGATTGGCACGGTAATGACAGCTGTGCTGGCTGGCAAACCAGTCGTTGGCGTCGGGATGCAACCGGAGCAGCGAGCAAATATAGCCTGTCTTGAGCGCAAAGGGATTGCTGTGCGCCTCTCCAAATCGAAGGACCTACCGGCACGCCTTCAGGAGGCAATCGGTAGCCAGCTCAGTAATTCCGAGGCAAAACGGAAGGCCGCCGACTATTCGATAGAGATAGCGAAATGGGATGGTCCACATAATGCGGCGGATATTCTGTACCAGAAATTTGGAATGGTGCATTGAGCCATCGAACAAGTCAATGCACGGGACGTCGCTACCGGCTTCGCCTCTCCGCTCGCCGCTGACGCGCCGGCCGTTAGGCGGCGTACGGAGCCGGGAAGGCAGGCCTCCTGCTAGTCACGAGTCGAGTCTCGGAACGGTGAGATGATTCTGGTGCCCAGGAGAGAACATGGCTGAAGTTCCAGGCGGGCGCGGATGGGCGGGCGGCGTGCAGAGCCACGCCCGCTGGGTCCGCATCTCTCACTGGATCGTGACCGTGAGCGTCCTGACGCTCGCGCTCACCGGGTTCGAGATCCTGATGGTTCATCCGCGGCTCTACTGGGGTAACGCGGGCAACGACCTCACGCCGGCGCTCCTTGAGCTGCCGATCAGCCGGAACTACAGGCACGGCGGATGGGACAAGCCCACGCCCTTCTTCCAGGATGCGGCGGGTCCGATCAGCGCCAGCCGGACGTACGACATCTTCAATCAGAACGGCTGGGGGCGGAGCCTGCACTTCCTGGCCGCGTGGTTCCTCGTGGTGCCCGGCGCGGTCTATCTCCTGGCCGGCATCTTCGGCGGTCACTTCCGCTCGCACATCTGGCCCAGGGCGAGAGAACTCGCGCCGCGTCTCATGTGGCGCGACGTGCTCGATCACCTGCGCCTCCGGATTCCGGCCGCCCGCGGTGGTCCACAGTACGGCTTGCTGCAGAAGTGCGCGTACTCGCTGGTGCTCTTCGTGGCGGCTCCGCTGATGGTGGTCACCGGCCTGACGATGTCGCCCGCGGTGACTTCGGCACTTCCGATCCTGCTGCGCCTGTTTGGCGGCTACCAGTCCGCCCGCACGATCCACTTCTTCACTTCCGCCGTGCTCGTGCTGTTCCTGATCGTGCATGTCGTGATGGTCGTCAAGTCCGGATTCAGGCGTCAGGTCCGGGCCATGACCGTGGGGAAATGACATGAAGACCTCGGGGCTCATCACTCGCCGGGGGGCGATCATCGCGGGACTGGCTTCCGTCGGGGGGTTCGCGCTGGCGCGCCGCTTCCCGAAGCGCCTGCCGCCCATCTGCGGCAACGTGCTACGGATGGGCGACTCCTTCACCTACGGCGCGCAGCGAGCGCTGCTCGGTCAATCGCTGGTGAGGGAGTACAGCCTGCAGGACGTCACTTCGTTTCCTGCGACGGGCACGACGGATCCCGGCGTCACCGTGAAATCGGAGCTTGGCGAGTCCTACCGTCGCCTGCAGGGCGGCGCGTTCGGCGACTGGCGGCTGTCGATCGAGGGCAGCGTGGCCAGGCCGCGAACCTTCTCGCTCGCCGAGCTCAAACAGTTCCCTTCACGGACGCAGATCACACGACACACGTGCGAGGAGGGCTGGACGGCCATCGGCCAGTGGACGGGCGTGCCGCTCGCCGCGGTGCTGGATGCGGCGGGCATCCTGCCGACTGGTCGGTTCGTGGTGTTCTACTCGTACGACGACTGGGTGGACAGCATCGACATGCTCGACGCCCTGCACCCGCAGACCATCCTGGCCTACGGCATGAACGGGCGCGATCTCCCGATCCAGCACGGCGCGCCGGTGCGGCTGCGGGTGGAAAGGCAGATGGGCTACAAGAGCATGAAATACCTGAAGCGCATCGTCGTGGCGGACAAGTTCGAGGACGGCGGCAAGAAGGGCAACATTCAGAACGGGTGGGCCTGGTACACGGGGATCTGACTGAGCCGCCTAACACGCGCATGCACCGGACTCAGTACTTGACCCGATAAATTTGACAGTCTGGCCTAACGCTGGAGGAGGTGTGGATGGCCAGAATCAAGGGTCCGAGGAAGATTCACCAGTACAGCGTCGAGTTCAAGGTGAAGGCTGTGAAGCTGAGCGACTTGGCGGATGTCCAGGTTCAGGATGTTGCGCAAGCGCTGGACATTCACCCGTTCATGTTGTCGCGGTGGCGCAAGGAAGCCCGTGAGGGTCGTCTTCGAGCACGAGTTGCTGTGGTGCCAGCCGTGCGTGAGCGTCGAGAGGTCACGCAGCTGGCCGCTCTCAAACGCCAGTACCGAATCCTGCAGGAGGAGCACGAGCTCCTAAAAAAAGCCATCCGGTTCTGTTCCGCTCGAAGGCAGCAGTTTTCGCCTTCATCCAGGCGGAGCGGGACCGGTTGGGAGTGAAGGCCCTGTGTCAGCGCTACTTGGTGACGCGAGCCGGGTACTACGCATGGTGCCAACGTAGGCCGAGCCTTCACACGAGGCAGGACGAGCGCCTACTGGCCCGCATTCGAGCGATCTTCCAAGCGAGCGAGGGGACCTACGGCAGCCCGCGCATTCATGCCGCCTTGCGGCAGGCCGGATTGCGGGTGGGACGCAAGCGTGTGGCTCGCCTGATGCGGAATGCCGCTCTGAAGGCTCGCTCGGCACGGATCTACCGCCGGATGCCAGGTACCCGTCGTTTCTTCTCTGACATCCCCAACCGGATACTGGAACTGAAGACGACCAGGACCAGACAGGTCTGGGTCGGCGACGTCACCTACCTACGCTGTGGCGGCCGCTGGCGCTATCTGGCTGTCGTTCTCGACCGCCACTCGCGCCGCGTCCTGGCCTGGAGCCTGGGCGTCCATCGCGATCTGACGCTGACCATGGACGCGCTCAACCGCGCTTGCCGGCGACACCATGCTCGACCCGGGCTGATTTTCCATTCTGACCGCGCAGTGGAATACTCGGCCTATGCGTTCCGGGCCCGTCTGGCTGCCCTTGGAATCACCCAGAGCATGAAACGCCCTCGCGAAATCGGTGACAACGCCTTCGTCGAATCCTTCTTCCATTCGATGAAGGCCGACGCCATCCATCACCGCACCTTCAACGACGATCTCGCCCTGGCCACGACCGTTAGCTCCTACATCCACCGTTACAACCGCTCCCGGCTCCATTCGGCTCTGGGCTACCGCTCACCCATCGACTACGAACACGCCGCATGACATCCGCCATGACGTGTCAACCAAATCGGGCCAATATCCCTCGTTCGTCGGCTTTGCCTCCTCCCCCGCCGCTGACGCGCAGCCCGTTAGACGGACGCTGAGTAGAGGTGAGCGGATGCCGGTGAAAGCCGTTTACCTCTTAGTGGTCCCTGGATTCGCAGACTGGGAGGCAGCCCACGCGATTGCCGAGCTTCGGCGGCACGGAGGTTATAGGGTCGAAGTCGTTGGCCTCAGTGGTGACCCGGTAGAGTCTATGGGTGGAGTCATGGTGCGGCCTTCGCAGGTCCTTACTGGGGTGGATCCAGGCGATGTTGCCCTGTTTATCCTCCCGGGTGGCGACAGATGGGAGCGGATGGCTCCAGAGCCCGAGTTAGTGAAACTCCTCACTGAGCTAGATGCCAATCGAGTCCCTATCGCTGCGATATGCGCGGCTACCACGGTCGTTGTGCGGGCCGGGCTGCTTCGCGGTCGCCGGCACACCAGCAACGGATTGGCTTATCTCTCGCAGCAAGTCTCGGGGTACTCGGAAGCGGCGAGGTACGTCGACGCACCGGCTGTCCGTGACCGAGGCTTGATCACCGCGAGTGGACTGTCCGATGTCGAGTTCGCTGCAGAGATTATGGCCGAGCTCGGTGTCCTCAGTGACGATGAGCGCAAACGGTGGACGAGGCTCTTTCGGAGCGGCCGTGTGCCGAACGGCGCCGCCTAACACGCTCGGCAGCTCTCACACACCGATGGATTTCTAATCCAGTGCCACAGCCGATTCGTTTTTCAGATGCACCTCACCAAGCTCGAGTGCTCGATGTTCTTCTCGAGCCATTGGTCTACCTTTCGAATCTAGCAGTCGCGAGCAGCTTGTACCCCGCGTACCGGACCACTCGAATTCAGTGGGAACCAGATGTGGCGGAGCTGATCCGTCTGTTCAAGGAGCGATCGCGACCGATCATTTGCTTTGCATGGCACGCGTACGAACTGAACAGCTTCTGCGCATTCCGTGACTTTCCGCGGGACCTCGTGCCTCTTGCGATCGGTCACGATGGGCCTCTCTCGCGTGCATTGCAGCAATCGGCCTCGTGGTACGACTTCCCCGTCTGGGTTTACCGCCGTCGGTCGCCCATCCAGCCCAAGGCTCAGATAGTCAACCTCCTGAAGGCAGAGCGGCCGGTCATCGGCGTATTCCCCGATTCGGGAGGCCCTGACGGCCACATCAGACCGGGTTTCTTGGAGGTCGCGCGAGCTGCGGAGGCTCTACTCGTGCCGATGGCCTGGCATGCGCGACCCGGACTCGCCGTTCGACCGGCACCCCGCCGCTACTGCCTTCCGGTTCCGTTTGCGAGCATTCTGGCCTGCTACGGCCAGCCCATCGACGGGATCCAGGCCACTGCCGACGGCTGTCGGTCCGCGCTCGAGGTACTCGAGCGGCGCGGGAGTGCCGCGGCCTCCGAGGCAGAGCGGTCAGGGCCTTCTCAATGAGCGAGCCGCAGCCGAACACGCGGCCGCAGCGGACTCGCTGGCGCTCGCCGCTGATGCGCAGCCCGTTGGGCGAGCCTGTCACCATAGGAGGTCTTACGTAATGCGACCCCTTCGGTATTCCATCAACGTCACATTGGACGGGTGCTGCGACCACCGTGCAATGATCGCGGATGAAGAGATACATCGTCACGCGATCGAGAACATCGAACGGGCCGACGCCCTCCTCTTTGGCCGGGTGACGTACGAAATGATGGAGGCGGCGTGGCGGCCGCCGGCGTCTGAAGCGATGCCTGACTGGACGCAGCCTTTCTCCCGGACGATCGACGCGGTCAAGAAGTACGTCGTGTCGAGCACCCTGGACCGGGTCGATTGGAACGCGGAGCTCGTGCGCGGGGATCTGAGGAAGGCCGTTCAGCAGCTCAAGCAGGAGCCGGGTCAGGGACTGCTCGTGGCAGGCGTGACGCTCCCGCTGGCGTTGACGGACATGGGATTGATCGATGAGTACGAGTTCGTGGTGCAGCCCAGGTTGGCGGGCCGCGGGCCGACGTTGTTCGCGGGGCTATCGAAACCTGTCGACTTGAAGCTCGTCAGCCGGCTGGAGTTCGGCTCGGGGGCGGTGGCGATGCGGTATGAGCCGAAAGGGTAGTAGAGAGGTCTCGTGGCCACGAACCTGGGGGTCGCCTAACACGCACGTGCAGCGAACTACGGCCTTTGGCCTTGACTTCACACTCGCAGTGAATTCCTGAGGAGACAAGCTATGGCCAGGATCCATTGTTTCGTTTTGGCGGGAGCAGCCGCTCTCGCTTTCTCGGCTTGCGGCGGAGATGCACCGGCGAACGATGCGACCGCAACTCGGGCGGCTGCAAAGACCACCCAGCCCGCACCTGCGAAGGATGCCCTCGTCACGCTCGAAAAGAGCGCCTTCGAGGCCTGGAAAACCAGGGACGCGAAGTTCTGGGACACATTTCTTTCGGACAGGTTTGTCGGCTATGGCTCGGCTGGCAAGATCGACAAGGCATCCGCGACCAAGGAATACACCGGCGCTGATTGCGAGATCGAGACCTACGCTCTGTCCGAAGAGCAGGTGAAGCCGCTCGGCAATGATGTTGCTTTGCTCACGTATGAGACCACCGTCGATGGCAGATGCGGCGGAGAACGGCTCCCGGCCAAGAGTTGGGCGGCGACCATATACGTTCGTGCCGGCGATACCTGGAAGGGAGCCTTTCACGCCGAAGCTCCGATTGTCGATCCCAGAGCGACGCCCGCAATTCCGGCCGTCGCGAAGGAAGCTGCTGAAAAGGACGAGGCGAAACCCGCCGTTCCGGATGCCGGCACCGATGCGTTGATGGCGGCCGAAAAGGCCCTCTGGGAAGCCTGGAAAGAACACGACGCCAAGAAGCTCGAAGACCTGACGACCGAGGAGATTTCATTTATCAACATTTTTGGCACCCACTTCGCAACGAAGGCCGACGCCATCAAGGACTGGACCGGGCCCGGATGCGATATCAAGAGCGTCAGCGTCACCGACGGTGTGGGCACGATGCTCTCGCCGACAGTAGGCATCCTGAGACACACGGGTGCTGCCGCTGGCACCTGCTTCGGCCAGGAGGTCGGACCTGTTTGGGGCACGTCGGTCTATGTCAAGGATGGCGACGCCTGGAAATGGGCCTTTGGAATCAACTTGCCCGCACGCCGCCGGGGCGCCTGAGGTTGCGGGCGTGCGGCGGGTGGCAGAGGGAACTTCACGACTCGAGCCTTGTGGCTCCTAACACGCGCGCGCAGCGGACTCGCTCATCGCCGTCGGCTCTTCGCTCGCCGCTGATGCGCAGCCGGTTAGCCCTCACGAATCGGAAACTGTCACGACGGGGAGTGCTTGTGCTGGGTCTGCTTTGTCCAGGAGGTCTTCGTAACTTCCCCGGCCCCGCCCGAAGACCGTCGACTGTGCCATCTGGCCGATCTGACCCTGGCAGCGAGCTACGATTATTCGATATCGGAGAAGGACACGCAGAGTCCGACCATAACGCCCGGGAAGGGCGACGAGCTCTACCTCCAGACACTCCGGATGTACAAGGTTCTTCCGCGTGCGGACGATCGCAGCGCATTCGACGCACGGAAGATTCAGCAGATTGTCTGTCAGGCTGGGGCCGAATCGGGATCGAGTAGCTGATGCCTAACACGCCCTTTAGTGGGCCCGAAGGGAGAGCTCGGCGTCCATGACTGAGCGCACGATCGAGGCCTTTTTCTATGGCCTATTCATGGACGTGGATGTCTTGCGCGAGAAGCAAATGACGCCGCTTTCACCACGCCCTGCCTACGTTGACGGGTTCGCCCTGCGTATCGGCGAACGCGCAACGTTGGTCCCTTCTTTTGGAGGTCGCGCCTTTGGAATGCTTATCTCGCTCACGCGCCGGGAACTCTCGCAGCTCTATTCCGGTGCTGGCCTTGAGCACTACCGCCCTGAAGCTGTCGTCGCTAAGACTCTCGACGGCGAGTCTGTGCCTGCCTTGTGTTACAACCTGCCCGACGCACCTCCTCCGCATGAGCGGAATCCAGAGTACGCTGCGCGCTTGCAGGCTGTTCTCCGGAAGCTGGACTTCCCGCCCGACTATGTCGCATCAGTCGTCTGACCAGGGACTGCCAAGCGGGTCGCCTAACACGCGGGTTCAGCGGACTCGCTCCCGCGCTTCGCTGGCGCTCGCCGCTGATGCGCAGGCCGTTCGGCCTGGCAAGGCTCTCGGCGCGGCACTCGCAACATGAGGGAGACTCCTAATGAAGCGTGTCACTGGCATAGGCGGCGTGTTCTTCAGGTCAAAGGACCCGAAGACACTTGGCGAGTGGTATCGAACGCACCTCGGACTCAACGTCGAAGAATGGGGTAGTGTGGCATTCAGGTGGGTCACTTCCGACAATCCGACCGGTACAGGCACCACGATCTGGAACCCATTCAAAGAGGACACTTCGTACTTCGCGCCGAGTACCGCCAGCTTCATGATCAACTTCCGTGTCCATGATCTTCCTGCTCTCCTCGCAGCACTCCGAGCTGAAGGCTGCGACGTAGACACGAAAGTCGAGGAGTCTGAATACGGGAAGTTCGGCTGGGTCCAAGACCCAGAAGGCAACCGCATAGAGCTCTGGCAACCGCCAGAAGGCCAATGAAGCTCTCTGTCCCTGGCGCCAGGCACAGCCTAACCCCTCGTTACAGCGGACTCGCTTGCGCTCGCCGCTGAACTCGATACCGTTAGGCGGACGAATGCTTATGAACCGCTCGGTCCTAGTCAGGCGAGAGGTGAGGCGGTAAATTCTCCGGCCGGTTGTCGTAGCGAACGGCCAAGCCTACCCGTCTCCCGATCCATTCCCGTACACGACGCCGGCCGTTCCGCCGCGCAGGCTCCCGATGTCGGTCGCGAGAGCACGCACGCGACGGCGGATCTCCGCGTCGTCGGCCGTGACGAGCGCCCCGTCCGCGACGACGATCCGGCCGTCGACGATCACTGTCCGCACGTCGGCGGCCTCGATCGCGTAGGCGAGATGGGACACCGGGTCGTACAGCGGCACGAGGCTGTCCTCGTCGAGGTCGATGATCACCAGGTCAGCGCGCTTGCCGACCTCGAGCGACCCGATCTTCGCGTCGAGACCGAGAGCGCGCGCCCCGCCGATGGTGGCCATCTCGAGCGCCGCGATCGCCGGCACGGCCAGCGGATCGAGGCGGACGCCCTTGTGCAGCAGGGCAGCGAACTGGATCTCGGCCAGCAGGTCGAGCTCGTTGTTGCTCGCCGCGCCGTCCGTTCCGAGCCCGACGATCACGCCGGCGCGGAGCATGTCCGGCACGGGCGCGATACCGCTTCCGAGCTTCAGGTTGCTGCGCGGATTGTGCACAACGCCTGCGCGGCTCGCGGCCAGGAGCTCGATCTCTTCGCCGTCCACCCACACGCAATGCGCTGCGACGAGGCGTGCGTCGAGCAGACCCAGGCTCGCGAGATGCCGAACGGGGGAACGGCCGTAGCGCTCCAGCACGTCGCGGCACTCTTGCTGCGTCTCGGCGAGATGCGTCACGAGCGGGACGTCCCATCGCTCGGCGAGCGCGTGGAGACGCCGGTACAGGTCGGGCGACACCGTGTACGGCGCGTGCGGTGCGAGCGCGGGGACGATGCGCCGGTGACCGCGCCATCGCGCAACGAAGTCGGAAGCGTACGCGACGTTCGCATCGACGTCGAGCCCCTGGGGTCCGGTGAAATCGAAGAACACCTGGCCGAGCACGCCGCGGACGCCGAGCTCGTCGACGACCGCGGCGACGTCGTCCTCGAAGAAGTACATGTCGCAGAAGGTCGTCACGCCGGAGCGCACGAGCTCGACGACGCCGAGGCGGCTGCCCCACGTCACGGTGTCGGCGTGAATGAAACGGCGCTCGGCGGGCCAAACGTGCTGCTCGAGCCACGTGTGCAACGGCAGGTCGTCGGCGAGTCCGCGGAAGAGCGTCATCGCGACGTGCGTGTGGCCGTCGACGAGCCCGGGGATCACGAGATCGCCGCGCGCGTCGATGACCGTGCCCGCCGTGTGCGCGCCGGCGATCGCGTCGCGCGTGCCGACCGCGACGATGGCCCCGTCGCGCACGGCGATGCCACCGTCTTGCAGGATCGTCCGTCCGGCATCCATCGTCACGACGATGCCGCCGAGGACGAGCAGATCGACGGGGACAGACCGCGAAGCGTCGTTCATCGCGGGTCGCTCACATTACCCAGATGATCGGGCGGAAGAAGCCCCCGATCGGAATCGATCGTAGTCGAGGTCGGCATCGGCCGGCAAGCGGCTTCTAACCCGTCGTGACCCAGATTTCGGAGTCGCGCTCCGTGGACTATGTTCAACCCTTCCGGGATGGCACGCGGTCGTGGATTGCTGGAGTTTTGTGGGATCAGGAACGCATCGACAGTCCGTTCCCGGTAGCGTGGTTGGTCAAGCCGCAGATGGGTTCCGAATGAGTTCGAATCGGCATGCATTTCGACTCATCCTGGACTCTGGCGTCGTACATGGCCTCTCGCGCGACCAGGTTCTGGCGGTGAGCCGCGAGATCACGGCGGTGGCCACCGAGGACGCCACGTTCCTGTTCCTGATGTACGCGTTTTCACCGGGTCCCAGAGGACCCCTGCCGAGAGGGATCAGTCGGGAAGAGATCGAGCGGGCTTACGGGGGATGGACGATCCTCGACGAAGAAGCTTTCGATTTGACGGGGGCCCCCGATTTCTGCAGAAAGCACATCCTCGCTTTTACTGCCTTCGCCGCAGACGATCGTGATGTCGGCATGGCAGTCGGATGACGTCCCCCTCATCGGCGCGGCGGTCGGAAAGGATCTCCAGCGCCGCACCTGAGATCGAGCGCAGGCGAACTGCGAAGAACATCGCGCGTAACAGGCCGATGAAGCTGACCGTCGCCTGCGGCGGCCGCAGCTTGCCGGCGATCCCTTAGGCCGCGCGAAGAGCGCTAGTATGACACCATGGCCAAAGGATACTGGGTCACAACGTACCGGTCCGTCTCAGATCCCGACGCGCTGGCGCGATACGCAAGCCTCGCGGCGCAGGTCATCACTGCGCATGGGGGTCGCATCGTGGCGCGTGGTCTCCCCGTGCGCGTGTACGAGGCCGCCGAGGCGCAGCGCTGCGTCGTGGTCGAATTCGATGACGTTGCCGCGGCAATCGCTGCGTATGAGAGCACTGCGTACCAGCAGGTGCGCTCGATTCTCAAGGGGGCGGTGGAACGCGAGGTCCGGATCATGGAGGGCGCCTGAGACGAGAAACCCAAGACTTGCACGGGGTACGGTGCCTCGCATGCGCGTGCAGCGGAGTCGTTCGTCGACTTCGCCTCCTCGCTCGGCGCTGATGCGCCGCCCCGTGGGCGGCCCCGGCAGGAAAGGGCACACAGATTCGAAGTGAACAGGGCCGCTCCCGTATGCACTTTGATTCTCAGCCGGTCTTGAAGGGCGAGCTTCTGGACCTGAGGCCGCTTCGGCCTGGAGATTTCGACGACCTCTACGCGGTAGCTGCGGATCCGCTCATTTGGGAGCAACATCCCGCCAAGGATCGGCACCAGGAGCAACCGTTCCGCGAGTTCTTCCGCGAGGCCCTGGAGTCCGGCGGTGCATTGGTGGCGATTGACACCAAGGATGGACGCATGATCGGCTCCTCGCGCTTCCACGGGTACGATAGAGAGGGCAGCGAGGTCGAAATCGGCTGGACCTTTCTGGCCCGATCTCACTGGGGTGGTGACTGCAACCGCGAAATGAAGCGCCTCATGCTGCAGCATGCCTTCAGGTTCGTTGAACGTGTGGTCTTTCTCGTTGGCCCTGGAAATCGTCGATCGCAGCGCGCCGTCGAAAAGATTGGCGGGATTCGGGTGGGGTCAAGGCTCGACGCAGGCGGCCGAGAAAGCATCGTTTACCAAGTCACTGCCGACATGTTTCGCGACTCCCTGTGGGCCGCTCAGTGAAGTGGCCGTCTAAAACGCGCGTGCAGCGGACCGTCAGGCGACACGCGATGACTGGACTGGAACCCGAGACCTGAACAGCATCAGAAGCAGCGTCGTCTTCCGAATCATCAAGGGCTGCAGCCATCGCATGGCCTACGCCGTCGCACTGGCATTTCTTTCGTGGACGCTGCAAGGTGTCGCCTAACCCGCGGCTGCAGCGTGAGCCTTCGGCGCCACTGAGCCGCCAGCCGTTGGGCCGCAAGAGGCCCGGGAGACGACCGACAGCGATAGGCCACTCGTCGCGCCGCCCGTTCGGCGGCGCTCTGAATGCGGAATCCATTCAGCATAGCGGCCCGAGTCGATAGGCGCTCCACAGATGCGACCCATGATCGACCATATCCAGATAACCGTACAGGACATGGCGGTTGCGGTTCCGTTTTACGACAAACTGCTCCCCCTCTTGGGATTTAGCGCTCACAGCAAGTCCAGCGCGGTGATTGAAGCGCACGATTTTCACGTTGTGGAATACAGCCATCCTCAACTGGCCTTCGCGATAACCTCTCCGAGGAAGGGCCTCCAAGGCGAAAAGCCTCACAGGCGACGACCAGGCGCTCTTCACCATCTGGCCTTTCGCGTGGACTCGCGGGCGGAGGTCGACAAGATCTACGCGGAGCTCTCTGCAATCGGCGCGCTCATAGTTTCGCCGCCGCGCGAATACCCCGAATACACTCCGTCCGGATACTACGCGGTCTTTTTCAAAGATCTCGAAGGAATCAAGTATGAGGTCGTCACCCATGACAAGGCTTCGTCACGGAACGGCCCGCCAAACATGCGCCCGGCAGGCCGGAGGAGGGACCCCATGAAGCGCACGTGGACGATCATCGGGGTACGCGATGTGCCTGGCAGCCTCCACTGGTACCAGTCGCTGTTCGGCCAGCCCGAGATGTCTCCAGCCCATCCCGACTTTGGGCAAATCCTCGACTCGGATGGAACCGTCTTGCTTTGCCTCCATGAGTGGGGCGCCCACGAGCATCCCTCCTTGATGAGCCCCGATCACGCGACGCCGGGCAACGGCCTTCTCTTGTTTTTCCGTGTCGATGATTTCGGCATGGCCTTGGCAAGGGCACGCGCTCTCGTCGCGCGGCTCGAAGAGGAGCCCCACGTTAACCCAAACACTCGAACCGAGGAGTTCTCACTCCGAGATCCGGACGGGTATTACGTCACGATCAATGCGAACTCTGCGACCTAACGAACGCATGGTGTTAGGCGGCAGTGGCAGGCTGATGAGCAGGGAAGCTCACGCGATCGGGCCTGATAAATTGCTGGTCTTCTTGGTTGCGTATGGAGTCGCCAGCCTTCTGCATCACGTACACAACGCCGAGTTTCTGAACGAATACCCGAACATGCCCGCTTGGCTATCGCGGGCGGCAGTGTATGCGGCATGGCTCGGTGTTACCGCGGTCGGGCTGGTAGGCTATGTTTTGATTCGTTCGCGGTATCGGCTCCCGGGTCTCATCGTATTAGGTATCTACGGAGCACTCGGCCTTGACGGCCTCGGTCACTACGCCGCTGCTCCGCTGTCGGCACACGCGTTGGCGATGAACGTGACGATATGGCTTGAGGTGGCGACCGCGGTACTTCTACTGGTTGCGGTCGCGAGCTCCACGTTGAGATTGTTGCGGAAGGATCATCAGGCCCTGGACGCTGATGACGCCTGACGGGCCCCGAAGTTGAGGTCGACCGGGTAGGCCCTTCGGCCTGGCCCGCATCGGAAAGCGCCGTCCGGCGGGTTCGCCGGCGGTTGGCGGAGACCAGGCCCGCGAAGGAGCAACCCTATGGAAGGGATCTCACAGAGTTCGCCTCGCGTCGTCGCCCCGACCTTCCTGGCCCGGATGGTGGCCGTCTTCTATCTCGTCCTGATGGTATCCGGGTTCGACATGTTCTTCGTCCTCCGCAAGTTGGTGGTGCGGGGCGACGCGGCCGCCACCGCGGGCAACATCCTCGCGCATCAGGCGATGTTCATGGCGGGCTTTGCCGCCGCGGCCCTCGGCGTCGCCGCCTACCTCGCCGTGACCGTTCTCTTCTACCGCTTGTACGAGCCGGTGAACCGGACCCTTTCTCTCTGCGCGGCGTTCTTCAGCCTTACTGGATGTATCGTCCAAGCGTTCGCACTGGTGCTTCGTCTCGCGCCCGTGGTCGTGCTGCTGAGGGGCGGCGATCACGCATACTTGAGCGCGTTCCAGCCCGAGCAGCTCCGGGCGTTGGCACTGCTCTTTCTCAATTTGTACGGGCGGGCGTACGAAGTCAGCCTGGTGTTCTTCGGGTTCTACCTGCTCCAGATCGGCTATCTCACCGCGCGGTCGAGCTTCCTGCCTCGCTGGCTGGGCGTGATGGTGGCGCTGTTCGGCGCGGGGTGGCTCGCGTTTCTGTATCCGCCGCTCGCGCGCGCTCTTTCTGTGTCCATCGTGCTTTCCAGCCTCGGAGAAGGTCTGCTGGTCCTGTGGCTCGCTGTGAAAGGCGTGGACGACCAACGCTGGCGCGAGCAGGCCGGTGCGGCACAAGGCTAGGAGCCGTTGCATCGAGGCGCTTGCCGGCCTCTTCATGGGTGAGGGTTCTTCGCGTTCCGCCTCACCAGCGCGTGAACGGATGGCGCACGTGGATGCCGGAATGACTCCTTCACCAGTCCGCCGCGGCTTACGCGCCATCCGTTGGCCGACAAAGTCACATTCACAAGGAGGATTCCGACCATGACTCAGTACAGCGATTCCGAGAGGGTACTGATTGGCGTCTGGGAGGCGCACACGGCCGCTGAGTTCGAACAAAAGGATGCCGATGCGGCGATTGCCACGATGACGGAACAGCCGGTGCTGATCCATGTGCCGGTCAATACGGGCGCAACCGGGAGAACTGCACTGCGAAGGTTTTACGCAGAAGTCTTCATTCCGCAAATGCCGTCCGACGTCGAGTTGCAATTGCTTTCCCGCAGCGTAGGACAGAACCGTTTGATTGACGAATTTCTACTTCGCTTCACCCACACCTTGCGTATGGATTGGTTTGCACCCGGTATCGAGGCAACGGGCCGCCGGCTGGTCGTGCCTCATGTGGGCATCATTTCGTTCGAGAACGGCAAGATCAGCTCGGAACACATTTACTGGGACCAGGCCACCGTCCTGGCGCAAATGGGTTTGCTCAACGAAGGGCTACCTGTGATTGGCGACACCCAGTGCGACCGCCTCCTGGACGCGAATGCCCCGGTGAATCAGCTCGACGCGTGATGGTTCGGCCGGTCGAAGAGAGCTGAGTCTCCATTCGAGCCCAGAGGCGCGAGAATCCTCGGCCTGGGCGACCGGAAGGGCGAGATGCTCTCCCGGCCCCTGGGAGGGGGTCAGGCCCCGACGACCCAGGCGAAAGCCTCGCAGCAACGCTCATTGCAAGGTGCCGCCCGACAGGGGCTTGCAGCTCCAGCCACACGCAACCTCGTGGAGGCGGCGTCTTTCGTGAGGCGGCCGACAATAGCTAGAATGGGACTCGAGCGCGGCTTCAACATCAAGGAGATCGCAAGTGACGGCAAGATTCCTCATCGAGGTTCCGCACGAAGAGACCAAGGTGGCCTGTGCTCGGGCCGTCGACGTCTTCCTGAGGACCGGATCCCATTTCCTGAGCACCGCAGATTGGGGATGCAAGGACGGGGTGCATAAGGCATGGATGATCGTGGAGGCCGATAGCAAGGATGAGGCCCGGGGCATCGTCCCACCCGCGTTTCGCGCGCAGGCGAGGGTCGTTCAGCTCAACGCGTTTACGATGCAGGAAATCGAGAGCATCCTTCAGGATCACAGACCCTAGCCGCGTGCGGACAATGCGGCGCCGGCATCCCACTGGCAAGACGTCCATGATCCGTCCAACCGGGGCGTTTTGGTCGGTCGCCCGCTCCGTCGTGTCCGCCGCGACGGCGTCCAAGTCCGGAAGGCATCCGCAAGGGAACCGGTGGCGGCGAGGGCGATGAGGTCGGACTCTCCGAGCGCCGGGAAAGGCGTGCTCCGAAGGTCCGAGTCCAAAGCCGCCAGGCGCCCATCGCGCGACGTCCAGGGAATGCATGCCGTGACCAAGCCCAAGGGGACCGGGAAGGCGGCCCTCCTCGCGGGCGGGAACCCTCGGATCGCGAAGGCCGACGGCGACGCCCCCGTGCAGGCCTACATCGCGGCCATGCCGGGCTGGAAGAGCGAAGTGGGGCGCCGCCTCGACGCGCTCATCGAGCGCATCGTCCCCGGCGTGCGCAAGGCGGTCAAATGGAACTCGCCGTTTTACGGAGTCGAGGGCCAGGGCTGGTTCCTCAGCGTCCACTGCTTCACGAGGTACGTCAAGGTGGCGTTCTTCCGCGGCACGTCGCTGCGTCCGCTTCCTCCCGGCCAATCCAGGCACCGGGAATTGCGCTACGTCGACATCAACGAGCATGGCAAGCTCGACGAGAGCCTGCTGACGACGTGGATCCAGCAAGCGGCCTCCATCCCCGGCTGGGACGGCGCATCCCCGAGCCCGGGCGCCCGCTCTAGAATGAGAACATGAAAGAGTCGGGCGCGAGCCAGGGCCCGCCGGCATCGGAGCTCATCTCGAACAGAATCGCCGATCTCGGCGACTGGCGCGGGAAGACGCTCCGCAGAATGCGCAAGCTCATCCAGGAAGCCGACCCGGGCATCGTCGAGGAATGGAAGTGGATGAATCCGGTCTGGTCGCACGACGGCATCATCTGCACCGGCGAGTCCTACAAGAATGTCGTGAAGCTGACCTTCGCCAAAGGCGCGTCTCTGAAGGATCCGGCCCGTCTCTTCAACTCGAGCCTCGACGGAAACGTGCGTCGCGCGATCGATATCCACGAAGGAGAAGAGGTCGAAGCGGCCGCCTTCAAGAAGCTCATTCGCCAGGCGGTCGCCCTCAACGGCATCGGCAGGCCGAAGCCTTCGAAGAAAGCGAAGTCCTAGAGCGAGTCGCCAATCCGTGCCCCCCAGTGGCCTGGCGGGCGCCGCTCGGCGGATCGGCCGCCGGCTGGCCGCAGAGGCGACCATACCAGCTGACTGGAAGCGCACCGGAGCAACAGCCATGCGGATCGCAAGCTTGGGCCATGCGTTCTTTGCCGCGACCCTGATCACCCTCGGAATCCTGGGGTTGATCCAGGGCAATTTCACCCCGATCTGGACAGGAGTGCCCAGGGCTTTTCCTGCACGCGCAGTCCTGGCCTATGGGTGCGCCTTCATCTCTCTGGGTACTGGCACCGGCCTGCTTTGGCGGCGCACCGCGGCCGTCGCTTCCCGCGTCCTGCTCCTCTGTTTCCTGGCCTGGCTGCTGCTGTTTCGGGTGCCTTTGATTTTCCGCGCTCCCACCGCGACGGTCACCTGGTGGGCTTGCGGTGAAACCGCTGTGATGGCGGCGGGCGCCTGGGTCCTCTACGCCTCGTTCGCCGGCGCCCGAAACCTGAAGCGCCCGGGCCTCGCCACCGGCGACAAGGGCTTGCGCATCGCGAGGGTGCTTTACGGCCTGGCCTTGATCCCCTTCGGCGTCGCCCACTTCACCTATCTCGAAAGGACCGTTGGGATGGTGCCTGGCTGGCTGCCCTGGCATCTGGTCTGGGCGTGCTTCACCGGCATCGCGTTCATCGCGGCGGGCGCAGGCGTGATCGTCGGGCTGTATGCACGGCTGGCAGCCGTACTCTCGGCGCTGGAGCTGGGCCTGTTCACGCTGCTCGTGTGGATCCCCCTCGTGGCGGCAGGCCCCGATCCCTCCCAATGGAGCGAGTTTGTCGTCTCCTGGGCGTTGACGGCCGGAGCCTGGGTAGTGGCGGATTCCTACCGCGGCTTGCCCTGGCTCGCTGCGGGCAAGCCATAACGCAGGCAGCCCTGGCCCATGGCGCACTCCCCTGCCCCATCACCCTCGCTGCGCCTACGCGGCACGAAGCACCGCGCCGCTGAAGTCGAATATCTTCGGGTGCGAAAATCACGCTCCGACGAGAGGTGGCCGATGGCTCAAACTTCTGAATGCCCCGCAATCGTTGGCACGCGAGTCGGAGGCCGTCTTGCCGATGGGCAACTTGCTCCTCCGCCCGGTCGTCGCCGACGGCGGGGCATGCGGTAGATGACTTCCGATTCCGCCAAACGGCAAGGTTCCACATCCCGGAGCTCGGTCCTGGGCTGGCTTCTCGATTCCGATCCTTCGATCCGATGGCAGGCGATGCGCGACCTGACGGATGCGCCCGCAGACGAGGTCGGGGCCGAGCGTGCGAGAGTCGCGACAGAGGGCGCGGGCGTGCGGCTGCTCGCCCTTCAGGCGCCGGACGGGCGGTGGGGCGGCGCGGCGTGGAACCGCGGGTGGGACTCCACGATTCACGTCTTGACGCTCCTGCGGGAGATGGGCCTCGATCCGACCGGCGACGAGGCACGGCGCGCGGTGGGCCTCGTCCGCGACCGCGTGACGTGGCAGGGATGCGGTCCGCAAGAGACGCAGGACAACTCCTTCTTCGGGGGTGAGGTCGAGCCCTGCATCAACGGGCAGGTGGCGGCGGCCGGCGCCTACTTCGGCCAGGACGTCCGGGTCATCGTCGACCGGCTGCTCGGTGAGCAGCTGGCCGACGGCGGCTGGAACTGCGAGGCCGCCGACGGCTCGAGGCGGTCGTCGTTCAACACCACGATCTGCGTGCTCGAGGCCCTGCTCGAATACGAACGGGCCGTCGGGGGCCGCCCGGGGGTGACCCGGGCCCGTCTCCTCGGGCAGGAGTACCTTCTCGAGCGCCGCCTCTTCCGGCGAAAGTCGACCGGCGAGGTGATCGAGCGGGACCGCAAGGGCGATTCCGAGTGGACGCGCTTCGCCTTCCCGACGTGGTGGCATTACGACGTGCTACGGGGGCTCGAGTACCTGCGCCTCGCCGGCGTCGCGCCCGACGAGCGCGTCGCCGAGGCGATCGACCTGGTGGCGTCGAAGCGCGACAAAGACGGCAGATGGCTGCTCGAGACCCGATACCCCGGCAAGATGCCGATCGAGACAGACGAGGGTGAGGGCCGGCCAAGCCGGTGGAACACGCTGCGCGCCCTGCGCGTGCTGGACTGGTACTCAGCACGAGACTAGCGCACATGCCGCTGGCAGGAGCCTGGCAACGAACAAAGACTGGCCCCGTTCCGTGACACTGCAGACACTGAGGCTTGACCCATGCATTTCAAAGCCGTCGGCTCGGGGGGAAGGATGGCACCCGACCCTTTGGTTCGCCCGAGGTGTGCTCACCTCGCTGAGGGAGAAACATGAAGAACGTTGCGACCGCCCGATTCGCCATCAAGACCTGGGAAGAGAAGCCCTTCAGCGAGGGCCAGGACCTGCCAAGGCTGACCCGGGCCACCGTCACAAAGGCGCTTACCGGCGATATTGCAGGCGAGGGGAAGGTCGAATACCTGATGATGTACCGCAGCGACGGCTCGGCCACGTTCGTCGGCCTCGAGCGGATCGTCGGGCACGTCGCAGGGAGAGCGGGCAGCTTCGTGCTCCAGCGCACCGGAATATTCGAGAACGGCGTGGCGAAGGAGTCCTATTCGGTCATCCCTGGCTCCGGTACGGGAGAGCTTCGGGGTTTGCGCGGCGAAGGCACGTCGGCCGTCGGGCACGGGGCCGAGCATCCTCTGATATTGAGCTACGAGTTGGACTAGCCTGCAATCCCTTCGAGGGACCTTCGCGGGAACGGTCTTGGGCAACGGGTCGATCTCAGAGGGATGGACGCATGAGGGTCTTGAAGAAGCATGAGCGAGCCGCCCTCAAAGCCGTCGCCAGACGGTTCTCGGCAACGTGGGAAGAAGGCGTTGATCCTCCGGGCGCTTTCATCACGGCCGCCGGAGAACGGGTTGCCGTCGAGATCGCATCGCTCAAACGGCGCGGCGCGGGCCGCGGCAACGCCGCCAAGCCTCGTTTGAGATTCGACAAGGTCGCGAACAGGCTCACGGAACGGCTGCACGGCGCCCTCGGGAAAACCGTTCCAGACGGCAGGACGGTGCTGGTGACGATCACCGCTCCCATCCGCCTGCCGTCGAAGACCGCCGCCTCGCTGGAAGACAGGATACAAACTCTCCTCGGGAGGCGATCGCCGGGTCGGGACGTGGAAGCCACAATTCACGGCAACCGTGTCCGGATTCGGCTTCTTGGAAGCGACACCAATCGGGCGCAAAAAATGGTCGCCTTCGTGCACAATTCGGATTCAGACCCGCTTCTCCTCCTGGACATGACGCGTGAATTGCTCGAGCTGATCCGCACCGAAGCCGGCAGACGGCCGCCGAAGCTTGCGGTCGATCGATGGCTCGTTGTGTTCAGCGCCAAAGGAAGCTCGTGCCTGGAGGCCTATCGCTCCATCTCTTCGCAGCTGCGCATGCCGACCGACCTCAAGAAGATCCTCATGGTGTTTCAGAATGGGCGTGTCGGGATCTTGAGGGGATGAACCCGGTCTGCGCGCGCGACGCCTCTCCGAATGAGGGGTTGGCGCGACAAGGCGCCTACACTCTCGTGTCAAGAGAGGCGACTGGTCGCGAGGGAGTCGAACATGCCGATCGAGATTGGACACATAGAGGCCATCTTCCGGTATCCGGTGAAGTCGATGGGCGGCGAGCGACTCGAGGTCGCCAGCCTGGGATGGCACGGAATCGACGGCGACCGGCGCCTGGCGTTCCGGCGGATCGACGAACGCAGTGGATTCCCCTGGCTGACGGCAGGCAGACTTCCCGAATTGCTTCTGTTCACTCCGCAACGGCCCGCGGACGGTGTGCCGGGGGACCTTCCCACGCACGTTCGCACGCCGGACGGCAGAGAGATGCCCGTCTTCGGCGAAGACCTGGCCGCAGAGGTCGGACGCCGGCACGGTGCTCCCGTGCAGATGATGCAGCGGAATGAGGGCATTTTCGATGAGGCGAGCGTCTCCGTGATCACCCTGGACACGGTGCGCGAGATCGGGCGACTCGCGGGCCGCACCTCGGACGTGCGACGATTTCGCCCGAATATCGTGGTTTGCTCCCTGCGATCGGTTCCCTTCCAGGAGGATGAGTGGTTGGGCGGAGTCCTCTCATTCGGCGACGAGGAGGAGGGTCCTGCCATCACCGTCACGATGCGCGATGTTCGCTGCTCGATGGTCAACCTCGACCCGGACTCGGCAGCACCGGCGCCTGAGTTGCTAAAAGCCGTCGTTCGCGCGAACCAGAACAACGCCGGAATCTATGGCGCAGTCAACCGCACCGGTCGACTCACAGTGGGACAGGCCATCCTCCTCCACACGCCAATCGACGAGAGGGGGTGCGTGTAATCGATGAGCGAGCAGCCCAACACGCGCTTGCGGCGGACCCCCTCTTCGCCTTCGCATATTCGATCGACGCGGACGCGCCGCCCGTTAGGCCAGGCACGTCGAGGATCAAAGCGCTGAGGTATCGAAATGAGTCCACTCACCGTTCTGAAGCATCCCAGCGGTTTCCTTCCCGTGGTCATGTCCCTCGCTGCACTCGCCGCCGTCTTGGTTTTCCTCGCCTTGCACGGTCCTGCGCCCCAGCCAGATGAGGGAGCAGCCGCCCACATCTGGCAGCTGCTCATGGGTGGCCAGGTCCCCATCGCGGTGTTCTTCGCAATCAAGTGGGTGCCAAAAGCGCCACGCCAAGCGGTGCCCATCCTCGCCCTGCAAGTCGCAGCTGCTCTAGCAGCAATGGCTCCCGTCTTCCTGCTCCACTGGTAAGGAAAATGCCACTGGCCGACAACCCGACCGTGTGGCGAGCATCCACCAGGACATGAGTAGCTCCACGAGGCACACGCGCGTCGTCGTGACTCACTACGGCGGACCCGACGCACTTCGGGTGGTTGAAGAAGAGCGCCCCGAGCCAACGGATGGTGAAGTGCGCGTGAGAGTGCTGGCCGCGGGCGTCTCCTTGCCAGCGCGGGAGGGCGTTCACCCCGAAACACCTCCGGTGCCCTTCACGCCGGGGTGGGATCTGGTGGGCGTCGTGGATCAGGACTTCGCGAATGAGATCCACCGCCTCACGGGCGAGGGCGCGGACGCAGTCTTCGACCCCTTCGGGGGTCCCCATCTCTGGCACTCCCGAAAGGCTCTCCGTCCTGGTGGGACGGTGGTGGGCTATGGCCTTCGTTCCTCGATCCGTGGGGAAGGGTTGGCTTCGGGTCGCCCGGGCCGTCGTCAACGCTTTCGTGGAACCGCCATTTTCGGGCTGTACATCGCCGGCGGCTGGCTCCTCCCGGGCCGAACACGGATCGTCCCCCATAGCATCCAGACGCTCAAACGGCTGAAGCCGGAATTCTTTCGAATGGACTTGATCGCCCTGTTCGAACTCCTTCGACAGAGAAAGATCAAGCCGATCATCGCGCAGCGATTTCCCCTTGCCGAAGCGAGGCAGGCGCAGGAGTTGCTCGCGAGGGGCAGCGTGACAGGCAAGATCGTGCTTGTGCTCGGCGGGTCATCGATTGCATCAGGAAACGCGTAACCGCAGGCACGGACCGCGGTGGCGCTGCAGCGGATGCCGAAACCGTTAGGTTGCAGGAGCTGCTTGGCGCTCGGCCCCCCTAGTCGTTGACGAGACGCGCGACCCCGGGTGCCTGGCAACCTTCGCCTGGCACTCGCCGTTGTCGTGCCTACGACCGCGCCGAGACGCCTCCACGACAGCGGACCGAGCGCAGCCCGCGTTTGGCCGGGTATCGGCCGCCCCGGTCAGAACGGCGGCTCAGGCAGCCCTTCTTCGATCGCGATGTCGAAGGCGGTGCACATGGCGCCCATGATGTCGTAGAGGCCGCAGAGCACGACGACCTCGACGATGCCGGCGTTGCCGTGGACGGCGACGAAACGCCGCTGGACGTCCGGAGGGATCGAACGCCTGGCCGCGACCGCATCGACGGCCTCGAGAGCTGCCCGGGAAGCTTCGGGCAGCAAGTCGGGCACCTCGCCGGCCGTAATCGCTTCGATCACATCGCGGCCGAGGCCGGCGAGCATCGCCGGACGCTGGTGGTGCGACCACTCGTAACCGTATCGCTTCCGGGTGGAGAACCGCAGGATAACGAGCTCCCGCACGGCGTCGGGCAGGACTCCGTGAAACCGAAGGTGCTCCCCCAGGGCGCCCACCTTCGCGGTGACTCCCGGATTGTTGAACATGTAGACGTACACGTCGCCGAGGTGCCCGCGGCCGTCGGAGTGAGCCCGCGCGGCGGCCATACGATCGAAGAGCTCGCGGTCGGCTCCTCCGAGCGTCGCGGTGGGATCGGGAAGTGTCGCCATCAGTCGTTGTCCTCCCATTCCTGCTGCCGCTCTCGCCAGACTCTCACGGGCGTGGGACAGGTCTTGTCGGTGTGCAAATCGAGCAGGTACGGGCCCGTAGCGCCGAGCGCGCGACGGACGGCTGCGGCAATGTCGGCCGGCCGATCCACACGCTCGCCGTCGCCGCCCATCGACCGGACGAAGGCGACCCAATCGATCCCGCGAATGTCGGTGAGGCGTTCCGGCCCGGGTCCCATCTTCGCAGCGCGATAGTAAATGTTGCCGTACGACTGGTTGTTCATCAGCGCGATGACGATGGGGATTTTCTCCCGCGCCGCCGTGTGCACCTCCATGCCGTGCATCAGCAGGCAGCCGTCGCCCGTGGCGACCATCAGGGGCCGCTCGGGACGGGCGAGCTTGGCGCCGATACCGAGCGGGACCGCTCCGCCCATCGGCCCGAGGTTGGTCAGGGAGAAGTGGGTCCGGGGCTCGCGAACGTCCCAGTACTCGGCAAACCAGGCCCGGTGCGCGCCAGAGTCCACGCACAGCACGCCGTTGTCGGGAAAGGCGGCGCGCAGCTCCGCAACGACCCGCGCCGGGTGCATGGGCACGGCGTCGCTCCTCGTGTCTTCGGGCTGGTACCGGCCGGGGCCCGCGGCGCGGATCCGCGCCAGGAACTCCCGTCGTTCCGCGCGCCCGGCTTCCAGGCCGCCGGCATCGGTCATGGCAGCCAGGCGCCGGAGCGCTTCGCCGGCGTTGCCGACGACCGCCACTTCGCCGGCCCAGGCTCGGCCGATGATCAGAGGATCGGCGTCGATCTGGATCAGGGCTTTCGAGGGCAGCATCTTCGGGTCCCATTGCATCGTGTCGCGCTGGGAGAGCCCGGACCCGATGACGAGCAGGATGTCGGTTTCCTCGGAGCGGATCGCATCGATCGCCAGGCGCGAGCCGCCGTAGCCGAAGACCCCGAGGGCGAGAGGGTGGCTCTCCGGGATCAGGCCCTTCCCAGACAGGGTGGTCGCGACGGGGATCTCGAACCGTTCCGCGAATGCGCGAAGCGCGTCGATTCCGTGGGCCTGCAGCACACCCGGACCGGCGAGTACGATGATCTTCTGGCTCCCGGCCGCGCCGAGCAGGTCGACCGCGCGGGCGAGAGCGTTCTCGTCGAGGAAACGGGCCGACCGCAGGGATTCGGGAACCGGCTGCCATGCCGGGTCGATTTCCGCCTTCTGAACGTCGGTCGGCACGGACAGGTGAACCGGCGAACGGCGCGTGAAGGCATACGTGATCGCGTGCCGGAGGTGATGGGACACGACGGCCGGGGAAGACATCGACAGCGACAGTTCCGTGATCCGCTTGAGCACGTCGATGTCGTCGAGGCCCGCGCCGGACGCGTCCTGGAAGCCTCCCATGCCCTCCCACGATCGCGCGACCTCGCCGCTGATCGCCAGAACCGGCGTGCGATCGGCCTTCGCCGCGGCGAGCGCGGTCGTCATGTTGAGAACACCGGGTCCTCCGATTCCCAAGCACAGGCCGAGGCCCCCGGAGGCGCGGGCATAGCCGTCGGCCATGTACGCCGCGCCTCCCTCGAAGGCGGCGACGATCGTCCTCAGGCCCCGGGTCCCGGCCAGCGCCGGCATGAAGGCGTCGTTCAGGCCGCCGAGGCCGATGAAGCAGTGGCTCACGCCCTGATCACGAATCGCGGAAAGCAGATAGTCTGCGACTCGCATCCGGTTTCTCCTCAAAGGCCGAACGCGCGCCCGGAGCGATCTGCACCGGGCGGCCGGGTCCTCGAGTAGCATTCTGACCGCTTCGCATCGCTCCAGGCAAGGTCGGCGGGGCATAAAGGCTCCGCACGTCCGCTGAACTGATCAGGGCGCGGGGACGCAGGCACGGTCCGGAAGAGGGGAAGGGCCATATGCCACCACAGGTCGACGCGAGACTCGAATCCTCGGGATCGAGCCACCCAGGCCGAGCCCCGCGGGCGCGAGCCACGTCCCCTTCGTGCGTTCCGGCTGGCCGCACTCCCCCGGAGGCTGCCGTCGTGTACTACGGCGTCTATCCGACCGTCGTCGTGACGATCCGTTGCCGAACATCTTGGAAGCTGGTTGTGGGGACTCCGCAAACGCACGCACAAAGAGGGAGGGCTCATGTCGAGGGTATTACTGGTCGGCTTCGTTCCGGAGACTGTTGATTTTTCCGACCCTGCCCTGCCGCCGGTCATGACGGCCGAAAAGGTTCATGCCGGCATCGAAGTCGCGATGAAGCAGTTCGCTGCACGGGGATGGGAGGCCGACGTCGGCTTCATCCGGCCCGATCAGACCGCGGGGCCAACAGTCGAGCGCCAGTTGGCTTCGAAGCGCTATGACTGTGTCGTCGTCGGAGGCGGCGTCCGGGTGCCCCCCCGCCACCTTGCAATATTCGAAGCCGTCATCAACGCTGTTCACAAGGCCGCTCCAGGCGCGGCGATTGCCTTCAATACACGGCCCGACGACAGCGCCGATGCCGCCGCCCGATGGTTGCCGGCTGGAGCCGGGCGGTAGAGCCGCGCGTCCAACACAACCAGACGCCTGGCGCACCATGGTCTTTAGGGAAATCGTTTTCGGATCGGCCGAATACCGACTCGAATGCGCCCTTCGCAACGAGCTTCTTCGCGAGCCCCTGGGCCTTTCGTTGACAGTCGAGGAGCTGACCCGGGAGGCGAATCAATTGCATTTCGGGTTGTTTGAACCGGACGGCACCCTCGTCGCCTGCGCCATCGCGGTCGAGTTGTCGCCAACCGATGCGAGGATTCGCCAAATGGCCGTGTCCCCCATTCATCAGCGGCAGGGCGCGGGGAAGAGAGTCATGAATGAACTCGAGGCAAAACTTCGACAACGCGGTTTCACGAATCTGGTCGTTCACGCGCGGGCATCGGTCGTTGGGTTCTATGAAAAGCTGGGATACTCCGTCATCGGCGATGAGTTCATGGAGGTCACTGTCGCCCACTTTCGCATGGTGAAGGTGGTCTGAGGTGCCTCGCCAGATTGTTGGTGGAGCGGGGGCGGTGGACGCGAGACGGTGAAGCCGTTGCCGAACTCGGTCATGCATCAAACGACCCGTGCTTGACTGCTCGCAGCAGCGTCGGTCTCGATGACATGCGCGAGCAATGATAGAGAGAGGGAGGGAGGGATCACATGCCCATGGGAACACCCGAGCAAGTCTCTGGGGAACGGACTGAGGAACGGCGCGAGGGTGCGTTCCGGCGGCCTACCCCTTGCACATCAGACAGCGGCCGGGGGGCACCATGCCGGAGCAGACCTCGGCCGCGGCGAAGATTCTCCTTGATGCCGCGCTCAGGTCGGACTTCCTCTTCTGGATCGCGCCGAAAATTTCGCGAAACGCGATGCTCCAGGCGGTTCTGGGCACGCCGCCATCGGTCTTGGAGAATGCGGGCGCCGAGGAACGCGAGCGGATCACGCAGGTGCTCGATCACATTCAACCCCTCAGCATGCGCCGGCTCGGGCTGCTCAACGACCTCTCGATCGTTCGCGCTCTCCCGCGATACGAGCTCGAGCGAATTGCCGCACCGACACTGATCCTTGGCGTGGCCGACTGTCTGTACGGCACCCATGCAGGCGCCCGTTATTCCGCCGAGCACATTCCGAACGCCCGTTTCATTGGATACCCGAAGGGTGGTCATCTCTGGGTCGGACATCAGAGCGAAGTCATGACCGAGATTGCGGGCTTCCTGAGAAATGTGGCCTAGCCTGCGCGTGCACCAGACCCGGTCGTCGCCTTCTAGCCCTCGCTTTCCGCTGACACACCCCCTGGCCGTCGAATTGGGCGCCGACTCCTCCCTCAGCACTGCAGCGCACGCGTTCTTCGCGCGCCGCTGACCGCAGTATCGTTGGGCGGCTTCTGGGCACGAGAGCTCAGAACGGTCGACAAGAACGAAAACGAGCATCCTCCATGGCTCGCCCCGGAAGGCTCCGAGATCCCGAACACGGCAGGTATCGGCGCAGGAAAGGAGGAAATCGAATGAGAGATGCTGTTGGTCCCTTCGCGATGGCGTGCGCGCTCCTCGTGTCCGACCCGTCGCGGCTGACGGCGGGCGACATCGAGTCCAGACCCGTTCATCTTGCGAGGGGCGCCACGTCAGCCACTCTGAAGGGGTCGCTCCAGGGCGACAAGATCATCGACTACACCTTGCGCGCCAGGGCCGGTCAGACGATGACCGTCAAGCTGAAGACCAGCAATTCGGCGAACGACTTCAACGTCCTCCCGCCAGGCTCCAACGACGTTGCCATTTTCATTGGCTCGATCAACGGCAACGAGTGGACCGGGCCGCTGGCCGCCGACGGCGACTATACGATCCGCCTCTACCTGATGCGCAGCGCCGCACGGCGCAAGGAGAAGGCAAGCTACACGCTAACCGTCGCTGTCACGGGCAGCGACGCGGCCGGGCAGACGTTGGGCTCCGCTCCCGCCTGCGATGCCAAGGTCGAGGGAACGCCCTACCACGCCACGGGGCAGGTGCCGTGCTCGATGGGTGACCAGCCCCCGGGTTCGGCGCAGTGTGACTTTGGCGTGATTCGCGGCAAGCCGGGTAATGCCGAGGTTCACCTGACGCCGCCGGGCGGGCTCCCCCGAGTGCTGACGTTCATGGGCGAAACGGTGACGGCGGACGGGGACGCCACCGTGAAAGCGAAAAAGAGCGGCGACGACTGGTTGGTCGACGTCAACGACTACGAGCACTATCGGATTCCGGAGGCCGTGATATCGGGCGGCTAGGGCCCAACCTGCAGCCTCGACGCGCCCTCGACGCCGGCGCGCGCGCGATGGAGGTCGGCACTCGTACCCCGTGGCGACCGCAGTTGCACCGTGGAAGAAAGATGGGGTGACTCCTGCGCCGAAACACCATGCACGCATGAGATGCATGAGCTGCCGTTCGCCAGCCATCAAAGACACGAAAGATATACTCGCCTGCCAGGAGGACTTGCGCATGAAATTTCTCGTTCAGTGGTCTCTTCCGACCGCGACGTTTCGGCCGGCCGTGGCGCGATTTCTCAAGGCCGGCGGGATGCCGCCTGCGGGCGTGACGCTCGTCGGACGCTGGCACGGCATGAGCGGCAAGGGCTGCGCCGTGGTCGACACGACGGACTCCAAGGCTCTCTACACCTGGATCGCGGAATGGTCGGAGTTCTTGCCCCTGGAGACCACACCCGTACTGGAGGACGCCGACGCAGCTGCGGTTCTGGGTTCGATCTACAAGTAGGCACCGTCACGACCGAATGACGCGGGCTGCCCTCGAACGCCGCCGCCGGACAGCCCCTGAGAAAGCCCGGGCCGCTGCTTTGCCGGGTCGCCCGCCTCTGACCCACTGGCCGGCCGGCGGCGACTGAAGAACCGACATGTTCGTCGGACACTACGGCCCGAGCTTCGCCATCAAGGCGTATCGCCCATCGATCCCGCTCTGGCTGCTCTTCATCGCCGTGCAGCTGGTGGACGTGGCGTGGGCGGTCCTCGTCCTTCTCGGCGTCGAGAAGGTTCGAATCGTCCCGGGGATCACGGCCTCGAATCCGCTCGATCTCTATTACATGCCCTACACCCACAGCCTGGCGGCGGCGATTCTCTGGTCGGTCGCTGCCGGCCTGCTCGTTGGGGCGCTGCCTGGCATCGAGGGTCGGTCGGCGGCCTTCTGGACCGGGACCGCAGTCTTCTCGCACTGGGTTCTCGACTTTCTCGTCCACCGGCCCGACCTGCCCCTCTATGATGACGCGATGAAGGTCGGCCTGGGCCTTTGGAACTTCCCCGTAGTCGCCCTCTCGCTCGAAGCGGCCCTCCTCTTCGGAGGCATGGCACTGTACCTGAGAGCAACGGAGCCCATCGATGCTGTCGGCCGCCTGGGACCGCCCGTCTTCGGGGTCGTGATGCTGGCGATTCAGGGCTACGTCTTCTTCGGCCCGCCGCCGGTCTCCCCCGCTGCCGCCGCCGTCACTGCGCTCGTGTTTTACGTCGTCTTCGCCTTCATCGCCCAGTGGCTCAGCCGCCGGCGCCGTCATGCCGCCGCCTGACACGAGCGCCGCGGGCTCGCCATCGCCTTCGCGAAAGGAGCAAAGCATGGATCTCGGCACGTTCTCCGTCAGTCTCTCGGTAAAGAGTCTCGAGGCTTCGAGGACTTTCTACGAGAAGTTCGGGTTCAAGGTCTTCGCCGGGGAGGCGTCTCAGAACTGGCTGATCATGAAGAATGGGGACCATGCAATCGGTCTGTTTCAGGGAATGTTCGAGAGGAACATCCTCACGTTCAACCCCGGCTGGGACTGCAACGCCCGCAGGCTCGACACGTTCACCGACGTCCGCGAGCTGCAGCGCCAGCTGAAGGCCCGCGGGGTGCCGCTGCAGCAGGAGGCCGACGAGACGGGCACGGGGCCGGCCAGTTTCATCGCCGTGGATCCGGACGGAAACCCGATCCTCGTCGATCAGCACGTATGAGCCGGGTGCCATCCGGCCGAAAAGTGGACCCGTCCGGCGGTGACAAATGACCGTCGGACAGTGGCTCGAGATCGTGATCGGCTTCGTCGTTCCCACCGCCGCCGTCTTGTGGGGGGTGTGGATTCTCTGGCTCTGGTTTCGCCCGGGTAGCATCCGTCGGCCGGCGGGATGGCTCGCCGGCGTCATCGGATTCGTGCTGACGTGCGTTCTCGTCATTCTCATCATCCTCGGCTGGGAACTGTTCAAGTCGTGGAGACGGCCCCAGGTTCGAGGCTCCGCTTCGGCGCGCCCGTCGGCGACGGAGCCCCACGGCGGATGCGCCGTGGACGCGCTGCCTCTCGAGATGAGCACCGGGGCACGTCGTACACAAGGAGGAAGAGCCGATGTTTGAAGAAGGCCGCGTGGCCGCGTCGGTGTGGCAGATTCTCGGCAGGAGAGTGCTGGCGCTCGCGGTCGCCGGTCTGTGCGTCGCGCTGCCGTCGGCGGGCCAGCAGTCCGCGAACGAACAGGCCGTCTGGAAGCTGGAGTCGGCCTACTGGGACTATGTGAAAGCGGTCGACCTCGACAGGTATCGGCAACTGTGGCACCGGGACTTCGTCGGCTGGCCCTCTTCGAGCTCGCAGCCTGCGAGAAAGGCCCATATCACCGATTGGATCACCGCATACACCGAGAAGGGGCTCCGGCTGCAGTGGTTTTCACTCGAGCCGGCCGCCAGCCAGGCCACGGAGAACATCGTCATTACTCACTACTGGCTGACGGCGTTCTGGGCCGACAAAGCTGGCCAGGGAGGACCGCAGACGATCCGCCTCACCCACACCTGGATCAAGACCGCCGCCGGATGGCAAATTCTCGGCGGCATGGCCGCCCCCCCGCCCGGGAGATAGATCGAGTGCGAGCGGCGGGGACCGGAAGATCAGAGCACAGAGACGCTTGAGTCATTCCCCCGCGCAGCACGCAGGCCCACCTCATCAGGAGGCGACGTGACACGCCGGACCGTAGAAGCCTCGCCGCAGACCTATGCCCCAGCCTTCCCCATGGAATTGGGGCTCGCCCTCTGGCTTACCATCAAGGGGGCCGATCTCTCGAAGTGGCAATCCGGTGCCGCCGCCTGATCCGCCCGTGCCGCCGACTCGACCGCTGTCCTACGCACGCGCGGTTGGCCTGACTTCGCTGGCTATGATCGCCTTTGCATGCAATTCGCTCCTTTGCCGGGCGGCTCTCCGCCACACTCGCATCGACGCGGCGAGCTTCACGACGATCCGGCTGGCCTCCGGAGCGCTCATGCTCTGGCTCCTCGTCCGGCTCCGCCGCGGCGCGGGCGCCGGCAGCGGAAACTGGCTCTCGGCACTGGCGCTGTTCGCCTATGCCGCGGGCTTCTCCTATGCGTACATGAGCCTGCCCGCTTCGACGGGCGCGCTGCTGCTCTTCGGCGCGGTCCAGGCGACGATGATTGGTCATGGCATCTGGGCGGGCGAGCGGCTGCGGAGTTGGCAACTCGTCGGTCTCATGCTCGCGCTCGGAGGACTGATCGGCCTCCTGCTGCCCGGCCTGTCGGCGCCACCCGTGACGGGCTCCCTGTTGATGTTGGGCGCCGGGGTGGCCTGGGGCGTCTACTCTCTGCGCGGGAGAGGCCGGGGCGATCCCCTCAAGGTCACCGCGGGCAACTTTCTGCGCGCCGTCCCCGTCGCGGCATCGTTGAGCCTGCTGATGCGGGGCAGCGTATCCCCGGACCGAGCCGGATTCGGTTATGCGGTCTTGTCCGGTGCCCTGGCATCCGGGCTCGGGTACGCGATCTGGTACACGGCGTTGCCGGCGCTGCGGGCCACGAGCGCCGCGACAGTGCAGCTGAGCGTTCCCGTGCTGGCGGCCCTGGGCGGCATCACCTTTCTCGACGAGTCCCTGACCCTGCGCCTCGTTCTCGCGTCCGCGGCCATCCTCGGTGGAATCGCGCTCGTCATCCAGGAGAAGAGAGTCGCAACCGAAAGCGATCCGATCACTTCCGCGACCTCCGGTGCCCCCGCGACGCCGCGCGGCTGAGCGCGATCGTTCGAATCCGAATTCCGGATCAGGGCTCCGCTAGGGGTCGTTCTTGCAGGAAAAGACCAGGGCGCGGTTGCCCTCGACGAGCACCGCATTGCCGCCGATGCGCGAGGAGCGATCCACGATGCACCCCACGGATGCCGCGGCGCCTTCCGACGGACACTCGGTCTTCAGATCGATCTCGTCGAGGTAGACGCAGCCCTTCAACGCCGAGCGGCTCTCGACGATCCGAACGCCGACGCTTTCTGCGGGCGGCCGAGGCGTCCGCGTCGCGGCAGCGGCCGGCGGAGGAGTGGCAGGCAGCGGAGTCACCGTCGCAAGTGGGGTCGGGGTTGCCGGCGGCCTCGGTGTCGGAGACGGAACCGGCCCCGCAGTGGGGGACGCGGGCGTCGGAGTGGGCGAAAGTGGCGGAGCGGGGGAAGCCGTCGCCGATGCCCCGCTTCGGACCGAGCAATCGTAAGCGTCGCCGACGAACCCGCGGTCGATCAGCGTGTCGCCGCCGGCGAGCGCCACCTGGTACCGGAGGCATTCCTGCGTCGACGGCTGGACCGTCAGGCCACAGCCCCGCGTGGTGTCGGTGGCGTCGACGAGGCCGAGAGACCGACAATCCTCGACCTCGGTCTTGTCTTTGGCGACCCGGACCGACCACAGGTCCTTGGTCGCCACCGAAGTTTTCCGGTAGCTCGTGCACGCGATTCCGGTGGCGAGGAAAAGCACCAGGGCGGCACCGGTTCCCGTTCGCATAAGAACGCCTCGCTCCCGATCTCGCTAGCTCAAGGCGCCGTTGACAGGTTCGATCTGTCTTCCAACGGGCCCGGACCGGTGAAGACCCAAGTCTTCAGATCCGCCATCCTATCAAGCGGGTTCGGCTCTTCCGGCGCCGCCGAAAGCCACGCCGAAACGGTCTTTTCGAGCTCAGGCCGCCAGCGAAGCAATAGGATTGACGAAGGAAAGGAGGGCCAGATGGCCAAGGAACTCCGGTGCGGTGATCTGATGCCGGGCTGCAGCGCGGTGGTCGAGGGCAAGGACGAGGCGGAAGTGATGAACAAGGCGGCCGAGCACGCCAAAACGGCTCACGGGCTCGCGCAGGTGACGCCGGAGCTCGCGGGCAAGGTCCGCGGCGCGATCAGGGAAAAGGCGGACTCCCAGAGAGCCTGATTCTTCGGGTGGCGGTCGCGCGAGCGGCCCCGGGAGAACCCTGGCCGCACGGAGCAGACACGACCGCCCGACTTCATTGAAAGGAGAAACGATCCCATGAGAATGCTATTGACGGTGGAATTCCCTCCCGAACCCTTCAACGCTCTGGTCAGAAGCGGTAAGGCAGGCCAGGTCCTCGGAAGAATCCTCGACGCCATGAAACCCGAGGCCGCCTACTTCACCGAGCAGGACGGGATGCGGGGAGGCATTTTCGTCGTCGATCTGAAGAGCCCGTCCGACGTGCCGGTCCTCGCCGAACCGTTCTTTCTCCAGTTCCAGGCGCGCTGCCGTTTCCGTATCGTCATGAGCCCGGAGGATCTCAAGAAAGCCGGCCTCGAGGAGCTTGGCAAGAAGTGGAGCTGAAAACGCATCGGGTCGACGGAGGCCGCAAGCGATATGGGACGAGGCCGGAGGTTCGAGAGATCACTCGAGAAGCCCGGCGGGAGCGCGATCGATGCGTGGCCGTCTGCAGGTGGCGTGCGGAGCTCTAGCGTCGCACGGCGGCGCGAAATCCGGCCGCCGGCGCATTGGAGGAAGCAAGGGCCCGGGCTAACGAGGCCGCCTACCTCGCCGATCTGCTGGAGAGCGGAGAGGATCTGTCCGAGGCGGCTTCCACCACCGGGGAAGCCGAGGCCTGAGAATGCGCCTCCCGCCGGTTCAGGCCCCTCAGGCGGCATCGAGGAGAATCGTCGATGACTGACCGTTCGTCCGCGCCTTCCCGGACCGCGGCCCTTCTCTGGTTTCTGGCGGCAGCCGCCATGGCGGTCGCCGCGGTCCTGAAGTTTCGCAGCGGCGAGGCCGCGTGGCTCCCGCTCGCCGCCGCCATCCTCGCGCTCGCCGTCGGCGTTCGCTCTTTCCCGCGTTCGCCCGCGGCCGGCGGTAACGCCGCGATGCTCCGAACGCTCGAGTCAGGGCGGTACCGCTCGTACTCGCGGAAGAAGGACCTACGAACCGGAAAGCGCCGCAACCTGAGGACATTCAAGTCCCAGGCTGCCGCGGAAAAGGACGAGCGTGCCGTCCAGTACTCCAAGAGGCGCCAAGTTTGACTGCCCTCGGTCTTGCATTTGAGTTGGCCGAGGTGAAGGCACAGGCCGCGCCAGCCTCAACGCGCCGACAGCGAGCTTGCCTGACAGCCGACGGCACGGAGGGTGCGGGGCAGTATCGCGGCATCGTCGGTTCGAGCGCCTGATGGCGCGAGTCGACCTGGGTAGAGCGGAAGGGAGACCCTGATGGACGACCAATTGCCGCCGGCCCAGACGGTGTGGGCTCTCATCAACACTCATACGATCGCCCGTTGCATGCATCTGATCGCCGAGTTCGGCGTTGCGGATGCTCTTGGTCAGAGGCCGGCTTCCGCCGAGGAACTGGCGGCGGCAACCGGCATGAACGCCGATGCGCTCCACCGGATGTTACGGTTGCTGGCTGCCCATGGCGTCTTTGCCAGCGGGCCTCAGGGTTATTCACACACCGAGGCCTCCAGACTTCTGCGCAGCGATCATCCGCAGTCATTGCGCTCCTTCGCGCGAATGATCGGCATGCCCGTGATCTGGCGGAGCTTCACGGATCTGGGACACGCCGCAAGAACGGGGACACCTGCGACGGACTGGGCCGGCCTGATGGCCTACTTCTCGGAGCATCCGGACGAGGCCAGCCTCTTCAACCGAGCCATGGTCGGCAAGTCGGTCGGCGTCGCTCACGCGGTCGTCGAATCGTACCAGTTCGGATCTTTTCGAACGATCGCGGACGTCGGCGGCGGCCGGGGGCACTTGCTGCAGGGGATCCTCGAGCGGGTTCCGACGGCCTCCGGAATTCTCTTCGACCTGCCCCACGTCATCGCCGACGCGTCCGCCGCCGCCTCTCCCCGGCTCCGACTCTTGGCGGGTGACTTCTTTCGGGATCCCCTTCCCGACGCCGACGCCTACATTCTGATGGAGGTGCTTCACGACTGGCCCGACGGGGAAGCCGCGGAGATCCTGGCCGCGGTCCGTCGAGCGGCGCCACCGCACGCCCGCGTGCTCATCGTGGAGGCACTCGTCTCGGAATCCTCCGGGCCTCACTTCGGAAAGATGCTCGACATCATCATGCTCGCAGTAACCGGCGGACGCGAGCGCACGCCTTCCGAATACGAGAGACTCCTCGCGTCCGCGGGCTTGCGTCTGGAGCGGGTCATTGCGACCCCTTCCCAGTACTCGATAGTCGACGCCGCGATCGCCTAGGCTCCCCAGAGGGATGGGCGGATTCGCCCTCGGTGCCTGACTGCGGCGCAAGAGCAGGTCCCCTGCCAACGCTGCGCCGGGAGAGAATCCCGCACCGGAGGCTATGCATGTTCAGGTTCGCGATCCCCGTCCTTCACGTGAGCCGCTCCCTCGCGGCAGAGAAGTTCTATTGCGAGAAGCTGGGGTTTACGAGGCGATCCGCCAATCGCACGGATGAGGCGAGGGACGACCCGGCCTACATCGGCCTGGAGCGTGACGGCGTCTGGCTTCACCTGTCCTCCTTCTCCGGGGATGGGGTTGTCGGCGGGGTCGTCTTCCTCGGAGTCGAGGACGTCGATTTGGTGCACGCCGAGCTCCTCGCAAGAGGTGTTCGGATCGACACCGGCCCCGTCGACCAGACCTGGGGAAATCGGGAGATGTACGTTCGGGATGCCGATGGAAACAGCATTCGGTTCGTGCAGGACCGGCGCCCGACGAAGGAAGCGCCAAAAGGGATCGCGGTGGGAAGGGCGGTGTTCCGATTCGACGAGGCGTTGCCGGTTCTTCGACGCACGCCGGCGGTCCTGCGGGACCTGCTCCGGGATCTGCCAAGCACCTGGATCGAGGCGACGGAGGGGCCAGGGACCTGGAGCCCGCTCGATGTCGTCGGCCACCTGATTCACGGCGAGCGCACGGACTGGGTGCCGCGCGTCGAGCACATGCTTCGGCACGGGGACTCCCTTCCCTTCCTGCCTTTTGACCGCGAGGCCATGTTCGCCGCCTCCCGAAGGGTCCCCCTGAGCGACCTGCTGGACACGTTCAGCCAGTTGAGATCGGAAAGCCTGAGTCGGATGGCCGCCCTGGGGCTCACCGATGCGGACCTGGCTCGCCGGGGGACACATCCCGAGCTCGGCGCCGTGACGCTCGCGCAGCACCTGGCGACCTGGGTGGCTCATGACCTCGACCACCTGGGCCAGGTGGTTCGAGTCATGGCCCGGCGGTACTCGGGGGACGTCGGACCGTGGCGAGCCTACCTGTCGATCCTCGGGACGCGGTCATGAGGCGCCGGGGGGTATGGTGACCCGGCTGCGGTCCGGCATCCTCGATTGCGTCGGCAACACCTCGCTCGCCCTCCGCAGGGTCGCGCCCGAAAACGGGTCCCGCATTCTCGTGAAGCTCGAGAGCGAGAACCCCACCGGCAGCATGAAGGACCGGATGGCGCTCGCATGATCGAGGCGGGAGAGAAGGATGGCCGTCTCGCGGCGGGAGGGCTCGTCGTCGAATACACGGGCGGCAGCACCGGCGTGTCCCTGGCGCTCGTCTGCGCGGTGAAGGGCTATCCCCTGCACATCGTGACGTCCGACGCCTTCGCCCGGGAGAAGCTCGATCACATGAGGGTCCTCGGGGCCAAGCTCGAGATCGTGCCAAGCGAAGGCGGGGGCATGACCGAGAAGCTGACCCGCGACATGATCGAGACCGCCCGAGTCGTCGCGCAGGAACCCGGAAGCTTTTGGACCGACCAGCTCAACAACAAGGATCAGCTGGCGGCCTATCACCAGATGGCCGAGGAGATCTGGGAGCAGACGGACGGACGCATCGACGGCTTCGTCCAGAGCGTGGGGACGGCGGCCTCCCTCCGGGGCACGGCGGAGGCCCTACGCCGCCACGACGAGCGCGTCCGAATCGTCGCCGTGGAGCCCTCGGAATCTCCCGCCCTGTCGGGCGGCAAGTCCGGTTCCCACAAGATCGACGGCGTCGGAGCGGGCTTCGTCGTCCCGCTGTGGCAGGAGGGTATCGCCGACCGGATCGAACGGGTCTCCACCGAAGAAGCGGCGGCCATGACGCGGCGGCTCGCCAGGGAGGAGGGTCTCTTTGCGGGCACCTCCACGGGCGGCAACGTCACCGCGGCCCTGCGGGTGGCGGAGGAGCTCCGACCGGGCTCCACGATCGTAACCGTCATGTGCGACACGGGGATGAAGTATTTGAGCAAGTCGTAGCCGCGCCCCGGGAGCGCGCCATGCCCTGGGGCGTCGGCGCGGAGAGGGCCGACGAGGGCCTCGCACGAACTGGGGTAGCCTCGGGGAGTTTCCGAGGGAGCCATGCACCGAAAGCCCGGAAGCGTCGACCGGTACCTCGCGTCCGTCGGTGACCGAAAGCGCGCCGCTCTCGAGAATCTCCGCAGGGCCATTCGCGCCGCCGCTCCCCGGGCCGAGGAGTGCATCGCGTATCGGATCCCCTCATTCCGCCTCGACGGGAAGTTCCTGCTCTCCTTCGGGGCGGGCGCGAAGCACTGCGCCTTCTACCCCGGCTCGGCCGCCATCGAAGCGCACAAGAAGGAGCTCGAAGACTACGACACGAGCAAGGGCACGATCCGATTCCAGGCGGACCGTCCGCTGCCGGCCACCCTGGTGCGAAGGCTCGTCCGGGCGCGGATCGCGGCCATCACCCGCTGATTCCGAAGCCTCCGACTTCGGGCCGGCGATGCGATGACGATGACCGCTCCGGGCCTCGAGGGAATCGTCGTCCGCAGTGCGTCGGCCGACGACGCCGGAGCGATGGCGCGCATCTACAATTTCTACTTGGCTCGTTGCCGAGCGAGGCGGCACGGCCCTCGGATACGCCTACGCGACGCCGTGGCGGCCGCGCCACGGATACCGTTACTCGGCGGAAGTCACCGTGTACGTCGCCCCGGACCAGGGAGGCCGCGGCGTCGGCTCCAGCCTTTACTCCTCTCTTCTCCAGGCACTTCGCGATCGCGGCCTCCACGCCGCCATGGGAGGGATTGCCCTTCCCAACGACGCCAGCATCGCCCTCCATGAGAAATTCGGCTTCCAGAAGGTGGCTCATTTCGAGCAGGCTGGCTTCAAGCTCGGCCGCTGGATCGACGTCGGATACTGGCAGCGCATTCTGTAGAGCGCGGAACCTGGGGGAGGAGGGAGCCATGCTCGCATCTGTTTTCGTCGGCACCAGCGTGGACGGCTTCATCGCCCGGCGAAACGGCGATCTGGATTTCCTACCCCCGGGGGGCGGAGAAGAGCACGGCTACGAGGCCTTCCTGGCGACCGTGGATGCCCTCGTCATCGGTCGAGGAACCTTCGAGACGGTCCTGAAGTTCGGACAATGGCCCTATGGCCGCAAGCGCGTCGTGGTCTTGAGCAGCCGCCCGCTCGACCTCTCGCAGGCACCCGGCGGAGTCGTCGAGCAGATGTCCGGCCCACCGGGCGAGATCGTGTCGCGGCTGGAAGCCCGGGGCCTGCGCCACCTCTACGTGGACGGCGGGATCACGATCCAGGGTTTTCTGAGGGCGGGTCTCATCCAGCGTCTCGTGATCACCCGCGTTCCGGTGCTCATCGGGACCGGCATCCCGCTCTTCGGCGTCCTCGATGCCGACGTCAAGCTCGACCACGTCGCGACTCGGTCGTTCGGGAGCGGCCTGGTGCAGAGCGAGTACAGGGTCGCTTCGTGACGTCCGCCGGCACCGCGGCTCTCGGGCTTTCGCCGCACTCGGGCTGGGCGGCGCTGGTCGGCATGGAAATCGCCGGGAGGCTGCCCCGCATCCTGTCTCGTTGCCGCGTCGAGATGGCGGAGGATCCCGAGTCGAGACAGCCGTACCACGCGGTCAGAAGGCTTGGCCGCCGCGCAGGCCGCCAGCCGCTTGAAGGCCTTTGAAGCCGATGCCAGCCTGAGGGCGCACGAGGCCTTGACGCGGGTCGTCGAGGAGCTTGCCGCGGCCGGCCGCCGGGTCGCCGGTATCGGCATCCTCGAATCGGCGGGCCGCGCGGGCAGATCGCTCGAAGCCATCCTCTCGTCGCACGCTCTGACTCACACGGCCGACGGCGAGCACTTTCGCAACGCCCTCGCGCGGGCGGCCGATCGGTGCCGGCTGCCGGTCTTCCGGGTGCGGGCGCGAGACCTGGACGCCGAGGCCTCCCGCGCGATCGGTCAGGCGCCCCCGGGCGCTGCAAATGGTATTGCGGCGATTGGGCCGCGAGATGGGACCGCCGTGGAGGTCGACCAGAAGGCGGCCGCTCTTCTCGCCTGGCTCGTCCTGACGCGGGAAGGGGGCACGCTCTCCGGAGCGTGACACGCGTTCGCGGCCCGGGCCGGCGCGCGCCGGCGGACGTGACCGCGAAAAGTTCTGCTGCTCGAGCGAGCGAAGGCTCCACCAAGACGGTAGACTCATGCGAAAGGCGGTGGGAGCAACCGCCGTTTGCGCGACCCTCAATGAGGGACTCGCCAACTTCGAAGGAAACGTATGAGCCCCGACATCGTCGATGCCGTTCTGAAGCGCTTCGAGTCCGCTGACGAGGTTCGCACGTTTCCGAAGGGGCGCCTCGAGGTCGTGAGGATCGGGGCGGTCACGATCGGCCGGGCCTCGTACGAGCCTGGCTCGAAGTGGTCCGAGCACGTAGGCCCGACCGTCGGATCCCTGCGCTGCGCCGTCGAGCACGTGGGCCTGGTCCTGTCGGGGGACCGCGGCGTGTGCCTTCGAGGATGGGCGGATCGTCGAGCTTCGGGAGGGCTCCCTGTTCTGGATTCCCGCGGTTCCTCACGACAGCTGGGTCGTGGGCGAGAAGCCGTACGTTTCGCTCCACTTTCTCGGCGCGGAGCAGTACGCCCGGTGACGCTTCGGAAGGCCCGGGATCGAAGACTCCCCCCGAATGATTCCCGCCGCTGAGGCCCTGGGTCGCCTGCGCGAGGGGAACAAGCGGTTCGTCGCGAATCAGACCGCGGCACCCTCGAATCCTTCGCGCCGGGCCGCGCTCGTGGCCGGACAGGAACCCTTCGCGATCATCCTGGGCTGCTCGGACTCCCGGGTCCCGGCGGAGATGGTCTTCGACCAGGGATTCGGCGATCTCTTCGTCATCCGGGTCGCGGGCAACGTCGTGGCGCCGTCGCAGGTGGGAAGCGTCGAGTTCGCGGCGTCCCGCTTCGGAACGCGGCTGGTCGTCGTCATGGGGCACTCCCAGTGCGGCGCCATCGTGGCCACCCTCGAGGAAGTCCTGGGGCGCGCGACCAGTCAGTCGCGCAACCTGCGCTCGATCGTCGACCGCGTGCGGCCGTCGGTCGAGACTCTCCTGTCGGGAGGCCGCCACGGGAACCCGGAGGGCCTGATTCGCGATGCCGTCCGCGCCAACGTGGCGGCGTCGGTCAACCACCTGCGCCACGGCTCGGAACTGCTCGAGCGGCTGGTTCGCGAGGACGGACTGCGGGTGATCGGCGCGGAGTACTCGCTCGAGTCGGGAATCGTGAGCTTCTTCGACGGGCCGCCCGAGGAGTAAGGGGTGAGGTTCCGGATCGTCTGGGTCCTCCTCGCCGTCTTGATGGGGCACCCCAGGTTGAACTGAGGGGGAACCAGACGGCGGGACCGCCGTCCGGCCCCCTCATCCCCACCCCTCGACCGCTCCCGTCGATTTTGATTTGATCGCGCCATCCGAGAGGTGCCCGATGGACACCGACGTCCTGATCGTGGGGGCCGGCCCGACTGGATTGATGCTGGCCAACCAGCTCGCGCGGCACGGCCTGCGGCCGCAGCTGATCGACCGGCACGCCGGCCCGGCGCGGGAGACGCGAGCGCTCGGTGTCCAGGCGCGGACTCTCGAGATCTATTCGCACCTGGGCATCGTCGAGCGGACCCTCGCCCTCGGCAAGCGCGCCACGGGCGCCGGCATGTGGTCGCGCGGCCGCCTCGCCGCCCGGATTCCCCTGGGCGACATCGGATATGGCATGAGCGCCTACCCCTTTCTGCTCATTCTCGGCCAGGACGACAACGAGAAACTTCTCGGCGACGCGCTGCGCGGCCATGGCATGGACGTCGCCTGGAACACGGAGCTCGTCGCCCTGTCCCAGGAACCCGACCGCGTCCAGGCGAAGCTCAAGCAGCCGGACGGCTCCATTCGCGAGGTCGCCGCCTCATGGGTCGCGGGATGCGACGGGGCGCACAGCGCCGTGCGGGAGTTGAACAGCATCCCGTTCGAAGGCGCCCCCTACGAGCACGTGTTCTTCCTCGCCGACACGCGGGCGAAAGGCCCGATGCTCCCCGAGATCCTGAACATCTACCTCTGGCGGAGGGGCTTCCATCTCTTCTTTCCGATGCGCGGCGACGATCACTGGCGCGTCATCGGAATCCTGCCGGCGCCGCTGCGCGGCCGGCAGGACCTGACGCTCGACGATGTCATCCCCTCGATTCGCCGGGAGACGGGCCCCGGTCTCCAGTTCCACGAGTGTTCCTGGTTCTCGACCTACCGCATCCACCACCGCCGTGCCGCGCGCTTCCGCAAGGGACGCTGCTTTCTGCTCGGGGACGCCGCCCACATCCACAGCCCCGTCGGAGCGCAGGGCATGAACACGGGGCTCCAGGACGCCTACAACCTGGCCTGGAAGCTCGCCCTGGTCGCCTCGGGCAAGGCCGATCCGGCTCTCCTCGACTCGTACGAGGCCGAGCGCCTGCCGGTGGCGAGCCATCTGCTCGAGACCACGGACCGCGGGTTCTCCTTCATCGTGTCGGAGAGCCGCTTGGCGGGATGGTTCCGGCTGCTCGTCCTGCCGAAGGCCCTCGCCCTCGCGCTGCACGTCGAGTCGTTTCGAAGGCGGATCTTCCGCACGATCTCCCAGATCGGGATCCGCTACCACCACAGCAACCTCTCGCAGTCGCTTTCGCCCGAACCGCCCGAGGGCGCGCCGCGCGCGGGCGACCGCTTTCCCTGGCTGAGGCTGCGCTTTCCCGGCGACGCCGCCCCGGAGGACTTCCTCCGCAAGCTCGACGACACGCGCTTCGCGCTCGTCCTCTTCGGCCAGGAGGTGCCGTCCGGCCTTTCGGGATCCGGCGACCTTCTGCGGACGCACGTCGTGCCGGGCGATCCCGGCAACGACGCCGAACGGGAGCGTGCTCGAATTCCGGGCACAGCCTTCTACCTCCTGCGCCCCGACGGTTACATCGGTTTGTGCGGAGAGCGCTTGGACGCGGCGGCCGTGGCCCGCTACGTCTCGGAGCGGGTCCACCTGACCCCTTCGGGGGCCCGGCCCGCCGGTAGCTTGCGATGACGGCCGCAGCGGGAGCCGCGGCGGGGCTCGCCGCGGCCGCTTTGCTCGCGGGCGTGTCCACGCCACAGCCCCGGCACCTGATCTACTTGCACGGCCGCATCATCCAGGTCGAGCAGAGCGCACGGCCAAAGAGCCCAGAGTACGGGTACTACGAGCTCGAACGGATCCTCGAGACCTTCCGCAAGCGCGGCTTCCTCGTCACCGGCTCGATCCGGCCGAAGGACGCGACCGTCAGCGCGTCGGCCGACGCCGTCGCCGGCCAGGTGCGTCAGCTGCTCGCCGCGGGCGTGCGCCCCGACCACGTCACCATCGTCGGCGCGTCGATGGGCGCCGCGATCGCGTTCCGCGCTTCGGCGCGGCTGCAGAATCCGGAGCTGCGGTTCGCGGTTCTGGGCGCATGCCTTTCGCGCGGCGTCGAGGCGGCCGCCGCGGAGGAGGGCAAGAAGCCGAGCGGCTACCTGCTCTGCGTGCGCGAAGCGCGCGACGAGACCTCGCGCCCCTGCCCGGACTGGAAGAACGAGCCGGGCTCGGGCCTCGTGGCCCGCGAGATCGTGATCGACACGGGCCTACGGCACGGGTTCCTCTACCGGCCTCTTCCCGAATGGATCGATCCCGTCGTGGAATGGGCGAACGCGGCAGGGGCGCAGGCCGCGGGAAGGGGGTTCTGAGATCGCCGGCAAGTCGCTCCCGGCACTCTTCCGCGTCGCCCTGGAGACCGGGGACGGCCGGAAGGCCGCCCGCTTCTACGAGAAATTGCTCGGCCTTCCAGGGCGTCCGGTCGGCGGCGGCCGCACCTATTTCGACTGCGGTGAGGTCATCCTCGCCCTCGTCGACCTGTCGGCGGCGCGCCGCAAGCCCACGCCCTCCTCCCAGGACCTCTCTTTCGCGGTCACGGACATCCGGGCCTTCCACGCCAGGGCCCGCACGCTCGGATGCCTTTCGACGGAAGACGTCCACGGCCAGAGCGCAGGGAGTCTCGCCGCGCGGCCGTGGGGCGAGCGCTCTTTCTATGCGGTCGATCCGGATGGCAACGGGCTGTGCTTCGTCGATCGCAAGACGATCTTCACGGGCCGATCCTCGGGCACGAAAGGGGGAAAGCAACGGGGCCGGGCGTCATGACTCTCGAAATCACCCGGCTCGACTCTCTTTCGCAGGAAGCCCTCGCGCGAGAACGATTCGAGCTGCTGCGCCCGCGCGCCGAGACGCCCGGGCCCGCCCGGATCTACGAGCGGCCGGGCCTCACGCCGCTGCCCGAAGGCGGAGACGCGACCCATGCGATGCGGTTTGCTCCCGAGGAGGAGCCTGCGGAAACGGCGGCCCGACAGTCCTGAGCCGGGTCGGGAGGGAGGAATTCATAATGCCGAGCAAGCTGCCGGCGTGCGTCGAGTGTATCGATCCGATCCTGCGGGTCGAGGACATGGAACGGAGCGTGCGCTACTACGTCGACGTGCTGGGTTTCGAAAGCGCGCCCTGGGGCACCGACGACTTCTCGTACGTGGGGCGGGACGGGCTGGGCATCTACCTCTGCCGCGGCGCGCAGGGGCACACCGGCGCGTGGGTGTGGATCGGCGTCAGCGACGTGCGCGCCCTCTTTACCGCGTACCGGGGCCGCGGAGCGATCATCCGCCGGGAACCGAGGAACGAACCGTGGGCACTCGAGATGCAGGTCGAGGATCCGGACGGAAACGTCCTGCGATTCGGCTCGGAGCCGGAAGCCGACGATCGAGCCGCCGGAGCGTGAGGCGAAGGAGGGACGATGGCCTACGACGAAAAGCTGGCGAGGCGGATCCGCCGTTGCCTCGCGGCCCGGCAGGATGTCGAGGAGAAGAAGATGTTCGGCGGCATCGCCTTAATGGTGCGCGGCCGCATGAGCTGCGGGATCGTCGGATCGAGCCTGATGCTCCGCGTCGATCCGGCGGCCGCCGAGGCGCTGTTGGGCGAGCCGGGCGCCCGACCGATGGACTTCACGGGCCGTCCGATGCGGGGGTTCCTCTTCGTCGATCCGCCCGGGATCTCGACCGCGCCCTCTTTGAAGAAATGGGTTCGCCGGGCGACCGGGTATGCCGAGGCCCTGCCGGCGAAGGGGTCCGAGGGGCCGAAGAGGCTGCGCCCCGGCGCGCGCCGGAGAGGACGCGCCCCAGAGCGGCCTTGACCTCGCGCGGGGTCGCGCGGCGCAGCTCGACCTCGTCCGCACCCACGAACTTCGCCAGCGAAGTCAGGGCCTCGGCGACGCCCGCCAGCGCCTCCTCGCGGTCGACCGGGCGCTCCCCAGTCGGCGGCGCGCCGCCCGAAGCGAACCACGGCTCGAAGTGCGCATGGCGAACCTCGAGCCGGCCCTCGGCGCGGTGGGTCTTGGCGTCGATGCGTCCGATGAGCTCGCCCCGATGCAGGACCGGAAGGGTGTAGTAGCCGTGAACGCGCTTGTGGCCGGGCGTGTAGACCTCGATGCGGTAGTCGAAGCCGAAGAGGCTCGACACGCGTTCCCGGTGCCAGAGCAGCGAGTCGAACGGCGAAAGGAGGGTCGTTCCCCGGGACAGCGCGGGCACCCGCTCCGCGCGCGAAAGAGCCGGCAGGTCGCGCGCGAGGGCGTACCAGCGTCCGGGAAGTCCTTCGACTTCGATCGGGACGACCTCGCGGCCCTCGAGCAGGGACTTCAGGGCGGCGCTTCGCACGCTACGCTCGAAACGCGGAAACGACAGGTAGCGGACCAGGTCCCTCCCCGTGGCCGCTCCCATCGCGTGCAGCGAGCGGCGGACATGCCATCTCGGAAATTCCTCGCCCGAGGGCGCCTCGACGTCCGCGGCCGACGGGATCGCGCGCTCCATCAGATCGAAGCGCTTGTGAAAGTGGCGCCTCGAGTCAACGGTCAGCGACCCGGTCATCCAGAGGTAGTGCAGGGCGTGCTGCACGGGCCTCCAGCTCCACCATCCGGTGGCCCCGGCAGGCCGCCGTCCCTCGAAGTCCCCCGCCGCCATGGGCCCGCCGGCCGCGATCGTCTCCCGGACCTGCGCGACGAGCCGGGAGTTCTTGCGAAGCCAGCTCGACCAGCCGGTGTGCCGCATCCGGTAGTCGAGCATCGCGCGCTTCCAGGCGGGAAGCAGACTCACCGGAACCAGGCAGGCCGCGTGTGCCCAGTACTCGAAGAAACGCCGCCGGCGATAGACGAGGCGATCGAGGGCCTCGCGATCGTACGGGCCGAATCGGGCCCACACCGCCAGGTAGTGGGCGCGCTCGACGACGTTGATCGAGTCGAGCTGGATGCCGCCGACGTCCTCGGCAAACCTCTCGAGACGCCCCGGGCTGAGCGGGACCTCGCGCGGTCGCGTGAGGTGCTGGCGCTCCAGAAAAAGCGCGGCGACGGCGCGCGGCGTGGTGGGACGCCGAGACATCCCGAGGAGCCTATTACGGCCCGCGAGACGGTAGGATGGCCTCTCCGAATCGAGGTGCAGCTGCGCAGGGACGTTCTCGCCCTTCTCTGCTCGCTCCTGCCTGGAGGAGTCTTCGCCGCGGCTGCAACGGCCCCCCCGCCCACTCCCGTTCCGAAAGGAGCTCCCGTGACCAAGCACGCCGCCGGACCCTTCGAGGTGAAGCTGACGCCGCTACGCCCGCCCGACGAGGCCGACGCCGGCATCGGCCTCATGACGGTCGAAAAACAGATCCACGGAGACCTCGAGGCGACGAGCCGGGGAGAGATGCTGAGCGCGATGTCGGACGTCAAGGGCTCGGGCGCCTACGTCGCGATCGAGCGCGTCACCGGGACTCTGCAGGGCAGCAGCGGCAGCTTCGTGCTCCAGCACACGGGCACGATGAATCGCGGCGAGCCGCAGCTCTCGATCACGGTCGTCCCGGACTCGGGCACGGGTCAGCTCGTCGGCCTCGAGGGTAGGATGACGATCACGATCGCCGACGGAAAGCACTCCTACGACTTCGAATACCGCCTCCCTGCGGCTCCATGACCGACCTCGGGCGCCTGCCTGGCAACCGTTTCCTTCCTTCCCGTGTTCGAGGGAAATTCCCCGGGGGCCCTCCGGCGCGACGACCCCGGCGTTTGAAAAGGAGAGGACGATGAGGACTGGATCTGCTGGATTCCTGACCTCCCGGCGGGGCCTCGTGACGGCCGCCGCCGCCCTCGGCGCCTTCCTGGCGTCGGGCACGCCCGGGCTGGCCGGCTCGACCGAGGACGACGCCCGCGCCGTGGCGGCGCTCGACACCGAGTACCAGGCCGCTGTCAAGAGCAACGATGCGGCGGCGATGGACCGCATCCTGGCCGATGACTTCGTCCTGGTGACGGGCCGCGGGAAGGTCTACACCAAGGCGGATCTCCTGGAGGAGGCGCGCAAGAAGAGCACCGCCTACGAGAAGCAGGACGAGCTCGAACAGAAGGTCCGCGTCTGGGGAGACACGGCGGTCGTCACCGCGCTGCTCTGGATCAAAGGGACGAGCGATGGCAAGCCGATCGACCGCAAGCTGTGGTTCAGCGACACCTACGTCCGCACTCCGAAGGGCTGGAAGTACGCCTTCGGCCAGGCCTCCATTCCGCTGCCCACCGAACCGTGAGGCTCGACCTGGCCTCGTCCTCGAAACCAAAACGGAGAATCGCATGCTCGCGCGCGCAACCGCCTTCCTGCTGACGATGCTCGCTCCCATTCCTGACGGCGCCGGCGCCAGGCCGAAGGTGCTGTCCCAGGTGGACCACCTCGTCTACGCCACACCCGATCTCGACCGCGGCGTCGAAGAGGTCGCAGCGCTCCTCGGCGTCCGAGCGAGCCCGGGCGGCCAGCATCCGGGCCGGGGCACGCGCAATGCCCTGGTCGCTCTCGGCCCGACGAGCTACCTCGAAATCATCGCGCCGGATCCCGCGCAGCCGGCACCCGCCCGGCCGCGCAGCTTCGGCATCGACACCTTGGCCAAGTCGCGGCTCGTCACGTGGGCCGCCAAGGGGAAGGATCTCGAGGACCTCGCGCGCGAGGCCGCCCGCCACGGCATCGATTTGGGAGAGGTCCGGTCCGGCAGCCGAAAGCGGCCCGACGGAGTCCTTCTCACGTGGCGGATCACCGACCTCGGGAGCCTCTCGGGCGGCGGGATCATCCCGTTCTTCATCGACTGGGCAGCCTCGCCCCATCCCGCGCAGACCGCGGCCCGAGGCGCGACGTTGATCGGCCTGCGTGCCGAGCACCCGGAAGCGCAGAGAGTCCAGAAGGTCCTGCGGGATCTCGGCCTGGAGCTCGACGTGTCGCCAGGCCCGGCGCCGGCGCTCATCGCGGCGATCGACGGCCCGAAGGGTCGCGTCGAGCTGCGCTAGCTGTCGTCTCTCAACACGTTGTTCACAGCCAGGGCGGGTCATGCGGACCCCCTCTCCCGGCGGGAGAGGGTTGGGGTGAGGGGCGCTCCTGCCGCGGCTGCCGCCGTCCGGGATGATCGGGGCGGGCTGCCCCCCTCACACCCTGACCCTCTCCCCCCAACCGGCGGGAGAGGGGAATTCTGAGCCTGGGGACTCTTCAGAGGGGGCGGTAGGGTGAACAATGTCTTGAGAATTCACACCTAGCGGACGAAGGTCGGTGTGAGCCGCCTCACGGGCCGCCGCCGCGCTCGTGAAGCGGACGGGCTCCGAGAAGGTCCGCCTGAAGGCGGCCAAGATCATCGACGGGAAGGAGGAGCCGATGTACGAGGTCGACTTCGAGTACCGGACCTCGGAGCGCCATTGGGTGTGCGAGTTCGTGCGGCCGCGAGCCCACGGCCTCTGGATCTATGCGGTCGCCGCCGGCTGACCGGAACGCTCTTCCTCCTGCCGGGAAACGAGGTCGCTCGCAACGTTGTCGCCAGTCGCTAGCCTGGCCGCGCTCCTCGCCCTGCTCGCCGCCGCGCCGCCGCCCGGCGGCCGCGAGCCCGAGCGCGCGGAGTTCGCGGTTCGCTGGGATCCCTCCCAGGGCGGACCGGCCGGGGCCCGCGAGGTCCTGAAGCTGCTCGGCGCGCCGGGACCCCTCCCGAGGTTTTCAAGGTCCGCTCCTTCGATCTGCCGCCGACTTCGGGAGCGCCCCCGGATTCCACGGCCATCCTTCGCAGACGCCGCCGGGAGGACGGCAGGACGGAGATCCGGCTGAAGTTCCGCCGCTCGTCGCCGCTCACGGCCCCGTGGAGGTGCCCGGGCGGAGCGCCGTTTGTTCCATCGGAGGAGGTGGACTACGCATTCGGGCGCGAGGAGACGCCCGCGCGGGCCTACGCCTACAGCTGCACCCTCGAGGCCAAGAACCCTCCCGCATTTCTCGCCGCGACCCCGAAGCCGTGCGTCTCGCGCATGGAACGAATTTCCGCCGCAAGCGTAAAGATCGAAGAATGGATCCTGCCGGATGGGAGGAGGCAGCTGGAGGTCTCGCGCTCGGCGGCCAACACCGAGGAGGAGCTCTCGCGGTTCCGCAGGCTCGTCGCGAAACTGACAGCAGTCGGCGCCCGTCCTTCGCAGCGGAGCAAGACGGAATCGGGGAGCGACTGCCCCCTGGGCGCTGCGCCGAGGCCGGCCGACGGGTGCCCGTGAGCAAAAGACGCCGGAAGGGAGGAAGACATGACCCCGTGGCTCTGGATCGCCTTGATCTCCAACTTCGTGTCCTTCGCCGGTTTCCTCTGGCTGCTGGGCCGACGCCGCTGGACGGGAGCCGGCCTCGCCGTCGGAGTCGTGCACATGCTGATCGCCACGACCTTCTCGGTGGCGCCCATTCGCTCTGCGATCGATCCGAACTACCCGGGACTCGCCTTCGGCTCCTCCGTTTCGACGGGCGCGCGGCCGTGCTGCCGGCAGCGATCGTTCTCGCGTGGTCGCTCGCATGCGCCTACTTAGCGGTGGCCCGCGGAACCGGCAGAGCGATGTGGGCGATCGCCGTCTTCGACGTGCTCCTGGCGGCCAACCTCGCCGCGGGGATCCTGTCGTCGCGGAGCAGCCAGATCCAGTTCGGAGAGCACCTCACGATTCCGAGCGGCGCGGGTCTGGCGATCATGCTCGGCCTCTTCGTTGCGGGTCCCCTCGCTTCGGCCGCCTGGTCGGCCCGGCGGGCCGCAGCATGAGGGTGTCCACCCTGGTGGCAGTCCTGCGGCGGGGGGCGGCCGGCCGGAGCGCCGCCGTGGCGAGCTTCGGTCGGAGCATCCGGAGGGGGCCGGCGCCGATCGCAAGACCCGAATCGCTCCGAGGCCGCGTCGAACTGCGATAGAAAGGCGCGAGGAGGAGCAATGGCAAGACCGATTCCGCAACCGATCCCTCCCGGCAAGCTGCCGGAGCTCGCGCGGAGCGTGATCCAGGGGGACCGCTTCCCGTTTCTCGCCACGATCGACGGGCAAGAGCCGCGCGTTCGGCCGGTGACGCTCTCTTGGGAGGACGGTTTCCAGATCTTCTTCGTGAGCCTGCGGCGCTTCCACAAGACGGTCGAGCTCGCGGCCAACCCTCACGCGGAGCTCTGCTTCATGGACGAGAAGCACGACCAGGTCCGGATCGCCGGCGTCGCCGAGGTCGTCACCGACCGCTCCCTGCTCGAGCGCGCCTGGAACCAGGATCCGCTGCTGCCGCGCTATCTGGGGACGATCGACAACCCCGAGTTCATGCTCTGGCGGGTGCGACCGACGCGGATCCGGTACATGAAGGAGTGGGACATCGACTACCACGAGGTTCCGATACGGTGATTCTCGCCGGCATGCTCGCCCTTCTCTTCGCCGCCCCGCCGGAATGGAGCGGCGTCTTGAGCGCGCGGTTCCTCGGCAACGCCGCTTTCGAGCTGAGCGACGGCGAGACGACGCTCCTGACCGACTTCCCCTACCGCCCGGGAGCATTCGGCTACATGCAGTACGACCCGAGCGAGATCCACGCGAGGCCGAGGTCGATCTGCCTGATCACCCACGCTCACGCCGACCACTTCGACGCGAGCCTCGTCGCAAGGGTCGGATGCCGGGTCGTCGATCCCGCGTCAGCGCCCGGAGAAGAGATTCGGCTGTTCGGCGTCACGATCCTGCCCTTCCCGACGGAGCACGCGGGCGTCCCGCACCGGTCCTATCGGGTCGAGTAGAAAGGCCTGCGCCTCTATTTCACGGGGGACACGGAAAACACGGTGGAGCTTTCGCGGCAGCCCCCCTGGATGCCCTTTTCCTCACTCCCTGGCTGCTCGAGGCCGCCCGGGCCGCCGGAACTCTCCCCGCAGCGAAGCGCGTGATCGTGTACCACCACAAGGCCGGGGAGCGCGTCGCGCCCTGCGCGGTTTGCATCATTCCCACGCCGGGGCAGGTCATCGAGATCTCGGCCGCACCGGAGCGCTGATCCTCCGTTTGCGCCGGGGCGGCCACAAGACATAGGATTTCCTCACGACATCCGCTTCGGAGCATGAGAGGAAGGACCACCGCCGCACGCTCGTGGGACCCGCGGCCGCGCGCGCCGTCTCCGGTTCGCGGAGGAAAGGAGCCCTGCCGGCCACCGTGAAGACGCGGCTCTTCCAGTCGCTTCGTTTTTTTGAGGGACCCTGTGCCCTCATGGGAAAGGGGGAATTCATGGAGCCATACCTGAAGAGAGTTCTCGCCGGGGCGGCAACGCTCCTGCTCGCCGCGGGCCTCGTCGCGAGCCCGCCGGAAGGCGTCGAGCAACAGATCGCACAGATGGAGACGGACTGGGCCGAGGCGGCGATGAAGCACGATCCCGGAGTCGTGGACCGCGTCGTTGCCGACGATTGGGTCGGCATCTGGTTCGACGGATCGAGCGTGACCAAGGCCCAGCTCCTCGACGACATCAAGTCGGGCGCGATGTCCACGCAGTCGATCACCGTCGATCCCGTCAAGGTCCGGGTCTTCGGCGACACGGCGGTCGCGACCGGCGGCGACACGGAGAAGAGCAGCTACAAGGGTCAGGATTCGAGCGGGCGCTACGCCTGGACCGACGTCTATGTCAAGCGCAATGGCAAGTGGCAGGCGGTCGCCAGCCAGGTCACCAAGACCGCGATGGCCCACCAGCACTGAAACGGCCACAACGACTCGATCTGAGAGGAGAAAGAATGATGAAACCCAGAATTCCGTCCCTGCTGCTCGCCGCGAGTCTGCTGCTGCCGGCCGCCGCCACTCTTTCGGCGGCGGATCAAGTGACGCTCCGCGTCGTGACCGTCAAGACGGACAACCCGGACGGGTACGTGGCCGAGATCGCGAAGGGCCAGGCAATCCTCAAGCGGATGGGCAGCGCGGCGCACGTCCGGGTCTGGCGGGCGCGCTTTGCGGGCGACCGCACCGGAACGATCGTCGTCGCCGTCGAGTTCCCGAGCCTCGCCGCCATGGCCAAGGATGACGCCATGACTTCGACGAACGCCGAGTACCAGAGCTGGCTTAAGGGGTTGGACCGGATCCGCACGATCACTTCGGACAGCCTCTATGACGAGCTGACACCATAGGACCGTCGGCCCCGGTGTAGAGTCACGGGCCGTCGTGAGCGCTCCTGCCGCCAGGCGCCCCGCCGGCCCCCGACTCGCCCTTCTCGGCGTTCCCTGGGACGAGAACTCCTCTTACAAGCGGGGCTCGGCCGGAGCGCCTCCGGCCATTCGGGCGGCCTACGCATGCGACTCGTCGAATTTCTGGTCGGAAACGGGTGTCGAGGTCTCTCCGAAGGTTTTCGTCGACGCGGGCGACCTGCCCGCTGATTCGGGGGCGCCGATGCGGGAGCGCATCGAGTCGGCGGTCAGCAACCTTCTCTCCCGCGGGCTCGCGCCGATCTGCCTCGGCGGCGATCACGCCATCACGTATCCGATCCTGCGGGCCTTCGCGCGGAAATACCCGCGCCTCTCGATCCTGCACTTCGATGCGCACCCGGACCTCTACGACGAGCTCGGCGGAAACCGCTTCTCCCACGCGTGCCCCTTCGCGCGGATCATGGAGGAGCGGCTCGCGGAGCATCTGGTGCAGGTGGGCATCCGCGCGGCCAATCCGCACCAGCGGGAGCAGGCCGCGCGCTTTGGCGTGCGGATGATCGAGATGAAGGACTGGAAGGATGGCCCGGAGATTCCCTTCGAGACGCCCGTCTACGTCTCCTTCGACCTCGACGGGCTGGATCCCTCCTGTGCGCCGGGCGTCGCGCACCGCGAGCCGGGCGGGCTGACGACGCGGCAGGCGATCGACGTGATCCACCGGGTGGATGCGCCGATCGTCGGGGCCGACATCGTGGAGCTGAACCCCGCGCTGGACGTCTCGGGCATGACGGCCATGGTCGCGGGGAGGCTCGTCAAGGAAATCGGCGCCCGGATGCTCGAGCGTGTCGCCGAGGCGACCTGAGCCGTTTCCCTCGCCCCCGTCCTCGCGGGAGAGGGTTGGTCTGAGGAGGCATCATCGGCACCCAACCCGCCGACTGGCACAATCCCGCCCGGGAGCCCCCTCACCCGAGCCCTCTCCCCTCACGGGGAGAGGGAGTTGCCGGCCCTACGCGCCCGACCAGACCTCGCGGCGGCGCGGAAGGAAGAGTTTCACAAGCACGAGACCCGCGACGAAGCCTCCGATGTGCGCGCCGTAGGCCACGCCCCCCGAGCCTCCGCCGCCGAACATCCCGAGACCGCTGATGAGTTGAAAGAGGAACCACACGCCGATCGAGACGATCGCCGGCACCTCCATCACCGAATAGAACCAGAGGACTCGCACCCGCTGGCGCGGGAAGAGCACCACGTAGCCCGACAGGACGCCCGAGATCGCTCCGGAGGCGCCGAGGCTCGGCAGCAGCACGTCACGCTGGAGAGCGACCGTCGTCGCGACGTGGGCGAGCCCCGCAAGAATCCCGCAGAGGAGGTAGAAGACGAGGTATCGCCCGTGGCCAAGCGCGTCCTCCACGTTGTCGCCGAAGACGTGAAGGTAGAGCATGTTGCCCAGCAAGTGGGCGATCCCGCCGTGCATGAACATCGACGTGATGAGCGTGAAGAAGACGGGAATCGGCGTGGGCTGGAGGTCGATCGCTCCGCGGGTGCGCCCGTACTCGTCCTGGATCGGAATCGCCTGGGCGAGGTCTCGGCCGCTGACGATCTCGTAGGGGACCGTGGCGAAGGCGAGCGTAAACCGCTCGTTGGAGCCCAGGCCCTGCAGGAACACGAAGACGAAGACGTTGGCGGCGATCAGGCCCCAGGTCACGAAGGGCGTCGTGCGTCGGCCGGAGTTGTCGTCGGCGATCGGGATCATCGGTCAGGGCATCATAGTTCGGGTTTCCAACGGCCTCGTCTCGTTCCGCCGGACCGCATACGCCCTTCGCGCCTCCAGATTCCGGTAGGTCTGGCGGTCGCCTCCGGGCCACGTGATCTCGACTTTGTCGATGCGGGCCGCGCCGCCCAGGCCGAAGTGCAGCGGCACGAGGCTTCCCGAGGCGTAGGAGGGGGTCACGAAGTACCACTGCGTCTGGGTCCGCCCGCCGGCCGTGACGCGCACGCGGGTCCCGATCACGGTCTGTCGATCGGGGCCGGGCCGGGGCTCGATCGCCACCCATGCCTTGCGGCTCCCGATCTGATTGCGGAAGAGCCGTGAGGGGCCGTCGATGTCCACGATGAAGAGGTCGAGCGCGCCATCCCCATCGACGTCCGCCGTCGCGCTGCCGCGCCCGACCATGCGGGTGCGCGCGAGATCCCCCGAATCCGTCCACTCGACGAACCTGCCGCCGGTGTTGTGCAGGAGCACAGTGATCTGCGCGTACGCCGGATCGCCCGCCTCGACGTACTTGGCACCGCTCGAGCGGTAGTGGCCGAGCAGGCGCACGAGGCGCGAGGCCAGGTGGCCACCCACAGCGTAGAGGTCCGACCAGCCGTCGTTGTCGAAGTCGGCGAAGTGCGTCCCCCACCGCACCCACGGCAACCCGACCGGGCCCGCGCCCGCGGCTTCTCCGGCGTCCTCGAAGGTGACGCCGCCCAGATTGCGGTAGAGGCTGTTGGGCTCCCCGCCGAAGTTCGTGACGAAGAGGCTGGGAACGCCGTCACCGAACGGGTCTCCGACGGCGACCCCCATGCCCGCCCGCGCCTGCATCCCGAGCGCGCCCGTCCCCGTCTCGTCGGTCGCCTCCTCGAACGTTCCGCCGCCGCGGTTTCGGAAGAGCCGGTTGCCCACGCGGTCGCAGACGAAATACAGATCGGGGTGGCCGTCGCCGTCGTAGTCGAGAACGGCCACGCCGAGCGTCTTGACCTCGCGCGGATCGATCGCGAGCCCCGCCTGCCGCGTCACGTCCCGGAAGCGGCGGCTGCCCTCGTTGCGATAGAGGCGCGGAGGCTGGCCCACGTAGTCTTCCGGCACGCGAAGCTCGAACTGCGGCTGCGCCGCTTCCCACTCGGGCGTCGACTCGAGGTAGTCGGCGACGACAACGTCCAGGCGCCCGTCTCCGTCGAAGTCCAGGAATCCGGCGCCGACGGAGAAGAGCGGATCCTCGAGGCCCGTATCACGTCCCTCCTCGAAGGTGCCGTCTCCGCGGTTCCAGTAGACCGCGTTGGCCCCGACGTTGGTCAGGTACAGGTCGAGATTCCCGTCACCGTCGAGGTCCGCCCAGAAGGCCCCTATCCCGAGCCCGCAGGCTTTGATGCCCGCGCGCCGCGTCGCGTCTTCGAAACGACCTCCTCCGACGTTGTGATAAAGGCGCCCGCAGCGGTCGGGATTGGGCTTGCCCCAGCTCGGAATGGAATTCGTGACGTAGAGATCCGGCCGACCGTCTCCATCGTAGTCTCCGAACGCGCAGCCCCCGATCATCGTCGGAATGAGCTTCAAGCGCATCATGTCGGAGGCGATCCGAAAGTCGATGCCGGACGACTTCGTGACATCGCGAAAGACGCCGGGCACCGGAGCGGCCGCGGCCAGGGCCAGAGCCGCGACGAAGGCGGGAGCCGGGCGCCGCCTCATCCCCGGGGACGGCCCAACGGCGCGGGCGCCCGACGAACGGCGTCCAGGAAATCCTCCGGCCCGCCCCGCCGGGTCAAGAATTGCTCTCGCCACGCCTTGCCCGCGGCCCGGCCGGGAAAGGCCTGGTCGGAACCGTACCGCGCGTCGTCCTGGCCATGGAACGGAAGGGGCTCGACGGTCTGTCCGGCGACCGTGTTCTTGTCGGCGTCCTTGTCCCACCCGTCGAGGATGACGAGGTAGTCGCGCTCCCAGCCCGGGGGCAGTGGCGGGAGCGCCCGCGCGTCGAACTCCAGACGCACGCAATCGCCTCCCTTCATGACGACATACCGGTCGTCGGCCGAGAGCAGCAATTCCTGCACGTCGCCCAGGCGCGTGTAGAGGCCTGCCATGTCGGCCCAGCGTGGCGCCGTCTCGACGTCGTCGTGGAGAAAGATGTGCGGCCCGTCGGGCGTCTCGCGCACCGCACGCGAGAAGCCGCGGAAGAAAAGGCGCGCCGAGGAAAGCGGGATCGGCGTGATCTCGAGCGGCGCCTCCTCTTCGTCCACCGTGTAGGCAATGCGGTCCCAGTAGATCTCCAGGTTCGTCGAGATGCGCACGCGCGGGTCGGAGCGGTCGAGCAGGCCCGAGAGGTCGACCGGCATCGTCTTGGTCTTGCCGGCGGGATAGCCCATCGCGGGCAGCGCCGTTTTCCAGCCGCCCTTGCCGTCGGGCACCTCGAGCACCGGCGGCGCGGAGCGCTCGGCCTTCTCCCCTTGCGAGAGCGAGACGGCGATCGACGTGTCGGCGTAGAAGATCCAGCCGGTCATGTAGAGCATCACGCGGCGCGCGCCGCGCGCGCGCGGAAGCTCGAGCACGAGCGTGTGCGGCGCGACAATCCCCTGGTACCGGGTCGGCGTCAGGCCGCCCAGGAAGACGCCGTCCTCCCGGGCGATCTCCTTCGTCCGGTCGCGCCCCTGGCCGTCGGTGGCCCGCGGGGTGATCGGCCGGGAGACGGTGTAGAGCCTCTTCTCTGGGAAGGGCGGCGGAACCATGCGTTCGTTGGCGACAATCGAAGTGCCCGCCGGATGATCCACCGCCGCAAGCTCCGCCAGGTCGAAATAGACCGCTTCCCAGAGCTCCTCCGTGAAGTCGAGCAGGAGCTTCCCCCCGGCCGGCGCGAGCCGCGCGCCGGGCACGACCAGCCACTCTCGCGTGTCGGCCGCGGCCTGATGGATCCCGTCGTAGAGCAGGCCCGCGGGACTGCGCCCCAGGGCATCCGTCACGAATCGCCAGCGCTTCCCGTCGAAGGCGTAGAGGAAGGGACAGGAGCCTTTCAGTTGCTGGACCTCGCGCAGCACCGTTCTCGCCGGCGGATCGAGCGCGTTCTGCGGAACGCCGTTGGTCCAGACGATGCGCAGGACGTCTGCGCGCCTCCGAGCCCCGAGGCCCAGGTGTGTGACCGGACGGCTGGCCGTGCGGAAGACGTAGAGCTGTCCAGCGCGGGCCTCGATCTCGGATCCGTAGCCGAGCCGGTTCACCTTGGCCGAACCGGTCGGGAGCCCTTCGAGCGCGACGTCCATCCAGCCGTTGGCGTTCCCGCCCTCGTTGGCGTAGAGCTCCGCTGCTCCCGTGTGGGTCACGAGCACGAGGTCCAGGTCTCCGTCCCCGTCGACGTCCACGGCTTCCGCGGCGGCTGCGGGCGGCAGTTTCTGGTCTGTCAGCGCGAAGGCGCCCGCACCGTCGTTGCGGTAGAGCGCGGACCCCGCTGAGCCCTTCGCCCCGGCCAGCAGCAGATCGAGAGCGCCATCGTTGTCGAAGTCGAAGAGCAGGGGCGCCCCGCCCGAGGGCAGCGCCTCGGCCACGGCAAACGAGCCGTCGCCGCGATTGAGCGCGACGGAGGCGGCCGCCTCGCCCGCCCAGACCAGATCCGGCCGACCGTCGGCGTTCAGGTCCCCCGCGGCGAGGCCCGCCACCGCGCCCGCGCCGGGAAGGCCGGCGTTGCGCTCGGCGAAGCGTCCGCCGCGCCGGTTGTCCAGAAGCGTGAGCCCGCCTCCGGCACGCGCCAGCACGAGGTCGGGATCGCCGTCCCGGTCGAAATCTGCGGCCGCCGCGAAGCGGGAGGCGGTCTTCTCCGGGAGGGCGGCGGTGGTGACGTCCGTCCAGGTGCCGTCCAGATTGTTGCGCAGCAACCTGTCGCCAGCAGGCGAGCTGACGTACAGGTCGAGGTCTCCGTCCGAGTCGAAGTCGATCGGCAGCACGCTCTCTCCCGCAGCCAGTGCGGTACGGACGAATCCGTCGCCCTGCGCCAGAAAGAGTGCACCCGGGGCCACGACGTCGAGCTCCCCCGTGTTGTCGATGTCAGCGACCTCGAGAGCGGCCGTTGCGCCGGAGCCGGAGAGAGGAGCACCGGGGTGGAATCCGTCCTTCGCCCGCGCGAGCACGATCCCGGACGCTCCCGCCAATGCCAGATCGCGGCCATCCTTGCCCGTCGCGCGCACCGCCGAGAGCCCCGACAGCGTGGCGAGCTCCTCGTCGGCGCGCCGCGTGAAGCGGACGGGAATCGCGGCGGGACGCGTGCGCATCCGATCGGAGAGCGCCGGCGTCCAGTCTTCCAGGGGCAGGCCCAGGACGCCCGGCTCGACGTCGAAACGCGCCTGCTGATAACGGTGCGTCGCCCGCAGAAGGTTCTCGACGACCCGGGACTTCAGCGCAGCGCCGGCCATGTCTCCCGATTGCAGGCCGGCCTTCGCCTCCGCGGCGAAACGCTCGAGCTTGCCATCCGCTGGCGTCGAGCCGGCGGCCTCGGCGAGCACCCTGTCGAGCGCCGCCTCCGCCCCGGCGCGGTCGCCTTCGATCCGCTCGAGTTCCGAGAGCCGCAGGAGAAGAAAGACGTTCGAGGGAGCCTGGTCGAGCGCCTCTTGCACCTGACGGATCGCGCGGGGACGGCCGCCCGGCTTCTCCGCGAGCAGACGCGCGGTGCTCCAGCGAGAGGCAAGGTTCCGGGGATCGCCCGCCGCGGCCTTCTCAAAGAACGCGATCGCTGCGTCGGCCTGACCGGCCTGCTCGGCGAGGGTTCCTCGGAGCGCGGCCACCCGGGGATCGGAGGGAGCCAGGCGGGCCGCTTCGGCGAGAAGCTTCTCCGTGGCGGCAAGGTCCTTTTCGCGCAGGGCCACCACACCGCCGTTCGCCCATCCGAGCGGCTCGGCGGGAGCCAGCCGCCGCACGTCCTCGAAGCGCTTCTTCGCCTCGGTGAGGTTTCCGTCCTCGAGCGCCGCCAGGCCGACATTGCGCGCCGTCTGGAGGGAGGAGAGTTGCGCGTCGGACGGCGTCGCAGGAGAAGCCGGGGTAACGAACGCGAGCGTGGCGAGCCAGGACAGGACGGAGACGAAGGGCGTCATCCGGGAGGCATCTTAACGGAAGCGTCCCCGCGGGAGACGCAATCGGCTCGCCCGCGGACCGCCGCGCCGCGCCGGACGACATCAAGGTTGATGGAGTTACCGGTCCCCTCACCCTTCCGCGAAGGCGCGCTCGAAGGCGGCCAGCGCCGCGTCGTCGTAGAGGCAAAAGACGATTCGCTCGACGCTCTTCGCCTGCGCTGCGAAGGCCCGGGCCACGCCGATTGAGAGCTCCGCGGCACGCCGCATCGGAAACCCGTATACCCCCGCCGAGATGGCCGGCAGGGCCACGGATCGGGCGCCGACTTCCTCGGCGCGCTTCAAGGCCGCACGCACCGCCGACGCGAGCAGCATCTCCTCCCCTTCGGCGCCGCCGCGCCAGATCGGTCCCACCGCGTGAATGACCCAGTGCGCCGGCAGATTGCCCCCTCCCGTCACGACGGCCGCGCCGACCGGACAGGCGCCGATCTGGTTGCACTCGTCCTGGATCGCCGGCCCCCCCCGCCGGCTGATGGCACCGGCGACCCCCGACCCGAGCTGGAGCTGTTCGTTGGCGGCGTTGACGATCGCATCCACGTCGAGCGCGGTGATGTCTCCCTGGGCGAGCTCGATCGCGGCGGTCATCGGACGCCTCAGGCGGCGGGATTCGGCGAAGGCGCCACAGGCGTTGCGGCCACGCGCCTTCCTACGCTCCCAGCTGCCGCACGATCTCGTCGGCGATGCGTAGGTAGGCTTCCGTGACGGGCGACTGCGGGTCGGCAACCACGATCGGACGCCCCTCGTCTCCGCCGATGGCGACCTTCGGATCGAGCGGGATCTCGCCGAGAAACGGCACGTTCAGCTGCTCGGCGGTGCGCCGGCCTCCCCCGTGCTTGAAGATCTCCTCGCGGTGGCCGCACTGCGGGCAGACGTAGTACGACATGTTTTCGACGATGCCGAGGACGGGTACGTTCACCTTCTGGAACATCGCCAGTCCCTTGCGGGCGTCGATCAGCGAGACGTCCTGCGGGGTCGTCACGATGACCGCGCCGGCGAGGTGAATTTTCTGGGTGAGCGTCAGTTGTGCGTCGCCCGTGCCCGGTGGCAGGTCGATGACGAGCACGTCGAGCTTGCCCCAGGCCACGTCCTGGAGAAACTGCTCGACCGCCTTCATGACCATGGGGCCCCGCCAGATGACGGGCTGGTCCACGTCCATCAAGAATCCGAGCGACATCACACGCACGCCGTAGCGTTCGATCGGAACGATCTGATTGGATTCGTTGACGTAGGGCTTCTCCGAAATGCCCATCATCATCTGCTGCGAGGGGCCATAGATGTCCGAGTCCATGAGCCCGGCGCGGCGGCCCAGGCGCTCGAAGGCGAGCGCCAGGTTCGCGGCCACCGTGGACTTTCCGACCCCGCCCTTTCCCGAGGCGACTGCCACGGCGAATCGGACCTCCGGAAGGATTGTCGCCGGCGGCGTCGGTACGGCCGAGCCGCCGCGCGGCGCCGGCGGACCCGGAGGCTTGACGTCCAGTCGGATGGTGACGGCGGAGACGCCGGGCAGCGCACGCAGCTTCTCGGTGGCGTCCCGCTGGATCTCCTCGGCGGCCCGCGGCGATTCCGTCGTCATCTCCAACCGAAACGACACGTTTCCTCCTCCCACCGACAGGTCCTTCACAAAGCCGAACGAAACGATGTCCCGGGAGAGGCCGGGAAAGCGGACGGTCTTGAGGACCTCGAGGACCTTTTCGTCGCTCAGTTCGGAGGTGGCGGACATGGAACGGTGAAGTTATCACTTCCGATTCCATGCCTCCCCCCTCAATCTCTCCACCTCCTGCCGCAGCCTCTCCGTCAGGTCCTTCCGATGCATGGGTTCCGGCTCGATCGTTTCTCCCACGCAGACCACGGCGCGGCCGGGAGACATGAGGAGACTCCCGGGCGGCAGGATGCGGCGCGTGCCGGCCAGGCCGAGCGGAAGCAGCGGCAGTCCCGACCGCAGGGCGAGTAGCGCCGCACCCTTCTTGAATGGGAGCAGTTCGCCCGTACGAGTCCGCGTCTCCTCGGGAAAGATCACGACCGACCGGCCGTCGCGCAATCGCTTGAGCGCCGCGTCGAGAGCCGCCGCTCCGCGCGTCCGATCACCGCGGTCGACCGGGACGAAGCCGGCCGCCGCGATCGACCAGCCCAGCACCGGAACCCGGAAGATGCTGCGCTTTGCGAGAAACCGCGCCTGAAAGGGCAGGCACGCCAGGAGCACGACAATGTCGCAGAAGCTCTCGTGATTGGCGGCGACCACGACGCTGCGCCCACGCGGAAAGCACTCCGGGTGCCGCACCTCGACCGTGATTCCCGAGACCCAAAGCAGGCAGCGCGCCCACCCGCGCGCGAAACGTTGAAACCAGTCCCCCCGCGGAGGCACGAAGGCGGCGGCGATGGCGGGAATCCCGAAGCCGACGGTCAGCAGGACGATGGCCGTCCAGACGACCGCCGCGCGCAGGGCTCTCATCGAGGCGGCGGATGTTAGCAAAGGCTCGGGCGCCAAGTCTTCGCCCTTCCGCGATTTACACGGCTCGGCACCCGGAATAGAATCGCGCATTCCATGAGCGCGCCTCACCCGCCGTCCGCCCCCCCGTCGGCCACGGCCCTCTTCTACCGGAACATCCGATGGCTGCGGTTCGTGGACCGGTTTGGCCGCAAGGGACAGGCGCTGGTCGAGTACATGGGAGGCCTGGCGGAGCTCATTGGCGACGCCGTGGCCGGGATGGTCTCGCGGCCGTTCTACCGCTACGAGCTTCTGCGGCAGCTCGACGAGATCGGGGCCCGCTCGGTGTCGATCACCGGGATCACCGCCTTTACGACAGGCATGGTGCTGGCCCTGCAGACCGCGTACTCGCTCGCGGCCTTCGGCGGAAAGCTCTTCATCGGGCGCGTCGTGGCCCTCTCCCTCGTCCGCGAGCTCGGCCCGATCCTGACGGCCCTCATGGTGGGCGGCCGCGTCGGATCGGGGATTACGGCCGAACTCGGCTCGATGACCGTGACCGAGCAGGTCGACGCCCTGCGCGCGATGGCCGTCTCACCCGTGCGCCGCCTCGTCGTGCCCCGCGTCCTGGCCACGACCCTCATGATGCCCGTGCTGACGGCCCTGGCCGACGTGCTGGGGATCCTGGGAGGCCTCTTCATCGCCGTCGTCGAGTTGCAAATGACGGCGCAGGACTACCTGTCGAGCATCTGGAACCAGCTCTCGATCTCCGACATCGGAAGCGGGCTCGGAAAAACCGTCTTCTTCGGACTGGAGATCGCGGCCATCGGCTGCTACCACGGCCTGAACGTGGAGGGCGGAGCGACGTCGGTCGGAGTCGCCACGACCCGCACGGTCGTGATCGCCTCCATCACCGTTCTGGTGTCCGACTTCCTGCTGACCAAGCTCTTCCTGGCGCTATGAGGCGAAAACCATGAGCACCGCCAAGCCTCGCGAGAAGGCCGCGCCCGGCGAAGTCATCGTGCAGTTTCTGCAGGTCTGGAAGACCTACGGCACCAAGGACATCCTCGCCGGCGTGGACCTGGACATCCGCCGCGGGGAGGTCCTGTGCGTCCTCGGACCTTCCGGGACCGGCAAGAGCGTGACGCTGCGCCACATCAACGGCCTGACCAAGCCCGACCATGGAGACGTGAAGGTCTTTGGACAATCGATCGTGGGCCTCGACGAAGAGGAACTGACGCCGATCCGCCGGCGTCTGGCGATGCTCTTCCAGGGCGGGGCGCTCTTCGACTCGATGAACGTCGAGCGAAACATCGCCTTTCCGCTGGAGGAGCACACTTCGAAGACTCCCGAGGAGATCGCAAAGGCCGTTGCGGAGAAGCTGCAGATGGTCGGCCTGCCGGGCATCCAGAAGAAGATGCCGTCGGAGCTCTCCGGCGGAATGCGAAAGCGGGTCGCCCTGGCGCGTTCGATCGCCCTGGAGCCCGAGATCATCCTGTACGATGAGCCCACGACGGGGCTTGATCCCCTGTCCTCCGAGAAGATCGCGCAGTTGATCGTGGACCTGAACGTCCGGCTCAAGACGACTTCGGTCGTCGTCACGCACGACATCGTCGCGGCGCGCACGGTGGCGGATCGGATCGCCTTCCTCTACCAGGGGCAGTTCCAGTTCATCGGCACCTTCGAGCAGGCGGCCCGCGGAGGCCACCCGGTCCTGCAGGACTACTTTCGCTCGATGGGCTTTCCGTGCGGGACGGGCGACTTCGCCCCCGTTCCGGGAGGATAACGAGTGGTCACCGAACACTATGTCGGTCGGCGCTTCCGGGTGGGACTGGTCGTCCTGATCGCCCTCTTCTTCACGACGATCGGCATTTTCATGGTCGGCAAGCGGGCCAACCTCTTCAAGAAGAAGTGGCCCTATCAGACCCACTTCGACTCGGCCTCGGGCCTGGTGACGGGCAACCCGGTGCGGTTGAACGGCGTGACCGTCGGCGGCGTCCTCGAAGTGAACCTCTCGCCGCAGCCGGGCGACCAGACCGTGCTCGTCGTGTACGAAGTGGACCGGCGCGTGGCACCGCGCCTGCGCACCGGTACGGTGGCTTCGATCAAGACGATCGGGCTGCTCGGAGACAAGTACATCGATCTGGCCGGCGGTACGGCGGACGAGACGCAGATCCCGATCGGCGGCGACATCAAGGCGGCGCCCGGAACGGGAATCGAGAAGCTGCTCGAGGGCAGCGGCGACCTTCTCACCGACCTCTCCGCCATCGCCCGGTCGCTGAAGAACATCCTCGGGCGAACCGAAAAGGGCGAAGGGTTCCTCGGCGCGATCACCTCCAAGAGCCCGGAGAGCGAGGAGCTTGGCAACAGCTTCAATGCCACGCTGCATTCCTTGAACGCCCTCATCAAGAAGGTCGAGCGAGGCCAGGGCCTGGTGGGCAAGCTCTTGATCGACGAAAAGTATGGCGCGGAGACCTCGGACTCCCTGCGCAGGGCCTTCAAGTCCGTCGAGTCCCTGCTCGCCAGGATCGACGACGGCATCGCCAACGGCACCGGAGCGCTGCCCGCGCTTCTTTCCGACCCGGAGGGCAAGAAGAAAGTCTACGCGTTGCTCGACAACCTCGCCGTGGCGACGGCCTCCCTGGCCAAGGTCACCGAAAACCTGGAGAAGGGAACCGGCGCCATCCCCATCCTGCTCCACGACGAGAAGTTCGGGCGCGAGTTCACGAAGAACTTGCTGCAGTTTTCCCAGCAACTCGACTCGATCGGGCGCAAGCTCGACGAAGGGCAGGGCACGGCGGGCAAGCTGATCAACGACCCGGCGCTCTTCGATGCGGCCAACCACCTGGTCGTCGGCGTGGACGAATCGGCGCTGCTGCGCTGGCTGATCCGGAACCGCCAGAAGGCGGGCATCAAGAAGGAGTACAAGGACGAAGTGGCGCGCCTGACCGCGACGCCAGCCGCGTCGGCCACGGCGGCCTCCACGACGCCCACGCCGCCCTCCCGATGAAGCTGCTGATCACCGGCGGAGCCGGCTTCATCGGCTCGCATCTGGTCGACCGCCGGCTCGCCCGGGGCGACCGGGTTACCGTTCTCGACGCCTTCGACGACTTCTACGATCCCGCCCTCAAGCGCGAGAACCTGGCTCCGCACCGCGAGAACCCGCGATTCCGGCTGGTCGAGGGAGACATCCGGGACCGCGCCGGACTGGATGCCCTCTTCCGCGAGGAACGTTTCGAGGCCGTGGCGCACCTGGCGGCGCGCGTGGGCGTGCGCCCCTCGATCGGGCAGCCGCGTCTGTACGAAGAGGTCAACGTCCGGGGTACCGCGAATCTTCTCGAAGCCGCCGTTGCCCACGGCAGGCCACGATTTCTCTTCGCGTCCTCCTCGTCGGTCTACGGGCTCAGTACCCGCATCCCCTTCGCCGAGGACGATCCCATCGACCGGACGATCTCGCCCTATGCGGCAACCAAGCGCGCGGCCGAGCTCGGCGTCGCCGACGCGCACCGTGCCCACGGCCTGACCGCCGTCTGCCTGCGTTTCTTCACCGTCTATGGACCGCGGCAGCGTCCGGAAATGGCGATCGCGCGGTTCCTGCGGGCGATCGAGGCGGGCGAACGGATCCCCTTCTATGGCGACGGCGGCTCCCGCCGAGACTACACGTACGTGGACGACGTCGTGGACGGCATGGAGGCGGCGCTCGAGGCGCTGCTCTCTTTCGAGATCGTGAACCTGGGCGGCGCCCGGCCGGTCACCCTGGCACGCCTGGTCCGGGAGATCGAGGCGGTGACGGGCAAGAAGGCGAAACTCGACAGGCTGCCGGACCAGCCGGGCGACGTTCCCGTCACCTTCGCCGCGACGGAGAAGGCCGCGCGGCTGCTTGGCTTCCGGGCCCGCGTCCCTCTATCCGACGGGCTGCGCCGCCTCCTCGAGTGGAAGAGGAGCGAGACGGCCGCATGAATGTCTGCATGGTCGGAACCGGTTACGTCGGCCTGGTGACGGGGGCCTGCCTGGCCGACTTCGGGATGCACGTCGTCTGTGTCGACAAGGACGAGGCCAAGATCGAAGCCTTGAAAAGCGGCCGGATGCCGATCTACGAGCCGGGGCTCGAGCAGCTGGTGGCCAAGAACGAGCGGGCGGGGCGCCTGCGCTTCACGACCGATCTGGCGGACGGCATCCGAAGCTCGCTCGCCATCTTCATCGCCGTTGGAACGCCTCCCCGTCCCGATGGCTCCCCCGACCTGACCTTCGTCAGACAGGTCGCCGAGGCGATCGCCGAACACCGAAATGGATACAAGGTCGTCATCACGAAGTCGACCGTTCCGACCGGGACCGGCCGCATGATCGACGAGATCCTCCGGAACAAGAACGACCGCCACGAATTCTCGGTCGTCTCGAATCCTGAGTTCCTGCGCGAGGGCTCGGCGATCTCGGATTTCCTCCGCCCGGACCGCATCGTCATCGGAGCGTCGGATCCCCGCGCCGTGGAGGTGATGAAGGAGATCTACAGCCCCCTCTCCCTGATCGACACGCCCTTCGTGATCACCGACGTCGCCTCGGCGGAGCTGATCAAGTACGCTTCCAACGGCTTCCTCGCCGTGAAGATCTCGTTCATCAACGAGATCGCCCGCCTGTGCGAAAAGATGGGGGCCGACGTCCACGACGTGTCTCGCGGAATGGGGCTCGATCGGCGTATCGGCCCGAAGTTCCTGCACCCGGGCCCCGGATTCGGCGGCTCCTGCTTTCCCAAGGACACGGCCGCGGCGGCCGACCTGGCGCGCCAGCTCGGGGACACCTTCGAGATCATCGAGGCCACGATCCGGGCCAACGCCCGAACCAAGGCGCGGATGATCGAGCGCATCGCCCAGGGCGCCGGCCCGCTCGCCGGAAAGACCGCCGCCGTCCTGGGCCTCTCCTTCAAGCCGGAGACCGACGACATCCGCGAATCGCCGGCCATCGCCGTCGTCCAGAGCCTGCGCGCGGCCGGCGCGCGGGTGCGCGCATGCGACCCCGCCGCGGTCGAGAACGCGAGGGCCATTCTGCCCGACATCGAGTACGCCGCCGACGCGTACGAGTGCGCGGCAGGGGCCGACTTCCTGGTGCTGGCCACGGAGTGGAACGAGTTCCGTGCCCTGAATCTGGCCGAGCTCGCACGGCGCCTGAAGTCCAAGACTCTCGTCGACCTGCGCAACGTCTATGAGCCGAAGGAGATGCGCGCGGCGGGGTGGAATTACACGGGCGTGGGCCGCGGATGACCGCCTCGCGCGGCATGCGCGTCTGCGTCACGGGCGCCGCCGGGTTTCTGGGGAGCCACCTGTGCGACCGACTGCTCGCCGAGGGGCATGAGGTCATCGGTCTCGACAACCTCCTGACGGGAAACCTCCGCAACATCGCGCACCTCTCGGAGGAGAAGCGCTTCCGGTTCGTTCGCCACGACGTCACGCATTTTCTCTTCATCGACGGACCTCTCGATGCCGTGCTCCACTTCGCATCCCCCGCCTCGCCGATCGATTACCTGGAGCTTCCCATCCAGACACTCAAAGTGGGTTCGCTCGGGACCCACAACGCGCTCGGCCTCGCGATGGCGAAAGAGGCTCGCTTTCTGCTCGCCTCGACCTCCGAGGTGTACGGCGACCCCCTCGTTCATCCGCAGCCCGAGACCTACTGGGGCAACGTGAACCCGATCGGCCCTCGGGGCGTCTACGATGAGGCCAAGCGGTTCGGCGAGGCGATGACGATGGCCTACCACCGCGCGCATGGCGTCGACACCCGGATCGTTCGGATCTTCAACACTTACGGAGAACGCATGCGGTCTCGCGACGGACGCGTGGTCCCGGCGCTGATCGGCCAGGCGCTGACCGGACAGCCGATGACCGTCTTCGGCGACGGGTTGCAAACGCGCTCGTTCTGCTACGTCTCCGACCTGATCGACGGGATCTACCGCCTGCTGCTCTCGTCGGAGACCAACCCCGTCAACCTGGGCAACCCCGCCGAGCTTTCCGTCCTCGAGTTCGCGCGAACCATCCGGCGCCTGACAGGCACCTCGAGCGAGATCGCGTTTCGCCCGCTGCCGGTGGACGATCCCCGCGTGCGCCAGCCCGACATCGCCAAGGCGCGCAGCCTCCTGGGATGGGAACCGAAGGTGATGCTGGAAGAGGGCCTGAAACGGACGATCGAATATTTCCGAAAGAATCCGGGATGACCGCCCGGTTCCGGCGGAGACCCGAGGCCCGCCCCCTCAGTCTCCATCGCTTCCGATCGCTTCGACCGGGCAACTGTCCATGGCCTCTTCGCACTGCGCCCGCTCCTCCGGGGAGGACGGCTGGCGAAAAACGAATGAATACGGATTCTCCGCGTGCCGCTGGAAGTTCGCCGGAGCCGTGACGCGACACACGTCGCAGTCGATGCACTGGCGGTCGACGTAGAACTGTCCCGGCGCGTTCTCCGCGACCTTGTCGGTCGGTCGGGCCATCTGAGGGACAAAAAGCTATCAGGTTTGCGCGGCGGCCGTCTGTCCCCCTCCGGACCCTAACGGCTCCCTTAGAGAATCCGCGTCGGCGAGTCCGCTTGCTACACTGCGCCCGTGCTCCGGCGCTCGCGCGCTTTCCTCCTCCTGCTTGCCGCCTTTGCCCCATCCTCGTGCGCCCAGAAGCGCCTGCCGCTCGTGGACGGCGCCGACCGCGACCTGCTCGCGGGGAAGATGATCTACGAGCGAAAGTGCGCCTCCTGCCACGGTGAGGACGGCGAGGGGAAGACGATCACGGCGAGCCGTTTCAAGTACGCGAATCTGGTCGACGGAGTCTGGCGCTCGGACGGCAGTCCGGCGGCACTCGAACGGCAGATCCGCCGGGGCCACGACCCGATGCCGCGGTTCGAGGGCAAGCTGACCGACGAGGAGATCCGGCAGACGGTGGCGTTCGTGCTGGAGCTCGCGCGGGCGTCCGGGAGCGGCCCGCCGGCGCAGGCTGGCAAACCGTGAGCCGGCGCCTCCCGATCTTCGCGCTCCCGGGAGTCGTGCTGATGCCGGGCACCCTCCTGCCCCTGCACGTCTTCGAGGCCCGCTATCGCTCCATGGTGGCCGACGCGCTGGAAGGAGACCGTACGATCGGCATGGCCCTGATGAAGCCGGGATGGGAAGAGGGCGGGCGCGATCCCGAGGTCTTTGGGATCGGCGGAGCGGGCGAAATCGTGGAGACCGAGCTCCTTCCGGACGGCCGCTTCAACATTCTGCTCGAGGGGCGGTTTCGCTACCGCATCCTCCAGGAGGCGACCGGAAATCCCTACCGGCTGGCACGCGTGGAAGAAGTCGCCTCCCTGCCGTTTCCGGACGCAGGCGCGCAGGCGCGGGCCCGGCGCCTCGCGACGGGCCTCTTCGAGGCCGTTGCGGCGGCGCTCAAGCTGCCACCGCTGCCGCAGGAGGATCTTCCGCCCGAGCGCCTCGCCTCGGAAATCGCGCTGCGCCTGTGCTATGGGCCGCCGGAGCTTCAAGAGCTGCTCGAAATTGACTCCCTGCCGGGGCGCTTCGCGGAGCTGACCGGCCGCATGCGCGAGTGGCGCCGCCGGATCCGATTTCTGGCGCCCTACCGGGGGACCGCGGGGGATCCGGGCTGGAATTGACCGCCGCGGCGCGGCGTCAACCCTTCGACGCGTTCAGCGCACGGTCGTGGGCCCAGCTCCGGATGGCCTTGATCTGCTCGTCCATCGTGACCGAGAGGGGCACAGTCGAGGAGATCATCCGGTGCAGGTCCTCCTCGGTGAGCGGCCGCCCTTCGGCATAGGCGTCGACCACCGCGGAGATCACGGCCTGCTCGATCTCGGCGCCGTTCCAGCCCTTGGTCGCCTTGGCGAGGAACACCAGATCAAACTTCGCGACCTCGCAGCGGTTGTGCTTCAGGTGTATGGCGAAGATCTGCTTGCGCTCCTCCTCGTTGGGCAGATCCACGAAGAAGACCTGGTCGAAGCGGCCCTTGCGCAGGATTTCTGCCGGCAGAAGATGAATGCGGTTGGCCGTGGCGGCCACGAACACGAGCGCGCTCTTCTCCTGCATCCAGGTCAGAAAGCCCGAGAAGATGCGCGACATGGACGGATCCTGGCCCTCGCGGTACCCGCCGACACCCATCTCGATCTCGTCGATCCAGAGGACCGCCGGCGAAACCGCCTCGACCGAGCGCAGCGCGCGGAGAAAGGTGAATTCCGGGTTGTCGGTCCCGAAAACGGCGTTCATGTCGAGCCGGAAGAGGGGAAGGTTCCAGAGCGTCGAGATCGTCTTCACGCAGAGGCTCTTGCCGCACCCCGAGATGCCCATCAGAAGCAGTCCCTTCGGGATCGGGATCCCGGCGTCGAGCGCTTCCTTGGAGAAGAGAGCGCGCCGCTTCTTGAGCCAGTCCTTGAGCGTTTCATAGCCGCCCACGTCCTCGAGTGAGAAGCGCGGCGGCACGAACTCCAGCACACCCTCCTTGCGCGACATCTGCTCCTTCTCCGCCAGGATTTCGGAGAAGGCCTCCTCGGTGAACGCCTTGCGTTGCGCGAAGACCTTGGAAAGGACGTGGCCGATCTCATCGGCCGTCAGACCCCGCAGCGCGAGCGCCAGGCGCTTGACCGCCACTTCGTCGACCTCGGCGCCCAGGCGCTTGCGCGCGTTGGCGTCGATCAGCTTCACGATCTCCGAGTCGTCGGGGAGCTCGTACTCGACGACGTAGATCTCCTTCTTGACTTCCTCGGGCATCGAGAAGCGTGGCGACACGAGCAGGACGTGCCGGCCGCGGTCCTTGAGCGCGCGGTAGACATCGCGCAGCCGCCGCACCATCTCGGGCCGGCCGTCGGCCGCGGCGAGGAAGTCCTTGAGGACGTAAAAGCCCTTTCCCTGCGCGGCGAGGATCGCCTCGAGGGCCTTGACCGGATCCTTCGTGTCCGGGCACACCGCCCCGTCCACGACGAGGCCGTCCACGATCGACCAGACCCCCAGCGTGACGGGAGCCCCATAGAAGGTCTTCGCGAGGTGGTGCGCCAGTCTCTCGACACGGGACTCTTCCCAGGTCTGAACGTAGAGGAGCGGATGGCCCCCCTGGAGCGCCTTGCGGATGCGGTCGACCGCCTTCGGCGGAGGGGCAACCGCGGTGGAAGTGCTCATTTCCCAACATTGTAACCGGCCGGAGAAGAACCCACATCCTCTACAATGCGTGTTCCATGCCCAACCCCGAGCACGCGAAGCTCCTGCTCACCGCCGACTGGAACGCCTGGAGGAGCCGCAACCCGAACGTCACGCCGGACATGACGGACGCGGACCTTCAGCGGGCCGACCTCTCGGGAAAGGACTTGAAGCGGGCGGACCTTTCCCGCGCGAACCTCTCGGGCGCGACCCTGGCGGGAACCGACTTCTCACGCGCCACGCTCGAGGGTACGCGGTTTGCGGGCGCCTCGGCGGCGGGCGCGGTCTTCGAGCACTGCAAGCTCGATTTCCTGGACCTGGGAGGCATTTTCCTGGCCGGCGCGCGCCTGCGGTCCGCCTCCATGCTCGGATGCCCGCTCGCGGGCGCGGACCTGGCCGGCGCCGACCTCTCTTTCGCCAAGCTCGAGGGTGCAGACCTGTCCAACGCGAATCTGGCCGGCGCCAATCTCTCGGAGGTCAACTTCCGCGGCGTCAAGACGGCGGGCGCGCACTTCGACGGCGTGAACTTGACGCGGGCTCTCTTCGAGGGTGTGGGGGCCGTGCGCGGATCCTTCCCCAACGCGGACTTCACGTCGGCGAGCCTCAAGGGCGCCGACTTCTCGGGAGCCGACCTGCGCCGGGCGAAGTTTGTCGGTGCGATCCTGCGGCAGGCCTCCTTGAACGCTGCGGATTGCGAAAAGGCGGACTTCACCGACGCCGACCTGGAGCTCGTCTCCGCCGTCGAGGCGAACTTCTCCGGCGCCTCCTTCGACCGGGCGAAGGTGCGCAAGGCCGAGCTGAGGCGTGCGATCTTTCTCGACGCGGTCGGCCAGGACGTCAGCTTCAGCGACGCAAAGCTGAACGAGGTCGATCTCCGTGGCGCGAAGTTCGAGAAGGCCAACTTTCAGACGGCCGACCTCACCAAGGCCGTCCTGCGGCGGGCCAATCTGAAGCCGCATTCCTTCGTCGGCGCATGCTTCTCCGGGGCGGACCTCTCCGAGGCGCAGGCCGAGGGTGTCAATTTCTCGCGCGCGGACCTGTCGCACGGGACCTTTCGGCAGGGCAATTTCAAACGCGCCGACTTTTCCGGAGCGCGGGGCTTCGAGGCGGACCTTTCGGGGACGCTCTTGATCGGCGCCAACTTTCGCGACGCCGTCCTTCAGGACGCGGATCTGCGTTTCGCCCGGGCCATGGGGGCCGACTTCACGGGCGCGACCCTGACCGGCGCCGACCTGGCCAACGCCGACTTCACCGAGGCCATCTTCAAGAGGACCAGGCTCTGGGGCGCAACGGCTCGGCGCGCCAAGCCGCCCAAGGGAAAGGGCGCCATGCTGTCTCTGTCGACGGTCTTCTCCAAGGCGAAGGAGAAGAAGGAGAAGAGCGTGGACGAGAAGGAGAGGGCCCGCAAGAAGCGGATCGCGGAACTCGAGTCCGCGGCGGAGAAGGTCCCCCCGCACCGCACCGGCAAGCGATAGCTACGGTTTCTTCGTCGGCGTTGCCGCCGGAGTCGGAGCCGTCGCGGCCTTCTTGAAAGCGGCGAGAAGACCCGCGGTCGGGTCCGAGGTGAGGAGGAAGGCTCCCGGACGGCCCGACACGATGGCCGCAGTTTCCCCCGCTCCCCCGTAGATCTTGATTTCCCAGGGCTCGCCCTCGGAGGACGTCACGCGCACGGAAGCCGAGGGCGGGCGGGCGGACAGGGCAGCCGCCTGCGTCTGGTCGGCGAACGCTCGGCTCTTCAGGTCCAGAATGGCGCCCATCAGGTCGTCCACGGATCCGGCGAGCGCGGCCTTGCCGGCGGCGCTCCATCCGCCGTCCTTGCCGCGCGCGAGCGCGATCGTGTCGGTCCCGAAGGTCCCTTCGAGCGACGTCGCCTGCGCCCTGTCGAAACGCACGAGGGTCCTGGCACGAAAGGCCTCCGATTCCTTGGAGAGCTCCTCGACGATGCTGCTTGCGACGGTGAAGGTCTGGCCCTCCCGGCGCGCATAGACCGAATTGCCGTCGGCACGCGTCGAGCCGAGCTCGACCGTCGTCGGCTTGCCCTTGAAGTCCGACAGCGTCACCCGGTAGAGCGGCGGGGAGAGGCCCCACGTGGCCAGGCTGTCCTTCTCGGGCGCCTGGAACTCGATGACCCGCAACGCGGTCAGGTCGCCCGCCAGGCGCGACGCCGCTTCCGCGTCGGCGAGGTCCTTCAAGGGCTGCTCCACCCACCAGATGCCGTTGCGCTGCGCGAGCAGCAGGTGACCCCGGCCCCGGTCGACGTCGATTCTCGCGACGTCGGCGGACGTTCCGCCGAAGACATCCTTGGAGAGAAAGTCCGCCGCGGGTTTACGGACCGACGCCGCGAGCGAGACCGGGACGAAGAGGACGCGGTTCTGTCCGGCCACGCGGGCCGCAGCCGTGTCGGTTCCCGGAATGTCGATGCCGAACTCGAGCACGCGCGTGGACTTCTTCTGCGGGTCGGCCGGGTCCTTCCAAACGATCGTCGCCTTCGCCGTAGGCTTCGCGAGGCCATAGTCGTCCGGGCGTGCCTCCGAGGAGTCGCCGCCCACGCGCTTGAGCTGCGCGAGCTCGCGCGCGAGATCCGAGGCGGCGAAGGTGTCGGCCGGATAGGGTGTCGGCAGCGTCAACCGCCAGCGCTCGCCGTCCCGCTGGAGCTCCACGACCGAGCCCGGCCGCTCGAGACGGATGGTGACGACGCGGTCCTCCGGCAGGTCCCAGTGGAGGTCTCCCTTGGCCCGCCGCTCCGACGTCGTGGGAAGCTTCCGCTCGAAGAAGACGATGAAGGCGAAGAGCCCGAAAACGACGCCGGTCAAAAGCAGGAGCTTGCGATAGGACATGGGCTCGCCTTTGCGGGAAGGGTCAGTCGCGGCGCCTGTACCAGACCCAGACACCGAGAAGGATCGCGAACAGCGGCATCCCCGCGACGGTGCCGAGGCCGATCCGATTGACCTGAGCCTGCGAGATCTGGAGCGAGGCCTGCTCGGGCGTCTTCGGCGCGATGCCGACGAGCTTCTCTTCGCCGGTGAGCCAGTGAATGGCGTTCAAGAAGAGGTTCGCGTTTCCGGCATTTCCGAGGGAGCCGTTGGTCAGGAAGCGGGAGTTTCCGATCACGACGAGACGCGTGACCTTCTTGCCGTCCTTTCCCGCCTCCTTCTCGTCGGCCGGCCCGACCGCCAGCGCAATCGTCACCGGTCCGGGGACGTCCTGTGCGTCCTTCTGCACGGCGTCGAGACGGTTCAGGCCCGTCTCGCCCCATCCCTCGGACGTCGTCTCGACCAGCATCGTCGCCGACGTGGCACCGACCGTCTTCGCGTCGGCCTTGGCGACCGAGCGCGCGACGGGGAAGAGCACCGGAAGGCCCTGGTCGGAGAGCGACCGGACGATCGGATGGGTTCCGTAGTGATTCGCGATGACGGTTTCGGGGCCCACCATCGGCACGGCGTTGGCCGGGTCGATGATGATGTCGTTGCCGAGCGTCACGCCGTAACCCGCCAGAAGGGCTCCGAGGCCGAAATCGCCCGCCGGCGCCCCGGGGCCCGGCAGCACCGGATCGAGCAGAAAGAGCACGCGGCCTCCGCCCGCCAGGTACTTCTGAAGGGCCGCGGTCTCGGGCTCGAGGAAGGCGGTCCGCGGCCCGGACACCACGACGGCGCTGGCGTCGGCGGGCACCTCGCCGCGGCCGATCGACTCCCATGCGGCAGCGGTCACGTTGTCGCGCTCGAGCAGCTGCCGCGCGTCGGAGTAGCCGCGGCCGCGCTCGACCGACTCGAGCGTCGGCTCACCGTGGCCGGCGGTGAAGTAGACCTTGGCCGTCTTGTTCTCGGTCACCTCGAGGATCGCCGAAGTGAACGCCTGTTCGCCCTTGAACGCCTTGATCTCCGGAGCGCCCCCCATTCCGGCGGCCGCGAAATCGAAATCGGCGAGCTTGTCTTCCTCGACGTACTTCTTCTTGTCCCCCGACCGGAAGATGACGGTGTTCTGGCGAATCCCGAACTCGCGCACGAGGGTCTCGGCGCGGGCCGGGTTCTTCTCGGGGTCGACGATCTCGACCTCGATTTTCGGCGAGAGGGCACGGTACCGGTTCAGCAGCTCGCTGACCGGCTTGAAGAGGCGCGCCCGCGACGTCATGACCGCCGTGATCCGGACGGGCGCCTTCAGGCCCGCCACGACCTTCTTCGTCGTCTCGGAGAGGGAATAGATCTTCGTCTTCGTCCAGTCTCCGCGCGCCCAGTGTCGGTAGCCGAGCCAGTTGATTCCGAAGAATAGCGCCACCGCCAGGGCGATGGCGACGGCCGACGTGCCCGCCCGCGCGGCCCGCGGACTGCTCACGGCGTTTCCTTCTTGGCTGCGAGCGAGACGGTCGCGAGAAAGAGGAAGAAGGCGGTCGCCGAAACGTAGTAGACGACGTGCCGGGTGTCCACGATGCCGCGCGAGAACTCGTCCATGTGGTCCCAGAGGTTCAGGTACGAGAAGAGCTCGCGGCGGGCGGGGTTGCTCCCGAGCGACTCGAGCAGTCCGGCCGAAAAGATGGGAATCAGCATGCCGAACGCGAGAATCGCGGCGACGATCTGGTTCTTCGTCAGCGTCGAGGCGAAGGTGCCGACCGAGAGGAAATAGGAACCGAACAGCGCGACGGCCAGGTAGGAGGCCGCCACCGGCCCGAGGTCGATCGGCGTCTGCGAACGCAGGATGAGCACGTAGACGAGACTCGGGGCCCACAAGGTCAGGAAGAACCCGAGCGCGCCGGCGAACTTCCCGAGCACGACCATGCCCTCGGACACCGGCGAGGTCAGCAGCACCTCGATCGTCCCGCTCTTGCGCTCCTCGGGGAAAAGGCGCATCGCAATGACGGGGACGATGAAGAGGTTGAAGATCCAGAAGTAGGTGTTCGTAAAGAGGGTCGGAAAGGCCTGGCCCTTCGGGGCGCCGGGTGTGCTCATGAAAGCCACGATGGCGTAGAAGATCAGGCCGTTCATCAGCAGGAAGGCCGCCAGGATCACGTAGGCCAGTGGCGAGAAGAAATAGGCCCGCCACTCCCGGCCCACGATCGCCAGGAACCGTCTCACGACGGAGCCCCCTCTTCCTCCGGCGACGCCGGAGCCGTTTCCGCGGGCGCCGCGCCCGGCGCCGCCTCGTCGTGCCGCGTCAGGCGGACGAACACGTCCTCGAGCGAAGGCGACTCGCGGGCGAGCTGCCGCAGGACCCAACCGCGCGCCACGGCGAGGTGGAAGATCTCCTCGGACGGGTCGGCGCCCGGCGCGCACTCGAGCCGGACGCGGGTCTCCTCCCCTCCCGGCTCCTCCTCGGCCGACACGACACCCGGCAAAGCCCGAAGCGCCTCGCGCGCCGCGACCGTGCCCTTGAACGCCGCCCGCACGATGGGTGTGCCGGCCAGGCGCGTCCGAAGCTCCTGTGGAGTGCCTTCGGCCACGATCCGGCCGCGGTCGATAATGAGCACCCGGTCGCACACCGCGTCGACCTCGGGGAGGATGTGGGTGGAGAGCAGGACCGCCCGCTCGCGTCCGAGGGCGCGGATCATCTCCCGGATCTTGATGATCTGCATGGGATCGAGGCCCACCGTGGGCTCGTCCAGGATGAGGACGGGCGGCTGGTGGACCAGGGCTCCGGCCAGGGCCGTCCGCTGCCGGTACCCCTTCGAGAGATTGTCGATCTTGCGGTCCGCGACTTCCTCGAGGAGGCAGTGTCCGATGGCTTCGGTGACACGCCGGCGCACGTCGCCCCGTGCGATTCCCTCCAGTCGCGCTCGATAGGCCAGGAACTCCCGCACCCGCATCTCGGGATAGAGGGCGGCCGATTCGGGCAGGTAACCGAGCGAGGCCCGCGCCTCCTTCGAGTGGGTCAGCACGTCGCTCCCGGCGATTCGGGCGGTGCCCGACGTGGGCGGCAGAAACCCCGTCAGCACGCGCATCGTCGTGGTCTTTCCCGCCCCGTTGGGACCCAGAAACCCGACGATCTCCCCTTCCTTCACCGAGAAGGAAACGTCCGCGACGGCCGTTTGGGTGGGGTAGCTTTTTGTGAGGTTCTGTACTTCGATCATCGAGCCGTCGATAAAAAAGCGCCCGAATCTAACATGTATTCCCGGAAAGATGGCGATCCGCTGATAGGTTTACCCTCCCGGCGACATGATCCAAGTCTCGAACCTGTCCAAGACCTACGGCCGGCTTGGCCGGCGCACGCGGGCCCTGGACGGGGTCACCCTGGAGGTCCGCCGGGGCGAGACGCTCGGTCTGATCGGGCCCAACGGCGCCGGAAAGACGACACTGCTGGCCTGCCTGCTCGGCTTCCTGCGTCCCGACCGGGGCGTGATCACGATCGGGGGGCTCGAGCCGGACGATCTCGCGATTCGGGCCCGGACCGGCTACATGCCCGAGCGGCTGGGATTCGACCGCGACCTGACGGGGGGGGCGTTCCTGGCCCAGCACTGGAGGCTCGCCGGGGGCGACCCGGCGGAGACCCCCCGACAGGTGGCGGCCGCGGCCCGGGACGTGGGCCTGGAGGACGGGGTGCTCCTGCGCAAGCTTTCCGGATACTCGCGGGGAATGCTCCAGCGCATCGGCGTGGCCCAGGCCATGCTCCGGGATCCGGAGCTGCTCTTCCTCGACGAGCCCGCCTCGGGCACCGACCCGCTCGGCGTGGCGGTCGTGCGCGACCGCATTCTGGCGGCGAAGGCGCGCGGCGCGACAATCGTCCTGAATTCTCATCAGCTCCCGGAGGTCGAGCGTGTTTGTGACCGCGTGGTCTTCATCGACGGAGGCCGCCTAACGCAGGATCAGACCCTGCGCGGAGAGACGCCCGCGCCCCGGCGCGCGAGCGTTCGGGTCCCCCCGGGGCGCACCGACGGGGCGATCGCGGCGCTTGCGCAGGCGGGGCTTTCGGCCGAGGCGGACGCGGGGGGCCTGCTTCGTCTGTCCGTCGAGGGCGAGGAGGAGCTCTCCCGGGCGGTCAAGGCGCTCGCCCTGGCGGACGTTCCGGTTCTGGAGGCGCGCGCTTCGGCCGATCTGGAAGACCTGTTCCGCCGCGGAGGCCGCGCGTGATCGAAATGGTGCGCCGGTTTCTCCGGCAGAAGTTCGGCTCGCCGGCGATGGCGATCGCGCTCGCAATCCTCGCGTTGCTGACCGCGGGACAGGGCGCCCTGGCGGACCCGGAGCAGGCGCTCGGCTCCGGGTTTCTGGCGGTGCTTTTGCTTGCCGCCGGCTCGGTTTCCCGCGACGCCTCCGGCGGGACTCTCCAGATGATCCTGGCGCGTCCCATCCGGCGGACCTCTTACCTCTTCGGCAGATACCTCGGCATCCTCGCGGCGTACGCGATCTTCCTCGTCGCCGCGGGTGGACTGAGCGTGTTCTTCGCCGCGGTGCTGCCGCGGATGCTCGGCGCCGTGACGACGCCCGCCCTCGCGCCGGCCGCCATTGCCCGCGGCGCGGGCGCGGCCATGCTCTCCGCCGCGTTTTTCGCGGCAATCCTCCTCTTCTTTTCGACCTTCCTGCGCGGGTACGCCGACGTTCTGGCATTCATCGTTCTGCAGGGCATCCTCGCCCTGATCCCGGGCGTCGGGCAGGCGCTCCGCAGGCCGTGGCTGTCCCGCGCCGGCGAAGCCCTTCGAGCCAACATCCTGCCCCGTGTCGACTGGGGCGAGGTCCTGCGCGGCCAGGGCGTCCTGGGGGAGGCAACGGGACGCTGGGTGCTCGCCCTGACGACCTTCCTGATCCTGGCTGCCGTGGTCTTCAGCCGAAGGGAGTTCTCGTATGGACACGACTGAAACGCCGGCCCCGTCGGCCGGCCTCTCCCCGCGCGGATCGCAGTCGCGCCTTTCCGCCGCGCTCTTTTTCGTCCTGCTCGCGGCCCTTCTCTTCCGTGTGGTCACGGCGGTGACCGACCGCAGCGCGCGTCCCGAGGCCGCGCGCACCCCGGCAAGCGCGCCGCCCCGGGTACGATGGGTTCCCCCGGAGAAGGCGGCGACCCTCTCGGAGGCTTCCGGAAGGCCCGCCCTCTATGACTTCACCGCCGCCTGGTGCGCACCCTGCCACAGGCTGGACGAGGACGGATGGAGCGATGAGGAGCTGGCTGCCATCGCCAACGACACGTTCGTGCCCGCGCGCGTCATGGACCGCTCCCGCGAGGACGGCAAGAACTCGGCAGTGGTCGACGAGCTTCAGAGCAAGTACGGTGTCGAGGCGTTCCCGACCCTCGTCGCAGCCGGCGCCGACGGCAAAGAGCTCGCGCGCATGGAGGGCTGGGGTGGCCGGGACGCACTCGAGAAGTTCCTGAAAGAGGCGAAGGCGAAGGCAAAGTAGCCGGCTAGCTCCCCTCGCTCGCCTTGCGCTCCGGGGGTGGAGGCACCGGAGCCGTTCCGGCCAGGTACCTGCCCGTCAGGCTCGCAGGATTCTTCCGAATCTCGGCCGGAGGGCCCTCGGCCACGATCCTTCCGCCCTCATCGCCCCCGCCCGGGCCCAGATCGACGATCCAGTCGGCGGCCGCCAGAAACTCCAGGTGGTGCTCGATTGCCACGACCGAGTGCCCGCGAAGGAGCAGGCGCCGGAAGGTCGCCAGCAGGCGGTCCACGTCGCGGGCGTGGAGGCCCGTCGTGGGCTCGTCGAAGAGGAAGAGCGTTCCGCGTGCCGCCGCGGGCCGAATGTCGAGGAACGAGGCGAGCTTCAGACGCTGCGCCTCGCCTCCCGAAAGGGTCGCCGTCGGCTGTCCGAGGGGAAGGTACCCGAGGCCCACGTCCACCAGGGGCGCCAGCCGGCGCCGGATCTTCTCCTCTTCGGAGAAGAAGCCCATCGCCTCCTCGACGGTCATCTCGAGCAGGTCGAAGATGTTCTTGCCCCGATGCCGGGCCGCAAGAACCTTGTTCTGGAACCGGCGCCCGTCACAAACGTCGCAACGGACCGTGACGTCGGCCAGGAACTGCATGTCGATGGTCTGCCAGCCCGTTCCCTTGCACGCCTCGCAGCGGCCGCCAGCGGCATTGAAGGAGAAGTCGCGCGCGGACAGGCCGCGCCGCCCCGCACGGCGCGCGAACACCTGTCGGATCTCGTCCCAGGCCTTCATGTAGGTGACCGGATTCGAGCGAGCCGAGCGTCCGAGGGGGCCCTGGTCGACCATCAGAACGTCCGCCACACCCTCGAGGCCGTCGATCGCATCGTGCTCGCCGACGTCCAGCTGCACCGCTCCCTTCACCCGGCGGGCATAGGAGTTGTGCAGGATGTCGCGCACGAGCGTCGATTTGCCCGAGCCCGAGACCCCCGAGACAGCGACCAGACGCCCGAGCGGCAGGCGCACGGTCAGGTCTTTCAAGTTGTGCGCTCTCGCGCCGCGGATTGTCACCGTTCCTTCGGCCCGCCGAAACGCCACCAGTCGGCCCTCGGGCCTTCGGGCGGGCGCCTCGGCCCGCGCCCGGCCGCCCGCCCCGCGCCGCCGGAGCAGCTCCCCGGTCGCCGAACCGCGCACCCGAGCCAGTGCGCGGGGCGTCCCCTCGAAGAGAAGATGGCCGCCGGCGCTGCCCGCTCCGGGACCCAGATCGATGAGATGGTCCGCGGCTTCGATGGCCTCGGGATCGTGCTCCACGACCACAACCGTGTTGCCGCGATCGGCCAGCCGCCGCAGGATCCCGAGCAGGCGTCGGGTGTCCGCCGCGTGGAGGCCGATGGTCGGCTCGTCGAGCACGTAGAGCGTGCCCGTCAACGCCCCGCCCAGGGCCGAAGCGAGGCCGATGCGCTGGGACTCGCCTCCCGAGAGCGTGCGCGCGGCGCGCGAGAGCGTCAGGTACCCGAGACCGACGTCGTTCATGTAGCGGACCCGGGAGCGGATCTCGGCGACGATCGAAGAAAGCCGCTCCTCTTCCGCTGCGGACAGCGTGAGCTCCCCCAGCCAGCGGTGAAGCTCCGAAAGCGGCCAAACGCACAGCGCCGAAACCGTGTGCCCGCGAAACCGCACTGCGAGCGCGCCGGGCGCCAGCCGCGCCCCGCGGCACTGCGGGCAGAGCGTGTAGGCCCGGTAACGCGCCAGCAGCACCCGGACGTGGATCTTGTACCGCTTCGTTTCGAGCCAGTCGAAGAAGCCACGGATCCCGTAGAAGTCTCCGCGGCCCTCGACGAGAACCTCGCGCTCGTGCGCCGAGAGCCGCCGCACGGGGATGTCCGTGCGCACCGAGTAACGGCGGCAGGCGCGAAACAGGTCGTCGTAGGCCGACTCGTAGGCCGGCGTGTTCCAGGGGGCCACCGGCCGGTCCTCCAGGGAGAGCTCCGGATCCGGAATCACCTTCTCGAGGTCGACGCCGATCACTCGCCCGAAGCCCTGGCAGGCGGGACAGGCGCCGAGCGGCGAGTTGAACGCGAAGAGGGCGGGCGTGGGGTCTCGGAACTCCCGGGCGCAGCGGGGGCAGTGGAGCCCGCGCTGAAACGTTCGTGCGCCGTCCTCCCGAACGGCCGTCACGCTGCCGGAGAGCGTGAAGGCCGTCTCGACGGCGGAGGCGATCTCGGAGCGAGACGCCTCGCGAACCGCGAAGCGACCGACCACCAGCGGCAGGCGTCCCTCCGGGTCGAGCAGGTCGGCAACCCCCTCTCCGATCTCCACGGTCTGCCCCGCCGGGTCGAGCGCCCGGAAGAAGCCCGCGCGCTTCAACTCCTGGAGGCGCAGGCGCTCCTCCTCGGCCCGGCGACGCGCGGTGCGGGGCCTTGCCGGCGTGGCCGGTGTCCAGGGAACCGGCGCCACGAGCGTGAGTCGCGTCCCCTCCGGGGCGAGGGCGATCTCCGCGACGGCCCGGTCGACGCCTCCCGCCACGGCCTCGCAATCGCAGTCGGGACAGACCGTCGTCCCGCCGTGGGCGAAGAGCAGGCGCAACGCGTCCAGGATTTCGGTTTGCGTGCCTACGGTCGACCGAGCATTGCGGACACCGTTCTTCTGCTCGAGCGCGATCGCCGGGGGCACCGGCTCGATGGAATCGACGTCGGGGCGGTCGAGCCGTTCCAGGAACTGGCGGGCGTAGGTGGACAGGGACTCGGCGTACCGCCGCTGCCCTTCCGCGTACAGCGTATCGAACGCGAGGGAAGACTTCCCCGAGCCGGACACGCCCGTGATCACCGTCAGGCGGCCAGTCGGGATCGAAACGGAGACGCCCTTCAAGTTGTGGGTGCGGGCCCCGCGGATCCGGATCGAGGAGGAACGAGAACGCTCGGAACGTCGGAGCATGAAACCGAAAACCTTACCAGAACGCGGGGCCGCGGGCTACGGACCCGCAGGCGGAGACGCGCCGCCGTGCGCAGGACAAGTCTGGGTCGGCTCGGTTCCCGAAATGAAGACCTCCGTCATCCGGGCCGGGCACTCGGGGGTCGCGAGCATTCCGGTCTCGGGATCGATCTCCGCCGTGACCACGTCGGAGGGCACCGGAAAGCTGCCCGCGAAAAACTGCGGCGGAAGGGCTTTCGAGAAGTCCGCGAAGATCGGGACCGCGGCCTGCGTTCCCGAGAGGTGCACGGCCCGGTTGTCGTCGTAACCCACCCAGACCGCGGCCAGGAACCGCGGCGAGAATCCGACGAACCACGCGTCGCGCCCGTCGTTGGTCGTGCCGGTCTTGCCCGCGAGCACACCCCGGATGCCTCCGGCGCGGGCCCCCGTGGCGGTCCCGCGGTCGACGGCTCCGCGCAGGAGGGAATCGACGAGGAAGACGGCGTCGGCGGGCAGCGCCGGCTCCATCGGCGTCTCCTTGCGGTCGAGCACGGTGCCATCGGCCGTCTCGACCCCCACGATCGCCCAGGGCCGCACGCGCACCCCCCCGTTGGCCAGCACCGCGTAGGCGCCGGCGATCTCAATCGGCGAAATCTCGAACGCGCCCAGCGCCACCGAGGGGTACCCCCTCATGCGCGAGCCGATTCCGGCCGCGCGCGCCGCACCGACGACCGTGGGAAGGCCTGCGGCCAGCGCGGCCCGAACCGTGGGGATGTTGATCGACAGCTCGACCGCCCGGCGCGCGGAGAGCGGGCCGCGGAAGTCGCCGTCGTAGTCGCGCGGCGACCAGATCTGGTCCTCCGCGCGCTCGTCCCATGCCACCGTGATGGGCGAATCGAGCAGGATGGTGGCGGGTGTGATGGGTACGGGAAGATCGCGCCGCGAGAAGGCGGCGAGAAAGACGAACGGCTTGAAGAGCGACCCCGGCTGTCGGTGCGCCTGCGTGACCCGATTGAACTGCGAGAGCCGGTAGTCGCGGCCGCCCACGAAAGCCCGGACGGCGCCCGTCTCCGGCTCGAGCCCGATCAGCGCTCCCTGCAGCGGCCCCTCCCGGGACGCGACCGCCAGCCTCCGGTAGTTCTTCTCCAGCGCCGCCAGTCCGTCCGTCACCGCGCGCTGGCTGGCCTGCTGCAGGTCGACGTCGAGCGTCGTGTAGATCTGCAGCGCCTCGGTCTTCAATTTCTCGCCATAGCGCTCGGCAAGCTCCGACTTGACGAAGTCCACGAAGTGCGGGGCGATTGTGCGCTCGGTCCTCCGCGAGTGCGCCGAGACCGGCTCGGCCAGGGCCTCCCGCAGGGCCACCTCGTCGATCCGGCCCTCCTCACGCATCAGCCGCAGGACGAGGTCCCGCCGCTGGCGCGCCTTGTCGGGATTGCGGGCCGGCGAGTAGACGTTGGGCGCCTTGATCATTCCGGCAAGCAGCGCGACCTCGGAAAGGTCGAGGTCGCCGACGGGTTTGCCGAAGTAGAAGCGGGCCGCCTCCCCCACGCCCGTCACCGCGATCGAGCCGTGCTGGCCGAGGTAAATCTCGTTCAGGTACGCCTCGAAGATCTCGTCCTTCGTGTACCGGGCGTCCAGAATCAGCGCCATGACGGCCTCGAGGGCCTTGCGTTTGATTGTTCGCTCGGGCGAGAGATAGAGGTTTTTCACCAGCTGCTGGGTCAGCGTGGAGCCGCCCTGCGTGGCCCCGCCCTTCAGGTTCGAGATCACCGCCCCGAGGCTGCGGCGGATCGACACGCCCGCGTGACGGTAGAAATCCCGGTCCTCGGTCACCAGAATCGCGTCGGTCAGCGTCTTCGGGACGTCGGAGAGGCGCACGAGCGTGCGGTCCTCGAATTCCTCGCCGAACACCGAGCCCAGGCGCTCCGGCTCGACGATGAAGGCGTCCAGCTGCTCGCCGGAGAACGAGGCGATGGATTTCACGACACCCCTTCCGAATTCGATCCGGTAGGCCACGCCCCGGAAGGCGCGGCCCGGGTAGAGAAAGTCCCGCGTGAAGACCTCGAGGGTGTTCCCGCTGCGGTGGAACGAGCCCTCCCGGGTGGGACGGGAGTCGGTCTCCTGGTAGAGGAGACGCTCGAGTTTTCGAACGATCCGGTCGGGGCTGCCGCCGTCGCCCATCCTCCAGATCGCCATGTCCGAATAGATGCGCGAGGGTAGACTCCAGCGTCGGCCGTCGAACCTCGTGACGACGACCCGCGTGAAGTAGCCGACGACCAGCAACGCCGAGACGAGAACGCCCGCCAGCCCGGCGAGGATCGCGACGCGCCGCCGGTAGATCCACAGGTGCAGAGAGACGCGGCGTGGGCGGGCGGCGGTCCAGCGGGTCATGGGAAAAATCGAGCATAAGACAGGACGGGCGGAACCTGCTCTAATCCGCGCCCATGCCGCGCGCGAGGAAGGGAAGGACTCCGGCCGGCGGCCCCGGGCACGATCGGGGCGCCGCCGTGGCTGCCGTCGCCCTCGGCGCCGCGCTCGCCGCCTCGGCCCTGCTCGTGGATCCCGGCGCCGACGCGTCCTTCGACGCCCCGAAGCGCCTGGCGAGCCTGCTGCTGATCGCGCTCGCCGCGGCCGCGGCCTTCCTTCCCCGCCGCCCCAGGGGGGCGCTTGCCGACCTGTGGCACTCCGCCGGCCCGCTGCCCAAGGCCGCGTCGATTCTCGCAGCGGCCGCGCTCTGCGGCGCGGTCGCCTCGGCCTGGCTCTCGCCCCGTCGCGCGCTTGCCCTCGATTCCCTGAGGCCGCTGCTCGTCTTCGCGCTCCTTCTTCCGCTCGGAGCTTCCCGGGTGATCCCCCGGTACGGACGCGCGCTGCTTTCGGTCTTCCTCGCCCTCGCGGCATTCAACGCCGCCGTCTCGCTGGCGCAGGGCAGGAGGCTCTTTCAGCCCTTCGCCGTCGACGTGAGCGGCGCGCGCGATGCGACCGGTGCGTTCGTCGGAAACGTGGGGTACCTCGCCCTCGCGCTCGCCCTTGCAGCCGTGGCGGCGCTGGCGGTGGCTCTGGAAACCCGGCGCCCGGCGCTCCGCTGGCTGTGCGCGGCCGCGCTGCCCCTCTTCCTCGCGGACCTCGTCGTGAACCAGAACCTCACCTCGCTGACCGCACTCGCCGCGGGCACGGCGGCGCTCGCCTGGGCCCGGCTCGGCAAGCGCGCGGCGCCGGCGGCCGTCGCCGCCGTCCTGGTCGTGGCCGGGGGGATCTGGCTCTACCACCCCGCGCGAAGGCGGGCCGCCGAGGCGATTGGCGCCGCGCGCGCGGGCAACTGGGACAGTGTTCTCACATACCGCCTCGGCCCGTGGTCGGCAGCGGTTCAGATGTTCCGCGAGCGCCCGGCGGTTGGGTTTGGCCCGGGCACCTTCGGAGCCGAGTTCGTGCCGCACCGTCTCAAGGCCGAGCTTGCCGCGCGCCGCCGCTTCGTCAATCCGCTCGTGACGAGCTCCTACAGCGAGGCCCACTCGGAGCCGCTCCAGGCGCTCGCCGAGGGCGGGCTCGCGGGCCTCGCCGCCGTCGCGGCGGCCCTGTCCCTGCTCGGGGCGCTCGGACGGACCGCAAGGCGGGGCGGCGCCCGGGCAGAGGCGGCGCTCCTGCTCGCACTGCTGGTAGCCGGATCCGTCGGTGCCCTGACGTGGTTTCCGCTCCAGCGGCCGGTGTCTTCGATTCCGCTGCTGCTAGCGGCGGGACGCGGCTGGAGGCTCGCGGTCGAAGGCGAAGGCGAGGCGCCGTGAGGGCGCTCGCGTGGCTCGGGTCGGTCGCGGTGCTCGCGGCCCTTCTCTGGACGGAGCTGGGTCGCTACCGCGCGGAGCGGGAGTTGCGCCGCGGCACGGAGGAGCTGCGCCGCGCCCTGACGACCAGCCGGACGACCGCGCAAGCACAGCCGGCGCTCGACCGGGCCGCGGCGCACGCGCTGGCCGCGGCCTCGGGGCTTCCCGAGGATCCTCGCCCGCGCGTCCTGGCGGGCTCCGCGCGCCTGGTGGCCGGCCGCGCGCTCGAAGCGCTCGACTTCTACCGGGACGCGCTCGCGACAGGCGAACGCGCCGAGATCGATCTGAACCTCGGGCGCTCGCATGCGGTCGCGGGAGAACGGCCTGAGGCGCAGGCGGCGCTGCTGCGGGCGCTCTGGATCAGCCCGGCGCTGTCCGGCTCGCTGCCCGAGCCGGTCGCCAAGCGGCTGCTCGAGGACGTGGCGCGGCTCGAAAACGAGCTCGTGGCGGGGCTGCTCGCCGCGCCGCCGCCGCTACCCGACTGAGGCCGGGCGGCTCGGGTCGGAGGGACGTGCGGCGCCCCGAAAGATCTTCGCGGACCAGATCCCCCAGACGTGAAGCTTGTAGAGCAGCATTGTCTTCAAGATCGCCATGCCGTAGCGCACCGATGGGGCGAAGGCGATCTGGGAAGCCTCGTCGAAGTAACGCGTTTCGATGGGAATCTCTCGGATCCGCAACCCCCTGGCCATCCCCTGCGCGATGATCTCGGTGTCGAAGACGAAGCCATCGGAGTTGGCCTCCAGGTTGACCGCCTCGAGGTAGCGGCGTGAGTACGCTCGAAATCCGCTGTGGTATTCCGTCAGGTAGATCAGGAACGTCGCGTTTTCGACCGCGGTCAGGAAGATGTTGCCCAGGTACTTCCACTTGGGCATTCCTCCCTGGATCGGGCGGCCGCCGAGCATGCGGCTCCCGAACACCGCGTCGCATTTGCCTTCGAGCAGGGGCGCGATCAGGTCCGGAATGACCCGGGGGTCGTACTGGTGGTCGGGATGGACCATGACGACGATGTCGGCGCCCCGCGCGAGCGCCGTCGTGTAGCAGGTCTTCTGGTTGCCGCCGTAGCCCTGATTTCGGGAATGGGTCACTACGTGGAGACCCAGACGGCGCGCGACCTCCACCGTTCGGTCGCGCGAGCAGTCGTCCACCAGGATGACGTCGTCGACCGCGCCTGCCGGGATGTCCGCATGGGTTCGCTCGAGCGTGCGCTCCGCGTTGTACGCGGGCATGACGACGGCGATCCTGCGGCTGCGCAGCGGCCGCGCCGCATCGGTGGGCACGGGGCTCTCCTCCACTTCAGATCCCCCGCCGGGTCAGGATCACGGGAAGCGTGCGCAGCAGAATCGCGAGGTCGAGCCCGAGAGACCAGTTGTTCAGATAGGCGAGATCGTAGCGCAGCTTGATCTCGGGCTCCGAGGCGTAGTCCCCCGAAATCTGCGCGAGCCCGGTCAGCCCGGGACGAACGGCATGGCGCAGTTCCCATCCGGCCACGGTCTCGGAAAACCGCGCGGTAAACTCGGGCCGCTCGGGACGCGGGCCGACCAGGCTCATGTCCCCCCGCAGCACGTTCCAGAGCTGCGGGATCTCGTCGACCCGCGCGGCGCGCAACAACCGTCCCACCGCCGTCATCCGTGGATCGTCGAGGATCGCGAGCACCGCGCCCGTTTCGATCTCCGCACCGGGACGCATCGTGCGCAGCTTCCAGAGAGAGAACACCGCGCCGCCCTTTCCGACGCGGTTCTGCGTGTAGAAGATGCCGCCCCGGGACGTCGAGACGACGAAGACCGCCGCGACCGCGAGCACGGGCCCGAGCAGCAGGAGCAGGCCGAGCGCGGCGGCGACGTCGAAGACGCGCTTGATCGCCGCGGCGAGGCCTTCGAGCGGCCCCGCCCTGGCCTCGAGCAGCGGCAGGTCGCCTACGATCCGAAAGCGCAGCCGGCCGATCATGGTCTCGAACGGCGACGGCCAGACGAGCAGCTCGGTCCGGAAACCCGCCGGAAGATTGTGCGCGAGCCGGTCGCGCCATGTCGGCCCCTCCGGCGTCAGGATGAGGTCGTCGATCCTCTCGCGCGCGGCGATGGCGGCGATCTGCTCGACCGGGCCCAGGTGCGGCAGCCCTCGACGCCCGCCGTCCTCGCCGATCGCTCCGACGACCTCGACCCCCGTCCAGGGGTGCCTGCGGATGGCGTCGGCGATCAGGTACACCGCCGGGCCGCTTCCGACCACCGCGGCGCGCCGCCGCGGCTGCGGAATGAGCCGATCGAGCGCCGCCCGCCAGACGGCGAGCAGCAGCGCGTCAAGCAGGACGTAAACGACGAGCACCGAGCGGGGAAAGGCATAGGGCTGGGCGAAGGCCAGGAAGTAGACGGACGACAGCAGGAGCAGCTCGAAGGCCACCGCGGGGATCAGCAGCCGCGCGAGCGGCTCGCGAAAGCGCTCCCGGGCCCCGTAGAGCCCGAAGAGGGACATCGCCAGCAGCTGCGCGCCGACGATGAAGCCGAGGTTCACCAGCGTGAAGCGGATCTTCTCCGGCGGCAGGAGGGTTTCGGTGCCGGGGATCGCGACCCTGGCACGAAGCGTAAAGGCCAGATACAGGGCCAGGGCGCCCACGGTGGCATCTCCCAGAACGGCGGCAGGACGGAAGAGAGACGGAGCGCGGGAGGCCAAGTTCTAGTCCGGGATCCGATGCGGTTTCCAGACGGGGCGTCGGAATCCGAAGAGTCCGGCGACCACTCCGACGGCCAGCGCCACGTTCATCACGGCAAAATAATAGAGCCTGAGACGCCGGGCCCTCGTGAAGAAGACGAGCAGGGCGGCCGCCACGCCCATTGCGCTCCAGGGCCAGAGCGCCGGATTCGCGAGCGCCGCTGCCACGGCGAGCAGCATCGCCACAGGCGAGAGCCAGCGCGCGGCCTTGCGGGAGAAGAAGACGAAGGCGAGCATCGGGCGACGCAGGCTCCAGAGCCATCTCTCCCGGCTCAGAATCTGCCCGGCGCCCACACCGATGCGAAACCGCCGCGCCATCTCCAGCCGCAGACCCGGCGGGAGCCGTTCGCGCGCCACGGCGTCCTGGGTGAAGACGACCGCCTCGCCGCGACCGGCGATCCGCGCCGGGATCAGGAAGTCGTCCATGGCCGTGTCGGCCGGGAGCGGCTCGACGGAGGCCCTGCGGGCCGCATAGACGGCGCCGTTGGCGCCCAGGCAGACTCCCAGTCTCCCCTCGGCCGCCTTCAGGCGCGTCTCGAGCTCCCAGTATTCCCGCTCGACTCCCCTCATGCCATCCAGCTCTTCGAGCACCAGCCGCCCGCAGGCGGCACCCACGGCGGGATCGGAAAAGGCGGCGGCGAGGGCTGCGACCACTCCTGGATCGAAATGCGTGTTCGCGTCCGTGAAGACGAGCACATCGGCCCGCGAGGCCGCGACCAGGTCGTTCAGCACGGAGGCCTTGCCGCGCCGCCTTGCAAACTCCACGACCCGAACGCGCGCGTCCCCGCCCGCGGCGGCGAGCGCTCTCTCGGCGGTACGGTCGGTGCAGCCGTCGCAGCCGATCGAGATGGAGTACGCCCCGGGGTAATCCTGCGCGAGCAGGTCCCGCACGCGTTCTCCGATCGCGCCTTCCTCGTCCGCCGCGGAAACCAGGACCTCGACGGAAGGGGGCGCCGCCCGCGGCGGCGGGGCCACCGAGGAGCGGCGACCCGCCAGCCGGCGAATCCAAGGCGGGTAGAGCAGGTAGGACCAGACCGCGAGCCAGGCCGACAGCAGGAGAAGACCGGCGGCCAGGGCCGTCATCTCTCCCGGCTCCGCCGCAGAAGCTCCTCCGCAAAGCCCTTTCCGATCGGCAACCAGTCGTGGAGGGATTCGACCTTCCGCCGGGCCGCCGCTGCCTGCCGGCGGCGCTCGGCCGGATCGGCGAGCAGCCGGCACACCTCGTCCGCGAAGAGCGCGGGCTCCGCGGCGATCGCGATCTCGGCGCCGGGAGCAAGATCTAGTCCCTCGGCGCCCACGGGCGTCGAAACCACGGGAACGCCGCAGGCCGCCGCTTCCAAAATCTTGAGGCGCGTGCCGCCACCCGCGAGCAAGGGCACGATCGAAACGGCCGCCCGCTGCCAGTGGGGACGCGTGTCGTCGCCCTCCCCCAGAAGGTGAAAGCCCTCCCCGACGCCGCGGGCGAGATCATCCGGCGCCCCGCGCCCCAACACTTCCGCCGTTGCTTCGGGCATCGCCTGGCGGACGAGAGGCCACACTCGGGAGCGGAACCATCGCAGCCCTTCGGCGTTGGGTGGCCAGGACAGGTCACCCACGAAGAAGACGATGCCGCCCGAGGCCGGGAGCTCTCGATAGCGGTACCGCTCGAGATCGACGCCGTTGGGAACCAAGAGTGGCGGTGCGGCCGGATGGAGCGTTTCGAGATGGCGCGCGTCGCGGGCCGAGACGCAGGAGACGCCGGCAGCCGCCCGGGCGAGGCGCCGCTCCAGAGCCGCGACCCGCGGCGCCTGCCCGCGCGCGAAGAGCCGCGGGAGCGGGGAAGAGGCGGTCCGCCCCACCCGAGCCCAGATTTCGGAGTCGATGTTCTGGAAGTCGATCCAGGCCGGAGCGCCCGAACGCAGCGCGCTCGGGCCGAGGTGATAGAAGTGCGCCACGACCCACGCGGGCCGCTCCGCGGCGACGGCTCGGGCGAGGCGATCGTCCAGTCTTCGCGAGCGATAGAGCCGGTCGGAGTAGGCGCCGCCGCCCAGAAGACTGCCCAGAGCCGCCACGCAGCGGTGCCGGGCTCCACCGGGATGAGGAACCTCGATCACCTCGGCTCCGTCCGGATAGTCGCCCTCCGGCGCGCCGCTGGTTGTCAGCACGAAGGCGCGGACCCGGAACGCTTCGGCAAGCGCCCCGAGAAGGTGGCGCATCCGGATCGCGCCCCCGTCGCGCGTCGCGTGCGGAGGGCGCGGCAGGAGCGCATAGAGAATGGGCTTCATCGGGTCGCGCCGGCGAGTATGGCAAAAAAGGCCGTAGGGAGGGATCGAGACGCGCGAGCCGAGCGGGAGGCCCGGGGCGCCCGGCCGAGTTCGCCAGGTCCCCGCTCCACCTCCGTCTCTCCCCTGCCGAACCGGATATGCTGAAATGACCGACCCGGAGAAACAGAAATGAGAAGGTGGACTCGGTTCGCTGGAACGATCGGTCTCCTGTCGCTCGCATGGGGGCCCGTCCAGGCGAGCGCCCAGGTGGCGCCTGCGCGGACCGCGCAGCAATCGGAGTCCCTCGAAGAGGAGCTGCCGCGGGCGCCCGTCGAGATCGACGGAGTCGTCCTCTTCCCCGTGTACGGGACGACCGCGTTCCCGGCCGAGGCGCGCGCCGATGCCATTGCCGCGCGGATTCGCGCCCTTGCGAAAGACCCGGCGTTCTCGCCCGAGGCGCTCCACCGGGTGGACATCGACATCGGTACGCAAATCCTCGGGGGCCAGGTCAACGTCATGACGGCGACGGAGACCGATGCCCGCCTGGAAGGTCTGACCCGGGACGAGTTCGCGGAGGCCTGTGTCCGAAGGATCCAACAGGCCATCGAGGAATTCCGCGCCGCCAGGAGCCCGAAACGCCTCCTGAAGGCGGGCCTCCTGGCGCTTGCGTGCACGGCGGCCACGGCCGCGATTGCGGCGTTCTTCTTCTTTCTCATGCGCCGACTGCGGAGCGCGCTGGAGCGACGCCTTCAAGAACGGATCGAAGCCGTCCGGATCCAATCCTTCGAGCTCGTACGCGCCGAGCGGATCCAGCGCGGGCTGAGATCCATCCCGCGGGCGCTCACGGCCGTGGGCATCGCCGTGCTCGTCCTCGCCTACTTGCAGATCGTGCTGGGACTCTTCCCCTGGACGAGGCACGTCGCCCGGCGGCTTGGAGGCTGGATCGTGGCTCCGCTGCAGGAGATGACGGACGCAGTGCTCGCCAAGATTCCGGACCTCATCTTTCTCGCGATTCTGTTCCTCGTCGTCCGGATCCTGCTGAAGGCGCTCCGCCTCTTCTTCGAGGCCGTCGGGCGCAAGGAGGTCGTCTTCGAGAAGTTCGACCCCGAGTGGGCCGAGCCGACCTTCAAGCTCGTGCGTCTGGCGGTGATCGCGTTTGCGGCCGTCGTGGCCTACCCGTACATCCCGGGCTCGAGCTCCGAGGCCTTCAAAGGAGTCTCCATCTTTCTGGGCATCGTCTTCTCTCTCGGATCCTCCTCGGCCATCTCCAACGTGATCGCCGGCTACACCATGACTTACCGGCGGGCGTTTCGGGTCGGCGACCGGGTCCGCATCGGCAGCGTCGTCGGCGACGTCCTGCAGATCCGGCTCCAGGTGACCCATCTGCGCACACCCAAGAACGAAGAGGTGATCGTCCCCAACTCGACGATCCTCAATAGCGAGGTGGTCAACTACAGCACCTTCGCCCGTTCGCCCGGACTGATTCTTCACACGAAAGTGGGAATCGGCTACGAGACCCCGTGGCGACAGGTCGAGGCGCTGCTGCGCCTGGCGGCCGAGCGGACTCCCGGCGTCGAGAAGGATCCGCCTCCCTTCGTTCTGCAGGAGGAGTTGGGCGACTTCGCGGTCACCTACGAGCTCAATGCCTACTGTCACGACGCGCTAGCGATGCTCGCGGTCTCCACGGCCCTGCGCCGCAGCATTCTCGACCTCTTCAACGAGTACGGCGTCCAGATCATGACGCCGGCCTATGAAATGGATCCCGGGCGGCCCAAGACTGTGCCGAAGGATCAGTGGTACGCGGCGCCGGCCGCGCCGGAGCCCCCGAGCGACTCCAAGGGCTGAGGGCCGCCGGGGCTCGGCTGCTCGGGACGGCACTTGCCCTCCACGGGCCGGCTACGGGAGTCTCGAATCCCTGTATAAGACCTCCATGAGGTGGACGGGCCGGCCCGAGAGCGACCAAGTCGAAGACCGCCGGGGGATCGGCGGACGCGGTATCACCATCGGCTGCGGGACGATCCTGTTCGCCCTCGCGCTCGGATGGCTCACCGGCAACGACCCGATCCGGATCCTGCGGCTGATCGCCTCGTCGTCTCCTTCGGCGTCGACACAGGCGCCACCGGCCGAAACCGGGCGCCCCTTCGAGAAAGGAGAGGACCCCGGCAAGACGTTCGTTTCGGTCGTTCTGGCCGACACCGAGGAGACCTGGAGGGCGATCCTTGCCGCGAACGGAGAGTCCTACGAGCTGCCGCGGTTGGTTCTCTACACCGGCGCGACCGAAACCGCCTGCGGGTACGGTTCCGCCGCGCAGGGCCCCTTCTACTGCCCGCTCGACCGGAAGGTGTATCTGGATCTCTCGTTCTTCGAGGAGCTCGACCGCCGATTCGGCGCGCCCGGAGACTTCGCGCAGGCGTACGTGATCGCGCACGAGGTGGGCCACCACGTCCAGAACCTGATGGGCATCGAGGGCAAGGTTCGCGCGTTGCGGGGGCGCGTCGGACAGGCGCAGGCGAACGACCTTTCCGTCCGCCTGGAGCTGCAGGCCGATTGCCTTGCCGGGGTCTGGGGACACCACGGTGCCCGCAAGGGACTGCTCGAACCGGGTGACGCCGAGGAAGGACTGCGGGCGGCGGCCTCGATCGGCGACGACCGCCTGCAGCGGATGTCGTCCGGCCGAGTCCAGCCCGAGTCCTTCACGCACGGTTCCTCGACGCAGCGGGTCGAGTGGCTGCAGCGGGGGCTCGCGTCGGGAGACCCGGGGGCCTGCCAGACCTTCGCGGGGGTCTTCTAGGAGCCGTCGGTCCTCGGTTTCCCGTCGTCGGTTCAGTGTCCGAACGGAGAGCGGACCAGTGATGGCAAAAAAAGGCCCCGGCTCGCGCCGGGGCCCATGATTTCGGTTCTCGAAGGAATCAGTACATTCCGCCCATGCCGCCGCCGCCCGGCATCGCCGGGGCCTTCTCCTTCTCCTTGATCTCGGAGACGAGCGCCTCGGTCGTGAGCATCAGGCCGGCGATGGAGGCCGCGTTCTGGAGGGCATTCTTGGTGACCTTGGTCGGGTCGATGATCCCGGCCTTCACCATGTCCTCGACCTTTTCGCTGTTGGCGTTGTAGCCGAAGTTGCCGCCCTTGCCCTTGAGCTCGTTGATGATGACCGAGCCCTCGGCACCGGCGTTGGCCACGATCTGGCGCGTGGGCTCCTCGAGCGCGCGGATGACGATCCGCGCCCCGATCTTTTCGTCGCCCGACAGGTTCGCGACCGTCTTCTCGACGGCGTCGATCGAGCGCAGCAGCGCCACGCCGCCGCCCGGGACGATCCCTTCCTCGACGGCCGCCTTGGTTGCGTGCATCGCATCCTCGACGCGCGCCTTCTTCTCCTTCATCTCGGTCTCCGTGGACGCGCCGACCTTGATGACGGCGACCCCGCCCACGAGCTTGGCCAGCCGCTCCTGCAGCTTCTCGCGGTCGTAGTCCGAGGTCGTGTCCTCGATCTGCGTCCGGATCTGCTTCACGCGGCCCTGAATCGTTTCCTGCTTCTTCTTGGAGCGGTCATCCACGACGACCGTGGTGTTGTCCTTGTCGATCGTGGCCTTCTTGGCGTCGCCCAGGTCCTCCCACTTGACGTTCTCGAGCTTGATGCCCAGGTCCTCGGAGATGAGCTTGCCGCCGGTCAGGATCGCGATGTCCTCGAGCATGGCCTTGCGGCGGTCGCCGAAGCCGGGCGCCTTGACGGCACAGACCTGAAGCGTGCCGCGCAGCTTGTTGACGACGAGCGTCGCGAGCGCCTCGCCCTCGACTTCCTCGGCGACGATCAGCAGGGGCTTGCCCTGCTTGGCGATCTGCTCGAGGATCGGGAGCAGGTCCTTCATGTTGGAGATCTTCTTCTCGAAGAGGAGCACCTTGGCGTTCTCGAGCGTGCACTCCATCCGGTCCGCGTCGGTGATGAAGTACGGAGAGAGATAGCCGCGGTCGAACTGCATCCCCTCGACGACTTCGAGGGTCGTCTCGAGGCCCTTGGCCTCCTCCACCGTGATGACGCCGTCCTTGCCGACCTTGTCCATCGCCTCGGCGATGATCTTGCCGATCTCGGCGTCGTTGTTGGCCGAGATGGTGCCAACATGGGCGATATCCTTGCCCTCGACGGGCTTGGAGAGCTTGTTGAGCGCCTCGACGGCCGACTTGACAGCCGCGTCGATGCCGCGCTTCAGCTCCATGGGGTTCGATCCGGCCGTGACGTTCTTGATGCCCTCGCGGTAGATCGCCTGGGCGAGCACGGTCGCCGTCGTGGTGCCGTCGCCGGCCACGTCGGAGGTCTTGGAGGCGACTTCGCGCACCATCTGCGCGCCCATGTTTTCGAGGCCGTCCTGGAGCTCGATCTCCTTGGCAACAGTCACGCCGTCCTTGGTGATCGTGGGCGAACCGAATTTCTTCTCGATGACGACGTTGCGGCCCTTGGGGCCCAGCGTCACCTTGACCGCATCGGCGAGCTTGTTGACGCCGTGAAGGACGCGCTGCCGCGCCTCCTCACCATAAATGATCGTTTTCGCAGCCATTGTTCTGTACTCCTCTTACTTCTCGACCACGGCGAGGACTTCGTCCTCGCGCAGAATCAGGTGCTCTTCGTCGTCGATCTTGATTTCGGTGCCGGCATACTTGCCGATGAGAATCCGGTCGCCCTTCTTGACGTCCAGCGGAAGCTGCTTGCCCTCTTCGTTGATCTTGCCCTTGCCGACGGCAACGACCTCCGCCTCCATGGGCTTCTCCTTGGCGGTGTCCGGGATGATGATCCCGCCCTTCTTCATCTCCTGGGATTCGAGTCTCTTGACGAGGATCCGGTCGTATAGGGGACGAATCTTCATGTCTCTGCCTCCTTGCTTTCGTTCTTCGTTGCGCCCGGCGCCCTCCGGGGAGGGAGCTCGAACGTGACCGGATGTTAGCACTCATCGATGTCGAGTGCTAGTAGCAAATGAATCACAGCCGGCGCCTCACCAACCGCTCTATACGATCCCTAAGTTATTGAATATAAAAGGTAAAGTTAACTTGTCATGCCAATCTGAATCTCGATCAGCGCGGGAGGCCGAAATGCCACCATCCCTTCGTCGAGCTTCCTTTGCCCCTGCGCGCGTTGCCTCCCGGCGCTCCCGTATACTCGGCGGTCTGATGAAAAAGGCCCTGATCACAGGCGTCAACGGCCAGGACGGTTCCTATCTGGCCGAGCACCTGCTCGAGGAGGGATACCGGGTCTACGGCCTTGTGCGGCGGGCGAGCGCCCGCAGCTTCCAGCGCCTCTCGCACCTGCTCGAAAGGATCGATCTCGTCAACGGAGACGTGCTCGACCAGAGCTCGCTCATCACCGCGCTGCGAGAGGTCGAGCCGGACGAGGTCTACAACCTGGCCGCGCAGTCCTTCGTGCCGGCTTCGTTTTCCCAGCCGGTGCTCACCGGCGAGTTCAACGGCCTCGGCGTCACGCGCCTGCTCGACGCGATCCGAATGGTCGACCCCCGGATTCGTTTCTACCAGGCCTCCTCCTCGGAGATGTACGGCAACGTCGAAACCTTCCCGCAGGACGAAGACACGAAGTTCCAGCCGCGCAGCCCCTACGGCGTCGCGAAGCTCTACGGGCACTGGATCACCGTCAACTTCCGCGAGTCGTATGGGATGTACGCGGTTTCGGGAATCCTCTTCAACCACGAGTCGCCCCGCCGGGGCGCCGAGTTCGTGACGCGCAAGGTCACGCTCGGCGCGGCCCGCATCGCGGCGGGGCTCCAGAAGGATCTGCACCTGGGCAACCTCGAGGCGCATCGCGACTGGGGCTTCACCGGCGACTACGTGAGGGCGATGCGTCTGATGCTCCAGCAGTCCGAGCCCAAGGACTACGTCATCGGGACCGGCACGACCCACAGCGTTCGCGAGTTCGTCGAGCTCGCCTTCGACATGGTGGGCCTCGACTGGCGGGACTACGTCGTGGCCGACCCCACCCTGTCCCGGCCGGCCGATGTGGACCGCCTGATCGCCAACCCGGCCCGCGCCCGCGCCGAGCTCGGCTGGGAGCCGACGGTGAGCTTCCAGGAGCTCGTCAAGATGATGGTCGAGGCGGACGTCGACCTCGTCGCACGCGACCAGCGCCTCCACCCCGAGGACCGGCGGCTGACGCCGATCGAGGGCGTGCCCGTCGTGCGCTGAGGCGAGACACCATCGAAACGGAAAGGAAACCCGGACTCCGATAGACTCCGCGCCAAACCCCAACGAGATAGAGGAGTGTCCGAATGCGCACCGCGAGTCGTTCGACAGCTTTGCCGGCCTTCTGCCTGATCGCACTCCTCTGGGCAGCGCCTGTCGCCCTCCGCGCCCAATTCGGAACGGTCGAGCTCACGACGGTCATCCCGACGGAACAATTCGCGCCGAACGGCACCAGCCTCACCTTCTTCAACGAAGGGTTCACCTACATCCAGGCAACGTCGGGAAACCCGGCCACCTTCTTCGCCTCCACGGGCCTGCCCCCGGGCGCCAAGGTGAACCAGTTCTGCCTGATCTACCGGGACAACGACGCCGTCGCAAACGTCAATATGGACCTGGCGGTGATCGAGTTCGGCAACGCCACGAACGGCGGCCCATCGCTCACCGCTCTCGGCAGCGTCTCCTCGACCGGATCGCCCGGCTACGACGTCGTCTGCGCCACGCCGACCTTGAGTACGACGGTGCGGGCGTTTGCCGACGGCGACGGGGATGGCAAGAGCAGCTTCCTCTCGTATCGGGTCTCCGTCTCGATGGTCGCCTCGGACGAGCTCGCCTTCGGAGGGGTCGCGATCAAGTGGCAGCGCCAGCAGGCGCCGGCGCCGGCGGTCGCGACCTTCGCCGACGTGCCGACCAACTTCCTCTTTTTCCGGGCGATCGAGAATCTCGCGGCGGCCGGAATCACGGGCGGCTGCGCGCCGGGCAACTACTGCCCCAACGCCAACATCACGCGCGGCGAGGCGGCGGCGTTCTTCTCGAAGGCCCTCGGATTGAACTGGCCTCAGTAGCCGGCCCGTAACATCCGGCGGCGGCCGCGCGTCCTTTCCCTCGAGGAGAGACAACGCGTGAGAACCGCCGCCCTTCGATCCCTCGCCCTCGGCCTCGGAATCCTCCTGGCGCGCGCCTCCGCCCGGTCGGGCGGGCTTCCCGACCTCTCGGGCACATGGAAGCTGAACCCGGCCCGGAGCGACGACCCCCAGCAGGCGATCCGGGAGGGTGGAAGCGGACCCGGCGGGGCGCCCGACTCCGGCGACGGGGCGTCGCCTTCGGGATCCGGCGGGTGGGGCGGCGGCCATCACGGGGGCGGACACGGCCGCGGGCACGGTCATCGGGGCGGCGACGGGGGCTCCGGAGGCGGCTCCTCCTGGCTCGAGGGCCGCGAGCGCCTGGTCATCGTGCACGCGGATCCGAAGCTTCAGATCACCGACGCCGCAGGGAAAGAACACACCATCTACACCGACGGCCGCAAGACGGAGGAGGAGCGTTCCTTTGGAGGAACGACGGAGGTCCGCGCCGTCTGGAAGGACGGACGGGTGGAGATCACGTCCCAGCCGGAAAAGGGGCCGAAGATCGTCCAGACCCTCGGCGTCTCGGCGGACGGGACCCAGCTGACCGTCACGACGCGGATCGAGGGACGCCGCTCCTCGACGGTTCGCAGCGTGTACGACGCGGTGCGGAAGGAGCCCGGCGCAGCGGAGCCAGAAGATCCCGGCGAAGTGGAGGTTACGCGCGCCGCCGCAGCAGGTGCGCGGTGAAGCCGTCCGTGTCGGCGCTCGGAAAGAGATGCAGGATCGAACCGGAAACCGAGGGCTCGAGCCCTTCGGCGGGCTCGATCGCCGCAGGCTGCAAATCCTTGTTCCGTTCGAGAACGCGCGCGACGACCCGCTCGTTCTCCTCTTCCTCGAGCGAGCAGGTCGCGTAGAGAAGGTAGCCGCCGGGCGAAAGCAGGCGCGCCGCCGCCGCGAGCCACTCCTCCTGCGCGGCGGCCAGCCGGTCGATTCCGTCGGGAGTCAGGCGGTACCGGATCTCCGGAGCCTTTCGCAGCGTGCCGGTGCCGCTGCAGGGGGCGTCCAGCAGAACCCGGTCGCAGGAGCCCGGAGGCAGAGGCGTCCGCGCGATGTCCGCCGCGACGGCGCGGACCTCCGAAACGCCGAGACGCTGCCGGTTCTGCCGGAGGAGGTCCAGGCGCTCGAGGCTGCGATCGAGCGCCAGAGCGCGGCGCGCCCGGCCCGTCAGAACGGCCGCGAAAGACTTCCCTCCGGGCGCCGCCGCCAGATCGAAAAGGGTGTCTCCGGGGGGCAGCAGGAGGGGCAGGGCCTGGGAGCCGAGGTCCTGAATCAGGAACCGGCCGCCGGCGAAGAGCCTGGAACGGACGGGATTCCCGCGCACGACGGTGAGGCCGAGTGGCGAGATGCCGGAGGCCCGGGTCTCCACCGCCTCCGCGTGCAGTGCCTCGGCAAGGGAGTCGCGGCTCCCCCGCCGCGGGTTGGCGAGCAGGTCGACGCCAGAGGCCGCGTTGTCGGCCTCGAGGATCTGCTGCGTGCGCTCGAGGCCGAACCGCTCGAGCCAGCGCTCGACGAGAAAAAGCGGGTGCGAGAAGTGTCGGGCGAGCCGGGTGGCGGTCGGCCGCCCCTTACCCCGACCCTCTCCCGGAGGGAGAGGGAGAAGAGAGGGAGAAGGCAGAAGGAGGATTCCCCGCAGGACGCCGTTGACGAGCCTTGCCGCGCCTTCGCCGCCGCTCTCGCGCGCCTGAGAGACCGCCTCGGAGACGGCGGCGTAGTCCGGGACGCGGTCGAGATGCCGGACCTGATAGAGCGCGACCTCGAGAATCTCGCGCAGCTTCGGAGCGAGCCTGGGGAGCGGCACCCGCGAGCCCGAGGCGATCTCGGCGTCGAGGGCGTCGCGCCACCGAAGGACCCCCAGAACGAGCTCGCGGAAGAGATCCCGGTCGGCCGCCGGAAGGCCGCGCCCCTTTGCCGCAAGCAGCGGCGTCGCGCGGCCGCCGCGCTCGAAGACCTGACGGAGGACGTCCACCGCGCGCCCGCGGGCATCGGGCCGCGGCGGCATCAGCGTCCGTCCGCGGACCGGCCGAGCCTCGCGGGCAGACGCACAAGCCCTCGGACGAACTCGGCGGCCGAGACCAGCGTGCGCCCCTCGCGCTGGACCCTGCGCAGCAGAACCGTGGTGCCGCCGCCGGCACCCACGACCACGCGCTCGCCCTCCTGCGTCAGGACTCCGGGCTCGAGTGCGGGACCTCCCGGCAGGGCCTCGGCTGCGAGCAGCTTCACGCGCTCCTTCCCCAGAAACGTGAAGAGCCCCGGCCACGGCGAGAACGCTCGCATCCGCCGCGCGATCTCTTCGGCGGGCGCGTTCCAGTCCACTTCGCCGTCCTCGCGGCGCAGTGGACGGCTGAAGGTCGGTTCGCCCTTCTGGGGCACGGGCTCGAGGGCGTTCCGGCCGAGCCCCCGCAGCGTCTCGACCAGCAGCCCCGCTCCCTCGCGCGCGAGGCGATGCGACAGGATGCCGGCGTCGTCGGCCGGGCGGATCGGCACGCGCCGCGCGAGGTAGAGAGGTCCCGCGTCAAGCTCCTCGACGACGCGCATCGTCACGACTCCCGTCTCCGAATCCCCGGCCAGCAGGGCCGCCTGCACGGGCGCGGCTCCCCGGTGCCTGGGCAGAAGCGACGCGTGGACGTTGACGAAGCCCAGGCGCGGGACCCCGAGAACCTCAGGCGGCAGGATACGGCCGTAGGCGACGACGATGCCGACGTCGGGAGACCTCCGCGCGAGGTCGGCGAGGAGCTCGGCATTGCCCCTGAGGCGTCCGGGCTTCGAGATCCGCAGGCCCGCCTCCTGCGCGCGTCTTCCGACAGCCGAGGCAACGGCAGTGCCGTGGCGGCCGACGGGCCGGTCGGGCCGCGTCACGACGAGGGTGACCTCGATGTCCGCCGCGAGGAGCGCGTCGAGAGACGGCACCGCGAACTCCGGCGTGCCGAAGAAGACGGCCCTCACCGCTTCACCCCCGAAACTCCCAGACCTGAACCGCGCCCTCCCCCGCCGAAACCTCGCCGCGCGGCTCGCCGATGATGCGCCTGAAATCCGGGAAGGGATCGCCGCCCGCCGGCGCGAAGTAAGCCCTCCACCAGAAACTCGAGCGCAGGAGAGCGGTCGGCTTGCCCTCCCGCAGGAAGGCTTCGGGAGGCAGACCGAGCATGCGCGGATAGGCAGTCCCGTAGCCGAGCGGATTCTGGAGAACGAGGTAACGCGCGCCGGTTCGGCGGCAGAACTCGGCCACGGACCTTTCGTGCGTCGAGAGCAGGACCCCGCAGGCCTCGTCGAAGGCGACCCGCCCGATCGACGCCCCGAAGTTGTCTACCAGGACTCCCCTCCTGCCGGCCACCCCGAAGAGGTGGCCCCACGACCATGGCGGCAGAACCCTTCCCGGCGGCAGGCCGGGGTCCCGCAGGGCGCGCGCGGCGCGCACGACCGGAGCGCCGCCCTCGGGCACCACCGGAGGCGGGCTCCAGAGTCTCCCCGCGAAGAGGGGAAGCGACGGCACGAGCAGGAGCGTGGCCGCGAGCGCGGACAGGCGACGCTGGCCCTCGCCGCGCAGATCGGACACGTACACGGCGCCCGTCACCGCGAGAAGCGGCGTCGCGACGGCGAGGAATCGCGCGGTCGTCAACGCCGCGATGAGGTACGCCGCCGCAAAGGCCAGAGCGACGGCGCGGGTGCCCGAGCGCCAGCGCGGGCTCCAGGGCATGGCGAGCACCAGAAGGGCCCCGCCTCCGAGCAGACAGAAGTCGCCCCAGAAGAGGCCGCCGGCGGAGGTGAACAGGGGCCGGAACTCCTGGATGGTGTCGAGCCAGGGGTCGCCGCCGAAGAAACGCGAACCCTCGAGCAGAGGCGGCAGGGCGCGGGGCACGTCGGCGGCGACGAGCGCCGCAATCGTCAGGGAGAGGCCCGCCGAAACCGCACGGCCGGCGCCGCGGCGCAGCATCCAGGCGTCGACCGCCAGGCCCGCCGCGGCGGCGAGCAGAAGAGAAGCGTGCGGCAGACCGAGATGCCATTGATCGTCCGGATATCCTGCGGGCCGGCTCGCGCGATAGACGATGACCAGAAGCGCCGCCAGCGCGAACCCCACGGCCGCGGCCGCGCGCGCGAAGAGAAGGCTCCGATCGAACCCGAGAGCCACCAGGAAGACCACGCCGGCCGCAAGAACGAGCGCCGGCTGCACGAAGAGCGCCGCCGCGATCGCGAGAGCCAGAGCCGTGCCGCGGCCGACGGCTCCGGCCCGACCCTGCGCGCGCACGAGCCCCGCCGTGGCGGCCAGGATGCCGACGGCGAGGGGAAACTCGAGGAAGTGATGGTCGATCGCGGCCAGACGCGACTTGTCGATCGCATCCGGCGCGATCGCCGCCGCCACACCCGCGAGAAGTCCCGCGAGGGTGCCGACGCGCGCGACGAGCCATGCCGCGAGCGCCGCGAGGAAGACCGACGCCACGATCGGGGGAAAGAGGCTCGCCCGGAAGAGAACCTGCGCGGGAGTCGCCCCGCCGAGAGCGCGCGCAGCCGTCCCGGCTGCGAGGTCGTAGAGCGGCGGCCAGGGGCAGAAGGCCCCGTCGACGCCGCGATCCGGGTCGAAGTCGAGAACGGCGAAGGGGTGCGCGGCCGAATAGAGGATGCGTTTGGCGTGGTAGAGGTCGTCGAGCGGCGGGACCTGCGCGACGGGCCCCCCGAAGGCGGTCCTCCAGTTCGCGGCGCGCGGCAGGAGCGCAACGATCAACACGGCTCCGCCGACGACTGCCGCCCGGGTCCGCCGGCGCGTTGCGGCCGGCCCCCTCGCCTCCACGCTCAGCGCGACTCGCTCGGCGCCACCTCACGCGGGGCCTCGCCGGAAGGACCCGCGGGCTCGGCAGGCGGCTCGGCCGGATGCCGCAGCCTCCAGAGCATCCGCGCGCAGACGAGGCCCGAGGCGGCAAAGAAAACGAGCGCGAGGCCGCTCGCCACTCCGAACACGATCCAGATTCGCGGCCACCTCCGCTCCCACCCGAAGAGGAAGACCGGGAGAAAGAGCAGGAGGGCGTACAGCGCCGCGAGGATCTGCCGCCGCAGCTCGTGCTCCCGGTCGACCGGGGGATCCAGGAACCCGAGCTCACGGGCCGCCCGGTAGATCAGATAGGCGAGGACCGGCGAGGCCAGCACCGCCGCGAGGAGAAGGAGCCGCGGCGCGCTCACCGGGGCTGCCGGTCCACTTCTTCGAAGTAGTCGTCGGAGACCAGAACCTCCCGCGGCTTCGATCCGCGGGGCGGCCCGAGCAAGCCGTCGCGCGACATCATGTCGATGAGCTTGCCGGCGCGGGAAAAGCCCACGCCCATGCGCCGCTGCAGGAACGAGATCGAGGCCATCTTCTCGCGGACCACGAGGCGGGCGGCCTCGTCGTAGAGCGGGTCCGTCTCGTCGCCCGCGTCGTCGCGCTCGACAACCTCCTCGCGGTCCTTGACGATTGCCTCGTCGTACTGCGGTTTGGCCTGCTTCTTCAGGAACTTCATCAACGCGGCCGTCTCCTGCACGGACACGAAGGCGCCGTGGACGCGCTTCAGGCGCGAGGTGCCGGGCGGCAGATACAGCATGTCGCCGCGCCCCAGGAGACGCTCGGCGCCGTTGCCGTCCAGGATCACGCGCGAGTCGACCTTCGAGGAGACCTTGAACGCCGCGCGGGAAGGCAGGTTCGCTTTGATGACGCCGGTCAGAACGTCCGTCGAGGGTCGCTGCGTGGCGACGACCAGATGAATGCCGACCGCGCGCGCCTTCTGCGCGAGGCGAACGACCGACTCCTCGACTTCCTTGGGCGCCATCATCATGAGGTCGGCGAGCTCGTCGATGACGATGACGATGAGCGGCATTGGGTCGAGCTTCAGGTCCGGATCCTCCGGATGCTGGGCCTTGACCCTCGCGAGCGTCTCCGGATCCTTGATCGCCGCGTTGTACTGCTCGACGTTTCGCACCTGGCCCACGTCCGAGAGGGTCTGGAAGCGCTCGTCCATGAGATGGACTGCCCACTTGAGGGCATTGGCCGCCTTCTTCGGGTCCGTGATGATCGGTGTCGCCAAGTGCGGAAGGTGCTCGTAGATTTCGAGCTCCACCATCTTCGGGTCGATCAGGATCAGCTTTACCTGGTCGGGCCGCGACTTGTAGACGATCGACGTGATCAGCGCGTTCAAGCCCACGCTCTTTCCCGAACCCGTCGTGCCGGCGATCAGCAGGTGCGGCATCCCGCGCAGATCGTCCACGACGGGCTCGCCGTGGATGTCCTTGCCGAGGGCGAGGGTCAGAAGCGAGGGCGAGCGCTGAAAGCGTTCGGACTCGATGACGTCGCGCATCGAGATGATCTCTCCCCCTCCGGGGTTGGGCACCTCGATGCCGACGCTCGCTCGGCCGGGCAGCCGCTCGATCCGAATCGACTCCGCCGAGAGCGCCAGGGCGAGATCCTCCGAAAGTCCCATGACCTGGTTGACCTTGATGCCCGCTGCCGGGCGGAACTCGTAGGTCGTCACGACCGGACCGGGGTGGTATTCCGCGACTTCTCCCTCGACGCCGAACTCGGCGCACTTGTCGGCGATCAGGCGCCCCGTCTCGGCCAACAGCTTCCGGTCCACCGCACCCGCGCCCTCGCGCCGCTCGAGCAGCGCCACGGGCGGATAGGTGTAACCCTCGACGACGAGGGGAAGGCTCTGCTGCGGGTCGAGCTTCTTCTTCGGCGCCGGCGGAGCCGCCGGGGCCTTCCGCGGCGCCGGCCCTCCGACCGACACCTTCTTCAAGGAGAACCTGCCCTCGCCCGGCTTTTCCGCGAGAAACGGGGGCGGCTCGTCTTCCCGAGCGAAGGGCACCTCGTCCAGGGTCACGCCTTCCTTCCGGGACTTCTCCAGGTGCTTGGCCACGACCGATCGGCGCAGGCGCTCCTTGGTCCGCTGGTCGCGCCGCCGCGCCCATGTCACCGTCAGGCGTCCGAGCAGCGACACCATCCTCACGCGCAGGCCCAGGAAGAGCTCGCCGAGCGAGACCTGTGTCGCCAGGGGAATCGCCAGAAGCGCCAGGGCGAAGGCGAGCAGCAGCGCACCCGTCGCGCCGAACCGCGCCTTCGCGGCCTCCCCGATTGCGCGGCCGACCACGCCCCCCGTCTCCATCTCGGCGCCAAAGAGGTAGCGCCGCCCGAAGAGGAGCTCGAGGAGCGCCGGGAGCGAGAGAAAGAGGAGCGCCACGCCCGCCGCCTTGGAGCCCGGGTTCTCGACAGGCTTCTGCCAGAAGCGCCGCCACCCGAAGGCGATCAGGGCGACGGGCGTGCCCCAGGCGGCCAGGCCGAGCAGCGCGTAGAGCGCGGCGCAGAGCGACGCGCCGAACCCGCCGATCCAGTTGCGCGGCGCGGCGCCTTCCCCGGTCGTCAGGGCGAACAGGCTGGGGTCATGGCTGTCGTAGGAGAGCAGCGCGAGCGTCGTCAAGACCCCCGCCAGAAGCAGGAAGATCCCCACCGCCTCGCTCGCCCAGCGGCTGCGCAGAAAACTTACTTTCAAGCGTCTTTCATTATCGGACGGAATCGCCGGAAACGTAAGGGCGCGGGGCCGCGTTACGATCGTTTGTCGTGAAGAAACGCGTCCTCTTTCTGTGTACCGGAAACGCGGCGCGCAGCCAGATGGCCGAGGCGCTGGCGCGGCTGGACTGGCCCGAAGTCCTCGAGCCGTTCTCGGCGGGATCGAGACCGACCGGCTGGGTGCACCCGATGGCCGTCCGCGCGATGGAAGAGCTCGGGTTCTCGATGGAATACGCGGCCTCGAAGCCCGCGCAGGAGTTCGTCGACCACGCGTTCGACATCGTCGTGACCGTCTGTGACTCGGCGGCGCAGGATTGCCCGACCTGGCCCGGTGCCCGCCGGATCGAGCACTGGCCGATCGAAGACCCCTCGTTCCTCGCGGGAGACCCGTTGGCGCGCTACGGCCGGTTTGTCGAGACCCGCGACGACCTGAGGCACCGAATCCGGGAGCTGGTCGAACAGCTCACGGAGCCGCAGGCCTGAGGGCTAGGGCGTCTCGTCGTAGGCCGCGGCGGCGTTGGCCTTGAACCGGTCGGGATAGCCCTTCCAGTCCTTGTAGGCCGGCAGCTCCACGCGTTCCAGGAACTCCCCCTTGGGAACGCCGGCGGCGCGGGCCTTGCGCGCGGCGTCGACCACATCCGCGATGTACTGGCGGAAGGCCTTAAGGCCCGCCATGGTCGTCACGTCGCCGTGCCCGGGAATGACGACGGCGTCGGCGGGCACCCGGGAGATCACCTTGTCGAGGGCGGCGAGGTAGCCGCGCGCTGAGCCGCCTCCGGAGACGTCGATGAACGGGACCACGCCGTTGAAGAAATCGTCTCCCATGTGCAGGACTCTGGCCTTCTCGAAATACACGACGGCGTCGCCGTCGGTATGGGCCGGCGGAAGATGCCAGACCTGGATCGTCTCACCGTTGCCCGGGTAGATCCGAAGCTCGGAGTCGAAGGTGAGGGATGGCGCCGGGATCTCTTCCACCTTCACCGTCTTAGCCCATTCGATCTGCTCGGCCAAGAACTTCGCCATCTCCTGGTTGCCGGCCTTCTGCGCCTCTTCCAGGCGCGCCGGGTATTCGCGCTGGATCGTGGCGGGCGAGGCGAGCATGCGGGCCCGAACGTTGTCCTGCGCCACGATCGTCGCGAACTGGCGAAAGACCTCGTTGCCTCCGACGTGATCGCCGTGGAAATGCGTGTTGATCAGGAATTTGATGGGCCGGTCGGAAACCGAGCGGATCTGCTCGACGATCCCCGGCGCCAGGTCCTTGAATTGCGAGTCGATGACGAGCACCGCCTGGGGCCCGACGAAGAATCCCACGTTGCCCCCGCGGCCGTAGAGGGCGTACACGTTTCCCCCGAGCGGCTTCAGCCGGAACACGTCCTGCGGCGACCGGTCGTGGTGATCCGGTGTGGGGGTCGGGTCCGGCGCAGGGCTGTGGGCGGCGAGGGGGAGAGCGGCAGACAGTGCGAAGGCGGCAGCGAAGGCGGTGCGCATGGAACCTCCCTTCCGATCCGCCGCCACTCTATCCGCCTCGGGCCTTCTGCCGGAACTCGCCCGGCGCCGATAGAATGGCGCGCGCATGAAGCCTCCCCGCATCCTCTCGGGCGTCCAGCCCTCGGGAAAGCTGCACCTGGGCAACTACTTCGGGGCGATCCGGCAGCACATCGCGTTGCAGGAGGAGGGCGAGTGTTTCTTCTTCATCGCGGACCTGCACGCCCTGACGACGATTCAGGACCAGGCGATCCTCTCGCAGTACGTGCGCGATGTAGCACTCGACTACCTGGCGCTCGGGCTCGATCCCGGGCGGACGACCTTCTTCCGGCAGTCAGACATCCCGGAGGTCACCGAGCTCGCCTGGATCCTCTCGACGGTCACCGGAATGGGGCTGCTCGAGCGGGCGCACTCCTACAAGGACAAACTCGCCCGCGGCATCGCGCCGTCGGTGGGCCTCTTCACGTACCCGGTGCTCATGGCGGCGGACATCCTGATCTACAAGTCGAACCTCGTGCCGGTCGGCCAGGACCAGGTTCAGCACATCGAGATGACGCGCGACATGGCGGGCCACTTCAACCAGGCCTATCGGAAGGTGTTCCCGATGCCCGAGGCGCGTCTGGACCGGGCGCCCACGGTACCGGGAACCGACGGCAAGAAGATGAGCAAGTCCTACGGCAACACGATCGAGATCTTCGCGGAGGACAAGGCACTCAAGTCCGCAGTCATGGGTGTCGTCACCGATTCGACGTCCGTCGAGGCGCCCAAGGACCCCGCGAAGGACAACGTCTTCGCGTTGTACTCGCTCTTCGCGACCGAAGCGGAGCGGGACACGCTTGCCGCTCGCTACCGCGCCGGCGGCGTCGGCTACGGGGACGCAAAGAAGCTCCTGATCGAAAAGATCGACGGACATTTCGCCGAGGCGCGTGAGAAGCGCAAGCGCCTGGCGGCCGACCCGAAGCTCGTCGAGGCGACCCTCACCCGGGGGGCCGAGCGCGCGCGAACGGTCGCGCTGCAAACGATGAGCGAAGTCCGGGAGGCGACGGGCCTTCGCTGAGACCAGGCTTTCGCTCGCTCGCGTCCGCCCGGGCCCGCAAATGCTGGGACGTCGGTCCGCCCATCAATTTTCGGCGAGCTGATCACTCCGCTCGCGGCGCGACCAAGTTTCGCGAGCGAACGAGCGAAACGACTCGCGCCGCGGGAGCGAGCGCGCAGCGAGGGATCAGGTGGGCGGTCGAGGCCCTTTGGCCGAGCCGCCCACCGGTGGCGTCCGAGGGCCAAGAGCCTTCGCCGGCGCCCTCAGCCGTTGCCCCGAGGACGCCAGATCCCGAGCAAGCGCGAGCGACGGACCTTGCGCCCGATTGACGCTACACTCCCACCGTGAAGCCAGTCTCCAATCCCCCCAATCCCTGGGAATCCGTGCATGCCGATTGGCTGGGCGAGCCACCGGAGGCGAAGCTCGAGGTCTTCGAGGAAGAGGCCAAGAGCGTCCTCGCCGAGAACAACAGTCCCGACATCGGCTTCCGGTTCAGCCTGAATCCCTACAGGGGATGCTTTCACGCCTGCGCCTATTGCTACGCCCGTCCCACGCATCAGTACCTCGGCTTCGGCGCGGGCACGGACTTCGAGCGAAAGATCGTCGTCAAGATCAACGCCTCCGAGCGCCTCCGCACGGAGCTGTCGCGAAAGTCCTGGCAGGGCGAAACCGTCTGCCTCTCGGGCAACACCGACTGCTATCAGCCCCTCGAGGCCGTCTACGGCCTCACGCGCCGCTGCCTCGAGGTCTTCGCGGAGTTTCGAAACCCCGTGGGCATCATCACCAAGGGAACGCTCATCCGGCGCGACGTGGATCTGCTCGCGCGGATGTCGAGGGAGACCCCGGTCTCCGTGACGATCTCCATCGCGTTCGCCGACGACGCCGCCTCCCGGGCGCTCGAGCCCGGAACGGCTCCGCCCTCGCAGAGGTTCGAGACGCTCCGCATCCTGTCCGAGGCGGGGCTGCGCACGGGCATCTCGGTCGCGCCGACAATTCCCGGGCTGAACGACGGAGACTCGGCGGAGCTGCTCGAGCGGGCGCGTGACGCGGGCGCCCGATTCGCCTTCCAGACACTGCTGCGCCTGCCGGCCGAGGTCCTGCCGGTCTTCGAGGAGCGCCTGCAGGCGGCCTTTCCGGGCCGCGCGCGTAAGGTCTTCCACGCGATCGAGGAGCTGCGGGGCGGAAGGCGTAACGAGAGCGCCTTCGGCAAGCGGATGCAAGGCATCGGTCCGCGCTGGGACGCGATCGAGGCACTCTTCGAGGCGCAATGCCGGCGGCTCGGGCTGAACGTCCGGGACGGCGCCGAGATGCCGTCGGGGTTCCGAAGGCCGGAGCGGCAGGCGCGCCTGTTCGAGTCCTGACCCCGATCCCGCCGGCGCGCTGCCATACTCAGCAGCGCGAGGTCCTTGAGATCGGTGTCGGGGCGGGTGCGCCCGACCGTTACGTCTGTACCTCGACGCGCCGAAGTGCCAGCGGCCGGTATCGAATTCTTTGGGAGACGAGTTCATGTCGCAAGGCTTCATGCCTGAGCACGCGCCCTTCGTCGCCGTCGCCTTCCTCGGGACCGCGGCGCTCGCGGGCGCTCTTCTTCTGGCGGCCGTCCTCTCGGCGGCCTTCCGCCGGTGGAGGCTCGCCCGCTGGGCTGGCGCGGGCGCCATCCTCGTCGCGGCGGGCTATGGGGCCGTGCTTCTCGCCGCCTCGCTGGCGAGCCGCGAGAAGATCCTCGAGCCCGGCGCCCGCAAATACTTTTGCGAGATCGACTGCCACCTGGCCTATTCCGTCGAGCGCGTGGAGCTCACGCCCACCGACGACGGCACGCGTTACCTCGTGTGGATGAAGGCCTGGTTCGACCCGAACACGATCGCTCCGTTCCGCGGAGATTCCCCCCTCGGCCCCAATCCCCGGGTCGTCTTCCTCGTCGATTCGGCCGGGCGCCGCTACCCCGCGCTCTCCGAGAGCCTGGCCGGGCTCGCCCGGCCGCTCCGGCCAGGAGAGTCCGTCAAGGCCCCACTCGCCTTCGACCTGCCGGCCGGAGTCGAGGCGCGCAAGCTTTTTCTCGGAGATCCTCCGGGTCTCGAGTCGGTCCTCATCGGACACGAGAACAGCCCGCTGCACGCGCGGATCTTCTTCGCGCTGGGGTCACCTCCGTCCGCGAGCACCTCCCCCGTCCGCTCGCGCTGACGCGGCGCGTCAGATCTTGCAGCTTGCGAGGCCCCTCTTCTCGAGGTAGCGCTGGTGATAGTCCTCCGCTCGCCAGAAAGTGGGCGCGGGCGTGATCTCGGTGGCAATGGCACGGCGGTAGCGGCCGCTCTTCTCGAGGCGTTCCTTCGAGGCCTCGGCTGCTGCCCTCTGCGCGGGCGTGTGAAAGAAGATGGCGGAGCGGTACTGCGTCCCGACGTCCGGGCCCTGGCGATTGACCTGCGTCGGGTCGTGGTTCTCCCAGAAGACGTTCAGGAGCGTCTCGTACGAAACCCGGGACGGATCGAAGGTCACTTCCACGACCTCGGCGTGCCCCGTTTCGTCCGTGCAGACGTCCCGGTAGGTCGGATTGGCCGTCGAGCCACCCGCATAGCCCACCGCCGCGTCCACGACCCCCGGGACCTGCCGGAAGGCCGCCTCGACTCCCCAGAAACACCCCGCCCCGAACGTTGCCTTTTCGGTCGCGTGATCCATAGAGGGTCCCCCTTCTCGTCTGATGTCCGCCAGCCGGGCGGGTTTCGCCCGACTGCGGGCCCGTGCCGGGAAGAACCGAAAAAGCTCCGTCCCTCTTCCCCTGTGCCGACGATAGACTCGCCCGGGAAGGTCATGACGGCGCGCCGCTGGATCGAATACTCGATCGCGATCCTCGTGGGAAACGGGCTCTACTTCCTGATCCTCTACCCGGCCCTTCCCCGGGTCCTCCAACATCAGCCCTTCCGGTTCGACGCCGGCCTCGTGCTCGACTTCCTGCTCTGTGTCACCGTCTACGGCGCGATGCGCCTGGGCGTCTCCCACGCCCGGCGCTGGAACCAGAAGGCCTAGGAAGTCCCCCACGGCCGACGACGCGGTTTGGAGGGCTTGATGGCGACCTCCGAGGGTGTTAAGAAGAGCCCAGCAATTCGTGTTCGGTGGGACCTTCGCGAGGCCCATGCGCGGCAAGGCTGGCGCTCTCGTTCTCCTGGGCGGGATCCTCTCCGGAAACGCAACCGGTCAGACGGAGCAGCGCCGATTCCGGCCGTGTCTCACGTCGGACTCGCCTCTCGCTGTCGCCCTGGCTTCGGTCGGCGCCTTCGCTCTGCGCCGCGGCTAACCTTTACACTGTCACCGGAACGATCACCGGCCGGATTCCGAAGACCCGTCGGCACGCGCGCCGCGCCGCGAGTGCGGTTTCGGCGCGGAGCCAGTCGGGGTCGCCACGTTGTTCGTCCCCGGCCCGCGCGAGGACCGCCCGCACCGCGCGAGAGACCTCGCCTATCAATTCGGCCTCCGGCGCGGCTACGCCCCGCGCAACCACTGAGATCTCACCCCGCAGGTCGGCCGAAAGGAGCACGACGACGAATCCTTCCTCGGCGAGCTGACGGCGGTCCTTCACGACCTCGGGGCCCACCGCCTCGGGCCGGGAGTCGAGGTAGATCCGGCCCGCCGCGACCGCCCCGCGCTCGACCCGTGAGCCGGCGGAGGACAACAGCAGACGGTCCCCGTTGTCGAGCAGGTGGATTCGGTCCTCGGGCACGCCGCAGGCCGCGGCCACCTCCGCGGCGGCAGCCAGCATGCGCCGTTCGCCGTGAACGGGGAGGACCTCTCGCGGGCGGGCGAGCTCCAGCCAATCGGCCAGGTCCCCGCGGTGGGCGTGGCCGGAGACGTGCAGCGGCGGGTCCGCCTCGCGCAGCACGCGTGCGCCCCGGCGCGAGAGGTGGTCGGCGACGCGATTGACCGAGCGCTCATGACCCGGGATCGTGCGCGCGGAGAAGAGCACGAGGTCCCCTCCCGAGAGTTTCAGATCCGCATGCTCATCGAGAGCCAGCCGGTAGAGCGCCGAGAAGGGCTCCCCCTGGCTGCCCCCGACGAAGCAGAGCAGCCGCGCGGGGGACTGCTCGGACAGGTCGGCCTGGGTCACGCGGCTGCCCGCCGGCAGGCGAAGGCGCCCGAAGCGCTCGGCGATCTCGCTGACTGTGCGCATGCTCCGTCCGAGAAAGGCGATGCGTCGGTTAAGCAGAAGTCCGGCTTCCGTGGCCTGGGCAAGGCGCGCCACGTGGCTCGAGAAGGTCGTCAGGATGATCCGACCGGGCGCGCCGACGAACGCCTTCGCCAGGCCCCTCCCGGCCAGCCGCTCGGAGGGAGCGCGGCCGAACCGCTCGGCGTTGGTCGAGTCGATCAGGGCAAGATCAACGCCGTCCCCGAGCGCCGCGGCAAGACCCTCCCGGTCGGTTCTCTCGCCGTCAGGCGGATCCGGATCCAGCTTGAAGTCGCCCGAGTGCAGCACCCTCCTGCCGCCGGCCTCGATCAGGATCGCGGCCGAATCCGGCACGGAGTGCGACACGCGGAAGAAGGTGAAGGCGAAGTCTCCGGCGATGCGCCGCTCGCCGCTGCGCACTTCGTAGAGCTCCGCCATCGGTGACTCGGACTCCGCCAGCCGCCGCTTCGCCAGGGCCAGGGTAAAGGGCAGGCCGTAGACCGGCGCGGCGCACCACCCGCGCAGCAGCGGCAGCGCGCCGATGTGATCCTCGTGGCCGTGGGTCAGCAGGACCGCGTCGATGCGCTCGCCCGTCAGGGCGGAAAAGTCCGGAGCGATCCGATCGATCCCCGGAAACGTTTCGTCCGGGAAGGACACACCCACGTCCACCAGCAAGCTCGAAGCGCCGCTGCGCAGCCAAAGCACGTTCTTGCCGAACTCGCCGAGTCCCCCGAGCGGCACGATCTCGAGGGGCGTGTTCACGCGGGCTCACCCCCCGGGGCTGCCGGCGCCCGCCGCGCGAGCTCCAGGTAGTCTTCGAGGGAGAGTTCCTCCGCTCGCGCCTTCGCGCTCTTGCCGATGGCGGTCAGGGCCTCTTCCCAGACCGTCCGCGGCCCGGCGGCGCGGAGGGCGTTGGCCAGGGTCTTGCGCCGGCTGCGGAACCCGAGCGAGGCCAGACCGAGCGCGCGGCGTCGAAGGATCGGATCGAGCGCCGGTGTTCGCGGCGAGAGCTCCAGGACGCTCGAAACCACCCTCGGCCGGGGCCGGAACGCGGAGGGCGGCAAGTCGAACAGGAGGCGCGGGCGCGCGAAGGCGGCCGCGCGCACGGAGAGGTACCCGTATTCCGCCGCGCCCGGCCCCGCGGCGAACCTTCGGGCGACTTCGCGTTGCACGGTTGCGACGGCCCGCGAGATCGCTTGCGGCTCTTCGATCGCCCGCGACAGGATGGGGGTCGCGGCGTTGTAGGGAAGATTGCCGATCAGCACTGCGGGTCCCTCCCACCCGAACCCGGCGAGCCAGTCTCCGTAGCTCTTCTCCAGGATGTCGCCTCGTACGATCTCGACGCGCGGGTTCCCCGCGAACTCCCGAGCCAGGGCTTGCGCACGCATCGGATCGATCTCGACGGCACCGAGCCGCGAGCAGCGCCCGGCGATCCCACGGGTCAGGGCCCCGTCGCCCGGGCCCACCTCGAGGACGGTGTCGGAGGCGGCCAGACGAGCGGCTTCGAGGATCCGCTCGGCGTCCGCCGGCCCGGCCAGGAAGTGCTGGCCCCAGCGCTTTCGGGCCGGGATCGCCGGGCGAGGCTTCCGGCGGCGCGTTCCGGAATCGGCCTCCCGAGGCACGACCGGGAGGCTATCAGATGGTAAAATTCGGGGATTCAAGGCGTTCCCGTGCTGCAAGTCCTGACGCTCGAGAACCGGCGCCTCGAGAACTTCCTCGAGCGTCACAAGGCCTACTACACCTATTCGGGCGAGATCGAGATCGATCGCTTTCTGCGCGAAATCCTGCAGAAGGCCAACGAGTTCGTTCCCTCCGAGGCGGGCTCGATCTTGCTCGATGACCCGCTGACCAAGAACTCAGACGACCGGCTCGAGAACGAGCTCGTCTTCATCGCGGCCTTCGGCGGAAACGCGGAGCGGCGGCTGGCCAAGCGGATGCCCGCTCGCACCGGGATCGTCGGCCACGTCTACGCGACCGGCGTCGCCTACATGACCGACGACGTCGTCGGGGATCCTTTCTTCTACCCGACGCCGGACCTTTCGGACGGCTTCGAGACCCGGTCGATCCTCGGCGTGCCGATCCGGATCGAGGCCTCGGTCTGCGGCGTGCTGGAGCTGGTCAATCGCAACGGACCGGGGGGGTTCCGCGACAAGGACCGGAGGCTGCTCGAGATCTTCGCCGACTACGCCTCCATCTCGATCCAGAACCTGCTCGATGCGCGGCGCGCCTACGAGGTCGCCAAACGGGACGGCCTGACCGGCCTCTACAACGAGCGATATCTCCACCTGCGGCTGACGCAGGAGCTTTCCCGGATCAGCCGCGACGGCGGCGACCTGTGCGTGATCTTCCTGGATCTGGACAACCTGAAGCACGTCAACGACCACCACGGGCATCTGGCGGGAAGTCAGGTCCTGCGCGAGGTCGGATACCTCCTGAAGCGAACGGTGACCGATGAGCGCGCGACACTGACCCGATATGGCGGCGATGAGTTCGTGCTGATTCTTCCCGGCCACGCGCTGCGGGACGGCGTACAGGCTGCCGAAGTGATCCGCGAAGCCATCCGGAGCGCCACGTTTCTCTCGCGGCCGTACGGCTTCAACGAGCCCGCCCTGAATCTGCACGGCCGGATCACCGCATCTCTCGGGGTCTCCTCCATCCGCTCGCACGCCACACCGGCGGCCTCGGTCGAACAGCAGAAGAACGAGCTGCTGCGCTCGGCCGACGCTGCATTGTACCGGGCCAAGCAGCACGGCAAGGACCGCTCCGCCGCCGCCGAGCCCGACGACCGCAAGATTCCGGCCGTTCTCTTGTCGTAGGAGCCACTTCGGAGGTTTCCCGTCTTCGGAGCCCTTCCGAAGGGCTGCGGGTTGCGGCGGCACGGGGTTGGAAGTCGCCGGGAAAAATGGTAGCGTTCCGCGGTTTTTGGCCTTCAGCCGCGAGGTGCTCATGAGTTCCACGACCCTGACCGAGCTGTCCCCCAAGAACGTGCTCGACGTCCTGTCCCGCCACATTCTCGTGGACGGGTACCACGTCGTCATGGACATGCAGCGGAGCCGCGGCTCCTATCTCTACGACGCCCGCAGCGAGCGGCCGATCCTCGACTTCTTCTCCTGCTTCGCGACCCTTCCCGTCGGCTACAACCACCCGAAAATGGAGGACCCCGAGTTCCGGGAGGCGCTGCTGCAGGCGGCGCTGACGAAGCCCTCGACGAGCGACATCTACACGGAGCACTTCGCCCGGTTCGTCGAGACCTTTTCCGCGCTCGCCGTCCCTCCCACGCACCGCGACCACCAGTTCTTCGTCGAGGGCGGCACGCTCGCGATTGAAAACACCCTCAAAACGGCCTTCGATTGGAAAGTGCGCAAGAACCTGGCACGCGGGAAGGGCGAGAAGGGCACGAAGGTCCTGCATTTCCGCAACGCGTTCCACGGCCGCTCGGGGTACTCCCTGTCTCTGACAAACACCGCCGATCCGCGCAAGACGCAGTACTTCCCGAAGTTCGACTGGCCGCGCCTGACCTGCCCGCGCCTCTCCTTCCCGATCACCGAACAGGTCCTGCGCGACACGGCCGCCGCCGAGGAGACCGTCGAGCGCGAGGTCCGTGCCGCCTGCGCAGCGAGCCCCGACGACATCGCCGCCCTGATCCTCGAGCCCATCCAGGGCGAGGGCGGGGACAACCACTTCCGGCCGGAGCTCTTTCGGCGGCTGCGGGCTCTGGCCGACGAGCTCGAGTTCCTCCTGATCTTCGACGAGATCCAGACGGGCGTCGGCCTGACCGGTTCCATGTGGGCCTGGCAGCAGATGGGGGTCGAGCCGGACATGTTCGCGTTCGGCAAGAAGACCCAGGTCTGCGGTTTCGCTTCGACCCACCGGATCGACGACGTGCCGGACAACGTCTTCCGGGTGTCCTCGCGCATCAATTCCACGTGGGGAGGAAATCTCGTCGACATGGTTCGGTGCGCGAAGTACCTCGAGATCATCGAGGAAGAGAAACTGATCGAGAACGCGCGCGTCGTGGGAGAGCACCTGCAGGCGCGTCTGCGCGAGCTCGCCCAGGAGTTTTCCGGCGTCATGTCGAATGTCCGCGGACGCGGCCTCTTCATCGCCTTCGACCTGCCCGACAAGCCGATGCGTGACAAGACTCTGGCGGCGTGCCTGGACAACGGCCTCATGGCGCTCGCCTCCGGGGCGAGCGCCGTGCGCTTCCGCCCACACCTCATCCTGACGAAGGATGAGGCGGACGAGGGCGTCCGGAAGCTTCGGCGGGCGCTCACGGCGGCCAGGTCCTAGTCGTCCCGCACCGTTTCCTTTCGGTGCTCCGCCGCGCCTTGCTTCTCTGCGGCGCCGGCTTCGTTGCGGCGGCTGCGCTCTTCTACGGCACCCTTCCCGACGTGCGCCCGCTCGCGACGGCCTTTCCGAAGACGACCGCCTTCATGGAACGGCGCAAGATCGAGCTTGCCCGCCGGGGCGAGAGCACGCGCCTGGAGTACTCGCCCGTGCCGCTGTCCCGGATCGCTCCGGCCCTGGCCCGGGCGGCCATCGTGGCGGAGGATGGGCGCTTCTGGTCGCACGAAGGGGTCGACTGGGACGCCGTGCGCGAGGCCTTCGAAAAGGACTGGAAACGCAAGCGGCTTGTGCATGGAGGCTCCACGATCACGCAGCAGCTCGCCAAGAACCTCTATCTCTCCCCGGCGCGGTCGCCCTTTCGGAAGCTGCGCGAATGGGCGATCGCGCGGCGCCTGGAGAAGGCTCTTTCCAAGAGGCGGATCCTCGAGTTGTATCTGAACGTCATCCAGTTCGGAAGGCGAACGTACGGCGCGGAGGCGGCCGCACGCCGGTACTTCGGCAAGCCCGCCGCCGACCTCTCCGTCGAGGAGGCTGCGACACTGGCGGCCGTCATCCCTTCTCCCCGAATCTACGACCCGGTCCGGTATCCGCGCCGCGTCGAGCTGCGGGCCAGGCGCATCCTGCGGCGGATGTGAGGGCCTCGGCCGCGGCCCTTACGCGCGCCGGCGGCGCCTGTTATCATTTTAGAAACACTCGGAGGACGCTCGCCCCATGCGCAACCGCCTCTGCCTGGTCATCTTCTGCGCCGCGACGCTCGCCTGCGGCCGCAAACCCGCTTCGATCCGGGTCACTCCCACCAGAGTCAAGATCTACGGCCTCGAGCAGCCGCAGCGGCTCACGGCGCAGGTCCTGGACCGGAAGGGCCAGACGTTCGAGGAGTCGCCCGCGCCGACCTGGGCGTCTTCCCGACCCGACGTCGTGGAGGTCGACGCGAGCGGACGCCTCCTGTCGAAGAAGGAGGGGAAAGCAGTCGTCACCGCGAGTCTCGAAAAACTCTCGACGCCGGTTTCTGTCGAAGTCCTGGACATCAAGGCGGTCGAGATCAAGCCCGTGTCGGCCCGGCTCATCGGGCCGCCCGGGACGACCGCGACCCTCCAGGTGGCGGTCAAGAATTCGAAGGACCAGACGGTCACGGTTCCGGTGGCCTGGAGCTCATCGGCCGAGGGCGTCGCCGCCGTCTCGTCGAACGGTGTGGTCACTGCCACCGGCGCGGGCAGGGCCACGGTCACGGCGAAGGTCGGGGACCTCCAGGCCGAAGCGGAGATCGTCGTCGACACGCGCACGATCTCGCGCGTCGTGCTGCTGCCCGCCACGGCGCTCGTGCGCGTGGGAGACTCGCAGCACTATCACGTCTCCGTCTTCGGAGCCGACGGCCGCGAGATCGAGGAAGCGACGGCCCGATTCAGCTCTTCCGACGAGGCGGTCGCGTCCGTGGACGCGGCGGGCGTCGCTTCGGGCCACAAGGCCGGGGTCGCCACGATCCGTGCGCAGGTCGGAACCCTGAGCGCCGACTCGACTCTGATCGTGAACTGACCGGCCCGTGTCCATCCGCCCGCCCGCCGTCGCCGGCACCTTCTACGAGAGGCGGCGCGATCGCCTCGAGGCCGATGTGCGGGCGCACCTGCCGGAGGGACTGCGGCCCGAGCCGGCGATCGGAGCGATCGTCCCCCACGCCGGTTACGTCTACTCGGGGCCGGTGGCCGGCGCCGTCTACGCGCGGATTGCGCTGCCTCCGGCCGCGATCATCTTCTGTCCGAACCACACCGGGCGCGGCCGCCCGGCGGCGCTCGACCCCTCGGAGGCCTGGGCGACTCCCCTGGGCGAGGTTCCGGTCGACCGGCGCCTGGCCGGGCGCCTGCTCGCGCTCGCGCCCTCGCTCGAGGAGGACGCGGCGGCCCACGCGCGCGAGCACGCCCTCGAGGTCCAGCTTCCCTTTCTCCAGGTCCTGAGGCCGGACATCCGCTTGGTGCCCGTCTCGATCGGGGCGCACGACCTCGACCTGTGCCGGGAGATCGGCGTGGCCGCGGCGCGCCTGGTCTCCGAGGAGGCGGAGCGTCCTCTGATCCTCGCTTCCTCGGACATGAACCACTACGAGTCGCGCCGGATCGGCCAGGAGAAAGACGCGCGGGCCCTCGCGCGCGTCGAGGCCCTGGACCCCGAGGGGCTCTTCACGACCGTGATCGGCGGCCGGATCTCCATGTGCGGCGTGCTGCCCGCGACGGCGCTGCTTTTCGCCGCGCGGGAGCTTCGTGCGCACGCGGCGACGGTCGTCGCCCGCCGCGACAGCGGCGACGAGACAGGGGACACCTCGAGTGTCGTGGGCTACGCCGGCGTGATCATTGCCTAGGACGTCGCTCCGCCGGGCCGTCAGTCCCCGGTCGGCGTTCTGGGAAGCAGCGCCTCGACCTGCAGAGTCTGCGGACCCTTCTCCGTGCAGACGGCGAAGCGGACGCGCCGCCCCAGCTCGCCCGCCCAGTCCCGCTCTTCCTCGTCTTCGGCATACATCGCGACGCCGGCATACTCGCCGCGGGCGTTGAGGGCGTAGAAGTTGACGTTGAAGTTGGGGTCGCCGTTGGGCTTGCGTAGGCGCTTCTCGACCGTGTTGGCCTTGATGCGCTTCAGCGCCTCCATTCCGGCGTCCCTGGGGTGCATGCCGCGCCGCATGTCTTCCACGATCAGATACGAGGAGAGGTTGTAGAGATTCGCCTCGCCCCGACCGGTCGAGCCCGCGGCACCCACGCTCCCGTCCACGTAGAGCCCGGCTCCGAGAATCGGCGAATCGCCCACGCGGCCCGGGATCTTGAAGAAGAGGCCCGAGGTCGTCGTCACGCCGCAGATCTCGCCCTTCGCGTTGATTCCATCACAGTTGATCGTGCCGTAGGCGTGGCGCGAGGAGATCAGGCCCTCACGCACCATGTCCTTTCGGATCCGGTCGAGGACGATCTCCCGCTCCTTGGGAGGAAGCCAGTGCTTGGGATCCGTCCGCCGCTTCCAGTCGAGCCAGAGCCTGCGGGAGCGGTCGGTGTTCAGGTCGTCCTCGATCGTATAGCCCATCTCGCGCGCGAACTTCTGGGCGCCCGCCCCGACGAGCAGGTGGTTGCCCGTGTTGTTCATGACGTCGCGCGCCACTCTCGAGGGCGTCCGGACGCCTTCGAGCGCCGCCACACCGCCCGCGCGCTTCAGGGGACCGTGCATGCAGCAGGAGTCGAGCTGGACCACGCCGTCGGCGTTGGGCGCGCCGCCGTAACCCACGCTGTCGTCCTTGGGATCGAGCTCGTTGATGTTGACGCCCTCGATCAGTGCGTCGAGGACGTCGGTGCCCTGCGTCATGAGCGTCCAGGCTTTCTCGACGCTCGTCACCGTTCCGCCGTTCTTGTACCAGTTGCCGTTGGCCGACGAGATCACGACCGGCGGCACGCTCCTGCCCGTGATCATCGTCGGCCCGGATGGACCGAAGAGCACCCGGGGGCGGCCCGACGCGAGGCCGGCCGCGGCGCCTGCGCGCACGAACTCCCGGCGGCTGATCCTTCCCGGCATGATTCCTCCTCCTCCAATCCGATTCGCTTGCCCCGGAGTCTACCCCCGGGAAGGCCGACTGTCGTGGGGAAGTGCCGAGGAGGCGGCCGCGATCCGTTCACGTGGCTGCACCGCTTCGATTGCCGCCCGCTCGCCGCTCGGGCCGAGTTTGCCGGTCTGCCTGACCAACTCCCTCAGCTCCTCTGACGGCCTCCTCCCTTCGCTGGGGGAAACAGCGCGGCCTTCAGCCCCGAGCAACGTTAACTCGGCGGCGAGCTTCGTTTGGTGATTCGGAATAGGCTATCCGAGGAATCTTCGGAGTCATCTCTCGGTAACCAGGAGAGCCGTCCATGCCGAACGATCGGGCGTTTCCCTACGCCACCCACCTCGACGTCAAGTTTCCCGCCTTGACCACCATGGACGTCCCAGACCTCGTGCGCGCCTGCAAGGACCGCTGGTACAACCAAACCCTGTGCAAGGTCAACGACTCCGTGGTTCGGCTCGGTGTGGTGCAAGGCGAGTACCACTGGCACAAACACGACAACGACGACGAGTTCTTCTTCGTGCTTGAGGGCCATTTCATCATCGACCTCGAAGGCCGCAGCGTCGATCTGCAGCCCCAACAGGGGTTCGTCGTCCCGAGAAGCGTCGTGCACCGCACCCGCGCTCCGGATCGCGCGGTCATCCTCATGGTTGAAACGGCCGCAATCGTTCCGACCGGCGATGACTAACCCTTCGTGGAGTCTTGCCCGCCTCGGAATCGAGCGATGACCTCAAGCTTTTCGGACCGGTACGCCAGGCAGTTTCTCGCGGGCTGGGGCGCGATGGACTTCAATGGCCACATGGCGAACTGGGCCTACCTCAACCTGGCGGCCGACGTCCGGATGGCGTTTTTCGCCGAGCACGGCTTCCCGCCTCGGGAATTCCGGGCGCTCGCGCTCGGCCCGGTGATGCGCAAGGACGAGCTCGAATACTTCCACGAGGTCGGCCTCCACGAGACGGTGACCGTCACCTACGCCGTGCTCGCAATGAGCCCCGACGGTGCCCGATTCGTGATTGAGAACGAGATCTGGTCGGCTGCCGGCGAGCGCGCGGCCACGGTCCGGTCGACCGGGGGCTGGCTCGATCTGCGCAAGCGGAACCTCGTTGCGCCGCCGCCCGCCCTGCTCGCGGCCTTCCAGAAGGTTCCCCGCGCACCGGGCTTCGTCGAGCTGCCTCCTGTCCGCGGCGGCCGGGAAGCAGGGGCGCAGGATCCTGCGTCGCGCGGCCGCGACGGGAGCTGACTGGCGGATGGACCAGTCGGCCCGAGGCGCGTTCAACGGCTTGAGCCGGAAACGAGTGGCGGGAGGCAGGAGTCCTGGAGGGCCGGCACGAGGGTCGGCGCCCGTCAGATTCCCTCTTCCGTCAGGACGCCGGCAGCGACCTCGCGCAGGCCCCGGGCCACACCGTGCGATCCCGCCACGATGTTGCCGCGCTCGATGTAACGGCGGCCGCCGTCGAAATCGGTCAGCTCGCCACCCGCCTCCGCGATCAGCAGCGCGCCCGCAGCGATGTCCCACGGCGCCAGACGGAACTCGAAGAAGCCGTCGTAGACTCCGGCCGCGACGTTGGCCAGATCGAGCGCGGCGGACCCCGCGCGCCGGATCGCCCGCGCCCGCAGGAAGACCGCCCGGAAGAGTGCCAGATAGGCGTCGATCCGGTCCCGGGAGCGAAAGGGAAACCCGGTGGCGAGGAAGGCGCCGTCGAGTTCGGAGCGCTCGCTGACCGAGAGCCTCTGGCCGTCTCGGTAAGCGCCGGCCCCCCGCTCGCCCGCGTACATCTCGCCTCGCAGGGGATCGAAGACGACCCCCGCCACGAGCTCCCCGTTCTCGGCGGCCGCGATCGAGACGCACCAGAACGGGAAGCCCGCGATGAAGTTGGACGTGCCGTCCAGCGGGTCGATGATCCACGTCCTGCGGCTCTGCTGCCCGAGATCCCGCCCGCCGCCTTCTTCGGCCAGAAAGGCGTCGTCGGGAAACCGTTCCCGGATCGCCGAGATGATGACGCGCTCGCTCTCGTGGTCCGCGAGCGTGACGAAGTCGTTCTGCCGTTTCTCGGAGATGGATCCCTTCGGGAGGGCGCGCCAGCGCCGGAGCAGGGCGTCTCCGGCGCTCCGCGCGGCTGCCACGGCCGTGTCGAGCAGCGTCGACGGGGCGCTCATCGCTTCTCGGCGCCGAGGCGCTGGAACCCCGCGGCAATCGCTCTTTCCGACGCCGTGCCGAGCAAGTTGAAGCCGGATTCGGCGGGACCGGCATCGCGGCCGTCGGAGAACGCCTTCCACCAGTAGACGCCCTTCCACCAGGGAGAAGGCGTCAGCGCCGCGAAGACGGCGTCGATGGCGCGCGCCGCGTCCTCGGAGCTGCGGGGGCGCCCCGAGTCTTCGTCGTGCGGCGCCAGCCACGCCGCGCGCACGGGCGGATACCCCGCTTCGGTGAAGACGACCGGCCGTCCGAATCGGTGCGAGAGCCGCTCCAGAGGCTCCGCGGCACGCCGGGCCCCCGCCGCGAGCTCCGCGTCGCTCGCCGCCGGGTTGCCCGAGAGCGGATCGTAGAAGTCCACCCCGATCAGGTCGAGGGCGTCCCACCAGGCGACACTTTCCGCCCCCGAGGCCCAATTGGCCGCGTAGAGCAGCGGCGCGCCCGTCGCCAGCCGCACCGCGGCGATCGTCTCCCGCCATTCCCGCTCGCGCGATTGCGTTGCTGTCAGCTCCGTGCCCACGCAGAAGAGCGCGGCGCCGGCCGCCTCCGCCACGATGGCGTGGTGCACCGCGAAGCGGCGGTAGGCATCGAACCAGGCCTCCCAGCCGGAGGGGCTCCGCATCGCCAGGTCTCCCACGAAGGCTCCGCCCCGTAGCCAGATCTGCGGCTTGACGAGCGTCGTCATGCCGAGTACGCGGGCATCCCGAACGGCGCGCACGGTTCCTTCGTCCGTCTCGCCCCGCGGATTGTGGTGCACGAAGACGATCTCCGGTCGGTCGAGCCCCGGCGAAAAGGCAAACGGCATCACGGCAATCGAATCGACCGCCAACCGCGAGAGCCGCTCGAGCGTCTCGCGGGAGCGCCGGGAAACGTAGGAACCGTCGATCGAGTTGGACATGGCATAGGAGATCCCGCGCAGGAACCCGGGCGCGAGCGCGCGACGCGGGGGCGCCGCTACGGCTTGCCGCCCGGCGAGGTTCCTCCAAATCGACAGGGAGGCCGACAGCGAAACATCGAGGCCGAGCAGCGCCGCCCGGACGGCCGGTTCCCCCTCCTGCCGAATCCCGGCCTCGAGCCATGAGGCCGCCGCGCCGACCGCGAGGACCGGGGAAAGGTCCCCCCGCTCCTCGACGACCTCCACGAGCGAAGGCTCCACGCCGGCCTGACGCAGAAATGCGGAGAAGGACGCCACGGGCCGTCCCCACCACGTTCCCGCGGCTCGAGCGCCGAGCGCCAGCAGCAGCAGGGGTCGACGGGCCAGGCGTGGCTCCGCGGCCCCGAACGCCGCTGCGGCGAGCACCGGCGTCACCAGGTCGGGATCGCGAGGCGCCGAAGCGTCCAGGTCGACCCGAAATCCCCGACCGTCCCAGACCCAATCGGCGGGACGGGTCGAGCCCGTGTCTCGCCCCTTCGCCGCCGCGTCGGCAAAGATGCGCACCGTCAGCGGGGCCTCGAGCCGGCCGGCGAGAAACCTCGCCAGAACCGGCTTCCACGCGGCCGCGGCGGCCCGCCCGGCATCATCGGCGAGCCACCGAACCGCGCCCGATTCCCCCGGCACGGGAGCCCGTGCCCGGGCAGGCAGGGGCATGACGCCGAGGAGCAGGACGAGCGGGAGAGCGGGGCTCCGCATGGCTCGTGCCGGGTTCCGCAGAGCCGGGACGCCGGCCCCCGACTCAGCCCCTCTTCCAGACGACGCGGCCTCCGACGACCGTCGCGGCCGGACGGCCCGTCAGCTCCCATCCCGCAAACGGTGTGTTCCGCGAGAGGGATCGGAAGGACGCCGGATCGACCGTCCAACGCTCGGCCGGATCGAAGAGCGTGACGTCGCCGGGCGCGCCGGGAGCGAGTGTGCCTCCCGGCAGGCCGAAGCAGCGCGCGGGACCCGCGGAAAAGAGCGCCGCGAAGCGGTCGAGAGGCACGCGTCCGGGCCGGACCAGACGATCGTGCACCACCGCGGCCGCGGTCTCCAGGCCCACGACGCCAAACGGCGCCGAATCGAAGTCGACGGCCTTCTCGTCCGCGTGGTGCGGGGCATGATCGGTCGCGATCGCGTCGATCGCGCCGTCCCCGAGCGCCGAGACGAGCGCCTCGACATCGGAGGCCTCCCGCAGCGGCGGGTTCATCTTGACGTTGGTCGAGAATCCGGAGCGCGCGACCTCTCCGTCGGTGAGCGTGAGGTGGTGCGGCGTGACCTCGCAGGTGACGGCGAGCCCCTTCTCCCTGGCGCGCCGGACGATGTCGAGACCGCGGGAGGTCGAGAGGTGCGCCACGTGCAGGCGGCCGCGGGCGAGCTCGGTCACCAGGACGTCGCGCGCGACGGCGGCCGCCTCCGCGGCGGCCGGCTGGCCGCGCAGGCCGAGCCGCGTCGAGACCGCTCCCTCGTGCATCGGGGCGCCGCCGGAGAGTGTGGGATCCTCGCTGTGCTGGACAACGGGCAGGCCGACGAGCGCGGCGTGCTCGAGGGCGCGGCGGAGCGCCGCGCCATTGACGAGCCACTTGCCGTCGTCGGACACCGCGACGGCGCCGACCGCGTGCATCTCGCCGAATTCGGCCAGTTCCTCGCCGCGCTGCCCCTTCGTGATCGCCCCGATCGGGTAGAGGCGCGCTCCGGAGCAGGAGCGGCCGAGCGCCACCAGGTACTCCGTGACGGCCCGGTTGTCGTTGACGGGATTCGTGTTCGGCATCGCGCACACCGCCGTAAATCCGCCTGCCGCGGCTGCGGCGAGACCGGACGCAACTGTCTCGGCGTATTCGCGGCCGGGCTCGCGGAGGTGCGCGTGCAGATCGATGAAGCCGGGGAAGACGAAGAGCCCGGCCGCGTCGAGAATCTCCGCGCCCGACGGGCGAAGATTCTCCCCCACCTCCGCGACCACGCCTTCGGAGATCCAGACATCCGCTCGGCCGTCGCGCCCCGCCGCCGGGTCGATCACCCGGCCGCCCCGGATCCAGAGTCCGGCGCTCATTCGCCCTCCCAGGGGTGCCCGCCGAGCAGCAGGTACAGGACCGCCATCCGCACCGCCACTCCGTTGGAAACCTGATCCAGAATCACGGAGCGCTGCGAGTCGGCCACATCCGAGGCGATCTCGACTCCCCGATTCATCGGACCGGGATGCATGACGATGGCTTCGGGGCGCGCCCGCTCCAGCCGCTCGGCGGAGAGTCCATAGCGGCGAAAGTACTCCCGCGTCGACGGGTAAAGCGCGCTGCCCTGCCGCTCGAGCTGCATTCGGAGCATCATGACGACATCGGCGCCGGGCAGAGCCGCGTCGAAGTCCGTCGTCGCCTCGACCCCCATCTCCTCGATTCGCGGGGGCAGGAGCGTCGGGGGCCCGCAAACCGCGACTCGGGCTCCCATCTTGTTCAGCAGCCAGATGTTCGAGCGCACGACCCGCGAGTGCGCGATGTCACCCACGATCAGGACGCGCAGGCCCGAGAGTCTTCCGAAGCGCTGCCGGATCGTGAGGGCGTCGAGCAACGCCTGCGTCGGATGCTCGTGGGCGCCGTCGCCCGCGTTGACGACGCCGGCCTGCAGGTGCCTGGCGAGAAAGTGCGGAACGCCCGGCGATCCATGCCGGATGACGATCAAATCCGGCGACATGGCCTGGAGGTTTCGCGCCGTGTCGAGAAGGGACTCCCCTTTCTCGACCGAACTGCCCTTGGCGGAGAAATTCAGGGAATCTGCGGAAAGCCACTTCTCCGCCGTTTCGAAAGAGAACCGGGTGCGGGTGGAGGCCTCGAAGAAGAGGTTCACGACCATACGGCCCCGAAGGGCGGGGACCTTCTTGATCGGGCGCCTCCCGATCTCGCGCATCGATTCCGCCGTGTCGATGAGGAGAACGATTTCTTCGGGGGTGAGCGACTCGATCCCGAGCAGGTCCTTGGACCGCAGCCCCGCCTTGGTCAACTTGGCCCGCTCCGAATCGCCGGGACCGGTCCGTCGCGGGCCGCGCGGCTCAAGCAGGCCTCTCCAGGATCCACACCTCGTCGGCGCCGTCGATTTCCTGGAACAAGACCCTGATCACTTCGCGCTGCGCCGTGGGGACGCTCTTGCCGACGTAGTTGGCCTCGATTGGAAACTCGCGATGGCCCCTGTCGATCAGGACGGCCAGGCGGATCGCCCGCGGCCGGCCGAGGTCGACGACGCCGTCCAGGGCGGCCCGGATCGTTCGTCCCGTGAACAGGACGTCGTCGCACAGAACGACGGTTCGGCCGTTCAGGTCGAAGTCGATCTCCGTCTTCTTCAGGAGCGGCTGCGGAGCGACCGTGGACAGGTCGTCGCGGTACAGCGTGATGTCGAGCACGCCCACCGGAAACGGCTGGGGAACCAGGGCCGCCAGCCGCTGTGCCAGCCGGTTGGCGAGGGGCACGCCGCGGGTGCGGATCCCGATGAAGGCGAGCCCGGGCAGGTCCCGCTGGCGCTCCGCAATCTCGTGCGCCATACGGTCCACCATCCGGGTGATGCGCTCGGCGTCCAGGATGCGGGTCTTCTTGACGAGCCCTTCGCTCAACGTCGCGCGAGTCTATGGGGCCGCCCGCCGCCCCGTCAAGAACCGCGAAAACGGGAGTAAAATAGCCAAATCGATTCATGGTCATCTACAACGCGGCTACGCGCGAACTCACGGCCAAGATCGTCTACTACGGTCCCGGTCTCGGCGGGAAAACCACAAATCTGCAGGTTCTGCACGACCGCCTCGAGCCTTCCACGGTCGGAAAGCTGTTGAACCTTTCGACACATACCGACCGTACGATCTACTTCGATCTGCTTCCGGTCGAGCTCGGCGACATCAAGGGATACAAGATCCGTTTCCAGCTCGCCACCGTGCCGGGCCAGACGGCCTTCAACGAGACGCGGCGCGTGGTCTTGAAGGGCGCCGACGGCGTGGTGTTCGTCGCGGATTCCCAGTGGACGATGTTGCCGAAGAACCTGGAGAGCTGGCAGAACCTCAAGGACAACCTGAAGTCCAATGGCGTGTCGTTCGAGGGCATGCCGGTCGTCGTCCAGTACAACAAGCGGGACTTGAACGACATCCTCTCGATCGAGGCGATGCAGGAGGCGCTCGGCCTGTCCTCCTTCCCGTTCGTCGAGGCCGTGGCGAGCGCCGGACGCGGAGTGACCGAGACGTTCAAGCTGATCTCGAAGCTGACCTTCGTCGATCTCCTGCGCCGTCTCCAGGGGCGGCGGCCCGAGGAGGCGAGCCTTCCCACCGGCAAGGAAGGCAAGGACGACCTGCAATCCTGGAGGCAGTCGCTCTTCACGCGCGTCGATGCCAAGCAGCCCCGGCGGCCGAGACCCCTTGCCGCGGTTCCCTCGCCATCCGAAGAGGCCCCCTTCGAGACCGGAGAGACTCACCCGTCGGAGGAGGCACCCGTGGTCGAGGGCCCCTTCGCGGCTCGGGAGGTCTCCGGTCCCCCGGCCGGCGAGCCGCCAGAAGCGCTCGAGGTCGTTGACGAGGTCGACTCCGGTGCGGCCGAGCCCCGGACCGAGCCCGCTCCCACCCCCGGGATCCTCGCGCCGGCGGCCGTCGCTCGGCCTGCTCCAGCCGAGCCCGCGCTCTCCCCCGAAGTCTTGAAAGATCTGGAAACCCGCCTCGAAGCGCGCCTGGAGTCGCGGTTTCTCGAGGCCGGAGAGGCGCTCCAGCAGACGCGCGCGGACTTCGCCCGCGTGGACGCCACCTGCAACGTCCTGGCATCGCGCCTCGAGGTCATCGAGCGCCAGGCGAGCGAATCGGCCGCCGAGCTTGCGACCGCGCGGCAGGCCTTCGAAGCGCGAATGCAGGGGGAAGAGGAGCGCGCCCAGAGCGACAGCCGCGAGATCGCGCGGATCCAGGGCCTCGCCGAGCTTCTCCAGTCGGCGGAGGCCCGCCTGGACGCCCACGAGGATCGCTTGAACGGCGGATTCGGGCAGCTGGACGGACACGCCAAGCGCCTCGAGGCGCAGGACAAGAGGCTCCGGGCGCTCGAGGACGACGTGGGGATGGCGCTGGCCTCGGTCACCGAGCGCGCCGAGAAGCTGCAGCAGCAGATCTCCGGTCTCGGTACGGCCCTCGATGCCCTGCAGAGGAATCTCGACGAGAAGACCACCCAGGGCCGCCTGGAGGCCGAGGACATCCGCTCGCAGATCGGACCGCTGCTCGAGGCGCATGGGCAACGCCAGGCAGCCGACGAGCGGATGCTCTCCGAGATCGATCGCCTGCGGGAGAGTCTGGCTGACTCGCTCGCGGATCTTTCAGAGCACTTGCGCCGAGCGGTGCGCGGCCTCTAGCTCCTCGGCGTCCGGGCGTCCGGGTCGGCAACCAACCCCGCGAGGAATCTCTCGTCATCGCGCCAGCGCTCGCGGACTTTCACCTTCAGGTCGAGGAAGAAGCGCCGGCCGGTCTCCCCCTCGAGCTCCTGCCGGGCTGCGGTGCCGATTTCCTTGATCATGGCGCCGCCCTTGCCGACGACGATGCCCTTCTGCCCCTCCTTCTCGACGACGATCGACGCGGTCACGACGGTGAGGGGTTTTTCCGGATCTTCCCGCACCGACTCGAGAACGACCGCCGTTGCGAAGGGGAGCTCTTCGCGGGTCCGCTCGAGCACCTTTTCCCGGATCACCTCGGCGATCCACTCCGACTCCGGTGTAGACGTCAGGAAGTCGTCCGGATAGGCGGACTCGCCCTCCGGCAGGTTCCGGGCCAGAAGCTCCACGAGCCGATCCACGCCGTCTCCGGTGCGGGCCGAGATCGGCACGATCTCTCGAAAATCGTGGCGGGACGCGAAATCCCGGAGAATCGGCAGCAGCTTCGGCTTGGCGATCCGGTCGACCTTGTTGAGGGCGAGGATCGCCGGCCGCCCGGCCCGCCGGAGCAGCCGCAGAATGAACTCCTCCCCGGCTCCGCGCGGCTCGGAGACGTCCACGAGCAGGAGAACGAGATCGGCCGTCGCCAAGGCGTCGGTCGCGTCGCGCACCATCGCCGTGTTGAGCCGAAACTGCGGCCGGTGAATCCCCGGCGTATCGAGCAACGCGATCTCGTAGCCCGGGCCTCGCGCGACCCCGAGCACGCGCTTGCGGGTCGTCTGAGGCTTTTCCGAAACGATCGCCACTTTCTCGCCCACCAGCCGGTTGACCAGAGTGGACTTGCCCGCGTTGGGCCGGCCGACGACGGCAACCGAGCCGACCCTCATCGTCCTAGGCGATCACTTCTCGGCCTTCAGCCCCTCCCGCCCGGAGCCGACGGCCGACAGGGGCGTGCTCTCGAGCGGCTCCACCCGCACGCGGTGCACCCGCCGACGGTCCGCCTCCTCGACGGTGAACAGCAGATCGTGCTCGCGGTACGTGTCCCCCGGCTTCGGAATATGGCCGAGCCGGGCCGCCAGATAACCGCCGACGGTGGTGAACTCCCCTTCCTCCGGGCCCCGGCCGAAGAGGTCCGTGATCGTCGCGACGCTCTGCTTGCCCGAGATCGAGAACGCGCCCTCGCCCACTCTGCTGACCGCCTCCCGCTCGTCCTCGTGCTCGTCGGAAATCTCGCCGACGATCTCCTCGAGCAGGTCCTCCACCGTCACGAGGCCCGAGACCCCTCCGTACTCGTCCACGACGATCGCCATCCAGAGGTGACGGCGCTGGAATTCGCGCAAGAGCTCGGAAACCTTCTTGGTCTCGGGGACGAAATAGGCCTCGCGCGCGAGCGAGGCGATGGGCGGGTCGCCGCCGGCCCGGACGGAGGCAAGCGTGTCCTTCACGTGAACGATGCCGACCACGCGGTCGATCGTTCCGCGCGCCACGGGCATGCGCGAGTACTTCGTCGACACGAAGAGGTCCGCGAGCGCGGCCAGAGAGACGGCGGCGTCGATCCAGACGATGTCCGTCCGCGGAGTCATCACCTCGCGCACGCGCGTATCTCCGAAGTCGACGATCGAAAGCAGCAGCTTCTCTTCCTCCTTCTCGAGAATGCCCTCCTTGCGGCCGACGTCGATGTAGGCCTGGACCTCCTCCTCGGTGGCCGGCGCCGAGGGGACGGCACCCTCGGCCTTCTCCCGGGCCTCGAAGATCTTTCGCACAGGAAGCGAGATCGGCCAGAGCAGCCACGAGGCGGCCGTGACGACGGGCAACAGTCGCGTCACGATCCGCTCGGGATCCGACGCCGCCGTGCGCCTCAGCAGCGCCACCTCGGTCAGGATCCAGCCGGCGAGAAAGATCCCCCCGCCCCAGGCCCAGGGCGAGTGCACGCCGAGCGCCCCCAGACCGGAGACGACCGTGAGGAGGCCCGTCAGCAGGAGCATCTGGACCAGCACCTTCGAGGTCGTCCGGACGATCTCGACCTTGGCCGGCCCGGCCAGAAGGCGCGCGCGTTCCGGGTGCTCCTCGAGGAGCCCCCGGACCTTGATTGCCGAGAGCCGGTCGAGAGCCAGCGCGAACGCCTCGAAGAGAAGGAAGGCCAGATAACAGGCAACCGAGAGCGCCAGCAGGATCATCCGCGCTCCTCGAGGCCGAATCGACGCCGCAGCCGGGACTCGAGTGCGTCCATCTGGCCCTCGTCGGTCTCGTGGTCGTAGCCGAGCAGGTGCAGATAGCCGTGGAGCAGCAGCCGGTCGAGCTCCGCGGAGGGCCGCTCCCGGCGGCGGCGGGCCTGCCTCGCCGCATAGGGCACCGAGATCACGATGTCGCCGAGAAGCGCTCCCTGCCCCGCCGGAAACGAGAGCACGTCGGTGGGCCGGTCTTTCCGACGGTAGCGCCGGTTGAGCGTCCTCATCCGCCGTTCGCCGCAAAAATAGACGGAAACCTCCCGCGGCCGCGATCGCGTGGCGCGCGCCGCCCGGACGATCAGGTTGCGCACGCGCTTCGGCGGGGGCGCCCCGCGGACGGCGCTGCGCACGCCGACTTCCGGGCTCCCTGCCCCCATCACCCGGCTTTGCTGCCCGTGAGGGGCCGTGGCCCGGCCGCGGGCGAGGCCGCCGCGGACTCCCCGCCCGCCGGATTCTCCGCGGTGCGGCGGCGGCCGGGCTGGCGGTTGAATTCGAACCCCGGGTAGTCGATGCGGTGGTGGTACACCGTCGAGACCGTGCGCTCCAGCGTGTCGACGATGATCGAGAGGTCTCGCATCGTCAGATCGCAGTCGTCGAACTGGCCGTCGCGCAGACAATCGTCCACGATCGTCTGAATCATCGCTCGGATCTTGGCGGGCGTCGGATCGATCAGGGTTCGCGACGCGGCTTCGACCGCGTCACAGATCATGAGGATCCCGTTGACCCGTGTCGACGGACGCGGCCCGGAGTGGCGGTAGTCGGTCTCACGAACCGGGGCAGCGGCCGGATCCGAGCGCGTCAGGGCCTTCTGGTAGAAGAAGTGGATCTTCTTCGTCCCATGGTGCTCCCGAATCGCGGCGAGAATGGGTTCGGGCAGCCGCGCCTTGCGCCCCATCTCGAACCCCTCCTTGACGTGTGAGGCGATGATCAGCGCACTCATCGAGGGTTCGAGCTTGTCGTGCCGGTTGTCGCCCTTGGGCTGGTTTTCGATGAAGTAGCCAGGCATCCGCGTTTTTCCGATGTCGTGGTAGTAACCCGCCACGCGCGCGAGAATCGCGTCGGCTCCGATCGCTTCCGCGGCCGCCTCGGCGAGCGTTCCCAGCATCAGGGAATGCTGATAGGTGCCCGGCGCCTCGAGAGCGAGAGAGCGCAGCAACGGCAGATTCTGGTTCGAGAGCTCGAGCAGTCGGATGTCGGTCGTCACGTGAAAGACGTGCTCGAAGATCGGAAGGATGACGGCGACCAGCATCGCGACGAACCAGCCGCCGGCGAGTCCCCCGAGCGCGTCGGCCGCAAAGTCCCAGCCCCGGGGCTCGGCGTTCAAAAAGGAGATGGCCGAGATGGACACGACATTGGCGGCCGCGACGATGCCCCCCATCGCGATCAGCACGCTCCGCGACCGCACCCGGCCCACGCCATAGAGGCCGGCGAGCGAGCCCACGAGTGCAAACAGCACGAAGGCGAAGCTCTGCCCCATCAGCAGGCCACCTCCAACCGCGTGCACGACCGCGAAGAGCAAGGCCGGGCCCATCCCGGCCACCAGGCTCGTCACGATGGATCCCGCGGCGAAGGGAATGGCGTAGTAGCTGTGCGAGGCCCAGGACGCGCCCTCGAGACTGCTCGCGAGGGTCTGGGCCAGCGAAAAAGCGCCCCGGGTCACCAGAGCGAAGACGACCCCCGCTGCGAGCACGGAACCGTAGAGCACGGTCGGCTGACGCTCGCGCCGGCGGCGCCGCTGCCGCCGCGTGTCCAGCCAGAAGGCCAGGGCGGCGCAGGCCTGCAGCAGGAAGGTCCCGGCCACCTTCACCCAGGAGGACGGATCGGAAACCGACGCTCGGGCAGTGTCCATCCAGAGCGCCGCCCGGGGAGTGATCTCGTCGCCCTTTCGGACGATGACCTTGCCGCGCGGTATCCGGGTGAGCACCGCTTCGACGGAGCGCGCGGCCTGCGCGCGGCGCTCCGAGGTCGCCGAGGGATTGGAGATCATGTTGGGGCGCACCGTCGCCGCCAGAAACGCCGCGACCTCCGAGCGCTCGCGGGCCGAAAGCGGCGTGTCCGAGAGTCTATCGCCGAGCGCCGCCTTGACCTGTGCGCCGTACTCCCGCACGTCGGCCAGGTCCTTGCGCCGGGCCTCCCGACCCGAGCTCGGGTCGTGGAGCACGATTCCCGTCGCCCGGTTCTCCATCAAGGCAGCCCGGTCGTCCACGACGCCACCCCGGTAGAGCTCCTGCGCCGAAGCCACGAGACGATCCTCGATCTCCGTGGAGAAGCCGAGCCGCGCGAGCGCCGAGAGTGCCTCGTCGCCGATCGGCAGGTCGAACGCCTCCCGCACCGCCTTCGTGACGGCATCACGCCGCCTCACGACCGCCCGGGTCTTTTCGAAACAGCGCCGCAGCTCCCGTTCCAGCCGCGCGGGCGCCTCCGCGTCCCAGTCGTAGAAGGCGGGGACTTCCGCCGCCGCTTCCACCCGCCGCCGTTCGGTCGCCGCGGGATCCGCGACGATCAGGTCGCGTGGGGCAACGACGTCCCGCGTAGCGATCGCCCCGGCCTTCTGGGGCGCGCTTCGAAAAGAAAGCGACGGCGAATAGGCCAGCGTAGTCACCAGGACGTACCCGGCAGCCCACAGCAACGGGCGAAGCGAGGAAAAGCGACGCGGCTCCCGCGGGACGGGCGCGGTGCCGGACCGGCGGCGGAACGCCGCCGTCGTGCGCCGGATCGGACCTTCCGCGGGCACGGTGTCTCCTAACGGCCGGCCGGGGGGCGGGGCGAGGCCGCCTCGCGCTCCCGGTCGAGCCCCTCGTAGGCGGAAATGATCGACTGCACAAGGGGGTGCCGCACGACGTCACGCTCGTCGAAGAGCACGAAGTGAATCCCCTCGATGCGCGCAAGCAGCTGCTGTGCCTCGCGCAAGCCGGAGGTCTTCCCCTGTGGAAGGTCGACCTGCGTGATGTCTCCGGTTACGACGGCTTTCGAGCCGAATCCGATGCGCGTCAGAAACATCCGCATCTGCTCGGAGGTCGTGTTCTGCGCCTCGTCCAGGATGATGAACGCGTCGTTCAAGGTACGGCCGCGCATGAAGGCGATCGGCGCCACCTCGATGATTCCGCGCTCCAGCAGCTTGGCGGTCTTCTCGTAGCCGAGGATGTCGTAGAGGGCGTCGTAGAGCGGACGCAGGTAGGGGTTGACCTTCTCGACCAGGTCGCCCGGGAGAAATCCGAGCTTCTCCCCCGCTTCGACGGCCGGACGCGCCAGCACGATTCGCTTGCACTTTTTCTCGAGCAGGGCGGCCGCGGCCATCGCGACGGCGAGGTAAGTCTTGCCCGTGCCGGCGGGCCCGATCGCGAAGACCAGATCGTGGCGGTCGATCATCTGGACGTAGAGGCGCTGCTTGACATTGCGGGCGGAGACGGTCGCCTTGAGTGTCGGCCCGAACGGGGAGTCCAGGAAGAACTCGAGGAGCGAAGCCTTCGGATCCTCCTTGACGATGCGGATGGCGGTCGCCACCTCGCTGCCGCGCAGCGGATATCCGGCGGCCAGCAGATCCGAGAGGCCGGACAGCAGGTGTCGAGCGGCCGTCTCGGCCTCCCCCTCCCCGACGACGGAGATCTCGTTGCCTCGAGCGGCCAGACGGACACCGAAGGCCTCCTCGATGGCGCGCAGGTTTTCGTCGGCGATTCCGAAGAGCTCGGTCAACCCCGAATCGGGGAGGATCACGGAGGGAACGGGTTCTGGAATAGCGCTCGCTCCTAAAGACGGACGATTGGGGTGGCCGGCCGCAGGAGGGGGCGGCTCTCGACAGCCGCCGGGATCTGCGTTCTCAGGCCGATCACCTCGGCCAATGACGGTACCACGTCGGGGCCCTGAGGCAAGGGCGGGCCCCGACCGGCCGGCGCCATCGGATCTGAACCGCTTTATTTCTAATGAGTTAGCCCTTGGTTGACAGCACGAATCGACGAGCCTAGCGCCCCTTTTCGAGAGACTTCGCCACGTCCTCCAGGCCGTTCTCGACGGCGTCCCTTAGCGTGGAGCCCTTCGACTTCTGGCGAATCTCCGCCAGAATGTTGCCCTTGGCGTCCTTGGCAATGACCTCGAGGCCGACACCCGGGTTGGCCGCCCAGCCGCCCCAGTAACGCGCGCCACCGGAGGGTTCCCAGGCGTTGAAGACGTTGCCCTCGATCGTGACTTCCGCGCCGCTCTTGACGATCTTGAATCCGCCCTTTTCCAGCCACTGCTCCATGTAGTCCTGGCCGTCCCGTGCGGCTTCCCGACACTCATGGCCGTGGCCGTTGTAGTCGAACTCCTTGACCGTCACGGTCTTGAAGCCGTCGATCCCTTTTCCCGTCGGAAAGTAGACCCAGTCCGCGTCCTTGCCCGACACCAGCTTGTCGTAGTCGGGCAGGAACTTCTGCGGCTCGTCCCTCTCCTTCGCGTCGTCCGAGTTCTCGAACTTCTTCTCGGCCAGCGCGGTGGAGGCCCACAGGAGAAGGAAGGCAGACAAGGCGATCGCGAAGAGCCGGTTCGAATTGCGCTGCATGCTCGGTTTCTCCTTCAGTGAAACTCGGATTCTAACACCGCGCGGCTCTAGAGATGGAGGGCGGCGCAGACGGCGTCCCCCGCCTGCGATGTCGCCAGCGTCCCTCCGACGTCCGCCGTGCATCTGCCGAGCTCGAGGCAGTCGCGCACCGCCGCCTCGATCGCCGCCGCCTCTTCGGGTTTCCCGAGATGCTCGAGCAGCAGTGCCACCGTCAAGATCGCCCCGAGGGGATTCGCCCTCCCGGTCCCCGCGTACTTGGGCGCGGAGCCGTGCACGGGCTCGAACATCGACACGCGACCCGGGTGGATGTTCCCGGAGGCCGCCATCCCGAGGCCGCCCTGCAGCACCGCGCCGAGATCGGTCGCGATGTCACCGAACATGTTGTTGGTGACGATCACGTCGAACTGCCGCGGGTTCTTGACCATCTGCATGCAGAGGGCGTCGATGTAGAGGTGGCTCGCCTCGACGTCCGGAAATTCGCGCCCCACCTCGGCAAAGGTCCGCTGCCACAGGTCGCCCACGAACCGCATCGCGTTGGACTTGTCGGACATGACCAGACGCTTGCGCGGGCGCTTGCGCGCGTGCGCGAAGGCATACCGCAAGATCCGCTCGACGCCCTTGCGCGTGGAGATGTCCTCCTGCAGGGCCACTTCGTCCGGAGTGCCCTTCTTGAAGTTGCCTCCCGAACCGACGTAGGAGCCCTCGGTGTTCTCCCGGAACACGACGAAGTCCACGTCTCGGCCGGAAAGGTTCTTGATCGGGCAGAGCCGGTCGGCCAGGCAGCGCACCGGGCGATAGTTGACGTACAGATCGAGCTGGAACCGGGCTCCCAGGAGGATGTCGGCGGCATGCCTCATGTCCGGCACGCGCGGATCCCCGAAGGCTCCCATGAAAATGGCATCGAACTCGCTCGAAAGCCGCTCGAAGGCGCCCGCCGGAACGGTCTCGCCCGTCGAGAGATAGTGATCGGCGCTCCAGGGAAAGGCTGTCAGCTCGATCGCCATCCCGCGCCTGCGCGCGACCTCCTCGAGCACCTTCACCGCTTCCCGGGTGACGTCCACTCCGATCCCGTCTCCGGGCACGATGGCGATTCGCATAGCCGGCGAAATTTAGCATGCCCCCTTACACGGAAGCATTCGCGGCGCTAGAATTCGGTGCACGGTGACCTTCGCGGAGAGAGTTCGAGAGATCGTCGTCGAGTCCTGCTCGGCGAAGGACCGGCCGACGCCCTGCAGCCTCGCCGGCAGGCTCGCGCACGAGACGGAGCGGCACCTCGATCGCGTTCAGTTCAGCCCCCATCAGTACATGAGGCATCCGATCCTTCTGTTCGACGACTGGGAGATCATGCTCATCGCCTGGGAGTCGGGCCAGGTCACACCCATCCATGATCACCGGGGGGTCATGGGGGGCATGGCCGTTCTCTCGGGGACGCTCGCCGAAGAGCGCTTCACGACTCCCGAGGACATCCCCCGCCTGGCCGACGACCGGGTGCGGCCCGAGGGCGACCTCTCGGAGATCGGCCCGACGGTGCTCCACCGGTTGAAACCCATGACGGGCCGGGCGGTCTCCCTGCACATCTACCGGCCGCCGCTGCGCACGATGGGAATCTGGGACACGAGCGGGATGACCGAGATCCGCAAGTCCGCCTTCGATGTCGAGGAGGAGGTCCTCGCGCGCGCGGTCGCTGCCGGCGTGCGCGTCGGCTGACCCGGCTTCAGCGCGTTTCCTTTCCCGCTTTCCTGCCCAAAACCACCGCCCACTCCCGACCCCAGGCGTCCCGGACGCGCTCCACGACCCGCTCCCGATGCCCGACAGCCGCATGCGGATCGGCGATCCGAAACCGGAGCATCGAAGAGGGCGTGCCTTGCGACCGAGCCGGAGGCGCGCCGAGCCTGAAGCGGCGAACCGCCGCCACGAGAATGTCGGAGTGGCCGAGGCCGGCCTGCAGAGCCACCGGACCCTGCTCGTCCCACCGAGCGGCCGCGCGTCCGATCAGGGTGTCCTGTCCGTGAAAGCCATCGAAGGTCTCCCGGCGCTGCGGCCAGACTCCGAGAGCGTCGCGCGCGCCCAAGGCGCTGGAGATCGCGATGGCGCCGACCGCAACGAGGGCACCCGCGCGCCGCCGACGGGCGGGAACCGCGCCCGCGAGGGCGAGGGCTCCCGCCGAGATCGCGACCGCGGTCAGACCGGTCAGATAGGCGAAGCGGGCGCCGTTGGGAATGTCGGCCTGGCCCGCAGCGATCGACGCCAAGAGCGCCGCGATCGTCTGCGAAAGCAGCAACCCGGACAGCTCGCTGCGCGGCTCTAGCAGGCAGCGGCCGAGGCAGACGAGCAGGGGAAACCCGAGGACCCAGCCGAGACGGCTCTTCCCCGGCAGGTCGTTGCGGGCCGACGGATCCGGCAACAGCCAGGGTGCGGCCATGGAGTCCGCCGCCGCCGCAAGAGGCGGCAAGAACGAACGCTCCCGGGATATCTCCGTCCCGACGTTGTGATCTCCCGCGCGCGCGAAGTAGGGAGCCTGGCGTCCCTTGCGCAGGAAAAACAAGGGAACGGCGGCGAGGGCAAATCCGAGAAACACCAAACCGACCAGTCGCAGGCGCCGCGGGCGCCGCGCCGCGCCCTCTTCCGGCCACCCGGCGAAGAGTGCGAGGCCGGCCCCGAGGACCCAGGCGGACAGGTAAACGTGTGCTCCGACGCCGGCGAGCGCACCCGAGCCCAGGGCAGCCGCGGCGCTCCGGCGCCGGCGGGCGGACAGGGCGAGCAGGCACGCCACGTCGGTGATCGGCGCGAGCGCGATCTGGACCCAACCCCAGCGCGAAAGGATCAGGGACCACCGAAGCCCCGAGAGCGCCAGGGCCGCTAGCGTCGCGCCGCCGCGCGGCAGGAGGGCCCGGGCGAGGAGGGAGGCCGTCACGAGGGAAGCGCACCCGGCCAGGGCCGAGGGCATCCGGATCCCCCGAACCGTCGTCCCGAAGGCGCGAAGACTCGCGCGAAACGCTTCCAGGTACAGCACACCGACGCTTCCATAGGGCCTGGCGACGCCGTAGGGAGCCGCGCGCACGGCATCGGCGAAGTCTCCGGGCCGCCCTTCGAGCGCGAGGGCGGGCGCGATCAGCGACACGTCGTCGATCCAGAGCGCCTCGGGAACACGATCGAGCGCAATCAGACGCAGGAACGTACCCGCCAGAATCGCCGCCGCGGCGATCAGCCCGAGCGACCGTCGCGAAAGGTCGAGCCCGGGGAGTTCCTCGCGGGCGGCCGCGGTTCGGCTCCAGAGAAAGTAGAGGCTTCCGGCGACAGTCCCTGCGGCCGCGGCAAGGCCGATGACCGCGAGGGAGAGGATGAGACGCGGGGCGGCCCAGGACGGCTCCCCTTCGAGAAGGAGGGTCGGACGCAGGGCCCGCACCATCCAGACGCCGGCGATGAACGAAACGGCGAGGCCCGCCAGAACCGCGGCCCGCCCGGGCCCTGCCTCGAGCCTCCCCGTCACGGAGCGCCCGCCTTGCGTCCGAGCACGACGGCCCAGGACCGCCCCCAGGCATCATCCACGCGCTCGACTTCGCGTTCGCCGATCTCGGGCCGGACGCGCGGCTCAACGATGCGGAACCTCTTCGCCGGCCTGACGCTTCCCTCGAGCGGCGCCGGGCCGGCCGCCGGGTCGAGCCGGTATCTGCGCACGGTTTCGATGGTCAGGTCCGATCGGCCGAGGTCCGGCGCGACGGCGACCGGACCCTGGCGTTCCCAGCGCGCGGCGGTCCGGCCAATCAGCGTGTCCTCGCCGTGAAAGCTGTCAAATGTCGCGCGGCGCGCGGGCCACAGGAGGAGCGCCTGTCGGGCGCCCTGCGCTCCCGAGACCGCAAACAGCCCGACGGCGAGCAGTGCGGCCGCGCGCCTGCGGCTCCTCGGCACAAGCCCGATCAAGGCCATCGCGCCCGCCGCGGCCGCCACCGCCGTCCAGGTCGCAAGGTACCCGAAGCGGAAGCCGTTGGGATGTCCGGCCTGGCCGCCGGCGACCGCCGCGCAGAAGGCCGCTCCAGCCTGAGTCAGCAGGAGCGCGGAGACTTCCGCGCGCGGCGAGAGGAGGGCCCGCAGCAACCCCACCGCGACCGGAACACCGACGATCCAGCCGAGGCGGGTTGCGCCTTCCAGGTCGTGCCTCCCCTCGGGATCGGGCAGCAGCCAGGGCGCCGGCAGCGCGTCCGCGGCCGCGGCGAGGGCAGGCATCGGGGAACCGGCGATCCGGATTTCGCGCACGACGCTGTGTCGGGTGGTTCTGCCGAAATACGGAATCCGGCGGCCCTCCCGTAGCAGGAAAAGCGGCGCCGCAGCGAGCAGAAATCCTCCCGCGAAGAGGGCGCCGCGCCCGTAGGCACGCAGACGCCTCTCGGTGCCGTCGGCCCGAACGAGGCAGAAGAGGAGCAGCCCCGCTCCGGCCGCCCACGCGGCCAGATAGAAGTGCGCACCCGCCCCCGCGACGAGCCCGGCCGCGGCGGAAGAAGCGGGCGATGCGCGGCGGCGGGCGCGCAGGAGAAGGAGCGCGGACACATCGGCGAGCGGAGCGATCAGGATCGCATGCCAGCCCGACACCGAGAGGATGAGGTGCCAGCGCAGTCCGGCCAGTGCGGTTGCGGCCAGGGCCCCTCCCCCGGGCGGCAAGAGGGCGCGCGCCAGAAGGACCGCGGTTCCGAGCGAGAGGACGCCTCCGAAGAGGGACGGGAGCCTGATCGCGAGGATCGTCGCGCCGAAACGGTCCAGACTCTCGCGCAGGAGCCGAAGGTAGACGACGCCGATCATTTCGTGAGGATCGGGCCGGCCATAGGGAATCGGCCGGATGGCGTCCGCGAAATCACGTCGCGTCTCCGAGAGCTCGAGTGCCGGCGTCATCAGGTTCACCTCGTCCTCCAGGAACGGAATCGGGAGATTCCGGGTGGACCAGATGCGCAACCCGACGCCGGTGGCGAGGGCGGCCGCCGTGAGCACGAGAACCGCCCTTCTCGAGAACGGCAGCGGGGCCAGCGGCCCCGACAGAGCGGGCGACTCCGAAACGAGGCGGAAAAGGGCGGCGCAGGCGATCCCGGCAGCGGCGGCCCCCGCGGCCAGGACGATGCCCAGAGCGAGGCGCGGGACGGCCCAGCCCCGCTCCGAGTCGAGCAGAAGGCCCGGCCGGATCCACCGGGCCAGGTCCACGGCCGTGACGAAGGCGGCCGCGGCGCCGACGAAGATGGCCGAGCGGGATCTCGCGTCCGGGCGAGCCCGCCGGACGCTCACTTCTGGAAGAAGAGGAATAGATTGACGGCCGAGGGGCCGAGCGAGAAAAAGTCTCCCGAGCGCAGCGGAGCCGCGCAGGATTCTTCCGAGACGCCGGCGAGCTCGTCGGGAACCGGGATGGCCTCGCCGTTCAGATACGTCCCGCAGGTCGAACGCAGGTCCACGAGGCGGTAGTCCGGGCCGGCGCGCAGCTCGTGCCGGACGACCTTCGCGTGCAGGCGCGAGACCTCGGTGTTCAAGAAGGCATCCGGGGAAGAGACCCGGAACCCCGAAACCGGCATGCCGACGCCGATGAATTCGGGCACCTCGCGCCCGAGCAGCAGCTCCTCGAAGTCGAGCTTGACCAGGCCGGCATTGTAGGGGCCGAGGCCGAGAAGGAAGTAGCCGGACGGAAGCCGCAGGAGCGTCTTCTCGAGGCGCGAGGACATCCCCGTCATGCCGTTGTCCACGAAGGACATGACGTCCCGCTGGCGCGACTCAAGCGCCTCCCGGCAGATCGCAGAGTACAGGTCGTCGTACACCGCTTGCACCCCCGGCCCTGGAAGGAAATTGTCGCACATTGCGGGCGCCGGCGACGCCACCAACGTGCCGGGAGGAGCCGGCGCGCCTCCTGCTAGTTCACCGGTTCGCCGCCGCCCGCAGGCGCCTCCTCCTCGACCGATTCCATCTCAACGGCCCAGCGCTCGAAGACCTCGTCGGGCAGCTCCTTGAGGAACCGGGACGGCTCCAGGATCACGTCGACGCCGTACCGGTCCCTCGCCAGCATCGGGTAGACCAGCGCCACTTCGTTCTTCGCGCGCGTCACGGCGACGTAGAAGAGGCGCCGCTCCTCCTCGAGACCTTCTTCCGTGCCGGCCGAACGGTAGCTCGGAAAACGGCCCTCCGAGAGGCCCATCACGATCACGCGGCTCCACTCGAGGCCCTTGGCCTGGTGGACCGAGGAGAGCGCGACACGGTCGTCCTCGCTCTCCCCGGCGACGACGTCCTCGCCGGAGAGCTCGTGGAAGAGCGTCACCTCCTCCAGGAAGCCGCGCAGCGAGTCGTAGGCCTGGGCAAACTGGGCGAACTGCTCCAGATCGTCCAGCCGCGCCTCGCCGTTGGGAAACTTTGCGCGCGCAAAGTCGCGGTAGACCTCCTCGACGACCGTCCGGATCGCATCCGCCGGTGAGGCGTGGAGGGCGGGCGAGTCGAGCCGTGTCAGAACCGTCCGGAAGGCTTCGATCGGCGCGGCGGCGCCCCGGGGCAGCTCGATGCCGCGCGCCCCGCGCTCCCGGAACGCCGCCAGGGGGTCCGGGCGGCTGCAGAGGGACTCCCATACGGCGGCCGCCGATCGCTCGCCGATCCGCGGGAAGACCTTGAGGGCGCGCTTCCAGGAGAGCTCGTCGCGGGGGTTGACGACCAGGCGGAGGAAGGCGAGCACGTCCTTGACGTGGCGCTGCTCGAAAAAGCGCATGCCGGAGCGGATCTCGTAGGGAATGCCGCGGCGCGTCAGCTCGATCTGCAGCTCCAGCGCCTGGTAGTGCGCCCGGTAGAGGACCGCCAGGTCCGAGAGCTTCTCGCCTTCGTCGTGCCACTCGAGCAGCCGCTGCGCCACGAATCGCGCCTGGTCGGGAATGTCGGGCAGGGGCACCACGGCCGGCAGCGCGCCGGCGCCGCGCGCTGCGCGCAGGACCTTGGGGTACTGGCGGGCGTTGTGCGCGATCGACGCGTTGGCCAGCTCCAGGATCTCCGGAGTCGAGCGGTAGTTCAGCGTCAGTCGGAAAGTTTTCGCGTCGGGGTAACGCTGCGGAAACCCGGCGATGTTTTCGAAGGACGCACCCCGGAAGGAGTAGATCGCCTGCGCGTCGTCGCCGACGACGGTCACGTTGCGGCGGACCCTTGCCATCCCATCCACGATCTCGCCCTGCAGGCGGTTGGTGTCCTGATACTCGTCGACCAGGACCTCGTCGTAGGCCGCGGCGAGCGCGGCGGCGGTCTCCGGGCTCTCGACGAGTAGCCGCTTCCAGGAGAGCAGAAGGTCGTCGTAGTCGCAGGCGTTGGCCGCGTGCTTGCGCTCCCGGTAGCGCTGAAAGACGCGGACGATCTCTTCCTCGAGAGAAAGGAAATGCGGCGCCCGCTCGGCGAGCACGTCCGAGAAGGGGCGGCTCGTGTTGATCGTGAAGGAATGCAGGTCGAGCAGAACGTCGCCACGCGGAAAGCGCTTCTCGATCACCGGGATCTTCCGATCCGACACGGCGGCGTCGAGCATCTCCCGACAGTCTTCGGGATCGAGGATGGTGAAGTTGGACCCGACGCCCACTCGGGTGCCGAACCGCCGCAGAAGACGGCTTCCGACCGAATGGAAGGTCCCGCCCATGAGGCGCCGGGTGTCCACGGTCAGCAGGCCCTCGACCCTGCGCAGCATTTCCCGCGCCGCCTTGTTCGTGAAGGTCAGCAGCAGGATCCGGGAGGGATCGATCCCCGATTCGATCCGGCGCGCGACCCTGTAAACGAGGGTCCGGGTCTTGCCCGACCCGGCTCCCGCGATCACGAGGATCGGCCCTCCCCCCGCGAGCACGACCTCGCGCTGCTCCTCGTTGAGCTCGCGGTCGTAATCGACGCGGTAGGTCCTCGGTCCAACCGGCTTTCGGAGGACGTACTTCCGGTCCACGGCGTGAGTTTACGGCCCCGGCAAGACGCGCCCCGACGGCGCGCGTAATCTTTCGGCCTTTCTGCGCGTTCTGATAGGTGACGGGAAAGGGGACCACAATGAGCATTGCCAACATCCGACGTTCGATCCTGATCCTGGCCGGAGCAGGGGCCCTCGCCGTCGCCGGCCTGTTCGCCGGCAGGCTCGCCGCGGGAGTCATGCCGGAAGGAAGCCACGCCGGCCACTTCGGCTCCCGCTTCGGACACATCGCCCGTATGCTCGACCTGACGGAAGCGCAGAGGGCGCAGTTCAAGAGCATCCTGCGCTCCCACGGCTCCGCAATCGAGGCCCAGCTCGCCGCAGGACTCGCGGCACGTCGCGCCATGCACGACGCCATCCTCGCCGATCCGATCGACGAAACCCTCATCCGCGCCCGAGCCGCCGAGCTCTCGCGCGTCGAGGCCGACGGCGCCGTGCTCTTCGCGAGGGTCCGCGCGGAGCTCACTCCGCTGCTCACCGAGGACCAGAAACAGAAAGTCGCCCGCTTTCGCGAGCGCATGCGGGCGCGGGGAGACCGCGCGGTGCAGGCCTTCCAGGACTTCGTGAAGGAGGAGGGCTCGTAACGGTGCCCGGACCGGTGGCCGGCGGAGCGGCGGGGGTCTCCGGCCGCGGCGCGCATCCCGAGGAAGCCATCCTCGTCGAGCGCGCTCGCGCGGGCGACCAAGAGGCCTTTGCGGAGCTCGTCCGAATCGCCGCGCCGTCGGCCCTCGCCGCGGCCCGCCGGGCGACCGGAGACGCGGCGCTGGCGGAGGACGCGGCGCAGGAGGCGTTCCTCCGCGCCTACCGCGCCCTCGACCGCTACGAGCAGCGCTCGTCCTTCACGGCCTGGGTGCGGGCGATCGCCGTCAACGCCGCGATCGATCTCGCCCGGCGCAAGCGGCCGGAGACTCCCGTCGAGGACCAGCCGGCTCGCGACGCCGGCGAGAAGCGCCAGGAGGACCTCGATCTGCTGCGCAAGGCGCTCCAGGCCCTCTCCCCCGTCGACCGCGAGATCCTCCTCGCGCGCGAGCTCGAAGGCGCGCCGGATCATGTCATCGCGCGCCGACTCGGTCTGTCGCTGACGGGACTGCGCGTTCGCGTGCACCGAGCGAGGATCCGGCTCCGCCGGAGATTTCTGGAGGCCCGACCATGAACCGAATCGACTTCAAGACGGGAACCGACGACGGGTGCGCCGAACTCTCCGGTGAGGCTCTCGAACGGCATCTCTTCCTCTGCGAGGAGTGCCGCGCGGGCATGCGGCTGTCCGCCGCATGGGAAGCGCTGAAGGCGGACCGTGCCGAGGGTGAGCTTCCGGCGGATGACGGCGGCTTCGTCTCTCGAGTCCGGGTAGCGATCGCGCGCGATGCGTCGCGACGCCGGAGCCGACGCTGGCTGTTGGCGGCGGCCGCCATTCTGCTTTTCTTCTTCGCCGCCGGGGTGAACTCCCGAGATCGGACAGCTTCCCCTGCGAGCGCGGAAGAGGACTATGCGAGCCTCTCGTCTCCCTCGCCGACGCTGGAGGGCCTGCTGCCGGAATAGGGCTCAGGCGCGGCGCCGGCTCCTGATAGCCTCTTCCGGTGCCCCTCCACCTGGCAACGGCCGGGGAATCCCACGGACCCCGCCTGACGGCGATCCTGCAGGGGCTTCCCGCGGGACTGCGAGTCGATCCTTCCTTCGTCCAGCGGGAGCTCTCGCGGCGGCAGCACGGCTACGGCCGCGGCGGGCGCATGAAGATCGAGAGCGACGAGGCGGCCTTCGAGGGGGGTCTGCGCGGCGGCGTGACCCTGGGATCTCCCATCGCGATCGGCATCGCCAATCGCGACTTCGGCAACTGGGGGGGCGTGATGGGGCCCCTCGAGATCGACCCGGCGGCGGCCGAGGAGAAGCGGCTGACGAAGCCGCGGCCGGGCCACGCGGATCTGGCGGGCGGAATGAAGTACGGCGCGCGCGACCTGCGCGACGTTCTGGAGCGGGCCTCGGCGCGCGAATCCGCGGCGCGCGTGGCCGCCGGCGCGATCTGCAAGCTGCTGCTCGAGGCATGCGGGATCCGGGTCTCGAGCGGCGTTCTCGCCGTGGGAGACGTGGTCGATACGCGCTCGCAGCGTTCGTTTGCCGCGCTCGAGCGCGTCTCCGAGACCTCCCCCCTGCGCGCCCTCGATCCCGAGGCCGAAGAGCGCATGGTCGCGGCCATCGACCGGGCCCGGCGGGACGGCGAGACCCTGGGCGGCTCGGTCCTCGTCGGCGCGCGGGGAGTCCCGGCCGGCCTCGGCGCGTACGCGTCCTGGGACCGCAAGCTCGATGGGCGTATCGGCCAGGCCCTGCTCTCGGTGCCGGCGGTGAAGGCGGTCGAGTTCGGCGGTGCGATCGAGGCGTCGCGCGGGCCGGGATCGCAGGCGCACGATGAGATCGAGCGGGGGCGGGACGGGCGGCTTCGGCGGCGGACGAATCGGGCCGGAGGGCTCGAGGCCGGGGTCACCAACGGCGAGGATCTCATCGCGGTCGCCACGATGAAGCCGATCTCGACACTCGCGAAAGGACTCGACTCCGTCGATCTCGAGACCGGCGAGCCGGCCCGCTCCGCGTACGAGCGCAGCGACATCTGCGCGGTCCCCGCCTGCGGCGTCATCTGCGAGGCGATGCTCGCCTTCGTGCTGGCCGACGCCCTGCTCGAGCTGACGGGAGGCGATCGGATGGAAGACGTCACGGCGCGCCTCTCCGCCCATCGGGAAAGGGTCGCCCGCTACGGCTCCTTGCCCGTCCTCCCTTAGTCGGAAGTCTCTCCCGACAGAGCCACGACGTGGCTGCTCGCTCGCAGCGCCTTCGCTCCCGGATGGACGTCCCTCCCTCGGGTCGGGAAAGTGTTTCTGACCGAAAGGAGAGGTGGCTTTCCGCACGCGGCGCGAGGAGTCTCCCGAGCGGACGCGAGGGAGGAGCCTTGCGCCGCGGGAGCGAGCGCGCCGCGAGGGATCGGGCGAGCGGCCGAGCCCGCATCCGGGCGAGCCGCTCGCCGGTGCGCCCGACGGGCGCAGATCCCCCGCAAGCGCGAGCGACGGCTATCGTCCCGGCAGGTTCTCCCGAGGCCCCGGCGCGGACGTTGTCCGGATCTGCTCGAGCGACCGACGGCGGGAGTCGAAGCGTCGGTCGAGAATCGAAAAGAGCGGATCGGTCGGGGAGAACTCGCCCGCCCTGCCCTTCCAGAGTTCGTAGTGCAGGCGAGGCGACAGGGCCCATCCGGTCTTGCCGACGGTGCCGAGGCGCTGCCCGCGCCGCACTCGGTCGCCCCGGCGGACCTCGGCCTTCGCGAGGTGCCCGTAGAGGGTCGCGGTTTCCGGTCCGTGGATCACGACCACGATCGTCCCGAACTGCCAGAGGCGCGGGAACTTGTCGCGCTTCAAGCGCCCCGCGAACGCGACCCGGCCCTCCGCCGGCGCGATCACCGGGGTGCCATCGGCTGCGGCGAGGTCGAGGCCGCGAGAGAACTCCTCCTGCCCGGTCCAGGGCGAGACGTGAGGGCCGAAGAAGGCGGCGGGCTCGGCGGCCCCGGAGACCGGAACGATCGACGGCGTTCGAGCGGGCAGCGACGGATCCGCGGCCTCGGCCGCCGCGAGCACGGCGCGACCGGCCTCGAGCGCGGCGAGGTAGGTCCGGAGGGCTTCGGCGTCTCCCGCCTCGGCCCGCGCCAGAGTGCCTCGCCCGGGATCCAGGGCGCGAGGCCAGCGCGAGGGCGGGACTCCATACAGATAGGCGATCCGCGCGAGCTCGTCGCCCCAATCGCCCTCACGTGCCGCCACCGCGGCGGCGCGTGCCTTGACGTTTCGATCGCCCAGGCGAGCCGCGGCGAGGCTCTCGGCCGAGGACCGGGCCTGCGCCTGCCGCTCCCGGCGCTCGAGCATGACGGGCACCGACGGCCACAGCGAGATCGCGAGCAGAAGCGCCACAGCGGCCAGCGTGATCAGAACGCGCTGCCCCCTCGCCGCGAGCGACACCGCGGCCACCGTGCGGCGCCCGGTGGCGGGATGGTACTGGAGCTCCACGGCCTTGCTAGCGGGCGAAAAAGACGGCCTGGACGCCCAACCGGCGCGTGTCTCCTCCGGGGATCCCGACCCGCCGGGGCACGAAGGACCGGGAAAGGGAGAAGCACACGGCGGCCGGGTGCGATGCGCCCCCGCGGACGTCGAGCCGAACAGCCGCGCCATTTGCCAGTGTCCGGCGATCCAGAAGCCGATCGCGCGCGCGAGCCGTCAGTTCGACCGGACGCCCGTCCGGTGAGAAGTGCGCCAGGCCCAGATGCACGCGCTCGCCCGGCACAATCCACAGCGCGAAGTTCTGGCGGGTCCACTGAAAGGCTCCGCCGGGGCCCGTCTCGGTCGCATAGAAGCCCATCCGCGGCCCGAAGCGGAACGCCTCCTCGGGCCGGGCCGTTGCGAGCACGGCAACGATCGCCGCGCCCGCGTAGAGCAGCACGCCGGCGCGCAGCCACGTGCGGGGCGGAAACGCCTTGCCGCGCGCGGGCAGGACGCCGACGGAGGCCGCCAGGAAGAAGAAGAGACTGGTGTCGCCGGCCAGCCAATGGGAGCCGACGCACAGCGCCACGAGAAAAGACAGAACGGCCAGCGCCGCGGCCGTCCCCACGGCGTCGGCCGCCTCCCGCCCGTCACGGCCGGCGGCCCGCGAAAGGGCGTCGCGCGCGAGGGCCGCCGCGAAGAACAGCGTGAGAAGGAGGCCCAGGACGCCCGTCTCGGAAAGCGCCTGAAAGTAGGCGCTGCCCGGGTTGTCGCGGACCTTCAGCCGCAGGCCCTCCGCCTGCAGAAGGTCGGGCAATCGCCAGGTGAAAACGCCCATGCCGCCGCCCTGGATCGGGTTCTCTCGGAAAAGCCGCCACGCCGCGTTCCAGAGGATGGGCCGGGCCGAGACCCGCGACGAGACCGGCTCCGAGGGATCGAAGGTTCGGGCGAGGCGACCGGCCAGCGTTCCCGGCGAGTCCGACAGCCGGAGGACGGCAAACAGGAGAGCGGCCGCTCCCAGGGCGGCAAGACCGAGCGCGCGGGCCGAACGCCCCTCGGGCCGCAGAACGAGCCAGAGCCCGAGGCTCAGCACGACGACCAGCAAGCCGCTGCGCGAGCCCGAAAGGAAGAGCGACGCCGAGAAGACGGGCAGCAACAGCAGCGCCAGGCGGCGGCCCCGGCCGCCAACGAGCGCGACGGCGAGCACGAGCGCCAGGGCCGAGATCAGACCCAGCGAGTTGGGGTCTACGGCGCCTCCCGAGAGCCGACCGGTCGCCTTCCAGAAGGGATTCCGCTCTCCCGGCAGCAGCGACAGCCGTTGCAGAATCGCCGCCGCCGCGGTCAGCGCTGCTCCGGCGAGCGCAGCGGCCAGCGTCTGCCGGCGAACTGCGTCGCCGCTGCGCCGCAGGATGAGAAAGAAGCCCGCGCCCGAGGCGAGGGCTCCGAAGGAGAGGAGGCTCTCCCGGATTGCCGTAGACTCCGGCAGACCGTCGCCGTTGACGGCGCGACCCGAAAGGCCGTGCCAGAGGGCCCAGAGCGTGCGCGCTTCCACGACGGCCAGCACCGTCGACAGCGCCCAGAGTGCGAGCAGCGCGCGCAGCGCCGGATCCGGACCCGAAGGGTCGCGACGCGTCTCGAAGTCATAGATGAACCGGAAGGTCCAGCCGGCGGCCAACCCGGCAAACAGAAGGACCGGCCACGCGGCCGGGTCACTGCCGCCTGCAAGCCTCGCGATCAGTCCGGCGCAGGGGAACAGGAATCCGAAGAGCCGCGCGCCTCGGCCCCAGCGCTGCGCCGCCGCCAGGGCGAGCAGGATCGACAGGAGAAGGACAGGCAGCCGGTCGGGAGCCCCCGGAGGAAAGGCGATCGAAAAGGCGAGGATGTAGCCGAAGAGAGCGGTGGCAAAGAGGAGGGTCCGAGCAAAGGTTCCCGGGTGCCGGGAAATCGGGGCATCGGACGAAGGGCTCCTGGAATCTTCGAGAGTCGCCGTCGTCTCGGTCACCCGATCCCCCGATGCCCGGGTTCCCTCATCCCCGGTGATATTCCTGCAGCGCCGCGACCACCCCTGCCCCCTCCTGCAGGGCACGGATGCCCTCCACGGCCGCCGCCGAGGCGGACAGGGTCGTGAGGCAGGGAATGGAGAGCCGCAGGGCGGCGGAACGGATCGCGGCCTCGTCGAAGTGGGACTCGCGCCCGAGCGGTGTGTTGATGACCAGCTGGATGTCCCCCGCCTCCATCCGATCGACGGCGTTGGGATGCCCTTCGTTGACCTTGAAGATGTGCTCGGCCGACAGACCCGCCGCGGCCAGGGCTGCCCGCGTGCCTTCCGTGGCGCAGAGGACAAACCCCAGATCGGCGAGCTCGCGCGCGATCGGGATGGCCGCCGGCTTGTCGTAGGGGTTCACGGTCAGAAAGGCCCGTCCGCCACGGGGCAGGCGCATTCCCACGGCCTCGCAGGCCTTCGCGAAGGCACCTCCGAAGCGCGGCGAAATCCCCATGACTTCCCCGGTCGATTTCATTTCGGGGCCGAGCAGAGTGTCCTCGCCGGGAAACTTCTTGAAGGGAAAGACCGGGCCCTTGATGAAGAAATCCACCGGGTCCCTTTCGGCGGGAAGCTTCAGCGAGGCGAGGGAATCACCGGCGGCCAGAAGCGCGGCCGCCCGCGCCATCGGCACGCCGATGGCCTTGGAGACGAAAGGCACGGTGCGGGAGGCCCGCGGATTCACCTCCAGAACGTGCAGGACGCCCCGCTGGGTGGCGAACTGGATGTTGACGAGGCCGCGCACCTTGAGCGCCCACGCCAGCCGCCGGGTCGCGTCGCCAATCTCGAGCCGCATCGTCGGCGTGACCTTCCACGCGGGCAGAACCGAGAAGGAGTCTCCGGAGTGGATCCCGGCCTCCTCGATGTGCTGCTGGATCCCGCCGATCCACGTGTCCGTCCCGTCGCAGAGGGCATCGACGTCGTACTCCACGGCGTCATCCAGGAAGCGATCGATCAGGACCGGATGTTCGGGAGAGCTCTCGACGGCCCGAGCCATGTAGCCCCTCAGCTGCCCGTCGTCGAAGACCACGGCCATGGCGCGCCCTCCCAGAACGTAGGATGGCCGCACCATGAGCGGATAGCCGATCCGGCGCGCGGCGGCGACCGCCTCCGCCTCGGAGCGCGCCTCGGCGTGGGGCGGAGCCTGAAGTCCGAGCTCGGCCAGCAGCGCGCCGAACCGACCCCGGTCTTCGGCAAGATCGATCGACTCGGGCGAGGTTCCCCAGATCGGATAGCCGGCCTCCTCGAGCGGCCGCGCGAGCTTCAACGGCGTCTGCCCGCCAAACTGGACGAGGATCCCGTCTGGCCGCTCGTTGTCGAGGACCGCCGAAACGTCCTCGAAGGTCAGCGGCTCGAAATAGAGACGGTCCGACGTGTCGTAGTCGGTCGAGACCGTCTCGGGATTGCAGTTGATCATCACGGTCTCGAAGCCGCGCTCGGCGAGCGCATAGCATGCGTGGACGCAGCAGTAGTCGAACTCGATGCCCTGGCCGATCCGGTTGGGGCCGCCGCCGAGCACCACGACCTTGGGCTTGCCCGTGCGCAGCGACTCATTCTCCTCCTCGTACGTCGAGTAGAAGTACGGCGTCTGCGCTTCGAACTCCGCGGCGCACGTATCGATGGTCTTGTAAACGGGAGCGATCCCGAGCTCCCGCCGCCTCGCCCGCACGTCCTCCTCGCGCGCGCCCATCGCGCGCGCGATCGCCCGGTCGGACAGGCCGAGCCGTTTGGCACCCCGCAACTCCTCCCGCGAGACCTCCGACGGCCGCTTGCCCGAGAACCCCCGCTCCTGACGCACCATGCGGGCGACCGCATCCAGAAACCACGGATCGATTCGCGTGCGCTCGGCGATCTCCTCCAGGCTCATCCCGAGCAGAAGTGCGCGGCGCAGGTGAAAGATCCGCTCCCACGTCGGCACCGAGAGCTTTTCGAGCAGCTCTTCCCGGGGCAGCGCCGGGCCGCCGTCGTCCAACCCGTCCCGCCCGATCTCGAGGGAACGGATCGCCTTGCCGAGGGCCTCCGAGAACGTCCGTCCGATCGCCATCGCCTCGCCGACCGACTTCATCTGGATCGTCAGGCGGGGATCGGCGCGCGGGAACTTCTCGAAGGTCCAGCGCGGAATCTTCACGACCACGTAGTCCAGGGAGGGCTCGAAGCAGGCCGGCGTCTTCTTCGTGATGTCGTTGGGGATCTCGTCGAGGGTGTAGCCGACCGCGAGCAGTGCGGCGATCTTGGCGATCGGGAAGCCCGTGGCCTTGGAAGCGAGCGCCGAGGAACGGGAGACCCGCGGGTTCATCTCGATGACGACGCGGCGCCCCGTCTCGGGCTCGACGGCGAACTGAATGTTGGAGCCCCCGGTGTCCACACCCACCCTGCGGATCACGGCCTTGGCCTCGTTGCGCATCTGCTGATACTGGCGGTCGGAAAGGGTCATCTGCGGGGCGACGGTGATGGAGTCCCCGGTGTGGATCCCCATCGCATCGAAGTTCTCGATCGAACAGACGATGATCACGTTGTCCGCGTGGTCGCGCATGACCTCCAGCTCGAACTCCTTCCAGCCCTCGACCGACTCCTCGATCAGGACCTCCTTCACCGGGGACTCCGCCAGGCCGTGCGCGACGGCCCGCCGGAACTCCTCGGGCGTCCGGGCCCAGCCGCCTCCCGTGCCGCCCAGCGTGAAGGACGGACGCACGACGGCGGGTAGGCCGATCTCACCGCGCACCCTCTCGGCCTCGGCCGGCGAGCGCGCCGTGCCCGACCGCGGCACCTCCGCGCCGATCTCGAGCATCGCCTGCTTGAAGAGCTCCCGGTCTTCGGCCAGGCGCACCGCCTTTTCGCTGGCGCCGATCAGCTTCACGCTCCACTTTTCGAGGACTCCCCGGTCGGCCAGCGCGAGGGCGAGGTTCAAGGCCGTCTGGCCGCCCACGGTCGGCAGGATCGCGTCGGGCCGCTCCCGCTCGACGATCCGCTCGAGGAACTCCGGAGTCAGCGGCTCGACGTACGTCGCGTCGGCGAGCTCCGGATCGGTCATGATGGTCGCCGGGTTCGAGTTGACCAGAATGACGCGGTAGCCCTCGCGGCGCAGGGCCCGCACGGCCTGGGTGCCGGAGTAGTCGAACTCGCAGGCCTGGCCGATGACGATCGGTCCGGACCCGATGACGAGGACGCTTCGAATATCCGTGCGCCGGGGCATCCGCGCGAGACTAGCAGGTTACCGAAGAATCGTGGGAGGAGCGGCGTCAGGAATCCCGAGCGCCCGCTCCCGGTAGGAAAACTCTCGGCCGCCGTCGGCGAAGCGAACGCCTGCGGCCGACGGCCGGGCCCTTCCCGCCGGGCGGTCCGCTCAGTCCCGCGAGACGACGCGCGTCGAACGCCCTGGGTCGACCGAAGCGGGAACCCGGGAGGGCGATCCCGCGTCGCATCGGCTGGACAGAATCGTCCCGGCCCGGCCGAGAGCGAGCAGGCGGCCTCCGCTCCAGACCACGCCCAAGAGGTCGTTGGTCGTTCCCGAGTCCTCGGCGCTCCAGGTGGCGCCGTCCGCGCTTTCGACCCGCGCACCCGAGGACCCGACGGCGACCAGCCTCGTGCCGGTCCAGGCGAGGCCGTACAGCGATCCGGGCTCAGCTGCGGTGCGCTCGGTCCACGAGAGCCCGTCCGGGCTCGTGAAGACGGCGCCCGCGTCGCCCACGGCCACGAAGGCGCTTCCCGTCCACGCGACGTCGCGCAGCGCGCCGCCCGGCCGCCGGAGCCCGGCCGTCCAGTGGGCCCCGTCGGCGCTCGCGAAGATCACGCGCGCCTGTTCGCCTCCGACCGCCACGTAGAGAGAGCCGTTCCAGACGATCTTGTTCAGATTGTTCGCGATGACCCGGGCAATCTCGGTCCAGTGCGACCCGTCCGGGCTCTCGAGAACCCGCCCGCCGCTGCCGACAGCGAGCCATCGCCCGCCGTCCCAGATCACGTCGAAGAGAATGGAGCCCGTCTCCGGTGTTTGCGCAGTCCAGGTCATCCCGTCCGGGCTCGTCAGGATCCGCCCCCGTTCGCCGACGGCGACGAATTGAAAGCCGTTCCAGGCGACCCCGAGCAGCCACGTCCCGACTCCGGAGTCCACGCGGCTCCAGGTGTCGCCATCGGCGCTGACCACGATTCCGCCGTAGACGCCCACCGCCACGAACCGGTGCCCGTCCCAGGCGGCGTCGGCGAGCGCCGAGCGAAACCCGGGCGAATGCTCGATCCACGACAGCGCATCGGGGCTCGTCAGGACCGTCCCCTTTGCGCCGACGGCCACGAGCACCGCGCCGTTGGACGCGACCCGCTGGAGATCGCTGGCGCTGACCGCGGCGAGTCGGCTCCAGGCGACTCCATCCTCGCTGCGAAACATGGCTCCGCTCTCCCCGACACCGAGCCAGGAGGATCCGGTCCAGAGGAGCGACGCGACCTGATTCTGGATGTTCGGAGACGCCGCCGTCCACGCGACGCCGTCGGGGCTCGAGAGGATGAGCGCGTAGCCCGGAAAGGTGTTTCCCCACGCTACGAAGGACCCCCCGTTCCAGGCCACCGACCCGAAGTCCCCGATCCAGCCCTCCGACGCCCGCCAGTTCGCGCCGTCCCGGCTCCACAGCAGCGTTCCGTTGGGCCCGACCGCCACGAAGCGTCCCGCTCCCCAGGCGGCGTCGAGCAGGTCCTCTTCCGTCGGGGATGCCCCGGGCGTCCAGGCGCGGCCGTCCGCAGACGTCAGGAGCGTGCCCGCGTCGCCGACCGCGAGCAATCGCGACCCGTTCCACAGGACGCGCCGGAGATTCCGTGAGGTCGCGCTCGTTTGCGGCTGCCAGAGCCGGCCGTCCCCGCTCGTCAGGATCGATCCGGAATCACCGACCGCGACGAACTGGGAGCCCGTCCACGTGACGTCCCGCAAGTTCGACACCGTTCGCGCTCCGCCGGCGGACCATTCCACGCCGTCGGGGCTCGAAAGGACCGTTCCGGCCGTCCCGACCGCGATGAACTTTCCAGCGCCCCACGCGATGCCCCCCAGCCGGTTGCCCTGGGGCCGCGGATTGGACCATTGCCATTCTCCGCATGTTTGACCGAAGAGAGAAGACACGCCCGCCAAAAACAAGCCCGCCAGAAGGGATCCTGCGGATTTCGTGAACATGTCGACCTCCGGAAGGAGCCCCAAGTCTAGCAGCCCGCGGACAAGCTGGCGAGCGCACGCTCGTCTATTCGTACCGGAGCGCCTCCGCCACGTTCACGCGGGCCGCGCGGAGAGCGGTCAGCCAGGAAACGAACAGAATGACCGCGGTGGAGCTGCCCACGATCGCCGACAGGTCCGCCGGCCGGACGAGGAAGGGGATGAAGGAGACGAAGTAGATCTCGGCCACTCCGGTCGGAAAGGAGAGGAGGCGAAACTCGGTGACGAGAAAGCACACGAGGGCTCCGAAGGCGACCCCGGCCAGGACCCCCGCCCCCCCGAGCATGGCGCCGAGCCACAGGAAGGCGCGAGAAAAGAAGCGCGGCTCGGCACCGAGCGCCGAGAGCACGCCGATGTCCCTCTGCTTCTCCCGCACCGTCATGACGAGCGTGGCCACGAGGTTGAACGTCGAGACGCCGACGATCAGGCCGATCACCAGGAAGAGCGTGATCTGCTGAACCTTCAATGCCGAAAAGAGACTGCGATTCATGGAGAGGGTGTCGGCCACCGAGTACTTCTCTCCAGCCGCCGCTCGGATCGAGGACAGGGCCTCCTCCAGATGCGCCGTCGTGTCGAGCTTGACCTCGACGACGTTGGCTTCTCCCGGCATCCGTGAGAGGGCGCGCAGCACCCCGCGGTCGCAGAAGACCCACTGGGCGTCGTACTCGGCGAACTCGGACTGGAAGATCCTGGCGACCCGGAACCGTCCCGTCCGGGGAACGAAGTGCGGCTGTCCCGGAGCCGCGTCGGGCACCGACAGGGTGATCCGGTCCCCCACGCGCGCCCCGAGCTTGCGCGCGAGCTCGATCCCGATCGCCACACCCGGGAGCTGCCCGGGCGCCGTGCCGAGGAAGCGGCCGGCATCGGGCAGGTAGGCCGTCACCTCGGGGGAGACCCGCGCCTCCTCGGCTGCATCGATGCCCTTGACGACCGCGTCCACGCCCTCGGGGCTCGAGGCCGAGGCCGCGAGACCCGACTGGTAGACGACCGACGCCGTGGCGCGGACGCGCGCCACACCCGCGAGCTTCCGCCGCAGCTGTGAAAGCTCTTCAGAACCCGCTGGGAGCAGCGGGTACACGACGATCTCGGCGTTGGCGCCGAGCAGCTTCTCCCGAATTTCCGAGCGGTAGCCGGAGAGCAGGCCCATCGCGACCACGAGGGCGGCGACGCCGAGCGCGATACCGCCGATGGCGAGCATGGAAACGGCGGAAACCAGGCGCGAGGGCCGGGAGCGAAAGTAGGCGAGTGCGACCTCGAGCTCGAGCGGCATCCCGGCCCTCAGCTCGCCGCGCCGAGCACACCGGGAGAGCTGCTTCGCATGGACTCGAGGAAGCTCTCGAAGAGCACGTTGGCATCGTGCGGTCCAGGGGCGGCCTCGGGGTGAAACTGCGCCGCGAGGATCGGAAGGTCGCGGTGCCGAAACCCCTCCAGGGTCCCGTCGTTCAGGTTGCGGTGCGTGGGCACGACCTCCGGAGGCAGGGTTTCCGGGTCCACCGCGAAACCGTGGTTCTGCGACGTGATCGCCACGACCCCCGTCCGCAGATCTCCGACGGGATGGTTGGCTCCGCGGTGGCCGAATTTCAGCTTGAAGGTCCGTGCCCCGAGCGCGAGCCCGAGCAACTGGTGACCGAGGCAGATGCCGAAGATCGGTCTCTTACCGATCAGCGTCTCGATCGTCGCAATCGGCCCTGAGAGCGCGGCCGGGTCTCCCGGGCCGTTGGAAAGGAAAATGCCGTCCGGATCCGAATCGAGCACGCGTTGGGCGGACACCGACGCCGGAAAGACCGTCACGCGGCAGCCCGCGGCGTTCAAGAGCCGTACGATGTTGCGCTTCATCCCGTAGTCGACCGCGGCCACGTGGTAGAGCGGGCGGGCCACGTCGAAAACCGAGGATTCCGAGGGCGAGACGGCCAGCGCGAGGTCGCTGCCGACCATCGGAGGCGACTCGAGCACGAGCGCCCTCAGCCGCTCCGGATCCTCGATCTCCGTGGAGACGCCGGCGCGCATCGCCCCTTCGGTGCGGATGCGGCGCACGAGCGCCCGCGTGTCGAGGCCGTGGAGCCCGAGCACCCCGGACCGGTCCAGATACTCGGCGAGGCTCTCCTCGCCTCCCGTTCCGCTCCAGCGCGGGGGAAAGTCCCGGGCGATGAAGCCGGCCACGTGCACGCGGTCCGACTCGGCTTCGATGCCGCGCACGCCGTAGTTGCCGATGTGCGCGGCGGTCATGACGACGATCTGTCCGGCGTAGGAGGGGTCCGTCAAGACTTCCTGGTAGCCGCTCATGGCGGTGTTGAAGACGATCTCGCCGAACGCGGTGCCGGGCCGGCCGATCGCTTCGCCGCGAAACGCGGTGGCGTCCTCGAGAACGAGCAGGCCCCTCACGCCGATCGCCCGAGCACGGGAACGAGCCTTTGCACCTGCTCCATCAGATCTGCGAACATCTCCGGAAGGAGAGCCTGTGGCCCATCGGAAAGCGCTGCCTCCGGGTGGTTGTGCACTTCGATGAGCAGCCCGTCGGCGCCCACGGCCACCGCGGCCCGCGAAAGCGGGAGCACCTTCTGCCTTTTCCCGGTCCCGTGGGAGGGATCGACGAGGATCGGGAGGTGCGAGATCCGCTGCACGTACGGGATCGCCGAAAGGTCGAGTGTGTTGCGCGTGTGATTGACGAAAGTGCGGACGCCCCGCTCGCAGAGCACGACCTCGTAATTGCCCTCCGCCAGCAGGTACTCGGCGGAGAGAAGCAGCTCCTCGATCGTCGCCGCCATGCCGCGCTTGAGTAGCACGGGCTTGCGCAGCCGTCCCAGCCGCTTCAGGAGGGAGAAGTTCTGCATGTTGCGGGCGCCCACCTGGAGGCAGTCCGCGTACTCGGCCACGACGTCCACGCTCTCGGAGTCGAGCACTTCGGTGACGATCGGCAGCCCCGTCTCATTCCGCACGCGAGAGAGGATCTTGAGACCTTCGACGCCCAGACCCTGGAAGGAATAGGGCGAAGTACGCGGCTTGAAGGCTCCGCCGCGGTAGAGGGTCGCCCCCGCCGACTTCACCAGCCGCGCGATCTCCAGAGCCTGCGTCTCCGACTCGACCGCGCAGGGGCCCGCGACGACCACCAGCCGCGTTCCGCCCACGGGAACCCCGCCGATCGAGACCACGGAGTTCTCGCGCTTGGCTTCGCGGGAGACGAGCTTGTAGGAAGCCGAGACCGGAATGATCTCGAGAACACCCGGAAGGTTCTCGAGTGCCGCCGGCTCGACGCTGCCGCGATTGCCGGTGACGCCGATGGCGGTTCGCTGCGCTCCCGGGATCGGATGCGCCTCGAATCCGAGCCTCTGGACGGTCTCGACGACGCGCCGGACTTCCTCCGGGGTCGCCGCCGCGTCCATGACGATGAGCATCGGGGTGTTATCATCTGAGGGGTCCGACTCCCTGTCAAACCTCGTCGGACCGGAGGTTTGCGCGCATGAAGCGCCTCGTGGGACTCGTTCTTTCTCTCCTCCTGGCCGCGTCCGTCGCTTCCGCCTACGTGATCAAGCTCAAGGATGGTTCGATGCTCTTCGCCCGCATCAAGCCCGAAGTCAAGGGCACCAAGGCCATCATCACGCTCGAAAACGGCACGGTGACGCAGATCGACCTGGACAAGGTCGACCTGCCCGCGACGGTGGACTACAACAACAAGTACAGCGGCAACGTGATCGCGATCGACACGCCGGAGCAGAAGCTCTTGAACGCGCCGGGTGGACCGCCCACCCCCGTGGCCCGGCTCCAGGATCTGGCCAGGCCCGGGATGCTCCGTCCTTCGACCGGATCGGCCGCCGCGCCCGCGCCCGGAACCTCCGCGAAGGAATCCTGGGCCCCCGTCGACGCGATGGTGCAGGCGGCCTTCTCGAAGGTGTTCGACGGCGCCGCCATCTCCCAGTGGCGGCTGACCAACTACCGCGGACAAACGCGGCTGCTCGTGACGACCAACAGCGAGGAAGCGGTGTTCAACGCCCTCTCCGCCGCAGCGCGCGCGATCGGAGACCTGGCGGAGCGGGGAAAGGATTCGCCGATCGAGATCGTCTGCACCTCCTCCACCAACGAGGCCGGGGGAACCTTCGACATGACCCCCGAGCAGGCGCGGCAACTCGTCAACGGCACCATCGCCGTCGGGGACTACTTCGTCAAGAACGTCATTTTCTAGCCGGCCGGATCCCCGACGGCCCGAAGGAGGATCCCATGGCGCATCCGGCGCCCCAGAACTACAAGAATCACCGGAGGTTCGTTCCCCTCTATCACTTCGTCCTGTTCGGAATCCTCGTGATCAACCTGCTCTGGTCGTGCTTCCGCGCGTTCCGCGGATTCTCCTTCGAAACAGCCTGGGGAATCCTGATGGCCCTGGCGCTGCTCGCCATCTCCTTCTACATCCGGATCTTCGCCCTGACCGTCCAGGACCGCGTCATCCGCCTCGAGATGAGGCTTCGCCTCAAGGATCTCCTGCCCGGCGACCTGCGGGGCCGCATCGCCGAACTCACGCCCTCCCAGTTGATCGCGCTCCGGTTTGCGAGCGACGCAGAGCTACCGGATCTCGTTCGCGAGGTGCTTTCGAACGACATTCAGGACCGCGACGTCATCAAGCGCAAGGTCCGCGACTGGCAGGCCGATCACCTGCGCTGCTGAGCCGGGGCCGCAACATCCTCCAGCAGAGCCAGCCTCCGAGCCCCATCGCGCCGGCCCAGATCGAGAACGCCCCGATCCGGAGGAGGAACGCGAGGTTCCGGTCCCACGTGAGAATCCCCAGATCGGACAGAATCCAGTTCCAGTCGTGAACGGGATCGGGCGCGAGGCCGACGAGCGGCAACTCCCGGGCTCGCGCGTCGCCGACGTAGGCGGCCAGATTCCAGAGCGAAAACGCCTCCCAGGCTCCCCCGACCGCCAAACCGAAATAGTCGCGCTGCCGATACAGAAGCCAGGCGGCGAGGGCGGGAGCGGCCACCTGCGCGAGGCTTCCGCCCGCCGTCGCCAGAAACCGGCCCGCGAAACCCAGAAGCAGGTGGCCGAGCTCGTGGATGCCGAGCGTGATCCCGCCGAAGAGGCTCGAAAAAAGCGGGTCGCGCAGGTGGCACACCCCCGCCCAGGCGAGATACGCGAGAAGCGGCAGCCGCCAGGCTGCGGAGCGTCCCGCGCACCAGGCCTCGGCATCCGCACGCAGCCGAGCAACGAGGCTTCCGCTCAAACCTCTGGGTCCGGGACCGGCGTCAGATAGTACCGGGCGTCTTCACCCACGTGCCGGCGAAACCGCTCGGCGAAGGACAGCACCTCGCCGGCCGTTTCGTCGGCAAAGACGCGCTCGATTCGATGCATGGGGAAGAAGACCGTCGCGGGATGGGCCGAGAGGCCCTCTTTGCGCGCGACTTCGCGCAGCCAGCCTTCGAAGCCATCGAGCGAGAGGCCGCGCACGGTGATTCCGGCCGGGCTCTCGTCCTTCAGCAGCCCCCAGAATTTCTCCCGGGGGTTGGTCAGGTGCACGAGAATGAAGCTGCCCTTCTCCATGACGCGCCCTCGGGCGTGACCATTATCGATCCTTCGGTGGGTCTTCGGAAAGCTCCAGAAGCACTCCCTGGCCGGCGTCGGGATGCAGGAAGGCGACGCGCTTGCCGCCGGCCCCGGCGACGGGATCGCGATGGATGAGGCGAAACCCCTTCCCGGCGAGCTCCGCGAGCGCCGCCTCGATGTCGGCGACCGCAAGACAGACGTGGTGGAGTCCCGGCCCGCGGCGGGCGAGAAATTTTCCCACCGGCGATTCCGGCGATGTGGGCTCGAGCAGCTCGAGCCGGCTCTCGCCGACCGGCAGGAAGGCCGTCGTGACTCCCTGGGCCGGAACACTCTCCCGATGCGCGACTTCCAGGCCGAGCGCCCGGTAGACGCCGAGGACCTCCTCGATCGAGCGCACCGCGATGCCGATGTGGTCGACCCGGGAGGCCTTCATGCGCCCATCAGGCTGCCGTAGAGGCGCGCCGCGGCCGCGTAGGGATCCTCGCGCCGTGCGAGGACCTTCTCCACCGCCTCCTCGAGGCCCCGGGGCTCACGCGCGCTCGTCTCGACGGCGAGGCGGAAGCGCTCCTCGAGAAGCGCGAGCAGCCTCGCCCGGGCGCGGCGATGGCGCCTGCGTGCCCCCTCCCCGGTCGCCGCCAGGAACCGCCCGTGCGACTCCAGCGCCTCGACCGCTTCGGAAACCCCCTCCCCGCGCGGCGCGATCGTACGGACGATCGGCGGCCTCCACGCACGCCCCGGCGTGAAGTCGAGCATGGCCGCGATCTCGGCCGCCGCCCGGTCGGCCCCTTCCCGGTCGGCCTTGTTGACCACGAAAACGTCCGCGATCTCCAGAATCCCCGCCTTGATGGCCTGGATGTCGTCGCCCAGGCCCGGCATCAGCACGACCGCGGTCGTGTCCGCGGCCTTCACGATGTCGACTTCGTCCTGCCCGACACCGACGGTTTCCACCAGCACGACGTCGAACCCCGCCGCGTCCAGGATGTCCACGGCGTCGCTGGTCGCACGGGCCAGCCCGCCGAGCGCGCCGCGGGTGGCCATCGAACGGATGAACACTCCCGGATCCGTGAAGATCTCCGACATGCGGATCCGATCGCCCAGGATCGCGCCTCCGGTGAACGGAGACGAGGGGTCGACGGCGACCACCGCCACGGTGCGTCCCATCCTCCGATAGGCTTGCGCGAGGCGCTGCACGAGGGTGGATTTGCCAGCACCGGGCGGCCCCGTGATTCCGATCACCCGGGCGCGGCCGGTCCGCGGAAACAGCACCCGCAGGACGTCGGGGGCACCGCCTTCGCGCTCTACCGCCGAGATGGCGCGCCCGATGTCGCGCCCCCGACCCGCGAGCACACCCTCTACGACTTCGGCCGGCTCCGTGGCCGGGGCAGCCGTCATGCCTTGTCCGACAGCAGGCTCCGGGCAATCACGAGCTTCTGGATCTCGCTCGTACCTTCGCCGATCGTGCAGAGCTTGACGTCGCGGTAGAACTTTTCGACCGGGAAGTCCTTGATGAAGCCGTAGCCCCCGTGGATCTGCAGGGCACGATCCGTCGCGCGCACGGCGATCTCCGAGGCGAAGAGCTTGGCCTGTGCCGAGAGCCGCGGAACGGCCTTGCCGGCATCCTTGGCGGCCGCGGCACGCTCGGTCAGAAGCCTCGCCGCATCGATGTCGGTCGCCATCTCGGCCAGATAGAACTGGATCGCCTCGAACTCGCAGATGGGACGCCCGAACTGGCGGCGCTCCTTCGAGTATTTGAGCGCCGCCTCGAAGGCCCCGCGCGCGATGCCGACCGAGAGCGCGGCGATCGAGATGCGGCCTCCGTCCAGGACCTTCATCGAGTCGACGAACCCGCTGCCTTCCCGGCCCAGGAGGTTCTCGGCGGGGATCCTGCAGTCCTCCATGACCAGCGTGCAGGTGTCGGAGGCACGCATGCCGAGCTTGTTCTCTTTCTTCCCCACTCGGATTCCGGGGTGGTCCAGCTCGACGATGAAGGCCGAGATCCCGTGGCGGCCCGCCGCACGGTCGGTCACGGCCATCAGCACGGCGACTCCGCCGACGGAGGCGTTGGTGATGAAATTCTTCGAGCCGTTCAAGATCCAATCGCCGCCGTCACGCACGGCGGTCGTCTTCGTGCCGCCGGAGTCGGAGCCCGCTTCGGCTTCCGTCAGGCCCCATGCCGCCAGCCACTCTCCCGAGGTCAGCCGGGGCATGTACCGGCGCCTCTGCGATTCGTTGCCGAACATGAAGATGTGGCTCGAGCCGAGAGAGGTGTGGGCCGCCAGCGCCAGGGCCACGGCGGCGTCGACGCTGGCGACCTGCTCGACGATGGCCGCGTAGTCGGCTGTTGAGAGCCCCGCGCCCCCGTACTCCTCCGGAAAGATCGTTCCCAGAAATCCGAGCTCTCCCAGGCGGCGGAAGACCTCGCGCGGGAACCGCTGCTGCTCGTCCCATTCGAGAACGTGTGGCCGGATCTGCGACTCGCAGAACTCGCTCAACGTCTGCAGGATCGTCTGCCGCTCGCCCGAGGTGGTGGTCGTCATGCCGTGGTGATTTTAGCGCGTTTGGCGCGCGTCACCGCGTCGACGGCGGGCCGGGCGCCACGCTCGAGGCGGCGACGATTTCGATGCCTGTGTAGTAGTGCCGCAGGATCTGATCGAAGGAGAATCCGGCCAGCGCCATTCCGAATGCGCCATTCTGGCAGAGGCCGACCCCGTGCCCCCAGCCCCTCCCCAGAAAGAGAAACTCCGCTTCGCCCTGCGGGCCCCGGACCCGCTGCACGGTGAAGAGCATCTCGGGAAGACCGAGCGCCTGGCGCAGGTCGAAGCGCTGCAGCGTCACCTGCGACGTGTCCGTCGAGACCTTCAGCTCGGTGGCGCGTCCGGACGGGCTGCGGCGCGTGACCGTCACCTCGCGCACCTCTTTCCCCGCAACGCGCCCGCCCATCCGGCGCGCGAGCTCGCCCGCCGGCACGCGGCGGACCCATTCGGTCCACGCCGACTCCCGCTCGAAGCTCGGACCGGCCGCGTCGAGCTCGACCCAGAGCGCCAGAACCCGCGATCCCCGCTTCCACCACCGCAGCCGGTCTCCCGCCCGCAACTCGAGCGAACCCGACGCGAGGTAGCTGTCGCCCACGCGGCGCGCCAGGGGGATCTCCGGATCGGCGGGCAGGCCGACCCGCCCCTCGGCCGTCTTGACCCAGAGGTTTGCGCCTTCGCGCGAGAGGAAGCGTCCCGAGCTCTCGGTGACGCCCGAGAGGCGCAACGCCGCGGAAAAGAGCAACCCCGCGTACTCCTCCTCCTCCAGCCGGTGCTCGGCGGGCGGCAGCTGATCGCCCGCGAAGCGGAAACGGAGGAAGAAGTCGTAGGCCTCCCGCGCGGAGCCCGACAGGCGCGCGGAAGCCGAGGGCTGCTCCGCCACGTAAGCGACGTCGGTTGCGACCAGGTGCTCGCGCAGGGCCGGCTCCAAGCCGAAGGCCGCGAGCAGGGACGGATAGACCAGAGCCGGCTCGAGTCCCGAGGGCGGCGCCCCTCTTTTCTCGACGCCCGCCCACTCCTGAGCCGTCGCGAGGGCCGCAGCCCGGACCGCCTTTCCGCGCGGAGCGTGCGCCTTCAGAACGTAACCGCGCCACTCGAGCGCCGTACGCGTCCGGGGTGCCGCGCCGCGCGGCAGCCGCGCCCCCTCGATCCGCGTGGTCACGAGCTCGCCGCAATCGACGGAGACGAGGTACGGCACCGGTTGCTCTCCGAAGACGTTCTCGACGTTCTCCGTGCGGCCGCCGCAGGTGGAGACGAAGAGCGCGTCCGCGAAGCGTCCCTCGAATGCCAGCACCAGTCCTCGGGTGCCATCCACCGCGGCGCTCGAGAGAGGGTCTTCGGCGGCCAGGCCGGCGTAGACCTGACACTTGGGCGTCGCGCAGAGGTCGTAGCCTTCCGACTCGAATTGTCCCCTGTGCGCCAGAGCATAGGTGCGGGCGGCGACGGCCTGCGCCTTGAGAGCCTCCACTTCGTCGAATCGCCTGGGCCCCATCTCGGCCGGCACGACGCCATACAGGTACTCCTCGAGATCGACACGGTTGACGACGTTCAGCATGCCCCGGGAATTGACGAGCACGCGCAGACTGCCGCGATAGGTCGTCCCGTCGACGGAAAGCCGCATCCCCGCCGCCGCGGGAAACACGTCCACCGGCGAGACAAACCGCGTCGAAACTCCGGCCTCGTCGGAGACCTGCACGAAGGCGGGGCGTGTCGGAGTCGTCTCCTCGAACAGGAGGGCATCCTGCCCGGCCACTTTCAACTTTTCGACCAGGGCCGCTGCCTCGGCGCGCGTTGCAAAATCGCCGAGCAATACCCGATAGACGCCACGATCCGCCGAGAAGGCGACCGCGCCCGCGACGCCCTGCTCTTGCGAGAGCCGGTCGGCCGCAGTGCGCGCCGTGCCCTCCTGGGAGTAGGCTCCCGCCTGGACAGCGAAGCGGCGTGCCGCGCTGCCCTCCGGCCAGAACGTCAGGGGCCCCCGCAACGTCGCGGCGCTCCCCGACGCGACGAGGCTCCACGGCGCGCCGGGAGCTTCGAGCGCAAAGGACGACAGGTCGCTCTTGAGCCCCACGCGGAAGAGGGCTCCGCCGGTCGCTTCGGCACCCGGCGCGGGTCGCCCGGCGGCCGACGGTGGCGGCGGTCCCCCGGCGGGCCCGGCTGTCGCGCCTTTCGGCGCCGGAGCCTTGGTCGTCGCGCACGCCGCCAGGGTCAGTGCCGCGGCCGTCGCCGGCAGTGCACGCCGAAGGAAGGGGATGGCGCCGCTCAAAACTGGGATCGCGCCTGGGCGCCCAGGATTTGCTTCCGGTAGTCCTCGCCGCGGAGCGCAATCATCTGGCACATCTCGTACAGCCGGCTGCGCAGCCGGTAGTTCAGCCGGTCCTCGAGGCGGTCGCGCTCGCCCGAGGCGAGGTCGGGCTCGTCCTCGTAGTTGGAGGTCGCCACGGTGATCTTCTTGCGGTTGTAGCGCGTGTTGAGCAGGTTGTAGAGAACATCGAGGACCCAGGGGTGGGGCTTCGAGGCGCCGAGCTCGTCGAGCACGAGCAGCTCCGTCTCGGCATAGGGTGTCAGAAGGGACTCCTTCGACACGTCCGCGTCCGGCCGGAAGCTCGTCTGGATCTTCAGGAGCAGGTCCGAAAAGTCGGCGTAGAGGCCCGAAACGCCCTTTCGGGCGATCAGCTCCGCGAGGACCGCGCAGGCCAGATGCGTCTTGCCGCGCCCGGAGGGACCCACGAAGAGGAGGCCGTGGTCGACGACGGGATAGAGGTCCACGAAGTTGCGCGCGGCCTCCTTTGCCCGGGTCAGCGCCGGTCCCCGCTCGTTGAAGTTCTCGATCGTGCAGCCGCGGTAGCGTTCCGGGATGCCGGCGGCGTCGAGCTTTTGCCGGCGGATCGTGGCCGCCCGGCAGTTGCAGGCGCGGGCGAGTTTGCGCCCGTCGACCGACTCCAGGATCCAGCCCGCATCGCCGCAGCGGGGGCAGACGGGAGGAGCGGTCTTCACGTCCGCCATTCTAGCGGTCCCTCAATTCTCCGGCAGCCCGGCTTCGATCACGATCTCACGGCGCCGCGGTCCTTCGAGGTAGCGCTTCAGCGAGGCCAGGCTCGCGTCCCATCCCGGACCGATCCGGCCCCGGTAATCGTCATAGGCCGGGCCCGCGTCGGGCACCGTCTGCTCGACGGTCACCTCACAGCCGTGGGCGCGGTCGGCGAATCGAAAGACCATCGAGAGCCCCTCCAGCGCCTCGCCGGCGCTGGGTTCGTAGGAAATGTCCCGTACGACGAGCAGGCGCCCGCGCTCGAATCGGTCGATCTTGCCGAGCACGGTGGCTTCCGTCGCTCCGCGCCGATCCGTGAAACCCACCGCCCAGTTGCCGCCTTCGCGCAGTCCCACGAGCGCGCCTTCACACCACCAGGACAACAGGTCCGAGACGCGCGTGAAGGCATCGAAGGCGTCCGCGGAACTCGCGGCGATCGACACCGATCGGACGACCGAAAGGTCCACCGCCGCATTGTAAGGGACCGGAAGCGCCGGCCACGCACCGGCTTCCCGATATACTCGCGCGCCCATGCACGCGCCGACCCTCGACGAGCTGCGCTCGGGGCTCTCGGAGGCGATCCGAGACGCGGCGCGTTCCCTTTACGGTGCCCCGCCCGAGCGCGTCGCTCTCGAGCGCCCGCCGCGGACCGAGCTCGGCGACCTCGCATCCCCCGTTGCCTTCGACCTCGCCAAGGCGCTGAAGAAAGCGCCCCGGACGATCGCGGCGGAACTCGTGGCGACGCTGCATCTGCCTCCCGGAGTCCGGGAGGCGCGCGTCGAGGGAGGCGGCTACGTCAACTTCCGCGTTGCCCGCGGGCCCTTCGTTGCCGCGCTCCTCGCGACCGCCGCGTCGCCGCCGCGGCGCCCCGGCAAGATCGTCGTCGAACACACCAACATCAATCCCAACAAGGCGGCGCACATCGGGCACCTGCGAAACGCCGTCCTGGGCGACGTCCTCGTGCGGTGCCTGCGCGAGCTCGGGAGCGAGGTCGAGGTGCAGAACTACCTGGACGACACCGGTGTCCAGGTCGCCGACGTGGTGGCCGGGCTGATTCACCTGGGCGGCGTCACGACCGCGGCCGGCGCCGCCGAGGCGATTCGGCAGTCGGCGCTTCCCTCCGGTTCCCGCCACCCGAAAGGGTTCGCCTATCTCTGCTGGGACCTGTACGCCGAGGTGGGGCGCACGTACGCGGCGCGTCCCGAGACGCAGGCCTGGCGCACCGAGGTGCTGCACGCGATCGAGGCGGGAGACAACGAAACGGCCGCAATCGCCGCGGCGGTGGCGGAGGCCGTTTCCCGCGCGCACCTGGCCACGATGGGCCGGCTCGGAATCGCCTACGACCTGCTCCCGCGCGAGAGCGACATCCTGCGGAAGAAGTTCTGGCCGCGCGCCTTTTCCCTGCTCGAGAAGTCGGGCGCGATGGCTCTGGAGCGGGAAGGCAAGCACGCCGGCTGCTGGGTGCTGCGCCTCTCCGAGTCCGAAGACTTCGCCGGGATGGAGGAGCCGGACAAGATCCTCGTGCGCTCCAACGGGACGCTGACCTACACGGCCAAGGACATCGCGTACCAGCTCTGGAAATTCGGACTGCTCGGCATCGACTTCGACTACGAGCGCCTGGCCCCCGACTGGAGCTCCGGCGCCGTCACGGCCGACGAGATCCCGGCCGCCGTGCGCGACCACCCGGTCTGGCGCACCGCTCACCGGGGCTCGGCGCCCGACGCGCCCTCCTTCGGGCGGGCCGAGCGCGTCTACAACGTCATCGATGTGCGCCAGTCCTATCCCCAGAAGGTCGTGCGCGAGGGGCTGCGCGTCCTGGGTTTTCCGTCACAGGCCGAGCGCTCGGCGCACTTCTCCTACGAGATCGTGGCGCTTTCGCCCCGCGCCGCGCGCGAGCTCGCCTCCCGGTTCGGGGAGGAATACCGCCTCTCCCCCGAGGACGAAAAGAAGCCCTTCGTCGAGATGTCCGGCCGGAAGGGGCTCGGCGTCAAGGCGGACGATCTGGTCGAGATTCTCCTCGAGCGCTCGCGGCAGGAGATTGCCTCCCGCCGGGAAGGAGACGGCGCGGCCGCGGAGCGAGACGCGCGGGCCATTGCGGTCGGTGCCCTGCGTTACTTTCTCCTGAAATTCGGGCGCAACAAGGTCATCGCCTTCGACTTCGACGAAGCCGTCGCCTTCGAGGGGGACACGGGCCCGTATCTCCAGTACTCGCTCGTGCGGGCCGAGAACATTTTCCGCAAGCTCAAGGAACGGGGCCTGCCTTCGCAGGCCTCGCCCGCCGGCCTCACGGAGGCCGAGTGGGAGGAGGACCTCTGGTCGCTGCTGCTCGACGCGGCGTCGACCCGCGAGGTCGCCGAGCGCGCCGTCGCGTCGCTCGAGCTCTCGACCCTCGCCCGCCATGCCTTCGGCCTCGCGCAGGCCTTCAACCAGTTCTACCACCGGCACCCGATCGCGAGCGAGCCGGACGCGGCCGTGCGGAATCGCCGCCTTGCGGTGGCGCGTATTTTCGAGCGGGAAATGACGAGACTTCTGGATCTTCTGGGAATCCCGCGACCGGGGAGAATGTGACCGCGCGCAACGCCAGCGCGCGGTCATCCCGAGCGAGAGCGAGGGATCCCGAGCTCGGAGGGCCCTGAGCCGGAGGGCGGCATTCTCGGCGGGGAAGCTGGGGATCCCTCGTCGCAGACTCCTCGGGATGACAGGGTAAAGTGGCCTCCCTCGCGCGCCGCTACGCCGACAACGCGCCCGGCGACTTCTATGTCGACTCGACCTGCATCGACTGCGACGCCTGCCGCCGCATTGCCCCCTCCGTCTTCGCCGAAGCGGCGGACCACTCCTACGTCGGTGCGCAGCCAGCTTCCGAGGCCGAGCGCCTGCGTGCCCTCATGGCTCTGGTCGCCTGCCCGACAGGCTCGATCGGGACCGCGTCGCGGCAGGACCCGCGGCCGGGCCTCGAGGCCTTCCCAGAGCCGATCGAGGACGGCGTCTCCTTCTGCGGATTCACGTCGGAGCGTTCGTTCGGAGCCTGGAGTTATCTGGTCGAGCGTCCCGCGGGCAACGTCCTCGTCGATTCGCCCAGGGCGCTGCCTCGCCTGCTTGCCGAATTCGAGCGGCGCAGCGGGATCGCCACGATGTTTCTGACGCACAAGGACGACGTGGCCGACCACGAGGCCTTCCGGCGCCGTTTCGGCTGCAAGCGCGTGCTCCACGCCGAGGACCAGACCCCGGGCACGCGCGGTGTCGAGCGGCTCCTGACGGGGAGAAGCCCTTTCGCCCTGGCGCCCGACCTGCTCGCGATCCCGACCCCCGGCCACACGCGCGGCCATGCCGTGCTCCTCTACCGGGAGAAGTTCCTCTTTACGGGAGACCACCTCGCCTGGTCGCGGCGCCGCAAGGCCCTCGTCGCCTTTGGCGATGCGTGCTGGTACTCGTGGAAGGAACAGATTCGCTCGATGGAAAGTCTACTTGACATCCCGTTCACGTGGGTCCTGCCGGGGCACGGCGGCTGGAAGCGGTTCGACTCCCCACGGGAGGCGCGCGAGGCGCTCGCGCGCTGCGTCGATTGGATGCGAACGGTTTGAGAGGCGGGAGCTAGGCCTCGCTCACGACGAGGCCCGCATTCTCCGCCTGGACGGGGAGGACCGACCCGACGCCCGCGCCTGCCAGCGCGTCGCGAACCGCCGCCGTCCTATCGGCCGGCGACAGGAACACGACGCAGCCTCCTCCCCCGGCGCCGCAGACCTTGCCGGCCCACGCCCCGGCTCGGCGGCCGGCCTCGATGCCCGCCTCGATCGAGGGCGTCGAGACGACCGGAGCGAGGCGGCGCCTCGCCTCCCATTCGTCCGCCAGGGCGCGGCCCATCGCGGGGAAGTCTTCGGCGGAAGTCGCCGCGGCCATCGACACCGCCGCCCGGCGAACGTCCTCGAGCGCCGCGGCCACGGCCCGATCGCCTTCGAGCCTCGCCCGAAACACCTCCCAGTTGTTCATGCCGGAGGAGTGCGCGGCTCCCGTGTCGAAGAGCGTCAGGTGGCGCTCCCAGAGTTCGGCATCGACCTCCTGCCGTTGCGAGCGCGTGTGTCCGGCGTCGAACCAGATCCGGTGAAGACCGCCCTCGAGCGGCGGGTAGTAGTCCTGGACTCCTGCCGGCTTGCCGAGGACGCGCGTCTCGACGTCCCGCGCGAAGGCGACCGCGTCGGCCGCCCCGCTCCGCGCCCCGGCGAGCCTCTCGAGCGCCCCGGCCAGCGCGACTGTCAGCGCGGAAGACCCTCCCAGGCCCGAGCCGAAGGGAACGCCCGAGAGGAACTCGACCTCCAACGGGCCCCCGAGGCCGAGGGCCTCCATCAGGGAGCCCACGAGCGCCGTCCTCGGATCCTCGAGAAGCTCCGACGCCGTCTCCGCCTCCTTTTCGAAGCCGCGATCGGGAGCCAGGACTCGCACTCCCCTTCCCGCCCGGCGCACCCGGCAGGATGCGCGCCGGTCGATCGCGAGGTTCACCGTGACTGAGCCGGGGTGCAAGACGTGGAGAGGCCAGAGATCGAGCGTGCCGCCGGCCAGGTCGATGCGGGCCGGTGCGGAGGCTTCGATGGCATCGACCACGCAGGCATCCTACCGTCGCTCCGGCTTGCTACCGTCGCTCCGGCTTGCTCGGGGCCTGCGCCTGCGGGCGCACCGGCGAGCGGCTCGCCCGGACGCGGGCTCGACCGCTCGCCTGGCCCCTCGCTGCGCCTCCGCTCCCGCATCGCGAACCTCCTCCCTCCCTCCGGTCGGGAGACTCTTCGCGATGCGATCTTGATGTTCCTTACCCCCTAAAATCGACGACAGGCTTCCCGAACGACGACAAGAACCTACTTTCGCTCGCGGCGCGCGAAGTCTCCTGGAGCCGGGGCGCAGCGCGGGATCAGGACGTCGGTCGAGGCCGGATCCGGCCGAGCCGCCGGCCAGTGCGCCGTCAGGCGCGGATCCCTAGCAAGCGAGGGCGACGGCTCAATACCCGACGCGGCTGACCCGCATGAAGCCGGATTCCGGGAAGGCGATGCCCTCAACGGTCGCCGTCCGGCCGAGGGCGGCCTGCACGGCCTCGGCGTTGCGGCTTGGCGACATGACCCGCCACAGCTCGCCGTTCTCGGCACAAAAGCCCGTGTGGTGCTTTTCGTGCGAGACAGGACAAAGCCCCGCCTCGGAACGCGCCTCGCACTCGAGGCACACAAAAGTGCCGGTCAGGCGCCGCGAAACCAGCAGCGGAGCGTCGCTGCGCCTCGCGACTGGGACCATGGATGCGGCCAGATGACCGGGTTTCGAGGTCACGTCCGAAGAGAGCGGAAGCAGCAGAACGATGAGCGCGACCGCCGCGGCGATCAGAGTGGGAAGGCGGTTGCCGTAGGACGTTCCGGCCGATCCGTTGTGGAGTCGGGCCAGAAGCCGTGGCGGCGCCGGGCGCCGATCGACCCTCGAGTGCAGCAGCTGGGCCAGCCCCCGGGCCGAGGCGGCTCGGGCGGAGCAGGAGGGGCACGCGGTCAGGTGCTGCGAGAGGGCCTCGCCCTCGGTCGCGGAGAGTTCCCGGTCGAAGTAGGCATAAATCAGAAAGCGAGCCCGTATGCAATTCATCTGGCCGAAAGGCCAAAACGGGCCCTGAAGGGGGGTTATTCCGCTTCCCCGACGAGGGGACGCGGCCGGAGGCGGCTTCCGGTCAGGCCGCTGGAGGCTTGGGGCGGGTCCGCATCTTGTTGGGCTCGGCCCCTCGGATGTACCCGTGAAGCCGCGCGTACTTGAGAAGCGCCTTCTCCAGGAGCTTGCGGCCGCGGTAGAGCCGCGACATGACGGTCCCGACCGGGCAGTCCAGGATCTCGGCGATCTCCTTGTAGGAAAAGTCCTCGAGGTCCGCCAGGACGACGACCATCCGGTAGTCGTACGGCAGCGAGTCGAGCGCCTTCTTCACGTCGTCGTCGAGCACGCCATGGAAGTACTCCGCCTCGGGGTCGGCCGGCTGGTCCGTGTTGTCCCGCCGCACGATGCGTTCGAAGGAGTCTTCGATCTCGGCGAAATCGACGCTGCGCGGCTCGAGCTTGCGCTTGCGGTAGTTGTTGATGAACGTGTTCTTGAGGATCTTGAAGAGCCAGGCCTTCAGGTTCGTGCCCTCTTCGAACTTGTCGTAGTACTTGTAGGCCTTGAAGTAGGTCTCCTGGACCAGGTCCTCGGCGTCCTCGGAACTCCGCGTCATGCGGTACGCCGTGTTGTAGAGGGAATCCAGATAGGGCATCACCTGGGAGTCGAAGTCCCAGGACGTGATCGCCGTCGGTTGGGTCTCCACCTTCGCCGGAACGCTCGCTTTTTCCATGAAGCCCCTTATTCGCAATTCCCTTGCCCACCTGGCCTTCCGAAGGGGCTGCCTGCCCTGCTTCGTCTAAGCCTTGCTCTTTCTACGGATTAGGACACCGCCCCGTTTCGCCGGTTCCATCACTAATTACGATCCGGAAGGCCGGAGGTTTCTCAAAATGAGGCAGAACGTCCTGAGCAGAGGACAACCAGGGCCCCGGCCGGCGCTTCGCATGCCTACCGGGGCCCGGCGAGGCCGGAACGCCTACTTGTTCTGGATCATGAAGCAGATCAGCAAAGCGTAGAGGACCAGCGACTCGATAAGAACCAGTCCAAGAAGCGTGATCCCGCGGATGTCCTTGGCGGCGGCGGGGTTGCGCGAAATGCCCTCGGAGGCCGCCGAGGTGGCCCTTCCCTGGGCCGTCGCGCCGGCGGCCGCCGCCAGCCCGAGCAGGAACGCCGCCCCGATCACGCCCCACCGGACCCCTCCCGCCGGTGCCATCCCCGCGCCGCCTTCCTGCGCGAATGCCGGGAGCGCCAGCACCAGGGCCAGGACTACGAGCAGAACCGTTTTCTTCCGCATCCGAAAATCTCCTTCTCATTTACGCCGTCCGGCGCGGTGGTGCGAGAACCTATCACAGCAAATCAGTGCTCCTCGTGCGCGGTCGCGAGCTCGACGTAAACGGCCGAAAGGAGCGCGAAGACGTAGGCCTGCAGGAAGGCCGTGAAGATGCCGAGCGCCATCATCGGCCAAGGAATGACGATCGGCACGAGGCTCGCGAAGACGTTGGTCGTCGTGTGCTCGCCGTAGATGTTCATGAAGAGCCGCAGCGACAGGGACAGGATCCGGGCGAACGCGCCGATGACCTCGATCACGAAGAAGAGCGGCGCGATCCAGATCAGCGGACCCATGAAATGGGCCACGTACTTGAAGAAGCCGTGCTCCCGGATGCCTTCCTTGTTGAAGTAGTAGAAGGAAACCACCGCCAGAGCCACCGTCGTCGACAGGGATCCCGTGGGCGGCTGCAGGAAAAAGAACAGCCCGAAGAGGTTCGCGGCGCCGATGAAGACGGCGAGGCCGCCGATCATGGGCAGATGCCGACCATGGGCCGCCATCCCGTGCGCCTCCGAGATCGCCTCGTTCACCATGCCGCGCAGGGCGGAAACGAGCATCTCCAGGAAGCTCTGGAGCTTTCCCGGGTTCTCGCGGCTGTAGCGGCGGGCCGCCCACGGAAAAAAGACCGCAAACACCAGCAGGAGCAGCAGCGACATCAGGACGGCATCGGGGATCCAGGCCTCCTTGCCGTCCGGGAAGAGGAAGGAAGCGACCTGCGGCGACAGCTTCTCGGTCGGCGGCTCTCCGAAGAGACGGATCAGCAGCGCGTTGACCGGACCGTACAGGAACGAATGATGCTCGGCCACGGTTTCGCCCTACTCCTTTTTCCAGATTTCAGGAACGACCGCCAGAACCACCACCGACAGGCCCGCGGCCCCCGCCACGGGGTCGAAGCCCTTCCACCGCCAAAGAACCAGAGCCAGGAGCACGAAACTCGCGGCGGTCACCACCAGGAGCGGGAACACGGCCCGCAAACCCGCCTTCGCCTGCCGGGGAACGAGACGATCGGTCAGTTTCTCGAGTACGAGAAAACTGAAAATAACGACGGCGGCGGTGATTGTCAAGGAGAGCCCGGAGCGCCACCGGAAGGCGAAACCCGCCGCAATTCCGAGGCCCGCCAGCAGGAGCGCGCGGCGCCGAACGCGCCCGATCATGGCGTCGATCCCGGAGTCCGGGGCGCTCATCGGGTGATCCGATCCACGAGGCGAAAGAGATGCAGGAAGGCCGCCCCGAGGCCGAGCGCCGCCCCGACCCAGGCCGGCGCGGACCCGAGGCCCGCCCACTGCCCGAACCACTTGCCGAGGAAGTAACCGGCCACCGGCGAGGCGAGGAACGTCAGGCCCGCCGCGAGTCCCTCGCCGAGAAACGACGGGCGCGCCGCCATGGCCGCCCGCGCGGTCAGTACTTGCCGGGCACGCAGGCCCGGAGCACCCGGAGCACGTACTCGGGCGCCACGCCCACGATCAACGTGCCCGAGGCGCAGATGACGACGGCCGCGGTCAGGGCATCCGACGTCCGGAACTTCGCTCCCGCAGCGTCGGAGAAAAACATCGCCGCGGCGATTCGGAAGTAGTAGAAGAGCGACACGGCCGAAGCGAGCAGACCCAGCACGACCAGCCACGGATACCCCGCCTTCAGAGCCGCGGTGAAGAGGTAGTACTTGCCGATGAAACCCGCGGTGGGCGGGATGCCGGCGAGCGAGAGCAGAAACACCAACATCACGACGGCCGCCAGCATGTTCCGCCGGGCGAGCCCGTTGAAGTCGGCGACGGTTTCCGCCGCGTAACCCCGCGTCTCGAGAAAGATGACCAGGGCGAATGCACCGAAGTTCATGAACGTGTAGGCGAGCAGGTACACCAGGATGCCCCAGAGACCGAAGGGCGTCTGGAATCCCAGGACGCCGAGAAGCGCGTAGCCCGCATGGGCGATCGAGGAGTACGCCAGCATGCGCTTGACGTTCGACTGCATCAGCGCGGCGACATTGCCCCAGATCATGGTGGCCGCCGAGACGATGGCCACGATCAAGCCCCAGTCGGCGTGAAATCGCGGGAACGCCACGTAGAAGACCCGCGCCAGCACGGCGTAGGCTGCGAGCTTCGGCCCGACCGAAAAGAAGGCAGTCACCGGCGTCGGCGAGCCTTCGTACACGTCGGGCGTCCAGAAGTGGAACGGCACCGCCGCGATCTTGAAGAGCAGGCCCGCCAGGAGCAGCAGGATCCCGAGCAAGAGCAGGTTGGTGCGCTCGGCCGACGCGAGGAGCTTGGCGAGCTCGGGCAGGCCGAGTTGTCCGGCGGCCCCGTAGATGAGCGAGAGCCCGTAGAGGAGCACGCCCGAAGAAAAGGCGCCCAGCACGAAGTACTTGACCGCGGCCTCGGTCGACTTTCTCTCTCCCTTGAAATATCCGGCGAGCACGTAGGAGGCGAGGGCCATGGTCTCCAGCGCCACGTAGATCGAGATCAGGTTGTCGCCCGAGACCATGAAGAGCATGCCCACGCCGGTGAAGAGCAGGAGCGCGTAGTACTCGCCTCCCGCGTAGGGGGCTGCGGCGACGAACCGCATGGACGCGAGAATGGTCAGAAGGAGGGAGAGCAGAATCGTGAACTGGAAGAAGATCGAGAAGTTGTCGGCCACGAACATGCCGCCGAGGATCGGGCCCGCATGCCGCGCCGGCGCTGCGGCCACGAAGGCGAGGAGGGCTCCGGTGAGCGCGACACAGAGCACGGAGAGGTAGGCGAGAAACCCCTCCTTCGCCTTGCTCAGAGCCGGGGCGAGGGCCAGAACGAGCAGGCCCGCTGCCGCCAGGAAGAGCTCGGGCGAGAGCAGGAACCAGTCGGCCCCGCGGAACGCGAAGGTCATCGGCCCGAGGCCCCCGCCTTCTCCGCCACGGCCGGAGACGTCATCGTCGGGGCTCCGACGGCAGCCACGATCTTCTCCGTCGGGACGCGAAGCACGTCGAAGATCGGCTTGGGATAGAGGCCGATCCAGAAGGCAAGCACCACCAGGGGCGCCAGGGTGAGCTGCTCACGGAGAGTCAGGTCGTTGAGCTTCTGGTTGGCCGGGTTCGAGAGCTCGCCGAAGAAGACTCTCTGGTAGAGCCATAGCAGGTACGCCGCTCCCAGCACGATGCCGGTCGCCGCCGCGAAGGCCCACCAGAAGGATCGGGCGAAGGCCCCCTGCAGGATCGTGAACTCCCCGATGAAGCCGTTCAGGATCGGAAGACCCATCGAGGAAAGCGCCATCACGAGGAAATAGGTCGCGTAGAGTGGCATCTGCCGCGCCAGACCCCCGTACTCCGCGATCATGCGCGTGTGGCGGCGCTCGTACACGATTCCGACGAGGAGGAAGAGCGCTCCGGTCGAGATGCCGTGGTTGACCATCTGCAGCACCGATCCCTGAACGCCGGCCATGTTCAGGGTGAAGATGCCGAGCATCACGAACCCCAGGTGCGAGACCGAAGAGTAGGCGATCAGCTTCTTCATGTCCTTCTGGACCAGCGTGACCATCGCGCCGTACACGATGCCGATGATGGCGAGGGCGACCATCAGGCGCGACACCCATGCCGTCTGCACGGCCTGCGGGAACATCGGGAGCGAAAAGCGCACGAAGCCGTAGGTCCCCATCTTCAGCAGGACGGCCGCCAGGATGACCGAACCCGCCGTGGGCGCCTCGGTGTGGGCGTCGGGAAGCCAGGTGTGAAAGGGGAACATCGGCACCTTGATGGCAAAGCCCAGGAAGAACGCAAAGAAGAGCCAGATCTGCAGACCCGCCGGAAGCGCCGCGGCGACGCCGGTCATCTTCTCGATGGAGAAGGTGGCCGCGTGCCCCGCGCCCCCGTATCCCAAGAACCCCGTGGTGTTCAGGAAATAGAGCGCGATGATGCCGAGCAGCATCAGCACCGAGCCCGCCAGCGTGTAGAGGAAGAACTTGATGGCGGCGTAGAGCCGGCGCTCGCCTCCCCACACGCCGATCAAGAAGTACATCGGGACGAGCATCACTTCCCAGAAGACGTAGAAGAGGAAAAAGTCGAGGCAGCAGAACGTTCCGATCATGAAGGTCTGCAGCAGAAGCAGCAGGACGTAGTACTCCTTCAGGCGATCGGTGATCGCCGTGTAGGAACAGACGACCGCGATCACGCCCATAAGCGTGGTCAGCAGAAGGAGGACCAGCGAGATGCCGTCGATGCCGAAGTGGTAGTTCACGCCGAGCGAGGGGATCCAGGAGGCGTGCTCAACGAACTGGTAGCCCTCCTTCCCGCGATCGAAGGCGAACCAGAGCGGCAGGGAGACGAGCAGGTCGACCAGGGCCGTGGCGGTGGCCAGGGCCTTGATGGTCGCAGCCTTCTCGCGGGGCACCAGGAAGACGATCGCAAGGGCCCCGAGGAGCGGGATGTACGCGACCAGCGAAAGAATCGGGATGTTGCTCAGCATGCGGCCTTCCTCATCGGAAAAATAGATAGACCGTAACCATCGCGAAGAGGCCAGCGCCCATGAAGAGCGCGTAGTTCTGCACGCGCCCCGTCTGGGCGCGGCGCAAGACGCGATAGCCGGCCTGGAGCGTGTCCGCGACGCCATTGACAATTCCGTCCACCACGTACTGGTCGAAGGCCGATGAGACCCAGGAGAAGCCGCGCGTCACGGCGGCGGCGCCGTTGGGAATCAGATCCACCACCGTGGCGTCCACTTCCCAAAGCAGCCGCCCGCCGCCCTTGGCCAGGCCCTCGACGAACACGGCCTCGTAGACCTCGTCGACGAAATACTTGTGGGACAGGGTTCGGTAGACGCCCGGGAAGCGCTCCGCGAGCCGCTGCGGGACGCGCCCCTCCCCCCTGGCGTACCAGGCCAGGGCGAGGGCGATCCCGAGCCCGGCCACCGCCACCGAGGCCGCCATGAGCAGCAGCTCGCGCGCCAGCACGTGGTGCTCGTGCGCGACGTGAGTGGCGAGCGGCAGAACGATCGGCGCGAGGAAGGGCTTGATCTGGTTTCCCCACTCCACGAGCTCGAAGCCCACGTACCCTCCCAAGACCGAGAGGGCGGCCAGGATGACCAGCGGGATCGTCATCGTCGCCGGAGACTCGTGGACGTGCGCGGCTTGCTCCGGGGTCCCGCGGAAGGTCCCGTAAAAGGTCAGGCTGACGAGCCGGAACATGTAGAAAGCGGTCAACCCGGCCGTGAGCAACGCCGCCGCCCAGAGCGCCCGCGGCAGCCAGGGCAGCCCTTCGAAGCGCGCCTCGAAGACCGCCCCCAGGATCGCGTCCTTGGAGAAGAAGCCGGCGAAGAGGGGCACGCCCGAGATCGCCAGTGTCGCCACCAGGAAGGTGCGGTACGTCGTCGGGATCTTCGACGCCAAGCCTCCCATCTTCCGGATGTCCTGCTCGCCCGAAAGCGCATGGATGACGGAGCCCGACCCGAGGAAGAGGCAGGCCTTGAAGAAGGCGTGCGTCATGACGTGGAAGATACCCGCCACGAAGGCGCCGACACCGCAGGCCAGGAACATGTATCCGAGCTGCGAGACGGTCGAGTACGCAAGCACCTTCTTGATGTCGTTCTGCACGAGGCCGATCGTCGCCGCGAAGGTCGCGGTGAACCCTCCGACGATCGCGACGACCACCAGGGCCTCCGGCGCAAGGCGGAAGAAGACGTTGCAGCGCACGACCATGTAGACGCCGGCCGTCACCATCGTGGCGGCGTGGATCAGGGCCGACACGGGTGTCGGGCCCGCCATCGCGTCGGGGAGCCAGACGTGGAGGGGAAACTGGGCCGACTTGCCGCAGGCTCCCACGAAGAGGCACAGGCAAACGAGCGTCAGGTACGGCGCGAACCGCGACGGGTCCGCCGCCGCCGCCGGGAAGACCTTCCCGAAGTCGAGCGAGCCGAAAAGGGCGAAGACTCCGAATATCCCCAGGATGAAGCCGAAGTCACCGATCCGGTTGACGACGAACGCCTTCTTGCCCGCGTCCGCGGCGGAAGTCTTCCAGTAGTCGTACCCGATCAAGAGGTACGAGCAGAGCCCCACGCCCTCCCACCCGACGAACAGGAGCAGGAAGTTGTTTCCGAGGACGAGCACGAGCATCGCGAACATGAAGAGGTTCAGGTACGCAAAGTAGCGGCCGTAGCCCTTGTCGTGCCCCATGTAGCCGACCGAGTAGATGTGGATCAGGAGGCCTACGAACGTGACGAAGGCGATCATCAGGGCCGAGAGCGAGTCGAGGCGGAAGGCCGCGTCCACGAACCAGTCGGCCGGGCCGCCCGGCACCTGCCCCACCGCCTGGTTCACGCCGAGCGGGATCCAGCGGTAGAGCGTGACGGTCTGCACGGCGCCCTGCCCGAGCGCCTTGATCCCGACGTCGAAGATGGCGCCGAAGGCGAAGAGGCAGGAGAGCGCGACGGAGACGGTCCCGACGGCGGTGTGCAGGCGGCGGTAGGGGATCTCGGCATGGTCCCCATGCCCGTCGGCCTCGGGAGGATGCGCCGGCGGGTGCGGAGCCGCCTCGCCATGGCCGTGCCCGTGTCCCGATTCGCCGCGGGTGCGGTGGGAGATCAGATAGAAGAAGCCGTTGATCAGGAATCCCGCCAGGGGAAAGAGCGGGATCGCCCAGATGAGCGTCTTCACGGCCCTATCCCTTGAGCAGGTCCGCCTCTTCCACGTTCAGCGTTTTGCGCTGGCGGAAGAGCGAGATTGTCAGGGCGAGACCGATGGCCGCCTCGCCCGCGGCGATCGTGATGACGAAGACCGAGAAGACCTGCCCCGTCAGGTCGGAGAGGCGTCGCGAGAACGCGATCAGATTGAGGTTGACCGCGTTCAGCATCAGCTCGATCGACATCAAGAGCGTCAGGAAGTTCCGCCGCACCAGGACGCCGAAGAACCCGATCGAAAAGAGCAGGAAGCTGACGACGAGAAAGTGGTTGATCGTGATCGTCACGGCGTCAGTCCATTTTCTCCGTCGAGCGCTTGCCGAGGACGACGGCCCCGATCATCGCGACCAGCAGGAAAATCGAGGCCACCTCGAAGGGCAGCAGATAGTCGCGGTAGAGCAGTGCCGCGACGGCCTCGGTGTTGCCGAGAAGCTTTCCCCCCACCGTCCCGAGCGCGCCGGGCTTCAAAGGCAGATCCTCGAACTTCTCGGTCCAGAGGATGTAGAGAAACGGCAGCGCGAAGAGCGGCAGCAGAAGCAGCGCGATGTCCCACTGGTGCTGGAAGGCCTTCGAGCCCTTCACCGTGCGCTGGTGCACGAGCATGATGACGAAGAGAAAGAGCACCATGATGCCGCCCGCGTAGACGAGCATCTGCACCGCGCCCGGGAACTCCGCGCCCATCAGGAAGAAGATGCAGGCCACCAGCAGGAAGGACCCGAGCAGGTAGAGCGCCGAATGCACCGGGTTCCTGGCCACGACGACGGCCACGGCCATGGCGAGGGCCACGACGGCGAAGACCGCGAACGCGGCGCCGGCCGAGCCGGTCAGGAGCACCCCGGTCACGCTAACCCTGCTCCACGACGGTGAAGGGCTTCACGTTCTCCGCCTTCTGCCAGTCCGTCAGCTTCCGGATGTCGAGGTACAGCGCCTCATTGCGCTCGTAGGCGGCCATCTCATAGGTCTTCGTCGTGAGCCAGATGGACTTCGGGGTCGTCGGACACGCCTCCTCGCAAAGCTGGCAGAACATGCAGCGCTTCAGGTCCACATCGAACCGGTCGAGCACCTTGACCGACTTGCCCGCCTCGTTCTTCTCGTTGTGCCAGTCGATGTAGATGATGTTGATCGGGCACTCGATCGCGCAGAGCGTGCACTTGATGCAGCGTTCCTCGTCCAGACGGAACATCCCCCGGAAGCGGTCGGAGGGCAGCTTCTTCTGTTCCGGGTACTGGATCGTGACCTTCTTGGTCAGCAGGTGCCGCCCCGTGACGGAGAGGCCGTCGAAGAGGTCCAGGAGTGTGAGCTTGTCGAGCCACTTCTTCAGCGCCATGGGACTGCCTTCAGGCCGATTCCCCGGCGCCCTGCGGCGCCGCGGCCAGACGGTCGCGTCTTGTGAGGGCGCGGCGCAGGCGGGCGAGCAACGCCATGGCGACGAAGAGCCCCCCGTAGATCCACGAAAGAACGAAGAGCCCGTTCGTGCGGCCCGGAGTGGCCAGGATCGCCAGCGCGACGACGACGATGTTCGCGAGCGAGAGCGGGATCATCCATTTCCATCCGAGGGCCATCAACTGGTCGAACCGGTAACGCGGAAAGGTCGAGCGAAACCAGATGTAGGCGAAGACAAAGCCGCCGGCCTTCATGAGGAACCAGACGATCGGCGGCACCAGGTCCAGGAACTGGAGGGCCTTCACGCTCGGGAAGGGGCGCAGCCAGCCCCCGAAGAAGAGCGTCACGGCCACGCACGAGATGATGATCATCGCCGTGTACTCGCCGAGGAAGAAGAAGGCGAACTTGACGCCCGAGTACTCGGTGTTGAACCCGGACACGAGCTCCGACTCGGCTTCCGGCAGGTCGAACGGATTGCGGTTGGTCTCGGCCACGCCGGCCACGAAGTACAGGAAGAACGCCACAAGCCCCGGGAAGATGAACCAGAGGTGGATGCGCTGCTGGCGCTCCACGATCTCGACGAGCGAGAGCGACCGGGTCATGAGAAGCACCGAGACCAGGGCGAGTCCCATCGGGACCTCGTAGGAGACGAGCTGGGCCGCCGACCGCAGGCCGCCCAGGAGCGAGTACTTGTTGTTCGAGGACCAGCCGCCGAGGATGATGCCGTACACGCCGATCGACGTCAGGGCCAGCAGGAAGAGCAAGCCGACGTTGACGTCCGTGACGTAGAGCGGTGTCGAGAGCCTCCGGGTCAGCCGCCACTCCGGCCCGAAGGGGATCAGCGCGAGCGCCGTCAGCGCGGGGATCACGGCGAGCACGGGTGCAAGGAAGTGCACGGCCTTCTCGGCGCCGGCCGGAGTGATGTCCTCCTTCGTGACCAGCTTGACGAGATCGGCCAGCCCCTGGAGGATTCCCTGCGGCCCCACCCGGTTGGGACCGAGGCGCGCCTGCATGAAGCCCATCAGGCGCCGCTCGGCGAGTACGATCACGAAGCCGACGATCGCCGGCACGGTGGCCACGAGCAGCACCACCTTGATGTAGGTCAGGACCGTCGGCGTCAGGACCTTCACCGATCCACCTCTCCGAGCACGATGTCGATCGTCCCGATCAACGCCACCAGATCCGAGATCAGGTGCCCCTTGGCGAGCCGCGGCAGCGCCTGCAGGTTGATGAAGGACGGCGGACGGCAGTGCATCCGGTACGGGCGGTTGGTCCCGTTGGAGACGCAGTAGAAGCCGAGCTCGCCCTTGGGCGATTCGACCGACGCGTAGACCTCCTCGGCCGGCGGCTTGATGACACGGGGCACCTTCCCGCGGATTTCCCCTTCCTCGAGACGGTCGAGGCACTGGCGCAGGATCCGGACACTCTGGCGCATCTCCTGGACGCGCACGATGTAGCGGTCGTAGGTGTCTCCGTTCGTCCGCGTCGGGATCACGAAGTCGAGCTCGTCATAGCACTCGTAGGGTTGCGCCCGCCGCAGATCCCACTCGAGCCCCGACCCGCGCAGGACCGGTCCGGTGAGCCCCCACTCGACGCACTCCTCCGCGGAGATCACGCCGATCCCGACCGTGCGCTTCTTCCAGATCCGGTTGTCGGTCAGAAGCTGCTCGTAGTCGTCGATGCGGGACGGCAGGTCCTCCACGAACTCCGAAACCCGCTCCACCCAGCCCGGGGTGAGGTCGAAGGGCAGCCCGCCGATCCGCATGCAGTTCAGGGTCAGCCGCGCGCCGCAGTACTCCTCGAAGAAGTCGAGGATCTGCTCCCGCTCGCGGAAGGCATACCAGAAGGGTGTCACCGCCCCGAGGTCGATGCCCGAGGTGCCGAGCCAGACCAGGTGCGAGGAGAGCCGCTGCAGCTCGTCCAGGATCACGCGGACGAGCTGCGCCCGGCGCGGGATCTCCACCCCGAGCAGCTTTTCGATCGTCAGGCAGAAGGCGTGGTTGTTGGTCGCCGCCGCGACGTAGTCCATCCGGTCGGTATGGGGAAGCCCCATGGGATAGGTCTCGGTCTCGAAGAGTTTTTCGGTACCGCGGTGGAGGTATCCGACGTCCGGCTTGGCCTCGAGGATCTTCTCGCCGTCGACCTTGAGGACCAATCGCAGCACGCCGTGCGTCGAGGGGTGCTGCGGCCCGAAGTTCAGCTCCATCTCCTGGACGTCGAAGAGCGTCGGCACGGCCGGATGCTCGGGGATGTCGGCGAGCGGGCGCGCGACACCCGACTCCGCCGCGCGGCGGGCGAAGTCATCCGCTTCGTCCTTTTCCGCCGGACTGATCTTCTCGTCGGTCAGAGCGACCCCCTCACCCCGACCCTCTCCCCCCTCCGGAGGGCGAGGGTGATCACGATCCTCACGACACGGCCTTCCGGTTCGGGTCGCTCGGGCTGGGGCCGCCGCCTTCCGGCCACTCCTCTGGATAGATCGCCGCGCCCGTGTCGATGCCTTCCAGCGGAAAGTCCTTGCGCAGCGGGTGGCCGTGGAACCCCTCCCACGTCAGGATCCGGCGCAGGTCCGGATGCCCCGAGAAACGGATCCCGTACATGTCCCAGGTTTCCCGCTCGGACCAGTTGGCGGCCAGATACACGCTCGCGATCGAGGGAACCTCTTCCCCATCGTCGGCTCCGCACTTGACCCGGATGCGCGCGTTCTTGGAAAACGAATAGAAGTGGTACACGACGTCGAACCGGGGCTTGCGGCTCTTCCAGTCGACCGCGGTGACGTCGACGCAGTACTTGAAGTCCTCGGTGTCCTTGAGGTGCCGGGCCGCCCGGGCGATGGATTCCCGCGCGACGGTGACCGTCACCTGCCCCGCGAATTCCTTGGCCGAGAGGACCGTGTCCGGCAACGCCGCCCGAAGGGACTCCACCCAGGGATGAGCGGAGGCGTCGCGCGCCTCGAGCTTCGCCTTCGGCGCTTCCTTCGCCTTCGCCTCCCCCGCGTGGGGAGCCGGAGGCGCCGGCGTCTCCTCGGCCAAGCCTAGGAAGCCTTCCGAACGACCTTCATCCGGTCGATCTTCTTCTGCAGGGCCATGATCCCGTAGATCAGGGCCTCGGGACGCGGCGGGCAGCCGGGAACGTACACGTCGACGGGAACGATCCGGTCTACTCCCTGGGTCACGGCGTAGGTGCGGTAGGGGCCGCCGCATGTCGCGCACGAACCCATCGCGATGACCCACTTCGGCTCGGGCATCTGGTCGTAGAGGCGCTTGACGATCGGGGCCATCTTCTCGACCACCGTCCCGGCGACGATCATCAGGTCGGACTGGCGCGGGGTCCCTCGGAAGACCTCCGCGCCGAAACGGGAGAGGTCGTGCCGGGCGTCCATCACCGCCATCATCTCGATCGCGCAGCAGGCCAGGCCGAACTGCATGGGCCAGATGGAGGAGCGGCGCGCCCAGTTGATGACGGAGTCGACCGTCGTCGTCAGGACGTTGTCTTCGAAGCGGTTGTCGACCAGTCCCATCGGCTCCTCCGGCCGCCGCCTACGCCCAGTCGAGAGCGCCGCGGCGCCAGACGTAGAAATATCCCACGACGAGAATGACCAGGAAGACCACCATCTCGATCAGGCCGAACCAGCCGAGCCTGTGGAAGAGCACGGCCCACGGGAAGAGAAAGATCGTCTCGACGTCGAAGACGACGAATAGGACCGCGATCAAGAAGTATCGGACCGAGAACCGCGTGTCGAAGGCCTGACTGGTCGGCGCGATGCCCGACTCGTAGGGCTCGAGTTTGGCGGGGTTGGGGCGATGGCTCTGGATGGCTTTCGCGATGAAAATGGTCCCGAGCGGCAGAGCCGCGGCAAGCAGCGCGAAAACCAGAATCGGAGCGTAACCTGCCAAAGTCCGGCCATTCTATCGGTTGACCGAAGAGAGTCAAAGGGCATCGGGAGATATGAAACCCTCCAGCGAGCGTGCGCCGACGTCAACGGGTCTGAAGAAGGACCGACAACTCTTCCCCCATTCCGTCCGGATCGATGAGGCGATAGGCGCGCCACCTCTCCGCCTCGCCGGCGGCGAAATCGAGCAGCCCCGCCCGCGACAGATAGGAGGCCTGGCGGAAGATTCCACGCGTGGACAGCCCCTCGGCCTCGCCGGCGCGCGCGAGGTCGTCCCAGTTGACATGCGCCGTCAGGTCCACCTCGCCGGGGTCGCCCAGCGGATCTCCTCCCCGCCTGCCTCCGGAATGCACGGCGAGCGTGCCCCTCGGGCGCGCGAAGGAGTGATAGAGGACGCTCGCGCGGTGCCCGTAGTCGATCGTCACGAGCGCTCCCCGCGCGAGCGCGCGGGCGAGGCTCCGGTAGAGGCCGGCCGCCTCGAGAGAAATTTCTCCCTGCTGGCCCGGCGCAAGGGTGACGCCAAACGACGCCAGCAGCTCCCGCCAGGCCTGCGGGGCAGGCGCGGGAACCCAGGCGAACCGGTCATGGTCGATTCCGACGCGCAGCTCGCTCAGTCCCTCCGCCGAGCCTTCGACCCGGACGACCGGCAGGGCGTCGAAGAGCTCGTTGGAGAAGATCCAGCCGCGCACGGACCGCTCCGAAAGCTCCTCTGCGGATTCGAGAACGCGGGGCGGGCCCGGCAAGCCCCGCTGCCGCAAGCGCTCCCGGGCGCCGGCCGACCGTTCGATCGCCGTGAGCCGGACGCGGGCCGCGAGCCCGGGACCCTCGGTCGCGAGCGCGGCAGCGAGCTCCTCGAGAAACCGGCCGTCGCCGGCGCCCGCCTCCACGAAGTCGAGCGGACCTTCGAGGCCCGCGGTTTCCCGGCAAAACTCCCGCGCGATCGTCTTCGCGAACGCCGGCGAAACCGCAGGTGAGGTGACGAAGTCGCCGGGCTCGCCGATCCGAGCCCCCCGCGTGTAGTAGCCGCCCTCCGCGTCGTACAGCGCCGCCCCCATGAAGTCCCGAAAGGAGATCGGACCTTCCCGGGAGATTCGCTCGCGCAGGCGCTCGGCCAGGGAGGGCACTGCCGTCGATTATATTTTCGCCGTGACCCTTCGCCGGCGGCTGCTTGCGCTCCTCGCCGCCGCATCCTTTCTCGCCTCCGGCGCCCCGACGCCGAATCCAGGCAAACCGCTGCCCACGCTGGAGGACTACTCCGACGGCGTGTCGGTCTTCGCGGAAGAGTTTCTCGAGGATTGTAAGAGCTCAACGCTCGATCCGCAGTTCTATGCCCCGGCGTTTCAATGGCGCGGGCCCCTCCCCGGCGATGCGCTGCAGAACACCGGCGCCCGCGAGCCTCTGGAGGTGGAGGTCTATCGGAGCGAAGCCGCCTCCTCCCCGCCCCTTCTCGATGGCGGAGGCGAGGCATTTCGCCGGCGCCTCGCGAGGATCCGTTCGCGCTTCGCCTCGCTCGGGCGGACCGAAAACGTGATCTTCGACCTTCACCGCCGCGGCAAGAGGCGCGAGGTGGTCTTCGGGCTGCTTCTCACGGGTCGCGGGCCGGCGGGAGAGCTTCGGCAGGAAGGCGGGAAGATGCACGCGACCCTGTCGCCCGCGGGAGGGCGCCCGGGCGCCTGGCAGCTCGAGTCGGCGTGGCTCGAATCCTGGATGCGGGCGAGCGCGCGCGAGCCGCTCTTCGAGGAGGTCGCGGCAGCGGCCGGGCTTTCCCGGCCCCACCGGGCCTTCCTCCCCAACGCCGCCAAGAACATCCCCATCCCCGGCGAGCACATGCCGCCCGGAGTTGCGGTGCTCGACTACGACCGGGACGGGCACGAGGACCTCTTCATCGCCGGCGGGGACGGCAACCGCCTGTATCACAACCGAGGCGACGCCACCTACGAAGAGGTCTCGCGCCAGGCCGGTGTCTCGGGCCAGGATGGCGAAGGCATGGGCGCGCTCGCATTCGATTACGACAACGACGGGTGGACCGATCTCTACGTGACCTACCTCGACTGTCCAAACCTTCTTTACCGCAATCGCGGAGACGGCACCTTCGAAGAGGTGGGAGCCAGGGCCGGTGTCGCCCTGAACGCCTACTGCACGTCGGCCGCCGCCTTCGACTACGACCGCGACGGCAACCCGGATCTCTACGTCCCCGTCTACGGGCCGCCCGATCGCGGGCCGAACCTCCAGGCGGACAACGCGCCGCCGAACCACCTCTTTCACAACAACGGCGACGGGACGTTCACGGACGTCTCGAAGGCTTCGCGAACCGACGACACGCGATGGGGCCTGGCGGTCCAGGCGGCGGATTTCGACGGCGACGGCTGGCCGGATCTCTACGTCGCCAACGACTTCGGAAAGAACACCTACCTGCGCAACAACGGCGATGGCACGTTCTCGAGTCTCGGGAAGAAGGCGGGTGTGCTCGATCCGGGTTTCGGGATGGGCGTCGCCGTCGACGACTACGACGGCGACGGCAATCTCGACTTCTACGTCTCGAACTACTCCTTTCCCCTGAACTGGTTCCTGCGCGACTCCCGCTATCCAATGCCGGGCTTTCCCTACTCGCTCTTTCGTCCACTGGTCTGGCGGAGACTCAAGGCCCTCTCGCGCGGCTCCTCCCTCTTTCGGGGTCTCGGAAACGGCCGATTCGAAAGGACCTCGGAGGAAGCCGACGTCTGGGATACCTCCTGGTCCTGGGGATGCGTCTTCGTCGACGCCGATCTCGATGGCCGTCCCGACCTCTTCGTGGTCAACGGAATGGTGACGGGAAAGAACGAGCGCGAGCGGGAGATCGACTTCTGGAACCTCATGAGCTCGGAATTCAAGAAGTTCGAGAAGGGCATCGCGGTCGCCGAGTTCGGAGAGGACTCGCTCTGGGGAAGGCCTCCGAAGCGCTTCTACCGAAACCGCGACGGCCGGCACTTCGACGAGCTCGCCGCCGTGACCGGTCTCGAGTCGCAGGCCAACCAGCGGGGTCTCGTCGTGACCGACGTCGACGGCGACGGCGCGCCGGATCTCTTCGCGGCCGGATTCCTGCAGCCGCCGGCGCTCTGGATCAACCGGAATCCCTCGCGCGCCGGCGCGCTCGCGATTTCCCTCGAAGGCGACCCCGCGGCGCCGGGGCGTTACAAATCGACGCGAGACGCCCTGGGAGCGGCCGTCACCGTCGAGGCCGGCGGCCTCTCGCGCACGCAGGTCGTCTCGGCCGGCTACTCGTTTCTCTCCTCCGGCTCCCGAACGCTCTTCTTCGGGCTTGCCGACAGCCTGAAGGCCGACCGGGTCATCGTGCGCTGGCCGTCGGGACGGGCGACGGAGCGCCGGGACGTTCCCGCTGGGAGAGTCCGCATCGCCGAAGTTGAAGCTCCGTAGCACATTAGAATCCCGACACCTCCGAATACCGAGGAGCCATGGAAAAGAAACGCCGGTTCCTGTTCATCTCGCTTTCGGGACTCGTCGGCGACATCGCCTGGCAGGTCTTGAAGGAGGGGCATGAGGTCCGCTATTTCATCGGCGACCCCGAGGAGAAGGACATCGCCGACGGCTTCGTGCCGAAGTCCGACGACTGGGAGAAGGACGTCGACTGGGCCGACGTGATCGTCTTCGACGACACGCTGGGGCAGGGAGAGAAGGCCGTCGCGCTGCGCGCGCGCGGGAAGGCCGTCGTCGGAGGCACGCCCTACACGGACCGGCTGGAAGACGACCGATCCTTCGGCCAGGAGGAGCTCAAGAAGGCCGGCGTCACGATCATCCCCTACCGGGAGTTCGACAACTTCGACGAAGCGATCGCCTACGTCCAGGAGAATCCGACCCGCTACGTCATCAAGCCGTCCGGCGCCGCGGGCAACGTCAAGCGGCGCCTCTTCGTCGGCGACGAGGAGGACGGAGGGGACGTCGTCCGGATGCTCGAAGCCTACAAGAAGGCCTTCTCCGACGAAATCAAGGTCTTCCAGCTCCAGAAGCGCGTCGTCGGCGTCGAGGTCGCCGTGGGCGCCTTCTTCAACGGGAAGGGCTACGTCTATCCGGTCAACACGAACTTCGAGCACAAGAAGCTTTTTCCCGGCAACATCGGCCCCCCGACCGGCGAGATGGGAACGACCATGTTCTGGAGCGAGCCGAACAAGATCTTCGAGCAGACGCTCTTGAAGATGGCGCCGCGCCTCGCCGAAGAGGGCTACATCGGTTACATCGACGTCAACTGCATCGTCAACAACAACGGCATCTATCCGCTCGAGTTCACGTCCCGCTTCGGCTATCCGACGATCTTCATCCAGCAGGAAGGCATGATCACGCCGATCGGGCTCTTCCTCGACGACCTCGCGCACGGCAGCGACCCGAAGCTCAAGGTCAAGAGCGGGTTCCAGGTCGGCGTGCGGATCGTGATGCCCCCCTTTCCTTTCGACGACAACGCGACCTTCGAGTCCTTCTCGCGCAACGCGGTCATCGTCTTCAAGAAGGGCGCGCCCGAAGAGGTTCACATCGAGGACGCGAAGATCGTGGAGGGCCAGTGGCTCGTCGCCGGGACCTCGGGGGTCATCCTGACGGTGGTCGGCCTCGGGCAAACGATGAAACAGGCCAAGGAGCAGGCCTACGCCCGGGTGAGAAACATCCTGATCCCCAACATGTATTACCGCGACGACATCGGCGAGCGGTGGGCCGAGGACAGCGACAAGCTGCACAACTGGGGGTACCTCCGCTAGCCGATCCGCCCCGGGAGGACGGGATCGGGCCGCCGTGGTTCGTGGCAAAATCTCTCCAATGTTCCCGGTCCCGACGGGTGCGGGGCCGTCACGGCGCCCGTCTCTGACGATCTGGTCGCTCGCCGCGCTCGCCGCGGGTCTCCTGCTGGGGATCCTGGGGCACGGGTCGGGAGCCTCGGGATTTGCGGCCCTCGCCGACGCGATCCGGCCCCTGGGAGACCTCTGGGTCGCTGCGCTTCAGATGACCGTTCTGCCTCTCGTACTCACCTACACGCTGTCGGCGATCGTCGGCGCCGGCGCGGGAAGGGCCATCGGGAAGCTTGCCGGCAGGGCCATCCTGCTCTTTCTCGCTATGCTCGCGGCGGCGGGACTCCTGACCGTGGGCCTGGCGCCGATCCTGGTCCGGCTCTCTCCGATCGATCCCGCCGCCCTGGCGTCCCTCGCTCGGGACGTCGCGGTTCCGGAAGGGGCGCGACAGGCCGCAGGCTCCGGGTTCGGGTCTCTCTCCGACTGGGTCGTGGGCTTGCTTCCCCGCAACCTGCTCGAGTCCGCCGTACGCGGCGAGATCCTGCCGTTGCTGCTCTTCACCGCCCTTCTGGGCGTCGCCATAACGCGGTTGTCCGGAGATCGTCGTGAGGCGCTCGGGGGCCCGATCCGGGCCCTGTCCGCGGCGATGCTCGTGTGCGTACAGTGGATCCTGGCGCTGACACCGCTGGGCGTCTTCGTCATCACCTATCGCTTCACGCTCGGCGCGGGCGGCGGGGCGGCAGGAATCCTGGGGGCGTGGGTCGTCCTCGTGTCGACGCTCCTGCTCCTCACGACGGCGCTGCTGTATCCCGTCACCGTCCTTCTGGGGCGGACGACGCTCTTGGTCTTCGCCCGCGCCGCGGCTCCGGCGCAGCTGGTCGCCGTCACGACGAGATCGTCGATCGCGTCGCTCCCAGCCCTGGTTGCGGGAGCGCGCGATCGCTTGAGGCTCCCGGATGCCGCGACGGCTTTCATCCTGCCGCTTTCGGTGTCGGTGTTCAAGATCAATCGGACGATCTCGAGCACGGCAAAGCTCATCTTTCTGGCGCACCTCTACGGAATCGCGCTCTCCCCGACGACTCTGGCCGGGTTCCTCGTCACCGTGATGATCTTGAGCTTCAGCACCGTCGGGCTCCCGAGCGGCGGCACGAGCTTCAAGACTCTGCCCGCCTACCTTGCCGCGGGTCTCCCGATCGAGGGCCTCGTCCTGCTCGAGGCTGTCGAGACGATTCCGGACATCTTCAAGACGCTCCTCAACGTCACCGGAGACATGAGCGCAGCGGCTATCCTGTCCCGGTCGAGCCGTTCGGCGCGCCGCGCGGTCGCGGCCGCCGGTCAGCCTCAGCCGGCGGAGGAGGCCGTCTGAGATCGCAATCGAACGAGGCGGCGCCGTGATCCACTTCGTCGTGCCCGCGGGAAGCGAGTGGACCCTGCACGAGTACTTCTCGCGGTGGGGCGCACCCGTAGCGAACCGTTTCCGGATCCTCCACTACGAGAGCCTCGCAGAGCAGACATCCTTCGATCGAGGCAGGTACGTCCTCGCCGCATTGCAGTTCGATCCAGGACCGCAGCGCCTGGTCGAGGAGTGGCACGCGCGGCTGTCCGCAGAGGACGGCGTGCGCTTTCTCAACCACCCGACGCGGACGATGGGCCGCTACGCGCTTCTCCAGGAGCTCTGGCGCCGGAAATTGAACGGATTTCGCGCCGTGCGTCTGGATGAAGACGTCGCCGCCCTGCGCTACCCCGTCTTCCTGAGGTCGGAGAGAGAGCACACCGGGGCGTTGTCGCCGCTGCTTCACTCGCCGTCCGAGGTCGAGCGCGCCATCGGCCAGGCCCTCTGGCTAGGGTGTCGGTGGGAGGACCTGCTCGCGGTCGAGTTCCACGACACCGCCGACGCCGACGGCTACTACCGGAAGTACAGCGCCTACATCGTGGGCGATCGGATCCTTGCCAAGACCCTGGAATACGGCCGCGCCTGGATGCTGAAGCACGCTCAGTGCGAGTTCTCCGAGCCGATGATTCTCGAGGAGCGCGAGTACATCTTCTCCAACCCCCACGAGACTCAGCTTCGGGCGATTTTCGAAATTGCCGGCGTCGAGTACGGGCGGATCGACTATGCGATCAAGGACGGCCGGGTGGCGACGTGGGAGATCAACCTGCACCCCACACTCGGACGCGGACGCGGAGAGCACCTGAAGAAGACGGTGCCGGCGGAGCTCCAACCGCTGCGCGACGCGGGCAAGGCGCACTTCCACCGGGGGTTCGCCGCGGCCTGGAGGGCCGTAGACCTCGCGTCCAACGGCAGGCCGCCCGTTCGGGTGACTCTCGATCCCCGCAAGGTCTCGGCCTCGCGAACCCGGCCCGCCGCCCGCGGCGGACTCATGCGCGCCCTTCACCGCGGTGCGCGTCCATTCAAGCCTCTTCTCGAGCCTCTCTCCGGGCTGGTCTTTCCGATGCTCGCCCGCCTCGCCAGGCGGGGGGGACGCTAGGTCGTCGCACTGGCCGCGAAGGCCTCGGGCCGACCGTCCCTGACGATCTGGTCGCTCGCGGCCCTGGGAGCGGGACTCCTCCTGGGGATCTTCGGACACGAGACCGGAAGCGCCCTCGTCGGAGCCCTCGCCGCCTTCGTAAGACCGTTGGGGGACCTCTGGATCGCGGCCCTCCAGATGACGGTGCTGCCCTTCATGATCGCCTATACCTTGGCCGCGATCGTCGGGGCGAGCGGGGAAGGAGCCGTCGGCATCCTGGCCGGCCGCGCCGTGCTCCTTTTCGGCGTGATGCTCGCCGCCGCGGCCATCCTCATCCTGGCCCTGGCCCCGGCGGTCGTGAAGCTCGTGCCTGCGGATGCGGCGACCGTCGCGGCCCTGAAAGGCGGGCCACCCGTCCCCGGCTCCGTGCCGGAAGGGGCGGAAACCGATCAGGGATCCAGCGGGTCATGGATCCCTTCGTTGATTCCGCGCAATCTCTTCGAAGCGGCCGTGCGCGGAGAGATCCTGCCCGTCTTGCTGTTTACGGTTCTTCTCGGGATTGCCATTACACGGCTTCCGGCTGCGCAGCGTGATGCGCTGTCCCGGATGCTGCAGGCGCTGGCCGAGGCGATGCTCGCCATCGTGCGCTGGATCATCACCCTCACGCCGCTAGGCGTCTTCGTACTGGCGCTTCACTTCGCGCTCGAGACCGGCGGCAATGCGGTCGGCGTTCTGGGGGCGTGGGCCGCGATCTCTTCGGGCCTCGCGCTCCTGTGCATTCTGGCGCTCTATCTCGTGACCACCGCTCTCGGACGAACGAGCCTTCTCGCCTTTTCGCGCGCCGTGGCGCCGGCCCAGCTCGTCGCCGCCTCGACACGGTCCTCGATCGCCTCCCTGCCGGCCCTTGTCGAGGGCGGACGCGAACGGTTGAAGCTGCCCGACACGGCAACGGGTGTCGTTCTGCCGCTCGCGATCTCGCTTTTCAAGCTCAGCCAGATCGTCATGAACCTGACGAAGTTCTTCTTCCTGGCGCACGTGTGCGGAGTGAGGCTCAGTACCGCGAAAATCGCGTCCTTTCTGATCACCGTCATGATTTTGAGCTTCAGCACCGCTGGCCTGCCGAGCCGCGGCTCGGTCCGGAGCATCCCGGCCTATCTGGCGGCGGGCATTCCACTCGGAGCCGTCGTATTCGTCGACGCGGTCGAGGCGATCCCGGACATTTTCCAGACTGTGCTCAACGTCACCGGCGCCATGAGCGCGGCGACGCTGCTGTCACGCAAGAGCCGTGGGGCTGAGGGCGAAGGCCTAAGGCGAACTGGTTCCTCATGACTGTCGACGCCCTTGCTCTATTCCCCGACAAGTACGCCCAGCAGGTAGAAAAGGGCTTGAACAGCGACTACCGAGCAAACTGCGCGGAGCCAACAGAAGTGCCATGTCGCAATTCGTCGACGCTCGATGGCCAACCAGACAAGCCAGACAGCCACTACCTCCAAGAGCAGCCAGAGGAAAGGCGAAAGCCAGGACGCTCCGAAAGGGAGAGTTCGGTCAAGGAACACTGCTTGACCGAAGACCACCTCACGGACTGGTCTCCAAATTTGTCCTTGCGTCGTAGGGAAATAGCAAAGGACGACGAACACACACCACACAACCAAGAGAGCAATGTAGGGGCCAACGCACTTTCTGGCCGAGCCGCCATCCGACTTGCTCACCGACGGGCTCATTCCGATTCCCTCCGTTCGAGCACAGCCTCGATGAGGGCTTCCAGGTCGCGAAACTGGGAGGCGACCCAATCGTCGATCGTTCCATGGCCTTCATTCGACACTCGCCGATTCTCGAGAAGTGTGTCGCTCGATTCAGCAGTGATGTAGATGCCAGGAAGAAGTAGAGACTGCGTCTGATAGTAGTTCACCGCCCGAGCGACGTTTTGCGGCACGACCTGACTTAGGGCCGGATCGATTAGGACCGGATCGATCGTGAGAACCAAGTCGACCTTGATGTTCTCTTTAGCCAAGTCGCGTGCTAGCTTCAATGACTTCGCAGCGCCACGGCTGTGGCCATAGATGACAACAGGCTGGTCGGGGTCGGCCTTTAGCTGGGCGCGGACGAATCCAAGCGCAAGGGTGGTCTCCTCCCAATTGAAGACTCGTGTGGCACCGAGTTCCGGATGCTGTCCGAAGACCCGGGCGAGGTCATGGACGCCGGAAGTGGACTTGTTCCCGAGCCCTGTGAAGCCGATGACGACCTTGCCGTCCGGATCGACAAGCCGGATAGGGTTGGAAAGCGAATACGAGTATCGGTTCCATCCCGGAGGTTGAATCGCCTCCGACCGCAACTTGTCCGGACTCGTGAACCTGCCCGCCACCGCGTCGTGGATTCGGGCGTGGTCGTAGTACCGCAGGTTCTCGCTGTCGCGCTCCATCGCGCAGAAGCGCAGCTTCTGCAGCGTCCCGCTCTGGCCGGGGACGCCGTTGCCGTAGGGCCAGTACTTGCGGCTCTCGACGACGGCGCGGTTCGCGTCGGTGACGAGGCGCGGAGTGCCCAGATGATCCGAGTGGTACCACTGCCAGCCGAGAGGGCCGGCAGACGGCGAGCTCACGTAAGAGGCGACGAGCAGGTTGCCGAGGAAGACGTTGTCGCGCGCGAGCGTCGAGCCCCAGTATTCCGTCGAGACGCGATTGCCCTCGTCGCGATAGGTATACTGTGTCGAGCTGCCCGCCGGAATCTTCGCGACGCGCTCCCCCGCCCCGCTGTAGAGGTATCTCCAGTCGACCGACCCCGTCGCCTGATACCGGACCTGGCGGGACAGGTCATCGTAGGTGAGGGTCTCCGCCGTGCCGTTGGCCTTGAGGTTCCCGCGCGTGTCGTAGGCGTAGGGCGCGGGAAGGCGATTGTTGACGCAGGTTGTGGCACAGAAGGACTGCGGCGATCCGTCCGAGAGGAGATTCCCGTAGCGGTCGTAGGAAAACGTCTGGGTGCCGGTGCCCGAATAGGACGCCGCGGTCAGGCGGGAACGCAGGTCATAGCCGAACGTGTCGGCCCCGATCGCCACGATGTTTCCCGCCCCGTCGTAGCGAAAGACGCCGGAGTCGAAGTTGGTGCCCACGGAAGTCGCGATCGCGGCGGATGTCGAGATCCGGGATGGCCGCGAAAGAAGAGCGACGTCCTGTGCGATCGTCGTCACGACCCCGTCAGCGCCCCCGGTGCCGTTTCCAGCCGTCCAGGAAGCCAGGCTGCCCGACGGTGCGTAGGAGGCGCGGTTGACCACGCTCTGCCCTCCGGCGTTGACCGACGTGACGTAGCCGAGCGTATGCCCGAAGGATACCCTGAACGAGCCGGACGAGCGCGGATGGTAATGGTCCTTGACCAGGCCGAGAGCGTCATACGTCCAGCTCTGCGTGGCGCTGGATTGAACGGTCGAGCCGTTCCGAACCGAGGTCGTCTGCTGCGACAGACGCCCGGTCGGATGCGAGTAGGTGAACTCCTCCCGCACCGCCAGGGTCGGCGACAGCACCCGGTTATATCCGTCGCGCCGGGTCAGCTTGCCGGAGCAATAGCTGCCCCCCGCAAATCCGCTGCCGTCGTAGAAGTTCCGCACGTAGAGGGCGAGGCCCGCTGAGTCGCAGGTCTGGCCCGACGCGAAAACCCCGGTGATCTCACAGAGTGGCCTGCCGGCGGCGTCGTACCGGTAGGAGCGCGTCGCCGCCGATGCACTGCCCCAGCCGTCGACACGGCTTCGCGGGTTGCCCAGGCTTCCCCAGCTCGAGTAGGCCACGGAGCCCGAGACAGCGGTGTGATCCACCGTGCCGGCTTCCGGCGTCGTCTCCCGGATCAAATATCCGAGCGAGTCGTAGGAGAACGTCCGAGTCTGCGCGCCCTGCGCCACCGAGACGAGCTTTCCGGCGACGTCGTAGGCATAGGTCGTGATGTCGCCGCCCGGCTCCAGAACCGTGACGAGCCGGCCGGAAGCATCGTACCGATACGCCGCAGTCGACGCACTGCCGCCGGCGCAGGCCGTGCCGTTCCAGGCGCAGCCGACGTTCTGCACGGTCACGGCCTTTCGGGTGTCGGAATACGGCGTTGCGCCGTCGGTGAAGCTGACCGTCGTCGTCGAGCCGTCGGCCTTTCGGATCGACCGGGCCCGCCTGAAGGGATCGAAGCTCGACAGGGTCGTGCCGAGGGTCGTCGCGCCGGTCACGCAATCACCGCCGGCGGAAACGGAAACACAGGCCTTCCACTCCGAGACGAACCGCTCATGGCCCGCCGCGTCGAAGTCCCGGATTCGAAAGGCGTAGCCCACCGGCATCTGGCGGATCTCCCGGATCAGTCGCCCGAGGCCGTCGTAGAGGAGTTGCTGCCAGGCAGCATCGTCGGTCCCGCTGCGGCTCGCCATGGTGGTGCGAGAGTTGACGTAGACGACGTTCGTCGCGGCCTCGCCGCCGGGAGGCGTGATCCGCGTGACCCGACCGAGGCTGTCGTACCGAAAAGCGGTGGCGAGACCGGCCGTGTCGTAGGAGGCCGTGATCCATCCCGTCGCGGAATCCCGATCGACCCGGGAGCTGAACCACGGCAGCGGCGTCTTGTCCTGGATCCAGCGCCGCGAGGCAAGAAGGCCCGCCGAATAGCTGCTTCGCTGGCCGAACGCATCGCCATTGAGCCCGATCATGCCCGCGGCCCAGGCGGTCAGCGTCGGATAACAGGGGTTGGAGGCTGGCTTCCCGAGAGCCCGCACGACGTTCGCCGTCACCTCGTCGGCCGCGTTGCCGGCGGCGTCGGCATATCGGCAGCGGCCGGCGTATCGGCTCGTGGGAGCGTCCCAGGTCAGGGTGCCTGACAGAAACCCCGTCGCCGGATCGAAGAAAAATGAGCGGTCGATCGCGTTCCGCGTCGCCGTCAAGCCGGACGGCGACGGAATGGCCGGATCGGTCTCGACCCGGCTCGAGTAGAGATTCCACAGGTGCGCGCCGGGCTGCGGCGTCCAGGTCGTGGTGATCTCTCGGCGATCGCCTCCCAGGGTCCCGCCGTGACTCTCCCTGTCATAGTGCCGCCCGTTGCCCTGCCAGGTGTTCGCTCCGGAGAGCGAGAAGGTCACCGAATGCTTCAGGCAAGCCGCGCAATATTCGCCCGACAGCGGATCCGTTGCCGTGATGTGGCCATAGTAGGTCGTCGACTTCCGGAGGCGGCGCAGCAGCCCGTCGTCCGCCGGCCCGGGGAGATTCGGGCCATCGGCGTCGTACTGGTAGAGGTTCTGCGTCACCCGCACCGCGTGGCTCGCGCAGAGCTTGTCCTCCTCGGCGCTTCCCCCGCAGAGCGGGGGTGTGATCAGGGTGGCCCCGGACGGATTAGGGTCGCTCTCGAACACGGCGTGGCGCAGATCGGCCCCGAGACGGTCGCCCTGGGTTGGCGGATCTCCAGGATCCAGGATGGCCTTCGCCGCCCAGAAGAGCGTCGTCTCGGCGCGACGCACGCCGTCGGCGTCGGGCGGCAGCAGCGCCACGGTCAGCGTCTGCGCGTCGGTGTTGCCGTTCTCGCCGAAGGGAAAGGAGTACTGGGTGTAGTTCGTGACGGAGTGCGCCATTTCAGGCCCGGTGACCGCTCGCTGGACGACCCCGAGCAGATGCTGTTCGTACTGCCGGCTATCGACGTAGGGAAGACAGGGCCCCTGCGTTGGGGCGTATCGCTCGGGCACCGCATCCGTGCCCTCCGGACGGTGGCCCGGCCCTCCGCTGTTGGTGAGGATCGCGGATCGGCGCACGCCCTGAGACGGCGGCGGAGGGGACGGAAACCCGTAGCAGGGATCGCTCTCGGAGAAGAGCGCGCGGCGGCCATGATAGAAGTGATAGTTGCCGTAGTCGTAGAAGATTGTCGCGCCCGTCGGCAGCGTCATGGACTTCAGGAGTCCCGTGCCGAGACCTCCCTCCGGAAAATAGGAGAAGCCGTAACCGGAGGTTCCCGCGACGTCGCCCGGAAGCGTAATCGCCGTCAGCGTGGGAACCGTCGTCGCGCAGTAGAGGTTCGTCGCGCGGGAAGTCAGGCGTACGGAACCATACGCCAGATCCCACTGCGAGAATTGGCTGGCCCCATCGCGGAAGTTCCTGATCCGAAATGACTTGATCGTTTCGAGAGAAGGGTCCGTAAGTACCTGGACGATCTCCGTCGGTGCCGTCTCGCCGACCCGCTGGATGCGGAACGAGGCCGGAATCCAGGAGGAGGCCGTCGATCCGGAGCACCGCATCGAGCCGACGGGCGCCGGCGCCGCGCAGACCGATAGACAAGGAGTGACACCGTTTGACGCGTAGGTGACGGCGAGCGCGTTGCCGAAGGAGTCTCGGATCGCCGTTAAATAGTAGCCGTCGCGTCCTCGGCCGAAATCCCTCGCGTAGCCCGGCCCCTGTTGCGGGGATTCTCGCGCGTTGTCGTCATAGCCGACGACTCGGCGCGTGAACTCGAACCGCGTTCCGTCCCCGTCGAACATCGTGTACGTGTCGGTGGGCGATGTGCCGTTGTGCAAGAGCTCGTACGGGCTGCCGTCGGCTGCGCGTCCACCGCCCGGCGGAAAGTCGACCTGGGCCCCGTCGGGCCGGACGTAGCAGGGACCACCCTGCGAGGTGCTGGTGGAGAGTGCAGAACAGGCGATCTTTCCGGGCGTGAAGGACCAGCCGATGCCCAGCGCCGGGTCCCCGACGACCGGATAGTAGTTGGGGCTCGTGGTGTCGGTCGGGTGGCCGGGCTCGGTCACGCGCGTGTTGTAGGTCAGAACAATCTGGAACCTCAGCGAAGGCCCGATCTGAAACGTCGGGCCGATCGGCACCGGTACGGTCAGCTGACCGTTGTACTGGTTGACCGAATCGAACGCGGATTGGTGAAAAGTATTTCTTACGAATCCCTGCGCCTGGGCCGGATCGTTGTCCGGCCCGCTCTGCGCCGCGCCCGAGGCGCCGATCAGAAGAGCCAGAACAGAAACCGACAGAACCCTCCCCTTCATCGCACACTCCTTCCGTTGCACCGCCCCCCGGGGCGGCCGGTCGAACGTTTCGTCTTGTCGAGAGCCGATCGGCGAGAAGGATGCGGTGCGGCGTCAGAACCCGCTGGCCCGTTCGCCGATGGAATCGATGCTTCGCTTACCTAATTGTCGCGAGGATCGGGGAGAGAGGGCTGAGGATCGAAGCCGAGGGTCCGCTACTCCTTGTCTTCGAATCCCGCCGGCGCGAGCCTGGCGAGGAGGGAGAGAGCCGGCGAGGGTTTTCGATCCTCCCGCTCTGAGCGCTCCTTGACGACCACGGCGTGACGCACGGCATGTGCGCCCGCAAAGCGGATCGGCTCCGGCGGAAATCGGCCCACCTTCCGGTTGACGAGCGGGTGCTCGCCCCACGCGTCGCGGCGTTCGAGGACGAGGCTCGCGAGGATCTTCCCGCCGATCACGCTCGGGCCGATACCGTTTCCGCTCCAGCCGATGCCGTAGACGATGCGGCGGCATCCGTCGAGGTGCCCGAGCACGGGGAGGCTGTCCGGAGTCCGGTCGATCGGGCCGGACCATTCGTGGGTGACGGGCACGTCGGAGAGCATCGGATAGTTGCGCCGCAGGTCGCCTTCGACCTCGGCGGTGCGGCGCGGGTTGCGATCGAAGCGGGCGCCGATCCGGCCACCGAGAGCGATCGTCCAGCCGCCCTTCCCGAACGCGATCCGGCCGTCTCGTGTCGGGCGGTAGTAATCGACCATCATCTGAGAGTCGCTGATCGCAAGATCCGGCGCCCAGCCGATGGCGCGAAGGCGTTCGGGAATCGGCGCGGTGGCTACCATGTCGCTCGAGATCGCGACGATCGACCGCGAGAGCCCGCGGATCGAGGCGGCCCAGGCGTTCGAGGCGATCACGAGCTTCTCCGCCCGCAGGAGGCCTCGCTCGGTACGAATCTCCACAGGGCTCCCGCGCCGGAAGCCGAGCACGCGCGTGTGCTCATGGAGGCGTATTCCGAGCCCGAGGGCCACCCTCCGAAGGCCGCGGGCCAGGGCCGCCGGTTGCACGATCGCACCGCTCGCGTCGTAAACGCCGGCCCGGTGCACGGGGGATCCGCTGCGGGCCGCGACATCTCCGGGCTCGAGCCGCCGGAAGGGTTCGACGCCGGCGCGCTCGCACACGCGCAGGAGGGACTCCCAGGCCCCCATCTGCGCCGCGCTCGTCGCGGTCCACAGCCACCCGCCCCGCCGGAAATCCGCGTCGATCGCGTGGCCGTGGCAGAAGTCCGCGATCTCGCCGATCGACGCCTCGGACGCGTGCGCGATGCGGAGGGCTTCCTCGAGGCCGAAGAGCCGCGTCAGTGAGGAAAGCTTCGGCCACCAGGAGAGAGCGAACCCTCCGTTTCGTCCGGAAGCCCCGCCCCCGCAGATGTCCTGCTCGAGCAAGACGATGTCGCAGGCAGCGTCCGCCTGCTTGATCCGGATGGCTGTCCACAGGCCGACATAACCACCGCCGAGAATCGCCACGTCGGCTCTCTGAGAGCCTGAGAGGGCCGGAGCGTCCGGCGCATCGCCGGCAACCTCCTGAAGCCAGAGGGATCGGTGAGGGCCCGATCCGGGCGGGAATTTCAGGCGCCGGCTCCCGCGGGCCGCGTCAGCCCCCGCGTTCCCGGCCCTCCCGCGCCGCCTTCTCCTGCGCGTCGACGACGGCGATGGCGGCCATGTTGACGATGTCGGCCACGTCTTCTCCCCGCTGCAGCACGTGGACGGGGCTCTTCATGCCGAGCAGGATCGGCCCGATGGCCTCGGCGCCCGCCAGACGCCACACCAGCTTGTAGGCCGCATTGGCCGACTGCAGATCCGGGAAGATGAGGACGTTGGGCCGCTGGACGTTGCTCCAGGGATAGTCCGCGGAGAGCATCTCGGGCACGACCGCCAGATCCGCCTGCATCTCGCCGTCCACCGTCAGGTCCGGCCGCGCGGCCTTGACGAGCTCGACGGCGCGCTTGACCTTGAGCGCCTTCTCGTGCGTGTTCGAGCCGAAGTTCGAGAAGGAGATCATCGCGAGCGACGGCTCGATGTCGAAGCGCCTGGCGGCGTCCGCCGTGAGTCCCGCGATCTCGGCCAGCTCTTCCGCGGTCGGATCGATGTTGACGGTCGTGTCGGCGAAGAAGAAGGTCCGGTCCTTCAGGATCAGGATGTAGAGGCCCGAGACGCGACGCACCCCCGGCGCGGTACCGACGATCTGGAGCGCCGGGCGAATCGTGTCCGGGTAGGACTGGGTCAGTCCCGAGATCACCCCGTCGGCGTCGCCCGCTTCCAGCATCAGCGGGCCGAAGTAGTTCCGAACGCGGACGAGCCGGGTCGCCGTGTCCGCCGCGACGCCCGAACGCCTGCGCAGGTCGACGAGGCGCCGCGCATACGCCGGGAGCTTCGGGGAAGTCTCGGTGTGCACGAGCTCGATCTCGTCCATCGGCAGCTGCAGCTCCCGCGCGAGGTCGGCGACCTTCTGCTCGCGCGCGAGCAGGATCGGACGACAGATCCCCTCCTCGGCCAGGATCTTGGCGGCCCGGAGGATCTTGGGATGCTCCCCCTCGGGAAAGACGATGCGCTTGGGGTCCTGCTTCGCCTTCTGGATGACGACGCTCATGAGCTCCCGCGAGCGGGAGAGCATCGCCTCGAGCCGCCGTAGATAGACGCCCATGTCGGTGATCGGCTTGCGGGCGACCCCCGAGCGCATGGCCGCCTCGGCGACCGCGGGAGCGACCCAGAGGAGCACGCGGTAGTCGAAGGGCTTGGGGATCAGATAATCGCGCCCGAAGCGGAAGCTCTGCCCTCCGTAGGCCTTCGAGACCGAGTCGGGAACGTCCATCTTGGCGAGGGCCGCGAGGGCCTGCGAGGCCGCGCGCTTCATCGGCTCGTTGATCTCGGAAGCGGCCACGTCCAGGGCCCCGCGAAAGATGAACGGGAACCCCAGGACGTTGTTGACCTGGTTCGGATAGTCGCTGCGGCCGGTCGCCATGATGACGTCCGGTCGCGCGGCCCGCGCCTCCTCCGGCGTGATCTCAGGCTCGGGGTTGGCGAGCGCGAACACGATCGGATCGCGTGCCATTTTCTTGAGCATCTCGCCCGTGACGATGCCTTTGGTCGAGAGGCCCACGAAGACATCCGCGCCGGCGAGCGCATCGGTCAGCGTTCGCTCGGACGTCCTCACGGCGAACTGCGCCTTGTAGGGGTTCAAGTCTTCCTTGCGTCCCTCGTAGATCACGCCCGCCCGATCGACCAGGCGCAGGTTCTCCTTCTTGACGCCGTAAGAGAGGTAGAGCCTGGCGCAGGCGATGGCGGAGGCTCCCGCGCCGACGAAAACGACCTTCACGTCGCCGATCGCCTTGCCCACGATCTCGAGCGCGTTCAAGAGCGCCGCGGCGGAGATGATCGCCGTGCCGTGCTGGTCGTCGTGAAACACCGGAATCGACAGGCGCTTCTTGAGCTCCTCCTCGATCTCGAAGCACTCGGGCGCCTTGACGTCCTCCAGGTTGATGCCGCCGAAGGTCGGGGCGATCCGCGCCACCGTGTCGATGAAGGCCTTCGGATCGAGAGCATCGACCTCGATGTCGAAGACGTCGATGTCGGCGAAGCGCTTGAACAGGATCCCCTTACCCTCCATCACCGGCTTGGCGGCGAGCGGCCCGATGTTGCCGAGGCCGAGCACGGCCGTTCCGTTGGAGATCACCGCCACGAGATTCCCCTTGGCGGTGTACTCGAAGACCTTCTCGGGATCCTTCTCGATGGCGAGGCAGGGCTCGGCGACCCCCGGGCTGTAGGCGAGGGAGAGATCCTCCTGCGTGCGGCACGGCTTGGTCGAGACGACCTCGATCTTCCCCTTGCGCCCCCGCGCGTGGTACTCGAGGGCCTCCTCGGGTGTGGAGCGCCTCATGCACCCGCCGACAGGGTCCGGCGCACTTCGGCGACGGCCTCGACCGCCTGGGCCCGGGGCACGACGCGCACCTTCTTGTCGCGCCGCGTGACGATCTCGACGTTGCCGTCCTTCAAGGCCCTCCCGCCCACGTTGACGCGGATCGGGAACCCGAGCAGATCCGCGTCCTTGAACTTCACGCCGGGGCGCTCATCCCGGTCGTCGTAGAAGACCTCCGCGTCGGCCACGAGCAGCGCGGCGTAAACGGCATCCGCCGCCTCGCGGTTGCCGGAGTCGGAAGCGTTCAAGGAGACGAGCTCGACCTCGAAGGGAGCCAGGGCGAGCGGCCAGATGATGCCATCGCCGTCGTGGTTCTGCTCCACCGCCGCCGCCATCGTGCGCCCGATCCCGATCCCGTAGCTTCCCATGACGACCGGACGTGTCTGCCCGCCTTCATCGGTGAACTCACAGCGGAGGGCTTCGCCGTACTTGGTGCCGAGCTTGAAGATGTGCCCGACCTCGATCCCGCGCGCGATCGCGAGGGGCTTGCCGCAGCGCCGGCAGGGGTCGCCCGCCCGGGCCTGCGCGAAGTCGGCCCAGAGCGAAACCCTCGTGTCCCGATCCATCGAGAGCCCGCGCACGTGCCAGTCGCGGCGCCCGGCCCCCGTCACGGCGTTGACCGCGCCGCGCACCGACTCGTCGGCGACCAGACGCACCTTCTCCGGGTCGAGGTGATGGGGGCCCACATACCCGATCGGCGTCCCTGCAGCACGCTCGACCTTCTCTTCGGAAGCGAGCGCCAGGTGCTCCACACCCAGCGCGCGGCGCAACGCCAACTCGTTGACGTCGAGATCGCCGCGCAGGGCGGCCGCGAAGAAGCCCTGCTCCGTTTCGTAGATCAGGACCTTGATCATCCGCGAAGCGGTGATCCCCAGGAAGGCCACGACATCGTCGATGCCGCCCTTGCCCGGCGTTTCGACCTCGACCCGGGGGGTGATCGTCTCGTCCTCCCACGGTGCGCGGCGCGAGCCAGTCTGCGCCCGCTCGAGGTTGGCGCCGTAACCGCACGCCGGGCATCGCACGACGGCGTCCTCCCCTGTGTCGGCGAGCACCATGAACTCCTGCGACTGGCTCCCGCCCATGCCGCCCGAATCCGCCTCGACGACCGTGAAGTCGAGGCCGCAGCGCTCGAAGACGCGCCGGTAGGCGGCGTCCTGGGCCCGGTACGAGGCATCCAGCCCCGCGGCGTCGACGTCGAAGGAGTAACCGTCGTACATCAGGAATTCGCGCCCGCGCATGAGGCCGAAGCGGGGCCGGATCTCGTCGCGAAACTTCGTCCGGATCTGGTAGAGGGTGAACGGAAGCTGCCGGTAGGAGGTCACACCCGCCCGCACCATCGTCGTGAAGGCCTCCTCGGCGGTCGGCGCCAGGCAGTACTCGGTCCCCTTGCGGTCCTCCAGGTGGAAGAGGATCTCCTCGGAAACGTAGCGCTGCCAGCGCCCGCTTTCCTCCCACAGCTCCCGCGGCTGCAGGATGGGGATCTCGACCTCGTGGAAGCCCGCCCGATTCATCTCCTCCCGAACGATCGCCTCGGTCTTGCGGTTGGAGCGCAGGCCGAGCGGCGTCAAGGCGTAGACGCCGGCCGCCAAACGCCGCATCATGCCCGCGCGCGTCAGCAGGATGTGGGAGATCGCCTCGGCATCGCCGGGCACCTCCCGAACCGTCCGCAGAAAGTACTTCGACCAGCGCATGGGATGCGCGAATACTATTCCAGCGGAAGTCCCTGCCTCCCGCCTCGATCCCGCCGATCGCGAGACCTAGGGCTTGCGCGATGCCGAAGCCGTTTCCGCCTTCCGCTTCCCGCCGACCTTTTCGACCAGGCGCAGATTCGAGCGCACCTGCTGCATCATCCGATCTTCCAGCGCCCCGCCGGGCGCCACGGTCTTGGCCCGGGTGAAAGCGGCCTTGGCTTCCTCGGGCCTCCCGGCCGCCAGGTATGCCATTCCGAGACGGTGAAGGGTTGTCGACGCGGCCGCCCGCTCGCTCGAGCGCCGGAGGCAGTCGATGGCCCGATCGAATTCCTGGCGCTTGTAATGGACCCACCCGAGCGCCGCCAGGGGATAGGGCTTCAATTCGTCGGGTGCCGCGGAGAGGGCGCGGCCAGCGTAGTCGAGCGCCGAGTCCAGGTCCTCGCCCGATTCGGCCAGGCTCGTCGCGAGCTCGTAGTAGCCGACCGTCTGCGCGGTCTTGCTCTTGTGGCTCTCCAGAAAATCCCTGACGAAGTGCGCGGCATCCTCGGGCTTGCCCTCGGCGCGCAGGGCCTCGGCGAGCGTCGAGCAGGCAGCGGCCGCGACGACGTCCTCGGGCTCTCCCTCCAGGACCTCCCGGCACGCCCCCACCGCTTCCTTCCAGAGACCGAGCGACGCGCACACCAGGGCGTAGGAAATGCGGATCGTCGAGTTCTCGGGCTCGGCCTCGAGCGCCTTCAGATAGAGGGCGTGGGCCCGTCGCGGCGAGCCCGCCGAGACACTCTCCTCCGCTTCCCGGAAGGCGTCCGCGCCGGGCCCGTCCACACGCGGCAGGGCGTACCGGCGCCGTCGCTCGAGCAGCCGAACCGCCTCCTGGAACTCCAGCCGCTTCGGGTTCTTTTCCAGCGCGTGCTGAAAGCACTCCAGGGCGCGCTTGGGCCAGTTCTTCTCCAGATAGCAGAGGCCCAGCTGAAACATCGCGTCTTCCAGGCCCGGCTCGATGGCGAGGGCCGCCTCGAACTGCTCGATCGCCCGGCTCGCTTCTCCTTTCTCGCGCAGGACCGTCCCCATCAGGACGTGGGCCGAAGGCACCTTCGCGATTTCGAGCGCCCGGGCGAGCGCCCTCTCGGCGTCCGGCCAGCGTGACCCGTGGGCATAGAGGGCGCCCAGGGCGAAATGCGGCAGGAAGGCGTCCGGCCGGCGCTCGATGGCGCGCTTCAAGAGAACGTGCGCTCCCTCGCCGTCCCCCATCTCGGAGGCGGAGATGCCCGAATAGACGAGCGACTCGTAGTGGTTGGGCTCGATCGCGAGAACCCTCTTGAAAAACCCCGAGGCCTTCTCGATCTCGCCGGCCGAGAAGAACGTCTCTCCGAGGTAGAAGCCCAGGTCCACGTTCTCGCGGTTTGCGCGGTACAGATCTTCGAGGAGCCGCACGCCCCGCTCCGCATCGAGCGCCAGGATGGCGAACTCCGCCTCCCGCAGGCGCTGGCGCAGGGCGTTGCGCTGCTCTCCCGAAAAGCGAGCGACGATTCGGTCCCGCCACTCCAAGAACCGATCCTTCTTCTCGACGGCCAGCATCCGCTCGTCCATCTTCGTTTCCCAGAGGTCGAAGACCTCCTCCGGACGGACGGCGCCGCGCCGCTCGAGCGTCTCCTGGAGAGCCAGGATCCCCGTATGCGCGACGAAGAGGTTCTTCTCGAGATTCCCGACGGACTCGAAGAGCGTCTTGACCGCCTCGCCGGTCCGCTTCACGACGTCCTCGAGCGTCGAGATGCGCTCGAGCAGGTGCTCGTCGAACGGAATCTCTTCCTGCGCCTCCCCGCCTTCCTCCACGACACCCACGCCGGAGAGCACGAGCAGCTTCGAGTGGCAGCGGGAGCAGAACTCCTCGTCGTCGCGATTCTTCAGCCCGCAGACCTGACAAAACATCAGAGCAAGTTCTCGGGATTCATGGGCGAGCGCTCCCTCGAGGTCCCCTGGTTCTCCGCCCGATGGTGTCTCCCCTGGTCATCGAGGCAGAAGCCTCGCACCGCGGGGACGACGACGGCAGCGACGGACAGGGCGGGCCGTCCACCCCTCCGGGCGGGCAGCCAGCCAGTGCGTCGCAGGTTCCGAGCAAGCGAGGGCTCAATATTCGTAGAAGCCGCGGCCGGACTTCTTTCCGAGCCAGCCGGCGTCCACCATCTTCACCAGGAGCGGGCTCGGCCGGTACTTCGGGTCGCCGAAGCCCTGCTGAAGCACGCGGAGGATTGCCAGGCACGTGTCGAGGCCGATGAAATCGGCGAGCCGGAGCGGGCCCATGGGATGGTTCATGCCGAGCTTCATGATCCCGTCGATCGCCTCGCGCGCCGCGACCCCCTCGCGCAGCGCTTCGATCGCCTCGTTGATCATCGGCATGAGAACGCGGTTTGAGACGAAGCCCGGATAGTCGTTGCAGAGAATCGGCGTCTTCCCCAGCCGGCGCGCGAGGGCATCCACGGCCTCGGCCGTCTCGTCCGACGTGGCGATCCCTCGGATCACCTCCACCAGCTCCATGACCGGCACAGGATTCATGAAGTGCATTCCGATGACACGGTCGGCGCGCCGGGTCGCCGCGGCGAGCCGCGTGATGGAGATCGAGGACGTGTTCGAGGCGAGGATGGCCCCCGGAACGCAGATCCCGTCGAGCGTCGCGAAGAGGCCACGCTTGACGGTCTCGTCTTCCACAACCGCCTCGATGACGAGGTCGGCGGATGCGAGCCTTGCGAGCTCGGTCGTCGTCGTGATCCGATCGAGGGCACCCTGCCCCTCTTCAGCGCTCCGCTTGCCCTTGGCCACCTCTCGGTCGAGGTTGCGCGAGATGGTGGCCCGCGCCTTCTCCAGGAAGCGCTCTTCGAGGTCGGCGAGGATGACCGGGCATCCCGCCGCGGCGGCCACGTGGGCGATCCCGTTGCCCATCTGCCCGCCGCCGACCACGCCCAGGGTCCGGATTTCCATCCGGCCGGACTCTATTGCTCCGGCGCGGGGGAATCAAATGGCGGGAACCGCCTACTCGGAGATGCGCACGGGATACCGCGGCGCGCCAAACCGCGTCGACAGCGCGACGCCGACGGCGAGAATCGAGGCCGCGCTCCAAACGAGCGGTCCGACCAGAGGAATGAGCGACACGCCGCCGAGCAACGTGAACCCGGCGGCCAGCGCCGCGGGGCGCTTCCGCGCCGAGACGGCTCCGAGCACTTTCTGCCCGAGGAGCAGGAAGAGCGAGCCCATTCCGAACACCTTCGCCGCAATCGCCAGCGCCGCCACGAAGAGGACCGCGGGAACCGAGAGCGCCGACGGTAGCAGCGCCAGAAGCGCCGCGGCCGCGAGAAAGAGCGTCAGGACGGAGAGCGCCCCCGCCAGCGCCGAGGCCGAGAGCGCTTCTTCGGCGCGCGCCGCAGCCCGCGCGAAGGGGGACCCGAGGAAGAAGAGCAGCATGAGCGAGGCGGCGAGCCACGCCGCGAGCCCGAGAAGCCGCAAGCCCCAGACGGCGCCCGATCCCGGCAGCTCCCAGGGCGCACGGCGCATCTCGGCCAGATAGAGACGCAGCAGGGTTCCGGGAGTCGAGACGACCCCCTGGACGGGCGGAGCCCCGCGACCGCGCACCTCTCCTCCGAAAACAGACAGGTTCCCGCCGACGGAACCGCCGGCCCCGAAGGAGACATCGCCGCCCCACACGATCACGTCGCCCGAAACGCGAGCCTCGATCCGCACATCCGCAAACGCCGCGACCACGCGCCCTTCGACGGGAGTCGAGACGACGAGGTTTCGCCCGAGTGTCGTCACGGAGGCCGACGGGGCAGTGGCCGCAGGCGCCGCAGGCGACGCCATCGATGCGGCGAGCCAGAAGAGCGCCGCCGCCCTCATCTCACCGACGGGCGACGGACCGCGACAAGACCCGGGAGAGCGCGAAACCCGCGGGCACGAGCAGGAGCGCGGCCGCCAGGCCCGCGCTCGAGGGCTCGAGCAGGCGCGAGAGCGCCGCGAGCCCCTCGGGGACACCGTGCGTCAGATCGGCCAGCCAGCGCAGCGAGGCGCGGAGAACCCCCGCCGTCGAGGCCAAGAACGCCGCGGCGAACCCGGCCTGCTCCCGCGGCCCGGCGGTCCCGGCGACCAGACAAGCGCCGGCCGCGGTCAAGGCAGCGAGCAGCAGCAACGCAGACCGCCAGACGGTGAAGCTCCACCTCTCGGCCCTCGAGAAGGGCCGCAGGCGCAGCACACGGTCGGCCAGATCCGCCGGAGCCGTGTCGGCCGCCGGACCCTCCGAGAGCAGCCGATCGAGCGCCTGGGCCGCCCGAACCCGTTCTGCGCAGGGCGCGCAGCCGAAGGCGTGGGCGGCCGCGTCGGGGCGCACTTCGGGCTCGCTTCCGCTCGCCAGCGCCTCGATGTCGGCTACCTCCAGGGCTTCTCGGCAATCGATCACGTCAGTTCTCCTGCCAACCTGTCCTTCAATACGGCTCTGGCGCGAAAGAGTTTGTTCTTCACGGTCCCCAGGGGCATCTGCTTGACCTCGGCGATCTCCTCGTAGGAAAGCCCCGCAAAGTGCCTCAGAGCGATCAATTCGCGAAATTCCAGAGGTAGTCCGGCGATCGCCCGGGAAATCGCCCGGCCCCGTTCAGTATTGCGGAATTCGCCAAAGGGGTCCAGATCCTGGGTACTGTACTCTGCAGAGGACACTCGACCGGGCTCCTCTGGATCCGGAGTCTCGAGCGGGACCGTCCTGGGCCGCCGCTTGCGCAGATGATCGATCGCGGCGTTTCCGGCGATCCGGAAGAGCCAGGTCGAGAACTTGAACTCCGGATTGAAGCGGTGAAGGGCCTGGTAGACCTTCAGGAAGATCTCCTGCGTCAGGTCGAGCGCATCCTCGCGGTGGCCGATCATCTTCGCGACGTGCGCGTGCACCCGAGTCTGATACCGGCGCACGAGCAGCGCGAAGTGATCGTCGTCTCCGGATACCACCCGGGCGACGACGGCCTCGTCGCTCTCGACCGGTTCGTCTGCCTTCTCTGGTGGCTTCAAGCACAGGAATCGCGCGCCCGCCTCTGGGTTACAATCCCCGGCCCATTCTAACCGCCGTCGAAACGGCAGGAGAGAACCGCGTGGAGACGAAAGTCGCCGAGCCACAGTTTCCGACGATCGGCTCGCACCCCCAGGGCACCGATTCGGACACCCCTTTCGAAGAGATGATGTCTCGGTTCGACCTGGCCGCCCAGAAGCTGGGGCTCGACCCGGGCCTCTACAAGGTGCTGCGCGAGCCGGTGCGGGAGACGAAGGTCTCGATCCCGGTCGGAATGGACGACGGGCGCATCGAGGTCTTCATCGGGTACCGGGTTCTCCACAACATCGCCCGGGGGCCGGGAAAGGGCGGGATCCGCTACGACAAGAACGTGACGCTCGACGAGGTCCGCGCGCTGGCCGCATGGATGACCTGGAAGTGCGCGGTGGTGAACATTCCGTTCGGGGGAGCTAAGGGCGGAGTCATCTGCGACCCGGCCTCGCTCTCCCGCGGCGAGCTCGAGCGCATCACGCGCCGCTACACGGCGGAGCTGATGGACCAGTTCGGTCCGGAGAAGGACGTGCCCGCGCCCGACATGGGGACGAACCCGCAGACGATGGCCTGGATCATGGACACGTACTCGATGCATGCGCGGCATACGGTCACCTCGTGCGTCACCGGCAAGCCGCTTTCTCTCGGCGGGTCGCGCGGGCGCGTCGAGGCGACGGGGCGAGGCCTGATGCTCATCTGCCGCGAGGCGGCGCCGCTGAAGGGCTTCCAGCTGGCGGGCTGCCGCATCGCCGTCCAGGGCTTCGGCAACGTCGGGTCGATCGCCGCCCGCATGTGTCAGGAAGCGGGAGCGAAGATCATCGCAGTCTCGGACATCGCCGGCGGTATGGTCAACCCGCGCGGCATCGACATCGGCAAGCTGCTCGAGCATTACGAGAAGGCGCGCACTTTGGACGGGTTCGGGGGCGGGGAGAAGATCTCGAACTCCGACCTGCTCGAGCTCGAGTGCGACATCTTGATTCCGGCGGCAAACGAGAACCAAATCCGAGGCAAGAACGCGCCCAACGTCAAGGCGAAAATCCTCGTCGAGGGCGCCAACGGCCCGACGACCCAGAAGGCGGACGAGGCCTTGCGCCAGAAGGACATCCTCGTCGTTCCGGACATCCTGGCCAACGCCGGGGGCGTGACGGTCTCCTATTTCGAGTGGGTCCAGGACCGCGCGGGCTTTTTCTGGCGCGAGCAGGAGGTCAACGAGCGGATGGAGGACATCATGGTCCAGTCGTTCCGGGACGTGACCGCGATGGCCGAGAAGTACGGCGTGACGTTTCGGATCGCGGCCTATATGCTGGGCATCCAACGCGTTGCCCACGACACCATGGTGCGCGGGCTGTACGCCTAGCCGGCAGGCCCGTCCTTATACCCCGATGGGGCCGCTCTCCGGCGTCGCCGTCCGGCGCCGCGCCGCGGTCCTCGCCGTCTGGATCGCGTTTCTCGCCCGCGGATCCCTCCACGTGCTCATGGAACCGATGTGGGAGGGCTTCGACGAGCCATACCACCTGGCCTACGTGGTATTCGTCGCGCAGAATGGCCGGCCCCCGGGCTACACGGAGCCGAGTTTTCCGGCGGATTTTGGAGAAGCCCTCGAGGATCTGCCGAGCCATCTCGGACGGGCCCCGGACTTTCGCCGGTGGAGGCAGCTGCCGCCGCAGGACCGCACGCTCCGGCGCCAGCACGCCGGCGGGATCAGGCCCGGTGCCCGGCCGCCGCGATACCTCTTCCGGAACTACGAGCGCCAGCAGCCTCCCCTCTTCTACTTCGTGGCGGCCCCGGCCGCGCGGGCGCTCGCCGCATCGGGCCTTCCGGGGCTTCTCGTGGGTTTACGCCTCTTCTGCGTGCTCCTGGCGTCGCTCATGATCCCCTTCACGGCCCGGCTCGCCCGCCTCCTCCTGCCGCAGCGCGGCCTCTTCTTCGCCCTGCCGATTGCCGCGCTTCTTCCCAATACGCTTTTCTTCGTCGACCGCGTCACCAACGACGCCCTGGCCTGGCCGATCTTCGCGGCAATCTGCGGGGGGCTTGTCTTCTCGGCACGAAGACCCGGATCGGCGCGCCGGTGGCTCATGCTCGGCCTCCTCATCGCGGCGGGCGTGTGGACCAAGATGACCCTCCTACCCGCGCTTGCCGCCGCCGGGGGCGTGGTCCTCCTCGCGCGGCGGCGCTGCGACGGTCGAGGCCCGGCCGGCCCCCTGGCGGCCGTCGTTCTTCCGGCGCTCTTGATCGCGCCTCTGCTCGCCTGGAACACCCGGGAGTGCGGCAACCCGTTCGGACTCACCTATGCAAGCCAGGCACACCCTCCCGGTCTGGCCGCCGTCGTGGCACAGGTTCCCCGACTCGGGCTCAAGAGCCTGGCGGCTTCCTGGACGATCAACCATCTCTGGTCCGGTGGTTGGGAGTTCCTCCGGCCCCCGGGGGCCGTCTCGTACGCGGCCGCGGCCGCAGTCCTTGCCGCCGCCCTGTCCGTTCTCGCATGGGCCCACCGCCAGCGCCGGCCGCTTCCCGGTCGGTCGCGATGGATGCCCCTCGGGATTGCCGTCGCCTCCTTCGTCGCGGCGATGCTCTTTCATGGCCTCTCGGCACAGGCGGCGGGCCGCACGGCGGGCGGCGAAGGTTGGTACTTCGACCTGCTGCGGCCGATCGAGGCCTGCGCCGCGGCGGCCCTGCTTTGCGTGGCCGTCTCGCCACGGCGGACACGCCTGGCGGCCGGAGTCTGCGTGGCCGTCCTGGTGGCCGCGGACTCTCTCGGGACCTACGCGCTGCTGGTGACGCACTGGGCGGGCGCCGTGACACCCGGATGGACTCCGAGCGCGATTCGACAGACTCTCGCGCTGGCCCGGGACGCAGCGCCCGTTCTCTTCCCGCCCGCGGTGGCGGTCCTTCTGGCGGCGGTCTTTCTCTTCGCGTGCGCCCGGCTCGTCCGGCTGGCCGGGCCTGGAGGCTTTCGTCCGCGGATCAGCGCAGAGTGATCCGGGGCCGGACTTCGGGCATCTCGAGCGCGAGCTTCTCTTCGAGCTCGGGCAGCGTCGCCGACACCGCCTTCTTCCAGGCGGGATCGCGAAGCGTCACCGTCAGCCGCCGCCCCTGAAGCTGTGTCGGCGCGATCTTGCGCGAGAGCGGCTCGCCGACGATACGGCCCCAGCGCGCCTGAAGCCAGGCGAGGGCCGTTTCTCCGCGCGCCATCTGGCGCAGGAGGCCGTCGGCAGCATCGTCCAGTCGTGTAAACGCGCTTTCCCGCTTCTTCATCCACCCCCCCGCGTTCGCTCCCGGGCCGCCCCTTCCGGAAGAACGGCTCGCAGCGGCTTCTCGCCCGTCAGGACCCGCCGCACGTCCTCGACCACCATCCGCGCCATCTCGCGCCGGGTCTCCCGCGTGGCGCTGCCGGCGTGCGGCATCAGCACGACTCGGTCTTCGTCGAGAAGGGCCGGCGTGATGCCGGGCTCATTCTCATACACGTCCAGGCCCGCCCCCGCAAGGTGGCCGGACGCGACCGCCTCGGCGAGCGCGCCCTCATCCACGATCGGGCCCCGGGAGGTGTTGATCAAGAAACTCCCCGGTTTCATCCGGCCGAGCGTCTCCCGATCGAAGAGATGCCGGGTCTCGTCCGTCAGGGGGGCGTGAACGGAGATCACATCGGACCGCCGGAGCAGGTCGTCGAAGGAAACACGAGGAGGGTCGTCGGGATCCTGCTCGTCGCGCGCCGATCGGCCGGCGGCGAGGACAGTCATTCCGAAGGCTCGGGCGCGGCGGGTCACGGCGCGCCCGATCCGGCCGGGCCCAAGGATCCCGAGAACCTTGCCCTTCAAGTCGGCACCGAGCAGGAGATCCGGCGCCCAACCCGCAAAGCCCCCGGCGCGCACCATCCGGTCGCCCTCGATGATCCGCCGGGTCAGGGCGAGCAGCAGGGCCATGGTCAGGTCGGCGGTGGCCTCCGTGAGAACGCCCGGTGTGTGCGTCACGGGGATTCCGCGGGCCGCCGCCGCCTGGCGGTCGATGTTGTCCACCCCGACGCCGTAGTTGGCGATCACCTTGAGCCGCGGCGCGGCGGCGATGACCTTCTCGGTGACCGGGTCGGCCACGAGCGTGATCAGGGCTTCGGCTTCGGATACCTCTGCGGCGAGCTCCAGCTCCGAGGGCACGTATCCGAGCACACGAACTTCGAAGTCGGGGGAGAGGGCGGAAAGAGAGTCCTCGGGAAGCTCCCGGGTCGCGACGACGAGCGGTTTCATCGGCCGGCCGCCTGCAGCCACCGTCCCGCGAAGAAGACCGCCGCGCCGGCGGCCAGAAGAGCGAGCTCCAGGCGGACGTTGCCTCCGAGAAGGCCCTTCCAGAGGCCGACACCGGTCACGACCAACCCCGAGAGCTGCAGGGTCCGAGCCAGCCGGTACAAGGGGTCTTCGCCGCGGCGGGCCCGGTCAGGGCGCCTCGGACACGGTGACGCGCGTGATGCGGTCCCATTGCTCGATCCGCTCGACCACGTCCTGGCCGGCGGCGACCTGCGCGAAGACCGTGTAGAGGCCGTCCAGGTGGGGCTGCGGCGATTGGGTGACGAACCACTGGCTGCCGCCCGTGTCGCGGCCCGCCAGAGCCATGCCGACCGTACCCGTTCCGTAGGGGATCTGGTCGTTCTCGTCGCGAATCTCGTAGCCGGGGCCTCCATTGCCTGTTCCCGTGGGATCCCCGTCCTGGACGACGAAATCGGGCACGACGCGGTGGATCGCGATGCCGTCGAAGAACCCCTTGCGCGCCAGGTCGATGAAGTTCATCACGGTCATTGGCGCGGCTTGGCCGGAGAAGCGCAGGGCGAAGGTGCCTCGCACCGTCTCGATCTCCGCCTTCCAGGGCCTTGCCGCGTCGGCGAGAATCGCCGTGTAGTCCGCCAGGGTCCGGGAGACCTTGTATTCGGGCGCCGGGTACGCCGCCGCATCCGCCCGGAAGTACCGCACCAGGGAGCGCCGGGCCAGCCGCTCGGTCAGCGTCTTGGGCAGCCGATAGGCGGCTTCCACGACGGCCCGAGCCTCGGGCGCGGTACGCAGCTTTTCGGCGAGTCCGATCGCCGCGATCGCCACGTCCGGCGCCTGATCGCCGGCGGACTTCTCGACGGTCTGCTGCAGCTGCGGCAGCACCGCGGGATCGTTCAGAAGCGCGAGTGCGTCGATTGCGGACGCGCGCACCCCGGCATCCGGGTCCGAGAGGGCGGAGTCGACGAGCGCCCGATTTTCGTTCACCGACTCGGCGGAACGCAGGCTCGTCAGCACCGAAATCCGCACGAGGGCTTCCGGGTCGGCGGTCAGCCGCGCGCGGTAAGGCGCCGCCTGCGCGTCCGGCAAATACGAAAGGCTTTCCGCGGCCGCCGCGCGCAGGGGCGCCTCCGGGGCGGCCATGGCCGCATCGATCGCGGCATGGGCGCGGTCGCGCAGGGCCGCGACCGCCGAAAGCAGGGCCACCTGGCGGCGCCTGCCCTGGCCGGTCATGGCAATCGACCAGACGCGTTGGAGGGCCTCCCGATCGGAGCCGACGAGCTGCCGCAGCAGGGTCAGGGCGGGAATCGCGATGTTCGGGTTGGAATCCCCGGCCAGAGCGATGACTCGCGCCCTCCGATCGGCAGGCAGCTCCGAACCCGGGTTCTTTTCGAGGACCTGCTCGAGCGCGCTGAGGGTGCTCGTGACCAGGTGCGGCTTGCCGTTGTCGAGCGCCACGGCAAGGGGGGCGAGCGATTCCTTTCGGCCCAGGATCCCCAGCCCGCGGGCGGCTCCGGCGGCGTTGTCGCCGTCAGAGTCCGAGAGCGCGGCCGTCAGGGCGGAGAGCGACGCCTCGATCGGCTTTCGAGACAGGGCGAAGAGGGCGGCCGACCTCACTTTCGGATCCGGGTCCGCGGCATACGGCAGCGCCGCCTCCACGATCCGACCATCGGAATAGCGCCAGAGCGACTGCAGCATGGCCGCACGCGGCTCGGGAGCGGCGGCTTTCGGGATCGCGGCGATCAGCGCGTCCTGCCCGTCTCCCCGTCCAATGGTCCCGATGGCGCGCGCGGCGCTTGCCGCGACCCTCGGGTCCGAGTCCGCAAGCAGCGAAATCAGGTCCGGAGTGGCCGTCCCGTCCTCCAGAAGCTGGCAGGCAAAGGCGGCGGCGCTGCGGACCTCGGGGGAGCCGTCGGAGAGCATGCCGCGCACCATGTCCCGGCTGCGGTCGTCGCCGATGCGTCCGGCCGCCAGGGCAGCGTGCGCGCGGACGGCCGGATCCTGGACCTTCGAGGCGGCGGCGAGGAGCGCGGGATCGAAGGCCCTCCGGTCCTCGGCCCTCAGCAACTGCGCCCGGGCGTCGGAGGACGACGTGAAGGCGGGAATCGGCGCGGGTCCGGGGGCGTGCGCGGACGCCGGCGAAGAAGGCGTCGAGCCGGCACAGGCAACGACGGCCGACAGCGCCGCGGCCGCCAGAAACGTCCACACCCCGCTCTTCGAACGCATACACCCTCCTCTGGGAATCCCGGGACTCTGAGAATCGCTCCGGGATTATATGAAGGAGGGGCTCACCGCGTCATGGTGAGAAGCCAGGGAATCGATCCCTCGGGAGCTCGGGCCTCACGCTCCGACCAGCAACCGGTCCCCGAGGGCCGCCGGCAGACCGGCCCGCAGGATCTTTTCCCGAGCCGACGCGACGTCGTAGGCCACGCGCTCGAAGTCGACGAATCCGCGGGACGCGTCATAGAGGGCGAAGGCGGCCTCGACGTTTCGGTCACGGGGCTGGCCGACCGAGCCCGGATTCATCAGATACCGTCGGCCGGGCTCGAGCTTCCAGCGCTGCGCGCCGCGGACGACGTCTACCCGGATGCCGTCGGGCTCCAGCGTGAAGACCGAGGGGATGTGGCTGTGGCCGAAGAAGCAGAGGTCGAGATTCAGGCTCCGAAAGTTCCAGGCCGCATCGCTGTCGGAAAAGATGTAGGCGTCTTCGTCCAGGGGGGAGCCGTGGCAGATGACGAATCGGCCGCCCACCTCGATCGGTCCGACGGGAAGGTCGGCCAGGAATCGGCGGTTGCGGGGCGTCAGCGCCTCCGCGGTCCAACGGGCGGCCCAGAGCGCCACGGGATTGAACTGGCCCGCGGGCCCAACCCCTGCGGCGACCCGGTCGTGATTTCCGCGCACGTAGGTCTTGGGCCGGCGCAGGCGGCGAACGCAGTCGATGACCTCGTTGGGATCGGCCCCATAGCCGACGAAGTCGCCCAGCACGACCACCCGGTCGTAGTGCCGCCGGCGCACGCTCGCGAGCACGGCCGCGAGGGCCTCGCCGTTGGAGTGGAGGTCGGAGAGGATGAGATAGCGCAAGGCTGGTCAGGCCGGCGACACCGGCGGGATCTCGAGCGCGCAGAGCACGCGGTCTGCAGCCTCGTCGAGCGTTTCGGAACCCTGGAGAGTCACGCGAAGACTGCCCATTCTATAGAAAGGATCCCGCTGCGCGAAGAGGCGAGCCGCCTGCTCGACGGATTGGAAGAGGGGCCGATCGGTCTTGCCCGTCAGGCGCTCGCTCAAGACGGGAAAGGGCACGTCCAGAAAGATGACCCGCCCCAGGCGTCGCATGGCTCTCCGGTTCGCCTCCGGGATGTAGGCGCCGCCTCCGGTCGCAACGACCGCGCCCGAGAGCGACTCGGTGCCGGCCAGAAAGACCGCCTCGCGCTCGCGGAAGGCGGGCTCTCCGGATTCCTCGAAGAGGGCTCGCACGGTCAGACCCGAGGCGCGCTCGATCTCGGCGTCCACGTCGACGAAGGGAAGACCGAGCCGGGCGGCCACGCGCCGCCCCACCGCAGTCTTGCCGCACCCCATGAATCCCACCAGGTAGATCCGGCCGGTGTGCCGCCGCCGCCGGATCCGGTCGAGCACCCGGCGCGTGTTCTCCTCAATCAATCCGCCTGCCAGGAGTCCGCCGATCATCGCGACGGAGTCGGCGCCCGCGTCGAAGACCGCGTCGAGCGTCTCCGCCGTGATCCCGCCGATCGCGACGAGGGGCTTGCGCTTGACGGCCGAAACCCGGGAGAGCTCCTCCAGGCCACGTGGAGGTCCGCCCGCCTTGGTGGCGCTCGGGAAGACGGGCCCGAAGGCGACGTAGTCCGGGGCCGAGCCGGCAAAGCGGCTGGCCGCCGTGTCGAACGCGTGGGTGGAAACGCCGATCCGCGCCTCCGGGAGCAGCCTGCGCGCCTCGGACGCGGGCAGGTCCTCTTCCCCGAGATGGACGCCCACTCCTGCGACCCGCGCGATGTCCACGCGGTCGTTGATGAGCAGGAGCGCCCCAGCGGGCCGCGCGAGCTCCCGCACCCGTTCGATCGACTCGAGAAGCTGCCTGTCGGGCATCGCCTTCTCGCGCACCTGGAGACAGCGCACGCCGACCCGCAACAAACGGTCCGCGATCTCGGTCACACTCTCGACCCCTGAGACCTTCCGGTCCGTGATCGCGTAGAGCGGCGGCAGAAACAATCCTCGGTTCACGGTCTTCAGTCTTCCGTCACGGGCCGCACCAAGTCCGGGGATTCGGGCTTCGACAAGCGATGCCCGACGACCGTCAGGACGCCTGGGCGAAGCGTTCCATGAACCGGGTGGAAAGCCGCCCGTCGACGAAGTCCGCCTCATCCAGGATCCGCCGGTGCATCGGGATGGTGGTCTTCACCCCCTCGATGACGAAGAGGTCGAGTGCCCGCTTGCCTCGGGAAATCGCCTCCGCCCGATCCCTCCCGGCGACGATCAGCTTAGCGATCAGGGAATCGTAGTGGGGCGGGATCACGTAGCCCTGGTATGCCGCCGTGTCCACCCGCACTCCAGGCCCCCCGGGCGGATGAAACGTCACGATTCGGCCCGGAGACGGCGTGAAGTGCTGGGGGTCCTCGGCGTTGATCCGGAACTCGATCGCGTGACCGCGCGGAACGAGCGTCCGTCCGGCGAAGGAGAGTCGCTCGCCGGCTGCCACCGCGATCTGCTCTTTGACCATGTCGATACCCGTCACTTCCTCGGTGACGGGGTGCTCGACCTGCAGACGCGTGTTCATCTCCATGAAGTAGAACCGCCCGCTGCGGTCGAGCAGGAACTCCACCGTCCCGGCATTGACGTAACCGACCGCCCCTGCGGCCCGAACCGCCGCCTCCCCCATCTTCGACCTCAGCGCCTCGTCGAGCGCCGTCGACGGCGCCTCCTCGATCAGTTTCTGGTGCCGCCGCTGGATCGAGCACTCCCGTTCGCCCATTTGGGAGAGATTCCCCAGGCGGTCGCCGAACACCTGGAACTCGATGTGGCGCGGCTCCTCGACGTACTTCTCCAGATAGAGCTCCGCGTTGCCGAAGGCCTTTTCCGCCTCCCCACGAGCCGTCTCGAAGGCCTCAGTGACCTCCTTCTCGTCGCGGCCGATCCGCATCCCCCGGCCTCCGCCGCCCGCGGAGGCCTTCAGGATGACCGGATACCCCACCTTCTTGGCGAAAGACAGGGCCTCGTCGATTCCCTCGACCGGCCCCGGCGAGCCGGGCACGGTCGGCACGCCGGCCGCCGCAACCGTCTGGCGGGCAAGAGACTTGTCCCCCATGCGCCGGATCGCGTCCGGCGACGGCCCGATGAAGGTGATGTGGCAGTCCTGGAGGATCTCGGCGAAATAGGCGTTCTCCGAAAGAAAGCCGTAGCCGGGGTGGATCGCGTCGGCCTCGGTGATCTCGGCCGCGGAGACGATCGCGGAAATGTTCAGGTAGGAGTTGGCGGAGGGATAGGGACCGATACAGACGTCTTCGTCCGCAAAGCGCACATGGAGAGCGTCGCGATCGGCCTCGCTATAAACGGCCACCGTGCGGATTCCGAGCTCCCGGCAGGCCGAGATGATCCGCAGCGCGATCTCGCCGCGATTGGCGATCAGAATTTTCTTGAACATGAGGTGGCCGACGGGCCGTGGCCGACGCCGAAGGCGTCCCTCAGGCGGCGAGCCTGATGGCGAACAGCTTCTCTCCGTATTCGACCGGCTGGCCGTTGCGCGGGAAGACCTCGACGATCTCTCCCTCGACGTCCGACTCGATCTCGTTCATCAGCTTCATCGACTCGATGATGCACAGAATCTTGCCGCGCGACACCCGCTGTCCCACCTCGGCGAACGACTGCGCTTCGGGCGACGGCGAGCGATAGAAGGTTCCCACGATGGGGGAAGTGATGACGTGCAGCCCCTCGTCCGCCGCCGGCTCACCCGCGGGAGCGACCGCGGCCCGACCGGCGGCTACCGCGACGAGTGAACCCCCGGGGTCGGCGGCTGCCACCCCGTTCCCTCTGGAGGCCGCCTCGATCCGCACCCGAAAGCCCGCCTGCTCGATTTCGAGGGCCGACAGCCCGCGCTCGCAGGCCAGGTCGATCAACTCCTTGATTTCCTTGTACGAAAGCATCGGCGTTATAAGAGTTCCTTCTCCAGGGCAAGCGCCGCCTTTCGCAGTTCGAACCGCCCGCGGCCGAAGTTACCCTCGCGGGACAACAAGAGCAGCAAATAATACTCTTCGGTCACCCGCGACAGGATCGCCTTGCCGGCGTCGGTCACGAGGCAGAGCTGCTGAACCGCTCCGGCTTCGGGATTGGCCGGTCGGGACGATTTCACGAAGGCTCCCATCTCTGCGGCAACCGACTCCACCGAAACGCCTTCCCCCGGCCCATAGGTGTCGATGGGGATTCCATCCACACCGACCAGGGAGACGGCGCGGGTTCCCTCGACCCGTTCTGCGATTCGGCGCAGGCTGTCCTGAAAGACGTTCATGAGCGACGGTTCCCGAAGCGGCGTCGGGAGGAGCTTATCCGGCTTGTAGCACAGAAAGCCACTGTCGCAAAGCGCGGATTCTCTTGAGTCTCCGCTCGAAAGCCGGATCGGCGCCGGACGCCTGTGCCGATCCGGCCGGAAGCAGACGCGCCTCCGAGTCCCGGCGCAGCCGGCGAAGCTCTTCGTCGAACGGGTTGGCCGAGACGAGCTCGTCGTAGATCCGGAGCGCCTCGGCGTAGTGTCCCTGCGCGAAGTACAGGTCCGCGAGCGTGCGTCCCTGAGGCTCCGCATCCGTCGGCGCGGTCCGGCGCGGAGCGGATTCCGGCGGCGCGGGCGTCGGCGCCGGGGGGACTCCCATGATCTCCGAGAGGCGCAGGGCGCGCGTCGCGACGTCGGCCGAAGCGTCCTCGAGAGCGGGCGCCGGCGACCGCTCGGACGAGGCGGCGGCGGCCAGAGGCCCGAAGGGTCTCGAGGTCCCTGGCGCCTCCGCCGGGTCGGGCATTTCGAAGGACACGGGCGAAAGATCGAAAGGCTCTTCGGCCCCGGCCGCTCCTCCGCCGGCAAGCGTTTCGGAAACCGAGCGAGGGATCGGTCCCCTGGGCTCCTCGAGGAACGTCGGCGGAGGAGGAACCGCAGTTTCCGGCGGCGGCACGGGCCGCGGCGGAGGAGGAGGCGAGAGATCCTTTTCGAGCCGGGCGATGACGGCCTCCACGGTCCGATCTCCCGAGATCGCCCTGTACAGCTTGAACTTCTTGATCGCCTCGACGGTTTCGCCTCGGGAAAGATAGATGTCGGCGAGCGACTTGGCCGAGACGAGGTTGCCCGGATCCGCGGCCAGGACCTTGGAGAAGGCCGCGATGGCCTCGGTCACCTGTCCCGCCTCGAGGTATGCCCTGCCCAGGGCGACCTGCGCCGAGACGTAGGTGGGATGCGCGAGAAGCCCTCTCTGGAGCGTCGAGAGCGCCTCCGCCAGGCGCCCACTCTTGCGATACTCCTCGGCGAGGGCGAGGAACAGGCGGGAGGCCGGATCGAGCTCGATCCGCCGTTTGAGGTCGTGAATGCGGGCTTCCGCCCCGGCGTCAGGCAAGTTTCGAAAAAGCGAACCGCCCCCCGAAGGGGGCGGTGTGTCTCTCGAATCGGTCTTCGATCACGGCACGCACGGCAACAGGTAGGTGAACGCGCCGGGGAAGGTCGCGTGGCAGGTCGTGGACAGGTTGGTGACCGTCACGTCCTGGGCAGCTCCCGAGTTGATCAGGGTTCCCGCGGCGGTGCCCGACGGGCAGGTTGGCGGAACGTCGTTGGTCGGCGGCAGCTGCACGGTCAGGCTGGTCGAGGACGCCGTCAGCACCTGAACCTGAACGCCGCCCACGGTCACCGAGACCCCGGTTGCCGATGTCGGGAAGTTGGACCCGGAGATGAGCAGCTGTATCCCCGCTCCGGGAACCTGGGCAGAGCTCGGGCTGACTCCCGTGATGACCGGTCCGGAGGCGGACACGAGGTACGTGAAGGTCTGGCCGCTCGCCGTCTCGCCCGTATTGATGTTGGTGACCTCCATCGGACCGGAGACGTCGGCGCAGCCGCTCGCCACGAGGCTGCCCGGGACGACCACGAGCTCCGTGGCCGAGACGGACAGGACGGTGGCGATCCAGCCCGCCAACGAAACTTTGACCGGTGCGTCGAAGCCTTCGCCGTAGATGGTCACGGGAGTGAAGGGACCGGCTGCCGACTGCACGTTGGCGCCCGAGAACGAAATGATGCGCAGGGCCGGGCCGTACAGGAAGCCTCCCGTCAGGGTGCCGTTCTGGCCCGAGTTCACCTCGCGCACGGTCACGTCGACGGACTGGTTCTGGTTGGGAAGCCCGATGCCCGTGGCCGGCGGCGTCAGGGCGACGATCTGGTTGTAGGAAACCGTCAGGACCTGCGCCTCCGCCGGTCCGAAGAAGACCTGGAGCGGCGCCACGAAACCGGACCCGACGATCGAGACGCGCGTGCCGCCCTCGTTCTTGCCCGAGGACGGAAGCACCGCGGAGACCGTCGGCGCGGCGGCCGGCGCCGTGCTGAACACGAAGCAGCTCGGGGCGAAAAGCGTCGTCGGGGACGCGGTCCCGGCACCGAGCGTGATCTGGATCTGAACGGGTGTCGACAGGGACGTCGCCTCCGGGAATGCCGGCGTGACGACGTTGATCTGGGTCGGGCTCACGGCGGTCACCAGGGCCTCGCGCGTGACGCCCACGGCCGTCAGGAAAACCCGGGTGGTCCCCACGGTTCCGGAGAATCCTCCCCCGCTCAGCGTCAGCGCGGTGCCTCCCGCCGGATTCCCATAGGTCGGCGAGCAGGAGGACACGTATCCCCCTGAGGGCGTCGCCTGGAAGGAGATCGAGAGGGTCGCGGAGCCCGAGCGTCCCTGTGACGTGGCGGAGGCACGCACGCCCGCCACTCCGGCGCGCGCCGAGCAAAGCGACGTCACGGCTGCACCGCTCGAGGTGACGATCGAGATCGTCTGCTGGCTGTTCTGCGAAAAGGTCCCGAGATCGGTCGAGAAGGAGACGCTCGTCCCGTCCGGAACGCTGGCGCCGTTGTTCGTGACCGTCGCCTGCAGCAGAGAGCAGCTTCCCGCTCCCGGATTCGGATCGCTCGTGTACAGCGCGACCTGCAGGGTGCCGCTGCCGCCGCCGCCGCCGGGCTTCGGCGCCGTGGGCGCGTCCGCCGCGCACCCCATGAGGTGCACGAGCAGCCCGAAAGCCGTGGTTCCGATCGCAATCCGGCGCATGAGAGCCTCCGTCTACTTTCCGGTGCGAGCGCCCGTCCCGCTCCCGTAGGTGAAGATCAAGAGTCCACTTGCGGTCTCGCTCTGGACCCGCATTCCCGAGACCGTGTGCCCGAAGAACGTGATGTCGAAGGCCATGTCGATTTCAGTCCGGCCGGTCTGGCGGTCGATTCCGCCGTTGAAGGGCAGGAGCTCATCCATGGGCGGCCCCTGAACAGTCGAGGCGTACATGATCGGGTAGTTGTTGAGCGTCGCCGTACCGCCCGAGGGCAAGAGCGGCCCTCCGCCGAAGTTCTGCGGGGGCGGGACGATCGTGCCACCATCGGTCCGACGGAACGTCACCACGTAGTTTTCGATCGTGACGTCGGCGAAGTGGTTCGGGTCCGTATCGTCGGCCCGCTTCAGGTGGCTCTCGAGAACGATCGAATCGAGCTGCACCGGAGCCGCCACGGAGACGTCCACGAAGCCGGGCTGGTTCTCGAGGTTGACGGTGATGAACACCGGCGCCTCTGTCTCGCCCTGCTTGTTTGTGCACGCCATGGCGAAGGCGGCCAGGGCGACCAGAGCGAGTGCGATTTTTCTCTTCATTTCCTCTACCCCTATGACCGCAGAATCCGTGGCGTGATGAAGATCAACAGCTCGTCGTGCTTTTCGGTCCGCGTCTTGTTCTTGAACAGATTTCCCAGGATCGGGATCTTCCAGAGGCCCGGGATCATGTTGTTCTGGTCCTGATCGTTGATCTGGAAGATTCCGCCGATCACCGTGGTCCCGCCGTCGCGCACGAGGACCTCGCCGCGATACTGGCGGATCGTGAGCGGAACGTTCTGGCCGAGCGAAAGGTTCAGGGCGACCGCCGGCTCGCGCTTCTGGACATTCAGGGTCAGCAGAATCGTGCCCTCATTGGTGATCTGAGGCGTCACCGACAGCTGCAGGGTCGCGTCCACGTAGATGACCGTGGTCGTGTTGTTGACGTTGGTTTGGACGGGAATCTGAACGCCGGACTGGATCAGCGCGGGCGTGTTGGTCAGGGCCGCGACCTTGGGGGACGAGATGATCTTGAGCAGGCCCTGGTTTTCGGCGGCCGACAGCGCGATGTCGAGGTTGAAGGAGTTGATGATGTTCGCCAGACGCAGCGCGCCGACCGGCGTGCCCGTCGCCAGCGGAACGTTGAAGCCGAAGGCACCGCTGTTGGGGAATACGAGTCCGGTCGTGTTGCCGTGCGCGGCGTCCGCGACGCCGTTGATGCCCCAGTTGATGCCGAGGCTGCGGCCGAGGCTCTTCGTGGTCTCGACGATTCGCGCCTCGATCATGACCTGCGGCGTTGCGGTGTCCAGGTTGTCGATCAACTGCAGGACCGCCGGCATGTATGTGGGGATCTCGCGAATGATCAGCGTGTTCGTGCGGGCATCGGTGACGATGTCCCCGCGCTTGGACATGACGGTCTTCAGCACCGGGACGATCTCGGCGGCCTTCGTGTAGGAGAGCTTCTTGATCACCGTGCGCGTCGGCTCGGCCGCCTGCCGGGCCTCGGCCAGCCGGGCGCGGTCCGACTGCTCGGCCGAGAGCTTCGCGGTGGTCGCAATGCGCATGATGTTGTTGTCGAGGACGTATCCGAGGCCGTTCTGCTTGAGGATCAGGTCGAGGGCCTGGTCCCAGGGCACGTTATCGAGCTTGACGGTGACCGTGCCGCGCACCTCCGGGTCCACCACGATGTTCAGGCCCGTCAACTCCGAGATCGTCCGGAAGACGTCCTTGATGTCGGCGTCCTTCAGGTCGAGCGAGATCGGCTCGCCCGTGAACTGGGACTGCGACTCGGCGATGGTTCGAGGCTGAAAGTTCCCGATCTCGGGTCGCGGGGGCTCCTGCTGGTCGAGCATCGCTGCCGCGGCCTCGAAGAGCGCATCTTCCCTCCCGGCGGTCTTCGACTTCGTCGGCGTCTTCGTGGAGGGCTTGGGCGCCGGGGCAGGCTGCGCCGCCGGCGGCTCGATCGGTTTCGGGGGCGGGGCCGCTGCGGTGGCCACCTGGGCCTCGACCGGTTCCGGGCTTGCGACCACGTGCGTGGGCGCCGGAGCCTCGGCCGAAGCCTTATGAGAAGCCGCGGGAGCGGGCTCCGGATCCTTCGGCGTGGAGGAAGCCGGCGGCGGGGCTGCGGGCCCCGCGGCCCCGGCGTCCTTCGTTGAAGGAGAGGCGGCCGAAGCCGCCACGGCGGCGGGAGGTGACACCGCCGGAGCGGCCTCGGCGATTCGGGTCACGCTGGGACTGGAGGAAGCCGCGCTTTCCGGCGCGCTCGATCCGGGCAGCCGGTCGGAAGGAACGAGCTTCTCGGCCACGACGGGAGCGGGCGCGGCAACGGCTGGGGGAGGGACCGCGGCGGTTTCCACCTTGCCGATCGACAGCCAGAGCCGTTCTCCGTCCATGCGCAGCGCGTACGGAGTCGGCGCCGTCAGATCCACGACGACCCGCGTGACCTGATCCGGCTGCGTCTGAAATTGGGAGATCCGGACGCGCGAGACCATTGCGCTCTGAACCGAAACGACCCGGCGCCGAACCTCGTTCTTGACCCCCGGCAGGTCCACGACGATCCGCGGAGGATTCGAAAGCACGAAGTCTTTCGCGGCCAGCGACCCGTCGCCGAGCAGCGCGACCTCTACACCCTCGCCGGAGGCCTCCGCCGTCACCTCCTCGAGAGCGTGACCGATCTCGATGTGGGATGGGGCGACAGGGGGTGGCGTCGGTTCCGCCAGGGCCGCCGCTTCGACAGGCTCCGGCGCGGGGCCCGGCTCGGGAGCGGGCTCGGCGACGGCGGTCGCGACCTGGGGAACCTCGAAGGCGACCGCGAGGCCCTCTCCGAGGGATCGAACGTCGTAGCGGGTTCCGGCCTTGTGGGTGATGGAAACCCGCAGGACGTTCTTGCCGAGTTCGTCGAAAGGCTCGAAATGGATCGACTGGACCAGCTCTCCCGAAGGAGTCGGAGGCACGAAGGAGCTCGCGGCGCCGAATCCTGGCAGGTCGATCACGAGCAGGTCCGGGCGCGGCTCGTAGGCCGTATAGAGAATGGGGGCGTCGGCGGTCAGCACGAGGCGCGCCCCATCGGAATCCTGGTTGAAGGCCGCCTGCTCGATCCTTCCCGCCGGCTTGGGGGAGGAGCTTTTGACCGGCGACTCCGAGGAGCTCGCCGTGGCCGGCGCGGTGGCGCTGCCCGCGTCGTGGTGCCCCGCCGAGGCGCACCCGAACGCCGCGGCCACCCCTGCGGCCGCAAGCGCCATCGCGATTCCTTTCAATGCTCTTCGCATCTTTCCTCCCGTTGCACTGCTCGCGAAACCCGATCGGCGATCACTGCTTGATGGTCGCATTCAGCTGCTTGGTCACGTCCCGGAACGGTTTCACGCTCTGCGGGTCGTTCAGGTTCTGCCGGAGCGTGACCTCGTTGGGCGCGATCCGAATGACTTCACCGTCCCAGAGAAGATCCCCGGCGCGCAGCAAGTAGCTCTTGTTGTCGGTCCCGCGCACCTGAGCGACGTACCCCGCCTGCGTCTTCCAGATGCCCTGCAGGACGATGTCGTCCACGGAAATGCCCGCGATGCCCGGAGGCCGGGATCCGGGGGCACGGTTCTCCGGACGCACCAGAAGAGAGCGGAAAGGATCCCGACGGCCCGCGGGGTCGTATGCGTAGGACCGCCCCGCGAGGGCGGACTCTTCCTGCTCGAGCATGCTTTCACCGGTCTGCGGAGCCGGCGCTGCGGGCGGCGTCGGTGCCGGAGTCGGGCCGTGCGCCTGAGACAGCGCGGGCGCGGCGGCCATCGTCAGAGCGAGCACGACGAAGAGAGCCCGTCTCATTCGACGCCCTTCCCTTCCGCCCGCGCCTTGAGCCCCCGGGCCCGGACAGCCGCTCCGGCCCCGCCGGCGGGCCCCGCCGCCGCGCCCGGGCCGGCCCGCCCGCCCCCGGCCGCGCCGGCCTCTTCGCCCGTGTAGATGAATGTCTTTGCGACGAAGTTGGCGGTAATCGACTTGCCAGGCACGTTGTCCAGGGCGTTGACCTTCAGGTCCTCGACGTTGATGATGCGCGAGAAACGGCTCATGCGGTCGAAGAACAGCGCCAGGTTGTGGTAGGTCCCGTCGAGGACGATCTCGATCGGCCACTCGGCGTAGAAGTCCTTCTGAATGAAATCCCCCGGCGTGAACTTCTTCAACGTGTGGTCGCCCTGCCTCGTCAGGGCCTCGATGCGTTTGATGAGCTCTTCCGTGTTGCGCTTGGACGGCAGGATCTGCAGGAGCTTCGAGAGCTCGAGCTCCAGGCGCTTGACCTCCTCCCGGAACTGCGCGAGCTTGCGCTCGGCGGCGCGACCCTTCTCGATCTCCTGCTGGAGCTGCTCGAGTTCCGAACGCTTGTTGCGGATGTCGGCGTTGATGTTGCGGAACCAGGCGTAGTGGACCGCGGCGGCGAGCGCGATGCCGATCGCCAGGCCCACGCCAACCGCGAATCCCCATTTCTTGTCCTCGAGCTTGAGTTCCAGTGCCATGGCGCTAACCGTTCGCCTTCGCGGGGGCCGCCGGGGCACCCTGTGCCGCCGGGCCGGACGCCGCCGCGGGAGCCGCGACCGCCTTGGCCGGCAGGAAGGTCAGGGTCATCTCCCAGCTGTACAGCCCCGTCTGGGCTCCCTCCTGCTGGAGGTTGCGAAACACGGGCTCGGCAAAGAAGGGGCTCTTCTTCAGATTCTCCAGATAGGTCGAAACGGCATTGGGCGAGAGCGTCCGGCCCTTCATCGTGATCTGGTCGCCGGACACATCAAGGCTCGTCAGCCAGACCAGGTCCGGCAGGGCCTTGGAAATCTCGTCCATCAGACGGACGGGGCCCTTCTGGTTGGTCTTCAGGTCGTTGATGAGCTTGATCTTGGCCTCGAGGCTCGCTTTCTTGTCCTCGTAGCCCTTGACCTCTTCGATGATCGATTTGAGCCGTTCGGCCTCCAGGCGAGCCTTTCCGATTTCCTCGTCGAGGTGGCGGCGCCGAGAGGTCAGGATCAGGCCCATGACCGCGATGTAGGCCACCCCCAAGAGGATGCCGGCGAAGAAGAGGATGTTGTTCAGCTTTGCTCCGGTCGGCATAGCCGGAGCCTTGCGGCGAGCGGCCGCGGCACGCGCCTCAGCGAGCAGGTTGATGCGGATCACGCGACTTCGTCTCCGACGTGACGGATGGCGAGGCCGACGGCGACGGCCAGGCTCGGGGCGTTGTCGGTTAGCCACTCGGCCGAGACCGGGGCGCCGCCCGTGTCGATCTGGCGGAACGGGTTCATGACCTCGACCGGAATGCCGAACCGCTCCTTCAGCTGGGTGTCGAGATTGACGACCCGGGAGGAGCCGCCGGCGATGAACAACTGGTCGATCTTTTCCGTCGATGTCGTGGCAATGAAGAAGTCGAAGGTCTTCTGGAGCTCCTGGGCGAGGTCATCGGAGACCGATCGGAGGATGGGAAGGACGTCGGAAACCGCGTGGTCCGCCGTCGCCTCCCCCTTCTTGAGAGCCTCGGCCTGCTCGAAGGAAAGCGAGAGCTGCTTCTGGATGGCGTCGGTGTACTGGTTGCCCCCGAAGGAAATATCGCGCCAGAAGATCGTGCTCGAGCCCGAGAGGACGTTGACGTTGGTCACCGACGCGCCGATGTTCACCAGCGCCACGACGCGTCCGGGCTCGATCGGATAATTCGCCTCGAACGCGTTCTGGAGGGCAAAGGCATCCACGTCGACGAGCATTGGCGTCTTTCCCGCCTGCGTGATCACGCTCGTGTAGTCGGAGATCTTGTCCTTCTTGACGGCCACGAGCAGGACGTCCATCGTGTCGCCGGCGCCGCCATCCAAGACCACGTAGTCGAGGTTGACGTCGTTGATGTCGAAGGGGACGTACTGCTCCGCCTCCCAGCGGATCGACTCGGCGAGCTCCTCGGCCGACATCGCGGGTAGCGAGATCTTCTTGATGATGACCGAGTGGCCCGACAGCGAGGTCCCGAAGTCGCCGTTGCGGACGTTCAACGACGCGATGACCCGGTTGACCGTGTCCACCACGAGCGAGGCATCCATGATGGCCCCGTCGACAATGGCCTCCGGCGACAGGGTCTCGAGCCCCGTCTTGACCAGGCGATAGCCACCGCCCTTGGCGTCCTTCAGCTCAACGAGCTTGACCGCCGAGGAACCGATGTCCAGGCCAACCAGATTCTTCGTTTTCCTGAACAGCACGTTACCCCACCGAAAAAATTCAAACGGTTAAGGGCTTTGACCTAGGGTTATTTCGGCTGTCAGCCAAGTTAACAGAAGGATTTTCCGCAGTCAAGAGCCTAGACATTCAAAAGATTCCGCCGGGCAACGACTTAGCCCAAGTGGGACTCCTGTCCGAAAGAACAGGTCTTCCTGAATTGCTCCATTCCGCGACAGTCTCCGAAGGGGCCGAGGGCCGGCCGGATTCCGGCGCTTTTCGCTTGCCCGCGCCCGGCGCGGCGTGTAGGATCTGCGCCCTTCGCCGCGGCAGGCAAGCCGGAGGCGGTTCGAGGAAGGCAGCATGGCCCAGCACTGTCAGTTTTGCGGAAAGACTCCCGACACCGGCCGGCGGATCAGCCACGCCCACAACGTCTCGAGCCGGAAGTGGCACGTGAACTTGAAGAGCGTGCGCGCAGTCGTCGACGGCGTGACGAAGAGGGCGCGCGCTTGCACCCGGTGCATCCGTTCCGGGAAGATCGTCAAGCCGGTCCCCCGCTCGGCCGTCACGAAGGCGTAAGAATCCGTCGGGGCTCCGCTCCGGTCCCTACCGCTCTCCGGCCTTCGGAACGTTGTACTTCCGAATGACCTCACGGACGCCCGCCACCGCGCGGATCCGGGCGAGAATCTTCTCCAGGTGCTTCAGGTCGGAGGCCTCCAGAGCCACCGAGACATAGCCCTGTCGGACCTCGTCCGAGCGGGCCTCGATCCTTCGGATGTTGGACTTCTCTCCGGCAATCGCGCGGGTCAGGTCGGCGAGCAGGCCGGGACGGTCGTCCACGGCCACTTCGAGTTCGATCGCGTAGGTGGCCTCTTTTTTCCCTGCCCATGAGACGTCGATCTGCCGCTCCGGATCGTAAAGAAGGTTGCGAACGTTGGGACAAGTCTGCGAGTGGACGGAGACACCGCGACCCCGGGTGATGTAGCCGACGATCGGCTCTCCCGGAACGGGACCGCAGCACTTGGCGAGCGTGGCCATCAGATCGTCTTGCCCGACGACGACGATGTCCGGAGCGCCAAACGGCAGGATCTTGCGCACCACCCGGGACACGGTGCTCTCGCGCGGCCCCTTCCCTTCGATTTCCCGCGCGAGCTCTTCGGGCGACACGAATCGCTCGAGCGCGCTGCGCGGCGCAACCTTGCCGTACCCGACGGCGGCGTACAGGTCCTCGGGCCGCGAAAATCCCCAGTGGGAGAGCTCCCGTTCCAGGGCCCCTTCCTGCTCGAGCTTCTTGAGGGTCTTCTTGAACTTCTTCAGCTCCCGGTCGAGCAGACGCCGGCCGAGCTCGATGGCCTGGAGGTTCTCCTGCGTGTGGATGAAGTGGCGGATCTTGTGGCGCGCCCGGCTCGTGGCGACGAACGAGAGCCAGTCGCGCGAGGGAGTCTGGTTGGGAGCGGTCAGGATCTCCACGATGTCCCCGCTTCCGAGCGGCGTGCGGAGAGGCACGAGCTTCCCATTGACCTTCGCGCCCACGCACCGGTGGCCGATGTCGGAATGGACCCGGTACGCGAAGTCGATCGGCGTCGCCCCGCGCGGGAATGCGAAGACCTTGCCCTTGGGCGTAAAGGTGTAGACCTCGTCGGGGTACAGGTCGACTTTCAGCGAGGAAAGAAACTGTCGGGGATCGGAGACCTCCTTCTGCCAGTCGACCAGCTGCCGCAGCCACTGGAAGCGCGTGTCGTCGGGCCTGGGATCGAGTCGGCCCTCCTTGTACTTCCAGTGCGCGGCGATCCCGCGCTCGGCGATCAGGTCCATTTCGCGGGTCCGGATCTGCACCTCGAAGGTCGTGCCCGCCTCACTGATCACGGTCGTATGCAACGACTGGTAGAAGTTGTGCTTTGGCATCGCGATGTAGTCCTTGATGCGGCCGGGCACGGGACGCCAGAGCTGGTGCACCAGACCGAGTGCGGCGTAGCAGTCGCGCGTTTCGGGCGCGACGATTCGGAAGGCGATGAGGTCGTGGAGCTGCGCCGCGTCGACCCCGCGCCGTCGCATCTTCGCGGCGATCGAGTGAAGGCGCTTGCGACGACCGGTGACCTCCGCCGAGATGCCTGCGTCGGCCAGCTGCCGCTGAAGCTTCTGCCGCACCTTGCCGACCATGTCCTCCGATCCCTTGAGGCCCCGCTGGACCTCCCGGGACACCCGCACGAACTCCTCCGGCTCCAGGTTCTCGAAGGCCAGATCCTCGAGCTCTCCCTTGAGCAGCCCCATGCCGAGCCGGTTGGCGATCGGCGCGTAAATGTCCATGGTCTCCCGGGCGATTTCCCGTCGCTTCTCGGGCGGGAGGAACTCGAGGGTGCGCATGTTGTGGAGGCGGTCGGCGAGCTTGACCAGGACCACGCGCACGTCCGAGACCATTGCCAGGATCATCTTGCGGAAGGTCTCGGCCTGCTCCTCTTCGCGGGAGACGTAGGAGAACTTTCCGATCTTCGTCAAGCCGTCCACCAGATCGGCGACCTCGCCGCCGAACTGTTGCGCGATCGCCTCCTTGGTCGTCAGGGTGTCCTCGAGAACGTCGTGCAGGAGGCCGACGACGATCGACACGTCGTCCGCTTTCATGTCCGCGAGGATCGCGGCGACATTCAGAGGATGCACCATGTAGGGCTCCCCCGAGCGCCGGACCTGGCTGCGATGCTCGCGCGCCGAGAAAACGTAGGCCCGCCGGAGCAGGTCCTCGTCCCTCTGGGGGTTGTAGGCCTCGACCTTGTCGAGGATTTCCTCGATCCGGATCACGGCAAAAGAGTAGCAGGATTACCGTGGGACGCGCCCGTCCCCGGCGGGCGTCAGCGCCGGTTCTTCCTCTTTTTCTGCCGGGGCGCCGTCGCCTCGCTGGCATTCGCCGGAGATCTCGGCGCGGGGGCCGGCTCGGGCGGCGGCACGGCCCGGACGGGTACGCGCTTGGCCTTCCGCTTCTCGATGAGATCCTTCCAGATGACGACGACCGGCGAGGCCACGTAGATCGAGGAATAGGTCCCGGTGATGATGCCGATGATCAGGGTGAGGGCAAACGTGTTGAGCACTTCGCCGCCCAGCGCGAAGAGCGCGACGACGACGAGCATCGTCGCCCCGGAGGTCAGGACCGTCCGGGAGAGCGTCTGGTTGATCGAACGGTTGATGATGGTCTCCATCGGTTCCTTCTTGGGCGTGCGCTGGTTCTCGCGAATGCGGTCGTAGACGACCACGGTGTCGTTGACCGAGTAGCCGACGAGGGTCAACAGCGCCGCGACGACCACCAGGTTGAACTCGCGCCCGAAGAGCGCGAGCAGCCCGACGGTGATCAGGATGTCGTGGACCGTTGCGATCACCGCCCCGACCCCGAAGGGAAACGAGCGGAAACGGAAGGCGATGTAGACGAGCATCCCGAGCGTCGAGAGCGCGACCGCCCAGAGGGCCTTCCTCTGCAAGTCGGCGCCGACCTGCGGCCCGACGTTCTCCGCCGAAAGGACCACGAAGGGACCGGCCGTCGTGTTGGCTTTCACCCATTCCTTGGCCGCGGCGGACACGTCGGGAACGGCCGCGACGTCGGCCGGCGATCGCAGGATGCCGACGCGCGAGCGAAACGCGATGATCTGCTCCGCCACGCGCGCATACTGGTCGGCGGCGTTCACGTCCGTGCGCCCCGCCAGATGATCCGGGTCCGCCGCGAGCAGCCGGCCTGCCAGAGCATCGCGGCCCTGGACGTTCAGGTCCACCCGGGAGGGATCCGCCGACTGCCCCAGGCCCGACCGCAGGGCGGTCAGGACCTCCTGCGTGACGTCGCGACCCTCCTTCTTCTGCTGCTGGACGCGGATCAGAACCTCGTTCTTTTCGGTCTCCTCATAGCGCTGGATCCCGGTGTCTCCCAGGTTGGTGGCGTCGAGGAGCTTGCGCAGCTGCTCGATGTCGGGACGCTCGGCGAACCGCAGGGCGATCTGCGTGCCGCCGGCGAAGTCGATGCCGAACTTCAGCCCCTTCTGCACGAAGATGGCGAAGAAGCCGATCAGGATCAGGACCCAGGAGGCGCCGATCGCCCACCACTTCCACCTCAGGAAATCGATGCTGGTCTGTCGGAACAGTTCCATCGTTGCTCTTTCTCGCGAGACCTAGATCGACACCGCGTCGATATGCGCGCGGCTGCCGTACTCGAGGTCGAAGATCGTGTGCGAAACGAACACGGCGGTGAAGACCGAGATCAGCAGGCCGATGACGAGCGTCACCGCAAACCCCTTGACCGGGCCGGTTCCGAACTGGAAGAGAAAGACCGCCGAAATGAGGATCGTGATGTGCGTGTCGATGATCGTGGCGAAGGCCTTCGAAAACCCATTCTCGATCGCGGCCTTCGGCGCGCGCCCGCTTCGCAGCTCTTCCCGAATGCGCTCGAAGATCAGAACGTTCGAATCGACCGCCATGCCGATCGTGAGGATGAACCCCGCGATTCCCGGGAGAGTGAGCGTGGCGTTCAAGAGGGACATTGCCGCCGCGAGCAGGAGCGCGTTCAGGAGCAGCGCCAGCACCGCGTTCCAGCCGGCCCGGCGGTAATACACGACGACCGCGACGAACACCAGGAACGCCCCGGCGAGCGAGGCCGTGACCCCGTTGCGGATCGAGTCGGCCCCGAGCGAGGGACCGACGGTTCGCTCCTCGAGGTAGGTCAGGCCCGCGGGCAGCGCTCCGGCACGCAGAACGAGGGCCAGATCGTTGGCCTCCTCCGCCGTGAAGGAGCCCTGGATCACACCCTGATCGGAAATCCGGTCGTTGATGCGCGGCGCCGACTGCACGCGGTTGTCCAGGATGATCGCGAGCTGCTTGCCGATGTTGGCGCCCGTGGCCGCGGCGAATTTCTCGGCGCCGCCGGCCGTGAGGAAGAACGTCACACCCATCTGCCCGAACTGCCCGGTCCGGCTGGGGCGGGCGTTCTTCAGGTCGCGGCCCGTGATGACCGCGGCTTTCCGCACGAGGTAGTAGAGATCCTGGCGCTGTCCGGCCTCCGGTTTGGCCTCGACCAGCTCGAGTTCGGGCGGGACCTGGCCGGCATGCGTGGACAGCAGAGCCTGGCGATCGGAGGGCCCGGAGTCGACGAGCTTCAACTCCAGAAAGGCCGTGTTCTTGATCAGATCCTTGACGCGCTTGGGATCATCGACACCCGGAAGCTGGACGAGGATCCGATCGGCGCCCTCGCGGGCGATCAGGGGTTCGGACACCCCGAACTCGTCGATACGGTTCCGGATCGTCTCGATCGCCTGGGCGACCGCATTCTCCTCCGTCGACCTGCGTGCGACGTCCTTCAGCTGAAAGGTCCAGACGCCCCCGGCCGTGCCAATGGTCCAGTCGGGGAGGAAGCGCTTGACGGTTTCCTCGAGCTTCGTCGTGTCGGTCTGCCCCGTCACCGCAACCGTGAACGTCGTCACGCTCGGCATGTCGATCGCGCCCAGGGTGATGGACTGCTCCCGGGCCTGATTGCGCAGCTGCTCGACGGCGTCGTCCCGTTCCGCCTTCAGGGCGTCGGCCGTGTTGACCTGAAGGACGAGGTGGATGCCGCCGCGAAGGTCGAGGCCGAGCTTCATCCCCTTCTTCAGGGCGAGCGAGAAGGGCGGATTGCCGGGCCCGAGCCAATCCTTTTTTGCGTGCGAGTACCCCGTCAGAACGTAGCCGGTGACCCCTGCCGAGACGACGAGCAGGATCAGCAGGACGCGCCAGCGAACCCTCTTGGACAAGATTCCTCCTTGCGACCCAATCGAAAACGCCGGAGTCTACAGGAAGACCCTACCGGCTGTCAGCTATCCGCTTTCCGCTCTCGAAACGGGTTTCCGGGCGAATCGGAGGGTTTCGGCCTCCCGCCGGGCAGCGGCGGAGAGCGGAACGTCGAGGTGGCGGCGGCGCTCAGGGCGCGGGAGCCGGCGGCTCCCCTTCCGCCGCGAGGCTGGCGATCGCGCTGCGGAGCACCTTCACCTTGACGTTGTCGGAGATCTGAAGCACGACGAACCCGCGTTCTTCGTCGAGAGCGGCAATCCGGCCAAAGATCCCGCCCGCCGCGATCACTTCGTCGCCTTTCTTCAGCTTCGCGAGCATTTCCTGGGTCTTCTTCTGCTTCTTTCGCATCGGAGCGATCAGCAGGAAATAGAAAATGACGAAGACGAAGATCATCGGAGCGAAGGCCATGAGGCCTCCCCCGGGCGACGCGGGCGAGGTCTGAAGCAGATCGAGCATGGGAAGCATCATATCCAAGGAGTCAGGGCTCGGGGACGGGCGGCCCGGAACCGCCCGGACCGGTGAAGGGGAACGCCGCCGGGCGAGGGGCAACTTGCCCCTTTGCCTTTTCGGCGCGGTCCCAGAATTTCAGGAAGTTTTCGCCGAGGACTCCCCGAACGACCGCGGGCGAATGACCCCGGCGAAGCAGCTCTTCGGTCAGAATCGGAAGCTTCGAAACGTCTTCGAGCCCCTGCGGAGGATCCTCAATTCCGTCGAAATCGGTGCCCAGGCCGACGGCCTCGCGCCCGCCGATCTTGATGATCCGGTCGATGTGGTCCACGGCGCTCTTCCATGAGGCGGGGGCGACTTGGACCGTGTCCAGCAGCTTCTGCGCCTCGGCGTCGGCCTTCTTCGGGTCATCCCGGTACCGCTCCTTCAGGGCGGCGATCTGCGGCGCCAGCTCCGCGCGCTTCTGCCTCCACTGGTCGACGACGCGCTGCTCGAGGAAAAACGATCCGATGTTGACCATCACGACACCGCCCTTCTTCGCGATCGCGCGGATCTGATCGTCGGTCAGGTTTCGCGGGATCTCCGAGAGCGCGCGGCAGGAGGAGTGCGAGGCGAAGACCGGAGCCTTCGAGACTTCGAGCACGTCGGCCAGCGTCTTGTCCGACACGTGCGAGATGTCCACCAGCATCCCCAGACGGTTCATCTCGAGAACGACCTCGCGCCCGAACGGCGTCAGGCCGTCGTGGACCGCGGCCTTCTTGGGCTCGAAGTCGAGGCTCCAGAAGGAACCCGAGGAGTCGGCCCACCCATTCGTGTTGGTGTGCGTCAGCGTCATGTAGCGCACGCCCAGGCGGTAGAAGGAACCGAGCGCGCCGAGCGAGTCCTCGATCGCGTGTCCTCCTTCGATGCCGATCAGGATGGCGATCTTCCCTCGCCGCTTCGCCTGGCGGATGCCCGAGACGGAGTCCGCGAATTGGAGCTCCGAATGTTGATCGGCGAGGCGATGGATTAGTTCGATCAGCTCGAGGGCCTTGCGCGAGGATCCCCCTCGCGCGGCGTAGTCGGCCGAAACGTAGGCCGCAAGGAAAGCGGCCCCCAGCCCCCCCTCCCTCCAGCGGGGGATGTCCAGATGTCCCGTGGCGTTGCGGGCGCCGATGTCCACCCATTCCTTTTGAAGCCGCTCCGGGAGGTCTTCGTGCGTATCCACGACGATCGCGTGCTTCTGAAGGCGCGCGGCCATGGCCTTGTAGTCCCTGGCCGGCGGCGTGCCCGGCGCCGGCTCGCCCAGCAGGGGGAGCGTGAGCAGCAGGAGGGCGACCGCGGCCGGCCTCTTCATGGCGATGAGGCTATAACAGAGCCATGAGACCAAGGCATCAGCCGCGGCGATCACTGCGCGACCGGCGGCTGAGAGTTTTTGGCCCGGATTCAGAAGTGCAGATTCGCCCGTCGGCGTCCAGCCGCAGCGGCGCCGGGACTTCTCCTCACGGGGAAGCCCGTCTGGAGGAAGCGTGAGACCCAACGCAGTATTCGAAACGCTGATGTTCGAAAGGCTCTCCCCGTCCGAGCAGCTCCGACGCTGCGAGGAGTTCGCCTCGCGCATGGCGACGCGCCGGTCCGTCCGGGAGTTCTCTTCGGAGCCGGTCCCCTTCGAGCTGGTTCGCCGAGCGGTTGCGGCGGCCGCCTCCGCGCCTTCGGGCGCAAACCGCCAGCCCTGGCGCTTCGCCGTCGTCTCGGACCCGGCCGTCAAGCGCGAGATCAGAGTCGCCGCCGAAGCCGAGGAGAAGGAAAGCTACGAGAGGCGCATGCCGGAAGCTTGGCTCGAGGCCCTGGCGCCGCTCGGGACCGATTGGCGCAAGCCCTTTCTGGAGGTCGCGCCGTATCTGATCGTCGTCTTCCGGATCGACTGGGAGCCCGCGCCGGCCCCGGGCGCCGTCGACGACGGCTCCGCCATCAAACGCAAGAACTACTACGTCTCGGAGTCCGTGGGCATCGCATGCGGATTTCTCATCGCCGCGCTGCATCTCTCGGGACTCGCGACGCTGACCCACACGCCCTCTCCCATGGGGTTCTTGAACCGGATCCTCGGCAGGCCCCCGCACGAGAAGCCGTATCTGCTGATTCCCGTGGGCTACCCGGCCGAAGACGCGCGGGTGCCGGTGATTGCGAAGAAGCCGCTCGAAGAGGTGCTCTTCCGGATCGGCGGCTAACCGCGCAGGTCCACACCGCCTTCGGGCAGCTTCTCCTCCGGCGGGGCCTGGAGCCCCGCGAGATCGCCCGACACGATGGCCTGCCGGATCCTCCCCATCCACTCGAGGTAGAAGAAGACGTTGTGCAGCGACAGCAGCATCGGCGCCGAAAAGTCCTTCAGCACGAAGAGATTTCGCAGGTAGGCCCGGCTGTGGCGGCGGCAAGCCGGGCAGTGGCAATCCGCGTCGAGCGGCGAGAGGTCTTCCTTGTAGCGTTCGTGCTTGATCGCGACCTCGCCGCGCCGCGTATAGGCATGCCCCATGCGGCCGTGACGGGTCGGCAGAACGCAGTCGAAGAGATCCACCCCGGCTCGCACCGACTCCAGGAGGTCCGCCGGCGTCCCCACTCCCATCAGGTACCGGGGCCTGGCCTCGGGCAGCAGGGGCGCCGAGAAGCGCGTGATGCGGCGAATCGCCTCCTTGGGCTCCCCCACCGCGACCCCGCCGATCGCGTACCCGTCGAAGGCGAGCTCCGTCAGGGACCCGGCCGCCTTCGCCCGAAGGTCTTCGTGCGTGCCTCCCTGCAGAATGCCGAACAGAAGCCCCGGACCTCGCCAGGCCCGGCGGGAGCGCTCGGCCCAATGCCGTGAGGTCTTCGCCGCCGCCTCGACCTCCTCCCGCTCGGCCGGAAAGGGCGGGCAGACGTCCAGGGCCATGGCGATGTCGACGGCGAATTCCGATTGCAGCTGCATGGCGAGCTCGGGTGTCAGGAAGTGCCGGGTGCCGTCTTCGGGACTGCGGAACTCGACGCCCTCTTCCGTGAGTCGCCGGCGCGAGGCGAGGCTCATCACCTGGAACCCTCCCGAGTCGGTCAGGATGGCGCGGTTCCAGCCCATGAAGGCGTGGAGCCCGCCCGCGCGGCGGATCACTTCGACGCCGGGCCGGGCCATCAGGTGATAGGTGTTGGCGAGGACCGCGCGGCAATCCCACTGCTCGAGCCTGTCGAACTCGACGCCCTTGACCGCTCCCCGGGTCCCGACCGGGAGGAAGCACGGTGTTTCGATCTCTCCGTGGGCCGTCGAGAGCGTTGCCCGGCGCGCGGCCGAGGCGGCATCGCGCGCCCCGACGCGAAAGACCTCGCTCAAAAGCGGACCCGTCCGGAGAGCGCCGCGCCGACGTCGCGCTGGTTGGCCGAGGAGAGAGAAAGGCCCTCGTAGGTCGACAGCACGACCGCGCCGCTGACCGACAGCCAAGGGAGCTCCAATCCGAACCCCGCCGAGAAGGCCCAGTGCGGATCGAGGGCGGCGAAGTCGTAGAAGGCCCCTCCCCGAATCACGAAGAGCGGCAGCCTGACCTCCAGACCCGTCGAGAGCTGCTGGCTCTGGCCGCCCGGCACGAGCGTCCCCGTGCGGATCAGGTCTCCATCGACTGAAAGCGTCAGGCCCCTCAAGGGCTGCGCCGAGGCTCCGGCCCGCAGCGTCCGGGGCAAAGTCAAAGATTCGGGAGCGCCGTCGAGCTCCGGGTTCGAAGGGTCCTGCGCGACGGCAAAGGAAGGCTGCGTGATCGAGGTCGACACGATCCCGACCCTTGCGACATCGAGCAGGTTGACCATCGCGCCGGCGTCGAACGTGAAGCGGCCCGTGTCGACCGGGTTTCCCGACAGCGCCTTCCGGGCGACCGACATCGGGTTGCCGAAGTCGACGTCGAAGACGCTCTGGCTCGTGTAGGTCGTCCGCCCGTCGACGTAGCGCAGCGTGACGCCGAGCAACAAGACTTTCTGGAAGAAGCCCCGGGAAATACCCAGACGGGCCTCGCGCGCCTGGAGGCCGGCCGACCGGACGGCCGTGTCGTTGAAGAGGATGCTCGTCGCCGGGCCGGCGCCCGGTTGGATGTGGGTCAGGTCGACATTCGGATAGACACCGGCATAGGCCGTGTCGTCGATGCCGACCGCCAGACCCGACCAGCTGAACCCGACGCCGACGGCCCCGGAGCCCGTCACACCGGTCCCCGGTTGCGCCAGCGCTCCGAGGCCCGCGACCAGGTTCAAGAGCTCCTGCGGGTCCTGCGCCGCCGCCGCCAGGTTCGTTCCCGAGAGATTCGCGGCGGCGTCCCGGAAATTTCCGTCGTCGGTCGCCACAGCGGACCCGAAAAGCTCCAGGTCCGGTCGCGGTTCGCGGGCGAGGCCGGCCGGGTTGATCCAGAGGGCCATGCCGTCATCCACGGCCGCCGTCGCCGCGCCGCCCATGCCCGTCTGCCGCGCGCCGAAGAACGGGTTCTGCGCCCGAGCCGCCGACGGAAGCCACAGCGCCGCGAGAAAGAGGGCCGGCGCCGCCAGACGGATGCGCAGTGCGTTTGACAACCTCGCCGATCCTAGCAGGCTTACCCGGCGTTCAACCCTCTGGAATCACGACCCTTGACCCGCGCCGAGGGCACGCGCCGTTCCCATTGACCACCGAAAAGTCGCGTGCTAGGGTGAGCCGCCTTTCGAGGGAGCGATGCCCGATCTCGGCAAGAAATACGAGTGCTACAACTGCCGTACGAAGTTCTACAACCTCGGAAAGCCCGAGGCGATCTGCCCCAAGTGCGGAGCGAATCAGAAGAACGCCAAGTCCGACGACGCGCCGTCGCCGGCGCCACGCCCCCCGCGCCGCTCCTCGGTTCTGATGGAGCCGATCCCCGAAGAAAGCTCGAGCGAGTTCGGAGAAGACAGTGCGGAAGAGGAAGGCGATCGCAACGAAGATCTCGACGAGACCGAAGAGCTCGGCGAAGCCACGCCCGCGCCGGTCGAAGAAGAAGAGGAGTACTAGCCCCGCGTCGCGGCCCGCCTACCTGGGCTTCGGCTCCAATCTCGGGGACCGCGTGGGAAATCTCCGCGACGCGCTCGAGCAAATCTCCGGACGCGCGCGGGTCCTGAGAGTCTCCTCCTTCTATCGCTCCGAGCCCGTCGGCTTCTCGGACCAGCCATCGTTCTGCAACGCCGTCGCGAAGATCGCCTGGACGGGAACGCCCAAGTCCCTGCTCCGGCTGGCGCAGAGTACCGAGCGCCGAGTCGGCCGCGTCGAGACTTTCCCGGGCGGCCCCCGGAGGATCGACGTGGACTTGCTCGACGTGGACGGCGCCGTCCGCTTGGGGCCCGACCCTGTCCTTCCGCATCCGCGCCTGCCCGAGCGTCGGTTCGTCCTCGCCCCGCTCGCGGAGATCGCGCCCGATTGGCGGCACCCGGTGACCGGCCAAACCGCCCGCGAGATGCTCGCGGCGCTACCGAGACGGCCCTGGGTCCGGCGGATGCGCGCGGCCCATTGAGCCGCTCTTCTTCCACTCCGCCAGGTTCGTGCGGGCCTGCTCCTGGGTCGCGAGGTCCTCGACGAGGTGGCCGGGCGACGGCGATTCGCTCACGAGCTTCTCTTCGATCTGGACCGCCTCGGCCTTTTCCTCGGGGCTTCCGTGCCAGAGCGCCTCGGCGAGGAAATGGCGGTTCAAGAAGTTGCTCTTCCCTACGGAAACGGCCAGACGCAGGTTTCGAAGGGCTTCGTCCCGGGAGACCCAACCCGTCAGAAACGGAATCTGCGGCGCCTGATCGTGCAAGCGCCCGAGCACCCGATACCCGCCGCCCTCCTCGAACTGCGGGTCGAGCGCGATCACGGTCGCGGCGTCGTTGCGAATGCGCTCGGCGGCGCCGGCCTTCGCGGCCTGCACCTTGCCGACCATGAGGGCCCATTGTCCCCAGCAGACCGCGCTCCAGAAGAACGTCGGGGCGGCGTCCTTCTCACTCGCGAGCGCCTCCGCGCGCGCCGCGGGCTCCATCGCGATCAACTCCGGACCTGCCAGGCGTCCGGCCCGCCGCGCGAGGATGACCATCGCGCTGTCGGAGACCGCTCGCGCTCTCGAAAAGACCGCCTTTCGAGACTCGAGGTCGAGCCCGGTGTACACGCCTTTGAAGTAGAACGCGCGCAGAAGCTTCCAGCGCGCCTCGATGTTGTCCGGAGCCTCCGCCGCGGTCTGATAGGCGGCGATCGCCTCGGAAATCGGCCGCGGGCTCGCGACGGCGCCGACTCGCCCCTCCTGCCGGCGCGCGTACGCCGCGTCCGCGGCGACGACGTATGGGTTCAAGCCCTGATACGAGCCGAACGTCGAGGCGTGGGATTCCTGCGAGCCGCCGTCCTGCGCGAGCAGGGCTCTCGCCGCGAGCAGGAGGAACCCGGAGACGGCCAGTCGCGGCATCGCCCCGGTCCAACCGCAGCGCGGTCCACTACAATTCCCCCCGGGAGGCCACTCATGAGCGACACCAAGCCCGTCCAGGTCAAGGTTTCGATCGACGAGGCCACCGCGGAAGGGCATTACGTCAACTTTGCGAACATTCTTCACAACCCCACCGAATTCGTCATCGATTTTGGCCGGGTGGTCCCCGGCCGGCCCGATGTCAAAGTGATGAGCCGAATCCTCACTACACCCTACCATGCCAAGCAGATCGCGCAGGCGTTGCTGCAGAACATCCAGGTCTACGAGCGCAGCTACGGCGAGATCCGATCGGATTTCCCGGCCCCGCTGGTCGTCACCGGTGGGGGCGAGCCGACGAACTGACGGAAACCGCCGCCTCCACCAGGACTCCGCCCCCGAGGACCACGTCTCCGTCGTACAAAACGCACGACTGTCCGGGCGCGACCGCGCGCACCGGCGCGTCGAAGACGATCCGCGCGCCGCCTCCCTCCTCCGGAACGACCGTGGCCGGCGCCTCCGGAGCCCGGTGGCGAACCCTCGCGCCCGCCCGGAAGGGCTCGCCCGGGGGGCCGGAGAAGAGTCGGAGCTCCTCGAGGCGAGCCTCCCGCGTCTCGAGCTCCCCTTCGCTCCCGACGACGACCCGGTTCCGTGCGGCGTCCACGCGCAGCACGTAGAGCCGCTCGCCCGCCGCGACTCCGATTCCGCGGCGCTGGCCGATCGTGAATCGGTAGTGGCCCGCGTGCGAGCCGATCCGCTCGCCGGACAGATTTTCGAGCGCACCGGCGGGCGCGGGAAGGTCGAGCCCCAACGCCGGTGCGTGGCGGGCTACGAAGTCGCCCGCCCGCATACCCGGAGGAACGAAGCAGATCTCCTGGCTCTCTTCCTTGTCCGCCGTGGGCAGGCCGGCGCGGCGCGCCCGCGCCCGCACCTGCTCCTTGGTCAGCGCACCCACCGGAAAGCGCGCGGCCGCAAGCTGCGCCGGCGTCAGGTCCCAGAGGAAATAGGACTGGTCCTTGGCCGCGTCGCTGCCCTTCTTGAGAACGGGTCGGCCCGAGGCGCCGCGTTCCACGCGTACGTAGTGGCCGGTCGCGACCGCCTCGCAGCCCATCTCCCGCGCGCGTTCCCAGAGAGTGGCGAACTTCACCTTCGCGTTGCAGGCCGAGCAGGGAATCGGCGTCCGCCCCGAGAGGTAGGCGGCCACGAAGGGCCGCACCACTTCATCGCGGAACTCTTCCTCGAGGTTCAAGACGTAGTGCGGAATGCCGAGCGCCCAGGCGACCCGGCGCGCGTCGGAGAGGTCGTCTGCGGTGCAGCAGCGGCCCGAGCGACCCGGCTCGCCCGAGTGATCCCAAAGCTGCATCGAGAGCCCGACGACCTCGTGGCCCTCTTCGCGCAGCAGGAGCGCGGCGACCGAAGAGTCCACGCCTCCCGACATGGCGACGGCGATACGCATGGGGGAGATTCTAGCCGGATGCGGGATACGGGATACGAGATGCGGGATGCGGGATACGCGATCGGATATCCCGTATCCCGTATCCCGATTACGGCCTCGTCACGATGAGCATCAGCGTCGATCCTCCGATCGAGAATTCCTGCTGGTGCGAAAGCGGCGCTTCGTGGATGGGCTGCTCTCCGATGAAGGTCCCGTTTGTCGAGTCCAGGTCGATCAGCGCCACGTGTTCTCCCGCGACCTCGATCGCCGTGTGGTTGCGGGAGATCTCCGGGTCCTCGAGGATGAAATCGGCGTCCTGTCTGCCGATGACGATCCGCGGCTTCGTGATGGGAAAAATCGTCCCTGCGGCGGGGCCCGCGATCACCGCCAGCGACAGCTTCGCGTCCGCAGGCAGAGCGAGCGACTCGCCCGAAGGCCGCTTCACCGAAATCGGCGGCGGCTTGCGGACCGCCTCGCCCGGTCGCGTTCCTCCGGTCTCGTCGGCCAGCCGGATGTAGGTTTCCTCTGCCGTCTCGCGCAGGGTCGAGGGCGTCCCTCCGGTGAAGGCAGGGTTCTCCACCTCGAAGACGGACAGGCACTTGGTACAACGCACCTTCTTGACGCGCCGACCCGCGAAACGCGCCTCGTCGTACCGGTAGCGGGAAAGGCAGGTGTCGCAGACGATGATCATCTCTCTCGGCGCCGCCCCTCTCTCAAACGCACGCGACCGCAGGTTTGTCGGCGGCCTCGCGCATGGCGATGACGGAGGCGGTGATCCGACGGGCCGCTTCGTCGACTTCACTCTCGGTTGTCCAGCGGGAAAGCGACAGGCGCACGACCCGCCGCGCCTCCGACCGGTTCAGCCCCAACGCGAGCAGCGCGGGCGAGGGTTGTGTCGTTCCGGAGGAGCAGGCACTGCCAACGGAGACGGCGACACCCTCCAGGTCCAAGCGAATGGCGAGCGCGTCTCCCGAAATCCCGTCGAAGAGAATCGCTGACGTGTTCGGCAGTCGCGGCACCCCCGCGCCGATCACGCGCGCCTGCGGAACGCCCTCCCGAATCGAGCGCTCGAGGCGATCCCGCAGTCGCCCGATCGCCGGAGCGTCGGAAGCAAGACGCTCCCTCGCCAGGCGTGCGGCGACCCCGAACCCGACGATTCCCGCGGTGTTCTCGGTCCCGGCCCGCATCCGCCGCTCCTGACCTCCGCCCGGCGTGCGGGGCGCGAGGGCGACACCCTTTCGAACGAAAAGGGCACCCACGCCCTTGGGGCCGTGCATCTTGTGGGCCGAAATCGATAGCAGATCGACTCCCAGCCGACCGACATCGATCGCGACGCGTCCGGCCGCCTGGACCGCATCGGTGTGGCAGAGCGCGCCCGCGGACTTCGCCTGTTCGGCCACGGCGGCGATCGGGAACAGAGCCCCGTACTCGTTGCTGGCCAGCATGACGGAGAGCAGGCGTGGCCCGCCAGCGAGCGCTGATTCGACCCTCTTCGGATCGAGCGCTCCGGATGCGTCCGGATCCACGACACCGACCTCGAAGCCTTCCCGTTCCAGACGCGCGAAGGGCTCCCGCACGGAAGGGTGTTCCACGCCGCTGCGCAAGATCTTGCCAGCCCCTCCCTCCAATGCGCCGAAGAGAGCCACGGCGTTGGATTCGGTTCCGCCGGACGTGAAGACAATCTCCTCGGGGCGGGAGTTGACGAGCAACGCCACCTGGTCCCGAGCCATTTCGACCGCGCGCCGGGCCCGGCGGCCCTCCGAATGGATGGAGGAAGGGTTTCCGAAGAGGCCGAGGGCCTCCTCGACCGCCCCTCGGACCTCCGGGTCCATTTTTGTGGACGCGTTGTTGTCCAGATAGATCATTCGGTTTCCGACCCTTGCGCGCACCGCACGGCGTCACGGCGATTATCGCCCGGATCAGCGTCCCCGTAAAACACGGATGAAGGAATAACCACAAGAATCGAGGGAGTTAGAGTCAGACACGATGCGCGCGCGCGCCGTCCTCCCTCTTCTCCTGGCGGCGCTCGTATTCGCCGCGCCCGCTGCCAGCCGCGCGGTGGAGCCGAGCGAGAAGGAACGCCTCGCCGCCCTGCCCGAGCAAGACCGGCAGTGGCTCGAGGTCTTCGTTGCGCCGATCATTTTGCCGCCCGAACGAAAGGCCTTTCTGGAGCTGACGGAGGCCAGGGATCGCGAGCAGTTCAAGGAGGAGTTCTGGAAGCGGCGCGAAAAGGACGGCCTCGCGCTGCCCCTGGGTCCAGGGTATCGCGACCGCTACGCGGAGCTGCGAGAGCTCGCCGATTCGAAATACGACCACTGGCCCAACGACGCGGCCCGCATGGTCATCCGTTACGGCGAGCCGGCTTCGATCGAGGGGTTTGAGGCGTGCCGCCGCACCTTCCGGGACCTCGAGGTCTGGACCTACCCGGCCAAGGGCGGCATGGGCGCCGGGATTCATTATTTCTTCTACAGGCGCTCCCCCGCCGAACCGCGCAAGATGTGGACGGTCGGCACTCCCGACGGCGACGTGTTCCAGCCGGGGTCGTGCCGCAAGAGCTTCTCCGAGCTTCAGAGAGAGTGCGGCCGCTCCGCGGCGAGCGCGCCGGATCCCTGCGGGATCACCGGACCCTCCGGCGCCCCCGCGGTCTCGGGCACGGTGTGCGCCGATGTCTGCGACATCCTTTCGCTCTGGATCGAGATTTCCAGCCGGCAGGGCTCGCGCACCGGCGCCTCCATGGAGACGGCCGAGCTGCTGGCACCCCCGGAGGTGTCGCTCGAAGGGCTGGAAAGCGTCAAGAACCGCTCGGCGAACGTCTCGGACCCCAACGCGAAGGCGCTCGGCGTCGAGGGACCAGGAGGCGCCGCCCCGGCAGGATCGCAGGCAGCCACGAGACCCCCGGCCGAGAAGCCCGCTCCGGCCGCGGCGCCGGGACCCGCGGCCGGAGGCGTCGTCAAGGCGTCCTCGCCGCCTCTCACCGAGAAGCAGGCCCTCGCCGCCCTGCCCCCCGACGAGAAGCAATGGCTCGACTTCGTCGCGCCGATCATCCTGCCCGAGGAGAAGAAGGCGTTCCTCGAGCTGACCCAGTCCTACGAGCGCGAGGCCTTCAAGAACGAGTTCTGGAAGCGCCGCGAGGCCGACAATCTGCGCAGGCCGTTCGGGCCGGGATACCGGGATCGGTACGCGGAGCTGCGGGAGGTCGCGCAGACCCAGTACGACGGCTGGCCCCACGACGCGGCGGCGATGGTCATCCGGTATGGCGAGCCGGTTTCAATCGACACGGTGGGAGACTGCAGCGAGTTCGGCGCGACGCCCCTCTTCCGGGGCCTCGAGATCTGGACGTACGCGAACTCCGGCGGCTTCGGGGGGAGCCACTACATCTTCTATCGGGTGACGGCTCAGAGCCCGCGCCGCATCTGGACCGTCGGCACGCCGGACAGCGACGTCTTCGTCCCGGGCGCCTGCTACAAGAGCTTCCAGGAGCTGGCCGCTTCGTGCAATCCCCAGACCGCGAAGATCTGCACCTGCCCGAGCGCGTGCGACGTCTTCCGGATCTGGAACGAGATCTCCTCGCGCCAGGGCTCGATCGCGGGCGGCGGAATGGAGATCGGGCGGCTGCTCGAGCCCGAGAGAGTGCCGCTCGAGGGGCTCGACTCGATCAAGCAGCGGTCAGCCAACGCCACGGACCCGAACGCGAAGAAGATCGGCGTGGAAGGGCCCTCCGGCACCACAACGGCGGATGCGACCGCGGCAACGAAGGCGGGCGCGGCTCCGGCCGCCCCCGCCGGTGCGGGCTCGACTCCGGCGCCGGCGCGCCGCAAGCTCTCCAAGAAGGAAATCCAGGAACTCACCGAGCAGCTGCCGCCCAAATACCGCGACTTCATGGAGCTGGTGGACCTGATCATGACCGACGAGGAGCGCCAGGTCTTCCTGCAGATCGGCGCCGACTACGAGAAGGACAAGTTCATCGAGGGCTTCTGGGCTCGCCGTTCGTTCAACTCCCAGGGCCTGCGCACCGACTTCAAGTACGTTTACCTCCAGCGCTACCGGCTCGCCAAGGAACAGTTCCGGAACCTGCACAGCGAGCGCGCGAAGCTGCTCCTCTTGAACGGCCCCCCCGACGCGCTCATCAACATCGACTGCGTGGACATCTATGTCCCCATTCAGATCTGGTACTACGAGCGCCTCGAGGCCTTGAAGAGCAAGGCCTACCTGCTGTTCTACAAGCAGTACGGGCTCGGGGAATACCGGCTGTGGCTTCCGCTGGACGGGGAAGCGGTCTTGACCGGAGCCGGGCAGGGCGGCACGGGGACCGGCCGCAAGATCGACGTGACCCAATGCCCTGAATGGCGCACCGTGCGCCAGGCCATGAGCTACTCGGCCTCGGTGCTCGGCACCGGAGCCATGTCGATGGCCGGTGCCTCCGTGCTCTTCCAGCCCCCGACGGTCCAGACCGAGGGTGTCGACCAGATCCTGAACATGACGACGGACGTCTCGGCCAACGCGGCCAACCTGGAGGTCACCAAGCTGATCCGATTCCCGGACCAGCGCGCCAATCGAATCGGCGTCGACCTCTCGCTGCTCGTGCCGCGGGCGGATCTGAAAACGAAACAGCTCGGCGAGGAGGGCTTCTACAACGTCGACATCATCGGAGAAGTGGTCAAGGACGACCGGCTGCTGGACAACTTCAAGTACCGGTTCGACATCCCGACCGACGAGGTCCGCGGAGAAAAGATCCCTCTGACCGTGCGCCGCTACCTCTATCCCGGCGAGTACAAACTGGTCCTCAAGATCTCCGACGGCAACCAGAACGCCGAAGGGCGGATCACGGAAATGATCAAGGTTCCCGAACAGCCGGATACGCCCCCGCCGATACAGGCTCAGGCGGCCTCGCGTGAGCAGGGCCGGGTGGCGGTCGCCAAGACGACGAAGGAGGCGAGCCTGCTGCCATCCGCGATCTCGCTGATCCCGATCGCCAGGGAGATCGCCACGGGCCTGCAGCGCTTCGAGACGCGGACGGCGGAGGGGATCACGGCCGTCGAGTTCTACCTGAACGGCTCGAAGGTCATGACCAAGACCCGGCCTCCCTTCGACGCCGACCTGAACCTAGGGCCGCTGCCTCGCAAGCAGGTGATTCGCGCCGTGGCCTACGGGCCCGCCGGGCGCGCCGTCGGCGAGGACGAGTACATCGTCAACGAGGGGCGCGAAGTCTTCCGCGTCCGGATCCTCTCGCCGGAAAAGGGAGCCAGGGCGACCGGCCCCACGCCCGTCACCGCCGCCGTCGTGGTGCCCGAAGGGAGGGTCCTCCAGAAGGTCGAGTTCTACTCGAACGAGACGCGGGTGGCGACGCTCTACCAGGCTCCCTGGGAGCAGACGATCAACCTGCGGGACACGAAGTCCCTGGGATACGTGCGCGTCGTCGGCACGCTCGAGGATGGGACGGTGGCCGAGGACGTGCGGTATGTCAACGCTCCGAGCTACATCTCCGAGGTTTCCGTCGACGCCGTCGAGCTCTACACCACCGTGACCGACAAGAGCAGCCGCCCGGTCGCGGGGCTTCAACAGTCCAACTTCAAAGTCTTCGAAGACGGCGTCGCGCAGAAGATCGAGTCCTTCGAGTACGTCAAGAACGTGCCGCTGTCTCTGGGTGTTCTCGTCGACACGTCGGCCTCGATGCTGGAGGCCCTGCCGGAGGCCCAGCAGGCCGCCATCGCCTTCCTCGACTACTCGATCGGCCCGAAGGACCGCGGGTTCACCATCTCCTTCGACACGGAGCCGTACGTCCTCTCCAAGCTGACCAACCGCAAGGACAAGCTCTTCCACTCGCTCGCCGGACTGCGCGCAGAGGGCTCGACGTCGCTGTATGACGCGATCGTCTATGGCCTGTACCAGTTTACCGGCGTCAAGGGAAAGAAGGCCGTCGTCATTCTCTCCGACGGCAAGGACACCTCCTCCAAGTTCGACTTCGACACGCTGCTCGAGTACGTCAAGAAGTCCGGCATCGCGATTTACGCCATCGGGCTAAAGATCCCGGGGGCCGAGCTGGACGTCAAGTACAAGCTCAACAAGCTCGCCCAGGTCACGGGCGGCCAGACCTTCATGATCGACTCGGTCAAGGGTCTCGAAGGGGTCTACCGGCAGATCAACGACGAGCTGCGCAGCCAGTACCTGCTGACCTACTACTCCACCAACGCGGAGGGCAAGGACCGGTGGAGAAAGGTCGAGGTCAAGGTCGAGCCGACGAACCTGGTGGCGAGAACGCTGAGCGGGTACTATCCGTAGGAGAAGCGATACGAGATACCGGAATCGGGATACGGGATCTCGCATCACGCATCTCGTATCACGCACCTCGTACTGATGCCCGATTTCCCCCTCATCCTCGCCTCCGCCTCCCCGCGGCGCGCGGAAATCCTGACCACGCTCGGAATTCCCTTCGAGATCGACGTGTCCCGCGTTCCGGAGGAGGTCCGCACGGGCGAGAAGGGCGAGGGGGCGGCGGCGCGGCTGGCTTCGGAGAAGTCCGCCGAAGTCGCCGCCCGGAGACCCGACCGGTGGGTCCTGGCGGCAGACACGCTGGTGCTGCTCGACGGGACGATCCTGGGCAAGCCCGCCGGCCCTTCCGAAGCGCGGCGCATGCTCGCCCTCCTCGCGGGCCGAGAGCACCGGGTCGTGACGGGCGTATCGCTGCGACGTGGAGGCGAACCGGAATGGCATGCCCTGGAAACGAGCCGGGTCGGTGTGTCGCCGCTGACCGAAGAGGAGATCGCCTGGTACGTGTCGACCGGTGAGCCGATGGACAAGGCCGGTGCCTACGCCGTGCAGGGGCTGGGCGCCCGGTTCATCGATTCGGTCTCGGGCTCGTACACCAACGTCATGGGCCTTCCGGCCCGCGCCGTCTACCGACTCATGAGAGAAGCCCCAGATCCCGCTCTCGCGCGGCTCGCTCTCGCTTGCCCTTGAGTTTCATCTCGTACATCCGCTGATCCGCGAGCGCGAGGGTCGCCGGGAACTCCGCGTCCATGCGGTGCGTGGCCCACCCGACCGAAAGCGAGGGATGAAGGCCCTCGGTCCCGGGAATCTTCGGGAGCTTGCGCGCGAGTTCGTCGGCCTTCTGTGCCGCCGCTCCCTCGTCGGTCCGTGGCAGCAGAAGGAGAAACTCGTCCCCGCCCCAGCGGAACACGAAGTCCGATTCGCGGATGCAGGTCGTCAGGTAGTTGGCCACGAACCGGAGCACGTCGTCACCCACGCCGTGTCCCTTCAAGTCGTTGATCTCTTTGAACCGATCGACGTCCACCAGCAGGACCGACAACTCGGTGCCGTATCGGCGGACGTTGGCGAGCTCCCGCCGGATGACGTCGTTGAAATGATGGCGGTTGTAGAGCCCCGTCAGGGGATCGCGCACTCCCATTTCCTTCAGCTCCCGCTCGGAGTGGACCAGCGCCTCCATCTCCGCTGCGAGGCGCGCCTGGGTGGCCTCGAAGAGCAGCACGATGATCCCCACGGCGATCATCATTTCCAGGAACATGCCGGCGAACCCCAGGTACTGAAGCCAGGCCGGCAGGTCCGCGGTCGAGCCGAAGCGCAGCACTCCCAGACCCGAAATCGCGCGCTCGGCCGCCCAGAGCAGGAAGGAGATTGAAAGAAAGATGCGGCCGGCAGCCGAGCCCGGCGTCACGGCGAACCAGATTGCGGTCAGCACGTATGCCGCCGAACGCAGCAGTGCCAGCGGCGCCGAGGCGAGAGGGCCCGGGTCCATCGCCATCGAGGCCCACCAGGCCAGGGCCGCGATCGGAGCCACCCACAGGATTTCCAATGCGCTCGACGTCGCCGCCGGGTTGCGGAATCGTCGCGTCCCGCGAACGAGGAAGAAGACATGGGCGAGCAACGCCCCGTTCATCAGGGCGTAGAGGGAGCGCGAGGAGTCGGGCAGGCGGTGGAGGCCGAACTGGAGAGAGAGGCCGACGAAGAGGAAGGCCCAGGAAGCGATCCAATCCAGAAACGCCCGCCGCCGGATCTTGCGATACAGCAACAAAAAGAGCAGGAACAGCAGCAGGGTTCCCGCCGCCTGAATGAGCAGGGCGAACTGCGATACGGGCATCAGATCTTTGGAGGCCAATGGATTTCGGCGCGAATCTTAACCCGGATCCTCCCGAAGGAGCGAAGAAGCGAGCTGTTCGACGGATCCGCAGGACCGCGCGGCCGGCGACACGCCGGCGCTTCTTCAGATCGATCGCGCGCGCTCGAAAGTCGGGACGCTCGAGCTCGTCCTCGTGGAGGTTCTTGATGTCCTCGAGCGTAAGGGTTTCACGGAGACTCCGCGGAAGTCATGCCTCGGCCGGCAGCCCGTAGGCCTCGGCCAGGATCTGGATGGGGTGTTTGGTCACACGGCCGGAGCCCTGCCGGATCTGGACGCCGGCGAGCGGGCAGTCGGTGGCGACGGCGTCCGGGCGCGCGCTCTGGACCCTTTCGAAGACGGGCTTGCCGATCTCCATCGAGAGCGGGAAGTATTCGGTCTTCATGCTCCAGGTGCCGTCGTGCCCGGTGCAGGCTTCCACCATCTCGACCTCGGCCCCCGGAATCAGCGCCAGCAGATCGCGCGACGTGAAACCGATGTCCTGAACCTTCAGGTGACAGGGAACGTGATAGAGGACCTTCCCCGGCCGGCGCGCAAAGTCGCGCGAGAGCCGTCCCTCGGCATGACGCCGCATGAGGTACTCGCACAGGTCGACCGTCGCCGCGGCCACAGCGGCGCCCCGCGGGTCGCCCGCCAGCACCGGGTACTCCTTCTTGAGTGTCAGGCTGCAGGTGGGACCGGGAGCCACGATGGCATAACCCTTCTCGGCGAAAGGCAGGAAGGCATCCACGTTGTCCAGCCGGCACTCCTGCGCGGAATCCATATCACCGCTCTCGAGGAAGGGCATGCCGCAGCAGCTCTGGTCCGGCACGACGACCTCGCAGCCGTTCTTCTCGAGAACCGCGACGGCCGCCTTCGCGACCTCCGGCGCGTTGTAGTTGAACGAACAGGTCACGAAGAGGGCCACGCGTTCGTGCCGAGGCGCCCGCTCGGTCGGCTCGGTCGCTCCGCCGCGGCGCTTCCACCAGGCGAGGAAGGTCTCGCCCGCGAAAGTGGGCAGCAGCCGGTCGCGGTGCACGCCGAGCGTCTTCTCGAGCACGATCCGCGGGAGTCGGCCCTCGTTGACCGCGTTGACGACCGGCGCGGCGGCGCAGGAGAGCCGGCCCACGGCGTCGACCGAGGCCAGGATGCGCTCCCGCAGTCGGGGCTTCCCGTCCTGCTTGACCTGCGCCGCCCGGCCGCGCAGGACGAGGCGGGGGATGTCCACCTCCGAAAGATGCGGCGGGTAATAGGGACAGTGCGGGATGCAGAGCCTGCACTCGAAGCAAAGGTCGGAGAACCGTCCCAGATCCTCGGCCGGCAGGCGGTCGGCCTCCCCGTCCACCTCGGGGCGGTCCAGGGCCCGGAAGAGCACGTCGAAGGAAGGGCACAGATCGTAGCAACGCCGGCAGGTGTGACAGATGTCGGAAACGCGCCGCAGCTCCTTCTCGACCTCGGCCGAGTCGTAGAAGCCGTGCGCGGAGGGATCGAACATCGAGAGAGTCGGCGGGCCGGCGAGGCCGGTCCCGCCGATCGCCTTCGCCTAGATCTTCCCCAGGGCGTCGAGGCCCTTCTGGAGACGGCCGTGCTTCAGGCTCTCGTGAGCCTTGGATCCTTTCCATTGGCGCATGGTTTCTTTCCCCCTGTCTTTCGAGTGTGCCTGCAGTCCCGGCAGATTCCGACGAACTCCGGAACGCGTTCTTCGATCTCGTGGCCGCGGGCGCGCAGCCGCTGCTCCTCGGGATAGGCCCGCGGCGCCCGCGGGGGATCAGGGAGCAGCCCGCACCGGCGGCAGGAGAAGTGGTCGGGCGGATCGAGGTCCTCGTCACGGCGCGTGGCTCGGCCGCGCACCCACGAGCGCAGGCGCCCCTCCGCGACCAGCAGCTGCGGGTTGCGGTGGCTCGTTCCGAGCGATGCCCGCGGCATCTTCCGCCGCACCCGCGCGTAGACCCACTCGGCGGTCCCATGGGAGTGCGTTCCTGCGACGGCCTCGGGGACGAGACGCCGCCGCAGCGTATTGCGGCTTTCCCGGGCGGGCTCCATATCCGTAACAGATTCTATTATTGTTGTTTTGGTCGCTATCACGCGCCCGAGGACCAGCGTCGCGGGCGCGGCACGCGCGCCCCTTCCTCCGTTTTCCCGCTCGCCGGGGGCAAGAGCGGCGGAGCCGCGGAGGAAGGTGCCCCGGCCGCCGGGTTAGAATCCGGCGGTTTGGAGACCGCGACCACACCACCACGAATCGCCGAGAGGGATTTTCCTCTCGGCGTCGAGGGCTTCCGGTACCAGGACCTCCACCGAGAGGAGAAGCTCGCCGGGATCGATGCGGCCTTTCGCGAGGAGCTCATGCGGGAGGACGCGGAACTCGCGGCGCGCCTCGAGCAGTACCGGCGCGATCCGTTCTCGGTCGATCCGCTGAGTCTCTCGCTCTTGCTCATCGAGGGTGCGCGGCATCTTTCCCGGTTCGTGGCCCGGCTCTTCGGGATTGAGGCCGAGGTGCGGGCTCAGGCCGACACAGCCGGCCCACAGGCCGTTCTGTTCCGCTTCCGGCGGGACTTCCTGCAGAGGCGCGCCTCCAAGACCAAGCCCCCCGCCGATGCTGGGGGCCTCGAGTCCCTGCGCCGGACAGGGGTCGCCCTCGAGCGGAGTCTCTTCCCCGGTCTGCCCTGGCGGGAGGACCCTGAGCTTGCAACCTCGCGGGTCGGTGTCGAGCTGCTCGACCTGGAAAGCGCCTTCCTTGCGGTCCTTCGCCAGAAGAAGGCCTCGCAGATCGATCCGGCCGCGCGGAACCGGGCGCAGGACCTCGCGCGAAGGGCCCGGACGAGCGGCGATGCGAACGTTCCGACGGCGGCCGGAGATTCCGACGAGGAGCTGCTCGCGTTTCTCGAAGGCCTCCTGCAGGCCTACGCCCTCTGGTGCCAGGCGCGGCTTCTCGTGCCCGAATGGGCAGGGGAGGTCGCGGGCTGGGTCTCGTTCCACCTGCCCGAGACGCTCGACTACCACCACCTCGTCGAGACCGATCGGCCCTTCCCGGAGCGCCCGGAACAACGCGTCGGGCCGATTGCGCGACGACGGCGCCGCGACGGGTTCGGGCTCACCGATCCGCGCATGACGCGGCGGGAGGTGCTCGGGCAGACGCACTACTGCCTGCTCTGCCACGAACGCGAGAAGGACTCCTGCGCCAAGGGGCTGGCCGACGCGAAGACCGGCGCCTTCCAGAAAAATCCCCTGGGCGTGACCCTGCCCGGCTGCCCGCTCGACGAGAAAATCTCGGAGATGCACGCCCTGCGCCGCGAGGGCGACGCGATCGGGGCGCTCGCGCTGGTCTGCATCGACAATCCGATGTGCCCGGGAACGGGCCATCGGATCTGCAACGACTGCATGAAGGCCTGCATCTTCCAAAAGCAGGAGCCCGTAAACATCCCGCAGATCGAGACCGGGGTTCTGACCGACGTGCTCGCCCTGCCCTGGGGTGTCGAGATCTATGGCCTGCTCACCCGCTGGAATCCTCTCCACGCGCGGCGGCCGTTCCCGCTGCCCTACAACGGAAAAAACGTCCTCATCGTCGGCCTCGGACCGGCCGGCTACACCCTGGCGCATTACCTGGTCAACGAGGGTTTCGGCGTCGTCGGCATCGACGGGCTGAAAATCGAGGGGCTTCCGGCCGAGTGGACGGGCGCCGACGGCGACGGCATCCTGCCGATCCGCGACTACCGCTCAATCTCGAAGTCGCTCGACCGACGGCCCCTGGCCGGTTTCGGTGGCGTCTCCGAATACGGGATCACGGTCCGCTGGGACAAGAACTTCCTCACGCTGATCCACGTGACGCTCGCGCGGCGCGCGCGCCTCGCCCTCCAGGGAGGCATCCGGTTCGGAGGCACGCTCTCCGCCGAGCAGGCCCTGGATCTCGGCTTTGACCACATCGCGGTCGCGGCCGGGGCCGGGCGCCCGACGATCATCCCGATGAAGAACAACATCATCCGCGGCGTCCGCAAGGCTTCCGACTTCCTGATGGCGCTTCAGCTGACGGGCGCCTTCAAGGGAGAGGCGCTGGCGAACCTGCAGGCAGAGCTGCCGGCCGTCGTCATCGGCGGCGGCCTCACGGCCATCGACACGGCCACCGAGCTCGCGGCCTACTACCCCGTCCAGTGCGAGAAGACGCTCGCGCGTTACGAGACGCTCGTCGCCGAGAAGGGCGCGGAGTCAGTCCGCCGGTCCTTCGACGCGGAGGAGCTCGAACTGCTCGACCGGCTTCTCGCGCACGGAGAGGCGGTGCGCCGGGAACGCGCTCGCGCCCGGGAGGCGTCGGAGAGGCCCGATTTCGCCCGCCTGTGCCGGGAATGGGGGGGCGTCTCGATCGTCTATCGACGCGCGATGGAGGAGTCCCCCGCATACCGCCTCAACCATGAAGAAGTGATCAAGGCCCTGGAGGAAGGGGTTTCGTTCCTCGAGGGCCTCGACCCGGTGGAAGCGGTGCCGGATGCCCACGGAAAGCTCGCCGCGGTGCGCTTCCGGCGCGCGAGGGGAGACGAAATCGTGGAGCTTCCGGCGCGCGCCTGCCTCGTGGCGGCGGGCACGACGCCGAACATCACCTACGAAAAGGAGTTCCCGGGGTCCTTCCCGATGGACGAGAAGCGGCGGTTCTTCCAGCCGCACCGCGCCGCGATCGGCGAGGACGGATCAGTCTCCCTCTCTCCCGCCCCCGCGCAGGACGAGGAGGCCTTCTTCACCGGCTTCCACCGCGGCGGGAAGTTCGTGACGTTCTTCGGCGACAACCATCCGGCCTTCAACGGCAACGTCGTGAAGGCCATGGCGTCGGCAAAGAAGGGCTATCCCTCCATCGTGTCGCTGGTCCTTCCCGGCTCGCCCGACCGCCCCCGTCCCGTGCGTCCCGAGCAGGAATGGATGGCCTTTCGAGCGCGGATCGAGGAGCGCCTGACGGCCCGAGTCGTGGAGGTCAATCGCTTGACCCCGACGATCGTGGAGGTCGTCGTTCGTGCGCCTGCGGCCGCCGCAAACTTTCAGCCGGGCCAGTTCTTCCGCCTGCAGAACCTGGAGGCTCGTGCGCCCACCGTGGCTGGCGCGCCGCTTCTGATCGAGCCCCTGGCGCTGACGGGCGCCTGGGTGGACGCGGAGCGGGGCCTCCTGTCGCTGATCGCTCTCGAGATCGGCGCGTCCTCGCGCCTCTGCTCGGTCTTGAAGCCCGGGGAGCCCGTCGTGGTGATGGGCCCGACCGGCGCGGCGACCGAGCTGCCGGAAGATTCCACGGTGCTGCTCTGCGGCGGCGGGCTCGGCAACGCCGTCCTCTTCTCGATCGGGAAGAAGGCGCGGCTGCTCGGCAACCGCGTGATCTACTTCGCCGGCTACAAGAAACTCGAGGACTTCTACAAGCGGGAAGAGCTCGAGGCCGCCTCCGACATCCTCATCCTTTCCGTCGATCGCGGCGAACCCATTCCGACGCGACGAGCCTCGGATCGCTCCTTCGTGGGCAACATCGTCGAGGCGATGCGCGCCTACGCAACCGGGGGCCTGGGCCGGATGTCCATCCCCCTTTCCGACGCGAGCCGCCTGATCGTCATCGGGTCGGACCGGATGATGGCCGCGGTCGCCCGGGCGCGCCACGGCGTGCTCGCGCCGCATCTGAATCCAAACCACGTCGGCGTGGGCTCGATCAACTCACCCATGCAGTGCATGATGAAAGAGGTCTGCGCCCAGTGCCTGCAGCGGCACGTCGATCCCGCGACCGGCGAGCAGAAGGAGATCGTCTTCTCCTGCTTCAACCAGGATCAGCCCCTCGACGAGATGGACTGGGACAACCTCGCCGCGCGGCTTCGGCAGAACACCGTCGCGGAGAAGCTGACGAACCTCTGGCTGGAAAGGCTACTGGGGCAGGGGCGTGTGACGACCGTCTGAAGCAGGGGGCCGATCGGCGCCCTTCTTCTTCAATTCCAGCCTCAGGGAACTCCTGCGAGGAACAGCAGGTACGGGTTGATCGCCAGGCCCTCCCGAAAGTCGTCGTTCTCCGGAACGCGCGTGATCGAGAAGTGCAGGTGCGGCCCCCCGATCACATGGCCCGTCGACCCGACGTATCCGATGACGTCGCCGGCAGCGACCCGCTGTCCCACGGCAAGCCCCCGCTCGTACTTGCGAAGGTGGCAGTAGAAGAAGAGATACTTGCCGCTCGTGTCCTTCTGGTAGATCGTGATTCCGCCACGTCTCTCCCGGGCGAGCCGCACGATTTCACCATCCGCCGTCGCCAGAACGGGCGTGCCCCGCGGGGCTCCGATGTCGATGGCCAGGTGCTTGCGGTATCGGCCTCTTCGGTCAAGAAAGGAGTCGCGGAGCCGCTGGGCGTCCACGCCCTCGACGGGGATTCTCAGATTCGCGGAAAGCAAGTCCGCCAGGTCGATGTCGTCGGCCGTAACCCTGGCCTCGGCTGACTTGGGGCGCAGGAAGGAGCCGATCCGGCGCGCGACCGCGAGGAAGCTCGCCGCGCGCGACTCCCTCGCCTCGGACTCCCGGTCTTCCTCCGCGGCCTGAGTCTCCGGCATGTCAGGCCCCTCTTCGTGAAGGCGGGCTTCCAGAATCGTGTCGATCGGCTGACAGGGGGCCGGAGGATAGGCGAAAGGCTCGGATGGAGGCAGGAAGGGGCCGTACACCTCGCGGGGATGCAGGACCGCCTGGAGCAACTCCAGCACGACCTTGCTGTCGGCGTCCTGCCGGATCACTTTCTTGGCGCGGCGCTTCTTCGACCTCTGGGCGGAACGGCTCGCCTTTGCCGCGCTTGCGATCGATTCGCTGTGGTCGGCCGATGGAGCGGCCGCGACGAGCTTCTTCTGTCTGGCACTTTGGTGTTGGGACTTTGCCGACTTTGCCCCGGCCACACCCGGCCAGAGCAATGCCACGATCAGGGCCGAGAGGGCGGCCCGGCTGCCCTTGGGGTTCTGCTGCACGCTCGGAATTATTGAAGAGGCTCCGAGGTCGGTCAAGCAAAAAGGGTCACGGGGGATAAGCTCTATGCCGCTACAGCATAGGATGCGAGATTCGAGATTCGCGATGCGAGATGGGGACTCGCCTCATCCCGTATCCCGCATCCTGCATCCCGCATCCCGCATCCCGTATTTCTCTTCCCTCAGCCGCGCTCCAGGTAGCTATTGTCCCGAGTGTCGACCTTGATCCGCGTCCCGGCTTCGATGAACTGGGGAACCATGACCTGGAGTCCGGTCTCGAGCGTCGCGGGCTTGTACGACGCCGATGCCGTCGCGCCCTTCATCCCGGGCTGCGTCTCGGCAACCTTGAGCGTCACCGTGTTGGGCAGCTCGATTCCCACGGGGTTCCCGTCGTAGAAGTCCACGTGGATCGCCGTGTTGGGAAGCAGGTACTTCATCTGTTCGCCGATGACCTCATCGGAAAGTGTGACCTGGTCGTACGACTGCTGGTCCATGAAGTGGTGGCCGGCCGAGTCGGAGTAGAGATACTCCATCTCCCGCTCGTCCAGGGAGGCCTTCTCGACGCGGTCCGTCGAGCCGAACCGCTGCTCGGCCATGGACCCGTTGCGCAGATTTCGCATCTTGACCTGCACGAAACCGCGCAGGTTCCCCGGGGTCTTGTGGATCATGTCGTGGACGCGGTGCAGCTCCCCGTTGTGAATGACGAGAGTGCCCACCCGAATCTGTGTCGCCGGAATCATCATGGGTCTCTCTCCAAGCTCTTCCGAAAAAGACGCGAAATCTAGCAGAGAGAGTCCCGCCGCGTCCACTCGGGACGCCAGGAACCCTCTCGCGGGCAGATGCGGCGGGCCGCCCTACTGGCTTCGGTCTCGCGACCGGTCGAGGTTCCGGGGAGCGTGACTGGAGCCGCCCGGATCCGGCCGCACGATGACGGCGCGCGGCTCTTCGACCACGATCCCGTCGCTCACGGGCGGGAAAACGTCGCAGAGCCGATGGAAGAGATCCTGCTCGGCCTTCGTTCCCGGGGTCGTGGCAGAGGAGCCCGGAGGCACGTCCGGCGTGAAGATCGCCGCATAGAGGTTGGGCCTCGGAATGCTGAGGTCGCGAGCCTCGTTGAGAGCCGTGATCATCCAGTCGGCCACGACGGCCTGTCCGATGCTATTGGGGTGGAAGCCGTCGGCCGAGAAGATTCCACCTGTTCCGAACGTCGTCGTGAAAGCGAGACCCCCGATGCGGTAGCCCGTCGTCGCGATCTCCTGGAAGCGCCCGTGGATGTCGACCGGAATGGCTCCGGCGGCCCCGCCGACCGACGCGATGACGGCGTTCAGCTCGTCGGTTCGGGCCCGGATCTGAGCGACTTCGTCGGGATAAAGCAGCACTCCTGGAACGATCGTCGCCGGCGGGACGAATTGCCCGTCCGGCAGCGGGAAGCCGCAGCGGGGAAGCGTCGGGGCGACCTGGCAGGGGATGCCGAAGCCCAGGCCCAGAAGCGACTGGCCGCCGAGCGCCGCCTGCGGAGAGTTGGCCGCCAGCGTCACCAGGGTTCCAGCCGGCAGTGGGCACGCGGTCGCGCCCGTGGGGCACGGATAGGCCGCGTCGCCCGGCCCCAGCAGCGGAACGGGCGCTCCGGCGATGATGAGCGGCTGGCCGGTAGACGGGTCGACGACCACCGGCGGGATCGTATTGGCGAAAGGCACCGCGTCGACCGGAGGGATGTTTCCCGTGACAATCGTGGCGCCCGAAGACTGTAGGCCGCCGATGATCTGCGTGTAGCTCTGATTGAAGGAGGCGACGGGCGTCAACGTCACGCCGTCGATCGCGATTGCGTAGAGAAGTGCCCCGAGAACGTCGTTGCTCCCGACCCAGAGCGTCACGAGGTCCGGCTGGAGTGCCAGCGCCTGCTGCAGGGCATTGGTTCCATTGAGCGGACTCCCCGGAAAGTTGTTCCGCAGGATGGCATAGGCGAACGCGTTCGCCGTGTTCCCCGCGGGATCGGCGCTGGTGATGGTGAGCAGATCGCCGGCCGTCGCACCGGGAATTCCGAGGTTGTCGTAGGGGCGCGCGAGCGCCAGATTGGTCGGCGAAAGCTGGTCGGAAACCGCGCCGACGCCGATCGAGTTTCCGCTCACGACGAAGCCCAGGCACTTATTGGTCGCGGGGTTGGAGGTCAGCGCCCCCTCTCCGAAGAGCGGCTGCTGAAAACCCGAGATCCCGAGCTGTTGGGAGATCAGGAGCGGATAGCTCGCGTTCTGGTTGCGTGTCACGAGGCAGAGACCCTGAAAGCTCGCAGTGATGCTGTCCCCCAGCGCGACGTACTTGGTAAAGGATGTCTGGCCCGGCGACGGGCTCGCGAGAAGGAAGGCGAACACGGCGACGGCCGCAGCGGGGCGCAGAGCGATGTGCTTCTTCATGGCTGTCTCCTGCTCAGAACGCGAACCGCATGCTGGCGATCGCGACATTCACGGCTTCTTTCCTGTACTTCCCGTAGAAGTTGTCGGTGTTCGCGGGTGGAGTCGTCCGGTCCCGCACGGTCAGGTACAGGTCGGAGACGTTCACGCTGAAGCGCGGCGTCCCGTAGCTGAAGCCGAACGTGTATCCGACCCGGTCGTTGTCGGCCAGGATGGGCCCCGTGTCGAAGGCCGGCTGCGGCGTGTTGTCGTAGTAGTAGCCGCCCTGGACCGACCACTTCCCGAACTTCTGCTCGACCCCGAAGCGGTAGGCCCAGGCGTCCTGCCAGGCGGTCACGCGGTCCTGGTCCGGGATCGCCGGATTCTCGAAGTTGATCGCCAGGTCGTGAAAGTCGGACCACTGCGTCCAGTCGGCTTCGAGCGACATCGTGGTGTTCTTTCCCAGTACCCAGGCCATCCCGAGGTTCAGGCTGGCCGGGAACTTGATCGAGGTCGTGACGTTCTGCGGGTTGGAGGGCAGCCGCGACGCCACGATCGCATCGAAGACGTCGTTGCCCGTCAGGATCTGGGTGAACGTCGCCGTGCCGGCGTAGTCGACGGTGATCGAGCTCCGGTAGGAGGCTCCGATCGAGAAGGTGGGCGCCGGCTTGAGCATGATCGCCGCGTTCCAGCCCCAGGCGCTGTTGTCCCAGATGCTGCTGTTCAACTTCACGTAGGCCGTGTCCACCACGGAATTCGTCAGAGGATCGAAGCTCCCGTTGTTGCGCTCGAGCTGGACCTTCGAGAGCCGGAAGTCGGCGCCCCCGGCAATCGCCAGCGACGGGAGCAGCTTCCAGGAGAGCACCGGGTTCAAGTCCATCGTCTGAACGACGGCGTTGGTCGAGATGAACCGGCCGGGCCACTGGTTGTCGGTGTTGTCCCATCGGAACCCCAGGCCGTAGGGGGCAAACGCCCCGATCCCCAGGTTGAGGTCCTGTGTCAGGGGAATGACCGCGTAGAAGGTCGGGACCACGAAGGTCGTCAGGTGCTGCGCGCCGTTCTGCCCCGTGCCGGGGAAGGGGCCCGAGCCGTCGAACTTTCCGTCGAGCTTGCTGATGAACCCGACGCCGATCTCCGAGGAAAAGTGCTCCTGCCAGCCGAGGCCCGCCGGGTTGTAGAAGATCGCGGTCGGGTCGTCGGCGACCGCCGTGAACGCGAGACCCATTCCCGTGGCGCGCGCCCCCTGCGTCATGATCTGGAAACCGGCCGGGAACGCCGGCACGGCAACGAGGAAACCGAGAACGGCGAGCGAGACCAGGAGACGGCGAACCGGTCGGGAATTGGTCACGGCTCCTCCTGCGCAAAAACGAGTATCAACTTCGAAGCCCAGCGTCTAGAGTCAAGTCTATCCCGAGCCCGCTTGGAGGGCGTCAACTTTGGGAAGGACGGTTTTCTACCGCATGTCCCGCGAGAGCGAAAGGCCCACGCAAAACGGCAACCGAGCGGCGGACAGGCCGCTCAAGGCCGGGACGCTGCTCGGCGACCGGTACCGGATCGACAAGGTCCTCGGCTTCGGCGGCATGGGGGTGGTGTATCGGGCCCGGGACCTGCGCCTGGACATCGACATCGCCTTGAAACGGATCCGGCCGGACCGCATGTCCCCCGAGCGCCGCGAAACCCTGCGCCGGGAGATCATCCTTTCCCGGCGCGTCACCCACCCCAACGTCTGCCGCGTTTACGACCTGGTGGAGTTGAACGGCGAGGACTTCGTCTCCATGGAGTTCCTGCCGGGAAGCACGCTGAAGGAGATCGAGGACGACGAGCGGACCCTGCCGCTCGGACGCGGCCTGGCCCTTGCCAAGGGAATCTGCGGCGGGCTCGGCGCTGCGCACCACATCGGCGTGCTCCACCGGGACCTGAAACCCGAGAACGTGATCGTCACGCAGGACGGCGTCCCGCATCTGATGGACTTCGGCATCGCCGTCGACTCCGCTCTCTTCCGCGGCGTGAAGGAAGAAACGGTTCCCGGAACCCCGCAGTTTCTGGCGCCGGAGCTCCTGCGGGGAGACGACCCGAGCGTGTCGACCGACGTCTACGCCATGGGCGTCATGCTCTACGAGATGTTCACCGGCCGGGTCCCCTTCGACGACAACGACACCGCGCGCCTGGTGCGCCGCGTGCTGGCCGAAGAGCCTCCCCGGGCGCAGACCCTGCGCCCCGATCTGCCGCCCGACCTGCTTTCGGTCCTCGACCGCGCCGTCGCGAAGGACCCCGCGGCCCGGTTCGCCAACGCCGAAGCGATGGCGGACGCCATCGCCCGCTTCGAAGGCCAGGTGCTCGACCGCGTGCTCGCCGAGGTGTCGGTCACCCGGGCCAAGATGGTCAAGCTCATGGTGATCCTGGAGGCCAACAAGTCGCTCGCGGCGACTTTCGACTCCACCGAGACGCTGCGCATCATCTTGAAGACCGCTACGTCCGAGACCGACGCCGAGCGAGGCACGATCTTCCTGCGCGAGCCCGGATCCGACGAGCTCGTCAGCCAGATTCTCGAGGGCGGCAGTGTCACCCCCTTCCGCTTGAAGGTAGGCCGCGGCATCGCCGGGACCGTCGCAGCGCTCGGGGAGGTGATCAACACGACCGACGCCTACAACGATCCGCGCTTCCACGCCTCCGTCGACGCCGACTCGGGCTTTCACACCCAGTCGATTCTGGCGGCTCCCATGCGCACGCCCGGGGGCGAGATCGTCGGAGTGGTCGAAATCTTGAACAAGCGCCTGGGCGCGTTCACACGCGAAGACGAGGAGTTCCTTCAGGAAGTGGCCACCCACGCGGCCCTGGCGGTCGAGGGCGTGCGCCAGCACGAGGCCGCCGTGGCGAGGGCCCGACGCGAGGGCGCGGCGGCGACCATCCGAGGGGCGGCGTCATTGCTCGCCCCGGGCTCCTGGCCGGAAACGCCCGCCTTCGAGTCGGCGCCCCTGCGCTGGCGCTCCGACGAGCCCAACGTCCTCTCCTATGGCGTCGAGGCGCGTGCCGGACGGCTCGCCTTCCTTCTCGTCGAGAATCCCCGCGAGCCGGAGGAGGCCTTTGGCGCCTTGCTGAAGGCGATCGGCATGGGCCAGCCGCTCCTGCGCGAAGGTCCGCCCGCGGAGATCGTGCGCCGCATCGTCGACGCGGAGCCCTCCTGCCAGGCCGCGGCCGCCGCCTGGTCGGGCGAAACGCTGCAGCTCGCGGCGGCCGGCACCGAGCTGCCGGTCATGCTGCGGGGAGCGCGTCCGGTGCCGCGCGACGTCACCTCGGCGGACCGCGTCTCCTCGACGGAGATCGCGACCTCTCCGGGAGACCTTCTCGTCCTCTTTTCGGGCGGCCTCGCGCAGGCCCGATTCCCCTCCGATCCGATCTCACCGGAAGACCTGATCGTGTGGCTCGCGACCGAAGCGCGAGACCGGCCGATCCCGGCGGCCTTCGCGAAGGTCGTCGCCGACGGCAAGAAGATGGGAATCTCTCCCGGGCCACGCGACATCCTGATGCTGGCCGCACGGCGACTGGCGTGATGTCGCCACGACGATTCGTCCTGGTCGACGTCTTTGCGGACCGGCCGCTGGCGGGAAATCCACTCGCGGTCTTTCCCGAGGCGGAGGGACTTCCCCCGGAGACGATGCAGGCGATCGCCCGGGAGATGGATCATGCGGCCACCGCGTTTCTCTTTCCGTCGGCGCTGCCGGGCGCCGCGTTCCGGCTCCGGATCTTCTCGCGCGACCGCGAGATCCCCTTCGCCGGGCACCCGGCGCTCGGAGCCCACTTCGTTCACGCGAGCGAGGGGCGCGCGGGCCTCGAGGAGCCCGTGACCCGCCGCGCCCACGAGGGCCGCGACGGGCTCGTGCGCGTCGAGCTGCGGGTGGAGTCCGGAACGATAACCCTTCTGCGGCTCACGCAGCAGGCGCCCATTTCCGGCGATCCCCTCGGCGAAGATTCCGTGGCACGGATCGCCGAAGGGCTGGGGTTGAAGGAAGAGCAGATCCAGGCCGCGAATCAGCCGGTCCAGGAGGTTTCGACGGGCCTCCCCGTCCTCATCGTGCCGGTGGCGACACTCGCGGACCTCCAGGCCGTCCGCCCCCGCTACGACCTGCTGCGCGGCGTCCTCGAAGGACGCGAGGCCTCGCTCCTCTACGCCTTTACCAAGGAGACTGTCGCGGCGCGTTCGGCAGCGCATGCCCGCGCCTTCGACGCGGCGGGGTCCGTCGAGGTCCCTGGCGCCGGCGCCGCGGCCGGAGCGCTCGCGGCGTATCTCGTATTGAACGCGGCGGTCACGGTCACGCCGGTGACTTCCCTCGTCATCGAGCAGGGCTACGGCCTCGACCGTCCCTCGACACTGTTCGCCGAGGTGCACGTCCGAAATCTGGCGGTCGCGCAGGTGGTCGTCGGCGGGCGGGTCATCCGGGTGGGTGAGGGAACGCTCGGCCTCTAGCCGAGGGGAAGGTCCCCGACGTCGTAGATCACCCGGGTACCTGCCCGGCGCGCGAAATTCGGCAGCTCGTGGCGCCTGGGCGGACCCTCCGGGAGAAGATCCTCGACGGTCCAACCCCGCACGAGCAGAGCGTCCGCCACGAGCGAGCGGTGACACCGCCACGGCACGGCCTCGGCGCACAGGAGCGCCGACCGCTTCTCGCGGGCAAGCCCTTCGACCCGAGCGAGGCCCGCAGCGAACTCGGCCGTGTCCATGAAGTCGGCGTATCCGCGAAAGGCGTCCTCGCGCCAGGCCGTGTGCGGCGAGTCCGGAAGCGGCCGGCGGTGACCTCCGAGCTCTGGCAGGCCGGCGTAATCCACTCCGGCCGTTCGCAGGCTTGCGGCGAGTGCACTCGCCCCGAATCGAGGCCACCGTCGTGACGAGGGATAGCGGCGGATGTCCAGGACGCCCTCGACGCCGTGCGCTTCGAGGAGCGTGAGGAGCTTCTCCAGAGGGTGGTTCGAGTGCCCGACCGTCAGGATGTGAGGCATGCGAAGGAGAAATCTGGCTTCGGCGTGCGCTGCGATCCGGGCCCGACGCCTCCCGGTCAGGCCAGCACGGCAACCGCGACGGCACCCGGCCCGCCGTGGGCGCCGAGCGCCGGCCCGCACTCGACGATCATGACGTCGGACTCCGGAAAGCGTTCCCGGACCTTGCGGGCCAGGCTCTCGGCGAGCTCCGCGGCATCGCAGTGCGCCACACCAAAGCGGAGCGTGCTCCCGCCCTCGGCGCGCTCCGCCGCCTCGAAGAGGAGGGCCATCATCTTCTTCCGGGCACCTTCGAAGCCCCGCGCCTTGGCCCCCGCGTAGACTTTCCCCTCGGCCGAGATCGTCAGGACCGGCAACAGACCGAGAAGCCGCGCGAGGAGGCCCTTGAGCGGCGACACCCGCCCACCCCGCACGAGGTGCTCGAGGGTCGGCACCGCAACGAACGATCGCGTCCGTTGCGCGGCATCCTGGGCGATGCGCACCACGTCGTCGGCGCTCTTGCCCGCAGCAGCGGCTTCGGCTGCGGCCCGGACGATCAGCCCGAGCCCGACCGAGACGTTGCGGCTGTCTACGTGGGCGAAACGGGTCTTCTCGATGCCGCGGGCCCCCACGACCGCGGCCTGGTAGGTCCCGGAAAATGCGGCGGAGAGGTGAACCGAGACGATTGTTCCCGCGTGCGTCGAGACGTAGCGGTACACCTGTGTGAAGTCGGCAGGCGGCGGCTGCGATGTCTTGGGGTTCTCCCGGGTGACGGCAAAGCGCGCGTAGAACTCCGCGGGAGTGATCGTGACCCTGTCCAGGTAATTCTCCGAACCGAAGAAAACCCGTACCGGAACCATTCCGATCCCGAGTTCCTCGAACAGCGACTGCGGCAGATCGCAGGTCGAATCCGTGACGATGCCGACCCGCTGCGCGCGATTCTGGTCGAATCGGGTCTCGTGCTGTGCCCTCATGTCCTCGACCTTCGTCTGCGCCACGTCTGCAAACTGTGCCGCCACCGCGAAGACCTTCTCGGGCTCGTTGGTGTGCACGTGGAGGCGGACGCGCGTCACACTACCGGCGATGACAATCGAGTCGCCGAGCAGGGCGACGTCCCGTCGCAGGGCGTCGCGGTCCACACGGTCGCCCTCGAGGAGGGCCTCCGTACAGTAGCGGAACAGGATCTCCTCGGGCGTTCGGTCGAAGAGCGCGGCCTTCGTGTCCGGCGGCGGCGCTTCGGGAATCGCGCCGCGCGCGGCCTCTCGCAGATACTTGACGATTCCCTCGATCAGATACACGAAGGCCTGGGCGCCGGCGTCCACGACTCCCGCCTTCCTGAGCGCCTGCATCTGGCGCGGCGTCTCCGCGAGCGCGGCCCTCGCCCGCTCGAGCGACTCCGGAAGGAGCTTCTCGAAGTCCTTGACCTCGCCCGAGCGCGACGCCACGTGGCGCGCCCAATCGCGGATGACCGTCAGGATCGTTCCCTCGACCGGCCGCGCGATCGCCTGATAGGCCGAGTCCGCTGCGCGAACGACCGCGTGGCCGAAGTCCTGCGTCGAGACGCGCGGCCGATCGGGAAGGCCCTCCGCGAACCCGCAGAAGAACTGCGCCAGGATCGCCCCCGAGTTTCCCCTCGCGCCGCCCACGGCCTCGTCCGCGAGCGCCCGGGACATCTCCCGGACGTGCCGCTGCCGCAGGCGCGCGATCCCCGCGGCGGTCTTCTGGAGCGTCGAGGCGACGTTCGTCCCCGTGTCGCCGTCAGGTACCGGAAAGACGTTGATCCGGTTCAGGGGCTCGGCCCGGTCCGACACGAACCGCGCGCCCGCGATGACGGCGCGGGAGAGCCTCCGGCCGTCGAGGTACCCGATCGCGATCACGACTTGAGCGGCGCGGGCGCGATCGAAGCGGAGGGCTCCTCCTGGGTCTCACGGGCCGTCCGGAACTCCTGCGCGATCGCAGGCAGCCGGTCCAGATAGAGCAACACGACGCCGCAGCCCATGCAGGCCCAGGGATAGACACGCTCGGCGCCGAATCCGAAGAACGACCGCTTCCACGGCTTCTGCCAGAAGTAGTGCGTGTACCCGTAGTTGTGGCTGCGCGACCGCAGCATGTCTCCGGAGCAGAGCGGGCACTTTCGCTGAAATTCGGGCATCGCTGGGGAAAGGATATCGCGGGACGAGTCCTCGGCTATCGGTTATCGGTCATCCGTTCCCGAGCGGAAAACGGGTCACGGACGACTAACCCTTCGACCTCCACCGCAATACGAGGTTGCGCGCGGCACCCACCTCGTCCACGCGCCCGACCGGTGTGGTGTGGGGGGCCTTCCGCACCAGCTCCGGCTCCTCTTCGCACTCTTTCGCGATCGCGCGCATCGCGGCCACGAAGGCGTCGAGCCCCTGCCGGCCCTCCGTCTCCGTGGGCTCGATCATCAGCGCGCCTGGCACGATGAGCGGAAAGTACACCGTCGGCGGGTGAAAGCCGTAGTCCATCAGACGCTTGGCGATGTCCACGGCGTGCACACCGCGCTCGCCCTGGAGCTTGTCGGAGAAGACGACCTCGTGAAGCGTTGGGGCGTCGTACTTCAAGTGGTAGACGCCCGAGAGACCGGCGCGGATGTAGTTGGCGTTCAAGACCGCGCCGCGCGCGACCTCACCGATCCGGTCGCCGTAGGCCGCAATGTACGCCAGGGCTCGCACGAACATTCCGTAGTTTCCGAGAAACGTGCGCAGGCGCCCGATCGAATCGGGCCGATCGAAGTCGAGTGTGAACGTTCCGTCCGGCCGGCGCTCGACCATGGGTCGCGGAAGGAAGGGCACGAGCCTCTCGGCAACGGCAACCGGTCCGGATCCGGGACCGCCGCCTCCGTGCGGCGTCGAAAAAGTCTTGTGCAGGTTCATGTGCATCACGTCGATGCCCATGCGCCCCGGCTTGGCGATTCCTACGAAGGAATTGAAGTTCGCCCCGTCACAGTAGAGAAAACCCCCGCGCCGGTGCACGATCCGTGCGATCTCCGTGATCCGGTCCTCGAAGATGCCGAGCGTGTTGGGCACCGTCAGCATCAGCGCCGCCACGTCCTCGGTCATCGCTGCCTCGAGCACTTCGAGGTCGAGCGTTCCGCGCACGTTGGACTTCAACTCCCGTACCTTATAGCCGGCAAAATGCGCCGATGCGGGGTTCGTGCCGTGCGCCGAGTCGGGAATCAGAACGGTCGACCGCGGACGACCCGAGCGCGCCAGGGCCGCGCGGATCATGAGAATCCCCGCAAGCTCCCCCTGGGCGCCCGCCGAAGGCTGCAGCGTGACGCGCGCGAGGCCGGTCAGCTCCATCAGGTTCTGCTCGAGTCGCCAGGCAAGCTCCAGAGCGCCCTGACTCACCTCCTCCGGCGCCAGCGGATGCGAGGCGGCGAAGCCGGGCAGACGTGCCACCTCCTCGTTCGTGCGGGGGTTGTGCTTCATCGTGCACGAGCCGAGCGGATAGAGACCCTCGTCGATCGAGAAGTTCAGACGCGAGAGGCGCGTGAAATGGCGCGCCACTTCCACCTCGGTGACCTCGGTCTCCCCCGGGATGTCGGCGCGCCGCTGGGCCTCCGGAATCGCAAGAACCTCGGGCACGTCGAGCGCCGGAAGCGAGTAACCGATCTTGCCGCTCCCGGAGCGTTCGAAGATGAGTGGCTCGTGGCGAGGTTCGGGACGGAGGCGGTCCGGATGCGCCGCCGCCGTGGCTTTCTCTTCGATCTCGACGCTCACGAAACCGCTCCCAGCTCCGCGACCAACCGATCCATTTCCTCCCGCGTGTTCATCTCGGTCACGGCGACGACGAACCGATTCGCCCACCGCTCCTCGTAGCGCGACAGCGGTACGCCGGCCAGGATTCCCCGCTCCGCCAGCCGCGCCAGCAGCGCCCTGGCGGGCACCGGCGCCTCCACGACGAACTCGTTGAAGGTCGGTCCGGGGTAGGGCAGACCGTAGCCCGGCAGTCGGGCGATCGCCGCTTTGAGGTACTCGGCCTTGGCATGGCTCTGAGTCGCCACCTCGCGCAGGCCCCGCCGGCCGAGCAGCGACATGTGGATGTTGGAGGCGAGCGCCATCAGGCCCTGATTCGTGCAGATGTTGGAGGTCGCCTTCTCGCGTCGGATGTGCTGCTCGCGGGTCGAGAGCGTCAGGCAGAAGGCCCGGCGCCCTTCGGCGTCGCGAGTCTCCCCCACCAGGCGCCCCGGAATCTGCCGCTGGTGGGCGGCACGGCAGGCGAGGAAGCCGAGCAACGGGCCCCCGTTCTGCATCGGCACGCCGAGCGACTGTGCCTCCCCACAGGCGATGTCGACGCCCATCTCTCCCGGTGGGGCGAGCAGGCCCAGGGAGGCCGCCTCCGCGACGACCGCGATCGATTGTGCGCCGCCGCGCGAGGCCGCCCGCGAGGCCAGGGACCAGTCCTCGACCAGACCGTAGAAATTGGGTGACTGCAGCGCCGCTGCGAAGGTTCCCGCGTCGACGGCCGCCTCGAAGGCGACGGCGTCCGTTCTTCCGTCCGGGCCGAGGGGGACCTCGACGACTTCCAGATCCAGGTTCGCGAAGTACGTGCGTACGGTCTCGCGGTATTCGGGGTGGATCCCCTCGGAGAGTACGGCGCGGCGGCGCCCGCGCACGAGACGGTCGGCCATCAGTAACGCCTCGACCAGCGCCGAGGCGCCCTCGTAGAGCGAGGCGTTGGCCACATCGAGCGCCGTTAGCAGACAGATGTGGGTCTGAAACTCGAAGATGGACTGGAGCGTGCCCTGCGAGACCTCGGGCTGGTAGGGCGTGTACGCCGTGAGCCATTCCGCGCGGTAGAGCATCTGGTCGGCGATCGCCGACACGTAATGGTGATAGAGGCCTGCGCCCAGGAAGAATGCGGTCTCCTGCGCGTTCGCGTTCCGCGCGGCGAGGCCCCGGAAGAGCCGCCGGATCTCGATCTCCGACATTGGGGGTGGGAGCTTTGGGCCCGCGAGCACGTCGCGGGGAATCGATGCGAAGAGGTCCTCCATCCGCGCCGCGCCCACCGCCTGCAACATGGCGGCCCGGTCCGGGTCGGAGGTGGGGAGAAACTTCACTTCTCCTCGCTCTTGACGTACTCGGCGTACTGCTCGGCGCTCATGAGCTTGCCGACCTCCTCATCGGTCGAGAGTTTCAAGCGCACGAGCCAGCCGTCCCCGAAGGGATCGTCGTTGATGATCCCCGGCTCGGCGACGGCCGATTTGTTCACTTCGACGACCTCGCCCGAGATCGGCGAGAAGAGTTCCGAGACCGCCTTGACGGACTCGATGGTGCCGAACTCGTCGTCCGCGTTGAAGACGTGCCCGGCCTCCGGAAGTTCGAGGTAGACGATCTCGCCCAGTTCCTTCTGCGCGTGATCGGTGATGCCGACCGTGCCGATGTCCCCGTCGATCCGGACCCATTCGTGGCTCTGGGTGTAGTGGAGATTCTCCGGATTCATGCGGACACCTCCTTCTTCCTGAGGTAAAAGGGCGTCTCGACGATTCGTGCCTGCGCGGCGCGGCCGCGGATATCCACCTGGAACACGTCGCCGAGGGTGGCGCCCGAGGGCAGCAGCGCCAGCCCGATCGGGCGGCCCAGAGTCGGCGAGTGGGTGCCCGAGGTGACGATTCCCGGGCCCTGCGCGGACCGGGCGGGGTATCCGTGCCGTGCGATGCCGCGGTCCACCATCTCGAAGCCAATCAGCCGGCGCGGCACGCCTTCGGCCTTCTGCCGAGCCAGGGCGTCGCGCCCCAGGAAGTCCCCCTTGTTCATGCGCACGATCCAGCCGAGGTCCGCCTCCCAGGGCGTGACCGTGTCGTCGATATCGTTACCATAGAGCGCCATCTTCGCCTCGAGCCGCAGGGTGTCGCGCGCGCCGAGCCCGCAGGGCGCGACACCCTCGGGCCGGCCCGCTTCGAGCAGCCCCCGGAAGACCGCCGGCGAGGCTTGCGGGTCCAGATACACCTCGAAGCCGTCCTCCCCCGTGTAGCCCGTGCGCGAAACCAGAGCCGGCTCGCTCAGGATCCGAGACATCCGGAATCCGTAGTAGGGAAGGTCCGAGGGATCCGGCTCGCAGAGGCGCGACAGGAGGCGCGCCGCGAGCGGCCCCTGGACCGCGATCAGCGCAAAACGCTCCGAATGGTCCTCGACCGCCGCGCCCTCGCGGACTCTCTCCCGCGCCCACGCGAAGTCCTTCGGAGTGTTGGATGCGTTGACGACGAGAAGGTAGGAGTCGGCGGCGCGGCGGTAGACGAGCAGGTCGTCGACGAAGGTGCCCCGCTCCGTCAGAAACGCGGAGTAATGGATCCGGCCGTCCGCGAGCTTGCCGACGTCGTTGGGCGTCAGGTGCTGGAGCAGGGCGAGCGCGCCCGGGCCGGTCACGGAGAGTTCGCCCATGTGAGACACGTCGAAGAGTCCCACGCGCTCGCGGACGGCGCGGTGCTCCTCCAGGATGCCCTGGTACTGGACGGGCATCTCCCAGCCGCCGAAGTCGATCAGTTTGGCGCCGAGCTCGCGGTGTAGGTCGTAGAGGGGTGTGCGCCTCAAGGAGATGGCTTCGCTCGGGGCGGCAGGCATGCGGAGTGGAAAATTAGCACAACAGGGCGGGCGCCGGCACTTTCGTAGAATCCCGGGAGGCCGGGAGGGAATCCGATGGCACTTCTCACGCTAGCGGCGATGCTGGCCGTCCTCGGCGCGTCCGGGCAGGGGGACGGGTCGCAACCCTCACGGCGGGTTTCGACGTTCTCGATCGTTACCCGGGATCCCTCCAACGGCGACCTGCGTGTCGCCGTCCAGTCCAAGTTCCGCAACGTCCGCGTGCGGCCGAAGAAAGGGCCGATGCCTTGAGTTCCTCTTCGCTCGCCGCGAGCGCGCGCGAGGCTGCTCGGCGCTGCGACGCCGCGGGACTCCGCGACGTCGCCGATCTGCTGGAGCGCCACGCGGCGAGCCTCGAAAATGCGGAGCGGGCACAGGCCGCCTCATCGCTCGCGCGCGTGCTGATCGCCTCGGGTCGGAGCGACCCGGCTCGAGCCCTCGCCCTGGAAAGCGGCGACTCGGTGTTGCTCGGGTTGCTGGCCCTCGAGGCGCACGACTTCACCGCCGCGCGACGCATGCTCGACGAAGCGCGGCACGCCAACCCGTTCGACCCGCGCACGGCCTCCGCGCGGGGGAGGCTCGCCTTTCTGGAGAAGCGGTTCGCAGACGCGGTCGGGGACCTGCTCGAGGCGGCCCTCCTGCGTCCCGACGGCCTGCCCGACGCGACGGACGCGCGCTTCCTGAAGGCCGCGCGCGCTCTCGCGCCGGAAGAAATCTCCGGCTGGCCCGAGTCGGCCGCCGCGGCCCGGACTCGCCTGGAAGCATCCGCCCGGACGCTTTCACCGAAACTCGAGTGGCCGGACCGGACGCCGGCGCTCGTCCGGGCGCTGATCGCCAGAGGATCGAGCGCCGAAGGTGTCCTCGACCGCACGCGGCGCCTCTCGCAGATGCCCGCGGTTTCGGATCTCCCCGACCGCGCGCTGCTCGCCGCCGCCTCCGCCGGAGAGCTTCGGCGCCTCGCGGCCGGCAGCTTCCTCTTTCACGAGTTGGACGCCTCCTCCGAGATCTCCCTGGTCGTATCCGGCCAGATCACGCTCTCGCGCGATACGCCTGTCGGGCCCCAGCCGCTCGGACGGGCGCACGAAGGGGAGTTCGTCGGCGAAGAGGCTCTGATCGGAATCCCGCGGGTCGCCGATGCCCGCGCCGAGGGGGCCGCGACGTTGCTCGGCTTTACCGCGGACTTCCTCGCCGACGACCCCGACCGCGCCGCGTGGCTGCGTCACCTTCGCGCCTGTCTCGCGCGACGGCTCGGGCGTCTGGACGACCTCTTCCGGGGATTCTTCCCCGACCCGGCTCCGTCGGCGGACCTGCCCCGCCCCTCCGGCGGCGACGCCGCGGCCCTGTCCGCCGAAGAGAAATCGCGCTCTCTCTCGAGTGGCGGCCTGTCGCCTTCCGACCGATTCCTCTTCGGCGCGTTTGCCGAGGAACGCCGATACGCGGCCGAGACGGTCATCTTCCGCGAGGGGGATGCCGGTGACGCCCTCTATGCGATCGCGCAGGGACGCGTGAGGATCTCGCGGCGGCTGGCCGGAGGGGAGGAGGCCCTCGCCATCCTGCCGCCCGGCGAGATCTTCGGTGAGATGGCCCTTCTGGATCCCGAAGCCGCGGGGCGCTCGGCGGACGCGCGCGCGCACGAGGAGGCCGTGTTGCTGACGCTCTCGCGGCCGCGCTTCGAGAAGCTCGAGCGGTCGGATCCCGAGGGCTGCGCCGAGTTGTCCGCGCTGCTCTGCCGCCTCGCTGCCCGGCGCTGCGCCGAGACGACGGAACGGCTGGCGCGCTGGCGGATGATGGCTGGACCCGGCTAGCGGGACGGCTCCGACCCCGTGCCCATCAGCTCGCTCCGCAGCGCCGCGGCGAAGCGATCGACGTGCTCCGCAAAATAGGCGGCGTGATCCCCGGGGACCCCGACGACCTCGACCCGCACGACGAACCGCGACCAGGCGGCGGCGAAGCCCTTGCGGTGGCCTTCCTCGCTCTCGACGAACCGCAGCGTACCGGCGAACCGCCCCGGGACGGCGGAGAGAAGAAACCGCACGTAGGCGGCGCGCCGGAGCAGGAAGGGCCGACGCGCTTCGCGTCGGCCGCGCGACAGGGCCGCGGCCGCCACGCGCGCCTTTTCGACGATGTAGGCACGCCGTCCGGCCGGCTCGAGTCGGCGAAGCGCCCGCCAGTGGTATCGCACGCGGCGAATCAAGTTGTCGCCCCATGGCGCGCGCAGGGCCCGGAGGGCGTGGAGGATCCGGCGGCGCCTCGTCGGAAAAGGAGTGTCCAAGAGAGCGAGCGAGGCGACTCGCTCCCCTTCTCGTTCCAAGCGATTCGCCACCTGGAATGCCAGGATTCCGCCGACGCATTCCCCGACGAGGTCATAGGGACCTCGCGGTTGGATTGCGCGGATCTGCCGGATGCACCACGCGATCAGGTCTTCGAGAGAACCCGCCGGCGCAGAGCCTGAGCGCAGACCGAAAAAGCTGAACTCCGGTCCCACGTGCCTTGCGAGGCTCGCGATCATCAGCAGGTCCGCGCCATCGCCGACGCCTCCCGGCAGCACGAACACGGAGCGCGGGCCGGTGCCGCGCTGAAGGCAGACACGCGTCCCTTCGGAAAACGCCTGTCCGCTCCGCAGGCGTGCCGCCAGGGCCGCGGGCGAGGGCGCCTCGAGCAGATCGATCGCATACAGGTCGCACCCTGTTCGCTCGCGCAGGCGTGCGAGCATCCCGATGGCGGAAAGGGAGCTGCCTCCCAGATCGAAGAAATCGTCGTCCACGCCCACGCGGTCGAGGCCGAGCACCTCGGCAAAGAGACTCGCCACGAGGTGTTCCGTCTCGTCCCGCGGCACGACGTATCCCACCCCCAGAGCCGGCCGCACGGACCCGGGCGCGGGCAGCGCACTGCGGTCCACCTTGCCGCTCTCCGTGCGCGGAAGCCGGTTCAGGAACACGAAGGCCGAGGGAATCATGGGATCGGGCAGCGTCTCGGAAAGGGCACGACGCAGCATGGCAATTCCGGGACGGGCTTCGGCGTCGCCGACCACGTAGGCGACCAGCCGCGTGCCGTCGGGACCCTCGCTCCCGGCGGCCGCGGCCTCCCGCACGCCGGGCAGGGAGGCGAGGGCCGCCTCGACCTCCTCGACCTCGACGCGGTGGCCGCGCACTTTCAACCGGGAGTCCTTCCGCCCGGCGTACATCAGGCACCCGTCCGCGAGCAGGCGCCCGAGGTCTCCGGTGCGGTAGATCCGGGCACCGTCGCGGCCGGCCGCCGGCGGAAACGCCGCGCGGGTGCGCTCCGGGTCTCGCCAGTACCCGACCGGCAGATTTCGGGAAACGACCGCGATCTCCCCCTCCTCCGCCTGCTCGCGCCCGTCCTCGCCGAGCAGCACGACTTCGGTCCCTTCCACCGCGTAACCGAGCGGCGCGGTCCCCGGCCACGGCGTGTCGTGATCTCCGAACCACTGGCGGATCACGCTGACCTCCGTCGAGCCGAGGCCTGCGTGAAAGAGGCAGCCCCTCGGAAACCGTCGCCGGAAGAGCTCGAAGTCCGTGCCGAGCACGGGCTCGCCGCCGAGCTTCACGATCCGCACGCTCGAAAGGTAAGTCCCCTCACCGAGCGATGCGGCAAGCGCGCGGAAGACGCTCGGAACGGAGTGATAGACAGTGATGCGTTCCCGCGCGAGAAAGCCTGCGAGGTCCCGGAGCCCGTCGCCGCGCACCGAAAAGGGGCAGACCGAGGCCCCGTTCAAGAGGGCGCCGAAGATGTCCGAAACCGAGGCGCCAAAACTCGGTGAGGACAGAAGGGTCAGACGATCGTCCGGCCCGATCTGGAGGCCGTTGGAGAGCTTGGCGACGTTGTGGAGGAGGCTGCGATGGCAGTGCATGACGCCCTTGGGCGCGCCGGTTGAGCCGGACGTGAACAGGACGTAGGCGAGCGCATCGGGAGAGACCGCCACTGCGGGATTCTCCGCGGGGTCTTCGGCGGAGACGGCCTCCGCCGCGAGGATCGGCACGCTCTTCTGCGCGAGCCGGCGGGCGAGCGGATTCGACGGCTCTTCGGAGACGAGCACCGCGGCCTCGAGCGCGTCGAAGATCGCCGCCAGGCGCGCCGGCGGAAGCGCCGGATCGAGGGGCACGTAGAACCGACCGGCTTTGAGCGCGCCGAGCATCGCCGAGAAGAGCGGCGCGCCCGGCTGCAGCAGCAAGGCGACCGGGGCCTCCGGCCGCCCCGGCGAAGACCCGAGCCTCCGCGCAAAGCGGTTGGCGAGGCCGTTGATTTCCCCGTACGTCCAGACGCGCCCTGCCTCGCGCACGGCTGCGCCTCCGGCATGTGCCCGCACCATCTTCTCGAAGCGGCTGCCGACCGACTGCTCGATTTCGGCGTACTCAAACGGCACGACCCCCCGAACGGCGGGACGAAACCGCGCCGGGGCGTGCCGGGGAGCTGGCTCCGCGGCCACCCGCCTACTCCCTTCCCTCGAGGGTCTGGATTCGAGTCAAGAGCTCGAGCTCTCCCGGCCCGCGCTCGGAAGGTCCGAATCCCGAGGCCTTCCAGCCGCCGAACGGGGCGGCAGGGTCGGCGCCGGCCGTCGAGCGATCCCACTTCAGAAGACCCGCCTGCGCGCCGCGGAGGAACCGATCGCGCTCCGGACCCGGGCCCGCGAAGAGCGCAGCGACGAGGCCCTGCCGCACTCCGTTGGCCAGAGCGAGGGCGGCATCGAAATCGCACGCGACCTGCACGACGAGCACCGGACCGAAGGTCTCCTCCTGCACGATCTCGCTCTCCGGCCTGGCGCCGGCCACGATCGTGGGCGGGAAGTAGGCGCCGTTGTCCGACGGGAGTGAGACGGCGCGTGGCGCAGCGTGAGGCGTCAGGACCCGGGCGCCGCCGGCCGCCGCGCGCCCGATCGCCCCCGCCACACGCGCACATGCCTCCTCGGAGACCACGGGACCGACGTCCGTATCGGGCTCGAGGGGATCTCCCCACGCAAGCCTTTGCGTGGCGGCGACGAGCTCACGTAGGAACGCTTCCTCGGATCCCTCGCGGACGACCACGCGCCGGCTCGCCGTGCAGCGCTGGCCGGCGAACGAAAACGCCCCCCGGGCCACCGCGCCCGCAGCCCGTCCGAAGTCGGCCCCTTCCCAAACGATCACGGCGTTGTTGCCGCCGAGCTCCGCCTGAAGCGGGATCCGCCGACGGGCGCAGATCTCCTGCGCCGACCAGCCCGCAAGCGAGGAGCCCGAGAGCGAGACGGCGTCGACACCGTTTGCGGCGGCGAGGGCGCCCCCCGGCGCCCCACTTCCGGCGACGAGGTTGACCAGACCGTCCGGGATTCCCGCCTCGCGCGCGAGGTCCAGAATCCGCAGCGCGATCCGGGTCGCCTGCGGCGCCGGCTTCCAGACCACGGCGTTGCCGAGAGCGAGCGCCGGCGCAATCTTGCCTACGGGGATCGCGATCGGGTTGTTCCAGGGAGTCACGGCCGCTACGACTCCCCGGGGGAGACGCCGCCATGAGGAGGAGAGGCTACACCGCTCCGGGGAGAAGTCCCGTGCTGCCCGGCATGCGCCCCGCAACAACTCGGCCGACCGCCGGACCTCGGCTCGGCCCTCCGAGACCGGCTTTCCCAGGTCGATGGCGAGAGCCCGGACGAGCTCTTCCTCAGAAGCCTCGATCCGATCCGCCACACGCGCGAGCGGAACGCTTCGCTGCGGCACTGTGGCTCGCTCCCAGTCTTCGCGCGAGACGCGGGCGGCGGAAACCGCCGCCGCGATCTCCGCCGGGCCGGCGTCGCAGACGGAAAAGAGAGCCTGCCGGGTGTCGCGGGGAGACCGATGCACCGCCGGATCGGAGGAAGCCGCGAACACGTCGCGGCCCGCCACCCGGGCGGCGGGCAGGACGGGCGCCTGCACGCGCGGGCTTCCGGCAAGCCGCCGCAGAAGCTCCGTGGACGGCGCGAACCATGCCGCCCGCTCCGCCAGGTACCGCCGCGTCATGGCCGCGTGGAGAGGGTCGTCGCTCCCGACGGCGTCTTCCGCGATCCAGACCGTCAGTCCGCGCTGGTAAGCATCGAGCACCGTCGCGCGCACGCACCCGTGCAGATGCACCCCAGCCACCAGAAGGGTGTCGGCGGCCGCGGCCTCGAGCGCGCGATCCAGGGTCGGTCCCGAGAAGGCGCTGAAAAACGTCTTCGACACGACGGCTTCCGTCTTCCCCGGCGAGAGCTCGGCCGGCGCGGCGTGTCCGGCCGTTCCCCGCACGCAGAGCCATCGGCCGCGCGCCTTCCAGTGAGGCATGCGGTCCTCTCCCGAAGGATCCACGGTCGTGATCGCATGGGCAATCGGTAGCCGGAGCGCGCGGGCTCCGGAGAGAAGGCGCGACGCCCCGCGAATGACCTCCGAGGCCGGGGGCTCGAGCCCCGCTGCCGAGAGAAAATCGTTCTGGAGATCGACCAGCAACAGAAAGGGCTTCATCAGGCGCGGGCGCGGGCGAGGCGTGCCACTGCCGAGGCGACGCGCTCCCCCATCTCCGCCGTGCCGACCAGGGTCGTGCCCTCCTCGAGCACGTCGAAGGTCCGGAAACCGAGGCGCAGGACGTCGGCGACCCCCGCGTCGATCCAGCGGGCCTCGCGGAAGAGCCCGAAACTCTCGCGCAGCAGCATCGCCAGCGAAGCGATTTGCCCGAGGGGATTGGCGCGGTCCAGTCCCGCGAGGTCGATCGCCGATCCGTGGTTCGTCTGATAGACGGCGGCGCCGTCCTCGGAGAAGTTGCCGGAAAAGGACAGGCCGCGCGAGCCCAGCAGCACCGCCCCCAGATCCGCCAGGACGTCCCCGAAAAGGTTGGGCGCGGCGATGACGTCGAAGGCCCGCGGCTCCTGGATGAGCCGGTACGCGATCAGGTCGACGTCCGGGAAGGTCGCCGTGATGCCTGCCCGCTCCGCCGCCTCTTCGCCGAGGCTCCTCCAGAGCGCGCTGATTCCCGGAATCCCGGCGTCCTTGACGACGACGGCCAGAAGCCCCCGTCGCCTCGAGGCGAGGCGCGCCGCGCCCTCGAGGATTCGACGCACCTGCCGTTCGGAATATCGGAAGCGGTGGTCGCAGACGCGGCCGTCCGAGGGATCGGCGGCTTCGCTCCAGTCTCCCTGATATACGCCGCCGACGTTCTCGCGCAGGATCAGGATGTCCGTTCCCGCCACGGCGGAAACCTTCAGGCGACCCGCGTGCGCGAGCGGATCGATGGGACAGAGCGGGCTGATCTTGCAGAAGAGGTCGAAGCGCCGCCGAAGGTCGTAAACGAATCGGCCTCCTCCCGGCCCCGCCAGGATCGGACCGCCCGCCGCCAGCACCTCGCCGCAGAACGCCGCGACCTCTTCGGTCAGCGCCCGCCCCGAGAGGGCTTCGGCCTCGCGGCCGATTGCCCCGCCCTTGCGCACTTCGAAGCGCGTCCCCGCGGCCTCTTCCACAGCGGAAAGCACCGAAAGCGTCGCCCCAATGACCTCCGGACCGATTCCCTCGCCCGGCAAGACGCCCAGGGAAAGGCATCCCTCCTCCGACCGCGCGCCGGTGCGGCCGCTCACGATCGCGTCGGTCCAGCGGACCGGCGACCTCACTGTCCCGAAGTGCGGCTCCATTCTCCGTGCGCTCCTTTTCCGGGGCCCGAAAGTCTATCGCCTCCGAACGCCGAAAGAGGAGGTCGCCCGAACGGTCTAGGGCTTCGGGAGGGGCTTCAAGACGGCCCTGACTGTGGCCCGATCCCGATCGGCGTTGGAGGAGACCAGAATGCGGACCGACCTCGGATCGTAGCCGGGTGCCGAGAGCGTCAGGTCGTGCACGGTTGGCCCGGTCAGCTCGAGGGGCGAGCCGGGGCCGAAGGACGACGCCTTGCCGAGCGGCTTGCCGTTTTCCGAAACGGTCGCGTCCGGCGGAGCGACCTGGAATTCGACCGGACCCACGGTTCGCCCGGAGGGGCCCTTGAGCTTCGGGTACTCGACGCGCGTAAGGCGCTTCAGCTCGTCGTCGATCTCGACCGTGTCGTCGTCGGCGTTGGGAGTCACGAGAACGTCGAGCCGCAGGGTTCGATAGCCCGGAAGCTCCAGGCGCACCCGATGCGTTCCGTCCCCGGAGAACGGCAGCGTCTTTCCGCCGCCGCGATCGTCCCAGTCATCCGCGATTCCCGCGTACCGGCCGTCCACGTAGAGGCGCGCCTGGTCCGGACTCGAGGTAAACCTGGCGAAGCGGCGCGTCCGATAGACGTTGTCGGCCGGTGGAAGCGAGGCGGCGGCGCTCGAGTCTCCGGGAGCTGCGGCCTGAAGGACAGGCGGCGGTGCCTCCGTCGGCCGCGGCGCGGCCGTCGCCGCCGGGCGAGGCGACGGGGAGGGCCTCGGGCGCGGCACGGCCGTGCTCTCGAGCCGCGTTGCGCCGACGACCGCGTCGGCTGCGGTGGACGGGCCGGCCGACGGAAGCGGCTGCGGTGTGGCTTCGGGTGTGGGCGGGGCCGGGGCCGTTGGCTCGGGGAGTGGCGCCGCGGCCGTCTCGGGCGAAACGGGCCGGGCGGCCGGAGTTCGAGCGGCAGAGACCTGCTCCGCCCGCCGGAACGAGCCCCGCCAGATCCAGAGGAACAGCGACAGGGCCACCAGGATGGCAGCCGCTCCGAAGAGATACAGCGGTCCCCCGCGGGACGTGGGCGCACCGGTCCGGACGAGCGGCTCCGCCGCCGGCCCCATTTCCGGCGGCGCTCCGCCCGGCGCGCTCGGCGTCGAGTGCGATCCGGCGGACGCCGCGGGCGCCCCGGACTGCAAGGCCGTGATCGCCTGCGTGGGCTGGATCGCAGCGAGCTCCGCTTCGATCCCGCGGACCTCCTGCAGGAAGGCCGTTGCGTTGGCCGGGCGCCGGTCGGGCGTCTTCGCGAGAAGCCGTGCGAACATGTCGCGGGTGGCCGCGGGCAGATCCGCGCGCAGCTCCAGCGGGTCGCGGGGCTCCGTGTGCAGAATCTGGTAGACCAGCGTCGTGATCGAGTCGCCGGGGAAAGGCCGCGCGCCGGTGAGCAGCTCGTAGAAGACGACGCCGAGCGAGAAGAGGTCCGAGCGCCCGTCCAGCTTCTCGCCACGGATCTGCTCGGGCGACATGTATGCGGGGCTGCCCAGCATTTGCCCCGTGCGGGTCAGGTCCGCGGTTCCGCCCGAAAGGAGCTTTCCAATCCCGAAATCCGCAACCTTCACGCGGCGGTCGCGGGTGACCAGGATGTTTCCAGGCTTGATGTCGCGGTGGATCACGCCGCGCTGATGCGCATGCTCGAGCGCCTGCGCGACCTGCCGAACGATCTCGACGCGCGTTCCGAGATCGAGGCCGCCCTCGGCCGCCGCGGCGCGGTTGAGCGGCTCACCCTCCACGTACTCCATCGCGATGAAGGACGCGTCCTGTTCGCGCCCGACCTCGTAGACCGTCACGACATTGGGATGCTGCAGCCGTCCCGCGAGCTTGGCTTCCTTGAGGAACCGCGCTTCCAGATCCGATCGGGCGGTCAGGCTCACGCCCGACGCCTCGCGCAGCATTTTGATCGCGACGGGACGCTCGATCTCGGGATCGTTGGCGAGGTACACGACGCCCATGGCGCCCTCCCCCAGAACTCCAACGATCTCGAACCGGCCGAGCCGCGAGCCCGGCGCGAGATTCCTCACTCGTCGGGTCCCGGGGCCTCGCCGCCGTCAAACTCGCGCTGCTTGCGTGCGATCAGTGCGCGCGCCTCCGCGGCACGGTCGGGAGGAACCATGACGCGGCTGGAGCCGAAGGCGCCCAGGTCCTCGGGGAATGGCGTCAGCGAGGGCCCTTCGACCTCGCAGGGGATTCCCTCCGACTCCAGCATCCCGGCGATGAGCCGAGCTTCTTCATCCTGTCCGACCCCCGCCACCTCGACCCACTCGTCGTCTTCCTTTGTCACGGCTGTTCCACCTTTCTCCGTCGGTCGCCTACACCACGCGCAGCGGCTTGTCTGCCCGCTCGAGCACCCGACCCACGATCGACGCCCGCGCGGCGCCGCGCGAACGGCAGGCTTCGGCGTAGGCCTCCCCCTGGGCGGCGGGAAGGGCCACGAGCAACCCTCCCGAGGTCTGCGCATCGCACAACAGGAGGAAATCCGCCTCGGAAACTCCCGCGGAGCGCTCCGCACGCGGGGCGAGGGCGCGCACGTTCTGCCGCGATCCTCCCGGAGCGATCCCGCGCTCGGCGAGGCGCCGTGCCTGCGAGAGCAGCGGGACGCTCTCCACCCGGAACTCCGCGGTCGTGCCCGAGGCCTCCATCATTTCGTGTGCGTGGCCGAGCAGGCCGTACCCGGTCACGTCGGTCGCCGCGTGGACCTCGAACTCCTCCATCGCCTCGGCCGCGCCGCGATTGAGAGCGGCCATCGTGGAGGTCGCCTCCTCGAGCGCTGCGTCAGAAATGTTTCTCCGATGGAAAAGGCCCGACACTCCTTCCGCCGCGAGGGTGTCGGCCCGACCGGCGCAGACCGTCACTCCGACGCCGAGCGGCTTGGTCAGGACGAGCGCGTCCCCGGGACGCGCCCCGGCGTTGCGGACGATACTCGCCTCGGCGACCATTCCCGCCACCGAGAGCCCGTAGAGCGGGACGTCGTGGTCGATCGAGTGGCCGCCTCCCACGACCGCTCCCGCCTCGGCGACCTTCTCGGCTCCTCCCCGGAGGATCGCCTCCAGAATCTCCGGCGGGAGCACCGACATCGGAAAGGCCGCGAGCGCCAGGGCCAGGATCGGGCGCGCCCCCATCGCGTAGACGTCCGAGAGCGCGTTGGCCGCCGCGATCCTGCCGAAAAGCATGGGGTCGTCCACCACCGGCGTGAAGAAGTCGACCGTCTGCACGAGGGCCTGACCGCCGGGCAGCCGGTAGACGGCGGCGTCATCGGACGTGGCGTTGCCGACCAGCAGATTCGGATCCGCCGGGGCCGGGAGCTTCGCGAGAAGCGCGGAGAGGTCGAACTGACCGATCTTGCAGGCTCAACCCGCGCTCGACGCGAACGTCGAGAGCGCGGGATGGCCAGCCTTGCGGAACGTCACGCCCGGATTATAGGAGGACCGGGCCTGTGCCACACGGCGATCCGATCGACCCGAGTCCGGAGAGGAATCGCCGGTGGCGAGAGATTTCAGTCGTCGCTGCCGCGGACGAGGAAACCGAAGAGGAAGCCGACCCCGAGCGAGATGGCCAGTGCCGTGCCCGGGTTCTCCCGCACGTAGCGCCGCACGTCCTCCCAGACGGGCCCGTAGTCCTTCTCGATCTGGCGCGCCGTCTTCTTCACGTTCTTGCGCACCTCGTCGCTCACGTCGTCGAACTGTTCGCGGGCCCGCGAGTACGAATCCCCCAGAACGTCGCGGGTCTGATCGATTTTCTCCTCGACGAAGTCGCGCGCCCTGTCGAACGGAGTTTCCTTTGCCATATCCCCTCCCGATCGAAAGAGCGGCATCATATACCCTTGCAGGGCCCGAACGAACGATGAAGAAGCCGATCACACTGATCGTGCAGCGGGCCCGGGACAAGGCGCCCTGGGCCCCCGCGGGGATTCTGCGCGCTGGCCTGACGCTGCGCAACGTGCTCGCCGAGACCTACAACGGCTTCCGCGCCGACCGCGGACTCGACCTGGCAGGCTCCCTCGCGTTCGCGACGCTGCTGCTGGCCGTGCCTCTGCTCGCCACGTTCTCGCTTCTCGCGGCCGCCTTCTTCCACGAGAACGTGGCGCAGATCGTCGATCTGGTAAACCGGATTCTCCCCTTCCACGCCGAGCGCGTTTCCGAGAGCCTGCGCGAATTCATCGCGGAATCGACCGCCATCACCGGGATCGGGCTGGTCATCCTTCTCGTCTCCTCGGTTCGCCTGGTCTTCATCGTCGAGGGGATCTTCAACGTCGTCTGGGGCGCACCGCGGCGCCGGGACTGGCTGCCGCGGATCGCGATCTATTCGCTGATGCTGCTGGTTCTCGCCCTGCTGGTCGGCGCGATCGGGCTCGGCCTGCGGCGCCTCCAGCACTCCTCCGTGGCGGCAGCCTGGCTCGGGTCGCCCGAAGCCGAGCACGCGTTCCGGTTTGCTCTCGAGTGGGCGGCGCTCACGCTGCTCTACCGGTTTCTGCCCAACGCCTACGTCTACGCGAGCGCGGCCGCCGTGGCGGGGGGTTCCATGGCGATCGGGCTCGAGCTGCTGCGCGGGCTCTTCGGCCTCTACGTCCATGCGCTCTCCTCGATGAACCTGATCACCGGCTACCTCGCCCTGATCCTGCTGTCGCTGCTGTCGGTCTATCTGGTCTGGGTTCTCATCCTTCTCGGCGTCGAGCTGACGCGGGCCGTGCAGATGCATGCCGGCAGATCCGGCGCGAGCAACGGACGCCGCGCGGGCCGAGCCGAGAACGCGGTTCGGATGATGTTGCGCCTGGCGGAGGGAGACGCCCACGCCTTCCGCGAGCTCTACGACGGCCAGGAGGCCGACGCGGGCGAAGCCGAGAAGATCCTCGAGCGGCTGCTCGCAAAGGGCCTCATCGAGGGGAACCCGACCGACGGCTACCGGCTGGCGCACAAGCCCTGGCAGATCACCGTCGCGGAAATTGTCGAGGCCATCTCTCCGGACCTCTACACGATCAGCCCGAAGGCGCAGGATCGCGTCGTGCTCGTGCTCGAGCCACTCTTTGCGCGCCTCGGCAAGGAGCGCCGGGCTCTCCTCGGCGCAACCCTCGCGGATCTCGAAGGACGGTGAGCGGCTAGGCTCTCGGCGGCGCCAGAGCCTTCAGCAGGGGCGGGGCCAGGAACGTGGTTCCAAAGACGGCGAGCACGACCGCCACGAAGACTTCCTCCGAAAGCGAACCGCTCGCCTTCCCGATCGCGGCGAAAATCAGCCCCACCTCCCCGCGCGGAACCATCCCGGCGCCAACGAAGGCCCGCCGCGTCTTCCCCCAGGCGCAGAAGCCCGCCAGAAACTTTCCCAGAAATCCGACGACTGTCAGACCGAGGGCGAGGCCGAGCGCGGAGCGGTTCTCTGCAACCAGCGGGTTCAACAGCTTCACGTCCACCTGCGCGCCGACCGCCACGAAGAAGAGAGGCGCGAAGATGTCCACGACCGGTTTCAACGCGTGGTCGATGTCGTGCCGACGGTTCGTGCGGGCGAGCACGAGGCCCATCGCGAAGGCCCCGACGATGGCGGCCGAGCCCGCCTTTTCCGCTGCTACGGCAAGCAGCATCGCCATGGCCACCGACACGGCGACGAGCACGCCGCGCACGTTGGCCCGTCCGACGATTCCGATGAGCCGCTTGCCGAGCGGCATCCCCACGACCAACGCAACCGCGAGGAACCCGACGGCGAGCCCGGCCGCCCGCGCGACGTCGAGGGCGCGAACCCGGGTGCCCTGGCCGAGGTCGCTGACCACGGCGAGAACCACCAATCCCATGATGTCGTCGACAACCGCCGCTCCGAGGATGATCTTGCCTTCGCGGCTCTCGAGGACCTTCAGCTCCGAAAGCACGCGCGCCGTGATGCCTACGGACGTGGCCGTCATCGCGGCCCCCACGAAGATCGCCGTGAGATTGGACTGGCCCAGGGCGGCGGTCATCAGGTAGCCGCCCGCAAACGGGAGCACCATACCCATGACGGCAACCGCCGCCGCAGGCCCGCCGACCTTCACGAGCTCCGCGATGTCTGTCTCCAGGCCGACTTCGAAGAGCAGGAGGATCACGCCCACCTCGGCGACCAGCAGCACGCCCTGGGAGAGCGGCACCAGACCCAGGACCGACGGCCCGAGCATCACCCCCGCCAGCAGTTCTCCGAGGACAGCGGGCTGGCCGAGGCGCTCGGCGATCTCTCCGAAGAGCTTCGCTCCGAGCAACGCGGAGGCGAAGGCGATCAGAAACTCGGCGAGGTGGAGCCCGTGATCCACACGGCCATCCTAGAGGCTGGCCCCGGCGGGGTCCAAGGCTTTTCGAGGCCGTCCCGTCGTGCTATCCTCCGCGCTCCTCGCGTGGGGCTGTAGCTCAGTTTGGGAGAGCGCCTGAATCGCACTCAGGAGGTCGCCAGTTCGATCCTGGTCAGCTCCACCAATGCCGTCGCTCGGGTCTTGATCCGGATCTGCGCCTGCGGCGCAGATCCCGCGCAAGCGAAGGCGATGGCCTACTGCCAGCGGCGCAGGTTCGGCGTATCGCGGGCGAAGCGGCGGGCGAGAAAGCCGGGGAAATGCATCTCCCGCAACTTGCCCTCCACCTTGGCCGTCATCTCGGCGGCCGTGATGTTCGGCTCGGTGAACTGCCCCTCCTGAAAGCAATGGCTGCAGTATTCCGTGCTCAAACTCCCGTCGGCGTTCGTGCCGCCTCCCCGCGGATCGCGGCCGAGCGGCATTCCGCAACTCTGACAGATCGGACCCTTCGGCTTGAACATGCGTCCCTCCTCTGGACGTTTCTCGCGGCTTGCGCCGAGCCTTAGGGGCTGCAGGGGGCGCCGGCCGCGACCCACTCCTTGAACTTCGCCACGAAGACCTCATGGGGCACGGAGACGGGATCGCGTCCCGCGCCGGGGCTCCAACCCCAGAGCACGAGAGGGTCGCTTGAGACGTGCCGGACGAGAGCCTCGAGGCTCATGCCACCATTGGAATCCTCGTCTTTCAGGTGGCGGCACAGCTCACTGCTCGAGAGTCCGATGAACACCATCTTTCTCTCCGGCGGAGGCAGGTGCCAATCCGGCGCGCCGGGTGGCATGTGGGAGCCCCAGCTCTCCGGGGGATTGGCCGCCGCATGACAGGCCGTGCACGGCAGCCCCGGCGCCCCGGCTCCCTCCGGCCCCCGCACGACGTTCTGCGCATGCGGGAGCCCCCGGTCGAACTGCAACGGGGCGTCTCCCGGAATATGACAGTTCTGGCAGCGGGGACTCTGAAGGACCGCACGCACAGTTTCGAAGGCCGCCAGGCCCTCGTCGGTCGAGGACGGCTCCGGCGCGGGGGAAGAGGTGAGCGCGGCCGCACCGATCAGGGACACGCTGACGGCGGCAATTCCGAGTCCTCGCATCGCACCCGACCGCTTTCCGGTCACGAGACACCCCCGCCCTGCAGGTCCGCCGTCCGGAAGGGCAGGCGGCGCAAACGCTTGCCCGTCGCGGCGAAGACCGCGTTGGCGACCGCGGGCGCGATGGGAGGCACCCCGGGCTCGCCCGCGCCCCCTGAACGCTCCGTGCTCGGGACGATGTGCACCTCGACCCGTGGCATCTCGTTCAACCGGAGGATCGGATAGTCGTGAAAGTTCGATTGCTGCACGCGCCCGTCCTTCAGGGTGATCTCCCCGTGGAGCGCCGCCGTCAGGCCGAAGGCCACGGCCGAGGCGATCTGCGCCTCGACTCCTGTGGGGTTCACGCAGACGCCGCAGTCGATCGTGCACACGACGCGATGGACCCGGAGGCGTCCGCCGGACACCGACACCTCGGCGACCTGCGCCACGAAGCTCTCGAAAGACTCGTGCACCGCGAGTCCTTGGAACCGTTCCGCGGGCAGCCCCTTGCCCCAGCCCGCCTTCTCCGCCACGAGGTTCAGGACACCCAGGTGCCTCGGATGGTCTCGCAGGAGACGCAGGCGATACTCGAGCGGATCCTGCCCGGCGGCCCGGGCGAGTTCGTCGACCGCCGTCTCCATGACGAAAGCGGTGTGGGTGTGGCCGACCGAGCGCCACCACAGGACGGGAACGGCGTTCTTCGGTGAATGCAGGTCTACACGGTGGTTCGGAATCGCCGTCAGGTACGCCGAGTCGGCGGCGCCCTCGACCGAGGTTCCGTCCACGCCATCCTGGATCATCATGGCGAAGGGCGTTCCGTCCATGATCGACTGGCCCACGATGGTCTGGCGCCAGGCCACGGGCATTCCGTCGGCCGCCTGGCCGACGCGCAGTCGGTGAACCCACATCGGCCTGTAGTAGCCGCCTCGCATGTCGTCTTCGCGAGTCCAGAGCACCTTGACGGGGACCCTGGCGGCCTTGGCCACGTGCACGGCCTCTGCCACGAAGTCGTTGGACGGCGTGGCCCGTCGTCCGAACCCGCCGCCCAGAAACATCGTGTGCACCTTGACCTGCTCGGGTTTCAAGCCCGTGATCGCCGCGGCGGCTGCCTGGTCGCCCGTCTGGAACTGGGTGCCCGTCCAGATCTCGCAGGCTCCATCGGAGAGGCGGACGGTGCAGTTCATCGGCTCCATCGGGGCGTGGGCGAGGTAAGGAAACTCGTAGTCGAGTTCGAGCGTTCGGGCCGCCGACCGAAGCGCCCCGCCGACGTCTCCAGCCTGCGCCGCCGCCACACCCTCCGTTTTGGCCGCGGCCTGGAATTGCATGAACAGCTCCGGGGTCTGCAGCTGCGCCCCCGGCCCGAGGTCCCAGTCGATCTCGAGCGCTTCGCGCCCGCGCTTGGCGGCCCAGAAGTTCTCGGCGACGACGGCGACCCCGGACGGAACCTGAACCACGTCCCGCACGCCCGGCACGGACCGGGCGCCGTCCGCCCGGAACGCCTTTACCTTCCCGCCGAAGACGGGCGCGCGCTCGACGAGCGCGGTCATCAGGCCCGGCACCCGAACGTCGAACCCGAATTCCGCCCGCCCGGTGACCTTCTCGGGCGAATCGAGGCGCCGTTTGGATCTGCCGATGACCGTCCAGTCCCTGGGGTCCTTGAGCTGAAAGCTCGCCGGAGGCTTTTGCTTCTGAGCCGCGGCCGCGAGCCTTCCAAAGGAGAGCTTCTTGGCGCCGCTGACGATGAAGCCGTTCTCGGCGCGACAGGTCGCGCCATCCACTCCCCAGGACTGCGCCGCGGCCGCGATCAGCATCTGCCGCGCCAGCGCCCCGACCTGCCGGTATCGGTCGAATTCCGACCAGGTCGAGGTCGATCCCCCAGTCATCTGCATGCCGTAGCCGGTGTGAAAGTAGGCCGGAGCCGCCGGGGCATTCTCGACGCGGATCCTGGACCAGTCGCATCCGAGTTCCTCGGCGATCAGCATCGGGAGCGTCGTCCAGATTCCCTGACCCATCTCCGAGTGGGACAGGATGACGGTCACGCTCTCGTCCGCTCCGATCCGGAGGAAGGCGTTCGGGTCGGGCAGCTGCCGCACGGCCGGCGCCTGGAAGACCGCGAGCCCCGAGCGCGGCACGACCGAGAACCCGATCACGAGCCCGGCGGAGGTCTTCAGGAAGCGCCGGCGGCTCACACCCCGCCGCGCGCTCATGACTTCTTCCCTGCGAGATCGGCCGCCCGGTGGACGGCGGCGCGGATGCGCTCGTACGTGCCGCAGCGGCAAATGTTTCCCGAGAGGGCCTCGTCAATCTCCTCGTCGGTCGGTTGGAGCCGGGCCTTCAGCAGCGCCACGGCTGTCATGATCTGGCCCGACTGGCAGTAGCCGCACTGTACGACATCGGCCTCGATCCAAGCCCGCTGGACGGGATGGAGCTCGCCCGACGACAGGCCCTCGATGGTCGTAACGGATCGCCCGGCCGCAGCGGCGGCGGGCAGGACGCACGAACGCACGGGCCGGCCATCCACGTGGACGGTGCAGGCGCCGCACTGGGCCATCCCGCATCCGAACTTGGTCCCGGTCAGCCCGAGCAGGTCGCGGAGAACCCAGAGGAGGGGCATGTCCGCGGGTGCGGTGACCTCGCGCGGCTTGCCATTGACGGTCAGCTTCATCGAACCTCCCAGGGAGCCAGAGTTTCGGACCCTTCTGTCACGAAAATTCACGGGAGTCAACGCGACAGACGGAGCGTGGCGGGCCGTGGCCGTAGAATCCTTCTTCTCTTGCGCGCCGCCGACTTCCTTCCCGATCGCTTCAACGCCGCGGAATGGTTCGTCGGCCGACACGTTGCGCAGAGGCGCGGCAATCGCACCGCGATCCGTACGGATTCCGGTGAAGTCACCTTCGCGGAACTCGATGAGGACGTTCGTTGCTTCGCAGCCGTCCTCGCGCGGGCCGGGATCCACGCTGGCGACCGCGTCGCGTTCATCCTTCCCGACATCCCTTTCTTTTCGGTTGCGTTCTGGGGCGCACTCGCGGCGGGCGCCGTGGCCGTTCCCCTGAACACTCTGCTCAAGCCGGCGAACTTGCGATCGATCGTCGCCGACTGCGACCCGCGGGCGCTCGTCTTCGACCCTGAGGTCGTCGACGGAACACTCGTCGGGGGCGAAGGCTGCTTGCTCTGGAGCACGGAAGAAGCGGCCCGGAGCGTTCGAGCGATCGAGGCCGCTTCACGATACGCGGTCACGCACCGAGATGGCATCGCGTTTCTGCTCTATTCGAGCGCCACGACCGGGCAACCGAAAGGAGTCGTGCATCTCCAGCACGACATGTGGATCTGCTGCCGGACGTACGGCGAGCACATCCTCCGCACCCGTCCCGAGGGCCGCTGCTTCTCGGTCGCGAAGCTCTTCTTCGCCTACGGCCTGGGCAACGCCCAGTACTTTCCCTATGACGCTGGCGCGTGCGCCGTGTTGTATTCCGGCCGGCCGACGCCCGAGGCGGTCTTCGAGCAGGTCCGCCGCCATCGGCCGACCCTTTTTTTCGGTGTGCCGACCGCTTACGCCCAGATGCTCGCGGCTCTGGACCGGGGGACCGCGGCGGATTTCTCGAGCGTCCGCCAGTGCGCGAGCGCGGGCGAGGCGCTTCCGGCGAGTCTCTTCGAGAGGTGGCGGGAGAAGACAGGCCTCGAGATCCTCGATGGCGTCGGCTCGACCGAAGCCTGTCACATGTTCGCCTCCAACCGACCGGACTCCGTCCGACCCGGCTCGAGCGGGCTGCCCGTGCCCGGCTACGACTTGAAGATCGCGAACGAGGCCGGCGACACCGCGGCAACGGGAGAGATCGGAGACCTCCTCGTTCGGGGCGACTCGACGATGGCCTTCTACTGGAACCGGCATGAGGCCACCAAGAAGACGCTCCGCGGAGAATGGATCGCCACGGCGACAAGTACCGGCGCGACGCGGAGGACTTCTACTGGCACGCGGGGCGAAGCGACGACATGCTGAAGGTCGGTGGCATCTGGGTATCCCCGGTGGGAGTCGAGGGGGTGCTCACCGCGCATCCCGCCGTCCTCGAGTGCGCCGTCGTCGGGCGGCGGGACGCCGATGGCCTCGTGAAGCCCCACGCCTTCGTCGCCCTGCGCCCCGAGGACTCTCCCGAGGGTTTCGAGGAAAGGATCACCGCGTTCGCTCTCGAGCGACTCGAGCCCTACAAGCGACCGCGCTGGATCACATTCGTGGCGGAGCTGCCCAAGACCGCCACCGGAAAGGTCCAGAGATTTCTCTTGAGGCAAGAGGTCTCGTGACCTCCGGCAAGAATACGAGGGAGAGCGCGGTCGAGAGCAGTCCCAGGCTCTTCGGCAAGCACCCCCTTCAAAGGGACGTCACGCCCCCGCGGCTGCGCGCGAGCACGAACGCCCCGAGCGAAACGAGAACGATCCCGTTGCCTACGAGCACGGCCGGCGCGGAGAAGGCCGTCGCGAGCGCGCCGGCGGCCAGATTCCCGATGGGGATCGCCCCGCGAAACGCGAGCGAATAGACGGAGACGACGCGTCCGCGCATCCGGTCATCCACGTTCGCCTGCACGAGCGTCATGAAAAGGGCGAAGACCGTCATCAGCGAGGCGCCGGCCAGGGCGAGCAGCACGTAGGAAACCCAGGGTGTGCGGGACAGCGCGAAGCCCGCCATCAGCGCGCCGAAGGTCATCTGCATCGAGACCGCGAGCGCGCCCTTGCGGGGGATGTGGCCGAGGCCCGCCACGCCGATCGCGCCCGCGATCGCTCCGATGCCGAAGGCGGCGAGCAGAAGGCTGTAGCCCTTCGCGTCCCGGTGGAAGACTTCCTTCGCGAAGACCGGAAGAAAGGTCACCAGCGGAAACGCGCACAGGCTCCCCGTGAACGCAAGTCCCACGAGACCGCGCAGGGACCTCTGGTCCGCGACGGCACGCAGGCCCGCCCGGAGGCTTTGCAGCACCGGTTCCGTCGTCTTCGACGTGATTCCCCCTCGCGTCAGGGCGAGCAGTGCGGCGATGGGCGCCAGAAACGACAGGGCGTTCAGTCCGAAGCACCAGGCCGCGCCGAGGCGATAGAACGCGACTCCCGCGATGACGGGTCCGATCACTCGCGCCAGGTTGAACTGGATCGAGTTCAACGCCACCGCATTGGGCAGGTCCTCCTTGTCGACGAGGGTGGGCACGAGAGCCTGGTAGGCCGGCCCGCCGAAGGACTGCGCCAGGCCCACGAGAAAAGACAGCGCCAGGATGATCCCGATGGCGACGTGATTCGTGAAGACCAGCACCGCCAGAAGAGCCGCGCTCGAGAGCTGCACGAACTGCGAGTTGAGCAGGATCTTCCGCCGGTCGAACCGGTCGGCGAAGACCCCTCCGAAGAGCGAGAAGAGCAGAAACGGCGCATCTCCCAGGAAGGCGTCCAGGCTGAGGAGAAACGTCGATCCGGTCATCGTGAAGATGAGCCAGTTCTGAGCGACTTCCTGCATCCACGTTCCGACGCTCGACGTGAAGGCTCCCGCCCACATCAGTCGAAAGTCCCGGTACGTGAAAGCCTTGAAGGTCCGCTGCAAGGCCACGGCGCTGCTAGTTTTCCGGAGCCGTGGGAGTTTTCTCGACCTCGCCTGTCATCGGGACGAAGCGCACCGGCAGGATCGATTGCTCCGTGATCCTTCCGGCGGCGTCCTTTCGAAAGACTTTCAGCTCCTGAAAGAAGCCGCCGACCGGAATGACCATCCGGCCGCCCGGCGCGAGCTGGTCGAGCAGGGGCTGCGGAATGCGCTCGGGGGCCGCGGTGACGATGATCCCGTCAAACGGAGCCTGCTCCGGCCAGCCGCCGTAGCCGTCTCCTTCCCGGACCGTCACGTTTTCGTAGCCGAGCTGCGAGAGGCGTTGCGCGGCCGAGCGCGCGAGCTCGGGCACGATTTCGATCGAATACACCTCCCGGCACAGACGCGACAGCACGGCGCTCTGGTAGCCGGATCCCGTCCCGATCTCCAGGACCTTTTCCTCCGGCTGGAGATCCAGCAACTCGGTCATCAACGCGACGATGTACGGCTGGGAGATCGTCTGGTTTCCGGCGATGGGAAGCGGCGTGTCGTCGTACGCCTGATCCTTCTGGGCGGGCTCGACGAAGAGATGGCGCGGCACCTCCCGCATGGCCGTCAGAACCCGCGGGTCCCGCACTCCCCGCGAAACGATCTGGGACTCGACCATCCGCGCCCTGCGGGCGGCTTCGGGATCGGCTTTCGGCGTCATGCTCCCCGCCGGAGACGCCGGGCGGCGCTCGCACGCGAGGGCTCCGACGGCGGCCAGCAAGAATAACGCGGAAGCTCCCCTCACCGCGCCCTCCCGTCCTCGCCGGAGAAGACCCTCCCCCCGACGACCGTCATCGGCGAGGCGATCGAGAGAATCTCTTTCTCGGGAACCGTCATCGGATCGGCGGCGAGCACCGTGAGGTCCGCCTCGTACCCCGGCGCAATCCGCCCCCGCCGCTTCTCCTCGAAGGCGGCGTAGGCCGCGTCGGACGTAAACAGGGCGAGTGCCTCCGAGCGCGACAGCCTCTCCTGGGGGCGCCAGCCGCCGGGCGGCTGACCGTCCGGGTCCTGCCGTGTCACCGCGGCATAGAACCCGAGAAGCGGGTTCTCCGACTCGACGGGAAAATCGCTTCCCCCCGCCAGGCGCGCGCCGGCGGCCTTCAGGGTCCGCCAGGCATAGGCGCCCTTGATGCGGTCGGACCCGACGCGCAGCTCGGCCCAGGGCATGTCGGAAGTTGCGTGGACGGGCTGCATCGAGGCGATGACCCCCTCCGCAGCGAAGCGGGGAATGTCCACGATGGCGATGACCTGCGCGTGCTCGATCCGCGGACGGTCGCCTCCCGGAGCGGGCCTCGGGACCGCGAGCGCGGCCTTGCGAAATGCCTCCAGGGCGACACGATTCCCGCGGTCTCCGATCGCGTGGATCCAGAGCTGCCATCCCTTGCGGCGCGCTTCGACGGCCACCGCTTCGAGCCTCTCCGACGGAGTCACGAGCAGGCCCCGCCTTCCCGGCTCGTCGGAGTAATCCTCCAACAGCGCGGCTCCGCGGCTGCCGAGCGCGCCATCGGCGTAACCCTTGATGGCCCGGACCGTGAGGAAGTCGGGCCCCGTTCCGACCCGGACCCCTTTGCGAAAGGATCGCTCGAGCAGGTCCGGTTCGGGAGAGACCGTCGCGTAGACACGGATCGGCAGCTGTCCGCGCTCCGCCAGCCCGGTGAGTGCGGCGATGGACGAGGGCCCGTACCCCGAGGCGTCTTGGACCTGCGTCAGACCCACGCGCGCGCAGGCGCGGGCGGCCGCGAGCAGGCGCCGGGCGCGCTGCTCGGGGGAGGGCTCGGGCATCACCCGCGTAATCAGCTCTACCGCGTTGTCGACGAGCACTCCCGACGGGCTCCCGTCGGGCCGACGCAAGAGGCGGCCGCCCGGCGGGTCGGCAGTGGCCGCACCGAGTCCCGCGGCCTCGAGCGCCCTCGAGTTGACCCAGATCGCATGGCCGTCCACGCGCTCCGCGACGGCCGGCCGATCCGGAACCGCGGCATCGAGGTCCTTCGCATCGGGAAACAGCTTGCCCGCCCACAGGTTCTGGTCCCAGCCGCGCCCCTGCGCCCAGGCGCCCGCCGGAAGGGCCGCGGCCTTCGACGCGATCCGACGCGCGGCCTCCGCGGCGCTTGCGGCCCGGCGCAGGTCCGCGATCTCGAGCGCCTCCCCCAGACCCTCGAGGTGCCCGTGCGCGTCCGACCAGCCCGCGAACACGAAACGGCCCCTCAGGTCCATCCGCTGCGCACCCTTGGCCTTCTGGCGCGCTTCGGCCGGATCTCCGACGAACAGGATCTTGCCGCGTCGAATCAGGATCGAGGAGTGGGCCGGTTTCGCGGAGGCCGAGACATACACGGTCCCCCCCTCCAGCAGAAGATCAGGCGGCTCGCCCGGTGAAACCGGAGACAGAAGGAGGAAGAGAGCGAGCGTGAGTGTCACGACCGGATCTTAACCGCAGCGCCCGACAACCGGCCCCGCTCGCCGCGCCGGCCGGCCGCTACGCGCGCCGAACGAGCAGCATCGTCTGGTCGTCGTACTGCGGCATGCCGCGCGCGAATTCCGCGACGGCCGCAAACACCTCGTCGCAGAGCTCGCGCACCGGGCGCGCGGCTCCGCGCGAGATGATCTGGCTCAGGCGGTCCAACCCGAACTCTTCGTCGCGCTCGTCGACGGCCTCGGTCACGCCGTCGGTGTAGACGCACAGCAGGTCCCCGCGCCCGATCTCGATCGACTCCTCCCGCCAGGAGGCGTTCGGGAGCATACCCACCGGGACACCCGTCGACTCCAGCCGCACGAGCTGCCCGCCTGCCCGGGCGAGGAGGGCCGGATTGTGCCCGGCGGATACGTACCGAAATCGCCCGGTGTCCGGCTCGAGCAGCCCGAAGAAGAGCGTCAAGAACTTGCGCGTGGCCGCGAATCGGCGCAGGTGCCGGTCGATCCGGCCCACCAGATCGGCGATGTCTTTGGCCTCATCGATCTGCAGGTGAACCGCGGAGTGCACGGTCGAAACGAGCAGAGCCGCAGGCACTCCCTTTCCCGAGACGTCGGCCACGAGAAAACCGAGGCGGCCACCCGAGAGCGGGAACCAGTCGAAGTAGTCGCCTCCGACCTGCCGGGTCGGCACGTTGGCGGCCGCGAGATCTACTCCCGGAACCAGCGGTAGCGCGCGCGGCAGGATTTCCCGTTGAATCGCCGCGGCGAGCTCGAGCTCGCGCTCGATGCGCTCCTTTTCGAGGGCGTCCCGGTGCAGCCGTGCGGTCTCGATCGCCGCCGCCGCCTGGTTGGCGAAGAGCGACAGCAGTCGCGCGTCGGTCGCCGTGAAGTCGAGGACGCCGCCGTCGCGGGACTCCTTGTCGGCGACGGCGAGGACGCCGAGCCGCTTGCCCGAGACGGAGATCGCCACGGCCAGGCACTTCTCACATGACGCGAGCTGAAGGCCTGCCGTGGGCACGGCGGCAGCCGCGTTGTTCATCGCGGCTTCTCCCTCGGGAAGCTGCCAGCGGGGCACCTCCCGCGCGGAAACGAGCTCCCCTCCGATGTGCCGCGAGAGGAGCACCGCATCGCCGTCGGAAAGCAGAACCAGGCTCCCCTTGCGGGCGTCGGTCAGCGAAATCGATCGGAACAGGACCTCGTCCGCGAGCGCCGGCAGATCGAGCTGGCCCGCGAGCGAGAGACCCAGGTCATAGAGGGACTCGAGCTCCAGCAACCGGGTTCGAACCTCGAAGTCTGCCTCCTTGACCAGGCGCGAAAAGCGGTGCGCGCCCAGGTGAGCGCCGAAGAGTGAGCCAAGGGCCTCCGCCAGCTCCGCTCCGCCGTCGGCCTCGACACCGTCGAGCCCGAGCAGCCCGTGCAGGTCCCCTTCCGCCTCGAGCCGGACCCAGAGCGCGCTCGCGGAGAAGCCGCTCACGGGTGGATACGGTTCCGGGAGGCTCAAGGCCTCGGCCCCCTCCCCCACGGTCGCCGCCAGTGCCCAGCTCCCCTTCTCCCTCAGATACAGCACGGCGCGCCGAGCGCCCGCCAGTGCGGCCGCCGCCTCGGTCACGCGGGCCGGTAGAGGGCGCTGGGGATCCCCGGCGAGCGCTCCGCCGAGCTCCCTCCAGGCCTCGCGCAGCCGCGCGGGGGATCCTCCCGGAACGGGGTTCATCTAGCCACCGGCCGAAACCGCGGCAAGCGCCTCCTGCTCCCCGGGATAGATCGAGGCGTACTGAGCCAATCCCATGATCCGGAATGTCTTGTCGATCGTCGGCGTGAGGCCGCAGAAGGCGAGCACGCCCTTGCGGTCCATCACCCGCTCGAGCACCTCGATCAAGATCGAGATCCCGATCGAGTTGACGATCCGCGTTTTTTCCAGGTTCATGACCACCGCACGGGCGCCCGAGTCGATCTGCTTGTAGGCCTCGCGCGCGATCTCCTCGCCCCCCTGGTTGTTGATGTACCCGTCCGTGGCGAGGATGACCACGTCCCCCCGGCGCTCGACCGTGACCCTGCAGGCGTCGCTCACTTGTACTTCCTCATGAGAATACGCGTCCCCCACTCGCCCGAGCTGATCTCGACGCCGTCCATCAGGCTTCGGATGAGCTGGAGCCCCCATCCTCGCTTGCGCTTGCCCTGGAAGGTCTGCTCGGGAGTCGGCGGTTCGATGCGCAGGTGATCGAAGCCCTTTCCCTGGTCGAGAACCTCGATCTCCAGCCAACCCGCCCCGTCCTCCTCCCGACCCGTTCGAAAGATCAGGTGCAGGCGCTCGTCCCGCGTGTGTGCATGCTCGAAGGCATTGATGCAGGCCTCGACGAGCGCCAGCTTGACCTCGTCGATCTTATCCCTGGACATTCCGATGTGCTCGCCGAGGGCCGTGACCTGGGCGGTCGCGACGATCTCCATCTCGGGCGCCACCGGAATCGTGAGAGAAACATCGCGCGAGCCCGCCGACTGGCCGGGCTTCTGCGGAGCCGTCTTCCGTTGGACCATTCGGTTTCCGGTCGGACCCCCGGAGGTTCAGAATCGCAGAAAGAGCTGGAGCGATCGAACGAGAACGGAAGGAAGTCTACCGGAGAGCATCAGGCAGGATGTGATCGCGAGCTCCGAGAGGAGGAGGGACCACAGGATCAGGGGTGTGGCGAGATCGGTCGCGGCGACTGTCAGCTCTTTCTTCACGCGTTCTCTCGCGGGAAGGTAAGGCAAGACCCCTGCCAGACGGCCCTAACCCACGCCACGACCTTAAGTGGCTTAGAAATAGATACTTAGCCGTCACGAGTTCCCGCCGAATGACGCCGAACTAGTGTGATCTATTGGCACACATGGCTAGATCCAGTTGACACTATACATGTTAGTTCATGTATTAGTAGTAATTTAGACTAAAGTGCGACAATTAGCTACAGTGACCTAATGTCCCGCTAACTTTTTCCTGTAGAGCGTTCGCCGGCTGATTCCGAGAAGCCGCGCGGCCCGACTCTTGTTCCCGCCAGCCATCCGCAAGACCCGCTCGATGTGCCGGTCCTCGAGGGCGCGGAGGCTTGCAGGCTCTTCCTCTCCGGCAGCCCCGGCGGCAGCCACGGCCCTCGGTCCCCGCGAGGACGGCAACCATTGCAGGTCCTCCCTGCGGATCACGCCCCCCCGCGACAGCGCCGCCGCCCCCTCCAGCAGATTCTCGAGCTCGCGGATGTTCCCGGGGAATTCGTGGGTCAGCAGGGAGGCGTAGGCCTCGCGGTCGAGGGTCGGCACATCCCTCCCCTCCCGTGCCGCGAACCGTTCCAGGAAGTGGCGCACGAGGCGGGGAATGTCCTCGCGTCTCTCGCGCAGCGGGGGCAGGGCGATTTCGACGACGCGGAGACGGTAGTAGAGGTCTTCACGGAACTCGCCCCGCGCGATGCGGGCCGGCAGGTTGCTGTGAGTCGCCGCAAGAACGCGCACGTCGATCGGAATCCGGCGGCGCCCGCCCACGCGCTCGATCTCGCGCTCCTGCAGGACCCGCAGGAGCTTGGCCTGAAGAGAGAGAGGCATGTCTCCGATCTCGTCCAGGAAGAGCACGCCGCCGCTGGCCACCTCGAAGCGCCCAGCGCGCGCCTCGACGCCCGTGGCGACCCCCCGCTCGATTCCGAAGAGCTCCGATTCGAGAAGCGTCTCCGGCAAAGCCGCGCAGTTGATCGCGACGAAGGGCTCTTCGGCACGCTGCCCGCGAGCGTGGATCATCCGCGCGACCAGCTCCTTGCCCGTTCCGCTCTCGCCGGTAATGACAACGGAGATCTTCGAGGAGGCGACCCGCCCGACCAGATCGAGGACCCGGCGCGCGGCCGGCGAATCCCCCACGAAGAGCCGACCCGCCGCGGAACGGCCCGTCTCGTCGAGCAGCCTGCGGTTCTCCTCCTCCAGCCGCTCCCGTTCGCGGGTCAGGCGCTCCAAATGCCGCCGATTCTCGATCGCCATGCCGCACAGGACCGCGAGCGACGAGAGGAACCGGGCGTCCTCCTCACCGAAGGCCGCCTTCTCCCCCCGACGGAGCTCTTTCTCGGCCAGCACGAGGACTCCGACCAGCCGGCTGCCACCCCGAATCGGGACGCCGATCGCCGCCGAAACGGGCGTGCGCAGAAAGCGAAAACGCTCCCTGCGAACGGCGGCGTCCGACTCCAGAACCTCGCGCAGGAACTCGTCCTCGGCCACGACCGATTCGGGCGCCCGACGCGGAAACCCGACCCGAGCCTGCGCACGCAGGGCCCCTCCGTCGGCGAAGGTCGCCAGGTACCCGCGGGAAGCGTCGAGGACCCCCACCGCGCGGCCGAGCACGTCCTCGGCCAGAGCCTCCTCGCTCGGCAAGGATCCGAGCGACAGACCGGCATCGTACAGCGTTTCGAGGAGAAGGAGCTTGTGCTGGGTTTCGAAGTCGCGGCCGGAGGGTTCCATCGGGGGCGGGGAGGCGCTACTTGGCAGCGGCGAGCACTTTCTCGCGCCGCAGTTGCGCCACGACCTGCTCGGAGGCCCGCGTGGGAGCCCAGCTCGGGTTCCACTTCCGGTTCTCGGCGAGCAGTTTTTCGGCGCGGTCGAGGTCGCCCTGGCGCGCGAGAAGCTCCGCGAGAAGGGCGCGCCCCTCGTAGGCGATGCGCCGCTCTTCGAAGTTGACCCAGGCCTTCGGAGGATTGGCCACCTCCTCGAGGACCGGAATCGCTTCTTTCGTCTTCCCTTCCGCCGCGAGGGCCCGGGCGAGCAGGTAGCTCCAGGCCGGATCGTAGAATTTCTTGACGGCGCTGTTTTCTTCCTTCGCGAGAAGGGCCTCGAGCTTCGGCTTGAGCGAGAGGACGACCCTCTCTGCCTCCGCCGGCTTGCCGTCGAGCATGGCCAGAACCGCCTCGCGGGCTGCCGCATCAATCTCGGCGTACTTGTTCTTGGGCAGGACCTCCTGCTTGGCGAGCAACTCCCGCACTGTCGCGGCGTCGCCCGCGCGGAACGCGGCGCGCACGCCCGACCGGTAGAGCTCGCGGCGCGCCTCGTCGCTGCTCGCCTCGTCGGCCCCCTTGCGGTAAGCCTGGATCGCCTTCGCGGAGTCTCCCTTTCCCTCGTATGCCACGCCCAGGTGCCGGTAGGACTCGTAGAAGTCCGGCTTGAGTCTCAGGGCCCTGGTCAGGTTCTCGATGGCCTCGTCGTAGTGTCCCGAATTGGCCTGGATCTCGCCAAGGCTGTCGTACGGATTGGCCTGATCGGGCGCCATGAACTGGTACTTGCGCAGGTTCTCGATCGCCTTATCGTAGTCGCCGCGGTAGCCATAGTAGTAGCCGAGCTGGTTATAGGCGTCGGCGTTATTGGGCTCGACGGCGAGAAGATCGGTCCAGATCTGCACGGCCTTTTCCGTGTTGCCGTCCATCAGCTCGTGGCTCGCCAGGGCGATGGCCGCCCGCGCGTCGTCCGGGTACTTCTCATGGGCCGCCCGCGCGATCTTCAGCACATCGTCCATGCGCCGTTCCCGGGCGGCCAGCTGCATGTCCACGTGCAGGCGCTCGCGCTCGGTCAACCGGTCCCGTTCCTTGGCCGCCCGCCGCACCAGCGCCAGCCCCTGGTCCCCCTCCGTGCGGCGGGCGAGACCCAGCATCGCCTCGGCAAACTGCGGGTCGAGCTCGAGGGCCTTGGCGAAACCTTCGCGTGCCTCGCGGAAGTAGAAGCGCCGCTCGTTCAAGAGCGCCTCCTGGTAGATGCGATTGGCCTCCTCGGAGCTGGTCGTGACGTCGCGCCGTTTGCCCAGATACAGGGCGGCCGCTGCCGCCACGGCAATCAGCAGCAGGGCTCCGAAGGCTCCGGCGACCAGGCGTTTCCTCATACTTCTCCACTGGATCATACGGGAGAGAACCCCCTGAGTTTCAAGGAGTAGATCCATCGCGGCGGCCGCCGGCCGGCCCGCCACCCCTCGGTCGGCGGCGTTTCGTCCCGGGGCGCCCTCATTCCACCCTCAGGACGAGGAATGTCATGTCGTCGTACTGCTCGGCGCCATGAACGTGCTCCCGGATGTCCGAGAGGAGGGCCTGGACCATCTCGTCGAGGGGAGCTCCCTGGCGCCTGGCCACTGCGTCCATCAGCCGCTCCTCCCCGTACGGATTCATCTGCTCGTCCATGGCCTCCGTGAATCCGTCGGTATAGAAGAAGATCAGGTCCCCCCGTCGAAGGAAGAACTCCCGCGTATCGTACGGAACCTCCCGGAAAGCTCCCAGGGGAAGGCGGTGCTCCGGCGCCTCGAGCAGATGCGGCCCGCCGTCGCCCGAGCGCAGCACGATCGGCAGTGGCTGCCCGCCAATCGCATACCGCAGGCTCATGGCCTCGGGATCCAGCAGGAAATATCCGAGCGAGACGAACATCCGGCGCTTGATCGAGTAGATGCGCCGGTTGGACTCCTGGAACAGGACGCCCGGATCCCGGGTCGTCTGGGCCCGCGAGTAGACGATCTCTTTGGAGGCGACCATCAGGAGCGAAGCCGGCACGGACTTGCCGGAAACGTCGCCGATCACGATTCCCAGGCAGTTGTCCTCGAACGGAATGAAATCGTAGAAGTCGCCCCCGACCACCTTCGCGGGGAGGCTGCCCCCGAGAAACGAGAAGCCCGGCAACACGGGCACCGACCGCGGAAGAAGGCTCGCCTGGATATCCCGTGCGATCTCGAGGTCGCGCTTCCACTCGGCTTGCCGTGTCATCTCGTCGTGCAGGAGTGCCGTCTCGATGGCCAGCGCCGACTGGTTGGCGAGCGTCGCCAGGAGCGCCTCATCCTCCCGATCGAAGCGCTCCCCCGAGAGCTTTTCCTTCAGGGCGAGCAGGCCCATCAGGCGCTCGCGGTACACCAGAGGCACGAGCAACCGGAAGCCCTCTTCGAGCAGATGCTCTCGGAACTCCTGGCTCTCGGCGTCGGCGAAGTGAAAAGACAGATCCTCGATCCGGGCGGGCTTGCCCTCCTGGCGCAGCACGCGCCGAAGGGCCGCCTCGGGAGACAGGCGGTCATCGCGCCGCCCCCGCCGCTCGAGCCAACCCTCGCGGTCCCGCAGCCAGAGCGACGCCTTTTCGAGCCGCATCGTCGCCGCGACGTTGGCGGTCAGGTAGTCGGCGATCTTGCCCAGATCGAGCTCTCCCGTGATCGCCTCGCTCATCTCGAGCAGCGCCGTCTGGTAGCTCAACTTGTCCCGGAAGAAGACGCGGTCGAGCGGAGTCTGGAGCCTTCGGCGCAGGAACTCGAAGAGCGGGATCGCGACGAGGAAGAACCCGAAGTTGAAAAGCGGAGAGCCGGAGAGGCGCGAGCCGGCGAACAGCTTGGCTGCGGTGGCGATCGCCAGCGTGTAGAAGCCGAACACGATCGCGGTGGTGGCCGCGTAGAGAAACGTGCGGCGTACGACGAACCGGATGTTCAACATCTGGAAGCGCACGATCGCGTAGGCGAAGGTGAGCGGAATCAGGATCATCGGGACGATGCCCCAGAAGACGTAGTCGTCGATCTGGAAGGCCGAGGGCAGGACGATCCCGAGCAGGACGAAGGGCGCCGTGCCGAGAATGGTTCCCACAAAAACGTGGAACGCCTGCCGCCGCTCGCGGGCGTCGGGAAGAGTGAACGCGGAGTGCGCCAGGGCAATCAGACCGAGAACCAGGTAGTCGCCGAGCAGCACCCACGACGACAGCGGCGCTCCGGATAGGACCGAGACCCGCTCCCCGCGCACCTGCCGAAACACGTCGTAGAGAAAGACGAAGGGCGGGATGGCATAGAGCAGGTAGAAGAGGCTGGGGCTCGCCGACAGGAAATCCTGCAGGGCCACCTTGAAACGGGAGGGCGGCTCGTCCGTCCAATCGTCGGCATGGGCGAAGGAAAGCTGCTTCGGTCTCGGAAAGATCAGGAAGAAGTGGATGAAGACGGCGGGCAGCAGGAAGAGGCTCACCGTGCCCGTGTTCTGAACGAAGACGTCGATCCACCAGTAGGAGGCCGGACGCAGGCGGCAGACGAAGAAAAGCAGGAAGAGGACGCACAGGAGGAAGAAGATCCTGGCCGCCCGGTCGTCGGGGCGATGCCGGAAGACGAAGAGCCCGATCAGGAAGAACAGGAACCCGAGGCCTGCGGCGTAGAGGTAGGTCGTGCCCCCGAGGCGGACCGAGGCGAGGCGCACGGGGACCGTCTGGAGGCTTTCTCCGCGGCGGACCAGGTAGGGAACACCCTCCCCGATACGGTGCTTGAGCAGCTCCTCGGACGCGTCGGAAGTCGTGTTGACGAGCTTCCGGCCGATGCCGAGCACCCGGTCGCCCCCACGGATGCCGGCCGCTTCGGCCGCCCCCCCCGGCTCGACCGACCGCACCTCGATCCCGCCCCGGCTGTAGGGCATCGGCACGATGCCGTCGTTGGGACGGGGGGAGAACATGTCTGCGATGGAGACGATCGCGATCGCGAGTCCGAGGAGACCGGCAGCGTAGAACCACGCGCGGCCCGAACGGGCCGGTGCCGCACGCGGCTCTCCGGCCGCCTTCACCCCCTCCTGCGCCATGGCCTTACACTCCTGAGGAACGACAATGTTAACCGCGGAAGGCAGCCTCCCCTTCCGCCGCGCGAAGGCCGCGGACCTCGCCGTTGGATATTCTTGCGTCCCGTGAGACCCGATGCCCTTCGTGACGTTTGAGGGGGTGGAGGGCTGCGGCAAGTCGACGCAGCTCGCCCTCGCCGCGGCTCGCTTGCGCGAGCGGGGGTATCCCGTCGTGCAGACCCGGGAGCCCGGGGGGACCCGCGTGGGAGAGCGCCTCCGGCAGATCCTGCTCGACCCCGAACAGACCGGCCTCCACGCCGTGACGGAATGGCTGCTCATCGAGGCCGATCGGAACCAGCACGTTCGGGAAGTGTTGCAGCCGGCCCTGGCCTCGGGGGCGTTCGTCCTGTGCGATCGATTCAGCGATTCCACGGAGGCCTACCAGCAGGCCGGCCGCGGCATCGATCCGAAGGCGGTCGCCCTGGTGGATGCGCTCGCGCGGCGGGGCCTGACGCCGGACCTGACCCTCCTCTACGACCTCGACCCGGAGGCGGGGCTGGCCCGGGCCCGGGAGCGGGATGGCCCCAACCCGGGGCGCTTCGAGGCCGCGGACCTCTCCTTCCACCGCGCCGTTCGGGCGGCGTACCTGGAGATCGCGCGCCGGGAGACCCGTCGGGTCGTGGTGGTGGGCGGCGAGCCGGACGCCGCCAGCGTCTTTGTCCGAACCTGGAGGCACATCGAGGAACGGCTGTGCCCGTGACGCACGGGGACGCGGTGCGTGTGGCCGACCGCATCGGCGGCAGCGGCAGAGTTCCCGGCGCCCTGCTTCTGACCGGATCGTCCGAAGCGCAGCTCCGCCGAGAGGCGGAGGACCTCGCGGCTTCGCTGCTGTGCCCGGGAGACGACCCCGAGCGCCGCTGCGACGTCTGCCGCCGCGCGTCCGCCGGTCTTCACCCGGACCTGCTCGTCCTCTCGCCCGAAGGCCTCCAGATCCGAGTGGACCGGGTGCGGGAGGCCATCACGTTTGCGGCCGGCCGACCCTATGAGAGCGCGCGTCGGGTCGCGATCGTCGACGGCGCCGATCGGCTCGGGGCCGAAGCCGCCAATGCGCTGCTGAAGACCCTCGAGGAGCCCGGAGCCTGCTTCCACTGGATCCTCACGACCACTCGCCCCGAGACGCTGCTGCCGACGATCCGGTCGCGCTGCGCCGTGGCCCGCGTCGCGCCGGCGCCTCCCGCGGACCGGGTGGATCGCTGGCGCAAGCGCGGATTTGCCGAGACGGACATGGCGGATCTGGAGCGGCTCGAGCGCGAGGAAGTGGAAGCGACGGCCGAGGACCTCGCGCAATTCCGTCAGGTTCGGTCCGAGATCCTGGAGGCCCTGGACAGCGGCCTGCGGACGGGAAACCTGCCGGCGCTCGTTCTGCTCGCCGAGACGCTCTCGAGACCCGAGGCGGCCGCCGGCGCTCGGATGCTCGCCGAGCTGCTGGGAGACACCGCGCAGGCCGGAGCCGTCTCGCCCGACCTGCTCCGACACCCGGGCGTCGGGGGCGCCGTCGCGGCCCTGGCGCGCACGGCGGCGCGGGCGGCCTTCTCACGCGCCGCGTTGAAGGCGGTGGACCCTCCGGCCGACAGCCGCCGGGGGAACCGGCGGCTGCACTTCGAGTCGCTCCTGCTGGAGCTCTACGTCGCGAGGGCCCGCTAGCTCGGAGTAATGGTATCCCTTAGAAGTCGAGCCTTCAGCGGGGGAATGCCGCGGTGTCGAATCCTCCACATGCGCTTCCAGCCTCTTTGAAGTAAGACTTCGTGCGCCCGGTCGCGTCCTCCGTAACCGTCAACGTGTATTCCAAGTCCGTTAGCCCCCCGTAGAAGATCCAGAAACTGCCGTTGATTGCTGTACCGTCAAGGATCTTCACAAAGACCTCGGGGTTGCCTGGATTAAAGGTCAGGTCGGGAATGCTGAAGTAACCGAAAATGTCGCTGACCGAAATCGGGACTCCTCTTCCTGTACGGCCCGTCCGTTGGTCGCGAGCCTCCAGACTAACGGAGAAACTATGGCTTGCGTTTAGCGAAAGTGAGTCGCGAACCCGGAGCTCGAACACTCCGGATCCACTGGTAGCAGCGTGGAGGACCGTTCCGGCCGGATCGATAACCAGAGCGACTACCGCGAGGTTCGAAAGTCCCGAATTGATCGCGCTCCATGTCTCTCCGCCATTGATGCTCGTCGCCACACCTCCGTCGGCGAGTCCGGCATAAACGATTGAAGGTCGTCTCGGATCGAGAGTCAGGCCTAAAGACCGCATTCCGATCAACCCGCTGTCGACAGCTAGAAAGGTTACGCCTGAATCGGTGCTCTTGAATATGCCCTGTCCGTCTGAGGTGGCGTAAATCGTTGTCGTGACAGTTGGATCGATCGCCAAGGCAGTGACGCGCGTTGTCGAGGGTGCCCCGCCCGCTTTCGACCAGCTCGCTCCGCCGTTCACGCTGCGGAAAACCCCTGCGCTAGAGGTCCCTGCATACAGAAGATCATGATCAACTGGATCGATTGCTATCGCAGTCACGACGCCATAGGGCAGGCCGACACCGATTTGAGACCAGGACAAACCACCATCTGTCGACTTGAAGAAACCACCAATTGGACCCCCACCCGGCCCTACACCTGTCGAGGCGAAGTAGAGCGTACTAGGGACAGCTGGGTCATCCTGTAGAAAAGCTATCCCAGCAACATAGAGTCCACCGCTTTCGGAAATCAAAGTGGTCCATGTCGAAGCCCCGTCTAGACTCTTGAAAACGCCTCCATTCGCAGTTCCAGCGTACACAGTCGACATTGGGCCAGCCGCGAGAGCGCTTATCGTGTGACCTGCGAGCCCCCCGCCGAACCAGGAGTTGCCAGTGTCACTGCTTTTGAAAACGCCACTGTCGGTCCCAGCGTAGATGGTTGACGGTGCTGCCCGATCCAGCGCGAGGCTGTGCACATTTCCGACGGCCGGCCCATGGGTACTCCAGGAGCCTGGCCCGGCTGCTAGGGTGGCGGCGACGAAGAGAAGCGCTGAAATCAGTGAGGCGAGATGAGGAGTGGCTCGATGGCTGACAATCTTTGGATGCATAGTCGCCTCCGTGGGCACGAGAAGGGCATCTTGACAGGGTCACGGCTGAGTGATACCTGAAAGGAAGATGTCATCTACGTTGGTTGCCGTTGGTATGCCTACCCAGGCCGAAATCCATTTGGTACCGGATGAGAACGGCCAGAGCCAGGATCCCTGGTAGTCGCCGATAAAGCGGGGGTCGAAAAGGCTCGTACCGGGATTGCTCTGGAACGAGCTCACCTTGGTGTTCGCAGCTCCAGGCGGGTAAGGCGCCCCGTTCGAATCAACGTACGCCGCCCATACCTCATACTTGAGGTTGTTCGTGTCGGAGCGGCGGTCATACCAAGTGACGGTCATTCGCCCTTGCGCGTCGAAGTCGAAACTTGGCATGAATGAATCCGTGCTGCTGCTGTTGTCGTTAAGCTTCCGCTTGACCTGCCAACCTGTCCCCGCCTTGGCGGCGTAATAAACGTCGGTGAGGCCCGATGTGGCTGACTTGTATTCATGCCACACGACGGAAACCTTGTTGGCGATATAGTTGAAGCGCGCGAAGAGGGTGCTTATCGCCCGTAGGCCAAGCGTTCCCGCCGGTCCCTTTATTCTGCCTCCGTGAATGTCATTCGCGCCGCCAGTTAGGTACCCAGTCGGGCCACTCATGTCAATTGGATCCCAGGAGGCACCGAGCGTCGTAGATCTACGGAGGCGGATCGCATTGACGGGATCGCCGGAGTAGTCGACCCAGAGCACGTAGATGTAGCCAGTCAACGACGAAACGACTACCTGAGGCTGCCCGACGGAGCCGCTCGCTATCGTGGTTGGGGTGCCGAAGGACAGCCCGCCGTCTGTGCTCTGTGGAGTTGACCCGGTTTCGTGGACACCCTCAGACTTGGGGGGAAGGAGTTCGCGATGCCAAGGAGTCATGCGGCGTATCCGGAGGAGTTTCGGCGGCGGATGGTGGAGCTGGTTCGGTCGGGACGTAACCCGGAGGATCTGGCGCGGGAGTTCGAGCCGACGGCGCAGTCGATTCGCAACTGGGTGTGCCAGATGGATCTGGACGAGGGCCGTCGCAGCGATGGCCTGACGAGTGAGGAGAAGGAAGAGCTGACGCGGCTGCGTCGAGAGAACCGGCGTCTGAAGATCGAGCAGGAGATTCTGGTAAAAGCCGCGGCCTGGTTTGCTCGGGAGACCGGTTCAGTTCCCGACAAGTCTTCGAATTCGTGAAGGGCAACCAGGCCTTGTACGCGGTTTCGTCGATGTGCCGGATGCTGGGAGTCTCCCCCAGCGGGTACTACGCGTGGACGGGCCGAGCGCCCTCGGCCAGAAGCGTGGCGGATGCGGTCCTGACCGAACGGATCAGGAGGATCCACGAGGAGTCTCGGGAGACGTATGGGGTGCCACGGGTGCATTTCGATCTGGCCGAGCAGGGTGTGCGAGTCGGCCGTAAGCGCGTGGCTCGGTTGATGAGAGCGGCGGGTTTGCAGGGGATCAGCCGTCGCAAGTGGACCCGCACGACGGTGCGCTGCGCCGGGGCTTCTCCCGCACCGGATCTGGTAGATCGGGACTTCACGGCCCCCGGGCCGGATCGGCTCTGGGTGGCCGACATCACCTACATCCCGACGTGGGCCGGGTTCCTGTATCTGGCCGTGGTGCTCGATATCTGGAGCCGCAGAGTCGTGGGCTGGGCCATGGCGACGCACCTGAGAACCGAGCTCGTGCTCGATGCCCTGAACATGGCGATCTGGCAGAGGCGGCCCAGAGAGGTCGTCCATCATTCCGATCACGGCACGCAGTACACGTCGATCGCCTTTGGACACCGTTGCCGGGAGCTGGGAGTACGCCCCTCGATGGGATCGGTCGGCGACTGCTACGACAACGCGGTAGCCGAGAGCTTCTTTGCGACACTCGAGTGCGAGTGCCTGGATCGACACCGATTCAAGACCCAGGCCGAGGCCCGGATGGCCGTCTTCGATTTCATCGAGGGCTTCTACAACCCGCGGCGACGTCATTCGTCCATCGGCCAGCTCTCGCCGGTCAACTACGAAAGGAGGATGCAAGTTGCTGTCTGAGTCGAGGTGGGCTGAAGGAGAGCGGGGCGCTGCCCCGCACCCCGCGAGGGCCTTCGGCCCGCCCCGCACCCCGCGAGGGCCTTCGGCCCCTCGACCCCCACCAGAGGCTACCGCCCCTGGACCCGGAAAACCCAAAACATAAACTGTCCACCGAAACGGGGCAGCTCCACTGAGCAAAGCGAATCTCGGTGGAGCAGGTACTGTAGTTACGCTTGGCCCAAACAACATATACACGACCGGCGCTGTTCGAGGCGCCGGACACCGCGATAGCAGGTTTGTCGAGCTGGATGGTTGTGTTCGTATTCGTCTCCACGAGCGTGGCGGCGGACCAACTCGTGCCCCCATTGTCTGAGTGCCACACTGGTATCGCACTGGGGTTGAGATAGGGGCTAGTGCATGTCGCGCTAACAATGGGATTGAAGGCGAGCCCGGCCAGATAGACGCGATTTTGAGCGATCCCGGTTCCCCAAACATTGGCATCGAGCCAGGGGTCGCCAAGCCAGTAGTAGCCGACGACGCCCGGTATAGAGGATCTTGTGAAGTTAAGGAAATCGGTTGTCGAGCTATAGAATAGTAGCGGGCTCGGACCGAGCTGAGGATTGGCTACGTATTTGATATACACAGTCGTCGTTCGGTCCTGGGAGCTCGGCCGAACTGCAACGACCGAAGGTTCGACATCGACGTTCGAGTCATTAACTGCATTTACCGTGAAAGCGGTAGACGTTTCTATAAGGGGCGGTTCGGCGAACGTGCCCTCGGGCGGAGGTGGCGGCGCGGTTAGCGGTTGGCCGCGAGTCGCGAAGTAGAGGACGCCGCTTTCCGGGGGGAACGACGTGGGAGGCTTGGTCTCCCGCGTAGAGCCGGAGACCGATTGTCCAAGAACCAAAGTAGTGCCGAGAAGGAGGGTAGCGGTAAAGCCAAGCATGCACGAGAGCTTCGCTCTTCTAGGCATAGATACTCCTTCGCGGCTCCCTGTCGCAGCTGTTGGTCATGGAGGAAGCTGGGTCGGTTCTGACTAGCTGCGGGCGTTGGCGGACTCGGGATCCGCCGCAGCACGGCGCCTCACCTCGCCACACGCATATTGTCCGGAACACGATGACCTCGAACCAGCTGCGAGGCTAGCACACCTTGAAGATGTCGGTATGCCTCGCTCGGAAGAGCGGCTTTCGGTTGTCACCATCTGAGGACAGAACGCGATCTAAAATCAAGGGCCACTGCAGAACTACGCCAGCGTAGCCAACGACCTTGGGAGTGTCGCCGGTTTTGTCGCCGCTTTCGCTGCGGGCGGCGACGCGGGCGCAGGCACGCGCCCAGCCGCCGGCCCGCGAGGAGAGCCGTCGCCGCGAGGACCCCGCACATGGAGATGTGCCCGCCGATCAGCCTTTGCTCTCGTTGGGCTCTCGAGACAATACAGGAACACACGGTTGACCCCATGTCCGGCACGGTTGACCCCAGGTCCGGCATGCCTGGAGGCCCTGGACAGCGGCCTGCGGACGGGAAACCTGCCGGCGCTCGTTCTGCTCGCCGAGACGCTCTCGAGACCCGAGGCGGCCGCTTGCGCTCGGATGCTCGCCGAGCTGCTGGGAGACGCCGCGCAGGCCGGAGCCGTCTCGCCCGACCTGCTCCGACACCCGGGCGTCGGGGGCGCCGTCGCGGCCCTGGCGCGCACGACGGCGCGGGCGGCCTTCTCACGCGCTGCGTTAAAGGCGGTGGACCCTCCCGCCGACAGCCGCCGGGGGAACCGGCGGCTGCACTTCGAGTCGCTCCTTCTGGAGATCTTCCTCGCGAGGACCGGTCCCTAGTTCACCGCTCCAGCTCGACTTCGACCGACTGGCTGTGGCCGCTCTCGACCTCGACCTCCACGGTCTGGTCCCTGTATCCGGGCCGAGAGACCGTCACCATGTGGCGGCCCGGCGAAACCCGCAGTCCCTGCGGCTGCCCCTCGAGCTCTTCCGCCGTACCGACGAACCGGTCGTCCACGTAAATCGCCGCGTCCGGCGGCTCGACGTGAATCACCAGCCGCGTGGAAGGCGGCCTGCGGCCGGGCGACGGAGCCGGCCGGCCGGAGCCGCCTGACGGTTCGCGCCAGGAATCGGGTGCCGCAACGGCGCCGCTGCCCGAAGGCTCGCCGGAAGGCTCCTGACCCTGGGGAGGCTCCTGACCATACGGCGCGTAACCGCCCTGTGGCCCGCCATTGCCCTCATCGGGGACCGTGGCCGAGCTGCCCTCGCTCCACTTCTTCCCGTAGAAACGCCGCACGCCCCCCGGCGGCTCCGGTGTGTCGTAGGAGCCGTACTGCTTGGCCCCCTTGATCTTTACGAGCTTGTCGTCCAGGTCGAACTTGGTACCGGGACGCGCATCGATTTCGACGGCCTTCGTCTCGTAGCCCTCAAGGCGAAACTCGATGCCGTAGTGCCCCTTGCGCAAATAGAGATAGTCGGGGAAGCCGTCGAAATTGTCCGCGATGCCGATGAAGGTTCCGTCGAGATAGACCCTCGCCTCTTCGGGCGAGACGCCGGTGTTGATCACCGCCCAGCCCGGGCCCAGGATCGCCTCGTAGTAGCCGGGATAGCCGTAATACCCGCCGTAGTAGGGGTAGCCCCAACCCCAGCCCCAGCCATAACCACCCCAGCCACCCCAGCCCCAACCCCAGCGAGGACCGTACCATCCGCCCCAATAGCCGCCGCCGTGGCCGGCGCCATGGCCCCAATACCCGCCGCCGTGGCCTCCCGAGGACCCACCGCCCCGATGGCCGCCGCCGTGGCCTCCCGAGTGCCCGCCTCCTCCCGAATGCCCTCCTCCACCGCCGTGCTGCGCCAAAAGCCCCGGTCCCGTGGCGAGAAGCGCCATCAGGCCGAAGGCGACGACAAGGTTCTTTCTCATGAGGAGTCTCCCCGATTCCTAAAAGATAGCAATCGGGGAGCCATTCCCGGCGAACCAACCCGATCGCTTAACTTCCTGGGACAGAGTGTCTTGTAGTGAGCCCCGCCGCCATGGACAGTCGGCCGCCTGACCTCCGATGGAGTCATTTCGTCCCCTCCGAGAGATTGGACGACGCCTTTCGGGCCTCCAGGCCTTTCCGAAGCCCCCTGAGGTAATCCTCCCGCAGGACAAGCTCCATGGCCCTCCGCCCCCCGGGGAGCTCCCAGCGCTCGGCCAGACCGGCCCAGAAGGCCCTCGCCCGCGCCCCCAGGGACGGCTCGCCGGCGAAAGTCAGCGCATCCGGAACTCCGAGGAACCCCGAGAGCTCCGGGTGCTTTCCGTAGAACACCGCGGCGGATTCGCCCGAGTTGCGTTGCCGGCGCCGAAAGGACGCAAACGAGATGTCGTGGTGATGCCGCGCGACGGCCCCCGGGCGATAGAGGATCCGCATTCCGCGGCGCGTCAGCCGGTAGGAGATCTCGATGTCCTCCCAGGCCGCGTGGGGAAACGTCGTGTCGAAGAGATTCGCTTCGAGGAGCAACGCGCGCGGCAGCGAGATGTTCGAGGTGTAGAAGAAGTTGAAGGGAACCGATTCGGGATCCTCGATGAGTCCGTACCCGAACTGCAAGCCGTACTCGTTGATGTGGTGCAGGAAGGGCGTGACGCGCCGCTCCCGCGGCCAGGTCGTATAGCCGAGGACCGCGACCCGATCAAACCCGGCCTCGCGGTGCGCGCACGCGTGCACGGCGAGCAGCGGCGGCTCCGGGACCGTGTCGTCGCCCAGAAAGAGAATCGTCCGACCGCTGGCTTCTCGCACGCCGCGGTTGCGCGCCGCCGCGGGGCCGGCGTTGCCCTGCGCAGGAATCGGAACGGGTAGCACGGGCGAAAGCGCCCGAGCATGGCTGTCGTGCCGTCGGCCGAGCCGTCGTCGACCACGAGGACCTCGAAGTCGGGAGGCTCTCGCTGCGCGCCCAGAGCGTCCAGCACCAGTCGCAGGGTCTCGGAGCGCCGGAACGTCGGAATGACGACGGAGAAGGAGGGCATCACGGTCCCGCCTGGAAGATCTCCGAGAGGCTCGTGCGCAAGAGGCCCGGCGCTCCGGCGAGCAGCTGCCCGAAGAACTCCGTGTCGAATTGCGCGTCCCCGGGATAGGTCGGCACGATCCGCAGCGGGAACTTCGCGAAGATCTCCGCGTCCGACCGCCTGCGGCGCTCCTGCACGCAACGGCGCTTGGCGGCGAGCGCCTCGCGGTGGCCGTGGATCCAGAGGAGCGCCCGCAGGTGGGACTGCGTGAGGGGATCGTCGATCCTCGGGGCGTGGGCCACCCTCTCGGAGATGCCGAAGAGAGAGGCCAGGACCCGCGCGCCGCGCCGAGTCGGCCGGTACGGATCGCGCGCGAGGTCCGCGGCCCCGGGGTTGCGGCCCGACAGCATCTCCGCCACCCTCCCGATGAAGGCCGCCAGGACCGCCGGCATGAGGGCCTCGAAGTGCCTGCGGTCGAAGTTCTTGAAGGCGGTCGCGAACGCGTTCTTCTCGTACAGGAATCCGCGCGCGAAGGTTCCCAGCGCCTCTCCGGTCGCGCCGCCGCGATGGCGGGCCACGGCTCCCGGCTCCGCGACGATCCGCCGGCCGAAGATCCACTGGCGCCAGCCGAAGTCCACATCTTCCAGGTAGGCGAAGTAGTCGTCGTCGAATCCCCCCGAATCGAGAAACGCCTCCCGGCGCACCGCCATCAGGCCCCCGCAGGCGAAGAGCCGCTCCGTCCCGGGGGCCGAGAGGGGCAGACGATCCAGCGGCTTTCCGACGTCGGCGGCGAAGGCGTGCCCGTCGAAGGTGAGAAAGCCGTCCGAGAAGTCGTTCCGGCGGCCTTGCCGGTCCGTCATGCGCCCGGCCACCGCGACCACGTCGTCGGGCGCCCGGGACAGCGCCGAGGCGAGGCGTTCGAGCGCCGGCGGCTCGACGGCCGCGTCGTCGTTGACGAAGGCGATAAGGGGAGCGACGGCCGCGTGGACCCCGAGTCGGCAGCCCGACGCGAACCCGGCGTTGCCCGCCGCGTCGACGCGCCGCACCCCCGGGTGTCGCCGAAGCGCTTCGGACAGGTCGCCACCGGCGGTGTTGTCGACCAGGACCGTTTCGGTCGCGAGCCCGCCCGAGCCGGCGGCGATCGCGTCGAGGGATTCGAGCAGGTGCTCGAGGCCCCGGTGGTGAACGACGACGATCGAGAGGTCGGGGGCGCTCATTGCCGGAAGGAGACTATCCGAGCCCTTCCTACCACCGGGGCAGGAAGAGCCGCCAGAGAGACCGGGGGGATTTCCCGTCGAGCCCGGGCATGGCCAGCCGGCCGGGATCCCTGCGGGCGCGAGCGCACCAGGTCGAGAGAGGCAGCGCCACTTGCCTCCAGCTCCGGTTGGCCGCGAACCGCCGGGCCGCCTCCCGCGGTCCCGCGCCCGCCCTCAAGAGCCAGAGAACCGCCTCGAGCAGCTCCGCCGGGTCCCGCCCGACCCGACGGCCCGCTCCGGCTTCTTCGAGGTCGCGGGCGAGCGTCCCGCCTCCGATCGAGACGGAGGGCAGCCCGCCCCACGCCGCGTCGAGAAGCCGCGTGCGGAAGGCCAGGTCGGATTCGAGCCCCGCTCCGGCGATCGACACGCACACGTCGGCCGCGGCGTAAAGATCCGCCCTCTCGGAGTAAGGCAGCCACGGTCCGAATACGATCGAGCGTCCCTCCGGATCGAGCGCCCGGGCTGCGTTGCCGGACGCGGGCGAAGCCACCCTGGGGTGTCGTCTCCGGGTTTGGACTCTCGAAGAAGAGGAGGCGAACGCCGGGGCACGCACGCTCAAGATGCGGCCAGGTCTCGAGGAGCAGCTCCGGGTCATACCAGTCGTAGATGCCTCCGAAAAGCACGAGCGGGCCCTCCGATGGAAGGCCGAGCACCGCCCGCCCGCGGGCACGGTCCCCGGCGGCGGCCTCCCCGGGCACGCCGAACGGAACCACCGCGAGCAGTCCCGAGAGCGACGGATCGTCCGGAAAGTTCTCGGGGCCGATCCGGCCGGCGTCGTAGAGCGCGCCCGCGTAGAAGAGGCGCTGCTCGGTCGAGGCGCAGAGGAAGAAGTCCGCCCGCGCAAGCGCCAGCGCCAGCGTGGCGCGGTCGGAAGCGGCCGGTCCGGGACCGAGTTCCCGCGCGTAGTGCAGGTTCTCGACGGCGAAAGGGTCGTAGAGGTCCGCGGCCACCGGGATTCCCGGGAGTTGCCGGAACCAGGGGTTGGCCGCGTGCCCCGACACGACCGCGGCGTCGGCGCCGACTGCCGCCTGCGCCAGGCCGCAAGCCGAAAAAGAGACGACGGGCACGCCCCCCGATACGTGCCGCGCCTCTTCCTCGGCGTTCGGCACCAGGAGCCGCGCGTCGAACTCGCGACCGAGCGCCCGGGCGAGCTCCAGGGCGCGGATCCCCATTCCCGCCATGCGGGGCCGGATCGGCTCCGGCGCGAGCACGACGATCCTCTTCATCGCCCGCGGAGGCGCTCGAGCCAGAGGTGCAGCTTCCAGGTGCGCGAGGCGGTGATCTGCTTCAGGATGCCGTCCAGCCGGCCGATTTCCTGCTGGAGCTTCGCCACGTGCTCCCGATAGTCGGCGTTGGACAGCAAGAGCTCCGCCACGCGCGTCTGAAGCGGGCCGCGCTCGGCCTCCAGGCGCGCGAGCCGCTCGAGCCCTTCGTGCACCTCGGCCTCCCGGTAGTATCCGTAGGCCACGCGCGCCCGAAAGCGGTCAATCACGCGCGCCAGACCGTCTTCGGTGCGGCGCGCCTGGTAGCGCTCGTAGATCCGGCGCCTGGCCTTCTGGAACGCCTCCCCTCCGGAGCTGACGTGCGCCGGATCGCTCTGCTCCGAAGCGAAGACGCGATATTCGCAGGTCACGCCGCGCACGTGCCGAAAGGACGTCTCGGCGGACATCCGCAGCAGCAGGTCCCAGTCTTCCGAATACTCGAGCGTTTCGTCGAATCCGCCGACCCCGGCGACGAGCGCTGCTGGCGCGAGCAGAGTGTGGACGGGGATGTAGTTGGCCAGAAGCAGATAGTCCGGGTCGAAGTCGAGCGAGTACTCGAGCGTGCGCTGGCTCTCGCGCCAGCCGTCCCCGTCCCGCCGGTAGACGACGGTCGCGGCGTCGGAGTACACGACCGGCTCCGGCCCCGCGCGGTGCGCCCGGACGAGGCGCTCCAGGTGGTCCGGGTAGCATCGATCGTCATCATCCAGCAGCCCCACGAGCTCCTCGCCCGCACGCGCGAGGCCGCGGTTTGCCGCCACCGACCGGCCCCCTCGCTCCGGGAGCTCCTCGAGCGTGACCGGAAAAACGTCGGCGAACGGCGCCAGCAGGCTCGCCACGGTGGCGCCGCCGTCGTTGACGACGACCACGCGGGCGGGCCGCTGCGTCTGCGACGCGAGGCTCTCCAGGGCCTCCCGCAGCAGCGCCGGCCGGTTTCGTGTGCGCACGACGATTGCGGCCGGCGCGACGCCCCGTTGGCCGGCGGCGATCTGCGAGGGCCCGATCGAGCGGGCGAATTCTTCGAAGGAGCGCGTAGAGGCCTCCTGGTAGGTCACCAGCCGGAAGGCCTCGGCCGGTCCCGCGCCGGAGAGGGTCAGTCGCCGGTAGGCGTTCAGGCCGGCGATGGCGCCCGCGTAGTTGCGCACCTTCTGCTGGCTCGCAAACGCGGCCGTGGCCTCCTCCTTCTTTCCTGCGGCGGAAGCGATGTCGACCAGCACATTGGGCAGCAGCGGGTGAGAAATCTCGTAGAACGCGATCCGGAGATACCGATAGAGATCGTGGTCTGGGTCCTCGGCTCGCGAGGAGGCGACCCGCGCGTACAGCGCCTCGGCCAGCGCCCGGTGGTCGGGATGGATCTCGACGGGCGAGGGGCAGAAGATCAGGTCCGGACGAAAGTCGGAGACGAGGCGCCCGATGGCGCGGCGCAGGTCGTCACCCGCCTCCTGAAGCCGCCGGTCCGGCAGCCCGCCGAATTGCGGCGCGGGCAGACCGAGCGCCGCCGACGCCGCGACCGACTCTTCTCGGCGCCTCCGGCCGTACTCGGCCGCGGCGTCCTCCGGGACGCCTTCCTGCCGGGACCCATCGGTGGCGATCCATGTCCGGACCGCCTCGGTGTGCGGCGCGCGCAGAAAGAGAGTGCCCCCGGGCCCCGCCACCTCGTCGTCCGGGTGCGCGGCCAACACGAGGACGCGCCGGGCAACCAGGTCGCTCGCCTGGTAGGGAATCAGAGTCTCTTCGCTCACCCTCTCCCCCATCGCCCCCTCCGCCGGAAAATTCGGCGCCAGTCTATCCGCTCGAGGCCCCGCGGCCTGCTCCGCTCACACCACGTCGTAGAGCGCGGGGACCAGGTGGAGGCGCGACCGAAATCCCTCGAAGACCGACTCGACCAGGAAACGCGCCGCGATCGAGAAGCCCGCCTCCCGCCGCGGCCCGGGAAGCGCCGCGATCGCGTCGCGGCCCGGCCCTCCCGGCGTCTCCCAGAAGACCAGTCGCCGAGCCCCCATTCGCTGCGCCTCCGCGCCGGCGGCCGCGAAGAGAACGGACAGGTCCCCGCCGTCCGGCTCGCTGCAGAGAAAGTCGGCGACCAGGGCCTCCTCGCCCGAGACCGACAGGACGGCCCAGCCGCGCTGGCGACCCCCCTCCTTCCACCAGACCATCCGGTAGTAGCGGTTGGGCCGGGCGTGGAATCGCCAGTTGGCCCGGGTCCGGTCGCGCACCGCCGCGTACGGCAGAAATCGGGAGGCGGCCTCCCAGAGGGGATCGAAGGATTCGTCCACGAAATCGCCCGAGCCCGCCCCGCGCGGCGGCGCTCCGAAGGCGCCGCAGTCGGCCAGGACGTGGCGGATCGGAACGAGCGTGCGCGTGCCCGCCAGCCGGTTGCTGATCGCGAGGGCCCGGTCGTTGGGAAACCCGAAGCAGACCGGAATCCGGCCGGACAGCGCGGCGTAAAACGGATCGACCATGGCCCGATAGATCCCCCGCAATCCGCCGAGCGCTCGCGACGAGGGGTCGGTCGCGACATCGCCGACGGCGTAGGCGAGCGCTGGCCGCCCGCCGATCAGAAAGCGCATCCCCCAGCCGGCGTAGTTGCCCACGATCTCGCTGCCGGCCACCGCCACGACGCCGTAGCGCCCGTCCGGGTTCCAATCGAACTTCCAAGCCCACTCGGCTTCGGGCATCTCGGTTCCGAAGACCCTCGCGTGCAGCCGCCGGATCCCCGTCGCGTCGGAGGGAACGGAAGCCCGCACCGCGATCGCGCTCAAGCCGCTTTCTCCCAGAGGTACCTCTCGAGAGGGTGCCCGTCGGCTTCGCGAAAGACGGTCAGGTGCCACAGCCCCGGCGCGAGGCTCGCCTCGACCTCCGGGGGAAGCCGGAAGTCGCCCTCCAGCGGGCAGCCGGCAAAGGGAATGCCCGACGGGTTCGGAGAGATCGCAACCCAGGCGCCGGCTCGCGCCGGCAAGGCGGGTTGCGAAATCGGACGGCCCGCGACGGCGCCGGGACCGAGCGAGCCCGCCCACTCGAGCATCCGCCGGCCGAGGCGGCCATAGACGGCGCCGCGATAGCGGCGTCGCGAGGCCTCCCGCCGCCTCGCGGTCTCGGGATTGCGCGAGGCGCTCACCGCCCACAGGTGACGGACCCGGGCGACGGGGACGAACCGAAGCTCGAGGCCCGCACGGCGCACTCGGTCCTCCCACTCGGTCTCCTCGTGCTCGAAGGGAAAGCGCTCGTCGAACCGGCCGACGCGCTCGAAGACCTCACGCCGGGCGGCCAGCACGGCGCCGACCAGATGCCGCGCGCGGCCGCCGGACCGCCAGAGCCGCAGGGTCTCGCGCGCATGAGCGCCGAACCGCCTCGCGTCCAGCCAAGGAACGCGCCCGGCCCAGAGCCGCTGCAGCTCCGAAAAGAATCCGGGCGGGTCGCCGGGCGGCAGGAGAACTCTTCCTTCGGCATCCCAGGAGGCCAGAGGCGCCGCCGCGCCCACACGCGGGTCCTCGATCGCAGCGAGCAGGGCCGTCAGCGCGCCGGGAAGGAAGAGGACGTCGGCATTGCAGACGAGGAGCCTGCGGCCGCGCGCGCGGGCGAGGCCCGCATTGGCTCCGCCGGAGTATCCGCGATTCTCCCCGAGGGGAAGAAATTTATCGGTTTGGAGGGCCGAAAGCGCCTCCACGTCGGCCGGGCCGGAGGCGCAATCCACGAGCACGATCTCACCGGTGACGGCCTCCCGCGAAAAGGCCTCTCGCAGCGACGCAACGCATGCGGCGCACTCCCGCGCGGATCGGTGACTGACCACGACCGCCGAGACCTCGGGCGTCACGGGCCGGCCTCCACCGCTTGCACGAACGCCCGCTCCAGCCGCTCGGCGACCGCGTCGACTCCAAACCGGGCGGCGACCCGTGGTCCCTCTTCCCGCGCGCGGCCGCGGATTTCCGGCGCGAGCGCGCCCGGCAGCGTTGCCACGAGACTCTCCGGATCTCCGTCGGTGAAGTAGCGCGCAGCCTCTCCGGCGATCTCGCGGTGGCCCGGCGTGTCGGAGAGAAGGCACGGCACGCCGCACGAAAGCGCCTCCAGGACGGGGAGACCGAAGCCCTCTTCCGGCCGCGCCGGTCCCAGAAACAGATCGCTCGCGCGGTACGCGAAAGGCATCCGGTCGGGCGGGAGGACGTGGTGGTACTCGTCCACGACTCCGAAGGCCCCTTCGGCGTCCGAGACCGCGAGGGTCGATACGCGGCGGAGCCGAAAGGCTCCCCCGCGGCGTCGAAACAGCCCGAGCCCTTCGAGCGCCACCCGAATTCCCTTCACGTCCGCCTCGAACGGTCCGACGAGGAGAATCCACGGAGGGGCGCCCGGAGGCCGCTCCGAGCCCGTGGAGAACCCGGTGCCGTCGAAGGCCTGACCCACGACTTCCGCCGGGCCGATGCCGTGCGCCGCCAGCCGCGCGGCCAGAGTCTCGGAGATCGCGAGCTTGCGGGTCGGGGCCCCGTAGGCTCGCTCGATCGCCCCGCGCCGGTCCGCATAGAAGGAGAAGTCGCCCTCGTATCCCTGGCAGAGGTGGAAGACCGGGCCCCGCGCGCCCTCGAGCGCGGGCGCAACGGTGGTCCAGAACGTGGCCACGCGGATTTCCGCCGCCGCAAGCTCGCGCGAGTCGCGGAAGGAGGAGCACTCGAAGCGCGCGCGCCGCAGATGGAACCACTCCGGCGCCGGCTCGGGCGAGACCACGGCGACGCGATGGCCGCGCCGCGCCAGGGCCTCGGCCTGTTGCAGCACGACGCGCACCCCGCCCCAGAGGCCGGTCGACTCCAACAGGTACGCGATGGAAAGCGGTGCGGTCATGCGGCCGCGGCCGGACCCGGCCCGCCGTTCACGGGGTCGCGGCCGCCGGGCGAGGTTCCGCGAGCGCGCCCTCCGGACTCTCGCCGGGGAAGCTCCAGGCGTGCCTCGGCCGGATCAGGCCGACGACGTACTCGGGCGACACCACCGAAAAGCCCGGTCGGAGGATGCGCAGGTCGTGGAGGTGCAGCGCCGTCTCGTCTCCCAGAAAGGCGTAGAGGCGAAATTCGCCCTGCGCGATGGCGAGCTCGGGCAGCGCCAGCCGGACCCGGTAGCGGCGACGTCCCGACAGCGGAGCCCACGCTTCGGAACGGGTGTCCACCGCGAATGCCTGGACGCCGTCCTCGCGATCGGCGCCGACGCGCAGGTGGAAGGCGAGAGACGGATCATCCGACTCGAAGGCGAGGTCGAGCGCCAGCGTCTCGCCCGACGCGAATTCCGAGCGAGGATAACCGGATCCGTCGTGCACCAGAACTTCCGTGAAGCGGGCCGGGCGCCGCCCGTTCGACCCGGCCTCGAGTGGCGCCGGCTCCTCCCCCGAGATGCGACGCTCTTTTTCCTGGAGGAAGGCCTCGTAGGCCCGAACGACCGTCAGCGCGGGACCCCCGGCGGCGACGCGTCCCGCGCGCAGCCAGATCGCCCGGTCGCACAGGAGCGCGACGTAATAGAGGGCGTGCGAGCAGAAGAGCAGGGACCCTCCGCGCTTGTGAAAGTCGGTGATCCGCTCGATCGACTTCTTCTGAAAATACCCGTCCCCCACCGCCAGGGCCTCGTCCACGATCAGGATGTCCGCATCCACGTGCGTCGCAACCGCGAAGGCGAGGCGCAGGGCCATGCCGGACGAGTAGGTGCGCACGGGGCGGTCGAAGAACTCTCCGAGCTCGGCGAACTCCCGGATCTCGGGAAGACGGCGCCGCAGGTCGGCACCCGTGAGGCCCAACAACGCCGCATTCATCCGGGCGTTCTCCCGCCCGGTGAACTCCGGGTGGAATCCCATGCCGAGCTCCAGGATCGAAGCCACGACGCCTTCCAGCGACACGCTTCCGGAGGTCGGAGTCGTCGTGCCCGCGACGATCTTCAGGAGCGTCGACTTGCCGGCACCGTTCTCTCCGATGAGGCCGAGCGCCCCGCCGGCGGCGAGCTCGAAGCTGACGTCCGAGAGGGCCGGGAAGTCCCGGTGCCGGGGACGCCGCAGCAGGATCTCCCGCAGCCGGTCCGAGGGCCGGCCGTACAGGCGGTAGGTCTTGGAGAGCCGGTCCGCGAGGACGGCGGGTGGCGTGCTCACGCGCCTCTCACTCTCCGAGCGCGAACTCGCACCGGCGGCACAAGAAGTCCTCCGGAGCCTCCTCCAGGCCATAGGTCCAGCGGCGAAGGCGCGCCATCGTCTCGCCTCCCAGGATCTCGGCGACCGACTGGGTCTTGAGGTCTCCCACGACGAGCTTCTCGTAGTAGTCCTGGCAGCAGAGCACGGCCTTGGCCGTTGCGGTGACGTGCAGGTGCTCGAACGGACGTGAGCCCATCTGCTCGCAGCCGCGCAGCTTCCGCTTGGCGGGGGGCTCCGGAACGAACGTGCCGCTCGACGGCCGGCTGCGAATCCGGAACGGACGGACATCCCAGCCCTTCGGCTCGAACCGGGCGCGGATCTGCTCGACGTCGCGCCGATGCGCCTCGTCCTCGTCTCCCAGCACGACGATCGCCGACTCCTCCGAGAGCCGGTTGGCCGCGAGCGCGTCGATGTTCGAGAGCACGCGGTCGAGATCGCGCGTGCCGTGGAGGTGCTCGTAGCGCTCGGGATCGAGGGTCGGCAGATTGATGCCGACGTAGCGGAAGCGGCCCGCGGGCTCCAGGCGCGCGGCGCGCTCGGGCGAGAGATTCGAGGCGTTGGTCAGGAGGCTGACCGGAAGACCGCGGGCGAAGAGGGCGCGCACCCGGTCCTCGAAGAGCGGGTCGATCGTGGGCTCGTTGTAGTTGGACAGGAAGACGATCGCCCGCCCGCCCCCGGCCTCCACGACCTGGTCGAGGATCGACTCGAAGAGCTCCTGCGGCATGACCTCGCGGTCCCGCGGCGAGACCGACACGGGACAGAAGGGACATCGGTGGTTGCACGAGGTGCACGTTTCGAGCGAGACAAACAGCAGGTGCGTGCGGCGCGCCTCCGCCTCCACGTCTTCGATCAGGAAACGGGCGGCGCGCAGGTGGTCGAGCACGGCGGCCGAGGCCTCGGACTCGAGGCCCTCCGAGAGACGGGTGAGAGCCCGGTGCCCCTCCCCCCCTTTCGGGAGGGACTCGCCCGTCAGCGGGTTGTAGAGGACGGTCCCGCGATCGTGGAGGAACGGCGAAACGACCTCCGGCTCCAGGAGGGCCGGAGGCCGCGGGGTGGCACCCCCCGTTCCGCGCCTCTGCGGTTCGGCCGGATTCGAAGGCACGGATTTCATTCTATTGCCTTCAGGGTGCGTAAAGCCCGCGGCGCCCCTCCGGGCCGGCCGCGGGCTCGCCGAGATCCGACTGCAAGAACGCCCCCCGGGCGCCTCGCGGCTAGGGCGTCGCCTTGATGAACGTCGTGTCGGAGCTCTTCTGATCGATGTTGATCGCGTAGGCTCCGACGCGCCCGCCCCGTGTGACCTCGACCCGCAGGCTCACGGGCTCGGACGGCATGTTCGGGATCAACGAGACGGGGAACTGCCGCCAAGGGCCGTTCAACCCCGCCTGGTTCAGGGCAAAGCCCACCAGCGTGCCCACCACGTTGCCGTCCTTGTCCACCGCCGTGACGTTCACGTTGGTTTCCTGGTCGTCGAGCGCGAAGATGCCCGCGTTGGTCCGGTAGCGGTCATTGGACTCCACACCGGGGATCACGAGCACTCCCCCGCCGTAGGCCACGGCGTCGCTGCCGGTGTAGCTCACGAGCGTGGTGCCGGCGGTGCCGCCCGTCGTCATGCTGCGGTCGTCATAGGCGCGCGCGCTGACGAGGACCGGAGCGGTCGCGGTCTCCGCATCCGCGGGGTAGGTGATGCGCAGAAGACCCGCCGTGCCGGCTTCCGCCGCGATTTCGGGCACGCCGGGAAAGATCTCCGAGATGTCGTCGAAGGACAGGAGCTTCCCCCCTTCCATCGCGTAGAACCTCTGCGCCACGCTGCTCGGACCGTAGATGTACTCGACGAGCACGCCGCGGGTGACGCTCGCCGAGTTCAAGATCGAGACGCTCGTGCGCCAGTGCGCGGTGAAAGTGTCGAGGCGGCCGACGGCCGGGACGAAGACCCGCACGCTGCCGCCTTCGTTGGCCGGGCGCGAGGCGTCGTCGGCGATCAGGACCTGGTCGTTCGTCGAGCGGTCGATCAGCACGGCCGAGGCCACGAGCATGGCCCCTGTGGTCACGGGCTCGGCCTTCAGGACGTAGCGGTGGGCCGGGTCGTTCAACCCGAGCCCTTCGTCGGAGAGCTCGGCCGACTGGTAGGCGCCGATGCCGAAGCTCAAGCTCGCGGCCGGATTGCCGGCCGTATCTTTGATTGGCACGGGCGCGCCCGTCTCGTCGAAGGCCGTGAGGCGGAAACCGTTGCCTTCGCCCGAGGAGTTGTAGAGCTTCACCTTGAAACGGAACAGGTCGTCGGAGCGGACGCCGAGCAGCGTCTGCGGCGACACCGCGCGGGCCGCCTGGACGCCCACCTGGCCGAGGGCGCCGATCTGGAACGCCTCCACCGCGTTTCCGTAAGAACCCAGCTCCGGATCCGCCGGCTCGAAATAGACGCGCGCGGCGACCTTGGGCGGCGCTCCCCCCTCCGTCTTGAAGAAGAGGTTGCCCTTGCCTTCTCCTCCGAGGAATCCGACCACGTCGGTCTGCGACCAGGAGCCTCCCGGCGGGATCGTGTACTGCGTGGCGGTATCGAACCCGAGGGTCGTCACGTCGACGCCCGTGGACGGCGGCGTGGGCACGAGCGAATCGTAGGACCGGAAGAGGGGGTAGATCGTCAGAGGCGTCGGGCCGTCGTTGGTCAGGGTGACGTCCGTTTTCCAGGCGCCCGATTCCGTGACGGCGGCCGAGGCGTCCGGAACCACGACGGCCGAGAACTGGGCCTCGCCGATCAAGAACTTCGAGTCGCTCGAGGCCGTGCCCGCAGTGTTGGTGTCGTCGCCGGTGACGGTGAGCTTGATCGTGTAGGAGCCCGGCGCGTCGAAGACCTTGATGACCGACCGTCCGGTGGACGTCGTGCCGTCGCCGAAGGCCCACGAGTAGTCGGACGCCTTGGTCTCACTGGCCGTCATCGTGATCGGCGCGTGGGCCTCACCCTGGTAGGTCCCGTTGAAGGGATTCACCGTGGCACCGGCGTCCACTGAGTATTGGCCATTCGGAGCCGGCTTGCCGACGGTCCCGCTGATTGTGATCGAAACCGACTTGATGGCCGACTTGCTGGCCGCGTCGGTTACCTGCACGGAAACCGTGTACCGGCCGGCCGAAGAGTACGTGTGCGAATTCGACGCCGCTCCAGCCTCGTAGTTCGCGAGGGCGTTGTCGCCCCAGCGCCAGGCGTAGGAGTAGGGCGCCGTGCCGCCGCTTCCGCTGGCGCTGAACGTCACGGCGGTGCCGACGGCCCCCGTGGACGGGCCAGAAAGCGAGGCCGAGACGCTGCCGCCGCAATTTGCGGTGCAACCGCCCACGATGGTGACCGCGTAGGATCCGGCGCCCTTGCCTCCTCCGATGGGGTCGGTGGCCTCGATCACCACGGTCTTCGTGCCGGCCGACGTGTACTTGTGCGTGCTCGTGGCGGGCCCCGGCGTGAACACCGGGGAGAAGCCGCAGGCCTCCCAGCACCAGGCAAACGTCGTGCTGGTCGAGCCGCCGACCGCGGTCGCGGTGAAGGTCACGTTCTGGCCCGTCTGGGCCGGGTTCGGAGCTCCCGAGAGCGAGACGACGAGGCCCGTCGTGACGTTGAACGGACCATGCGACACGACGGCCGGCGTCTGCGCGGTGCCGCCCTTGACGTAGTTGTACCGCAGCTTCAGAGTGTGGTTGGTTCCGGAGCCCGGGGAAGGCACCCCGGCGGTTCCGTTGACGGCATTGAAGGCCACCGGAAGCGTCGAGTAAGCGCCGCTGTCCCAGGCGTACTCGACCGACGTCACGGTGACGGCCGAGGCTTTCTGCATCTTGTTGGTGATCGTCAGCGAGCCGGAGACCGAGACGCTTCCGGACGTCGGCGTGAAATCCGGCACGAGGTCCACTTCGATGATCTTTCCGTTCTGCGTGGCCGTGTAGCCGCCCGGATAGACGATGGTGAGCGAGAAGGCGAGCGCGCCCGACGGCACGGTGACCCTTTGGCCGGACGCGGATCCTCCGGGATTGAAAGTCCAGGCGAAGGCCGCTTCGCCGACGTTGCCCTGCGACGCGCTGGCGTCGGCCTGGCCTCCGCTCAAGACCTGAAGCTCCGCCGGGGACTTGCTCATGTCGAGGCCGGCGATGCGGACCTGCGGGGGCGCGACGGCAATCGACGCGGAGGCGACGGGACCGCTCAGACCGTTTCCGTTGCGGGTCTGGAGGGCATAACGATATGACGGTGCAGGGTTGCCCAGACTCACCCAGCAGTTGCTGCCGGTGCGGATGTTTCCGCCGGTTTTCGGGTCACAGGGGAAATAGGCCGGCTTGACGTCCGAGGCGCTCGCGCTGTAGGGAAGGGTCTCGTCGGGCAAGAAGTTGCCGTTGTAGGACCAGTCCCAGGCGATCTGATCGAGCCCGTTGGCCGGCGCCTCGCTCGAGGAAGCCGACGTGTCCTGGATCTCCCACTTGTCGCCGTAGTAGTTGATCGAGCGCTCGGCTCCGGAGCGCGCCGCCGCGGAGAGGTTCGTCGCGGTCGAGCTCGCGATCGGCGGAGAGGTCGGGGAAATCGAGATGCAGGAGATGTCGAGTTTGGTCGTGTGGAGGATGGCGGACGGCTTCGCGGAGATCCGGTAGACGTACGCGCTGTTGCCCGAGACGTAGGCCTGCATCCCGGCACCGAGGAAGTTCTCGGGCGCACCGGCGTGCCGCAGGTGGGCCGCCTGCCGCGGCGAGCCGCCCTGCGTGATCCAGGCGGAGTCGTAGACGTCGATGTAGGACTCGAATTGCGAGACGCTCGTGTGCGCGAAGATGAGCGGAAGCGCGCCTCCGGTCACGACCACCTCGATCACGTTTCCGAGAGGCAGCACTCCCGCCGCCGAGAGCGAGCCGCCGGCGTACTCGTAGACACGAAGGCCCGAGGTCGCCTCGGCCGAGAAGACGAACGTGCGGCCGTTGACCACGGCGATCGCGAGAGACTGGATGGTCCCGGTCGTCGCGATGGTCGCCTTCTCGTCGAGGGCCCCCGTCGCGTTGTCCGCCTCCAGGAGGTGGATCTTCTTCTGGGTGGGCACCGCGCCGACGACGAGATTCACGCCGCCGGCCCGCGCCGCGCGCAGCACGACGGAGGCGCCGAGGCCCCAGTCGAGGGTGGAGGACACGGGCAGAGGGCTGCCCTGCGACGAGCCCGTGACCGTCGTGGCATTGACGACCGCCACCCCCACCTTGCTCGAGGTGATCTGGATCGGCATGTAGCCGATGAACTTCCCGCTCGTCAGATACAGGGCCGCTGCGCGGGAGCCGGACGGCACGCTCGAAATATCGACCTGCTGGCCGAAAGCCATGTTGTTGGCGGCGTCGGCCGAGGCGACCTCCGCCGAATAGCCTCCGAACCGCGGATCGAAGTCCATGACCATGCGGGCGGACCCGTCGGGAGCCTCGGCCGCGTCGAAGGTCCTGGGCCCCTGATAGCAGTCGCACAGCGCCGGGCTCGAGGGCACCTTGCCGCCGTTGTCCTGCCCGTTCTCGGTCTTGTGACCGACCTGGGCCAACACGACGGGACCCGGGCGGGCCGGATCGGCGAGGCTCGCCCGGGCGATCCCGTACTGCGTCATGAGGTAGACGTACTGAGCGCCGGCAGGCATCGCGAAGACGCCCTTCAGGTTGCCCGAGAACATCGGCATCGACGACGTGCTGGTTCCGGTTGTCGGCGCGCAGGGAGTCTGCCCGCTCACGGAGGAGGAGAGGCCGAAGAGACACACCGACAGGGCCAGAAGGGCCCGGGGCACTTTCATCGAAAAGGACTCCTTAACGGGAGAGAAGACCGCGGAACGGTCGCCGGTTCCGTCCCTGACGATCCGGTCGGTCCAATTACAGATCCCCTTGGCATGCGAGAGCATTTGAAATCGGACCCGCCGGCACCACGCTTTTTCCAACGAAAAGAAAAAAGGTGGGCGGGACTTTCGTCCCGCCCACCGCCAGAACCGAGAACTATGGGCCGATGCCGACGCGGGCCGTGGTCGGCGAGCACGGGATGATCGTGCACGCATCCGCGCCACCCGGAGCCGTCGGAATCACGGGATTGACCGGGAGGAAGCCATTGGCCGGGTTGATGATGTCCAGCGGCTCGCAAGCCGAAGGATCGAGCTGAATGCCCGGGAACCTGGCCGAGATGAACGCCGCGCCACCGTTGAACTGGTAGCTGACGTACGCCTGATCCAGCTCCGTGCCGTCCGTCGAGTTGGCGAAGATCATTTCGACCCAGCCAGCGTTGAGGGCGCCCTGAGCGGGAGGAAGCGTGAAGTCGTTCACGAAGCGGACGTTGGTCTCGAACGGGAAGTTGAACTGGATGGGGGGCGGCAGGGTGCAGGGGGACGGGCAGGGTCCCGGCCCGATCTGGCTGACGCCGTTCTCATCCTCGTCGAAGAAGTTCAACTGCGGAATCGGCTCCTCCACGTCGCAGTCTCCCCCGTCCGTCAGATCGCGGAGGAAGCCCGCGGAAGCGCGCCACACGTTGAAGTTGGAAATGACGAAGCTGTTGCTGAAGTAGCGGGCCGCCCAACGCAGGCCGAGGGGCTCGCGCTGGTCGCCGATGCCGACGTTCCAGGGAGAGTCGAGCAACAGGTCCTCACCCGAGACGCCGCTGCCGCAGTTCGGGCAGCCGGTGATCTGGGCGGGACTCCAGTAGCGGGCGTAGAACGTCCGGGTCCGGAATCCGCCGGTCTGGCCGGCGAAAGACGGATCCGACTCGAGCGCGACGGCGGCGGCGCCGTACGTGCCCACACCCTCTCCGCTGATGAAGATGATGTCGCCGAAGAGGTTGTTCTCCATGCCGAGCGCGTTGAACTCGTAGTAGGCCGCGTCGGACGGGTTGGAGATGCTGCAGTAGTTGGCCATGTCGATCGTGACGTAGCCGGTCGCCGGACCCGAGGTGATTCCGTTGACGCTGTCGTTGCCGCAGCCGAGCGAATCATCGGTCAGATCGAGGGAGTCGATGACCTGCTTGGCAAACGGGCTGGTCGCGTCGAAGGCCGGGATCGGGTAGGCGGAGGTGGCGAGCAGGTTGTCCTTCACGTCGGCCGTCAGGCTCGAGGTGCAGGGCGGGGCGCCCGAGTCGCAGGGCGGATCCACGCGGAGGTAGCCGCCGGCGCTCGGATACACGGCCGCTGCCGGATTGCGCTGACACGCATCATCCGGGGACGGGTCGTGGCTCGTGTCCGGTCCCTCGTGGCTCTTGTTGATCGGGGTCGACGGGAGCGTTCCCGAGATGACGTCCGACATTCTCCAGGTCTGGATGTCGAAACCGGTCAGGGCGACGTTGAAGTCGAGGACCAGCGTCGACCGGCTGTTGAACACGCTGACGTGCGCGATCATCGGCGCGGACGAGGCGTTGCCGATCGCGACCAGCGTATCGAACGACGTCGTCTCACCGCGGTTGATCGTGGCGTCGTCGTTCAACGACACCGCGAAGTACGGGATGAGCAGCGTCGCAGCGGGCCGCTGATCGACGGTGCACGTGATGGCGCTGGCGCTGCCCGCAAATGCGAACAGGGCGAGAACCGCCATGCACGTAATCAGAACTTTCTTCATTGAGATCTCCTCGTTACGGTTAACCAGGGAAAAATACACACGCTTGAGATTCCTTCCCTCGCGCGATCGCATCACCTCCCGCAATTCAATTTTTTCAAATTCGCTATATCAGCAAGTTTTCCCAAACAACCTTTGGCCCCTGTAGTTATGGAGATCTTCGGCTCGCTCGGGGCGCGAGTCAAGAGAAATTATGCTGGCGAATCATGTTTTCGAATCAACCCGCCTGTTTTCATCGGGTTACTTGCGATTGAGATAGACGGTCCAGCCTCCCGGGTTCTTCGACCTTCCGGCCGAGTAGGTCTTGGAGACGACGATGTCCAGCCGGCCGTCCCGATCGAGGTCGGCCAGGCGGATGCACTGGGCCTGCGAGTCGAGCCTCGGCTCCTGCTTCGCGTCGGCCTCCTTGAAGGTCCCGTCACCCTGCTGCAGGAAAACGCGCACCGTGAAGACGTCGTCGGCCGAATCCCCGAAGACGATGTCGTCCAAGCCGTCGCCGTCGAGGTCCCCCATGGCGAGCGCGTTCAAGGAAGTATTGCCCTCCTTCTTTCGCCAGACGCGGTGGCGGGTCCAGGCGCCATCCCGGTAGGCGTACAGGGTGACCCCCTCGGCGTTCAAACGCACGGGCACGTTGGTCGCCCGCGTGAACGCGTCCGCGAACGCCGGCGCGCGGTCCTTGCCGAAGGTGCCCGGAGCCACCGCGAAGTGGTAGCCGTAGATCTCGATCTGCGGGAAGAACGCCGTCGTGAACTTGCCGTTGCCCTCGTTCTTCCAGAGCAGTTGGACGGCGCCGTAGGCGTTGCTCCCCGTCAACACGTCGGTCTTGCCGTCGCGGTTGAAGTCCCACGCCTCGAGCGCGTAGGAATAGGCCCCGTCGACCAGGGCGTCCGGCGCGTACTTCCAGCTCTGCGCCCCTTCATAGAGATAAACGCGCAGCTGGTGGGGGTCCCACTTCACGCCGGTCGTCGGCTCGTACTTGTCCCAGGAAGCCACGATGTCGAGCTTGCCGTCCCCGTTGACGTCCGCGAGAACGATGGCGCGCGAGGAAAAGTCGCGCGCGGGAAGACCCTTCCGGGAAATCGCGTACTTTCCCTCCCCCTGGCCGAAGAGGACGATCAGGCCGGCCGCGTGCGAGGCGGTCGCGACGTCCAACTTGCCGTCGCCGTCGATGTCCCCGACGGCCACGGCTCCATAGTCGATGGAAAACCGGAGATTGGGCTTGCCCCCCTCGGTGAACGTCAGCTTCTGCCGCGTGAACTTGCCCGTTCCGTCTCCCAGCCAGATGTGGAGCGTCGCGTCGCCCCCCAGGCGCGCCGGCGGCGCGACGATGTCGGGGATTCCGTCGCCATTCATGTCCGCCATGACGAAGGAGTGGCGCCACATTCCCTGGTCCGGGAGTCCGGAAGGCTTCACTTCGTCGAGGCGAAAAGCCGCCACGGTGCGCGCGGGATTCAGATCCTCGAAGTCCTCCGGCGGCATGCCGTGGTCTTCCGGCGGGGCGGCGGGGGCGGTTCCGGGGGTCACGCCCGGCTGCGGCGGCAGGGCCTTCGTGAGCGCCTCGCCCTTGGCTTTCTCCTCCTCCGGTACCACCTTGGCCGTGTAGACGTAGAAGTACTGGTCGTCCTCCTTGAAGTACTCGATAGCGAGCGGAACGACGGGGCTGCGCAGGTGCTTGTCGTCGACTCGGATGTAGTCGGTCTTCTTCAGCCGACGGATCGTGTAGGTCGGCGTGTCCTCGATGACCTCCGGATCGGTTCGCATCAGAGTCGTGGGCGTCGGCGCCTTGCCGCCCGGCGCCGCCGTTTCGCCTCGAGCGCCGGGGCTCGTGCCAACGAGCGCCGCGGCGGCGAGCAGAAAGAGAACCGAAAGGGACTTCTTCACGACACCTCCTGAAATCCGGGAAGCCGACGGCCCGCGGTCGGCAGGGGAATCCAAGGCCCTTCCAACAATCAAATCCGGGAAACATTTCTCAGCGGGCCTTCGACGACCCGCCCGCCGCAGACTCTGCGGAATCAAATCAGATCCGCGAAGTGGGGCCGAGCCCGCTGGAAGAGCGTCCAGCCCGCCAGCATCGCCGCCGCTGCAAAGAGCGTCGTGTACAGAACCGATCCCGGGCTGGGAAGCCGATGGAGCGTGAAGGCGTCTCGGTACCAGCTCGCCAGATGAGCCATCGGATTGGCGTCGATCAGAAACCGCAGGCGGTCCGGCACCATCTCCGCGGGATAGACCACGGGGGTCGCGTAGAAGACGACCGTGAGCGCGATGGAAATGACCGGCACGGTATCGCGAACGAATGTCGCCACGGTGGCGATCAGGCAACCGAGCCCGAAGGTGAGCGTGGCCTGCACGAGCAGCGCCGGCACGGCGAGCAGAGCCCACGGAAGAGACAGATGCCCGACTGCGGCGAGGTACACGCCGAAGATCGCGAAGGCGATCAGCTGGTTGACGATGGCTGCGATCACGATCGATAGGACGAGCGTTTCGATGGGAAAGACGGTCTTCTTGACCATGGCGGCGTTGTCGGTCAGAGCGGTCGCCGAGCGGGAGATCCCTTCCTGCACCGCCATCCACGGCAGCAACCCGGCCAGCAGGAATTCCGGGAACCCGGCAAACCCGTCGGGGCTCGGGACCCTCAAGATCACCGAGAAAACCCCCGTGTAGAGGACGAGCCAGAGGATCGGGCTGGCGATGGCCCAGGAAACACCGAGCAGAGACCCCGAGTAGCGAGATCTCAGGTCCCGAACGACCATCTCCTTGAGCAGGAAAAGCTTGCGGGAGAGCCGCTTCTTGTCGCTTGACATCCGCCGAAGGGGGAGCATTATATGCTCAGGTTTATGGTGCAATAGCATCCCATGTCCTCTCCAAACTCCCCCCGCAAGGTGCACCTGGTCGGCTCGCGGATCCGCGAGCTGCGCAAGGGCCGGCACCTCACGCAGACCGAGCTCTCCGAGAAGATCGGCGTGGCTCAGTCGGATCTCTCGCGCATGGAGCAGGGTGAGTACAAGGTCGGTCTCGACACCCTGTTCAAGATCCTCCAGGTCTTCGACCTGAAGATGGGCGAGTTCTTCGGGGAAACCGACCCGCCCGTCGACCCCGAGTCCCGCGATCTCGTCACGGACTTTCAGGATCTCTCGGAGGAAGGCCGGCGCGAGGTGCGCGACTTCGTACGGTTCAAGCGGCTCCAGGAGCAGGACGGGACTTCTCCGGAGAGCGCCCCGCCGGACCCGCCGGCGGACGAAAAGCCTTGAGCCCGCGGGGACCCGAGGCCTTACAATGGAAGGTTCAGAGTCCCCGATCTTGAACGAGCGCCGCAAACACCTGGAGTTCCTGCGCAAGACTGCCCGCGAGGCAATCTGGGCGGGAGACTACGAGCGGGCGCTCACCCTCTACGACGACGGGTTGGGGCTCGCCCGCTCCTGGAAGGACCGGGACCTCGAAGATCTCTTCACGTGCAACCGCGCCACGACCCTGATCGAGATGGACCGGCGCGACTTCGATCTCGCGCGCCTGAAGGAGATCGTGCTGCGAAACCCCTCGAGCTTCAACGGCGTGCTCGCCGCCTACGTTTCGGCCAACGCCCACGAGGCGCGCGGCGAGTACGGGCGCGCCCGTTTCTATGCGCAGACGGCCCTGGCCAAGAGCCGCGAGCTCGGCCTCGAGGAGCTGACGGGCACCTCGCTCAATCTGCTGGCGAACCTCGAGCTTCACGAAAGCCACTTCGAGACGGCACGCGACCTCTACGCCGAGGCGCTCGAGCGCTTCTCGGCCGAGGGAGAGAGCCTCTCCCGCCCGGCCGCCGTCGCCTCCGACAACCTCGGGTACTGCCACATCGCCCTCGATCACGTCGAGGAAGGTGTGCCCCTGGTGGAACGCTCGCTCTCGCTGCTCGAGAGCCTCGGCGCCCGGCAGGCGATGGACTATCCGACTCTCGACCTGTGCTTCGCCAACGTGAAACTGAAACGCCTGGAACAGGCTGAGGGCTGGGGGCTGCGCGCCCTCGATCTGGGTCGGGAGTTCGGCCGCCAGGACGTGATCAAGAACTCGCACTACCTGCTCGCCGAGACCTACTCGGAGCTCGGACGAGCGACCGAGGCCGACGCCCAGTACGACGCGCTGGCGGGGTACTACCCCGACTTTCCCGCGCTCAAGCACTACCTCCAACAGGTCAGCCTGATGGGCATGATCAATCTGAGAGCCTGACGTGAAGAAGACCCCGAAGGCTCTCGTTCTCTCCCTCGCGCTCACGCTTGCGGCCGGCGTCGCGTGGGCCGAGGTCCAGAAGCGGACGCTGCTTTCCTCCGACGGCACGCTGTACCAGGCCTCCACGGGTCTCGTCTCGGAGCTCGGGCTGCCCGGACTGCCCGCGGGCAACTTCGCGGTCGTCTGGAGCGCCACGGCGCAGGACGGCACCCAGTCCGGCGGGCTCATCCCGGGCTCGGCGAGCTCTTCGCTCAAGACGAGCCTCGACCTGACGCTCGACGAGCCGACGGGCACCTTCGTCGTGCTCTGGCGCGAAGAGAACACCCTCCTGAACAGCATCCGCCTCGCCTTCGGGAGAGCGGGCGTCTGGACGCTCGCCGACCTGATTCCGCGCGTTGGCTTCCCCCACGCCTACAACCCGCAGATGCTGCTGACGCACCAGACCGTTCACGCGATCGCAGAGGACGACACGGATGTCTACAGCACGCGCTCGATCCTGTCGGTCGTGTGGTGGGAGGAAGCCGGGTACTCGCAGGCGCGCTACGCGTCCTTCTTCCTGGACGAGCCGATCGATGCGTCGGCGGCCGTCGTCTACGATTTGCCGGCCCTGGTCGGCGCACAGGGGCCCACCTCCCTGCAGGACATTCCCCGCGGCGCCTACGCCTTCCCTGCGCTTCAGGCGGAGGGGCCGGGCGGGGGCGTGCTCGCGAGCTTCGCCGCCCTCTCCAACGACCATCAGTACGTCGTGCGCGTCACTTACCCCGGCGAGCTCGGAAAGCCGTCGCTCGATCCGATCACCTGGCAGCGGCGGCGGATTCCGGTCGTCGGTGTCGCGAGCGACGGCCCGATCGCCATGGTGCCGTCGATGGAAATGGCTTCCGTCCACGCGGTCGTTGGCTCGAGCTACAAGCCGACGCTCTACTGGCAGGATGAGGCGGGCCTGCACTACGTCCGCTTCGACGGAGCGGCCTGGTCCGTGACCCGATCCATCGCGCTCAACGACGAGATGACCTACGCGAAGGCCGTGGCGCTCGTCGAGGGGATGGCGCAGCGGAACTAGGCGACCGGCCTCAGAGCCCCCTCGGCAGATCCTTCCGGACGTCTCCCTCGTAAAGCGACTCGAGCAGCGTCGCCGCGTCGCCGCCGGCCGGCGTCAGCGCCTTCGGAATCATGACGCGCACGGTGTAGATGTGATCTCCCGTCGATTCTCCGCGGGGACTGCGCACGCCTTTGCCTCGAAGGCGGAACTTCTGCCGGCTCTGCGTGCCGGCGGGGATGCGGGCGCGGACCGCGCCGTGGATCGTCGGAACATCGATCTCCGCGCCAGCGTAGGCCTCCTTCACCGTGATGGGCACCTCCCCGTGAATGTCGTCGCCCTGCCGCTCGAAATACGGGTGTGAGGAAACGCGCACGGTCACGTAGAGATCGCCCGGGGCCCCTCCCTGAAGGCCCTCGCTCCCCTTTCCCGGAACCCGGATCGTCCCTCCATTCTCCGTCCCCTGGGGAATCTTGATCTTCACGGTCTCCGATTGGCTCACATGACCGGAACCGCGGCACACCGGGCAGGGCGCCCGCCCCACGCGGCCGGCGCCGCCGCATTTTTCACAGACCCGCTCGCGACGGATCGCCAGAGAGGCCATGCCCCCGAGCACCGCGTCGCGGAAAGGGATCTCGATCGTGCCCGCCGAATCCTCGCCCCTCTCGGGACCTGAGCTGCGGCGCCCCGCGCCGGCGCCGAAGATGCTGCCAAAAAGATCCGACAGGTCTCCCCCCTGGAACTCGAATCCCTGGTACGAGGAGCTGCCCCCCGGGAAGCCGCCGAAACCCCCGCCCGACGCGGAGGCGTCGAAACCCCCTCCGGGACCGGCGTGGCCGAAACGGTCGTAGGCCCTGCGCTTCTCCGGGTCCTGGAGCACCTCGTAGGCCTCCTGGACCTCCTGGAACTTCTTCTGGGCCCCCTTGTCGCCCGGATTCACGTCCGGATGGAGCTTGCGGGCCAGGCGCCGGTAGGCCTTCTTGATCTCGGCCTCGGAGACTCCCCGGGAGAGCCCCAAAACCTCGTAATAGTCGCGTTTTTTCATGCGGCGGCGGCATTATAGCCACCCCGAAATTTGCCTATTGACACCCCGGGGCGGTCTAATAATATTAGACGTAAGCAAGTAACCTTCTAATCTTATAAGGGCTTGGGGATGACGATCGACGAAATCGATCTTCGGATTCTGGACATGCTCCAGCGAAACGGCAAGCTCTCCCAGGCCAAGATCGCCGGAGCGGTCGGGCTCACCACGCCCTCGGTCAACGAGCGCATCAAGAAGATGGAACGCCACGGCATGATCAAGGGATTCGTGGCCCTGCTCGACCACGAAAAGATGGGGTTCCCGTTGACCGCCTACGTCGACGTGGCGCTCGAGCATCCCCGTTTCGAGAAGAGCTTCATTGACGATCTGGAGAGACTCCTCGGAGTCCAGGAGTGCCATTACATCGCCGGCGAGTACGCGTACCGGCTGAAGGTCAAGGCGGCGGACCCCGCCACGCTTGCAGACTTTCTGCAGCGCCGTCTGCTCGCGATCAAGGGCGTGTCCCGCGTGCGCACCCAGGTCTCCCTCTCCACGAAGAAAGAGTCGACGCTGCTGCCGTTGGTCTCGGAGACCGACGAGAAGAAGTGACTCGCCGCGCGCGCAAGCGCGAGAAGAGTCATCCCGAGGCGCCCGTTGCGAGGGATCCCGAGCTTTCCCGCCAACCGAATCTGCGCGTAGGCGCGCAGCGTGTGCCGATCGCCCGCCCCGATCCGTCTAGAACCGGTACACGGCCCCGACCGATGTCACGAGCAGGTACCTGTGGGCGTCTGTCGACAGGGCGTGGAATGTCACGCGGCCGACGGCCGAGAGCCCGCGATAGACGTGAACGTCCCCGTCCACTCCGACGTTCCATCCGAAGACGGTCTGCGGTGGATCGCGGTACGGCTTGAAGGCCGGCAGGACCTGGTCGGGACTGACGCGGTATCCCCCGATGCCGCCGAAGAGACCCGAGGCGACGGGCCCCATCCGGAAAATGTACGAGACATCGAGCGTCGCGTAGCCGATCGTGTCGCTGTAATAGGGGACCGTCGTGGGCGCGCCGCCGATCACCACCGAGTCGCCGACGGTGGACCCGGCGACGAGGATCGAGCCGAACGAGGCCCGCGTCACGACGTTGTCCTCGAGCTTCGCCTCGAACCAGCCCTGCCAGTCGCGGGGGTCGAAGGCGCCGAGCTCCCAGCTGTGCGTCACGTCGTTGACCCAGCCATAGGTCGCGCCGACTCCGAACTGCTGGGCCCGCGCCGGGGAGGAGAGAAACAGCGCGACGAGCGGAAGAACCCATGGCGCGCGTTTGCGAAAAGTCACCGGCACCTCCCCGGGCAGTTTAACCCGCCCCCGTTCGGCCTCCTCCCGGAGCGCCCTCCCCCGAGAGCCCCGTGCGGCCGCGCATAGAATCCCCCGCCAGCAGTGTCTACGGAGACGGTCGCCCGGACGTCTGCACGCGCGAGAGAGGTTGCGGCCGCGCTCGCATGGTTCTTGTTTCCTTCACGCTGCCTGGCCTGCCGCCAGGGCTCCGTCGCACGGCTCTGGCAGGGCGGTGTGTGCCCGGAATGCTGGGAGGCCGCGGACGCGCATCCGGGTCGCCGTTGCGCCATCTGCTCCGAGGCGCTCTCGAGCGAGGGGGTGACCTTGTGCGGCCGCTGCCTCCTCCGTCCGCCGCCGTTCGCGGCGCTGCGTGCGGCGGCGCTCTACCGGGGGGCGGCGCGCGAGATTCTGCTCGCCTTCAAGTTCCGGGGCGCGGACTACCTGGCCCGGCATCTGGCCGACCGCATGGCTCTCCGTCTGGAGCCCGCGGACGGCGCGGTCGGGGTCACTTGCGTGCCGGCCACCCGCCGCTCCCGGCGCCACGGAGACCACGCCGCGGAGCTGCTCGGGGCGGCCGTCGCGAACCGCCTGGGCCTGCCCTTCGAGCCCCGCCTGCTCGAGAAGGTGCGGGAAACGGACCGCCAGAGCCGCCTGCCGCTCTCGCGCCGCGAGTCCAACGTGCGCGGGGCGTACCGTGCCCGCGGCTCATGCGGCAGCTCGGTCCTCCTCGTGGATGACGTGGCCACGTCGGGGGCCACGGCGCGTGAATGCGCCGGGCGGCTGCGGAGCGCAGGGGCACGCCACGTCACGGTGTGGTGTTTCGCGAGGGCCTCGCGCCAGGACGCGGACCTGGAGACCCTCGCGACCGCGGGAGAAGGTTCGGAGGCCGCCCGGTGAACCCGATTCACAGCCTCATCGTGCGCACCCTGCCGCTCGTCCCGCGACCGATCGTGCGCCGCGTCGCCTCCCGCTACGTCGCGGGAGAGACGCTGGACGAGGCGGTCCGCCTCGTGCGCCGCTTGAACGGAGAAGGATGCCTCGCAACCCTCGACGTCCTCGGAGAGGACACGACGCATCTGGAGGAGAGCGAAGGCACGGTGTCCCAGTACATCCAGGCGCTCGAGGCGATCGCGCGCGAGCGCCTCGAGGCGAACGTCTCCGTGAAGCTCACGGCCCTCGGCCTGAAGCTCGACGCGGCGCACTGCCGACGGGAGTTCGCGCGCATCGTCGCGGCCGCGCGCGAGAGCCGCAATTTCGTGCGCATCGACATGGAGGACTCCTCGGTGACCGAGGAGACCCTTCGGATCTTCCTCGAATGCCACGCGCGCGGCGAACCTGTGGGACTGGTCCTTCAGGCCTACCTGAGGAGGACCGCCGAGGACGCGGCGCGCGCGGCAAGGGTCCGCGCCAACGTCCGGGTGTGCAAGGGAATCTACGTCGAGCCGCCGGAGATCGCCTTTTCGGATCGCGACGAGATTCGTCGCCACTACGCCGAAACCGTGGAGCACCTGCTCGGCGAGGGCTGCTACGTCGGCATCGCGACGCACGACCGGCCGCTCGTCGACCGGGCCCTGAAGAGCGTGACCCGCCTGGGCTTGCCGCCCGAACGCTACGAGTTTCAGATGCTGCTCGGGGTCGCATCGGACTTGCGGCGGCGCCTGGTCCGGCAGGGCCACCGGCTGCGGGTCTACGTCCCTTACGGGCAGGCCTGGTACGCCTATTCGGTGCGCCGCCTCAAGGAAAACCCGGCCATCGCGGGCCACGTCCTGAAGGCTCTCCTGACAGGGGGCCGCTAACTGTCGTTTCTCAACACGTTGTTCACAGCCAGGGCGGGTCATGCGGAGCCCCTCTCCCGGCGGGAGAGGGTTGGGGTGAGGGGCGCTCCTGCCGCGGCTGCCGCCGTCCGGGATGATCGGGGCGGGCTGCCCCCCTCACCCTGAACCTCTCCCCCCAATCGGGGGGAGAGGGGAATTCTGAGCCTGGGGACTCTTCAGGGGGGGCGGTAGGGTGAATGTCTTGAGAATTCACAGCTAGCCCCCCTTGCCCGCCGGGCAGCTCCGGCAGCCTGTCCCAAAGGACGGTCCGGAAATGGCAATTGACAGCTGGCAGTTCTATACTCCGCAATGGACCCTAGGGTCCCTCTATGAAGAGGAGTGACATCCTTTCCCTCGCGGTGGGCCTGCTCCTGGCCGCCATCGGCCTCGGGGAGCCGCCGGCGCCTCCGCTGCCGCTCGCCAGCACCATGGCGCCCCCGATTTCGGGAATCGTGCGCGCCGTGCAGACCCCCGTGTCCGGGGCACTCGTCGTTCTCTACAACGTGGCCGAGACATCTCTCGCGAAGCTCCGGACCGCGACCGACGGGACGTTCGTCGTGCCGTCGGCGCCCATCGGGGTCTACGACCTGATCGCTTACAAGAAAGGCTTCGAGCCTGCCCTCGTCCGGATCGTTCACCAGGCCGCGCCCCACACCGTCAGCGCCGTCGAGATCCAGCTTGCCAGCCGGTCCGCGTCGGCGCCGGTGCCTGCCTCTTCGTCGATTTGGGAGGTCGCCGACCGGCTTCCGGCCGACGTGCTTCGCGAGCTCGACCTCGACCCGAGGGACGTCGCGCCCATGGCGCTCAACAAGGTGGCGATCAACCGCATGATGGCCGGCGAAGTCGCCACGGTCGCCGGCGCGAGCTCCGGCGACGCCGCCGTGCTGCGCACGTCCGCGGAGCTTCGGGGCGGGCTTCCCAACGGCTGGGGCTATAACGTCAGCGGCGACTACAACTCGATCGCCCCGGACACGGACCCGGGTACGACCAGCGGCAACAGCGCGGGCCTCGCGCTCGCCGTCGCGCCGTCTTCGGCCGAGCGGGTGCAGTTGACGGCCCGCCGCAATTCGGTCAGCTTCGGCGACGACCACGCCGCGAGCCTGCAGGCGAGCACCGTCAGCTGGAGTCGCGGGGGCGAATCGGGCACCGTTCAGTCGGTCGCCGCCCGGTATCTCGAGGAGACCAACCTGTACCGCGCCTCGGCGCCGGGAACGTCGCTCTTCCCGATCGCGTCCCGCACCTGGGAGATCCAGGGCAATTACTCCCGGCCCGCCGCGGAGACCCCCGGGATCGCGGTCGCCATGACCTACCGCCACCGCGAAGCCTCCGTCGGGCCGTCCGGCGTGGGCTCCCAGGGCGCGTTCATCGCCTCGTCTCCGGATGCGGATCTTTTCGCGTCGACGACCGTACGCCTGTCCTCCCGCGCACAGCTCGAGGGAGGTGTCGTCGGACGTTCGGTGGCGGGAGGATATGGCGTCGCGCCGCGACTGATCGCTCGCTATCGCGTCGGCGACGAAACCTACGTCTTCGTGGGAGGCCTCTACCGGGTTGCCGAATCGGGGATCGGCACGGGGACCTCCCTGCCGCGCGTCGCCTCGATCGAGGACGATACCTCGTCGGCGGCGACGCAGGCCTTGTCGGTGGGTGTCGAGCGCGCCCTCGCCAGCGGTTCTGCGTTCCGCATCGAGGCCTCCGAGGAGCACATCGGTGAGGTGGTCCGCGCTTTCTTCGAAGGGGACTTCCTGAGCAATCTCGACAGCGTGTACTTGCTCGACGGGAACACCATTCGCCAGTACCGCGCCTCCGGGCGCCACAAGCTCTCTCAGACCCTGGCCGCGACGGTGACCGCGCGCTATGGCCAGATCGACGGCGCCGTGACGCCGGCCTCGGCTACGGCTTATGGCATCAGCGACTCGCGCGGCCACTTCTGGTCGGCCACGGCGGGTGTCGAGATCCTCCCCACGCAGACCGGCGTCGCCGTTCTGGTGCACGGCGTCCAGCAGTCGCTCCACACGCCGGCCACGGTCATCGCGAACGACTCCGAGAAGATCGCGCTCTCCGTGGCACAGGACCTCTCGGTTCTGGGTCTGACGCCCTTCGGCTCCGCCTGCAAGCTCCTGCTCGCCGTCGAGTCCAACCGGACCGCTCCGGTGACGGAGAGCGGCGATGAGGCGACGAAGAACAATCGCTTCATGGGGGGCGTCGCCCTCTCCTTCTGACCCGGTGGCTGCGCCCGCAGCCGTCCAAGATTCCCCGGAATTCTCCGATCCTCTGGATTGGCAACGTCCAAAAGTCGCGAAAAGCATCCAAATTTTCGGATTTTGGCGGTCCTCTGCTATCCTGCCTTTCGAATCTTAAATGGTTGATCCGGAAGATCTTGTCATCGTGGAGAGGCAGCGGGACGATGGCATTCGCTTTGCTGAATTGTTGAACGTGCGTCGCCCGGTCCGCTTCACTCTTTTGACTCTCGCCGTGCTCGTTGCCGGCGCGACGGTGCTGCTCGCCTTCCTCTCCTTCGCGCGCAAGGTCGAGACCTTCACCCGGGCGGGATTTCACTACGAGCGCTCGCGGGGCGAGCTCGTCATCACGGCGGTCGAACCCGGCTCCGCGGCCGCGGCCGCCGGTCTCGCGGCCGGAGATCTCATCCTCGTCGCCGACGGACAGACGGCGGCCTCCCTGGCACGGCCCGAGTCGAGTCTCGCCCGCAAGCCGTTCCCCCACCACCTGGTCGTCCGGCGGGGAGATCTCGACATCCACGAAACGCTGCTCCACCGCGGCACTCCCGCGATCGACTGGAGCTATCTGTTCCTGGCTTTCGTCGGGTTCCTGTACCTGCTGATCGGACTCTTCACGATCGGGCGCTCCAAGTCGCCGGCGGCCCTCGTCTTCCTCGTCCTGTGCCTCGCTTCTTTTGCCGTCTACGTGATCACACCGGCGGGCCGGGCGGATCCGCTCTACAAGGCCTCATGGTTCGGCGACATCTTCTACCGGGCCCTGCTGCCGGCGCTGTTACTGCACTTCTTCCTGATCTTCCCCCGCCGCGTGGCCGCTCCGGGCCTCATCGCGTTTCTCTACGCGCCGGGAATCGCGTTTCTGGCCGGCCACGTGGCCCTTCTCCGCCTCCCGGGAGAGGCCGCGCGCGTGGCACTCGAGCGGCTCACGGAGTTCTGGTACGCGTACTTCGCCCTCTACGGGCTTGCGGTCCTCGCGCGGCTCTGGGCGTTGCACCGGCGCCGCTCCGACGCCGAATCGGAGAAGCAGGTCCGCTGGATGGGCCTCGGCGTGGCGGTTGGGCTCGCTCCCTTTCTGCTGCTCTCCGTCATTCCACGGGCCTTCGGTCTTTCCTCCCCGCTGCTCTCGAACGTTTCCACCGTTTCCCTGGTCCTGATCCCGCTCGCCTTCGCCTACGCGATCCTGAAGTGGCGGCTCTGGGACGTCGAGATGTTCGTCCGCGAGGCGATTGCGACGACGGCTGCCGTGCTGCTCTGCGGCATGACCTTCGTACTCTTGAACACGCTGCTCGACCGCACGCTGGAAACCATGGCGGAAGCCGGCAAGAACGTCATCGCGTTTGGCTCGGGCCTGGTGCTCGCCTCGCTGCTCGTGCCGGTCAAGAAGCGCATCACGGGAGTTCTCGAGAAGATCCAGTACCACGAAACCTACCGATCTCGCCGTGCTCTGCTCGACATCGCGAAGGACTTCGCCACCCCCCGCACGCGCTCGGAGCTGGTCGCCGCGATCGTCAAGCGGGTTCAGGACGGCCTCCACGTCGTCCCCTGCGCGCTCTTTCTCTTCGAGGACCTCGAGCTGCCGGTCGAGTGGCGGGATCTTCTCTCCGAGCGCCTCGGCGAAACGGACGTGTGGCGCCTGCGCGGCGCCGCCCTCGGGGAGGCCCACCCTCCCGGCGTCGAGACGCTCCACGCCTGCGGCTACCGGAGCTTCTTCGCGCTGCGCTGCGGCGGCGGTCTCGTGGGCGCGCTCGGAGTCGGCCACAAGGACGGCCGCGTTCCGATCTCGAGCGAGGATGAGGCATTGCTGACGGCGGTCATGGCCCAGGCGGGGCTGGCCTACGAGAACGCGAGGCTCTACGGCGCTCTCGCCGAGCGTCTGGAGGAGATTCGCACGCTGCAGCAGTACCAGGAGAGCGTCATTCGCTCCTCTTCCTCCGGCATTCTCGTTCTCGACGGCGCGGATCGCGTGCACTCGGCCAACCCGGCCTTCGCGTCCCTGGTCGGATCCGCCGAGTCCCTGCTGATCGGCCGCCCTTTCGCCGAGGTTCTCCGGGGCGTCGAGGCGGCGGCGCTGGCCGGCGCCGGGTCCGAGCAGACGTTCGAGGCCAAGTGGACGAACCCGGCGGGCGAGGAGCGGGACCTGCGGTTGTCGATCTCCGCCTTCCAGGGAGACCCCGACCGCAAGGTCGTGCTCGTCGACGACGTGACCGACCGGCTGCGCGCGGAACGGGCTCTGGCCGAGCGGGAGCGGCTCGCGGCGCTCGGCGTGCTCGCCGCCGGAGTCGCCCACGAGGTGAACACGCCGATCGCGGGTCTCTCCTCCTATGCCCAGCTCCTCCTGGCGGACACGGCGCCCGCGGATCCGCGCTATGCCATCCTGAAGAAGATGGAACGCCAGACCTTCCGCGCCGCGCACCTGGTCAATAACCTCCTCGAGTTCGCGCGGCCCCGGGCGCGCGCCAGCGTGCGCACGGACCTCTGCGAGGTCCTGTCCAACGCGGCCGAGTCGGTGGAAACCGCGTTCAGCGCGCGCGGGGTGAAGCTCGTCACGCCCTCCGGCTCCGCGCCCGTCTGGGTGGACGGCGACCCCCGCGAACTCGAGCAGGTGCTCGTCAACCTCCTGACCAACGCGCGCGACGCCTCGCCCGACGGCGGTGTCGTTTCCTGCGCCCTGGCCGTCGACAACGGCACCGCCCGGGTCACGGTCGGCGACCGCGGCACGGGCCTGCCGCGGGAAGCGGGCGAGAAGCTCTTTCAGCCCTTCTATACGACCAAGAAGTCCGGCGGCACGGGATTGGGCCTGGCGATCTCCCGGGAGATCGTGCGGCGCCATGGCGGCGAGATCGGGCTTTCGCCCCGGGCGGGCGGAGGCACGGAGGCCTGGGTCGCCCTTCCCCGGGCAGCGGAGCCGGCACGTTGAACGGCTCGTTGCGGGTCCTGATCGTCGACGACGAGGAGGTCATCCGCGACGTCCTGGAGAGCCTCCTCGAGCGGGAGGGTTGGAGTGTGACCGCCGCCGAGAACGCCGCCCAGGCCCTGGAGCTCTTCGAGAACGATCCCCAAGACGTCGTCCTGCTCGACCTGATGCTTCCCGACCGGCCCGGCCTCGAGGTGCTGCGGGAGATGCGCCGCCGCGATCCGGACGCCGTCATCGTCATCGTCACGGCCTATTCCTCGATCGAGGGCGCGATCCAGGCGATGCGGGAGGGAGCCTTCCACTACATCCCGAAGCCCTTCCAGAACGCGGAAGTGCTGCTGACCGTGCGCAAGGGCGCCGAGGCGCGGCGCCTGACCGAAGAAAACCGGCGCCTCAAGCAGGAGCTCTCGAAGCAATACGGCCTCGGCCGGATCGTGGGCAAGTCGGAGGCCATGCGCAAGGTGTTCGACCTCGTGCGTCTGGCCGGCCCCTCCCGCTCGACGATCCTCGTCGAGGGCGAGAGCGGCACAGGCAAGGAGCTGGTGGCGCGGGCGATCCACACCCACTCGCCACGGTCGGGCGCTCCCTTCGTCACGGTGAACTCGGGCTCGATGCCGACGGACCTGCTCGAATCGAACCTCTTCGGCCACGTGCGCGGCGCCTTCACGGGCGCGGTCGCGAACAAGAAGGGGCTCTTCGAGGCGGCCGAGGGCGGTTCCATCTTTTTCGACGAGATCGGCACGGTCAGCCTCGAGACACAGGCCAAATTGCTCCGGCTCATCCAGGAAAAGGAGTTCATGCGGGTCGGTTCCGTCGAGACGCAGAAAGCGGACGTGAGGATCATCGCCGCGACCAATGTGGACTTGAAGAAGATGGTCGTGGAAGGCCGCTTTCGCGACGACCTGTACTACCGGCTCTGCGTGATCACGGTTTCCATCCCCCCGCTGCGGGACCGCCGGGAGGACATCCCGCTGCTGGCGGAGCACTTCCTGCGTCTCTACGCCTCCGAGAACAGCAAGGCGATCACGGGCCTCGCGCCCGAGGGCATGCGCGCCTTGCTCGACCACGACTGGCCCGGCAACGTGCGGGAGCTCGAAAACGCGATCGAGCGCGCCGTCGTCCTCTGCCCGGGAGGCGCGATCGGCCTCGAGTTGCTGCCGGAGAACGTGCTCTCGCCGGCGCGGTCGGACATCGCGGTGCGGCTTCCGGAGAACGGCTCCACGTACAAGGAGATGGTCGAGGAATACGAGCGGCGGCTCGTGCGCACCGCGCTGCGACGCACCGGCGGAGTGCAGAAACGGGCGGCCGACCTGCTGCGCGTCAAGCCGACGACGCTGCACGAGATCATCAAGCGTCTGGAGATCCGGGAACCGTGATCGCCGGTCAGAGGGACATTCGGCCCTTCAGGGTTCTGACGGCGGAGCGGACCTCGGAAGCGGAAGGCTTGAGGCCGCCCACCGTCGGATCTCCCGCCCGGTAGCGCACGACGCCGTCGACCACAGTCGCGAAGACGTTCTCCCTCCCCATGGCGTAGACGATCGTGGCATGGGGCTCGCCGCTCCAGGAATCGGGCAGCGACCAGCCGGCCTCGGGGTCGAGAATCGCGATGTCCGCGCGAGCCCCCGGTGAGAGCCCGTCGAGACCCGGAAGGTCGAGGGCCCGCGCCCCCTCCGCCGTCGCCATGCGGAGCACGGTGAAGGCCGAAAGGAGTCCCGCCGGCGCCCGCAGGCGCGAAAGAAAGGCCGCCAGCCGCATCTCGGCAAACGGGTCCAGCCGGTCGTTGCACGCGGCCGCACCCGATCCCAGCGCCACCCTCACCCCGGCGACCGCGAGGCCTTCGACCGGACAGATGCCCGAGGAAAGCTTGGCATTGGCGGAGGGGCAGTGCACGACCGAGGTCCCCCTTTCCGCGAGCAGCCGCCACTGCGGTTCTCCCGTGTGTACCGCGTGGGCCACGCAGGTGCGCCGGGTCAGAAGGCCGACCTCGTCGAGATAGGCGATGCTCTCCCGGCCCGTGCGCTCGAGGACGAGGGCGCACTCCGACGCGCTCTCGCTCACATGCGTGTTAACGGTCAGGCCCTTCTCCGAGGCCAGGCGCGCCGCCCGTCGCAGCAGGCCGTCCGTGCAGACCACCGCGAATCGGGGCTGCACCGCGACCCGCAGCCGCCCGCGCTCCCGCCCGTGCCAGTCGGCGATGAGCTGCTCCGTCTCCAGGAGCCCCTCCTCCCCCGAGGCGCTCAGCGCCTCGGGGGTCGTGCGCGGGTCGTCCATCAGCGCGTTACCGCCCGTGTAGCGAATGCCGGAGCGCGCCGCGGCCCGGAAGAGAGCGTCGGAATGGCGCACGGTGCCCATGTCGAGAATCGCCGTGACGCCCGACGCGAGGCATTCCGAGAGGCCGAGGCGCGCCGAGACGGCCATCGTGTCCGCGTCGAGGGCCGCCTCCCCTGGCCAGACGTGGGAGGAGAGCCACGGGAGCAGCTCCTGGTCCTCGGGACCGTTGCGCAGCAGCGTCTGGCAAAGGTGCAGGTGCGCCTGAACGAATCCCGGAAGCATCCATTTGCCGCGGACATCGAGGCGCTCCACCGGCTCTCCCGGGCGCGACGCCTGCGCCCGGGCCTGCGGGCCCAGCGCCGCGACCGTGCCGTTCTCCGCGTAGAGGTCCGTCGCGGGCCGGACGTCGCCGCGATCCTCGAGGCCGATGAGGGTGCCTCCCTCGAGGAAAAGTCGGCTCATCGGCGGCGAGGCGGGCGGGCCGCCCGCCTCAGGCGGAGAGGCGCCGGACCATGACGAGCGTGCGGTCGTCGGCAAAGGGCTCGCCCGCCGCGTGGCTCTCGAGAACGCCCGAGAGCCGGGCGTCGATCTCGGCCACCTCCACGCCGTCCTGCTGCGCGAGGAAGTCCTTCAGCTTCGCCATGCCGAATTCGTTGCCCTTCGGGTCGTTGGCCTCCGTCACGCCGTCGGTGTAGAGGCAGAGCATCTCTCCGGGGTCGAGGACCAGACGGGAAGAACCGTAGGGTTTGCCGGGAAAGAGCGCCAGGGGCAGACCGTGCGAGGCGAGCTCCTCGACCGTTCCGTCCCGGCGCCGAATGAGTCCCGGGTTGTGCCCGGCATTGGTGTACTCGATCTCGCCCGTCACGGGATCGAGCAGCAGCAGGAAAAACGTGATGAACCGGTCGGGCCCCGTGCGGCGGGCGATCGCCTCCGAAAGGCGACCCGTCATCTCGGCGACGGGTACGAGCTCATCGGCCCAGGCGTGAAAGGAGGCCTGAAGCGACGCCATCAGCAGGGCCGGCCCGACTCCTTTGCCGCAGACGTCGGCGATCGTGGCGTAGATGCGTCCGTCGGCCCGGTTCCGGAAGTCGAAGTAGTCTCCCGACACCTGCCGCGAGGGGATGTTGGAGCCGTAGAGCTCGTAGCCCGGAATCTCGGGCGGATTCTCCGGAAGCAGCCGCTGCTGGATTTCCCGAGCCAGGGCGAACTCGCGGTCCATCTGTTTCTTCTCTTCAATGTCGGCCATCAGCCGCGAGTTCTGGATCTTGGCCGCCGCGACGTTGGCGAGCGACGTCAACAGGCGCAGGTCGGCCTCCTCGAAGGAGCGGTGGCCCATGCGGCAGTCCACGTAGATCAGGCCGACGACCTGCCCTTCGTTCTCCAGAGGGGCGGCCAGCACCGACTTGATCCCGGACAGGCGGATCGAGTCGGCCAGCGACACGTCGGTGCCGGAAGTCGTATCCATGAGGAGAAGGCCATTACGCTTCTCGACGACCGCGGCAACGAGAGTGCGCGACAGACGGATCTCCTCGGCAGAGATTCCTTCCGCGACGCGAATGATTGCCGGGATCAGCTCGTTGGACACGCTGTGGCGCAGCAGCACGACGCAACGGTCCGGGTTGAGCGTCTCGAAGACCTTGTCGACGAGAAACTTCAGCAACTCGTCCACGGAGACGTCGCGCAGGAGCTCGATCGTCAGCTCGTTGACTACACGCAGGGACGCGACGAGCTTGGAGAGCTGTTCAGCCGGCAACCGCGGATCCGTCTCGGTGTGCTTGCGGAGCAGCTCGGCCGAGGCCTTCAGGATCGTGTTGTCGAGGGCTTCTTCCTCCTGCGCCTCGATCCGGACGCGCGTGGTCGATTCCGACTCGACCTTGAGCGTCACGCCTCCGACCGTGATCCGGTCGCCCGGCTTCAGGGGCTGGATCGAGACCAGGCGCTCGCCGTTCAAGAACGTGCCGTTGCGCGAGCCCAGGTCCTCAACCGAGAGGCCTCCGTTGCTGTCGCGAACGATCCGCGCATGCTGGCGGGAAAGCATCTTGTCGGCCACCGGCAGGTCGTTCATCGAAGACCGGCCGATGCTCGTCACCGGCCGGTCCAGCAGGTACTTCTGGGCCGGCATGCCGGGGGCGGTGACGTAGAGGTAAAACACCGTGCGTACTCGGAAGGGGATTCTAATGCGGGTTGGCGGTTTTCCGCCGGGGGGTTGCGCGAGACGGGGCGGCAACGGTAATATGCGCGGTTCCATGAAAGAGAAACTGCACCCCGAGTATCATGAGGTCACCGTCCACTGCGCCTGCGGTGAAACCTGGACGACCCGCTCCACGAAGAAGGAGCTGCGTCTGGAGATCTGCAGCAAGTGTCACCCCTTCTTCACCGGCAAGCAGAAGCTGGTCGACTCGGCCGGGCGCGTGGAACGCTTCCGCAAGCGGTACGAGAAGAAAACCGCCGGAGCCTCCGCCTAGGGGCATGCGCCGGGGTCCCCTCCCTCCCGTCCCTTTCCTCACCGCGCTCTAGCGGTCCCGGAGAAGTCGTGTCTCGCTGACAGCGGAAGCTGACAGCGGAAAGTCTGTTGCCATGTTCGAGAAGCTCGAAGAGATTCGCCAGAAGTACGAGCAGATCCGCGCCCGTCTTGCGGACCCGGCCTTCGTCCAGGACCACCGCGCCGTGCGGGAGGCCCAGAAGACCCTCACCGAGTTCGAGCCGATCATCGCGAAAACCGCGGAGCACCGGCGTCTGGCCCGCGAACTCGAGGGCGCCCGGGAGCTCGCCGAGTCGCTCTCCCCGGGCGACGAGCTCCACCAGATGGCTACCGCCGAGCGGACGGCCCTGACCACCCGACTCGACGAGGTCGAGCAGGAGCTGAAGCTGCTGCTGTTGCCCAAGGACCCCAACGACTCGCGGAACGTCTTCCTGGAGATCCGCGCGGGCACCGGAGGGGAGGAAGCGGCTCTCTTTGCCGCCGAGCTCTTTCGGATGTACCAGCGCTACGCCGAGCGACGCCGCTGGAAGGTCGAGGTCGTAGACCGCGACGACACCGGGATCGGAGGCCTGAAGGCCGTCACGGCCCTGATCGAAGGCGAGGGGGCCTACTCGCGCTTGAAGTACGAGGGCGGCGTCCACCGCGTCCAGCGGGTTCCGCAAACCGAATCCTCCGGCCGCATCCACACCTCAGCGGCCACGGTGGCGGTTCTCCCCGAGGCCGAGGACGTGGATGTGAAGGTCGAGGACAAGGACATCCGGGTGGACCGATTCTGTGCTTCCGGGCCGGGTGGCCAGGGCGTCAATACGACCTACTCGGCCGTCCGGCTCACGCACCTGCCCACGGGCCTCGTCGTCCAGTGCCAGGACGAGCGCAGCCAGATCAAGAACAAGGCCAAGGCGATGCGCGTGCTCAAGGCGCGCCTGCTCGAGATCGAGAGGGAGAAGCAGGAGGGCGCCATCGCGGCCGAGCGCAAGAAGATGGTGGGCTCGGGCGACCGCTCGGAAAAGATCCGCACTTACAATTTTCCACAGAGCCGGATCACGGACCACCGCATCGGGTTCACGACGCACCGGATGGAAGACGTTCTGGACGGCAACCTGGACGAGCTCATTGAGCCTCTCTCGTCGCAGTTCCAGGCCCAGAGGCTGAAGGAAGAGCTGGCGAAGGCATGAGGCCATCCGCCGTCCGCCGCTCATGACCATCAAGGAACTTCTCGACCGATCCGCTCTCCAGTCCCGGGAGCGCCAGAGTGATGCCACCGCCTGGGATGCCCGCCTGCTTCTGGCCCACCTTCTGGGAGGCCGCAATCCTCTGGGACTGGACCTGAAGGCGGCGCTCGACCCGGCCTCCGAGGCGCGTTTCGAGGCGGTCTGGGGGCGGCGTTTGGAAGGCATTCCGGTTCAGCACCTGGTCGGCGAGTGGGACTTCTACGGCAGGCCCTTTCGCGTGGACAACCGGGCGCTCGTTCCGCGGCCGGAGACCGAGATTCTGCTCGCACAGGCCCTCGAGGAGGCTCCCAATGCGCTCCGGATCCTGGATGCCGGAACGGGCAGCGGCATCATCGCGATCTCCTACCTGCTCGAGCGGCCGGAAGCGCGCGCCGTCGCCCTCGACATCTCGCCAGACGCGCTTGCCCTCGCCCGGGAGAATGCGGCGCGCCACGGGGTCCTCGGCCGCATGCAGTTGCTCGCCTCGGACTGGCTCAGCGCCATCGCCGTCACCCCCTTCGACGCCGTGCTTTCGAATCCCCCGTACCTCGCGCTGGGAGAGGCCCCGCACCTTCCCAAGACCGTGCGCGACCACGATCCCCGCCGCGCGCTCTTCTCGGGAGACGACGGCATGAAGGCGATCCGCCACCTGCTCGAGACTGCGGTCGACTTCCTGGCGCCGGGCGGCCTGCTCGTCTTCGAGATCGGGTTCGGCCAGGCACCCGAAGTCGAGCGGGAGCTGAGGGGGCGGGTCTCCTGGTCCTTTCTGAGGATCGAGCCGGACCTTGAGGGAATTCCCAGGGTCGCTCTGGCCCGGCGAAGAACACTCCTCTCCCCGCGCGAATAGAATCCCGCCCGTTGGACAAGTTCCGCATCGAGGGACCCTCCCGCCTGTCCGGCGAGGTCCGGGCGTCGGGCGCCAAGAACTCGGCGCTTCCCTGTCTGGCGGCGGCCCTGCTGACCGCGGAGCGGGTCGATCTCTCCAACGTCCCGCTCGTAAGGGACATCCGCACGATGCAGCGGCTGCTCCAGCACATCGGCGCGCGGACCGAGGAGACTCCGTCGGGCGGCGTCGCGGTCGAGACGCGCCGCGTGGGCTCGGCCGACGCGCCCTACGACCTTGTCAAGACGATGCGAGCCTCCGTGCTCGTGCTCGGGCCGCTGCTGGCGCGCGGCGGGTATGTCCGCGTTTCGCTGCCCGGCGGCTGTGCGATCGGTGTACGCCCGATCGATCTGCACCTGGCGGCGTTCCGGAAGATGGGCGCCGAGGTCCGGCTGGAGCACGGGTACGTCGAGGCCCGTGCGGCCCGCCTTTCGGGAGCCAGGATCCGTTTCGAGACGGTCACCGTGACGGGCACCGAGAACGCCCTTCTGGCCGCAACGCTGGCCCACGGCACGACGGTGCTCGAGAACGCCGCGCAGGAACCGGAGGTCGGCGACCTCGCGGCCCTGCTGCGGGCCATGGGCGCTCGGATCTCCGGAGATGGGACCCCCACGATCACCGTCGAAGGCGTCTCCCATCTCCACGGCGCCCGCCACACGGTCGTGCCCGACCGCATCGAGGCCGGCACCTACGCGCTCGCGGCCGCCCTGACCCGCGGGGACGTCGCGGTCGCGTCCTGCGTGCCGGCTCACCTTGCGGCGCTCACCTCGCGACTGCACGCCACGGGGGCCGCCGTCGAAGCGGGCTCAGACTCCCTTCGCGTCCGCGCGGAAGGAACACTCTGCGCCCACGACGTCGCGACCGAACCGTATCCGGGGTTTCCTACCGATCTCCAGGCGCAGTGGATGGCCGTGGCCACGAGCCTGGACGGGGCGTCCACGGTCACCGAGACGGTTTTCGAGAACCGTTTCCAGCACGTCGGCGAGCTCCAGCGCATGGGCGCACGCATCCGGCTGGAAGGACGCCGGGCCATCGTGGAAGGACCGGCGCGCCTCGCGGGGGCCCATGTCATGGCAAGCGATCTGCGCGCCTCGGCCGCGCTCGTGCTGGCCGGCCTCGCGGCGCACGGCGAAACCGTCGTCGAGCGCGTCTATCACCTCGACCGCGGCTACGACCGGATGGAACAGAAACTTTCCGCGCTCGGCGCGAGCGTCCGGCGCGTCAAAGGGGGTTGAGATGGGAGATTGCCTCTTCTGCCGAATCGTCAAGCGCGAGATTCCGTCCCGGAAGGTCTACGAGGACGACCGCGTCTACGCCTTCGAGGACATCGCCCCGAAGGCGCCGACGCACATTCTGGTGATCCCCAAGAAGCACATTGCGCGACTGGCGGAGGCCGGCGCGGAGGACGCGCCGCTGATCGGCGAAACGACCGCGCGTGCGGCCTCGATCGCCCGAGAGAAGGGACTGGACGACTTCCGGATCGTCGTCAACAACGGGGAAGGGGCGGGTCAGTCGGTGTTTCACCTGCACTTCCACCTGCTCGCGGGACGTCCTTTCGCGTGGCCGCCGGGTTGACGCGCGGACTCAGTTGGCGGTGGTAGGAGTTCGCGCCGCCGGCGGGGCGGTCGCGAAGACGGTCGCCGGACCCTGGCCGGTCGGCGGAGTCGGCGCCGCGTAGATCGTGATGCGGGCCTTGTCCCGCAGCTCCGCGAGCCACTTGTCGACTTCCTCGTCGAAGCCGCGCCGCTGTGCACGGGAGCGCATCTCGTTCGACACCTGCTCAAAGGGAAGAACCGGAAGGCCTTCCGCCTTGCGCTCGGGCACGTAGTGTTCTTCGTACTCGGCTCGCGCCCGGTCCTCGTCGGCCATCGCCCCGGCCCGAAAGCGCTCCTGCAGATAGCGCTGGATCACGAGCTGGCGTTCGAGGGAAGCCCGCACGTCGGCGACCGTCATCCCGGCCCGCGCGAACTCCTCGGCCGGATCCTTCCCCTCCGCACTCAGCCGTTCGCGCAGCTTTTCGAAGGCCGCTTCGATCTCGGCGGCGTCGGGCGGCGTCGGACCGAAGCGCATCGCATCCTCGTACTCGAGGTGCTGGTCGACCAGGGCGTCGAGCACTCGTGCGCGGTAGGCCGCGGGACTCTCCCCGGCCTCGTGGGCGAGCGGCGAAAGCAGCACGGCTCGCCGCACGGCGCTCTCGGGAATCGCCACGCCGTTGACGCTGACGGCCACACGGTCGACCAGAATGCCCTGGCCGAGCGCGGCGGACGCTGCGAGCAGGAAGAGCGCGGGGAGGCGGATTCTCGGGCGAATCACCGCGGAATGATAACTGCGCCGCCGTGCTATTTTGCCCGCCCATGGGCCCTGCCGCCCGGCTCGGAGAGCTGACTCTCGTCGCGACACCGATCGGGAACCTCGGCGACCTCTCGCCGCGGGCACTCGAGGCGCTGCGCGGCGCCGACGTGATCTTCTGCGAGGACACGCGCGTGACCGCAAAGCTCGCCTCGCGCTTCGCGCTGCCGGCACCGCGCGTCTCCTGCCCGGGCCCCCGGGAGCGCTCGCGCGTGGAGGAGCTGCTGCGGCGTCTGCGCGCCGGGCAGCGCGTCGCGCTGGTCTCGGATGCCGGGATGCCGGCACTCTCGGATCCGGGCGAGCAACTGGTCGCTGCCGCGGCGGAGGCGGGCTTCGCGGTCCGGGTCGTTCCCGGTCCCTCGGCCCCGGCCAGCGCCCTGGCGGTCTCCGGCCTTCCGGCCGTGCCGCACATCTTTCTCGGCTTCCTGCCGGCCAGGGCGGGAGAACGCCGCCGCTTCCTGGAAGGCCTCTCGGAGCGCATGGAGACTCTCGTCTGGTTCGAGGCGCCGCATCGGCTCGCGGAATCGCTCAACGACGCCTCCCGGGCGCTGGGGCCGCGGAGGGCCTGTGTCGCGAGGGAGCTGACGAAGCGGCACGAGGAGGCGGTGCGCGGGAGCCTCGCGGAGCTCGCAGAGGCCTTCCGCGGGAGCGGCCCTGCGCGGGGCGAGGCCACCGTGGTCGTGGAAGGCGCTGGAATCCGGGCGAGACAGGAGTCCGGAGAGCCGGGAGACCTCGACCGCCGCATCGAAGCCGCGCTCGAGGCCGGGCGCGACAAGCGCGCCCTGGCACGGGAGCTCGCGCGCGAGACGGGACGCTCCTCCCGTCAGATCTACGCCCGTGCCGTGGAGCTCGATCGGCGCCCGCCGGGAGACGGCTGACGGGCCGCCCGCTCGGGATCCGCCTCGCCGGAGAGCCATTCCTCCCTCAGGATCCCCCGCACCTCCAGATCCTCGAAGACTCCCCACTTGAGCACGTGCCCTCGCAGCCGCCCCTCGCTCGCCATGCCCAGTTTCTCCAGGACCCTGCCCGACGCCGGGTTTCGCGCGAAATACGTCGCGAACACGCGGTGGAGGCCGAACGTCTCGAAGGCGTACGCGAGCACCGCCCGGGCAGCCTCCGTGCAGAACCCCTGGCCCCAATCGCAGAGCCCGATCCAGTAGCCGAGCTCGGCGTGCCGATCGGCCCGTGCGATGCGCAGGCCGATCGCGCCGGAGAGGCGCCGCTCCTCCCGCAATTCGATGGCGAGAATCAGGGCCCGGCCCTGGTCGTGGAGATCCGCGTGGGTGGCGATCCAGGCCTCGGCCGCGCCGTCGGGGTAGGGATGGGGAATCTGCCGCGTCGTGTCGGCAATTTCCCGCGCGCTCGCCAGGCGCCGGACCGCCGACGCGTCGGCCATCAAGAAGGGCCGGAGTGTCAGCCGCGCCGTCTCGAGGACGGGAGGCTTCAGGGCCCCGTCTCCGACTGCCAGAGTGGCGCGAGCCGCGCCATCAACGCCGCGTACATCTCGATGCCGTCCCAGAGATTCTGGAGCCGCAGGTTCTCGTTGGCCGCGTGCTGGTCGTTGTCGTGGTTGGCGATCGGAACCCCGATGACCGGCGTCCAGAGGACGTCGACGAAAAGGTACATGGGAATGCTGCCGCCCAGCATGGGGAGCGCCACAATCGGCCCGCCGCTGCCCTCCTCGGCGGCGCGGATCACGGCGCGGGAGACGGGCAGGTCCATCGGCGTGCGCGAGGCCGGGTAGCCCGCTCCCCAGGCAAGCCAGGCCACCCGGGCATGCGCCCGCAGTGTCTGCGGGGACGGCCGCGCGTGCACGATCGTGTAGCCCTGACCCCGCACGTGCTCCTCGATCCGCTCCCGGACCCCCGCGGGAGTCTGGTCGGGCACGAGCCGGAAGTCGATCGAGGCCGTGGCCTCCGTGGGGATGGAGTTGGTCGCCGCGGGGCCCACACCGCCGCCCGCGATTCCGTGCAGGTTCAGGGCGGGAAGCATGATCTGCTCGAGAAGGGCGGCCCCCCCGCCTTCCGTGCGGCCGAGCGCAAGGCTCTCCTGCAACGATTCGTCCACCCGAGGGGCCTGGGCGATCGCGCGTTTCTCCGCCTCGCTCAACGGGCGCACACCGTCGGAGAAGCCGGCCACCCGGATGCGTCCCTCGTCGTCCCGCATTCCCGACAGCAGCGTCACGAGCGCCGCGATCGGGTTGACCGCCCAGTTGCCGTAGTGCCCGCTGTGGAGGGGCCGAGTCGGCCCGAAGAGCGTGATCTCGAGGTCCTGGACGCCGCGCGCGCCGAAGTAGAGGGACATACGGCGCGTCTGATGCACCGGGCCGTCGAGCAGGAGCCAGAGGTCGCCGCGCAGCCGCGCGGCATTCTCGCGTAGAAGGGCCTCGAGGTGCGGAGAGCCGGCTTCTTCCTCTCCCTCGAAGAAGAATTTCAGGTTGGCCGTGGGCAGGCGGCCTGCAGCCTTCAACGCGTCGAGGGCGGCGAGCAAACCGACGATCGGCGCCTTGTCGTCGCTTGCCGAGCGGCCGTAGAGCCGCCACTCGGGCGGAAGGGGCACGGGCAGACTGCTCCAGGCGATTTCCGCGGCCCCGTCTCTCAAGGACCCGTCGCGCAGGACCGGCTTCCACGGGTCGCCGCTCCAGTCGGCGGGCCGCACCGGCTGCCCGTCGTAATGCGCGTAGAAAATGACGGTTCTCTTCGCCCCGGGCGCCGGGAGCTCTCCGTACACGGCAGGAGGGGCATCGGCGACACGCAGTAACTCGAGGCGGACCCCGCGGCGTTCGAAGGCCCGCACGATCGCCTCGGCATTGCGGCCGATGTTCTCGCGGTCGGAGGCGACGTTGGGGATGGAAAGCAGCGCGGCCAGCTCGCGGACGATTTCGGCTTCGTGCGCGGCCCGGTAGGAGCGCACCGAGGCGCGTAGCTCCGCCGCCGCATCCGTGGAGGCGCCACGGAGGACGGCGGCAGCCAGCAGCAGCGCGGCGCCCACGTTCAGGCCACCGGCTCGAGTCGGTAGGGCTCGCTCGGTCCGGCGGTCTGCTCCGCCCGGTGCCGCCGCCCCGCGAGAAGAGCAAGAACCGCTGCCACAATCAGGGCGAGCGCCGCGAACCCGGCGGCCCGATCCTGTGCCGCGCCCTGAGACAGCAGATCCGCGACGACCGGTCCCCCGAACGCGAGCGCGCCGAACAGAACCCATGCCGCGGCGTGATCCGCGAGCAGGCACAGGCCGCAGAATGCCAACCATGCGAGGGCGGTCACCCCCGGCAGATAGGCGGCGAGGAAATCGCCGGGGCCCGTCACCCTCCCCGGCAGCGCCGCAACCAGCAGGGCCGCGATTCCAAGCGCCGCACCGGTGGGTTTCCGGAAAAACGGCTGCCGGACGGCCAGGACCGCGACGGACGCCGCCGCGGCCAGCCCGAAGGTCGCCTGCGCGGTCGACCAGAACGCGGCCAGGGAAGGAAAGAGGACAGAGAGCGAAGGGGGCAGCGACGGATCGGGATCGACCAGTGCGGGAAAGCGCGTCGCGACGACTCCCGAGAGGTGGGAGATTCCGGCCAGCCCCGCTGCGGCGACGGCGGCCCGCAGAACGGCCCCGGGCAACGGACCGGCACGACGAAGAGCCTGGCGCCAGCCGGGACGGGCGCCCGAAAAGAGAGCGAAGCCGACCGCGCCAAAGAGAAGGACTCCCAGCCAGAGGATGAGCCCGGACACTCCGGCGCCCAAAAGAAAGAGTCTCAGCGGCTGCTCCGTCTTGTAGAAGCGAAAGGACACAGAGAGCCGGTTGGCGACGGCGGCCCCCGCGACCAGAGCGGACACCGCCAGCGGCGTCACGATTCTCCGCCAGCGAAAGGAGGGGGCGCGCACGAGGCGGAGGAAGAGCACCAGGGCCGCTCCCACGAGAGCGCCGATCGCGGCGACCCGGACGGCAGTCAAGATCCAGTCCAGGGCCGAGCGCTTCCGATCTTCCCGCAGGAAGCTCTCCGGAACCCAGACGCTCGGGTAGAAGGCGGAAAGCCGCGGACCATGAAAGACTGCCGTCAGGCGGGGACGGGCCTCGCCCACTCCGTCGGGACGGGCCTCCAGAACCACTGTCGTGTCTCGCCGCTGCGGCCGGTCCTCCGTGCCTCGGTCGATGACCGAGTAGTCTTGCGCCGGGTATCCCAGCGCCGCGGCGGCGGCCAGAGCGCGCCGGTCGGCGACCGGTCCGTCCGGAGGCGTCCCGGCTGCCGCGGCCTCCTCCTGAGGGTTGAGGAAGCCGATAACCCGCGCCCGCCCGGCATCCACCAGCACCTTCCATTCCTCCTTTCGTTCCGGTTGGAAGAAGCGCACGACCCAGAGGGCTACGGGCGCCTGCGCCTCGGCCAGCCTTTCGAAGGCGGACAGGCCTCCCTGAGAAATGACGTAGCGCGCCGCGGCGTCGGAGAAGCCAGGGATCGAGCCATTCTCGTCCGGCTTCGCCTCCCGGATCTCGCCGGCCTCGCCAAACCCCATGCCGGGATAGGAGACGCTGCGAAAGGTCTCCGGACGAACACCGTTGACCGTCAGGAAACGGCGGGCGATGCCCTCGGCGCGGTCCCGACCCGTCCGGTCCTTCGCCACGTCGGAGGCGGGAGCAGCCGGAATCAGGAAAGTCAGCGCGAGCGCCGCCGCGACCGTCAGGCCGATGCGTCGGATCCGCGCGGACAGCGGGCGGACCGGGGGGATGGCCTCGGGCTCCGCGGCCTGCGGCGTCGGCTCGGGAGCGGAGCCCTCCTCGGCGTTGGAGAGTCCCGTCTCCGGCGCGAACCCGCGGCGCCGCCAAGCGAGCGCCAGCGAGAGGGCGAGCGGGATGAGCAGGATCCCCGCGGCGATCGCCCCCGAGACCACGTAGTAGGTGTTCTTCGAGCGCAGCAGGAGGAGCGCCGTGTAGATCGCATCGACCGTGAAGTGCCACACCAGGAGCGGCCACACGCCAAAGCGAAGCATGACGCCGCCGATCAGGATACCGGCGAGCCCCACCTCCACGCCCCGAATGTAGAAAGGCTGATTCGGATATGCGGCGTGACCGAATCCCCAGATCACGGCCGGAAGGACGACCGCCAGGATGCTTCCGGCGCCGAGCTTCTCCAGCAGCGAGATCGAGAACATCCGGCTGATCCCCTCCTCGGAGACGGCCGGCAGGAAGCCGACGAGCAGCACCGTGGCCCACGGCACCGCGGTGTTCAGCATGTCGTCGTAGGGAATGTCCGCGGGCGACCACGCCCCGAAACGCGCCGCGACGACGTAGAACACCGCCTGGTACGCGAAGAAGAAAGCGACCAGCGCGTACCCGAGCAGGATGCCCCGGAAGAACTGCCGGGTCCCGAGGCCCCGCGCGGAGAAGATGCCGGAAAGCGACAGCTTCTCGGGAAACCGCTCGCGGTAGATCGGCTCGGCGCACGCCACGACGAAGGCGATGCCCGCCCCGACCGCGATCGCTCCGAGCAGGCCGAAGACGGCCTGGTTGGTGAAGAAGCTCGTCAGGGAGCTCGCGGTGTCGTATTCATCGAAGAGCGCGAGCGGGATCCCGTTCAGATTCGACAGGAGGGAGAGGACGAATCCCACGAACCCGAAGCCGCCCACGAGCTTCCACCGGATGTCCCGGAGGACGATTTTTCGGACCAGGACGACGAGCATCGCCAGCACCGTGAGGAAAAGGCCGAACGTGGCGACCAGCCCCGCCGCCTCGTTTTTCGAGCGCAGTCTCCGGTAATCCCGGCTCCAGCTCTCGGGCACGTGCACGAACTCTTGAAACGCGGTGACCCGCCCGCCCGAAACCGTCGTCGCGTACCGGAGGGTTGCCCCGGCGAGCTTCGTACCGACCCTTTCGTCGACGAATGTCCAGTCGGTCCGTTTTGGACGGGAGGTCGGCGTGGACTCGACTCGGGTCAGGTCGCCCTCGCGCAGCCCGCGCGAGTTCAGGAAAGCCAGGGCGATCGCCCGCGCCTGCGCCTCCTCGGGCCGCGGGCCAGGGGCGTCGTCCGGACGAACGAACTCGAAGCCCACCAGGTCTCCGAGCGGCGTCAGAGCGACCCTGTCTTCCTCCTTGACGCCCGACCGGAACCACCGCATCCGCCAGCGCCAGACCTTCGCCGTCGTGCCGTAGAGGGTGCTCGCCTTCTCGAGGCCGAGCTCCCGCTCCAGGTAGACCTTCGGCTCTTCTTCCACCGAGAAGCGACCCGCAAAGTGCGCTCCCGCGACGCCGCGGCCCCGATCGGACAGGAACTTCTCGGCCTGCGCCCGGGCCTCCGTCCGGTTGACGCGGAACTCGATCGAGGCCTCGGGAAAGGCGCGGCGAAAGAGAGCCGCCGTGACGGCCGCGCCCGCGGCGATGAGAAGAAGGCAAACCGCGACGAAACGGAGGTCCTTGCGGTCGAGCCGCTCCCGGACGATTCCCTGCGGCGCGGGCTCACCCAATCAGCACGCTCCCGCCATTGACGTTCAAGACCTCACCCTGCACGTGGCGCGCGAGGTCCGAAACGAGAAAGAGAATCGGCCCGGCGACGTCTTGTGCCGTCGCGACGCGGCGCAGCGGAATTCCGCCGACGATCTCCTGCCGCGCGCGCGGGTCGGCGAGCGGCTCGGCGCTCATGTCGGTGTCGACCCAGCCCGGCGCCACGCAGTTGACCCGGATGCCACGGGGGCCGAGCTCGCTCGCCAGAGACTTCGTGTAGGAGATGAGCGCGCCCTTGGAGGCCGCGTACGCCGAGTGGCGCGCCTCGCCGCGCTGGCCGGCGGTGGAAGACACGAACACGACGCTTCCGCCGGCACTCTCCAGCCGGGGGATCGCGGCGTCCGTCACGACGAAGGCGCCGCGGGCGTTGACCGCGAAGGCACGGTCCCATGCCTCGAGGTCTCCGGAGCCTGCCGGGTTTTCCGGCCAGACGCCCGCATTGTTGATGAGGATATCCAGGCGGCCCCAGGCCTCGGCGGCGCGGTCGACCAGGCCGCGGGCGGCGCCCGGGTCCGCGATGTCGGCCCCGAAGGCGCGGGCCTCTCCCCCGGCCCTGCGAATCTCCTCAACCGCCTCGTCGGCCGCGGCCCGGTCGACGGCGTAATTGATTGCCACGCGGGCACCTGCGGCGGCAAGGAGCGCCGCGGCGGCCCTGCCGATGCCCCGGGAGGCTCCGGTCACCAGGGCGACGCGGCCCGCCAGATCGAGCGTGAAACGATTTGCCAAGGCGCGACGTATATCAGATCAGACGTCGGTTCCCACCCCAAACCGGGCGGTCCGCCTGAGTGCCGGCCGCCTCCTGTCTTTTGGGGCATCGGCGGCGGTCAGTCCCCGGCGATCAGGCGTCCCACGTAGGCGCTCAGGGCCTCGAGCGGGGGGGTCGAGTTCTTCAGCTGCACGTCGACTTCGGCCGCGCGCGAGAGAGCGCGCGCGAGTTCCTCCGTGCGGTACCGCGCGGCCCGCTCGGCGAGCTTGTAGATGCCGAAGGGCTTGCCCTGGAGCAAGGGTTTGCCCGACCGGCCCCGCGCCTCCAGCAGACGCGGCAGGACGCGCGCCTCGAAGGGCGCGGCCCTCATGCCGGGCTGGTAGCCCGCGGCCGGGTCGTCCAGAAGGAAGCGGACGAGAAGCATTCGCCGAAGTTCCGCCGAGAGAAGGCCGAGGAACCGGGTAGGCCAGTAGTCCTCGGTCTCGATCTCCTCCTTGCCCATCTTCACGACCCTGCCGGAAAAGAGCCGCTGCAGGCGCGTCAGTGCCTCCCCGGCATCCCGCTGGCCGATCGCGTCATACAGGGAAAAGACGCTCTCCGAGGCCTCGTCTTCGACGTTGGCCCGGACGTCGGCGGCCCGAACGCGGCCGCCCTTACCCGCCCACTCGAGCAGCTTTCCCAGCTCCCCCGCGAAGACCTCCGCGCGGTCGTCCGTTTGAAAGCGCAGCCGCTCGATCGCTTCCGGGTCGAGGGCCACCTCGCGCTCCCGGGCACGGGACTCCGCATAACGGCGAAGCGCCCCCGGAAGATCGCCGACGCCCGCCTCCAGGACCAGCCCCTTCTCCCCGATGTCGGACAGCAGCGCGACGTCTTTCGGGGGATCGGTTGCCGTCAGGAGGGCGACGACCCCGTCGTTCTCGCGGGAGAGGATCGTCCGCAGCGCCGGCAGCAGCAGCTCCGGCGGTCCCTTCTCTTCGGGCAGCTCCCCCAGGATTTCCGTCAGCGGCGCCAGAGCCGCCTTGTGCCGTGTTCTGCGGCTGACCTCTTCCGCGAGCCCCGGCGGGTCCGCCGACGGGGACATCCCGAGCGCCGAAAGCAACGCTCTCGCGTGGCGAAACGCTTCGCGCCGGCCCGAAGCGCTTCCCTTCGCCCATGCCTCGACAGCCGCATCCACGAGGCTCCCGGGCGTCTGTGTGCCGAGCAGGCGTGTCACATCGAGCTCCACGACGCGCTGCGGCGAAAAGAGAGAGCGGTTGAGCAGGGCATCCGAGACGGCCTCGGGAGGCGCGTCGTCGTCGAACCGGACTCTCTCCGCGCCATCGCGGCAGAGAACGCCCGCCGCCTTATCCGCCGCTTCCACGACGAAGAAGTCGAGCCCTCCGGTGATCAGAATGACGGATGGAGACCGATCGAACGCAGGCAGCGACGATTCGGAGAAGGTCCGGACGGGCACAGGCGAAGTGTAACGGGATCGGCGGACCGGGCAAGAAAAAGGCCCCGGGGTCGCCGGGTCCTCTTTGGAGCGAAACCGTTTCCGATCAGCCCTCCAGAAGCCCCTTCTCGGAGAGCTCCTTACAGTCGATGCAGTACGGCGTCCAGGGCACGGCCATGAGGCGCTTTTCGGCCATCGGGGCGCTGCAGCTCGTACACATCCCGTAGGTGCCTTCGTCGATGCGATCGAGAGCCTCGTCGATCTGCAGAAGAGTGGTGCGGTCGCCGTCCGAGAGGGAGTACAGAAACTCGCGCGTATAAGACGAAACCGCCTTGTCCGCGATGTCCTGCGTCGCCTCCTCCGTCGTCTCCTCCTCGGCGGTGCGGGCCTTGGCCAGCTCAGCCGAAAGGCTGTTCTTTTTCTCCTCCAAGAGACGCCGGTACTTCTCGAGCTCCTTCTTGGTCAGCTTCGGGACCCGCGCGGTGCTCGTGGTGGTCATGAGGTCGATCCTCCTTCTTCCACCCTCTACCCGGTCAGAGGGTTGCGTTGGGAACGCGAGATGATACCCGAGAAATTCCGTGTCCGCACGCACTTCGCTACGCGGGCGGCTTGCGGCGCTTGCCCCGTTCCCAGAGCGACTTTCGCGAGACGCCGAGGCGGCGCGCCGCGAGGGTCCGATTCCCGCCGGCACGGCGCAGGGTCTCCTCGATGTAGGCGTCGGTGAGCTGCTTGAGCGTCCAGCGTTTCTCGACGGCGGCTTCCAGAAGCGCCTCCGGCGAACCGAAGCCCCCCATGGGGAGCTCCCGCTCGGAGATTTCCGGCTGCGCGGCCAGCAGCACGGCGCGCTCGACGACGTGCAGCAGTTCCCGAACGTTCCCGGGCCAAGCGTGGCGCAGCAGCACCTCCTCCGCAGCCTTCGCGAAGCGCCGGGCGGGCCGCCCGTAGGCGCGGGCGGCTCTCCGGAGAAATGCACGTGCGAGCGGCAGCACGTCCTCCCGCCGCTCCGCCAGGCGTGGCAGCCGCACGGAAACCACGTCGATTCGGTAGAAGAAGTCGTCCCGAAAGAGGCCCTGGGCCACCAGCGCCGACAGGTCCCGGCGGGACGAGACGATCAGCCGCGCCCGGAACGGGTGCGTGGCGACGCCGCCGAGCCTGCGGAACGTCCGTTCCTGCAGAACGCGCAGGAACTTGGCCTGCGCCGCCGGTGAAAGGGACGAGACCTCGTCGAGATACGCGGTGCCGTCGGCGGCGACTTCCAGCAGCCCGGGCTTCGCCGCGACGGCGCCGGTGAAGGCCCCCCGTTCGTGCCCGAAGAGCTCGCTCTCGAAGAGGTCGTCGGACAGGTTGGCCGCGTCGATGCGCACGAACGGGCGATCGCGGCGTTCGGAGGCGTCGTGAATGGCGCGCGCCAGCCTATCTTTCCCGGTCCCGCTCTCCCCCTGCAAGAGGACCGTCGAGGGCAGGTCCACGGCGCGTTCGAGCGCCGTGACCTCGAGGGCGAGCTCGCGGTTGCGGGTGCGAAAGAGCGCCGCGAGGCCAGCCGCGGGCCGCGCGGGCGCGTCCGCGGGTTCCGAAGAGCCTTCCTCAGGAGGAGGCGAAGCGACCCGTCTCATTCTCGGCGTCGCCCCAGAGGCGCTCGAGGGCGTAGAAGCGCCGCGCTTCTTCCTGGAAGATGTGGAACACGACGTCCCCGTAATCCATCAGGATCCAGCTGGCCGTCTCCAGGCCCTCCGTGGATTGCGGAGGGCCGAGCCTCTCGGCGATGGCGTCGGCGATGGCGTGCGCCTGGCGGTCCGATGCGGCCGTGGAGAGCACGAAGTAGTCGGCCAGCGTGGTCAGCTCGGTCAGATTGAAGACCAGAACCGCGGCGGCCTTGCGATTCAGGGCGGCGGTCAGACCCTCGCGAACTCTTTCCGTGGCGGAAAGATCGGGCATCAGTGCTGCATCGCCCCGGATCGGTACAGGCCCTGCTTCGTGATGTACTCCCCGACCGGGTCCGGCACCCGCCCCGCGGCCCCGCCACCGCGCGCGAGATCGTTCCGGAGGTCCGTCGCGGAGATTTTAACCGAACCCGCGTCGAAAACCTCGAGGCGATTGGCGATTCCCTCCAGGCGCGGGATCCGAAGGCCGGATCCGGCGAAGGGCTCCCGAAGGAACGCGGCGACCCGGGAGAGGCGGAGAATCTCTGCCGGTTCTTTCCAATTCGCGAATCCGGCGAGGGCGTCTGTCCCCATGAGAAGCCACAGCTCGTCCCCCGGATGCCGGACCGCGAGCAGTCTCAGCGTGTCCACGGTGAAGGAGGGAGGCTCCCGATCGAGCTCGCAAAGGGACACCACCCAGTCGGGCCTGCCGGCGAGCGCCAGGGCGAGCATGGCGACGCGATGCCGCGCGTCGGCGCTGGGCTCCTGCTTGTGGGGCGAGACCCGCGCCGGGACGTACAGGACGCGGCGCAGTCGGAACTTTTCGGCGGCCGCCTCGACCGTTCGCAGATGCCCGAAGTGCACCGGGTCGAACGTGCCGCCGAAGACACCCAGGCGCATCGTCAGGCCCTCCGCCGCGCCCTCACCGGACCCCGGCGTCGACGGCACCGCCTGCGCCCGAAGCCGATGCGGTGGCTTCGAACAGGTGGTTGGTCAGCGGCCGCAGGCCCGCGTGGGTGGCGGCCGAGATCTCGAAGCACGGCAGGCCGCGCTTCGCCGCGGCGGCTCGAATGGACGTGAGGCGTGCCGGGCTCGAAACGGCGTCGCACTTGGAAGCCACCAGGATCCGGGGCCGGGTCGCCACGTCCGTCGAGAAGGCCTCGAGCTCCCGCTCCAGGACGGCAACGTCCCTCTCGGCATCGCCCTCGGCCGAAGCATCGACCAGGTGGCACAGCACACGGCATCGCTCGACGTGCTTGAGAAATCGCAGTCCGAGACCCGCGCCGTGATGCGCGCCTTCGATCAACCCGGGAATGTCCGCCACGACCAGGGTCCGGTGGCCGTCCCCCTGCACGACTCCCAGATGCGGCACCAGAGTCGTGAACGGGTAGTCGGCGATCTTCGGCCGTGCGGCGGAAATTGCCGCGATGAGCGTGGACTTGCCGGCGTTGGGAAACCCCACGATCGCCACGTCAGCGAGCAGCTTCAGCTCGACAGACAGCCTGCGCTCGGCGCCCGGCTGCCCCTTGCGCGCGAAACGCGGCGCCTGCCGCGTCGGTGTCGCGAAGTGCTGGTTTCCCCAGCCGCCGTTGCCGCCGACCGCCAGGCGCACGCGCTCCGCTGGCCGCACGAGGTCGGCGATGACCTCCCCCGAATCGGCGTCCGTGATCACGGAGCCGAGCGGAAGGTGGACGACGACGTCACGGCCGGAAGCGCCGTGGCGGTTGGAGCCCTGGCCGTGCTCGCCCCTTTCCGCGCGGTAGAGGGTCTGATGGCGCAGGTGGTAGAGCGTGTTGAAGGAGGGGTCGGCCACGGCCCAGACCGATCCGCCGTTTCCCCCGTCTCCACCCGACGGACCCCCTCGCGGCACGAGCTTCTCCCGGCGGAAAGCGACGCAACCGTTTCCGCCGTCGCCCCCCTTGACGTGGATCTCGGCCGAGTCGATGAACAAGGGGTTTCCCAACTATCCGCTGGCGGCTGTCCGCCGGACCGTGCGCTCGGCCGTCTCGTCGACGACCGAGTGGCGAGAGCCGACGGTTACTCCGACGGCTCGATCGAGACCGTGCGGCCCATGCGGCCCCGATCCTGGAAACGGACCACCCCGCTCACCTTCGCGAAGAGGGAGTCGTCCTTGCCGCGACCGACGTTCTCTCCGGGGAAGAATTTCGTGCCGCGTTGACGGACGAGGATCGACCCGCCGGAAACCGTCTGGCCGGAAAACCGCTTGACCCCCAGCCGCTGCGAATTCGAGTCGCGGCCGTTTCGCGAGGAACCCTGACCCTTCTTGTGTGCCATCGGCGCGCCCTATCCTTCGATTCCGTCGATCCGCACTTCCACCAGGGTCTGCCGGTGCCCCTTGGTACGGCGATACTGCTTGGTCCGCTTCTTCTTGAAGATCAGGACCTTGCGGCTCCGAACCTCGTTCAGAACCGTCGCGACCACCTTCACGCCGCCGACATCCTTGGCCCCGGCGCGCACGCCGCCCTCTCCGGAGACCAGGACCACTTCGGACAGCTCCATCCGATCGCCCTTGGAGGCCTTCCTGGCAGCCGAGCGCTCCACACGGACGACGTCGCCGGGCGAAACCTTCAGCTGTTTGCCGCCGGAGCGGAGGATGGCGTACATGAGGACCCTCCCTAGACAGAACGGCGAATCATAGCCATTTGGGCGGGGAAGTCAAGGAGGGCAACGGGGAGTCGGGAATCGTCTAGTCTTCCGTCACTTCGTCGGGAAGCTCGTTGCGGTCGTTCCGCTCCCTCGGGAAGTGCCTGGCCAGGGCTTCTCCGACACTCGCGATTCCGGCGACGACTCCCTCGGTGAATTCTCCCTTTCGGAAACGCTCCTCCATCACCGCGGCGACTTCCTTCCAGAAGTCCGCGCCGCACCTTTCGTGGATCGCGACATCGCCCAGGATCCGGAACTGGCGGACCGCGGGGGCAATGTAGATGAGCACGCCATTGCGCTCGCGGGTCCCGGCCATGCCGAGCAGGTCAAAGCGGCGGGCGGCTCTCGCCGCGAGGTCCTCGGGCTTGCGCCGGGTGACATGAACCCGGATCTCGCCCGAGGACTCTTTCTCGGCCGCCGCGATCGCGGCGACGATGCGTTCCGATTCCTGCCGCGAAAAGAAGCTCGCCATGAACCTACCAGCTCCCCGAGGCGCCGCCGCCTCCAAAGGATCCGCCGCCACCGGAGAATCCCCCGAAGGACCCCCCGCCGCCACCGGAAAACCCTCCTCCCCCTCCTCCGAAAATGGTCGGGAATCCTCCGCCCGATCGCCATCCTCTCCGTGAATACGTGCGGAATCCCCGACGCCGCAGGATCCAGGGAAGTACGAAGAAGATCCCGAAGAAGATCACCCACGGCAGACAGGCGCCGATCGGCGCGGACCGCCGCCGCTCTTGCTCGCCCCGCGTTCGTCCGGTGCCCTTGTACTCGCCGCGGGCGGCCTGCATGAGGGCTTCGGTTCCCGCCTCCACGCCGGCGCGATAGTCCCCCGCCCGGAAACGAGGCAGGATCTCGTTCTCGATGATCCTCTTGGCCGTCACGTCGGGGATCGCCCCCTCCAGGCCATAGCCGACTTCGATGCGGACCTTTCGGTCCTCCGTGAACACGAACAGGATCGCGCCATTGTCGGTCTTCTTTTGACCGGCGCCCCACTTCTGCGCCGCCCGAACCGTGAAGTCCTCCAGTGTGAACCCCTCGGGCACGCGCCGGCCAATCCAGACGAGGATCTGATCCGAGGTGTCTCGCTCGAACTGGGCGAGCGTCTCGTTGAGCCGCTCCGCTCCCCCCGGACCAAGGACGTCCGGCTGGTCGGTGACGTACCGCTCGGGTTTCGCCGGCAGACCGCTCTCGATGTCCGCCCCGCGCAGGCAGGCCGCTCCCAGGACGGCGGCCGCCGCCGCGAGCCGAAGCGCCCGCCCGAGCGGGGACCACCTCACGCGCGAGCCCCCTCGCTTTCCGGAGGGCCTACTGGGCGGGAACGGCCGTGGGCGCGGCCTGATTGAAGTTGAACTGAACCTTCGGCGCCTGCTCCGATCCCGCGACTGCCTTGAAGTACGGCTTCTCCTTGAAATTCAGGAACCGAGCCACGAAGTTGGTCGGAAACTTCAGGATCTCCGTGTTGTACGTCTGCGCGGCGTCGTTGAACCGCCCCCGCGCCACCGTGATCCGGTTCTCCGTGCCCTCCAGCTGGGCCTGCAGGTCGCGAAAGTTCGCGTTGGCCTTCAGCTCCGGATACCTCTCTGAAACGACGAGCAGACGCTGGAGAGCCGAGCCCAGCTGATCCTGCGCCGCCTGGTAGCGGGCGAGCGCCTCGGGGTCCGTGGGCGCCTTGCCCGGCGTGATCGTCGCGCGGCCGACCGAGGCGCGCGCCTCCGTCACCTGGGTCAGCGTCTCCTTCTCGAAGTTGGCGGCGCCCTGGACCGTTGCGACGAGGTTGGGGACCAGATCGGCCCGCCGCTGGTACTGGTTCTCCACCTCCGCCCAGTTCTTGTCGACGTCCTGGCCGAGCGTCACCAGCCGGTTGTTGGTCGATGCGACCGTCATCCCGACGATGACGACGAGCGCGACCAGGAGGACGAGGCACCCGAGACCGAGCTTGCCCATGACTCTCACCTCCTCATGAAACGTGGCGTCAGAACCCGGACGGCGGATTCTACCGGAGTGCCCGCCTCCCCTCAGCCGCGGCGGGACCCGAGCCGCTCCAGAATCCGCGGCGGCAGCAGGGCCCGCAGCCGCCCCGCTCCGGTCCCGTCCCAGTCGACGCGCGCGACCGCGGCCTTCTTCAGGGGCAGCGTCAGGGCGGGCCGGCCCGCAAGAAGGCGCCCCAGCAGGGCCCCCAGGTGAGGCTCATGGCCGACGAGGAGAACCCCCGCCGCGTTGGCGTCGCGGATCTCCTCGAGGATCTCCTGGGGGTCGCGGCCGGGCTCGAGGGCCCGCGACTCGCGCAGCCGCCGCGCCAGACCGAGCGCGGAGGCCGTCGGCTCGGCCGTCTGCCGCGCGCGCCGGTAGGGCGAGGTGAGGACTTGCTCGATCCCGGGCTCGAGCGACGCCAGGCCCGCGGCCACGGCCCCGGCGCGCTTTGCCCCCTCGGGCGTGAGGCGCCGGTCGGCGTCCCGGCCCGAGTCCGACGCATCCTCCGCCGCGGCGTGCCGCAGAAGCCAGACTTCCATGGGAGCACCAGTCTAGCCCCGATCTCCCCGCTTCCGCGAAGCGCTGCGGGTATCATTCCCTTCGCATGACCCTGCCCACCGGCGAGCGGATCGGCCCCTTCGAGATCGTGGCCCCCATCGGGAAGGGCGGCATGGGGGAGATCTATCGCGCCCGCGACACGCGCCTGAATCGCGACGTCGCCGTGAAGATGCTCCCCGAGGGCATCAACGACGACGACAGCCTCCGCCGCTTCAACCGCGAGACGCGCGCCATCGCGGCCCTGAACCATCCCAACATCCTCGCGATTCACGACACGGGCCTCCACCGCGAGGTGCCGTATGCCGTCACGGAGCTGCTCCAGGGGGAAACCCTCGCCGAGCGCCTGCGCTCCGGGCCGCTCGCTCCGCCGCGCGCCACGGAGATCGCCATCCAGATCGCCGAGGGCCTCGGCGCCGCTCACGCGATGGGCGTGATCCACCGCGACATCAAACCGGAGAACATTTTCCTGACCAATGACGGGCGGTCCAAGATTCTCGACTTTGGAATCGCACGCATCGAAAACCCGGAGCTGCAGGGGGGACGCATCACACAGCCCGGCAGCTCGAGCTCCGTGTTCGTGCTGGGCACCGCCGGCTACATCTCTCCCGAGCAAGTTCGGGGAAAGCGAGCGGACGCCCGCAGCGACGTCTTCGCCCTGGGCGCGGTGTATTTCGAGATGCTCACGGGCCGTCGCGCCTTCATGCGCGGCTCCCCGGTCGAGACGCTGGGCGCCGTCCTGCGGGACGATCCCCGCAAGCATCCCGACGTCAAGAAGATCCCCGACGCCCTGACCGGGTACGTGTTTCGCTGCCTCGAGAAGGACCCCGCCGACCGCTACCAGACCGCGCGCGACCTCGTGATGGACCTGCGCGCCTGGCAGGCCGGCGCGGTGAAGGAAGCGGGCGCGCGGGTGCAGTTCCAGAGCGTGCCGCCCTGGCGCCAGCGCAAGACCCGGATGGCCCTGCGCGCGATCGGTGGCGTGATCCTTCTCGTGCTGGGATTCTGGGCGGGCTCTTGCTGGGAGCGGGAGCGCCGGGAGATGGCGCTCGCGGCTCCGACGGCGACCGAGCCCGCGCCCCCGCGCTAGGCGACTACGCCGAGGCGACCGAGGGGTCGAGGCCCTCGCCCACGACGGGAAGCGCCGCGCCCGCAGACCTGGGCTTGGGCTCCGGGATCGGGGCCCGGCAGCACGCATCCGGGCACGCGTCGTAGATCGAGCGGCGCTGTCGAGGCTCGTAGCCCGCGTCGGTGATCAGCCGCCGCAGCGCCTGGAGACTCATCCGATTGCGCGCGCCGGCCGCGAAGACCACCTGCTCCTCGATGAGGATCGACCCGAGATCGTCCGCGCCAAAAGAGAGGGAGAGCTGGCCGATCTTCGCGCCCTGGGTCACCCAGGAGCCCTGCACGTGCCGGATGTTGTCCATGTAGAGCCGGGATACGGCGAGCGTCTTGAGGTACTCGAACCCGCCGGCAAGCTCGACCTTGCCGTCGAGCGCGGTGTTCTCCTCCTGGAAGGTCCACGGAATCCAGGCCGTGAAACCCCCGGTGCGATCCTGGAGCTCCCGCACGACCCGGAAGTGCTCGACGCGCTGCGCGTACGTTTCCCCCACGCCGAACATCATGGTCGCCGTGGTGCGCAGTCCGAGCCGGTGGGCCGTCTCGTGCACCTCGATCCACTTGTCCGTGGGCGCCTTGGTGAGCGCCCAGATGCGCTCGCGCACCGAGTCCTCGAGAACCTCGGCGCCGCCTCCGGGGATCGACTGAAGCCCCGCGTCGCGCAGCCTTCCCAACACCTCCGCCATCGGCCATTTCGTGACTTTTTGGAGGAAGTAGATCTCCGGTGCCGACAGCGCGTGCAAGTGGATCGTCGGAAAGGTCTTTCGAATGAACCGGAACATCTCCTCGTAAAACGAGAAAGGCAGGTCCGCGTTGACGCCGCCCTGGAGCAGAACGCCCGTGCCGCCCAGATCGATCGTTTCCTGAATCTTTTCGCCGATCTCGTCGAAGGAGAGGACATAAGCCTCGGGATGCTTCGAAGACGGGCGGTAGAAGGCGCAAAACTGACACCGGTAGACGCAAACGTTGGTGTAGTTGATGTTGCGGTCGATCAGATAGGTCGCGACTGACGGGTCGTTCTGCCGGTTGCGGATCTCGGTCGCCGCCTCGCCGAGCGCGAGCAGGCTGCCCTCCTCGAGCAGCGTCACGGCGTCCGCGTCGGACATGCGCCCGCCCCGCAGCGCCTTGTCGAGAATCTCCTGCGTTCGAGGCATCCGGGCGATTCTAGAACGAAAAGGCGGGCGTCGTCGCGCGCCCGAAAACATCGGCCCATCGCGGCGCCGGCATGCGAGCTCGTCGTGTCCGTTACGCGAGCGCGACGGGACGTGCCCGCGGGATGAGCCCTTCCTCGGCCGCGAGGCGGTAGAAGAGCGAGAGACCCTGGAGGTCTCCGGCGTCGAGCTCGTAGTGCAGCGCGTGCCGCAAGTAGTCCTCGACGACCGGCTCGGAAAGGCCCGATTCGGCGGCTTCCTCCCGCACCAGGCGCGGAAAATCCCGCCGCCCGGCCTCGTAGGAGGCCCGCAGCAGCCGGGAAGTCTCGGAGGACGCCGCCTCTTCCCGGACGGCCCAGAAGGCGAAGACGAACGGGTGCCCGGAGAACGCCCGCCACTCCGCGGCGAGGTCGAGCACGACGTGCCCGTTGAGCCGCGTCTTGAGCGCCGGATCCCCGATGATCAGCGACGCGTCGGCCGAATCGAGCGGCCCCTCCGCAAAGGAAGGCGTGACGCCGTAGCGGCGCTTCAGCAGGATGCGGGTCAGCGCGGCAGAAGTGCGCGAGGCCGGGTCGAGCGCGACGGATCCGATCCTTTCCCGAGAGACTCGTGAGACCAAAAGGACCGACCGGACCTCGGAGGAGGCCGCGATGCCGAGGCCCGGAACCACCCGGAGCCCCGGGATCCGCTGGTACTCGATCGACGGGATCAGGCCCACGTCCGCCTCCCCTGAGGCAAGCTTCTCCGCGCAGGCGGACGGGACGTCCCGCGAGACCGAAACGCCGGGAGGAGGCTCGTGGAGGAGGCCCCAGGTGAGGGGGCGCGCGTTCAAGAAATCGACGACCGAAACCCGGAGGCCTGGCACTTCGAAATTCGAATTTCGAGGCTCGAAATTCGAAGTTACCCCTGACTCATCAAGTTCAAGAACTCCCCATTGGCCTTCGTCTTCTCGAGCTTCTCGGTCAGCAGTTCCATGGCCTCCACCGTCGAGAGCGGATTCAAGACCTTGCGGAGCACCCAGACGCGGTTCAGTTCCTGCTTGTCCATCAGGAGCTCTTCCTTGCGGGTTCCGGACTTGTTGATGTCGATGGCCGGGAAAACGCGCTTGTCCACGAGCTTGCGGTCGAGGTGGACCTCCATGTTGCCCGTCCCCTTGAACTCCTCGAAGATCACGTCGTCCATGCGGGACCCGGTGTCGATGAGCGCCGTCGCGATGATCGTGAGCGACCCCCCCTCCTCGACGTTGCGGGCAGCGCCGAAGAAGCGCTTGGGCCGCTGGAGGGCGTTGGAATCGACGCCGCCGGACAAGACCTTGCCCGAGGGGGGCACGATCGCGTTGTAGGCGCGCGCCAGGCGCGTGATCGAGTCGAGCAGGATCACGACGTCACGCTTGTGCTCGACGAGGCGCTTGGCCTTCTCGATGACCATCTCCGCGACCTGCACGTGGCGGGCCGCCGGCTCGTCGAAGGTCGAGGAGATGACCTCGCCCTTCACCGATCGCTGCATGTCGGTGACTTCCTCGGGGCGCTCGTCGATCAGGAGCACGATCAGCGTGATCTCCGGGTGGTTGGTCGAGACCGAGTTGGCCAGCGCCTGGAGGATCATGGTCTTTCCGGTTCGCGGAGCCGCGACAATGAGTCCGCGCTGACCCTTGCCGACCGGCGAGACCAGGTCGAGCACGCGCGAGGACATGTTGTTCGGGACTTCCAGCTTGATGCGATCCTGCGGGTAGAGGGGGGTCAGGTTGTCGAAAAAGATCTTCTCCCGCGCCACGTCCGGATGCTCGAAGTTGACGGCTTCGACCTTGATGAGCGCGAAGTAGCGCTCACCCTCCTTGGGAGGCCGGATCTGGCCGGAGACGGTGTCGCCCGTCCGCAGGTCGAACTTTCGGATCTGCGAGGGGGAAACGTAGATGTCGTCGGGGCCCGGCAGGTAGTTGTACTCGGGGGCGCGCAGGAATCCAAACCCGTCCGGAAGGCACTCGAGAACGCCCTCGGAGAAGATCAACCCCTTTTTCTCCGTCTGCGCCTGCAGGATCTTGAAGATCAGATCCTGCTTGCGCATGCCCGTCGCGTTCTCGACCTCCAGGTCCTTGGCGATCTTCAGCAGCTGCGGAATCTTGATCTCGTGCAGCGCCCGGATGTCGAGCGTGTCGGACTGCTCAAGCGCCTGTTCGTCGACCGTCGTGTCCGGAAGCCCCTCGGTCGGAACATCCAGCGTCTCGACGTCCGACCCGTTCGTGCTCTTCCTTCTGGTCATGGCTTACTCCCCGCCCTCCCTGAGTGTCCGGCGGATCACCCGCCGAAGTTCTTCGACTCCCTCACCGCTCTTCGACGAGACCGGCAGGACGGCGCCGTGCGCGGCTTCCAGCCGCCTGCGGGCGGCCGCGCGCTCGCGGGCACTCAACTTGTCCCACTTGGTGGCCACCGTCCGTGTGGGCACGCCGACCCGCTCGAGGTAGTCCCGCATCGCCCGGTCCGCCGGCGCATCCGGGACCCGGCTGTCCACGAGGGCCAGCGCGAGCCTCACCTCGCCGCTCCGAAAAAGGGCTTCGGCAAGGTCTTTCCACCGCTCGCGTTCCGACCGGGACACGCGGGCAAACCCGGTGCCCGGAAGGTCCGCGAAGCGATGTCCGTCCTCGGTTTCATAGAAGTATATGCCACGGGTCTTCCCCGGCGTTCGGCTGACTCGCGCGGTCGCCTCTCCCAGCAGCCGGTTCAACAGGCTCGATTTCCCGACGTTCGACCGTCCGACGAACGCCACGACGGGCACCCCGCGGCTCGGAAGGTCGTCGGCGCGGTGGACGGCCACGATACGACGGCCCGGGGCAATTCTTCTTTTCAATTCGCCCCGCTTGGGGACGCGGCGGGTCCGCTCGGCTCGCCGCTCAGTGCGCGACGGAGCCTCCTTCGGCCGGTTTCGCGTCGGGCGCCAGGCTCGTAGTCGAGGCGGCGGGAGAGGTTCCCTCCATGGCCACCCGGATCACTTCGTCCATGTTCGAAACGAGATGGAACTCCATCTCCGACCGAATCTCCTCGGGAAGGTCGTCCAGGTCCTTGTCGTTCTCGGCGGACAGAACGATCGTCCGGATGCCCGCCCGGTAGGCCGCGAGGGCCTTGTCCTTGATCCCGCCGACAGGGAGCACCTTCCCGCGCAGCGTGATCTCGCCCGTCATCGCCACGTCCTTCAGGACCGGGATCTTGGTCACGGCCGAAAAGAGGGACACGGCCAGGGTGATGCCCGCCGAAGGGCCGTCCTTGGGGATGGCACCTTCGGGAACATGGATGTGGATGTCGAACTTCTCGTGGAAGTTGGGATCCGCGTCGTACATTTCGGCCCGGCTGCGCACGTAGGACACCGCCGCACGCGCCGACTCCTGCATGACGTCGCCGAGCGACCCCGTGAGGGTCAGGTTCCCCTTCCCTTTCAGCAGCGAGGTCTCCGTCATGAGGATCTCGCCGCCGGCTTCGGTCCAGGCCAGACCCGTGGCGATCCCGACCTCGGAGGTTTCCCCCTTGCGCCGGTTGCGGAAGCGAGCCTTACCGAGGAACTCGCGCAGGTTATCCGGCGTGATCCGGACCGGCGTCTCGACGCTCTTCTGGACGATCTTGCGCGCCACCTTCCGGCACACGCTGCCGATCTCGCGCTCGAGATTGCGCACGCCGGCCTCGCGCGTGTAGTTGGTCGTCATCGCGAGGATCGCCTCGTCGGAAAACTCCACGTGGTCCGCCTTCAGGCCGTTGGCCTCGCGCTGCTTGCTCACGAGGAACTGCCGCGCGATGGCGATCTTCTCGTTGGGCGTGTAGCCGGACAGCGGAATGACCTCCATCCGATCCTTCAGGGCCGGCGGGATCGGGTCGGCGATGTTCGCCGTCGCGATGAACATGACCTTGGAGAGGTCGTACTCGACGTCCAGGTAGTGGTCCAGGAACGACTGGTTCTGCTCCGGGTCGAGCACCTCGAGCAGGGCGGACGCCGGGTCGCCCCGGAAATCCGACGACATCTTGTCGACTTCATCGAGCAGGAAGACGGGGTTGACCGTACCCGCCTTCTTCATCATCTGAACGATCTGGCCGGGAAAGGCCCCGATGTAGGTGCGCCGGTGTCCGCGAATCTCGGCTTCGTCCCGCACGCCGCCGAGCGAAAGCCGCACGAACTTGCGGTTCAGCGACCGCGCGATCGACTTGGCGAGCGAAGTCTTCCCCACACCCGGCGGTCCGACGAAACAGATGATCGATCCCTTCGTTTTCTGCACGAGCTGCCGCACCGCCAGGAACTCGAGAATCCGCTCCTTGACCTTCTCCAGGCCGTAGTGGTCCTCGTTCAGGATCTTCTCGGCTCGGGAGATGTCCTTGGATTCGCGCGAGGCCTTCTTCCAGGGCACGCCCACGAGCCATTCAATGTAGTTGCGCGAGACCGTCGCCTCCGCGGACACGGGCGGCATCGCCTCCAGGCGCTTGAGCTCCGTCTCCGCCTTCTCACGCACCTCCTTGGGCATTCCAGAGGCCGTGATCTTCTTCTTGAGCTCCTCCACCTCGTCGCCACGGTCGTCCTTGCGGCCGAGCTCCTGGTGGATGGCCTTGATCTTCTCGTTGAGGTAGTACTCCTTCTGCGCCTTCTCCATCTGCTTCTTGACCTTGTTGTTGATCCGGCGGTCGATGTTCACCTTCTCGACCTCGATCTCCAGCAGGTCCTGAAGCCGCTGCAACTGCTCGTAGACGTTGTCGGCTTCGAGAAGCGTCTGCTTCTCGGGCGTGGCCACCGCCAAGTGCCCCGAGAGGGTATCGGCGAAACGCTCCGGCTCCTCGAGCCGCAGCGACGCCGCGATGCTCTCGAAGGCCAGGTGATGCGAAAGCTTGGCGTACTGCTCGAACAGGGCGAGCACCTTGCCCATGTATTCCTTCAGCTCCGCGGGATCGGCTGGCGGCGCCGCGGCCGCCTGGACCCGCACGGCCAGATATTCGCCGCGCCGCTCGAAGGCCTCGATCTTGCCCCGCCGCTGCCCTTCGACCATCACCTTGATGTGTCCGTTGGGCAGCTTCAGCGACTGGGCGACAGTCGCCACCACGCCGATCTCGTAGATGTCCTCGGGAGCCGGCTCGTCGAGCTGAGGGTCCCTCTGCGCCGCCAGGAAGAGTCGCTTCGTCGGCGTGGCGAGCGCCGCCTCGAGGGCGCGGATCGAGGATTCGCGGCCCACGACGAACGGAGCCATCATGTGCGGAAAGACCACCATGTCCCGCAAGGGGACGAGCGGGAGCGTCTCTCCGGCGCCCGCCACAGGATTCGTTTTCATGAGATTTCCACCACCATCAGGGTCGCTCAATTTTCGAAATTCGGTCTCGAATTTCGAAATTCGGAATTAGCCCGCCTTGCGCAGGATCGTGATCGGGTTCGTGTGGTGCTTGACGACATCGCGCGTGATGACGCACTCCTCGATGTCGTCGTCGGAGGGGATCTGGTACATCACGTCGAGCATCAGGTCCTCGATGATGATCTTCAGCCCGCGGGCCCCCACGTTGCGGGCCAGGGCCTCCTCGGCGATGGCTTCGATGGCATCATCGGTAAAACGGAGCTGGACGTTCTCGAATTCCAGCATCGTCTGGTACTGCTTGACGAGGGAGTTCTTCGGCTCCTTCAGGATCTCGACGAGCGCCGACTGATCGAGCTCGGTGAGCGTCGCAACGACCGGCAGGCGCCCCACGAACTCCGGGATCATGCCGTACTTGATCAGGTCCTCGGGATGCACCTTGTCCAGCAGGACGCTCGGCCGCTTCTCCTTCTTCGTAGTGATCTTCGCGCCGAAACCCATCGTCTTCTCCGTCATCCGGCGGCTGATGAGCTCCTCGAGGCCCACGAACGCGCCGCCGCAGAGGAAGAGGATGTTCGTCGTATCGATCTGGATGAACTCCTGGTGCGGGTGTTTGCGGCCGCCCTGGGGAGGGACGTTGGCCACGGTCCCTTCCAGGATCTTCAGCAGCGCCTGCTGGACCCCTTCTCCCGACACGTCCCGCGTGATCGACGGGTTCTCGCCCTTGCGGGCGATCTTGTCCACCTCATCGATGTAGACGATGCCGCGCTCGGTCTTCTCCTTGTCGTTGCCGGCCGCCTGATAGAGCTTCAGGATGATGTTCTCGACGTCCTCCCCGACGTATCCCGCTTCCGTCAGGGTCGTGGCGTCCACGATCGTGAAGGGCACGGAGAGGAGCTTCGCGAGCGTCTGGGCAAGCAGCGTCTTGCCCGTGCCCGTCGGGCCGATCAGGAGGATGTTGGACTTCTGCAGCTCGACGTCCTGGAGCTTGCGGTTCTTCTCCAGGTAGTCGATGCGCTTGTAGTGGTTGTAGACGGCCACGGCGAGCTTCTTCTTCGCCTGCTCCTGGCCGATCACGTAGCTGTCCAGAAACTCCTTGATCTCCTTCGGCTTCGGGAGCTTGGTCTCGGGGGCCTGCGTCTCGAGCACCCGATCTTCGGCGATGATGTCGAGGCAGATGTCGACGCACTCGTCGCAGATGTAAACGGTCGGACCCGCGATCAGCTTCTTGACGTCCCTCTGACTCTTGTTGCAGAAAGAGCAACGAAGCACATCGCCGTTTCCGGTTTTCTTCGACATTTAGCCTCCGGGAAGAGCTTCCCGAATTCTAGGGGAGCCCTCCGGACCCGTCAACGGGCCCGGAACCGAACCGCGGGCACTTTAGCACACCGCAATCGGGGAAACGTGCCGCGCGAGGCCCTATTCCCGCATGTCCCGCGCGTCTTATGGGCACAAAAGTGGAATGCGGGCGCGTTCAACTTTTTGGCACCCACAACACGAACCCGCCGAGCGTGCGAACGTCGCCCTTGGCGATCGGCATCTTGGTCTGCTCGCGACGGCCGGCCAGGGCCGCCACGCGCGCGCGTTCGGCGGCCGCCTCGCTTTCGAGCTCCGCCTTCAAGTCGTCTCGCTCCCGCCTCCATTGAGCGATTTTCTCCTCGGACTCTCTTACGTCCTCCGCGGCGCGTTGGATTCTCCCGTAGGCGCGGCCGCCTGCGCGCACCGTGGAGCCGGCGGAGCGCCGGCCGCCTCCGAGCAGCGTTCCGAGCACTCCCGCGATGACGTCGATTCCGCTGTAAGTCGCCGCGCGCGTCTGCTCCGCCCGGTCTCGCTCGAGCTCGCGCGACTCCTCCGCGATCTGCCGGTCGAGGGTTGCGAGTCGCCGCTCCCGCGGCGCGCGGATCTTTTCTGCGCTCCTGCCGGCCTCCGCATTGACTGCGGCTTCGATTCGGGAGGCGAAGTCCGCGTCGCTCTCCCCCGGTTGCCGCGCCAGCCCGAGCTCGGGAACCGTCTCCAGCGTGAAGCCGTCGGCGGCCGTCTGCTCCCTGGCAGCGCGCTCGAGCGCCGCGAAGGCGTTGACCTTGGTCGCCCATGCGGGCAACTCTCCATAAGACGCGCCGGCTGGCGGCTCCGGAGACCACTCCGCCAGCCGCATCTCTTCGTCCGAGGTGGCTGCCGGGACCGAACCCGACCCGAACCGCAGCAGACGCTGCGCGGACCCGGCAACGGCGGGCCTCGACCGGGAGATCCGCGCCTCGACCAGGATGGCGACTTCTCCCACGAGCGAGGCGCCGGGCGGCGTACCGGGCGCGTAACGGGGCTGAAAGACCGGATCGAGGGCCGGCGGCACCGGCGCGCCGGCCGCAGACGGGAGGACGGCGCCGCTTCCGGGCGCCGCCTCCTTCTCGGACTCGGCCGGGGCGGGCGAAACTCCGGTCGCCGGAGCCGGCTCGGCGAAGCCGCGGACGAGGTCGGGGATCTGCCTCGGCGTGAGCGGTCCGCGCAGGTACGCGCGCGCCCACCGCGACTCGAAAACGACGGGCCCGCCGGGCCGGTGAACATCGTTCAGGAGAAAGCGCCGTTTCTCGAGGCCGGAAAGAGTGCGGTTCGCCTCGGCGCGCGACATTCCGAGACCGGCGCCCTCGAGCCCATCGAGCAGGCGCTGCTTGTCGCGCTCGGCCTGAAGTCTTCCGACCATCCAGGTTCCGGCGTTGGACAGCGCCTTGTAGTCGAGGTCGACCGGGTTCTGCGTCACAACAAGGATTCCGACGCCGAAGGCCCGCGCCTGCTTCAACAGCGAGAGCAGCGGCCGTTTCGAGGGCGGCTCGGCAACGGGCGGCAGGTAACCGAAAATCTCGTCGAAGTAGAGCAGGGCTTTCAGATCGGTGGATCCCGACTGCGTGCGCGTCCATCCCCAGAAGCGCTCCAGGAATCGGGTCACGAAGAACATCCGCTCCTTGTCGTCCAGGTGCGCAAGGTAGAAGAGGTTGCATGCGGGGCGGCCCGACCCGTCACGCAGCAGCCGGGCAGGGTCGAGAGCCTCGCCCTCCCGCCAGGCGTCGAATCCCGGCGACGAGAGGAGGTTGTTGAGCGCGAGCGCCAGCTCCCGGCGCTTCGCGCGGGGAAGGACCGCGTCGAGGTCCATCGCGCCGAGCCGCGTAAAGGGAGGATTCTCGGCCAGAGCGACGAGGTCGGCGAGCCCCGCGCCCTTGCCCTCGCGCCATCGCGTCTCGAGGACCCGCGCCAGCACGATGTGGCGCGGGTCGGAGACGGGATCGGCCTCGATGCCGGAAAGGGCGAGGAGTCCGGAGACGGCTCCTCGGATCTCGTCGCGCACCGCCTCCTCGTCCCGCTCGAAAGAAAGCCCCGCGGGCAGCTCGAGAGATCCGAGCACGTCCACGGGGCGTCCCGCCCGGGAACCGGGGGTGAAGACCCGATAGCAGACCCTCTGGCGCAGCGTTGCCAGCGACTCCAGAGGGACCTTCCAGTTCCCGAGGCCTTCCCGCCAGAGCTTCGCTTGCGCGGCGCCTTCTTCCTCGGCGCTGCGGCCGGCGCGGCGCGCCGCCTCCGGATCCACCCAGGGTGCGAAATCCTCGGCGCGCAGCTGCGGGAAGGTGAGGAGAAGGTTGGTCACGTCTCCCTTCGGGTCGAGGAGGAACAACGGCGTGTCGGCGAGCAGGAGCTCCTCGAGAAGATCCACGCACAGGCCGGTCTTGCCGCTGCCTGTCATGCCGACACAGACGCCGTGAGTCAGGAGGTCCCGGGTCGAGTAGCGGAGAGGCTTTCCGTCGGCCGTCCGGCCAAGGTAGGCATCGGGCACGGAGGCGAGCTTACAGCGATCCGGGACTCGCGACCCTCACCAAGAGCACCGAGGGAGGGAGAGAGGAGGACTACCCCGCCGCTTTCAGGGCCGCTTCGTCGCGGCGGTGGTAGATGGCGTCCACGAGGCCGTACTTCTTGGCGTCCTCGGCCTCGAGAATGTAGTCCCGGTCCGTATCCTTGGCGATCTTTTCGATCGACTGGCCCGTGTGCTCGGCCAGGATCCGGTTGATCCGCTCCCGCATCTTCAGCAGGTCCTTGGCGTGAATCTCGATGTCGGCCGCCTGGCCCTGCAGCCCGTATCCGAGCGGCTGGTGGATCAGGAAGCGGGAGTTCGGCAGCGCGAAGCGCTTTCCGGGCGCCCCGGCGGCCATCAGCACCGCCGCCATGGACGCGGCCTGACCGACGCAGATGGTCGAAACGTCGTTTTTGACGTACTGCATCGTGTCGTAGATCGCCATGCCCGCAGAAATCACGCCGCCCGGCGAGTTGACGTAGAAGGAGATGTCCCGCTCCGCGTTCTCCGACTCCAGGAACAGCATCTGCGCAATGATGAGGTTGGCGATCGTGTCGTCGATCGGCTGCCCGAGAAAGATGATGTTGTCCTTCAGGAGCCGCGAGTAGATGTCGTAGGCGCGCTCTCCTCGGCTCGTTTGTTCGATCACCATCGGGACCAGAACCATGCCGCCTCCCTCTTCTTCGTTTTTCATAACAGCCATCCGGCGCTCCGATTCCCTCGCCGGGCCTACTTGACCTCGACAGGCTCCCCCGAGGGTAGCACCCGTGCGGCGGAGATCAAGAGGTCGATCGTCCTGGAGAGGCGCATCTCGTCCCGAAGAGCCTCGAGGCCCCCCGCCTTTTCGAGCTGCTCGCGCAGCGCGGCCGGGTCCGCGCCGCGCCGGGCGGCCGTCCGTTTGAACTCCGCTTCGAGCTCCGTGTCGGTGATCGCGACGTTCTCCTTCGCGGCGATCGCATCGAGCAGGAGGTACTCGCGCACGCGCTTCTCGGCTCCGGGACGCGCTTCCTGGCGAAGGCGTTCCCAGTCGGCCTCCTTCGGCTCCATGCCGCCGGCGGCGAGGTAACGCGCGTAGTCGCGCAGGGCGCCCTCCGTCTCCGATTCCACGAGCACCTCGGGGGCGGGAATGGTTCCCCGAGAGAGGAGCGTGTCCAGGATCGTGCGCCGGAACTTCCGGCGCCGGTCCGCCTCCTTCTCCAACCGGAGGCTCTCGCGAACTTTCTCGCGCAAGCCCTCGACCGTCTCGCCTTCTCCCACCAGGCGCGCAAACTCTTCGTTGACCTCCGGCAGGCGCTTCTCCTTCAGGGCCACGAGGGTGAGCTCGTAGTCGACCGTCTTGCCGCGAAACTCCTCGTTGGCGAAATCGTCCGGGAAGCCCTTGCGAAACCGCTGTGTCTGTCCGGCCAGCGTTCCCCGCAGCGCTTCGTTGATCTCCGTCATCGAGTCGGGGTGCCCGACCTCCAGAGTGAGCTTCTCGTCGCGAAACGTGCGGGGGTTCTGGCCCGGCGCAAGGATCTCGACGAACGTGCCGGCGACGTCCACGACGGCGAAGTCGCCGGCGGCCGCGGCCCGGCCCTCGATCGGGTGGAACTCGGCGTGCCTGTCGCGCAGGCGATCGATCACCCGGCCGATCTCCTCGGGCGTGGGCTCGACGGGGGCGTCCTCCACGGGGATCCCGCGGTAGTCGGTCGGGTCCAGCGCCGGTTTGCGGTCCAGGCGTGCGGTGAAGCGGATGGGACCGGGCGGGTTCCAGTGCAGATCTTCGATCCGCGGACGGCCGACCACCGAGAGGCTCTTCTCCTCGACCGCCGAAGACAGCGCATCCGGCAGGAGGGTCTCCAGGACATCCTCGCGGATCTGGTCACCGAACCGCTTCTGCACGACGGACTGCGGCGCGTGCCCCTTGCGAAACCCCGGGATGGCGGCGCGCCTGGCGTACGCGCGGGTCAGGTCCGAGAAGGTCCGTTCGACCTGCTCGGCCGGCACTTCGATCTCGAGCGTGGTTTGCGTCGGAGATTCTTCCTTTGCGTTCAAGACGACCATAGGCGGGCAGTCTACTGGAAAGTGTCAGGGGTTCCGCGGCGCAACGACCCGGGGACCGCCTTCCCGTTCGGCCGAGAGCTCGAGAGATCGGGGACCGCCCGAGTCCGCAAGAGCGACGGCACCCGCCACGTCGAGGCGTCCGAAGCCGAAGACGGCGTTGGGAACCACCGGCCCCGGAAACGGGTCGCAGGTCTGATCGGAGGTCAGGGGCGCTGCGGAGAGGCGCAGCAGTTCCTCCGTGGCGGCAGCGTCTCCGCGCAGTCCGGGAACGGCCGACCAGAGCAGCGCCGCGCCGCCCGCCACCTGCGGCGCCGAGGCCGATGTGCCCGAGAAGTCGCCGCGGTATCCGCCCGAGATGTCCGCCGTCCGGACCGAAATTCCGGGCGCGCAGATGTCAGGCTTCAGCCGGTGGGACCCGTCGGCCAGGACCGGGCCGCGGCTGGAGAAGGGAGCGATGACATCGGCGTTGCTCGTCGCGCCGATCGAGAAGGATGCCTCGTAGATCGCCGGCGCCTCGGAAACCGTCGCGCAGTCGCTCCCGCCGTTGCCGGCTGAGACGACGACCAGGATCCCGGCGGCGCGCACGTTCTCGACGACCGCGCGAAGCACGTTGGGGTCCGTGCAGCCCTCGCTCGCAGGACAACCCCACGAGTTGGTGATGACGTCGGCGCCGAGTTCCGGCCGCGGCTGTTTCCCGCTGGCGTTGCTGGGCGCGAGAAAGAACTCGAAGCACTCCGTGTAGCGGGCCGGCGTGCCGTTCCCCCGATCCATGTTGCGGCAGCCGATGAGCGTGGCCCCGGGGGCGACGCCGGTCGGACTCCCGGTTCCATCGTCGCCGACCGCCAGGGCCGAGGTCCCGGTGCCGTGGCCGTCGTCGTCACAGGGGGCGACCGCATCGGATCCGCAGGGGTTTCCGGGCCCCGCGTCATGAACCGCGTCGTGCCAGTTGTAGGCGTGGACGATCACACCTCCGGAGGATCCGCGATACCGCGGCCTCAAGGCCGGATGCTCCCAGGCAAAACCCGTGTCCGCGTCGCCGACCACGATGCCCTGCCCCGTAAAGCCCAGGGCCCAGACCTCCGGCGCCCGGATCCTCGTCAGGTTGGCCCCCAAGGCAGCGGCCTCCGCGGGCGTCTGCGAAAGCGTGCCGGCACCATCGGCTTCTTCGGCCCGGGGCACGCGGCGCAGAGGCGCAGCGCGGTTTGCGACGACCGCGGAGACGTCGGGACGCCGGAGGAGCTCTTCCGCGAGCCCGTCCTCGACCTCGATCATGTTCACAAGATAATGCGATCGAAACGCGACTCCGCCCGCGCGCAGCCGCTCGAGCAGCGGCGCCTGCGTCCGGTCGGCCACCTCGCGCAACGCCTCGAAGACGAATCGCCGACGCTCTGTCGCGTCTCGAATCGCCGCCGCTCCCGAGAGATCCGCCTGCTCGCGCAGGACGACCAGAGCCGAATCCGACCGCGGGGCGCTCGGCGCGGCGAACGCCCGCGGTTCCGGCTCCTGGCCATGGAGAGAGAAAGCGAGCAGGACGATCCCGATGACGGAGGAGGCCCTTTTCACGCCCATTCCAAAACCCTTTCGGGCGACGGCGTATTTCGTGTCACGACCCCGGAGGGCGGCCGCCTTTCGACCGTCCCTCTGTCGCCCGATCCACTCTCATTTGAATCCCGAGCCGCCTGCGCCTACGATTCCATCGGCCGCGAGAGTGGCGGAACTGGCAGACGCGCGGGACTTAGGATCCCGTGGGGAAACCCTTGAGGGTTCGAGTCCCTCCTCTCGCACCAGGAGACCGCAGGGCAGGCCGCGGGCACAGCGCTTCGGGCCGCTCCGGGGCGTCAGGCGAGGGGCTGGTCCCCACCCCGAAGGAGCTCGACGTCGGGGGTGGCTTCGTTCGCGCTGTCCAGGGTCACCCGCCCTCGGTTTTCCCGGACTTGCCGCGCGAAGAGCGAGATCCGGCGGTCGGTCAGGAACCGCCAGAGCAGCCCGGCCCACGACGGGTGGCTGCGGAGCGTCTCGTAGGCTTCCGGCGCGGTCTCGCGGATGCGCGGAAGGCGGTCCCACGGAACCGACGGAAAGTCGTGGTGCTCGTTGTGGTAGCCAACGTTGAAGGCTAGTCGGTTGAGCCTTCCGTAGTAGCTATTGGTCTCCTGTCCGGGGAAAAAGACATAGTGCTCCTGGATCCAGCGCGCCCCGAGGGGGTGGAATCCAACGCCGAAGAAAAGGGAGGCGAGCAGGTACACCAGCGCCTTGGGGCCAAGCAGGATCCAGACCGCCAGATCGAAGGCGGCCTGCGCCACGAAGTTCGCCACCACCCATCCGTCGATCGGCTTGATCTCACGCAGACGCGTCGGCCGGACGGACTGCACGATCGGAAACAGAATCAGCCAGATCGCCTTGCGGATCGGGGAGGTTCCTACCAGGCGCGCCTCCCAGCCGCTCGGGATATCCGCGTCGAGCTCATACACGCCCTGGAAAGCGTGATGTTTCAGGTGGTAGCGCTGGAAGAAGACCGAGGTTGGCAGGGCGTGCGGCAGGTTGGCCAGGATCCCCGCCAGGGTGTTGGCCCTCCTCGTCCGGAACACGAGGTTGTGCGTGCACTCGTGGATGAGCACCCACAGGGCGTGGTTCGCGAAGGCCCCCACGACGCCGGCGACGCCCACGATCAGCCACCAGGGGCTCGACCGCAGCAGGAACGCCATTGCGAGCTGGAACGCCACGAGCGCCAGGAGAAACGCGAACGAGCGGGGATTGTGACCGATGTGCTCTCGGATCTCCGGATGCCGCTCCAGGATCCATCGCGTCCGGCTTCGGTGAGGCTCGGGCAGGGACGTCTGCAGGAAGGGACCGATATCCCGGGAGGCGCTGGACATCGCGTCGATCATGGCACAGATCACCCCTGCGTCAGGACTTGGGCTCGCCCGGGTCCGTGGAGTCGGACGGGATCCCGATCGCCGGCAACCGCGAAGAAGAGCCACGGCCGTCGGGGATAGAATCCCGCGGCGGCACTCCATGACTCTCGAACCGGGCACGAGTCTAGGTTCCTACGAAGTGCTCGGACCGCTGGGCGCTGGCGGTATGGGTGAGGTGTACCGGGCCCGCGACCGCAAGCTCGGGCGGGAGGTGGCTCTCAAGGTTCTGCCGGAGGCCTTCGCGCAGGACCCCGATCGCTTGACGCGCTTCGACCGCGAGGCGCGGATGCTCGCCTCGGTCAACCATCCGGCTCTGGCGGCGATCTACGGGCTCGAGGAGTCGGGCTCGACGCGGTACATCGTCATGGAGCTCGTGGAAGGCGAGGCCCTTTCGCAGTTGCTGGCGCGAGGACCGCTCCCGCTGCGCGAGGCGCTGGGGGTCGCGCGCCAGATCGCGGAGGGGCTCGAGGCGGCGCACGAGAAGGGCATCGTCCACCGCGATTTGAAGCCGGCCAACGTCAAGATCACGCCCGAGGGGAGAGCGAAGGTTCTCGACCTCGGCCTGGCCAAGGCCATGGATCCAAAGCCGGAGGACTCGCGGCACTCCTCCGAATCCCCGACGCTGCGGCTGGACGAGACGCGGCCCGGCGTGATCGTCGGCACGATCGAGTTCATGAGCCCGGAGCAGGCCCGGGGCAGACCGGTCGACAAGCGGACGGACGTGTGGGCGTTTGGCTGCGTTCTCTTCGAAATGCTCTCCGGGCGCCGGGCCTTCACCGGCGAAACGCCCTCGGACATCCTCGCCAACATCCTCACCGCCGAGCCCGACTGGCGGGCGCTGCCCGCCTCGACGCCTCCCCGCGTCCGGGAGCTCCTCGAACGCTGCCTCCAGAAAGAAGCGAGCCGGCGCCTTCGCGACATCGGCGACGCGCGCATCGCTCTGGAGGACGCATCCGCTCCGCACGGGGAGGGTACCCCTTCCGACCCGGCCGGCCGGCGTGAGCGCCGCCTCGTGATGGCGACTCTCCTCGTCCTGCTGGCCGCCGCCGGCGCCTGGTTCGTCGTGGTGCGGCCCCACGCCGACCGAAGGGAGGCACCCGCCTCTCGATCCATCGCGGTCCTACCCTTCCGCGATCTTTCCGGCCAGCCGGGCGGCCAGCTGCTGGGAGACGGGCTCGTCGAGACCGTGAGCGTGCGACTGGTCAACGTCCCCGGCGTGCAGGTCGTCACACCATCCGCCGTCCTCGCGGCAGCCGACCGGGGCGGCGACATCTTCCGCATCGCCAAGGATCTGGGCGCCAACCTCGCCCTGCAGGGATCCATCCAGCGCCAGGGCGACACGTTGCGCGTGACCTACTCCGTCTGGAACACGCGCACCCGCGCCCAGGTCGCGGCAGGCGACTTGACCGGCCCCGCCTCCGAGCTCTTCTCGATCCAGGACCGACTCGCCGAAAGGGTCGCTCGGGATCTCGGGCTCGCGCAACCCCGCCGCACACCGCCGCCCGCGGGGCTCGCGACGACGGACCAGCAGGAGCGCTACCTCCAGGCCCTGGGCAATCTGCAGCGATACGACAAGCCGGCCTCCGTGGCCGCGGCGCTGACCCTGCTCGAGGGCCTCGCCAAGGCGGTGCCGGGCTCGGCGCTCGTTCAGTCCGCGCTCGCTCGGGCCTGTCTGCATCAGTACACGCTGACACGCGAGAAGGAGTGGGCGGTGCGGGCCATCGCGGCTGCCGACCTGGCGGCGAGGCTGGACGCGGGGATTCCCGAGGTGCACGTGACCCGCGGCCTGATCCTGACCCGCACGGGCCGCGGGGGCGAAGCGATCCAGGAATATCGGATCGCTCTCTCGCAGGCTCCCAACTCCATGGAGGGCTTGATCGGCCTCGCGGCCGCCTACGAGTCGGTCGGACGCAAGGAAGAAGCGGAAGCCACGTACCGCAATGCGATCGAGCTGCAGCCTGGCTACTGGGCCGCCTACAACAACCTCGGCGCCTTCTACTACGCCGCCGGAAGATACCCGCAGGCGGCGGCGGCGTTCCGGCGCGCCGCGGAGCTTGCGTCCGACAGCGTGCGAGCATGGAACAACCTCGGAGCCGCCTATCAGCAGATGGATCGTCTGGACGATGCGTTCGCCGCGTTCACGCGGTCGGCGCAGATCAGGCCGAATGACGGCGCCTACTCCAACCTGGGGACGCTCCAGTATTTCCTCGGGCGCTACGCGGACGCGGCGCGATCCTTCGCGCAGGCGGTCGCCCTGACGCCCCGCAAGGCGCTCTACTGGCTGAACCTCGGAGACGCGTACCGGTGGACTCCCGGGATGCGGAACAAGGCCGCGGGCGCCTACCAGCGCTCCATTGCGCTGGCGCGCGAGAGCCTCGCGGCGGACCCCCGCGACACGGAGACATTGGCCACACTCGGCCTCGCCCTCGCGAAGACGGGAAAGCCGGCCGAGGGGATGGCCGAGATCCGCAAGGCCCTGGAGGTCGAGCCCGGCAATCCCGACACCTTTTACGACGCAGCCCTCGTTGCGAGCCTCATGGGAAAGCCCGAGGAAGCCATCGGATGGCTGCGGCAGGCGGTGGACGCAGGCCTGGGTGTCCGGCAAATCGAGGCCGACCCGGAGTTTCAGAGTCTCCGGAAGCTCGATTCCTACAAGAAGTTCTTCCGGAAGTCGCAAGAAGGCCGCCGACCGGCCGAGAGGGAGGAGGAAGCCCATGGAGGATCCAAGAGCTAAGGAGGTTTTTTTCCGGCGAATCGTCGCCCCAGCGGGCCTTCTGGCGCTCGCGTTCGCCCTCGTGGGGTGCTCGCAGCAACGGGGTTCCGGGATGTCTCATGGCCCGAAACTTCACATCCAGCAGGTCTCGATCGACAGCGCGGGCCAAGCGAGCCCGGACCCTGTCAGGGTCAAGAAGAAGGTTGAGATCGTCGTTTGGGAATCTCCCGAGGGAACGAAGCTCCAGATCACTTTCACTGAAAACCCCTTTCCACAACCCGTGATCTGCCCCGGGGGCAATTTCTGCGCCTCGCTGCTCCCTCCAGAGGGGGTCGAGAAGAGCTACGACTACACCGCCACCGTCTCGACGGCGACGGGGAGCAGTGCGTCCGATCCGAAACTGGAAGTCGTCCGGTAGCCGCCTACGGGCCGCGGCGCAGGAGGCCGAGCACCAGGGCGGCCGCGGCCGCAAGGAGCAGAAGGTGGATGAGCCCGCCTCCGACATGGAAGGCGAAAAAGCCGAGCAGCCAGAGGATGAGGAGGATGACGAAGATCGTCCACAGCATCGGGTGGGAGTCTAAGGTCTCAGGGCATCGAAAACAACGAAGCCGGCCCGACGGCCGGCTTTCTTCTCCCGCGCTCTCGCGCCCCTCAGGCGAGGGCTTGCGGCAGCCGCTCGGTCACGGCTCGCGGCCGCGCTTCCAGAAAGTCGGCGACCTTCAGAAGTGAACGGCAGATCGCGAGAGCCCGCGTCGGAGCGCTCGCCTGAATCGGGTGGACCGACACGAAGAGGGGCTGCGACTCCTGGATCCAGCCGAACGCCGAGCCGCCGAAGACCTCGCGCTTCTCGAAGAACCACCAGCCCCGCGTGCGTGAGAACCGGTTGGCCAGCGCCACCGCCAGGGCCTCGTCGGTCGAGTAGGCGGGCACGGACGCACCGGGTTCGACTCCGCAGACGCGCCGCTCGATCTCCCGGTCGAGGTGGACCCCCGCCTCCGGCTCCACTCCGCCTCTGCGGCCCCAGGAAAGCTCCGTCACGATCCTCACAAGGACCTCCTCATCGGACGAGACTGTTCGCCGCCTGGAATCCCCCGCATTCGCAACCGCCCGCTCCCGCGCACCAGCCCGCTCCATCCGTCCCCTCCGTGTGCAGGACGCGCGCGTGATCGCACATCACGCACGGCTCTCTCGCGGACCCGGAATCTCGGGTGAGGGGCGGCAGGGAAACCGCGACTCCCGGCGACGTCGCGCCGTAACCTCTGTCGGGCGCCGCACGACCTCCGACCGCCTCTCGCCCCAGACTCCGGGCCCCTTCGGAGCGACCTCCGACGACCATCAGCACGGCTCCGGTCCGACGCACCCGGCCCCTGTCCGCCGCGTCCGGATGGCGCTGCCACCCTGCGAAAGCCCGATGGGTGTCGACCAAGGCATCCAATGGCCCAAAGTGCGCTCTCCTCATTCTCTTGTGCTCAGAGAATAGCCAGAACGGCTCGGAGACCAATAGCCCGCGAGTGGTCGAGCGGTGGCACCTATGTGCCAGCCTCTTGGATACCTCTCGCTGAAAAGGGTTTACGAGGCCAGCAGGCGGTGATTGACCGCGAACATCGCAAGCTCCAGCCGGTTCGACACCCCGAGCTTGTCGAAGATATGCGTCAGGTGGTGCTTGACCGTGTCCTCGGAGAGCGTGAATTTCTGCGCGATGTCCCGGTTCGTGCAGCCCTCGACGATGGCTGCCACGATCTCGAGCTCCCGCTTGGTCAGCCCGAAGGATCGCGAGCGCTCGTCGGCTCCCGTGGGAAGGAGACCTCTCAAGGCCGCCACCAGGTCTGACACCTCCTGGCGTCCCACCCAGTACTGGCCGGCGACGACCGTCCGGATGCTCTTGAACAGGAGCTCGGTCGCGGCCTCCTTGGAGACGACTCCGCGGGCGCCGATCTGCAGAGCCTCCACGATCTGCTCCTTTTCGACGGCGGCGGTCAGCAGGATCGTACGCGTCTCGATCGCCGAGGTCGAAAGCTCGCGCAGCACCTCGAGCCCCGGCAACCGGGGCATGGCGAGATCGAGGAGGAGGATGTCTGGTCGCAGCTCCCGGACCAGCCGAACCGCCTCGCGGCCGTCGGCCGCCTGGCCCACCACATCGAAGTCCTTCTCCGTCTCCAGCAGGCGGCGCAGACCGTCCCGGACAATCGGATGATCGTCGGCAATCAGGATTCGGATGGACCTCGCCACGGCCTTACTCATGGGGAAATCTGATCTCCAGTCTGGCGCCGCGCCCGGGCGCGGATTCGATCGAAAGCTCTCCGCCGATGGATCGGACCCGTTCCTTGATGATAACCGGACCCTTGCGGGCCGTGTCCAACTCCGCCTGCGAAAGCTTCCCCGCGAAGTCGAATCCCCGCCCGTCGTCGTCCACGACCAGCCGGCCTCCACCGCTCTCCAGGGAGAGACGGAGGATCACGTTGCGCGCCCCGCTGTGCTTGCGTACGTTGACCAGGGCTTCCTGCGCGATGCGCGCGAGCTCGGTGCAGATCCGGGGAGACAGGGAGATCTCACGCAGGTCGGAAACGAAACTGGAAGAAATGCCCGTCTCCCGCCGGAACTTGTCGACCGACTCCGCGAGGAAATCGAGCAGCTGCCGGGGATCGAGGTCCAGGGGCTTCATCTGGCGCATCAGCTCGCGTAGGTTCAAGACCTCCTGCCGCAAGAGCTGCTGGATGCGCCCGAGCTCCTCGGCCATCTCCGGGGCCGCGTTCCCCTGACGGCGAAGGACCGCGACTTGCACCTCCATCCCGATCAGCGACTGGATCGCTCCGTCGTGCAGCTCCCGCGCCACGAGGGCCCGGTCCATGGTCTTCGCCTTCAGGGTCTCGTCCTGCAGCTCCTTCTGCCGTCGCGTGACGTGGCTGAAGAGAAACGACAGGAGAAAGAGTGTGGACGTCCGGAAGAAGAAGCCGTGGGCATCGAAGTCGGGCCGCGCCGGCGAATAGGCGAAGAGCAGGAGCTGGCCGGCCAGGACGAGCCCGCTGATCGCGGCCGCCGTCTCGATCGCTTCGATCCGCGACCAGCGCGCCGCCGCCGCGTAGATCGCGAGGACGCCGACTAAGACCAGCAGGACTTCATCCCCCATTACCGAGAGGACGGCGGCCGCGACGATGTCCAGGGCCTGGAGCCATCGGCGCAGCGCCGGTGTCGAATCGTGCCGAAGCAGCCAGACCCAGACGGCCAACCCGATCAGCGCGTACACGCCCGACAGGGCGATCGGCATCCACTTCCCCGTCGGCCAGAAGACCCGGACGACCGACTCGACGAGAAACAGCAGCCCGCCAAGGCCGGCCCGCGCGACGGCGAGCGCGCGCTCGAGCCTCTGAGCCTCCTCGGTGGCGACCGCCAGCCGGATGCCGTCGGTCAGGCGCGCCGACGCGACCGGCGCGATCTCCGCCGGGTCTCCGGGACGATCGGCCCCCGGTGCAAGGTCGGTCCGCCGAGTCGGCTGGCCGGCACTCATCACCGCTCCCGATCCGCTGCTTGCGGCAGGTCAGACATGGTTCTTACGGATGTTGTTGGGCCCCCATCATGGTAACTCGCCAAAAGCCGCCAAAGACGGCCTCAAAGAAACAGTTGAGATCTCGGGATCCCGTTCCGACCCGGCCCGACCGCGGCGGCCCGGGCCCGCGGGGCCTCCGGGCTGAGGTCCGGTGGCCCCGGAAGGGGCCATCCCGGCCAGTTCGACAGCCAGGAGGTGCGCCCCTTCTCGCCGTCAGAAACAGAAAGAACGGGAACGGGAGGAGCGCGAACCAAGATCTGGGCGAACGAGCCGACGGGGCCCACGAACCTCATTCCTCCCGCGTCCGCTTACCTTGTCGCAGGCGTCTTTCGGTTGTTCGCGACTTGTACGCCCTTCCGCGGACGAAAATTGAAGTTGGCCGCTCGGCAGGACGCCCCGCAAGCGGAGGAAGTGGTGAGCCGTGTAGGACTCGAACCTACAACCTAGAGATTAAGAGTCTCTTGCTCTACCAATTGAGCTAACGGCCCACTCGGGACGCGGAGAATAGCGGATCGGTGGATGGGCGGCAAGCGAAGCGTGCCACTCGGATGAGCGGCAGAAAAAGGGGCCTGGGCCACAGCGCCAGGGCGACGTATGCTCGGCGCGGCCCGCGGGCCGGCGCGCCACGGTGCGCGCAGAAAGGGAGGCTCGAAATGGTGAACGTCGCTTTGCTCGTGCGCCTGGAAGCGAAACCCGGAAAGGAAGCGGAAGTCGAAGCCTTCCTCCGGGAAGGCCTCGCAATCGTCCAGCAGGAACCCGCGACGACCGCGTGGTTCGCGATTCGACTCGGCCCCACGACCTTCGGGATCTTCGACGCCTTTCCGGACGAGGCCGGCCGACAGGCCCACCTCTCCGGTCGGGTGGCGGCCGCGCTGATGGCGAAGGCTCCGGACCTCCTCGCGAACCCTCCGGCGATCGAGAAGGTCGACGTCCTCGCCGCCAAGCTCCCGGGATAGTGGTCCCAGTGTGCCCGGCGGGAAGCCATCCCGACTCGAGGACGTGAGGAACATCCGCTCGCATCGCGAATAGTCTCCCGACCGAAGGGAGAGAGGAGGTTCGCGATGCGGGAGCCGGAGCGCAGCGAGGGATCAGGCGCGCGGTCGAGCCGGCATCCCGGCAAGCCGCGCGCCCTTTGCGCCCGGAGGGCGCAGATCCCTCGCAAGCGACGGCGACGGTTACCCGCCCCCGACCAGCTCCACGATCTCGAAGACGTCGCCGTCCTGGAGAACCGTCGCCGCGTAATCCTTCTTCGGAAGGATCTCGCGGTTGCGCTCGACGGCGACCCGAGGCAGCGAGAGCTTCAATCGCTCCAGCAGCGCCGTGACCGATGCTCCGCTGGGCAGTCGGACCGCCTCGCCGTTGACGCGGACCGAGACCTCTTCCCCGGTCATGGCTTCTTCACCGGGTATTTGAACTCGGTCGATCCCATGCTGGAGACCACCCGAATGACTGCGGCCGCGTTGCCGTCCTTCAACGGAGGCACGGCGAACGCGACCGTGCAGGAGCCATCGGCCGAGGTCTTGCCCTGGAAGACCACGGCCGGCTTGGCGACAGTCGAGAGGATGCGCACCTGCACCGAGGCGCCGGCCACCGGCTGGCGCGTGGAGGAGGACTGCGCCTTCAGGCGCAGCTGCGCCGGGCGTCCTGCCATCAAGTCGGACGGGGCGGTGACCGCGACCTCGAGCTGGTCATGGGCGAGCTCGGAGGCCAGGTAATCCAGGATGACCTGGTCGAGGGTGCGGTCCCCGGCCGTCTGCCCCGCTGACCCGGGACCAGGGCCGGGCGCCGCCGCGGTGGCTTCGCCGGCCGGCTCGGGCGCGCTCGGGGCGCGCTCCTCTGCGGGGACGGGGCGGACGCTCCCGTTGGGCCCGTCGAACTTGCCCCGCTGGATCGCGGCGATCATCGTCCGGTGCTGCTGCTCCATCAACTCCTGGATCGCCTGGTCGTCCCGGCCCTTGGCCACGATCTCGGCGTAGGAAACGCGCCGGGTCGCGAGGATCTCGCCGCCCACGTACACGAGCGACTCGACGCACGGATTCCCGGCCCCCTTGTCTTCCGTCTGGACGTGGAAGACGCGGTTCTTGTGCTTGACGTCGGTGTTGTAACCGGTGATCACGGAAGGGGAAATTGTAGCCGGGAACCGCCGCGGCGCGTCCGCCGCGACGCGTCAGAGAAGCTCGTAGCGCGCGGTGAAGTGCCGCAGCACGGGCGCCTGCCGAACGATCCGGACGCCACGGAGCCTTCCGGGCTCTCGGTGCAACGCGGAGAGGACTCCGGCCACGTACTCCAGGTGGGTGTGGGTGTAGACGCGACGGGGCACGGCCAGCCGAACCAGGTCGAGCTCGGGCAGAATCTCGCGACCCGGATGATGCGGGTCGGGCTTGCCGAACATGACGCTACCGACCTCGACGGCGCGGATGCCCCCCTCCTGATAGAGCGCGATCGTCAGCGACTGCCCCGGGTAGTGCTCGGGCGGCAGGTGCGGCGCAAAGCCGCGGCCGTCGATGTAGACGGCGTGACCGCCAATCGGCTCGACGACGGGGATGCCGTCCCGCGCGAGAGCCTCGCCGAGGGCCACGACCTGCCCCACACGGAACCGCAGGTACTCCTCGCTCAGCACCTCGCGCAGGCCAATCGCCACCGCCTCGAGGTCGCGCCCCGCCAGGCCGCCGTATGTCGGGAAGCCCTCGATCAGGATCAGCTTGTTTTTCAGCCTCTCGACCCACTCCTCGTCGCGCAGCGCGAGGAAGCCGCCGATGTTGGCCAGGCCGTCCTTCTTCGCGCTCATGGTGCAGCCGTCGGCGAGCGAGAAGACCTCGCGGACGATCTCCTGCACGCTCCGGTCCGACTGCCCCGCTTCCCGCTCGCGGATGAACCAGGCGTTTTCCGCGAAGCGGCAGGCGTCGATCAGGAGCGGAACACCGTGCTTCCGGCAGACGTCGCGCGTGCCGCGCACGTTCCCGAGCGACACGGGCTGTCCACCCCCCGAGTTGTTGGTGAGCGTCAGCATCACGAGCGGCACGCGGCCGCGGTTTTCGGTGAGGCAGGCGTCCAGCCGCTCGAGGTCCATGTTCCCCTTGAAGGGATGCCGCGCGCGCACCTGCCTGCCTTCGGGAATCACCAGGTCGAGCGCCACGCCGCCGTTGACCTCCACGTTGGCCCGCGTGGTGTCGAAGTGCGTATTGTTGGGGACCACGTCTCCCGGCTTCAAAACGGTCGAGAAGAGAAGGTTCTCGGCCACGCGCCCCTGGTGCATGGGAATCACGTGCGGGAAGCCGAAGATCTCGCGGATGGTCTCCTCGAAGAAGAAGAAGTTGCGGCCGCCCGCGTACGACTCGTCGCCGCGCATCAGGCCTGCCCACTGGGCGTCGGACATGGCGGAGGTGCCCGAGTCGGTCAGCAGGTCAATGTAGACGTCTTCGGAGGCGATGCCGAAGACGTTGTAGCCGGCCCGGCGCAGCCGTTCTTCCCGTTCGGCACGCCCGATTCGGCGGATCGACTCGACGACCTTGACCCGCCAGGGCTCCGGCTCGCGCGACGACATCCGCGGGAGTCTAACCGCGGAACGGCCGCGCCGGAGTATTCTGATCGGGATGCCCGAAGGCACGCCGCCCCGCTCGAGGGTCTGGCGCCTCCTGCTCGCGCTGTTCACGGTCTCGGGGGCGAGCGGACTCGTCTACGAGATCGTCTGGATGCGCCGCCTCGCGCTCGTCTTCGGCAGCACGACGCTGGCCGTCTCGACGGTGCTCGCCGCGTTCATGGCGGGGCTGGCGCTCGGAAGCGTCCGGTTCGGGCGTTTCGCCGACCGCCACCCGCAGGGGACGCTGACGCTGCGCCTCTACGGGCGCCTCGAGATCGCAATCGGGGCTCTGGCGCTCGCGATTCCGCTGCTCCTGCGCGCGGCCGCGGCCGTCTATCTCCGCCTGCAGCCCCTGCTCGAGGAGTCTCCCTTCCTCTTCTTCGCGATCCAGTTTCTCCTCGTGGCGGCGGTGCTCGTCGTGCCGACGACGCTGATGGGGGGCACGCTGCCGTTGCTGGCGCGGTTTGCGGTGCTCTCGATCGGAGAGGTTGGCGGCCGCGTGGGGGCGCTCTACGCCGCGAACACGGTGGGCGCTGCGGGTGGTGTCGCGCTCGCCACCTACCTGCTCCTGCCGCAGCTGGGTCTGACCGCCTCCGAACGCCTCGCCGCCGCGGCCAACGTCGCGGTGGGCATCACGGCGCTGCTCCTGTCCCGCGCCGCCCGGGTGGTCGATCCTCCGGCCCCGGAGACGGCGGAGCCGCCCGCCGCCCCGGCGGGACTTCCCCGGACCGCCCGCGTGCTTCTCTGGGGAACAGCCCTCTCGGGATTTTCGGCAATGGTCTACGAGGTCGCCTGGTCGCGCACGCTCGCGATGTCCCTCGGCAGCTCCGTCTACGCGTTCGGCATGATGCTGCTTCTCTTCCTGGTCGGCCTTTCCGCGGGCAGCGCGCTCTTCGCGCGGACGAGAGCCTCGCGCCGGCCCGCCGGCGCCTTTGCCGCGGCTCAGGCCGGCATCGCCGTGGCCGGCCTCTCCGGAGTCTTTCTCGCAGGACAGCTGCCGGCCGTCTTCGTGGCGCTCTTTCCCATCGCCCGGACCTCCTTCCCTCTCCTGCAGCTCGTGCAGCTCGTGGTGACCGCGGTTCTCGTCCTGCCCGCCTCGGTCCTTTTCGGAATGGCGTTTCCCGCTGCAATCACAGCCACAACCGACTCGCTCGCGCGGGTGGGCTCTGGCGTGGGCCGCGTGGCGCTCTGGAACACCGCTGGCACGGTTGGCGGAGCCTTTCTCGGCGGCTTCGTGCTGGTTCCCCGACTCGGGCTGCGCGAGGCGATGCTCGCCGCTACGGCGGCTTCCGCGGCCGCGGCGCTGGCAACGGTCGCGGCCGGCCCGATACCGGGACGGCGCATCATCGCTGCCGCGGCGGGTCTTGCCGGAGTGCTCGCGCTGCTCACGCCCGCCTGGCCGCGCGCCGCCCTGGCGAGCGGCGTCGGCTTCTTCGCGGGCAACTACGCGACCGTCGGCGACTGGCGCGCGGCAACCGAGAGGATGGATCTGCTCTTCTACAAGGATGGCGTCTCCACGACGCTCTCGGTAGACGAGGTCGAGGGCCAGCGCTTCTACCGCTCCAACGGCAAGACCGACGCCTCGACGAGCCCGTCCGACATGGCTGTCCAGGTGCTCATCGGCCAGCTCGGGATGCTGCTGCACCCCGACCCGAAGGACGTGTTCGTGCTGGGCCTCGGAACGGGAGTCTCGGCGGCCGCCGTGGCGCGGCACCCGGTGCGCTCGATCGACGTCGTGGACATCGAGCCGGCGGGCGTGGCCGCCGCCGGGTTCTTCGAGCTCGAGAATCGCAAGGTGCTCGAGGACCCCCGCGTGCGCTACATCGCGGCCGACGGGCGCAACGCCCTGCTCGCGTGGCGAAAGAGCTACGACGTGATCATCTCGGACCCGTCGGACATCTGGGTCGCCGGCGTCGGAAACCTGTTCACGAAGGAGTTCTATGAAACGGCGAGGTCGCGCCTGAAGCCGGGCGGCGTGATGGTGCAGTGGTGGCACACCCACGCGCTCGAGCCCGAGCATATGAAGCTGATCGTGGCGACTTTTCGCAGCGTTTTCCCTCACACCTCCTACTGGAGACCGAATCTCGGAGACGTGATCCTCGTCGGCAGCCCGGACCCCGTGCCCTGGGACTTCCAGCGCCTGCGCGCCAAGTTCCGGGACGTTCCCGGCCTCGCCGAGGATCTGCGCGGGATCGGCGTCTGGAGCCCGGCGTCGCTCTTCGGCGCATTCGCGCTGGCGGGCGAGGACCTCGAACGCTTTCTCGCCGGAGTCGGAGAGCGGCATAGCGACGATCGCCCCGTCATCGAGTTCTTCGCGCCCCGCGCGCTCTACTCCGACACCACTCCCGTCAACGACTCCATGATCGAGTCGGCGCAAACGCGCCTCTTCCCGGACATGGCCGGCTTCGACGAAGAACGCGACCTCGACGCCCACGAGCTGTACCTGCTCGGCTTTGCGCGCGCCTCGATGAACCGGTTCGCCTCCGGGATCCGCCTCATGGAGGAGAGCGTGCGCCGCGATCCGGGCAATCCGAAGGCCTGGATCGGGCTGGGAAACCAGTACCAGGGCCAGAGCCAGCCCGAGGCCGCCGAAGCCGCGTACCGGAAGGCTCTGGCGGTCGCGCCCGGCGAGCCGGAGGCCTCGCTCGAGCTCGCGGAGCTGCTCCGCTCGCACGGGGACACCGCGGGCGCCCGGGAAGTCCTGCAGGCCGCGCTGCGCATCTCCCCGAACGATCCGTCGCTCGAGTCGGCCCTCCGCGCGCTCGGCGCCGACCCACCCCGACCCTAGGGCGTCAGCGGGCCGGGTTGGGCGCCGCCACTCGCCGGCGGAAGACGAGGGTCGCGTCCTGCGTCCGCCCGTTCTGGATGGACACGCTCTGCCGCACCCAGGTGCGCCGGTCCGCCGAGAGCTTCCAGACGCTGCGTTGGACGGTCTGCCGCGGGTCTTCCGGGGGGCCCGCGGTCACTTCCAGCCAGAGGGAGGCGCGATCCCTTCCCCAGTCCGCCGTCAGCACGCCCCTGCCCTTGTTTCCCAGCGTCTTCTCGTACGGACGCCCGTCCACCACGATCTGCTCGGCCATCAGCTGGCTCTTGGAGGGATCCAGGGGAGAGATGTAGATCTCGTTGCCCGTCTGGCGCACGTTGAGCACGGCGTCCCGCATCGGCGGTGAGACGTTGTGGCTCTCCTTCTCGTCGAGGACCCAGACTCCCGTGAAGTCGAGAGGCGGCTTGCCGGGGCGGGGCGTCTTCGCCGGGGCTGCCCTCGGCGCTGGCGGTGTCGCGGGAGCCGCCGCCGAAAGGGAGGAGCCCAGGGCCGCGCAGAGGGCGACGGAGAGAAAGAGCGCGCTCTTCACGCGCGCGCCCGCCTTGCTTCGCCGCCGAGAGCGCGGCGCAAGAAAGCGCCGGTGTGGGAGCCTCGGACCCGGGCCACGGCCTCGGGAGTCCCTTCGGCCACGATTCCGCCTCCACCGTCTCCCCCTTCCGGACCAAGATCGATGACCCAGTCGGACGTGCGGATCACGTCCAGGTTGTGCTCGATCACGACCACGGTGTTGCCCTTCTCGGTCAGCGAGCGCAAAACCCCGAGCAGCTTTTTGATGTCGTCGAAGTGGAGGCCCGTGGTCGGCTCGTCGAGCAGGTAGAGCGTCCGGCCCGTCGAGCGGCGGGCGAGCTCGCGGGCGAGCTTGACCCGCTGCGCCTCGCCCCCCGAGAGCGTCGTCGACGACTGCCCGAGCTGGATGTACCCGAGTCCCACGTCGACGAGGGTCCGGCAAATGGTCGCGATCGAGGGAATGTTCTCGAAGACCTCCAGCGCCTGCTCGGCCGTCAGGGCGAGGATGTCGGCGATCGACTTTCCCTTGTAATGGATCTGCAGCGTCTCGCGGTTGTAGCGCTTCCCGCCGCAGACGTCACAGGTCACGTAGATGTCCGGCAGGAAATGCATCTCGATCTTGATCTGCCCGTCGCCTCCGCACGCTTCGCACCGTCCCCCCTTGACGTTGAAGGAGAAGCGCCCCGGCGCGTATCCCCGCGCCCGCGCCTCCGGGGTGCGCGACATCAGTTCGCGGATGGGGTTGAAGACGTTCGTGTAGGTCGCCGGGTTGGAGCGTGGCGTGCGACCGATCGGGGACTGGTCGATGTTGATCACCTTGTCGAGTTCGAAGAGGCCCTCGATGCGCTCGTGCTTGCCGGGGCGCTCGGCCGCGCCGTGGAGCGCGCGTGCCAGCGCGCGGTACAGGATGTCGTTGACGAGCGTCGACTTTCCCGAGCCGGAGACGCCGGTGACCGCCGTCATGACCCCTAGAGGAAACCGCACGTCCACGCTCCGCAGGTTGTGCTCGCTCGCTCCGCGCACCGTGACGGCCTTCCCGGAGCCGGACCGTCGCACATCCGGAGTCGGGATCTCGAGCTCGCCGGAAAGGTACCGCGCCGTCAGCGACTCCGGGAACTTCGCGAGATCCTCCGGCGCGCCCTCCGCCACGAGGCGTCCGCCGTGGACCCCCGCCCCGGGCCCCAGGTCGAGCACCCAATCGGCCGACCGAATCGTCTCCTCGTCGTGTTCGACGACGACGACCGTGTTCCCGATGTCGCGCATGGAAAGAAGCGTGTCGATGAGCTTCCGGTTGTCGCGCTGGTGAAGGCCGATCGACGGCTCGTCGAGCACGTAGAGCACGCCCATGAGCTTCGAGCCGATTTGCGTCGCGAGGCGGATCCGCTGCGACTCGCCCCCGGAGAGCGACGCCGCCGCGCGCGAGAGGGAGAGGTAGCCGATCCCGACGTTGGCGAGGAAGCCGAGCCGGTCGGAGACTTCCCTGAGGATCTTTCCGGCGATCTCCCGCTCCCGCGCCGTGAGGCGCAGCGCGCCGAAAAACTCGAGGGATTCCGCGATGGTGTCCGACGCCACGCTGTCGATGGAGCGGCCCCCGACCTGGACGGCCAGGGCCTCGGGCTTGAGCCGCCGTCCCTTGCAGGACGGACAAGGCTCCGCCGACATGTAGGCCTCGAGCTCCGCCCGATGCTCCGGATTCTCCGTCTCGCGGTACCGCCGCTCCAGCATCGGCACGAGCCCCTCGAACGAGGAGCGCCAGTGGTATTCGCCGCGTTCCGCGACGTACGAGAACCGGATCTCGTCCTCCCCCGAACCGTACAGGATCACCTTCTGTGCCGCCTTGGGCAGCTTCGAGAAGGGCTGGTCGAGGCGGAACTTGTAGTGCTTCGCGAGTGTCGCCATCTGCCGGGCCCGCCAGTTGGTGGAGCCGGGCTTCAGAATCGCGATCGCGCCGTCGGCGATCGACTTCTCCGGAGCGATGACGATCCGGTCCGCGTCGGCCTTCAGAATCGTGCCGAGGCCCGAGCAGGCCGTGCACGCCCCGTAGGGCGAGTTGAACGAGAAGAGCCGCGGCGTGATCTCGGTCAGGGACGTCCCGCAGTCGGGGCAGGCGTAGTTGGCCGAGAGCACTTCCTCAGGCCCGTCGGACACGGCGATCGTCACGAGGCCTCCCGAGACCCGCGTCGCCGTCTCGATCGAGTCGGCCAGGCGCTTGCGGTAATCGTCGTCGTCAGCCTTCTTCGCCACGAGGCGGTCGACGACCAGCTCGATCGTGTGCTTCTTCTGCTTGTCGAGCTCGGGCGGGCTGTCGAGATCCCAAAGCTGCCCGTCGATGCGGGCCCGCAGAAAACCCTCCTTGAGCATCTCGGCCAGCTGCTTCTTGTACTCCCCCTTCTTTCCCGAGACGTAGGGCGCGAGCACCGTGAAGCGGCTGCCCTCCGGCAGGCGCAGGGCGCGGTCCACCATCTCCTGCACGGTCTGCGCCTGGATCGGCCTTCCGCACTTGGGACAATGGGGTTTCCCGATCGACGCGTACAGAAGGCGGAGGTAGTCGTAGATCTCGGTGACCGTGCCGACGGTCGAGCGGGGATTCTTCGAAGTCGTCCGCTGCTCGATCGAGATCGCGGGCGAGAGTCCCTCGATCGAGTCGACGTCCGGCTTCTCCATCTGCTCGAGGAACTGGCGCGCATAGGCGGAGAGCGACTCGACATACCGCCGCTGGCCTTCCGCGAAGATCGTGTCGAAGGCGAGGGAGGACTTACCGGAGCCGGAGACGCCGGTGATCACGACGAGACGGTTGCGCGGGATGTCGAGAGAGAGGTTCTGGAGATTGTGCTGCCGCGCGCCGCGGATCCGGAGAGCGTCCATTGGGAGCGCAGATTCTAACGGTTCGACTCGTTCAATCGGCTCACTGCCTTCATCCTTTCCTTTGCGAGCCAAATCGCTTACAATGGAGAGAGTTACTCGACACATGTTCAGAAAATGATCGGGAAGAGCAAACTCGCTCCGCGCCAGGTCGGCCTACGCCGTTTCCTCGCCTCCCGGGGATCGATCCGCGTACTACAGGCCGTTATGGCCGGCTTCCTGCTGGCAGGGAGCGCCCAGGCGCTGATCGCCTACCGGGCGGCGGCCTCCGGCGCCGCTCCGTCCGGGACCCTGACTCTCACCGTTCCCGTCCCCGGCGCGACACTGTCGGGCGACCTGCTCGTCGCGACCATTGCGGTGCGTCCAAGCACCTCTACGATCACCGCGCCTGCGGGGTGGACGCTTCGGATTCGGACCAATCAGTCATCGGGGGTGGCCAACGCCCAGGCGATCTACTACCGGGTTGCGACCGGCAGCGAGCCTGCGAGCTACAGCTGGACGTTCAGCACGTCGACCGGGTCCGCGGGCGGAATGGTCGCCTTTTCGGGCGTCGATCCGGTCACGCCGATCGACGTGAGCGCGGGGACGGCGAACTCGTCGAGCCTCTCGCAGCCCGCTCCGAGCGTCACGACCACCGTGGCCAACACCATGGTCGTCACGAGCCACAGCATGAGCTCGTCGGCCACGTGGACGCCGCCGGCAGGAATGGCCGAGGCGGTGGACCGTGCCTCGCTCACCGTCCCGAATGCCCTGGGCATTTCGCTCGAGGTGAACTACGTCGCCCAGGCGGCCGTCGGTGCAACGGGCGTCAAGACGGCGACCGCTTCCAATGACGCCGGTCAGGGTGTGGGCGAAACGATCGCGCTGCGCCAGTTCATCGCGCCCACTGCGACACCGACCCCGACGCCCAGCGCGACGAACACTCCGAGCAACACGCCGACGAATACGCCGACCCTCACGGCAACCAACACCCCCATCCCTCCGACGAACACTCCGACGAATACGCCGACCCTCACGCCGACTCCGACCGATACGCCGACGCTTACGCCAACCAACACTCCTGTCCCACCGACGAACACGCCGACCGATACACCCACGCAGACAGCGACGCCGACGCAGACCGAGACGCCGACGCTCACGCCCACGCCCAGCCTCACGCCCACGGAGACGGCGACCCATACCCCCACACCCACCGAGACCCACACACCGACGGTGACGCCGACGGTCGTGGTCGAGCCGGCGGCTCTGGCCGTGGATTCCTCGGCGGGCTCCGGGTCCGACGGCAACGGGGTCTTCGAGCCCGGAGAAACCGCCTCGGTAGACCCTGCCTGGAAGAACGTGGGAGGCTCCGACGTAACGGTGGCCGGCGCGGCCTCCGCGTTTACCGGCCCCGCCGGCGCCTCCTACACGATCATCGACGCGCTGGCCACCTACGGCCTCATCCCCGCCGGCGCAACGCGCAGCTGCGCCTCCGGACCCGACTGCTACTCGATGTTCGCGTCCAACCCGACGACCCGGCCCGCCACGCACTGGGACACGACCTTCGTCGAGACGTTGGACACGGGCACACCGGCCAAGACCTGGACGCTGCACCTGGGAGACAGCTTCAGCGACGTGCCGCGGTCCTATCCCTTCTACAGGAAGATCGAGACGATCTTCCACAAGGGCATCACCGTCGGATGCACACCGACGACCTACTGCCCGACCGACAAGGTGCCCCGCTCGCAGATGGCGATCTTCATCGCGCGCGCCCTCTTAAACGGAGCGTCCCTGCCCACCAGCGGCACCGTCAACGGACAGCCCTACAACTGTGCTAGCGGCGGCGTTTCCCTCTTCTCCGATGTCTCCCCGACCGACATCTTCTGTAAAGGCGTGCACTACATCGACGGCCAGAACGTGACCTCCGGATGCGCCACCGGCCTCTACTGCCCCTCGCAGAACGTGACTCGGGCCGAGATGGGCATCTTCATCGCCAAGGCCATGGTCGCTCCGGCGGGCGGCCCCGGAGTCCCGTTGACCTACGGCCCGGATCCGGTCACCGGCTTCTCCTATTCCTGCGACGCCTCCAGCCCCAACCTGCACTTCCTCGATGTCACCGTCGCGGACACCTATTGCAAGCACGTGCACTACCTCTGGGCCAGAGGCGTCGTGGCCGGCTGCTCGGCGACCGAATACTGCCCCTCCCTCGACATCGGCCGCGACGAGATGGCCAAGTTCCTCTCCAACGCCTTCAACCTCTTCCTCTACGGACCCTAGCGCCGCCACGACCTCGGTATTCCTTGATTGCAAGGGGCTCAAGGCCCATACTTTCCGTCAGTTTCTCGGTCAACAATAGACAAGCCAATCCGTTCCGTGAGCAATTCACCTGATTCTCGTCTTCTGTCCGTCGGGACGGCGTGGCGAGCCATGAGGCTCTCAGCGTTTCTGCTCGCGCCGCTCCTGGCCTCGCCGCTCGCCGCGCAGGTGGCCTTCGATGCAACGGCGAACAAGTCCTCCGGCTCGGCCAACGTCAACACCCTGTCCTGGAGCCACACGGTCTCGGCGGGCGCGAACCGGATGCTCCTCGTCGGCGTGTCGACGCGGACGACCACCGTCACCTCCGTGACCTACGGCGCCCAACCGCTGTCCTTCGTCGGGAGCCAGTCGGAGGGAGCGGGTCCTCTCGTGAACGTCGGAATCTGGGCACTGGCCAATCCGAACTCCGGGACGAATACCATTACTGTGAACCTCGCCGCCTCCAACCGTTGCGTGACGGGATCGGTTTCCGTAACCGGGGCTGTCCAGAGCACAGCTCTGCTCGGCTTTGCGAGTAACAACGCCGGCGGAGTCAACTCCTCTCCGGCAACGGTGACCCTGGGAAGCTCGGTCGGCTCGATGGTCCTCGACACGGTTGCCGTACGCGGAGACGCCACGAGCATCACGCCCTCGGGCTCTCAGACCCAGCAATGGAACGTCCTGACGTCGGCGGGAGCGAACGAGATCTTCGGCGGTGGAAGCACGTCGACGGGCGCCGCATCCGTCACGATGTCGTGGGCGCTCGGCACCAACAAGCTCTGGGCCATTGGCGCCGTCTCCGTACCGCAGTTCGCGCCGCCGCCCCCCACGTTCACACCCACCCCGACCCTGACCCCTTCACCAACTCCGACGAACACGCCGACGAATACGCCGACCCTCACGGCGACCAACACCCCCATCCCTCCCACGAACACTCCAACGAATACGCCGACCCTCACGGCAACCAATACCCCCATCCCTCCCACGAACACGCCGACGAATACGCCGACCCTCACGCCGACTCCGACCGATACGCCGACGCTTACGCCAACCAACACTCCTGTCCCACCGACGAACACGCCGACCGATACACCCACGCAGACAGCGACGCCGACGCAGACCGAGACGCCGACGCTCACGCCCACGCCCAGCCTCACGCCCACGGAGACGGCGACCCATACCCCCACACCCACCGAGACCCACACACCGACGGTGACGCCGACGGTCGTGGTCGAGCCGGCGGCTCTGGCCGTGGATTCCTCGGCGGGCTCCGGGTCCGACGGCAACGGGGTCTTCGAGCCCGGAGAAACCGCCTCGGTAGACCCTGCCTGGAAGAACGTGGGAGGCTCCGACGTAACGGTGGCCGGCGCGGCCTCCGCGTTTACCGGCCCCGCCGGCGCCTCCTACACGATCATCGACGCGCTGGCCACCTACGGCCTCATCCCCGCCGGCGCGACGCGCAGCTGCGCCTCCGGACCCGACTGCTACTCGATGTTCGCGTCCAACCCGACGACCCGGCCCGCCACCCACTGGGACACGACCTTCGTCGAGACGTTGGACACGGGCACACCGGCCAAGACCTGGACGCTGCACCTGGGAGACAGCTTCAGCGACGTGCCGCGGTCCTATCCCTTCTACAGGAAGATCGAGACGATCTTCCACAAGGGCATCACCGTCGGATGCACACCGACGACCTACTGCCCGACCGACAAGGTGCCCCGCTCGCAGATGGCGATCTTCATCGCGCGCGCCCTCTTAAACGGAACGCCCCTGCCCACCAGCGGCACAGTGAACGGCCAGCCCTACAACTGTGTCAGCGGCGGCGTTTCCCTCTTCTCCGATGTCTCCCCGACCGACATCTTCTGTAAAGGCGTGCACTACATCGACGGCCAGAACGTGACCTCCGGATGCGCCACCGGCCTCTACTGCCCCTCGCAGAACGTGACTCGGGCCGAGATGGGCATCTTCATCGCCAAGGCCATGGTCGCTCCGGCGGGCGGCCCCGGAGTCCCGCTGACCTACGGCCCGGATCCGGTCACCGGCTTCTCCTATTCCTGCGACGCCTCAAGCCCCAACCTGCACTTCCTCGATGTCACCGTCGCGGACACCTATTGCAAGCACGTGCACTACCTCTGGGCCAGAGGCGTCGTGGCCGGCTGCTCGGCGACCGAATACTGCCCCTCCCTCGACCTCGGCCGCGACGAGATGGCCAAGATCCTCTCCAACGCCTTCAACCTGCTCCTCTACGGACCCTAGCGCCGTCGGGCCCGGCCCGGTTCTCCGGCATAGGATGAGCCATGTTCGCCTCGCCGGAAGGCAAGTTTGCCCTCCTCGCGTTTTCCTCCCTCTTCTCGGTCATCAATCCTGTCGAGGCCGCGCCGATCTTCGTTTCATTGACAGCCGGCCGGCCGCAGGAGCGTCGCCGCGCGGCGCTGAAGGCCTGCCTCGCCGCGGCCGTGATTCTGGCGGTGTTCGCGGCGACGGGAGGCGCCATCTTCAGCATTTTCGGAATCACGCTGCCCGCCTTCCAGATCGCCGGCGGGATCCTCTTCACGATCATGGGCCTGACGACGCTCCACACGGATGATCACGAGCCCCGGGCGGCGGGCCCGTCCCGCGGCGATCCTTCGGTCGTGCCGATCGGGATGCCGCTCATCGCCGGGCCCGGCGCGATCTCGACCGTCATGGTTCTGGTCGGTCAGGCCCGTGACGGATTCCATCGGGCGGCCCTCGCCCTGGCCATCGCTCTCAACATCATCCTGACGCTCGCGATCCTGCTCGCCGCTCCATGGCTCGTGGCCCGAATCGGTGAAAACGGCCAGCGGATCGTCTCGAAGATCATGGGGTTGATCTGCGCCGTGATCGGCGTCCAGTTCGTCCTGAACGGCGTGGAGACCGTCGCCCTGGCGATCCTGAGGAGCGCCCGGGGCTAGCAGCCCCTCAGGACCGGCGGGTTCAGGACGCAGGACTCCGGGTCTCAGTCGCGGATCGGCCGACACGCTCCATTTCGAGGGCATCGCGGCCCTGCCCGTAGTAGTCCTGGAGGCGCCCGAGCCTCCGGAAGCCGAAGGAACGGTAGAAGGCGCGTGCCGCCCTATTGCGGACGTCCACTTCGAGCCGGACCGCCCAGGCGCCTCCATCCTGCAGCCGCGACAGGAGCTCTTTGAAGAGCGCACGGCCGACGCCGTGCCCGCGAAAGGCCGGCGCCACGTCCAGGGTCAGCACTCCGCCCAGCGCTGGATTGCGCAAGTATCCGATCGCGAACCCGATCAGGCGCCCGCGGGACTCGGCGACGACTCCCTGCAAGCTCTCGAGCTCGAAGAAGCCGGCGAGCTGCGCTCGCGTGAAGGCGATTCCCGGCTCGAAGCAAGCGTGGTCGAGGCGGTACATCGCGCCGAGGTCCCGAAGGCGCGCGTCCCGGATCGAGAAGAGGGGACGCGGTTTCCGGCAGGAGCCGGACCGAGCAACCACGGCCTCATCTCCTTCGCATCGCCCGATCCGCCTCCCGCTTCAATTCCCGATCGCGGATCGAGTCCCGCTTGTCGTGAAGCTTCTTGCCCTTCACCAGGGCGATCTCGGCTTTGGCACGCGAGCCCTTGAAGTAGAGCGAGAGCGGCACGCAGGACACGCCTCGCGTCGCGACCGCTCCCGCCCATCGGTCGAGCTCGCGGCGGTGCAGCAGCAGCTTGCGGTCCCTTTCGGGCAGGTGGTTGGTCCAGGAGCCGGCGCCGTAGGGCGAAATGTGCGCACCGACCAGAAACGCTTCACCCTCCCGAAACCGAACGTACGAATCCTTCAACTGAGCCCGGCCGTCCCGCAGCGACTTGACCTCGGTGCCCGTCAGGACGAGACCGGCCTCGGCACGGTCTTCGATGAAGTAGTCGTGGAAGGCCTTCCGATTGCTGGCGACCGGCTTGACGGCCGCGCTCTTTGCCAACCTTTCCCGGTCCGAGGGGCTCATCTGCCGAGTCTATCGGGACCCGCCAGCCGTGGCGCCGGCGCCACGCGACTGTCCTCCTGAGGCCACATCCGAAGCTCGGACCGCCTGCCGTCGGTGTCTTGTCTATTCGTCTAAGGCGTCTATAATGAATCACTTAGACTAAATGCGGCGCCTCCTCATGGATCTGGCACCAATGCTGCGATAAGAGAGCGGATTCGCGCATGAACAGAGCACAAACCACGCTCCGAACCGGGGTTTCCATCGAGGGCGTGGGCCTTCACTCCGGCCGACCGGCCCGGGCACACTTCCTGCCGGCACCCGCGGACACGGGTCTGCTCTTCATGCGGCTGGACCACAAGGACACGCCCATCCCCGCCCGCCTCTCCTCCGCCAGCACCTTCGATTACGCCACCACGCTCTCCTCCGACGGCGTTTCCATCGGAACCGTCGAGCACCTGCTCTCCGCCGCCGCGGGGGAAGGGCTGGACAACTGCATCGTGGAGGTCGACGGACCCGAGGTGCCCATTCTCGACGGATCGGCCCTTCCCTTCGTGCGCCTCTTTCACGCCGCCGGCTTCGAGCGCCTGGACGTGCCGGTTCGTCCGCTGGCGCCGACGCGCGAGACGGTGATCGAGAGGGAAGACCGCTCGATCAGGTTCACGCCGGGCGGGGAAGGCCTCGCCATCATCTACGAGATCGATTTCGCGCACCCCGCGGTGGGCCATCAGGAGCTGTCGTGGACCATGCGGCCCGAGACCTACGCCGCCCGGATCGCTCCGGCCCGCACGTTCGGCTTCCTCCGCGAGGTCGAGGCCCTGCGCGCCCGCGGGCTCGCCCGGGGCGGGTCCCTCCACAACGCCGTCGTCCTCGACAACACGGGCATCCTTTCGGGCCCGCTGCGATTTCGGGACGAGTTCGTGCGCCACAAGATCTTGGACCTGATCGGCGATCTCGCCCTGCTCGGAAGACCGCTCGTGGGAGGCATCCACGCCCGCAAGGCGGGACACGCCATGCACATCGAGTTCGCCCGGGCGCTCTCCGCGAGCGCCGCCCAACCCGAGGCCAGACAGGTCGCCGAGTCCCCGAAGCCCCTGCGCGCCCGGCGCTAGCCGGCGCCGCCCGCCCCCTCCGCCTCGCCTAGAATCTCTCCTGTGGCGAACGGCCCGCTCTGGCGGGGTTTCCTTGTTTTCGGTTTGGCCGGTCTGGCCGGCTCCCGTCCGGCCCCGGCCGCGGAGGAGAAGCCCCAGGTCACGGTCCTTCGGGTCTCCCCGCGCGGGGCGGACGTTTTTCTCGATTTCCGGCTGACGGGCGCCCTGAACCCGGAGCTCGCGCGCAAGATCGAGGCGGGACTCGAAACGACCATCCGCTACGAGATCCGTCTCTACCGCCAGTATCGCTACTGGTTCGACAACTTCCTCGACTCGCGGCACTACGACGTCTCGGTCACCTTCGATCCTGTGACCCGCGAGTACGTGGTCGCCGAGACCCTCGATGGAAAGGCGCTCGGACGCACGACCACGGCCGACTTCGAAGACGTCAAGCGGCTGCTCGTCGCGCGGGACAACCTGCTGGCCTTTCACGTCGGGCCCGACTGGCCGCAGCGCAACCTGATCGTGCACATGCGGGCGGCGTTCGACTCCGGGTACCTGTTCGCCTTCATTCCGGTGGACCATCGCACCGCCTGGAAGAAGTCGAAGAAATTCGCGATGCGCCGCGGCGCGGGCCGCTGAGGGAAGAGCCGGTGAAGATCGCCACGGAGTTTCTACGGCGGCGCAAGGACAACCGCCTCATCGTGGGCCTCGTGCTCGGCGTGCTCGTCGTCTGGACGGCCGTTTCGGTGCTCGAGCAGCATGCCGTGGAGCGCGAGCCCGCCACCATCACCCGCGGGCTCCTCCTCTTCGTTCTCTCGTACATCAACGTCACGCTCATCGCCGCCGTCCTCTTCGTGCTCGGACGCACGCTGGTCAAGCTGTGGCTCGACCGGAGGCGCCCGGCGCTCGGCTCCCGCTTCCAGACGAAGCTGCTGGTCACCTACATCGGGCTCACGGCCATTCCCGTCGCCCTCGTCTTCTTCTTCGCCACGGGACTTCTCCAAAAATCCATCGACCGCTGGTTCTCGACTCCCGTGCGTCAGGTCGTCCAGCAGGCCCGTTCCGTGCAGGACAATGCGGAGCGCCGGATCCTGGCCGAGGCGCTGGAGCACGCGCGCGCCATCGCGGCCCTGCCCGTGGCCCTCGATGACCCCGGAACGCTCGCGTCGGTCCGAAACAAGCGTGGCCTCGACAGCCTCGAGGTCTACCAGACCGGACACCCGGTCGCCGTTTCCGCCAATGACCCGGCGCCGCAGCCGCTCGCGCCCAAGCTCCTCGCCGGAAACGGCGCCGAGGGCGAGCCGTTCAAGATCGAGGTCCTGCCCGACGGCAGCCACCGGTACCGCGCCGTCTTCGGCACGGCAAACCGGGTGATCGCCGCGGGCATTCGCCTCCCGGCGGCGCAGGCGCGGGCTCTGGACGGCATCGCTTCGGCCTGGAGCGAGTACCAGAAGCTCGAGGTCCAGAAGCCGGCCATCAAGGCGGCGAACATCTCGACCTTCCTGCTCATCACACTGGCGGTTCTCTGGGCCGCGATTTGGATCGGCCTGACGCTCGCGCGACGGGTCACGGCACCCATCGGGGCGCTGGCAGCCTCGACCGGCCGGCTTCGCTCGGGCGACTTCTCGGCCCGCGTGGACGTGCCCGCCACCGACGAGCTCGCCGTCCTCGTCGAATCCTTCAACCGCATGGCCGTGGGGCTCGAAGGCGCGCGGGCCGCGCTGCTGCGCTCCAACGAGGAGATGCAGGCCTCCAACCGCCGTCTCGAGCTCGAGCGCCGTCTCTTCTCGACGGTCCTCGAGTCGGTAACGACCGGAGTCATCGCGTTCGACGCCGACGGGCAGATTACGGTCTGCAACCCGGCGGCGCGAACGCTGCTGGGACTAACCGACGAGGTGACCGCGGCCTCGCTCGCCGCCCGCGGAGATCTGGAGCCGCTGATCTCGCTTCTCGAGGAGGCCCGCGCGGGAGCGCCATCCGCCTCCCCGCGCGAGCTGACGCTCTCCAACGAGCCGGGCGACCGGCGCCTCGAGGTCTCCGTCCGCCCGCTCGCCCCGACCGGAGGAAGCGAGCGAGGGGGCTGGGTGCTTGCCCTCGAGGACACGACGCACGTGGCGCGGGAACAGAAGCTCGCGGCGTGGAACGAGGTCGCGCGGCGCGTCGCTCACGAGATCAAGAACCCCCTGACGCCGATCCGGCTCTCCGCCGAGCGGATCCTGCGCCGCTTTCGGGCGGGGGAAGGCGACCTCCCTGAGGCGATCGAGCGCGGCACCCGCATCATCGTCGAGGAAGTCAACTTCCTGAAGTCTCTCGTCAATGAGTTCTCCCGCTTCGCGCGCCTGCCGGAGATGAACCCGCAGCCCACCGACCTGCCGGCTCTGGCTCGCTCCGCGGTTCGGCTCTTCGAGGGGGCGCGAGAGAGGGTCCAGGTGCGCGTCGAGTCACGCCTGCGCCAGGACACGGTCCTCCTCGATCCGGACCAGATGAAGCGGGTGCTCGTCAACCTGATCGACAACGCCCTGGAAGCCTGCGGGGAGGCGGGCGAGATCGTCGTCGGCCTCTCCGACCGCGACGGCTGCCTCACGATCGAGGTGGCCGATACGGGGCGCGGCGTCCCCGCGAGAGACCGGGACAAGCTCTTTCTCCCCGACTTCACGACCAAGGGCCGCGGCACGGGCCTCGGCCTCGCCATCGTCTACCGGATCGTCGCGGACCACCGCGGCACGATCCGCGTCGAGGACAACCGGCCGCGCGGCGCGCGGTTCATCATCGAGCTGCCGGCGGCGTGAAGAAACGACGCGTCCTCATCATCGACGACGAAAGGGCCGTTCGCGAGACCCTGTCCGAGGTCCTGACCGACGAGGGCTACCTCGTCACTCCCGTCGCCTCCGGGGAGGAGGGGCTGCGGCGTCTGACCGAGGAGCCGTTCGACCTCGCATTCCTGGACGTCTGGCTCCGCGACCGCGACGGCCTGTCGATCCTCGAAGCAGCTCGCGAGAGGCTCCGCGAGGTGCCCGTCGTCATGATTTCGGGGCATGCGAACGTCGAGACCGCCGTGCGCGCCGTCCGGCTGGGCGCCGAGGACTTCCTCGAGAAGCCGCTCTCGCTCGACCGGGTCCTGCTGACGGCCCAAAAAGCGATCGAGCGTCGGAGTCTCCTCGCGAAGATCGCGTCCCTGGCCGACAAGAGCGAGGCCGAAGAGCTCGTGGGCGACTCGCCCCCGATGCGCAGGCTCAAGGAAGAAATCGCGCGCGTCGCTCCGACCGACGCGCGGGTTCTGATCACCGGCGAAAACGGAACGGGCAAGGAGCTCGTGGCGCGGGCCCTCCACCACCTTTCGGCACGGTCCGATTCCCCGCTGATCGAGGTCAACTGTGCGGCGATTCCGGAGGAGTTGATCGAGTCGGAGCTGTTCGGCCACGTCCGCGGGTCGTTCACCGGCGCCTCGGAAGACCGCCGGGGCAAGTTCGAGGAGGCCGACGGCGCAACGCTCTTCCTCGACGAGATCGGAGACATGTCTGCACGCACGCAGGCCAAGGTTCTCCGGGCTCTGCAGGAGGGCCGCTTCACTCGGGTCGGTGGCACGCGCCCAATCGCCTCCGACGCGCGCATCCTCTCGGCGACCAACAAGAACCTGGCCGGTGAGATCCAGCGCGGCCGGTTCCGCGAGGATCTCTTCTTCCGGCTGGCGGTCGTGCCCCTGGAAGTCCCGGCGCTCCGCGAGCGTCCGGAGGACATTCCCCTGCTCGCGCGGCAGTTTCTCGACCTGGCATCGCACCGTTTCGGCCGTCGAGGCCAGACCCTCTCGGCCGCCGCTCTCGAGGCCCTGCAGACCTACCGCTGGCCCGGCAACGTCCGGGAGCTGAAGAACCTGATCGAGCGGCTCATGATCCTTTCCCCCCGACAGGAGATCGGCGTCGAGGACTTGCCGGCCGAGTTCCGGCCCGAGGACGGCGCAGTCGCGCCCGACGCTCCGCTGCGCGAAGCTCGCGACGATTTCGAGCGGCGCTACATCCTCGCCGCGCTGCGGCGGTTTCGGGGCAACGTCACCCGCGCCGCGGAGGCACTCGAAATCGAGCGGTCGAACTTGTATCGGAAATTGAAGAGCTACAGCATCGAGGTGGAGCGGGAGTAGCCGCGCGGATCAGGCTGGATTCCATGACCTCCTGGCCGCGACCCGCCGCTTCACGATCCTCAGACGTGATCTTCGCGCCCGGTCAGGAAGTGCATGAACTCGACGCCCTCGCGCAGCCTGCGCCGCATCATCTCGGGGCTCCGGATCATCTCGGAGGTCATCTCGACGATCTTCTTGGGTCGGAAGTAGAAGCGCTTATACATTTTGGCGACGGCCTGAAAGATCTCCTTCTTGGACAGGTGCGGATAGGAGATCGACGAGAGCTGCACGCCGTTCGAGCCGACGAGGCTCTGACTGCCCAGGTCGAGCCACCCGTTGGCCGACGCTTGCTGGTACAGCTCGGTACCAGGATACGGAGCGGCCAGCGATACCTGGATCGTGTGCGGGTTGATCTCGTTTGCGAAGCGGATCGTGCTCTCGATCGTCTCGGGCGTCTCGCCCGGCAGCCCCACGATGAACGTACCATGGATGACGACGCCGAGCTTGTGGCAGTCCGCGGTGAAGCGCCGCGCGACATCCACGCGCGTCCCTTTGCGGATGTTGTTCAGGATCTGCTGGCTGCCCGTCTCGTAGCCCACCAGCAGCAAACGCAGACCATTGTCCTTGAGAATCTTCAGCGCCTCGTACGGAACGATCGCCTTCGCGTTGCAGGACCACGCAACCCCGAGCTGGCCGAGCCCCCGCGCAATCGCTTCCGCACGCGGAAGATCGTCGGTAAACGTGTCGTCGTCGAAGAAGAATTCCCTGGCTTGCGGGAAAAACTCCCTGGCCCGCCGGATCTCCTCGATCACGTTCTCGGGACTGCGCGTGCGGTAGCGGTGGCCACCGAGTGTTTGCGGCCAGAGACAGAACGTGCACCGCGACCGGCAGCCGCGGCCCGTGTAGAGCGAGACGTAGGGGTGCAACAGGTACCCGATGAAGTAGTCCTCGATGTGGAGATCTCGCCTGTAGACGTCGGTGACAAAGGGCAGCGCGTCCATGTTCTCCAGCGTCGCGCGCTCCTTGTTGTGCACGACCCGGCCGTCTACCTTGAAGGAGATTCCATCCACGGTCTCGAAGGGCCGTCCCTCTGCCACCTCGAGGATCGTGTAGTCGAATTCGGCGCGCGCGACGAAGTCCACCGCCTCCGAGGCCCGAAGCGAGGCCTCCGGGGACACGGCCACGTGCGCACCCACGAACCCGATCTGAAGGTTCGGGTTGGCCCGCTTGAACTCCTCCGCCACGCGCACGTCCTCGGCAAAGGACGGTGTGCTCGTGTGGAAGACCGCCAGCTCGTATTGCTCGGCCAGAGGAAGGACGTCGGCGACCGAGAGTCCGCGGGCGGGCGCGTCCACGAGCCGGCTGCCCGGCACCAGAGCCGCCGGTTGGGCCAGCCAGGTCGGATACCAGAACGAGCGGATCTCTCGCCGGGCCTGGTACCTCGACCCCGCCCCGCCGTCGAACCCCTCGTATGAAGGAGGATTCAAGAAGAGCGTCTTCTTCATGACCGTTAACCTTCGAGAATATCAGGTCTCGGGGAAACAGCGGACCGCGAGCGTACGCTATCATCCGCCGCTCCCGCCCGGCTTCCGGGCGCAGCAACGAGGAAGATCATTACGTGCGTATCCGGAACGGCGTTCTGCGCCGGGTGTGCTCGACAAACAGCCTCGTGTCGTTCTGGGCGACGGGGACGTTGCTCTGCTTAGGATCCGCGGCGGCGGCTCCGGCGCGAGCTCTCGAGTTGTGCAGGGAGGCACCGCTGCGGCTGGAAAAGCAAAGCGGACCCGGCATCGAACAACCCGGGTTCGGCCTCTTTCCGGAAGGACCTCGGGGCTCCGTCTTCGAGCCGTTCTCCCCGGCCGCCGAACCGCTGACCACGCCTCCGGAGCGTTTGCTCGGGCTGCCCCCCTCGATCGATTCGGAGAGTCCCGCGGCACGGGCCGCGGCTCCGAAGAAGAACTTCTGGATGGCAGCCGGGGAAGTCTTCGGCCTGAACGTCGGCCTGTGGCTCGTCGAGCGGTACATCCTGGAAGACCCCTGGTCTTTCATCTCGCTGGACAGTTGGAAAGCCAATCTGAAGACGGGCCTTGTCTACGACCACAACGACGACTTTCCGACCAACCAGACCCTGCACCCCTTCAACGGAACCCTCTATTACAACGCGGGGCGAACGAACGGGTTCGACTTCTGGGAATCGACCCTCTTCGCGGCGGCCGGCAGCCTGATGTGGGAGTACTTCGGCGAAACCGAGGCTGCATCGACCAACGACGTCCTCACCACTTCGCTCGGCGGCGCCGTGCCGGGCGAGGTTTTCTACCGTCTTTCGACCATGCTCCTGGACAACACGGCCAGCGGAGGCAACCGGCTCTGGCGCGAGATCGGCGCGGCCGTGCTCAACCCCGTCGGCGGCTTCAACCGACTCGTTCGCGGGGAGATGGCGAAAGACTTCCCGAACCCCGACGACCGCATGCCCGCGGCATTCTCGGCCGAGGTGTATGCCGGATACCAGCGGCTGAACGACGGGCCTCCCTCCGTCGTGCTTTTCCCGAACCAGGGACTTCTCGGAGTATTGATCCGCTACGGCGATGCCTTTTCCGGCGAGAACCGCAAGCCGTTCGACTATTTCGAGGCGTTGCTCGAGATCTACCCCACGTCGAAAGACGTCGGCAGCAGGTGGCTGGAGCGTGGTTTGCTGGCGTCCTGGGGGATCTCGTCGTCGGCGGCCGCCGAACACCGCCTGGGTGTGTTGATGGGCTACGAGTACACGAACAATCAGTCCGAGATCTTCTCGGCTCAGACGCTTTCGGTCGACCTGTTCTCGCGCTTCCCACTGTCTCGCGGATTGGAGCTGCGCACCGAGATCATCGGCGTCGGCTTCCCTGTCGTAGCCTTGCAGGCGAACGACATGCTGTATCAGTTCACCGCCGCCGGTCGGCCCTACGACTACGGCATCGGCGGAGGGGTGCGCTCACTGGCGAGACTCGACCGGGCCGGCCTGGACCTCCTCTGGATCGGCTACGAGGCCCTGTGGACTCATACGACCAGCGGGGCATCACTTCCGGCCGAGGCATCGATCTCGAGCCGCCTGCAGTCGCTTCGGGTGGAAGGGCGCCTGCCGGTCTACGGCGCCCTGGCGGTCGGAGGAGGCTGGACCTGGAACGACAGGGTGACCGCCTACCCCGATCGGACGGCCGCGGTTCAGGGCGCACAGTGGCGGGTCTTTGCGTCGTTGCTGCTGCGCTGACACGGAGCCCGACCACATCGATTCAACTGGGAGGGCCACCCTCCGTTTCGAGGTGCCCCGAGGAGACGACGAAGAAACGCTCGTTCTTCCACACGAGGCTGCGGCCGAAGAGGCTTGCGATCCGGACTGCGAAGGTCAGTAGTTCCCGCACCGGAACCAGCCAGAGCGGATCCGGCCCGTCAATGCCGAATCGGCGGCGCACCATCTTGTGGAGGGCGAGCCGAAGGCTGGCCGCCGCCGCGAAGAGGCCGACCGCCAGCGGTTGGCCGCCGGACACCAGGAGGAAGAGAAGCGCCAACACAGTCGTGTCGGTCAGTACCGAGAGAGTCCACCCTGCGGGCCGCACCGTTCGAAACGTGCGGCCCCAGCGCAGCTCGTGGGCAAAGAGCGACGACAGGCTGGGCTCCGAAATGACGGTCTCGACCACGTACGAAGCCAGCCGCACGTCCAGGCCTCGGTCGCTGACCCGTCGGCCGATCAGATAGTCATCGGCGAGGTACGTCGTCAACCCTCGGAATCCTCCGATCTCTTCGAGCACCTCCCGGCGGACAGCCATCGTGTTGCCAAAGAGAAAGCCCAGTTTGCCCAAAACCAGGGCCATCAAGACAGAAGGAAGGATCACATCGTTTATGAAATCCGCGCCGAGCGCCGACCACACACCCCTCTGCGGCTTGCCGACGTAGAGGCACGTCAACGCGCCGACCCTGCTACTTGCGAAAGGGGCGACAACGGAGCGCAGGTACTCGGGCCCGACCCGCCCGTCCGCGTCCGCCGAGACCAGGATGTCGTGGCGAGCGGCCTCGTACATGTTTGTGAGGTTGGAGAGCTTTCGATTGGCTCCGTAAACACGGCCGTCGACGACCAGGGAGGCGTCCGGGTGGGCCGTGTCGCGTAACAAGCGCTCGATGACGGCAACGGCAGGATCGTCGGGCCTCCGGACACCGAAGACGATCTGGTAGTTTGGGTAATCCTGCTCGCAGAACGAGCGCAAGCAGTCGTAGAGAACCGGCTCGGGCTCGAGGCCGCAGACCGGCTTCAAGAGAGTCGCCGGTGGCGTGTATGTGCCGTCGGGCTTTCCGGGAAGGCGGAAGAACGCGACCCGCACCAGCACGAGGATGGAGTAGACGATCGAGATCGAGAGCATGACGAGAAGAGCCAGAGAGGCCCCGTGCCGCATCGTTGAGGCGAAAGCCGCCATCGACCCCATGACAGCTCTAACATAGCGGAAAGTGGCGGAGAGCGGGTGGGACTCGAACGCACTCGGCAACGTTTAGGATCTATTTAGATGCTTCTCGCCCGCGGCAGCAAGTCGACCGATCCCCGACGGGACGCCAAGTCCGGGATCGATCCTGATGACGAAAGACAGCCGCTGAGTGCCACAGCGCGTCCGCGAGTGAGCGGGCCGTGGCTCGGCTCTCCATGGACGATGGCCGCAGTGGCGCTGGCGCTTCGCCTGGTTGTCATGAGCTTTGCTTACACCGATCGACTGAATCCAGCACGGGACCATTGGACGTTCGGCTGGGAGACCGCGAGGGTCGCGCGATCCATCGCCTCCGGCTACGGGTTCAGCTCTCCCTTTCCCGAGCCGACCGGGCCCACGGCCCTCGTACCTCCCGTGTACACGTACCTGGTCGCCGGCGTCTTCCGGCTGTTCGGAACCTATACGGCTTCGTCGGCCCTGGTCATGCTGACCTTGAACAACTTGTTTTCGGCCATGACGTGTCTGCCGGTTTTCTTCATTGCCCGCCGCGTCTTCGGACTCCGCACCGCGGGTTGGGCCGGGTGGATATGGGCTTTCTTCCCCTGGGCGGTCGCCCTGGCGAACGCGACCGTCTGGGATACGACCCTGACGACGCTGTTGTTCAGCCTCGTGGTATTGGCGACGCTGCGCCTGGAACGGTCGACGAGCTGGAGCGCCTGGCTCGGTTACGGCGCGTTGTGGGGAGTGGCCGCACTCACGAACCCGGCCATTCTCTCCACATTGCCTTTCCTCGGAGCGTGGGTATGGCTGCGGCATTGGCGGCGCGGAGCGAATTGCACGGCCGTCGCGGCTGCCGCGTCTCTGGTTTTCCTCAGTGCGACGGGACCCTGGATCTGGCGATGCAGCCAGGTCTACGGGCGCTTCGTCGCCTTCCGCGGCAGCATCGGCCAGGAGTTCCTGGTCGGCAACAGCGAGGACACGAGTCACGCATCGAATTTCCACGTGATCCCCGGAAACAACCTCGTGGAGATGGAGAAGGTCAAGCGGCTCGGCGAGCCGGCGTACATGGCAGAAAAGCAGCACGAGGCCTGGGAGGTGATCTCGCGCCGGCCGTTTCGCTTCGCGGTCCTCACTCTCCGACGCGTTCTGTACACCTGGACGAACCTGTGGGATTTCCCTCCGCGCTGGGGCCTGAACGAGGAGGGCCTTCCGAACGCCCTCACCTACAGTCTCGTCTCGGCGCTCGCCTTTGCGGGACTCTATCGGGCGATCCGGGACCGTCGGGACGGCGTCATTCCTCTGGTGATCCCGTTGGTCTTTCTTCCCATCGCTTACTACCTGACCCATTCCGAAGTTCGCTACCGTCATCCGATCGACCCCATCGTCGTCGTCTTCATGGCCTCGGCAGCGACGGCCTTGCGCGGACGGAAATTGGCTCGTTGACCTCAGCGAGCTCGCAGGCCGACGCTTCGATTTGGCACGCGCTTTCGAATCTTTCGAATCACCCGGGCTCAAAGGAAGCCGTGTGCCTCCGAGGCTGACTCGACTCGTGCTGCTGGCTGTCGCGGTCTGCTCAGCCGAATGCATTTCATCCCGTGCCCATACCGTACCGGGAGAGTGCGGGAGCGACTGGTGGCAATGCGTGTATTCGCCGCAGCGGCTCGTCATTCGGGACCCTTGCGTCACCGTGCGCGGCATCGTCACCGGCGCGCGCTACGTCCTCGACGGGGACGCGATTGTGTACCTGAGACTCGACCCGGAGTACGCGCACCTCTCGAATCAGAGGAACTATGAACGGTTGGGCAAAGACATGTTGGAGCTCGAGATTGTCTGCCGGCACCCCGTCTTTCGATTCTTCGTGCTTCGTTGTTGGACGTGTGGCAGCAAGATGTGGGTGCCGCGTGTCGGCGACCATATTGAAGCGGATGGCATTTACGTTCAGGACACGCGTCATCAGCACATGGAACTCCATCCCGTCACGAGGATCACGATGCTGCGGAGCGCGCACTCCGGGCCGGAATGACCCTCTCTTACTCTTCGGCCTCGAGCAGTTTCGTCTCAAGCACCTGATCGCTCGAGAACTTCTCGATGCGCAGGTAGTGCTCGGCCGCCATGAAGAGCGCGTCGGCCGGAGTGAGGCCGACGATCTCCGAGCCCACGATCGGCACGCCGTACCGTTCCGCCTCCGACCGCACGCACTCGAACACACGGTGCAGAGGGGTCTTCTTGTAGTTGGTCATGTTGATCGACACCTGGACCTGACCGCGGTCGGCGAGCTCGACCCCCATGGCCTTGACGAATCGGAAGCCGCCGCCGATGAACCGGATCGACTTCGCGATGCGGTCGGCCACCGCAATGTCCCGCGTGCCGAGATTGATGTTGTACGCGATCAGTGGGGCCCGCGCGCCCACGGCCACCACTCCCGCGGTCGGATGGGGCCGATCCGGCCCAAAATCCGGCTTCCACGCCGGTGCCTTCATCTTCTCGGCGAAACCTTCGAACTGGCCCTTCCGGACGTCGGCGAGATTCCGGCGCCCCTCGGAGGAGGCCGAGTCCTCGTAGAGGTAGACCGGGACGCCGAAGCGCCCGGCAATCTGCTTGCCGACCTCGCGGGAGAGCTCCACACACTGGTCGACCGTCGCTCCCCGGATCGGAATGAAGGGAACGACGTCCACCGCGCCCATGCGGGGATGCTCTCCCTTGTGGCGCGTCAGATCGATTCGCGGGAGCGCGGCCTCGAAGAGTGCGAGCACCGCCGCGGAGACCCCCGCGGCGTCACCGACCAGCGTCAGCACGCTCCGGTTGTGAGAGGCGTCGGAGGAAAGATCGAGTAGGCGGGCGCCGGGAGAGGCGCGCACCGCGGACGCGATCTCCTCGACTCGTGCGCGGTCCCGCCCCTCCGAGATGTTCGGGACGCATTCGATGACCGTCCTCATGGCGGCGAGAGTTTATAATTGACGCAACCGTGAACACGACAAGACTTTCCCCGGGACGGGCCCCAGCCCGGGTGTCCCGATGAGCGGCGCTTCGACCAATCCCGGCATCTACCCCGGCAATCCCTCCCTGCCGCGGGAGGTCCGGGACAAGATCCTGTCCACGTTCAAGCACACGCTGCACCTTTACGGCGAGGGCAAGCTCGACGACTGCGCGATCGGCTGCGACTTCATCCTGAAGATGGACCCGCGCTTTTCCCCGGCGCGCCGATTGCTCGAAAAGACCAGGAACCCGGCAGCGGACGTCGACGTCATCGAGCTCGAGGCCATCGTGGCCTCGACGCCGGCCCGTCAGCAGCGGCCTTCGGCCGACGCCGAAAAGCTGATGGTCCGAGCCGTCGAGAGCTACAACGCCCGCGATTTCGACGCCTGCATCAACGCGGCCGAGCAGGTCCTGACCGCAGTCCCCGGGAACACCCACGCCGCCGACCTGCTCGAGAAAGCCCGCCGCAAGAAGCAGGCCCAGGGTGAGTTCGAGGCTTCCCGCTCGCGCGCCATCGCGCTGCTCGAGGCCCGCCGTCACCCGGACGCGGCGCGGGAGCTCGAGAGGATGCGCTCCCTGGATCCCGATCATCCCGCCGTGGCCCTGCTCGAGAACCGCCTTGCGCAGGCGGGCAGCCGGTCGGGCGCCGCGGCGCAGGCGTCCGAGGGCCTGGGCGGAATGATGGACATCGGCGGACCGGACGGGAGCCTCGCCGCGCCGGCCACCGAGCCGCACATTTCCTTTGGCGACTCCCCTGGAGCCGCCTCCGTCGGAGGCGGGCTCGACGCCCTTTCGCTCGATTCGCTCTCGCTCGAGAGTCCCGACCAGTCCACGGCGGTTCTGCCGCCGCCCGACTTCCCCGCGACTCGGCGAGGGCCCCTCGATCTGAGCCCGCGGCCAGCGGAGGGGGCGGTCTCACCTGGAGACCTCTGGAGCGAATCGAGCGCCCCCGAGCCCGCTCAACCTCTTGCGCATCCGCCCGACGCAGCGCGGCCGGTGACCGAGGAGGACCCTGCGAAGGCCGAGCGCGAGGTGACGCTCCTCTTGAAGCAGGGCGACGATGCGGCGGGCCGGGGAGAGTATGAGGGCGCGATCGAAATCTGGTCGCGCATCTTCTTGATCGACATCAACAGCGTGGAGGCCGTCACCCGCATCGAGAAGGCCCGGCAAGACATGGCCGAAGGCGGCCAGCAGCTCTCGGGCATCCTGCAGTCGGGCCGAGACGCCTTCGAGGCGGGCGACCTGGCCGCCGCGCGCGCAGCCTTCCTCAAGGCGCTCGCGATCGATGCCAACGAGCCGACCGCCCGCTCCTACCTCGACCGCATCGAGAAGGAGCTTCGCGCCGCAGAGGCGCCGCCCGCGCCCGAGCCTTCGGAAATCGGGCTCTCGGACCTCGAGGAAGCGGTGCCGCCCGCGCCCGCGGACCGGCGGAAGGGCCCGGCGATCGCCCCTCGCGTCAATCCCCGGGTCGCGATGATCGGGGCGGCATTCGTCGCCCTCGTGGCGATCGGATCCTGGCTCGTGATGCGCCAGCCCAGGCCCGCACCGGCTCCCGCCGTCGTGCCGGTCCAGACGGGAGGTTCTCTGGAAAAGGCGACTGCCTTCTTCCAGGAAGGCAAGATTCCCGAAACGATCGCAGAGTTGAAGCGCATCCGTCCGTCCGACCCCGACTACGCCAAGGCCCGTCAGCTGCTGGACACGCTGGCGAAGTCCCCCGCGGAGACTGCGGCGGAGGCGCGGCCTGCCCCGGCTCCCGCAGGGCAGACCGGAGGCGCCCCGCCCGGTGTCGACCCCAATGCCCTCCGGGCGCGGGGTGAAAAGGCGCTCGCGGAGGGCCGGTACATCGACGCGTTGAAGTCGTTCAGCGCGGTCGCAGGTTCGTACCAGGGCGATCCGGCCTTCGGCCAATCGATGACGGCGGCTTCCGAGAAGGTCGCCGAGCTGACTCCGGCGGTCAAGCTCTACAACGAGGCAGAATACGAGACCGCGATCCCCGTGCTCTGGCGGATCTACCAGTCCGACAAGATCAACCAGGACGCCCGCTCGTACCTGCTGCGATGCTACGCGAATCAGGGCATCACGGAGCTTCAGAACGGTCTCTATCCGAAAGCGAAGCAGTCCTTCGACGAAGCCCTGGCCCTGGATCCCCAGGACACGGAGGTCCTGCGCCACCGTAAGTTCGCCGAGCGATATGCCAAGGGCGATCTCGACCTTCTGGGACGCATCTACGTGCGCCACCTTTCGCACCGGCCTTGAGCCCGGTCGAGCCGGATCTCCCGGCGACTCCCCGCGGTTTCGTGGACCTGCCGCTGCGGCCGGATGTGGGTTCGGACCTGTTTGCGCCGCCTCCCGCAACGGGGATCCCGGCGGCGCCGTCCGAGCAGGACGACGCGCCCCTCTCGCGGAGGGCGATCGCCTTCGCCGCGGACGCCGCCGGGACCTCCCTGGCCGTGACGATCGCCCTGATCGCTGCTGCCGCGGCGACCGGACGCTCGCCTTCGCTGGCGGGAGCACCCTGGGTGGCCGCCTTCACGCTCGGGTACTCCTTCGTCTTCGTCGCCCTGCCCTTGACGCTCTTCGGAAGGACGGTCGGGATGAGCCTCGCGGGCCTCGTGGCGCGCCCGGGACCCGCCGGGCACCGCCTCGCGCCGGCGGAGGCGGCGGGCCGCTGGGCCGGGACGCTCCTCACGGCGGCGCTCATCGGGTTGCCGCTCCTGCTGACGGCGCGGGATCCGCGACGGCCCACACCCGCGGACCGGCTCTCCGGGCGGCCGCTCGCGCGGGAGTTCGACATCTGAGGGTTCGCGCGATTCCACCGCCGCGGACGCACCCCGGGATGTCGGCTTGACTCCCCCTTCCCGACCCTCAAGACTCGAACCCTCATGAAGCGCAGCCTCAAGGTCGCCGTCGCGCAAATCGACACGACGATCGGCGACTTCGCGGGCAACGCCCGCAAGATCCTGGCGGCGGGTCGCCGCGCCGAGTTGGAGGGAGCCCGGCTCGTGCTCTTTCCCGAGCTTGCGGTCTGCGGGTACCCGCCGCGGGATCTGCTCGAGCGGCAGGCGTTTCTCGAGGAGACCGAAAAGGCCGCGGCGCGGATCGCCCGGGCGTCGAAACACGCGGTCTGGCTCTATGGTTCTGTCGCCCGAAACCGCGCCCGCGCCGGCCGCGCAGTGTTCAACGTGGCGGTGGCCGCGCGGGGAGGCCGCACCCTCGGTGTCTACCGCAAACGGCTCCTGCCGACCTACGACGTCTTCGACGAGGGACGCCACTTCGAGGCGGGAAAACGCCCGTGTGTGCTCTCGATCGCGGGCGCGCGCGTCGGAGTCACGGTCTGCGAGGACATCTGGAACGACAAGACGTTCTGGAGACGGCCCCTCTATCCCACCGACCCGGCCGCGGAGCTGCGGACGCTGCGGCTGGACCTGCACGTCAATCTCTCCGCCTCTCCCTACGCGCTCGGCAAGGAGCGCCTGCGCGAGCGCTTCATGGGGCAAATCGCACGCGGGTCAGGAGTGCCCCTCGTCTTCTGTAACCTGGTCGGGGGTAACGACGGTCTGGTGTTCGACGGCGGCTCGCTCGCGCTCGATGCACGGGGCCGCGTGGTTGGTCGCGGGCTTTCGTTCCGGGAGGACTTCTGGTCGATCGATGTTCCGGGGGACCGGGCGCCGATCACACCCCTGGAATCGGACACGGCGCGAATCCGGAAGGCCCTCGTCCTGGCGCTTTCGGACTACGCCACCAAGTGCGGCTTCCAGAGCGCCGTGCTCGGCCTGTCCGGAGGAATCGATTCCGCGGTGACCGCCGCGCTTGCCGCCGAAGCCCTGGGCCCCGATCGGGTGCTCGGTGTCGCCATGCCCGGGCCCTACTCGTCGAAAGGCAGTCTGAGCGACGCGCGGGAGCTCGCTCGCCGGCTCGGCCTCCGGCTGCTCGAGGTCCCCATCGGCGGAGTGCTCGATGCCTACCGGCAGACCCTGAACCCGGCTCTTGGCCCGATCGAGCGCACGCTGACGGAGGAGAATCTCCAGGCGCGAATTCGCGGCGCGATCCTCATGGCGCTTTCCAACCGCGAGGGACACCTGGTGCTCTCGACGGGCAACAAGTCGGAGATTGCCGTCGGATACTGCACGCTCTACGGAGACATGGCCGGCGGCTACGCGCTCCTGTCCGACGTGCCGAAGACTCTCGTGTATGGGCTGGCTCGCGAGATCAACCGGGAAACGGAGCGCATCCCCCGGGCCTCGATCGAGAAGGAGCCCTCGGCCGAGCTCGCGCCCAATCAAAAGGATCGCGACTCGCTGCCCGCGTACTCGGACCTGGATCCGCTCATCGAGGCGATCGTGGAGCGCGCGCTGCCCTGGCCCGAAGCCGCGCGCCGGACCGGAGTCTCCCCGGAGGTGGCCCGCCGGATCGCGGGCCGGATCGCGGGCAATGAGTACAAGCGCCGCCAGATGCCGCCAGGGCCCAAGGTCACCGCCAAAGCCTTCGCCGAGGGCCGCCGGTATCCGATCGCGCAGAAGTTCGGCGTCTGAGGTCGAGCGATTGAGCGCCGAGGCCGAGAGGTACGCCTGGAAGGAGATTCCGGCCTCCTCGCATGACGTCCTCCGGCGGCGCATCCGCCGCCTGCCGCCAGGGCGGCGCATGCTCGATCTGGGGGCTGCCGGCGGACACCTGGGCCGGGCCGTCCGTGACCGCTGCGCGTTCTTGGCCGGCGTCGAGCCGGACCCGAGCGTGCCCGACTCCGCGCGGGACGGCTACGACGACTGGCGCTCGACCGACGCGCTCTCCGCCGGCCCCTGGGCGGGGCCTTTCGACACCGTGGTCTGCGCGGACGTGCTCGAACATCTGCCCGAGCCCGAGCGTCTCCTGAAAAAGATCGCAGGCTGGCTCTCGCCCGGAGGGATCCTGCTGGTCTCCCTCCCCAACGTCGCAAACGTGACGCTGCGCGCGGCACTGCTGGTGGGGCGGTTCCCCTATGCCGACCGCGGGATCCTCGACCGGACTCACCTGAAGTTCTTCACGCGCTCGACGGGCCGGGCATTGCTCGAAGGGTGCGGCTTCCGGGTCACGGCCATCGAGCCGACGGCCATGCCGTACGAGCTCGCGCTGCCCGCCCTCGGCAGGCCCCCCTTGGCCTCCGCGGTCCGCGCCTTCGCCGGTACCAGCGCGCGCCTGATGCCCACGCTCTTCGGCTATCAGTTCGTCTTCGAGGCTCTCCTCGCCGTCCCCGCCAGGGGCGAGGGCGGGACTTGAGCCTCTCGGACAAGGCGGCTCTCGTCCTGCCCGCCTACAACGAGCGCCATCGGATCGGCGCCTCCCTGCGCGCGATTGCGGAGTGGGTCCACAGCCGCCCGGGGGGATGGGACTGGGAGGTTGTCGTCGTGGATGACGGCTCCTCCGACGGCACGCTGCCGGAGGCCCGCCGCGTCGCCGCGGAGGCCGACCTCCCTCTGACCATGCTGCGACACGATCAGAACCGCGGCAAGGGCGCGGCCATCCGCACCGGGGTACTCGCCGCTTCGGCAAATCCCGTCCTGGTATCCGACGTCGACCTTTCGACACCACTGTCGGAATGGGTCAAGCTGGCCGAGCGGCTGCCGACGCATCCGATCGCGATCGGCTCCCGCGCGATCGAGCGGAGTCTGGTCCGCCGGAGGCAGCCCTTGTACCGGCAGATTCTGGGGCGGACCGGCAACCTTCTCGTGCGGCTGCTCGCGGTACCGGGAATCCGGGATACGCAGTGCGGCTTCAAGCTCTTTCGCGGCGATGTCGCCCGGCGGCTTTTCGGTCAGGCCCGCATCGACCGCTTCGCCTACGACATGGAAATTCTGTTCCTGGCGCGGAGGGAAGGGCTTCCCATCGCGGAAGTGCCCGTGCTGTGGTTCAACTCCGCCGACTCGCGAGTCTCGATCGTGCGCGACTCCCTGGGAACCTTGCGGGACCTCCTGAGGATCCGGTGGATTCATCGGAAGGACTGAAAGAAGCTCGAAGCGCGAGACTCGAAATCCGAAACAATTTCAAACTTCCGTCTCAGATCCCCTCTCCCTTCCCGAAGAGGGGTCTCAAGCGGAGCGTGACCCCGGCGGCGGCGAGGGGGGCGAGGGCGGCGGCTGTGCGCGCGAACGCAGTCCGCGCGAGCCAGTCCGGCCCGAAGACACAGACGGCCGGAAGCAGCGCGTAGGCGGCGAGCGGAATCGCCGCGAGGACGAGGAGACGATCTCCCGCAGGTTCCCGCCGGCCAGCCGCGAGGAGCAGGCCGAAGGCGAGTATTCCCGGCGCGGCCGGCACCAGCGTCTCGGCGAGGATGGTCCGAAGGCCGAGCAGAAGGCGGGGGAGGAACTCCGGCGAAGAGAGCAGCGCGAGATCGAAGTCCTTCAAGGGCAGAGGTCCCGTCCGCACGCGGTGCGCGGCGTAGACGACCAGGGCCGGGACGAGAGCCGCCCCGGCAACTTGCACACGCTGCCGCCAAGGGCGCGGTGCAGCCACAAGCGCGAGCAGCGCCGCGGCACCGGCCGCGAGGATGCCCTCGTTCTTGAGGCCCGCCGCGCAGAACGCCGCGAGCGCGAGACGTCGTACCGCTCCCGCCTCGCCGTCCGAGGCATCCGCGAGCGCTGTTCCGAGCAGCAGCAGGGAGAAGGAGAAAGGAACCTCCGCCATACCCGTCGTAAAGGCGCGATAGAGGGGCTCGAAGAGAGCCAGGGCCGAAGCGGCCGCGAGCGCCACCGGGGGCGCTAGCCGCCGGCGCCGCAGCCATCCGTACAGCGCCAGAAGTGTGGCGACCTGGATCGCGGGGAACAGCAGGGCCATCGCGTGATCGTCCCAGCGTCCGAGAAGAAACGAGATTCCGGCGTAGAGAAGCGGGAGACCCAACGGGTACTCGGGATGGGTGAACGCGAACTCCGGGTTGCGCCAGGTCCACTCGGGAAGCCCCGCCGCGCCGAAGAATGTCTTCCCCTTCCAGCCCCAGATCGCGAGGAAGTCCGTGGCCCACATCGGCTCGGTCATCGCGCGGAGAAGATAAACGACCAGGCCGGCGAGGAGGAGGAAAAGGAGGACGATGACAGCCCCTCTTCTCCCGACGGTAGGAGAGGCAGGGTGAGGAGAGGCGTCCGGACCCTCGCGCTTTCCCTGTGCTGCGGGGCTCAGGCGCGACACCGCGAGTATCAAGCCCGCAGTCACGAAAAAGGGCCACCAACCCGGAGCGATTCCCAGCGCGAAGCATGCGGGAACGAAGCCGGCCAGCAGAAGCATTCCGATCGCGAAACCCCATGCGATCCGCTCGGCCGTCGAGACCGTCGCGCGGCGAACCACGCAACGCCCTGCGGCGAACCCGATCGCTCCCGCGACGAGCAGGATCGCAGCGACGGCGGCCGCCGAGGCCCAGAAGCCCGTCACGGGACCCGCTCGAGCAGGGCTCCGTCGGAGACTCGGGCAATCTCGCGCCAGCCGTCCGGCCGGGAGGGTCCATAAACGGCGAGCACCCAGCCGCCCGGAATCTCGCGAGGGTCGAGCAACGCCGGCAGCGGGGAGAACTGGTAGGCGACGAGATTGCGTGCCGCCTCGCTCGGCGAAGCCCCCCGCACCGCCAGACCCCGCGCATCCGCCGGCAGGCTCCGCCGCACGGATTCCAGAAAGAAGAAGAACCGCCGGTCGAACGCAGCGGAGGAGCCGTCCAGGCGGCGCAGCGCCGGATCCCGATTCGCGTCGTGGGACAGCAGACGCCATCGGCGCGCGAGCTCCCCGGGACGCGTGGATGCGGCGGCGAAAAGAAGGACGAGACCTGTGTAGCCGAGGAGGGCGAGGGCGCGCCGCGTCCTCATGCCACCAGCGGAAACCCTTCGCAGAGCCCCCGAACGCGGCACCGCACTTCGACGCGGACGCCTTCGTCCTCAGGAGCCTCCAGGATCCGCGCGATCGCCGCGGCGATGGCCTGCATTTCCGGGGCTCCCATGCCGCGCGTGGTGACGGCGGGTGTGCCGATCCGGATTCCCGACGCGACCATCGGAGGCCTGGGGTCGAACGGGATCGTGTTCTTGTTGACGGTCAACCCCACCGCGTCCAGGGCGCCCTCGGCCTGCTTGCCCGAGAGGCCGCGCGCACCGACATCGATCAAGATCAGGTGGTTGTCGGTGCCTCCCGAGACGAGCCGGAAACCGCGGGTCCCCAGAGCGTCCGCGAGGGACTTCGCGTTCTCGACGATCCGGCGCTGGTAGTCGGCAAATTCCGGTGTCGAGGCTTCGGCGAAGGCGACCGCCTTGGCGGCGATCACGTGCTCGAGGGGCCCACCCTGGATCCCCGGAAACACGCTGCGGTCGAGCTCCTTGGCGTGCGCGGAGCGGCACAGCACGAGGCCCCCGCGCGGCCCCCGCAGCGTCTTGTGCGTGGTCGTGGTCACGAATGCCGCGTGGGGCACCGGCGAGACGTGCAGCCCCGCGACGACCAGGCCGGCCACGTGGGCCACGTCGGCCAGCAGGACCGCACCCACCTCGTCGGCGACCTGTCCGAACCGGACAAAGTCGATCTCGCGTGAATAGGCGGAGGCGCCGGCGATGATCATCTTCGGACGGTGCTCCCGTGCGAGACGGGCGAGCTCCCCGTAGTCGATCCGCTCGTCCTCCCGCCGCACGCCGTAGGCGACGACCTTGTACTCCCGCCCCGAAAAGGACAGCGGATGGCCGTGGGTCAGGTGACCGCCGTGAGACAGGTCCATTCCGAGGATCGTGTCGCCCGGCTGGAGCGCCGTCAGGTACACGGACATGTTCGCCTGGGACCCCGAGTGCGGTTGGACGTTGGCATGCTCGGCGCCGAAGAGCGCCTTCGCCCGGTCGATCGCGAGCTGCTCGATGCGGTCCACGTACTCGCAGCCGCCGTAGTAGCGCCTGCCGGGATACCCCTCCGCGTACTTGTTCGTGAGAACCGATCCCTGCGCCTCCCGAACCGCCCGGGAGACCCAGTTCTCCGAGGCGATCAGCTCCAGGTGTTCGTTCTGCCGCCGCTCCTCCTCGAGAATCCAGCGGGACACCTCCGGGTCGGCGGCCGAGAGATCTCTGTCGAGGAAGGCGAGCGGCGGGAGAAGGGTGTCGGTTTTCGTCATGGTCCAGGGAGTCTACCCTCTCACCCGACTACGAGCTCACGGTACTCTCCGTTGCAGTAGCTGTCGGTCATGCCCGCGATGTGGTCCGCGATCGTCCGATAGAACTCGGGCTGGGTCCGGTAGCGCGCGGCGATTTCCTGGTCCAGGTCCTTGAGCGCGATCTCCCGCAGGAATCGCACACCGAGCGAGCCCGAGAGCGCGATCAGAACGTCGTCGGGGAGCAGCCGCGGATTGTCCCGATACGCCCCGAAGAGCGCCGCGATGACCCGCCGCGCGTGCCCGTCGTGCCGCGATACCGGGAAGGAATGGATGATGTGCCGGTAGACGAAGTCCTTCAGTTCCCGGTACCAGCTCCGGCCACGCTCGGAGAAGCCGACCAGGTCGCCCGGCAGGTCAGCGCGCCGGGCGTAGAAATCCTCCGCGCCGCGGAGGCCGGCGCCTTCGACCCAACGGTCGATGCGAACCCGGGAGGCTTCGATCAAATCGGTCGTGAGCGCCGCAATCATGCCCCGGATCAGGGACGCGCGGCGCGAGGCCCGGTCGCGTCCCGTGGGCCGCGAGGCGCGCACGAAGCGCGCAATCTCCAGGGCCTCGATTGCCTCCTCCTCCGCCAGAGGGAGACCGTCCTCCAGGTCGTGCGTCTGCTGGGCGATCTCGTCGGACCAGTTGACCAGCTGTGCCTCGAGCGAGCCGCCCGACTCGAGCAGGAGCCCTTCTCGGAAGTCCAGGGGAAAAGGGAAGGCCACGCTCCAGCTCGTGTGCTTGAGGATTCCCTCCCGCACGTCGTCGGTCAGGTTCAGCCCCGGCTCGTCGTACCGCTTCTCGAGCCGGTCGACGACGCGGACAGATTGGAAGTTGTGCTTGAAACCACCCGCTTCCGGGTGGCACTCCCGCAGCAACCGGTCGAGGACCCCCTCACCCGAGTGGCCGAACGGCGTATGCCCGAGGTCGTGGCCGAGGGCGATGGCCTCGGAAAGGTCCTCGTTCAAGCCGAGCGCCCGGGCGGCGCTGCGCGCGATCTGGGATACCTCGATCGTGTGCGTCAACCGCGTGCGAAAGTGATCGCCCTCGTAGGGAATGAAGACTTGTGTCTTGTGCTTGAGCCTCCGGAAGGCGCGCGAGTGGATGATGCGGTCCCGGTCGCGGACGTACGCGGTTCGCGCGTCGCCGTCGGCCGCCTCGACGGGACCCCGCGGGCGACGGGCGCGGCCGCTGCGGGCCGCATAGAGCGGGAGCCGATCTTCCTCGAGCCGCTCGAAGTGTTCGCGCGTGAAGGGGGCGGTCGCGGTGGTCATGAAGGGAAGTCTTTTCCTTCGGAAAGAAGCCAGGCGCGCGCCTCTCCGACGAGGTAGAGCGAGCCAGCCACGATTATAGGGTCGGAGCCGGGCGCCGCGAGCGCGCGACCAAGCGCATCGCCAACACCCCCCGTCACGACCGGCTCCGGGCAGACCGCGGCCACGCGGCGCAGGAGCTCGCTCGTGCCCGCGGCCCTCGGCTGGGAGGGTGCGGCCAGCAGGACGCGGTCGGCCTCCGGAAGCAGGACGGCCGCGATCCCCTCGATGTCCTTGTCGACCATCGCGCCGAAGACGAGGGCGCACCGTCGCGAGAGCCCCGTTTCCCGCAGGAAGCGCGCGAGAGCGCGGGCTCCCTCGGTGTTGTGGCAGCCGTCCAGCACGACGTCACGGGCTCCCGCTCGGAGGCGCTCGAGCCGCCCCGGCCAGCGCACGCGGGCGAGAGCGTCGGGCAGGGACACCCGCCCGAGCCTCGGTTCCTCCTCCGAGAGGAGTTCCGCGGCCCGGATCGCGAGCGCCGCGTTCCAGGCCTGGTGCGCGCCGGCCAAGGGTGTCGCGACCCGGTTCTGCCCGCCCGGCGTCGAGACCCGAAAGCGAGTTCCCTCCAGAGACACCCGCTCGATCTCGACGGCGACTTCCTCCTCCGCGCCGTGCCATTGGGCACCGAGCCGCAGGGCCGCCTCCCGCAGAACCGCGAGGCCTTCCGCCGCCTCCGCCCGAGCGAGGGCGGGACGTCCGGCGCGGAAGATGCCGGCCTTCTCCGAGGCGATGCGCGCGAGCGTCGATCCGAGCTCCTGGGTGTGGTCGAGGCCGATCGAGGTCACGACGGATAGCCGGGCCGGCGCGATGTTGGTCGCATCGAATCGCCCGCCGAGCCCCACTTCCAGGATGGCGAGCTCCCGGCGGCTCTCGGAAAAGGCCAGGAAGGCGCCAGCTGTCAGGGCTTCGAAGTAGGTCAACGGGATCGGCGGCGCGCTCTGCGCCGCGGTGAAGACCTTTCCCAGGACCGCGTCGAGTGCTTCGGCCGAAATGTCCTGCTCGTCGATTCGAATCCGCTCGGTCACGCGGATCAGATGGGGCGAGGTGTAGAGGCCCGCGCGGACCCCCGCCGCACGGGCGATGGCAGAAAGGGTCGCCGCAGCCGAGCCTTTCCCGTTGGTGCCGCCGATCAGGACCGAGGGCACCCGCTGCTCGGGCCGGCCGAGCCGTTCGCAGACGGCGCCGATCGCCTCGAGGCCGAGACGCATGCCGCGGGGGACCAGGGACGAGAGCAGCGCGAGGGACGGGAATCTCTGATCGGTGACGGGCGCCTCGTGCTCAGGGCCCAAAGGAGCCACCGGTCACGGACCCGCCTCCACCGTCATCCCAGGAGCCTCAGGCACCGTGCCAGCGCCGCCTTCATCTCCGATCGCTCGACGACGAAGTCGAGCATTCCGTGCTCGAGCAGGAATTCGGACTTCTGGAAGCCCTCGGGCAGAGTCTGGCGAATCGTCTGCTCGATCACGCGCGGGCCCGCGAAGCCGATCAGGGCGCCCGGCTCTGCGATATTCAGGTCCCCGAGCATCGCGTAGGAGGCCGTCACGCCGCCGGTGGTCGGATCGGTCATCACCGAGAGATATGGGATGCGCGCCTCCGCCAGGCGCCCGAGGGCCGCCGAGATCTTCGCCATCTGCATCAGCGACAGGATCCCTTCCTGCATGCGGGCGCCCCCCGAGGTGGAGACCAGGATCAGGGGCAGACGCTCCGAGAGCGCGCGTTCGGCGGCGCGCGCCACCTTCTCACCCACGACCGAGCCCATCGAGCCGGCCATGAAGAAAAACTCCATCGCGCCGATCAGAATCGGGATGCCTTCCAGCGTCCCCGATCCGACCACGATCGCATCGGATGTGCCGATCGACTCCTGGTGCTCCTTCAGGCGGTCGCGGTAGCGCTTCGCGTCGCGGAAGCGGAGCGGGTCGGTCGAACGCAGGTCGCCATCGAGCTCCGTGTACTTCTCGTCATCGAAGAGCATCCGGAGGCGTTCGGGCGCCGAAAGTCGAAAGTGAAACCCGCACTTGGGGCAGATCTTGAAGTTTCGGGCGAGCTCCTTGTTGTAGAGGATCTGGCGGCAGTTGTCGCACTTGACCCAGAGCCCCTCGGGCACCTTGCTCGCGCGCCGCTCGCGCGGCTCCTTCGGCTCTCGGACTTTCTTGAACCAGGCCATGCAGGGGGCGCCATGCTAGCAGGCCGCTCACCCCGTTTTCGAGCCCGTCCGACCCAAACTCCTGCACCACAGGAACTTAGATGTTAGGACTAGCGGGTCCGTCCAGACCCTCCACCCGAAAGCCCGCGTCCCCGACAAGGAAACGGACGCCAAAGGCACGGCGCAGGTTGTCGGGAGTCAGCGTGTCGCGGGGAGGGCCCTCGGCGAGCGACCGGCCCTCGCGCAGCAGGAGGACCCGGTCGGCGAGCCGGGCGGCCAGGTCGAGCTCGTGGGTGACCAGCAGCACGGTGCCCCGCCGCTCGCGATGCGTGCGCCGGAGCACTTCCAGAAACTCCAGACGGTGTCTCGGGTCGAGGCCCGCGGTCGGCTCGTCCAGGAGCCAGATTTCCGCCTCCTGGGCGAGCGCGCGGGCGAGAAAGACCCGGCGCGTCTCCCCTCCCGAGAGGGCGGACGCATCGCGCTCCGCCAGGCCCTCGACGTCGCAGGCGCGCATCGCCGCGAGGGCCCGGTCGCGGTCCGCGGGGGAATCCGCCGAGAAGCCACGCGAGTAGGGCGCTCTGCCCTGCAGAACCAGGTCGAGCGCGCGAATCGGGAACACGAGGTCGATGCTCTGGGGAACGTAGGCGATGCGGCGGGCGGTCTCCCGCCGGGGCAGGGATGCCATCGAGACGCCGTCGAGCCGGACCTCGCCCGCCGTCGGGCTCAGGATTCGCGCCACCACTTTCAGGAACGTCGACTTGCCCGAACCGTTCTCGCCGAGCACGGCGACGATCTCACCCGCGGGGATGGCGCCGTCCAGGCCCGAGAGGGCTTCCGTGCGGGCGTATCCGGCGCGCAGGCCTCGCGCCTCGAGCCGCGGCGGCAGGCTGGGTTCAGGGTTCACGCAGAAGCATCCAGGCAAAGAGCGGCGCTCCCACCGCGGCGGTCACCGCGCCGATGGGCAGCTCCGCGGGAGCAAACGCCGCCCGCGAGAGCGCGTCGGCGCCGACCAGCAACGCGGCACCGACCAGGGCGGAGAGGGGCAAAAGGCGCCGCTGGTCGTTTCCCGCCGCGGCGCGCGCAGCGTGCGGGACGAGGAGTCCCACGAAACCGATGATGCCCGCAAACGCCACCGCGGCTCCCGTCAGGAGCGAGGCGGCGAGAAACACGTTGCGCTTGGCGCGCTCCGTATCCACCCCGAGGGCGGCGGCATTCTCCTCGCCGACGGCGAGCAGGTTCAACCGCGCCGCGTAGAGCGTCAGAACGGCGGCTCCCGCGGCCGCGTACGGGAGCAATGCCACGGCGCGTCCGAGGGTCGCATCCGCGAGGCTTCCCATCATCCAGAAGAGCATCGTCCGCGCCGCGCCCGCCGAGGCCACCGAAAACACGGCGAGCAGAAGGGCGGAGAAAAACGCGTTGGCGATCAGCCCTGCCAGAAGGAGCCGCTGCAGGTCCAGCCGACCGCCCCGGCGGGCGAGGGCCGCCACGCCGAGCGAGGAAACGACCGCACCGAGGAAGGCCGCGCCCGGCGAAAGCAGCGGCGAGACGCCGACGAGCGCCGCAAGCGCCGCGCCGGCGGCCGCGCCGCCAGACGTTCCGAGGAGAAACGGATCGGCCAGGGGATTCTTCAGAAGGGCCTGCATCGCCGCGCCCGCCAACGCGAGTGCCGCCCCGACTAGCGCGGCCAGCAGGACGCGGGGAACCCGCAAGGACGCGATCAGGCGCGCCGCCTCGCCCTGCGGTCCGGCTCCCGACCACAGGTCGGACAGGGATAGACGCACCCCACCGGCCGCGAGACCCAGGCACGCGGCACCGACGAGCAGGGCGAGCGCGACCGGCCACGGATGCCGAAGGAAGCCCGGGCCGCGTGGCGCCTTCACGGCGACTCCCACGCCCGAGGGTGCAGCTGCCGCGCCAGGCTCTCCAGAGCGTCGAAGACACGGGGGCCCGGGCGCGTCAGCGCGCCCTCTTCGAGCCGGATCACGCGCGCTCTCGCCGCGGACCCGCGCGAGAGGGGTCCGGACTGCCTCGCCCGCTCATAGACCTGCCGGGTCTCCGGCGAATCGGGCAAGACGAGCACGTCGATGGGCGCGGTGGCGAGGAACTCCGGGGAGACCAGGGGCCAGCCGCTGCGACCCCCGAGCAGGTTGCGCGCCCCGGCCTCCTCGAGCACGTCGGAGAGGAAGGTGCCGCCGCCGGCCGCCTGGGGCGGATCCGGCCAGGCGAGCAGGATCGCTGCAGGGCGGGACGCGCCCGACACGCGGCGGCGAACCGCCCCGCGGCGGGCGGCAAGCGACGCGGTGAGGCGTTGGGCCTGCTCCGAGCGGCCCAGTCGGCGCCCCACCTGCCGAATCCCCTCGAGCACCGCGTCGAGCGACTCGCCCGAGACGGTCAGCACGGGGATGCCGGCCGCCTCCACCGCCTGGACCGCTCCCCGCGGGTTCCCGTCTCGGCTCGCGAGCACCAGATCCGGCTGCAGCGAGACGATCCGCTCGGCGCTCACGTCGAGACCGCCGACCCGAGGCAGGGAGCGAGCACCCGGTGGATAGTCGGAATAGTCCGATACCGCGACGAGCTGGCTTTCGCCCCCGAGGGCGAAAACGATCTCGGTCAGGTTGGGAGCGAGCGTCACGACGCGCTTCGGCGCGGACGCAGGCACCGGGCGACGGTCGGCCGGCCGGCAAAAGCAGAGGGCGGCGGTGGCGAGAAGCGCCGCCCCGACGGCGGCCCGCTCAGCCCTGCGATTCGGCTTCTTCGAGGTCGTTCGCGATTCCGAGGCGCATGCAGGCAGCGTCGTACATCTGGCGCGCGGCCTTCTGGGCATTCTGAAGCTCGGCCAGCCGGTCCTTGACCTTGGCGAGCTCTTCCTGGATCAGCACCTCCAGGTCATTGATCTCGCGCTTGGTCACGGCGAGGGTGTTTTCGTAGAACTTCTTCTGATCCGAGGACAGGCTCATGGACCCTCCTGAAGACCTCGAGCCGAGGTTTCGTTTCCGCCAAGCATATCCCGAGCGTCAGGGTTTCACGTCCACCACGACGGGCCGCCACATTTTCACCGGAATGCCGTTCTTGGTGGCGGGGCGGAACCTCACCCTCTTGACGGCATCGAGGACGGCCTCGTTGATGCCGCTCTTGGCCGCGACTCCCTGCTGGAGGCGCGTCTCGGCGACCCCTCCGTCCTCGTCGACGAGCACGAGGACAACGACCCGGCCACCCAGAGCTCCCTGCTGGCGCGCAATCTCGGGAAAGACGACCCTGGGCTTCGAAACCATTTCGGGCTCGACCACGCCCGGACCGGGGCCGACCAGGTCTCCACGTCGGACCTCGGGCTCCGGCGCCTGCGTCGGAGGAGGACGGGTAGGAATCGCAGTCGGCGGAGGCGGCTCCGTGGGCGCTTCCGTCGGAGGCGCGGGAACCGCGGTTTCCGCGACCGCGGGCTCGGCGACGATCGCGGCTTCGGCCGGCGGCGGCTCGGTCGGACGAGCCGCCTGCTTCCTCTCCGCCTCGAGCGCCTTCTGCATTTCCTTCTTCTTCTGCGCGAGCTGGCGCTGGACCTCTTCCTCAACCTTCTTTGCGTCGATCGTCGGTGCCGCCGTGGGCACGACGGCGAGGGCCGTGGGCACCGCCGTGGCCAGCGGCGCGGGCGCCGGCTTTACGGCCGGCTTTCGAGAGAGCATCCAGTACGCACCGGCCGCGAGCGCCAGCACCGCGACGGCGATGGTGGCGTAGAGAGCCGTGCGGCTTGACCCCTCCGATTCCTGCCGTCTCGAGGCGTACGAGCCGAACACGTCGGGAGAGGTCGTCTGCCGCGGCTCGGTCGGAGCCGGCGTCGGCGCCGGCGCGGAGGCCGGGGCCGCCGGGACCGTGCGGCGGGCCACGGGAGCGGCCTTCGCGCGCCGGGGCTTCTGCTCGATCTCCGCTTCCGGGACGGCCCGCGCCGCCTCGCGCGCCTGCGCCTCCGCTGCGGCAGCCTCCTCGGACTGGAGCCGGTGCAGGAAGATCGCCAGATCGGCGCTGCCGGGAGCCGGCGTGTAGGAGTAGAGGACGGCCTCGAGGTCGCGCAGCAAGTCGGAGGCGTTGGCGTAGCGCTCGTCTGCCTCCCGCGCGAGCGCCTTGAGAACGATCGTATCGAGGGGCTTGGGGACCTCCGGATTGATCTCGGACGGCGCCGCTGCGGCCGCGGCGCGAACCTTTTCGAGAATGATCATGTCCGAGTCGCCGCCGAACAGCTTCTGCTCCGTGAGCAATTCGTAGAGCACGACGCCGAGCGAAAACAGGTCGCTGCGGCGATCGATGGGTTTGCCCCAGGCCTGCTCCGGGGACATGTATTGAATCTTCCCCTTCAGAGCGCCGGATTCGGTCTGCGAAACCTTGGAAGCCGCCTTGGCGATGCCGAAGTCGCACAGTTTGATATCGCCTTCGTAGGAGATCAGGATGTTCTGCGGCGACACGTCGCGATGGACGATGTGCAGGTCGCGCCCCTCGCCGTCGCGCCGGCGATGCGCGTAGTCGAGAGCGGAAGCCACCTTGGAGGCGATGTACACGGCCAGCGGCACGGGCAGGGGCATCCCGACCTCGCGCGCCGATTCCAGGATCGCGCGAAGGTCCCGGCCCTCCACGTGCTCCATCGCGATGAAGTAGCCGCCCGCCTCGATCTTCCCGAGGTCGTAGATGTGGACGATGTTGGGGTGGTTGAGCTGGGCCGCGAGCTTCGCCTCGTCGGCGAACATCGCGATGAACCCTTCGTTGTCGGCCAGATGGGGAAGGATCTTCTTGATCGCGACGATCTTCTGGAAGCCTTCGACGCCGCTGCGCCGGGCGCGGTAGAGCTCGGCCATCCCGCCCGAGGCGATCCGCTCCAGGATCTCGTACTGTCCGAAGCGGTCGGGCCCGGAGGCGGAAACCGGAGGCGCTTCGGCGGCTCGCGCCGGCTCCGCCTTCGGGGCGGGGGCCGCCACCGAAGGCGGCACGGGGGCCGAGGGCGCCTCGGGAGGATGCGACGGGGGCACGACAGGAGCAGGCGCGGGGGGCGCGGGGGGCGCGGGTCTTGCGGCGGCCTGCGGCGCCGCGGGGGAACGCGTCGGGACCACGGGCGGGGGCGTTCGGTCCGCCGCCGGACGCGGCCTGGCCGCGGGGGACAAGCCCGAAAGCGTGTCCGAGATCATGCGATCGATGTCGGCGTCACCCGAGAATTTCTTCGCGGCGGGAGGCGGCTTCTCCGCAGCCGGGGGTGGCGCCGGCATCTTGACTGTTGGGCGCCCCTCGAGCATCCCGGACAAGGTGTCGCGCAGACGCTTTTCGACGTCGTTGACCGGCGCGCCCGCGGCACGGGCCACGGGCGGCGGAGCCGCCGAAGGCGAGAGGCCCGTCGGAGGGGTTTGCGCCTGCGCAGGCCCGCCCTCCAATGCAACGTCCCTGAGCACGTCGGAAAAGATGTCCGAGGCCGTCAGCTCCGGACCGGGCCCCCCCGCGCCGGCCGTCGGGATTCGAACCGTCTTGGCCCCGACGTCGCTCGACGCGATGGCTCCGCGCACCGCAGCGCGGAAGCTCTCGTCCTCGAAGGGTTTGACGAGGATATCGAAGGCGCCCACTCGCTGCGCGTCGGCCTTGGGATTGTTTCCCTTGTATCCCGAGACCATCAGCAGGATCGGCGGCGCGGTCGCTCCCCCCTTGCGGCGGATCTCGCGGATCACCTCGCCGGAGGCCAGCCGCGGCAGCATCCCCGCCAGGACGATGGCGTCGAAACGAGCGGGTGACGAGAAGGCCGCCAGTCCCTCTTCGCCGTCCTTTGCGACGACGACCTGGTATTCGGGAGACAACAAGCCTTGGAGCCGTTCCAGCGAGCGCGGCTCGTAGTCGATCAGGAGGACCCGTTTGGGCATGGGCAAGGTTCGATTCGACGGAAAGTTCGCTGTCATGATACAGGACAACGGTCCGACTGTCAGGTCTCCGCGCCTGTTTTCGCCACGCCGAACCGCAGTTGCGACCTTTCGCCAAGGCGCGCCCGCGGCGAGGCCGAACATATAATCCCCGCGAAATCTGAACGTCAGGAGCCTTCCATGTCCGGTCACAGCAAGTGGGCCACGATCAAGCACAAGAAGGGCGCGGCGGACGCCAAGCGCGGACGCCTGTTCACCAAGCTCATCAAGGAAATCGCGATGGCCGCGCGGATGGGCGGAGGAGACCCGGGGGGAAATCCCCGCCTGCGCAAGGCGATCGACGACGCGAAGGCCGTCAACATGCCGGCCGACAACATCAAACGCGCCGTCCAGCGCGGCACCGGCGAGCTCCCGGGCGTCTCCTACGAGGAAGTCGGCTTCGAGGGATACGGACCCGGAGGAGTCGCCGTCCTGATCGAGGCGATGACCGACAACAAGAACCGCACGCTGCCGGAGATCCGCACGATCTTCGCCAAGAACGGCGGCAACCTGGGCGAGTCGGGCTCGGTGCGGTTCCTGTTCCAGAAGAAGGGCTACATCACCATCGAAAAGGAAAAGGCCACGGAGGATCAGGTGATGGAGGCGGCGATCGAGGCCGGGGCCGAGGACGCGCGCCTCGCCGGGGACGTACATGAGATCCTCTGCGCGCCCGAAGTCTTTCACGAGGTGAAGGCGAAGCTCGAGGCGAGGGGGCTCCCGCTCGCGATGGCCGAGATCGACATGATCCCCACCACCGAGGTGGCGCTCGACCAGCGCAAGGCCGAGCAGATGATGCGCCTGATGGAAGCGCTCGAGGATCACGACGACGTGCAGCACGTCTGGGCAAACTTCGACTTCGAGGAGGGGGGATAGCCTTCCGTTCTCATCCAGCCGTCGTCGCTCGCCTTCTCTGCTGCCGGAGGGATGGCGGCGGACTCGGACGACGGAAGACTCTACCGGACAACTCCCCGTGAAGATCCTCGGCCTGGATCCCGGAACCGTGGCGACGGGCTACGGCCTCGTGCTCTTCGAGCAGGGCCGGTTGCGCCTCGAGCGCTGCGGCGTCTGGAGGCCCGGCAGCGGCCTCGGGCTGGCGGACAAGCTTCATGTCCTCTCGGCCTGCGCGAGGGAGTTGATCGGAGAGTGCCGCCCCGCGGCCATTTCGGTCGAGACAGTCTTCGCCGGCAAGCACGTGGCCTCGGCGGTCAAACTGGCCCACGCGCGGGGAGCTCTGCTCGCGGTTGCCGCGGAACAAGGTCTCCCGGTCTTCGAGTACGAGCCGCGCCTGGTCAAGAAGGCCCTGGTCGGGTTCGGGGGCGCCGAGAAGACGCAGGTGCGTGCGATGGTCCTTTCGCTGCTCGCCCGCCAGCGGTCGCGCATCCCGCTGGATGCGGCCGATGCGCTGGCCGTGGCCATCTGCCACGTCCACGCGCGTCCGCCCGGGCGCTAGTCGGCGGCGGGTCTCCGGCTCCGTCCGGATACGGCTCCCGGTCGCCGTTGGCGAGGCCAACGCCCGCGGCCGAAAACCCCTTCCTTGCTATCATGCGCGTCAAACCATGTCGTTCCAGGGATCCATTCAGGAACTACCCGTCCCGGACATCATCCAGCTCGTCTCGGTCTCGGGCAAAACGGGGATGTTCACACTGGTTCGCGGGGCCGAGCGCGGCTTCATCTACCTGAAAAACGGGCAAATGATCCACGCCAAGCTGGGTGAGCTGATCGGGGAAGAAGCGGTCTACGCCCTGGCCATCTGGTCGACGGGCGACTTTCAGTTCACTCAAGGCGAGGAGCCCGACTCCACCAGCATCGAGAAGCCGAACACCGGCCTCCTGATGGAATCGGCGCGGCGCCTCGACGAATGGAAGGTGCTCTCGCGCAAGATTCCCGGTCTCGACTATGTCCCGGTGCTGTTGCCGCGAAACCTCGCCGAGCCGGTGACGCTCTCTCCACCGGAGTGGAATCTGGTGATCCACGTCGACGGCAAGCGCTCGCTCGAAGAGCTGGCGCGGGCGATGGGTTCTTCGGCCTTCGACACAGCCAAGGTCCTCTACGGAATGATCACGGCCGGAGTCGCCGAGATGCGCTCGCGCGAAACGGCGCGCCCGACGGCCTCCCCCGCGCCCGCCGCGTCGCTCGGAGACGAGAAGAAGATCCTCATGATCCTGTGCACGCGCGTCAAGCAGGAGGCTGAAGTGGCGCTCGGCGAATCGAGCCTCCCCAATCTCGAGCGGCCCTACCGGCAGGCCCTGTCGGAGATCGACCGGGGACGGGGCGTCGAAGCGGTGCGCGACCTGATCCGCCAGACCGAGAAGGCGATCTCGGCTCTGCGCGGCCCTGCGCGCGTCAAGGCGTTCCAGGACAAGATGTCCCTGGTGATGCAGCCGAAGGCCTAGATGCGCGCTGAAGCGGACGTCGCCGGCGCCGCATAGCCTGCTTGCTGCCGCCTGCCGAACCGGAGGCTTCGAGGCGCGCTGAGTCGGAGTCGCCTGCGTCGCCGGCTTCGCTTGCTCGCCGCCGTCTGGTGATGCAGCCGAAACCCTGGACGCGCGCTGAAGCGTTCGCGCCCGGATTCGCCGCGTCAACCCATTGGCCGGCAGCGACTTCCGGCGTCGAGACACCACCCAATTCCGGAGGGCACCCAAATTCGAAGGAAAGTCCCCCGTTCTACCTTCGGTCCACAGTCTAAGTACTTGTGATTAGTAAAACTTGTTTGGCGATTGGCCACTTTTAGCTTATTCTATTAGGCAGTCCCCTGGTTGCCATTCGAAAGGAGTTTGCATGAAGGCAAAGCGTACCGCGCTCCTCGGGGTGCTTGTGTCCCTGATCGGCGCGACTGCGTGGGCTCAGCTCGCCCCGAACACCGGCGGCGACATCGGATTGTTCACGATGCCGACGGCCGACCAGCCGGAGCCGGGACACTTCACGCTCGGCGCCTACGGATGGCTCTCGCAGCTGACGGCGGGGCCGCTGCCCGATCAGGACATCCCCGAACAGAACCGAGTCTACCGGCAGACCTCCTTCGAAGGCTCGGTCGGCTTCGGCTTCACGCGCAACTGGTCCATCTTCGCCAGTGCCGGATGGGACGAGTTCAAGAACCGGGGCGGTTGGGAGGGCGGCGCGATCGCCGGCCTCCCCTTCCCGGACACCTTTACGGTCAGCCAGGGTCGCAAGCTGCGCATCGGAACGAAGGTCAGCCTCTTCTCCGAGAATGACCCGGAGTTCCGCGTCGGGTTCTGGGTGACCTCTCACATTCCGGTCAACGACACCGGGACCCTGACCACGCCGAACTTCTCGGGTTCCACATCGATCAACTCTCCCCGAACCGACTGGGAGTGGGGCGGGGCCGTGAGCAAGGGCGTGGTCACGGGGATGGTCCAGTACGTGCTCTCGGGCCGAAACGATCTGGACGTCCGGCCCTCCAACCTGCTGCGATTCGGTCTGGGCGTCGACGTGCCGATCAAGTCCATGCCCTCCCTGCACACGATCGGCGAGCTGACCTACACGATCAACGACGGCGGCGACCTCCCCGCTCCCAACTACGCGGTCTTGAACGCCGGGATCCGGTATTGGATCGGCCGGTCGGGTGTGGCGATCTCGACCGCCCTCGGCATGAACTTGAACCTCCTCATCAATCACGGGAACAACCCGGCGCCCTGGGGCGGGGTGATCGGCGTCACCTACGCCGCCTTCCCGCCGCCGCCTCCTCCGCCGGTCGAAATGCCACCGCCGGCTCCCACGGAGAAAATCGTCGAGGAGGTCCAGGCTGCGCCGGCACCCGCCCCCGCCGCCCCGGCGCCGCCTCCCCCACCCGCCCCGAAGAAGACGACCGACGAGATCTTCTTCGACGCCGGCAGCGCCCGTCTGACGAACATCGCCAAGGCCATGCTCGACGGCATCGCCCTCCGGATGAAGAACGACCTGAACGCGACCGCGGCCATCACCGGGTATTCGGACAACAGTGGCAAGGAAGACGTCAATGTCGCCATCTCGGCCAAGCGGGCCGAGGCGGCCAAGGAGTACCTGGTCACCCGGCACGGGATCGACCCGAACCGCATCACGACCGCGGCCAAGGGATCGCAGGACCCCGCCTACGACAACGCGACGCCCGAGGGAAGGGCCAAGAACCGGCGGGCGGTGATTGTGGTTACACTCATATCCGGAGCGTGAGCAAGCCGGAACCGTCGAAAGACACCGAGCCCCCTCCCGCGGAGGGGGCTTTTTTCACTCCGCCCGCGAGGACGGCCGGCCCGACGATCGCCTCCGTCCGCTCTGCCGGCACGGCCATTCTCGCGGCGGCAGCCGTCATCGCGATGCTGCATTACGGCCGGAATCTCTTCACGGTCCTGGCCTTCGCGCTCTTCCTGTCCTTCGCGCTGCGCCCCTTTGTCTCCCTGCTCGAGCGGGCGCGCATCCCGCGCATCGCGGCCATCCTGATGCTGCTCTTCGTCCTGATCGGAGCCTTCGTGCTGCTGGTGATCAACGTGACGGCGCAGCTGAACCTCTTCTACAGCGATCTGCCCCGCTACCAGGCCCGCATCCGGGAGCTGCTGTCGAAGGTCATGGAATTCATCAACACGCTGCGGGAGAGGATGGGCAGCATCCTGCCGGACGACCAGCGGGCCATCCGCGAGGTCAAGATCACCGAATCTCCCCTCGCGACCACGCGCGCGTTCGTGGCCCAGGTTGGAGACTTGATCGAGTTCCTGCTTTACGCGGCCACGGTGCCGTTTCTGACGCTGTTCATGCTCAAGGACCGCGAGAAGTTCGCCCGGGTGATCGAGGGCCTGCTCACCCGCAACCCTCGCTATGGACGGTCCCACGTGACCAGAGAGATCTCACGGGCCATGACGTCGTACGCGCTCGGGCTGTCCTTCGTCATGCTGATCATGGCGGCGGCCACCACGATCGCGCTGATGGTGCTGCAGGTGAACTACTACTACATCCTGGGCCCCATCGCCGGGCTGGCGATCCTTCTGCCCTACGTGGGCATCATTTTCTCGACGGTCCCGGCCGTCGCCGTGGCCTACTTCCAGTACGACGGGAGCAAGGCCCTGCTCGTGCTGGCCGTCTACGCGATGCTTCAATTCCTCGAGGGCAACGTCCTCACGCCCCTGATCGTCGGCGGAAAGGTCCGCCTCTTCCCCCTGACCGTCATGGTTTCCTTCATCTTCTGGGGACTCCTCTGGGGGGTGCCGGGCGCCATCCTCGCCGTGCCCCTGACCTCGGCGATCAAGGTCGTCTGCGAAAACGTCTCCGGATGGGAGGGCTTCGCGCGACTGCTCGGCGAGCCGGATCCGCCGCCGGAAATCCTCTGAGGCCTACTTTCTCCCGAGCGACAGCAGGCTCGCCACGAACCCCGCCGCGAGACCGGTGAGCGGCAAGAGCAGCGCCGTCGGCGCGTCGAGGAAACGGACCCAGAACGCGGAAAGCACCGGATGGGGGTCGCGTGCCAGCCAGGCGGCCGCAAAGCGGTAGGTTCCGAAGAGAAGGCCGAGCGCCAGGGTCCCCCCGAGCAGTCCCTCGGCCGAAGCATAGAGCCAGAAGGGCGCTCGGATGGCGGCCTCGGTCGCCCCCATCAGCCGCATGATCTCGATCTCGTCGCGGTGCAGATCGAGTGCGAGCCGAATCGCCGATGCCACCGAAAGGATCGCCGCGGCGGTCAACACTGCTCCCAGAAAGAGGCCGGCTCCGCGGATCAGGCGCACCGCGTCGCGGAAGCGGCTGCCGTACTCCTCCTCCGACTCTGCCGACTCGACTTCCGGCCAGGAGGCGGTCTCCGCGGCGATCTGCCGGCCCGAGCCGGCCGGTGCGCCGCCGGCCAGGGTCACCTCGAGGGTCGGTGGGAACGGCGCTTCCTCGAGCCCGTTAAGCGCCTGTCCCAGGTCGGGATAGGCGCGCCGGAATCGCTCCAGGGCCGCAGCGCTTCCCACGATTCGGACCCTCGTTACCCGCCGGTCTGCGACGAGACGTTGGGCGAGGGCGCGGGCGTCCGCGGAGGCGCGCAGGGTGACGACGACCGCCACCGGGTCCCGTTCCGCGGCGGCCAGCCGCCCGAGGTTTCGGGACAGCAGGGCCAGCAACCCCGGCACGTACAGGGCGAGCGCCACGAGAACCACGGCGATCGCCGTCTGCCGGGACCCGCTGCGAGCAATCGACCAGGCCTCGCCGAAGATGTACCGGGGTTTGATGGCCATGGGAGCCTTCGGTCGTCAGTTTCCAGTCAACGGGCGACGGATCACCGGGGCCGCCCCTACCCCATCGGCAGGAAAGGGACTTCCCGCATGAGGGTCGGAGCGTCGCGGGCCAAGATCTCGTGGTCGCGCAGGTGGCCGCGATCCAGGGTCAGGACGCGCTTGCCCATCCGCCGGATCAGCTCGATGTCGTGTGTGGCGACGAGCACCGTCGTGCCGCGAATGTTGATCTCGGCGAAGAGCCGCATGATCTCTTCGGCGAGCGCCGGATCGAGATTTCCAGTCGGCTCGTCGGCGAGAAGCAGCGTCGGCTCGTTGACGATCGCGCGGGCGATCGCGACGCGCTGCTGCTCGCCGCCGGAGAGCTCCTCCGGGTAGGCGTTCATCTGGTGGTGGAGGCCGACGCGCTTCAAGACCTGGTAGGCGCGTCGCCTCTGCTCGGCCCGCGGCAGGCCCAGGACGTTCTGCACGAAGGCCACGTTCTCGAAGACCGTCTTGCGGCTGATGAGCTTGAAGTCCTGAAAGACCACCCCCACCGTGCGCCGGAAATAGGGGATCCGGGAAAGAGGAAGCACGCCGATGTTGCGCCCGTTGACGACGATCTGGCCGGCCGAGGGCGACTCGTCGCGAAAGAGCAGCTTCAGGAACGTGGACTTTCCGGCTCCCGAGGGCCCGGTCAGGAAGACGAACTCGCCCCGCTCGATCGCGCAGGTGACGTCGATGAGCGCGTGCCGGAAGCGCCCGTAGTCCTTGGAGACCCGGAAGAGCTGGATCACGCCGGAGGCCCCAGCGCGGCTTCCAGGGCCGCGCGCACGGCCGCCGGATCGGCGCGGCCTCCGGTCTTCTTCATCACCTGACCCACGAACCAGCCGAAGGTCTGGGTCTTTCCGGAGCGGTAGAGCGCGGCCTGGGAGGGGTTGGAGGAGACGATCTCCTGGGCGAGGGCCTCTAGAGCACCCGAGTCCGAGAGCTTGCCAAGATTCCGCTCATTGACGATGTCCTCCGCCGATTTCGGCGAATCGATCATTAGTGCCAAGACTTCCTTGGCAGTTGCTGCCGAGACCTTGCCGGCCTCGAGCAATTGCAGCAGCTCTCTAATCCGCTCTGGTGCGATAAAGGACCTCGCATCCTCTGGGGAATGCTTTCGTTCCTTCATCAGGCGGAGAAGCTCTCCAGATAGAAGGTCTGCCGCCAGTTTTGGCGACACTCCCGATGGTCCCGCAATAATCAGCTCGAAGGTGTCGGCAAGTTGTCGCGACGATGTGATCGCTCCGGCCGTTGTAAATGAGATTCGATGCTGCTCGATGAACCTATCGCGACGTGAACGCGGAATTTCCGGCATATTTCTGCTCGCCTCAGCGATCCAGGCCTCGTCCACGATGAGCGCGCCCAGGTCCGGCTCCGGAAAGTAGCGGTAGTCGTGCGCTTCCTCTTTGCTGCGCATCGCGACCGTTCGTCCCGTCGCCGGGTCCCAGAGGCGGGTCTCCTGAACGATGCGCTCGCCGCGCGAGACGGCGGCCGCCTGCCGCTCGATCTCGTGCTCGAGCGCCTTGGCGACGAATCGAATCGAATTGAGGTTCTTGACCTCGACGCGTGTGCCGAGCGGGGCCGTCTCCGAGGATCGGATTGACACGTTGGCGTCGCAGCGGAGGTTGCCCTTCTCCATATCAGCATCGGATACCGAGCAGGCTCGCAAAATCTTGCGCAGCTCCGTCAGGTACGCCGCGGCCTCCTCGGGCGTCCGAAGGTCTGGCTCCCCGACGATCTCGACCAGCGGCACGCCCGCCCGGTTCCAGTCCACCAGGGACTCGGTGGGCGGGATCTCGGCGTACGGCGTGTCGTGCAGCAACTTGCCGGCGTCCTCCTCGAGATGGATGCGCACGAGGCGGATTGCCCGCGGACCCGCGGGCGTGTCGATCTCGATCGACCCGCCGGTCGAGAAAGGCCTGTCGTACTGCGTGATCTGGTAGCCCTTGGGCAGGTCCGGATAGAAGTAGTGTTTGCGCGCGAAGCGCGAGTCGGTGTGGATTTGCGCACCGACGGCGCTGGCGAGGCGCAGCGCGAGGGTGACCGCCTCACGGTTCAAGACGGGAAGGGTGCCCGGAAAGCCGAGGCAGACGGGGCAGGTGGCCGAGTTGGGCGGCGCGGCGACGGTCACCGGACAGGGACAGAAGATCTTGGATCGCGTCTGGAGCTGGGCATGGACCTCCAGCCCGATGACCGGGAAAACCCGCGTCTTTTCAGCCATTTCGACCGGTGACACTGTGGAATTTTAGCACGCGGGAGTCCCGTGGCCCTCCCCTACAATGCGGCGATGAGCGAATGGACCGAGGAGGTCGTCCGCGGAGTCCGGGTCTTCAGTCCGGGGCGCATTCCCGACGGCCTCGTCGTCGCTTTCTCCGAGCGCGGCGCGGCCCCGCCCGAAGAATCTTCTCCCACCTCCTACCTCGCCCGCCGCCTCGCCCGCGCCCTTTCGCTCGACGGAACTCCGATCGTGCGCGCCACGCAGGTCCACGGAACGCGTGCCGTCCTCGTGCGCGAGTCTCCTCCCGCGGGCGCCGTCGAGGATGCAGGGGAATGCGACGCACTGGCCACAGGTCTGCCCGGCGTCGCCCTGGCCGTCCAGACCGCCGACTGCGTTCCGATCGTGCTGGCCTCCCAGGGCGCGATCGCCGCGGTTCATGCCGGCTGGCGCGGCACCGCGGGTAACGCCGCGGCCGCGGGGGTTCGCGCTCTGGCCCAGATCGGCGCCGCGGCGTCGTCCCTGCGGGCGTGGCTCGGGCCCTCCATCGGCGTCTGCTGCTACGAGGTCGGAGGCGAGGTGGCGGCCCAGTTTGCCGGCGAGCACCTGCGCGCCTCTTGCGGAGGCCGCTTTCACCTGGACGTGGCAGCGGTCAACCGCGCGCAGCTCGAGGCCGCGGGGGTCCCGCCAGGCCGCATCTCGGTTCACTCCGGCTGCACGAAGTGCGGCGGCGAGAAGTACGCGAGCTACCGCCGCGATGGCGCCGCCGCGGGCCGGATGATCGGGCTCGTGATGCGCTTCGGCTCGAAAACCGGATCTCCCCTCGCCGGGTTGTCCTAGAAACTCTCTTCCGGAGCGAGGCAGCCGCCGCCCGACGGCGAGACGCCGGCACTTGCCTCGATCCGCTTCACGCCAATTTCAGGTCCGCGTAGCGCGCGACGAACTTCTTCTTGCCCGCCCGGTCGAAATACACCGTCAGCCGCGTCTCCTCGCCCGAGCCCTCCTGCGCGAGGATGACGCCGTAGCCGTACCGGGGGTGCCGCACGCGCCGGCCGCGGCGGAGATTGCCACCCGGCGAAGCGTCCTCGGGTTCCGGACCGGCGTCGAAGCCTTCTTCCTCGCTGTTGCGGCCGCGGTCGAACAGGGTCGGCCGCAATCGGCGCGCAGGCGACAGGCCGCGCTCTTCGAGGGCATCGGCGGGGACCTCTTCCACGAAGCGCGACGGTGTGCGGTACTGCACGCGGCCATAGACGAGCCTCCGGCCGGCGAGCGTCAGCGTCAACTCGTCCTTGGCGCGCGTCATGCCGACGTAGAGCAGCCGCCGCTCTTCCTCGAGCTCCTCCGGGTCCTCCCCCGAGTTTCCGTGCGGCAAATACCCTTCTTCCAGGCCCACGACGTAGACGGCCGGGAACTCCAGCCCCTTGGCGGCGTGCAGGGTCGAGAGCGTCACCGCACCCGCGCGCGTGTCGGCGTCCATGTCGGTCGCCAGCGCCACCGCGTCCAGGTAGTCGGCGACCGTGGCACCTTCCTCGTTGGAGCGCTCGAATTCGCGCGCCGAGGAGAGCAGCTCCTGCAGGTTCTCGCGGCGGCCCACGTCCTCCGGCTCGTCGGACCCTTCGTAGAGCGCGGCGTATCCGGTTGCCGCGAGCAGGTGTTCGAGCAGCGCCGAGGGCGTGTAGGTCTGCGCCTTCTCGGAAAGCTCCGTGACGAGCCCGCGGAACCGGTTCAGGGCGAGACGCGCCCTCTCGGACAGGCCGGGCACGGACTCGCCCGAGACCTCCCACCAGGGGCGCCCGCTTTCCCGCGCGGCCTCCGCGATCCGGTCGAGGGTGGCCGCCCCGATGCCGCGGGCGGGAACGTTGACGACACGCCGGAAGGCCAGATCGTCCTGCGGCCGCACCGCCAGGCGCAGGTACGCCAGCGCGTCCTTGACCTCGGCACGCTCATAGAACTTCATGCCTCCCACGACGATGTAGGGGATGCGTCGCCGCAGGAACTCCTCCTCGAAGGCGCGCGACTGGGCGTTGGTCCGGTAGAGGACGGCGACGTCGGAAGGCGGCCTACCCCCCTCCGCGACCGCACGCGCCACCTCGTCGGCCTCCTGGCGGTCCTCCTCGAATCGCCACAGCCGCACGCGCGCCCCGGCGCCGCGGTCCGCGCGCAAAAGCTTCGGCCTGCGGCGGCGATTGTGCGCCACCAGCGCGGAGGCCGCCTCCAGGATCCCAGCCGTGGACCGGTAGTTGCGCTCGAGCGCGACCATCCGCGCCCCGGGAAAGTCGCTGTCGAACCGGAGAATGTGCTCGACCTCCGCGCCCCGCCACCGGTAGATCGCCTGGTCCTCGTCGCCGACCGCGCAGAGCGACTCGGCCTCGGCGCCGAGCAGCTTCACCAGTGCGTCCTGCGAGGCGTTTGTGTCCTGATACTCGTCGATGAGCAGGTGCCGCACGGCGCGCCGCACGGCGGTGAGCAGCGGCGGGTTCTCCCGCAGGAGGCGCACCGGGCGCGCGATCAGGTCGTCGAAGTCCAGAGACCCGGAGGCCGACAGGCGCCTCTCGTAGAGGCGGAATACCCGCCCGATCCGTTCCCCGGCGAAGTCATTCTGCGCGGCCTCGAATTCCTGCGGCGTCACCAGGGCGTTCTTGGCCTGGGAGATGCGCGCGCGCACCGCCCCCGGCGTCAGGACCTGCTCGGAAACACCGGCCTCCGCCATGGCCTCCTTGACGAGCGTGAGCTGGTCGGCCCCGTCGGCAATCGAAAACCGGGCGTCGAGGCGGGCGGCCACCGCGTTGCGACGCAGGAAGCGCAGCCCAAACGCGTGGAACGTGCCCACGAAACCCAGGCGCGCGGCCGAAGCCGTGAGCCGGCGGGCCCGCTCCCGCATCTCCTGCGCGGCCTTGTTGGTGAACGTGACGGCGATAATCGTGCGCGGATCGGCGCCCGATTCCACCAAGCGGGCGAGCCGGTGCGTGATGACGCGCGTCTTTCCCGAGCCCGCACCGGCCAGGACGAGCAGGGGTCCCTTCTCGTGAAGGACCGCCTCGCGCTGCTCGGGGTTGAGTCCGGTCAGGGATGGAGAGTCGGGCATCCTGCAAAAGCTATCAGCTTCGACTCCTCATTCCACCGTCACGCTCTTGGCTAGATTCCTCGGCTGATCCACGTCGCAGCCGCGCCGCAGGGCCACGTGGTAGGCGAGCATCTGAAGCGGAATCACGGAGAGGATGGGCTGCAGCTCCGGAATCGTCTCCGGAATGACGAGGACGTGGTCCGCGATGGACGATACGGCGTCGTCGGGCCGCGTCGTGACGACGATCGCGATTCCATCGCGAGACTTGACCTCCTGCAGGTTCGAGAGAGTCTTCTCGCGCCAGCCGTCATGGGGTGCGAGCACGACCACCGGCAGCTTCTCGTCCACGAGTGCGATCGGGCCGTGCTTCATCTCCCCGGCCGGGTATCCCTCGGCATGAATGTAGGAGATCTCCTTCAGCTTCAGCGCCCCTTCCAGGGCGACCGGGTAGTGGAGTCCCCGACCCAGGAACAGGAAGTCGGTGGCGTGCTGGTAGCGCTTGGCGAGCTCCTCGAGCAGAGGTTCCGTCGAGAGCGCGCGGCCGGCGGCCGTCGGCAGGTGGGCCAGGGCATTGCGCTCGGCCTCCGTCAGACCCTTGCCGAGGCCCCGGGCCTCGCGCAGCTTGCCGGCGATCAGGAAGAGCACCGCGAGCTGCGTCGTGAAGGCCTTCGTCGAGGCGACTCCGATCTCGGGCCCCGCGTGTGTGGGGAACACGGCGTCCGCCATCCGCGCGATCTGGCTGCCCGGCACGTTGACGATCGCTCCGATCGGCGCGCCCGCCCGCCGCGCCTCCGAGAGAGCCGCCACCGTATCGGCCGTCTCGCCGGACTGGGAGATGCCGAGAGTGAGCGTGCGGTCGTTGACGACGGGCCGCCGGTAGCGAAACTCGCTGCCGTAATCCACTTCGACCGGAATCCGCGCCATTCCTTCGATCAGGAACTTCCCGATGAGCGCCGAATGCCACGACGTCCCGCAGGCGAGCAACAGGACCCGGTCGAATTCCTCGACTCGCGCCGGGTCGAGAAGGGGGTCGGCAAGCAGGATCTCGCCGGTTCCGAGCGAAACCTTCCCGCCCAGCGTCTCGGCGATGGCGGTGGGCTGTTCGTGGATCTCCTTGTCCATGAAATGCCGGTAGCCGCCCTTCTCGGCCGCCACGGCATCCCAGAGGATGCGGTGGCGCTGCCGCTCGGGGGTGTGGCCCTTCGCGTCGACGATCGCGACGCCGCCGACGTCCACGCGAGCGACGTCGCCGTCCTCGAGGAAGATGACGTCCCGCGTCCAGGACAACAGCGCCACGGGGTCGGACGCCACGAAGTTCTCTCCCTGACCGAGACCCAGCACGATCGGAGGCCCCGAGCGCGCCGCCACCAGAACCCCCGGCTCCTCGCTCGAAGACACGACGACGGCATACGCGCCCGTCAAGGCCGATGCCGCGTGCCGAACGGCCGCGAAGAGGTCTCCGTGGAAGGCCTGCTCGACCTCGTGCGCGAAGACTTCCGTGTCCGTTTCGCTCTGGAACGTGTGGCCCGCAGCCGCCAGCGCTGCCTTTCGCTCCGCGAAGTTCTCAAAAATGCCGTTGTGGATGACGACGATCTTGCCCGAGCAATCCGTGTGCGGATGCGCATTCGCCTCGGTGGGCTTTCCGTGCGTGGCCCAGCGCGTGTGTCCGATGCCGGTCGTGCCGACGTTCGAGGAGCCGTTCAGCTTTTCGATCAGGTTCGAGAGCTTGCCGGGGCAGCGGGAGACCGTGAAGCTGCCGTTGGAGAGCGTCGCGATTCCGGCCGAGTCGTAGCCCCGGTACTCCAGCCGCTTGAGTCCCTCGAGGAGGATGGGAGCCGCCTGTCGCGGTCCGACGTAGCCGACTATTCCGCACATGATGTGGATTCCCTCCCGATGCCCCGAACCGGCGCCCGCGCCCCGGCTCCTCGGCTCATTTCTTTCCCCCGTGCGCGTGGGCCCCGCCCGCCTTCGCCTTCCGCTTCTCGACCCAGCCCTCGACGTTGGTCTGCGCGACGCGCGAGAGTGCGAGGGCCCCCTCGGGCACATCCTCCGTGATCGTCGCGCCTGCGGCGACGTAGGCGCCGCGGCCGACCGTCACGGGGGCCACGAGCTGCGCGTCGCTACCGATGAAGACGCCCTCTCCGATTGCCGTGCGATGCTTTTTCGAGCCGTCGTAGTTGCACGTGATGACGCCGGCACCGATGTTGGAGCGCGCGCCCACTTCCGCGTCCCCCAGGTACGCCAGGTGCTGCGCCTTCACGCCGTCGTGAAGCACGCTGTTCTTGGTCTCGACGAAGTTGCCGACCCGCACGCCTTCCCCGAGGACGGAGCCCGGCCGCAGGCGGGCAAAGGGACCGACGCGGCTTCGGGGCCCGATCCGCGCGCCGTCGAGCTCGCAGTGGGGTCCCACCACGGCTCCGGAGGCCAGGGTGGAGTCCACGATGCGCGTAAACGGAAGCACCTCGGCCCCCCCGCCCACCGACGTTTCCCCCTCCAGGCACACGAACGGGTGCAGGATCGCGTCCGCCTCCAGCCGGACGTGCGGGCCCAGGCGCGTCGTCGCCGGGTCGACGATCGTGGCGCCGCCATCGAGCGCGCGCTCGATGCGACGCCGGTGCTCGATCTCCTCGGCAGTGGCGAGATCCCGGCGCGTGTTGACGCCCCAGGCCTCGCGCCAGTCTTCGGCGAGAACGGCGCCGACCCGACCACCCGACCGCACGAGAATCTCGACGGTGTCGGTCAGGTAGAGCTCGCCCGACGCCGCATCCACCTCGAGCGCCCCGACCGCGCGGGAGAGCGCCGAGGCATCGAAGCAGTAGACCCCCGCGTTGACCTCACCGATCCGACGCTCGCGTGCCGTCGCGTTCTTGGCCTCGACGATTCGCCGAACCCGGCCCCGGGCGTCTCGCACGACGCGGCCGAAGTCGCCCGGATCGGGAGGCCGGAAAGACAGGACTGCCAGATCCAGCCCCTCGCGTTGGCGCTCGAGCAGCGCCGCGAGGGTCCCGGGCCGCAGCAGCGGCGTATCGCCCGAAAGCACGAGGACGGGCCCCGCCGCGTCTCCCAGAGCGGGAAGCGCCCGGCGCACCGCGTCTCCCGTGCCGAGCGGCGGGTCCTGGACGACGAGCTCGAGAGGCCTGCCGGCGAGTGCCTCCTCGACCCGCTCCCGACCGGCGCCCAGGACGACGACGGTTCTCGAAGGCGCGAGGCCCTCGGCCGCCTCGAGAACGCTCTCGAGAAGGGTCCGCCCACCGACGCGGTGAAGCACCTTCGGAAGGGCGGAACGCATCCGTGAGCCCGAACCCGCCGCCAGCACGACGACGCGGACCGGCGCGCGCGCTCGCACTCCTCCCTTTCGGCTCCGCTTCGGAGCGGTTGAAACCCGTCGCCGCCCGGACTTGGTCCGCAATGGATGAATCCTCGGCCTTGCGCGGGAGCGGCGCCTTGCCTGTTTTACGACGCCAACAGCTCCCGGAATTCTGGCGTGTCCCGCACGGGATCGAAATCGCTGTCGTGCCGCGCGAGGATCCGGTTGCTCTGGTCCTCGCCGATCGCCCGCCTCAGGTGCTCCAGAGCGGTCTCCCGCTCACCGTTCTGCGCGTAGCAGCACGCCAGAAGAAAGTCGACCTTGCCTCCACCGTTCTTTCGGGCGGCGTGCTTCAGGTGCTCGATGGCCTCTCCGACGAGCCCCCGGTTCTTCGCGATCACCGCCGCGTAATAGAAGTCCTCGGGCTCGGTCAGGGCGGGAGCGTCGGCCCTCTTCTGCCTCGCGCAGACCGCCAGGTACACCCGGGCCCGGTCCACGAGCTCCTTCTCATCGGGATATTTCTGGGTCAGCTCCGTGAAGTGACGCTCCGCCTCCTCCACTCTCTTCTTCTGGAGTGCCGACACCCCGCGGTCGAACTCCTTGCGGGCGTTTTCGGCTAGCTTGGAGAGCTCCCTGAGCGTCTGGGCCTTCTTGGCAGCCGGCGCCTCGGTGCCACCCATCAGACCCAGTTTCTCCATCCTCCTCTCGAGCTCGTCGATGCGCACCGAGAGCACGTCGGCCAGCGCCTGGATGCTCATCTTGCCTGCGTTGTCCCTCAAAAACCGGAGTTCCGCTTCGGTCCAGCGTTTCGACATCGTACAGATCCTCCAGGGGGGCGTTGTCAAAAAAACGGCGTATTCTATGGGGCGGGGCGGGTCCTGTCAACTCGTCGTGCTCTGCGAGGAATGCACCGAGACGTCCCCGCGTTGCCCGTTGAGCAGGAGAAGTGACCTGATGCGCCACACGATTCGGGCGGCAGCGCTCTCGGCTGCGCTCCTGACCGCGCTGCCGGCGGCCGCTCGGGCAGCCGACAAGGCACAAACGGCGACCGGCACGATCTCGAGCCTGGACGCCGTCCACCAGACGCTCGTCGTGCGGGTGGGTTCCGAGGACGTGAAGATCTTCTGGAACGATCAGACGCGGATCAACGGTGTCCTCGCTCAGGGGGCGCGCGTGACGGTGCGATACGCCCCCCGGCCCGACGGCCAGAACCTCGCCCACCAGATCTCGGTCGGAAGGTAGCTCTGCCTGGGGGCCGCAAGGCCCCTCTCCCCCGCGGCCGCGAAAAGAGTTTCGACGTCGTTTCGGCTTTCGTTCCGGTGGACACGGTTTGCTAGAATCCTGTCCCTTTTGAAAAAAGGGGCAGGAGGAACGCCTCATGGGTATGTACATCATCGCGGAGCCGTGCATTGGAACGAAGGACACGGCGTGCGTCGATGTTTGTCCGGTCGACTGCATCCACCCGCGCAAGGACGAAGCCGAGTTCGCCGCCGCCGAGATGCTCTACATCGACCCCGACGTCTGCATCCAGTGCGGGAACTGCGAGCCCGCCTGTCCGGTGACCGCCATCTTCACCGAGGAGACGATCCCGGAGAAGTGGAAGCACTACCAGCAGATCAACGCGGACTGGTACAAGAACCGCACATAGCCCGTCGGCTCATCGCGGCTTCAGGACTCTGGCGAGGAACGCCTCCGCGCGGGCGTCGGCGTCCTTCGCGTCCCCAGGCCGGTAGACCTTCGGATCGCTCGACGAAGCGAAGGCGTGTCCGGCATCCGGGTAGATCTTGAAGTCCACGCTCTTGCCTTCCTGCTTCGCGTCGCTTTCGAACGCGCTCACGCTCTCCGCCGGAATCCCCTTGTCCATGCCGCCGAAGTTGCCGAGCAGGGGCACCCGCAGGCTCGCGATCACGCCGCGGTCCGCGACGAGGCGACCGTAATAGATCACCGCGCCCGAGAGCGGAGGCGCCTGTTCCAGCGCGAGTTCGAGCGAATAGCCGCCGCCGAAGCACCACCCGATCGACGCCATCCGGTCCGCGTCGACGTCGGGACGAGCCTTCAGGTACGCGACCGCCGCCTTGAGCTGGCGCATGACGTGCTCCGGCGGGATGCGCGAGAGCTCGTGCGCCTTCATGGGATCGGAGGTCGCCTGTCCGGCGTAGAGGTCGGGAGCCAGTGCGACGTAGCCCTCGGCCGCGAAATGGTCGGCCTTTTGCCGGATGAAGTCGTTCAACCCCCACCATTCCTGAATCACGACGATCGCGGGCTTCTTCCCCGCGACCTCGGGCACCGCGAGGTAGCCGGCTACCGTTTCGGATCCGCTCGGATAGGAAACCATCTTGCCCGCGGGCGCAGCGCTGGCCGCCCGCGCGGCCAGACTGAGCGCCGCCGCGAGGAAAAGCGTGTTTCGAGTCATGACTCCTCCGTTCTTCGCTAATCTTATTGCGTGATCGCGCTTTTCCCCGCCGAGACGCCGGACGGCGCGGCCCGCCTGCAGGACCTGTACGATCGCCTCGCCGACCGTTTCGGGCTGAGCCCGGCCGAGGTGCGCCTCTCGCGCAGGAAGCTGACCGGAGGTGAGATCCGATACGGCCGACCCCACCGGATTACGATCTCCGCGCATCTTTCCGAGGCCGAGCGCCTCGACACCCTGCTGCACGAGGCCGCACACGCCTGGGTGTACGTGCGCCTGGGGACCTGCGGCGGCCACGGTCCGCTCTTTCGGCGCCTCGCGCGACAGCTCGGCGCGCGGCGCGGACACGCTCCGGTGACCGATGCGCTCTCCGCCTTCCGGGCCCGCCGAAAGGTTCTCTACCGGTGCGACGGATGCCGCGGGATCTTCCGGCGCTTGCGGCCCTTCCGCGGAGCGCGGCACTGTGTGGCATGCCATCGCGCGGGACGCCCCTCGCGCTTGCGGCGCGTGGAGGGCTGACGCGATGGCGTCGTTTCCGGCCGGATACCGGATCGGGCACCATACGGACCGCATGGCCCGGACCGGCTGTACGGTCATTCTTCCGCCGTCCGGGACCACCGCGGCCGTCGACGTGCGCGGTGGGGCGCCGGGCACGCGCGAAACCGGCGTCTTTGCGCCGGGCAATCTGGTCGACGAGATTCACGGCCTTCTCTTCTCCGGCGGCAGCGCCTTCGGACTGTCGGCGGCCGGGGGGGTGGCGTCGTGGCTGCGCCGGCGCGGGGTCGGGTTCGCCATCGGGCCGGCGCGCGTGCCGATCGTTGCCGCGGCGGTCCTCTTCGACCTCGCGGTCGGTGACGCGAATGCCGCCCCGGGGGAGGCCGAGGGCGAGGCCGCCTGTGACGCCGCGAGCGAGGGGGAGGTCGAAACGGGAGCGGTCGGAGCCGGCACGGGAGCGACCGTCGGCAAGCTTTTCGGAGTCGGGCGGGCGGCGCGAGGCGGCCTCGGATGCGCCTCCCTGGAGCTGCCGGACGGGCAGCAGGTTGCCGCGCTCGCGGCCGTCAACGCCTTCGGCGACGTCGTGGATCCGGATTCGGGACGGACGATCGCTGGCCCCTCGGGCCGCGGGGCCTCCTTCCGTTCCGCGCGCGCCCTCTGGCAGGAGGCGCTGCCGGACAGCCCGCGCGCGGGCGGCAACACCACGCTCCTCTGCGTGGCCACGACGGTTCCCTTTGGCGCCGGGTCGTTGAAGCGCGTGGCGATGGAAGCGCACGACGGTGTCGCGCGCGCCGTGCGCCCCTCCCACACGCTGGTCGACGGCGACATCGTCTTCGCCCTCGCCCCGACGGGGCAGGCGCCGCCCCTCGCCCTGCGCCTGCGCGTGGGCGCCGCCGCAGCGGAGGCCACGACCCGCGCAATCCTCGACGCCGTAGGGGCCTGACGGGCCCGTCCCGCGTCCCGGCCCGCCATCGCCGATGATGCGAACACCTTCCTCGCCTCACGACGAGCGCATCGGCGCCCTGCGGGTCGCGGCGGCGGCGCTGCTCTGGTCCTCCGGAGGCGTCGGGATCAAGGCGATCGACGAGCCCGCCCTGACGGTCGCTTTCTATCGGTCGGCCTTCGCTGCCCTCGCCCTGTGGCTCTTCTTCCGGCCCACCCGCCCCCACGACGGCCCGCGTTGCTCATCGCAATCGCCTGCTATGCCGGATGCCTCATCACCTTCGTGGTCGCCACCAAGTGGACGACCGCCGCCAACGCGATCTTTCTGCAGTACACGGGCGTCGTGTGGGTCCTGATCGCCGCGCCCCTGGCGCTCGGGGAGCCGCGCCGGCCTGCGGACTCGGCCGCGATCGGGATCGCCATGGGGGGCATGGCCCTCTTCTTCGCCGACAGGCTCGAGACCCGAAGCCTCGCGGGCGACCTGATGGCGCTCTTCTCGAGCCTCCTCTTCGCCTTCCTGGTCATCTCGTTGCGGCGGGAGCGCGGCGCCGGCGCCGAGGCCGTGGTCACCTACGGGAATCTGGCCGCGGCCGCGAGCCTGATTCCCTTCGTGGCCTCGAATCTGGCCGTGCCGGGGCGCTCGCTCGCGGGACTGGCGCTGCTCGGCACCTTCCAGCTCGCGGCCGCCTACGCCCTCTTCGTCTCGGGAATCCGGCACGTGTCTGCGACCCGAGCATCTCTGATCGGAATGCTCGAGCCCGTCGCCAATCCGATCTGGGTGTTCCTTTTTCTCGGGGAGCGCCCGAGCGGATACGCGATCGTCGGCGCGGTGATCGTGCTCGCCTCCGTCGCCTGGCGAACGCTGGCGGCCGGCGCACCCGCTGCCGAGACCCCGCCGCCGGACTGATTGGAGGGGCGTTTCCCCCGGCGCTCACGCGGGATCGAGACCAAACTCGCGGCGGATTCGCTCGCCGTCCGCGTCCAGGGCGGGCGGAAAGCGCAGCGCCGGCTCGTGACCCGAAACGCGGATGGGCGAGGCCACGAAGCCCAGGCCTTCGGCCTGCCGAACGACACCCAGAGCGCGGGCGGTGTCCGAGAAAAGGGCTTCGAGCGGCCCGCGCACCGGACCCGCGGGGATGCCGGCCTGACGGCACCGTGCGAGCCATGCGGAACGGGGCTCCCTTCGGAAGATCTTCTCGAGCTCGCTCTCGAGCTCCTCGCGGCGCTCCACGCGTGAGGGGTTGCTCGAAAAGCGCAGGTCGTTCTTCCAGTCCGGGCGGCCCACGACCTCGGAGAGCCGGGCGAACTGCGGATCCGTGCCGACGGCCAGGATGAACTCTCCGTCGGCGGCCCGAAAGGGCCGGTAGGGAACGATCTGAGGATGGGAGTTTCCATGCCGGCGAGCCTCCTCGCCGGTCACGAGAGCGGCTTGCGCGACGTTGATCAGGGACGCAAGAGTGGAAGAGAAGAGATCCGTCTCGACGTGGGTTCCCATCCCCGTGCGGTCCCGGGAATCGAGTGCCGCGAGGATTCCGATCGCCGTGTAGCACCCGGCCAGTAGGTCCGACACGGCCACCCCGACCTTGGCCGGCTCTCCGTCGGCGTCCCCCGTGATCGCCATCAATCCGGCGCCTCCCTGGGCAAGAAGATCGAAGCCGGGCGACGCGGCCTCGGGCCCCTCCCGCCCGAAACCCGTAATCGAGGCCGTCACCAGGCGCGGGTTCTCCCGGCGCAGGACTTCCAGCGAAAGGCCGAGCCTCGACAGCGCGCCCGGCGCAAAGTTCTCGACGAGGATGTCCGCCCGCGCCGCCAGGCGCCGGACCGAGCGGAGGCCCTCGGGGCGCGTGAGGTCGAGCGCGATCGACTCCTTGTTGCGGTTGACCGAAAGAAAGTACGCCGCCAGACCGCTCTCGGCGTGGTAGGGCGGACCCCAACCGCGCGTGACGTCGCCGGACTCCGGATGCTCCACCTTGATCACGCGCGCCCCGAGATCGGCGAGCAACATCGTGCTGAAGGGCCCCGCGAGCACCCGCGAGAGATCCAGGACGAGGACACCAGCGAGCGGAGGAGCCATGCTCCGAATCCTCCGAGCCCGGACCCTACCGCGCCGAGTGTCCTGCGGGCCGCCAGGCGAGCGGTCCCGGCAGAAAATGGAAGAGGCCGAGCGATGAGACCTCGACGCCCTCGAGGCGCTTCGAAAGCCCCCAGTACTGGTCCGCGCTCCAGAGAAAATCGGCGGGCGGGTCCGCGGCGAGGAGGCGGTGAACCTGCCGATAGAGCTCCAGACGCCGCGCGGGGTCGAGCTCGGCCCGCAGCGCCTCCATCGTGCGGTCGGCCTCGGAATTTCGGTAAAAGCCGAAGTTCTGGCCGGCCGGCGGCACCTGCGCCGACCCGTAGAAGGGATAGGGATCGAGGTTGGGCGGGAGAAACTCGTTGGCCGAGGGCGCGGCGTCGAATTCGCCCGCCGCGAAACGCTGCGAAAAGGCGGCCCAGTCGAGCGGCTTCAGGATCAGCCCGATGCCGAGCTTCCCGTAGGCCTCTCGCAGGATCTCCCCGATGCTCGCGTTCATTCTCTGCCCGGCCGGCAGGATGAGCTCCAGGGACACCGGGCGGCCCTGCCGCCGCCGCAGGCCGTCCTTGCCCAGGGTCAGGCCGGCCTCGTCGAGCAGCCGTGCGCTCGCCGCGGGATCGTAGACCGGCAGGGCCACGTCCGGCGCGTTCTCGGGCGCTCCTGCCGGATAGGGGCCCGAGATGAGCGGAGCGCCGTCGGTCGGGTAGAGGCTCCGCGCCGCCTCCGCTCGGGGCCAGGACTGTGCCAGCGCCCGCCGAACCCGCACGTCGGCGAGCACTGGATTGCGGAGGTTCCAGACCACGGCGACGACGAGAAAACGGGGAACCTTCAGGATTCGGTTTCGGGATTGGAATTCCTGAGAGCTCTCGGCTTCCTCCCGGCGATCGCGGCCCACCTTGAACTCGTCGAGCTCGCCGCGCATCCCGGCGCGGTACGCGACCGTGCCGTCGGGGATCACCCGAAAAACGACCCTGCGGAACGGACACTCCTTCTCCGTGCGATCCTCGCGGCGAACGAGCCTCAACTTCTGCCCCGTCTCCCACGACTCGAGGCGGTAGGGCCCGCTGCCGACGGGGCTCCGGTCGGCCGTCCCCGGGCGCGCGAAGGAAGTCCTGGATACGATCGGGAGGTCGAACGCGAGCATCCGTTCCGCGTAAGCGCGGCGAAACCGAACGATGACCCGCGAAGGATCGGGCGTCTCGACCGCAGTCACGTCTTCGAATCCCGCCTTCCAGTTGGAGGCCGCGACCGCGGGGTCGCGAATCCGTTCGATCGTGAACGCCACGTCGTCGGAACTCACGGGGGTCCCGTCCTCCCAGCGGGCGCCCGGATCCAGGTGAAACTCGTAGGAGAGCCCGTCTGGGGAAGCCGTCCAGGAGGCCGCCAGCCCCGGGACAGACCGGCGGTCGCGGTCGATGCCGACGAGCGGCCGGAACAGCATCTCCTCGACGCGCAGTCCGACCTCCTCGTTGGTCACGGTAGGATCGAGTGTCGCAGGGTCTCCCTCGAGATGCCTGTAGAGGGTGTCTGACGGCGATGCACTCCGCTCGGGCCGCGCGCAGCAGAGGGCCCCGAGCGCCGTGAGCGCCAGAAGAATCCGCGCGACTGTTTTCATCGGCAGTCTCGAACAGAATAGCATCAGCCCGTGGCGAGTGTCGTCTTCGACATCGAGACCGTCGGCATCGAGTGGGACGCGCTCGACGATTCCCAGAGGACCTACCTCGAGAAGAACGCCCGCACGGAAGAGGAGCGGCGCAAGCTTCCCGAGCAGCTTTCGCTGTGGCCCTTCACGGGCCGCGTCGTCGTGCTCGCGATGCTCAATCCGGAGTCCGGGCATGGCCGCGTCTGGTACGAGAAGACCGACGGGCGCGCGGAGGAGACCTCCTCCGACGGGCTCTTTACCTTCGTCGGAGACTCCGAACCGGCGTTTCTCGCGGAATTCTGGGCGGCGATCACACGCTTCCACCGCTTCGTCACTTTCAACGGTCGCGGTTTCGACGGCCCCTTTCTGATGCTGCGCAGCGCCGCACTCGGAATTCCGGTCACGAAGAATCTCGTCGGATACCGATATGCCCTGCGTCCGCACACCGATCTTCTCGACGTCCTGACATTTTTCGGTGTGTCACGAAAGTGGAACCTCGACTTTGCCTGTAAGGCCTTGGGCGTCGAAAGCCCCAAGGAACAGGGCATGGACGGCTACTCGGTGGGGCCGTTCTACAAGAGCGGGCGGCTCCTCGAGATCGCGCAGTATTGCCGGCGCGACGTCGAGGCCACTGCCCGCCTCTACCGAAAGCTCGAAAAGACGCTCCTGCCCGTCCTGGACGATCGAAGACTTTGAAGCTATCTAGACAGGAATCTGAGCCGAGGAGGTCGCCGACGCCACTTGCGCCTGTTGACAGCGCCCGGAAGGCACCGGTTAAACTGCTTGTCCAAATGTGCCCTACGACGCGGGGCTCGCGGACACGATGACGACCGAAGAGAAGAAAGGCCGCAAGCCCGCGGAGCAGAGGCTCTCCGATCGCGTGTGGATCGGGGCCCCCGCCAACCTGCGCTTCGGCGAGGAGGAGCTGTCCGGCTTCGTCGAGGTGATCAACCTCGGCGGAATGTACGTCGCGACCGCCCGCGTGCCGGAGGTGGGCGACTACGTCGACCTGGTCTTCTCGCTACCCGGCGATTCCCGCGCCTTCCGCGTGCGCGGAAACGTCGTCTTCTTGAATCAGGCCCCGCAGCGGTCGCGGCCCGGCTTCGGCGCCCGCTTCGAGCGGCCGCCGGTCGGGCTGCTCGAGGCGATCAAGGGGTTGAGCCCGGGGCACTGAGTCCCGGGGACAGATTCACTCGGTGCAGGCGTCGGGAAGCCGGTCCCGAAAGCGCCCGATCTCGCGCTTCGTCCAAATGATTCGGCGCCGAAGCGCCGAGATCACTGCCCGCCGGCCTCCACCAGCCGCATCTGGTCGAACAGGAACTCGAGCGTGGCAGTGATCTCGTTGACCTGTCCCGCCGACGCCTGGGAAACCGTGGTCGGCAGCGTCCCCGAGAGCTGCCATGTGACCAGAACCTCGTCGGACGCACTCAGGGAGGTCAGCGTGACGACTTTGGCGGTCGGCGCCCCGCCGTCGAAGGCCTGGTTCAGCCACTCCTGGAGACTCTTCAGCCCCTTCTGGGTCACGCTCAGGGAGAGCAGTCGCTCGTTGGGGGAATAGGAAAGGTCGAGCCGCCGGGAGTCGGCCTTCGGAAGGGGCTGGCGAATGAACTCCAGGCGGTACCCCAGGACTCCCGGCACTTCGACGCCGTCCACCTTGACGACCACGTGATTGGTCTGGGATTGCGCCGCGCAGAGAGCGGCGGCGAGCAGGCCGGCCACGACCTTGCCGAGGAGGCTTCGGAAACCCATCGTCCCTCCCGTTGGCGGACGCCTGACAGACTAGCACTCCCGGTCTGCCGGCGCGAGCTCAAGGACTGGTCCTCGACCGCCGACGACGGCTCAGTCTCGCCACCTCGAGCCACCATTGGGACGGTGACAACAGGTTCAAGAAGAGCACGAGAACGGGCTGACCATCTCCCGAACCGCCAAGGGATGAGGTCAAGCCCGCCGCCATGATGGCGATGAAGTTGCGGCGGCCGCAGACGCGCGAGTTCCGAGGGCGGGCTCCGGCCCGCCCTTTCTGTAGAATCGCCGCCCATGAACCCCGACGAGATCGCACCCGAGTTCCGCTCGGAGCCCAAAGCCTACCGAAGCCCGGGGCCCATCGCGGGCGTGCGGACACTCCGCCTTTCCCGCCACACCGACGACCGCGGGTTCTTCCTGGAGGTCTTCCGCGCCCGGTCGAGCGGCGAAGCCGGAGGAGAGCTCGCGCGGTTCTTCGAGGGAGCGCCCGTCGCCCAGGTGAATTTTTCCGTCGTGGATGCGGAGGGCCACATCAAGGGCCTCCACTACCACCTCAAACAGGAGGACATCTGGTTCTTCCCGCCCCCCTCGAAAGCGAAGATCGTACTGTTCGACCTGCGCACGGGCTCCCCCACCTCCGGCCGCACGCAGGTCCTCGTCGCCGGGGACGGGAACGACCAGCTCGTGCGAATCCCCGCGGGCGTCGCTCACGGTTACCGGCCGCTGACCCATCCCTGCGCGCTGCTGTACATCGTGACGGAGGCCTTCGACCTCGCCGCGCCGGACGAGTATCGCGTCGCCTGGGACCACCCCGCGGTGCGACCGCTCTGGGAGATCCCCAACGGCTGAGCCGCGATGATCGCCGCCGCCCCCGACTTCGATCTCTCCCGGCTGCCGGAGGGGACGCCGTCGGAATCGAAGGGCGGGCCGACGCCATCGGCCGCCGCGGATTGAGGGCTCCGCGGCGCTCGCGGAGGAAGCGGCCGCCAGCGTCCAGCGGGTGAGGCGCTCCCGTATCCGCGACTCCTTTCCGACGCCGCCCGGGGCCTGGACTTCCTCGCGGCCTTCACCGAGGCCAAGCCGTCTGGCACCTGTGGGAGTCTGAGGTGGGTCACCCCCAGGTCAGGATTCCGCCAACCGCTCGAGCGCTTCACCGTCCAGACTGTAGCGCAGCCACTCCGTCTGAGGCCGGCCGCCGAGTCTCCGGTAGAAGCGCAAGGCGCCCTCGTTCCAGTCGAGCACGGCCCACTCGACGCGCGACGCCCCGCGGGCGACGGCCTCCCGCGCGACCGCAGCCATCAGCGCCTCTCCGAGGCTGCGTCCTCGCGCCGCCTCCGTCACGACGAGGTCCTCGAGAAAGAGGAAGGGCCGCGCGCGAAACGAGTTGATCCCCTCGTAGAAGATCGCGAGCCCCTCGATGCGGCCTTCGAGCTCCGCCACGAGCGCCCCGGCCCTCCCGCTGTCGAAGATCCAGGACGCCAGGCGCGCAGCCTCGCCGTCGTCGGGTGGCGGGAGCTTCTCGAAACGCGCGAGCTCGCGATCGAGCTCGAGCATGCGCGCCCAGTCTGCCTGGCGCGCCGGCCGGACCAGGGGCTTCACTGCGATGCCGCCACCTTCCCGTAGTCGACCCGGCCGAGCAGCTTGATGGCCTCGGGCTGCTCGACGTTGGCGCCCTGCCCGAGGACGAGGCGCCCCGGCGTCACGACCACGGTCACGAGCGTCGTCGGCTGCCCCTGCGAGCGGTCCGTAATGGCGAAGGCGTCGAGCCCGCCGATCTTGATCTCGGCGGTCTCGACGCCGGGACTACCGGCCGCCTCGGTCATGGCCTTTCGGATCGCTCCCTCGAGGTCCTTTTCCCTTCCGTAGTCCTGAACGACGATCCGGAACTGGCGTGCCGCCGACGGCTCGATCTTCTGAAAGAAGCGGGAGACCTCCGTGTAGGTACCCATGGCGTTCTCGTCGGTGTCGGGCAGGGGATCCCGCGGCGCGGGGTCCCATCCCGGCAGCGTGGCGGGGATGCCGTCGCGCAGCGTCAGGGGCCAGACGGCCTTCTCCGCGGCCCTCGCGGGGTCGGCGGCCAGGACGGCGAGAAGAAAGATCGCAACCGCACACCCCCGGAGCATCGCGGAATCAGGATAACCCACCATCGCCCGGGCGAGCCTCGCTGCCGGCAGGCAAAAAAAAGAGCGGCCCGCAGGCCGCCCCTTCTTTCTCCGCCGTTCGCTCTTACTTCTTGGGTCCCAGGATGGCGTCCTTCGCCTTCTTGGACACGCGGAACTTGACGACGCGCTTGGCGGGAATCTTGATCTCTTCCCCCGTGGCGGGATTGCGTCCCATGCGGGCCTTGCGGTTCACGAGCACGAGCTTGCCGATGCCGGGAATCGTGAAACTGTTCTTCGCCTCTTTGTAGGCGAGGGCCGTCAGGTCGTCGAGGAACTGGGTCGCCTGCTTCTTCGTCGTGCCGGTGGACTTGGCCAGGTGATCCGCGGTTTGGGATTTCGAGAGCGCCTTCCCGTCTTTTGCCATATTCACTACCCCTTCTTCATAAATTGGAATCGCCGGCATCCGGCGTTGCGAAACGGTTGGGTATTCTATCCGCCGCACCGACAGGCAAGCAAAAAAAGATCGGCCGGCGCGATTTTTTTCGGGCGAAGCCGAGTCGCGGGAACGTGGCCGAGCCACGGGATAGGATCGCTCTCTTCTCGATGAGCGCTCGGCGGTTTCGCAAGCGGACCGGCGATCAGGATCTCGACGGCGTCGGGTCCTCCGGGTCGTGGGCCATGGCGTTCGAGCCCACCCCGGCGGGAGCCGAGGCGAAAGAGGGCTCGCGGCCTGCCGAGCTAAACCGCTCGGAACGCACCAGTTTAGCGGTCGCAGCGGGCTTGGCAGCCGTCCTCATGCTCTCCGCCGTCGCGTCAGGCGGCTGCTGGCGAGACTCTCAGGCCCTGGTCGCCCGCCGCATTCTGGAGGACTATCGCAAGCAAGCCTCGGTCCGGCCGCTGCCGCCGGCCGGCTCGATCCGCGTACGGCTCTCTCCGGCAGGCCCGGACGGCGAGAGCGGATCCGCCCAGATCGAGTGGGCCGGACCCGGGTACCGGGAAACGGTGTCCTCCGCGGGCTTTTCGACCGTGCGCGGGATCCAGGCGGGAAGGGCATTCTTCACCGACGTAGACGGCGTCACGCGCGTCGGATCGGAGCCCATGCTGGCCGAGCTCCTGACGCGATCCTACTTCTGGCGGCGCGCCTTTCTCTTCGAGGATCGCGAGCGCGCGACGTTGTCGCTCGGATCCGCCGACGCGGCCACGGTGTCGATCCACCTGCGGCCGCTCGGAGGAAACGACCTGCTGCTCGCCTTCGATCGCCGGACGAGCGCCCTCAAGAGCGTCGTGTCCCCGCGCTTCCGGCTCGAGTTCGACGGTCCCGAGAGTTACCGTGATCTCTCGCGCCTGCCGGTCCGCGCAGACATCACCTGGTCGGGCCTGCCCACGCGGCGCCTCCCGGACGCGCAAGCGGGGGGCTGGCGCGGCGCCTTCTCGCGACCCGCGGTGGAGGCCGAGTTCTCCCAGGGTGGCGGCGGAATCTGGATCCCCGCCCGGCTCGGTGGCGCAACGGCGCGGCTGGCGCTGGACGCCGACGCGACCGGACCGCTGCGCGTCTCGACGGATCTGGCCCGCAAGGCCGGACTCACGGGACGTCGGGATGTGTTTGGCCGCGTTCTGGCGGCGGGAGGGACGCTCCAGATCGGGGAGCTGACGATGTCCCCGCTCTGCGTCCAGATCGGAGAGACCGATGCCGACGGGATCGATGCCGTGGCTGGCGGAGTTCTCTATCGGGAAACGGTGCTCGAAATCGACCCGGCGGCGCGGCGACTGCGCTTGCACGATCCCGCGCGCTGGGTCGTCCCGGAGGGCTTCGGGCGAAGCCCGCTGGACGACGACGGCGACCTGCCCGTGGCAATCCTCTCCCGATCGGGACGGCGCGTTCGCCTCCGGGCCGGCACGCCCTCTGCCACCGCCCTGCGGCTGCCGACGACCGCGGAGGGCGGCCTCGCGCCGGCGGCTCCGGCGCTCGAAGGCCTCGTGTGGGGATCTTTCCGGCTGCCGCCTCTTCCGGTCCGACGCGAGCCTTCGCTTTTCGATCCCGCATGGGGCGACGACGGAGCGATCGGCTATCCGCTGCTGCTCGAGTTCCACGTCGTCGCGGACATGCCACACCGCTGGGTCTACCTGAAGCCGCGGAACCGCTGAAAGGGGGAAACCGATCCCCCGGACTTCCGAGGCGGCCCTACGGCCAGAGCGAGCGGTATCGCCCGAGCAGAAAGGCTCCGAAGAAATAGGTCGCGACGCCTCCGCCCGCCAAGAAGACCCCGAACGGCAGACGGGTCGCGAGCCCGCCCCGGCCGCGCGCGATCAAGGCCAGCCCGACGAGGCTTCCCGAAAGGGAGGCCAGCAGCACGGTCAGCACGATTCCGGAAGGCCCGAGGAACGCGCCGAGCATCGCGAGCATCTTCACGTCGCCCAGCCCCATCCCCTCGACTCTCTTGATCAGGCGATAGACCAATCCGACCAGCAGGAGTCCCAACCCCCCGGCCGCTGCCCCGAGTGCCGCCTGCAGGGGCGTGCGCTCGAACGAGAAGAAGGACAGAGCGAGCCCGGCGGCCACACCGGGCAGCGTGATCGCGTCCGGCAGCAGCTGGAAGTCCGCGTCGATCCAGGCGAGAGCCAGGCACGACGAGCAGAGAAGGGCGCCGGAGGCGAAATCCCCCCAGGACGGCGCGCGCCAGTAGACGGCCACCCAGAACAGGCCATTGGCGAGCTCGACGAGCGGGTACCGGATCGAGATGGGCGCGCCGCAGGCGCGGCAGCGCGCCCGGAGCAGGATCCAGGAAAGCACCGGGATGTTGTCGAAGGGCCCGATCCCGGCGCCGCAGGCCGGGCAGTGGGAGCCGGGACGCACGATCGATTCGTCGCGAGGAAGCCGGTGCACGAGGACGTTCAAGAAACTCCCGACCAGCAGACCGAAGAGTCCCGCCGATGCCGCGCCAAAAGCGCCGAGGACTTCAAGGGGCGAGGCCGGGCTCACGCAGGCGTCCTCGCGGGATTTGGCCTCCGCTGCATCCAGAAGGCGAGCCCCGCGAGCGCCGCGATCGAGACGGCAGCTCCGGCGTAGAACGACAGCGGCCGGTAGCGGAAGACCACCCGGTGCGACCCGGCCTCGACGGCGACGGCCCGGAAGAGACCGTCGGCGATCAACAGCGCTGCCGGCCTTCCGTCGACCGTCGCCCCCCAGCCTGGATACGCCATGTCTGCAAGAACGAGGATGCGGGGGGTGTCGGCGGCCACGTCGACGGTCACGCGTTCCGGGCTTTCCTCAGAAAGGCGCGCGATCAGGAACTTGCCCGCAGCGCCCGTCGGGCGCGGAGACGGCTCTCGGTCCAGAAGGACCTGTCGGGTCCAGTCGCTTCGCCCCGAAGCGGCCAGGGTCCAGGCCTTCGCGGGATCCGTCTCGAGGGCATAGGAGCCGAGAAGCGACACCCGCGGCCGGAAGGGATTCAACGGAGCGCGATAGAAGTCTCCGACCTTGCGGGAGCCGAGCCCTGCCGGCGGAAAAGGCGTCCAATAGACTCGCCCCGCTGCGGCTCCCGCGGCACGCGAGAGGTCCTCCGCGCCGTCGATCGCTTCCGTCATGCGCCGGCAGGCCGCCGTCCCGAGCGCCGCGGCGGAGCGGATCGTCCGAACCCCCGCCAGCAGGTTCGTGTAGCCGATGAGGGCCTCCCGCTGCCTCCGCACCATGGCCGTATCGAACCCGAAGTCGCGCGCGACCCACGGAGCGAGCTCGCGCATGGGCGGCGTCAGAACCCGCCCCGGCACCGCGGCGAGAAACCGGCTTGACTCCGGAGCGCGTCGGATCTCGTCCCCCGGAACGAAACGGAATACCGCGCGATTGGCCGCCGCGAAGGAGGCCACCAGGCAGAGCGCGGCCGCCGCCGAAAGGGAGGCTCCCGCCGCAGGTGCCCGTAGCCGCAGGAGCGCCAGCAGAACCAACGCCACGGTCCCCAGAACGGTCGCCCCGCGAAGCACCGGCTCCGGCCGTGATATCGCAACAGCCGTGCCGCCGGCGGCCGCGAGCAGGCACAAGAGGATTCGCGCGCGGCGCTCGGGCAGAAATCGCAGACTGTCGAATCCGAGACCCGCCAGCACGGCGGCCGCAAAGAGACTCGCGGTGAGGGCCTTGGCGGGATACCGGATGCGGTTCAACCCCGGCAGCTCCCGGAGCCAGGTTCCCGGGGGCACCGACGCCGCCAGAACCATCCCCGCGATCCCCACCGCCGCCAGGATCCACACGAGGCGGCGCCGTCCCCGCTCGGCGAAAGCCGCGGCGATGGCGGTGATCGCCAGCGGGCCGAAGAAGATCGAGGCGAAGAAGTAGTTCCCGAGCGGCTCCTCCGCCGCTCCGAGCGCCGAGACCAGGACGCCCGACGTCACGGCGCCGAGGTCTCGCTCGGCCGAAGGGATCGCGGTGCGCCGCTCGGAGCGCCAGGCGAGCTCCGCCACGGGAAGGAGAACCCACGCCGCGAGCGCGAGACCGAGCGCCGCGGCGGCCGCCCCCCGCCGCAGGGTCTCCCGGGAGCTGGTCGGGCGCCATCCGCCCTCGGGTTCTTCCCTCCGGAAGATCACGAAGACCAGGGCGAGGAAAAGAGTGCCGGCGGAGATCTCCGGACTGCCCGCCATGGCCTGGAGACCGATGAGTGCCGCCAGGCCCGCTCCTGCCGCGCGCGGGCGCAGGCCCGAGCGCGAGAGAGCCACGATCGCCGGCAGAAAGGCAAGCGCGCCGAAGTGATTCCAGTAGGCGGAGAGCGAGGCCGTCAGGCCCGAGCCGCAGAAGATCGAGCAAGCCGCGAGCGCGCCGGCATCGGTAACGCCCTCTTCTTTGCAGAACCTCCACATTCCCCAGGCGGCGAGCGCGAAGTGCGCGAGCAGAAAGAGCGCGGCCGCGAGCCCCGGCGACGGGATCAGAAACAGAAGAGTCGGAGGATAAAACACTCCCGACTGTGCATTGGCGAGCCACGGCTCGCCGCCGCCGGAGAGAGGGTTCCAGAGCGGCAGGCTTCCCGCCCGCAGCCGGTCGGCCGTATAGAGCTTCAAGGGAAAGAAGAAGTCCGCCTGGTCGCGGAAGCTCGGGGCCTGCCCGCGCGCGAGAGCCGGCCAGAGCCAGACGACGGGAGGAACCAGCGCCGCGAGGGCGAGGGCACCCGAGGCAACCGCGCGGCGCACCGAATGATTGTAGCAACGCACGTCGCCTTCACTTCCGTCGCCTTCACTCGCTCGGGAATCTGGCGGGCCGAGGGCGTGATGGGCACTGGGGGCATTTCGGGCTTTTGGCCCTCGGCCCGCCACCGGCCGTCGGCTCGCCCGGATGCGGGCTCGACCGCCGGCCTGATTCCCTCGCTCGTTCCGGCTCCCGCGACGCGAGTCGTTTCGCTCCTTACGTCGCGAAACTTGGTCGCGTCGCGAACGAATGGTCCAATCCTGTGAAAAGCCCTTCTTGAGGCAATCTGCCTTTCAGTCCGCGGCGCAGCAAGTCTCCCGAGCGAACGCGAGGGAGGAGGCCTGCGCCGCGGGAGCCGCAACGAGCGAGCGAACCAGGCGAACGGTCGAGGCCCTCTCGCCCAGCCGTTCGCCGGTGGCGGGCCGCCAGACTCGAGCCCCTATCCCCTCAGTCGCCTCGCGTCCCGCCAGGTTTGCGAGCGAGTGAAGGCGACAGCTTACTGTTGTGCCCCCTCCGGCCACTGAACGAAGGTGCCGTTGCAGTAGAGGATGTCGTCGTTGAAGTCCGTCGTCGTGCCGCAGACGAAGCCGTCCGGGGACCCGTCCCGGCCGTAGCTTCGAATGTTGTACCGGAAGAGGGCGTTGTCCACGGCGTATTCGAAAAACCGCCCCCAGCCATCCTGAACGGGCACGTGCGCGATGTAAGTGGGGGTGAGGTTGGTGAACGAGGAGAGCGCCAGCACGTTCCCGTTGGCCGTGTAGGTGCCGGAGTTACAGAGGGCCGCCGGATAGAAGGTGTTGTCCACGCTGTAGGCCTCGATCGCCGTCGCGAGCGCCCGCATGTCCGACATCGTCCGCTTCTGCTTGCCGCGCTGCACGGCGTTCAACAGGTTGGGGATCGCGATGGCCGCCAGGATCCCGATGATGGCAATCACGATCAGAAGCTCGATCAGCGTGAACCCGCGCTCAGGTGTTTTCATCAAAAAAGAGCGGCCCCGACTCGATGCCGGGGCCGCTTCTCCGTGTGGGGTGGAACCCCTCTCCGCAATCGCGGGGGAGGTTACTGTTGGGCGCCCTCCGGCCACTGGATGAACGTCCCGTCGGCGTAGACGATGTCGTCGTTGAAGTCCGTCGTCGTTCCGCAGAAGACGCCGGCCGGGACGCCGTCGCGTCCGGTCGACTCCAGGCGATAGTCGTTCAAGTTGTTGCCCGCCAAGTAGCGGAAGAAACGACCCCAGCCGTCCTGGCGCGGAACCTGAGCGATGTAGGTCGGCTGCAGGACCGTGAACGAGGAGAGGTTGAGCGCCTGAGCGGTGCCGCCCGTGAAGAGGCCCGGGTTGCAGGTGCCCGCGGGGTAGTAGTTGTTGTCCACGGCATAGGACTCGATCGCGGTTGCGACCGCCCGCATGTCCGACATCGAACGCTTCTGCTTGCCGCGCTGCACGGCGTTCAACAGGTTGGGGATCGCGATCGCGGCCAAGATGCCGATGATCGCGATGACGATCAAGAGCTCGATCAGGGTGAAACCGGCTTCCCGCTTCTTCATCATGCCTCCTAGTTCAGTCCTCAGTCCCATTCCTTACCAATTTCGGTCTGCCTACTTGCTCGCAAGGGTGAAGCCACATTGGCATGGTGTTAAATGACTCAATATCAGAGACTTGAGAAGAGAGCGCAAAGGCCCCTCGACACGGAGTGTCAAAACGTCCCCGGGGGGGCTGACACTTTTTGCCCCTAGGGCTTTTGAGCGTATTCCGCGACGATGTCCGAATAGAGTTCCAGTCCGGTGAGGTAGTCCCTCAGGAAGATGCGTTCGTCGTTGCCGTGGCGCCGGACGGAGTCCGTGATGTTCATGGGAATCGGGCTGAAGCCGTAGGCGGGGATCCCCCGAGCGCGGTAGTAGATCGACGTCGTCGCGCCCCCGAAGGTGGGAACCGGCCCGAAGGGCACGCCCGGGTAGCGCGACTCGGTGACCCGCTTGATGAGCTCCGTGAACCGCGTGGGATAAGGGCTCGCCTGCGTCGGGCCGGAGCTGAAGAACGTGAGGCGTTCGACACCCGAACGCGCCGCGTCTTGGTAGATGGGTCCGACGAAGGACCCGGGATCGATCCCGGGAGGCGTCGAGACGACCATGTACATCCGCTGGTTCTCGGAAGCTCCGGGGGGGTCGGAGAATGGCTCCGTCCAGAAGATGCGCGCCTCGAGGAACGCCCCGTACCGGTCGGGCAGCAGCGCGAGCTCCTGAGGATTCCGGCGGACTCGATCCAGGTGCCTCAGGGGATCCGTCAGCGGGTTGAGGAGATGATTGGCCAGCATGTCGAACCCGAGAACCACGTGGGGGTGCGGCGCGACCGGCGTGGAGGCCAGTTTCTTCCACCGTCCGGCGAGCTTCTCGAGCGGAAGCGGTGTCGGAGCGCCGAATTCCGCCGCCGCGAAGCCAGCCTGCACCGTCTCCAGACCCCAGAAGCGAACGTCTCGAAGAATCATTTCGGTGGTTCCGCCTTCGTTCAGGACCACCGTCACTCCCTCGAACCATTCCGGTCGGTGCTCGAGCAGCCACTTCGAACCCCAGCGCTGCCCCATCTCCTCGTCCGCCTCCGCCAAGAGCAGGATGTCCGACTCGGGCACGACACCATGGCGCTTCAGGTCCGCGAGCGCCAGGACCTGCGCGAGCCCCAGCGACTTCATGTCGTAGGCGCCACGGCCGTAGAGGTATCCGCCCTTGATGACTCCCCCGAACGGCGCCGCGTCCTTCCAGAGCTCGGGATAGGCTTCGACCACATCGATGTGGCTCAGCAGCAGGAGAGCTCCTTCGCGCCGCTTGCCCCGGATTCCCGCGAGCACGTTGCAGCGCCCGGGGGCCGGGCAGACGAGTTCGGCCGGGATCCCCTCGCATTCGAGCAGATCGCGGAGGAAACGGGCGCCCGCTTCCTCGGTCTTCTTCGACGACGTGTCGATCCGGATGTAGTCGCGCAGGAGCCGTACCGGCTCGATTTGGAGCCACTGCTCGGCGGGCCTCGTGGTGTCGGAGACTATGCGGGAAGGAGGCTTCCGCTCACGCGAGCAGGCCGCCGCGGCGCAGAGACCGGCCAGAAACAGGGCGACGGAGAATCTCCTCACGGCTGTGGCGGCTCCTTCCGGCGAGAGTCGGAAACGAACAGGAGCACGCCGGCCATTCCCGCCAGGACCGGGCCGAAGCGCGAGGCCTCGCCTCCCGGAACGTGCTCCTTCCAATCGATCGCGTGGTGGCCCGCGGGCAGCGCAATGGCCGTGAACGCCAGGTAGGCGGGCACGGTGTCGACCTGCCTCCCGTCGATCCGCACCGTCCGGTAGCTCCAGAAGGCCCGGAGGACGAAGAGCCAGGTCGGCTCGGGGACTTCGACCTCCAGGCGCAGACGCTCGGGGCTCTTTTCGAGGACCGTCAAACGTCCGGGCGCGGCCTCCCCCCTCACCGCGCGCCCGGTCTCGAGCAGGAGCACGCCCGGGTCGATCGTCGGCAGCGCGGCCGCGACGCGCAGAGACCCCTCCTCCTCCCGCCAGCGCGTGGCCAGGCGTACATCCGGAAGCGCCTCGCCGTTCTCGTCCCAGAATTGCGCCGCGTTTCCGCCAACGGGTGAGAAGCCCGGAACGGGAGGCTGGGCGCGCGGGCGGGCGCCGAACTTCAGGCAGAGGTTGCCGAAGAACGCGGCACCGCCGGTGCCGGAAGCGACGAAGCCCGACAGCCTCCTCAGGCTTTCGACGCGGGAGAGGTCGCCCGAGTCGAAGTCGTAGTTCAGAACGGTGCCCCGGCCCCAGAAGGTCGGCGTGTAGTAGACCCAGCCCTCTCGCGGCAACTCCGACCAGGCGAGGCCGCTGCGGCTCTGCGGCGCTTCGTAGATCGATTCGCCGAGCGTCCGGTAGGCGCCTTCTGGATCCCGCGCCCGGATCCGGCGGGCAAGCGGAGTCGGGCCGAAGGCCTCCTCCTCGGTCGAAATCTCGGGAATGCGGTGCGTCGCCGCAAGCGGCACCACGGTCAGGAGAGCGAGCGCGGTCAGCCGCGCCGCCGCGGCCGGGCGCCGGGCGAGCTCGATGGCGAGGACGGTCGCGATCCACAGTAAACCCGCCTCCGCCAAGGCAAGAGGCACTTGCGTGCCGGCAAAACCGGGCCAGGGCGCGGGACCTGCGAACCCCCGCACGGCCCGCGTTGTGGCAGCGGGCCAGAGCGCGGCGGCGCCGGCGCCGGCGGCGAGCAGAATGCCGACGGTGAGACTTCCCCGGGGGCGCCCGCGGCGCCGGTACACGTCGAAGGCCCGGCCCGCCAGGATCGCGAGCGCCAGAGTTCCGACGACCACGAGCTTTTCCGGGTTACGGAGCGCGACGGGAGACGGCAGCCGGCCGAGCCGCTCCGGCAACAGGCTGGGAAGCATGGCCGCCGCGAGCGTCATCCCGAGAACCCACCACGCGAATCGGACGCCGGGCTCGCGCCGTTTGAACATCGTACCCATGGCCATCGCGGCGAGTGCACCGGCGTAGAGGGTCGAGAAGAGGCCCATGGCTTTTCCGCCGAAGGCCCGCCAACCCCAGACCTCTACGGGCGTCAGGCGCCAGGTCTCTCCAAACGGGTACGGCACGACCAGCTCCGCGAGTCTCCAGGGAGAGACCGAGTACATCGTCGCTTCGCCGAGCTTCAACCCGAGCACGCCCCGGTTGGTCTCCGGAATCCACAGCGCCGTGGCCGCGATCTGCGGCATCGCCGCGAGCACTCCGAGGCCGAGAGCAACTGCCGCGCGGCGCAGGAGATCCCGGCGCGGGGCGCCGCTCCGCTCGACGGCCGCGAACGTGGCGACCGCCAGGATCCCCAGACCGATCGTGAAGACGTCGCCGGCGAGGATGTCCACCGCAAAGAGCAGCGCGAGCCCGAGCGTCTGCCAGACCGTCCGCCTCCACGGCCGCGCGCAGACCCACAGAAGCCAGGGCAGCAGCGCCATGCCGGGCTGGATGTGCGGATAGAAGACGTCCGACACGACGACGCCCGAGAACGCATAGGTCGCGGCGGCGATCCACGCCGCCGCAGGAGATGCGCCGAGAGCACCCAGAAGGGCGAGCATCCCCGCGCCGGCGGCGCTCCAGTGGAGAAGAGGGTAGAGGCGCATCGCGATCGGAAAGGGCGCCGCCGCGAGGAGCGCGCGAACGGGGTAGAGCGCCCCGGTGTTCGGATTCGGCAGCAGCGGACGCCCGCCGGAGACCTCCGGAGTCCAGACGGGGAGCCTTCCTCGGGCGTAGGCGTCGTGGATCGACTTTTCGAGCGGCAGGTTGTACGCGAGCAGGTCGCGGCCGGTGAAATTCCGGCGAAAGAAGAGGGGGTTCGCGTAGACGACCGCAACCAGAGCCGCAAAGAGGAATGCCGCCCGTCGACCCCCGGTGCGGGAACCGTTCACGCGCGCGTCTCCAGGCGGCGCTCACGCGCAAGCATCGCGGCCGCCACCGCCACGAAGATCAGGGGTCCCCAGCGCGAGAGCGCCCAGCCCGGCGCCTCTTCTCGCCATTCGATCCGGTGTGTCCCGGCCGGGATCGCGACCGCGGTGAACGCGAGCTGCGCAGGCACCGTCGGTACGGGCCTTCCGTCCAGGAGCACCGTTCGGTAGCTCCAGAAACCGCGCAGGACAAAAAGCCAGGTGGGATCGGGCGCGGAAACCAGCAACCGGAGTCTTTCGGGTGTCTTCTGGACGATTTTCACCGAGCCGCGGCGCGCCGACCCGGCCGCCCGGCGCCCCGTCTCGAGAACGGCCTCGCCGGGCGGCTCGACCGCGAGGCGGCTCATCGCGTCGAGAGCTCGCGGCACCTCCTCCCAGCGCTCGAGGAGTCGGATCTCCGGTGAGGCCGTCGGATTCTCGTCCCAGGCCTGGAGCCCGTCGTGGCCAAACTCGCGGTAGCCGGCGACGGGATCCTGGTCCCGCCACCGGATGCCGTAGCGCAAGGCGAAGTGCCCGAAAAAGTCTCCGACGTTTTTCTGCGTCGCGACCGCTCGTGAGAAACGGCGGAGGCTCTCGACGCGGGACAGGTCCCCGACGTCGAAGTCGGAATTGAATACGGTGCCGCGGCCCCAGAGGGCCTGCGTATGCAGGAACCAGACTCGGTGCGCGAGATCGGCGCCCGTCATGTCCGAGGAACGGGCTCCCATTTCCACGAGCGAGGGCGGGCGGTACGACGATTCGTCGAGCGTTCGGTACGCGCCGTGCGGATCGCGCTCCGTGATCGCACGGGCGAACGCGGTCGGGGCGAAGGCTCTCTCCTGGCGCTCGGCCCGCGCGATCTTGCGGTTGGCCGCGACCGGAACGAGCAAGAGCACTGCCAGGCCCGCGGCCCGCCAGCCGCGCCCTCGACGAAACATCTCGAGGGCAATCAGGGTCGCGACCCACAGGAGCCCTCCTTCGGCCAGCGCCGGCGGCAGCTCCCGTCCGGCCTGCGCCGCGAAGCGGGGCGCGGCACCCACCGCCGCGACGGCTAGCCGCCCCAAGCGCTCCGGCCAAAGCGCCACGGCGGCAGAGCCGGCCGCCAGCGCAGCGGCGACGACGAGCGTCCACCGGGGAGGGCCGGCGCGACGAAACCGGTCGAGCGCGAGGCCCACGGCCATCGCCAGCGCGAGGGCCACCGCCACGCAGAATTTCTCCGGGTAGCGGAGGGGCACGGGAGAGGTCCAGTCGAGGATCGCCTTCGGGGCGAACCGTGGCGCGACCGCAGCGAGCAGGGCTCCCACCGCGAGGACGAGCACGAACCGGGCTCCCCGCGGCCGGGGCCGATGCGCCAGGCAGCCGATCGCCACGACGCCGAAGGCGCCCGAGTAGAGCGTCGCGAAGAAGAACCGAAAGGCCGACTCGGCCCAGATCGCCGTCATGTCCTGGGCCCAAACGCCGCCAAAGGGAAAAGGCACAACGAACTCCAGCAGCCGCCACGGCGAGACCGAGAAGTGAAAGGTCTCCATGAGCTTCATGCCGCTCACGGCCCGGTGCGTCTCCGGAACGAGGAGGGCCGTCGCGACGATCTGGGGCAGCGCCAGGAGCGCTCCGAGCAGGGCGGCGACCACGACGTCGCGCGCTCCCCTCCACTGCGCGCCGGGCTCCTCCTCGAGGGCGAACCACAGGAGTCCGCAGCCCACCGCGAGCCCGCTCGTCAGGGCGTCGCCGGCCAGGAAGACGATTCCGTAGACGAGCGCGGCCGACAGGATCCGGCGCGGCCCACTCCCGACCGGTCGCGCGGCGACCCAGATCGCCCAGGGAAGCAGGGCCCCTCCCGGCAGGATCGTCAGGAAATAGAGCTCGCTGACGAGCACTCCTGAGAACGTGTACGAGACCGCACCGAGCAATGCCGCGGCGGGCGATACGCCGAGCGTCGAGAGCAGCAGGATCATCCCGACGCCGGCGAGCGCCCAGTGCAGCACCGGATAGATCCGCATCGCAACGGCGAAGGGCACGAACGCCAGGAGGGGACGCACCGGGTAGAAGGGGCCGCTGTTCGGATTGGCTAGCAACGGCCGCCCTCCCGAAGCGTCGGGGAACCACACCGGTAGCCGCCCGCGCGCCCAGGAATCGTGGACCGCCTTCTCGAGCGGGTAGTTGTAGGGCACGAGGTCGCGCCCGAGGAAGCTCGAGCGCGTGAAGAGAGGGTACGCGTAGGCCGCGAGAACGATTAGGAGGAAGACGAGAATCAGTGAGGTCCGCGCGTCTCGTGCGGCGAACGAGGGAGAACGCGCGCTCATCGTGGGGTACCGGGACGGCGGCGAAGGCTCAACGAGAGTTAGGATAGGGCATCGAGCCCGAAGCGCCAAACCGCCCGCGTTTTTCGGTGGGAGTGCTGCTCGCGCTCCTGCCGCTCGCCCTGGCCGGCCGCCTCGTTCTCTTCGTGGAACGTCCCCTCTGGGCCGATGAGCTGTTTACCCTCTGGACCGCACGGCTTTCGTTTCGCGACCTGATCGCGGCGTTGCGCCTGGATTCCGGGCCTCCCGGCTTCTATATTCTCGAGAGACCCTTCGTGGCCGTCGCCGAGGCGTTCGGCGCCGACGCGCTGGCCCGCACGCTGCCCTTTCTCGCCGGCATCGCGCTGATCGCCGCCGCACGCGCCCTCCCCCCCGGCACGGCGCGAAGAATCGGCGCGGCGCTTCTGGCGGCCTTCGCCCTGCTCGGCCTCTATTCGGTCGAGGCGCGCGCGTACGCGCTGCTCGCGCTCCTCCTGCTCGTTCTCTACCGCCTCGCGGTTGAAAGCCACCAGCGGCCCGCCAGCCTCGCCGGCGTGGTCGTGATAGGCGCCACGGCCCTGTACGTGCACTACCTCGCGATTCCGGCGATCGCCGTTCTCCTCGCGGTGGCGCTCGCGCGCCGGCGGTTCGCGACCGCGACGGCGTTGACAGGGGGGGTTCTCTTCTTCGTCCCCTGGCTTCCGATCCTGCTCGCCCAGCCCCGCGATGCCGTCGCCTGGATGCGCGAATCGCCGGCCGGCGCCGCACTCGGGTTTCTCTCGGCGCTCGGTGGCACGGGTCGCGTCCCTCTGCCCTTCGGAACACCTCCGCCGGCGGTTCTCCGGAGCCTGTCGATCGCCGTCGGCCTGCTTCTCGTGCTCGCACTTCTGCGCGTCGCGCGCCGCGATCCACAGGTTCGAGACGCAGTGGCCTTCGTCGGCGGCATGCTCGGGCTCTGTCTGCTCCTCTCGTTCGCCATGCCGTTCGCGTTCGCGGGAAGGACGGAGGTGGCCGTACTGCCCGTTTGGATCTGGGCGATCGCCCGCGGCGCCGGCGGGGATCGCCTCGTGCGCACGGCCGCGGCCGCGGCCGCGGGACTGGGTCTGCTGGCCCTCGGCTGGCTCGCGGCGGGACCGCACCCCGACTCCGCGGCCGACCAAGCCGCGCGTGCTCTCGACCGGCTCGCGCGGCCGGGCGACGTCCTCTTCGCCGGACCGGGGCTATATCTCCCCTTCCGGATCGCCGCGGACCGCGGACGCCTCGCACCGAGCCTGCGCGCCTTTCCGGCCGAAGTCGCGCGGCACCCGGGATGGTGGGTCCCGGCCGAGCCGGCCGAAGCCGACTACGCGGCGGTGGCGGATGCGGCCGCTGGCAAGCGCGCGATCTTCGCGCTCCTGCCGCCCGGTTTCGTCACGCCGAAGCTCGCGGCGATCCTCAAGGCGCGGGGCTCAGTGCGCGAGCTGTCGCTTCGCCCGGAAGCGGTCCTGCTTCACTGGTCTCCGGAAGGCGCGGGGCCCGTGCCGCGAGGCGCAGCTCCGCCAGGAACCACAGCAGCACCGTCAACCACTCACCAGGGATCGTGACGTTCAGGGGCCAGGCGAGGTGGAGCGACTCTCCGGAAAGAAACAGCGCGCCGGCCGTCGCGCAGACGGCGTACAACGGAGAGGCGTAGAGGCTGCCGAGCGCCATCGGCCAGACCATGTACTGGTTTCCGTAGCCGGGCAGCGAAACGATCAGGGCGAGGAAGACGAGGAGCGACGCGCGCGGCAGCTCGACCTTGCGTGCGATCCAGAGAGTTCCCGCGATGACCGCGAGGCAGAGGAGCAGCTGGCCAAGCGCGGGATTGTTCGCGAAGCGCAGCAAGACCTGGGAGGCGCCGGCCCGTTGATACTTGTTGCCGCCAAGCCACGTGGCGTACAGAAACACGTTCTGGAGGATCGTCTGCGAAGAGGCAAAGAAAGGCGCAAAGGAGAGCGCGAAGAGGGCGTAGGGCACGGCGAGCAGCGGCGCCGCCAGGCCGCGGGCGCGGAAGCGTTTCCAGAACAGAGGGGGATGGAAGGCCGTAATGTGCTTGACGAGGAGCGAAAGCGACAGCAGCGCGACGACGCCGGCGCGGCGCCGCGGCCGTTCCGGAGCCATCGCCAGCTGAATCGCGGCGATCAGGAGGAGGATCGAGATCCCGTCGAACTGCCCGTGCGCGCACGAGATCAGGACCGAGACGGGGTTGGAGAAGAAGAGCAGCGCCGCCCGGCGGGCCTCTTCGGGCGGGCGCCCGAGCCGGTCGCGCGCCAGGCGCAGGAGGAGTCCCGCGGTCCCGGCGTCCACCGCAATCTCGAGCAACCCGGTCAGCACGACGAAGAGCCCCGTGTTGGGCTTGGAGAGACCCCAGAGGGCGGCCACCACGTAGGACCAGAGAGGGCTGTAGTTGTAGCGGTCCGTGACCGCGTAGACGTTCTGCCCCGACTGGACCGCTTCGGCGACGATCAGGAAGGAAACCGTGTCGAAGTTGCCGCGAAACTGCGCGGCGATCGCCACACGCAGGACGAGGACGAGCAGGAAGACGGCCCGCGCCGTGCGCGCCGTCATCTCGAGGCGCCCGGTGGCTGGCTCACCGGGTCTTTCTCGAGATCGCAAGCAGGGACATTCCGAATGAGGGTGGCCGCGCCTCCTCCCGCCGCAGGAGCGGCAGCATCAGCTTGAAGGCCTTCAACTGCGCCCGCGGCAGCACCCGCCGCCGCAGGATCCGCCCATTGACGAACCAGCCGACCACACCCGGCCGGTTCACGAATCGGCAGTCTTCGATCTGGAACCCCGCCTCGGCGAGCTTCTGCTCGAGCTCGCCCTTCTCGTACCGCCGGAAGTGGCGCAGGTGCTCGTCCAGGCTTCCGTACAGCCAGGACAGCGCCGGAACCAGCAGGACGAGGCGCCCCCCCGGTTGCAGAACCTCCCGCATGTCGGCGAGCGTCGCGCGGTCGTCCTCGATGTGTTCGAGGACGTTGCAGCAGACGATCGTGTCGATGCGCCGCTCGTCAAGTTCCGCACGGGCCGCCGGCTCGAGCGGGAAGCGGTAGGACCGGACCTCGACCGAAGGGTCGTCGCGAAACGTGCCCTTCAGATACTCGACCGCAACGGGGTCGAGGTCCGACGCGACGACCAGGTCCCTGCCGCTCAAGTATCGCGTGAGGTTGCCGAACCCCGACCCGATCTCAAGAATGCGCCGGCCCAGGGCCGCCGAGAAGCGATTCACGAGCCAGCGGTTGTAGGGCTCCAGACGGGCCATGCGCGCGAGCGTGACGTGTCCGACGTTTCGCGGATCTTCGGCCTCCCGCATCGCGTGCCGCACGATCGTCCAGAGGGCCGAGAAGCCGTCCTTCAGGCCGATCTTCTTGCCCTCCTCGTAGGTCCGCCCGTAGTAGGAGATCGGCACCTCGTAGATGCGATAGCCGCGGCGCGCCACCTTCGCGGTGATCTCCGGTTCGATGCCGAAGCGAGGCGACTCGATCGTCATCGACTGGACGACCTCGCGGCGGAACATCTTGTAACAGGTCTCCATGTCGGTCAGGTTCAGGTTGGTGAACATGTTCGAGGCGAGCGTCAGGAACCGGTTGCCGATCGTGTGCCAAAAGTACAGGACGCGCCGGGGCCCGCCGCCCAGAAAGCGCGAACCGTACACGACGTCGGCGTGTCCGTCGGCGATGGGCCCGAGCAGCTTCACGTACTCGCGGGGGTCGTACTCGAGGTCGGCGTCCTGGATGATGACGACGTCGCCGGTGGCGTAGCGGAAGCCGACGGAAACGGCCGCTCCTTTTCCCTGATTCTTCGGCTGCAGGAAGACCCGCACGCCGTCTTTCCCGTCCAGTTCCCGCAGGATTTCGCGCGTCCCGTCCGTCGAGCCGTCGTCGATGATCAGGATCTCTTTCTCGATCGGCACGTCGGCAACCAGACGGACGATGTCTCGGATCGTCCGGGACTCGTTGTAGACGGGCATGACGACGGAGAGCTTCATGGACTCGGCTTCCCTTCTGGCGGAATCTCAAAAAGATATATCGAGTGTCCGATGCGGCCCACCGGTCTGCCGCGTGCGGCGAGATCCCGCAGCAGGGCGTCGAGTGCCGTTGAGAGCTCGGTCGCTCCATGGTACGCGTAGTAGGCGGGCCCGATCGCCAGGTGCAGCGCCGACACCGCGACCAACGAGCCCCGCACCCTCGGATCCGCCGAGAAGTCCGGCACGCCGACGCGGTAGGCCACGTCGTCTCCGCCGAAATAGACCACCGTCGGATCGTGCACGCCCCGCCGGTGCAGCTCCTCCGCGAGCCGCCGCAGGTCGAGGCCCCAGTCTACGTTCGAGTCCGAGAGGATCCGGCGTCCGCCCTCCGGCCCGCCCACGAGCGGGTTGAAGTAGGACAGCTCGTGCGGATGGATGGCGGCAGCTTCGGCCGCCTCGGAGAGGGGCAGAGCGAAGAGCAGCACGACGGCCACGCGGGCCGGGGCGCCGACCTGCGAGCGCATCCGGGCGAGCACCGCCACGGCGCAGAGAGCCAGGAACGGATACACGGGAAGCAGGTGGCGGATACCGATGTTGTAGCTCGACCCCAGCGAGGCGAGAAACAGAACCGCGACGGGTAGCAGGTACAGGCGCGCTTCCTTCCCCAGGCGGAAGAATGCCGTGCCGCCGAGCGCCAGGACCGTCGCGGCCAGAAAGGCAAGACTCGACTTCGCGAAGAAGGCGACGAAAAAGTAGAACGGAAAGCCCGTCACGGAGGTTTTGCCGTTCAGGAAGTTGACCCCCCCTCCGACGGCATTCTGGCGGGCCACGTAGGCGAGCCCTCCGAGGTAGTGTCCGAGGGGAGGCGAGACCCTCGCGACCTTCTGGATCGCGCGCGCGAGACCCGGCGCGGCGCGCCCCCCCACCGACTCCCAGAGGATCTGCTGCTGGTCGGCCCGATTCATCCGGGTCGTGACCGCCGCATAGACGGCGAACACGACGAGGAGCGCCCCGGCACTGACGAGGGCGAGCCTTCCGAGCATGTGGCCGGCGGCGCGCCCCGGCTGGTCCGAGCGCCGCGCCGAGAGCAGTGTCTGCAGGACGAGGATCGGGAGGAGATAGATCGCGGAGAACTTCGAGGCGAGGCTGGCGCCGAGAATGGCCGCCGCGAGGGCGAGTCGCACGGCGCCGGGGCGTTGCTGCGCGCGGTCCCAGGCGATCACCGTCGCCACGAACCCGAGCGAGGCCGCGACGTCGGTGTGCACGACGCCCGCGTGGGCGAGGAAGTTCGGGTCGAAGGCGATGAGTGCCGCGGCACACAGGGCCGGGCCCGGACCGCTTTCGGCGCGGGCAGCGAAGAAGACGAGAATCACGAGCGCCGCCAGCAGCCAGCGGAACGGGCGACGCGCCGCCGCCGCGATGGCGTCGGGGGAAACCCGATTTTCGAACAGGAAGGCGTGGCCGAAGTCGGTGAACCCGGCGCCGAGCGGCACCGCCGCGGGCGCCGGCGGCAGCGGCAGCGCCTTCAAGCCGAGGCCCGCGAGGAGCTTCGTCAACGGGGGATGCTCGATGTTGACGATCGCGGTCCGCCCGAACACCTCGAAGTAGCCCGACAGAATGTGGACCGGTTCGTCGGCCGAGAGCGCGTCTCCGCGCGCATGGTCCCAGACAAGACCCACCGAAGCGAGGGCGAGCGCTACGGCGGCGAGGGTCGCGAGGTAGCGGCGTTTCAAGGGCGTTTCGGACGGGCGAGGGTGTGCCGCGCGAGCGCGCCGAGCGCCGAAAATCCGTCCTTGAGCCGGATCTTCTTGCCCTCCGCACGCGAGCGGGCGAAATAGGAAACGGGCACCTCGAACACCCGAAAACCGCCGCGGGCCACCTTCACGGTGAACTCGGCGTCGAAGCCGAAACGGCGGGAAACCAGGTCGAGAGACGGAACCACCCGGCGGTGAAACGCCTTGTAGCAGGTCGCCATGTCGGTCAGGTTCAGGTCGGTGAAGACGTTCGAAATCAGCGTCAGAAGACGATTGCCCACCGTGTGCCAGAAGTTCTGGACGCGGTTCTCGGCGCTTCCCCGGAAGCGCGAGCCATAGACGACATCCGCTCGGCCGGCCTCGATCGGCCGCAGGATCGCGGCGTAGTCGGTCGGATCGTACTCGAGGTCGGCATCCTGGATCAGCAGGATCTCGCCCTGCGCCTGCTCCATCGCGGTCTTCACCGCCCGGCCTTTGCCGAGGTTGTCCGGGTGCAGAATGACGCGCACGCCGGAGCGGTCCTGCCAGCGTCCGAGGGCTTCGCGCGTGCCGTCGGTCGACCCGTCATCGACGACGAGGATTTCCTTTTCGATCGGAACCGCGGCGACCAGCCGCAGCACTTCGTCGATCGTGCGGACCTCGTTGTACACGGGAATGAGGACGGAAAGCTTCACGCGCTGCGCGAATGATAAGGGATTGCACCGAAGGTCTCATAATGTCTCCGATGACGAGGCGGATCCTGTTCGGGCTCGGTCTGACCGCCGCGCTCGTCCTCGCAGCCGCGCTGCGCCTCTCCACGCGTCCCCAGCTGACCTCGGGCGGGCGCACGCGCGTCCTCGGCTCGGACGACGCGTACCACATGCGCCGTGCCCGCTTCGCGGTCGCGGGCTTCCCCTCGACGATCTTCTTCGACCCGTTGATGAACTTTCCCGAGGGGGGCGTGCCGATCTGGCCTCCCCTCTTCGACCTCGCGCTCGCGGCGCCTTCCCGGCTCCTGCACGGCTCCGGCGCATCGCCCCGGTCGATCGAGGCCGAAGCCGCCTGGGTCCCGCTCGCGATCGCGTGCGCGGCGATTCTGGTCGCCGGCCTCCTCGGACGCCAGCTCTACGGAAATGCGGGCGGCCTGATCACCGCCGTCTTCGTGGCGATCTGCCCGGGCCACATCCTCTGGACCCAGTTCGGCCATACGGACCAGCACGTCGCGGAATCGGCGACGGGACTGCTGGTCCTGTACGCGTTCATCCGAAGCCGGGACCGCGAAGAGGGCGGCCGGAGCCAGACCCTGCGCGAACTCGGGGCAGGCCTCGCGCTCGCCCTCGCGGTCCTGACCTGGCAGGGCGCGATCTTCTGGGGCGCCACCTTCGCCCTCGCGCTCTTCCTCGAATCCCTTCTGCTCGGGCGCGACGCGCTCCGGCCGGTCCTGTTCGTGCTGGCCCTGCCCGCCGCCGTGACGGCCGCCGCGACAGCGGCGTGGCTCGGCCCGATCCGGCCACCGATGACCTACGTCTCCTTCGGATTCTTTCAGCCGCTCTTCCTGGCGGCGCTCGCCGCGGGGACGGTGCTCCTCGAAACGATCGCCGCGCCGCGCCGCGGCCTCCTCCGGGGCTCCTCGGGCCGCGCTCGCATCCTCTTTCTCCTCGTCGGCGCCGCTGTGCTCCTTCCCTTCGCGGGAGAGCTCGCGAGCGGACTCGCCAACGGGCTGGGATACGTCGTGGGACAGACGCGGGAGGTCGCGGGGCGCGGAGGCTACATCTCCTATCCAGCGGGGTGGCTGAAGGGCATTTTCGAGGCGCGCCCGCTGCTGGCCGATGGTCCGTCGCTCGCCTTGCAGCAGCTCTCGGCATTCTTCTTCCTGACACCCCTCGTGGTTCTCGCCTGGGGCGCCCGGGCAAGGACGGGTCCCCGGCCAGCCACGCACCTCGTTCTCGCGATCTGGGGAACCGTGACGATCTTTCTCGCGCTCTCGCAGCGCCTCAACGTCTATTACGCGGCTCCGCTGACGGCCTTCTGCCTCGTCGAGGTCATCCGGTTCGTCTCCGGAACGCTCGCGTCGGGCTCCGGGCGGGATTCTCGTACGCGCGCGATCGCCGGCACTTCGGCGGCCGCCGTCCTGCTCCTCTTCCCGATGGCCCGGGGCCTGCGGCGGGAGCTTTCCGCAGTCCGCGTGCCGGGGTCGGACCTCTTCGAGACCCTGACCTGGATGAAGCGGGAGGTGCCGCACGCCGTCGACGCCTATGATCGGCGCTTGCTCGAGCGTCCGCCCGGCCCGCCGGAGCTCGCCCGTGCCCGGTCCGTCCTCGCGCCGTGGTCGCTCGGACACCTGATTCTCTTCAACGCCGAGCTTCCGGTCGTGGCCAACAACTTCGGCTACGGGTTTCTGGATTCCCTCCGCTTCTTCCTCGCCGAGAACGAGCGGGAGGCGCTCTCGATCGCGCGCCGACACCGGGTCGGATGGGTCGTGGCGACCGACCTTGCGCCGCGCCTGAACGACTACGCGGGATACCTCGGGCGCGCCCCGTACCTGCGCCCCGACTCGGGCGAACCGACGGCCGCCTACTTCCGCACGATGCAGTCGCGGCTCTACGACTTCGACGGAAAGGGAGCCCGGTTGCCCGGAGCCGACGTGCCGCCGCTCTCGGGCTTTCGCCTCGTCCATCGCTCCTCGAGCGCCATCGCGCGGGGCGGGAAGTGGCTGGCTCGCTGGAAGGTGTTCGAGGTGGAGTAACCGTCGCTCCGGCCTGCCCGGGAAGCCGGCGGCCGCCCCGACGATGCCGGATCGAGTTCCTGGCGCTGCGCGGCCGACACCGGCAAACACTCGGCCGATGCGCGGCCGGGCCCGGATCTTCGAGCAACCTACGGCGGCGGCGGCCCGTAGAGCCTCCAGGCCCCTCGGGCCTGCTGCTGCTGCCTCGGCGTCGAGGCCTCGCCCACCACGCGCTTCAACTCCACGCGGCGCGGGTCGAGCCCCGAATAGCCGCCGAAAATCGCGGCCCGCCAGAGTCGTGCCGTGTAGGAGAGGACCGGGGGCGAGGCCATCGGCGCGGCGACGAGCAGGAGCGCCGCCACCAGGCCCGCGGCGGCGGGCGGAACGAGGTTCCCGGCGGCCTTGAGCGCCAGTCTGCCGGCGAGCGCCGCGGCGGCGACCGGCAGGAGAAGGGACGCCCCTCCCAGGCCCGCGAGGACGTTGCCGGCGAACCATCCTCGCGAGAGGAACCAGAATGATCCGTTGGCCGGCGGCCACGAAACGTCCGGCGGAAAGTACGGCCAGGAGGCGGTCAGCACCAGATGGGTGACGACCGAGAACAGAACGGCGATGGCGAAGAGGCCGCGCGAGGCCGGAGTCGCAAGAGCGTGCGGCAGCGCGAGCGCGGCGAACATCACGACCGGCAGCAGGTATCGATTCCCCAGGGCCCATCCCCCGTGCCAGTTCGGGTAGCCAGCCAGGAGCACGAAGAATCCACTCACTGCCACGAGCGGACCAAGCGCCTCGGTCCGCCCGCCGCCCGATCGGATCCACCGCAGGAACCCCGCCACGGCCCAGAGCCAGAAAGGCGAGAACAGCAGAAGCCCGCGGGCGGGCTGGAAGAGATAGGCCGCCGCGATCCGCGCACTCGGCCAGCCGAAGCCGAAGAGGCCGCGGCGGGCAAGAGCCGAGTACCCGGGGTAGGCCTCGCGGGCGGAGGACAGCACCAGGGGCGATCCGAAGCAGACCGCATCGTAGCCGAGCAGCATTGCGAGGGGAATCGCGGCCCCGGCCGCGAACGGCAGCGCACGCCTGCCGGAGCGCGTCCCGAAGGCCAGCCACAGCGTCAGGGGCGCCACCGTGTACTCGGAAATCGCAGCCCATCCTGCCAGCAGCCCCGCGGCCGCGTAGAGCAACGTCACGCGGCGACTGCCTTCGCGCTCCCGCGCCATGACGACGAGGTCCCAGGAGAGAAAGAGGAGCGAAGCCACCCAGGCGTGCGCGAAGAACGAGCGCGCATAGAAGAGAAACGGCGTCCCGAAAGCGACCGCGAATCCTGCGAGGGGACCGGCCGGGGACGGCGCGAGCCGCCTGAGCAGGCGCGCGAGCGCGAGCACACAGACCGAGGAGACCGTCAGGATCCGCAGCCAAACGAAGATCGGATCGCTCGCCGACTGCGGCGCGGCCCGAAAAACGCGCAGAAGGCGGTAGACGGGAATCGCGGCGAGCGCGAGCCCCGGCGCCTTGTTGGAGTAGAAGCGGCCGTCCGAAACGGACTTGTCCTCGTGGTCCCCCAGCCGTGAGATCGCGCCGTCGATCCGAAACGTGGAGAGCTCGACGGCCGCGTAGACGGTCTCGAACCGGGAGAGCTCGTTGGGGTTGGAAAACGGAGGAAAGAGCCCGCTGAAATAGACCGTCGAGAAGGCAAACGCCGCCACAACCGCCCGGGCCGCCGGCCGCTGAGGCTCCCGGACGGCAAGGGATGGCATCGAGCCATTGTCCAGGGTCTTCCGGCCGATGTCCAATGAGGCAGACACCGCGACGCCCCGAGGCGTCCCCGACCCATGTTCCGCTTTGGAGTTTCGTTCCGGGACCTTACACTCGCTCCGATGTCCTCTCGCGGCCGGGCCGTGCTCTCCAGCCTGGCGCTCACGATCTTGCTCGCCCTGCCGCTGCTGCCGGAAATTCTCGGCGCGCGGCGCCTCATCTTTCGTGACGCCCAGATCACCCACTGGCCCTGGCGACAGGTGGCGATGCAGTCGCTTGCCTCGGGCGAGATCCCGTTCGTCAACGCGGGCGCGTCAGGCGGCGAGCCGCTGCTCGCCAACCCGAACGCGGTGCTGCTCTATCCGACGCTGCTGCTCGAACGGATCCTGCCGCCGGCGCCCGCCTTCAACCTGCACTACCTCATTCACATCCTCTGGGCGTTCTTCGGGGCACGCCTTCTCGCGCGGCGCCTCTCGCAGTCCGAGGGCGCGGCGTTTCTGACCGGCGTCGCCTTCGCCTTTTCCGGGATGATGCTCTCGTACGCCTCGGGGTTCGCGAACTCCGCCGCGGCCGCTGCCTGGCTTCCCTGGTGCGGCGCGGCGGCACTCTCCCTCTCCCGCGCCACCCGCGGGCGCGAAGCCCTCGCCCGAATCCCCGCCCTGGCGCTCGCGCTCGGCCTCCAGCTGCTCGCGGGCGAACCTGCGGTCTCGGCGCTGACGCTGCTCTTCTGCGCGGGAGCCGGCCTCGTGCAGTCGGCCGCACGCGGGACGCGGCGTCTGCTGGGCGCGGCGCGGTTCGGCGCGGCCCTGGCCGCGGCCGCGGCGCTCGCGGCGTCGGTGGCCGCCAGCCTCCTACTGCCCCTCCTGGAAATCCTGCCGCTGACCTACCGCGGCCAGCACCTCTATTCCGAACGCGCATTCTCGGCCTCGCCCTTTGCGCTCTGGCGTGCCATCGAGTGGCTCTTTCCGCGCTTCTCGGGAGACCCGGGTGCGCTCGGAGCGGGCGGGCACTGGCAGCACGCGCTTCACCGCGGAGATCTCGTCTACATCTGGTGCGTGACCTTCGGTGTCATTCCCCTGCTGCTCGTGCTGCTGGCGGCCCTCTCGCGCGACTCCTGGCGGGGAGCCGTGTCGGCGCTCAGCGCCACGGCCGCCGGCACGCTGCTCCTGGCCTTCGGCTCGGCGCTGCCTTTCTTCCGCGCCCTCGCCTCGGTCGGCGTTCTGCGTCGCCTTCGGTACCCGATCAAGTTCTACCTGTTGACGACCCTCTGCGTGGCCCTGCTGGCGGGCTTCGCGGCGGACCATTTCGCGAGGCGACGGCTGCGCCCCCGCGAGGCGCTCCTGCTCGCAGCCGCGGCGATCGCCTTTCTTGCCGGGCTCCTCTTCGCCTCCGATGGAGGCCCTCTGGAGCGCCAGGTCCGGCCGCTGCTCGAAGGACTGGCGGCGCCGGCCGACCTCCTGATGCCGGCGATTTCCCGGGCCTTTCGCATCGACGCGATCCTGGGTCTCGCCGCCACCGCAGCCCTGACCGCCATCCTCGCATCGAAACCTCGCGAGCCCGCCTCCGGCTACCTGCTCGGCTTTGCGGTCTTCTTCTTCGCGCTGCCGTGGGGCCTTCCCCTCTTCGTCTCCGCCGACGAGAAGGATCTGGAACGTCCGCCGGCCCTCCTCTCGGCGATGAGGCCTCCCGGCCGCCTCTTCGTTTCGCCGCGCCTGCCCGAATTCAACATTCTGGCGACCGGGACGGCTCACCCCGAGATGGAGCCGCGGGTCTCAAAGCTCGCGCGCGTTCAGATCGAAGAGCTCATCCCCGGGACGGGAGAGCCGTTCGGCGTACGGTACCTCTTCGATTCGGATCCCGACGGCTCCTACGGCTACTACAACCGCATCGCCGGCGAAGCGTTCGCGGCCTCGACGCCGGCGCAGCGGAGCCGGCTCCTGCGGGCCTTCGGGGGCCGCTGGGTTCTGGCCGAGGAGGGCGAAGCGTACTCCGGCACGCGCCCCGTCACAGGGCTGACCGTGGCCGGGCGCCGCCTGGCGCTGCTCGAGCTCGTTGACCCGGTTCCGGAGCTGCGGTGGGCCACCCGCGCGTTTCGGCGCCGATCGCTCTCCGCCGCGCTCGCTCTCATTCGCTCCGAAGCCTTCGATCCCACGACCGACGTGATCCTGCCGGGATCCTCCGACCGGGATGAGGCCGCTCCCGCCGGCTCGGGGCGAATCCTTCCCGAGCGCATCGGCGCCGCCGGCGCGGCTGCCCGCGTCGAGTCGCAGGCGCCGGGCTTTCTGGTCTTCTCCCGCACTTTCCTTCCGGCCTGGAAGGCTCGCCTGGACGGGCACGCGGCGCCGGTCCTCGTTGCCAACGCTCGCGACCTCGCCGTGGCCGTCCCGGCCGGCGCGCATCGAGTGGAGTTCGTCTGGGACCCCGCGCCCCTTGCGCGCGGGACGGCGCTGCAGGCCGGCGCCCTGCTGCTGCTGGCAGCCGTCGGGATCAGGCTGCGGCGGTGGCGTGTTCCTCCGGCTTGCGAGCGAGCTGGCTGACGCCACCGGGCGCGGCGCGGGAAGTCTCCCGAAGAAACCGAGGGGGAGCCTCGCGGCGCGGGAGCGAGCGCGCAGCGTGGGATCAGGCGGTCGATCGAGGCCGCATCCGGCCGGGTCGACCGCCGGGGCGCCCGAAGGGCCCAAATCCCGAGCAAGCGCGAGCGACGGTCACGGCCAACCCGTGGCCACCGTGCCTCCCCGGCCGGGCAGCCGCGTGCGCACGATCTCCCGGGTGGGAACGGACTCCGGCCTTGCGAGAACTTCGGAAGCGAGCTCTCCGAGAGGCAGGATGACGGCGCCGGCGGCGAGCCAGTCGTCCAGAACTGTCTCGAAGAGGGATGCCTTCGAGCGGCCCTCGATCTCCGCGTGAATCGTGTGGACCTCGGTCGCGGCCGGGCGCGGCGCCTCCCGAAAGAAACGCCGCTGCTCCTCGTCGCCGGAAAGCTCCGGCCAGGCGAGCGTTTCGTCGAGCGTCGGAAGCGTCGACGGAATCTCCAGCGTGGAAAAGACCCGGCCGCCCGCCGAGGGAAGGAAGGGGGCGCCCCCACGGGTGTTTGACGTGTAGAGAAGCGCCCGCTCCGCCTCCACTTCGAGCGATATCGCGTTGACCGTCCAGCCCGCGGCCGCGGCCGCCCGCGCCGGACGGGCGAAGATCATCCCGTACGCCGCGTAGGCCCGGTCCGTTTCCTCGCGAACCCGGTCGGCGCTCATCCGGTCGAGCCCATCGTGCCATCCAACGTGGTCCCAGGCATGCACGCCGATCTCGTGCCCCGCCGCAGCGGCCGCCTGCATCGGAACGGCGCATCTCTCTCCGATCGGCGGAGCCGGCAGCAGTGTGCCGTATAGCGCCGTCTTCAATCCGTAGAGCGAACCGGCCCGGCTCCGAAGCATTTTCTTCAGGAAGCCGGGTCGCGTGAAGACCCGGCGCACGGCGACGCCGGAACGGTCCGGGCCGAAGCTGAAGAAGAACGTCGCGCGGATGCCGCGCCGGGAGAAGATCTCGAGCAGCCGCGGCACGCCCTCGCACGTGCCCACGTAGGTGTCGCAGTCGACCTTGAGACAGATGCGGGGAGGATTTTCCTTCAGGGAACCGCCGCCCTCTTGGAGAGGTAGAAGTCCACCGTGAGCCGGATGGCCTCATCCAAACCCACCCTGGGCTCCCAGCCGAGGCGCTGCCGCGCCCTCGCGATCGAAGGCACCCGCGTCAGAATGTCCTGATAGCCATCGCCATAGTAGGCGTCCGATGAGACATCGACGAGGGGCGTCTGCCGCGCCCTCGCACCGAAGGCCGGGTGCGCCGCCACCGCGGCGACGAGTTTCTCTGCGAGCTCCCGCACGGACAGGTCGTTGGCGGGGTTGCCGACGTTGAAGATCCCGCCATCGGCCGCTCCGTTGCGATTCTCCAGGATCTTCATGAGGCAGTCGATCCCGTCGGAGATGTACGTGAAGGAGCGGCGCTGTGCGCCGCCGTCGACGAGCTTGATCGGCTCCCCGTAGAGGACGTTGTGGAGAAACTGCGTGAGCACGCGGCTGGAGCCCTCCTTGGGCGAGTCCACGTCATCCAGGTGCGGGCCGATCCAGTTGAAGGGCCGGAAGAGCGTGAAGCGCAGCCCCTCGGCCTCTCCATAGGCCCAGATCACGCGGTCGAGTAGCTGCTTCGAGCAGGAGTAGATCCAGCGCTGCTTGCGGATCGGCCCGTAGACCAGCGGCGACTTCTCCTCGTCGAACTCCGGGTCGGGGCACATTCCGTACACTTCGGACGTCGACGGGAAGACGACGCGTTTCTTGTAACGCACGGCCTGCTTGACGATGCGCAGGTTCTCCTCGAAGTCGAGCTCGAAAACCTGCAGAGGCTGTTTCACGTACGCCGTGGGCGTCGCGATTGCGACGAGTGGCAGCACGACGTCGCACTTCTTGATCTGGTATTCGATCCACTCCTTGTTGATCGCGATGTCGCCTTCCAGATAGGTGAAGCGCGAATGGCCCAGGAAGGGGGCGATCTTCTCGCTTGCGATATCCAGGCCCGAAACCTGCCAGTCCGTCGTCGTGAGGACGCGCTCGGTCAGGGCGTTCCCGATGAAGCCGTTGACCCCGAGGATGAGGAGCCTCAAGGCGACACGGCCTCCGACAGGAAGTGTCGCGCGTCGATCTCGTTCTGGCCCTCGCGCTGGATGCGGAGCACCTCGACGTACCGGTCGTCGCCGCACGCCACGTAGAGGCGGCCCCGCTCGGCGCGCACCTGGCCCGGAAAGTTGTCGTGGGCCCCCAGATGCGGAAGGCGCGTCTTCCAGAGAATCGTCTTTCCGCCGAAGATGTCGGTGAAGGCGCCCGGATAGGGGTGCGTGACGGCGCGAACGAGGTTGTGCACCTGCTCGGACGGGCGCGTCCAGTCGATGCGGCCGTCTTCGGGGGTGCGGCGCGGATATTTCGTGGCCGCGGCCCCGTCCTGCGGCCGCCGGGGCGCCGTGCCCGCAAGCAACTGGCCGAGACACCTTGCGAGGACCCTCAGGCCGGCCTGTGTCACGCGCTTCTGGACCTCGTAGGCCGTGTCGTCCGGCCCGATCGGAACCGCCTCCTGGTCCACGATGTCGCCGGCGTCCGCGTGCTCCGTCATCACGTGCAGCGTCGCTCCGGTTTCCTTTTCGCCGTTGAGAACCGCCCAGTTGACCGGCGCGCGCCCGCGGTACTTCGGAAGGAGCGAGCCGTGAAGGTTGTAGGCGCCCAGCCGGGGCAGGGCGAGGATTCCGGGCGGCAGCAAGTGCCGGAAGTAGAAGGAGAAGACGAGATCCGGCGCGGCGTCGCGGACCCGGGCGGTCAGGTCCGCGTCGGCCTCCCCCGCCAGCACCGGCTCGATCCCCCGGGCGCGGGCGAGGGCCGCGACACTCGGAAACCAGATTTGCTCCCCGGGGGCATCGCCGTGGGTCACCACGAGCACCACGTCGGCGCCCTGGTCGAGCAGGAACTTCAGGCACTCGTGGCCCGTCTCGGAGTAGGCGAAGACCGCGAGGCGGGTCACCCGGAGTCCCTCTCAGGCGGGCTCATCGCGAGGAGACCTCGACCCTGCGGGCGGCCTCCGGCCGGTGCGTTTCGGCGCGCAGGCCGTAGGTCCGCCGCACGCGGAACCGCGGCCGGCCGCGCACCTGCTGGTAGATCCGGCCCACGTACTCCCCCACGATTCCGAGGCCGGCCATGGCGATGCCGAGAAGCGTGAACAGGATGGCGAAGAGGGTGAAGACCCCTTCCACCTCGGCTCCCACGATCAGCCGCCGCACGAGCAGGAAGAGACCGAAGGCGATCCCGCCGAGCGCGACCAGCGTCCCGAAGAACCCGAAGGCCTGCAGCGGGACGAGGGAGAAGCCCGTCATCAGGTCGAAGTTCAGGCGGATGAGGCGGTAGAGCGAGTAAGCCGAGCGCCCGGCCCGCCGCGGGGCGTGCGCCACTTCCACCTCGGTCGGCCGCCGCGCGAAGCTCTGGGCAAGGGCCGGAATGAAGGTGGAGGCCTCGTCGCAGTCGTTGATCTCGTCGACGACCGGCCGAGCATAGGCCCGGAGCATGCAGCCGAAGTCGGTCAGGCGGATCCTCGAGATCGCGACCGTCACACGGTTGACCACGGCCGAGGCGAGACGGCGAAAGGCCGAGTCCTGGCGTCCCTGCCGCACGCCTCCCACGACGTCGTAGCCCTCCGCCACCTTTTCGAGCAGCTTGGAGATCTCCTCCGGAGGGTTTTGCAGGTCCGCGTCGAGTGTCACGACGACGTCGCCGGTCACGTCGCGGAACGCCGCCAGGATCGCCTGATGCTGCCCGAAGTTGTGCGAGAGCTCGAGCACCCGGATGCGATCCGCGTGGCGCCGGGCCCATTCCTTCAGGATTCCGAGGGAACCGTCCCGGCTCCCGTCGTCGACGAACAGGATCTCGTAGGTGTGGCCGCAGGCGTCCAGGGCCGCCATCAGCCGCGGCAGGAGCGCGGGGAGGTTGCCCTCCTCGTTGTAGACCGGCACGACGACCGAAACCTTCATCGCCGGTACTCCTCCAACACTTCCGAGACCGCTGCGATCACGTCGTCCTGATCCGCCTCCGCAAGCCCCGGGAAGAGCGGCAGCGAGAAGATGCGCTCCGAAACGAAGTGCGCCTCGGGAAAGTCCTCCGGCCGCCAGCCGAACCCGGATGCATAGTACGAGAATTCGTGCACAGCGGTGTAGTGAAGGCCGGTCCCGATGTTGCGGCGCTTCAACTCCTCGAGAAAGCGGTCCCGGTCGATGGAGAGCCGGTCGACGTCGAGCAGCGGCGTGTACAGATGCCAGGCGTGGCGGACCGGATAGGGAACGCGCGACGGAAGGATCAAACCCGGCAGGTCCGCGAGCAACGCGTCATAGCGGGTCGCCTGGCGCTCCCTCTCCCGGAGGAAGCCGTCCAGCCGCCTCAACTGGTGAATCCCCAGGGCCGCCTGGATGTCCATCATGTTGTACTTGAATCCGGGAAACGCCACGTCGTAGCGCGGGCTGCCGGACTTGGCGAACCGCCTCCAGCTCTCCCGATCCATGCCGTGGAACTTGAGCAACGAGGCCTTCTCGAACACCTCCTCGTCCTCGGTCACCACCATGCCTCCCTCCCCGGTCGTCATGTTCTTGTTGGGGTGGAAGGAGAAGACCGAGGTCGTCGGAAAAGACCCGATCCGGCGCCCCTTGTATTCCGCGCCGACGGCATGGGCCGCGTCCTCGAGTACCGCGACGCCGCGGGACGCGGCGACCTCGAGGATCGGGTCGAGGTCCGCCGGCTGGCCGACGAAGTGGACCGGGAGAATCGCCTTCGTGCGCGGGGTCAGGCGCTCCTCCACGAGCTCCGGACGAATGTTCAGCGTCGCGGCGTCGATGTCGGCCAGGACCGGCCGGGCCCCACAGTGGACGATCGTGTTCAGCGTGGCCACGAAGGTCATCGGCGTCGTGAGGACTTCGTCTCCGGGACCGACCCCGAGCGCGAGCAGGGCCACGTGCAGGCCGGCGGTCGCCGAAGAGACCGGGACCGCATGGCGTCCGCCCACAAACTCGGCGAACTCGGCCGTGAAGCGCTCGACCTTGGGGCCGGTCGTGATCCAGCCGGAGCGGAGCGTGTCGACGAGCTCCGCGATCTCCTCCTCTCCGATCGCGGGCCGGGCGAACGGGAGGAAAGTGTCTCTCATTCGCGGCAGAGTGTATCGCCGCGCTGCGGCTGTTCCGCCCGTCATGCGGCCGGCCGCGTCAGGGTCTCCAGCGGATGCCGCCTTCGCCCCGCCAGCGTCGCTTCGGGCTCCAGACGCCCACGGCCGCCCGGGTGTCGGTCACCTCGAAGCGGAGCAGGTCGCGCCGGTAATCGTAGGGCGCGCCGTCCCGCGCGTGTACGGCGGCATCGAGGCTGTAGAGGCCGGGCGCCAGGTCGAGCGATGGCAGCTCGAGCGCGACCAGCGCCTGCCCCGCGATCTGCTCGATCGGCACGCCATCCCGCTCCGTGTTGACTCCGAGCACGGAAACGCCTGCGACCGTCGCGATCCCCACGCCCACGACGCAGTCCAGAAGGCGTCCGGGGGCGCTCACGCTCAACTCGACCGACGCAGGCTCCCCCGCTGCGAGCCGCCGCGTCTCGCGCCCGTGCCCGTCGCGAAGGCGCACGGCCTCGAGCACCGCCCGGCCCGTTCCGATGCGGGCGGCGGTCTCGGGACGGGACGCGCCGAGGCGCCCTTCCTCCTCCTTGCGGGCCACGCGCTCCCGATACTTCGCCACCGTCTGGCCCGCGGGTCCGTCGGCGGCGACGCGACCCGCCTCGAGCCAGATCGCCCGCCGGCAGCGGGAGGACACGAGCGCGAGGTCGTGCGACACCACGAGGATCGTCTTTCCCGCGCGCTCGAACTCGGAGAACTTTTCCAGGCACTTGTGCGCGAAGGCCTCATCGCCCACGGCGAGCACCTCGTCGGCCAGAAGGACGTCCGGGTCGCTGTGCGCCGCCACCGCGAAGCCCAGCCGCACGGCCATGCCGGCGGAATAGGTCTTCACGGGTGCGTCCAGGAACTCTTCCACACCGGCGAAGCGGACGATGGCGTCGAACCGCTCGGCGATCCGACGCCGGGACATGCCGAGGAGCAGGGCCGCGATCTCGACGTTCTCCCGGCCCGAGATCTCCGGATGGAAGCCCGCTCCGAGCTCGAGCAGCGCCGCGAGGCGGCCCCGCACGTCGACCCGGCCCGACGTCGGACGCAGGATCCCGGCGAGCAGCTTGAGCAGCGTCGACTTGCCTGAGCCGTTGGCTCCCACGACACCGACGGTCTCGCCGGAGGCGACGTCGAAAGACACGTCGGACAGGGCCGCGACCGTCGCGTCCCGAGAGGACGGCCCGGCGCCGCGGCCGCGCAGCAGGGCCGATTTGAGAGACCCGAAAGCACGCGGGCCGGAGCGTCGCCGGTACCGCTTGCTGACGTTCTCGACGCGGACCGCGGTCTCCACCGCTAGGCCTCCTCGGCGATCGAGTCGCGCAGGCGGTCGAAGACCGCGGCCCCGAGCGCGAGGCTCGCCGCGGCGACAGCGGTCATCCAGATCCAGCCCCGCCCCGTGACGGGACGGAAAAAGAAGGCCGTCTCGTGCACCGCCGCCAGAAAGGGCGCGAACGGATTGGCCGCGAGCCACGGCCGAAATTGCTCCGGCAAGGCCTCGACGGGGTACAGGACGGGTGTCGCAAAGAAGGCGACCGTCAGCAGATTCGCGACCACGTCGCGGACATCCACGAAATGCACGGCAAGCGCGGAGATACCGAGCGCCATGCCGAACACCGTCAGGGAGAACAGCAGCAGCACGAGCGGCAGCTCGAGGACCGCGGGGCCCGGCGAGACGCCGCCACGGGCCGCCGCGTACACGGTCGCTGCGGCAAGAACGGGAAGCGCCAGCACCAGGTGCGCGAGGCGCGCGGCGACCGCCACGGCCGGGAAGACCTCGGGCGCCACGGTGGTCTTGCGAAGCAACGGCCCGTTGTTGCGAAAGGTCTCGGCCGCATCCGTGAGCGCCGCCGCAGCGAACCCCCACACCAGCACCCCCCCGAAGAGGAAGAGGGCGTACGGGCGCGCCTGCGCCCGAGGCGCGAAGACGAATCGGAAGACGAAGGCGTAGACCGCGAGCAGCAGGAGGGGATTCACGAGCGACCAGAGAAACCCGAGCAGGCTCCCACGATAGCGGGCTGCGAGCTCGCGGCGCGTCAGAGCGGTCACGAGCGCGCGTTGGCGCAAGGTGCGGGAAAGTGGTTGCAGCATGCGGAGTCAGGCGCCCGGCGCGCGGGCCCGCGGTATTCTCGCACCGTGTCGGCACGGAGTCTTCCCCTGGAATCCCCGGCGGGCGCTCCGGCGGTTGCCTGCCGCGCGGTCACCAGGGTCTACGCCGGTGCGGAACCCCTCGTCGCTCTGGACGGCGTGGACCTGGACGTCGCCCGCGGCGAATTTCTCGCCGTGGTGGGCCCCTCGGGCGGCGGGAAATCGACCCTCCTGCACCTGCTCGGTGGCATCGACCGGCCCACGTCCGGGGAGATTCACGTCGGGGGGCGCGAGATCGGGCGTCTTCCAGAAGCGGAACGCACTCTCTACCGCCGCCGCGAGTCGGGACTCGTGTTCCAATTCTTCAACCTGCTGCCCCACCTCGACGTGGCCGAAAACGTCGAGCTGCCGCGTCTGCTCGACGGCCACACCGACGCCCGCGAGCGCGCGCAGGAGCTCCTCGAACGGGTGGGCCTGGCACACCGGGCGGGAGCGCACCCCTACGAACTTTCGGGCGGAGAGATGCAGCGGGTCGCAATTGCGAGGGCCCTCGTGGCCGGGGCGAGGCTGCTGCTCGCCGACGAACCGACGGGCAGCCTCGACAGCCGCCAGGGCGAACAGATCCTCGAGCTGCTGGACACCGTTCGGCGCGAACGGGGCGTGACCCTGGTGCTCGCCACCCACTCGGCGGCCGCGGCGGCGCGCGCGGACCGCATCGTCGAGATCCGCGACGGGCGGATCCCCCGGTCCCCCTAGCGGCGCCCCTGCGGCCCGGCCGCGGGCACCGGGGCGTAGAAGGACGCGGGGGACTCGAAGCGGCCATCGCGCGCCCTCTCCTACACAAGCTACGCCGATCTGCCGCGGTGCGAGACCTCCGAGCCCGGTCTCGAAGAGGCGCGGCGATTCGCGGCGGGGGTTCCAGACGGAGCTCTCCCGGATGGGTTCCAAGTTCCGGTTCGTGACATTTCCGGCGCCCGGTCCGGTTCGCGAATTTGAGATTCGAGCCTCTGACACCTGTATCGTAGCGGGTCCGATGCTCGGGTTCTTCCGCGGAGTGCGGCCGGTCTTCCGCGCGCTCGTCCTCGGGCCGAGCCGGCGTCATCCCCTCCGGGTCGCGCTGCCGGTCCTGGGCGTCGCGATCGGCGTCTGCGCGGTCGCCGCGATCCAACGCGCCAACGCCAGCGTGACCGAGTCCTTTCGCGAAGCGGCGTCTTCGCTCGCGCCCCGCAGCGCTTTTGTTCTGACCGGGGTGGCCGGCGTTCCGGTCGCCGCACTCGAACGCCTCTCGTTTCTCTGGACGATCGGCGCCTTCGCGCCGGCCGTCACGGGCTTCGTCGTGATCGACGACGGCTCGGGCGAGGTCGCCGAACTGCTCGGGGTGGATCTGGCGGGCGACGCTGCCGTGCGAGACTTCTCCGTCACCGGGCCCGCCGCCTCGACGCGGGCGCGCCTACTCTCAGGCGATGCGGTGCTCCTGCCCGAGGCCTTCGCCCGGCGGCACCGCCTGGCCCCCGGAGGGCTCGTGGAAATCATCGCCGGGGGCCGGCGCCACCGGCTGTCCGTCGCGGGGCTGCTCGGGCTCTCGGGTGTCGCGCGCGCGGCGGGAGGAGACCTCATTCTCACGGATCTCTTTACCGCGCAGCGCCTTCTCGGCCGACCCGAGACGGTCGACCGTGTCGACGTCGTTCTCGACTCCGGCGTATCGCGTGAAGCGGCGCGCCGCGAAATCCTCGAACGCCTTCCGCCGGGTCTCTCGCTGGACCCCCCGGGCCGCACGGCGGAGACAGCCACCCGAATGGTGCGTGCATTTCGCTTCAATCTGAACGCGCTCGGCTCGCTGACATTGCTCGTGGGGATGTTCCTGATCGCCAACAGTGTTTCGATCTCGGTTCTGCGGCGAAGGCCGGACATCGCCACGCTGCGCGCGGTCGGCACCGCAAGAGGAGTCCTCTTCGCCGTCTTCGTTCTCGAGGGCCTCGCCATCGGGACGGCCGGGACGGCGCTGGGAGAGATCGGGGGAATCTTCCTGTCCCGGGCCGCCCTGCGCGCCGTCGCCGAAACCGTGAAGGGCGTTTACCTCCCGACGGCGAAGATCGCGGCTTCCGGATACGGCCGCGTTGCGTGGACGGCCGCGGCCGTGGGGATCTTTTCGGCGCTCGCCGCCGCTGCCCTGCCCGCCGCCGAGGCCACGCGCGTGGAGCCCGCCCCCGCCCTGCGGCCGGGATCGATCGAGAGCCGGCGCCGTGGCAGCCTGCGCGGCCGTACCGCCGTGGCGGCGATCTTTCTCGTGGCGGCGGCCGCGGCCTCGGCCGTCCCTGCGGTGGATGGCTTTCCGCTCGCGGGATTTTGCGCCGTTCTCCTGGTCGTGGCGGCGTTGGCGCTCGCCTCGCCCCTGCTCGTGCGCTCCGCGGACCGCGTGGCTGCGGGCCTCCTGACCCGCATGTTCGGCGCTCCGGGACGGCTCGGCAGCCGGTTGTTCGGTGGATCCCTGGCGCGCAACGCGATCTCCGTCACCGCTCTGGCGATGGCCCTCGGCATGACGCTCGCCATGATCGTGACGGTCTCCTCGATCCGCGAGACCGTGCGCGTCTGGGTCGAAACCACACTGCGCTCGGACCTCTGGATCAAGTCGCCGGCCGGCTCGGGATCCGGAATCGTCGGGGACCTGCCCGAAGATGTCGTCGACTTCGTGCGCGCGATCCCGGGCGTCGCCTCCGTGGATCCCTTCCGCGCACATGACCAGACCGACTCGCGCGGCCGCCCGTACACCATCGCCTCCGGAGACCTGCGCGTGGTGGCGCGGATTGGTGGCGTGCGGCTGCTCGACGGACGAGACCCGCGCGGCGTGGCGGAGGAGGCGCGGCGGCGCGGGGAGACACTCGTCTCGGAGCCCTACGCCCGGCGGTTCGGAGTCGCCCGCGGAGATCACGTGTCGGTCCTGACGCCTGCGGGACCGCGGCGGCTGCGCATCGCCGGCGTCTACCGGGACTTCTCGAATGACCGGGGAACGATCGTCATCGACCGAGCGCTGTACCTGTCGCTCTACGGCGACCGGCGGATCACGAGCCTCGCCGTCCTGGCTGCGCCCGGAACCGACGCCGCGGCGCTGCGCCGCCGGATCCTGACCGCGGCGCGGGATCGGTTCGCCCTGTCGATCTCGACCAACCGGGAGCTGCGCAGAGAGGTTCTCCGGATTTTCGACCGAACCTTCGCCGTGACCCATGCCCTCGAAGGGATCGCGATCGCCGTGGCCGTTCTGGGAATTGCCAACGCGCTCACGGCCTCCGCGATCGAGCGGCGGCGTTCCTTCGCGCTCCTGCGCGCCGTCGGAGCCTCTTCCGCGCAAATCCGCGGGGCCGTCCTCCTAGAGGCGGGCCTGACGGGACTGACCGCTTCCACGGCGGCCGTGGGCGCCGGGGCGGCGTTCGCCTTCCTTCTGCTCGCCGTCATCAACCCTCAATCCTTCGGCTGGACGGTCGTCGCGAGCGTTCCGGTTGCGCGCCTGGCTTCCGCGGTCGGTCTGGTCTTCTTCGTTTCGATTCTGGCCGGTCTCCACCCCGGGCGGCTGGCGGCCTCGGTCGAACCCGCCGCCGCGCTGGCTGAAGAGTGATGGGCAGGGTCCTTCTCGCCCTCGCCCTCCTCCTCGCGCCGGTCCCGGAGGGCTCGGGACCCGTCTCCTTTCCCCGCGACCACGGTTCGCACCCCGATTCCGCCCTGGAGTGGTGGTACTACACCGGCCACCTGACCGACACGCAGAAGCGCGAATACGGCTTCCAGCTCACGTTCTTCCGCGCAGGCGAGATCCATCTGGCGCATTTCGCCTGGACCGACGTGGAGGCCGGAACCTTCCGCTTCGAGGAAAAGGCTCACCTCGGCCTGCCGGGCATCGCCTCCGCCGAGATCGGACGGCTGAGGGTTTCCAACGAGGACTGGTCCGCAGAGGATGTTGGCGGTGCGCACCGCCTCCGCGCGGCCGGCCGCGGCTGGGCGCTCGCGCTCGACCTCACGCCGGTCCGGCCGCCGATCCTCCACGGCAGAAACGGGATTTCCCGCAAGGGCCCGGGAGAGAAGGAGTACTCCCACTACGTCTCGATCACGCGGCTGACGGCCGCCGGTCAGCTGCGCCGGGGAGACAGCCGCGTGCGCCTGTCGGGCACAGCCTGGTTTGACCACGAGTGGGGGCCCGGGGCGATGCCTTCCGACGCGCTCGGTTGGGACTGGTTCGCCGCCCAGCTCTCCGACGGCTCGGATCTGATGCTCTACCGGATGCGGGGCGAGGGCGGGACGGCCACCCCATTCTCCGCGGGCACCTTCGTCGATCCTGCCGGCAAGGCGATCCCGATCCGCTGGGAGGACGTTCGGTTGACCGAAACGAGGAGCTGGACGTCTCCCCGCACCCGGACGCGATACCCCGCGGGCTGGAAGATCGCCGTGGCTCCCCTCTCCCTTTCGCTCGCGATCGAGCCGCTGGTCGCCGACCAGGAGCTGGTGACCGAAGAATCCACCGGCGTGACGTACTGGGAGGGCGCCTGCCGCGTGTCCGGCTCGCGCGCAGGCAGGCCGGTGACGGGGCGGGCCTACGCCGAGCTGACGGGCTATGCCGGACGCGACGTGCCCGGGTTCTCTCGCTAGGGCGTCGGTTCGGGAGTCGGTTCGGCCTTCTTCGCCTTGTCCTTGTCCCGGCCCTTTTCCTCCACCTCGATTGTGATCAGGAAGGTCTTGGCCTTGTCGAAATTTCGATAGACGTAGGGGAAGTGCACCTTGTAGTAGGCACGGTCTCCCTTGTTGAGGTAGCCCCACTGCGTTCCACCCGAACCGGTGGCGACGACGTCGCCCTCCTCGTCGAAGACGACGACGGCGACACCGACCTGCGAATCGATGTACCCGTTGTTGTCGACCCGCAACGTGGCCTTCGCGCTCGACTTACGGACGGGGGTGCCCTTGAGGGTCGACCCCATATCGAACGTGATCTGCCCGACGACGATGCGCTGCGACTCGACGTGGACCTCCTGCGCGCCGCCCACCGGCTTCCACTCGAACTTCTGGGTGGCTTGCTGGGCCGCGAGGGGCAGGGCCGCGAGAGCGGCGAAAAAACCGAGCGATACCCTGCAAATTCTCATCTGCATCTCTCCTCCTGGCCGCCCGAACAAGACGGCATGCTCATTCCTTCCAGCGCAGAGCGCTTCAGGCGACGGAAGGCGGAATCGTGTGCGCCGAACCGCCGGCCGGCGCCCCGAACCGGCTGTGACGATATCCATACAGAAAGTAGAGCACCAGACCGACGACGAGCCAGACCGCGAAGCGGATCCAGGTCGCCAGCGGCAGACCCGACATCAAGTAGATGCAAATGACGATGCCGGCGAGCGGCACGAATGGCACGAAGGGCGTACGAAACGGCCGATGACGGTTCGGATCCTTGTAGCGCAGGATGATCACTCCGGTGCAGACGAGGACGAAGGCGAAGAGGGTTCCGATGTTGGTCAGCTCCACGAAGACGTCCAGATTCGCCACGGCGGCGAGCAGGCCGACCACGACACCCGTCCAGATGGTCGTCGTCGCGGGCGTGCGGTACTTCGGGTGAACGCGCGCGAACAGGGGCGGCAGCAGTCCGTCGCGGGCCATCGAGAAGAAGATGCGGGGCTGCCCGTATTGAAAGACGAGCAGGACGGCCGTCGTTGCGATGACCGCTCCGAAAGCCACGACCCCCGCCGCCCAGTTCATGCCGAGCAGGGAGAACGCCTTGGCCAGGGGCTCGCTCGAACCCTGGATCTGGGAGAGCGGGACGAGCCCGGTCAGAACCAGTGACGTCGCAACGTAGAGCAGCGAGCAGATGGCGAGCGAGCCCAGCATGCCGATCGGCATGTCCTTCTGCGGGTTTCGGCATTCCTCCGCGGCGGTGGACACGGCGTCGAATCCGATGTAGGCGAAGAAGATGAGGGCGGCGCCCGTCTGGATGCCGGCCCAGCCACTCGGCGCGAAGGGGTGCCAGTTGGCCGGCTTGACGTAGAAGGCGCCCACGATCACGAAGAAGACGAGGATGCTCACCTTGATCGCCACCATCGCATCGTTGAAGCGGGAGGATTCCTTCACGCCGATCACGAGGATCCAGGTCACCAGCGCGACGATGAGCACGGCCGGGAGATTGAAGGCGATCGGGATTCCAGCGATGTGCGGGCAGGAGTCCATGAAACCCGGAGTCTTCAGAGCGGTCCGCAAGTCTGTCTGGAGCCAGGCGGGGATGCTGATCCCGAAGCCCCTCAGCAGCTCGCAGAAGTATCCCGACCACGATACCGCGACGGCCACGTTGCCCATGGCGTACTCGATGATCAGGTCCCAGCCGATGATCCACGCCACGAGCTCGCCCAGCGTCGCGGCCGAATACGTATAGGCGCTGCCGGAGATCGGCACCAGCGCGGCGAACTCGGCGTAGCAGAGCGCGCAAAAACCGCAGCCGATCGCCGTGATGAGAATCGAAATCACCAGCGCCGGCCCCGCACCCGTGTGATGGGCGCCGCCCGCGGCGGCCGTGCCAATCACGGCGAAGATCCCCGCGCCCACGATGGCTCCCACCCCGAGGGAGATGAGCTGCCAGGGCCCGAGCACCCGTTTCAACTGGTGCTCCTTCTTCTCGGCGTCGACCATGATCGCGTCGAGCGACTTGGTCCGGAAGAGGCGATGGGTGGCGCTCAATCGTGCGGCAGGATAACAGACTCTCCGCGGTCCGACCCGTCAGAGGCCGAGCCGGTCGACAACCTCGAAAAGGCTTCCGATTCGATCCGGTGCGCCGCCGTGGCGACCGGCGCGATCGAGCAACAGGGCCGAGAGGCCGGCGCCCCGCGCTCCCTCGTAGTCCTCGCGCAGCGAGTCTCCAACGTGCAGTGCCCGCGCGGGCTCGACCCGAAGGCGGCCGCAGGCCCGCAGGAAGATTTCCGGGTCGGGCTTTCCGGTCCGCTCGATCGCGGAGACGAGAATCGCGGCGAACCGCGTCGCAAGCCCGAGCGCCGCGAGCAGGGCCGGCAGTTGCGAGTCCCAGTTCGAGACGACCGCCAGTCGCAGCTTTGCCGCTTCGAGTCTTTCGAGCGTCGGGCCGACGTCCGGGTAGATCGCCCAGGAGCCGGGGTCGCGAAAGTGAGCGGACAGGCGGCTGAATGCGTCCTCCGAAACCACGCCGCCGTCCAGGGCGCGGCGAACGCGGTTCAAGAAGGAGCGCCAGAACTCCGGCTCACCATGCACCCCGCCGTACCGGTCACCGGCCACCTTCTCGTAGACGTCCGCCCAGGCTCCTGCAAGCGCATGCGCGAGCTGTGGAGCCCCGAAGCGGACCCCATCCGCCGCGAGCTCACGGGCATAGATTTCCTCGACCGGAGGGTCGGGGTGAAGCAGAGTCGCCCCGGCGTCGAAGAAAACGGCGCGGATCGACTCCGTCACGCCGCGAGACCGACCGTCAGCAGGCTCGCCCGATCTCCCGCATCACGCCGTCGAGCGCGCGATTCAAGGCGTCCAGGCACCGCGCGGCCGCCGCCAGGGCCCGCTGCCGCTCCTCCGGCGACTGCGCGACCCGTCCGAGCGCCTCGCGTTCGACCTGTCGGTGCCACACGTCGGCCTGCTCGTGGACCGCGAAGAAACGCGTCGCCTGGGAATCCGTGACGCCGTAGAACGCCGCGAGCCCCTCGCGCTTGGACCGCGAGATCTCCGGAATCTGAGACTCGTAGGCGTAGAGCGCCGCGAGCCCCTCGGCGACCGACCCGTTGCGCGTGGTCGTCAGGAATTGCGCGACGGCCTCTCCCACCTCGGGCGTGCGCGGCGCGACCGCCAGGTCCGGGGCGGCGGCACCGAGGGAGGCCGCGAAGGCCCGCCAGAGGGCCGGGTGGTTGTCGGCTCCCCGTTCCTCCTCGATGAGATTCTCGAGCAGCTCCTGCCTCAATGCGGCGTCTTCGCAGGCGGCGTGCACGCCCGAAACGTACCGTGGAAAGTTGGCGACCTGCGGGTAGTAGGAGATCGCGTAGGAGCGCAGATCCTCGCGAGTCAGCTTTCCCTCGTTCCAGAGCACGTAGAACGGGTGCTTCAGGAGGTGCTTCTCGGCCACGAGCGCGTCCAGTCGGGTCAAGAACTCTTCTCGATTCATTTCGTCTCCTCACCGGCGCGGGCGTTTCCCGCCGGCGCCATCGTTGGGCCGCTAAGGTAACACCTCGCGGCCCGCACGGATCACGAAAAAGACCAGGCCCAGGAGACCCGCAGCCGAGAGAAGGAGCCCCTCCCGCAGGCCGGGCGGCCGGTACTGGAACACTACGCGGTGACGCCCTGCCGGAATGTGGACCCCGCGAAACGCCGTGTCCGCGCGCAGAACCTCTGCGGGTTGACCGTCGACGCTCGCGGTCCAGCCCCGTTCGTAGGCGTCGAAGAGGACCAGAATCCGGACCCCGGGAGCGCTCGTCGAAAGCTCCAGGCGCGAAGGCTTCCGCAGGAGAAGCCGCACGTCACCCGCAGGCTCTCGCGGCATCCCTCCCACCGGAACGTCACCTTCGACGACGGCCGCACGCCGCGGATCGAACCGCGATGCGAGGGTCGCGGCGATTGCGGCCTCCGGCGCAATGGCCAGAGCGTCCGGGACGAGGATCGCGCGCGGCAGGGCGTCAACGGGCTCGACCTCGAGGCGCTTGGAGCTCGGCGGGGTTCCCGCTTCCGGAGGACCTGCCGTCACGACCGCGCCAACGCCCGCGAGTCCGACCGCCCTCACGCTCGGCGGCACGAAGAGATTCTCGACAGCTTTCAGGGGCGGACCTCCGCCCGAGACCGACTCGAGGCCAAATCGCATCCCGAGTGCGCCCGAGAGCGGCTCCTCGCTCCGGGCGACGAAGACCTTTTCGGAGTCCGGCACCGCGGCGAGATTGATGGGCGGAGCGAGCGACCAGAATCGCTGCGGGAAGCCCGCCGCGTCGAGGCCGAGCCGCGCGCGCAGCCTCGACACGATCTCCGGCTCGGTCGAGGCCAGAGCCGCCGGAGCCGTGGGCGCCGCGCGACGCGCGTGGCCGACGAGGTCGACGCCAAGCAGCAGGAGGGCCGCAGCGGCGGCCGGCCAGGCGCGCGGCTTGCGGCGAAGCAGCGCCGCGAGCGCCAGTCCCGAACCGAGCGCGACCGCGAGCGACCAGGAAACGAGGAACCGCGCCGGGACGCGGAATCCGCGAAGCAGCGGAAGGCCCGCGAGATAGCGATACGGACCGCGCTCGCCGAAGGCAAAAAGAAAGCCCATCAGGCCTCCCGCCGCGAGCGCCAGGAAGGCCGCTCGTGCGAGCGGGGTCTCGCGGCGCACGGCGACGATCAGCCCCGCCAGAAAGAGGAGTCCCGCCGCCAGACCCGGGTAGGCGGCCGCCTCGGGCCAGCGGGGCGCGCCGTCGACGGGAAGAAAGACCTGCTCCAGGTTCTCCGCCGTGCCGATCGGATTGACATCGCGCTCCGCACGCGTCAGGCCTGCGGCTTGCGACATCTCGGGGGCAAGCGCGGCAGTTGGAACCAGGGAAGCGGCCCCGAGGGCCACGGCGATTGCGGCCGCGAGGCATAGGGCGCCGGCGGCGAGCAGACGGCGGCGGGCCACGAGAAGGGTCGCGACGACTGCGGCCGCGAGCACCGGAGCGGCCCCGAGCAGCGTCTGGGGCCGTGCGGCCAGCAACGCGAGGCCTCCCGAGAGCGCGGCGATCGCGACCCCGGAGCGCCGCTGCCCCCGGGCGATCCGAAAAATTCCGAGCAGCCCGAGCGGCAGAAGGGCCGAAACGGCGACCGCGTTGGGCCAGATCGCGCTCTGAACCAGGCGCGCGGAAAGCATCCACGCGGTCGCCCCGAAGAGCGACGAAAAGTCGTCGGCGTCCAAGTCGGCCAGCAGCAGGAACGCCGAGAGACCCGCCAGCCAGAAGTGGAAGAGCGAGAAGAGGTCTGCCAGGCGCTCCACGCGCGCGCCCGTGAGCAGGAGGGGAACCGTGGGCGGATAGAAGAGAGGCGCCTCCTGCACGAAGAGGAGCGGCTGGCCGCAGTACTCCCCCGCGATCCAGAAGGGAGATCCTCCGGCGCGCAAGGCCTTCTGCGCGACCTCCCAAACCGGAAGGTGCTCGTATCGCAAATCCAGGTGAAAGAAATTCCGCGCGCCCGAGGCCACGGGCCAGAACGCGGCCAGCGCAACCGCCGCGAGCAGGGCCGAAGCGGCGGGCACCCGCAGGCGCGCGGGCAGCCGAAGTGATGGCGCGGATCGGGCGGCGTCGTCCCGGGAGACTTCTACCGGAGCCACAACGCCGCTAGGGCATCACCTGGCCGCCGTCGATGACGATCGCCTGGCCCGTGACGTGCTTCGCCTCGCCGGAAGCGAGATAGGCGGCCAGGCCGGCGATCTCGGCAGGATCGAGCACGCGGCCGAGTGGCGTCATTGCGGCTGCGGCCTCGCGCCCCGCCTGCTCACCGAGGCCCCGCGAGCGGCCGATTTTTTCAAAGCCCTCCCGGGCCATGTCCGTCTCGACCCAGCCGGGGCAGAGCGCGTTGACCGTGATGCGGCGCGGGGCGAGCTCCAGAGCGAGCGCTCGGGTTAATCCGATCAGGCCGTGCTTGGAGGCACAGTAGGCGGAGTAGCCCGCGACGCCGAATCGCCCAAGGACTGAAGAGAGGTTCAAGATGCGGCCTCCCTCGGGGATGAAGGGGGCCGCGTCTCGGGTGACGCGGAAGGCCGCCGTCAGGTTGGTCGCGAGGATGGCGTTCCAGCGCGTGTCGTCCGGTTCGTCCAGAGGCGTGGGGCCGCCGAGACCCGCGTTGTTGACCAGGATGTCGATATGCCCCCAGCGCGCGACGATCGAGGCGATCGCTCCGGAAATCGAGACGGGCAGCGTGACGTCACAGCCGACCGCCATCGCCTCGCCGCCGGCCTGCGAGATTGCCACCGCGATGCGCTCGCAGGCGACCTGGTCCCGCGCCGCCAGCGCGACCCGCGCGCCCTCGGCGGCGAACCGCCTCGCGATGGCCTCCCCGATGCCCCGCGAGGCGCCCGTGACCCAGGCGACCCGATCCGTCAGCCGTCGGGCAGTCGCCCCGCCCTCGCTTGCATCGGCCTTGCGCCGGTGCGGGGACGTGTCGTCGAGGTCACGCGGCGTCATGGCGGGATTGGCACACCGATTCTATCGCGACGGAGCGCGCCGCCGGGGGTCGGACTACCGCTGCGGCGAGCGCTCGGCTTCCACGCGTCGGGGGTCGCGCTGCTCCCGGTGGAAGAGCGTCCACTCGAGAGAGCAGGAATCGCACCAGCGGCCGTCCGCCGGCCTGCCGCAGCCTTCGTTCTCGCAGATGGGCGTGCGCCGGCCGTCGCTCCGCCGCTGCTCGCGGTCGGCTTTCATCGGCGTTTCCCCCTTTCTGCCGCTCCGCGCGGCCCCTCCAGGTACTGCAACAGCTCGTGCTCGCAGCGCCGGCGGTACGGCTCGAAGCTCGATTCCGGATCGCTCTCGGTCAACCACTGCATCATCAGACCGTCGAAGATGGCGCGCACCGTGGAAGCGGCCTCATCCGCGTCCCGGGAAAGAAAGATTCCCGCGCGCACTCCCTCTTCCACGATGCCGCGGTCGATCTCGCGGCACCCGGCGTAAAAGCGCGCGCCCACCTCGCGGAACGCCTCGTGACGCGCGGCGAGGCCGCAGAAGTCCACGTAGGCGCGAAAGAAGGCGCGGTTCTTGGAGGGTGACGGAAAGATGAGGGCCACCAGGGCACGCACCTTCTCGCGGGGATCCGCGACGACGGCCACCGCATCGCGCATGCGCTCCTGGATCGAATCGATGAGCCAGCCGAAGAGCTCGAGGAACAGGTCTTCCTTCGAGTCGAAGTAGTAGAGCGTGACGCCCTTGGAGACGCCGGCGCGCCTGGCAATGTCGTCCAGCGTGACCTGAGAGAACCCCTTTTCGGCGACCTCCCGGAAGGCGGCTTTCAGAAGCGAGAGGCGACGCTGCGCCGTCGGCGCGAGTGCGGTCTCGACCACGGTCGAGAATCTAACTGACCGGTCGGTCAAATGTCAACGTGCGTCCGGGAGCATAGACTTTGGCTCGTGGTTGTCAAAGTCCTCTATTTCGCGTCCTTCCGGGAGCGAGCGGGACGGGACGAGGAGCTGCGAGCCCTTCCCGATGGGATCCGCGTTCGCGACCTCTGGGAGACCCTGGCGCGTGAGGTCGCGGGGCTCGCGCCGTTCGTTGCGCCGCCTCCGGCGGCGGTGAACCGGGAGTACGTCGGCGGCGAGACGGTTCTGCGCGAGGGCGATGAGGTGGCCTTCCTGCCCCCGGTCGCCGGCGGCTGAGCCCAGCGCCATGCACTTGACGCAGGGCCCGATCGACGTCGCTTCCCTGCTCTCGAGAGCCCGCCCCTCCGACGGCGGCCTCTGCTTCTTTCTCGGCGTCGTGCGCAACGAGAACGCCGGGCGCCCGACCCGGGAGATCCGTTACGAGGCCTACGAGCCGATGGCCGAAGCGGAGATCGACCGCCTGCTCGAGTCCCTGCGAGAGCGCTGGCCGCAGGCGCGTGTCGAGATCCGGCACCGCCTGGGGACCCTCGGCATCGGCGAGCCCTCGGTCGCGATCGTCGCTACCGCCCCGCACCGCGCGGAGGCCTTCGCCGCCTGCCGGGAAGCCATCGACCGGCTGAAGACGACGGTTCCGATCTGGAAGAAGGAGTTCTACGCCGACGGCACGAGCGAGTGGGTCGATCCGACGAAGAAGTTGTGAAGGCGACTCGCGGCGCCTGATCGCCGCCCGACACTCACGAATCCCGCATCCCGAATCTCGCTTCCCGGTGTCACAATAGATCGCAATGTCTCTCGCGAAGGTGATTGGTCCGGACATCGAAGAGTTGATTCGCGAGGACCCGAAGGCCCTCGCGGATGCGGTCAAGGACCTGCATCCCGCAGACCTGGCGGAGCTGCTCGATGAGCTGCCTCGGGAAGACCGACTGGTCCTGTTCGAGGCTCTCCCTGCCGATCAGGGCGCGGCCGTGCTTTCGGAGCTCAAGGGGGAGACTCTTCGGCTGGTCCTCCACCGCGCGGCACCGAAAAAGCTCGGTGCGGAGCTCGACCGGCTCCCGGCCGATGAGGTCACGTTTCTTCTCGAGCACCTCACGCAGCGGCAGCGCGAGGCCATCCTGGAAAAGATGTCTCCGCGCGACGCGGCCGAGGCGCAGCGCCTGTTGCGCTATCCCCCGCGCACCGCGGGACGCCTCATGTCCGAGAAGTTCGCGAAGATCCGTCCCGAATGGACGGTCGCCGAAACACTCGAGCACTTGAAGAAGATCGACCCGGAGGTCGAAACGGTCCAGAGCCTCTACGCGGTTGACGGGGAAGGGCATCTGGTGGGCAACGTGGCGCTGCGACGGCTCTTCCCCGCACCGCCGGACCGCAAGATCGCCGACATGATGGAGCGGCGCCTCCTGACCGCCCGCACCGATGCTTCCCAGGAGGAGGTCGCACGCCTCGTTTCAAAGTACGACGTTCACGCAATCCCCGTCGTGGACGAGCAGAACCGCCCGCTGGGCATCGTCACGGTGGACGACGTCATCGACATCCTGATCGAAGAGCAGACCGAGGACGTCCTGCACCTGGGCGGCGTTTCCGCCACCGAGGAGACGGTTGAGCAGGGCTACTTCGCGACCAAGCCCCTCCGAAACGTACGATTGCGCTTCAACTGGCTGCTCCTGCTCTTCGTGGCCGAGACTTTCACGGGGACCGTCCTTCGGCACTTCGAGGACGAGCTCGCCAAGGTCGTCGCCCTGTCCTTCTTCATCCCCCTGCTGATCGGCACCGGCGGCAACTCCGGTTCCCAGACCGTGACGACGATCGTTCGCGGGCTCGCCGTGGGTGAAATCCGGCTGCGGGACTTCTGGCGCGTGTTTCTGCGCGAGGCGGGCAGCGGTCTGCTGCTCGGTCTGATGCTCGGAGCGGTCGGCTTCGGGCGCGCGTTGCTCTGGGGCTCGACGATGCCGCTGGCCGTGACGGTCGGCATCTCGATCCTCGTCATCTGCGCCTGGGCCAACGCCGTCGGCGCGACGATCCCCATGCTCGCGACGGCCATCAAGATCGATCCCACGATCATGTCCGCACCGCTGATCGCGACCCTCGTCGACGCGACGGGCCTGGCCATCTACTTCGTGATCGCCAAGTCCGTCCTCGGCCTCTGAGCGGATTTCCGAGACCCGCGCCATCAGCAGGTGCGGCAGAGTCTGATAGGATTTCGGTTTTTCGACCGTCCGGAGGCTAGAGAGCATGAGCACCCCCGCCAAGACCCGCGACTGGACCAGCGCCGACGCCGGTTCCGAGATCGTCCACTACCGCGCCGAAAACGGCATCGCCGTCATCGAGATGGACGACCCGCCCGCCAACACCTACACGTACGCGCTGATGCGTCAGCTCGACGACGCGGTTCTCCGCGCGCGGTTCGACGACGCCGTGCACGTCATCGTGCTGCGCGGGAAGGGGGACCGGTTCTTCTCGGCGGGCGCCAATATCGGCATGCTGAACGCGGTCACGCCCGGCTTCAAGTACTTCTTCTGCCTGCACGCCAACGAGACGCTTCTGCGCCTCGAGCACACGCCCAAGCTCGTGGTCGCGGCGTTGAACGGCCACACCGTCGGGGGGGGACTCGAGATCGCGATGGCGTGCGACCTGCGTATCGCGCGCAAGGACGCCGGGAAGATCGGGCTGCCCGAGGTGACGCTCGGAGTCCTGCCGGGCACGGGGGGCACGACGCGCCTGGCCAAGATGGTCGGCAAGTCGCGAGCGATCGAGCTCATGATCACGGGCAATACGTTCTCGTTCGAGGAAGCCCTCGAGATGGGGGTCGTGAATCAGGTCATCGACGCAACCCCCGAGCAGTGGTGGGAGCAGGTCATGGACTACGCCCGCCAGTTCGTGCCGCCGCAGAAGGCCTCCAAGGCCGTGGGCCGCATCAAGCGCTCCGTGCAGAGCGGATGGGACCTGCCGCTCGAATCCGCCCTGGCCGTCGAGCGGGAGCTGCAGCAGCTGCTTTTCCAGAGCGAGGACGCCAAGGAGGGCATCGCCGCGAACCAGGAGAAGAGGGTGCCGAAGTTCAAGGGGAAATGACGGGGCGCAGCAGGCCGCTCGCGCCCATGGCTTCCGAAGCGACTCCTTCGCTCAGGCTGCAGACCGACCTCTTTCTCGACGGCAAGTTCGTGCCGTCCGCGTCCGGCAAGCGCTTCGCCACCGTCAATCCTGCGACCGGCGAGACGCTGGCGCAGGTCTCCGAAGCCGGCACGGAGGACCTCGACCGCGCGGTCGGGGCCGCGCGGCGCGCCTTCGAATCGGGGCCGTGGGCCGCGATGACGCCGCGGCAGCGCGGCAGGATCCTGCTGCGGGCGGCCTCGCGCCTGCAGGAGCGAGCCGAGGAGATCGGGCGCGTCGAGACGCTCGACAACGGCAAGCCGATCTTCGAAGCGGCGAAGATCGACATGCCGACCGCGGCGGAATGCCTGGCCTATTTCGGCGAATACGCCGACAAACTCTACGGCGACACGCACCCGGGGCGTTCCGACGCGATGCTCCTGACCTTGCGGGAGCCGATTGGCGTCGTTGGCGCGATCACGCCGTGGAACTTCCCGCTCCTGCAGGCCATGTGGAAAATCGCGCCGGCCCTCGCGCTCGGCAACACCGTGGTCCTGAAGCCCGCGTCCGCGACACCGCTGACGGCGCTGCTCTTCGCCGAGCTGCTCGCCGAGGCGGGCCTGCCCCCGGGCGCCTTCCAGGTCGTGCCCGGGCCCGGTAGCCGAATCGGGCAGGCCATGGCGGAGCACCCGGGCATCGACAAGATCTCCTTCACGGGCGAGACCGAGACGGGCAAGTCCATCCTGCGCGCGGCCGCGGGAACCGTGAAACGCGTGTCGATGGAGCTCGGCGGCAAGTCCCCCAACATCGTCTTCGCCGACGCGCATCTCGACGCGGCCGCACGCGGCGCGATCAACGCGATCTTCTACGGCAAGGGAGAGCTCTGCTCGGCCGGATCGCGGCTGCTGGTGCAGGAGTCCGTGCACGATGCCCTCGTCGAAAAGGTCGCCGAGCGGGCCAGGAAGATGCAGCCGGGCGATCCGCTCGACCCCAAGACGCGCCTGGGCTCGCTCGTCTCCGAAAAGCAGCGGGACAGCGTGGCACGCTACGTCGACAGCGGTCGCCGGGAAGGCGCCCGGCTCGTCGCGGGCGGCAACGCGGCCTCCGTCGGCGGGCGCGGCGCCTTCTTCGAGGCGACCGTCTTCGACCGTGTCTCCCCTACGATGACGATCGCCCGGGAAGAGATCTTCGGACCCGTGCTGGCGGTGCTCTCCTTCAAGGACGAGGCCGAGGCCGTCTCCCTCGGCAACTCCACCATCTACGGGCTCGCGGCGGCCGTCTGGAGCCGCGACATCAAGAAGGCGCTCCGAACCGTCCGCCAGCTTCGGGCCGGCACGGTCTGGGTCAACACCTACAACGTCTACGACCCGGGCTTGCCCTTCGGCGGCTTCAAGCAGTCCGGCTTCGGCCGCGAGCGAGGCCACTTCGCCCTGGAGGAGTACACACAGGTCAAGTCGGTCTGGATCGACCTGACGGAGGAGCGGCGGCCGGCGTCTTGAAGACCCGCTGGATCGCGCTGCGCGCGCCGCTCTACACCCCCGGCTTCATGCTGCTCTGGGCGTGGCTCGCGAGCCGCGTCCAGAGATACGACCGCGGACCGGATCTTCCCCTTCCGGCGTGGCTCGTCCCCGCCGGTTTGGTCCCGGCCGAAACACCGTAGACTCCGCAGAACGAATCCATGAACCGCCGACTTCCCTCGCTCCCGGCTGCCCTGCTGCTCGCAGCCGCGGCCACGGCGCTCGCCGCCGCACCGGAGCGGCCGTCCGTCGACACCGTGCTCGATTCGCTCGCCCGGGTGCGCCGGTTCCACGACGTCACGATCTCGCCCGACGGGCAGCGAGTCGCCTGGTCCGAGAGCCGGCGCGGCAGCGACGGGCGCGAGAACCTGGGCTCGATCTCCCTGGCGGACCTGCCTTCGGGCGAGCCCCGCGCCGTCACCGCGTCCGAGGACGGGAAACCCCATCGCGAGCGGGGCGCGGCCTTCTCACCCGACGGGAAGTGGATCGCGTTTCTCTCCGACGCGGCCGGAGAACCGCAGTCCCAGATCTGGATCGCACCGGCGGCCGGCGGTGCTCCCAAACCGTTGACGCATGTCCGGGGCCAGCTCGATCACCTCCTCTGGTCGCCGGACGGCCGTTCGGTCGCCTTCCTCTTCGTCGAGGGCTCTGCGCAGGCGACCGGCGCGCTCGTGGCCTACAAGCGGGATTCGGGTGTCGTCGAGGAGTCCATCGACGAGCAGCGGATCGCCGTCGCCGAGGTCTCCACGGGAGCCGTCCGGCAGGTTTCGCCGGCCGACCTCTACGTCTACGACTACGACTGGTCGCCGGACGGGACGGCGTTCGTCGCCGAAGGGGCCAGGGGATCGGGCACCAACAACTACTGGATCGCCGAGCTCTGGCTCGTCTCCGCCCGCGATGGACAGACCCGCTCCCTCTGGAAGCCCTCCCTGCAGATCGCCGGGCCGCGGTTTTCCCCCGACGGCAAGTCGATCGCCGTGATCCACGGCCTCATGAGCGACCAGGGGTCGACCGGCGGCGACATCTGGCTCGTGCCCGCGTCGGGAGGCGGCGCCCGCAACCTCACGCCGGGCCTCGAAGCCTCGGCGACGGCGCTCTTCTGGCGGGGTCCGGGAGAGATCGTGTTCTCCGAGTGCGTGGGCGGCGGCAGGGGCGTGGCGTCCGTCCAGACCGTTGATGGCCGCATTGTCTCGCTCTGGACCGGCGGCGAAATTCCGGGACACCTCGCGCTCGCGAAGACCGGGGTGGCCTCCGCGGCGATTCTCGAATCCTTCCGGCGGGCGCCCGAGGTCGTCGCCGGGCCGATCGGCGCCTGGAAGCCGGTCACCCACGTGAACGCGAGAGCGACCCCCTGGTGGGGAGAGGCGAGGAGTCTCCGCTGGAAGAGCGGCGACGGCACGGCGGTGCAGGGCTGGCTCCTCTGCCCCATGTCCTTCGATCCTTCCCGGCGCTATCCGATGGTCGTGTCGGTGCACGGCGGGCCCTCGGCGGACCAGCACCCGGGCTGGCCCTCCCGCTGGACGGCCACGCTTCCGTCGCAGGGCTACTTTCTCTTCCTGCCCAACCCGCGAGGCTCCTATGGCTTCGGCGAGGCCTTCGTGCAGGCCAACGTGAAGGACTTTGGCGGCGACGACCTGCGCGACATCCTTTCCGGGGTCGACGCGACGCTGGCGGCCGCTCCGATCGACCCGAAACGGCTCGGCATCATCGGTTGGAGCTATGGCGGATACATGGCCATGTGGGCCGTCACGCAGACGACGCGCTTTGCGGCCGCCGTCGCGGGAGCCGGCATCGTGGATTGGCGAAGCTACTACGGCCAGAACAAGATCGACACCTGGATGCTCCCGTTCTTCGGGGCCTCGGTCTACGAGGATCCCGCCGTCTACGCCAAGTCCTCCCCCATCGAGTTCATCCGAAGGGTCAAGACGCCGACCCTGGTGCTGCACGGCGAGCGGGACTCCGAGGTGCCGACGCCGCAGGGCTACGAGTTCTGGCACGCGCTGAAGGCGCTGGGCGTGCCCACCCAGCTGGTCATCTACGCGGACGAAGGCCACGGGGTCGAGCGGCCCGAGCACCAGCGCGACATCGTCGTCCGCGCCGTCGATTGGTTCAACCGGTACCTGAAGTAGCGACTACGGCTTGAGCGTGTCGCTGCCTCGAAAGGGCGCCCCGATGAACGGAGCGAGCACGCACCAGTTGAAGGTGCCCGCGGCCAGAGGCACGATCCCGACGACACCGACGATCGTTCCGAGCGTCGTGCCCTGCCGGAATCCCCAGAACATCAGAAGCAGACCGGCGAGGATCCGGACCCCGCGCCCGACGGGACTCGCCATGAACTTCGCAAAAGGCATGTCCGTGACCTCCTCGCGGCCCATGGTAAGCCGGGCCGGCCGCAGGGTGTGATGCGACTTCATCAGGGCTGCCCTTGAGGTATCGTCCCCCCGCGGACAAGCGAACCTGATGTTCGACCCGAGAATCCTCGCCGGCAAGGTGCTGCTCGTCACGGGCGGCGGCTCGGGCCTCGGTCTCGCGATGGCCCGAGCCTTCGCCGCGCAGGGGGCGAAGGTCACGATCGCCGGGCGCAAGCCCGATCGCCTCGAGGCCGCCGCGCGGGAGATCGCCGCCTCCTGCAGCGAAGGAGGCGAGGTCGATGCTTTCCCGACCGACGTGCGTGAGCCCGAGGAGGTCGAGGCCCTCGTCGCGCACGCCGTCGCGCGCTTCGGGAAGGTCGACGGCCTGGTCAACAACGCCGCCGGCAACTTCCTCGCGCTGTCGGAGAATCTGAGCCCGAAGGGCTTCGAGACGGTCGTGCGCACGGTCCTCCACGGCTCGGTCTACTGCACGCTCGCCGTCGGCAGGCACCTGCTCGCCCGCAAGGCTCCGGGCGCGATCGTCTCGATCGTCACGACCTACGCCTGGACAGGAACGGCATTCGCCCTGCCCTCCGCCTGCGCCAAGGCCGGCGTGCTGGCGATGACCCGCTCTCTCGCCGTCGAGTGGGGCCACGCCGGAATCCGCGTCAACGCCATCGCGCCGGGGCCCATCCCGACCGAGGGAGCCTTCTCGCGCCTGATGGCGGGCGGCGAGGCCCAGAAGAACGCACTCTCCCGCATCCCGCTCCACCGATTCGGCCGCAAGGAGGAGATCGCAAACCTCGCCACGTTCCTGCTCTCGGACCTCTGCCCGTTTCAGACCGGCGACTGCGTCACGATGGACGGCGGCGAGTGGTTGGCCGGCGCCGGCGAGTTCTCCGACTACCGCCGGCTGCCGCGCGAAGAACTCGGCCGGATCCTCGAGTCGCTGCGCGGCGTCAAGACGTAGCCTGCCGGAGCCGCTCCTCCGTCAGCCGCGAGAAACCCGCTACCCGGACGGTCTTTTCCGGGCGGCCGAGGCCCGCGACGATCTCGACGCCGGAGACTCCCAGCCAATCCTCCAGGAGTCGGACCACGGCGAGGTTCGCCTTTCCTCCCTCGGCCGGCGCCGCCACCCGCACCTTCAATCGGTTCCCGAGGGGGCCGACCACCTCGGAGCGCGAAGCCCCGGGCACGACCTTGAGCGCGATCTCGATGCCGCCCGTTACCCGCCGCGCGAACGGCGCCAACACGCCGGCGTCCTCGGATCTAGCGGAGCTTGACGGCGGCCTTTTCCGAGGCAACCAGCGTCTCGCCGTCGTGGATCTCGAGCGTGTAGCGAGCCTCCTTCGCCTCTCCTTCGATCGAGACCGACAGAAGGAAATCGAGCCGGCCTTCGCCGCTCGAGGCGACGTTGCTTTTGCCCGCGAGGACTTCCAGCTTCGGCGCGAACACGGTCTTGCCCGTCGCCAGATCCGTGACCGTCGCTTCGCAGACGAACTGCTTCGGAGCGTCCGCACGCGGGGAGATCCTGACCTCGACCCCGTAGCCGGCCGCCTTCGGAGCAGGGTCCGCCGCCAGGGCGGCGAGCGCTCCGACCGCGACGATCCCGAAGGCGAGCCAGCGTCGTTTCTTCACTTCGCCTCCACCTGCTCGAGCTTCCAGCCGCCCCGGATCTGCGTCGCGTCGCAATACGTCTCGTCGCACTGCGTGTTGTTCAGGCAGCTCAGGATGTTCTGGCAGACTTGATTGGCCGAGCCGCCCTGAGGGATCGGAGCGGTCTGCTTGCACCATCCTGAGTAGGACGGATTGCTGAAGCTGCAGGTGACCGTCGTGGGCGGATCCTGCCCCTGGGCGCTTTGGCGCAAGGACAGGATCGTGGCAACGGCCAAGAGCACCGTGACGATGAGAACCGTTCCCCTTCCCTTCATTCCGTCCTCCTTTCGAATCGAGATCCCGGCGGACTTCAAGCGATCGCCTCGGTAAGGAGTGCTTCGAGCTCCTTTTTGTGCACGGCCGCGTTGCCCGTCGCCGGCGAGGGCGACGCCGCGCGGCCGACATACCGGATCGCTGGGCGATCCTGCAGGAGCTCGGCCAGGTGCTCCCGGACGAAGGTCCAGGCTCCCATGTTTCTGGGCTCCTCCTGAACCCAAACCGCGTCGCGGAGATTGGGGTACCCGGCCACGATCGCCTGGAGCGGCGCCTGCGGGAAAGGATAGAGCTGCTCGAGACGAACGATCGCCGTTCTCGCGTCACGGCGCTTCTCCCTCTCCGCCCGAAGGTCATAGTAGACCTTTCCGGAGCAGAACAGGATGCGCGAGACGCCGCCGCGGTCCCCGACCTCGGAATCGTCGAGCACCACCCGGAAGCCGCCCGTCGTCAGTGCGGCGAGCGGGGATGCGGCGGCGGGAAGGCGAAGCAGGCTCTTCGGCGAAAAGAGCACGAGGGGCTTGGCGGGCCGCTGGCGCATCTGGCGCCGCAGCAGGTGAAAGTACTGGGCCGGAGTCGTGGCGTTGACGACCTGCATGTTCCCGTCGGCGCAGAGCTGCAGGAAGCGCTCGATGCGCGCGCTCGAGTGCTCGGGCCCCTGGCCCTCGGACCCGTGCGGGAGCAGGAGGGCGAGGCGCGTCGACTGCCGCCACTTGTCCTCCGCGGAAGCGAGGAACTGATCGATGATCACCTGCGCGCCGTTGGCGAAATCGCCGAACTGCGCTTCCCAGAGCACGAGCGCCTCGGGCCATTCGACGCTGTAGCCGTACTCGAACCCGAGCACGGCGAACTCGGAGAGCGGGCTGTCGCATGCTTCGAAGGGAGCCTGCTTCGGGTCGAGCGTCGCGAGGGGGCCCCAGACGTCGCCGGTCAGAGTGTCGTGCAAGAGCGCGTGGCGCTGCGAGAAGGTGCCGCGGCTCGAGTCCTGGCCGCTGATGCGGATCGGCGTTCCCTCGAGGAGCAGCGTTCCGAACGCCAGCGCCTCGGCGGTGCCCCAGTCGAGCGGCAGCGCGCCCGCGGCCATCTTCGCGCGGCGCGCCAGCTGCTGGACCATCTTCGGATTCAGGTGGAAGCCCGCCGGAACGGTGGTGAGGACCCGCCCGATCCGCGCCAGCGTCTCGCGCGCGACGCCCGTCTCCATCTCGACGACGTCCCCTTCCGACGGCGCAGCCGGAGGCGATGGAGCCTGCCGCGGGCGCTCCCCCGCGCGTTCGGCCGAGGCCAGAGCCGCTTCGTACTCGGCGAGCTGCCGCGCCTCGAGGTCTTGGACCTCGGCCTGCGTGAGCACGCCGTCGCGCACCAGCCGCCGGGCGTACAGCGTCCGGACCCCGGGGTGCGCCTCGATCGCCCGGTACATGAGCGGCTGCGTGTACGAGGGCTCGTCGCCCTCGTTGTGCCCGTGGCGGCGGAAGCCGATCAAGTCGATCACGACGTCCTTGTGGAACTCCTGTCGGTAGTCGAGGGCGATCTCGAGCACCCGGTAGGCCGCCTCGGGGTCGTCGGCGTTGACGTGGAAGATCGGAATCTGATTGATCTTCGCGACGTCGGTCGAGTAGACCGAGGAGCGCCCTTTCGAAGGCGGAGTCGTGAACCCGATCTGATTGTTGACGATGACGTGGACCGTCCCGCCCGTGCGGTAGCCGGGCAGCTGCGCCAGATTCAAGACCTCCGCGACCATGCCCTGCCCCGCGAAGGCCGCGTCGCCGTGGAGCAGGACCGGGAGGACGCGCTTCCAAGCGGCCGGCCCGTGGCCGGCGAGTCGCTCCTGCTTGGCGCGCGCCACGCCCTCGACGATCGGATCGACCGCCTCCAGGTGCGAGGGGTTGGATTCGACCTGGATCGCGATGTCGCGGCCGAACTCCGAGCGGCGGACCGTGCGGGCGCCCTGGTGGTACTTGACGTCGCCCTCGTCGGCCGGGAAATCCGGATGGACGACGCCCTGGAAGCCGCTGAAGATGCGCTCTGCCGAGTTTCCCACGACGTTGGCGAGGATGTTCAGGCGTCCGCGGTGCGACATGCCGATCGCGATCTCGTCCAATCCGCGGGCCGCCGCGCCCTCGACCAGCCGGTCGAGCAGCGGAATCGCCGTGTCGCAGCCTTCCACCGAGTAACGCCTCTGGCCGAGGAACCGGGTGCCGAGGAAGCGCTCGAATTCCTCGGCCGCGATGAGCTTCGTCAAGAGCCGCCTGCGGATCTCCGCCGGCAGCGGCGGATTCGCCGTCGCGACGGCGATCCGCTCGCGAACCCAGTACTTCTCCGTCGGACTCGAGATGTGCCGGTACTCGGTGCCGATCTTGCCGCAGTACACGCGGCGCATCACCGCTACGATCTCGCGCAGCGGCAGACGGTCGCCGCCCTTCAAACCCCCCGTCCAGAACTCCCGGTCGAGGTCCCAGATCGTCAGGCCGTACGTCTCGAGATCGAGCTCCGGGTGGTGGGCGATCTCGCGGGAGCGCAGCGGGTCGGTATCGGCGATGAGGTGGCCCCGGACGCGGTAGGCGTTGATCAGCTCGAGCACCCGCGCCTGCTTGGCGATCTCGTCGGTGTGGCCGTCGGATCCGGGCGACGGATTCTTGTCCGGCTCCCAGCGAAAGGGCCGGAACGGAATCGCGAGGTCGGCGAACACGCCTTCGTAGAACCCGCTCTGGCCGAGCAGCAGCTCCTCGATGCGAGCCAGCAAGAGGCCCGACTCTGCCCCCTGGATGATCCGGTGGTCGTAGGTCGACGTGAGCGTGGCCACCTTCGAGATCGCCAGGCGCGAGAGCGTCGCGGGCGACATCGCTCGAAACTCCGCCGGATACTCGATGGATCCCGTCGCGAGGATCAGGCCCTGCCCCGGCATCAGGCGGGGAACCGACGCCGTCGTGCCGAGAGTGCCCGGGTTGGTCAGCGAGACCGTCGTGCCCTCGAAGTCCGAGACCTGCAGCTTTCCCCGGCGGGCTCGGACGACGATGTCCTCGGCCGCCTCGAGGAACCGGGCGAAGGAAAGCTGCTCGGCCCCCTTCACGTTCGGGACAACGAGGCTGCGAGAGCCATCGGCCTTCTCGACGTCGACCGCCAGGCCGAGGACGATCGCATCGCGGGCCACCCGAGACGGCGTGCCGGAGGAGGAGTCGAAGGCGTCGTTCAAGCGCGGAAAGTCCTTCAGCGCCCGAACGATCGCCCATGCGACCAGGTGGGTAAAGGACACTTTCGGAAGGCCGTTTGCGGCCCGGTACTCGTTGACCAGCCGCCGGTTCTCCTCGAGCAGCTTGATCGGAACCTGCCTCTGCGAGGTGGCCGTGGGAACCGAGAGGCTCGCCTCCATGTTCTCCGCGACGCGCAGGGCGGCGCCCCGAAGGGCGGCGAGGTTTTCGGCCGGCGGCACGGCCCTGGGGGCGGGGGCCGTCTCCGGAACCGGCGGCGGATGCGCCGGCTCGGGTTCTCCCAGGCGCTCGCGGAAGAAGGCGCGCCACTCTTCATCGATGCTGTCCGGGTCGTTGCGGTAGCGGGTGAGCAGGTCGGCCACGTAGCCGGCGTTCTCGCCGAATTCCGCCACGAGGCTCTCGGACATGTCGATGTCGCTGGCGCGGGTCGCCATGGGAACCCGAATTCTAATCCGTCCGCCGGTGAAGGCCTCCGCTTGTTAGGATCGGGGCGCCGGGAGAAAAAGGAGCTTCGAATGGGCCGACGGACCCTGCCCCTCGCCTTGCTTGCCGCCGCCGCCCTGGGCTCAGGCGCCGAGCCGGTCCTGCCGTCGGGCGTGGCCGACACGGCGCGGGGGTTGCGCGACCGGGCGGCGTCCGGATCGGATGCGGCGCGATGGATCGCCGGGCTGACGGATCGAGCCGGACCCCGGCTGGCGGGATCTTCCGGGGACCGGGAAGCGGTGGCCTGGGGGATCGAGACGCTTGCCGCGCTGGGCTTCTCGAACGTCCGGGCGGAGAAGGTCACGGTCCGGGTCTGGCTGCGCGGCGCGGAATCCGGCGAGGTCGTGTCCCCGTTTTTGCAGCCGCTCGCGATCACGGCCCTGGGAGGAAGCGTGGCGACACCGGAGGCGGGCGTCGAGGGCGAGATTCTGGAGGTCGCCTCGCTGGAAGAGCTCGAGGCGCGCGGCGGTGAGGCACGCGGAAAAATCGTGTTCTTCAACCGCCGAATGCCGCGCACCGAGGACTTCCGCGGGTACGGGGACACCGTCAAGGTGCGGGGCAAGGGGCCGTCCGCCGCGGCCCGGTGGGGGGCCATCGGAGTGCTCATTCGCTCGATCGGAACCGACCACAACCGCCTGCCGCACACCGGGGGCCTGATCTACGACGAGAAATTGCCGCGGCTGCCGGCGGCCGCCCTCTCGATCCCCGACGCGGAGCTTCTCGAGCGCCTCGCCCGGAGCGGCCGGCCGGTCCGCGTGAGGTTCACGCTGTCGTGCGGCGACGCGGGAGAGGCCGAGTCGGCCAACGTCGTGGGCGAGGTGCCGGGAGGCACCCGCCCGGAGGAGATCGTGCTCCTCGGCGCCCACCTGGATTCCTGGGATCTGGGCCGCGGAGCCATCGATGATGCGGCCGGCTGCGGCATCGTCATCGAAGCCGCGCGCCGGATCGCGGCGTTGCCGAGGCGGCCCGACCGCACGATCCGCGTCGTCCTGTTCGCCAACGAGGAAAACGGCCTGGCGGGCGCCAAGGCCTACGCGCTCGCGCACGCCGGAGAGCTGTCCCGCCATGCCGCCGCCCTCGAAGCGGACAGCGGCAGCGGGAGGCCCACGGGACTGTCCTGGCTCGCGGGCCCGTCGGCCGAGCGCGCCGTGCGCGAGATCGCGGAGCTGCTCGAGCCGCTGGGAGCAGGACGGGTCTCCGGCGACGGCTTCGGCGGCGCCGACATTTCGCAGCTGCGCGCGGCGGGCGTTCCGCTCTTCGCCGTTTCGCAGGACGTCTCCCGGTACTTCGACTTCCATCACACCGCCAACGACACCCTCGACAAGATCGAGCCGGAGCCCCTCGACCGCACGGTCGCGGCCGTGACGGCGTTCGCCTATGCGGCGGCCTCGCTGCCGGCGGCCTTCGAACGCATCCCGGAAGGAAAGCGGGCGCGCCCGGAGTTCTGAGGGCTACTGGACTTCGAACGGACTGGAAGCCTGCGCCGTCTTCTTCGAGGTCGGATCCGTGACGGCGACCTTCAGCGCGTAGCGGCCGGCGGGAAGGTTCTGCGGCTTGAAATCGAGAATCACCTTTCGCCCTCCGCCCCGTTCGATGTCGGAGCGGCGCGCCACCGCCACGCTGGCCGGGCGGCTCTTTCCGTCGGCGCCCACGACCTCCGCCCGGACTTCGAGCGGTTCGGGCTTGGCGACGGGCGCCCCGAGGTTGTAGGCCACGATGGCCACGGGAGTCGCCGTGTTTCCCGACAGCACGGGCAGCGCGGACGGGATGAAAGACTCGCCCGAGATCGCGAAGGGATAGTCGGCCGGCCGCGGCGGCGCATCGGCTCGCGGGTTGCCGCGCACCATGAGCCAGCGGCCGGGCGCCTCTTCGAAGAGCGGAGGAAGGACCGTCGGAGCGCCTCCCGGAATCTCCGGCACCGAAACGCTCGTCGAGAAAACGCCGGACCGGCCGGTCGTCCCGTTGCGCACGAGCGCGCGAACCCCGTACTGGCCCGGCGGAAGGTAAAGCGTTCCGTAGAATTTCAAGCCTCCGGCCTCCAGGTTCGACCGCACCTTGGCCAGATCGAGCGTCATCTCGGAAGCCTGGTAGTCCTGAAGGACCCCGGATGCGTCGTTGGCGTAGACGTAGATCTGGACGGTCGCCTGATCGCCCGAATCGCCTGCCAGAAGCGACTTGCCAGGAATCTCGACCAGAACCGGCACCTGCGGCTGCTCGACCTGCGAGGCAAAAGGCGCCGCCAGGAGACTCGCCTGGATCTCGTTGTCGCGCTCCCCGCCGGTCAGGAGGTCTCCGGCCGCGAGCACGCGCTCGAGCGGGGACAGGCTCCGATAGGGGCGCGGCTCGTAGTAGCCCGAGCGGGCGAGCACCCGGGCGCCCGGCGCGTTCACCTTCACCTTCAGGGCATGGAAGACGCCCGGCTTGGAGAGCTGCTTGGGCTGATACACGAGAAGATAGACGAGGGCCGTGCGCTCCTGGAGCTTCCCGAGCTCGCCGCCGAGTTGGTTTGCGTTGCGCACGAGATCGCCGTTGGTGGCGTTGGCCATCGCAAAGAGCGCGTCGGTTCCCGTGCCGGCCGCGACCGCCCCGGTCACGTCGCCGTCGGCGTGCAGACCGCTCGTGTCGATCGCGTCGAGCACCGCGTCCGAGCGGTTGAACTGCTCGAGCGCGCCGAGCATGACCTCCCGGGTGGCGCTGTTGCCGAAGCGCGCGTCGCTGTCGATCTTCCAGATCTCACCGAACGCGGCGGCCTCGCCGGCACCCTGCGGCGTCCCCTGATCCTCGGACGCCGCCGCCTGGGACTGCGCGAGCGAGGTGCTGCGGTCCCCTCCCGCCATGTGTCCCGAGAGCAGGCGCGTCTCGAATCCTTCCGAGAAGAACAGAACGTGCTTCCGGCCGCGCGTTGCGTCGAGGACCCGACCGATGCCGGCGAGGGAGCCGACCAGCTTCGTGACCCGGCCGCGCGCGAGGCTGTCGTTGGCCTGCTTCTGCATGCGCTGCAGGTCGCGCAGGTTTTCCAGAATATCCGCGTCCCTGGCGCCGATGGCCTGCGGTCCGCCGGGGCCGGAGGGACCCGGAGGCGTGTAGGCGAAAGAGAGCGGGTCGGTCGCGCGCCCGGCGTTGGCCGTCAGTCCCAGGGTGTCGATGGCCGAGGCGAGCTGACGCCGGTCGCGGGTGAAGTTGACCAGCAGCCTCCACCCTGTGTCGACGGAGAGCGTGCCGACCGCGGCCAGATCGTTGGGCTGCATGCCCTGCGTGACGAAGAGCCGCGCGCCGTCCCGGGCGCGGACCAGTGCGGACGGACTGTTGTAGGTCAGGTCGAAGACGAGAAGCCACAGCCGGCGGGCCGAGGCCGGCACCGGCTCGGGCGCCCCCGGCTCGGCGGGCGGCATCTCCCGCGACAGGTCGATCACGTCCAAACCCGAGATCTCCTGCTTCTTCCCGTCGTCATAGAGCTCGAAGTTCTGCACCGTCAAACCCGCGACGGGCTTGCCGTCCTTGCCGATGACGTTGACCGGAATTTCGATCAGGGTGACTCCCGCCTGCTCCTGAACGACCGTTCCGCCCCCGGGCTTCTCCTGCCCCCGCACGGGCGGGGCGAACGAGCCCGCGAGGAAGGCCGCAGCGGCGGCGGTGACAAGAAGCCTGGGGCGAGGTATCGGGCGCACACGCTCCTCCTTGTCCCCCGCGATCCTTCCCGGGTCCGGTTTTCGGCGTTTCATTCCTCGTCCTCCGGGGGCGGAGGAGGCGGTGGTAGCTTCACGGGGTTCCAGGTCTTGCCTCCATCCACGCTTCGGACGACGGCACCCTCTCCGCCGAGCAAGACTGTCCCCGACCCGCGGCCGATCGCGACGGCGCCGAAGAATGAGCCGGCCGCTCCGGTCTCGACCCGAGCCCAGTCAGATCCGCTCGACCCGCTTCGGAAGAGACCGTTGACGGTGCTCAGATAGAGCCTCGAGGGAGCGTCGGGATCGATTGCGAGCGCGAGAGTCGACGTGCTGGTCAAGCCCGCGTTGGTGGGTGACCAGCCTCCTCCTCCGTCGGTGCTCTTGAACACGCCCGCCTGGGTGGCCGCATAGAGGACTCCGGTCTCGGAGGGATGGACGGCGATCGCCTTCACGGTCGCGCGAATCGTCCCGCCGCCTTTCCACCGTGCGGCACCGCGCTCCAGGCGGAAGATGCCGGAGCCGCGCGTGCCGACGAAGAGGACTCCGGACCCCGGGGCGAGCGCCAGTGCGGTCGTGAAGGAATCGGTCAGCCCCTCGCGCACGGCTTTCCAGCTCTTGCCCGCGTCCTCGCTTCGGAAGACACCGCCGTCGGTTGCGGCGTATACGGCCTTGGGAGGACCGGGGTCGGCGACGAGTGCTTCCACGAACAGATTGTCCAACCCCGTGTTGGACTCGGCCCATTCCCGACCACCGTCCGTGCTGCGAAAGACGCCGGCGCCATTGGTGCCCGCCCACATCGACGAGGGCTCCGAGGGATCGACCGTTACGGCTGCGACCGAAAGGCCGGCGAGGGGTCCCTCGGCGAGGACCCAGTGCTCGCCGCCGTCGGGGCTGCGGTAGAGGCCGCCGGCCGTCGTTCCCGCCAGGACGGTCGGTGAACCGGAGAGGACCGCGAGGGCCAGGACCGCTCCCGCGCTCGGGCCAGCCGGCGTTTGCGGATAGACCGGACTGGCGCAAGCGATCAGGAAGAGCCCGAGGATCGGCCGCAGGGCCCCGAAGGATTTTCGCGCGGAAGCCTCAGTTTCCGGAGCTGGCACGTTGCCCGTCATTATTTCTCTTCAGCTCCGTCCAGCTCAAGGCGCCGCTGGTGCTTTTGAAGAGTCCCCCGTCGGTGCCGGCGTACAGGGTTCCGGAACTCGACGGGTCGACGGCAAGCGCGGTGATGAACTGATTCGTCAGGCCGACGCTCGCGGCGGTCCAGCCTTGCCCTCCGTCGGAGCTCTTGAAGACGCCGCTCGCGGTGCCGGCGTAGAGCGTGCCGGTGCTCGCGTCGATGGCCAGGGCGAGCGTGAAGCGGCTGGCGAGCCCGCTGCTCGCGGGAGTCCAGCTCTTGCCGGCGTCGCCGGTCTTGAAGACGCCCTCGACCGTCTGCGCGTAGAGCGTGGCCGGGGACTTCAGATCGATCGCGAGCCCGAGAACGATCGCACTCTTCAGCCCGTCGCTGCAGACCTTCCAGCTGGCGCCACCGTCGGAGGTCTTGAACACGCCGCCGCCGTTGGTTGCGGCGTAGAGAACGGCCGGAGCGGAGGGATCGATCACAAGATTCGTCACGAACTGGTTCGTCAGGCCTCGCCCGATCTCCACCCACTTGCCACCCCCATCCGTGCTCTTGAAGACACCGCCGCCGGTTCCCGCGTACAGCGTCGAAGGCGAGGACGGGTCGACGGCCAGGGCTCCCACGAAGAGCCCTCCCATCTCGGTCTCGAGCGGCAAGCGTGTCGCGCCGCTCGGGGTCTTCTTGAAGATGCCACTGCCCGTGCCGACCCACACCGTCGACGGAGAGCTCCGGTCGACCAGAAGCGCGCCGACCGACATTCCCGAAAGGGCCGGGTCCAGGGCCGCCCAGGTCGCGCCGCCGTCGGTGCTCTTGTAGACGCCGCCTCCGGTCCCCGCGTACAGCGTGTTGGGCGCCGTGGGATCCACGGCGATCGCCATCACCGCCCGGTCGTAGGGCCCGACCGGGCGGCGCTTGCCGCGAACCGGCGGCGACGCGGCGGCAAGACAGAACGAGGCGAGAGCGACAGCCGGCAGACAAATGCGCAGCGTGGCGAGCGCCTTCGCACGCATTCGTCGGAGACTGAACCTGCCAGGTGCCAACTTGTCTTCTCCGGAAGGACGGATTCTAGCCTCTCGGCGACGAGCGGAGAGCCGGCCGGGACGAAAGCCGTGATTCCCGGGCCGAAGGGCCCCCGGGCGTCTATTGACGATCGTGCGCGACGCGCTCCTTGACCGCCTGTACCTCCGGATGCTGGAACCCGAGCAGCTCCGCGATCCGCCGTGCCAGGCGGTTTTCGGCTTCCGTCAGCTTGCCGTCCGAGTAGACGACTCCCCAGATCGCTTCCACGAGCTTCAAGCGCTCCTCGCGCGAGAAGCTGTCCGCCACGAGCCGGGTGAACTGAAACAGGTCGACGCTCTCGCGCCTCTCCGCCTCGGCCTGGTTCAACAGTTTCTTCAGGTCCTCCGGCGCCACTCCCATCTCGCGCGCGGCGCGGGTGATGCGTTCGCGCTCCTCGTCAGAAAATTCGTCGTCCGCGTGCGCGAGCTCGAGCAGCAGCGCGCAGGCGGCAAGCCGTACCGGGTCCGGCCCCGGATCCGCGGGCCCGCGCGGGAGCCGCCTGGACAGGAATGCGCGAAGGGCATCGAGAGCCACGGCCCAAGTCTACTTCCCTTCAAGGAATTGGGACGCGGGACGAAACCTCGGCCGCGTGGCTGCGTATTGAAGGGAGAGGCCGGACCGCCATGAACCGCTCGAAGCTTGAGACCCTGCTGCTGACGCTCGAATCGACACCGGCCCTGCTCGCTCGGGCGGCGTCGGAGTGTCCTCCTTCGCGGGCGACATGGCGTCCCCGGGTAAACACCTTCTCTCTCGTCGAAAACGTCTGGCACCTGGCGGACCTCGAGCGCGAGGGCTTCGGGAGCCGCATCCGACGCCTGCTCACCGAAGAGGCCCCGATGCTGCCCAACTTCGACGGCAATCGTGTCGCAAGCGAGCGCGGCTACCAGGGCCGGAGCCTGGCGGAGGGGATTGCGGCCTTCGCCCTGGCTCGGCACCGAAACGTGGAGCGCCTGCGCGCGGTTCCCGCAGCCGCCTGGAAACGCGCCGGGTTCCAGGAATCGGTCGGTCCGATCACGCTCGCCGACATCCCCCAGCGGATGGCCGATCACGACCGGTCGCACACCGAGGAGATTCGGAGCCTGCTGGCCGGCCTGCGCGGCGGCGAGCAGCGGCAGCGTCCCGGGCCTACCTCCGCCGTCGCCTGAAGCAGGCGGCCGGGTCAGCCCGTCTTCGCCTTCCGGCGTTCGCGAAGGACCGCCGCGATGCCCGGGAGCACCGAGAGCACGATGATGACGATGACGACACCCTCGAAGTGGCGCTGCACGAACGGAACGCGTCCCAGGAAGTATCCCGACAGGGTCATCGCGATTCCCCACAGGACTCCGCCGAAGATGTTGAAGAAGACGAACCGCGGGTAATCCATCCGGCCCATTCCCGCCACAACGGGAGCGAACGTGCGCACGATCGGCACGAAGCGCGCGAGGATGATCGTCTTGCCCCCGTACTTCTCGTAGAAGTCGTGGGCGCGGCGCAGGTGATCGGGATTGAAGAGGAGCGACCTGGGCCGTTTGAAGAGGCTCGGTCCCGCACGTCGGCCGATCCAGTAACCAACGGTATCGCCCACGATGGCGGCGGCGATCACGCAGAGGTTCAGCAGGACGATCGAGAGGTGCCCTTGCGCCGCGATCGCGCCCGCCGTGAAGAGAAGGGAATCGCCCGGCAGGAAGAACCCGACCATCAGCCCCGTTTCCGAGAAGATGACGGCGGTGATGACGGCCAGGCCCCCGACGCGCACGAGCGTCTGGACGTCGGTCAGTTGATGGAAGAGCTGGCGAAGCCACTCCATGAGGTCGCGGCATGGTAGCAGACGGCCTGGAATAGGATCTCTCAGATGGTCGACGACACCGACGCTCACGCGTGCGCGGGGCTCGACGCCGCGCTGCCGGTGATCGAAACCTGGCGGAACCAGTATGCGGATTACGAAATCACCGTCGAGATTCCAGAGTACAACGCGATCTGCCCGAAGACGGGCCTGCCGGACTTCGGCCATCTCAGGATCCGGTATGTGCCCGAACGGCTCTGCCTCGAGCTGAAGTCCCTGAAGCTGTACATCGTCGCGTACCGCAATCTCGGAATCTTCTACGAGAACGCCGTCAATCGAATTCTCGAGGACTGCGTGGCCGCGTGCCGGCCACGAAGCATGACGGTCACGGGAACCTTCTCCTCGCGCGGCGGGATCTCCTCGGTAGTCGAGGCCCGGCATCCGCGCACGACGGTCCCGCCCGCCGTGCGGGCCGCCGCTCGGCGCGCTACGCGGAGGCCGGCGGCGCCGCGCTCACGGAGACGCTGACGGCCGGCGGCTGCCTCAGGGTCTGGTACACGACACAGTAGCGCTCGGTCAGGCGCTGCAGCGCTGCCAGTTGCTCCGGGGTCGCGGCGGCCACGAGGTCGAAATGGAGCCGGATCTCCAGGAATCCGACCGGAGCGTCCCTGGAGACTCCCAGGGTGCCCCGAAAGTCCAGTTCCCCCTCCGCCCGCACCCTCCCCTCCGAGACTTCGATCCCGAGCGAAGTCGCCACCGCGGAAAGCGTGACGCCCGCGCAGGCCACGAGCGCCTCGAGAAGCATGTCGCCCGAGCACGCGAGCGCTCCGGTGCCTCCGGTGGCCGGGTGCAGCCCCGCCTCCACGAGGGCCTTCCCCGTCTGGACCCGGCAGCTCACGCCTTCGCCGATGCGGCCTTCGGCCTGGAGTGTGATGCGGGCGGCCTGCGCGTCGGACCGGTAGCGATCCTTCAAGGGACTCTGCAGGGCTCGCAGCTCTTCGCTGTTCATGCCGTCCTCCCTCGTCCTCGACGCGGCGCGAGTCTCAGGCCCCGGGGAGAAACCAGGAGCCAGCGGGGCCCCGAGAACCCCGAAGAGCGCGTCCGTCGAAGTCTCCATCTTCCAACCGAATTCCCGGCGTCCAGCGCCAACAGCACCGAGGGACGGTCAGCCGTCCGTGAACTCCGCGTAGAGCGCTTCCTTGAGCCGGGCCGCCACCGGCCCCGGCTTTCCGTCTCCGACCGGCCGCCCCTCGATCTTCGCCAGCGAATAGGTCCAAAGCGTCGTCGAAGCGAGAAAAACTTCCGAGGCCTCGTGCATCTCTTCGATCGTGAAGGAGCGCTCCTCCACCGGCAGTCCCAGGCGCCGGGCAGCCACGACCGTGGCGCCGCGCGTCACGCCTGCCAGAATCGCGGGCGAGTGCGGCGCCGTCCGGAGTCGCCCGTCGATCCAGGCGAAGAGATTCGCCCTTGTCGCTTCCAGGGCCAGGCCGTCCCGGACGAGGATGGCATCGATCGCCCCGGCCTCACGGGCGCTTTGCGCCGCCAGGACGTTGGGCAGGAGCATGACCGTCTTGATGTCGCATCGGCCCCAGCGCTCGTCCGGCACGAGAATCGCACCCCGGCCGTCCTCCGGTGGCCGATCGCTCGCCCGCGCATAGGCGAAAACGGTCGGGGACGTCCCGCTCGGCGGAAAGGCGTGCGTGCGCGGCGCCGCTCCGCGGGAGACCTGAGCGTAGACGATCGCGTCTGCGCCGTCGAGGCCGTTTTCGGCGAGAAGACGCGACGCCGCCCCCGCGTAGAAGCCCGCATCGGCCTCGATCCGGAGGGCGGTGAGGCCTTCGCGCATCCGGGCTACGTGCTCTTCCAGGTGATAGGGGCGGCCCTTGTGGAAACGGACGACCTCGTAGATCGCGTCCGCGAAGAGGAAGCCCCGGTCGAGCGGCGAGATGCCCGCACTCTCGATAGGAAGAAACTGGCCGTTCAAGTAGACGATCATGCGGGGAGTCTACCGGCCGCCGAACTCGCGCACGGCGGCTCGGAGCGCGGGATCTCCCGCGAGCTTTCGGTAGGCGGCCTCTGCCTGCGGCAACGACCTCTCAAGCGCCTGGCGGCGCTCCGCCCGAAGCAGATCGCGGGCCGCTTCGAGCGCCGTCGCGCCGTGTCGGAGCAGGTCCGTGGCGAGCCTGTCGGCTTCCTGCGGGAGCAACCCGGGCTCCGGGGCCCGGCTGGCGAATCCTGCCTGCGCCGCCTCGCGCCCGGAGAGGACTCTTCCGGTCAGGATCCAATCGCGGGCGCGCGCTTCGCCGATCCTCGCGGGGAGCAGGGCGACCGCCCCCGGAGGAAAGCACGCGAGCCGGATCTCCGGAAACCCGATTCGCGCGTCGGCTGCGGCCAGAACGAGGTCACAGGCGGAGGCGATCTCCGCGCCGCCACCGAGGCAGGCTCCGGAAACGGCCGCCAGCGTCACCGCGGGAGCTTCGACGAGCGCGCGCAGGACGCGGCCCATGGCGGACAGCATCCGCGCGATCGCCAGGGGCTCGGGATCATGCTCGGGCACCGAGACGCCCGCGGAGAACGCACGGGGCAGGCCCGTGATGACGAGGACACGCGATCGGCGGACTCTCCCCACCGTTTCGGCGAGGCTTTCGAGATCGGCGACGCCGAGGACGTTGACCGGCGGGATCGCGATCAAGAGGTCGGCCCGGCCCTCCGCCGACTCGGACAGGGAGATGCCGGGACGGCCGCTCACTTGTTCTGGGGCGTCGGGGTCGGACTCGCCACGGCCCGGGCCCGCTCGGCCTTGGCCAGCTCGTAGACCGCCTTCACGTTGGCGACGTGCTCGGGTGTGAGCTTCACGTTCTCGATCGTGTTCTCCGGCGACGAGAGGATCGCCTCGATCAGGGCGTCGGGGGGATTGTTGATCAGCAGCCGCGCGGCGATCTCGTTGACGCGCGCGAGGTAGACGGCGGTGTCGGTGATCCCTTCCGTCGGGCCGATCTGGCCGTGCCCCGGGACCAGCTTTTCGACCTTGAGGGCCTTCAGGCGCAGGAGGATGTGTTCCCAGCCCCTCGGATCGACGTCGGCGGAGCGTACGTACGGCAGCACTCCATTGACGGCCAGGTCGCCCGAAAAGAGGATTCCGTCCGAAGGCAGGGCCAGGAGAAGGTCGCCCTGCGTGTGGGCGGGCCCGAGGTAGTAGATCTCGGCGCGGCGCGGCGCGGACCCGACGAAAATCAGGCGCTCGGAGACCGTCATCAGGACCGGCCCGGCCGGCGGCTTGGCCTGGGTTCCGCCCGCCGCGGGCCGTTCCTGGGGTGCCGACTCGAGGAGGGAAAGGACTCCGGGCGCAGCCCTTTCGGCGCTGATGGTCTGCGCTCCCGCCGCGGCGAACGCCGCCAGACCGCCGGCATGGTCTCTGTGCGCGTGCGTGACGATCACGTAGCGCGGCTTGCGGCCGGTCGTTTTCTGAATCTCGGCGATCAGAGCGCGGCCGACCTCGGGTGTCGCGCCTGTATCCACGGCGATCACGTCCTCGCCGAGAAGGAACCAGCCGACGTTGGCTCCGCCGGGAGTCGCCGACGCCCAGACGCCGTCGGCGAGTTTCTCCGGCGCAATCTTCGTCTGAGCGAAAGCCGCCGGAACCAGGGTGCCTGCCAGAACGACCAGCCAAACTCCAAGACGACGCGTCATCACTTCTCCTCTCGACCCCCGCTTTTGGAGCCCGGCCCCCCAGAACACCGCCCCGCGCCTCCCGATTTCCGCTCCGAGCCGCGCCCTGCCTGCGCCCGGGCCCTCACGGCGCGCGCGAACTCCTCGAAGATGCGGCGGGAGGCGGGATCCGTTCCGACGAGATTCTCGGGATGCCACTGGACCGCAACGAGCCAGGGCTCGCCCGACTCGACGGCCTCGATCACGCCGTCAGGGGCGACCGCGGATACCGTGAGACCCGGCGCCGGAAGCGCGATGGCCTGGTGGTGGCGGCTGTTGACGGGAATCTCGGCCGTGCCGGCCATTCCCGAGAGCCGGGTCCCCGGTGCGATCCGGACGGTGTGATCGAGCCGCGCCCTTTCGCGTGGTTTCGTGCCGTCCGTCTCGTGGGCCAGAGGTCCGGGCCTCTGGCTCGGAAGGTCCTGAACGAGCGTGCCTCCCAGGGCCACATTGACCACCTGAATTCCACGGCAGATGGCGAGGGTCGGAGTCCGGGCCCGTCGCGCGAGGTCGAAGAGCGCGAAGTCGGTTTCGTCGCGCTCCGGGTCGAGCTCGAGCCCGGCGTCGGCCCTCGCGGACTCTCCGTATCGGGAGGGCTCGACGTCGCAGCCGCCCCCGATGACGACCCCATCGAAGTCGCCGGAGACCGCAGAGCCGGGAGGCAGCACCTCGATCTCCTCGCGCCGAAAGCCCGCGTGGATGAGCGCGCCCAGGTAATCGTTCTGCTCGCGCCGCGAGGCGTCGCGATCGAGCGTGAGGGCGATGCGCATCGCGGGCAGATTCTAAGCGCTCGGCCGCGGAGCGAGGCGCTCCTATACCTTCTCGAAGAGCACGGCCATCCCCATTCCCCCGGACACGCACAGTGTGGCGAGGCCCGCCGCCACGTCCCGACGCCTCATCTCGTAGAGCAGCGTCGTCGCGATGCGCGCCCCCGTCGCGCCGATCGGATGGCCGAGGGCGATGGCTCCGCCGTTGACGTTGACACGCGCCAGGTCGAGGGGGAGCTCGCGTGCGCAAGCGATGACCTGAGCCGCGAAGGCCTCGTTGACCTCGATCAGGCCGACGTCGGGCAGGGTCTTTTCCGCCTTCGCGAGTGCCGCGCGAATCGCCGGCACGGGGCCGATCCCCATCCGCGCCGGATCCACTCCCGCCGAGGCCCAGGATCGCACTCGGGCGAGCGGCTCGACGCCCGATTTCCCGACCTCCTCTTCGCTCGCCAGGACGAGCGCCGCCGCACCGTCGGTGATTCCGGAGGAGTTGCCGGCGTGCACTGACCCGTTCTCGGAGTCGAAGACCGGCGGGAGCTTCGAGAGGGCTTCGAGCGTCGTGTCCGGCCGGGGGTGCTCGTCGGCTTCGACCCGCACCGTCCCCTTGCGGCCTCCGACCTCGACTGGAATGATCTCATCGGCGAACCTGCCCGACGAGACCGCCTCCGAGGCCCGCCGCTGCGACTCGAGGGCGTAGGCGTCCTGCTCGGCGCGGAGGATTCCGTACTCGCGCGCGAGGGTCTCGGCGGTCTCGCCCATGAGCTGGCCGCAGAGGGGGCAGAGGAAGCCATCCCGGTACATCCCGTCCACGATCTCGCCGTGCCCCATCCGGAGCCCGAAGCGCGCCCGCGTCAGCAGATACGGCGTCGCCGACATGCACTCCGTGCCTCCCACCAGAACCAGATCGCTCTCGCCGGCCGCGATCGAGAGCGCGCCGAGCGTCAGCGCCTTCAGAGAAGACGCGCAGGCCTTGTTGACGGTGTAGGCGGGAACGGTGTCCGGGACCCCCGCACGGTGCGAAACCTGCCGGGCCGTGTTCGGGCCGCCGCCGGCCTGGCGGGCATGCCCGAAGATCGTCTCGTCGACCGCGGCCGGCGGAAGCCCCGACCTTTCGATCGCGGCCTTCGCGGCGACCTCGCCCAGTTCGGCCGCCGACAGGGAGGCGAAGGCGCCGCCGAACTTTCCGATGGGAGTGCGGGCGGCCGAGAGGACGTAGACGGGACGCACGGGGGCAAGACTTTACCGGAAGGAGGGTCCAGTGTCAGGCCATCCGCTCACGTCACCAGGGGAAGGGTCACCGTGAAGGTCGAGCCCTTGCCCACGCGGCTTGCGGCGGCGATCGTTCCCTTGTGCGCCTCGACGATCCAGCGGGCGATGGAAAGACCGAGGCCCGAACCGCCCATGTAGGCGCGCCGGGCGCGGTCGCTGCGAAAGAACCGCTCGAAGACGAAGGGCAGGTCCTTCTCCGGGATCCCGATGCCCGTGTCGGAGACCTGCATGCGCGCCTCGCCGGGCGCCGCGGCGAGCCGCACCCGGATCGCGCCGCCCGCCGGCGTGTACCGCATTGCGTTCTCGAAAAGGTTGTGAAAGACCTGCTGGAGCCGATCGGCGTCGACAAACGCGGTAATCGGTTTGCCCGGGATTTCCGACGAGACCGTCAACTGACGGTCGGCTGCCGCGATTCCGAGCTCCTTCACGAGGTCGCCGAGCAGGCGCGTCAGGTCCCTGTTCGCGAAGGAGAGCGTGATGCGGCCGCTTTCTCCCCGGACGAGGAAGAGGAGGTTCTGCGACAGTCTCGCGAGATGACGCACCTCGAGGAGCGCGTTTCCCAACGCCTCCCGGTATTCTTCCGGTGGACGGTCCTCTTCGAGCGTCACCTCCAGGGACCCCCGCAGGACCGTCAGGGGCGTGCGCAGCTCATGCGAGACGTCCGCGATGAACTGCTGCTGCTCCTTCTCGGCCGACGCGAGCGCGTCCAGCCTCGCGTTCAAGAGGCGGACAACTTCCCGGGCCTCGCCCTCCAGGCCTTCGTCGGGGAGGCGCTTCAACGGGCTCGCTTCGGTTTCGGCCAGGCGATTCTTCAAGAGCTCGAGGGCCGCGGCCGCCCGCTCCTCCCTGCGGGACCCTCCAAAGATCGTCACGCGCTAGTTGTCGTTTCTCAACACGTTGTTCACAGCCAGGGCGGGCCATGCGGACCCCCTCTCCCGGCGGGAGAGGGTTGGGGTGAGGGGCGCTCCTGCCGCGGCTGCCGCCGTCCGGAATGCGGGGCGGGCTGCCCCCCTTACCCTGACCCTCTCCCCCTCACCGGGGGGAGAGGGGAATTCTGAGCCTGGGGACTCTTCAGAGGGGGCGGTAGGGTGAACAACGTCTTGAGAATTCACACCTAGTCCCCGTCCCCCGCCGGATCGTCGCCGGACGGCCGGATGCGGTAGCCCACGCCCCGGACCGTCTGGATCAGTCTTTCCCGTTCGCCCGCGTCGAGCTTCTTGCGCAGGGCGTTGATGTAGACATCGATGATGTTGGTCGAGAGGTCGAAGCTGTCCTCCCAGATGCGGGCCTGAATCTCGGTCCGGGAGACGACCTTGCCGCGCCGGCGCAGCAGCAGCTCGAAGAGGGCACCCTCCCGGGCCGTCAAGCGCACGGTCTGCCCGCCCCGCACCACTTCCCGCGCCTCGGGATCGTAGGAGATCTCTCCCGAGACCAGAGGCCCCGGCTCGGCCACCTCTGTTCGCCGCAGAAGCGCCCGCAGGCGGGCCTGGAGCTCGCGGAAGGAGAACGGCTTGACCAGGTAGTCGTCGGCCCCGGCGTCGAGGCCTTCGATCTTGTTCTCGACGGTGTCGCGCGCGGTCAGCATGAGGATCTTCGAGCCGACCCCGCGCGCCCGGATCTCCCGACACAGCTCCAGGCCGTCCCGGGAGCCCGGCAGCAGCAGGTCCAGGATGATCACGTCGAAAGGAGAAGCAGAGATCGCCGCCAGCGCCGTGTCCGCGTCGGCGGCCGTCTCGACAGCATATCCCTTCTCCGAAAGGCCTTTCCTGAGGAACTGGGCGATCCTCTGCTCGTCCTCGACGACCAAGACCCTCACGGGAGATCCTCCGGACCGGGATGGCGGCCGCCTTGCCGGCGCCCCTTGAGGAAGGACACCACGAAGGCCGATCCCGCTCCGGCCGCGAAGCCCCCGGCGAAATTCGAGAGCCTTCCCTCTCCGGCGACCGAGACGAGGGCGCCTAGGGCCACCAGGGCCGCCAGCAGCAGCCGCGAGACCTCTACCGGCGGCACGGATTCCGACAGTCGTGTCATCGTCCCCCGACGGGCGAGCACCCGCCTTCCATATCTTCTATCATCCGGACTCTCAAGGAGGAGAACCCATGAAGACGAGAGGGATCGGAATCGCGGCGGCCGCCAGCGGCTTCCTGCTTCTCTGCTCAACCGCGCGGGCGGCCGGCACGCCCGAGGCAAGCGCCACGATCGAACCCCGTAGCGGATCGACGGTGACGGGCACGGCAACGTTTACGGAGCTCCCCGACGGCGCCGTGAAGGTCGTCGTAAACATCGAGAACGCTCCGCCGGGCACCCACGGGCTCCACATTCACGAGAAGGGCGATTGCTCGGCCCCGGACGGAACCTCCGCCGGCGGCCATTTCAACCCGACGTCGATGCCGCACGCCGGACCGATGGCCAAGGAGCACCACGCCGGTGACCTCGGCAACATCCAGATCGGCGCGGACGGCAAGGGACACCTCGAGATCGAGTCCTCGATGCTGACGGTCAAACCGGGGCCCAATTCGGTGGTGGGGCGGTCCGTGATCTTCCACGAGAAGGCCGACGACCTGACGACACAGCCCACGGGCAACGCGGGCGGACGGCTCGCCTGCGGCGTGATCCGCTAGCCGCCCGGATGACCCGCTCCCCGTTCGATCTCTCTTCCGACGAGATCCGACGCCTCGGCTACGCCGCAGCCGACGCCGTCGCCGGCCACCACGAGACGCTGCGGTCGCGGCCGGTCTTCGGCAAGATCGGAGACCGCGCCGCGCTCTTCGAGGAGCCCGTTCCGGAGGATCCAAAGCCCTTCGAAGAAGTTCTCGCCTTCGCGCGCGAGCACATCCTTCCCTTTCCCATGGGCAACTCGCATCCGCGTTTTTTCGGCTTCATCAACGCGAGCGCGGATCCGGTGGCGTTCACGGCCGACTACCTCGCGGCCGCGATGAACCCCAACTGCTGGGGCGGAGACCACGCAGCCATCCACGTCGAGAGCCGGGTCATCAGCTGGCTCGCCCGGATGCTCGGGTTTCCACCCGACGCGGAGGGCCTCCTCGTCTCGGGAGGCTCGATGGCCAACTTCACGGCGCTCGCGGCGGCGCGTCGGGAGACGGCGCCGGGCAACGTGCGCGAGGACGGTCTCGCCGGTAGGCCCGCGCTCACCGTTTATGCGTCGGACCAGGTCCATTCCTGCGTCGACAAGGCGGTCGACCTTCTCGGCATCGGTACGAACCGGCTCCGAAAAATCGAGACGGATGCGCATTTCCGCATTCGGCTCGACCGGCTCTTCGCCGCCGTGGCGCGGGACCGGCGGGAAGGCCTGCGCCCGTCGATCGTCGTCGGCAACGCGGGCACCGTGAACACGGGAGCGATCGACCCTCTCGGAGAGCTCGCCGACTTCTGCCAGCGCGAGTCTCTCTGGTTTCACGTGGACGGCGCCTACGGCGCCATGGCGGCGCTCTCGCCGGAGCTCGCTCCGCTGCTGGCCGGAATGGAGCGGGCCGACTCGATCGCCGTGGACCCGCACAAGTGGCTCTACGTTCCCTACGAGGCCGGCGCGACCCTGGTGCGGGGACGGGGACGGCTGGCGGCCGCGTTTCGGAAGTTTCCCGAGTACCTCGCCTCCGATTCCGAGTCTCCCTTTCCAGGACCCGCATGGTTCGCCGAGCGCGGGGTGGAGCTCTCGCGCGGGTTCAAGGCCTTGAAGGTCTGGATGGGACTGAAGACACACGGCCGAAAGCGCTACGCGGCCTCGATCGAGCGCGATGTGCGTCTGGCCCGATGGCTCGTCGAGCAGGTCGAGAGGCACCCGGACTTCCAACTTCTGGCGGAGTCCGTGCTCTCGATCGCGAACTTCCGATACCGCCCCGCGGAGGGAAACCTCTCCGACGCGGAGCTCGACCGCGTCAATCGGCGGATCATCAACCGGCTGGTCGGCGACGGCTCGTTCTTTCTGGCGCCGACGGTCTTGAAGGGGCGAACCGCGCTTCGCGTGGCCATCGTGAACTTCCGCACACAGGAAGAGGACCTTCGGTGCCTGCTCGAAGAGGCCGCGCGGATCGGCCGGGAGACCCTGGCGGCGTGACCGCAGCGCGGCCGGCGGCGCCGCGGCGATCTTGGGGCCCGGGACGGGCCGGCCCCCTTGTCCTGGCCCTGCTGCTTGCCGCCGGCATCGCGGGCGCCTCCGATGCGCGAGCCGTCTACGATGCCCTGCGGGGCGCACGGCCCGAGGGGCCGGGCCTTTCGGTCACGAGCCGGACGCTCGCACGGGACGTTCTGAGGCTGCGCCTCGAAAGCGGGACCGTTCAGTTTCTGACCCCGGTCGAGGGAAGAATCGTCGGCGCCGTCTTTTCGGGGGCAGGCACGCTGGAGCTTTCGCCCGCAAGCGAAACCGAACGCGACCACCTCGTCCTGGTCACCGGTGAGAGGCGCCTCGAGACCCTGCGCGTCCCGTTCGCCGCGGCCGTGTTTCTCTTCACGGACGGCACGGCGAAGGAGCTTGCGGCGGCGGCCTCCCCTGCGGACGCTTCCCCTTCGCGCGCGGCGGAGATCTGGGAGGGATTCTCCGCCTGGCAACGACGGGACCTCCAGAAAAACCTGCAACTGCGCCTGCTCGAGGATCTCCTCGCGGACGGCGCGCCGCCGGGCGTCTTTCTCGCCTACGTCTCCGGCAACCGCTATCCTCCAGGCCTTGCGGCGACGGATCCCGCGGGCCTCGGCTGGCTCATCGGGTACGTTCCGGGAGACCGCACGGCGTTTCGGACGACAGGACCCGCCGGCGGCATCTGGTACTGTGCGCCCACGCGGGCCGACCTCGAAGGCGGCCGACACTTCGAAGCCAGCCCCTCCCCGCACGCCCTCAACTACTCGATCGACACCACCATCTTTCCCGACACACGCGTGGAGGGCACGACCACCATTCAGTTCGTTCCCCGGGACGAAGGCCAACGGGTTCTCTGGCTGCAGCTGATGGAGCGCCTGCGACTGCAGCGGGTCGAGCTGCGCGCCGCGGGCGAGACCGGGTGGCGCCCGGTTCCTTTCGTTCAGGAGGACGCGAGAGAAGACGCCGACGCGGCGGTCCTCCTCGACACACCCCTGCCCCGCATCGGGGCCTCGCAGCTGCGGCTCTCCTACGCGGGAGGGGACGTGCTCCGCGACGCGGGCGACGGCAACTTCCTCGTGGAGGCGCGCGACAGCTGGTACCCGAACCTGGGCACCCTCCACGACCTCTCAACCTATGAGCTGACCTACCGGCACCCGAGAGGCCTCGAGGTCGTCTCGGTCGGCCGCAAGATTTCCGAACACATCGACAGGGAAACGGCCGTTTCCGTCTGGTCCTCGGAACGGCCGATCCGCGTCGCGGGCTTCAACTATGGCCGATTCCGCACGCTCGAGCGCGCGGACGCCTCGACCGGCATGACGCTGCGCGTCTACACGAACCTCGGCACGCCAGACTTCGTCCACTCCCTGAACCAGCGCCTCATGCGGTACGCCGCGTCGAAGCGCATGATCCATCCCGACCGCGCCAATTTCGGCGGAATCCGTGCCGACCAGATCGGTCTCGCGGGCACCGCTTCACTCGCGAGCGCGGGCATGACGCCCGTCCATGTCGACCCCGAGATCCTGGCTCACTCCGCCCTCGCCGACGGTCTCGCCACGGCCCGGGTCGGGAGCTCCCTTTTCGGGCCGCTGCCCGTGAACGAGGTCGCCCTCACGCAGCAGACACAGTGGTTCTTCGGACAATCCTGGCCGGGCCTCGTCTACGTACCCTACATCGCCGCCTTGAACGGATCGACGCGGCGCGAGATCGGCCTCCAGGGAGCCGCCGACTTCATCGAGCAGGTCGTTCCGCACGAGTTCGCGCATCAGTGGTGGGGGCACATGGTCGGCTGGGGCGGCTACCGGGATCGGTGGCTCTCGGAGGGACTCGCGGAGTACACGGCTTCGCTGGTGATCGAGAATTCCGGCGGACCGAAGCGGGCGGGCGACTACTGGGAGAAGGCGCGCCGGTGGATTCTGAGCACGCCGACCGGCAGTGCCGTCTCCAACGCTGCTGCCGGTCCCATTTCTCTCGGAGTGCGTCTGGCCACTCCGCGGAGTCCCTGGGCCTACGACGCGCTCGTGTATGCGAAGGCGTCCTACGTCCTCCACATGCTCCGCATGATGATGCGAGACGACGCGAGCCCGCAGCCCGATGCAGCGTTTTTCGGAGCCCTTCGTGACTTCGCCTCCACATTCACCGGCGCGGAACCCTCCACCGGGGACTTCCAGAGCGTCATGGAACGGCACCTGACGGCGAAAGCGGCCGCAGTCACCGGAACCCGGCTCGATTGGTTCTTCCGCCAGTGGATCGACGGAACGGACATCCCCCGGCTGCGTTACAAGCTCCGGATCGAGGCCGCATCGGGCGGAGCCTACCGCCTCACGGGATCGGTCACGCAGGAGGGCGTCCCGAGCGACTTCCGGACGGTTGCGCGCCTGTATGTCGAGCACAGCTCCGGCGAACCCCTTTCCGTGGCCGTGCTTCCCCTGGTCGGCAACGTTCGCGCCACGATCCATCTGCCGCTCGACGCCGGTCCTCGGCCCCTCCGGGCGATGCTGAACGCCCGCCACGACGTGCTGTTCCGTGACTAGCTTGTGAGGCACCTGCTCGCGTCGGGCGCCCGCGGACTGCCGGCCCGCTTCCTCGCCGTGCTCGCCGGTCTGGGGATCGCGGCGGGATGGAGCCGCGGCGCCGACGCCGGGCGGGCGAAGGCCCCGCCAGACCCCGTGTACGCGGCGCTCCGGGCCGCACGGCCAGCGGGCGAGGCCGTGGCGGTCAAGGACTTCGACCTGGAGCGCGACGCCTTTCGAATCCGCTTCCTCGAAGGGGCTTTCCAGTTCCTGCCACCGGTTTCCGGTCGGACCGTCGGCGCCGTCTTCATAGGGCATGGCACCTTCGGCCTGATTCCGGCTGTCGCCTCGGAACGGCGGCACCTCGCCTTTCTGGCCGGCGACCCGAAGCTCGAGACGCTTTCGGACAAGTTCGATCGCGCGGTCTTCCTCTTCACGGACGCGACGGCGGACGAAATCCGCGCCCGGGGTTCCGCAGCGCCTGCGACGGGTGACGCCTCAAGCGTCTACGAGAAATTCTTGAAGAAGCAGCGCAAGAACCTGAAGAACAATCTGCAGCTGCGCCTGTTGGAGGATGTTCTCGAGGAGCGAAGCCCGGCGGAAGGCTTCTTCCTCGCCTACTTCGACGGCAAGAAAACGCCCCCGGCCTTCGCCATCGTCGATCCGGCGGGGCTCAGCAATCACTTTTCGAGCGAAGTCGGCGGCGAGAGCGTGGCCTTCTACGTCCTGGACACGCAGAAGGGCGGCTACTGGTACCTCGCGCACACGAAGAAGGAGCTCGCCGCCGGTTCGCTTCGAGGCGCTCGCCCCCGCGCCGATGCGGAGCAGTACGACATCGAGACCACGATCCAGAAGAACACGCGGGTCCGGGGGACCGCCACGATCCGATTCACGCCCCGCGTGCCCGGACTGCGGGTTCTGGCCGTGGCCCTGCTGCCCCAGCTGCGCCTCGAGGAGGCCGCCTTCTCCCGCGGCGAAGAGGGGCCGTGGACCCCCGCTTCGTTTCTCCAGGAAGACGAGGACGAGGACGCCGACGCCGCCGTAATCTTTCCGGAAGGGCTCCGCGCCGGTGACCCAGTCTCCGTGCGCCTGACCTACGAGGGCAAGGACGTGCTGCGCGACGCCGGAGACGGCAACTTTCTGGTCGGCGCCCGGGACAGCTGGTACCCGAATCTGGGCACGTTCACGGACCTTGCGACCTTCGACCTGACGTACCGCTGCCCGAAGGGATACCAGATCGTCTCCATCGGAGAGATGCTGAGCGACCGCGTCGATGGCGCCGAGCGCGTTTCCGTCTGGAGGTCGGAGCATCCGGTGCGCGTGGCCGGGTTCAACTATGGTCGGTTCAAGCGCATCGAGCGGGCCGATCCGGAGAGCGGCCTGACGGTGGACGTCTACACGAATCCCGGCGAACCGGACTTCGTCCGGGAGATCAACTTCCTCCTGGAGAATCGGACCGATGCGGGGCTGCGCCACATCTCGGCCAGCCCCGCGAACCTCGCCGAATCCGCAATGGCCGACGGCGTCAACACCGCCCGCGTCGGCACGACTTACTTCGGCAAACTTCCCGACACCGCAGTCTCCATCACACAGCAGACGCAGGCCTTCTTCGGCCAGTCGTGGCCGACCCTCGTCTACCTTCCCTACATCGCGGCCTTCGACGCGACGGTCCGCCACGAGCTCGGCCTCCAGAGCGCCGCCGACTTCATCGAGCTCGTCGGTCCGCACGAGTTCGCTCACCAGTGGTGGGGGCACCTCGTCGGCTGGCAGAGCTACAGGGATCAGTGGCTTTCGGAGGGATTCGCCGAATTCACCGCGGCCCTGGTGCTTCAGTACACGGCGGGCCTCGGCAAGTCGAACGCGTTCTGGGAAAAGTCCCGCCGTTGGATCACCATGAAGCCGCGCTTCGCCTCGGTCGCCAATGACGAGGCCGGCCCGATCACGGACGGCTGGCGGCTCTCGACCTGGAGAAATCGCTCTGCCGCGGAGGCCATGATGTATTCCAAGGGCGCCTACGTGCTGCACATGCTCCGCATGCTCCTTCGCGACACCGCCAGTCCCCAGCCGGACGCGGCATTCATCGCGATGATGAAAGACTTCGTCGCCTCCCAGGCGGACCGCAACCCCTCGACGCACGACTTCCAGGACGCCGTCGAACGCCACATGTCACCGGCCCTCGACGTCGCGGGCGACGGAAAGATGGACTGGTTCTTTCGACAGTGGGTCGAGGGAATGGAGATCCCACGCATCACCCAGAAGCTCGAGGTGAGCCCCGCAGAAGACGGACGCTACCGAATCCAGGGCACGATTTCGCAGTCCGACGTGTCCGACGGGTTTCTCTCGGTCGTGGTCCTCTACGCGGAGACCAAGGGCGAGGTTTCGCGGGTCAGCCGACTCACCCTGTCCGGCAACCGCACCGTGCCCGTCGACCTGACCGTCGCGCTGCCGAGGCCGCCCGAGCGGGCTATCGCAAACGCCCTGCACGATACGCTGTATCGCGACTGAGCGCGGCACGCGCGGGGCGCCCGGCGTCTTCCTACGACGGGTGGGTCTCTTCGCTGCGCCAGGCGTCCAGGTTCCGGTCGATCTGACGCGTGTGCTTTTCCAGGTGCTCGGCGTAGATTTCGAGCCAACGCTCGGCCGAGAAAGACCCCGACTCGGAGTGCTGGCCACTCCGGGACCACGCCCCCTCCGGAAGCCGCCGGAGAAGCGCGGCCGTATTCTGCCGTACGGCCCGGACAGTGGCGAGCGCCGGCTCGAGGGGAAGCCGATGGTAGTCGAGCAGCTTCGCCCATCGCGCCTGGTCGTAGCCCAAGATCACGGGGCTTTCCTCGCAGACGAGATAGCGGATTCGCATGGCCGCGTTGGTTTCCGAGTCGGCGCAGTGGCAGACCACCTCGTGCGCGGACCACTTCTCCGGGGCCGGCCGCCACTGCAACGCTTCCTTGGGAACGCGCGCCAGGGCGGCCGCGAGCTTGGCGGGCCCCTCCTCGTACCGGCGGATCAGATCCTCGCGCTCTGCAGGGGTCAGGGCCATGTGGTGCTCCTCGTCGAAAAATCAGGCCGGCGTCTCAGACCATGGCCCGGGTCGCCTCTCCTTCCGATTCACGCGCGGCCGTCGGCTATTTCGAAGCGCCTCCGCTCATCGCGGGCGGCAGGCTCATCCCGAGCGATTGCATGAGCTGCGCCGCGCTGTCCTTGACCGAGTTGGCCTTGGCGAGCGCGTCGGTCAACTTGCCTGCCTTGAAGGCGTCGGACGCCTCGCTCCAGGTCTGCGTCGCGGAGGCCAGACCGGTCTTCACCGTTTCGAGCTTCGTCTTGTCCATCCCGGCCGGCAGCCTCCTGGACGCCGAGAGGATGTCCACTCTGCTCTTGATCGCGTCCATCATCTTCGGAAGACCCTCGCTCAGCTCGCTCCAGGACTTCGTCAGCTCGCCCTTCTTCGCCATCGCCACCGAGGTCGCTTCCTTGATCTTGTCGGCAATGGCATTGGCGCCGTCGAGCGCGGCCTTGTAGTCCTTACGCGCGAAGGCCTCCTTGGCCGCCGCCAGCGAGTCGGTGACGCCCTTCCAGGAGTCGGCGGCGTACTGGCCCACGTCCGGCGATACGGCGTTGACCGCGTCCTCCGCCGTCTTCAAGGCCGCCTCAGCGAGCTTCCGGTCCTGACCGCAGGCGAGCGCCAGACTTGCGCCCAGCAGCACCAGGACGATTCGGGACATCCGCTTTCGCATACTTGCTCCTTCTGTTCGTCGCACCAACGGGATCCGCTCCCGGTCCACCGTTACGGAATCCGGAGCTTTTGCCCGACGCGAATCAGATTCGGGTCTTTGACCGTGTCGCGATTGGCCTCGAAGATCTTCGGATACAGGCTCGCGTCTCCGTAGTACTTCTGCGCGATCTTCGAAAGCGTCTCGCCCTTCTGGACTTCGTGCCACTGGGTCGCGTCCCAGGCTCCGACACCGGGCGGCGCGGTCTTGGGTGTTTCCTCGGTCATGGGGTCCTCCTTCGGTCCGGAAATCTTATCAACGGAGGAGGCGATAGGCGCCCGGCCGCCGATCCCTGAGCGCCGGGAACCGCTCCCGCGCGTCGGACACCGAGGTCGCTTCCACGTCACAGAAGAGGACCGTCTCTCCTTCTCCCGCTTCCGCAAGAACTTCGCCCCACGGGGAGAAGGCCACCGACCCTCCGGCGTAGCGCACGCCGTCTCCCTCCCCCGTTCGATTCACGCCGACGACGTAGGCCAGATTCTCGATGGCGCGGGCCTGAAGGAGCGCCCGAAAGTGCGCCTGCCGCCGCTCCGGCCAGTTGGAAACGACGACAAAGAGGTCCGTTCCCTCGGCGGCGAGGCGAAACGGCTCGGGAAAGCGCAGGTCGTAGCAGATGAACGGCGTGACACGCACGTTGTCGATCGCAACCGTCAGGATCCCGTCGCCCCCTTCGTACTGGCGGTCCTCCCCGGCGAAGGAGAACGGGTGGATCTTCGCGTAGCGCGCGACCTCCCCGACGGGCGAGACGACGAGCGCCACGTTGCGCGCCGCGGCCTCGCTCCTTTCGGGAATGCTGGCGATGATCCACAGCCCGAGCGCCTGCGCTTGCGCTCGCAGGAAGATTTCCGACGGGCCGCCCGGGGGCTGCGCCACCCGCTCGGGGCGCATCGAGAAGCCCGTCGAGAACATCTCGGGCAGGACCGCGAGCCGGGCCGCCCCGCGCGCCGCTTCCTCGAGCAGGTGCTTGGCGCGGGCGTGACTCGCCGCCACGTCCTCCCAAACGGTGTCGAGCTGAAGCAGGGCGACTTTCACCAAGGGCCCCGCGTTACCAGATCGTCCCGTCCAGCGAAAGCACCGTCCGGCTGCCGAGGACCTCCGCGGCGTGGCGGGTCCCCGCCGGCAGGTAGAGTCGGTCGCCCGATTCCAGGTCGTAGGCCACGCCGTCCACGGTGATCCGCAGGACCCCCTCGAGCACCGCGTCGCACTTCTCCTGCGCGTGCGCGTGCTCGGCAAAGACGACGCCCGCCCGGTACGCGTAGACGGCCACCTCGTAGCCTTCCCGCTCCATGGCAGCCATCAGCCGCTTCTCGGTCAGCGGGCCGTCTTCCGCCGTCCACCGCTCCAGCCGAAGCACGCTCACTCGGCGGGCCGCCCGGATCCGCTAGGCCCCGGGCTTGCGGGGGTCGAAGGTGGCGAGGAGATTCTTCATGTCGTCGGCGTGCTCCTCCTCGACTGCGAGGATCTCCTCGATCAACCGTCGCGACGTGACGTCCCGGTCTCCGAGGAACCGGATGATCTCGCCGTAGGAATCGATCGCGATGCGCTCGGCGACCAGGTCCTCCTTGATCATGTCCACCAGCGTCTTGCCCTCCTTGTACTCGGAGTGGCTGCGCGTCGCCAGACCCTCCGGAGAGAAGTCGGGTTCGCCGTCGAGCTGCGTGATCCGCTCGGCGATCCGGTCAGCGTGCCCCTGTTCCTCGTTCGCGTGCTGCAGGAATTCCGCCGCAACGGCGTTGGCATGGATGCCGCTCGCCATGAAGTAGTGCCGCTTGTAGCGAAGGACGCAGACGATCTCGGTGGCGAGAGCCTCGTTCAAGACCGCGATGACCCTCTTGCGGTCCGCCTGGTATCCCTCCGTCACCGCGCCGTTCTGGATGTGTCGGCGTGCCCGCCTCCGCAGCTCCTTCACATCGCTCAAGAACTCGCCGGTGACGGCCGGCTTCGCCGCCCCGGCCTTTTTCCTGGATCTGCTTCTTGCCATCGTGAGTCCCCCCGTCCGATCAGATCAAAAATCCTCGAAGAGGTGCAAAAAAAGGGGCCCGAAGGCCCCCGTCTCTCGCGGAAGGAAGAACCCGGTTCAGTAGCGCGGCCGGCCTCCGCCGTATCCGCCGCGGCCGCCACCGCCACCGCCGCCGCCCGTCTTGGGACGGGCCTCGTTGACCGTCAGCGCTCGGCCGCCATACTCCTGCCCGGAAAGGGCGGAGATCGCGTTACGCGCCTCGTTGTCGTCCGCGTACTCCACGAAACCGAATCCGCGCGAGCGGCCGGTATCGCGGTCGGTCACCACAGCGACGTTGTCCACGTTGCCATACTGGGAGAAGAGATTGCGAAGATCCTCCTCGGTGGTGTTGTAGGGAAGGTTTCCGACGTACAGCTTCATCGAAGCAGAGTCCTAATCCGGCGTCTTTCTTTCCGGTTCCGCCGCGCCGATCGGCTTGGCCGGCTTCCCGCGGATTTCGTCGGACTTCGGACAGCACGGATACGTGCGGGAAGGCGAGCGATACGAGAAGGCGTGTAGTCTAGGTCAGCAGCAGGCCAAACGCAAGTGGCGTTCAGGGATCCCTAAAGTCATCAAAACGCGAGGCCCCGCAGGGCGTCGGCGACGAATCGGCGCGTCATCTCCTTGCGCCAGAGAAAGGAGAAGTCGGTGTTGTCCATCGGTCGGGAAGGGCCGGCGGCCGCCTCCGCGGCGTCCCGGATCGCCGAAGCGTCGAGCGGCCGGCCGATCAGCGCTCGCTCCGAAGCTTCGAGGCGCAACGGAGCGGAGGCCACCCCGCCGAGGTAGAGGCGCGCTTGCGCGACGCGGTCTTCTTCCCGTTTCACCGCGGCGCCGACCGAGAGCACCGGAAAATCGAAAGCCCCACGCCGGCGCAGCTTCCGATAGCTGGACCGCCAGGGCCCCGCCGGGGGCAGACGAATCTCGGTCAAGAGCTCCTCCGGGCGCTTGGTCAGAAAGTGGATGCCGTCGTTGCGATAGAGCTCCTCGAGAGCCATCTCGCGCACCCCTTGCGCGGACTGGAAAACCGCACGGGCGCCGAGGGCGATCAGCACCGGCACGGAGTCGGCCGACTGCACGGCCAAGCACTTGCGCGAGGCCGGCGCAACCCAGCAGACGGTTCCGTCTTTCTTCATGCAGAAATCGATCGCCTGGCGCCATTCGAAGCTCTGATCGTAGTAATTGCACCGCGTGTCGAGGAGGACGTTTCCTCCAATGGTCCCCATGTTGCGAAGCGGCGGGGTCGAGATCTCTTCCACCGCATGCGCCAGTCCCGGGTAGTCGCGCCGGATGCGCCGACTCTCCTCGATTTCCGAAAGCGGCACGCCGGCGCCGATCACCGCACCCGCGGTTCCTGTGCGCAGCCGGCGCAGGGCAGGGATCCGGGAGAGGCCGATCACCGCCGCCGGTGTTTGCTGTCGGCGTTTCATGTTCGGGTAGAGGTCCGTTCCTCCGGCGACGAATGCTGCGTCCGGGCCCTCCTGGGAACGGATCCGCACCGCCTCCTTGACGGAGGTCGGGGCGTAGTAGCGGAAGCGAGGAAGGCGGATCACGGGACCAGACGACATGCGGGATGCGAGATTCCAGATGCGTGTTGCATCCCGTATCCCGTAACCCGTATCTCGTATCTCGTGTCTCGTTTCACCGGACCCCTCCTGCTCCCGTCACCGCCGCGTCCACAGCCCGGCCGTCGCCGCCCTGCGCCGGAGTGCGCACGTGGATCGGCGAGGGATAGGGGACCTCGGGAAACCGTGTCGGGCCGAAGCGCGGGGCCTTTCCATCGGCCTTCGCCTTCAGGGCGCCGTGGATCCTCTCGGGCGTGACGGGGATCTCGTCGATCCGAACGCCCACGGCGTCGAAGACCGCATTGGCGACGGCCGGGGGGATTGGAAGCAGGGGCCCCTGCCCGACCTCCTTCGCACCGAAGGGCCCATTGGCGTCCGGATCCTCGACGAGGTAGGTCTCGACCTCGGGCATCTCTTTGGTCGTCGGGCTCTTGTACTCGAGCAGCGAGGGGGCCTTGTGCACGACGTTCCGGTTCGCATCCGTGCGGTAGGCCATCTCCTCCATCGTGGCCTCGCCCAGTCCCATGTACACCGAGCCTTCGACCTGCCCCATCACGAGAACGGGATTGATGCACTTGCCGACGTCGTGCGCGATCCAGACCTTGGGCACCGTGTAGAGGCCGGTCTCCGGATCCACGTCCACCTCGACGACGGCCGCCGAGTAGGAATAGGCGGGCGACGGACCGACTCCCGCGCCCCGGTAGCGGCCGGCCGAGGGGGGCGGCGAATAGGAGCCAACGGTGCCGAGGGTCCCGAACTTCGACTCGGCCAGACCCACCGCCTCTGCAAACGTCATCCCCCGCGCCGGATCCCTGGCATCGAAGACGCGGCCCTCGGCGAACGCGACCCGCTCCTCCGGGAGACCGAGCTTGCCGGCCACGGCCGAGGCGAGCATGTTCCTGGCGCGTTCGGCCGCCTGGATCGCGGCGTTGCCGGTCATCAACGTGACGCGCGAAGAATAGGAGCCCAGGTCGACCGGCGTGAGGTCCGTGTCGCCGGTCACGATCCGGATGTCGAAGGGATCCATGCCGAGGACTTCGGCCACGATGGAAGCGAGGATCGAGTCCGAGCCCTGACCGATGTCGGTCGATCCGCAGAAGACGGTCACTCCGCCGCTGCGGTCGAGCTTCAGCTGAACGCCGGACTGGGGCATCGTGTTCCAGTAGATGGGCAGGCCCGCGCCACAGAGATACGAGGAGCACGCGAGTCCGAGCCCGCGCCCGTGCGCGAGGCGACCGCGCCGCGCCTTCCAGCCGGAAGCCGCGACGACCTTTTCGATGCAGGCACCGAGCCCCATCGAGCCGATCCGCAGAAAATTCGCCGTCAGGGAGTCGGGCGGCTGCAGGTGGGCCAGGCGCATCTCCGCCGGGTCGAGGCCGAGGTCGCAGGCGATCTTGTCCAGCTGCGCCTCCTGTGCAAAGCGCGGCTGAGGGGTGCCGTGGCCGCGCTTGGGACCGCACGGCGGCTTGTTCGTGAAGACCCGCGCCCCCTCGAAGCGGTAGGCCGGGATGTCGTACGTGACGGTCTGAAGGGCGCCGGTGTAGTACGTCGAGGCGACGCCATAGGAGCCGTAGCCTCCGCCGTCGAGAACGGTCTGAAGGTGCATCGCCGTGACCCTGCCGTCCTTTCGGACCCCCGTCTTCAACTTCATCAGCGTGGCGTGCCGCCCCCTGTGGCAGGCGAAGACCTCCTCGCGGGTCAGGCAGATCTTCACCGGCCGCCCCGTGGCGCGGGAGAGGTGCGCCACGACGATCTCGTGATTGAAGGGGTCCGACTTGCCGCCGAAGCCCCCGCCGTTGGGGGTCGCGATTACGCGGATTCTGGCCGGCGGCATCTGGAGCACCTTCGCGAGGGCGCGGTGCACGTAATGCGGCGTCTGGGTCGAGGACCAGAGCGTGAGTTTCCCGTCCGGCCCGAAATCGGCAACCGCCGCATGCTGCTCGAGCGGCAGGTGGGTGCTCCCTTCGTAGAAGAACAAGTCCTCGTAAACCCGGTCGGCGCGCGCAAAGCCGTCGGCGGTGTCGCCGAACTCCATGGACACGAGCTTGTGGATGTTGCCCGCGTCGCCGGTGTCGTGAATCGGGTCCGCGGTCGGCCGGAGACCCTCGTCGATCGAGCCCACGGGCGGCAGCGCCGCGTACTCGACCGCGATCGCGGCGAGCGCCTCCGATGCCGCATCCTCGTCCACGGCGGCGACGGCCGCCACCGCGTCCCCGACGAAGCGCACGCGGTCCGTGCACAGCGCGTGCTCGTCCTGGGACACGGGCAGGATGCCGAAGGCGATCGGGAGGTCTCGTCCCGTGGCCACGGCAAGCACTCCCGGCATCGCGAGCGCTTTCGCGGTGTCGACGCGGAGGATTCGGGCGTGCGCGACCTTCGAGCGCAGGAGCTTGCAGTGGAGCATCCGCGGCAGTGCGATGTCGTCGGCAAAGCGTGTCTGGCCGGTGACCTTCGCCGCCGCGTCCACCTTGGCGTAGGGGCGGCCGACCACACGGGTGCGCGGGCGGGAGGGGCCCGGCATCACGGGCCCCCCTCACCCTCCCCTCTGCCCCCGGCGGGGGGAGAGGGATACTGCGGAAGAAGCCCGCTCTCGTCGAAGTCATGTCCGTAGAGGGATTCCCTGCGGGGCTCGGCCGGCTCGCCGCGCATCCAGGCGGCCGCGAGCTCCACCGCCTCGAAGATCTTGACGTACCCGGTGCACCGGCAGAGGTTCCCCGACAGAGCCTCGCGAATCTGCGGCAGCGTCGGCCTGGGGTTTCGCTCGAGCAGGGCGCGCGCCGTGAGCAGGAAGCCGGGCGTGCAGTAGCCGCACTGGGCCGCGCCCAGGTCCGCAAAGGCCTTCTGGAGGGGGTGGAGGCCGGCGGCTCCGGCCATCCCTTCGATCGTCTCCACCCGACGCCCCTCGCACTCGAGGCCGAGCACGAGGCAGGAGAGAACGGGCCTGCCGTCCACGAGAACGGCGCAGGTTCCGCATTCGCCGAGCTCACACCCGTGCTTGGTTCCCGTCAGCGAAAGGTCTTCCCGCAGGATCTCGAGCAAGGTCTTGTGCGGGGCAAACGCCACCTCGGCCGCCTCGCCATTGACGAGAAGGCGCACCTTGCGCTTGCCCGATTCCAGCGGAATCCTCTTCGCCATCCGTCTCATTGGAATCAATCTAATCCTCTTATTTTGATAAGGAAAGACACTCTGACCTGACTGACCGGTCAGAACGAACATGCCTCTCCAAGCTCCCTCTTTGTAAAGTCCTCAAACCGAACGAAGTGGGCTCGCCCGCGGGATACTCTGCCGCCATGAAGCTCGAAACTCTCTTCGTCCACGCGGGCAGCGCGATCGACCCGTCCACCGGCGCCATCGCGCCCCCGATTCATCTTTCCACGACGTTCGCGCGAAACGAGGAGAGCGCGCTCATCGGGCCCACGGGATACATCCGCGAGGGCAACCCGACGCAGGCGATGCTCGAGGCCGCGCTGGCCTCCCTGGAAAACGGCGAGAAGGCGCTCGTCTTCGCCTCCGGGATGGCGGCGGGGGCGGCCCTGCTGCAGACGCTCGGCGCCGGCGCGCACGTGATTCTTCCGGGCGATGTGTACTACGGCTATCGCGTCGCCGCCCTCGACTTCCTGCAGCACTGGGGCATTCGGAGCGACACGGTCGCCATGGAGGACTCTTCCGCGCTCGCCGCCGCGATCCGGCCGGAGACCCGGCTGATCTGGCTCGAGTCCCCCTCCAACCCGCTTCTGATGGTCACGGATCTGCGCGCGGCGATCGCGGTCGCGCGGCGTGCCGGCGTCCCGACAGTCGTCGACAATACCTTCGCGACACCGGTGCTCCAGCGCCCGATCGCACTCGGGGCCGACGTGGTCCTGCACTCGACGACCAAATACATCGGAGGGCACAGCGACCTGCAGGGAGGGGCGCTCGTTTTCGCGCGGCGGGGCGAGCTCTCCGAGAAAGTCGAACACGCCAGGCACGTCCTCGGCGCCGTCGGATCGCCTTTCAACTCCTGGCTCGCGCTGCGCGGGCTGCGCACGCTTGCACTGCGCATGGAACGGCACAGCGCCAACGCGCTCGCGGTGGCGCGCTTTCTCTCGGGACACCCGGCGGTCTCCGTGGTGCACTACCCGGGACTGGAGACGGCGCCCGGACACGAGGCCGCCAGACGGCAGATGTCGGCATTCGGTGGCATGCTGTCGTTCCGCGTCCGCGCCGGACGCCAGGCAGCCCTGGCGGCCGTCGGCCGGGCGCGCCTCTTCGTCCGGGCGACCTCACTGGGCGCCGTCGAGAGCCTCATCGAGCACCGCGTCACGAGCGAGGGCCCCGGCTCCCGCACCCCGCCGGACCTGATCCGTCTCTCGGTAGGCCTCGAGCATCCCGAGGACCTGATCGAGGATCTTCGGCAGGCGCTCGGGGACTGATTGCCCTCCTAGCGCGCGGCCACCGCGGGCATCGGCCATTCCGGCAGCGAGCGCAGGTCGAGAGGGTCGATCCGGGCGCCGTTTAGCCGCGCGCCCCAGTGCAGGTGGGGACCCGTGACGCGGCCCGTCGAGCCCACCGCACCAAGGCGCCGGCCGGTCTCGACCGTCTGCCCGATCCTCACATCGATGCGCGAGAGATGGAAGTAGGTCGTGAACAGCCCGCCTCCATGATCGAGAATGACGGTCTTGCCGGAGTAGTAGAGATCCGAGGCGAGAGCCACCCGCCCGGGCGCCGGCGCGAGGATCGGGGTTCCGGCAGGCGCGGCGAAGTCCACGCCGCTGTGCGGGGCCCGCGGCTGGCCGTTCAAGATGCGGCGCGCGCCGAAGTTTCCCTTCGTCGGCACGTCGATCGGATTGCGGAAGGGTCCGCGCCAGCGCCGTTCCCGGTCGGGGTGCTTCCAGACCGCCGCCACCTTGCGCCGGTCCCGCTCGATGCGGCGCCGGGCCGAGGGAGGCGGCTCGACGTAGCGCGAGTCCACAGTCAGCGGCTCGAGCGGAAAGCCGCCGGACTCGACAGTGAAGGCGTGCAAGTCGGAGAAGCGCCTTCCGCCGGCCTCGACCGCCTCCAGGCGAAGAGGCCACTTGCCCGGGGCCGTCTCCAGATCAATCCCCGCGAGGCCATGGAACACGGATCCTGGGCCCCCGGGCGCGCGCTCCAACCACACGCCGGTCGCCGGCTCCGTGACTCGGAGCGTTTCGAGCGGGCGGTCGCTCGCGATCACCAGTACGACCAGGCCGCCCTGACGCCACTGCCCGGATGGAGTCTGGATGGTCAAGGCCGGCGGCCGCGGCGCAACTTCGGGGCCGGGCCGCGGCGAGGTCACGGCGCCCGCGAGGGCCGCCATCCACGCGAAGCCGCGGCGTCGCCATCCTGCCATCCCGAAGACGACTCTACCCGCGATCCTCAAGAAATCTGAAAGTTGCGGCAGGCCCGGCGTCTCCGGTCCACAGTTGCGGGAGCGTGGGACGGCGCGACCTTTGGCTCGTGGCGTTGCTCCTCTGTGGACCATCGCTGGCCGCCGCGGACCAGACGGTCGGCGTGGGCCCCGGGCTCGCGTTCTCTCCTTCGACCGTCGTCGTCATGCCAGGCGAGCAAGTCACCTGGGTCTGGCAAGACGGCCCGCATTCATCGACGAGCGACGCGACGGCGGGCCCCGAGGTCTGGAACTCGGGGATTCTTTCGGCCGGCGCAACCTTCTCGCACACGTTCCAGACAGTCGGGGACCACCCGTACTACTGCGTCGTGCACAGCAGCGCCGGCGGCACGCTGATGAACGGAATCGTGCGGGTCGCGGCGATGGCTGTCACGCCGACCGTTCCGCGCCCGACGCCGACCTCCCGGCCGTCCGGGACGGTCACGATTCCGGCGTTCACGGGGACCGGGCGGGTCCTTCTCGCGCTCGGCCTCGCGGCCGCGGCGCTAATCGCCCTGACCGTCGGGAGGGGTTGAGCTTCGCCCTCGAGCCGTTAGCCCTTAGACTGCCCGGGTGAGCCAGCCCGCAGCGCGGCCCCTGCGCGTTCTTCTGGTGGCCGGAACCCGCCCCGAGGCGATCAAGCTCGCTCCGGTCGTGCGGCGCTTGCGGCAGGAGCCCGGCCGATTCGAGGCGGTCCTCTGCGCCACCGCGCAACACCGCGAGATGCTCGATCAGGTCCTGGAAGTCTTCGGTCTCTCGGCCGACGTCGATCTGGACCTGATGCGGCCCGGCCAGTCGCCCAACGAAGTCGCCGCCCGCGTCTTCGAGGCGCTCGATCCCCTTCTGGCCAGTCTCTCGCCCGACTGGCTGCTGGTGCAGGGGGACACGACGACGGCGATGTGCTCGGCAGTGGCCGCCTTTCACCGGCGTGTGCGGGTCGGGCACGTGGAAGCAGGCCTGAGGACCGGAGACTTCCAGCACCCGTTTCCAGAGGAAATGAACCGTCGGGTCGTGGACCTCGTGGCCGACGCCTACTTCGTGCCCACGGTGCGGGCCGCGCGGGCGCTCGCGCTCGAGGGTGTCCCCCTGGAAAAGATCCACCGCACCGGCAACACGGTCGTGGACGCCCTGCTCGAGATCGCCAGACACGAGGGCGAGCAACCCGAAACCGACTCGGTTCTCATCACCGCGCACCGGCGCGAGAGCTTCGGGCCTCCTCTCGAGCGCATCGTCCGCGCGATCGCCCGTCTGGCGAGGGCATTCCCGGCGACCCGCTTCCTCCACGTGATCCACCCCAATCCCAACGTGCTCGCGGCCGTGCGCGCCAACGAGGGCCTGCCCAACGTGGAGCTGCTTTCCCCACTCGACTACCGCGGCCTGATCCGCCTCCTGCGCGCGTGCCGGCTCGTGCTGACCGATTCGGGCGGGATCCAGGAGGAGGCCCCGACCTTCGGAAAGCCGGTGCTCGTTCTGAGGGAGAAGACCGAACGTCCCGAGGGTGTCGAGGCCGGACTCGCGAAGCTCGTCGGCACCGACGAGGAACGGATCGTCGCGGAGGCGTCGCGGCTGCTCTCCGACGCGTCGGCCCGCCGCCGCATGGGCGGGGGCGCCAACCCCTACGGCGACGGGCTCGCCTCCGAGCGAATCGCAGACGTCCTCGCGGGCCGGCCGTGCGCCGAGTTCGACGCAGCTCCGCGGTCGGCGGTTGTCGAGACTTCCTGAGCGGGACATGAGGCCGGAGTGGGAACGGGGCGCGCGCGGGCGCCTCTATGCGTTCGGCCGCCGCCTGCTGCCCCTCTCCGTGCGGCGGGCGCTGCGCCGACGCTTTGCGCCCGAGAGGCTCTTCGGCATCCGCAAGCCCGAGGTCGAGATCCCGCGCTTCGCGTTCGATCCGAACGAGGCGGAGCCCGGGCGTCCGGACGTGCTCTTTCTGCCGGTGATCGCCTGGTCCTATAGGCGCCAGCGCCCGCAGCAGCTCGCCGAGGCGCTCGCGCGCCGCGACCGGCGAGTCTTCTACGGCGCTCTCCAGGGGTCCGGAGAGCCGCAGGAGCCCACGGGTGTGGCCCCCGGAGTGCTGCTCCTGCCGATCGCGGGCGTGCGGCGGGAGGATCCTGCGGACCTCCGCCTGGAGGGACGGGCGCTCGAGCAGGCCTTCGTATCGCTCGAGCGCGCGCGCGAGCACTACGGACTCTTCGAGACGGCCGTGATCGTCGAGACGCCCTTTTGGGAACCTCTCGCCAGACGCCTCAAGGAACGCTTCGGCTGGAGGATCGTTTACGACTGTCTGGACGCATATGAAGGCTTTCCGGCAAATCGTCCGGGCATTCTGGCGCAGGCCGAGCAGGAGCTTGCGTCCCGCGCCGACCTCGTCGTGGCGACCTCGGAGATCCTGCGGGAACGCCTCGAGCGGTGGAACCCGCAGGCGCGCCTGCTCGCCAACGCCGCGGATTCCGCGCTTTTCCAGAACGTGCCCGATCCGCCTCCCGGGCGCGTCCCCCTGACCGTCGGCTACGTCGGCGCGGTAGACGAGTGGTTCGACGCATCGCTCTTCGAGCGGCTGGCAGCGCTGCGCCCGCAGTGGCGCTTCGAGATCGTCGGCGGGACGGAAGGAGACCGCGTTCCCTTCGGCGAGCGTCTCCCCAATGTCCTGTTTCACGGGGAGCGGCCGCATGCGGAGCTGCCGGCCCTGCGGGCCGGCTTCGACGTCGAGATCATCCCGTTTCGCCTCTCGGCGCTCACGCACGCCGTCGATCCCGTCAAGCTCTACGAAGCCGCCGCGGCTGGCCGACCCGTCGTGGCAACGCCGCTCGAGGGGCTCGCCCCCTTCGCCCGGAGCGGCCTCGTGTCCGTTGGGGCGACCGCGGAGGAGCTCGCGCGGGCCATCGAAGAGGCCGCGGCGGCGGGACCCGAGCGGCGCGCGCGGCTGCGGGCGTTCGGGCGGGAGAACTCCTGGGATCTGCGGGCGGAGCAGCTCGACGGGTGGATCCGCGCTCTCTACCCCAGAGTCTCCGTGATCGTGGTCACGCACAACGGCCTCGAGCTCTCGCGCCTGTGCCTCGCCTCGCTCGACCGGCGCACCGACTGGCCGAATCTCGAGCTCGTCCTCGTCGACAATGGCTCGACGGACGGAACGCGGCAATGGCTCGAGGAGGAGGCCTCGCGGCACAGCGCCGACTTCCGGAAGATCGCCTTTCCGGAAAACCGCGGCTTTTCGCCCGCGTCGAACGCCGGCGCGGCGGCGGCCGGCGGTGAGTATCTCTGCTTCCTCAACAACGACACGGTCGTGACAAGGGGCTGGCTTTCGGCGCTCGTGCGGCACCTCGAACGGGACGCCGCGCTCGGCATGGTCGGCCCATCCACCAACGAGATTGCCAACGAAGCCCGCGTCCCGGTCGGCTACCGCACGCCGGAAGAGCTCGAGCCCTGGGCGCGGGCCTACACGCGCTCGCACGCCGGCAAGGCCGACCCCATCGGGATGCTCGCTTTCTTCTGCGTGCTTCTCTCCGGCCGCGTCTTTGAAGCCGTGGGGCCTCTCGACGAGCGTTTCGCCGTCGGGATGTTCGAGGACGACGACTACTGCCGGCGCGTCGAAGAGAAGGGGTGGAGGCTCGCCGTGGCCCGCGACAGCTTCGTGCACCACTGGGGGCGCGGCAGCTTCCGGGAGCTTCCCGAGAAGGAGTACCTGCGGATCTATCGGGAGAACCGAGAGCGCTACGCGCGCAAGTGGGGCGCGGATCCAAGGCGGCACGAGACGTTAGACTGAGCGCCATGGCGAGCCCCTCGGGGTTGACGGTTTGAGCGCCGCAGCGCCGGTGGCTGCACGTCCCGTCTACGACTCGGCACGCACCGGGCCGCGGGCCCTGGAGGAGGCGCGAGCCCTCTGGGCCTACCGGGGACTCGTCCACGAGCTCGTCGTGCGCGACATCAAGGTGCGGTACAAGCGCTCGATCCTCGGAGTGACCTGGACGATGCTGGGCCCGCTGCTGAACATGGTGACGCTCACGCTGGTCTTCTCGGCGTTGCTCAAGACCGCGATCGCCAACTATCCCGTCTACTTCATGACCGGGTTTCTCTTCTGGAACTTCTTCGCGCAGAGCACCACCTCCGCCGCGACCCAGACGCAGGACGCCAATGCGATCGGGAAGCGCACCTTCGTGCCGCGCTCGGTTTTCGTGGCGGCGGCCATCGGCGTCGCGCTCGTCAACCTGCTCCTGTCGCTCGTGCCGCTGCTCGGTATCCTCGCGGTGACGCGCTTCCCGCTTCATGCGACCTGGCTCTTTCTTCCGGTCTCGATCGCGATCGGGGCTCTCTTCGCGGCGGGCGTGGCCCTCTTTCTGTTCACCCTGGCCTCGCGCTTTTCCGACGTCCGGGAGATGTACACGGTTTTCGTTCAGGTCTGGTTCTACCTGACGCCCGTCGTCTATCACATCTCGATCGTACCCTCCCGCTACCGGGTCCCGATCTGGCTGAACCCGATGTACTACCTGGTGCAGACCTTCCGCCGGCCGATCTACGAAGGCGACCTTCCGCCGGGTGACGTCCTGTTCGTCTCCGTCGCGATGGCGGTCGCGTGCTTCCTGTCCGGATGGATCTATTTCTGTCACCGGTCGGAACGCTTCGCCTTGGTGGGCTGAGACGCGCCGTGAGCGAGGCGATCCGGTTCGAGAACGTGCGCGTGGGGTACCTCATCCCCCGCGAACGGATCCGGTCGCTCAAGGAGTACGCGATCCGTCGCTTGAAACGCCGCGTCTTCTTCGACCAGTTCGAGGCGCTGCGCGGCGTGTCTTTCTCGGTCGGCACCGGAGGGGCGCTCGGGCTGATCGGGAGAAACGGGGCCGGCAAGAGCACGGCGCTTCGCGTGATTGCGCGCATCCTCCCGCCGACCGGAGGCCGGGTCGTCGTGACGGGGCGCGTCGCGCCGATCCTGGAGCTCGGCCTGGGGCTGCACGGCGAGCTGACGGGCCGCGAAAACGTCATGCTCCAGGGGGCATTGCTCGGTTTCTCCCGCGCGCAGATGAAGCGCCGGATGGATCGCATCGTGGCCTTCGCGGAGCTCGAGGAATTCATCGACGCGCCCCTGCGGACCTATTCGACGGGAATGGCCGCCCGGCTCGCCTTTTCCGTGGCGACCGATGTCGACCCCGACATCCTCCTGATCGACGAGGTGTTGTCGGTCGGCGACGAGCGCTTCCAGATCAAGTGCGAGGCGCGCATGAACGAGTTCCGGCGCGCCGGCAAGACGATCGTGTTCGTCTCCCACTCGGCGCGGCAGGTCAACGAGATCTGCGACCGCGCGATCTGGATTCACGAGGGGCTCGTCGTGCGCGAAGGCCCGGCGCCAGAGGTCACCGACGCCTACCACCAGTGGTCGGTCGGCGACGCGCAGGCCCCCCCTGCGTCCTGAAGACGGTCGGACCGGGCTTCGCGGCGTGAACGGCGGCCGGGAGTCTCGAACCGGCCCAGGCTGTCGCGGCTACGGCCCGTAGAGCTCCAGACCCAGGGCGTTGTCCAAGAACTTGTCTATCGGCCGCAGGCGTTCGCTGCGCGAACGGCGACCGAGAGTTTCAAACCGGACCGGTGCTCCGGAGACTGGCTACGGCCCGTAGAGTTCCAGACCCAGGGCGTTGTCCAAGAACTTCGCCATTTCCGAGCGCTTCACCGAGGGGGCGGGGCAGTACTCCGTGGGCGAGCAGCCGGCGATTGCACCTCTCGCCCAGAGATAACTCGCGTGCTTGCAGAAGGGGTCGGAGGCCGGGATGTCGATGAAGTGGAGGCTCGGCGAGGTCGTGCTGCAGTTGTAGGAGCGGCCGGTCGCGGGGTCGGGTCCGTAGGCGGACGGCACCGCGGCGCCGCCGCCTGGCGCGAGCATCGCCTTCGCGATGAAACCAGACATCTCGAGCCGGGAGACCGTGCTGGAGGGGCAGAAGAGATTCGCGGAGCAGCCGAGTGTCACGTTCTGCGCCGCGAGAAAGTGCACGTGCTTGCAGAAGATGTCTGTCGGCGCGACGTCGGAGTAGAGCGAGGTTCCGCCGGCCGAGCAGGCGAAGGGGCTCCCGTTGACGATGCCTGAGGCGGGGATGTTGGCGCCGCCCCGCGCGAGCGCGTTGGCGATGAACATGGCCATCTGGGAGCGCGGCACCGCGTCCTCGGGACAGAAGGCGCCCGTGGCGCAGCCCGAGGTCACGCCGTTGTGGAAGAGCGCTTCGATCTTCGCGTAGAAGGGGTGCGCGCGGGGAACGTCTGTGAAACTGCCGCCGACGTGCAGCGTCCACCGCTTGATGCCCGTGGTGGAGAGGGTCTCGAGGACCGTCGTGTCCCAGTGGGGCACCGGGCGTAACGTCGGCGCCGAAATCTGGACGCGGTAGCAATTGCCCGTGGCGGTCCGGCAGTCGGCCTTGGATCCGTCGCCCGTGCTGACGGCAGGCACCGCTCCGTACGCGGCGGCGGCGTCGGTGAGCGTGTAGGAGGCGCCGGCCGGCCCCGTGAAGGAGGACGCCGCGCCTGTCAGCGTCGCCGCCGCGTAGCCCTGATAGGTCCAGATGGGCTCGACCAGCACGGACTCCCCCGGCTCCAGAACGCCGTTGGCGTCGGAGGAGGTGCCGGCGCCGGCGTGGGCGTCGACACCCAGACGCTCCGCGACCTGCGGCATGTACCCGAGCTGCACGAACTCGAAGTCGGAGGCGGAGAGCGACCCGAAGGCCGGGTTGAGGATGTCGTTGTCCCAGCGCGTGTCGTAGGTCCCTCCGATGTACATGTCCGTCCCGTTGTCGGCCAGGATCAGCCCGTACTTCTTCATTGCTCGGAAAATCTTCTGGACCCCTGGATCGAATCCCGAGATGTTCACGGAGGCCTTGAGGCGCATCCGCGCGCCCATGGGCGGCGCCTGCGCGTTGGACCCCGCGTCGTGCGAGGCCGGATAGACGTAGCCGTTCGAGTCCCGCGTCGTGAACCGGAAGGCATGGCCGATCTCGCCCGGGCCGTAGACCTCGTCGTAGCGTACGAGACCCGGCAGGATGGCGAGGCCCGCAGCGTCCGCCGAGGTCCAGGTCTTCGGGCGCCGCCCGTTCCTCGTCAGGTCCCAGGCGGCTCCCGAGCCTCCGATCCAGCGGCTGTTCGCGGTGTCCCACTTCAGCCGGTAGAGCTCGTAGAGCATCCGGTGGTCCGGATCGAGGATGAGCATGTGCCTGTCGCCGCCCACGGTGACGTTGCCGGCCTGCCCGCCCTCGATCCAGTGAACCTGCGTGATCGCCTCATCGGGGATGGGATAGAAGGGAACACCCTCCGTCGTGCCGTAGTCCACGCCGTCGCTCTCGTCCCAGTACTGAAACTTGACGGCCTTTTTCGCCTGGCTCCCGGCGACCGTGCAATACGGCATGCCGTAGATTGCAACGGCGCCGGCATCGCCGCCGAAGTCCGGGTGGAGTCCCGTTCCCGGGTCGATCCAGGTAATGAACGCCGAAGAGCCCGATGCGACTGGCGAGTTGGAGATGTCCAGGTTCCACCAGTTCGAGCGCGGAAAGAGTGGCAGCGGCGGAGGCACGGGTCCGCCGATCGACGCGGAGTGCGAGGGCGCCGCCAGGGCGAGCAGGGCGGCGAAGAGAGAGGAGAGCCGGAGCCCGGCTTTCCCCACTCCCCGCCGCGTCGGGAAGGGCGCGGTGCTCATCTGAAAAATCTCCTCGGGTCTCTCCTATGGAGCCAGCGGAACGCCGAAGGTGCGCGCGAGAAATGCCGCCATCTGCGCGCGCGTGACGACCAGGTTGGGGCAATAGACGTTGGCCCCGCAGCCGGTGGTGATGCCGCGGCGCGAAAGCTCCTCGATCCAGGCCGCGAAGGGCGCGGTGGCGGCGACGTCGGAAAAGACGCCGGCCGCCGCGGGCGGCTGGTAGCTCGGGCCGTCATGTGCGCGCAGCAGGAATTTGGCCATCGGGGCCCGGGTGACGGGGGCCGTGGGGCAGTAGTTGCCCGACCCGCACCCGAGCGTGATCTCTTCGGCGGCCATCTGCTCGATGAAGGCCGAAGCGAAGTCGTTCTTGCCCACGTCGGCGAAGAGCGTTCCCGAGGGGATAGGGGGGGTGTATCCGGAGCCGTGCTCGCCGCGAAGCAGCAGGATCGCCATCTGGTCCCGGGTCACCGTCGCGTCCGGGCAGAAGATACGCGTGCCGCAGCCGCTCGTGATTCCGGCTTGCGCGATGCCCTCGATCGGCCGCCGCATCTCGTGCGAGACGGGCACGTCGAGGAAGAGGTTCGTGATCGGGAAGGCGCGGCCGGCCGACTGGCCGCCGCCGGGGGCCGGATTGAAGACCGACACCGTCGCGGAGCCGGCCGCAGCGACGTCCGAGGCGGAAATCGAGGCGGTCAGCCGGGTGCGCGAGATATAGGTCGTCGCGCGCGCCGAGCCCTTCCAGCGAACGACCGAGGCCGGCGTGAAGCCCGTGCCGTCCACCGTGAGGGAGAAGGAGGGATCCCCCTTCACGGCGCCGACCGGTGTCAACACCTGCAGCACCGGCGCCGCGTAAGTGGTCGGGCCGACGATCCGGCGCACGGAACCGCTGTGCTCGACGACGTAGAGCTCGCCCGCCTGGTCCACGCCAAAGGAGCTCACGTACTGGGACGACGCAATCTGGCGCCTCGTCCAGTTGCCGGCGTTGTCGCGCGTCGCTCCCCAGATCGTCCCCGAGCAGTAGTCCGAGTAGACGTACACGCCGTAGAGCTGCGGAGAAAGGCTTCCGCGGTACACGTAGCCTCCGGTCACCGAGCAGCCCTGGGAATGGTCGTGCTCGAGGATCGGGAGCGTCAGCGTGCCGTCGTTGCAGGCGGTGGAGGGAATGTAGCAGTGGAATCCCTCCATCCGATTCCAGCCGTAGTTCTCCCCTCCCGGGCTCGAGCCTGGCTGGTAGTCCACTTCCTCATAGAGGCCCTGGCCGACGTCGCCGATGTAGAGGTCGCCGTTTCGCGAATCGAAGCTGAAGCGCCAGGGATTCCGCATGCCGTATGCCCAGATTTCGTGGCAGTCGCTCCCGCTCGCGGCGAAGGGGTTGTCCGCCGGAATGCCGTAGGGCGCCGGGCTCGTCTGCTCGCACGGGATGGCGCCCGTCGCGTCGACGTCGATGCGCAGGATCTTGCCGAGCAGGACGCCGCGGTTCTGCGCGCGAAATTGCGGATCGCCTCCGGCTCCCCCGTCTCCCGTTCCGACGTAGAGATAGCCGTCGGGACCGAACTGGAGCTGGCCGCCGTTGTGATTCGTGTAGGGGTCCGGAATCCCGAGCAGGACCGTGCCGCTCGCGGCGTTAGCGACGTTCGCGTTGGTCGAGGAGACGCGGTAGCGCGCCACGGTGTTGTCGCCGTTGACCCCCGTGTAGTCGATGTAGAAATAGCCGTTCGAGGCGTAGTCGGGATGGAAGGCCAGGCCGAGCAGCCCCTGCTCCCCACATTTGGCCGCATCGTTCTGGCAGTCCACCGGAAGCAGCGACTTGACGTCCAGAAACGGTGTTGCGAGGAGCTTCGCCCCGTCCCAGATGAGGACCCTGCCCTGCTGCTGAACGACGAAGAGGCGGCCCGAGCCGTCGTCCCCCGCGTTGACGAGGCCCAGCGGGTATGTCAGGCCGCCGATCAGGAGCGGAACCGAGACGTCCGGCGCCGGCTGCGCGCCGGCCGGGACGGCCGCAGCCGCCAGCAGGAACGCGCCGAAGAGACCGACCGTTCCGCGAGAGACTCCTCTGCCCTGGATCCTCAGGATGTGTCCTCGTTTTGAGCGGCGCCCGCGGCCCCTCAATTCACATTGTAACCCGCCGGATCGAGCCTTTAGGTCCCTCTAACGGGCGACTGCCAGAGCCGGCGCCACTCCTTGGCCTGCTCGTCCCAGGTGGGCACGCTCCGCATCGCGTTGACGCGAATTTCGGCAAAGGCTTCCGGAGCGGCAAGATACGCGCGGGTCAGCCGCTGCGCCTCGAGCAGGTCCGGCCGGCCGTTTTCGGAGCGTACGAGAAAGCCGTTCCAGCCGTGCCGCACGAACTCGGCGTTCGAGCCGTGCGCGGTGCCGATCACGACGACGCCCGAAGCGAGCGCCTCGGCCGTCGAAAGCGAAAAGCCGTCGACCCACTCGGTCAGGTAGAGCATGAGTCCGTAGGCGGACATCCGCTCTTCGATCTGGCCCTGCGGCAACTCCCCCGCCGGGCGCGCCCACTCCGGCGCCGCGCGCTCGGCTGTCGCCGCCCCATCGGACCAGAGCCGCTCCGAGCCGTAAACGTCCAGGCGCAGCCGTGGAAACTCCTCGCGCAGGCGCTCGAGAACTTCGACCGCTTCGCGCAGCCCCTTGAAAGGATGGCTCGCATAGATCGCGGCGAACGGATCGCGGTCCGAAGCCTCCGATGGCTCGCGCCTCCGGAGGACGGCCTCTCCGGGGATCACGACCACGCGCTCCGGAGGCTGGCCCCACTCGTCGACCGCCAGGCGCGCCAGGAATCTCGCGGGAGCGACGTACCAGTCGATCCGCCCCGCGGGAGGCTCGGCGCGCCCCGGGCCGTTCTGCCAGAAGATCCGGCGGCCCGAGTGGATGCCCTCGATCGGCCCGTCGCGGAAGTGGCCGACCGAACCGGTCACGTAGATGCCGACGTCGTACTCTCCCTGCGCGGCGGCGAGGTCCCTCACCTCGACACCGTCCGAGCGGCTCTCCTTCGCCGCGGCACCGGCGATCGTGACCGGGTGTCCGGCGCGCGCCCACGCCGCCGCGAGCTGAAAGATCGAGGACTTACCGCCTCCCATCGCCGTCTCGGCGTGGCGCCCGGCCCAGAGGCGGACGTTCGTGTCCGGGCAGACGATGACGATCGACTCGGAGGGCATGCGCGCCTCGCGAGTCTACGTCGCCGGCGCCGCGCGGCGGAGTGTCAGCTTCACGCGCGCCACCTCGATGCCGGACTCCGAGACCGAATTTCCGAGGATGAGGCCCGTCGCGTCGGCGGCCTCGACTGTCGTCACGAGGCGAAAGTCGGCCAGGCCGCGAACTGGCTTCACCCACTGGAGGTCGATGCGGGCGGGCCGAACGGCGTCCCCGAAGAGCTTCCGCGCCGCGTCGACCGCGATGCCTTCTGAGAACCGGCCGTACGGGTGCAGCCGCCGGCCGAGCGGGTGAGCATTTCCGGCGACGGGGTTGACGAGCAGATGGAAGAGATCGCCCGGATAGAGCCACTCCCACCGATCTCCCGGACGCAGCCCGTCGAGCGGCTTGCGTTCGCCCGTGAGGAGTCTCGGCCGCTCGAGGCGCAGCAGATCGGGCATCTCGGCCTCGGGCAATTCTTCGTAGGTCCCGACGCCCGAGCTCCAGAGCCCCGGAAACTCCTCCGGTTCGAAGAGGACCCGGGGCCTCGCGCGCGACGTCACGACCCTGAGGACGTACCCTTCGCGGCGCGAGGCGACGAACCGGATCGCGGGCAGCGCGTGTGCAGACGCGCCCGGGAGCATCTCCTGCCGGACCGCGCCGTCCTCGAGGACGGCCAGGGAACGGATCTTCCCGGCGTCGAAGCAGGCAGGGATCTGCACGGCGAGCTCGGTCGGCCGCTCGGGGAAAATCGGAATGCTGCGGCCGAGGATCCGGATCGGATAGAGGAAGGTCGTTCCGTCCGTCGAGCGGGTGCGCGGCGCCGTGACGACCGCGAGAAGCTCCGGCGAGTAGTAGTCGAGAAACTCCAGAACCGCTTCCGACGCCGTGGCGAACCGGACTTCGGGATACGTCCGCCGGACGTGCTCCAGATGGTGGTCCAGCCGGTCGAAGTCGCCCCCGCGGCAGTCTCGAAACGGTTCCGGGGAGCCTTTCATGAACATCGCGTGCGTCATGCCGACGATCGCCCGCACGCCCGGCCCCTGCGAGTCGCGCACGCGTCCGTCGAACCAGGCGTTCAACTGCACGGTCGCGCCCTGCTCGAGCATCTGGTCGGGCGCGCGCAGCTCGACGAGGCGGGCCTCTGAAAGCTCATCGATCTCGGCGTCGAGATCCGCGGCCTGGCAGAAGTACATCTGCCGGCCCCTCGGTAGAGGCGCCGACGTCTCGTAGACGCCCGCATCGGAGTTTGCGAGCAGGCCGTTGGCGAGGAACGCTCGAGCACTGATCTCGAGGTCCGCGGGAGACGCTCCGAAGTCGGCCGCCCCCGTGCGGGACGTCGCGGAGAAGAAGCCGCCAAAGGACAGATCCGCGAGGTATCGCACGGACTTGCGCAGCGACCCCTTCTTCGAGTCCAGAGTCGAGAGATCCCCCTCGGCGCGCACGTACGCGATTCCCTTCCGGGCTCCGTCCCAGCCGTGGTACTTGTGGTTCGGGTTGGCCGAGGGATCGTAGTACTCGTTCGGCAGAAGACCGTCGGTCTTTGCGTCGTACCGGAGGCGCGGCTGCGGGGGGAGCTTCGAGTCCGGCTCGAAGTCGAAGTGAACGTGGGGCGCGTATTCGTGGCGCCTCGAACCCCGCCGGATCGACTCATCGAGGTCGGAGACGATCCGGTCCCAGGCGCCCGTCTTCGAGCGCGCCGCAGCCCATTCGGCTGCGAACCGCTGGGGCGCCGTCCAGAAGTGCGTCCAGCGCGCGCCGTGCTTCTCGGCGATCGCGTTCAAGGCGTCGGGCTTCTCGATCATCTGGATCCGGTACTCCTCCGGGTCCATGAAGTCGTTCTGGTTGCCGAGGACCGCAGCGGCCCCGTAGGCGCCTGTGCGCGGCCCGCCGTCGAAGGTCTCGCAGTCTTCGGTCAGGACGTAGAAGATCGTGCCAGGCGAGGGATCCGGCACCGAGACCAGGAGCCGGTCCGAGGCAATCTCGGCTCCGCCGCGGCGCAGGACGCATGCGAGTGGCCAGGGCCTGCCGAGATTGACCTCGTCGGGTCTTCGTGCCGTGACGCGGACGGGCAGAGTGCCAACCTGGCCAGGCAGGAGCCGGAGCGCCACGCGTACCGGATCCGCTTCGAGGCCATGGCCCGGGGGCAGGACGATCTCCACCTCGCCCGCGAACTCTCCCGGCCCCCTGTGCAACACCTCGACCGGGAAGGAGGCGCTCTCCCCGGGCAGCAGCGACGCCGACGGGACGGACCAGGCGATCGGCGGTCGCGCCGGCGCCGGAGGCGTGCCGGAGGTCACTGGCCGGCCCTCCGAGGACTTCAGCACGCGTCCGAGCCCCGAGAGAAACTCCGCGGGCGAAGAGGCCCTTTGAGGCCCGCGCTGCGCGAGGACATGCCAGTACGTCAGCCGCAGGGCGCGCGCCAGGGAAGGCGGCAGCAGGGAATCGAGGAGTCTGCCCCGATCGCTTCGCGCGGGCTCGACGGGCGATCGAACCGAAAGGGTCGCCGTCGCCTTCGGCCCTTCGACGGTGCCTTCGGAATGCGCGCGGTGGATGCGGGGATCGTACGGGCGCGGCCCTTCGGGGCCCACACAGGCGAAGACGAAGGCGCCCTTGACGATCTCGTCTCCCCTCTCTCGGCTGACGACCCGGTAAGGAATCCGCACCGAGGCGCGCCGCATCGAGTCGATCGAGGCCGTGGCGAGAAGCGTCTCGTCCTCACCGACGGACCGGAAGAGCTCGACGTCGTTGGCGACCGCGGTCCAGGGATTCGCGTCTTCGCAGACGACCGAGAAGGCCGCGGTCCCCGCAGCGCCGATCGGGATGACCCACTCGGGCGCGAGCCCGTCACCGAGGCTCAAGCCCTGGCTGTCCCTGAAGTTCAAGAATTGGAGCAGCCCTGGCCCCATCTCGACGAGCGCCTCGTCGCCGACCGAGAACCGGAAAGGGTCCACTCGGCGGACGGCGAGAACGCGGGACCAGCGGACTCTCATGGCGCGGTGGGACTCCGGGCCGGGATTCTACGACGCGGGCTCCGCTGGCGGGCCTCCTCCGACTGATCCGGAGAGAACACAAAGCCCGCCGAACGACCGGCGGGCTCGATGACGATTCGACCTCCTCAGAAAATTAGGAAATTGTCGTTGTAGGCGAGACCGAGGGCCCTGGCCAGGAATTTCGCGAGCTCCTGCCGCGTGACCACGCCATCGGGGCAAAAGTTTCCTCCTCCGCAGCCGCTCGTGACCCCGGAGGCGTTGAGAGCCTCGATCACACGGAAGAAGGGATGGTTCGTCGGCACGTCGGAAAAGGTCGCCGTTCCCGGGGCAGGACTCAGCTGCCGCTGCCAAAAGAGACGAACCGACTGGGCTCTCGTGGTCGAGTCGGTTGCACCCAGATAGATCTCGACGTCGTAGTTGTAGCCGAGCTGGTTGACGGTCTCCGACATCGTGTTGAAGAAGTAGCTGCAGCCGGGAGTCTGCGCGTCGCCGCTCGCCACCGAACCAATGGTGGTGCAGGTGCCGCCGTTGTTGGCGCATTTGTGAACGAAGGCGCTGACACTCTGTGTGGCGCTGGTATCGCAGCCGTCGAGTTCGATTCCAGTGATGAGCGCTCCGGTGGGAAGAGTGACGCCTCCCTGGAGCCAAAACGTGGACCCTCCAGTGCGGTACCGCGATCCTCCAGGGTAGTAATAGCTGTAGGTCATGTCCGAGGAGAGCGGAGCGAGCGCGTTTGCGGTTAGCGTGTAGGCGTTCTGGATTCCGACCCCGAATTCGTGGGGCGACCGACCCCCCGGGGAAACCACGGGCGCGTCCGGACCGCCGGCGGAATCCTGGGAGACCGTCTGGGCCACACCGATGGAGGAAACCACGACGAGACCGATCGAAACGGCGAACGCCTTCATCGACAAGCTCCTTATTCTCCGACTTCGGGCCATCGGGCCGTAGGACAGTTCCATTGCGTCAGATCTGTTCTCCAACGAGGCACACTGCTACGCGGGGATCAAATTTTTCGCTGAGGTCGAGGGAAATTGTAACCGGACTGCACGAAAGGGGCAAGGACCGAGCCTCGCAGGCAACATCCGAGTCCGGCGCGTCCCGGGGGGATCGGCTCAGTACGGCCAGTGCAACCCGAGGGCCCGTGCCAGGAACGCCGCCATCTCTCCACGTGTCACGTACTGGTTCGGGCAGAAGTTTCCGCTGCCGCAGCCACCCGTGATCCCCGAGGCGGCCAACGCCTCGATCGCGCGGAAATAGAGAAAGTTCGTCGGCACGTCTCCGAAGGTCGCCGATGCGGGAGCCGGGCTGACTGTACGCAGCCACGTGATCACGGCGCCGCCAAAACCCGTCTGGCCCCCTCCCATACCGACCGAGACACGGTACCAGGTGAAGTGGGCGTGACCGTCGCCGTCCAGATCCTGAAATTTCCGGATGAGTCGGGCTGGCCAGGGGCACGCACGTCAGCGCGAAACCGGGGGTTCCCGAGGCCGATGTGGAAGTAATGCCGAGCTGCGCCTCTTTCGCGTTCGCATCGGAATCCCCCATCTCTCTTGCCTCCCACTGGACCCCGACGTTGAACGCCCCATCGTTGTCGTAGGTAAACGCGCAGACGTTGACGACACTCGCGCCCGCAGGAAGATCGACGGGAGCACGAAAAGTTGCCCCCAGGCTCGTGAAGATGTATCCGTGCGAGTCTACCGAATACGTCATGGCCTCCGTGTCGGGCATGAACGCGGCGGAAGGGATGACGAGGTAATTAGCGCCGGGCCCGTAGCTCTCGCCGCCGCGCGGGACCTCCTGGGCGAGCGAGACGCCGGATACCAGGGTCGCGATGAAGAGCCCGGTCGAGACGAGGGGATTGCGTTTCATTTCCTGACCTCCCGGTCATTTCCGAATGAAATCCTCACTGCGGCCAGTGAAGGCCGAGCGCGTTGGCCAGAAACTTCGCCATTTCCCCGCGCGTGACCGGCTGGCCCGGGCAGAAGCTGCCCCCGCCGCAGCCGCTCGTGATGCCGGACGCCGCCAGCGCCTCGATCGCGCGGAAGTAGGGATAGTCCGTCGAAACGTCACCGAACGTCGCAGTTGCCGGGGCGGGGCTAACCTGGAGCTTGTAGCCGATCAGAATGCCGCGCAACGTGCTCGTGCCGCCGCCTGACTCGGTAATCACCTCGACCCACAGTTGATGCCCATCGTCCTGTACAGAATTGAATCAATTATAGACCGGGCGCCTCCCTCGGAGATGTGAAGGGGGGTACCCGCCGGAGGCGCGCTTACTTACCGTGGACGAATCAGTACGGCCAGTGCAAGCCAAGCGCCCGCGCCAGGAACGCCGCCATCTCGCCGCGCGTCACGTACTGGTTCGGGCAGAAGTTGCCGCTGCCGCATCCTCCCGTGATTCCCGAGGCCGCCAGCGCCTCGATCGCCCGGAAGTACAGAAAGTACGTCGGCACGTCGCCGAAGGTGGCTGTGGTCGGCGCCGGACTCATCTGGAGGCGGTACCAGACGTTGACGCCTCCGAACGCCCTGGCCAGGGAGCCGTTCCAAGCCGCATTGTCTATGTAAATCAGGTAGCGATTGTTGTTGTCGATCTGCAAGGGCGGGTTGATAACCTTGAAGGTGTAGCCGTAACCTCCAGATCCGCTGGAACGGACGTCGGCCACGAAATGCTCGACTGGCGGTGTGGCTCCCGAAAACATTCGGAGCGTTGCCGTGATTTCTTGGGAGCCCGGGTCTTCGTCGTACCAGTAGAGATCCAGAAAAGTCACGAGGGACCCGTTGGGGAGTACGAGCGGCGCCACGAACCTCCCACCCCCCCGGGTCCCCGCTTGACGCCGACACGTAACCGAGAGAGGGCTCCTGGATCGTCTCACTGAGCCGAGCTTGAAACGCCGCCGAGGGAATCTGATGAATGATCGTATCCGCCGTCCCGTAGGTGTGTCGCTGAAGTGCTTCGGCCGCCTCTGGCGATTCAGCCGGAGCAGTCTGGCGGGGTGGGGACTCTTGCGCGGTCGCTCTCCAGCAGGTCAGGCCCGCGATCAACGCGAATGCCAGCGCGATGCGCCTTGAACTGCGAGCGTTCATGGTCTGTCTCCTTGCCCTGTGATCGTGCCAGGCTTCACAGCGGCCAGTGCAGCCCGAGTGCCCGCGCGAAAAAAGCCGCAATTTCTCCGCGGGTGACGTACTGGTTCGGGCAGAAGTTGCCATTGCCGCACCCTCCCGTAATTCCCGAGGCGGCCAGCGCCTCGATGGCCCGGAAATAGAGAAAGTTCGTCGGAACGTCACCGAAGGTGGCGGCCGCCGGAGCCGGGCTCACGGTGCGGAGCCAGGTGATGACGCCACCCCCGACCCGGAGATTGCTCGAGAAACCGGTGAAGTTCACGTAGAGCGCGTACCAGGTATTGCCAGAGTGTCCGTTGCCGTCCAGGTCCTGGAACTTTCGAATCAGAGTCGGCGTCGCCAGATCGACGCACGTCAGCGCGTAGCCCGGCGTCGCCGCAGCGCCGGTCGTGCCGTTGCCGAGTACCTGATAGGCGGGAGAGCCAGTCGAGTCTCCTCCCTCCGAAGCGACCCATTGGACGTTGATCTCGCTGACACCGTCGACGTCGTACGTCTCTGCGCAGACGTTGACGACGCTTGCGCCGGCCGGCAACTCGACCGGCGCGAAGAACCCCCCGCCCGCCGGCGCCGTGAAGTAGCCGCCAGTAAAGGTAAACGTGCCCGCGGAAGTCAGTGGCCGGAAGGAGGGGGCGGGAACGACGAGATACTGCGCGCCCGGGCCGTAGGCTTCCCCTCCGCCTTGGGGCCGATCCTGGGCCCTCAGATCCTGGGCCGCGAGAGCGATCCCCATCGACAGAACCCCGAAGCTGATCGGCGTCGCTTTTCTCATGCTGCCTCCCTTCATGCGGGAGGGGCTCAGGACGGACCCGCCGAGGCAACCGACCGCGGCGCCCGGAGGCCGACCCGCGCCGGATCATCCTAACGCAGTTGCGGTGGCCGGTTATCCGAGTGCCATCGGGATCCGCACGGCCAGCGACAAGTCACAATGGCGAGCACCGCCCCAAGGCCCGGGCCAGGAACTCCGCTATCTCGCAGCGCCTGGCGTACTGCTTCGGGCAGAAATTGCCGCTTCTGCAGCCGCCCGTGATCCCGGAGGCGGCCAGCGCCTCGATCGAGCGAAAATAGAGGAAGTTCGTCGGAACCTCGGCGAAGGTCGCCGTCGCGGGCGCCGGACTCATCTGCGGCCGGTACCAGACGTTGACGCCGCTAAAGCTTCCTAGAAAATGTTGTTGTTGAACGACAGTCCGAGCGCGCGCGTGAGGAACTTCGCGATCTCGCCGCGGGTGACCGGCTGGTCCGGACAGAAGTTGTTGCCGCCGCAGCCCGACGTGATTCCGGATGCCTTGAGCGCCTCGATCGCGCGGAAGAACGGGTGGGACGTCGGCACGTCGGCAAACGTCGCGACCGCGGGCGCCGGACTCATCTGCCGCTCCCACCAGACCTCGACGGCCTTGAAGCCCGTGTTCGGGCTCCCGCATTCGACTTCCAGGATGTACTGACCGCCGCCGAGAAAGGCACTGTTGTTCACGGTGTGCCCGACCAAACCCGAGAGCTTGTAGTTTTTTCCCGTGTTCGTGTCGGACGAGACGACAGCGAGGTTCTCGACTCCGGCCGTCGCGTTGTCGAAGCCGGTCAGACGATACACGCTCAAGTCGACCTGGAAGCTCGGATCCGTGTCGTCGTAGTAGAGGACGAAAAAATCGATCAGCGCCCCTTCGGGCAGCGAGAACCCGGAGACGTACTTCCCGGCGCCGCTCGAAGGATGGACGTATCCTCCCGACACAAGGTCGAGGTTCATCACCGTGGGGTACCTGGGGGTGAAGCCCCCCGCGGGGACCCCCACGACGTTGATGTTCCCGACGCCGAAGTCCCGCGGGCTCATCGGGCCGCGCTCGCCGGGGGTCTGCGCGCGGGCCGCGGCCGCTGCGAGAGAGAGCGTGAAAAGAGAGGCGCAAAGGGCACCGAAAAAACGAGGTCTCATGGCTCTCCTCCTCATGTACCGGTTTCTTGCGGGACTCGAGTCTTTCGGTTACAGCGGCCAGTGCAGTCCGAGCGCGCGCGCGAAAAAGGCCGCGATTTCGCCGCGGGTGACGTACTGGTTCGGGCAGAAGTTGCCGCTGCCGCATCCGCCTGTGACTCCCGCCGCGGCCAGGGCCTCGATCGCGCGGAAGTAGAGATGGTTCGTCGGGACATCCCCGAAGGTTGCGGTCGCCGGGGCCGGGCTCATCTGAAGCCGGTACCAGACGTTGGCGCCTCCGAAAGACTTGTCAATAGGATTGAAGGGTTCGCCGATGGCTGAGTATACCTGGATGTGGTACCTCTTGCTGTTGTCGATCTGCAGCGGCGGATTGATCAGCTTAAAACTGTAACCGAACCCGCTGGATCCGCTCGACGACACCGTTGCCACCTCGGTAATCGAGGGCGGGTTCGTGCCGGCGGTCTCCCACAGCGTGGCGTATACGTCGTTGAGGGCGGGAGTCGGACCAGGATCCGTATCGTGGAAATAGAGGTCGAGGAAATTCACAAGGGCCCCGTTGGGCAGATTGAGGGGAGCGACGAAGTCACCGGAATTGGGATCTCCACGCATGTAACTGTTGTAGGAGAGGTAGAAGGACATCGTCCCGCCGTAGAGCGGGTGAAACGCCGCCGCAGGAATCTGCTGGATGATCGTGTCCGCGGTTCCGTAGGTGTGCCGCTGAAACTCCTCGTTGTCCGGGCGAGCAGTCGATCCCTGCTGTGCTTCGGGACTCCCGGCGTCCTGCGCCAGAACGCCCTGACTGGCCGCGCCCAGGACCATTAGCACCACTCTCAGCATGCGAGACGGGAAAGGGAAGGTCTTCATTGGCGGTCTCCTTTTTCTCGGCTGGCGCGACGATCCGTCGACGCCGCAGTTCTCGCTATCCTCTCGCGTTGGGCGCTGCCCGAAAAGGTGCGCCTCACGGCGGCCAGTGCAGCCCGAGCGCCCGCGCGAAAAAGGCCGCGATTTCGCCGCGGGTGACGTACCGCATCGGACAAAAGTTGCGGTTGCCGCATCCTCCCTAGCTCCATATCGGAGAGGGACAGCGATTTTTGCGGGAGTTCGAAAAGCGAGAGCTGTGACGAGGTGCTCCGGTGGGGACCGCCGGCGCGCCGCGTTGCGAGGCAAAACGGGGGTCCGAGAAGCATCGCAGCCCGTCGCCGAGATTCTACCGCCCACACGGGAGGCCCGACAGCGCCCCGGCCCCGAAAAGCGGCCTTCCTCCATATACTCGCGCGCAGAGTGGCGCCCCGTCGCATTCTTCTCACCGGCTACTACGGCTTCGGCAACGCCGGAGACGAGGCAATCCTCGCCTCGATCGTGGCCCATCTGCGGGAGTTGCGTCCGGACCTCGCGATCGCGGTCGCCTCGGGAGAGCCCGAGGAAACCTCGCGGATCCATGGCGTGGAGGCCCTCTTCTGGCGCGACCCGTTGGCCCTCGAGGACGCCGCCCGGCAGGCGGACCTGATCGCGATCGGCGGCGGAGGGCTCTTTCACGATTACTGGGGCTTTCCGGCAGACGCCCTCCTGACCGATGCGCACTGGGGGCTCTCCTACTACGCCGCGCCGGCGGCGCTTGCGCTCCTGCACGAGAAGCCCCTCATGCTCTACGCGGTCGGCGTGGGGCCGCTCGCAAGCGAGGCCGGCCGCGCGTTCACGAAGGCCGTCTGCGACGCGGCCTCCGTGATCACGGTGCGCGACGAGCCGTCTCGCTCGGAGCTCGTGGCCCTCGGGGTGCCGGCGGAGGAGATCGAGGTCACGGCCGACCCCGCCTTCGCGTTCGCCTCACGCGCCTCGAGCGCCGAGGAAATCGCCGCGCCCCCGTCGGACCGGAGGCCGCTGCTCGGCGTCGCGCTCCGCCACTGGGACTTCGAAATCGAGCCCGCGCGCTGGGAAGCCGCAGTGGCCGAGGCCCTCGACCGATTTCTCGATGTCCACGGGGGCGGAGTCATTTTTCTCCCCTTCCAGCAGGAATCGCTTGCGATCGAGAACGACGCGGCCGTCGCCGGACGCGTGCGCGACCGAATGAGACACCAAGAGGCGGCTTTCCTATTTTTAGGAGGAAGCGACCCGTCCCGCCTGGCCGCCGCGATCGGGCAGTGTGACCTCGTGCTCGCGATGCGGATGCATGCCGCGATCTTCGCCGCGCTCTCGGGCCTGCCACTGGTCTCGCTCGACTACGACCCGAAGGTCTCCCGTCTCATGCGGCAAATCGGCCGGCCCGACGACGCTGTCGGACTCTCGAATCTAGATTCCGCGGACCTCGCGCGCCGGCTCTCCGACGCCTTCGAGGACCGCGGGCGCTACGGGAGTCACCTGGCGGAACGAATCGGCTCCCTCTCGGAGACCGCACGCCGGACGGCCGAGCGCGCGGTCGAATGTCTCGAGGCGGGAGAACCGCGGGCCATCGCTCCGACATCGAGGGTCGTCGATCTGCTGCGCCGTACCGCTCGCTCCCAATTTCAGGCCGAGCGAAACCTCACCGTCGCGCTCGGAAAGCGCGAGCGGGAGGTCGCCTCGCTCGGGCAGGAGACAGCCCGCTACGCCGAACAAATCCAACAGCGCGACGCACGCCTCGGCCAGAAGGAACGCGAGGTGGCGACCCTCCACGAATCGCTTCGAGCAGCCGAGCGGCGCGCCGAGGAAGAAGCGCGCCGAGGCCAGCGGGAGGCGACCTTCCTCCAGAAGCAGCTCTCCGAGGTGCGCAACGAGCTGCTCTCGATCCAGACCTCGCGCTACTGGAAGGCGATGTCGATCTACTGGGCGGTCCTTCGGCGGCTGCGCCGGCTCTTCGGCTCCGGCGACGAGGAGCCTCGCGCCGCGGCGGCTCCCGCCGTCTCCGCACCCTCCCGGCCGGCCCGGGCGAAGGCCCCCGTACGGGCTGACTCTCCTGCGCCCCTGGCCGCCGAGGACCTGCACGACGTCGTCTGCCTTCCGATCATCGACTGGGACTTTCGGTTTCAGCGGCCTCAGCAGTTGATGGCCCGGTTCGCCGAGGCCGGCCACCGGGTCTTCTACGTGGCGCAGACCCTTCGCCAGAGCGGTCCACCCTACGAGATTCGCAAGAAGCGGGAGAACGTGTGGGAGGTGTCGCTCGCCGGCCCCGCCCGAAACGTCTACAAGGAGTCGCTCGACGACCCTTCGCGCGACGCGCTCTTTTCGGGGCTCGACGCTCTGCGCCGCGACCTGTCGCTCGGGGCGACGGCACTGTTCGTGCAGCTTCCGTTCTGGTGGCCTCTCGCGAAGAGGGCGCGCGAGGAGCTCGCCTGGCCCGTCGTGTACGACTGCATGGACGACCATGCGGGCTTCTCGACCAACCGGCCCGAGATGCTGGAGCTCGAGCGCGACCTTCTCTCTTCGTCCGACCTCGTTGCCACCTCCTCCATGCTCCTCGAGCGGCGAGCCCGAGAGGCGAACGGGAACGTGCTGCCGCTGCCAAACGCCTGCGACGCCGACCACTTTTCCGGGCTCGCCGTCAAAGCGCCCGGACGGCCCGTCGTCGGCTACTACGGCGCCATCGCCGACTGGTTCGATTCGGATCTCGTGGCGGATCTGGCCGAGCGGCGCCCCGACTGGGACTTTCTGCTGGTGGGCTCGACCTACACGGCCGACACGAGCCGTCTTTCGAAGCTCGCAAACGTGACACTTGCTGGCGAGAAACCGTACGCCGAGATCCCCGCGTGGCTCTCGAAAATGGACGTCGCGATCCTGCCCTTCAAGCGCCTGCCCTTGACCGAGGCCACGAGCCCCGTGAAGGCCTACGAGATCCTCGCGTCCGGCAAGCCCCTCGTCTCCGTGCCGATTCCCGAGGTCGCGCCGATGGCGCCCCTAGTGCACCTGGCCTCGACCCCCGAGGAGTTCGAGCAGGAAATCTCCGAGGCGCTTTCCGAAAAGGATCCGGAGGTGCGGGCACGGCGGCGGGCCTTCGGCCGGGAAAACACCTGGCAGCGGCGCTTCGAGAAGCTCGCGCCGGCTGTCGCCGCCACGTTCCCGAAGGCCTCGATCGTCGTCGTCACCTACAACAACCTCGCCATGAACCGGCAATGCCTCGAGAGCCTCTACGGCCGCACGGAGTGGCCGAGCTTCGAGGTCATCGTCGTCGACAACGCCTCGGAGGACGGAACCGTCGAGTACCTGCGCGACGCCGAGAAGCGCTACCCGAACCTGCGCGTCGTCGCCAACGACACCAACCGCGGCTTTGCGGCCGCGAACAACCAGGGACTGGCGCTCGCCTCAGGCGCGTACCTGGTCCTGCTCAACAACGACACCGTCCTGACGCGGGGCTGGCTGACGGCGCTCATCCGGCACCTTGCTTCGGACCCGAAACTCGGCCTCGTCGGTCCCGTCACCAACGCGATCTCGAACGAGGCGAAGGTCGAGGTCGGCTACGAGGGGATCGAGGACCTGGCGGCCTGGGCCGAGGAATTCACCCGCGAGAACGACGGCCACACCTTCTCGATCCCCATGCTCGCCATGTTCTGCCTCGCCATGAAGCGCGAGGTGTACGCCTCGGTCGGCCCGCTCGACGAGCGCTTCGGACTCGGCATGTTCGAGGACGACGATTTCAATCGCCGCGCGCGGGAGAAGGGCTGGGAAATCCGCTGCGCCAGGGACTCCTTCGTGCACCACTGGCAGAAGGCGTCCTTTCGGCTGCTCGGCGAGAAGAAGTACCTCGCCCTCTTCGAGGAGAACCGCAAGAAGTACGAGGAGAAGTGGGGCGAATCCTGGAAGGCGGAAGGCGTCGAGGTCTGGAACCACGCGGACCTCGGCTTCTACCGGGAGCAGCTCGACGCCGTGCGCGCGCGGGTGGCCGAGAGCGAGGGGGCGGTCATCTTCCTCCCGTCGGTCGGCTGGGGCATCGCTCTCTTCCAGCGCCCGCATCACCTGGCGCGAACGTTCGCCCGCAAGGGATGGATTGCGATCTTCGACTCCTCCAACGCGCACGACGACGTGAACGGCTTCAAGGAAATCCAGCCGAATCTCTTTCTCTTCCGAGGGCCCCAGGGGCTGCTCGAGCAGATCCCGGGAGCTCTCCTCTGGGCGTTTCCCTACAACTGGCACCAGAGGGACGCCTACCCCGCCTCCGCGCCGACGGTCTACGACTGGATCGACGACCTGGAGGTCTTCCCGTACGAGCGGGAGCTGCTCGAGAAGAACCACGCGCGGGCGCTCGCGGAAGCGACCATCGTGGGCAGTGTCGCTCGCAAGCTCCACGATCAGGCGATCGCCGTGCGTCCCGACGCTGTGTACCTACCCAATGGCGTCGAGTTCGAGCGGTTCGCTGACGAAGAGGCGCCGCTGCCCGAGGACAAGGAGCTCCGGGCCTTCCGCGAATCGGGCAGGCCGATCGCCGGCTACTACGGGGCGCTCGCCGAATGGTTCGACTACGAGCTGCTGGAGAAGGTCGCACGGGCGCGTCCCGACTGGAACTTCCTCTTGATCGGGCCGATGTACGACCAGAGCCTGCGGGGCCAGCCGGTCTTGAAGCGCGAGAACGTGCTCTGGCTCGGGCCGCGCGATTATCACTCGCTGCCCGGGTATCTGCGCCTCTTCGACGTCGCGACGATTCCGTTCAAGATCAACAACATCACGCTCGCCACCTCGCCCCTGAAGCTCTTCGAGTACTTCGCCGGTGGCAAGGCCGTCGTCACGACTCCCATGCCCGAGTGCATGGCCCACCCCGAGGTGGCGATCGCGCGCGACGCCTCGGAATTCGCCGCGGCGCTCGATCCGGCCCTCACACGGGGGCGAGACGACGCGTACCGTGAGCGCGCCCGCCAGATCGGCCGGGAGAACTCGTGGCAAGCGCGCGTCGAGACGGTGCTGGAGACCCTGCGGACGAAGAGACCGGAGGCGGATCCCCTCACCGTTCCCTCTCCCCCCGCCGGGGGGAGAGGGGTATCCGAACCTCCCTCGCCCCCGTCTTCGGGGGAGAGGGTTGGGGTGAGGGGGTCCCCTGCCCCTCCTCCGAGGCCTCGCCCCCTCACCCTGCCCTCTCCCCCCGATGGGGGGAGAGGAGGCGCCAGCTCGGACCGTTTCCGCGGCATGTCTTCGCTGCCCGGCCGCTGCAACATCTGCGGCGAGCAAACGCGCTTCTACTACACGGACCCGCTCCTCTTTCGCGAATCGCTGACCTGCGGCCAGTGCCTCACGACCTCGCGCTACCGATCGATCGCGCGGGGGATCCTGAACGCCGTGCGCGATCTCGCCGGCGTCGAAGCCGACAGCCTCGCCGCGCTCTCGGGGCTTTCTTCCGAGAAGCGGATCTCCGTCTACGACACCCAGATCCCCTTCTATGGCGAGGGCAACGCTTATCCGATTCCGGATTTGCTCGGCCGCGTCTCCTGGATCGACGTGGCGACCTCACGCTTCGACCCGCGCCAGAAGCGCGGCAAGAGGCTCGGTGGCAACACGACGAACCAGAATCTGGAGGCACTGACGTTCCCGGAGGCTTCCTTCGACGTCGTCATCACGAGCGACGTTTTGGAGCACGTGCGCTTGGACGAGCATGCACACCGCGAGATCCGTCGCGTGCTCAAGCCGGGCGGCGTCCACCTCTTCACGGTTCCCCATTTCCGCGATCGCACGACGTTCACGCGGGTCGAAGTCGTGGACCCGGGCGACCCGTCCAAGGACCGATACCTGACCGAGAAGGAGTACCACGGCGACGCGAACTCCGAAGAAGGCCGCGCCCTCTCCTACCGCTCCTACGGCATCGACCTCGACGACAAGCTCGCGACGCTCGACTTCGCCGTCGACTATACGAAGGACGAGTTCCCGGAGCTGGGTATCAGAAACACGGAGCTCTTCACCTGCCGGCGGGCTGCGGCCGGGTGATCCCGGGCGGCGCGGCCGACCCGATCGGCGAGGACCGCGCTGTCTCCCGATCCCATCGCTCGATCCGCGCCTCGAGGGATGGAACCGCGACGACGAGAAACGTCGGCACCGCCGCGACCAGGACGGCGAGCCAGGCCCGGCGGGACGCGGACACCGCTGTCAGCTGCCCGGCCGCAAGCGCGATCGCCAGCAGCTCGAGCGCGGTCGCGGGCACGAGCAGGCGCGACATGGGAGAGAGCGCGGCGCCGAGCGCCACCTTGAGGCCTGCGCAGAGAGCGATCAGGAGGATTCCCCGATCGCGCCGCCAGAGCCCGAGCAAGACCGCTGCCGCGAAGAGGCCCTGGATCCCGGCGAGCTCCGCGTAGAGCCAGGGCGTCCACCGGCGCGCGAAGTCCTCTCCCGCGGCGCGCCGATCGGGAGGGAGGACCTCGGGCGTGCGCAGGCTCCAGAAGAGGTTCTGGCCATCGGCTTTGACGGCGAGGCGAAGCGTCTGGGTCGCGATGCGCACCGCGTGGAACGCCGGGCGCCGCGCCGCCTCGCGCCACGCGAGACGCCAGGCTCCGGCGAAATAGGTCGACTTGTCCGCGAGGAGCGACGGCGCGAGTGACGCCACGTAGGGCCGCGGGTCAATCCAGCCAGAAGCAAAGGCGCCCGGGATGAAGGAGCCCAGCACTGTCACGCCGCCGTGCTCGGTCGTGAGCGTGTAGCGCCCGGTCGCGAGGCCCCGCTGGACGACGAGCGCCGAAAGGGGCAGGCCGGCCGAGAAAACCAGGATCACGGCATTCCGGGCAGCCCGGCGGCGGCCGGCGGGCCCGAACGACGCCGCGATCAGGAACGGAAGGAGTACGACCAGCATCTCCTGGCGAATCGCAACCGCCGCTGCGTAGAGGAGGCCCGTGGACACCGGGTACGACCGAGGCCCGTCTTCGACGAGCCGCCGGACGGCCAGGCACGCGAGGGCGACCACCGGCAGGAGAACCCAGTTGTCCTGCGCGATGACCCCGGAGAAGAAGACCTGCCCGGGCCAGAGCGCAAGGAGGATGCCCGCGAGAAGCCGCACCCAGAACGCCGTCACGCGCCGCCAGAGCAGAAACGGGATGAGGGATACGAGGCCCGTCGCGACAGCCGTGACGACGCGCACCAGGGCCAGACCTCCTCCCGGCGGCGCGAAACGCAGCAGGATCGAGAGGACCATCGGAAGGCCAGGGTTGAACTGCATCCAGTGCCAGCCCGGCGCCGCGAGGCCATGGTCGCGCAGCAGGAAGCCGAAGTCGATCAGGCCGAGAAAGTCCGAGAAGGGCAGCGTCGGAAAGCGCGCCACGAAGGCGAGCCGCGGGCCGACGCCGAGAGCGAACAACGCGAGCGCACCGAGAAGATCCCGGCGGGCATCGGGCGCCGGCGCGTTCGGCACACCGCCATTCTTCACGCCCTGCGGAATTCCGCAACCCGCCGGGCGCCTGGGGAAACTACAATGCCGGAAATTGACTGACAGTCCGCTCCCGGCTGCCCGGCTTCGAAGCGTCTCGTCTTCCACGTTCTCCCGACGGCTCGCGGCGATCGTTCTGGCGGGCTTTCTCCTGCGCCTGGCAGCCGTCCTCTGGATCCCGACCCAGCCGGTCTCCGACTTCTGGTCGTACTACCACCGAGGCATCAACCTCGCGGAGCACGGCCGCTACGAGGCGATCCCCGGCCGTGCCGATGCGAACTACCCGCCCCTCTATCCGATCCTCCTGGCGGGCGCCTTCCTGGTGGCGCCCGGACACACGCTCCTGGCAGCCAAGCTCGTCAATTGCCTCCTCGGCGCGGCCGCCATTCTGCTCGGCGCCCTGCTCACGCGCCGTCTCTGGGGCGACCGCGCCGGCACGGTCGCCGCGTGCTTCTTCGCGTTCTTCCCACGCTACCTCCTCCTCCCGTGCCTGATCGCCTCGGAGAATCTCTTCTCTCCCCTCTTTCTCCTCTTTGTCCTGCTCGTCCTGAAGGGCGCCCGCGCCCCCCGAGGCCTGCGGCTTGTCGCGGCTGGCGGCTTCGTGCTTGCCCTGGCCGCCCTGACGAGAACCGTCGCTTACTACCTGGGCGGCTTGTGGCTCCTCGCCGCGCTCGCCGCCCGCAAGAGGTGGCGGGCCGCTCTGGGCGAGACGCTGCTGCTGCTCGCCGTCCAGCACGCCGTCATGCTGCCTTGGGCCATTCGAAACGAAGAGCGCCTCGGCCGATTCACATTCCTGAACACAGCTGGCGGCTACGCGACATTTCTCGGCAACAATCCGGAGGCGAACGGCCTCTGGTACGACGGACGCGGCCAGCTCGAAAAGCTCGTACCGGGGGTCCTCGGCAAGGGGGAGCTCGCGATCAGCGATGCCTCGAACGCGCTCGCCTTCCGCTGGATCCGCGAACACCCATGGCAGGCTCTTCGGCTCTACTTCGTCAAGATCGGGATCATCTTCCGCCAGGCCGATCTGATCGAAACCTTCGCGGTCAGCGGCAAGGCGATCACGCCGCCTGTACCGGGCATCGACGCGCTACCCGGGCCTCACGCTCTGAAGACGGAGCTGCCCGCTCTGAAGGCGACGCTCTCGGCCGCGGCCTGGCTCATCGTCGGCCTCGGCGCCGCGGGGTGGATCCTCCTCGCACGGCGCGCGCTCACGACACGCGATCCGCAAGACCGCGTCCTGGCTCTGGTGCTGCCCGCCGTCGCGCTCTACGTGCCCCTGGCGTCTTCGCTGATCGCCGTCAACGGCCGCTACCGTTGGCCGGTCGAGGACATGATGATCCCCGTCGCCGCCATGTTTCTCACGTGGCTTCGCGAGAGGCGGCAGCTGGCGAACGCGTCGGCTTCCACAGCGACCCTCGCGCCGCCGCGCAATCCCTGGATCCTCGAGACGGCGGCGCTCCTGTCTGCTGCCGCGATCCTCGGCTATCAGCTCCTCGCACCGCCGGTCGTCGGCCTGGCCGACAACGGCGACTTCCCGCGGGTGATGTGGCCGGTGGGCATCTTTCATGCTTCGGAAGCCGACGCCCACTACTTCCGGTTCATTGCCCTGCGGTACGAGGCCGGCGCCCCGCGCTCGAGCAACCACGTGGGCTCGGAGCTTCTGCCCGCGGCCTCGGCCCGGGTCCTCGCGGCCGTCTTCCTGCCGCGCGGGCGCTTCGACCTGCGGTTTCTCGGTGCCACGAACGCCCTGCTCCTCCTGGGAGCGCTGACCCTCCTCCTCGTCGGGACGCGCCGCTGGCGGCCCTTCCCCCGAGCGGTCTTCGCGGCCGCGGCGATCGTCTTCTTCACGGACGTCGGATACGCGGCGCCGCTCAACTCGTTCTACGCATCGCCGGCATCGATCGGTTTCCTGCTTCTGCTCGCCGGGGCCGTGGTGTGCCTTGCGGAGGGACCCGCGTCGCGGGCTCTCTCGATCGGCTTCTGGGCGGCCGGCGCCGGGCTCGTCTTCTCGAAGCCCCAGGAGGCTCCCCTCGCGCCTGGCATCCTGCTGCTCGCCTGGCTCCTCGCGCGCGAGGGACGTGGCCCCGGCCGCGCGCGGACGGTGCTCCTCTGCGGCAGCGTGCTCTGCATCGGCGCCTTTCTCTGGTACGAGGCGGCGCCGCCCAAGTTGAAGGCGGTCGCACTCTACAACAACGTGTTCCTCGAGGTTCTCCCCGCGTCGAAGGATCCGCGCGCCGACCTTCGCGAGCTCGGTCTTCCGGAGGACTGGGCCCGCTACTCGGGCGTCTATCCGTACCAGAGCGACTCGCCGATGGAGAGCCCGGCGTTCGAGAAGCAGTTCCTCGCGAGCGTCGGGTACCGCCGCATCGCGCGATTCTACGGGCGACACCCCGAGCGCCTTGGCGAGCGTCTGCGGGAGGCCGCCCTCCGAGCGACGCGCATCCGGCCGCTCCAGCTCGGCAACTTCTCGGCGGACTCCGGCGCTTCCCCGGGACAGCAGAGCGAGGCCTTCGCCGTCTGGAGCGGCTGGAAGGCAGGGCTCTTCCGCCAGGCTCCGTGGTTGCTGCCCGTCTTCTGGCTCTTGAATCTCGCGGGAGCCGTCTGGGCCGCCTCCCGCGCGCGCAGCCCGGAAGCGCGCTGTCTCGCGTATGCCCTGGGAGTCCTGGCGCTGCTGGCGGCGGCGGAGTTCGCAGTCAGCGCGCTCGGCGACTCGCTCAACGACGTGGAGCGGCACCTGTTCGTCTTCAACACGATGACCGATCTCGCCCTCGCGGCGGACCTCGCGGCGCTCGCCGCGGGCCTCCGGCGCCTTCTGATCCCGCCGCCCACGGCCGCGCTTACGGCAGGTTGAAGGTCCGGACCAGGAACACGGCCATCTCGCCTCGCGTGTTGGGGAGGTCTGGACAGTAGATTCCGGTGCCGCAGCCCGACGTGATTCCCTCCGCGTAGAGGCGCTCGATCCAGCCGGCCAGCGGGTGGGACATCGGGACGTCATCGAAGACCCCGGTGGGCGCGGGAGGCGTGTAGGCGCTTCCGTGCTCGGCCCGCAGGAGCAGCGTCGACATCTCGGCCCGGGTGACCGGCGCCGACGGGCAGTAGGTCAGCGGTGAGGTGTCGCAGGCACCGATGATTCCTTCCGCGTAGAACTGCTCCATCCAGGGAGCGAACATCATTCCCGCGGTCACGTCGGAGAAGAGCGTGCCCGTCGCCGATGGCGGCACATAGCCCGCGCCATGCTTGCCCCGCAGGACGAAGACCGCCATCTGGTCCCGGTTGACCGCGACTTCCGGGCAGTAGTTGTTGCCGCCGCAGCCGGTGGTAATTCCGTTCTTGAAGATCTTCACGACAGCGTTGTGGAAGATGTGAGAAGCGGGCACGTCGGCGAAGTCGTAGAAATAGCCGCTCGAGAGCGTCGCGCTCTTGGCGTCCGTGTTCGTGACCTGAACGTCCACGGTCCCCATCGCGTGTGCGGGCGTCTTCCCCGTGATCGCCGTCGCCGTGACGTTGGTCACCGTCGCGAGCGTGCCTCCGATGCGGACCGTCGCGCCGGACCGGAAGTTCGTGCCCGTCACCGTGAAGGTCGTGTTGCCGGAAGGCGGTCCCGTGGCCGGCGAGAAGGCCGAGACGGTCGGCGCCGGCAGGTCGGCACACCAGGTCAGACCGTCTCCGTAGAGCCACCGAATGGCGTCCTGGTCATCGGTGCCGAGCGTCGTTCGATTCTGCGCGTAGGAGCGCATGATCGCCGCGTTTTCGTCGCCCCGGCACGTGTCGTGGGGCGAGACGTTCTGGTCCGAGTGGCCGAGCCCGAGCGTGTGGCCGAGCTCGTGCGTGAGCACCGACTGGGTCGTGACCGAGCTGAAGCCGTTCGTCGTCGCGTAGCAGCGCAGCCAGACGGTCCCGGCGCTGATTGTCGTGTAGCTATCCCCGCGCCAGGAGTTCGAGCCGCCGCCCGAGGGGCCGCCACAGCCGATCACGCCGCCGCCCGAGAGACACGTCGACCAGCCGCAGCCGCCCGAGGTCGGGGCGTTCAAGTGGATCTGGTTCGAGCTCGACGCGCTTACCGTGTAGTTGATGTTCGAGTTGGGATCGGTCGTCCAGGAGGCGAGCGCTCCCGTCGCCTCGGCGATCCCGCCGCCCGTCATGTTGGCGGTTCCCTCCAGGTACCAGCCTGCCGTCGCGCCATTGTTCCAGCGCCACATGCTGTTGTTGATCATGCCCCAGTGGGGCGCGAGCCCCTTGTGCGGCTCGCCGTGGACGACCGGAGTCAGCGCGCCGACAGGCGCCTCGAGCGCGGCCTTGCCCGCCGGCGCTCCCCCGTCGAGAAAGTCGAGAAAACGTGCGAAGTCCCTCGGCGTCGCGACCGAGTCGGCCGACTCCGCCAGCCGCTCCGGCCGACTCCGCAGGACAGGACCGTTTTCGCCGTCCGGACCGAGGAACTCCGGCGCCTCGGGAGCGGGCAGGATCTCGATCCCGGTCCGGTCGGAGACCATGAGGTCCGGCGCCGCGAAGAGCCGGCCCGTTTCGTCGGTCGCGACGACGAATTTGCCGAGCTGCATCTCCGCGGTCTGGTAGTCGCCCTCCGGCCGCGCGATCGCGAAGACGATCACCTCGTCACCGGGCGCGTATTCCGGCCGGCCCCAGAGCTTGAAGAAGCGCCCGTCCGGAAGCTCACCGCCCGCCTGGCGCAGGACGAGGTTCCCGGAAAGCGTCCCCTTCCAAACGCGCAGGGGCTGCAGGAAGGTCACCGTTTGAGGCTGGCCGTCCTCGCCTTCCACCGTGTCGCTCGAGAGGACGATCCCGTGGACGACGACGTCCGCCCGCCGGTACAGCTCGCGGTCCGCAATCGGAATGTAGGTCGTCGCGGCGAGTGTGCCCGCCAGGACGAGCACGCTCGCGGCGACGAGAAGCGCGATTCTCCAATTGCCCCGGCTAAAGCTCATGGGGTTTCCTCCGTGCGATGCGCAGACTCCGGACACTGGCTATACGGAGCAGAAGCAAGAAGCGCACCCCTCGAAGGACCCGCTAAGTGATTGCAGGAAAGGAGGCAAACCCCACGCAGCCCGGCGAAAACTGGCGGCCCCGGGGGGACTCGTGTGACAAACGGGGGCACGCCTGTCCGGAGGGCCAGCGTACCGCAAAGAATGCACGAACGGGCCAACCGGTCGCGGCGCGAGGAGGCTCCGCGAGGGCAGTGGAGGAGCCTCGCGCCGCGGAGCCGCAACGTAGTCTCGAGGCCAGGATCGCGGTCGAGGCCGCACCCGGCCGAGCCGCGAGCCAGTGCGCCGCCAGGCGCAGGCCTCGAGCAACCGAGGCGACGTCTTACAGTCCGAACGCCCTCACGATGAAGGGGGCCATCTCGCCGCGTGTGACCGTGCCGGTCGGGCAGTAGTTGGGCGTCGTGCCGCCCCCGAGCCTCGCACAGGGCCCCGTCGAGCAGCCCTGCGTGATGTTGTCCGCCTTCAACTGCTCCATCCACTTCGACAAGAACGTCGCCGTCTCGACGTCGCAGAACACCATCCCCGTCGCCGCCGGCGGATTGAAAGCCGCCCCGTTCTTGCCCCGCTCCAGAAACACCGCCATCCCGTCCCGTGTCACACTGTCGATCGGGCAGTAGTTCCCGCCTCCGCAGCCGGTCGTGATCCCCTCGTGGCCGAACTGCTCGATCCACTTGGCCAGAAACGTCGATGTCGTCACATCCGTAAACACCCCTCCCGTCGCCGCCGGCGGGCTGTAGGCGCCTCCGTGCTCGCCGCGCAGAATGAAGACCGCCATCGCGTCCCGCGTAATCGGCAGGTTCGCGCAGTAGTTGCCTCCCCCGCACCCCGTCGTGATCCCGGCCCGCAGAATCTTCTCGATCGCGTTGTGGTACAGAAACGCCTGCGGCACGTCCAGAAAATCCGCAAACCACCCCTTCGTCAGCGTCCCCGACACCAGCGGCGTGAGCGGACCCACCACGACGGCCGACCCCGGATTGTCCACGACCACGTCGTTCAACGTCCCGCCGGTCAGGGCCGGCGTCTTACAGGTGATCGTCGTCGCATTGACCCTCACGACGTTGGTCGCGTTCTGCCCGCCGATTTTGACCGTCGCGTTCGCGGCGAAATTCGTCCCCGTGATCGTCACGCTCGTCCCGCCACCGGCCGGCCCCGAGGTCGGATTGATCCCGGTCACCGTGACGGCGCCTGCAGGCGGCGTGGGTGTGCGAGTCGGCGTCATGGTCGGCGGAACCGTCGTCGGAGTTTGCGTCGGAAGTCCTAGCGTCGGCGTCCGGCTCGGTGTGAGCGTGGGCGTATTCGTCCGCGTGTTCGTCCGGGTTGGCGTATGGGTGTGCGTCGGAGTCGGCCCTCCGCCGCAGTGGTTTCCCTGATCTCCGTAGACCCACCGCGCCGCATCCACGTCATCGGTTCCGAGCGCCGTCGTCGTGGAGCCTCCCTCGTTGGTCGAGAACATGACCGCCGCCGCGTCGTCCGCGCTCGAGCAGTCGTGGGGAGACATGACCTGATCCGGGTGAGCGAACCCGAGCGTGTGGCCGAGTTCGTGCTCGTCGACCACCTGCAGGGTCGTGGCGTTGAGCTGATCGGTGCTCGTCCAGCACCGGATGTAGATCTCCACGTTCGTGATGTGGAGGTACTCTTCGCCGTTGAGCATGTGGGTGGGCGTGCCGGCGCTTACGTCCGCGCAGCCGGCGACACCTCCCTGCGCCGGAAGGCAGCCTGGGGGAGCCCAGCAGGGCGAGTCGTTGGCACCCTGATGGAAATGGCTCGACGCGCTGGCGACCCGCGTCAGATCGATGGTCGTCGAGGCATGCGCATTGTTCCAGGACGCCATGGCACCGTCGATCTGCGCGATGCCGTCGCCCGAGGACAGGCCCGGCACGCCGTCCACGTCCCACGCCACAATCCCGCCGTTCTGCCAGCGGATCGGGAAGAACGCATTCGTCGGGGGCAGGGGCCCGTACGCGATGCTTCCCCACTGCGGGCGGATTCCCGTCGGTCCGTGAACCACTGGAACGAGGCGGCCCACGGGAGAGGCCGGCTGCGCGAACGGACTCGAGATCGCGAATCGTCTCACGGCCCCGTTGGAGAGAAAGTCCAGGAATCGGGAGAGCTCCCGGGAGGGAGTGGTCGAGTCCGGCTCGCCCGAAAGGAGCGGCCTGGTCCGGAGAAGACTCCCCGGCGCAAGAGCCTCTTGCTCCGCGCTCGCGGGCTCCTCACCCGGGTCTGGCCGAGCCACCTGGATCCCATCCCGTCGCGCGGCGACGAGACCGGGCACGGCGAAGAGTCTTCCGGTCTCGTCCTTCGCCACGGCAAACTTGCCGAGCAGCATCTCGGTCGTCTGATAGCTGCCGTCGGACCGTTGACTCGCAAACACGATGACCTCTTCGCCTGCCACATACTCAGGGCGCCCGGCGATCCAGCGAAGGCGGCCATCGGGAAGGAGGCCTCCCGGCTGCCGAAGAACGAGGCTTCCCGAGAGCGATCCCTTCAAGACGCGCAGCGGCTTGAGCACGGTAACCGTCTCGGGCCCGCGCTCGCCCTCGATGACGTCGCTCGAAACCACGATCCCGTGCACGACGACGTCGGAGAAGCCGTAGAGATCGCGGTCGCGAATCGGAATGTACGTCGTCGCCGACAGGCTCGCGACACCGGCCACGAGCAGTACGGCCCAACCCATCAGGACTCTAACGAGGCGACGTTGGAGCTTCATCTTCTCTCCCCCCAGTCCGATTCGAGTTACGATTCCGCCTCCAGTGCTTCCCCACAAGTTCAGGAGATGCCGTTTCGCTCGAGCGGCAGGAGTCGCCCTCGCGACCCTCGTCCTTCTCGGCTCGACGCCGGCTGCCCGCGGGCAGCTCGTCGGCCAGTGGGAGTCCGTCGAGCGGACGCCCGGAGGTGTCGGCGAGGCGATCGAGTTTCGCGCCGACGGGACGGCACGGCAGGTCTCCGCCGCCATGGGAGACGCGACCTACAAGCTCGACGGCGACTGGCTGCTCACGTTCTGGAAAGACCGCGAAAGCGGCAAGGTCTCGATCCTCGCCAATCGCGTCGAGCTCGAAGGGTACGAGCTCCTGCAGAAGGACGAGGAGGGCAACCTCGTCTCGAAAATGCGCCGCGAGGGACCCGCGGCGGCCGGAAACCCGGTCGCGGGGATCTGGTGCTCCGAGGACGGGCCGGGCCTCACGACCTTCACGGAGTTCACGGCCGGCGGCGACATGTTCATTCGCCTGCCCATACGCTCTCTGATGGGGCGCTACTGGCTTTCGGGAGACCAGCTCGCGGTCGAGCTCGGCGAATCCCCGCGCAAGGAGTTCCAGTTCAAGGTGGACGGCGACGTTCTGACCGTGACCCCGGCCGGCGGCGCGCCCCGGCAGTTCCGGCGCGCCCGCTCGAGCCTGCTCCGCACGCTCCCCTAGCGGCCGGGCGGTCGACCGCCCCGTGGCGGCGCGCGAACGGACGCTCAGCTCCGTCGGCCGGCGCGCCTCGCGCCCGAACGGAGCCGGGACCGGTAGGTGCATCCCCTATTCCTGAGCGCGAGACTATCCAAGCACTCGGAAAGGCCGCAACCCCCCACTTAGGTGCCACCGTCGCTCGCGCTTGCGCGGGATCTGCGCCCATGGGGCGCACCGGCGGTCGACTCGGCCGGAAGGGGCCTCGATCGACCGCCTGATCTCTCGCGACGCGCTCGCTCCCGTGGCGCAAGCTTCCTTCCTCGCTTCCGCTCAGGAGAGTCCTCGCGCCGCGTGCCGGAAGTCACTGCGGCACCGATTTTAGAAAGCCAGGAACTCAAGCTCGCATCGCGAAGAGTCTTCCGACCGGAGGAAGGGAGGAGCTTCGCGATGCGGGAGCCGGAGCGCAGCGAGGGATCAGGCGAGCGGCCGAGCCCGCATCCGGGCGAGCCGCTCGCCGGTGCGCCGTGAGGCGCAGATCCCTCGCAAGCGAAGGCGACGGCCTACGGCCCGTAAAGGACCAAGCCGAACGCGTTCGAGAGGAACTTCGCCATCTGGTCGCGGGTGACGGGCAGTCCCGGACAGTACGTCGTCGGAGAACAGCCGGCGACGATCCCCTTCGCCCACAGGAAATGGACGCTCCTGCAGAAGGAATCGGAGGCGGGCACGTCGGTGAAGTGAATGCTGGGACTTGCGGGATTGCAGCTGTACGAGAAACCGGTGACCGGGTCCGGCCCATAGGAGAGGGGGACCGAAGAGGCGCCTCCGGGCGCCTCGACCGCGCGCGCGACGAACGCGGCCATCTCCTCTCGATTGACGCCCCCGAAGGGGCAGTACTGGGAGGTCGCACAGCCCTGGGTGACCTTCTGAAGCGCGATGTAATGCACGTGCTTGCAGAAGCTATCCGTCGGAGAGACGTCGGAGAAGAGCGAGACACCGCCGGTGCCGCAGAAGTAGGGCGAGCCGCCGAGCTTCCCACCGGCGGGAACGCCGGCACCGCTTCCCGCGATCCCTCTGGCAAGAAAGATCGCCATCTGCGAGCGCGGCACGGCGGCGTTCGGACAGTACGCGGCCGGCCCGCACCCGGCGGTGATCCCGCTGTGAAAGAGGGTTTCGATCTTCCGGTAGAAAGGCTGCGAGCGCGGCACGTCAGTGAAGCTGTCCCCCACGTGCAGAATCCACGTCTTCGAAAGGCCGGCGGAAAGGGTCTCGAGGAAGGAAGCGTCCCAGTGCGCCGCCGGCCGCGCCGCGGGACTCGATACGCTCATGACGTCGCAGTTCGTGGTTGCGGTGTAGCAATCGTGCGTGCCTCCGCCCGGAATCGTCCCGTAGTCCGCCGCCGCGTCGCCGATCGAGTAGGAAGCGCCCGAGGGGCCCGTGAAGGCGGAGGCCGTGCCCGTCAGCGCGGCGGCGGCGGCTCCGGTGTTCTTCCAGGCCGGCGACACGAGCACGCTCTCTCCCGGCTCGAGCACTCCGTCGACGTCGGAGGAGGTGCCCGCCCCGGCGTGCTCGTCCACGCCCATGGGCTCGCCGACGAAGGCCGGCAGCACGCAGCAGGAGAACCCGTCGGAGACCGAAATCGAATCGACCCACCAGCCCGAGCCGTTGAAGCTGCTGTCGGTCCCGAGCCGCCAGCGAAGCTGGATCGTCTGGCCGGCGACGTTGGGGCCCAGGTTCGCGACGGTCGTGAAGTACCCGTAGCTGTTTCCGGTCCAGGCCGGGCGGCCGCCGAGAGGATTCCCGAATCCCGTCTCGAGCGGCCCCGAATATCCTCCCGACGCGAAGCTGCCGCCCACGGACGCGCTCGTCACGTCGGTGAAGGTTCCCCCGTTGATGTTCGGCGAGGAAACCTCAAGCACGCCGCCGTCGAAGAACTCGTCGAGCGCGAAGGAGTGTCGGAATGTGACGCGGGCGGAGGTCGTCTGAATGGCGAAGGCGGGGCTCGTGAGCCGCTTATCGGTCACTCCCGCCGGGTCGTCCACGAAAGCCGAGTTCGGCAGGGTGTCGGGATTGCTCGTCGCCGTCCTCCAGAGAGTTCCTCCGGAGGCGTTCGACGCCGACCAGCCGGCCGGAAGCGACGGGGCCGCGGCGCCGTCGAAGTCCTGTGTGAGGGGATCGACCGCCGCGCCGAGCGGCAGATCGAACGTCACCGTGCCGAGATCCGCCGCTCCGTCCTGGAGAGCGAGCGTCGCGGAGAGCGTCGATCCGCAGGAGCCCGAAGCGTGGAAGGGGAAGGGTCGGCAGACGGCGCCTCCCGCCGCGATCGCCCCGAAGGTCTGGGGACCTCCCGGACCGACCACACCGCCCGAAGCCTGGAGCATGCCGACGAGATTCGAGGCCGCGGCCGCTCCGAAGTTTACGACGCAGAGATTGACGGTGACCGCCTCGCCGGGGTCGATCGCGCCATTGTGCGGCGGGCAGTCCTCTTCCTGAAGGGCCCAGGAGCCCGCCGACGGCACCGGGACGGCCGCCATGCAGAAATCCGCCGTCACCGTGCCGCCCGCCGCGACTGTCACGCCCTCCACGTGGTCCTGGTAACCGGGCTCGCTCGCCGTGAGTGTGTAGGTCCCGGGCGCAACCGAGAAAGCGTACCCGCCGGCGCCGTCGCTCGAGCGGATGTATCCCTCGGGCGTCGACAGCGTCACCCCGGGCAGCGCCGCGCCCGATCCGCACACCGTGACCGTGCCCTGGATCGTGCCCTTGGCCTGCGCGGAGCACCCCGGAAACTTGAACGCTCCGATCCGAGTCTGCCAGGACGCCGCGGATGAGGCGGCGTAATACTCGTTGACATACCAGAACGTGCACTCGTCGGACGGGTCGACGTTCATCGCACTGTAGTCGCCCCAGCGGTTCGAGGCGCTCAGCTGCGAGCCTCCCCCGGCCTGCAGCACCGCCTCGCCCTGGGCCAGGCTGCCGGCCGGATCTGCGGCCAGGCGCCCGGCGTAGAGGAGCGAGGGAAAACCCGTCAGAGAGGACGCGTTGGGCGGGCTCGCGCAGGGATCGGCGGCGCAGGAAGCCGAGAAGCCGAGCGCGATGTCGCCCTGGTGGTCCTGCGCCACGGAACCGAGCCACAGGTCCCGGCCGGCGGCGCCGTTGCCGGAGGCCGGTGCGTAGGTGCCCTGATTCTGGATCGTGACGGCGCCAGTCCCGGCGTTTCGCCGCAGCTCGACCCAGCGGATACCGGCCTGAAACTTCGCGGGGTCGCCCGTCGGATCCTGGCCGCTGACGTTGACCATGAAATTCAGGACGAAGGATTCCGCGCTGCCGGCGAGCGTCCGGTAGGCGATGCGGTGCATCATCTGCCCTGCCAGCGAATCCAGGTTGTCGGCTGCGGTGGCCGGCGGCGGCTGGACGATCGAGTCCCGCGTGCCGCTGTCGCGCGGATCGAAGGCGGCCAAAGGCAGGTCGGGCCGCGCGGTGAAGGTCGAGGCCGAGGGGTTGGCGAAGTCCACGTGAAACTCGTAGATGCGAAGGGCGTCGGCAGGGTCGCCGAACTCGTCGGCTCGGAAATCCATGAAGAGGTTGGGCGTGCCGGCAGGAGGCAGTGCCACACCATCCAAATCCGTAGGCAGCTGTCCGGAGACTCCCGGATTGATCAGCGCCTCGTCGAAGTAGACGTAGCTCGCCGTGGGATCTCCCGCGAGCATCTTCGATCGGTCGAAGGCATAGGCGCCGCCCCCGGCAAAGACGCTCGTATCGGCGAAGAACTGGTTGTTGGTCATGTAATACGCATCCGGCCAGACGCCGAAGTGCGGATAGTCGTTCGCCTTCTCGTTGGGGAGCACGAAGTCGTAGACGAAGTAGGTTCCCGTCGGGTCGCCGGTAGTCGAGACCGCGATGAGCTCGTGTTCGAAGCCGGCCGTCGTCTCGCCGCAGAGCTGAGACAGCAGCCAGCGGTCGGCCAGAGGATCGTAGAGAACGATTGGGTCTCCGTCGTTGGTGAAGGCGCAGGGCGGTCCGACGGTGTCGAAGAGATCGCTGATGGCGAAGAAGGGGACGAGCAGAGTCCCGCTCTTCGAGTAGATGCCGACCAGGATGTTCACCATCTGGACGTAGTGATTCGGGCCGACGTCTCCCACCGGATCGGGCGGGATCGGGCGGGATCCCGAGATCGCGACGTTGTTGTTGCTGCTCAGGCCCTCGAAGGTTAGGGCGGGGGATGGCATCGCGGTCGGGGCGAGCGGCGCGGCCTGGAGCGCCGCGTCGGCCGACGCGCCTCGGGTGCGCACGCGACGCTTCGGCGGGATCCTGTTCTCGCGCTCCCACTCGACTGGAGCCGGCCGGACGAGCGCCGCCAGTGGACGGGCAGCGAGCTCGGCCACCGGTCGCGAGACGCCGAACGAGGAAGCCGTGCGGATGAGCGTGGGCGGACCCGACGCCGCGGCCGCGCTCGCCGCGGCGAGCGCGAGCAAGAGCGAGATTCCCGGCGCCAGAATGCGACGACGCATCAGGAACCCTTCCGGACGAAGTGCCTACGGTCCGTAGAGCGGCGTGTTGAAGGCGTTGGAGAGGAACTTCGCCATCGCGTCGCGCGTGACCGGATCGCCGGGGCAGTAGAGGGTGGCGCCGCAGCCTCCGATGATCCCGCGCGCCCAGAGGTAGTGGATGTGCTTGCAGAACGGGTTGCTCACGGGAACGTCCGTGAAGTGGATGTTCGGGCTGCCCGCGTCGCAGGAGTAGGAGAACCCCGTCACCGGATCCGGGCCGTAGGTGACCGGAACGCCCGCTCCGCCCTGCGGCGCCACCACCGCCTTGGCCATGAACGAAGCCATCTGATCGCGCGTCACGGTGTCGGCGGGGCAGTACATGGTCGGCGAGCAGCCGAGGGTGACGTTCTGGAAGGCGATGTAGTGGACGCCCCGGCAGAAGATGTCGGTCGGGGCCACGTCCGTGAAGAGCGAGACGCCGCCTGGCACGCAGTTGTACGCGTTGCCGTTGACGGTCCCCTTGGCGGGAAGGGCCGCTCCGCTTCCCGCGAGGCCCCGCCCGACGAAGAGCGACATCTGGGAGCGTGAGACCGTGTCCCCCGGGCAGTAGGCCGTGGCGGTACAGCCCGCAGTGATCCCCGAGTGGAGCAGCGTCTCGATCTTGGTGTAGAAGGGCTGTGACGTCGGGACGTCGGTGAAGCTGCCACCCACGTGGAGCGTCCACGTCTTCGGCGTCGCGGCAGAGAGGTTCTCCTGCAGGGTGACGTCCCAGTGCGTCGCGGGCCGCGAGGCGGGATTGGACACCGTGACTTCATAGCAATTGCCCGAGGCGCCGAAGCAGCTCGCCGTGGCTCCGGCCGCCACCGAGCCGTAGTCGGCGGTCGCATCGTCCAACCCGTAAGTGGCTCCCGCGGGACCGGTGAAGGAGGGGGCAGCTCCTGTGAACGACTGGGACGTCGCGCCCGAGTTCATCCAGGCCGTCTCGGCGATGACCGTCTCGCCGGGCTCGAGCATGCCGTTGACGTTGGACACGCCCGTAGAAGGGTGGGCGTCCACCTGGATGGAGCTCGCCGCCGAGAGGGCCGAGCGCCGCCCGTACACGCCGTAGCTGTCGCCGTCCTGCCCGAGGCTGCTCCAGATCGCGACGAAGTCGCCCCGCGGAGACACGGCGACGCGCGGCAGGAGCTGCGTGCCCGTGGTGAAGGCATTGATGCCGAACTCGGATCCGACAAAGTTTCCGGCGCGGTCGAACCTCTGGCCGAAGATGCTGCTGGCAGAGCCGTCCTGCGGGCTTTCCCAGGCGACGGTGAAATTGCCGGACGGATCCATCCCGACCGAGGGAGAGAACTGGTTTCCCGTCGTCGTCGTGTTCACACGGAACTCCGGACCGATCGCCGCGCCGGCGCTGTCGAAGCGCCGGGCGACGGCGTCCCGGCCCGAGCCGCCGGCCGGGTACCCCTCCCAGACGACCGCAAAGGCGCCCGCCTTGTCCATCGCGACCTCCGGATAGGCGGTCGGCGACGATGTGTTGACCTGGAACTCGAGGCCCTGGGCCGCGCCGGCGGCATTGTACCGGCGGGCGAAGACGCCGTCGGCGGCGGTCGGTCCGGCGCCCTGCCAGACGACGACGAAGTCTCCGGCGCCGTCCATCGAGACACTCGGCGTGCGTTGATCTCCGGTCGTGTAGGAATTGACCGGAAACTCGCTTCCCACCGCAGTGCCCGAGTTGTCGTAGCGCTGGGCGAAGACCCCGGCGGCATCCCCATCCTGCCCCGCGCTCTCCCAGACGACGACGAAATTGCCGCCCGTGTCGGTAGCCACCTGCGGGCCCCGCTGATTGCCCGTCGTGAAACTGTTGACCGGGAACTCCGCCCCCATGGCCGCGCCCGTCTTGTCATAGCGCCGTCCGAAGACGCCCGAGCCGCTTCCGTCCTGCCCGACGCTCTGCCAGACGACGATGAAGTTGCCCGACGGGTCGGACGCCACGGTGGGATAGCCCTGGTCGTCGGTCGTTTGCTCGTTGACCTGAAACTCCCCTCCGCGCGGCGCGCCCGCATTGTCGAAGCGGCGGCCCAGGACGCCGTAGGAGTCGCCGTCCTGACCGTAGCTCTCCCAGGACACGACGAAATTTCCGGCCTGATCCATCGCGACGCCGTATCCATACTGGTCCGACGTCGTGTAGGTGTTGACCTGAAACTCGGAATCGAGCGGCGGGGTCTGCGCGAAAGCGTGCGCGGCCAAACCGCTCAGAACGAGGACAAAGCCCGCCGCCAGGCGCAGACGCATCATCGACAACTCCTCAAGATTCGGTCGACCTAACCAGAAAAACTTCCGGAGGCGCCCGCAAGTGTAGCCCGCCCCCCCGGGCCGGGCAAGGGACCTCGCCGCCCAGACGCCCCGGCGACGCGGATGATCCCGGTCGCCCCGCTCAGGGCCCGTAAAGCTGGACGTTGAACCCGTTGGCCAGGAACTTGGCCATCTGGTCCCGAGTGACCGGGTCGCCGGGACAGTATGAGGTCGCCCCGCAGCCCGAGATGATCCCCTTGGCCCAAAGAAAGTGTGCATGCTTGCAGAAGGCGTTCGACACCGGCACGTCATCGAAGAAGGTGTTGGGGCTCGACGGGTCGCACGAGTACGAAAAACCCGTCACTGGGTCCGGCCCGTAGGTCAGCGGCACCGCGGCTCCCCCTCCCGGCGCGACGACCGCCCTCGCCACAAACGCCGACATCTCGATACGCGTCACGTTGGGCGTCGGGCAGTAGTCTGTCGCCGAACAGCCCGACGTCACGTTCTGGACTGCCAGATAGTGGACGCTGCGGCAGAAAATGTCGGTAGGAAGAACGTCGCTGAAGAGCGAGGTTCCTCCCGCTCCGCAACTGTACCCGTTGCCTCCGACCGAGCCGCTGCTCGGGATCGCGAACCCTCCGCCGGCCACACCACGCGCCAGGAAGAGCGACATCTGCGACCGCGTGACCGGATCGCCCGCGCAGTAGATCGCCGCCGCGCACCCCGTGGTGATCCCCGCGTGCAGGACTGACTCGACCGCCCGGTAGAAGAGCTGCGACGTCGGAACGTCCATGAAGCTCTCGCCCAGATGGAGGGTCCAGGTCTTCGAGACGCCGCCGGAAAGCGATTCCTGAAACACGGCGTCCCAGTGGGTCCCGGGCCGCGGGCTGTCCGAAACCGTCATCTCGAGGCAGTTGCCGGTGGCGTCGAAGCACTCGGCGGATTCCCCCGCCAGGATCGTCCCGTAGTCGGCCGAGAGATCTTCGAGTGTATAGATCGGGCCCGCCGGTCCTCCGAAATCCGATGCGGTTCCCGAGACGTCGAGAGAGTCCGATGAGGGGTTCCTCCAGCTCGGCTCGACGGCGACGGTCTCACCCGGCTCGAAGACCCGGTTCATGTTGGAGGCGCCGCCGCTGGCCCGCTCGTCCACTTTCATGGGCTGTGCGTCCGGAAATCCGCCGCGTCGCGCGAAGATGCCGAAGACCGCGCCGTCTTGCCCGAGGTTTTGCCAGCCGAGCACGAACTGTCCCTTCGGCCCGAGTGCGACCGCCGGGGAAGACTGAAAGTTGCCCGTATCCGAGTTCACCAGGAATTCCCGGCCGAGACGGCGCCCGAGCGGGTCGAAGCGCTGAAGCGCGATGCCGTTTGACCCCAGGCGGATCTGCCCCTCGCTCTCCCAGAGCGCGACGACCTCGCCGGCCGGACCGGCGGCGATCCGCGGCGTCTTCTGGTTGCCGGTCGTAAACGTGTTGACGAGGAACTCCTTGCCCAGAGGGGCGTTCGAGCTGTCGAATCGGCGGGCGAACACCCCCAGGCCGTCTCCGTCCTGCCCCGCGCTTTCCCACGCCACGACAAAACTGCCGGAGGCGTCGACCGCGACGCTCGGCCGGGTCTGACGACCAGTCGTGTAGGTGTTGACCGGGAACTCGCTCGAGACGGCGGTCCCGGACGCGTCGAAGCGCCTCCCCAGGACGCCGTCGAGGTCGCCGTCCTGGTTCGGGCTGTCCCAGGCGACGATGAAATCGCCGGCCGAGTTCATTGCAACCGCGGGCCGCACCTGGTTGCCGGGCGTGTAGGTATTGACCGGGAACTCGGAGCCCTGCGCCGCGCCCGTAGAGTCGAATCGCCGGCCGGAGATTCCGAACCCGTTTCCGTCCGCGGAAAAACTCTGCCACACGACGACGAACGCTCCCGAACCCGCCATCGAGACGCTCGGCGCCTGCTGGGTGCTCGTCGTGAAGGTGTTGACCTGGAACTCGGAACCGACGGGAGCCCCGGAGCTGTCGAAGCGCTGGCCGAAGATCCCGTCCAGAGAGCCGTCCTGCGCGTCTGCCTGCCAGACGACGACGAAGTTGCCCGCGGCGTCGGCGGCGACGGAGGGCTGATCCTGATTCTGGGTCGTGTACGTGTTGACCGGAATCTCTCCGGTCAAGGGCGCCCCATCGGGCGCGAAGAGCCGGGCGAAGACGCCGTACTGCGAGCCGTCCTGATTCAAGCTCTTCCACGCGACGACGAAATTTCCGGAGGCGGACACGGCAACCGACGGGTAGCTCTGTTGACTGGTCGTGTAGGTGTTGACCTGGAACTCCGACCCGAGAGCCGGCGTTTGAGCCGCCGAGGCCGCCGGCGCGAGCGTCGCGAGAAGGATCAGCAGATTTCGCCGCATGCGTCCGGAAGGGCTCCCTGGAGGAGTCTACCGCACGGAACCGCCGTCCAGCCCGAGCGACTCGGGTTCAATGCGTCGTGGGGAGAGCCACGTCGAGACCGCCGTGGTCCTCCCGGCGAGTCGGACCCTACGGTCCGTAGAGCTGAACGCCGAACCCGTTTGCCAGGAACTTGGCCATCTGATCGCGCGTAACGGGACCGTTGGGGCAGTATGAGGTCGCCCCGCAGCCCGAGATGATGCCCTTGGCCCAGAGGAAATGCGCATGCTTGCAGAAGGCGTTCGACACCGGCACGTCGTCGAAATGCGTGTTGGGAGTGTTCGGATCGCAGGAGTAGGAGAAACCTGTCACCGGGTCCGGCCCGTAGGACAGAGGCACCGCCGCTCCCCCTCCCGGCGCGACGACTGCGCGCGCCACGAACGCCGACATCTCCAGGCGCGTCACGCTCGGCGCGGGACAGTACTGCGTCGGCGAGCACCCCGCCGTCACGTTCTGCGAAGCCAGATAGTGGACGCTGCGGCAGAAGATGTCCGTCGGCAGGACGTCGCTGAAGAGCGAGACCCCTCCCGCAACGCAGTTGTAGGCGTTGGCGCCGAGGGCGCCGCTCGTCGGAATCGCCGCGCCGCCGCCGGCGACCCCGCGGGCCAGGAAGAGCGACATCTGCGCGCGCGTGACCTGGTCCCCCGGGCAGTAGGTGGTCGCCGTGCAGCCGGTCGTGATCCCGGCGTGCAGCACCGACTCGATCGCCCGGTAGAAGAGCTGCGAGGTCGGCACGTCCGTGAAGCTCTCCCCCACGTGCAGCGTCCAGGTCTTCGTCAGGTTGTCGCTGAGAGTCTCCAGGAACGTCGCGTCCCAGTGGGTCGCCGGCCGCGGGGAGCCCGAGACCGTCATCTGATAGCAGTCCGGGGCGGACAGGCAGTCGGCCGACGCTCCCTGCGCGACGGAGCCGTAGTTGGCGACCGAGTCGTTGATCGTGTACGTCCCGCCGGCGGGCCCGGTCAGGGCCGAGGCGTTGCCCGAGATCGAGAGCGTTCCCGACAGCGTGTTCGTCCAGGAGGGAGCGACCGTGGCGGTCTCTCCAGGCTCGAGCACCCGGTTGCCCGCCACGGCGCTCGGCGCCCGCACCGCCACCGCGGAAGGCTCATCGACCTTCATGTTTCCCGCGGCGTTTGCCTCCAGGCGTCTGGCTTCGGCGCCGTAGCCGGCACCGTCGTTTCCCGTCCAGGCGACGACGAAGTTGCCGGCGTCGTTGAGGGAGGCCCTCGGGTAGGTCGTCGCGAAGGGGCCCGACGTCCCCACCTGGAACTCCGAGCCGACTCTCCGGCCCGCCGCATCGAAGCGCTGTCCGAAGATCGCACCCTTTCTCCAGACCACGACGAAATTGCCGGCCCCGTCCACCGTCAAGTCCGGCTGGACCGCGAATCCCGTCGTGCCGAGGCTGACCAGGATCTCTCCCCCCTGAGCGGTCCCCGTGGCATCGTAGCGGCGCCCCCGGATACCGGTCGTCGTGTTCCCCGGCTCGCTGTGGCGCCAGACCACGACGAACCGGCCCGTCGCGTCCACTCCGACGTGCGCATTGAGCTGGTCGGCGGCCGTCGTGACGTTGACCCGGAACTCTCCCCCCTGCGTGGCGCCGGAGGCGTCGTAGCGCTGCCCGAACACGCCGGACCCCGATCCATCCTGGGATTGGCTCTCCCAGACCACGACGAAGGCACCCGTCGGGCTCATGGCCACGGAGGGATAGGTCTGGTCGCCGGTCGTGTACGTGTTCACACGAAACTCGGCTCCCTGAGCCGCTCCCGCGCCATCGTAGCGCTGTCCGTAAATGCCGTAGCCGCCGCCGTCCCGATAGCTCTGCCAGACCACGACGAAGTCTCCGGAAGCGTTGCGGGCGACGCTCGGGCTGTACTGGTAAGCCGTCGAGTACGTGTTGACCTGGAACTGCAGCCCCTGAGGCGTGCCTGCGGCGTCGAAGCGCCTGGCAAAAATGCCGCCGTAGTCCTGATCGTACGCTTCCCAGGCCACGACGAAGTTGCCCGCGCCGTCCATCGCCACGCTCGGGTAAGACTCCGCCCCGGAGTTGGGGGGAGTCGACTCCACCTGAAACTCTCCGCTCTGAGGAGCTCCGAAGACGTCGAAGCTCCGCGCGAAAAGGGAGATGTCGGGGGGCTGCACGAAGCCCTGCCAGACCACGACAAAATTCCCGTCGGGATCCATCGCGACCACCGGCTCCACCTGCTCGCCCGACGTGGTGACGTTCGCCACGAACTGCGGACTGAACGCCGGGGTTTGCGCCGACACGGAGAGGGCCAGCGCGAAGGCGCCCGCCGCCGCCGTTGCGAGTCGCGAGAAGCGCATGGGGCACCTCCCGCCGATCGGACGAGGAGTGCAAGGGTCGAGCGGAAACTCGCCGAAGCGGGGCGGGAAGGGAATGCCGCGCCTTGCAACCAACGGAAGCCTCGTTGCCTTGCCGGGATCCTACCCCACGAGACCGGGCGCGGCGCAACCCTACCGATGGGTCTCCGCCTCCTCGGCCTCCTCGGCCACCCGGCGGTGGCCCCGAGCCGCCTCGAGCTCGCCGGCACGGACCAGGAGCTCGGCAAGGCCCCGGTGATAGGAGGGGGTCCCGGCCGGAAGCCGGGACACTTCGGGCGATTGGGACAGAGTCGCCTCCACGGCCGCCAGGCGTCGTGATTCCTCCTCGACCTCACGGACGCGGTCGACCGCGCGCGGCCTGGTCAGGCTCGGAATCTCCCTGGGATTGATCGTCGCCGAGCGACGGAACGCGGCAAGCGCCTCGGCGTACAGCCCGTTTCGGCGGAAGATCAGGCCGAGGTTGTAGAAGAGCACGTCGTTGTCGGAGGCCGCCGCCGCCGCCAGCGCGAACTCGCGCCGCGCCGCGGGCCAGTCCCGATCCTCCAGGGTCACGCCGCGCATGTAGTGGAAGTTTCCGATCAAATTCTGGGTGAGATAGTCCTTGGGCACCTTTGGATCCCGCTCGCCGTCGAGCCACTGCGGCACCGGCAGCGGATCGGGGAGAGAGTGCCCGGAGCGCCACGGCCGGAAGAGGAGGCCCACGGGCACCTCCTCCAGGCCCGCCACGTTCCAGTTGGGATGGTGCGTCAGAAAGACCGGGTCGCGGTCGGGATCGAAAGCGAGGGGAGCCAGATTCGCGCCACCGATCCCTTCCAGAATCAGATCCACATCCGGGCGCAGCCCCTCGCCGAGGTTCAGGTACATGAGAACGAAGAGGATGTTGTCGTCGGAAGCGATGATGCGGCTACCCGGAGGCACGGTCGAGAGAATGACCGTGGAATAGTCCTCGGCGATCCGGTAACGGCTGCGGTCGAAGGAAGCGAACCCCGTCCCGAGCAGCGTCGCCGGGGCGAGCAGAACGAGCCCGCCCAAACGCCGTGGCAGCCGCTCCCGCAGCGCTGCACAGCCCCATCCCGCCATCACTGCAACCATCAGGTACGAGGGGATGTAATACCGGTGCCAGATAAAGAGATCGGTGCGCGAGCCGTGGAGCGTCATGGAGACGAAGTTGCCGGCCATGGCCAGAAGCACCAGGAGGGCCGGCCATCTGCGCCGGCGGGCCAGGGCCAGACCGACGAGCGCGAGCCCCACCCCGATCCAGGCGCTTTCGCGGAGCAGGCTGGCGAGGTAGTCCCGCAGAACCGCCGGGATGTCCTCGAGCCCTCGGACCCAGTTGCGCCTCCAGAAGTCCTCGCGCAAAACGACCTTGAGGAAGTTTCCGGCCGTTTGAGGATCTCCCCAGGACAGCAGAGGCTGCGCCCGGGCACGCAGGGGCAGGTACAGATACGGCAGAAGGCCGAGCACCGTTACCGACAGAATCGCGAGAAGCCGTCCGGGGCGCAGGAGCAGGCGAGGCTCCCGGGTGAGGGCGAAGATCGCCAACGCCGCGCCGAAGACACCCATGTAGAGGTGGTTCGAGGCGCCGAGGCCGCACAGGAAAAAGGCCCGAAGCAGATCCCCGAACCTGCCCGTCCGGTTCCATCGAAACGAAAAGAGCGTCGCCCCGGCGAGCAGGAGGGCGTTCAACGCGTAGACGCGTGGAATGTTGGCCTCGCCCCAGAGACTCGGACCCAGGGCGAAGAGGAGTGCGGAGAAGAGGGAGGGCAACGCACCCAGACCTTCCTCGCGCCCGATCCGATAGAGAAGGGTCGCGGCGCCGGCGGCGCAGGCGGCCGAGAAGAGCGAGAGCGCCCAGGGCAGCGGCATGAAGAAGAGGAGCAGGCTCCACGCCTTCGCCAGGAGCACGTAGAGCGGATAACCCGACGGGTGCGGGATCCCGAGCACGGCCACCGCCGTTGCAAGGTCGCCGCTGTCCCCGACGTACACACTGCGGCAGGTGCCCCAGGCGTAGAGGCAGAACACACCGACCGCCAGAGCCGATGTCTCGAGAAGCTCGCGGCGTCCCGATCTCGGGCCGGTTGCGCCCGACATGTTATCGGCCGCCGGCCTGGAGCCGCTCCAGATTCTTGCGGAAAAGCGCGTTGTCGGGCTCGAGCTTGAGCGCCTCGCGCAAAGCCGCGACCGCCGCCTTCTTGTCTCCCGAAAGGTAGGCGACGTTGGCGCGGTATTGGTAGACGAGGGCGTACCGCGGCGCCCTCCGCACGGCCTCATCGAGAAGCCGGTTGGCTCCGGGGTAGTCGCCCCGCCTCGCCGCCGCGGCGGCCTGTTCTGCCAAATCGAGCGCATCGCGCTCCTCCGGTGTGCGGGGCACGTTGGGCAGCGGCGCCCCCAGCCGCTCGAGGGCCTTGCGGGACGGCTCGTACTGGGGGTTGTAGCGCAGGGCCGTCTGGTAGTCGTGGATCGCGGCCTCCCGGTCACCCCGCCGCTCGTGCACCACGGCACGGTTGTGGTACGCCTCCACATTGACCGGGTCGAGTGCGATTGCCCGGGTCAGCTCCTCGAGGGCGGCGTCGTAGCGGCCGAGCGCGCCGAGAGCGCCTGCGAGGCTCGCACGCAGGCCGCTGTCGGAGGGGCTCTCCTTGACCAGGCGCGCGTATTCGGCCGCCGCTTCCGCGAATCGCCCCTCCTGGAAGTGAAGCGCCGCCAGGTTCCGATCGCCCGTCGGAGATTGCGCTCCGAGGTATCCCAGGCTCTTGAGCTTCTTGACGACCTCCGGATCGACGCGCGAGTCCGAAGCCGCGGCCTCGGGACCCGCGGACCGGCCCCCCGTCTCCCACGTCGGGACCGGCGCCGGGATGGCGCCGACGAGCGCCTCGGTCAGGACGCGCCCGGGCATATCCGAGCCCTTTCCGACGCCGTTCAAGGCCAGAATCGTCGGTGCCACGTCGAGAATCGACGGGGACTGCAGTCGCGTGCGGGGCCGCACGCGGTAGCCGTAGAGGTAAAGGATGCCCTCGAGACGGTGGTAGCGCTCGGACACCCGTCGCATGTCGCGGGTCTTGCTCGGATCGTCGGGCAGGCGGCCGAGCTCGAAGCCGTGATCGGACAGCACGACGAGCGTCGTGCGCCGGTCCATCGCCGCGATAAACTCCCCAACCAGACGATCGGCATAGACGTACATCTGCTCGACCGCCCCGCCGTAGCGCTGCCGCTGTGCCTCGAGCTCGCCCGAGAGCGGGCCGGCGCGAAACAGGTGGCCGAAGAGGTGCGAGGTGGAATCCACGCCCTCGATGTACACGAGAAGGTCGTCGGGCGTCTCGGTCTTCCAGAGGTGGAGGCCGATCGTCGAGTACGAATCGGCGGTCGCAAGCGCCCACTTGAAGTGGGACAGGTCGTCCTCGAAGTCGAAGGGCCGCGCCAGCTCCTCTGGAGTCACGCTCACGAAAGGCGCAAGCTCGGCGGCCGTCAGGTCCTGCGGCCTCCGGAAGAAGGGCGCGAGTTCGCCCTCGAGCCCGGGGGGATAGGTCTTGCCGGGGGCGTCCTGCTTGACGCCTCCTTCCAGCAGGAAGTGGTACGCGAGGTGGTCGCTCACGATGGCGCCCCGGATGGTCTCCGCCGGCCAGGTGGCCCACCAGCCCACGACGTCGGTCGTGCGCCCGCGGTCCGAAAGGATGTTCCAGACGGCCTTGACGCGCCGCATGGCGCTCGTGACGGGCAACTGCTCGCCCGTCTTCGGGTTGACGGCGACGAAGTGGCCGATCCCATGCAGATCGGGAGGCTTACCCGTGGCGATGGTCGTCCAGATCACCGGCGAAAGCAGCGGCTCCTGCGACCGCAGGGGCGCGTACGCACCCTTTTGCCGGAGCCTCGCGAAGTTCGGGAGCTTGCCCTCCGACATCAGCAGATCGATGGTCGCAGGGTCGGCGCCGTCGAGCCCGAGAACCATCACGCGGCCGGGACGCTTCTCCCGCCCGCAGCCGCTCCCCAGGACCCCGACGCAGAGGAGGAGCGCGGCGGCGAGCGATCCCGCTGCCGGAGCTACCGAGCGTCGTTTCGTCAGATCGTTCCTCCTTTCATCACGAAGAACACCTTCTCGGTGACGGGAATGTCCTCGAGCGGGGCTCCATGAACCGTCACGATACCGGCCTCCTTGCCCGCCTCGAGCGCCCCGATCGAGTGTTCACTCCTTCTCCTCCTCGAAGTCGATGGAGGTCGGGTGCTGCACGAACTTGCGGCGCGAAAGGAAGATCGCCGCGCCGATAGCCAGCGCAATCGCGCCCGCCACGAGGTTCTTCGTGGTCGCCGACGAGAGAAACACCAGGCAGATCCCGAGCGCTGCCGCTGGAATCAAGGGCCCGCCCGGAACGCGAAAGGTGCGCTCCGTCACGGGCATCTCTCGCCTCAGGACCGGAACGGCGGCGGCCGTTCCGATGTAGGTGGCGAGCCGGGCGATGACGGACAACTCGGCCAGCTGCTCGGCCGTTCCCGTGAGCATCAGGAGCGCCGCAAGGCCCGACTGCGACAGGATGGCGACGTGGGGAGTGTGGTACTTCGGGTGCACCCGCGCAAACACGGCCGGCATGGCCCCGCTTTCCGCCAGGGCGTACAGGTAGCGAGGCCCGGAGAGAACCGTGTTGTTGTTGGTGCCGAGCACCGAGAGGGCCGCGCCGAGCGTCAGCAGGAATCCCCCGAACGGGCCCATCCATTGCCGCGCCGCGTCGGCCAGGGGCGTCGGCGACGTGCCGAGGTTCCGGATCGAGCCGATGGCCACGAGCTGGACCGCCGTGTACACGGCGGTCACGAGCCCGATCATGACGAACAGGGCGAACGGAACGTCGCGCCGGGGATTTCGGAACTCCGCGGCCGGCGCCGCGGTGTTCTCGAAGCCGGCGTAGGCGAACAGCACCAGCAGCGCCGCCTTTCCGAAATTGCCGCCGGAAGGCAACGGAACCGGAAAGACGCGGCTCCAGTCCACGGCGAAGACGCCGACTCCGACGAAGAGCCCGAGCGGCAGGAGCTTGCCCCACGTCAGGACGACGGCCGTCCGCGCGCCGGACTTGACGCCCCGCACGTTGATGGCCGTCAGCGCCGCCAGCGCGAGCAGAATCGTGGCCCACTTTCCGACCCCCTCCCTCGCTCCCGCCCAGAGAAACCCGACCGCTCGGGCGAAGAAGACCGAGAGCCCGGCCACCGAGGAAACGCGTGCCATCCACGTCATCCAGCCGACCTCGAACCCCGCGAGGTCCCCGAACGCGGCGCGTGTGTAGATGTAGGCGCCACCGGCGCCCTCGAAGAGGCTCGCCGCTTCCGCGAAGCACAAGACGAGCAGCAGCACGGCGCCGCCCGCGGCCAGAATCGCCCAGACGCTCGCGGGACCGAGCAGCGCCGCCGCGGCCACGGGAAGGATCAGGTAGACCCCGCTGCCGACGACGTCGTTGACCGAGAGCGCCACGATCTCCCAGCGCGTGACGACGCGCAGGAGCCCCCTGCCGGCCGGCGGAGTGGCGCTCAAGGTGCGGGGATTCTACGAGAAACGCCGAATGGCGATCGGCGAATCGTGAACGGGGACGTCAGCCGGGAAGGAAAAAGAAGGCGACGGCGGCGATCAGGTAGAGAGCCAGCAGCTGCACGCCTTCCAGCCAGTTCGTCTCTCCGTCCAGACACACGTACGCGAAGATCGCGGTCGAAGCGAACAGTGTCGCGAGCTCGATCGGCGCGAAGATCAGGTTCATCGGATGGAAGAGCAGGCTCACCAGCACGAGCAGCGGCGCCACGAAGACCGCGATCTGCGTCGAAGAATTGGCGGCGATGGACAGGGCGAGATCCATGCGGTTCCTCGCGGCAAACTGAATCGCGCTGTAATGCTCGGCCACGTTGCCGACGATCGGGATCAGGATCAGACCGAGAAAAAACTGGGAGAAGCCGAGCGCCCGCGAGACGGGTTCGACGACGGAAACGAGCAGTTCGCTCGCGACGGCCGTGCCGATGACCGCGGCGGCGAGCCACCCGAGCGCCCGGCGCAGGCTCCAGCAGCTCTCGGAGGGTTCCTGCGCCCCCGATGCCTGCGGCCCTGCCTCGGAAGCGCGCCGCGCGTCCGCCGAGAAGTAGGAGTACTGGATGTAGGCGGCGTAGGTGGCCAGCAGCAGCACCGCAACGCCCACCGAGACTTCCTCTCGGACGAAGGCGCTCTTCTCGACCCTCGCGAAGACGGCGGGAAGCACCATGGCCGAAACCGCAAGGATCATCATGGAAGCATGGCGGCCGGCCTCCTGGGGACGAAACCGCTGCGGGCCGTGGCGCAGGCCCCCCACCAGAGCCGAGCAACCCAGGATCAGGAGGGTGTTGCCGACGATCGAGCCGGTGATCGACGCCTTGACGAGGCTGACGAGACCTGCCCGAAGGGCGAAGACCGTGATGATCAGCTCGGCCGCGTTGCCGAAGGTTGCATTGAGAAGGCCCCCGAGCGAGGGGCCCACGTGAGCGGCCAGATGCTCGGTCGCGATCCCGATGCCGCGGGCGAGCGGCAGCAGGGCGAGCGTCGCGGCGAAGAAGATCAGCCACGCCGGTCCTCCCGCCAGCTGCGCCGCGAGCGCGATGGGCAGACCGGCGAGCAGGGCGTTCCACACCTGCTTCATGTGCGGCATTATGCGACCCGGGTTCCGCGCGAGAGGCACTCCCGGCGGATATACTGGCGCGCCCTCATGCGCGCCGGAATCGTCGGCCTTCCGAACGTCGGCAAGTCCACGCTCTTCAACGCCCTCACCCGCACGCGGAAGGCGGAGGCGGCCAACTACCCGTTTTGCACGATCGAGCCGAACGTCGGCGTCGTGACCGTCCCGGACCCGCGCCTTGCGCCGCTGGCGAGGATCGCTCGGACGACGACCATCGTGCCCGCGGTCATCGAGTTCGTCGACATCGCCGGGCTGGTGCGAGGCGCCTCAAAGGGCGAGGGGCTCGGAAACAAGTTTCTGCAGCACATCCGCGAGGTCGACGCCATCGTCGAGGTCGTCCGCTGCTTCCAGAGCAAGGACGTCGTGCACGTGGCCGGGGCTCTCGACCCGGTCGCCGACATCGAAACGGTCCAGACGGAGCTGGTCCTGGCCGATCTGGAGACCGTGACGAGGGCGCGCGAGAAGGCGGAGAAGGCCGCGCGGGGCGCAGACAAGGAGGCCCGCGCCACGGTCGAAGTCGCCGACAAGCTGATCGCGCACCTGAACACCGGGCGCCGCGCCCTGTCCCTCCCGCTCTCGCCGGAGGAGCGGGCGGTGGCGCAGCGCTTCTTTCTCTTGACCTCCAAGCCCATCCTCTTTGCGGCGAACGTCGACGAGGAAGGCCTCGCCACCGCGGATTCTTCGCCCCACGTCGCCGCCGTGCGCCGCTTCGCTCAGACCCATCTGGGCACCGAGGCGGTCGCGGTTTCGGCACAGATCGAATCGGAGCTGGCGGAGCTTCCGGAGGAGGAAGCGCGCGAGTACCTCGCGCACCTCGGCGTGACCGAGTCGGGTGTCGGGGCGCTGATTCGGGCCGCCTACCATCTTCTCGGGCTGCGGACCTTTCTTACCGCGGGAGAAAAGGAGGTGCGCGCCTGGACGATCCACGCCGGCGACAAGGCGCCCGCCGCAGCCGGCGTCATCCACTCCGACTTCGAGAAGGGCTTCATCAAGGCGGAGACGATCTCCTATGAGGATCTGGTTGCCGCAGGGTCCATGGCCGCGGCGCGCGAGCGGGGTCTGGTCCGCCAGGAGGGAAGGGACTACGAGGTGGCCGACGGGGACGTGATCCTGTTCAAGTTCAACGTATAGCCGCGATGGGCTCGACGCCGCACACCGAGAACCGGCTCGAGGCGCCCCGGCTCGACCTCTTCGCCTTGGCTGCACTGGCGGTCCAGCTCGGCATCCTGCTCCGCCTGCGCGCCGTCGCCTGGCCCGAGGTCACGACACCCGGATATCTCTGGTCGCAAGGGATGCTGATGTATCGGGACATCCTGCGCGAGCACACGCCGGGGGCGACGGGGCTGCTCGCCCTGCTCTTTGCGGTCTTCGGCGCGCACGCCTGGGTCCTCAAGGCCTTCGCCGCCGCCGGACCGCTCGCCGCCCACTTCTTTCTCCTGGGCCAGACACGCCGCTTCCCCTGGACGGTCCGGGCGCTCGCCTCCGCCTTCTTCCTCGCTGTTTTCTACTCCTGCGACGGAAACGCCGTGTGGCCGACGGTCCTCATGTCGGCGCTCGCGATCCCGACCGCCGCGGCGGCGAGCCGGAACCGCTTCGCGACGGCGGGACTCCTGCTCGGGCTCGCGATCCTCCTCAAACAGACGGCAGCCTACGCGGTCGCGATCTCGGCCGGCTCGCTCCTCCTGCGGGGGCGGCCTCGCGATGCCGCGCGCCTCTTTGCCGCCTCGTGCCTCCCTTATTTCGCGACGCTCGCCGTCTTCGCAGTCCTGGGAGCCGGAGCGGCCATGTTGCGCTGGACGATCCTCGTCCCCTTCACCGTCCGCGTGCCCGTGGCGACTTTTCAGCCCGGCTTCTGGACGGCCGCGACTCTTCTCTTCGGATTTCTTCCGCTCGCGGTCGAGGCCGCCCTCGAGCGCCCCGGGGAATACCCGACTTCGGCAGGGTGGCTGCTGGCGGTCGCCGCGGGCTTCGCGCTGATCAGCTATCCGCGGTTCGACGTGCTCCAGACCGTGGCGAGCGTCCCGTGCCTGGCAGTCGGGGCCGCACGCCTGGCAACCCGCCGGCCGCGTCTGCTCTCCCTCGCCGCGACAGCCGTCGTCCTCGCGCTGACCGTCTCCCGGGCCACGGTCGTGGCCGCCGGGGCGCGCTTCGACGGCAGGGTGCTCTTCTGGAACGACGAGCCTGCGTTCAATGCCCTGGTCGAAAAGCTGCGCGCCCTGCCCCGAGACACGCCCCTCCACTCGGAGCTCTGGGGAAACGTCCTGCCGCGCGCCGGACTCCTGCCGCCAGGGCGCCTGTGGGTTCATCCCTGGTTCGTCTGGTTCTTCCCGGTCGACCAGGCCGGCGAGCGCATCCGCAGGGCGTCCTCCCGTCCCGGCACGGTCTTCGCGGGGTACCGGGGCACGCACCCGGGAGAAATCCGGGTCGGGCCCTATGCCATCTGGCGGGCGGATTCCGCCGGGTCCGACCCGCACCCGCTCCCCGATCGCGCAAAATAACCGACCCTCCTCGCGACAATCAGTGTCAGGAGGAGGCGCACAGGAAATGGACTTGCGGGATGGCTTTCTGCGAGGCGGACTACGTCGGATCGGGTGGGGCGGATCGGCCGCGCCTCCGGTCTTCGCCGTGACGATCGGCACGGCGTCGCGCACGCCGATCTTCGACGACATTCCCTTCGGACTCGAGTGCGCCAGGCTGCTGCGGCAGGCCTGCGAAAGAACCGACGTCCGGCTCCACGCCTGGTGCTTCATGCCCGACCACGCGTGCCTTCTGCTCGGGATCGCGGGACGGACCTCTCTGTCCGGCATTGTGATCGGCTGGAAGGCTCTCTGCAGCCAGGCTCGCGGCCAACGGGGCGGCTTCGCGACGTTCTGGCAACGCGGTTACGCCGAGCGCGCGCTGGCGGGCCCGGAGGCCGCACGGCTGGCCGCCCGCTACATCCAGGAAAAGCCCGTGCGGGCCGGGCTCGTTCGCGACTATCGCGACTATCCCCTCTGCGGCCCGCTCGACCTGGGAGGGTGACCCCTTCACCCTTCTCCCTCTCCCCCCGGCGGGGAAGGGGACGATGCGCCAGATCTACGCGCCCGATCGCGCGCGCTTGGCCATTTGCCGGGCCCCCTCCGCATCCCCGAGGACGCGCAGGGTCTCGGCAGCTGCCAGGTAGCCGCGACGCGTGGGCATCGCGGCGAGCATTCCGTCGACCGTCCGACGCGCCTGCTCGTCCCGTCCCTGGCTCGCGTAAAGCATCGCGAGGTTGGCCCACGCGGAGGCGTTCTCGGGAAAGAAGGAGATCTCCTTGCGGAACTCGGCCTCGGCCTCCGCTTCGCGCCCCATGCGCGCCAGAACGTCGCCCCGAAGGGCATGGACGTTGGTCATCTCGCCCTGACCCGACCGGGCAAGCCGCGCCAGGATTTCATCGAGTGTCCGGAGCGCGCCGGAAAGATCTCCGCGGGCACGCAGGACCTGTGCGAGCACGACGTAGGGCAGCTTTCTGCCCTGATGTCCCTCCAGGGCGAGGTTCGCCTCGCGCTCCGCCGCCGTCCAGTCGCGCTGCGAGAGCGCGAGACGGGCCAGCACCTCGTGCGCCTCCGGTGGAGCGTTGGCCGCCAGGGCCTGTTCGGCCGAGACGCGGGCTCGGCCAACGTCTCCCATTTCCAGGTACACGTTGGCGAGCGCGAGAAGGACGTGTGACGAGGCCGGCGTCAACCGCTCCTGGCGCTCGAGAGCCTCCAGAGCCGCCGAATAGTGTCCGAGCTTCTGTTCGGCTTCCGCAAGCGCTCCCCAGGCGTCCGACATGTTCGCGTTCGTGGCAAGCAGCACCCGCAGGGCCGCAGCCGCCTCCCCGTATCGCTTCTCGCCATGTAGCGCGAGGGCCGCCTTCAATGCGCGGATTTCCCCGAGGTGGTCGCGCGGGTCCGGCAGGCTCTCCTCCGTCTCCGAGGGGGAGGCCGCACCGAGGTAGCCCAGGGAGGCGAGCTTCCTGAGCTGCTCCGGATCCGACACGCCAGGCGCCTGGCGCGGCCGGGGCAGCTCGAGCATGCGGGCGCGAAGTGCTCGGAAGGCCTGCGGCAAGCCGGGGGACAGGTCGTTCCTCTCGCCGGGATCGGCCACGATGTCATAGAGCTCCGGGCGCGGGCCGTGGATGTACCGATACCGCTCCCCGCTCAGGGACGCGAGGTCGCTCCACCCGAAGTGGTAGCGCGGGAAGAGCGTCTCACTGAAGATCGCACGCGAGGGGTCAACCGAAGCGGAAGACGCCGCGAGGAGCGGGACGCCCGCGAGCCCCGCCGGCGGCGCGATGCCGAGCAGAGCCGTAACCGTCGGGAAGACATCCACGAGACCGACGGGGCGTGAGACCTTCTCCCCTGCCCGCCGCGCTCCGGGCAGCCGGACCATCAGCGGTACGTGCAGATCCTCGCGGTAGAGAAGCAGGCCATGCTCGTCCTCGCCGTGGTCCCCCAGCCCCTCCCCGTGATCCGACATCATGACGATGACCGCTCGGTCGTAGAGGCCTTTCTCCTTCAGGAACGCGAAGAAGCGCGCCACGATGGCGTCGGCCGTGGCGATCTCTCCGTCGTAGGGGCGGTCGCGGTACTGGCTCGCATATGGCTCGGGCGGCCGGTAGGGCGTGTGCGGCTCGTACAGGTGCAGCAGGAAGAAGAAGGGCGCGCCGGCGTGCGGCGTAATCCACTCCTCCGCAATCTTCTCCGTTTCGAAACCCGAACGCTGGATCGCGCCGAGCGGCTGTCCCGGTGTGGTCGCCTCGACGTTGTCGTCGTAGAAATCGAAGCCGCGATCGACGCGCGAAGTCTTCGCCATCACGACGGCGGAGACGGCGGCTCCTGTGGCGTACCCCTCCTTGCCGAGCCGCTCCGGCAGCGTGGCCGCCCCCGAAGCCAGCGTGTAGCCCGTGTTGTCCCTCACGCCGCTCTGGGGCGGAAGGAGACCCGTCAGCATCGTCACGTGCGAAGGAAGTGTGAGCGGGACGTGGCTGTAGGCGTTCTCGAAGAGCACCGCCTCAGCGCGAAAGGCCTCCAGGGCCGGGGTCGAGACCTTCGTATAGCCGTAAGCCGGCAGATGGTCAGCCCGCAGCGTGTCGATGGACACGACCAGAACCGGGGCCTTCGGAAAGACCGGGCTCTTCCGGCAGGCTCCGCCGCAGGCCGCGATCGCCGCGGCGAGCAGCAAGCCGGCTGCATGCGTTCGACGCTCGCGCATCGCGCCTTCCACAACACGTCCTCCGGTTCGATCTTCCCCCAGAACGAAAAAAGGCCCCGCCGGCAGCGCGCCGGCGGGGCGGGGAAGGACAGGTTCTTGCGGGATCAGAAGCTGACGCGGGCGCCGAAACGCCACACTCGCGGGCTCTGGATCTCCTTGATCTGGCCGGTGTTGTCTCTCTCGAGCCGGTTGAAGACCTGCAGCACCGTGTTGCCGTTCGACACGTTGAAAAGATCGGCCGAGACGGCCACGTTGGATGTCGCCGTGATCGGAATCAGCCTCTCGATCCGCAGGTCGAGCTCGTAGACGTTCTTGTAGCGGGACGTGTCGAGATCGCTGACCAGCACGTCGCGCACGTATCCGTCGTTAGGCCCCTGCGTCCGGATGAACCAGGCGATCGGATACCCCTGACGGCCGTAGACGCTGCCCGCGACGCTGAAGTTCAAAGGCAACTGGTACATCCCGTTGACGTAGAACTGATACTTCGAATTCAAGAAGACTCCGTTCTTGTCTCCGCTGCCGGTCGAACGCGTTGCCACGTAGGCCCCGTCGGCGCAGCTCGCCGCGGTGTAGGCGGTCTGCGGGTTGCCGGTGTCGAGCGACTGGCCCGGGACCGTGTTGGTCGGGTCGACACAGGCGCCGGTGCCGGTGTCGTGCTGTTTGTTGACGTTGTAGGTGAAGCTGCCGCGCAGCATCCAGCGATTGGAGAGCCGCTTGGTCAGGACGACGTCGAACCCGTCATAGGTCTGGTTGTAGTCCTGGCGGTTGGACCAGACATAGCCCGGCGGAACCGGCACGCCCGAGCGCAGCTGGTAGACGGGAGCGGAATAGGCTTCCAGGCTGGGGTTGACGCCCTCGAGGGTCTGGTACAGCTCGTAATCCGCCGCGGTCACCCCGGTGGGCGAGCGGAAGAGCTGGTCGGTGAACGTGCGGTGCGTGTAGACGACGCCCACGGCGAACGCAGGAAGGATCTCGTGGTCGACTCCAGCCACGACATCCCAGGTCTGCGGGGCGCCGAAATCCGAGGCGAACGTGTTGGGAGAAGACAGGGCGCCGGGGTCGGTCGGGTCGTAGTTGCGCGAGGAGATCGGGTGCGTCGGATCGGACAGGTCGATCTCGCCGACCTCCACCAGGTTGTTGTGGTTCCCGTCGTTCCAGGGGTAGTAGCCGTACGCGGCCGCGTTGGTCGGGTTGGTCTGCCCCGTCGTGTTCGTGCCGAGCGCCTCGGCGTAGCGCGCGTAGCTCGCCTTGAGCACGGTCATGCGGTTCGGCCCGAGGGCGTAGGTCAGGCCGACACGCGGCTGCCAATCGTTCCACGTGAACTGCTTGGACGTGCCGGGGAAGGCGACCGTCGGCAGGATCTCGGGATAGGACGGGTTGCCCAGGATGGTCGTGGGCCGATTGATTCCGAATTGCTGATCCCATCGCACTCCCAGGGAGACGGTCAGGCGATCGAAGGTGATCGCGTCCTGCAAGTACGCGCTGGAGTACTTGTTCTCGATGCCGAGGTTGGACTCGCGCGTGATCGCGGCGCACGCGAGGGGATTGCCGTCCGCGTCCGAGCAGTCGAAGTAGTCGCCGTAGGTCCGCTGGACGAGCGGCCCTGAGCCGTTGAACGGGGTCCCGTCTCCCGGCCACACCGTCGTGGAGCGCGCCGAGGCGTTCAGGTAGGCGAATCCCGCCTTCAGCTCGTGACCCGCGGCTCCGGTGTCGAAGAAGTACGAGGCGTCCGCTTTCACCTGGCGGGTCGGACGCGGGCCCGAAAAGAACGCGTACGTATTGTGCCACACCCCTCCGTCGTCGATGAAGGCCTGCTTCGACAACCCGCCCTCGGGCGTGAGCGTGAAGTTGTTGTTGATCCCGTTGTACTGCGCGGTCACGAAGAGGCTCGATCCGAAGATCTGAGAATCCTGGATCTTCCACGTGTTCTGCGGGGTGGTCTGGTCCCACGTGGTCTCCTGCGGCCGCGTCGCACCGCCGTTGCGTCCGAACTTGATCTTGTCGCTGCGCATGTACCAGAGGTCCACCGAGTTGGAGGGCACGACCTGCCAGTTGGCCTTGGCGTTGAAATCCTCGAGCGTCGTGCGGTCGAAGGTGTCGGCCGCCGTGATCAGGTTGATCTGATCTCGCCCGTAGGACCCCCAGAGCCAAACGTGGTCCTTCCAGATCGGACCTCCCGTCTCGACCCCATAGTCCTGGATGCTCTGGATTTTGTTGCCCGACGCCAGGTTCACGGCCTCGGGAGGCTTGTTGTCGGACTCGAAGTGGTCGTCCACCACGAACACCCGGGCGCTTCCGTGCACTTCGTTGGTCCCGCGTCTGGTGACCATGTTCAGGTGCGTTCCGGAGCCCGCAATCGAAGCATCCGCGCCTCCCGTGATGACCTGCATCTCCTGGAAGGAGTCGAAGTCGTAGTAGGGCTGGGAGGCGCCCAGCGCGGACATGTCGGTCAGATTCACGCCGTCCACCGAGAAAGTGCCGGCCGTCGAACCCTTGCCGGAGAACGTCGACTGTTGGCCGCTCTCGCTTCCGGCCACGTTCAACCGGTCGATCTGCACGCCGGGAATCGTCTGAAGGACGACCCACGGATCCCGCGCCGTCGGAATCTGCTGGAGTTCATCCTGCGTGATCGCGGCGCCGGTTTCGACCTTTCGCGTCGTGATGACCGGCACCTCGCCCGAGACCGTCACCGTTGCCGCGACGGAGGAGAGCTTCATGGTGAGGGAGAGTTCCGTGTCCTTTCCCAGAGCGACGGTCACGTTTTCGCGATCGACGCTCGAGAAGCCCTGCAGCGTCAGCGAAACCGCGTACGTGCCGGGTGCCAGATTGATCACGCGGAACTCGCCGCGTGCGTCGGTGTACACCGTCTGCGGCGCGCCGGGTCCCTTGACCGTCACCGAGACGCCGGGCAGAACGCCGCCCTGCTCGTCGGCGACGCGCCCGCGAACGCCGCCCGTGTTTCCTCCGTACTGCGCCCGCGCGGGCGCCGCCAGAACGCACAAGGCCATCGCAATGGCAGCCAGCTCGATCTTTCGAATCCTTCGTCGCATTCGATTCCTCTCTTTCCTTTCCGAGGCTGCCCGCGCGCCATCACCGCGCGCGCCAGAGAGAAGAGCAACGCCTCTGCCACCTTCGTCCCGTCACAGGACGCAGGACAAAGCGGTCTCGAAACGGGATGAGCGACCGTCGGGCGGTGACCGAATCGGCGAGCGCTGCGCCGTGAGAGGGAGAACGTCCAGGATTTCGGACTGCGCGCCGGAAAAGCGGACGCTCCGATCGCAGGAACGTGATAGCGCGACGCGCGGCGTTAGGAGGCGAGGCGGCGCGTGACGCGGTGGGGCTCGGGAGTGCCCGAGGCCGCCGCTTCGCGGCGGGAACCCGAGGGAAGGCGCCGGCGCGCCGACCCTTTCGCCCGCACGAGCTTCCGCAGCTGGAGAAAGGCATGAAACTCGGAGCCGGCCCGGGGAATCTCGAAGCCTTCCGCACGGGCCTGACGGACGGCGTCGTCGACGGCGTGCGTGCGCCCCGCGCCCTCCGCACGTGCGACGCCCCAGGTCGCGTCGGCGGCGGTGCAGCCGGTTTTCGCAACGATCCGCGCCAACCTCTCGCCCCGCTCGCCGCGGATGCGTTCGGCCACCCGCGCCACGCGGGAGAGCTCCCGCACGCGCTCGTAGGCGAGCCGAAGATGCTGGGTCAGCGCCTCGGTCTCCGTCCCGTCGGAGCCCGCCCGCTTCCCGCACAGCTCGTCGATCGCCTGGCGCACGGAGCGCACCGCGACTCCCGATCTTGCGAGCCGCGCCTCGCGCAGCAGCGCGGCCAGCCTCTCGCGCACGCGCCACGAGTCGAGGGCGGTGGTTGGAAGCGCCGACAGGAACCTCCAGAGAGGCACCTCCGCGCCGGGCTCCCCGAGAAATCCCCGCAGGGTCCGCTCGGCCTGGATCTCCGCCTCGAGCAGGCTGCGCCAGGGAATTCCGAGGGCGTCGGCCACTGCCACCGGGTCCTCGGCGGGCCGGGGCCCCACCGGCTCCCGGGACGCTGGCCGGTCGACGGTCGTCACGGCCGCTCGGGCGGACGGGGGACTCATCGTTGCAACCATGGCGGCCCGTCCGGCGGGCCGCAAGGGGTCTGGGACGGAGGTGGCCTGCGGCCTCGCGAAGGAGTCCTTCGACGGGACCGGGCGCGCCGCCGCTCCTCGCGAACGCCTCATTCCGTGTCGCCCGTAAGGACCCGCAGACGGTCGCGGTAGCCGCGGGACAGGGTCAGGCGCGTGCCGTCCTTGAGCAGCACGCCGTACGCGCCGTTGAAGAGGGGCTGGATCTCCTTGATCCGTTCGGTATTGACGATCGTGGACCGGTGGATGCGAAGGAATCGTGCGGGATCCAGACGCGCTTCGAGCTGATTCATCGTTTCGCGGATCAGGTGCGACTGCTTGGCGACGTGCAGGCGGGCGTAGTTTCCGTCTCCCTCGATCCAGTCGATCTCCTCGGTCTTCAGGAAGGAGACGCGCCCGCCGGTCTTCAGCGCCAGGCGGTCGACGTAGCCCGGCTGCGGCCTCTTCAGGTCCTCGAGCAGGTGCAGGATCCGCTGGTTCAGGACACCCGGCGTCGCCAGTTGAAGGTGATCCTTGATCCGCGAAAGCGCCTGGGAAAACCGCTCCCGGTCGAAGGGTTTCAGAAGGAAGTCGAGCGCGTGGACCTCGAAGGCCTTCAGGGCGTGTTGATCGTAGGCCGTGACGAAGATGACGGCGGGGATCCGATCTTCTCCGATTTCGTTCAACACCGCGAAGCCGTCCATCTCGCTCATCTGGACGTCCAGGAAAACCAGATCCGGCGCGAGGCGGCGGATCTCGTCCACGGCCTCCCGCCCGTCGGAGCACTCCCCGATCACGTCGACGTCCGGATCCTCAGCGAGGAGGCCCGCGATGCGCTCTCGCGCGAGGGGCTCGTCATCGACGATGAGGGTTCGAATCTTCAAGGCTGCTCTTTGAGTTGCCAGAGGAAGCCTCCTGAACGTTCATACGGAAGACAATTGCCAAGGTTACGGGACTCCTCTTGGAATCGGGGCAACGGAACCCGGGACCCGACCCCCGCCGGAACCGATCCCTCTTTCTTCCCGCGGATCAGGGCATTCGTCCCTCGAATCCGGCAATTCGTCACTGGGCAACCTCCGGCGCCGAAGACAGGAAGAGGCAGGGCCCCGCACGGGCGGGACCCTGCCGACCGGAGTCAGAACTTGACGTAGGCACTGAACTGGTAGTTGCGGGGAACCTCGAGGGAGTTACGCGACGTGGGCTGCCCGTAGTTGGGACCCGGCAGCAGCGTGATCCCTCCATTGGCGACGACCGGCTGCTGGTTGGTCAGGTTCTGGATCTCGCCCTTGACCCCGAGCTGCAGCGGGCCGTAGACCTTGAAGTCGGCGGCCAGCGCGAAGTTGAGCGAGTACCAGTTGGGCAACCGATCCGAGCCTTTCTGTGTGTAGTAGTAGACGTCGGTGTCGGTGTTGATGCTGAACGTTTGCTGCTGCTGGTAGGGAAGGCCGGAGCTGAAGGTCAGAGACGGCGCCGCCGTCAGGTTCACGATCGACATCGGGTAGGTGTATGCGACGAAGACCTTCAGCAGGTTCGTCACGTCGTAGGAGAGCAGGCCGCGGCGGTTGTTTGCCAGGATGTCCGGGCAGTTTCCGCTGACGGCCGGGGCGTACACGACGCCACCGGACTCCACCGCGTTGAGGTGGCAGGTCGTTCCGTTGTAGTCGAACAGCTGCGAGGAGAAGACGGCCTCGTGGTTGCCCTCAGCCCGCGAAAGCGTGTAGCTCGCCAGCGCCTGCCAGTTCTTCGCGAAGCGCTTCTCGAATGTCAGCTCGATCGCCTTGTAGTAGCGGTGCAGGGCACCGCTGTTGTAGTTCTCCGGTGTGGTGATCTTCACGTTGTCGGCGTCGATGTAGCGGGCGTCGTCCACAAGGTTGTTCCACCGGCGGTAGACGCCGCGCACTCCGACCGCCATGGAGTTTCCGATCTGCTGCTGGAGGGCGACGTTGAACTCGTCCACTTTCGAGGGCACGAGGCCGGTATCGATCGGCTGCTGGTTGCCCCCGGAAAGGATGGGGTAATCGAACTGCCAGTCGCCGCCGTCCCAGGAGTAGACGTTGAAGTTGCTCTGCTGCGGCACGCCGGAGTAGATCGAGTCGATCAGGTTCTGGACGAGGAAGTCCCGGTACTCACCCCAGGCGACCGATGCGAGGGTCTTCCCGTTTCCGGAAATGTCGTACGAGGCGGTCAGGCGCGGAGACACCGTCGTCGCGTTGATGATCGCCTGCCGCAGGTCGCTCTGCCCGTCCTGGATGTCGATCCGGACTCCGAGGTTGAAGGAGAGCCGGTCGGTGGCGTCGAAGCGATCCAAGGCATAGATGCCGTAGATCTTTCCGGTCGAGACCGACGGAAGTGGCGTCGTGCCTTGAAGCCAGATATCGCCGACCGACAGGATCGGCGTATGCGTCGCCGCGTCGAACCCGGACACGAAGAAACTCTCGTTGTTGGGGTAGGTGAAGAACGACTCCGACTTGATGGACTGGTAGTCCACACCAACCTTGACCTGGTGGGAGTGGCCGAAGAGTTGCGTGTACATGTTCAGAGCCAGATTCGCCTGGTCCCGGGGACGTTTGACGAAGCCGTTGAAGGTGGCCCCGTTGTAATAGAAGCCGTCGGCCCCGTTGAAGTACGGAGACCCGTGGCCCGAATAGGAGCCGACCGAGATGCCGCCCTGCTGCTGAGCATAGGTCGCCTCGGCCGAGAACTGGGAGCCATAGACGCCGGTGTAGCGCGCCTGCCAGATGCAGGCCCAGGAGCAGTCATTGGACTGGTCCTGCGAAGTCAAGGCCGCGGTTTCCGCCGACGGGATTCCGAAGAGGCCCCAGTAATCCCGAACGATGCCCGTGAACGGATCGGCCTGCGCCGAGAAAAGCAGCGCGTTGGACGCGTTGATCTGCCCCGTCAGCTTCCCCTGCCACGCCACGAACGTCCTGGCCTGCGAGTAGCTCTGGCCCGTGTACGGCTCGTTGGCCGGCACCGTCGAAATGGCCGTCTGTTGCGGCGGGGTGAATTGCGGGTTTCGTTCGTAGGCCCCGAAGAACCAGATGTTGTCCTTCCAGACGGGTCCGCCCAGAGTGAAGAGGTAGTCGTAGACGTTCTTGTCGAGCTTCTCCCGGTGAAAGTCGTCCCCACCCTTGTTCTGCGCGTTCCACTGATCGTTGGTCACCAGGGCCCGGGCGGATCCGTGAAACAGGTTGGTTCCCGACTTGGTGATGACGTTGATGACCGCTCCTTCGGCGCGGCCATACTCGGCCGAAATCGCCGAATTGGAGACGACGACTTCCTGGATCGTGTCGAAGTTGTTGTTCGCTCCGAACGTGCCCGTCGTCGGGTCGGTGGTGTCGACCCCGTCGAAGAGATAGAGATTGGACGCGTCGATCGCGCCATGGGAATTGGTGTTGCCGTCCGCGTCGGCATCGTTCAGGCCCGGGGACATGTCGGCCACCGTCTGATAACCGCGCGCGATGGCGAGCGTGTCCGTGAGGCTCGAATCGATGTGCGTCGTGTCCGAGACGTTGGTCTTGTCCACCAGAGGAGCGTCCGCGGATACGGACACCGACTCCTGCGCCGCCGCAAGCTTCAGGATGATGTTGACCACCGTCGTCTTCTCGGCCGTGACGATGTTGCCCTCCGACCCGAAGCTCTCGAAGCTCGCCAGCGTCGCCTTGACCGTGTACTTGCCGGGCGGCAGCAACGGGAAGTTGAAGGCCCCGCTTGCGTCCGAGGTCACGCTGCGCCGGAACCCCTTGCCCGCGTCGCTCAATTCGACCGTCGTGCCGGGCAGCGCCGCGCCGGACTCGTCCTTGACCCGGCCGGTCAGCGTTCCGAAGAGCGACCCGTCCGCGAGCAGGATCGGGGCCGCCCCCAGCAGACTTGCCAGCAGAAAGATCCCTCCCCGAAGTCGGTCTGATCTGGCCATATGCTCCTCTCTCGCGGAGTGAAAGCTTGCGCCCCGCGTGTGTCGATAAAGAGCAACACGGCTGCCATTCGTCCCACGAGACGCTCTGGTACGAGGAGACTCCAATGAGGGATGCCTGAACGAACGGTTGGGACGAGAAAGTTACGAGAAAATGAAGAGATTCGGATTCCCGTTTCTCGAATCAAAAAGACGAATCCGCTTCCCGAGAGCGGCCGGTTGAAACCCAAGGCACCGCTCGATGAGGGCGCGCTCGCGCGCGAGCTGTCGCGATGCGTCTCGGGTCCCGTGCGCTTCGACCGCGGATCCCGCGCGCTGTACGCCACGGACGCGTCCAACTACCGCCAGGTCCCCATCGGCGTCGTCCTTCCCGATTCGGGTGAGGACGCGGTGCGTGCCGTGGAAGTGTGCCGCCGTTTCGGAGCCCCCATCCTCACACGCGGAGCGGGCACGTCGCTCGCGGGACAGTGCTGCAACGTCGCGGTCGTTCTCGACTTTTCCAGAAGCCTCCACCGCGTGCTCGAGGTCGATCCGGCGCGTCGATTGGCGCGCGTCGAGCCCGGGGCGATCCTGGACGACCTGCGGGCGCGCGCCGAGGAGCACGGCCTGACGTTCGGGCCAGACCCCGCGACGCATGCGCATTGCACGCTCGGCGGCATGATCGGAAACGACTCCTGCGGGGTCCACTCGGTGCTCGCGCGTTTCGAAGGAGAGGGCGGCCGCACGGCAGACAACGTGGCCGAGCTCGAGATCCTGACCTACGACGGCGTGCGGATGCGCGTCGGCGCGACACCGGAACTGGAGCTCGAGCGGCTCGCCGCGGAGGGCGGACGGCGCGGGCAGATCTATGCGGATCTGCGCGCCCTGCGCAACCGGTACGCCAAAGAGATCCGCGAGAAGTACCCGAAGATCCCGCGGCGCGTGTCCGGCTACAACCTGCCCGCGCTGCTGTCGGAGAACGGATTTCACCTCGCCCGGGCCCTGGTGGGATCGGAAGGCACGTGCGTGACGGTGCTCGAAGCCTCGCTGCACCTGATCCCGAGCCCTCCCGCCCGCGTCCTGCTCGTGGCGGGATTCCCCGACGTCTTCACGGCTGCCGAGGCGGTGCCCGAGGTCCTCGAGCACCGTCCCGTGGGCCTGGAGGGCGTCGACGAGGGCCTGGTCGGCGACGTCCGGCGCGGCAACCTCCATCCCGACGGGGTCGCTCTTTTGCCCGAAGGGGGCGGCTGGCTCTTGATCGAGCTCGGCGGCGCGACTCCCCCGGAGGCGGCCGAGCGCGCCCGGATCCTGATGGAAGCGCTCGCGCGCCGCCGGCCGGCTCCGTCGATGCGCCTGCTCGCGCGCCCGGAGGAGGCGCGCCGCGTCTGGGCCGTGCGCGAATCCGGCCTGCCGGCGACCGCGCACCCTCCGGGGCGGCCGCTGACCTGGGAAGGCTGGGAGGACTCGGCCGTCGCGCCCGCAAAGCTCGGAGCGTACCTGCGCGACCAGCGCCGGCTCTGGGAAAAACACGGATATCAGGGCGATCTCTACGGACACTTCGGAGACGGCTGTGTTCACACCCGCCTGAACTTCGACCTCGAGACGCGAGAGGGAATCGCCCGCTTTCGCGCCTACCTCGACGAGGCCGCGGATCTGGTCGTCTCGTACGGGGGAACCCTTTCGGGAGAGCACGGCGACGGGCAGGCGCGCGCCGAGCTGCTCCCGAAGATGTTCGGGCCGGCGCTGATCGAAGCCTTTCGAGAGTTCAAGCGAATCTTCGACCCGGACGGGAAAATGAACCCCGGAAAGATCGTCGATCCCTACCCCATCGTGGCAAATCTGCGCCTCGCGGGTGGCCGGCCTCGGGCCCGGCCGACGCACTTCTCCTTTCCCGAGGACGCCGGCGATCTCTCGCGAGCCTCGCTCCGCTGCGTGGGGGTGGGAAAGTGCCGCGCACCGACGGGCGGCACGATGTGCCCGAGCTTCCGCGTGACCGGCGAAGAACGGGACTCGACCCGCGGACGGGCGCGCCTGCTCTTCGAGATGCTGCGTGGTGAGGCGATTGTGGACGGGTGGCGCAGCGAGGAAGTGCGCGAGGCCCTGGAACTCTGCCTCTCCTGCAAGGCCTGCAAGTCAGAGTGCCCCGTCGGGGTCGACATGGCGTCCTACAGGGCCGAGTTTTTCGCGAACTACTACCGCGGGCGCAGGCGGCCGCGCTCCGCAATGGTGTTTGGCCGGATCCACCGCTGGGCGCGCCTGGCCTCTGCCGTGCCGCGCCTCGCAAACCTCTTGACCCAATCGCCGGGCATCTCGAGCCTGGCCCGGGCGGCCGCGGGCATCGCCCGGGAGCGCCAGATTCCGGCCTTCGCGTCGCAGACCTTCCGGGCCTGGTTCTCCCGCCGACAGCCCCCGGTGGGTCTCGTCGCGCGGGGGCCCGTTCTGCTCTGGCCCGACACGTTCACCAACTTCTTCCAGCCCGGAATCGCACGGGCGGCCGTCGAGGTGCTCGAGGCTTCGGGGTTTCGGGTCGAGATTCCCGGCCGCGATCTCTGCTGCGGCCGCCCGCTCTACGATTCCGGTCAGCTCGACACGGCGCAACATCTATTAAGGGACGTCCTCGCGGTGCTCCGGGAGCCGATCCGGGCCGGCGTACCCCTGGTCGTCCTGGAGCCCTCCTGCGCCGCCGTCTTTCGAGACGAGCTGCAGAATTTCTTCCCCCGGGACGACGACGCCCGGCGGCTCGGCCGTCAGACGCTCCTTCTCTCAGGGTTCCTTCGAGGGGAGGGCCTGCCCCCGGCGACCCGCCCCAACGGCGCCGCCCTCATCCAGGCGCACTGCCACGAGGCGGCGCTTTTTGGAACCTCCGACACCGCGGCGCTGCTCGAGGCCCAGGGCTTCACGTGCCGGGTCCTCGACTCGGGATGCTGCGGCATGGCCGGCGGTTTCGGTTTCGAGCAGGGCGAGCGCCATGCGGTTTCCGTCAGGTGCGCCGAACGCGTCCTTGCTCCCGAAGTCCGACGGGCCCCGCCCGAGGCGTGGATCGTCGCGGACGGCTTCTCCTGCAGGGAGCAGATCCGCCAGCTGGCGGGCCGCAAGGCCGCCCATGTGGCCGAGCTCCTGCGCGACGTCTTGCCGCCCCGCCCTGGGGCCGGAGCGCCGAGAAGGAGCCTCGATCTGCCCGCAGGGGCATTGGCCGTTCCCCGGCCATGAATTAGACTCCGCGCGAATCCCAACGACGGAGACCTGGAGCCTCGATGCAAGTCTTCCATCGAAGCACGAACACGATCGCCCGGGTTTCCGTCTTCGGGGCGGTCTTCTTCGTCGGTCTGCTGCTCTGGCTCTTCGATGCCCTGAATCGCTCTCCCTACACGACCCAGCAGGGCGTGGCCCGCGTCCAGCCGGTCCAGTTCTCTCACAAGCACCACGTCGGGGCGATGGGCATCGACTGCCGCTACTGCCACACCACCGTCGAGCGCGCCGCGTACGCCAACATTCCGCCCACCAAGACCTGCATGAACTGCCACGCGCAGATCTGGAACCAGTCGCCGGAGCTCGAGCCCGTCCGGGAGAGCTGGCGGACCAACCGGTCGATCGATTGGGTCAAGGTCTACGACCTGCCCGATTACGTCTACTTCAACCATTCGATCCACGTGGCCAAGGGCGTGGGGTGCGAAACGTGCCACGGGCGGATCGACCGCATGCCTCTGGTTTCGCAGTTTCCGAACCTTCAGATGTCCTGGTGCCTCGACTGCCATCGGGAACCGGAAAAGAACCTGCGGCCGGCAGACCAGGTCTTCACGATGGGGTACGTCCCGGCGGGCGACCAGGAAGAAATCGGCCGGCGGCTCAAGAGCGAGTACCACATCCGCTCGGCGATCGAGCTGACCGACTGCACGACGTGCCACCGATGAGATCCGCAGCGCGCCGCGCCCCGCTGACGATCCCCTCCCGACGCGTGGCGGCCCCATGTTGACCGTCAAAGACTTCTCCCTCCTGCGCCTCGCCGCGCACTCGCGCGAATCCTGGCGGAGCCTCGAGGAACTGCTCGGCACCGAGGATTTCCGCGAGCACCTCCACCGGGAGTTCCGCGTCCCGATCGACTCGGGCTTCGACCGCCGCGAGCTGCTGACACTGATGGGCGCCTCGATGGCGCTCACAGGGCTGACGGCCTGCACGCGGCAGCCCGCCGAGCGCATCTTCCCCTACGTCAAGGCTCCCGAGGAGCTGGTTCCCGGCGTCCCGCTCTTCTACGCCACCGCCCACGTGCACGGCGGCTACGCCCGCGGCGTGCTGGCCAAGAGTTACGAGGGCCGCCCGATCAAGATCGAGGGGAACGAGCTGCACCCCGCGAGCCTCGGCGGCACCGACGTCTTCGCGCAGGGCTACCTCCTCAACCTCTACGACCCGGACCGGGCCCAGACACTCAGCGAGCGGGGCGAGATCCGCGCCTGGAGCGCCTTCCTGGGGGCCGCGCGCCTTGCCGTCGAGAGGGAACGCCCCGACCAGGGCGCGGGCTTGCGGTTGCTGACCGGCACGGTGACCTCGCCGACGCTTCGGAAGCAGATCGGCGACGTTCTCGCGGCCTTCCCGAAGGCGCGGTGGGTGTCCTGGGAGCCCGTCTGCCGGGACAACGTGGCGGAGGGCGCGCGTCTCGCCTTCGGAGAGGCCGTCGAGCCCCTCCACGCTTTCGAGCGCGCCGACGTGATCCTCTCGCTCGAGGCGGACTTCCTCGGCACGGGTCCGGACATGCCCCGCGCCGTCCGCGCCTTTGCGTCCCGGCGAAGGGGTGAGAATCCGAACCGCCTCTATGTCGTCGAGGCGACGCCGTCCCTGACCGGGGCGCGCGCGGATCACCGGCGCCCCATGCGGCCGGCGGAGATCGAGCGCTTCGCCCGCTCCGTTGCCGCGGCCGTCGGCGCGGTCCCTCCCGACGGACCCACCGACTCCTTCGCCGCGGCAGTGGCCGCCGACCTGAAGGCTCACCGCGGCACGGGACTCGTCGTCGCCGGTGAGACCCAGCCGCCCGTCGTACACGCGCTCGCCCACGCCATGAACGAGGCCCTGGGCAACGCCGGCAAGACGGTCACCTACGTCGAGCCCGCGGCCGGCGGACCGGCCAACCAGACGGCGGCCCTCGCCGAACTCGTCGCCGACATGGAGGCGGGCAAGGTCACGATGCTCGTCATCCTCGAGGGCAACCCGGTCTTCGATGCGCCGGCCGACCTGCAGTTCGCCAGAGCCCTCGAGAAGGTCGCCCTCCGGATCCGCCTGAGCCTCTACGACGACGAAACCTCGCGCCTCTGCCACTGGAACGTCGCCGCCGCCCATCCGCTCGAAGCCTGGAGCGACGCCCGAGCTCTGGACGGAACCGTGACGATCCTGCAGCCGCTGATCGCGCCGCTCTTCGGCGGAAAGTCCGCGCACGAGCTGCTCGCCGCTTTCTCGGAACAACCCGAGCGCAGCGGTCACGACATCATCAAGGACTTCTGGAAGGGCAGGCTCCCCGGCGCGGATCCGGAGGCCGCCTGGCGCAAGGCGCTTCACGACGGACTCGTGGAGGACACCGCCTTTCCCGTGAGAACCGTGCGCGTGACGGACGAGTTCCTCCAGTCCCTGCATCGAAGCCCGAACGCGGAGTCGGGACTGACGCTGCTGTTGCGGCCCGACCCGACGGTCTGGGACGGCACGTACGCGAACAACGGCTGGCTTCAGGAGCTCGCCAAGCCGTTGACCAAGCTCACCTGGGACAACGCCGCGCTGGTGGCGCCGGCCACGGCGCAAAGGCTCGGCGTCGTGACGGAAGACGTCGTCACGCTCTCGGTCGGCGGCCGCCGGGTGAACGCTCCCATCTGGGTCATGCCCGGCCAGGCCGAGGACTGCGTCACGGTCCATTTCGGCTACGGCCGCTCCCGCGGCGGCCGAATCGCCAGCGGCAAGGGCTTCGACGCCTATGCGCTGCGCACCGTCGCCTCGCTCTGGTCCGCCCCGGGGCTCGAGGTCGCCCGAACGCCCGGACGCGTCGCCCTCGCGACGACCCAGCACCAGTGGGCCATGGAAGGACGGGACCCCGTGCGGGCCGCGACGGTCGATGCCTACCGGAAGGACCCCGAGGTGGTGGCTCGGATGGGAGAGCCGCCGCCCGGGCCCGAGGACACGCTCTATCCGAAGCTGCCCTCCGGTTCGTACGCGTGGGGGCTATCGATCGATCTCGCGGCCTGCGTGGGCTGCAACGCCTGCGTCATTGCCTGCCAGTCGGAGAACAACATCCCCGTGGTGGGCAAGGACCAGGTCTCCCGCGGCCGCGCCATGCCATGGATCCGGATCGACCGCTACTACAAGGGCGGTCTCGAAAACCCCGAGACGTTCCATCAGCCGGTCACATGCATGCACTGCGAAGACGCTCCTTGCGAGGTCGTCTGCCCGGTCGCGGCAACCGTCCACAGCGCCGAGGGCCTGAATCAGATGATCTACAACCGGTGCGTGGGCACCCGGTACTGCTCGAACAACTGCCCCTACAAGGTCCGGCGCTTCAACTTCTATCTCTACGCCGACTTCAAGACCGAGATGCTGAAGATGGCCCGCAATCCGGAAGTCACGGTGCGCAGCCGCGGGGTCATGGAAAAATGCAGCTACTGCGTGCAGCGGATCAACCGGGCCCGCATCACCGCCGAAAAGGAGAACCGACCGATTCGGGACGGGGAGATCCGGACCGCCTGCCAGCAGGCCTGCCCCGCCGACGCCATCGTCTTCGGGAACATTTCCGATCCTCACAGCCGCATCGCCGGGCTCCGCGCCGAAAAGCGCATGTACGGCCTGCTGACCGAGCTCGGCACGAGGCCGCGAACGACCTACCTCGCGTCGCTTTCGAACCCCAACGCGGCCCTGGCGGGGCGGCCGGAGGAGACAAGCCGAACATGAGCGACGGCCCCAAGCCGCGCCCTGCTCCCGAGGAGACGTTGCCTCGCCGGGATCTGATGGCGCCGGGCTACACGTTCACGACTCTCACCGACAAGATCGCCTCGATCGCGCTCTCCCGCCGGACGCCAATGGTCTGGTTCGTCGGAGCCTTCATCGGCTTCGTCATGACCCTGGTGCTGCTCGTTTCGATCTCGTACCTGTTCCTCCGGGGAGTCGGGATCTGGGGCATCAACATCCCCGTGGGCTGGGGACTCGCCATCCTGAATTTCGTTTGGTGGATCGGAATCGGCCATGCCGGAACGCTCATCTCGGCGATCCTGCTCCTGCTGCGGCAGGACTGGCGCAACTCGATCAACCGATTCGCCGAGGCGATGACGATCTTCGCGGTCGCGTGCGCCGGAATTTATCCGTTGCTCCACGTCGGCCGGCCCTGGCTCGCCTACTGGCTGGTGCCGTATCCCAACACCATGTCCCTCTGGCCGAACTTCCGGAGCCCGCTCATCTGGGACGTGTTCGCCGTGTCGACCTATGCCACCGTGTCCCTGCTCTTCTGGTACCTGGGCATGATCCCGGACCTGGCCACTCTGCGGGATCGCGCCAAGAAGACGTGGGCCAAGGTCGCCTACGGAATGCTCGCGATGGGCTGGCGCGGCTCGGCCCGGCACTGGAGCCGCTACGAGACGGCTTCGCTCCTGCTCGCCGGTCTCGCGACGCCGCTCGTCATTTCGGTCCACTCGGTCGTCTCGCTCGACTTTTCCGCCGGGATCGTCCCCGGATGGCACTCGACGATCTTCCCGCCCTACTTCGTCGCCGGCGCCATCTACGCAGGGTTCGCGATGGTCATGACGCTGGCGATCCCTCTGCGGAAGATCTACGGCCTCGAGGACTTCATCACGATGAAGCACCTCGACAACATGGCGAAGATCCTGCTCGCCACCGGCCTGATCGTCGGGTACGGCTACGTGATGGAGGCGTTCTTCGGCTACTACAGCGGGAACCTCTACGAGCGGTACATGATCTGGAACCGGATGGAGGGCCCCTACCGCGCCATCTACTGGTCGCTGATTTTCTGCAACATTCTCGCTCCGCAAGCCCTCTGGTTCCGCAAGGTGCGCTGCAACGTGCCCGCCCTCTTCGGCATGGCGATGATCGTGAACGTCGGCATGTGGCTCGAGCGCTTCATCATCGTCGTGGTCAGCCTGCACCGCGATTTCCTGCCGTCGTCATGGGGCATGTACACGCCGACCTTCTGGGATTGGTCGACCTTCGCCGGAACGCTCGGGCTGTTCCTGGCCCTCATGTTCCTCTTCATCCGTTTGCTGCCGATGATCTCGATCTTCGAGATGCGCGCCATCCTGCCCGGCGCCAAGGTCCGGGAGGAGGCATGAGCAACGCCCGGCTCTACGGCCTCATGGCGGAGTTCGAGAATCCGAACGACCTGGTGGATGCCGCTCGCCGCGTGCGCGAGGCGGGATTCACGAAGTTCGACGCCTACACGCCATATCCGATCGAGGCCCTCGCCGAGGCGCTCCAGATCCACGACCGGAAGCTGCCCGCCGTGGTACTCGGTGGCGGCCTCCTCGGCGGGCTTTGCGGCTACGCTCTCTGCTACTGGACGTCCGTCATCGCTTACCCGTTGAACGTCGGCGGAAAGCCCTTCCACAGCGCGCCGGCGTTCATCGTTCCGACGTTCGAGACGACGATTCTCTTCGCGGCTTTCGCCGCCGTCCTCGGCATGTTCGCCCTCAATGGTCTTCCGATGCCCTACCATCCGGTCTTCAACGCGCCGCGATTCGCGCTCGCCTCGCGCGACCGGTTCTTCCTCTGCATCGAGGCAGTCGATCCGAAGTTCGATCACGACGAGACCTGGGCGTTCTTGACGAAGCTCGGGTCGCGGGTCGTCATGGATGTGGAGGAGTGATGCGGGTTGCGCGTTGCGGGATACGGGAGGCGCGATCCAGGATGGGGACGCGTCCTGCATCTCGGATCTCGTATCCCGCATGGCTGGCTCTCGCCCTGCTCGCCCTCGCGCCCGCCTGCCGCCAGGACATGCAGGACCAGCCGAAATACAAGAATCTCCGGGGGTCCGCCTTCTTCGACGACAAGCGCTCGGCGCGCCCGGTCGTCGAAGACACCGTCGCGCGCGGGTTCCTCTATGCCGACGAGCGCTTCACGACGGGCCAGGTGAACGGCAAGCCCGTCGCGGATCTGCCCGTGCCGCTGACGCCGGCCCTGCTCGAGCGCGGACGGGAGCGCTACGGCATCTACTGCACCCCCTGCCACGGCCTGACCGGCAACGGCCTGGGCATCGTGGTCCAGCGCGGTTACCGGCGGCCGCCGTCCTATGAACTCGACCGCCTGCGCGCCGCGCCGGTCGGATACTTCTTCGACGTCATGACCCGCGGATTCGGAGCGATGCCGGACTACGCGGGGCAGATCCCGGCCTCCGACCGCTGGGCGATCGCCGCCTACATCCGGGCGCTGCAGCTTTCGCAGCGGACGACCACGGCCGACGTGCCGCCGGAGGCCCGGCCCGCGCTCGAGGCGCCCGATGCCCCGCCGCGCCCGTCGCCCCTTCCCACCGGCGGGGACGATTGGACGGGAGCCGGCACCACCGACGGGACCCCCGGTGAGAAGGGATCGAACCGGTGACCAGCGTCCGCCCGACCGACGATCCCCGGTTGCGGGAAGCCATCGCCCGCTTCGTACGGCCCGCCCTCGCCGCCGGCGCCGTGGGACTCGTGGCGAGTCTCTTGGGCGGCTTGGCCAACCCCGATGCGTTCTTCCAGTCGTGGCTCGTGGCCTTCCTGTTCTGGAACGGGCTCGCCGTGGGCTCGCTCGCCGTGCTCATGCTGCAATACCTGACCGGCGGGGCCTGGGGAATCGCCATCCGCCGCGAGCTCGAGGCGGCCGCGCGCACGCTCCCGCTCACCGCCGTCGCGTTCCTGCCCGTCCTCGCCGGCATGCACCGGCTCTACGAATGGACGCACGCGGATGTCGTGGCCCGGGACCCCCTGCTTCAGAAGAAGGTGCTGTACTTGAACGTCCCGTTCTTCGTGGCCCGCGCGGCTGTCTTCTTCGGGGCGTGGATGCTGCTCGCCTGGGCGCTCCGAAAATGGTCGGCGGAGCAGGACGCCGCCGGGGCGCAAGACCATCGGGCGATCGACCGCAGGCTCCAGCTGCTGTCGGGCGGGGGCCTCGTCGTCTACGCCCTGACGACGACCTTCGCTTCCGTCGACTGGGTGATGTCGCTCGAGCCCCACTGGTACTCGACGATGTATGGAGTTCTCTTCATGGTCGGGCAGGCCCTGAGCGCCCTCGCGCTCGCGACCGCCGTCGTGGTGATTCTGTCCGGGCGCGAGCCCGTCGCGGGATTCGTCGGCGGCCGCCGGCGCCACGACCTCGGAAAGATGATGTTCGCCTTCACGATGGTCTGGGCCTACGTCACGTTTTCCCAGTACCTCATCGTCTGGTCGGGCGACATTCCGGAGGAGATCGCCTGGTACCTCGCGCGGCTCCGCGGCGGCTGGGGCTGGGTGGGCCTCGCCGTTCTGCTGCTGAACTTCGTGCTCCCGTTTGCGCTCCTGCTTTCGAAGGAGGCGAACCGCAATCCCCGCCTCCTCTCGTCGGCGGCGGTGCTGCTGATCGTCATGCGCTTCGTGGACGTCGTCTGGCTGGTCCTGCCCGCCTTCTCGAAAGGCGCGTTCCGGTTCCATTGGATGAATCTGGCTGCTCCCGTGGGATTGGGCGGTCTCTGGCTCGCCGTCTTCGCACGCGGCCTGACGACCCGATCCCTTCTGCCCGCCAACGATCCCGGCTTCGAGGAGGCCCTCGCCCATGGGCGCGACTGAGCCGGACGGCCACGACCACGGGGTCCGGGTGGAGCCCGACCATCTTTCGGCGCCGCTGGTCCTGCGCTTCGGACTCGTGCTGGCGGCGGTTTCGGTCGCCACGATGCTCCTGATGGTCGCTCTCTTTCGATACCTCGACCTGCGCGCCGAGCGAAGGGATGCGGCGGCCGTCGATGCCGCCGGCGTGCAGCTGCGGGAGGATCGCCTGCCGCCGCAGCCACGACTGCAGGTGAACGGGCGGCGGGACTGGACGGAGTTCCGCTCCGCCGAGGAGCGGCAGCTCGCGACCTACGGCTGGATGGACCGCTCGACGGGGGCAGTACACATTCCGATTGCGCGGGCGATGGAGCTCATCGCGCAGCGTGGCATCGGTCCGTTGCCCGCAGCGCCGGTCGTCCTGCCGGCGCCCGCGCCCACGCCCGTGCCGGCGGGAGGGAGGCCGTGACGCGTCCGGGCGCACGCCGCGCCGCCGCGGCCGCGGCTCTGCTGCTGTTGCGCATCGCGCCCGCCGCGGGGCAGGCCATGGCACCTCCTCCGTCCGGCATCGTGCGCGCCGACGAGACACCCGCCGCCTTGAAGGACGTCGGTATCGACCAGCACTTGAACGAGCGCCTGCCTCTCGAGCTCGCGTTCCGCGACGAGGTCGGGCGCCGGGTCACTCTCGGCTCCTATTTCGGCGAGCGCCCGGTGATCCTCGCTCTCGTCTACTACAACTGCCCGATGCTCTGCACCCAGGTCTTGAACGGCCTGCTCTCGTCGCTGCGCGTCCTGTCGCTCACGCCCGGGCGCGACTTCGACATCGTCGCCGTCAGCTTCGATTCCCGGGAGAAACCCAGCGACGCCGCCGCGAAGAAGAACGCCTACGTGGCCCGCTACAACCGGGCGGGGACCGACGCCGGATGGCACTTCCTCACCGGTGACGCGGCGTCGATCACCGGCTTGACCCGATCGTTCGGCTTCCGCTTCCGCTACGACGCCGAGAAGGAACAGTTCGCGCACGCCACGGCCATCGCCGTCGTCACTCCCGAAGGGCGGATCTCGAGGTATCTGTACGGAATCGAGTACGCCCCCCGGGACCTGCGGCTGTCGCTGGTCGAGGCCTCCGCGGGACGGATCGGAACTCCCGCCGACCAGGTGCTGCTCTACTGCTTCCACTACGACCCGAAGGCCGGCAAGTACAGCGCCGCGGTCGTGAACATCGTCCGCCTGGCCGGAATCGCGACGCTGTTCGCGATCGTCGTCTCGATCGTCGTGATGTCGCGTCGGCGCGGCGCCCGACTGCGCGTGGTTTCCGGAGAGCCCCGCTGATGGAGCTGTTCCCCCAGCAGGCATCGAGCTTCGCCGGCTCCGTCGACAGCCTCTACGGGTTCCTCATTGCCGTCACGGCCTTCTTTTCCCTTCTGATCGGCACGCTCGTCGTCGTCTTCGCGATCCGCTACCGGCGCCGCTCCCCCGACGAGATCGCCCGGGACGTCCACGAGTCGGGCCTGCTCGAGGTCGTCTGGACCGTGATCCCGTTCGGCCTGGTTCTGGTCATGTTTTTCTGGGGCGCCTCCGTCTTCTTCCGCATCACGCGGCCGCCGGCCAACACCCTCGACGTCTATGTGACGGGCAAGCAATGGATGTGGAAGATTCAGCACGCTGACGGACACCGGGAAATGAACGAGCTGCACGTCCCGATCGGACAGCCCGTCCGTCTGACGATGGCCTCCGAGGACGTCATCCACAGTTTCTTCGTGCCCGCGTTCCGCTTCAAGCGGGATGTCGTTCCCGGCCGCTTCTCGATCGCATGGTTCGAGGCGACGAAACCGGGAAAGTACCATCTCTTCTGCGCCGAGTTTTGCGGAACGCGGCACTCCGGCATGATCGGCTGGGTGTATGCGATGAAACCGGCGGACTATCAGGCGTGGCTCTCGGGCGGCGCGCCCGGTGAGTCGCTCGCGGCGGCCGGGGCCAAACGCTTTCAGGAGCAGGCCTGCAACTCGTGCCACACCGAGCAGGCCGGAGCCCGGGGGCCGTCGCTCGTGGGCCTCTTCGGCAAGACGGTCCGCCTCCAGGGTGGGCAGACCATCGTCGCCGACGAGGCGTACATCCGCGAGTCGATCACGAACTCTCAGGCCCGGCTCGTCGAGGGTTACCCGCCGATCATGCCGACGTTCCAGGGCCTCATCAGCGAAGATGGCCTGCTCCAGCTCGTCGCGTACGTCAAGTCGCTCTCTCCCGCCCCGGCTCCGGGCCCCCCGGCCCCGGCCCCGGCATCCACGGAAAGGAAGCCCGTCAAGCCATGAGCACCGCCGCCGCCTCTCCGCCGATTCCGCAGGCGCAACGCGTCCACTATCTGAACGCCCGTTACGGCGTGAAGTCGTGGCTGTTGACGCACGACCACAAGCGGATCGCGATCCTGTATCTGATCGGCGTGACGTTTTTCTTCGCGATCGGCGGAATCTACGCGTCGCTCATTCGCCTCGAGCTGCTCACACCGGCCGGCGACGTCTTTCAGTCGGAGACCTACAACAAGCTCTTCACCGGACACGGGGTCATGATGATCTTCTTCTTCATGATCCCCGGAATCCCCGGAGTGCTGGGGAACTTCCTGATCCCCTTGATGATCGGCGCCCGCGACGTGGCCTTCCCGCGGCTGAACCTGCTCTCCTGGTATTTGTTCGCCATCGGAGGGCTGACCGCGCTCTGGGCGGTCGTGCACGGGGGCGTCGACACGGGATGGACGTTCTACACGCCGTACTCGACCGTCTACTCCAACGGCTGGGTCGTCGTCACGGCAGTCGGGATCTTCATCGCGGGCTTCTCGTCGATCCTGACCGGCCTCAATTTTCTGGTCACGCTTCACAAGATGCGGGCCCCCGGCATGACGTGGACGCGGATGCCCCTCTTCTGTTGGGGCATGTACGCGACGGCGATCATTCAGATCCTGGGCACGCCCGTCATCGCGATCACCCTGCTGCTCGTCGCGGCCGAAAGGCTCTTCCATCTCGGCATCTTCGATCCCGCCCAGGGCGGCGATCCCATCCTGTTCCAGCACCTCTTCTGGTTCTATTCCCATCCGGCCGTTTACATCATGGTTCTTCCGGCGCTCGCCGTGATCAGCGAGCTCGTGACGGCCTTTGCGCGCAAGCCCATCTACGGATACAAGTTCATCGCGGGCTCCTCCGTCGCGATCGCGGTGCTCTCGTTCTTCGTCTGGGGCCACCACATGTTCGTCTCGGGCCAGTCCGTTTACGCGGGACTGGTCTTCTCGATTCTGTCCTTCATGGTGGCGATCCCGTCGGCCATCAAGGTGTTCAACTGGACCGCGACGCTCTACAAGGGCTCGGTGTCGTATCAGACGCCGATGCTCTATGCGCTTGGATTCATTGGCCTGTTCACGCTCGGCGGGCTGACCGGCCTCTTCCTCGCGACGATGGGGCTCGACATCCACGTGACCGACACCTACTTCGTCGTCGCCCACTTCCACTACATCATGGTGGGCGGAACGATCATGGGATACCTCGGGGGGCTTCACTACTGGTGGCCGAAGATCTCGGGCAAGATCTATCCGGAATACTGGTCGCGGGTGTCGGCGTGGGTCATCTTCCTCGGATTCAACCTGACTTTCTTTCCCCAGTTCTTGCTGGGATACCTCGGCATGCCCCGCCGCTACCACGCCTACCCCGACGAGTTCCAGGTCTTGAACGTTATGTCGACCGCCGGCGCGTCGATCCTGGGCGTCGGATATCTCATCCCGCTCGTCTATTTCTTCTGGTCGATGCGGTACGGCAAGGACGCCGCGGACAACCCGTGGGGAGCCACGGGCCTCGAATGGCAGACCCCGTCCCCCCCGCCGACCGAGAATTTCGTCGAGACCCCGATCGTGACGGGACGCCCGTACGACTACACCACGATCTCGGAGGAGGTGCGGGTTGGCTGACATGGCCCAGGCTCTCTCCGCGCCTCCCGAGCTGCAGCACCAGTTCGAGGACCTGTCGGCTCAAAAGACCGCCTCGTCCTTCGGCATGTGGATCTTCCTCGCCACCGAAGTGCTGTTTTTTGGGGGAATGTTCACCGCCTACGTCGTCTACCGTTCGACCTACCGCGCCGCCTTCGAGGGCGCCTCGAACCTGCTGGACATTCGGCTCGGGGCGATCAACACGGCCGTCCTGATCGCGTCGTCTCTGACGATGGCGCTCGCCGTCTGGGCGTCCGCCCACGGCCGGAAGACCCTGATCGTCTCCTTTCTTCTTCTGACGATCCTGCTCGGCTCGACGTTTCTCGGCGTCAAGGTCGTCGAATACAAGCAAAAGTTCGACCACCATGAGGTTCCCGGTCCCCACTTCGCCGTGCCCGAGGATCCCGCCACGGGCAAGCCCCTGCCCCCCCAGAGCGAGATGTTCTTCTCGCTCTACTTCTGCATGACGGGCCTCCATGCCCTGCACATGATCATCGGCATCGGGCTTCTGACCTGGCTCGTGGCGAAGGCCCGGCGCGGGGCCTTCACCGCGCTCTACAACACACCGGTCGACCTGGTGGGCCTTTACTGGCACTTCGTGGACATCGTCTGGATCTTCCTCTTTCCGCTGCTCTACCTGCTCGGGAGGCACCGGTTATGACGTCGCACGACCTCGCCGCCGGCAAGGCGCTCCGAGCCTACGTCGCCGTCTTTGCGGCTCTGATGGGCCTGACCATCCTGACGACCTGGGCGGCCTTCCAGCACGCCGGCATCTGGAACACTCCCATCGCCCTCGCGATCGCAGTGACAAAAGCCCTGCTGGTGGCTCTCGTCTTCATGCACCTGAAAGATTCGCCGCGCTTGACCCGGATCGTCGTCGGCGCGAGCATCTGCTGGCTCGCCATCCTCATCCTCATCACCGTCTCCGACTACCTGACGCGCCCCTGGTTGCCGATCTACGGGCGCTGAACCGGCCCACTCAGGCCGCGCCGGGAAGCTCCGCGGGCCGGCGTTGCGACACCGCGAGGAGAACGCCCGACAGAATGAGCAGCCCTCCGCCCAGAACGCGTGCCGAGAGGCTCTCTCGCAGGATGGCGAAGCCGAGCAGGACGGCGATCGCCGTATCCGCGAGCGGAATCGTTCCGATCACGGCAACGGGAACTCGGGGGATCAGCCAGAACAGGCCGGCAAACGACATGGCCGTGCCGAAGAGCGCGAGGTAGGTGAGGGCGGAGACCGACGCGCCGGTCCACCGCATCGGCGCCGCCCGCTCGAAGAGAAGGGCGAGCAGCCCGAGGAAAGCCGCGCCGACGAGCGTCTGGCCCCAGACGTTCTGGTAGGGCGAGACCGCGGCAAAGTGCTTCTTGTTGAGAACGTTTGCGATCGCGGAAACGACCGCCGAGCCGAGGACACAGAGACCCCCGACCAGAAGGGGCCCCGGGCGGGCCCGAAGCGCCTCGAGGACGTCGGGCCCCTGGATCACGGCCACGCCCGAGAGCCCCAGGACGGAGGACGCGAGCGTGCGGGGTGTCAACGGTTCCCCGGGAAGGAGCCAGTGCCCGAAGAGGCCCACCCAGATCGGAAACGTGCAGAAGAGCAGCGCCGCGAGGCTCGAGGGAATCCATTGCGAAGCCGTGAACACGAGGGCATACGACACGCCGATCTGCAGGAACCCGCATATCGCGATCCAGAGGCGCTCTTCCCGGCTCGGTAGCCGGTCTCTCCGCGCAAAGGCGAGGGGCGCCATGAGCAGGCATGCGAGGGCCATCCGCATCGCGGCGAAATGAAACGGCGGGAGGTCCCGCAAGCCAATCTTGATGACCATCCACGTCGAGCCCCACACGAGACAGCAGAAGACATAGATGGAAAACACACGCCCGCGTCCTCCGCTCGCCGCACCATCACGCCGCGCCCGCGCCATTGCGGAGCGGATCGTACCCGAGCGCTGCCCGCCGCGGAGCGACCCGAAGCCGCGAAGGAGAATGAAATTGCGTGGCGCGAACCCGGAGAACGGGCTCTCGCGGGCGTCGGGGTGTCCGACGGTGTCGAGTCGCAAGAGCCGGGCCAAACGGAGCCCCCGGGACTCTTCGTCGACACGTTTCCGGGACCCAGATCGACGACGGAGAGCTTCCTGGACCAGTGGGCGCGTGCCGCGGGTAGAATCGTCTCGTGTTCGAGACCTCACTCGATCAATCGCAGCCGAAAGCCGGCCTCTACCGCGACCTCGCGGCCTCGCTCGAGGCCCTGCTCTCGGGCGAGACCGACGCGCTCGCCAACCTCGCCAATGCTTCGGGACTGCTCGGCCAGGCGCTGCCCTCGATCAACTGGTGCGGCTTCTATCTGCTGCGGGACGGGGAGCTCGTGCTCGGCCCTTTCCAGGGCAAGCCCGCCTGCGTGAGGATCGGGCTGGGCAAAGGCGTCTGCGGCACGGCCGCCGCGAGGCGTGAGACGCTCGTCGTCGCGGACGTCCACGCCTTCCCCGCGCACATCGCCTGCGACCCGGCCTCGCGCTCCGAGATCGTGGTTCCGATCGTCTCCGGCGGCGTCCTGCGCGGCGTTCTCGACGTGGACTCCCCGGATCCGTCTCGCTTCGATGAAGAGGACCGGGTGGGGCTGGAGGCCTTCGTGAAGGCACTCCTGCCTCGGGTGGATTGGCGGTCTCTCGCGACCGCAGGGGAACCCCGGTGAAACGCTTCGGCGGCAGGATCACCTGGCTCGGCCACGCGGCATTTCTTTTGGAGTCGCCCGGCGGGGCACGGATCGCGATCGATCCGTGGATCGGCAACAATCCGAAGTTCCCGAAGGGATTCACGTATGGACGGCTCGACGTCGTGGCCGCCACGCACGGCCACTTCGATCACTTCGGAGACGACGGCATCGCGCTCGCCCAGGACAGTGGCGCCGCCATCGTCGGAATCTTCGAGCTCGCGCTTCATTGCGGAGCGGCGAGGGCGCCGAAGGTCTCGGGCATGAACAAGGGCGGGCTTCAGAGCCTTTCCGGAGTCGCGATCCGCATGACGCACGCCGTACACTCGTCTGGGACGTCCGGCGCCGGGAAGGAGAACAACTTCCCGGGGGATCCCTGCGGCTACGTGCTCACGTTCGAGGATGGATTTCGCGTCTACCACGCTGGCGACACGGCGGTCTTCTCGGACATGGCCTTGATCGGCGAACTCGAGCGGCCGGACGTTGCGCTCCTGCCGATCGGTGGCTTCTACACGATGGACCCCGCCCAGGCCGCGAAGGCCTGCGAGCTGCTCGCGGTTGCGCGCGTCATCCCGATGCACTGGGGAACATTCCCGGCCCTGACGGGCACGCCGGAAGCGCTGCGCGACGAAATCCGCAAGCGCGGCCTCTCGACGGAGGTCATCGCCCTGAAGCCGGGCGGCTCCTGGCCGTAGGCACGTCGCCTTCACTCGCTCGGGAATCTGGCGGGCCGAGGGCATGATGGGCACTGGGGCATTTCGGGCGTTTGGCCCTCGGCCCGCCACCGGCCGTCGGCTCGCCCGGATGCGGGCTCGACCGCCGGCCTGATTCCCTCGCTCGTTCCGGCTCCCGCGACGCGAGTCGTTTCGCTCCTCAGGTCGCGAAACTTGGTCGCGTCGCGAACGGATGAGCCGGTGCCGTGAAAAACTCCTCTTGTCGCATTCTGTACTTCAGTTCGCGGCGCAGGAAGTCTCCGGAGCGAGCGAGCGAACCAGGCGAACGGTCGAGGCCCTCTGGCCGAGCCGTTCGCCGGTGGCAGGCCGCCAGACTTGACTCCACACCTCAACTCGGGCCACGCGGCCCGCCAGGTTTGCGAGCGAGTGAAGGCGGCGGCTTACTGGAGGGGCAGCCTGCCCGCGAACCCCTCCTCGTACCCGTGGAAGAACTCGAGGGCGCGCTCCGGGTGCTTCCAACAGTAGTAGCCGGCTCCCGAATCGAAGTCGACCAGCCACGGGCCCTTGATCTCGACGCCCAGGGCCGAAACCTCCTCGGCCCAAAGCGCGAGGATTTCGCGTCGCGCCTCCTCGACGTCCGCGCCGCCGGGGGAAAGCTTCGCGAAACGCTCGACGGCTTCGGTGGTGCGCTCGCGGATGCGCGGAAGCAGGGAGCGTGCCTCCTCCAGCGTGAAGATCCTGCGTGGGGCACTCGGCTCCTGGCTTCCCGGGTCTTCGGCGCTCCGTCCGGCCTTCGACAGAAGCTTGCCCCGTTCGCGATCGAGGGAAGGATCGTCCGGGGCGAAGGCCCCGGCGCAGTCCAGGACCGCGAGCGCCTCTTCGTAGCGGTGCCGGCGCTCGTAGGACCGGCACAGGTTCAACAGCACCCGCCGCAGGATCGCCGGTTCCGGGTCCGCCGCGAAAGCCTCCTCAGACAGGATGACCGACGTCCCCAGGATCGTGGACACCCGGCGGGAGAGCGCCTCGGAGTCGCACAGGAGCCCGCCGTGGAAGGGGTCGAGAAACAGGCCGTCAGGCAGGTCCGGCCCGCCGAGCACGAAGTGCCCCGGAAGCCCGACGCCCTCCAGCCGCACGCCCGAGCGGCGGCCGACCTCGCGCACGGCGACCGAAAGGGTGACAGGCATGCCCCGCCGGTCGCGCAGCACGCGAACGATCGAGGAGTTTCGCGGTTCGTCGTAGGACTCGGTGTCGCCCCCAAATCCCTCTTCCGCGAAGAGCACCTCGCGCAGTGCGTCGAGCGGCGCCGCGCCGGCCGCCCGCCGGTCGGCGACGCGGCGACCGAGCTGCTCGACCCGGGCCCGGGTGCCCTCCAGGTCCGCCGCCGGATCGATCAGACGAGCGACCAGAAGGGCCCCTTCGAAGAGATCAAACGGTCGTGACTGCCCCAGGCGGCGAAAGAGCTCGACGACCCCTCCCGACTCGTTCTCGGTCACCGCCTCATCATAGTTCCGCCGCCGGAAGGCCGCCGTCCGCGTATATATTGGTGCACGTCGCCGCGCCGTGAAATCTCTCGATGCGACCGTCCAGGATCTGGTCTCCTCCTTCCCGCGGCAGGAGGGGGAAATGCTCATTTCCACACGGCGGGATCTCCATCGCCATCCGGAGCTCGGATTCCAGGAGCGGCGCACCGCCGAGCTCGTCGCCAGGCGCCTGAGCACCGCGGGACTCGATCCCAGGACCGGGGTCGGCCGAACGGGCGTGACGGCGGATCTGGTTCCCGGGACATCGGACCGGCGGCCGGGCATCCTGCTCCGGGCGGACATGGACGCGCTGCCGCTCACCGAGGAGACCGGCGCGGCCTACGCCTCGCAGGAGCCCGGTGCGATGCACGCCTGCGGCCATGACGGTCACGTCGCCATCGCGCTGTGCCTGGCCGAGCGACTGGCGCGCGCCACGGAGGCCTCACGGCTTCGTTTGCTCTTCCAACCGGCCGAGGAAGGCGCCGGGGGCGCCGAGGCGTGCACGCGCGACGGGGTCCTCGAAGGGGTGGGGGCAGCCTTCGGACTGCACCTCTGGAACCAGCTCCCGGTGGGAAAGATCGGCGTCAACCGCGGCGCCCTCATGGCCGCCGTGGACGAGTTCTCGATCGAGGTCGAGGGCCCGGGAGGGCACGGCGCCGCGCCGCACGAGACCTCCGACACGATCGTCGCGGCCGCCCGCATCGTCGAAGCGTTGCAGGGCGTCGTGGCACGCGAGATCTCGCCGCTGGAGCCCGCGGTCCTGACGGTCGGAACCATCCACGGCGGAGGCGCGTTCAACATCATTCCGGCGCGGGTGACGCTGACCGGCACCACCCGTTCGTTTTCCGAAGTAGTCGGGCGGGCCCTGCCCGAAAAGATCGAACGCATTGTGTCGGGCACCGCCGCGGCCGCCGGCGTCCGGGCGCGGCTGGAGTACCGGCGGGTCAACCGGGCGACGGTCAACGACGGGGCGATGGCCGAGCTCGTCATCGCCGCGGCCGCGCAATTGGTCGGCGAGGAAAACGTCGAGACCGATATGCGTACCCTGGGCGGCGAAGACATGTCGGTCTACCTCTCGCGCGTGCCCGGCTGTTTCTTCTTCGTGGGCTCGGCCCCGGATGGCCCGCACCGTCCCCACCACTCTCCGGTCTTCGATATCGACGAGCGGGCGCTCACCATCGGCGCGCTCCTCTTCGAGAGGGTCGCGCGGGAGGCCTCCCGCAGGCTGTGAGGGCTAGGCCCTAGGGGCCCGGGGTGTACACGTTGCCGTTGTTGGGGCCCGACCACTTGCCGGAGTTCAAGTCGTAGTACATGCCGATCGACGTGAAGGGAATCCGAACGAAGTTGAAAAAGCCGTAGATCAGCTGGCCCCACCACTTGTTGTCGGGGAGCCCCGTCAGCGAGAGGATCTCCGGAATGTTCAAGCCGAGCTCGAGCCCGAAGTTGCGCTGCCGGAACTCAGGTGGGGAGTAGCGGTATCCCTTGCTCCCGTAGGACACCGAGAACAGGAGGAACCGGGCGGGCCCCGGACGGACCTTGACGCGCCGCGCGAACCCCGCCAGCTTGAGATCCGCGGTGTAGATCTCCTCCGAGTAGTCCTTGCCGATTCCCGACGCACGGCAGCAGGGATCCGGCTGCTCTGCGGAGACCTTCCCGAATCGAAACCCGATCGTGTCGTCCAGGTCGTAGTGGGTGATGAGCGCCGCGGTGCCGGCGCCCAGAGTGTCCATGACGACGTCCTCCCAGGCGAACCCGAAGACGGTCAACCCGTCTCCGATCTCGACGATCAGACCGCCCAGGACCGATGTCCCGAACGCCATCATGACCGCCCTGTCCCGCGTGTAGCCGAGGTCCTGGTAGGCAACGTTCAACCCTCGAGAAAGCCCGTTGTAGAAGACGAAATGCGAAGCCTTGTCCGCGCCGCCGGCGTAGGTCTGTTCGCCGAACCATTCCTCGTTGGCGAAGTTGAAGGCCTGGCGGCTGTGGCCGGACCAGAAGGCGGATACCGCCGATCCGGCCAGGACGCCGACCGTCAGCAGGGTCGACCTGGTGCGGGGGGCCATTCTCGGAAAGAGCGGGACGAAACCGACCGGCGAAGGCACCGGCATCTGGGCCACGGCCACGGGAATCTGCGGCACCGGCCGGCCGGGGCCGCTCGGCTTCGAGAGCTCCAGGTCGAAGGACTGGGAGTCGCTTCCTCCGTCCATCGAGAAATAGTGCTCGGGGGGCAGCTCCGGAGAGAAGAGGGAGAAGGAATCCGCGGCCTGGAGCGCCGGGGCGCTCACAAGGAGGACAGCCACCAGGCAGCCCCGCACCTCGACACCGGCGCCGGGGAGGCGATTGGGTTTGTCGTCTCGAGCCCGCGCCATTCGGATTGACGCCATCCTACCGAAAGTGAGCCCCCGACCCAAGGGGTTGCCTCGTAAAATTTCCCGCCGAAACCCGGGCGGAAAACAGAGACCCCGGACGAGCCCTTGGCGATAATCCGCGCGTGCCGTCGACGACCTTCGGGGTTCTCCTCGCAGGATACCTGCTTGCCGTCGCAGCCACGGGTTGGCTCTGGCGCCGCCGCGCCGGGCGGGACGAGATCTCCTATTTCGTCGCAGATCGCTCGCTCTCGCCGTTCTGGGGTTTCCTCGGCCTGGCCTCGCTGACCACCGGTGGCTCCACGACCGTCGCGCTGGCCGCCCTCGTCTATGGGAACGGGCTCGCGGGCCTCTGGCTCGACCTGGCAGGCGCCCTCGGCCTTCTCCTGCTCGGGCTCTTTCTGGCGGGGCGCGTGCGGCGCGAAGGGGCCGTGACGCTGCCCGAGATCGTCGGCCGCTACTACGGCGAAACCGCCCGGCGCGTAGCGGCGGCCCTCGTCCTCGTTTCGGAGATCGTCTGGTTCGCCCTGCTGGTCGAGGCGACACAGGTCGTGCTGTCTGCCGCGATCGGCCTCGAGCCCGTCGCGGCCCTCGTTGCCTCCACCGCCGTCTTCGTCCTGTATACGGTGCTTGGCGGACAGTTCGCGGTCGTGCGAACCGACGGACTGCAGTACGGCCTGATGGGGATCGGGATTCCGGTGCTGGCACTCGGATTCGCTCTCGCGCGATCCGGCAGTTTCGCGCCACTGCCGCCGGAAGCACTCGCGTTTCCCACCTCGCCGTCATTCGGAGCCCTCGACGTGCTGTCGCTTCTGGTCCTGATCGGACTGCCCCATCTGGTGGGCAGCGACATCTACGCGAAGCTCCTCTCCTGCCGGGACGAGCGCGCCGCACGGCTCGCGGCCCTCTTCGCGGCGCTGTCGAAGGTGGCTTTCGGAGGCGCCGTCGCCGCGATCGCACTCTGCGCGCGCGCGGCGCTTCCCCCGGGGCCGGCCATCCAGACGCTGCCTCGCGCCGTGATGGCCTTCGTGCCGGGGCCGCTCGCCGCATTCGTGCTCGTATGCCTGGTGGCGACGATGCAGTCCTCGGCCGACGCCGTCCTGCTCTCCGCTGCCGCGGTGACCGTGCGCGACCTCGCGCCCAGGGGCAGACGCCTTCCGGCTGTCACTGCCGCCCGCGCGCTTGCGCCCGTCTATGCGTTGCTCGGCCTCGCTCTCGCGCTGGCGCTGGATCGAAACGTCCTGGAGACGCTCAGGCTCGGCTACTCGATCTTCGCGGCGGGACTGATCCTCCCCGTTCTCGCGGCCCTGTGGCTGCCGCCGGGCACGGTCCCGACCGGGGGAGCGATCGCCGCCATGCTGGCAGGCGGTGCGACGGCTGCCAGCCTGCGCTTTCGCCCGGTCGCCGCCGGGCTGGATCCGGTGCTGCTCGGCACGGCTGTGAACCTCGTGGTGCTCGCCGTTGCCGCCGTCCTGCGTTCCGGCACGAGGCCCGCCGGGAAGGCCACGCCTTGATCGGTCGGGAAGAGCCTCCGTCCGCCGAGACCCATCCGGCCTTTCTCAAACCGGCGGGTCCGAACCTGGGCGTTGCTCCCCCCCGGGGGATCGCGGCGCCGCGCCGGGGAATGTTCGCGTCGCTCGCCCACCGCGCCTTCCGCCTCTACTGGACCGGGCTCTTTCTCTCCAACATCGGAATCTGGATGCAGACCGTGGCGCAGGGCTGGCTCGTGTTGCGCCTGTCGGATTCGGCGTTCGTGCTGGGGCTGGTCACCTTCGCCGGGTCGATTCCGAGTCTTCTCCTGGCGCCTCTGGCGGGAGTGGCCGCCGACCGCCGCGACCGGCGGCGGCTCCTGCTCGCCACCCAGTCGGTCCAGATGGCCTGCGCCCTTTTCCTCGCGGCCGCGACCGGCTGGCGCTTTGTCTCCGTCCCGCTGGTCGCCGCCGTGGCCATCATCAACGGGGTGGCCAACGCCTTCACGACGCCGTCGCACCAGTCTCTCTTCCTCAATCTGGTCGGGCGCGAAGACCTGATGAACGCGATCGCACTGAACTCGATGCAGTTCAATCTCTCCCGCGTGATCGGCCCCATGCTCGCGGGATTCGCGATCAGCACCGCCGGAGAGACGGCCTGCTTTCTCTTGAACGCGATCTCCTTCGTTGCCATCCTGGCCGCACTGCTCGCCCTTCCCCCGCTGCCCCGGGCTTCGAAGCGCTCCCGCGGCGCCTGGGTCGACCTGCGCGTCGGGCTGCGCTTCGCGCGGCGCGACGCCCTCCTGCCCCGACTGCTCTCGATCACGGCGGCGCTTGCCGTGTTCGGCACGCCCGCCGTGACGCTGGCGCCCCTCTTCGCCGCAAAACTGCTCGGCGTGGGCCCCGAGGGACTGGGCGGAATGCTTTCGGCCGTCGGGTTGGGCGCCGTGGCGGCCGCTCTCGGCCTTGCCTGGCAGGGAGACCTCGCCCGGAAGGAAGGCGGGGTGCGCCTCTGCGGGTTTGCGTTTGCCGCGGCGCTGGCAGGCTTCGGCCTTTCCCGCAGCTTTGTCGTCGCGCTTTTCTGGCTGGCCCTTCTGGGAGCGGCCATGACCACGGCCTCCTCTCTGATCAACACCCTCATGCAGGAGAGCGCCCCGGACCGGCTTCGCGGACGTGTCATCTCGCTCTACGCCCTGGCATGGCTCGGGCTGGTGCCGCTTGGCAACCTCCAGGCAGGGGCTGTGGCGGAACGATTCGGACCCGCCGCGGCGTTGCTGGCGGGCGCCGCGGGGATCGTCGTCACGCTCGCCGTCAGCCGACCCTTGGGCTCCGGATCCGCCGGGGCGAACCGCCCGATGCGGTCATAATCTGAGCCATCTCCGGGGGACCGACTTGCGCATCTTCGACTGCCACATCCACATCCAGCCCTGGGAGCAGTTCCGGCCGTCGGTGCGCGCGACGATGGCCCGCGACCGCCCCGATGCCGAACGTCTCTCGCGGGTGCTCGCGGACCCCGAGGAGCTCCTGCGGCTTCTCGACGAGCAGGACGTCGAGCGGGCGGCCCTGATCAACTACGTCGCCCCCGAGGTGATGGGCTTCACCAAGGAGGTCAACGACTGGGTCTCGGCTTACACGAACGGCCACCGCGACCGGCTCTTGCCGGTGGGTTCGATCCATCCGCGGCATACCCGCGACCCGCGGGGCGAGGCGCGGCGCCTGTTCGACGAGCTCGGCATCCGCATGCTGAAGATCCACCCCCCTCATCAGCGCGTTGCGGCAAACGCCTACGCCTCGGGCGACGAGGCCCTCGGCGCCATCTATGCGGCCGCGGAGGAAGCGGGCCGTCCCGTCATGATCCACACGGGCACGTCCATCTTTCCCGGCGCCCGAAACAGCTTCGCGGATCCGATGCCCGTCGACGACGTCGCGGTGGACTTTCCGAGGCTCACGCTGATCCTCGCCCACGCGGGCCGGCCTCTCCACATGGAGACGGCCGTTTTCCTGGCGCGCCGCCACCCGAACGTCTTTCTGGACGTCTCCGGAATTCCGCCGAGGAAGCTGCTCGAGTACCTGCCCCGGCTCGAGGATCTCTCCGCGAAGTGTCTCTGGGGAACCGACTACCCGAGCCCGGGCGTGCGCTCGATGCGCGGAAACGTCGAGGAGTTCCTGTCGCTTCCGCTCTCGCAGGTGGCCCGGCAGCGCATCCTCTGGGACAACGCCGCGCAGCTGCTGCCCTGAGATCGCGTTCACTCCATATAATCCCGCTCTCCATGCGGACCGAGCGGGTTTTGATCGTCGGCGGCGGAACGATGGGGCGTGGTATCGCGAGCGTCTGCGCGCTGGCTGGCTATCCGACAGCGATCTTCGAAGCCGATGCGTCCCGCCGCGCCGGGCTGCGGGGAGCGACCGAGAGCCTCTGGGCGCGCGCGATCGACAAGGGCAAGCTCGCCCCCCGGGCAGCCGCCGAGGCGCTCCGCCTCCTGACGGTTCCCGAGCGGCTTGACGATGCGGCCGGGGCAGATCTCGTCATCGAGGCGGTTCCGGAAGACTTCGAGATCAAGCGCAGCGTCTTCTTGCAGCTCGACGCGCTGTGCCCCGACGCCGCGTTCCTCGCCTCGAACACCTCGGCGCTCTCGATCACCGCCCTGGCCGGGGTGACGAAGGCCCCCGAGCGGGTCGTTGGCCTCCATTTTTTCAATCCGGCCGCCGTGATGCCCTTGATCGAGGTCGTGGCCGGCAGGGCGTCGTCCGAAGCCGCGATCGAGAGAGCCGTCTCCTTCGCGCGGTCGCTCGGCAAGCAGCCGGTCCGCGTGGCCGACGCGCCCGGATTTGCGACTTCGCGCCTGGGGGTCGCGCTCGGCCTCGAAGCGATGCGCATGGTTGAAGAGGGTGTGGCGACTGCCGGCGACATCGACCTCGCGATGGAGCTTGGTTACGGACATCGCATGGGGCCCCTCAAGACGAGCGACCTGGTCGGGCTCGACGTCCGCCTCGCGATCGCCGAGACGCTCTCGAACGCCCTCGACCCGCGGCGCTTCGAGCCACCAGAGATCCTGCGCCGGCTGGTTCGGGAGGGCCGAACGGGCAGGAAGGCGGGCGAAGGCTTCTACCGCTGGGAGGGCGACGTCCCGCGTCCCGTGGACGGGAACGAACCGCCGTGACGCCTCCCGCTCCCGAGGGGCCAGGCCGGGCCAGGGACCGGCGCGGGATCGGCCTCGGCGTGGCCCTGGTCGGGGTCGGGCTCTATGGGCTCGCATCGCGCGGTCTCGGCCTTCGGGGGCCGGCTCCCGTGCTCCTCATTCTCGGCGTGACCTTCTTCGCTCTCTCGGCCGTCTCCCGCTTTCGCGGGCCCCTTCTTCCCGGCGGGATCCTCCTCGGCCTGGGGTGCGGGTTCGCCCTGCGCGGAACGCTCTCCCCGTGGCTCGCTCCCTGGGCGTCCATCCTGCTGGGATTGGGAGCCGGCTTCCTGCTCGTCGCGGCGATCGACGGCGCCTTCGGCCGACGCCGCCAGCCCGCGCCGGTCGTGCCGGGTGTGATCCTGATCGGGATCGCCCTCGCCGAGGCCGCGTCGCGCTCCCTGCCGCTCCGGGATCTGTCTGCGAGATTCGAGACGCTCTGGCCCTTCGCGGTGGTCGTCGCCGGTTTCCTGCTCGTGGCGGCCGGGCTCCGGAAGCGCCCTTCCTAGCCGCGGGCACTCAGACGCCGGTCAGATCGAGCAGCTTCGGGACCGGGGGTCGCGAGGCGCCCGGCGGCCCCGGCGCGCGGCGCCGCGCCAGCAGAAGCCGCGCCGTGACCAGCAGGATGACCGCGGCCGCGGCGATTTCGACGGCGAAGAAGGCCGTGGCGATTCGGTGATACCGCGCAAGCAGGAGGCGCTCCGGGTCGGCGGCTGGCAGGTTGTCGATCAAGCCCGGCGCCTCGGTGCGGATCCGGTCGATGGGAGGAATAAGCAGCTTTTCGATCACGACCGCGCCGATCACCCCCAGGATCGGCGCCCGGGTCAGCAGGGCGGACACCGCGCGCGGCGCGGACCATTGCCGGGCCAGAAACCAGGAGGTCGCAAGGAGGACGACGAACCCGGCCTCCATCAGCACGCAGAGGCGGACCAGGATGGGGCTCGCGAGCGCGGCCGCCAGATCGCGCGTGGGAAGCACGTGGAACGCCACCGGCGCGACGACGGCTCCGAAAAAGAGCGGGGAGGCGAGCGTCAAGGAGAGGACGAGAAGGTGCAGCAGGAGCGCCGGCGCCTCGAGCCGCGATGCCGTCACGGCGCGTACTCCGCCCGCACGGCCGGGAGGAGGCCCGCGGCATGCCCCCGGTCGAGCAGGCACTGCACCGCCTGCCGCCCTTCGGGTCCGTAGCCGCGGGTCCAGCGGTTCACGTACATGCCCACAAACCGGTCCGCCTGGCCCCGGTCCAGCCCCCGGGCATATCGGAGGGCGTGCGTGAGGGCCTCCTCCCGGTGTTCCAGGCCGTACTCGATGGAGCGGGAGATCGCGCGGGAGATCCGGGCAATCCGGTCGGGGCCGAGATCCCGCCGCACGACGTTGCCGCCCAGGGGCAGCGGGAACCCCGTCTCCTGCTTCCACCACCTGCCGAGGTCCTCGACGGCGGCGAAACCATCCCGGGCGTAGGTGAGCTGCCCTTCGTGGATCAAGACTCCGGCGGCAAAACGCCCTGCCCGCACGCCCTCCAGGATCTCGTCGAAGCGGCAGATCTCCGCGCGCGCGCCGGGAGCCCAGAGACGGAGCGCGAGGTGCGCGGTCGTCCGCGCGCCCGGGGAGGCGACGGCCACTTCCCCGCGGGCGATGCTTTCACGCGAAACCGGCTCGCGGGCGATGACCACCGGTCCGTATCCGTCACCGAAGGAGGCGCCGTGCGGAAGCAGGAGGTACCGATCGCCAAGAAAGGCGTAGGCGTGGAAGGAAACCGCCGAAACCTCGAGCGTCCCGTCGAGCGCCCGCCGGTTGAGACTTTCGATATCGGACAGCTCGTGAGCGAAGCGGAGGCCCTCGGTGTCGACGAGCCCTTCGGCGAGCGCGAAGAACATGAAGGCGTCGTCCGAGTCGGGGCTGTGGGCCACCGTGATGCGTTCGGGTTCCACGGCGCGAGGCATTCTATCCGTCGACGCGATCGCCCGGAACGCCGCGCCGCCCCTCCCCCGCTCCGCTCGCGCAGCGGGAAGGCGTGTTGCTCTTGACATCGGTCGCGCGGAACGCGAGAATCACGGCAACAGGAAATTGCAAGAGATTTTTGTTGTATCTGGGAGGGAAGCTTCTAAAATGAAATCGCCGGATGAGTTGGACGCCTCATCCGGCGATGACCGGAACGCATGACCTATCGAATTTTCGGCAGCGACAGACGAAAGGCGACACGCTCCTTCCAGGGGGCGGCAAAATTAGCATCTCGCCCGGAGGCTGTCAATCAGCTGTCGGGAGGGAGGTGACGCAATGGCCACGAAGAAGAAGGCCGCCAAGAAGGCAAAGAAGGCGACCAAGAAAAAGAAGTAAATCAATACTTTACGGATTCCCAGCAGATCTTCGGGGGCCTTCGGGCCCCCTATTTTTTCGCCTTTCTCGGCGCGCACCCTTGGGCGAATCGAAGAGGGGGCCGCACCGCTATATCAGAATTGATATAGTTGGCCGATGCCGCTGCCGCACGTCCTTCTCGGCCTGCTTTCCGAGACGCCCCGAACCGGATACGACCTTGCGCGAGCGATCGAGACCGAGGTCGCGCCCCTCTGGAGGGCCGAGATCTCCCAGGTCTACCCCGCCCTGGCCCGCCTGAGGCGGGAGGGACTCGTCGCCCTCCGGGTGCTCGGACCCCTGAAGGGCCCGCGCCGCAACCTCTACCGGATCACGGCCGCCGGGCGCCGGGAGCTTCGGCGCTGGGCGGCCGAGCCGGCTCCCCCGCCACGCGGGAAGGACGAGGGCCTGGCGCGAATGGCCTTCCTGGAGGTCCTGTCGCTCGAGGAGCGCCGCCGGGCGATCCTTCAGCACGACCGGGCGCTCGTGGAGGAGATCCGAAAGCTGAAGTCGGGAGCGCCGCTCCCCCTGTTCCGCCGGGAGGCCCGCCGGATCGCTCTCGAACGGCTGGAGGCGACCCGGCGGTCCTTGCGTGTCCTGCTCGCCGTGGCGGGCACACCGACGCCGGGGGGCAGACTCGAGGAGAAGAAGAAGTAGCCGAGCCGGAAAGCCCTGGTCTCTATCGCTTCTTCAGCTCCATCAGGACCTGGCGCGCAACGGCCTTGAGGGTGTCGAAAACGCCCACGCCGGTCGTGGCCGTCGCCTCGAACGTCGGCTCGCCCTTGATGTTGAGCTGCCGGTACATTTCGTCGCTTCCCACCGCGGTCGGCAGATCCCGCTTGTTGAACTGGAGGACGTAGGGCACCGTCGCGATGTCGTACCCCTGCTCCTTCAGGTTCTTGTCCAGGTTTCGGATGGACTCGACGTTGGCCTCCATGCGCGCCTCCTGCGAGTCGGCCACGAAGACCACGCCGTCCACGCCCTTGAGGATCAGTTTTCGCGAGGCGTCGTAGAAGACCTGCCCGGGCACGGTGTAGAGGTGGAAGCGCGTCTTGAAGCCCCGGACGTTGCCCAGGTCGAGGGGTAGAAAGTCGAAAAAGAGGGTCCGGTCGGTCTCGGTCGCGAGCGAGATCAGCTTTCCCTTGGCCGAGGGGTTGGTTCGGTCGTAGATGTACTGGAGGTTTGTCGTCTTCCCGCACAAGCCGGGACCGTAGTACACGATCTTGCAGTTGATCTCGCGCGCGGCGTAGTTGATGAATGTCATGGATCCGTCAGCGAAACCCGGCCAACCGCCGAGAAAATCACTCCGAAAACAGGCGGTCGATGTCCTCGTCGGTGATCTCCGCGAACGGGGACTCGAACTCGGCCTGAAGCGACTCCTTCTCCTTCTCGACCTTGGCGGCGATGTCTTCGAAGATCCGGTCGAGCTCCGTGGTCGCCCGGCGCACCCGCAGCCGCACGAGGCCCAGAGAGGAGCGTTCGTCGAAGATGACCACCAGAATGACCCGTTGGGCCACGATGGAGATGTGGATGTTGTCCTTCTCCCCCTCGTGGAAGAGGATCGAGAACTCCTTCTCGCCGATCAGCCGCGCCAGGCCGTCGGTGGCCGCCACGTTGCCCGCCGTCAGCGAGGCCAGGGATGTCGTGTCCAGGGACTGCAGGTCCCCCACCGCGGCGATTTGCTGGCCGTTCTTGTCCACCAGAAACACGACGTTCGCGTTGGCGTCATGCCGAAGCCGCTGCAGCGACTCCCGGATCCGCTGGAATTCCTCGTCGTAGAGGACGAGGTCGGGCGCCGTCATGGGATTAAATGGCTCTCCTGTTGGAACTTATTGTAGCAGAAGAGAGTTGCCCGTCATCAGTAATCCGACCTCGGGTCCGGATTCTCGCTCCAGGAAGGAAAACGGCGCCGGCCGCTGACAACTCTTCCTACAGTTCTCGCCGCCCCTCGAGGGAGCGCGCCATCGTGACCTCGTCCGCATACTCGATGTCGCCGCCCACCGGGAGCCCGAAAGCGATTCGCGTAACGCGCACGCCGGTGGGCTTCAGCCTCCGGGCGATGTAGAGGGCCGTGGCTTCGCCTTCGACGTTCGGGTTGGTCGCGAGGATCACCTCGCGGACGTCCGGGGTGACCCGCCGCACGAGGCCGGCGGCGTCGATCTCGTCGGGACCGATGCCCTTGAGCGGGGAGAGGGCGCCCCACAGGACGTGGTAGCGGCCCCGGTACTCGCGTGTCTTCTCGATGACGGCGACGTTGCCGGGATCTTCGACGACGCAGAGCACCGAGCCGTCTCTCTCGGGATCGGAGCATACCGGGCAGGGGTCCGCTTCCGTCAGCGTGTTGCAGACCGAGCACCGCCGCACCGATTCGCGCGCGTCGGCGATGGCGCGCGACAGGCGCTCGGCCTCTTCGCGGGGCGAGCGAAGGAGGTAGTAGGCCAGACGCGCGGCGCTCTTGGCGCCGATTCCCGGCAGGCGCTGCAGCTCCGTCGCGAGCCGGTCGAAGGACTTGGGGGTGCTTCCCATCAGGGCGCGGCGGTCACCGCATCAGCCCGCCGAGCAGCGCGCCCGTCTTCTTCTGAACCGCCTCGTCGACCTGCCGGGACGCCTCCCGACAGGCCGCCAGGACGAGATCCTGAAGAGTCTCCACGTCCTGCGGGTCTACGGCGGAGGGATCGATGCGCACCGCCAACACTTCCTTGTGCCCCGACATCTCGATCCGGACCATTCCACCGCCGACGGAGGCCTCGATCCGCATCGCTTCGAGCTCGGCCTGGACCTTCTGCTGCATGGCCTGGGCTTGAGCCATCATCTTCTGAATGTTCATCGGGGCGCGCGATCCCGGAGGGGAGATGCGGGACGCAGGATGCGGGATGCGGGAAGAATCGACGTTCTCACTCCTCCTCCTTCACGTCCGTCAGCTCTCCGCGAAAGAGCTCGAGCGCGGAACGGACGACCGGATCGGTTTCCGCGCGGGACGAGGCCCGCTCCCGGGCGAGCGTGGCCCGCGGCACGTCCCGGGCCGCCTTTCCCAGGTCGCCGTCCCGAGGGGGGCCGGTTCTCAACACCACGCGAAGCGGGCGGCCGAACGCCTCGCGCGCGACGTCGGCGAGGAGTTTCTTCGAGGCCGGCTCTTCGAGCGCTTCCTTTGCCGCCGCCTTGTCGATTCCAAACCGCAGCACCAGGTCCTCGCCGTCCACGGCAATGGACTCGGCGAGGCTGACCTGGGCGCCCGCGATGCGGCGCCGGGAATCCAGGATCTCGTGAAAGCGCGAGAGGGCTCGTGTGCTCTCGACCGGAGCCTCGGGCGGCGTCGCGGGCTCGGACTCGACCGTAACGAGCGAAAGGATTCGCGGCCCGCCCGTCGCGCCGGAAGGCGAGGGGCGTACCGGCCCCGGAGGCGGCGCGCCCGCGGGGAGGCTTCCCGAGGCGAGAAGCTCCTCGACCCGGCGCAGCCGCGGAAGCTCCGCGAGGCGCAGGGCGTGCAGCTGCAGGACCAGTCCCGGGTCGTCGGCGCGACGCGCCAGGGCCTCCGCGTCGACCGTCAGCGAGACGGCCCGCAGCAGGTTTTCGTAGGGCATGGCGCGCGCGAGTGCCTGAAGCCGGTCGCGCTCAGCGGCAGGAAGGTCGGGTTCCCCGCCGGCCGAAATCAGCAGCAGCGTCCGCAACAGCAGAAGAAGCTCCTTCATGACATGCCGGGGATCGCTTCCCTTCTCCGACAGCCGCGCGAGCGCCGACACGGCGGCCCCGCGATCCCCCGAAGCCGCCGCCGAGAAGACCGCCTCCAGCAGCTCGCGGTCCACCAGCGCGAGGATCTCGCCGCAACGCTCTTCGTCGACGGTTCCCGCCGAGAGCGTGGCCGCCTGCTCCAGGAGCGACAGGGCATCGCGGAGGCTCCCTTCGGCCGCCGCGGCCAGAATCCTCAAGGCTCCGGGCGTCACGGCGATCTTCTCGGCCTCGGCCACTCGGGCGAGCTGCCGCGTGATCTCGGCGGCGCCCAGGGCCTTGAACTGGAAGCGCTGGCAGCGCGAGACGATCGTCGCCGGAATCTTGTGCAGCTCCGTGGAAGCGAGGATGAATCGGGCGTGCGGTGGCGGCTCTTCGAGCGTCTTCAAGAGCGCGTTGAAGGCCTCGGTCGTCAGCATGTGCACTTCGTCGATGATCGCGATCCGAAAGCGGTCGCGTTGCGGCGCGTACCGGACCGTCTCGATCAACTCCCGCGCGTTTTCGATCTTTCGATTCGAGGCTCCGTCGATCTCGTGCACGTCGAGCGAGTCCCCCCTCGCCAGAATCTCCTTGCAGGAGGCGCACTCCCCGCAGGGGTGGGCCGTGGGGCCCTCGTCGCAGTTCAAGGCCCGGGCGAGGAGGCGCGCCGTGGAAGTCTTCCCGACGCCGCGCGGGCCCGTCAGCAGGTACGCCGGAGCGACGCGATTTTCCGCGATCGCGTTGGTGAGCGTGCGCGCCACCGCCTCCTGGCCGACCAGGTCCTCGAATTGCTTGGGGCGCCACTTGCGCGAGAGCGGAAGCTGCATCGGATCCTTCAACGAGTCGGCGTTCCCGGCGGTCGAAGATGAGTTCAGGTTGACCTGCGGCGCACGGGGGCGTCTCCTGATCGCTGCTTCCTTCCGGACCTGACGAGGTTCGGAGACTTCCGTCGCACAGGGCCCGAACCCATCCTCGGCCGCCGGGGCGGCGATTGTATCAGGGCCTCTCCGACTCCCGCCCCGCCTCCCTACGACCCTGCTAGGATCGAGCTTCGAGTCGTCCTGCGGTGACGATGGCGAGGCGCCACGCGTCGCCTTGCGGGCACGATTGCCCGTCGGGAAAACGGCGACGGAGGTGACGCGGCTGCCCGCGAGCGGCCGAGCCCCAGACACACGGGAGGGACATCATGATCCACAACGCTTTGCGGTTCGCGTGCATTGGAAGCCTCGCGGCTGGGCTCTTCCTCGGCGCCTCGGGAGCAGATGGGCAGCCTGCGGCTCTCGATCCCCGAGCCCTTCGTGAAGACCCGAAGACCGCCGAGGGCCCGATCGCGCCGGTCCTCGAGGGACTCGGCGAGATCCACCACCCCATAACGTCAAAGTCCGCGCGGGCGCAGCTCTTCTTCGACCAGGGTTTGCGCCTGACCTTCGGGTTCAACCACCAGGAGGCCCTGCGTGCCTTCAAGGAGGCCGCGCGCCTCGACCCCGACTGCGCGATGGCCTACTGGGGCTGGGCTCTCGTGCTCGGCCCGAACCTGAATCTGCCGATGCGGCCCGACGCGGTCGAGCAGGCGGCCGAGGCCGCGCGGCAGGCCATGGCCCGGCGGGCGGCCGTGTCCGAAAAGGAGCGGGACTACATCGAGGCGCTTTCGACGCGATACTCGGACGATCCGAAGGCGGACCGGGCAGCCCTGGACCTCGCCTACGCCGACGCCATGCGCTCGCTCCACTTCCGATACCCGGACGATCCCGATGCCGCGACGCTCTACGCCGCTTCGCTGATGAATCTCGCACCGTGGAGCTACTGGACAAAGGACGGGCGGCCCCGGGAGCGCACGCCCGAAATCCTCGGCGTCCTCGAGGCTGTCCTTGCGGAAGAGCCGCGCCACATCGGGGCGCTTCACTACTACATCCATGCGGTCGAAGCTGCCGACCCGGCGCGGGCGGAAAGCGTGGCCGACCGCCTCCGCGGCCTCGCTCCCGGAGCCGGGCATCTGGTCCACATGCCGTCCCACATCTACATTCAGCGCGGACGCTATTCGGACGCGGCGGAGGTCAACGTGGCTGCGGCGCGCGCGGACGAGGGCTACATCTCCCAGTGCCGGGCCCAGGGGATCTACCCGCTGAACTACTACCCACACAACGTCCACTTCCTCTTCTGGGTCACCATGATGCAGGGACGAAGCCGGGAGGCCCTCGCTCAGGCCCGCAAGGTCGCCGCCCGGGTGCCTTCGGACTTTCACGGCAACGACTGGGCCCTGTACCAGACGTTTCTGAGCACGCCTCTCTATGCCCTCGTCCGATTCGGCCGCTGGCAGGAGATCCTCGCGGAGCCGAAGCCGCCGGAGGGTTCGTCCTTCTGGATGGGGATCTGGCATTACGCGCGCGGGATGGCGCTGCTCCGGACCGGCCATCCCGGCGGAGCCGAGAAAGAGCTCCGGGCGCTGCGCTCCCTCGCCGAGAATCCGAAGACCGCCGAGCTTCTCGTCGGCTTCAGCACGGGCGCCCGGGTCCTGACGATCGCCGAGGAAACGCTGGCCGGCGAGATCGACGCGGCGGCGAGACGTTTCACGCAGGCGATCGGCCACCTGGACCGCGCCGTCCGGCTGCAGGACGCCCTGACCTACACCGAGCCGCCGGACTGGTACTACCCGGTGCGCCACTCACTCGGCGCCGTCCTGCTCGCAGCGGGTCGCCCCGAGGAGGCGGAAGTCGTTTACTGGAGGAACCTCGAGCGTTTCCCCGAAAATGGATACGCGCTCCACGGCCTGCGCCGGGCGCTCGAGGCCCAGGGCCGCACCGAGGAAGCGGCGGCCGTCGGCGCGCGCTTCGCAAAGGCGTGGGCCGACGCCGACGTCACGCTCGTCTCGTCGCGGTTCTGAGCGGTCGACCCGGGCGGCGCCGCCTGCCCGACTTCCGGAGACTCGCACTCGTTCCGGGGGCGGTGGCGCCAGCCCACGAGCGCCGCGACGAGAGCCACCAAAGAGACCGCGCCCGCCGCGAGGTCCCAGTCCCGAAAGGCTCCCGGGAGAACCTGCGGCCAGAGGCCGACGCTCTCACCGGCGGTGTACAGGAACGAGAAGGCCGCCAGCCAGAGGAAGCCGAGCGCGATGCGGAGCACCGGGCGGGGCGCCGCGCTCACGGCTTCTTGCCGCAGCGGGTCTTGACGAACTCGAAGACAGTTCGGGCGAGCGAGGGCGGGATCTCGCGGGGCCTCAGGGTCCGCAGCGTGCGGCCGGTCGCACGGTACGAATCCAGAAACTCCACGCAGGGAGGGCAGAGCGCCAGGTGCTTCTCGAATTCGGCGCGCTCGGCCTGCGGCATCGTCCCTTCCTCGAAGTCGTACAGCGCGTCCATCACGAGCTTCTTGCACGTGATTTCCTCGGAATGGCAGGGCCCGGAGGCTTCCGTCTTCTTTTTCATGACGCCGCCTGTCGGGCCGCCGGGTGCGAGATCTCGGCCAGGCGCTGCCGCACGTGCAACCGCGCCCGGTGGAGGCGCGACTTGAACGCCGGAATCGAAATGCGGAGAACTTCGGCGATCTCCGAGGCCGGCATCTCCTCGACATCGGCCATCCAGATGACGTCGCGGTATGCCCGGGGGAGCTCTTCGATGAACTCGCCCGCCCGCGCGGCGAGCTCCCGCGCGGAGGCCTCGTCCTCGACCGCCACCGAAGTGTCCGGCCAGTCCGGCGCGACAAAGTGGCCGTCGTCGCTGAAGCGGGGAAGGTGATCCTGAATCGGAATCTTCGTCCCGGCCTTCCGCCGGCGTGCCCTGCTGTAGGCCTGGTTGAGTGCCACGCGGTAGAACCAGGAAAAGAACTTCTTGGACTCATCGAACGTGTGGATCTTACGGTAGAGCGTCAAGAAGGCGTCCTGGGTCGATTCCTCGGCGTCCTCGGCGTTTCGCAGGACGCCGTAGGAGAGCGAATAAACGCGCGCGTGGTACCGCTCGATCATCTGCTCGAGCGCGCTCTCGTCGCCCGCCTTGATCCGGCGGACGAGATCGAGGTCGGAGGGAGGGCTTCCATCCCCCGTATCTACGCGCGTTTCGCTCATCCCGATTCGCATTCTATCGACCTCGACGGCCGGACCCCGACTGTCGTATCCTCGCCGCCCCCGGAGAGGTGTCCGAGTGGCTTAAGGAGCACGCTTGGAAAGCGTGTGTACGCAAAACGTACCGGGGGTTCGAATCCCCCCCTCTCCGCCAAGTACGTCGCCGTCACTCGCTCGGGGATCTGCGCCCTTCGGGCGCACCGGCGCCTGGCTCGCCCACACGGGCTCGACCATGCGCCTGATCCCCTAGCTCGTTCCGGCTCCCGCGGCGCGCGCCTCCTCCCTCCTCCGTCGGGAGACTTCGCGCGCCGCGTTCTGATGTTTCTTCCTGCCTAGAAAGACACCGTCCCTGGCCGAGGAGGCAGGGACTGACGCTCGCGATGCGACCAAGTTTCGCGACCCAAGGAGCGAAACGACTCGCGTCGCGGGAGCCGGAACGAGCGAGGGAATCAGGTCGTCGGTCGAGCCCGCATCCGGGCGAGCCGACGGCCGGTGGCGAGCCGCCAGACTTAGGCCACAGACCCCTCCTGTGCCACGCGGCCCGCCAGATTCCCGAGCGAGTGAAGGCGACGGCTACGTGGCGAGCTCCCGAAGGGTGTCCCAGGAGTAGATTCCGTCGTTGTGGCCGTCGGCCCAGTCGATCTGGAGCGCGTAGCCGCCGACGCGCCGGTGGGCGACGGCCTGGTAGGAGCGCTCGGTCAGGGGGCGCTGCGGGCCGCGGTGGACGGTTCCGAGGATGTCCCGCTCGCCCTTGCACATTGCGCAGGGGCAGGCGCGCCGCAGGCGCTCGAGCGGGATGTAGTCCTCCCGGCCGTCCTCCCAAACGATCGCGAGCTCCGAGCCCACGATCATCGCCGTCTTCGGGACCGGGTTGGCCATCGGGCCGCCTCTACCTCAGTCCGTCGACGATGTAGAGATCCGAGAGCACCCGCGTGTAGTTGTAGGCGTAGGCCGTGCCGTCTGCGGTCAGACAGACCCGCCCGATGCCGCTCACACCCGCCGCGTCGGCGGGCATGACCTGTTTCCAGGGCTCGACCCTCCCGGTTGCGATATCGAGGCGGGAGATCCGGGCCGGCAACTCCGCCAAACGCATCAGATTGATCTTTCGGTCGCCGCTCCACCCCACGACCCGGTCGAGCGGGCCGATCGCCGGTAGCGCCGTCGGCTCGCCTCCCTCGAGCGGGTACGCATAGACACGCCGGTCCGGTCCGCCCACGACGGCCAGTTTCGCGTCGGGAGAAACCGAAGCGGTGAACAGCCGGTAGCCTTCGGGCGTCACCGGGCGCGACTTGCCACTCTCCAGATCCAACAGGAAGAGCCGGGCCCCGTGTCCCGGCTCGGCGGCTTCGAAGAGGATTCCCTTGCCCCCGGGCATCCAATTCGCGTTTAGCACGCGGAGACCGTTCTTCGGCAGAGGCCGCGGTTCTCCGGCGCCCGTCGGGTAGAGAACCATCTGAGGATCCGAGGTGAGGGCTCTGATCGCAAGGGCCCACTTGCCGTCGGGCGAAAGCCCGTTCGTGCTCCCTTCGCCCAGCCGCACCGCCGGAGAGCCGTCGGTCTTCCGAAGATAGACTGAGTACCCTTCGCCTCCTCCCGAGCCCGACTCCGTGAAGAGGATGCTCTTCGCGTCGTCGCTCATGTCGAGTCCGCTCGACCAGTCGAGCCAGGAGAGGTCTCGCTCCTTCTGCTCCCCCGGCGGGAGCACACTGATGCCCTGCCTTTCAATCGCCTGCGTCATCAGGAGCCGGCCATCGCGGAAGATGTCGTGGATCGTCAGGTTCCCCGTCACGCGCGCCCGAAGGCGGATAGAGCCGGAGGTCGTCACACTGTAGAGCGCCCGGTTGTTTCCGATGGGGGCCGCCGTGAACCAGATGTCGCCCTCAGGCGACCATGCAAGGCCCGCCGCCGTCGCGAAGAGACCGGTCAGCGTCTTTTTGGTTCCGGATCGGTTCACGACAGCGACGGTGCCGCCGTCATCCCCCTGAACCGGATGCTCCAGAAAGGCAACGGAATCGCCCTTTGGCGAGACGCGCGGGTGACTCATCCAACCGGTCGTCTCGCACAGAACCTTGCCGATCGGAAACTCCAGCCGATTGTGTGGGCCGACATCGCGCACGACCGCGAGGCCCTGCCCATCCGGCGCCCAGTCTGCCCACTGGACGTCCTCCAGAACCTCGCGCGTCGCGCCGCCGCCCGCCAACCCGGTTTGCGCGAGCGTCCCGGTGCGGACGAAACCGGACAGCAGCCGCCGGTGGAGCGAGACCGCGAGCTCCCCCGCGTGTGAGATCGCGAGGACTTCGGCGTCCGAAAGTCCGAAGGGGCGCGACTCGGAGCTGTCTGTGCGCGTCGAGAAGATCTCCATGGAACGACCGTCCCAGGCGGCGGAATACAGGATCGTCTGGCCGTCAGGGGCAAAGCGGGAGCCCCCGACCTCGCCGCGCCGAAAGGTGAGCTGGTGAAACGTCGGCAGGGGAGTCGACCAGATGCCCCGCCCCGCGAAGATCCCGGCAATGATCCCTACGGCGAGCAGGCCGACCGCCACGAGCACCGGCCACAGACGCTTCTTCGGAGCGGCCAGCGCGGCCTCGCGCGAGAGGTCTCCGGTCCCGGAAGTGTCGGAAAGGTGATCCCGAACCGAAGCCAGGTCGCGTGCCAGGTCCTTCGTCGTCCCGAAGCGATCTTCCGGATCCTTGGCGAGGCAGCGCTCGAGAAGCCAGCGAATCGGCGCCGGAACCTTCGGGTTCAGCTGCCCGACCGGCGCCGGCTCCTCGCGGATGATCGCCGTCAGGGTCTCCGCTGTCGTGCTCCGCTCGAACGCCCGCTTTCCCGTCGCCATCTCGTAGAGGATGGAGCCGAAGGAGAACTGGTCGGAGCGAAAATCGATCTGCCGGCCTGAGGCCTGCTCGGGCGACATGTACCCCACCGTGCCCATCACCAGGCCGGGCCGCGTCGCGTCGGCGGCCGTCTGCATGCCGGAAAGCTCTTCCGAGTCGGGCGTCACGAGCTTCGCCAGGCCGAAGTCCAGGATCTTCGCGTAGCCGTGCTTGGAGACCATGACGTTCTGCGGCTTCAGGTCCCGGTGCACGATCCCGGCCGCGTGGGCCGCCGCCAGACCGTCGGCGATCTGAACGGCGAGGTCCAGCATCTTCTTGCCCGGCAGCGGACCCGTTGCGGTCAGGTCCTTGAGGGTCGACCCCTCGACGAGCTCCATGGCGATGTAGACCGTGGAGTTGGTGGATCCGATGTCGTAGATCGTCAGTATGTTGGGGTGAGAGAGGCCCGAGGCCGCCCGGGCCTCTCGCTCGAAGCGCGAGCGGCGGTCGGCGTCCTCCGCGAGCTCGGCGGGAAGTACCTTCACGGCGACGTCGCGCTTCAGGCGCTCGTCGCGCGCGCGGTACACCTCTCCCATGCCTCCGGCGCCAAGGGGCGCGAGGATCTCGTAGGGGCCGAGCCTGGTTCCGTTGGAAAGACTCATCCTTGGCGCGCGGATTCTACTCGGCCCGCTTCAGGCCGTCGACCACGTACATGTCGGACAGCGTGCGCGAGTATCCGTAGACGTACTCCTGACCGTCGGGAGTGGGAATGACGGGTGCGATGTCCTGAATTCCCGAGCCGTCGCTCGGCTTGAGCTCCTTCCAGAGCTCGCGCTTGCCCGACGCGATGTCGAGGCGAAAGACGCGCGAGGGAACGTCCCGGCGGCGGTAGACGTAGAGGGAACGGCCGTCCGCGCTCCAGCCGGCGGCAGTCTCGTCCGGCTCGAGGCCGGGAATCGCCTGCGGCTCTCCGCCCGCGAGCGCGTAGAAGTAACGCTTGCGGTCGGGCCCGACCACGACCACGGACTTTCCATCGGGCGACACCGTCCGAGGAACGAGGCGGTAGCCCTCCGGCGTCACGGGCTTTGGCGCCCCTCCCGCGACGGGAATGGTGAAGACCCGCGAGCCACGTCCCGGCTCGTTCGCCGTAAAGACGATGGCGCTGCCGTCGCGCATCCAGTCGGCCGAGGACTCGACGCGGAGCTCCCCGATCGGCAGAAGCTTCTTCTCTCCGGCCCCCGTGGGATAGAGCCAGAGCCTGGGGCGCTCCTCCCGCGGCGTGTTGGCGGTGACCCATCGACCGTCGGGCGACACCGCCATCGCGACTCCGTCTCCGAGCCGCACCGGAGGGGACCCATCCGTGCCCCGGATGAAGCAGGAGTAGCCCGAGCCGGAGCCCTCCCCCGTCTCCGCGAAGAGCAGCGTCTTGCCGTCGGGGGTCAGATCGAAGGCCGCGGACCAATCGAGCCAGGAGAGATCTCGCTCGCTCGCATCGCCGGGGCCGCGCCCGAGCACGCCAATGCGGATCACGTCGTGGGACACGAGGACACGCCCGTCCGTGGCGATGTCCTGAATCGTCAGACTCTCGGTCACCCGGGCGAGGAGGCGCTCGGGGCCCGAGAGCGAGACGGCGTGGATCGCGCGATTGCCTCCCACGCGCGTGCCCGTGAACCAGATCTCCTTTCCGTCGGGTGTCCAGGTGAGCCCCTCGAGCGAGGAGAAGACGCCGGCCAGGGTCCGCGCCTTCCCGGAGCCGTCCATGAGGACGACCGAACCGCCATCGTCGCGACGAATTGGATGATCGAGGAAGGCGACCGAGTCGCCGCGGGGTGAGACGCGCGGATGACTGATCCATCCACTGGTCTGATACAGGACCTTGCCCGCGGGGTACTCGAGCTGCTTGCGGGCGTTGACCTCACGGACGACGGCGTAGCTCGTCCCGTCAGGTCCCCAGTCGGCCCACTCGACGTCGTTCAAGATCGAGCGCGGCGCGACCCCCCCGGACACGCTCACCTGGGCGAGGGTTCCCGAGCGGATGAAGGCCTCGGTGATGTGCCGATCGAGGAGAACGAGCATTTCGCCGGACTTCGAGATGCCCGCGACCTCCGCGCCGACGAGACCGAAGAGTCTCGATTCGGGGCGATCCGTGCGGGTGGCGAAGATCTCGACCGGCTTGCCGTCCCAGGCGGCCGAGTAGACGACGGTCTGGCCGTCCGGCGCGAAGCGGCCCGCGTACAGCTCGCCCCGCCGGAAGGTCAGCTGCTGGTAGTTGGGCGGAGGGACGAAGCCCTTCACTTTGCCGTACCGGTATCCCGCCGCGACGCCAATCGCAAGCGCAAGCGCCGGGGCGGCGAGCGCCAGCCGCATCCCTCGCACCGGCTTGCGGGCGGCCGCCGTCGCGATCGCGCCAGTCTGCGTCGAGACGCCGGACATCGACTCCAGGTCGAAGGCGAGGTCGCGGGCCGACTCGAATCGCTCCTCGGGATTCTTCTCCAGGCAGTGCCGTACGATCCGCTCGAGACCCGGATGGATGTCCGTGTTCGTCTGCGTCAGATCCGGCGGCTCCTTGCTCAGGATCGCCGTGATCGTGTCCGTCGCGGTATCTCCGCGAAAGGCCCTCTGTCCCGAGAGCATCTCGTACAGGATCGTCCCGAACGAAAAAAGATCGCTCCGCCGGTCGGCCACCTTGCCCCGCACCTGCTCCGGCGACATGTACCCCATGGTTCCGAGCACCACCCCGGGCTCCGTCCCGGAGACGGTCTTCAGGTCGGTCTGCTGCTCTCCGTCCTTCTCGCTCTTCAGCTTCGCCAGGCCGAAGTCCAGGATCTTCACCCGCCCGTCCTTCGTCAGAAACAGGTTCTCCGGCTTCAAATCCCGGTGGACGATCCCCTTTTCGTGCGCCGCCGCCAGACCCCTGGCAATCTGCACCGCATAGTCGATCGCCTTGCGCACCGGCAACGGACCCGACGAGAGCCGCGACCGAAGTGTCTCCCCTTCCAGAAGCTCCGTCACGATGTACGGCGCCCCGCCGTGCGATCCCAGGTCGTAGACCGCCGTGATGTTGGGGTGGTTGATGACCCCCGCCGCCCGCGCCTCCTGCTCGAAGCGCTTGAGCCGGTCCGCGTCCTGCGAGAAGGATGCCGGCAGCACCTTGATCGCCACCTCGCGCCCCAGGCGCGGGTCCTTCGCGCGGTACACCTCGCCCATGCCTCCGGCGCCCAGAGGAGCGACGATCTCGTAGGGCCCGAGCCGGTTTCCCGCCAACAGTGTCATCGGATTGAGCGCGGATTCTACAGGAGTGCGACCCGCGCTACTTCAGGCCTTCGACGACGTAGAGGTCGGCGAGACTGCGTGTATAGGAAAAGACGTAGGCCTTGCCGTCGGGCGTGAGCCGGGTGCTGCCGATGGTCGTCACTCCGGCCGAATCGCCCGGCATCAGGCTGAGAACCGGCGAAAGGGTTGCGGTTTTCAGCTCCAGGCGACGAATGGACATGGGAATTTCTCCGCGGCGCCTCAGGAAGAGCGAGCCGCCGTCAGCGCTCCAGCCGATCGGGATGAATCCCGCATCGATCGCGAGGGCGGTGGGCTCTCCGCCCTCGATCGGATAGAGGTACGGCTTTCGATCCGGCCCGGAGACGGTGAAGACCTTTCCGTCCGGCGAGACGCCGTTCCCAAACAAACGGTAGCCTTCCGGAGTGAGGGCGCGGCTTTTCGTGGAGCCGAGCTCAAACAGGTACGTCCGGATTCCCCGACCCGACTCGTTGGCGGAGAGAAGCAGGCGATTCCCGTCCGGCAGCCACTCCGCCGCCTGGACCGTCAGTCCCGGCGTCTCGAGGAAACGGGGATCCCCCGCGCCGATCGGGTAGATCACGAGCCTCGAATCGGAGGACGGATGGATGATGGCGAGCGCCTGCTTCCCGTCCGGTGACAGCGCCTGGGCAGAACCCTCGCCCAGCCGAACTGCCGGAGACCCGTCCAGTTTTCGCGCGTAGACGGAATACCCCGCGCCGCCCCCCTCGCCGCTCTCGTCAAAGAGGATGGTGCTGGCATCGTTCGAAATCCCGGAGACGAGAGACCAGTCGAGCCAGGAGAGGTCGCGCTCCTTTTCCATTCCTGGGGCAAAAGCCACCATCCCCTGCCTCGCCTTGTCCTGCGAGAGAAGCACCCGGCCCGTCTTCGACACGTCCTCGATCGTCATCCCGCCGGTCGCCACGGCAAGGACCCGAACGGCGCCGGACCGGGTGGCCGCATGGACGAATCGGTTGAAGCCGATCCGAGAGGCGGTGAACCACACCTCCCGGCCCGATTTTTCCCAGCAGAGCCCCAGGATGCTCGCAAAGTCGCCCGAGATCTTCTTCTTCCCGCCGGACTTCTCGACGAGCAGCACGTATCCCCCGTCGTCGTCGATGGTCGGGTGCTCGATGAGTGCGATCTCGTCCCCCGAAGGAGAGACGCGCGGATGGCTCAGCCACCCTGCCGAGGCGTAGAGCACGTTACCGATCGGATACTCCAGCTGGCTCTTCCCGCCGGCATCCCGCACGACGGCGAGATCCTTGCCGTTCGGCGACCAGTCGGCATACAGGACGTCTTCCCGGACGTCCTTGGGGGCTCCGCCTCCGGTCATTCCGAGACGAGCGAGCATCCCGACGCGCGTGAAGCCCCCCTGAGATCGCCGCGCCAGAGATACGGCCATTTCTCCCGTCGGGGAGATCGAGAGCACCTCCGCGCCGACGAGACCGAACGGGCGCGATTCGGGACTGTCGAGCCGTGTGGTGAAGAGTTCCATCGGCCTTCCGTCCCAGGCCGCCGTGTAGAGGATCGTCTCGCCGTCGGGAGCGAACCGGGCCGACAGGACCTGGCCCCGGCGGAAGGTCAGCTGCCGGAACGAGACGGCGCGGCTCTCCGACAGGCGCCTGCCAGCGAAGAGTCCGGCCGCGGCTCCGAGCGCGAGGGCGAGAAGGACGGCCACAACGGTGATCGACCAACGCGGGCGGCTGCGTCCGGACGTTGGAGCGCCGGAGAGGGCTCCCGTCGTGTGCACTCCCGAGACGCTGGACAGGGATTCGAGGTCGAAGGCGACGTCGCGCGCCGACTCGAACCGTTCCTCGGGGTTCTTTTCCAGGCAGTGCCGCACGATCCGGTCGAGCCCGGGATGGACGTCCTTGTTGGTCTGGGACAGATCCGGCGGTTCCTTTGTCAGAATCGCCGTGATCGTGTCCGCCGCCGTGTCACCGCGGAACGCCCGCTGACCCGACAACATTTCGTACAGGATCGCTCCGAAGGAGAAGAGGTCGCTGCGGCGGTCGGCGGCCTTCCCGCGCACCTGCTCTGGCGCCATGTAACCCATCGTTCCCAGAACGACGCCGGGCTCCGTCCCCGAGATCGTCTTTAAGTCCGTCCGCCCCTCGCCCTCTTCCGCGGTCTTCAGCTTCGCCAGACCGAAGTCCAGGATCTTCACCCGCCCGTCCTTCGTCACGAACAGGTTCTCCGGCTTCAGGTCCCGGTGCACGATCCCCTTCTCGTGCGCCGCCGAGAGCCCCTTCGCAACCTGGATCGCGTAGTCCAGCGCCTTGCGCAGCGGCAGCGGGCCCGTGGACAGACGCGAGCGGAGCGTCTCCCCTTCCAGAAGCTCCGTCACGATGTAAGGAGCACCCTCGTGCGATCCGAGGTCGTAGACCGCCGTGATGTTGGGGTGATTGAGCACTCCGGCCGCCCGCGCCTCCTGCTCGAAGCGCTTGAGCCGGTCCGCGTCCTGCGAGAACGACGCCGGCAGAACCTTGATCGCCACCTCGCGTCCCAGCCGCGGGTCATTCGCCCGGTACACCTCTCCCATCCCGCCCGCGCCCAGCGGCGCGACGATCTCGTACGGACCGAGCCTCGATTTCGCCAAAAGCGTCACTTTAGGAGATCTCCCGGAAAGCAACGACGTTCCACTCTCGCATCACGGCCCCTGTCGCTCGCGGCGCGAAAAGTCTCCCGACCGAAGGGAGGGAGGGTTCGCGCCGCGGGAGCCGGAGCGCGGCGCGCGGGCCAGGCTCGCGGTCGAGCGTGCATCCACGCGAGCCGCGAGCCGGTGCCGAAGGCAGGCCCGCGTGCAAGCGGAGGCGACGTTCACTTCACCCCTTCCACCAAGAACAGGTCGGACAGGGTTCGGACGTAGGAATAGACGTAGGCCGACCTGTCGGGGGTCGGCAAGGGTATGAGATTCGAGACGCCGGCGCCGTCTCCGGGCATGAGCGTTTGCCACAGCTCCTTGCGCCCGGTCGCAAGCTCCAGGCGATAGACCTTCATCGGCACTTCGGCTCGACGGCGGACGAAGATGGAGCGCCCGTCCGCGCTGACCCGAGCGACGGCGTCCTGTGCATCGAGTCCCGGAATCAGCATGGGCTCGCCGCCCGAAAGGGGATGTACGCCGCTCCCTCGTGGGTTCCAAAGTCGTGCACCGCCATGATGTTGGGGTCATTCAAGCCGCCCGCGGTCTGAGCCTCCTGCTCGAAGCGCCGCAGACGTTCCCCCTCCTGCGAGTACGATGCGGGCAGCACCTTGACGGCGACGTCCCGCTTCAGCCGCTCGTCGCGTGCCCGGTACACCTCCCCCATGCCGCCCGCTCCGAGAACTCCCACGATCTCGTAGGGGCCGAGGCGGGAGCCGGGAGAGAGTGTCATCGAATCGGGCGGGGATTGTACCGAAGCGCCGCGCCGGCTACTTCAACCCTTCCATGACGAACAGGTCGGCAAGGCTCCGGGTGTAGGAGTACGCGTAGAACCTCTCATCTGGAGTGATCAACACGGGCGCAATCGTCGAGACTCCGGCGGGGTCGGGCGGCACGAGTTCCTTCCAGAGCTCCTTGCGCCCCGAGGCCAGGTCGAGCTTGAGGACACGCAGAGGCAATTCGCCGCGTCTGCGCACGAAGAGCGACCGCCCGTCCTCCGTCCAGCCGCCGACGACGTCGCCGGCCACGAGCCCCCGGATCGGCAACGGCTCGCCTCCGTCGATGGGATAGAGGTAGTAGCGGCGATCCGGACCGATGACCGCAACGGACTTGCCATCCGGCGACGCGCCGAACATGCGATAGCCCTCCGGGGAGAACGCCTTCGGCTTCGCATCGTCCATACCCTGCACCCAGAGACGCGACCCACGATCAGGCTCGGCCCCCGAGAAGACGATTCTGCGGCCGTCGGGGAGCCAGGAGGCGGCCTCGATTCGGAGTCCGCTCGACGGAAGCGTCTTTGGCTCGCCGACGCCGATGGGATACAGCACCAGCCGGGAGGCGGTGCTCGGTCCCACAGTCGAAAGCGCCAGCCGTCCGTCGGGAGACAGGCCATAGGACACGCCGGGCCCAAGTCGTACGGCGGGCGATCCATCGGCCTTGCGCACGTAAACGGAATAGCCCGGGCCGCCCCCCGCTCCGCTCTCGTCGAAGAGGAGAATCTGGCCGTCCGGCGTCAGGTCCCGGGGGAGCGACCAGTCGAGCCACGAAAAGTTACGTTCCTTCGGCGCGCCGGGCAACAGGGCGGAAATCTCCTTTCGCCCCTTGTCCTCGATGACGAGGACCTTCCCCGTTCTCGAGACGTCCTGGATCGTGAGGTTTCCCGTCCCCCGGGCCAGGACCCGGACGCGTCCAGCGCGCGTCGCCGCAAGAAGGGCCCGGTTCGCGCCACCATTCGTCGCCGTAAACAGGATCTCCGACCCGTCCCGCGACCAGCAGAGCCCCTGCGCGCTATCGAAGAGATCGGAGATCGCATGCCGCTTGCCCGAGCGGTTGACGATCGCCGCCACCCCCGAGTCGTCTCCCTGGACGGCGTGATCGAGAAAGGCGACCTCGTCGCCGCGGGGCGAGACTCGCGGGTGCGAAATCCATCCGGCCGTCTCGTACAGAACATGGCCGGTCGGAAACTCGAGCTGCATGTTTCCGCCATGCGGACGGACCACCGCGAGGTTCTGGCCATCGGGGGCCCAATCGGCCCAGAGGACGTCCTCGAGAATCTCCTTGGGCGCTCCTCCGCCCGTCATTCCGAGACGGGCCAGGGTTCCCGTTCGGTTGAAAGGAATCGAATCATGCCGGCCGACGGACACGGCCATCTCTCCAGAGGGAGACACGGATAGGACCTCGGCATTGGAGAGGCCGAGCGGACGCGACTCCGGGCTGTCGAGGCGGGAAACAAAGACTTCGATCGGCCTTCCGTCCCAACTCGCCGAATAGAGGATCGTCTGTCCGTCCGGCGCGAACCGGGCCGAGCCGATCGAGCCTCGGCGAAAGGTCAGCTGCCGAAACGAGGGCGGCTCGACACGCCCCGCTCTCGCGCCGGCCACGTAGGCAGCCACCGCGACGGCGGCAAGGACGACGGCGGCGCCGAGCAGCCGGGGCAGTCTCCGGCGGCGAATCGCCGGCTCGGGCGTCTCCATCGCCGCCCGCCAGGCGGAGACGCCCGACAGCGCCTCGAGATCGAACGCCAGGTCTCGGGCCGACTCGAAGCGCTCCTCCGCGTTCTTCTCAAGGCAGTGCCGCACGATCCGCTCGAGCCCCGGATGGACCTCCTGGTTGGTCGCCGTCAGATCTGCCGGTTCCTTCGACAGGATCGCCGTAATCGTGTCCGCCGCCGTGTCCCCGCGAAACGCGCGCCGACCCGAGAGCATCTCGTAGAGAATCGCCCCGAAGGAAAAGAGGTCACTGCGCCGGTCGGCGGGCTTGCCACGCACCTGTTCGGGAGACATGTAGCCCATCGTGCCCAGAACGACCCCGGGCTCGGTGCCGGAGACGGTCTTCAGGTCGGTTTGCTGCTCTCCATCCTCTTCCCTCTTGAGCTTCGCCAAGCCAAAGTCCAGGATCTTGACCCGCCCGTCTCTCGTCAGGAACAGGTTTTCGGGTTTCAGATCCCGGTGCACGATCCCCTTCTCGTGCGCCGCCGAGAGCCCCCGGGCGATCTGGATGCCGTAGTCGAGAGCCTTGCGCACAGGCAACGCTCCGGACGCGAGCCGCGAACGCAGGGTCTCCCCCTCGAGCAATTCCGTCACGATGTAAGGAGATCCGTCGTGCGAGCTCAGGTCGTAGACGGCCGTGATGTTGGGGTGGTTGAGCGCCCCCGCCGCTTGCGCCTCCTGCTCGAAGCGGCGCAGCCGATCGGGATCTTCCGAGAAGGAGCCCGGGAGGACCTTGATCGCGACGTCCCTCTTCAGCCGCTCGTCGCGCGCCCGGTACACCTCCCCCATGCCGCCCGCGCCGATCGGCGCGAGCACCTCGTAGGGGCCGAGTTTCGTGCCGGCGGCGAGCGTCACTTCAAGCCCTCGAGCAGGTAGAGATCCGAGAGCGTCCGGCTGTAGGAGTAGACGTAGGCGTCTCCGCTCGGAGCCGGAAGAGGAAACATTTCGGAGACGCCCCCGAGGTCGGCCGGCGTCAGCGCCCGCCAGGGCTGCCGGCGGCCCGTGGTCACGTCGAGTCGATCGACGTTGATCGGGGTCTCTCCCTGTCGGTAGACGTAGACCGTACGGGCATCCGCAGTGAAAGCCGCAACGCGATCGCTGGCATCCATGCCCGGAACGACCGTCGGCTCGCCTCCCGCGAGCGGGTAGAGATAGGTCTTGCGGTCCGGCCCCGTCACGACCGCCCAGGCACCATCCGGGGACACAGCCCCCCGCAGCCCTCGATATCCCTCCGGCGTCAGGGCGCGCGGTTTTCCTCCCGAGAAATCTTGCTCGTAGAGTCTCGGACCCCTTCCCGGCTCGTTGGCCGTCAGGAGAAGCTTCTTACCGTCGGGGAGCCAGCAGCACACGTTCCAGGCGGAGAGACCCTCCTTCGGAAAGACTTTCGCTTCGCCGGCTCCGGTCGGGTAGGCCGCCAGCTGCGGATCCGTGGCAGGGCGCAGGATCGCGATGGCCCATTTTCCGTCCGGCGACAGGGCCTGGCCGAATCCTTCTCCGAGGCGAACCGCGGGAGAGCCGTCGGTCTTCCGAACGTAGACGGAGTAACCCGGCCCTCCTCCTTCGCCTCCTTCGGTGAATAGCACCGTCCGGCCGTCCGCGGAGATCGCCGTGGGCAGGGAGTAGTCGAGCCATGTCAGATCCCGCTCCTTCGGCTCGCCCGGGGAAAGGCCTCGCATCTCCTCGCGAAACGTGTCCCTCGTGGCGAGCATGCGACCCTCGGCCGAGATGTCTCGCAGGGTGAGGTTGCCCGCCGTCCGAGAGCGCAGCCGGACGTCGCCGGAAAGGGAGGCTGTATAGAGAGCTCGAAGGGAGACCTCCGCGGCCGTGAACCAGACTTCCTTTCCGTCCGGTCTCCAGGAGAGTCCTTGCGCCGACGCAAACGGCCTGGAAAGCGTCGTCTTCCGCCCGGCGCGGTCCACGACGGTGACGGATCCGCCGTCGTCGGTCAGGGAGGGGTGGTCGATAAAGGCGACGCGATCTCCGGCGGGCGAGACGCGTGGATTGCTGATCCATCCGCTCGTCTTCCACAACACCTTTCCGATGGGACACTCGAGCTGAATTTCGCCGCGAACCGCCCGAACGACGGCGAGGTCCTTGCCGTCCGGCGCCCAGTCCGCCCACTCGACCTCCTCCAGGACGTCCCGGGTGGCGCCTCCCGCAATGGAGACCCGCGCGAGCGTCCCGCTTCGCCGAAAGCCTCCGACGGCGTGGCGGTTGAGCGACACTGCGGCCTCGCCGAGCCTCGAGATCGAAAGCACTTCTGCGCCGGACAGGCCGAAGGGACGCGACTCCGGACTCCCGAGTCGGCCGACGAAGATCTCTACCGGCTTGCCGTCCCAGGCGGCCGAGTACATGACGGTTGTTCCGTCCGGGGCAAAATGCGCCGAAAGGATCTCGCCGCGGCGGAAGGTGAGCTGCCGAAACGACGGCGGCGGCCGGTCCCCGGCCTTCCGGCCAGCCAGGTAAGCCGATCCGCCGACGACGAGAGCGGTCGCGAGCACCGCGCCGGCAACCGACGGCCAGAGGCGGCGCCTTCCCCCCGGCGGAAGGGGCAGACCCCCGGTCGCCGCGCCCGGCGTCGAGACCCCCGACAGGGTCTCGAGATCGAACGCGAGGTCGCGCGCCGACTCGAAACGCTCCTCCGGGTTCTTCTCGAGGCAGTGGCGCACGATTCGATCGAGCCCCGGATGAACGTCCTTGTTCGTCTGCGAGAGATCGGGCGGCTCCTTGGTCAGGATCGCCGTGATCGTGTCCGCAGCGGAGTCTCCCCGGAACGCCTTCTGCCCCGAAAGCATCTCGTACAGGATCGCCCCGAAGGAAAAAAGGTCGCTCCGGCGGTCGGCCGGTTTGCCCCGCACCTGTTCCGGCGACATGTAGCCCATCGTCCCGAGCACGACACCCGGCTCCGTCGCCGAGATCGTCTGGAGGTCCGTTTTGCCTCCCTCTTCCACGCTGGGTTTGAGCTTGGCGAGCCCGAAGTCCAGGATCTTGAGCCGCCCATCCTTCGTGACAAAGAGGTTCTCGGGCTTCAGGTCGCGGTGGACGATCCCCTTTTCGTGCGCCGCGGCAAGACCCCTGGCGATCTGCACCGCGTAGTCGATCGCCTTCCTCGCGGGCAACGACCCGGAAGACAGGCGCGACCGCAGCGTCTCCCCCTCGAGCAGTTCCGTCACGATGTACGGGGAGCCGTCGTGCGAGCCCAGCTCGTACACCGCCGTGATGTTGGGGTGATTGAGAATACCCGCCGCTTGCGCTTCCTGCTCGAAACGGTGCAGCCGGTCCGCGTCCTGCGAGAGCGACGCCGGCAGGACCTTGACGGCCACCTCGCGCTTCAACCGCTCGTCCTTCGCCCGGTAGACCTCCCCCATGCCGCCTGCTCCGAGAAGTCCGACAATTTCGTAGGGGCCGAGCTTCTTTCCGGGGGCGAGCGTCATTGCAGGTTACGGATCCGATAGAGGGTCGAGAGGATACGGTTCAGGCCGATCGTCATGGTTCGCCCGTCGGGGGTGACGCGAGCGGGGCCGAAGGAGGTGATGCCGGCGGCGTCGGTTCCGGCGAGTTCGCGCAGGTGGGATCTCAGGCCGGACTCGATGTCGATCCGGTCGACGGTGCAGGGGATTCCGGCGCGCGAGACATAGAGCATCTTGCCGTCCACCGACCAGCCGGCCGGGTAGTCGTCCGGTTTCGACGTGGAAAGATCGCGAGACGGGCCGCCTCCGGAGGGATAGAGGTGGATCCGAAAATCGGGGCCGACCGCCGCGATCCAGCGGCCGTCGGGCGACACGAAGATGCGCGTGGGATTGAGGCCTTCCTCGCTGATTGCGCGGGGAGCCCCGCCCGAGAGAGTCTGGACGTACAGACGGGTTCCGTGCCCCGGAGCGCTCGCTTCGAAGACGAACGCCGAGCCGTCCGGGAAGAAATTTCCATAGGCGGGGCGGCCCAGGCCATCCGGCGGAAAGGCCCTGGGCTGGCCGGCTCGGACCGGGACGAGGACGAAGTGCGACGGGTCAGGCAACGTGCGGGTCAGGGCCCACGAGGAATCGGGAGAAAGGCCCACGCCGAGGCCGTCGGAAAGACGCACCGCCGAAGAGCCGTCGGTCGGACGCAGGTAGACGCCGCCGGCCCCTCCTCCTCCTTCTCCCGTCTCGTCGAAGAGAAGCAGGCTCCCGTCGGAGGAGAGGGCCCGATCGCTCGACCAGTCGAACCAGGAAAGGTCCCTTCCGTTGGGCTGGCCCGGCGGAAAGGCCATGATGCTCGAGCGATAGTCGTCCTCCGTCAGGAGGGCGCTGCCGTCCGGCCTCAGGTCGAGAAGCGCCGGCGTTCCCTGCATGGTGCGCACGAGGCGGAGACTGCCCGAGAGCGTGACGCCGTAGATCTCCCGCTCGATCCCTTCGCGCGCCGCGGTGAACCAGACGTCCCGCCCCCGGGGGCCCCAGGCGAGGCCCTGAACCGTGGACCAGCCGCCGGAAAGCTCCTTCTTTTTTCCGCGAAGATCGACGGCCGCGACGGCGCCGTCGTCTCCGTTGCCGGGATGGTCCAGAAAGGCAATCGTCTGTCCATCGGGAGAAAAACGCGGTCCCTGGATCCAGCCGGCGGTCTCGTAGAGCACTTTCCCGATCGGGAACTCCAGGCGCTCCTTGCCGGAAACGCGGTGCACGACGGCGAGCTCTCCCGCGGGAGCCCAGTCCGCGTAGCTGACGTCCGTCAGGATCTCCTTGGGCGCGCCTCCCGAGAGCGGAACCCGGGCGAGCGTTCCCGTCAGGGCGAAGCTTGTGACGGCCGTTTTGGGCTGTAACAGAACGGCCATCTCGCCGTTGGGCGAGATGGCGAGCAGGCTCGCAGGGGGCAGCGTCAGCGCGGAGGACTCGGGGGTGCCCGGCCGAAGCGAGAAGATCCGGGAAGGCGTTCCCTCCCAGGCGGCGCTGTAGTAGACCGTCTGGCCATCGGGGCCGAATCGCGCCGCCCGGACGGTTCCGCGCTGGAACGTCAGGCGCTGGAACGTCGGCTGAGACGAGCCGCCGAGGCGGCGTGCGGCGACGGCGCCGAGAAGGCCGGCCGCAAGCAGGCCCAGAGCGATCGCGCCGGCTTTCAGCGCGGGGGACCTTCGAGTCGGCGGGCGCTCGTGGGCGGCCGACGGAGAAGTCGTCTCGGAGAGGTGGTCGCGGATCGACTTCAAATCCCTGGCCAGGTCGCGCGTCGAGGCGTAGCGCTCCTCGGGGTCCTTCGCCAGACACCGTTCCACGATCCAGCGCAGGGGCGCCGGCGCACGGGGGTTCAACCGCTCCAGGGATTCGGGCTCATCACGGATGATCGCGGAGAGCGTCTCCGCTCCGGTGGGCTTCTGGAAGGCCCTCTGCCCCGTCGCCATCTCGTAGAGGATCGAGCCCAGGGCGAATTGATCCGACCGGAAATCGATGGACCGGCCGCTCGCCTGCTCGGGCGACATGTAGCCCACGGTTCCGAGGACCGTCCCCGGCTGCGTCTCCTGCGGCGCGATGGTCGGCGCGCCGGAGGCCTGATCGACCGGGGCGACGAAGAGCTTCGCGAGGCCGAAGTCCAAAACCTTCACGAAGCCGTCCCTGGAAACCATGATGTTGTCGGGCTTCAGGTCCCGGTGCACGATGCACGCCGCGTGCGCCTTGGCGAGCCCGTCGGCAATCTGCGACGAGACCTCCAGGAGCTTTCGTGTCGGAAGAGGCCCGGAGGCGAGCAGCGCGCGGAGGCTCACGCCCTCGACGAGCTCCATGGCGATGTAGGACGCGGAATCGGCGCGCCCGATGTCGTAGATCGCGATGATATTCGGGTGGTTCAGGCCCGAGGCCGAGCGCGCCTCCTGCTCGAATCGCCCGAGGCGCTCGGCGTCGTCGGCGAGCGCCGCTGGCAGGACCTTGATCGCCACCTCGCGGCCGAGCCGTGGGTCTTTCGCCCGATAGACTTCCCCCATCCCGCCGGCGCCCAGAGGTGCGACGATCTCGTAGGGTCCGAGCCGGGTTCCCGTGGCCAGTGTCATCGGATCGGGGCCGGATTCTACCGGAAGCGGGACGGATTGCAGAGTGCGTGAAACGGCCCGCTCAAAGAAGCGCTCGCTTCCGGGCGAGGCGCAGGACCGCGGCCGCCGACTCCTCGGGAGGCCGCGTCCCCGAGACAGCGAGGTCGGGATGCCGGGGAGGCTCGTAGGGCTCCGTCGCGCCAGGCAGATGCGGCGCACCCCCCAGACGCGCTAGTCGGTAAAGGCCCTTGGGGTCGCGCTCGCGACGAACGGACTCGGGCGCGTCGACGAAGACCTCGAGAAACCTCTCGATTCTCGAGCGGGCCCGGTCGCGATGCGCGCGGCGAGGGGCTGTCGCGTCCACGACCACGGGGAAGCCCTGCGACACGAGCAGCGCCGCCAGCTCGGCCACCTCTCGATAGAAGCGGTCGCGCTCCTCGGGTTCGTAGGTCGGCTCGGGCGTCAGAATCGAGCGCAGCGCATCCGACTCGAGATGCACCGCGCGCACACCCTCCCGCGCGAGGGCGTCGAGAAACGCTCGGGCGACGGTCGTCTTGCCCGCCGCCGGGGGACCCGTGAGCCAGATGGCCCAGCTCACGGGCTCGTTCGCTCGAGCCAGGCCGGAATCTCGTCCAACCGGAATCGCGGCGCCTCGAGAACGGAGAAGAGGAACCGAAACAGGAGGCGACGGGTCGACTCGCTTTCCCGCGGGTACCAGAGCGGGTTGCCGAGAACGAGCGCCCGAAAGGCGAAGTGCGGTGCGATCGTCTCCGCCAGACCACGATCTCCCGAGGCGTCGATGTAACGGCTCCAGAACTCTCGAAAGAGGTCGGCGAAGGGTCCGGCAAAACCGCCGGCGTTGCGAATCGCGAAGAAGATGTAGTTGATCGACAGGGCTGCGACGTCGTCGGCGGGATCGCCGAATCGGCCGCGGCTTCGGTCCAGCACCGAGAAATCCATCCCCTCGCGGAAGAGGAGGTTCCAGGGGTGGAAGTCGCCGTGGATCGTGCGGAGTCGCTCCTCCATGGGGCGCAGCCGGTATCTCCAGGAAAGCGCCAGGGACTCGATGCTCTCGAGCATTGGGGCGTCCACGAACCCGCAGGGGAGCGGGTAGGAATCGGCGACACCCGCCAGGCATTCTCCCGATCCGACCAGGTCGCGCAGCCTTCGGCGCCAGTAGCTCGGATGCCGAACCGGTTCCCGGTGAATTCCGGCGAGGTAGTCGGCGAGCGTTCTCGCGCGGGCGCGGTCCGCTTCTTCGAGCGCTCCCCGTTCTGCAATTCGCTCGAGGTCGCGCGCGTACGGCTCTCCCTCGCAGAATTCCATCAGGTAGAAGAACTCGCCCGTCTCCTCGAGGCCTCGGGCGCCGCCCGTCCGGAAGACGCCGGCGCCGACGACCGGGGCGTGGCGTGGCAGCTGCCCGAAGTCGTCGAGAGCCCGAACGACGACCGCGGCGCGATCCGCCCGGTCCTCGTGCCCGAAGGCCCCCGGCCGGACCGTCTCGAGGACCAGGCGCCGCCACCCCCCGGCCGTGGGCCAGCGGAGCAGGTACGGAACTCCGTAGCCCCCCTCCTTAACCTCTCGTCCCCCGGCGCCGAGGCGCTCCCAGGTGACGGCTTCCGCCTCCGGACCGAACCGCTCCTCCAGATACTCCCTGAGTCCGGGAAAGGTCTCCTTTCCCCGCCCGCCCCTGTCAGATCCCCTGCCCATTTCGGCTTCCATTCTGGATCGAACGGGTCATGAGAGGCGATGCGCGACGGCTCTCCGGCCGGCTCGTCGGCGGGTACACATCGGAAGCGCGAGCGCCACCGGTGGCGAGAGGGCAGCCGGGGTTCAGCAGGGGTCAGGACCCGGAAGCGGCACCGCTTGCCAGCGCTTTCCCGCGTCGGGCGAAATCGCTCGAGCGCTCCGGATCCCCGAGACGGTCGTAGAGATCGGCAAGCAGGAAGAGGGCGAAGGCGGCCTGGCGGTCGTCGCTCGCCCGCTCGAGACCTTGCTCGGCCAGACGCACGGCGCCCGGAAGGTCTTCCCGGCGATCGAGCAGGTTGCGCGAGCGGTAGAGGCACGGGTAGGTCGCGTCGGGATGCCTCCGCATCGATTCCTCGAGAACCGCCGCCTCGTCCGGAAGCCGCCCCAGCCGGCGCGCCAGCAGCATCAGAGCCTGGAAGCTTCGCTCCTGGACCGCGTCGACCACGACCTCCCGCCCGTATTCGTCGAACGCTTCGGCCGGCCGGTCCCGGCGCTCCGCCACCGCCGCGAGGCAATAGTGAGCTCCTTCGATGCGCGGGTCGATCTGGAGCGCCAGCTTCGCCTCCCGCTCCGCCTCTTCCAGGTCGCTTCGGCCGAGCAGCACCTCCGCCAGCGCACTGCGCGCCGCGGCCGATCGGGGCTCCGCGGCGACTCCCTTCGCGAACCAGCCATCGGCCGCCGCCCGGTCGCCGCGCTGTTCGGCGAACGCGCCGAGCAAAAAATCGAGCCGCGCGTCCGCCATCCCGCCTTCCAGCCGGTTTTCGAGAAACTTCTCCCCGTCCCGCGCCCGTCCACTTGACCGCAGCGCCATCGCGAGCGCCAGGGCGAGGCTCGCGTCGGCGGAACGGCGTCGGATGGCGTCCTCGAGCAGGGGGATGGCCTCGGCATGCCGGTGCTGCTTGAGATACAGGCTCGCGAGCGCAACCCGAGCGTCCACCACGGCCGGGTCCTCCGCGAGCACCTCCCGCAGCATCTTCTCGGCTTTCGCAGCGTCGGAGATCGTCAGGGATCGCGCGGCGGCGAGCTTCTTGTAGACGCCGATCTTCGAGCGGGGCGAAGGCGCCGGACCGCCGCCGGGAGCGACGGGCTCCGGAGCTCCCGTCAGGTACCCGAGGGAGGCGAGCTTTCGGACGGACTCCGGGTCGGACACGGCGGGCTGGGCATTCAAGGGGCTCTTCGCCCAGCCCGCGGTCAGGCTCGCAAGCTGCCTCTTCATCGCGAGATAACGCTCGCGGTCCCGTCCGGCGAGATTCTCTTTCTCGGAAGGATCCGCGGCGAGGTCGTAGAGTTCGGGATCCGAGGATTCGATCAACTTGTATCGGCCGTCGTCCAAGGCCGCGAGCGCGCTCCAGCCGAAATGGATGCGGGGGTAGTAGGTCTCCGAGTACGCCGGCCGCGGCTCGAGCCGGCCTCCCGAGAGCAGCGGCACGAGGCTCCTGCCCTGCAGGAGAGCCGGCCGCTCGAGCCCGGCGAGCGCCACGAGGGTCGGCAGGACGTCCACGAGCGAGACGATCTCCGGGCGTCGCATGGCCTTGCCGGAGCCCGGCGGCGTCACGATCAGGGGCACGTGAAGCGTGGCTTCGTATGCGAAGAACCCGTGCCCGTCCTCGCCGTGCTCTCCGAGCGATTCTCCGTGGTCTCCCGCGAAAACAACCGCCGTCTTCCCGGCCAACCCCTGCTCGGCGAGGAAGGCGAGCAGACGCCCGATCTGCGAGTCCGCATATGCGATCTCGCCCAGATACGGCCGGTCCCGATACTCCTCGGAAAACGGTGGCGGCGGCGCATAGGGCGCGTGGGGATCGAAGAGGTGGACCCAGAGCAGAAAGGGCTTGCGCGCGTCCCGGTCCTTGAGCCAGTCGAGCGCGGCGTCCATGGTGTTTCCGGCAGACCGCTCGATGTCACCGATCGAGAGCAGGTTCTCCTTGCGGGTGTCGAACTGGTCGAAGTAGACATCGAATCCGCGGTTCAACTTCCAGCGCGAGTCGAGGACGAAGGCCGAGACGAACGCCGCCGTGGCATAGCCGCGGGCCTGGAAGAGCTCTGCCAGAAGCGGAAGATCCTTCGGGACCGTCAACGCCCCGTTGTCGCGCACTCCGTGATGGATCGGCAGCGTGCCCGAGAACAGCGTCGTGTGGGACGGCAGCGTCAGGGGAGTCGCCGTCTCGCACCGTTCGAAGAGCACGCCGCGAGCGGCGAGAGAGTCGATCGCCGGGGTCTTGAGGTCCGTGCGGCCGTAGGCGGGAAGACGGTCGGCGCGCAGCGTATCGACGGTCAGGATGAGCACGTTGTCGCCCTTCCAGCTTCCGGCGCGAATCCCGGCTCGCGATCGGAGCAGGAGCCAGGCCCCTGCGGAAAGGCCGATCGCCAGGACGACGAGGAGGACCGGGGAAAACCGTCGGGAACGGCTCGGCTGCGTCTTGGGTTGGCTCACCGGCCCGGATTATTCACTGTTTCGGCTTCCGCGGCCTGACCCGGTCTCCTTCGAACACCAGGGTTCCCGCAGCGTCGCGTGTAATGTCGCCGAACTCATCGAACCAGGTGTAGATCTGGTCCCAGAGATCCCGGATGTTGGCCGGGCTCTCGAGAACGTGCCCCTCTCCCCAGTACCGCACGAAACGCGCGCGCTTTCCCTGCCGGTAGAGCGAGACGAAGAATTCCTCCCCCTGCTGGACGGCGACGTAATCGAGGTCTCCCTGGAGGATCAGGAGCGGCGTCTGCACGCGGTCCACCGTGAAGATCGGGCTGTTGCGCAGGTAGCGTCCCAGGTCCTTCCAGGGCGGGTTGCCCATCCCGGTCTGCGCGGATTCCATCAGGGCCGCCATGAAGAGGTTCTCCTGCGGGCTGTCGGTGTACCGCTCGCGCGCGTCGAACTGCCCGTAGAGACTGATGAAGTCCGACAAACCCGCCAGCGCCGCCGCCGCCTTGAAGCGGTGAGTCTGGGTGACCAGGCCGTAGGTCGAGAAGCCGCCGAAACTCTGCCCCATCACGAACAGGCGGTCCGGGTCCCCGATGCCGAGCTCGATCGCCTTGTCCAGCGCCGGCAGGACTCCCTCGGGAAGGCGCAGCATCGGGTCCTCGACGTCGCCCTCGGGCTTCAGCGGCATGCTCGGCATCAGGACCGCGAAGCCGTGTGCCGCGGGGATCTGCATGGAAAGCGAGTGCGCCTCGGCGATATTGACGCTCCAGGGGCGCTGCTTGCGGTACATGTAGCCCGCATAGACCCAGGTGATGACGGGGTAGCGCCTTCCCGGTTCGTATCCCACCGGCAGCAGGATCCAGCCGTTCAATTTCTCGCCGTTCAGGCTCGTGTACTCGATCGGCCGGGCGTCTCCTTCGGCGAGGTCGCGAAGAAAGGTGTTGGCCGCGACGAGCTCCTGGGATTTCCCCGTCAAGGCGTCCGTGCGCCAGACGAAGGTTCCCTGCTTGCCGCCCGCCGCGAAGACCGCCGAGCCCGGCGGGTCGTACGCCATCAGGTTGGCGTCATCCGCCGGCTTGCGGATCGGCTGGATCGCGCCCGAGTGGAGATCGAGGGACCAGAAGTTCTTGGTCTCCCCGTTCTGGACGCCGAGGACGACCCACGAATAGATTCGCCCCGTCTCCGGCCATTGATCGTCGCCGTTGTTCGTGAACCTCGGCCAGGCGATCTCTGCGACCTCTGGCTCGAACCTGTCCGTCAGGTTCTGCAGGCTCCCGTCTTTCGGACGGATCCTCCAGACGTCGTCCTGGCCGGCCGTCCGCGGCGGCCGGCCGTAGGTCTGCTGGGGCCCGCCGGCCAGGCCCACGAAAGCCGACCGTCCGGTCTCCGGCCAGAGCTCGGGTGGCGGCGAGACCATGCCGACGGTCAGGTTGCGCCGCTTTCCGTCCCGCGACAGGACCCACCAGTCGCGCCGCGCGGTCACCGGGGGGCGCTCCCCCTTCTCGCGGCGGGCGGCCAGGAAGAGGAGCCCTCCGCCGTCCGTCCACTCGAGCTGCGGCTGGAGGCGAATCGCAGGCTCGACGTCGAGATCCCCCAGATCGGTCTCCACGACGTGGCCGTTCTCCGCGGACACTCGAAAGAGACGAGGCGCCTTCCCCCGGTTCTCGCCGAAGGCGAAGAACGCGAGCTCGCCGCCGTCGGGAGACCAGCGCAGCGAATCCTTCAGGACGTCGCCGGGAAGCGGCCGATCGGTCTGGAGGGCCCGCCCATCCAGGCGCCGGATCCCGATCGAGAACGTTCCGGAACCAGCAAACCGCAGCGGCTCGTCGGCCTTCGGAGTGTAGATGCCCACCTGGCGGCAGAAGGCAAGCGCGCGGCTGCCGGGCGCGAGCTGCCAGGCGTCCGTGTTGGAGTCCGCGAGGACTCGGGAGGTCCCAGTCGCGGCGTCGATGACGAGCAGCTGCCCCTGCCGGCGCTTTGACAGGTCCACCGGCACGCCGCTCTCGAGCACGCTCGCCGTGGCCTCCTTGCCCAATGGTGTCTTGGCCCACTCGCGGGTGGCGATCTGCGGGGTCTGCAGCTCGATCTTCATGGCGAGGGGTTGCTCGCCCTCGGGCAGCACGGGGCAGATCAGATGGCCGGCGTCCAGCCAGAGGTAGGGCTTCTCCCGGACGTTGACGAGATCCACGCCGCGGTCGGTCACGCGCCGCAGAGCCTTCGCACCGGTTTCCCAGATCCAGAGTCCGACGTTGTCGCCGCGCGTCGAGAGCATTGCGAGAAAGCGGCCGTCGGGCGACCACTGGGGCGAGAACCAGCCCGAGCCGTCCTCGACGCCGTTGGTGAGGTTGACCGCGTCCGCGCCCGGCTCCCTCTGGAGCCAGACGTCGCCCGCGGCGTTGCCCCACAGGTACTCCCACTTGTGGTTGCGGAGCGTCTTCTTGGCGCGCTTCCTCGTGAAGGCCAGCGCGCGGCCGTCGGGCGAGAACGCGTACGGCCCGCCGTAGTACATGCCGAGTCCCTCGATCTCGAAGAGGTCGTCGATCTTCAGAGGGCGCGGGGCGCCGACCGCGGCGGCCGGAGGCAGTCCGATCAGAAGGGCGGCGACGAACGCCGCGAGTCGGCGGCTCACGGCTGCCCCCCCAGGTGGGAGCCCACCCAGTCGAGCGCCGCCTGCACGACGTAGCGGCGGTTGGCGATCTTGGTCGTGCCGTGGCCCTCGTCCTTGAACAGGATGAGCTTCGTGTCCACGCCGCGCCGCTTGAGCATCGAGAAGATGTACTCGTTGGTCATCCCGCCGATGCCGCCCAGCTCGGAGCTTCCACTGATGAGAAGCGTCGGCGTCCGGATCTCGTGCAGGCGCTGCAGAGGATCCTCGTCGAAGTAGGCCTGCGGGTTCTCGATGCGGGTGCCCCGGAACATCCAGACGTTGATCGGCCACTCCCAGTGACCCGTCGAAATTCCGGTCGAGTCGGCGATCCAGCCGTTGGCCCAGCCCTCGTTGGAGATCGCGACCTTGAAACGCGTGGTCGCGGGAAGCAGCACGTTGGCGCGGTGCCCGCCCGCGCTCTGACCCAGGAGCGCGATGCGCTCCGGATCGATGTAGCCCCGCGCGACCATCCAGTCGACGCCGGCCATCACGTCCTGGTCGTCGACCGGCGAGTACGCCTTGCCGCGCAGCTTCTCGATGACACCGGGGCCGTAAGGCGCCGCGCTGCGGTAGTCGGGCACGAGGACGACGTAGCCCTTCGCGGCCCAAAGGTGGCGCTCGATCAGACTTCCGATAAGGCCGCCCATGAGGTAGAGGCGGCTTCCCGGCCCTCCGCCGTGGACGTCGACCAGCATCGGGTACTTCTTCGAGGGGTCGAAGCCGGGGGGCCGAATCTCGTAGCCGGCGATCTCCAGGCCGTCGAAGCTCTTCCACGAGACGACCGAAAAGTCGCCCAGGACGTACTGCGCCGGCGGGTCGTCGATCGACAGCAGAACGTGCCCGTTGCGGCCGTCGGCGTCCGTCAGCCGGATCTGCACGCGCCCGTAGCCGTCCTGGGTCATCGTCGCGTAGCGCTTGCCGTCGGGCGAGAGCGAGGACGCTTCGATGTAGCGGTCTCCGGCCTCGATTCTTGTGACCGAGCCATCGACGCCGAGACGAAAGATGCCGTTGTAGCCGCGGATGAGGCCTCGTGCGTAGACCGCCCTGGAATCCGGTGTCCACTGGAGATCGTCTCCGACGTGCAGGGTCGGCGCCACGGGCTTCTGGCGCCCGTTGAGCGGATCGATGAAGACCGCGTGCTGGCGGAAGTCGTAGATGACGTTCTCCGTGTCCCAAGTCGTCGCGATCCATTTTCCGTCCGGCGAGAAGTTGCTGCGCAGGCCCTGGCTGCCGCCGTCCGTGCGCACGACGTCGCGTATTCGGCCTGTCTTCGGGTCGAGCGCCAGGATCGCCGACCAGATGTGCTTCTCGTTGTAGCCCCAGGCCCGCACCGCGGAAACGTGGAGCTCGCCGTTTCGGGAGTCCCACACGAGCGACCGCACGTCGGCATCGACCTCGCCGATCCGGCGGCGTTCTCCCGACTTCACGTCGAGCCGCCAGATCTCCAGGGGCAGCGGATTCTCGGAGTCGGGATCGAAGACGATCGCCGTGGGCTCGTCGGGGGCGGGCTTGGGCTTTTCGGGCTTCTTCGGCCGCTGCGTGAAATAGATCGCGCGCCCGTCCTCGCCGAAGCAGAAAACCTTGCGCTCGTCGTAGGCCTTGCCCATCGCGAGGTCGATCTCGGCGATTCGGTTCGGGGGGGCCGAACCGTCGAGCGGCTGGGTCCAGACCGCGCCCTCCTTGAAGTACGCCAGCTGGGACTTGTCCGGCGAAAGCTGGACGGCGCCGCCAAACGTCAGCTGCAGGCCCGAGATCTCGCGGCGCTCGCCGGTCTTCGTCGAAAAGATCACGGTTTTCTGGGGCTCGTAGTAGTGGCCGAGAGTGAAAAGGATGCGGTCGGAGTCCGGCAGCCAGGTCAGCGCCGGCCAGTCTGCTCCCGGCCGCTCGAGCACGTCCTCGACGGTGAGCGGCCTGCGAGCTACGGAGGTCTGTGCCGGAGCGACGGGCGCCAGCAGCAGGACCGCGCCCATGAGACCGAGAACCTTGGAGACCCTGGATCTCATCGTGCTCCTCCTGCCGAGATTCCGGCCGCAGTCCGATCTTCCCGATCGAGTCCCCGGAGCTTCCGCCAGCGCTCGTACTGCTCCCTCTTGGCCGGGGTCGGATCTTCCTCTCCCTTCAGCCAGAACCGGAACCAGTCGAGGTTGCGCTCGTAGACGCTCAGCCGGTGCTTCGGCTGGATCTTCTCGTGGTACTCGTCGGGATACACCCACATCTCGACCGGCTTCTTCCGGTCCCGCATGGCCGTGTAAAGCGGGAGCGCCATGAGGTATTCGGCGTCGGGAGCCTGGACGAGCAGCGGCGCGTGGATCCGGTCGACGTTCTCGGTGGCCGAGAGCCGCGCGAAGCGCTCGGGCACGGGCTTTCCGTCCGGACCGATCAGTCCCCACTGCTCGAACCAGTGCCGGAAGCTCTTTGACATCATCTGCTCGATCAACGGGTCCCACGACCCCGACCCGCTCATCGCCACGGCGCGGAAGAGGTCCGAGCGGCTCATCGCGTAGGCGCCGATCTCGGATCCGTGGGAAAGTCCCGTGTAGCCGACGCGCGTAAGATCCGCGACGCCCATCTCGGCCGCGATGCGAAGCGACTCCTTGAGCCCGTCGAGCGGCCCCTGCCAGATCTCGAGAGACCCCTCGAAGTCGCCGGGCTTCGTGTTCTTGTCCACGCCACAGTCGAACGCGAGCACCGCGAAGCCGTTCGCCGCGAAGACGTGTACCGGGTACTCGTCCCCGACGCCGCCGCGCAGGAATCCCGTGCCCGCCCGATACGTCGTGATGACGACGGGATACCGCTTTCCGGCCTCGTAGCCTTCGGGCTTCACGAGGTAGGCGAACATGTTCATGTCGTTCTTCCACTCGATGCGGGTTCCGGAGGAGAGGCGCAGCGCGCGGAATTCGGGATTGACGTCGGCGACGACGCGCAGCGAGCGCGACGACACGTCCACGAACGCGACCTGCGGCGGCGTCACGTTGTCCTCGGCCGTGCAGGCCGCGTGCTCTTTGCGTGCGTCCCAGGTGCAATCGGCCAGATGCGCCGTATTCGGCACGAGGACGCGAAGCGGGCCGCCGGCGACCGGCACGTCGGCGAGGCTCGAGCCGCGCCCGTCGCCGTCGTACTTCTCGAAGACAATCCGCGATCCGTCGGCGCTCCACTGCGGGTTCCGCGCCAGGTAGAGGCCGGGGGTCAAGAGGCTCTCGTTCTTCCCGTCGGCGTCGGATACGAAGAGCGGATAGCAGCTGTTGGCGCACCGGGCCGGATCGTCGACGTACTTGTTGTAGGCGAGCCGCTTGCGGTCCGGCGACCACGAGGCCTCGACGATATTCAGATCGCTCCAGCCGCGCACCCAGAGAGACTCGCGCTTGCCCTCCTCGGGCGTCGCCGCGTGCTCCTCTCCGGTCGCCAGATCGTGGATCCAGGTCTGAGTCGGCGGCTCCTGCATCGAAAGCTTGGCTTCGACGACCCCGGTGTTGATGTCCCAGGGCGCCTGGAAGTCCTGGTCGTAGAGAACGCCCTCCTCTTGCATCTTCCGGATTGCTTCCGGGTCGTGGTCCCGGTAGACCTCGAAGACCAGCCGTGCGCCGTCCGCGGACCAGCGGAAGCTCTGGACGTCCTTGGGACAGTGCGTGATCGCGACGGGCTCGCCGCGCTCCGGGCTCCATCGCCAGATCTGCCAGCCGCTGCGGCGGTTCATCCGGGTGGCGATCGCGCGCCCGTCGGGCGACCACTGCGGCGGCTCCGGAAACCACTGCCCATTGAGCTTCCAGAACGGCGGCCCGAGGCTCCCCAGATTCCTCGGCCGGTTGCCCGGCTTCGTCTCGACGACGAAGAGCGCGCTCCGGTAGCGGTTGGTCGCGTGGACGGCCTGGCCGACCACGAAGGCGATCCGGCTCCCGTCGGGCGAGATCGCGACGCCGTAGAGGTCGCGGACCGAGAGGAGGTCCATGCTCGTAATCGAGCGGAGCGCCGTCGAGACCGCAGCCGGAATCTCGATCGGCGTCGGATCGAGGCCCGGACCCTTCTCCTCCTTGTAGAGCTGCGCGAAGGCCGGTGCCGCGGCCAGGAAGAGGAGCAGGGCGGGCCGCCTCACTTCTTCTCCGCCGCGGGCGCGGGCGGCGCCTCGCCGAGGATCAGGAGGTCCGCGTCGAGAAGCGGCGCGTGCATCGCCTTCCAGACGTCTTCGGAGTCGATGCGGATCGGCCGGACGTCCTTGAGCTGGAATCGAATCGTCCTCGAGGCCGTGGACGCGTCGGGCTTGAGTCCCCCTTCGGGGACGAGCGCCGTGAGATCGAAGGTCGCCCCGGCGCCCGCGACGCCGTTGTCCGCATTCGCCACGGTCGCGACGCCGGCCTCGGAGAACACCGACAGCACGCGGGCGACCAAACGCCCGCGAATCGTCTCCTTCGACGTGTTCCGCAGCGTGACCTCGGCGGTCGCGGTCTGCGATTTCGCGTCCCAGGAGAGATCCTTGAGATCCACGGCGACCCTGCCCGAGACGTCGACGAGCGCCGCGAGCGCCGGACTGCCGTTCTTCGAGACGGCGCCCGACACGGTGACCGGAGCCGTGTAGACCTCGCCCCTCCCCGACCGGTTGTCGATCCAGAGCGCGTGGAAGACGCCGTCGGCGTCCGCGGCGAGCCCCGCAGTGTCTCCGGCGCCCGCGAATCCCACGCGCGCCACCTGAAGCGTGAGCGGGCCTTCGCCGCCACCCGGCGCGACGTAGCCGGCGATCCCCTCGCCGCCCGGCCGAAACTGCGCCGGCTGCTCCGAGACGCGCACGCTCGGCAGCCACGTGTCCCCGCCGTCGAGCGAGGCTGTGAAGCGCGTGACGTATCCGATGTTGTCGGAGTTCTCGCGGCGGTCGTTCCACGTCAGCCCGACGACGCCGTCCTTGTTCACGGCGAGGGTCACCATGAAGCTGTCCGGGACGTGGCCGAGCCCGGGCGGGACGTCGTCCACGGCACGCGGCTTGCGCCACGTTTCGCCGCGGTCGCTCGAGGACGTGAAGAGGATGCGCGCGTGCCCGGATCGGATGTCCGTCCAGGCGAGATAGATTCGGTCCTTGAAGGTCTCGTCGCGGCCGTCCACGGCGAGCGCGTCCACCGTGCGGTTGGCGGGCGACTCGGCGCAGTACTTGTCGGCGGCCTTGCGCGTCTTCGGGCGCTTCCAGCCGTCGGAATCGACGAGCACGACCGAGATCTCGCACGTGGGCGGTCCGGTCATCCCGGGATACGGCGCGGCCGGGCCGTCTTCGTCGGCGACGGCGCGCTTCTTCAGGTTCTGCCAGTTGGAAATCACGACCGTGCCGTCGGAGAGCGTCGCCATCATCGTCGGCAGCGAGTGCGAGAGCCGCTGTGCATTGATAACTCCGTACGCCTTCGGCAGGCTCCAGGTCGTTCCCCGATCGGCAGAGTGCGTCAGGTCGAGCGAGACCGCGAGCTGTTTCTCCTGCGAATCGAGCACGCCGGCGCGCGACTGGTAGGTCAGATACAGCCAGCCGCGATTCGGGCCGCTGGTCGCGTCGAAGGCGAGCCAGGGGCGGTCTCCCGTGACGATGTCGCACTTCTGCTCCCAGCCCTTGTCCGTGTCCTCCGAGCGGTAGAGCTTGAAGTGCCAGTCGATCGCGGGGTCGAGACTCGGCGAATCGCCGATCGCGCCGAAATAGGCGGCGCCGTCCGGGCCGAAGCCGCACACGGGGTCTCCGGACTCGGGGATCGTCGGTCCGATCGTCCACGACTTGCCGCCGTCGTTCGAGACGTAAGCGGCGGTGTGCATCTTCCGCTGCGAGAGCGCGCCCACGTCGACCATCGAGCACGCCACGAGCCGTTTCGCGTCCGTCGGAGACGCGCCGAGCTGCACCTCCTGGTGCTCGTGCTCCTGGTCGTCGCGGCTCACGAGGACGTTCGGCCCGACCTGGATCCGGGCGGCGCCGGCCGTCTGCGCAGGAAGCGCGCGGGCAGCGGTGAGGAGGAAAACTCCGATGGGAACGGCAAGCGACCTTCGCGTCATGGCTTCTCCGTCGATTTCTTCAGGTGATCGCCGAACCAGGCGAGCATCCGGTTCACGTAGTCAAGCTGGTTGGCATACGTCTGGAGCTGATGCCCCTCTCCCTCGTAGCGGGCGAGAACGACCTCCTTCCCGAGCCGTCGCAGGTCCACGAAGACCTCCTCGGCCAGGTGAACCGAGACGGCATCGTCGTTCGTGCCGTGCACGATCAGGAGCGGCGTCTGCACCCGATCGAGGTACAGGACGGGCGAGTTCTCGACGTAGCGGGCTCGGGATTCCCAGGGACTCCCCATCCCGAACGCGTACTCGGAGACGCCGACCCCGTAATTCGTGCCGTCCTTCCCGAGCTCGCCGTAGAAGCCGAAGAAGTCGCCCATCCCGGCGCGCATCACAGCCGCCTGAAAGCGATTCGTCAACGTGATGAGCGCCAGCGTCGAGTAGCCGCCGTTGCTGTGCCCCATGATCCCGAGGCGGTCGGGGTCCGCGATGCCCAGGTCGATCACCCGGTTGACGCCCGGCAGCACGGTCTTCGGAAGATCGCGCATCTGGTCCTTCCAGTCCGACGGCGCGTCGGGCAGGAAAATGGCATAGCCCCGCGTCGCGAGGAGCTGGAAGTTGTCATCGATTCCCCAGCCGCCGCGCATCCCGAAGGTGTGCACCGAGTCCTGAAGATGGCCGCCGTTGTAGACGAAGACGACGAGCGGGTAACGGCGGCCTTCGACGTATCCGGCCGGCAAGAGCACCGCTCCGGAGAGCGATTTCCCGTCGGCGTCCCGCCAATCGACGAGACGGCCGGTTCCCATTACGTATTCGTCGAAGGCGGGATTGACGCGCGTCAACCGGCGGGGGTCCGATGATCCGGAAGCGAGCGCCCACAGGTCTTCGGGACTCGCCGCGTCCTGTATCCCGAAGACGAAGAGACGCAGTCCCGCGGCGACACGAACCTCCGGATTGCGGCCGAGTGATTTCGCCCCCTCGAACACCTTTCGCAACCGGCCGCTCGACAGCGTGAGCGCGTAGAGACCCTCGTCCTTGATGTCGGCACGTCGCGTCACAAGAAGGACGGTGTCCGGCCGGCCACCGGGCACGAACGTCTTGAGCTCGCGGCCAGCGATCCGGATCGGCGCCGGCTCCGCCGACCCCGCGAGCGAGACTCGCCAGATGGCGTTGTCCACGATGTAGAAGAGCTCATCGTTCCGCGCGCCGAAGAAAGGTCCGCTCTGCGAATCGATGCCGAACTTGGGTCGATGGCTTCCGTTGACGCGGCGCGGCGCGCCGCCGGCCGCGGCGACCACGAAGGCGTCGCCGGGACCGCTGAGGTAGCCGATCGATCGCGAGTCCGGAGACCAGGCGGCCGAGATGCCGAGCTCCCCGAGAGGAACCCGCTCGGCCAGCGTGCGCGACGCGCCGCCCGAGATCGGGACGACCTTCAGGTCGAAAAGCTGTTGTTGCGACTGCTCGGCGGCGAAGCCGCGTGCCAGGTCGAACGCGAGGAGCGAGCCGTCGGGAGAGAGCCAGAGCGCGGCGGGCTTCTCTCCCGTCACCAGGCGGCGAATTCTCCCGGACGCGATGTCGATGACTGCGGCATCCGATCGGTGAAGCTCCGTCGACCAGACCCCGCCGCTCTCGACCGGTTTGTCCGCCCCCGCCTTCATCGGATGGAACTCGAAGACCGTGACTGTCGGCTGCCCCTCCGCCGGCGGCGCGTCCTTCGCGGGCGCAGGACCGCGCAGATTCGCCGCGGCCTCGATCGTCAGGCCTTCCGGCATCACGGGGACGACGACGGATCGCGAGTCGGGCGTCCAGAGGATGTCGCAGTAGCCCCAGGGCCGTACGATGACGTCCGACACGCGGCGCAGTCCCTCTCCCGCCGACCAGACCCACAGCGCCGCCGTCCCGGCGCGGTCCGAATAGAACGCCAGGCGCTTTCCGTCCGGGGACCACTTCGGCGCCCAGCTGCTTCCCTTAGCCTCCGTCAGGTTCTTCGACTCGCCGGAGGCGGTGTCGGTGATCCAGACGTCGCAGCCGAGTCCGAAGCCCCAGACCCCCGTGCGGCTGTGTTGCCGGTAGCGCGGGTCCATCTCGAGCGGCATGCGACGCGGATCGCAGATCGTGTAAGCGAGCGAGCGCTCGTCCGGGGAGAGCCGGATCGCGCTGTAGAGGCCGATCTCTTTCTGAGAAAGCGCTGTCTCGACGGGCAGCGGCTCGAGGCGCGGCGTCTGAGCGAAGGCGGCGACCGGCGTCGCGATCCCGGCGATCAGCAGGCACGCCGCGCGCCGTCGCCCGGTTCGCGTGGACATTTTCCTTCCCCTTCCCGAATGAACCCGGAGGACGGTCCTACGGCGTTCCGGCCGCGCCGCCCGTCTTCGTCGCCGCGGGCGCCGCGGCGGCGGGCTTCGCGCTCTTCGCGCGGTCTCCCTCGAAGACGACGCCGCCCTCTGCGTCTCGCGTCAGATCGAGGTTCTTCGCCAAGAAGTCGAGCCGGCGGTTCCAGAAGTCGAGCACGTTGGGCCGCTGCGTGATGACGTGCCCCTCGCCTTCGTAGAGCCGATACTCCGCCGGCTTGCCGAGACGCTCGAGCGCCCGGAAGATCACGTCCGAGGCGACCAGCGTGCCGTCGTTCTGTCCCTGGCCGATCATGAGCGGCGTCTCGATCTTGTCGAAGAGGAAGATCGGCGAATTCTCGTAGTAGCGGTCGCGCTGCTCCCAGATGCTGCCGTGCATGTTCCCCTGGCCCTTCTCGTAGTAGCCGATCGAGCCCTCGGAGGCGAGGTAGTCGGCGAAGAGATCCGGGTGAAGAACGGCTGCCGTGATGATCGCCGCCTTGAAGCGCGTCGTCTGCGCGATGAGCGCGAGCGTGCAATAGGAGCCATAGCTCTGCCCCATGACGGCAAGCCGGTCGGGGTCCGCGTAACCCTGATCGATCGCCGCGTTGACGGCGGGGATCACGTCGCCCATCAGGTCTTCCATGGGCCTGCCGTCTCGGATCGGCACGTCGGGCGCCAGCACCGCGTAGCCCCGCGTCGCCAGGATGTGGCAGTTCAACGCCGCGAGGCTCCAGAACCCGAAGCGGTTCAGATACCGCGAGCCGTAGTCGCCTCCGTACACGAAGACGACGAGCGGCAGGCGCCTGCCGGGCTTGTAGTCTGCCGGCAGCAGCAGGGCGCCCTTCAGGGCCTGACCCGTCATGCTGCGCCACTCGATCAGGCGCGCCTGGCCGAGCTCGTACTTCTCCATGTTGGGATTCAGGTGGGTGACCTGCCGCGTCTTTCCATCCTTCGCGCTCACGGCCCAGAGGTCGTAGAGATGCTGCTGGTCCGTCGCCGCGAAGACGATGTCGCCGGTCTTCGCGCTCCCGTCGACGTTGAAGATCGCCATGTAGCCCTTCGGCTCCTGGAGGATCGGCCGCGAGCCGCCGCCCGCCAGGTCCACCGCGAAGACGCCCGACTTTCCGCCGTCCTGCAGGGACGCGAAGGCGCCTCCGCTCGTCGGCGTGACGGACGCTGCGAGCCGCGCGATGACCCACGCGGTCTTCCCGTCCGGCGACAACAGCGCGCCGCGGCCGAACGGCTGAACGAGTGCCACGACCTTCCAGCCGGGGATCTTCCCGACGGCCTCGCCCTTGCCGGTCGCGACGTCCACGCGCCAGAGCGCGCCGTCGCCGACGGCGTAGAAGCTCTCGCCCTTCGCGTCGGTGACCGGTGCGTACTCGCCCTCGCCCGGGTCGAAGCTCGGGACGCCTTCGGACTTGAGTGTCCGCGGAGCGCCGCCCGAAACGGGAACGACGACGATCGGCCCCTGCTTCCCCGTGCCGGCGATTCCGCTCGGGATGTAGGCGATGCTCCGCCCGTCCGGCAGCCAGTTCCACTCGATGCCGTAGCCGAGGGTGATCTCGGTGGCGACCGTCCGGCGCGCGCCGGTCGCAAGATCGATCACGTCGAGGTCGTAGGTCGGCTGCTGGCTGTTCGCCTGCCAGCCTTTCAGCACGGCCGCCGCGACGCTCTTCTCGTCCGGGGAGAAGGCGTAGAAGCGAATCGACTGGCGCTCGACGAGACGCTTCACCTCCCTCGTCTTCAGGTCGAGGATCGCGAGGTCCGAGATTCCCCAGGCGACGTCACCGATCGTCTTCGGTTTCGCTTCGGCCGCCGGCTTGCTCTTGTCCGGCGGCTCGGAGGTCTTCACGATGACCGACGGCTGTCCGGCCGCGACCTTCGGGAACTTGCGCCCCTCCTCGAGGCTCGTGCCCATCGCCGTGATCTCGGCGAGCGACATCCCCTTGGGCACGATCTTGCAGAGCAGGCGGTTGCCGTCGGAGCTCCAGCGGACGATCTCGTAGCCGAAGAACGGACGCGCCAGGACGCCGGGAAAGCGCTCGGCCCTGCGCGTCGCCATCGACCAGATCCAGACGCCAGGCTCGCCGCCCTCGTCGGAGTAGAACGCGACCCGCGAGCCGTCCGGCGACCAGACGCCGGCCCAGCTCGCGCTCTTCGGGAAGCCCAGCGCGATCGATTCGCCGGTTTTGGTGTTCGTGACCGTCGCCTGCATGCGCGAGTCGCCCTCGGCGAACGGAAAGCCCGTCGCGGAGTATTGATGGGTGGCGCGCAGGATCGTGTCGACGGTTTCGATCGTGTGCGCAACCCACTGCCCGTCGGGCGACAGAGCGATCGGCGACCGGCCGTTGTGCTCGCGCGTGTCGGCGGCCACCTCGATTGGCAGCGGCTCGTGGGCGCGGGCGGGGGCCTGAGCGAACGCGAGGGTGGCCGCGCTGCCGAGAAGCAGCGCGAGACCGACGAGGCGCGGGCGAAGCGATGGGCGGGTTTCCACGGTGACTCTCCTCCTCAATTCCTCAGTGCGAAGCGGCTGGCGCGGTGCGCTCCGCCGGAACTCCACTCGAAACGACCTTGAACATCATGAACGGGTACTCGGGCTTCGCCGGGATGCCGGTGAATCGCCAGCGGAACGGACGCGCGGCGGTCTTCGCTCCGGGAGCGAGGTCCTTCGAGCCCGCCGGCGCCTCGAAGAGCCAGCGTGCACCCTCCCCCGAACGCTTGTTGTCGGCGTTCTCGACGCGGAAATCCGTCAGGTTCACCATCATGTTCTGCAGCTCGACGGCGAAGGGCCCCGCAACCGGCAAGGGCGACTTGTTCTCGAGGTGCATGTCGCAAGCGAACGCGTTTTCCTTCCAGTCGAAGGCGCAGTTCTCGGCGACGAGTTTGACCTGCGTGCTGACGTCGCGCTCGTTCTTGATCGGAACCGCGGCGGAGCCCGGAACCGTGAACGGCGTCGTGGCCAGGCGCATGACGCCAGACGACCCGTCGATCCAAGCGGCGTGGAAGACGCCCTCGCCGTCGGCGTCCAGGCCCTGAGTGTCCCCCCCTCCCGGAAACCGCGTCGAGATCATCAGAACGTTGAAGCCCTGCCCCTCGATCGACTGCCCGTCCTCGGTCTTGGGATAGGCCGACACTTCGGCGTTCGGCGACCAGTTGCCCGTCGCCATCGAGCAAGTGGGCTTCCCGCCCGGAGTCACATTCGGCAGGAACGTCTCCCCGCCGTCGAGCGACGCGGAGAAGTACAGGTCGTAACACTCGTTCTTGTGCGCACGACGGTCGTTCCAAACGACGCCCACGACGCCGCGGTCGTTCACGGCGAGCGTCGGGTTGGCGTTGTCGCCCGGCGTCTTGTTGTCGTTGACCGTCACCGGTTTCGACCAGGTCTTGCCGCCGTCGGCGGAGTGGACGACGTGGACGTCGATCCGGTCGCCGTTGTGGTCGAGACCCACGGTGTAGATCCGGCCGCGGAAGGGGCCGTCGGAGAGATCGATCGCCGTGTTTCCGTTCCCCTGCGCGGCCTCGGCGCGGAAGCGGTCGCTCCCGGCGATGCGGTAGGTCGTGACTCGGGGCGAGATCGAGTAGCTCTTGCCGCCGTCGTCCGAGGTCGCGATCCGCAGCGACGTCGAATAATCCGGCAGCGACTTGATCTCGTCGTGCGGATCCCAGAGCGTCCAATCGGGCATCACGCGCTCGGGCATCGTCAGGAACGGGAGGATGACCTTGCCGTCCGGCGTCACGACCATGTTCACGAAGGTGAAGATCCGCTCGTCGGGAGTGCTCGTGAACAGATAGGGCTGGCCGAACGTCTTTCCCCCGTCGTCGGAGAAGGAGATGGCGAGCGCGGACCGGGACTTGCCGTCGAGGCCCAGAGACTCGACGGACGCGCCCGCGTAGATCCGCCCGGCCCAGCGTCCCGTCCGGTCGAACCCCATGTACTGCCGGTCGAATCCCTCGGCGCCCAGAAGCAGTGTCGCGTCACTCCAGGTCCGGCCCTCGTCGCCCGAGCGGGTGATCCAGAGCCCGGCGCCGTCGTTGGCGCCGTAGAACGCATTTCCCTTCCCGTCAAAATACGCGATCGCGTCCCATCCCGTCGAGACCTTCGCGGCGCCCTCGGGCAGGACCGCGCGCGTCCAGTTCAGGCCGCCGTCATGGCTGACATAGCCGGACGTTCCCATCTTTCCCTTGGAGATGCGGCAGACGGCCGCGAGCATGTTCTTCGGATTCTTCGGATTGACGGCGAGAAAGGACTCGCCGTGCGGATCCGACGGCGCGTCGGCCGAGATCGTGACGGTCTTCCCGACCTCGATCTTCTGCGCGGCCGCCGGAGGCGCGAGGAGCACGATCGCCACCGCGCCGAGGAGCGGTCGGCGGCCGCACGCCGATCGATTCCTCACCGAGCCGCCTGCTTCGGGGAGCCGCCCGAGGCCGCCGCGTACTTCGCCAGCCAGTCGATCATTCGCTGCGTCGCGTCCACCGCGTTGACGAGCGACCAGTCTCCCGGGACGTGCCCCTCGCCGTCGTAGATCGCGAGTTGGGACGCGCGGTCGAGGCGCTTCAAAGCGTTGAACATCTTCTGCGCGCCCTCGACGGGACAGGTCTCGTCCTTCTTCCCGTGGATGATGAGCAACGGTGTGTGGATCTTGTCGGCCTGGTAGTAGGGCGAGTTGGCGAGATAGCGCCGCAGGTCGGCCCACGGGTGCGTTCCCATTCGGCCCTGGCCCGTTTCCGACCAGACGAAGTTGAAGGTCGAGCCGCCCGGTCCCATCCGCGCGTAGTCCCCGGCCAGGTCATAGAGGCCGTCCAGGGCGATCGCGGCGCGGAAGAGATTGGACTGCGTAATCATTGCCGCCGTCGAGTAGCCGCCGTAGGACTGCCCCATGATCGCGACGCGTTCGATGTCCGTGTATCCGCGATCGGCCGCCCGGTAGACCTGCGCCAGAATGGCGTCGCTCATCTCCTGGATCGGGTTTCCGCCCTTGCCTTCCGGTCCGAGCGGCACGTCCACCATCAGCACGGCGTACCCGCGCGTCGCGAAGACCTGCACGGGAATCGAGTTCGGCGCTCCGCCGCCCCACTGCTGAGCCGTGTTGGACATCTTGGAGCCCGAATAGAAGTAGACGATCGAAGGGAGCGCGTCCCCGCGCTTCTTTCCGGCCGGCAGGAAGACCGCGGTGAGGACGCTCTGCAAGCGGCCGTCGAAGCCGGGGACCGGCGAGGAATACATCTCCGAGGGGCCGACCGCGACGGCGTCGAGCCGTGGCTCCACGTGCGTGATCCTCTTCTTGGAGGCGAAAGAAGCATCGAACAGGTAGAAGTCCGGGGGCACGTCGAGCGACTCGAAACGCGCCACGATCCCTCCCGCGGCGGCGCCGGCCGCGTCGAAACGACCGCGACCCTTCCACAGCGTCGTGGGAGCGCCGCCCCGAACGTTGACTCCGAGAACCGATCGTTCGCCCGTCGCGTCGTCGTTGGCGACGACAGCGAATCGGCCGAAGTCCGGCTGCCACAGCGTGTCGCGGTCGGCCGCGATCGGCGTGCCGACGGTCAGGATGGTGGTCGCGGCCGAGCCGTCCAAGGGAACGAGCGCGAGGGCCTTGGGCGGAGCGGAGTAATAGGTCTTCTGGCTTTCGTCTGCCAGGCCGACGAGCAGACCCTTGCCGTCGGCGGTGACGAGCAGCGGCGCTTCGTCGATCTTGCCGAGCGACTCCCCGAGCGGTTTCGGGGAACCGGGCGCCCCGGCGTCGACCCACCAGAGCTTCTTGTCCTTCCAGAACGCGATCCGAGTCGATCCCGGAATCCAGCGATAGGTGGACTCGAAGTAGTCGTTCTGCGGAACCTCGAGGTCGGCCGCGAGAACGACCGGAGATCCTCCGGCGGAGGGCACGACGGCGAGGTCGTAGTACGTCTCGGACGCCGTCTCCCCCTTCATCTTGAAGACGGTCAGGAACGACACCCACTTGCCGTCCGGAGAGAGGCGTGCGCAGCTCGGCTTGAGGCTGCCCTCCGCCGACGCCACGACCCGGGACTTGCCCGACGCGACGTCGATTGCCGCGATCGTCGCGGCATTCTCGCGAACGAAGTGCTCCATCATTGCCGTCGGCGTGCCGCCGCCGGGCGCCGCCGGGCCCGATGAGGTCTGAAAGACGGTCACGGTCGCCTTCGAGAGGGGCGTGCCCGGAGGCGCCGCGGGGGGCGCCCCTGAGGAGGGTGCGCCGAACGAGGGCTGGTTCTGCGGCCGCAACGGAACGAAGACCTCGCGGCCGTCGGGACTCCATGCCGCTTCGTCGCCAGGCCAGTGCTTCGCCTTGAGGATCTGATCCGAGACGCGGCGCGGCGCTCCCCCCGCGACGTCGGCTACCCAGAGCTGCGGCGACCCGCCCGCATCCGAGAGGAACGCCACCCGCTTCCCGTCGGGGGAAAGCGACGGCCTCCAGCAGCTCCCTTTTTCGGGGCAGACCGGTCGCGCGTCGCCCCCCTTGGTCGAGACGACGAAAACGCGCGTGCCGACCTGGGCGCCCGGCGTTCCACCCGGCGTGAACCGAACGCCCTCGGCCATCTCGCTCTCGGGGCTGCGCTGCGGGGGCGCGAAGACCTCGTAGGCGAGCACCGAGCCGTCCCGGCTCATCGACGGGCGGTCGCTCCACGTGCGAAGCGTCTTTTTCGAGAAGGCCAGATCGAGCGGGAGAGGCGCCGGCGGCGGGGCGCTCTGCCCCGCCACGAGCGCGGCGATTCCCAGAAGGGCCGCGGAGGACATCCCGACGATCCTGTTCATCGCTCGAGCTCCTCTTCCGCGTCGTGGTCGATCGGGCTCTTGCGACCGGCGCCGCCCGATTCGCCATCCTTCCGCGACGCGGGTCCCGAGGGCACCATGCCGGTCGCCTTCAGGCGAACGTTCGGTGTCTTGGCCGCATCGACGAGCTGGAGGCGGATGACGAACGGATTCGTGAGGGCTCCAGGCTGGAGCGCCTCGGACCCGGCGATCGTTTCGCCGAGCTCGAAGACGGCCCCTTCCTTCGCCTTGCCGTTGGAGGCTCCGAGGGCCGAGGGCGCGTTTTCCGCGTTTCGCTTCTTGTCGTCTTCGCTCTCGTACTCCGGAAACCCGAAGCCGACGATCTCCAGTCGGATCGGCGGGTAGATCGGCTGCGCCGAGATGTTCTTCAGGCGAACCGGGATCTCGACCTGCTTCTTCTCCGCGTCGTAGCGCGTCGGATCGAAGATGAACTCCACGCGGTCGGTCAGCGGAGCCTCGACCCGCGGAGCCGGCTCCGGCTTCGGTGCGGGCGGCGGAGGCGTGGCGCCGGCGGCGGGCGCCGGCGTTGGCTTGGGAATCTCGACGCGCACATCGGCCGTATAGATCTGGAAGGTCCCGCTGCGCGCATCGCTCCAGAAGGGATGGAACGTTCCGTCCTTGTCCGCGGCGAGCCCCATGTAGTCGCCTCCGGAGCCCCAGCGGGACGCAGCGGAGATCAGCGAGAGACTGATCTGGCCCTCGTGGACCCAGATCATGGGAGACAGCTGCGAGTTCCCCGGTCCGTCCGGATGGGAGGGGGCGGAGGAGACCTGTACCGTCGGGAGGAAGCTCCCCCCTCCATCCACGGAAGCCGCCACGTACTGATGGAACTGCCTGGTATCCGGGGCGTGACGCGAGTCGAACCAGGTCACGGCGACGACACCGTCCTTGTTGACCGCAATGGCCGGCTGCCACTGCGAGGCGGAAGCCGGAATGCCGGAGTCCACGGCGCGAGGCGCCGACCAGGTCTTACCGCGGTCGGCCGAATACGAAAAGAGAACGCGGTATTTCCCGAATCGGGCGTCTTCCCAGACGGTGTAGATCCGGTCCCGGTATTCCTTCCCGTCGGTGTCGGCGGCGAACTTGCCGAAGCCGGCAAGCTTGGTTTCCTTGTCGTCCAGGTTGTAGGTCTGGCTGACGGCCTTCCGCGGGGCCGAGAAGCTGACTCCGCCGTCGGAGGACGCGACGGTCCAGAAGGTCGAGGAACCCATTCCCTTCGACTTTCTCTTCTCGGGCAGAAAGTCGAAGTCCCCGTAAGGCACGATGAGCGTTCCATCGGAAAGCACCATCGGTGTCACGTCGTTGATCCCCATCGTTCCGCCCCCATTCGCGGCTTCGGACGGCCCGATCCACGTGCGCCCGTCGTCGTCGGATCGGAAAACGCCCACGCGATAAACGGGATAGTCGTAGAGAGCACCGATGTAGATGCGTCCGGCGTAGCGCCCCTTGGTCGTGTCGACGACGATCTGCTCGTGGTCCCAGGAAGGGCCGCAGGGAATCTCGGTCGGCGGCTGCCACGTCTCCCCGCCGTTCTCCGTGCGCCAGACGTGCATGCTCGCGCAGTCTTTGCCCTTGTCGTTCTTGTTCATCGTCAGCGCGACGAAGAGGCCGGTTCCCTGAATCGTGAAGGCGGTCTGCGGATCGCCTCCCCCCCACTTCACCTGTTCCGCAAACTCAGACGCTTTCCAACTCGCACCGCCGTCGGTCGAGGAGTATGCGCGGCAGGCCCAGCCCCCGTTCGGGCGCGTGGCCGTGATTGCCGCGCCGAGGAGGTTCTTCACGGTTCTCGGGCTCGTCGCAACGATCAGCTCCACGTGTGGCACGTCGCCGTCGCGCGAGACGAGGATGTTGGGTCCGACGATGACCTTCGGAGCGGCCGCCTCGGCGCCTGGAGCGGCCTGCGACGTGGCGAGCGCGACCGCGGCGGCCAGCAATGCCGCGGCGTGAGGGCCGCCAGCGAGCCTCAGAATCCCTCGGGACTGAGTCATTTCATTTCCTCCGTGTCCGAGATTCGGACGGTGCTCGTGCGTAACTGATACACGCCGTTTCGGCTGTCGCTCCAGAGAAGTTGGAATCCGCCGCCCGGTCTCGCGGCGAGGCCACTGTAGTCGCCGCCCGCCGGCCAGCGGTAGCGGGCCGTCCCGTTGGCGGGAGTGTCTGCACAACCGCTCTGGCTCGAGACTCGGGCCTCCGGCAAGAAGGAGGCGCCCCCATCCTGCGAAACCGCAAAATAGACGTCCAAGCATTCGAAGACCGTCTTGATCTTGAGCTTCTCGTTGCGGCCGTCATACCAGGTCACACCCACCGCGCCCGACCCGTCGACGGCGACCGCCGCCGTTCGCATGTAGGGCCGCCGCCCGGACCCGGAGTTGACGCCGACAGCCTCGGACCACTTCTCGCCCAGGTCGGCCGAGCGATGGAGAAGGATCCGCTCGAAATCCGGCGTCTGCGTCAGACCGTCGCTTCGTCCATTGCACAGCCAGTAGAGTCGGTCCCGAAAAGCGGCGCGAGACTCATCGGCGGCGAGCACGGGGAAGCTCCGCCCGCAGTCCTCGCAGATCCACATCGGAGCGGAGAACGTGCGCCCGCCGTCGCGCGAGAGGAGGAGCCATGCCCGGCCACGCTCGAGCCAGACCGTGCCTTCGGGACTCGGCCTCTGGTAATCGGCGAAGGAGACGGCGAGCGTGCCATCGGCCAGCACGGCTCCGGTCAAGGTGTTGAACCCGAGGTTGCCCGGAAAGACGCGCGTCGGCTTGACGAAGGTCCTCCCGCCGTCGTCCGACCGCGCGACGAAGACTGCGTTGCGCGGTTTCTCGGTCGCCGGCTCGACAGCGGACTGGACCGAGAGGACGTAGAGGCTCCCCCTGCGCGGTCCGTCGGTGCGGTCGACGACGAGGGTCTCATGGTCGTGCCCTTGCTCCAGCGCAACGGGCGGCTCGTTCCATGTCTTTCCGCCGTCCGCCGACCGATAGACCTGGAGCTCCTCGCCGCTGAGCACCGAGAGGATCGCCGTCCCGTCGGAAAGGATCACGGTCCACGGGTCGGCGCACTCCTTCAGGCCCAGATCGTGGCGGCTCCAGGACATTCCCTCGTCGAACGTCGCGAGAGCGACACAGTCGGTTTCACTCAGATCGGCCTTGGAGACCGCAATCACTCCCACCAGCCAGTGATTCGCGCTTCGCGCATCCACCGACAGGTGCGGCTCGACCAAGGGGACGACGGAGCCTCCGATGGAGACGGGACGGTCTTCCCCGACCCGGATCGCTCGTGGCACCGACGCCTTTGGATCTTCCCCGGAGGCCACGACGGCGACAACGAGGACGGAAAGAACGGCGAGCATAGCGCGATTCACGGCGTTCTCGCCACCCGGGCGGTCAGCACGTTCGGTCCGACGAGGATCCTCGGCCGCCTCGACCGCGCCAGATCGCGGGCGTCACGAGGGAGGGCGCCCGGGTCGCCGCCGCGCACCGCCGGACTTCCCTCACTTCTTCTCTTCCTTCTTCGCGACGAAGCCGGTGATCTCCGTGCCCATGAAGAAGTCGGTTTTGACCGGAGACTCGGCCTCGAACCGCCACACGATCGCGTCCGTGACCTGCTCCGGCTCCAAGGCGTCGAGGCCTCCCAGCGCCTTCGAGTAATCGAACGTCGCGCCGACACCACTCTTGCCGTTGGAGGCGTTCAAGAACTTCGGAGCGTTAATCGGCTCCCCGGACTTGATCGTGTAGGGGTGCGCCACCTCCTTGACCTCGACTACGAACGGCGGGTACAGCGTCTCCTTCGAAACGTTCTTGAGACGCACGGGCATGCGCACCTCGCGCGTCTGCGGGTCGTACTGGGTGGGGTCGAAGGTGAGCATGATCTGCTCCGACAGCACCGCCTTCTCGACGGGTGGAAGCTTGCCGGGAGGCTCGGTCGCCACCCGAATCCGCGCGGAGTAGAGCTGGTAGGTGCCGCTTCTCCCGTCGGCCCAGAAGGGGTGAAACACGCCGTCGGAATCCATGGTCATCCCGATGTAGTCCCCGCCGTCGGGCCAGCGGGAGAGTCCCGAAAGGGTGTAGATGATGGCGAGGCCGCGCTCCTTCATGGTGATCGGCCCCGGCCGGAGATTGCCGGCCCCGAAGGGCCGCGAGACGGCGCTCGAGACGCGCGTTTTCGGAAGGAACGTCTCCCCGCCGTCGAGGGACGCGGTGAAGTAGACGTTGGACTGATCGCGCTTCGGGAATCCCTCTGTGCTGTAGAAGAAGACGCCGAGCACGCCGTCGGAATTGACGGCGATCATCGGAAGGTACTCCGATGCGTCGGCCGGGGCCGATGCGTCGACCGGCCGGGGCTTGCTCCAGGTGGCTCCGTGGTCGGCGGAGAAGCTGATCACCAGGCGAAACCGGCCGCCGTCGAGGTGCGTCCAGGCCGCGTAGATGCGGTCCCGGAACTTGCCGCCCGGATCGACGCCGAAGACGGGGCCCGAGATTCCGTCGATGCGGCCGCTCTTCTGCTGCTCTCGCATCGCCTTCACGCCGCCGAAATACACGTCGGCGATCGGGCGCTTCCCGGAGAACGTCACGCCGCCGTCCGTCGAGACGCAGAAGAGCGCCTTCCAGCTCGAGGCTTCCTTCTCCTTGGCGTAGTTGGGATACTCCATCATCGGGATGAAGAGGGTGCCGTCGGAAAGGACGAGCAGGTTGTACGCGGCGAGGCCCCGCCCGTCGCCTTTGGCGACCTCGACCGGGCCGATGAAGGAGCGCCCGTCGTCCAGAGATCGGAAGAGAACGACGCGGCGCCGCATGACGAGGTCTTCGATTTCCTTGGAGCCCTTCTCGTCGGTCTCGTCGGTGATGTAGACGCGCCCCGCGAACGGTCCGGTCGTGTCGTCGGTCACCAGCATCTCGTGGTCGTGGTGGTCCCCGAGCGGGATTGCCTTGCCCCATGTCTTGCCGCCGTCCTCGGACCGGTAGAAGTTCATACCCTTGGAGAGGCCGATGAAGTAGGCGGTCCCGCCGATCCCGAATCCGGTCTGGGGATCGCCGCCGCCGTGTTCCATCTCCTCGGGAAGCGTGATGTCCGTCCAGCTCGCTCCTCCGTCGTAGGACACGTAGGGCTTGGTGAGGGGGCTGCCGTCCGGCCGGCCCATCACGATCGAACCGCCGATCAGGTTCTTCGGATTCTTCGGATTCGCGGAAACGATCGTCTCGCAGTGCGCAACGTCCCCGTCGCGCGAGACCAGGATGTTCGGTCCGACCACGATGCGCGGAGCCGGAGACGTGTCCGGCGCCGCCGACACGGTCGCGACCGCCGCCGCCACGAGGCCGAGAGCCGCAATTCTTGTCCCCTGCATCCTGCCTCCCCCGCCGGGCGACCCGGCGATCCCAAGCCTCACCAACTTCCCGCCGCACCCGCGGGCCCGCCCGAGAACCAGATCTCCGCCTCACCCACCGCGATCGGCACCCGGTCGCCGCTGCCGAACGCACCGGTCCCCCGGGTCGCGTCTTTCGCCTTGGCCACGACGCGGGCCGCGAGCTCGCGCGAGGAGTCCGGCGGACTCGCAGCCCACGCGCTTCCCGCCACGGTCCACCGGGTGGAGCTCGCGCGCTCCTCCTCGAGCTCGGCGACGGAGAGCGCGCCGAAGCGCGGGTTCGTGTAGAGATCCAGGTAGTCGTATTCGACGGCGCCCCCGGGAACCGAGAAGGCGTCCACGGCGACGACCCAACGCCCCGGCTTGGGATCGGTGATCTCGACCTGCCCGCCGGGTCCGACGTCGGCGGCCTTGGCCACGGGGGTACAGAGCGGAGGAGGCCGCATCGGAGACCTATTTCCCTTTTCCTGCTCGGACGGCGCCTCCGGAAGTTTCTCGGGCGACGTGCAGTCGAGCAGGTAGACGTCCAGGTCCGCCTCGGGCCTCGAGACGTTGGACACGCGCGCGAAGAGGGACGTCGTCCCCTTGGGCACGGTGACTTCGTAGAGCTGCTGCTCGCCTTGTGCGATCCGGGCGTGTCGGCGCGACGCGCTCGCGAGATCGACGGCGGCGGCGCCGGCCGTGACTTTCCCGAGCCGGTTCTGGAGCGAAATCGAGACCGGCCGCGCACGCCCGGAATCGAGGGCTCCGGACGCCGAAGCCGTCACGTCGAAGCCCACCGCCGTGGCGCTGATTGTCACGGGCACGGCCTTCAGCGGGACCGGCGCCTCGGGATCGAAGTTACGAGCGGCGTAGCCGTTATTGACGTTGATCTCCCACACGCCGCTCTGGGGGTTCGCGATGGCGCAGACGGGAGGCTTCTCGAAGTGCGGGTCGAAGGGGCAGACGTACTGAGGATCCCTGTCCGGGCCGATGGCCGTCGGAAAGAACTTCGGGGACGAGGCCGTGAAGGCCAGAGCCGCGACGCCCGGGGGGACGTCGACGAAGAAGCCGCGATCGCCGGGCAGCGGCGGCGTCAGCTCCGCCTTGGCCGCGTACCCGTCCTCTTCCCGGAGAGGGTAAGCCACGACGATGCTGTTGAGCACACGGTGAGCGTGGCCCGGAAGGTCGGGGTGATCGACTGAGAGGATGGCCGTATGGGCCCCTTCGCCTTTCGCGGTGATCCGAACCGGGACGGCCACGGGCGCGTTCCGCGGCAGCGTCACCGAGCCCGGACTTTCGAAGGTGCCGTCGTTGCCGACCCAGGTCAGCGCAAAGGTCATGGGCTCTGCGGGACCCGAGAGGCGCGTCAGCGTGATCGTTCGTTCTCCCGTGTCTTCCGATTTCCAGCCCTCGCGCTCGTAGATGCCCACGCCCTCGCCGGGGGTCCGGAGCAATCCCGAGAGCTTTGTCCGCACCGGAGCGCGGCTCGTGATAACGATCGGGGGCTGCGCCTGGAGGCGCTTCAAGAGCTCATAGGCGGGACCGACCTGGATCAGGCCGTTGCCCTGTTCGTGCGCGGCCAGATTGTCGATGTGCCGCGCACTGCCGGTCAGGGCAGCCTTCAGGCGCACGGCGTCGAACGGCACGCCGGACTGTTTGGCCGCGCTCACGACGAGCGCCGTGGCGCCAGCCGCCATCGGCGTTGCGGTCGAGGTGCCGCCGTCGACCGAGTAGCCCGGCGGGAGCGTGTAGAGCCCCTTCTGGCCGGCACCCTTCCGGTAGCCGACCTCGGTGCCCATCTGCCCGCTTGGCGCGAGCAGGTCGGGCTTGAGCGCCCCGGCGCCGCTCGGGCCGTGGGAGAGCGCTCCCCAGTGCAGATTGTCGTCGTTCTCCGGCACGAACCCGTTGTTGATCCGGTAGCTCTCCTTGTTCTGGTAGCCTCCAACGCTCATCGCGCCCGGCGCGAGACCGTCTTCGGCAACGAAGCCGAAGGCCGGCGAGTTGTCGCCCGGCACGAAGAGCAGCTTCTGATAACGGTCGATCAGGCGCTGCGCGATGACACTGATGGGATGGGTCCCGTCGGCGAGCAGGTAGGGAATCGACGCGATCGCGACGGACTGCTCGAGCACGACCAGGTCGACCTGCGGGTGTCGGAAGGCCGTTATGAGGCCCTCGATCAGGCCGTGGGCGTTGCTCACGCCATAGAAGACCGAAACGATGCGCGCCCCCGGCGCCACGCCCAGGATGCGCCCTTTCGGCTCCCGATTGCCGACGACCGCCCCCAGGATCGTCGTGCAGTGCTGGTAGATGCCGACGTTGATCGAGACGTACTTGTTCTTCTCGTCGGTCTGAACCGCGAAGGCGATCGTGTCGCGGTAGGGCGTCGAAGGATCGTCCTTGCCGAAGACCCCGAACTCCGGACGGCGGACGTAGTCAGTCATCGCCTTCTCGTCGGTGAAGTCAAGGTTCCGGTTGGTGTCGACCCAGACGTCGTTGGACTTTTCGTTCCACAGGACGCCGAAGAGACCATCGTCTCCCTTGGGGTTTCCGTCTCGGTCAATGTCCTGGTCGATGTAGGCCGCGTTGCTCTCGTCATTGAAGCGGCGCTCGCTGAAAAAGCCGATCCGGTACGTGCCGTTGCGCGGAACGGTGAAGGTCTTCCCCCCGAAGACGACCCGCCCGCGGCGCGAGGAGACTTTCGTCTTCATGTCCACCCACTGGGGGTTCAGGTCGAAGTCGTCCCGCGGATCGGTGACATTCAGGTAGTCCGCCACCTTGGGTACCGGCTTTCCGTCCAGGGAGTAGGCCGTCTGGAACTCCGGGAGCAGGACGTCGAAGTTTCCGTCGAGCACGGCGATCGTGACGCCGCGGCCGTCCCAGGTTGGGTGCCTGGCCAGAAAATCCGCGGCGCCGAGGTCCCGGACGGGCGAGTACGGATTCTGAAGCGGATAGTCGGTCAGTCGCGGTGGCCACTCCGGCGCCCCGGAGCCCGCCGTCTGAGCGACCGCCGGGAGGAGGGCATCGCCCGCAAGCACGCGGCCCGAAGGGCCGAGCCGGTTGGGATAGCGGTCGTCGTAGTCGAGGGCCACGGCCTCGATTCCCGCGAACTCGGCAAGCTCCGTGGCGCGATCGATGGAGATGCGCACGCGCAGGTATCCGACCTCGTCGTCGCGGTAACGGATGTCGCCGTCCAGGCGCGCGGCCTTGGCCGCGACCGCGGCGGCCTCACCCGGCCTTGTCGCGATCAAGAGCGACACGTGCTTTCTTCCCTGCGCGCGAGCGATCGCAAGCGACTGCCGGCTGTCCTTGAAGAGCGCGGGACGCGCACCTTGCGCGAGCGCCCCCGCCGCCGCCAGAGCGGCCGGGAGAACCAGCAGAAACTTCTTCATCGCTGGAGCCCTCCTTCGCGGATCAATGCGATCCTCCCGCCGCCGGTGTCATGGGCTCGAGACGGATCGTCGCCAGTCCGAGGGGAATCGCGTCGTTTCCGACCTTCGGCAGGTCGTTGACGCCAAAATCGAGACTGCTCGAGAGGCGCGCTCCCGCGATCCCGTCCCCCGCCGCGGCGGCGATACCACAGAGCTCTCGTCCCTCGGGCGGCCTGCCCGCAACCCAGAGGCTCGCCGGCGCCTCCCAGGAGGCGTCGGTCTCGCGCTGCGTGGAGCCGTCGGCCACGCTGAGCGATCCCAGGGCGGGGTCTAAGAAGTAGTCCCGGAAGCGAAACGAAACGGGACCCGAGATCCGCGCCGCATCCACCACGGCCTTCCAGAGGCCCGGACTCGGAGAGTCGAGCGAGAGGGATTCGCGCGCCCCGGGCCCCACGCGTGCCCGGCGCGGCTGGCAGCTCTTCTCCGTGCAGTCGAACAGATACAGGTCGAGGTCCGATCCGGCGACCGAGACCTCGTCGAGATCGACCATCATCCGGACCGTCCCCTTGGGCACCGTGACGTCGAAGACCTTCTGCTGCCGGGGCGAGAGGGTCTCGCGGGATTGCCGCATCGTCGCCAGCGGGTAGGAGGCGATTGACCCCTTGAAGGCCGCCAGACGGTTGCTCGCCGAGATGCGCACCTCGCGCGCCGCTCCGACCTGCGCCGGCTCCTCTGGCGGCGCGGTGAGGCGCACGCCCACAAGCGACGCCGTCAGCGTGACGGGAGTCTTTGGCAGTGTGGCGGGGCGCGACTCGTCGAACTTGAAGGCATCGTGCATGTCGAAGAGGACGACGCTCCAGACGCCCGGAGTCGGGTCGGCGATGCTGCGCACCTGCACGTCATCCTTGGGCACCTGAAAGATCGTGTCCTCGCGGCCGTCGGGCGGCCAGAGCATCATGCGAACCGTTTCCTTGGGCGCGCGCAGCTCGAGCTTCAAGGCGTCCGTTCCCGTCGGGACCTCGAAGAACGCCTCCGCACCTCCCGGGCGCGGAGCACGAATTTCCCGGGTGATCGTGTACTTGCCGGCGGCATCGAACCGCTCCGCGGCGACGACCGTGCTCATGAGGCGGCAGACCGGGCCGGGCCCGTCCGGACTTTCGAGCGAGAGAAGAGCGCTGTGCACGCCCGCAGTCGCGGGCGCGATCCGGACCGAGAGCTCGACCGGCTTGCCGAGCGGGAGCGAGATCGTTTCCGCGCTCGCGAACGATCCGTCGTTGCCGATCCACCGCACGGCAACCCTCAGGGGGGCCGCCGGGCCCGAGCGGCGGGTGAAGACGATCCGACGTTCCCCCCGCTCGCCGGCGGCCCAGCCTTCCCGCTCGTAGAGACCCGGACCCGAGTTGGGGGGATCGAGCCAGGAGGAGAGAACCGTCTTGACCGGCGCACGGACCTCGACCTCGATCGGCTTGCCGGAGCCCAGAGCCTTCTTCAGAGAGTCCCACGCGGCGCCCACCTGAATCAGTCCGTTACCCTGGCGATTGGCGGGCTGGTTCGAAAGGTACCGGGCCGTCGACGTGACCGCGCGGTAGAGGCTCGACGGATCCCAGGCGCGCCCGCTCTGCTTGGCGGCGCTGATCAGGAGCGACACGGCGCCCGAGGCGACCGGCGTGGCGCACGAGGTGCCGCCGCACATGCCGTAACCCGGCCGGAACTGGTAGACGCCCGGCAGGCCATCATCTCCCGGCCGCGAAGCCGGGTAGGTCGTCAGGACCTCCGAAGGCGAAAGGATGTCGGGTTGGAGGGCTCCGTTGCCCGACGGACCCCAGGAACCGACCCAGTGCAGATTGTCTTCCTCCGCCACGCGCACGGCGCGGTTGGCGAGGAAGTTCTCCCGGCTCTCGTAGGCTCCCACCCCGAAGCCGTACCGGGCCATGCCGTGCTCGATCGTCGTATTCAGGCCCGGAGAGTTGTTGGCCGGAGCGAGGAACGGCTTCTTGTATTTCTCGATCAGCCGCGAGCAGATCACCGTGACCGTGAATCGGCCGTCGCCGAGGACATAGGGCATCGCGATGTAGACGTTCTCCTCGAGGAGCACCACGTCCACGCGGGGATCGCGGAAGGCGCGGATCAGCCCCTCGAGCATGCCGTGCGTGGTCGAGCCCTCGAAAATCGACACCAGGCGCGCCCCCGGCGCCACGCCCTCCAGGAAGCCGCCGCTGCCCCGGCTTGCGACCGCGGCCCCCGAGACCATCGTGCTGTGGCCGTACATTCCGATGTTGACCGCGACGAAGCCGTCGGCCTTGTCCGTCTGGACGGTGAACGGGAGCGTTTCGCGCACGGGCGTCTCCGGGTCGTCTTTTCCGAGGATCCCGTACTCGTACCCCTTCGCGAAGTCCCGGAGGGGCTTCTCGTCGGCGAAGCTCCCGTTCTGGTTCGTGTCCACCCAGACCTCGCCCGTGATCCCGTCCCAGAGCACTCCGATCGGCTTCTCGATCGAGGTTGCCTCGCCCGGCCGGTCGAGCACGTTCCGGAAATAGGTCTGGACATACGGCGCGAAATGGCACAGGTCGAGGACACCGACTCGGAAGGTCCCGGCCCGCGGCGCCGCATAGGACTCTCCGCCGTAGGACACCCTTCCGGCCTCCGCGGTGACGAGCTGCCGCATCGAGATCCAGTGCGGGAAGTCCGATTCGGGCTCGAGCGGATCCATCGAGTTGACGACGTCGATGACCTTGCGCGTGGGCTTGCCGTCGAGGGTCATGGCGACCTGGAGCTCCGGTAGCAGGAAGTCGACGTTGCCGTCGAGGACGGCGACCGTGACGCCGCGCCCGTCGAAGGTTGGATGCTCGCGCCGAAATTCGAGCGCTCCCAGGTCCTTGAGCGGCGAGTAGATGGGCCGCAGTGTCAGGTCGACGCGGGAGGGCGGCCAGTCGTCCGAGGAGCCGGCGAAGGACGCCCGCGGCAGGCGCCGCTCGGGATCGGCCGGAGGAAGGCCCGGCTGGAGGTATGGTGGAATCGCGTCGGCAGTGATGTCCACGTCCACGGCCTCGATCGCCTGAAAGGCGACGAGCTCCTCGACGCGATCGATCGGCAGCCGCCCGCGGACGTAGCCGAGCTCGTCGTCCCGGACGCGGATGCGACCCCCGAGCCTCAAAAGCTCCCTGGCAACGGCCTCGGTCCTTCCCATCTGCGCCGCAATGACGAGCGATACGTCGCGCGTTCCGTTGGCCCGGGCCAGGGCGAGCTGCGCGCGGCTGTCCTTGAAGAGCTCCCGGCGAGGAGTCTCGCCCGAGGACCCGCCAGCCGCGAAGGCGAGGACCGCGCCGGCGCCGAGCACGGCTGCCACGACGGCGGCGCTCCCGGCGATCGGCCTTCTCATTTCGTCTCCTCCTTGCCGAGCGCCTTCGTCTCGACCGAGATGAGGTTCCCGAGGGTCCCGCGCGCGTCGAGCTTGAAGGCGCTCAGCTGATCGAGCCGGAATCGGATCCGGCGGGCCCGGGAGGATTGGCCGGGCGCGAGGCGACCGTCTGGGAGTTGAGAGGTAAAGTCCCAGACGGCGCCCGCGCCCGATAGACCGTTGTCTGCCCCGAGGAGAACCGGCACCGCGCTCGAGGATTTCAGGGCGATGACTCGCAGCTCGAGCGGAGCGAGGATCGTCTTCTCCGACGTGTTGGTCAGCGCCATGTCGAGCGCGACGATCCGCTCCTTCGGGTCGTAGTCGGTGTTGGAGAAGCTGACGGCGACGCTTTGGGTCAGGTCAGAGAGGGCAGCGAGCTCCGGCGAGCCGTTGAGGGTCGCCTTCCCGTCGACCTGCACGGCGGCGGTCCACAGCTGCGGCACTCCCGTGCGGTGGTCCACCCAGAGCGTGTGGAAGGTCCCATCGGCACTTGCCGCCATCCCGGCAGTGTCGGCGGCACAGAGGTAGTCGATCCACTGGGGTCCGATCTGGAGCTCGATGTTGCCGCCACGCCCGCGGGGACGGTGGCTTCCGCCTCCGGTGCTGTAGGCCATGATCGGCAGGTAGCCGCCCGGGCGGCCCGAAGCCGCGGGATCCGATACGCGGATGTTGGCGGAAAAGGTCTCCCCTCCGTCCAGGGAATAGGCGAATCGGGCCGCCCACTGCCGCGACTCCTCGACGGCCTCCCGGCGGTCGTACCAGGACACGCCGACCACCCCCGAAGGGTTCACCGCCACCGCGGGCAGCATGTGGTGGCGGCCCCGCTCCCGATCCGCCGGCGCCTGATCGTCGTTGATGACGATGGGCGCCGACCAGGTCTTCCCCTTGTCGGCCGAGCGGGAGACGAGAATCTCGCAGCGGCCCGACCGTCGGTCCGGCCAGGTCACGTAGAGCCGGTCCTGAAACGGACCGCCCGATGCATCCGCGGCGAGGACCGGCAATCCCGGCGTCCAGCCTTCGCACGCGTACCAGTCGGAGACCGACACGGCCTTCTCGAACTTTTCGCCTCCATCCTCGGAGCGAATGACTTTGACGGTGCCGATCGGCTTCTTGAAGTCCGAGGCCTGCAGGTTCTTGCGATCGTTCCACTCGTAGAAGGATACGAGGAAAGATCCGTCGGAGAGGACCACGCCCGTTCCGGTCCCAAACGGCATGTGGTCTCCGTCGGAAAAGAGCTTCTTCGGCGCCGAAAAGGTCTTGCCGGCGTCCGAAGACTTGAAGAGCGTGAACACGATGCGCTCGTCTCCGTCCACCGTCTGGTCCGCGACGGAGTTGCCGTGAAGGTACAGGAGCCCCCGGCGAGGCCCGGACGTGCCATCGAAGGTGAGCCACTGCCGGTCGATGAAGGGAAGCACGGTCGGGTCGGACCACGCGCGGCCGCCGTCGGCGGACCGGAAGACGAGCATCTCGTGGTCCGCCGAGGATTCGTAATGGAGCGCCAGCGCCGAAAGATAGGCCGCGCCGTCCGGACCGAACGCGCAGGTCGGGTCGCCCACGAAGTCCGTGCGCTTGACCTCGAGCGCGGGCACCCAGCTCTTTCCGCCGTCGAAGGAGCTGTAGGCGACGACGTGGCGCGAGGCGTCCTTCGCGTCGAAGATCATCGAGCAGGCGAGAAGCTTGCCGGGGTCGGTCGGGCTCGCCGCCATCGTGATCTCGTGGTGGAGGCGCCCGGGGTTGCCCGCGCTGACTCGGACATTCGGCCCGACGGCGACCGGATCGGCGGCTCCCGCCGCGGCGAGCAGGCCGGAGAGCAGCGCCGCGGCCCTCACGGCTTCACCGATTCCGGCGCCTTCGCAAGCCGACCAAGCACGCGCGCGTCGAGGCTCACGAGGCCGTAGTGAATCGTCTTGCCCTGCCGGAAGGGTCGCAGATCGGTCAGGCGGAAGCCGAGAAGACGCGGGACCGTTTCCTGGCCCGGCTTCAAGGCGCCGTCCGGCAATGCCGGAGTCAGATTCCAGACCGCGCCGGGACCCGGAACCCCGTTCTCCGTGCCGAGCGCGGCCGGCTGGCCAAGCTCGGACGTCATGGAGAGAACCCGCAGTTTGACGGGCGCCTCGACCGTCCGGTCGGAGGTGTTCTCGAGCTTCACCCGGACCGCGAGCGTGTCGGACTTGCGGTCGAAATCGGTACTGACGATTTCCAGGGCGACCTTGTCCGAGACATCGTCGAGGGCCGCAAGCTCCGGGGACCCGTTCTTGAGCACTGTGCCCGCGACCGTCACCGCCGCCGTCCAGATCTGCGAAGTTCCGGTGCGGTTGTCGATCCAGAACGGATGAAAGACTCCGGCCGCGTCCGCCACCGTGGCGCCGGTGTGCCCGCCGTTGAACTGGAAGCCGTTCAACGCGAGGCTCACGGAGACCGGCCCCCCGGGCGCCTTGGCATCGCTTTCGCCGAGCGGCTTCTTTCCGCCGCCCGACGTCGATCCCTGAACCGTCCACCGCTCCGAGGCGCCGAAGGCAGTCGGCGCCTCAGACACCCTTACGCTCGGCAAGAATGTCTCGCCGCCGTCGAGGGACGCCCGCAGACGCACCCACCAGCCGAGGTTGTCCGGGTTGTCCCGCCGGTCGTACCAGGCGACCGCGACGACGCCGTCGCGATTGACCGCGACCGTTGGCATCAAGTGATCTCTGCCCGCGGCCGGGTTGGCCGCCGGCGGATCGTCGTTGATGACGACGGGTTTCGACCAGGTCTTTCCCTTGTCCTCGGAGTGGGAGAGCAGGATCTCCTGCCGGCCGGAGCGCTGGTCCGGCCAGACCGCGTAGAGTCGGTCCTTGAAGGCCGCGCTGCCCGGGTCGGCCGCCAGGTACCCGATCATGCTCGTCGCGCTCGGCGGCCAGAGCATGTGGAAGGGACTCACGACCGATGCGGTCTCGAGCGATTCCCCGCCGTCGGTCGAGGTCACGACCTTGAGGGAGCCGTTCGCCTTGTCCGGGGTGCTCTCAGGAACCTCTCCTTCCGCCCCCGTCTCATCCCAGAAGCGGTTGATCTCGCCGAAGAGCAGAACGACGGTGCCGTCGGTGAGCACGACACCGTTTCCGACTCCCAGGACGTAATGCTTTCCCACCGATGCCCGCTTGACGGGCCCGAGAAAGGAGGCGCCGCCGTCGCGGGATGTGAAGAGGCTGATGTCGGCCTGCTGCGTCTTGCCCTCCATCGGCCGGACCCAGCCCGTGGCATGCATGTAGACCCGACCGTCGAATTTGCCGCCGGTGTTGTCCACAACCAGATACTCGCGATCGAGCCCGTGAAAGCGGGGCAGGATGACGGGTTCGCTCCAGGTCCTGCCGGAATCGCCGGATCGATAGATCGGATCGGCGATTTTTCCGTCCTCCTTCCAGCCGAGCGCCATGGAGTAAGCGCGCGTGTTCCTGCCGAGCGCGCACGCAGGGTCGCCACTGAACTCGAGATCCTTCGTCTCGAGTGTCGGCGCCCAGGTCTTGCCTCCGTCCGAAGAGGTGTAGACGATCGTGTAGGTCTTGTTGCGCTCCGGGTCGAACGCCATCGAGCAGCCGAGGAGCCGGCCGGCGTCGACCGGATCGGCCGCGAGCAGGATTTCATTGTGAGCGACGCGCTCGCGGGCCCGGCTGACCTGGACGTTGGCCCCCACGGCGACCGGACCCGCGGCCGACGCTACGGCGGCCGAGAGCAATGCGGCGAGACTCCCGGCATGGAGCCTCATCCTTCGGTCCCTCATTGCTCGAAAATGGTCCAGATGACGGGTATGCCCCCCGAGGACCTCGGGCCTCGGGGGGTCTGCCCCGCCCTTCGGATCTAGAACGTCAGCCGCGCGCCGAGTCGAAGCGTGCGTCCCGGATTGAGCGCGTAGGGGCCGCCGAAGGCGCTCACCGGAGCGCCATCGATGACCGACTGTCTCGCATAGATCGCGTTGACATCGTTCTGGACGTTGGTGTTGTAGTCGATGCCGGAGTTCGTGATGTTCAGGACGTCCACGATGAGCGAGGCCGTGAGGCCTCCGCTGAAGAGAAAGTCCTTCTGGGCGCGCATGTTCAGGAGCACCGAGTTTTCTTGCTTGCGGGTGTCCTTGGGCTCGATCCGAACGGTCGAGTAGTACGGATCGCTGAATACACCGGGAGCCGGATTCGCGCAGCCCGGGATCGCGAAGCAGCTCTCGGTCGCCCCGTAGGCGCGGCCCGAGAACCATCGGAAATCGGCCGACATCATGAAATTGTACGGGAACTGGTAACTGCCGAGAACCTTGAAGCTGAAGGGTCGGTTTTGCGACAGGACGCCGTTCGTGTAGTAGGGATTAATGATGTAGTTGGGATCGCCATCCACGCCGTTGGTGCAAAGCGACAGGACGCCGCACTCGTTGTTGTCCCGCGTTCCGGTGGTGTGCTCGTAGACGTACGAGACGTTGACGAAGGACTTGTCCGTCGGGCGCGTGTTGACTTCCACGAGGACCTCGTTGCCCTGCTGGTACCAGAAGTCCATGTTGCCGAGCGCGAATTGCCGCGGTCCGCCCCCGGTTACGCCATAGATCGGGAACGTCCTCCCGTTGAAGCTCGACGTGTAGAGGAAGGGCTGGTACGTGTTGGGATCCGCGTACTGCACAAGGGTCACGTAGCCGTCCGTCCAGCGATAGAGGTAGGCCAGAGAGGCCGCGACTCTAGGCGTGAACTGATGCGAGATCTTCATCGAGGCCAGGTAGCTCGACGGATTCGTCGTGCCGTCGACAACGGGAATCGCGACGCTGTCGAAGATGAGGGCTGGTTGTTGGTCCTTGATCACGAGGTCATAGAGAGCCTGCGTGTCCGTCGGATCGTAGGGCTGGTCGGTGACGGTGATGTAGTAATAGAGGGGCTCCTGACCCGTTCCGGCGTAAGTCATCGGGCCGTAGGTCGGGACCTTGTCGTAGTAACGGCCGTAGAAGGCGCCCAGAATCGTCTTCCCCTTTCCCGTGATGTCCCAGGAGACTCCGATGCGCGGGACGACGTTTGAGAAGTTCAAGAGCGTCTTCCCTGTATTGCCGTCCTGCGTCTTGGGGTTGTCGTAGCGCACCCCGAGATTGAGCGTCACGTTTCTCCAGGTGATGTTGTCCTGGAAGTACACGCCCGGGCGCTTGAGATTGTTGTTGATGTGGTAGTTGTAGCCGACGAGGCCATAGATCGCGTTGTAGCCCCCGCCGACCGGAACGATGAAGAACTCCAGGTTGTTGTTCGTCGTGAGGTCCTGCTTGGCCTGCTGCCACTCGTACTCGACACCCGCCTTGATCTCGTGGGACCCGCCCAGGAACTCATCGACGTAGTGCGTCATGCTCAGGCGCCCTTCGTGCCGCCAGTTGCGCTGCTGGCGCTGGAAGCCCTGTGAGTTGTAGTACAGCCCGGTGTTGATATCGTAGACGGCGGAGTCGGTGGTGTTCGTCGGGATCCGCCCGAGGTAGCCCTCGCCGCCTCCGTACTTGAACTCGGTAATCGTCTTGGGGCTCCAGGTCGCGGTCCAGGAAAAGTAGCCCGTGTTGACGTGCTCTTCGCGGAAGTAGGTGACTTCGGGGCCACCCACCGGCTGCGCCCCCTGGTTGGTGAGTTTGATCGGCTCATAGTCATACATCGCCGAGAGCGTGTTCGAGTTGTTCGCCAGGTAGTCGAGCCGCAACTGATAGCCCTGTCGCGTGTCGTCGCCGAAGTCCGTCGTCTGGATCGGGGCACGCGAGGCCGGGTTGTACGCCGCGCTCGCGAAGAACATGAACTTTTCCGACACGATCGGTCCGCCTAGATACGCGTTGGCCTCGATCGCATAGTCGGTTGTCGGCTGCTCGAGGTCGACGATGCCCCCGTCGTTGTTGGCCTGGAAGGAGCTGCTCCAGCCGTAGACCGTCGTGCCTCCGTGAAACTGGTTGGTCCCCGTCTTCGTGACCACGTTGACCATGGCACCCGTGAACTGCGCATACTCCGCCGAGGCCCCCGCGCCCACGATCTGCACTTCCTGGACCGTGTCATAGTTGGGGTTGACCCACGTGTTGCCGAACTGCAGGTTCGACGTGTCGACGCCGTTGATCTGGTACTGGTTCGTCGCCGCGCCGAAGCCGAAGGTGTCGTACCCGTCGACGTTGCCGCCGGCGCCGAAGGCCATCCGGTTGTCCACACCCGTGGCCGTGTCGACGACGTCGATATAGCGGCGGGTCGAAGGGATCTGCGCCAGTTGTTCCACGCTGTAGTTGGTCTGAAACACCGGCGTCGTCTTGTCGACCAGCGGCGCCTCGGCCCGAACCACGAGCTGCTCCTGCGCGCGCGACAGCGGCAGATCCACGTCGATCGCGGCCGTCCGGCCGACGTTGACCACCACGCTGACTTCCTTCGTCGCGAAGCCGTCCATGTTGAACGTCAACGTGTAGCTGCCCGGTGGAACAGTCGTAAAACGGTAGTTGCCGCGCGCGTCTGTCGTTTCCAGGAGCTCCCGCTGGATCAGCGTCTCGCCGGTCAGTTTGACCGACACCCCCGGCAGATTCGTCCCGTCTTCGCTCTTGACCGTCCCGCTGATGTCACCGGACCGCGAGATGTCTGCGCGCGCGGTCAACCCCGCGAGCAGCCCCGCCAGCATCAAGACCAGAAATCGATTTCGCAGGCGCATAGACCTCTCCCCTCCTAACTTCGGCATCTCGAATCCTTCCATCATCACTCATCATCAGTGAGTAGCAATTGGACCGGAGAATACGGTATCATCATTCCAAGAGTCAACATTTCATTAACACGCTGGAAGACTAGTTGCTCCAATAATTTGGACAGAAGAGAAGTGGCTGAATCCAAACAGGGTGTCAGCTCCATACTAATCATCATCATTGATTAGTGATAGCCTTCGTGCGGCAATGACCCATACGCTGGAGTACCTGATCCTCGAACGGCTCGAGGCTGCCGAGGGCGGCATCGGCTCCGGCAACCTCTATCTGCACCTGCGCGACAGCCGGGTGAAGGCGAGTCCCGCGACGGTCGGGCGGGCATTGCGCATGCTCGACCACCGCAAGCTCACCGCCAAGGTCAGCAACAAAGGCCGCGTCCTGACGGCGAGCGGTCGTCGCCACCTGGAGGGGCTGCGCCACAAAGAGGGCATGCGCGTCTGGGCCGAGGGCGTGCTCAAGGAGATCAAGCCGGCCACTCAAAGCGAGTACCTGCAGGCGCTGCAGGCGCTGCGTCTGCTCGAGGGGCACCTGGCGCGGCTCGCCGCCGAGCACGCCCAGGCAGAGGCGCTCGAGCTCATGCGCCGGACGCTCGAGGAGCACGAAAGAGAAATCGAGTCGCGCACGCGCGGCAAGGGCCGAGGTCTCGAATTTCATGACCTGCTCGCCTCCGCAGCAGGCAACCGGTTTCTCCAGGCCGCGATCGGAATGATCTGGAGCTGGAACCGAACGATCCAGGACCTCTGGGCCGAGGCCGACATCCTGACCGGGCAGTCTTCGTACCCCTCGCATCTCCGCGTCTACAAGGCGATCATCGCCCGTGACGGGGCCGGTGCCGAACGGGCCATGAACGCGCACTACGACCTCTTCATCGAAAGCGTCCGCAGACATTTCGACGAGCACGCCACGGTCAGCCTCGTCCCGACGGGTCCCCAGCTCGAAGGCGACGGGGCCTAGGCCGGCCTTCATCCCGCGCTCGAACGCCGGTTGGAATTTTCCTTTCGCGCGTCCCGCAAGGCGAATTCCGCGATGACACGGCGCAGGAGCCGAAGGGACGTCGCATCGATCCGCTGAACGTACGTGAAGACGGGCTTGTCGGCGGGCAGGGGGTCCTTCCAGATCTCCGAGAATGCCGACGACACCCAGACCTGGTCCGCCTGCTGGAACACGCGCACGATCGCCTTCTTGTCGTCCAGACCGGCCTTCAGGAACCGAAGGTGGTTCAAACCGCAGGCGAGCAGGGAGCTGACGAACTTGCTCGCTTTGTCCCGGGTGCTGCAGATGATTGCCACGCGCGTGCCGCGCCGCAGCGGAAGCATCCGCGCCACGACCTCCTGGAACGACGGCTCGAGCATGACCGCAACGACGTTTCGGTCGCGGCCGACGGCGCGCTGAACTTCGTCGACGTGGAAGAGTGTCGTGACGATCAGATCGAATCGCGAAGAGAAATCGGGGGCTCGGGTGGGCAGGTCTCGGACGAGCATTTGCTTCGGCTGGATGCCCGTTCGCTCCGCGAGGATCCGACCATAATCCTCGAGATCCCAGGGACTGCATTCGACGAACAGCATCCGCACCGAGGAGGCCTGTGGCGTGAAGACGCGCGCGCGCAGGAAAGCCAGTCGCGCGATGTCATCGGGTGAGAGGCCCAGGTGCTGCGCCAGGACGGCGACCTCATCGAGCAGATCGTTGACGTGCTGGTGCTCGTCGGACGAGGCCGGCGAGTCGGGCGCGATGAACGTTCCGCGCCCCTGCTCGGAGACGACGTAGCCCTCGCGTTCGAGCTCTCGATAGACCGCTCGAACCGTGTTCGTGTTCACACCGAGCGAGCCGGCCAGGTGCTGCGCGGGGGGCAGCTGCGTTCCTGCCCCCCATGTTCGCTCCTCGATGTGGTGCTTGAGCTGCTCGAGCAGCTGGACGTGAATCGAAAGGGCCGCCCGGCGGCGGACCTTGAGCGCCTGTGTGAATCCGCGCGGGGGCGCGGACCGGCTCGAGCCCTGGCTCCTCAACATTGAGTTAGTCTGCTAATGAACTAGCAGAATAGTATCAAGGCCTCGGGGTCCGTCAAGACCCTTTTGACTCGCCCACCCGGCGGCCATGGAGCAACCGGCTCGGCTAGAATCCGCGCCTTGACGCCGCCCTCCTCCTCCTCTCCCGGATTCCTCCGCGCGGTGTCTCGTTGGGAGGTCGTCGCCCTCTCGGTCAACAGCGTGATCGGCAGCGGCGTGTACCTGGTCCTCCCCGTCGCCGCCGCTCGGCTGCTCGGGGCTGCGAGCGTCTGGGCGATCCTGTCCGGGGGTTTCGCAGTGCTCCTCATCGTGTTGTGCTTCGCCGAGGCTTCGAGCCTCTTCGACAAGCCGGGCGGCGCCTATGTCTATGCGCGTGAGGCTTTTGGAGAGTTCGTGGGCTTCGAGGTCGGCTGGATGACCTGGATCGCGCGGGTGGCGGCGGTCGCCAGCCTCTCGGTTTTCTTTTCGCGGGTTTTCGGCTACGTCTGGGACGGCGCCAACCACGGCCCCGGGCAGGCGCTGACGGTCGTTCTGGAGCTCGCGGCCCTGACCTGGCTGAACGTCATCGGAGTCAAGACCGGCGCCCGGACGACCGTCTTCCTCACATTCGGAAAAGTGCTGCCGCTCGCGATCCTCGTTCTCGTCGGAGTCTTCGCCATCTCCTGGAACCGTGTCTTCCCCGTGCCTGCGCCCGACCCCGGCAGGCTCCCCCAGGCCGCCCTGCTCGTTCTATTTGCCTACGCGGGATTCGAGGCGACGCCGGGGCCCGCCGGGGAGTTTCGCAATCCCCGCCGCGACCTCCCTTTTGCGTTGATCGTCCAGCTCGTGATCGTCACCGCTCTCTATACGCTCGTGCAGCTCGTGGCGATCGGAACCGTGCCGGATCTCGGCGTCTCGAAGACCCCGCTGGCCGACGCCGGCCAGCGTCTCATGGGCGCGGGCGGAGGCCTTCTTCTCACTCTCGGCGCGGCCGTGTCGGTCCTCGGGACCAACAACGGCAGTATCCTCATCGGCCCGAGGTATCTCTACGTCCTCGCCGAGAGCGGCCGTCTGCCGAGCGTGTTCTCCAGGATCCACCCTCGATACCGGACTCCGTACGTCGCGATCCTGACGCAGTCCGGAGTGGTCTTTGCCCTCATCGCAACCGACGCCGTCTTGCACCGCATCGACCCGAGCGCCTTCGGCGTCGCAGAAGATCTCGCCCTCATCTCCGTAATCGCGAGGCTCGCCACCTACATTGGCACCTGCCTCTCCGTACCGGTCCTTCGTCGCAAGCTTCCAGCCACTCCCCGAACCGTCCGCCTTCCGGGGGGGGCCGCCATCCCCATCGCGGCGCTGCTCGTCTGCCTGGTGCTGCTCTCCGCCGTCTCGAAGAAGGTTTTCCTCGCTGGGGGCATCGCGCTGGCGGCCGGGGCGGTCGTGTATGCGTGGCCTCGCCGCGCCCGCGGCGATGACGCGACGTCCTCCTCCTGAGGCCTATTCGTAGCGCAGCGCCTCGATCGGATCGAGCCGGGAGGCCTTCACGGCCGGGTAAAGACCAAAGAAGATCCCGACGGAAGTCGAGACGAGCAGCCCGACGAAGACCGACCAGACCGGCACCGAAGTCGGCAGCGCCGGCACGAATGTTCGCACGAGGGTGGAGACCAGGACGCCGAACCCGACGCCGAGGATGCCGCCGAGGGTCGTCAGGGTCACGGCCTCGGTCAGGAACTGACGCACGATGTCACGGCGGAACGCGCCCACGGCCTTGCGGATCCCGATCTCCCGCGTTCTCTGCGTGACGGCGACGAGCATGATGTTCATGACTCCCACGCCGCCGATCGCGAGCGAGATCAGGGCGATCAGAACCATCGCGCCGGTGACGCCGCCCGTGATGGCGCGGAACTGTCCGATCAGCTGGGCCGGTGTGGAGACCTCGAAGTCGTTCGGCTTGTTGAAGGGAATCCGGCGCCGCAACCGGAGGGCCGCCGTCACCTTCTCAATCACGATGTCCACGTCCTCCGGGCGTCGGGGCACGGCGTTGATGTTGACGCCGCCCTCGCGCACCTGAAAGCTGAACTGGTGCTCGAAGGTCTTGTACGGGAGCACGACCTTGTTGTCGGGCGAGTAGCCGAACTGCTCGCCTTTCTTCTCGAGCACGCCGACCACACGGTAGCGCAGGCCATTGACCGTGATGTCCTTGCCGAGCGGGTCTTCGGCAGGAAAGATCGCCTCCCGGACGTCCGAGCCGATGACCACGGCGAGCGCGCCGTGCTCGACTTCGGCGGGCGTGAAGAACCGGCCCGAGCCGACCGTGTAGGCCGTCGCCGTCGGGTAGTACTCGTCGACGCCCAGCACGTACGGATTGTTGGCCTCGAGGCTTCCGTTCTTGACGTGAATTTCGGCGTCGAAATACCCGACGAGGGCTGAAATCGCCGCGGCCTCAGGGCAGGCCTTCCGGATCGCCAGGACATCCTCCATCGTGAGATTGCGGCGGCGGCGCTCCTCTTCGGTCTGGGGACCCGGCCCGCCGAAGCGGTCCTTGTACTTCTTGAACTCGATCCGGCTGGCGCCGAAGGCCTGGAAATTGCCGATGACGTTGTTGTTGAAGCCCGTCACGATCGCGACCATCGAGATCACCGTCGCCACTCCGACGACAATCCCGAGAATCGTCAGGGCCGAGCGCAGCTTGTGCTCGCGCATGGCGCTGATTCCGAATCGGACGTTCTCGGCAAGGCCCCTGCGGAACAGCTCGGTCAGCCGGTTCATGCGATGCTCACTCGAAACGCAGGGCCTCGATCGGTGTGACGCGGGAGGCCGACGAGGATGGGGCCAGTCCCGCGAGAATTCCAGTGACGATGGCGACCCCCACGCCGAGGACCGCGAAGGAGAGGCGGACCTCTGCGGGGAAGAACTGGCTCACGACAAGAGCGAGCAGCGCGCCGAGCAGCACGCCCAGAACGCCCCCGGCGCTGGCGAGAAGCGCCGCCTCGAGCAGGAACTGGCGCCGGATGTCGCGGCGCCTCGCTCCAAGCGCACGGCGCACTCCGATCTCTCGGGTTCGCTCCACGACCGACACGAACATGATGTTGGCAATCACGATCGCGCCGACCACGAGGGAGATGCCCGAGATGAGAACCATCAGCGCGAAGGCTCCCGCGGTGAGAGATTTCCAGAGCGTCTGAAAGGCCTCGGACCCGAGGATGCCGAACGGATCGTCCGCCGGGTAGGGGGTCTTCCTCAGCGAGCGCAGGATCGTCCGGACTTCGTCCTGGGTCGCCTCGATCCCGGCAAGCCCCGCACGGGGGCGAACGTAGATCGACACCTCGTCGCTCGCGGTCAGGATCTTCTGCACGAAGGTGATCGGCGTAATGAGAACGTTGTCCTGGTCCTGGCCGAGGACGCTCCCCTTCGGGACGGCGACGCCGATGACGCGCACCGGATACCCGCGAACGTAGAGCGTGCGGCCGATCGGGTTCAAGCCCGGAAACAGCTGATCCTTCACCTCCGCGCCGATGATGGCCACCGCCGCCGCGTGCTCCTCCTCGACAGGGCTGAAGAAACGCCCGGCATCGAGGTCCACGCGCAACATCGACTGCATGTTGGCCGTCTGACCCTGGATCTGAGCGTCCGGATCCTTCTGCCGGCCGGCGTGGAGGGCGTCCACGTGATTCACCTGGGCGCCGACGGCCCCGCAGGTTCGGCACTCACGCTCGATCAACCGCGCCTCGCGAAGGGTCACCGGCTTTCGTTTGCGCTGCAGGATGAACTCGTCGCGGCTGCGCACGATGCCGTATTTCGTGAAGACCAGAACGTCGGGATTCAGGTTCAGCACCTTGTCGCGCACGTAGCCGTTCAGGCCGCTGATGATCGAGACGACCGCCACCACCGTGGCGACTCCGATGATCACGCCGAGCAGCGTCAGGAAGGAGCGGAGCTTGTGGCGCTGCAGCGCCTGCAGCGCCACGGCCAGGAGCTCTCGGAGGGCCATGCGCTTACGAGGAAGAGCCGGCGGCTCCCCCCTCGGCTCCCTTCTTTTCCGCCTCGAGCTTCACACGATCCCCGTCCTTCAGAGCCCGCAGCGTCTTGAACGGGCCGGTGATGATCTGCTCCTTGTCGGAGAGCCCGCTCCTGGCCTCGACCATCAGCTCGCCGGCGAGGCCGAGCTGGACCGGCACGAACTCCGCCTTTCCGTTTCGCAGGGCGTAGACGCCGGTCTGGGTCTTGATCCTTCCCGAGGCCGTCTTCTGCCCCTTGGGGTCGTCCCGGATGATGATCGCCGCAAGCGGCACGGCGAGCGCCTTCGGTTTCGAGCCCGTGATGACATCGGTGGTGACCGAAAAGCCCGGTCGGATGGAGTCCGGCGGCTGGAGGACCTTCACGCGCACCTTGAAGTTGATGGCGTCGGAAGTCGTGATCAGGCCCTGCAGATCCGAGTCGTTCTTGGGAATGGGCGAGTTCTCGACCTGCGTGACCACCCCTTCGAACGACCGCTCGGGGTAGGCCTCGATCGAGAGCGTGGCCTTTTGCCCGACCTTCACCTGCGGCACGTCCGTCTCGTCCACCATGAGCACGGCCTCGACGCTCGACATGTCCGAGATCGTCATCAGTTGGGTGCCGGGGTTGTTCATCGTGCCGATGACCGTGACCTCCCCTTCCTTGACCGGGAGATCCGTGACGACGCCGTCGATCGGGGAACCGACGGTGGTCTTCGACAGCGTGTCCCGCGAAGCGTTCAGGTTCGCCCGATTCTGCTCCACCCGCCTCTGGGCGACCTCGAAGTTCGCCTGCGCGGTTTCCAGGTCCGACCGGGCCCGCTGCGAGTCGGCTTCAGGAAGGATCTTGGCCTCGTAATTCTTCTTCGCGCGGTCGTAATCGCGCCGCGCCTGTTCGAGCGAGGTGCGGGCCGATTCGAGAGCGGCGAGGCTGCCGGCGAGCGCCGCGGCGGAGCCGGCTTCCTCCGCGGCCGCCCGGTTCCGGTCGATCTGGAGCAAGAAGTCGCCTTTCTTGATACGGTCGCCGTTTCGCACCGCCAGGTTGACGATCTGGCCCATCACGAGCGCGGAGAGTTCCACCTTCTTCTCCGCCTGGATCTTTCCGTTGGCGGTGACCTTGGCAATCAGATCCTCGCGTTTCGCCTGCGTTGCCGTCACGCGCGGAATTTTCCGGTCCCGCGCCGAGAGGGCAACGAAAACGACGATCACGACGAGAGCGGCAAGAGCCGCGAGCACAATCTTCCAGGTTCTCGACATCAGAAGGACACTTCCATTCCGGCCGACCTATTCATACCGCAGCGCTTCGATCGGATCGAGGCGGGAGGCCTTCACCGCAGGGTACAGGCCGAAAAAGATCCCGACAGAGATCGAGACGACGAGGCCGACGACGACCGACCAGAGCGGCGTCTCCGCCGGAAGGGCTTCGAACGCCTTTTTGACGCCCGCCGGCACGGCCACTCCCACCACGACCCCGATGGCTCCTCCAAGCAGCGACAGCGTCGTCGCCTCCGTCAGAAACTGCAGCACGATGTCGCGCCGGAAGGCCCCGACTGCCTTGCGAACGCCGATCTCGCGCGTTCGCTCCGTGACCGACACGAGCATGATGTTCATCACCCCCACGCCGCCGATCAGCAGCGAGATGAACGCGATGAATACCATCGCCAGCGTCACCCCCCGCGTAATACCCTGGAAGCTCTCGATCATGCGGTCCGGCGTCACGATGCCGAAGTCGTCAGGCTGGTCGAAGCGCACGTGCCGGCGCGCGCGCAGAATCGTGCGGGCCTTGTCGATCAGGATCGGAATCTGATCGGGCGTGTAGGGAACCGTCGCGATGCGGAGCGCGTCTCCATCTGGGCCTCCCACCTTGATCCACGGAAAGCGGCGGTCGAAGGTCGTCAGGGGAATCACGACGAAGTTGTCCTGGGACTCGCCGAACATCTTCCCCTTCCGCTCGAAGACGCCGATGACCGTGTAGGAGTCGTGACCGAGGAGCACGCGCTTGTTGATCGCGTCCTCGCGTGGGAAGAGCTTTTCGCGGATGTCTTCCCCGATCACGATCACGTCGGCGGCGTGCTCGACGTCGATGTCGCTCAAGAATCGCCCTTGCGTGACGAACCGGCTGGTGGCCAGGGCGTAGTCGGGAGCAACCCCGAAGACTCTCGGCGAGCTCGCTTCGTTGCCCCGGTACTTGAGGTGGTACTCGGTGTTGTCCCACAGATACCGCTGCGGCGAAACCGCGCGCGCCTCGGGAATTCCGGCCTTGAGCGCCGCAGCGTCCTCGAGGGTGAGTTCCTTCCGGCGCCGCTCCTGATCGTCATGGTTGTGCATCCCGAATCGGGGCTCGTACTTCTGGAAGAGGACGAGGGAGGCTCCAAAGCTCTGGAAGCTGCGAACCATGTTGTTGTTGAAGCCGGTCACGATGGAAACCATCGCGATCACGGTCGCGACCCCCACGACGATCCCGAGGATCGTCAGCGTTGCCCGCAGCTTGTGAGCACGCACGGCGAGCATGGCAAAGCGCAGGTTCTCGCCGAATCCGCGCCGCACATGCGAGAGAAATTGGTTCATGGCTTCCTCGGGGGATGACCGGAGCCGATTGCCAGGCTCCCGTCACTCATATCTCAAGGCCTCGATCGGATCCAGCCTCGAGGCCCGGATGGCCGGATAGAGGCCGAAAAAGATCCCGATCGTCATCGAGACCGCGAGCCCCACGAGAACGACCCACACCGGCGTCTCCGCCGGCAGGGCCTCGAAGGCCTGCCGAACAGCGGCGGGGATCGCGATTCCGAGGAGCACGCCGATGGCGCCGCCCAGCAGACACAGGGTCGTCGCCTCGGTCAGGAACTGCAGGACGATGTCGCGGCGGAAGGCGCCGACGGCCTTCCGGACTCCGATCTCCCGGGTCCGCTCGGTCACGGAGACGAGCATGATGTTCATGACCCCCACGCCTCCGATCAGCAGCGAGATCCCGGCGACGAAGACCATCGTGAGGAGGACGCCGTTGGTGATCGCCTTGAAGCTCTCGATCATCTTGTCGGGCGTAAAGATCGCGAAATCGTCCGGCTTGTCGAACGGGACGTGCCGCCGGGTCCGCAGCAGCTCCCTCCCCTTCTCGAGAATGACCGGGACCTGCTCGGGCGCGTACGGGACGGTCGCGATGTGGATCGTGTCCCGGTGGCTGTTCTTGATGAAAGGGAACTGCCGGTCGAAGGCCGAGAACGGGATCAGGAGGAAGTTGTCGTTGGATCCCCCGAACATGCGGCCCTTCTTCTCGAGGACGCCGATGACGGTGTACTGCATGCCGTTGAAATTGATCAGCTTTCCGAGCGGGCCTTCCCGCGCGAACAGGACCTCCCTCACGTCCTCCCCGATCACGGCGACGGTCGCGGCGTGCTGGAAGTCGCTCTCCGTGATGAACCGGCCGTAGGCGACGAAATGGTTGTTGGCCACGGGATAGTCGGCCGTCACCCCGGCCACGAACGGCGAGGTAGTCTCGGCATCCCGGTACTTCACATGGACGGCCGTGTCCCAGAGGTACCGCTCCGGCGACACCGCGCGCATCTCGGGGATGGAGGCCTTCAGGGCCAGCGCGTCCTCGAGCGTCAGGTCTTTGCGTCGGCGCTCGGCTTCGGGCGGCCCGTGCGGCCCGAAGCGGGCCTCGTACTTCTGAAACTGGACCAGCGTCGCTCCGAAGCTCTGGAAGCTGCGGATCATGTTGTTTTTGAAGCCCGTCACGATCGACACCATCGCGATCACGGTCGAAACGCCGACGACGATGCCGAGGACGGTCAGAGCCGCGCGCAGCGTGTGCATGCGAACGGCGAGAAAAGCGAATCGGAAATTCTCACCGAGGCCGCGTCTCAGATGGGACAGGAGGGAAGACATTGATTATGAGTGACTCCGTCGTCAGTCGTCAGTCGTCCGTTTCTGGAACCAGAGACTGAGATCGGAAAACGGACCACTACTCGTAACGCAGCGCCTCCACCGGCGGCAGCTTTCCCGCCTTCGTCGCGGGGATCAGGCCGGCGGCCAGCCCCGTCAGTGTCGCCACTCCAATGCCGATGAGGATGAAGGAAAGCTTGACCTGGGCGGGGAAGACCTGCTTGACCGCCACTGCGATCAGCGACCCGATCAGCACTCCAATCACGCCTCCGATGGCGGACAGCAGGGCGGCCTCCAGCAGGAACTGCAGGCGGATGTCGGAGCGTCGAGCGCCCATCGCCCTTCGGACGCCGATCTCCTTCGTCCGCTCGACGACCGACACGAACATGATGTTCGCAATGACGATGGCACCCACGACGAGCGAGATGCCCGAGATCAGGATCATCAGGAGGAAGGCGCCGGCCGAGATCCCCTTCCAGAGCGACTGGAGCATCTCGGCGGTGACGAGCGAAAATGGATCGTCCTTGTTGAACTTGGTCTTGCGCAGTGCACGGAGGATGGTTCGCACCTCGTCGGTCATGGCGTTGACCGCCTCCAGGCCTCCCCGCGGCTTTGTGAAGATGGAAATGTCCTCGGCGGGCGCGATGTGCTTGGAAAAGAGCGTGAGCGGCATGTAGATCACGCTGTCCTGGTTCTGCCCGAGAACGTTGCCCTGCTTGGCGAGCGTTCCGATGACCTTGACCGGATAGCCCTCGACCTTGAGGATGCGGCCGATCGGGTCCTGGAGCGGAAAGAGTTGATCCTGTACGTCCCAGCCGATCACGGCCACTGCCGCCGCGTGCTCGTACTCGCTCTGCGTGAAGTACCGCCCGCTCGCGATGTCGATGTTCATCGCTTCGCCCATGTTGGGCGTCTGGCCGACCGTCTGTACGTCCGAGAGCTTCCGGTCGCCCGCCTTGACCGGTCTCCGGCGCTCGGCCTGGCCGCCCACCTGCCCGCAGAGCCGGCACTCGCGCCGGACGAAATCCATGTCGGTCAGCGTGAGGTTCGGACGCTTCTTCGCGAGGAGCCACTCGTCGCGGCTCGTGATGATGCCGTACTTCGTGAAGATCACGACATCCGGGTTCAGGCCGAAGACCTTGTCCTTCACGTAGGAGTTCAGCCCCGAGATCACGGAAACGACCCCGACGACGGTCGCGACACCGATGATGACGCCGAGCAAAGTCAAGAACGCGCGCAGCTTGTGCCGCGTGAGGGCCGACGAAGAGACGCGGAAGAGCTCGACGGTGGTCACGCCGCCCTCTTCTCCTCCATCTCTTTCTTCTTCTTGTCGCTTTCCTTCTCGATGACGACCTTGTCGCCCTCCTTGACCTGGCGGAGCACTTTGAAGGGGCCGGTGACGATCTCGGCGCCGAGCGCCGGCCCCTTCTTGACCTGGATCATCAGCTCGCCGGCGAGCCCGGTCTCGACCTTGACGAACTGAAGCTTTCCGTCCTTGACGAGATAAACCCCTTCCTCCGTCTTCGGGCGCGTCGAGGAGGAGGTCTTCCCGTTCTTCTTCGGCACGTCCCGAACGACGAGCGCCTGGATGGGGATTGCCGTCGCGCCGCTCTGGCGTCCCGTGACGATCTCCGCGGTGACCGAGAAGCCGGGCCGGATCGTCTCGGGAGGATCCTGAACTCGGATCTTCACCTTGAAGTTGATGGCCTCGGAGCCCTGCGTGAGAGAGAGCAGATCCGGATCATTCTTCGGGATCGGCGATGAGCCGACCTCGGTGACCAGGCCGTTGAAGGTCTTGCCCGGATACGCGTCGATCGAAAGGGTGGCCGCCTGTCCGATCTTGACCTGCGGCACCGAGGTTTCATCCACCATCATGACCGCTTCGACCTCGCCCATGTCCGAGACGGTCAGCAACTGCGTGCCCGCATTGTTCATCGTGCCGATGACCGTGACTTCGCCCTCTTTGATGGGCAGCGCGGTCACGATGCCGTCGATGGGAGAGGTCACGGTGGTCTTCGAGAGGGAGTCGCGGCTTCCGGCGAGATTCGCCACCGCCTCTCTCATGCGCTGATCGGTCGCTGCGAGCGACGCCTGGGCCGTGTCGAGCGCGGATTTCGCCTTCTGATACTCGGCTTCCGAGAGAATGTGCGCTTCGAAATTCCCCTTGGCGCGCTGGTAGTCGAGCTTGGCCTGCTCCGCGTTGGCCCGAGCGGCGTCCAGATCGTGCCGCATCGCCTCGAGCGAAGCCTCGCGGCCTTGCGCCGCGGCGGCAAGTTGCGCCTTGTCGATCTGCAGCAGCAACTGCCCGCGACGGACGTGGTCGCCTTCCTTGACGGCGAGGTTGACGATCTGGCCCATCACAAGCGCGGAAAGGTCGACCTTCCGGCGGGCCTGGATCTTTCCGTTGGCGGTGACTTTGGCCACCAGGTCGACCTTTTCGACTTTCGCGGTCGTCACGTGGGGCAGATTGCGGTCCTTTCCGGCCAGGGAGAAGGCGAGGATCGCACCCAGGCCGAGGACGACGGCCGCCCCGATGATGATTTTGGTCTTCTTCGACATCGAGCCCCCCGAAACGCGCACAAACGCCGAACGGACAGTTACTTCTACGGAGCGAGGAGTCGAAAGTTCGGACGGCCCTGGACCGGCCGGCGCCACCCGCCCCGTCATCCGACCAAAATGGTGCGCCCAGGAGGATTTGAACCCCCAACCTCCTGATCCGTAGTCAGACGCTCTATCCAGTTGAGCTATGGGCGCAGGGGCGCAGAGGGTACTGAAAACGCAGGGGCTTTTCAAGCTTCCCGCGCTCCGCTATCGGCTTTCCGCTAAGAGGGTTGGCGCGGCCTCGGGCCTTCCCCGGCGGGCGACTGAGAGCTGATAGTTTCCTCGCTCATGCCTTTCACCGTCGCCGACGAGCGCTTCATGAACGAGGCCCTTGCCTTCGCCCGAATCGCCTTCGGCGAGCAGGAAGTGCCGGTTGGGTCGGTGGTCGTGCGCGACGGAAAGATCCTCGGCCGCGGCCGGAACCGGCGCGAGGCCCTGGCCGATCCCACGCACCACGCCGAGATCGAGGCGGTCCGGGAAGCCGCCCGGTCGGTGGGTACCTGGAGGCTCGAGGGCTCCACCCTCTACGCGACGCTCGAGCCCTGCCCGATGTGCGCCGGCGCGGCCGTCAACGCTCGGATCTCGAGAATCGTGTACGGCTGCGCGGATCCCAAGGCCGGATACTGCGGGACGCTCGGAAACATCCCGCAGGACCCTCGCCTGAACCACCGCTGCGAGGTGGAGGGCGGATTGCTCGCGGCGCAGGCGGCCGAGCTCTTGAAACTCTTCTTCCAGTCCCGACGGTGAGAGACGCCGCCTCATCGGCCGGAGGCGCTTTGGACCCCGCTCCGAATCCGTTAGGATTCGCCCCCGGCCGCGGAGAGGTGCTGGAGTGGTTGATCAGGCCGGTCTCGAAAACCGGTAAGCCCGAAAGGGTTTCGAGGGTTCGAATCCCTCCCTCTCCGCCATTCCCGATGGACGGTCCATCCCGGATAAACTCCCGCTCGTCCCGGCCGTATCAACGAAGCAATCATCCATGCAGATCCCGATCGAACTGACCAACGTCTCGAAGGCGTTCGGAAAGTTTCAGGCGGTACAGGACCTTTCCTTCCGCGTCCCCGCCGGGACGATGTTCGGCCTCCTCGGGCCCAATGGTGCCGGAAAGACCACGTCGATCCGAATGATCATGAACATCACGGCGCCGGACTCGGGCGTGATCCAGGTTCTCGGTCGGCCGATGGACCGTGAGACACAGAACCGCATCGGCTACCTTCCCGAAGAGCGCGGTCTCTACCGCAAGATGAAGGTGATCGATCACTTGCTCTTTCTGGCCGACATCAAAGACGTCTCCCGCGACACTGCCCGAAAGCGCATCTCGGAGTGGCTCGACAAGATGGAGCTGCGTCCGTGGCTGAACAAGAAAGTCGACGAGCTCTCCAAGGGTATGCAGCAGAAGGTTCAGTTCATCGCCACGATCGTTCACGACCCGGAGATCCTGATCCTGGACGAGCCCTTCTCGGGCCTGGACCCGATCAACACCGCCCTCATGAAGGAGTACTTCCAGGAGTTCCGGTCGCGCGGCAAGACGATCATCTTCTCGACGCACGTGCTCGAGCAGGCCGAAAAGCTCTGCGACGAGATCTGCCTGATGGCCCGATCTCGAAAGATCCTCGAGGGTCCTCTCAAGGAGATCAAGAAGGCGTACTCGGACAACCAGCTCCGGCTCTCCGCCGACGCGTCCCTCGCGGAGCTCGCGCGGATGCCGGGCGTCACGTCGGTTCAGCCGTCCGACGGCGGCTACGTCGTTCGGCTGGCGCCCGAGACCGACCAGCGAGATTTCTTGCTGCGGGTGTTGAACGAGCACCGGATCGAGGCCTTCTCGCGCAAGGAGCCGGACCTCGAGGAGGTCTATCTGCGCGCCGTCCGCGCGGCTGGCATCGAAGAGACGCGGAACATCGTGTGAGATGCCGATGAGCTGGAAGAAAGTCTTCGCCGTCATCCGCCGGGAGTACACGGAAAAGGTACGCACCAAAGGCTTTTGGATCGCGACACTCCTGATCCCGGCGCTGACGCTCGTGTACATCGTCATTCAGGTCAGCATCGCCAAACGATCCGGGGGGGAGCGGCATCTCGCCGTCGTCGACACAACGGGCCGGCTCTACCAGCCCCTGGTCAAGGAGGTGGCCGAACAGGAAGATCTCCGCAAGAAAGAGTCTCCGAGCTCGCGAGTCGCCCACTGGGTCCTCCAGCCCCGCGCCGTCCAGGGAAACCTCGAACAGACCAAGGAGGCCCTGCGCAGGGAAGTCCTGGACAAGAAGATCAACGGCTATCTCATTCTGTCGCCGGAATTGCTCGACAAGGACGAGGTCGATTACTACTCGACGACCGTCAGCGAGTTCGCGGCGATGAACATGCTCGAACGCGCGATGACCCGGATCCGTCTGCGCGAGAAGATCGTCGCCCGCGGGCTTCCGGCGGACCTCACCGGCGAGTTCGAGAAGCACGTCGACCTCAAACCATTCAAGGTCACGCAGTCGGGCGTCACGGAGGAAAAGGGCGCTGGCATCATCGCCGCGCTGATCTTCTTTCTGCTGATGTATGCCACATTCTTCATGTACGGCGCGCAGGTCATGCGCGGCGTGCTCGAGGAGAAGAACAGCCGGATCGTGGAGGTCGTGATCGCCTCGGTCCGTCCGACCGAGCTGATGATCGGCAAGATGATCGGGATCGGCCTCGTCGGCCTGACGCAGTACGCCGTCTGGGCCGTCGTGGCGATGAATCTGTCGTTACCCGGAATAGCCGGAGCCCTGGCCTCGAGCTCCATCGGCGCCCCTCGGATCCCGATTTCGATGCTGGGCTATTTCGTTCTCTACTTCATCCTCGGTTACTTCCTCTATGCCAGCGTCTACATGACGATCGCCGCGCCCTTCAACACCGACCAGGAGGCCCAGCAACTGGCGATGCTCCCGATGGTGCTCATCATCGGCGGGGTCGCTGTCTATCCGGCGATCATGAGCAATCCTTCCGGCGGGATCGCCGTCTTCTTTTCGATCTTCCCCTTCACGGCCTCCCTGACCATGTTCCTGCGGACCGCCGTCGCGGAGGTCCCCGCGTGGCAGATCCTCCTCTCGATCGCCAGCCTGCTTCTGACGACCGCCGTAATCTCGTGGCTCGCCGGGCGCATCTATCGCGTGGGGATCCTCATGTATGGCAAGAAGCCGACGATCCCGGAGATCCTCCGATGGGTGCGGTACAAACCCGGACAGGCCCCGCAGCCGGCGGCGGAGGTCCGGTAACGGCTGACCCGCCGGACACCCGTCCCCCGCGCGAGACGATTTCCACATGGGCTTGCCGGTCCGGTCGCTGCTATGCTAATTTCCCCGGCCCCGTTCGGCCCATTCGTCTAACGGTTAGGACGCGGCCCTCTCAAGGCGCTTCGCGCTGGCGGCAAACTTTGAAGCGCGGCGTTCCGCCGCGACACCGGGGGGCGCGGGGGTCTCCCCCGCTCGCGTGAGTCGATTCCCGTATGGGCTTGCCGGTCCGGTCGCTGCTATGCTAATTTTCCCGGCCCCGTTCGGCCCATTCGTCTAACGGTTAGGACGCGGCCCTCTCAAGGCCGAAATACGGGTTCGATTCCCGTATGGGCTACCAGAGCCGGTTCACCTACAAGCTTCTGCCGCGTCCTGCGGACGCGACCCTCTCAAGGCGGCTCCTTCTGAGCGCGGCTCCGCCGCGGCGCACCCCTTCGGGCGCGACACGGGTTCGATTCCCGTATGGGCTACCAGATCACAGCCTCTTGCCTCGCGCCGCGCCAGTTGTAGCGCTGCGGTTTCCGTCTTCTGTGTTCGCAGAGGAGATGGCCACCGCCGCACCGGGTCCCCGGCTCTATCGCCCCCGGCGCCCGGATCGCACGGTGCTCTACCGTGCGCTCGCGGACGAAGAGCCACCTCGCCTACCGCCTAGCGGGCGCGAAGCGCTGGTGGGCGAGCAGGCGCCGGAGCGAGACCCAGTCGACGACGAACGCGACGGTCCGGAGCCCTCATCCGATCGTGGCCCCCACCGCCTCTCGACCCCCGAGAAAACGACGCTCCCGCCTTGCTGTGCACTCGCTGCGAAAAAGCAACTTCCTACAAGGTTCTGGTCGGGAGGCCTCTTGCTTGCGACCCTGCTCTTCGCTCTCGCCACCGCGGCGAGCGCCGTCGCCTGGACGCGCGCCTGCGGCGATGGCGTGCGCCGCGGCTTCCGGCGCTACTCGGCGGCCGTGGTGCTAGCGCTCGTCGTCGCCGCGCTCTATCTCGCTAACTGGGGAGCGATCTGGCTGCGCACCTGGGTGTGAGCACTTGAGAGAGGTAGCGGCGTGCCAGAGGTCTAACTCTGACTTCCCTCAAATCTGGGGGCCATGAGGCTCCTGCGAGCGGTGCACGTTGTTGTTGCGTCCTCGCTGATCGTGGTGCGCGGGTTCTTGATCTCTAACTTCCCCCCGGCCCGGGGGGGCATGAGGCTCCTGCGGGCGGTGCAGTAGCTCCGTTCTCGGAGCCTCACGCCCCTTGGCCCCCGGGAGTGGTGCACTTCCACCCGTGGTGCTCGGCGCGCATCCACTGCATTTCTGTAGGCGTTCCTGTCCCGTGATGCACCCCGGTAGGTGCGGCAGGGGCTTTCCGGAGCGACGTGGCGGGGGGTCACCCACGCCTCAGAGCTTCTTCCGATCGCTGGGGTGCCGACCGAGCGCAGGAAAGCGACGGCGCCCCGCCGCGGGCGGTCCCGTCGTGGCTCGGTCCGCCCCCGTGGCGAAAATTTTCTTTGGTCCCGCCGCATCGACCCTCCGCGTCGAAGCGCGGTTCGCTCGTACCGCCTCACCGCCGAAGCGGCGCGCCGGCGCGCGTCGTCGAGGTTGAAATGACCGCGCGGGGCGAGCATAGTCGAGCCGCGCGAGCGCCGATCGCTCGCCGGATCGGAGCTTTCGATGCGCACCCTGTCGCTCGCCGTGACGCTCGCCGCGCTCCTCGCGAGCGGCGTTCACGCCGACTCCTCGGAGGCCGAACGGCTCGAGGCGCTCGAGCAACGGTGGCTCGCCGCCTCCGTCGCGCACGACGTCGCCACCCTGCGCGACCTCTTGGCCGACGAATTCGTAGACGTCAGCTACCAGGGCACTCTGCGCCGCAAGGCCGATCTCCTCGGCGCCTCCGCGGCGCCGGCAAAGACCCGCCAGGCGCTTTCCGAGCTCGCGGTGCGCCTCTACGGTGACGCCGCCGTGGTGACCGGCGTCAACACCGTCACCGCCGACGACGGATCGTTCACCGTTCGGCTGCGCTTCACCGACGTCTTCGCGAAGCAATCCGGCCGCTGGCGCGCGGTGAGCGCGCAAGAGACGGTGCAGAAGGGCTCCTGAGTGCGCGCTTCGATGCCGAATCGAGAACCCCCGATCGACGTTGCGCGAGGGCGGGTGAATCCGCCCCGCGGGCTCACACTCCAAGCTCCACTGCGCATCGCCCTGATCGCGGCGGCGCTCGGCGCTGCTCTTTGCGGCGCGGCTCCGACCGCGCCGGCGCCAGGGATCGCGCTCTCTCCGTGCTCGCTCCCCGGTCTCGGCCGCGAGGCGCGCTGCGGGCGCTTCGAGGTGTTCGAAGACCGCGCCGCCGGTCGCGGGAGGAGGATCGCGCTGCGGATCGCGGTGCTGCCGGCGACCGGACCGGACCGGCAACCCGATCCGATCTTCTACTTCGAGGGCGGTCCGGGAGCGTCGGCGGTCGACGCCGCGGCGGAGCTCGCCACCGAGTGGGAGCGGGCGCTTCGCCGGCGCGATCTCGTGCTGGTCGACGTGCGCGCTACCGGCGATTCGAACGGCCTCGCCTGCGCGGCGCTGCGCGGTCGTGTCGGCGTGCGCGGCTTCCTCGACCACTTCCTGCCGGCCGCCAGCGTGCGCGCCTGTCGGCAGGAGCTCGAAGCGCGCGCCGACCTCGCGCTCTAATCCACCGCCAACGCGGTCGACGACGTCGACGACGTCCGCGCCGCCCTCGGCTACGGGCGAATCGACCTGCGGGGAGGCCCGTACGGCAACCTCTTCGCGCTCGTCTACCTGCAGCGCAGGGCATGAAGATCGTGCAGGTGGTCGGCGTGGTCGACAACGTGCAGGAGAGCCTCCTCGGCGAGGCGCTCACGCCGCACGTCTAGTTGTTGTTCGGGCCCGAGTACTCTTCCGAGATGACCCAGCACGTGCGGCTCGCCGGCGGCGGCCCAGCCGCCGAGGCGCGACTCGTCGCCGCCGCGCGCCGCGACGTGGCGGCGGTCGACGAGCACTTGCCCGTGTTCCCGGCATGCATCGATGGAGCGCGCCCGCGCGGCGGCTAGCGGCTGCCGGAGCTCGGCGACGACACGCTCACCGTGCTCGCCGAGCGCGGCCTAGACGCCGACCGCTCGCCGCGGCAGCTGCGCGCCCAGGGCGTCGGGCGCCAAGCGGCGAACGGCGGCGGGCTCGTGCAGCGGCTGCTGCGGCGCCGGCGCTGAGCGCTCGCCCGCGAGGCGGCGCACGACGATCCTGGTCCTTACCCTAGCGTGGTGAGTGCGGGGGCACTGTCTCTGCTTCCAGAGAGCAGCGCGTCGATGCTCCAGCGCGTGGGATCGCTGGACAGCGCCAGCGCCCAGGCGCCCGCCGCGAGCACGTAGACGCCGAACGACGCCTGCGCGGCGAACCCGAGCACGGCGGTCATCGCGGTCGCGAAGAGGAAGAGTAACCCGGCGGCGCCGAGCGCCGCGATGCGGGTGCGGAACCCGAACAGGAGGCCGAAGGCGACCGAGGACTCGAGGATCGTCACCAGGACCGCGAGCGGCACGATGGCGGCGTTGGGCAGGAAGGGGAACGGATTCAACAGCCGGGTGGCGCCCGCGAAGTGCGCGAAGTCGCCGAAGGAGACCCCCGGGTCGCCGTACTTTCCGAATACGCCGAAGCGGTCGAGCAGCGACTGCAGGAACGCCACGGCGAGGGGCAACCGCATCGACGCGGCGATCCAGCGCTGGCGGCCGTACGTCGCGGCGAGCAAGGCGAACGGCATGGCGAGGAAGAGCGGGTACCAGAGATCGAGCCACGGCACGTGCTTCTGCACGTGGCGGAGGACGAGCCAGGCGGCCTCGACGGCCAAGGCGAGCCAGAGCAATCCATACGCGATCCGTCGCCTCGCCGCGCCGTTCATTCCGCAGCCACCGTGAGAGCGCTGCCGCGGGGCGCCAGGACCAGGGCGAGGAACCGGACCGGCGCGGTGGCGCTGGCGTTGGCGGCGACGCGGTGCACGCTCGCCGGCGGCTCGTAGAAGCAGTCGCCGGCGCGCAGCGTGGTTACGGCATCGTCTCCCACTTGGAACCGCATGGTGCCGGCGAGGACCGTCCCGAGCACGAAGCCCGCATGCCGGTGCGGCGGCGCCGCGGCACCCGGTGCGAGCGTGACCTCGAGACCCGTCACCATCCAACCATCGAGCGCCGTCGGTGGCAGATCGTGAACGAAGACCTGCCGTACGCCAGGCGTCGCGAGGTCGGCGGTCGGCGTCGCACCGCCGAGGGCCACGACGGCGCCGCCGGCGACCAGGGAGGTGAGCAACGCGCGGCGTTCGATCATCGCCCCGCACGCTACTCGCCGCGCGTGCCAGGCGGAAGTGCCACTTTCGCTCCTGCAGGTGAGCCACCTGCGGCCGGGCGCGCTCAGGCGCGGTGGCGCTCGAGCACGGTCGCGAGCTTCTGCATGCCGGCGGTGATCGCCCGCTGGTCGAAGGCGGCGAATCCGAGAATGAAACCGGGAATGCCCCGCGGCCGGATCGCGCAGCGATCGAGCGCGAAGGTCGAGACTCCGGCCTGCGCCGCCTCCTCCTCGAGCGCGAGCGACGCGATCGGCGCGCGGTAGAAGGCCGTCACCCACAGACCCGCCGGAACCGCGGCAACGTCGAGCGCGCCGTGCAGATACCTCTGCGCCGCGGCGTGGAAGATCTCGAGTCGCGCGGCATAGAGCGCGCGCATCCGCCGGATGTGGCGCCCGAGGTGGCCCTCGGTGATGAACTCGGCGACGATCATCTGGTTGATCGTGTTCGGCCACAGATCGCTCTCGAAACGCAGCATCAGGACGGTGTCGACGAGCGCCTCGGGCACCACGAGATAGCCCAACCGCAGGCTCGGAAAGAGCGCCTTGTTGAAGCTCCCCGCGAGCAGCACGCGACCCGTTCGGTCCATGCCCTGAAGCGCCGGAATCGGCTGTCCGGCGAAGCGGTGCTCGCTGTCATAGTCGTCCTCGATGATGAAGGCACCCGCCGACTCCGCCCAGGCGAGCAAGGCGCGGCGGCGCCGCGGGCTCAGCGACGCTCCCATCGGGAACTGGTGCGCCGGCGTCACGTAGGCCAGTTTCGCCCGTGGAGCCGTCGCGACTCCGCACGCCACGTCGAGCCCCTCGCCGTCGACCGGCACGCCAACGATCCGCGCGCCGGCGTTGCGGAGCGCGGCGAGCGCGCCGAAGTATCCCGGGTCCTCGAGCCATGCCTCGTCGCCCGGCCGCAGCAGCGCGCGGGCAACGAGGTCGAGCGCGTGCTGCGCGCCGCTGGTGACCAGCACCTGGTCCGCGGAGCAGCGCACGCCGCGCGAGCTCGTGAGGTAGCCGGCGATTGCCTCGCGCAGCGGCGCGCAGCCGGCGGCGTCGCCGCTCATCAGCAGCGACCGGCCGGTGCGGCGCCAGCGGCGCGCGGCGATGCGCGACCAGACGTCGAGCGGGAACTCGTCGATCGCCGGCTCGGAAGCGAGGAACGGTCGCAGGACGCGCGGCGCGAGCAGGCGGCGGAGCGGCGAAGCCGGCGCAGCGCTCGGCACGATCTGCTCACCGAGCGACCCGACGTCGTCGGGCAGCTCGTTGCACACCCAGCAACCGGCGCCACGGCGGCTCCGCACGTAGCCCTCGTCACGCAGCTGGTCGAGCACCGCGAGCACCGTGCCGCGCCCGATGCCATGCTGGCGCGCGAGGTCGCGGCTCGCCGGCAGACGCGCGCCGCGCTGCAGTCGCCCGGCGGTCATCGCCGATCGCAGCTCGCCGTAGAGCCACGCGGTGACGGTCGTCCGCGGTCCGCGTTCGCCGAGCGGCAGCTCGAGTGCCGTCACGCGCTTCGACATCGCCGGGCGCTCAGCGTACCATCAGTCGCAGCTGGTCGACGTGACGATTCATTCGCCCGGCCTCGAGCAGAACCTCCTCGGCGACCCGGCCGACCAGGCGGCGACCATCTATCTTCCGGCGGCGTATCGGACGGAGCCCGAGCGGCGCTTTGCGACCCTCTACTTCCTGCACGGCTTCGCCGACACCCGCTCCACCCACGCCAAGGCCACGCCGTTCGCCCGCATCATGGACAAGCTGATCGACCGGCACGCGATCGAGCCGATGATCGTGGTCGTGCCCAACGGCGTCAACAGGCTGTTCGGCTCGTTCTGGGCGAACTCCGAGGCGACCGGCAACTGGGCGGACTTCGTCGATCGCGACCTGGTCGGCTACGTCGATGGTCACTACCGCACCCTCGCGTCGCCCGATGCCCGCGGACTGGTCGGCCACTCCATGGGCGGCTTCGGCGCGCTGATGATCGCTTTCGAGCACCCCGACGTCTTCAGCTCCGTCTACGCGCTCAGCCCCTGCTGCACGGTTCTGGAAGGAGATTTCGGCCCCAGCAACCCGGCTTGGGGACGCACCGGCGAGCTCGAGTCGCCCGACGAGGTTGCCGGCGCGCTCGCGCGGGGCGACTTCTCCTTGGTCGCGGACATCGCGATCGAGGCGGCGCTCGCACCCGGCCCCGACCGACCGCTCTTCGGCGATTCGCCGTTCCGTCTGGAAGGCACGCACGTCGCGCCCGATCCGGCCGTCTATCCGGTCTTTCAGGCCAAGCTTCCGGCGACCGCGATCCCCTCGCTGTTGACATCGATCTATGAGCTCAAAGGCATCTTCATCGACTACGGCGCAGAGGACGACTTGTCGCATGTCCCGCTCGGCGCGCAAAAGGTCTCCCAGGAGCTGGCCTTGGCCGGCGTTCCGCACACTCTCATGATCTACGAAGGAAATCACGTCGACCGCATCGACGAGCGCCTCGAGACCAGAGCGCTGCCCTGGTTCTCGAAACAGCTCAGGCATTGAGCCTCCGCTGACCGACGCCGATCTCTACGGGGCGACCCGCGTCGGGTCGGTCGTCACGGACTCCCGTCCCACGTCAATCGGCCGGCGTCGCCGCTCGTGGAATCGCGCTGGCATGAGACACAGCCAGTTGCCAACGGCCGTCGCGGTAGATGTAGACGCGGCTCACCGAAAAGCGCCCGCTGAGCTCGATACTCGTGGTCGGATTCGGCTTGTAGACCGCGTCGTCCCATTCGACGGTGCCGATCAGCGTCGCGACGTCGCCGTAGCGATGCACGGTCACGTCGGAGATCTTGCCCGAGCCGAGAGAGAACGTTCCCGGCCTGTAGAAATCGAGCTCCTGCTCCCGAGTCGTTCTGCCGCCACGCAAATTCGTATGGATATATTCGGCTGCAAACTGCCGCTCGAGGAGCTTGCGATCGCCAGCGACATAGGCGTCCTGCCGTTGCTGCTCGAGTTGCATCAGCGTCGCTCTGAGCGCGGCGTCATCCGCCTCGGGCGCGGCGACGGCGCTGACGGAGAGAAAGACGGTCAACAGGCAAGCAATCGCAGCGCACAGTTCTTTCATGGTTCGCTCCCGCTTGGTTGAGAGTTTTCAAGAAAATGCCCATCGCCGAGCGCAGACCCTCGTGCGTCGGCCGGTCGAGGACGAGCCGCGAGCTCGCACGGTAGGCCGCAGGTTAGCACGCGATCGAGTCGACGAATGACGACACGAGCTCGACGAACCGACGCGGCTGGTCGAGGAAGACGGCGTGCCCGGTGTCCCCGACGACCTCGATGCGCGCGCCGCGGATCCGCCGCGCCATGGCACGCTGGGCGTCGAGCTCCTCCGAATCCTCGGCGGCGATGATCAGGGTGGGGCGGTCGAAGCGGGAGAGCGCAGCGCTGCGGTCGCGGGCGACGAAATCCATCAGCAGCATCGAGACGCCGAGATCGGGGGGTGTACGCAGCGCGATGTCGACCAGCTCGGGGATCCGCTGACGGCCGGCTGGCGATCGAATGATCGCCGCCATCATCCCTTCCAGGTAGGCTCGCGGCTGCGCTTCGTACAGCGAGAGCCGCGAGAGCAGCTGTTCGAGCTCGTCGGGCCGATTCCCGAAGGTCGCCGGGCCGGACGCCACAGGCGCGTCGACGAGGACGTACCCGACCACGTCCTCGCCCGAGAACTCAACGGCGTAGGCGGCGACGTCCTGCACGCCTTGCGACCAGCCGACGAGCACGACCTCGTGGAGGTCGAGCGACCGCACCACCGCTCGCAGATCGCGTGCGCGTTGTTCCGGACTGTTGTCGGCCGTCGTGACGGTGGACTCCCCCTGAGATCGCGGGTCGATGGGCACCACCCGCAGGCGCCCAGAGAGCGCGGCGATCGAATTGCGCCAGATGGCGCTCGAGCTGCCCCAGCCCGGTACGAGCAGCAGGGTGGGCCGCGCGTCCGGCGCTCCCGCAGCGAGATAGTGGATCCGGACACCGTCTCCGACGTCGACCGTTCCGGCTTCGGGTCGAGGCTCGGCCCCTGCGGCATGCGAGGCGAAGGTGAGGCTCATGGAGGCAAGTGCGAGCGTCGCGAGTCGACAGGAGAATCCGGGAGACGAGCTCGATCTCGAGAGCGGTGGCATGCTGCTCCATACGCGCACCGGGCACCGCAGGTTGCCTCGGCTTCGACTTTCGGTGCGAACAAACCGTGACGAGGTGCGAATGCCCCGCGCGTAGCGACGCAAACTCTACGGCCTAGCGCAGATCCACGAAAAACATCCGGGCAGCGGCGCGCGCCTGACGGATGGACTTGGGCAACCGGTGCCGCTGGAGTTTGACGTGGAAGAACCACCCGCGCAGTTGGGCCTCGGTGAGGGAGCCCGGATCCTGTTGAAAGTGTTCGTGGATCAGCCGCAGTTGACGGTAATAGGCGTGGCGGGTGCGATTGGCATCGTAACGCAAGGCCAACAGTTCGGCGAAGCGGGCCAGGAACGCGCAGGGATGCTGGTAGTCGACCGGATTGACATGCTCGCGACCGACGGTGCGGACCATTGAGGGATGATTTTGAGTGTTCATACGCCGCCAGCGTAGTAGCCTCATCCCACGCCACCGACGGTGAACTTACCATCCGCCTCCAGCGCCCCTGATCACCCTCGCCGCGCAGCGGCTTCGTTCAACCAGACGCTGGAGACGAACTGCCGCCCCGCTTCGCCGTTCAACGCTAGGCGACAATTCGGGAGTGCCTCGTGCGCTCCGCGGTTCCTGTCGCCGGCGGTCGCTCATCTGACGGCAGGCGACACCCATGTCACACAGGAATATCGGATATGAGCAAGCTGGAAATGAACCAAATCAACCTCGTTGCCAAGAACTTTGATGCGACGATCGCGTTCTATCGTCGCCTCGGTCTCAATGTCACTGAGCGCTCCGCCACGGACATCGACATACGGCATGCCGAAGTCACTTTATCCAGTGGGCTCGTGCTTGAGTTCGATAATCAGACTCTTGCTGCCCGATACAACGCCGCATGGCGAACCTCGGGCGGCGGCAATAGGGCCTTATTCAACTTTGCCTTACCGACCCGCGAGTCCGTCGATGTGACATACGCGGAGTTGGTCGCCGCTGGCTACTGCGGAGCACAAGTGCCGTACGATGCGTTCTGGGGCGCACGCTATGCAATCGTCGGCGATCCAGATGGCAACGACGTTGGCCTCATGAGCCCGATCGATGAAGGAAGGCACACTTGGCCGCCGGTCGATTCACCATCTGGAAAGGACTGAAATGAAGAGGCCCAACCACCGTTAAGCCCGGACTTGTAAAGGGGAAAATTCTTCTGTTAGCAGCTTCGTCAGGAGCCGCTTTGCTGTCCTCAAACCCGGCTGGCCCGCTTGATTTCAGTTCACGGTTCCGGCGTCCTCGGATGAGGAGCCGGCCAAACATCCGCCTTCGCCAAGATTCTCGTCGCCACAATTTCATCCTCGAGAGAGGCGCTTTCGTTCGTGGCTGGCTTCGGCGGGACTGGCCCGTTCGGTTTCGGGCGGATCACCGGCAGTCCCGGAAGGGCGAGCGCCCGAACGATGATTTTGCTTTCGCACTGTCGCCTTCAGCACTCTTATCGTCGAGGTATTCAATGAACATGACAACCCTTGCGCTCGCGCCGGCGGTATTGCTCGCGACCGGTCCGTCAATAGGAAACCTTGCCGTCAAGGGCTCGTGCTCGGCTACGGCGGCAGCCCGCTCGACCAGATCGCCGCGACCGTGCGTGCGCTACGGCGGATCTGCGACGCGACGCTCCTAGCCGCCGCGGAGGAGAACCGCGAGCGCAGGTGGACAGGCCCTAAACGCACGAAGTGGTCATCGACTTCTGCCCGCGGATGCGGCAGGGTAGCGTTCAACGATCGGCCCGAGGCCACCCGCTTGCGCGACCCCGATATTTCGACCGCTCTGCACCGGTCCGCTGCCGACCCGATCCCGTCGGGCGCGAGACGAGGGGAGAGCCTACTGACACAGGTTCGTCGGCAACCTGGATATCGACGCCGCCGTGGCCTGCACGCTCGCGCCCAGGGCCTCGACCGCTCGGCGGACGGAACGCGCTCGCCAGAGTCCGATCGATGAGGGTGTCCTGGCCTGATCGGACTCCTCTCGAGAGGGGGTTCCCTTGAATCGGAGCCAATGGGTTCGGCAGCTCCACCGCTGGCTGTCGATCGTGTTCACCGCCACCGTCGTCCTCGCCTTCGTCGCCTTGGGTCGCGAGCAACCGATCGTCTGGGCGAGCTACCTGCCGCTCGCCCCGCTCGGCCTGCTCCTGTTGACCGGTCTCTACCTGTTCGTGCTTCCGTATGTCGCCAGACGACGCAGCGGGCACGGGCCGAACGGGCAGTGACCTCTCGCGCCCGAGGAGATTCGTGAAACCCCTGCCCACAACGCCGCCACCGAACCGCGGCGCGCGCGATGTCCACCGAGGAAGGGAGTCGGAGACCGAGATGAGATCGACGATCTCGAATGCCACCCCCTACCCGCGTCTCCGCCACTTCATCCTCGCTCTGCTCGCGGTCGCGCTCTCCGCCGCACCGGCGGTCTCCGAGTCGAGCACCCCGGCGGGCGCCGGCGCGCTCGCGACGGATTTCCAGCAGCTCGAGCAGTCGCTCATGGACGCGATCGCCGTACACGGTGTGGGCGCTGTCGCTCGTCCGTTGACGACGGCGGGACGATGACCGTCGCGAGCGCGGCTCGGCCGACCGCCGACTTTCCTGCCCGGCGTTCGGTCCTGCCGCCGCTCCTCTGGGGCGCTCTTGCGGTCGCGAGCCTCGAGTCGATCGACGCGGTCGTCGCCTGGGGGCTCTTCCACCACTCGCGGCCGATCTCGATCTTCCAGGGCATCGCGGGCGGGCTGCTCGGTCGCGCTGCGTTCCAGGGCGGATTGCCGACGGCGATCCTGGGCGCGGTGCTGCACTACTTCATCTCGCTCGCGGTCGTCGCGGTCTACTTCTTCGCGTCGAAGTGGATCCCGGCGCTCGTCCGGCATCCGGTGCCGTTCGGTCTTCTCTACGGCGCCGGAGTGTTCCTGGTCATGAACCACGTCGTCGTGCCGCTCTCCGCGCTCGGCGGCGGCGGCGGGAACAGCCTCTTCAATCCGCTCTACTTGAACGGCATCCTCGGCCACCCGCTGGTCGTCGGCCTGCCGGCCGCGTTCGCGACGCGCGCGGCCATAGGGCGTCGACGGTCGCGCACCGACGTCGACTGAGCGTGCGGCTCAGCCGCCACGCTTCGGGCGGCCGGCGGCGCAGGTGGTCGCGCGGTCCGCGCGCGTGAACTCGGCGGTCCAGTTCGTCTCCCAGGTCCGATCGTCGTAAGAGAACGCCTGGGCCCACCGCGCGTGATCGTGGTCGATCTCGTCCCAGGTATAACGAACCTTCACCGGACGTTCGCCGTCGCGGTCCTCGCCGTAGAACTCGCCGTGGGCGCCGGCGAACCCGCCGACCACCGGCGTGTCGAGCCTGCCGGTCGTGCTGCTGACCCAGTAGATCGACCACTGCCGCTTCTCGAGATCGAACGTGCGGAGCGTCAATCCCGCCCAGCCTTTGGTGGGGAAATAGAGCTCGTCCACCGTGGCGAGTCCGTCCAGGTAGAGCGACATACAGAGCGTGGAGGGGAACTCCTCCCATTCGTCGCTGCCGACGCCTCGCGCCTTCAGGCGTCGCTGTGCGGTCGTCCAGGCGCCTTCGAAGTAGTCAAAGTCGTGTGGACCGCCGGTGCGCTCGACGGTGTAGCCCGGCGGTATTGCTCTTTCGGCCTTTGCCGCCGTCGAATCTGTCGCGTAGGCGACGAGTGGGGCCAAGGCGGTAATGCCCGTGACGAGCAGGGTGACCTCGATTCGCGTTCGCTTCCTCATCGCTTCGATCTCCTGGCTCTCGACTGCCGGTTATACCACTCGGCCTGGGCTTGCGCTCAGCCCGCGTCGCGCGCCGGCGGCGAACGTCGGCGCGCTCCAGACCGCGACATTGAATCGCGAGCTCACGACCCTGCGCAAGCCGCTCGCGCGGGGCGAAGTGACCGCTGGAAGGGACGAAGCGGCGCCGTGTGTCTCTCGACGCCGCGAAAATCGATTTGACCGCAGCGAAGTCGATCCGCCGGGAGGTAGGGTACTCCCGCTGAGCTCTATCGCGCGGCTACCGGAGCGGGGGTATGCCGTAGCCGCAGCGCGATCCGCGCGCCGAACAGCAGGGCGAGCACGACCGCGTACTCGAGCGGCAGGTGGATGTCGGACTTGACCAGCCACCAGTAATGCACGACTCCGAGCACCGCCGCGACGTAGATCAGGCGGTGCAACTTCTGCCATCGCTTGCCGCCGAGCCGGCGCATCCAGCCGTTGGTGGAGGTGACCGCGAGCGGCACGAGCAGCATCAGGGCCGTGAAGCCGACGGTGATGTAGCGCCTCTTGAGCACGTCGGCCCACATCTCGCGCCAGGCAAAGAAGTGATCGAGCACCACCCAGGCGAGAAAGTGCAGGCAGCCGTAGAAAAACGCGAACAGTTCGAGCATGCGCCGGAACCGGACGAGCTGCGGCAAGTGGAGGAAGTTGCGCAGCGGCGTGATCGCGAGCGTGACCAGGAGCAGGCGCAGCGTCCAGTCGCCCAACCAGTGCTCGACGAACTCGATCGGGTTCGCGGTCGCGTCGTGGTGGACGACTCGCCAGGCGAGCACCGCCGTGGGAACCAGGCAGAGCGGGAACAGCACCACCTTGGCCCAGCGGCTGGCGAGGGCCCGCTGGATCACTCTCGCGAGCTCAGAAGTTCTGGCGCAGGTCCATGCCGGCGTAGAGGCTCGAGACCTCCGCGGCGTAGCCGTTGAACATCAACTTCTTGCGGCGGAAGAACTCGCCCAGCCGGCGCTCCGCCGCCTGGCTCCAGCGCGGATGATCGACCCCGGGGTTGACGTTCGAGTAGAAGCCGTACTCGTCGGAAGCGACCCGGTTCCAGGTCGTCGGCGGCATCTTCTTCGCCCACGGTGCGGCGCCGGCGATCCTCGCGCGTTTGCACGCGAGTGGCATCGACTCCGGTCCCGTGCTCGACCTCGGCTGCGGCACCGGCATCCTCGCCGCCGCCCTCTCGGTCGCCGGCTACGAGATCGTGGGCATCGACGTCTCGGAGGAGATGCTGGCGCTCGCCCGCAGAACGGCTGCAGATGCACGCTACGTCCGCGATACGATCTGGACCGTCGAGCTTCCCCACTGCCGCGCCGTGCTTTCGGTCGGCGAGGGCCTGAACTACCTACCGGCGACCGCCCCCCTCAACCGATGTCGGACGAAACTGTGACGCCTCCGGTCCCGCAGCCCCATCGAGAAGGCCTCCGAGCTGCTTCCAATCGGCCATGCTGCCCCTCCGCACCGCCGCGATCCTGCGGTCGCCAGAGAGGGACGACCTCCTCCGAGCCGAGATTCGGCTGCGGAGCAGTGAGTCGCACGGATTCCGGGCAAGATCTCTCGAAGTCCTTCATTCTCAAGCCGCTTGCCTCAATGCCGCGACTTCCTTCAGCCAGGCGTAAATGCGGTTCGAATCCCATCTGTGGTTCGAACTCGCCACCGTATGGGCTACCAAGCCCGACTTCTTCTTGAGCGCTCCAGAAGTGCTCGAACATCGAAAGGCGTCCTATCTCGCCGCCGCAGACGACTTTTTGAAGTGTGCCGCGCCACTCTGCCAACCCCTACCTTGGAAGCTCAAGTCACATCTATTTGCAGCCTTCAAGCCGTGAGGCGGGCGAGGGCGCCTTTCTCGACCATGCGCACCGCAACGCCCTTTTCAATCTCTTCCTTCTCTTCGCCGTCCTGTGCCTTGCCGTCGCGCGGCTCTTGCATTCAATATGGATACTAAGATAGTATCTAGACATGGCTTCAGTAAACACTCAATTTTCGATCGCCGTCCACGCACTGGCGGCGATCGCACATCACGAAGGAGTCTTCACGTCGGAAATTCTCGCAGGCAGCGTGAATGCGAACCCGGTTTTCGTTAAGAGAATCCTCGTTAAACTCTCGAAGGCGAAGCTGGCTAGGACGACTGTTGGTAAGTCGGGTGGTTATGGCCTGGCACGAAGCCCAAAGAGTATTTCCCTCTTAGACATCTATTCTGCGGTAAACCCTCCAAATGCTTTTGCCATCCATGCCTATCCCAAAAGGAAGGAGTGTGTCGTGAGCTGTAACATCAAGGAAGTCATGAGCGACGTGCTGGTTGGCACTCAGGAGGCCGTCCGTAGGGATCTGAGGCAGACGACATTAGCGGACGTGGTGTCCAAAATCAGGGCCAGGTCCGGCTAGCTTTTTTTTACTCGCAATAGATACTTTTATAGCAACTAATACCCAACGAAAGGAACACGAGATGACGAAACTGAATGGAAAGACCCCTGTGATCACCGGTGGCGCCACCGGAATCGGCCGCGCCGCAGCAAAGGAGGGCATGGATGCGCCCACCGCCGTTCTCATCGGGGTGACCGGAGGACTTGGTCACGCACTGGCCAGGCTCCTCGCGGCCGAGGGCTTCCGGTTGGTGCTCGCGGCGCGGCGCGAGCACGACGCCGCGGCGCTGACCGGCCGGAGCGACGGTTCGGCGATTTACCTGCGCGCGGACGTCACCGATCAGGCGAGCCTCGAGAAGCTGGCGGCGGCGGCCTTCGAGCACCTCGGCCGGATCGATGCGGTGGTGAACCTCGCGGGCATTTCGCCGCGCAAGGCCATTGAGGACTACACGCCGGCCGACGTCGACGCGCTGCTCGCGGTCAACGTGAAGGGGCCCATCTTCGTGACCCAGGCATTCCTGCCGGGGCTGCGCAAGCAAGCCGGCGGCGGAGTGGTTGTCCACATCGGCGGCGCCATGGACGGCCGGGTGGCGCTGCCGTTCATGAGCGCCTACGCGGCGACCCGCGCCGCGCTGGCGAGCTACGTGCAAGGCGCCAACCGCGAGCTTGCCGGGACCAACGTGGTGCTTTCTTTCTTCGGACCTGTGCCCTCCAACACCGAGTCGGAGTCCGCATTTTTCGACATGTGGCGCAAGATGGGCGTCGCCCTCTGCGAGCCCGACGTGGTCGCGCGCGAGATCCTCGCCACCATCCGCCAGCGACGTCGGGCCCACATCATGGGCGGCGGGATGCTCAGGATGCTCACGCTCGTGAACGCCATGTCGCCATCCGCTGCTGATGCGATCGGTCTGCGGCGGTTCGCGAAGCTCATCCAGCAGCATCGTCCACACTGATCGGGGCGCCCCGCGCCTCTCGCCGGGGGGCTCTTGTCCCCGGATCTTGATCCAGCGAGGGTTTCGTCTTCAGGGTGGGTTTCGGCTCGTTCGAAGGGCCCCGAGAGGAGCCGGGAGGAGGATCCCAAGTTTCCTCGTCTTGTGCTTTCTCGGCGTTACATGAGGGCGAGGGCTTGAGCCACAGGCCGGCAGCGGAGCTCTCGAGCCTCACCTTGGCGTAGTAGTCGAGAACGCTCCTCAGGTAGCCAAGAAATCGCTTCTTGAAGTGTCGGGGGTTGGTGTACCTCGACCCGAACTGAAGCGCCAACGAGGCCCAGGGGATCGTGACCGGCCGCCGGAGCCGGAAGAAGCGCCAGGTCAGCCAGACGTAGATGTCGATCTCGAACGGCGACCGGAGGGCGCGCAGGACCCGCAGGTCGAGAGGGACCGGTGCCTCGGTTGCCTCCTGGAAGAACCGGTCCGAGAGCAGGACGTGCGAGCCCCAGCCTGCCTCACCCTTCCGGGGACGCGGGTCCCACCAGAGCTCCCGTTTCTCGGCGATCAGGAAGCCGTCGCCGGCGTGCCGGCCCTGGCTCTCGTCGTGGAAGATGCACTGGAAGGTCGAGGCGAACAGCCGCTGGAGCTGCTCCCGGAGCATTGGCAGCGACCCGCGAGGCCCGTGGTCGGCGGGATGCCGAGGGCGGCGCAGAAGTGGGAGAAGTGGCTGCTGCCGAGCTCGATGTCGGGGCTCTTGCGCCGCACCGCCTCCGTCGTCAGGTAGGCCAGGACCAGACGAGGGTACCGGCCGAACGGGAGCCCGACGTCCTTCGGCGCCAGGATCGAGAGCGTGAAGTGCCCGTTCCGCCGGACGAACTCGTTCGCCTTCGGGTCGCTGTGCGGAAGCGTCGCCTGGACCAGCGCCCGGGCCAGGAAACCGACCTCGCCGGCGGCATAGGCGTCCTCCTGGTCGAGGTAGAGCGCCTGCCGGATTAGGCTACCGGTTCGCCGACCCCGCCGCTCAACAGCTGTTGGATGAAACTGTGACGCCGGAGCTCCGGGGAGCACCAGCTCGAGCTGCGGGGTTGCCGGCTTCCAGACCATACTGCCCCTCCGCTCCGCTGGCGGGCAGCGGATACCAGAGAGGGACGGCGATGCCGGAGCCCGCCGTGAGGCCGGTCCGGAGCCGCCGCGCAGAGGCTCGAGAACGTTGCTGGCGAGGGTTCTGGCTCACGCAGCCCGCCTGAGTGCCGCGACGTCGTGGAGCCAGGCGAAAAGGGTGTTCGAATCCCATTTGGTGTTCGAACTCCCAACCGTTTGGGCTACCAGAGCCCGCATCCCCCCGATCATGTTGAGCGAAGCACTCCGCGGTCGAATTTCGATAGGATCCTCCAAGGGGGGTCGCTCCATGGAATCTCGTCATACCGCCGTCCTTCTCGCTCTCGCGTTGACCGTCCTGTCCTGCAAGACGACAAAGCCAGCCCACACCGTCGTCGATACGGGATTTCTTGGCCCGGACGCCGCCCTGCTCGTTCCCGGGGGGGAGGGCCAGGCCGCGCGGATCTACCTGAGACCCGATGTCGACTGGGCCTCGTACACGAACATCCTGCTCGACCCTGTCACGGTCTGGCGCAGCCCAGACGCGTCCCAGGGAATTTCGGCACAAGACGCACAGACGCTCACCGACTACTTCTATCAGGTCATTCGCGAGGCCCTCGAGGCCCAGGGATTCACGCTCGTCGCTTCGCCGATGGCCCACACGGCCCGGGTCAAGGTCGCGATCACGAAGGCCGGCGAGTCCCACGTCGTTCTGGACGTCGTTTCCACGGTCGTGCCTTCGGCCCGCGCCGCGTCCGCCCTGGGCGGCCTCATCGCGGGGAGACCGGCGTTCACCGGCGAGGGGCAGGTCGAGGCGAAGGTCACCGACGCCGTCACGGGCCAGCTTCTTGCAGCGGCCATCGACCACCGCTTCGGCGGAAAGACGATCAGCTCGTCGTCCTTCAACTCCTGGGGCGATGTGGAACGCATGATGCGCCTCTGGGCCTCCCACGGCGCCTACAACCTCTGCCGTCGCCAGGGCCGGACCAACTGCGTCGAACCGTCGTCGTAGGAGGTCCCGGCCTTCCGGCCCTGCCTTCGCATCGCGGTGGTAGGCTGCCGGCCCGGCCTCGATTGCCGACGACCTGGGCGCTCATCGCTCGCCGTCGACCGCGAAAGGAGAATCCATGAATCGGAAAATCACGATTCTCGCATTGCTCGCGCTGTTCATCGCCCTCTCGGCAGTGGCTCAGCTGCCTCCGGAAACCCTCCAATCCATCTCGACGCCCAACCGCGTCGAGACTCGGATCGGCCCGCTCGATTTCAAGGACGGTGCGCCCAGCCGCACGACGGCGGACAAGGTCTACGACAACCTGGACTTCACGCGGGCTTTCGAGGCGTTCGTGAACACCATGCAGGGCGTCAGCATCCACGCGATTCGAAAGGGTCTCCTGGATGCCGGAGTGAAGGACAACGAGGTCATCGTCTTTTCCGAGCTGATGGACGCCAAGTCGCTCTTCTTGACGGCCAACGCGGACACCGTCTACGCATTCGGCGCCCTCGATCTCACCAAGGGGCCCATCGTGCTGGAAGTGCCGCCGAAGTTTCTCGGCGCCCTCGACGACGCCTGGTTTCGCTGGGTCGTCGACATCGGGGCTCCCGGCGCCGACCGGGGCGAAGGCGGGAAGTACTTGATCGTTCCTCCGGGCTATGAAGGCGTTCTGCCGGAAGGCGGCTTCTTCGTCGCCCACGCTCGGACCAACCGCGTCATCTGGTTCGGTCGCGCCTTCCTGGAGAACAAGACCGATCCGAAGCCGGCCGTCGAAGCCATCCGGAAGTTCACCAAGATCTACCCGTACGAGGCCGGCGGCGTCGGCACGCCCATCGCCGAGTTTCTGGCGGGCAAGGCAATGCTCGGCCGGATCACGCCGCCGCCTCAGACCGTGTTCCACGAAGGCAGCCACAGGGTGATGAACACCGTTCCCCCGAACGACTTCAGCTACTACGAGATGCTGAACGAGGTGGTGCAGGAAGAGCCCGCCACGTCGCTCGATGCAGAGCTGATGGGTCCGCTGGCGGCCATCGGCATCGTCAAAGGCAAGCCCTTCGCCCCCGACGCCCGGATGAAGAAGATTCTCACGGAAGCGCTCGCGCTCGCCAACGCCACCTCGCGCACTCTCTTCATGAGCCCCCGCGATCCGAGCTGGTACTACTACCCGGGTTCGGCGTGGTTCAACTACTTGTTCGAAACGGGGTACCAGTTCGAGACGCCGATTCCGATGATCACCAAGGAAGGCGCCAAGCCGTTCCCACCGACCGGCTACCGGACGCTGGATGCACGCACGAACTTCTTCTACGGCATCACCGGCATCACGCCCGGAATGGCCATGCGCCTGCCCGGCATCGGGTCCCAGTACCTTCTCGCCTACGTGGATGCGGAGAAGAACTTCTTCGACGGAGGCAAGGCCTACAAGGTCACGTTGCCCAAGGGCATCCCGGAAGCGAACTTCTGGTCCTTCACGGTCTACGACAACATGACGCGCTCGATGCTCGACACCCCGCAGCGCTACCCGCGCGCGGGAAGCCAGAGCTACCCGTCGCCGGCCGCCGAGGCGAACGCGGACGGGTCGACGACGATCTACTTCGGCCCGAAGCAGCCCGACGGCGTCAAGCGGGGCAACTGGATCCAGACCATGCCCGGCAAGGGCTGGTTCACGATCCTGCGCCTCTACAGCCCGCTCGAGCCGTTCTTCGATAAGAGCTGGCGCCCGAGCGAAGTCACGCCGGTGCGGTGACGTCCCGGGGCGCCGCCGGACACTTACGCGCGGCGCCCCGCTTCGATTTGTCGCACGCGGGGAGCAATCCGCGCATCGCCGATGCGTTCGGCGAGCTCCTCGAAGGGTTCGGCTGCCCCGCGCCAGCGCAGCTGCTCGACGTCGGAGAAGAGCTTGGCGTCGCAACGCAGCGTGGCGAGCGTCTTGAAGAGCAGGGCGCGCTCGCGGTGCTCTCCAAAGACCTCGGGGGGGAAATCCTCGAGACGCCCGTGGCGCGCGATCAGCCGAGCGGCGGTCTTCGGGCCCCAGCGCGGCACGCCCGGGTATCCATCCGCTGCGTCTCCCACCAGGGCGAGGTAGTCCGGAATCAGCACGGGATCCACACCGAACCGAGCCCGCACGCCGGCCGCGTCCCGGATCTGGCCGCTCCTGCGGTCCACCTGCACCACGCGGTCTCCCTCGACACACTGCGCGAGATCCTTGTCCGGCGTCCAGATGCAGACCTTTTCGACGCGCCGGTCGCGGGCCGCGATCGCCGCGGCGGAGGCGAGCGCATCGTCGGCCTCGAGCTCGATCATCGGCCAGACGACGACTCCCATGGCGGACAGCGCCTCCTCCAAGGGGGCAAACTGCTTCCGCAGCGCCGGCTCGATGCCCTTGCCGGTCTTGTAGCCCGGCCACAGCGCGTTGCGAAAGGACTCGATCACATGGTCCGTCGCGACGCCGACGTGGGTGGCTCCCTCCTCGAGCATCTGGAGCACGGTGTGGAGGACCCCCGAGACGGCCCCGAAGGGCGGATCCTCCCCCTTTCCGCGCCGGAGCCCGTAGAAGTGGCGAAAGAGCTCGTAGGTGCCGTCGAGCAGGTGGACGATCATCCGGCAGAAAAAGATATCCGACCTGTCGAACCCCGGGACCTTCGTTCGTCGTGATAGGGAGAGACCGGCCGGACGCAGAGGGTCGCCCGAACCCCGGACTCGTCACGAAAGGAGACAGACCGTGCGATTCATGATGCTGATGATTCCCAGGGGGTACGAGAAGGCGGCGCCGGGCACGATGCCGGACGCGAAGGCGGTTGAGGCCATGATGAAGTACAACGAGACCCTGCAGAAGGCCGGCGTGCTGCTCGCTCTCGACGGCCTGCACCCGCCTTCGATGGGCGTGCGGGTGTCGTTCTCGGGCGGAAAACCCAGGGTCACGGACGGGCCCTTCGCGGAAGCCAAGGAGGTTCTGGGCGGCTACTGGATGATTCAGGTCAAGTCGAAGGCGGAGGCCATCGAGTGGGCCTCCCGCTGCCCGGCCTCGGACAACGAGATCATCGAGGTACGACAGGTTCAGGAGATGTCGGATTTCCCGGAGGACGTTCAGACGGCCGCGGAGGGCCTTGCGAAAATGCAGTCCAGGGCGGGGCAACCCACGGGGGCATAAGACCGCTTCCTCCGAACCGCGCCCCGGCCCGTGCTGCCGGGGTGCGCGGCGAAGGTGCTCTAATCGGCGGCCGTGCAGGCCACCGACGCGCATCTCGCAGTCGACGCTGTCTGGCGGATCGAGTCCCCGAGGCTCATCGCGGGGCTGACCCGCATCGTCAAGGACGTCGGGATCGCCGAGGATCTGGCGCAGGAGGCTCTGGTCGCCGCACTCGAGCGCTGGCCGGAGTCGGGCGTCCCGGAAAACCCGGGAGCCTGGCTGATGGCCACGGCAAAGAATCGGGCGATCGATCTTCTGCGCCGGCGGACACGGCTCGAGCAGAAGCACGGGCAGCTCGGCCACGATCTCCAGGACCGCCAGGAGGCCCCGGCAGCCGAGCTCGAGGCGGCGCTCGACGATCCCATCGGCGACGACCTCCTCCGTCTGATCTTCATTGCCTGCCACCCGATCCTCTCGACGGAACCCCGAACCGCGCTGACGCTGCGCCTGCTTGGGGGTTTGACGACCGGCGAGATCGCACGAGCGTTTCTCGTCCCGGAGTCGACCGTCGCGCAGCGCATCGTCCGCGCCAAGCGAACACTCGCCGAGGCACGCGTCCCTTTCGAGGTCCCGCGCGGGGAGGAGCTCGCCCACCGGATTTCATCGGTTCTGGAGGTGATCTATCTCATCTTCAACGAGGGATATCTCGCGACCGGGGGCGAGGACCTGATCCGCCCCTCCCTGTGCGAGGAGGCCCTCCGGCTCGGCCGGATCCTGGCCGAGCTCGTCCCGCAGGAACCGGAGGCACACGGACTCGTGGCCCTCATGGAGATTCAGGCCTCGCGCGCCCGTGCTCGGACGGGACCTTCGGGATCACTCGTTCTCCTTCTCGAGCAGGATCGGTCGCGTTGGGATCCACTGCTCATCCGGCGCGGCCTTGCGGCCCTCGATTGCGCGGAGCGCCTGGGCGGCGCCGAGGGCTCGTACGCCCTTCAGGCGGCGATCGCGGCCTGCCACGCGCGCGCTCGCATTCCGGAGGAAACGGACTGGGCGCGGATCGCGGCTCTGTACGAAGTGCTCGGGAGAACCTCGGCCTCGCCCGTCGTCGCGCTCAACCGCGCCGTCGCCGTGGCGATGGCGTCCGGTCCCCGGGCGGGTCTCCGGCTCATCGACGCTCTGGTTTCCGAAGGCTCTCTCCGGCAGTACCATCTTCTGCCGGCCGTGCGCGGCGACCTTCTGGAGAGACTCGGCCGCACCAAAGAAGCCCGGTCGGAATTCGAACGGGCCGCCTCCCTCACCAGAAACACCCGCGAGCGAGACTGGCTTCTTGGACGGGCGGGCCTCCCACCGGGACCGGCCACCGACCGAACCTAGACTCGCGAAGATTCGATGCCGGACTCCTCTCTTCACGCCGTCCTGGTCTGCTGCCGCTGCAGGGGCGGCCTCGAGACAGCCGCCGGCGAGCTCCTCTGCGAGGCGTGCGGCGAACGCTATCCCTGCGAGGATGGCATCGCCGACTTCTCGAGAGGCGCGTATTACGACAATTTTCCGGGCCCCGAGGTGCTGACCGACGCAAACCGCGAGGGGCTCGCCAACGAGCGCGAGACGGCCCGTATCGAGGACTACTACCTGCCCCTGGTCGAAGGGCTCGCGGGCGGGCGCCACGCATCTCACATCCTCGATTCGGGCTGCGGGAACGGAGAATCCGTGGATCTCCTCAACCGCCGGGGCTTCGACGCGTGGGGGCACGACCTCTCTGCGCTGCGCAGGTGGCAGTGGCGCGAACGGGAGCGCCGGGACCGGCTGGTCGTGGCCGGCGGCGCCCGCCTTCCTTTTGCCGGGGGATTCTTCGACGCCGTCATCGCCTCGGGGGTGCTCGAGCACATCGGTGTGTCGGAGCAGGGAGGAACCCGGTACCGCGTGCGGCCGTTGCCCGACCGGGACGACAGGCGGCAGGAGTACCTGGCTGAGCTTCTCCGTGTGACGGCTCCCGGCGGCCGTCTCTTCCTCGACTTTCCCAACGGCGCCTTTCCGATCGACTTCTGGCACGGCGTGCGCCCGGGAGGCGCCCGGCTCCACTTCCCGTCCGAGGGATTTCTTCCGACGGTACGGCAGATCCGATCCCTTTGCGCGCGAATCGACCCGGGCCTCGTCGTTTCGGCGCGAAGCCCCGAGGGGAGGCTGCGGTTCCGCCAGGTGTCCAGGCACTGGTATGGGCGCGCTTTTCGGGCCCCCGTGCGGTTTCTCCACCGGCTGATGTCGACCCGGACGCTGCGATTCCTCGCGGCCTCGCCGCTCAATCCCTATCTCGTCATCGAGATCGCGCGGACAGAGGACCGGGCCCCGGAGGGACCGCATGGGCTACGATCCCCGGCGGACATGCGACCCGCCCTTTTGCGCGAGCCCTCGAACCCGCACGACGCGCGACCCCGCCGCGTGCGGCGCAGCAAGGCCCGGAACCTGACGCTCGGTATCTTCTTCTTCGTGCTCGGCGTCGTTGGCGTTCTGATCCCCGTGGTGCCGCAGGTTCCGTTCTTCATCATGAGCCTGCTCTTCTTTTCCCTGGTCTTCCCGCCGATCCGACGCTGGATCCGGCGCTTCCTTCATCGCCACCCGAAGCTCGCCCACACGTACAAGCGCTGGCGCGACAAGGGGAGGAGGAAGCGGCGGGAGCTCATCCGCCGCCGCAAGGCCCTCCTCGCAAGCCTGCATCACCACGACGGATAGCCGTTGCTGCGGCCGCGGAATTCCGCAGACGGAATCCCGCCGATCCCACAGCACTACAACTAGAAAAAGAGCGAACCGGCAGCTGGGTCTGCCGGCGCCAGTCTCCGGGACTTCTGGAGTGGACCAAACCGCGCTGGCGGGCGGCGGCCAGGTATCCCACTCGCCACGTTGGCCGCCGCTCCCCCCGAAAAAACAAGCGCCGGCCTCGAGAGGCGAGGGCCGCCTCCCGAAGCGGGCCTCTCGGCCGGCACACCACGTAACCTCGTCTTGTCGAGAGTCAGATCTGTGCCGGCCCAGCGGAAGGGCGGCCAGGAACTCCCCATCGGCTCAAAGGCCGCCCCGTCCCGCGCAGGGAGGCGGCCCTCGCCGTCCTCGCGCAGCGAGGCGGCTCTTGCCGCCTCTTAGTCCATCTGCCGCCGCAATACCGTCGGGATGTCGAAGTCGTCCCGCGCCGAGGCGTTCGGCCCGAAGCCACCGGAATCGTCCCCGCGCAGAAACGGTGCCCGGCCCGCACGCGCGGGGACGGGCCGGGGCTCTTCTTCCTCGATCACGGCCTGCGCGTCTTCCGCGCGGTCGAAGCCCGTGGCGATGACAGTCACCTTGACCACTCCCGAGAGCCGCTCGTCGTGGACGCACCCGAAGAGGATCTCGGCCTCCGGGTCGGCCGCCTGTTGAATGATCTCGGCCGCCTCGTTGACCTCGAAGAGTGTCAGGTCCGCGCCTCCCGTGATGTTCATCAGAATGCCGCGCGCCCCCTCGATGGAGGCGTCCTCGAGCAGGGGCGAGCTGATCGCCGCCTGTGCCGCGTGGACGGCGCGATTCTCCCCCTCGGCGACCGCCGTGCCCATCAACGCGCGACCCATGTCGGACATGATTTTCTTGACGTCCGCGAAGTCGAGGTTGATCTCTCCCGGGCAATTGATCAGGTCCGAAATGCCCTGAATCGCCTGGCGCAATACGTCATCGGCCGTCTTGAAGGCGTCGTTCAAGGGCGTGTTCTTTTCGACGAACGAGAGCAGGCGCTGGTTGGGGATCGTGATCAGGGTGTCCACGTGGTCGCGCAGCTCGCGCGCCGCGCGCTCGGCCTGGCGCATCCGCTTCTTGCCCTCGAAGTCGAAGGGTTTCGTGACGACCGCGACGGTCAGGGCGCCCGCCTCAGCGGCCAGCTTGGCGATGATCGGCCCCGCGCCGGATCCCGTGCCACCTCCCAGACCCGCGGCCAGGAAGACCATGTCTGCGCCCTTGACGACCTGCGAGAGTTTTTCCTGGTCCTCGAGAGCCGCGTTGCGGCCGACATCCGGATCGGCCCCGGCCCCGAGTCCCTTGGTCAGGCGGGAGCCAATCTGCAGCTTCAACGGCGAGGAGGCCAGCCGCAACGCCTGAAGGTCCGTGTTGCAGGCGATGTACTCGACACCCCGCAGGCCGGCGGCGATCATCCGGTTGACGGCGTTGGTTCCGCCGCCCCCGATCCCAATGACCTTGATCGTCGCCGGGGAGGCGTCACCGCCCTCCAGCTCGATCGAGAGCCGATGCGGTTTGTCGTCACCCACGAACTCGGTCATCGCGCGTTCCCTCCCTCGCGACATTTCCTTGCGCCCCCGACTCAGAAAAACTCCCGGAAGGCTCTCGCCACGGAACTCGTGATTCGCGAGAGCCCCTGGGCGCGACGCCGCTTCGGCTTGTGGCGGTGGCCATAGAGGAGCAGCCCCGTCGCCGTCGCCCATTCGGGCCGCGAAACGACATCCACCAAACCGCCCACGCCCGCGGGAACACCCCGGCGCACCGGCCCCTCGAAGATGCCCTCGGCGACCTCCACCAGGCCCTCGAGCTCCGCTCCTCCACCGGTCAGCACGACTCCCGAGCGGATCTCCTTGTCGAGCCCGAGCCGCTGCAGGTCCTCGCGGACGAGCCCCAGCAGCTCCTCCGCGCGGGGCTGGAGAATCTCGGCCAGTGTCGTCCGCGGGCAGAGCTTGGGCGCGCGGCCCCCGACCATCGGGACCTCGACCATCTCGTCCTCCCCCACCGCTGAACGCAGGGCGCAGCCGAACTTCTTCTTGATCCGCTCGGCATCGGTGATCGGGGCGCGAAGGACGACGGCCAGGTCGTTGGTGAAGTGGTCGCCGCCGATCGGAATCACGGCCGTGTGGGCGATCGACCCGCGGTGGTAGACGGCGAGCTCCGTCGTTCCCCCGCCAATATCGACCAGCGCGATGCCCAGTTCCTTTTCATCAGGCGTCAAGATGGCCTCGGCGGCGGCGAACTGTTCGAGCACGAGCTGGATGACCTCGATGCCGGCCTTGTTCATGCAGGTCACGACGTTCTGGGTCACCGCGACCGGAGCCGTCACGACGTGCACGTCCGCCTCGAGGCGGGAACCCACCATGCCCACCGGGTCGCCCACTCCGTCCTGCCCGTCCACCGTGAAGTCCCGCGGCACCACGTGCACGACCTCGTGGTCCTGCGGGATCTGAACCCCTCGGGCCGCGTCGATGACCCTCGCGACGTCGTCCCGGTTGATCTCCCGGTCCTTGCCCGCCACGGCGACGACGCCCCGGCTGTTGAAGGAGCGGACGTTGGAGCCCGAGACGCCGACCCATGCCCGGGAAATCTGTACCCCGGCCATGATCTCGGCCTCCTCGGCGGCCCGTTTGATGGCTTCGATGGTCGAATCGACGTTGACGATGTTGCCCTTGCGGGTCCCGCGGTTGGCCGCAGCGCCCTTTCCGATGACGTCGAGCGCGCCGTGGGCGTTCTGCTCTCCGATCAGGACACAGATCTTGGAGGAGCCGATGTCGCAGGCGACGAGGAAGTTCTCGGGTTTGGGCATTCTTACGAACCCGCGGGCCGGAAGGGAAGAGATGGAAGGCGATGGGCGGGCGGAAACTTCAACCAAGGATTTCGTTCCCCTTCCCTCTTTTCCCTCTCGCCACTCTCGATCCTCACAGGGAATGCCCTGCGCCCCAGGCGCCCACCAGCACGATCTGGTCCGCGAAACGAAGGTCGATGGCCCGCGCCTCCCAACCCCGGCTCTCCATGAGTCCCCGCACCTGAAGCAACGCGGCAATTTTCTTGGAAGCGTCCCGCCGCAGAACCCGCACCGGCCTCCGAAATATCGAATCCATCATACCGAATCCCGCGTCGGGCAACGAATCGATTTCCGAGAGCGCGGCGAAGTATTCCGGATTTCGCGCGCGCAGATCCTCGACGAGCTCCGCGAGCTCCGGAAGATCGCGGGAATCGCCGGAGACGATCACGTAGTCCGCCGCATCGGCGCGGGGATCATAGGGCGCGATCAGTCGCCCGTCGGCACCGAGGAACGACAGGCGCCCCGTGCCGTCGCGCCACAGCGCCACGGCGCGCCGCTCGGACACGCGAACCTCCAGGCCGTCGGGAAAGCGCTTGGAGAGCGTCACCCGTTCGACCCAGGGGTGCTCGAGAAGCCGCTCAGCGGCAGAGGCGAGATCGAGGTTCAACAGATTCTTTGTTCGGTAGGGAGCGAGGGTCGCCAGAATTTCTTCGGTGCGCGCGCGGCGATTGCCAGAAACCTCGAACCGCTGGAGCGTGAGCAGCGATCCCGAGAGCAAACGCCACATCCCGAAGAGGGCGGCGGCCGCCAGGATGCCAGCCGCGCCGACACGCACGGCGGCCAGGGCGCGCTTGCGACGGGGTGGCACGCGGCTGCGCCGCAGGAAGTTCGTCTCAGCCATGCGGCTCGCGGGAAAGGAAGTCCTCCCCCAATCGCACGACGTCGCCCGCGCCCATCGTCAGAAGCAGGTCGCCAGGCCTCAAGAGCTCCGCCAGGACATCGACAACTCGCGTCTTTTCAGATACATAGATGACATCGGCGTGCCCCGCTTCGCGGGCGGCCTTCTCGACCATTTCTCCGGTTACCCCGGGAATTGGATTCTCGCGGGACGGATAGACGTCGGTGACTACCGCCACGTCGCTCGCGCAAAGGGACCGGCCAAACTCGGTTGCAAAGTCGCGCGTTCGGGAAAAGAGATGGGGCTGGAAGAGGGCGACCAGCCGCCGGTCCGGATAGACCTGCCGCGCCGCGGCCAGCGTTGCCGCGATCTCCGTCGGATGATGTGCGTAGTCGTCGACGACGAGCACACCGGCCTTCTCCCCTTTCGTCTCGAACCGGCGAACCACTCCCGAGAAAGCCGCCAAAGCGGCGGCGATCCTGGGAAAGGGAATCGACAGCTCACGGCCGACGGCGACGGCAGCCAGCGCGTTGGCGACGTTGTGCCGGCCCGCGATGGGAAGTCTCATCGTTCCGAGCAGCCACCGCTCTCCCTCCCAGACCTCGAAGGTCGTGCCGCCGGGATCGAGGTGGATCTGGCGCGCCCGAAGGTTGGCTTCGGGTGACTCGCCGTAGGTCACCACCCGGCGCTCGACGCGGGGAAGCACGCGGCGCACCCCGGCGTCGTCCGAACAGCCGATGACCGCCCCGTAGAACGCGACGCGATTGGCGAAGGCCGTGAATGCTTCGACGATTTCGTCCAAGTCCCGGTAGGTGTCCAGGTGGTCCGCCTCGACATTGGTGATCACGGCAACGACCGGTGTGAGCTCGAGAAACGAACGATCGTATTCGTCGGCCTCCGCGACCAGAAACTCCCCCGATCCCAGCCTCGCCCCCGTCCCCAGGCTGCGCACTCGCCCGCCTACGACGATCGTCGGATCGAAGCCGGCCTCCGTGAGCACGAGGCCCGTCATCGAGGTCGTCGTCGTCTTTCCGTGCGTGCCAGCGATCGCGATGCCCTGCTTCAGGCGCATGATCTCGCCCAGCATCTCCGCGCGCCGGATGACGGGGATGCCGGCCAAACGCGCCGCGGCCACTTCGGCGTTGGACTCGACGACGGCCGAAGAGATGACGACCAGATCGGCCTCCTTCACGTGCGCGGGGTCGTGACCCGTCGCGATCCGGGCACCCAGGCGCGCCAACCGGTCCGTGTTTTCGGAGCGCTGGAGATCGCATCCCGAAATCTCCAGCGGCGTGGAGAGCAGGAGGATCTCGGCCAGGCCGCTCATGCCGACCCCCCCGACCCCCACGAAGTGCAGCCGGCGGAGGCGCAGGAACCTCACACCGCCTCCCCTTCGGCCTCGAAGAGCAGCTCCGCCAGCCGCGCCGCCGCATCGGGACGAGCCATCGCACGGGCCTGTCGTCCCATGCGCGCAAGGCCCGGTGCGTCGGCGAGGAGTCCCCGCACTGCGTCGGCGAGGCTGCGCCCGGACAGGTCTCTTTCCTCGAGGACGACCGCCGCACCGCCGCTGGCGAAGGCGACAGCGTTCTCGTACTGGTGTCCGTGCGTCGAGGAGGCCAGGGGCACGAGGATCGCGGGGCGGCCCGCGGCGGCGAGCTCCGAAAGGGTCATCGAACCGGCCCGGCAGACGACCAGGTCTGCCCAGGACATCTGCTCGTCGAGGCGCGGAAGAAACGCCTCGAGGCGCCAGCCGGAAGGAGGATCCGGAAGCGCGGCGCGGACCTGGCCGAGCCACCTCTCGCCGGTCTGGTGCACGACCTCGAGACCCTCGCGCGAGAGCCGCGGCGCGGCCTCGAGCATCGCGCGGTTCAACGCCGCCGAGCCCTGGCTGCCGCCGAAGACCAGAAGCCGCCTGGGCGAGGCTCCGGGGTCGAGCGCCGGCGCGGCGTGGAACTCGGGCCGGACGGGGTTTCCGGTGACCGTGCTCGGCCGCGGCAGCCGTTGCCGGGCCGCCTCGAGACCCACCGCGCACCGCGTGGCCACCCGGCAGAGCAGGCGGTTGGCCGCCCCGGGCAGGGCATTGGACTCGTGGATCAGCGTCGGGATCGAGAGCCAGCGCGCCGCGAGGATCACGGGCACGCTCGCGTAACCGCCGACACCCGCGACAGCGCGGGGAGTGAGGCGGCGCAGCAGGCGGCGGGCCTCCAGAATCCCGAGCGGCAGTCGGAGCAGGGACGCCAGCCGCGCGAGCGGACCCATGCCGGCAAAGCCGCTCGCTCGCACGGTCTCCAGCGGGAAGCCCGCCGCGGGAACCAGTCGCGACTCGAGGCCGCGGCTCGTTCCGACGAAGACGATGCGGGCACCGGGGCGCCGCGTCTCCACGGCGCGCGCGAGAGCGATGCCGGGAAAGACATGGCCGCCCGTTCCGCCGGCCGCGATCACGTAGGTGGCCTCCGGATCATTCAAGCGCGTCCACGAGCCGGAACCCGGCTTACGCCTCCGCCCTTTCCGTTTCGTGCTGTGACACGTTCAGGATCAGTCCCGCCGCCAGCCACGAGGCCACCAGCGACGATCCGCCGTAGGAGACGAAAGGAAGAGGCAGGCCCTTGGTGGGCATCAGGGCGAGCACCACGCTCATGTTGATCGCCGCCTGGACGACGATCAGGGCGGTCGCTCCCGCCGCCAGAAGGGCTCCGAACGCGTCGGGCGCCCGTCGCGCCGCCCGAAGGCCCCTCCACGCGATCACCCCGAAGGCCAGAACGAGGGCCGCGGCGCCGATGAAGCCGAGCTCTTCCCCGACGATGGCGAAGATGAAGTCGGTGTGCGGATAAGGCAGGAAGAAGAGCTTCTGCCGGCTGCCTCCCAGTCCGTTGCCGAACCAGCCTCCCGCGCCCACGGCAATGAGCGACTGCAGCGCCTGAAAGCCCGCGCCGAGGGGGTCCGCGTCGGGCCGCAGAAACGCCAGCAGGCGCGCCCTTCGGTAGCTCGCCGAGAAGGCGATCGCGGCGAGCACGGGCAGCGCCGCCGCCGCCCCGATCAGGAAGACCCGAGCCCGCGCGCCCGCGAGCCACAGAACCACCGCGCAGAGGAGCACGTAGCACACTGCCGTTCCCATGTCGGGCTCGAGGACGACGACACCGGCCGCGAGCACAGTCAGCACGGCACAGGGGATGACCGCGCGATCGACGCCGCCCGTCTTGCCGGCCTTGCCCGCGACCTGCGAGGCGAGCACGAGGAGCAGACCGATCTTGAGAAGCTCCGAAGGCTGCAGGGTCGCGGGACCAAACACGATCCAGCGTCGGGCGGCGTTGATGGGCGGCCGGAAGAGCACGGCGACACACAGCAGATACGTCAGGCCGTAGGCGCCGTAAACGATCGACGGTCGGGAGAGCAACCGGTAGTCCACACGGTATACGGCAAACGCCGCAAGCCCCCCCACGGCGAGCGCCGCGATCTGCTTGAGAAGGAACCGATACGGGCTGCCTGCGGTCTCGGCCGCGGAAACCGCCGATGCGCTGTAGATCATCACGCATCCGAAGAGAGACAACGCCACCAGCGCCACGAAGAGGACCTTATCGCTCGCGAGCTTCCGGGCCATCGTTCCTCGCCTATTCCTCTCGAGGCGTCTTGGCGGCGACCGCGCGCGCCAGGGTTGCAAAGTGTCTGCCCCGCTCTTCGTAATTCGCGTAGGCGTCGAAGGAGGCACAGGCCGGGGAAAGCAGGACCGTCTCTCCCGCACGGGCGATCTCGCCGGCGCGCAGCACGGCGTTCTCCATCGTTCCTGCGTGCTCGATCGGAACCACGCCCTCAAGCGCGCGCTCGATCGTCGCCGCCGCCTCCCCGATCGTCAGCACCTGCCGCGCTACCCGGCTCACCGTGGCCGCGAGCGCGGGGAAGTCCCCGTGCTTGTCGCGCCCCCCGAGAATCAACACGACGGTTCCGTCCGGAAATCCTTCCAGACACTTGCGCGTGGCGTCGACGTTGGTTCCCTTGGAGTCATCGACCCACCGCACCCCCCGAGCCTGAGCGACGAGTTCGCTACGGTGCGGAAGTCCCGAAAAGCGCGACAGCGCCTCCTGGAGGGCGTCGGCGGGGGCGGCCAGACACTCGGCCGCCGCGACCACCGCCAGCGCATTCTCCAGGTTGTGGGCGCCGGGCAGCGCCAGCCGCTCCGCCGACAGCACCTCGCGCGCGGGCCCGAGCACACCCGAGCAGATCGTCCCCTCCTCGACCCAGACGCCGCCTTCGATCGCCCTGGTCCGCGAGAATGCGACCCGCCGCGCCCGCGTGGGCGCGCTCCAGGCGGGTGGATTGTCGGCGTTGACCACGGAGAAGTCCTCCGGTGCCTGCTGCGCGAAGAGCCGCTCCTTGGCGCGGGCATATTCCTCGAAATCCGCGTATCGATCCAGGTGGTCCGGCGTGATGTTGGTCAAGACGCCGACCTGCGGCGAGAATTGGTCGACGCCCTCGAGCTGGAAGGAAGACAGCTCGCACACGAAGTCGCGCGGGGTGCGCTCCGAGAGAAAAGCCGAGAGGGGCACTCCGATGTTGCCGGCGAGCGCCACGGGCCGGCCTGCGCGTCGCAGCACATCGGCGATCCAGGCCGTCGTCGTGGACTTTCCGTTGGTGCCGGTCACGGCCACCCAGCGATTCCGGCCCGGCTCCTCGCTCTCGGCGATCCGCCACGCGATTTCGAATTCCGCCAGCACCGCGATCCCGCGCGCGCGTGCCGCCAGGATCAGGGGCACCGTCAGGGGAACTCCCGGGGAAACCGCGAGCCACTCTGCGCCCTGGAGCACCGCTTCGGGGAACCCTTCAAAGAAGAACTGGACGCCCCGCTCCCGCATCGCCCCCGCCTCGGGAAACGCGCTTTCGGGCTTTTCGTCGGCCACCACCACGGCGACACCCCGGTCCCGCAGCGCCTGCGCCAGGGCCAGCCCGCTGCGGGCGAAGCCCAAAATCGCCACCCTCTCCGGCAGGATGTGCGCGGCCGGCCACTGTGTCATCGCGCTCATCGCAGCTTGAGGGTCGACAGCGCGGCGACGGCGAAGAAGAGCGCCAGGATCCAGAAGCGGATGATGACGCGGGACTCCGCCCACCCCGCCAGCTCGAAGTGGTGGTGGAGAGGGGCCATGCGAAACACCCGCCGGCCGGTCGCCTTGAAGGACACGACCTGGATGATCACGGAGAGGGCCTCCATCAGGAAGAGCCCGCCCACGATCGCGAGGAGGACTTCCTGCTTGGTCATCACGGCCACGGCCGCGATCGCGCCGCCGAGCGGCAGGGACCCCACGTCTCCCATGAAGACGTCGGCCGGATGGCAATTGAACCAGAGGAAGCCGGCGGACGCTCCCACGATCGCGCCGCAGAAGATCGTCAGTTCTCCCGACTGGGGCACGAAGGGGATCTGAAGGTACCGCGCCGCCACCGCGTTTCCCGTGACGTAGGCGAGAACGCCGTAGGTACCGGCGGCAATCCCGACGGCGCCGATGGCGAGCCCGTCGAGCCCGTCGGTCAGGTTCACGGCGTTGGAGGAGCCCACCAGCACGACAGCCACGAATGGAACGTAAAGCAATCCGAGATCGAGGAGGACTTTCTTGAGGAAGGGAAACGTCAGGACGGTCGAGAAGGTGCCGTGCGAGGCCCATTGTCCGATCGCCCAGGCGGCCACGAACGCGACCAGAAACTGGGGCACGAGCTTGCCACGCCCCGTCAGGCCGAGGCTGCGCCGCCGCGCCACCTTGGTGTAGTCGTCGGCGAATCCGACGGCTCCCAGCGCGAGCAGCGTGCCGAGCGCGATCCACACGAAGCGGTTCGAGACATCCATCCAGAGCAGCGTCGCCACCGTGATCGCGAAGAGGATCAGGAGCCCGCCCATCGTCGGGGTGCCCGCTTTGGCCCGGTGCGACTGCGGCCCTTCGTCCCGAATCGCCTGCCCGATCTGCCGGCCCTTCAGCCAGCGGATCATCGCCGGGCCGATCGCGAGCAGCAGCAACAGAGCCGTCACCGCCGCCATCGCCGTTCGAAACGTGATGTAACGAAAGACGTTGAAGACCGGATAGTGCCTGGCAAGCGGGTAAAGCCAGTGATAGAGCATTATCGAGCCCCCCGCCCGATTCCCCGGTGCGCGCCGGTGAAGCCCGTCACTGCGCGCCTCCGTTCTTTCCGCTCGCGAGCAACTCGACGGCGCGCTCGAGCCCCACGCCGCGGGAGGCCTTGAACAGGACCGTGTCGCCCGCGTCGAGCATCGAATCGAGAAGGTTCGCGGCGTGCTCCGGTGTGTCGAGAGAGCGCACTTCCGCGCGCGGAAAGCCCGCCTCGACCGCGCCCTCGGCCAGGAAGTGCCCGAGGGAACCCACGCTGATGAGCCGATCGGCCCGCCCGAGAACGTAGCGTCCCGTCTCGCGGTGCCACCACTCCGACTCCGGCCCGAGCTCCCGCATGTCCCCGAGGACCGCGATCTTGCGCTTGCCGGGCAGCAGCTTCAGGGTGTCTAGCGCGGCCCGCATCGAGGGCGGGCTCGCGTTGTAGGCGTCGTCGTAGAGCAGGGCCCCGGAGGCGTGGCGGCGCGACTCCCCGCGGTGCGCCGCGGGGGCGAGCTTGCCCGCCGCTTCCGCGCAATTCTCGACTGTCGCGCCCGCCGCGATGGCGATCGCGCTCGCGGCGAGGAAATTGGAGATCTGGTGCCCCCCCGGCAGGGGCAGAGACACCAGGACCTCCCCGGCAGGGGCCCTCAGGCGGAACCGTGATCCGCGCTCCCCGGCCGCGACCTGCTCGACACGCACGTCGGCAGTCGGCGCCGTTCCGAATCGCAGCATCCGCCCGGAGTGGGCAGCCGCGACGGCCAAGATGCGCGGATCGTCCGCGTTGACGACGAAGATGCCATCGGAACGCAAGCCCTCGAGGATCTCCGCGTTGGCGCGTGCGATGGTGTCGAGCGATCCGAGAAACTCCAGGTGCTCGAGGGCGATCAGGGTGATCGCCGCGACGTCGGGCTCGAAGAGCCTCGACAGCCGTGAGATCTCGCCGGGCGCGCTCATCCCCATCTCCCCCACCATCCAATCGGGCCCCAGCGAGAGATTCAAGACCGAGAGCGGGAATCCGATGGCGCTGTTCTGGTTGCCCGGGGTCTTGCCGACCAGGCAATGGCGCGACAGAATCGCCGCCGCAAACTCCTTGGTCGTGGTCTTGCCGGCCGATCCGGCAATCGCCGCCAGGCGAAATCCGGCGCGTCGCTTGAGCCACGCCGCCAGCCGAAGCAGCGCGGCCCCCGAATCCGGCACGATCACGACCGGAGCGCGGCCTGCCAGGACCGGCAGGTCCCGCTCAGCCAGAACCGCGGCGGCTCCTCGCGCGACGGCCTCGGCGGCGAAATCGTGGCCATCCACGCGCGCGCCGCGAAGCGCGACGAAGAGGTCGCCCACGCGCGCAGCCCTCGAGTCCACGGCGGCCCCCGCGAGCGAGACGTCGGCGCGGATGGCGCACCCGAGGGCGCGGCCGAGGTCGGAGAGGCTGAAATTCATTTCCGCGACGCGAGCTCGGCGGCGATCGTACGATCGTCGAACGGCTCCTCCCGGCTCCCGAGGATCTGGGTCGTCTCATGCCCCTTGCCCGCGATGACGACGACCGTCCCGGTGTTCGCAAGCTCGATGGCGGCCCGGATCGCCTCCCGCCGGTCGGCAATCCGCAGGTATTTCGTGGCCCCCGAAGCCGCGAGACCCCGCTCGACCTCCGCGAGGATCGCCTCGGGGTCCTCCGAGCGCGGGTTGTCGGAGGTGGCGATCGGGATGTCCGCGAGCGCTCCGGCGATCCGGCCCATCGGCGCGCGCTTGCCGCGGTCCCGATCGCCGCCGCACCCGAAGACGAGAATGATCTTCTTGTCCGTCAGTTCGCGCACGGCCGAAAGCAGGCGCGCGAGCGCGTCCTCCGTGTGGGCGTAGTCGACCAGAATCGCGAAGGGCTGGCCCGCCTCCACCCGTTCGAGGCGGCCCGGCACCGTCCGGACGGTCGCGAGCGCCGCGGCGATGTCCGCGCCCGCCATCCCCAGGGAGAGGCCGCCCGCCGCGGCGGCGAGCAGGTTGTCGACGTTGAAACGACCGAGCAGGGGGGAGGCAACCGGGAAGCGGCCGCCGGCGAGAACCACTTCGAGGCCGATGCCGGAGAGATCGCATCGGATCGACTCGGCGCGCACGTCGGCAACGTCGCCCGAGGCGGAGCAGTGCACGACACGGCCTCCGATCTCATCCGCGAGGCGCCGGCCGAATGGGTCCGAGACGTTGACGACCGCCGGAGCGCCCGGCTTCCTCAGATCGAAGAGCCGGCGCTTCGCCTGGAAGTAGTCCTCCATGTCGGCATGAAAATCGAGGTGGTCCCGGGTCAGGTTCGTGAAAACCACGAGGTCGAAGCGGCAGCCCTCGACGCGGTCGAGGGCAAGCGCGTGCGAGGAGACTTCCATGGACGCGGCGGGTATCCCCTCTCGCAGCATTTCGGCGAGCAGCTGCTGGAGCAGCGCCGCGTCCGGAGTCGTCCGGTCCGCCGGAAGATCTCGGCGGCCCACACGGTACCCGATCGTCCCCAAGAAGCCGGCGCCGCCGAAGCGCCGCGCGAGCAGTGCCTGGAGGAGCAGCGCGGTCGTGGTCTTTCCGTTGGTGCCCGTCACACCGGCCAGGACAAGTTTCTCGGCCGGCATGTCCGCCAGGCGCGCCGCCAGGATCCCGAGCGCCGGCCTCGCCCGCCGCACGCACACCCAGGGCACTCCGGAAGTCCCTGCAGGAAGGGTTTCGGCGAGGATGGCAACGGCGCCTCGCCCGATGGCTTCCGCAACGTGAGACAGGCCGTCGACCTTCTGGCCGCGGATCGCGACGAACAGATCTCCAGGCTCCACGCGGCGCGAATCATGCACCACGCGCCGGATCTCGGGATCGGTGCCACCCGCGGCCTCGGCTTCCGGCAACGCCGAGATCAATTCCATGAGCCTCACGGCCCGGGTGTCGCGGAGGGCGTCTCCTCACGTCCGCGGCCGGACCGGGAGACGGCCGCGGCGTCTTCCGAAAGCGAAAGGGTCACGGCCGTTCCGGGTGTCCAGACGGCGCCGGCCGGCGGCCGCTGCGCGACGACGAAGCCGGTTCCCTCGAGGCGAACCGGGATTCCCTGGCGCGCGAACAGCGCCAGGGCCCGCCTCGCCGAGAGCCCTTCGGCGTCGGGAATCCCACCCGAGGCGGGCGCGGCTCGAGCAGGCTGCTGCCGCGGCTCGAGTCGCGCGGACGCCGGGACCACTCCGGGCGGCAAAAAGGGGCCCGAGGAGGCGGCGAGCACCGTGGCGGGCACCCGCTGCTCCTCGGGCGCAATCCGGAGGATCGAGAGAGCCTGCGAGACAATTCGCGAGAACACGGGGGCGGCGACTTCCCCCGCGTAATACTTCCCATGCGGTTCTTCGATCACGACGACGCCGACCAAGCGCGGCATGGTCGCCGGCACGAATCCGACGAAATTCGACACGTAGTGCCCGGGCTGGTATCCGCCGGGTCCGGCTTTCTGCGCGGTGCCGGTCTTGCCCGCGACCGTGAAGCCCGGGATCGAGGCACGGGTCCCCGTACCGCGCTCGACCACCCCTTCCAGGATCCTGCGCAACCTTTCGGCCGTCTCGGCCGAGAGGACCCGCACGGGCCCCGGGACCGTCACCGCCTCGGCGCGGCCGTCCGGCAGTACCACACGCCGCACGACATGCGGGGTCACGAGGTGCCCGCCGTTGGCGACGACGGCCGCGATGCGCGCCAGCTGCAGTGCCGTCACGGAGACCTCCTGCCCCATCGAGATGGAAGCGACCGACAGGGCCGACCAGCGAGAGAGCGGGCGAAAGAGCCCGATGTTCTCGCCCGGAAGATCGATGCCCGTCGACCGCCCGACCCCCAGGGCGCTCGCCCCCTCGAAGAGCCTCCGCGGCCCCACGCGCAACCCCACGCGAATGATCCCGACGTTGGAGGAGTGCTCGAAGATTCCCGCGAGCGTCAGCGGCCCGAAGCGGCTGCCGTCATGCTCGGAGATCGTGGTCCCGGCCACCCGGATGGAACCCTCGGAGGTATCGATCCGTTCGTCCAGAGAGACGACGTGATCTTCCAGGGCGAGCGAGCCCGTCACGATCTTGAAGGTCGACCCCGGCTCGTACGCGTCCGCGATCGCGCGATTGCGCCGGGCTTCCGCCGGAAAGCGATTGAAGCGATTGGGATCGAAGCCGGGAACGCTCGCCATCGCCAGGACCTCTCCGGACCAGGGATCCAGAAGAATCGCGACGCCCGACCGCGCGGCGGCGTCCGCGACGGCGGCGGAAAGCTCCCGCTCTACCGCGTACTGAACCCCCGAATCGATCGAAAGCTCGAGCGAGGCTCCCTCCTCCGGAGGCCGACCGGGCGTCTCTGCCTCGCCATACGTCGAGCGGCGCGCGTCTTTGAGGGCGATGATCTCGCCGGGTTTTCCGCGGATCCTGCGGTCGTAGGAATATTCGAGACCCCCGAGCCCGCCATCGTCGATCCCCACGTAGCCCAGGAGCGGCGCGGCGAGCGAGCCCTTCGGGTACGTGCGCCGGTTCTCCGTCGCGAAGTGAATTCCCGGCAGCTTGAGCCGGCGGATCGAGTCGGCCACTTCCGGGTCGGCCTTTCGCCGGAGCCAAACGAAGCCCGTGTCGCGCGAGAGCCTCTCTTTCAACTCCAACGGGGTCGTCTCGAGCAGGCCCGCAAGCGCCCGTGACGCCGCGACCGGCTGGACCTCGTCCGGAATCGCGAAGATCGAGGTGCACTCCACCGAGACGGCGAGCTCTCGGCCGTAGCGATCCAGGATCGACCCCCTTCGGGGCGAAATCTCCACGCGGCGTTCCTGCTGGCGCTGCGCTCGTGCCCGGTACTTCGGGCCCTGCGCCACCTGAACGTGCAGGAGGCGCCCGATGACGACGCCCCCCCACACGAGAAGCGACAGGGTGAACCAGCGGGAGCGTCCCGGGCGCAGTGTGTTCACGGCGTGGCCTCCCGGGGCGCGGGCGGTTCCACGTATCGGATCTGGCCGGGCACCGGGGCATGGAGCTTGCGGTGCGCCGCGAGCGCCGCGACACGCTCGGGAGAGGAAGCCCGGGCGAGCTCGGCCCTCAATTTCCGGCACTGCTCGTCGAGTTCCTGAACACGCCGCACCCGGGCCTCGCGGGCGTATCCGACGCGCACCGTCTCGATATGGAGAGCGGCAAAGACGAGGAGGACGCAAGCGACCGGCAGCCCGACGAGCAGGAACGTCGCAAGCTCCCGCCCGCGGCGGCGATCTCTCTCCCGCGTCAGGTGGAAGTTCTCGACGCGCTTACCCTGCGCGTAGGCGGTGAAGCTCATGGGCGAGTCTTCCGTCTTCCGATCCTGGTCCTTCGTTTCCCGCTTTTCGGTCGTCTCAGACTGCCGCCGTCGGCGGTTCGAGCTTTTCGGCGATTCGCAGACGCGCGCTGCGCGACCGCGGGTTTGCACGGCGCTCCGCTTCCGAGGGCACGACGGGCCGCCGCGTGAGGACGCGCAGCACCGTGCGCGCGCCGCAAACGCAGCGGGGGATGCGCGGCGGGCAAAGGCACATTCCGGACTCGCGGCGGAAGGTCTCCTTGACGATCCGGTCCTCCAGGGAGTGGTAGGAGATGACCGCAAGGCGCCCGCGGGCGTTGGCTCGGTTGACAGCCGCAGCGAGAAAGCGCGAGAGCGCAACGAGCTCCTGATTGACCTCGATGCGCAACGCCTGGAACACCCGGGTAGCCGGGTCGATCCTCTCGCGCGAACCCTTCTGGGCCGCCACGATGCGGGCCAGCTGCCGAGTCGTCGAAATGGGCCCCCGGGTCCGTTCCATCACGATCCCGCGTGCGATCTTTGCCGCCATCCGTTCCTCCCCGTATTCGCGGAAAATCCGCGTCAGTTCCTCGACCGAAGACGCCGCGAGGATTTCCGCGGCGTTCCGGCCGTTTCGGCCCATGCGCATGTCCAGAGGCCCGTCCCGCCGGAACGAGAAGCCGCGCTCCGAGGTCCCCAGCTGCATCGAGGAAACCCCGAGGTCGGCCAGGATCCCGTCGGGTGCGGGCCGGTCGGCGAGCAGCGACTCGAGTTCCGAGAAATCGCCCTCGGTGAGCTCCACGCGGGCGCCGAAGGGCGCGAGCAGGGGCCGCGCGACCGCAAGGGCGTCGGGATCGCGGTCGATTCCGAACAGCCGGATCTGCGGGCCGTGTTCGAGAAGCGCCCGCGCATGGCCTCCCGCGCCGAGCGTGGCGTCCACGAAGAAGCCTCCGCGCTCCGGACGCAGTCCCTCCACGACCTCTCGCAGAAGAACCGGCGTGTGCGCGGGCTTCTCAAGCTCTTTCGTCTCCCCGTCTCCCCGTCGTCGGCCGATGGCCGAACCTCGAATCGCTCACGACAGAAGTTTCGCCAAGTCGTCGTAGTCCTCGGGTGTGAAGTCCTCTCCCTGCAGCCGCGTGGTGAGGGCGGCGCGATCGGAAACGACCAGATGGTCGATGTTCCCCGTCACGACGACGTCGGCGGGAAGTCGCGCCGCATCCCGCAGGATCTGCGGCACCAGGACCCGGCCCTGCCCGTCGAGCGCCCCGCCCTGACCGTAGTAGTTGACGCGTTCCAGAAACTTGCGCTTGGCGCGGTGAATCGCGGGCAACGCGGCGAGCTTTTCTTCGAGCGCCTGCCAGATCGTGAGGGGATAGACGAGGACCTCCTTGCCATGAAGGGAGGTGATGAACAGCTCCGGACCGAAGGCCTCCTCGATCTGCTGCCGGAAGAGGCTCGGCACCTTCAAACGGCCCTTCTCGTCGAGACGGGCCGGCGCGCTCCCTCGAAAGCGATCCATCCTTCTTCTGGTGTCCCGATACGCAGATCAGGACCACTTTCCCCCACAATTAACCAGATTGGGCCACTGAGCGCGATGTTAGGAGTGCCGTGGTTTGTTAGTCAAGGGAAAGCGTTTGCCTAAAAAAATTAGGGGCGGTAATTCAGCGTAAGGGACAACCGGTAGGGTTCGGGCTCAGCCGGAGCCACTACGAGCGGGCGTTACGCTTCCCGCACCCCTCCGCTCGCGACACACGATCGAAGTTTCGGTGAGGCAACGAGCGAAACGACTCGCCTCGCGGAAGCGACCACCCCGGCGAACGAGCAGGCTCGCGGTCGAGGCCGTATCCGAGCCGGTAGCGTCAGCCTGCTCGCGAGCGAGCGCTCGCGGCGGACGGCTAGCCCTTTCTTTCCTCCGCCTCCGCCTTCGCCAGCGCCGGATCGTAGATCTTGATGAACGCCTCGTGGCGGAGCTTCTCGACGAACTCGTTGAAGTGCTTGTCGTAGATGTTCTCGCTCAAGCGCTTTTGAAGATCGGAACGGACCTCGGCAAACGGCTTGTACCCCGCCGGAGTGCGTTCGGTCACCCGAAACAGGTGCACGGAGGTCGGCAGCAGAACCGGCGCCGGATACTCCTGAGGGGGTTCCGCGAAGACCGCGGCGTCCAGGGCCGGGAGGAGCTCTCCCTTCGCAACGGTTCCGAGATCGCCCCCGCGGGTGCTGGCGTTGCCCTCCGAGATCTCCTTCGCCTCGTCACCGAACGGCGTTCCTGCCGCAATCTTTGCGCGGGCCGCCTCGATCTTCGCGACCGCCGCCTGGCGCGCCTCGGCGTCGTTTGCCAAGAAGCGCAGCACGATCTCGAAGATGTGCGCCTGCTCGGGCAGCCGATAGAGCTCGTCCTTGCGGCGCTCGTATTCGAGTCTCAGGACGTCGTCGCCCATGGTCAGCTTGCCGCTCACCTCGCGGCCGACGACCTTCTGGATGGTGATCGTCTGTCGCAGCTGCTTTTTCAGATCGTCCCGCGTCATCTTCGATTGCGCGAGAGCGTTGTCGAACTCCGCGTCCGTCGCGAGGTTGTACTGCCGTTTCACGCGCTCGACCGCCTCCTCGACCTCCGCGTCGGTGGCGGCGACGTCGAGCTCCTTCGCCCGCTCCTCGAGCAGCCTCTCCTGGATCATCTCGTCGAGAACGCGCCGCCGGCCATCGATCTCGGCCGACCCGCGCAGCTCCAGAACGCACCGGGTCTCGAACTCCGACCGGGTGATGGGCTGGTCGTTGACGCGCGCCACGAGAGCCTCGATCAGCTCCGAGCCCGAAGTCGCGCCGGCGGCCAGGGCGAGGCACAGGAGAGCGAGGGTCTTGCGCATGGCGGGATTAAATAACACGAGGCCGGCAGCGGAATTCCGTCGCCTCCGCTCGCTCGGGGATCTGACGGCCTCGGGCGTCCAGGTTGGTTGAACTTGGGTTCGCTTAACAGCCCTCGGCCGTCACCGGCCGGCGGCTCGGCCGGATGCGGCCTCGACCGCCGGCCTGATCCCCTCGCTCGCTCCGGCTCCCGCGACGCGAGTCGTTTCGCTCCTCCGGTCGCGAACCTTTGTCGCGTCGCGAGCGCCAGTCCCTCTTCCTTCAGATATGGAGCATCTTTTTCCAGGGAGAGAAAAACATCAGCTCGCGGCGCGCGAAGTCTCCCGACGGAGGAGGGAGGAGGCGCGCGCCGCGGGAGCGGAGGCGCAGCGAGGGAGCAGGCGGCCGGTCGAGCCCCTTTGGGCGAGCCGGCCGCCTGTGCGCCCGTAGGGCGCAGCTCCCTCGCAAGCCGAAGCGACGGAGGAGGGAGGAGGCGCGTGCCGCGGGAGCCGCAGCGGAGCGAGAGACCAGGCTCGCGGTCGAGGGCCTTTGCCCGAGCCGCGAGCCGGTGGCGTCAGCCAGGTCTCTCGCGGAGCGAAGGCGACGTGCCAGCTCCCGAGTAAGCCGGAGCGACGGTCGCAAGCCAGGAGAGCACCGCGCCGGGAAGCTCGTCGGCGGGGGGGGCGGGCAGCGTCAGGACGCGCCCGGGCGTCAGCGCGGCGCCAGGTGTCGCCCGCACCAGCTCGATCAGCCGATCGGTGTCGACGGCGGCGTCCTCGGCCAGCCGGATGTACACGCGCCCGCCCTGGGCGCTGACCGCCTGAACTCCGAGGGCTTCCGCCCGCATCCGGATGCGCGCGTAGGCCGACAGCCGGGCCACTGCGGCCGGCGGCTCCCCGAAACGATCGGCGACTTCCGCAAGAGTCTCGGAAAGAGCGCTTTCGTCGCGCGCCCGGGCGATCTTTTTGTAGATCATCATTCGCCAGTTTTCATCGGCCACGTACTCCGCCGGAATCGTGAGGTCGAGACCGAGAGAGAGGGTGACCAGGCGTTCCGGCTGGGCCTCCTCGCCGCGGATTTCGCGGATCGTCTCCTCCAGCAGCTGCAGGTAGGTCTCAAACCCCACCGAGGCGATCTGCCCCGACTGCTCGCCCCCGAGGATGTTGCCGGACCCGCGGATCTCCAGGTCCTTGGCGGCGATGCGGAAGCCCGCGCCCAGATCGCAGAACTCCTGGATCGATGCCAGCCGCCGCCGCGCCACCTCCGATAGGGCCGTCTTCTCGTCGACCAGAAGGTAGGCGTAGGCCGGCCGGTCGCTGCGCCCCACGCGGCCGCGCAGCTGATAGAGCTGGGCCAGGCCGTAGGCCTCCGCACGATCGATCAGGATCGTGTTGGCCGACGGGATATCCAGGCCGTTCTCGATGATCGTCGTCGCGAGCAGCAGGTCGGCCTCCCGGGTCAGGAAACGCCGCATCGCCCTCTCGAGCTCCGCCTCGGGCATGGCCCCGTGGGCTACCGCGATCCGCACCGCCGGAACGAGGGCCGCGAGCATCTCTCGAATCCGGCCGATGGATTCGACGCGGTTGTGAACGAAGAAGACCTGCCCGCCGCGCCCGACCTCGGCCTCGATCGCCTCGCGGATCACGGCCGGCTTCGAGGGGACGACCTGGGTCTCGATGGCCAGGCGGTCCCGCGGGGGCGTCTCGATGATCGAGAGGTCGCGCAGCCCCGAGAGCGAGAGGTGCAGGGACCGGGGGATCGGTGTCGCAGACATGGCGAGAACGTCGATGGAGGTGCGCCATTCCTTGAGTTTCTCCTTCTGAGCGACGCCGAAGCGCTGTTCTTCGTCGACGACGAGCAGCCCCAGGTCGCGGAAGGCGAGGTCCTTTCCCAGCATGCGATGCGTCGCGATGAGGATGTCGACCGAACCGTCGGCCACGCGGCGCACGATCTCCTTCTGCTCCGCGCGGGACCGGAAGCGGGACAGCAGCTCGATCGTCACGGGAAACGCCGCGAACCTCCGGCCGAACGTCCGAAAGTGCTGGTCGGCGAGGACGGTCGTGGGCGCGAGCACCGCTACCTGCTTGCCGTCCAGAACGGCCTTGAAGGCTGCGCGCATGGCAACCTCCGTCTTTCCGTAGCCGACATCCCCGCAAAGCAGGCGGTCCATGGGCCGGTCGGATTGCATGTCGCGCTTGACGTCGGCGATCGCCTGGACCTGGTCGGGAGTCTCGGTGTACTCGAAGGCATCCTCGAATTCCTTCTGCCAGGGGGAGTCCTTCGAGAAAGTGAAGCCCGGCGCGACGGAGCGGCGGGCGTAGAGCTTCAACAGCTGGTCGGTCATGTCGCGCATGGCGCGCTTGACCGAGGCCTTCCGCCGGCCCCATCCCGCGCTTCCCAAACGGTCGAGTGCCGGCGGGGCACCCTCCAGCCCCGAGTACTTCTGCACCAGATCGAAGCGGTCGACCGGAAGCAGCAGCGTCTTCTCCTCGGCGTAGCCGATCTCCATGAACTCGCGCTCCTGCCCGGACACCTCGACGCGCTTCAAACCCTTGAAGAGCCCGATGCCGTAGTCGCGGTGCACGACCGCGTCTCCGAGCTTCAGGTCCCTCAAGTCTGAAAGAAACGCCTCGGAGACCCGCGCTCGGGGGGTCGCGGAAGGCTTCTCCTCGCCGAAGATCTCGCTCTCGGCGTAGAGCCAGAGGCGCGGCCCGCGCAGGCGAAATCCCGCCGAGATCTCCGCCGGCCGCACGACCAGAGAGCCTGGTACGCGCTCGGCGGAAACGGCGATGCCGTATTCGCGCGCGAATCGGCGCGCCTTCTCGGGACCTCCGGGAGGCCGCGCCGCGAGCAGCACCTCTTCCCCGGCGGACAGCGCACCCGCGATCTCCCGCGCCGCCTCGGCCGTGCGGCCGGCATGCCCGGCGATCGCCTCCGCCGGAAGCCGGACAGCCTCACCCTCGGTGAGGCCGAGCCGGTCGAAGAGCAGCGGCGCGGCGGCGAGCCGTTCCCCGATCTCGGCCGCCGGGAGGAGCAGCTCCTCGGGCGCAAAGACGTCGCGGTCGGGGTCTCGGTCGGAGGCGATCCGCTCGGCGAAGGCGACGACCTCCTCCTCGACCCGCGCAGGCTCGATCACGACGCGGAGTGCGCCGTCTCCCACATAGTCGAGCCAACCGGCGGGCATGGCGCCGACGGCCGACGCGAACACGATCCGCTCGGCTTCCGATGGGATGCGTCCGATGCGCGCCGCGAGCAGCTCATGCTCTTCGCGGGATTCTCGCGAGGCGGAAAACGCCGGAATCCGGACGGACGCCACGCGTTCGCTCGAGCGCTGGGTGTCGGGATCGAAGACGCGAATCGAGGCGACCCGATCCCCCTCGAGCTCGACGCGCAGAGGCAGCTCCCGGTCCGGAGGAAAGACGTCGAAGAGGCCGCCGCGCACGGCCAGATCGCCCGTCTCGATCACGAGATCGCCCCGCCGGTAGCCGAGCTCCGTCAGCCGCGCCGTCAGCTTCGGCAGCGAGACGTCTTCCCCCTCGGCGAGACCGACGGACAGAAGCGCGAAGGCCTCCGGCGCCGGCAGACGCGTGAAGAGCCCGTGTGCCGGAATCACGACCGCGGACACCGCGGGCCCGCCGGAGAGCGCCGCGAGGAGCCGGAACTCGTCGCGCCTCGCCTTCAACGATGGCGGAATGCGCTGGTAGGGCGTGAGGGTAGGTCCCGGCGCCCGGAAGACCCCCTCGGATCCGCCGGCCTCGAGGTCCTGCGCGATGCGCTCGGCCTCCTTCTCGTCGGCGACGAGGACCGCGAGCCGCCGATCGAGGTCCCGCGCGAGCGCCGAAAGAAGCAGGCCGGGCAATGCGCCGACGCCGCCGGAGACCACCGCACGCGCGCCGCCTCGACGAAGCCTCTCGAGAAGATCGCCGTAGAGGGGAAGTTCCCGGAGCAGATCTGCGAGCACAGGCGAGGAACCGGAGCGGCTCAGGCCTTCGCCGAGGGAGCCAGGTCCCGCAGCCGGCGCACGGCCTGCTCCACGGCCGTCGCCGCGAAGTCGACCTCCTCCTGGGTGTTGTCGCGCCCGAGACCGAAGCGGATCGACGCGTGCGCGAGCTCGTCGGGCACGCCGATCGCCCGGAGCACGTGCGAGGGCTCGAGCGAGGCCGAGGTGCAGGCGGAGCCGGACGAAACCGCGAGATCCTTCAGGCCCATCAGAAGCGCCTCGCCCTCCACACCGGCGAAAGACACGTTGAGGTTGCCCGGGAGCCTTCGTTCCGTCTCTCCCGCCGCGAGCTCTCCGCGGGTGTCCACGGCGGGAAACGCCGGGCCGTTCAAGAAAGCGCCCTCGACCCGCGCCCGGAGGCCGTCGTGGAGACGGCCCCTCAGGAGGCGCAGCCGACGCCCCTCAGCCTCCCGCTCTTCGAGCGCAACTTCGACCGCCTTCCCGAAGCCGACGATCCCCGGCACGTTCAGCGTGCCGGAGCGGAGGCCCCGCTCGTGGCCGCCCCCGTGGAAGAGGGGTGCCAGCCGAACGCGCGGGGATTTGCCGCGCACGTAGAGCGCCCCGACTCCCTTGGGCCCGTAGAGCTTGTGCGCCGTCACGGAAGCGAGGTCCACGCGCATCGCCTCGACGTCGAACGGGATCTTCCCGAAGCCCTGCACCGCGTCCGTGTGAAAGAGAACGTCCCTCTCCCGGCACACGGCGCCGATCTCGGCGAGCGGTTGGATCGTGCCGATTTCGTTGTTGGCGAGCATGACGGAAACGAGGAGGGTGCGATCCGTCAGCGCTTCGCGCACCTGTCCGGGGTCGATGCGCCCGGTCCGGTCGGGGCCGAGCCAGGTGACCTCGAAACCCTCGCGCTCGAGCGCCCGGCACGGGTCGAGCACGGCATGGTGCTCGGTGGACGCCGTGACGAGATGACGGCCCTTCCCTCCGTACATCCGCGCCACGCCGAGAATCGCGAGGTTGTCCGATTCGGTCGCGCCGCTCGTAAAGACGATCTCCTTGTCGGCGGCTCCCATCGCGGAGGCGATCTGGTGGCGGGCCTCCTCGACGGCCGCCTCGGCCTCCCAGCCGAACACATGATTGCGCGAGGAGGCATTGCCGAAGATTCGGGAGAAGTAGGGCAACATGGCCTCGAGCACCCGCGGATCGACCGGGGTCGTGGCGTGGGAGTCCATGTAGATCGGACGCTTCACATGGGAAACTATGGACCGATCGGGCCGGGCGTTTCAAACGGGAATCGACGCCGACCGGGGAGGAGTAGACTTTCGGCCCTCGAGGGAGGCCACGATGACCGACGCCGCCCCTATCCTGTCCGACGACCTTCTCCACCGATTCCACGAGCGCGCGCCCGTCTACGACCGCGAGAACCGCTTCTTCTCCGAGGACTTCGAGGAGCTCCGCCCGACCGGCTATCTCAAGATGGCCGTCCCGCGTGAATTCGGCGGCCTCGGCCTGACGCTCGCCGAACCCTGCCGGGAGACTCGACGCCTCGCATACTGGGCGCCCGCGACCGCGCTCGGCGTCAACATGCACACCTACTGGTGCGGCGTCGCCCGGGAGGTCCACGACAGCGGCGACTCGTCGTGCGATTGGATTCTTCAGGCGGCCGGCCGCGGCGAGATTTTCGCGGGGGGCATGCGGAGACGGGACACGATTTGCCCGTTCTCCTCTCGACCACGCGGGCGGAACGCGTCGAAGGCGGCTACCGATTCACGGGCCGAAAGTCGTTCGGGAGCCTGGCGCCCGTCTGGACCTTTCTTGGCCTCCACGGACTCGACGCGAGCGACCCGAAGGCTCCCCGGATCATCCACGGCTTTCTCCCGCGCGACGCGAAGGGATACCGGATTGAGGCGACGTGGGACGTGCTCGGCATGCGCGCGACCCGGAGCGACGACACGATCCTCGAAAGCGCGTTCGTGCCCGATTCGAGAATCGTGAGGAGCGTCCGGCCGGGGACAGCCGGCCTGGACATCTTCGTGCTCTCGATTTTCGCCTGGGCCTTGCTGGCCTTCGCCAATGTCTACTACGGACTCGCCCGCCGCGCCCTCGACCTGACGGTCGAGTCCCTCCCGAAGCGCAAGTCGCTCGCCGTCTCCGGTTCGATGGCGCACCATCCGGCGATTCAGTGGGGCGTGGCCGAGATGGCCATGGAGCTCGAGGCGATCGAGCCCCTCATCGAGAAGGTCGCCACGGACTGGTCCAAGGGGGTCGACCACGGCGGCGCCTGGCCGGCCAAGATCGTGACTGCCAAGTACCGGGCCGTCGAAGGCGCCTGGAAGGTCGTCGACACCGCGCTCGACGTCTCCGGCGGTTTCGGAATGTTCAAGAAGAGCGAGTTCGAGCGGCTCTTCCGGGACGCGAGGGCCGGACGCTTCCATCCCGCCAACTCGGCGCTGACTCACGAGCTCGTCGCAAAGATCGTGCTCGGTATCCCCCCCGACGATCAGCCACGCTGGGGGTAGCCGGCCGCCTTCAGAGCTCCTCGGCCGGGACCAGGAATGCGTGCAGCCTGCGCCCGAGTCGCGCCCCGGCGGCCAAAAGGGCCTCCCGAAGCGGACCGAGCCGCGCGTCCTCCACCGCGACGAAGATCAGGTCCGAGACGCCCGGCGCCCGTCGGGATCCGAAGCGCGGCCCGGTCGATCCCTCGCCGTAGACAGTTGGGATCTCCGTGAAGCGGACCGCGCCGGCCGCCTGCAGCGCCGCCTCCGCTTCGTCTCGCACTTCGCGGGGCGCGACCATCACGAGCAGTTTCACGGACGCACCACGTTTTCCGGCACGCCCAGCCGGCGCAGAAGAACCATCATCGGGCAAGTTCCCGTGAAGGCCGACTGCAGCAGATTGGCGCCGACGAATGCGGTGAAGAGGAAGAACGCGGGATGGACGAGCCACCCGAGACCGACCGACAGCAGGACGAACGTCCCCGCGATCCCGCGTAACCAATCGTTCTGTGAGTGCTTCATGCCAGACTCCTTTCCGGTTCGGACGACGGTGGGAGAGAGCGCTTGGCGAGGACCCTTCTCTCCTCGGAGCGCTTGAGCAAGTAGTAGAGAACGGGAACGGCCGCGCGCGACAGCAGCGTCGCCGCCACCTCGCCCGCCATCATCGAGACTGCGAGTCCCTGAAAGATGGGGTCGAAGAGCATCACCGAAGAGCCGACAACGACCGCAGCGGCGGTCAAGAGCATCGGGCGGAACCGCACCTCCCCCGCGTCGAGAACCGCCTCCGACAGGGCCATCCCCTCGCGCCGGCGCAGCTCGATGAAGTCGACGAGAATGATCGAGTTGCGCACGATGATGCCCGCACCCGCGATGAAGCCGATCATCGAAGTCGCGGTGAAGAAGACCCCGAAGAGGGCGTGCGCCGGCAGGATGCCAACCAGAGTCAGGGGGATCGGCGCCATGATGACGAGCGGCACCGTGAAGCTGCGAAACCAGCCCACCACGAGCACGTAGATCAGCACGAGCACGGCCGCAAATGCCAAGCCCAGGTCGCGAAAGACCTCGTAGGTCACGTGCCATTCCCCGTCCCACTTGATGGCGTAGCGGCTCGTGTCGAAGGGCGCCGAGGCCGTCTGCGTCGCAAGGCGGTAGCCGCCGGGGAGTCGGATGGCCGAGAGCCCTTTCTCGAGCGCGGCGATCGCATACACCGGCGCCTCCCGGGTTCCACCGACATCGGCGGTCACGTAGACGACGGGCTTCAAATTCTTGTGGTAGATCGAGACGTCCTCGGGCTCGCTCTCGAAGTGTCCGATTTCCGAGAGGGGGATCAGACGCCCCTCCGGCCCGGGCACCACGAGCGCGCCCAGCGCGGCGGCGTCGTTGCGGCGCTCCGAGGGCATCGTCACCACGACGGGGATGCGTTCGCGGATTCCAGGCAGGTGGACTTCATCGACCGGGTCGCCCCCGAGCGCGAGCCGCAGCGCCGCTGCGGCATCGGCCTCCCGGATCCCGGCCAGACCCGCCTTCTCCCGATCGAGCCGATAGGCCAAACGGTCCCGCGGGCTCTCGACGTACCAGTCGACGTCGACCACGCCCTCGGTGCGGGAGAACAGGTCCTTGACCTGCCGTGCAACCTCGAGCCGTCCGATTGGATCCGGGCCGTAGACTTCGGCGACGAGCGTTTGAAGGACGGGTGGCCCGGGCGGAACCTCGGCGACCTTCACGCGGGCCCCGTACCGGCGCCCGATTTCGGACACGAGCGGCCGCGCGGCTCGGGCGATCGCATGGGACGAGCGCCGCCGCTTCCCCTTTGGCTGGAGCCCGACCTGGACGTCCCCCTGGTGCGGGCCCGAGCGCAGGAAGTAGTGCCGGACGAGCCCGTTGAAGTTGTAGGGCGCGGCGGCGCCCGCATACACCTGGGTCCCGACGACTTCCGGCAGTGTCTGCAGGGCATCGGCCATCTCGGAAAGGGCCCGGTTCGTCGTCTCGAGTGTCGTTCCCTCCGGAAAGTCGACGACGACCTGGAACTCGTTCTTGTTGTCGAAGGGCAGCATCTTCACGATCACGAGGCCGAGCGGAACCAGCGCGAGCGCCGCCAGGAGAAGGCCGGCGATTCCCGCAAAGAAAATCGTGCGGGGTCGGCGGCCCCCTTCGGCAACGAGCGGGGCCATCGCCCGGCGGTACAGGCGCGCCAGCTTGCCCCGCGAATCTCCGGCGTGACCGGCCGCTCCCCGAGCGGCCGTGCGAAAGAGCAGCCTCGAGGCCCAGGGCGAGACCGCGAAGGCGACCAGCAGGGAGAAGAGCATCGCCGCCGAGGCTCCGATGGGAATCGGCCGCATGTAGGGACCCATCAAGCCGCCCACGAAGCCCATCGGAACGATCGCAGCGATCACGGCGAAAGTCGCGAGGATCGTCGGGTTGCCGACCTCGTCGGTCGCCTCCACGGCGACGGCGGCGAGGGAGCGCCCGCGGGCCTCGGGCAAGCGCAGGTGCCGAACGATGTTCTCGACGACGACGATTGCGTCATCGACGAGGATACCGATCGAAAAGATGAGCGCGAACAGAGTAATCCGGTTCAGCGTGTACCCGAAGAGCCAGAAGACGAAGAGCGTCAGGGCGAGCGTGACGGGCACGGCGAGCAGGACCACACCCGCTTCCCGCCTCCCGAGCGCGAACGCCATCAGCAGCGCGACCGAGAGCGTTGCGAGGCCCATATGCTTCAAGAGCTCGTTGGACTTCTCCGAGGAGGTCTCGCCATAGTCGCGGGTCACGACCGAGCGGATGCCGCCGGCCATCAGCCTCGGCCGGAGCGCCGCGAGCTTCCGGTCGATCGCGTGAACGACCGAGATCGCGTTGGACCCGCGCCGCTTGCTGACCGAGAGCGTGACCGCGGGCCATCTTCCGGGCACGCCGGGCTGTCCATGACTCACGTAGGAGGCCGGCTCTTCCGGTCCGTCGAAAACGCGAGCCACGTCGGCGAGCCGGACCGGACGCCCGCCGCTCTCGGCGACCACGACGGAGGAAAGCTCCTCGGCCGACCGTACGAAGCCGCCGGCCTCGACAAGGACCTCGCGCCCTCCCGTGACCAGGGGGCCCGCCGGCGCTCGGCGGTTGGCGGCGAGCAGGGCCGGCAGCACCGCAACGGGCGTAAGGCCGCGCGCCGCGAGCTCCGGCACATCCAGCTCAACGCGAAACTCCCGCCGCAGGCCGCCGATCAGGGCCGTGTCGGAAACCTCCGGAATCGACTTGATCTCGTTCTCGACCTCCGCCGCGATCTGGCGCAGGGTCGCCGCGTCCTGCGAGCGGCTCCAAAAGGTCATTGCCCAGATCGGCACGTCGTCGATCGAACGCGGCTTGACCAGCGGAGGCGCGAGATCTCCCGGCCACTGATCCGCCAGAGCGTCGAGCTTCGATCGGACGCGCACGAGGGCGCGGTCGGGATCCTCCCCCACTCGAAACCGCAGGACCAGGAAGGCGCGATCGGGTGACGACGTCGAGTAGACGTACTCGACACCGGGGATCGACCAGAAGGCCTTCTCGAGAGGCGCGGAGACTTCCCGTTCGACCTCGACCGCGCTGCGGCCCGGCACGGCGGCGAAGACGTCGATCATCGGCACCTTGATCTGTGGTTCTTCCTCCCTCGGCGTAACCAACACGGCCAGCCCGCCGAGGGCCAGGGCGAAGAGAACGATCAGAGGCGTCAGCTTCGATTCGACGAACGCTTGCGCCAGCCGCCCCGCGAGGCCGAGAGGCTGGCGTTCCTGCCCCAGGCGCGTCTTCGGATCGGACGTCACGCCTTGACCCGCGTGCCCGCCTCGAGATCGGCGGGAGGATCGAGCACGACGCGCTCACCCGCGGCGAGGCCGGAGCGCACCTCGACGAGATCACCACCTCGCGACGAACCCGTTCGGACGTAGCGGAGGGAGGCGAGCCCCTCGGGCGAAACGACCCACACGAGTTCGAGCCCGCCGCGTGCGACGACGGCGCGCGCCGGCACGACGAGCCGGGGCTCGGATGGGCCCGGCAGCAGGAGCAGCGCGAAGGAGCCGACCGGCGGCTCTTCGCCGGCCGGCAGGTCGACGCGCACCGTCCGCCGGCGCGTCGCGGCATCCACGGCCCCGACGATTTCGGCGACCCGGGCGGACAGCGTGCGCCCGCCGACCACGACACGGACCGGATCCCCTTCCGAGAGCGAGGCGGCCAGCGCCTCGCCTGGAGCGGCTTCGACCCGGCGCCCGGAAAGCGACGCCACTCGGACCAGTGGACGTCCCGGCGCCGCGAGATCTCCCGGAGAAACCATTTTCTCGACGACCACCGAATCGAAGGGTGCGGCGAGGGCGGCCTGTTCGCGATCCGTCTCCGCGCGCCGCACCGCCGCTTCTGCCGACGCCACCGCGGCGGCCGCCGACACCTCGTCCTGTCCGGCATGCTCGAGCTCCACGGCGGCAGCCGCTCCCCGGCCCTCGAGCTTCTCGTATCGGGTGCGATTGCGGCGGGCGAGTTCGAGCGCGGACTGCGCGGCCGCGAGGGCCGCCCGGGCGCCCTCGAGCGCTCCCTCCGCCTCGCGCGTCTCGAGCCGGACGAGGACCGTGCCCGCGCGGACGCTTCGTCCGGGAACGGCCGCGACTTCCACAACGGAGGCCGCAAGCCGGCTGGACAGGACGGCTTCCTGGCGGCCGACGACCGTGCCCTCGATCTCGATCCGGCCCGCCAGATCCGTGCGCTCCACCCTCGCCGTGGCCAGCGTGCGAATCGTCGGGGCCTCCGGTGCCGAGGGGCGCCTCGCGCAAGCGGCCGCGAGCAGCGCCAGCACGCCGATGATCCTCTTCATCGTTTCTCCTCTCCGACGGGCGGCAGACCCAAAGCGAGCCGGAGGCTCGCGGTCGCCACAACGCGCTCGGCCTGCGCCCAAAGCACTCCCAGGCCGGCGCGCAGCTGCGCCGAGCGCGCCTCCAGCAGATCGGCGAGCCGTGCGATCCCCTCTTCGTAACGTGCCTGCTGGACTTCCCGCGCCAGCCCGGCGGCACTCTCCGCTTCGCGGTAGGCCTTTTCGCGGGCCAGGGCAGCCGTGAGCGCGGCGCGAGCCGTTGCGATCTGCCGCTCGCCTTCCGAGCGCGCTCCCCGCGCGGCGGCGTCGGCCGAGAGGGCGGCCGCCCGCGCTTCGGCGATCCGGGCGTCGGTTCCGCCCGACGCGAACAGAGGGACTCGAATTCCGGCAAACGCGGTGGCGGAATCACCCCACCGCCCGCCGGGGGTGGGAGCGTGCATCTGGTACGTCCCCTGAATCAGGAGGGAAGGCCAGCGGGACAGAGAGACCGCCTTTTCCCGGTCGCGCGCCGCCTGCGCCGCAAGGTCGGCGGCCTCCACGTCGTCGCGCGTGGCGGCGCCCGGGGAGGGAGCGGCGCCGGGCTGCGGCAAAGGGGCCAGGGGGCGAGACGCCGCCTCGGATCCGATCAGCGCCGAGAGAGACGCCCGTGACTGCTCGAGGGCTGCATTCTGCTCGGCGATCTGCGCGCGCACCTCGGCCACGGCGGCGCGCGCCCGGGCGGGATCGGCGGCGGTCGTGAACCCCTGCGTGAAGAGGCTCTCGGCGATCGAGGTGTCCTTCTCCGCGTCTGCCTGCCTCTGCCCGAGCAAACGAAGGCTGGCCTCCGCCCGGGAGGCCGAGGCGAAGGCCGCGACGGCCTGGAACGCCGAGGCCTGTCGCGTCCATCGGGAGGAGCGCTCGGCCGCCGCCGCCGCGGTCGCCGCCGAGCGCGCCGCGCTGCGCGTCGAACCGAAGACGTCCACATCCCACCCGGCCGTGACTCCGGCGCTCCAGTCCTTCAGGTACCCGGGATGGTTTGGATCCGAGGCGGCAAACTCCGCCAGGGAAAAGCGCTCCTGCTCCAGGGTGAGGGCGAAGACGTCGACCGGGTTGTCCGTCGTGAGCGCCTTGAAGTCGACAGCCAGGGTCGGCCCCAGCCGCGAGCGCGCCGCGGCCGCAGCGCCCCGCGCCCGCTCCGAGTCCGCTGCCGCCTGGGCCACGGCCGGCGCGCCGGCGGCGGCCAGCGCCGCGGCCTCCTCGAGAGTGAGCGGGGGCGGCGCGAGCGGTGCGGCCACGGCAAGAAGGAGCGGCAGCGTCAGCATGACGATATTGACTATATGAGTATATAGTTATATTGTCAATAACGTGAATTTTGAGGATCTTCCCCCTCCGATCGGCTACGCTGGCTCCGTGGCCGCCGCCGCGCTGACCGACAGGGCCCGCGAACGGATGGCGCTTCGCTTTCGGGCGCTCGGAGAGCCGACGCGACTGAGGATCCTCGAGTGCCTCTTCCAATCGGCGGCGTCCGTGGGAGAAATCCTGCGGTCGGTCGGCGGAACCCAGGCCAACGTCAGCAAGCACCTGGCGGTCCTTCGCGCGAGCGGCGTCGTTCGCCGGCGCCGAGAGGGCGCCCGGACGGTCTACTCGATCTCCGACCCCTCGATCGAGAAGCTCTGCGCCGTCGTCTGCGACGCCGTCGGCCGCGAAGCCCGCGAAGAAGTCGAGGCGATGCTCCCCGCGCAAGTTCCGAAGAAACGGAGGGCTTGACGGGACAGGGCCGGTCGAGGCCTCCGACTGGAGCGATAATCTCCTCCGCGCCATGTCGACCGTCCCTCGCCGCGAGCACGCCTCGGGCTTTTCCTCTCCCGCTCCAAAGGTTCGCCTCGTGCACGCGTTCGAGCGGCCCTTCGAGAACGTCGTCGCCGCCGCGCGCACCTGCTACTCGTCGAAGGGAATCGTCACGGAGGACCAGGCCTCCGCGCGGCCGGACCGGCGCGACGCGCTCGCCCGCTCGATCTACGAGGCCGGCCACCACACGACGTTCCAGCACGCGCACTTCCAGTTTGCTCTGGAAAACGTCTCGCGCCAGTTTCTCTGGAGCTTTCTGCACAGCCACCCCTTCTACAACTCCGAGCAGGTGTCGCAGCGCTACGTGGAGGTCAAGCCCGGCACCTACGCCGTCCCGGCGATGGGCGGGGCCGAGCGGGACATCTTCGAGCGACAAGCCCAACGCCAGCAGGACGCCTACCGCCGCCTGACGGCGCTTCTGACCCCGATCGCCGGAGAGCGCTACTTCGGGATCTTCCCGGGCCGAACCCGGGGCGAGGGCCGCGCCCGCTATGCCGGCGCCGTCCAGAAGCGCGCGCAAGAGATCGCCCGCTACGTGCTGCCGGTCGCGACGTTCGCCTTCCTCTACCACACCGTGTCCGGGATCACGCTCTTTCGCTACTGGCGCCTCTGCGAGTCCCTCGACGCGCCGTCGGAGCAACGCGAGGTCGTGGGCCGCATGGTGGACGAGGTGCGGCGTCACGACCCGCTCTATGAGGCCGTGCTGCAGGATCCCATTCCGCTCGAGGAAACGCCGGAGCACGCGTTCCTCCAGGCGGTCCGGCCGCTCCGGGCGTCGGGCGAGGCATTTCGGCGGGAGTTCGACGAGGGACTCGGCGGCCGCGCCTCGAGGCTCGTCGACTGGAAGGCGAACAACGAGGAGATCCTCGCCTCTTCGGTTCGCGAGATTCTGGGCCTGCCGCGCGCCGCCCTTTCCGACGACGAGGCGATCCGGCTCGTGCTCGATCCCGCGCGCAATCCGCTGCTCGGCGAGACCCTCACCCTGACGACCCATGGCAAGCTTTCGCGCGCGATGTTTCATCCCGCGTATACCTTTCGCAAGAAGCTCTCGCATACCGCCGACAGTCAGGACCAGCGCCACCGCATGACACCGGCTTCGCGCCCCGTCCTGCCCGCTTACCTTTCCGAGCAGCCGGACTACATCGTGCCGATGCTCGTAGACGAAGTCCCGCAGGCTGCGGCGCTTTACCGCACGACGATGGAGGAGACCTGGGAAGCGATCGGGAGACTCCGGGAGCGCGGCGTTCCCGACGAGCACGCGGCGTACCTGCTGCCCAACGCGGTCGCGATCCGGTTCACGGAATCCGCGGACCTGTTGAACCTCCACCACAAGTTTGCGATGCGCCTCTGCTACAACGCGCAGGAAGAGATCTGGCGCGCGAGCCTGGATGAAGCGCTGCAGATCCGCGAAGTGAACCCGCGCATCGGGCCCTGGCTGCTTCCGCCCTGCACGCTCCGGCACCACGCGGGCGTGCGCCCCGTCTGCCCGGAGGGCGAGCGCTTCTGCGGTGTGACCGTCTGGCGGCAGGACGCCGCGGACTTCGTGCGAGCCCTCTAAGTCGTCGGGGAACCAGGGAGCAGACGGTTGCGGCCGGCGACCTTCCCTCGCGGCGCCCGAACGAGCGGTTCGCCGGGGCCTTCGCAGGGTTCCCAAACCATTGGAAAGACAGACGCTTGCCTCGCTGCGGCCTCGAGGCCCGCGGACCGCTCCCAAATCCTGCTTGACGGCGATTCGGCAGGCGTATGATCTGCGCAGATTCTGTCCGGGTGGGTCGCACTTTTTTCATCGCCCCGGGGTAGGTGGGTATTCGTTTCTCTACGCGAAAGGAGACAGTCGCCATGGTTTCCACCTCGACGCAGTCGGTCCAGGTTCCGCAGCGGCAGCCCGAGCCGGCTCCGGCTCCCAAGCCGACTCAGAAACCGTTCCCGATCAAGGTCCAGGGACACATTCCCTACTGACCCTACTCTCTTGCTATTGATCCGACTTCGAGCGTTCCGGGGCGCCACCGGCGCCCAGCGAGCACTTGGAACTCATCCGGAAGGAGCCGGGTGATCTCCATGTCCTCGACGTTCTCCGGACGGAACAAGGAGGCCGCTTCGGTCTTCGGGCAGATCCTGCCTCTGATCGAACGCGCGCTCGTCACCAACTATCGCCTTCCCCCGCGGGAGGCGAACGAAGTCGAGCAGCGACTCTACGACTGGTTCCAGCGATTCTGCCGGCGGCCGGGCAGCCGGCGGCCCGAGTCGCTGCGTTCCGAGCTTCTTCTGATGGCGTGCCGGGCCGGGCACGTCTACACGATGTCGAGGCTCGAGGACGTCCTCGCCCGAGACGAACGGCTCACGCGCTCTCTCGAGCTCGGCCCGGAGGTCATCGCGATCGAGATCGAGAGGGGCATCGACAAGCCGAAGGATCCGGGCGCGAGCGGCGAGGACGGATCTTGAGGGGCGAGCTCGTCCGGTTTCCGGCTCTCCCCGAGAGCGTCTCGGTTCGAGACGGACGGGAGGCCGCCGAGCGCATCCTCGCTCTGCCGGCCGCGGACCGGCCGGGGCGCGTCCGGGAGCTTCGCCTGGAGAATCCCGAAGTGCTCCTGGCCATCTGCGAGGCCCTCACGCGACGCATCGAAACGGCGCCTTCGGAGGTAGCCGAAGAGGCGGGATTCTTCTACTGGTTCCTCGCCGTTCCCCGGCGCAAGATCGGGGATTTCGACGAGAGGGACTATTTCCTGGGCGAGCTCGCGCTCCTGTCGGGCGGGGCCAACCGGATCCTGTTTCGCCGCGAGGAGGCCCGCCGCTGGTTCGACCGCGCCGAGTCGAACTTCGTCGGCGTCGCCAACGCGAGCGCCCACTTCGTGCGCCTGGCCTACCAGAAGCTCGCCCTGACCATGGAAGAGCGGCGATTCGAAGAGGTCCTGGAGCTCGCACCAGTTTGGGCCGAGAACGCCCGGAGGCTCGGTCTGCTGGAAGAGGCCTGGAAGTGCCGCCTGCTGGAAGGCCTCGCGTGCCGGGAGTTGGGCGACGCGCCCCGGGCCATCGACGTCTTCCGCGAGATCTACGAGGAAACCCGGAACACGGGCCACGTCAAGCTCGTCGGGCCCGCCGCGAACAACCTGGCGCAGCTCTACCGGCTCCAGGCCAACCCGGAGGCGGCTCTCGATTACGCGCGCCAGGCGCTCGATCTCCTGCAGAAGACAGACAGCCAGGTCGGTCTGGTGAAGCTGCGATGGTGCGTGGGCGACATCCTGCGCGAACAGGGCAAGATGGCCGAGGCCATCGACGCATACCGCGAGGCCGTCCGCGACGCCGAACAGGTCGGCATGCGCGGGGACGCGGCTGCGATTCATCTCGTTCTGGCCGACGCCCTGCTCCAGTCGGGGCAGGAGGCCCAGGCCGAGTGGGAGGTGCGTGCCGCCCTTCCCATCCTCGACGAAGAACAGATGGTCCCCGAGGGATTCGCCGCCCTTTCTCTGCTGCGCGAGTCGGTGCGCCGCCGCAAGATCGACCGCCAGGCGCTCCAGAATCTTCACGGCTACTTCCGGGAATAGCGGCGCGGCCGCGACCCGGCCCTCGCCCTCGGCGGCCGGGATATGCTTCGCGCCTGACGCGATGAGACGACGGCTCGGCTGGACCCTGCTGCCTCTCGGCCTGGCGCTGACTCTGCCGGGCTGCCATCCGACGAAAGTGATCGTGGCGCGCCTGGCGACTCCCACCCCCGGGGGCCCGACCGTCCCGCCTACGCCGACGAGCACTCCGAAGGCCAAGGCGCGGAAGACGGCGGTTCCGACGCAGGCTCCGGCTGCCGAAGCCGTGGCGGTGCCGACGAGTACCCCGCCCCCTCCGACCTCGGTGCCGCAGGCCGCGGTGCCGCCTCCCGCACCGCCGCCCGCCACAGCGACGCAGCGGACGGCGCCTCCCCCACCCGCCGAGACTCGCGCACCGGCCCCCCCTGCACCTGCCGCCGCTGCCGCGCCCGCCGCCACCACGACTCGCCGCCCGAGCCCCGCTCCATCGGCGGCGCCGACCGCACCTCCTGCGACACCGGAGCCTCCGACGCCGGCTCCGACGGCGATTCCGGCTGCGATCGCCGCACCGGCCATTGCGCCGGCTACGCCCGAGCCGCCCACCCCCGCTCCCACCTCGACGCGGCCGCGTCCTCCGACGCCCTCCATGCCGCCGCTTCGAACAGCGACTCCGCCGCCCGCGCCGCCGGCGCCCGCTCAGGTCGCGGTCGTGTCGCCGTCGCCCACGCCGCACAGGCCCGTCGTGATCTACGGCGAGCGGGTCCCGCCGACGGTGCCTCCCAAGGGCAAGACCCGTACGGCCGTCGCCGAAGCGCGAGCGTTTGCGACGGCGTCGGCGACTCCGACTGCTTCCTCGACACCTTCTCCAATACCGACCTGGACGCCAACTCCGACACCAACCCAAACGCCCACAGCGAGCCGGCCAACACCCGCACCCCCGCCGACTCTCACGCCGCGCCCGACCTACCGTCCGCGGCCCACTTCGGAGCCCCGCACGGGCCAACCCACTCCCACCCGGAAGCCGGGCGTGTACTACGAGGACAACACGCCGACACCAGGACCGACGCCGCAGGGCTGAAGTCCCGGACATGGACGAGGGCGCCGCCCGCCTGCTCGCACATTTTCGCGAGGCTTTCGCGGACTCTCCGGCGTCCGCCTTCCGGGACTGGTTCCGGGCCCAGGAGGAGCTGAAGGGGCACGGTGACGACCAGACGGCCCGCGCGCTGGCCGACGATTTCTGGGAGCAGCTGCCGGGTCTTTCCTTCGATTCGCCCGAGGCCCGCGCCCGCTTCCTCCACAATGCCGGCGTCTTTTTTGGAGCCGCCGGGCCGGCCGCCGGACTTACGCGCGCGCGATTCTGCCTCGGCCAGGCCCTCGACCACTTCGCCTCGCATGCCGAGGACGGCTGGCGCGCCCGGGCCCTCCACAATCTGGCGAGCGCCCTCGCCAGCCTCGGCGAGAGCGCCGCCGAGGCCCGGGAGGCCGTCGGCCTGTTCCGGGAGGCACTCGCCTGGCGAACGGAGGAGCGCGAAATCGCCCGCGGGGTGACCCTGCACAACCTCGGGCTCGCCCTGCGGCGGCTGGCGGAGTTGGAGCCGCAGCGGGCCGGGGAGCATCTTTCCGGGAGCGCCGCGGCCTTCGCCGAGTCGGCCGACATCCGGGAGCGAAACCGCCTGGAAGACGGCCTGGCGGCGTCGCGCCGCGAGCTCGAGGAGACGCTTTCGCGCTTGAGGGGTCCCGCCCCCGAAGAGGCCGGACCAGGCACCACCCCGCCCGAAAAGCGTTAGAATCCGGTCGTCCCGAAGGGGTTGACCCCGCCGAAAGGCACAAATCCTAAACAGGTCTGGCGGTAGTCGGCCTCGGCATGTCTTCGGGCCCGCAAGAATGGGTGTCGACGGGTAATGCGATGAAATTGTGCTGCAGGATCTTCGCAGCGGCCGTGCTGCTCGCCTGCCGGGCGGCGGCCATGGCGGGGGCCGCGACGTTGCCGGCTGGCTTCCAGGAGACGATCGTCTTCCAGGGCCTGAAGCGGCCGACCGCGGTCCGTTTCTCGCCGGACGGCCGGATTTTCGTCGCCGAAAAGAGCGGCCTGGTGAAGGTCTTCGACTCGCTCTCCTCGACGACACCCAAGATCTTCGCCGACCTGCGCACGGAAGTGGACGACTACTGGGATCGGGGACTCCTGGGGCTCGCGCTCCATCCGAACTTCCCGACGACGCCTTTCGTCTATGTGCTTTACAGCTACGACGCTCCGATCGGTGGCACCTCTCCGACATGGCACGACAACTGCCCCAATCCGCCGGGCGCCACGACCGGCGGCTGCGTGATCAGCGGGCGCCTCTCGCGTCTGACTGCCGCCGGCGACGTCATGACCGGGACGGAAGAAGTGCTGCTCGAGGCCTGGGGCCAGCAGTTCCCCAGCCATTCGGTGGGCGACGTGCACTTCGGTCCGGACGGCGCGCTCTACGTCAGTGGAGGAGACGGAGCCTCCTTCAACAACGTCGACTACGGGCAATATGGCTCCCCGAAGAATCCACTGGGAGATCCTCCAGCGGGAGTCGGCGGCATCCAGGCGCCTCCCGATGCCGAAGGCGGCGCCCTGCGAAGCCAGAGCCTCCTGCGCGCCGAGGGCGGGCCGGCGCTCGCCAACGGCGCGATTCTCCGCGTCGACGCCGAAGGCAACCCGCTGCCCGACAATCCCCTCGCGGGAAGCGCCGATCCCATCGCGCGGCGCATCGTCGCTCTGGGCCTCCGCAACCCCTTTCGCTTCACTCTCCAGCCAGCCTCGGGCGCGCTCTGGATCGGAGACGTGGGGTGGGGAACGTACGAGGAAATCGACTACCTCGGAAGCCCGGCCGGTGGTCCTGTCGCGAACTTCGGCTGGCCCTGCTACGAGGGCCCGGCGGCCCAGAGCGGCTACCAGAACGCGAACCTCGCCCTGTGCGGCACGCTCTACGCCGCTCCGTCGGTCGCAACGCCGCCCTTCTTCGCTTACAAGCATTCCTCGACCGTGGTGCCCGGAGAATCCTGCCGGACCGGCAGCTCCTCCATTTCCGGGCTGGCGTTCTACCCGGGCGGCGGGTACCCGAACACCTACAACGGCGCTCTCTTCTTCGGGGACTATTCCCGCCAGTGCATCTGGGCCCTGCTTCCCGACGCCTCGGGTCAGCCCAATGCGAACAACCGCGTGACGTTCGTCGCCGGCGCCTCGACTCCTGTCGACCTGCAGACCGGCCCCGGCGGGGATCTCTTCTACGCAGACCTTTCCGGCGGAACGATCCGACGCATCCAGTACCGTGCGCCGAAGGTCGTCGCGACCGCGGATCCGACCTCGGGGCCGGCCCCGCTGACGGTCCAGTTCGATGGCTCGGGATCGACCCCGGCCCAGCCCGGCGACACCCTCGCCTTCGCGTGGGACTTCAACGGCGACGGAACCTTCACCGACTCCACCGCGATCTCGCCGAGCAAAGTCTACACGCAGCCGGGCACGTTTCAGGCGCGATTGCGGGTGACCGACAACCACGGCGTCGCGATCGTCAGCGATCCCATCGCGATCCAGGTCGGCGGCATTCCGCCGTCCGTGACCATCGACTCTCCCTCACCAACCCTCACCTGGAAAGTCGGCGACACGATCGTGCTCTCCGGACATGCGAGCGACCCCACGGACGGGACCCTTCCGGCTACTGCGCTCTCCTGGCTGGTCGACCTGCACCACTGCCCGTCCAACTGCCACGTCCACACGGTTCAGACGCTCGATGGCGTGGCTGGCGGCTCGGTGGCGGCGCCCGACCACGAGTACCCGTCCCATCTCGAGGTGAAACTCACGGCGGTCAACTCCAGAGGCGTGACCAACTCGACGAGCATCCTTCTCTTTCCGAAGGCGGTCACCTTGACGTTCCAGTCGAGCCCCTCGGGCGTGCCGTTGATCGTCGGAACCGGCGGAGGGACGACTCCCTTTGCCCAGACGGTGATCGTCGGCTCGACGCTGTCGGTGGGGGCGCCCGCTCTGCAGACGATCGGCGGCATTCCCTACGGTTTCTGGTCCTGGTCCGACGGCGGCGCCGTCACTCACGACATCGTCGCGGGCGCCTCTCCGGCGAGCTTCGTCGCGACCTACGCGGCCGCCGACCTCTCGCTTCAGGCATCCGTGGACGAGGCCCTCGTCTGTCCCGGAGGGATCGTCGACTACACGCTGGTCGTCAGCAACACGGGTCCGTCCGAGGCGAGCGGCGTGACCGTGTCGTTCCCGTCGCCCGCGGGAACCTCTATTGCGACTTCCGGAGACGGCTGGGCGTGCACGCCGGCTGCCGTCGTGACGTGCACGCGTGGCCACGCGGACCTCGGGGCATCGCCGCCGATCCGGCTGCGGGTCGGCGCCCCGCCCGTCGCCGGCAGCCTGACGCTTTCCCTCTCCGTCTCCGCGGCGACCTACGACCCCATCCCGTCCAATAACGCCAGGGTCGTCGTCACTCCGATCAGTTGTGAGCCGGAGCTTCTCGGCATCAGCCCCACCTCCGGGCCGTCCTCCGGCAACATGTCCATTGCCGCGGAAGGCGAACGGTTCGTCGCGGGCGCCACGGTGGTCGTCGGGGGAGTGCCCGCTCATAATGTGGTCGTGCACAGCCCGACCTCTCTCTCCGCCGACGCGCCGAGCCTGCCGGCCGGCACGCTGAACGACCTCGTCACGACGAATCCCGGGGGGCAGGCGGCGAGGCTTCCGCGGGCCTATCTCTCCAACTTCTCCGACGTGCCGGCGGCGCATCCTTTCCACGGCTCCATCGAGAAGATCTTCCGGGCCTCGATCACCAGCGGCTGCGGCGCGGGCGCGTACTGCCCCGACACGCCCGTCAATCGGGCGAGCATGGCGGTCTTCCTCCTGCGCGCCGAGCACGGGGGCTCCTATCACCCGCCGGCCGCGACCGGAACCGTTTTCGGCGATGTGCCCTTGGGGACCTTCCTGGGTGACTGGATCGAGCAGCTGGCGGCCGAGGGAATCACGACCGGATGCGGGGGCGGAAATTTCTGCCCCGAAGCACCGGTCAGTCGCGCCGCGATGGCCGTCTTCCTGCTTCGCGCGGAGCACGGGGCGGGATACCAGCCTCCGCCCGCCACCGGCGGTGTCTTCGGCGACGTGCCGCCTGGAACCTTCCTCGGTCCCTGGATCGAGCAACTCGCCAACGAGGGCCTGACAACCGGCTGTGGCGGCGGGAACTACTGCCCCGCCGAGCCGACCCTGCGCGGAGAAATGGCTGCGCTCTTGAGCCGTACGTTCGGCCTTCCCTGAGCAGCACTTCCCACCGGGAAGATCGACGAAGGGCGGAGGCGGACGGCGTGCCCGAACTCAGAAGAACTTCTCGAGGCGAAATCGACGCCGCGGGGAGAGCAGCGGCTTCCAGAGGTCGCCGACCCTCCTCAGGCGAGCGGGCACGTTGGCGAGGCGAAAGTCCTCGATCTCGACGCCCCGCTCGATCTCCTTCCAGGTGACCGGAGTCGAGACAGTGGCCGTCGGCGTCGGGCGCACGGAGTAGATCGACGCCAGGGTCTGGCCCCAGGCGTTCTGGTTGTAGTCGACGAGCACGTGTCCCTTCGGCCGCGCCGCGACGCGGTATTGCGTCGTCAGGAGCTTCGGGTGGCGCCCTTCGCAAAGCAGAGCCAGCTGCCTCGCAAATTCCCAGACCTGCTTCTGAGTGGGTCCCCGGACGATCGGGACGTACAGGTGGATTCCGCGCGAGCCGGTCGTCTTGGCGTAGGCGGGCATCCGGAGCTCCCAGAGGGCGTCGCGAACCGCGAGCGCCGCCTCGCGGACCGTCGAGAACTCCGCGCCAGGGACCGGGTCCAGATCGAAGTGCGCGTAGTCCGGCCGGTCCAGGTCGTCGCAGCGCGCGTACCACTGATTGAGGTCGATGCACCCGAGATTCACGACCCAGAGAAGGGAGGCGAGATCCTGGACCATCGGAAACCGGATGACTTTGCCCGAGGAGTGCCGAACCTCGCAGATTTCGATCCAATCCGGCCGGGGCGAGGGGGCCTGCTTCATGAAGAAGAACTCGCCGGCCGCCCCGTGGGGATAGCGCTTCATCACCATGGCCCGATCTTTCAGGTGCGGCAGCAGATAGGGCGAGACATCGGCGTAGTAGCGCAGCAGGTCTCCCTTGCTGATACCCAGCTCGGGCCAGAAGACTTTGCGGAGATTCGTCAGCCGGACGACCCGGCCACCGGCACCGACCTCGAAGGAGTCCGTCCCGGCCGGGATCCCCATCGGGCAAGCATAAAGGGGCTTGACAGGCGGGTGCGGCGGCGATAATAGTTAACGTTATGGTTAACTATTCCGCCGCCCTGGACCGCACCTTCGCCGCTCTCTCCGATCCCACGCGGCGCGCGATCCTGGCCCATCTGGCCGAGGCGCCTGACGCCTCGGTCTCGGACCTCGCCCGGCCGTTTCGCATCTCGGCGCCCGCCATCTCGAGGCACCTGCGCGTTCTCGAGGGGGCCGGACTCCTTGCTCGCCGCCGCGAGGGGCGCGTCCATCACCTGCGCCTCCTTCCCGCACCGCTCGAATCCGCGAACAACTGGCTCGACCGTTACCGCCGATTCTGGGAGGACAGGCTCGACGCGCTCGAGCGCTACCTTCGGCAATCACAGAAGGAGGAGGAATCATGGCCACGGCAACTCCAACACCCGCCCGCCCGGCGACGCCGCTCCGCGTCACGCGCACGTTCCCGGCCTCGCGCGAAAGGGTCTTCCGCGCCTGGACCGAACCGCAGGCCCTGACCCGCTGGCTCGCCCCGAGCGACGATTTCCAGACGACCGTGCTCGAGCTCGATCTGCGCCCCGGTGGCCGGTACCGGGTCGAGATGCTGCAGGGCGACAGGCCGCACCGGGTCGCCGGCACCTACGTCGAGATCCGACCTCCCGAAAAGCTCGTCTTCACCTGGACGTGGGACAACGATCCGGCGCACGTGGGCGAGACACTCGTGACCCTCGAGTTCATCGAGCGCGGGGACTCGACCGAGCTCGTCCTGACCCACGACCGTTTCGCAGACGCCGCATCCCGGGACGAGCACGGCAAGGGATGGACCGGATGCCTCGACCGGCTCGCCAGTCACCTCGCCGGGCAGTTCGAAATTCTGCACCGCATCACCATCGAGGCTCCCGCGGAGCGGATCCTCGAAGCCATCTCGACCGCGGACGGTTTTCGGGCGTGGTGGACAGACGACTGCGCCGCGATCCCCCGGGTCGGCACGGTCAACCTCTTTCGCTTTTACTCGGGCGCCGTCGAGTTCCCGTTCCGCGTGGACGAGCTGTCGACGAACCGTGTTTCCTGGACGTGCCTGGCCGGCCCGAAGGCCCCGGCCGAGTGGGTGGGCACGCGGGTGACTTTCGACCTCGCTCCCAACGAACAAGGCGGCACGGTCGTCCGATTCGGCCATCGCGGCTGGCGCTCGGTCGAGGGCGAATACGCCGCCTGCAACACCGTCTGGGGCGACCTCATGCACCGGCTCAAGGCGCTCGCGGAGGGAAGGCCCCGAGGGCCCTACTTTGTCTGAACGGTCCGAGGCGGCGGCGCGGCCGACCGCCCGGCAGAAGGAGGACTTCATGCGGACGATCTCTAGGATTCTGGCCATGGCAGCGATCCTGGCACTCATGGGGACGGCGGGCCGTGCGTCGACAGGATCTTCCGACGCGGCCTGGGAGAAACTCAAGACCCTCGTCGGAGACTGGGAAGGCACGGTCGAAGGCCATCCCGCGAAGGTGAGCTACCGCCTCGTCTCAAGCGGAACGGCGATCGAGGAGAGCCTTTCGGCACCCCACGGCGGCGACATGGTGACGATCTACACGCGGGACGGCTCTCGGCTTCTCATGACGCACTACTGCTCGGAGAACAACCAGCCGCGGATGCTCGCCTCCGGCCTCTCGCCCGACGGCAGGCAGATCACCTTCGCCTTTCTGGATGTCGCGAACCTCGCGAGCCCCGACACGTCCCACATGGTCGGACTCGTTCTCGTGATTCCGGACGCGGACCACCTGACCCAGAAGTGGACCAACCAGGAGGCGGCCGGCAAGACGCACACGGGAGAGTTCCTCTTCACGCGGAAGAAGTAGCTGGAGCCCGGAGGAGCGGCCCTTCATTTCCCTCGCCCCCGTCTTCGGGGGAGAGGGCAGGGTGAGGGGGGCGTTTACCCTTCAAGACTTCGGCTTCGGCGCGGCGTTCGCCTTCTCGTGCGCCTCGATCCGCGCCTTGACCTCGCCCATCAAATCGTTCGGGATGGGAACGGACAGGTCGTACTGCGCAATCTTCCACTTCCCGCCCTCGAGCAGCAGGACACCCGATCCCCGGCACGGCCCCAGGTTCGGCGTCGCGAGCGCCTCGTCGAACCACGCCACCGAGCCATCAGGCGAGAAGGCGACTTGTCGCGCGACCGCCTTGAAGCTCCAGGCCTTCCCCTTGGCGAAGTAGGGATGCGCGTATCGGCGGAACTCGTCGCGCGTCCACCGTTCCGTGCCGTCGGTGCCGAGAAACACGGCGTCGGGAGTGAAGAAGTCAAAGTATCGAGCCTCGTCCGCGGCGGCCGCCGCCGCGTGCCAGGCGTCGAGCACGGCCGAAACCGCGGCCGCCGCATCGGGCCCGCGTGTGCCCGCGCCAAGCGGCAGCAAGAGACCCAGCAGCAGTGCGATCATTTCTCGCCTCCAAGCGGAGCCCGCAGCGCGGCGGCCCGGATGCTCCGCAGCATGCCGATCCTCGTCAGACCCGAGAACGGCTCGATGAGCGACCAGTAGAACAGAAACCTGCGCCGGGCCGAGGCGCCGAAGCCGAGCACGCGAGTCTCGGTCGAAAGCAGCGTCCCGCCGCCCGCCGCCGGCTCGACCGCGACGTTCCACGCGGCTTTGACGAAGCCTTCTTCGCCGAAGGCCAGGAACTCCTCGCGCGTGACGCGGCGCAGGTCTCCCCTCGCCTTCCAGAACCGGCCCACGAGGCCGAACACGAGCTCGCGCTCCGGCACGTTCTCGACGCGTACGAAGCCGAGCCGCTCGACGCCCTCGAAGAAGTCTCTCGCGCGGCCGGGATCCGTGGCGCGCCACCCGTAGCCCCGCAGTGCCATCAGGATTCGGCCCGGTCCGGACGTCCCGAAGCGATGGCCGAGCAGCGCCGCCCATACGCGCCCGACCGGAGCCGCGACGTCGACCGCGTGGCGCTTGCGCACGTCGAAGCGCGGCAGAACGCGGTCGAGCGCGCTCTCCCCTACGAGGCCTCCAGCGCCTGTCCCTCGACGGCGGCCGGCTCTCCCTGCACCGCGCGGTGCTCGGCCAGATAGGCCTCCGCGTTCATCATCCGTTGCGTACGCCAGAGGGCACGGGTCAGGTACGGAATCTGTGTCGGCCGGATCTGCCGCATCCAGTCGACCCAGCTCTTCTGGCCGCTCGTGTTCAGAATCGACCGGCGCCACGTCTCCGCGTAGAGCTCGAAGAAGCGCTTCGCTCCCAGGCGCGGCTCCCAGAGCAGGTGGTGCATGTCGTACTTGAACCAGGGCTGTCCCGCCAGAACCGGCGAAAGCTTCTGGAAGAGCTCGGTGCCGGGCAGCGGGGTCAAGATCGTGTACCCCGCGCGCTGGAAGCCGTGCGTCTTCACGAACCCCCAGAGCTCCCGGAACTGCCACTCGTCCCAGTCGGGATCGACCAGGAAGTTGCCGGTCACGCCGTAGCCCATCGACCTCGAAAGGCGCGCGGCCTCGACGCTCGAGGAAACGTCCGCGTCCTTGACGACGTGCGCGAGGCCCTCGTCGGAGGCGGCCTCGAGGCCGAAGAAGATGTCGAAGTCCTTCGCGATCGGCCTCCACGCCTCGAGCAGGTCCGGATGCCGGCACACCAGATCCGTCCGCGTCTGCACGAGGAGCCACCGCTTGCGCACGCCGCGCCGCTTCAGGGCTTGGGCGAGATCGAGGCTGCGGGCCGGATGGTTCCAGAACAGGTCGTCCGCGACGAAGATGCTGTCGCCCACCGAGGCGAAGTCCTCGACGACCGCGCCAATCGAGCGCTCCCGGAACGAGCGGTCATAGAGCTGCCAGACCGAGCAGAAGTTGCAGCGGAACGGGCAGCCGCGCGCCGTCTCGATGAGCCACACGGGCTTGAAGAGCAGGCAGTGATAGCGGCGGCGGAAGGGCTCGACCAGGTCGCGGGCCGGCAGCGGAACGCGGTCGAGGCCCGTGCGCTCGGAGAGGGGCGCTGTCGAGACCCAGCCGTCGGGTGTCCGCAGACGAAGCGCCGGAACCGAAGCCGGGGGACGCCCCGCCTCGAGGGCGTCGACCAGCGACGGCACGACTTCCTCTCCGTCGTCGACACAAATCGCGTCCAACTCGTCGCTCTCGAGCGGCGCCGGGTAGGCCGCGGCGGCGTGGCCGCCGACGAGGACGAAGGCCTCCGGCGCCAGCCGCCGCACCTCGCGCGCGGTCTCGAGCAGGCGGTCGTACTCGAGCGCGTGCATGCCCGAGATTCCGACGACCCTCGGGCGCGTTCGGCGGATCCAGGAGGCGAGCGAGCGCCCGAATCGCAGGTCCGCGACAACCGGATGGTGCCCCCGCGTGCGCAGCGCCGCGCCGATGTACTCGAGGCCGAGAGGCTCCACCCGGAAGAAGGGACCCAGGCCGAAGCGCTCGTTGCCCGGGTCCGGCCGCACGAGAAGGACGTTCATTCCTTCGGGAATTGTATAGTCCCCGCTCGATGGCCGAAAGGCACGCGCTGCGCGCGCGCACGAAATGGGTCAGCCATGGCCTATCGAACCGGATCGTCTATGGCGGGCTCCACTACGGCGCGCGCTGGCTGCCCATGGCCGTGCTGAAAGCGATCAATCTCGTCGGCAACTCGCTCGCGGTGACCTTCCTCCAGAAGACGCTGGTCGGCCTGGCCGACAACTTCCGGCAGGCCCTCGGGACGACGGATCCCGAAGCGCGGCGCCTGGCACGCCGACTCTTCTTCGAGTACGGCCGACACACGATCGACACGTGGCGCCTGCGTGGCGAGGCGTTCACGCCCCGGATCACAACCTTCGAAGAGGACGCGCGCGTGCTCGCCGCGGCGCGCCGCGCCGGACGGGGATTCCTGCTCGTGACCGGCCACATCGGCAACTGGGAGATGGGCGCCGTCACACTGCGCCGGCACCGCCTGACAGCCGCCGTCGTCGGCCAGCCCGAGCTCTCGCCGCGCGTTCAGGAAATGCGGCAGCAGCTGCGCGAGCGGGTGGGAGTGGAATCGATCGACATCGGCACCTCGATGGCGACGGCGTTTCGGGTGCGCCGGGCGGTGGACGGCGGGCGTGCCGTCGCGCTGCTCGTCGATCGGGCGTACCCGGAGGATCGCGTCGAGGTCCCGTTCTTCGGAAAGCCGACGCCGTTCCTGCGCTCCCCGGCGCTGCTCGCGCGCTTCTGCGGCTGCCCGATCCTGCCCGGATTCTTCGTGCGCCGGCCGGATGGAGCCTATTACAACGTCTGGGGGGAGCTTCTCGACGCGGACCCGACACTCCCGCCGGAGGCCGATGCCGCGCGCCTCATGGGCCGCATCGCCTCGGACCTGGAGCGGGTCATCCGCGCCCACCCCACCCAGTGGTTCAACTTCTACCGGTTCTGGGGCGAGGAGGCGGAGTTCTCCGGACGGCTCCATTTGCCGTAGACGTAGTTGCCGCAGCAGCGGGCGCAGATGGGAAGAGGCTCGCGGGCGAGCTTCGCGCGGAACTTCCAGGCCTTCTCCCCCGTCCAGATGTCGCGAAACGGCTGTTTCCTTACGTTGCCGATGAAGTAGTCGGGAAAGTCGCCGCAGAAGCAGACCTCGCCGTCCGGCTCGACCTGCGCGAAGTACCAGGCGACGGGACACAGGTTGTGGCCGAAGGTCTGGGAGAAGTCCGAGAAGTACTCGGGCACCTTCTCCGCGGGCACCTCGGGCACGAAAGAAATCCAGGGCCGGCCGATCGTCGAGTCGAGCAGCCGCCGCCGCCGGAGGCCCTTCAAAAGCTTGACGACCTCCGAAAGCTGCCGGCCGCGCGTCACGGGGATCGAAGAGGCGTCGAAGTCGAATCCCTTCCAGGACTCGGCGCGGATCCCGAACTCCTCGCGCATGACGCGCTCGTACTCGGCGCCGACCGACTTCGGGATGAACCAGCGCAGGCCCACGTTGATCGTGTCGAGCGGCAGCTCCCGCAGGGCCTCCACCGCCGCGGGCAGGACGTCCATGTTCAGCTCCGTGATGGGGAGGATCGCGATCTGCATCGGCGCTGCCCGCCGGAGTTTCTCCCGCCAGTGCGCCACCGCGCGCACGCCGGCGGTGGCCTTCTGGAAGCTGTCCGCCTTGCCCCGTGTTCGGTTGTGCACGTCGGGGGGGCCATCGATCGAGACGGCAATCGAATCGATTCCGGCTTCCACGAGCTCTTTCGCGTACGGCTCGAGTCGCCCGCCGTTGGTGATCACCGTGCAGGTCAGCCCGCGTGCCTTGATCTCGCGCACGAGCGGCAGGATGTCCGGGTAAAGCAGCGGCTCCCCGCCGAAAAGCGACACGATGGGCTTCCAGGCGACAATTTCGTCGAGGAGCCGCACGTAGTCGGAGAGTGAAAGCTGTCGGTTCAAACCGATCAGCTCCCGGATGCGGTCGCGCTCGGTCTCGCCTTCGGTGGCCGAAGCGGAGAAGCCGTCGGACCGATAGATTCCCGTGTCGCCCCACTGCCCGCACATCTTGCAGCGTAGGTTGCAGAGGTTCGTCACGCGCAGCTGCACGAAGGTCGGCATCGGGAGGGTGTCGGGCCGCGGCGAGGCGAGGTGCGCCATGACCTCTCGCCGGCCGCGCTTCATGCGCCCGAGGTGCCGCCGGGCGAAGCCGGCGAGCTGGAGGCCGCGGCGAAAGCTCATTCCGGGACCGGGATCAATTCGAGACTACCGTACACCCCGGGGCGCGCGCGGCGAAGCCGTGTAGAGATCCATCACGGTCTCGAGCGCCCGGCGGCAGACGGCGCAGAAGGGGACCTCGTCGCGCGTGAACATGATGCAGTCGGTCTGCGGCCGGTAGTAGCCCTTCGCCTCGTACATCGCTCCCTCGAAGGCACCGACCCTGCCGGAGGAGGCATCCGTGCCGAGCAGCTTCGTTTCGGCGGCCTTCTCCTCGGCAAAGAGCGCGTCCATCTGGTCCTCCGGTCCCCGCTCGGCCCGGATCTTGCGCCGCCGCGCCTGGAAGTCGCGCGACATCGCCTCGAAGCGCTCCTTCGGCCAGGGTGTGGGCAGGGGCGTGCCCGGAGCCACGAGGTCTTGCCATTTGAGTTTCTCCGGATCGAGCAGGGCGGTGACGTTCGGCTCCCAGGGCTCGACGCGCGCGGCCGCCGGGCCGTAGGCCACGTCGGAGGTGTAGTACTCGTCGGCGAGTCCCGCAAAGTGGTGCCCGAACTCGTGGACGAAGATATAGGGCGCCCACTGGCTGTCCGCGGCGACCGTCGAATAGAGGTTGAAGATCCCACCCCCACCGTAGGTGCGGGAGTTGGCGAGGATCTCGACGAACTCGTAGGGTGCGAAGGAGGCGACGTCGCGGAAGGAGCGGTTCTCGAAGGTCAGCATGTACCGCTCCGAGCCGAACGCGTCGTAGGAGGCGCCGACGCGGGAGCGCCGATGGATCCCCGTCGAAGGCCGCGAAACTCCCGACTCCTCCGAGGGAGGGCAGAGGCCCCAGACGTTGAAGTCCGCGCGGCGTTCCTTGAAGGGCGAGACGGCGAAGAGGATCTCGGTCAGCCGCCGCGCGTCCCTCTCGAATTTCCCCCGCTCGGCGGCCGTGTAGCCGTCGCCCAGGATCAGAAAATCGATCTTCTGCGCCGGCGGACCGTGCTTCTCGATCTCGAGCAAGGGCCCCGGCGAAGGAGGCCTCGCGCTATCCACGAACATGTCCGAGGGGTCGACGAGGACCGACCAGACTTCACGGAACGCGTTGCGCGCGTCCCGCTTCTTCAGGACGATCTGGACCGGTCCGTCCGGAGCGGGGAAGCGGAACGACTCGGAGAACGTCCGCAAGCGGTCCTTCGCCTCGTCGGTCGTCTCCCACTCGCCGAAGACGGAGGCGAAGCCGCGAGAGTAGACCACCCGATTCGACTTGCGGTCGATCACCTCGAAGAAGTACTTGCCGAGGTTCGTGTCGTCGAGAGGACGGGCAGGGTTGCCCGGCCACTCGAGCGGTTCCAGAACCACGCGGTCGAGGGCGAACCGCTCCTCGGAGGCGTTTCCCGTATGGTCGTAGTCGACCCGCATGGTCCGGGGGGCGGCGGCGGCGGTCGTCACGAAAAGGCTCCAAGCGAGGAAAGTCAGCGCCCTTTTCATATCGGATCGCATATCCTACGCTCCCACCGGGGGGGAGCCCAAGGGAACTCGTGATTTTTCGTCTCGACCGCACCCGTCGCCTCCAGAGCGAAGCCCGATCCTTCGGCGCGCAGGGGCGATGTTCGGACCGCGCCCGGCGCACATAGAGCCCGGGCGGCGCGTCGGCCGGACGCCGGCAGCCAGCGCCCGCCCTCTTTCGATCGGAACGAAAGGACGCCATCTCATGATTCACGAAAACATCCTCACCACCATCGGCAACACGCCCGTCGTCCGGATCAACAAGCTCGCCCCTTCGAGTGTGACGATGTACGTCAAGTGCGAGGCCTTCAACCCGCTTTCCTCCGTCAAGGACCGGCTCGCGATCGGGATCATCGAAGACGCCGAGCGGCGCGGCACGCTCAAGCCCGGCCAGACGGTCATCGAGGCCACTTCCGGCAACACGGGGATCGCCCTGGCAATGGTGTGCGCGGTCAAGGGCTACCCGTTCGTGGCCCTCATGTCGGACAGCTTCTCGGTCGAACGGCGAAAGCTCATGAAGATTCTCGGCGCGAAGGTGGTGCTCTGGCCGGCGGCCGATCGCGGCTCGGGCATGGTCAAGAAGGCCGAGGAACTGGCCAAGAAGAATGGCTGGTTCCTGGCGCGCCAGTTCGAGAACGAAGCCAACCCCGAATACCACCGCAACACCACGGGGCCCGAGATCCTTCGCGACTTCGTCGGAAAGCGGCTCGACTGGTGGGTCACCGGGTATGGCACGGGCGGGACGCTGACGGGCGCCGGCGACATGCTCCGCAAGGCGCGCCCCGAGACCAAGATCGCGGTCGTCGAGCCGGAGGGGGCGGCGCTGCTCAAGGGCCAGGAGTGGAAGCCGCACAAGATCCAGGGCTGGACGCCCGACTTCATTCCCGCGGTCCTGAACCGCAAGGGATTCGACGAGATCGTCACGGTGACGGACACGGAGGCGCGGGATGCCGCCCGCGACCTCGCCTCGAAGGAGGGAATTTTCTGCGGTATCTCCTCGGGCGGGACGTTTGCCGGCGCGCGAAAGATCGCCGAAAAATCGCCGAAGGGGACGGCGATCCTCGCGATGTTGCCCGACACGGGCGAGCGCTATCTGTCGACGATCCTCTTCGAGGGAATCAGCGAGGCGAGCGACGAGGTTCCGGGCGTGGCGTAGCGCGGGCGATCAGATCCGGGTCGCTATCGCTTCCTCTTCGTCCGCAACGGGCTCCACAGTGGCCGTCGGCACCGGCTCGAAGGGCACGAGGCCCGACTCGAGCCACCGGTGCTCGCCCTCGAGGATGCGGCGCGCCGTCCGATACTGCGCGACGTCGTCGTTCGAGCGCAGGCCCGCGAAGTGCGCGGCGATGCGCCGCCGCGTCATCCGACAGAAGACGTCGGCAAGCTCGACCGCCCGCTCGGCCTCGGGGCGCCTCGCCTTCCGGATCTGCTGGGCGCGGCTGACCGCGGCGGACATCGCGAAGAGGTCCGCCCCGACGTCCACGGCCCGGAAGAGGAGGGCCTGCCGCTTCTCGAGCTTCGGTCCGTAGCGCGCCATCATGTGGAAGAGGGCGCGAGCCAGGCGCCGGGTCGTGCGCTCCAGATACCGGACGTGCCCGGACAGCGGCCCGAACTCCGAAAAGCGCGGTGCGTGACCCCAGCCGAGCCAGCGCGTCGGATACCACTTCGCGTAGAACCCGACGAACCGCGGCAGGATCCTGCCGAGCTTCTGCCCGGCCGGCACCTTCGGATTGAAGAGTTCTCCCGCCACGGCCAGGTGCCGGTCCAGGGCCTCCCGGGCGATGAAGAGACGCATGATCTCGGAGGAGCCCTCGAAGATGAGGTTGATGCGAAAGTCGCGCATCATGCGCTCGACCGGAATTCCCTTCTCGCCCCGCGCGCGAAGCGAGTCGGCCGTCTCGTAGCCGCGGCCGCCGCGGATCTGCACCGTGCGGTCCACGAGCCTCCAGCCCTCCTCGGAGTTCCACATCTTGGCGACGGCCGCTTCCAGACGGATGTCCCGGTCTCCCATGTCGGCCATCGCCGAGGCGAGGTCGGAGACCGCCTCCATGGCGAACGTGGTGGCGGCCATTTCGGCCAAGAGCTGCGCGATGGCATCGTGCCTGCCGATCGGTTGTCCCCACTGGACCCGCTCATTCGACCAGACGCGGCAGATTTCGAGGCAACGCTTCGCGAACGCTGCGGACGTGGCCGGCAGCGTCAGCCGCCCCGTGTTGAGGGTCACCAGGGCGAGCTTCAGGCCTCGACCCTCGGCCAGAAGCAGGTTTTCCTTCGGCACGTGGACATTCGTGAAGCGGATCACGCCGTTTTCGATCGCCCGCAGCCCCATGAAGTGGCAGCGCAGGACCACCTCGACACCGGGCCAGTCCTTCTCGACGATGAACGCCGAAATCTTCTTCGTGTCGGGGTGCTTGGCCATCACGACGAAGAGCTCGGCGATGGTGCCATTGGTGCACCAGAGCTTTTCACCGTTCAAGACGTAGTCGCCCTCCGGCGTGCGGGCGGCCGTGGTCGAGAGATTTGCCGGGTCGGAGCCCACGTGCGCTTCCGTGAGGGCGAACGCCGAGATCGCTCCTCGCGCGAGGCGCGGGAAGTACTTCTTCTTCTGCTCCGGCGTGCCGAAGAGCTTGAGCGGCTGGGGAACGCCGATCGACTGATGGGCCGAGAGCAAAGTGACGAGATTTCCGTCCCAGCTCGAGACGAGTTTCAGGATCTCGCCGTACTCACGCTGCGTCAGGCCGAGGCCCCCGTACTCCGGGGGAACCTTCATGCCGAAGGCGCCGAGCTCCGCCAGCCGCTTCACGACGCGAGAAGGGATCTTCCCCTCCCGATCGATCGCGTCCGCGTCGACCTCCGTCGCCAGAAACGCCGTCATGGCGTCCGAGAAGGCTCGGAACTCCGCACGCTCCGGAGGAGCCTCGGGAAACGGGTGGACGAGATCCAGGCGAAAGTTGCCGAGAAAGAGCTCCTTCAGAAAGCTCGGCGCGGACCACTCGGTCTCGCGGGCCTCCTCGGCAACACGGCGGGCCTCGGCTTCGCCGGCGCGGTTCTTGCTGTTCTCGGCCATCTCGAATGGGAAAACCTTACAACATCGGAGGACATTTCGCCCCTCGGGCCGGGATAATCGGTCCCCGCTGCGATGACGAACAAGTACCTCTCCTACGACGGGCAGCGCGCCCCGAAGGTGCGGGAGATGTTCTCGCGCCTCGCCGGGCGCTACGACCTCGTCAACGACCTCATGAGCTTCGGCATGCACCGGCGCTGGAAGCGTGAGACCGCGCGGCTCGCGGGCGCGGGGCGGGCCGGCGCTCCGGCCCGCGTGCTCGATCTCTGCTGCGGAAGCGGCGACCTCTGCTTTCTTTCCGAGGAACGCGGTTCGCGGTCCGTGACCGGAGCGGACTTCACGCTCCCGATGCTCGCCGTCGCGGCGCGGCGCAAGCGCGCCGGCGGACGCCGAAGCCGCTTCGTCTGCGCGGACGCCCTCGCCCTCCCCTTCCCGGACGCCTCCTTCGATGCCTTGACCGTGGGATACGGGCTGCGCAACATCGCGGACCTTCCGGGTGCGCTCTCCGAGATGCGGCGTGTTCTGGCGCCGGGCGGCCGGGCGGCGATCCTCGATTTCGGCAAGCCCGACCATCCGCTCGCCGCGGCCCTCTACGCCCTTTACCTGCACGCGGTGATGCCCGTGATGGGGTGGCTCTTCCACGGCGACGCCGACACCTACCGCTACATCCCCGACTCGCTCAAGCGCTACCCGGCCCAGCGCGGTGTGGAGGCGCTGATGCGGGAGGCCGGGTTCGTCCACCCGCGCTACGAGAACCGGCTGCTCGGAACCATGGGGATCAATCTCGGCGAGGCGCCCGTTTCGCGGTAGACTGCGCGGCTCTCATGGCACACCAGTTCATCTACACGATGGTCAAGCTCCGCAAGGTCGTCCCGCCGCAGCGGGAGATCTTGAAGGGAATCTCCCTCTCCTTCTTCCCGGGAGCGAAGATCGGCGTCCTCGGGTTGAACGGCGCCGGCAAGTCGACGGTCCTGCGCATCATGGCCGGCGTCGAGAAGGACTTCGCCGGCGAGGCCTTCCCCGCCGACGGGATCCGCGTCGGGTTCCTGCCCCAGGACCCGCGCCTGAATCCCGCCAAGGACGTGCTCGGCAACGTCGAGGAGGCGGTCGCCGGCACGCGGGCGCTGCTGTCGCGCTTCGACGAGCTGAACGAGAAGATGGCCAGGGAGATGTCGGAGGCCGAGAGCGAGAAGCTCATGGCCGAGTACCAGAGGGTCCAGGACGCGATCGACGCCGCCAACGCCTGGGAGCTCGACCACCAGCTCGAGATCGCGATGGACGCCCTCCGGTGCCCGCCGCCGGACGCCGACGTCACGAAGATCTCGGGGGGCGAGCGCCGCCGTGTGGCCCTCTGCAAGGTCCTCCTCGAAAAGCCGGACCTGCTGCTGCTGGATGAGCCGACCAACCACTTGGACGCCGAGTCGGTCGCCTGGCTCGAACGTCACCTGGCGGAGTATCCGGGCACGGTCGTCGCGGTCACGCACGACCGCTACTTCCTCGACAACGTGGCCGGCTGGATCCTCGAGCTCGATCGCGGCTTCGGGATCCCCTGGGAAGGCAACTACTCGAGCTGGCTCGAGCAGAAGGAACAGCGCCTCGAGCTCGAGGAGAAGGCCGAGTCGGCCAAGCGCAAGACCCTGCAGCGTGAGCTCGAGTGGGTCAAGATGTCGCCCCGAGCCAGGCACGCCAAGAGCCGGGCTCGGCTGGAGCAGTACGAATCCTTGCTCGCCGACAAGGGCCCCGAGGCCCGCGGCGAGACGCAGGAGCTCTTCATCCCGGCCGGGCCGCGCCTGGGCGACGTCGTCGTGCGCGCGGAAGGCGTGCGCAAGGGCTACGGAGACCGGCTGCTGATGGAGGACCTGTCCTTCGACCTGCCACGCGGCGGAATCGTCGGCGTGATCGGCCCCAACGGCGCCGGCAAGACGACGCTCTTCAAGATGATCATGGGCCTCGAGAAGCCCGACGGCGGAAAGCTCACCGTCGGCGAGACCGTCGTCGCCTCCTACGTCGACCAGGACCGCGAACGGCCCGATCCCGCAAAGACGGTCCACGATGAGATCTCGGGCGGCCTGGAGAAGATCCTGCTCGGCAAGCGGGAGATCCCCTCGCGCGCCTACTGCGCGATGTTCAACTTCAAGGGCGCCGACCAGCAGAAGCGAGTCGGCGACCTCTCCGGCGGCGAGATGAACCGCCTCCACCTGGCACGGACCCTGAAGAAGGGCGGCAACGTGCTGCTGCTAGACGAACCGACCAACGACCTCGACGTCGACACGCTGCGCTCGCTCGAGAACGCGCTGCTCGACTTCGGAGGGTGTGCGGTCGTCATCAGCCACGACCGGTGGTTCCTCGACCGCATCGCGACCCACGTCCTCGCCTTCGACGGGGAGAGCCGGACGGTGTGGTTCGAGGGCAACTACCAGGAATACGAGGCGGACCGCAGGCGCCGGCTCGGCATCGAGGCCGACCAGCCGCACCGGATCAAGTACAAGAAGCTGGCGCTGCGGTAACTACTTTCTTCCGATGACGGCGGCGCCGATGCCGATCACCGCGGCGATCCCGAGGACGTAGCTCCAGCGAATGCGGCGACGCCGCCGCGGCCGCACGTCGCCCAGCCACTCTTCCGCGAGCTTCGAGCCCTTCTCGGCCAGCAGCTCGACGAGCTCCTCGCCCTGCTTGCGGGCATCCTCGTAGAGTTTCGCGCCGCGCTCAACGGCCTCGTCCTTGACCTCTTCGAGGTCCGGCCGCGCCTTCTGGAAGCCCTTCTTCAGGCCTTCGCTCGCCTGCGCGAGGAAGGCATCGCCATCGAAGGCCCGCCGCTTGCGCAGGCTCTCGATGAAAATCGGCAGCGCGACTTTGGTGACCAGCGGAACGACGATCGGCGCAAGCGCGCGCGCGGTATCACGGGGAAGGGAGCGGGACATGGGTAACCTCCACAGCCCATTAGATCAGATTCGCCGAGCCGCCCTCGGAGCAGCCCTGACCCAAACCGTCTCTCAGGGACAGCCCTCAGTATATGCTCCGATCCAGGACGCCCCGGATCCCTCAGCCGGGCCCGACGGCGGATCATCGGGCCTCCCCGGAGACGGATCTCGAAGGGTGCCAGGCGGGAAGTGCCATGGAGAAGCTCAGAGCCCTCCTCCTCTTCCTCGCGGCCCTCGCCGCGGCCGGTCGCGTCGCGGCCGCGACCTTCACGGTCATTAACACGAACGCGGACGGGCCCGGTTCGCTGTACGCGGCGATCGATGACGCCAATACGGCCCCGGGCAAGGACACGATCGCCTTCGCCATCCCGGGCTCGGGCCCGCACACGATCGATCTGGGGGGGGCTTTCCTCTTGCACGAGATCATCGGACCCGTCGACCTCGACGGCACCACACAGCCGGGCTACGTCTCGACCCCCCTGATCGTGCTCCGAGGAGGCCATAACCTCGCTTCGGAGGGGCTCGTGCTCTCCGGCGGAAACAGCACCGTGCGAGGACTCTCCGTCACGCGATGGGGGGTTGGGATCCATCTTTCCTCTGACGACAACGCCATTGAGAATTGCTACATCGGAGCCGACGAGACGGGCGAGGATCCCATGCTCTCGAAGCTGGACGACAATCTCGTTGGCATTCGCATCAGCAAGCAGTCCGGGACCGTTCGGAATAGCCGGATCTCCGGCAACTTGATCTCCGCCAACGGCACCGGAATCCACGTACTCTCGAGCGGCGCAACGCAGATCCTTGGAAATCTCGTCGGCACCAACGGCGCGGGAACGACCGTGCTCGCCAACTCCATCGGCATCCTCGTGGCGGACTCGACGCAGGTCGCCATCGGCGACGCCATCGGCACCGGGCGCAACGTCATCTCGGGCAACGGATTCGGGATCTCGATCACGGGCGCTTCCAACGCCACGCAGATTCAGGGCAACTTCATCGGCCCGAACGCGGCCGGGACGGGACCCGTCCTGCGCACCAACGGCGCTATTCCGGCCGAGGTTGGAAATTTTTTCGACGGTGTCCTGATCAATGTCCCGCCGGGAAATTCGGTCTTGATCGGCGGCCTTCCTGGGCAGGGCAACGTCATCGCTTTCAACCGGCGTGACGGGGTGCGAGTCCAGAGCGGTGCCGGGATCGCGATCCGTGGCAATTCCATACGGTCTAACACGGCGGTGCCTTCCACCAATACGGCTCTCGGGATCAATCTCGGCACCGATGCCGTGACCGCGAACGATCCGGGGGATGGAGACGCCGGCGCGAACGGCCTGCAGAACTATCCGGTGCTGGCCTTCGCGGCCTCGGGCGCCGGCCGCACGGCAGTCCAGGGAGCGCTCGCGAGCACCGCGAGCACCGCCTTCACGATCCACTTGTATTCGAACGCGGTGTGCGACGTCTCGGGCTTCGGGGAAGGAGAGGTGTACCTCGGCGCTCGGGTCGTCACGACGGATGCCGCCGGCGGCGCCAGCATCAGCGCCGTGCTTCCGGTCGAAGTGGTCCCGGGTCAGTTCCTCACGGCGACCGCGACCGATCCGGTCGGGAACACCTCGGAGTTTTCGGCTTGCCAGGTGGTCTCGGGCCCGACGGTACTTCCCGTTGGGCTTGCCTTGGATCTCGCGGCGAGCGCGACGTCCGACGGAAACGGGGTCTTCGATCCAGGAGAGACCGTTTCCGTCGCTCCGGTCTGGAACAATGTCTCCACGGGATCGGCGGACCTGACGGCCAACGCCTCCGCGTTCGGAGGACCGCCTGGGCCCACCTACTCCATCCCGGATTCCTCGGCAGACTACGGAACGCTCGTCGCCGGGGCGACGCACAGCTGCTCGACGACGCCCGACTGTTATGGGATGTCCATCGCCCTGCCCGCCGTGCGCCCCGCGACTCACTGGGACGCCCAGTTCATCGAGTCCCCGTCGACGGGCGACACGCCGATGCTCTGGACGCTCCACGTGGGCGCGAGCTTCAGCGACGTGCTCCACGGCCCGACGGGCAACCCCTTCTACGCCAAGATCGAGGCGCTCTTCCACAGCGGCGTCACCGCGGGCTGCACCCTCACGACCTACTGCCCGAGCCAGGCCGTCAAGCGCGATCAGATGTCGATCTTCATCGCGAAGGCGCTTGCAGGAGGGGGGGCCAGCATTCCGACCTTCGGCACGGCAAACGGCAAGCCGTACAACTGCACGGCCGGTGGCAGTTCCGTATACACCGACGTCGCTCCGACCGACATTCACTGCAAGCAGGCTCACTTTCTCGCGGCGCTCGGCGTGACGCAGGGCTGCTCGGCAACTGCGTTCTGCGGGGCCTCCAACGTGAACCGCAGCGACATGGCGGGATTCATGGCGCGGGCCCTCGTGGCGCCAGGGGGCGGACCGGCGGTGCCGATCGCCTACGCGGACCCGACCACCGGGCTCTCATACTCCTGCGACGCGGCCAGTCCGGCGCTGCACTTCTCGGACGTGCCCAGCAGCGATCCTTTCTGCAAGCACATTCACTACCTGTGGGCCAGAGGCATCATCAGCGGATGCTCGACCACGGAATACTGCGGCTCCGCCGACGTGACCCGCGACGCCATGGCGAAGTTCCTGGTCAACGCATTCGCGCTCTTGCTCTCCGGACCTTAAGCCGATTGCCACGGGGCCATCATCCGGCGTGGGCTTTGTCGCCGTTCTTCTTTTCCTGGCGCTTCAGGCCGTGCCCCACGGGCCGGATCGCGTCTCTGCAATCGTCCTGGGCATTGCGCAGGACGGGGGTGTGCCGCACCTCGGGTGCCGACAGACGCTCTGCGTGGAGGCGCGGCGAGACCCTTCGAAGCGACGACGCGTCGCCTCGCTCGGCCTCGTCGATCCGGCGGCGGGAAAGCGGTTCTTGATCGATGCGACGCCCGACTTCGCGGCGCAGGTGGAGGAACTCGGCGGGATGCCCGACGCGATTCTGTTGACGCACGCCCACATCGGCCACTATCTGGGGCTGGCGGAGCTCGGACGGGAGGTCGCCAATACGCGAAAGCTACCCGTCTACTGCACGGCGTCCATGGCCCGCTTCCTTCGCGAGAACCGTCCCTGGAGTCGCCTCGTCGAACGGGAGAACATCGAGATCCGGCAAATCGAGCCGGGCAGACCCTTCGCGCTGACTCCGCGGTTGACGGTGACGGCCCTCAAAGTCCCGCACCGGGACGAGGATTCCGACACGGTCGCCTACCTCGTCGCAGGGCCCCGGGCCCGCCTCCTGTGGCTGCCCGACATCGACCGGTGGGAGAAGTGGGAGCGGCGCCTCGAGGACTTCGCCTCCGACCCCGCGATGACGCTCCTTCTCGACGGGACGTTCTTCTCCGCCGACGAGATCCCGGGCCGATCGATCGAGGACATTCCGCACCCGCTCGTGCCCGACACCGTGGCCCGCCTTTCTGCCGCCGGAACCCCGGCCGCACGCGTCCTCTTCGTGCACCTGAACCACACCAATCGTCTGTTCTGGGACGAGACCGCCGTCCAGGCACTCGATGGGAAGGGATTCGCCGTCGCGCGGGAGGGACAGGCCCTTCCTCTCTGAGAGGCCGGGCCTCTGGCGCCGCGGCGAGTCCCGAGTGCTAGCATCATCCCGTGGCGACCTCAGGCAGCCCGAACCCTCAGCCCGTCCTTCCGTGGCGCCCGACGGCGCGCCATGCCACGACGTTCCCGGAAGGCTACTGGAGGACGGTCATCTGGCGGGGCCTGCGGTTGCGGTGCCCGGTCTGCGGAAACGGCAGACTCTTCCGGACCTACTTTCGCATGAACGACAAATGCGATTGCTGCGGCGTGGGTTTCGCGCGCGAGCATGGGCAGTGGGTGGGCTCGCTCGACATCAATACGCTTTTCACGGCGGTCATCCTGATGGCCGGCGTCGCCTTCTCACCCGAGTGGCCCATCCGAACGAGTCTGCTGGTCTGGTGCACGGCGGCCGTGGTCTTCCCGATCCTCTCCTTCCGTTTCAGCCGAGGGCTCTGGACCGCGGTGGTCCACCTGACGGGGGGGGTCTACTAGACGCCCATGGCACACCGCAAGGGAGGCGGCTCTGCGGAGGAGCGCGCCGCGCGGGAGCGGCGCGCCGCGGAACGACGCCGTCAGCACCGCCGCTCGGAGCGCCGGTTCTCGGTGGGCTCCGGATCCTCCGACCGCCGCCGGGGCAAGCGCCGCCGCAGCGATTAAGCCGTCGCTCGCGCTTGCTCGGGACCTGCGCCCTGGCGGGCAGGCGCAGGCCCCGACCTAGCCGGAGCGACGGAGGTCCGCCGCGAGCAGGCGGTGGAAGAGGTGCTCCCCCGCCTCCCGCCGCACCGAGAGACGCCCCGCGACGTAGGCGCGCGAGGTCAGACCCCGCTGGACCGAGTCGCAGATGGCCAGGTCCTCGTCCTGGACGCGGTTGCCCACCTCGATCGAGGCGCGGTTGCGGGCGACCGCCTCGGGGCTCGAAACGTCGGTGAAATAGAAGTCGAAGATGACGAGCGACCGGCCGGTGGAGAGCGGCAGGACGAGGTTCGTGTCCATCACGCCCTCGTACCAGTTGATCATGAAGTTCGGATAGATCCAGTAGTACAGGGCCTTCTCTCCCTGGCGAACGGCCCCGACGTCCGGGGCCGCTCCCTCCTGGGTCATCGGGCTGTGCTGCAGGCACCAGTTGGGCCCGTTGTCGATGCGGTACTGGTTGTAGTCGAGCACTGAGGAAAGGCCCTTGTGCATGTGCGGGACGTGATAGCCGCCGTCCAGATAGTTGTCGACGAACACTTTCCAGTTGCACTCGAAGGTCCACTGCCGCCGCTCGAAGAAATGGAACTTCTCGAGATGGAGCGGCCGAAACTGCGCGACGAGGTCTCCGAGCGAGTCCGAAAGCGACGGGCCTGCCGGCTCGAGCTTGACGAAGACGAACTTCTCCCATTCCGCGGCGGCGACCGGCATGAGGCCGTTCCGGGCCTTGTCGAAATTGCAGACGCCGCCGAACTCCGGAGTTCCCTTCAGCTGCCCTTCGAGAGAGTAGGTCCAGCCGTGGTAGGGGCACCGCAGCAGGTGCGTCGTGCCCTCGGCCCGGGGCTCGACGACGGCCGCATGGTGGCGGCAGACGTTGAAGAACCCGCGCAGCACGCCGTCTTCGCCACGCACGAGGACGATCGGCTCGCCCGCGAGCTCGGCCGACACGAACTGGCCGGGCCGAGCGACCTGGTCAGCGCGCGCCACCATCTGCCAGGTCCGAGAAAAGACGGTCTTGCGCTCGAGGTCCGTCACGCGCGGGTCCACGTACCAGGGCGCCGGAATCGTCCAGGCGTTTTCGAGAGACGCCTGCGCGTCGTAACGGCCCAGGACTTCGGCAAGCGGGGCTTCCATGAGACCTCCGGAGGGCTCGGGGGCTAGACGGGCGTTGCGGTCTTTCGCTTCGGATGGAAGAAGGGCGTCTTCACGACAGTGGCCGGCACCTTGTGGCGCACGGCCTCGACGGTCAACTCCATCTCGAGGCGGGTCCCCGGGACGGCGTATTCGCTCGAGACGGTCGCCAGGGCGATCAGCTTCTTGAGCGTGGGCGACCAGGTCGTGGAGGTGGCCTTTCCGACCTGGCCGAGCCGGCCGTAGACCGGGACCGCCACGCGTGAGGCCGCGGCGGGAACCTGCGGCGGGAGTCCCACCGCATCGAAGAGTTCCTCGACCCGCGTCCAGTCGGCCTCGAGGCCGACGATCTCCCGCGCGTGGCCGACGCGCTTCTCCTCGCGCAGGGCACGCTGTCCGACGAAGCGTCCTTTGTCGAGGTCGACGAGCCGGTGGAGGCCCATCTCGAAGGGAGAGTATTTCTGCGAGGCGATCATGGCCTTCTTGCTGCCCTGGAAATCGACGTCGATGAGAAGGAGTCCCGCCTCGATTCGCGCCACGTCGAGCGCGAGCATGCCCGCGGGGTGGATGTCGAAGCCGCGCCCTCCCTCCATGAGCGCGTCGAAGACCTTCGCCGCTTCCTTCCAGGGGATCCAGATCTCGTATCCGAGGTCCCCGGTATAGCCGGTGCGCGAGATGTCGACGGGAACGCCGCCGATCTTTCCGCGCGCGACCCGGAAATACTTCAGGTTCTCGATGGGCGCCTCGGCCACGTGCTTGAGGAGGCGCCCGGACGTCGGCCCCTGTAGGGCGAGCGACGCCACCTGCTCCGAAATGTCCTCGATCGCCACGTCGAGACCAAGGGCGTTCTGCTGGAACCACCGCAGCGAAGGATCCGCGGCCGTCCAGCGGTAGGCGTTCTCTTCGAGGCGGGAGACGGTCCCGTCATCGATCGTCTTGCCCTCCTCGTCGCACCAGGGCGTGTAGATCACCTGGCCGACGGAAATCTTGCGCATGTCGCGCGTCACGATCCGGTCCACCAGGCGCGTCGCGTCGGGACCGGAGACGCGGTACTTGTAGAGAGGCGACACGTCGATCAGCGCGGCCGCGTTGCGGATGGCGTTGTACTCGTGCTCGTGGTGAGCCTCATAGGCGGAGACGGCGTAGTACCCCGACCAGTCGCGGTAGTTCAGGCTCTCGCAAAGCGCGAGCGTCTTTTCGTGAACGGCGGTTCCGATCGGCACCGAATCGACCTCTTTTCCGTTGTCGCGGGCGCCGATTATAAGTATGCTCCGTCGCCCGAGCAATGACAGGAAAGAGCGACTCGGCCTGGGACGCCATCGTCATCGGCGGCGGGCACAACGGTCTCGTGGCCGCGGCCTATCTGGCCCGCGCCGGCAAGAGGGTTCTCGTCCTCGAGCGGCGGCACGTCCTGGGAGGCGCGGCAGTCACCGAGGAGGTCTTCCCCGGCTTCAAGTTCTCGGTCTGCTCCTACGTCGTGTCGCTCCTGCGCCCCGAAATCATCCAGGAGCTCGACCTGCCGCGCCACGGCCTCGAGATCCTGCCGCTCGACGGCACGTTCACGCCCATGCCCGACGGCGACTACCTCTGGCGCGTCAACGACCATTACAAGACCCGCCGCGAGATTGCCCGCCACTCCCGGCTCGACGCGGAGGCTTACGACGAGTACGGGAAGGCGATGGTCGAGATGGGGCGATTCGTCAAGCCCATTCTCTCCATGACGCCGGTCGACCCGACCTCGCGCGACTGGAAGGGCTTCGTCGACCTTCTCCGCCTCGGGAGGCGGTTCCAGGCGCTGTCCCCGGGAGACAAGTACAACCAGGTTCAGCTGATGAGCATGAGCGCGGTCGATTTTCTGGACCAGTGGTTCGAGACCGATGTGCTCAAGGCGACGATGTCGGCCTCCGGCATCATCGGAACCTTCCTCGGTGTCCGGTCACCCGGGACGGCCTACGTCCTGCTTCACCACTACATGGGCGAGATCGACGGCGCCTTCCGCTCCTGGGGCTTCGCGCGCGGCGGCACGGGCGCCATCTCCAACGCCATCGCCGATGCGGCGCGGGAAGCCGGTGTCGAGATCCGCACGAAGGCGCCGATCGCGCAGATCCGCGTCAAGAACGGCAGGGCCACGGGTGTGGTGCTCGCGAGCGGCGAGGAGATCGGCGCTCGGGTCGTGTGCTCGAGCGTCGACCCGAGACTCACCTTCATGAAGATGATGGACCCGAAAGGCCTCCCGGCCGACTTCGTCGAGGACATCGAGCGCTACAAATACCGCGGCTCCTCGGGCAAGGTGAACCTCGCCCTCGACGGTCTGCCCGATTTCAAGAGCCTGCCCGGGCCCGGCACGCACCTGCGCGGCGCGATCTCGATCTCACCGTCGGTCGACTACATGGAGCGCGCCTACGACGAGGCCAAGTACGGCCACTTCTCGCGCCGGCCCTACATCGACATCGTGATCCCGACCCTGACCGACCCCTCGCTGGCCCCCCCCGGCAAGCACGTCATGTCCTGCTTCGTGCAGTACGCCCCCTACGCCTTGAAGGGGAGCTGGGACGAGCAGCGCGAGGCGTTCGGAGACACCGTGATCGACACGATCTCGGAGCACGCTCCGAATCTGAAGAGCCTGATCCGGCACCGCCAGGTCGTCACGCCGCTCGACCTCGAGCGCGAGTTCGGCCTTTCGGAGGGCAACATCTTCCAGGGCGAGCTCACGCTCGAACAGCTCTTCTTCCTCCGTCCGGCTCCCGGATGGGCCCAGTACGCGACCCCGGTCCGCAATCTCTACATGTGCGGTTCGGCGACGCATCCGGGCGGAGGCATCATGGGCGCGCCGGGGCGCAACGCGGCGATGAAGCTGCTCGCCGACTGGCGGCGCGGGAAGGTGCGCGCGTGAGCGCCTCCGGCCCCCGAGACGCCGTCATCATCGGCGGCGGCCACAACGGCCTCGTCGCGGCCGGCTATCTCGCCAGGGCCGGCCTGCGGCCTCTCGTTCTCGAACGGCGCGCGGTCGTCGGCGGCGCCGTGGTCACCGAGGAGATCCAGCCGGGCTTCCGCTGCTCGACACTGGCGCATTCCGGCGGGCCGATGCTGCCGCGGATCGTTTCGGACCTAGGTCTCGCGCAACACGGACTGCAGGCGCTATCCCCGGAAGTTCGGCTGCTCGCCCTCTCCCCCGCCGGCAAGCACCTCCCCCTCTACGACGATCCGGCGCGGACCGCCTCGGCGCTGACCCGCCATTCCGACAGGGACGCGGCGCGCTACAGCGCCTTCCACGAGAGCCTCGGGCGGATCGGACGCCTCGCCGCGCCGCTTCTGTCGATGACGCCGCCTTCGATCGACACGCCGGAGGCGGGCGAGGTCTTCCGGCTGCTCAAGATCGGAAAGGACTTCCGCAAGCTTCCGCGTCGGGACGCCTACCGGCTCCTGCGCTGGGGCCCGATGGCGGTGGCGGACCTGGTCTCCGAATGGTTCGAGACGGACCTGCTGCGGGCCGCGATCGCCGCGCGCGGCACGTACGGCATGTTCGGCGGGCCGTGGTCGGCCGGGACGGGCGCGAATCTCCTTCTCCAGGCGGCCATCGATCCGCACTCCGCGGGGCCGGCGGCTTTCGTGCGCGGCGGCATGGGCACGCTGACCGCGGCGCTCGCGTCGGCGGCGCGGGCCCTCGGCGCCGAAATCCGGACGGGCGTCGAGGTTTCGAGAGTGGACGTGCGTGACGGGCAGGCCCGCGGCGTGGTGCTCTCGACCGGCGAAGAGATCTTCGCGCGCGCGGTCGTCTCCAACGCCGATCCGAAACGGACGTTTCTTTCACTAGTCGAGCCGACCGAGCTCGATCCCGACTTCTTGAACCGCATCCGCAACTACCGGAGCGTCGGTGTGGTCGGAAAGGTGAACCTCGCCCTTTCCGGCCTTCCCGCGTTTTCGGGTCTCGACGGCGAGGGATCGAAGCTCCTCGCGGGGCGGATCCACATCGGCCCGGAGATCGACTATCTCGAGCGCGCCTTCGACGCAGCCAAGTACGGCGACTTCTCCCCCCACCCGTGGTGCGACATCACGATCCCGACCGTGCTCGATCCCTCCCTTGCTCCCGCCGGGGCCCACGTGATGTCGGTCACCGTGCAGTACGCGCCTCCGAAGCTGCGTGAAGGCGACTGGGCGAGCCGGCGCGAAGCGTTCGGCGACGCAGTCGTCAAGACGCTCTCAGAGTACGCGCCGGGTCTCGCGGCGCAGATTCTGGCCCGCCAGGTCGTGACGCCGCGAGACCTCGAGGAGGTCTACGGGCTGACCGGGGGGCACATCTTCCACGGGGAGCAGGCTCTCGACCAGATCTTCACGATGCGTCCTCTGCTCGGCTGGGCGCAGTACCGCACGCCGATCGCCGGCCTCTACCTCTGCGGCGCGGGAACGCACCCTGGAGGACGCGTCACGGGCGCTCCGGGCGCCAACGCGGCCCGCGAGATTGCGCAAGACTTGAAGCGCGGGCGCTAGGCGGCGTTTCTCAACACGTTGTTCACGGCCAGGGCGGGTCATGCGACCCCCTCTCCCGGCGGGAGAGGGTTGGGGTGAGGGGCGCTCCTGCCGCGGCTGCCGCCGTCCGGGATGATCGGGGCGGGCTGCCCCCCTCACTCTGCCCCTCTCCCCCCAACCGGGAGGAGAGGGGAATTCTGAGCCTGGGGACTCTTCAGAGGGGCGGTAGGGTGAACAACGTCTTGAGAATTCACGCCTAGGGGCGCCTTCCCGGAGGATAAGAATCTCCCTCTCTCGGCACGAGAGAACCGAGATTGCGTTCCCTCCCCTCTTCCTCCCCGGCGAGGGAAGAGGCAACGGGGTTCCCGCGACCCGCGCCGCTCGCGCCGCACCGGACTCGGGGTGGGCCGCGCCGACGACGCGCGGGTCACTTGGCCGAGTCGTACGCGGCGCCGAGCGCCGCGGCGATCTGGTCCGGGGTGCGGCCCTCGATCTCGTGGCGCTGCAGCAGGAAGAGGAGCCTGCCGCCCTCGAGGATCGCGACCTGAGGCGAGGAGGGCGGCATGCCGCCGAAGTAGCTGCGGGCGCGCGCCGTCGCCTCGACGTCCTGCCCCGCGAATACGGTCGCGAGTCGCCGCGGAGCCGACGGGTGTTGCAGGGAGCGCGCGACTCCCGGCCGCGCCACGCCGGCCGCGCATCCGCAGACGGAGTTGACGACGAGGAGCATCTTCCCGGGCTCCTTCATCTCGTGGTCGACGTCCTCCGGACGGCGCAGCTCCCGGAATCCGAGCCGTGTGAGCTCGTCGCGCATCGGGGCAACCATCATCGGGTCGTACGGCATGGCGCCTCCCTTCCGCAACCGGTATCCTACCGCCCGAAATTCGACCGCGAGGAGGAAGAATGCGCGTCACCCGGAGGTCCCTGATCGTCTCGGCAGGCGCCGCGGCCGCGGCGGCCGCACTTCCGGATCGGGCCGAGGCGGCCGAAGCTCTGCCGCCCCTGCCCCCTCCGCTGCCCGGCTCAACCTTCCGGGAGCGCCAGGAGAAGCTGCGCGCGGCGGCCCGGGAGCGCGGGATGGACGCCGTCTTCGTCACGCCCTGCACGAATCTCGCCTATTCGGCGAACCTCGCGATCGGCCAGAGCGAGCGGCTGACGGCGCTCCTGCTGTTCGCCGACGGGCCCGCGGTTCTCGTGACCCCGAACTTCGAGGAGGCCAACCACCGGCGCAGCGCCGTGATCGACGACGTCAAAGCCTGGAAGGAGGACGAAGATCCGATCGCCCTGACCGCGCGGCTTCTCGAAGGCAAGGGCGTGCTCGGCGTCGAAGGAACGACTCGATACGAGACCGTGGTCCGGCTCGGCCGCCTGTACTCCGGAAAGGTCGAGGACGCGACACCCCTTTTCGACGCCCTGCGCCGGGTCAAGTCTCCCGAGGAGCAGGCCCTGATTCGCGCCGCCGGCGGCCGCACCACGCGGGCCATCACCGCGACCCACAAACGGATGCGGAAGGGCATGATGGAACAACAGGTCTCCAACATCCTCGACGAGGAGTTCAAGAAGCTCGGCGTCCGCGGAGGAGGACTGGTCCAGTTCGGTCCCTCCTCCGCGTTTCCGCATGGCGCGCCCGTCGAGCGGACCCTCGCCCGGGGCGACGTCGTGCTGATCGACGCGGGCTGCAAGGTCCACGGCTACAACTCCGACGTCACGCGCACCGCCTGTTTCGGCAACCCGACCGACGAGATTCGCAAGGTCTATCAAACGGTCGAGCGCGCCCAGACGGCCGGTATCACGGCGCTGAAGGCCGGTGCCATTCCGGAGGACGTCGACGGGGCGGCTCGCAAGGTCATCGAAGACGCGGGCTACGGCGAGTTCTTCACGCATCGGCTGGGACACGGCCTCGGCATGGACGGGCACGAATCGCCCTATCTCGTGCACGGCAACCGGATGCCCCTAGTCGTGGGCAACGTCGTCACGGTCGAGCCCGGCATCTACATGCCGGGAAAGTTCGGTGTGCGCATCGAGGACGACTACGCCGTGCTCGAAAAGGAGGCCGAGGGCCTCTCGGTCCGCGATCTCGAGATCCAGATCTACGGCTAGGGAAGCACCGCGCTAGGTGTGAATTCTCAAGACGTTGTTCACCCTACCGCCCCCTCTGAAGAGTCCCCAGGCTCAGAATTCCCCTCTCCCACCGGTTGGGGGGAGAGGGGGTCCGCATGGCCCGCCCTGGCTGTGAACAATGTGTTGAGAAACGACAGCTAGGGCGTCGCCTCGAGGACGATCGCGGCGGTGATGACGCGGCTGCCGCGCTGGAACTGCAGCCAGCCGCGGTAGAGGCCGGGCTTCGGGAGCCTGACGAGGAAGGGGATCCGGCCGTCCTTTCCGAGCGAGGGCTCGCGCTCGTCGGGGTGGGCGTGCGCGAAGGTCTCGCCGTCCTGCTGGATCAGCAACAGGTGGGCCAGGGCTCCAAGCCAGGGTTCCAGGTCCTCGACGGGCTGTCCCTTCGCGTCGGTGAGCCTCGCCGTCACTGTGGTCGACTTGCCCGCAGTAAGGCCTGCCTCGGGCAGCTCGAGCGTGACGAACACCCCGTCGGCCCGGGCCGAGAGAACGGGGCCGCTCGGCATCGGCGAGGCGGGAGGAGGCGGGGCCGCAGCGCCGGGAAGGACGGAGAGCTTCGCCATCAAGACCTGCGAGCCCGCGTCCTTCGGGGCCACGTCGGCAAACACGTGGTACTCGCCGGGCGCCGGGAACGTGTACCGCAGCCGGAAGATCCCCGGGGAGATCACGGTCGGGTGCTCGTGCGCGAAGTACGTCAGGTCCCGCCGCACGAGAAAGAGGTGCATCAGCCGCTCGTGCACGAGGTCGAAATCCACGACCTCTCGCAGATCCGGGCTGTTCTCCAGACGAACGGTCAGGTCGAGCACCGCCGGCTCCCCGGCCACCGGCGACCGCGGCTCGGCCACGACCTCCAGCCGGTAGGGGCGTACGCGCATCGACGGGGGCCGCGGGCTCGCGGAAGCGTCGGCCACCTCCAGCGGAAACTCGACGGTGAACGGGCCGTCCGGGCGCGGATTCATGGCCAGCTGCTCCTCCGGCGGGAGCAGCGTGATGCAGAAACGGAAGTCGCCGCCGTGAGGAAACGAGGGATGCACGCCGTAGACTCCCGGCACGCCCTCCCGGTGCGCGAGCTCTTCGAACCGCGCCATGCTCGGCATGCTCGGCATGTCGACCTCGCACCAGAATCGCGCGAAGAGAACCGGCGCCGGCCCTTCCTGGCCTGCGGCGCCGCGCGTGTCGACCACGCGAAACTCGAGCTGCATCTCCTCTCCCGCATAGAGACCGTCGGGCGGGGCGAGAAGCGTTACGGCGTAGGGCCCCGCCTGCCGGGTCGGATTCTCTGCCGTAGCCCCTGCGGCGGCCAGCATGAGCGATACGGCGAGGAAGGATCTCGGCATACGCCGCAATTGTAGGGGACAGCCCTGCTGTAGAGTTTCGACGTTCGATTCTGGAGGTGCGCATGAGCCGCCCGGTCTTCGCAAGCCTTCTGATTCTGGCTGGTCTCGCCGCCGCGGCATCCTCTCCCGCCGCCGAGCGTCTCGTCATCCTGAACAAGTCGGACGACACGGCGTCGATCATCGAGGTGTCCAACGGAAAGTCCGTCGCGACGGTGCCCGTCGGACACGCTCCCCACGAGGCCGCCATGCTCGCCGACGGCCGCACGTGCGCGGTCTCCGACTACGGCGACCGTGAGAAACCCGGTCAGACGCTCACGCTCATCGACGTCGAAAAGGGCGAGAAGCTCGGCGTGATCGAGCTTCCCGCCGGCGCCCGGCCTCATGGCCTGTTTCCGCTCGCCGACGGACACCTCCTCGTCACGGCTGAAGGGCTGCAGGAGCTTCTGATCGTCGATCCGAAGGCCCGGCGCGTCGAGACCCGAATCCCCACGTTTCAGGACGTCTCGCACATGGTGGTCGCCACTCCCGACGGCCGGAGAGCCTTCGTCGCCAACATCGGCTCCGGAAGCGTCACGGCCATCGAGGGGCGCAAGGCGATCCGCCAGATCGCGACCGGCAAGGGCGCCGAAGGAATCGCCATGACGCCCGACGGCCGGCAGGTCTGGGTCACCAACCGCGAGGCCGACACCGTCTCGATCATCGACGTCGAGAGCCTCGAGGTCGTCGCGACGATCCCGGCGGCGGCGTTTCCGATCCGCGTGAAGATCACGCCCGACGGCAAGCGGGCCCTCGTCTCCTGTGCGAAGACGGGCGACGTCGCGGTCTTCGACGTGGCTTCGCGCAAGGAGACCGGCAGGATCGCGATCGGCGGAGAGATGGTTCCGGGATCCGACAAGCGGATCTTCTCGACGCAATTCGGCAAGAGCCCGGTGCCGGTCGGCCTCCTCATCGCCCCCGACGGCAAGCGTGCCTGGGTCGCCTCGACCAACGCCGACGTCGTGACGGTGCTCGACCTCGTGGCCCTGGAGGTTGCGGGGCGGCTCACAGCCGGCAAGGAGCCCGACGGCCTGGCCGGGTCCTTCCGTTGACCGGGACGGCCTCAGACCCTTCCTCCAAGCGCCTCGACGCCCTCGACGTCTTCCGCGGCCTGACCATCGCGGGCATGCTCGTCGTCAACACGCCCGGCACCTGGGAGCACGTCTACCCGCCGCTCCTGCACGCCGAATGGCACGGCTGGACCTACACCGACACGATTTTTCCGTTCTTTCTCTTCATCGTCGGCGTCTCGATGGCTTTCTCCTTCACTGCGCGCGTTGGGCGCGGCGCGCGCCGTGGGGACTTGCTGCGGCACACGGTCGAGCGGGCCGCTGCGATCTTCACGATCGGTCTCGCCCTGAATACGCTGTCGTACTTTCTGTTCCACAAAGCGCACCTGCGGATCCCGGGCGTCCTCCAGCGCATCGCGGTCTGCTACCTCGCGGCGGGAATCCTGTACCTGATCCTCGGGCCTCGAGGCCTGCTGCCCTCGGCGGCGGTCCTGCTGCTCACCTACTGGGCGCTGATGTCCTGGGTGCCGGTGCCCGGCTTCGGCGCGGGGCGGCTCGACATGGAAGGCAACCTCGCCGCGTACGTCGACCGCCTCGTGCTCGGCGACCACACCTGGAGGCCCGGCTGGGACCCCGAGGGCCCGCTCTCGACCCTCCCGGCGATCGCGACCACGCTTTTCGGAGCGATGGCGGGCGAGCTGCTGCGCGCCGTCAGGTCGATGACGTCGAAACTCGTGGCCCTGATGGGGGCGGGCGCCCTTGGCCTGACCCTGGGCGCCCTCTGGGGAACGGTCTTCCCCATCAACAAGAACCTCTGGACTTCCTCTTACGCGACGTTCATGGCCGGCCTCGCCGCCGTCTTTCTCGCCCTCTGCCTCTGGATCATCGACGTGCGCGGCTGGAAGACCTGGACGGCGCCGTTCCGGTGGCTGGGAATGAACGCGCTGGCAATCTTCGCCCTGTCGGTTCTCGCGACCCTGATTCTTCTCTGGATCAAGCTGCCCGGGGACGGCGGCAAGCCACGCTCGCTCTACTCGGCAAGCTATCGGGCGGTCTTCGACCACTTCGCCGATCCGCGGCTCGGCTCGCTTCTTTTCGCCCTGGCGTTTCTATCGGTCTTTGCGGCGCTCGCCGGCTGGCTTTACAACAGGCGGATTTTCGTCAAGCTGTAGGTCGGTCGGTCCGCCTCGCCCCTACGCCGGCTTGAAGATCGAGAACGCCGCGCCCTGCGGGTCCGTCAAGAGCGCGAAGCGGCCGACTTTCGGGATGTCCTGTGGGCCCACGCAGAGGGTCGCGCCCAGAGACTTGGCCCTCGCGGCCGAGGCGTCGACGTCCGTAACGAGCCAGTAGACGCCCCAGTGCGGCGGGACGTCCCCCATCTCGGGGCGGATGGCCATCATGCCGCCGGCGGGCTTGTCGCCGCGGTAGAGCTCGGTGTAGCTCGGGTCGGCCTGCGAGGCCTTCGGCTTCCAGCCGAGAAGTCCCGCGTAGAACTTGCCGGCCTTCGCCGTGTCGCGGGTCAGAAGCTCCATCCAGCAGAAGGCGCCTGGCTCGCCGGTGACCTGCGAGCCGATGTTGTCCTTCGCCTGCCAGACGGCGAAGGTCGCGCCGCCCGGGTCCTGGATCACACTCATCCGGCCAAAGGTCATCACGTCAAACGGCTCAGCCAGCACGGTGCCTCCGAGCTCTTTCGCCTCTTTCGCCGCTTCGTCGGCCGAAGTCACGGTGACGTAAGGGAGCCAGTTGGGCGGAATCCCCTGCTGTCTCTGCTCGGGGCGCATCGGGTAGAGCGCGCCCACGTCCCGCCCCCCGAGCTTCAAAAGCGTGTAGACGTCCCCGGGCCCGGGGCCCATCGGGCTGTCAACGATCGACCAGTCGAAGAGGACCCCATAGAATTTTTTCGCCGCCGCCGTGTCTGTGGTCGCAAGCTCCGCCCAGGAAAACTCTCCGTGTTCGTGCGATTTGACGTCCATGTTCTCCTCCGGTGCCGGCGAGCCTAACAGCCGGCATCACGGACCGTATTTATCGCGAGAGCCCGACTCTTGATGGCCCCGGGACGGAACGGCTTCTTTCGAGGACGAGCGCCAGCGGAAACGGGGCGGTCAGGCTTTCCGATAGATCTCGGCGCCGCCGCGGCGGAACTCCTCGGCCTTCTCCGCCATCCCCTTCTTGAGCGCCTCGTCTTCCGCCACCCCGAGGGTCGCCGCGTACTCGCGCACGTCCTGCGTGATCTTCATCGAACAGAAGTGGGGGCCGCACATCGAGCAGAAGTGGGCGAGCTTGGCGCCTTCGGCCGGAAGCGTCTCGTCGTGGAACTCGCGCGCGGTCTCGGGGTCGAGCGCCAGGTGGAACTGGTCCTCCCAGCGGAACTCGAACCGCGCCTTGGACAACGCGTCGTCCCAGGCGCGGGCGCCCGGATGCCCCTTGGCGAGATCCGCCGCGTGCGCCGCGATCTTGTAGGCGATGACGCCATCCTTGACATCCTTCTTGTCGGGCAGCCCGAGGTGCTCCTTGGGCGTGACGTAGCAGAGCATCGCGGTGCCGAACCAGCCGATCATCGCCGCTCCGATGGCCGAGGTGATGTGGTCGTATCCGGGCGCGACGTCGGTTACCAGAGGCCCGAGCGTGTAGAAGGGCGCCTCGTGGCAGATCGCGATCTGCTTGTCCATGTTCTCGCGGATCAGGTGCATCGGAACGTGGCCCGGCCCTTCGATCATGACCTGGCAGTCGTGCTTCCAGGCGAGTTGCGTCAGCTCCCCGAGCGTTTCGAGCTCCGCAAACTGAGCGGCGTCGTTCGCGTCGGCGGTCGAGCCCGGGCGCAGGCCGTCTCCGAGCGAGAAGGAGACGTCGTAGGCCTGCAGGATCTCGCAGATCTCCTCGAAGCGAGTGTAAAGGAAACTTTCCATGTGGTGGGCCAGGCACCACTTGGCCATGATCGCTCCGCCCCGCGAGACGATTCCGGTCACGCGCCCAGCCGTCAGGGGGACGTAGGCGAGCCGTACTCCCGCGTGGATCGTGAAGTAATCGACTCCCTGCTCGGCCTGCTCGATCAGCGTGTCGCGGTAGATCTCCCAGGAGAGCTCCTCGGCCTTGCCGTCGACCTTCTCGAGTGCCTGGTAGATGGGAACCGTCCCGATGGGAACCGGTGCGTTGCGCAGGATCCACTCCCGCGTCTCGTGGATGTTCTTGCCGGTCGAGAGGTCCATGACGGTGTCGGCGCCCCAGCGGGTCGCCCAGGTCATCTTCTCGACCTCCTCCTCGATCGAGGAGCCGACCGCGGAGTTGCCGATGTTGGCGTTGATCTTCACGAGAAAGTTGCGGCCGATCGCCATCGGCTCCGACTCGGGATGGTTGACGTTGGCCGGCAGGATCGCGCGGCCGCGGGCGATCTCGCTCCGCACGAAGTCCGGCTCGCACCCCTCTCGGATCGCCACGAACTCCATCTCCGGCGTCACGACGCCGCGCCGCGCATAGTGCATCTGGGTCACCGGACCGCGGCCGCGCAGCGCCTTGCGGCGGCGAGTCAGCGCGAGGTCCGGGGCATTCGATCGCACTGGGTCGCTCTCCTCGTATTCTCCGCGCGCCAGGATCCACGGCCTTCGCAGCTCCGGCAGGCCCAGTCGCAGATCGATACGCGCTTCGGGGTCGGTGTACGGGCCCGAGGTGTCGTAGACGCGCAGCGGCGGATTCAGCTCCGTCTCCCCGCGCATCCCCCGCGTGGGCTGGAGCGTAATTTCCCGGGAGGGCACGCGCATGCCGCGCGGGCCGGACACGTACACCTTGCGCGAGCCCGGAAGGGGCTCGCGGTGCGCGACCTGGTTGGACGGAATGGAATCGCGTCGAAGGCTCATCGCAACCTCCCTACGGCGGCATTACCCGCATCAGGTCCGTGTGGGGTCTCCTCGGCCGCCCGCCTTCCGGCAGGCCAGGGAGGACTCTCAGCCTTCCGCCGGGACCCGAACTTCGCCGGCGGAGTGGGCTCCCCCGTGTGACAGGCCGAGTCTACTCCTTTCCCGGGAAGGCGCGCGGCGCGGGCTAGAATTCATCGGGCAGCTTTCATGACCCTCTGGATCCGCAAGAAGACACCAACCCCGTCGGGATCCGCTTCGTCGGGATCCGCGCGGCACACCGCGCACCCGACGACGGGCGCGCTGCGCCCGGACCTGCTCGCCGCCGGAAGCCGGCGGCTCGCGGTCATCGCGCTGCTCGCGGCCGGTACCTCGATGCTCTTCGCCGTCGTGGACCGGCTGGTCGTCCCTTTCGATCCGCGGTCGGCCGTATCCGTGCTCTGGCTCTTCGCCGTTCTCGGGAGCGTCGGCCTCTCGCTCTCGGTCGCCTGGATCGCCTACCGGGAAATGCTCTCCCCCGAAAAGCTGCTCGATCTGGGCCTGCTCTACGAGGTTGCCGAGGCGCTCTGCATCGGCCTCATGTTTCACTCGACTTCGCTCGCGCCGGGCGTGATGCCGCGGGGCTGGTCGGCCGTCGCGGTCTGGATCCTCGCCTACCCGCTGATCGTGCCGAGCACCCGAGGCAAGACGCTCGCCGCCACGGTCGCGGCCGCCCTGATGGATCCGATCGCGCTGGCCGCCAACATCGCCGTGGGGACGCCGGCCCCCTCGCCGACGATCGCCCTTCTGATGTTTCTGCCGACGGCCGTCGCGGCGGGCGTGGCTCTGATCATCTCGCGGATCGTCTACGAGCTCGCCGTGGCCGCGGCGAAGGGACACGAGATGGGCAGCTACCGCCTCGAGCGCCTGCTCGGGCGCGGGGGAATGGGCGAGGTCTGGAAGGCGAGCCACCGCCTGCTGGCCCGCTCGGCGGCGGTCAAGCTCATCCGGATCGAGCCGGGCTCGGATTCGCGGGAGCTCCTGCGCCGCTTCGAGCGCGAGGCGCAGGCCACGGCGGTCCTGCGCTCGCCCCACACAGTCGACGTGTACGACTACGGCACGACGCAGGACGGGACCTTCTACTACGTGATGGAGCTGCTCGAAGGATTCGATCTGGAGACGCTCGTCAACCGCTTCGGACCGCTGCCGCCCGAACGCGCGGTCTTCCTGCTGGAGCAGGCCTGCCACTCTCTCGGGGAGGCCCACGAGGGAGGATTGATCCATCGGGACGTCAAGCCCGCGAACATCTACGTCTGCCGCTATGGAATCGACTGGGACTTCGTGAAGCTTCTCGACTTCGGCCTCGTCAAGAATCCTGTGGCGGACGCGCGAGGCGCAGCGACGGTCTCGGGGGTCATCGCGGGCACGCCCGGCTACATGTCGCCGGAAATGGGCCTCGGCTCGGTCGACGTGGACTGGCGCACCGACATCTATGCCCTAGGATGCGTGGCCTACTGGCTCGTGACGGGGCACCGCGTCTTCGAGGGCGGCTCCCCGATGCAGGTGCTGATGGACCATATCCAGAAGAAGCCGGCTCCGCCTTCGCAGCGCGTCGACACCCCCCTGCCGGCCGAGCTCGACCGCGCAATCCTGGCGTGTCTGGAGAAGGACCCCGCCAACCGCCCCCAGACCACACAGGAGCTGCTGCAGCGTCTACGCGCGGTGCCCCTCCCGAGACGCTGGAGCGAGGAGGACGCGCGGCGCTGGTGGCTCGAACACGGGAGCGAAGCCGCGGACGCCGAAACCCCGGAGGCGGCGACTCCCTCCGAGCTCGTGATCGAAGCCTCCCGCGCGCAACGCGCCTGAGTACCTTCTTTCGTTCGCGGCGCGCGAAGTCTCCTGAACGGAAGCGAAGGAGGAGACGCGCGCCGCGGGAGCCGGAGCGCAGCGCGGGATCAGGCGGGCGGTCGAGGCCGCGTCCGGCCGAGCCGCCCGCGGTGCGCCGCAGGCGCAGATCCCGAGCAAGCGACGGCGTTAGATTTCCGCCCACGCCTTCCAGCGGCCGACCAGATCCTCGGGCGACAGGCCCACTTCTCTCCGCAGCGCCCGCGTCATCGACTGGCCCCGCGCCAGGTCGGCGAGGAGGCAGATCACCGCTCCCTTGCCGTGGTGCTGGATCAGGTACTCGACCAGGCCGAGCGCCTCGCCGTAGTTGGCGCGCGCGGACGACCGGTCCGCCTTCCGAGCGAGATTTCCCTCCATCTCGGAGAGGGAGAGGGGTTTGCGGCCATGCGTGAAGATCTCCCGGAAGTCGCGGGGCGAGAGGCGACGTCCCTCGGCCCATTGTGCGAGCCCCTCGTGGAGCCATCCCGGCGCCCGGTCGTTGGAGGCGTAGCGCACGAGCGCGTGGGCGAGCTCGTGCGTCAGGACCCCCTCGAGAACCGGGGTCATGCCGCTGTCCGGATCGACGGAGACGCGGATCTTGCCGTCGAAGACCCCTCCCACCCAGTCCGGCACCGACACGAGCGAAAAGTAGGCCCGCCCCGCATAGAGCACGACGATCTGGTTCGACGGAAGCCGCGCGTCGAAGAATTCCGACAGCTCCCGATAGGAGGCTTCGAGGTGGTCGCCCACGGCCTCGACCATTTCCGGCGGAATCGCCTCGTCCGAGTAGATGGAGAAATCAGGGCCTTCGAGAAGACGCTGTCCGCGGGTGAGCGAGAGCTCCTGCCGGGCGTGCGCCAGTCGACGCAGCGTCACGGGGTCGTTCCCCTGTAGCCTCTCGAACTGCTCCCAAGAAAGCACCGCGTCCTCCAGCCGATTCAAGGCGTAGTACACGTCGCCCAGCGTCGCGTAGGCCTCGGGAGGCGCCTGCGCGGCACGCTGCTCGGCGAGCTCCAGGTAGAACCGCGCGAAGGGAAAATTTTCCTCGCGCACGTACGCGAGCGTCAGGTCCGCGAGCACGAGGCCGTCCTCCTCGTTGTGGCCGTACGCTTCTTCGAGCAGCTCGATCGCCCGGCCCGTCTCCCCCAGATCCAGATACCCTCGGCCGATGCGGGCGAGCTCCCGGGCGATCTCGCGCGAGGCCGCGGCGTCCTGCGGCATCCGGGCGTAGCGGCGGCGCAGCTCGACGAGCTCGCGGGTGAGCCGCGGGGACGGCTCGGAGGAGGACGCCGTCTGGTCGGTCGCGCCGATGGCGATCCCGAGCAGGAGCAAGACCGCGGGCGCCACGGACCGGGGCGGGCTCTAGCGGACCAGGAAAGGCGCCGAAGCGTGCCCTCCCCGGCCGGTCGAGGAGTCCTGCAGGAAGAGGCGGAGGGAGTAGCGCCCCGGAGACAGCCGCTCCGGTGTGAAGGCGACGACGAGCTCCTGGCGTCCGTCAGGATCCGCGGGCTCCCTCCCGACCACGCGAATGAGGCCGTCGGAGAGCGGCCGCCCCTCCTCCGAGAGAACCTGGGCGCCGATCTTCAGATCCGTTCCCTGCGCCTCCGGGAAGTAGTAGGCAACCACCGAGACGGGGGCGGGGCTTCCGGCGTGCACCTCGGGCAGCGCGGCCGGAACGAGGCGCCCGGGCAGGGCCCACGCCGCGCTGTCCGAAGAGCGGCCCGCCTCGCCGACCTTGCCGCGAACGAAGAGCCCGGTAGCCGAAGCCTCGAGGAAGAGCGGCGGGGCCAGGTACGGCTGCCTTTCCGAGAAGTCGGGAACCCGCACCGACTCGGTGGCGAGGCCCATGCGGCCGGTCAGGCCATTGCGAACCAGCGCGCGGAGACGATAGGTCCCGGGCGGCAGTGACAGCTCGCCGTAATACCGGAGGCCTCCCTTCAGGATCCGCTCGCGATGCACGGAAAGATCCACGCGCACCACCTGCGTCAGGAAGTCGCGCAGGTGGCCCTGCTCGTCGTGGGCGTAGAGGTAGATCTCGACGGGGAGTTGCTGCCCGGGGTTGCGAGCCAGCAGCTCTTCTCCCTCGGCCTCGATCAGGATCGGCACGCGCGCCGGCCCTCTCGGGTCGGGCAGCGGCGAGGCCCGCAGGCGGGCGCGGATTTGCGTGACGGGCGCGTCGTTGGCGATGACATCGGCGGCGAGCAGGCTCCGCTCGAGTGGCGAGAGCGTCCGGAAGGCCGGCCGCTCGTAGTAGCCCGCGCGGGCGAGCACTCGGGCGCCGGAAACCTTCACCTTGACCTTGAGCTTGTGGTACCGAGCCTCCTGTCCCGTGCGTTCCGGCCGGAAGGCCAGGACGTAGACGAGGCTCGTGTTCGCCAGGAGGCGGCGAAAATGTGGCTTCAGGTCGTTCGAGTTTCGAAGGACTTCTCCGCCCGTCGGCTCCGCCAGCTCGTAAAGGGCGTTTTCCGCCGGCATCGCGTCCACGCTCGACACCTCGGGATCGAGCCGCAGCCCCGCGATGTCGATGGCGTGCATCACGCAGTCCGACCTCCGGAAGAGCTCGCCGACCAGGCGCAGGTCCTGCTTGAGAGTCGGATTTCCGAAGCGCTTCTCCCCGTCCACCTTCCACTCTTCACCGCTGATGAGCCACTCCCGCTCCTCCTCGGTTTCCCGGCTGCCCGTCACGAGGCGGCTCTCGAAGCCTTCCGAAAGATAGATGATGTCTTTACGGCCCGATACCGAGTCGAGCACACTCGCCAGCTGCTGAAGCGACTCGGTCAGGCGCCGGACACGGGAGCGCGCGTATGTATCGGCGCGAGCCCGGCTGATCGAGAGCATCGTTCGGATCGTCTCCGAGATCGCGGCCGCGTTGCCCTCGCGGCCTCCGAGGCCCTTCGACATGGGCTGCGACCTGGCGATGTCGAAGGCGAAGGCGAGCGGATCCTTCGAAAGCTGCTCGGTCTGGATCAGACCCATCGTCTCGATGGCATGGCTGACCTGAACGCGGTCCGAAGAAAACGTCACCAGAAGGTTCAGCCCGTGCTCGACGGTATACGTCGCCACGGCGACGAAGTCCGAGTCGGAGACGCCGTTGACGACGAACTCGCGGGCCGCCCGCTGCGCGGTCAGGATCGAGCGCGGCCGCGCGAAGGAAAGGTCGAAGAGAATCAGGAAATGGCGCCGGGCCGCAGGATTGAGCGGAGCCGGCTCCCCCGGCTCCATGCCCTTGCGGGCGAGGTCGATCGCGTCGAGCGCGAGGATTTCCTGCTTCTTGCCGTCGTCGTAGACCTCGAAGTCCTTCGCCTCGAGCCCTCGAATCGGATTGCCGTGGCGATCGGCGACGCGCACGGGAACCTCGACGAGGACGGCTTCGGCGCTCTCATTGACGGGGTCGGGCGCCTGTGCGGGCAGGCGGGCGGCGTCGAGAAGAAGGAGTGAAAGCGCTACCGCGATCAGCCGGAACATATTGCAGGCCGTCTGATGCAAATGTACCGCAAAACGGACGTTGCGGCGCGGGAAACCCCGCCTTAAGCAATTGCTTAACAGCGCAGCGTGCGAAGAGCCGCCGCGATCATCCCTTCGTCGGGGGCAGGGACTTCAAAATTTTGCGCGCCTGGGCGATTTGTCCCGCGTAGCGGTCCGGAGGTGCCGTCGCCACGAATCGCTCGAGGGACCGGCGGGCGTCCTCGGCCTTCCCGAGCCTGCCGGAAAGCATCGCGAGATTGAACAGGGCATCGTACTGGCTCGGGTCGAGCCGGACGGCCTTCGACCACGACTCGTAGGCCCCGGCCGGGTCGTTCAGGGCCACCTGAGCGAGGCCCATGGCCGCGAGGGTCCCCGGGGCGTCGGGGTTTCGGGCGAGCGCCCGGGTGAACCACTTCTGTGCCGCCGGCGCGTCCTTTTCCCGCAGCGACAGCATGCCGAGGTGCAGGAGCACCGCCTGGTTTTCCGGGTCCCGCGCGAGCGCCGCCTCGAACGAGCGTCGCGCTTCCTCGTACCGTCCGGACTCGGCCGCGGCCACTCCGCGGGCATCGGCGGTGGCCGCGTCCTCCGTCGCCGACGGTGGTGGCAAGACCTGCGCCGCTTCCTGCGCTCGGCCGGTCTCCGAGAGCAGACGCGCCAGCACGACGCGCATCCCGTTGGTCCCGAACGGCCCCGCGAGGGCCGCGCGCAGCACCCGCTCCGCCTTCTCCCGATCTCCCGCCTGGCTCAACGCCGACGCCAGGTTCTCGATCATCTCCGAACGCTGCTCGGGCACGGCGTCCGGGCATTTGGAGAGCCCCAACTCCAGGTCGCGCGCTGCTCCCGCGAAATCTCCCATCCGCTGCCGGCTCATGGCGCGAAGCCTCCAGACGGAGGACATCGACTCCTCTTCCTTCAGAATCTCCCCCGCCAGCGCGACGACTCCGGCGTCCTCCTTCGCGTAGAAGAGCTCGAAGAGCTGCTTGTACTTGCGGAGGGAGTCGGTTCGGTCCTTGGGATCCGGAAGCGCCTTGCCCGCCTCTCCCCGCTTGACGCTGATGTAGCCGAGAGACCCTAGCTTTTCGAGCTCCTCGGGAGTCGCCGGCTGCGGCGAGGCGTCGACGCGAGGGATCTTCTCGAGCGCCGCGCGCATGGCTCGGAACGGGGGCGGCAGCCCGGGCGCGAGATTGTGCTTCTCGCCGGGGTCCGCGGCCAGATCGTAGAGCTCGGGGCGGGGCGCCTCGATGTACTGATAGCGGGTGTCTGAGAGCGCGTAAAGCTCGCTCCAACCGAGGGCCAGGCGCGGGTAGAGCGACTCCGAGTAGATGCGGCGGGACGAAGGCTCCTTGCCTCCCGAGCCGAGCAGGTCGAGGCCGGCCAGACCCGGCGGAAGAGGTCGCCCGATGAACCGCGCGACCGTCGGGAACAAGTCCACGAGGCCCACGGGCCGGTCCACCCGCTCGCCGCGGCGCCGGCCTCCCGGCAGTTTCACGAAGAGCGGAACGTGAACCGCCTCCCGGTAGAGGAAGACGCCGTGCCCGCCCTCGCCGTGGTCGCCCAGGCCCTCTCCGTGGTCCGACAGAAAGACGATGAGCGCCGGATCGTACGAACCGCGCTTCTTCAAGTCTGCGAGAAAGGTGCCGATGGCGGCATCGGCCGCGGCAATCTCTCCGTCGTAGAGATGGGAGGCGTAGCGCGTGCGGAAGGGCTCGGGTGGCGCGTAGGGGGCGTGCGGCTCGTAAAGATGAAGGAAGAGAAAGCGCGGGGCCGTCCCGGCGGAGTCCGACCACTTCTCGAGCACCGCGACCGTGGCCGGCCCCGGCCGCTCGTCCGGCGAGGACGCGTCGAAGCGGTCGTCGTAGAAGTCGAAGTCCCGGTCGAGTCCGCGGTCGGCGGCGAGCGCGAGTGTGGAGACCGCAGCTCCGGTGGCGTAGCCCGCGGCCTTGAGGTACCCCGTCAGGGTCGGCACCGAGGGCGCCAGATGAAACCCGATGTTGTCCCGAACGCCATTCTCGTACGGGGGCTGCCCGGTGAGCATGACCGTGTGGGACGGGAGCGTCAAGGGAACCTGGCTGTAGGCGGTCGTGAAGACGACGGAATCTCGCGCCAGGGCGTCGAGATTCGGTGTCTCGACGCCGCGATACCCGTAGGCCGGCACGTGGTCGGCCCGCAGCGTGTCGACGGAGATCAGGATGACGGGCGGAAGCGCCCTTCCGCGGCAGCCGGAGAAGGCGGCGACCGCGGCGAGGAGCACCGCGACGGCGAGGCGCGGCCTCAAGCTCCCGCCTCCTTCAGGACCCTCAGAAGCCCTCGGGCCTTCTGGATGTCGGGCCCATACTGAGCCGGGGGCGCCTCGGCGACGAAGCGCTCGAGTGCTTCCCGCGCCTTCTGGTTGAGGCCGCTCTTGCCCGCCACGAGTCCCAGATTGTAGAGAGCGTCGTAGAGCTTGGGATCGAGCGCGAGCGCCTTCGCCCAGGCCTCCATCGAGCCCCGCTCGTCTCCCAGACGCAGCAGGGCGACTCCGAGACCGTTCCAGGCGCGCGCGGCGCGGTCGTCGATCGCCAGAGCCTTTCGGAAGAGGTCGCGGGCGCGGCCGGGATCCTCCTCACGAAGCGCAACGATTCCCAGGTTCGAGTACGCATCGACGTTCTTCGGATCGAGCTCGAGCGCCCGCTCGAAGGTCTTTTTCGCGTCCGCCTCCCGTCCGGAATCGGAGAAGGCGATGCCGCGAGCGTTGACGGTCTCGGCATCGTCGCTCTGCGCGTACGCGGCGAGGACGCCCACGGCTTCCGGAGCGCGCCCGGCCTCGCAGAGGGCCAGAGCGTACTGGCGCGTGAGCTCCTCATCCGTGACCCCGGCGCCCATGGCTCTTCGGTAGACCGCGAGCGCTTCGGTCGTCTCGCCCGCCTGCCGGAGCAGGAATCCGAGATTCTCGTATCCCATCGCCATCGCGGGCTGTTTCTCGATGACCCGCCGCGCCACGCCAATCGCCTCGGGCAGCCGTCCCCTCTGGTAGAGATCGACGGTCCGGTGCAGCTGCTGGTCGATGCCGATGAGGGTCTTCGGATCCTCGGCCGCGGTGTACTTCTCCCGCCGCGCGCCGCTGCCCGAGAGGTAGCCCAGGCTGCGCAGCCGCGCGACCTCTTCGGCCGGCAGACTCTCCCGCCGCACCGCGGCAAACGCCGCCGCCGCCGGGATCTGCCGGGCGAGCCGCCGGAGATCCTCGGGATCGGAGGAGGCGAGGTTTTTCTCCTCGGCCGGGTCCTTGCGCAGGTCGTAGAGCTCCGGGATCGGCAGGTCGATGTATTTCTCGTCTCCCTCGAGCATTCCCGAGAGGGGCGCCCATCCCCGGTTCAAGGCCGTCGAATACGATTCGAAGTAGGAAGGCCGCCGCACCGGCGCGGCCGGAAAGAGTGTCTCGCCCGGCCAGCCGCCGGGCTTCGGAACGCCCGCCGCCGCCAGGATCGTCGGTGCGATGTCCACGTGGCGCACGGGCTCGGAGCTCGAGCCGGGGCGGATCACGCCCGAGGCCCAGACGACGAGCGGCACGTGCAGCGTGGCCTCGTACGCGAAGAGGCCGTGCGTCTCCTCTCCGTGGTCGCCGCGCGCCTCTCCGTGGTCCGCGGTCACGACGATGAGCGTCGGCTTTTCCGCGCGGCCCTCCAGAAACGGGGACAGCAGCGGGGCGAGCGCCGCGTCGGTGGCCGCCACTTCGCCCAGATACAGGTCGTCCTTGTAGGTCTCCGAGAACGGGGCGGGCGGCCGATAGGGAGCGTGGCAGTCGTACAGATGCACCCAGAGGAACCGCGGCCGGCCCTTCGCCCCCTGCCACCAGGGGAGCGCGGCCGCGACGACGTCCGTCCCGGGGCGCTCGGCCATCTCGAAGTCGAGCGTCTCCTTTCCGCGCGGATAGCGGTCGTCATACGTGTCGAAACCGCGGGCGAGGCCGAACCGCGAGTCCAGGGGGAAGGCGCCAATGAAGGCCCCGGTCGCGTACCCCTTCTCCTTCAGCAGGGTCGCGAGCGTGGAGATCGAGGGACCGAGCCGAAACCCCGTGTTGTCGCGCACTCCGTGCTGGAAAGGGTAGAGGCCCGTCAGGATGTTGACGTGGGAGGGCAGCGTGACCACGTTCTGGGCATGCGCGTTGGTGAAGACGACGCCCTGCTCGGCCAATCGGTCCAGATTCGGAGTCGAGACCCGGCGGTTTCCGGCAAAGCCGACCGAATCGGCCCTCAGAGTGTCGATCGTGACGAGGAGAACGTCCGGCTGAGCCGGCCAGGCCGGCTGCTGCAGGGGCGCCGCGGGCGGGAACGCGCGCCGGCATCCCCCCAGGCTCGCCGCCAGCAGGATCACGCCGATCGAGACGAGGGACACCCTTTTCACGGACATAGAAAAGGCCGCCGGGAAGGAATCTCTTCCCGGCGGCCGAAGGACCGATTAAAGAAGCTCTACCAGGAGACGCGGGCGCCGAACCGCCACACGCGGGGGCTCTGGATCTCCTTGATGAAGCCCGTGTTGGACTGAGCCACGCGATCGTACCGCTGAAGGATCGTGCCGGAGTTGACCACGTTGAACAGGTCTGCCGACACCGTGACGTTGGCCGTCTGCGAGAACGGGATCACCTTCTCGACCCGCAGATCCAATTCGTACACGTCCGAGTAGCGAAGGCCGTTGGTGGTCACCAGCACCACGTCGCGAACGTAGCCGTCGTCGCCGCCGACGCGCTGGAACGGCACGATCGGATAGCCCTCGCGGCCATACAGGCTCGCCGCGAGGTTGAAATTCAACGGGAATTGATACATGCCGTTGATGTTGAACTGCCAGCGCGAGTTCAGGAAGACGCCCGACTTGTTGCCGCTTCCCGTCGACCGGGTCGCAACGTAAGTGTTGTCGGCGCAGCTTTCCGCCGTGTAGCCCGTCTGCGGGCTACCCGTGTCCGCCGACATGCCGGGCACCGTGTTGGTCGGATCCACGCAGGCGGTCGAGACGTTGTCCACGTGCTGCTTGTTGGCGTTGTACGAGAAGCTGCCCCGCATCATCCACCGGTTGGAGAGACGCTTGGTCAGGATCAGATCGACGCCCGAATAGGTCTGGTTGTAATCCTGACGGCTCGACCACAGGTAGCCGGGAGGAATGCAGCCGTCCGGGATCGGATCGAGCTGGCTGCAGGAGAGCTCGTAGACCGGGATGTCCGTATAGGTGAGACCGCCGAGGGTGTCCGGCAGCGTGCCGCTCAGGGTGCGGTACATGGTGTAGTCCGCCGCCGTCTTGCCCGTCGGGGCGCGGAAGAGCTGGTCCGTGAACTTGCGGTACGTGTACGCCACACCCACCGCAAACGAGGGCATCAGCTCGTGATCGATCCCGCCGACGATTTCCCAGGTCTGCGGAGCGTTGAATCCGTCCGCGAAGCTGTTCGGCGACGACACGGAACCAGGATTGGCCGGGTCGAAGTTGCGGGTGTACAAGAAATCGTTGAGGTTGACCTCGCCCACCTCCACCAGGTTGTTGTTGTTGGCATCGTTCCAGCCGTAGTAGGCGTACGCCACCAGGTTGGTCGGGTTGGTCTGACCCGTCGTATTGGTGCCGAGAGCCTCCGCATACCCCGCGTAGCTCGCCTTCAACACCGTCGTCCGGTTCTCCCCGAGCGCGTAGCTCAAGCCCACGCGCGGCTTCCAGTCGTTCCACTTGAACGGCGCGCTCTGTCCCGGGAAGTTGACCGCCGGAAGAATCTGGGGATAGCTCGGATTCGCTTCGATGACCGTCGGATTGTTGTTGCCGTACTGCTGATCCCAGCGCACGCCCAGGTTGACCGTCAACCGGTCAAACGTGATCGCGTCCTGAAGGTAGGCGCTGTAGTACTTGTTCTCGATGTTCAGATTCGTCTGGCGCGTGATCGTCACGCACTGGCCGCAGCCGTTGCCCGGGGATCCGAACACCTGCTGGGCCAGCGGACCCGTGGCGGGGCCGAAGTCTCCCGTGAACTCAGAACCGTTGCCCGGCCAGACCGAGGAGGAACGGGCTCCGGCGTTCAGATACGAGAAGCCCCCCTTCAACTCGTGACCGATGTTGCCCGTGTTGAAGAAGTAGGACAGATCCGTCTTGACCTGACGCTGCGGCCGCTGCGAGGTGAAGACCAGGTAGCTGTTGTGCCACACGCCCTCACTGTCGTAGAAGACCTGATGGGCCGGACCCGAGCCTAGCGGGCTGCCCTCCGGGGTCAGCGTGAAGTCGCCGTTGGCCCCGTTGTACTGCGCCGAAATGAAGAACGATGACCCGACGATCTGCGAGTCCGCCACCTTCCAGGTGTTCTGCGGCGTCGTCTGATCCCAGGTCGTCGCCTGCGGACGCGTCGATCCCCCGCTGCGCCCGAACTTCAACTTGTCGCTCCTCAGGTACCACACATCCACGCTGTTGGACGGGATGACCTGCCAGTTCAGCTTCGCGTTGAAGTCTTCCAGCGTCGTCCGGTCCGCCGTCTGCGCCGCCGTGATCAGGTTGATCTGGTCGCGGCCATAGGCGCCCCACAACCAGATGTGGTCTTTCCAAACCGGACCGCCCGCCTCCACCCCGTAGTCCTGAAGGCTCTCGATGTGGTTGCCCGATCCCACGACACCCTCTTCTTGCGCCTCCGGAGGCGTGTTGGTCGACTCGAAGTGGTCGCTGACCACGAAGATCCGGGCGCTGCCGTGCACTTCGTTGGTCCCACGCTTGGTCACCATGTTCAGGTGCGTGCCCGATCCCGCGATCGAGGCATCCGCACCGCCCGAGATGACCTGCATCTCCTGGAACGAGTCGAAGTCGTAGTAACCCGCCGACGCGCCCAGCGCCGCCATGTCCGTCAGGTTCACGCCGTCCACGCTGAACGTGCCGGCGTTGGAGCCCTTGCCGGAGAAGTTGGACTGCTGGCCCGACTCGGAGCCCGCCACGTTGACCCGGTCAATCTGCACGCCCGGAATCGACTGCAGCACGACCCACGGGTCGCGCGCCGTCGGAATGCTCGTCAACTCCGTGTTGGTCACCGCCGCCCCGGTCTCCACCTTCTTGGTCTCGATGACCGGCACGGCACCCGATACCGTCACCGTCGCCGCAACCGACGACAGCTTCATCGGGACCGTCAGCTCCGTCGTGCGGCCCAGAGCCACCGTCACCTTCTCGCGCACGACCGTCGAAAACCCCTGCAGCGCCAGGGTCACCGTGTAGTCGCCAACCGCAAAGTTGACGAAGTGGAACTCGCCGCGCGCGTCCGTAAACACCGTCTGCGGCTGCGTCCCGGATGGCCCCGCCGCGGTCACCGACACGCCCGGGAGCACTCCCCCCTGCTCGTCGACGACCTTCCCGCTGATCGAACCGGTATTACCGCCAAACTGCGCGGCTACCGGCCCCGCGATGAGAAACATCGCGCATATCGCGATGACCCCCACCAAGTAGGGATGCCTTCTCGGCATAGATACCTCCTTTTTGAAACTTGTTTCGCCTTTGGTTGCGCTAGTAGACATCGGTTCTCGACCGAGTAGTAGCAAACCAGGAGCCATGAGGACGGGCCCTGTGACGGGTTCCGTAATGACACATAAATACTCATATATAAGTGAGTTAAGAACATGTATCGCACATAGCCGAATGCATCTTTTGTCACATTTCATCCAAAAAACTGAATCTCACTTCAAAGGAGTGCAATCGCGGAGCCTGCCACGTGGACGGCCGAATGAGCGAAGGGGCAGCCTCAGGGGGGCCGACCGAGTCGCCGAAGATTACCGCTGAGGACTGGGAAGGCTCGTCGCGCGAGCGAGGAGGGCCGCCGGGAAGGAATCTCTTCCCGGCGGCCGAAAGAAAGAAGGGAAGCTCTAGAAGGAGACGCGGGCGCCGAACCGCCACACGCGGGGGCTCTGGATCTCCTTGATGTCGCCGGTGTTTTGGCCGGGACCGACGCGGTTGTATCGCTGAAGGATCGCAGCCGAGTTGGCCACGTTGAACAGGTCTGCCGACACCGTGACGTTGGCCGTCTGCGAGAACGGGATCACTTTCTCGACCCGCAGGTCCAGCTCGTAGACGTCCGAGTAGCGAAGGCCGTTGGTGGTCACCAGCACCACGTCGCGAACGTACCCGTCGTCGCCGCCGACGCGCTGGAACGGCACGATCGGATAGCCCTCGCGGCCATACAGGCTCGCCGCGATGTTGAAGTTCAATGGCAGCTGATACATGCCGTTGATGTTGAACTGCCAGCGCGAGTTCAACATGACGCCGCCCTTGTTTCCGCTTCCCACCGACCGGGTCGCAACGTACGTGTCGTTGGCGCAGCTCTCCGCCGTGTAGCCTGCCTGCGGGCTCCCTGTGTCCCGGGACTGGCCGGGCAGTGTGTTGGTCGGGTCGACACAAGCGGTGGCCGCGTTGTCGACATGCTGCTTGTTGGCGTTGTAGGAGAAGCTGCCCCGCATCATCCACCGGTTGGAGAGACGCTTGGTCAGGATCAGATCGACGCCCGAGTAGGTCTGGTTGTAATCCTGACGGCTCGACCACACGTAGCCGGGAGGAATGCAGCCGTCCGGGATCGGATCGAGCTGGCTGCAGGAGAGCTCGTAGACCGGGATGTCCGTATAGGTGAGACCGCCGAGGGTGTCCGGCAGCGTGCCGCTCAAAGAGGTGTACTGAGCGTAATCCGCCGCCGTCTTGCCCGTCGGGGAACGGAAGAGCTGATCCGTGAACTTGCGGTACGTGTACGCCACACCCACAGCAAACGCGGGCATCAGCTCGTGATCGACGCCGCCGACGATTTCCCAGGTCCGCGGCGCGCCGAAGCCGGAAGCGAAGCTGTTCGGCGACGACACGGCACCGGGATCGGCCGGGTCGTAGTTGCGGCTGGCCTGGAAATCGTTGAGGTTGACCTCGCCCACCTCCACCAGGTTGTTGTTGTTGGCGTCGTTCCAGCCGTAGTAAGCGTACCCGACCAGGTTGGTCGGGTTGGTCTGACCCGTCGTAGCGGTGCCGAGAGCCTCCGCATACTGCGCGTAGCTCGCCTTCAACACCGTCGTCCGGTTCTCCCCGAGCGCATAGCTCAAGCCCACGCGCGGTTGCCAGTCGTTCCACTTGAACGGCTGGCTCTGTCCCGGGTAGTTGACCGTTGGAAGGATCTGGGGATAGGTCGGGTTGGCTTCGATGACCGTCGGATTGTTGTTGCCGTATTGCTGATCCCAGCGCACACCGAGGTTGACCGTCAACCGGTCAAACGTAATTGCGTCCTGAAGGTAGGCGCTGTAGTACTTGTTCTCGATGTTCAGATTCGACTGGCGCGTGATCGTCACGCACTGGCCGCAGCCGTTGCCCGGCGATCCGAACGACTGCTCGACCAGCGGACCCGTGGCGGGGCCGAAGTCTCCCGTGAACTCAGAACCGTTGCCCGGCCAGACCGAAGAGGAACGGGCTCCGGCGTTCAGATACGAGAAGCCCCCCTTCAACTCGTGGCCGATGTTGCCCGTGTTGAAGAAGTAGGACAGATCCGTCTTGACCTGACGCTGCGGCCGCTGCGAGGTGAAAACCTGGTAGCTGTTGTGCCACACGCCGTCGGTGTCGTAGAAGGTCTGATGGGCCGGACCCGAACCCAGCGGGCTGCCCTCCGGGGTCAGCGTGAAGTCGCCGTTGGCCCCGTTGTACTGCGCCGAAATGAAGAACGATGACCCGACGATCTGCGAGTCCGCCACCTTCCAGGTGTTCTGCGGCGTCGTCTGATCCCAGGTCGTCGCCTGCGGACGCGTCGATCCCCCGCTGCGCCCGAACTTCAACTTGTCGCTCCTCAGGTACCACACATCCACGCTGTTGGACGGGATGACCTGCCAGTTCAGCTTCGCGTTGAAGTCTTCCAGCGTCGTCCGGTCCGCCGTCTGCGCCGCCGTGATCAGGTTGATCTGGTCGCGGCCATAGGCGCCCCACAACCAGATGTGGTCTTTCCAAACCGGACCGCCCGCCTCCACCCCGTAGTCCTGAAGGCTCTCGATGTGGTTGCCCGATCCCACGACACCCTCTTCTTGCGCCTCCGGAGGCGTGTTGGTCGACTCGAAGTGGTCGCTGACCACGAAGATCCGGGCGCTGCCGTGCACTTCGTTGGTCCCACGCTTGGTCACCATGTTCAGGTGCGCTCCCGATCCTGCGATCGACGCGTCCGCACCGCCCGAGATGACCTGCATCTCCTGGAACGAGTCGAAGTCGTAGTAACCCGCCGACGCGCCCAGCGCCGCCATGTCCGTCAGGTTCACGCTGTCGACCGAGAAGGTGCCCATCGTCGAGCCCTTGCTGGAGAAGTTGGACTGCTGGCCCGACTCGGAGCCCGCCACGTTGACCCGGTCAATCTGCACGCCCGGAATCGACTGCAGCACGACCCACGGGTCGCGCGCCGTCGGAATGCTCGTCAACTCCGTGTTGGTCACCGCCGCCCCGGTCTCCACCTTCTTGGTCTCGATGACCGGCACGGCACCCGATACCGTCACCGTCGCCGCAACCGACGACAGCTTCATCGGGACCGTCAGCTCCGTCGTGCGGCCCAGAGCCACCGTCACCTTCTCGCGCACGACCGTCGAAAACCCCTGCAGCGCCAGGGTCACCGTGTAGTCGCCAACCGCAAAGTTGACGAAGTGGAACTCGCCGCGCGCGTCCGTAAACACCGTCTGCGGCTGCGTCCCGGATGGCCCCGCCGCGGTCACCGACACGCCCGGGAGCACTCCCCCCTGCTCGTCGACGACCTTCCCGCTGATCGAACCGGTATTACCGCCAAACTGCGCGGCTACCGGCCCCGCGATGAGAAACATCGCGCATATCGCGATGACCCCCACCAAGTAGGGATGCCTTCTCGGCATAGATACCTCCTTTGCATTCCGCTTTTCCCAAGACACGCTGCGGGACTCGATTCGCCGGTGATTTCGGGCTTGCATCCTGTTCCTCCCGTGACGCCTTCCGAGATTGGGTGGCGCCCCAGGAAGAAGGTGCAACGGGTCCGCCACACGGGGGGTCGGCGCGTCAGGCCCTTTGGTGCCTGAGGCTTGGCGCCATGCACGACTTTCATTAGGACGGGCTTCCGGCAACGGTGCACTGAAGATTGATTGGAAAATCTGGATGGTGGAGCCAGCCGCCGTCGGCGATCCCGACAGGCCCCGTGCGCCGGATTCAGATCGCATGCGCGGGAAGCCGGACCCGCCGGGGGGAGGAAACCGAATCCAGTGGCCGCTCGCGCAAGGGACGGCGACCGAGGTCACGCGCAGAGGCCAGAACGATGCGGCGGAGCGCCGCCAGTGAGCGCGCCTCCGTTTGGGCCCGCGGGATCAGGAAGCCTTCCTCCCGTACCTTTCGGACGGCCGCATCGAGCCGGTGGCCGCGTCGCGGAGAGCCTTCCTGGCAAACGGCCCACGCTGCGTCGTCGAAGTTGCAACGGGACGTGGAGCAAACGAGTGCGAGTCGTTCCGCCGTCGTCCCCCGGCTCCTCGCGGCGGCGCGGCAGGCGCGCTGCAGCAGAAGGATGCGCTGGTAGGCGAACCAGAAGTGCTGCGCGAGAGCGATCCGGTCGCGATCGCCCTTGCCGATGAGGCGACGAAAGACGATTCGGAGCTGACGCACCGCCCCGCGGACCGCGGCGCCCCGCGCCTGGCAGGCGAGGGCTTCGATCTGGTCCCGCACCCTCCAGGACTGCAGCATCGAGAAAGAGAGGATCGTCACCGCCGAGGGCAGGGGGCACTCGCGTTCGATGTCCGCGACGTACCGCCGCAGCTTCTGCTCCGCCTCGATCTCGCCCAGGAGAACGCGCTTCCAGGGGATGCCGAGCTCCTCGGCGCAGCGAAGAATCTCAGGTGCGGACGCGGCCTGCGTGGGCGCCAGAGGCGTCGCAGGAGGAGGGTCGCCATCGCGCTGCGGCAGGACCACCATCGGTGCAACCCGCAGCGCCGCCCGCGCGCTCATCGCGCGCACTCGCCGCAGAGGCGGCGGCCGCTCGAGATTTTCCGCCCGGTCCGCATGACCCCATGGAGTCTGAGAGGTCAAGTGGTAGTCATCAATAGCCACATTGGTGAGATTCAATATAGCCACTATCCTCGCCACACCCCGGCCGCGTGGCGGGAATCGGCAGCCGCCTCAGCGGCTCGCCGGAAGGAGAGGGCAGGATCGCGGCCACGCCTCGTCGCCCGCCCCGCGGAGGAGGAAGAATTCCGCGGAGTCGGGCCCCGATGACGTGCGAGGCTCACAACAGGGCCATCCGGTAGGGCATCGGAATCGAGATGTCCCTCCTGCCCCGGTGGCGGCCGATGCGCGCGAGGCTCGTCGGCCCTCGAGAGGCGAGTTTGGCCTCGAGCTCCGCGAACTCCTGAAAGGTCTGAAAGGCCTCGACCTCCTGCAGGCGGCGGATCGCGCCCCGCTCGGCCGCCTCCCAGGCGGCCTCCACCGCGCCGTCCTCCGCGGCGTCGAAGGACCATGGAGAGTCGGGAGCGTGGTCGATCACGAGAACGTCCGCTGCAAGCTCTCTCGCGTGCCCGAGCGCGCGTTCCGGCTCCGCCATCTCATGCAGGCAGAAGTCGAAGAGCACCACATCTGCGCGCGGCCGGACCGCGAGAAAGTCCGCGGTCAGGAGGGTGAACCGGTCCGCCAGTCCACAGGCGCGGAGCCGCTCGGCGAGCCGCGTCATCGCCGCCTCATCCGGGTCCACGGCGATCACCGTTCGCGCCGCCCGGGCGTACCCGACGAGCTGGCCGCCGCCCGCGCCGACATCCACCACGGTTCTGCCGGCAAAGTCGTAGAAGCCGATCAGGTTGTCGACGATCCGTCCGAGATCCGTCGCCACCCGGCGTTCTGCCTTCGTCGCGCCCGGGCGCGATCAGCGGTTTCGAATGGTCGGCGTGAAGCGACGGGCGTCTCGCAGGAGGACGCCGTTGCGCCGACCTCTCACCGCCCGCCTTCGGCCGGGCTCTTTTCGCCGCCCGAGAGAAGCCGTGAGGTGCCGCCGCAGATTTCCAGCGAGGCCGGATCCTGGAGAAACGCAGCCACGCCGAGCCTCGCCGGATTCCAGTCGCGTTCGAGAGACAGCTCTGCGGTGTGCTCCGTCCGCTCGGGCCCCCGAGGCGAAAGTTTCCCCGCCCGCTTCAGATCGCGGACCACGTACTCGTTCTTGAGCGTGTGCCCCCCGTTCTCGCCTCTCCCGACCTCGGTGACGAGCCCGGTCTCGAAGAGCGCGACCATCAAGTCGAACTTCCGGCCATGCAGCGTCTCGGGAAGCTGGACCTCGGCGTGGACCAGGACCCGCGAAGCCGACGGCTCGAGCGCAAGCGAGATGTCGGCGGCGGGCCGCGACGACGACGATGCGATCGCCGACCGGAGCCGACTCCCGTCCGAACCGACCATCTCGGAGCGGCCGTCGACAACCGCCTGCGGCGTGTAGACCTGGCCCAGCCGAAACGCCCGCGCGTAGGCCGCCTGCCGCTCGGTCCAGGCGTGCTTGGAGAAGGGGTCCCGCCATCCGTTCGAGTTCCAGAAGTCGACATGGAATTCGAGCGGCACCACGGGCATGCCCCCGTCCTGCCCCAGGCTCGCGAGGAGACGGTCCGCGGGCGGGCACGAGGAACAGCCCTGGGAGGTGAAGAGCTCGACAACGACCGCATGGCTGGGAGTCGCTGCGGCCGGCTCGGGAGAAGATTCCGGCGACGCGCTCAGGCCGCTCGCCCGACCGAGCTGCGCCGCGGCAAGACAACCCAGGAACGCCAGCAGCCGTGTCACGGCGGGAAGTCTGCCGGAAAAAGCGGTCTGCGCCAATAACCACTTGCGGGAGCATTCATATGACCACTATCCTCGGCTCATGAGGTCCGCGCCTCCCGGGATCCTTCCCGTCATCTCGGTGGACCGGGGCTCGCCCAAGCCCCTCTATCGGCAGCTCTACGAGGGATACCGCGACGCCATCGTGGATCGGCAGCTGCGGGCGGGACAGCGCCTGCCCTCCACGCGCAGCCTCGCTGCCGAGCTTCGGATCTCGCGGATCCCGGTCCTGAACGCCTTCGAGCAGCTGCTCGCCGAAGGATACTTCGAGAGCCGCGTCGGGTCCGGGACTTTCATCGCACAGTCGCTGCCGGGGGAGCTCCTCGTCAAGCCGGTGCGGCGATCGGCCCCTCGGACTCCTCCCCCACGAACGGCGCCCCGCCCGGTTGCGGACCGCGCCGCAGCCGGAGTCGCCCTCGAGCCGGGCGCCTGGTATAAGGGCAAGGGCGCCTTCAACGTCGGCGAGCCGGCTCTGGACCGTTTTCCGTTGGAGACCTGGTCGCGTCTGGTCGCGCGCCAGTGCCGCAAGGCCGACCGCAGCCTGCTCCATTACGGCGACCCGATGGGTTTCGCGCCTCTTCGGGAGGCAGTCGCCGAGTACCTCCGAACCGCGCGCGCCGTCCGATGCGAAGCCGACCACATCATGATCGTCAACGGCTCCCAGCAGGCCCTGGAGCTCGCCGCCCGGGTCCTGCTCGATGTGGAGAGCCCGGTCTGGGTCGAGGAGCCCGGCTACTTCGGGACGCATGGAGCCCTGCGCCTGGCGGGCGCGCGCCTGATTCCCGTTCCGGTCGACGACCGCGGCCTCGACGTCGAGGCGGGAATCGCCCGATGCTCCCTGGCCCGCGCCGCATTCGTGACGCCTTCGCACGAGTTCCCGCTCGGGGTCACGATGAGCGCCTCGCGACGCCTCGCGCTGCTCGACTGGGCGCGCCGGAACGGCTCCTGGATCGTGGAGGACGACTACGACAGCGAGTATCGCTACGGCAACCTTCCGATCGCGGCCCTGCAGGGCTTGGATCGGGACTCCCGGGTCATCTACATCGGGACGTTCACGAAGATCCTCTTTCCCGCGCTGCGGCTGGGCTACGTCGTTCTGCCGGCCGATCTGGTTGCGCCCTTCGTCCGGGTTCGAAGGTCGATGGACGTGTTCTCGCCGATCTTCCCGCAGGCGGTCCTCGCCGACTTCATCCGCGACGGCCACTTCGCGCGGCACATCCGGCGGATGCGGCTGCTCTGCCGGCAACGCCGGACCGTCCTCGTCGCGGCCCTCCAGCGCGAGCTCGGCCAACTTCTGCGGGTGCTCGGCGACGACGCAGGCATGTATCTGGCCGCGGCGCTTCCCCGAGGCTCGAGGGACCGCGAGATCGCCACGCGCACCGCCGCGCGGGGTCTGTGGACGCCGCCGCTCTCGGAGTGCTACGTCGAGAAGGCCCGTCTCCAGGGACTGATCCTCGGCTACGGCAGCGCGACGCCCGAGGAGATCGACCGGGGCGTGAGTCTCCTGCGAACGGTGATCCGCTCCGTCGCGAGCTCGCCCAGCCGCCGGCGCTAGGAGGCCCGGGCCCGGAAGCGTCGAGCGGCCTCCCGGTCGCCGACGATCTCGCAGACCTTGGCTGCCGCCTCGAAGGCCCGCGGCGTGGGAACCTGCCGGGTCATCTCGGCAAGCAACGCCTGGAACTCGGTGGTGCGCCCTCCGGCGGCGTAGAGCAGCGCGAGCCGCGACCATGCGTCCAGGCCTTCGGGAAAATCGCGGATCTCGCGACGGAAGTCCTCTTCGGCCTCCTTCTCGCGCCCCAGGTGCGCGAGCGCGTCGGCCCGGGCGGCGCGCAGGCCCTGCATCGGCGCCGCTCGTGAGCGCTCCTCGAGCGCCAGGGCCTCGTCGAGCTCCCGGAGCGCCTCCTCGTAACGCCCCTGGCGGGCGTGCGCACGGGCAAGGAGCAGCCGCGGCAGCCGGTTCTCCGGGTGAAGCTTGAGAGCCGCCGCCGCATACCGGAGGGCCTCTTCGACGTTTCCCTCCGCGAGCGCGATGGCCGCCAACTGCTCCTCGATGTCCTGCGATCCGAGGGCGCGCGCCGCCTCGGTGAAGGCGCGGGCCTTCCCGAAATCCTTCGCCTCGATCGAGAGGTCGGCGAGCCCCATGACGATCTGCGGCGTGCCGGGCGCCAGGCGGTCCGCATGCTCGAGCGCCTCGAGCGCCTCCCCGGGCCGACCCGCCAGGCGCAGTGCGCGGGCCAGCGCTTCCCAGGCGTCCAGCATCCGCGGATTCTCGGAGGTGAAGCGCCGCAGCAGCGCGATCGCGTCCTCGTCCCTGTGTGCGGCCGAAAGGCGGTTGGCCTCCCGGAAAGCCGACAGCGTTCCGATGCGGTCCCTCGGATCGGGCAGGTCCCGCGCGTCGGACGGCGGCGCGGCCTGGCCGAGATAGCCGAGCGAGGCCAGCTTCTTGACCGTTTCAGGGTCGGCGGCCCCCGGAGTCTGGAGCGGTCGGTTCATCGACTCGAGGGCGACGCGAAGTCTCCGAAACGCCGGCGGGAGCGAACCCGCCAGGTCTCGCTTCTCCTGCGGGTCCTCGCGCCAGTCGAAGAGCTCCGCCGAGTGGCCCTGGATGTACTGGTTTCGGTCGTCGGTCAGCGACGCGAGTTCGCTCCACCCGAAGTGAAACCGCGGATACAGCGTCTCGCTGTATACGTTACGCACGCCGACCCTTCCCGAGGCGAGGTCGAGCAGGGACGCTCCCGGCAGACCGGCCGGAGGATCGAGGCCGAGCGCCCGGGCGATCGTCGGAAACACGTCGAAGAGTCCTGCCGGAACGCCGACCCGCTCGCCCGCCCGGCGCCGTGCCGGAAGCTTCACAAAGAGCGGGACACGGACCGCCTCGCGGTAGAGTAGGATCCCGTGCTCGTCTTCGCCGTGCTCGCCCAGGCCCTCGCCGTGATCCGAAAGGAACACGAGGAGCGACGGCTCGTAGAGTCCCCGCGACTTGAGGAACGCGAGAAACCGCCCGACCACCTCGTCGGCCGCCGCGATTTCGCCGTCGTAGCGGCTCTCGGGATAGCGGCTGAGGAAGGGCTCGGGAGGATCGTAGGGCGTATGAGGCTCGTAGAGGTGCAGCACGGCGAACAACGGGCGATCGCCCGGCTGCGCCGCGATCCAGTCCTCGAGGCGTTTCTCGCTCTCCGATCCCTTGCGCTGCACCTGACCGATTGCCTGTCCGGCCTTTGAGCCCTCGATCCGGTCGTCGTAGAAGTCGAAGCCTCGGCCGACGCCGGTCGCCCGGTCGAGGACGACGCAGGAGACGGCGGCGCCGGTCGCATAGCCCTTCTGGGAAAGAAAGCTCGCGAGCGTCGGGTGCGAGGGGTCGAGACGATAGCCGACGTTGTCCCGGACGCCGTCCTGGAACGGAAGCAGGCCCGTGAAGATCGAGGCGTGCGAGGGAAGCGTGAGCGGCACGTGGGAGATCGCGTTGTCGAAGACGAGCGCATCGCGAGCCAGGGCGTCGATCGCGGGCGTCTGGACGAGCCGATAGCCGTAGGCGGGAAGGTGATCCGCCCGCAGCGTGTCGACCGAGATGAGAATCACCGGAGCCCGCGGGAAGACCGCCGCGGTCTTCGAGCAGGCGGCCGCGGCGAGCGAAAGGGCGGCGGCCAGGAAGCCGAGGAAGCGCCCGCCGCGGCCGCGGGAATCCGCGGGCGCCCCGAGGTTCACTGCAGCGACTTCAGGAGCTCCTTGACGTCATTGGCTTCCGGCCCGTTGGGAGAGAGCTCGAGATATTTGGTCAGGTCCGCCTTGGCGTCGGCGTTGTGCTTCAACGAGATGCGCGCGAGGGCCCGGTAGTAGTACGCGTCGGGCAGGTCCGGCGCGATCCCGATGGCCTGCGTGAAGGCCTCCTCGGCGCCTGCGGACTGTTTCTTGTTGTAGAGCAGGATGCCCAGGTTCAGGTAGGTCGTGTCCGTGATCTGGTCCTTGGGCACCTTGCTCAACGCCTCCTTGCCCGCCTCGAGGTTGCCGCGCGAGAGCTCCAGCTCCGCGATTGTCTTCCAGGCCCCTCCGTTCTGAGGATCCGCTTCGGCGGCCTTGCGGGCCCACTCGATGGCCTCGGCGTCCTTGCCCTCCCCGCCGTAGGTCTTGGCGATACTCATCAGGAGAGGACCGTAGTCCGGCATCTCCTGGAGGGCCTTCATGTAGTTTTCCCTCGCTTCCGACCAGTTCTTCGCGGTCATCGCGGCGTTTGCGGCCTCGATCGCGGCGGCGGTTTCCTTGGAGATCTTGTGTCCCGCGATCTGAAGCTCCTCGTGCGAGGCCTGCTCCTTCGCAAGGGGCTCGAGCGTGATGTCGATCGGCTCGTTGCGTGTCCCCTCCTGGAAGTTCGCCGTGATCTTGCGGGTCTGGTAGCCCTCCGCCTCGAAATCGATGTCCCAGTTGCCGCCGGCCAGACCGAAGTACGACCAGTGGCCGCTCTTGCCGCTGGTGACATCGGGCCCGCCCTTGCCGGACTGCGTCCAGCGCAACGAGATCTTGGCGCCCGCGATCGGATCGCCCGTCACCGAGTTCTTGACCGTGCCTTCGATCCGGGCCCTTCCGCGCCATTCCTGCGCGGGCAGCGTCGCGGCGCCCAGGAACATCAGGCCTGCAAGCGTTGCAAGGCGCTTGGACATCGTCTCCTCCTCCGAAAGAAAAAACTGAAACGCCCGGGCGAGTATATTTCGTCCGGCCGTGCCGACGACGTCCTCGGCTGCTGCGTCCCCGGAGGTCCGGGCGTTGAAAAAAGTCCTCAAGACTCAGGCTCTTCGACCGTAAGGTATCGCCCGGGAACCGCGCCAGGCACGGTCTGGACCACCCCCGAGGGCCACCGGATCTCGAGCCGTCGGATCTGCCGGGCCTTGCCGAGTCCGAAGTGGACGCGGGGATCTCCCGAGGAGAGGTAGCTGTCGCCCGCATGAACTTCCCGGACCTGGCGGGAGACTTCCGTCTCGAGTGTCACGCGGGCGCCGATTCCCTGGCGGTTGGATTTGCGGCCCTTCAAGACGAGGCCGATCCAGTTCCCGTGCGCGCCGTCGTTGCGAAGAAGCTCCAGCGGTCCGCCCGAGTTGGAGACCGCGATGTCGATGTCGCCGTCGTTGTCGTAGTCGGCCGTGGCCGAGCCCCGGCCGACCAGCGCGCGGCGGAACGGCGCCCCGCAGCCACGCTCGGTGAACTTGCCCTTCCCGTCATTCCAGAACAGAAACGGCCGCTCCGCATAGGTCACTCCCTGCATCCTGGGAACTTCCAGAACGTGCCCGTTGGCGATGAAGACGTCCACCCGCCCGGCGTTGGACGCGTCGAGCGGATTCAGGCCGAATCCGGAGACGTTGAAGGCTGGCGGCCCGAATCCGCTCACCGCCGAAACGTCCTCGAAGACACCGGAGCCGAGGTTGCGGAAGAGGCTATTGGGCTCCGCTTCGAAGTTGGCCACCATCAGATCGAAGCGGCCGTCGCCATGCAGGTCCGCGGAAGACACCCCCATCCCGGCGAAGGCGCGGCCGGCAGAATTGAGACTGGCTCCCGAAACGAGGGAGATGTCCTCGAACTTCATCCCGCCCAGGTTGCGGAACAGAAAGTTCATCGTCGTGTCGTTGGCAATGTATACGTCGGGCCTGCCGTCTCCGTCGACGTCGGTGACCACGATGCCCAGCCCCTTTCCGAGGGCGTCGCCGACTCCCGAGGAGTCCGTCACGTCGGTGAACGTCCCGTCGCCATTGCCGCGGAGGAGCAGATTCGGCACCGGCGGGTACATGCTCGGATGGCAGTAGTCGCGCCTGCCGGTGGCCTGGTCGCCGCAGAAGTAGTTCTTCTGGACCGAGTAGTCGACGTATCGCAAAACGAAGAGGTCGAGCCACCCGTCTCCGTCGAAATCGGCGAAGGCTGCCGACGTCGACCAGCCCGAGCCGGCCACACCCGCCTTCTCGGTCACGTTTGAGAAGGTCCCGTCGCGGTTGTTGTGGTAGAGAAAGTTGCTGCCGAAGTTGGTGACGTAGATGTCGGTCCACCCGTCGTTGTCATAGTCCGCGGCGACAGCACCCATGCCGTAGGCCGCGTCCTTGAGCCCGGCACGGGCCGTCACGTCCTCGAACCGGCCGTTGCCGAGATTGCGGAAGAGCCGGTCCTGCGCGCTTGGGCTGCCGTCCGCCGGAAAAGGACCTCCCTGCACCACGTAAAGGTCCATCCAGCCGTCGTTGTCGTAGTCGAGCCAGGCGACACCCGAGCCCATCGTCTCGGGAAAGTGGTGCTGCGGCGTCGCGCCGCGCTCGTGGACGAATTTCATGCCGGAAGCGGCCGCGACGTCGGTGAAAGTGACCGCGCATCCGGCATCCCGAGCGGCGAGGCGCGGCGTCGGCTTGACGGAGGCCGAGACGCGCGGTGTCGGCTTGACGGGCACGGCACCGGCACCCGCGAGAACCGAGGCGGCGAGCGGGATGATCGCCCACGAGGAACGAAGTTGGAAGCGGCTCACGGGGATTTGATTTTCTCCCGCTCGCGGTCGAGCTGCCAGGCAAGTGCCGTGTTGTCCGGTTCGAGGCGGCGTGCGCGCTCGAGCGCCGCAACGGCTTCCGCGTGCCTTCCGAGGCGCGAAAGAGCCTCCGCGCTGCCGCGCAGGGCCTCCGCGTCGTCCGGAAGGTGCGCAAACTGCGCGAGTGCCTCCTCCAGCTTGCCGGACTCGAGCAGCGTGCGGCCGAGGGCCAGCTCTGCCGCTCGGGAGGAGTTCTGGAACCGGCGCTCCTCTTTCTGCCGGAAGTCCCGCCGGTACACGGCGAGTTCCTTCTCGGCCTCCTCCCGCCGTGCCGTCCGAGAGAGCAGGGTCCCGAGTGTGTAGTGGGCCACGGAAAGATCCGGGTCCAGTGAGAGCGCGCGCCGGTAGGCGGCCTCGGCCTCTTTCGTCCGCCCGGCCGCCTCCAGGGCGCGCCCGAGGTCCAGGGCGATCGGCGCGGAATCGGGTGCCAGGCGCGCCGCCTCCTGCAGCGTCGCAGCGGCTTCCGCCGGCTCGCCCCTGAGGATGAGGAGTGTCCCGAGCCGATGGCGAGGCTCTGCCTCGCCCGGAGCGAGGGCCGCCGCCTCGCGCAGCTTGGAGGTCGCCTCCTCGAGACGGCCCGCCTGCCAGAGCGAGGTGCCGAGATAGAGCACGACCTCGGCCGACGAGTCTCCGGCCCTTCGCGCCGCCTCGAATTGCCGGACGGCCTCGGCATACTGGCCCTGGTCCGCCAGGCTCAGACCGTAGTGCACCCGAAGCCTCGTGTTCCGGGGCGCCGCCTCCAGGACACGATCCATCTCGGCGTTGCCGCGCTCGTACCGACGGGCGCCCCAGAGAAACTCGGCGTACTCGGCCCGCAGCGGCAGGTTTGTGGCGTCGGCTGCGATCGCGCGTTCATAAGCCTCGAAGGCCCGCGGGTCCGAGACGGAGCCATAAACGGACGCGAGCCCGGCGAGCGCAACCCGGTCTGCAGGAGCGAGCGCGACCGCCCGCTCAAAAGCGGAAATTGCCTGGGCCGTGTCGCCCGAAGCGACGCGAGCGAGCCCCAGAAGAACCCAGACCCGTGGATTCTTCGGGTCGAGCTCTGCGACGTGGGCGGCTCCGGCCGCGGCCTCGCGGGAACGCCCCCCGCGCAGATCGTCGAGTGCCTTCGCGTACAGGCGGCGCGCCTCGGAAAGGTCCGCATCCGGGCCCTGAAGCGCGGCGGAGCCGGGGACAAGGACGAGCAGCGAGAGAATCAGCGGAGCGAGGATCGTCAAGACACGACCGGCACCGGGAGATCCTCGAGGGCCCGTCGACCGGGACCGCGGTGGGCGCCCTGGCGGAGAGGACGACAGGGATCCTGGAAGTTCGCGATGATCTTGCGGGTCTGACCGCCGTCGGCCCCGGGGTCTTCCCGCCGGTATGGTTCTTCCGGGCGCCATCTTCAGGAGGTCGCCCGAGACAGGGGCCGAAGGGGCAGAGGCCGCAGCTTCCCCGCGCCCTCTCGGACCTCGTAGAAGCGCTCCGGCGCGACGTCGCGAAAGATCTGATGCCGCCCGCTCGAGGGCCAGGAGATCTCGATGCGGAGGATCTTGCGTGCCGCGCCCAGCCCGATTTCCTGGCGGTAGGGATTGCCGCCGAAAGAGGACGCGGCGCCGACGGTTCGAAAGATGGAGCGGGTCCCCCCGTCCGCCGCGGGCACGACGACCTCCACGCGGGCTCCAATGGCGGAGCGGTTGGTCCGGGTTCCGATCAGTCGCAGCTTCACCCAGGAGTTGCCACTGCCCGGATTTTCGTAGAGCACGCTCGGGTAGGCGTCGCCGGGGTAGGCCCCCCCCATCTGCTCGAACACGTCCTGATCGCCGTCATCATCCCAATCGGCGAACGCCACGCCGTGCCCCTTCTGCAAGTGGCCGAAGCCGCCCGAGAACGTGACGTCCTCGAAACGCCTTCCTCCGACGCTGTGGTACATGCGGTTGGGCATGAGCGACTCGAAGGAGGGAAGCCCCGTGCCGAGATAGAAGTCGAGATACCCGTCATTGTCGAGGTCGCCGTAGTTCGATCCCATCGGCAGGAGCGGATCCGTGAGGCCGGTCTGCGTGCTCACGTCGCGAAACCTGCCGCCGCCCTCGTTGTGGTACAGGCGCACGTGGCCCCCCTCGGCCCTCCGGCCGAAATAGAGCCCGACCACCTCCTCGACCGGCGCTTCGTAGGCGGCGTTGAAGAGATCGAGAAGCCCATCATTGTCGTAGTCGAAGAACCACGTCGCAAAGCTTCTCTCGCCGGACCCGACGACGCCGGTGCTCGCGGCAACATCCGTGAAGGTGCCGTCACGATTGTTGTGGTAGAGGCGATTCGGGCCGATGTTGGAGACGTAGAGGTCGGGCCACCCGTCGCCGTCGGCGTCTCCCCACGCCACGCCCTTGGCCATCCGAAAATTCTCGACGCCCGCCTTTTCGGCGACTTCTTCGAACGTTCCGTCCCCGCGGTTGTGGAAGAGACGCGAGGGGTAGGCGACGCCCTGATCGTCCGATTCGCTCCCGACGTAGAGGTCGAGCCAGCCATCGTTGTCGTAGTCGGCCCAGGCACCCGCCTGGGTCGGGTAGGACCTCTGCGCCAGCCCGGCGGCCCGCGTCACGTCCGTGAAAGTTCCCTTGCCGTCGTTGTGCAGAAGCGACAACCGGATGCGGCCGTCGGAGGCGAACCACCCGCCCCGAAGGACGAGCAGGTCCAGGCCGCCGTCATTGTCGTAGTCCGCGTGGATGACGTTGAGCCCTCCCCACTGCGCGTCGAGCCGGGCACGCCTGGTTCGCTCCTCGAACCCGCCCCGACCGTCGTTGTGGAAGAAGTGCATCGGCGCGCACGGGTTGATGGTGCTCGTGACGACGTCCAGCAGGCCGTCTCCGTCGAAGTCGTCCACGATCGCGCCGCCCGAGGAGTCCATGATGTCGAGCCCGACATGCGTCGCAACGTCGGGAAAGCGCGAAAAGGAAGGCGACGGCGCGAACGCCCCGGGGTCCACGCGCAGGGCCTCCGGCACGCCTTGCGGGTTCTGCCCCGCAGTCATGGCCGCCACGTTCGCGAGCCACCGCACCGTCAGGTCGTCGGGCCGTTCGGCGAGGTATTTCAGGTAGGCGGAGAGCGCGGCCCGCGCGGGCGCCGGCTCCCGGTGAACCCCGGCCCCCTCGATCGGAAGGATGCAGGCTGCCGGGCCGTGGAAGCCGATGCAGTTCTTCTGCTCGCCGCGACGCAGCTCGGCCAGTCCGAGGTCTCGCAGCGCGTGCCGCCGGACGTCGGCCGGAAGATTCTCCGAGACGCTGATCTCCAGGGCTTCTTTCAGCAGCCGCGCCGCTTCGTCCGACTCTCCGACCCGCAGAAGCTCGGAGGCGAGCGCGCCCCGAAGCGTCACGCGCTCCAGCGCGTCGTCCGAGGGCGCGGCCAACCGCTGGCGCAGCCGCCCGATCTGGGCGAGCCCGTAGTAGGGATTGCCCCCTTGACGGAAGTCGCGGCAGATCGCCTCGAACTCGGCTCGAACCTTCTCGGGCGATTCGCCGACCCGTCGCCGGTGCGCGGGGACGGGAGCCGTCGAGGGAGGCAGGGGCGCCGCCGCCGTCGAGGGCGGACCCCCACCAAGGAGAACCGCCGCCCACAAGGCCATTCCCCTCACGACGACGGCTCCCGCACGGTCTGGTAGCGCCCGGGCCTGGCGTCGGGCACGATTTGCACGGCGCCGGAGGGCCAGCGGATCTCGAGCCGCTTCACCCGCGTCGCGCTCCCCATCCCGAAGTGCACCCGCGGATCGCTCGAGGAGAGGTAGCTGTCGCCCGCCTTGACTTCGCGCACCTGACGCCCGAACTCCGTCTCGAGTGTGACCTTCGCGCCAATGCCCTGGCGGTTTGACCGCGTGCCTTCCAGGACGATTCCGATCCAGTTCCCGTGCGTGCCTTCGTTGCGCAGCAATTCGAGCGGACCGCCCGAGTTGGAGACCGCAATGTCGATGTCGCCATCGTTGTCGAAGTCGGCCGTGGCCGACCCGCGACCGACGAGATTCCGGCGAAAGGGAGCGCCGCAGCCGCGCTCCGTGAAATGCCCCTTTCCGTCGTTCCACATGAGGAAGGGCCGCTCCGCGTACGTGGCCCCCTGCATTCTCGGCGTCTCGAGCACGTGGCCGTTGGCAATGAAGACGTCGAGGCGCCCGGCGTTGGCCGCATCGAGCGGATTCAATCCGAAGCCCGAGAAGTTGAAGGCCACCGGGCCGAACCCGGACACCGCCGAGGCATCCTCGAAGAAGCCGGAGCCAAGGTTGCGGAAGAAGCTGTTCGGCTCCGCGTCGAAATTGGCGACCAGAAGATCGGGCAGTCCGTCGCCGTCCACATCTGCGGAGGAGACACCCATGCCCCCGAAGGCCCGGCCGGCCGAGTTGACTCCGGCACCCGAGATCAGCGAATCATCTTCGAACTTCATTTCCCCGAGGTTGTGGAACAGGAAGTTCATCGTCGTGTCGTTGGCGACGTACACGTCGGGCCGGCCGTCCCCGTCCACGTCGGTCACGACGACCCCGAGCCCCTTGCCGAGACTCTTTGCGATTCCGGACGACTCCGAGACGTCGGAGAAGGTCCCGTCGCCATTGTTGCGAAAGAGGAGGTTGCCGATGGGCGGATACAGGCTCGGGTGGCAATAGTCGCGTTGGTGCCGCACGGGATCGCCGCAGAAATAGTTCTTCTCGACCGAATAGTCGAGATACCGGACGACGAAGAGATCCAGATCACCGTCTCCGTCGAAGTCCCCGAAGGCGGCCGAGGTGGACCAACCCGAGCCCGCAACCCCCGCCTTCCCGGTGACATCCGTGAACGTGCCGTTGCCGTTGTTGCGATAGAGGGCGTTCGCGCCGAAGTTGGTCACGTAGAGATCGACGAAGCCGTCGTTGTCGTAGTCCCCGGCGATCGCGCCCATGCCGTAGGCCGCCTCGGCGAGGCCGGCCTTCCTGGTCACGTCTACGAAGCGGCCGTTCTCGTTTCGAAAGAGGCGGTTCTGCGCCCGGGGACTCCCGTCGGGCGGAAAGGGCCCGGACTGGACCACGTACAGATCCATCCAGCCGTCCTTGTCAAAGTCGAGCCAGGCGATCCCCGAGCCCATCGTCTCCGGCAGCTGATGCTGCGCCGTGTTTCCGCGCTCGTGCGTGAATTTCAGGCCCGCGGCGGCGGCCACCTCGGCGAAGACGACAGGGCAGCCCGCATCCTTCGCCGAAGGGCTCGTCCCGGGCTTTACGGAGAGCCCGACCGGCCCGGCGAAAAGCGCCAGAGCCGCCGGGAACGCCAGAAGGGACCTGCGGCTCATGGCGTCTTCGCCTTTTCGCGCTCGCGGTCGAGCTCCCAGGCGAGCGCGTGGTTGTCCGGATCGAGACGAAGGGCGTGCTCCAACGCCGCGACGGCTTCCTGCTGGCGCCCGAGCCGGGAAAGGGTTTCGGCGGTCCCGCGGAGTGCGTCGGGGTCGTCGGGATGCCGGGCGAACTGCGCCAGGGCCTCATCGAGTCGCCCGGCGTCGAGCAGGGTCTGACCCAGATTCAGTTCCGCCCGCCGGGAAGCGGCCAGGTAGCGCTCCTGCTGCTCCTTCTGGAAGCTCTCCTGATAAAAGGCGATCTCCTTGCGACCCTCCTCCAGGCGCCCTGTCCGCGCCAGCAGAGTGCCCAGCCTGTAATGCGCCGTGGCCAGCCCCGGCTCGAGACTCAATGCCTTCCGGTAGGCGGCCTCCGCTCGAGGCACCTGCCCGGCCGCCTCGAGGGCCCGGCCGAAGTCGAGGTGAACCGAGGCCGAGTCCGGCGCCAGGCGGGCCGCTTCCTCCAGCTCCGCGACGGCAGCATCCGGCTCCCCTCGCGCTAGAAGCAAACGACCAAGGCGATGCCGAGCCTCCGTGTTTACGGGGTTTCCGGTCACGGCCTCGCGCAACCTCTTCGTGGCCTCCTCCAGCCGTCCCTCCTCCCAAAGAGCGCTGCCCAGGTAGAGGAGCACCTCGAAAGACGTGTCGCCGGCCTGCCGGGCGGCTTCGAACTGCCGGGCGGCGTCCCCGTATCGCGACTGCTCCGCCAGCACGAGGCCGTAGTGCACACGCAGCTTCGTGTTGCCGGGAACGGCCTTCAGGACCCGATCCATCTCGGCGTTGCCGCGGTCGTACCGCCGCGTGCGCCAGAGAAACTCGGCGAAATCGACGGCCAGCGGAAGGTTCTGCCGGTCGGCGGCGATCGCCTTCTCGTAGGCCTCGACGGCACGCGGGTCCGACACCGAGGCGTAGGCCGAAGCGAGCCCGCGCAACCCGGCGGGATCTCCCGGAGCCAGCGAAAGCGCCCGCTCGAAGGATGGGATCGCGCGGGACGCGTCGCCGGAGGAGACCAGAGTGACTCCCAGCAGCACGTAGGCCTGCGGATTTCGTGGGTCGAGCTCGGCCGCGCGGGCCGCCTCGACGGCAGCCTCCCCCATCTGGCCGGCCCGCAGGCAGGCGCGCGCGAGCGCGCGATGGGGTTCCGGGCGGTCAGGAAGCGCGCGAAGAACCCCGACCAGGAGCTTCTGCGCGGCGGCAGCGTCGCCCAGATCCGTCAGCGTCTCCGCCAATCCCACGGCGGCGCGGCCGTCGGAGGGATCGGTCGCCAGAGCCTGCTGGTAGAGCTTCCGGGCCAGGGAGAGGTCACCGCGATTTCGGGCCTGCTCGGCGCGTTCGACGGTATCGGAGGTGCCGGGCGTCGGCGCCGGAGCTTCGGCGGGGCTCCCCGAGAATGCGAGCACGACTAGGAGCAAGGACCCAAGCAACGGCAAGAGACTACCGGGGTTCGGGAATCTTCAGGACGCGGCCGAGAGCGATCCCGCGATCGATCACGTTGCGCCGTCCCGAGTGCCAGAACACTTCGTCCTTCTCGATGGCGGTCGCATCGGAGAGTCCGAAGTCCAGTCGCAGCAGGGTCCGAGAGAAGTACGCGGACCGACCCTGATGGTCGTGCCGAGTCCCTGCCGGTTCGAGGCGCTTCCCCGTCCTTGCGTCCAGCGCCTCGGGGGCTGGCACTGCAGCGGAACGCGGAATCGCGCGACCATGCGCGCGATTCTACAGGTCTCCAGGCTCCGGAAAAACGAAAGGCCGGGACAAACGCCCCGGCCCTCCTTTCGCCCCCCGGAACCCGCGGATCGCCGCGGCCGGGAAAAAAGATCACAGATAGTGTATCGGGTGGCGACACCAATTGCGACGGGAATGTGGGTGGAGGTGCGCGTCGGAAAGCGGTCGAGCGTCCCTCGGGAAACCTCTCAGGAGGGCGGGCGGCGCTCGTAGATCCGGATGAAGAAACGGGGAGAACCGATGGGAGCGTCGGCCGGGGCCTGCCCGAAAGAGGCCGCGAGCCGGTACCGCCGCCGGACGGCGCTCCAGACGCTCGCGGCGTAGTCGCGGCCGAACAGGCCCCCGCCAAACGCGGGCGCGGCCTGGTTGACGAGGAGGAAGTAGCGCGGTCCGGCGCGATCGATGCGTTCGGCAACGCGAGCCTCCCCCGCTGCGTCCAGATGCCCGGGAAGGAACTGTTCCTGGCGCAGGGGGCTCGAAAGCCCCGTGACGAAGTTGAAGAAACCGGCCTCCGGAGCTCCCGACAGCGTGTCGGCCGGTCCGGCGTGTGAGGACAGATAAGCAAGCGCGGCGGCCGTCGCCGCAGCCCGCTCCGGGACGAGCCGCACCACACCCGCCGGGGTCTCGACGGCGACGGCCCGCTCGGGCGAAAGCAGCCGCTGCCAGCGCAACACGGCGACGGCGGCGAAGGACAGGAAGAGGACGGCGGCCAGGCGCCGGAAGGCCTCGGGAGACGGAAGCCTCGGCGCCAGCCCGTCGAAAACCAGGACGGCCGCGCAGGCCGCGAGCCCCGGAACGGCGAGGATCGCGTAGGGCGTCGTCACGGCTCCATATGCGAGGCCGAGCAGAACCCGTGAGGCGCAGGCCGCCGAAAAGCCGAAGAGGAGCCAGCGGGCGTAACCCGCCTCGTCGAGTGGCCGGCGCAGAAGGGCGAGCCCCGCCACACCCGCAGCCACGGGCATCGGAGCGAGCAGCGGCGGCAGACGGTCCGCGATTCCGGACCCGGCCGTGCCAAGGAACGCGGCGGCCGAGACGACGGCGACGAGCCAGACGGCCAGGCCCGCCCGGGGCGCCCGTCGGAACAGAGTCGCGAAGAGGAACGCGGCGCCCAGAGCCAGCCCGCCGAGAAAGAGCGCCGTCGCGACGGTCGCCCCCGAGGCCGCCGGATCCGAGAGGCCTGAGACGACGCGGTAGACGCTTCGCCACGCAGCGGGAGGCGAGAAGAGCGCGAGCGGTCCTTCGGGAGAGAGGTCCTTCAGCGGTAGCCCCCGGAGCGCCGCAGCCCAGACGGCCAGAGCGATTCCGGCGCCCGATGCTGCGACCGCGACGCCCCGCCGCGGGGGTTTCGCTCGCAACCCGCCGACGACGAGGACCACCGCGGCCGCTGCGCCGATCTCGGGTTTCGTCGCAAGAGCAAGAGCCAGGCCGAGGACCGAAAGTGCATCCCGCCCGCGCCCGGCGGGTTGCGCCGACATCGAGAGGCAGAGGAAGCCTCCCGCCAGCGCGAAGAGGGCGTCGAAGGAGTAGGGGAACAGAAAGGATCCCCCGTTGGGCGCCCCCAGGCAGAGGGCCGCGGCCCAGGTCGTCCCGAGGCAGGCCGACAGGGGACTTCCGGCTCGGGCCGTCAGCCGCCACAGCGACGCGAAAAGGAGGACGGCGGCCGCGAGCGCCGCGGCTTCCAGAGCCGCGAACCGGCGGCCGAAGAGCGCGATCAGCCCGGCCTCGAACCAGGGACCCGCCGGACCATAGTGGTAGACGACGTCGCGGTAGAGCCTCTCGCCGGCCGCGACACGCGAGGGAACGTTCATCTCGCGCGCGGCATCCAGGAAGGGGTTGATCCAGCGCTGCCAGGAAGCGGCCGCGGACGCGGCGCCCGCCGCGGCCGGCAGAAGCCACATCCACCGGCCCCTCGGCACGCCTCCCGCGGTCGTCGTCGCGATGGCTCAGATTGCCAGAAACGCGGCGCAACGGGAAGCGCAGGCCCGTGGACAACCCTAGTCTTTGGCTGGTCGCAGGTCGCGCAGGCGGTCGTCCGAGACGACGAGCTCCACGCGCCTTCCCTCCGAACAGAGCATGTACTGCTGCTGCGTCACGGAGAATTGGTAACGCACCGTCTTGTCGCCGTCCCGCGCCTGGAAGGTCACGTACCAGGAGCCGGAGCCGCGCGCGCCGGTCGATCCGACGGGCTGAAACTGACGGTCGGTCACGACAGCCTGGAGAACTTTGGTGCCCTCGTCCCGAGCTCCTGACCCGGCCGAGCTCGCGCAGGAGGCCGCGAGCAGCAGGACCGTCGCGGGAAGAACCGCGACGCGCAAGCGACGCCGTCTTGCCATCGACGGCGAAAACCCCGGCGGCAGCCGCCGTATTTCGAGCGCTACCGGATCCGCTTGCCGCCCTTCAGGACGATGTCCACGCGCTGCAGCAGGTCGATGTGCGTCAGGACGTCGCCGTGCACGGCGATGATGTCCGCGTAGCGGCCCGGGGAAAGCGTGCCGAACTCCTTGTCCTTCTTCAGCCACCAGGCCGGCCAGCGCGTGGCGCTCGCGATCGCCTGCATCGGGGGCACGCCGAGCTCGACCCACGTCGCAAGCTCGCGCCACGTCGAATCGGTGTGGAAGTTGGCGGGAACGCCCGAGTCCGTGCCAACCAGCATCGTCACGCCGGTCTCGCGCAGCTGCCGGAACTTGTTCGCGAGGGTCGGGATGCGCCGGCGCACGAGCGTGAAGTACGGGAGCCCCGGCAAGAAGGACAGCGACTCGCGGATGTCCGTAACCATCGCCGGATCCAGCCCCTGCTGCCAGCGCGGGTCGTTCAGCCGCTCGGGGAACGTGTCGGCCGTGTACTGGGCGAGGTAGAGCGCCTCGACGGTCGGGCACCAGGCGAGCGTCTGATTGCGCTTGCGGATCGCGGCCAGAATGTCCTCCGGGTAGCCCGGCTCGGTGCCGAGGCCCGTGTGCTCGAAACAGTCCACTCCGTACTTGAGCCCGATCCGGATCTCGCCTTCGCGGTGCGCGTGCGCCACGACGGGCTTGCCGCCCTTGTGGGCCGTGTCGATGACTGCCTTGACTTCCTCCTCGGTCATCTGGTCCTGGTCGATGAGCTTGACGACGTCCACCCCGGCGTCGATGACCTTCTGAACCTTTGCGCGGGCGTCGGCGGGCCCGTTGACGCCCCACCGGTAGTCTCTCTCCCACTCGGCATAGGGAGCGTGCTGGATGAAGGGACCGGAGACGAAAAGCCGCGGCCCCGGGATTTCGCCCTTGTTGATGCGGTCGCGCACGGAGATGGCGTCCCCGAGCTCGGCGCCGAGGTCGCGCGCGACGGTCACGCCGCTCTCGAGCAGCTGCCGGGCGGCCGCGGGCATGATCTCGCTACGGAACCGGGACTTGTAAACGGCGTCCCAGTGCTCGTAGTCGCCGTGCCCGAGGATCATCAGATGGACGTGCATGTCGGCCAGGCCCGGCAATACGCTCATGCCGCGCGTGTCGATCACGGGAACGCCCGCCGGGACGGCCACCTGCGCGCGCGGTCCGACCCCCACGATGCGCTCCCCCGCGATCAGGATCACGCCGTCGTCGATCGGTGCGCCTTCGTAGCCGTCGATGATCCGGCCCCCGACCAGGGCGAGCGTGGGTTTTGCCGCGCCCTCCGCGGCCGACGCGGACGGGGCGAGAAGGCAGACGATTGCCAGGAGCATTGCGGCGCGACGCATGACTCCTCCTTCCGAAACGGACCCGTATCCTAACTCCGCCCGGCGCGCCCGCGGATTGCCTTCCGACGCGCGACTGATTACTGTTTCCCGTCCCGCGGCCGCCGGCAGGACGCGGGCGAGGAGGAATCGTGGGGAAATGGCCTGGCGCCCGCGTGGCTCTCGTGGGCTTGGGTCCGATCGGGATCGAGGTCGGCAGGGCTCTGGCCGGTCGCGAGGGAATCGAGTTCCTGGGGGCCGCCGATCCCGCCGCCGAGATCGCGGGCCGCAGCCTGTCCGACTTGCTCCGGACGCCGGCGGCACCCGCCCTCGAGATCGACGCCTCGACGCGCGATCTCTATGCGCGTTCGGCCGGCTCGCGGCAGAAGCGGGACGTCGTCGTCCTGTGCACGGGCTCGCGCCTGGAAAATGTGGTCTCGCAGATCGAAGAGGCAATCGAAGCCGGCTTCCACGTGGTCTCGACTTGTGAAGAGCTGTCCTACCCGGAACTCAAGCACGCAGCTCTCGGCCGGCGCATCCACAAGAAGGCCGTGACCCGGCGCGTGGGAGCGCTCGGAACGGGCGTCAACCCCGGCCTCGTGATGGACCGCCTCGCCCTCGCGGCCGCGGCGGCCTGCGTGCGGGTGGACAAGGTCAAGGTCACGCGCGTCGTGGACGCGGCAAAGCGCCGGGGACCTCTGCGGGCCAAGGTCGGCGCAGGGCTTTCGCGCGAGGAATTCGCCGCCGGGGTGGCATCCCGCAAGCTCGGGCATGTGGGGCTCTCCGAGTCGGCCGCGATCATGGCGATTGGCTTGGGCCTGCCCATCCACGAAATCACCGAGACGATCGAACCCATCCTCGCCACGAAGGAAACCGACGGGGTGGCGCCGGGCCGCGTTCTCGGCCTCCACCAGATCGCGCTCGTTCAGGCGGGCGACGAGGTCAAGGTCGCCCTCGACCTGACGATGGCTGTGGGTGTCGCGGACCCGTCCGACACGATCGAGATCGCCGGCGACCCGCCGGTCAACCTGCGCGTTTCGGGCGGATTCCACGGGGACCGCGCGACGGTCGGCTGTGTGGTCAACGCGATCCCGTTCATCGTCGGCGCCAGCCCGGGCCTACACACGGTGGTGACGCTGCCGCTCTTCGGTCTCTTTCCGGAAGGAAGCTAGCCGGGCCAGAGCTGGACGGCACGTCGCGGCTCCCGACAACTCGGTAGACTCGCGTCCGGGGGTTTCGTTGAACATCCTGGAGCGCGAGCAGCGCCTTCCGGTGCCGCGACCCGAGGTCTTCGCCTTCTTCTCCGATCCGCGCAACCTCGCGCGGATCACGCCGCCGTGGCTGCGCTTTCGCATCCATGGCGAAGCGCCAGCATCCCTGGGGGCCGGCAGCCTTCTCGAATACCGAATCCGATGGACGGTCTTCACGCTGCGCTGGGTGACGCGCATCACGCGCTGGCAACCGCCCCGGGAGTTCCAGGATCTCCAGGAGAAGGGGCCTTACAAGACCTGGATCCACACGCACCGCTTCACGGAAAGCCCCAACGGCGTCACGATCCACGACCGCATCGAGTACGAGCTGCCTCTCGGCCCTCTCGGTCGCCTGGCCCATCGGCTGCGGGTCCGTCGCCAGCTCGAGGAGATTTTCGACTACCGTCGCAGGACGATCGAGGAGATCTTCGGTGGCCCGGCCGCGGCCCGCGTCGCCGGACGGAGACCGGCATGACGGGGTTCTGGCCGCGCCTGCTCGTCTTCGGCGCGCTCACCGCCGCCACGGCCTGGATCGGCGGGCGATTCACCGCGCGCGGCCTCGGCGCCTGGTACGACGGACTCGCCAAGCCCTCCTGGACCCCGCCGGGCGCGGCGATCGGAGCCGTCTGGACCGTTCTCTTCGCCCTGATCGCGGTCGCGAGCGCGATCCTCTGGAGCAAGGGCCGGCCGGTTGCCTATACGCTCACCCTCGGCGTCAACCTTGCGCTGAACGTCTTCTGGTCCTATCTCTTCTTCGCGCAGCGGAGTCCCTCGGCCGCTCTGGGCGAGCTCGTGATCCTCGGGATGACCTGCGTGGCCCTGGTTCTGCTCGCCTGGCCGGTCTCGCGCATCGCCGCCGCGCTGCTTCTCCCCTATGTGGTCTGGGTCGCCTTCGCGGGATTCCTCAACGGGACCATCGTGAAGATGAACGCTTGACGACGATCATCCACTGGTTCCGGCGCGACCTGCGCGTTTGCGACAACACCGCTCTCTTCCGCGCCTCGCGCGACGCCGACCGGGTCGTGCCGGCCTTCATCCTGGACGACCATTACGCGAAGGACCCGAATGTGGGGCCCTCCCGATTTCGATTCCTGCGCGAAAGCCTCGCGGAGCTCGAGCGGGCGCTGCCCCGCTTCGGCGGCCGTCTGATTCTCCGGCCCGGCCCGGCCTCCGAGGCCCTGCCCAGACTGCTGCAGGAGACGGCGGCGGGCGCCGTCTATGCCAACCACGAAATTGGTCCCTACCCCGAGAGGCGCGATCGAAAGGCCCAGGCGGCGGTGGAACGCGCCGGCGGGACGTTGCGCCTCTTTTCTGACGCGCTTCTCGTCGAACCCGACGCGGTCGCGACCGGAGCCGGCGATCCCTACACGGTCTACACGCCTTTTTCGAAGAAGTGGCGTTCGGTCGAAAAGCGGAGCCCCGGGCCGGACCCTCGGAGTCTCTCGACGCCGAATCTGCCTGGAGCCCCGATCGACCGGGTGCGCGCCTGGAGGGATCTGCCGGCCGAACCGGCCGCGCCGCCCGGGGGCGAAGCAATGGCGCGGGCCCTTCTCGCGGATTTTCTCGAGAATCGCGCCGCCGGCTACGCCGGCGACCGAGCGTTTCCGGCGAGGCCTTCGACCTCGCGCCTGTCACCCCATCTGCACTTCGGCACGATCTCCCCGCGCACGATCCGCGCCGCGGCCCGGGAAGCCTGGAGGGCCGCGTCACCCTCGCGCCGGGCGAGCATCGACCGCTTCGTCCTGCAGCTCGGCTGGCGCGAGTTCTACCATCACGTTCTTTTCCACTTTCCGCGAGTGGCCGAGGAAAATTTCAAGCCGGAGTTCGACCGCCTGCCGTGGCGATCGAACCCCGCGGGTCTCACCGCGTGGAAGGAGGGACGGACGGGATTTCCCCTGGTCGATGCAGCCATGCGCGAGCTCTCGACGACGCACTGGATGCACAACCGCGCCCGGATGGTCGCCGCGTCCTTCCTCACCAAGGACCTTCACATCGACTGGCGAGAGGGCGAGAAGTGGTTCGAGCGGGAGCTTGCCGACGCGGACCTCGCCAACAACAACGGCGGGTGGCAGTGGGCGGCCGGCAGCGGAACGGACGCCGCGCCGTACTTCCGGATCTTTCACCCGGTCCTCCAGTCGAAGAAATACGACCCCGAAGGCCATTACATCCGCCGCTACGTGCCGGAGCTTTCGCGCGTTCCCGCCGAGAAGATCCACGAACCCTGGACGCTCTCCGGGGAGGAGCAGCGCGCCTCCAGATGCCGGATCGGAATCGACTACCCCGCGCCGATCCTCGATCATGCGGCGGAGCGCGAGGAGGCGCTACGCATGTTCGAGGCCGTCAGGAGGGCGTCGGGACGCCGCAGCCCCTCCTAGGCAGCCCGGCCCCCTCCTAGATGTCGTTTCTCAACACGTTGTTCACAGCCAGGGCGGGTCATTCGGACCCCCTCTCCCCCCAACCGGGAGGAGAGGGGAATTCTGAGCCTGGGGACTCTTCAGAGGGGGCGGTAGGGTAAACAACGTCTTGAGAATTCACACCTAGACGGCTGGAAACCGCGAGACGGACTGGGAGCCACCGAGGTGGCTCCAGAAAAAAGGCGGCCCCGACATCTCAATCGGTCGGGGCCGGGAAGGAAGGTATCGCGTGCTGACTAGTTAAACGGAGCCCCGAACAAAAAGATTTCCGTAACGCTAAATACTTGATTCTAAGCCTCTTCTATCCTGACAGGACCGAGAAGCTACCCGGAGGCTCGGCCTCGTCGGGGAGAAGCTCTATCCGTACCTGCAGGGACCCCTGGACCTCCTCCAGGATGCCCTTCTCCTCTGCCAGAAACTGCGCCAGGGAGGGCGCCACCCGCACACGGACCGTCTCGCCGGGCGAAGTTACGACCGGAGGCCTCAGAAGGGCTCGGCGCAGGTCGAGGGCGGTCGTCTGGTCGGTCTTGACGCGGCCGGTCCCGGCGCAGCATGGGCAGGCCCGCGTCAACACACGCTCGAGGTTGTTGCGGCTGCGCTGCCGCGTGATCTCGATCAGGCCGAAGTCCGAGATCTGCAGGACGCGGGTGCGGGCGCGGTCGCGAGCCAGCTCCCGCTCGAAGCGCTCGAAGACCTCGTGGCGGTGTTCCGGCTCCTGCATGTCGATGAAGTCGACGACGAGCAGTCCTCCGAGATCCCGCAGGCGGATCTGCCGCGCAACCTCCGCCACGGCCTCCAGGTTCGTCGCGAACACCGTCTGTTCGAGGTCCTCCTGACCGGTGAAGCGGCCGGTGTTGACGTCGATGGCGACGAGCGCCTCCGTCTGGTGAATCACGCAGGATCCGCCCGAGGGCAGCGGGACGCGGCTCCGGAGGGCCTCTTCGATCTCGGCCTCGACGCCGAACCGGTCGAAGATCGGCTCCGGATCGCAGTAGACCTCGATGCGCGGGGAGAGTCCCGGCGCGACCTGATCCGCGAGATCGCGCAGTCTTTCGGCCGCCTTCTCCTCGTCCACCCGGATGGCCTCGAAGTCCGTGCTCACGAGGTCCCGAAAGACCCGCAACGGCAGCTCGAGCTCGCGGTGCACGAGGGATGGTCCCGAGCCGTTCTCGCCCTTTCGCGCGATCCTGTCGGCCAGGGTCTTCAGATAATCGCGGTCCGCCGAGAGCTCCGCCTCCGGGGCCCCCTGCGCGGCCGTGCGCGCGATGAACCCTCCGGGATCGGCAAATCCTTCCAGGATCCGACGCAACCGTTCGCGCTCGGCTTCGTCGGTGATGCGGCGGGAGATCCCGATCTCACGCGTGGAGGGCAAATAGACCAGCGTGCGCCCCGGAAGCGACACGTTGGTCGTCACGCGAGGCCCCTTGCCGGAGATTGCGTCCTTGGTGACCTGGACGACCAGGTCCTGTCCCTCCTTGACGAGATCGTCGATCCGCGGCCGCTCGACTCCCCGCACCGACGGCCCCCGGCCGCTCTCGTCTTCTGCAGCCTCGAGGTCGACGGCGTGCGGCAGCGCCTCCTCGACGTAGAGGAAGGCGTCCCGGTCCTGCCCGATCGCGACGAACGCCGCCTGCATTCCGGGCAGGACACGGTGGACTCTTCCAATGTAGACGTTGCCCACGAGGCCTTCGCCCCCGCGGCGCTCGTGGAAGACCTCGACGGTCCGGCCGTCCTCCCGCAGCGCGACGCGCGTCTCCTGCGGCGCTGCGTTGACGATCAGTTCCTTCCTCACGCGTTGGCGAAACGGCGGTACTCGACGCCGAGAATCAGCCCGACGGCGAGGAAAGTCGTGGCCACCGAGGAGCCGCCGTAGGACACGAGAGGCAGAGGGATCCCGGTCGTCGGCAGGAGGCCGATCATCATCGAGGCGTTGATCATGACGGAGAAGAAGATCATCGCGGACAGCGCGAGGATGAGAAACACGCCGCCCCGGTCCCGCGCGACCTCGGCGAGGGTCAGCGCCCGCAGCAGCAGCGCCGTGAAGAGGCCGAGCACCAGGATGACGCCGAGGAATCCCCACTCTTCGGCGATCACCGCCAGGATGAAGTCCGTGTGCTGAACGGGCAGGAAACGCAGCTGGCTCTGCGTGCCGGCCCGGAAGCCCTTGCCGAAGAAACCTCCCGAGCCCACCGCGATCTTGGACTGGTGCACCTGATATCCGGAGCCGAGCATGTCCTGCTCCGGGTTCAAGAACGTTCCGATGCGCGCCTTCTGGTAGTCCTTGAGGAGGAACCACGCGCTGCCGCAGAGCAGAACCACGATCACGAATATCACCACCCACCACTTCCAGCGAAGGCCGCCGAAGTAGAGCCCCACGCCGAGCAGCGGCAGGAAGGTCATGGCCAGCCCCAGGTCCGGCTGCAGGCAAACGAGCAGGAAGGGAACGCCGACGATCGCGCAGACCTTCAGGAACGCGGATGGCCGCAGACGCCCGTCGTCCTCGTTCTCGAAGAGGTAGGCGAGCAAGAGCGCCGTCGCGATCTTGGCGAGCTCCGCCGGCTGGAACTGGAATCCTCCCAGGCGGATCCACGACTTTACGTTCGCGATGCGCTCGCCGAAGAGGAGAAGGTAGACGAGCGGCACCAGTGTGGCGCAGTAGATGGGGAAGGCGATCTTGAGGAGGACCCTGTAGTCGAAGAGGATCGCGACGAACATCAATCCGATCCCGACGGCGACCCACATGCCCTGCCGCGCTGCGAGGCCCGACAGCCTCCCGCCCGCCGTCGCGGAAGTCACGAAAAGGACGCCGAGCGCCGAAAGCAAAAGCGAGCTTCCGAGGACGATCGGATCGAGCCGGCTGCGTGCGGAGAGGACGCGGGGGATCATCGGTGGGAAGTGGCGGGCCGTGGATTGGCGGCGCGCACCACGCCCTCCGCCGCGGGAGCCGCTTCATCCGCCGGCGGGCCGAAGCGGCGTTCGAAGAGCTGCTTGGCGAGCGGCGCCGCCGCAGCCGAGCCGTGTCCGCCGTTCTCGACGAACACGACGACGACCATCTGGGGGTTTTCCACAGGCGCGAAGCCGATGAACCAGGCGTGGTCCTCGTACTTGCCTTTCGCGGCCAGTCCGGATTCCCGCCCGACGACTTGCGCCGTGCCGGTCTTGCCGCCCGCGTCGACCGCGGACACGCGGGACAGGAAGGCGGTGCCTCCCGGCTCGTTCAGCACGGCCCACATCCCGTTCTTCACGATGGCCAGCTTCTCGGGTGCGAGCGCGACGCCGGGTTTGGTCTCGGCCCTGTAGCGCAGGCGGGCGCCCGTCCGCGGGTCCTGGGAGGCGAGAAAGAGGTGGGGGGTCGGGAGCCGGCCTCCCTCGAGCAGACCCGACAGAGCCCGGGCGAGCTGCATCGGCGTCACGAGGACCGGCCCCTGGCCGATCGCCACCGAGATCGTCTCGCTCGGGTACCAGCGCGCCTTCCGCTTCTTCAGCGCCCACTCCTCCGACGGCACGAGGCCGGCCTTCTCGAAATGCAGATCGATCCCGGTCGACTCCCCAAGACCGAAGCCACGCAGAATCTCCGCGATCCGGTCGACCCCCAGCCGGCGGCCCAGGGCGTAGAAGTAGACGTCGCACGAAACCTTGATCGCATCCCGCAGGTTGACCCAGCCGTGTCCTTCCTTCTTGTGACAGCGAAAGGTCCGACCGTAGTAGTCGGCGTGGCCCGGGCAAAAGACGCGCGCGTTGGGATCCACGAGGCCCGCCGCGAGCGCCCCGTACGCCAGGAAGGGCTTGATGGTCGAGCCCGGGGAGTACATGTTCTGGATCGCGCGATTCTGGAGGGGGTGCCGGGGATCCGTCGCGAGGGAGGCCCATTCGGCCTCCGTCACACGCCGCGTGAACCAGTTGGGGTCGTAGGACGGCGACGAAACGAGGGCCAGGATTTCGCCGGTTCGCGGATCGAGGGCGACGGCGCTTCCCACCCGGTCGCTGAAGTAGTCCTCGGCGATGCGCTGCAGGTCCAGGTCGAGCGTAACGAACAGGTTCTGGCCGGGCTGCGCCGGGATCCGGCTCTGCTCGGAGCTTTCCCGGCCGTGCGAGTCCACGACGACGCGTCGTTCGCCGCTGACCCCCGCGAGCAGGGGCTCGTACGTCGATTCGATTCCCTTCTGGCCGATCCAGTCTCCCATCGCCAGGCCTCCGTCGGCGGCCTTGATCTGGTCGACGGTGGCTTCGGCGAGATAGCCGAGCGCATGGGCCGCCACGACACCATGCGCGTACAAACGCCGCTGCGAAATCGCGACGGCGAACTCCGGATGCTCGAGGGCGCGCGCCTGGATCGTGGCCACCTCGTCGAGACCGATGTTCTCTGCGATTGGGACCGCCACGAACTCCGGATAGCGCAGCGCGCGCTCGACGCGCCCGTGGACCTGCTCCGGCGGCAGGCGCAGAACGCCGACCGCGAACTGTTCCGAGCCGGCGAGACTCCTCGCCTCCCGGCGGTAGAGCTGCAGGTTGTACGCGGGCTCGTTCTCGACCAGGGCCACGCCGTTTCGGTCGAAGATCGAGCCGCGCGGCGCCGTGACCTTGACGGATCGGATCCGGTTGTTCTCGGACAGCGTGTAGTAGTAGTCGCCGCGCACGATCTGCACGTACCAGTAGCAGAACGCCAGCAGGGCGAAGACGCCGCCCACGGCGATGCGGGCGATCTCGACGCGGCGCGACAGATCCCGCCGGTTTTCCCGGACCCTCAGCATGCCCGCGCCTCCCGCCGGCCGAGACTCCTGCGATTGCCGATCTCGCGCTTCAAGACTCTCTCCTTCCCAACCCTCTCTTTACCTCAATCTCCGAAGCTTCCTCTTCTCCCACCAGTCGCGCCAGGGAAAGGTCGCCGCGGATTCGAGCGCGCCCGCGGTGATTCCCGTCGTGGCGGCGCGCCAGAGGGACTCGCGGGAAAGCAGGACGATCGGCGCCTGCATCAGCAGCGACGCCAGCACGGCAACGATGGCATCGTTGGCGAGGGAAGCCAGGGCGAGCGCCGCGCCGACGGCGACCGAGCCGCCGAGGATGACGCGCACGGCGACGAGGGCCAGGCCGTAGCCAAGCGCCGACTTGGCGAACGCGTTGTAGCCGAGCATGGGCTGCGTCAGGGCATCCTCGATCAGCCCCGCTGCCGCTCCCGTCAGGACCGCCTTGACGAAGTTGCCCTCCCGGGCGACCGCGGCCACCGCGATCAGGAGCCAGTCGACCGGCCATGCCCCGCGGTGTCCCGACGCACCGAAGAGAAACGACAGCGTGGCCGCGGCTCCGAGAAGCAGGGCGATGCGCCGCAGGGTCATGGCGCGACACTCCGGGGGCCTCCCAGGGCGTCGCCCGCCGCCGGGGATGGAGAGAGCACCAGGACGTCCGTCAGCCGCGAGAAATCCGCCGCAGGAGTGACCCGGATCTCGAGGAAGAGGGCGCTTCCCCGGGCCACCGAATTCACCAGGCCGATCGGGACGCCGCGCGGGTAGATCCCGTCGATCCCCGCCGATTCGATCACGTCCCCCGCCTGCACCGGAGAGGTCAGGGGAATGTTGTTCAGGCGCAAGCCCCCGCGGCCGTCCCCGCGCACGACGCCGAGCTCCCCGGTGCGCACGATGCGGGCGCCCGCCGCCGCCGAGGCGTCGGTCAGAAGCTGCGCCCGCGAGAGGGAGAAACCGGCCGAGACGACCCGACCGACCAGACCGTCGGGCACGGCCAGGGGAGAGCCCTCGACGACGCCTTCCTGCGAGCCGGCCGCAACGAGCGCGCTCTGCAGGCCCGCCCTCCGCTCGATCCAGAGAACGGGCGCGGTCGTTACGACGTTGGGCAGCGCCCGGGACGCGGTCGCCAGCAGGCCGTCCCGCTCGGCCTGCGCCGCCAAGGCGCGCAGGCGAAAGAGCTCCCGCTCCTGCGCGGCGATGCGGTCCTTGAGCCGGGCATTCTCCGAGGTGGCCGAGAGCATCCGCGCCGCCGAGTCCGCCGCGTCGGTGGCGCTGCGGGAAACCGTCGCGACGGCCCGCGCGGCCGGCCCGACCGCGGAAAGGATCCAGGCGCGCAGCACCGAGCCCTGCCGGTTGCGCGCCGGGGCCTGTGCGGACAAGAGCAGGACGCAGGCGACGAGCACCGAGAGCAGCACGGTTCCCCCGCGCCGCGACCTGGTGGTGGCGATCTCGCCGGTGGGGCTGATGGTTCTCATCGGTGGAAAGGAAGGAGCGTCCCGCTCGGTCTCACGTAATCGATATCTTCCTCAGGAGGTCCATGTCGGTCAGCATCGCGCCGGTCCCGAGGACGACCGAGGCCAGAGGGTCCTCCGCGTAGGAGATGGGAAGGCCCGTCTCCTCGCGCAGGCGGCGATCCAGGTTCCGCAGCAGAGACCCTCCACCGGTGATGATGATCCCCTTGTCCATGATGTCGGCCGAGAGCTCGGGCGGCGTGCGCTCGAGCGCCACGCGCACGCTCTCGACGATCGCGGCCACGACTTCCGAAAGAGCGTCGCGCACTTCCTCGTCCGTCAGCACGAGTGTCTTCGGCACGCCTTCCACGAGGTCGCGACCCTTGACCTCCATGGTCAGCGGCTCGTCCACCGGATGGCCGGACCCGATCTCGATCTTGACCTGTTCGGCGGTCCGCTCGCCGATCAGCAGGTTGTACTTGCGCTTGACGTATTGGATGATCGCCTCGTCCATCTCGTTGGACGCGATGCGGACGGATCGGCTGTAGACGATGCCGGCGAGCGAGATGACCGCCACGTCGGTCGTGCCGCCGCCGATATCCACGATCATGTTGCCCGCCGGCTCCGTGATCGGCAGACCCGCGCCGATCGCGGCCGCCATCGCCTGCTCGATGATGAACACTTCCGACGCGCCGGCCCGCAGCGCCGAGTCCTGCACCGCGCGCTTTTCGACCTGGGTGATGCCGGAGGGAACGGAGATCACGATCCGCGGACGGACGAAGAGCGAGCGGCCGTGCGCCTTCTTGATGAAGTGATCGAGCATCTTCTCGGTCACCTCGAAATCCGCGATGACGCCGTCCTTCATCGGGCGGATCGCCACGATGTTGCCCGGCGTGCGCCCGAGCATTTCCTTGGCTTCCGTGCCAACCGCCTCGACCCGGTTGGTCGCGTTGTTGACGGCCACGATCGAGGGCTCCCGCACCACGATGCCCTTGCCGCGCGCGAACACGAGCGTGTTGGCGGTGCCGAGGTCGACCGCGAGGTCGTTGGAAAAGATCGAAAAAACGGATTTGACTGCCAAGGTTCCTCCGGACGTTCTCAGTCTTCAGTAGTCCGTTTTCAGTTCCGGAACCGACAACGGACGACGGAGAACTGACGACTCCTCACAGCGATTCCACGAACACTTTGATCTGCTTGACCGTCTCGTTGCCCGAGGCGTCGGCCGCCTTCACGATGAGCATCGCATACCCGTCCCGGTCGATCGTGACGGTCTTTCGGAACGATCCGTCAGAATCGACATCCGCCGTCTCGCCGTTGACCGTCACGGTCGCCGAGGGATCCGTTTTTCCGAAGATCAGGAAGAGGTTGCCCATCTGCTGCGGGGGCGACACGGTCAGCGGCGGCGGCGGCGAGTTTGCCCCGATGCGCGGCATCTCCACGAGCATCTTGAAACGGCGCACCGCGCTCCAGTCCGAGGAGACCCCTTCTTTGTTGAGCGTGGCGACCCGCCAGAAATAGGCGCCCTCGCGCGAGACCTTGACCCGGGCGTAGGTCTCGGTCCGGTTGTCCAGATCGACCTCGATCGCATCGGGAACGAAGAGGCGGGAGCGGGAGATCTGCAGCCGGTACCGCACCGCACCACGAACCGCCGACCATCGCAAGTCGACCTGGTCGCCCGTCTTCAAGTCGTAGATGCGGTTATCGGCGGGCAGCAACGGCTGGGGCGACTCCGGCAGCTCCACCTTCGCGGAAATCGTGCCCGTGCCCGCGGCGGCGGAGACCCTCTCCCGCCCGGACAGGACGACCGTCTCCCGGCCGGTCGACACCGTCGTCTTGCCGCGGTAGCTGGTGACCTCCGTTTTGTCGCCCTTCTCGACGTCCAGGGCGGCGCGAGAATCGCGGTCCACGTCGGCGGTCGCGGCGTCCGTCGCGATCTTGGAGGTCGAGCCCGCAGTGAAAACATTGATGGCTCCCGAGACGATCTTGACCTGGCTGCCCGCCGCCTCCGACAGGGACGGGCGGTGCACCTCGAAGAGAGAGCCGGGGCGCAGCGTGTAGAGGGTTCCGTCGGCGAACATGATCTCGGCCGAGCCGTTGCGTCCGGTCTTGACGAAGTCGCCGTCGAAGAGCGCCTGCCGCTGCCGCGCCGGCTCGAAGACCGAACGGCCCGCGCTCTGCAGCGACACGTCTCCCTCGATCGAGATGAAGGACGCATCCCCAGTCTCTTCGGTGCCGGCTCCGCCCAGGGCGCGGCGCGAGTAGGACTGAGACTCGACGGCGAAGCGAAAGGCTTCCTCGAAGCGGCGGGCCGAGAACGAAACCTCGGCCGACCGCAGGGCGTCCCGAGCCTGGGCGAGATGGGATCCGGGCCGGGCGACACCGGAAGACGACGTCGCCTGGGAGAAGAGGGCCGAGGCGCTCTTGATTTCCGTGCGCGCCTTATCCTCGGGCGTTCGCCGCGACCGACTGTACAGGAAGTAGCCTGCCGCAGCCGCGACCAGCACGACGACGAGAACGACTCCCGCCTGCCGGATCCGTTCAATCGGAATGACGAACCAGTCGATGTCCGATCCCACGGGCGTACCGGACTTCCGCTTGGGCATAAACCTCCGCTTTTACAGAGACTTATAGCATACGACACTCGGATCGCTCGGTGCCAGAACTTCGATCACCGCCGCGCGCGGGCGGCGGGCGGGCGCCGCCCGTGGGGCTCTCCCCGCCTTCTGCCACGCACCTTTCGGTTATAGTCCCCCGTTCTCGATTTTTCGGACCGACGGAGGATTCCCCCGCATGCTCAAAACGATGCGCGACAGCTTCCACCATCTGAAGTGGACGCTGTGGGCCGTGGTCATCGTCTTCATCCTCGGCTTCGTTTATTTCAGCGGGTCGAGCGCGGGACCAGCCGACCGCGCGAGCCAGATCATCGCCCGCATCGGCGGGACCGAGATCACCGGGGCGGAATTCGAGCGGACCTATCAGGCGAGGCTCGACGCCTACCGCGAGCAGTACCGGGGGGGCCTGACGCCGGAAATGCTCCGGTTTCTGGACCTGCCCCGACAGGTGCTGGACGGCATGATCAACCGCAAGCTCGAGCTCGAAGAGGCGCGCCGTTTGAACCTGAAGGTCGGCAACGACGAAGTCGCCCGGGCCGTCATGGCATACCCCGCCTTCCAGCAGAACGGGCAGTTCATTGGCCGCGCCAAGTACGTCGAGTTGCTGTCGCGTTACGGCTTCACGCCCGAGCGCTTCGAAGAAGACCTGCGCGAGGACCTGCTCGCCGGCAAGTACGCGGAGATGGTCAAGGCGTCGATCCTGGTTCCAGAGAGCGAGCTCGCCAAGGAGTTCGCCGTGCGCAACGACAAGGCCACCATCGAATACGTCCTGATCCCGGCCAGCCGGCTCGAATCCGCCGTGCAACCCACCGACGCCGATCTGAAGACCTACTACGAGAAGCACCGCGAGCGTTATCGCAAGCCCGAGCAGCGGCGGATCAAGTACCTGCTCGTCGACCAGGCGAAGGTGCGCGCCAAGACCGCGCCGACCGACGAGGAGCTGCGGGCGGAGTACGCGGCCCGGCGCGACGCTCTGAAGGTCCCCGAACAGGTCGTGGCCGCGCACATCCTGATCAAGAGTGACGCGACGAAGGGGCCGGAGGCCGACGCCTCCGCCAAGGCAAAGGCAGAGAAGATCGCGGCCCGGGCCCGGGCGGGCGAGGATTTCGCGAAGCTCGCCCGGGAGGCGAGCGAGGACACGTCCAACAAGGACAACGGCGGCCAGCTGCCACCGTTTTCCCGCGGCCAGATGGTCCCGGAGTTCGAGCAGGCCGCCTTCGCTCTTTCCCCGGGCGAGATCGCCGGACCCATCAAGACCCAGTTCGGCTACCACATCATCAAGCTCAACTCCAAGAACCCCGAGCACGTGCAGAGCTTCGAAGAGGCGCGGAGCACTCTCGCCGCTTCCCTCGCCCAGCGGAAGGCCGAGGCCGAAACCAGCCGCGAGGCCCGGGAGCTGCTCGAAAAGGTTCGCCGGCTCGGCAACCCGTCCGACGAGGAGCTCCGCAAGCTCCAGAGCGACACGGTGACTTTCAACACGACACCGTGGGTTGCCCGCGGAGAGCCGATTCCGGGCGTCGGGGCCAACGCGCAGTTCGCGCAGGAGGCCTTCGATCTGAAGCTCGGCAAGATCTCCAAGACGGCCGTCTCGACGGCCCGCGGGCCCGCGATCGTCAAGCCGGAGGAGGAGCGACCGGCCGGCGTGCCGCCCTTCGATGAGCTCAAGGAGCGGGTCACCGACGACTGGAAGGCCGACCGGCGCGAAAGGGAAGCCCTCGAGAAGCTCCAGCCGGCCGCCGCCGAGATCGCCTCCGGAACGCCGCTGCCCCAGATCGCGGCGCGGTTCGACACCGAGGTGAAGACGACGCAGGAGTTCTCGCCGGGCGGTCCGATTCCGGAGATCGGGAACGCGCCCGAGCTGTCCGCGGCGGTCTTCAAGACCTCCAAGGGCCAGGTGGGACCGCCTTCTCCCGTGCCGGGAGGCTTCGTGCTCTTCCGCGTGATCGAGCGCAAGTCCGCCGACCCGTCGGCCTTCGACGCGCAGAAGGCGGAACTGGCCGGCTCGATCCGAGCGCGCGAGGGCGAGAAGCTGATGCGCTCCTCCCTCCAGCAGCTTCGCTCCGACCGGAAGGTCGAGATCAACGAGGAGCTGCTCAAGTCCTTCCTGCCCGAGGAAGGACGGAGAGGATAGGCCCGCGGCTTAGAATCGGCGCCCGATGATCGGACGTTTGGTCGGCCGGCTTGCCTCGAAGGGGCCGGACCGGGTCCTGCTCGACGTCGGCGGGGTGGGCTATCTGATCCACATTCCGCTCTCGACGTTCTACGATCTGCCGGAGGCGGAGAGCCCGGCGTCGCTCTGGATCCACACGCACGTGCGGGAGGACACGCTGGCGCTCTACGGGTTCCTGACGGAGCGCGAGCGCGCCCTGTTCCAGCTTCTGCTCGGAGTGGCAGGGATCGGCCCGAAGGTGGCCCTGACGGTGCTCTCGGGGATCCCGCCCTCCGAGCTCGTCGAGGCCCTGCGCCGTCAGGATGTGCGGCGTCTGGTGGCCGTGCCGGGTGTCGGCAAGAAGACGGCCGAGCGCATGGTCCTGGAGCTCGCCGAGAAGGCGGCGGGGTTCGCCGCCGAGCCGGCCCCGGGCGCCGCGGTCGCGGTCTCAGCCGACGACGTGATCTCGGCGCTCGTCAACCTCGGCTACCGACGCACCGAGGCCGAGCGCGCGGTGGACGGCATTACCCGCGCCGGCGCGTCGGGGGACTTCGGCGAATACCTGAAGCTCTCGCTCAAGAAGCTCACCGGCGGCTGAGACGCCAACCAGGCCCGCGGACGATAGACTGTGGCAACGTCCATGACCGACGACAAGGCGATCCTGACCGGCGCCGCCCTCGAAGAGGACGCCGCCGTCGAGCCGAAGCTGCGGCCCCAGACGCTCGCGGAGTACATCGGCCAAAACAAGATCCGCGAGAACCTCGGCGTCTTTCTGGCAGCGGCGCGCGGACGCGGGGAGCCGCTCGATCACGTCCTGCTGACGGGCCCCCCCGGCCTCGGAAAGACGACACTCGCCCACATCGTGGCGCGGGAGATGGGTGCCGGGCTGCGTCTGACGTCCGGTCCGATGATCGTGCGCGCGGGGGACCTCGCCGGGATTCTGACGAACCTGCAGCCCAAGGACGTCCTTTTCGTCGACGAGATCCACCGCCTCGCACCCGCGGTGGAGGAGATCCTCTACCCCGCCATGGAGGACTATCGCCTCGACGTGATGATCGGCGAGGGCCCGATGGCGCGCACGATGAAGGTGGATCTGCCCCCATTCACCCTGGTGGGCGCGACGACGCGCCCGGGCCTGCTGTCCCAGCCCCTGCACGCCCGGTTCGGGATCAGCCTGCGCCTGGACTTCTACGACGTCACCGCGCTCGCGCTCATCGTGCGGCGCTCGGCCGACATCCTGGGCATCCGGATCGACGAAGGCGCCGCCCGTGAGATCGGCGCCCGGAGCCGTGGCACGCCGCGCATCGCGAACCGGCTGCTCCGTCGGCTGCGCGACTTCGCGGAAGTGGCCGGAAAGCGGGCGATCGACTTGCCGATCGCCCGCGAGGCCTTGACGCGCCTCGAGGTGGACGAGCACGGGTTCGACGAGCTCGACCGGCGGATCCTGACGGTGATCATCGACAAGTTCGGCGGGGGTCCGGTCGGGGTCGGATCGATCGCCGCCTCCCTCGGCGAGGACCGCGGCACGCTCGAGGACCTTTACGAGCCCTACCTGATTCAGGCGGGTTTCCTGCAGCGCACACCGCGCGGACGCGTCGCCTCCGCGGCGGCCTACCGGCATCTGGGCATCGTTCCGCCTGCGCGGAACGAATCGCTCTTCTGACGCCTTGATCGGGAGACGACGCTGAACACCCGCCGGGACCTGCCGCCGTCCGACGTTGCCGACCCCGTGGCGCCCCGAGCGGCGTTCCGCAAGGGCGTGCTCGTCTACAACCCGACCGCCGGCCAGCGAAACCGGCGGCCGCAGATGGACGCGCTCATCGGACGCATGCGCGCGCTCGGTCTGACGCTCGTCAACGCGCCCACGACCGGCCCCGGCCACGCGACCGAAATCGTGCGTGCCTTCCTTCCGCTCAAACCCGACGTCATCGCCGCCTGCGGCGGGGACGGCACGGTCTCGGAGGTCGCGCGGGGTCTCTCCGACTCGGGCATCCCCCTGGCGATCCTGCCCGCGGGAACCTCGAACGTCCTCGCCCGGGAGCTCGGTATCCCCCTCGACCCGGACGGCGCGGCGGCGCTCCTGCTGTCCGGGCAGACCCGGCCCGTCCGGGTTCTGCTCGCCAATGACCGCCCCTTCCTCTTGTGGGCGGGCGCCGGCCTCGACGCGCGGATCATGGGAAACATGAGCCTGACGTTAAAGCGCCGCTTCGGGCGCCCCGGCATTTTCTTCACCGCGGCCACGGAATTCCTCCGCTACGAGTTCCCCCGACTCCAGGCCGTCGTCGACGGCGTGGGGTACGAAGCGACGTTCGCCGTCGTGAGCCACGCCCGGCACTACGGCGGCGACTGGGTGATCGCGCCCGAGTCCTCGCTCGCCTCCGACGACATGGAGGTCCTCCTTTTTTCCGGCCGGAGCCGCTGGGATCTCTTCCGCCTCTTCCGCGAGATCCAGCGGGGCCGCCTGGACCACCTCTCTCTGGGCCTCGCCCGCCTGGTGCGCGGCCGGCATGTGGAGATCCGTTCGCGCGAGAACTACGCCGTCGAGGTGCACGTCGACGGCGACTGCGTGCTCGAGACGCCGGTGACCTGCCGCGCGACTCGAGACGCCGTGCATTTCCTGGTTCCGCCCGAGTAGCCGCTACTTCCCGCGGACCGTCCTTTCGACATCCTCGATCTCCCGCGGGGCCGCGCAGGAAAGGCACTCGAAGCCTTCGGGGGTCACCAGCACCGTGTCCTCGATGCGCACACCCGTGTTCCACCACTTCGGATCCACCCCGGCCGCGTTGGCCGGCACGTAGATACCGGGCTCGATCGTCAGAACCATTCCGGCTTCGAGCGGACGCGAGAGGCCGCCGACGGCATAGCTGCCTTTGTCGTGCACGTCGAGCCCCACCCAGTGCGAGATCCCGTGAACGGTGAAACGGCGGTAGGCCTTCGACTGAAGGAGTTTCTCCGGATCGCCCGAGAGGAGGCCGAGGCGCACGAGGCCTTCCGTCTGGACGCGTGCAGACTCGAGCTCGATGTCGTCGTGGCGCGTGCCGGGCCGGACCAGCGCGATGGCTTTCTTTTGCGCGTCGAGCACGACCTCGTAGATCGCCTTCTGCTCGGGAGTGAAGCGGCCGCTCGCGGGATAGGTCCGCGTGATGTCGGTCGCGTAGTAGCCGTACTCGGCGCCCGAGTCGTTGAGAACGATATCTCCCGCTTGCATCTGCCGGTCGTTCTTGTCCCAGTGCAGGGAGACGCTGTTGGGACCGGACCCCACGATCGAGGGGTAGGCCATGCGGCGAGCCCCGTTGGCCTGGCAATACCCATCCAGGACCTGCTGGACCTCGTATTCCCACTTGCCCGGAGCCGCTGCCCGCATGGCGAGGACATGGCCGCGCGCCGACATTTCCGCCGCGCGGCGCAGGAAGCGGATCTCCTCCTCGTCCTTGACGAGGCGCATTTCGTGAATCCGGTCGCGGGCATCCACCGAGGTCGCGGGGCCCGCGTCGCGGGCGCGCACGTCGCCGTAGATCTTCTGGAACTTCTCGTCCCATACCGCGTCGCCGCCGTCCCACAAAAAGAGAGTCTGCGTGTCCGAGAGCCAGCCCGAAAAGCGGTAGGACACGGGATCCCAGCTCGCGAGTTTCGAGGCAAGCTCCGACTGCACAAACGAGGCGTCGGCGCCGTAGGCCGCAGCGGCTCCGGCCGGTCCCGGCCGGGTGCCCTCGTAGGCCTCACGCCGGGCGTCGCGCGGCCGGACGAACAGGACGTAGCGCTTGGCGTCGGGCGGGTCGTTGCGCAGCACGGCCGTCGTGTCGGCCTCCTCGATGCCCGTCAGGTAGTAGAAGTCCGAATCCTGCCGGTAAAGGTACTCCGTGTCGTTGGACATGGTCCGCTCGGGCGCCGAATGCAGGATCACCATCGAATGCTCCGGGAGCTTCGCAAGCAAGCGCTCGCGCCGCGCGCGGAAAGCCTCCGGAGAAGGCGCAAGCGGCGCAAAGTCGAGCGCCTCGACGCCGAGGGCGGACATCAGGAGGAAGGCCGCGGCCAGGCAGGCGGGCAGGGCCTTTCGTCCCCCCTCCGCACGCGGCCGAGGGGACGCTCGGTTCGCCGTCATGCTCACCTCTTCGAAATGAAGGCCCAGGGAACGGAGCCCGCCGCGGGCGACACGGCCTGGGGCCGGACGACCGCGGCGATTCGGTCCCGGTGGCGCTTGAGGATTCGCCGAACGGGAACGCCCGAAGCCGCCTCCTCCAGGATGTCGGCCCCCGACTCGTCCATCTTGGCGAGATACGCCTCCCAGACGGCCTCGGAAAGCGACATTCCGCGGAACTCGACGTGCGGCATGCGCTCGAACTCTCCCTGGAGGAACGCGAGCTTTTCGCGCAAGGAGTCTTCGGACGCCAGCGCCTCGTCCTCGTAGGGCGTGTGCGGCTTCGGAATGAAGGCGTTGACCGACGGGACCAGTTGCGCCACCCGGCCCCGTGCGCGGCCCTCCGCAACGGCAATTTGCTGCAGCTCCCCGACCGTTCGCACGATGTCCGCGACGTCTTCGTCCGTTTCGGTGGGAAGGCCGACCTGCAGATAGAGCTTCAACCGGGTGAAACCCCGCGCGAACACGAGGCGCGCCTTGTCGCGCAGCATCTCATCGGAGACCTTCTTGTTGACGTGGCGGCGGAGGCGCTCGTTGCCGGCCTCGGGTGCGATCGCGAGGGCCCGCTCTCCCTGGCGGATCAGAATCTCGAGAATCGGATCCTGGATCGCGTCGATCTTGATCGAAGAGAGCGCGATGTGGAAGCCGAGCTCCGAGAGTCCCTGAAGGATCGGGAGAATCTCGGGGTGGTCGCACACCGCGGTGGCGATCAGTCCCGTCCGCTCGGTCAGAGCGCGCGCCTCCCGAGCGACCTTGAGGATCGAGGCGGCCGGGTACTGCTTGACGGGCGCCATGGCGTAGGCCGCCCAGCAGAAGCGGCACATCTCCGTGCAACCCCGGGAGATCTCGATCAAGAGCTTGTCGGCAAGCTCCGTGCGCGGGGTCAAGATCGTCGAGTGCGGTACCTCGAAGGCGGGACCGATTTCGTTTCGCGACATCGGCTGCTGGATGACGACGCGGCTTCCCTCGGCGGCTTCCGCACGCGCGCCTTGGAGGGCCGGCACATAGAAGCCGGGCAGGTGCGCGGCGCTTTCGAGGAATCCGTCACGCGAGAGGCCGGCCTTCAAGAGCTCGGCGATTCGCGGCACGAGGCGCTCGCCGTCTCCCAGCGCGAAGATGTCCACGAAGGGCGCAAGGGCCGCGGGGTTCATCCGGGCGATGTCGCCTCCCACGAGCAGCAGGGGGTGCCGCTCGTCGCGCTCGGCGCGCCGCGCCGGGATGCCCGCCGTGGCCGCCGTCTTCAGAATGTTGACGACGTCCATTTCCCAGGAGAGCGACCAAGCGAGCAGTCCAAACTCCGAGAGAGGGGTGCCGGTTTCGAAGGTCACTGCGGGCTCTCCCTCCTCGTGGAAGAAGCGCTCGCAGACGAGGTCCGGCACGCGGTTGAGCAGCCGGTAAACCCACTGGAATCCGAGGTTGGACATCCCGACTTCGTACGAATTCGGAAACCCGAGCGCGATCCGGTAGGCCCCGAAACGGTTGGGGGACTCCGTGAAACGCTCTAGGGCGGCGAGGTCTCGGTTGCGATCAGTGGGGCGCATGGGACGAACGGGTGATTATATCTGCCGAGATACGAGATACGAGATACGAGATACGAGATACGAGATACGAGATACGAGATACGAGATATCCCGCATCCCGCATCACACGCGCAGCGCGAACACCCAGTCCGCCACATTCGTTCCCGTCGGTCCCGTCACCAGCAGGTCCCCGAGCTTCTCGAAGAAGGCCTCCGTCGAGTGCCGCGACAGGGCCTTCGCGGGGTCGATACCTCGCCGGCGGGCTCGCGCCAGCGTCGAGCCGTCCACGAAGGCACCCGCGGCGCGCGAGCTTCCGTCGCGGCCGTCCGAGCCCGCGGCGAGCAGAAACATCCCGGCGCGTCCCTCGATCTCGAGGGCGGCGCCGAGCGCGAGCTCGAGGCTTCGTCCTCCTCGACCCCGGCGCCGGGTCAGCGTCACCGTCGTCTCCCCGCCCGCGAGCAGTACCTCTCCCGCACGAAGCCGCTTCGCGCGGAGCGCGAGACGAGATCCCGCCGCCTGCGCCTCTCCCGCGAGCCGTTCCCGCGCGAAGCGGGGCGAGAGGCCGCGCCGGCGCGTCTCCTCGGCCGCGGCCGCGAGACTGGCAGCGTTCGACCCGACCACGCGCACGAGGTCCCCGCGCCGGCCGCGGATGGTCGGCCCCGAGCCCACGGCCGCGGCGCGGTCTCCGGGGACATCCGAGAGCACGAGCGTGATCAGCCGCGCACGCGTCTTGCGCCCGAGGCCTCCGCCCTTGACCGCCGAAAGGCGGGCGCGCAGCCGGTTGATCTCGAGGATGGAGGCTCCCCGGTCCGACAGGCGCCTCACGCGGCGCCGCAGCTGCGCCACCGTCAGTCCGGGCCGTGGCAACTCCAGCAGCGACGAGGCGCCTCCGGAAACGAGGCAAAGGATGGCGTCCTCCGTGCCGAAGCTCTCGAAGAAGGCGATCGCCCGCCGTGCGGCCCGGAGGCTCGATCGATCCGGCTCGGGGTGGGACGAGAGCAGGACCTCGACTCCCGCCCGGGCGCGGAGCGGGTAGCCGCGCGGCAGGACGGCGAGGCCTCTCGAGCCGATCCCGCGCGCGCCGCTCAGCATGCCGGCTGCCGCCTTTCCCACCGCAAACACCCCGACCCTTCGCGCCGTCTCTAGAGAGCGGGAGATGACCGGTTCCGCCAGTGCCATCTCGACACACCGGCGCGGGTTCGCGCCCGAGAGCGCCGCCGTGTACATTTTCCTCAAGACTTCCTTAACCGTTCTTGCGTTCATGAGCGGTTCATGCTTTTCGGGCATATCATGCGCCGCCGGTCTGTTCGGACCGCGCATAAGGAGGTGAGCAAATGAGAAAGTCTCTGACTCGGATTCTGGTGGTTGCGCTGGTTCTCGCCTCGGCGACGTTCGTGCTGGCCGCCGACATGACCTCGTCTTGGACGGGCTGGGTGACCGACACGATCTGCGCCGCCAAGGGAGCCTCGGCAAGCCACGCGGCGTGCGCGACCAAATGCGTCAAGGAGAAGGGAGCCAAGTGGGCCCTGGTCACTTCCTCCGACAAGAGCGTATGGGTCCTCTCGGACCAGGACGCCGCCGGAAAGATGGTGGGCCAGGAAGTCACCGTGAAGGGCACGGCCGACGAGGCAACCAAGACGATCACGGTCGCCTCGATCGAGCCTGCCAAGAAGTAAGCACGACCGGTTCTGGAATTCCAGAAGGCCCCGGGTTACCGGGGCCCTTTTTTTGCAGGCGGTCCGGGCTTCGTGCGGCCGAGCCGGACGGGTCCCGCACGCGGGCGGTTCTCTGTCAGAATAGCGTCTGTCCGGTGCTGGTTCTTCCGTGTGCCGGCGAGCAATTATGAGTGCCAATCCCTCTCCCCGCCCGACGCGACCCGAGGAATATCCCCCGGCCGACGGGGAGCGCCACTGGGCAAAGGCGTCACAGGCGTTGCGCCACCGACTCACGCGGGAAATTCCTCACGAGGTCTTGAAGGAGCTCCACCGGAAGAGTCCCGCGCGGCACTTTGCGATCGCTCTGCGGCAGTTTGCACTGCTTCTGGCCGCCTCGGCGGTTTCCTGGAACTTCCGCGAGCTTTGGATCTGGATCCCGTCGGCGGTCGTGGCTGGCTGGACGGCCTTCAACTTCACGGTGCTGCTCCATGAGGTCGTGCACCGAGCGGTCTGGAACGGTCCCCGACCCCGCGCCGAGCGACTGCTCGGCATTCTCTACGCGGTGCCCTCGGGGATTTCCGCGCTTCAGTTCACGCGGTGGCACCTGACGCACCACGCCGAGCTCGGAGACGCGGAGGCCGACCCCAAGCGTCACTACCTGTCCCCCCGGATCAACCGGCCCTGGTACAAGCTGCTCTACTTCACACCGGCGCTCTTTCCCATCTACTTTCGGGCGGCGCGCCGCGAGACGGCGAGCTACCCTCCGACGCTTCAGAAGCGGATCTCCCGGGAGCGCCTGGCGACGATCGCGCTCCACCTCGCCGCCATGGTCGCGCTCTTCGCGGCGGGTGGGCTCGGCGTGCTCGCGCGGGTCTACCTCGTTCCCTACTTCCTGGTCTTCCCCGTCGCCTTCGCTTTGAACCGCCTCGGGCAGCACTACGCCATCGACCCCGCGGACCCCGCCAAGTGGGGAACCGTGATCAAGCCGTCGCGGTTCTGGGATTTCTGGTACGTCTACTCCGCTTACCATCTCGAGCACCACTACTTCACGGCCGTGCCGCTCTACAACCTCCGCAGGCTGCACTTCGCGCTGCGGCCGTTCTTCGACAAGATCGACTGGAAGCCTGTGACCTACCGCCGGCTCTTCTTCGAGTGGATCTTCAGGAACCAGACTCCCCACACGAACTGGCATCTGAGCCTGGAGGGGTGAGGGGCGATCCCCGCCCTCATGCGGGGGGACACTCCGGGCGGCGGCTTCCGTATGATTCCGCAGCGTTGGACGAGACCGAGGACATCAACCGCCTCATCCGGGAATTGAACTCCGGCACCCGGGCCGAGGCTGCCGCCGATGCGCTGCGCCTGACGCGGTGGCTCGAGGAGCTGCACGCGCGGCGGGGCAGCGATCTGCTCCTGGTGGCTGGAGCACCGCCGTCGGTTCGCGTCGACGGGGCCGTGCAGCCGCTGCCCGAAGAGCCGCTGTCTGGAGAAGACATCGAGGATGCCGTGCTGCCGGCCCTCCATCCCTCCCTGCGCTCCCGATTTCGCGAAGGGGGCATCGCCGACGGTTCCTACAAGGCGTCGGCGCTCGGCCGTTTCCGCATCAACCTGCACCGCGAGCGGGGTCGGCCGGCGGCCGCCGTGCGCGCGCTGCCGGCCAGGCCTCCGCGACTGGCGTCGCTCGGACTGCCTGCGGGGGCAGAGGTGCTCACACGCCTGCCGCGGGGTCTCGTGCTCGTGGGCGGACCGACCGGATCGGGCAAGACGACCACTCTCGCCGCGCTCGTCGAGGAGATCAATCAGCGCGACGCACGCCACATCGTCACGATCGAGGATCCGATCGAGTACGAACACCCGCACCGCAGGAGCCTCGTCGAGCAGGTGGAGATCGGCATCGACGCCCCGGACTTCCCGACCGCTCTGCGCGCGGCCGTGCGCCAGGCTCCCGACGTCATCGTCGTGGGCGAGATGCGGGACCCCGAGACCATGCACATCGCCCTCGCGGCGGCGGAGACGGGGCACCTCGTCCTCTCGACCGTCCACACGAGCGACGCCGCGTCGGCCGTCTCGCGCGTTTGCGATTCGTTTCCCGCCGACCGCCAGCCTACGATCCGTCAGGAGCTGTCCATGGCCCTGGCGGCCGTGCTGACTCAGACCCTGCTTCCGCGCAAGGCCGGCGGGCGCGCGGCGGCGGCGGAGCTCTTGATGGTGGGCTACGGCGCGCGCCAGCACATCCGCAAGAACGCCCTCCAGCATCTGCACCAGGAGATCACTCTGACGCGCAAGAACGGCTCGGCCACGCTCGAGGAATCGCTCGCACGCCTGGCCCGCGAAGGCATCGTCGACGTCGAGGAGGCCCGGGCCCGCGCGGTCCACGCCGAGGACTTCGAGAGCGCGCTGCGGGGGCCCGCGTGATCGGTCCGTTCCTTCTTCTGCTCGTCCAGGCGGCCCCGCCGACGCCCGCAGCCAGCCCGACGGCCTCGGCCGTTTCAGCGGCGCCGGCGTTTGCCGCCGAGAAGGACGGGGTCCGGGCGCAGGTCTCCTGCGAGCCCGCCCACGACAGCACGGTCTTCTGCGCGCCGAAGCTTCTCGAGATCTTCCGCGGCGGGAACCTCGTCCTCCAGGACTTCTTTCCCGGCGAGACGGCGTTTCTCGTCCGGGGCGGCAAAGACCGGCGCAGCCCTCTCACGGTCGCCGATCTCGACGGAAACGGGGAGCCCGAGGTGCTTCTCGACCTCGATTCCGGCGGCGCGCACTGCTGCTCCTCGACGCGGATCTACTCCGGGTCGGGAGAGCCGCCCCGCTACGGGGTCCTGACCCGCGACTGGGGCAGCGCCGGCTACCGCCTCGAGGACCTGGAAGGCGACGGCCGGCTCGAGTTCGTGACCGGCGACGACGCCTTTTCCGGAGCCTTCACGGCCGACGCCGCGACCCGAAGGCCGCCCGTGGTTCTCCGATTCGAGGGCAAGGGCCTCGAGGACGTCACGCGGCGCTACCCCAAGCTGATCGAGCAGGACGCGTCGGAATGCTGGAAGGCCTTCGTGGAGCTCTCGCCGAAGGACCCGACCGGCGACCAGGTGCGCGGGATCGCCGCGGCGTACGTGGCCGACGAGTTCCTGCTCGACCGCGGTTCGGAGGGCTGGCGGCGCCTCATCGAGAACTACCAGAAGCCCGACCGGAAGAAGTTCTTCGCCGGGTTGACGCGCTTTCTCCAGAAGAACGGCTACGTCACCCGCCCGGATTGAACACCGGGCGAAGTCGCGCCTTCCGTCTCATATTTCGCGCCGGAACAGAACGCGCGTCAACACCCCGCAGACCAGGGCGAAGGTCAGCAGAAAGACCCAGTCCGCGTACACGGTCGAGGGTGGGCTTCCACGCAGGACGAGGTCGCGCAGCGCGTTCAGTCCGTAGGTGAGGGGATCCACGCGGGAGATCACCTGCAGCCAGGGCGGATACGACTCGACGGGATAGAGGGCGCCGGAGGGGAAGAAGAGCAGAGCGTTGATGATCCCGAACATCCCCCGCAGGACCGAGGCGTTGCGGGCCCTGGCGAAGAGCAGGAACCAGATCGCTGAGATGGCGAGCGACGTCAGGAAGACTGTGGTGGCGCTGGCCGCCACGAGCCGGCCGCTCGCAACCGTGACCGGGGTGAGCACGAGGACCGCCACGAGCACGAGCATCCCCGCAAGAGACGCCACGATCGCGCCCGCGATGACGTTCCCGGTCACGAGAGCCCCCGTCGAGATCGGAGTCACGAGGTAGCCCTCGTGATAGCCGTACATGCGATCCTCGAGCACCTGCAGGCCGCCCGAGACCATCGAACCCATGAAGATCGAGAGGCAAACGACAGCGGGGCCGAGGTAGGTGAGGTAGTCGAGGTACGGATACGCCTCCAGCCTCGCCGACGCCGCGGGGCGTGCCGTCTCCCCGCCGAGCGACACCTCGTCCCAAACTTGGCGCAGCGCCTGGTCGAGCGCCTCGAAGGAGAAGCGGTCGGTGTTGTCGCCGACGAAGGCCGGGCCCGGCCCCTTGGGAGAGAGCCGGAACGGCAGGATCCAGACGCCGCGGAAGTCACCGCGGCGCAGCCCGCGCAGGGCCTCTTCGCGGTCGTCGAGAAAGGTGACGTCGACCAGCTCCCGCCCGGACTCGAGCGCCATCACGGCGCGCCGACAGGCTGCGGAATCGGCGTTCCCCGCCTCGTCCACGACGGCCAGTGGGATGTGGCGCAGCTGCCGGTTGAGCGAGTTTCCGAGGACGAGCAGATACACCAGAGGAAAGAGCATCGTCGAGACGATCAGGACGGGCTGCCGCCAGAGGGTCAGGTATGCGCGCTGGCAGATGGCCGTGATGCCCAGCGCGGCGAGCGCGATCCCTCGCGCGGGTGTGGGGACGCCGCCGGCGCGGGTCATTCGCCGCGCAGTCCCCGCCCGGTATAGGAGAAGAAGACGTCCTCGAGGGTCACCGGCGCGATCGTGAGCTGGAGGACCCGGTAGCCGCGCTCCTCCAGATGCTCCGCGGCACGGCGGCCCACGCCCTCGCCCGGACGCGACTGGAACTCGAAGAGCGACAGCGTCGTCGCCCGCCAGTTGCGTGCGCCCATCGCCTGGAGCGACTCCCGATCGGCCGGCCCGAGCGGCCGCTCCGTCTCGATCTGGGTCCGTTCCCCCGTCTCCAGAGAGCGCTTGAGCGCCGCCGGCGTGTCCTCGCAGAGGATGCGCCCCCGATCCACGATGGCCACCCGCTCACAGAGAACGTCCGCCTCGTCCATGGCGTGGGTCGTCAGAATGATCGCGAGCTGCGGGTCGTCGCTCTTCAACTCCTGGAGCATTTCCCAGATGGCCCGCCGGCTCTGGGGGTCGAGGCCGGAGGTAGGCTCGTCGAGAAAGAGCACGTGCGGCGAGTGCAGCACTCCCCGGGCGATCTCCAGGCGACGCCGCATGCCGCCGGAAAGTTCCCGCGTGATCTGGGCACGCCGCTCGGTCAGGTGCACCTGAGCCAGCCGCCGGTCGATCATTCGCTTCAGTCCTCGGCCGAAAAGCCCGTACATCTTGCCCTGAATCGCGAGGTTTTCCTCGACGGTCAGATTCTCGTCCGTCGTCACGGCCTGCGAGACGGTGCCGATCGACGCCCGGACCGCCGCCTGCTCGCGCACGATGTCGCGGCCCCGGATCCGGGCGGTGCCCGAGCTCGGCGGAAGCAGCGTCGTCAGCATCCGGATCAGGGTCGTCTTGCCCGCTCCGTTGGGCCCGAGGATGCCGTAGGTCTCGCCCGAGGCCACGGAGAAGGAGACCGCGTCGTCGGCGACCGTGTCGCCGAACTTCTTGGTCAGCCCCTCGACCTCGATCGAGACGGGGCGCCGTTCTCGCGCCGGCCGGACCGGCTCGTCCAGGAAGGGAGGCGCGTCGAGGAGCGGTTCGAGGGAGCGGCTCTCCCGAAGGGTCAACTCTTCCCCGCTTCGACGACGAAGGTCTGGCCCGCGATCACGGCGGCGCCCTGCGGGGCGAGGCGCACCGAGAAGGTCTTGAGGTCGCGGCTTTGGAGCCCCCAGTTGCGGCGGGTCGCGAATTCCGAGCGCGGCTTGACCGACACCACGCGCGCCGGGAAAGGGTCGTGCGGACGGGTCTGCGGCCATACGCGCACGCTCGATCCCACGGCGAACGTCGAGAGCCGCTCCTCGGGCACCTCGACGCGCAGATACGGTGTGCCTGTTTGGAGCGTGACGATCGCCTGGCCCGCTTCCACCCACTCCCCTTCACGGTGATGGCGCGTGAGCACCACTCCGGCGGCCGGTGCGACGAGGGTTCCTTCCTTCTCGAAGTGCTTGACCTTTTCCTCCCTCACGGCGAGCGTCTTGTCCTGGGCCTCGAGCTGATTTCTTTCGGTCTCGAGGGCTCGGATGCCGGCCTCCGTCGCCTCGCGCCGATGGCGCAACGTCTCGAGATCCGCGGAGGGCGCGACACCCTCGCGCACCAGACGCGCGAGCCGCTTCTCCTCGCTCAGGATCTGCGCGAGCTCCGCCTTGGCCTTTTCGACGTTCTGCCGGCGGGTGAGCTCCCGCGCGGACAGCTCCGCGCGCTGGCGCTGGTAGTCGGTCCCATCCTCAGCCAGGCCCGGCTGCTCGACCCGCGCCACGACGTCTCCCGCGCCGATCGGTTCGCCTTCGTCGGGCACACGCGTCACGACGCGCCCGGCCCGGGAGAAGGACAGGTCGAGTGTCTGATCTTCGGCAATCGCGAGGAGGCGCACCCGGGCCCCGCTGTCGTTTTCCTGGCGGACCAGGGCGCCGTATCCCCAAGCCCCCGCCACGGCGATCGCAATCGCCACCCCGACCCAGGCCACCCTCTTCATTGTTGCCTTTCGCCACCGCAGATCTTAGCGCCATTCGGGACGGGGGGAACCCACCCCGGGGAGGGCGAGACTTGGTTAGACTGGCCCCGTGGACGCGCCGCAGGTCGGCATCATCATGGGCAGCAAGTCGGACTGGGAGACGATGCGCCACGCCTCCGAGACCCTGATCCAGTTCGGGGTATCCCACGAGTGCAAGGTCGTCTCCGCCCACCGCACACCGGGCTGGATGGCCGAGTACGCGACGACGGCAGCAGGCCGCGGCCTCGAGGTCCTGATCGCCGGAGCCGGCGGCGCCGCCCACCTGCCCGGAATGACCGCCGCGCACACGACGCTGCCCGTCCTGGGGGTGCCCGTCGAAAGCGCGGCGTTGAAGGGGCTCGATTCGCTCCTCTCGATCGTGCAAATGCCGGGGGGCGTGCCCGTCGCCACATTCGCCATCGGCAAGGCCGGGGCGGTCAACGCGGCGCTCTTCGCCGTCTCGATCCTGGCCGGCAGGAACCCCGACCTCGCCGAGCGGCTCCGGCTCCACCGCGCCGAACAGACGCAGAAGGTGTTGGGAGAGTCGCTGCCTTGACCACGGCGGTGCTTCCGGGCGGCACCGTGGGCGTGCTCGGAAGCGGACAACTCGGGCGGATGTTCGCCATCGCCGCGCGGCGGATGGGGTATCGCGTCCACACCTTCTCACCCGACTACGACACGCCCACGGGACAGGTCGCCGACGTGGAGGTCGCCGCTCCGTACGAGGACCTGGAGGCCGTGCGCGCGTTTGCGCGAAACGTCGACGTCGTCACCTTCGAGTTCGAGAACGTTCCGGCCGCTTCGGTCGAGGCGGCCGCCGAGCTCGCTCCCGTGCGCCCGGCCGGCTCCGTGCTCGCGACGACCCAGCACCGGCTGCGCGAGAAGACGTTTCTCGCCGGCGCGGGCCTGCCCGTCACGACGTTCGCGCAGGTCCGCTCGCTCCCCGACCTGGAACGCGCTCTTTCCCGCATTGGATATCCGGCGGTCCTCAAGGCCTCGACGCTGAGCTACGACGGCAAGGGCCAGTCGCGCATCGACCGCCCTTCCGACGCGGCGAAGGCCTGGGAAGCGGTCTCCGGGCGCGAGGCAATCCTCGAGGGCTTTGTCGCGTTCGAGAAGGAGGCTTCGGTCGTCATCGCGCGATCGCTCGACGGGCAGCTCGCCGACTTCGGCTTGATCGAGAACACCCACGAGCGTCACATCCTCGACTACTCGGTCGCCTCGGGCTCGGCGGACACGCCGATCGCGAAGGAGGCGGTTCGGCTGGCGGGCGCCGTCGCCGAGGCGCTCGGCGTGGTCGGAGTCCTCTGCGTGGAGCTCTTCGTCACCGCGCAGGGCAGGCTCCTGATCAATGAGCTCGCCCCGCGGCCCCACAACTCGGGGCATCTGACGGTCGACGCCTGTGTGACGAGCCAGTTCGAGCAGCAGCTGCGTGCCGTCTGCGGCCTGCCGCTCGGATCGACGCGCTACATCCAGGCGGCCGCCATGGCGAATCTGCTGGGCGATCTCTGGGAGGGTGGCGAGCCGGACTGGCGGGCCGCCTGCGCCTTCCCGGACGTGAAGCTCCATCTCTACGGCAAGAGCGAGGCGCGCCCCCGGCGCAAGATGGGGCATCTCACGGCCCTCGCGGAGACCCCCGAGAAAGCGCTATCGCTCGCTCTTCGAGCCCGATCAGCACTCAGAGGCTGAGGCGCGGTCCGAGCAGGCGGTCGAGAACGTCGAGCGCCTCTTCGGCGAACTGAGGGATCGCCAGGTCGACGCGGCTCCAGACCTCGGTCGCCTCCGGGTTGATTTCCACGGTGAAGGCGCCGCGGGAGCGAGCCTCCGAGGCGAGGCCTGCCGCCGGATAGACGACCGAGGAGGTGCCGATCACGAGGCACACGTCGCAGTCGAGCGACGCGAGCGACCGCGCGAGCACCTCCGGATCGATCGGCTCCCCGAACCAGACGACACCGGGCCGCGCGAGGCCCCCGCAGTGCGGGCAGCGCGGTGGCATCTGAGGGAACGGGACCCGTTCATCCGGCCACCGGCGCGGCGAGAGGGAGCACCCGTCTGCGCAGGAGAGGTCCCAGAGCGACCCGTGGAAGCGGATGACGCCGGGAGTGCCCGCGCGCTCGTGCAGGCCGTCGACGTTCTGCGTGACGAGGGTGAAATCCGGGAAGCGGCGGCTCCAGAGCGCGAGCACCTCGTGCGCCCGGTTGGGCTTCGCCCGCGCCACGAGCTCGCGGCGCCACGCGTACCACTCCCAGACGGTTTCGGGATCGCGCGCGAACGCCTCCGGTGTGGCGACATCCTCCGGCCGGAAATCCTTCCAGAGGCCGCCCGCCCCGCGGAAGGTCGGAACGCCGCTCGCGGCGGAAACTCCGGCGCCGGTCACCACCGTCACGCGGGAGGCTCGCCGCAACCGCTCGGCCAGCCGCTCGAGGCCCGTCACGGCACTCCGCCGTTCTCGAAGACCGTGAGCTCGTCCACGGGCGCAAACCCCAGACGGGCCGCAAGAGCCCGGGAAGCGGCGTTTCTCTCCAGCGCCCCCCACACCGGCTCCTTTCCGTGCCGCGCCATGTGCTCGATCAGGAATTCGCAGCACGCCCGAGCGAACCCGCGGCCACGATAGGCCTCGAGGGTATCGATCGATAGGTCCCAGAACCTCTCGGTCTCGTAGCCGGCGTAGCAGAACGCGACGGGCAGAGCGTCGACAGACGCCACCGCGACGTGCGTGAAGCCGAGCGCGGTCCGGATCTCCTCGCGCAGCCGCTCCGGAACGTGGTCGAGCGACCGGACGTCGGCTGCCGAGAGCATCCCGATCGCGGCGCCGGAAGACGACCGACCTCGAACCGCGATTTCTCCGGGAAGCGTGTGGATCAGGGCCCGCGACGGCCGCCAGGCCGGCAGTGCGCCGGCGACCCGATCCGCCTCCTCGACCGCGCAGAGAACGGCCCTTCCCCGGTATCGCTCAAGCGCCGCAGGCAGGTTCTCGAGCGAAGGGTTTCCGACGACGCAGAAGAGGCCGAAGTCCTCGCCCCGGACCAGGAAGTCCTCGGGCCCCGGCCCGGGGGAACCCACCAGCGCGCAGCGCCCCGAAAGCAGGATACCCCGCGTCTCGACCCAGCGCGGCAGGTCGGGCAAACGGCCGGCGAGCTCCGAGAACATCGGTTGATCTTCTCAAACGCGCGGCGTTTGACCGCGCGCAGACTGTGGGAATACGCTGCCCCTCCTTGCGGGAGCACCAGACCCTCTTCGAAGCCTGCGGCGGATTCTGCCACCGCGCCAGCCGGCTCTCCCCGCGGACGTCGCACGCGCCCGTAGGGACGACGATTGCCTTGGTCTCTGGCCACCGGGCGTGAAAGCCGCAGACCTCGCGCCGCGGTTCCTGCTGCCGTCTTTCTCGTCCCTCGTGGGAATCCGTGTGCGGGACCGCGAGATTCGAAGCGTCACGGGCCTGACGGAGGGGCAGTGGCGTGATCTCGGAAAGACGTTTCCCCGGCTCGGCGCGGACCCGGGACGGACGGCGGCGCGGGCGCGGCGGCGGTTTGGATTTCTCGTCGGGCGGGCTCTCGCGAGCCGGCGGCACGGCCCCGCATTTCGCGACGCGCCCCCACCGGACGAGCCGACGCTCTTTGCGACGGCGCACCTGGGAGACCTGCGCAGCCTGCGGTATCTGCTGCGCCGCCACATCGCCATCGGCAACGTCGTCCGCGCAACGGACGCCGAGCGCGCTGCGATCGTGCCGGACGACCGGGCCTCCGACGAGAGGGACCCGCGCGACTTTCCGCACGTCTTCTACTTCCGCAACCCGCACCGGATGCGCTCGGCCCTCCGGCGCGGAAGCCTCATGGTCGCGGCGGACCTGCCCGAGGAGGGAGGGATCGACTTTCCCTGTCTGGGGGGCCGTCTGCCACTCGACCCGCGTCCCTTCCGGCTGGCGCGGATCGTCGGCGTCCCCTGCCGCGCGGTATTCCTGACGGCGCCCGCCGCGCGGCTCACGGTCACGATCGGTCCGGTGCTCCCCTCCGACGCGGAGGCCGCGCTGGCCGCCTTCGCCCGCCTTCTCGAGCGCACCGCCGACGCGTCGCCCTTCGACGTCGACGCCCTCACCTGGTGGAACCGGCTGGCCCCGCAATGAGTCTCTCCGACGAGCTTCTGAAGCGACTGCGCAGGAACCCGCGAAGGCAGGCCCTGCGCCGGGGAAGCACCTGCCTCGACGGCGGCGCGCTCGCGGACCGGATCGAGGCGTTGGCCCAAGACTTCGCGCGCGGACAACGGAGGGAACCGCTCGCGCTCGATGCATCGGATCCCGTCGCGCTCACGGTCGATTTCTTCGCCGCCCGCCGCGCCGGCTCGACGGCCGTCGTGCATGCCGACGGGATTCCGCCCGCCCTCCGGAGCGAGCGGCAGCAGTTGCTCGGACGCCTGCTGCCGCCGCACTCCGACGAAACGGTCTTCTTCTCCTCGGGCAGCGTTTCGCGCGGAAAGGCGGTGCCGCTCTCGGAAGACCGCATCCTGTTCTCCGCCCTGGCCTACCCGGAGCGAGTGGGGATCGCCCCGTCCGACCGGGTCGCGGTCGCCGTGCCGGCGGGCCAGATCTTCGGATTCGTGCGCGGGATCGTCAACACACTGCTCGTCGGGGCGGAAGTGATCTTCTACGCACCTCGGCGCGATCCGCTCGGAGAGGCGGAGGCCCTGGGAGCGACGTTCGTGCTGCTTTCTCCGGGACAGGCCCGCCTCTCGGCATTCGCCGGGGGTGCGTTGAGTCTCCGCGGAGCGCTGACTGCGGGCGGGCCGATGGCCGAGATGGCGGCTGCGCGACTGGAGGAGGGCCGCGGCGTTCCCATACGGTTCGGCTACGGCCTGACGGAGACGACCGCGCTCGCCTCGCGGCAGCACTTCGACCGGCCGCGCCGTCCCGGAAGCTCGGGCCTTCCAGCGCCGGGAATGAAGATCTGCGTCGTCGCCGGCGACGGGTCCCCCGCCGCAGCCGGCGAGACGGGCGAGATCCGTATCGCCGGGCCTGCCGTCTTTCGCGGCTACGCGGACCCGGCCGAGCCGACCGCCTTCGATACGCAGGGCCGTTTCCGTTCCGGCGACCTCGGCTTTCTCGACGAGGCCGGCGAGATCCACGTGCGCGGACGCACGGCGGCGAGCATCCTTGCGCACGGACGCTACCTCTGCGCGGAGGAGCTCGAGGGCGCCGTGCTCGAGAAGGCCGGCATCGCCCAGGCTGCCGCGGTGCCCCTGGGGGACGCCTTCGGACTGCTGCTGGTGACGGAGGATGCCTCGGAGACTTTTCTGGAGGAGATCCGCGCGCACCTGGCCGCGCGGCTGCCTGTGTTCGCCCGCCCGCGCCGCCTGCGGCGCGTCGAGAGCCTTCCCCTGCTCCCGACCGGAAAGCTCGACCGGCTCGCCGCCTCCCGATATTTCGAAGGGCACTGACCTCCCGGATGCCCGCCGGGGAGCCTCGATCCGGGCAATGCTGCCCCGACAGAGAGAGTGCTCGAGCCGTAGAATCGAGAGGTCTACTTCCCGGCTTTGAACAGGATCACGTATTCGCCGTAGCCCTGATCCGCCAGCTTGTCGGCCGGGATGAACCGCAGCGCGGCCGAGTTGATGCAGTAACGAAGCCCCGCGGGCTTCGGGCCGTCGCCGAAGATGTGCCCGAGATGGGAGTCGGCATGGGCGGAGCGCACCTCGACGCCGAACATCGTGAGCAGCGAGCCTTTCATCTGTTTCACGTTGGCCGGAACGAGCGGCTTTGTGAAGCTCGGCCAGCCCGTGCCCGAGTCGTATTTGTCGAGCGAGGAGAAGAGCGGCTCTCCCGACACGACATCCACGTAGATGCCGGCCGAGTGGTTGTCCCAGTATTCGTTGGAGTAGGCGCGCTCGGTGCCCGACTCCTGGGTGACGTAGTACTGGATCGGCGTGAGCGTCTTCTTCAGCTCGTCCTTCGACGGTTTGTGGTAGTCGGTATAGGTGTTCTTCACCGGCGCTGCCTGCTGGGCGGGCAGCGCCCCGGGCAGCGCCGCCAGCGCGGCGACGAGCACGGCGATGCGCGTCTTCATGGATGACCTCCCGCCGCGGCTCCCCAGATCTGCTTCAACCGGGCGTCGCGGCCGCATCCGAGCCGGTAGGAGTTGTAGCGGATCGGATTCTTCTTGTAGAAGTCCTGGTGGTATTCCTCCGCGGGATAAAACGGCCCCGCGGGCACGATCTGCGTGACGATCTTTCCCTTGAACCGCGGCTGCTCCTCGAGCTTGCGCTTGGATTCCTCGGCGGCCGCCTTCTGCGCATCGCCCTGGTAAAAGATCGCCGAGCGGTACTGAGAGCCGCGGTCGCAGAACTGACCGCCGGCGTCGAAGGGATCCACGTTGTGCCAGAAAACCTCGAGAAGCTTCTCGTAGCTGGTCTTGCTCGGGTCGAACACGACCTCGACCGACTCGGCGTGTCCGGTCCCGCCCGCCGAGACCTGCTCGTAGGTCGGATTCTTGACCTGGCCGCCGTCGAACCCCGAGGTGACCGAGATCACGCCGGGCAGGCCCTCGAAGGCCGTCTCCTCACACCAGAAACAGCCGCCCGCGAAGATCGCCCTGTCCAGCTCCGGACGCGGGGCCGCTGATACAAGGGCCGCCGCGCCGGCCCAGAGAGCCAGTCCGATGAGAAGACGTGATCGCAAGTAGGGCCTCCTGGTTCCGATCCGAAAACCGCTTTCCGCATCCTTTGATTCCAGAGGCCGACATCCCGTTTCGCGGCAACTTGCACCGATTCTGAAGCTTGGCTTAAGGCCGAGCTCCGGCCCGCCACGGGATCCACGGGTCGCTTCAACGCCCCGGGGAATCCTTCGCGAGAAGGCGGAACGTCGCGTGCAAACATGCCAGGTCCGGCTCCGCCGCGTTCTCGACGGTCACCTCGATGTCCCCCGGCCGCCCCAGCAACTCTGCTGGAACGGAAGTCGTCAGCACCCGGCTGTTGCCCATCGTCGTCCCCAGGGTTCGCCCGGCCCAATGGATCTGGTCCCCGGGCGCCAGACCCGTGCCGAGCACGGTCAGCCCGGCGCCCCCGTCGGACTGGCGTTGGAAAACCTCACCGACCTGCGCCTGCGCCGGGATCAACGCAAGAAGCGCGCGCTCCGGCCGGCCTCCCGCCCGCACGACGCGCCCGGGAGGAATCGATGGATCTGTCCGCTGGCGGCAACCGGAGGCCGCGAGCAGGAGCACGAACAGGGAGCGCTGAAGAACGCCACGGCAAGAAGCCCGGTCGAGGCGGCGCTCAACTCGCACGGCGCACTCGCACCTCTCCGGGGACCAGGGGCGGACCCTCTTCGCTCGCGGCGCCCGCGGAGATGCCCGGATCGGCGGCGGGCGCAGAATCGCCGCTCAGATAGCCGAGGGTTCGGAGGCGCCGAACGACTTCGCTCGGCAGCGGAGCGGAGGACGAGGGCATCGCGGCCGACAGAGGTGTCGTCAGGACGGCCACACCCGGCGGCAGGGCCCGATCGGATTGCCAGAACAGATCTCGCCAGCGGTAGGACCCCGGCGGAAGGTCCCGGCCCACGGCCGCCACCAGGGGATCGAGGCCGGACACCTCGATTTCGATTGCGCCCGAGCGATCTGCGGGCTCGAAGGCAAGCCAGATGGGCGCCGGGCCGACGGGAAACCGCGCTTCGACGGACGGACCCTTCCACGCGAGGGTGGGAGGCGAGGCGAGCCCGAAGCTGCGCACGGTCGGCGCCTTCCCGCGGCCCCGGGCGCGCACGAGCGCTTTCAGATCCTCTGAGCCCGGGACACGGGCGGGAACTCGCAGCACGAGTGAGCCCGGGAAGATCGAGACCAGGTATCGGTCGACGGCATCCCGCAGCCGGGCGCCCCACGCCGATTCGCAGGGAACCGGGTGGGCCTCGCCCGGATCCCGCGAAAGGTCGAAACACTGCTCGGCCGGCAGAACGGGGAAGGGTCTTCCGGTCAGCCAGGATCCGTCGAGGTGGAATCGGGGTGGCCGCCGAAAGGCCTGGCTTTCGCCCGTGCGCCGGATGAGCTTGAATCGCCCCTCGCGCACGGCGAGCGCGTCCAGAGGAGGCGCCTCGGTCGCGACGACCCGCTCGGCAGCCGATCCCGGTGAGAGGAGCGACCGGCCCTCGAAGGAGGCGGGGATGGGACATCCCGCCGCTTCGAGCAACGTGGGCGCCACGTCGAGGAGCGTCGTGTTGTTCCGGGCCACTCCCCGAGCGCCGGGCATCCAGGGGATCCGCACTTCCAGCGGCACGGCGATCTCCTCGTCGTAGAGGAACGGGCTCCCATGACCCCAACCGAGACAGACGCCGTCGACCGTACGGTCGCAGAGATTTTCTCCGTGGTCGGAGGTGAAGATCGCGGCGGTGCGCTCGAGGCGGCCGGTTCCCTCGAGCCCGGCGAGAAGCCGCCCGAAGGCCGCGTCCACGCTGCGCAACGCGGCGTCGTAGCGAGAACCAAACCAGGGGATCACGCTCGGATCGGTCCGGAGCCGGGCCCGGAGGGCGCCGATATTGCCTCTCCAGTCCGGGCCGAGCGCCTCGAGGTCCGGGAAGAGCTCGCGCGCGGCCGCCTCGTCGGGAGCGTAGTCGTGAAGCTGATAGGTGTGGAGGAAGAGAAAGATCGGCTCGTCCGCGTAATCGCGGAGCATGGACAGCGCCTTCTCGACTGCGCGCGCGGCGGGGCCGTACTCGACGGCGAACCGGTCGAAGCCCCGCCGGAATCCGAAGGCCGGATCGACGTACCCGCCTCCCGAAACGGCCAGTGTCCGAAAGCCGGCCCGCTGGAAGCCCTCCGCCAACGTCTCCAGGCCGTCTGGCAAGAGAATTCGATCCTGGCGGCCCACGCCGTGCCGGGCGACCGAAGTGGAGGTCAGAAGCGACGCGTGGGCCGGCAAGGTCCAGTTCGCCGGGGAAAGGCAAGCCTCGGCGCGAAGCCCGTCCTGAAAGTAGCGATCGAGCCGCGGCGTCGTTGGCCGGCCGTACCCATAGCCGGAGACGTGATCCGTGCGCAGCGTGTCGACGACGAAGAGCAGGATGGTTCGCGGCGGCCGCCGGTGCGCGAAGGCGAGCGTCGGTTCCGTCAGGAAAAGGGATCGCGGCGCGGACCCTTCACTTTCGGCGCGGTACGTGACTTCGATTCGCACGGGAGCTCCCGAACCGGGCAGCTCCGCTGCCCACGAGCTCCACCGCTTCGCAGCCGGGGTGAGCGTGACCGCAACGGGCGAGGCGGCACCGGCCGGGCCCTTGCCGCCCGCAAGGAGTCGGATCTCCAGGCGGCCGGGCGGGGTGCCGGCCAGGGCCGTCCCACAGGCGCCTTCGATTCGTCTCGGCGGCCCGGGCGGCACGTCCCAGAGGACAGAGTCTCCCGACGACAACCAGCATCCGGGCCGGGTCTCCGCGCCCACCTCGATCCACTCCGTCCGCGCCAACGGCAGGTGAACCACGTGCTGCGACCGGTTCCGGCAGGCGAGCGCTCCCGCCGCGAGAAGGAGGGCGGCCCTCCGCCACCAGGCGGCAGACGCCACACCTCGAGCGCACACAGCACCGGCGATTTTACTCAAAGCGCGAGGCGCTCGCGGGTGAGCTTCGTCGTGCCCGCAACGAATCGATCAGCGGCTCGCCTCCGGCCAGGAGAACAGACGTCGGCGTGCGGGGGGACGGGCGCCTCGCAAAGAAGGAGGGCGGTCCTCCGGCCAGCGGCCGCGCCGGAGCGCCTGAGGGAAATCGCGCTTCATCTTTTCCCGGGCGCCCTCGAGGGTCTGGCCAACGTAGCAGCGCGCCGGGCCGCCGGGCGCGTCCCACAGCTCGAATGCCTGGAGCGATCCGCCGAATTGCCAGCCTGCCCACGCCAGCCCGGAGTTGACGTTGAGAAAGACGGCGTAGGGAATCCCGCCCTGGACAGGAGTCTCGCGGGTGATCTGTTCGTAACGACGCATCTCCGCCAGGATCGTGTCCGCCCGCGGCACGTGCGCGCTCAGATTCCATACTACGAACGAGACGCAAGCGAGCGGCCAATATCTCAACCGGGGCGCCGCCACCGCCGCCGCGAGGCCAACGCCGGAAAGGTAGAAGTAGTACTCGAGCCACCACGGGATGTTCCGCCCGATGTACGGCAGGCTCGCGATCCACGCGAGGGCCAGGCCGAGAAGAACACCGCGAGCGGGTCTCCAGAGAACTCCCATCGCGAGCAGGCCTCCCGTGATCAGGGCGAGCAAGGCGGCGATCGGAGGGCGCATCGTCCAGGCCTGTGGGACTCCCGCCGTGAGCCAGGGAGAGAAGACGATCTGCCGAATGGCGTGCCACCCGACGGTGTTGTAGGCGAACACCTTCGTCGAGTGCCGCAGCGTCCAGAAGTTCACGGCGAGAAAGATCGCGACGGCCGCGAACGGGATCGCAAGCCTCGCCGTGATTCGCCGGCCACGCGCGAGATTCACGGCGGCCATCGCCAGGGGCGCACAGATCGCCTGCTCGTAGAAGATGGCTCCGATCAGGAGCAGCACCGCTGCGGTGACGGTCTTTCCCCGGTCGTGCGCGATCAGCGCGACGACGACGCACAACGCGCACACGAGGACGGTGCTCTGGACCATGTAGCGGATCGCCAGCGAGGGCACGGCGAGCGACGCGAACACGATGGCAGCGCTGTTGACGCTCCACCGCGGCCAATCGAGCTGCCGGAGAAGTATCGCCACGGACAGCACGACACAGGCGTGCAACAGGACGCTGACGATGGCGTAGGGAGTCGGATTCAAGCCGAAGACCAAGAACTCGAGCCACCAGAGGCCTCGCTCTCCGAGCCGCCAGACACCCCACGCCGGAACCTCGAAGAATCCGGCCACCCCTGCCGAGAGATTGTCGGCGTCCGCGAGCAGCCCGAAGTCGTCGGCGAAAAAAAACGGACGTCGGGAGAGATAGGGAACGTGGATGGCGACGGCGAACACGAAGAGGCCCGCGAGGTCGTACCAGAGGCCACGCCGAATGCTGGCACGTGGTTCGTGCACCGGCGAGAGCGGCATGACTTGGCGACGAAGCTTACAGCGGCCGCGGAGGCAAGACCAGCAGGCTGCCGAAGGCAGCGCGCCCCGAGGCCGGGGGGTACGTCTATTGCAGGTAGCCGAGCGCCCGAAGCCGACGCACCTGCTCGTCGACATCGACCTTTGAGTCCGGCGCCCTCTTGGCGCTGGTCACCCAGGTCGACCAGCCCGCGGCCACGGGATTTCCCCGCGCGATCTGCAAGAGCCGCAAGCCGCCCGCGGTCACCTCGGCCGAGACCACAGCGAGTTCCGCGCGGTCGGGGACGAGCCAGGCACGCACAGAGCCGTCGTCGAGCAGGGAAATCTGCACCTCGTCCTTCGAAAACGACATGGTCTCTCCGTCGCGCAGAAAGAGCGGGATCAGACGCGTCACCGGCCCGGAACAATGGAACTTTCCCTCGATCCGTCCGCCGGAGCCAGGCCCCCGGATCGCGACCCACCGACCTGGCAGCGCCGAGGCAAACACGCGCATGACGAGATCGCGAGCGGCCCTCAGGGCTCCTTCCGCCGCCGGCGCCTCCGAAAGATTGCTCTTCTCTCCGGGATCGCGCGCCAGGTCGTACAGCGCCTGGCGCGGGAGCAGGGACCGGACGCGGGCGTCGCCGAAGAGGCCGTCGGTCAAGGGAGGCGTCGGGGCCGGCCCCTTGTTGAAGAGGATCGCCTGGCTCATTCCATGCTGAACGGCGACCCGCAGCGGCCCATACCGGTAGGTCTCGGCGAGGAAGGTCCGGTCGCCGCGAACCGCGCCTCCCGAGAGCGCGCCGGAGAGGTCGATTCCTCGAAAGGAGGCCCCGGCGGGTCCCGGATCGAGCCCCGCTCGGGCGGCGAGTGTGGGCAGCAGGTCGACCAATCCCACCGGCTCGGAGACGACGCGCCCGGCCGGAATTCCCGGCCCCGCCACCACGAGCGGTACCTTGAGCAGGTCGTCGTAGAGCGACCAGCCGTGCCCGAGAAAGCCGTGATCCATGAACTCCTCACCGTGGTCGGCGAGAAAGACAATGTATGTGCGCCGGCGATCGGTCGGCGAAAGCGCCGAGAGGACGCGCGCGAAGCCGCGGTCGACCAGCGCCACTTCCTCAGCGTAGAGGCGCCGCCATTCTTGCAGAGTCGCGGCGTCCGGCAGCGGATTCTTCCCGTAGAAGGAGAGGCTCATGTCCCCCGGAACGGGCGCCGTCGGATCCTTCGGCCGTTTGTCGGGTGGGCAGTACGGAGAGTGCGGATCGACGAAGTGCACGTAGAGAAAGAAGGGGCGCCGCCGCGGCTGCGCGAGCCACGCAACCGCACGGTCGGCGGTTGCCGGCGCGTCGGTCCACATGGACGCGTCCGTGGGTGGAGCCCAGAAGGTCTCGAATCCCTGCGCGAACCCGTCGTCGCGATTGACCAGAACGTTGGCCGAGAAGCCGGCGGTCGCGTACCCATTCGCCCGGAAGAGCTCCGCCAGCGTGAGGGCTTCCTCGGGGAGCCTCTGCGGCATGTCCGCCCAATCGGTCACTTCGTGGCACCAGCGCGAAGTAAAGAGCGAGGCGACGGAAGGCAGCGTCCAGGACGATTGCGCGCGGGCCTGAGTGAATCGCGTTCCGGAGGCGGCGAGCGCGTCGATCGCCGGTGTCGAGCCCGGGCCGGCCCCGTAACAGCCGACGGCATCCTGGCGCACCGTGTCCCCCAGGACGACGAGCACGTTGGGCGGCGCCTCCAGCGCCCGCCGGCAGCCGGCAGCGGCGCCCGCGCCGAGAAGGGCGGCCAGAAACGCGATCCAAGATGCCTGCGGCCCACGGGCCGCTTTGTGCCTTTCTTCCATCCGCCCCGCGCCCGAGGATAAACGATCGGCGACGCCTTGCCGTGGCGACTATATCAATATTGATATAGTTGCATCTCGTGGCACCTTGGTGCCTCGCCCGTGGCACCCCTCGACCCGGGGTCACTGAGTCCGGCGCCGCGCAAGTCCGACCCGGCACGATTGACTTTGCCGGGCGCGCGCATGGGTTCGCCGCACGGCTTGATTTCGCCAGACAACTCAAGAGGTTCCGGTTGCCTCCGCGAGGCTCGTCCATTTCCCTGCGATGACCAGGCAACGCGGGGAACTTCCCCGCCATGAGGAGGATTCCGATGCCCAGATCCCTTCGAATCTCGCACTCGTCCTGGCGGCCGGGCCGCCGCAACTCTCGGGGCCCAGCAGCCGCCGAAATCGACGGCCGATGAGGTCCTCGCCATCGTCAAGGCCCAATGGGCCGCCGCAATGGCGGATCCGACGAACATGACCGCGCAGATGAAGGACGTCGCAGACGACTACACGGAGTTCAACGGGCGCCTTGCGACGCGCATCGACGGCAAGGCCATGAACATGCGGTTCGGCGAAGCGAGCGGAGGCGCGCTCTCGCGATTTCGCGGATACGGTCGGAGTGCCGCGAGGAGATCCGAACCGGGAATTTGCAGTCCGGGATCAGCAAGAGGGCCGCGCGCGGACCGAGGGTCGCGCCACTTTCCGGTCGACTTCCGCTCGCGTGAGATGATTTTGGCGAGAGTTCCAGAAGAGGAGACGCGTGTTCGGTCAAAGATTCCGGGCTTCACGATCCTGGCCTGTCGACGCTGCCCACGCGGGCGGGCGTGCCGACTGAGCTCGGGCCGGCAAGGATGGGTCCGCCTCTCTTTCGCTGGCCGGCCCGGGTCGTGCAACACCGGTGGAAGATCGCCCTTTTTTGGGGCGTCGTCGTGCTCGTCCTCGCCCCGGCGGCCCGGCACGTCGAGAACCGGCTCGAAGTTGCCGCGCGGATGCCCTCCGGGCAGGCGGAAACGGTTCGCCTCGATCTCGAGCGGCGTTTCCGGTCTCCGCTGACCGACAGGGTCCTGCTCGTCGCCGAGGGCGTCCCCCGTCCGGATTCGCCCGGCGGCCGCGAGACACTGGAGACGATCGTTGCGGCGTTGCGCGAGATTCCCGGCGTGTCCGGGACGCTCTCCTCACTCGATTCGGAGGATTCTCTCTTTGCGGGCCGAGAAGGGGGCTTTCTCGTCGTCGTGGGCCTGGAGGCTGGTTCCCAGCCGGTCGAGACACTTCTCCCGAGCCTGCGCGCGGCCAGCGCAGCATTGACGGCGCGTCTGCGCCGCACCTATCCCAGCGCCTGGCTCGGCTGGACCGGGGAGGCACCCCTCAACTACGACTTGCGGCGGGCCAGCGCCGCCGAAGCACGCTTCACCGAGACCCGGGTCATGCCCCTGACGCTTTTGCTCCTGCTGCTCGCCTTCGGCAGCGTCGTCGCCTCGGTCCTGCCGCTCGGCGTGGGCGTCCTTTCCATCACCCTCTCGCTTGGAGTCGCATCCTTTCTGTCGCGCTTCTTCACGATCTCCATCCTGATCCAGAGCCTTTGCTCGATGATCGGGCTCGGGCTCGGCATCGATTACGCGCTGCTGACCGTGAGTCGCTTTCGGGAGTCGCTCGCAGCCGGAAAAGGGTCCGGGCCGGCCGGGGAGGAGGCCGCGCGCCGCGCCGGCTGGACGATCCTCCTTTCGGCCTTCCCCGTCTCGATCGGATTCGCCGCCCTGCTGACGATCCCGCTGTCCGAGCTCCGGTCCATCGGATTGGCCGGCCTGCTCGTGACGCTCTTCTCCTTTCTCCTCTCGGTGACGCTCCTGCCGGCCGTGCTGTCGCTTCTGGGCCGCCGCATCGATGCGCTGCGGATTCTGCCGGTCAGGCCCGCACGGGCGGCCAGCGGGTCGGAGGCCTGGAGACGATGGGGGAATCGCGTCATCGCCCATCCCGTGCTGGCGCTCACGCTGACGAGCGCCCCTCTTCTCCTGCTCGCCCTCCAGGCCGGGCGGTTGGACACGGCCATGCCGCTGGGCGACTGGCTACCGCGGGGGTCGGAATCCGTCAGCGCGTATCACCGCCTCGACGCGATGGGCCGGTCGAACGTCATGCATTCCCTGCGCGTCGTGCTCGATTTTCCTCCCGGTGTGACGCTCGACAGTGATTCGGGCTGGGCTGCCGCCGGGCGTCTGTACGTGCGGCTCAACAACGACCGCCGGGTGGAACGCGTGTACTGCCTCCCCGCAATCCTGAATCGCCGGACCGGCGGCGTCCGGCTGCTGCCGCACCTGGATCCCGCGGTGCGACGCAGCCTGGAAGCCGGAGACGGGACGGCGACGCTCTTCGAAGTCGTTCCGTCGGCAAAGTTGACACCCCGCGACCAAGTCAGTCTGGCGCGGGAGCTGCGAACCTGGAGTGCGGACAAGACGACGGGGCTGAAAGGAACGTCTCTCCAGATCGGCGGCCGCCCCGGCTTCGACGCCGACTACGAAGACACCGTCGCAAAGCACTTTCATCGAGTCGTTTTTCTCGTCGTCGGCTGCACGTTCCTCGCCCTGTTCGCGGGATTCCGCTCGCTGCTGGTCGCCGTCAAGGCGGTCGTTCTGAATCTCCTATCGGTGGGAGCCTCCTTCGGCGCGCTCGTGCTCGTCTTCCAGGAGGGCCACGGCGCCCGGTGGCTCGGCCTGACCGAGCCCACGGGCAGCGTCTTCCCGATCATTCCGGTGCTCGTGTTTTGCATCGTCTTCGGCCTGTCGATGGATTACGAGGTGATCCTCGTCGCCCGGGTCGCCGAGGCCCGGCGCAGCGGCCTGGCCGAGTCGCCCGCGATCGCCGAGGGGCTGGCCCGCACCGCGACGGTCATCACCAGCGCGGCGGCCATCATGGTCGTCGTGTTTGCCGGCTTCACGCTCGGCGAGTTTCTCCCGATCAAGATGCTCGGCTTCGCGCTCTCGGTCGCCGTCCTGATCGACGCGATCGCGGTGCGCATGGTCATCGGCCCCGCGCTGCTGCGCCTGGCGGGCCGATGGAACTGGTGGCCCGGAGGGCTCCGGTAGGGACCCGAGAGAGGCTCTTCGGTACCGTGCCCCAGCGGCTCCACGCGGGGCCACGAGCGCTCGGGCCTCCTTTCTCTCGCGTCCGTGGGCACCCGCCGGCATTCGCCGGCCAACGTCAGCCGTTCGCCGCCGCACCGACGAGATCGAGCTTCGCCGAGCTCACGCTCTCGAAGCGCCCGCCGATATCCTCCCAGTCCCACACGTTCCAGACGGCCTCGAAGAACTCGGTCTTGCGGTTCTGATACTGCAGGTAGTAGGCGTGCTCCCAGGCGTCGAGGACCATGATCGGCAAGCCGCCCTGGGAGAGGTTTGACTGGTGGTCGTAGATCTGTGTGGTCAGAAGGCGCTTGCCGACCGGTTCCCAGACCAGCGCCGACCAGCCCGAGCCCATCACGGTCGCGGCCACCTCCGTCATCTGCCGCCGGAGCTTGGCAAAGCCTCCGAAATCTCGATCGATGGCGTGTGCCAGCTCGCCCAGGGGGCGTCCGCCGCCATTGGGCGCGAGATTGCGCCAGAAAAGCGAGTGCAGCACATGGCCCGACAGATGGAACGCCAGCGCCTTCTCCAGGGCGCCCAGACGCGAAAAGTCCTCCTCCTGTCGCGCGGCATCGAGCTTTTCCAGCGTTTCGTTGGCACCCTTGACGTAAGCCGCGTGGTGCTTTCCGTGATGCAGCTCCATAATGCGTCCGGAAATGTGGGGCTCGAGAGCGCCGAAGTCGTATTCGAGGTCGGGAAGTCGGTAGAGAGCCATCGTTCCTCCTTGCGAGGACGGCCTCAAGCAGGAAACATGCCGGGCCCCGCGTTTGGCATTCGAGCCCGTCGGAAGCCGTCCCCGGGCATTGGGACGTACGCGACGGCGTCGAAGCATCCGGCTGGACTCCGCAGGGTCCTCTGCTCTCCCCCCGCGCCGCTTTCGTGGCAGCCATGTTGCAACACTCGACCGAAGACCGCCCGGCCCAAGGGGGTACGGACGCGCGGAGGAAAAGTTCCATGAAGAGCAAGCTCGCCATCGGCAACCATCCCATTCATCCAATCCTCGTTCCGTTCCCGATCGGAGCCTTTACGCTGGTCCTCTTCGGCGACATCGCGCACGCCTGGACGCGTGACCCCTTCTGGTACCGTTTCTCGTCGGTGTCCATCGGCCTCGGGATTACCTTTTCTCTCCTGGCCGCCGCCGCCGGAGCGGTCGACTACCTCCGTTTGCCGATGACGGAACGTGCCGCGGGAATCGCGACCTGGCATGCCCTCGCGGCAGTCTCGGCCGTCGTCCTCTACGGAGCGAGCGCCGTCGTCCGGCAGAGCGGGGCGGCGGTGGGGACCGGGCGGTGGGCAATCGCGGCCGGGCTCTCGACCGCGGGGTTTCTGGCGCTCGTGGGTGCCGGTTGGCTCGGCGGAACGCTCGCCCACGAGGAGCGCGTCAGCGTGATTGAGCCGTCTCTCCAAGACGTCGCGACTCCTGAAGAGGAGCGCGGGCCGTGGCGAGGCGCCTCCGCAGGGGGTTAAGTCTCCTCGCGGAGCCGGGCGGTATGCTCCCGCAGGAATGACGGAATGAGAGTCGGCGTCGGGCCGCGCACAACCGCGGGGATCGCCCTGGCGGGGCTCCTCCTGGCCGCCCTGGTGGCGGTGACCTACCGCAACGTCCGCGACGTCATCGCCGCCGGCCGATGGGTGGAGCACACGCGCAGCGTGTTGGACGAGGTCGACGACCTGCTCGCCGAGGTTCGAGACGCCCAGTCCGGAGCGCGCGCGTACGTGCTCACGGGCGACCGTTCGTATCTCGTGTCGGTCGAGACCGCGCGCGCCGAGGCCCCTGCCTATGCCGAGCGCATCGCTCAACTCGTCCGGGACAACCCGGGTCAGTTCGCCCGGGCGAGCGCGCTTCGGGATTTCGTGTCGAAGCACCTGGCGGCCTCCCAGAGCATCATCGCCGCCCGCGACATGGGGGGTCTCGAGGCGGGCGCCGCCGCGGTCGCCGCCGGCCGCGGAAGGGAGGCCCTGCAGGGGATCCTGCGAACCGCGGCCGAAATGCAGGAGACGGAGCGGGCGCTCCTCTCGGCCCGCACGGGCGGCTTCGAACGCACGGTCCGATCGACGCTCATCTCGCTGGCAATGGGTGCCGCGCTCCTCTTCACATTTCTCGGCCTGATCTGGGCCGTCGTGCGGCTCGACCTGCTCAAGCGCCACGAGGCCCAGGAGCGGCTGCGCCTGTCCGAGGCGGAGCTTCGCACCACGCTTCGCAGCATCGGCGACGCGGTGATCGCGACGGATGCCGGGGGGCGCATCACGTTCATGAACGGGGTCGCGGAGAAGCTGACCGGCTGGCCCGAGGCCGAGGCGCTCGGGCGGCCCGCGGGCGAGGTGTTCCGGATCGCCAACGAGGACACCGGGACGCAGGTCGAGAGCCCGATCGACCGTGTGCTGCGCGAGGGCGTCGTGGCCGGGCTCGCGAACCACACGGTCCTGCTCTCGCGCGCGGGGCAGCCCGTGCCGATTGCCGACAGCGGCGCTCCCATCCTCGAGACGGCGGGCGAGCTGAAGGGCGCCGTTCTCGTCTTCCGGGACATCACCGAGAGGCGCCAGGCCGAGCGCGAGGTGCAGCGGCTCGCCGCCATCGTCTCCTCCTCCGAGGACGCCATCGTGGGCGAGTCGCTCGATGGCCGCATCACCGCCTGGAACGCGGCGGCGGAGCGCCTGCTCGGGTATTCCGCGCAGGAGGTCCTGGGCAAGCCCGTCTCGATTCTCGAGCCCCCGGACGTCGAGGAGTCGACAGGCGTCCGGCTGAGCCGGGTTCGTCGTGGCGAGCGCGTCCACGTCTTCGACACGACGCGCGTCAGCCGGGACGGAAAGCAGGTCGCCGTCTCCCTGTCCCTGTCTCCCATCCGGGACGCCGAAGGAACCGTCGTCGGTGCCTCGAAGATCATCCGCGACATCGGCGGGCGCAAGAAGGCCGAGCTCGAGCTGCGAGCGAGCGAGGAGCGGTTCCGCGTCCTTTCCGACAACGTGGCCTCGCTCGTCTGGGTTGCCGACGAAAAGGGGGCCGTGACGCACTGGAACCGCCGCTGGTTCGACCACACCGGTCTCTCGAAACCCGACTCGCTCGGGGACGCCTGGCAGCAGGCGATCTTCCCCGAGGACGCCCCGGCTGCCGTCGCGAAGTGGCAGGTCTCGGTGGCCACGGGAGAACCCTTCGAAGCCGATCTGCGTCTGCGCGGGGCAGACGGCTCGTACCGTTGGTTCGTCGCGCGCGCCTCGCGGATCCGCAGCCGCTCGGGTCCTCTCTGGGTGGGCACCGCGGCGGACGTCGACGTGCTGAAGAACACCGCCGCGGCACTGCGCGAGGCCAAGGAGGCCGCCGAGGAAGCCGCGCACGCAAAGGACCGATTCCTGGCCGTGCTCTCCCACGAGCTGCGCACGCCGCTGACGCCGGCTCTGGTCGCCTCCCAGACCCTCGAGCGCCGCAGAGACATTCCGGACGACGTGCGCCAGTCGGCGATCCTCATCCGGCGCAACGTCGAGCTCGAGGCGTTGCTCGTCGACGACCTGCTCGACCTGACCAAGATCGCCCGAGGGATGGTGGAGCTGCGGCGTCAGTCCGTCGACCTGCACGAGCTGCTGCGGCAGGTCATCGAGATCTGCCGCAGCGACCTGCTCACGCGCCGCCAGACCCTCAAACTCGACCTCGAGGCGGCCGAGCACCATGCGGACGCCGACGCGGCCCGCCTCCAGCAGGTCTTCTGGAACCTGATCAAGAACGCGATCAAGTTCACACCCGTCGGCGGAACGATCTCGATCGCGAGCGAATGCTCGTCCACAGGCCGGATCCGCATCCACGTTCGGGACACGGGGATCGGGATCCCGGCCGGAATCCTCCCGCGGATCTTCGAGCCCTTCGAGCGCGGCCGGCGCACCATCAGTCCGAGGGTCTCGGGGCTGGGACTCGGCCTTTCGATCTCCCGCACGCTCGTCGAGCTCCACGGTGGTGTGATTTCGGCCGAGAGCGCGGGAGAAGGTGCCGGCGCGACCTTCACCGTCGAGCTCTCCGCTTTCGTGGAGAAGGCCATCGCCCGCACGCCCCAGCGAGCCAGGCAGCGCGACACGCGCGAGCTCAAAATCCTCCTCGTGGAGGATCACGCCGACACCGCCGCCGCCCTCGCGCAGTTGCTCCAGGAGGAGGGACATCGCGTGACCGTGACGGATTCGGTCGCCGCCGCGGTCGAGGCGTTTCAGAGTTCCCGCTTCGATCTCCTGATCACCGACCTGGGACTGCCCGACGGAACGGGTCATGAGCTGTTGAGCCGACTTCGGACGGTCGCCCCGGTCGCGGGCATCGTCCTGTCGGGCTACGGAATGGACGCCGATGTGGCGAAGAGTCGAGCCATCGGCTTCGCCGAGCACCTCACGAAACCGGTTCAGCTCGGCAAGCTTCTCCGGGCCGTCAATGAAGTCGCCCGCGCCGACGACGCGGCTCCGGCACCGTAAGCGTCAAAAGGCTCGAGCCCGTAGGCCCGGGTGGCCGGCCGGCGCGGGGAGGCGGGGAAGAACAAAGGGAAGGCGGGCCCCCGAGGAGCCCGCCTGGAGCCTGGAATGCCGGCACAACTGCCCGGGCTAGTCTCCGCCGTTCTCCGACGGCTTGCCCGTGCCCTTCTGGCCCGGCGGATTCGAGCGCGGAAGCTCCTTGTTCGTGCTCCCGCCCTGGCTCTGCCTCCCCGGCTCGTCGCTCTGGCGGCTGGGCTCCTTCTCGGGCGAGCCCGTCCGTCCGGACTCCGGCTCGTCCTTGCGATACTTCTCGTCCCGGCCCTTGAGCTCTTCTCGATCGGTCATGAGGGGAATCCTCCTTGTCGCGCGCGGCACCATGCCGGGCACGCTCCTCAGTTTTCTGCAAGAAGCGTTCCGCCATGGCCTGCAGGAAAGAAGCGCTCGGGGAAAACCGAGCCCATCGGTTTCCTCCTCCGAAGAGGGCGTCGAGCGAAAGGGCCTCGTGCGTCCCTACTGGGATCGATCCAATCCGGTGCCTTGTGCACGGGCCGCCTGGCTTTCAAGCAGCGCCGCGAGGCAGGTTCCTGCCCGCGCCGCCGCAACGGCGGATCGCCCGGCCGAATCCGGGCAACGAGGCGACGAGCCTCCGCGGGCGGAATGGAAGTGGGGGCGGGCTCCCGGCCGGTGGCGTTTGCACGCCGCCGAGAAGGAGGTGCGGGGAAGGCGGTTCGAGTCTTCCATAGAACCCTGCCCCCTCGTCGTAGCAAGCGAGATGCCACGCGCGGAGGAGGCGGATCCGCTGGCATGGGCCGTGCTTCCCCTTCTTCTCGAACGGCGTGATTCCCGCGCCGAGACGAGCCGGCGGGCTTCTGCCGCCGGAGAGAGAGGAGGATTCGCAATGACTCGAGTTCGTTTCAGAGTCCTGGCGGTGATCGCCGCCACCGCGTTTCTCGCAGGAATCGCGTGTACGACGACCCAGACGCCTGGAGAGCAGATCGACGATGCATCGATTCATGCTTCCATCGAGGCGAAGCTCACCGCCGACCGCTTTTCCAACATCACCAACGTCGACATCAACGTCACCAACGGCATCGTCACGCTCGCCGGCGAGGTGCCCAACGCGAAGGTGAAGGCCGACGCCGAGGAGGAGGCCAAGAGCGTCAAGGGCGTGCACCGGGTGATCAACAATCTGCAGATCAGCAACCCGCCCAAGGCGTGAACCGTGGGTCCTGCCCCACTCGCCGGGGCAGAAAGGAGGTCGAAAGACCATGCTTCGACTCGCTTTGATCTTTCTCGGCATCGGCCTGCTGGCCGCGCTCCTCGGATTCACGGGTGTCGCCGGGGCATCCTTTGCGATCGCCAAGGTGCTCGCGCTCGTCTTCGGACTGCTCTTCCTCGTCTTCCTTCTGCTCGGCCTGACCGCCGCGAGCAAGCTCACCTCGCCGTAACCGGTGTGAGGCGCCGTCCACCCTTTCGGGCCGCTTCGGCGGCCCGTTTTTTTTCGAGAAGGCGGGGGGGCCGGGGACCCCGATTCGCGCCGAGGGGAGAGCCGCTCCTGGAAAACGGGGAGCGAAGGCGTTGCCGCGGAGGCTCCTCCACCGGAGGCGCCGGTCTTCCTCCGGCTGTCTTGCAGACAGCTGGGTCTGCGACTAGGGCGCGGGGGTCGACGGGGGCATCGTCGACGGGGAGGGGACGGGTGTCTCGGCCATCATCGGCGCGGGAGTCGGCTGATCCATCGTCTTCGGGGCTTCGGTCGCGGTCTCGGTCGTCTTTTCCCCGCAGCCCGCGGCCGCAAGCGAGCCCAGAGCCGCCGCCGCCACGAGAACCAACAGCCTTCTGCGCATGCGCATGGGGGTTCTTCGGAGCGCCGCCGGAACACTCCGGACGCGCGCTCCCACGCCCGTCATGCACGACTCGTGCCCCGCCCGCGGGAGGCCCGGAGGACGCCGTCAGGGCACGGTCTTTGCTGTTCTTGAACCCTTGAGGCCCGCATGGAGCGGATGCCGAAGCGAAAGGAGTCTCGAATGCGAAAAAGATTGGCGGGAATTTCGGTCGTTGCGATCGTCTGTCTGGCGACCCTTGCCTTGGCCGCCCCCGACCCGAGCCGTACCGACTCGAAGACCGTCACCGGTGTCATTTCTCAAGTGGACCTGACCGCCAAATCCATGGTGGTCAAGGAATCCTCGGGCACCGAAGTGACGGTCTTCTGGAACGACGCGACCCGGGTCACCGGGGATCTGCGGGAGGGGTCGGCTGTCAAGGTCACGGCGAAGGAAGAAGGCGGCAAGACCTGGGCGACGTCGATCGACGTCCAGGCGAAGAAGCCGTACTGAGACCGGCGGACGTTCCTCCGCCTCACGCCTGCGGAGGGGGGCCCGGAAAGGGACCCCCTCCGCTCTCTTTCCGATGGGACGGTGTCCTCGCCGTCAGAGTGCTCCTGCCGGGCCGTAGCTGTTGGCGAAATCCGTCAGGAGGCGAGCGCGCCGGGCAGATAGTCTTGGGCCCGTGGAAACTCGGAGAGGTCGCGTTCGATCGCCGCGCGCAGAAAGGCATCGAGCCAGTGATAGATGTCCCGCTCCCGCACGCTCCGGTGAAGCCGCCTCATCCGGCGCTTGCGTTCGGCGGCGGGCATCGTGAGTGCCTGTCGGAGAGTCGCGGCGACCCCCTCCACGTCGTACGGGTTGACCATGAGGGCCCCGCCCTGCAGCTCCGCCGCCGCTCCCGCGAATTCCGAGAGCACGAGCACGCCATCCGACATGCGGGAGGCGCAGTACTCCTTGGCGACCAGGTTCATCCCGTCCTTCAGCGGCGTGACCAGAGCCACATCCGCGGCGAGGTAATAGGCGTGCAGCCTCGCGCCCTCGAGGCTCCGATGAATGTAGTGGATGGGCACCCAGCCGGAGGTCGTGAACTCTCCGTTGATCGCGCCTACCAGCCGTTCGATCGCGGTGCGGTGCTCCAGATAGCCGGGGATCGCCTCGCGGCTCGGCGCCGCCACCTGGATGAGCGTCACGCGGCCCCGCAGCTCCGGGGACGTCCGCAGCATCCACCGGAACGCCTCGAGCTTCTGCGGGATGCCTTTGGTGTAGTCGAGGCGGTCCACTCCGAGCACGATCTGCCGTCCGGTCTCGTTCGCCTTGAGGGTGTTGGCCCGCTCGCGCACCTCGGGGCGGCGCGCCCGCCGACTGAACTCCCGCGAATCGATCGAGATGGGGAAGGTCCCAACGCGGACGTCGCGCTCTCGCCAGCGCACGTCGAGCACCGCTCCCTTGCCGGAGATCTTCGCCTCCGGCAGGAGCAGCCGGACGCACTGCAGGAAATTGCGCCGATCGCGGATCGTCTGAAAGCCCACCAGATCGTGCTCGAGCAGCGACTGCAGCACCGGAAACCGCCAAGGGAGCTTGAGGAACACGTCGAGCGGCGGAAAGGGAATGTGGAGAAAGAAGGCAATGCGCGAGGCCATGCCCATCCGCCGAAGCTCCCCCGCCATGGCCATCAGGTGATAGTCGTGAACCCAGAGAAAGTCGTCGGGCCGCGCGTCCCGGGCCGCCGCCTCCGCGAACTTCCGGTTGACGGATTCATAGGCGTGCCAGTAGGCGGGATCGAACCGGCAGAGCGACAGCAAGTCGTGGAAGAGGGGCCAGATCACCTGATTGGAGAACCCGCGGTAGAAACCGTCCCGCTCCGTGGCGGTCAGGGGGACCGGAACCAGATCGTATCCGCTGTGCTCGGGGAAGACCTTGCGCGCCTCGAGCGAGGCGGCCAGGTCCTCCTCTGCAGCGCCGCCCCAGCCGATCCAGCACCCGCCGCGGTCGCGGAGCACCGGCGTCAACGCGGTGACGAGCCCGCCGCTGCCCGGTTCCGCCCGCCAGCCCCCGTCGCGCCGGACGAGGGAGAACGGGAGGCGATTGGACACGACGACCAGCCTCACGGAATCCTCCGAGACGCGCCGTCCGCGGCCCCTCGCGAACGGACCGCCTTTGCCCACCGGGAAAGGAACGCGATGAGCTCGTCGGGCGGCTTCAGCCAGAGGTCCGCCTCGGTCGGCCGCCGCCGCGCACGAACGAGCACGCGCAATCCCCTTCCGCTCAGGGCGCGGAAGGCATCCTCATCGGTGAGATCGTCGCCGAGGAAGGCGACGGCCGCACCGGGAGGGAGCTCCCCGAGAAGCGTCTCGACGGCCTTCCCCTTGGTCGCGCCCGCGAGACGAAATTCGATCCCGCCATCGAAGGTGTGGGCTTCCAGCGTCCGCCGCAGAAGCGCCGAATTCCAGTGCTCGAGAAGCTCGTGGCGGGCCTGCGAATAACGCTCGGGATCGGGCCGTTCGTGAAGCGCGAAACCGCACGGCTTGCGTTCGAAGAGATCGCCCCAGCCCCGGCCGGCAGCCCATCGCGAGATGTCGTCCAGAAGGTTCGCGAGAGGCGCCGGAACCGGCGGTCCAGTGGAGACGCCGGCCGGGGTCAAGCGCTCCAGACCGTGCGACCCCCAGAGCTCCGGCCGCGGCGCAAGCCAGGCCAGGCGGGCCTGCAGGTTGTCGAGCGGCCTCCCGCTGACGATCACCAGCCGCGTGCCTCCGGCGTCCATGATGTCTCGAAGCGCTTCGGGCACGCCCGGATAGGGCAGCGTCTGATCGCGCTTCTCGTGAAACGCGGCGAGCGTGCCGTCGTAGTCCGCGACCAGGACGCACTCCGGCGCCTCCGCGAGCGAAGCGAAGAACGCGTCGAGCATCGCCTCGGACGAGACGCGGCGGGCCCGTCCGCCTCGTGCGGAACGAGAAGACGTCTCGAGAGGAGCGTCATGATTCTCCATCCGTCCAAGACTACTTCATCAGATGAGGATGCGGCGCGGGCCCCCGAGTCCGTTGGCAGGCGAATTGCTCCGTCTCTTCTCCGAGGAGGACCGCATGAGTTGCCAGCACGAAGGTTGCCGCTGTCGGGACAGCCCCGTGGAACGCCAGGGCCGAAGGTTCTGCAGCGAGGCCTGCGCCGATCGGGAAGGATCGGGACGGCCGGGCGGGCCGTGCTCGTGAGGCCACGCCGACTGCGCCGCGGCCTGACTCCATAAGAAGCCGTCAGCAAGAGAAACCGCCGGCGAAGAGCGCCGGCGCGTCGCCAAGAAAAGGAGGAAGGATGTCTGCTGTCAAGGATCGCCCAAGGGTTCTCTCCGCGTCCACGCTCAAGGGAGATGGCGTTCGAAACGCCGCGGGGGAAAGCCTCGGCAACATCGAGGAGTTCATGATCGACCTCGAGAGCGGAAAAATCGCCTACGCTGTCCTGTCTTTCGGCGGATTCCTCGGTCTGGGGAACAAACTCTTCGCCGTTCCGTGGAAGACACTCTCGCTCGATCCGGCCAGGCACGAGTTCGTCCTGAACGTCGACAAGGAGTTTCTGAAGAGGGCTCCCGGCTTCGACAAGGACCACTGGCCAGACATGACCGACCGGACCTGGGGCGCCGGGATCTTCGATTACTACGGCCAGCGTCCGTACTGGGATTAGCCCGCCCGACCAGGCGTCTCTCCCTCCGCGCGAGGCCGTCCCCTTGACGGAGCGGAGGGGGGGCGCCGGCGCGGGACGGCCCTCCTCAGGAATGAGGAAAACGCCCTCCGATCGTCGCTGCTACACGACGGGCCGGCCCTGTATGAGTCGGATCAGGAGGACGACGACGGCGATCACCAGGAGGATATGGATGTATCCCGAAAGCGTGTAGCCGGAGACCAGCCCCAGCAGCCAGAGAACGAGCAGGATTACGAAAATCGTCCAAAGCAAGGTTCACTCCTTCCCGTTACCCGGGCGGCGCCCTTGGGGCCGACCGGCACTCGGAGAAAGAGCGAAAACCGTGCCACGCCGACGCCTCCGGCGGGCCGTTCAGCGCCGCGGGGAACCGCGGCTTCGGGCGCCTCTGGCGCGGGCGGTCGGCTTCCCGGAGGCGGATTTCGCCGGCGCCGGGGCCCTCTTCGGCGGGCAGTCTTCTCCGAGCGCCGCCGGAAGCAGCTCCCGGACCGTTTCGGCGAGGATCGTCCCCTTCTCCGCCACGATCGACGCGCGGTGCACGATGTTTCGCAGCTCCCGGACGTTGCCGGGCCACTCGTGCTGCTGAAGCAGATCGAGAGCCGCGGGCTCGAACGCCGTGACCCCCGCCTTCTCGCGCGCTTCGATTTCGCGGCGAAAGTGTTCGGCCAGCAGCGGCACGTCTTCGCGCCGCTCCTTGAGAGACGGCAAACCCAGCGGAAACACGTTGAGGCGGTAGTAGAGATCCTCGCGGATCTTTCCCGCGCGCACGGCCTCCTCCGGGTCGCGGTTGGTCGCCGAGAGCAGGCGCACGTCGACCTTCAGATCCTGCGCGCCTCCCACACGCCGCAGGGTGTTCTCCTCGAGCACCCGAAGGAGCCGCACCTGAAGCTCGGGACTCATCTCGGTGATTTCGTCGAGGAAGAGCGTTCCGCCGTCGGCTTCCTCGAAATAACCCACGCGTCGCCGGTCGGCCCCGGTGAAAGAGCCCCGTTCGTGGCCGAAGAGCTCGCTCTCGATCAAGGTCGGCGATACCGCACCGCAGTTGAACGCGACGAACGGTTTTCCCGCACGCCGCGAAAGCCGGTGGATCGTCCGCGCGGCCACTTCCTTGCCGCTGCCCGAGGGACCCGAAATCAGAACGGGCGCCAGCGTGCGCGCGACCTTGCGGATCTCCTCGAAGACCCTCTGCATCGCGTCGGACCGCCCGACCATCTCCCCGAGCCGACCGGTCTCCTGAAGCTCCGTCCGAAGCGTATCGAGCTCGAGTTCCAGGCGACGCCGCTCCGCGATTCGCTGAAAGACGGCCTCGAGTTGCGCCGCCCGGAGGGGCTTCAAGAGGTAGTCCGTCGCGCCGGCCCTCAGCGCCTCGATGGCGTGGTCGATGGCGCTCGAGCCGGTGATCACGATGGCGTCCAAGTCCGCCCGCAACTGCCGCGCTTCCCGCAGGATGTCCAGACCGTCGCCGTCCGGCAGGGCGATGTCCACCACGAGCAGGTGCGGCTGGAACTCCCGAAGTGCGTCCGAAGCCTGACGCGCGGTGCCGACCGCGAGGGTCTCCCCGCCGGCTCCGCCCAGGGCTCCGAGCGACTCCTCCAGGCCGCGGCGCGTGGCCGCGTCATCCTCGACGATGAGCGTCTTCACGCCCGCCGCTCCGACTCCCGGCCGTCCGGTGCGAGCAGGTCGAAACGGCCCTTTTCGAACGCGTCGAAGGCGCGCGCAAGCTCGCGTCGCGCCGTGGCGAGCGATTCGGTCGGGTCGTCGCCGCGAGCGACCTTGCGCGCGGCGGCTTCCAGGTGCAGGGAGACGGCCGAGAGGGGCGCCGACAGGTCGTGAAGGAAGCGTCGCAGGATTTCGCGGTCCACGCCGCCAGGATGATGCGATCGAGAGGTCATAGGCCTCCGATCCTACGCCAGGGCCTTGCGCGGCCCCCAAAAAAAAGGAAGTTCCCCGCCACGGGGCCGGAATGCCGTGGGGAACAGGTCAACCGCGCCTCGCCGGGCCTCAGCGCAAGCCCTGCCCGAAGCGATTCAGCAGCCGAGCCTGTGACCCCTGCATCCCGCCATCTCTCCGAGGCGATGGGCGCCGCGGCTTCCCGCGCCCCGGCTCGCTGCCGTCGTGCGCCCTTCTGGAAGAACGGACGAAGAGCACGCTCAGCAGACCCGCCGAGAGAACGAGCCCGATGTACGCAATTCCGGTCACGCCGAAGGAGAGCGCCACGCCGACCACGGCGATCAGAAGAACGGCGAGAAGAATTTGGCGAGGCATCGTCCCTGTCTGCGCCGCACGATCGCGGCCGCCGGAATTCTGCGAGAGCAAGTTTCCTGCCACGCGGTCGGAGGGCTGCGGCGGGGCACGCGGCTTGCACCGGCAAGGCCACAGGGGCCGCCGAATGCGCTGTGAAGTCTGTGGAAACACCTACGACAAGTGCTTCGAGATCCGCACGGGAGACGGCGTTCACGTTTTCGATTCGTTCGAGTGTGCCATCCACGCGCTCGCGCCCACGTGCAAGCACTGCGGATGCCGCATCCTGGGGCACGGAATCGAAAGCGCGGGCGTCTTCTTCTGCTGCGCGAGCTGCGCCCGAATGGACGGCTCGCCCGGCGCCCGCGACCGGATCGCCTGAGCAGGCGCTACTTTCGCTTGGAAGCGGCGCGCCGGGGTACCTTCGCCCCCTCCCGCCTCGCCTCGGACAGCCCGATTGCGATCGCCTGCTTGCGGCTGGTAACCCTCCCGCCGGAGCGCCCCGAGCGCAGTGTGCCCCGCTTGCGCTCGCGCATGGCGCGCTCGACTTTCTTCTGCGCTCGCGGACCGTACCGCCTGGACCTGGCCTTTCTTGTCGCCATGTGCCGGTTCCTCCTGGACGGGTGTCTTGCAAGAAGCGCTCCCGCCCGAGCAGGGCCTCGGGATGCGCGAACCTTCCTGGCACCGGCCTTGCTCCCCTGCCTGGAGCCGGCCCGGGTCGCCGGCCGAGGAGGTTCCATGAAGTCCATCCGTTCCCTGAGTTTCGTGATTCCTCTGGCTCTCATGGCGGCGATTCCGGCCTGCAACGACAGCAGCGACGTCACAGGCACCGGTGGCGCGCTGGCGCGCCTGCAGGTCGACGCTCCCGACTCGGCCGTGTCCGGCCAGGCCTTCAATGTCGACGTGCGGGCCATGAACGTCGGCGTGCAGGGCATCCACAACGGTGTGGTTCAGATCACTCTACCCGCCCCGCTCTTCGTCAGCGCGCCGGTGGCCTCGCTCGGAACCGCGGCGACGTTTGACAACGGCGTCTCGGGGAGCTCGGTGACCTGGACTCTGAACACGCTCGACTCGAACACGCAATCGACGCTGCGCATCGAGACCGTCGGCACGCTGCCTGCCGGATCGGCCTCGAAGACGGTGACCGTGCTCGCCTCGATGACGGCCGACGGCATCTCCGCGGGCGACGCCGTTGCGCAAAAGAACGTCGCGCTGACGCCCCCGTAGGTGGGCGGCGCACCGGGCTTCCGGGCTTCGTCGAGCGAGCCGGGCCGCGGCCACCCGGCTCGCGGCTACTCGGCCGCTCCCTTCTCCTTGAGGATCTTCCAGACCTTCTCGGGAGTGATCGGAATGTCGATGTGCTTGACGCCCAGATGCGACAAGGCGTCGACGACCGCGTTGGCAACCGCGGGAGGCGCGCCGACGGTGGCGGACTCGCCGACACCCTTGGCGCCCAGCGGATGGTGAGGCGAAGGCGTCACGGTCTTGGCCGTCTCCCACTTCGGCGTCTCCATCGCGGTCGGCAGCAGGTAGTCCATGAAGCTGCCCCCCTGGACGTTGCCGTTCTCGTCGTAACTGATCTCTTCGAAGAGCGCCGGCGCCATCCCCATGGTCAGCCCGCCGTGGATCTGGCCGTCCACGATCATCGGATTGATGATGTTGCCGCAATCGTCCACCGCAACGAACCGGCGGATCTTCACTTCTCCCGTGCCCCGGTCGACGTCCACGACGCAGATGTAACTGCCGAAGGGGAAGGTGAGATTGGGCGGATCGTAGTAGTCCACCGCTTCCAGGCCCGCCTCCATCCCCTGCGGGTGGTTGGTGTAGGCGGCGAAGGCGATTTCCTGAATCGTCTTCGACTTCTGAGGCGCGCCCTTGACGAAGAACTTTCCATTCTCCCAGACGAGGTCCGCTTCGGACACCTCGAGCAGATGGGCGGCGATCTTTTTGGCCTTCTCCCGGATCTTTCGCGCGGCCACCGCGCCGGCGGCCGCCGCCACCGGAGTCGAGCGGCTCGCATAGGTCCCGAGGCCGTAGGGCGCCGTATCGGTGTCCCCCTCTTCCACCTCGACGTGGGCGGCGGGGATGCCGAGCTCCTCGGCGACGACCTGCGCGTAGGTCGTCTCGTGGCCCTGGCCCTGAGACTTGGTGCCGAACCGGGCCGTGGCCTTGCCGGTCGGATGGACGCGGATCTCGCAGGAGTCGAACATCTTGATGCCGAGGATGTCGAAGTGCTTCGAGGGCCCGGCCCCGACGATCTCCGTGAAGCTCGAGATCCCGATGCCCATCAACTCGCCCTTCTTGCGCTTCGCGGCCTGCTCCTTGCGCAGGCCCGCGTAGTCGATGATCTCCATCGCCTTCTTCAGGGCCGCCGGGTAGTTGCCGCTGTCGTACTCCCAGCCGAGCGCCGACTTGTAGGGGAACTTCGCTGGCGGAATGAAGTTCTTCAGGCGCAGCTCCGCCGGATCCATCTTGAGCTCCTGGGCCAGGACGTCCGTCATCCGCTCGATTGCGTGCACCGCCTCCGTCACCCGGAAAGAGCAGCGGTAGGCGATGCCGCCCGGCGGCTTGTTCGTGTAGACGCCGTCCACCTCGGCGAAGGCCTTCTGGAAGTCGTAGGAGCCCGTACAGATCGAGAAGAGCCCGGCCGGAAATTTCGACGGGTTGGCCGCCGCGTCGGCATAGCCGTGGTCGGCGATCGTCTTGATTCGCAGCGCCGTCATCGTGCCGTCCTTCTTCGCCGCGAGCTCCGCTTCCATGTGGTAGTCGCGGGCGAAGGAATCCGCCTGGAGGTTCTCCATGCGGTCCTCGACCCACTTGACGGGCTTCCCGATGACGACCGATGCCGCGACCGCGATGACATAGCCCGGGTAGACCGGGACCTTCCCGCCGAAGCCGCCGCCGATGTCCGGAGAGACGATGCGGATCTTCTCTTCCGAGAGGCCGACGTGCCCGGCGACCAGCGCGAAGACCGTGCGGATCGCGTGCGGCGCCTGGGTCGTCATGTAGACGGTCAGCTTGCCGCGCACCCGGTCGAAGTCCGCCACGCAGCCGCAGGTCTCGATCGAGGCGACGTGGATGCGCGGGATGTAGATCTTCTGCCGGACGACGACCTCGGAGTCCTTGATCGCCTTGTCGGTGCCGGCCTTGTCGCCGACTTCCCAGTGGAAGATGCGGTTGTCCTTCTTGTTCGGCTTGTCGGTGCGCAGCACCGGGGCGCCCGGCTCCAACGCCTTGAAGGGGTCCACGACGACCGGCAGGGGGTCGTACTCGACCTCCACCGCGGCGACCCCGTCGGCCGCCTTGTAACGGTCGGTCGCGATGACGGCCGCGACCTCCTGGGCCTGGTACATGACCTTTTCGGTCGGCAGCACCATCTGCGTGTCGGACATCAGGGTCGGCATCCAGTGGAGCTTGTATTGCTCCAGGGTCGCCCCCGTGATGACGGCGAGCACGCCGGGAATCTGCAGGGCCTTGCTCGAGTCGATCTTCTTGATCTTCGCGTGTGCGTAGGGGCTCCGCACGATGTCCATGTGGAGCATGCCGGGCAGCTGGATGTCGTCCACGTAGTTGCCCTTGCCGCGGAGAAAGCGCGGGTCTTCCTTGCGCTTGATCGAGTGCCCCATGCCGCCGACTTCGGGTGTCGTTTGAAGTGTGGCCATGATTTCCTCCCTACTTCGCCCGCGCCGCGGCGGCGGCGTGCTGGACGGACTTCACGATGTTCACGTAGCCGGTGCAGCGGCACAGGTTGCCGGAGATGGCCCGGCGGATGTCGCCCTCGCTCGGGCTCGCGTTGGCTTTCAGCAGCGCGTATCCGGTCAGCATCATGCCCGGTGTGCAGTAGCCGCACTGCAGGCCGTGCTCCTGAAAGAAACCCTCCTGGATCGGATCGAGCTTCCCGTCCTTCTCGAGGCCCTCCACGGTCATGACGTTTCGTCCGTCGGCCTGAACGGCCAGCACCGTGCACGACTTGACCGGCTCCCCGTCGAGCAGCACCGTGCACGCTCCGCAATGCGTGGTGTCGCAGCCGATGTGCGTGCCCGTCAGGCGGAACACTTCGCGCAGCAGGTGGACCAGGAGAAGCCGCGACTCGACCTCGGCTTCCTTCGCCTCGCCGTTGACCGTGACTCGGATCTTGTGCATCGACATGATCAGGCTCCTTGCGCCCGCGCGACGGCGTTCTTCAGCGCCCGCGTCGTCAACACCCGCGCCATTTCCCGCTTGTACTCGACCGTTCCACGCCGGTCTGCCTCGGGCTGGGCCGCCTGCGAGGCGAGCTTGGACGCCTCGGCGATCGCGGCGGCGTCCGGCTTCTTTCCCTGCAGGGATCTCTCGGCGGCCTCGGCCTTGATCGGCACGGGGCCCGCGTTGGTCAGCGCGATCCCGGCGCGCGCGACCTCGCCGCCCGGGCCGAGCGTGACCTGCGCCGCGGCGGCGGCGGTGGCAAAGTCCCCGACCTTGCGCTCGAGTTTGACGTAGGCGCCGCCGGACCTGGGCGCCGGCGCCGGGATCCGGATCTCGGTCAGGATCTCGTCGGGCGCAAGGGCCGTCTCGAAGAGTCCCGTGAAGAACTTCTCGATCGGAATCACCCGCTCTCCCTTGGGCCCCGTGGCGACGACCTGGGCGCCCAGGGCGAGCATCGTGGCCGGGTGATCGTTGGCCGGATCGCCGTGGGCGAGGTTGCCGCCGACCGTCGCGAGATTGCGCACGATCGGATCGGCGATGACCGCGGCCGTGTCGGCGAGGATCGGGTAACGCTTGCGCACGAGATCGGACCTTTCGAGCGCCGATTCGCGGGTGCGCCCGCCGATCTTGAGCATCCCGCCGTCCTCCTTGACGTATTCGAGCCCCGGGATCCGCCCGATGTCCACCAGGTGGCCGGCCGATCCCAGGCGCAGCTTCAAGAGCGGCAAGAGACTCTGACCGCCCGAGAGCACCTTGGCCTCCCCCTGGTGCTGCGCAAGCAGCCCGAGGGCCTCCGACAGGGTCTTGGGTGCGTGATAGTCGAACGACGCCGGGATCATGGGCCCTCCTTTCGGCCTCTCAATTTCTTCCCATCCTCAGGCGGCCAGCATCGGGAGCAGGCGCTCGAGGGACTCGAGATTGTGCGCAGGCGCCAGAACGTCCACAAACGGCAGCGCCGCCTCCATTCCCCTCTGGGTCGGCTCGAAGCGCGGATCCCCCAGAAGGGGATTCAACCAGATCACCCGGCGCGCGCGCGAGCGGATCGCGCGCATCGCCCCGGCGAGCACCCCCGTGTCGCCGCGGTCCAGACCGTCGCTGACGATGACGACGATCGTCCTAGCGTCCACGAGCATGTCCCGGTAGAGCTCCACGAATTTCGCGAGGCTCTCGCCGATCTTCGTGCCGCCCGACCAGTCGGGAACTCCCGCGGCCAGGCGTTCGAGCGTGACCTCGAGCTTGCCCGGAGCGATCCACGGGGTCAGACGCACGAGGGCCGTGCTGAAGGCGAAGAGCTCGGTCCTCGGGGCGATCTTCTTGAGCGAGAGGAGAAAGGCGAGCAGAAACCGCGTGTGCGCGTCCATCGATCCGCTCGTGTCGCAGAGGACCACCAGGCGCGCCTGCTCGATCGCGCGCGCCCGGCGAGCGAGAAACAGGAACTCCCCGTCGGTCCGGACGGCATCGCGAAGGCTTCGGCGGGGGTCGACGCGCCCCCGTCCCCGGGTGGGAACGAGTCGGCGGCTGCGCCGCGTCGCGAGGCGCAGCGCCAGGCGCGGCAGCAGGCGCTCCATCGCGGCGAGGTCGGCCGGCGTGCACTCGTCGAAGGCCTTCTGCCGCAGAAGAGCGTCCGGGCTGTAGCCCGGGGTATCGCCCCGTTCGGTCTCCCGTTCCCAGGGCTCCCCGCGCGGCGCGGACCGGCGCGTGGTTCCGACGCGGCGGATCGAGACGGCGCGGTCGGGCGAGCGCCGCTCATCGGGAGACGGTGGCGACACTTCGATCGCCCCGCTCGCCCACCAGCTCTCGAAGAGCGCGTCGAAAGCCTCGGCATCCGCCGGGCGGATCTTCAGGGAGATTCTCAAGGCGGTGCGGACCTCGGCACGATCGGAGACGTCCACGAGTGTGAGCGCCGTCAGGGCGTCGACCTCGTCGGACAGTCCCGACCGGATTCCTCGCTCGCGCAGGGCCCCGGCAAAGCGCGCCAGGTGTCCGACCAGATCCACGGCCGTCATCCTATCGGAGGTGCGGCGTCCTGCACCTGCTCGACCAGCGAGGCGAGCTCCGCGCCGGTCAACTCGCAAACGTCGTTGCGATCCTTCAGGAGGCATCCGAGGGTCTGCTCGACGGCCTCGACGTTCAGGGACTCCTGATGCAGTCGCACGAGCGCCTGCGCCCAGTCGATCGTCTCGGAGACGCCCGGCGTCTTGAGCAGGCGGCAGCCACGCAGCGCCTGGAGAAACCGCCCGATCTGCCCCGCGAGGCGCTCGCTCGCCCCGGGAACGCGCAGCCGGATGATTCGAACCTCCTTTTCGAGGCTCGGGTGCTCGATGTAGAGGTAGAGGCAGCGGCGGCGCAGAGCATCCCCGATTTCGCGCGTGCGGTTGGAGGTCAGGACCACGTAGGGCACCTGCTCCGCCCGCAGCGTTCCGAGCTCCGGGATCGTCACCTGAAAGTCGGAGAGCACCTCCAGCAGGAACGCCTCGAATCCGTCGTCGGCGCGATCGATTTCATCCACGAGGAGGACGGGAGGCCCCTCGCGCCGCGTGATCGCGCGCAGGAGCGGTCTCTCGAGCAGGTACCCGCGGGAGTAGATGACCTGCTCGATCTCGCCCGCCGAGCGACCCTCCTGCTCCGCCATCCGCACGCGGAGCATCTGCTTCGGGTAGTCCCATTCGTAAAGGGCCGTGTGCACGTCGAGCCCCTCGTAGCACTGCAGGCGAATCAACTCCGTCCCGAGGATGCGCGCGAGCACCTTGGCCACCTCGGTCTTCCCCACGCCCGCATCGCCCTCGATCAAGAGCGGCTTGGCCATCTCTCGCGCGAGGAAGACGGCGGTCGCGATCGCCGGCTCGGCGATGTAGCCGGACCGCTCCATCGCCTCCTGCACCGCACGAATCTCCTCCCTCACGCCATGCCTCCGGATCCCGCCGCAGCGAGATACCGATCCGGCGCCGCTCGGAATCGCTCCCGGCAGCCTCCGCAGCAGAAGTAGTAGGTCCGGCCGCGCACCTCTGCCGCAAGAGCGGTGGGCGTCACCTCGACGCTCATGCCGCAGACCGGGTCGCGCTCCTCGCGGGCGGCGCTCGCCAACTCGGGCTCGCCCGCCCCGGCGAGCTTCCGGCGCACTTGAACGATCTCGGCCAGGATGCTGACCGCGATTTCTTCCGGGGTGCGCGCGCCGATATCGAGCCCCGCCGGGCTCTTGATCCGGTCGAGGGCCTCCTGCCGCGCCCCCCTTGCGACGAGAGACTCGCGAATCTGGGCGAACCGCCTGGAGCTTGCGACGACACCGAGGTATTCCGGCCCGGCGGCCAGGGCGGCGAGAACTGCCTCTTCGTCCCGCTCTCCCATCGTGGCCACGACCGCAAACGGCTTCGGACCGGGCGAGGGTCCGAGCGCGCCGAGGTCCGTCCACAGCCGCTCGACGGCCGGGAAGAGCTCGCGGTCGGCCGCGGGGTCCGCCGCGTCCACCGCGAAGCCCATGGCGGCCGCCACGCGCGCGAGCGCCCGGGCGACCGGCGAGACTCCGAACACGAGAAAGCGCGCGGGCGGCAAGACGGGCTCGAGGTAGATGTCCACGGTGCCTCCACTGTGACAGGTCATGGGAAAAACGAGGACGCCCGGGCGCCGATCCCGCGACGGATCGGGAGAGAGTGCGATCAGACGGGGCACGCCGTCGGAAATCGCGGCGAGCGCCTCGCGCACGACCGTCGGCTGAGTGCAGCTTCCGCCGAGCCAGCCGTGGAAGGCTCCCGCGCGCGTGATCAGGGCGCCGTCCCCCTGCTGCGCCGAGCTTGCCGGCTGGCGCCGGACGACGGTGGCCAGCACGAACGGCTCCTCGCGCCGGACGAGCTCTGCGGCGAGCGTCAGCAGATCGGGGCGCATGGCGTCTCTCCGCCGGAAAGGCCGCGGACCCGCTCGTAGTCTTCGGGCGAGTCCAGATCCGCGAGGGCCGCCGCCGGCCAGGAAAGGGTCTCGGCGTCGGCCGAGTGCCGCCGGATCACCCGCTTGCTGCAGCCCTCGCCCTCCTCCGCGAGCAGCTCCGGGAAGAGCATCCGGTCGTACAGTGTGGGGGGAGCCTGCACGCCCCCGTATTCGGACAGAACGAGCGGGGCCCGCGACTCCCGGTAGCGTGCGACGACGGCCGCGAGCATTTCCCGCGTCACGAAGGGCATGTCCGCCAGGAGAATGATGGCCGCGCGCGCCTCGGAAGGAACCGCCGCGATGCCCGCCAGGAGCGAGGTCCGGATGCCAGCCGCATGGCCGGGGTTCTGGACCGGATGGCAGGGCAAGCCGGCGAGCTCGCGCGAAACGCGCTCCGACTCGTGGCCCAGGACGACGACGACCGGATCGAGACCGGAGGCGATGGCTCGCATGACGGCCCGGCGAAGCACCGTTTCGCCGTCGAGCACGAGCAGCAGCTTGTTGCGCCCCATGCGCGTCGAGGATCCGGCAGCCAGGACGACTCCCGCCACCGAGCCGGCCCGTTCGGGCCGAATGGACTGGCCTTCGTTCGGTTTCACGGCGGCAACTCCGGGGAGGCCAACTATACCGCCCGGCGCCGGGGCCCCTCCTACTTCGTCCGGTGCACGTCCTTGAGTTTACCGATCGGCGCGTCGTAGGTGTCCACGCGCACGTAACCGTCGGCCTCGACCGACAGGGCGGCACGTACAGCGATCTTGCCTTCCCCCCGTCCGAACTCCGGAATCTCGAAGGCGATGACGGTGAAAGGAAAGTCGAGCGACGGCTGGCCCTCGTTGACTTCTTCGATGCGCAGGGGCCGCGTCAGGACGAGGAGGTAGCGCTCGCCGCCCTTGACGGGCTCGGCGATCGAGAAGTCGATCGGGTAAGCCAGGGCGCCGAGCTTGAGCTGGCCGCCCGAGCCTCCCCGGATCACGTTCAGGAGAGCCTGCTGACCCGCCTCCTCGAGGACCTTCCGGAGAGGGAGGACCTGCTCGGGGCTCTGGGGATTCGACACGGAGACCGAGAAGGCCATGCTCCGCGTGCCCTGCCGGGATTCGACCGTCGCCGTCGCGGCGAATTCTCCTCCGGCCGGCGCAGAATCCGCGCCGACGGCGCGGCAGGCGATCAGGCAGAGGGCGAACGTCGCCAGGCTTTTTCTCACGTCGCGTTCAGAGGGGCCTTCGTAACAAGCACGAGAAGTCCGATCCCAAGTTCACGCGGCTCGGCAGGCCGTCGAATCCGCGCAACGCGCGCCGAAAATAATAGTACGGGCGGGAGCTTCGAATCCAGGTGTGACGGCCTCGACCTCCGCCGCAAGGGCGGGCGAGGCCCGTCACGGGTGTCCACTCCGAGCTGCCGCGCGCCGCTGAGGCATGTTGCTCCCCTGTGGCCCCGGGGGTCGGCCGTCCGCCGCCCGCTTGGGCCCGGGGAAACCTCGTTCAACTCGGAGCCACCCGGAAGAAGAATGGGGCGTGTCTCAAGAGGCGGATGGCAGGCGCTTCAGTCCGGGGGGCGGCGCCAGAGCAGGAAACCGACGAAAACGAACCAGACCGCCTGCGCGGCCTCAAAGGGCGCGCGGGGCGGAGCGAAGGCCTGAGGGCTGCGGGCCCGAGAATGCGGCCTCAGCCCTTCACGCAGGCGATCGGGCGCACACGCGCGATACGGCGCGACAGGCCGGTCGCCTCCGCCACTTCGGCGACCTCGTCCACATCCTTGTAGGCACCGGGCGCCTCTTCCGCCGCTCCCTTGGCCGTGTGCGATTTGATCAGGATTCCGCGCTCCGAGAGCTCCCGGATGAGCGCGTTGCCCTGCCAGCGCTCCTTGGCCTGAGTCCGGCTCATTCGCCGCCCCGCACCGTGGCAGGAGGAGCTGAAGGCTCGCCTCTCCGATTCCCGCGTTCCGGCCAGAATGTAGGAGCCCGTGCCCATGGTCCCGCCGATCAGGACCGGCTGACCGGCGGCGCGCAGCTCCGCGGGCAACTCCGCGTGTCCCGGCCCGAAGGCGCGCGTCGCTCCCTTCCGGTGCACATAGAGCAGTCGGCGCTCTCCGTCCACTTCATGCCACTCGGCCTTGCAGGTGTTGTGTGAAACGTCGTAGAGGAGCTCGAGCCTCGCCGCCGGGAAATGGCGGGCGAAGACCCGTCGCACGAGCGCGCCGATGACCTGACGGTTGGCCATCGCACAGTTGATCGCGGCCCGCATGGCGCCGAGGTATTCCTGCCCTTCGAGGGATTGGATCGGCGCGCAGGCGAGCTCGCGGTCGGGCAGAACGATTCCATGGCGCGGCGCCACCCTCACGAATCGCTGCAGGAACTCGGTACCGACCTGATGGCCGAGGCCGCGCGAGCCGCAGTGAATCGAGACGAGGAGGTCTTCCTCCTCGAGCCGAAAGACCCTCGCGGTTTCGCGGTCGAAGAGGCGTTCGACCCTCTGCAGCTCCAGATAGTGGTTGCCCGAGCCGAGGCTTCCCACCTCGTGGAGCTGTCGCTCCTTGGCCCGGCGGCTGACGGCTCGCGGGTCCGCGCCCTCGACGCATCCCCGTTCCTCGATCCTCTCGAGATCCGCGGCCTCGCCCCATCCCTGCTCGACGGCCCACCGCGCACCGCCGGCCAGAAGGTCGTCGATCTCGGCGATCGTCAGTTTCACCGCCCCTCCCCAGCCCACACCCGCCGGCACGGTCCGGTAGAGGTCGTGCGCCAGGGTTTCGAGGCTCTCTCCGAGGTCGGAGGTCTTCAGGCCGGTCGTCAACGTGCGCACGCCGCAGGAGATGTCGAATCCCACTCCTCCGGCCGAAACGATCCCTCCCCGATCGGGATCGAAGGCCGCGACGCCGCCGATCGGAAAACCGTAACCCCAGTGGGCGTCCGGCATGGCCAGCGAGGCGCCGACGATCCCGGGCAGCGCCGCGACGTTGGCCACTTGCTGGCGGACCTTCTCATCGAGGGCATCGATCAGGGTGCGGCTCGCGAAGATGCGGCCGGGCACCCGCATCGGCGCTACCGCCGGAAGCTCCCAGACGTTTGGCTCGATCTCACGAAATTCCGCGGCGGTGGCCATCGTCAGACGTCCACCACGCACTGCGCGATCCAGCCGCCGTCCTTGCGTGCGACCTCGAGCGCAGTGAACGTGGCGCCCTTGGGCTGCACGGTGAATTCGTGTCGTTCGCGGTCGAAGGGCTCTCCCCAGGCGCGGCCCCGCAGCCGGAAGCCCTCGGGCGCGGACTCGATCGCCACCTCGAAACGGCCGAAGACGAGCGCTCGGCTGTCGGCGACGGAAATGAGCTCGTTCAAGAAGGCGACGAGCAACTCATCCCGCGTCGAGGCGGCGCAGTCCACCCACTCTTCGATTTCGGGCCGCACCTTCGAGACGTCCTCGCAGAGCAGGGAGAAGAGAGCCTGCGCCGCGCCGACGAAGGCCTCTTCCGGTGTCGAGCCCCGGCCTCGCACACCAACATCGGCTCCGTGCTCGAAGTGCTCATGCTCGGCGGACATGCTCGCACCGCCCCCGAAAGACCCATTCTCGCCGACTTCGAGAGAAGGCGCGCGTCCAGCGAGGCGGGCTACACGAAGAGGCGGGCGGCGGGCAGGACGAGCATCGTGCGCGATCCATCAGCCCTGTCGATCTCGATCTCCTCGCCACGCCCTGCCGACAGACACCGCCAGATTCTCGGCCGCGAGAGTGTCAGGCGGCAAAGTCCTTCAACCGGACGGGCCGGCGGTGCGAGCCCCACTTCCCCGGAGTTTCTTCGAAGACGCCTGGCAGCGGAGTCCCGCACGAGGAGCACTTGCCCTGCCGGAGACCCCAGGCCGTCAGATCGTATTGGTCACGACCGATGAGAAGGGCGCCGCAGGAATGGCAGTACGTGCTCTCGCCCTCGGGATCGTGCACGTTGCCCGTGTACACATATCGCGCCCCGGCTTCCTGCGCAATACGGCGAGCCCGCGAAAGCGTCGAGGCCGGCGTCGAGGGCAGGTCACACATCTTCCAGTCGGGATGGAAAGCGGAGAAGTGCAGGGGCGTGTCGGGCCCGAGGTTCTCGACGATCCAGTGGCTCATCTCACCGATCTCCTCTTCCGAGTCGTTATGCCCGGGAATGACGAGATTGGTAATCTCGAGCCAGACCTTCGTCTGTTTCTTCAGATACCGGAGGGTGTCGAGAACCGGCTCGAGGTGAGCGCCGGTGATGTCCCAATAGAACTTCTCCGAGAAGGCCTTCAGATCGACGTTGGCTGCATCGATGTGCCGGTAGAACTCTTCCCGGGGCTCGGGACACATGTATCCGGCGGTGACCGCCACCGTCCGGATCCCCGCTTCATGGCACGCCCGCGCAACGTCGATTGCGTACTCGAAAAAGATCGTCGGATCGTTGTAGGTGAACGCCACGCTCTCGCATCCGAGCTCCCGGGCCGCCTGCGCGATGACCTCGGGCGACGCCTGATCGGAAAGGCGGTCGATCTCGCGGGACTTGCTGATGTCCCAGTTCTGGCAGAACTTGCAGGAGAGGTTGCACCCGGCCGTCCCGAAGGAAAGAACCGCGGAGCCGGGCAGGAAGTGGTTGAGGGGCTTCTTCTCGATCGGATCGACACAGAAGCCGCTCGATCGGCCGTAGGTCGTTAGGACGATCTCGTCTTTCTCCCGGGCGCGCACGAAGCAGAGACCTCGCTGCCCCTCGTGGAGAGTGCAGAACCGAGGGCACACCTCGCACCGCAATCTCCCGTCCTCCAGGCGCCGCCAATACCTGCCCGAGACGACCGGACCCTCCGGCCAGGGAAGCAAATCGCTCATGACGACAGACTGCAACAGAGCGGCCCCTTCCGCATCGTCCATTCGCATCAAAGGGAGGCCCGAGAGTGGTTCATTCGAACCAATTCGCCGCGCGGGAAATGGCGGTATTTGTGTCTGTGAGGTGAAGCAGATGGCTCCAAGCGTTGTGGATACCGTCGAGGATCAAGCGGTCCGCATCCTGACGAGCGACGCGGAGCTCGCGGGAGACCTGGCCGTTCCGGAGAACGCCTCCGGCGTCATGCTTTTCTCTCATGGCAGCGGAAGCACCCGAAAAAGCCCGCGCAATCGCAAGGTGGCCGAGGAGCTCCAGAAGCGCGGCTTCGCGACCCTGCTCCTGGACCTGCTGACTCCCCAAGAAGATCGGTTCGACCGGGACACGGGGCATCTGCGCTCCGACATCGGGTTGCTCGGGAGGCGGCTGACCAGCGCGACGGACTGGCTGAAGGCGCATCCATCGACGCGCGAGCCGCGCATCGGATACTTCGGGGCTTCCACCGGCGCCGCTGCCGCGCTGCTCGCGGCGAGCTGGCGTCCCGGGGGGGCGGTCGTGTCGCGGGGCGGCCGGCCGGATCTGGCCGGACGAGCGCTGTCGAGGGTCGAGGCCCCCACGCTTTTGATCGTGGGCGGCGACGACGTCCAGGTCATCGCGCTCAACCGCGAGGCCTTCGCGCGTCTGTCTTGCGAGAAGAGCCTCCAGATCGTGCCCGGCGCCACCCATCTCTTCGAAGAGACGGGAGCGCTCGAGGCCGTGGCCCGGCTGGCAGACGACTGGTTCCGAGCACACCTGCCCCAGGCCGCAGGCTGAGGCCGTCATCCGCTCGAGAGCGGAAGATCGAGACTCGGAAGGTCCTGAGTCTGAGGGGGGCGCCGGCATCGTCGGCCAGTTCGCTCGGGATCTCCCGTCGGCGGCGGCCCCAGGATGACATCAGACCTCCGAAATAGGCTCTCCGACTGCGGACACGACACGCTTCCGCCCGAGGGTCCGCGCGGCGGCCCTGCTCCGCGGCCGCCGCCGTGTTCGTTCGTGGCCGCGCTTCTGACCGGGCCAGCCCCTCTCGTAGTCCTGCAGTTGTCGGCGCGCGGCGTCGAAGGCCTGACGAACCGCGACGGAAACGTCGTCTTGTCCGGGCTGACGCTCGACGACGATCTCCTCCCGCGGGACGGTCAATCGCACGCGGACGGCGTAGAAGGGGCCCTTCCGGTGATGGCGGTTCGCGGCCTCGAGCCAGACTTCGCACCGCTGAATCCGGCGGGAGTAGCGCTCGAGCCCGAAGGCCCGGCGGCGAATCTTCGCTTCCACGGCTTCCGAGCGAGCCATTCCGTGGACCATGATTTCGAGAGGCAGCTTCATGACGATTTTCTCCTTCGCGCCGGGGTCTTTCCCGGCACGACGTTGCTCAAGCGGAGGAGGAGATTCGTTCCGAGGCGCCGTCGGCCCCGTAATAACGGACACACTCTTCCTCGCGGCCGGGCGCGACCCTCAGGCCTCGAAGGATCCCGTGGCGCGCCGTCACGACGGTCTCGCGTTCTTCCCCGCCGTCACCGTCGTGGTAGATCACCACCCAGTCGTTGGTTCGCCCGAGCTGATGCGCCAGAGCGGTGTTGGAGAAGAGGGCCGTGTACTGCCGGCCCGAGCGTTCGGTGTGAAGCAGCGGAAGCCAGGCCTGGCGCTCGGGATTGAAGCGGCGGGGCGCGATCCGGCGAAGGTCTCCCGCCGCCGCGCGCCGGCGGTACTCGGCGTCCACGTCCAGAAGCTCGGCAATCGGCGCCTTCCGGGACGCCGCCGCGCCGGCCTCGGCAGCGGCGATCCGCACGCGGTTCAACCGGCTCGCCAGCGAATCCAGGATCCCGGCGATGCGCTTGGGCCCGAACCCCGCGGCGGACCCGAGGCGCCCGGACAGGGCGGCCGCTTCGAGCGCCTCGAGTGTGGAGATGCCGAGGTGGTCGTGCAGCCGCGAAGCCAGCCTTCGGCCGATCCCCGGCACGGACGCCAGCAAACGCTCGGGGTCGATTTCCCCGCGCAGCCGCTCGAGGATCGGAAGCCGTCCGGTCGCCACCATACTGCGGATCGAGGATGCGATGACCGGGCCGATGTCCGGCAGCCGTTCGAGGCCGGCGGTTCCCTCTTCACGGAGGATCTCCGCCGCCGGCCGCTTGAGAGCCCGGAGCCGCGACGCGGCGGCGCGGTACGCGCGCACGCGGTGAACGCTCGCTCCCTGCTCTTCGAGGAGGCGAGCCACTTCGTCGAGCCTGCGCGCCATCGCCATGTCGTCTCTGTTCTGGGCACGGCTCAGGACGGGAGAGCCTGTCGCGTTCGCCGACGCACCGTTGCTCATACTCTCAACTCTCACCCGCCGCGAGTGCGCCGGGCCCGATTCGTTTGAATCATTCCCTCGCCGGCCCGGCGGGCTAATCTCGCCCGGCGAGGTGTTTCATGAGAGTCCGTGAACTGATGTGCCGGCCCGTTTCCTCCTGTTCGCAGGAGACGAGTCTGGCTGCCGCCGCGCGCCTGATGGGAGAGAACGATTGCGGTGTCCTGCCGGTGATGCGGGAAGGGCGCATCGCGGGCGTGGTGACGGACCGGGACGTGTGCCTCGCGATCGCGCGCAAGGCGGCAGCCGAAACCACCGTCCGGGAGGTCATGACCACAAACGTCGCCACATGCGGAGTGAACTCCGAGGTCCCGGAGACTCTCGCGATCATGGCGAGCCGTCGGGTGCGGCGCCTGCCGGTCGTCGACGAGCGCGGCGCCCTCATCGGGGTGGTGTCCATGGACGACATCATCCTGCGGGCGGAGGAGCCCGATCCGTCCCGCCGTCCGCCGCCGGTCACCCACCGCGAGGCCGTCGAGACGCTGCAGCGCATCTACGGCAGCCGGCACGTCCGGGACTCCGGCACGCTCGCGGCTCTGTAGAGGAGGAGGGTCGACGTTGGAGTTTCGCCGCATCCTGGTCGCGACCGACCTCACGGAGGCGTCGGAGCCGGCGATGAGACAGGCCATCGAGCTGGCGCGCAAGAACAGCGCGGAGTTGCTGATCACGCACGCCTATCACCCGCCGAGCGTGGCGCAAGCCGATTCCTTCGCCTCCGGTGTCTACGAGGAGTGGGACCGGACCATGCGCTCCCACGCGGAGGAGAAGTTGCGCCCGATCGTCGAAGAAGCGATGCGGAATGGCGTAAAGGCGTGCGCCATCGTCGTCTCGGGCCCACCCTATGACGCCATCACCGAGACGGCCCGCGAGAAGGGCGCCGACCTGGTCGTGATGGGAACCCACGGACGCACCGGCGTTTCGCGGTTCTTTCTGGGAAGCGTCGCCTCACGCGTGATCTCGACGGCGCCCTGCCCGGTGATGACGGTGCGGGGCACGTCGGCGGCCCTCACGAACCCCCGTGACTCGCCACCGTAGGCCACCTGGTTCCGTGGCCGTGGCGCGGCCGTGGAAGACCCGAAGTCGGGTTGCACATGATGCCTGCCTTGAAGTGTTCGATTCGGGAAAATTCGAATCATTCTCGAGACACCCGTATCGAGTTTCGCCCATCACGACTCGGCGAGGGATGTCCCTTGCGGCGAGAGACCTGTGCGTTTCGGACCGTCTGACCGGCAGCGCACGGGGGCCTTTGCGGGTGCACGTCTGTGCGACCGCAGTCGCGAACCGCGCGGCGTGCTGGCTCGTGGCCTGCATCGGGATGTTCGCCTCGCCAGCCGCTTTGCTGATGGCCCAAATCAACTCCGTTCGGCCGATCCCGAATGGCAGTGCGAGGCTCGAGACCGGCAAGCAGATTTACGAGAGCGGCTGCCTCGCATGCCACGGGCCAGAGGGGAAGGGACAGCCTCGAAGCCTCATGGGCTTTCAGCGCCCGTCCACGTTCCCGGACTTCAGTGACTGCGCCACGTCGACGGCCGAGGCGGACAGCCAGTGGCGCTCCGTCATCACAAACGGCGGTCCGGCACGGGCCTTCTCCGAGATCATGCCGTCCTTCAAGGACCGTTTGACTCAGGATCAAATCGGGCAGGTCATCGACTATCTCCGCAGTTTGTGTCCCGAGAAAGCCTGGCCCCGCGGCAACCTGAATCTCCCGCGCCCGCTGATCACCGAGAAGGCCTTTCCGGAAAACGAGGCGGTGATCACGGGGGCGATCGATCCCCACGAAACGGCGGCTACAGCGGCGATCTGCGAGGTGCGCATCGGCTCTTCCGCGATGATCGAAGCCATCGTGCCGTACGTCGTCACAGACGCCAGCGGCACCTCGAAATCGGCCTTCGGTGACCTCGCGCTCGGATACAAGCAGAAACTCTTCGACAGTCTCAGGAAGGGGTCGATCCTGAGTGTGGGCGGCGAGGCGATTTTCCCTACCGGCAACCCCAGCCTGGGGACGGGCGGGGAATCCACCATCTTCGAGATGTTCGCGGCCTTCGGGCAAATTCTGCCGGCCGACAGCTTCCTTCAAGTGCAGGCCGGCGTCGAATTGCCCACGCACCCCGATGCGGTCCCCCGGGCCTGGTATCTGCGTACGGCGATCGGCAAGACGTTCAGCACGAACGGGGGATTCGGCCGCCGCTGGTCGCCAATGGTCGAGGTCATCGCCGACCGCGAGTTGGTCAGCGGCGCACCGATGAACTGGGACGTCGTACCCGAAATCCAGATCCCCATCAGCAAACGCATGCACATTCTGGGCAACATCGGCTACCGGATTCCGGTGAACAACACGGCGGACCGGCCGAAGCAGCTGATGATCTATCTCCTGTGGGATTGGGTGGACGGCGGTCTCACGCAAGGGTGGTAGGGACGATGTTGAAAAGCTTCCGATCGCTGTTCCTGCTGGTGCCGGCGTTCGCCGCGATGTCGACAACGCGCGCGCAATCGGAACAGCCCCAGCTGCCGGGCGCGGCCGCCTCTCGCAAGATGGAAGCCAGCCGGAGCTACGGCACGCATTTTCAGACATCCGATCGTTGCGTCGCCTGCCACAACGGGATGACGACTCCGACCGGCCAAGACATTTCCATCGGCACGGCTTGGGGAACCAGCATGATGGCGAATGCGGGTCGTGATCCGTATTGGATGGCGGGAGTGCGTCGCGAAATGATCGACCATCCCAGCGCCTCAGCGGTCATTCAGGACGAGTGCTCGATTTGCCACATGCCGATGATGCGGTACGAAGCCCGGCTGGCCGGCGGCGAAGGGGAAACCTTTGCGCATCTTCCCCCCGATCCCCGCAAGCTCGCCGACCGCCTAGCGGACGATGGAGTCTCGTGTTCGGTGTGTCACCAGATCACCGCGGATAATCTGGGCCGGCGGGAAAGCTTCGTCGGAGGCTTCAAGATCGACGAGAAGGCCGGTCCGAACGACCGCCTCGCCTATGGTCCGTTCGAGATCGACAAGGGCCACACGACGATCATGAAATCATCGTCCGCCTTCCAACCGGCCGAGGCCAAGCACATGCGCTCATCGGACCTCTGCGCCACTTGCCACACACTGCTGACGCAAGCGCTCGACGCTCAGGGAGCGGTCATCGGCGAGCTGCCGGAGCAGGTGCCGTATCAGGAGTGGCTGCACAGCGACTACAGGGAGACGCGAAGCTGCCAGGCCTGCCACATGCCGGAGGTCAAGGAGGACGTCCCGATCACGTCCGTGTTCGGTGAGCCCCGTTCCGGCGTTTCGCGGCATACGTTCCCTGGAGGCAATTTCTTCATGCAGCGGATGCTCAACCGGTTTCGCAACGACCTCTCGGTGGCCGCGGAGCCTCAGGAACTGGATGCCGCCGCGAGCCGGACCATTGCGCATCTGCAATCGGAAGCGGCCGAGATCTTCGTGCGGAATGTGGACGCTCGCGACGGCCACCTCGACGTCGACATCTCTGTGGAGAATCTCGCCGGCCACAAGCTGCCAACCGCGTACCCGTCACGCCGCGTGTGGCTGCATGTGGCTGTGCGCGATCGCGCCGGCAAGGCGGTCTTCGAGTCCGGGGCTCTGCGGCCGGACGGCTCCATCGAGGGCAACGACAACGACGACGACGACGGGCGCTTCGAGCCGCACTACACGGAGATCACGCGTGGGGATCAGGTCCAGATCTATGAGGCCATCATGGTTGGCCAGGACGGGACGCCGACCACCGGGCTGCTGACGGCGTTGAGGTATGCAAAGGACAATCGGCTCCTCCCGCGCGGTTTCGTCAAAGGCTCGGCGGACAGAGACGTGGCTGTCCACGGAGGGGCGGAGGGGGACGCCGATTTCCTGGGTGGAGGCGATCGGATCCGATACTCGATTGCCGTGGGCGATGCGCCAGGGCCGTTCCGGCTGGAAGTCGAGCTGTGGTATCAACCGATCGCCTATCGCTGGGCGATGAATCTCAAGGGGTACGAGGCGATCGAGACCAGTCGGTTCGTCGGGTACTACGAGAGTATGGCATCCGGTTCCAGCGTCGTGCTGGCGCGCGCGGTCGAAGCCAAATAATTTCGGAGCCCGCGCCCGCCGCCAGCCTCTGCCTCCCCGGTCACAAGCCGCTATTCCCAAACCCGGCCCCGTGCGACTGCGTGAGCGCGCTTGATTTTCTGGCGCTCGACCAAATGGGTGAGTGCCTCACGATTCCCCGTACCAGGCGGGAACGTGCGGATCCTGCCAGGGAGTCGGAATGCCATTCGGCCGGGCCGTCGCGCCCGGAGGCAGATCCTCGAAACGAAGCCCAAGCGAAGTTCACGCCAGATTCGCGTGAAGCGAGGAGCCTGCCTCCGCTGGGATGCATGCGGAGAGCCCGGCGACAGTGAGAAGATGGCGCGGCAAGCGAAGGAGGAACGTCCTTGACGAGGATGGAGCCAACCGACGCGGCGACGGGGGTCGCGACAATCGACGGACCTCTGTCCGCTCCCGAGCTCGAACAGATGGACGCCTACTGGAGGGCGGCCAACTATCTCTCCGTCGGGCAGATCTATCTCTACGACAATCCCCTCTTGAAGGAGCCTCTCAAGGCCGAGCACATCAAGCCCCGCCTGCTCGGGCATTGGGGCACGACACCCGGTCTCAACTTCATCTACGTGCACTTGAATCGGCTGATCAAGAAGTACGACCTCGACGTGATCTATGTGTGCGGCCCGGGCCATGGCGGGCCGGGCATCGTGGCCAATTGCTACTTGGAGGGAACATACAGCGAGGTCTATCCCAACGTGGCCCGCGACGAGGAGGGGATGAAGCGGCTCTTCACGCAGTTCTCTTTTCCAGGCGGCATTCCCAGTCACGTCGCGCCCGAGACCCCCGGCTCGATTCACGAAGGCGGCGAGCTCGGCTATTCCCTATCCCATGCCTACGGAGCGGCCCTCGACAATCCCGGCCTGCTCGTCGCGTGCGTGATCGGCGATGGCGAAGCGGAGACCGGCCCGCTCGCGACGAGCTGGCACTCGAACAAGTTCTTGAACCCGGTCACCGACGGCGCCGTGCTGCCCATCTTGCATTTGAACGGCTACAAGATCGCGAATCCCACCGTCCTCGCGCGCATCCGACACGAGGAGCTCGACCAGCTTCTGCGCGGCTACGGCCACACTCCTTACTACGTCGAGGGGGATGATCCCCGTTCGATGCACCAGCTCATGGCCCGCACTCTGGACGCCGTGGCGGAAGAGATCCGCCGCATCCAGGACACCGCCCGGCGGGAACGCAAGACCGAGCGGCCAAGCTGGCCGATGATCGTCCTGCGCTCGCCGAAGGGATGGACGTGCCCGAAGGAGATCGACGGCAAACGAGCGGAAGGCTCCTGGCGCTCCCATCAGGTGCCGATGGCGCACGTGCGCGGCAACCCGGATCACATTCGGATCCTGGAGGAGTGGATGAGGGGCTATCGTCCCGAGGAGCTCTTCGATGGCACCGGCCGACTCCGGCAGGAGCTCGCGGACCTGGCGCCGACGGGAACACGGCGGATGGGGGCCAATCCACACGCCAACGGCGGAATTCTCCTGGAGGAGCTGAGGATCCCCGACTTCAAGAGCTACGGAGTCGAGGTCGCAAGCCCCGGCACGGTGACGGCCGAAGCCACGCGCGAGATGGGCAAGTTCTTGAGAGACGTCATGCAGCGGAATCTCGGCTCCCGGAATTTCCGGCTGTTCAGTCCGGACGAGTTCACCTCGAACCGGTGGCAGGACGTCTTCCGCGTGACGGATCGCGCCTGGAACGCGGCGACGCTCACCGACGACGACCATCTGTCGCCGGAAGGACGCGTGATGGAGATGCTGTCCGAGCACCAGTGCCAGGGCTGGCTCGAGGGCTATCTGCTCACCGGGCGTCACGGCTTCTTCTCATGCTACGAGGCGTTCGTTCACATCGTCGACTCGATGTTCAACCAGCATGCGAAATGGCTCAACAGCTGCAGCGAGATTCCCTGGCGGCGCCCCATTTCGTCGCTCAACTACCTCCTGTCGAGCCACGTCTGGCGGCAAGACCACAACGGCTTCAGCCACCAGGACCCGGGCTTCATCGACCACGTCGTGAACAAGAAAGCCGGGGTGATCCGGGTCTACCTGCCCCCGGACGCCAACTGCCTCCTGAGCGTGACCGACCACTGCCTGCGCAGCCGCAACTACGTGAACGTCGTCGTGGCCGGCAAGCAGCCGGCCCCGCAGTGGCTGACTATGGACCAGGCGATCCGGCACTGCACCGCCGGCGTCAGCATCTGGGACTGGGCCTCCAGCGACCAGGACGGCCAGACGGATGTCGTCATGGCCTGCTGCGGCGACGTGCCCACGCTCGAGACGCTCGCCGCGGTCGACCTCATTCGAACGCTGATCCCGGATCTCCGCGTCCGAGTGATCAACATCGTCGACCTTCTGAAGCTTCAGCCGCAAGAGGAGCATCCGCACGGCCTGTCGAACGCGGACTTCGACGGCCTCTTCACCACGGACAAGCCCATCATCTTTGCCTTCCACGGCTATCCGTGGCTGATCCACCGGCTCACCTACCGCCGAACCAACCATGCCAATCTCCACGTGCGCGGCTACAAGGAGATTGGGACGACCACCACCCCCTTCGACATGGTGGTCCTCAACGACATGGACCGGTTTCGCCTCGTGGAGGACGTGATCGACCGCGTTCCCCGGCTGGGCCCCCGGGCGGCTCACGTCAAGCAGGCGATGCGGGACAAGCGGATCGAGCACCGTCAATATATCGAAGTGCACGGCGAGGACATGCCGGAAGTCGAGCAGTGGCGATGGGGAGGCAAGGGGCAGGCAGCGGGAGGGCCCGGGGACACCTCGGCCGACTTCTGACGTGGCCCTGCTGCTCTTGAACGCAGGCTCCAGCAGCCTGAAATTCACCGTCCTGGATCCCGCCGGGCAGAGGGTTCGGGCGCGAGGCGTCCTGGACTGGGGCGATTCGCCTGGCCGTTACACCTTCGAGTCCGAGGGTGCTCCGCCGCGTTCGGAGACGGTTGCCTGGTCCGGTTTTTCCGCAGCGGTTCGCCGTGCCGTTCGCGACGTCCAACAGGCCGGTGCGGCCGGGAAAGACCTGGCCGCCATCGACGCCGTCGTGCACCGGGTCGTCCACGGCGGGACCCGTTTTCGAGAGCCTGTCCGGCTGACTGCCGAAGTTCGCGCGGCCCTTTCTCGGCTCGCCGAGCTCGCGCCCCTGCACAACCCGTCGAGCCTCGAGACGATCGACTCGGCTCTCAAGGAGCTGCCCGAGGTCCCCCACGTTGCCGTCTTCGACACGGCCTTTCACGCCACTCTCCCCCCGGAGGCCTTTACCTATCCGCTGCCCGCGGCATGGACCGAGACCTGGGAGCTGCGCCGATTCGGCTTCCACGGCTTGAGCTGCGCCTACTCCACGGGGCGGGCCGCCGAGATGCTCGGCCGGCCGCCGCGGGGGCTCCGACTCGTCATCGCCCATCTGGGCAACGGCGCCTCCGTGACCGCGGTCGCAAACGGGCGCTCGGTCGACACGTCCATGGGCTTTACGCCTCTGGAAGGCCTGATGATGGGAGAGCGGAGCGGCTCGATCGATCCCGGGCTGTTGCTGCACCTGCAGCTGCGCTGCGGCGTCTCCGCTGCCGAGCTCGAGGACAAGTTGAATCACGCTTCCGGCCTTCGAGGCGTCTCGGGCGTCTCCTCCGACATGCGGAAGGTGATGAACGCTTCGCGGGCCGGAGACCGGCGCGCGGCGCTTGCACTCGCAATTTTTGCCCACCGGGTCCGGCAGGCGATCGGGAGCATGGCGGCGACTCTCGGAGGCGTCGATGCGCTCGTGTTCACGGGCGGGATTGGTGAGCACGCCGGCGAGATCCGGGCCGACGTGTGCGAGGGGTTGGGCTGCCTCGGCCTCGAGCTCGATGCCCGCCTCAACGCAAAGGCCCGGCCCGACGCAGTCGTGTCGTCGGCCGCCTCCTCCGGCACCATCCTGGTCATCGAGGCCCGTGAGGATCTGGTGATGGCTCGGGAGGCAACCGCATGCCTCAGAAGGAAGGCGACCCCTCGACCGAGATCCATTCGCGCCGTATAGACTCGAAGGCCAGGATGCTTTCCCCGTCGGACGACCGCTCCGGCCTCCGGGGCCTGCGCCTTCGTGGGTCCCGTGCCGGCGCAATCCTGCTGGTTGCCGCCGTTTCGGTTGTCCTTCTGGCCGTCGAGAGGCCCGGACCCCTGGGAAAAGGCGTGACCCTGCTGCCCAACGGCTGGAGGATCGCGCCGGCTGGCCGGCACGTCATGGTGGGCGACCTGCCGCTCGACATGCTGGTCTCGCCCGACGGGCGTTGGGGGATCGTCACGAACAACGGCTACGCGAAGCCGACGTTGACGGTCGTGGACCTGAAGACTCTCTCGGTAGTCGAGAAGACCGCGATCCCCGACGCGTGGCTCGGCCTCGCCTGGCACCCCGATGGCAAGCGGCTGTTTGTTTCCGGCGGAGCCGACGGGACGGTTCGGGAATTCCTCTGGAAGCCCGGAAAGCTCGCGCTCGCGAACACATGGACCGTCGGCAAGGCCGTAGAAGAAGGCTTCCTGGGGGGTGTCGCGGTCCGTCCCGACGGGAGCCGGCTGTACGTCGTCGACGTGCTCGGCAAGCGGCTTTCGGTCCTCGACTTACCGTCCGGCGAGGTGACGAAGAAGGTGGATCTTTCTGCCGAACCCTACTCCTGCCTCGTCTCGGCCGACGGAGCGACCCTTTATGTCTCGCTTTGGGGCGGCGCGAAGGTCCTTCTTTTCGACGCGACGACGCTCGAGGCGTGCGGGGAGGTCCCCGTCGGCGAGCATCCGAATGCCATGGCCCTCTCGGCCGAAGGGGCGCGCCTATTTGTCGCGTGCGCCAACACGAACTCGGTTTGGGCGATCGATCTCGCGTCGCGCGCTGCGACGGAGCAGATCTCGGTCGCTCTGGCCCCCGATGCTCCGGCCGGCAGCACGCCCAACGCACTCGCCCTCTCGCCGGATGGACGGACGCTGCTCGTGGCGAGCGCCGACAACAACACGGTCGCGGTCGTCGACGTCTCGCGGCCGTCCGCGAGCCGCGTGGCGGGTTTCATCCCGACGGGCTGGTACCCGACGGGCGTGCGGTTCACGCCCGACGGCCGGCAGACTCTCGTTCTCTCGGGCAAGGGCCTGGGCTCGATGCCCAACCCCCGGGGCCCACAGCCGGGTGCGAAGGGGGATCCGTCGCAGTACGTGGGAGCAATGCTGACGGGCGCGCTCTCGGTTCTGCCCACTCCGGACCGGGACGCCCTCGAGGCCTATACGAAGACGGTCCATCGCGTAACGCCCGGCTCCCGGGTCCCGCAGCCGAAAGCCGCTCGCGCCCCGAGGTCCTCTCCGATTCCGCAGCGCGCGGGAGGCGCCTCCCCACTGCGTCACGTCTTCTACGTCATCCGCGAGAACCGCACCTACGACCAGATCTTCGGCGACATGCCGATCGGAAACGGCGATCCCACCCTCTGCCTCTTCGGAGAGGACGCGACACCCAACGCCCACGCCCTCGCGAGGGAATTCGTCCTCCTGGACAATTTCTACGACAACGCCGAGGTCAGTTACGACGGGCACTCCTTTTCGACGGCGGCCTATGCCACGGACTTCATCGAGAAAGTCTGGCCGATGAACTACGCCGGGCGCGGCGGCAAGTTTCTCTCCGAAGGGAGGGGGGAAATGCGCAATGCCTATGGAAACGTGACGGCGCCCGCCCGAGGCTACCTTTGGGACGCGTGCGCGCGGGCCGGCGTGACGTTTCGCAGCTACGGGGAATTCGGCCACCGGGGCACGGGCGAAGACGACTCGGGCCAGGGCCCGGTCGTCGCGTCTGTCCCTGGCCTCGAGGGTCACATGAGCCCTCATTACCCGCCTTGGAACCTCGCGATCCCGGACGCCAGGCGCATCGACGCCTGGCTCGAGGAGTTCCGGCAGTTCGAGGCCGACGGCAACCTGCCGCAGCTTTCGATCTTTCATCTTCCCAACGACCACACGGCGGGGACACGCGTGGGGTTCCCCACGCCTCGCGCGATGATCGCCGAGAACGATCTCGCTCTCGGCCGCCTCGTCGAGGCGATCTCGAAGAGCCGTTACTGGAAGGACTCGGTGATCTTCGTGCTCGAGGACGATGCGCAGAACGGCCCGGATCACGTGGACGCCCACCGGTCCGTGGCCCTCGTCGTCAGCCCGTACACGCGGCGTGCGGCGCTCGACTCGACGCTCTACACCACGGCCTCGATGCTTCGAACGATCGAGCTCATCCTGGGCCTTCCCCCGATGAGTCAGTACGATGCGGCGGCAACGCCGATGTTGGACGCCTTCGCCGCGCGCCCGGACCTCACGCCCTACACGGCTCGGCCTTCCCGGGTGCCCCTGGACGAGAAGAACGATCCCGCGGCCTACGGCTCCGAGGCCGCCGCGGCAATGAACTTCGACGAGCCCGACCAGGCACCGGAGCTCGAGTTGAACGAGATCGTCTGGAAGTCGGTCCGCGGCGCCGCCTCTTCGATGCCGCCCCCGGTCCGCTCGGCCTTCGGGGGGCCGGCAGAGGAAGAGGGGGACTGACACCTGTCCCTGGAGCCCGTGGGACCGGGCTCATGACGGGAAGCTTCTGGAACAGGCCACCCTTGCCCTTCAGACGCCTCGTGCCCTTTGGCTCCGTCGACGGTATCCGCGGCCTTCAACGAACCCAAGAAAGCGATGCCGGCCAGTGCTCCCCTTACGACTTGGCGGCGGCGAGCTCTGCCGACCGCTTCCGCATCTCTTCGGGCGACACGTCCTCGATGTGGGTGGCGACGTACCACTGATGGCCGAACGGGTCCTCGATCCCGCCGGTTCGGTCCCCGTAGAACTGATCCGCAACCGGCCGCTTCAGCTTCGCCCCTGCGGCGACGGCGCGGTTGACGGTGTCGTCCACGTCCGCGACGTAGAGCAGAAGCGAGATCGGCGAGCCGCCGACGGACCCGGGCGAGCGCGCGCCCATTTCGGGATTTTCGTCCGCGAGCATCACGTGCGAATTCCCGATCTTCACCTCCGCGTGGCCGATGCGGCCGCCGGGGGCGGGCATGCGCATGACCTCCTTGGCGTCGAAGATCTTCTTGTAGAACTCGATCGCGGCTGCCGCATCGTTCACGATCAAGTACGGCGTGACGGCGTTGTAGCCTTCGGGAATCGGTTTCACTTTTCCGGCCATGGGTCTTCTCCTTTCCGGGTCAAACTCGAACCACGGACTTCCTTCCTTACCAAATCCGCATGAGGAAATGGACGTCCAGGACGTAAATTTTCGGTGGGGGCGTCGGGATACCGGCGCGTTGAGGAACCACAATGCTTTGATCCAGAGCCGAGCTCGCGGAGTCGGAGAGCCAAGGCCATAGGCTCGAAGAGCCTGCGCCCACCGAATCGTGATACGGTGAATTTCCCGATTCCCTCCGACGGACCGAACCCGGCAACCAACTGAGTACCCGCCGCCCGGTTTTCGGCGAGAAAGCAGGCGGCATCATGGAAAGTCTGAAAAGCTGGAATTGCTGCGATTGCGGCCGGTCCGAGGAAGCTGCGGCCGCGCCGGATGCGACCGGGAAGTGCTCATATTGCACTGATTGGAACATGTCGGGCGACGACGCCACGAAGAGGCAGCTTCTCGACCAGTTGCGCGACCGCTATCGCGAGGCGCAAAAGCTCGTCTCCTGGAGGAAGCTATACGCGAACCTCGAATGGGTTCTCGGAGCGATGAGGAACTCGGATCAGACGGCGTCATCCTGGGCCGACCGAACCCTCGACCTGGTCGCCCTTTCGATGGAGGATCTTGCCGCCGAGATTGACCGCCTCTTTCCAGAGGAGGTGACGGGCGAGATCGCCAAGGGTGCGCTGTCGTCCTATCGGGGCCACCGATCCCTGGCGCAGGGTCTCCGGGATGCGACCGAGAGCTTCGTCGTTGCCTTCCGGCATTCGGCGGAACCGGCGCGCCCGGTACTGCCCGTCCGGTGGGCCCCCAAGTCCAACAGCCATGAGATGGCCGCTCTCTCCTCCCCGAGATTTCCGGCCAATCCGCGGCGCCCCCTCTCCCGGGAACGCGGGCTCCCCCGGGTCGACGACGCCATTAAACCGTCCCCTTGCGTGATGTGCGACCACGAGAAGGTGACGCACACGGTCGGGACGGACGGCGCGGGGTGGTGCGGACAGGGAGAAGGCTGCGACTGCGGGGGCTTTCAGGAGTGGCGCTTGCGGGATCGCGGTCAGCCGGCAAATCTGACTTTGCTTCGGTCCGGGCAATCTTCGAACGCCGCAAGGACACAATCGCAATTCCTGGCGACAGGAGCCTAGGGATGAACCCCGCGGCGAAGGCGCTTTCCGTGGTCGAGGTCCGAGCGGCGCTGGTCTTCACTCGATCCGCCGCGCTCGAAGAATACGGCGGCTTTCCCGATTTGCACTACTACATCATGGAGGGCCGGAACCCGGGGGCCCTCCAATTGCTGGGCAACAGGGAGAGGCGGCTGGCGGTGGGCGACAGTCTCGCGAACCTCGCGAACGAATGCGACCGCGACGCGAGTCCCGCCAAGAGATCCGCCGGCCGCAAGCTCCGCGCAAGCAGAGTCAGACTCCTCAACGCTTTCACGCCGACCGCGACGTTCACGTAAGACCGCGTCCAGCAATGTGACCGGCGTGTGGATCGAGGGCATCGGTCCCCCAGTGGACCGCCCCTCTCACCCGAGCCCCGACGGGCGGGCAGATCCGAAGGCTCGACGCCGACGTCCGGTCGCTAGCCCAGCACGACCGCGATGCAGTGCTCGCGGCCATCGTCGGCCAGCGGGATCTCGCGACCCGTGACCGGTCCCCCGTCGAGCGAGATGCCCGTCACGCCGTGCATGGCGCCGCGGGGGTTCTCGACCGAGAGCCGGTAGCGTGCGGAGTGGTAGCGAAAAACGATCTCATACCGGGGCCAGGCGCGCGGGATGCAGGGGTCCACGTGCAGAAACGTGCCTCGCAGACGGAAGCCCAGGATCCACTCCACGCCCGCACGGTACATCCAGCCGGCGGCGCCCGTGTACCAGCTCCAGCCGCCGCGCCCAGCGTGGGGACGTTCGGAATAGACGTCGCCGGCGATCACATACGGTTCGACCTTGTATCGATAGAGACCGGATCGCGTGCTCGCGTGATTTATGGGGTTCAAGATCGCGAAGAGCTCTCCAGCCTTGTCCCCGTCGCCCAGGGCCGCGAAGGCGATCATTGCCCAGACCGCAGCGTGCGTGTACTGCCCCCCGTTTTCCCGTACACCGGGGACGTACCCCTTGATGTAGCCCGGCTCGAGCCTCGTGCGATCGAACGGAGGCTTGAAGAGCAAGACGAGCCCGTCTCCCCGCCGGATCAGATGCTCGTCGACGGCCGCCATGGCCCGCCGGCCCCGCTCGGGATCGGCTGCGCCCGAGATGACTCCCCAGGACTGCGCGATCGAGTCGATGCGACACTCGTCGTTGATCGCGGATCCGAGTGGTGTCCCGTCGTCGAAGAAGGCCCGACGGTACCAGTCCCCGTCCCAACCCTCGCGACCGAGGGCGGTCTTCAACGAAGCGGCGTGGTCGCGCCACGCCTTGGCGCGCTCGCTCTCTCCGCGACGGTCCGCGAGGGTCGCGAACTCGATCAGGTTGGTGTGCAGAAACCAGCCGAGCCACACACTTTCGCCCCGACCCTCGACGCCGACTCGATTCATCCCGTCGTTCCAATCTCCAGTGCCCATCAGCGGCAGACCGTGGCGACCGACCGCGAGGCTGCGGTCCAAGGCACGGGCGCAGTGCTCGAACAGCGAGGCAACTTGGTCGGAGATCTTCGGCTCGAAGTACCGGTCGGTCTCCCCGGGCTCCAGCGGGGGGGCCGCGAGAAACGGCGCCGACTCGTCGAGTACGCCGTAATCACCCGTGATCTCGACGTAGTGGTGCGTCGCATAAGGGAGCCAGAGCAAATCATCCGAGATTCGGGTCCGCACGCCCTTTCCGCTGGGGGCATGCCACCAGTGCTGCACATCCCCCTCCTCGAACTGCCGTGATGCCGCGCGGAGCAGATGCTCGCGAGCCAGCTCGCGCCGAGCAACCATGAACGACATTGCGTCCTGGAGCTGGTCGCGGAAGCCCCAGGCGCCTCCGGCCTGATAGAAGGCGGAGCGGGCCCGGTAACGACAGGCGAGCGCCTGATAGAGAAGCCAGCGATTCAGCATCAGGTCCATCGAACGGTCCGGAGTGCGCACCTGGAGCGCCGAAAGCGTGTCCTCCCATTCATGACGAACCTCGGCCAGGGCCGCGTCGAGGTCGTCCGACCGGTAGCGTGCGACCAGCCGCCGTGCCTCCTCCGTGTCGGCGCCCTGACCAAGCAGGAATCGGATCTGGGCGCGTTGTCCCGGGTCCAGCTTCAGCCGCACCTGCAAAACGGCGCAGGGATCCAGGCGCGCCCCGACGCTCTGGGAGAGCACCCACCCGGGAGCGAGTCCTGCCGGAGCGTCCAGGCCGCCATTTCGCCCCAGGAACTCGGTTCGGTCGGCCGTCCATCCCGCCTGGCGGCCTCCGGCATCCGCGAACGCCACGCGCCCCGCGTACTCCTCGTTCCAGAAGTTCCGAGCGAAAAGCGCTCCGGTCGCATCGAGCTCGGTCACGATGAACGGGGCGCCGACACTGCGCTGCGGACCGAGAACCCATTCCGTGTAGGCGGTCACCGTCAGCGTGCGGGCTTGCCCCGATCGGTTTTCCAGATCGAGGCGGGAGATCTTGACCGGATCTTCGCGCGGAACGAAGACGAGGAGTTCTGTCCCGATCCCGCCATGCTCGTGCTCGAAGCGGCTATACCCCTGGCCGTGACGAATGAGGTAGGAGCCCTCGTCCCGGATCGGCAGCGGCGTGGGGCACCAGATCTCCCCGGTTTGCTCGTCGCGTACGAAGAAGGCTTCTCCGGAGGGGTCGCCGACCGGGTCGTTCGACCACGGCGTGAGCTGGTTCTGGCGGCTATTGCCAGACCAGGTGTAGCCCGCCCCGGATTCCGACACGAGACAGCCGAACGTCGAGTTGGCCAGGACATTGATCCAGGGAGCCGGCGTCCACTGCCGCTCTCCGAGGATCGTGACATATTCGGCGCCGTCGTCGGAGAAGCCGCCCAAACCATTGAAGAACTCGAGGGGAATGCGCGGCACCGGCACGTCCGCTTCAGGGGGCCGAGCCAGGATCGCCTTCGCAGCTTGTGCCGCGGGAGCGCGCCGCAGGAGACGGATGACTTGCTCCGACAACGTCCCGTGACGTGAGAGCAAGATGACCCGCGCGGCCGCGCCGAGCGCGTCGCGCTCCTCGCCGGAGAGCAGGTCGCCGCGAAGGACGAACACGCGCCCGGTCGAGGGCTCCGAGGCGACTCCGAGCGCACGGCTGCCGGCGCGCACGAGCGACTCGAGCGTCGCCCCAAGCTCCGGGGTGTAGGACGTCGGCTGCTCGTTCACGATCACGAGATCGACCGCGAGCCCCTTCATCCTCCAGTATTCGTGGGCACGCAGGAGCTGTCGCACGATGCCCTGGTCCTCGACCTGATCGATCCGGACGAGCACGATCGGGATGTCGCCGGAGATTCCGTGCCCCCAAAAGGCCGAAGGGCCTCTGCGGTTTCGCAGAAGCGTCTCGGCCGGGGCGCGCAGGGTGGGGTCGGAATACAGGATCCGCGTCGCTAGCCTCTGGAAGAGGTGCGCCTCGTCGGTGGAGATCCCGAGGTGGCGCAACTGGACCTGTGCCTGCGTCCAGGCAAGGCTCGACACGCGGTCGAACGTGGCCGGGTCCCGGTACTTGCCGGCGAGCGCGAGGGTGCTCTCCCGCGAACCGGCGACGACCGTAGCGAGGTGCACGCGTACCGTCGCTCCGGGGGCGAGGCGCACGCGCCGCCGAATGCTGAAGATCGGATCCAGCACCGTACCGACGGTGTTCGACAGGGGCCGGCGCTCCTCGATGGCGCTGGGGCTTCGGATGCTGCGACCACGCCCCAGAAAACGCCCGCGATCCGTCTCGTACTGCAGCGGGCCCTTCATCTCGCCCTGAACGCTCATCACATGCGCCGCCCACACCGGCTCCTCGCGATCCCGAGGCCGCCGGCCGGCGAGCAACGCTTCGGTCGCGGAGATGAACTCGGTCTGAATGAAGAGGTTCGAGAATGCGGGATGCACAGCGTCGGCTGCCGCGGGAGCGAGAACGAGCTCCGCATACGAGGTGATCTCGATCTCTCGCGCGCGCACACCATAGTTGGTCAATGAGATCCGCCGCATTTCGGCGTCGTCCTCGGTCGACACGAGAATCTGAAGGCTCGTCGCGATCGGCCCGTCCCGGCGATGAATCTCCACGCGGTCTTCCGAATAGACCGCCTCATAGGCGTCGGGCTCGACCCCCGCCGGCTGGTACCCGGCGGACCAGGTCTTTCCTGACTCCCCGTCGGTCAAGAAAACGTAGGTTCCCCACGAGTCGCAGGTCGTGTCCTCACGCCATCGCGTCACGTCGAGCCCCCGCCAGCGGCTGTAGCCGGAGCCCGCGGCGGTCATCATGACGCAGTACTGTCCGTTGGACAGGAGGTGCGTCCGGGGCGTCGGATCGTGGGGCGAGCGAAAGCGACGCAACACCGGCGGGACCTCGTCGCGGACGTGGAACCGCGTGGGCTCCTCCTCGGTCACCGGCCGCGCCACGGCGACTGTGCGCGGCGTGCGCTCCTGAAGAAGAAGGTCGGTGGCCTGGACGGTCGGGTCGGCGCCAAAACGCCGACGCATCGTCGACTCGAGCAGCAGGTTCGTCAGGGCCACGATCGTCATCCCCTGGTGGTGGGCCATGTATGCCTTCACGATCGCGAAGGACTCACCCTCGGGAAGCCGCGACGCCGTGTAATCGATCGACTCATAGAAGCCGTATTGACCCAAAGCTCCAATCGAAGCCAGGCGCTCGAAGTTCTGAAGCGCCGCGACTGGCTCGACCATGGCGGCCAACGCCGTGGCGTACGGCGCCACGACCAGATCTTCAGAGAGGCCGCGCTTCAACCCAAGACTGCTGACACCGAAATTGGAGTACTGGTACGTGAAGTTCAAGTCCCACGCGTTGTACGCGGCCTCGGAGATTCCCCACGGAACGTTGCGCTCCTCTCCGTAGCGGATCTGACGCCGCACGGCGAGCCGGTTGGTCTGATCGAGCAGGCTGCCCGACGGGGCCTCAAGCACGAGGTCGGGCATCAGGTACTCGAACATGGATCCGGACCACGACATCAACGCAGATCCCCGGCCGACCGGAGTCAGGGGGCGACTCAGGTGGAACCAGTGCTCGACGGGCGCGTGCCCGCGCGCGATCGCGACGAAGCTCGTCAGCCGCGCCTCTGACGCAAGGAGGTCGTAGTGTCCGGGGTCCAGCGTCCAATCCGAAAGGCGGTACCCGATCGAAAAGAGCTCTCGGCCTCGATCGAGAAGAAACGTGAAGTCCATCTCCGCCGCGATGCGGCCAGCGCTTGCAGCGACCGACGAAAGACGCCGGGCGAAGACCCCGGCCGGATCGTCCTTCCCTTGCATGGCTTCGCAATCGCGCGCGTGGCTCGAAACGCAGTCCCGCAATGCCCGCGCCCATTCGAGTGCAGATGTCGTTTGCAACCCGTCGGCTTGCTGTTCGAGAGCGAGCACGACGTCCAGCAGCGTCTCGGCGTGCTTGGACAGGGAATCCAGACGCTCTCCCAGTTCGGAGGGCGAGGCGGGCACGGGCGAGAGCGATGCCCTGACCTCCTCGAGAGTGTCTTCGAGCTGCCGCGTTGTGACGACGCGACCCCGGCTGCTCCCCACGGCGACCAGCGCGGATTCACGCAACAGCTCCAGCGTATCGGCGATGCCCTCGAACGCCCGTTCCATCTGAACCGGCTCGTCCACCCGTTCGAAGCAGGCGTGCCGAAGCGCGATCAAGTGCGCCGCGAGATTGCCGCTGTCGACCGTCGAGACGTATCGGGGCTCGAGCGGCTCGAGATTGGCCGTGTCGTACCAGTTGTAAAAGTGCCCTCGGAAGCGTGCCAGCCTCTCCATCGTGGCGAGCGTGGCTTCGAGACGCTGCACCATGTCGCCGGTACCGATCCACCCGAGGTCGTTGGCGGCGACGGTCGCGAGGAATGCGAGACCAATGTTGGTCGGCGAAGTCCGGCCCGCGATCTGGGGCTGGGGCTCCTCCTGAAAGTTGTCCGCGGGAAGATGGTGTGTCTCGGGTCCGACGAATCGCTCGAAATACCGCCAGGTGCGGCGTGCGATCCGTCGAAACTCCCGCCCTTGAGCCGGGGAGATCCGGATCCGCGCCGATTCGCGCGGGGGCAGACTGACCAATCGAGCGATCCCCGGCGAGGCGAACCACATCGCGAGGAAGGGAGCCGCCCATCTCCATTGCCCGGTCCCGCCGACTGCGACCAGCAGCCCACAAGCTGCCGCCAGCCCGATCGCCGAGCGCATGCGCCGATAGAACCCCGAGATTTCCAGATCCAGGGCGTGATGCGCCTGGGCCGCCGGTACCCATTCCAGGAGATGGCGTCGAGTCACCGCTAGCCGCCAGAGAGTCCGTGCGATCGCGTCCAGCCGAAGCCAGGCCGCGTGCGCCAGAAGGATGACTCGCAAGGCGGTCTGCGCGAGTCCGATGGCGAGATCCGCCGCGACGCCGCGAAGAAAGCTCCGCTTGGCGACCCCCTTTCGATGTGGAAGAACGCTCGTAAAGAAAGACAGGAATGTTGGAAGGGACAGTATCGCGAGGACGAAGAGCGTCCAGGTACCGGCGCCGACCCCCGGGAGACACCAACCAGCGAGCAACGTCGCGAACGTCGCGGGCGCCAAGAGGCTGCGTCGGAGGTTGTCAGACATCTTCCAGCGCCCCATGAGCGGGATCGCGCTTCGGACGCCGCTTGTCCGCGGTCCCTTGCCCAGGATCCAGGGCAGCAGTTGCCAGTCGCCGCGCACCCATCGGTGCTGGCGCAAGGCCGCCACCTCGTAATGTCCCGGGAAGCCCTCGAAGAGCTCGATGTCCGAGACGAATCCGGCCCGGGCGAAGAGCCCCTCGAAAAGATCGTGCGAGAGCTGCGTGTTCTCCGGCACGCGGTCGGAAAGCGCTCGCTCGAACGCGTCGACGTCGTAGATCCCCTTGCCCGTGTAGATCCCTTCGCCGAAGAGGTCCTGGTAGACGTCGGACACCGCGAAGGCGTAGGGGTCGATGCCGCGAGGGCCCGAGAAAATCAGCTGAAACAGCGTACCGAATCCCGTCTCCGGCAACGTGGGAACCACCCGCGGCTGGAGGATCGCGTGCCCCTCCACGACCCGTCCGGCTGCGGAATCGAAGACGGGCGAGTTCAACGGGTGCGCGATCGTGGCGACCAGCCGGCGCGCCGCCTCCCTTGGAAGGCGCGTATCCGCGTCCAGCGTGATCACGTAGCGAATTCCGGAAGGCCCGGAAACGTCGCTCTCAGCCGGTAAGAAGGAGGTGTCCGTCGCGCCGCGGAGGAGGCGATTGAATTCGCGTAGCTTCCCGCGTTTTCGTTCCCATCCCATCCAGACGCCTTCGCGTTCGTTCCAGACGCGGCGACGGTGAAAAACCCAGAAACGGTCACCTCCTCCCGCTGCGGGCCCGTGTCGGTCGTTGAGCTCCCGGACGGCGGCGCGCGCGGTCGCGACGAGCGTCTCGTCCTCGGGCAGGCTCTCCGTCGGCGAATCGGGCCAGTCCGAAAGCAGCGCAAACCGCAGCTCGGGATCCGGATTGGCCAGGGAGTGCACTTCCAACCGCTGGACCACCTCGCGGATCTCGGCCTCGTCGGTCAAGAGCATCGGGATGGCGACCAGAGCGCGCACCGCCTCCGTGACACCAGCGGATAGCTCGAGCTTGGGCAGGCGCAGCGGACCCACGATCTGCGTCGCGAATCGCTGGACGACTGCGCTCGCCAAATCCGAAGCGGGCACAGCCGCAAGGACCGCGAGCAGAACGACAGACAGGGTGGGAGCGCCGGCCACGACAGCGAGCGCCACCGGAACGGCGAGAATCGCGACGGCCCAAAGCGCGATCGAACCGAGGTACAAGGGAGCCGTCGCTCGGAACCACGCGCGCCGCAACCACTGCCGCGCGGGAAGTCGGAAGTCGAGGTCCGCCTCGAGCAACGGCCGTCCCTTGGAAATGAGGTAATAGCCAGGGTCGGAAAGACGGGGATCGGTCGGCCCGGCGGATTCGGCCGGCGATGCGGCGCCCTGGGCCATGCGCACGGCGCGGCGTGCGACCTCGAGCTCGTCATGGTGGGTTCCCCGGGAGAGCTCCTCCACCGCACGCCGGTACCGATCGCGCGTGGGGAAGTCCATCTCTGCGACGCGCGTACCCGCGCAGAGCGCCTCGTGAACGAGGCTGGCGCTTTCGAAGAAATCGGCCCAGTCGGCGGACGAAAGCAGCCGCATGCTGGTGATGACGTTGCGCACCGTGGCGTGTGTGGCGATCTGGGCCTGATGCTCGGTATGCACGGCCTCTTCGGCCGTCGTGCCTTCGCGGGCAAACCGCCGATTGAGCCAGGCGAGCGCCGGTGTGACCGTCGGGTCCTGCTCGCGGAGTCTCTGGCTGAGCTGGACCGCGAAGGCCGGCGTGAATGGCCGTTGCTCCAGCATCTGAATCACCGCGACCGGGTCCGCCTTCGGGATGCCGCTCGTTCCCAGCTGGGCGTCGGCGATCGCGTCTGCTTGGTCCCGTGCGATGCCTCGCGCAGCAATGCGCTCGGCCAGGCGCCGCAGATTCTCGACGAGCACGACCCTCAGCGAGATCGCCAGCGCCCACAGCTCGCCGATCGTCAGAGGCTGGACGCCTTGGTAGGCGCGGACGAAGCGGCCGAGCGTCTGGAGCTCGATCCGGCTGTCGGTGTGCGCGACAAACGCCCAGGCCAGCCCGTACACGCGCGGATAGCCTTCGTGCGGTCCGGAGGCGAGTTTGGGCAGTTCCCGATAGAAGCCGGGGGGCAGGTCCTCCTGGATCTCCCGAATCTGTTCCTCGACGATGTGGAAGTTGTTCAGGAGCCACTCCGCCGCGGGAGAGACTGTGCGGGTCTGGCGGCTCGCCTCCGCGATGGCCCGGTGCGACCGGATAAGGACGCGCGCATTCTCGTGCAGCCGCGGGAGCAGCCCCCGTCCGCGCCTCTTCTGGGGTTGCACGAGGTGTTCCGACGCGAGCGATCCGGCGAACTCTTCGAGCTGGTCCGCCGAGAAGAGCTCTGCCCGAATCGGGCCGGCGGGTGTCATCGGCGCTCTTCTTACCACGGACAAAAGAAACGCCGAGCCTTATGCCGGCTCGGCGGGTAATGAGGGGTTCGGAGAGATCAGGCCGTTGGGGGCGACTTGACCTGAAGATTATTGATCACCCGGACGACCCCGGAGACGGTGCGGGCCTCGGCCAGTGCGTCGGCCTTGACCTGGGCGTTCGGAACCTCGGACATCCTAGTCTGTCTCTCGCCGTCAATGGCGGGCGTGCCCGGGGGGCGCCGAGATCGGGCAACGCAGCCGAAGCCGAAGTCAAACCTGAAGGCATCGTTTTCGTAAGAGACAGTGATGTTGAAGTTTCTGGTCTGGCTCGTCCTTTTGCTCCTCTGCTGGCCCCTCGCCCTCCTCGCGCTCGTGCTCTACCCGATCGTCTGGCTCGTTCTGCTGCCTTTTCGACTGCTGGGGATTGCGGTCGAGGGCGTCTTCGAGTTGCTCCGGGCCCTGATCCTGCTGCCCGCCCGGGCGCTCGGCGCCAGACCATAGAGTCGGCGGCCCGAGCCCCCCGGGCGCCCTATCCAAAGAGCAGGCTGTCGGTTCCTGGTGGTCTGCCGTCGCAGGGCCGCGGTATCGAGTCCGGAACGCCTGGTCGCGGCCTCGAGGCGCCGTCGGGCGCCCAGGCGTTTCAACGCGCGTGCCCAAGGCCGATGTTAGGCTTGTCGATACGGGTTTCTTCGCTCTGGAGACACGTGCTCGAGAGGTTGTCACCGCCATAGGCGAGTCTCTCGGGCAAGCACACGTCGGACGCACCGCGTCGGCTCAACTGGCCCCGATGCTCCGTTGTGCCTGAGGGGAGCGCGATCTGGATCTTGAAGGAACCGACCCGATCAGACCGCATTGCCTGAATAATGGAGGCGAGGCCCCCGGATGGGACAGACCCAGTTGGCACCACCACACGCGGAAAGGAGGATTCGAAGATGCATCCCACCGACACCATGAGAATGCTTGCGCGCGTTTTCGTCGCAGGCCTGGTCCTGGCGGTTCTGGGGCCGTCCCGACAAGCCCTGGCCGACGAGACCTGCCAGTCCCCGTACATGGCGATGATCACCTCGCAGGAGGACTTCGTCTACGTCTGGACTCTCGGGAAGCAGGGAGTCGGTGACGGTTCGGACAAGCTGGTCACGATCGACGCGCGCCCCGATTCGAAGACCTTCGGCAAGGTGATTCACAAGGCTTCCGTCGGAGGGCGGAACGAGGCGCACCATGGCGGGTTCACCGACGACCGGCGCTATTTTTGGGCCGGCGGCCTGGACACGAGCAAGATCTTCATCTTCGACGTCCACACCGACCCTGCGAGGCCGCGCCTCCACAAGACGATCAACGATTTCGTGTCCAGATCGGGCGGAGTGGTCGGGCCGCACGGGCACTACGCGCTGCCCGGGAGGATGCTGATCGCCGGGCTCTCGAACGACAAGGACCACGGAGGCCGCACGGCACTCGTGGAGTACAACAACAACGGCGAGTTCATCGCCACGCACTGGATCCCCACGAACGAAAAGCCAGACGGCGCGGAAATCGTAAAAGCGGCCGATGGCTATGGGTACGACGTGCGCGTGCTGCCACGACGAAACACGATGCTCACCTCGTCTTTCGCCGGCTGGACCAACTACATGATGGACTTTGGAAAACTGCTGCAGGACAAGGAGGCGATGAAGCACTTCGGGCAAACAGTGACCGTTTGGGACCTTCACGCCCGAAAGCCGAAGAAGGTGCTTCCGGTCCCCGGTGCCCCGCTGGAGATCCGTTTCGCCCTGCAGCCGGAACACAACTACGCCTTCACGACCACGGCCCTGACCTCGAAGATCTGGCTCATCTACGAGGACGAGAGCGGCGCGTGGCAGGCCAAGGACGTCGCAGACGTCGGCGACCCGACGAAGGTTCCCTTGCCCGTGGATAGCAGCATCGGCGTCGACGACAAGTCCCTCTGGGTTACGACATTCATGGACGGCAAGGCCCGCCGCTACGACATCAGCTATCCGTTTCACCCCAAGCAGATCTACGAGGAGACAATCGGCTCGCAGCTCAACATGGTTTCCCAGAGCTGGGACGGCAAGCGCGTCTACTTCACCTCGTCGCTGCTCGCCAACTGGGACAAGAAGGGAGAGCAGGACGAGCAATTCCTGAAGGCCTACACGTGGGATGGCCAGAAGCTCAACCCGCGTTTCACGGTCGATTTCTACGCGGAAGGGCTCGGCCGGCCGCATCTGATGCGGTTTGGTGCCTACGCGCTCTATGGTCACGGGCCGAGCGGAAGCTTGGAAAAGACCGCCGCGAACAAGATGCCCGATCAACCGGCACGATGACCAAACACTTCCCCGCCGTCGGGACCTTCTCTCCCGGACGGAGGGGTCAGGCGGTCGTGCTCCTCGCGACTCTGGGTCTTCTGGTGGCCGGCTGCTCGAAGCCGGCCGCCAGGGCGACTCGGGCCGCCTCGCCGGGCGCGCCTCCCGGGCTCGAGTACGTGCCGCCGCCGCCTGGCAGCTACTCCCTGCCGCCGATTCAAGCTGCTTCGGACGGAGCGGTGCTCGATGAACATGGGCGTCGACGCCGCCTGTTCGACTATCTGGGCGACCGATACGTGCTCTTGAGCTTCATCTACACCCGGTGCTCCGCGCCGAAGGGCTGTCCCCTGGCCACCGCCGTCTTCCAGATGCTGCGAAGCCGGCTGGACGATGAGCCCATGGTTGGGGGCAGGGTTCACCTGGTCACGCTGAGCTTCGACCCGGAACGGGACACTCCGCAAACCATGGACCGCTACGCCCGCAGCGTCGGCGTGAAGAGTCCGGGGCAGGCGGAGGCCTGGAGCTTCCTGACGACATCCTCCCAAAGCGATCTCGAGCCACTCCTCGACGGCTACGGGCAATACGTGCTTCAGGAGGTCGACGCGGCTGGCCGATACACGGGCGATCGTTCGCACATACTGAAGGTCTTCCTGATCGACCGGAAGCGGCGTGTGCGCCAGATCTACAGCTCGGACTTCCTGCATCCGGCGCTCGTGATCAACGACGTGAAGACCCTGATGATGGAGGACGCGAAGAGCTGAGTGGAGGCGGGCGTGCCGCGGCCGGCGCGCAAGCCCGTTCGCCCTTTCTCGGCGTCCACCTCGCCCGAGCTTCGCGCTCGGGAAAACAAGACGGCCGGGGCCTTCCCGGACCGATCGTTCCGCCCATCTGCCTCCGGTTTGTGCAGGTTCGGAAGGCATCCGGACGGCGGGCGAGGACCGATCCGTCAGATTCTCTTCGGGAACGTGTTAGCTTGTGGCCTGGGCGACGGCGTCGCACCCCGGGGGGAAAGTGCTCCCCGGTGGCCTTTCGAGGCGAAAGGGCAGACATCGTGAGCCGGGCGAATCGCGTTCCGCAGGAAGTTCTCGGTCTCTTCGAGGCTCTGGTGCAGTCCCCGGATCCGGTGTTCGCCACCGACCGTCACCTGAACATCATCTTCTGGAACCAGGGATGTGAACGCCTCTTTGGATTTCCAGAAGATGAGATCCTGGGAACCTCCTGCGGATCGGCCCTGGGAGGCTGCGACACGTTCGGAAACCGTTATTGCTCGGAGCACTGCCCGGTCACGGCAATCGCGGCGCGGGGCGAGACGATCCGGCATTTCGGGCTTCAACTCCGGGCCAAGGACGGCCGCATGATCGCGACAGACGTCAGCGTTCTCCACCTCGCGGTCCGGCCCCCCGATCACTTCGTCCTCGCCCACATCCTGAAGCCCGCCGACGCCCCCCTGCAAGCCTCGGAGGCTTCTCGGGAATCGCCACCTCGCCCTCTGCTGGTCGCCGTCCGGGAATCGCCGGACGCTCGAGCACGCAAGCTCACGGCCCGTGAAGTCGAGGTTCTGGGGATGCTCACCGCCGGGCGATCGACACCCGAGATCGCCGGGCGGCTCCACATCTCGACCCTGACGGCGCGAAACCACATTCAGAATCTTCTCGAGAAGCTCGAGGTCCACTCCAAGGCCGAGGCGGTCGCCTTCGCATTCCAGCATCGCATCGTCTAGCCTCGTCGTCCCTGGTGCGGTTTCCCTATCGGAATTGGTGACGCTGCGGCATTCCCCCGGCGCCACCGCGGCGCGAGCATCCACGGAACAGAAGGGAGGCTTCCGTGGAAAACTCGCAGCGCGGTCTCTGCATCGTCCTCGCGTTCCTGACGGTCGGGTACATCGTCGTCGGCGCGGGCGCGCGCCGGGCGGAGGCCGTTCCGGTGTTCTCCCGCAAGTACCAGACCTCCTGCCAGACCTGTCACGTCATCTTCCCGAAGCTCAATCCGTTCGGCGAAGCGTTCCGCTTGAACGGGTACCGCATGCCGGGGGAGACCGAGGAGCAGGTCAAGCAAGTCCCGGTTTCTCTCGGTTCGGAGGCGTACGAAAAGATCTGGCCGAAGATGGTCTATCCGAGCACCCTACCGGGCAACGCTCCGCTCGCCGTCAACGTCAAGATGGCGGACCTCTACGCCTCGAGCGAGGATGACGCGGGTCACCAGATTCTGCACAACGACTTTCAGTTCCCTCAGGAGCTCAACCTCTTTACCGCGGGCACGCTCGGCCGGCACATGAGCTTCTTCGGAGAGCTGACCTATGGGGAGCTTCCCGACGGCGGCTCGGAGGTCGAGATCGAGCACGCCAGGCTCGACTTCGTCAACGCGTTCGGGCCGGAGCACCTCTTCAACTTCCGTGTCGGAAAGCTCGCGCCAAACGCCTGGGACGGCTTCCAGGAAATGTGGATCATGACGGACAGCGGCGTCGACGCGTTTTTCGATTACAACCCGATCGGCTTCAATGGAGGCACGGGCCTCTGTGAGAGCGATTCCTGCGGCGTCGGCATGCCCGCCAACGCGCGGGCGATCGAGATGTACGGCGTCGTCGCGCACCGCCTTCTGTACGTCATCGGCGTCGACAGCCCGATCGGGCCCGGCGGGTTCAATGACTCCTTCGGGAGCACGACGCAAAAGGACGCCTACGCACGCGTCGACTACAAGCTCGGCGGGCTCGCACTCGACGGGACGTCGACCGGTGTCAAGCTGCCCCCCGAAAACTGGGAAGAGACGTCGTTTCGGCTCGGCGTCTTCGGCTACTGGGGCAACGGCGGCGGCGTCAACTACGAGGTTACCGACGACTCCGGTGAGCCGTTCGACGAGCAGGACACCAGCTTTCAGCGGTACGGCGTGTACGGCTCGGTCTACATGGGACCGGTGAACGTGTTCGGCGGCGCGCTCGAAGGAAAGGACAAGCTCCAGCTCTTCTATCCCTCGACTTCGGATCTTTACGCCACCAACCACACCGTCTACAAGGCCTGGTTCGCGCAGGCCGATTTCGTCTTCGCTCCGCCTTTCCAGGCGTCCGTCCGCTATCAGCAGCTCCTGCCAGGCGACCCGACGGCATCGGCGACGAAGATCATCACGGGCAACTTGAGCTTCCTCGCATACGCCAACGTCAAGGTCCTGGTCGAGTACAACGGCGACCCCTCGAATTCGAAGGACTACGCGATCTCCACCGTGATCCGCGCAGCCTTCTAAGAAGGAGTGCAGAAGTCATGCGAAAGAGTCTTCTGGTCCTCGTGATTCTCGCCGTGGCCTGGCCCGCGGCCGCCGGTGATCTTCATGGAAAGGTCACCTGCAAGGGCGTCCGCAACTGCGCCGACGCCGTCGTCTACGTCGGAGCGATTGCCGGTAAGACCTTCCCGGCCCCCAGGGAGCACGCGAAGATCGACCAGAAGAATCTGGTCTTCACGCCTCATGTCCTGCCCGTGCTGGTGGGGACGACGGTCGATTTTCTAAACTCGGACGCCGTCCTTCACAACGTCTTCACGCCCGACGCCTGCGCCGAGAAGTTCAACCTCGGCACCTGGCCCCAGGGCGAGACGAAGAGCTACACCTTCAAGAAGGAATGCGCCGCCGTGCTGCTGTGCAAGGTCCATCCCGAGATGGAGGCCTACGTCGTTGCCGTGGCGACGCCCTATTTCGCCGTGGCCATGGCGGACGGCACCTTTCACATCGGCGATGTCCCCGACGGCAGCTACACCGTCAAGGTCTGGCACCCAAAGCTGAAGGCCGCCGAGAAGCCGGTGACCGTTGCGGGGCCGACCGAAGTCAACTTCGAGATCGCAAGGTAGGCAGCGTGGCCGAGCTTCCTCGCGAGTGGCTCGAGCGCAACTTTCCGTGCAAGTGGGCGTGCCCCGTCCACACGGAAGCCGGGAAGTACGTCTCGATGATCGCGCAGGGCCGGTACCGGGAGGCTTACGCCGTCGCGCGCCGGCCCAATCCGCTCGCCTCGATCTGCGGCCGAATCTGCGCGGCCCCCTGCGAGGGCGTCTGCCGGCGCGGCGAGCTCGACGCCCCGATTTCCATCCGGGCCCTGAAGCGATTCGTGACCGAACGCTTCGGGGTGGAGAGCATGATCGATCTGTCGGTCCTGGCCGAGATCTACGGTCATCGGGAGAAGCGCCATGCCGAGCGGGTCGCCGTGATCGGGTCCGGACCGGCGGGGCTCGCGTGCGCGCACGATCTGGCGCTCATGGGATACCCGGTGACGATCTTCGAGGGCGCTCCGGTGGCGGGCGGCATGCTCCGGCTCGGGGTCCCCGAATACCGGTTGCCACGGGCCCTCATCCAGCTCGAGATCAACGCCATCCTCTCGCTCGGCGTCGAACTGACCACCAATGCGCGCCTTGGCCACGAGTTCACGCTCACGGACCTTCGGGCACAGGGATACGCCGCGGTCTTTCTCGGGGTCGGCGCGATGCGCAGCCGCGACCTCGCCGTCGAAGGCATCGAGCTCGACGGCGTGCTCAAGGGCATCGACTATTTGCTCAACATCAACCTCGGCTACAAGGTCGAGATGGGCCGCCGCGTCCTGGTGATCGGCGGCGGCAACGTGGCCCTCGACGTTGCGCGGGTCGCGGCGCGGGGTGGCGAACAGGACAACCTGCAACGCAACCTCTCGGTGGTCCAGGCCCTCGACGTGGCCCGAAGCGCCATCCGGTTCGGCGCCCGCGAGGTGACGGTCTGCAGCCTCGAGTCCGAGAGCGAGATGCCGGCGGCCGGGGAAGAGATCGAGGAAGCCGTTCGCGAAGGAATCTCCTTCCGACACGGCGTCGGTCCCAAGCGTTTCGTCGGCGATGGCGGCGTCGTCACCGGCGTCGAGTTCCTCTCGGTCTCGCGGGTCTTCGACGAGCGGGGGCGGTTCGCTCCGGAGTTCATCGCTGGTTCCGAGTCGATCGTTTCCGCCGACACCGTCATCGTCGCGATCGGCCAGACCGGCGACTTCTCGTTCCTCCGACCGGAGGACGGAATCGAGACGCGGGGCGGGCGCATCACGATCGACCCCGCCACGCTCGCCACGACCGCGCCCGGGGTCTATGCCGGCGGGGATGCAGCCTTTGGCCCTCGCATCGCCATCAATGCCGTCGCCGACGGCAAGCGAGCGGCGCGGTCGATCGACGAGCGGCTCCGAGGCAGGGCGCGGCCGGAATTCGACGGCCTGGTGGAGATCGATGTCCACCCGCGGTACGAACGCATCCTCGACTTCGAGAGCGTCCCGCGCCAGAAGCCTCCGACGCGGCCGATCTCCCGTCGGATCGGCATCGCCGAGGTCGAAGAGTGCTTTGGAGAACGGGAGGCGCGGCTGGAAGGATCCCGCTGCCTGCGGTGCTGGACCAACACGGCCTTCGCCGAGGACCCCGAACTGGGAACCGAATGCATCCTGTGCGGCGGCTGCCAGGACATCTGTCCCGAGGATTGCATCGAGATCGTCCCGGCGGCCCGGGTGCGAGTCCTGCCTCCCGCGGCGCTCGAGCTCGCCCCCATCCTGATCGATGGCCGGCGCGCGGGCGCCATCCTGATCAAGAACGAGGAGATCTGCATTCGTTGCGGCCTCTGCGCCGCCCGATGCCCCGCCGGAACCATCACGATGCAGAGCTTCCACACCAGGGAGGACTCCGTTGCCTGACAGGCCCAACCCCGAGGCCGAGACCCCGCCGGATCGCCCGGACCGCCGCAAGTTCTTCGTGAGGGTGGGCACGGGAGCCTGCGCGGTGGCCGCCGTCGGCTCCGGGCTCGTCACGCTCGACTTTCTCAAGCCGAAAGTTCTCTTCGAGCCGCCGACGACGTTCCTCGCGGGCGGGCCGTCCGACTACCCGGACGGGACCGTCCGGTTCAACAAGGAGGAGAGGGCCTACGTGATTGGCGGCCCCGGAGGCGTGTACGCCCTCTCCGCCGTCTGCACGCACCTCGGGTGCATCACGCGGTTCCTCTCGGACCAGAACATCATCGCCTGCCCCTGCCACGGGAGTCGTTTCGACCTCGAAGGCAACGTCGTCGAGGGGCCTGCGCCCCGCGCGCTCCCCTGGCTCGAGGTCGGATTGAATTCCTCGGGACTGCTCGTCGTGGACACGGCGGTCGTCGTTCCCCACGGAAAGGTGTTCAAAGCATGACGACACTGTCTCTCGACTCCGTCTTCCGGCGCCTCCGCGAATCGGGCGTGTACCGCTCGATCGTCCGCCACGGTGCCGCCGAGACGAACCGCAACCGCTCCCTCGTCATCTTCGAGAATCTGTTTCTGCACGTTCATCCCGTCAAGGTGCGCGAAAAGACCCTTCGCTTCACGCACACCTACTGGCTGGGCGGCATCGCGCTCGTCTGTGCGCTGATTCTGACGGCGACCGGCGTTCTGCTCATGTTCTATTACCACCCCTCCGTGCCCCAGGCCTACCGCGACATGCGGGAGCTCGAGTTCGTCGTCGACAACGGCCTCTTTCTTCGGAACATGCACCGGTGGGCCGCCCACCTCATGGTCTTCACGGCCTTTCTCCACATGTTGCGGGTCTTCTTCCACCGCGCCTACCGGCCTCCGCGCCAGTTCAACTGGGTTGTCGGCGTCGTGCTGCTCCTCGCGACGCTTCTGCTGTCCTACACCGGCTATCTGCTGCCCTGGGACCAGATCGCCTTCTGGGGAGTCTCGGTCGGGACCAACATGGCGAAGGAGGCGCCCCTGATCGGCGAGAAAGCGCGCTTCCTCCTGCTCGGCGGCAACATCGTGTCCGAGAACGCCCTCCTGCGGTTCTACGTTCTCCACTGCGTCGTCCTGCCGGTTGCTCTGCTGCTGATGCTCTCCGTGCACATCTGGCGCGTTCGCAAGGACGGCGGCGTCCAGGGCCCGCCCGAGGACGCTTCCGACCGGGAAGAGGTCCTGTGAGTTCGCTGCCGCCGCTCGAGCTCGTGGAATCGACCGACCCGCTCGCCACGCCCCGGCGGGTGGCCCTGGTGCGCCCCGACCGAAGGCCCGCGGTCCGGACAACCGACGAAAAGTACGTCATGACGTTTCCGAACCTGATCCTGCGAGAGGTCATTCTCTTTCAGCTGGTCGTCATCGCGCTGGCCCTCGCCGCGATCGCCTTCGACGCGCCCCTCGAGGGCATCGCCAATCCCCTCGAGACGCCCAATCCCGCCAAGGCCCCCTGGTACTTCCTCGGACTGCAGGAGCTGCTGCACTATTTCCCGCCAGTCGTCGCGGGCGTCCTGATGCCGCTGCTCGTCGTCGTGGCGCTCGTCGTCATTCCCTACGCGCGCATCAACCTCACCGCCGGGCCGCTCTGGGAGGGAGCCGGGCCCGCCCGCGCGACACTCCTGGCCGTTACCGGCGCCGCGCTCATCGCACTCTTCGGAGCCTTCAAGTGCTGGCCGATCGTCGTCCCGTCGGCGGGAATCTGTCTCGCGATGTTCGCGGCTCGCGGTGGCGAGGGCGCGGGCGCCTTTCGCCGCGCGCTCGCGAAGGTGACTCTGCCGGAATGGATCATGGTCTGGTTCGCCGTCGTCGCCGGAATCCTCACTCTCATCGGAACGTTCTTCCGCGGCCCCGGGTGGTCCTTCGTGTGGCCTTGGGCGCACGCGGCGGGATTCTAGAAAGAGGAATCGCTTGCCGCTGCGACGGCTCTTTGCGCTGACGAGCGTGGCATTCCTTCTCGTGCTCGCAATTTCGCCCGCGAAGAACGCGCTCCGGCCGTACAGGGCCCTTCAGCGACGGTTCGCCGCGCTCGGCGTTGCCAGGGCCAAGAGCGCGCGGCAGGCGCGCGAATACGCCGATCGGCCGGTCGCGATTCACCAGATCTGGCTTCCGGCGCTAGACAATCGGGTCGACCGCTGCACGACTTGCCATCTGGGTGTCGCCGATCTTCTGATGAAGGGAGCGCCGAGTCCCTTCGGGCTCCACCCGTGGACTCCTCACACGCCGGCCGGGTTCGATCGATTCGGCTGCACCTCCTGCCACTCGGGGCAGGGGCCGGCGACCACCGAGGCGCAGGCGCACGGAAGCGCGGTCCATGCGGCTCCTCCCCTGCTTCCGGAGGCCTATGTCGAAGCCGGCTGCGGACGCTGCCATGCGACCGTCGAGGTCCCGGACGCCCCGGTGCTCTCCCGCGGGCACGCCATCATGGAGCGCTCCGGATGCTTCGCCTGCCACAGCGTTCGGGGCCGCGAGGCCTTCCGCTCGCAGGCTCCGCCGCTCTCGACCGAGCCGATCAAGACCGGGGCCGAGTGGCTCCGCCGCTGGCTCAAGAAGCCGCGGGACGTCGACCCGAACGCGACGATGCCGAACTTCCAGCTCACTGTGCGCGAGATCGAGGAGCTGGCGAATTACGTTTTCGGCCAGGACGTGCCGGAGGATCTGGCCCGGCGCGTGAAGGCGTCCGGCGAGGAACCCCCAGGGGACCCGGCCAACGGCAAGAAGCTCTTTGCGGAGTCGCGCTGCATCTCCTGCCACACCGTCGAGGGAAAAGGCCAGGGCTCCGCCCCGGAGCTCTCGAAGATCGCCTCGGCAGCCACCCGGGGCTGGCTGCTCGCCTACATCCGGGATCCTCACGCATTCAATCCGCGCACGCCCATGCCCCGGTACCACTTCACCGACGCGGAGTCGCGCGACGTCGTCGCCTACATGGAGGACGAGCTGCGCGACTTCGACGCCCCCGAGGACATCCTCGAGCCGCTTCGCGTCAACCGCACGCTCGCCGAGAGCGGGGAAAAGACGTTCCGGAAGTACGGCTGCTTCTCCTGCCACGGCGCGCCCGGAGCGCGGCCCGCGGAGAAATTCGGCCCGGATCTCGACGGGATCGGCGACAAGAAGGCCGCCTTCCTCGATTTCGGGCGGCGGACGGATCTGCCGCGGACGCTGACCGCCTGGCTCGCCGCAAAGATCGAGTCCCCCCGCTCGTTCGCGAAGGGCCTCAAGATGCCCTCCTACGGTTTCAGCCCGGAGGAGACCCAGGCGGTCGTCACCGCACTGCTCGGGATCGGCGCCCAGCCCGTTCCCGAGGCGTACCGTGTGCTGCCCGCGAGTCGGCCCGCGCCGATCCCGGCCGGACGCGTCGGCCATCTGATCGATCGCTACCGCTGTCTGTCCTGCCATCAGATCGGCGACCGGGGCGGCGACATCTCGACGGCACCGCTCACGTTCGAAGGCAGCAAGGTCCAGCGGGATTGGCTCGTCGACTATCTGATGCTGTCCTTCACCATCCGGCCGATCCTGACGGAGCGCATGCCGATCCTCCTCATCCCGCACGACGAGGCCGTGGAGCTGGCCGACGCGATCTCGACCCTCTTCGTCGACCCGAGGGTTCCCGAGGATCCGTTCCAGGACCGGCCCGCCTCGGATGCCGACCCGACCGAGGGCGAGCGGCTCTACGTGACGCTCGGGTGCCGCGCCTGCCACATCATCGGATCCAAGGGCGGATACTACGGTCCGCCGTTGAGCGACTCGGCTACGCGATTGCGGCCGGGATGGACCTTTACCTGGTTGAAAGGACCGCAGCGCTGGCGCGCCGACGTGCGATGCCCGGACTACGGCCTGGCGGATCGTGACGCGCTCCGTCTGACGGCCTACCTCGCGACCCTTCGAGAGCCGCCTGCCGCGACGGGAAAGGGGACGAAATGAAGCGGCTCCTCAACGTCGCCAGCCTTCTGTTTTTCGCTGCGACGGCCTGCGCGCGCCGCTCGCCCCCGGGGCCCGGGGTGACTGCGACGACCGGGACCACGCCGTCCTACGAGTTGCGCCTCGGCCGCGCGACCTATCAGCACTATTGCCAGACGTGCCACGGCGAGACCGGTGCGGGAGACGGGTTCAACGCCTTCAACCTCGACCCGCATCCCCGCGATCTCTCGGACCCCGCGTTTCAAGAAAAGAAGACCGATGCCGATCTGGCCGATACGATTCAGCGCGGAGGGGCGGGTGTCGGACTGTCGCCGCTCATGCCGCCCTGGGGAAAGACCCTGTCGAGCCCGCAGATCGGGCAGACGATTCTGTACATTCGGACCTTTCGGAAGCACTGAGCCATGCCGCCGCGCCGTGACACCCGCCGGGTTCTCTCCCTCGCCCTTTTCGGCGCCCTCTGCGTCGCTCCGCTCGTCGCAGCGGCGGCGGCCGAGGCGCCGAAGACCGCGCTGCTGATCCTCTCGGGCACGAACTGCAGCGTGAGCGTCGATGCCCAGAAGGTCGCGGACCTGAGCGCGGACGAGCCGCTGAGGCTTGAGGTCACCGAGGGCGAATACGTCGTCTCGGCCACCGCGGCCGACGGGCGGCGATGGTCGAAGGTCGTTGCGGTGGCCGGTCCGAAGACAATCGTCGAGATCAGGTTCGCGGAGCCGAAGCGCCTCGGCGCGACTCCCGCGGCAACCCAGGGACCCGTCGGAGCCGGACCCGCGCAGGCCTCAACGCCGGCGCCTCCGAGCGATCGCCGGACGGCTGGCTCGAGCTTCTCCTGGGTTCGGGTACCGGCCGGAGAGTTCGAGATGGGATGCTCGAACGGAGACACCGAATGCACTCCGGTCGAATCTCCGCGGCGACGGGTTTCCGTTCCCGCCGCCTTCGAGATCATGGACCGGCTGGTGACGGTCGCCCAGTTCCGCGACTGGGCATCGTCGACCTCGCGCAATCTGCCGAAACAGCGCAACTGGGCCGCAGACGACGTTCCCGTCGTCAACGTCACCTGGGATGAAGCCGCGGCCTTCTGCTCCGCTGCCGAGGGAAGGCTGCCGACGGAGATCGAGTGGGAGTATGCGGCCCGCGCCGGATCCCAGGCCGCCCGGTACGGAGAGATCGACGAGATCGCCTGGTATGCCCGGAATTCGGAAAAGCGGGCCCATCCGGTCGGCATGAAGAAGCCCAACGCATTCGGCTTGTTCGACATGCTCGGAAACGTTTGGGAATGGAATGCCGACGCCTTCCACGCGACACCCGGCGTCTCCGAGGACGAAGGCGCGGGTGAAGGATCCGACGGTAAACGCGTGCTCCGCGGCGGCTCATGGAAGAACCAGCCGCGCCAGATTCGCGTCTCGAACCGCGGACGACTCCCGCCGGACGACCGCGAAGACGACGACGGCTTCCGCTGCGCGCGCAACCTCAGCCCGCGTTGACGGGAGGCGGTAGCGCTCAAAGGACGGCAGAGCTCGGATCGCCTGGCAACGCGGCCACATCGGCGGGCCAGGTCGGAAGTCGCTTGCGCGAGACGACCCTCCGGGGGGCTTGCTTCATGGACCGCCGAGGGAGGAGCGGAAAAGCTCGACGGTCTCTTCCCATGCCGTCTTCGCGGCCTGGATCCGAAAGGTATCGCGCTCGGAACAGAAGAAGTCGTGGCCGGCCTCCGGAAAGACCTTCACGCGAAAGTCCTTCCCGAGCGCCGCGAGGGTCGATTGCACCCTCTGCCGCTGCCCGGGACGAATCGCCTCGTCGAGGCCTCCGTAGAAGAGCCGAAGCGGCCCGTTGAGGTTCCGCGCGCGCTCGAGGGGATCGGCCTGGCCGACAGGCATCGACCCGGAGACGCCGAGCCCCGTCGGGTAGAAAGCGGCGCAGGCCCGCACCCGGTCCGGCTCGTCGCAGGCGGAAAGAAATGCCAGGCGCCCCCCCATCGAGAAGCCGAGAACGCCCACGCCGCCGGTCCGGACGCGGGAACGACTCGCGAGAAAGTCGAAGGCCTGGCGAAAGACGGTCTCTGCGCGCTCGTCCGTCAAAGTCCGTGCCCGCTCCTCGGCGGCCGCCGCATCGCGATAGTCGTAGCTTCCGATCGTGAGCGTTCGCATGAAAGCGGGAGCAATCGAGGCAAAGCTCGAGGGCAGCGCATAGAAATTCGGCACGAGCGCGTAGAAGCCCTGCTGTGCGAGCCGGTTCGCAACGCCTCGCACGTGAGTGCTCAAGCCAAACCGGTCGTGGAACACGACCGCTGCCGGAAAGGGACCGGCGCCTTCGGGGATCGCCTCGTGCGCCGGGAAGTTCTGAACCAGCGTCGTGTTGCTCTCCATGTCGATCATTCCGGCGTGCATTCGGCCTCCTGCAACAAACGATCGCGCCCGCCTGGAATCGGCCTGTCGTCTCCTGCCACGTTCGCCCACACCAAGAGACCCGGAATCCGGACCGGCCTACCCGGCCGGCGATGGCGCTCCTGGTCCGCGTTACGCCGCACGTTCGTTGGTACACTGCCATGTCCATGCACCCGGTGGGCCTTCCGTCTGTCCGGCTCGACAGGGCGGCAACAATGGACGATTTGCCCGTTCCCTCGCATGAGCCGTCGTGAACTACGCCGCCCTTCTTCGATCGGCTCTCGTGGCGCTGCTCCGGAACAAGATGCGGAGTCTGCTGACGATCCTGGGGGTCACGATCGGCATCGCGGCCGTCATCTGCGTCGTGGCGATCGGCAAGGCGGGGCAAGCCCGCGTCGAGCAACAGCTCAACAATCTCGGAGACAACTTCGTCTGGATCGAAGCCGGCGGACGCGCCATCAACGGCGTGCGCACCGGCACCCATGAGACGACGACCCTGACCGTGGCGGACGCGGTTGCCATCAAGAATCAGATATCTCTCATCAAGGCCGTTTCCCCCAACGTGGATGGTCCGGTCCAGGTCATCTACGGAAACCAGAACTGGCACACGCGCTACCGGGGCGTGTCGCCCGAGTACTTCGACATCAAGCGCTGGGTCGTCGATCAGGGAGCCATCTTCTCGCGGGACGACGTGGATCGGGCCGCGGACGTCTGCGTGATCGGACGATCGGTGCGCGCCCAGCTCTTCGGCCTCGAGGATCCGATCGGGAAGGTCATCCGCGCCACCAGTCTCCCCTGTAAGGTCGTCGCAACGCTTCAGCCGAAGGGCCTATCCCTTTCCGGGCAGGACCAGGACGATTCGGTCATCCTCCCCTACACGACCGCACAGAAGAAGCTCAAAGGGGTCACCTGGCTCGACGACATCCTTTGCTCGGCGGTCTCGGCGGACGACGTCAAGGTCGCGGGACATGAGGCCGCCGCGATCCTCCGAGATCGGCATCATCTCCGCGCGGAAGAAGAGGATGATTTCAACATTCGCAACCCCGAGGACATCATTCAGGCCCAGCTCGATGCCAGCAGGACGCTGACCGTCCTGCTGATCACGGTCGCGTCGATTTCTCTTCTCGTCGGCGGAATCGGGATCATGAATGTCATGCTCGTCTCCGTGACCGAGCGGACTCGCGAGATCGGCGTTCGGGTCGCGGTAGGAGCAACCGAGGAGGCCATTCAGCTCCAGTTCCTGGGGGAGTCCGTGATGCTCAGCCTGGTTGGCGGGTCTGTCGGTGTGTTGCTCGGAATCGTCTGCTCGTATCTCGTTGGTCAGAGCCTGCGTTGGCCCCTGCAGATCTCTCTTCAGGCCGTTTTGATCGCGGCCCTGTTTTCGGTGGCCGTCGGCGTCTTTTTCGGGTATTACCCCGCCCGGCGGGCATCCAGTCTCGATCCCATCGAAGCCCTGCGGTACGAGTGACACTCCCCGAGGGTGACCCCCCAACACCTGGAATCAAGATGACGAAGCGCCGATGGCTCGCGCTGACGGGCCTCGTCGTGGCGGCCGGCCTGTTTGCCATTGTGCGCTCCAGCGGGCGCACGCAAATTCAGAACTTTTTCGCCAAGGTCGAACGCGGTTCGATCCACAACGTCGTCGAGGCCACCGGAACCATCAATGCGGTCGTCACCGTCCAGGTCGGATCGCAGGTGTCCGGCAGCATCGCAAGACTCAACGTGGACTTCAATTCCCGAGTGCACAAGGGTGATGTCATCGCCCTGATCGATCCGGCCCTGTTCCAGGGCGCGGTGCGACAGGCTTCCGCCGATCTGGAGAACGCCAGGGCGAACGGGGTCGCGGCCCGGGCCAACCTCGAGAGGGCCAGGGCGATATCTCTGCAAGCCCGGGCCGACTACGATCGCAGCGTCGAGCTGACGAAGAGCAACCTTCTGAGCCAGCAGCAGCTGGACCTCGCAAAAGCGAACGATGACGCCGCGGCCGCAACCGTGGGTGCCGCCGTCGCGAACGTCGCACAGGCCGATGCGCAGGTGAACCAGAAGGCTGCGGCTCTGGCGGTCGCGCAAACCAATCTCAATTACACGGTGATCCGATCTCCGATCGACGGCACCGTGGTTGCTCGCAACGTCGAGCTCGGCCAGACCGTGGCCGCTTCCCTGCAGGCGCCGACGATCTTCACCATCGCCCAGGACCTGACGAAGATGCTCGTTTACACCAAGACCGATGAATCGGACGTCGGCGACATCAAGATCGGGAAGCCGGTCACCTTCAAGGTCGACGCCTTTCCGACCGAATCCTTTCGTGGAGTCGTCAGCCAGGTACGCATGAACCCGACGACGATCCAGAACGTCGTCACCTACGACACGATCATCGAATTCGCGAATCCCGACCTCAAGCTTTTCCCGGGGATGACCGCCTACGTCACGATCCCGGTTGCGGCTGTCACCGACGTGCTGAAGATTCCGAATACGGCTCTGCGGTACAAACCGCCGATGTCACTCGAGGAGATCCGAGCAATCTACGCAAGACACGGACTCGACGTGGGTGAGAAGGCCCGAGCGCCTCAGGCGCCCGGGGCTCCACCCGGCGGACCGAAGACAGACACGGCGCGGAAGGGGTCGCGCGCGGCACCGAGGGACATCGCCGTCGTGTGGAAGCTGAACGCGAGTCACAACACGATGGAACCGGTCGAAGTGTCTCTCGGTATCACCGATCACTCGTACACCCAGGTGACCGGCGTCCTCAAGGGCGAGTTGAAGGAGGGAGACGACCTCGTCATCCGGTCCGTGGTGTCGAACCCACAGACGCCAGGCGGGATACGGCGCTAGTGCCCGGTTCGCCCCCCGATTTACGGTCCGCGACGGACCCCGCAGCTGCCACTCGCGCCGCGGCGGAGTCCGCGGTCATCCGCGTGGAGGACGTGCACAAGTACTACGAACTGGGCGAAACCCGCGTCCACGCGCTTCGCGGAGTGAGCGTGGCGATTCATCGTGGCGAATTCGTGGCCATCATGGGCGCGAGCGGCAGCGGCAAATCGACCTTCATGAATGTCCTCGGCTGCCTCGATCGCCCTTCTGCCGGGAGATATCTGCTCGAAGGACTCGACGTCTCCCGGCACGACAAGCGAGCACTTGCCTTGATCCGAAACCAGAAGATTGGCTTCGTGTTTCAAGGCTTCAACCTTCTGGCGCGGACGACGGCGCTCGAGAACGTCGAGCTTCCGACGCTCTACGCGAAGCTGGACAATGCCGAGCGCGGGAGGCGTGCCGTCGAAGCCCTCAGCCTCGTCGGGCTTTCCGATCGCGCGCACCATTTCCCGTCGCAGATGTCCGGGGGCCAGCAACAGCGGGTCGCGGTGGCGCGCGCCCTCGTAAACCACCCCTCGATCCTGCTTGCGGATGAGCCCACCGGCAACCTCGACAGCCGGACCTCGGTCGAGATTCTGGAGATCTTCCAGAACCTCAACGACAATGGCTTGACGATCGTTCTCGTCACCCACGAACACGACATCGCGCAGTTCGCCAGGCGCGTGCTGATCTTCAAAGACGGGAGAATTCGCAAGGACGAGCCCATCCCGAACCGACCAAGGGCAGCAGAGGTCCTGAAGACGCTGCCCACCCTCGAAGACTGAGCGGACCTGAGTTCATGACGCGCGTGGGCCCCCTGGTTCTCTCGGGATCCTCCTCTGGCAATTCATGGCTTCGCCTCTTCGGGGCACAAGTACGACTCCCCGATGACGTCGCCGTTCTGATTCGTGGCCACGATGTAGCCAAGGTTGCCGCCTGCTTTGACCACGTCTTCCTGGAAGCGGGACACCTTTCGAGACTCGGCAAAGCTCTCCAGGAACTTGCAGCCCTTGACGGCTTCCGGGTTGTTCGTAACCCGAGTCTCGTAAGCGCTCTTCTTCGCCGGCACGGCGACCTCAACCTGGGTTTCGGGCTGCTTCTTCATGACGAAGTCAGGCTTGGCTTCGGACGGCGCTGGCGCCGCCTTCACGTCGGCCGGGGCCGACGTGCGCGTCTCTGGCTCGGTCTCAACGGGAGTCGGCACCGGCGCCTCCGCCTGTTGCTGGTTCTGGGGGCCTTTTCGAGAGCACGAGTAGAGCTGGGGTCTGCCCGAGCCGCTGAAAACGACCCACGAGACTCCCTTCTTCGGTATCACGAGAGAGGCGGCCTGGGCCTCCGGCGTGTGGTGAAGCCCGTCCGGTCTCAGCTCCATCATGAAGCTGCAATCCTTGACGACCTCGGGGTCCGACGTCGTTTGAATGCTCCTCTCCAACTCCTCTTGCTCCTTGGCTCGCTGCTTCGCGGAAACGCAGGCGCCGATTGACGCGGAGACGAGGAGAACGGACACAATCTGCACGAATCGTTTCATGGATTCGCTCCTTCCGGCGAACGAGCCCCTTTTCCGGTTCATTGAAGTCCGGCACAACCCTTTTACCTCATGGGCCACTCGACCCGCGCGAAAGCCCGCGTCCCCAGGCTCACCAGAGAGCCGAATGACGTACGGCGCCCATGCCGGCGAGCCCACGCAAGATCAGAAGCGCCCCGACAGCCGCGATCAGGAGTCCTGCCCACCGCCAGCCGCGGATGCGGCGCAGCAACGCGGGCGATAGCGACGAGAGGGCGAAGATCGCAGGGACCGTACCGAGGCCGAAGACGAGCATGACTCCCGCGCCGGCGACCGCCGTACCGGCCACGGCCGCACGCGCGGCCGCGCCGTATACGAGCGCACAAGGGAAGGCCCCCTGAAGTGCTCCGAGCAGGATCGGTGACAAGAAGCGAGGCGCACGAAAAGCCTCGCGCGCTCCTCCTCGGATCAGGACGTCGACGCCCAGCCGGTTGAGAATGGCTGCCGGGTCCCGGATCCACCCGGCGAGCGAAGTGCCGAAGACGATCGCAACCGAGCCGGCCGCCAGTGCGACGACGCCCCCCAGCCTGGCGCGCGCCCCAGCTGCCAGGGCGATTTGACCGAAAGCCCCGACGAATGTACCGATCGTCACGTAGGTCGCCAGACGCCCCGCGTTGAAAAGGAGCCGCGCTCCTACGCCCGGGCTTGTGCCATCAGGAACCGGAGCGAGGCGGGCGGCGCAGAGGGCCACATAAGGACCGCACATCCCGACACAGTGAGCGCTGCCGAGAAAGGACGCGAAGAAGAGCAGGATCAGGTCGCCCGACGCCGGGAGCGGGTGATGGTGCAAGCCGAGCTATCGGCTGTCCGCGGGCTCTGGGGCCTCGGACACCGAAACCGAGGCGTCGCGGCCGGGGTCTCCCGGCGGCACGCCCGGAGAAGGCCAGACCTGGTACTTGATGTCTTCGACGTCGCGGAACTGCCCGGTCCGGATAGCCCACAGAAAGACGCACCAGGCCGCAAGAGAGACGAGAAGGGCGATGAAGAACTGATAGAAGGTGATGTCCATCATGGTGGGCTCTCCGCCATCAGATCCCTTCCTGGACCGCCGTCAGGCCGGGTGCCTTCAGATGGTAGACGACTCCCATGATTCGATAGAGCACCGAGAAGGCGCAGGCCGTAGCCACCGGCTGAACGGCGATCGCCGAGAGGAACCGGATGAAGAGACGGTCTCGCACCGGTCCTTCGGGAAGGTCGCCGTAGCCGGCTGTAAACCCGACGAGCAGGAAGGCGAGCCCGAAGTTCAGTAATCCGTAGGCGATCCAGAAAATGGCGCCGGCCAACCGTCCGCCTTTTTCGATGGGAATTCCGAGAACGAGAGCGACCCAGGCGCCCACCCAGGCCAGCAGAAGGATCCCATACGCCGCAATCTGCCTGTTCAGTAGCTCCGCCATCTCCCGCGCCACTCCGGAGCGGCGCGCCCGGAACAGCCGCCGCACCAGCCAGACACCCGGAACCAGGACAGCAGGCACGGCATACGCCGTGAAGATCAGCTCGACGAGGCGGAAGAAACGGTCTCCCATTCAGTCCCCCTGCTACTTGGCGACGCGGAACCCCGCAGCCGATGGGCCCAGGGACTCTGCCGGGCTCCGGGCCAGCGAGAGCGCGAAGTAGACGAGCGCCCACCGGCGATGATCCGCGAACGCGGCCCGGTCCGCCTCACTCATCTTGCCGAGCTCGGCGGCCGTGGGAAGCTTGGCGAGGTATTCGCCGATCTCCTGGACATCTGCCTCGTTGAAGACCTGTTTGCCATTGTAGATCTGCTCCCAGGGCTTCAGGTCGGGAAACGCCTCCTTCGGATAGAGGATCGTGTCGTAGAAGGACGGCATCGGAGTGCCATTCAAGCCCGTGTTGAACGTCCGGTACACGTCCGCCGGTGAATCGCCAAACTTGAAATTGCCGCTCGTGAAATCGAAGGGACGGATCGGAACGTCGTAGTCGTCGACCAGGGTGTTGGCGGAAGGACCGTCGCCCCGGCCTCCCATCCCGTGGCAGCTCCAGCACTGGAGAACCCGGTATACGAGCTTGCCCTCGCGCAGCAGTTCGGCCGGCGCGGCCTGAGCGAACGGAAAGGGAGGAACGGGTATTTCGATCGGCGGTGGCACCGCCTCCTTCTGGAAGCGGTCCGAGAAGGTCTTCACATAGTCCACCAGATCCCAGCGGTCCTGCTCGGAAAGCATGTGGCCGTCGGGGGCGTTGCCCCAGGCCGGCATGATCTGACCCCTCCGGATTCCCCGTGTGATGGTGCGGAAGATGTCCTCATCCCGCGGCAGGGCCCCGGACGGAGTCGTACGGCTCTTGAACGCTCCGAGCGTGAAATTGCGGGGCTGCGGATCGAGGAAGTGATAGGCGTCGTTGAAGTTGACGGACTCCTTGTCGTTGGAAGTCAGTCGCCCGTTGCCGAACTTGCCGTGACATCCGCTGCACTTCTTTTCGAAGACCTCTTTGCCGCGGGCCAGACGCAACGCCAGTGCTTCGGTCGGCGCCGGCCGCTGGTTCGTCGGCCAGGGCTCCCACACCCGCCACTCGCCAATCGCCGTGCCGATCTTCTGAAGATACGCCTCGACGGCCAGCATCTCACGGGTCGGCACCGGGCCGTAGTCGTGCATGTCCACCACCCCGTCGCCCACGGTTCCGTCGGGGTTGACCGGCCAGACGTCGAGCTCCTTCCAGTCCCCCGGCATTTCATCCGGCGCCACGACTCCGTCGCCGTTCTTGTCGAGCTCGCTCTTCGTCACGCGGCCGTCGTGATTCGCGTCGTTCTTCGCGAGAAAGGCCGTAACCTTCTGGTCATGCGCCCGGTCATCCGCGTAGAGCCACGCGAAGGACGGCATGATGGACTCCGGCTCGGTCGAGCGCGGGTTCCAGTGGTGCGCATAGTGCCACTCGTTGGAGCGGCGATCGCCCTCTCGTGACAGTTCCGGCCCGATGCGCCGGGTTCCGAACATCTGAGGGAGGTCGTCGCTGATCTCCCCCGCCTGGGTGACGGGCCCCCACTTGTCCGTATCCCGATTGACCGGCCGAATGTACTGTGAGTGGCAATACCAGCAGCCCTCTCGGATGTAGATCCTGCGACCCTCCGCTTCGAGCTCGTCCCGCTTGGGTGTCGAAACGGTCTTGCCGTAGACCGTCGTGAGCGTCGTCGGCCGGGTGACGTCCTTCTCGAGCAGGGGCAGAATTCCCTGACTCGTCATCGCGAGCGCGTAGAAGCCGACGGCAGCAATCAGAATGATCGGCTCGATCCGTTTCATGACGCCCCTCGATGGCCTCTTTCCCTCAGGTCCACTGCGGTTCAGGAGTGGCCGCCGACGCGGCCGGCGCCTCGATGCGCTGCCCGTGCAGAACCGTCATGTAGAAGTTCCACATCCCGAGCAGGGCGCCGATGTCCATCGTGACGCCGGCGAGCGTCCGCGTGAACCAGTAAGGCTTCATCGCCACCATCGAATCCACGAAGTCCGCGCCCACGTCGAGCATCGTCCCCTGCAGGAGCCCCTGCAGCGTCAGAACCGACGCCATCAGCGAGAATCCTGCGACCGTGAGCCAGTAGTGCCATTGAGCGAGGGTTCTCGAATAGAGCTCGTGGCCGGAGAGCCGCGGAATCACGTAGTACATGCCCGCCGTTATCCACAGGATGAACGTCCCGAAGACGGTCAGATGCGAGTGGGCGATCACGAAGTCCGTGAAGTGCGTCAGCCTTTGCATGCCGCGGAGGGCTTCGGTCGACCCCTGGAAGCAGCCGAGGAGGTAGTAGAGCGCCCCGACGATCAGGAACTTGGCGGTGTAGGACTCCTGGAAACGCTTCCAGTTCCCGACGAAGGTGCCATAGAAATTCTGGAGAACCGTCCATACCGGAATGATCAGCATCATCGATGCGACGATGGCGATCGTTTGCGTCCAGTAGGGAATGGGGCTGTAGATGTAGTGGTGGGTTCCAACGAACGGATAGAAGAAGGCCAGCGACCAGAAACCCACGAGCGACAGCTTGTGGCTATATAGCGGCCGCTTGGCCGACAGCGGCAGGAAGTAGTAGATGACCGCCAGGCCCGCCGGCGTGATCCAGAGGCCCACCACGTAATGGATGTAGAGACCGTGCATCGCGGCATTGTTCACGCCCGGCATCGAGTACGGCAGGATGAAGTGGCCGAAGGCGTAGTTGAAGACGGTCCATACGTAGGCGGCGGTCAGGTACCAGAGCGTGACGTAGATGCGCCGCTCCTTGCGCCTCACGATCGTCACGATCACCTGGATCGTGATCATGATGAGAGCGATCTCGATGATGACGTTGGCCCAGAGAGGGAACTCGCCGGCCTCGATCCCGAGGTTCTGGCCGAGCGGCAGGGACACGAGCGCGCCCGTCAGCCCGATGTTCCAGATCCAGACGAGCGCGCGGCTCCAGTTCCTCTTGTACATGCGGACCCCGCAGAGGCGCGGCACCATGTAGTACGTCAATCCGACGATCGCGCTCGAGAAGGCGCCGAAGACGACGCCCATCACGTGCACAGGGCGCAGGCGCCCCCACGTCAGCCAGGAGATGTTGCCGAGAAAATCGTAGTAGTTGAACTTGATCGAGAGGATGACCCCGATGGTCGGCGCGAACACGAGCCAGAAGGCGGCCGACAGAAGAAAGCGCAGAACCACCTCGCGGTCGACGAGGTCGTCCCGATCGACGGGAGCGACGGTCGAGCTCATGGTTTCACCCTTCGGTCCAGAAGCGTGCCAGGTAGTAGACCATCCAGATCAGCAGTGCCCCGTATACGAATCCGAGCCATTTCGGGATGCTCCCGTGCCGCTCTTCGATCCCGGAAAACTCGTAGTGGCTGATCTTTCCTGGATGCCCCTTGTGCTCGTCGTCCTCCACGGTCGCCTCCGTAACGTCTCGCTTCGATTACTTCCCCGCAGTCCCGTAATTCTTCGGATAGAGCGGAGACAGGCTCTGGATGTAGTGCACCAGGTCCCAGGCTTCCGCTTCCGAGATCGAGTCGACGAAGGAAGGCATCGGCGTGCCGTTTAAGCCCGTCATGAACACGCGGTAGATGTCCGGGCCCGTATCGCCGCACTTGATGTGCCCCTGCGTCAGGTCGTAGGGCACGATCGGAAAGCCCCAGTCATCCTTGAGGTCGTGCGCGGAGGGGCCGTCGCCGAGAGCATCCTGGCCGTGGCACTGGGCGCAATTCGATTTTTCGTAGACCGCGCGGCCGCGCTTGACGGACTCTTCCGTAAAGGCCGGTTCGGGCGGAATCTTGATCGCGGGCAGCGGCTTCTCCTTCGTCCAGCGCGGCGAAAAGCTCTTGATGTAAGCGATCACGTCGCGCCGGCTGTGCTCGCCGATCGGGTACCAGGGCGGCATGAAAGTCCCGTAGACGCCGTCCCGGATCGTCTTGTCCAGGTCGGAGTCGAGCGGAAGAGAACCCGACGGTGTCGATCGCCACTTGAACGTGCCCTGGCGGTAGTCGCGAGGCTTTGGCGTGATCCATTCGGCAACCTCACCGGCGCCATTGCCGAGCTCGCCGTGGCAGGAGACGCAGAAGCGCGTGTACACGACCTCGCCTTTTACGGGGTCACCCGGCGGCAGATCTTGCGCTCCTGTGACGGGGGCAAGGCCGAGGAGGGGGAGAACCAATACGGCAGCGTAGAACTTCTTCATGGTGCCCTCCCTTTCAGTAGGCGAAGTCGATGCCAACCACATACTGGTTGGTGCGCGTGTTGAGCCCGTTATCCCCCGCCCCGATCGTTTGCAGGCTCGAGTACTCCACGTGCAGGGCATATTCCGAACGGTTGCTGAACTGGAATGTGTGACGCCAACCGACCGTGATGGCGTTCACGTTGTTCAGGTCCTGCGGAGCATCCACGACACCCTGCTGGGAGTTCCTGCAGAGATCGTACCGGGCGAAGACGAGGTTCTTCAGAGTAAAGGTCCAGCCGAACTCGGCATACCCGCCGTTGAAGGTTCCGTTTCGAGTCGCGTCCTCGATCAGGGCCTGGTTGTCCTCGCCGTGCGCGTAGACCAGGATGAGATGGAAGGGCGTGGCTCGCGGGCCGAACCAGAGCTGGCCCTCCCCGCCGATCTTCGTCGACGGTTCGAGAGTTCCGCCCGCGATCGGCTCCCCGTCGCTCGTCAGAAAGGTCGTCGGCCACGTCGTGTAGGAACCGAAAGCGCCGAGCTTTGCCTCCGAGATGAAGCCATTCTCGAACAGCCACTCGTGCGTGGCGTGGGCATAGACGCCGGGGACGCTCCAGAAGTTCTGGCTCGGGATCGAATTCTGTACGTTGAAGACCGAAACCGAGACGCGATTCAGGCTTCCCCGGTCGTGACCCATCAACTCCACGCCCCACTGGTTCTCTCCCATGTCGTAGGTGGACTGCGAGCCCGAGGCGTGGAAGCTATAGATGAGGTAGCCCGTATCGCTGAGGTTCCAGGGCCGGTGGGTCGAGAGAGGCAAATCCACCTCGTGGCGACCGAGCTTGAAGTTCGCCCACGAGGAGCCGAACAGGTTGTCCAAGCGGACAAAGGCCGACTCCAGGACGACGGTTCCATCCGGCTCGAATCCGGTCGGGACAACGAGAAAAGACACATTCTTGAAGAGCACGCCGGCCATTAGGAGGTCCATGCCGATCTGGGCGACGCCGCCGGACCCGATATTCTTGGTCCCCTCGTCGGTCGGCTGATTTGTGACCTGCGTGTAGGCGTACTGCGGGGTGATGCGAACCGACACCGGCCAGTAGCCCGGGGTTTCAAAAATCGTGTCGTCCTTGCCGGTCAGCGTCTGATAGCCATTATCCCGAAAGGCCCGCCCGAAGTCGTTCAACTTGGGCCACGATTCGTGGCATGCCGTGCAGCGCAAACCGTACTTGCGCGCGAAGGCAGGAATCGCACCGGCCGGTGCCGGTGCCAGAAGCGCCAGCACAACCAGTGCGGCCCACGCCGTGATGGTGACCCTGGTTCTCCTTGCCATCTAAAACCCCTCCTTCTCGGCCCAGGCAGGCCGCGATTCCCGTTACTTCTTCGGCGTGAAGCTGAAATCGACGGTCGCCGGCTTTCCTGCCGAAACCGTGGCGGATGTGTCCTTCTGCCCCATCACCTCGTGCCATGCGACGACGGTATAGGTTCCGGGCGGAACGTCCTTGATCTCGAAGTGTCCGTCGGCGTCCGTCGTTGCGTAGTAGGGATGATCGAACTCCCAGATCCAGGCGCGCATCCATTCGTGCGCATCGCACTTGACCCGGATGAGCTCCGGGGTCGCCGGCAGGGGCTTCGTCACCGAAAAGCCCTTGAAGGGCAGCGCGATGTTGTAGACCGTGGCGTTGGTCTCGCTGTTCTGGGGATGCGTGTTGTGCAGGATCGGATCGTCGGAAGCGATCTTGATCTGCTCCCCGACGCTCGCGCCCTGCACGCGCGGAGAGAACATGCAGTGCGAGTTCAGGAGGGTGATGGTTCCCTGCGGATTTGCTTTTCCCTTCTCGACTCCCTTCAGGAACACTTCGACATTCTTGAGGCCCCCATCCTTCCCGACCTCGTACAGCGGGTTGACGATCGAAGTTCCGCAGTAGTCCTGGTTTTTCGTCGTCTTGATCGGAGGCACCGTCGGAGCGGGCCCTGCGAGCTTGACGACCCCCTGGATCGTGCCGCCGTTGGTCACCGTGACGACCTCGTAAGCCGAACCCGCCGCCGAGACGCCGAGCGTGAGGACACCGAGGAACACCGCCGGAAAGGGAACCTTTCGCACGCGACCTCCTTCTGCTTGGTGAGCGAACGGAACTCGGACTCGTGCAGAACGTCGGGACCGATCGGAGGGGCGAGAAGCGCAACCGCAAGCGAAACTTCGCGGGGGTAAATCCGGAAGGTCCGGCACCGCGCACCCCTGACCGGCTCGGCTCCGCACGCGACGCAAAGTGGGGCCATCCTAGAAACGACCCACTTCGACGTCTAATACCCGTTTCGTTCTGCGGTGAGACCAATCCGCTATCAAGGGCCCAAACTAAACGCCGGATAAATTCTTGGGCTCCGCATCGATGACATCCCGGGCGGCCCGGAACGGATCTTCAGATAGGCTTAACAAAACAACGGACGCTGGGGAGGCATCGATGGAACTGCGACACCTGCGCTACTTCGTTGCGGTTGCCGATGAGCTTCACTTCGGGCGGGCCGCGGACAAGCTCCACATCTCCCAGCCCCCTCTGTCCCAACAAATTCAGGATCTCGAGCGCGAACTCGGCGTGGACCTCTTCCATCGGACGCGACACTTCGTCGCGCTCACGGAGGCGGGCCGTGCTTTCCTCGAGGAGGCGCGCCCGATCCTCCAGGCCACCGATCATGCAGTGGCCACGGCGCGCAGAGCGGGACGTGGAGAAGTCGGCCGCCTGTCGGTGGGTGTCGGGCACGCTGCCGAAACTCGCGTTCTGGGTAAGGCCCTCAACGCCTTCCTCCTAGGCCATTCCAACGTGGTGCTCGACGTTCACACTCTCAACTCCCGGGAGCAGATCGAAGCGCTCGCGAACCGTCGAATCGACATCGCCTTTCCAATCCTCCCTGTCTCGCACCGAGACATCGTCGCGGAAGCCATAGCGACCGAGATCCTGGTCGCGGCGCTTCCGGCCGCTCACCCGCTCGCGCGCGCCCGTCGGCTTCGGCTCGCCGATCTCCGTTCGGATCCGTTCGTACGCGTTTCATCGGTCGTAGGGCCCGCGCTCCACGATCTCGTTTCCCGGGCGTGCGCCGAGGCGGGCTTCGCACCCACCATCGTGCACGAAGCCGGGCACGTTCTGACGGTTCTCGGCCTGGTTGGAGCCGGGCTCGGCGTTGCGATCTTGCCCGGGTCGCTCGGGAGCAGGCCGGCCGAGGGGGTCGTATTCCGTCCCCTGACTCAGGCGCCACCGGTCGAAATTGGTGTCGCGTATCGCCGGAACGAAATGTCGGCGCTGCTCCTCGCCTTTCTCAACGTCGTTCGCCAGGTGTCCCAGCGAAAGCCGGTGCGGCCCTTGCGTGCCTCTGTGGGCGCATGACGCAGCCGACAAGACAAGGAGGCAATGGATGAAGACTCCTCTCCTCGCCCGCGCGATCCTTTTCGGTTTCCTCTTCCTGTTCGCGTTCGCCGCGGCCTATCTCCTCCTCGACTCTCTCGGAGTCTGGGGCATGCTTCCCACGGGTGTAACGCACGGGGCAGAGATCCTGTCGGGGCTGATCCTCCTCGGGACACTCCTTGGCCACCTCATCCTCGCCAGCGGCCGGCTGCCGCTCGAGGCCGCGGGGAGCCCTAGGCCGCCGGGGGCCAGGGCCGCTGAAGGCGCAGCGAGTTCCCCACGACGAAGAGGCTTGAAAGCACCATGGCGGCGGCGGCAACGACCGGCCGAAGGTAACCGAACGACGCCATGAGGATGCCGAGGGCGTTGTAACCGAGCGCCCAGACCAGGTTCTGGCGCACGATGCGCATGGTGCGCCGCGCGAGAACGACCAGCTCCGCAACCTCGCGCAGATTCTCGCGAAGGATCATGGCGTCGGCGGTTTGCATGGCCAGACCCGACGCTCCTCCGAAAGCGACTCCCACCGTCGCGGCTCCGAGCGCGGGAGCGTCGTTGACGCCGTCTCCGATCATCATGACGCTTCCCGAGCTGCCGCGCCAGCGCCCCAGGAACTCGAGCTTGGCCTGTGGGTCCATATCCGCACGCGCCTGATCGAAACCCGCCTCTTGCGCTGCACGCGCGACAGCGGCGGCCCGATCGCCGGACAAGAGCACGACCGCCAGACCGAGCGACTGGAGACCCGCGATCGCGGTACGGGCCTCCGGCCGCACAGGGTCCTCGAGCCCGATCACGCCGACGAGCCGTCCGTCGACCGCGACGCCGACGGCGCTGTTCCAGGGGTTCTCATCGAATCGATCCACGCTGGAAATTCCTTCGCGGGTGAGCAGGGAACGGCTCCCGAGCAGGACCCGATCCGAGCCTACCCGTCCAACCGCTCCCCCGCCCGCCACCACATGAATCTCCTGCGCCTCCGGAATGGCGATCCCCCTCCCTCGTGTGTAGGACACGATGGCCCTCGCAAATGGATGATCAACGGCCGCTTCCACGGCGGCCGCACGGCGCAAGACGTCCTCTTCCGACATCCTTGCTGCGGGATCGACCCGCAGGCTAGACACGGCCGCCCGGCCTCGCGTGATCGTTCCCGTCTTGTCGAAGGCGGCGACCCGAACCCGGCCCAGGGCCTCGAGAACCGCCCCGCTGCGAAGCAGAGTTCCCCTCCCGGCCGCCCGCGTGATCGCGATCGTGGTTGCCATCGGCGTCGCAATTCCAAGAGCGCAGGGACACGCGACGACGAGCACGGACAGGGCAGCGAGGCCCCCCCGCGGCCAATCGCCGCCCGCGATACCCCACGCAAGCAGGCTCGCGACCGCGATCAGCGCCACGCCGGGAACGAACTGGGCCACGAAGCGGTCGGCAGCGATCTCGACCGGCGCGCGCCGGCTTCGCGCCTCCCTGGTCCAGCGATCCACGCGGCTCGCGAGGGATTCCGATACCCCCGCCGCCTCGAGCACCAGCGCGCCGTCGATCGCCACCGATCCCGCAAAAACCGCGTCGTCCGGGCCGACGAGCCGCGGCGCCGCCTCGCCGGTGAGGGCCGGCTCGGAAACGTCCGAGGTTCCTTCGATCACGCGGCCGTCGACCGGGATTGCTTCTCCGGCGCGCACTCGCACCCGCTCCCCGCGGGCAATCTCGTCAGGAGCAACATCTCGCTCGCCCTTCTCCTCGAGCACGCGTGCCCGCGGGCGCGCGATCTCGACCGCGGGGGCCAGCGTCGACGTCGCTCTCTCCCGGGCTCGCGCATCCAGGTACTGCCCCAGCACGACGAACACGAGCACCATGGTTCCGGAGTCGTAGTAGAGGTGACGTCCCCCGCGGACGGTCTCCACGGCCGACGCCCCGATCGCCGCGAGCGCGCCCAGGGCGATCAGCGTTTCAAGGACGATATGACCGTCTCGGGCCGCCCGAAAGGCCGCCCCGAGCATCGGAAGGCCGAGCAGGAGATAGACAGCCGCAGCCAGAGCGAGCATGAGCCAGGAGGCGGTCTGAAGCACGTCGCCCCCAAGGGCGTCGAGGGATCCGAAGTACAGAAGGCTCTGGAACAACATGATGTTGCCCGATAGGACGGCGGCCAGCCCGAGCTTGGCGAGAAACCAGCCGGCCCTCCCCGCCTCCCCTGTCGCGCCCACCAGCCGAAAGACCGTGAGACATCCGTAACAGCAAAACAAGAGCGGCTCGCCGTCGACATCTTCCCGGTAGCTGCGCAAGGGGATCGGCAGGCGACAATGGGCGCACAGATCGGCGGGCACCGCGCTCATGGGCTCGATCTATTCAGCGGCGGCATTCATGTAACCGTCGATGGCCTCTCTCTCACCCCGCCCGCAGGCGATGGGGCGAGGACCTCCCACGGCCCAACGCACGTAGCCGCTGAAGATCATGGAGCCATCGAGACTACACCGCCCCTTTGCTCTGCAAGGGAGCGCCTCCCCCCGGTGCTTGAAGCGAAACAAGCTGTCGGGAGTCTCCACTTGGCGTCCAGGTTCCCCGCTTGCGGATGGAGGATTGAATCCGGCGACCGCATTCGCGCGAACCTCATGCCGCTCGACCCGAAGACTCAAGTTCCAGGCCTTCGCCCTTCGTGCAACCGGGACTGAGAGGCCGGGAGTGCCCTCCCGGCCAGCAAGATGGGCTCCGACAGGCGTCAGTTCGCCGTTGCTTTCATCCTTTCAGTCCCTTCCTACCTTTCGGGCAGCCGATCCACGACGCAGATTCCGTAGTCCTCGCAGATCTGCCGCATAGCAGCGGCGGCCGTGTTGAACGCGAGGATGATCGACCCGCCTCTGCTGCCTGCCGTCAGATCTCCCGCGAGAAAGAGACCGGGTACGCTCGTCGCAAAGGACTCTGTCAGCACGGGCTGCGGACCGTCGAATGCGATGCCCGCGGACTTGAGGAAGTTCTCCGGAGTCGTCCCGCCGAGGGCATAGACGATTCGATCCACGTCGAGAGGATCGAGGTCGGGCTCCTGGAAGCGGACCCGAACTCTGCCTCCGACACTTTCGAGCCGGGCCACGTTGGAGGGAAGAAGGATCTGCAGCCTTCCCTGTCGCTCGAGCTCGAGCACACTCTCCCGATTGATCGCATTGGGCCGTGTCAGTCCTCGGCCGCGGTAGGAGAGCGTGACGCGGTTCCTCTCTTGCACGAGGAACTGACAGTACTCCGTCGCCGTGTCGCCTCCGCCGACGACGAGGATGTCGTTTTCTCTGATTTCCTGGCTGGTCACGTCGAAGTGAACCTGCTGCCTCACTTGACGCGGGATCGGGTACGACGGCTTGTTGGGCCGGCTGAGGATTCCGATCGCGATCACGACAACGCGGGCCCGCCAAGCACAAGTGTTCGTCTCGACCCGCAGCAGCCCGTTGAGTTCGATCCCAATCCGGCGAACTTCCTCGCGGTAGCGTACGCGAGCCCCGGAATCCCGGATTGCGCGGTCGAGGTAGCTCAATGTCTCCTCGCGCGACAAGTCCGGAATGCAGAGCACTCCCTCGCATCTCGCCTCAATCCCCTTGTAGTTGGCTAGCACGGGCTTGGCCGCCGGGTAGTACGTGCGAATGATCCAAGAATGTTCCTGCGCCTTCTCGAGGACGAGAACCCGGTTCGGCGGAACGCCCGCGGCTTTCGCCTCTGCGGCGATGGCGATGCCGGCAGGCCCCCCGCCCACGATGATGAGATCGAGTTCCAGCACCTCGCTGGTCATCGGTGGCGCTCTTCCGCGAGTATCTGCAAATGGCGCCTTTGCTCTTGATCTGAAATCGCCTGACCTTCGCCTTACGACGGCCCACGTTCGCCCGACCATCTTCCCGGAACCTGGCCCCCGCCGGACCAGGCCGTGAGCCCTATCCCTCCTTGCGGATCAGCTTCCACAGCGCCACCCGGTCCGGCGCGAGCAGCTCTTCGATGCGGGGGTGGTTGACGTCGGCGACGATGATCTGACCGACCTCCGTGTTCACCACGGAAAAGAGGCCGTGCGACTTCATCTTGGCGGTCTGGTACTGGTTGTCCTCGCTCGGACTGACGTAGTGGACCGATTCGCTCTTGTAGCGGTGGATCAGCCAGAGGTGGACGAGCGTCATGAGCCGCTTCTTGCGCAGCGATTCCTCGAAAGTGTTCTGGTCCCGCACCGAGAGGATGCGGCGGCCGCGCCGATCCTGGATGGGCGCGAAGACGACGTTGGCGAACTTGTCGTTGCCGTCGCCCCCGATGCCGAGCTCGAGCAGCTCCGAGCCGGCGCGCTGCGGCAGCAGCTTCACGCGCAGCTTGTACGGAAGGCGATAGTGCTCCCCCCACATCGCCAGCCACTCCTCGAGCAGCTTCTTCGGCACCTCCGTCTGAATCAGGTGCTGGTGCTGGGTCGAGCCCTTGCCCATCGCCTTCGTGGTGGCGGTGCGCCCCGACGAGGCCAGGAGGGCGGCGTCCACGCGCGGCCCGCCGACCAGCGTCTGCGGCGTCTTGTAGGGAGACTCCACGAGGCGGATCTTGCGCTGCAGACGGGCGAGCGCCAGCATGCCGTCCTGCTTGAGGGCGGTCGCGAACTCCTCGGCGACGACGCCGTCGATCTGGTGGCCGCCGTAGGTGATGAAGTTGAAGACGAACCCCATCTTGCCGAGCTCTTCGGGAAAACTCTTCATCGCTTCGTCGCTCATTCCCGTCGAGTCCCAGTTGAAGGACGGTGACAGGTTGTAGGCCAGCATCTTCTCGGGGAACACGGCGTGGATGGCGTCGGCGAACTTGCGGGCGTCCTCGAGATCCGCGGTCTTGGTTTCCATCCACAGGATGTCGGCGAACGGCGCAGCCGCCAGCGACTTCGCGATGGCGTACGCGATGCCTCCCCGGATCTGGTAGTAGCCCTCGGGGGTCTTGGCGTGCTCGCAGTCCCAGACGATCTGGACCCCGATCGACCTGGCCTTTTCCTTGGCCGCCCACAGCGACGCGTTCCGGGCGAACTCGCGCCACCGGGCGGGGCTCATCTCGAGCGGCTCGCCCTCGCCGGCCTGGAACTCGAGGACCTCGGCCACCGCCTCGCCGTAGGTTTCGAGGCCGGCCTCTTCCTCCCAGGCGTCGAGGAAGCGTGACACAACGCCGTCGAACGCCGCGTCGATCGGGACGCTCTTGTCCTTCTGCCAGTGGCCGGCCGTCTCGGCAACGAGCGCCGCGAGCCCTTTGCGCTCGAGCCATCTGTCGGCGACTCGGTACTCTTCCTCGCACAGCGCATAGAGAAGGTGGCCATTGAGCTCGTGGACTCCGAGGTCGTAGAAGCGCTTCATCAGTGCCAGGTAGCCGCTCTTGTACGACGGCAGGTTGACGTTGGTGGCGCCGAGGATGAACGGCTGATCGCGCTCGTCGCCCCGGCCGTCGAGCAGCGTCGCCGCCTCCGCGTCCGTGCGGGCGACGATGATGCCGGGGACCTTCATGACGTCGAGCTGGAAGCGCGCGGCGTTCAGACGCTTGATCTGCTCGTCTTCCGGCACGAGGACCTTGCCGCCCTGGTGGCCGCACTTCTTCGTGCCGGGGCGCTGGTCCTCGATGTGATACCCGGGCACGCCGGCTTCCACGAAGCGCCGCACGAGGTTGCGAACGTGGGGGTCGCCGCCATGTCCGGTATCGGCGTCGGCGATGATGAACGGGCGATAGTCGATGGCCTGCGCCGCGCTGCGCTGCTTCTCGGACATGCGCATGCGCAGATACTGCTGGTTGCGATCGGCGGTGAGCAGGGCGCGCACCAGCACTGCGGCCTCGTCGGGCACCTGGCTGAGCGGATAGCTCGCCAGATCGGGTCCGGGGTCCTCGGTCGTCGAGCCTCTGGCCGACGTTGCCCAGCCGCCGAGGTAGATGCCCTCGATGCCCAGGCGTTTGATCACGACCGCCTGGCCGGGCGAGTACGGACCGAACGTCGTGATGCATTTCCTCTCGAAGAACAACTGGCGCAGGCGATCGTAGAACGCCGCCGCCGCCTCCCGCGCCACGGTGTAGTCATGGGCGATGGTGCCGCGCTGCTCGACGACCTGGCGCGCCGAATACAGACGCACGGTACCCGCAAACCGCGGGCTCTCGATCCACCTCTGGGTCTCGGCGACTTCCTGCTCGAACGAAGTCATATCAGCCTCCTCCTGCCGGGTGACGGAGGTTCGCATCAGGCGGTCGAGTCTACGCTACTCGTTTTCGAGATCCGGGTTCTCGGTCAGGCGCCTACCATCTCGGCGGAATGCGTCGAAGAAGCTCGCGATGCGCTGCCTCGCGGTTTCGAGGTCGTGATTGTTGAGATTGAGGTTGAGCAGATCGATGTACCACGGCGGCTTGACGGGCTCCCGGACATAGGCCTCCACGATGGCACGGGCAATCGGCAGGGTTGTTGTCTTCGAATCGTCGTGGACGTCGCGGTTGTTCGCGCGCAGCAGCTTGGCGTATTCCTCGGCGAGGAGCCGGGCGAAGAGCGTGGCGTCGAAGGCCTCGCCGGCCCGCACGCCGGTCTCCGGGTCGTCGTCGGTGAACCGGGCGCTCTTGTGCAGCCACTCCCAGAGGATGCTCATCCGGATCTCGCCGGTCGCCATGTCCTCCATCAAATAGAGCACGTCGTCGTTTCCGAAGAAGTCCGCGGGCTTCAAGGCGGCGGCTTGAAAGCCCCGGCCGAAGGCATTTCCGTACTGCAGGGCGACGCTCAAGAGATCCCGCGCGCCGCGAACGCTTCTCGGTGCGGGCTCGAGCTGCGTCAGGCCGTCGGCGTCCTCTGGCGTGTAGGTGAGGCGCGGGAAAGGGCGGCCGAGCTGATTGTCGGCGCCGGCCCGTTCCCACACGGGCCGCATGATCTGCACCATCTTCCAATGCGCCACCCACTTGCCGCTGGCGCCCTCGCGCTGCTCGCGCTCGCCGCCGGCGACCGCCCGCCGCATGCTGGCGGCGACACCCGCCGCCGAGCCCACGGGGATGTTGGCCTCCATCCCGCCCTGCCACAGAGCGCAGCGGCCATCCCGGTCGGGGGTGTTCACCGCCCGTCGGACGCGGTCTTCGTAGCAGCGCATGTAACCGTAGGTCATCCCGATGGCGTCGATGTTGGGGTTGACGAAGGTCGCGTCCCAGGTCATGGCGTCGGCGACGCTGTTGATGTAGTCCCATCGGCCCGTGTTGAAGCCGACGAAGTGTGTCCCGAGCGCGGCGCGGATTTCCATCAGCTGGAAAGACGCCTCGATCTGCTCGACGAGCACGTAGACCTTGATCGTCCCGACCGGGAGCCCGAGGTGCCGTTCGAGCGCCTCGAGGATGTCGTTCCACAACGCCGCCTCTTCGGCGGTCTGGATCTTCGGGAGGTAGAGGGCGATGGACCGGCCCCCGGCCCGCAGCCTCTCGTGGTTGTTCACGACGTAGAGCACGAGGTCGACGATCGACGCGGAAAACCCCGTTCCGTCGGATTCGCGCACGTGGCGGTCGTCGAGGTGCAGCCCCCGAGGACGAAAGATCCTTGTCGTGAAGTCGAGTTGCTTGCGCCAGTCGTCGAAGATGGGCCTCCCGAGAAAGTCCCGCGCCCAGGAGTTCATCTCCGCGGCGACTTCCTCGGCGACCCTCAGGAAGAGCGGCTCCCCGTCGAAGGCCATCTTGAGATTGCGCTGGTTGTCGAGCGACATCGCGTCGACCTGCCCCAGAGCGTCCTCACCATCGAACATCCACCCGTCGGCGCCGGAGAGCAAGGCGTAGGCGACGTTGCGCAGGCCGCTCTCGGGCGTCGCGCGCGGCCTGGTTGCGGGCCCGGTGCCCTGGATCCACTGGCGCCTCAGGTCGGCCGGGATCTCGCTGCCGGTGAAGCGTCCTTCGCGGGCATCGCGCACGCGGATGGAGGTGCGCGGGATGAGCGCGTCGGGCTCGCAGAAAGCGAGTGCGCGGCCGTGGAGGGTCCGCTCGCGCCGCCGCGCAATGCGCTCGGCCATGATCCGACGCCGGTCGCGATTGAGCGGCGCCAGCGCCGCGAGAGCCGCGCGTGCCGCCGGCGTGTAGACGTCGGGATACGCTGCAGACAAACCGTGGCGGAACTCGACCGCGCTGGGCATCGCGGACCTCCGTGTTGGCCCATCTCTATCGATTTCGCGACCTGGCAAATGAACCTTATCAGGTCGACCTCCGAGCCGAGGTCGCCTCGCATGGAGGCGGAATCCAGCGGACTCGCATGGCGCCCGTCCGGGGCCCCACGAGGCACCGCGGGTCAACGAGTGCGGCGGCCGAAGCCTTCGGCTGCCGTTTTGAGGAATTCGCCTGCCGCGCGGCCAGGCGGACGCTGCCTGCGCCACGCGGCAACGATCTTGCGCTCGGGTTTGGGCGCCGAAAGGGACCGATACACCGGCCGGCGGCCGCGTCGACCGGATTCGATGGCCATGGCGGGAATCAGCGAAAGGCCGATGCCCGCGCACACGAGGGATTGAATCGTCTCCAGCTGCGCGCTGCGAAAGCTGATGTTGGCGCGGAGATCGCGGCGCGTGCAGAATTCCAGAACCTGATCCCCCAGGCAATGGCCCTCCTTCATGACGATGAACCGCTCATTCTCGAGGTCCGCGACGGAGATGGGCCGTTTGCGGGCCAGCCGATGCCGCCGGGGCAAGGCGAGCAGCAGCTCCTCCGTGAACAAACGGCGGACCGCCAGTCGCTGGTCGTGAATGGGCTCGCTCGCGAGAGCGAAGTCGATCTCGGAAGAGAACAGCTGCTTGATCAGGTTGGCGGTCGTGTCCTCCTGGAGGACGACCTCGACGTCTGGATGTCTTTCCTCGAACCGGGAGAGGACGGCGGGAAGGAAATAGGGCGCAATGGTCGGCAGCACGCCCACGGACACCGCTCCGCTCAACAAGACCTTTGCGTCGCTCGCCTCGCGCGTTGCCGCGTCCACCTCCTCGAGAATGCGCACCGCGTGCCGGCAGAAGGCCTCGCCCTGCGGCGTGAGCCGGACCCCTCGCCTCAGGCGGTCGAAGAGCCGCTCTCCCAGCTCCTGCTCGAGCTTCTGGATCTGCTGGCTGAGCGACGGCTGGGAAACGTGGCATTGCTCCGCCGCACGCGAGAAGTTCCCCGTCCGCGCCACCGCCACGACGTACCGCAGCTGGTGCATTTCCATAGGCAAAGCCTATCGCATCTAGAGGAACAAAGTATTTTACCAATGGCTCTTGCTCCATGTGAAATGCTTGGGACGAGGAGTCTTCTATGGCAAACACACCCGAAAACGTGACGACGACAGGCGAGCGCGAGAGGAGAAACACGATGTCTGAAAGCAAATGCCCTTTCAATCACGCTGCTGGCGAGGGGACGTCCAACCAGGACTGGTGGCCCAATCAATTGAAGCTGGATATCTTGCGCCAGCATTCCTCCAAGTCCAATCCGATGGGCGAGAACTTCAACTACGCCAAGGAATTCAAGAGCCTCGACCTGGCCGCGTTGAAAAAGGATCTTCGCACCCTGATGACCGACTCCCAGGATTGGTGGCCGGCGGACTACGGCCACTACGGGCCCTTGTTCATTCGCATGGCATGGCACGCTGCCGGCACCTACCGCACCGGCGACGGCCGCGGCGGTGCCGGAACCGGTAACCAGCGCTTCGCTCCGCTCAACAGTTGGCCTGACAACGTCAACCTCGACAAGGCACGCCGGCTGCTCTGGCCGATCAAGCAGAAGTACGGCCGGAAGATCTCCTGGGCCGACCTGCTCGTTCTGACCGGCAACGTCGCGCTGGAATCGATGGGATTCAAGACCTTCGGCTTCGGCGGCGGGCGCGAGGACATCTGGGAGCCGGAAAAGGACGTCTACTGGGGAGCCGAGAAGACCTGGCTTGAGGACGAGCGGTATTCCGGCAACCACGAGAACCTCGAAGATCCTCTCGCCGCCGTGCAGATGGGCCTGATTTACGTGAACCCGCAGGGCCCGAACGGCAAGCCGGATCCGATCGCCTCCGGCCGGGACGTGCGAGAAACCTTCAAGCGCATGGCGATGAACGATTACGAAACGGTGGCGCTCACGGCCGGCGGACACACGTTCGGCAAGTGTCACGGCGCGGGCGATGCGAGCCTCGTCGGCCCCGAGCCCGAGGCCGCCCCGATCGAAGCGCAGGGGCTGGGCTGGAAGAGCAGCTACGCCAGCGGCAAAGGCGGTGACCAGATCGGCAGCGGTCTGGAAGGCTCGTGGACGGCGTCCCCGACGAAGTGGGACATGTCCTATCTGGACATGTTGTTCGGCAACGAGTGGGAGCTCACCAAGAGCCCCGCGGGCGCCTTTCAATGGGCTCCGAAGACCACGACGGAGAAGAACCAGGCCCCGGCCGTCGGGAATCCGTCGAAGCGGGTTCCGATCATGATGACCACCGCGGACATGTCGATGCGCATGGATCCGATCTATGAGCCGATTGCGCGGCACTTCCACAAGAACCCGGACGAGTTCGCAGACGCCTTTGCCCGCGCGTGGTTCAAGCTGACCCACCGGGACATGGGTCCGCGCGCGCGTTATCTCGGCCCGGAAGTTCCCGCCGAAGAGCTCATCTGGCAGGACCCGATCCCTGCGGTCGATCACAAACTGATCGACGACAAGGACGTTGCCAGCCTGAAGGCCAAGATCCTGGCTTCCGGATTGTCGGTTTCTGAGCTGGTTTCGACGGCCTGGGCGTCCGCCTCGACCTTCCGCGGCTCCGACATGCGTGGCGGTGCCAACGGCGCCCGCATTCGTCTGGCGCCTCAGAAGGATTGGGAGGTCAACCAGCCGGACCGACTGGCGAAGGTGTTGAAGACGCTCGAGGGCATCCAGAGCGAGTTCAACCGCGCGGCATCTGGCGGCAAGAAGGTGTCTCTCGCAGACCTGATCGTCCTGGCCGGTTGCGCAGGCGTCGAGAAGGCAGCGAAGAATGCCGGTCAGAACGTGACGGTTCCGTTCTCGCCGGGCCGCATGGATGCCTCGCAGAAGCAAACCGACGTCGAGGCCATGGCTGTGCTCGAGCCGATCGCGGATGGGTTCCGCAACTACCAGAAGGCCAAGTACAGCGTCTCGGCCGAGGAGCTCTTGCTGGACAAGGCGCAATTGCTGACGTTGACTCCGCCGGAGATGACGGTTCTCGTCGGCGGCCTGCGTGCCCTGAGCGCCAATTTCGGCCAGACCAAGCATGGCGTCTTCACTGACCGTCCCGAGTCCCTGACCAATGACTTCTTCGTGAACCTGCTCGACATGGGCACGACCTGGAAGCCCGTTTCCGACGACAAGGACCTGTTTGAAGGCCGTGATCGCAAGGCGGGCAAGGCGAAGTGGACCGGAACGCGCGTCGACCTGATCTTCGGTTCCAACTCGGAACTCCGCGCCCTGGCCGAAGTCTACGGGGCTGTGGACTCGCAGAAGAAGTTTGTCGATGACTTCGTGGCGGCGTGGACCAAGGTGATGAACCTGGATCGCTTCGATCTTGCCTAGTCCTGGTCCAGCGTCTCAGGGGGAGATGCCTGAGCACTGAAGGAAGCCCGAGACAAAAATAAGGACGGCGTTCCGCAACGGGGAACGCCGTCCCCCTCTTTCCAGCCGAGGGATGCCAGCGCGAGGCCGCGTTCGGCCTGGCGCTGCGATCATCCGGCTCGACGCGGTTCCGTTGACGTCCCTTTTTGAAGGGGGGCACGCCCCCGACACTCTTCCAGCGGAGGTCAGCCTCCGGTTCGGCCCTCTCCCAGGGCCTCACGCTCCCGTTCGAGGAACCGGATCAGCAGGTCCATCAGCACCGGGAACCCAGGGGCTTCCGTCCCGCTGAGCTTCGCACCGGCCATGGGCACCCAATTCAGCAGGTGCCGCTCGAGGAACTCCGACCGCGCTCTGGCCAGGGAATCCGCGGTGGACCCGTCGCTCGCGTTCTCCTGTGTGAAACGCAGAGCCGCCAGGAACTCCAGTTGTGTGATCAGGTAGTCCGGAACCACACGAGCCGGGTCGGCCTTGAGACCGAGCACGTCGTAGAAGTAGGTGTTCTCCAGCGCAATCTCCTGCGCGGGCCGAGATCGGTCATGGGCCGACTCGAAGAGCGCAACCGGAGGCTCGGGCATCCCGACGTCGAACAGCGCGATGTAGGAAGACTCGTAGAGCTCGTAGCTCGGGAACCATTCGAACCCCGGGAACTCCCCTTCGGACTCGAGGCGACGCCACAGGTCGCCGAGCAAACGGGCCATCTCCGGCTGCGCCAGAAAGTCGAAACACCGTCGCGAAGGAGGACCAAACACGATCGCAAAAAACCGGTAGAGGTCGGTTTGGACCCAGTCGATCGGGATAGCGACCTCCCCGCCCGCGACGATGCGTGGCGCGATCGGCCCGGACGCCAACTCTTCGTCCACTACTCCAGGACCTGCCATACGGAGAAATACTTCCGACCGTCGCGATCCTTCTGGCTTCCGTTCCACACCGCGAAGGCGACGGTCGTGCCTGCCGGAAGATCGGGCAGCTCCATGGTCACCCACCACCGGCCGTTCTGGTAGGTGCCATGCGCCGGGAAGGTCTCTCCCGTCCGGTGAGTCGTGCCTCGTCCCTGGGCCTGCATCACGGCTGCGCCTCGCGACGCGTTCCAGTAGTAGATCTGCACGGCGTCGCCGGAGTCCCCCATCTGTAACGATGGGGCCATCGCATCCGCTCTCGGCGCTGCGGGATACATGACGGCAGCGGCGTCGAAGAAACGATCGTCGGCCTCCGTGGGAACCTTCTGGAAACGCGCTTCCGGCGGCGAATCCGGAGGGGCGGGGAGCGTCGCCGAGTCCTGTGTCGCATCGCTCCACTCGAGATTCACCAGGAGCTTCTTGCCCGACCGGACGAGCCGGACGTCGAGGCTCCCGATCTCCGGAGTGGCCGGTTCGTCGGTGTCGTACAGCGGAGGCGTCCGATTCAGCGCGATCCGCCTGGAGGCGGTCTGGCTCCACTCCCCCGGCCCGCCCCGGAGCAGACGCTCGGCTCCGGCCGACACCGTCGTTACGGAGAGGACCTGACCGGCAGCCGGGCTGCCAGCTTGCTGGGCCCCGAGAAACGAAGCAAGCCAGAACGCGGCGACCACGGCCATCCGGACACTCCGGGTTTTCATCCCCTTCTCCTACGCCTGAAACGAAACCGACCGCGGCCGGATGCGGTAACGCGTCTCGGCATCGCGGCCGATCAGCAGCTGCAGGACTTCGCTTCGCCCGCCGTCCTGAGCCTTCTTGAGCTCCGCTTCCAGACGGACGATCACGTCCCGAACCTCGGGCCCGAAGAGGTACACCAGCTCGTCCACGGGAAGCCGGGGATCCTCGAGGATGCTCTTGCCGTAGTTCTCCCTTTTCGGAGGATTGAAGGGCGGCACGTAAAAGACGTTGGGCTGCGTCCCCTTCTCGGGAAAGAGCGGCAACGCGACCCTGTGGACGAGGACGAGCTTGTGGACCGGCGACTCCGGATCGTCCAGCAGTCCCACGAAGCGCAATCGGCCGGGACACTGCGCCGCGCAGGCATTGACCTCGCCCTTCTCCAGGCGCGGATAGCAAAAGATGCACTTCTCCGATTTCCCCGTGACTTCGTTGAAGTAGATTTTCTTGTAGGGGCAGGCCTTGATGCAGTAGCGGTAGCCCTCGCAGCGTTCCTGGTCGATCACCACGATGCCGTCTTCGTCTCGCTTGTAGATGGCCTTGCGCGGACAGGCCTCGAGGCAGGCCGGGTACGTGCAGTGATTGCAGATGCGCGGTACGTAGAAGAAGTAGTTCTCGCCGTCGTTCATGCCGCCGACGTCTTCGTCCCAGTTGCAGCCGGACGTCGGCTTCGGGGAGGCCATCACCGGCTGCTTTCCTCCCTCGTACAGGCGCCGCTCGTAGTCGTATTCCCAGGGGTACCCGTAGTCGTCCATCCGGGGCAGCGGGCTCGGCTGAAGCGTGCCGTCCTTCCACCCTCCGCCGATGCGGTCCCACTGTCGAGGATAGCCGAGGCCGGGCCTCGTCTCCACGTTGTTCCAGTACATGTACCCGGTGCCGTCCCGGTCGGTCCACAGCTTCTTGCAGGCGATCGTGCAGGTGTGGCAGCCCAGGCACTTGTTCAGGTCCATGACCATGGCGTATTGGTGCTGTGACATGGCTGCCTCTCCTCAGACCTTCGCTCTTTCCACTTCCACTTTGATGTCCCGGTTGTTGCCCGTCGGTCCCCAGTAGTTCAGGCGGAAATTGACGTGGCCGTACTTGCCGATGAGCTGTGTGGGCTTGATCTTGATGTAGGTCAGCGACTGCCATCCACCCTGCTGGAAGCCGAGGAACTTCTCCCAGCCGTGGTACATGGTCACGCGGCCCGGCTTTTCGCCGGGAAGGATCTGCAGGCGGCAGATGCACTGCCCGACCTCGTTGTGAATCCGCACCCAGTCGTTGTCCTGGAGGCCCCGTCGGCGGGCATCGTCGGGATGCATGTAGACGATCGGGCCACCGCGCTGCAGACGAAGCATGGCCCGGTGGTCGCGCCAGGTCGAGTGAATCGACCAGCGCCCGTGCGGCGTGTTCCAGTACAGCGGATACTTCTCGGGGACCGGTTCCTTGTACGTCGGCAGCTGCTCGCCGAGCGCGAGATACCAGGGATGGTCGATGTAGAACTGCTGGCGGCCCGTCAGCGTGCGCCAGGGCCGCTTCTTGTCCACCTGGTGCTTGAACGGCGTGTAGGCGACGCCCTCCTCGATGTCGCTGTTCCAGGATTCCGGATCGGTCGCAACGAACCGGCGGGGCTTCTCCTGCAGGCTCTTGTAATCCATGCCTCGGGTTTCTTCCGCATTCGCCAGGATGAAGTTGGCCGCCTGCTCGTCGGTCTGGATGGCGCCGTGGGACGTCCAGTGGTCCGCGAGGCGGGTGAAGTCGCGGCTCCAGTCGAACGTCTCGTCGTGGTAGGGCTTCAGGCCCTTCCGGGCGGCGACCTCCGCCATCTTCTCGGCCAGCGCCCGAAAGATGTCCCAATCCGTCCTGCTCTCGAAGAGAGGCTCTAGGGCCTTGCCGAACGGATGGATATAGCTGTGGCAGTCGGTTGTGTTGAGGTCCACCTTTTCGTAGTAGCTGGCCGCGGGAAGCACCACGTCCGAGTAGAGCGCCGTGGTGTCCATGCGGTAATTGATGTCGACGATGAGGTCGAGATCTCTCCAGAGCGACGATTCGATGATCTCGTTGCCCTTCGCCTGGTTGAGGTAGTTCGCCCGCCATACGATGAAGGCCCGCGGCTTCCGGCCGCCCTTCGGCCAGAGAGGCATCCAACCGTTCTTCACGGACTCCTGGACGTACCACTCGATCGGCTTGCCGTCGTACAGGTGGGGATCCTTGCTCGCGGAATGGACGTAGCTCCAGAGGGTCGTGTTCTGGAAGCGTTGTTTCTTTCGATCCTCGGGGAACGCGAGCTTGAAGAATCCCTTCTCCGGCCAGATCCGCTCCTGGCCGACGTAGTGATTGAATCCCCCGCCGTTCCTGCCGACGTTGCCCGTCAGCGCGACGAGAAGGATGAACGCCCGGTTGATCAGGTCGTTGTGAAACCAGTGGTTCGTGCCCGCGCCATGGATGATCATGGCCGGCTTGCGCGTGCCGAGCTCCTTCGCGAAGAGCTCGATCTCGCGCGCGGGCAGCCCGGTGCTCGACGCGACCCTCTCCACCGTGTACTGAGCGATCTCCTTCTTCAGCAGCTCGAACACCGTCGTGACTTCGGCGCTCGTGCCGTCCGCGAGCCGAACCGGGAAGGTGCCGGCGAGCGCCGGATCGGCGCCCTGCAGGGCGATGCTCTTTTGATCGGATCCCATCGAACCGGGTGCCGGGACGGGACGCTGCTGTTTCGTGTCCCAGAAGTAGAAGGCGTCTTCCTTCCCGCCGGACTTCAGGTCCGCCTCGCGGAGAAAGCGTTTCGTGCCCGTCAGCACCAGGAGCGGAAGGTCCGTCTGCTCCTTCACGTAGGGCCCATCGATCAGATCCTGATCGATCAGCAGTTTCGCCACGCCCAATGCCAGAATGCCGTCCGTGCCGGGATTGATCTGGAAGAACAGGTCGGCGTGCGTCGCGCTCGCGTTGTAATCGGGCGAGATGCAGACGATCTTCGCCCCGTTGTACCGGGCCTCGTAGGCGAAATGGGCATCCGGAATGCGGGTCTGCGAGATGTTCGATCCCCAGAGGACGATGTATTTCGAATTGAACCAATCGGCGCACTCGCAGGCCTCGGTCTGCACGCCCCAGGTCAACGGCTCCCCCGGCGGCAGGTCGCAATACCAGTCGTAGAAAGACAGGAAGACGCCGCCGACGTAGTGGGCGAGGCGGGAGCCCGCGCAGAAGCTCACCGGGCTCATGGCCGGGATGACGCTGAAGAACGTATTGGTGTCCGGACCATAGTTGTAGATGTTGTCGAGCAGCTTCTCGGCGATGTGGGTCAGCGCCTCGTCCCAGGTCACGCGACGCCACTTGCCTTCCCCGCGCTCGCCGGCGCGCATCAGCGGATAGCGGAGGCGCTGCGGGCTGTAGACATACTCGGTGAAGCAGCCGCCCTTCTGGCAGCCTCGCGGGTTGTAGTCCGGCAGCTCCGCGTTGATCCTCGGGTAGTCGGACGCCTGCTCCTCGCGCACCATGATGCCGTTTCGCACGTACACGTTCCACGAGCAGGATCCCGTGCAGTTGGCCGAGTGCGTGGAACGAACGACCTTGTCCCACGTCCAGATCCTGCGGTAGAAGTCCTCCCACCCCCGGTAGGGATAGCTGCGCAGCGGATCGAAGTCGCCGGTCAGCGTGCTGAGCGCAGGCTTCTCCGTGCGCGCGCAGCCGGGAAGGGCGAGTGTCGCGGCGGTCATGGCGGCGCCCTGAATCAAGGCGCGCCGCGAGAACGGTCTCGAGGGCCCGTTGCGGTCGCTCACGATTGGCCTCCGGAGGGAGCGGCCGAAGGCGGAGGTCCGGCCGCCGCCTTCTGACCTCTCCGCTCGCTCAGGGTTCTCAGGTAGGCGAGCACGTCGGCGATGTCCCGGTCGGTGAACGTCGGCGCTTCCGCCCGCTGGAAGGAAGGCATCGCGGTTTCCGCGCGGCCGTCGCGAATCGTAGAGACGATGAATTCGTCCGACGCGGATTGCTGGAAAACCGGATTGCCGATTTCGGGAGCCAGCCCGCCCCGCCCGTTCATACCATGGCAGCCCGCGCAGTTTCGCAGGAAGAGAGACAGTCCGCGCGTGGAGTCGCCCGCTTCCGGAACCGAGGCCGCCGCCGGAGCGGCCGGCGCACCGGCGCGCAGGTAATCGACCACCGCCGCGATCTCTTCGGGCAGCAGGCCGCCGGCGTGAGCGCCCCACGCGGGCATCTGTGTGCCGGGCCGGCCCCGCTCGATGTTCGTGCGCAGATACCCTGCGCTGGCGTTCGAAATCAGCGACGGTCCGCGAATCGCGGGCACGAACCGTCCGAACTTCTTGTCCCAGCGGCCGTACGTTCCGATTCCGTGGCATGCCGCGCAGTACTGGCCGTAGACCTGCTCGCCCGTCAGCGGCGTAGCGTGCAGTTCCAGGTATTTCTGTTCGATCTTGTCGGGCGCCAGATAGCTCTCCGGCACGTCGCGCTTCCGCCGGGAAAGCATGTAGACGGTCAGGGCCAGCGCCTGCCGCTGCGTGACCGTGGGGTTGCGCATCTGGCTGTCGGAGACCACGCCGGCGGGATCCCGAAAGTGCGCGAGGTGCCAGTTCCACGTCAAGTGGGGTGGCTTCAGGTTGGCCATGGCGAGCTCGTGCTTCGTCTTCGCGCCTTCGTTGTCGAGAGGGGGACCCAGGACGCCGCCTCTTCCGCCGAGCTTGTGGCAGGAGCCGCAGCTCTTCTCTTCGTACAGCTTCCGGCCGGCCGTCAGCAACGGGATCTGCTCGGGCGGCAGCTTGCGCGCGTCGTGGCAGGTCACGCAGGTGGCCTCCGTCATTTCCGGCGGCAGCAGCGGAAAGTCCCAGTACGCGTCGTCCGCCTTGGCTTCCCGGAACGTCATCGCCGCACCCTGCCCGTGGTGGCAGATCGTGCAACCGAAGCGGTCGACCGGATGCTTGTCGAGAATGTTGGCGGGGTGCACCCGGTGCGGATTCGGGACATCGGTCATGCGCGGATCGTCGATGCCGTTGTGGCAGCTGACGCAGCGATCCACCGCGCCCAGCGCGGGAATGCTGGCCTGCTTCATCTCGATCCGGAACTTGGCCAGCAGCTCGCGGCCGCGGTCGTCGGTGGCCTTCTCGCGAAGGATCTCGCGATACTGGCGCTGCACCGCCTTCCACTGCGCCAGGTAGTTCTCGCGGACGGCGGCGCCCACCAGGTACGCGATGGTCACGAGGCTCGCCACGAGCAGGAGCCAGCGATAAAAGCGGGAGGATTCCTTCATCGCGGTCTCCCCTCTAATGCACCGGCCATTGGGAGGGCCACCAGTAGAAATGCCAGTTGGGTCCCCGATGGACGACGGCGAAGTAGGTCACGATCGTGAAGCCGACGAGAAAACACGTGAAGAGGGAGACCGCCGCCAGCCGCACCGAATTCCCGTGCTTGAGGATGAGGAGCGACCAGGCCGCAAACAGCAGCACCAGCAGCGAGCCCGGGTTGATGACGATGATCCACATCTGGTGGATGTCGGGGAACCAGTTGCGCAACCAGCCGAAGTTGACCGTGAAGGCGAGCATGCCGACCGTCACGGTCAGGGCAAAGACGAGGGACTGCCAGAAGACCCGCCGCTCGCCCGGGACTCCGAACCACATGCCTTCGCCGCCCGGACGGCGATCGAGGAAGGGAATCAGGGCGAGCCCCAGGAGCACAATCACGGGGATGAGCAGGCCCCCCGTGAACGCGGAGTACGAGACCAGCTCCTGGATTCCGAGGAAGTACCAGGGAGCCTTGGCCGGGTTCTCCGGAATGGCGGGATTGGCGAGCTCCTTCAGCGGCGCGTCCCAATAGAAGGAGAGAATGAGCGTGACCGCGACGGTCACCATGAAAACGGCCAGTTCCGCCCAGAAGAGGTGCGGCCAGCTCATCAGGGTGTTCTCGGGCCCGCGGTTGACGGGAGGACGCTTGCCCTTGACCAGAGCCATCAGCCCGTAGGTCTTCGTCGCCAGCGGCTCGAAAACGGATCGCCGCTCGCCGCCCCATTCCGCGCGGCCGCCCATCGGGTCCTCGGGCCGCGCCAGGCCGCCATCCTTGCGGATGCGCCAGAAGTGCACGCCGAGCAGGGTGACCAGAGCGAGCGGAAGGGCGAAGACGTGCAGAACGTAGAACCGGATCAAGGCGTCCTGTCCGACGAAGTTCGCCCCCAGCAACAGCCTCTTCTGGAAGCCGCCGGGATCGAAGTATTTCGTGATCCCGATCGCGTCGGTCAGCTCCCTGGGAGAATTCGCGATGTTCGAGCCGATCGTGATTGCCCAGTACGCGAGCTGATCCCAGGGCAGCAGGTATCCCGTGAAGCTCAAGGCCAGCGTGACGACGAGCAGCCCCAGACCCACCAGCCAGTTGAACTCGCGCGGCTTCTTGTAGCTCGACGTGAAGAACACCCGCGCCATGTGCAACAGCACGGCCAGAACCATCAGCTGCGCCGACCAGCGATGAATGTTGCGGATGAAGCGACCCGTCGCGACCGTGAAGTGAATGTCCTTGATGGACTGATAGGCCAGGTCGGTGGAGGGCTTGTAATACACCATCAGCAGGACGCCCGTGATCAGCGTGATGAGAAAGCTCGCAGCGGCCATGATCCCCAGCCCGAAAGTGAGTGTCGGCTTGAGCGTCCGGAGATGAACCCGCACGCTGTGGATGTGCAGGAACAGGTTCTGGAAAGTGGCCTGCGATTCCTCGCGCTCCGATTCGGGCGTCTTTCCCAGGCGGAAACACGCCTCCTTCACCGTCCGCGGAAGCTCCCGCAGGTTGTGAACGAACTCGCTGGCTGCGGTCTCGGCCACGATGTGCCTCCTATACGCGGTAGCGCGTGCCTTCCGGAACCTCGCTCTCCGCGTTGACGACCAGGTCGCCGTTGGCGGCGCGGCCGACTTCCAGCCACGGCAGCGGGCGCGGAGCCGGTCCGGCAAGGACGTTGCCTTTGTTGTCGAACCGGGAGCCGTGGCAGGGACATGCGAATCCGCTCGACGACCGCGCGACCGCGCACCCCAGATGCGTGCACGTCGTGGAGATCGCGTAAAAGTCGTCATCGTCCCGGAACAGGACGAGGTTCTCCTCCGCGAAGGCCGTTTCGCTTCCCGGCGAATACTGCTCCGGCGGCCCCAGCTTGAGCCGTCGCAACGGGCCGGGCAGGACCGAAGGGCTCGGCAACCGCAGGATTCCGGCGGCGGCCGTGCCCAGGGCCGCGAGGAAGCTTCCCATCGAAGCGAGGCTCAAGAAGCTGCGTCGGTTGACGCGGGGCGGATCTAGGCGGGACATGGTTTCCACTCCTTGGAAAAACGGAACTGCTCCATCGTGATGGCCGTCGTCGGGCAGCGCTCCGCGCACAGCCCGCAGCGAATGCAGCGCTCTTCGTCCTTGATGATGGCGGAGAGGTCGGCGGGATCGAGCCTGAGGTCGTGGACCGCGGTTTCGAGCTCCGGCGTCGGCTCCATTCGGTCGTAGCTGACGAGCTTCAGGCAGACCGTCGGGCAGACGTCCGCGCAGCCTCCGCACAGAATGCATCGCTCGCCGTCGAAGATCGTGTTGATGCCGCAGTCGAGACAGCGGCCGGCTTCCGCTCGGGCCTGCTCTTCGTCGTAGCCGATCTCGACGAGCGCGGTCGGCCTCTTCAACCGCTCGGCGGCGGCGAGGGTCGGGATTGGCAGGCGGGACCGGCGCTCATAGTCCCTTTCCCGGCGGTAGTGCTCGATGGGGACGTGGAACTGGACCTCCTCGGGCGAAATGTCCCGGCCGCGCAGGTAGCGATAGACGGAACGGGCCGCCTGCTTGCCGCTGGCGATGGCGTGGATCATGAGGCGCGGCCCGTAGGCGATGTCGCCGGCGACGAAGATGCCCTGCGCCGAGGTCGCCCCCGTCGCCGGATCATGGACGATCTGCTGCGCGGAACGCATCTCGATGCCGTCGCGTACGGCGTCGAGGAAGCTGAGATCGGCGGACTGCCCGACCGACAGCAGGACCGTGTCTCCTTCGATCTCCTTCGTCACGGTCTCGTCGAACTGCGGGGCGAAGCGCTTGTTCTCGTCGTACACGCGGGTACAGCGGGCAAACCTCACTCCACGCACGAATTTCTGCCCGCTCTCCTCCCGGACCAGCACCTCCCTCGGTCCCCAGCTGTTGTGGCGGGTGACGCCCTCTTCCTGGCCTTCCAGGATTTCGACCGTATCCGCAGGCATCTCCTCCAGCGACTCGAGGCAGACGAGATCCACCTGCCGCACTCCGGCCATACGCGCTGCGGTGCGGGAGACGTCGTACTCCTCCTGGCGCAGGACCGTGCGGGCGACGTCGTAGGCCACGTTGCCGCCGCCGATCACGATCACGCGCTGCCCCAGCGAGACGTCCTTGCCGAGAGAGACGTCACGCAGGAAATCCACCCCGCCCATCACCCCGATTGCGTCCGCGTTGGGAATGGGCAGCGCTCGCGAGCGTTTCGCGCCGCAGGCGATGATCAGCGCCGAAAAGTCGCGGTGCAGGTCGGCAAAGCGAACGTCTTTCCCGACTTGCGTGTTGCAGCGGATCTCGACGCCCAGGGCCTCGATCACCGCCACCTCGGCCCGGATGAGCTCTCGGGGCAGCCGATATCCGGGGACTCCGGTGTAGAGCATGCCGGCGGGTTGCGGCTCCATCTCGAAGATCACGGGGCGGAATCCCATGAGGGCGAGATCGTGACCGGCGGCGAGCCCCGCCGGCCCGGACCCGATGATGGCGATGCGCTCCCCTGCGGGCTTGGGGAACCGGGCACTCGCGAGGAACTCGAGCAGGTGGCCCAGTTCCTCAACGTCGTCACACTGCCGCGTTCTCGTCTTGCTCTCGAGGTAGGGAAACAACTGGCCGCCGGCGTCGGGGCGCGCTTCACTGCCGAATCTCTCGCAGACGAAGCGCTTCAAGGCGCGAATGGAGATCGGTTGATCGATCGCGCCGCGGCGGCAGGCGGCCTCGCACGGCGCGCCGCAGATCCGGCCGCAGAGCGATGCCAGAGGATTAGGCCCGCGGGCGATCAGATAGGCCTGTTCATAGTCCCCCGCCGCGATGGCCCGGACGTAACCCCGCGCGTCCGTATGCACGGGGCACGCGTACTGACACTTGATCTGCTCCCGCCAGTAGCCTTCGTCCGCCAGACGAACCCGATACCGCATCTGGCTCATCACCGGCATACCCCGGGGTCAGACGCCGATCGTCGTGCGATAAGTGTCTGTGCCCAAAATCACTTGCCGCCCGGGAGCCCGAACGGAAAGTGCTCGAGCTTCTGGAGCAGCCTGGTCTTGAACGCTATGGGCCCGGGCGGCCGTCGGCTATGACATAGATCATGCCTCGTCCCATGTTCTCCGAAGGGTCACGGTCACCGAGCTGCGGGAGCCCAAACACGGTGCCAGTCCAGACTCCCCCCGTCGTGTCTCTCAGAAACAGAGACGCCGGGAGCTTCCTCCCGGCGTCGATGTGTCTTGGTTGCGGGGGAAGGATTTGAACCTTCGACCTTTGGGTTATGAGCCCAACGAGCTACCAGGCTGCTCCACCCCGCGTCAGGGAGGCGCACGTTATCGAAAGCGGCGGGAGAGGTCAAGCAGCGCTTCTGAGCGAAGCCCTCTCCCGCGCGGGAAAGGAGAGAGTCCCCTCACCCCTACCCTCTCCCGCCGGGAGAGGGCGAAGGCGGCTACCGGGGCGGCGCAGCGGAGGGGCGGGCGGGAGTCGGCTTGGCGGTCAGAGTGCCGGGCGGATAGAGGATTACGAGGTCTGCCGGGCCCACCAGCTGCAGCTCCTCGCGGGCCACGCGCTCGGCGGGAAACTCGTGGCGGCGGGCGGCCTCGACCAGGGACTCAAGCTCGCGGTTCTCCCGTTCCTTGGCGGCGATCTCGGCGTCGAGTTGGCGAATGCGCGCGTGCGCGCCGGCGAGCTCGAAGACGCGCCTGTCCGAGAAGAACAGGATGCAGAGGAGCACCGTCGAGACGCAGAGCGAGATCAGAAACGCCGTGAAGGGGCGCGGACCGGGGGCTCGCTCCGAAGGTTCGCTCATTTGCCGAAGGCCTCACGCCCGGCGAAGACTCCCACGCCCGCCAGGTCCTCCTCGATCGTGAGGAGCCGGTTGTACTTGGCGAGGCGCTCCCCGCGGGAGGCGGAACCGGTCTTGATGAGCCCTGCGTTGATGGCGACCGCGAGGTCCGCGATCGAATCGTCGGTCGTCTCCCCCGAGCGGTGCGAGACGACAGTCTTGTAGCCGTTCGACTGCGCGAGGCGCACGGCCTCGAGCGTCTCGGTCACCGTTCCGACCTGGTTGAGCTTCACGAGGAGCGCGTTGGCGATTCCATCGGCGATCCCGGCGGCGAGAATCTCGGGATTGGTCACGAAGACGTCGTCTCCGACGAGAAGGATTTCTCGCGAAAGCTCCTTCGTGAGGGCGATCCAGCCGGCGCGGTCGGATTCGCCCATCCCATCCTCGATCGAGACGATCGGATAGTCCCGCGCGAGCGAGGCCCAGTAGGAGACCATCTGATCGGAGGAGAGCGTCCTCTTCTCCCCCTTGAGAACGTACTTGCCTTTTTCGTGAAACTCCGAGGCGGCCGGGTCGAGAGCGATCGCCACGTCCTTACCGGCCTTGTAGCCGGCGGCCGCGATGGCGCCCATGAGCAGATCGAGCGCCTCGCGCGACGTCGAGAGGTCGGGCGCGAACCCGCCTTCGTCGCCGACGCCCGTCGAAAGCCCCTTCTTCTTCAGGATCGCCTTGAGGGCGTGAAAGACCTCGACCCCCGCCCGCAGCGCCTCGGCGTACGTCCCAAAGCCCACGGGGCAGACCATGAACTCCTGGGGGTCGAGCCGGTTGTCGGCGTGCGCGCCGCCGTTGATGACGTTCATCATCGGCACCGGGAGCACTCTCGCACCGGCGCCACCGAGGTACCGGTAGAGCGGAAGGCCAGACGCTTCCGCAGCGGCGCGGCAGACGGCGAGCGAGACGCCCAGGATGGCGTTGGCGCCGAGGCGGCCCTTGTTCGGCGTGCCGTCGAGCTCGATCAGGATCCGGTCGATCAACGCCTGGTCGCGCGCATCGGCGCCCTTGACCTCTTCGGCGATCTCTCCGTTGACGTGGCCGACGGCCTTGCGCACGCCTTTTCCGAGATAGCGCGTCTTGTCGCCGTCCCTCAGTTCGAGCGCCTCGCGCTCTCCGGTCGAGGCGCCCGACGGCACCGCAGCCTTCCCGGTCGCGCCCCCGGAGAGAAGCACCTCGACCTCGACGGTCGGGTTCCCGCGCGAGTCCAGGATCTCGCGCCCGATCACTTCTTCGATCTGAAAGCTCACGCCGCGGCGCTCCTCAAACGGTCCAAGACGCAGATCAGAATCCCCGAACCGTCCGCCAAATGCAACTCAAACGCCTTCGGAAGCCGACCCCGCGGTAGAGTAGCGGCCGCCGGCCGCGCGGCGGCGGCGGATGCCGAATGCGAGAACCGGAGCCCAGATTCTCCCGAAGGACTCCGGGCCGACGCCGCGCGATGGGGATTGCCGGGGCGCTTGGCGGGGCGGTCCTGCTCGCGTCGGCCTGCGAGACTCCACCGCCAGTAGCCGCTCCGGCGGCTTCACCGCCGCTCCAGATCGTCGAACCTCCGCCGGGAAAGGTCCTCTCGGAGTCCTATCCCCCGCCGGCGAACCCCTCCGATCCGGTTCAGCGCGCCGTCCTCAGCGAGATCAACCGCGAGCGCGCCGGAGCGTCGCTGCCTCACGTCGCCTGGGACGCGTCGGCCGCGCGGGTAGCCGAGATCGTCTGCACCCGGCAGGTGGCGGAAAAGACGCGGGGACATTACCTGCGCGACGGCCTGCCGCCGTATGCCCGCACCGGTCTTGCCGGCGTCTTCGGATACCAGTCCGAGAACTCGGCGTCCTGGTCGACGACGGCGAGCTCGTTTCCGGACACGCCGCTCGAACTCGCCCTCGGAGCGCAGAAGAGCATGATGGAAGAAACGCCTCCCAACGACGGGCACCGGCGCGCGATTCTGGATCCCGAAGCGACCCACGTGGGGGTCGGGTGGGCGATGACGGGCGGCCGCTTCCAGATCGCCGAAGAATTCCTGGCTCGCGGCCTCGAGAGACTGAAAGTCCGGACCGAGGAGAATCCGGCAGTCGTGCGCATCTCGGGAGCGCCGCGCGCTCCCCTGCGCCTCTCGTTCGTGACCATCGCGCGGGAGCCGACGCCCGCCCCGCTCACGCAGGCCGAAGCCAACGCGCATACTTCCTACAAATACCCGACCGCGCGGGAGTCCTACGTCCCCGAAGGGCACATCTCTCTTCGGGTGGAGGGGACGGTGACCGACGACCGCATTCAAGTGGGCCGCGACGGCAATTTTTCCTTCAGCTATGCGCCCCAGCGGGCCGGGCTCTTCACCTTCGTGTTCTGGCTCATCAAATCCGGCGAGGACCAGCCTCGGCCGGGCGGCTCCGCTGTCGTTCGCGTGGAGGGCTGATGCTCTCCATCCTCGTCGTGGGGGGTGAACCGCCTGTCGGATCATTCGAGCCGGCGTCCTCGGTCGAAGCTCTTCATGCGCGGGACGCCGACGAGGCGGTCGAGAAGCTTGCGAGAAACCGCCGAATCGACGCCGTCCTGATCCTTCCTCCGACGGAGGCGGCGGCCGTCGTCGGGGCGATTCGGGAGGATCTTCTGGCGCCGCCCCCGATCTTTCTGCCCGCCGGCTCGCACGAGGTCACCGGAGCCCGGATCCTGGGAGAGACGGGGCAGGGTTTAGCGCGACTGCTCATCCTCGTAGCCCGGCAGCTCGAGGGCTGACCAGGCCCGGGGGCGAGAGCCCCTTTCCCGTGATAACTTTACAGGCTCATCATGTCGAGCTGTGGCGGCTGTGCGGTCGGGAACTCTCTCAATCCCGGAGGCCACTACGTAGGCATCCGGATCAACGAGAACGAGGATGGACGGGTCGTCTTCTGCGAGACGAGCGGGGCGGAGGTCCGCAAGGGCCAGCGGGTCGTCGTCGAGGGGGAGTCGGGCTTCGAGTATGCCGAAATCACGACCCTCCACCCGATGATCGTCAAGCAATGCCAGCTGCGGGATTCCCGGCGCCTCGTCCGGGTGGCCAACGAAACCGATCTTTCAAGCTACGGGGCCAAGCGGGAGCGGGAACAGCAGGTGCTTCGAGATACCCATGCGCTTGCGGCCGAGAAGCGGCTCGCGATGAAGCTCATCCGAGTCGAGGAGAGCTTCGACGGACGTAAGTACACCATCTATTACACTTCCGAGACCCGCATCGACTACCGCAAGCTCGTCTCGGATCTCGCCCTGAAGCACCCCCTTCGCATCGAGATGCGCCAGGTCGGCCCGCGCGATGAAACGAAGATGCGCGGAGGCATCGGGCCCTGCGGGCTGACCCTCTGCTGCTCGAGCTTCCTGAAGGGCTTCCACCCGGTGACCATCAAGATGGCCAAGAACCAGAATCTCTCGCTAAACCCTTCCAAGATCTCGGGGATGTGCGGGCGGCTGATGTGCTGCCTCGCCTACGAGGATGAGGGAGGGCGGCCCTCGACGAATCCTCCCGCGGAGCCAAAAAAGCCCCAGAATTTTTCCTCAGAAGCCCCCGTTTAAGTAGCCAAGGCGTCCCGCCTTTTTGAGGGGCCAAGAGAGAAAAACGTGGCTGAAAGGAACTCACCCGGGGGCGCATTCCGACCGGGCGAGGACGCTCCCGGGAACCGCAAGCTGATCCGTCCGAATCTTTCGGAGCTGGCCGAGAGATACCCCACCCGCTCGTTCCAGCAGCGCAAGCAGGTCCCGCCCGAGCAGACCAACGCCGAGAGCTACTACTACATCAAGCAGATGGCGGCGAAGACCCCCATGGTCGTCGTCTTGAACGACGGCGAGGAGGTCCATGGCTGGATCGAGTGGTACGACAAGAACTGCCTGAAGGTCAACCGCGAAAGGGGCCCGAACCTCCTGATTCCGAAGACCTCCATCAAGTACCTCTTCAAGGAGTCCGAGATGGAGGGCCCGCGGGACGGGAACAGGTGAAGCGGAGCCGGGCAAGCGACGGCTGGCACCGTCCATGGCGGGCCGCCCGGCTCCGGAAGAGAGTTTTCAGGTTAGCCAGGCGAGGTGAGTTCCGTCACCGCGCTCCCCGTCCCGACAGCACCGCGGGCACGGTCTTCAACAGGATCTTCAGGTCGAGCATCGGCGACCAGGTGTCGATGTACTTGAGATCCAGCTCCATCCACCTGTCGAAATCGAGGTTGTTCCTTCCGGAGATCTGCCAGAGGCAGGTCATGCCGGGGCTCATCGAGAGTCTGCGCCGCTGCCACGGCTCGTAGCGCGAGACTTCCTCGGGCAGCGGCGGGCGCGGGCCCACCAGGCTCATGTCTCCGACGATCACGTTTACGAGCTGAGGAAGCTCATCGATCGAGAGGCGTCGCAAGATGCGGCCCACGGGTGTCAGGCGCGGGTCGAGCGAGGACTTGAAGACCGGGCCGGACATCTCGTTCAAGTGCGACACCTCCGCAAGCCTCCGCTCGGCGCCGGTGTACATCGTTCGGAACTTCAGCAGCGTGAAGTGGCGTCCGTTCAATCCACAGCGCGTCTGCCGGAAGAAGATCGGACCGGCCGAGGAGAGCCGGATGGCCAGAGCCGCGAGGATCTGGACCGGAAGGGTCAGCAGGAAGAGAGAAAGCGAGAGCGCCAGATCGATCGCCCGCTTGACGAGCAGTTGCACCGGGTTCGAGGGCGTCGTCGTGAAGGAAAGAAGAGGCACTCCGTCGAGCTCCTCCAGAATCGGCCGCGCCAGCACGTGCGGAAAAATGTCGAGCGAAACGTGCGCCCGCACACCGTGTCGCTCCGCGACGAGCAGCGCCTGCTCGTAGTCGCCGAGCTTGCCCTTCTCGATGACGAAGATCAGCTCATCGACGACGTCGCGCGCGAGCACCGCCTCCAGGTCCGCGATTTTGCCCAGGCAGGGCCAGCGGTTCGCGCGACGGATCTCGCCTCCGTTGTTGTCGTCGAGATACCCGAGCACGCGAAATCCCCAGTAAGGATGGCCTTCGAAGAACGCGGCCATGGAGCTCGCCTTGCTGCCGGTGCCCACGATCAGCACCGTGCGAAAGTTGTAGCCGCGCGCCCTCACCCAGCGCGACGTCAGGCGCAGCGCCACCTTCTCGCTGGCGAGGAACCCGAAGTTGACGGACCCGAAGACGACGAGGAACCAGCGGCTCACGAACTCGAGGCGCAGGCCGTACACGATCAACGCGAGCAGAGCCGTTCCTCCGAAGGCGACGCGCGCCGCCGCCCAGATCTCCTCGCCCATCGGAAGCGTGCGGTGGCTTCGATAGAAGCCGGCCGCAAAGAGCAGCAATCCCCAGATCGGAAGGATCAGGGTCAGCAGGAAAAAGTACTGCTCGAACGGCTGGAGCGGCTGGGGAAAGAAGCGCGGAAGGAGCCAGGGAAGCACAATCTGGCGGAGCACATACGCGAGAGGAAGGGAAACTGCCGTCAGGGCCAGATCTCCGGCCAGCACGCCCAGGGCGATCGCCCGCGCCTTCTGCTTCAGCATCTGGTCTTCCGGCCACGGCCCCCGCGGCCGCTAAACCGAGCGCAGTCTATGAGAGGACCGCGCTTCCTTCAAGAACCGCCTCGTAGCGGGCGGCGACATCGTCCCAGCGATAGCTTTCCTCGACCCGCTTGCGCGCCCGCTCCTTCCATACGGACCAGGCAGCCGTGTCGTCCAGGACCTCGGTCAGCAGTTTGGCGAGCGTTTCGGGGCGGTGCGCATCGAAGGGAAGGCCGGCCTGCCCCGCGACCTCCTCGTTTTCCGGGGACTGGTGATAGCAGACCAGGCGCCCGTATCCCATGGCCTCGACGAGCGCCGGATGCGTCCCACCGACCTCCGTGGCCTGCACGTAGACGGCCGCGTGGGCGAGCAGCTGCCGGTAGCCCTCGCCGTAGATCGCGCCGGGAAAGAGCACGCGCGCGTCTGCCTCGCTCCTGACCCGAGCGATGTAGTCGGCGGCATAGGGCGCGTCGCCGACGATCACGAGCGGAACCTGTCCGGGCACCTGCCGGTACGCCCGCACGACGGCGTCGGCGTTGTTTTCGGGCTCCAGGCGTGAAACGTAGAGAACATAGCGCTCGGGCTCGAGGCCCAGCCGGTCGAGAGCCTCGCGGCCGCCCGGCTGCGGAAGGTCTCCGCCGTACGGAATGAAGACGCTCTCGAATCCGTACCGCTCCCGGTAATAGCGCTGGATCACCAGGGCATCGGAAACGACCGCGTCGGGAATCATCGTCGAGAGGCGCTCCGAGAAGCGGTACGCGGCGCGCCCGAGGATGCTCCACTTGCGGCGGTTGCGCTCCAGACCGTCCACGTTCAAGACCACTCGGGTTTTGCCGGAGAGGCGGGGCAGGAAACTCGAAGCCGCGTTGATCGCGTTGCAGATGAGAACGGCGTCAAAGCGCTCGAAGACCGCATCGAAGCCGGAAAGGACGCCGTGCACGACCGTATCGAGGTACTTCGTCGAGATCGTCGGCAGGACGCGCACGCGGGCGCCCCGATGCTTCTCGAGGTTCGGCTCGGCGTAACGGGGGCGCGTGTAGACCGTGACCTCGTGGCCACGCGCCGAGAGGCGGGCCGAAACCTCCTCCGCGAGAGTCTCGAAACCCCCGTACCGGGCCGGGATGCCGCGGGTGCCGAGGATGGCGAGCCGCATGGGGGGAAGCTATCAGCTGCCAGCAGACGGCGTGCGTCGGAGACGGATCCTTTCCTGGATCTCCCGGCGCTTGGCCCACAGTCGCTTGCGGTTCCTCCACAGCCATCCGAAAGCGGGCAGAGAGGAGCGCTCCACGGTCAGGCAGGCCGCGAGCACGACGAGATCGCGGGCCAGCGTGGGAGCGAGGGTGACCAGCATCTGTCCCGGCGATTGATTGTTGATCCGCAGCAGAAACCGGTTCTTGACCGAATGGTAGTTGGCGAGCGCGGTCATTCCTCGCCGGCGCGAGGGAAGGTTGACCCGGCGGTGATAAGCGACAGCGCCCGGCACGTAGAGACACTTCCATCCCAGATTCAGCAGCCGCCAGGCGAGATCGGCGTCCTCGCGGTACAGGAAGAAGTCGCTGTCGAAGTATCCCGTCGAGATCTTCGCGCTCTCGAGCGCCGCGCGCCGGTAGAAACCCGCGGCTCCGGTCGTTCCCGCGACCTCTTCTTCCAGAAGGTACCGCCCGGCCGCGTCCTCTTCCGAGCCCCGGTCGAAGTGCCGGCCCGAGGGCCGGAAAACGATCCCCGTCGAGTCGAGCCGTTCCGTCGGGAGCAGCGCCCGGCCCTTCGCGCGCAGGATCCGCCCCGAAGCCGAGCCGACGTCCGGCCTCGCGTCGAGCCGGGCAGCGAGAACGGCGGCGAAGTCCGGCTCCAGGCGGCAGTCCGGATTGAGCGAGAGGACGTACCGACCGGAGGAGGCCTCGATGCCGTCGTTCATCGCCGCCGAAAAGCCCACGTTCTCGAGGAGGGCGATGACCCGGGCGGCGGGCGCGATCCGCCGAGCGAGCTCCGCCGAGCCGTCCCGCGATGCCGTGTCGACCATGATCGTTTCGACCGCGAGGCCGCGCTGCGCCACCGCACTCTCGAGCGACATCGGCAGGTCCGCCGCCGAGTCGTGGCTGACCAGAACGACGGAGACGTCAACCATCGGGGCTCGATCCTGCCGACATGCCCAGGGCGAGGCGCAGGACGGCCCGGTAGGCCCGGGCGGACTCGACTTTGGGGCGCGGTTCGTCTCTTCGAATCGGGAGGACCACGAGCCGCAGCACCATGCCGGCCGCGAGCAGCACCCGGTAGGCCGCCCGCGCCGCGGTGCCGTAGTGCCGGGCACGATAACGCAAGGCGTTGCGGTAGTAGATGGGAAGAAACCGCGCGTAGCCGAGATGGCGCGATGAGACGCCGCCAAGATGCCGGAATCGCGCCTCGGGCCAGTAGCGAATCGTTCCCAGGCCGGCCAGCCGCGCGCAGAGGTCGACGTCCTCGAACCATGCGGGCACGAATTCCTCCGCGAAGCCCCCGAGCTTTCGGAAGGCGTCCGTGCGCACCGCGAGCGCCGCGCCGGCGGCCTGGCCCACATCGAAGGATTTCTCGCGGTCGTCCTCCGCATATCGAAACCGGCGCCGGGCCGCGTTGTTCGGACGCAGGTGATCCCAGAGGAGAAGCTCGCGCGTGTCCGATCCGAGAGTCGGCAGGCGCCGCAGCTGGAAGGTAAACTGATCCTCCTGGCCGGGCGGAGCGAGCCGCCGCGACGCGGGCGCGCCGGCGCCGCCGGCGTCCAGAAGCCGCGGCGCCACCGCAACCGCCTCGGGATGCGACTGGAATGCGGTCGCAAGCTCGGCGAATGCGCCCGCCTCGGCACGGGCGTCCGGATTGAGAAAGAGAAGCACCGGTGCGCGGGCGAGCCCCGCGCCCTGATTGGCCGCGGGCCCGAAGCCTCGATTCTCGGCGTTGAAGACGACCGTGGCGCCGGCCCACCGCGCGAGAACCTCCTCGCGGCGAACGTCCGCCGGCCCGTTGACGACGACGACGAGCGAAACTCGAGGCCCTGCTCCCGACGGCGGGCGCGCGGCTGCGAACGAAGCGACGGCCTCGTAAAGCTCCTCCGCGTCGTTCCACGAGACGACGACGACGGCGATCTCGGAACCGGCCGGCTCGCTCAAAAGTTCGCGGCGAGGCGCCGCACGCTCACGGCCGGCGACCGCCGGCGGAGGAGGACGGCCAGTCCGCCAGACGCCCCGGCTCGGAGCGGAAGCGCATCGCTTCCGCCGGAAGCCCCGGCCAGACGAGAAGCGGCAGGAGAGCCCCTCGCCAGCCGAGCTGCCGCGCGTGCGCCAGGTCCGCCCGCAGGAGGCGGCCGAGGCTCGACCGGATACGCCGCGGCTCGATGTTGCGAAAGAGCGTTCGCCACCGATTGCGCGCCGTCCAAAGCGCGCGGCGAAACGGCGTGCGGCTCCCCGTCCGGGAGCCCTCGTGCCGGGCGAGGACACCGGGATCGCAGGCGAAGCGCCAGCCTGCGCGGGCCAGGCGCAGCGAAAGGTCCGCATCCTCGTAGTACGCGAAGAAGGAGTCGTCGAAGACCTGCCCCTGCGGAGCGACGGACGCGAGCGCCTCCCGGCGATAGAGCGCCGCCGTTGCGGAGATGCCTGGAACCTCGAAGGGTTGCCCGGGCGCAGCGGCGGGAGAAGCGCCGGAGAGCACGGGGACCGCCTCCCCCCGTTCGGTCCATTCGATTCCCGCGCCGTCGACGCGGATCCCGTCGGCGGTGAGCACGATCCCCTGGACCCCGGCCAGGCGCTCGTCGAGCGTCAGCCTTGCCGCCAGCCGGGCGGCGTAGTCCGGGGCGACGGTCGCGTCGTTGTTGAGCAGCAGCACGAACGGGGACCGGGTGCGCGCGATCCCTTCGTTGGCGGCTCCCGCGAAACCGAGGTTCCTGGAGAAGGGCACCACCCGGACGGCCCGGGCCTCGCGCGCCAGGCGCTCCCGCTCTTCCGGCCGCGACCCGTTGTCGACGAGAAGGACCGACAGGCCCACGCCTTCCTGCGCCTCGAGCGACCGGATCGCCGCGAAGAGCGAGTCGCCGCCGTCGCGATTGACGATCACGGCGTCGACGTCGGGCGGCGGAAGGGAACGATTCAATCGTGAACGTGCGCGCCGTGTCGCCGGCGCGGTATAAATTGCGTTCGCTCATGCTATCACGCGAGTTTCTGCGAGAGAACGCGGAGCGCCTGCTCGCCGATTATCCGGAGCGTTTCCGCGGGTCGGGGCTCGAGCGCTTCCTCGAGGTGGACCGGAGGCGCCGGGACGCGGTCACGCGCCTGGAGGAGAGGCGGCGGCGGCGCAATGCATTGACGGCGGGTAAGGGAAGGCCGTCTCCCGAGGCCCTCTCCGAGATGAAGGCGCTCAAGGAAGAGATTCGCGGGCTCGAGGAGCAGGCCGAGCAGGACGAGGCGCTCCTGGCGGAAGTGGAAGGCAGCATTCCCAACGTTCCCGACGAGAGCGTTCCCCGCGGCGAGGACGAGACGGGCAACCGCGTCGAGCGAACAGTGGGCGAGCCGCGCCGTTTCGATTTCGAGCCGCAGGCCCACTGGGATCTGGGCCCGGCGCTCGGAATCCTCGACTTCGAGCGCGGCGCGAAACTCGCGGGCGCGCGCTTCACCGTTCTGAAGGGCTCCGGCGCAAGGCTCTCTCGGGCGCTCGGGGCCTTGATGCTGGACCTGCACACGCGCGAGCACGGCTATCAGGAGATCGATCCTCCGGTCCTCACCAGCGCCGCCTGCCTCTTCGGGACGGCGCAGCTGCCCAAATTCGAGGCCGATCTCTTCCGGACGCGCGAGGATTACTACCTGATCTCGACGGCCGAGATCCCGCTGACCAACCTCCACCGCGAAGAGATCCTGCCGGCCGCCGAGCTGCCGATTCGGTACACGGCCTGCACGCCCTGTTTCCGCGCCGAGGCGGGCGCGGCGGGGCGCGATACGCGCGGCATGATCCGCCAGCACCAGTTCGAGAAGGTCGAGATCGTGACGCTGACGCGCCCCGAGGATTCCGAGGCAGAGCTCGAGCGGCTGACCGGGCACGCGGAAGAAGTCCTCCGGCGGCTCGGGCTGCCCTACCGCGTCGTCACCCTCTGCACCGGCGACCTCGGGTTCGCAGCGGCGAAGACCTACGATCTCGAGGTCTGGCTTCCGGGCCAGAACGCCTACAGGGAGATCTCCTCCTGCTCGAACTTCCGCGACTTCCAGGCGCGGCGCGCCTCCATCCGATTCCGCCGGGCCGAAGGAGACAAGCCCGAGTTCGTCCACACTCTGAACGGATCCGGCCTCGCCATCGGGCGCACGCTCGTCGCGATCCTCGAGAACTTTCAGCGACCCGACGGATCCATCGAGATCCCGGTGGCGCTGCGGCCGTATTTCGGGGCGGAGGAGATCAAGGCCTAGAGCAGGACGAGTTTCAGCTTCTCGATCGGCGAACAGGTCCTCTCCGCACATTCGTGCGATCCAGGTTCGAGGCGCCGCCCCCCTCACCCTCACCCTCTCCCCCGTCGGGGGGAGAGGGGAGTTGGGAGTCTGCCCCGCCTCAACTGTGACAAGGATCTTGGAAACTGAGAACTAACTCTTCCCCGGCTCCGGTACCAATGCCCCCGCGGACACGATCATCTTCATCGCCTGCTCGGGCGTCATCTCCAGATACGTAATTCGCTCTTCGGGCACCGCCAGCAGGAACCCCGTCGTCGGGTTGACGGCGCTCGGAATGAACACGCTGCAGAGCTTTCGGCCGGTCTTCTGCCCGGCCTCGCCGGATGCGCTGGACGTCACGAAACCGATTCCCCACGAGCCCGGCGACGGGAATTCCACGATCGCCACCTTGCCGAAGGTGCCCGACCGGGACGGGCCGAGCAGCAGTTCCGCAATTTGTCGCAGCGTCGCGTAGATCTTGTTGATGAGCGGAATGCGCTGAAGAAGCGCGTCCCAGAAGCCGAAGAGGCGCCGGCCCACGAGCCCGGCGGCGAGCCAGCCGAGCAGCAGGAGCAGCAGGTTCAACAGAACAAACCCGAGGCCGAAGACCGAGACGCCGCGCGCGCGAAGCTCCTTGCCCAGAATGTCGTCGAAGAAGTTGAACAGGCTCCAGACGACCCACAGGGTCAGGGCAGTCGGCGCGAGGACGACGATGCCGGCAATGTAGTACCGGCGGATGCGCGCCCCCAAGCCCGCGGCCACGCCGAGATGGTAACGCGCGCGCGATCGGCTGTCATATATTCCGAGCGGCAGATCATCCATTGATCAACACGAGGCTTTCCAACCGATACGAGATCATCGGCGAGCTTGGCCGCGGGGGCATGGGTGTCGTCTACCGCGCCCGCGACCCGCTGCTCTCTCGCGAGGTCGCGGTCAAGCTGATCTCTTCGGCGGACCTGGCGCCGGAGATCGGAGAGCGTTTCCAGCGCGAGGCCCAGATCGTCGCGCAGATGGACCACCCGGCCATCGTTCCGATCTACGACCTCGGCCGGCACGATGGGTCCCTCTTCTTCGTCATGCCCCTGGTCAGCGGAACGACCCTGCTCCGCCTGATCCGGGATCAGTCCCTGCGCCTGGGCGAGGTCGTGGACATCGGCATCCAGGTCGCGGAGGCCCTCGAGTACAGCCACGCGCGGGGCGTCGTTCACCGCGACATCAAGCCCGCCAACATCATGGTGACCCGCGAGGAGAGCGGGTCGACGGGGCGGGTCCGGGTGATGGACTTCGGCCTCGCCCACACGACCACCGAGTCGCGCCTGACCAAGACCGGCACGCTCGTGGGGACCATGGCGTATCTCTCGCCCGAGCAGGTCGCTTCGCGCGCCTTCGACGGACGCTCGGACATCTATTCGCTCGGCGTCGTCCTCTACGAGTGCCTGGTCGGTGAGCCACCCTTCATCGGGGAGGTCCAGTCGATCCTCTACCGCATCGTCCACGAGATCCCGCAGCCGCCACGCGCGATGGGCGCCGAGATCCGCGAGGAACTTCAGGACATCATCCTGCGCTGTCTCGAGAAGGACCCGGCCAAACGCCCCCAGAAGGCGGGCCAGGTCGCCGAGGCCCTCCGACGCCACAAGTCGAGCCTCGCCTCCGACGAGTTCCGGATGTCGGTCGTCCTCTCCGCCAGCCGCGTCATCCAGAGGCCGGCCGCGACCGCCTTCATCGGCCGCGAGAAGGAGTTCGCCGAGCTGCAGCGGCGCTTGAACGCCGCGATCTCGGGCGACTGCCAGTTCGCGGTCGTGGCGGGCGAGCCGGGCATCGGCAAGACGCGGCTTCTCGAGGAGCTGAAGAACCTGGCCTCGGCGCGCAAGATCCGGGTTCTGTACGGCCGGTTCATCGAGCAGGACCGCTCCTTCTCCTATCAGGGCTTCTGCGAGCTGATCCAGGACTATTTCCGCTCGCGCGACGCGTCCAGCTCCTCGGCCGAGCGCCCCGACTTCTCGGACCTCGCGGCGGACCTGATCGCGCTCTTCCCGCAGCTTTCGGAAATCGCCGACCTGCGCGCCGCGGTCAGCGGCGACTCGAGGATCGCGGCCCCGACCGGGGAAAAAAAGGCCGAGGATCGGATCCAGATCTTCGAGCTGCTGGCACGCATGCTCACGCGGATCTCCGGCGGCAAGCCCCTGGTGCTGATCCTGGAGAACCTCCACGGCGCGGAGGTCTCCATCGAGGCGCTGCAGTACATCGTGCGTCGGCTCGGCCCCACGCCCACTCTGATCGTCGGCAGCTACCGGCAGACGGAGACCGACAAGCGGCACCCGCTGATCCGGATGCTCGACTCCTTCGTGGACGATCCCCGGTTCGCCTCGCTCACGCTGCCGTCCTTCTCTCCTTCCGAGCACCGCTCGCTCGTCGAGTCGCTCGTCGGAGCGCCGAAGGTCTCCGATGAGCTCGCGCAGCGCCTCCGGGACGCAACCGAGGGAAACCCGTTCTTCACCAAGGAGCTGATCCGTTCGCTCGTCGAGTCGGGCGGGATCACCCGGGACGACACCGGAGCCTGGAGCTTCTCCAAGGAGGCGGAGATCTCCGCCGACGCTCTTCCCGCGACGATCCAGCAGGCCGTCGAGAAGCGCATCGAGCGGCTTCCCGAAGAGCTCCGGGAACTCTTATCGATCGCGTCGGTGCTCGGCAAGACTTTCGACTCGAGGGATCTCGAGACCCTCGCCGAGGGCGGCAAGAACATCGACGACTCGATCGACCGTTTGATCCGAGAGGGGATCCTCGAGGAAGAGCGTGAGTCCCGCGGCGACCGGCTGACCTTCTCGAGCGGAATCGTCCGGGACGTCCTGTACGGCGCCCTCTCGCGCCGTCGGCGCCGGTCTCTCCACCGGAAGTACGCGGAGCTCGTCGAGACCCGCTCGGCCGGCCGCCTCGAGCGCGTCTATCCGGAGCTCGTCCATCACTTCTGGCAGGGCGACGTTCCCGAGAAGACCGTCGAGTATGGTCTCAAACTCGCTCAGAAGTCGCTCGATACGTTCAGTCCGGAAGATGCAATTCGCGTCGCGAAGATCACGCTCGACTTCCTGGAGGACGAGGAGTGGTCCGGCGACCCGGCGCTCGAGGGCGAAGCCCGCCTGCTCCTGGCCCAGGGCCAGCGGATGGCCGGCAACGTCGAGGGAGCCCTGCGGGAGGCCGAAGCCGCCGTGCGCTCGCTCGAAGAGCAGAAGCGGCCCGACCGGGTGGTCGGCGCCATTCTCTTCGCCGCAGAAGCGGCCTGGCAGGCGCGCCGTATCGACGACGCCCGCCGGTGGGTCGAGCGCGGCATCGAGACCGCGCGCGGAGCCGGCGAGCCGGGTCACCTGACGAAGCTTCTTTCCCTGGGCGCCACCGTCGCCAATCTCCGCGGCGAGTATGCGAAAGCGGCGGCCTACCAGGCCGAGATCGAGGGACTCTCTTCCGGCGAAAAGAAAGCGGAGGAGGAGATCCCGCGCGGCGGCACCCTGGTGGTCGCCCTCCCCAATCCCATTTCGGCGACCGAGCCTTCCGTCTACGAGACGACGGAGGAGCACGAGGTGCTGGCGAACGTCTTCGAGACCCTCGTCGCGACCGACCCTCAGGGCAATCTCGCGCCCAATCTGTGCGAGCGCTGGGCCCCGGAGGACGGCGGCTCGACGCTGAGCCTGCAACTGCGGCGAGGCGTCCTCTTTTCCGACGGCGCGCCGCTGACGGCCCAGGCGGCGAAGGCGGCGCTCGAGCGATCGATTCGTCTCTCGCGAGATGTGATGCCTGCGGCCTTCACCGCGATCCAGGGAATCCGCGACTACCTGGAGGGGAAGGCCGGCGACGTGGCCGGCATCCAGGCGGTCTCGGCGGAAGAAGTCCGCATCCGCCTGGATCACTCGCTTCCGATCCTCCCCTCCCTCTTGACCGACGGCCGGACCGCCATCGCGGCGGCCGGCAGCGGGCCGGAGGCGAGGCCCGTCGGCACCGGGCCCTTCCAGATGATGCTGCACATGCCCGACCGCGCCGTGCTGGAAAGAAATCCCCGGCACTGGAAGGCGCAGGGACCGCGGCTGGACAAGATCGAGTTCCGTGCGTCCCTCTCGCCCTCGGCGATCGCCGACGGCCTGCGCTCCGGAGAGCTCGACGTCGCGCGCGACCTGCTCCCCCAGGACCTCGAGGCGATCCTGCGGGAGTCACGCTTTCGCGGGGGGCTCGTCGAGACTCCGAAGAAGAACACCTACTTCGCCGTTTTCCACGTCGCGCGCCCGGCGGTCTCGAACGCGGAGCTCCGGTCGGCCCTTGCGGCCGTGGCGCGCACCCAGGACTTCGTGTGGGGAGCGCTCGGGCGTTTCGCCCTGCCGGCCACGGGCGTCATCCCGCCCGGCATCCTCGGGCACGACCCGGGGCGCCGCCAGCCCCACCTGCCTCGCGAGAAGGCCGTGGAAATCGTCCGGTCGGCCGGGCTCGCGCTTCCCCTGCGGCTGCGCGCGTCCGTCCATCCGATCCTGCAGAACCAGTACTCCGAGCTGACGCGAGCCCTCTTCCGCTTGTGGTCGGAGATCGGCGTCGAAGTGGAGATTGCGACCCGGACGATGCCGGAGTTTCTCGAGGCCTGGCACGCGAATGCCGAGATCGATCTGCTGATCGGCCGCTGGATCGCCGACTACGACGACCCGGACAATTTCACCCACAATCTCTTCAATTCGGAGACCGGCAGGCTGCGCAGCTATTTCTCCTCGCCCGAGACCGACCTGATGATGGAAGAGGCCCGCGCCGAGTCACGCCCCGCCGTGCGCGAGAGCCTCTACCGAAAGCTCGAGCACAGTCTGCTCGATACCGCGATCCTCGTGCCCCTCTTCCACGACGTCGATTACCGCGTCGCCAACCCCGCGGTGCGGGGCATCCAGCTCCACAGCACGGCTCCATACGTCAACTACAACGACCTCGGGAAGTCCTCGGCGCCCTCCGCCTCCGCCGCGCCCGAGCGACAGCTCGGCGGAGGGGTCCTGCACGTTCCGATTCAGGGAGTCGTGCGGAGCCTGGACCCCTCGCTCACGGTCACCGTGGAGCAGGCCGACGTCCTGCCGAGCGTCTTCGAGACGCTGACCTGGGCCGTCGAGGGAACGCGCGTCGTTCCCTGGCTCGCCTCCGAGATCCTTCTGGAAAACAACGGGGCCCGCTTCCGGTTTCGCCTTCACCCGGGCATTCGCTTCCACAACGGCCGGCGCCTGACTGCCCGCGACGTGCGGCACTCCTGGGAGCGGCACCTCCTGAACCGGGAGAGCGAGAGCCGCTGGCTGCTGTCGGAAATCAAGGGCGCCAACCGCCTTCTGGAGGGCCAAGCCACGGATCTGGCGGGCTTCCACATCGTCTCGCCGACGGAGTTTTACGTCGATCTCGAGAAGCCCGTGCCCTTCTTCCCCGCGATGATTTCCTACGCCGGCGCGGCAATCGTCCCGGAGGGCACCGGTGCGATCGGAGGCAGCGCGCGCGAGGGCGCCGTGGGAACCGGACCGTTTCGCATCGTCAGCTTCGAGCCCGGCCGCCGCCTGGAGCTCGAGCGCAATCCCCACTACTGGCGCGCCGGGCGGCCGCGATCCGAAGGCGTGGTCTTCCACTTCGGGATCGCGCCGGAGGAAATCCGGAGCGAATTCCTGGCCGGCAGGCTGTCGCTCGCGCGCGATCTCGTGCCCGCCGATGCGGAAGCGTTCCGGCACGACGCGCGGTTCGCCTCGGGCTACCGTGAGAGCCCGCGCCTGACGACCTACTTCGTCGTGTTCAACCGCAACCGGGGACCGCTGCAGGATGTCGACCTTCGCCGCCGGCTCTGCCGCGCGGTCGACGTCGGAGGGCTCGTCCGTCGCACGCTCGGGCGTCTCGCGATCCCGGCGCACGGACTCATCCCCCCCGGTCTTCTCGGGTATTCCGCGGCCGGCTCGAGCTCCGGCAGCCGGGCCCCTGGCGCGCCCGCCGGTTCAGACAGCTCCGTCGAGGCGACGCTCTCCCGCGAGCCTGTCGAGCTGACGGCCGCGGTCCACCCGATCTTCTTCGGCGAGTTTTCGAGCTTCTTCCGTGAGCTCGCCGCCTCGTTTGGGGAGATCGGGTACCGCATTTGCGCCGTCAACAAGACGATGGCCGAATACCTGAAGCTCTCCGACGCCGGCGACACGGACATCGACGTCGGACGCTGGACGGCCGACTATCCCGACTCGGACACGTTCCTCTACGGTTGCCTGCATTCCTCCTCCGGCGCCTTCCGCAACTCCCTGGGCACGCCCGAGATGGATTCTCTGGCGGAGCAGGGGCGTGTCGAGACCGATCCGCGCGTGCGGCATTCCATTTACCGCCAGGCCGAGGAGCGGATCGCCCGTGAGGCCCTGATGCTTCCGCTCTTCCACGACCAGGTCTATTGCTTCGCGCGCCCCGAGGTCGAAGGCCTGACCTCGATCGGCCAGTCCAACTCGGTCATTCCCTACGAAGACCTCTGGATTCGGCGCTAGCAAGTGATCGGCACCCGGCTCGCCAGCCGCTACGAGATCCTCGGAGAGCTCGGGCGCGGCGGCATGGGCGTCGTGTACCGGGCCCGTGATCCGATCCTCTCCCGCGAGGTCGCCGTCAAGCTCATTTCCTCTACCGACCTGACGGCGGAGCTCGAGGGGCGCTTCCAGCGGGAGGCGCAGATCGTGGCGCAGATGGACCACCCGGCCATCGTTCCGATCCACGACCTCGGACGGCACGAGGGATCTCTCTTCTTCGTCATGCCCCTGGTCAGCGGGACGACTCTGCTTCGCCTGATCCGGGACCAGTCGCTGCGCCTGGGCGAGGTCGTGGACATCGGCATGCAGGTCGCCGAGGCACTCGAGTACAGCCACGCCCGCGGCGTCGTCCACCGAGACATCAAGCCTGCCAACATCATGGTGACGCGCGAAGAAGGGTCTGGAGCCCGCGTCCGCGTCATGGACTTCGGCCTCGCGCACGCCACGACCGAGTCACGTCTGACGAAGACCGGGACTCTCGTCGGCACCGTCGCCTACCTCTCCCCGGAACAAGTCGCCGCGCGCGCCTTCGACGGCCGGTCGGACATCTATTCGCTGGGGGTCGTTCTCTACGAGTGCCTCGTCGGCGAGCCGCCCTTCACGGGCGAGGTCCAGTCGATTCTCTACCGCGTCGTCCACGAGATCCCGCAGCCGCCGCGCGCTCTCGGTGCGGAGATCCGCGAGGAACTCCAGGACATCATTCTCCGCTGCCTCGAGAAGGACCCGGGCAAACGCCCGCAGAAGGCCGGACAGGTCGCGGAGGCGCTGCGCCGCCACAGGGCGAGCCTCGCATCCGAGGAATTCCGCATGTCGGTCGTCCTTTCGGGCAGCCGCGTGATCGCGCGCCCCGCCGCCTCCGCCTTCGTCGGGCGCGAGAAGGAGTTCGCCGAGCTGCAGCGCCGCTTGAACGCCGCGGTCGCCGGCGAGGGCCAGTTCGCCGTCGTGGCGGGCGAGCCGGGGATCGGCAAGACCCGGCTCCTCGAGGAGCTCAAGAGCCTCGCCCTCGCGCGCAAGATTCGCGTCCTGTATGGGCGCTTCGTCGAGCAGGACCGCTCGTTCTCCTACCAGGGCTTCTGCGAGTTGATCGAGGATTACTTCCAGGGCCGGGATCCGGGCGGGTCTTCCGCCGAGAGGCCCGACTTCTCCGATCTCGCGGCAGACCTGATTGCCCTCTTCCCTCAGCTCTCGGAGATCGGCGAGCTGCGGTCCGCGGTCAGCGGAGACTCCCGCATCGCGGCGCCCGCCGAGGAGAAGAAGGCCGAAGACCGTCTCCAGATCTTTGAGCTGATCGCCAAAACCCTGACGCGGATCGCCGGAGGCAAGCCTCTGGTGCTGATCCTCGACAATCTCCACGGTGCCGAGGTCTCCATTGAGGCGCTGCAATACACCGTCCGCCGGATGCGCCCGACGCCGACGCTGATCGTGGGCAGCTACCGCCAGACCGAGACCGACCGGCGGCATCCGCTCGTCCGGATGCTCGAGTCCTTCGCGGACGACCGGCGGTTCGTCTCGATTCCCCTCGGGCCCTTCTCCCCCTCGGAGCACCGGACGCTCGTCGAGTCGCTGGTCGGAGCCCCGAAGGTCTCCGACGAGCTCGCGGGGCGGCTGCGCGAGGCGACGGAAGGCAACCCCTTCTTCACGAAGGAGCTCGTCCGCTCGCTCGTCGAATCGGGCGGCATCGCGAAGGACGACACGGGCGCCTGGAGCTTCTCGAAGGAGGCCGGGATCTCCGCGGACGCGTTGCCGGCCACGATCCAGCAGGCCGTCGAAAAGCGGATCGAACGGCTTCCGCAGGAGCTGCGCGATCTGCTGTCCGTCGCTTCCGTGCTCGGAAAATCCTTCGATTCGAAGGACCTCGAGATTCTGGCCGAGGACGCGAAGGACTTAGACGACGACATCGACCGCCTCGTGCGCGAGGGAATGCTCGAGGAAGAACGCGAGTCGCGGGGCGACCGGCTGACCTTCTCGAGCGGGATCGTGCGCGACGTCCTCTACGCGGCCCTCTCGCGGCGAAAGCGGCGCTCCCTCCATCGAAGGTACGCGGAGCTGGTCGAGAAGCGCAACAGCGGAAGGCTCGAGCGCGTGTACCCGGAGCTCGTTCACCACTACTCGCAGGCCGACGTTCCCGAAAAGACCGTCGAGTACGGCCTGAAGCTCGCGCAGAAGTCGCTCGACGCCTTCAGCCCCGAGGAAGCCGTCCGTGTGGCAAAAGTCGCGCTCGACTACCTGGAGGACGCCGAGGAGTCGTCCGACCGGCTGCTCGAGGGCGAGGCCCGGATGCTGCTCGCCCATGGCCACCGCATGGCGGGCAGCATCGATGCCGCGGTGCGGGAGGCGGAGACCGCCATCCGGGTGTTCGAGGCGGAAAAGCAGGCCGGCCGGTCGCTCGACGCCGTCCTGCTCATCGTCGAAACCGGCTGGCAGTCGCGCCGGATCGACGAAGCCCGCAAGTGGACCGAGCGCGGGATCGACGCGGCGCGCGCGAGCGGGCACGCCGGTCCTCTGGCGAAGTTCCTTTCGATCGCCACGACCCTGGCCAATCTGCGCGGGGAGTACGCGAAGGCCGCGACGTACCAGGAGGAAATCGAGAAGCTCGCACCCAAGGAGCGGCCTCGCGAGGAAGAAATCCCCGCGGGCGGCACGCTCGTCGTCGCCGTCGCCAACCCGATCGCGGCGACCGAGCCCGGCCTCTATCAGACCAACGAGGAGCAGGAGGCGCTGGCCAACGTCTTCGAATGCCTCGTCACGATCGATTCTCAGGGCAACTCGGCGCCGGGACTCGCGGAGCGGTGGCAGCTCGAAGAGGACGGGCTCGCCGTCCGGCTCCACCTCCGTCCGGGCGCTCTCTTCTCCGACGGAGCGCCGGTGACCGCAGCCGCCGTCAAGTCCTCGCTCGAGCGCTCGATCCGGCTTTCCCGCGACCAGATGCCCGCCGCCTTTCTCGCGATCCGGGGCGTCGAGGAATACGTCGGGGGCTCCGCGCCGGGTGTCGCCGGCATCACGGCGACATCCGAAGCCGAGGTCGTGGTTCGGCTCAAGGATCCCCTGCCCATCTTTCCCTCGCTCCTGACCGATCCGCGCACGGCCATCGTGGCGGCGCCTCCGGCAGGCGGCGAAGACCATCCGCTCGGCACGGGCCCGTTCCGGATCGCCGCGAAGACGCCCGATCGCGTGATCCTCGAGCGAAACACCCGGTACGCGAAGGCGCCGGCACGGGTCGACCGAATCGAGTTTCACACCTCGCTTTCCGCCTCCGCCATCGCGGAGGGCCTGCGGGCGGGCTCGCTCGACGTCGTGCGCGACCTCCTCCCGCAGGATCTCGAAACGCTTCTGCGCGAGCCCCGCTACCGGTCGGGCCTCGTCGAGACGCCGAAGAAGAACTCGTACTTCGTGCTCTTTCACCAGGCAACGCCCGCAGGCTCGAACGCGGCCCTGCGCTCGGCCCTGGCCGGCATCCTCCAGACGCAGGACCTGGTCTGGGGAACCCTCGGCCGCTTCGCGCTTCCGGCCACGGGCCTCGTCCCGCCGGGAGTTCTCGGGCACGACGCGGGACGCCGGCGGCCCCACCTGCCGCGCGACACGGCCGCGGACATGGTGCGTTCCGCCGCACCGACGCTGCCTCTGCGCCTGCGCGCGGCGGTCCACCCGATTCTGCTCAATCAGTACCGGGCCCTGATCGACGCGCTCTTTCGTCTCTGGGCGGACCTCGGCGTCGAGGTCGAGGTCGCGACCAAGACGATGCCCGAATTTCTCGACTCGTGGTTTGCGAACGAGAAGATCGATCTGATGCTCGGCCGCTGGATCGCCGACTACGACGACCCCGACAATTTCACGTTCACGCTCTTCCACTCCGGCAACGGCGCCGCCCGAGCCTACTACTCCTCACCCGAGACCGATCGCGTGCTGGAGGAGGCCCGCGGGGAGCCCCGGCCGGCGGCCCGCGAGGCCCTGTACCGGAAGTTCGAGCACCTGCTGATCGATGCGGCGATCCTGGTGCCGCTCTTCCATGAGGTCGACTACCGGATCGCGGGGCCCCGCGTGCGGGGCCTTCAACTGCGCAGCGCCGCCCCCTACGTGAACTACGCCGAGCTCGGCAAGACGGAGGCCGCCGCCGATCGGCACGGAACCGACCGCCAGACGGGCGGTGGAGTCGTCCACGTGCCCGTCGCGGGCGTCGTTCGGAGCATCGATCCGGCCCTCTGCGAGACACAGGAGCAGAGCGAGGCTGACCCGTGCCTCTTCGAGACGCTCACCCGGGCGCTCGGGGGAACGCGAATCGTCCCGTGGCTGGCCTCGGAGGTGCTGACCGAGAACGACGGAAGGCGCTATCGCTTCCGCCTGCGCCCGGGAGTCCGGTTTCACGACGGGCGGCGAATGACGGCCCGCGACGTGCGCTCCTCCTGGGAGCGGCTGCTGGCGAGCGCCAGCGTCAACCGATGGCTGCTGTCCCACATCCGCGGCGCCGGTCGCATGCTCGACGGCACGGCGCGGGAGCTCGACGGCTTCCACATCGTCTCGCCGACGGAGTTCTTCGTCGACCTCGAGACGCCGGTTGCCTTCTTTCCCGCGATCATTTCCTATACGCCAACCGCCGTCATTCCCGAGGGAACCGGACCGATCGGCTCGGGGATGCGGGAGGGCGCGATCGGGACCGGCCCCTTCCGGGTCGTCAGCTTCGACACGGGTCGCCGGCTGGAGCTCGAGCGGAGCCCCTACTACTGGCGCGAGGGTTATCCGAAAGCCGACGGTCTCGTCTTCCACTTCGGCGCGGCTCCCGAGGAGGTCCGCAGTGAATTCCTCGCCGGAAGGCTCTCGCTCGCGACCGACCTGCTTCCGGACGATGCCGACAGATTTCGGCATGATCCGCAATTCGCCTCTTCCTACCGGGAGAGTCCTCGCCTGGCGACCTACTTTGTCGGCTTCAACATGAAGCATGGTCCCCTGCAAGACCGGGAAGTGCGACGCAGCCTCGTCCGTGCGGTCGACATCGCCGGAATCGTTCGGCGCACGATCGGGAGGCTCGCGATTCCGGCCCACGGCATCATCCCGCCGGGCTTGCTCGGCTACTCGGCGACCGGAACGAGCGCGGGGCCCGGGTCCGGCGCCTCGGCTCCTTCGGACAGTTCCGTCGAGGCGACGGTCTCCCGCGAGACGATCGAGCTGACGGCCGCCATCCATCCGGTCTTCTTCGGCGAGTTCTCGGCCTTCCTGCGCGAGTTGACGGAGGCGGTTCGCGAGGTCGGATTCCGGGTCCGGCCCCTCAACAAGACGATGGCCGAATACCTCGATCTCCAGCGCGCCGGCACCGGAGACCTCTCCATCGGGCGCTGGACGGCCGATTACGCGGACGCCGACAACTTCGTCCACACCCTCTTTCATTCCGACGCCGGGTTCTTCTCCAAATACATCGCCGCGCCGGAAATCGACGACCTGGCCGATCGGGGACGGGCCGAAACCGACCCTCGCGTCCGCCACTCAATCTATCGGCAGTTCGAGGAGCTGATCGTGCGGGAGGCCTACATGCTCCCGTTCTTCTACGATCAGGTCTACTGCTTCGCGCGCCCGGAGCTCGAGGGCCTGGAGACGCTCGGATCGAACCCGGTGGTTCCCTACGAGGAGCTCTGGATTCGGCGGTAGCCAGCTGACCTGTCGCACCCTCCGGCGACGCGGTGCGGATCGGAAAACCCGGCAATCTGGGATATGGTGCTCCTTAGCATCCAATAATTTGAGGAGGCGGTATCTGCAATGGCCCCCTTCGGGGGGTGGTGGCTACGTGTCTTGGAATCCTGCTGCTGGCCGCGGCCTCATTCGGCCAGAACCCGCTTCCTTCGGGGAACCTCTATGGAACCGTCCTCGACGAGCAGGGCAAGGCCCTGTCGGGAGTCGCCGCGACGCTGACCGGGCCGGGCGCCGTCCAGGTGCTGACCACCGATGCGAAAGGTGATTTTCACTTCCTGAATCTGTCGCCGGGCGCCTATTCCGTCACGCTCCGCAGCGACGGATTCGAAACGGTGCGCCGCGACATCACCGTCCTGGTCGGCAAGAACGACGTCCTCTCGATAACAATGTCGATTGCGGGGGCCGCCGCGACGATCACCGTCAGCGGTGAGACGCCGGTCGTGGACAGCCGGAAGACCGAGACGGGCGCGACGTACGGCCAGCAGGAGTTCCAGAGCATTCCCACGACTCGGGATCCCTGGGCCGTCATGCGCCAGGTTCCCGGAGTCCTGCTCGACACGGTCAACGTTGGAGGAGAAGGGAGCGGACAACAGCCAGCCTTCGTCGGGAAAGGCTCGCACTCGGACCAGAACACCTACAACCTGGACGGCGTCGCCATCACGGCGAACAACGGCCAGACGCCGGCCTACTTCAATTTCGACTCCCTCGACAACATCGAGGTCGCGACCGGCGGCTCCGACCCGTCGCTGCCGACCCCGGGCGTGACACTCAGTCTCGTCACGAAACGGGGCACGAACAAGATCCTAGGATCGGCCCGTGCCCTTTACGCGGAGAGCGCCGGATGGGATTACGGTGTTGAGGCCGGAGGCCCGCTCTGGAAGGACCGGCTCTGGCTCTGGGGCGCGTTCGGGCGCCTCGCCTTCGCGGCACAGGAGGGCTTCACGGTCACGCTCGATCCCGTGCACTCCCAGCCGACCATCACGCTCGGGAACGGGAAGCTGAACGGGCAGCTCTCGACCGCCAACTCGGTCACTTTCTCTTACATCTACTCCGATAAGGAAAATCCGGGACAGTTCGCCGGCGCGAACCGATCGCAACCGACCTCCTACAACCAGATGTTCACCACGTCGGCCTACCGACTGGAGGACTCCGAAGTCTGGTCAGCGAACTTGTTCACATCTCTGGACCTTTCCTACCTCCTCACGAACATCTCGCAGCCTGCTCAGGGCGGCTTCGCGGCTCAGGCGTATGAGGACGAATCCTTTGTCTGGCGGAATAGCTTCGTCTTTCACGCCGCCAGACTGCCGCAGTACCAGGCCGGCCTGACGACATCCGCCTTCTTCGACACGGGCGATCTCCGGCACGAGCTCAAGTTCGGTTTCGGGTACAAGAAGCTGTCGAGTGACTCTGCGTCGACCTGGCCCGGCGGTGGAATCGTCGGATATGCACCCGGCGCGCTCATTCCCGACGCGGTGGCCGCGGTTACGCGATCCGGAAGCCTGAAATGGTTGACGAATTACTACGACGCCTACGTGGGGGACACGATCTTGACCGGCAACCTGACGGTGAACGTCGGGGCGCGATTCGACTATCAGCAGTCGAGGAACCTGCCGTCAACCGCGCCTGCCAATCCCGTCTACCCGGCTGTCTTTCCAGGCGCCCGCTCGGGCGGCGACGTGGGATACCCCATCACCTGGCGCCAGGTCGAGCCTCGCATCGGAGCGACATACTCGTTGGGACACGAGCACAAGACCCTGATCCGAGCGACGTACTCCCGGTTCGTCAACCGGTTGGGTGGGGAGGTCACGGGGCTGAGCGCGTTCCCTGGAGCTCAGGGCTTCTACTATTCCTGGAACGATACCAACAACAACCAGCACGTCGATCCCGGCGAGATCGACTTTTCCCAGTACCAGGGCGCCATCGGCGCCGACCCCACCAATCCGACGTCTCCCGAGACCGTGAACGAGATCGCCCCGTCGTTCAAGCCTCCGACGACGAGCGAGTTCATCGTCGGAGCAGAGCGGGAGATTCTTCCCGACGTTTCGGGGGCGCTCGCCTACACGCACCGCACCGTGAGCAATACGGAGCTCATCTACCCGGGCTATTTCCCACTGGCCGGTACGACCCGGGACGATTTCGAATACGCGGGAAACGCTGCCGGCCGGGCGGTCGGCACTAATGGCTTCGTCTTGGACTTCAGCGAGCCGTACTACGGCTTGACACAATGTGCCAGCCCGTGCGTGGCTTTCCTGTTCACGAACCGGTCGGACTTCAGCGAGACCTACGATGGCGTTGAGCTCCAGCTTGTAAAGACATTTTCGCACGGCTGGGCGGCCCGCGTGAGCTTCGCGTACAACGATTGGCAACAGCACGTAGGCCAGGGCGGCATCATCGACCCGAACAATTTCGTCGGCGGCGTGAACGTGAGCGGTCCCGTCGTCGATGCGGCGAACAACATCAACTCGACCTGGCAGTTCAACGTCAGCGGGGTGGTCCAGCTCCTTCTGGGCATTCAGGCGAGCGCAAATCTCTTCGGAAGGCAAGGCTTCCCGATTCTGTATTCCGTAGAGGCGATTACGACCAACAACCCGAACTTCGTCAACCATGTCGGCGAGAACCCGGCCATTCAAATTGGACCGGTCGGCGCCTATCGCCTGCCCAACGTCTTCCTCCTCGATCTCCACCTCGAGAGAGCCTTCCTGTTCGGCTCGTCCGTCACGATCAGCCCCGTGTTCGACTGCTTCAACGTCTTGAACAGCCGCACGGTCCTCGCGCGCAACGGGTTCGTCGGTGTGTACGACGCCACGCAATCGCCCGCCTTTACGACGTTCGAATTCAACCAACCGCTTCAATTTCTCACCGGCCGGCGCTTCCGCGGTGGCGCCCGGATCACGTTCTAGCTCTCAGGTTAGAGACTCAAAGAGGAGCGATCACGTCCGCTCGAGCCCCTGTCGCGCTGCTGCTCATGAGTCTCTTTCTGACGGCTGCCGCTGCCGGGCAGGTTCCGTCACCGACCGGCAACATCTTTGCTCAGGTCCTCGACGAGCAAGGGAGGTCCGTGTCGGGAGTCACGGCGACTCTGACCGGACCAGGCGCCACTCAATGGGCGACGACCGACGCGAAGGGCGATTTTCACTTCCTGAATCTTTCTCCGGGTGCCTACTCCGTGACGCTGGCGCACGAGAGGTTCGAGACGGTGCGCCGCGACGTCACGGTGTTGCTTGGGAAGAACGCGGTCTTCTCGGCCACCCTGCTTCTCGCAGGTGCCGCCGAAGCGGTCGCCGTCAGCGGTCAGGCTCCGGTCGTGGACAACCGAAAGACCGAGACCGGTGCGACGTACGACCAAAAGGAGCTCCAGAGCATTCCTACAACGCGGGACCCGGCGGCCATCCTGCGGCAGGTTCCCGGAGTCCTGCTCTTCAACGTCAACGTTGGCGGCAGCGACAATCTCTTTCAGCCGGGGTTCGTGGGGAAGGGATCGCACTCGGATCAGAACACCTTCAATCTCGAGGGCGTCGGGCTTACCGAGGCCTACGGCGGAACCGTCTATTTCGACTTCGACTCGCTCGACAGCATCGAGGTCGCGACCGGCGGCTCCGACCCATCGATCGCGACTCCCGGGGTGACCCTCAATCTGACGACGAAGCGCGGCACGAACCAGATTCTCGGCTCAGCCCGAGCACTCTACGCGCAGACCGCCGGATGGGATTACGGTGTGGAGGCCGGTGGCCCGCTCTGGAAAGACCGTCTCTGGATCTGGGCCGCCTTTGCGCACAACGCGTCGCTCCCCCAGACGATTCTCACGGCTGACGTCCCCCCGGAGGCCGTCGTTCAGCAGCCGACCATCCAGCACTGGAACGCGAAGTTGAATGCGCAGCCCGATCCCGCCAACTTGCTCACGCTCGCCTACCTCGATTCCGACAAGAGCAACCCCGCAAACGGCGCGAGCCGTTACACTTCGCAGGCAGCAACGTGGACTCAGCACTTCCCAGCGGCGGCTTATCGGATCGAGGATTCGCAGGTCCTTTCACCGAAGCTCTTCGCGTCTCTTTACTTCTCGTATCTCTCGTTGAGCGTCCGCAACATCCCTAACGGAGGCCTCGACGCCCAGGCCTACCAGGACTTCCATCAGGTCTGGCAATACAGCTATAGCTCTTACGACTCCAAGCGGCCTCAGTATCAGGCCGGGCTGACGGCCTCGGGCTTCTTCGACACCGGCGACCTCCGGCACGAGCTGAAGTTCGGCTTTGGCTACAAGCAGATACAGGGCGATTCGCTGTCGACCTGGCCCGGAAACCAGCTGGTCGGCTACGATTCGTTCACCCCGCCGCTTGCGACGATCACGCGGCCAGCAAGTAACAAGCTCGTCCAGAACTACTACGACACCTATGCGGGAGACACGATCCAGGTTGGGAAGCTCACCGCAAGTGTGGGTGTGCGGTTCGACTACCAGCAGGGCAAGAATCTCCCCTCTGCGGTTCCGGCCAATCCCGTCTTTCCTGAGCTCCTTCCCGCTGTCCAATACGGCGGCGACGAAGGTTACCCGGTCACTTGGCGCCAGTTCGAGCCCCGCGTCGGCGCAACATACGCTTTTGGAAGCGCTCGAAAAACGCTGCTTCGTGCCTCCTATTCTCGGTTTTCGAACCGGTTGGGAACCGAGACGACCTTTGTCAGCGCGTTTCCCGGTACGGCGTCCCTCGTGTACGTCTGGAACGACGTTAACGGAAACCACAACGTGGAACCGGACGAGATCGATTTTTCCACTCCCCCCTTCGGTATCGGTGTCGACCCGACGAATCCGACTTCTACCGCTTCGGTCAACCAGATCGCGCAACCCCTCAGACCTCCCACGACCGACGAGTTCATCGTCGGCGCGGAACGGGAGATCCTGCCGGATCTTTCGGCGGCGCTGGCCTATACACACCGTTCCGTGCACGACCTCGAGTTTGCTTCCAACCAATACATCCCGCTCATCGGTACGAGTCGCGGCAGTTATCACTACATCGGCAACGCCGCGGGAAGCGTAACCTCCACAGACGGCTTCGTCTTGGATTTCAGCGAGCCGTATTACGGCCTGAACCTCGATGGGTGTCCCGCGCCTTGCTCCGGCTTCGTGCTGGAAAACCGGCCGGACTTCACCGAAACCTACAGCGGCGTGGAGCTGCAGGTCGTCAAGAGGCTCTCGCACGGCTGGATGCTCCGCGCAAGCTTTGCCTACAACGATTGGCAGCAGCACGTGGGGTCCGGGTCCATCATCGACCCGAACAACTTCGCGGGAGGCATCAACCGGAACGGGTCTGTCGGTGAGTCGATCGGCGGGAATTACATCAATTCGACGTGGCAGTTCAACGTCAGCGGTGCGGTCGAGCTACCCTTCGGTGTCCTGGCTGGCGCGAACTTCTTCGGCCGCCAGGGTTTTCCAATCCTGTATTTCGTCCAGGCGATCACGAACGACGTGCCGGCCAATTCTTTTGATAGCCCGCTCATTCAGATCGGCTCGGTGGGCGCCTACCGCTTGCCGTCTGTCTTCCTGCTCGATCTCCAAGTCGAGAGACCCTTTCGGATCGGATCGACAGTCACGATCAGCCCCATACTCGACTGCTTCAACGTGGCGAACAGCCATACCGTGCTTCAGCGCGACGGCTCCGTCGGGATCTACAATGCCGACGGGACGCCGGTCTTCCAGCCTAATGATGGGTTCAACCGGCCTCTCCAGTTTCTCAACAGCCGCGTTTTTCGCGGGGGCGTGCGAATCACGTTCTGATACCCGCTATCGGGCTCGATCCACGACGAAGAGTTCGGAAAGAATTCGCCCGACGCTGAACGCATAGAACTTACCGTCGGGCGTGATCGCGATCCCGGCGCCTTGCGGCTCGTCGATCCCGGCGGCGTCCGAGGGAACGAGCTCCTTCCATGGCTCACGCCGCCCCGTATCGACGTCGAGACGGTACACCCGCAACGGCCACTCACGGTTCACCGTCCGCAGGTAGAGGGAGCGGCTGTCCGCGCTCCACTGGATCATCCTGTCGTTTGCAACGATTCCGCCGACCAGGCGAGGCTCACCCGAACCGATGGGATAGAGGGCGAGCGTCTCGTCCCCTTGTCGCGCGGTCACCCACTTTCCGTCCGGGCTGGGCCAGCAGTCGAAGCCCTTTCCGAGGCCCGTGCCCTCGGGGGTCACGGGGCGCGGCACGCCGCCCTCCAGATCGGCGAGAAAGCATCGTCGATTCTCCTTCGCTCGCTTCGCCGAAACCATGATGTGCCGGCTGTCCGGGAACCACCTCGGGTAGGGAGCGGAGATGCCTTTGAGTCCCGGAAAGCTCAACGGCCTGGGCTCTCCCGGTCCCGTGGGAAGCAGAGTCAGGATTTCGGATCCCCTGCTCTGCAGGCTGACCCACTGTCCGTCCGGCGAAAGCGCGATGGGGATTCCGTCGCCCAGCCGCGCGACGGGCCCGCCGTCCGTGCCTCGGAGACACACGCCGACCCCCTGGTCCTGCGGTGGGCGCATCGGATCACCGCAGGCGAAAAGCAGCGTCTTCCCGTCGGCGGAAAGGGAAACGACGTCCGAGATGTCCGACCAGGAGAGGTCACGCTCTCGCTCGAGCCCCTGGCCGCCGAAGAGGATCGTGGACCGCATGGTCTCGCGCGACATGAGGAGACGGCCATCCCGGGCCACATCATGAAGGCCGAACCACCCCGGGCTCGTGATGACGACGCGCTCCTTCCCCGACAGAGTCACCGCACGGATCGCCATTCCCGGCGTGTCCGTCCGACCGGCCGCGCTGAACCAGAGCTCGTCTCCACGAGCCGACCAGTCCAGTGTCAGCACCAGGCCCCACGCTGCCGAAACCACTCTCTTCCGCCCCGCAAGGTCCACGATGCCGACCGCTCCCGCCAGATCGTCGGTCAGCGGATGCTCGATGAAGGCAACGAACTGTCCGTCGGGCGAGACCCTGGGGCTCTGCATCCAGGGAGCGGCGGAGCCCGGAGCGACGTTTTTTCCTGGACGATGGACCTCATAGAGAGCCTTTCCGGGCGGGTACTCGAGCCGCTCCGTGGACTCGTCGTCCGTCCAGCGGAGAACCGCCAGCTGGCCATTCGGACCCCAGCTGGCGTCCGACACCGACTTCAACCATTGGCGGGGAGCACCCCCGCCAATGGAAGCGCGAGCCAGCGTCCCGACGTCGAAAAAGCCCCAACTGACAGGATCCATGAGGATTGCCATGTTGTCGTCCCGCGCGATGGAGAGAAGGTGCGCACTTGGCAATCCGAGCGGAACCGATTCGGGATTGCCCAGTCGAGTCGAATACAAACCGAGCGGCTTTCCCTCCCAGGTTGCGCTGTACACCACGCTCTGGCCGTCGGGCGTGAAGCGCGCGCCCGTGATCCCTCCCCGGCGGAACGTGATCGGCGTGTACAGCGGGGCCTTGACGCTCGGCGTCCTGTTTGCGAGGAAGTAACCGATGGCCGCGGCGGCGAGCAACGCCGCACCCGCGGCAAACCACATCAGACGCCGTCGATGCGCCGGTTTGACGCCGAGCGACGCCTCGGATCCCGAGGTTGCCTCGGAGAGGTGATCCCGAATCGTGGCGAGGTCGCGGGCCAGATCCTCGGTCGAGGTGTAGCGGTTGCGGGGCTCCTTGGCAAGACACCGCTCCACGATCCAGCGCAGGGGAGCCGGAACTCTGGGATTGAGCGCGGCAATCGGTTGCGGCTCGGCGTTCACGATTGCCCCGAGGACGTCGATCGGGGTCTTGCCCTCGAACGCGCGCCTGCCGGTGACCATCTCGTAGAGAATCGACCCGAAAGAGAACTGATCGGACCGCGAGTCCACCGTCGCGCCGTTCGCCTGCTCCGGCGACATGTATCCGACCGTCCCCATGATCAGGCCCGGCGTCGTCCCGGTCATCGTCGGCAGCTTTGCGCCCTCGCCGCTGCCGGAACCCTTCGCCGTCAGCTTCGCGAGGCCGAAGTCCAGGATCTTGACGAGCCCGTCCTTCGTCACCATGACGTTCTCGGGCTTCAAGTCCCGATGCACGATCCCCGCCTCGTGCGCCTTAGCCAGGCCGTCGGCCACCTGGGTAGCGATCGCCAGGAGCCTCTTGATGGCGAGAGGCGCCTTGACGAGCTCTCGCAGCGTCTGTCCGTCCACCTTCTCCATCGCGATGTAGGAGACGCCCTCGAAGGATCCGATTTCGTGGATCGTGACGATGTTCGGGTGGTTCAACGCCGAGGCGGACCGCGCCTCTTTCTCGAACCGTCGCAGCCGCTCCACATCGGCCGCCAGTTCTCCGCGCAGCACCTTGATCGCCACCTCGCGCTCCAGCCGCTCGTCCCGTGCCCGGTAGACTTCACCCATCCCTCCTGAGCCAAGCGGAGCCAGGATCTCGTAAGGGCCCAGGCGCATCCCTCTTCTCACGGATCGGGGCCCGGCTCTTTCCGTAGGTGAGAGCGCCGGCACTCCCTCGATCGCCGGCGACTCCAGAAAGCCCGAAGGAGCTTCCTTGGAGGTAGAGAGGAGCGACTCGACCTCCTTCTTGAGCTCCGGATCGCCCCGACAGGCCTCCTCGAGAAATGCCGCTCGCGCTCCCGGCTCGCGCTCCGTTGCAGCGAAATAGATTTCCTGGGCCCTGAGCCAGCGTTCGGGTGTCATCGGGAGGAGGCGGAGAGCTCTCGATACAGAAACAATTTGGCCGCGATCCACTTGCGGTGGATGGTCCTCCGGGAAACGGAGAGCACCTCCGCGGTCTCTTCCTCCGTCAGGCCTCCAAAGAAGCGCAGCTCGACGACCCGGCCCTGTTCCGCGTCGAGCGCGGTCAGCTTGACGAGCGCGTCGTCCAGCGCAATCAGGTCGACCGCGCGGGGCTCGGTCATGACGATGGTGTCCAGAAGGTACCGAGCCCCTTCGCCGCCTCGTTTCTTCGCACCCCGGCGGCGGGCGTACTCCACCAGGATCCGCCGCATCGACTGAGCGGCCACGGCGAAGAAGTGGGCCCGGCCCTGCCAGTCCACGCCCTCCTGGCCGATCAGCCTCATGTAAGCCTCATTGACGATCGCCGTCGGCTGGAGCGTGTGACCGGGTCGCTCCTTCCGGAGGTAGCGCTCGGCCATTTGATGCAGCTCGCCGTAGACCAGGGGGATCAACCGATCCAGGGCGCCCCGGTCTCCCTGCCTCCAGGCGAGCAGCAGTCCGGTAACTGAGCCCGCGGGAGCGGGCGGTGCCGCGGCTCCATCTTCAGGTTCGGCCATTTGGATTCGGGCTGAAATCGGAAGTCTACACAAACGGGTGACTTAGGGGTTCCGAAGGGGTCGGAGCGATCGAGGTGTCAGGGTCTTCGCGTCACCGGCGCTTTGAGGAGTGGAGAGGGATTTGCCCCCTCGCTCAAAGGAGGAGCCCATGAGACACGGAAGACCTTCCTGGATTACCGGTACGGTCCTGCTGGCGTCGCTGACTGTTCCATTCACGGGCCTGGCACAGACGCAGTCGCAGGAACATCGGAAGAAGCACAAGCATTACACCCTTGTCGACTTGGGCACACTGGGCGGGCCCAACAGTTTTCTCAATGGAGGTAGCGTACTGATCAACCCAAGTGGGGCAGTCGTGGCTACCGCGGACACCTCTGTCTACGATCCTGGGTGCGACTGCTACATCGACCACGCGGTGGAGTGGCACAAGGGTGTCCTGACCGACCTGGGCACGCTTCCGGGGGGCACAAATAGTCTCGGCAATTCGATCAATTCGCGGGGCACGGTCTCGGGATGGTCGGAGAACGGCCTCATCGATCCCGTGTCAGGTTTTCCGGCAGTCGTCGCGACGACTTGGAACCATGGACAGATCAAAGACCTCGGAACGCTGGGAGGGAGTTTCAGCGGAGCGATCGGGGTCAATGATCGAGGCCAGGCGGCCGGCTTTGCCGGAAATACGACCCCTGACCCGGACGGCTTCTCGACACTTCTCTTCGGGCTTGGAGCCATTCCCACAACCCAATGGCACGCCGCCCTCTGGCAGAGGGACGGAACCATCGAGGACCTGGGCACGCTCGGCGGACCCGCATCCTTCGCCATCTACGTGAACGAGCATGGCCAGGTGGCCGGGCTCTCGTACACGGACTCAGTCCCGAACCCGGAGACCGGGATGCCCACCGTGGCCCCATTCATTTGGGAAAACGGCCAGATGACAAATCTGGGTTCTTTCGGGGGCCCATGCGCAGAAACGGTAGGGCTCAATAACCGCGGGCAGGTAGCAGGTACCTCGTGTACAGGAGCGTGGGCCCATGCGTACCGCTGGTATCGCGGAACGATGCAGGACCTGGGCACGCTCGGCGGGACTTTTTCGAGAGCTGACGGACTCAACGACAAGGGCGAGGTCGTCGGCGTGTCGAGCACGGCCGGCGATCAGACCTTCGATGGGTATCTCTGGCGAAACGGAGTCATGACCGATCTCGGAAGCATCGGAGGCTGCGGCAGCAACGCGATCAGCATCAACTCGAAGAGTCAGGTCGTCGGGGAGTCGTTTCAATGCGAAGGAGACACGACCCACCACCCGTACATCTGGGAGAACGGCGGTCCCATGGTCGATCTGAACACCTTGGTCGTCCCGAGCTCGGAACTCCTGGTCCATGAACCGTTATTCATCAGCGGCCAGGGCGAGATTGTTTGTTCGGGCGATCTCCCCAACGGCGCCCAGCATGCCGTCCTGTTGATCCCCAAGGACGACGATGTTGACGACGAGGCCGACGGCGCACCGACGGCAACTCAAAGCGAAGCGGCACCGGTAGCACCCAAGACCGCAAGCGCAGCTCACGCCACCCTGACTCCCGGAGCGATGGCTGAGCTCCGTGCGCGGCTCGCTCCCCGGCATCGTGGATTCGGGCTCAGCCTGCCGAAACGCGCCAACTGAAGGAACGAAGCTTCCCCGGGGCGGGGCCGCGCCGCGCAGGCTCCGCTCCGGTTCTTTCCTCGGCATTACGACCCGTTGGCTACGCTCTGGTAACAAGAACGGTGCGCCGTCATTTCCCGTCCTCACCTTCCCGCTCGGTTTGGGTGGTTCCAAGCTGCGACATCGCGCGAAACACCATCGTCTTAGGGCCAATCTGAATCTCGTCACCGTCCGAGAGAGGACGCGACCGGGCGATTCGCTTCCCGTTCAGCAGCGTCCCGTTCTTGCTGCCGAGATCCTCGAGCTTGACCTTGCCGTGTGAGATGACGATCCGAGCGTGCCGCCGCGACACGGCGGCGTGGTCGATCCAGAGCGCCGCATCCGGGTCGCGGCCGATGACGTTCTCACCCTCCAGGAGCGGAACCTCCCTCGATCCCGATACCAGACGGTGGCGGGCCTCCGGCCGCCTGGACTCGTCGCCGGGAGCCGCAGGCCGGTCCGGGCGGTGGGCCTCCCCGCGGATCGGCGCTTCCCAGCGATAGCCCTCGCGCCGGATCGTCCGGATGAAGGTGGCGCCGGCGGCGCCAAACGCCTTACGCAGCTCGCCGACCTGATACCGGAGGATGTCGTCCGTCACGGCCACGTCCGGCCAGACACGTTCGATCATCTCTGCGCGCCCCATCAGGCGGCCCGGGTTGTGGAGAAACAGGAGCAGCAGCTCGCGGCTCTTGTGCGGAAGAGGGATCTCCGCGCCGTCGCGGACCAGACCATGGCTCACGGGGTCGTAGAGGAAAGGCCCGAACCGGTACGCCATATTTGCCGCAAAAGCCTCACGCAAATCCTACCCCTGCCTGCGGACTCGAGGCGGCGCGTCGAACGAGAGTGGGCGGCGAGAAATGGAGGCACCATGAACAAGCGTCTTGGAACCCCGGTCGCGGCTCTGCTCGCGTTGCTGGCTGTGCCATTCGCGACCAGAGCGGAGGAACAAGCCCAGCAACAAGACAAGAAGCACAAGCACTACACCCTGATCGACGTCGGCACGCTCGGAGGTCTCAACAGTTTCGTCATTGGGGCAGCGCCCATCAACGAAAAGGGGGTGGTCGTTGGCTTGTCCGAGACCGCCTTCGATCCCATCTGCGACTGTTTCCCCGCTCACGCCTTCCAATGGGACGAAGGCACCCTGACGGATCTGGGAACGCTTCCCAACGGTTCCTCCCTCAGTGCCGCCAATGCCGTCAGTTCTTCGGGGGCAATCGCCGGCGCTTCTCTCAACGGGCTGATTGAGCCCCTGACCGGTACAGCGGCGTTTGATGCCACCCTCTGGCCGAAGAAGGGCGAGATTGTCGACCTGGGCACGCTCGGGGGAAGCTTTAGCGTTGCCTTCGCCCTGAATGATCGTGGGATGGCGGCGGGCGCGGCCACGAATACGATCCTCGATCCGGACAGCTTCGGAGAAGCCCTCATCGGCTTTCCCTCGTCAACCCAATGGCACGCCGCCCTCTGGCAGAACGGATCGATTCAGGACCTTGGGACTCTGGGAGATGGGCCGGCGTCCGTCGCCAACTTTGTAAACGAGCGTGGCCAGGTCGCCGGGAACTCGTATACGAATTCAATCCCCGGTGTTTACGGCATTCCAACCCTTCACCCGTTCCTCTGGGAAAACGGCCAGATGGTGGACCTCGGGAGCCTCGGGGGCGTGTACGCAAACGCGAATGGCCTGAACAACCGGGGTCAGGTCGCCGGATTCTCGACTCTGACAGGGGACCTGGGAGGCGGTCATGCATTCCTCTGGGCCCGCGGGGCGATGCAGGATCTGGGATTCTTGGGAGGAAGCTACAGCTTCTCGGAAGCAAACGTCATCAACGACGACGGCGAAATCGCCGGCCACTCGGCCACCGCTGACGGTGCATTTCGCGGCTTTCGCTGGAAGCGCGGTGTGATGACGGATCTCGGGAGCGTGCCCGGATACGACTCCTCCAATACGGGTGGCATCAACGCAAAGGGGCAAATTGCAGGCTGGGCCTACAATGGTGACTCGGATGCCCCATCCCACGCCGTTCTTTGGGACAAGGATGGCCCTGGCATCGATCTGAACATCTTTGTTCCCCCCGGTTCCGATTTGGAACTGACGGAGGCGAACTCCATCAATGACCGCGGTGAGGTCGTCGGCACGGCTCTGCTTCCAAACGGCGATGCGCATGTCTTCCTCTTGACTCCCACGGAGAGAGATTTCGACGCCGACGCCGCGGCCCCACCGGCGACAGGACCTGCGGTGGCGGGCGCTAGCCGGAAGTCACCGAATGCGTCTCAGGGCAACGTCGCGCCGGATATGCTCTCTGCACGACGCGCCCGACTCGCGCACAACCACCGAGGCTTCGCACTTCGGCTGCCAAACCAGACACACTGATACCTGTTAGGCCGGGGTGGGGCCGCCAGGGCTTCGCCCCGGCTTCGTTCATTCGCTCCGTACCGCGCGCTACCTCGCCGGCCCACCCTGCGTCGACTCCGCAGTCCAGTTCAGGATGACGTTCAGCGAGTACTCGTCGGCGGCGCCCTCGGAGACGACGGCGAGAAACGTCTTTCCATCCGGCGAAACGTCGAAAAATTCGGAGTTTGTGCCCTCTTTCAGGGTGAAGAGAACGGAGGGCTTGCCGACCGAAAGCGCGGGCGCTGTCCGAATCGGAGCGAAGATCATCTGCCGTTCCCGCCAAAGGAAGATCCCGCTCCCATCGCGGCTCCATCGACCGTATCCGCCGTCAGGAATTCGGACCCGCTCCGCTGTATTCGCGATGGGAGCGACGTAGGGCACGCACTCCGGCTCGCAGGCAAAAAAAGCGATGAAGCGGCCATCGGGCGAAGTGATCCCCGCCTTATCGAAGCCCGTCTGAAAGAGAGCCGAGGACTTCTGGTCGCCCGAGAGTGAAACCAATTTCGTCTCGTCGGTGCCCCGGTCGGACTTCTGCGTGTACACGAGCTGCTCGCCCCCGGGCAGGACGGCCCCGGCCTCTTGAAACACGCCCTCGGGAAGGAGGGCCTGGACGCGCCCCGTGGCAAGGTCGCGCCGGCGGAGCTGCTCCCTCCCGCCGATTTCCGCCGTGTACACGATCGATTTTCCGTCGGGAAACCAGATGCCCTGGAACTCATCGGTCGGGTCGGCGGTGACCCGAGTCTCGACCTTCGTCTCCAGGTCCAGGATCCAAAGGTTGCGAATCCCGCTCTTGCCCTGCGCGCGATCGAAGAGAACCCTGCGGCCGTCGGGGTCGATGGCGACGTCGCCGTACCCCGCGGTGGCGCCCAGCATCTCGACCTTCCCCGCCCGATCGAACAATGCAAGGTGCCCTGTTGGGGCGGGGACAGTCCCGAAAGCGAGTGCGCCGTTGCGAGACGTCGCAAAGTCCGCCCAGCCGTTGGCCAGCCGATAGTGAAGGGAATCGGCTATAGAAAGCGGCTCGCCGGAGAGGTTGCCGCTTCGAGGGTCGAAACGCTGGGCCATGAGCGTGCCGTCGCGGACGAAGACGAGATATCCGGGATCCACGTACTCGACACGGGAGCTCATCGGAAAGAGCAGCCGGCCAGTGCCGTCGAGCGAAGACAGCATCAGGATGCCGCCTTCGTCCTTCTGGCGCAGGTACAGAAAGCTCTTGCCGTCCGGAAGAAACCAGGGCCACGTGACCGTTGTCTCGCCGTGGGCCCGGTCCGGTTTCACGATCGTGGCCGGAGCTCCCCCCGAAGTCGAGACGCGATAGATCGCGTCCCCCTGCCGCGGAGCGAACAGGATCTGTCCGCCGGCCCCCCAAGTCCCTGCGTACGACAGATTTGCATCCACGTCGCAGATCGGTGCGGGGACGCCACCGGAGAGATCAAGACGCCACAGTTTGCCGGTAGCAAAGAACGCGACGAAGCGGCCGTCCGGCGACCAGAAGAGAGAGCCGGCATTCTCCGTTCCGGGCAATACTTGCGCTTGCGCCGCCGAGAGTGGCCGCAACCAGATCTTCGGTGCGCTTCCGGGGGAGACAGCGCGGAAGGCGAACTGCGAGCCGTCCGGCGAGAAGCCGTAAGACCGGTACCCACCCTGGCTAAATTCAGCACCGGGCGGCCGTCGAAGGAAGAATCGGACCGCGCGCAGCTCCGCGGCGGGAGGGCGGGGTCGGAGCAGGACCATTGCCGCGATCACGAGCGCAGCCGCTCCGAGCACCAACCTCGGAATCCAGCGGCGACGAGGCCTGAACGCAGCGAGCGCGACGCCCGAAGTCACCTCCGGGAGGTGGTCGCGAATCGTCGCGAGGTCGCGGGCCAGATCCTCGGTCGAGGCGAATCGGTTCTCAGGATCCTTCGCAAGGCAGCGCTCCACGATCCACCGAACCGGGGCCGGAAAGCCCGGCTTGAGCGCGGCGATCGGCTCGGGCTCTTCGCGGATGACCGCCGTCAGAGTTTCGGGGGCCGAGCCGCGATGGAAGGCGCGCCGCCCTGTTGCCATCTCGTACAGAACCGCACCGAACGAGAACTGGTCCGATCGGAAATCGACCGACTCCCCCAGCGCCTGCTCGGGCGACATGTACCCGGCGGTCCCCGCGGCGAATCCAGGCGCCGTCCCCTCCGAGACGGTCGGCTCCAGCGCCACCACACCGCTTCGGTCTTCCGGTTGCATCAGTTTCGCCAGTCCGAAGTCCAGGATCTTGACGAGACCGTCGTTCGTCACCATCACGTTCTCGGGCTTCAGGTCGCGGTGGACGATCCCCGCCGCGTGGGCTTTCGCGAGCCCGTCGGCCACCTGCACACCAATCTGGAAGAGCTTCCGGAACGGCAGGGCCCCTTTCAGCAGCACCGCGCGCAGTGACTGCCCGTCGACGAGCTCCATGGCGATGTACGAGACCGACTCGGAGGACCCGAAGTCGAGGATCGTGACGACGTTGGGATGGTTGAGAGCCGAAGCGGAACGAGCTTCCTTCTCGAATCGTCTCAAGCGCACTGGGTCAGAGGCGAAGGCCGCCGGCAAGACCTTGACAGCGACATCCCGCCCAAGACGCGAGTCCCGGGCCCGGTAGACCTCGCCCATCCCGCCCGCGCCGAGGGGCGACTGGATCTCGTAGGGACCAAGGCGGGTCCCGGCAGGCAATGTCATCGGGAGACCGTGGCGACGATTCTATTGCTTCGAGAGACAGGTCCTTGAGTCGGACAGGGTGCCACGGCGCTCCCGCGCGCTACGAGGCCAAAGGGAGCTCCAGAGTATTCCGACGACTCGGGATCCGACTGCCATCCTGCGGGAGGTTCCTGGTGTCCTGCTCCCGACAGCCCGTGCTCCCGCCCTTCTGCTGGCGAGAGCGCGGGCCCACCCTCCTGAGCCCTGCGCCAGCGGTCCGGCGTCACGGGGAAGGACCCGACGGCCCTCGGTGTAACCGATCTCGGGGTCTCGCGAGAGATGGCGCGAGCGAATTGTCAGGTTTTTCGCGTCATGCGCGCTTCTACGCATGAAAGCAGGAATTGACCAACTCGAAGGACGAAGGGTAGGGAGGAAAAGCCATGAAATCACTGCGATTCAGCACAATCTTCAGCGCGGCGCTTCTGGCACTAATCGTCGCGGCGGCGCTCGTCGCTCTGCCGGGATCTCTGGAGGCCAACCCTGGTCCCTGCCTCGAACCGACCAGCCTCGCAGTCGATGCCTCAGCACCGCCGACTCGGACGGAAACGGCGTCCTCGAATCGGGTGAGACCGTCGGCGTCACGCCGCATTGGTACATCAATCTCTATCTTGGCACGTGCCCATCTCATGTGGGGTTCCAATCCTTAAGCGGAATCGCGACCACGCTCGCCGGGCCACTCGTCATCGAAGACAGTCGGGCCGACTATAGTCCGGGCAACTGTAGCGCGGCTCGGTCGGGCTGCTACTCCGTGTCTGTCTTGGCGCCGACCGGACGACCCTCGGCGCACTGGGACGGCACGTTCCCTGAATCTGTCCACGCCAATTGGCGTGTCTGCGGCGGCGTGATCGTCGTCCAGTGTCAGTCCTGGAGCAAGTCGGCTACCAAGGACTGGACGCTCCACATCGGCGACAGCTTCACCGACGTGCCGCGCTCCGAGCCCTTCTACAAGAAGATCGAGACGCTCCTGCATCACGGGATCACCTTGGGCTGCTCGCCGACACAATTCTGTCCCGCCCAGGAGATTTCGCGCGGCCAGCTCGCCGTCTTCGTCGCCAAGGGACTGGCCAAGTCGGCCGCGAATGTCCCCACGAGCGGCACGGTGGGCGATGAGCCCTACGACTGCTCGACGGGAGGCGTCTCCCTCCTCACCGACGTTGATCCCACCGACATGTTCTGCAAGCAGATCCACTACATCGCCTCGAAGAACGTGGATCCGGGATGTGATCCCGGGCTCTTCTGCCCGGGCGACACGCTGACGCGCCTCCAGATGGCAGCTTTCGTCGCCAACGCCCTAGTGCAACCGGGAGGCGAAGCTGCAGTGCCGTGGACCTACGGACCAGACCCCACTACCCAGCTCTCCTACAGCTGCGACCCGGCAAGCCCGAATTTCCACTTCACCGACGTGCCGGACACCGACCCTTTCTGCAAGGCTGTCCATTACCTCTGGGCGAAAGGAATCATCTCCGGCTGCACGCCTACCGATTTCTGCCGCGATGGCGAGGTCACCCGCGACCAGATGGCCAAGTTCCTCGTCAACGCCTTCAAGTTGACGCTGTACGGACCCTAGACCGGGACGCCGCGGCGCAGGCCACGGCCCGGCCATCGTTGACGCGGAGGAGCGGAGCACGTGTGATGACTTGACCGACCGAACCAGCCTCTCCAGGTTCTCGCCGCCCGGCACTTCCGCGGCGGCGTGCGGATCGCGGTATCGCCGCCCTATCGAACTCGATCCACGATGTAGAGCTCCGAAAGAAAGCGCCTGAAGCTGAACGCATAGAACTTCCCATCGGGGGTGACCCGCACCTGAGCGCCGCCTTGCGGGTCGTCGACGCCGGCGGGATCCGAAGGCTCGAGCTCCTTCCAGAGCTCACGCCGCCCCGTCTCGACATCGAATCGGGATACATGGATCGGCCACTCGTGGTTCACGGTCTGAATGTAGAGCGAGCTGCTGTCGGCGCTCCAACCGGCCATTCGGTCGTTGACGTCGAGGCCGCTGATGAAACGCGGCTCACCGGAGCCAACCGGGTACAGGGCGAGCTTGTCGTCGCCCTGCCTCGCCGTGACCCACTTTCCGTCCGGGCTCGGCCAGCAGTCGAAGCCTTTCCCGGTTCCCGTCCCCTCGGGGCTGACCGGCCGGGGCACGCCGCCCTCGAAATCCACGATGAAGCAGCGTCGATCCTCCTTCCCTCGTTTGGCCGAGACGGCCAGATGCAGGCTGTCGGGGAACCACCTCGGATGCGGAGCGAAGATTCCTTCGAGGCCCGGGAGCGTCAGGGGCTTGGGTTCCCCCGGTCCGGTGGGAAGCAAAGCCAGGATGTCCGGTCCCTCGGGTGGCCTCATGTGCGCGCTAACCCACTTTTCGTCGGGTGACAGCCCCATGGGATTCGCACCACCCAGCCGCACGACCGGCCCGCCGTCCGTGCCTCGGAGACATGCGCCGCCACTCTCACAGGAAAAGAGGAGCGTTTTCCCGTCGGCGGAAAGGCCGACGACGTCCGAGTCGGAGGTGTCCGACCACGAGAGGTCGCGCTCTCGCGCGAGGCCTTGCCCGCCGAAGAGGATCGAGTTGCGATTGACTTCTCGTGACATGAGGAGACGACCGTCCCGGGACACGTCGCTGAGCCCGAACAGTCCCGGGCCGGTGAGGACGACCCGCTCCTTCCCCGAGAGAGTCACCGCTCGGATCGCGATCCCCGGCGTATTTGTCCGGCCCGCTGCCGTGAACCAGAGCTCATCCCCCCGAGGCGACCAGTCCAGACCTCCCACCTCACCCCATCCTGCCGAGATCACCCTCAGCCGGCCCGCGAGATCCACGATGGCGACCGCGCCGTCGAGGTCGCCGCCACCATGCGGGTGCTCGATGAAGGCGACGAGACGTCCGTCCGGCGAGACCCTGGGACTTTGCATCCAGGGAGCGGCCGGGCCCCGGACTTCATGGAGGGCCTTTCCGGGCGGGTACTCGAGAATCTGCCTGGATAGGTCCTCCGTCCAGCGCAGAAGTGCCAACTGGCCGTTTGGGCCCCAGTCGGCGTCGGATACGGACTTGTAGAGCTGGCGGGGAGCACCGCCGCCGAGGGGGGCGCGAGCGAGCGTTCCAAGAGCAAAGGCGCCGCGGTCGATGGGTTCCATGAGAATGGCCATGTCGCCATTCCGGGCGATGGATAGCAGATGTGCCGCCGGCAGTAAGAGCGGGACGGATTCGGGATTGCCGAGCTGCGTCGAGTACAACGCGAGCGGCTTTCCCTCCCAGCCCGCGCTGTACACGACGCTCTGGCCGTCGGGTGTGAACCGCGCCGACGAGATCGATCCCCGGTTGAACGTGATCGGCGTGTACTGCGGGGGCTCGACGCGCGAGGCCTTGATCGTGAGGAAGTAACCAATGCCTGCGGCGATCGGCAGCAAGGCAGCCGCGACGATCCAGCGCATGCGCCGGCGAGGTGCCGGCCCAACTCCAAGCGAGGTACCCGAGCCCGAGGTCGCCTCAGACAGGTGATCCCGAACCGTCGCGAGCTCGCGGGCCAGATCCTCCGTCGAGGCGTACCGGCTGCGGGACTCCTTGGCCAGGCACCGCTCCACGATCCAGCGCAGCGGCGCCGGTACCCTGGGATTGACAGCGGCGATTGGCTGCGGCTCATCGTTCAGGATCGCCCCGAGAACATCGATCGGAGTCTTCCCCTGGAACGCCGTCTTGCCAGTCACCATCTCGTACAGGACCGACCCGAAGCAGAACTGATCCGACCGAAAGTCCACGGCCGCCCCGCCCGCCTGCTCCGGCGACATGTAGGCGACTGTCCCCATCAGCACGCCCGGCGTCGTCCCGGTCATCGTCGGCAACTTCGAGCCTTCTCCGCTGCCCGACCCCCTGGCCGTCAGCTTCGCGAGGCCAAAGTCCAGAACCTTGACCAGGCCGTCATCGGTCACCATGACGTTCTCGGGCTTCAAGTCCCGATGCACGATCCCCGCCTCGTGCGCCTTCGCCAGGCCGTCGGCGATCTGTGTCGCGATCGGCAGGAGCTTCTTGACCGGGAGCGCGCCGCCGGCGAGAAGCTTGCGAAGCGTCTCCCCCTCGACCCGCTCCATCGCGATGTAGGAAACCCCCTCGAAAGAGCCGATGTCATGGATCGTGACGATGTTCGGGTGGTTGAGTGCGGAGGCGGACCGCGCTTCCTTCTCGAAACGCTTCAGGCGCTCCGCATCAGACGAGAGGTCCGACGGCAGCACTTTGATCGCCACCTCGCGTCCGAGCCGGTCGTCTCGCGCCCGATAGACTTCCCCCATCCCGCCCGAACCGAGCGGCGCCAGGATCTCGTAGGGGCCCAGGCGCATCCCCTTCCGGACATGCATCTTCTTGCTTGGGGAGCCCGCCGGCACGGCGTCGATCGCCGGCGATTCCAGAAAGCTCGAGGGAGCCTCTTCGAAAGAAGACAGCAGCGATTCGACTTCGCTCTTGAGCTCCGGATCGCCCTGGCAGTTCTCCTCGAGAAACGCCGCCCGTGATCCCAACTCGCGCTCCGTCGCCTCGACGAAGATTTCCTGAGCCCTGCGCCAGCGCTCCGGAGTCATCGGGAGGAACAGGGGCCGGGGCATCCCCGGTCTCCAAATCTCCAGGCGAGCAGGGGCCGGGTGACTTCCCCGCGGGGGACGGGGACCACCGCCGCTCGATTCCCAGTTTCCGCCATCGATTTCGGGCTGAATCGAGAAGTTTACCCAAACGGGCCGAAGACGCTCTGTCAGGACGAGGAGCCGGAGCAAGCGACTTGTCCCATTGCCTGCCTCTTTCACGCCTTTGAGGGGTGGAGAGAGATCTCACTCATAACTCGAAGGAGAGACAACATGAGACATCGAAGGCTGCACTGGATCGCCGGAACCGCCCTGCTCGCGTTGCTGGCTGCGCCATTCGCGGGCCTGGCGCAAGCGCAAACCCCGAAACACCCCGCCAAGCACTCTCACTACACGCCGGTTGACCTGGGCACGTTCGGCGGCTACGCCACCTTCGTCAACTCCGTCACTTCTCGAGGGACCGCCGTGGGTGGCGGGCTCACGTCCCTTCCCGATCCGATCTGTACCGGGCCGTGGAACCAGAACCCGGACAACTGCTTGTACGAGCACGCCTTCAAGTGGCGGGATGGCGTCTTGACCGACCTAGGCACTCTGCCGGGCGGAAACAACAGCGTCGCCGCCTCGATGAATGATCAGGGCGCGATCTTCGGCGTATCGGAGAACGGTTTGGATGACCCCGTCTACGGAGTTCGGGCATTCGTCGCCACGATTTGGAGGCACGGTGAGATCCAGAACCTCGGAACGCTCGGAGGAGGGCTCAGCTGGCCCGGCCTCTCCATAAACGACTCCGGACGAGCTGTCGGATCGGCCGCGACGATAGACCCCGATCCTGACGGCTTCGCACCGGCTCTCGTCTTTGAACCTGGAGCCATCCTGCCGGGAGTCCACTGGCATGCCACCCTCTGGCAGAACGGAGCGATCAGGGACTTGGGGACGCTCGGCGACGGGCTCGATTCCGTCGCGGTCTTCGCAAACGACCGCGGCCAGGTTGCCGGGATGTCGTACACGAACACGATCCCGAACCCTGAGTTCGGAATTCCGACGATCAACCCCTTCTTCTGGGAGAACGGCCGAATGATCGACATCGGCACGCTCGGGGGTACCCGCAGCACCCTCGGGCCGAGCGGCGCTCTGGGCGGGGTGGGCGGACTGAACAAGCAGGGGCAGGTTGCCGGCACTTCCAATCTTGCGGGAGATCAAACGTCGCACGCCTTCTTCTGGGAGCGTGGCCGACCGCTCCGAGACCTCGGCACGCTCGGCGGCACGTTTTCGGAAGCGGGTTGGATTGATGACTCAGGAGAGGTTGTCGGAGGAGCTACTACCGACGGCGATGCGACCCTGCGAGCCTTTCGGTGGAAGAACGGCCACATGACCAATCTCGGTAGTTTGTACGGAGACGTATGCAGTCTGGCGTTCGGCAGCAATTCTAAAGGGCAGATCGTCGGCAATTCCATCCCGTGTGATGTCGACGGGCCGAGCCGCCCTTTCCTTTGGGAGAATGGCGGACCCATGGTGGATCTGAATACCTTGATTCCAACCGATTCGGGCATCGTGTTGAACGAGGCCGAAATCGTCAACGAGAAGGGCGAAATCGTGGCGTCGGCGACACTCGACAACGGCGAGGTGCATTCCTTCCTCTTGATTCCTGACGGGCACGACGGCGTTGCCGAGGCGGAGGCAGCGGCAGACGCGAGCCCGAGTGACCTGGCGTCGTTGACCCAGAGCTCGACCAGAGTCGGCACCGCTAGGCTTACACGGGAGAGACTGGCGCAGCTGCGCGCCCGCTCCACCGCTCGACATCAGGGCTTCGGGTTTGGGCGACCCAAGCTGTCTAACTGAACTCCGGAATCGATCCAGGGCGGAGCCGCTGCGGCGCGCCCGCCCCCGTCGATTTCTGGCGGCGGCGGAGCGCGGATCACCCTTGGTGCGCGCTATCGCGCGCGATCCACGAGGTAGAGCTCTGAAAGGGTGCGCCTGTAGCCAAACGTATAGAACTTCGCGTCGGGTGTGATCCGGGCCCAAGAGCCAATTTGCGGCGAGTCGACCCCAGCATAATCCGAGGGTGCGAGCTCCTTCCAGAGCTCGCGCCTTCCCGTCTCCACATCGAATCGGAATACGTGGATCGGCCATTCGCGGTCTAGTGTCTGGATGTAGAGCGAGCGGCTGTCGGCGCCCCACCCGACCATGCTGTCGTCCCGGACGAGCCCGCCGACCCGACGCGGCTCCCCCGAGCCGACAGGATACAGGACCAGCGTGGAATCCCCGTCTCGCGTCGTGACCCATTTTCCGTCGGGGCTCGGCCAGCAGTACAAGCTTCCGCGCACTCCTTCCGGAGTCAGGGGCCGGGCCACGCCGCCTTCGAGATCCGCGAGGAAGCAGCGTCGATCCTCCTTCCCTCGTTTGGCCTTCACGACGAGGTGCCGGCTGTCGGGAAACCACCGGGTCGCCCCGGCGTCGATTCCGTCGAGACCCGGAAAGCTCAGGTGTCTGGGCTCCCCCGGTCCGGTGGGAATCAGGGTGACGCCGCTGGAGGCCGAAGTCTCGGCAGTGACCCACTGTCCGTCGGGCGAGAGCCCGATGGGCAGCCCTGTACCGAGACGCACCACTGGCCCCCCGTCGGTGCCGCGCAGACATGCGCCGAAATTCGAGCAGGAGAAGAGGAGAGTCTTCCCGTCGGAAGAAAGGGCGGCTGGCGCCGAGTCGATCGTGTCCCCCCACGAGAGGTCACGCTCTCGCGCGAGACCCTCTCCGCCGAAAACGGTGATGATTCTCCAGCTCTCCCGGTCCAGGAGAAGGCGGCCCTCGCGGGACAGGTCGCGAAGCACGAACAGTCCCGGGCTGGTGACGACGACACGCTCTTTCCCCGACAGGTTCACCGCACGGACCGCCATCCCCGGAAGTTCAATCCCGTGCGATGCCGTGAACCAGAGCTCGTCCCCACGAGGCGACCAGTCCAGGCTCCACACCACGCTCCATCCCGCGGAGATCGCCCTCTTCCGGCCTGCGAGATCCACGATGGCGACGGTGCCCGAATAATCCAGCGGATGCTCGATGAAGGCGACCAGCCGTCCGTCGGGCGAGACCCTGGGGGATTGCATCCAGGCAGCGGCCGAGCCTGACTTGGGTCGCTGGACCTGATAGAGGGCCTTCCCGGCCGGGTACTCGAGAACCTGCGAGGTTTCGTCTTCACTCCAGCGGAGAAGTGCCAACTGGCCGTCCGGACCCCAGTCGGCATCCGACACGGACCGGGATATCTGGCGGGGTGCGCCGCCGCCAAGGGGAGCGCGAGCCAGTGTCCCGACGTAAAACGTGTCGTGGTCGACTGGATCCATGAGGATTGCCATGTCGCCCTTGCGCGAAATGGAAAGAATGTTGGCCGGCGGCAGTCCGAGCGAAACGGATTCGGGGTTGCCGAGCCGAGTCGAGTACAGCTCGAGCGGCTTTCCCTCCCAATGCGCGCTGTAGACGACGCTCTGGCCGTCGGGTGTGAACCGCGCCGACGTGATCCACCCCCGGTTGAAGGTGATGGGCGTGTACTGCAAAGGCTCGACGCGCGACGCCCTGACTGCCAGGAGAGAACCGATACCTGCGGCGACCAGCAGGAGGGTCCCCGCGACGATCCATCGGAGACGCCGGCGAGGCGGCGGCTCGACGCCAGGCAACGCGCCGGAACCGGAGGTCGCCTCGGACAGATGATCCCGAACCGTCGCGAGCTCACGGGCCAGATCCTCGGTCGACGCGTAGCGTCTGCGGGGCTCCTTGGAGAGACACCGCTCCACAATCCATCGCAGCGGCGCCGGAACCTTCGGATTGAGCGAGGCGATCGGCTCGGGCTCCTCGTTCAGGATCGCCCCGAGCGTGTCGACCGCCGTCTTCTTCGCGAATGCCCTCTTGCCCGTCGCCATCTCGTACAATACCGAGCCCAGAGCGAACTGGTCGGACCGAAAATCCACCGCCTCGCCGTTTGTCTGCTCCGGCGACATGTAGCCGACCGTCCCGATGAGAATTCCCGGAGTCGTTCCGGTCATCGCCGGAATCTTCGGGCCCTCCCCGCTACCCGACCCCGTGGTTGTCAGTTTCGCGAGGCCAAAGTCCAGGATCTTGACCAGCCCGTCCTTCGTCACCATGACGTTCTCGGGCTTCAAGTCCCGATGCACGATCCCCGCCTCGTGCGCCTTCGCCAGACCGTCGGCCACTTGTGCCGCGATCGACAACAGCCTCTTGATCGAAAGCGCGCCGCCAGAGACGAGCTCGCGCAGCGTCTGTCCGTCCACCTTCTCCATCGCGATGTAGGAGACGCCCTCGAAGGACCCGATGTCGTGGATCGTCACGATGTTCGGGTGGTTCAGCGCCGAAGCGGATCGCGCCTCCTTCTCGAACCGCCTCAGCCGCTCCGGGTCGGCCGCCACCTCTCCGGGCAGCACCTTGATCGCCACCTCGCGCCCCAGCCGCTCGTCCTTCGCCCGGTAGACCTCTCCCATCCCTCCCGAGCCAAGTGGAGCCAGGATCTCGTAGGGACCCAGGCGCGTCCCCTTCCCGACCGGCCGGGATGCGACTCTCTCTGTCGTCCGTGGAGGCGCCGGCACGGCGTCGATGGCCGGCGATTCGAGGAAAGTCGAAGGCGTGGCTTTGAAGGAAGAGAGGAGTGACTCGACCTCAATCCTGAGCTCGGGATCGCCTCGACAGGCCTCCTCGAGAAATGCCGCTCGCGCGCCAGCCTCGCGCTCCGTCGCCGCGACGAAGACTTCCTGGGCCCGTCGCCAGCGGTCCGGAGTCATCCCGACGAGCGGGAAAGCTCTCGATAAAGGAAAGTCTTCGCCGCAAGCCACTTGCGCTTGATGGTTCTCGAGGAAACAGAGAGGACTTCCGCGGTCTCCTCTTCGGTCAGGCCTCCAAAGAAGCGGAGCTCGACGACCTGGCCCTGTTCCGAGTCCAACGCGGCCAGCTTGGCAAGCGCGTCGTCGAGGGCAATCAGGTCGACTGCGCGCGGCTCGGTCATGGCAACCGTTTCGAGAAGGTACCGAGTCCCCTCCCCACCTCGCTTCTTCGCATCCCGGCGGCGCGCGTGCTCCACCAGGATCCGCCGCATCGACTGCGCGGCCACAGCGAAGAAGTGCGCACGATCCTGCCAGTCGACCCCCTGCCGGCCGATCAGTTTCAAGTACGCCTCATGGACGACCGCTGTCGGTTGAAGCGTGTGGCCCGGACGCTCCCCCCGGAGATGGCGCTCGGCCATTCGATGCAGCTCCCCGTAGACGAGCGGGATCAGCCTGTCCAGGGCACCCCGATCTCCGTGCCGCCAGGCGAGCAGCAGCCGGGTGACCTCCCCGGGGGGGGTAGGGGCCGCCGCGGCTCGATCCTCGGTTTTTGCCATCTGGATTTCACGCTGTAACCAGAAGTCTACACAGACCGGCCTCTGGCGAGGTTTCGGCGGGGTGCGGGAGGAATCGAATTGTCACGTTTTCCATGCCCTTCGCGCCTTTAAGGGTGGAAGAAGGAATCAACCCAACTTGATGGGCGAAAGGGCAGGAGGAAAGGCCATGAAATCACTACACTTATCGAAGGTCGCCTCGGTCCTGGGGAGCCGGTCCTCGGAACATGGCGCTTGCCTCGGTCTTGGACTGGCGATCTTGGCGCTCGCCGCCTTGCCGGCCTCTCTGGAAGGCCAATCGGCCGTCAACTGCCTCTCCACATCCGCGCTCGTTGTCGATGCTTCGCCTTCCGGCAACTCGGACGGCAACGGTGTGCTCGAGCCGGGCGAAACCGTCGGTGTAACGCCATCCTGGAAATTCGCTCACCGGACATCATTCTCGACGCCGTCACCGTGCGGGGCTGGAAGCCTCGAAACTTTTTGGGGGACGGCACTCACGATGACCGGGCCGCCCGCCGGAGACTACGTCATCGAAGACAATCGAGCGAACTACTCTCCCGAGAATTGCGGCTCGCTGCGTTCGGACTGCTATTCGATGTCCGTTTCCGAGTCCACCGGGCGCCCCGCGTCACACTGGGACGCAACCTTCAGCGAATCCGTGCTTGCTCGCTACTACATCCGTGTGTCCTTTTCCCAGTATCAGTACTACAGCAAGTCGGCTATCAAGGACTGGACGCTCCACATCGGAGACAGCTTCACCGACGTGCCGCGCTCTCAGCCCTTCTACAAGAAGATCGAGACGCTCCTGCACCGCGGGATCACGTTGGGCTGCTCGCCGACCCAATACTGCCCCGGCCAGAAAATCTCCCGCGGCCAGATCGCGACCTTCACGGCCAAGGGACTGGCCGGGTCAGCCGCCAACATCCCCGAAAGCGGCACCGTTGGGGACCAGCCCTACGACTGCACCGAGGGAGGCACCTCGCTCTTCACCGACGTCGATCCCACCGACATGTTCTGCAAGCAGATCCACTACATCGCCTCGAAGAACGTGGATCCGGGATGTGATCCCGGGCTCTACTGCCCGGGCGACACGCTGACCCGACTCCAGATGGCGGCCTTCGTCGCCAACGCCCTGGTTCAACCAGGAGGCGATGCGGCAGTACCGGTGACCTACGGGCCAGACCCCGTCACCAGGCTCTCCTACAGCTGTGACCCGGCGAGCCCCAATTCCCATTTCACCGACGTGCCGGACTCCGACCCTCTCTGCAAGGACGTGAACTACCTCTGGGCCAGGGGCATCATCTCCGGCTGCTCGCCAACCGAGTACTGCCCGACCGGCGAGGTCACTCGCGACCAGATGGCCAAGTTCCTGGTCAACGCGTTCACGCTGACGCTGTACGGACCGTAACGACGGAGATCGGATTTTCGACTCTGAGGAAGCGAGGAGGAAAGGGCCATGAAAGCGCTGCAATTCGGAAAACTCCTGTCGGTCATGCGGGTCGGGTCGACGGGATACCGGCTCGGTCGCGGAGCGCGCGGTGCTGCGCTTCTGGCATTGATCACTGCCACTGCGATCTTCTCGAGCGGCTGCTGCAAGCTCGTGCCGTGGGCGCTCGCCGTGGATCCGTCGCTCACCAGCGACTCGGACGGAAACGGCGTACTCGAGCCTGGCGAGACCGTCGCGATAGCGCCTACGTGGTCAAAGAGCTACGTGACACCAATTTCGGTAACTCATGACTCGTCGTGCTCGACGAACACAACCGAGACCGGGACAGCAACTTCGCTGACCGGGACGCTCCAGGCTGACTACGTCATCGGAGACGCCACGGCGTCCTACGACACCTTCGGCCCGATGAAGACCAGCATGCCACTCAGTGCGAGCATCAAGAGGGCGTGCACCGATTGCTACGAGATCTTCCTGTCCGCACCGGCGGCGCGCCCGGCGAGCCATTGGGATGCAAGCCTGAGGGAGACTTTGACCGGGACGCTGCCCGCGGCCACGACTTGGCCGGTCCATATCGGCGACAGTTTCACCGACGTGCCCCGTTCCAACCCGTTCTACAAGAAGATCGAGACGCTCCTTCATCGACGGATCACGTCCGGCTGCTCGGCGACCCAATATTGCCCCGGCCAGAACGTCTCACGCGGCCAGATCTCTGCCTTCGTCGCCAAGGGAATCGTCGGGCCCAACAGCATTCCTGAAGGCGGAACGATCGATGGCAAGCACTACTGGTGCGTTCCGGGAGGCGAGTCGATCTTCACCGACGTCGACCCCGCCGACATGTTCTGCAGGCATATCCACTTCATGGCCCGGCAAAACGTGGATCTGGGCTGCGATTCCGGTCTGTACTGCCCGGGCGACAAGCTGACCCGTCTCCAGATGGCGGCCTTCGTCGCCAGGGCGCTCGTGCAACCGGGCGGGGACGCGGCCGTGCCATTGACCTACGGTCCGGACTCCGTTACCCAGCTCTCCTACAGTTGCGACCCGGCAACCCCGAATTCCCATTTCACCGACGTGTCGGATACCGACCCTTTCTGCAAGGACGTGAACTACCTGTGGGCCCGAGGCATCATCTCCGGCTGCTCTCCCACCGAATACTGCCCGACCGGCGAGGTCACCCGTGACCAGATGGCCAAGTTCCTCGCCAACACCTTCAAGCTGACGCTGTACGGACCGTAGCGATCGCGCCTGTGAAACAGTGATCTGCTGTGAGAGGGCTGGCCGGGGCTGAGGAGACGACATGAGGTCGCGTTTGGTGACCGGCTTGTTCATCCTCGGCTCCCTCGCCGGCGCTGCTTTCGCTTTCGCAGGCGACCACGTAGGGCCAACAAGTTCCATAGGTGCGGCCCGCTCACTCGCCGTGCCGCCGGCCCTCAAGCCGCGCATCGTGCCTCTCATCGGGCCGAGCGCCGAGGTCGTCGTGGCGGACGCCGTCGTGACGGATGCACCCTTTTTCGCCGACCGAACCGGGAAGCGGGACTCGACGGAGGCGTTCCGCAGCGCGCTCGCCGCCGTCTCGGCTCAAGGCGGGGGCACGGTCTTCGCACCGGCGGGCATCTATCGGATCGACGGGACGCTCGTCATTCCGCCAAGCACAACCCTGCGAGGGGCCGACCTCAGAGATCGCAGCGACCCGAACCTGATTGGCACGCTGCTCCTCGCCTCCTTCGGTGAGGGGGACCAGACGGCGGCTCCGTTCATTACGCTGCGGCTCTTCGCCTGTGTGCGGGACCTCGCCGTCTGGTATCCGTCTCAGGGATTCACGGACGCTACCGTCCGGCCGTACCCCTTCACCATCTCGTTCGATGACTGCTGTGCCGATGCGCTCAACATCGCTCTATACAACTCCTACGACGGGATTGCGGTCCACGGCGGCAGCAACCACGACGTGGCCGACATCGTCGGGACCATCCTCCACACGGGTCTCATTGCCGGAAGCGGTTTTGAGTATTCCTGGTTAGCCAACGTGCGCTTCGGCAACGACACCTGGAAGTCGGCCCCTCGCACGGTCATCTCCAACGCGCCCAAGAGTGATGCGGACCGCCTGGCGCTCGACGCCTATACGCTGGCCCACGTCCTCGGAGCTCAGATCGGCACCAATACTTACGGGATGTACGGTTTTCAGGCTCGCGATGCGCATCGGGGCGTGCTCGTGAAGAAACTGCCCGGCGACCCAGTGGGATTTGCCAGCGTCGTCTCGAAGATTGATGCACCGATCGAGGAGGTCGATGGCTACGTTGTGTCCGATCTGCATTTCCTCAACACAGACAACGTGCCGGGTGCCGAGAATCTCAGCCATGACTTCGTTGGGTCCCGGGGACCGGCAAACCGGCTGAACTTCTTGAATGTCAAGAACACACCCTTCAATGCGACGGGGAAGGGCCTGACCGACGATACGGCCGCCATTCAAAAGGCGCTCGACGCCGCCGAGCAGCAGGGCGGCGGCACAGTTTATCTCCCACAAGGGCAATACAGGATCACCCGGTTGACGGTTCCGACCGGCGTCGAGCTTCGAGGGCCGCTCGGCGGCGGCATCCACGGAATTGCCTCCGACTCGTGGACGTGCATCCTTCTGGGCTACGACGGCAAGAATTCCGCAGCTCCCGCCTCGGATCCGGCCTTGCTCTCCCTCTCTCCCGGCTCCGGCGTCCGAGGCTTCGATATCGGGTATCCGGAGCAGGGTTACGGGTCGAGCGCCTCACCGGTTCTTCCGTTTCCCTTTGCCATCCGTGGGACCGGCGCACACGTCTGGGTCGAGAACGTCACGCTGGCAAACGGCTACAACCTGATCGATTTCGGGACCTTCCGATGCGACGACCACTATGTGTCGGGGTTCGAAGGGACCGCCCTGAACACAGGGATCTTCGTCGGCGGTGGTTCGGAGGGAGGGCGACTCGAAAGGGTCATGATCACCAGGGGCCTGTCTCAGGGGTTCCGAAACCTGGACGAACCGGCGATCGCGATTCTGTCGGCTTACACGCGCGAGCACACCGTTCCCTTCGTTTTCGGAAATTGCACGAAGGAGAGCACGTTCGGTCTCGACTCCTTCGACGTAAAGATCGGATGGCGGATGCTCGCAGACGGCGGAGGCTGCACCGACTCGACGTTCTGGCAGCCTTCGTCGGATACGACCTCCCAGGCCGGGTATGTCTTCGAGGGCGGAGACCGCCTCCGGTTCGTGGGCGTCGAGGCAGGCAGCTCGTCGGGAACCTCGTTTGTCAGCTCCTCCTCCTTCGCCGGATCGGTCGACGTTTACGGAACAATGAGCTGGGGAAATGCGAAGAACCGAGACCTTTCGGGCGGCGTCTTCCGCTTCCACAACGAGCGGAGCCTGACACTGGGAAAGACTGCGACGGCAAGCTCGGCCGCCTCAGCCAGCGAAGGTCCCTCGAGCGCCGTCGACGGCTCCGAGTTTACGAAGTGGGTCTCAGCCACTGGCGGAACGAACTGGGTCCAGGTGGACTTGAACCAATTATCCGAAATCGATCGATGGGTTGTCCGGCACGCGGGAATCAACGGAGAGCCCCAGAATCTCGACACGTATGCCTTTGCGCTCCAGGTCAGCGACGACGGAGTGACGTTTGCCGACGCGGACTCCATGCCTTACAGCTATTCCTTCTTGACCGATCGCTCCGTAGCCGCCAGAGGCCGCTTCGTGCGGCTGCTGGTGACCCAAGGCACGCTCGGTGGGGATGGGCGCGCCCGAATCTACGAATTCGCAACCTACGGGAAGGAGGGATGGCAATTCAAAAATGATTCGGAGGGTTGGCTCCCGGCCGCGGACGTCTCGTCGTTCCTATTGCAGGACGGAAGTCTCGATGTGGCGACAAGGCTCGGCCACTTGACCATCTACTCGCGGGCCAACCTGACCGTGCAGGCGTCGCGCTTCTCGCAGGTCAGGGTCCGAATGAAAAGCATCGGCGGTCCGGGTTCCGCGAAGCTCTCCTTCATGACCCTCAGTGATCCGACGGTCACGGAATCCAAGAGCGCCACGCTCAGCCTCGAGAGCTCCTCCGGCTACGCGGACTACACGTTCGACTTCTCGGGAAACAGCGCGTGGACGGGAACGATCAAGCAGCTTCACCTCACTCTCGAAGGCGTGGCGGGAGCGAGCATCGAGTCGATCGCCTTCGCCGGTGTCATCGATCCCGGCTTCGCGGTGGCGGGGATCAGTCCGGCCTCCGGACCTGCGGCCGGCGGAACCGAGGTGACGATCAGCGGAACGCTCTTCCAGAACGACGCAGGCGTCGAAATCGGAGCCGCGGCCGCGACTTCCCCTCTCGTCGGCAGCGGATCTCTCCTGACGGCGATCACTCCGGCTCTGGCAGCTGGAACGCTCTCCGATGTCGTCGTCATCAATCCCGACACTTCGACGGCGACTCTTCCAAGGGCCTGGCTCACGGACTTCGCCGACGTGCCTCCGTCCGAGCAGTTTCACAGTGCGATCGAGAAGATCTTCAGGGCTGGGATCACCTCAGGGTGTGGGACGGGGACGTACTGCTCGGACGACCCCGTGACGCGGGGACAGATGGCCATCTTCGTTGCGAAGGCGATTGCGGGAGGCGGCGCCAAGATCCCTGTCTCTGGCACATTTACCAGCAAGCCCTATAGCTGCACGGCGGGAGGTACCTCAGCCTTTGACGATGTCTCGCCGACGGACCTCTTCTGCAAACACGTTCACTATCTTGCCAGCCAGAACGTCACGTTGGGTTGCACCCCGATCTCCTACTGTCCGATGCTCGGCGTCTTGCGGCAGGAGATGGCCGCCTTCGTCTCAAGGGGGATTGTGGCGCCCGCCGGTGGTCCCGCGGTTCCGCTGACCTACGGCCCGGATCCGGTCACAGGACGCTCGTACTCCTGCGATCCAGCGAGTCCCAGCCTGAACTTCACCGACCTCTCGATCGATAACGTCTTCTGCAAGCACGTGCACTATCTGTGGGCCAAGGGCGTCATCGCCGGCTGTGGCACAGCCCTCTACTGCCCGAACGGAGGCGTCACACGCGACCAGATGGCCAAGTTTCTGGTCAACGCGTTCAAGCTGACGTCGGCCGGGCCGTAGCGACGGCCCCGCTCGAACATTCGCCGGCTTCTGACGCTACCGCACGGAACCGCCGAGCGCTTCGCCCTCCGCCGTCCAGTTCAGGATGACGTTGATCGGCGGCTCGGGGACGCCCGTCGAATGGACGGCCACGGCCAGGAATCGCTTCCCATCCGGTGACACGTCGAAGGTGTCCCACGCCTCGCCTTCACTCGTCGTAAAGAGCACAGACGGCGTTCCGGGCGAAAGCGAAGGCGTCACTTGAATCGGGACGGAAATCATCTGTCGTTGCCGTGAAATATAGAAGATCTCGCGTCCGTCCCGGCTCCACATCCCGATGCCGTGGAGGACGCCACCGGTAGAGATTCGAATTCTCTGCGTCGGGCTGGCGCTCGAAGCCACGTAAAGCTCGTCGCGGCCAGACGCATCGGAAGCCTGAAGAATGAAACGGCCGTCGGGCGAGAAAGAAACTGCTTCGCTGAACGCCGCCGCCTGCGGCAGAGACGAGGTCTTGCGGTCGCCCGAGAGAGAGACGAATCCCGTCTCGGAGTTGCCCCGGTCGGTCACCGTGGTGTACGCCAGCTGCGTCCCTCCGAACGTAATGAACCGCCCCGGGAATTCCGGAGACTGGTTTACGTGAGTCCAGCCGCGATGGCCGGACCATTCTGACTGCGATAGTAGATCTCCTCGTACTCGGCTGGTGGGAGGTACCCGAGGGGTTCGAGAAGCCTTCGGTTGTTGAACCAGTCGACCCATTCGAGGGTGACGAATTCGACGTCGTCGATGTTTCGCCAGGGTCCGCGGCGCCGGATGACCTCGGTCTTGAACAGGCCGATGACGCTCTCGGCCAGCGCGTTGTCATAGGAGTCACCGACGCTGCCGACGGACCGCTCGATACCGGCCTCGGCAAGGCGCTCGGTGTAGCGGATCGACAGGTACTGCACGCCACGGTCGCTGTGGTGGACCATTTCGTCTGTGCGGGGCCGGCCGTGCAGCGCCTGCTCGAGGGCGTCGAGTGCCAGATCGCTTCGAAGCGACCTTGAGACGCGCCAACCCACGATCGAACGCGAGAAAACGTCGATGACGAAGGCCGCGTACACGAAGCCGGCCCAGGTCGCCACGTAGGTCAGGTCCGCGACCCAGAGCTGGTTCGGGCCGCTCGCGCGGAACTCACGCTCGACCAGATCCGGCGGATACGCCGCGGACCTGTCGACGATCGTCGTGATCTGGAAGGCACGCCCGCGAACCGCGCCGCGCAGGCCCAGCGCACGCATCAGCCGTTCGACGGTGCACCGGGCTACTCCGATGCCCTCCCGGCCGAGCTGCCGCCACACCTTCTCCGCGCCGTACACCCCGAAGTTCTCGCCCCAGACCCGCCGGATCTCGGGCATGAGCTGCTCGTCGCGCTTGGCACGCACCGGACGCCTGTCCGGATCTCGCCGACGGGCACGGTGCTCGTAGTAGGTCGCTGGGGCGATCGGCAGCATGGCGCAGATCGGCTCGACCCCGTACTCCTGGCGGTTCTCCTCGACGAAACTCACCATCACCTCGCTCGGCGGTCGAGCTCCGCCTGCGCGAAAAACGCCGATGCCTTGCGGAGAATCTCGTTGGCCCTCTTCAGCTCGCGATTCTCGCGCTCCAGCTCCTTGAGCCGCTCACGCTCGCTCGTCGTGAGCCCGGGCCGCGCACCAGTGTCTCGCTCCGACTGCCTCACCCACGTCCGAAGCGTCTCGGCCGTGCAGCCCATCTTGCCCGCAATCGAACTGATCGTCGCCCACTGCGACCCGTGTGCCGCCTGCTGCTCGAAAACCAGCCGAACCGCCCGTTCCTTGACCTCCGCCGGATATCTGCCTCGTCTCTCCATGGCTCCATCCTCTCAACATCTGGAGCCTCCGGAAAAGCCGGGCCGGTTCATCACCGACTCCCGCGCAGGGTTCGGGCAGGACCCTTACCGTCTCGGTTCGGGTGACTGCACCTACGATCGGTCCACCCTCCTACTTCTTTTGGCCCAAAACGATCCATCTCCGGGTGGGTGACTCCGTTCGGTGGAATCTCAAGGCGCAGGACGGAACCGCGCACTCAACGAGCGGCCCATCGTGGGCATCGGGCGTTAGCAGCGGCTCGTACACCTACAGGTTCACGAAGACCGGGAGCTTTCCCTACAAGTGCTGGGCGCCGCATCTCCGTTCCCACGATCCGGGCCTGGTCATCGTCGATCCGTAGGGTCAACTCGACGTCCTGTTAACTCCCTGCCTCGGCAGACAGGAAGTTGTGCCATGGGGCCATGGCTAGCTCGGAATACCGCGAGCTCCCACCGTCGCTCAGGGTCAGGAAATCTGGCGGAGAGGACGGGATTCGAACCCGTGATAGAGGTTTAGGCCCCTATGGCGGTTTAGCAAACCGCTGGTTTCAGCCACTCACCCACCTCTCCGCAAGTGGTCTGCCGCCGGATGTTAGTTGATCTGCTTCGAGTTGGAAACCAGCGCCTGCGCGCTCCGCGAGCCCGCTGGGTAAGCGCTGGCACGAAGCCAGCGCCGTCTCGGCCGGCTCCGCCGACCCCGACTCAGCCACTCACCCACCTGGCTTTCGGCCGCAGGCAGCCGCTTGGCGGCCGGCGGCCGAGAGTTCTAGCTTCCGTACCCATGCCGTGAGGCTCTGTTCAGGACGCTAAACCCTTAAGATTCCCGCCCGTGCTGCGCCGAAAGGTCGTGCTTGTTCTCGCCGCGCTCGTCGTCCTCGGGGTCGGCGTGTGGTTCTACGAGAACGCATCGATTCAACGCCTGCGGCGCGATTACCTGCCCTGGATGGAGCGGCTCGGGCGGTGGCGCGATGGGTGCGAGGCGGTCCGACGGTCCCTGCGGCATCGGGAAGAGACTCCCGGCGAACCGGCGGGCACCGCGCGGCTGCGTGACTGGGCCTGGAAGGGGCTCGACCGCATCGGGTACGTCGACTTTCGCGTCGAGAAGCCGGTCCACGAGCTCCAGGGAACCCATGAGAAGACGAGCGGACCCGTGGTCTTCACCGTCGGCGGCTTTGCGCAGGACGGAACGCGCGTCGAGAGAAGCGTCCGGACCCGGCTGACGGTCGAAGGCACGCCTCCGGCGATGACCGCTTCCGTTCAGTTTCTCGAGGGCCTTTCGGAGCGGAGCGAGTCCCATCCCCGCTTCCACAACGCCACCGCAGAAGCCGGCCTCGGAGCTCCGCGTCACGACCCGCCGCTCGCTCTGACGAACCGCCTGATCTCCGACATCTGGCCAGGCTCGGGCGTCGCGGTTCTGGACTACAACAAGGATGGCGCCGAGGACCTCTTCGTCGCCGACGGCGTTCGGTCGATTCTCTACGAGAACGACGGCGCCGGACACTTCACCGACGTCACGACCAGAGCGGGTCTCGCCTCGACCGACGCCGCGGGCGTCGCGGCAACCGGCGTCGCCGCCGGGGACGTCGACGGTGACGGCTATCCCGACCTCTTCGTGACGAACGCGTTCGGCCCCGCACGCCTCTTTCGCAACCGGGGCGACGGGACCTTCGAGGAAACCACCGCCCGTTCCGGGATCATGCTCTCCGGCAACGCGCGCTCGGCGGCGTTCGCGGACGTCGACGGCGACGGGGACTTGGACCTCTTCGTCTGCGTGACGGGCGATTACTACCGGCAGATGCCCGACCCTCCGTTCGACGCCAACGACGGCAGAGCGAACCACCTCTACATCAACGACGGCCATGGCCGTTTCAAGGACTCCACCGAGGCCTGGGGTCTCGCGGGCGTGACGCGCTGGTCGCTGTCCTGTCTCTTCGGCGACTACGACGGCGACGGACGCGTCGATCTCCTGGTGACCAACGACTTCGGCCTGACGAACCTCTACCGCAACGACGGCGGAAAGCGTTTCGTCGACGTGACGAAGAAGGCGGACGCCGAGGTCCGCGCCTACGGCATGGCCGGCGCGTGGGGAGACTTCGACGGCGACGGCCGGCTCGACTTCTACACCACCGGGACGGACGCGCAGTGGTACTTCGTTCACGAATACCCGTCGATGCCGGTGGGACTCCCGGGACGGATCTTTCTGCCGATCGCCATCCGCTGGATGGAGAAGATGGCCACGGGAAACTCGCTCCTGCTCCAGCGGTCCGACCACACCTTCGAGAACGCGACTGCCCGCTCGGGGGCGGCCCGCGCCGGCTGGGACTGGACGGCGATCGCGGCGGACCTCGACAACGACTCGCGGCTCGACCTGTACGCCGCCAACGGCATGTGGGGAGACGGCAGGGACCGCGACCGCGAGCTCGAGTTCTGGTGGGACTCGCTCGCCTTCTGGGACGACTACGTCGAGCTCAAGCGAACCTTCGACCGGCAGGGCGCCGGAATCGCCGGGATCGAGAGGGACCGTTACTTCCACAACCGGGGCGCCGGCAACCCGATCTTCGAGGACCGCGCGTTCCTGGACGGTCTGGATCTCGAAACCAACGGGCGGGCCGCGGTCGCCTTCGACGCCAACGGCGACGGCGCTCTCGACGTCTACGTGCGCTCCGTGCAGGCCCCCGAAGCGATCTTCTTCGGCAGCCGGAGGCCGCAGGAGCACTTCCTTCGGCTGCGCCTGTCCGGCGCGCCGGGCCGGGACAACCGCGACGGCGTGGGCGCACGGATCGTCGCGACGCTTCCGGGAGGCCGGCACCTGATGGTCGAGACCGACAACACGAGCGGGTACCTCTCGACTGCGAGTCCGATCGCGCATCTTGGTCTCGGCGCGGACACGCGGCTGACCGCTCTCTCCGTGCGATGGCCCTCGGGAAACGTCCAGGAGCTCGGCGCGGTCGAAACCGTGGACCGGACGATCGTCGTCGACGAGGAACGCGGAATTCTGCCCGATGCCCGGGCCGGACGACCTTAGACCGAATCCCGCTTCTGCCGTAGACTAGGACGCCCATGGCCTCCGAACCCGTCTCGGCTTCCTCCGAGTCCACCTTCACCTACGACGTCGTCGTCGTGGGCGGCGCCGTGGCCGGCGCGTCCACGGCCATCCTCTTGAAGCGCGGCCGGCCGGACCTGCGCATCCTCGTCGTCGAGAAGACGGACCGCTTCGATTGGAAGGTGGGCGAGTCGACCGTCGAGGTGTCCGCCTACTTCCTGACGCGGGTGCTCAAGCAGTACGACCACCTCTCGCGCGAGCAGCTCCCGAAGCAGGCCTTTCGCTACTGGTTCTTCAACGACGACGTGACCTGCCTGCGCGAGGCCTCGGAGACCGGCCCCACACAGCTTGCGCGCACGCCCTCTTTCCAGCTCGACCGGTCGAAGCTCGACGAGCACCTGCTGAAGGTGGCTCGGGAGGAGGGAAGCGAGGTCTGGCGGCCGGCGAAGGTCACGGGCTTCGAGCTCGGTGGCGCGCAGGGCAACACGATCGCGGTCGAGAAGCAGGACGGGTCGCGCCACACCGTCCGCTGCCGGTGGCTCGTCGACGCGACCGGCCGTCAGGCGATGCTCGCCCGTAAGCGAGGCGGCGTGACGCCGATCGAAACGCATCCGACCTCCGCGATCTGGGTCCGCTACAACGGCGTCAAGGACATGGACGGTGTCGCGGTCGCCGGAACCGACCCGGGCGATCCCTGGGCGCGCGCCGTGCTCGCCTCGCGGCGTCTCGCCACCAATCACATGACCGGCTGGGGGTACTGGATCTGGTTCATTCCCTTGAACGGGGGCGAGATGTCCGTGGGCCTCGTCTGGGACAAGCGCCTGGTCACGCCCGAGGGCAAGACGCCACTCGAGAAACTCACGCGATTCCTGGACGGGAATCCGCTCTCCCGGGAGCTGCTCGTCGGCGCGACCGCGATCGACGGCGACTGCCGGTACTACGCGCACCTGCCCTACTTCGTGGACAAGTACATCGGCAATGGCTGGGCCTGTGTCGGCGACGCGGGCGGATTCCTCGACCCGTTCTACTCTCCGGGCCTCGACCAGATGTCCTTCTCCGTCTGGACCCGAACGCGCCTGATCCTGAAGGACCTCTCGGGCGCCCCGGCGGAGACGATGCGGAAGGACTACGCCGAGCACAACCGGCGCTACGCCCGCTACTTCAAGTACTTCTACGAGTCGATCTATCGCGACAAATACCACGTGATGGGCGACTACGACACCATGACGATCGCGTTCCTCATGGACACCGCCCTCTACTACTTCGCCGCGATCACGCCGATCTACCGGTGGTCGCACGAGCGGCTGGGCGTTCCACCGTTCTTCGAGGACGGCGCCGAGATCGGGTTCTATCCGATCCGCTTCTACAACCAGCGGCTCGTGACGATCGCGCAACGCAAGATGAAACTCGGCATCTACGGAAACCACAACGCCGGCCGGCGCCCCAAGTTCGTCGGCTTCTCGGTACGGACCGCGCGCTGGGTGATGCTCGGACACGGACTCGTCCGGTGGGCCAAGGCGGAGCTCGAAAACGCCTGGACCTACGTCGTCAAGCCGCGGCCCTTGCGCAAGGAGGAGCCCGAGGCCGGCGGAACCGGCCTCGCCGCGCCGGCGCAACCCTCCGCCTCCGGGAGGGGCGCCGGCTGAGATCGTTCTTCCGGCTCCGGTCGTGACTCGCCCGATCGCCCTGGTGACCGGAGCCTCGAGCGGCATCGGCCTCGAGCTCGCGACGCTGCTCGCCCGCGAAGGGCACGATCTGATATGCGTGGCGCGAAACCGCGAGCGCCTCGAGCAGATCGCCCGCGGTCTTCGGGAAGAGTTCGGCGGGGCCGTCACGGTGATCCCCCGCGACCTCGCGGAGCCGGAGGCCGCGCGCGCCGTGGCGGCCGAGGTCGAATCACGCGGATTTCCCCTCGAGATCCTCGTCAACAATGCAGGGTTCGGCGTCTATGGCCGCTTTGCGGAGACTTCGCTCGAGCAGGAGCTCGCGATGATTCAGGTCAATCTCGTCGCCCTGACCGAGTTGACCAAGCGCTTCCTTCCCGGAATGCTGCGCCGCGGACACGGCCGGATCCTGAATGTCGCCTCCACGGCGGCGTTCCAGCCCGGCCCCCTGATGGCCGTCTACTACGCGACGAAGGCCTACGTGCTCTCCTTCTCCGAGGCGCTGGCGAACGAGACGGCAGGCACCGGCGTGACAGTCACGGCGCTCTGTCCCGGACCGACGATCACCGAGTTCCAGAATCGGGCCGGGGTCGGCGGCACGCGCCTCTTTCACAGCCCCCTCGTGCGCGATGCCCGGTCCGTCGCCCTCGCCGGCTACCGCGGCATGCGGCGCGGCAGACGGGTCGTGGTGCCGGGTCTCGAAAATCGCCTTCTGGTCGAGGCCGTGCGCCTGACGCCCCGGCGTCTCGTCACAGCAATCGCGCGACGCATTCAGGAAACGCGGAAAGCGTAGGCGAGACATGAGCCCCGCGCGCGGACTCCCGACCGCCTCAGCGGTTCTCGTCGCTATTCTGCTTCCGGTGCGCATTCCGGCCGAGGACGCAAACCCCGTCGCCAACGACCGGATCGTCTCGATCGCAGCGGTGCGGGCGCCCGATGGGGCCGCTGGTCAGAAGAGCCGGGAGATCCTCCAGGACGTGGCCGTCTCCGCGATCACGTACTCGAGCGACGACCTCAAGGTGAGGGGATACCTCGCGGTGCCACGCAAGGGCGGACGGCTGCCGGCGGTCATCCTGAATCGCGGTGGGAATCGATCCTTCGGCGCAATCACGGACGAGGAAGCGATCCTGCGTCTGGGAGAACTCGCCTGCGCCGGCTATGTCGTCGCCGCGAGCCAGTACCGCGGCAACGCCGGGGGTGAAGGCAAGGAAGAGTTCGGCGGCGCCGACGTGGACGACGTCTTGAACCTGATTCCGCTTCTCGAGTCGATGCCGCAGGTCGATCCGGGCCGCATCGGCATGATGGGATGGAGCCGCGGCGGGATGATGACGTACCTGGCCCTGGCGCGCACGGATCGCATCCGCGCCGCCGTCGTCGGCTCGGGAGTCTCGGACCTGCAGGACATGCTCGCCCGACGTCCCGAGATGGAAGACGTGTTCCAGGCCCTCATTCCGCAGTACCGCGAGAAGAAAGACGAGGCGCTCGCCGCGCGCTCCGCCGTGCGCTGGGTGGACAAGCTGCCGAACCAGACGCCCATCCTGATTCTCGCCGGCACCGCGGACTGGCGCGTGGATCCCCGGCAGGCGCTCGACATGGCCGCGGCGCTTCTCGCCGCGAAGCACCCGTTCCGCCTCGTGATGTTCGAGGGCGGCGAGCACTCCCTCGCCGATTTCCGGCCCGAGGTCGACCGCCTCGTGCGCGACTGGCTCGACCGCTACGTGCGCGACCTCCGGCCCTGGCCCGGCCTCGAGCCGCAAGGCGACTGAGCCCGTCGCCACCACCCCGCGACACTTTGCCCCGCGGAGGAGTGCCGAGTCGTTTGTACTGGGCGGCAGTCCACAGGGCTGCCGACGCGCCGCACGGCTCGTGCCCGCCTTCGTTCCGCTACACTGGACGAACGGAGGAGTGGCCGAGTGGTTTAAGGCGGCAGTCTTGAAAACTGCTGTACCGGAGACGGTACCGGGGGTTCAAATCCCTCCTCCTCCGCCAGTTTTCCCCGAAGGTTCGAACCGAGCATCGTCGGCCGCGGTAGCGGCCGCGGGACGCGGCACGACGCCGGCGCAAGCCGGCGGCTGTCCTTCCCCCTCCGCCACTCGGAGCCGCCAGCCGGCGGCTCGCGCCGAGCGTCTGGCTTGCCACCGGCGATAATCCCCCCGATGCCGACGACCTCCCGCGCCTGGTTCGTCGACCGCTACGGCGGGCCGGAGCGGTTGGCTCTGCGTGCACGGCTCGATCCCGCGCCCGGACCGGGCGAGGTCCTCATCCGGACGGCGGCGATCGGTCTCAACTTCGCCGATCTCTTCGTCCGCTCGGGCGACTACCCGAGAACTCCGAAGGCGCCGTTCGTCCCGGGCATGGAAATCTCGGGCACGGTCGAGTCTGTGGGCGCCGGCGTCGCGGACCTCGCGCCGGGCCGGCGCGTCGTTGCGGTCCCGATCTTCGGCGGGCACGCCGAGAAGGTCCTCTGCCCCGCCGCGCGAGTCTTCCCGCTGCCGGACCGCGTCGACCTCGCGGAAGCGGCCGCGGTGCCGGTCGTGTTCCTGACGGCCTGGTACGCGCTCGCGCGGGCCGAAGTGACGGAGGGAACGCGCATCGTCGTCACCGCGGCGGCGGGGGGTGTCGGCACGGCGCTCCTGCAACTGCTCGCCGCGCGCGGGGCGAGGTGCGTCGCGCTCGTCGGGTCGGACGCAAAGATGGCCATCTGCCGCGAGCTCGGGGCGCAGGAAGTGGGGCTCTATGAGTCTGCGGAGGAGCTTCTCGGCCACGCCTTCGGCGGCCGTGCGGACGTGGTGATCGACGCCATCGGAGGCCGGCTCTTCCGGCGGCTCTGGCGAAGACTCGATGCCGGCGGGCGCTACGTTCTCTACGGCTTCGCCGCAGCTTCCGGCGAGAAGGGAGTCGCGAAGCTCACCGCCGCCCGCGAGCTTCTTGCGATGGGTTTTCACTCCCCGTACCGGTTCGTCGAGACCTGCCGGACCCTGATCGGATTCAACCTCTCTCTTCTGCCGGATCGGACCGGCGAGTTGCAGCGAGCCGCGAGGGGCCTCTTCGACGAATGGAGAGCCGGGCGAATCCGCCCGATCCTCGGACCCCGCTTCCGGTTCGAGCAATTGCCGGACGCTCACCGCACCCTGGCAAGCCGCCGGACGACCGGCAAGGTCGTCATCGCCGTCGAGTCCTGAGAGTCCGTCCCCGCCGCGGCGACGAGGCTACGGGCCGTAGAGCAGCAGGTTGAAGGCGTTGCTCAGGAACTTGGACATCTCGTCGCGGCCGACGTCGGTTGTCGGACAGTACAGGTTGCCCGGACATCCCGCAATGATCCCCCTGGCCCAGAGGAAATGGACGTGCTTGCAGAAGGGATCGGAGAGAGCCACGTCCGTGAAGTAGAGATTCGGGCTCGACGGATCGCAGGAGTACGAGAAGCCGGTCACCGGATCCGGACCATACGTCAGGGGCACCGCCGTCCCTCCCGCGGGCGCCACGATCGCCTTGGCGATGAAGATCCCCATCTCGGCGCGGGTGATGTTCTGGGAGGAGCAGTAGAGTCCCGGTGCGCAACCCGACGTCACGTTCTGCACCGCGATGTAGTGAACGCTCTTGCAGAAGATGTCGGTCGTCTTCACGTCGGCAAAGAGCGACGTGCCTCCGGGCGAACAGTTGTACGGCTGTCCGTTCCACGTGCCCGAGGAGGGGACGTTCTGGCCGCCCTTTGCGAGGCCGCGCGCGATGAAGATCGCCATCTGGGAGCGCGGGACCTTCTCCGTCGGACAGTAGTCGGTGGGCGTGCAGCCGACCGTGATCAGGTTGTGAAAGATCGTCTCGATCTTCTTGTAGAAGGGGTGGGCGCGCGGCACGTCCGTGAAGCTGTCTCCGACGTGAAGCACCCACGTCTTCGGCGGCGTCGGCGCGTGATTCATCGTTTCGACGAACGTCGAATCCCAGTGGGTCGCAGGCCGCGTCGGCGGGGACGATACGAACATCTGGTCGCAGTCGGCCGCGCCGTCGCAACGGTTGACTGATCCGGGCGCCACGAGCCCGTACGCCGCCAGGCCGTCCACCAACGAATAGGTCGCCCCGGCTGGGCCGATGTATGCCGAGGCCGCTCCGCTGAGGTCGTAGCTCGAAGCGCCGGTGTTCTGCCAGGAGGGCAGGACGACGGCCGTTTCCCCTGGTTCGAAGACCGTGTTGCCGTCCGAGCCCGCCCCGGCAGCCAGATCGACGTCGAGCGCGACCGGCACGAAGGCCGGTGTGGGCGTGATCGTCGGGGTCGGCGTCTGGGTCGCCGTTTCCGTCAGCGTTGGCGTCGGTGTGCTCGTTGGCGTAGGAGGTGCCGACGTCGGAGTCTGAGTCGGGGTCGGCGTCGATGACGGCGTATTGCTCGGCGTCAACGTGAACGTCGGAGTCGGAGGCACGGGCGTCGACGTCTGAGTCGGTGTGTTGGTCGCAGTGTTGGTCGGCGTGTTGCTCGGCGTCAGCGTGAACGTCGGCGTCGGAGGCACGAGCGTCGGCGTCTGAGTCGGTGTGTTGGTCGCAGTGTTGGTCGGCGTGTTGCTCGGCGTCAGCGTGAACGTCGGCGTCGGAGGCACGAGCGTCGGCGTCTGAGTCGGTGTGTTGGTCGCAGTGTTGGTCGGCGTATTGCTCGGCGTCAGCGTGAATGTCGGCGTCGGAGGCACGGGCGTCGACGTCTGAGTCGGCGTGTTCGTCCGTGTATTGGTCGGCGTATTACTCGGCGTCAGCGTGAATGTCGGCGTCGGAGGCACGGGCGTCGACGTCTGAGTCGGCGTGTTCGTCCGTGTATTGGTCGGTGTGTTGCTTGGTGTCAGCGTGAATGTTCGCGTCGGCGTGAGCGTGAAGGTCGGCGTGGGCGTGGGTGGAGGCGCGCACTCCGAGCCTGACCGCAGGCCGGGGATTTGGCCCAGCGTGAGACTGTTGCTCGTCGTGCCTGCGCCCCCGGCCGTCGCACCAAACGGGTCCTGGGCGAGCGTCGTCGTCCCGTACGAACCTCCCGAAACGTCCGCGCCCGCCGGGGCGCTCGACAGAAGCACCGCGCCGCCCCCGCCGCCGCCGCCGGGACCGTGATCGTTGCAGTTGGAGCTGCCAGGACAGCCGCTGCCATGCGTCTGGTTCGGCCAGGCATCACCGCCCTTTCCGCCTCGGGCCGAGACGGTCAGGTTCGCGAGGCTCCCGCTCTGCGTCGCTACGACGACCGTTCCCCCGGCACCGCCTCCGCCTCCCCCGTCGCTATCCCCATCGAGGCCGCGCGCGCCGTTGGCCGTGATCGTGCCCGAGCCCGTCACGCTGGCGGCGCGAACCAGAACGATCCCGCCTCCTGCCGAGCCGCTGCTCAGCACTCCGGAGCCGTTGTTTCGGGTGGCTGCGCCGCCGCCCCCGCCGAGGATGACCCGCGTCGCCCCTGTCGTGAAGAGATCGCCGCCGAATCCGCCGCGCGGAAGATTCGTGTACCAGGTATTCCCGCCCTGACCGCCGATTCCGCCGTTGCCGCCGCCGCCGCCGCCGGGGTTGCGGTCGTTCTGGCTTGTGCGGCCGTCGGTGCCGCCGCCACCGGCGTTTCCCGGCGCCCCGCGTGCCATGCTTCCATTCGGATAGCCCTCGGCGCCCGTCGCGACGACGGTGTTGGTCGCGACGTCCAGGATCCAGGCCGGGGTGCCCGCGATACCCTCGCCCTTTCCCCCATTGAAGTCCGAGGTCGAGAGCGTCCGGTAGTCGGTGTTGTTCCCTCCATTGTCGCCGGTCAGCTGGCGCGCGCCCGCGCCACGGAACCCCAGGCCATCGACGCTGACCGTCACGCCGCCGAGATTCAGAGCGCCGGACACGTCCAGCACCAGGATGCCGCCGCTCGTCCCATTCCACGCGCTCGCGGTCAGCCCCGAGCCGAGCGTTGCCGTCGTGTACTGCGGTACGCGGACGACCTGAAAGCGGCGCTGGCCCTGAGTGGCGGTGGCGGCGGCGTTCGTGTAGGAGTTCAGAAGGCCGCCTCCCACACCCGCGCCCTGAAAGGTGAGAGCGCCGCCGGAAAGCGCAACACTGTTGGTGGCCTTCACGAATTCGAAGAGCCCCGTTCCATTGGGATTCGTCGAGCCACGCGCGACGGAATCACCGCCGGCTCCGTCGCCGTACGCATCCGTATTGGTGGAGTTGATGGAGGCGTCCTGCATCTGGATGAAGAGGAGCAGGTCCCCCGGGGAGACCGCCGTCGAGGCTCCCGTCGCGGTCCCGAGCGCGGCCGACGTGGCCCCGGCCGCCACGGAGGCCGTGACCGGGTGATAGGTGTTGACGACTCCGTCGAGGAGTCCTCCGGGTCCGTCCTTACCCGGTGTGGCGCAAAGCTGCGCCTGCGCCTGCGACCGGCTGCCCGCCAGGACGGCGAAGAGCAGGCTGGACGCAAGACGCACAAGCTTCCGACGGAAGCGCAAAGGTCGCCGGCTTTCTGAGGTCAAGAAGGAGTGTCGATTCTTTGAACATTTTACAGCAAGGCGCTTCGCTTTTCAACGGGTCCCGGCGGAACACCCGACTCAATCCGTCACCGCCTCCAGGACGAAGTGCTTGCCCCGCTGCTCCGTTCCTGCCAGCAGCAGGGCGGCCAAAGTCACGATGGTGGCGGTCTCGAACGCCGCCAGGGCCCAGCCGTACCCGATCCAGTCGCGAAGCGCGTATTCGATCGAGTTGACCGGGGCGGCAAAGAGAATCCCCAGCTGGTAGGCGAGGCCGGGCACGAGCCCCCGGGTCGAGTCGGGCGAAAGCTCGTTCAAGTGCGCCGGAATGATGCCCCAGGCTCCCTGGACTCCCATCTGCATGAAAAATGCCGCCGCCGCGAGAACGCCGAGGGAGGTGCCGAAGGCCCAGAACGGCATGACGACAAGCGAGAGGGCGAGCGCGGAAATCATGCTGAACCGCCGGCCGATGCGCTCGGAGAAATGGCCGAAAAGGATCGCGCCAAGCACGGCGCCGAGGTTGTAGAGCATGGCGACGTTGGCGACAGTGTGGGCGGCGATGCCGTGCTCGATCTTCAGGAAATCCGGATAGAGGTCCTGCGTGCCGTGCGACAGGAACATCATCATCGTCATCAGGGCGACGAGATACACCAGCCGACCCGAAAAGGACCGCACGACGCGGCCGATTGCGGCAACCGTGGGCGCCCGGTGCTGTCTCCAGGCCTCCGACTCGGGAACGTGCCAGCGGATGTAGAAAGCCAGGAGCGCCGGAAGGCCCCCGACCCAGAACATCGCGCGCCATCCCCAGGCCGGCAGCACGAACCGCGCCGCGACCGCGGCGAGCAGATAGCCGATCGAGTAGCCGCTCTGGAGGATTCCGGAGAGAAGTCCGCGCCAGCGCCGCGGAGCGCTTTCCATCGCGAGCGAGGCGCCCACGCCCCACTCTCCGCCCATGCCGATGCCGAAGAGGGCGCGCAGCACCAGGAAGACCGTGAAGTTGGGCGCGAAGCCGCACGACACCTCGATTACGGAGAAGAAGACGACGTTGGCCATGAGAGGCATCCGCCGCCCGTACCGATCGGCGAGCAGCCCGAAGAGAACCGCTCCCACGGGGCGCATGGCGAGCGTCGCGGTCAACGTCCAGATGATTTCCTTCTTGGGAACGCCGAACCGCAAGGCCAGCGTGTCCACGAGAAACACGACGACGAAGAAGTCGAAGGCATCCATCGTCCAGCCGAGGAACCCGGCGGACACGGCATGAAAGCGATCCCGGCGCGAAAGGCGGCCCGACGGAGAAGGACGGGAAGAACTCAACGGGACCCGCGATGCAGTGTCCGCGCTCTCAGGATCGGGCGGGAAGAGAGGGACGCCGGCGGGTCCCTCAGCCGGACTGCTTCCGCTCGAGCTTCAACTCGGGAGCGGCCGGGGCGACGGCGCCCAGCCGTGCTCGCCGGCGCTCCTCGTACCGCCTCATGTTCTGGACGGCGACGAGGCTCGCGCGCGTCATCGCGACGGTCAGCGTCGGAGAGCGATGCTGGCCGAGCGTGACATGCGGTGAGGTTGCGGGACGGACCGGGCACTGCCACGTCGCCGTGTAGCCCCACTGGTCCTCGGTGACGCGGAACGTCCACTCCGGATAGAGCTGCCGGACCTTCCGGACGACCTCCTCGGCCGCGACGCGGTCCGCGGAGTAGCGCGGCACGACCGATCCGGAGCTCCTGCCGAAAATCTCCGCATCGATCTGAAAGTCGAGCCTTCGAAAGCCGGCGCTTTGCATGGCAGCGGATTCTGGATGTTAACAGCTTGGAGCGGCTCCGGGCAGCCCACCTTCCGGCCTCCGCAAGTCTCTGTATCGGCTTCGTTTGCCGCGGAGCGAGTCCTCAGCGCGGCGCCGGCGGGTTCGCGGCCGCGGCCAGCCGTTCCTGGATGGCCTTGGCGAGCGGTATCAGGTCCCGATCCTGCCGTGTCGCCCGCTCGTACTCCTGGAAAAACGCCAGCGGACCGGAGGCCAGCGCGCCCCGGAGCGCTTCGATTCCGAGAGTCTGAGCGATCCCGTCCGCCATGGCGGCGCCTGCCGGGGCGGCGACGCGGCGTGCAAAGTCGGGGCGCTTGAGCTCGGCGGCGAGTGAGACGCGAACGTCGAGGTCGTTCTCGGACTCGATGACTCTCTCGCCCATTCGATTCAGGTCGTTCATCGCACGCTGCATCGGCTCCTTCAACCATGTCGAAAGCGGAAAGAAGCTGTCTTCGATCCCGAAGAGGGCGATGGGACCCACCTCCGCCGTGACGCGCACCAGCGGCTCCAGGGCTCCGAGCGCCGTCACCGGGCGCGACCATGCCGGACTCTCCCTCCGGTAGACGGCCCAGGCTTGGCGGAAGGCCTCGCTCGAGATCAGACGTGTCAGCCGAGAGACCTGGTCCTGCGAAGGGTCCGGCTCCGCCTCTCCGAGGACACGGGCCAGATCCACGAGCATGGCCGGGGCCCCGTCGGGGGTCGTCACCAGCATGTGATCCGCCAGGCCCGCCAGCCCGAACGTGACGTAGACGGAGAGCCTCGCCGAGACGCGCCGGTCGCCCGGCAGGATCGCCGCCGCGCGCCGCGCGCAGGTGCGCTCGAGACTCTCCCGGTTCGAGTCGAGAGACTCGAGAACCACCAACCAGCGGTCTCTCTCGCTGCGGATTCCGGCGAAATCGAAGACCGCCGTCTTGATTTCGGGATCGAAGGCGGCGGCGAAGTCCCGCTGGAAGACTTCCTCGGAGCGGCCCGAATCCTGGATGGCAAGCTTGACGGGCAGCATGTCCTCGAGGATCTTGACGTCGGTCGGCTCGAACCGCGGGCGCGAAAGAGAGCTCAGGATCTCCCGGGCGGCGCGCGTGTCGACCGAAATGCGGATTTCGTGGCTCGCAGCGGGCGGCGCCGAGAAGGGGGCCTTGCGCGCCGTCGGCGCGGCGGGGACCTTCTCGGGAGCCGGCACGCTGGCGCAGCCGGCTGCCAGCAGGAGAGCGAGCGCGGGAGAAGCGGCCCGGGGTCTCATCCGAGAATGGCCTGCCTCGCCGCGCGGAGGTCCGAGAAGTCCGGCAAGAGGGCGTCGGGCTTCTCCGCCTCGAGACGCTCGGCCGGCGTGGGCCCCGTCGCGACGGCCACCGATCGAACGCCGAGAGCGCGCCCGCAGGCCACGTCGTGGACCGAGTCGCCGATGATCACGATCGACTTTCCCGAGAAATCGCGCGCGCTGTGCCGCCGGGCCCGCTCCACCGCCACGGCCGGCAGCTCGTAACGGTCGGCCGAGTCGCTGCCGAACGCGCCGAAGGGAAAGTAGGCGTTGAAGCCGGGGGGCTCGAGCTTGATCCGCGCCCCCCGCTCGAGATTCCCGGTCAGAAGGCCCAGTGTCACGCCAGACTCGGCGGCGAGACTTCGAAGAAGCTTCGGGATACCGGGCTTGGGGACGACGGCCTCGAGCGTCAGGCGCGCCCGAAGTTCGTGCACGTACCTTTCGAGCGCCCGCTCGAGATCGGCTTCGCACCGCTCCGGCCCGACGGCGTCGGTCACGAGCTCCCGCACGATCTGGGGATCGGTCTTGCCCGAAAAGTCGTACTTCCCGCGGCGCGGCGCCGAGGGATCGGCCGTCCAGCCGTAGACGTGCTCCAGCGCGGCGAGCACCGAGTCCCGCGCGACTCGCCCGGCAGACAGAAGCGTGCCGTCGATGTCGAAGAGGACCAGGGAGTGTCCGTTGGAAGAGGAGGGCGCCATCATTTCGAATCATACGGGAAGTGGCTCGCGTGCCATTCGCAGATCGGGATCATCGCGCGGCGCCAGTATTTCCAGTCGTGGCCGCCGGGTTCCAGGACCGCGGCGGCGCCGAGCCCGTGCTCCTCGGAGAAGGCCGCAAACTGGGCGCCGACCCGACCCAGGCCGTACACGTCCTCGGTGCCGCCGCGCAGCACGAAGGGAAAGGGAGGCTTCTCGAACTGCGTCGCGCTCAGGATCTCCCACACGTCGTTCTCGGCGAGCGTGTTGTCCCCGGGAGAATTGCCGAAGACGCGCTTGAGCGTCCAGCGCGCCATGAAGTTGTAGCGCTTCAGGTCCTCCCACCCGAAGGGGATGAGCGCGCCGGACAGCGAGGAGACCGAGCCGTAGAGACGGGGGTGTCTCAGCGCGAGCTTGACCGCGCCGTAGCCGCCCATCGAGATTCCCGTGATCCCGCGCGCGGCGGGAGAGGGATCGATGCGGTAGCGCGCTTCCATCTGCCGCACGAGGTCTCCGGTCAGAAACTGCTCCCAGAGCTCCTTGCCGTCGTGCGAGTCGGAGAACCAGGAACCGCGGGCGCCGGGCGCCACCACGAAGAACTCCGGCAGCCGGCCGTCCGCCATGCGTCGCTGCAGCTCCTGCGTCACGCCGTGGCTCTCGAGCGAGTCTTCATCGCCCCAGGCGTCGTGGAGAAAGTACAGCGCCGGATAGCATCGAGTGGGCTCGCGCGCGTAGGAGGGCGGAACGAGCACGAGCACGCGCGCCGGATGAGAAAGGCTCGGGGCCGAGACGGAGAGGATCTCGACGGGCTCGGCGCGCACGCCGCCCGTGCAGAGCGATGCTGCCAGCAGAGCGAGGAAGGGCCGGCGAGAGATCAGGGGCTCGCGGGAGGACGGAACAGCGAATCGTCGCGGGTGCCGGCCACCGCAACGTTCTCGAACCGTATCGAGACGGGCTTGCCCGAGATCGGCTTGTCGAGCGACAGGAGGATGCCGTCGAAGGTCCGCCAATCCTTCCAGGCCGCGGTCGTCGGCGCGTCGGAGGCGCCGTTCAAAAGATATTGCCACTGGACCATCCGGCGCCCATCGCGCGTGATCCAGAGCCAGTAGGCGTCCCGCGGCGTCAGTCCCACGTTCTCTCCGAAGGTGAGCTTCAGCACGTCGCACGTTCCGCCGTCCGGGCAGGGCTTCTCGCCGTCGTAGGTCCGGTTGACGCCCGGATCGAAGACCTTCCAGGGCGCAAGCAGCCAGTACATGTCGTTGATGAATCGCTCGTACGCATTGGTCAGGTGTGTCGAGCGGAGTTCCCCTTCCACCGACCTCCCGTTGACGAAGACCTCGCCCTGCCGCGTGTTGACGTTGAAGTAGACCGCGAAGGGGGCGCCGGTCTTGTCGGTACCGGTCAGGCGATAGTCGCCGGTGTAGCGATCCCATGCGTGGGAGAAGCGGGCCACGGTTTTGCCCTCGCGTTCGACGACGAAGTCGAACTGAAACTGGCGCGCCTTCTCCCAGGCGCTCTCGCCGCCGAGGGCGGCGATGAGCTCATGCCCGAGTGTGTCCGCCCTCTCGTCGGCGCGCGCCGCCGGGGAGACGGCAAGAGAGATCCCGAGGGCCACGAGGAGGCTTCGCCCCGCGTTCTTCATGCGGCCGATCATATGCCCGCACGCCCGCGGGGTGCGCCCCGGCGGCGGGTAGACTACGGGCGATGGAGGAGTTCGATCGCCTCCCCCGAGAACTCGAGCGGGCGCTTTCCGGGGAGGTCTTCCGCCGCCGGCGGCGCCTCGTCTTGCCCTTGCTGACAACGGATCCGGAGGGCTATCCGAGGGTGGCGCTTCTGACTCCGGGCGAGGTGCGCGCCAATTCGCCCACGCAATTCGCGGTGGCGGTGTCGGCGGGCAGCCGCACGGCCGCCAACCTGATCCGGCGCGGCCATGCGACGCTGCTCTACATGCACCGAACCGTCGCGGCGTCCGTGCAGGCCCTGGCCGGGAGGGGCCGCGTCTGCCCGCGCGATCCGGACCGCCACCTCTTTCCCATGACGGTCCACGCTGTCCGGCTGGATCTGCCGTCTCCCCGCGAAGGAGCGGTGTCGCTTCTGGCGGGCCCGACGTTTACGGGGTCGGGTGCCGGAAAGCTCTTCTCGCCGGAGCTCTTCGAGGATCTCGGGCAGGTGCGCGAGTGAAGCTCGAGGGGCGAACCGCATTGGTCACCGGGGCAGGCCGCGGGATCGGCCGCTCGGTCGCCTTGCGCCTTTCGGAGGAGGGTGCCCGGGTGGCGCTCGTCGCGCGCACCGCTTCGGAGCTCGAGGAGACCGGGCGGCTCGTTCGGGAGGCGGGAGGCGTCGCGCTCCCCCTTCCCGCCGACGTGACCGAGAGCGGGGCGGCGGACCGCTGCGTCGCTCGGGCCGAAGCGGAGCTCGGGCCGGTCGACATCCTCATCAACAATGCGGGAGTCTTCGTGTGGAGACCCTTCCTGCAGCTCACTCCCGAGGAATGGGACAGGGTCATCGCGACCAACCTGACGGGGGCCGCGAATTTCTGCCGCGCCGTCCTGCCCGGAATGGTCGCGCGCCGCCGCGGCCGGATCGTCAACGTCGCCTCCGTCCACGGCATCCGGGGCGACGCCAACGTCTCGGCGCAGAGCGCCGCCAAGTTCGGCCTGCTCGGGCTGACCCAGAGCCTCGCGCGCGAGTTCCGCGAGCACAACATCGCCGTCAACGCGGTCTGTCCGGGCGCGGTGGAGAACAAGGAGGACGAGACCGGCGCTGCCGACCGGGCCGCTCCGCTCGCCGAGAAGCTCTGGCCGCGCGATGTGGCTCGCACCGTGCTCTTCCTCGCATCCGACGACGCCGCCGCGATCACCGGCGCGACCCTCGAGGTTCTGGGCGGCACGCACCTGGCCATCCGGCCATAGGGCGACCCTCCGGGTCGTTTCCGCTGGGAGGCCCTCCCGGACCCGGGGGAAGGAAAAACTGATGCATTTGCATCGGAGGCGCAGCCTCCCGAGACCGGCACCATCCCGTGGTACGGGTGCCGAGCCGTCCGGGCGGGCACCCACGCGAGGGAAGTGCCTTGTTCAAAATTCTGGTCAAAAAGCCGCTCGGAGAAAACGTGAGCCTCTTCGAAATCGAGGCGCCGCGGGTGGCCCGACGGCACCGCGCCGGGCAGTTCGTCATGGTGCGGCCGCAGGCGCGCTCCGAGAGGATTCCGCTGACGATTGCCGACGTGGACCGGGACAGGGGAACGATCACCCTGGTCGTCCAGGCGGTCGGAAAAACGACCTTCGAGATGACGGGGGCTTTCGCCGAAGGCGATGCGCTCTCGAATGTCGCCGGGCCGCTCGGCAACCCCACGCACATCGCGGTGCCGGGCAAGCCCGAGGACTTCCGCGGAACGGTCGTCTGTGTCGCGGGCGGCATCGGCGCGGCACCGATGCTTCCGATCGCAAGGGCCTTCCGGGACGCCGGGCACGAGGTCATTACGATCCTCGGGGCCCGCCGGGCAGATCTGCTCGTTTTCGAAGATCGCCTGCGCGCCGCCTCGAGCGAGGTTCTCGTCTGCACGGATGACGGCTCTCGCGGCCGCAAGGGGTTCGTGACCGACGTCTTGAAGAACCTGGTCGAGAGGCAGCGTGCCGCGGGCGGCGATGTCGATCTTGCGATCGCCATCGGCCCGCCGATCATGATGAAGTTCTGCTCGAAGACGACGGAGCCCTACCGCGTTCCGACGCTCGTGAGCCTGAACACGATCATGGTGGACGGCACCGGAATGTGCGGCGGCTGCCGTGTCATGGTGGACGGCGCCGCGCGCTACGTCTGCGTCGATGGACCCGAATTCGATGGGCACCGCGTGGACTTCGACGGCATGATGCGCCGCCAGGCCATGTACCGGCCGGAGGAAGCGGCGAGCCTCGAGCGCTATCGGGAGAACGATCCGAGCTGCCAGCTGCAGCCCGCCGTCGCGGCGGCGGTCTCCGAAAGCGAAGGGCCGGAAGGCTCGGCCGGGGAGGGCGAGGCCCAATGACCGATCCGGATAGGCCGGGTCTGACCCCCGAGGAGCTCGCGGCGCGGGTCGAGACGCGCAAGAGCCTGACCAACAGGCAGCGCGGCCAGCTCCCGAAGGTCTTCTGGAAGGAGCAGGACCCCTCCGAGCGCGTTCGAAACACCCGCGAGGTGCCTTTCGCCTACACGCCCGCCGAGGCGCGCGCCGAGGCGGTGCGCTGCCTCTCCTGCAAGAACGAACCGTGCGTCTCGGGTTGCCCGGTGTCGGTGGACGTGCCGGGATTCCTGCGCCTGGTCGCCGAAGGCGACTTTCGGGGCGCCATCCGGCTCATCAAGGAGACGAATCTGCTGCCCGCGATCTGCGGCCGGGTCTGCCCTCAGGAGAGCCAGTGTCAGGAGAACTGCATGGTGGCAAAGGTCCACAAGGACCTGGGATTTGCCGTGTCCGTGGGAAAGATCGAGGCCTTTCTCGCCGACTGGGAGCGCGATGAGGGAGGCGTCGAGCTGCCTCCGGTAGGCGCTCCGACGGGAAGGCGCGTCGCCATCATCGGCGCGGGGCCGTCCGGGCTGACTTGCGCCGGCGACCTCCGGAGGTTCGGCCACGAAGCGGTGGTCTTCGAGGCATTCCACAAGGCCGGCGGAGTCCTCGTCTACGGCATCCCGGAGTTCCGGTTGCCCAAGGACATTGTCGAGGCCGAGGTGGACAACCTGCGCAAGATGGGCGTCGCCTTCGAGTTCGACACCGTCGTCGGCCAGACGATGACGATCGACGATCTGTTCGATGAGGGATTCGACGCCGTGTACGTCGCGACGGGCGCGGGACTGCCCTACTTCGTCAACATTCCCGGAGAGGATTTGAACGGCGTCTACTCGGCCAACGAGTACCTGACGCGGGCGAATCTGATGGGGGCCTACCGGTTCCCCGAGGAGGACACGCCGGTTCTGCGCCGTGAGAACGTCGCCGTCCTGGGCGGGGGCAACGTCGCCATGGACGCCGCCCGCACCGCCCTGCGTCTGGGTGCCAAGAACGTGTATCTCGTCTACCGCCGCTCGCGCGACGAGATGCCCGCCCGGCGGGAAGAGGTCCATCACGCGGAGCAGGAGGGCGTCCAGTTTCGGATGCTCTCGGCCCCGGTCGCGATCCTCTCGACGGAGAAGGGCTGGGTGCGCGGTCTGAAGATCCAGCGGTGCGAGTTGGGCGAACCCGACGAGAAAGGCCGCCGCCGCCCGGTCCCCATCGAGGGCGCCTACGAAGAGCTGCCCGTCGAGATCGTCATCGAGGCGATCGGTAATGGGCCCAATCCGTTGATCCCCAAGACCACGGCGGGCTTGACCACCACCCGCCACGGGACTCTGGTCGTCGATGAGGCCACGATGATGACGACGCGCAAGGGCGTCTTCGCCGGCGGAGACATCGTGGCCGGAGCTTCGACTGTCATCCTGGCCATGGGCCACGGCCGCAGAGCCGCCGCCGCGATCGACGCCTACCTGCGCGGGGAAACGACGGCCGCAGCCGGATCAGCTTCGGTCGAGTCGGCCGCGCCTCCGCCGTAGTCCCGACGGTCCAACTCCAGCCGCGGCCAGTTCAGTTGACCGGACCGGCTGTGATCTCGGGACGCAGGGCGAGGTGCTTTTCCTGCCGTCCCTCGCCGTCGCGCAGCTTCAGGGCGACATCCGGTGCGTTCGTCGTCACCGAGGCCACGCCGGCGGCGATCAACTTGCCCAACTCCTCCATCTCGTCGACCGTCCAGACGTGCACTGACAGAGACGCTGCGGCGGCCTGCGCGAGCAGCGCCGGAGCGATCAGGTCGCGGCGGGGTCCGATCGCATCCACAGGCGGAAAGAGAGGCGTCGGCCGTCCGGGCTCGGGCAGCGCGACGGGGTGATCGAAGAGAAAGCTCGTCGCGATTTCCGGGTCGGCCTCCCGCATCTTGCGCAGGAACTCCGCGTCGAAGGACGCCACAAGGCACCGGTCCCTGACCCGATACACCTCGGCGACCTTCGAGACCCGACGCGCCATGGTCGCGAGGTTCGTGCCCGGCGAAACCTTGACTTCCACGACGTAGCGCAGCGCCCGCCCGTAGCGGTGGAAGACTTCCTCGAGCTTGGGAATCTTGTACTCGCCGAACTCCGAGGACAGCGTCAGTCTCTCGATCTCGCGCGCCGTGAAGTTCCGCACGGAAATCCTCTGCTTGCCGAGCGCGATGTCCTCGTCGTGAAACACGACCGCTTCGCCCTCGCGCGTCTGCCGCAGGTCAAACTCGATCGCGTCGACCCCGAAGCTCTCGGCCCAGTCGAAGCTCGCAATCGTGTTCTCCCGCGCCCTCCGCGGCGCCCCCCGGTGCCCGACGATCCACACCGGATGGGCATTTCGCCACTCGCTGCTCACGAGATCGATTCTATTTCTTCGAGCAGGGCCGTGAGCGCCGCGTCTGGATCCGCGGCGGCGGTGACCGGTCTGCCCACCACCAGAATGTCCGCGCCGGCGGCGAGGGCCTCTCGGGGCGTCGCGATGCGCTTCTGATCGTCGGTGGCGGAGCCCACCGGCCGGATCCCGGGCACGACGGTCAGGAAGTCCGAGCCGCAGGCCGCGCGGATCGCGGGGAGATCCGTCGGGGAGCAGACGGCGCCGTCGAGGCCGCAGTCCCTAGCGAGCAGAGCCAGTCGCCGTGCGATGCCTTCGGGTTGCCCCGCGATGGGAAGGTCGGCGAGGGCCTTTGCGTCGATCGACGTCAAGAGCGTCACGGCGACGAGCTTCGGGCGGGCGGGACCGTCGGGCAGGGCGCGGCGCGCGGCCTCGAGCATCGCCCGGCCGCCGGAGGCGTGCACGTTGAAAAGCGACGCGCCCGAGCGCGCCGCGGCGACGACGGCGCCGGCCACCGTGTTGGGGATGTCGTGGAACTTGAGATCCAGGAAGACGCGCGAGATTTTTGCGACCTCCGCGACGAGGGACGGGCCCTCCGCGACGAAGGCCTCGAGGCCGATCTTGAGCCACCCGACCCTGGGGCCGAAGCGGCGCGCGGCGGCGAGCGCCTCTTTTCCGTTCGGATAGTCGAGGGCGATACAGATCCGGTCCGAGGGCTTCATCCCTCTGCTCCCGCCTCGCGGGCCGGCGCGCTGCCGGCGTGCGCGCGGCCGACGAGAGACGCGGCGGTCACGCCCTTTGCCGCGCAGTAGGCCTCGAGCTCCTCGACGAGGCGTCCCGAGATTCCGGGGTCCTTGAAGTTCGCGGTCCCGATCTGAACCGCCGTGGCTCCCGCCGCCAGAAACTCGAGGACGTCCTCGAGAATCGCGATCCCGCCGATGCCCATGAGCGGCGTCTCCGGCAGGGCACGCGCCACCTGGTACACCATCCGCACCGCGATCGGCTTGATCGCCGGGCCCGACAGGCCGCCGGTACCGAAGGAGATCCGGGGACGCGCCGTCTCCGGGTCGATCGCCATGCCGACGAGCGTGTTGATGAGCGACAGGATGTCGGCACCCGAGTCGCGCGCCGCCCGCGCCGACGCCACGAGATCCGGAGCATTGGGCGAGAGCTTGACGATCAGAGGACGGCGCGTCGCGGCACGGACCTTCGCGACGAGCGAAGCGGTCAGCGCCGGATCGTTTCCGAAGAGCATGCCGCCGCGCTCGACGTTCGGGCAGGAGATGTTGAGCTCGACCGCCGCGAGCCCCTCGGCCTCCTCGAGCGCGCGCACGACGGTGACGTAGTCCTCCTCGAGGTCTCCCCAGACGTTTGCGATGACGGTCGCACCCGCGGCGCGCAGCTTCGGGAGCTTCTCCGACAGAAAGGCCTCGACCCCGACGTTCTGCAGGCCGATGGCGTTCAACATCCCAGCCGGTGTCTCGCAGATGCGCGGCGGGGCGTTGCCGGCATGGGGCTTCAGCGACAGCCCCTTCGTGCAGAGGCCGCCGAGTTTGGAGAGATCGACAAAGTCGACAAACTCGAGGCCGTAGCCAAACGTGCCGGAGGCCGTGAGGATGGGGTTGCGCAGCGCCAGCGGCCCCAGGCGCACGGAGAGTGGGTTCGAAGTCATGGACGGTCCCTCGGGGTGCGCCCCTCACCCCGACCCTCTCCCGCCGGGAGAGGGAGCTCCGATTTCCCTCTCCCCCCAGCGGGGGGAGAGGGGAGGGTGAGGGGGGAGATCCTCACCACCTTATTCTCTCCGGCGCCAGAATCGGCCCCTCGCTGCACGAGACGAGAAACGGCTTGTCGGTCGCCGGAATCACGCACCCGAGGCAGGCGCCGAAGCCGCAGCCCATTTCGGCCTCGGTCGAGAACTCGGCGGGGATTCGGAGCTCCGCCGTGACCTTGGCCAGAGCCCGGAACATCGGCCTCGGGCCGCACGCGAAGACCCGCGCGTACCTCACCGTCGCCGCACGGCGGCGGAAGGTCTCGGTGACCAGGCCCTTCTCGCCAAGCGACCCGTCGTCGGTCGCGAGGTACGTCTGCCCCGTCACGATCCCGCCGAATCTCGGCAGGAAGGCGAGATCCTTCTGCGAGCGCGCGCCGAGGAAGAGGTCTCCGTGCGCACCGGCACGGGCGAGAGCCCGGTAGAGCAGCGGGAAGGGCGCCGCGCCGATGCCGCCAGCGACGATCGCGACCCGGGCGCCGCGGGCAAGGTCGCCGACCGAGAAGGCATTTCCGAGCGGGCCGAGCAGAAGGGCGACCTCACCGGAGCCGAACTCCTCGAGGGCGACCGTGCCCGGCCCGATGGTCTTGACGAGAAACTCGACCTCCCCCGAGTCCTGCCGCGCGTCGGCGACCGAGTACGCGCGCCTCAGATACGGCCGCATCCGGCCGGGCACGTCGAGCATCACGAACTGTCCGGGCAGAACGGCGCGGGCAAGATCCGGGGCGTGGAAGACGGAGGAAAAGAGGCCGGCCCCGTAGCGTTCCGTGCGCAGGTGCCGCGCTCGGCGGTCGGACCTCACCGGCCGGTGATTCTACGCCACCAAAGCCGCCGCGGGGCGAATCCGCTCAGACCAGGAAGTCGACTTTCGTTGGATCCTCTACCCGGCGCCGCTCCCTTTCAAGCCGCGCCTTCTCGGCGCATCGCTCGCAGCGCGGCATGCCCTCCACCTGGTCCGCCGGGCGGGCGTAGGACCCGCAGGAGTAGCAGCGGCGCAGGGCGCGGTGGTTCGCTTCCGGGTCGTGCTCGAGCCACATCGGTTGCCATCTCATGCCGGCGCTCCCTTCGATCCCTCCATGAGGAAAGCCTGCACGGTTCGTACCCGGCCGAACGACACTGAAACGGCGGGGCTTAGAGGCACGGCCCCGCAATTCTTGTCGCCTGAGGTGACAAACCTGTCCTCCCGAAAGGGCGGCGGGGGTCCCAAAGCAAACCACGCCCTACGCGCGGGACCATGCCCCGATCTCGTAGCGGCCGACGAGGACGCAGTCGCCGGCGACCGCCTCCTGGATCATCCGGTCGGCGAGCGTCTCGATGCCGACCTGCGCCGCGGTCGCAACGCCCAGGAGCTCCATCTCGGGCAGCAGCGTCTCGACGATGTCCGCGATCATGCGGAGCGGGTCTATGTTGTTCGCTCCTCCTGCGATGAGCCCGTCGAGCCGCATCGTCGGCGCCGGAAGACCCGCTGCGACGAAGGCCGAGTGAAGCTGCTTGCCCATGCGCGTGGCGTGGCCGGACAGCCGGACGGTCTCCACGATCCATTCCGAACATCGGTCGTAGATCGGAGACGGCGGAAAGGACTGCACGCCGTCCCAGTCCGGCTCATGGAAGACGATCAGGCCTCCCGGTCGCAGGTGCGCGGCGAGGCTTCGCAGCATGGCGACCGGGTCGCTCTGGAACATCAAAACGTAGCGGCCGACGATGGCATCGAACGGACGTTCGAAACGCATCTGCGCCGGGTCGCCCTCGTGGAAGACGACGTTGCCGATCGACCGTTCGGCCGCGCGCTGTCGCGCCCTCGCCAGGGCCGCCGCGGAGCAGTCTGCGCCGACGACCTCTCCGCCCTCCCCCACGAACTCAGCCGCCAGGAAGGCAACGTCGCCGGCGCCGCTGCCGACGTCGAGAACCCGCATGCCGCGGGTGATCCCGGCACCCTCGAAGAACCGCCGCGTGATCGGATCGATCAAGCGCGCCTGCTTGCCCAGGCGCTCGAGCTCCCGATCGGAGTGACCGAGAAGGTATGGTGCCGGCTGCACGCCGTTTCGCTCCGTCACGTCTCGTTCGCGAGAGCCATCGGGAGACGGCCTAGAAGGACGCGATCTTGTCCAGGGCCTTTCGGATGTGGGAGGCCTGCGGCAGGATGAAATCCTCGAGCCGGGGCTGGTAGGCGACGAAGGTGTCGGTCGCGGCGACGCGCTCGACAGGCGCGTCCAGGTAGACGAAGAGATCCGACGCGATGCGCGCGGAGATCTCGGCGCCGTAGCCCCAGGAGATCGGGTCTTCGTACACGACGAGGACGCGGTTGGTCTTCTTCACCGACGCGGCAATCGCATCGAAGTCGTACGGGGAAAGGCTTCGCAGGTCCAGGATCTCGACGGTCTTTCCCGTGTCCTCGGTGAAGGACTTGGCGGCCTGCCAGGAGCGGTAGACCGTCGCTCCGTAGGTGACGATCGTGACATCGCCGCCATCCTGGATGCGCCGGGCCCGCCCGAAGGGCACCATGTAGTCGGGCCCCGGATACGCTCCCTTGTTGTGCGTCTGGCGGTAGAGATGCTTGTGCTCGAGGAACAGCACCGGGTCCTCGCAGCGGATCGCCGTCCGCAGGAGGCCGTTGGCGTCCAGGGCGTTGGAGGGCATCACGACGCGCAGGCCCGGAATGTGCGTCATCAGTACCGCCCCCGACTGAGAGTGGTAGACGGCGCCGCCGCCGATGTAACCTCCCGCGGCCACGCGCACGACGACAGGCGCCGCAAACGTGTTTCCCGAGCGCCAGCGCATGTTGGAGAGCTCGTTGTGGATCTGCATGTAGGCGGGCCAGATGTAGTCGTAGAACTGGATCTCGACCACTGGCTTCAAGCCCCGGACCGCCATGCCGATCGCGCGCCCGATGATGTTCGCCTCCGCGAGCGGCGAGTTGAAGACGCGCGCCTTCCCGTAGAGGCGCTGCAGGTTGTGCGTGACCTTGAAGACGCCGCCCTTGCCCTTGCACTCGGCCAGCACCTCGTCCCTCGAGGCGTCCGCCACGTCCTCGCCGAAGAGGACGATCCGTGGGTCGCGCTTCATCTCGTCGCGCAGGCAGGCGTTCAGGAGATCGACCATCGTCGTCTGCGTCGCGCCCTCTGCGATCACCGGCTCGGTCGAAAACGCATCCGAGGTCGGATCGACATCCGGCGAATAGACGAAGTCGTACGCGGATTCGGGCGCCGGCAGCTCCGCGGCGAGCGCCCGGTCCGCGGCCTCGGCGACCTCGCGGTCGACGTCCTCCTTGAGCTTCTCGAGCGCCGCCTCCGAGAGAATCCCTTCCGAGAGGAGGAAACGCGCCAGCGTCTGAACCGGATCACGCTCGACCTCGCGCTCCCGCTCCTCCCTGGGACGGTAGAGCGCCTCGTCGTCGGAGAGGGAATGGCTGTAAGGGCGAATCACGTGGGCATGCACGACGGCCGGACCCATGCGGGAGCGGCAGTACTGCACGGCGTAGCGCATCGCGTCGTAGGACTCCAGAAAGTCGCAGCCGTCCACCTCGGCGATGAAGAGCCCCGGAAATCCCCGCAGCAGCTTCGAGATCGAGCCGCCCGGCGTGTTGACCTCGACCGGCACCGAGATCGCGTAGCCGTTGTCCTCGATCAGGAAGATGAGAGGCAGCTTCAGGTTGCAGGCCGAGGAGAGCGCTTCCCAGAATTCACCTTCGGAGGTCTGCCCCTCCCCGCTCGAGACGAGGACGACCTCATCCTTCTGGAAGCCTCCCTTTTCGGCGAGCTCCCGGATCTGCGACATCCTCCAGCCCGCCTCCGCGGCTCCGACCCCCTGAAGGAACTGGGTTCCCGTGCACGAGGATTTGGAGATCAGGTTCAGCCGCTTGGATCCCCAGTGCGACGGCATCTGCCGTCCGGCCGAGGCCGGGTCGTCCCTGGCGCCGACGGCCTGGAGAAACATCTCGTAGGGCGTAACTCCCAGTTGGAGGCACAGGGCCCGGTCGCGGTAGTACAGCTCGAACCAGTCGTATCCGGGCCGCGTCACCATGCCGGCGGCCGTGGACACGGCCTCGTGCCCGGCGCTGTTGATCTGGAAATAGATGCGGTTCTGGCGCTTGAGCTGGATCTCCTTATCATCCACGCGCCGCGAGAGATAGATGTTGCGGTAGGCCGCGATGAGGGTCGCTGAATCCAGGCCATGGAACCGCCCCGTTTCGAGCTCCGTCGCCATCCTAGGAAATATACAACGCGACCGCCGGGGTGGCGGCTGGTCCGGCCCTAACGGAGGTGCCCGGAGACGAACGAGCCGATGCCCCAGACCTCGAGGGCGAGGGTCGCCACGAGCAGGACGGCGAGCAGGATCGCCGTCCGATTGGCGCGGGACCGGCCTGGGAGGGAACTCACGGCGAAAGATACGAAGCAGGAGGCGTGCCAGTGGACGCTCTGGCCGGGAAAATTCGTGCGGTGTGGTCTGTTGTTATCCTTGCTGAAGCCATGAGCTCCGGAGCGCACAGGATCTTCGAGACTTACCCGATGCCGGAAGCAAAGCCGGCCGCGCCGGACCTCGCCTCCGTCGACCCCTCGCTGGATCTCTCCGAGGAGATCCGCCGGCTCAAGCGACAAAAAAATGCAGTCCTTCTCTCCCATTACTACCAAGAAGAGGAAATCCAGGATCTCGCCGACTTCGTGGGAGATTCCCTCGACCTTTCGCGCAACGCGCAGAAGAGCCAGGCCGACCTGATCGCGTTCGCGGGTGTGCGCTTCATGGCGGAGACCGCCAAGATCCTGAACCCTCGCCGAAAAGTGGTCTTGCCAGATTACGAGGCGGGCTGTTCGCTGGAGAACTCCTGTCCGCCCGAAGCCTTCCGCGCCTGGCGCGAGCAGCATCCCGGCGCCGTCAGCCTGACGTACATCAACTGCTCGGCGGCGGTGAAGGCCCTCTCCGACATCATCGTGACCTCCTCCAACGCCGAGAAGATCGTGCGCACGATCCCGCCCGACCAGGAAATCCTCTTCGCGCCTGACCGGCATCTCGGGGCGTTCCTCGCGAAGAAGACGGGCCGCGCGATGACCCTCTGGCCGGGTACCTGCATCGTGCACGAGCAGTTCTCCGAGCGGGAGATCGTGAAGCTGAAGGTCAAGTATCCCGACGCCCTGCTCGCCGCGCACCCCGAGTGCCCCGAGGCGATCCTGAAGCACGCCGACCACGTCGGCTCCACGCGCTCGATCCTGTCCTACGTGACGACGGCGCCGGGCAAGCGGTTCCTGATCGCGACGGAGGAAGGGATCATCCACCAGATGAAGAAGCTCGCGCCGGACCGCGAGTACATCCCCGTCCCCCCGGACAACGGTTGCCGCTGCAACGAGTGCCCCTTCATGAAGCTCAACACGCTCGAGAAGGTCTACCTGTGCCTGCGCGACGAGAGGCCCGAGATCCTGCTGCCGGAGCCGCTGCGCGCGGCCGCGGAGAAGCCGCTCCTGCGGATGCTGGAGCTGTCGTAGATAGAGTCGACAGCAGTTCAGAGCCAGAGGCGACAAGCCTTCTCAAGGCCCGGCGCTCTCGTCTTTCTATCGGATCATCACCTCCACTGATTGGGAACCGGCCTCGTCTGCTCCCACGAACGCCTTGACGGTAAGCGTGTAGCTGCCCGGAGCGAGGCCTCGGGAAGTTTTCAGGTTGAACTGGAAGTGGTTGCCGTTCCAGACGGCGCAATTGGGAGACGGATCCCCGCCGTTGAAGAAGATCTGAACGCTGCAGCTCTCGACCAGCCGCCGAGCCTCGGCCTCAGAAACCGTGGCCCCGTCCGAATCGGAGATCTGGAACTTGACGGGAATCGTCGAGCCGGAGTTGAAGAGCTTCTTCTTCAGGAGTTTCGCGAGATCGAGCACAATGATGTACGGCCGTTCGAAGACCAGGGCTCGTTCCAGGGCGTCCTCGCCCACGACGATCGTCTTGCCGGCGAAGGCGACGGTGCAGCAGAAGGCGACGGTCGAAGAGGTCACCTTCTCCGTCTGGGTCGCATCCGCCCAGCCGTTGAGGGGCTTGACGAAAAGATACGCAGCCGTGGAGATGTTCGACTTTCGCGACCCGACGAGGACGGTATTGCCGGCCACCTCGACGAGCGAGCCGAGGTGATCATCGAAAGTTGCGTCCGATGCCGTCAGCTTCGCGTTCTGGGTCGCATCCGTCCAGCCATTCACGGGTCTGACGAAGACGTAGGCGGCGCCCTCCCTACCGTAGAACAGCCCTGGCGCGCCGGCGAAAATCGTGTCGTCCTTGACGGCGACCGAGATGCCCAGAGCGTCGAGATCAACGCCGTCCGATGCCGCCAGCTTCGCGTTTTGCGTGAGCGACCCCGCCCAGCTGTTGCCAGGCTTCACGAAGACATACACCGCTCCGACCGCCGTTGCCGAGTTCCCGGGGCCGTCACCGTACGCGCCGACGACCACCGTGTCCCCGCTGACACCCACGGAAAGGCCAAACTCGTCGTTCGCGGAACCGTCCGAGGCGGTGAGTTTCGCGTTTTCGGTCAGCGCACCCGCCCAGCCCGTGAGGGGCTTAGAGAAAACGTAGGCTGAGCCCTGGTTGTCCTGACCGCCGATGTTGTCCGAGGACAGCCCGACGACCACCGTATCCCCGTCCACGGCGAGCGAGCTGCCAAACTGCTCGCTTACCGAACCGTCCGAGGCCGTCAGCTTCGCGTTCTCGGTCAGCGTTCCTGCCCAGCCGTTCAGCGGCTTGACGAACACGTATGCGGCGCCCTGGTCGCCGTTCGACCCAACCGTGGCGTACTGAGCCCCTATGACCACCGTGTTGCCGCTCACACCGACCGAAATGCCGAACCAGTCGCCGGAAGCCTCATCCGAAGCCTTGAGCTCGGCGGATTCGGTCAACGTTCCCGACCAACCCGAACTCGGCTTCACGAACACGTACGCTGAGCCTGGCGGCGCGACCGGCTGCGGAGGGCGATAGGCCCCCACCACGATCGTCTCGCCGCTCAAAGCGACCGCGGCCCCGAAAAAGTCGTTTCCGACAGGGTCCGAGGCGACGAGCGTCGCCTTCTGAATGAAGGGATCAATGACGACCGGATATTGGGCTGCGGCATCGTCGATTCGAACGAGCAGCGCGTCCTTCTTCGCGAGCTCGAGCCAGGCGGACAATTCCCGGCCGGCGTGGTCAATAGCCGTGAGATTCCGATAGAAGAGCGATGCCTGACCCCCTTGCTCGAGACGGAGTCCCGTACGCCCCACCTCCGGAGACGCCGTCAGACTCCCCGAGATCGAGAGAGCCAGTGTGAGCGGGCCTGCCTTGCGACGGCCCGGCGGCGCGGTCAGGGTGAAGCCCTGCTCGAGACCGAGGGGACCATTGACGTACCACTCGATGAGATTCCGCCTGCGGTACTCGACCCGGTTGCCCATGCCCACGGGCGTGGCCGGGGCGACCGGCGTAAGGGTCTCCCCGTAACCGGCGGCACGAAGCTCAAGCCGAATGCGGTCCGCACCGCAGGCGACCGAAACGCCGTCGCGGCCGAAGTCGATGCGGAGATCGTTCCGTCCGTTCTCGGCGCGAAGACCGCCCGTACTCGGAACGGCGTGGTAAGCCCCATCCGCCCGCCCGAGAGTGCCCGAAACCGCGGCCTGCGCGCCGACCGGAAGTCGGGCGAGCCGTTGCTGGCCGGGTGTCGCAAGCCCGGGCGCGGCCATTCCGAGGCACGCCACGGCGAGCACGCCACGCCGCAGCACGGCCAGGCAATCAGCCAGCGGAGGAAGTTTCGGTTCGGGACTCGGGCTCTTCCAATGGAGGCACCGGCGCGTCAGGCTCATACAAGGCTCCTTTCACCCTGCCGATGGCCTGCGCCCCTTGGTCTGCCAAAGCGGCAGACCGTCGGTTGGTCGAGATTCCGAAGAAGGAACACATACCCCCGAACTAGACGCCTGTCAAGCCTGACCGAAGCGGCGGCTCGACTCGGATATTCTCCCCGCCGCATGTCAGCCCTCCAAGCTGAGACCCTCTGCCAGAAGCTGCGGGAGCTGCTAGAGGAGGACGTGGGCGCGGGTGACGTGACGACCGAGTGGACGGTGCCCCGGGACGCCCGGGCCCGGGGGCGCCTCCTCGCCCGGACGCCCTGCATCGTCTCGGGCCTTCCTGTGGCGCACGCCACTTTCGAGACCCTAGACCCGGACCTCTCGTGGCGAGACGAGGCCTCTGCGGGATCGCAGGCCGTGCCCGGCGCGACACTCGCGCGCCTAGAAGGGAAGGCCCGGGCGCTTCTGACCGCCGAGCGGGTCGCGCTCAATCTTCTCCAGCGCATGTGCGGCATCGCGACGACGACCCGCCGTTACGTCGAGGCGGTCGCTGGAACCGGCTGCCACATTTTCGACACGCGCAAGACGGCGCCGGGGCTGCGCGCCTTCGATCGAATCGCGGTGGCCGACGGCGGAGGCTCCAACCACCGGGCCGGCCTTTACGACCAGGTGCTGATCAAGGACAACCACCGGATTCTCGCCGGAGGCGCCGGAGCCGCCGTGCGGCGCGCGCGGGAGCGGGCTCCGGCCGGAATGGCGATCGAGGTCGAGGTCGAGAGCGAGCAGGACCTACGCGCGGCTCTCGAAGAGGGGGCGGACATCGTCCTGATCGACAACCAGACACCCGAGACGGTCCGACTCTGGACAGGACTGGCAAGACAATCGGTGCGACCCCCGGTCATCGAGGCGTCCGGCAACATGACGCTCGAGCGCGTCCGCGCCTACGCCGAGGCGGGCGCCGACCGCATCTCGGTCGGGGCGCTCACCCATTCGGTCGCCGCCGCAGACATCTCGCTCGAGCTGGAGATCCCGAAGGCATGACCGGCTCGGAAACGACCGACGTCCTGGTCCTGGGAACGGGCGTGGCCGGGTGCACGGCGGCGCTCGCCGCGGCGCGGGCCGGCGCGCACGTCACGCTCGTCACGCGATCCGAGGATCCGGAGGCCTCCAACACGTTCTGGGCGCAGGGAGGAATCGTCGGCCGCCCCCCGGGCGACACACCCGAGGCCCTGGCGGAAGATATCCAGAAGGCGGGCAACGGCCTCTGCTCGCCCGACGCCGTGCTCCTGCTCGCGCGGGAGGGCCCGGACCTGGTCCGGAGCCTGCTCGTCCAAGAGCTCGGCGTACCGTTCGACCGGGACGGGAGCGATTTCCACTGGACGCTCGAAGGCGGGCATTCGATTCCGCGCGTCCTGCACGTCAAGGACGAGACCGGAATCCCGATCGAGAAGGCGCTGGTCCTGGCCTGTCGCAAGGAGCCCAACATTCATTGGAGGACGGGGTCGACGGCGGTCGACCTGCTGACCCTTTCGCACGACTCGCTCGTGGACAGCGACCGCTATCGCCCGCCGACGGTGATCGGCGCCTATCTGCTCGAGCGCAAGAGCGGCGAGGTCGTGCCGCAGATGGCGCGCGAGACGATCCTCGCGACGGGGGGTCTCGGTCGCGTTTACCTGCACACCACGAATCCCGACGGGGCGCGCGGCGACGGGATCGCGATGGCGCGCCGGGCGGGCGCGCGGCTGCTCAACCTCGAGTACATCCAGTTCCATCCGACGGCGCTCTACGCGCCGCAGGGACGCCTGCTGCTGTCGGAGGCTCTGCGGGGCGAGGGCGCGAAGATCCTCGATGCGTCGGGACGCGAGTTTCTCCGGGAAGCGCATCCGGCCGCGGAGCTCGCCCCCCGCGACGTCGTCGCGCGCGCCATCCACAAGCGCATGCTCGAGCAGGACCAGACCCACGTTCTCCTGGACATCTCGCACAAGCCCGCGGACTGGATCCGGAGCCGGTTCCCGGGAATGGCGCGGCGCTGCCTCGAGCAGGGATTCGACTTGACGGCCGGCCCGGTGCCGGTCGTCCCCGCCGCTCACTATTCCTGCGGCGGGGTCGCCACCGACGCCGACGGTCGGGCGACGCTGCGCCATCTCAAGGCCGCCGGCGAGGTCGCCTGCACCGGCGTGCACGGAGCCAACCGGCTCGCGTCGACCTCGCTTCTCGAGGGCCTGCTCTGGGGTTGGCGCGCGGGCCTCGCGGCGGCGAAAGAAGCGCACGAGGCCCCGGCCATGCCCCCGGTGCCGCCCTGGCAGCCCGAGCACGAGCCGGTCGATCTAGCCTTGATCGCGCAGGACTGGATGGTCGTGCGCCACACGATGTGGAACTACGTCGGCCTGCTGCGCTCCGAAAAGCGACTGGGACGGGCCAGGCGAATCCTCTCGGAGCTGCGGGTCGAGATCGAGGACTTCTATCGCCGCGGAACGATGTCCGACGCGCTTCTGGGACTGCGCAATGGGGTCCAGACCGCGCTCGCGATCCACCGCGCCGCGGCCGACAACCGGAACTCGCGCGGATGCCACTATCGGGAGGAGGGGTAAGGCCTCGTCCCGGGAGCCGTTCGGTCCTCCGGTCACCCGATCCCCCGACGACCGATTCCGCTATAGTCCCCCCTCGCCATGAGTGTGCTTTATCTCCATTTCGACACTTCGGAACGGGACGGTCGGGTCCAGAAGCTCTCTAGGAGCGGCGCCCGCGTGGTGGTTGCCGAGCCCCGCTGGCCGGGCTTTCACGAGGTGGCCAAGAAAGAGAAGCCGTTCGCCATCGCCATCGACTTCTCGCTCGCCCCCTCGCACTGCCTCGAGACGGCCGACTACCTGGCCAAGGCCAAGGAGACCCGGGAAACGCCACTCTATCTGCTCCGGGTTCCCTCGGACCGCCTGGACATCGTCAGGAAGCGGCTTCCCAACGCAGCGCTCGTCACCGAACACGAGCTTTCGGGGCGGCTCGCGGAGCTCGAGCGACAGGCGCTCGAGAAGGCACGGCAAAAGAAGGAGGCCGCGGCCGAGGCACGCAAGATCGCGCGCGCGAAGGCGGCAAAAGCCGCCGGAGTGATCGCCGGCAAGGGGACGCTCCCTGCCAAGGTTCGGAAGGCAACGCCCGCTCCGAAGGCGCCTGCCCGCAAGAAGCCGGCCGCTCCGAAAGCAACCGCCCGCAAGAAGCCGGCCGCTCCCGCGCGCAGGAAGATGGCTCGCAAACCCTCGCCGAGAATCGCGAAGAAGAAGTAGAACGGAGGTCGATCCCATGCGCGATGTGTTCTCCAAGGAGAGCCTTCAGAAGTACGCCGCCGACCACCGCGCCGAGTACGAGCAGGTTCTCGAGAAAATCGTCGAGATTCCGACGGTGTCCGTCGAGCCCGAGCGCAAGGCCGACGTCCGCCGAGGGGCGGAGTACGCAGTTTCGCTGCTCGAGTCCTGCGGCGCGAAGACCACCCTTTTCGAGACCGCCGGCCACCCGGTCGTCCACGGCCGCTTCGACCGCGGCAAGGACCTGCCGACGGTGACGGTCTACAACCATCTGGACGTGCAACCGGCCGAGGGAGACGACTGGAAGACGCCTCCGTTCGATTTCGTGAAGCAGGGCGACCGTTACTTCGCCCGCGGCACCACCGACGACAAGGGTCCGGCCATCACGGCGCTGTTCGGAGCGCGCTACGCCTGGGAAAATGGCGTGCCGGCCAACATCCATTTCCTCTGGGAGTTCGAGGAGGAAATCGGCTCGCCGCATTTCGAGCCGACGATCCGGCGGCACGCGGCGGATCTCTCGACCAACTCGGTGGTCGTCTCGGACACCGTCTGGGTGTCCCGGTCTCGTCCAGCGCAGCCGGCGGGGCTGCGGGGACTTCAGGGGTTCCGGTTCGAGCTCCAGACGGGCCAGACCGATCAGCACTCGGGCACCGCCGGCGGCGCAGCGCGAAACCCCGTCGCCGAGATCTGCCAGCTTCTCTCCGAATGCCTGGACGGCAAGACCGGCCGCGTGAAGATCCCCGGCTTCTATGCCGACGTGGTTCCGCCCTCGAAGAAGGACCTTGAAGATCTGAAGAAGTGCGGCTTCACGGTCGCATCCTTCAAGAGAGATCATCTGTACAAGAAGCTGCGCGTCGAGGATCCGCTGGAAGTCATGAAACGCATCTGGATGATGCCGACCTTCGAAGTGCACGGCATCGCCGGCGGTTACCAGGGGCCGGGCGTCAAGACCATCATCCCGCCCAAGGCGACCGCCATCGTCTCCTGCCGCCTGGTTCCGGACATGAACCCGAAGAAGATCGTCAGGCTCGTCACGGACTTCGTCCGCTCGAAGAACCCGGATGTGAAGGTCTCCGCCGAGCACGCGCTGCCCGCCTACGAGGGAAAGACCACCGGCCCCTACGCCGATGCCGTGCGCGGCGCCGTGAAGTTCGGGTTCGGAAAGGAATCCGCATTCGTTCGCGAGGGCGGGTCGATCGGCGCCGTCCTGTCGATGGAGCGCGTCCTCAAGGTGCCGATTCTCTTCCTCGGCTTGTCGCTGCCCGAGCACGGCTACCACGCCCCCAACGAAAATTTCGATTGGGCGCAGGCAGAGGGCGGGATGGCCGCTTTCGCGGACTACTTCCGCCGCGTTGCCGCGCTGCCGTGAGCGGGGTTCCGGCGCGCCGGCCCGCGCCGTAATACAATTCCAGCGACCCATGAGCAAGACGATCGTGGCCTGTGTGGAAGACCTCTTCTTTCGCTCGAAGATCGAGGCGACGGCGCGTCACCTGAACGCACCCATCCGGTTTACGGATCTACCCGGACTGGCGAAAACGATTTCCGAGGCCCCGACCGCGGCCCTGCTTCTCGAGCTGTCTTCCAACGGCGAGATGCTGGAGGCGGTGCGGAAGCTGCGTCGGGCCGCGGAGACCCGGGACCTCCCGATCGTCGGGTTCCTCCCGCACGCCGACCGGCAGCTCGCGCGCGAGGCGGAATCGGCGGGCGTGACACGGATCATGCCGCGCAGCCAGTTTTCGGAGACCCTGCCCGACCTGGTCATGGATCTCCTCGCGCCGGGAACCAAGCGCGAGATACCGGAGGAGCCCGAGCTTCCGGACGAATAGGACGGCGACCCTTCCTCATGCGCTCCCCCGGCCGGTTCCTCGCCGACTGGTTCCTCCGACAAATCACCCGGCCCCGGCGCACCTACCACCAGTTCACCGAGAACGATCCCCGCAAGCTCAAGGCGCGCATCGAGCCGGGAGACGTGCTTCTGGTCGACGGGGACCAGCGCGTGTCGGAGGCCGTCAAGTACCTCACCCAGTCCTCCTGGTCCCACAGCGCTCTCTTCATCGGCGACGCCCTCTTGCGCCGCGATGAGACGACCCGCCGCGAGACGATGCGCCGATTCGGGAGGGAAGCCCGATTCTTGGTCGCGGAGGCCCTCGTCGAGAAGGGCGTCATCGTCTCGCCCCTTCTGAAGTACATCGATTTCAACGTCCGCATCTGCCGGCCGGTTGGACTCACGCTCGCGGACCGCGAAATCGTCATCGGCCACGTCCTCTCGCGCCTCGGTCACGCGTACGATCGCCGCAATTTCCTCGACTTGACGCGATACCTGTTGCCCTTCCACATGATCCCGCCGCGCCTGCGCGAGGACGCCCTGCACTTCGGAAGCGGCGTCGCGACCGAGACGATCTGTTCGACGCTTCTCGCGGAGGCCTTCGCGGCCGTCCGCTTTCCGATCCTGCCCCTTCCCCTGCGGGAACGCCCGGGCACCTTCGTCGCGCGGATGCGGCAGCGCCTTCTCGGCAGGCCCACCCGGCGCGCGTACAGCGGATTGCTCAAGGCCCGCCACCCGACGCTCTGCGTGCCGCGCGATTTCGATCTGTCGCCGTATTTCGAGATCGTGAAGTTCCGGGCGCGTGAGCTCGACGAGCTCGACTACCGAAAACTTCGGTGGGATGAAGGGCCCGAACGGCCGACGCCGGCTCCGCCTAAAGCCCTGCCCCGCTGAGGGGGGACGACGGTGGAAACGGCTCCCTCAAGCCCGTCATCCCGAGGAGTCCTCGGCGGGGGATGGGATCCCGAGCTCTGATGCCGTCGATTCCGTTGCCCGGCTCAGGACCTTCCGAGCTCGGGATGAGGGCGTTCTAGCGGCCGGCCGGTCCGCCGCTGCGGCCACCAGACAGGATGCTGTTGACGGCCTCAATCCGGCGCTCGAGCACGCGCCGGAGCCGCGCAATTTCCGACTCCTGGGCGGCGATCCGGACACTGTCGCCCTGGAACTCGAACCGCAGCACCGCGTCCCGATCCTCCGGCGTCAGCCCCAGCATTCCCGCGCGGTAGGCCCGCATCCATTCGGGAGCCGGTTCCGAGTCGAGCCGCGCGCGGAAGTAGGTGCGCCCATCCATGGCCGGGCCTTCGCGCTGCGGCGCCTCGGGAGAGAGGGTGACCCGGTGAGTCGGGGGAGCCTCGCCCGGGCGTCGCCGGATGGGCTTTCGGTACTGCGGGTGTCTCGGAATGGGCGCCTCCTTACGGATTCATTCTTTCACACGGCCCGGGGGCTGCCAACCCCTCGGGTCCCGAAGGACCCCGCGGACACGATGGTGAAGCGCTCGGGATCCACCCGACTCGCGAACGCGGCATTCGCTTGCTCGCGTGTGACCGCCTCGACGAGAGCGGGGAACCGGTCGAGATACGACACACCGAGGTCGTAGTACACGGCCGAGTCGACGGCGTTCGCGATCCCCGCGTTGGAGGCGAGGTCCACCTGGAACTTTCCGGCGCGCGAGCTCTTCTCGTCGGCGAGCTCCTTCTCGCTCAGGCCTTCGCGGAGGAAGCGGCCGATCTCGTCCAGAGTCGAAGCGACCGCGGCGTCCCGGCTGTCCGGCGGAACGGTCAGGCTGACGACGAACGGCCCCGCCAGATGCGTGGCGGAGAAGCTCGAGTGGATCCCGTACGTGAGGCCTTCCGTATCGCGCACCCGAACGCCCAGCCGCGACGTGAGCGAGGACTGGCCGAGCGCGGAATTGGCGAGAACGCAAGGCACGTAATCCGGGTCCGTCCGGATCAGCGTCGACGCCTGCGCCAGGACCACGTCGGCGCTCGCCTTGTCGGGCATGGAAACCGTCTCGGCGCCGGGAGCGTCCCGGGCCGGCTCGGCGCGTGGAAGCGCGCGCGCAGGACCGGGGCGCCAGGAGCCGAACCGGGCCTCGAGCCCGTCGAGCACGTAGCCTGCGTCCACGTTGCCGACGATCGCGAGGCGCAGCGTCGCAGCGCCGAAGCGCTGCTCGTAGTGGCGCAGCAGCTCTTCGCGGGTCAACGATTCCACGATCGCGATGCGCTTCTCGCCGGAGCGCCGGTACAGCGGGTGCGATGCGGGGTAGATCCGCCGCATCGCGGCCTCGAAGGCCCGCGCCGAGGTCTGGTCCTGCTGTTGTCGGATGGCGCCTACGAGACGCTTCTTCTCCTTGTCGAGCTCCTCCTGCGGAAAGACGGGCTCGCGGAGAATCTCGGCGAGCAGATCGAGCAGCACATCGGCGTCGCGGGAGAGCGAGGAGCCCCCGATGTCGAGCCCCACGGGATCTGAGGCGTTGCAGGCGAAGGAGAGCGAGGCCGCCCGACTCTCGAGGGCTTCGGCGATTTCGAGCTTGCCGTGCCTCTCGGTCCCCTTCGAAAGCTCTCCGGCCGTGACCGGCCCGATCGCGCGGCGCTCCGGAGGCGCGAAGAGGGGGCCCGCGTCGAGCGAGCCGGAGAGCGCCAGAGTGGGATTGAAGTGGTTCTCGAGGACGTAGAACTCGGCGCCGTTGGAAAGGACTCGCCGGCGCACCGCCTCGGCGAAGGGAAGCCGGCGCGCCTTCGCTGGAGAAGGTGCCCCGGGAGCGCTCACGCGGGCCTCTCCTCGACCGGGCCAGGCGGCTGCCCACCGGCGAATCCCCCGACGGCGGCCTCCCGAGGGAGAAACGTCCCGACGGTGAGTCCGTCGTCCTGCAGGTAGGCGGCCGCCACGCGCCGCAGGTCACCCGAGGTGACCCGGGCGACGGCGGCAGGATATTCCACGTACCATCGCCAGTCTGCGACCGCGATCGCTTCGGAGAGAGAGGCCGCGATCTGGTCGGTCGAATCGCGGTCGAAAATGACCTCGGCTTCGATCTGCGTGCGCGCCTTCTGCGTCTCCGCCTCCGTGAAACCGGCCTCGGCCGCGCGCCGCACCTCGCTCCGAATCGCTTCCTCCACGGTTGCCGGCGTGACGCCCGGCCGAACCGGAGCGAAGACCGAGAAGAGGCCCGGGTCGCGCAGCTGCCACGGCACGACGGTCACCGAGAGGGCGAGGCTCTTCTCGACGAGGGCCTGGTAGAGGCGCGAGGTCAGCCCGCCGCCGAGCACGTTGCCGAGAACCGCGAGGGCCGGCGTATCGCCGTGCGAGGCCTCCACCGAGCGCCAGGACAGGGCCACCCAGGCAACCTGCCCGCTGCGGCGCACCGTGAACCGCCGCTCCCCTTCCTGGGCAGGTTCGACCGTGTAGACGCGGGGGATGGGTTGTGAGGACGGCGGGATGCCTCCGAAGTGTCGCCCGATGAGCGCGAGCGCTTCGGCCTCCTCGAAATCTCCGATGAGCATCGCAGTGGCGTTGTTCGGATGGTAGAAGACGTCGTAGAACTCTTTGAGCCGCTCAGTGGTCACGCCCTCGATGTCGCTGCGCCACCCGATGGTCGGATGGTGGTACGGATGCTCCCGAAACGCGGTGGCAAACGACTGCTTGTAGAGGACCTGGAACGGCGAGTTTTCGCCGCGCTCGAACTCGTTGCGCACGACAGTCATCTCGGGGGCCCGGTCCTCGTCACGCAGCAGCGACCGCCGCATTCGCGACGCCTCGAGCCGGACCACGACCTCCAGCCGATCGGAGGGGATCGTCTCGTAGTAGTTCGTGCGATCGAACCAGGTGGTCGCGTTGAAGCGCGCCCCGAGGGCCTCGAGCACGGCCGCGATCGCGGTGCCGTTCTCGCGCTGGTACTCGGGCGTCCCCTTGAACATGAGGTGCTCGAGCAGGTGCGTGGCGCCGGTGTGGCCCACGGCCTCGTTGCGGCTGCCGACGTGATAGACGACCGCGAACGTCGCGACGGGGGCCACGCGATTGGAGAGGAGCAGGACCGTCAGCCCGTTGGCGCGCAGGCGCCACTCGCGGATGCCCGCTCGTTCCTCGATTGGCTCCAGGAGGCCGGCCTTGTCCGGATTCGGGGTTCGGGGTTCGGGGTTCGGGAGGGGAGCCAGGGGCTGCCGGCCGTTGCCGGCCGACCGGGGATCGGTCACCGGCCCCCCGCCACGTCCTCGCCCCCGTCCACGCCGATGACGTTTCCGCTCACCCAGGCACCGCCCGCCTGGCTCAAGGCGACGAGCGCCGCGGCCACGTCGGCGGGTCGGGTGAGGCGCCCGGCAGGATGCATCTTCTGGACGCGCTCGATCATCTCCTGATTGCCCGGAATCTTGCGAAGGGCCGGCGTGTCCGTCACTCCCGCGCGCAGCGCGTTGACCGCAATCCCACGCGGCGCGAGCTCGACGGCCAGCTGCCGGACATACGACTCGAGCGCCGACTTCGCTGCGGAAACGGCGCCATACGCGGGCCACACGATGTGGTCGCCGGCCGAGGTCATGGCGAAGATCCTCCCTCCGGGAGCGAAGAGGCCTCCGAAGACGAGGTCCTGCGTCCAGTACACGAGGGAGTTTGCCATCACGTCGAGGGTCATCTCGATTTGGGGCTTTGTCAGGGAGGTCTCCCGGTTCTCGGCGAACATCGGTTTCAAGGTTCCGAAGGCGAGAGAGTGGAGCAGCACCGACACGCGCGACTCCGGCGGCTGGGATCCGCAGGTCGCCGAGACGGCGGCGATGACCTCGGCGCGCTTCTGGTCGTCGGCGGCGTTGACGTTGAAGAACTCGGCCTTCCGGCCCGTGGCGGCGATTTCCGCGACGATCCGGTCGACGTTGGACTGCGTGGACTTTCGATCCAGATGCACGCCGAAGATGTTCCAGCCCGCTCGGGCGAGCGCCAGCGAGCAGGCCTCGCCGAACCCGGAGGAGGCTCCGAGCACGAGGGCCCAGCGGGTTCGGGGTTCGGCCGACAAGCGGGCGCGAATGTTAGCACGGCGTCTGCGGCGGCGGTCCGCCCCGGCACGGTAGACTCCCGCGCGGAAGGAGATGCCCCATGCGCCGCTCTCACCTTCTCCTCGCGTCGGCCCTCCTGCTGGCGGCGCCGCGCCCCGCGAGCTCCCAGGTTCCCGCGGCGGCCGAGACGGCAGCGACGGTCCGTCAGGAGATCGTGGTCACGAATCAGAACCTGGCCGTGGTCGTCGAGACGCGGCGGGCGGATCTTCCGTCGGGAGAGGTCTCCCTCGCCTGGATCGGCGTCGCCCCCTCGGCGCGCACCGAGACCTGGAGCCTGACGAACGCGCCGGAAGCCGGAGTCCGGTGGCGAGGACTGCTCGGCCCTCTGGCCGCTCGCAACGCCCTGGCGGACCTCGTTGGCCGGCGCGTGCGCGTCGAACGGCCGGGAGGCGGGACGGCGGACGCGGAAGTCCTGTCCGTCTCCGGCGGCACCTCCGAACAGGTGCTCTTCCGCGAAGGCAACGACCTCGTGTACGGGGAGCCGGGCGCGCGGTTGGTGCTGCCCGGAGCCGCGGGGGCCGCCTCGCGGGCCGGAGCCGTGATTCTCAAGCTTTCGAGCCAGAGGGCGGGCGCGCGCGACCTCACCTCCCGTTACCTCGTCTCCGACATCGACTGGGAGGCGAACTACGCGCTGGTGCTCGCGCGCGACGAGAGGAGCGGCCGGCTCGAGGGATGGTTCACGCTGGACAACCGCAGCGGTGCCGACTTTGCTCCTGCACGGCTGCGTCTTCTCGCCGGCACGCTCCGGGTCGCGCCGTCGGCTCCGGCGCCCCGGGCGATGCGGGCGACCGCCGAGGCCGTGACGGTCCAGGGCGGCGTAGCGGCTTCGGAAGCGGTCTCGGAGTCCCGGATGTACGAGGTTGCGTCGCCGGGCCGTCTGGCCGAGGGGCGGACTACCTTTCCGCTCGCCGAGAACGCCGAGGTCTCCGTCGAAAAACGCTACGTGGCCCGCGCGGGCTACTGGTTCGGCGAGAACGCCGAGACCCAGACGATCCCGGTGTCGGTCGTCTATTCGGTGGGCGCAAAGACGCTCGAGGCCGCACTGCCGGCCGGAGTCGTGCGCGTCTACACCGACGGCGGCACCGTTTTCGGCGGTGAGGATCGCATCGGCCATACTCCCGAGAGGACCGACTTCCAGATCGAGGTCTCCGAAGCCTTCGATCTCGGGGTCAAACGCCGCCAGACGGCTTTCACGCAGACCGGTCCGCGCGAAAGCGAGGCGGCCTGGGAAGTCGTGCTCACGAGCCGGAAGAAGGACACCGCGACCGTCCTGGTTCAGGAGAGCTTCCCCGGCGACTGGACGATTCTGGAGTCCTCGGTGCCGGCCGTCCGCAAGAACGCTCGCCTCGCCGAGTTCGCCGTGGCGATCCCCGCGGGAGGCGAGGCAAAGCTGACCTACAGAGTTCGCGTCAAGATGGGACGCTGAGGACGAGGGCCCTGGCCGGCGACCGGCTGCTCGTCGCGGCGCTTCTCGCTCTGCTCCTCGCCGTCTGGCTCGAGCCCGCGGGCTCGTGGCTCGCCGAGCCGGATGAGGCACGGTACGCCGAGATTCCGCGGGAAATGCTGGCGACCGGAGACTTCGTCACGCCGCGGCTGAACGGTGCCCCCTATTTCGAGAAGCCCCCGCTCCTCTACTGGAGCAACGCGGCGTCCTTCGCGCTCTTCGGAACCACGCCGTGGGCCGCGAGATTGCCGACGCGCCTCTTCGGAACGGCGACGGCGATCCTGCTCGCGTACGCGGTCGCGCGGTCGCGAGGGCGTCGGGAAGGGTTGTTCGCGGCGATCTTCTACCTGGCGGCACCGTTCGGCTTTGCGTCGGCGCGCATGAACCTGACCGATGGGGCTCTGACCTTTTTCTTCGCGGCATCCCTGCTCGCCTCCTTCGAGACGCTCCGGCGGGCCCGCGAGGGGCGGCCCACGGCGGCGTTGGCGGCGGCCTCCGGAGCACTCGCCGGGGCCGCGTTTCTCGCGAAGGGGCTGATCGCGATCGTCCTGCCGGGCGCAATCCTGCTTCTCTGGGCGGTCGCGGCCCGAAGCCCGCGGGCCCTCCTTGCCCTGCTGTGGTCTCCGGCGATTCCCGTCTTTCTCCTGCTCGTACTTCCCTGGCTGGTGCTGGCCGATCGGGCAAACCCGGGGTTCCTGCACTTCTTCTTCGTCCACGAGCATTTCCAGCGCTTCGCGACCCCGGCCGCGAGCCGGCCAGGACCGATCTATTACTTCGCCGGCCTGTTTCTGGCCGGGTTTCTTCCGGGCCTTCCGTTCTTCTTTCGCGGCGCGCGGGCGGCCGTGCGGCGCGACCCGGAGGCGCTCTTCTTCCTGATCTGGTTCGGCGTCGTCCTGGTCTTCTTCTCCGTTTCCCGCAGCAAACTGCCGCCCTATATCTTCCCCGCGCTGCCGGCCGCCGCCGCCCTCGCGGCGCGCGGCCTGACGGCGTCCGGCGGCGCGGCGGCGGCGTGGCGATGGCACGCCGGCATCGTTTGCGTCTTTCTTGCAGTTCTCGCAACCCTCCCGGAGGTCCGCCTCAACGTGGCGCAAGGCCGCCTCACGCCGATCGCCATCTTCGGATCGGTCGCGCTTTTGGCCGGCGCGGCCGGGGGCCTCCTCGCGCGGACCCCGGCACACGCCGCGGCGGCACTCGGTTTCGGCTGGGCCGGCCTTTATCTCGCCCTCGCGCTCGCCTGGCCCCGGATCGCGCTCGCGCGGGACGTTCACGAGCTCGCCGACGCCGCCCAGGCCGCCGCCTCCCCCGCCTCGGCGCGCATCGTCGGCTACCGGGCCTACCTGCAGGGCTTTCCCTGGCGGCTCGGCAGAATTCTGCCGGTGGCCGACTTTCGCGGCGAGCTGGAGGACTGGTGGCTCCCCGAGGAGAGCCGGCGCGAGATCTTCTGGCCGCGCGCACACTTCTGGAGCCAATGGAGCTCCGGGTCCCCGCTCGTCGCCCTGGTGCGCGCCAGAGACCAGGAGGACTTCCGCAACGCCTCTCCGCCCGCGCGGGTGCTCGCCTGCCGCTGGAAATACTGCGTCCTGGCAAACTTCTGACACCTGGCTAGCGCCCGTCCCGTGGATTCGAGGCGCGGGCGAGGGCGGCGCGCGCCCGCCCGGCGGCGGAAGAGGCCCTACGGAATGTAGCCCCGGATCGTCCGCGCGGTGACGCCGGGCTTGGCAATCGCGACTTCCACGGCGCGGTATTCGCCGGGCGGCTTCGGGGAGTCGCTGCGGAAGGCCAGAATGTACTGCGACCGCAGTTCCTCTTCGATCCGTCGGGTGACCTCGCCGATCTTCTCCGCGTTGGAGAGGTGGAAGACGAGACCTCCCGACTCCTCGGCGATCGCCTTGGTCACCTTGCGAGATCGAAAGTCCGTGATCGGAATACCGACCGCGATGAAATAGATCGGCGCCCCGGCCGAGCGAGCGTACCGCGCGAGCGTCTCGTAGTCCACGTGCGACCGGTTGTCGTCCCCATCGGTCACGACGATCAACGCCTTGCGCCCCTGCAGCGTGCGGAACTGGTAGAGGCCGAGCACGATCGAGTCGTACAGCGCGGTCGCGCCCTCGGCCCGCGTGTCGGCAGCGGCGCGCTGGAGGGCGAGGGAATCCCCCGTCAACTCCTGCAGGAACTTCGCGCGGTCGCGGAACTCGATGACGAAGCCCTGGTCCTTGGATCGGATCAGGTTCTTGAAGAGGGCGACGGAGGCGTCGTGAACGAAGGGCAGGCTTTTCTCCATCGAGCCGGACCCGTCCACGACCAGGCCGATCGTCAGGGGCAGGTTTTCGGCGACCTCGAAGCCGGTCATCTCCTCCGGCTTTCCGTCCTCGCGAATCGAGAAATCCTCTTTCGTCAGGCCCTTGACGAATCGTCCCTCCTTGTCGAGGGCCGACACGTGCAGCTGCACGACATCCACCCGCACGGTCTCGACGGTCGTCTGCGGGCCCTTGAGCATCCGGATGTCGTTGGCCTCCTGGCCGTCGGCGCCGATCGCCGTGGCCCGCAGCACCGTTGCGCGGGAGTACTGCGCCAGTGGAATCGTCGTTTCGTAAGGGGGCGTCGTCCAGGACGCGACCTTCTTCGCGTCGAGAAAGAGCTCGAGCGACTTCGCCTGTCCGCCGCCGATCGACTGCACCGCGACCTTCACGTGGACGATCCCCGCCGCCACGTCGGGGCGCGGCAGCAACCGCACGGCGAGCAGATCCTTGCCCTGGTTGATCGCATAGGCGTCCTCGTCAATCACGCGCCCGGAGTCGTCGTACCCCACGGCCCGGACCGTCTGCCGCCTCGGGATGTTTCCCAGATCGATCTCGACGGAGTAGGGCGGCCGGGTCCGCGTGACCAGAGGTTTGTCCTCCAGATAGAACTCGACCTTCTTGATCGGCGGCGCAACCACCGCCTCGAGGCGCAGCAGCCCGATCGGTGTCTCTCGGGAGGGCGGCAGGATCTTCAGCTTGGGGTTTTCGGGAGTCGCGGGCCTCTCGGCCGCCTCCTCGGCGAGGATGATTCCTTCCGCCGAGGGCAGCGTCCCCGCCTCACCCGGAGCCATGTTCGGAGTGAACGGAGTCCCGAGCTCCGGCACCAGCACGTCGATCGAGCCCGAGCCCATCTCCCGGTCGTCCGGGTCGGTCAGCAGCAGACGCAACGTGTAGGTTCCCGGGGGAACCGCGCGCAGGAAGGCGTAGGTGAATGGGACATCCTTGGCCATGTCGACCGAGAGGGCGTATTCGAAGGAGTCCACGTCCGTCTCGTCGCGCCGAAAGCCGCCCTTGAGCTTGCCAGTGAAACCCTTCACCCCCCGCGCGGCCGCTTCCCGCGAGAGCTCCGGCGCCGTGAGGCGAATGCGCAGGACGGTCTTCGCGCCTGCCATCCCGAGGTACTCCGTTTCGATGCCTAACGAAAATGTGCCCGCCTTCGTCTTGATCGGGATGGGCCGCGGCGGGGCCTGCGCGAGGGTCGCCGGTGAGGCGAGGACGAGCAACAAGGACACCACCACGGCAGGCTTTCTCACGCTCCAATCGAACGCGGGAGGGCCGATGGCTCATTCCCGGCCGCGGGGCGCGTCCCTGAGGCCCCAGTGACTGGGTCTCGCCCGAAAGGGAGACGACCGGACGGACCCTACGCCGTCACGGCGACGGGGAAGGGCTCCAACGCCGAATCGAAGAACTCTTCCACCGCCCGCCGGAAGTCCGAGGGGGTCTCGAGCCGTGAGATCTGGATCCGGAGGGAGCGGCCGTTGGGCAAGCCATGCGTGTACCAGCCGGTCATGGTGCGCAGCTTGTGGAGCGCCTCGCGCGGATCGAAGGCCGCCCGCTCGATGGCGTCGAAGTGCGCGAGGATCAGGTCCCTCCTCTCCGAAAACGCCGGATCGCGGGCCGGCCGCCCGGCGAGCCGGTCGGCAATCTGCCTGAAAATCCACGGGTTCTTCATGGTTGCGCGCCCGCACATCACCGCGTCGCAGCCCGTTTGCCGGAACATCGCAACCGCGTCCTCGGCGGACTCGACGTCCCCGTTGCCCACAACCGGGATCGCGATCGTGCTCTTCAGCTCCGCGATGCGTGCCCAGTCGGCGCGGCCCGTGTACATCTGCCGCGCGGTCCTGCCGTGCATCGCAACGGCGGCGGCGCCCTCTCCCTCGCAGATCCGACCGAGCTCGAGAAAGTTCTTTCGAGACTCGTCGAGGCCCAGACGGAACTTGACGGTCAGCGGGATCGTCAGGCGTGCCCGCACCTCCCGGATGATCCGGCGCGCGAGATCGAGATCTCCCATGAGGGCCGCACCCGCGCAGCCCTTGAGCACCTTGTTGGCGGGACACCCCATGTTGATGTCACAGACGTCGGGGCGCAGCTCCTCGACGGTCTCGGCCGCCGCCGCCATGCGCCCCGGGTCCGAGCCGTAGATCTGAATCGAGAGCGGACGCTCCTCGTCCGAGAAGAAGAGCTTGCGCCGCTGTCGCGCGTTGCCTCGCGTGATGGCCTCCGAGGAGATGAATTCCATGGTGACCAGGCCCACGCCCCCGATCTGCCGCAGCATCAGCCGGTAGGCGTGATCGGTGATCCCGGCCATCGGCGCGAGGATCAGAGGCGGGTCCACGGGGACGGGTCCGAATCGCAGCATGGCCACCAAATTCTAGCCCGCCGCCGCAGACCGGGGCGGGTGGGCTATCCTCTTGTCTGGTTATAGAATCGCGTTTCTGGAGGTGGGGAGGAGGCCATGTCGTCGCTCGCGCACGCCGGATATCCCTCGGACCGGTCGGCTGGAGGGTTCTGGATCCACAACCGGCGCTTCGACCTGCTGTTTCTGACTCTGTCGGGGGTCCTCGTCTTTTTCCCTTACCTCTCCTACGGCCTGCTGCAGCGCCTGGGGACTTCTCAGGGCACGGCGAGCCTGATCGTCGGCCTCGCCGTCACGCTCCTGGTGGGCGGTCCCCACATGTACTCGACCTATCTCCGCACGGCCCTGGAGCCCCGATTCCGGGCTCGCTACGGCTGGCTCGCATACCTGCCCCTCGTGCTCATCCCGACGCTCGTGGTCATCGGCTCGATCTACTCGTTCCTGATCCTCCTGACCGGATTCTTCTTCTGGGCGTCCCTGCACGTCACACACCAGGCGCAGTGGATCTCGGAGACGTACCGGCGTCGAGCAGGCCTCTCGGTCTCGCCGCTCGATCGCCTTCTCGACGGGGCGGTGATCCTGGGGGCGCTCTACACGGTGGCCATGTACAAGTTCGTGGGGGGCAGCTTCGCCCTGGGGACTTCGGTGCTGCTCTTCCCCGATTTCTTGAAGCACGCATGGGTCGCCCAGGCCTTCACGGTCGGCTTCGCGGCGCTGTTTGTCTGGTATGCCGCGCGCACGGTGCGGGAGATTCGACGCGGCCAATCGATCTGGCCGCGGCTGGCCTTCATGGCCGCCACCGTAGCGCTCGCCTTCATCATTCCCATCTTCGACAACCTCGATGTGGCCTTTCAGGGTTTCAACACGTGGCACTCCCTCCAGTATCTGGCGCTGACCTGGTTCATCCTGTCCCGCAAGGCCGAGACAGGCGAGATCGGTAACCCGTTCGTGCGCAAGATCTCGGGAACCTCGCACACGTCGATTTTCTACATCTCGATGATCGGCGCGACCCTGCTCGCCGGTGTCGTCTACCTGATCCTGTGGAAGGGTTTCGCGGTGCCGCAGGACCGCGCGTACTATGTCGTCGTCCTGTCGTTCCTGCTCATCCACTACTTCTACGACCACATCCTCTTCCGGGATTTCGGCACACTCGAACAGGTCGGCTCGCAGTCGTAGCGCCCTCCGGGGGCCGACCCACGGACGCTACCTCGTGAGCTCCTCGTAGGTTTTCACGGCGGCGAAGCCGCCGGGCTTCTCGAAAAGCCTTGCCGGGGCGCCCACGCGGATGTTGAGAAGCTGCGTGTCCGTGACGGGCTGGTACTCGTCGCCCGGGTCCTTCTTCGTGTGCTCGATGCGAACGACGAGCCGCTCGAGGTCCCGCGCAACCCAGAGGATGGCCCGGTCGCCCGACGGCATCGTCATCTCGAAACGTTCGCAGGGGTGCATCCCATGGGCCTCGTCGCCGATTCGCCGGATGCTTCCGCCGAACCGCTGAGCGTAGGCCATCGGATCGAAGTGGGGCTCGAGGGGATAGCCCGGAACGAGCTCGTCTGATTGAGTCCAGGCGGCCTCGATCAGCTTTTTCGTCGACGGGCGAAACTGCCAGACCTTGCCAAGATCGGGGCGCAGGACCTTGACGAGCTCCGACCCGTCGAACGTGCCCGCGATCCGCTGCATTTCCCCGCGCACCGCGATCTCGTAGCGCTCCGCCGTCGAGAATGCCAGGACCGCGCGGTACCCGCTCCGCGAAACCGTGCGCGGGCCGCCGCCGAACTCGTCGCATGCGGCGGCCGTCAAAAGGACGATCGCGAGGGCCATCGGCGGCGCCATCCGCCTCATCGCGAGCACTCTAATCGCTCCGCACCCCGGGGAAAAGATCCTTTCGGAGGGAGGGGCGCGCGCCGGCGGGAGGCGGAGGGCGTCTGCGCTCCGGCCCCGTGATCTCTCAGTCATAATGCGCCCGGCATGACGTGGTGGGAATCGTGGTTCGGCGAGGAGTATCTCGAGCTCTATCCTCACCGGGACCTCGAGTCGGCCCGCCGTGAGGTCGCTTTCGCGCTCGAGAATCTCCCCCCGGAGCCGGCCCCGATGCTGGACCTGTGCTGCGGAGCGGCGCGGCACATCCCCCTGTTCCGGGAGCTGGGAGTCGGTCCGGTCGGACTGGACTACTCGGCTCCGCTGCTCGAGCTCGCCAGGGCCCGCGACGCAACGCTGCGGCTGGTGCGGGGGGACATGCGACTGCTCCCCTTCTCCGACGGGGCCTTCTCCTCGGTGGTCAACTTCTTCACCAGCTTCGGCTACTTCCTCGCCGAGCCGGACAACGCGGCGGTGGTGTCCGAGATCGAGCGGGTCCTCGCCCGCGGCGGCCGCGTGCTCTGCGACACCTTCGGCCTCGAGCACGTCCGCGCGCGCCTGGTTCCCGAGGAAAACCGCGCGAGCTCCGGCCGAGAGTATCGAATCCGGCGCTGGTGGAATCCGGACCTTCGGAGGATCGAGAAGGAGATCACGGTGTCCCGCGGCGCGTCCACCGAGGTCTTCCGGGAGAGCGTGCGCGCCTACACGGCGACCGAGCTGACGTGCCTCTTCGAGGCGGCGGGACTGCGCGTCGAGGCGACCTGGGGCGACTTCGACGGGCGCCCGGTCGGCTGCGATTCGCCGCGCCTGATCCTGCTCGCGAGCAAGCCGTGAGCGACGGCCGCATCCCCTTCTCGCGCTACCCCGGCCTCTCCCCGCTCTTTCTGGAATTCCTGCGGGCCTTGCCGGAATTCTTCCCGGACCCCCCCACGATCGCCGCCGCCTCCGCCCGAGGCCGGGAGCTCGCCGGAACGCGCTCCCGCATCCCGCCGGCGGCCTGGCGGTGCCGCTCGGCCGGGGCGCGGGAGAAAGCCGAAGCGATGGCAGGGGGCCGCGCGGTCGCCGCCGTCACGGGGCACCAGGTCGGCCTCTTCACCGGTCCCCTCTACACGCTGACCAAGGCCTTCGACACGCTGCGCGTCGCGGGAGAGATCCAGGACCAGGGCACGGCTTGCGCGCCCGTTTTCTGGGCACTGACCGACGACCACGACCTCGAGGAAGTCGGCCGGACGGCCTGGCCGGGACCCGCGGGTCCTGAAATGCTCGCCCTCGACGGCGCCGACCGTTCCAACCGCAGTCCCGTCGGGCAGCTGCCGATCCCTGAGCGGGCCGGAAAGGTCCTGGAGGCCTTTCGCGCTTCGGCCAAGGCGCCGGACTCCGATGAAACCCTCGCGCTCTTCGGGCGCCGCTACGCGGCCTCCGCAACCTACGCCGATGCCTTCATCGAGACGCTTCTCGACCTCACCGACCCCGAACCGCTTCTCGTGCTCGACCCCTCGCACGAGAGCCTGCGCGGGGCGATGGCGGAGTTCTTCGCCATGGCTGTCGCTCGGAGGGATGCCCTGCACCGCGTGCTCGCCGACGCGGCCGAGCGGCTCGAGCGCTCGGGCCGAACGGTACCGGTCCCCTACCGTCCGGACGTCTTCCCTTTCTTCCTGATCGAGGAAGGCCAGCGCCGCCGCGTGGGCGATCCCGAGGATGCGCTGCGGCGCGTTCGCGCCGGGCAAGCCTGGCCGTCGACGGACGTGCTGACACGGCCCGTGCTCAAGTCGTACCTGATGCCGACGGCCGCGACCGTTCTCGGGGCGGCCGAGATCGCGTATCACGCACAGGCGATTCCTCTCTTCGAAGTGTTCGACCTGAAGCCGCCCGTTCTTCTGCCGCGCTCGCACCTGATCCTCATGGGGCCGGCCGAACGGCGAACTGCCGAGGCGCTCGGGATCGCGCCGGAAGATCTGCTGGCCGGCGGCCCCGAGGTCGCGGCTTCCCGGGTCCCCCAGGCCGACGAGGTGGCGAGTCTCGCCCGGCTGCTCGACGAGCGCCTGGCGGGCCTCGCGAACGGCCTGAAGGATCTCGACGCCTCTCTTTCCGGCGCGCTGGAAACCACGCGGCAGAAGGCAGCGTATCCCCTGCAGCAGCTGCAGGACCGGATTCAGAAGGCTGCGGAGCGCCGGGACACGACCACCCAGAGCCGCGTCAAGAAGCTCGAGACGATGTTGAAGCCCAACGGCACGCCCGCCGAGCGCGTCTATCCCCCGCTCGTGCCGATGCTCGCCTGGGGCCGATCGGCCCTCCGGGAGATCCGACGGGCCGCGCGCGGCGGGACCGACGGAGCGGCCATCGTCCACTTCGGCACGCAAGCGACGGACGGACAGGCGACGGAGGGAGGAGATGGAAATGCCGATTGACGTGCTCGCCATCGCGGCGCATCCGGACGACGTCGAGCTGACCTGCGCCGGGACGCTGCTCGCCTTGAACGCGCGCGGGCACCATTTCGGTCTGGTCGATCTGACGTCGGGTGAGATGGGAACGCGCGGAGATCGGGACACCCGCGAGCGAGAGGCTTCCCGAGCGGCGGAAATTCTCGGCGCAGAGTTTCGCGAAACCCTGGACTTCGGAGACGGCGGCCTGCGCACCACGCGCGACCAGGAGCTCCGATTGATCGAGATTATCCGCCGCGAACGGCCCCGCCTCGTCCTGACGTCGTACCCCGAGGACCGGCATCCCGATCACGCCCGCGCCGGCAGGTTGGTCGCCGACGCGGCCTACTACGCGGGCCTGCGAAAGCTCGAAACGCAGCACCCGGCACACCGGCCGCAGCAGACCGTCTTCTTCTCGACGGCGTACCTCCACGAGCCGAACCTCGTCGTGGACGTGACTCCTCACTGGCCGAAGCGGCTCGAGGCGATCCTGGCGTTCACGAGTCAGTTTCACGACCCGAACTCCCGGGAGCCGCAGACCATGCTCTCGCAGCCGCCGTTTCTCGCGACGATCGAAGGCCGGGCGCGGCAGTTCGGATTCCTGATCGGCACCGAGTTCGGCGAGGGCTTCGTCTCGCAGCGCCCGCCACGAATCGACGATTTGGTGGCCTGCTTCGAGGGCTTCGAGGCCGGGTACTAGTTCGCGACCCGCATGAAGATCGGCATCACCTGCTACCCCACCTTCGGCGGCAGCGGTGTCGTCGCCACGGAGCTCGGAATCGCGCTCGCGGAGGGTGGGGACGAGATTCATTTCATCTCCTACGCGCTCCCCTCGCGCCTCGCCCTACCCCGTCCCGGCGTCTATTTCCACGAGGTCGTGGCGCCGAGCTACCCCCTCTTCGTCTCGCCCCCGTACACGCTCGCCCTCGCCACGAAGATGGCCGAGGTCGCGGCGCACTCCGGTCTCGACCTGCTCCACGTGCATTACGCCTTGCCCCACGCGATCTCTGCGATTCTGGCACGCGACATGAGCCTTTCGAGCGGCGTGCGGCTCAAGGTCGTGACGACCCTGCACGGCACCGACATCACGATCGTCGGGCAGGACCGCTCCTACCTGCCGATCACCCGTTTCAGCATCGAGAAGAGCGACGCCGTCACCGCCGTCTCGCGATATCTGCGCGACGTGACGGCGCGGGAGTTCTCGGTCGGCCGCCCCGTGGAGGTCATCCCGAATTTCGTCGACGGCGAGCTGTATCGGCCCGACCGCGCCTCCCGCTACGCCCGCGCGCTCTTTCCGACCGACGAATGCGTGGTCATCCACATCTCCAACTTCCGGCCCGTCAAACGGATCGCCGACGTGCTCGCGGTCTTCGACCGGATCCGGCGCAAGGTCCCGGCCCGCCTGCTCTTGATCGGTGACGGGCCGGACCGCTCTCTTGCGGAGAGGCTGGCCGAGGAGCTCGGCTTCCCGGACCGAACGAGCTTCCTCGGCAACGTGGCGTCCATCGAGACCATTCTCCCCATCGGAAAGATCTTTCTCCTGCCCTCCGACGCCGAGTCCTTCGGACTCGCAGCGCTCGAAGCGATGGCCTGCGGCGTGCCCGTCATCGGCACGCGGGCGGGCGGACTGCCGGAGGTCGTCGAGAGCGGAGTCAACGGCTTCCTCTGTCCCGTGGGCGATGTGGACGGCATGGCCGACGCCGCGCTGGCACTGATTCGCGATCCGGAGAAGTGGCGGACCTTTTCGGCGAACGCCCGCAGGCACGCAGTGGAAGCCTTTCCGACCGGCGCCATGGTGGCGCGTTACCGCGCCCTGTACGAACAGACGCTCGGCTAAGGCGCGGGCTCGGCACGCACGGGGCGCGAGTCCTTTCCGTCTCCTTCCGCAGCGAGTGCGGAGAGCGCCGCGCGCTTCTCCTCCACCGGGCAGAAGGCCGTGCGCCAGGAGTTCTCGAGACAATCGCGTGTCTGCGCCGCCGTCAGCCCCAGGGCCTTCCGGGCGAGCTCGTGCTCGCGCCGGGTGGTCGTCGCGAAGAACAGGGGATCGTCCGCGGCGATCGCCACGCGCACACCCGCGGCGAGCAGACGCGCGAGCGGATGCGCTTCCAGGCTCGGCACGGCGCCCGTGACGCGGTTGCTCGAAGGCGCCACACAGAGCACGGTCCCTTCCCCCGCGAGGCGTGCCATCAAATGCGGATCGGCGGAGGCCGAGATTCCATGATCCACGCGATCGGGTCGCAACGCATCCAGCGCATCGGCGACCGACTCGGGGCCCGCCCACTCCCCGGCGTGGACGGACGTTCGCAGCCCGAGCGCCCGGGCACGCAGGTAGACGCCGGCGAAGTCGGCCGCCGGGTAGGAAGTCTCGTCGCCGCCCAGCCCGAAGCCGACGACCGAGGGAATCGGCCGGCGCTCGTAGAGATCGAGCACCCGGTCGGCCGAATCGGGGCCCCAATGGCGCACGGCATCGAGCAGGATGCGGCAGCGGGCCCCGCCGGGGGCCGCTTCCTCGAAACCGGCGGCGACCGCGGCCAGGCATTCCTCCGGCGGCAGCCCGAGTCGCGTGAAGATTTCCGGCGACACGTAGACCTCGGCATAGGCGAGGCCGTCGTCGCCCAGTCGCGCGGCGACGGCGCGCGCCGTCTCGAAATAGTCTCCGGGCTCTCGAAACAGGCGGCAGACCGCGGCGAAGAGATCCAGGAAGCCCGCGGCGTCCCGCACGTTGGCGCGCGCGGCGGCAAAGGCTGCGGGATCGGAAAAGGCGTGCCCGGCGCGCACCGCGAGGGACCGGACGGTTTCTTCCGGCAGGCACCCCTCGAAGTGAAGATGACAGTCGGAGAGGTTCGAGCTCATGGCTTCACGAGACGCCTGCGGACGCGAGCGGTGAGAATATACGGGTTCCATGAACTCGGAGATGCGACGCGCCCGCGGCCTCGCACTGCTGCTCGACCTGCTGGTGCCGGCGGCGATCGCCGATCTATCGGCGCTGACCGCCACCGCCGCCGTCTGGCTGCTGTTGCCCGGGCATCGGGCCCTCGCACCCTGGATCTGGGGAGGCGCGGGCGCCGGAGCGGCCATGGTCTTTCTGCTTCGCGACGCCAGCGGCGGCCGGGCTCGCCGCTGGCTCGCCCTCGAGGTCCGGGACGAGCGCGGGGCACCGCCGGGGGTCTGGGGCTCGATCCGGCGCAACCTTCCGCTCCTTCTCCCGCTCTGGAACCTCGCCGAGGCCTGGCCCGTTCTGAGGGACGGAAGCGCGGCCCGGCCCGGCGACCGGGGCCGTGGGTTTCGCGTCGTCTCTGAAGATTCGGCCCAATGACCCGGTCTAACGTCACGAGCCCCCCTGGGGCCGGCCCGAGGCCCTGGAGAACCTTTCCGGCGGCAATCCGTTATTGAATGCGGTGTCAAGCATGCGTAGAACGCTCGCCGGGCTTTTTCTGCTTGCCTGCCTCGCCCCTTCCGTGGCCCGGGGCGAGGAGGCGACGTTCGAAAAAGCCTATTCGATGGAAGGGGTTTCGAAGATCTCCGTCGAGAACGTCAATGGGCCCATCGCGGTCCAGGCCTGGGACCGGCCTTATCTGAAGGTTCGGGCCCTCAAGTCCGCCAGCGGCAGCCGGGCCTCGGAGACTCTCAAGCAGACTGAAATCCGCGTCCGCAAGTCCGGCGACGAGATCAAGATCGAGACGATCAGCCCCCGCCGCCGGCGGCTTTTCGGATTCCTCGATCTCGGCAACATGAGCGTGCGCGTCGGTTACGAGCTTCAAGTCCCGACCGCCGCTTCGGTCCGTTTGGAGACCTGCAACGGCAAGGTGGAGGCGGCGGGTCTGGCGGGCGATTCGTCGACGGACGCCGTGAACGGCTCGATCGAGTTCCGCGACATCGCGGGACCCGTCAAGGCCACGACCGTCAACGGGTCGGTCCGTGTGGCCTTCAAGGGACCGCTCAAGACCTCTCGCCTCGAGACGGTCAATGGCAGCGTCGAGATCCTCTTCGACAAGACCTCCTCGGTGCGGTACGACCTGGAAACGGTCAACGGCCGGATCGAGGCCGACTTCGACATGGCCGTCGAGGGCAAGTACGGCCCGAAGGAAGCCAAGGGGTCCTACAACGGGGGGAGCGAGTCGCTCCACTGCGAGACGGTCAACGGGTCGATCCGGCTGAAGACGAGCGAATAAAGGCCCCGGCTCGGCTGCGCCGGCCCGCTCGGGACCAGCGCCGTTCCGTTTTGCCCCTTTCCGTTCTAGTCTTCTCGTCGATGCCGGAGCAAGCTTCCGCACGCCGGGCGGCCGTTCTGGTGCTTTGCTACCTGCCACTGGTCGGGCTCGCGGCACTCGCGATCGAGAAGCGCGATCGCGAGATCCGCTGGCACGCCCGCAACGGCTTGCTTCTCTTCGCCGCCGTCGTGGGCATCGGCGCCGCCGCGACTCTCGTCGGTTTCTTGCTGCCTTCTTTCGGCTGCCTGTATCCGGTCGTGATGCTCACCGCGCTCATCGTCTACTCTCTCGTGACGATCCTGGCGATCGTGAAGGCGCTCCAGGGCGAGCGCCTCTTCGTTCCCGGCATTTCCCGCCACGCGGGATAGCGCCTTCGAGTCCTGCCCCGGCCGTGCGGAACGCGACTGCTCACAATCGGAGGCGGGTGGGCTCTTTGGCGCCGATCCTGCTCGTGGCGGCTCTGGGTTTCCTTGTCGGCGACTCGGCCCGACCGGTAGGCGATCAGATCGGCGCCCGGGTTGCGATCGCGGCGGTCGACGTCTATCGGGCCACGGCCTCTCCGTTTTTTGCGAGGACTGGCCTGGTGCGCTGCCGGTTCGAGCCGACCTGCTCGGTCTACGCGCGCGAGGCACTGGCTCGCTACGGACTTGCCCGCGGTGGCTGGCTCGCCGCCCGCCGCCTTCTTCGGTGCCACCCGTGGGCACGAGGAGGGTTCGATCCGGTGCCCTAGAAGGACGGGGGATACGGGATACGGGATACGGGTTTCGAATCTCGACGCTCGGGTTCCTAATCCCCCATCCCGCACTTCGTCTCGTATCTCGAATCTCGAATCTTTCAAATCAAGTGGTGCCGTCGGCCGGACTCGAACCGGCATGGGTTGCCCCATACGCCCCTCAAACGTACGTGTCTACCAATTCCACCACGACGGCACGTGGCTACTGCTTGGGCGGAGCGCCCGGCGCCGGGGGTTGCGCCGGAGCAGGGACCGCCGGAGCCGGCGCGGCCGGCGCCGGGGCGACCTTCGCGGCCTGAGACTTCTCCGGCACGACCGAAGCGCGGGGACGGGCCTCGAGAATCGTCAGGACCAGGGCGACCACGATGAAGGCGACGAATCCTCCCGTCGTCAGCTTGTGCAGCAGCGTCGTCGCGCCGCGGGCTCCGAAGGCCGTCTGGGTTCCGCCGCCGCCGAAGGCGCCGGCAATATCCGCGCCCTTCCCCTGCTGGACGAGCACGACCAGGATCAGGAAGAAACAGACGAAACAATAGAGCGCAATCAACGCCGCATAAAGGATTCCCACGGGACCTCCGAAAAAGGGCGCAAAGTCTACGTTTCGAGGAGGGTTTCGTCAAGACGACCGGGAGGGGGGATCCCTCGCGTCAGAGGCCTGCGATCCGCGCAAAGGAATCGAAATCGAGGCTCGCCCCGCCGACGAGCACACCGTCCATGGAAGAGTCACGCAGGAGCCCTCCCGCGTTCTCGGCAGTGACCGACCCGCCGTAGAGCAGGCGCAGATCCTTCCGGACCTCGAGGAGGCGGCGCAGGTGCGCGCCCGCGGCCGCGGCGTCCGCCGCGGTCGCCGCCCGTCCCGTTCCGATCGCCCAGACCGGCTCGTAGGCGACGACGAGGGGCGCGGGTGCGGGGTCCTGCGACAGGGCCTCCGTCTGGCGCTCCAGCACCGCCTCCGTCAGGCCGTGGGAGCGCTCCTCCTCGCTTTCCCCCAGACAGTAGATCGGGGTCAGGTTCGCCTCGCGGGCGCGGGAGAGCTTCTGGGTGAGAAGAGGCCCGTCTTCGCCGAAGATCCGCCGCCTCTCGGAGTGGCCCACGAGCACGTACCGGCATCCCGCGTCGGCGAGCATCCGCGCCGACACCTCGCCCGTGAAGGCGCCGACCGCCTGCGCCGCCACGTTCTGCCCCGCGAGCGACCAGCGTCCTTCCGGGTCTCTCGAGGCATCGAGGGCCGTCAGCGGCGGAGCGATGGACAGCTCGACGGGAAGCGGACCGCTCCCGATGCGCGCGGCGAGGCCGCGCGCGAAGGCCCGCGCCTCCTCGCGCGTCTTGTGCATCTTCCAGTTGGCGACGAAGAGTCTCACGCGGGCGCGCCGCTACCCGAGCGCTTCGATTCCGGGAAGGCTGCCCATCGTCAGGAACTCGAGCGAGGCGCCGCCTCCCGTCGAGACGTGGGTGAACTTCTCGGCCACGCCCGCGGCGTGGACCGCCGCGACACTCTCCCCGCCCCCGACGACCGTGAAGGCGTCGCGCCCGGAAATCGCGCGTGCGAGGGCCATCGTTCCGCGATCGAACGGGGGCCTCTCGAAGACACCCATCGGTCCGTTCCAGAAGATCGTGCGCGCCGGCCCGAGCAGCCTCTGGAATTGCTCGATGGTTTTCTCCCCGATGTCCAGCGCCATCCTGTCGGCCGGGATCCGGTCGATTCCGACCGTTCGCGCCCCGGACGCGTCTTCGGGCGAGACCGCGACCACGAAGTCCGACGGAAGGGCGATCGTCTTGCCTGTCGCCTTGCAGGCATCCAGGATTTCGCGTGCCACGGCGACCTTGTCCTCCTCCAGCAGCGACCGGCCGACCGGGAGCCCGAGAGCCTTGACGAAATGGTTGGCCATCCCGCCCCCGATCAGGAGAATGTCCGCGGACTTCGCCAGAACGCGCAGCGTGTCGATCTTTCCTGAGATCTTCGCTCCTCCGAGGACCGCGGCGAATGGCCGATCGGGCGAGAGCAGCTTCGAGAGGGCGCCGACCTCCTTCTCCATCAACAGACCGGCCCCTTTGACCGCCATGAGGCCCGCGATGCCGACGATGGAAGCGTGCGCGCGGTGGGCCGCGCCGAACGCATCGTCGACGTAGATCTGCGCCAGGGCGGCGAGCGCGCGCGCGAAGGCCGGGTCGTTCGACTCCTCGCCCGCGTGAAAGCGCAGATTCTCGAGAAGGAGGACCTCCCCGGCGGCGAGCCCGTCGGCGGCGCGTTCGGCCTCCGGACCGATACAGTCGGATGCGAAGCGGACGGGCCGGCCCAGGGCCTCGGAAAGAGCCACGGCGACCGGCGCGAGGGAGTACTTCGCATCGGGCCGGCCCTTGGGCTTGCCGAGGTGGGATGCGCACAGCACCCGCGCGCCGCGCGAGAGCGCGTGGCGTATGGAGGGAAGCGTCTCGACGATGCGCGTATCGTCGGCGACCCGGCCCTTCTCCAGCGGAACGTTGAAATCGACGCGGAGAAACAGGGACTTGCCCTCCAAAGGCAGGTCGCGGATGGATTTCACGGCCGGGATCTTAACGCCGATAGAATGGCGCGGCCATGCGCCTGCGCGCCGCTTTCCTGCTATGGCTCGCCGCCGCGCTCGCTTCCGCCGCGACACCGACCACGGCCCGGGGACGGGGCGGAGCCGTCGCGGCGGAAGAGGAAACCGCCGCGCGCACGGGCATCGAGATCCTGCGGCGGGGCGGCAACGCCACCGACGCGGCCGTCGCCGTCGCGTTCGCGCTGGCCGTCACCTGGCCCGAGGCGGGCAACCTCGGCGGCGGAGGATTCTGGATTTCCCGCAACACCCGGGGAGCCGTTCTGACCGTCGACTTCCGGGAGCGAGCACCCCGGGCGGCGCGGCGCGACATGTTCTCGCGGCCTGCCAAGAACGGCCAGCGCCCCCCCTCCTCGACCCAGGGCGCGCTCGCCTCGGGGGTTCCCGGTTCGGTCGCGGGACTCGCCCTGGCGCACCGCAGGGGCGGAAGGCTTCCGTGGAAGGCCCTGGTCGAACCAGCGGTCGCGCTCGCGCGAGACGGCTTCGTCGTCACGGAAAACATTCACGAGTCGATCGCCGCCCATCGCGCGTCGCTCGGTACCGATCCGGAGACCGCGGCGATCTTCCTGCCCGGCGGCGAACCTCCCGCGGCGGGCTCGCGCCTGCGGCAGCCGGATCTGGCCCGCACGCTCCAGACGATCGCGAACCTCGGCGAGGACGGCTTCTACCGCGGGCAGGTGGCGCGCGCGATCGAGAAGGGGCAGGCCTCCGCCGGAGGGCTGATCACGCGCGGGGATCTCGCCCTGTATTCCGCCAAGGCGCGCCCGCCCATCGCCTTTCGATTCGGACCGGCGCAGGTCTTCACGACCGCCTCTCCGTCCTCGGGCCCCGCCCTCGCGCTGATGGCGCTGACCGCGGAAGCGCTCGGCCTCGATCGGATTCGGCCGCGCGACGCCGCCTCGGCGCACCTGACCGCCGAGATCGAGAAGCGCGCCTACTTCGACCGAAACCGGTTTCTGGGCGACCCGGAGTTCGGCGGGGTCCGTCAGGATCTGTTCACCTCGCCCGAGCGGGCCAGCCGCGTCGCGTCGACGATCAACCCCGAGCGGGCGACGCCGGTCCAGGCGCTTCCTTCGCGCGAGTCGCGAGACGCCTCCACGACCCACTTCTCGGTCGTCGACGGCCAGGGAAATCTCGTGGCCGTCACGACCACATTGAACGATTCGTTCGGCAACTCTCGCGTCGCGCCGGGGCTCGGATTTCTCTGGAACAACGAGATGGACGACTTCTCGACTCGGCCGGGCGAGGCGAACCTCTACGGTCTCGTCCAGGGAGAGGTCAACGCCGTTGCGCCGGGAAAGCGCATGCTCTCCTCGATCTGTCCGGTCATCGCGTCGATCCCGGGGCGGGGAACCTTCGCCTGGGGAACGCCCGGCGGCTCCACGATCCTTACGGTCAACTTCCAGATCCTGCTCGGCCTGGTCGCGCGCGGCGAGTCCCTTCCGCAGGCCGTCGCGGCGCCCCGCTTCCACCAGCAGGACTTCCCGGACTCGATCGAGATCGAGGCCGACGCGTTCGACCTCGCCTGGATTTCGGCGCTCGAGCAGCGGGGGCACGCGATCAAGGTCAGCGCCCGCGATCCCGTGCCGGGGCGAATCGGCCGTGTGCACGCGGTAGCATTCCTGCGCGACGGCACGACGGAGGCTGTCGCGGATCCTCGCCGCCACGGGGTCGGGATCGTCGTCCAGCCGGAGCCATGACGGACGTCCTTCGCCCCCTCTATCGCGACGGAAGGGTCCTTCGGCTGCTCGATCAGCGGCTTCTGCCCGCCCGGGAGGTCTGGCTCTCGCTCGAGACGGCGGCCGAGATCGCACTCGCGATTCGCGAGATGGCCGTGCGTGGCGCTCCGGCGATCGGAGTGGCCGCCGCGTACGGCTCCGCCTTTTCGTTGCGGAGCGGGCGGACGACGCCTGTCGCGGAGCGCTTTGCGGCGGCCCGGACCCTTCTCGCAGCCACCCGGCCCACCGCAGTCAATCTGTTCGCGGCCCTCGACCGGCTGGCCTCACGGTTCGAGCGCGTCCGGAGCCTGCCGCCCGACGCGATCGAAGCCGCGCTCATCGCGGAAGCGGACGCCCTGGCCGCCGAGGACCTCGAGGCCTGCCGGCGCATCGGCGCCCTCGGCGCAGAGCTGCTGCCACAGGTCGTCACGGTTCTGACGCATTGCAACGCGGGGGCGCTCGCCACGGCGGGCTACGGAACGGCTCTCGGCATCGTGCGCGGCGCGGCGGCCTCGGGCCGCACGGTCCGCGTCCTGGCCGGAGAAACGCGGCCGTACCTTCAGGGAGCCCGCCTGACCGCCTGGGAGCTCTCGCGCGACGGAATCCCCGTGGAATTGATCACCGACAGCATGGGCGGGCACTTTCTCTCGCGCGGAGAGGTCCAAGCGGTGATCGTCGGCGCCGACCGAATCGCGTCGAACGGCGACACGGCCAACAAGATCGGGACGTACTCCCTTGCGGTGCTCGCGCGGGAGAACGGCGTGCCCTTCTTCGTCGCCGCGCCGACGACGACGATCGACCTCTCCTGCCCGGACGGCGCGGCGATCCCGATCGAGGAGCGCCCGGCCGCGGAGGTGCTGTCCATCGCCGGTCAGCCGATCGCGCCCCCGGGCGTGGCGGGCCGCTATGTCGCGTTCGACGTCACGCCGGCGCGGTTCCTCACCGCGATCGTGACCGAGCAGGGCGTCTGCGAGGCACCGTACGGGGAGAGCCTCCGCAGAGCGGTCCACGCCGCTCGCGGCGCAACATGATCGTCCTCGGCATCGAGACCTCTTGCGACGAGACGTCCGTCGCCCTGCTCGACGGAGAGGGCCGCGTCCTCTCCAACATCGTCGCCTCGCAGCTCGCCACACACGCCCGGTACGGCGGCGTCGTGCCGGAGCTCGCGGCCCGAGCCCATCTGGAGAACCTGCCCACGGTCTTCGAAGAGGCGTTTTCCGCCGCCGGGCGCGCCCTGGAAGAGGTAGGTCTGGTGGCCGCGACGGCGGGCCCGGGCCTGATCGGCCCGCTGCTCGTGGGCCTCTCGGCCGCCCGCGCCATCGCCTGGGCCCGGGACCTGCCGCTCGTGCCCGTCAATCACCTCGAGGGGCACCTGTACTCGGCGCACCTGGACGCCCGCGGGGGACCCGCGCGGCCCGTGGAGTTTCCCTTCCACGGGCTGGTGGTCTCGGGCGGCCATGCCGAGCTCGTCCGCGTCGAGCCGGACCGGATCGCGCCGATCGCGAGGACCCGCGACGACGCCCCGGGAGAGGCGTTCGACAAGGTGGCGCGGCGCGCGGGCCTCCCCTATCCCGGTGGGCCGCCGATCGACCGCATCGCGTCCCGGGGAGACGGAGACCGTTTTCCCCTTCCGATCGGGCGCCCGGGTGACGGCTCGCTCGACTTTTCCTTCTCCGGCATCAAGACCGCGATGCTCCGCGAGTTCGAGAGACGCGGGGTGGACGGCACGCCGCTCGACGCGGACGCTCTCGGCCCGGACCTGACGGATCTCTTCGCGTCCTTCCAGCGCGCCGTCGTGTCGGCGCTCATGGAACGGGTCGAGGCAGTCCACGCGAGCGAGAGGATCCGGCTGCTGGCTCTGTCGGGCGGTGTGGCCGCCAACTCCGAGCTGCGCGCCACCCTCGGAGCCTGGGGAGCACGGCGACGCGTGCCCGTGCTGCTGCCGGATCGCTCCCTCACCACCGACAACGCCGCCATGATCGCGTGGGCAGGGCTGCTGCGCCACCGCCGGGACGGCCCGCACGATCCCGCGCTGGCCACCGCGCGGTCCCGCTGGCCTCTGGGTGACGAACCATTCCGATAGAATCTCCCGTTCGCTCATGCCCGACCCTCGCCTCATCCGCAACTTCTCCATCGTTGCCCACATCGACCACGGGAAGACGACCCTGTCGGATCGGATCCTGCAGGTCTGCGGCGCCGTATCCCAGCGCGAGATGCACGAGCAGATGCTCGATGACATGGAGCTCGAGAAGGAGCGCGGGATCACCATCAAGGCGCGGTCGGTGACACTCCAGTACCGGGCCCGCGACGGGCAAACCTACACGTTGAACCTCATCGACACGCCGGGACACGTGGACTTTTCCTACGAAGTGTCGCGGTCGCTCGCGGCCTGCGAGGGGGCCGTGCTCGTCGTGGACGCGACCCAGGGAGTCGAGGCCCAGACGCTCGCCAACGCCTACCTCGCGGTCCACAACAATCTCACGATCGTGCCCGTGATCAACAAGATCGACCTGCCGTCGGCCGAGCCCGAGCGCGCCAGGGAGCAGATCGAGCAGGTCGTCGGCATCCCGGCAGAGCACGCCGTCCTGACCTCGGCGAAGCAGGGCATCGGCATCGAGGAGCTGCTCGAGCGGATCGTGGCGGATGTTCCGTCGCCAAAGGGAAATCCCGAGGCGCCGCTGAAGGCCCTGCTCTTCGATTCCTGGTATGACCCCTACCGCGGGGTCACCTCCCTCGTGCGGATCGTGGACGGGCGCCTGGCCGGTCGAATGAAGATTCAAGCGCTCGGGACCGGGTTCGTCGCCGAGGTCGAGGAGGTCGGCGTCTTCCGCCCGCAGCGTGAACCGGTCGAGGCGCTCGGCGTCGGGGAGGTTGGCTTTCTCTGGGCGAACATCAAGGACCTGCACTCGACCCGGATCGGCGACACCATCACGGAAGTCTCGCGGCCCACTGCCGAGCCGCTCCCCGGCTTCGCCGAGGCCAAGCCGATGGTCTTCGCCGGTCTCTTCCCGACCAACGCGGACGACTACGCGAACCTGCGCGACGCGATGGAGAAGTTGCGCTTGAACGATGCCTCCTTCACGTTCGAGCCGGAGAACTCGACCGCCCTGGGCTTCGGGTTCCGCTGCGGATTCCTGGGCCTGCTGCACATGGAGATCGTTCAGGAAAGGCTCGAGCGCGAGTTCGATCTCGATCTGATCACGACTGCCCCGGGGGTCAACTACCGCGTGACAACGACCTCGGGGGAGGTCCTGAACATCGTCAACCCGAATCATCTCCCGTCGCCCAATCACATCCAGGTGACCGAGGAGCCCTACATCTCCTCCACGATCATCACGCGCGACGACTTCCTCGGAGGCCTGCTCAAGCTCTGCGAGGAGCGGCGAGGCGTCCAGAAGTCCCTCGAGTACCTCTCCTCGAACCGCGTGGTGCTGACCTACGAATTCCCCTTGAACGAGGTCGTCCTCGACTTCTACGACAAGCTGAAATCGATCTCCAAGGGGTACGCCTCCTTCGACTACGAGTTCATCGGCTACCGGGAAGGCGACCTCGTCAAGCTCGACATTCTGGTCAACGGCGAGCCGGTCGACGCCCTCTCGCTGATCGTCCACCGCGAGGAATCCGCGGCCAAGGGGCGCATTCTGGCCGCAAAGATGAAAGAAATCATCCCCCGCCAGATGTTTGAAGTCGTGATCCAGGCGGCGATCGGCTCCAAGATCATCGCCCGGGAGACGGTTTCGGCCATCCGCAAGAACGTGCTCGCCAAGTGCTACGGCGGCGACATCACGCGCAAGAGGAAACTGCTGGAGAAACAGAAGGAAGGAAAGAAGAGGATGAAGCGGGTGGGAAGGGTCGACATCCCCCAGGAGGCCTTTCTCGCCGTGCTCAAGGTCGAATGATGCAGAAACACGACGGTTCTCCGAAAAAGCCCGACGGGTCCGTGCCGCCCCGCCACTCCTCGACCCGGGAGTGGTACGAGTCCCTGCTGGTCGCCGGAATCTTCGTGCTCTTCGTCCGGACATTCGTCGTCCAGACGTATCAGGTGCCGACCGGATCGATGGAGAAGACGATCCTGGTCGGGGACCACCTGCTCGTCAACAAGTTCGCGTTCGCCCCGCGCCTGCCGTCGCTGTCGCGGCTCCTGCCGTATCGGGACGTCCACCGGGGGGACATCATCGTCTTCAAGAAGCCAGGCGACGACGTCAATCCGGGCAACGTCCTCGTCAAGCGGGCCGTGGGAGCCCCGGGGGACGTCGTGCAGGTGCGCGACAAGGAGCTCTTCGTCGACGGAAAGGCCGCCGACGGCCCCTACGTAGAGCACATTTATCCGGACCTTTACCGCAAGTCCGATCCCGAGGTCTCGGAGATGGGCGTGATCCGCGACCAGTTCGGGCCTTTCACGGTCCCGCCCGGCGATTACTTCGGGATGGGAGACAATCGGGACAATTCTCTGGACAGCCGTTTCTGGGGCCCGGTCCCGCGCGCAAACATCTTCGGGCGCCCCTTTCTGATCTACTGGTCCTACGAGGCGGAGTCCAATTCGCACATCTGGCGCGGCGCGATCGCGAAGATCCAGCAACTGCTCTCGGTGGCGTTTCACTTCTTTTCGCGGACGCGATGGGACCGGATGTTCACACTGGTCCGCTGACTCCGGGGGACGCGCCGGGCCCCCGGCCTCCCCGGCGCTCGCTCGCGCGCGAGTACCTCGAGGCCGTCCTCGTCTCGGTGATCCTCGCGCTTTTCGTGCGGACCTTCCTGCTCCAGGCCTATGTGGTTCCCACCGGCTCGATGGAGGACAACATCCTGGTCGGGGACCACCTGATCGTCAACAAGTTCCTCTACGCGCCGAGCACAGGCCTGATGCGAAGCCTCCTGCCGGAGCGCCCGGTACGCGCGGGTGATGTCTTCGTGTTCAAGTTCCCCGATGATCCCGCCCGCGACTTCGTCAAGCGGGCCATCGGGCTGCCCGGTGACGTCGTCGAGATTCGCGACAAGGTCGTCTACGTCAATCAGGCCCCGGTCCCGGAACCGGAGGTGACGCACTCCGATCGCGACATTCTGGCGGCCGGCCGCCGCGACCAGTTCGGTCCGATCCGCGTCCCGGAGGGACAGATCTTCGCCATGGGCGACAATCGAGACCGCTCGAACGACAGCCGCTTCTGGGGCACCGTGCCCGTCGCCAACGTCAAGGGCCGCGCGCTGCTGGTCTACTGGTCGGCCCCGCCCGGCGCGCCGGGGGAGAGTCTCCCGGAGCGCATCCGCGATTTCTTCCGTGCGCGCTGGAGCCGCGTCTTCCATCCCGTGCGGTAGGGCTCGCGAGATCCGAGTTACAATCAACCAAAAATCTCGCAGTCACGGAGGCAGGCTCGATGATCAGACGCGCGCGCACGATGCAGGGCAAGGTCAACATCGGTTGCATCGTGTGGCTGGCGATTCTCGCGCTGGTCGGCTATACGCTCGCCAAGATCGTGCCCGTCAAGATCGCGACGTCGACCTTCTACGACACCATGCAGGAGCAGGCCTCCTTCGGATCGATCAAGGGCCAGGATCAGATTGCGTACGCCATCCTCCAGAAGGCACGGGAGCTCGAGCTGCCGATCGGAAAGGAGAACCTGGTCATCCGAAAGAGCAAGGAAGCGATCACGATCGAGGCGCACTACGAGATCACGATCGACTTCTTCAACGGGGTCTACAAGTACGTCTGGAAGTTCGACCCGGTCGTCAGCCGGCCTCTGTTCCTCGTCTAGCGCTGTCCCGGTCCGCTCGCGGCCGGGAGTTGCGGACGCATGAACGAAAGCGGTCTCTCGATCGGAGAGGTTTCTCGCCGCACCGGGATACCGGTGACCACTCTGCGCTTCTACGAGAAGGAGCTGCCCGGGCTCTTTCCCGTCCGCAAGACGCCAGGAGGCCACCGGCGCTACGAGAACCGCGAGGTGTCGCGATTTGTCACCGTCCGATCGCTCACCGAGGAGGGCCTGCCCCTTTCGGAGGTGCGCCGGGCCCTGATGTCCCGCGGCGAGAACGAGGCGCTCGTCGAGGCGCTCGACCGGCTGCGGGAGTCGCAGCAGACCGCTGAGCGCACCGTCGAGGGCCTCGCCCGGCGCGTCGAAGCGCTGGAGGCCCGCCTCCGTGATCTCGAAAGCCGGCCACCCCGAAAGGGCTGGTTCGGAGGCCGGTAGGCCCGTCCCGCGACGCCTTCTGTGGAATATCACCGCGAGCGGCGAGATTCGGAGTTCTGATCGACAAGGAGGTCTCATGCGTCCTTCCGCAGCCGCTGTCTTGACTCTCGCCCTCTGCGCCAATGCGAGCCTCGCTCTGGCCGCGGCCGCCCCGCAGATCGGGGCCCCGGCACCGCAGTTCCAGCTTCAGACCATCGACGGCAAGGAGTTCTCACTCTCCGAGGCGGAGAAGACCCACAAGGCGGTTGTGATCCTCTTCATCGCGACCCGGTGCCCCTACTCCAACGCCTATAACGACCGGATGCGGGACATGGCGGCGGCCTATTCGAAACAGGGCGTGCTCTTCGTCGGAATCAACAGCAACAAGACGGAACCGGCCACCGAGGTCGCCGCACATGCCAAGCAACACGGCCACACCTTCCCGATCGCCAAGGACCCGGACAACAAGGTCGCCGACCTTTACGACGCCAAGCACACGCCCGAGGCCTACGTGATCGGCCCGGACGGGAAGCTGCTTTACCACGGCCGCATCGACGAAAACTACGAGGATGCCTCCAGGGTCACGTCGCCCGACCTGAAGAACGCGCTCGACGCGATCCTGGCCGGACAGCAGGTCGCTAAGGCCGAGACGAAGGCGTTTGGCTGCTCGATCAAGAGGGTCTAGAGGAACCTCGAATTGCGAGCGAGCGGATGCTGAGCGGGGCGGGAGTCGTCCTCTCAGTCTTGTTGGCGGCCGGGCCGGCGGGATCAAGGCTCTCCGGCGAACTCGATGCCGCCGGCCTGGAGCAGCGACTCATTCAGGAGAAGGGACGCGTCGTCCTGCTGAACTTCTGGGCGACGTGGTGCGAGCCCTGCCGGGAAGAGTTTCCTTCCTTGAGCCGCCTTCAGAAGGCCTACGCGGAAAAGGGGCTGTCCGTGGTGGGGGTCTCCACCGACCTTGCTTCGCAAACCGCGCAGGTCGAAAAATTTCTCTCCGAGCAGCGGCCGGCGTTTCCCAACTACCGCAAGAAGTCCGGAGGCGACGATCAGGACTTCATCGACGCTGTGGATCGATCCTGGGGAGGGGAGTTGCCGTTTACGGTTGTCTACCGGCGCGACGGCCGGAAAGCGCGCGTCCTCTCGGGAAAGCAGTCGTACGGAGACTTCGAAAGAGCAGTCGCGGGACTCCTGAAGGAGACCCCTTAGTCCCGCCGCTCCGCCCGGACCCCTCTCCGGCTCCGCGCCCACCCATCCCATCCCCAGACCCTTCCCGCATCGAGGATGCCGAGCAGAACGAGGAGCAGGATGGCGAACTTGCTCGTCAAGCCCGCCTTGATCCAGCCGTCCCACGCGGCGCCGGGCGCGTAGGACTGGCTGAGCAGAAACGACAGAACCAGCAGCGCCCCTCCAAAGGATGCGGCTCGGGTCCAGAGGCCCGCGACGAGCCCCAAGCCGACCGCGAGCTCGCCGATCGCGACCAGCCAACCGAAGGCGAGCGCGCCCGGCAGCACGACCGCGTGCAGGAATCGGCTCCAGAACGGCCAGGCCTTGCCGGCCATCTCCGTGGCCTGCGAAGCGAATCCCCCGTGCACGAAAGGGCCGGCGAGCTTCGAGAAACCCTCGGCGACGAAGATCACTCCGGTCAGGACGCGGACGATCGCGACCACGCGCGCGGAAGCCCTGTTCACGGAGTCGCAGTCTAAGGTTTCTCTAAACGGATCGACAGGCAAAAGGTTCCGGGAGGACACTTCATCCCGACGGGAGGACAGGATCGGGCATCGAAGGCACGGCCCCTTCGCTCTTTCAGGCTGGACCGAATCTTGCGAACATGGCACACTGGCCCGGTCGGATCGAACCTTCGGATCCGGACCGACGAGCAACAGGAGAAAAAGCAGATGAAGATCGGAAAATTGGTGCCGACGGCGGTTCTCACTCTCCTCGCCGTAAGCAGCGGAGCCCTTGCGCAATCCGAGGGCACCCCCGTTTCGCGCGACACGCTCATTCTCCGGCGCACGGCCGTTGCCTCTTCGCACGCGCCCCTGGGACCGCTTTCGAAGAACGCCCCGACCGCGGCGTACTCGGTCGAGTTGCCCGAAGTGGCGCGCGTACAGGGCCTCGCCTTCTACCGCACCGCCGTAGACATCACCAACAACACGGTCAACGGCGGCGTCATTGCCCGCATTCAGTACTCCTACGGCAACGCGGCGTGCGCCAACAGCCTCTGCCGCACGCCAGTCTTTCCGATCACGCTGGCCGGCCTGGACAACTTCCACTCGGACGACATGGTCCAGTTCCTGGACAGCCAGGGACTCCTGGTCCCGGGCGCCGCGGCGAGCGCGCTCGGCACCCTGTTGATCACCTTCGACAACCTCCCCTCCAACACGGGATGGGAGGGAACGGCGACGGGGCGACTCTACTCGCGCCTGGTCGAGAGCGACCCGAGCCAGGGAACGATCGGGTACTCCTTCTCTGCCTCTCTCTTCTTCGAGTCGGCCCATGAAACTCTGGTCGCAACGATCCGCGACACGACGCCGGCCGCCGTCTCCGGCGGTGTCCAGGGCTCCCAGCGGACGAATCTCTTCGTGCGAAACACCGACATCAACGGCGCCTTCTTCCCCGGCACCAACCGCGCCGTCACGGCGGTGGCGACCTTTTACGACGTGACTCCGGGCAGCCCGACCTTGCACCAACGCGTCGGCAACGCCGTCACCTTCCCCAACCTGCTGCCGGGAGAGGTGGTCCCCGCCGGCAACGTGTTCTCCCTGGCGCACATCCCCTCCAACGTCACCGAGGCGATCGCCTTCGTCGACGTCACGAGCCCCACGCCGAGCAACAGCAGCCCCACGATCGAGGGATTCGCCGTCATCATCGACAACGTGACCCAGGACGGGTCCTACGTCGAGATGAAGTGCGCCGACACGGGTTTCTTCTGCGGACAGTAGCCGTCGCGTCGGCCTGCGAGCGAGCTGGCTGACGCCACCGGCTCGTGGCTCGCCCGGATGCGGGCTCGACCGCTCGCCTTGCTCCTCGCTGCACCTCCGCTCCCGCATCGCGAACCTCCTCCCTCCTTCGTCGGGAGACTATTCGCGATGCGATGATGTTCCCTACTCCCTTGAACTGAGACGACGTTCCCACCGCAACGAGAACGAACTTTCCTCGCGGCGCGCGAAGTCTCCCGATCGGAAGCGAAGGAGGAGGCGCGCGCCGCGGGAGCCGGCGCGCGGCGAGCGAGCCAGGGCCGCGGTCGAGTCCGCATCCGGACGAGCCGCGGCCCGGTGCCGAAGGCAGGCGAGCGAAGCGAAGGCGACGGCTACAGTCGGCTCGCGCGCAGGCCGTGCGCGCCGATGTCCCGGCGGAAGTGCTTTCCGTCGAAATCGATGCGATCGGCCGCCTGGTATGCGAGGCCCGCGGCATCGGCGATCGAGGGCGCCGTCGCAGTGGCGACGAGCACGCGCCCGCCCGCGGTGATCAAACGATCGCCCTCGCGCGCCGTGCCCGCATGGAAGATTTCGACCCCGGGGATTCGAGCCGCGTCGTTGACGCCCGTGATCGGCTTGCCCTTCTCGTGGGGACCCGGATACCCCGCCGCGCACAGGACGACGCCGACACAGACCTCGGGCTTCACCTCGATCGGCGAGAACTTCTCCAGATCTCCGCGCACGCCGGCCAGCAGAAGGGCCGCCAGATCCGACTTGATGCGGGGCACGATCACCTCGGTCTCGGGATCGCCGAAACGCGCGTTGAACTCGAGCACCTGCGGCCCCGACTCGGTCAACATCAGCCCCGCGTAGAGAACACCGCGGAAGGGCCGCCCTTCTGCCGTGAGACCCCTCAGCGTGGGCCAGATGATCTGCTTCAGGACCTGCGTGGACGTGGTCGCGTCCATGACGCCGGCCGGGGAATGCCCTCCCATGCCCCCCGTGTTGGGGCCGCGGTCTCCGTCGTAGACCTTCTTGTAGTCGCGCGCCGTCGGGAGCGGCACTGCCGTCTGGCCGTCGCACAGCGCCAGGAAGGAGGCCTCGTTGCCGCGCAGGAACTCCTCGACGAGCACGCGATCCCCTGCTGAGCCAAAAACGCGCTCCTCGTAGAAGAGGGCGATCGCCCGCCGTGCTTCCTCGTCGTTCTCGACGGTGAGCACGCCCTTCCCGCCGGCCAGGCCATCGGCCTTCAAGACGACCGGAAACCCGAACTCCTTGACCGCGCGGCGGACCTCGTCCGCCGAGGAGCAGACGCGCGCCGGCGCCGTCGGGATCCGGTGGCGGGCGAAAAAGTCCTTGGCGAAGGCCTTGGAGGACTCGATCCGGGTAGCCAGGCGCGTCGGGCCGAAGATCGGCAGATCCCGCTTGCCGAATTCGTCCACGACTCCGAGCGACAGCGGCAGCTCCGGTCCGACCACCGTCAGGTCGATCTGCAACGTCTCCGCGAGGTCGGCGATCTCGACGATGTCGCCCGGCGTCACGGGAAGACAGTCGGCCACTTCCGCGATGCCGGGATTGCCGGGGGCGCAATAGATCTCCCGCACGGCGGAGCTCCGCCGCAGGCCGAAGCAGAGGGCGTGCTCCCGGCCGCCGCCTCCCACCACGAGGATTTTCATGTGGGCGCATTGTAACCGCTGTCATCGGGTGCGCGGCCGGGGAGAGCGCCGGGAACGCTTGCCTCCGGTGCGCTTGCGGCCGCCTCCGGAATCCGGCGAGGCTGGTGCGGGCGCAACTTCGAAGCGCGCGTCGGGAATCGAAAATCCGATCAAGGTTTCCAGGGTCCCGTGCGGTGGAAGCGATAGACCAAAGCGTCCTCGCGCCCTCTCGACCACCACGCCCCCATCGATCGCTCGAGCCTCGAAGTGCAACGTGCGCCCGGGCCAGGTGTGCGACCCGTGGTTGACCACGCGCACACGGCAGATCGTCACGCGGTCGGTCGAAATCCCCGCCTCTCGCTCGATCGAAAGCGACAGCTCGGACCACGGGAGCTCGGACGCGGACCCATCCAGGAGCAGAAACAAAATGGCGAGCCACTTCATCGGCAGTCTCCTTCTCGTTACGAGAGGAGGCGCCGGAGACGCCGGGCGGGCGCCGGTGAGGACGGCCCATGATAGCCCCGGCACAGCGAATTTGACACCCGGCGGACCCGGGGCTACTGTGGGAGAAGGTCTTTGAGCCTGTCGGAACGTCCGATTCGCGGCGTTCCGCCACATCGAGAGTGGGCGAGGGACCGGCCCGAAAGCCCGCCGCTCCGGCGACCCCGAAGGGGAGGATGAGGAAGGCGGGAGGACCCCACGGCAACCGGAGCCCGCGTCGCGGCGGGCCCGCCAGGTGCCAAATCCGGAATCTCCGATGACGCGCGAGGCATCCCGGGTCGGCCCGGGGTGCGGGAGATGGAGATGAGGGGCGCCGCGACACCGTGCCGCGCGCATGCCTCTCGGATTCGGGAGGCTTCATGAAGAAGAACTTTCGTGAGTCGGTCGCCCGCGAGGTGCTGCTCGCCGATGGAGCGATCGGCACGCTTCTCGTGTCGCGGGGTGCAGCGCCCGATCAGGCCAAGTCGCCTCTGAACCTCACCGATCCGGAGTCGGTCCGCGAAGTCCATGACGACTATCGCGACGCCGGGGCCCGCATCCTGACCACCAACACCTGGGACGGCAACCGCGTCAAGCTCACGGCTCACGAGTGGGCCGACTCCCTCGAGAAGATCAACCGCGAAGGCGTGCGTCTGGCGCGGGAGGCTGCGGCCGGAGAACTCGCATTCGTCGCGGGCTCCATCGGCCCGCTCGGCGCGCTCGTCAAGCCCTACGGCGCCCTGACCCTTTCCCAGGTGCGCGAGATCTTCGAGGAGCAGGCGCGCATCCTGATCGATGCGGGCGTCGATCTGGTGCTGCTCGAGACCTTCGGAAGCCTCTTCGAGGCAGCCGAGGCGGTACGCGCCGTGCGCGGCCTTGCTGCCGAAATCCCGATCGCCGCGCAGATGACATTCCTCGCGGATGGAACCACGGCGTTCGGGGAGGCCGCCGCACACGCCCTGGCGACCCTGGCCGCGGCCGGGGCCGACGTCGTGGGGATGAACTGCACGCTCGGCCCTCAGGAGACGAACGACGTCTTTGCCCGGCTGCCGGGCTCGATCGCGGTTCCACTCTCCGTGATGCCCAACGCCGGCTACCCGACCGTGGTCCACGGCCGCAACGTCTATCTCTCCTCCCCCGACTACCTGCGCGAGTACGCCCGTGCCTTCGCGGAGGCCGGGGCCGCGATCATCGGCGGCTGCTGCGGGACCACGCCCGAGCACATCCGAGCGATGGCCCGAGAAGTCTCGGGACGGGAGCGGGCCACCGGCTCGAGGGCCTCGGTGGTCATCGAGGCCGTCCCGCCGCGCGTGCCGCAGGTTCCAGTCGAGACCTCCCGATTCAAGCGCCTGCTCGCAGACGGCAACGCCTTCGTGGTTACGACGGAGATCGAGCCGCCCCGGGGAGTCGACGCGTCCGCCGCGATCGACGGCGCGAGGCAGGCGCGGGCGGCGGGGGCGCACGCGGTCAACGTCACCGACAACCCCATGGCCCGTCTGCGCATGTCGTCGATCGCCGTCGCCGCCCTGATCCAGCGGGAGACGGGTCTCGAAGCCGTCGTGCAGATCACCACGCGCGACCGCAACGTGCTCGGCCTGCAGTCCGACCTGCTCGGAGCCTCCGGCCTCGGCTTGAAGGCGCTGCTCTGCCTGGGTGGCGACCCCCTGAAGATCGGCGACTACCCGCAGGCCAAGCAGGTCTCGGAGGTGGACGTGCTGGGTCTTCTGCGAATCGCTCGGGGCTTGAACGCCGGAGCGGACCTGGCGGGCAACGCCATCGGGGCGCCGACCGTCTTCGCCATCGGCTGCGCGGCCAACCCGGCCTCGCCGGACCTGGAGGTCGAGGCCTCGAAGCTGCGCTCCAAGATCGAAGCCGGCGCTACATTCGCGCAGACCCAGCCGATCTACGACTTGGCGGCTCTCGAGCGCTTCTTGAAGCTCGAGGAGGCCCGGGCAATCCCGGTCCTGATCGGCGCGATCCCCCTGCGCTCGCTCAAGCAGACGCTCTTCTTCGCCAACGAGGTTCCCGGCATCGAGGTCCCGGAGGCGGTTCAAGAGAGGATGCGGCGAGCGGCTGGCCGGGGGCCCGATCACGAGAAGGCAGAAGGCCTCGCGATCGCGCGCGAGCTCGCCGCCGGCATCGCGGCTCTCGCCCGGGGAATCCATCTCATGCCGATGGGCCGGTACGAAACCGTGGCCGATATCCTGCAGGCCCTCCCCGCCCCCGCCCGCACCGCGGAGGCCGCGCCTCCACAGCCCCGATGACGCTGAGACCGCTCGGGCGGGCCATAACGGAAATAGAATCCCGCCGACAGGAGGATCCCCCATGAAGACCAAACGCGTCCTCGCGGCGCTCGCCGCCTTTTCGGCCGTCGCGGTCGTCGTCCTCGCGGGAGCTCAGGGACGCTTGACCGGCACCGTGACCGGACCGGATGGAGCGCCTCTGACCGAGGTCCTCGTGACGTTGACGACTCCCAATCTCGTGTCCTTCAAGCTCACGGTCAAAACCGACAAGAAAGGCCACTACGCGCTGATCGTCAACGACGCGACGATCCCCTACCACATTCGCTACGAGCGGGAGGGCTACGTTCCCTACGAAGAGAACAGGAAGCTTTCGATCGGAGATCCGACGGTCGTCAACGTGCAGCTGCGCAAGCCCGAGGCCGTCGCGGCCCCGGTCATGACGCCCGCCGACGAGGCCGCCACCTCATACAACGAAGGCGTCGATCTCATCAACAGCGGCGACAAGGCCGGCGCGGAGGCGAAATTCCGCCAGGCGGTCGCGAAGAATCCCGATCTGCCTCAAGGCTGGCAGGCCCTGGCCGTGCTCGCCTACCAGAAGAAGGACTGGAGCCAGGCGCTCGAGGCCGGCCAGAAGGCCCTGGACCTGGATCCGACTCTGACCAGCCTTTACCAGCTCATGGCGACCGCGGCCGACCAGACGGGGGACAAGAAGGCGGCTGCGGAATATCAGGCCAAGTTCGCCGCGGCCAATCCGGACACGCCGGAGGTCATCTACAACAAGGGCGTGGACGCGCTCAACAACAAGCGGATGCAGGAAGCCGCGGACTATTTCTCCAAGGCCGTCGAGGCAAATCCAAACTTCGCGCTGGCGCACTACCAGCTCGGAATCGTCTCCTTCAACCTGAAGAAGAACGCGGCCGCCAAGGAGCACCTCGAGAAGTACCTGGAGCTCGACCCCAACGGCAAGGAAGCCGAAACCGCGCGCGAGCTGCTCTCGGTTCTGAAGTAGCGCCTCCGAGCCGCACGGGCCCGGCGATCTCTAGAAGGGCAGCGACTTCGGGCCGCGCGCCCTCGCGAAGCTGCGGCGCGGGCCAGGCAGGTCGTCGTCCCCGGACAGCAGGATTCCGACGACCATGAGGATCAGGGCGAGCGCAAGCGGCAGGTCGCCCGAGCCGGAAGACAGGGCCTGGATCAAGAGCGCCTGCCGGGCACCCGCGACGGGCGCGTGTCGTCGAGAGAGCGAGGGGCTGCGGCGGGAACCTTGCGGACGATCGAGTGGAGGCGCTCGAGGAAGTCGTCGAGCAGCTCCTGCCCCCCATCCAGAGCATCCGGCGGGAAGCCTCGTTCGCGTAGTCCCGCACCGCGATGCGAGGTCGGTTCGGGTGCGAGCTCGATCTGCACGCCGAGGAGACGAGCAAGGACGGGGCCACGGCCGTCGAGGGCTCGAACCCCTTCATTTCGAGATCCTTCTGCCGCAAGGCCTCACCTCAGTGACACTCCTTGATCGAGCCCGAAGCGGCAGAACCGACATTTTCTGGCAGCGCCACGAGCATGGGAGAATCGGTACATGGGGCGGAAGGGAGCATTCAAGGACCGCCCTCTCTGGCGGCGGCTTCAGACGATCCACCACCAGATCAAGGAAGGCCGGCACCCCAACGCCTCTTCCCTGGCCCGGGAGCTTCGTGTTTCCTCCAAGACGGTTCAGCGGGATCTCGACTACCTGCGCGACGAACTCGACGCGCCGATCGAGTTCGACCGGCAGGAGAATGGCTACGCGTACTCGCGGCCCGACTACGTCCTGCCCTTCCTGCCGGTCGACGGCAAGGATCTCTTCTCGATCGGAGTCGCGGCGCAGGTTCTGGCGCTCTTCGGGGGCACGCCGCTGGCCCGGGATCTGGAGTCCTGCTACGAACGCCTGGCGGAGCTGATGCCGCCGGCCGTTCGGCTGCGCCCGGAAACCGTTCGCGACAGGATCGCCCTGCGGAGTCTCGCCCCCTATCGGCCGGTCCGCGAGGAGACGTGGCAGGCGGTGTCCGAGTCGATGCAGCGCGGCATCTCGCTGACGATCCGCTACCGGCACCCTGGCGAGCCGGCGGGAGAGCCCCGCGTCGTGCGCCCCTACGCCATCGTTCTCTCCGGCCGCGACTGGCTTGCCGTCGCCGACGACGTGGCGGCCGGTCAGGTCAAGACTTTCTATCTCTCCCGGATGGAAAGCGCGCGCCTGACGGGTGAGCGGTATGCCATCCCCCGAGACTTCGACGCCAAGCGATATTTCCGCCACACCTTCGGCCTCTTCGTGGGGGGCCAGAAGCCGTTCCGATTCCGCGTGCGGTTCTCCAAGGAGGCCGCAGACGAGGTCCGGGAGCAGCGCTGGCATCCCGATCAGTCCATCGAAGACCTTCCCAACGGGGAGGCGATCCTGGAGCTTCCGGCCGTTTCGATCCGGGAGGCCCGCGAGTTCGTCCTGCGCTACGGGAAGAACGCTCGCGCCTTGAGCCCTCCGGATCTCGTCGAAGATCTGCGCGCGCAGGCAGCAGCGCTTTCCCGCGCGTACGCGACGGATCCAAACACGCCGGCGGCAGCCGGTGCGCGGCGGGCAAGCCGGCCGTGAGGGGCCCGGCGCTCGGTGCGCGGTGCGCGGGAGTGTTTCTGCTGACCTGGGCTGCATCGTGCGGCCCGCCCACACTTCGTCCCAGGTCCTCGGTCGACCCGTCGGCGGCCTGTCCCGGAGGACAGACCGCCTGGAGCCTCGAGATTCTGGACCGGCGGGCCGACCGCGAGGGCTCTCAGAAGCTCGTCGCGCTGCTCTCCGACTCGATCACCCGCTCTTTCCCGGGCTGCACCTGGGCCCCGCCGGACAGCGCGGGCGGGCTCGGTTCCATCTTGATCGAGATCCACCGGTTCGGGGCGCCCTTCGTGGAAGACACCTGGAGCGGCGCTGCGGAGTGGGATGTTCTGGTGCGGGATCCCGTCGGGCATACGCTTCTCGAGTTCGAGGCCTCCGACGAAGTGGAACGTCCCAACTACTACGGCTCCAACAATGAGAAGGAAGTCCTCCAGCAGGTTTTCGAGGGAGCGCTCACGAAGACCCTGGCGGCGCTCCGGTCTGTCTCCCCTCCGGGATAGCCGTCCTCGCGCGGGGACACATTCTCCGCGCGGTCCACGTGGCAACCCCTTGAAATGAAAGAGAATCACCCGGCGCCGTGCTGAGGAACGGATCTCGCAAGGCTTTCGATGGAGGACTTATGAAGCAACGGATTCCGATCCTGGTCGCAGCCCTTCTGCTCGCCGCGACCGCCAGCCACGCGCTGGAGAACCAGTCCTACCGACTCGCGGCGATTCTCTCGGGGGGGTTCCAGGGATCGACCCCCGGCAACGAACTCGTGCTTTCCAGCCAGCCCTTCACGGCCGACCCGGGGCATCCCTACGACCTCTTCCTTTCGATCCGCGGGAAATACCAAGAAGAATCCGTCGCGCTGCAGGGAATCCTCCGCTTCGACCTCGAAGGGGCGGCCGTCATCGTCACCTACGTGCCCCATTTCGATCCGACGATCACCGCGCTCTCCCCTCAGGTCGACAGCTTCACGGATCGCGAGGCGACGGCCGCCTGTGGCATGAACTTCAAGCAGCGGGGGGACGGCTTCACGAGCGAGACGCTCGGCTCCTCCTGCGCGCTCGCAGTTCGCGGCGCCACCTCCAAGTGGACGATCGAGGTCGAGCCGGGCACGATCCGCCTGCGGGACGCCAAGACCGGCGAGACCCTGCGCTTCAAGAAAACGACGAAGAGCTAACGTCGCTCGCGCTTGCGAGGGATCTGCGCCCTCCGGGCAGGCGCAGGTCCCGACCTGGCCTGAGCGACGGCTATTCCGGCGGGAGGTACTTCCGCGCGATCTCCTTGACTGGTTCCGAGAAGTCGCCTTTGAGGATCCACCGCAGGAAACCCGGCTCTTCCCGGCTCATCTCTTTCAGGCTCCGGCCGCGGTTCTTTCCGAAGTTGACCGTCGGCTCTCCGCGGATCATTCGGAAACGCCCCTCCGGGTCGAGATCCTGGTCGAGTCCGGCGCAGAAAAGATCGTGCAGCTCGGGGATCGAGCGCGGGATGTCCTCGTAATGCGCGAGCTGCCCTTCGAGCACGCGCAGCGTCATTTCCGCGTCGGCCAGAGCCCCATGCGCGCCCTGGTGCTCGGACCGGCAGTAGAACCGGGCCGCCGCGGCGAGATTGCGCGGCTCCCGCACGAAGAAGATGCGCTGGGCGTCGAGAAGCCTGCGACCCGCCACGTCGAAGGGGACGCCCGCGCGGAGGAATTCGATCCGCAGGGCGGGCAGATCGAACCCCGCGATGTTGTAGCCGGCCAGATCGCATCCCTCCAGGAAGTCCGCCAGCTCGCGCGCCACCTCGCGGAAGGTCGGGAGGCTTCGGACTTCCTCGTCGGAAATGCCATGGATCGCCGTCGAGGCGGCCGGAATGGGTACGCCGGGATTGACGCGGCGTATCCAGTCTTCCCGGCGGCCGTCCGGATGGATCTTCAGGCACGCAATCTCGACGATGCGGTCGGTGCGCGGATTGACCCCGGTCGTTTCGGTGTCGAACACGACCACCGGGCGGTCGAGCGCGATCGTCTCGTGGAGCACGGGGCCATTCTAGACGGCCCCGGCGGTCAGTTGATGTCCGAGCCGGATTGCCCACTGCGCCGACTCGTCAGTAGCTTTCCGAGAAGAGCCAGAAGAACAGCTCTCCAAAACGGGCCGGAAGGCCTCGCCTCTTCCACTTCTCCTTCGTGAAGCGTTCCGTCGACTGCCGGTCGTCGGCGATCATCTGCTCGATCGCCCGGGCGAAGCCGCGGTCGTAGACGGCCACGTTGACTTCCGCATTGCGGCGCATCGACCGGTTGTCGAGGTTGATCGAGCCGATCGTCGACCAGATCCCGTCGACCACCATCACCTTGGTGTGCAGCATGGCGGGCAGGTATTCGTAGATCTCGACACCGCCATCCAGCAGGTCGCCGTAGTAGTACCGCGAGGCCATTCGGATCGCCGGAATGTCGATGTGTTCCCCCGGCACGATCACCTTCACGTCGACTCCGCGCCCTGCGGCACGCACCAGACCCTCGCGGATCTGTCGGTCGGGAACGAAGTAGGCGTTCTCGATCCAGATTCGCTCCCGGGCCGCCTGAATGGCCATGTAGACGAGAAGCTTCGCCATCGAGCTCTGGTCGGTGCGCGACGCCGCGATGGCCTGCGCGAGCACGTCCCCGGAAGGAGCGACCTTCGGGAACTGCCGGTCGCCGTTCAACACTTCACCCGTCGTGATGACCCAGTCCTCCATGAAGATCGCCTGGAGCTGCGCCACGACGGGTCCCTCGACGCGGACCACCGCGTCACGCCACTCCCGGGGGTTGCGCGCGTCGCCCCGCCAGCGGTCATCGATGCCGACGCCTCCGCAGAAGCCGATGCGGCCGTCCACCGTCAGAATGCGGCGGTGCGTCCGGTTGCCGACGCGGTAGATCGAATAGACGCGCAGGGGCCGGTACACGCGGACCTGAACGCCGGCCGCCTCCATCTGCGGCTCGAGCGGCCCGGGATGGGAGCCGAACCCGTCGATCAAGAGCCGCACCTCGACTCCGGCCCGAGCCCGCTCCGCCAGCGCGTGGGCGAACAGCGAACCCACGTCTCCGTCGTTGAAGATGTACATCTCCATGTTGATGCTCTGCCGGGCGCCGCGAATGGCCTCGAGCATCGACGGGAAGAACTGATCGCCGTTGGAGAGCACCGCGGCCTGATTGCCCGGCACCATTTCGGTTCGAAAGGCCTCGAGCGATCTTCGGAACTCCGGGCTGTCGACACCGTAGCTCGGGTCGTACTGGTAGACCGTCCGCTTGTCGGAGAACAGGGAACAGCCTGTCAGCCCCGGGAGGAGAAGCAGGAATACGCAGAGTCGGCGCAGTGTGGCTCCGAGGTGCCGGTCTTCCAAGCGACGCAGTGTAGCGGCGGGCCGGGTCCGACCGACCAGCACCACGGGAGGCGGTCGCTCGGGCACTTCATTTTCTGACACTACGAGCAATGGTTGTTACAAATTGTGCAGAATGATGACAATCCTCGTCAGATCGGGGGCTTGCTCCAAAGCGCAAGTATCTGATCTGGAATAGTTTAACACACTAGCAAGAGATGGCCGAAGCCTTGCTATCTCAGGATGGCGAGGGATCAAAACCTCACCTCCTCCTTTCGCCCCCCGGGCGGACCCACCCCGACCCGGGGCTTTTTTTTGCCCTGCGGGCTCCCCGCCCCGGGGCACCTTTTTAGGGACGCCCGACGGTCCCGGCGTCCCGGGTCACGCCTCGACCGATTCGGCATACTTGCCGGCATGAGAATCCTGGCGGCCGACGTCGGCGGAACGAAGACGGCGATCGCGATCGCGGAGGTCCGGTCCGGCCAGATCGCGCTTCTGCGCCAGGCGCGTTATGCGAGCGCCGAGTACGCCGAGCTCGAGGAGATCCTGGCAGACTTTTTGGCCGGTGAGCGCCGCCTGCCCCGCGCCGCGGGCCTGGGGGTCGCCGGCCCCGTCCAAGGAGGACGCGCCCGAATCACGAAGCTGCCCTGGTTAATCGAGGAGCGCCGCCTGTCGCGACGGTTCGGCCGCCTCCCTTTTCTTCTCGTCAACGACTTCGTCGCCAATGCCTTCGGCCTGCCCTTCCTGAAGCCGCGCCAGGTGCGGACACTCGCCAGAGGCCGTCCGGAGCGCAGAGGTCCCATCGCCCTGATCGGCGCCGGCACCGGTCTCGGCCAGGCCGGCCTGCTCGAAGTGGCGGGCCGCTACGAGCCATTTCCTTCCGAGGGGGGGCACAAGGATTTCTCGCCGCGCGACGCCCGAGAGGACCGATTCGGCGCCTTCCTGCGCCGCCGGATCGGGCGCGCCGAGTGGGACCGCGTCCTCTGCGGCGAGGGACTCGGTCACATCTACGACTTCCTGGAGGCCGAAGGCGCCGCGCGCGCCGGGCCCGCCGTCCGATCCGCCATGGCGAAGGAGCCTGACCGCGCCGCGGTGATCAGCCGGTTTGGACTCAGGGGCAAGGATCCCCTCTGCCGTGAAGCGATTGCCCTCTTCGTGTCGCTTTATGGATCGGAGGCCGGCAATCTGGCGCTCCAGTACCGGGCGACCGGCGGCGTTTACGTGGCGGGAGGAATCGCGCCCAAGATCCTCCCGGCTCTCGAGACCGGCGCGTTCCTCGAGTCTTTCCGGAGCAAGCCTCCGCTGACGGCAATGCTCGAGCGGATTCCGGTGCGGATCGTGCTCGAACCGCGTCTGGGCCTGCTCGGCGCGGCGGCGGCTGCCTACAGGATGGCGATGGAGATGACGATGCCCCCCTCGAAGAGAACCGTGCGCTTGACGGTCCGATAGGTCCAGCGCACCCGGATGGGCTCGTGGCTGGAGACCACCTCGACACGGTCGGGCGAACCGAGCAAGTCGCGCACCTCGGCCTTCGTCATGCCCTCCCGCAGAGTTCCGACGTTCTCGTCCGTCTGCTGGCCGAGAACCGTTGCGGCTTCTTTGACCACGCGCTTGTGTTCGGATTCCTTCACCGCCGCCCTGGAGCCCAGAAGAGGCCGCGTGAGATCATCGACGAACTCGGAGAGCGTCGGTCGATCACGGTAGTACCAGTAACCGACCCCACCCAGAAGCGCCAGCAGAAGAAAGTTGCGGGTCCGCGCGCCCTTCACGGCAGAGCCTCCGCCAGGGTCAGGATCGCCGAAGCTCTCGAAGGGTGCGGTTGGCCCGGCTCTCGAGCTGCTGCAGCGTCTGCCGGCAACGGTCTTGAAGTCGCAGCGGCACGGTCCACACGACTTCCTTCGAAGTGAAGACCGCCGACTCCAGGGACGGCTCGCCCGGGTCTCTTCCGAGCGTCCACTCCTCTCTGAGAATCGATCGCCGGGCGTGGCGCAGGGCCTCGAGCCCGAGGGCGCCGGGGGCCGAGATCGCGAGACGCAGGGTCAGGGATGCGTCGGGCGCCGACTCCAGCGCGGCAGAGCCTTCGGAGTGCGCCTGCCCGTAGATCTGCGCTGCCATCGCTTCGAGGCGAATTTCCGAAGCCATGCCTGTCGAGATTGCGAGGCGCGTGCCGGGGTGTTGTCTCCTCGGTAACTTCTCGAAGAGCGCAACTTACGGCCTGGCAAGGCCTACCCGGCAAGAGCCGGGACCGGAGGATTGTTACCAATCGTAACGATGACACGGAGCCCGGCGTCAGGACGGTTGGACCTGCCGAATCTCCTCGCCCGCCCGGTTGGCCCGCTCCACCAGCTCGGCGATCTTCTGACGGCACCACGCAGCCTGCGAGGCCAATACGAACCATCGAACCTCGTTTGCGGTGAAGGTCGGATCCTCCATGGAAGGCTCTTCCCATTCCAGACCGCGCGTACGTTCCTCCCGAATCATGGCCCGACGCGCGTACCGCAGGGCTTCCAGGTCCTCGGGAGAGCTCGCCTGCAGGCGAAAACGGAGCATCACCCGCCGGGAGGGGTCATACCGGAGAGCCAGTGTCTCGCCGCCCCCAAGGGGCGAGCGCTCCGTCGATTCCAGCAATCGGATGGAGCCCTTCATGGGTGCGCCAATTATACGGCCTCTCGTTAAGTCCTTTCGCATGCGACGCGTAGCCGCCAATTCGATGCATAATGCACGCCATTTTCCATGCCCGCCGGGACGGGCCGATGTAAGGAGCCTCGACATGTCCAGGAAGACACCCATCACGGTCGCCTACGGAGACGGTATCGGGCCGGAGATCATGAGCGCGACGCTCGCCATCCTGGAGGGCGCGGGCGCCCGCCTCGAGCCCGAGGTCATCGAGATCGGCGAGAAGGTCTACCAGCGGGGCAACACCGCCGGAATCGAAGCTTCCTCGTGGGAATCCCTGCGCCGCACCCGAGTCTTCCTGAAGGCCCCGATCACCACCCCTCAGGGAGGCGGGTTCAAGAGCTTGAACGTCACGACGCGCAAGACGCTCGGGCTCTACGCCAACGTGCGTCCCTGCGTCTCCTACCACCCGTTCGTCGCCACCAAGCACCCGAAGATGGACGTGGTCATCGTGCGCGAGAACGAGGAGGACCTCTACGCCGGGATCGAGTACCGGCTGACGCAGGACGTCTACGAGAGCCTCAAGCTGATCACCCGGCCCGGCACGGAAAAGATCGTGCGCTACGCCTTCGAGTACGCCCGCCGGAGCGGCCGCCGCAAGGTGACCTGCTTCTCCAAGGACAACATCATGAAGCTGACCGATGGCATGTTCCATCGGGTCTTCGACGAGATCGGCGCCCTCTATCCCGACATCGAGAAGGAGCACTGGATCGTCGACATCGGCGCGGCCAAGCTGGCCGACACGCCCGAGGTCTTCGACGTCATCGTCCTATCGAACCTGTACGGAGACATCCTCTCCGACGTCGCCGCCCAGATCGCCGGTTCTGTGGGCCTGGCCGGATCGGCCAACATCGGAATTTCGTGTGCCATGTTCGAGGCGATCCACGGCTCGGCCCCCCGCCGGGCCGGGCAGAACCTCGCCAACCCCTCGGGGCTGTTGCTCGGCGCGGTCATGATGCTCGTGCACATCGGTCAGACAGAGGTGGCCGAGCGCGTCCACAACGCGTGGCTGCGCACGATGGAGGAGGGCGTCCACACCTACGACATCTTCAAAGAGGGCGTCAGCCGCCAGAAGGTCGGCACCAAGGAGTTCGCCGACGCGGTCATCGCGCGGGTCGGAAAGCTCCCCGAGCGACTCAAGCCCGTTCACTACGAAGCGAGCGGCCCGCATGCCCCCGAGCCGACGAGCGCCGCCCCGCGCGCCGCCCGTCGCCAGACCGTGGGCGTGGACGTCTACGTGGGCTGGCCGAGCCTCGACAGCGACGCCCTCGCCGCAAAGCTCCAGCCGCTGGCCGCCCCCGGCTTCAAGCTGACGATGATCACCAGCCGCGGCATGAAGGTCTGGCCGGGGGGTGCTCCCGAGACGCTCCGCGTCGATGAATGCCGCGGCCGATTCCTCTCCCCAAACGGCGAGCCGGTCACCAACGCGCAGATCGCGGAGCTGCTCGGCCGGATCGCAGGAGAAGGCCTCGACTTCGTCAAGACCGAGAACCTCCAGACCTTCGACGGCGAGAAGGGATTCTCGCTGGGGCAGGGGGAGTAGGGGAAATGGGATGCGCGATGCGGGATACGAGATAGGGGGATCCGATCCCGCATTTCGTATCTCGTCCCTCGTAGCCTTCGGCCCGCTCAGGGCGCCAGCCGGTTGTATTTCTTCAGCACCTCGCGTAGGCGCTCGTGAGGCAGCGCCTCGGCGCGGTGCCCGTCGATTCCCGTCATGGTCTGCGCCGCCACCATCGCGTTGACAATCGCCTCTTCGGTCGCCTCGACCACGGCCTCGAAGATCGGATTCAACGAGTCGTTGGGCACCATGGTCACGCCGACGGGCTTCGTCGCCGTCCAGGCCTCCGGGTTGGCGGTCGAGAACGCGAGGAAGATGTCGCCCGAGCCGTTTCCGGAGCTGCTCCCGGTGCGGGCGAGTCCCATCGTCGCCCGGCGGGCGAGGCGCTTCAACTGGTGAGGCAGCAGGGGCGCGTCGGTCGCCACGACGATGATGATCGAGCCGGTGTCCTCGCCATAGACGGTTCCGGGAATCTCGAGGCCCACGGGCACTCCCGCAACCACGAGCTGCGAACGCCTGCCGCAGTTGCATTGAACCAGAACGCCGACGGTGTAGCCGCCGGCCTTGGCCGAAAGCCTGCGGGAACTGGTTCCGATGCCGCCCTTGAACTCGTAGCAGATCATTCCCGTGCCGCCGCCCACGTTGCCCTCGGACACCTTCCCGGAGGCCGCCGAGGCGAGCGCCGAGAAGACGTGCTCGGGCTTGACGTGAAAGCCGTTGATGTCGTTCAGGAACCCGTCCCAGGTCTCCGCCACCACGGGCAGGGACCACCAGTAGCCGGAGGCGTCGGCTCCGCCCTGCTTGACCCTCCAGGCGATCGAGGCGTCGCGAACGACCCCGACGCTGTGCGTGTTGGTCAGGAAGACCGGACCCTCCAGAAAGCCCGATTCTTCGACCCACGTCGTTCCCGTCATCTCGCCGTTTCCGTTCTGCGCGAACCAGCCTGCGAAGACCGCGTCGTCGTTGGAGCCCTTGCCGCGCGGGAGCACCACTGTCACGCCGGTGCGCACCGGCCCCTTGCCGACCACGAGCTTTCCTTCACCGGAGATCAGCGTGGTGTGACCGACCTCGACGCCCGCCACGTCCGTGATGGCGTTGTCGGGACCCGGCACGCCGCCGAACGGCACGCCCAGGTCGCGCGCGCGCGGCTTGTCCCCCGCACCCAGAGCCCACGGGCAAACGGCGGCGAGCCACAGGGCGGCTGCCGCCGTCCTCATCGTCATTCGCATGGCACCTCCCGCAAAAGGGGGACAATCTATCCGATGGCGCGGTCCCGCAAGCGTCGCCTCGCTCGCGCGTTCGCCGCCGCCGGCCTCGCGCTCGCTGCGATTTCCTGCGCGCACGCCTCCCACGGTCCGGCGACCGATCATTTCGACGGGACGAGGTTTCATTCGGCCGAGCCCGTGCATACGAGCTTCGGGCAATGGCTGAAGCGGATCTTCACGAAGCACCAGCGGCCCTGGCGCGACTTCACCGACACGCCGCCGGGCCCTCCTCCTCCCGCGCGCGTCACCGGCGGCGCCATGCGCGTCACCTTCGTCAATCATGCGACGCTGCTCCTGCAGATGGACGGCGTCAACGTCCTGACCGATCCGACCTGGGCCAAGCGCGCCATCCCCGGGATCGGGCCGCGCCGCCGTCGGCCCCCGGGGCTGCGGATGAAAGACCTCCCGCCGATCGACGCGGTCGTGCTCAGCCACGATCACCACGACCACATGGATCTGCCGACCCTGAGGCGGCTCGTGGCCTCTTTTCACCCGCGCATCTTCACGGGGCTCGGCAACGCCGCGTATCTCGCGCGAAAGGGCGTGCCCGGCGGAGTCGATCTCGACTGGTGGGCGTCGGCAGAGATCGCCCCGGACGTGCGCGTGACGGCGGTGCCCTCGCGGCACCACTCCGGACGAGGCATGTTCGACCGCGACAAGTCGCTCTGGTGCGGGTTCGTCGTCACCGGCCCGTCCGGCTCTGCCTACTTCGCGGGAGACACGGGGTACGGCTCCCACTTCGCGAAGATCGGGGCTCGCTTCCCGAACCTGCGCCTGGCGCTCCTGCCGATCGGAGGATTCGTGCCGGCCTGGTACATGCACGCCCAGCACATGGGGCCGCAGGATGCCGTCCGCGCCGCCGAGGATCTCGGCGCCTCGATCTCGGTCCCGATGCATTTCGGCACCTTCCCGGTCTCCGACGACGCCGAGTTCGAGCCGGTCGAGGGCCTTCGAGCCGCGCTTGCAGAGACAAACGGCCACCCGCGGTTCGTCATCCTCGACAACGGCCAGTCCCTGGAGCTGCCTCCGTCGAACGGACGGCCCGGGTGGCCCGGGAATCCGGAGCCGGAATAAACCGTCCGCCGGGAGTGCTCAAGGGTTCCGTGGCGCGACGGGCCGGGCGGCTTCTTGCGATCGCGGCCGGCCTCGCCGGGGCCGGCGGCGCGGCGATTGCCGCGGCGGGTTGCCTCCTCTCGGCCCCGCGCTGGAGGGGTTCGGTCACCGACCACTTCGACGGAACCCGCTTTCGCTCCGAGGAGCCCCTCGACCACGGCGCCCCGGAATTCTGGAAGTGGATCCTTCACCGCGAGCGCGGCCCCTGGCGCGACTTCACGCCGACGCCTCCGGGTCCGCGCCCGCCGGATCGCGTCGGGAACGGCGCCTTGCGGGTCACCTTCGTCAACCACTCGACGGTCCTCGTGCAGATGGACGGCGTCAACATCCTGACCGATCCGATCTGGTCGGAGCGCGCCTCCCCCTTTGCCTTCGTCGGGCCGCGGCGGCACCGGCCGCCCGGCCTGCGGTTCGAGGATCTGCCGCCCATCGACGTCGTCCTCGTCTCGCACAACCACTACGACCACATGGACGTGCCCACGCTCGAGCGGCTCCGAGATCGTGACCGGCCCGCCCTCTTCGTCGGGTTGAACAACGCGGAGTACCTCGCTCGGCGGGGCGTGCCGCACGCGCGGGATCTCGACTGGTGGGAGTCGTCGCGGCTCCCATCGGGAGTCACCGTGACGGCAGTCCCGGTCCGACACTTCTCGGCCCGAAGCCCCTTCGACCGCGACCGGACCCTCTGGTGCGGGTTCGTCGTGTCCGGGCCTTCGGGCGCCTTCTTCTTCGCGGGTGATACGGGATGGGGCGCTCACTTCGCGAGGATCCGCGACCGCTTCCCGCGCCTGCGCCTGGCGCTGCTGCCGATCGGCGCCTACCGGCCGCGCTGGTTCATGGCGCCGGCGCACATCGATCCGGAAGAGGCCGTCTGCGCCCACGAGACGCTCGGCGCCGGGACGTCGCTCGCGATCCATTTCGGAACCTTCGCGCAGGCCGACGACGGGGAGTTCGAGCCCCGGGACGCGCTCCGGGCGGCCCTTGCGCGGCGGGAGCCGCGGCCCAACGTTCTCCTGCTCGACAACGGAGATTCGGCGGAGATTCCGCCGGTGAAATAGACTTCCTCCGACTTCGGAGGTCTCATGACCGGGCCGGCCGTCGACACGGGCAGCATCGCAAATCGCCTTCCCCCCGGGGAGAAGGCGGTCCTGCAAAACTTCGTCGGCGGCCGCTGGATCGACTCCGGAGCCCCCGAGCATTTCGACGTCCACAACCCGGCCACCGGCGAGCGCATCGCGCGCACGCCGCTCTCGACCGCGGCGGACCTCGACGCGGCCGTCTCCGCCGCGAAGACGGCGTTTCCGGCGTGGCGGGACACGCCGCCCGCCGTCCGGGCGCGCGTCCTGTTCCGGTTCAAGAGCCTGCTCGACGACCACCTGGAGGAGCTCGCCCGGATCGTCACCACCGAGCACGGCAAGACGCTCGAAGAATCGCGGGGCAGTGTGCGCCGGGGAATCGAATGCGTCGAGGTCGCCTGCGGGGCTCCGTCGCTCGCGATGGGATACGGCCTCGAAAACGTCGCGGCGGGGATCGACTGTCAGGTCATCCGCCAGCCTGTCGGCGTCTGCGCGGCGATCGGCCCTTTCAACTTCCCGGCGATGGTGCCTCTCTGGTTCCTGCCCTTCGCCGTCGCCACCGGGAACACCTTCGTCCTGAAGCCCTCCGAGCAGGTCCCGCTGACGCAGAAGCGCATCTTCGAGCTGCTCGCGCAGTGCGACCTCCCGCCGGGTGTCGCCAATCTCGTCCACGGAGGACGCGCGGTCGTCGAGGCAATCTGCGATCACCCCGACATCCGCGCGGTCTCCTTCGTCGGCTCGACTCCTGTGGCGCGCGCCGTCTACCGGCGCGCCACCCACGCGGGCAAGCGCGTTCAGGCTCTCGGCGGCGCCAAGAACTTCGTCGTCGTCATGCCGGACGCGGATCTGGATCGCGCGATGCCGGTCATCACCGAGTCGTTCTACGGGTGCGCCGGCGAACGGTGCCTGGCGGGAAGCGTGCTCGTCCCCGTGGGGGAAGCGCACGCCGGAGCCCGTGACCGCATGGTCGACGCCGCCAGGGCGCTCAAGGTCGGCGACGGCATGGAACCGGACGTCGAGATGGGGCCGGTCATCAGCGCGGCCCACCGCGAGCGGGTCGCCGGCTACGTCGCGAAAGGGGTCGCCGAAGGGGCGCGTCTCCTGCTGGACGGACGCGGCCTCCGGGTCCCCGGTCGCGAGGGCGGCTTCTTCCTCGGGCCGACGGTCTTCGACGGAGTGTCGCCGGGCATGGCCATCGGCCGCGACGAGATCTTCGGACCGGTCGCCTCGATCACCCCGGTGCGAAGCCTCGAGGAGGCAATCGCGGTGATGCGGGCCCACCCCAACGCCAACGCCACGTCGATCTTCACCTCGAGCGGCAAGGCCGCACGCGAGTTCGCGCGCCACGCCACCGCGTCCATGGTCGGCGTGAACATCGGCGTGGCGGCGCCGATGGCGCAATTTCCCTTCGGCGGCGCCAGGGACAGCTTCTTTGGCGACCTGAAGGTCCACGGCCGCGACGCCTTCGAGTTCTATACGGACAAGAAAGTCGTGATCTCGAGATGGTTCTCGTAAATGAGAGATCGGGAAGCACCATGAGCACCACCAGGACCCAGGCGCCGACCTCGGAGCTCACGCGCCAGACGCGCGCGAAGCACGGGCAGTACCTCTTCCCCGCCACGATCAATTACTACGCGGAACCCGTGGTCCTGACCGACGGAAAGGGCCTCCGAATCCGCGACGCCGACGGCAACGAGTACCTCGACTTCTTCGGCGGCATCCTGACCGTCTCCATCGGCTATGCCGACGACCGCGTCAACGCGGCGATCAAGGCCCAGATCGGTCGCCTGGCGCACGTCTCGACCCTGTACCCGACGCTTCCGATGGTCGAGCTCGCCGAGCGGCTCGCGCGCCTGGCGCCGGGCAACCTGCAGCAGTCCTACTTCACCGCGTCGGGAACCGAAGCGGACGAGACGGCGGTGATGATGGCTCAGCTGGCGACCGGCTCGACGGAGATCGTCGCGCTGCGGCACGGCTACTCGGGCCGTTCGATGCTCGCACAGGCTCTCACCGCGCAATCGACCTGGCGCGCCCTCCCGACACAGGTTGCCGGCGTGAAGCACGCCGTCTCGCCGTACTGCTACCGCTGCCCCCTGAAACTCACCTACCCGTCCTGCGGCATCGCGTGCGCGAAGGACATCGAGGAGCTGATCCGCACCACGACCACCGGCCGCATCGCGGGCCTTCTCGCCGAGCCCATCCAGGGCGTGGGCGGCTTCATCACGCCCCCGCCGGAGTATTTCGAGATCGCCGTCGGCATCATCCGAAAGTACGGCGGCGTCTTCATCTGCGACGAGGTCCAGACCGGCTTCGGGCGGACGGGCGGCTCGATGTGGGGCATCGACCACTGGGGGGTGACGCCCGACATCATCACCATGGCCAAGGGCGTGGCCAATGGCCTGCCGCTCGGCGTCACGATCGCGACTCCCGAGATCGCCGGCGCGCTCAAGGCCCTGACGATCTCCACCTTCGGCGGAAATCCCGTTTCTTGCGCAGCCGCCAACGCCACCCTCGAGATCATCGAGAAGGAGAATCTGCCGGGCAACGCGGCGAAGATGGGGCGTCTGCTGCGGGAGGGACTGGAGGAGCTGAAGCGGCGATTCCCGAGGGCAATCGGCGACGTGCGCGGCATGGGTCTGATGCAGGCGCTGGAGCTGGTCGAGGACGAAACCTCCGGCAACCGCACGCCGGCCCGCGCGCTGACCACGCAGGTGTTCGAGCAGGCGCGCAAGCGCAGTCTGCTGATCGGGAAGGGCGGCCTGGAGGGCAACGCATTTCGCATCGCGCCCGCCCTGACGGTGGGCGCTTCGGAGATCGAGGAGGCGCTCGCGATCCTGCGGGAGTCCTTCGAGGCGGCGGGAGCGCGGTAGGCCGGTCGTGGCGACCCACGAACGCGTTGCGCTTGTCACCGGCGGAACCCGGGGGATCGGCCGCGCCATCGTGCGCCGTCTCGCGGCCGAGGGCCATGCGGTCGTCTTCTCCGGATCATCCGCGGCTTCTGTCGAGCGCGCCGCCGCATCGTTGCGGAAAGAGGGAATCGCCGCCACGGGGTTTCCGGCCGACGCGGCCACGGACGACGACCAGCGCCGGCTGGTCGCCTTCACCGAGAAGGAGCACGGCCGCCTCGACGTGCTCGTCAACAACGCCGGGATCGGGGCCTTCGGGCGCGTGGATGAGATTTCTCCCGAGCGTTTCCGCGAGGTCCTCGAGACGAACCTCTTCGGCCCGTTCTACGCGATCCGCCACGCGGCGCCGCTGATGAAGAAGGGGGACGGCGGATTCATCGTCAACATCGCCTCGCTCGCCTCGGTCAACGCCTTCGCGGGCGGTGCCGCTTACAACGCCTCGAAGTTCGGCCTGCTCGGGCTGTCCGATGCCGCGATGCTCGACCTGCGCCACGAGGGCATCCGGATGGCGGTGGTCATGCCGGGCTCGGTGGCGACCGAGTTCGGGCACTCCCGACCGGAGCGCGACGATTCCTGGATGCTCACCGCGGAGGACGTGGCCGAGGCGGTGGCCGACCTGTTGCGATTCCCGGATCGGGCCATCCCGTCCCGCATCGAGCTTCGGCCGAGCCGCCCGCCGCGAAAATAGGGAACTTCGCTCGCGCCGGCTCGTATTCGACAGCAGGGGGGCGTTCTCCATGCGTCCACACGCTGTCCTTTGCGCGATGCTTCTCGTTCCGCTGCTCGCGCCGCCGGCCCGCGCGGCGGAACCCGTCAAAGACGTGCACCGGGTCCTGCCGCTCGAAGCGGACGGCCGACTGTCGATCGAGACCTACAAGGGCTCCATCGACGTGACGACCTGGGACCGGTCCGAGGCCGAGATCTCGGCGCGCGTCGAGCCGGATCCGGACGGGCGCGACCAGGCGCGCAAGATCGCGCAGACCGAGATCCGCATCGAAGGCTCCGGCCGCGAGATCCGGGTCGAGAGCGACTACGAGGAGGTCAAGGGGCGAGGCCTCTTCGGCCTGCTCGACGACGGCACGCTTCCGCTCGTGCGCTACACCATCCGGATGCCGCGAACGGCCCGTCTCTTCGTCAAAGACTACAAGTCCGATAGCCGCCTCGCGGGGCTCCGGGGCGGCCTCGAGCTGGAGACTTACAAGGGGCGAGTGGAGATCGACGGCATGGCCGGGCCCGTGCGCCTGGAGACCTACAAAGGCGACGTCGAGCTCGACTTCGAGCGCTTCGCCGAGACTCGTCTGAAGACCTACAAGGGCACCATCGCCGTCGGAATTCCGAGGGGCGCCGGCTTCGACCTCGACGCTGACCTCGGCCGTCGCGGGCGACTCGATTCGGACTTCGGTTTGGCGACCCGGACACGCGGCGGATCGGACGACCGCCGAAGGGCTTCGGTGTCCGGGGGTGGCCCGGAACTGCGCCTGGAAACGTACCGCGGCTCCTTCCAGCTTCTGGCCCGCTGACGCCCCGCGGTGTAAGCCTCGGCCCGGGCCGGCTCGTCGAACGGGTCGGAGGGCAGTACGATGCCGAAGAAGCGGGTTCTGGTTCTTGTCGTCGCCGCCGCCGCGATGCTCGGCGCAGTCCCACCGGCCCAGGCAGCGGGGCGCATCCACCGACGCCAGGAAAGCCAGCAGCAGCGCATCGCGCAGGGAATCCGAAGCGGACAACTCACCTCCCGGGAAGCCGCCCGGCTCGAAAGCCGGGAGGCTGGCCTCGATCGCGAGGTTCGCGCTCTGCGCCGGGTAAACGGCGGGCGGCTCACCCCGAGGCAGCGCGCCCGCGTCGAGGCACAGCAGGACCGCCTCTCGCGCGGGATCTTCCGGCAGAGACACGACGCACAAGCGCGGGGCTGACACATTCCGGATCCCGGCTCCGGCGCCCGCCACGGCGGGAGCCCGCGCCTGCGAGGCCTTAGAATCCCGCGGCGCATGCGCTTGTTCGCGATGGCGGCCGGTTTCCTCCTGCTCCTGGTCGTCCTCTGGGATGCCTTCGAGACCATCGTCCTCCCGCGGCGCGCCTCGTTCCGGTTCCGCCTGACCCGTCTCTTCTATAAGGCCACCTGGCCTCCATTTGCCGCAGTGGGCCGCCGGATGCGGCCGGGCAACGCCAGGGAGAACTTCCTCTCCGTCTTCGGACCCCTGTCGCTGATCCTGCTGCTCGCTCTCTGGGCGCTGACCCTCGTGTTCGGCTTCGCGCTGCTGCAGTGGGGACTCGGCTCCCACGTGGCCTCGCACTCGGGATCCGGGGACTTCGGCACCGATCTCTACATGAGCGGCACCAACTTCTTCACGCTGGGGCTCGGCGACGTCACGCCGACCTCCACCGCCGCTCGGATCTTGACGACCGTCGAGGCGGGAACAGGTTTCGGCTTCCTCGCTCTGGTGATCGGCTATCTCCCGGTGCTCTCGCAGGCGTTCTCGCGACGGGAGGCTCCCATCGCGCTGCTCGACGCACGCGCCGGATCTCCGCCGACCGCCGCGGAGTTGCTCCGTCGGCACGCCGATGGCGACCCCCACGCGGCGCTCATTCTGCTCTTCGCGGACTGGGAACGGTGGTCCGCCGACATTCTGGAGGGGCACATCTCCTTCCCGGTGCTCGCCTTCTATCGGTCCCAGCACGATAACCAGTCCTGGGTCGCCGCCCTGACGATGGTTCTGGACACCTGTGCCCTCGTCATTACGGGCGTCGAGGGCGGTCCCGTCCGGTCGGCGCGGTTGACGTTCGCGATGGCGCGGCACGCGCTCGCCGACCTGACGTCGGTGCTCGGAAGAACCCCTCTCTTCTCCGAGCCGGACCGCCTGCCGCCGGCCGAGGCGGCCCGGGTGAGGCAGACCCTTTCTGCCGCCGGCATTTCCCTGCAGATGGGGCGCGAGGCCGACGAGAGGCTCAAGCACCTCCGCGGCCTCTACGAGCCCTATGCCCATGCGCTTTCCCTCTTCCTCCTGATGCCGCTTCCGCCCTGGCTTCCGCCGGAGGGCGCCAAGGACAACTGGGAGACGACGGCCTAGGTGCGAGAGCGTCTGACCTTTTTCCTCGGCTTCTTCTTCGGCGGCCTCTGGTTTCTCCTCTGCTCGGGCCTCGGAGTGGTCTGGCTCCTGCTGCGTCCCCGCAACCGGCAAACCCTCTACGTGTACGGGCGCGTCTTCTGCCGGGGCCTCGTGCGCATGATGCGGTGGGACATCGACGTTGAGAACCGCGAGCGGCTCGACACGAGCCGACCCTGCGTGATTGTCGCGAACCACCAGAGCTTCGCCGACGTCCTCACGTTCGGCTCGATCTTTCCCAGGCGCACGGTGTCCGCCGGCAAGCGCGAGATCGGACGCATCCCGGTCTTCGGCTGGTTCTACCGGCTGTCGGGCAACCTGATCATCGACCGCGGCGATGCGCGCAGCGCGAGGCAGTCGCTCGAGAGCGCCGCGCGGGCCGTCCGCGACGAGAATCTCTCCGTCTGGTTCATGCCCGAAGGCCACCGCAACACCGGCGAGCAGCTGCTTCCCTTCAAGAGCGGCGCCTTCCGGCTGGCCCTTTCGGCGGGGGTGCCGATCCTCCCGGTCGTGGCCGGGCCGCTCGAGACGATCCTGGACATGCGGCATCGGCGCGCCCGCCCGGGCCGTCTTCCCGTGCGAGTTCTGGAGCCCGAGCCTACGGTAGGCCTGACCGCGCGCGACCTTCCGGATCTCGTGGCTCGCGTCCGCGCCCGCATGCAGGAGGCTCTCGACGGGTTGGCCGTGCCGGTAGGATAGCGGCTTGGCGGAAGACCGGTCGCTCGAGCTTTCGAGCGACGCCCTCCGGGCGCTGATCGACGCGGCCGCACAGCGCGTGCTCGCGCACATTGAGTCCCTCCCCCGACAGCCCTCGGCGGACACCGAGGGCGCAGCGGCACTGGCCCGCTCGCTGCGCGAGGAGCTGCCGGAGTCCGGACGGCCGGCCGAAGAGCTGCTCGACCTGATCTTCCAGCGGGTGATCCCGAAAAGCTTCAATACGGCGGGCCCCGGCTACCTCGCCTACATCCCGGGCGGAGGGCTGCCGCACGCCGCGGTCGCCGACCTGATCGCCGGCGCCACCAACCGCTACGTGGGCGTGTTCGCGGCGGCCCCGGGCCTCGCCGCGATCGAGGCCAACGTGATCCGCTGGTTCTGTGGCATGGCTGGCCTTCCGGCCGGATCGGGTGGCATTCTGACTTCTGGCGGCTCGCTCTCCAACTTCTCGGCGATCGTCACCGCCCGGCGCGAGAAGCTGCCCGAGAACTTCTTGACGGGCACCCTCTATGTCTCCGACCAGGCCCACCATTCGATCCAGAAAGCAGCGATGCTGGCCGGCTTTCCGGAAGGGAACGTGCGGGAGATTGCGTCGGACGAGGCCTTCCGGGTCCGCCTCGACACTCTCGAGCAGGTGATCGCGCGAGACCGTACCCAGGGGCTCCGCCCCTTTCTCGTCGTAGGCAACGCAGGCACGACCAACACCGGCGCCGTCGACGATCTCGGGGCCCTGGCAGAGCTCGCGCGGCGGGAAGACCTCTGGTACCACGTCGACGCGGCCTACGGCGGCTTCTTCGTTCTGACCAAGCGGGGACGAGAGCGCCTGGCCGGAATCGAGCGCGCGGATTCGGTCGCTCTCGACCCGCACAAGGGTCTCTTCCTGCCCTATGGCACCGGATGCCTTCTCGCCCGGGACGTCGGGGCCCTGAAACGCGCACATGCGCTCTCTGCGGACTACATGCCGGAGATGCAGGAGGAAGCAGACCTTCCGGACTTCAACCTTCTTTCCCCCGAACTGTCTCGCGGCTGGCGGGGATTGCGGGCGTGGCTTCCGATCGCCATGCACGGCATCGATCCCTTCCGCCGCAACCTCGACGAGAAGCTCGACCTGGCGCTCCTGGCCTCGAAGGCGCTGAAGGAGATTCCCGGCGTCGAGATCCTGGCCGAGCCGCAGCTTTCGATCGTGGCCTTCCGCCTGTGCCGCGACGGACTCGACGAAAGCGCCCTCAACGCGCTCAGCCGGGAGCTGCTCGCCCGTGTCAACGCCCGAAGGCGCGTCTACCTGACGGGCACCATGCTCGGGAGCCGTTTCGCCGTCCGCATCTGCGTGCTTTCCTTCCGCACGCACCGGGACCGGATCGACGAGGCCCTCGCGGACATTCGAACCGAGGCGGCAGCTATATCAGAATTGATATAGCGTGCGGAGGGGGCCCGACCCCGAGACCGGGCGGGGGCCGTGTCCGTCGGGGAAGCGTTCGAACGGCTCGCGGACGCGGCTATGATCCGCGGCATGAAAGAGAACGGAGGCTTCCTGAGCTTTCTCCTGCGGTGGGCCCGCCGGCTGGCCGTGACCGCGGCGATCGTCTTCGCGACGATCATCGCCTTGCGCGCTTTCGAGGCGCACCGGCCACCGTACCTGAAGCCCTGGCATCGCTTCGTGCCGCCCTCGGAACTGAAGGCCGCGGAAATGACCGAAACCTTCACTCTGGAGGACTATCTCCGCCGCGAGGAGCAGATCTTTCGCCAGGTCAGGGAGCAGATCGAGGACCGCGTCGCGCCCGAGGACCGCACCAGCGGAAACCGCTATTTCGCGGAGAGCGCATCGAGCCCGCGCCGCTATCCCCGGGACTGGAATCGAACCTTCGAGCTCGTCCCCCCGGAGATCCGCGGGGGGGCGCTCCTGATCCACGGACTGACCGATTCTCCCTACAGCATGCGCCGCGAGGCAGAGATCCTGCGCGACCGCGGCCTCTACGTCCTGGCGCTGCGCATGCCGGGGCACGGCACCGTGCCGGGCGCGCTCACGCAGGCAACCTGGCGGGACTGGCTCGCCGCCACGAGGGTCGGCGCGCGCCACGTGCGGCAGCGGATCGGCGAGGGAAAGCCCTTCTTCCTCGTCGGCTACTCCAACGGCGCCGCACTCTCCGTCAAGTACTCGCTCGACGTGGTGGAAGCCGGCGGCGCCGGCCTTCCCAAGGCCGACCGGATCCTGCTGATGTCCCCGATGATCGGTGTCTCGCCGGCCGCGGCGCTGGCGAAGTTCATCGGCGTGCTCGGCGTCATCCCCTATTTCGAGAAGACCCGATGGCTCGACGTCGTGCCCGAATACAACCCGTTCAAGTACAACTCCTTTCCGGTCAATGCCGCCACACAGACCTCGCTCTTGACCGGTGAGATCCAGGCGCAAGTCGAACGCCTGGCGAAGGACGGCCGCATCAGGGAGCTCCCTCCGATCCTCGCGTTCCAGTCGCTCGCCGACGCGACGGTGCTGACCGGCGCCGTCGTCTGGAAGCTCTTCGACCGGCTCGTCGAGAACGGCAGCGAGCTCGTGCTCTTCGACGTCAACCGCGGCGCCAACGTCCGTCCCTTCCTCCGGCCGGAGGACTCGGCTCTTCTCGCGCGATTGGATCCCCGGGCCCGGCGCTCCTACCGGCTGACTCTCATCACAAACGCGGGGCCCGATACGTCCGATGTCGTGGCCCGCTCGACCGCTCCCGGCTCCGAGACGCCCGGCGACCAGGCGCTCGGGCTCTCCTGGCCGCCGCAGGTGTACTCGCTCTCGCACGTCGCGATCCCCTTTTCGACCGACGACCCCCTCTACGGCGGCGAGCCCGACCGCAGCGTCGAGGGAATCCACCTGGGCATTCTCGCGCCGCGGGGCGAGCGGGGAGTGCTGACAGTCTCACCGGGAGACTTCCTGAGAGTCTCCTGGAATCCGTTCTTTCCGTACCTGGCGGAGCGGCTGGCTTCCTGGATCGCCCCGTGAGACTCCGGAGGGTCCGCCGTCTCGCCCTCGCATCGCTCGCCACGGCGGTTCTTCTCTCGGGAGCGGCCTGCGAGGATCAGCCCGGGTCCACGGCCAGCGGCGCGCCGTCCGCGCCGCCGGGACCAGTCCTCACGCCGACTCCCCAGCCGATTGCCCTCTCCGACATCCCCACCCAGGCCGAAGCGGTCGAGACGCTCGCCCGATCGATCACGGCGAACCTTCCCCCCGGACCGGAGCTCGCCGACCTCGATCGCCGAATTTCGGTTGGCGAGGCGGCGGTGAAAAGACTTCTCACGCGCCCCGCCGCGACCTCCCCCGAAGAGATGCAAATGGTGGAGCTGCAGGAGATCGACGGCGAAGTGCGGAACGTCGACTCTCTCGCATCGAAGATCGAGACGGCACTCGTCGCGAGAGCGCGGACCCTGGATGCGGATCTTCAGAGCCTTCGGGAGCTCCAGCGCCGCTGGGCCGCTACCCTGCCCTCGGCCGCCGACGCGGGGGCGCCGGAAGCCGTGCAACGCCGTGCGATGGACACCGTGGCCTCGATCGACGCCCTTCAGGAGGAGACCCGGCGGCGACGCAACGAAACCCTGACGCAGCTCGACCGGATCTCGCGCGTGCGCAGCGCGCTCGACACCCTGCGGGCCGAGACGGCGAATCGCCGGAAGAACGCTCAGCGCCAGCTCTTTGCCCTCTCCGAAAAGCCCCTCTGGCGCACGGCCTGGGCCGGGCGTCCGATCGGCCGCGCCGCCCTCCAGCAGATCGAGCGCGACGTCGGGCAATTCGAGCTCTACCTCCGCCAGTCGGGCGTCCACCTGGCCGCGTGGTTCGTGGCCTACTTTCTGGGCTCCCTGGCGCTCTTCTCCCTTCTGCGCGGCCCGGCCCGGGAATGCGCCAAGACCGACCCCTTCGCGCGCGGCCCCGTTCGAATGATCGAAAGTCCCGTGGCGGCGGCGCTGCTCTCGGCGGTGACCTTCCTCGTCTGGACGTCCCCGGCCTCGATGGAGGAGACGATCGTCCGGGAGATCGTCTGGGTTCTTCTGATCCTGTCGACCGCCGTCCTCCTGCGCAAGCTCCTGGGATCCTCGGTGGCCCGGACGCTGTACGTGCTGACGGCGGCGGCCTGCGTCATCCTGCTGCGATATCTCTACGAGCAGGATCCGCTGCTCGACCGGCTGGTCCTGATGCTCCAGGTCACGGCAGTCGGTGCGACGCTCGTGGCGGATCTGGCGAAAGGCAGCTGGAAGCGGGCACTTTCCACGGTCCGCCGGCAGCGCCTCGCCACGGGCGCCATGATCCTGGCGGTCGCGATTCTCGGGGTCGCGTTCGTCCTCGTCATCGTCGGCTACGTCGGCCCCGCGCGCCTGCTGCGAACGGGAGTCATCGGATCGTTCGGCGTCGCGCTGATCTCGATCGGTGCCTACTCGCTCCTCTACGGGCTCGCGAGCACGCTGCTCTCGACGCGTCCCGCACGCGCGCTGCACCTGGTCCAGGGCCAGGCGGACCGCATCCGCCTCTTTCTGCGCCGGATCTTCGCCGCCCTCTTCTTTCTCCAATGGATGCACTGGTCCCTGAAGGCCGTCCATGTCGCCGACTCGGTGGAGGGTCTCTTGAGCGGCTTGCTCGAGGCGAGCTTCCGCGTCCGATCGGCGACCGTCTCGGTGTCGGCGATCCTGACCTTTCTGCTCGTCCTCGCCGGCACCTTCCTCGCCGCGGGCTTCGTCTCCTTCGCGCTTGCGGGCGAGATCCTTCCCCGCCTGAAGCTGCGCCGGGGCGTGGCCTTCACGGTGTCGACCACGGTGCGTTACGTGATCGTGGTCGGCGGGCTGCTGCTCGCCTTCAGCGCCGCGGGCGTCGACCTGTCGCGGGTGACGCTTCTCGCCGGAGCCCTCGGCGTGGGCCTCGGTTTCGGCCTCCAGAACCTGGTCTCCAATTTCATCTCCGGGCTCATCCTGCTCTTCGAGCGTCCCATCCAGGTGGGCGACGTCGTGGATGTAGGGTCGCTCCTGGGCGAGGTAAAGCGGATCGGGATGCGCTCGAGCACGATTCGCACCGTCGAAGGCGCGGAGGTCGTCGTTCCCAACGGCGACCTGATCTCCAAGAGCGTCATCAACTGGACGCTTTCGGACCGACGCCGGCGCCTGGAGATCAAGGTCGGCGTCGGCTACGGGGCGGATCCGGAGAAGGTCATCGAGGTCCTGCTGCAGGCGGCGATGGACCACCCCGACGCTCTCTCCGATCCGGCTCCCGCCGCCTATTTCATCGGCTTCGGAGACAGCTCGCTCGACTTCATCCTGCACGTCTGGGCAGCGCGATTCGAACGGGGATTCGCCCTCCAGAGCGCGGTGCGCCGGGCCGTGCACCGGGCTCTCGGCGAGGCGGGCATCGAGATCCCCTTCCCGCAGCGCGACCTGAACCTGAAAACCGTGTCGCCCGCCGTGGCCGAGAGCCTCCGCGCAGAGAATCCCGCGAGCCCGGGCGGCGCGGCGCCGTCTTCGCCGGGGGCGCCGACCTCTCCGCCGAAGCCCGTCTAGCGAGCCGGCGTTTCGGAACCCCTGGGCCACTCGCCGATGGGCCTGCCCGGGGGCGCTTCCCACGGGGGGGGCCGGGGCTTTCGGGCTTCGGGACGTTCCAGGAATTCCGAGAGATCCTTCTCCGCCAGGCGGATGTGCGCTTGCGTTTCGGGATCCGACGGCTTGCGCTCCCGCAGCTGGCCATCGAGCTTCACGAGCCGAGCCATGACCGCCGCCCGGACTTCGGGCGTTGCCGCGGGCCGGGAGGCGAGATCCATGAGGGAATCGAGAACTTCCCGTTGTGCGAGGCGCCGCAGACCGGCGAGCCGGGGCGAGGCGTCGGGCGCTGCGCCCCAGGTCGCGCCGAGCAGCCGTTCGAGCAACCCGTCGAGCGTCAGAGCGCCGGGGCCGGCGGCCAGGGTCAGCCGCGCCGCCCGCTCCGGGTCGAGCATCGGATCGATGACCAGGGCGACGAGGATGCGCGCGGCCGTCAATCGGTCGAAGACCGAACCCGCCTCCGAAGCAAACGCCTCGCGCGTGCGGTGCGTTCCGTCGGGCGGAGGCACGAGCACCGCCAGGATCCTGTCCGGGATGTCGAGGTTCTCGGGCTCGACCGCCGCGAGCAGCAGGTCGAGCGCCTCCGACTGCTTGCTCGCGGGCACCCAGGCGAGGGGCCTTTGGCCGTCGCCGGCCACGGCCCCTGCCTGGAACTGCCCGCCGACAAATTGCTGCGCGGTCTGGATACCGAAGCGGTGGTAGAGGTAGGCGAGATTGAAGCGCTGCTGGAGGTCGGACACCCATTCGCCGGGTTTCAACTGCCCCGCGCCGAAACGGTCCAGGATGATCCGGCGAACGGCCTGGGTCGTGGCGAGCCAGCGCACGGGGTCTGCTCCCCAGTCGTACTCGGCCCAGCGCGGGTCGCTCGCGAGCGGATAGACGATTCCCTTCGTGTAGCCCTTCTGGATCATGGCGTCGAGGCGCCTTCGGTCGTCCTCCGGTGAGTACCCCCACTCGATGGCGAGCCGGTCGTAGGAGCCGATGTCCTTCGGATAGGCATCGGACAGGTCGAGCGCGCCGTCGCGGATCTGGATGTTCGGCGCCAGATAGTCCATGACCGAGCCCCACCCGAACGTCGTCGCGGCCCAGTTGTGCTGCAGTCCGAGCGTGTGCCCGACCTCGTGCGCCGCGAGGTATCCCAGCCTTTGCAGTACGAGCGCCTCTTCGCCCGGATCGGCGCCGGGGCCCGCGAGAAAGGAAGCGTCCGGGGCGTCGGCCGCCCGGCATGCCGTGCCCGGAGTGGGAGGCTCGAGGTTGCGCCACATCCGCGCGGTCGTGTGCCGGCGGTGGGAATCGATGCGGGCCACGCTGTGCAGGATCTCGCCGGTGCGCGGATCAATCTGGATGTCGCCGATCGACCAGGCGCGCTCGGCGCGGTTGATCCACTCGATCCCGGAATACCGCGCGTCGAGAAACGTCGCCCCACGAGGCAGGTCCTGGATCCTGATGGCCTCGCGGAAGCCGGCCCGCTCGAAGGCATGGTTCCACCACAGGGCGGCGTCCCGGATCGCCGAGCGCTCGGGCTCGGGGATCCCGCGATCGAGGTAGTAGACGATCGGCTGGATGGGCTCCGAGACGGCCGCCGCAGGGTCCTTCTTCTGAAGACGCCAGCGGGATACCAGATACTTCTCGATCGGCTCCGTGAACGGGGCGGTGTGGTCCAGACGGCGCACCGGGATGAATCCGATGCGGGGATCGAAACCCCGGGGACGGTAGCCGGGCGCGGGCAGCGCCAGGAAGGTGTGGTGGACGGTGAGGCTCATCGTGCGGCCGTCGGGCAGCACGGAGGCGAATCCCGGCGGCGGATTCTCCGACACGAAGGTCATCAAGACTTCGATCTCGGTGTTTCGAGGAAAGGCGCCGGTCCGCTCGAAACGGAGCGCCGAGCGGGACGCATCCTGCTTCCAGTCCCCGGCACGCGCCGCCCTGAGAGCCGGCAGGACCACCGTGTCGGCGAGCAGGAAGGCCGTCGCATCGACGAGAAAGTGATCGTCGTCCTGCGCCGCGATCGGAAGCGACGCGAGAACCGAGGAAGGAAAGGACTCCTCGACGACGCGGGTCTGCTCCGGTTCCTCCACGCCGCTCTCCTGCGTGGTCTGCCGCTGCACGAGCAGCACTCGGGGCCCCGCGCGCTCGAACCGGCAGACACCGAGGGTCCCCAGCTGACCGCGGTCGAGCCCGACGTCGATCGTGCCGGCGCCTCCGGAGAGCCCCACCCCGTAGAGAAACTCTTCGCGCCCGGGCGTCTCGATCAGGAGCTCTCCCTTCAGCTCATCCCAGTAGAAGGGAACAAATCCGTCCCGGCGCTCGAGGCCACGGGTTCTGTCGGCGATCGAGGGCAACGGCAGGGCGCTGCTTCCCGGCGGCTTCGCGGCAGTCTGGCCTCTCACTGCGGCGGCGACCCCGGCCAAAGCGAACACCGCAAGAGCCCGCGAGAGTTTCGGCATTCCTCCTCCTCGACGACGGCGCGCGATCTTAGCGCGGTCGACCGGCCGAGAGAATCGCAGCCCACGACCGAGCGTATTTCGAGCCATGCAGACCATGGGCCATGCGGAGCCGGCGGCCCGGCTTCTCTCCGTGAACCTCGCGGTTCCGCACAAGGTTCAGACGCGCGGCCGCGAAGTCCCGACGGGCATCTTCAAGGAGCCCGCCGGGGGCCCGGTGCGGCTGGGGCGACTGACCCTGGAGGGCGACCTGCAGGCCGACAAGAGCGTCCACGGCGGCCCCGACCAGGCCGCCTACGTCTATCCCGTCGAGCACTACCCGCACTTCAGGAGGTCTCTCGCGCGTCCCGACCTTTCCGCCGGATTCTTCGGAGAGAACTTCACGACGGAAGGACTCCTCGAGAATACGGTGCGCGTCGGAGACGTGCTCCGCATCGGAAAGGCGCTCGTGCAGGTCACCAAGCCCCGCGCTCCCTGCTTCAAGATGGGTCTGAAGGCCGGCTCTCCGGCCTTCGTCCGGGAAATGCTCGAGAGCCGCCGGCTCGGGTTCTACGTGCGCGTCCTGGAGGAGGGCGGGGTCGCCGCGGGTGACGCGATCACGCGCGTCTCGACGGACCCCGCGGCGCCGACAATCGCGCAGGACATCGAGCGGCGTTTCTTCCGGTCATCCGCCGGCCGGACGCGCTAGACGAGCACGTCGAGGCTTGCGCGCTCCCTCCGCGCGGAAGCCGAGTAGGCCGCCCAGGCCCGGGCCAGTCGCTCGATGCCCTCCTCCATCGGCTCCTTCTCGAGGACGAAGGGCAAACGGAGGTGATCGGAAAACCCGCCGTCCGGCGAGGCCAGGGAGCCCGGCACGATGGAAACGCCGTGCCGCAGGGCGACCTGCGAGAGCGCGTTCGCGTCGCCGCGGGGCAGCCGGACCCAGAGGGAGAGCCCGCCTGCCGGCGGCACCCAGGTCCATTCCGGAAGGTGCCTCGCGAGCAGCTTCGTCAGCCGCTCGAAGCGGTCGCGCATCTGGCGGCGCCGGAGGTCCCGGACCCGGTCGGCCTTGTCGAGAAGCCGCACGGCGGGAAGCTGGGACAGCAGCGAGCCCCCGAGGTCCGCCATGATTTTTCGCCGCGCAATGCGGGAGAGAAGATCCTCGGAGGCGCGGATCCACCCGACCCGCAGCCCCCCCCAGAAGAGCTTCGAGAGCGAGCCGACGGTCAAGATGGGAGCCTGAGGCTCGAAAGCGGCGAGCGGCGGCGGCGGCGCGGCTCCGAGTGAGAGGTCCGCCAGAGTGTTGTCCTCCACGACGGGCACCGTGAGCTCCCGCGAGAGACGCGCAACGGCCCGCCGTTGCCGCTCGGGCATCAGCGCTCCCGTGGGATTCTGGAAAGTGGGCATCAGGTAGATGAGTCGGGGCCCCGTGCGGCTCACGACCTCGCGCAGAGCCTCGACCTGAGTCCCCTCGCGCCCGACCGGCACCGGGGTGAGCCGGGCGCCGAGACTGGTGAAGATGTCGATTGCGCCGAGATAAGTCGGGTTTTCCAGAACCACCGCGTCTCCGCGGCGCAGGAATGCGGCGCCCGCGATCGCGACCGCCTGCTGCGCGCCGCAGGTCACAAGAACCTGCTCCCCGGTCGTCGGCAGGCCCCTGCCGGACAGGTGCGCCGCGATCGCCTGGCGCAGAGCCGGTAGGCCCATCGGAAGATAGCCAGGAGTCCGCACGAGCGCCTCGAGCGCGCGGCGGTCGGGTGTGGCGAGATCCTTCGCGAGGCCCTCGAGCCCCGGCAGGTGCGCGCCCAGGAACTCGATCGACCCGGACGAGCCTTCGATGAGACCTCGATAGACCGGGTGCCCGCGGAAGGAGCCCGTGCCCTCTTCGGGCGCGAGGCCGGCCGCGCCGACGGCGCCCCCGGTAGAGACCCGCGTCCCGCTCCCCTGCCGGCTCTCGAGCCATCCGTCCTGGCGCAGGATCTCGTACGCGGCGACCACAGTGGTGCGCGAGACGGCGAGCAGACGGGCCAGAACGCGCTCGGCCGGAAGCTTTTCGCCGGGACCCGCGTCGCCGCGCCGAATGGCGGCGCGCAAGGCCGCCGCGAGACGCTGGTAGGCCGGCCCGTCTCCCTCGTTCCAGTTTCCGAGCGAGCGCGCAAACGCGAGGGGTCCCCGCCGCGTTCGCCTGTCCCAGTCCAATCTCGGCAAAGTGGCTATTGAATGCCTCACTGGAAGATCCGATTCTAATGCCACTTCGAGAGAGATAGCAATTGGCATCGTAAACTGGATCTAAGACCGAAACAGGGACCGAGCGAAAAGGAGGACCCCGCCATGCAGCTTCCCCGCCACGCCTTCTTCCGAGGCCACATCGTTCCGTACTCCGAGGCCCGGGTCGGCGTGCTGACCCATGCCTTGAACTACGGAACCGCCTGTTTCGCCGGCATCCGCGCACACTGGAACGCCGAGGAGGAGGAACTCTTCGTCTTCCGCCCGCGAGACCACTTCCGGCGCTTCCTCGACTCGGGGCGGCTGCTCGGGATGGATCTGCCCTACACGGAGGAGAGCCTCTCGGCGGCGCTCGTCGAGCTGCTGCGGGCCGAGCTCATTCGCGAGGATTGTTATGCGCGGCCGCTGGCCTTCTATGGCGACGAGTCGGTGGGGGTGCGCCTCCACAACTTGACGCCCGAAGTCTCCATCGTGGCCTTTCCTTATGGCCGGTACCTCGAGAACGACGAGAGCCTCCACCTCACCGTTTCGTCCTGGCGCCGTATCGACGACAACATGATCCCAGCCCGGGGCAAGATTGCCGGCTCCTACGTCAACTCGGCCCTGGCCAAGAGCGACGCGCAGCGCTCGGGCTTCGACGACGCCATCGTGCTTTCGGCCGACGGCCACGTGGCCGAGGCCTCGGCCGCCAACTTCTTTCTCGTCAAAAATGGTGTGGCGATGACCCCCTCGATCACCGAGAACGTGCTCGAGGGCATCACCCGGCGGACGGTCTTCGAGCTTCTGCAGCGGGAGCTCGGGATCTCGATTCTCGAGCGGCCGATCGACCGGACCGAGATCTACCTCGCCGACGAGATCTTCCTCTGCGGAACCGGCGTCGCGATCGCCGCGGCCACGCGCGTGGACCACCGCCCCATCGGCTCTGGAAGGATGGGGCCCATCGTCGCCGGCCTCCGGAAGGTCTATTCGGAGGTCGTGCGGGGCCGCCGGCAGGCCTACCGGCACTGGTGTGCGCCCGTCTATTCGGGGGAACGTGACTTCTCCCGGCCCGACGCCACCGAGCGCGCCGGGAAGGACGGGGGCCCGTCCCTGCGTCTGGCCCGCTGACGCCGGGACTCGAGAAAAGAGGGAAGACGACCCAGGGCGGTTCGGGCATATGCTCCAGGGTACGCGGAGAGGTGGGATTTTCCGCGGTCAGGATGCCGGACAAGCGCAAGCACCCTCGTGTGAAGCGGCGTCTCGTGATCGAGTTTCGCCTGGCGGGAGCCCCGTACTACGGATTCACCCACAACCTCTCGCCTCTCGGAGTCTTCGTCCGCTCGATCCGGATTCCCAACCCGGGCACTTCGATCTCCGCGGAGCTCCACCTGCCCGACGGAAAGCGGATCCCTCTCCAGGGGAGGGTCGTGAGGTCCTACCGCGCCCCGACCGCGCTGGCCCGGCTCGTGCCGAGCGGATTCGGACTGGCGCTGACCTCCACCGCGGAGGACTACGTCCAGTACCTCGCCGCGCTTTGAGAGAGCCCGTCGTGTTGCGGGCCGGGGCCGAAGCGGCTACTTCTTCGGTGGCGCGGCCGGGGCCGGCTCCTGATAGTCCGGCACGTGATTCACGATCGGAGGGATCGACCGCAGGTAGGCGTAGATCGCCTTGAGGTCCTCGTCGGTCGCCTTGGAAATCCAGGACCAGGGCATCGGCGGCATGATGGGCCGGGAAGTGCCGAAGTGCTTCCCCGTCCGCAGCGTCTTGAGAAACATCGCCTCCGTCCAGATGCCGATTCCGGTGTTCTGGTCCGGCGTCAGGTTGATGGCGTAGCTGACCCCCCAGGGTCCCGCATACGCCGTTTGTGTCGCGGCGAACGAGGCAACCCAGGGACCCGAGGCCGGCGGGGCGGGCGGAAGCGTCATGGTCTCCGGGTGGCCGGAGAGCGTCCGCGTCATGTCCGGCTCGGGAACGCCGTTGGCCCCCACTTTCCAGGGTGTGTGGCAGTCGTTGCACCCCATGATTGTGACCAGGTACTTTCCCCTCTCGACCTGCCGAGTGGCAGACGGCGCCCCGGTCTTGGACTTCGCGTCGGCCGCGCGGAGAAGAGCCGCCGGCGCGCACATCAGAACCAGCGCGACCGCCCTGCGAAACGTCATCGAACGCATCCTGAACTCCTCGATCGTCTTGAAAACTCCGCGGAATACTAGCGGCAACGGCAGTTTGTCCCAAGCCTTCCGCGGATTTCATAGAATCCGCGTCGCACCGCCGGCCCGAACCGGCGCTTCGAGGAAGCCCATGGCAACGGTTCAGCCCTTTCGCGCCCTGCGCCCGACGCCGGAAAAGGCCGCCGCGGTCTCCGCGGTACCCTACGACGTCGTCTCGACCGCCGAAGCGCGGGAGATGGCGGCCGGCAATCCGCTCTCGTTCCTTCACGTCTCCCGCCCCGAGATCGACCTTCCCGACGGAACCGATCCCTACGGCGAGGCCGTGTACGCCCGCGCCGAGGAGAACTTCCGGAGGCTGCGGCGCGAGGCGCCGCTGTCGACCGAGCGAGAACCGGCCCTGTATCTGTACCGGCTGCGGATGGGAGATCACGAGCAGACCGGGGTCGCGGGCTGCTCCTCGATCGACGAGTATGACCGGGACCTCATCCGCAGGCACGAGCGCACGCGGAAAGACAAGGAGGACGACCGGACGCGCCACATGGTGCGCCTCGCGGCGCAGACGGGACCGGTCTTCCTGACATACCGAGACCGGGCAGAAGTCGACGCGATCGTCAACGAAGGCAAGCGGGAATCGCCGATGTTCGATTTCACGGCGCCGGGCGGCGTGTCCCATACGGTCTGGCGGCTGTCGCCGGACTCCTCCGCAAAGCTGGAGGTCGCCTTCCGCGCCACGCCGCTGCTCTACATCGCCGACGGCCACCATCGGGCGGCAAGCGCCAGCCGGGCCCGGCAGGAGCTCGCCCGGCGCAATCCCGGCCACACCGGGCGGGAGGCCTACAACGTCTTCCTGACGGTCACTTTCCCGGCCGGGCAGCTGCGGATCCTCCCTTACAACCGGGTCGTCAAGGACTTGAACGGCCGCGCGCCCGAGGCGTTCCTGGAAGAACTGCGCCGACGCGTCGGCGTGCGCGAGGCCGGGCCCGCCTCGCCCGCCCGCAGGGGCGAGGTGAGCCTCTACCTCGCCGGACGCTGGTGGACCCTGGAGCTGCCCGCGCCCTCCGGAGCCGGCGCAATCGCGTCGCTCGACGCCGAACGGCTGCAGCGTCACGTCCTCGATCCGGTCCTCGGGATCCGCGACGTGCGCACGGACAAGCGGATCGACTTCGTCGGCGGGATCCGGGGAACCTCCGAGCTCGAGACGCTCGTGGACTCGGGAAAGGCCACAGCCGCTTTCTCGATGTTTCCGGTCTCCCTCGAGGAGCTCATGGCGATCTCCGACGCGAACGAGATCATGCCGCCCAAAAGCACCTGGTTCGAGCCGAAGCTGCGCGACGGGCTCCTGATCCATGAGATCTGAATGAGAGTCCTCGTCGCCGACAGGTTCGAGAAGAGCGGCCTCGATGGCCTGAAGGCGCTCGGCTGCGAGGTCCTTTACGAACCCGACAAGAAGGATGACGCGCTGACGGCCACCGTCGGCTCGACCGGCGCGGAAGTTCTCGTCGTGCGCTCCACGAAGGTCACGCGCGCGACACTCGAGGCCGGAAAGCTGGCGCTCGTCGTCCGCGCCGGGGCGGGCTACAACACGATCGACGTCGAGGCGGCCTCCGAGCGCGGGATTTCGGTCGCCAACTGCCCGGGCAAGAACTCGATTGCCGTGGCCGAGCTCGCCTTCGGGCTGATCTTCGCGCTGGACCGGCGTATCGCCGAGGGGGTCGCCGACTTGAAGCGCGGTGTCTGGAACAAGAAGGAATACAGCAGGGCGCGGGGCCTCTTCGGATCGACGCTCGGGATCCTGGGTCTGGGCGGAATCGGGCGCGAGATGATCCCGCGCGCTCGCGCCTTCGGGATGCCGGTCGAGGCCTGGAGCCGGGGTCTGACGCCCGAGAGGGCGCAGGCGCTGGGGGTCACGCGCCACGGCTCGCCGCCGGAGCTCGCCGCCAGCGCCGACGTCGTGAGCGTCCACCTCGCCTTGAAGCCCGAGACCAAGGGCCTCTGCGGCGCGGCGTTCTTCGACGCAATGAAGCCCGGCGCCTTCTTCATCAACACCTCGCGCGCCGAGGTGGTCGATCCCGAGGCCCTGACGCGGGCGGTGCGCGAAAAGGGAATCCGCGCCGGCCTCGACGTCTTCGCCGGGGAGCCCACCGGCGCGACCGGCGAGGTCTCCGACCCGATCTTCCAGCTGCCTGGCGTCATCGGCACGCACCACATCGGCGCCTCCACGAACCAGGCGCAGGAAGCGATTGCCGCCGAGACGGTTCGCATCGTGCGCGAGTACCGGGACACCGGGAAAGCGCCCAACGTGGTCAACCTCGCCAGAAAGTCCCCCGCCACGCACCTGCTCGTGGTGCGGCACTACGACCGCGTCGGCGTGCTCGCCGTGGTCTTCGATCGCCTCAAGGAGGCCGGCATCAACGTCCAGGAGACCGAAAACATCGTCTTCGACGGGGCGCGTGCCGCCGTCGCCCGGATCCACCTGGACCGTTCCCCTTCTGGCGAAACGCTCGCCGCGATGCGGCGGGGCGCGCCCGACATCATCGAGCTTTCGGTGCTTCCGCTCTGACGGCCGCGGACACGTCGGCGGGAGAGAGCGGGCCGCCCGCGTTTCTCTCTATACTTCGACGTCCGGAGGAGGCTATGGCGACGATGACGACGACCCGCATTTTCAATTTCGGGGCCGGTCCGGCGGTGCTGCCAGAGACCGTCCTGGAGGAGGCGCAGCGCGACCTGATGGCTCTGCCGGGGGTCGGGATGTCCGTGATGGAGATCAGCCACCGGTCGAAGACTTTCGAGGAGATCCTGTCCGGCTGCGAGGCGGACATCCGCAGGCTCGCCGGCATTCCCCCCGGGTATCGGGTGCTCTTCCTTCAGGGTGGGGCCACCCTGCAGTTCTCGATGATTCCGATGAATCTGCTGCCGCCGGAAGGGCGCGCGGACTACATCGTCACGGGCGTCTGGTCGAAGAAGGCCGTCGCGGAGGCGCGCAAGGTCGGAACCATTCAGATCGCCGCGACGACCGAAGCCGACCAGTTTCGCCGCATCCCCGAGCCCGGGGAGCTGCGCCTGGACGCCTGCGCCGCCTATGTGCACTTCACGTCGAACAACACGATCTACGGAACGGAGTGGGCCCGCGAGCCGGGGGTCGGGGCGGTCCCCCTGGTGTGCGACGCCTCCTCCGACATCTTCAGCCGCCCGATCGACGTCGGCAAGTACGGCCTGATCTACGCCGGCGCACAGAAGAATCTGGGCCCTTCGGGGGTCACGCTCGTGATTCTGCGCGAAGACCTGCTCTCCCGCTCGCCCAAGAACCTGCCGGTCCTGCTCGACTACAACACGCACGCCCGGGAGAAGTCGCTCTACAACACGCCTCCGGTCTTCGGGATCTACATCATGCGTCTGGTCATCCGGTGGATGCTCGCGGAAGGCGGCCTCGAGACGATCGGGCGCCGCAACGCCGAGAAGGCCGCGCGGCTCTACGCGGCGATCGACGGGTCCGGCGGCTACTATCGCCCGCACGCGCGGACCGGCAGCCGATCGAACATGAATGTCACGTTCCGCCTGCCGTCGGAGGACCTCGAGAAACGGTTCGCCTCCGAGGCTGCCGCCGCCGGCCTCGACGGCCTGAAGGGGCACCGATCGGTCGGCGGCGTTCGCGCTTCGCTCTACAACGCGTTTCCGAAGGCCGGCGTCGAGTCCCTCGTGTCCTTCATGGGCGAGTTCCAGCGCAAGAACGGCTGAGCCTCAGAACTCCCGAAACCTCCTCCGCGTCCCGGCGTCTCCGCCTGCAAGGAGGCCCCCTCCGCATGTCACACGCGCGCCATCTCATGCCGGCGCTCATTCTTTCGGGAGCCATCTCGGCGGGTCCCACCGCCCCGCCCGCACGCGTGGACTTGCCGCCTGCCGGGGTCGAGGTCCCGCTGCGTCGCGTCGCGGGCCTGCCCGCCGTCGACGTGTCGATCAACGGCTCGGGACCGCACCGTCTCGTCCTCGACTGGGGTGCCAACTTGCTCGCGGTTTCGCCGCGTCTGGCTGCGGAGCTCCGCCTTCCGGAAGCGGCCCGGGATGCCGAGGGCAACCGGGCGGTCCACGTGACGGAGCTCGCGATCGGGGCGGCGCGTTTTTCGGGCCTGACGGCGGCGGTGGATCCTTTCTTCGCCGACAAGGAAGAACAGGGCGTCCTGGGAGTCAACGTGTATGCGGACATCCTGCTGACACTCGATGCTCCTCGCGGGCAGGTGCGGCTGGAGCGCGGGAGCCTTCCCCCGGCCGACGGCAAGCACATCCTCGCCTGCCTGCCGCAGGACGGCCCCGAGCCCGCTCTCGAGATCGGCCTGGCCGGCCAGACCGTCTCCGTCCTTCTCGACACCGGAGCCCGACGGCTCTTGATGCTGCCCGAGCGGATGATTGCCCGGCTGCCGCTTCGGGCGACTCCCACCCCCGCCGGGGACGCACTCGGGCCGCAGGCCGGACGCGTCGCCTTGAAGGAGGCTCGGCTTGCGGGGGAGCTGCGGGTCGGCGCGATCCATATCGCCGATCCCCTGCTGACCTTTCACGAGCGCCCCCGGGCCTTCCTGGGCGGCGCCTTTCTCGAGCGCTTCGCGGTGACGCTCGATCAGAAGAGCCACAGGGTCCGCTTCGGGGAGGTCGGCGAAGCGACGCGGCACCCCCGGGCCTCGCCTGGAAGCCGGGACTGACGCAACGCCTGCCGGGTCTCTCCCGGAAATCGCCCTCGTGTGGGGAGACGGGGCTCGCGGCGCCCGGATGCGGCGGTCGATCCCGGGGTCACCCGTGCATCGAGTACAGCATCCGCAGGTCCCAGTCGGCGGGGTCGAGCAGGCGCCGGCCCGCGACGGCCCAATCGGCGGCGGGAAGCGGCTCACCGATCCGCCGGACCAGGATGCACGGGAGGCCTTGCGCCGTCTTCTCCCGGTCGACGGGCGCAAAGCCGCGCCGCTCGAGAAGAGTCCGTGCGGCCGCCGGAATTGCCACAGACCACGCCACGAGCTCGAGAAAACGTCCGTGTGCGAGCGCCGCGTCGAGCAGGTCCGCACGCACCGCATCGTCGCGCGCCTCCCAGTCGACGATGGAGACGCGGCCCGGCGGCCGACGCCCCGATCGGGACGTCCGGAGGGCCAGGTACCCCTGCAAGCCCCCGCCGTCCCAGAAGAGAAATCGGTAGTTGCTCATCGGATTGCGGTACCGCCAGGTGAGGTATGCGGCATCTCGGACGTGACGGATTCGCCCGTCAAAAGGGAGGCGGGAGACGAGGGCCGCCATCTCCTCGCTGCGCGCCTCTCGTGCGAGCGTCACCCTGGGGCCGAGGGCTCCGCCGAACCGGGCTCCGGCCCGGTCGAGGCGGGAGAAGGGCGTCCGCACGCCGGCCGCGCGGGCGACTCCGTCCACGGCGCGCGGCCCCAGCAGGGGCAGCCGCCTCGCAAGGCCCCGCGCGAGCCGGTAGGGCACGGCCCGCGCCGCGCTCCGCCCGATCGGGCGGACCGCCCCGGCGCTCTTCCATCCGGAAGCCAGAGAGGCGAGCAGCGTGACCCTTCCGGCGTGCAGGTTCACGAGGTACCTCGTGGGGCCCGAGGCGAGCTCGCGGAACGCGGTTTCCATGATGCGCGAGACGAGCCCCCGGTTGCGGTGCGCCGGGGCGATGGCGAAATCGTCGGCATGCAACGCCTCGAAGGTTTCCCGGGGCGCGCCCGCTTCCCACCGGGTTCCGAAGAAGCTCCGCATTCCCACGATCTCGCCGCCCGACAGCGCCAGAAAGATGCAAGGCTCCGGGTCGTAGGGGCTTCGCTCGAACTTCCAGGTGAAATAGCGATCGTTGAATTCGAGGTCTCGGCCCCAGAGGTCCTCCTGCACGCGCAGCACTCCCTCGCGCAGCTTCGGGCGGTACCGGCAAATCTCGTAGCCGAGCGTCACCGCCGCTTCTCGATGAAGTCCAGGATTTCCTCGACCGTGTTCCAGTCGCTGGCGAAGTCGAACGTGGACGGGTCCAGGGGCCCGCCGACCTCGCGCTCGATCCATTCGACCAGGTGAAAGAGGGCGAGCGAATCGAGAAGGCGCGAATGGATGAGCGGCGTGTCCGCGGCCACCGGCGGAGAGCCCGGAAGGTCGAGACCCTTCAGGAAGGCGAGCAGCCGCGCTCGACGCGCATCGCGCTCTGCCTCCGGCGCCTCCCCCGGCCTACGGATAGTCGCTCCGCTGCCCTTCGCCGACGATTCCTCGCAGGTCGAGGGGTGCCTGCTGCGCGCAGTGCGCGGCAACGGCCGAGCGATTGACCTTGCCGCGCGAGCTGCGCGGGATCTCGTCGAGCAGGTACCAGCGGCGGGGCAGCTGGTGCCTCGCGAGGTGTTTCTCGACCCATTCGAAGAGTCCACGCACGACGGCGGGCTCCCGTTCACGCAGAACGACGGCGAGGCCGACCTCCTCGCCGTAAAGGGCGTCTTCGAATCCGAAGGCGCAGACGTCGACGGTCTGCGCGAACCGCTCCACGACCGCGTCGATGTCACCCGGATAGACCTTCATCCCGCCCTTGTTGATCTCCTCCCGCTCGCGCCCCTTGAGGTAGAGAAGGCCGCGACCGTCCCGAAGACCGACGTCGCCGGTCGAGAACCAACCGTCGTAAACGACGCGCCGCGTCAGATCGTCTCGGCCGAGATAACCGCGCATCAGACCGGCCGTGTTGACCCACACGTGCCCCGACTCTCCCGGCCCGCACTCCTCGGCGAGGCCCCGGGAAGCCTCGGCCGTGCCGCTGCGAAGCACCCGAACGAGGGAGCCCCAGCCTACCCCGACGAGACCATCCTCGAAGACCAGGCCCCCGTGAGAAGAGCCCGCGAGCCAGCTTCCGGTCTCCGTGATTCCGTAGGCGTTCCAGACCTCCGGCGCGCCGCTCCAGTCCCGTATGCCCTGCCAGAGCGCCGCTGAAAGCGGGGCCGACCCGCAGAAGACACGTTCGAGGCTGCCGCCGGCCGGGCGCCGGGCGGTTTTCAATGCCAGGCGCCAGACGGTCGGCACCGAAGAGAGAAAGGTAATCCCGCACCGGTCGACGAGATTGCCGAGGTCGGCCAGAAGCTCCGGGCGGAATGGCGGAACGACGTAGAGGTCTGCTCCCGAAAGCCAGGGAAAGAGGCAGTTGCAGATGAGGCCATGCCCGAAGTGCGTCGGCAGCAGGCAGAGGGTTCTTCGAAACCTTTCCACCCCCAGGGAATCTCGCAGGGCGATCCAGCGGGCCCTCAGCGAACGATGGGTGTGCACGACCCCCTTGGGCTGCCCGGTCGTTCCGGAGGTAAACAGGATGAGCGCATCCTCATCGAGCCCGGCGCGCGCCTCGGGCGCCGAGGGCCCTGCCGCACGGGCCGCGCGCGGCCCCGGTTGCGAGGCGTCGACCAGGCGTGCTCCGAGGTCGGCGAGGGGACGTGCGCCCTCCTCGGACGGTGCTCCAAGCCAAGAGGAAAAGCGCGGCGCCGCCGCCGCCGCGAGAGTGCCCACTTCAAACGGGGTCAGGCGAGGATCGATCGGCGCGGCGCAGCCTCCGAGCGACCAGATCGCGAGCAGCTCGACGAAGAACTCGGGGGCATTTCCAAAATGGAGGAATACGCGGTCCCCCGGCTGCAGCCCCGCGTCCCGGTAGAAGGCCACGCGCTCCGTCGAGCGCCGCCCGATCTCGGACGGGCCCCAGCGGCGCCCGGTCAGCGGCTCATGGAGGGACCCTACCTTCAGATCGACAAGCATTCGGGTCGGCACTCCTTAGGAGGGGCTCCCTCGGCCCGCGTGCAGACTAGCGGCGGCGGCCTCGCCCGTCAACGAATCCTCGGATGCCGGCAAGGGCCCGAGGGCCGGATTTCGAGGCCGGCAGCCGCCCTCCCGGGACGAACAGCTCCGAAAACCCCGCTCCGATGCCTCCGTATGCCTTCCCAGGCTCGCGCGACTTCTCGCACGGAGGAAACATGAAACACAAGACACGACTCGGATTCGGATCGCTGATTCTGGCTACCCCGCTTACGCTGCAGGCGCAGGCGCCGCCCCTCGAGCTCCCGCAGGCGAGCCCCGAGGCCTCGGTCACCCAGACCGTGGGCTTGACCCGGATGGAGATCCGGTACCACCGGCCCGCCGTGAACAAGCGAAAGATCTGGGGCGAGCTGGTTCCCTGGGGCCAGGTCTGGCGTGCGGGCGCCAACGAGAACACCACGATCTCGTTCTCCTCGCCGGTCTCCGTCGAAGGCCAGAAGCTCGGGGCGGGCACATACGGGTTGCACATGATCCCGACCGAGAAGGACTGGACGGTCATCTTCAGCAACGTGGCCGCGAACTGGGGAAGCTTCAGCTACGACCCGAAAGAGGACGCCCTGCGCGTGACCGTGTCGCCGGCGCGAGGGCCCTTCACCGAGCGCCTCGAGTACACCTTCGAGGACCCGACGGACGACTCGACCACCGCCATGCTGGCTTGGGATGAGCTCATCCTTCCCATCCGGGTCACGGTCGACACGCCCACGGTCGTCGTCGGCAGCCTCCGGACACAGCTGCGCGGCCTGCCCCAATTCTTCTGGCAGCCGTGGAACCAGGCAGCGGCCTACTGCCTGAAGAAGGGAGTCGACCTCCCGCAGGCCCTGCAGTGGGCCGACCGCTCGATCGCGATTCAGGAGAACTACACGAACTTGCGCACCAAGGCGGGGCTTCTGGAGAGGCAGGGGGACCCCCAGGCAGCCGCAGCGCTGCGCGCCAGGGCGTTGCCGCTCGCGACCGAGGCCGACAGCAACGCCTACGGCTATGAGCTGCTCGGGCAGAAGAAGGTGGACGAGGCGATCGCCGTGTTCCAGAAGAACGTGAAGGAATATCCCAAGTCCTGGAACGCCTACGACAGTCTGGCCGAGGCCTATGGGATCAAGGGGAACAAGAAGCTCGCCATCGAGTACTACGGCAAGGCGCTCGCCATGACGGGCAACGACGCGCAGAAGAAGCGGATCACCGATATCCTGGCGAAGCTGAAGGCCTAGCGCGCCGCTCGGCGCCGCTCCTCGGATGCGTCAGCGGCGCGATCCGACCTGAACGTTGACGCGTTTGATCAACGCGTCCAAGCGCTCGAGGATGTCGAAGACCTGCGTGGGCCCCTCGGCGGCGCGACACGTGAAGGACACCGTCCGAGCCGCTGAGTCCAGGCGGAGGCGGCGGAAAGCGGTCGAGTCGGCCTGCTGCATGCGGTAGGCCTCGGCCCACACCTCGTCGAGCGGGCCGATGAGCGAAACCGAATAGCGCGTGTCGGCGCCCGCGGGTTCTCCCTTGAGCGTGGAATGATCCACGTCGACGTGATTTCCTCGCCGCTCGTCGAGAACGCGCGCCATTTCTTGCCTCCGGGCCAGAGTCCCGCTCTCGCCACGCCTCTAGAACGCAATCCGGCGGCCATTCCACAAGGGCCTCACAAAAAAGGACTTCCAGGCGAGGCCGCGCCTCGGAAGGGAGCGAAAGCGTTACGCGGGGTAACAAATGGCCTCTACCCAAAAGGTGCCGGGTCCATGGCTCTTTTTTCCCGATGCCCCGGACCCGGAAGGCGGAATCAACGGCGTCCGGCCGCGGCGAGGACGACCATGTAGAAGCCGTAGGCCATCAGGCCAACGCCCACGACCGCGGCCCAGAGCGGGCCCGCGGCCGGCGATCGCGACATCGCGTTCAACGCGCCCCCGATCTCGCGAAGTTCACGGGGGTCCAGTTCCAGAGCGACCCGCACCTGGAAGATCCCGATCACGACGAGAACGACGCCCCGCGCCGAGAGTCCGAAACGCGCGACGCCCCTGAGAAACCGCGCGGCATCGCGTGGCAACCATGCCGTCGCGAACCGGTCGCGCAGGCGGCCTGTGGCTCCCTGAAGGATCTCGTACAGGCCCGCTCCGATCGTCGCGACGCCCACCGCCTCGACTGCGGCCACTCCCGCCCGGCTCGACAGGAGCCACTCGAGCGCCGTCCGCCGCAGTGCGCCGTCGGGAAGTCGCAGGCGCATCCACAGCGCCGCAGCGCTTGCGGCCAGCGCTGCGTAACCGGCGGCTCCCGCGAGATGCCCCGCGCGTTGGACGGCGCTCCGGCGCGGACCGCGCGACTCGATCAGGTGCCAGATGGCGAACGCCAGGAGTCCCGCCGCGACCGAAGCGATCAGGATCCGTCCGTGTGGCTGGCGCAGGAGAAGACGCAGCGCCGCGGGCATTCCCGCGCCCCGACCGGGCGCCCCGAGCATCGCCACGTGCGTGGCCGCGGCGCCGAGCGCCAGATACAGAATGCCCGTCGCCGCAAGACCGAGCCGGGCAAGGGCCGAGCGCACCACGCGGCAGATCCTAGAGTGGGCTTCGAAGCGCGGTCCGGGCGGCGAGTTTAGGCGCGGCTCCGGAAATGAAGAAGCCGGCCGCGCCGGCCGCGATCCCTCGCGCCCTCCACGGGGATCGGCTTCGAGAGGGTGTCGGGAGGCAGGCCGGTCGTGTTGGCGACCCAGCTCAAGATTTCGTCCGCGAAGTCCGGGTTGAGCTCCTTCATGCGGCGGTAGGCGCGCTGCGCCGTGTCCCGCTTGCCCTGTTTCAGGGTATTGGTCGCGATCGTGTGCCAGGCAGCCGCGTTGTTGGGCTTCAGCCGAATGGCTTCCCGCACTGCCTGATCGGAGTCTGCGAAGAGACCCATCTGGGAATAGAGGATCGCCAGATCGCTCCAAAGATCCGAGCGCTCGGGATGATGGGTCAGCGCCTCACGGTACGCGGCGACGGCGCGGTCCCACTCTCCCAGATCCTGAAGGGTCCGGCCGAGCTCGATCCCCGCGCCCGCCGCATCCTGGGGATCCAGCCTCAGGGCTTCGCGCAGACAGGCCACCGCTTCGCGGGCCATTCCCGCGCGGCGGCGGCTCGATCCCAGGTCCCGCCAGAGGACGGGGTCTTCCGGGCGCTGGTCGACGGCGGCCTCCCGGTACCGCACTTCGTCCTCGAAGCGGCGCAGCTCGGCTGCGCAGGAAGCAAGGCGCGAATATGTCGCCGAGGACGCGTGGCCGGACGACACGAGACGTTCGAGCACGTCGATCGAGCGCTCGTAGTCCCGTGTTTCGAAATAGGCGTTTCCCAGGCGCTCCCAGAGTTCCGGCATCTCCGATTCGAGCCGCGGGAGAACCTCCCCGAGGGCCCGCGCCGCGCCCGAGAAGTCTCCCAGGCGGTAGGCGAGGAGGCCCCGGCGGATCGAGTCCTCGACCAGCACGCGCACACCCGCCGACCCGAGCTCTGGCCGGTCGATCACGATTGGTACAAGTATGGGGACAAGATGGGCACCCGCGTCAAATCAATAGTTCCTATTTCTGATATAAGTAACATTGATAGGGACCAATGGAGATCCAGCAGGCCCGCGTTTTTCTCGCCGTGGCTCGCGAGGGCAGCCTGAGCGCTGCCGCCAGGCGCCTGTTCCGCACGCAGCCCACCGTCACGATGGCGGTGCAGAAACTCGAGCGCGAGATCGGCGCCCGCCTCTTCGAGCGTGTGGGCCACGGCGTGCGGCTGACGGGACCCGGCCGGCTGTTCCTGGAGTCGGTCGGGCCCCTGATCGAGCAGTGGGATCGGGCAAGGAGCCGGCTCCAGGAATCCGGCGACGGCGTCGTGCGCGGCCCGGTTCAAATCGGCGCTGCGGAAGCCGCCCTCCTCTACCTGTTGCCGGGGCCGATCCGCTCGTTCCTCAAACGTCATCCGGGCGCCGAGGTTTTCGTCCGGCACCAATCCGCCGAAGACTCGTTGGCGATGCTGCGCCAGGGAGAAATCGACTTTGCGATCCGGTCGCTGCCGGAGCCTCCGCCGGAAATGACCTACACGCCCTTCCGTTCGGCGGACCGCCTCTTGATCGCCCCGCGCAATCATCCCATCCATCGCGTCAAGACCCTCACGTTCGACGCGCTCTCCCGGCACCCGTTCCTCCTGCCGTGGCCCGGCTCGACGACCCGGAAGCTCATCGAGGGAGCCTTCGCCGAGCGGGGTCTGCCCCTCAAGGTCGCGCTCGAGGCCGGAGGCTGGGAGACGATCAAGCGGTACGCGGGCCTCGGACTCGGCATCGGGGTCGTTCCGGATTTCTGCCTCGAGCAGAACGACCGCCGGCTGGCCATGCGCTCCACGCGACGTCTCTTTCGCAGGGACACCTACGGCATCGTGACCAAGCGCGGACGGGAGCTCTCCCCCGCCGCGCTCGCCCTGGCCGGCGAGATCGCTCCCCGCGCCTCGCTGTGAGCCCGGACGCGGATTGTCCGGGCGGGCGAGGGACACTGCGCGCGGCGCCGGCCCCTTTGGAAATGGGGCCGACACGATCAAAATGAGTCCCCCTGTGGCCTTTCAGCCTTTTCTGCCCTTCGACACGGAGCCTCCTGCAGCATCCCGACTGATCGAAGACCTCACGCGCGTCTGCGTCGAACGCCCGCTCGAGGAAAAGGTGCTGATCGCGCCGAGCCTCTCGATCGGCCATCAGCTGGTCGAACGCCTGGCCCGCGGCGGAACGCCCTCCGTGAACCTTCGCGTCGAGACGGCGCGCACGCTCGCCCACGAGCTTGTCGGTCCGGAGCTCGTACGGGAGGGTCTCCGGGTGCTTTCGCGCGCCCAGGCTCTCGCCCTCATCGAGCAAGCCTGCGCCGAGGCGCTGCCGGCCGAGTCCTACTTCGGCGCTCTTGCCGGACGGCCCGGGCTGCACCGGGCGCTTCAGGCGACTCTCGACGAGCTGCGCGGCGCGGGGCTCTCGGCGGACCGGATTCCCGTAACCGCGTTCTCGGATCGACGAAAGCCGAGGGAGTTGCGCGAGGTCTTCCGCCGCTACGCGGCCGCGCTCGAGACGGGACGGTACGCCGACGGAATCGAGGTCCTGCGTCGCGCGGCGTCCGCGCTGGAGGAAGGGGGCGTCCAGCCCCAGCCGGCGATCTACCTGCTCGCCGGCGCCGCGGAGCTCTCGCGTCTCGAGCACCGCTTCGTCGAGAAACTGGCCGGCGCCAGCCTTCAGACTCTCACCCCGGAGCCTGGCGCCGGCTGGAGGCGGGCTGCCGGCCGGGCGCGTCTGTTCCGAGCCACCGGCGAAGAGAACGAGATCCGGGAAGTCTTTCGCCGGATCCTCTCGGACGCCATCGCATTCGACGAGGTCGAGATCCTCTACACCGACGCCGGCGTCTACCCGGCGCTGATCTGGGAGCTCTCGCGGGAGCACGGGATTCCGAGCACTTTCGCGGGAGGCATCCCCGTCGGATACTCGCGGCCGGGGCGGGCGGCGCTCGCGTTTCTCGACTGGATCGGACAGGACTTCGCCGCCGAGGTCCTGCGCCAGGCGCTCGCTTCCGGCGCCCTGACGCTCGAGAAGCTTCCGGGGGACGAGGGGGCTCCGGGGGCACGGGCCGCCGCGCGAGCCCTGCGCGCCGCGGGCATCGGCTGGGGGCGCGAGCGGCACCGGCGCTGCCTCGATCGCCTCGTCGAGGGGCTCGAGAAGCCCGATGCGCCGCGACGCGACGAAGACGAGCTGGGGGAAGGCGAGCGCACGAGGCGTGCTGCGAGCCGACGGCGCAAGGCGGCAGAGGCGCGGAGGGCGCGGGACTTCCTGTGGCACGCACTCGAACTCGCGCCCCGGTGGGGAGAGGGGCCCGGCGACCTCCGCGCCCTCGCGGCGGGGACCCGGCGGTTCGTCAACGAATTTTCGGCTATCGCCGACGGGCTCGACGGCGCGGCTCGGACCGCACTCGATGCGCTCTTCCGGGAATTCGAAGAGTTGACGCCGCTCCCGCTGACCTCCACGCAGGCCGTGGAACGCTTGCGCGAGGCCGTCGCCACACTCTCGGCCGACCCTGACCGCCCCCGCCCGGGGCGCGTCCACGTCGCCGACTATCGACGCGGCGGTTATGCGGGGCGGCTATACACGTTCCTGGTCGGTCTCGATGCCGCGCGCCACCCGGGGCGCGACATCGAAGATCCGGTCCTGCTCGACGACGAACGGCGCCGCATCAACGCGGAGCTTTCCGAGGCGGTCCTTCCCCTCGGGCGCGAAAAGCCCCGGGAACAGGCTGCGGCGCTGCACGCGCTGCTCGCGCGCCTTCCCGGCACGCTGACGGCCAGCTACTCGAGTTTCGACCTACGCAACCTCTCGCAGTCGGGCGAACCCGCTCCCTCTCCCTTTCTTCTGGAGCTCTTCCGGGAGCAGTCGGGGCAGCCGGACGCCGACTACGAGGCGCTCGCCGGCGCGCTGCCGAAGGCGGCCGGGTTCGTCGGAGGCGAAGACCACGCGCTCGACGAAACCGAATGGTGGCTCTCCCGCGCGGGGCCCGCGGCGGGAGGCGCCGGGCAATCGCCCCTGCGCGCCCGGTTTCCGTGGCTCGAAGATGGCCGACGCGCGGAGGAGGCGCGGGCGAGCGAGGCGTTCACCGAGTGGGACGGCTGGATCCGCGGCGGCGCCCCGGAGCTCGATCCCCGCGGGAAGGAGGGCGAGCCGTTCTCCGCCTCGCGTCTCGAGGCTCTCGCCAAGTGCCCGTTCGCCTATTTCCTGAAATACGCCCTCGGGGTTGCTCCCCCCGACGACCTCGAGCGGGATCCCACCCGCTGGCTCTCGCCCTTGGACGAGGGGACGCTGCTCCACGAGACTTTTCGGACCTTCTTCGAGCGGATCACGGAGGCCGGTGAGCTCCCCGAGGTTTCGCGGCATCGCGAAGCGCTCGAGTCGATCGCGGCGGATCGGATTGCGGAGTGGAGCGAGCGCATTCCTCCACGCAGCCGCGTGGCTTTCAACGAGCAGCGCGAGTCGATCCTCTTCGCCTGCCGGACGCTGCTGCGGCTCGAAGAGGCGCACTGCCGGACGGCAATCCCGCGCTACTTCGAGGTGCCCTTCGGCCGGCCCCGGGAAGCCGCCGCCTCCCGCGCCTCCGTGGCGAGCGCGGAACCCGTCGAGGTCCGCCTGCCGGGCGGCCGACCGTTTCTGCTGCGCGGCTCGATCGACCGGGTCGACCAGGCGCCCGACGGGACCTACCACGTCTGGGACTACAAGACCGGCGCGCTGCGCGGGATCCGCGAGGGCGCCGGCGTGCGGGGCGGCCGACAGCTCCAACCGGTCCTGTACGCCCAGGCCTTCGAGGCGCTTCTTGCCCGCGCCGGCACTCCCGGCAGGGTCTCGCGCTCGGGCTACTTCTTCCCGGGCCGCAAGGGCGAGGGACAGCGGATCTCGTCCCCTCCCGATCCGCGTTCGGCGGGCGAGGTCCTCGGCCGACTCTTCGACCTGCTCTCGGCGGGAATGTTTCCCCATGCCGTGTCGGAGCGCGATTGCCGGTACTGCGACTTCGAGCCGATCTGCGGCGGCGCGCGCGCGGCCGCGGCGCTCGCCGAGGCGAAGCTTGCCAGCGCGAAGGAGCCCGTGCTCGTCGCCTTTCGGGAGATCCATGCCGAAGCGCAGTGAGCGCGCCCTGCCCGACGACGCGGCGCGTGCCGCGATCCAGAACGACCTCGGCACGACGATGCTCGTCGAGGCGGCTGCCGGGACCGGGAAGACCACCAAGCTCGTCGACCGCATGGTCGCCCTGATCGCGACCGGCCGTGCGACGTCCGACCGCCTCTCGGCGGTCACATTCACAATCAAGGCCGCGACCCAGCTTCGGCAGCGGTTTCAGAACGCGCTCGAAACGGCGTTCTCGACCGAAAGGGATCCCGTGCGGAGGGAGCGCGTCGCAACGGCGCTCGCAGGCCTCGATTCCTGCTTCCTCGGGACGATTCACGCCTTCGCCGCGCGCCTGCTGCGCGAGAGGCCCGTGGAGGCAGGCGTCGATCCGGGCTTCGTCGAGCTGGACGAGCCGGAGGACGGTGTCGCCCGAGCCGCGGCATGGGAACGATTCGTCGCGGAGCTCTACCTGCGCGACGACGAGCGGCTCGCCGAATTGCTCGGGCTCGGCGTGTCGCTTTCGGACCTCGAGGATGCCTTCGCGAGGGTCTGCGAGAATCAGGACGTCGAGATCGCGGCCGGGTCCGTGACCGTTGAGCCCGATTTCTCCGCCGTCCGCCGCGAGGTGGGGGACTTCCTCGAGCGCGCGGCCGTGACGATCCCGGCGGAGGCGCCGCCCGGCGGTTGGAACGGCTATCAGGAGGCGGTCCGAAGCGCGCGGCGCCTCTGGGAACTGCTGGACGTCACCCGCGCCCCCGACTTCGTGCGCGTCCTCAGGGTGCTGCGCCGGCGGGCCTTTGCCGAGGGCGGAGGCACGCGGGAGGCCAAGAGGCTGCGTGAGCAGACGATCAAGCCGGCGCTCGCCCGCTGGGCCGAGCACGTCCACCCGGCTGCCCTGCGAGCGCTTCGCGCCGCGCGCGAGGAGTATCGACGATGGCGGCGGCGCGAAGGGAAGCTGAACTTCCAGGATCTCCTGCTCTGCGCGCGCGACCTGCTGCGCGACCATCCGGACGTTCGCCGCGCTCTCTGCCAGCGCTTCACGCCGATTCTCGTCGACGAGTTCCAGGACACCGATCCGATCCAGGCCGAGATCCTCTTTCTGCTGACCGGAGCGGAGACCGACGAACGCGACTGGCGAAAGCTCACGCCGCTGCCGGGGACGCTCTTCGTCGTCGGCGATCCGAAGCAATCGATCTACCGCTTCCGCCGGGCGGACATCGAGACGTACGAGTCCGTGCGCCGGAGGATCGCCGGCAGCGGGCGAATCGTGGAGCTCTCGACGAACTTCCGGTCGACGCCGGCTTTCTGCGGCTGGATCAACGGCGCCTTCACCCGCCTCTTTCCCGGAAAGCCGAGCCGCGAGCAGGCCGCGTATGTCGCCCTCTCGCCCGCCGACCCCGAAGCCCCGTCGTCTCCGCCCGCCTTCCGGCTCGCTTCGCCGGCCCGTGGCAGCGCCGCCCGGCCCGTGGTCGCCAACGACTCGCGCCGCATCGCCGAGACGATCGCCGCGGAGATCGCGAGCGGACGGCATGCTCCGGGCGACTTTCTCATCCTCTTCCGCCAGCGCCGTCACATGAGCTCCTATGCCCGCGCGCTCGAGAGTCGCGGCGTCCCCTGTGAGATCACCGGCGGCGGCGCCTTCGGAGAATCCCAGGAGCTCGGCGAGCTGCTCACCTTGCTCGAGGCCGTTGCCGATCCCGACGACCCCGTCCCTCTCGTGGCGGCCCTTCGCGGCCCTGTCTTCGGAATCGACGACACAGCGCTCTATCGCTTCGTCCGCGCCGGCGGGCGGTTCTCCTTCCGAACGGAGCCACCGGAAGAGGCCGATGTCCGCATCCGCCGGGCCTTCGAAAAGCTGCGCGAAGGCGAGGAGCTCTCCCGACGGCTCCCCCCCGGCGCGGCGATCGCGACGTTCTCGGGAGGGATCGGGTGGACGGCTCTGGCCGCCTCGCGGGAGCTCGGGGACAGCCGTGCAGGGAATCTCCTCAAGGCCTTCGCGGCCGCGCGCAAGCTCTCCGGTGAGGGCCTGGACTTCGCCTCCGTCGTCTCCGAGCTCGGCCGGCTGCGCGAGGAGGCGCTGATCGAACAGATGAGTGTCAACCCCGGTCGCGCCGACGCGACGCGTCTGATGACCGTGCACGGCGCCAAGGGGCTCGAGGCGCCCGTCGTCTTCCTGGCCGAGCCCGCGAGCGATTCGGACCGGGGACGGGATCACTGGATCGACCGGAGCGTCGATCCGCCCGTCGGGCATTTCCGCATCGTCCGGGGGTCGAAGCGGCAGGGAGACTTCGGCGACGAGGAGATCGCGCGCCCGCCGAACTGGGAGGAGATGGCCGCCGCCGAGAAGCGCTTCGAGGACGCAGAAAAGATTCGCATGCTCTACGTCGCGGCGACGCGCGCGGAGCGGAGGCTCGTCGTGAGCGTGAAACAGCAGGCCGACGGAAGGATTCGCGGCATCTGGGCGCCGCTCGACCCGGCCCTCCGGGAAGATCTCCCGGAGCACGCCATTGCCGAGGCTCCGCCGCCCCCCGTCGCGGCGGATCCGAGCGCGGACCTCGAGCGCTTTCGGCAGCGGCGCGCCAGCCGCCAGGCGCACAGCGGGGCGCCCACCTATGCAGCCGCCACCGTGACGGCTCTCGCGCACGGCGGGGGCGCCGTCGCCCCCGCCAGGGAAGACACCGGCCGCGGGATGGAGTGGGGTCGCATCCTCCACGGCCTGCTCGAGGCGCTCATGCGGGATCCCGCCCTCGATCTGCGGGCCTACGCCGCGAACCTCTTTGCCGAGGAAGGCCGTGCGGCCGGGGACCTGGAAGAAGCCGTGGCCCTCGTGGAAGCCGTCCGCGCCTCACCCCTGTGGCGCCGGGCTCTCGACGCCCGGAACCGGCTCGTCGAGGTCCCCTTCGCGCTGATGGTCCCGAGCACAGAGCTCGGCATGCCCGACGCACCGTCCAAAACGCTCCTGACGGGGGCCATCGACCTGGCGTTCGAAGAGCCGGACGGCTGGAGGCTGATCGATTACAAGTCCGACCACGTCGCCGGGAACCTTTCCGCGTTGACACGGTGGTATGCGCCCCAGATCCACCACTATCGCCGCTACTGGGAACGTCTGACGGGGCGGCCGACGCAGGCAGGCCTCTTCTTCATCGAGACAGGCGAGGAATCGTGGCTGCCGGAGGAGGGTTGACCCCGGGGACTACTGGACCGTCGGAGGGACCTTGGCGCCGGGCTTTCCGGAGACGTAGGAGATGACGAACCGGCCGTTGGGCTTCCGGATGATCTCGTTCAGGCGCATCTGGATGGCTTCCAGGAACTCGTCGCTGCCTTCAAGGACCTCCGCCGGTTCGAAGGCGCCTCCCGCCGGGGACTCCCGGTCGGTTTGCTGCTCGTTTCGAACGTCGATCTTCATGCCCCAAGGAGAGAGCAAATCGGACGCCAGCAGCCCGGTGACTTTCTAAGCTATTGATTCTTAAGTTACTCCGACTCGTCGAACACCGAGCTTCGGCCCCCGGTGACACTGGTTCGAAGCGGCTGAAATCGCCCTTCTGACAATTTTCGTCGGCCGGGTTCCAATTTTTTCCAGACCGCGGGGAGGCACTCCGGAGAACAGACGCGCAGGCGTCCGACTCCTGGCGACCGCTCGACCGAGAGGATCGGATCCCGCCCGAGCGGAGCCCCGCAGGCATCGCAGGCCGGCCCCGCCGTTCTCGCTTGTGCCCGAAGGATGCCGTCGAGCCGATGCCACATGGCCGTTCCTCCCTCACTGGAGGATCCGCGAGCACCAGGACAAATGCCGTCCCAGTCCGGGAACGCACGGGTGGAGACCTATACTCGGCAGCCTTGAGCCCAAGTCTGCGCGCCTTCGCCGCCGCGCTCGCCGTCGCGTTTCTCGGTCTCGCGGCCGCGCCGGAGCCTCCCCCGCCGGCCGAGACGGCGGACGCGGCCGCCGCGCGCACGCTTTTCGAGAAGAATCTCGCGGCGATCCGAAGCCGCGACCGCGCGGCCTACCTCTCCTGCTATCTCGACGCGCCGGTTCTCGCGCGCACCGGGCCGGCGGGCCCGTCGCTGGGATTCGATGCGCTCGCGGCCGAAGCCGGGGACCGCTGGCCCGACAGCTTCGAGGCGAGCGACCTGCGGCTGGTGCCCCTGCGCGCCGGCGTCGTCTACGGGACGTACCGGTACCGCGTGCGCTACGGCGCGCAGGAGGACTCCGGGATCTCGGAACGGCTCTTCCTGAGGATCGGCCCCGAGTGGAAGATCGCCGTGACGAGCGCCTTCCCGGCTCCCGCGGGGACACCGCCTCCCCCGCGCGCCTTCAAGGGCGGAACATTGCTCGACGGCACCGGGGCTCCCCCCGTCGCGAACGCCGTCGTCCTGATGCGGGACGGCAGGATCGAGTGCGCTGGCGCCGATTGCCGGATCCCGAGCGATGTGGCGGTGACCGACGTCACCGGGATGTGGATCACTCCCGGTCTCATCGACGCGCACGTGCACTTCTCCCAAACGGGCTGGGCCGACGGGCGCCCGGACTCGATCGACGTCCGCGATCGCTATCCCTACGAGAAAGTCGAAGCCGATCTCGAGGCGAATCCCGAGCGGTTCTTCCGCTCGCAGCTCTGCTCGGGGATCACCTCGGTCTTCGACGTCGGCGGCTACCCCTGGACTCTCGCCATGAGCAAACGCGAGCGAACCGACGCCCGCGCTCCCCGCGTAGCCGCGGCGGGGCCCCTGCTCTCGACCCTCGACTTCTGGCTGAACCTTCCGGCCGAACGACAATTCATCCACCTGAGGGACCCGGATGCGGCGCGCGCGGGCGTTCGGTACCTCGCGGCGGAGGGGACCGACGCCGTGAAGGTCTGGTACATCGTCACTCCGGAGCGAACGGTCGAGGACTCGGCGCCTTCAGTGCTGGCCGCGGGAGAGGCGGCGCGGGAAGCCGGCCTGCCGCTGATCGTGCACGCGACGGGCCTCGCCGAGGCAAAAGTCGCGCTTCGGGCGGGAGCGAAGGTTCTCGTCCATGGCGTCGGGGATCGGCCGGTGGACGAGGAGTTCCTCGATCTCGCTCGTAAGAACGGTACGGTGTACTGTCCGACGCTGACCGTCTTCGGCGGCTACTTGAGGATGAGCCGGGCCGCGGCCTCGAAGTCCGCGCCGCCTGTGGACGATCCCAATGGCTGCGTCGATCCGGCCACGCTCGCGAAGGTCGCCGAAACCGCAACGATTCCGCCGCCGCCGCCCGAGAGGATCGCCGGGCTCGCCAAGCGCGTCGAGGACGTCGAGCGGTTCGGAGCGGCGAACTTGAAACGCGTCGCGGAGGCGGGAATTCCCGTTGCGATGGGGACCGACGCCGGCAATCCCCTCACGCTGCACGGACCGTCCGTCTACGTCGAGATGGAGGCGATGCAGGCCGCGGGGCTGACGCCGATGCAAGTTCTCGTCGCCTCGACACGGGGCGGCGCGCGCGCCATGGGCGTGGAAGGAGAGACCGGCACCGTCGAGAAGGGAAAGACCGCGGACCTGCTCGTCGTCGCGGCGGATCCCGCGGCGGACGTCGCGAATCTCCGCAAGGTGAAGCTCGTCGTGCGGGGCGGGGTCACGCGGCCGATCGAAGAGCTGCACGCGACCGCGACGGCATTGTCTCCGGCGCTGTCGCAGCCCTAGCGGACGAGCCCGGATTTTTCGTGACACGGGCGAAACACGGCCGTCGGGCGCGCCACCGCGAGCTTCTCCCGGAATGCGACGTGGGCCTGCGGGCACGTTTCGTCCACGACAGAGAGCTTTCGCCGAGACAAGGAAGCGCGCCGACGGCGATGCGGAAACGCATGGACGAGGATGACGCCATAGCCGCGGGAGACAGGTAAGCGGCGCCCGGAGTCGATCCTGCATGATGCGGGCTAGAATCCCGCCGTGGCTGGCGAGCTTGCTCCGGTCTCGATCGTCGGCGCGGGACCGACGGGCATCGCGTGCGCGGTCGAGCTCGTGCGCCGCGGGATTCGGGCCGTCTGCTACGACCGCGGCTTCCTGCTCGATTCGATCTACCACTTCCCCGAAGAGATGCGTTGGTTTTCCACGCGCGACCTCTTGGACATCGCGGGCGTGCCGTTCCCCACGCCGGAGGCGCATCCCACCCGACTCGAGACGCTCGCCTACTATCGGGGCGTGGCCGAGCGCTTCGGGGTCGAGGTGGTTCCGCAGACGGAGATTCTCTCCGTGGCGGCGGCTCCCGGCGGAGGCCTCCAGATCGAAGCCTCGACGCGCGGCCGGCGGGCCCGCTTTCACGCGCCGGCCGGAGTCCTTGCGACGGGCTTCTTTCACAACCCCCGCCGGCTGGGGGTGCCGGGGGACGACCAGCCCCACGTTCACCGCCGTTACACATCGGGATACCCCTTCCACGGTCGCCGGGTGGCCGTCATCGGTGCGAGGAACTCGGCCTGCGAGGCGGCGCTCGACCTCTACCGCCACGGAGCGAGGGTGACGCTGCTCGCCCGCGGCGCGGCGCTGCACGAGCGGGTCAAGTACTGGATTCGGCCGGACCTGGAGAATCGCATCCGCGCCGGAGCGATCCAGGCCCAGTTCCAGGTACGGGTGGTCGAGATCACACCCGATTCCGTCCTCGTCGAGGACGCCTCCGGGCGCCGCGCGGTCGCGGCCGACGCGGTGTTCCCGATGATCGGCTACGAGCCCGACTTCGCCCTCTTGACGCGGTGCGGCATCCGGCTGGAGGGACCGGCCCGCGTTCCTGCGCACGATCCCGAGACGCTCGAGTCCAATGTCCCCAACCTCTATCTGGCCGGAGCGATCCTCGGCGGAACGGAGGTCGGGAAGATCTTCATCGAAAACAGCCGTCACCACGCCGGCAGGATCGCCGCAGCGATCGACGGAAGGCTCAGGCTGGTGACCGCTTGAAAAGAGGGCAGAACGATGACCACGAAAGACGACACCGGCCGGGACGAGGCGCACGAATCCCGCGTCCGTGAGGCCTTCGACTCATTCCTCGGGCGGCATGGGAAGCGGCTCGACGAAGACGGCCACGGCCTCCTGCGTCAAATGCGGGACGCGGCCGCCCGGAAGGATCCCGAACGCCTTCGCGAGCACCTGACGGAGGCCAGGGACCGCCACGGCTGGCTCTACCGGGAGCTCGCCGCGCACCCGCAGCTTGCGACACTGCTCGACGAGCTCGCACTGTGGGGCTTCTGACCGAGCTCGTTGCCCGCGTCGGAAGCGCCGCCGTGCACACAGGAATCGATCCGTTCTTCGAACGGGTCTTCAACGGTCTCGCGTGGAGCGGTCGTCCGACCATGCGAGAGTGGCTGCCCTCCTCCGCCTTCGCAGCTGACAGAGACTCGAGCGCTCCGTCCGCCTTCCGCGGCCGCCGGGGATCGCCGGCGCGCTCCCCGGGCAGTCGCGCGGACGTCCTGTCTTGTGTCAAAGTGACCGCCCGGTGTACGAGCAGTTCTACGGATTCCGCGAGGCCCCCTTCAACCTGACTCCCGATCCCCGTTTCCTCTTCTTCTCGGACCGCCACCGCGAGGCCTTCAACCACATCCTCTTCGGGATCCAGGAGCGCAAAGGCTTCATCCAGCTGACCGGGGAGGTCGGCGCAGGGAAGACCACCGTTTGCCGCGCCATCCTGAAGCAACTCCACGAAGGCTATCGCACCGCCTTGATCCTGAACCCTTCGTTGACCAGCGCCCAGCTCCTGCGCGCGATCCTGACCGAGCTCGGCCTCGAGGCGCGACGGCTCGACCGCGTCTCGGCCCTCGAAACCCTGAACCACTTCCTGCTCGAGGAGGCGGCCGCGGGCCACGACGTGGTTCTCTTGATCGACGAGGCCCAGGATCTGGACGCGGAGCTTCTCGAGCAGGTGCGTCTGCTCTCGAACCTGGAGACCGAGCAGCGCAAGCTCCTCCAGATCGTGCTCGTGGGCCAGCCGGAGCTGCGCGAGAAGTTGAACTCGCAGGGCCTGCGCCAGCTGCGCCAGCGCATCACCGTGCGGTATCACCTGACGCCCCTCTCCCGCGCCGAGACCGAGCGCTACATCGACCACCGGTTGCGCGTGGCCGGTGGCAACGGGCGGCCTACATTCACGCCCTGGGCGATCCGGACGATTCACCGCTACTCGCGCGGCGTGCCCCGGCTGATCAATGCCGTCTGCGACAAGGCGCTGCTCTACGGATTCGTCAACGGAACGGACCAGATGACGGGACGCTCGATCCGGCAGGCGATCCGCGAGCTCGAAGGGAAAGCGGCGTGAGCCTGATCGACGAGGCACTGCGGCGCGCGCAGGCGGCGCAGGCCACGGGCGCCGCCCAGGGCGGACGTGGCCTGCGTGTGCCCATGCCTCTGCCCGACCCCGGGCGCTTCCGGCGCCGGAGGGCGCGGCGTCTGGCGATCGCGTCGCTCGTGGCCGCGGCCGTCGTGTCGGGCGCGATCTTCATCCTGCGCCGCGGCGGCGAACGTGAGCCGATGGCCGCTGCCGGCGCGCCGGCGACCTCCGTCCGGAAGGCCGTAGCGGCGACGGCGACGCCGACCGAGACGCCAACCCGCGCCCCCGTTGCGTCGAGATCGGAGGCCGCCGCAAGCGTCGCCGCGCCGACTCCGCGCGCGGTCGATTCGTCCGCCGCGCGGATCACCGCCACCCCGGACAATGTTCCCCCCGCCGAGGCCGGCGTGGAGCCTCAGGCGGCGCAACCGCCCCGCGAGGCCGCACCTGCGCGGCGCGATGCGCCGCAGACGCCGCTCATCCTGCCGCCGGTCGAGGTGTCCACCGCGTCCTCGAGCCCCCGCCTGGCGGGGGGAGAACTTCCTCGCCCGCAGAAGCCGCCCGCCGAACCCACACCGCGCCCTCGGACCTACACCGGAACCGCCAACCTTCCGAGCGGCCGACTGCAGCTCGAGGGCATCGTCTACTCCGAGGCGAGCCCAACCGCCCTCATCAACGGCAGGGTCGTCGCGCCGGGCGGCTACGTCGAGGGATACACGGTCCTCCGCATCGAACGCGACCGGGTGGAGCTGAAGGACGAGCACGAAACGATCATCCTGACCCTCAAGTAACTCCCACTCGGACAGGCCTTTGCCCTTCCCTGAGGCCCTCTCGGGCTTTGCCCCGGCAACCTTCTCCGCGTCCGGCGTGTTTCATCTCCAGAGGCAAGACCGGCATGTGTACGACACACTCTCCGACCGTTTCGACGGCGATGCCCGCTCCCCGGCGCGGTCCCGCGGACCTCCGATTGGTGATAGGCAGTGCGGAGAAGATCATGGACAGCCCGCCTTCCGCCGAGACGTCTCTGGCCGCGGCCCTGGCCCAAGACCTCGACGGGTCGTTCGAGCGCCTGGTCCGCCACTTTCAGGACCGGCTCTTCACCTTCGCCCTGCGACTGACCGGGAGCCGCGAGGACGCGGAGGAGGTCGCGCAGGACGCCTTCGTGCGCGCGTACCGCGCCCTGAAGACCTATCCGGGCGAGCGCGTGCGCGCGATGGCCCTGAAGGCCTGGCTCTATCAGGTGACCTTGAACGTCGCGCGCAATCGCCTGCGCCGGAAACACCGCCCGACCATCTCGCTCGACGAAGAGAACGGCAGCGGCTCGCCGGCGCGCGACCGGATCCACGGGCACCCCGAAGACCGACCCGACGCGAGGTTCGAGGTCAAGCGGCGGCGGGCCGACATTGCGTCGCTCGTCGCGCGCCTGCCGGTGCGTCTGCGGGCGCCGCTGATCCTCCGGTACGTCGAGGGACTCAAGCTCGAAGAAGTCTCGGCCATCTTGAAGCAGCCTCTGGGAACGACCAAATCGAACGTCCATCGGGCCATCAACGCGCTGCGAGCGGCCCTGTCCGAGTCCCGGCGCGCAGGAGCGACATCATGACCACTTCCGCGAAGAAATCGACGGACCGCTCGCTGGAGCGGAGCCTCGCCCGCCTCGGCCGGCAAAGGGCGCCGCGAAGCCTGCTTCCTGCCGTGCTCGCGCGCGTCGGCCTGACGGACCGGTACTGGAGGCTCGACTCGCCGCTCGGCCCGGTGTACGTGGCTCACAGCAACGTGGGCATCTCGATGGTCTCTCGGGCGGGCTCCGCGGCCGCCTTCGAGCGGCGGTTCCGCGAGCGCTTCGCCCGTCCGATCGCGGTCGAAAAGTCCGTTCCGCCGGCCGATGTGCGGACGCTCGTGCGCCACCTGAAGGGCGAGGGCCGCCGCAACCTCCGCTTCGACCTGCGGGGGCTTTCCGAGTTCGAGCGCGCGGTCTTGTCCAAGGCCCTCGAGATCCCCTCGGGTGAGGTGCGTCCCTACAGCTGGGTGGCCCGCGAGATCGGGCATCCCGACGCGGTTCGGGCGACCGGGTCGGCCCTGGCCAAGAATCCGGTGCCGCTGCTGATCCCCTGCCACCGCGTCGTCAAGAGCGACGGACACATCGGCCGCTACTCGCTCGGCGGAAGCCGCGCCAAGAGGCGGTTGCTCGAGGTCGAAGGGGCGCAGCCCGACCTTCTCGAGCGACTGGCTTCCTCGGGTGTGCGCGTCCTCGGCAACGCGACGCAGAAACACTTCTGCTACCCGACGTGCGGCGGAATCGCGACGCTCGTCCTGACCAACAAGGTGCCGTTTGCCTCGGCCGAGGAGGCGCTTGCGGCCGGGTACCACCCTTGCGAGGATTGCCGGCCGGCGTCCGTGGCCGCCTGAGGGAGACAGCGCCCCCCCGCGGGCCCGCCGGCTCCGGAACCTTTCCCTGTCCCGGACGTTTCTCTTCTGCAGAAGACCTCTCGGCCGATCCGGGAGGCGGGGGAAATCGCATGAACGTCTGACTGTCCCGTGCGCTCGTCCTCGCCGCTCTGGCGGCGCTGCTGCCGGCGGCGCTCGCCGCCGACTCCCGAATGGAGAAGGTCCTGAAGCTCGAGCCCGGCGGCAGCTTCCGACTCGAAACGGATCTCGGTCGCGTCACGGTGTCCGGAAAGGCATCCCCGGATGTCCGGATGGTCGTCACCAGCCGCAAGGACCTCGAAAAGCTGCTCGAATTCCGCTTCGAGGAGGTCTCCGGAGCGGTCCACGTGGTGGCCAGACGCAAGCGCCGCTCTTCGGACTGGATGGGCAACACCGGGCGCGTGCGGTATGAGATCGAGGTTCCCCGGCAGACAGCGCTCGACATCGACACCTCCGGCGGCAGAATCGTGATCGAGAACATCGGCGCCCGCACGAAGCTGCACACCTCGGGCGGCGGCATCCCGGTGCGAAACCTGTCGGGAGACCTCGACGCCGACACCTCCGGCGGCGCCATTACCCTGCGCGACGTCCGGGGACGCATGCGGGTGCAGACCTCGGGCGGCGGGATCGAGGGCTCGAACCTCGACGGAGCGCTCTCGGCCGAGACCAGCGGCGGATCCATCGAGCTCGACCGCGTCACCGGCGACATCACGGCGACGAGCTCGGGAGGCGGGATCCACATCACCGAAGCCGGGGGCCGCGTCCAGGCGGAAACCTCCGGCGGAGGCATCGAGGCCTCCTTCGCGAAGGGCAACGCGCGCGGCGGGTCGCTCGAGACCTCGGGCGGCGGCATCGAGGTCGCAATCGACCCCGAACTCGGCTTCGAGATCGACGCCGAAGGCAACTCCGTCAAAACGGAGGTTCCCGTGAAGGTCGTGGGCGAGGTCTCGTGGCACACCCTCAAGGGCAGCCTCGGCAAGGGAGGTGAGACGCTGAAGCTGCGCACGAGCGGCGGAGGCGTTCGGATCAAGAGCCTGTAAGCCGTCGCCTTCACTCGGGAATCTGCGCCTGACGGCGCACCGGCCGGCGGCTCGGCCGGATGCGGCCTCGACCGCCGGCCTGATTCCCTCGATCGCTCCGGCTCCCGCGACGCGAGTCGTTTCGCTCGTTCGCTCGCGAAACTTGGTCGCGTCGCGAACCGTTGGGCCAGTGCCGTTGGGAACCCTTCCTTCGGCAATCGGTCTTTCCGTTCGCGGCGCAGGAAGTCTCCCGAGCGGAAGCGAGGGAGGAGGCCTGCGCCGCGGGAGCGTAGGCGCAGCCAGGGAGCAGGCGAACGATCGAGGCCGCATCCGGCCGAGTCGTTCGCCGGTGGCGGCGGCCCGGCGACTGGCACCTGAGCCTGGGCTCAGAGGAGGGCCGCCGCCAGCTCCCGAGCAAGCCGAAGCGACGTGCTACGCCGCTTCGGGCAACTTCGCGAGGAGCCGCACGGCGGCGCGGCGCTCGCGTCGTGCTCGCGACACCAGGGCGCGGTAGACGCGCCTGCGTTTTCTCGGCTCCCCCCGGCGCTTGCTCTCGAGCGCGCGCCACACCGCGACCGCCCGCTCCAGGGTCCGCTGCGCCTTCGCGAGCCGGGTCCGCACCGTTTCCGCCAGGCCCTCGGGCATCCGCGCGAGCCGCCGGTCCGCCCGAACGCGCGTCAAGTGCAGCCGCGCTCTCTCGATAATGGCGTGCGGCGTCTTGTGCAGCCGCCGCGCGAGACCGACCCGGTGCAGCAGAAGGATGAGCCATTTCGTCGGGTCCCACTGGTACCAGCGCACGCCGTTGCGAAAGTCGGCCGGGAACTTGTGGTGGAAGTTGTGGTACCCCTCGCCGTTGGTGATCAGGGCGAGCAGCCCGTTGTCACGCGCGGTGCTCTGCTCGTCGTAGGGCCGCCGACCGTAGAGGTGCGCCACCGAGTTGACGAGAAAAGTCGTGTGGTGGATGAGCGCGATGCGCAGGAACCCTCCCCAGAGGAGCCCGCCGAGCGGACGGCCGAATGCCGCGCCGATCGCGGTCGGAAGTCCCAGCCCCACGGCGATCCCGATCCAGTGAGAGGCGCGGTGCTGCCACATCACCATAGGCCGGGCCTTGAGGTCCGGAACGTTTTCGTAGGAGTGCGCCCCGGGCTCCTTATAGAAGAGCCACAGGATGTGCGCCGAGAGCCCTCCGCGCCGGATGCTGTACGGATCCCAGTCCCGGTCGACGTAGCGGTGATGGTTGCGGTGGTCCGAGGACCACTTCAAGGCCGAGTTCTGGAGGGCCATCGCTCCGAAGAAGAGGTAGTAGGCCTCGAGCAGCGGGTGCGAGCGGTAGGCCTTGTGCGCGAAACAGCGGTGATAGCCCGCTGTGACCGAAAAGCTCACGAGTCCGAAGAGCACGACGAGCAGGGCGGGCTCCCACCAGCGAACGCCCCGCATGAAGGCATAGACCGCAGTTCCCAGAACCCCGATCACCGGGGTCAGCGACAGAAAGAGGATGTTGGTCCAGTCGAGACTCTTCTTCTCCACGCGGTCTCCTAGTGGGAGGGCGCCCTGATCCGGGGCGCGCGGCGAACGATCAATTCCGGTCGGACGAGGTTATTGTAGCCCGGTGGCACGGTACCGCATCGAAGAATATGTCCGGTGGGAGGACATCGACGCCGCCGGCATCATCAACTATCAGGCCTACCTGCGTTTCTTCGCCCTGGCCGAGGCGGAACTGCTGCGCTCGGCCGGCCTGAATTACCGGTTCCTCTTCGAGGTTCTGGGGATCTGGCTGCCCCGCGTGCGGGTCGAATGCGACTTCCACCTGCCGGTCAAATTGGACGAGCTGCTGGTCGTCGAGGCCTACTTCAGCCGGATCGGCCGGACCTCCGTCCACCTGGATTTCGAGGTCCGCCGGCGCGAGGAACCGCTGCCGCTCGTTGCGAGCGGGCGGTACGTGCTGGTTTGCGTGCGGCAAGGCAACTTCGAGGCGGTTCCGGTGCCCGAGGAGATCCGGACGCGCGTGGCGCCCTTCGTCGAGCCAGCACCCGGCCCGTGAGCCCGCGGCTCTCGGGCGCCCGGGCGGTCCTCTTCGACCTCGAGGGGACGCTCTGCGAGACGGGGCGGCCCTTGCCGGGAGCCGCCCGGACGCTCGCCGAACTCGACCGCCGGGGCGTCCCCTACCGCTTCGTGACGAACACGACGAGCCGCCCACGCCGGGTGCTGCTGTCGGAGCTGTCCGCGATGAATCTCCCGGCCGAGCCGGAACGCCTCTTCACGGCGCCCCGTGCGGCGCGGGGCCTCCTGCTCGGGCGCGGTTGGACGCGGGTCCATTTCCTGGTACGGCCGGCGCTGCTCGAAGACTTCGAGGGGATCGGTTCCGACGACACGCGGCCCCAGGCGGTCGTGCTGGGCGATCTCGGGGAGGAAACGACGTTCGCCCGCCTCAACCACGCCTTTCGGCTGCTGCTCGCGGGCGCGGAGCTGGTGACCCTGGCGCGCAACCGGTACTACCGCGGGGCCGAAGGGCTGCTGCTCGATCAGGGCCCATTCGCTGCCGCCCTCGAGTACGCGAGCGGCCGCGCGGCAATCCTTGCGGGGAAGCCGGCAGCGGCCTTCTTCGCGTCGGCCCTGGCCGGGCTCGGCGTCCCCGCCTCGGAGGCGGTCATGGTGGGTGACGATCTCGAATCGGACGTGTGGGGGGCGCAGGCGGCGGGCCTGTCCGGCGTGCTCGTGCGCACCGGGAAGTTTCTCGCGGCGGACCTCGACCGGTCCCATCCGCGGCCCGAGGCGGTCATCGATTCGGTGTCGGACCTGCCGGGACTTCTCGCCCCGTGACGCGGCCGGGCTAGGCGCCCAGCCTGTCGGGCAGAACGAAAACTCTGCGCGCGAGGTTGGATCGAAGAGTCTCCCCCCGATAGTACGTCTCCAGAATCGAGGGCTTCCAGGACATCAGGTCGGGATTGCGCGCGGCGAACTCCGGCCAGGTCTCTCGTGCGGCGCCGCGCTCCATCCGCTCTTTGATCAGGAGCAGGTACGCCCAGGTGATCGTCTCGTGGTAGAGCCCGGGCTTTCCTTTCGCGTCCGCGTACCGCTTGAGCCCCGCGGCGAATCGGTCGAGCGCAGCCGCCGGCGGCAGCTCGTGCAGGTAGAGCCATCCGACGCGTACGTGGTCTCGGTGACGGAACGAGCCCTCCGGAAGGCTCGCACTCTCGAAGCCGCGGAGCAGTTCGCGATCTTCTGCGCAGGTCCCGAGCAAGCGAAGTCGCCGGCTCACGGCTCTGCCTCGATCATCCGATGGCTCGCGCCCGAGTCGAGGTCGAGGCCGTAAATGCGCTTCAACTCCGCGATCTGCCGGAGTGTCTCCGGCGCAAACGGGGCCTTGCCATCGAAGGCGTGCAGCACGATGCCTTCCAGCAAGTCCCCGAGCGACAGATCCTTCAGCTCCGCCAGCGCCTTGAGGACCTTCACCAGGCGCTTCTCCATCCGCACGCCCGTCTGCACGCGCTCCACCGCGACCCGCTTCGCCCGGAGGGGCTCCGGCCCCGCCTGCCGGACGCGAGCCCGTCTGTTTGTTGTTACCACGGTAACAATATACCACAGCGCCGCGCCCCCGGCACGCGATCGGAAATAATCGGGCTTCTTCGATGCCCAGCGGAAAGGACTGGATCGCGCTCGTCCGCTCGACCTTCCACTCGGTCGGACGCGCGGACCTCTCGGGGCTCTACGCCTTCGATTGGCCGCAGGCTCGGGAAAAGCTCGTGACCGAGTCCCGCGAAGAGCTCGCCCTGCCGGGCAGCCGCGCCAGGCGCCTCTTGCGAAATGCCAACGCCATCCTTTTTGGCCTGTCCAAGCGGCTGGCACCGGCCCGACGCGTGCTCTTCGGGATCGTCCTGCTCTGCATCGTCTTCTCCCTGCAGGCTCCCCTGGAGTTTGAAACCGAGAGGGTCGCCGGCGGAGTCCGGCGCGTGACCCAGTACGGCCTCTACTTCGACAACGTCCTGCTCTGGGCCGCGCTCCTGTTGATGGGCGCCCTGCTGGCGATGGAGCTCGTCGACAAGATCAACTACCGCGACGAGCTGGAGCTCGCGCGCGAGCTCCAGGCGAGCCTGATTCCTACAAAGCTTCCGGAGACCCCGGTGTTCGAGCTAGCGGCCCACAACGAGATCGCCAACATGGTCGGCGGCGACATCTACGACTTCGTGGCCCTTCCGGGCGGCCAACTCGCCGTGCTCTTCGGAGACGCCTCCGGGCACGGGATGGCCGCCGGCCTGGTCATGGCGGTCGCGCACGCGGCCTTTCGCACGCAGCTCGACGTAGACCCCGCGCCGGCCCCCCTCTTTGCGGCGATGAACCGAATCCTCTGCCGCACCGGAACCCGGCGCGCATTTTTCGGCGGCGTGTACCTGCTTCTCTCGGCCGACGGTGCCTTCACGGGATGCGTCGCCGGGCATCCTCCGGTGCTGCGCATCGCCCGCGACGGCTCCGTACCGGGGCGAATCGGAAAGGGCGCCTACCCGCTGGGCATCAAGCCGAATCTCTCCTGGGAGATCGAGAGTGGTCGTCTTGCGCCGGGCGAGCTGCTCGTGCTCTGCTCCGACGGGGTGACCGAGGCGCACGACGGGCACGGCAACGAGTTCGGCGAGGCCCGCGTGATCGCGGGCCTGCCGCGGGTCATCGGCCTTTCGGCCGATGGGCTCGTCGAAAGTGTCGCGAGCGACGTGCGGGAATTCCGCGGCGGCGGGGCTCCGGAGGACGACGTCTCCATCGCGGCGATCCGCTTCCGCGCCTGATCAGGGAGCGACCCGCACCACCAGTACGAGCGGCTCCTGAAGCTTTTCCGGATCGAACGCCCCGGTCTTCTCGTCGAAGAGCGCCCACTGGCTCTTGCCGATCACATAGAGCGCGCCGCCGACACGGACAAGGAGCGTGGGCTCGGCGAACTCGGGATCGTTCATGTCGAGGATCTCGCCCGACACGACGCGGTTTCCGCCCGCGTCGAGCTCGAGCCTCGCCACCCGGTGCGGCTCGATCCCGTTCTGGGTCACGTAGATCGCGCGCCCGTCCATGACGAGCCCGTCGATGCCGTAGAGAGGGACGTCCGGAGGACTCGAAACCTGGCGTCGCCCGCCCGTTTCGTCCACGCGGTAGAGGCCCTGGCCCCAGTCGGCGGCGTAGAGCCGGCCACCGGGGCCGAACCCGAGGCCCTGCGGCGAGCGGAAGACGCCGGGCGGCACGAAGGTCTCGATCGCCTTGGCGCCGGGCCGGATCCGGTAGATTGCCGAGCCCAGGCTGTCGCTGACGTACACGGCGCCGTCTTCCGCGATCGCCAGATCGCCCGCAGCGTGCGGCTTTCCGTCGCGCGGGAGCTCCCACCGTCGGGCGAGCCGGCCCGTGCCGAGCGAAAAGGCGAGGACGGCGCTCTGCCCTTCCAGGGCTCTCGCGTATCCAGTCATCTGCGGCAACGCGGCCGAGCAGGCATAAAGAAGGTGCCGACGCGAATCCACCCGAAGCGCCAGGACGGCCTGCAATCCGTCCTGTCCTTCGCCGACGAAGTCGGAGAGGGTGCCATCGGCCGCTCTCCGCAGGATCTTGCGGCGGTGGACGCTGCCGATGAAGAAGGCCTTCGACTGCGGGTCGTAGGCGATGCCTTCGGTCAGCAGGTCCTTCTCGGGGAGGCGAAAGGCGACGGTGCTCGTGCCGACCGGCTCTCGTAGCTGCGCGAGCTTGCGGTCGACTCCCGCGAAGGCCTGTGAGCCACGGACGGCCGCGAAGTCCTCGTCCGTCGCGGAGCCCATGTCGAGCTTGCGATCGAGCAATCCTTCGAGCAGCTTCGCGGCCTGCGCCGCATTCCCGTTTCGCGCCTCGGCGCAGGCCAGGTTGTAGGTCAACCGGGGGCTGCCGGGGGCGAGCGCCAGGGCCTCCCGGGAGTTCAAGAGGAACGCGGGCCAGTCCTTTCGCCGGTACGCCTCGGCCGCTGCCTTCTGAAATGCCAGGATCCTCGCGCGGGTGGGGGCTCCCGGTTCCTCGGCACGGGCAATCCGCAGGGGCAGAAGCCCCGCCAGCAACGCCGCCGCCGCGAGCCGGCCCCACAGTCCCCGCATCCCGCCCTCCTTCCAGAAACTCCCCCGTTGCTACGAAGCCAACGGGTTCCGGTTCTCCGACCGTCACGGGAATCCAGCCCTTGCCCGAGGCGTTTTCGCAGACTGAGGAGGCTCGCGCCGCAGGCCTTCCAGGGCGGCGCGAATCCTTCGCCTTCGAGACTCCGTAGTTTGAAGCGGCTCCCGCGCGGGCGGGGGACTCGATTGTCCGCCCGCCAGAAAGAGGTGTTCCCCCCGATGTCGGAGACCCAGAATCTTCCGGTCGTCCCGATGCGCAACGCGGTACTCCTGCCGGGCGTGAGCACGCCGATCTCGGCGGGCCGCCGGGGAACGCTGCGCGCGATCGAGGCGGCTCTCAAGACCCCGGACCGGCGCGTCTTCGCGGTGGCGCAGCGCCAGGACGCGGAAGATGTCACTCCCGAGATGCTCCACACGATTGGAACGATCGCGACGATCGGCTCCGTCCAGCGAGGCCTCGGCAGTGTGCGCCTGCTGCTCGAGGGCCGCTCCCGCGGCATCGCTTTGCGAATTTCCCCGCAGAAGGGGTATCTGGAGGCTTCCGTTCAGGAGGCCCGGGAGATGCTTCCGGTCGACGACCGGGACGCGGCATTTCTCGCGCTCCACAGGGAGGCGCGCGAGCGCTCGGGCGAGCTCGGCAGGAAGCTCGGCCTGCCCGACGAGGCGGTCGAGCAGATTCTGTCGGAGGTCGACGAGCCCGGCAAACTCGCGGACCTCGTGGCCGGGTATATCGACATCCCGTTTACCGAACGGCAGGCGCTGCTCGAGACGCTTTCGGTCGAGGACCGCCTGCGCCGCGTGCTCGTGCACGTGCAGCGCCAGATCGACGTGCTCTCGGCCCAGGAAGACATCCAGGAGAAGGTCAAGGAGGAGCTCGGCGGGCGCCAACGCGAGGCCTACCTGCGCGAGCAGCTGAGGGCGATTCAGAAGGAGCTCGGGGAGGGCGAAGGCGCGCAGGAAGAGTCGTTGAAGGAGCTGAAGGCGAAGCTCGATGCGCTGGTCCTGCCCGAGGAAGCCCGCAAGGAGGTGGACCGCGAGTGGACCCGCCTGACCCGGGTCGGCCGCGAGTCGATGGAGTCGCAGGTCATCCGCACGTTTCTCGAGACGGTCGCGGAGCTGCCGTGGAACGCGCGCACGGAGGAGCACCTCGACGTGGCCGAGGCGGCTCGCATCCTCGAGGAGGATCACTACGGGCTGGCCGAGGTGAAGGACCGGATCCTGGAGTTTCTCGCGGTGCGTCAGTTGACGCAGGCGCGGGAGCAGGCGGAGGGCGAACCCGAGTCGGAAGCGGAAAAGGCTGCGGCCAAGGCCGAGCCCCACGCCGCGGTCCGCGCCAAGGGGCGCATCCTCCTCTTCGCCGGCCCCCCGGGAGTTGGAAAGACGTCCATCACAAAGTCCATCGCCCGCGCCATGGGCCGCAAGTACGTCCGCATCTCCTTGGGCGGCGCGCGCGACGAGGCCGACATCCGGGGTCACCGGCGCACCTACATCGGTGCCATGCCCGGACGGATTCTCCAGGGGATGAAACAGGCCGGGGCCCGCAACCCAGTCTTCCTCCTCGACGAGGTCGACAAGCTCGGCGTGTCGTTCCAGGGAGATCCCGCGTCGGCCCTGCTCGAAGTGCTCGACCCGGCCCAGAACGACAGCTTCACCGACCATTACCTCGGCGTGCCGTTCGACCTCTCTGAGGTTCTGTTCATCGCCACGGCCAACTTCATTCAGAACATCCCGGGCCCGCTGCTCGACCGGATGGAGACGGTCAACTTCGCCGGCTACACGGAGCAGGAGAAGCTCGAGATCGCGCGGAAATATCTCGTTCGGCGGCAGCTCGAGGAAAACGGCCTGTCCCCGGATCTGCTCACGCTGACCGACGGTGCGGTGCTCGAGGTCATCGCGAGCTACACGCGCGAGTCGGGGGTGCGTCAGCTCGAGCGCGAGCTCGGACGCGTCGCGCGGAAAGTCGCGCGCCGCATCGCCGCCCGCGAAATCGCGAGCGCGACCGTGGAGGCCCCGGAGATCCGATCCCTGCTCGGCCGCCCCAGGGTGCATCCGGAGAAGAAGGCTGCCGGAGACCAGGTCGGCATCGCGACGGGCATGTATTACACCCCCGCCGGCGGCGACATCATGTTCGTCGAGGCCTCGCTCATGCGCGGCAAGGGGGACCTGATCCTGACGGGTCAGCTCGGCGACGTCATGAAGGAATCGGCCCGCGCCGCCTGGACCTACGCTCGGTCCCACGCCGCGTGGCTCGGCATCGACGAGGAGGACTTCGAGCGGGATCTGCACATCCACGTTCCAGCCGGCGCGATTCCCAAGGACGGCCCCTCGGCCGGCATCGCGATGGCCTCGGCGGTGGTTTCCGCGCTCTCCAGGCGCCCGGTGCGCAACGACGTGGCGATGACGGGCGAGGTCACGATCTCCGGACGGGTCCTGCCGATCGGCGGCCTCAAGGAGAAGATCCTCGGCGCCGTTCGCGCGGGCATCACGGGCATCGTCATCCCCCGGGAAAACGAGGCCGATCTGGAGGACCTGCCCAAGGACGTGAGGGACACGATCGCGGTCTATGCGGTCGATTCGCTCGCGGAGGCCCTGGCGGTGACGCTTCGAAACGGCTCCCTGCAGGAGGGTCGCCTCTCCTTCGAAGGCCCGTCCGCCGACACCGGCGGGACCGCCACGCACTGACCGGGCAGGCCCGGACCAACTCGGGTGCGACGGCATGCTCCGGGCGTCCGGTTGACTGCTTACTAATACTATGTTACACATAGTATATGAGGTCAGATAAAGGAGGCGCGGCAGGAATCGAGCGCGAACTGATGCGGGGAGCCGGCCCGGCGGCGGTCCTGGCGCTTCTCGATCGGAACGCCGAAATGTACGGCTACGAGCTCGTCGAAGCCCTCTCCTCCGGTTCTGCGGGCGCCCTGGAGATGGGCCAGGCGACGCTCTACCCGATGCTCTACAACCTCGAGGCCAAGGGTCTGCTGCGGGCGACCTGGCGCGAGTCCTCAAGCGGTCGGCGGCGCAAGTACTACTCCCTCACGCCCCGCGGACGCCGGAGGCTCGCCGCTCACCGGCGTCAATGGCAGGCCGTCACGCGCGCAATGTCGAGCCTGGGCGTCCTGGAGCGGGCGAGCCGATGAGACGGACTGGCCCGGCCGAGCGCACGCCCCGCGGCGCCCTCCCGCCGGCGGCTGCCGCTCTCGTCGACCGGAGCATCACGGCCTCGGGCCTTCCACGCCGAGAAGCCGAAGAGGTGGCTCTCGAGCTCTCGGCGCATTTCGAGGACGCGCTGGAGAAGGGGCGCAATCTCGAGGAGCTCATGCGCGACTTCGGCAGCCCCGCCCTCGCCGGGCCGCTCATCGGCCGGAGCGTGCGCCGGAGGAGGCGCGGGGATCGCGCCCTCTGGCACCTGGCCGAGGCCGTCACGGGCCTCGTTCTCGCGGCCTACCTCGTCAGCTTCGCGCGGCTCCACGCGAGCGGACCCGAGTTCTCCGCGGGCCCCGATTCGGGGGCCGCGACGCGCGCGGCTCTCGCCGCCTGGTCGGAACCCGAGCCGCCGCTCGACGCGCAGCTCCTGCGCGCGCGCTCCGGGCTTGCCGCGGCGCGGCTCGATGCCGTGCGAGGCAACGGCCACGAAGCCGTCCGCGCCCTTTCCGACGCCATCGAGACCGCTCGCGGTCTCTCCGACGGGCCGTCGCCGGCCGACGATCTCGCCGCCCTGCGGCTTGCCGGCGAGGCCGCCGCGGCGGCGGCGGACATTCCGGCGGCTCACCCCGACGCCTTCACGGCCTCCGATCGGCGCCGACTCGAGGCCCGGCTCGCGGCGCTGCGTGCGAATCCGATCGGGTGGCGCGCCGACAAGGTGCGGTCGGCATTCCGGGAGCTCGCCTCCTGGATGTACACGCCCGGTGACGCGGGCCGGCTCACGGCGCGGGGACTGCGTCTCTACCAGGCTTGGAAAGGCAAGACGAGGCCGGGTCCGGCCGCCCTGCTGCTCGAGCCGGCGTACTTCCCGAATCCCGCACGCCGCAGGGATGCGGTCGCCGAGCTCGAACGGTTCCTCGCGCTGGCCGGCTCGGGTCACAACGGGCAGGCTTTCGAGCAGGAGCGGCGCTCCTTCGAGGCCTCCCCGTGGCGGGCGCTGCGCTACGCTCCCCTCCAAATCCCGCTCGACCATCTGACCGCCGCCCGCGAGACGTCGCGCGCGCTTGCCCGCGCGCTCGAAAGGAGGTCCTGAGATGTCTGAGACGCGGAGAAGCCTCGTCGTCCCCTTGTTGCTCGCCGCGCTCACCGCGACCGCCGGACTGGGACAGCCGACGCCCGCCCCCGCGCGCCCGGATCCCATGACCGCCACCGTCGTGCTGACCGTGCCCGGAATGGAGCGAGTCCGCGTGCGGCGCGACGTCGTCTACGAAAGGATCGGGGACGTCGCGCTCGCCGCGGATGTGTATCTCCCGCCCGAGCAGACCGGGGCCGTCAGACCGCCGGCCGTCGTTCTCGTGGCCGGCGGCGCCGAAAACACGAAGGCCTGGGGCGTCTACACCTCGCTCGGGCGCCTGCTCGCGGCATCGGGATTGGCGGCGGTCCCCTTCAACCACCGTCTCCGCTACCCCCGGCGGCAGTACGAAGAAGGCGCGACTGACCTGCTCGCCCTGCTCGAGATGCTCCGACGCGATGGAACGCGCCTGGGCCTGGACGGCGAGCGGGTCGCGGTCGCGACGTTCTCGGGAGGCGGGCCCATGCTCGCTCCGATGATCGCGCGGCGCCCGCCGGGAGTCGTGTGCCTGGCGGGCTTTTACGCCTTCCTCGATACCGAACACGTCGATCTGGCGGCGGCCGGCGTCAGTGCCGAGGTTGCCAGGAGATTTTCGCCCCTGGAGCAGTTCCTGGCCGATCCGTCTGGAATGCCGCCTCTCCTCGTTGCGAGGGCCGGCAAGGATGAGATTCCCGGCGTCAACGCCTCGATCGACCGCTTCGTCGCTGCCGCGCTGCAGCGCAACGCGCCGATCACTCTCGTCAACCACCCCTCCGGGTCGCACGGCTTCGACCACCGCGACGACGACGCGCGGACCCGCGAGATCCTCACCATGGCCATCGCCTTTTTCAAGACCTGGACCGGCCGTCCGATCTGACTCTCGCGGCGAGACGGAAGGGACCCGCTTCGTGCCCGGGTCAGTTCTTGCCCCGCCGGCGGGCGATCTCCGCGTAGGCGTAAACGAGGGCGAGCCCCCGGTAGGGGCGCCAGCGGTCGGCGTAGCGGCGCATGCGCGCCTCGGTGACCCGGGCCCGGTGCCCGAGCAGCTCCATGGCGACGTACTTGACGACCCCCAAGTCCGCGCCGGGGAAGATGTCCGCCCTCCCGAGCCCGCGCAGGAGCCCGATCTCCGCCGTCCACGGTCCGACGCCCTTGATCGACGTCAGCGCCTCGATCGCCGCCTCGTCGGGAAGGGCGGCGATCGCCTCCTGCGACAGGTCACCGGCCGCGAACGCGCGCGCGAGTCTCGCGATCGTCCCGGCCTTCGCGCGCGACATCCGGAAGCGGCGCAGCGCCGCCTCGGGCTCGCGCGCCACGCGCTCGGGCAGCGGGAAGGCGACGTAGGTCCGGCCTCGACGGCGCGCCCTGCGCCCGAAGGCGAGCGAGAGCTCGCGCCGGATGTCGTAGGCAAACGCGAGGTTGACCTGCTGCGCCAGAACGGCGGTCACCAGGGCCTCCCAGAGAGAGGCCGTTCCCGCGATCCGCAGGCCGCGCGCGTGCGAAAGCGTTCCCCCGATCAGGGGGTCGTCCCGGAAGAGGCGATCGAACGACCGCGTGTCCAGGCCGGCGCCGAGGCCGACCTCGAGGACGCGCTGCGCGGCGGCCCGGGCGGCCGCCCCGCGCGCGCCGGAGCCCGAGAGCGTGGCGCGCAGCCGAGCCCGCGCAACCGTTCCTTTCTGCCGCACCTCGAGCAGCACGGCCGAGCGACCGACCGGCAACAGGCGCCGATAGGTGGCTCCGTCGAATCGGTCTACGACTTCCGGCCAGCGCCTGAAGCGCGAGGCGGTTTGCTCCAGGGAGTAGGGGCCCCGCGGGGCGAGAGTGAAACGAAGGGTCTCGGAGGGGGAAACCGGAGACACCGCGCCGTCAGTGGCCCGTTCGGGTCGCGCGGAAGAACTTTCGGATCAGGATGCGGGTTCCCGGCCCCGTTTCGCGCGGGCGCTCCTGCATTCCCAGAGGAGTCTTCCACACGACCCGCCCGCGCGACTCGATCTCGATCTGGTCTGCAAACGCGAGCGCCTCGCCGAGGGCGTCGCCTCCGCCCGAGATTCGCCGATCACGCAGCGCATCAGCCAGACCGGGTCCGTCGTCCTGGATCCGCGCCGTCAGCTCCCGCCGGGAGACCGTCGCCCCCACCAGAACGTGGTCGCCGGCCGTGAGGCCGCGGCGGACGAGCTGCGCCACGTGCCGTCCGAAATCCCTCGGCAGGGTGTCCCCTGCCGAAAGGCCCCGCTGGCGGCAGAGCGCGTCCCACCACCGATCCAGCCGTGCGCGAACGGCGTCGGGACCGTCAGCCGCGCGCCGAAAGGCGATCCGGTCGCGCACGCGGCGCGCGTCCGGGGGCACGTCCAGAGCCTTTCGCCGCTCGAGCATTGCGCCGCTCCGCGCCGAAGTCTATCCCGGGCCGTGGGCGTCCCCCGGCGGGCCCTTCGAATGGCACGGTTCCTGCTCCCTCTGGTTCGGGTCGACGCGAAGCGGCCCCGGCAGGGCCGCCAGAGGCGGCGGCAGTCCGCCGCCGCCCGGCGCGTCCCGTGAAAGGAGAACGCCCATGCGCTCGCTCTGTCGAATTCTTCTCGCGATCGCGGTTCTCGGCGTCTGCCCGCGCCGAGTTCTCGCGCAGGATCGGGTTGCTCCGCCTGAGGCCGCCAGCCCCGCGCCGGTGGGGACGCCTGTGCCCGATCTGCCTCCGGCGGAGGCGACAGCGGAGCCGACAGGTCTGCCCGTCCTGCAAGTCACTCCCACGGAGCCATCCACCACACCGGAGGTCACCGCCGATCGGACTCCGACGGCCGAGGGGGTCACGAACACACCGACACCCCGCAGAACGGCCATGCCGACGCCCCTCGCCAACCCGTCGCCCGGGAGCGGATCCTCCGACGCTGGCGGCGGCGCTGCGAACGGGAGCGCCGCCTCGGGATCGGCCGCGACCGCTTCGGGCGCGGGCGAGAGCGAGCCTGCCGCAGACTCCGGCATCGACCCGAATCTGCCTCCCCCTGCGGCTGCTTCCTCCGCAGGAGTCGAGCACGAGACCGAACCCGTGAGGCACTCGTCGAACGACGGAGGCGTGCTCTCCAACTGGCTGCCTCTGGCGCTCGGGGGTCTCGCGGCTCTGGCGGTCCTCATCGCCGTGACGAGGCGCCGAGAGGACGACCGCCTCTCGATCACGGATCGGTCGGCGCGCGATCCGGGACGATCTCTGGCGGCGGCTCGACGCTCGTAAGCCTCGCCGCCGGCTGCCGGAGGGCCTCGCACCGCCGCCCCGAAAGGTCGCTGTCCCGATAGGATGGCTCCGGAGGCCCGACCATGACGCGATCCCTCCGGTTCGCCGCAGCGGCGGCGGCGATTTCCCTTCTCCCTCTCGGCGGCCCCGGCGGACGCGCAATCTCAGCGGCCGGGGAGGCGAAGGAGGCGCCCGCGTACGGCGACGCGTTCTGGAAGTTCTGGGGGGACGGTCGCGCGGAGCTCTCCGGATACGAACTCACGTTTCCGCGCTACGGGCAGCCCCGCGCGGGCGTGGCCGTGGCGATCTTCGTCACCGAGACCTTCTCGAACTCCCTGCGTGTCAAGGCCGATCCCGGCAAGCACCCGAAGTCCGACGAGTTTCCCGTCCTCAAGCTCAACCTCGTCGAGGACTTCTCGACCGGCATCTACGATTACAACCTGATGACGAGCGCCTTCGTGGCCCTCGAGTCCGTCGATGGAAGGCCTGCCGGAAGCCTGACGAAGGTTTCCTTCTCGTCTCAGGAGTGGTGCGGCAACGTTTACGCGCAGCTGCTCTTCGACGCCGCCGCGGCGCGCCTGACCTCGCACAGCTACTTCGACGGGGAGGCGGACCAGTCCCGCGTCCTCCCGATCCCCGCGGAAGCGCTCTCGGGAGACGCGATCCTGCTCTGGGCGCGGGGCCTCGCGGCTCCCCGGCTCGCGCCCGGCGAGAGGCGGACGGTGCCCTTCCTCCGGTCGCTCGAGACCTCGCGCCTGCAGCACCGGGGCGTCGAGGTCCTTCAGGCGACGCTCTCGCGCGACGCCAGCGCCTCCCGCGTGAGCGTCCCGGCGGGAGCCTTCGATGTCGAGCGGCGCCGGGTCGAGATCGCCGGAGGGCCCACGTGGACGATCGCGGTCGAGGCGGCCGCGCCGCATCGCATCATCGCGTGGGAGACGACGGACGGACAGAAAGCGTCGCTTCTCGGGAGCGACCGGCTGCCGTACTGGAAATTGAACGGGCCGGGAGGCGAAAGCGCTCTGGCGAAGCTCGGGCTCACGCGCCGGAGCGCACGGATGCCGTAAACCGTCGCCTTCACTCGCTCGGGAATCTGGCGGGCCGCTTCGCGCAATAGCGGTTGGTGGCTCGAGCCTGGCGGACTCGAGCCTACCCTCGGTCGACAAGCCACCTGGCCCGCCAGGTTCGCGACCGAGCGGAGGCGACGGCTAATCCCGCCGGACGTGGCCGAAGGCGACGGGCTCGCGCGCGTTGAACTTCACGACGTCGAAGAAGGGCGAGAGGTCGAAGTCCTGCGGAACGCAGAGGCTCGGATGCCGGGTCCGCAGGAACCCGCTGTAGGCGCGGCGCGTGGGCCTCCCGAAGACCTTCTGCCGCAGCCTTCCGCGCGGCACGGCACTGCGCCGGATGTGCATGGGAAGGATCGAGAAACCGACCCGCGCGAAGGCTTCCGCGAGCAGCGACGAGCAAATCGTCTCGGTGTCCCGTCCGCTGCCAAGGTGCAGCGCCTCCTCGCGCAGGCGCAAGGGGATCAGGTGGAATGGAAGCAGGTAGCGGAAGAGGTCGAGGACGTTGCTTCGGTCGTAGGTGTAGCCAACGCGCGCGAGCACAAAACCGATCACGGCTTCGATCTGCTCGCGTGTCAGGCCGACCGGCCGGCATACGCGGATGTTGAAGTCGATGTACTTGATCAGCGGCGAAACCACGACGCCCTGATCGACCAGAGCCTCGGCGATCAGGTAGCGAGCCTCGGAACCGAAGCGGCGGCGCACCTGTGCGCGTCGAGCAGGGTCCCGCATCAGCGCGCTACCGATGTAGATCGCGCTGTGCGACCAGGGGGACATCGTCAGGTACTTGATCACCTGGGACACGCGCTGGTCTCCGTCCACGAGAATCACGTCCCCCGGCCGGATGCGGCTCTTGAGACGCAACGGGTCGTTGAAGACGACGCGCCGGTACTCGCGCCGAGGGCGCGTAATCTGCTCGACGAACCACCTGGCCAGCGCCTGTCCCGGCGAACGCACGCCCTCCATTGTGCGCCGCTGCCGCGGGCCGCGCCCGGGCGACGGGTCAGCCGTCGGAGCCGAAGGGCACCCGCGAGAATCTGGACTAGACAGCGTGCAGCGCGTCCCTCACGGCCGGGACCCGGCGGCTTCAGCTTCAGGCCGAGGTTCGACTGCACCTCGATCACGACGACGGAGTGGATCACGTGCCGCCAGAGAACACTCGCCGAGGCGGTCGGGGTCGCTGATCCCCGTCCCGGAAACCCCTTCTCTGAGAGGGTGTTTGCCGATTTCTTCAGATGTGATAGAGTCCCGTCGTTCTCGGTTCGCTCGCCTTTGTCAGTTTTTCTGACGACTCCGATCGAAAAGCCCAACGGGAATGCGGAGCGCCGTGCCGGCGACGTTCCGGCCACTGTCACCGCCGGTTGGTTCGCCGGACCTTTCCGGCAGGAAAGAATGGATTGATTTCATGAAGCTCTACGTTGGCAACCTTCCCTACAACATCTCGGACGATCAATTGAACGACATGTTCCTGAAATTCGGCACGCCGGACTCGGCAAGGGTCATCACCGACAGGGACACCGGTCAGTCCAAGGGGTTCGGATTCGTCGAGTTCAGCAACAACGAGCAGGCCAAGGCCGCGCTCTCTCTGAACGGCACCGAGTTCGGCGGCCGCTCTCTGACGGTCAACGAAGCCCGCCCCAAGAAGGAAGGCTCCGGCCGCTACTGATCGATTCTTCCTCGCGTTCGATTTTCGGCGGGGGCCTGTCCCCCGCCTTTTTCTTTTCGACGCCGCCTGTCGACCGGTCCGGACGCATGGATCAACGGACCACCCGGATATTGAAGTCCGCGGTCTTCAAGATTCCGTAGAGGCGCAGCCACAGAAGCAGGTACGCCTCCATACCACGCGCCCCGGTGATGTCGCCTAGATCGAGGATGCTCTTCCATCCGAAGGCCCGCAGAATCGCCGTGACGGCCTGTTTCGCGGCGGGGTCATCGCCGCAGAGGAGGAGGTCGCTCTCACCGCGGACGCGGGCCGGATCCGTCATGACACTCGCGTTCACCATGTTGAGTGCTTTGACGACCCTGGCCTCCGGAAATTCCCTTTGAACTCGCTCTCCGAGCGAGTCGCCCGAAGCCGCCGTGAAGAGCGTCGGCGGCATGCCCTTGGAGAAATCGAGGGGATTCGAGACGTCCACCAGAACCCTTCCCTGCAGATTCTCCCGGCCCGCCGCGCGGAGCGCTTCGACCGCCGCCTCACCGCGGGTTGCGGAAAATAGAATCTCTCCGAATTTCGCGGCCTCGGCGAAAGTCCCCGCCGAGGCGCCGGCTCCAGCGGAGCTCGCCCACTGCCGCGCCTTCGCGTTGCCCGCGTCGCGCGCGCCCATCTTGACCTCGTGCCCGAGGGCCGAAAGCTTGCTCGCGATGCTGGCCCCCACCACTCCCGTTCCAAGAACCCCGATCTTCATAGAGCCTCCTCGGGAGGGTGATACGCCGGCCGAAGAGGCGGCGGTTCCAAGCCCTCTCCCGCGCCCCCGCCAGGGAAGAGAGGAAGCAGACCTCGCGAGACGAGCGTCACCAGATCTGGCAGCGCTCCTTGCGCACCATCGGCGCGCCGGCGGTGCACCCGAAGGCTTTCGCGAACTCGGGCATGTTCGAGACGGTCCCGATCGAGCGGTACTGCCCGAGCGGATGCTCGTTGCTCTGGACGATCAGTCGCGCGAACTCCGGCCGATGATTGGTGGCCCAGACGCGCGCGTTCGCGACGAAAAAGCGCTGGTCGGCCGTCAGGCCGTCGATGGGGGCCGGTGCGGGCTTTCCCTGAAGGCTCTTCTGGTACGCGCGGTATGCGATCGTCAATCCTCCCAGGTCTGCGATCGACTCGCCCTGAACGAGCTTCCCGTTCTGGTGCAGGTCCTTCTCGACGTAGTAGCCGTCGAACTGCTTGATGATGCACTCGGCGCGGGCGTCGAAGTTCTTGCCGTCCTGCTCCGTCCACCAGTCCACCTGGTTTCCCTTCGCGTCGAACTTGCGGCCGGAATTGTCGAAGCCGTGCGTGATCTCGTGGCCCATGACCGCGCCGATCGCGCCGTAGTTGATGGCGTCGTCGCCTTCGGCATAGAAGAACGGCGGCTGGAAGATTCCCGCCGGGAACACGATCTCGTTTTTCGCGGCGTTGTAGTACGCATTCACGGTCGGAGGCGTCATGCCCCAGTCGGAGCGGTCCACCGGCTGCCCGATCTTGGCGAGGTCCCGCCGCCACTCGAACTGATTGGCGGCGAGCGTGTCGCCCGCGTAATCACGCGAGATCGGGAGCGCACCGTAGTCGCGCCACTTGTCCGGATAGCCGATCTTCGGCGTGAACGTCGCGACCTTCGCCAGGGCAGCCTTCTTTGTGGCTTCGCTCATCCAGTCGAGCGTCTGGATGTCGTCGGCGAGCGCCAGCAGGAGGTTGTGAACCATCTCGTCGGCGCGCTTCTTGGCCGCCGGCGGAAAGTACTCCTGCACGTAGAGCTTGCCGAGCGCCATGCCAAGGGCCGCGTCGGTCGCCGTCACGCAACGCTTCCACCGCGGCGCAATCTCGAGCGTGCCCGAGAGCGTCTTTCCGTAGAAGGCGAAGTTCTCCTCGACGAACTTCTTCGGCAGGGTCGGCGCCGCAGCGGAGAGGAGCTGCCACCGCAGGTAGGTCTTCCACATCGAGAGCGGCACGGACCGGAGAAGCGCGTTGGCCGCCTGGAAGAACTCCGGCTGCCAGACGTTGACGGTCGACTCGGCGGGAACCCTCTGCGCGTCGAAGTAGGCCGTCCAGTCGAGATTCGGCGTCTCCTTCGAGAACGCGGCAAGCGTCATCGGATGGTGCGTCTTCTCGGGATTGCGGAAGTCCGTCCGGTTCATCGACGCGAGCGCGAGCTTCGTCTCGAGCGCCAGGACCGCTTCGGCGTCCTTTTCGGCCTTCGCCGGAGCCTCGCCGGCGAGCTCCAGCATCCGCGCGACGTGCGCCCGGTACTGCTCGCGGAGCTTGACCGACTTCTCGTCGGTGCGCGTGTAGTAGTCCCGTTCCGGCAGGCCGAGGCCTCCCTGCAGCGCCGCCGCGATCACCTTGCTCGAGTCGGTCCGGTCCTCTTCCGAGCCGAAGGCGAACAGGGCGTTGACGCCCATCGACTGCAGGCGCCCGATCTCCGCGCGCAGCCCGGGAAGGTCGTGGATCGCGTCGATGCGCTCGAGCTCCGGAGCCATCGGCGCCAATCCCTTCGCTTCGATCGCGGCCTCGTCCATGCACGCCCCGTAGAAATCCCCGAGCTTCTGCTCGTCGGAGCCCTTGGGCGCCGACTTGTCGGTGGACAGGCGGTTCAGGATCTGCCGCAGGTTGTCCTGGTTGCGCTGTCTCAGCTCGTCGAAGGTCCCCCAGCGCGGGCGGTCGGGCGGGATCGGGTGCTTCGAAAGCCACACCCCGTTTCCGTACTGGTAGAAGTCCGTGCAGGCCTGAGCAGAAGTGTCCATGCCGGCCACATCGAGGGTGCGCAGCCGCGCGGCCGCGGGCTCGCCCGCCGGCGCAGGCGAGGGCTCCGTCGAGGACGAGGCGCCGAGAAGCACGACGGTCACGGCCGCAATCGGGATCCGTCGAATCGCAGACCGCAGAGAACTTGACGTCATAATTATTTCCTCCCCCGGCAGGGCGAACCCGTGCCCGCCGGCCGAGGAATTCTACGAAGCGGAGGCCGGAGAGTTTGGCCATCCCAAGGAAGTGGGTTGAAAGACGTGGATTCGGGTCGTAAAAAACCCCTCCGGGGACTAATGGCTTGTGCCGAAGCCGCCCCGGGGGGAGGGAAGACCGCGTGAGGCACCCATCGATCGGCTGGAAGCTGCTCGCCGCGTTCCTGCTCGCTTGGAGCGCCGGGGCGTAGGAGCCCTCGCATTCCCACGGCGAAGCGGAGTCCCTCGGAACAGTCCACTTCCCGACATCTTGCCAGGGAGTGGACGCCGAGTTCACGCGCGCCGTGGCCCTGCTGCACGCCTTTGGCTACGAGGAAGCGCGGCGGGCGTTCGAAGGGGTCGCCGCCCGGGATGCCGGCTGCGGCATCGCTTACTGGGGAATCGCCATGACGTGGTACCACCCGATCTGGGCCGCGGCGAGCTGTATGCGAAGCTCGTTGGCCAGTGCGTTCCGGGCTCCTCCCGGCCCGCACGCAGGCCCGCCGAGCGCTCGCGACCGGAAGCTGACTCAAAGCGGGTATCCCCGCTGCGCGGTTCGAGACTCAGAACGTCTTTGGACCCGTCCGCTTGAGCTCGATGCGTTTCGGTGCTGCGCTTCTCCCCGGCGACGAACAGGAACTCGATCGTCACCCGATCCGGATCCGGGAATCGGAGCTGGAGGCCGGCGACGTGGCCTGCCCGGGGCGAAGCGAGATTGGTGACGTCGACGAACGTGAAGTCGATGCCGCCCGCCGCCAGATCGATCCGCTGCGACTTCAGGCGCGGCTGATTCTGCGCGCCGCAGTAGTGCGTCACCCGAAGGTCGGCGCCGTCCAAGTGATAGACGCTCGTCATCGAGGGCTCGCTCTCCATGATGAGCGTCTCGACGACGGCCGATCCCCTGGCGGCGACCGGCGTAGGTGGCGGTCAGAGTCCCGGTCCCGCTCCGGTCGCCGCTCCACGAGAGGGTCCCGGACCACTCTCCGGCGAGGCCCCGCAGCTTCTCGAGCGCGGCGGCAGCGGGCGTCGCCTCTCGGGGCTCCGACGCTCCGAGGAGCGTCGGCAGAAACATCGTCAGCGCGAAGGAAAGTGAGCGCATGGGAGCCTCCAGGGAGGTCGTACGGCCCGGCGGCTCCGGAGTTTGCGGCCGGGGACCAATGGCATCCCGGCAGACGCGGAACGCCCGCAGCGGGCCGGGTCAGTACCGCCCGCCGACCGGGGCGGGGATCGCGTCGAGCTCCGCGAGCTCCACGTTGGTCAGGACGATGTCCGCGGCGGCCACGTTGTCCTCGAGGTGCTTGACCTTCTGGGTGCCGGGGATCGCCACCACATGGTCGCCGCGCGCGAGCACCCAGGCGAGCGCGATCTGCGCCGGCGAAACCCCTCGCCGCGCGGCGACGGCGCGCACGGCCTCGACGATCCTCTGGTTGGCCGCCACCGCGTCCGGCGCGAACCGCGGCAGGATCGACCGGAAATCGTCCGTGCCAAACCGCGCGTCCGGGGAAATCGCGCCCGTCAGGAATCCGCGGCCAAGCGGCGAGAACGCCACGAAGGCCGCGCCGTGCGCGCCGCACCACGGCACCACGCTCTCGAGGTAGTCCCGCGTCCACAACGACAGCTCCGACTGGACCGCCGCGACCGGGTGGATCCGCCAGATGCGCTCGAGATCCTGCACGGACGCTTCCGAGATCCCGAGGGCGCGCACCTTGCCCGCGGCGACCAGTCCCGCCATCGCGCCCCACGTCTCCTCGACCGGAACCTTCGGATCGATGCGGTGCAGGTAATAGAGGTCGATCGCCTCGATTCCGAGGCGTGCGAGCGAGCCGTCGCAGGACTCGCGGATGTGCTCGGGCCGCCCGTCGCGGCCGTAGGCATAGGTCGCCTTTTCCCCGACGGTCAGGCCGGCCTTGGTCGCGACGGCCACGCGGTCGCGCCGCCCCTCGAGCGCGCGACCGACGAGCGACTCGTTGGTGAACGGTCCGTAGGCATCGGACGTGTCGAAGTGATCCACTCCGATGTCGACGGCGTGACGCATCACGTCGATCGCCGCCGAGTCGCCGACGGAACGGTCGTGATAACCCCAGGAGAACTCCATGCAGCCCAGGCCGACCGGGAAGACTGACCGGCCCGTGCGCCCGAAGCGCCTGCGTCGCATAGGGGCACGATACATCCGGCCTGCAGCGCGCGGGCGGGCGGCGAGGTCCTCATCCGGTATCCCAACGGGGTCCAGGTGCGGGGAGAGGTTCTGGAAGTCGACCCGCCGCGGCGCATCGTCTTTACATACCGGTACGCGACCGGGATCCCGGCGGATGGCTCGCTCGTCACGGTCGTGCTCGAGGAGGACTCGCAGGGAACCATCCTGAGCCTCCACCACGCCTTCTCGAGCGCCAAAATCCGGGACGCGCACGTGCAGGGCTGGCGCTATCAGCTCGCCCTCTTCTCCAAGGCCGTCGCCGACGAGTCGGCGGCCGAGGCCGGAGTTCGCGTCGACGCCTCGCTCGCCGCCTGGGGAGAGCCGGACGCGGGACGCCGCCGGGCGCTTCTCGAGCCGGCCGTGACCCCCGAGGTCGTCTTCCGGGATGCGTTCAGCGCGACCGAGGGCCTCGACGACCTGCTCGCGAATCTCGAGGCAGTGCAGATGCACATGCCGGGCGCCACGCTCTCCAGGGAGGGCGAGACCCGCATGTCCCACGGCACGGCCCTGGCGCGCTGTGTCGCCCGGGGGTCGGACGGCCAGCCGCTCGGCCGTGGCGTCAACGTCTACGATTTCTCGCCCGACGGACGCATCGCCCGCATCGTCGGGTTCTGGGAGGGCTAGGCGGGGAGATGATTCCTGCGCACCTCAGTACCGCCAGCTCTTCAGGTCGGCGCCGGGAGGAGCAGATTTCGTGATTCGCTCGACGATCTTCGGCGCGAACATCTGGTGGTACCGCAGGCGCGAGGCGTAGTTGGGCCGCGTGTGGTCGCCGTTCCAGCAGTGCTCGGCGCGTGGCTCGTAGTCGACCTCGCCCCCGTAGTAGGGATCCTTCGTCGTCTTCAAAAAGTCCTCGGCGAGGTAAACGGCATTGTTCAAGTAGTAGTTGTCCGCCTCCCCCACGTAGATGTGGAGCTTGCCCTCGAGCTTCTTCCCGAGACCCTTGGACCATTCGCGCTCGAGGATATGGACGAGGTCGTAGTTCTCCTTCCAGAACGCCGCGACGTCCTTGTCGATGACGCCCGTGCGCTTGTCCCAGATCGGCTTCGGGTATCCGTCGCTGCCCACGGGCGAATACACCGCCTGCCAGATGTCGTACTGGCCTCCGGAGCGCGTGTTCGGCCCGATGACGAGCTCAAGCCGGTTCATCTGCTCGACGGTCGAGGAAATGTGGCCGAGATAATCGCGGTGGCCGGGCGTCGCCACGGCCTTCCACGGTCCCTTCCAGGAGTAGGCGTTGGCGTCTTCGTAGATGTTGACCACACCGTACTGGCGGAAGTCGATCGGATCGGGGCAGGCGGCCCACGCGCCGTTGTACTCGTCGGGATAGAAGATCTGGGCGCCGAGCGCCTCCCAGCCGCCCGTCGAGCCGCCGTAGAGGAAGCGCGCCCACCCGGCGCCGAGCGCACGGTACTTCTTCTCGAGGTAGGGAATCAGCTCGTAGGTGATCGCGTCGCCGTACGGCCCGAGATTCTGCGAGTTCACGGCGTAGGAGTCGTCGTAGTAGGGGTTGGCGTGCTGGATCTCGACGACGAGGTAGCGCGGGTATTTCGGCGAGGTCCAGTCCTTGTAGAACTGCCACGCAGACTCCTGCTGGATGCGGTTGTAGCCCTGCAGGTGAAACCGATCCGAATAGTCAGGCTTCAGGTTCGGATCGGGCGGCTCCTCGCGGAAGCCGCCGATCGTGTCCGGAAAATGCCCCTGATTGATCACGAGTGGATACCGGGCGTCGGGATGCGAGTCGAAGCCCTCGGGAAGCAGGACGTGGGCGCCCAGGTACATCGGACGTCCCCAGAACTTTGAGAGACGCTCGGAGAGGATCCTCTCGTGCCGGACGTATTTGGTCGAGGGCGGGTCGGGGATCGGCGGGATGATCTGGTCGAGCTCGATGCGAATCGTCTCGGCCTTGCCCGGATCGAAGGAGATCTCGCGGGGCGTCGAATAGAGGTTGCCCGGCGCCTTGCTCCACTGCTGCCCCTCTCCCCGATCCATCGGAAGCTTGACGGTGTGCCCGTCGGCGCGGTGGAACGTCTCGTAGCGGTGCAGCAGAGCCTGGACCTGATAGGTGCCCGCGGGAATCGAGACGAGGCCCTCGACCGGATAGCCGAGCGCGTCGTCCGGGAAGACGGCTTCCTGCCCCGACTTCCACCCGTCCACGGTCGTGCCGAAGACCTGCTGGCTGTTGAGACTGATGTCGGAGATCTGGAAGCGCGGCTCCGCGGTCTTGTCCGTCGAGAGTAGGAGCAGCAGCCGCCCGTCCAATGGCTCCGCACTCCTGCCCGCGCCGTAGGTCACGACGAAGCGGGGCCGGGGGGCGACGGAGGAGCCTGTGGCTCCGGCCAGGGCCGCCGCGGCGAAGAGGACGAGGGTGAGGAACGAGCACGAGCGAAGCAGCGACATCGATCCCTCCTGATTTTGGTCCGCGCAAGCATACCGGCAGAGCCCCGCCGCGGCGGCTACGAGTGGACGGGGATCTCGCCTTGCAGCGGGACCGGAAACCGCCGGTCGAAGAGAAGGAAGAGCGCCGCCAGAACGAAAAAGACGAGCATCGAGGCTTCCGTCCCGCAAGGTCCTCCCGTCATCCAGGCTGGGCCCGGATAGGTGATGTCGAGCAGATGCCCCGGTAGCGGCAGCCTCTTGTTGCCGGTATTGGGCTGCGCCAGCAGCACCATGTCCGCGTAGTCGGACATGGCGTGAAAGCCGATCGCGAACCAGAGGCTTCCCGTGCGCCGGAAGGTGAAGCACCAGAAGAGCCCGTAGAGTCCGACACTCACGCCGTCCACCCAGGTCTCCATGGGCTTGAGGAAGTAGTGGACGGCGCCGAAGACGGCCGAGAGCAGCGCCGCTGCTGGCCAGAAGCGCATGCCCCTCGCGAGCGTTACGAGTGGATACCCTCGAAAGAGAAACTCCTCGGACAGGCCGAGCAGGAGCATGGCCAGACCCCACAGGAGCGCCGAGCGCACGAGCGCTCCGCCGTGGAGCGCCAGACCGTGAACCTCGGCGCCGCCCAGGGCCACGATCACGGCGAGCAGGACGACGGAGCCGGCGAGGCCCCAGGCAACGCCTTCGAGGAAAAGCGGCATGGCACGCGGCGTGGCGAGGCCGTAATCTGCGAGCGACCGCTTCTCGAATCGCGCGAGGACTGCCGCGGCCACGATCCCCGCAGCCGCCGAGAGGCCTCCCTCGACGATGAAGCCGACCGCTGTCCAACCCTCGGGCTCCCGGTAGCCGAGCCACCCGATCGCCCAGAAGAACACCTTGGCGACAACCTGCGCCAGGACGAGGAAGATCGCGAATCGCCACCCGGCGCGCAGGCCGTCCCGGCCGAGGAAAATTCGTTTCACTTCATTCGCTTACGCGATGGCGGGATCGAATGTTCCTCGACGACCTGGGGCGTCGCCCGCGCAAGATCGACTCGCTTCTCCAGATTTCTGGGCTTGTGACACTTTGTGGAACAGTGCGAATTCGCGGCTCCGCGCGTCAGGACTTTTCTGGTTGCGGATTGCCTCCGCACGAGACACGGCGATAGAGTCGGAGTCCTTCCGAAGGAGGTGCGCATGGCCAAGAGTCGTTTTTTCGCCCTCGCTCTCGTCGCAGGTGTCGCCGCGTTGAGCACGGCCGCGCTGGCGCAGCCCGGCCCCAGCGAGAACTACAAGAGCCGCGTCAAGGCCGGCGACCTGCCGGCGAGCGCCGACCTGGACGAGGCCGAATCCCCGGAAGGCCGCATCGAGTGGCTGAAGGAAAAAATGGGCGGTGAGCTGCCGGCCCAGCTCCGGGCCAACATCCTGGCCGAGGCGAAGCGCCTGAAGGGCCTCGCCCCCGTTGGCGGCACCTGGAAGTCGCTCGGGCCGGCGAACATCACGCGCTTTCAAAACGGCGTGAACAAGGCCAAGGACAACAACGGGCGCCTGCGCGCGATCCTGGCCGATCCGAGGCCGAGCCACGCCAAGACGGTGTATCTGCTCTCCTCGGGAGGCGGCCTCTGGAAGACGACCAACTTCGGCGCCCAGAACCCGACCTGGATCCCCAAGACCGACGACATCTATGCGACCTCGGGCGGCGGCGCCGCGTTCGGGCGCACGCCGGACGTCATCTACCTGGGATCCGGAGACCCGTTCGACCTCGGGGTGGGCGGGATCATGTACAAGTCGACCAATGGCGGCGACACGTGGTCCGCGCCGATCACGCTTCCTGGCGCAGCCCGGATTCTCGACGTCAAGGTGGACACCTCACAGGGCACGACCGACGCGGGCGACATCGTTCTCGTCGGAACGGACGTGGGCCTCTACCGCTCGACCAACGGTGGAGCCTCATACAGTCCCGTTTCGGTCGACCCGTTTCTCGAAGGGATCTTCAACGTCCCGGGTTTCGCAGGCCACGAGGACTGGAGTCTTGTGAAATCGAGCTCGGGCTGGCTCGTCTCCCAGGTGTACTGGCAGGTGTGCACGAACTGCTTCGAGCAGACTCTCGTCTATTTCTCGACCAATCAGGGAGCGACGTGGAACTACATCGCGGACACGGGCGTTCTCGGCTCGACCGGCGAAGCGGGCCGCACGACGCTCACCGCGGCAGGTCCGAACAACAGCGTCGTCTACGCTCTCTCGGCGACAAACGACGGCAACGACCAGATGGACATCTACAAGTCAACGGACGGCGGGCAGAACTTCACGCCGCTCGACGTGAACTCCAAGACGCCCACCAACCCGAACTACTTCAACGAGGACATGAACCTCATGCACGGGCAGGCCTGGTACAACCAGATGATCATTTCGGATCCTGCCGATCCGACCGGAAAGACCATCTACGCCGGCGGAAACTACAGCTCGGCGGTCAGCCGCGACGGCGGCAACACCTGGACGCTGCTGACGAGCTGGCTCGGACACCTCGCCGTCAACCAGATCGGTTTCCCGCCGCTGATCCTTCCCTACGCGCACGCCGACTTTCACTGCGCGGCGGTCTCCACGGCGTCGGGCAAGAAGCGGATCTTCTTCGGAAACGACGGCGGCGTCTTCTACAGCGACGACAACGGCAAGTCGTGGAACGACAACGCCAACACCGGGCTCGTGACGAGTCTCATCTACTCGCTGAACGTCGGGACCAAGCACACCGACGACACCCTCATCGGCACCCAGGACAACGGGACTCTCTACCGCGTCAACGGCACGACCTACACGGGATCGATCGGCGGCGACGGCTTCGGCACCGGCTGGAGCCAGGCCAACAACGACATTTCGATGGGCAGCCTCTACTTCCTCGACATCCGGCGCTGGACGAAAAACCCTCCGAACAACCAGGCCAAGTACGATGTGCTGCTGAACACCTCAAACCTCGCCGGGCCGCCACCGAGCTACCCGTGGTACTTCGATTCCTACTTCGTAACGCCGATTGCCACGCCGACGGTGGCCGCCGATCCGACCGGGCATACCTTTTTCACGAACACGGCCCACTACCTGCTCAAAACCGTCAATGGCGGCGACTTCTGGACGCCGATCTGGACCTCGCCGGGCGCCCGGGTCATCCGCGCGGTGAGCTTCGGCGTGGGCCTCGCCCCGGACAATCTGAACCACATCGGCCTTGCCGGCAGCGGCGGCCATGTCGTCTACACGCACAACGGCGGAGGTGGCTGGACGGACGTCGACGTCGCGACGGCCGGCATCCCGACATGGCCCGGCTTCAACTCGACCTTCGGCTGGGCGACGAATCACATGACGGCGTACCTCGCCAACGAAGCGACGGTCGGAGGGCCGGTCGTCGCGAAGAGCCTCGACGGCGGGGCGACCTGGGCCGACGCGACAGGGGACCTTCCGCCGCTTCCCATCAACAAGCTCGTCGTCGATCCGAATGACATGGCCGGATCCACCGTCTACGTCGCCAACTGGATCGGCGTCTACCGGACGGTCGACGGTGGTGTGCACTGGGATCCGGTTGGCAGCGGCCTGCCTCTCGCGATGATCTCGGACATGTACTTTCCTCCGACGGGCAAGTTCCTCCGCATCTCGAGCTACGGCCGTGGGGTCTGGGAGCTGCCGCTCCCCTAGGGGACCCTGGCAGCGGAGCTGACTCTTCGCGGGGCCGCCGCTTCGGCGGCCCCGCCCGTCTGAGGGATCCTCCGAGCCCATGAAGTCCTTCGTCGTCGTGTCGTTCTTCGCGGCGCTCCTTCCCCTCGCCGCCGGTGATCCGCCGAAAGAGGCCATCGTGTTCACCGCGGTGACGAAGGTCGGGGGCTCGAAGGCGCGGCTCCTCGCGCTCCTGGACGCGACGGTCCGCGGCTGGGTCGACGGCGATCGCGGCCGCGTGGAGTTTCTCGAAAGCCGAAACGGCGCGTGGCCCGCCGGCAGCATCCTCTGGACCGGCGACGGCGGCCGGACCGTTCGCTTCTACGATCTCGAGGACCGGAAGTGCCGGGCGTGGGTCCCGATCGGCGGAGCGCCCGCCTTCCCGCAGCCGCCCGCCGGGACGCCGGCCGCGCCGGAGAACCTGCGCGTCGAGAAGGCCCTCGACGAGCCGGGCCCAGAGATGCTCGGGTTCGCGACGCGCCACTACCGCTTCCGCGTCGCCTACGACACGGCGGTCGGCGGCGCGAGCTCTCCCCGGCGCTTGCACACCGAAAGCGTGGAGGAGCTCTGGACGGCTCCGGAGCTCACGGACGCCGCTCTGTCGATGTGGCTGTCGACGCGGGCCTCCCGCGGCGGAAGCGCGTCCTTCGAGGAGAAGCTCGGGGCGGCCATGGCGGACGTCTACGGCGCGCCGCTCAAGCGCGTCATCGTCGCGAGAACGGAGCTCGAAGGACGCGCGCCGCAAGCGATCACGACGACGACCGAGGTCACGCAGCTGAGGCGAGAGCCCCTGGATGCCGCGATGCTTCGCGAGCCGTTCCCGTGCAAGATCTTGAAACCGGAAGATCGCCGCTGAGGCACGGAGTCCTCGAGGCGGGCTCAGCTTCCATTTCTCGAAAGCTGGTCTCGGGCGGCGGCGTCGCAGTCGTACGCGCGGGTCACGACCTCGTACCAGGCACCCAGGGTCGCCGGGCAGTCGGTGATCGGCTGGCTCGCCGCACAGTCGAAATCGCGCCGCGGGCGGACGAGCTTTTCGACGAGCAGGAGCAGATTGGCTCCGCGGCGGGCCGCCCGGTTCCGGTCGGCCTGGAACGTCGCCGCCGACGCGAGGTCCGTCTCGCTCCAGAACTGCGGCCGGTCCTCCGCGAGGAGCTGGCAACCCGCAGGCACGCCGACGACCCCTTCGGGACGCCACGGGGCCCGATAGACGGCGACCGGTGGCTCCTCGTGCGCCGCGCGCTGGGCCACACAGGAGAGGCATGCCAGGGCGGCCGAGAACACCGCAGCCCACGCCGGAACCTCTCACGAGCCGGGCCGCGACGGCCCCTTCGCAACTCCCTCCGCGATCGCCCGCTCGACCTCGTCGGGCTCGCGCGGCGCACCGCAGGTGAGGCACTCCATGCCCGAGGGAGTCACCAGAACGTCGTCCTCGATCCGGATGCCGATGTTCCACCACTTCGGGTCGGTGGGGGAACCCTCACGGATGTAGATGCCGGGCTCGACAGTCAGAGCCATACCGGGGGCGAGCCTGGTCTCCGCCTTGCCGTAGCGCTCCAGGCGCTCGACGACGGGCGGGTACTCGTAGCTTCCGGCGTCGTGGACGTTCAAGCCGAGCCAGTGGCTCGATCCGTGGGGATAGAATTTCTGGTAGGCACGGGTGCGAATGATCTCGGCGCGATCGCCCGAGAGAATCCCGAGTCCGAGCAGACCGTCCACGATCACGCCGACGGTCGCGTCGTGCACCTCGTGAAAGGCAACGCCCGGCCGCACCTTCGCGAACCCCGCTTTCTGCGCGGCGAGCACGATCTCGTAGAGCCGGCGCTGCTCGGCGGAGAACCTTCCGGACACCGGGTAGCTGCGCGTGATGTCGGCGGCATACATGCGGAACTCGCAGGCGCTGTCGTTGACGATCAGTTCCCCATCCTCGAGCGGCTCGTCGTCGCGCTCGTAGTGGAGGATCACGGAGTTTCGGCCCGACCCGACGATGGGCGGATAGGCCATGCGCGAGGCCCCGCGAGAGAGGCAGAGGCCCACCATCGCCGCCTTCAGGTCCCGCTCGTTGCGACCGGGCGCCACCTGCTCCATGGCGGCCACGTGCGCGTCGGCGGAGATGCGGCACGTCTCGCGGAGCAAAGCCTGCTCGGTCGGATCCTTGATGAGCCTCAGCTGCCCGAGCACCGGCTCCGCGTCGGCAGCCGGCCGCGGAGCGGTCGCATTCGCGTTGACCGCGTTCCAGACCTGAAGCAATTTCGCCTGGAAGGCGTCGTCTCTCCCGCTGCCGTAGTAGAGGACCTGCGCCGTGGCGGAGAGCGCCGGAAGGCGCGACCAGAACTCCCCGATCGGATAGGCCTCGGCGCCGTAGTCCTTCCGCGCGCCCTCGACGCCGGCGCGCCAGCCGGTCCACTGCTCCGCCGCGAAGTCCCTGGGCCGCACGAAGAGAAGGAAGCGGATCCTCGCGCCCTCGCCGGGGAGCAGGACGGCGATGGTGTCGGGCTCTTCCCAACCCGTCAGATACCAGAAGTCCGAGCTCTGTCGGTAGGGATCGGTCACCGCGTCGACGTTGCTCTCCGGGGCCGACTGGAAGACGGCGATCGCGCCCGCCGGCAGCTTCGCGACGAACGCGTCGCGGTGCGCCGCGAAAAACGCCGGTGCCGGAGCGGGCGGCGCCGCGGGTGCCGCACCCGCCGCCGCCAGGGTCAGAGCCGCCGCTGCGAGGATCATGGAGCCTCCCTTCGAGATCGCGCTGGAATTCTAAGCGGAGAAGCGCGATAGCATTCGCGCGCCCCCAGGCCCAGCAACAGAGGAGGCACGATGACCGTCGGAATCCCGGGGCTCCGGTGGACGATCCTTGCCACGACGTTTCTCGCGCTGGCGCGGGCCGCGTTGGCCGCCGAGGAGACGCCGCCGCCGGGATCCAACGTCGCCATGCAATGGGGCGTCAAGATCCCGATGCGCGATGGCGTTGCCTTGAACGCCACGGTCTATCGCCCGCAGGGTCAGAGCGAAGCGCTCCCGGCCGTCTTCACGCTGACGCCCTACATCAGCGACTCGTACCTCGAGCGCGCCTTTTATTTCGCGGCTCACGGTTACGTCTTCGCGCTCGTGGACGTGCGAGGGCGCGGGAACTCGGCGGGTGCCTTCGAGCCCTTCGCCAACGACGCGCGCGACGGCCACGACGTCGTCGAGTGGCTTGCACGCCAGCCCTGGTGCAACGGCAAGGTCGCGATGTGGGGCGGTTCCTACGCTGGCTTCGACCAGTGGGCGACGGCCAAGGAGCTCCCGTCCCAACTCACGACCATCGTGCCCGCCGCCGCCGCGCACCCGGGCACCGACTTCCCATTCCAGTTCGCCATCTTCGCCCCGTACGACATGCAGTGGCTCTCCTTCACGAGCGGCGTGACCGGCAACGGCAACCTGTTCGGGGCGGCCGCCTTCTGGGGAGCCAAGGCGCGCGAGTACTACAACTCCCACGCCGCCTTCCAGGACTACGACAGGATCGTGGGCAATCCCTCGCCGATTTTCCAGAGGTGGCTGCAGCATCCGGTCCCCGACGCGTACTACGACGCCATGGTGCCGTCGGCCGAACAGTACGCCCGCCTCCAAATTCCGATCCTGACGATCACCGGCGACTACGACGGGGACCAGCCGGGCGCCTTCGTCTACTACAAGAGCCACATGCAGTACGGGACCCCGGAGGCGAAGCAGCGCCACTTTCTCATCATCGGTCCCTGGGACCACGCCGGCACGCGGACCCCGAAGGCCGAGGTCGGCGGCCTGAAGTTCGGCGCGGCGAGCGTGCTCGACTTAAACGCCCTCCACCACGAGTGGTACGACTGGACGATGAAGGGCGGAGCGGCTCCCGCGTTCCTGAAGAAGCGCGTGGCCTACTACGTCGTCGGCACCGACGAGTGGAAGTACGCCGACAGCCTCGAAGCGATTGCCGGGCAGACGCGAACGCTCCTTCTCGGCTCGACGGATGGCGCGTCCGACGTCTTTCACTCGGGCACCCTCGCGGACAAGGCGACCGGAAGCGCCGCCTCTGACCGCTGGACCTATGATCCGCTCGACACGCGCCCCGGCGCGGCGGAGCCCGACGAAGATCCCGCGTATCTCGTCTCTCAGCGGGCCGCGATGGATCTGTACGGCAACGGCGCCCTCTACCACAGCGCGGTCTTCTCGGAGCCGACCGAGATCTCCGGCTTTCCGAAGTTGACGCTCTGGCTCTCGATGGACGTTCCCGACACGGATCTGGAGGCCACGCTCTTCGAGATCCTGCCGGACGGCGGCTCGGTCCTCCTCTCGAGCGCCGCGATGCGCGCCCGGTACCGGGAGTCTCCCCGCCAGGAGAAGCTCGTGCCTCCGGAAAAGGCGGAAAAGTACGTCTTCGACAATTTTCTCTTCTTCTCGCGGCGCGTCGCCAGGGGCAGCCGTCTGCGCCTGCTCGTCCACTGCATCAATTCGACGGCGACGGAAAAGAACTACAACAGCGGGGGCGTGGTCGCGGCCGAGACCGCCAAGGATGCGCGGACGGCGCACGTGACGCTTCTCCACGACGCGGCGCATCCGAGCGCGCTCGAGCTCCCGATCGTCAAGCCGTGAGACCGGGCTTCGCCGGCGCCTCGGAGAGCCGTCCGGAGAGGGGCAGGGCGGCGGTGGAGGCCAGAAGGCCGATCGAGAAGACCAGGCGTGCAGCGGCAGCCCGCCGCGGTCCCCGATGATCGTGGGCCTTGTGGTCGAGGCCACGGTCGACTCGAAGGAGGCGAGGAACGTCACGAGAACGAGACGAGTCAGGGCGCGGCGTCGCTTCGGATCGAAGCGCGTGGCGCGCACGAGACCTGCCGAAAGAGTGCCGCCCGCTCCCTGACCGCCGGGCCAGTCCGATGGCCTTCCGGTATTCGCGCACAAGCCGCTGACCCCGCGGGCCGCCGTCCCTGTCCCGGCGGGCAACTTTCGCTCTCGCGCGGATGTACCCGACGAGCGCGTGCCTAGAGTCGTCCCCAAGACTCCCAGACCTCGGGCAGGTCGCCCGTCGATTCTCGAGAGCCGATTCGAAAGGAGGGCCCATGGGCTCCAGAGTTCCGCTTCGGTTCGTTCTTCCCTTGCTTGCCGTCGCAGGGAGCATCGCGTTTGTACCGATAGGCGACAAATCGCCGCCCGATTTCGGGCAGCCCTTGCGGGATCTGACCTCAGAGCAGCTCGATCGCTTCAACGAGGGCCAAGCGGACTTCCTCGAGGTCGAGACCGTCGAGGAGGGTCTCGGACCGGTCTTCAACGACGTCTCCTGCGCCACTTGCCACTCCGTTCCGGCGGTCGGCGGCGGCAGCGACCGGGTGGAGACGCGGTTCGGAGCCCGGCTCGCCAATGGCCAGTTCGATGCGCTCTCTGTCTTCGGGGGTTCCTTGATCCAGGAGCAGGGGATCGGCCCGAATGCAGAGTGCGAGTACGTCGGGGAGATCGTCCCCGAGCAGGCCACGATCCGGGCGGGCCGGCGGACCACTCCCCTCTTCGGACTGGGTCTGGTGGACGCCGTCCCGGACGACGTCTTCCGCCAGATCGCTTACGAGGAGTCCCGCGACCCGAGTCTGGCGGGCCTCGTCAGCGTCGTCACCAACCTCTCGACGGGCCGGCGTGCGGTGGGCAAGTTCGGCTGGAAGGCACAGGTCCCGACACTCTTCCAGTTTGCAGGGGACGCTTACGTCAACGAAATGGGGATTACCAACCCTCAATTCCCCGACGAGAACTGCCCGCAGGGCGACTGCGCCTCGCTCACCTGCAATCCCATGCCCACGATGAACGATACGGGGGAGGGCGTTCAGGCGTTTGCGGACTTCATGACGTTCCTGGCACCGCCGCCCCGGGGCACAATCACCGCGGCAGCCGCCGCGGGAGAACGGCTCTTCGGCAACCTCGGCTGCGAGAGCTGCCACCGCGCGACCCTCCGCACGGGACTCCACTCCGTGGCGGCTCTGAACCAGGTTCCCTTTCATCCGTACTCCGATTTCCTCCTGCACGACATGGGGTCTCTCGGAGACGGAATCACGCAGAACCGCGCGAGGGGACGCCTGATGCGGACGGCCCCGCTCTGGGGTGTTCGAAAGGTCACGGCGCTGCTCCACGACGGGCGCGCGCGGGCGCTCGACGAAGCCATCCGCGCGCACGACGGCCAGGCCCGAAGGGCGCGAGACCGCTATTTGCGGCTTTCGGGCTGGGACCGAGACAAGCTCATCGCGTTCTTGAACTCGCTCTAGGAGCTCGCCTGACCTCCGAGGCAGGGCAGGGAGACCGCCCTCGTTCCCTTCGGGAGAGCGCGGGCGGCCGCCTTGCGTTACGCTGCCGGGAGTCCTTCGCTCGAGGAGGTTCCCGATGGCGAGATTCCGCCTCGACTTTCCTTCGCGGCACATCGAGCGTCTCGCCGCCGAGTTTCCGGACTCGGAGGCCTCCGAGGCGGGGCGTCTCGCTCGCTTCCGCGGCATGCGCGTGCTGGGCCGCAGAGAGCTCCTCGCTCTCGCGCGCTGGAAGACGCCCCGCAGCCGACCCCGCGTCGCGAGCAACCCCGAGGGGTTCGTCCGGGCCGTGACCCGCACGGCGTTGACCACTCCGGACGAGCGGCTGCGTATCGAGGTCCTCACGCTGCTTTCGGGGGTCGACTGGCCGACGGCGTCGGTGGTCCTCCATTTCTGCCATCGCGATCCCTATCCGGTGCTCGACGTCCGGGCCCTCTGGTCGCTCGGCGTCGAAAAGCCGTCGCGTTACGACTTTCGCTTCTGGTGGGACTACACGCGGGCGTGCCGGCGCATCGCCTCGGCGGCCGCGTGCTCGATGCGGACGCTCGACCGGGCCCTCTGGCAGCACGCGAAGCGCACCGCGGGAGGCGACGGTTCGCGCGCAGGCTCCGATCAGAAGCCGGACGCCCGGTAGACCTCCCGGCCGTCGAGCAGCGTCCAGAGAACCTTCGCTTCGTGGATCTTCTCCGGTGGTTGCTCGAAGAGGTTCCGGTCGAGCACGATCAGATCGGCGGCCTTACCCGCCTCGATCGAGCCAGTCTCCTTCTCCTCGAACGCCGCGTAGGCGCCCGCGATCGTGTAGGCAGCGAGCATCGCCGGCAGCGAGACCCGCTGCTCCGGCAGGAACGCCGGGCCCGACGCGGCGCCTACCTCGCGGCGCGTCACCCCCACCTCGATGGCGTCGAGCGGGTTCATCGAGCTGACGTTCCAGTCGCTGCCGCCCGCGACCACCGCCCCGCTCTCGACGACGCTGCCGATCGGATAGATCCAGCGCGAGCGTTCGGGGCCGAGCCTGGGAAGCGTGAGGTCCGTGATGTAGGGGTCGGCGTAGGCCCACAGCGGCTGAAAGTCCGCCACGACGCCGAGGCGGCGAAACCGCGGGATGTCGGCAGGATCGATGAGCTCGATGTGGGCCAGAAGCGGACGCGCGTCGCGGACGCCGTTGGCGCGCCGCGCCGCCTCCAGGGCGTCGAGCGAGAGGCGGACCGCGCGGTCCCCGATCGCGTGGACGTGGATCTGGAAGCCCGCCCGATCGAGAGCGACCGCCAGGCGGTCGAAGGCGTCGCTTTCGAGCCTCGGCTTGCCCGAGAACCCCGGCCGCCCGAGATACGGCTCGAGCAGGGCCGCGGTCTCCGACTCGATCACTCCGTCTTCGAAGATCTTCGCGGCGCTCGCGCGCAGCCGGCCTCGGGAGAACGCCTCGCGTTTCTTCACGAGCCCGGCGACCTGTTCGGGCCCGCGTGTCGTATCGACGCTCAACGAGGCGCGGACCCGGGCCGAGAGCGTGCCCGCTCGCTCGGCCTCGGCGTAGGCCGCCAGGATCTCGTCGCTGGCGTTCGCCTCGATCAAGGACGTGATGCCGAATCGGTTGGCCATGTCGAGGCCCCGCCGCAGCCCCTCGGCGTACTCCCGCGGCGTCGGTTTCGGAATGTGCCGGTCGACGAGGCGCTTCGCCGATTCCCGCAGGGTGCCCGAAGGGTTGCCATTTGCGTCGCGTTCGATGCGCCCGTCGAGCGGATCGGGCGTGCTCCGCGTCACGCCCGCGATCTCGAGCGCCTTCGTATTGACCCAGGAGGAATGGCCGTCGGCCGCCGACAGACTCGCCGGGCGGTCGGGCACGAGGGCATCGAGCTCCTGCCGCGTGGGATTCGCGTTCGGGAACATCGGCAGGTCCCAGCCGCCGCCCGTGATCCATGGCTGCTTCGGGTGCGACGCGGCGTAACGGCGGATCCGCTCGAAGAGTTCGCGCTTGTCTTTCGAGCCGTTCAGGTCGCACAGGGCGAGCTCCATCCCGCCGCTGACCGGATGCACGTGCGCGTCGTGGAAACCGGGAAGCACCATCTTTCCTTCGAGGTTCACGACGCGCGTCGACGGACTCCTGAAGGCCTCGGCGCCGGCCGCGGTTCCGACGTACACGATCCGGCCGCCACGAACGGCGACGCTTTCGGCCCAGGACCGCGAGGCGTCCATGGTGCAAACGGCGCCGCCGGTCAGAAGCAGATCCGCCGGCGGCTGCACGGCCGCGGTGCCGAGCAGCGCCGCCGAAGTCCCGGCCGCGAGAAGGAGAAGAAGTCGCCCGCACCTTGGCGTCCCTGTCATGCCGTCGTTTACCCCGCCAGAAGCGGCAGCCCCTTCGAAATGCTCCACACGAGCAGCGCGGCGCCGAGAATGCCGAGATAGGCCGCAAACGGCCGAAGGGTTCGGGTCTTCAAGTACCGCAGAAGGAACCGCACGGCCGCGTAGCCGACGACCGCCGCCGCCGCGAAGCCAAAGGCGAGCTGCGCCCCTCCGATCATGGGCTCAGGATTCTTTCGCAGGTCGAGCAGGGCCTTGGCGCCCGCGCCGAGGATGATCGGGAGGGCGAGAAGAAAGGAGAACCGTGCCGCATCCTCGCGGGAGAGGCCTCGCAGGCGGCCCGTCGAGATCGTGAAGCCCGAACGGGAGAAGCCGGCCATCAGACCCGCCGCGGCCTGTGCCAGGCCAACCCAGATCGCGTCTCCCGCGTTCAATGCGGCGAGATCTCGCCCCGGGCCGCTGCGGCGCTGCCCGATCGCCTCGGCAAGGAGGAAGTAGGCACACGCCACGAGCATCGAGACGCCGATCAAGCCGACCGACCGCAGGCTCTCGAATCGCTTCAAGAGGAAAAGGCCCGCAAGAACGCCGGGGACGGTGCCAAGGACGATCGGCAGGAGCACGGCCCGCGCCGCGGAGTCCCTCGGGGGGCGTCCCTGGAGCACGAGGAAGAGCTCCGAAGCCATCGCCGTCAGCTCCCGCCACGTCGCCAGGATCAGCGCGAGCACCGTGCCCAGGTGCAGGACGACGTCGAAGGAGAGCGTCACCTCGTCGTTGTGAATTCCGAGCAGGGCCTGCGTCAGATAGAGATGCGCCGTCGAGGAAACGGGAATGAATTCGGTCAGGCCCTGGACGGCTCCGAGCAGCAGCGCGTGAGAAATCGGCATGCGGTGGCCGCGCAATCTACCACGCGGGCGGGCCCGGCGGCGGTCGGACGTCTTTTGTCCCAGGGGGCGCGGGACCATAAGGACGTGGGCGAGATTCACCGGATCGCAGAGTGGAGAGCCCGGCGAGCGGCAAGATCCGACGTTCCGATCGGCGCGCCGCCGTTCGTGCTCGAGGAGCCCTGCCCCGGCTGCGGGCGGCGCCGGGTCGCCACGATGGTCTGGAGATCCCACTCCGAGGACGCCTTGCCGGTTCCCCTTCCGCGGATAGCGCCCCACTTCCTCTGCCGCGATGGGGAGGTCCTCTCGCAGGACATCACCGACGCCGGGATTCCTCTCTCGGGCTGGTCGGGCATCCTGGGGCACTTCGAAGAAGCTTCCTCGGCGAGCTGAAAGAAGTCCCCAACCCACCCTCGCACGACCTCGACGATCGGCAGAATCCGCGGGACCAAGGCCCCTTTCCCGGGGCCGGGGAGTCCCCAGAACATCCGCTGCCCACAAACGTAAGAGGAGCAATGGACTTGCGAGGAGGAAGCGTGAAGACCAAGACTCATCGTGCCGCCATCCTGACCTTTCTCGCGCTGGCGGCCTCCGCCGCGCGGGCCGGGGAGTCTCACGGCATCGATCCCGTCGACATGGACCCCACGGCCAATGCGTGCCAGAACTTCTTCCAGTACGCCGACGGAGGCTGGCTCAAGAAGAACCCCATCCCGCCCGAGTACCCGACCTGGGGTGTCTTCAACGCGCTCGAAGAGCGCAACCGCGAATCGCTTCGCAAGATCCTGGAGCGCCTTTCGAGCGAGCGCGCAACGGCGGCCCCGGGCTCGGACGAGCGGAAACTGGGTGACTTCTACGCCGTCTGCATGGACGAGGCGGCAATCGACGCCGGGGGGATCGAGCCGCTCTCGCCCGAGTTCGAGCAGATCGAACGAATCGCGAGCCTCGAGGACCTCCAGACCGAGGTTGCGCGCCTGCAGGCCGGCGGCGCCAACGTGCTCTTCATCTTCGCCTCCGAACAGGATCGGAAGAACTCGACGGAGGTCATCGGCATCGCGTTTCAGGGAGGCCTCGGGCTGCCCGACCGCGATTACTACGTCAAGACCGACGCCGACTCGAAGAAGACCCGCGCGTCCTACCGAGCGCACGTGGCCCGCATGTTCGCGCTGGCCGGAGAGCCCGAGAAGAGGGCGGCCGCGGCGGCCAAGAGCGTGCTCGATTTCGAGACGAAGCTCGCGGTCGCTTCGATGGACCGCGTCGAGCGCAGGGACTCGGAGAAGACCTACAACCGCCGGAACGCCGAGGAGCTCGCCCGCCTCACGCCCAATTTCTCATGGCCCGCGTATTTCCGCGCGGTCGGCATCCCGGCTCCGGCGGCGGTCAACGTCGGCCAGCCAAAGTACTTGGAAGCCGTCAGCCGGCTGATGCGGGAGGTCCCGCTTTCGGACTGGAAGATCTATCTGCGCTGGCGGCTCCTCTCGGCCGCGGCGCCTTCCCTGTCGTCGAAGTTCGTGGACGAAGACTTCGACTTCAACGGCCGCATCCTGCAGGGCACGCCGCAAAACCTGGCGCGCTGGAAGCGGTGCGTGGGCTCGACCGACACCGCGCTGGGAATGGCTCTCGGCAGAATCTGGGTGCAGGAGTACTTTCCTCCGGACTCCAAGCGGCGTGCGGACGAGATGGTCCGCAACATGATCGGCGCGCTGGCGGCCGACATTCCGACGCTGCCCTGGATGGGCGAAGCGACGAAGAAAGCGGCTCTGGAGAAGCTGTCGACCTTCGTGACGAAGATCGGCTACCCGGACCGCTGGCGCGACTACTCGGCCCTCGCGATCGGACGCGAAGTCTACGTGGCCAACGTCATGAACGCGTCCGGGTTCGAGTTTCACCGCGACCTCGACAAGATCGGCAGGCCCGTGGACCGGCTGGACTGGGAGATGACGCCGCCCACCGTCAACGCCTACTACAACCCCCTGCGCAACGAGATCGTCTTCCCGGCCGGGATCCTGCAGCCGCCCTTCTTCGACGGAAAGGCGGACGACGCCGTCAACTACGGCGGCATCGGCGCGGTGATCGGCCACGAAATGAGCCACGGCTTCGACGACGAGGGCCGCAAGTTCGACGCGCAGGGGAACCTGAAGGACTGGTGGACACCGGAGGACCTGAAGAATTACGAGGCGCGCGCGGCCTGCGTCGAGAAGCAGTTCTCGGCGTACGTCGTCGACGGAGGCCTCCACGTCAACGGAAAGCTCGTGCTGGGAGAAGCGATCGCCGACCTGGGCGGGCTTCGGATCGCCTATGACGCCTATCGGCGAAGCCTCGAGGGCAAGCCGGCTCCCCCGGAGATCGATGGCTTCACGCCGGACCAGCGCTTCTTCCTCGCCTTCGCCCGCGACTGGTCCACTGGCGACCGTCCGGAGTTTGCCCGCCTGGTCACCAAGACCAACGAGCACCCGCTCGACCGCTTCCGGGCGATCGGCGCGCCGTCAAACATGCCCGAGTTCAGGAAAGCCTTCGATTGCAAGCCGGGCGACCCGATGGTTCGCGCGCAGGTCTGCGCGATCTGGTAGGCAGGAGGGCGCCCGCCGACGACCCGGGAAAGGCCGGCCGCCCTCCCGACGCAAATCGGCCCGCCGGGCCCGCGCGCGCCGACAATTTTTTGACACTCCCCCCTTCCGCCCGATCTAAGAGTCTGAAAGGCCATCCTTTGCGTCCTGGTCCCTCCCTTGCTACTTGTTTGCATGAGCATGAGAGTCCCTCGGACATGAATCCGGCACCCGTGTACGACGTCTCGCTCGACCAGGCCGGAATGGACTGGGAGAAAGCCGGTCCGCTCTTCGAGCGGTATGCGGTCAAACTGATCGGCCAGCTCGATCGACGGTGGGTGGAGGCCTACGCCGGAATCGCCAAGGAGCGCCCGAACCTCGCGCGCTTCCGAATCGAGCCGGCCGCGAGCCAGGTCTCCTTCACCTGCCGCGCTACCGACGGCCCGGCCGAGGTGATGGGGGTCTTGAAGCGCCTGGAAGAGATGATCGGTCTCGTGAACCAGGCCGCGACCGCCGCGGCAAGAGCCGAAGCCGAGGCCACCCGGAACAAGACGCAGGCCGCCGGCGCACCGTCGCTCGCAGCGGGCCTGTTCGCGCGCCTCTCGCGCCGGTAGGCCCGAGAAGCGGGGCTCCTCCCGCCCTTCGCACCCCGGCCCGCCTTCTGGGCGTCGGACGGTCGTTCCCCTGCGATATCCTGCCGCGCCGATGGCGCAGGAAACGTTGACCGGCGGCGCGGCGGACGTCGAGCGGATCCGGGCCGCCTTCCCCGCGCTCGAGCGGCGCGAGCGCGGCCTTCCCGTCGCCTACTTCGATGGACCAGGCGGCACGCAGGTCCCGAAGGCCGTCGTCTCGGCGATGGAGGAGTACCTCCTGCGCCACAACGCCAACACCCATTGGAACTATCCCTCGAGCGCCGAGACCGACGAGGCGCTCGCCGGCGCGCGAGCGACCTTTGCGGACTTCATGAACGCCTCGCCGGCGGAAATCGCCTTCGGCGCCAACATGACGACCCTCACCTTTCACCTTGCCCGCGGGCTCGGCGCGGGTTGGGGGCCGGGAGACGAGATCGTCGTGACGGAGCTCGACCACCACGCCAACATCGATCCCTGGCGTGCGATCGGTCGCGAGCGCGGAGTCACGGTGCGCATGGCGCGGCTCGATCCCTCGACCGGTCAGCTCGATGCAGGAGACTTCGAACAATCGGTCGGTCCGCGCACGCGCCTGCTCGCGATCGGCGGGGCCTCGAACGCTCTGGGCACGGTCAACGACCTGCGGCGCGCCGTTTCCCTGGCGCGCGCCGCAGGCGCGCTCGTCTTCGTGGACGCGGTGCACTCCGCGCCCCACCTCCTTCCGGACGTCCGGGCGCTCGACTGCGACTTCCTCGCCTGTTCCGCCTACAAGTTCTATGGACCGCACGTGGGCGTTCTCTACGCCCGGCGCCGGCTGATCGAGTCCGTGGACATTCCCAAGCTCGAGCCCGCGCCGGACGAGGCGCCCGAGCGAATCGAGACCGGCACGTTGAACCACGAAGGGATCGTCGGGGCCGCGGCCGCCGTCGACTTCCTCGCTTCGCTCGGCCAGGCGCCGGGCCGCTCCCGCCGGGGGGCTCTCGAGAGCGCATACGCAGGCCTTCACGAGCGGGGCCAACGCCTCTTCGCGCTTCTTTGGGCGGGCCTGCGCGCGATCCCGTCGGTCACTCTCTACGGCCCGCCGCCCGAGGCCCCGCGCACGCCGACGGTCTCCTTCGTAGTCGCGGGCAAGCCCGCAGCCGACGTGGCCCGGGCCCTCGCGGCCCGGGCGGTCTTCGTCTCCGACGGCGACTTCTACGCGACGACGGCCATCGCCCGCCTGGGGCACGCGCGGGACGGCGTCGTGCGCGCCGGTTGCGCCGCCTACACGACGGAGGAAGAGGTCGAGCGGCTCCTGGAGGCCGTCAGGGTCGCGGCTGCGGCGTAGGCCGCAGGCTTACTTTTCCCACCAGTATTTCGGTCGCTTCGCCGCGCTGCCGACTTCCACGAGCGTCGCCGCGTCATAGAGGCGCCCGTTCACCATCGTGTAGCGCACCTTTTCAGTCACGCGAATGTCGGAAAGGGGATTTCCGTCGATGACGGCGATGTCGGCGAGCTTGCCCGGCTCGAGCGAGCCCAGATCCTTGTCCATGCCGAGGTAGGCCGCCCCGTTTGCGGTCGCGCAGCGCAGGGCCTCGTGCGGCGTCATGCCGCCCTGCACGAACATCCACATCTCCCAGTGGGCGCCGAGCCCTTCCCGCTGCCCGTGCGCTCCGACCTGCACCGACGTGCCGGCGTCGAGCAGCTGCTTGGCGACCTTCGCGTTGTTGATGTGGTTGAAGTCGTCTTCCGACGCCATGAGCCGGCGCCGGGAGCGAGGGTCGAGCACCGATGGCGGGACGAACTTCGAGAGCCGCTCGTTCTCCCAGACGTTCTCGTGCTGGTACCAGTAATTCTCGCCCCAGAGGCCGCCGTATCCCACGATCAGGGTTGGCGTGTAGCCGACGCCGTCGGCCGGCCAGAGCTGCAGGACGTCCTTGTAGATGTGGGCGACGGGAATCGAGTGCTCGATCCCGGTGTGCCCGTCGACGACCTCCGTCATGTTGTGCTCAAAGAGCGAGCCCCCTTCCGGCACGACCATCATCTCCGTCTCGCGTGCGGCGGCGAGGATCTGTTGCCGCTGTTCCCGGCGCGGCTGGTTGTAGCTCTTGACGCTGATGGCGCCCAGGGCCTTCATGCGCCGCAGGTGCATACGGGCATCGTCCAGGCTCTCGATCTCGGCCTTGAAGTCGCCCGCCGCTCCGTACAGGATGGTTCCGGTCGAGAAGATCCGCGGCGCCCGCAGGATCCCGGCCCGCGCCATTTCGGCGGCCGCGAAGATCTCCTCCGAGTCGTGCGACGGGTCGTGAAGGGTCGTTACGCCGAACGCGAGGGTGGCGTCGGTGTCCCAGTTCTGCTGCGGAATGATGCCGTCGTTGCCCATCGCGCCGTGCCAGTGCACGTCGATGAAGCCGGGCAGCACCGTCTTTCCGGAGACATCCACGACGCGGGCGCCCGGAGGCACAGCAACCTGCCCGGCCGGTCCGACCGCTGCGATCCGGTTGCCTTGGACGATCACCGTGCCGTGCTCCAGGACCTCGTCGCCCTTCATGGTGACCACGCGGCCGCCGACGAGCGCCACGGCGCCCTTCGGCGCGGCCGCCGACGCTTCGAACCCGATGTCCAGGCCCTTCTCCGGCGTCTCCGGCAGCTTTTCCGGCGCCCCGGCCAGGAAGGCGAAGGAGTCCGTGAGGTCGCGCGAGAAGAGCTCGCGGCCGAGCGTCCAGGTGAGGCTGTGGCTGTCGCCGGACCAGCGCAGGTACTCGCCGGCGTCGCGCGACACCCGCGCGACCGGAATCGAGGTCGTCTTCGGCCCGATCTCGACCTTTCCACCCGTGTGAACGAAGGGCGCGATGTAGGCGTTGAAACGCTCGCGGAAGGCGATCCACTTCTCGTCCGGCGAAATCCGGAACTCGGTGGCATCGGCACTCCCCAGGTGCTCGCGGACGTCGGCGCCGTCCAGAGCGGCGCTCGCAAAGACGCGTTTGGCCTCCTCCTTGTCGTCGCCACCGTCGTAACGCATGAAATAGACACGATCGCTCGCGGCGCCAAATTGCGGAAGAACACCGTCTCGGGTCACGAGGGAAGACTTTCCGCCCGTCGACGGGACCCAGTAGATCCCGGGATCAAACGACCAGTCGGGCGTGACGAGAAACCCGCCCGTGTCTTTCCGATAGACGACCTTCGTTCCGTCGGGTGAGAAGACGGGCTCCCGGTAGTGGCCGGGCTCCTCCGTCAGAACCCGCTCCGAACCGCCGCGGGCGGACGCCATGCGCACCGAGCCCGCCTTCTCGTCGTCCCACGTCGTGAAGACGATCCACTTTCCGTCGCGGGAAAAGGAAGGGTAGAGCTCGAAATGGTCGCTTTGGGCCGTCAGGCGCCGCGGGGTTCCCTGCGGCAGGTCGCGCACCCAGACGCGGCCGAGCGACTCGTAGGCGACCTGGTCCCCGCTGGGCGAGACCTCGACCCAGCGGAGCATCTTGACGGAGAAGCGCGCGGGCGCGACGTCGACCGGAAAGCGGACGGCCTTCGCCATCTTGCGCGTGTCCGTGACGTGAAAGGGAATCTCCTGAGCCGATCCGCTGGCGACGTCGACGCGCCGTAGCTTGCCCGCCGCCCACAGCACGATCGCGCGGTCGTCCGGCATCCAGGCCATCGCCGGGTAGACGCCGTGGATCGCCCACGTCTCCTGCATATCGCGCTCGAGCCCGTCGAAGACCGCCCGCTCGTGACCGGACGTCAGGTTCTTGACGAAGAGAACGGTTTTCAGTCGCTGGCGCCGTACGAAGGCGAGCCACTTGCCGTCGTGAGACGGCGTCGGGCGGATGGAGCCGCCGGGGCCCGAGACGAACTTGTCGGTGCGTCCCGTCACGCGGTCGAGACGCTGGATCGCGTAGATCTCGCCGTTGGGGTCCTTGTTGTACTCGAAGATTCGCCCCGGCGTGACGTCCTGGCTGTAATAAAGGTAACGCCCGTCGGGAGAGAAGGCCGGCTCGCCCAAGTCCTTCTGCTCGTTCTGGCGCTTGGTCATCGGCACTCCCTCGCCACCCGTGCGGTGATAGAGCCAGATTTCTCCGGATCCGAGCGAGCGAGTGCCCGTGAAATGCTTGCGCGCCGCGATGAAGCCGCCGTCCGGCGCCCAGGCGGGGCTGTTGGTCAGGCGGAAGGCTTCCTTGGTCACCTGGGTCGGATTCGACCCGTCGCGGTTGACGACCCAGATGTTGTCGCCGCCGGCGCGGTCGGAGGTGAAAGCGATGCGCTTTCCGTCGGGAGAAAAGCGCGGCTGCATGTCCCAGGCGACTCCGGAGGTGAGCGGGCGCGCTTGCCCGCCGGCGATCGGCACGATGTAGAGGTCGCCCAGCAGGTCGAAAACGATCTCGCGGCCGTCGGGAGAGACGTCGAGGCTCATCCACGTTCCCTCGTCCGTATCGAGCCTCGCCTCCACCGGCATCGGGTACGGCGGGTTCTCGACGTCCCACTTCTTTTCGTCTTTCTTCTCCTCGGCAGGCTTGTCGGCACCCGCGAACACGACGGATGCGACGAACAGGCCGAGGATCCCTGCCGCAAGGACGCCCTTGAGCTTCATGCTTTTCCTCCGCGGCTGGAAACGATATCAGCGGACCCGGCAATGTCCCTGCGCCCGTGTGACGGTCGGACATAGAATGCCCGCGACTTCGCGATGACGCTCGCGCCCGGAACTCGGCTCGGCACATACGAGATCCTCTCGCCGATCGGCGCGGGGGGCATGGGCGAGGTCTACCGCGCGCGCGATGCGAGGCTCGGCCGCGACGTGGCGATCAAGGTGTTGCCCGCCGAACGGGCGGCGGACCCGGACCGCCGCCGCCGCTTCGAGCAGGAGGCCCGCTCCGCCTCCGCGCTCAACCACCCGAACATCCTGACGATCCACGAAATCGGCACCGAAGGGGAGACGACGTTCATCGCGATGGAGCTCGTCGAGGGTCGCACCGTGCGGGAGCTCGTGGCCTCCGGGCCTCTCCCCACGCGCAAGCTCCTCGACGTCGCCGCCCAGACGGCCGAGGGCCTCGCCAAGGCGCACGCCGCGGGAATCGTTCACCGCGACCTGAAGCCCGAGAACCTCATGGTGTCCAGGGACGGCTACGTCAAGATCCTCGACTTCGGCCTCGCCAAGCTCGCCGAGCCCTCAGCGAGCGACGCCTCGTCGATCCAGACGGCGGCCGGGTCTCCGACCGAGCCCGGCACGGTGCTCGGCACAGCCGGATACATGTCGCCCGAGCAGGCGGCGGGACGCGCGGTCGACTTCCACTCCGACCAATTTGCCTTTGGCTCGATCGTCTACGAGATGGCCACGGGCAACCGCGCCTTCCAGCGCAAGACCGGCGCCGAGACGCTCGTCGCGATCATGCGCGATGAGCCGCAATCGATCGTCGCAGCGAACCCGAAGGCGCCGGTTCCCCTGCGCTGGATCGTCGAGCGGTGCCTGGCGAAGGACCCGGAGGACCGATACGCCTCGACCAAGGACCTCGCCCGGGATCTCGCCTCCGTGCGCGATCACCTCTCGGAGACTTCAAGCGTCGAAGCGGCCGCCGGCGTCGAGCCGTTGAAGGCCCGCAAGGCACGGTGGCTCCTGCCGGCCGCAGCGGCGCTCATTGCGGGACTCGCCCTCGGGTACCTGGCCCGGGCGTCGGGGGAGCGCTCGACGGCCGACTCTCCGGTTCGTTTCCAGCGCCTGACCTATCAGCGGGGGACGATCCTCACCTCGCGATTCGCTCCAGACGGCCAGACGATCGTGTACGCGGCTGCCTGGGAAGGGAGACCACTGGAGCTCTTCTCGACGCGGCCCGACAGCACGGAGTCGCGCTCGCTGGGCCTTCCCTCCGCCGACGTCCTCTCGATCTCCTCGACCGGGGAGATGGCGATCTCTCTCGGCCGCCACTACGTGAGCGGGTACGAGACTTCCGGCACGCTCGCCCGCGTGCCCCTTGGAGGAGGCACGCCGCGGCCGATTCTGGAAGACATCGAGGACGCGGACTGGTCGCCCGATGGCTCCGCTCTGGCGGTCTCCCGGCACGTCGCGAACCGCTATCGCCTCGAGTACCCGATCGGAAAGGTGATCTTCGACACTGCCGGCTGGGTGAGCAACGTGAGGGTCTCTCCCGACGGGAAGTTGGTCACGTTCATCGATCACCCCGTGCGCGGCGACAACGAGGGCTTCGTGAAGGTTCTGGACTCGAGCGGGAGCGTCAAGCTGACGGGCCCGCGCGCGTTTTCGGGGCTCGCGTGGTCTCCACGAGGCGACGAGGTCTGGTCCACCGCAGACTGGCTCGCCGCGACGTCGCTCTCGGGCAAGACGCGTGTCGCCTGGGCCGCGCCCGGCGGGATCGCGATCCAGGACGCCGCGCGCGACGGACGCCTTCTTCTCTCCCGATACACGCCCCGGCGAGAGATCCTGGCGGGCGCAGTCGGGGAGAGGGACGAGCGAAACCTGACCTGGCTCAACTACTCCTTCCCCGAGGACATCTCCCCGGACGGCAAGGCCGTCCTCTTCGACGAGCAGAACCTCTCCCCGACGGCCATCTACCTCCGCAGGGTGGATGGCTCTCCCGCCGTCCGTCTCGGGGACGGACGATCCTTTGCACTCTCCCCCGACGGGCAGTGGGTGCTGACGCGAGAGCCGAACGGAAAGCTCGCGATGCTTCCGACCGGAGCGGGAGCGCCGCGGCCGCTTCCGGAGACCAGCGTCGCGACGCAAGGGGCGACCTTCTTTCCGGATGGCCGCCGCATCCTGATCTGCGGCAGCGAGCCGGGGCACGGGTTGCGGCTCTACGTGGAAGACCTCTCCGGCGGCAAGCCGCACGCGATCACGCCGGAGGGAGTCAACCTTACTGGCCACTCGATCTCTCCCGACGGCAAATTCGTGGCCGCCGTGGGGCCGGACCAGCGGGTCGCCATCTATCCGACCGAACCGGGCGAACCGCGCCCGGTCCAGGGCCTGGAGTCCTACGAGATCCCGATCCGGTGGACGCCCGACGGGCGCTCCCTCTATGTCGGCCGCCCGAGCGGGCCGCCGGCCCACATCGACCTGGTGAGCATCGAGACCGGCAAGCGCACCCCGTGGAAGGAGCTCCGTCCGCCCGATCCCGCGGGCGTCGAAATGGTCGGTCCCGTGAGGATCACGCCCGACGGCGCGTCCTACGTCTATTCCTACCGCCGGCTGCTCTACGAGCTGTATCTGGCGACGGGAATCCGCTGAGCACGATGCCGCTTCGGGCAGGCTTCGTCGGGCTCGGAACCATGGGCGCGCCCATGGCGCGCAACCTCGCGCGCGCGGGATTTCCCCTCGCGCTCGCCACACGAACAGCCGCGAAGGCGAAGGCCCTCGCCGCGGAGCTTGCTGCCGCAAACCGGAACGTGCGGGCGCTCGAGCGGTTTTCGGACGTCGGGAGAGAATCCGAGGTCCTGGTCCTGTGCCTGCCCGACGCCCCCGAGGTCGAAGCCGTTCTCTTCGGGCCGGCAGGCGCCGCCGAAGGGCTCGCCTCCGGCGCGGTCGTCATCGACTGCTCCACGATTGCGGCCGAGTCGGCGCGCTCCTTCGCCGCGCGCCTGGCGCAACGCGGGATCGCCCTTCTCGATGCTCCGGTCTCCGGCGGCCAGAAGGGCGCGGTCGAAGGGACGCTGACCTTCTTCGTCGGCGGCGAGGCCGCGGCGCTCGAGAAGGCGCGCCCGGTCTTCGAGGCCATGGGAAAACGGATCACGCACCTCGGACCGTCGGGCGCAGGGCAGCTCGGCAAGGCCGCCAACCAGGTCATCGTCGCCGGAAATCTCATGGCGGTTTCCGAGGGACTCGCCTTCGCGGCGAAGGCCGGCCTTCCGCTCCCCGCGCTGCACGAGGCGCTGACCGCGGGCGCGGCGACCTCCTGGGCGCTCGAGGTCCTCGGCAGGAAGATGATCGATCGGGACTTCGAGCCTGCCTTCGCCATCAAGCACCAGCAGAAAGACCTCGCAATCGTCCTGCGCACGGCGCGCGCCAACGGCGTTGCGCTGCCAGGCGCGGCGCTCGTGCATCAGCTCCTCTCGGCGCTCGAGGCGCAGGGCCGGGGCGAGGAAGGGACCCAGGCCCTTCTGACGCTCTACGAAAAAGTCTCGACCCCATAGCGGCCCACGGCCGCGCTGATGTGCCTGCATCAGACGGGCCGCCGCCTCGCCTGCTAGCCTCACGGTCCGGGCGGGCTCGAAGAGTTTCGCCCAAGGAGGCCAATGATGAAAATCCGTTTTGGCGTAGGGCTCGCGGCCCTTCTCGCGGCGAGCCTCGCGCTCGGCCAGGAGACCCCTGCGGCCCCGGAGATGGGCGACTGCATGAAGCACTGCCAGCAGATGGCGGCGGCACGGCAGAAGGCCGCGGAGGCGCGGCAGGCCGACCAGAAGAAGGTGGACGCGATGTTTCAGGAAGTTCGCGCCGCGCTCGAAACGGCGAGCAAGGCAAAGGGCGAGAAGAAGGTCGCCGCGCTGGAGACGGCGCTCGAGAAGCTCGTGGCCGTCCACGACGCCATGCACGCCCAGGGCCCGGGTCCCGGTCCCGGGATGGCCGGTCATCATCCGATGGGCATGGGCTCCTGCTGTGAAGGCATGATGGCCCATCACCCCATGGGCATGGGCTCCTGCTGCGGGGCGATGGCCGCCATGGAGGACTGCCCGATGATGAAAGGCGCAGCGCCCGCGCGTCCCTAGACGCGAGCGGCGGCGGCCCGCGGCACCGTTCTCAGAGGCCGATGGCCCGGAGAAACTCTTCCGCGACGATTGGGGCGTCGTAGAGGCGAACGCGACGGCGTCCCGCCTCGCCCAGACGACGTCTCGTCCCCGGTTCGCCGAGAAGCCGGTCGAGCGCTAGCGCAAGCGCCACGGCGTCTTGCGGCGGCACCAGCACTCCGCACTCGCCGTCGGGCACGACTTCGGGCACGGCCGACACCTGACAGGCGACCACGGGCAAACCCGCCGCCATCGCTTCCAGAAAGACGATCCCAAAGCCCTCCTGCACGCTCGGCAGGCAGAAGACGTCGGCGCTGCGGTACTGGGCGACGAGGCTTTCGAATGGCACGTGGCCGAGCAGCTCGACGCGGCCCTCGAGGCCGTTGCCGTGGGCAAGCGCTGAAAGCGCCTCCCATTCCGGCCCGGTGCCAGCCACGCGGAGAACCGCCGGCGCCTTCAAGAGCGACATGGCGCGCAGGAGAGTCGCCACCTGCTTGCGCGGATACAGGTGCGCGACGCAAAGGATCACGGGTGCGCGCGCGCCGACACGCGCGGTGCGCGCCAGGGCGCCGTTCCAGCGAGCAAGGGCAATCGGCTCCGGAACGACGGAGATCCTGTCGAGGTCGACCCGGTAGGCGTCGGCGATGCGGACGGCGGCATGACGGCTCGTCGCCAGGACCCGGTCGGCGCGCCGGACGTGGCGGGCTTCCAGGAAGGCAGCCGCGCGAAGCGACAGCCGCGTGATTCCCCGCTCGAATCGCAGCTCGTCGGCGATCACGCCCTTGATGGAGGCGATCCTCGGCGTTCCCGACGCCGCGACGAAGAGCCCGTCCAGGTCGAAGCCCACGATCGCATCGTAGCGCGCCCGCCCGGCGCGGGCGGCCCGCCGCGCGTTCAGATTGAAGAGCAGCCGGCGCCACGTTGCCGGCGATCTGCCCTTCGGGGCGATCACGTCGACCCGGTGGCCGGCCTCCGAGAGCGCCTCCCGCAGAACGGAGATTCCCACGAAGGTTCCACTTCCCGCGTGGACGCTCGCGGGGGTGCCGGTCACGAAGAGAAGCCTCGCCATCGCTCCCCTTATACCGGCTGCGGAGGGCCGTGGTCGGCGGGGCGTCCGGGATTGCGAAACGGCGAGCGATCCGGTGGCTCTTCCCCCTAGAGGCGGGCCAGGTAGAGCCCGGCCCAGAGCAACGGATGAATCTGCGCGCCCGAAGCCGCTTGCTCCCGAGCCCACCCGCGGACCTGGGAGAGCGGCACCTCGTGCAGGAGGATTTCCTCGTCCCCGGTCGGCGGACCGGCCCTTCGCGCGTCCCGGGCGAGGTAAAAGGAGACCGTTTCGGAGGCGAGACCGGGCGAGGACGGACCCTGGCCGAGGTATTCGAGCGCCGGCGCCTCGAACCCGGTCTCCTCGCGCAGTTCCCGGACGGCCGCAGAGCTCGCGTCCTCTTCTTTGCCGTCGTCCCCGACCAGACCCGCGGGCAGCGAGATCACCCGCCCGCCGACGGGGGGCCGGTACTCCTCGACCAGAAGCAGTCTGTCTTCCGGAGTGATCGCAACGACGAGGACGCCCCCCGCCCGGAAGCGTCGCTCGACATACTCCCAGGAGCCCTTCTGCTTCAGGAAGAGATGCTTTCCCTCGTACAGAATCTCCCCTGCACCATCTTCCGGCCGACTTTCCATAGACTCTCCGCATGAAAGAGCGACGCCGCCACTCTATCGTCCCCGGAATCGTCCTCTCTTTCCTGTGCGCCGCGGCGGCCGGACAAGCCCCTTCCACGGGCCAGACGCCCGAGGCACGAATCGAGCATCTCCAGAAGATGCTCGCTCAGTCACCCGGCAACGGCGGAGTGATGTACCAGCTGGCCGTCGCGTGCGCCCGGGCCGGCCAGAACGACCGCGCGATCCGGTGGCTGGAAAAGGCGACCGCGCTCGGCTCGGACCTCGACCTCACGCATGAGTCGGCCTTCGCGCCGCTTCGAAAGTTCGAGTCTTTTCGGGAGCTCGCGAGGCCCTCGGCCCACCCTCCCGTGCACACGAGCACACTCGCATTCCGGATTCCGGAGCCAGACCTGATCCCCGAAGGCATCGCCTGGGATCCCGTCGGCAAGACCTTCTACGTCGGCAGTCTCTACAAGAAGAAGATCGTCCACGTCGGCCCGGGCGCCACCATCGGCGACTTCATCCGGAGCGGCCGGGATGGCTTGTGGATGGTGCTCGGGATGGCCGTCGACGCTCCGCGGCGGATCTTGTGGGTCAATTCCGCAGCCGACGGGCGGGAGGGCGAAGCGAGCGGCTCCTCGGGACTCTTCGCCTTCGATCTCTCCGACTCCCGCCTTCTCGAGAAGCACGTGCTCGACGGCCGACGGGAGAAGCACATCTTCAACGACCTCGCCGTCACTCCCGAAGGAGACGTCTACCTGACCGACTCCGGAAGCGGAGCGGTCTACCGGCTTGCGAGAGGAGGACGCGACCTCGAGATCTTCCTCGCGCCGGGCAGCTTCACCTATCCCAATGGCATCGCGTTCGACCCGGGCAAGCGGCGCCTCTACGTCGCCGATTTCTCGACAGGAATCTCGATCGTGGACCTCGAAAAGAAGGCCCACCGTCCCCTGCCGCACCCGCGCGACGTGACACTGTACGGAGTCGACGGTCTCTACTTCGTCCGGCAGAGCCTCGTCGCCATCCAGAACGGACCCGGAATGGAGCGCGTCGTCCAGTTCCGGCTCGAGCGTTCCGGCGAGCGCGTGGGCTCGGCGCGCGTCATCGAGAGCCGCAATCCCGATTTTCAGATCCCGACGACGGGGGCGGTCGTGGGCAGCGACTTCTTCTACCTCGCGAACACGCAACTCGAGACCCTGGGCGAGGATGGGAAGCTCGCACCGGACGCCAGCCTCCAGGACATCCTGATCTTCAAGGCCCCCATTCCCTAGAGCGTCGCTCGCGCGCAGCGGGCGTCTGCGCCCTGCCGACGCAGCGAGAACCGGATCCCGCGGGGGCCGTCTCTTGGCTTGGCCATTGCTACCTACCGGGTGAAGGTCGATGCCCGGAGGGAAAGTCCCTGTCTATCGGGGGAAGATTGGAGCATAACCCTAAGGGAATCAATGACTAAGCACTTCAAAGGGTTCCCGTCCGGATGGAAGGGCTCTGCGCCACTTTTTTGCACTGAATGAAAGAGGAAACGACACTTCCGCGGCCGTTTGGCGATTACCTGCTCGTCACGCAGCTCGGAGACGACCCCCTGGGCAGCGTCTACCGCGCCATCCATTCCGCCGACGAAAAGCGCTTCGTTCGCGTCCGCATCCTGCAGTCGGGAGAGCTTTCGCCGAGGGCCGTTGCCGCCGCCGTCGAGACGCTCGAAACGCGCCTGCCGGAGCTTGCTCATGACGGCATCGTCCGGCGCCCGCAGTTCGGCATGATCGGCGGGGTCCCCTACATGGCCTGGTATGAGACCGCCGGATGGACCCTCGACCGCGTGCTCGCAATGGCGCGCGCCGCGAAGGCCCCGGTCACGACCGAGTACGCGCTGCTGCTCGGAGAGCGAATGATCGAGGCGATGGAGGCGGCCACACGCTTCTTGGATCGCGACCTGACGCCTCACGGCGCGCTCTGGCCCGGATTCGTTTCGATCTCCAACGACGCGGAGGTGCGCATCGCGGGCTTCGGGCTCGCACCCGCCGTCCTGCCGGCACTGCGCAAGCCCCGCGTGTCGCGCGAGGTGGCGCCCTACATCGCGCCGGAAGCGCGGGACCGCAAGCGGGCGCTCTCAAACTCGGACGTCTATTCGCTCGGAATCATGCTTCTGGAATTGCTGACGGGCCGCCGGCCCGCTCTGGGCGCCCCTCTGCCCGAGCTGCGCGCGGGGGATCCCTTCTCGCAGGAGATCGGCGGATTCCTGAAGGTCGCGCTGGCAACGCCCGACGACCGCTTCGCCACGATCTCCGAGATGAAGCGGGCCCTGCAGGAAACGATGATGGCCGCGCCAAAGCTCCTGTACCCGGCGGGCCTCGCCTTCTACCTGTACAAGCTGCTGAATCCCGAAAGCACCGGAGTCCCTCCCGCCGACGCGGACTCGACCAACCCGGTCGAGAGCGAGCCCCGGCTGGCCGGAGAGATCGAGGCCGAGTCCGGCGTGGTCGTCACCCGCGTCCTGGAGGCGCCGGCCGGCGCGGCGGCGCTTCCGCGCGAAACCGAGCCCTTCGACCTCACGCCCGCCGAGATCGCCTCGGCGCTGGGAGATGAAGACTCCGCGAGCTCTTCCATGGAGGACGCCTTCGCGTCGGAAGACACCGAGACAGACGCGTTGTCGCAGGAGCCCGCGATGTCGGCGCCGGCGTTGATGGACCCGTCGCTTCTCGAAGCCGCCCGGATCCGTCTTCCTCTCCGGACCGGCGGAACCGGCACGCTGCTGATCCTCGCGGGAACAGTCTTCGGCCTCGCGCTGCTGATCGACACCGAGCGGGCCCGGCACGTCGCCGAACCGCCCGAGGAGACGCCGGCGACCGAGGCCTCGGCGCGGGCGCCCGAATTCGTGGCTCCCGAGCCGCCTCTTCCCCTTCCTTCCCCGGAGCCACAGACGACCGAGCCTGCCTCGCCGATTTCGCTGCGACCGGCGACGGGAATCAAAAAAGGAGCTGCCGCCGCGCCGCCCGCTGTTTCGGAGAAAGGCGCCCCCCGCCCGGCCTCGCGGGTGAGACGCCGCGAATCCGAGGGTCTCCGCCGCAGCGCCGAAGATCGACGATTCCAGGCGGCGATGGCTCGCATCGCCGCACAGCGCATCGAGAGCCCGGAGATCGCGCCCGAGACCTTCGCCCAGGCGAGCGACTTCGAGCACGAGGGCGAGTCCCTCTACCGCACGGGCCAGTACGATGGCGCGCGCGACGCCTTCGAGCAGGCCGCGCGGCTCTACCGCGAGGCCGAGGCGCTCTCGCACGAAGAACGCGTGCGGCGCGTTCGGCTGTCCCCCGCATCCTAGCGATCCGCCCTCGGGGCCGGTCCCCGGCGCCGCATCCCTGCTCCCCGGGAGAACGCAACTTCCGGTAGCATTTCCCGCCTTCGAGTCTCGGGAACGACCGTGTCAAAAAAATCGTTGGAAGGTGTGAGAACAACCATGCACGGAATCCAATCGGCCCGGTTGAAGCCGGGTGTCACCCCCGAGAGCCTGCCGGGCCCGAAAGAGGGGGAAGTCCCCGGGCGCGGAGCCGGCCGGCTCATTCGGGGCAAGGCGCTCATTTTCTGGGACCCGAACTCCCCGGGGCGCAAGCGCGACGCGATCGACACCGATCAGATCACCCCGACCACCGACTGCGTCTCCGAGAGCCTCGAGACGCTGGATCATCGCTGGAAGGAGGGAGCCTTCCGTCACCTCATGCCTGACTTTCGCAAGCGCGTTCATGCAGGCGAGACGTTTCTGATCGCCGGCGATCGATTCGCCATCGGCTCTTCGAGAGAAATGAGCCCCGCCGGCTTGAAGGGCATCGCCGAAGAGGCGGGCCTCGAGCTCGTCGTCGTGTGCGGCCAGAACATGGGAGACATCTTCCGGCGCAACGCCTTCAACCTGGGACTTCATGTGCTGCAGAGCCCGGAGGCCGTCGCAGACGCCCGCGACGGCGACACGTTCGCCTTCGACCCCTCGACGCGCCAGCTCTCCAACGAAACCCGGGGTAGGACCTACGACCCGGTGCCGCTTTCGCCCAAGGAGGAGGAGATCCGCCGCGGCGGCGGCATCTTCGCCGTCGGCCGAAGGGAGTTCCGGGAATCCGTCGCCCGACGGCCCGAGATCGTGTGGCCCGATCCCGAGACCGCACGCCGCATGACGACGACCGAGCAGATCGTGTGGGCGCACCGCGTCGACAGGGAGGTGCGGCTCTCGGTCGGCGCCACGCTGCGCGTGTATGCCGACCTGCTGCCCGCTTCGGACGGGACGGCGCCCTTCGCCATCCACACCTTTCACCAGATCACCGGCGGCGACGCGATTCACCCGCGCCAGGCGGCGATCGCCAACGACCACTTCGTCTTCACCGGCAAGCCAACCGACGACAAGCAGACGGCGATCGGCGGCGCGTTCGCGCGCCGTCATGGAATCGAGAAGCCCTACTACGCGACACCCGGAGACGGGATCTTCCACTTCTACTTCCCGGAGCAGGGGCTCGTGCTTCCGGGCCAGTTCATCCCCGGGGCGGATTCCCACAGCCGTGCCTACGGAGCCTACGGCGCCGTCGGCTTCGGCGTGGGATCGACGACTCTCGGCTTCGGGTGGTCGACCGGCTACACCTACTTCACGCTCGCCCGCCAGCGCCGCGTCGTTTTCCGGGGAAGGCTTCAGCCCTGGGTCTCGGGCAAGGACATCGTGCTCGAGCTGCTACGCCGCTGGGGAACCCGGCAGGCGGAGGGAATGTCGGTCGAGTTCGTCGATGCCGACCGGCAGCTCCCGATCGCCTACCGCAACACGATCGCCAACATGATGGCCGAGGCCGAGGCCTTAAACGGCATCTTCGCGCAGGACGAGATCACCGAGGCGTGGTACCGGGCCAAAGGGCTTCTGGACCTTCCCTACCCGCGCCTCTCTCCGGGATCCGACGCGGTCTACACGGCGGACGAGGCCATGGACTTGACCGGGATCGCGCCGATGATCGCCAAGCCCTTTTCCCCGGGCAACGCCTTCCCGGCGGAAGAAGTTGCCCGCGAGCGCCTGACTTTCGACAAGGCCTTGATCGGATCGTGCACGAACGGCAGCTACGACGACCTCCTTCAGGCGGCGCTCGTGATGCGCGCCGCCCGGGAGCGCGGCTTCCGGAAGGTCGCCCGGGACTTCGCCGTCTTCCCGGGCTCGGGCGGTGTCAAGGCGCGGATCGAGAGTCCGGACCCGCGGCTGTCCGGCGAATCGATCGCGGAGGTGTTCCGCTCCGTCGGCGGAGAGATTCGGCAGTCGTGGTGCGGTCCCTGCTTCGGGCAGGGCCCCGACGCCCTGAGCCCGGGCCAGCGCGCCATCACGTCCTTCAACCGCAACTGGCAGAATCGCATGGGAGTCGGCGGCGAAGGGTACCTCGCCTCGCCCGCCGTCGTCGCCGCCTCGGCGCTGGCGGGATATATGGCGCCGCCGGGGGAGCTCGGCCTGCAATGGGAGGCCGAGCGGTTCGGCGTGTAGCGCGCCCAGCCGACCAAACCGCAGCATCTCGCGGGAGATGACGGGGAGGTAGAGGCCCGTCGCCTCCCTCTTCCACCAGGCGCCCGTTGCCCGGCGCTGCCGGACATTCGTGAACCGGTAGTCGAAGAGCAGGGCCCGGACATATCGTGGCGGATGCTCCGGAAAGGGATTCCGCTCGAGAAGCCCGAGCACCTCGGGCGAGCCTTCCAGCAGCCGGCCTGCCAGCCGAAGGATCCAGGGATTCTCTTCGGCTGAGCCGAGCGCCGCAAACCACATTTGCCAGTCGAGGCGGGGCTGATAAGGGGCGACGAAGCGCGGGCGCCGCGCGGGGTCTCCGGGCTTCCAGCGAAACGCATAGGCGCGCCAGGCCGTCAAGTCGTCGCTGCCTTCGAGTACGATCTCCGGTCTCGAGGTCGTCATCACCGCGAAGAGGCCGTAGGTATTGACGCTGCGAAATGGCGCGATGGCCCGAGCCAGCCACACCACGGGCGCGGGAAAGGACCTTGGCCGAACGACCATGGCGAGCGTCTGCGCGCCGCTGACGAGCAGGACGACCCCGGCCACGATCGCCAGAATCGGCGTCGGCCAGCGGCGGCGGGTCCGTGACGGAGCCGGCGGGTTCGCGCGCCTCCAGCGCGCCGGGAAGACCGAGTCGTCCAGAAGGGGCAGGGCCAAAACGACCGCCAGCAGATTGAAGAAGGCGTAGTTGCCCGTCGCGGCAATCGCGGCCTGAAGAAAGACGAGGGCCCCGCACGCCAGTAAGCGCAGCCGCCGGGGGCCGGCGATCAGGAAGGGCGCGCCGAGCTCGATGCCGAACATCACCACACAGGAAAAGGTCTGGAACCACCCGGGGAGCTGATGCGCAAACCAGGCCGTCCAGGGTGGGAGGGGCTGAGTCTCGTAGTGGAATCGCAGGGCCGTGAGGCTGCGCCAGGACGGGTCGCCGCTCGCGAGCTTGACGTAGCCGGACGCGAAGGTGAGGCGAAAGAGAAGCCACAGGACGAGCAGGCGCATCACCGGCGAAGGCCGGGCCTTCGCGCGCGTCAGGCTCCAATCGGGCGGCGCGAGGAAGATCGCGAGCAGTCCCGCCTCGAGAAGCAGCGAGTCCCACTGGAACTCGTAGAAGACCTGCCCGGCGACCGTGAGGGACAAGTAGAGAACCCAGCAGGCCAGGAGGCTCGCGGCCGGCGCAAGCCCCAGCACCGCCAGCAGCGCGGCAGCCGCGCCGGCTCCGCACAACAGGCTGAGCGAGCCGTCGCTCGCGCCGAACCAGCAGAGGGTGGGCAACAGATCGAAGCGCATCCCGCCCGCCTGCCGCCGCACGGCGTCGAGAAACTCGGACACCGGAAGGATCCCGCGCGATCCGATGAGGCCCTCAATCTGGACCCAGAACGAGACGAACGCGATCAGGTAGCAAAGCCCGATCGCTCGCAGGAAGAGATCGTTCGAGATCCGGTATTCGGGCTTCTCGACGCGCGAGCCCCAGAAGATGCGGGTCGCGGCAGAAGCGCCCTGACGGTGGCGGGCGACGAAGCGGTAGGCAAGCTCCGAGACTCCGGCGAAGCCGGGCAGGACCTCGTAGGCCTTGAGCAGCCACCCCCTTCCCGGTGCTTCGCCGAGGGCCCGGAAGACCGCCCGAGATCCTTCCATGACCTCGCCGGACGGCAGTACGAGCTGAACCGAGCGCGCAAAGGCCTCCCGCGGAATCTCGGGGAAACGCCCTGCGACCTCCTCGGAAGGCGCGTAATCCACGGCCGGACCCGTTTCCGACTTCCACCGCGCGATCCAGCGCCGGCAGAAGCCGCAGTCGCCGTCGAAGATCAGGAGGGGCCGGAAAGGCGGCGCGGCGACGCGAGTCGGCTCGGGCATCGGCAGGGAGTGTAAGCCGCTGCACCCTGCAGGGGACACCCTCCGACCGCCTCATGGACGCTCGTAACCCCCCCTGCTTCCTCCCTCGTCCAATTTGCAGCCCTTCCGCCACGCGTCTATGCTTCGCGCGTTCCTTCCCTTGCCGTTTCGGCTTCCCAATTCGGGAACGGGCGTTGCAACAGAAGACTGTCGACGGAGGGATGCAACATGAAATTCGCTGCCGGCAAGGGCCTTCTTCTCAGCCTCTGGGTTCTCGCGGGCCCGGGCGGTTGGGCGACCGCGCAGGAGCGTGATTCCTATGGAAATCCCGTTGGCGGGTATGCCGAGGCGGGTGAGGCCTCTCACGGCGAAATCCGCCAGACGGTGGCCCGGATCTCCGATCTCGACGGATCGGTTTCGTACGCGCGGGGCGACGACCCCGATGACTGGCAGACGGCGGACCAGAACGTTCCCGTCACGCTGGGCGACCGCCTCTATTCCGGGCAGCAGAGCCGCGCCGAGCTCCAGGTACATGGCGGCAGCTACGTCCGGCTCGGCTCGGACACCGACCTGGCCGTCCTCAATCTGACCGACGACACGAAACAGTTCGCGATCAAGAGCGGGGTCGCGTCCATCCGTGTCCGCCGGCTCGGGCCGGACGAAATCTACGAGGTGGACACACCCAACGCCGCCATCACCCTCGAGCGGCCGGGCGACTATCGCGTGGATATCGGGCCCGACGGGAACACGCGGCTCTCCGTGCGGGAGGGTGCGGCGAACGTCGCGGCCGGCGGAGGCTCCCTTTCGATCCGAACGGGGGACGCGCTCGAAATCTGGGGCACCGATTCTCCGCAGTACGAGACGGTCGCGATTCCGCCGCCGGACGGCTGGGATCGCTGGGTCGAGGAACGCGAGACTCAGATTGCTCAGGCGCGGTCCGCCCAGTACGTCAGCAGCGACGTCGTGGGCTTGGACGATCTGGACCGCAACGGCCGTTGGCAGAGCATTCCGACCTACGGGTACGTGTGGTCCCCGACGGTCGTCGCCGCGGGCTGGGCCCCGTATCGGGACGGCCGCTGGGTCTGGCAGGACCCCTGGGGCTGGACCTGGATCGCGGCGGAGCCCTGGGGGTGGGCGCCCTACCACTACGGGCGCTGGGTCTTCTGGTCCGCGCGCTGGTACTGGGTCCCGGTCCCGCGGCACGTTTCGTACGTCACCTACAGTCCGGCCCTCGTCGCTTTCGTCGGCGGCGGCCCGGGATGGTCGGCCTCCGTCACGGTCACGACCGGAGGTTACGTGGGCTGGTTCCCGCTCGCCCCGAGGGATCCCTTGATCCCGTGGTGGGGTCCGAGGGTTTCGGTCCACGTCTCCCACGTGACCTACGTCAACCGTACGTACGTGACCGTCGTGAAACGAAACACCTTCGTGACCGGGGGCTTCGTGTACACCAATGTCGTCCGTGATCGGACAGTCGTCCGTCAGGTGGAAGCCGCGCCCGTCCTGCGAGGGCCCTTGCCGTTCGTTCCGACCCGCGAGTCGATTCGAGTGTCGACGCGCCCCTCGGTCGCCGTCGTCCGGCCGCCGGCGGCGGTCGTGTCGAGGACCGTCGTGGCCCGGGTTGCTCCGCCGCCCGCTCCGCCGAGGTTCGACCGGAAGGTCGCCGTCATTCGCGAGAACGGCGGAGCACCGGTCTCTGCGACCGACGCCGCGCAGATCGCCGTCCGAGATCGCAGCCGCCCCCAGGCGGCGACCGCCGTGAAGCCCGTCGCCGCAGAGTCTGGGCGGGTCACGCTCGCTCCCCGGGACCGCGGCGCGGCCGCGACCTCCCGTCCGGTTCCCAAAGTCGAGCCTGTCGCCCCGATCCGGGGACGGCCGATGGCAACCTCACAGCAGCCCGTTTCTGCGGCTCCGGTTGAGGCACCGAGAACGCGCGAGGTCAAAGGGGAACGCGAGGCACCGGCGGCCGGGCGACCGTCCTCGATCCCGACTCCCGCCCGAGCGGCAGAGCCGCCTGCCGCCTCGAGGGAGCGTTCGACGCCCCGCTCGGAGGTTCCCCGCCGGAGTCAGCCGGTAAGCACCAGGCCGCCGGAGGCGGTGCCGACGCGCGCGACGAACCGGCAGGAGACGCGGCAGCGCGACGTCAGCCCGCCGCCCGGGCGCGAGCAGGAGACGCGGCAGCAGCGCGCCACGCCGCGACCGGCGCCAACGCATCCGCCGGCGCCGCCTCCGCAGCGCCCTCCCGCGCGGGAGACGAAGGAACAGCCCGACACCCGCCGCGCGGCCACTCCCCGGGCGGCCACCCCCGCCGCGCCTCCGGCCGCCAGAGGCCCCGAACGGGCCGCGACACCGCGGCATCGAGGGGCGGAACCGACCAAGACCCCGAAGAAGAGCAACGACTCGCGAAAACCACATTGAGCCTCTTCTAGTAAGCCATTTATTTTGAATCGATTGGAGTGTATTAAGAATATTGACGTTCTTGTATAGATTGAATAGGATCTGGATGGTGGTTCGATTCGATCCGAGGAGGAAATGAGCGCTTCCGATCCCAATGCCGCGTTTCTCGAGCTTGCGGGGCGACCCTACAAGGCGGGGTTCGTCACAGACATCGAGTCCGACAGCGCGCCGCCCGGACTCAGCGAGGACATCATCCGCTTCATCTCGGCGCGCAAGCAGGAGCCTGACTGGATGCTCGAGTGGAGGCTCAAGGCCTTCCGCCACTGGCTCACCATGAAGGAGCCGACCTGGCAGAACGTCCACTACCCTCCCATCGACTACCAGGCGATCGTCTACTACTCGGCGCCCCGGCGCAAAGCCGACGCCCCCAAGAGTCTCGACGAGGTCGACCCGAGGCTTCTGGAAACCTACGAGAAGCTCGGCATTCCGCTGCGCGAGCGCGGCAAGCTCGCGGGAGTCGCCGTGGATGCCGTCTTCGACTCCGTCTCCGTCGCCACGACCTTTCGCGAGCAGCTGGCGAAGGTCGGCGTCATCTTCTGCTCGTTCTCCGAGGCCGTGCGCGAGCACCCGGAGCTCGTTCGGAAATACCTGGGCTCCGTCGTTCCCTACACCGACAACTTCTTCGCGACGCTCAACTCCGCGGTCTTCTCCGACGGCTCCTTCTGCTACGTCCCGAAGGGTGTCCGCTGCCCGATGGAGCTTTCGACCTACTTTCGCATCAACTCGGCCAACACCGGCCAGTTCGAGCGGACGCTGATCGTCGCGGACGAAGGAGCCACCGTCAGCTATCTCGAGGGTTGCACGGCGCCGATCCGGGATGAGAACCAGCTCCACGCCGCCGTCGTCGAGCTCGTCGCGCTCGAGAACGCGGAGATCAAGTATTCGACGGTGCAGAACTGGTACCCGGGCGACGCGCAGGGCAGGGGCGGCATCTACAACTTCGTGACCAAGCGGGGCAAGTGCGCCGGCCGCCGGTCGAAGATCTCCTGGACGCAGGTGGAGACGGGCTCGGCCATCACCTGGAAGTATCCCAGCTGCATTCTGCTCGGCGACGATTCGATCGGTGAGTTCTACTCGGTCGCGGTCACCAACAACCACCAGCAGGCCGACACCGGAACCAAGATGATCCACGTCGGCAAGAACACGAAGTCGACGATCGTCTCCAAGGGGATCTCGGCGGGACACGGGCAGAACACGTATCGCGGCCAGGTGAAGATCCTGGGCAACGCGGACGAGGCCCGCAACTATTCGCAGTGCGATTCGCTGCTCATCGGGGACAAGTGCGGCGCACACACGTTTCCCTACATCGAGGTCAACAACTCCACCGCGCAGATGGAGCACGAGGCCTCGACCTCCAAGATCGGCGAGGATCAGATCTTCTACTTCCAGCAGCGCGGGCTCTCGCCGGAGGAAGCCGTCAACATGATCGTCAGCGGATTCTGCAAGGTGGTCTTCAAGGAGCTGCCCATGGAGTTTGCCGTCGAGGCGCAAAAACTGCTGGGAGTTTCGCTGGAGGGCTCCGTTGGCTGAGACGACTCCCCTGCTCGAGATCCGAAACCTTCACGCCTCCGTCGCCGGCAGGGAGATCCTGCGCGGCGTGAACCTGAGCGTCGGCTCGGGTCAGGTCCACGCCATCATGGGTCCAAACGGCTCGGGAAAGTCGACGCTCGCTCACGTCCTGGCGGGCCGCCCGGGCTACGACGTCACCCGCGGAACCGTTCTCTACAAAGGCAGGGACCTGCTCGCCATGAAGCCCGAGGAGCGCGCGCGGGAAGGGGTCTTCCTCGCCTTCCAGTATCCCGTAGAGATCCCAGGCGTTTCCAACGTCTACTTTCTCAAGAACGCCTTGAATGCCGTCCGCAAGCACCGCGGCCTCCCGGAGCTCGACGCGATCGACTTCCTGGCCCTCATCAAGGAGAAGGCCCGGCTCGTCCAGATCGATGAGGAGCTCGTCAAGCGCCCCGTCAACGAGGGCTTCTCGGGCGGCGAGAAGAAACGCAACGAAATCTTCCAGATGTCCGTGCTCGAGCCCTCGCTCGCGATCCTGGACGAGACGGACTCGGGGCTGGACATCGATGCCCTGCGAATCGTCGCTTCCGGGGTCAACGCTCTGCGGTCGGCCGAGCGCTCGATGATCGTGGTCACCCACTACCAGCGCCTCCTGAACTACATCGTGCCGGATTTCCTTCACGTTCTCGTCGAGGGCCAGATCGTTCGCTCCGGCGGGAAGGAGCTCGCCCTGGAGCTCGAGGACAAGGGCTACGCGTGGCTCGAGAAGGAGCCCGCCGCGGCGCCGGCAGTGCGAGCCTGACGTGGAAGCTGTCGCGCGGGAGCGCGGATTCATGCCGGATTTCGTCGAGTTCGAGGGAATCCGTGCAGGAGAGCCGCAGTGGCTCGCCGACCTGCGCCACGCGGCGGCGGCCCGTTTCGGAGAGCTCGGCTTTCCGACGCCCAAGGTCGAGGCCTGGCGCTACACCGGCGTGGGCCCCATCGTGTCGATCCCATGGGTACTGGCGCGCACGGGCCAGGGACAGCCGGCGATCGATGCGGTCGCGCTGCCGCGCGGTGTCCGCGTTGCCCGCCTGAACGATCTTCTGCGCGGGCCCGAACCCATGCGGCGGCGCCTCGCCCGGACCGCGTGCCTCCGATCGAGCGCTTTCGGCGCCCTGAACACCGCCTTCTTCGAAGACATCCTCGTGATCGACATTGCGCCCGACGCGATCGTCGAGTCCCCCATCGAGGTGCGTTACCACTCGCCAGGCTTCCCCGTTCCCGCCGTCTCATATCCCCGGTGCCTCGTCCTAGCCGGGGCGCGGAGCCAGGCCGCGATCGTCGAGCATTGGACCGGAACAGGAACCTACTTCCAGAACGCCGTGACGGAGATCGCCGTCGAGGAAGGCGCCGTCCTCTCGCACTCCAAGTTGCAACAGGAGAGCATCGCCGCCTTTCACGTCCAGTGGCTCGCGGTCGAGCAGGCCCGCGCCTCCCGATTCGTGTCCCACAACGTGGCCCTCGGGGCATCGCTCGCACGAACCGACATCGAGGTCGTCCTCGCGGGTGAAGGCGCCGAGTGCGAGTTGAACGGCCTCTTCCTGGGATCCGGCGCGCAACATCTGGACACGCACACCACCATCGACCATGCGCGGCCCCATGGCGTCAGCCGCGAGCTCTACAAGGGGATTCTGGACGGCAGGGCGCGAGGGGTCTTTCACGGGCGGATCGTCGTACGGCCGGACGCCCAGAAGACCGACGCCATGCAGACGAACAAGAATCTCCTGCTCTCGCGCGGGGCGCTCGTCGACTCGACCCCGGCGCTCGAGATCTTCGCCGATGACGTCAAGTGCCGGCACGGCTCGACGATCGGGCAGCTGGACGCGGCTGCGCTCTTCTACCTGCGCTCGCGGGGCATCGGGGAGCAGGAGGCACGGCAACTGCTCACGTACGCCTTCGCCGCCGACGTCGCGGATCGAATCGAGGTCGAGACGGTCCGAAACGCCGTCCTCGATGCCCTCGGGCTGCGTCTGGCGGCAGGCGACCCGCGCGGGACGAACCCATGAGCACGGCCGCGCCTTCCGCCGCCGACCGGGCGCTCCTGCGCCTCGACGTCGAGGCAATCCGAAAGGACTTTCCGATCCTGACACGCCGAATTCACGGCAAGCCGCTCGTCTACCTGGACAACGCGGCGACCACCCAGAAGCCGCGCGCCGTCCTCGATGCGGAACGGGATTTCTACGAGCGCTCCTACGCGAACATTCATCGCGGGGTTCACCTGCTCTCGGTCGAGGCCACGGACGCATACGAAAAGGCCCGCGACACGGTCCGCGGATTCCTGAACGCCGCCGAGTCGAAGGAAATCGTCTTTGTCCGCGGCACGACCGAAGCGATCAACCTCGTCGCGTCTTCCTTCGGCCGGAGCAACGTCGGCCCCGGCGACGAGGTGCTCATCACCGCGATGGAGCACCACTCCAACATCGTGCCCTGGCAGCTCCTCTGCGAGGAAAAGGGGGCGCGGCTCTGCGTGGCGCCGATGAACCTGCAGGGCGAGCTTCTGCTCGACGAGCTCGAGCGGCGGATTTCCGAGCGGACGAAGTTGCTGGCGATTCCCCACGTCTCGAACGCGCTGGGCACGCGGAACCCCGTCCAGGAGATCGTGCGAATGGCACGCGCGAAGGGCGTCCCCGTGCTCGTCGACGGCGCGCAGGCAGCGCCGCGGCTGCCCGTGGACGTTCGGGACCTCGACTGCGATTTCTACGCCCTCTCCGGCCACAAGATGTACGGCCCCTCGGGCATCGGCGTCCTGTACGGAAAGGGGAAGTGGCTCGCGCAGATGCCTCCTTACCAGGGCGGCGGCGACATGATCAGCTCGGTGACTTTCGAGAAGTCCACCTGGAACGTGCTTCCCTACAAGTTCGAGGCCGGAACTCCCAACATCGCCGGGGCAATCGGGCTCGGCGCGGCGGTCGACTACCTGCGGGGCGTGGGGCTCGAGGCCGTCGCGCGTCACGAGGACGCCCTGCTGGCGGACGCGACGGAGCGCCTCGCCGCGATCCCGGGCGTGCGACTGATCGGAACGGCGAAGGACAAGTCGGCCGTGCTCTCCTTCACCGTCGACGGCGTTCATCCCCACGACATCGGCACCGTGCTCGATCGGGAAGGCGTGGCCGTCCGCACCGGCCACCACTGTGCGCAGCCCGTGATGGACTTCTTCAAGATCCCGGCGACCGCGCGGGCCTCGTTCGGCCTCTACAACACCCACGCGGAGGTCGGCGCGCTCGCCTCCGGGATCCGCGAGGTTCAGAGGATGTTCGCATGACCGGCTCCGGCGACTTGCGCGACCTCTATCAGGAAGTGATCCTCGACCACGGCAAGCGGCCGCGAAATTTCCGCGCTCTGCCCGACGCCGACCGACAGGCGGAGGGGTACAACCCGCTCTGCGGAGACCGCGAGACCGTGTATCTGAAGCTCGACGGCGACCGCCTTCGGGACATCGCGTTCCAGGGCGCCGGTTGCGCGATCTCGACCGCATCCGCCTCGATGATGACCGAGAGCCTGAAGGGCAAGAGCCGGGCGGAGGCCGAGGCGCTCTTTCAGCGCTTCCACGATCTGATCACGGGCGGCAAGGAGGCGCCGGCGGACGCGCCGCCGCTCGGAAAGCTCGAAGTGTTCGAGGGCGTGCGGGAGTACCCCGTTCGGATCAAGTGCGCGACCCTGCCGTGGCACACGCTGAAGGCCGCCCTCGCCGACGGCGCCCGCACCGTCTCGACCGAGGACGGGGCCGAGGCCTCGCCGAAAGAAGAACCCCGGGTCTGCTGAGGAAAGGCCGATGAGGATGCAGAAGGAAATCCGGACGACGCGCGAGATCGAGGCGAAGGAGATTCCGAGCGGAATGGGGATCACGATTCCCGAGGGCACGCCGCTCACGCTCACCCAGTCGCTCGGCGGCAGCTTCACCGTCGTGACGCCGTACGGCTACATGGCCCGTGTGGAGGGCAAGGACGCCGACGCGATCGGCGAGGAGCCCGTCGCGCTCGAGGCCGAGGCCGCGGCCGGCAAGAGCGTCGAGGAGCTCTGCTGGGATCAGCTCCGAACCTGTTACGACCCGGAGATTCCGGTCAACATCGTGGACCTGGGTCTCGTCTACAAGTGCGAGGCGAAGCCGCTGCCCGAGGGCGGGGACAAGGTCGACGTCCGGTTCACGCTCACGGCGCCCGGCTGCGGCATGGGCGACGTGCTGCGGGAAGACATCCGGGGCAAGCTCCTCGCCGTGCCCGGCGTCAAGGACGCCGAGGTTCAGGTCCTCTTCGACCCGCCATGGAACATGAGCATGATGTCGGACGCCGCCAAGCTGCAGCTCGGGATGATGTGAGGACGCGGCGATGAAGCTCTCCTCGCAGGAAGAGTACGGGCTCCGCTGCCTTCTGCGCGTCGGGCGCGAAGGGACGGAGGGAAGCGTCACGATCTCCGAGCTCTCGCGCTCGGAAGGAATCACCGAGCCGAATGTCGCCAAGATGATGCGCATCCTGCGGCAGGGCGGCTTCGTGCAGTCGACCCGGGGACAGTCCGGCGGCTACTCGCTCGCCCGCCCCGCGGCGCAGATCAATCTGGGGGAAGCGCTGGCCCGCCTCGGGGGCAGGCTCTACGACCCGGCGTTCTGCGACACGCACACCGGCGTGCAGAGCCTCTGCACCCACATGCCCGACTGCTCGATCCGTTCCGTCTGGCGCACGATCCAGCGGGCGATCGATTCCGTGCTCGGAACCCTCACGCTCAAGGATCTCCTGCGCGGCGAAGAAGAGATGAACGTCTGGTCCGAGTCGCGTCGCCGGCCGTTGCTTCCGACGCATTCTCCGTCGCCGTAGCTCACGTCGCCTTCACTCGCTCGCAAACCTGGCGGGCCGCCTGGCACAAGAGCCGTTCGTGGCCGGAGTCTGGTGGCCCGCCACCGGCTCACGGCTCGGCCAAAGGGCCTCGACCGTTCGCCTGGTTCGCTCGCTCGTTCCGGCTCCCGCGACGCGAGTCGTTTCGCTCCTCAGGTCGCGAAACTTGGTCGCGCCGCGAACCGATTGTCCGATGCCGTAGAAACAATCTGGCTTTCCGTTCGCGGCGCAGGAAGTCTCCCGAGCGGAAGCGAGGGAGGAGGCCTGCGCCGCGGGAGCCGAAGCGCAGCGAAGGGGTCAGGTGGGCGGTCGAGGCCGTCCTGCCGAGCCGCCCACCGGTGCGCTCGAAGGGCGCAGACCCCGAGCAAGCGAAGGCGACGGATAATCACCGGCAATGCGGATCCTGTACCTCGCGGCCGAGGCCGCTCCATATGTCAAGGTCGGGGGGCTGGCGGACGTGGCGGGGTCCCTGCCGAAGGCGCTGCGCGAACTGGGCCACGACGTCCGTGTGGCGATCCCAGGGTACGGCGCCATCGATTGGGAGCGTTGGCGTCCGGAGGCGGTTGCGAGCTTTCCCGTGCCCCACCGCGGCGGCTTCCAGAAGGCGGACATCTATCTGGCAGATGCGAACGTCTACCTCGTTTGCGGTCCGCCGATTCCGATGCACATGGGCGTCTACGGCTCCTCGATCGCCGAGGACGGTCCGAAGTTCATCTTCTTCTCGCTCGCCGCGCTCTGGACCTGCGGCACGCTCGGCTGGCAGCCCGACATCCTCCACGCCAACGACTGGCATACCGGCGCCGCCGTTTACTGGCTCGCGGCGGAGGGCCGGCGCGATCCCCTCTACCATCCCATCGGAAGCCTGCTGACGATTCACAACCTTCCACACATGGGACACGGCGCCGGGCCGTTTCTGGGAGACTACGGCTTGTCCGCCTCGCCCGCGGTCGAGGCGCTCCCCGCGAACCTTCGGGACGCGCTCTTGCCGCTCGGAATCGTCTCGGCGGACTACCTCTCAGCCGTCTCTCCGACCTACGCGCGGGAGATACGCACTCCCGAAGGGGGACACGGCCTGGACGGCTTGCTGCGCGCCCGCGAAGACCGCCTTGCCGGCGTCCTGAACGGCATCGACACGAGTTTCTGGAACCCCTCGACGGATCGCACGCTCCCGCAGCGTTTCGACTCCGGCTCCCTCGAGAAGCGCGCGGCCAACAAGTCGGCTCTCCAGCACGAGGCAGGGCTCGCGCGCGGAGAGCGGATCCCGATTCTCGCGGTCATCTCGCGGCTCGACCCGCAGAAGGGGCTCGATATCGCCGTGCCCGCGGCGTGGCGATGGCTCGCCGCCGGAGGCCAGTTCGTGCTCCTGGGAACCGGGAATCCGACGCTCGAGCGCGAGTTCGCCTCCATGGAGAGAGAGCGGCCGGGTCAGGCGAGCGTCCGCCTGCGCTTCGACGCGGACTACGCCCACCGGATCTATGCCGGCGCCGACATGATTCTGATCCCTTCGCGCTACGAGCCCTGCGGCCTGACCCAGATGATCGCGATGCGCTACGGGGCGGTACCGGTGGCGCGCCGGACCGGGGGGCTTGCGGACACGGTGGTGGACGAAGGAGATCCGGGCGGGACGGGCCTCATGTTCGACGAGTTCCGCCCCGAAGCCCTCCAGAACGCGCTCGATCGGGCGCTGGCGGTTTTCGCGGATCCCGTCCGCTGGCGCCTGCTGCAGCGGCAGGGAATGGAACAGGACAATTCGTGGCGCCGCTCGGCGCTCGCCTACGAGACGCTGTACCGGTTGGCCGCGGCGACCCACGCGGCCGGATCGTGAATAATGGGGGCCGCCGATGAGGGCGCGTGCGGTCATCCTAGCCGGCGGAGAGGGTTCCCGATTGGGCGTGCTCACCGAGAAGCGCGCCAAGCCGGCGGTGCCGTTCGCCGGAAAGTACCGGATCATCGACTTCACCCTCTCCAACTGCGCCAACTCGGGGATTGCCGACGTCATGATCTTGACCCAGTACCGCCCGCACTCCCTGAACGAGCACATCGGAAACGGGCGCCCCTGGGACCTCGATCGCACCTTCTCCGGAGGCATCCAGATCTACCCGCCGTATCGGGCGCGTCTGGTCACCGACTGGTACAAGGGAACCGCGGACGCGATCTTCCAGAACCTCTCCTTCGTCGAGCGCGCACATCCGGACCTGGTGCTCGTGCTCTCGGGCGACCACATCTACAAGATGAATTACGGCGCCCTGATCGAGCACCACGTACAGCACATGGCGGAGGCGACGATCGCGACCTTGAACGTCACGCGCGAGGACGCCACCCGCATGGGCATCTTGAAGACGGACGCGGACCACCGCGTCACCGACTTCGTCGAGAAGCCCAAGGACCCCCCTGGGACGCTGGCCTCGATGGGCGTCTATGTCTTCGACCGGGCCGTGCTTTCGCGCGTGCTCGTCGAGGACGGCCGGCGGCGCGACTCCTCCCACGACTTCGGCAAGGACATCATGCCGAGAATGGTCGCGAGCGGCCACCCGGTCTACGCCTACCCCTTCGACGGATACTGGGTGGACGTCGGAACGCTCGACTCGTACTGGCAATCTCAAATGCATCTGCTCGACCAGCCGCCTCCGATCGACTTGAACGACCGTTCCTGGATCATTCACACGCGCTCCGAGGAGCGGCCACCCGTCATGGTCCAGGAGGGCGCGATCATCCGCGACAGCCTCATCACGGACGGCTGCGTGATCGAAGCCGGGGCGCTCGTGGAGCGCTGCGTGCTCTCGCCGGGAGTCCGCGTCGCGGTCAACGCGATCGTCCGCGAGTCCGTCGTTCTGACCGACGCGGCGATCGGGGCCGGCGCCCGCGTGCAGCGGGCCATCGTCGACAAGTCGGTGAAGATCGGCAAGGGAGCCAAGGTGGGGGGAAGGCTTCGGGGAGAGCATGGCGGAAAGGTCGAGGGCCTGGGCCTGACGACGATCGGGAAGAACGCCGTGATCCTCGAGAAAACCGAGATCCCCGTCGGAACAGTCATCGAGTCCGACGAGGAAGCGGCGCCCCCGGGGAAGAAATGAGCGCGCGCAAGAGGGCCGCCGGTCGTAGAATCCTGCGCGCATGAGCCTCGGCCGGCTGCTGGTGGTTGCCCTTCTCCTCGCGTTGGGGTGGTGGCTTCTGACGCGAAGCGGGATTCTCTCTTCCCGTTCGGGCGCCGAGCCGTCGACGGCCCCGGTCGATCGGGCCCGGACCGCCGCCGCGGCATCCTCCGGACGCGCCGCCGAGACCGGCGCGGCGCAGCGGGAGGCGGACGCCGTCGTTCCCTCCGGCGGCGTCTCGGAGGACATGACGCCCGAGCAGGTGCAGTCGCTTCTCGGCCCGCCCGACGAGACCCTCCGGGAAACGACGGAGACCGGGGCACCCCGGCTGAAGTGGCTCTACCGCAGCGTCGGCAAGACGGTCGTCTTCGAGAATGGCGTCGTCGTGAGAGTCGAGTAGCACCCCCGAGCAGCGGGGGAGATTCCATGCACCGAGGCCCGATCTTCCGAGTCCTGCCGGCGGCCGCCTTCCTCCTGACCGCGCTGGCAGCCCCGGCCGCCGAGGCACCGCCCGAGACGCGAAGGGACGATACCCGGGAGACCGTGCAGGGGGTCGAGATCGCCGATCCATACCGGTGGCTCGAAGACCAGAACGCGCCCGAAACCCGTTCCTGGATCGAGGCGCAGAACGCTTACACGAAGTCCATCCTGGGCGCGCTTCCGGGGAGGGCGAGTCTCGAGAAGCGGCTCGGCGAGCTCCTCCGAGTCGACGTCGTCGGCATCCCAACGGAGCGGCGCGGCCGCTACTTCTTCTCGCGCCGGCCTGCCGACAAGGATCTTCCGATCCTCTTCGTGCGGCAGGGGACGTCCGGAAAGGACGAGGTTCTGATCGACCCGCTTCCTCTCTCCCCCGATCATTCGATTTCCGTCGGTCTCGCGGACATCTCGCAGGACGGGAGCCTCGTCGCCTACACCGTGAGGCACGGAGGTGAGGACGAGGTGACGGTGAAGTTGCTCGAGGTGGACGGCCGCAAGGAGCTGCCCGACGTGCTTCCCCGGGCGCGCTACTCCGGAATCGCGCTGACGACGGACAAGAAGACGATCTACTATTCGAAGCAGACGCCCGAGGGTCCCCGCGTCTTCCGCCACGCGGTGGGAACCGACGTCGCGGGCGACGAGAAGATCTTCGGCGACGGCTACGGTCCCGAGAAAATCATCGGCGTGGGGCTTTCCGACGACGGCCGCTACCTTCAAATCGTCGTCTCCCACGGCTCCGCCGCCACACAGACCGAGGTCTATTTCCAGGATCTCGCGACCGGCGGCCCGATCGTCACGGTCGTCAACGACATCGGGGCCCGCTTCTTTCCAAGCGTCGCCGGCGACCGCATGTTTCTCCGGACCAATTGGGAAGCCCCCAACGGGCGGGTCCTCTCGGTCGACCTGAGGCGTCCGGACCGCGCGAGCTGGAAAACCGTCGTCCCACAGGGCCCTTCGGCGATCCAGGATACGGCGGTCGCGGGCGATCGGCTCTTCGTGCGATACCTGGAGAACGTGCTCCCGAAGGTGCGGATCTTCGACGTAAACGGCAAGCCTGTCGGCAAGATTGCCTTTCCCGAGATCGGGACGGTCGGCAACGTCGTCGGCGAGTGGGGCAAGAACGAGGCGTTCTTCGCCTACCAGTCCTTCGTCGTCCCGACGACCCTCTATCGCTACGATGTCGGGACGGGCGCGCGCTCCGTCTGGGCGCGGCAGCAGGTGCCCGTCGAGAGCGACCGTTACGCCGTCGAACAGGTGCGGTACCCCTCGAAGGACGGAACGCAGGTCCCGATGTTCATCGTGTCCCGAAAGGGCCTCCGCCACGACGGCTCGAGCCCGGCGCTGCTGACGGGCTACGGCGGCTTCACCCTCTCTCAAACGCCCGCATTCTCGGCCCGCGCGGCCCTCTGGGTCGAGCGCGGCGGCGTGTATGCCGTGGCGTGTCTGCGTGGCGGCGGAGAATTCGGGGAGGAGTGGCACAAGGCGGGGATGCTCGAGAAGAAACAGAATGTCTTCGACGATTTCATTGCAGCCGCAGAATGGCTGATCGCCAGGAAGTACACGTCGGGCGGGAAGCTCGCGATCTCGGGCGCCTCCAATGGGGGCCTCCTCGTCGGCGCCGCTCTCACGCAGCGTCCGGATCTCTTCCAGGCGGTGGTGTGCGGCTATCCGCTGCTCGACATGATCCGGTACCAAAAGTTTCTCGTGGCCGCGTACTGGGTGCCGGAGTACGGCTCGTCGGACAACCGGGAACAGTTTTCTTATCTTCATGCGTACTCGCCTTACCACCGTGTGAAGCCCGGCACCGCCTACCCGGCCGTCCTCTTCATCACGGGCGACTCGGACACCCGTGTCGCGCCGCTTCACGCGCGCAAGATGACGGCCCTGCTGCAGGCGGACAGCTCCGATCAGGCGACGAGACCCGTGCTTCTCTACTACGACACGAAGGCCGGGCACTCCCGCGGCTTCAACACGCCGGTCGGAAAGCAAATCGAAGACCTCACGGCCGAGATGACGTTTCTCTTCTGGCAGCTCCGGATGCTCGAGCCCGCCAGAGCCGCGAAGCCCGCGGCGTAGCCGTCGGCCTCAGCGGCCGGCCAGCCACTCCACGGAAGCCTCCTCGGCCCAGAACGAGGCCCTCCAGGGCGCCGGACCCGCGACGAAGCCGGCGTGGCCGCCCCGGTCGGTCACGGCGAACCGGACGCGCGCCGAGGCGGCCCTCCTCGCGCGCTCGACGGCTTCAACCGGAAGGAACGGGTCGTCGGCAGCCGACAGACAGAGCGTCGGCGTCTGGATGCGCGGAAGGTATCCGAGCGAGCTCGATCGCGTGTAGTAATCGTCGGCCCCGGCGAAGCCGTGGAGCGGCGCCGTCGCCGCATCGTCGAACTCCCAGAATGTTCGCGACCGCCGCGTGCGCGTGGTGTCGATCCGCGCCGCAGCTTCGGGGAACCGCCGCGCCGCGTCGATCGCCTTCGCGCGCAAGGTGCGGAGCAATCCCGCCACGTAGAAGCGGCCCAGACCCCGCTCGAGATGACGGCTGCCGGCGGCCAGGTCGTACGGGACGGAGATCGTCGCCGCCGCCCGCACGGTCGTCTGGCCGGGATTTTCGCCGAGCCACTTCAGAAGCACGTTTCCACCGAGCGAAACGCCCACCGCATAGAGCGGGGCCGAACCCGCGCGGGCGGCGAGGTGGGAGACCACCAGGTCCAGGTCCGAGGTTTCGCCGGAGTGGTAGAGCCGGGGGCGCCGGTTGGGCAGCGACCTGCCGGGCAAGCCCGGGTCCCGCGCACAGGACCGGAAGTTCAGCGCGGCGGCCCTCCAGCCGCGGACGCGAGCGAGTCCGACCAGCCCCTGCACGTATGCCGAGAAGGAGCTGCCTTCGAGTCCATGCAGAATCAGAAGCCGGGGCGCTTCGGACGGGCCTTCCAGATGGTCGACGACCAGATCGTCGCCGTCCAACGTCTCGAGCGTCACCCTCGCCATGCCGACCCGGCCACGACCGCGGGCCAGCCGCCCCCAGACGGTTTGCAGGTGCGCGCCCGGCAGCCACCATGCCGGTCGAAATCCCCCTGCCACGCGATAGACTCCCCCTCCGGCGCCGGGCGGGGGCGAGTCCTTTGGTTGCCGGCCGCTCAGGTTCAATCGTTTCTCCGCAACCTTTCTATGGAGGTTTCGATGAAGTTTCTCACCCGATCGGCGATCCTCGCCGTCCTGGGCGCGCTCGCCGCGGCGGCGGCAACGGCGGCGCCTCCGCCGGAGCAGGCGAGCCGTAGCGGTTTCAACGTTCCGGTCGAGTACCGCAAGCTCGAGAATGGTCTGAAAGTCGTCCTCTCCCCCGATCCGACCTCCCCCAAGGCCGTCGTGGCCGTGTACTACAACATCGGCTTTCGTATCGAGCCCAGGGACCGGACGGGCTTTGCCCACCTTTTCGAGCACATGATGTTTCAGGGCTCCCAGAACCTCGGCAAGATGGAGTTCATTCGGCTCGTCCAGTCCAATGGCGGCGTGCTCAACGGTTCGACCCGCTTCGATTTCACCAACTACTTCGAGATCGTGCCCTCAAACACCCTGGAGACCGCCCTCTGGGCGGAGGCCGACCGGATGAAGGGCCTCGCCATCACAGAGGAGAACCTGAAGAACCAGCAGGAGGTCGTCAAGAACGAGGTCCGCGTCAACGTGTTGAACCGGCCGTATGGAGGCTTTCCCTGGCTCGACCTGCCTCAGTACGCCAACACCAACTGGTACAACGCGCACAACTTCTACGGAGATCTGAAGGACCTCGACGCCGCGACCCTGGAGGACGTCAAGAAGTTCTTCGCGACCTACTATGCCCCCAACAACGCCGTCCTGGTGGTCGTAGGCGATTTTGACTCCAAGCAGACGATGGCCTGGATCGAGAAGTACTTCGCCGGCATCCCGGCCGCGAAGCTGCCCGTCAAGCCGGACATTTCCGAACCCAAGCAGGAGAAGGAAAAGCGGGTAGCCAAACCCGACGCCCTCGCCACCCGGCCCGCGCTCGCCATCGGATACCACGCGCCCAAGCGCAACACTCCCGAGTACTACGCCATGGGCCTGCTCGACCAGATTCTCGTCCAGGGAAAGGACAGCCGACTGTACCAGGCGCTCGTTCAGAAGGCCGGCCTGACGGGAGACGTCGAGGGCGGCATCAACTCGGGCCTTGGAGACATGTACAACATCGACGGCCCAACGCTGTGGGACGTGTCGCTCTTCTACGACAAAGACAAGTCCTCCGAGCAGATTCTTGCGGTGTTCGACGCCGAAATCGAGAAAGTGCGGACCACTCCCATCGACCAGGCCACGCTCGATCGCGCGCTCGTGAAGACCCGCTCGAGCCTTTACGACAACATCGACGGCTTCTACGGCTTCGGGCGCGCCGACCTGCTCGCCTCGCTGGCGCTCTTCGACGACGACCCGCAGGCGATCAACCAGATCGAGGACAACTTCCGAAAGGTCACACCGGCCCTCCTGCAGAAGACGGCGCAGGAGTACCTGCGGCCCGAGAACCGCACGATCCTGACGATCGAACCGAAGGCCGAGGAGAAGAAGCCCGAGCCGAAGACCGGCTCGTAGGCCCGAAGGAGAGATCACGATGACAAAGACGACTTCGACGATACTCGCCCTGCTAGCCCTCGCGGCGGCGGCTCCCTCGCTCGCCCAGAAGCAGGCGCCGCCCGAACCCGGCCCCGCGAAGGGCTTTCGGGTTCCCGCGCCCCGCAAATTCACGCTCGGAAACGGTTTTGCCGTCACGCTGGTGCGGTACGGGACGGTGCCGAAGGTCACGGTCCGACTGGGCGTCCGCGCCGGAAACATCGACGAATCCGCCAGCCAGGTCTGGTTGGCCAACCTGGTCGGCGACTACCTCACGCAGGGCACCGCCAGGTGGACTGCGACCCAGATCGCGGAAGCGGCCGCGCGCATGGGCGGCTCGCTCGACGTCGCCGTTGGCGTCGACCGCACCGACATCGGCGGCGACGTGCTCTCGGAGTTCGGACCCGAGATGGCCAGGCTGATCGCCGAGGTGGCAAGGGCGCCGAAATTTCCGGAGACCGAGCTCGCGCGCCTGAAGGCCGACCGGCTCCGGCAGCTCGCCATCGCCAGGAGCCAGCCGAGACCGCTCGCGCAGGAGAAGTTCCTCTCGACCCTCTATCCGAACCATCCCTATGGCCGGCTGTTTCCCACCGCCGAGCAGCTCCAGGGCTATACGCTCGAGCAGGTCCGCGCCTTCTACGACGCCAACTTCGGGGCGGCGCGGGCACATCTCTACGTTGCCGGCCACTTCGACGAGAAGGCGATGGAGGATGCCATCCGGTCCGCCTTCGGCGATTGGAAGCGCGGCGCGGCTCCCGTCTCGAATGTTCCGAAGGGAGTCGGTGAGCGTGCTTTGTACCTGGTCGACCGGCCGGGGGCGGTCCAGTCAACGATCATTCTCGGGATGCCGGTTTTCCCGCCGTCTGATCCCGACTGGATTCCGCTTCAGGTCACCAACGCACTGCTCGGCGGATCCTTCTCCTCGCGGATCACATCGAACATCCGAGAGCAAAAGGGTTACACGTACTCGCCGTCGTCCCAACTGTCGACGCGGGCTCACGACGCCTACTGGGCCGAGACGGCCGACGTGACCACCAACGTGACCGGCGCTTCGCTGAAGGAGATCTTCGGCGAGATCGGCCGGCTCCAGGCGGAACCGCCCCCGGCGAAGGAGCTCAAGGGCATTCAGAACTACATCGCCGGCACGTTCGTCCTGCAGAACTCTTCGCGGGCTGGAATCATCGGACAGCTCCAGTTCGTCGACCTGCAAGGGTTGCCCGACGACTATCTGAACCGCGTCGTGCAGCGTGTCTACGCCGTCACTCCGGCGCAGGTTCAGCAGATGACCCAGAAGAACATCCAGGACGACAAAGCCACGATCGTCGTCTTGGGCGACCGGAAGGTGATCGAAGAGCAGGTCAAGCCCTACGGCCCGATCCGCTAGCGCGCTTCCTTCTTCGAGCGGACCGGCTTCCGCGAGCGGCCGGGCCGTTTCGTTGCGCCGCAGCCTTGCGGCGCATCCAGGGAGGATTCCTCCGCGCCACCCGGGCAAAGATCGGGCAGCGGCGGTGATGCGCGCCCGCAAGGTACCCCGTCGAGAGCAGGAACTCCCGGACGATTTCACCTCCGGTGAAGCGGAACGTCTCCCGGAAGATGCGCGTCCACTCCTCGAGGCTCGACGGATGGTGCGCGTCGAGCCAGCGCGCGAAGGAGCCGTGGGTTTTCCGCAACGCCACCACCCGGCGCGCGTTCTCGATCACCGCCTCGACCTTCAGCCGGTTTCGCACGATGCCCGCGTCCCGGAGCAAACGCCGCCGCTCCATGGAGCCATAGGCCGCCACCACGTCCGGGTCGAACGCTTGGAAGGCGCGCGAGAAGGCCTCCCGCTTCTTCAGGATCGTGAGCCACGACAGGCCGGCCTGGTTGATCTCGAGCGCCAGCCGCTCGAGCAGGCGGTTGTCGCTCCGGATGGGAAAGCCGTATTCGCGGTCGTGATACGGGCCGTGAAAGGGATGGCCGCGCGCGGCCTCGCAGTAGGTCGACGCCATGGAGACGGGAAGTCTCCGAAAGCGCCGCCCCCGCGTCAAGCGGTCCGGCGGTCAGTCGCCGTCGGAAGGGTCGTCGGATTCCGACAGCGGGTCGTCCTCGAGATCCACGAGGCACCTCAGCGTCACCTCGCCGCGGGCCGCCAGGACCATGAGCCACTTCGGAATCGAGACGGTGGGAGCGCTTTCCCATTCAGACGCGTCGAAACGCGCCACGTTGGCGAGTCCTTCGATGCCCTCGAGCGCCGTGGAGACCGGTCTGCTTGCCATGGGGTTTCTCCCTTGCCCCGAGACTTGCAAGGTGCGTTCCGAAAGGCCGACACGGAGGTGGTAGAGGAGTAAGTGACGCCCGGTGATGTGGTTGCGGGGAGGCTCGCCGTGACGATCGGCTCCGGCGAGGGTCTGCCCGGGCCAGGCTGACGACTTTGGTCACCCAATCGGGAGTAAATGTGACGTCCTACCCTGGGACAGGCGACCACCGGCGCGGGGCCGCGTCGCGAGCCGGACGCGGCCCCGCCAAGAGCCATTCCGAACTTATTTGGTCTTCGACTTGGCGGCGGACTTCTTTTCGACCGACTCCGCGTGCATCCGGTAGGTGATGGTGACCTTGTCGCCGACGGCGATGTTGTCGGTCACTTTGGTGTTGCCGTCGCGATTGATCTCCCAGCGGTCGTTTCCCTTCATCACGACGATGATGTCTTCATTGACCGCGATGACGGAGCCCGTGACCTGGTAAGTCTTGGCGGTTGCGGCCAGCGCGACACCGGAGAGCAGCAGGCCTGCCGCCAGACCCGCGAGAACCGAGATCTTCTTCATGAGCCGATCCTCCTTCGGGGGGAATTCTATGCGAGCGCCCGTGATAGATAGGCCTCGGGATGAGCCGTTTCTTATGGGTCTGCCTGGGCGGCGCCGCGGGAACCGGCGCGAGATATTTGATCGCCGGATGGGTGCTGACGCTGCTTGGAGCGAGTTTCCCCTGGGGAACGCTCGCTGTCAACGTGTTCGGCTCCTTCTTGATCGGCGGCATCATGCATGTCGGGCTGACAACCCAGGTCCTTTCTCCGGCCGCCCGGCTGGCGCTGACGACCGGAGTGATGGGAGGGTTCACGACCTACTCGGCCTTCAACTATGAGTCTCTGAAATACTTTCAGGACGGTGCCTGGCTTCTCGGCTTCGTGAACATCTTCGCCATGGTGGCGGCGTGTCTGGCCGCCGGCGCTGCGGGGCTCTCCGCCGCGCGGCTGCTTTTCGCCCACTGAGGAGGTTGCGATGAGGGTTCTGGACGGCGAACAGGTTCTCGTCAGGATCTTCATCGGCGAGTCGGATCGCTGGCGGCACCAACCTCTTTCGACGGCATTGCTCGAACGACTGCGCCGCGAGGGCTTCGCCGGCGCCACCGTCTTCCACGCGGTCGCCGGTTTCGGCGCGCGCAGCGTTCTCCACACGGCGCACTTGATGCGCCTGTCCGAGGACTTGCCGGTCGTCATCGAGGTCGTCGACACCGAGCCGCAGGTCGAACGGCTGATCCCGATTCTCGACGAGATGGTGGCCGAAGGTCTGGTCACCCTCGAGAAAGCGAGGGTCTTGAAGTACTCACCCGGCCAGAGGCCGCTGCGCTAGCCGGGGACGCCCTCCAGAACCACCATCTGCGCTCGGGAGCAGGTCTGCCGGAGGGCCTTCGCCGGCGCATACTCCTCGGAGCCCCACCACTGCTTCGCGCGTTCCATCGAAGGGAACTCGAGAATCACCAGCCGGCGCGGCGCCCACGCTCCCTCCAGCGTCTCGCAGGACCCGCCCCGAGCCAGGTAGCGACCGCCGAAGGCGGCGATCGTGGGCGGCACCATCTGACGGTACCTCTCGAAGGCCGCGGGATCCCGCACCTCGAGCTCCGCGATCACATACGCTGGCATGTGCCCTCCCCCTGTCGCGGGTCGCGAGAGTTGCCCCCGAACCCCCGATCCTATGAAACGACGTTGTCGAACTGCGCGGTGCCGAGAATGGAGCTGCTTCCGCTGGTCATCACCAGACCGATGAGAACGTTGGACGACATCGCAATCGTCACCGACCCGCTCAGCGCCCACGCCACGCCGTCCGATGAACGGTAACCGCTCACCGTATTCCCACTGCGCACGAGCTTGACCCACCGCGGTGTCGTCGCGCTCCCACTGTAATAGGACGACGACCCGTCTGCCGTCAACCGACGCATGAACATCCATCGAGCCGTCCCCGTCACAAGCATCGACGCTTCCGGCGACCCCGTCGTCAGACTCTCCCGAATCATCACGCCGCCCTTGGAAACGAGACCCGTATCCTCGACACTCAAGATCCTCGCCACGACCTGCCCGTCGCCAGCCAACGCGCGGTAGACGAAATGAAACTGATCCGACACTCCCCCAATCCCATGTCCCGACCCGTTGACCGAAAACGTCCCCGACGCGTAACTCGCACTCCCCGAAAGCCCCACCGCACCCACATCCCCCTCCACCCACGGCGAAGGCAAGGTACTGGCGACAGACGTCGGGGTCAACAAGGGCGTCAGCGACGGAGTCGGCGTAGGGGAGGGAGTCCGGGTCGCCGTCGCCGTGACCGCAGGCGTGGAAGTCACACTGACGGTCGGCGTCGGCGTCACCGACGGCGGCGCCAGGACGTTGTCGAACTGCGCGGTGCCGAGAATGGAGCTGCTTCCGCTGGTCATCACCAGACCGATGAGAACGTTGGACGACATCGCAATCGTCACCGACCCGCTCAGCGCCCACGCCACGCCGTCCGATGAACGGTAACCGCTCACCGTATTCCCGCTGCGCACGAGCTTGACCCACCGCGGTGTCGTCGCGCTCCCACTGTAATAGGACGACGACCCGTCTGCCGTCAACCGACGCATGAACATCCATCGAGCCGTCCCCGTCACAAGCATCGATGCTTCCGGCGACCCCGTCGTCAGACTCTCCCGAATCATCACGCCGCCCTTGGAAACGAGACCCGTATCCTCGACACTCAAGATCCTCGCCACGACCTGCCCGTCGCCAGCCAACGCGCGGTAGACGAAATGAAACTGATCCGACACTCCCCCAATCCCATGTCCCGACCCGTTGACCGAAAACGTCCCCGACGCGTAACTCGCACTCCCCGAAAGCCCCACCGCACCCACATCCCCCTCCACCCACGGCGAAGGCAACGCAGACCCCGGATTCACCGTGATCGAAACCGGCGCCGAGGCGGTCGAGGCGCCCTGGTTGTCCGTCGCGACGGCCGTCAGTACATAGCTTCCCGCTCCAACAGGGGACCAGACATACGTGTACGGCGCCGAAGTAACCGTCGCGAGTTTGACCGCCCCGGCAAAGAAGTCGACTCGCGAGACGTGGCCTCCCACGTCGGACGCGGTTGCCGTGAGGGAGATCGTTGCGAAGGCCGTGAAGGTGGCGCCGTCGGCGGGACTGGTCAAGGCAACTGAGGGAGGAACATTCGGCGCCACCGCAGCGTTGAAGCCCGCGAGGGCGTCGATTCGGCCGTAGCCTGCGGTGTTGTTGGGAACGACACCGACAGCCACCCCTCCGCAGGTTTCCGTCGTAGTTTTCGGAACGGCCGTCTCTTCCATCACGACCTGAAGCCCCGTCACGTTGCCCGAGAGCGCCGGCGAGGCGGACAGAAGCAGGGCGGCCATCCCCGCGGCGTGGGGCGAGGCCATGCTCGTGCCGGTCATCGTCGCGTAGCCACCGCCCGGCATACTCGACCGGATGCCCGTCCCGGGAGCGACGATCTCGGGCTTGATGATGCCGCCGTCGCCGGGCCCGCGGCTCGAGTAGCTCGCGATCGCGTCATTCGAATCGGTGGCGCCGACCGAGAGCGACGCTTCGTAAGGTTCCGGAACGTCCATCGAGTTGCAGGCCGGACCCTCGTTTCCGCCCGCCACGACCACGGCGATCCCGGCGGCCCGCACCGTCTCGATGATGCCCTTCAGAATGGCCGGGTCCGTGCAACCCTCGCTCGGCGGGCAGTCCCACGAGTTGTTGATCACATCCGGAGCCTTTGCTGGGTCCGGGTTGGCGTCGTTCAGGTCCGTCGGTGCCAGAAAGAACTGAAAGCACTCGATGTAGCGCGCAGGAGTTCCCGTGCCTTCATCCATGTTGCGGCAGCCGATCCACCGGGCGCCGGGAGCGACACCGATCTGGTTCCCGCTCCCGCCGTCACCGACCATGATGCCCATCGTGTGTGTGCCGTGCGAGTCATCGTCGCAGGGCGCCTTTGCATTGGACTTACAGGCGTTCCCGGGAGACGCCTTGTGAATCGCGTCGTGCCAGTTGTAGTTGTGGTCAGCCGAGGTCCCGTTCCAGCCCCGGTACTTGCTCTTGAGCGCCGGATGCGTCCAATCGTAGCCGGTGTCGGCACCCGCCACGACGACGCCCTGCCCCGTGGTACCGGCGGCCCAGACCGAGGGCGCGGCGATCTTCACGATGTTCCACTCGGGAGATGCGGCGAGCGCCTCAGCGCTCTGAAGTCCCAAGCCGGGCTCCGGCCCGATCCGATACGGCAACGGAAGGCGCGCCGAGAAGGGCCGGTTCGGCGCGATCCTCGCGACGTCGTCGCGGCGCGCGAGAAGCTCGACGAGGTTGCGGCCTCCCTTCACGCGAACGGCGTTGGTGATCCAGAAGCTCTGATGCGGAACACCCATCGCGTCGAGCTCCGCAAGAAGGGGCCCCTGCGCACGCCGGGCGGCCTCCGTGAGCCGTTCGAACACGAAACGCGTCTTGTCGGCCTTCGTGGGCAGGTCCCGGACACCGCCGAGGTCCGCATGGTCGCCGAGCACGACGAGAAACTCCTGCTCGCTGTCCGCCGCCATGGCGCGTACGGACGGATGGACCTTCGATTCCCAGGGGAGCAGCCGCGGCTCGGGCTGCGCCCCGGCCGATCTCGCACAGGCGACGGCCAGCGCGGTCAACCCCAGCCGCGAGAGAAAAGGCCACCATGGGCGGCGACGGCCGTCAGACCCGAGCCTCAAGCTCCCTCGAGCCTATCCTCCGAGGCTCCCCGCAAGGAAATGGGAACTTTTCGTCGCCCGGAGGGTCCGGCCGGCATCGGAGGCGGCCGGCCGGACTCAAGCCGCTGACAGGGCAGGCCTGGCGGGGCCCGCGGCGAAATTCAGTTCAGATCCTTGTCCTTGAAATACTTCGTCCCGGAGACGTCGACATTCGCCATCAGGCCGGCTCCGCTGATCTGGTAGATCGCCATCCCGTTGACGAACCCCGTCTGGCCGCCTACGTTTTCCGTCCCTGCAGTGGCGTTGATGTTGCCCTGCGCCTGCCACCCGTTGTTGACGAAGCTGTTGAAGGTGGCACTGTCCTGGAACAGAAAGACGACCTGGTACTTCTTGCCCCCGAAGGCCAGGCCAAACCCGGCGGCGCCCATCGCCATGTAGGTCCGCTTGTTCGTCTTCTTCTCGACCGCGACCCCCTTGCCGCCGCCGCCCGAAAAGAAGAAGCCAAGCTTCAGGTTGTCGAAGGCCGCCCAGCCGTAGGCCTTGCTGTAGAGCTCCTTGGCCTTCGGGTTTTCCTTGAGCAGCTGATCGAGCGCCGCGCCGGCCGCCGCATCGACCTGCTGCTGCTTGGCCTCCTTTTTCATGGCCTTCCAGTCTTCCTCGCTCTTGCCGGACTCCGCCTTGGCCTCCTGAGCGAGTGCCGATCCGGCGGCGAGCAGAAATGCCAGCGACACCGAGCCGACGAACACGAAACGTCCGATCTTCTTCATGCAACTCCTTTCTGTTGCGCGCCGGGCAAACCCCGACGGGGAGGGAATTCTTCCAAAGACGGGCGAGCGGCGCAAACGCGTGTCTTTCGTCTACCCAGCGATCCAGGGCCCCAAGGCCGGGGTGAAAAAGAGACGCCTCGCGAGGAGGGCCTCTTGTCCAACTGGATGTCCAAATCAGACCTGCTCCCTCTCCCTTTTCTTCGCCGCGGCGCTCGGGCTTTCGGAGACCCCCCTGAAGAGGGGCTCGCGATGGGCTGCATCGAGCCCGAGAAGATGCGCCCGCCTCTTGATGTCGACGTGGATCCGATCGCCAGGGTGGTCCTTCTGGCAACGATGACCCGGTTCTTGGGCTTTTAGGCTCTATCGCCTTGTCGCCGGAGCGGACGCTGATGGCGCGGCGATACCGCTTGGAAGGGTGCGCGGGTCGGGGCCGTCCCGGAGAGGCCGGGTATACTCGCGGGACCCGTTCCGGATCGGCGTGCGAATGATCATCGACTGCCACACCCACCTGAACAACTACCACGAGGAGAACACGATTCCCCTGAAGGATTGCGTGGACAACCTTCTGGGGACGATGGACAAGAACGGCGTCGACTACGCTCTCGTGCTCACGTCCTTCAAGGTCAGCGAGCATCGGCCCGCGACCCGAGACGTGGTGAAAGCGATCCGGGATATCAGCAGGGTCGGTGTCGTCGCCGGCATCAGCTACGTCAACTACAAGGAGCGCGACCTCCATGAGACCGCGGAGTTTCTGCAGGAGGGTTTGGTCAAAGGCATCAAGCTCTATCCGGGATACGAGCCCTTCTATCCCTGGGACAAGCGATGCCAGGTGATCTACGAGCTCTGCCTCGAGTACGACGTGCCGGTGATGATTCACAGCGGAGACACGTTCATTCCGCACGGGAAATTGAAGTACGCGCACCCGCTGCAGATCGATGAAGTGGCCGCCGACCACCCCTCGCTGAGAATCGTCATCTGTCACCTGGGGAATCCGTGGTTGCGCGACTGCATGGAGCTGGTCTACAAGAACCGCAATGTCTACGCGGACATCTCGGGCCTCGTGCTCGGTGACTTCGACTCCAAGTTCGAGATCTGGATGCGGGAACAGATCGAGGAGGTCATCCTCTATGCCGGCGAGCCGCGATACCTTCTATACGGCACGGACTGGCCGATCGCGAGCATGGAGTCCTACCTCGACTTCATCAAGAACCTCGACATGCCGGCGCCCACGAAGGAACTCATCCTGTCCGAAAACGCAATCCGGCTCTTTCGGCTGCCCATTGGCCGGGACGGCGGCGATCGCGTGACACTGGGCGGATCGAAGGACGAAGTGAAGCGGCGACGGTGACGAAGACAGCGAATCGTTCGGTGATCACGATCGAGTCTCTCGATGATCATCGCCAGCCAGGCTTTCGCGAAGCCCTGCGGCTCTACAACCGGGTCTTTCCCGCCAAAGAGAAAATCGACCGAAGATACTTCATCGATTTCCTCCGCGAAAAACGACAGGGGTTTCTGTTTCCATTCAACGTCCACTTTCTCGTCGCCCGAAAAAATGGCCGGGTCGTTGGGCTTGCGACGGGCAGCTACCTGTCCGTCGTGAACATGGGCTTCGTGGGATACCTCGCTTCGCAGCCCAGTCTCAAGGGCGAGCGGATCGGGAGTCGCCTGCGAGCAAGGCTGGTCAAAGAGATGCGCCGGGATGCCCGCGCCAGCGGCCGAGACGACCTCGAAGCCGTCATGGGCGAGGTCGAGGCCACGAATCCCTGGCTCCGGTACCTCGTACGCAGCAGAGGGGCCCTGGCCCTCGACTTGGACTATCAGCAGCCGGCCCTGCGCAAGGAGACGCGCGCGGTGCCGCTGGTCCTTTATATCGAGCCCATCTCGGGCTCGCTGCGTACTTTGAGCGTGCGTCGGCTGCGTTCGATCCTGTACAGCATTTTCCGTCGCGTGTACCGTGTCCGCTTCCCCCTGCGTGATCCGAGTCTTCGGCGGATCATGCGGAGCCTGGAGGGCAAGCGCTCGATCGGAGGGCGCCGCCTCCCTTGAGACCTGCAGTCGGCGGGGGCCGGATCAGGGGATCTCGAGAACAGACACCGAGGCCTTCCGGTTCGAGGAATAGTCCGGAAAGGCCTGTCGGTTTCCAGCGCGCAGGAGGGCGCGCGTCATGAAGATCGATCGATGGACCGGGAGTCTCTTCCTCCTCGGTGTGTCCGGTTGTCTCGGTCCTTCCTCAGGCGCCGGGGCCGAAGCACCCGACGTCCGGGCCCGGGTCGTAGCCCCCGCCAGCCTTGCCGCCGGCACCGGCACCACCGTGATCGTCGAAATGACGCTCGGCCCGAACTGGCATGTCAACAGCCACACCCCGTCGGAGAAGTTCTTGATCCCGACCGAAGCGAGGCTGACCACTTCGGCGGGCACGCTCTCCGCCGTCCGATACCCGCGCCAGATCGAGAAACGATTCCCCTTCTCCGAAAAGCCGATGGCCGTCTACGAGGGAACCGTTCGCTTCGAGACCGACCTCTCGCTGCCCCGCGACGCGGCGGGCACCGTTTCTCTCGCCGGGAATCTGTCGTACCAGGCCTGCAACGACAAGCAGTGCTTTGCGCCCGCGAAGATCCCGCTCCAGGCAAGCATCGCCGTTTCGGGAGCCGGGCGCTGAGATTCCTCGGTCCCCTTCCGAGGACATCCATGACACCGCCAGAGGGCGATCGCGGCATTCATGCCGTGTTTATTTTCGCGTTAGTCCCGTAGCCCACGAAGGTTGCGCTCGACGGCCGCGCGCACCGACGCTGGCCCCGAGCTTGCTCCCTTCCCACGCGAATCATTGATGAGAGGATTCGATCGGGCCGCCGTCGGAGCCGCGCCGCGTCGCATGCTCGATTCTTTGCTGGCGGCGATTCTCTTGATCGCGGCGCCCGCAGCGACGCGGGCAGCCGACTCCACCGCGCTCAAGATCCGGACTCTCGACGGAAGACCTTTTTCGCTCGACTCGCTCAAAGGTCGCGTCGTCGTGCTCGACTTCTGGGCTTCCTGGTGCGTTCCCTGTCGCGAGAGCGTTCCGTTCTTCGACGGGCTGCAGCAAAAGTACCGCGCACAGGGACTCACGATCGTCGGCCTGACCCTCGAGGACGACGAGGACGCCATCACCGATTTTCTCGCCGATGAGCCCGCAACCTTCGCCATCGTCCGAGACCCGACGGGTCGCGCGGGTGAGGCCTTCCGGGTCGTGGCGATGCCCACGACGTTCCTGATCGACCGCGAAGGCCGCACGGTCGCTCGATTCGAGGGCAGCAACAAGCAGGTGCACGCCAGGCTCGAGGCGGCCGTGACGACGCTTCTCTCGGGCGGAACGCTCGCTCCCGGAACGGAAGTCCGGGTCTCCAAGGGTCTCGAGGCCACCGGCGGTGTCAAGGCCTGGGAGCGCGGTTATCTCGCGGATCCCATCATGAGCCTCGACGGCACGGCCGCCACACAGATCTTCCGGGAGCACATCCACGCGAGCAAGGAGGCGGCGGCGGGAGATGGCGGCGCGGCCGGAGGCGGTTGTGGCTGCAACTGACGCGGCGCCACGACGGCTGCGCGGAAAGCCTCGGCGCCTCGTCCGGGACCTGCCGTGGATCGCCGCGGGACTCGGCGCCTTCGCCGCGCGCGACGCGAGCGGGCAGTCCTCGGTCGACACGCAGTTTCTCTTCTACAAGGAGTCGGGCGGCCGCACGCAGGTTCTGAATCCCCTGATCCTCTGGAATCAGGATTTCGGGCAGTCGGGCGGACAGTTGAGCCTCAACCTCGGCTTCGACTCCATCTCGGGAGCCTCGCCCACGGGAGCCTACCCGACCTCCGACGTAACGACGTCGGCTTCGGGAACCGTGACCCAGAGCGGCAACATCCCGGAGGCGAACTACCAGGACCAGAGAAAGTCGGTGGGCCTCTCTTACGGCCGGCGCTTCGGCGCGAACCTTCCTACGGTCAACCTGAACTACGCGAAGGAAAACGACTACACCGCCCGCGGCTACGGGATCACCGACTCCTGGACCATGATCGGCGGGCGCGGGTCGCTCCACTTCGGCGTCGCCTTCTCCCGCGACATCGTGTCACCGGTCCAGAACCCGGAGACCAATCCCACAGGCGCAGACCTGAAGTATCCGAAGAACACCAACGGCTATTCGCTCGGCTGGAGCTGGGTCTTCGGCGAGAGAGACCTCGCAGACCTGTCGCTGTCGCTGATGCAGCTCTCGGGCTACCTGAACGATCCCTACAAGATCGTCACAATTGGGCCCGTCGACGCCAACGAGACGCTTCCGGAGAACCGCCCGGGCACGCGCTCCCGCCGGGCCGCCGTCCTCAAGTACAGCCACTACTACCTCTGGGGAGCTTCGGTCAACGTGCTCTATCGCTTCTACAACGACGACTGGTCGATCACGGCGAACACGCTCGACGTGACCTACAACCAGAAGATCGGGTCCGACTGGACCGTCTCACCCGAGATCCGCCTCTACACGCAGACCGGTGCCTCCTTCTTCGCCAACCGATTCCTCGTCCCTCAGACCTACATGTCGGCCGACTACCGCCTCTCGCCGTTCGAGAGCCTCATGGGCGGATTGACGCTCACCAAGCGCATTCACGAGTCGCTCAGCGCGAATGTGGGCTTGACGTATCTCTCGCAGCGGAGCACCGATCCGATCCACCTCCCCCCGACTTCTCCGGAAACGGGCGGCGCGACCGTCTCGGCGGCCGACATGAACGTCCTCACGATGACCTTCGGCCTGACGTTGCTCTACTGATGCCGCCCGGCAGCCGGGCCCTCTACAGGCGCCTCTTCCCCCTGATGGGTGGCAGCGCGGTCCTCGAGTTCGTCGACGACCGTGGCGAGAAGGAAGCCGAGCGGATCGCCCGCTCCGTCGAGGCCGAAGCCCGCCGCATCGAGCGCAAGTTCTCGAGGTACCGGGAGGCGAGCATCGTCTCGGAAATCAACCGCAATGCCGGCCGCACGCCGGTCGCCGTCGACGAAGAAACCGCAATGCTCGTGCGATCGGCCCTGGATCTCGCCCGATGGACGCAGGGGCGCTTCGATCCTACGGTGGGCGTCCTGCGGCGCGTCTGGGATTTCAAGGCGGAGCGGGTTCCGACGGAGGAGGAGATCGAGGCGCTGCTCCCTCTGGTCAACGCCGATGCCGTCTCGGTTCGCAACGGCACCGTCTTTCTTCGAAATGCCGAGATGGAGCTCGACCTCGGGGGCGTCGGCAAGGAATACGCGGTGGACCGCGCCGTCGAGATCCTGCGCGCGGAGGGAATCCGCTCCGCGATCGTCAACTTTTCCGGCGACGTGTGCACGGTCGGGAGCCGCGGGGACGGCCGGCCCTGGAACGTGGGCGTGGCCGACCCGCGCGACCGGAGGCGCTGCCGCTTTGCCGTGCGCACCTTGAACGACGCGGGCATCGCGACCTCCGGCGACTACGAACGCGGCTTCGTCAAGGACGGCGTCCGCTACCACCACATCCTGGATGCCCGCACCGGTTGGCCGGCCCGGGGTCTTTCTTCCGTCACCGTAATCGCGGCTTCGGCCTTTCGCGCCGGACGCTTCGCGACTGCGGCGTTCCTGCTCGGGGTGGAAGCGGGCCTCGCCCTTCTCGAGCGCGCTCCCGGAGTCGAAGGGGCCCTCATCACCGAAACCGGCTCGATCCTCTCGACCGCCGGTATGTCGCTCCTGTCGGACCTTCCGGGCAGTCTCTGGTCGGCGCTGCAGGTTTTCTAGCCGGTCGGCCGGACGACCGAGAGCTTCTCGGTCCGTAGCCGGGAAACCCCGCGGGTTGCCGAAGATCCATCAGCGCAACCCCTCGACGAGATAGAGCTCGGAGAGAGTGACACTCGTGCGGTAGACGTAGGAGCGGCCATCCGGCGTCACGCGCAACCGGACGGGCCCTGCCGATTCGTCGAGAGGAAATTCCTTCCAGAGACGCTTCTGGCCCGTCTCGAGATCGAGGAGGAAGAGCCTGAGAGGCCGCTCCCGGCCACTGTAGACATACACGCTCCGGGAGTCCGCGCTCCACTGAATGACGCGATCGTCCGGCGCAACCCCGGGCACCGCGCGCCCCTCGCCGCCACCGTCGATCGGGTAGACCCAGGCCCGGCCCTCTCGAAATCCGACGACGGAGCGGCCGTCGGGCGAAACGGGGCTCATCAACATTTGAATCTCGACACCGTTCGGACTGATGGCGCGGGGCTTGCCTTTCGGGATTTCCTGGACGTAAAGCCGGCTCTCGCCATCCGGCCCGACCGCGGCAAAAACGATGCGCTTCGCGTCGGGTGTGAAGGCCCCCCAGCGCGGATCGAGCTTCTCCGTCGGGAGCTCTTTGGGCTCGCCAGGTCCCGTCGGAAGAAGGACGCGGCGTGAAGGCTTTCCCGGCTGTGTGAGAGATGCCAGCACCCACTGCTTGTCCGGCGAGAGAGCCGTGCCCCAGCCTCCGGCCAGCCGAAGCGCCGGACTGCCGTCGGTGCCCCGAAGGTAGATCACCGTCCTCGCGCCAGTCCCCTCCCCCTCTTCGTTCAAGAGAAGCGTCGTGCCGTCCGGAGAAAGGTCGGCCGGGAAGGGGTTGTCCAACCAGGACAGGTCGATCTCCCTCGATTGTCCGGGGCCGAGTCCTCGCACGCTCTGCACCGTGGTGTGATGCGCAAGCAACAGGCGGCCGTCGCCCGAGATGTCATCGAGCTCGAGAGTCCCTGGCACGCGGATCACCAGACGGAGCTTCCCGGACAGGTCCACCGCCCAGAGTGCCGGCTTCTCCCCCGCCTTGCCGGCCGTGAACCAGATCTCGCCGCCGTTCCTGGCCCAGCAGGGAACACCGGAATATTCCGTCCAGCCCGCCGACAGGATTTTCTTCGACTTGCCGAGCGTATCGATCAGTTCGACCGAGCTCGAGTCGGGGCCCTCCTCCCAAAGAGAGATCGTGCCGCCGTCGGGTGAAAAACGGGGGGCGAAGAAGCCCCCGGTTGCGAGCACCTTTCCGATCGGGAATTCGAGGCCTGTCTTGCCGTCCACTTCGTGGACCACGACCAGGGCCTTGCCGTCTGGAGACCAGTCGGCCCCCGCGTAACTGACGTGGTCCAGGATCTGCCGCGGCGCTCCTCCCGCCATGGGAACCGTCGCGAGAACATCGTTACCGCTCTGGCTCCGTTGCCGGATCGCGAGCTCGCCCGAGCGCGAAATCGACAGGATGTCTCCGGGAAACTCGAACGGTTTGGACTCGGGGCTCTGCGCTCGAGTCATGTAGAGGAGCGCTCTGGATCCGGGTGCGGGATTCACGCCGTAGACGATCGTCTGGCCGTCGGGAGCAAACCGCGCATTCGCCAGGTTGAGAGCGCGAAATGTGAGCCTCTTGAATGACGGGGCCACCAGAACTTTCTGGTCCAGTCGCGCGACGAGCCCGCCCACGAGGAGAGCCGCCGCGACGAGGCCCATGGCAACCGCAAGGGGCACCGCGGGCCGCCTCGATCTCCCGGGCGCCGCGAGCATGGCCTCGGAGCCGCTGGAAGCTTCCGAGAGGTGATCGCGCACGCCGGCCAGATCCCGCGCCAGATCCCGCGTCGACGCGTACCGCTCCTCCCGGTCCTTGGAGAGACAGCGCTCCAGGATCCACCGCACCGGCAACGGCAACTCGGGACGCACCTTCCCAACGGGCTCCGGCTCCTCGCGGATGATCGCCGACATCGTCTCCGCGGCCGTTTTCCTCTGAAACGGCTTCTTGCCCGTCGTCATCTCGTAGACGATCGAGCCCAGCGAAAACTGATCCGACCGGAAATCGAGAGGCTCCCCCGAGGCCTGCTCCGGCGACATGTAGGCGACCGTCCCCATGACCGTCCCGGGATGCGTCTCCGGCTGCGCCAGGGTCGGCATCGCCGAGACCTCGCCGGACTCCGGCTCCACGAGCTTGGCCAGCCCGAAGTCCAGAATCTTCACGAAACCGTCCTTCGACACCATCACGTTCTCGGGGCTTTAAATCTCGGTGCACGATCCCCGCGGAATGCGCCTTGGAGAGCCCCTCGGCCACCTGCGCCGCCACGTTCAACACCCGTCGCACCGGCATCGGCCCCGGCACGGTGAGCTCGCGCAGTGTCGTTCCTTCGACGAGCTCCATCGCGATGAACGCCGTCTCCCCCTCACGCCCGATCTCGTGGATCGTCACGATGTTGGGATGGTTCAACGCCGAGGCGGCGCGCGCCTCCTGCTCGAACCGCGCCAGCCTGTTGGGATCCTGCGCGAGCGCCTCCGGCAGGACCTTGACCGCCACCTCGCGCCCGAGGCGGGAGTCCCGCGCGCGGTAGACTTCACCCATTCCCCCCGAGCCGATGGGCGACAGAATCTCGTAGGCGCCGAGGCGGGTCCCGGCTGAAATCGTCATCCGATCTGGCGAGAAACTCTATAACGTCGTCTTCGAGCGCGCCCTGAGTCGGGGGGCGCCCAGGTTGTTACCATCTCCCGAGTGGCAATGAAGCGATATCTGCTGGCAACGGCCGTGATGATGGGTGTTTTCCTGCTGCTCTTCGCGGTGGCCGAGGCCTTGAAGCTCCCCCTGCTGACCGACCCTTCCGCCTCGCTCGCCGGGCTCGGGGCCGTCGCTGCCCCTGTGGGAGTGGGTCTGCTCGTGGCCGACGTGGTCCTCCCGGTTCCGTCGAGCCTCGTGATGGTCGCAAACGGGGCACTCTTCGGGATCGCGCTCGGCACGCTGCTGTCGTTCGCCGGCACTCTGGGCTGCGGGCTCGTGGGTTTCGGCCTCGGCCGGCGGGGTGGACCTCTGCTGAACCGCCTCGTCCCGGCGGAGGAGCGGGCCCGCGCCAACCGCCTGCTCGATCGGTGGGGAGAACTGGCCATCGTCGCCACCCGCCCCGTGCCGATTCTCGCCGAAACCATCTCGATCCTCGCCGGTGCCTCGCCAATGAGCTGGCGGCGCATGACTCTCGCGACCGCGGTGGGGGCGCTCCCGTGCTCTCTGCTCTACGCCGTCGTCGGCGCCACTGCCGCAACCTTCGACTCGACGATTGCGGCGTTCGTCCTGGTCCTTGGGGTGGCCGGGGTCTTCTGGTGGCTTGGGAGGCGACGAACAATCACCCGAGAGAACGGCAGGAAGGCGGATGGCCCGGCAACGTCAAAGGTCGCTGACAGCGATGGCTCCTCAGGTAGGATTTGAACCTACAACCCTCCGGTTAACAGCCGGATGCTCTGCCATTGAGCTACTGAGGAAAAGAGCGGATCGGAAACGATAGCGGACGCCGCCGGAGGTGTCAACCGCGCCGGCCGCTCAGCGTTCGATCGGCTCCCAGGAAGCCCACGCGACCTTCCACTTCGATCCGTCGGGGGTCAGGCGCACGTCGAAACGGTAGGCGGACGCCGAAGGCAGCAGGCCCTCAAGACCCGCCGCCTCCCTTCGCGGCTGGCCCGAGAGATCCGCCCGGAAACGGGCGCGCGCGGCTCCCTCGGCGCGCTCGATCGTGATGCCGCTCAAGCGCACATCGAGGATTTCGTAGGCCGCAAAGTACCCCCGCAGCATTCTGTCGGCGTCGTCCCTCCCGTTTCCGCTGGCGTCCCGGTAGTCGGAGGAGAGAAGGGCCCGCACGGCGGCGGCGTCGCGGGCCCGCACGGCCTGCGCGACTCGATCGAGAGTGTCCCGCACGGGGTCGCCCAACCGCGAGCATCCGGCCAGAGCGACCGCCAGTCCGACGGCGAGAGTGCTTTTTGCGATCACGCCATCATTGTCTCGTCTTTCGGACGTGCCAGAATCGGACCATGAGTCAGGCTATTCGCCGCGCCTTCGCCGTCCTCGGACTGGCTCTGCTCGCCGCGTTCCCCCTGCCGGCGGCGGAGAAGCCCTCTCTCGTGATCGTCATCTCCGTCGATCAGATGCGCGCGGACTACCTCGAGCGTTTCCGGCCGTGGTTTGGCGCGCGGGGCTTCAACCGCTTTCTGAAGGAAGGCGCCGTCTACACGCGCGCCGCGCAGCGCCATGCCGTGACGTTCACCGCCCCGGGACACGCCTCGATCGGGTCGGGCCTCGATCCTCGCGACCACGGCATCATCGGCAACCGCTGGTTCGACACGGAGCTCGGGACCTCCGTCTATTGCACGGAGGTTCGGGAGACATCGCCCGTGCCCCCCTTCCGCCCGGAAAGAAGTCGCTCTCCGGCGCCTCTTCTCCCCTGCGCACGGGAGGCATCTTTCTGGGGGACCGGCTCAAGGAACGCTTCCCCGCATCACGCGTCGTGGGGCTGTCGTTGAAGGACCGCTCCGCGGTCCTGATGGCAGGACGCAAGGCGGACGCCGCCCTCTGGTTCGACCAGCCTCAGGGCCGATTCGTGACGTCGTCCTATTATCCGCCGCACCCGGAACTGCTCGCCTTCAACGAAGGGCTCGACGCCTTCTTCAAGGACCGCAAGGTCTGGGACCTCTCCGGAAAGATCCCTCCCGACGAACTTTCCCGAGTCACGTTCGACCCGCCCGAGCTTTACAAGTTCAAGAATCCCGGCTCAGGGTTCGGAGAGACGTTCCCGCACACGCTCGGAAGCGTGAAGGCGGTCCTCACCTCTCCCTACGGCGACGAGCTCGTCCTGTCGCTCGCCCGCTTCGTCGTCGGGCAGATGGCGCTCGGATCGCGCGCCAATGAGCCCGACCTTCTCTTTCTCGGGCTCTCCTCGACCGACTACTACGGGCATCCCTTCGGGCCGGACTCCAAGGAGATCGCCGACGGCGTGGTTCGCCTCGATGCTGCCCTCGAGTCCTTCTTCACGTGGCTCGACGCCCGCGTGGGCACGGGACGGAGCCTCGTCTTCCTGACGGCCGATCACGGCGTCACCTCGATTCCCGAGGTGGCGCGCGCGAAGGCCCGCGTGCGGACGGGAAAGGACGATCCGACGCTGGCCGGTCGGGTAGACCTGGACAACAGCGGAGGCGACTCGGGTAGGGTCTCCGAGGACTCGCGCGACCGGCTGGCCCTCGAGCGCGACCTCGCGAAGCGCTTCGGGTACGCACTCGATGAGAACGGCTCGAATTTTTCTCAGGGCGCAGTTCTCTTCTTCGAGGAGCCCGGCCTTTACCTGAACAAGACGGTCCTCGCGCGGCGCGGATTGTCGGCCGAGCGCATCAAGGAAGCCGTGCGCGATTTCCTCCGCGGCCTTCCGGGAGTCTCCTCGGCCTACACGAACACCGAGATCGGAGACGGCCTGCCGCCCGGCGCCCCCTACGCCCAGGCGATCGATCGCTCCTTCCGGGCGGACCGCTCCGGAGACATCTTCATCGTGCTCAAACCCGGCTGGATGTGGTTCTACGGGAAAGAGGCCGGGACCACCCACGGCCAGCCGAGCGAGGACGACTCGCGCGTTCCCCTTGCGGTCTGGGGACCGTACGTCGTACCCGGCTTCTACGACACGCCGGTTTCACCCCTCGCGATCGCCCGGACCGTCGGCAAGATCTTCGGGTTCGAGGCCGGGGAGGCTGACGTCGAGCCCCTCGAGGCCGTCGTTCGAGCCGCGGTGACGCCCGGGAACCCTTAGAGGCCTACGCCCGCCCTCCCCTTTTTCAATAGGATGGAGCTCGTCCCATGAGCGCCCGGGCCGAATCGGCTTCCCGAGCAGCGACTCCGGCGCGTCCTGTCCGGATCGTCTTCAAGCACCACGCGCTGGTTCGTCTGACGCACTGGGCGAACGTTCCGCTCCTGCTCGGCCTGATCGTGACCGGCCTCGCGATCTACTGGGCCGCGCCGGTCTTCACGCATGCGCCCGATTCTGCGACGCGCAGCACGGATTACCTCGCCGACCTCGGCGTGTGGGTCGTCAAGCACGTGCCGGGCGCCGCCGGCTACGCCCGCCCGACAAACTGGATCTACGATCACTTCAGCATCGGGCCGTGGCATCTCGCGCATGCGCTGCGGCTCCACTGGTTCTTCGCCTACCTCTTCATGGCGAACGGATTGCTCTACGGGGTGGGCCTGTTTGCGGGCGGCGGATTCCGAAGCCTGCTGCCTCGCCGGGCCGACGTCCGGGATGCGCTGGCGATGCTGCGCTATTACGCGGGCCTGATCCCCGCGAAGCTGCTCCGCCGCCCGTGGCCGCACCCTCCCGTGGCGGGCAAGTACAACGCGCTCCAGCGCTCGGCCTACTTCGCGATGCCTCTGCTTGGCCTGCTCGCCGTGCTCTCGGGCTGGGCGATGCACAAGCCGGTTCAGCTGCATTGGCTCGAGCGGCTTTTCGTCAGCTACGACGGAGCGCGGATCGTGCATTTCGGGGTGATGTGCGCGCTCGCCGCTTTCGTCGTCCCGCACGTCGTGCTCGTCGTCGCCGACGGCTGGGACACGTTCCGCTCGATAATCACCGGGTGGTCCCGGCGCGCCGGGGAGGATCGTCCTGGCCGGCCCTGACCGCCGCCGGCGCGGATGGCTCGCAGAACGAGAGCCTGAAACGGAGCACGTGCCGCCCCGGCGGCTCGCGGCCCGCACGCGGCGCGACTTTCTCCTCTTCGGCGCCGGAACGGCTGCGGCGGCCCTCGGCTTCTGGTGGCTGAAGCCCGATGGATCGGCCGATGCGGTCCTGCCGGAAGGCGCGATTCACGCGTTCGACAGCGCCGCAGCAAGATTCGGCCTGACGCCCGACCGCCGGGAGACCTTTCTCAACCGCGCGCTGACCTTCGACGACGACGTCGCCGAAGCGCTGTACTCGCGGGATCGGTCCGTGCGGACGTACCGGAAGTCCGACGTCACCCGGCTTCGCAACAACTACAACGGCCGGACGCCCGGGCCCGAATACCTCGCGGACTGGACGCTCGAGCTCTCCGGCCTCGCCTCCGGCCGCGTGGAGACGCTCAGCCTCGAGGATCTGCTGGGAAAATTCTCGCTCCACGAGCAGGTCACGCGCCTCGTTTGTGTCGAAGGCTGGAGCGCCGTCGCGTGGTGGGGCGGAATTCGGTTCGCCGACTTTCTCGAGGCGTTCCCGCCGGCACGCGGGGCCCGCTGGGCCGGCCTCGAATCGGGAGTCAACCTCGACGCCGCCGGCAACCCGGATCGCTTCTACGTTTCGATCGACCTGGAGACCGCGCGGCACCCTCAGACCCTGCTCGCCACGAAGCTCGGCGGACGGCCGCTGACGGTCGCGCACGGCGCGCCGCTGCGGCTGCTCGCCCCGATGAAACTGGGACTGCAGAACATCAAGGCGATCACCGCGATTGCGTACTCTCGCGAGCAACCGGAGGACTACTGGGCCAAACGCGGCTACTCGAAGTACGACGGGCTGTGAGGCGGACCTGGTGACGGGATCCCCGGCCACCGACGTCGGCGCGCGGCTCGCTCGAGAGCACCGGGGGTTGGACGACCTTCTCGGGCGCTTCCTCGGCGCCTCGAGCGCCGGTGCCGCCCGCGCGGCGCGCGAAGCGATCGAAGAGTTCGACGGCGAGCTGCGGCGGCATACCGAGGCCGAGGAGCTCGACTTTTACGGTGCGGCCGCGGGGGAAAGTCTCACACCGCGCTCGGGCGAACCGGTCGAGAGCGCTCTCTGCCGCCAGATGCGCCTGGAGCACGTCCAGCTGCGCGAGCTTTCGGGGATCGTGCGTCGGCTCGTCTCGGAAAAGGACGATCTCGAAGGTGCGCGACGGCTGTCGGGGCGGCTCGCTCGACTCTGGGACGCGCACACCTCCCGGGAGGAGCGCGAGGTCCTCCCGGCGCTCAGGCCGCCGCCGGCGCATGAAGGAGATGAACCGTGCACCGAAGAGGTCTCTGGGTGAGGCGGGGATGAGGCCTCCGCGAGGATGCCGGGTGGGTGCCGGAATCCTCGGCGCGGGAGCTCTGGCGGCCGCGACTCTCTTCTCCTGTGCGCCCCCGCGGCAGGGCGGTTCTCGGGATCTCGCTTGGCTGCTCGCGGCGAGCGAGCGCCCGGTGTGGGAGCCGATCGCCAGGGCCTTCGAAGCGGCCCATCCCGGCGTTTCGGTCGAGCTCGTCGAGGGTCCCAACGCGACCGACGCGCGGCAGGATCTTTCTACGGCATCCCTTCTGGCGCGGGACGACTCCTTCGACCTGGTGTCGATGGACGTCACGTGGACCGCCCAGTTCGCCGCCGCCGGCTGGCTCCTCCCGCTCGAGGGCTCCTTCCCCGCCTCCGCCACAGAGGCGCTTCTGCCCGAGGACGTCGAGGCGGGACGCTACCGCGGACACCTCTACCGGATCCCGGTCCGGACCGACGTCGGGCTGCTCTATGCGCGCGCCGATCTCCTGGAGAGCGTCGGGATCGCCTCCCCGCAGACGTTCGCGGATCTGTTTTCCGCCGCCCGCTCCATTCAGTCGCCCCCCCGCCTCTGGGGATTCGTCTGGCCCGGCAGCCAGTATGAAGGTCTCGTCTGCCTCTACCTCGAGGTGCTCCACGGGTTCGGAGGGTTCTGGATCGAGCCCGCGACGGGCAAGGTGGGTCTCGACCGCAGAGAAGCCCTCGCGGCGCTGAGATTTCTCTTCGACTGCCGCGCGGGTGCGAATCCGATCAGCCCGCGCGGGGTCACCGCGTACAAGGAGGAAGAGAGCCGGCGCCTGTTTCAGGACGGACGGGCCGTCTTCCTGCGCAACTGGCCGTATGTCTGGCGCCTGGCGCAGCGCGCCGGCTCGAGCGTCGCGGGCAGGATCCGGGCGACCACGATGGTGCACGCGCCCGGCCGCACCGGAGCCGGAACGCTCGGCGGATGGGGCTTCGGCGTCTCGCGCTTCAGCCGACATCCGGAGCTTGCGATCGCGTTCATTCGCCATGCGATCTCGCTCGAGAGCCAGCGCGCGCTCTGCGCGGAAACCGGCTTCGCTCCCGCTCGGATCGACGCCTACCGGGATCCGGCGCTCTTGGCGGCGAATCCGTTTCTTCCGACGCTGCTCGCGCTCCATGCTGGGGCCATCGCGCGGCCGGCAATTCCCCGCTACGCGCTGGCCTCCGACATCCTTCAACGCCAATTGAGCGCCGCGCTCTCGGGTCTCCGCGCCCCGGAAACGGCGCTCTCCGCGGCGGCCCAGGAGACTCGCCGGCTGCTCGGAGACACAGGACGATGAATCGACCCGCGGCGCAGCGACGAAGACGCCTTCTCCTGCTCCTGCCCGCGGCGCTCCTGCTCGGGGTCGTCGTCGTCTTGCCGGTTGCGCGCGTGGTCCAGCTCTCCTTCACGCACGCCGGGCTCGAGGGAGGGCTCGCCCCGACGTTTGCCAGCCTCGACGGTTATCGGCGCCTCTGGCAGGACGGGCGCTGGTGGACCACCCTGCGGAATACCGCCGTCTTCACGGCGTCGTCGACGATGCTCGACATGGTGCTCGGTGTCGCGATGGCCCTCATCCTGCACCACAACGTTCGAGGCCGCGGTCTCGTTCGCGCGGCCGCTCTGCTGCCCTGGGCACTGCCGACCGCCGTGATGGCGCTCGCCTGGGCCTGGATCTTCAACGACTCCTTCGGAGTGGCCAACGACCTGCTCCGCCGGCTCCACGCGATCGATCACCCCGTGGCCTGGCTGGCCGAGCCCGCCAGCGCAATGGCCGCCCTGGTGATCGCGGACGTCTGGAAGACGACGCCGTTCGTCGCCGTGATCGTCCTGGCTGGCCTTCAGGGGATTCCGGAGGAGGTGCTCGAGGCAGCCCGCACCGACGGGCTGAACTCCTGGCAGCGCTTCTCGCGGGTGGTCCTGCCCCTGCTGCGTCCCTCCCTGGGGGTGGCCCTGGCGTTCCGTGCGGTTCAGGCCTACGGCGCTTTCGACATCGTCTACGTGATGACGGGCGGGGGGCCGGGCGGATCGACCGAGACGATCTCGCTCTACGCGTACCGAAACTACTTTCGCTATCTGGACTTCGGCTACGGCTCCGCGATCGCGACACAAGCGGCGGTCCTTGCGGCCGGCGCAGCCCTGCTGCTCTGGGGAGCGATGCGTCCGCGGGAGGAAATCCCGTGAGCCGGACGAAGCGATCCCGCGCGCGGACGCCGGAACGCCTGGGCTTCGCCGCGGCGACCCTGATGCTGCTTGCCTGGAGCCTTGCTCCCGCGCTCTGGCAGCTCTCGACCGCGCTCAAGCCCGACGCCCAGATCACGCGCACGCCGACGATCTACCTGCCGCGCCCGCCGACGTTTCGGCATTTCGCCGAGCTGTGGCACCGCAGGCCCTTCGCCTCCTACCTCGCCCAGAGCCTTCGGATCAGTACGGCAGCCACCGCGATCTCGGTCCTGCTGGCCGCCCTCGCCGCGAGCGCACTTTCCGACCTCGGAGTACGGGCGAGGCGGCGCCTTCTCGGAGGACTGCTGCTTCTCGCCGTCTTCCCCCCGATTCTTCTGCTCTTTCCGCTCTACGAAGGGCTCCGCGCCTTGGGCTGGCTCAATCACTCCATCTCCCTGATCCTTCCGTACGCGGCCCTTTCCCTTCCCCTTTCGATCTGGATCATGGACGCGGGATACCGTCAGATTCCGCGCGAGATCGGGGAGGCGGCCGAGCTCGACGGGCTCTCGCCCCTGGGCCGCGTCCTGCGGATCGAGCTGCCTCTCGCGCTTCCCTCGGCCGCCGCCGCCGCTCTTCTCGTCTTCATCTTCTGCTGGAACGAGTTCCTGCTGGCCCTGACCTTCCTGACGCGCGACGACACGAAGACGGTCACCGCCGGAATCGCAAGCATCGGAAGCGCGTCGATCTACGAGATTCCCTGGGGCCAGCTCTCCGCGGCGATCTCGGTGGCGACTGCCCCGCTCGTGCTGCTGGTGTTTCTCTTCGAGCGGCGGATCACGAGCGGCCTGACCCGCGGCGCCGTCAAGGGTTAGACCCGCTTCGTTCAGGCTCCCGCCAGAGCGCGCACCTGGACGGTGCGCTCGCGCGGTCCGTCGAGCTCGATCAGGAAGATTCCCTGCCAGCGGCCGAGGGCCGGGCGCCCGTCTTCCAGCGGCACGAGGCAGGACACACCGATGGCCTCCGAAAGAAAGTGCGCGGGCGAATTGCCCTCCCCATGGTCGAAGCGCACGTCGGGAACCCAGGCTGCGAGCGCGCGTTCGATGTCGCCTGTCACGTCCGGGTCCCAGGCTTCGCCGATCGTCACCGCCGCGGTCGTATGGGGAAGCGACACCAGGAGGGCCTCTCCCCTTCCCTTGGCGATTCTTTCGGCCGCCGCCCGCACCTGCGCCGTGATGTCGCGTCGCTCGATCGCGCGCACCGTCTGAACCTGGAACTCCACCATCGGACGCGAGTCTACGGGCATTGGAAGCCTCCGGCGATATCCTCCCGCGGATGGCCGGAGATTCGGGGACCCGCCGACCCGGGGGCTTCGGCCCGGCTCTGCTGCTCGTCGTACTGCTGACCTGGGCGGCCTGGCCCTGGCTTCCGTTCTCCCGCCCGGCCGCCTCCCCGGTGACGATCGTCTTCTACGGCTTCAGTATCCTCGGCGACACGATGAACGACGCGGTCTTCCCCGCCTTCCAGAAGGCGCAGACGTCGGGCGGGCATCCCCGCGTCGAGTTCATCAGCTCCTTTGCCGGCTCGGGAACCGTGACCAACCAGATCATCATGGGCGTTCCGGCGCAGCTCGCACTACTGGCTCTCGAAAACGACGCCGACCGCCTCGCCGAAGCAGGAGTCCTTCCGGCCGGCAGCTGGCGCTCCCTCCCACACGCGGGTGTCGTCAACCGCACGCCGCTCATCATTCTGGTGCGCCCGGGAAACCCGAAGGGGATCCGCGATTTCGAGGACCTGACGCGGCCGGGAATCGGCGTCGTACACGCCGACCCCTTGACCTCGGGCGGCGCGGCCTGGGCGATCGTCGCCGAGTACGGAGCGGGGGCTCTCGCCGCGCCTGAGGATCCGGGGGCGGGCGAGCGGATGCTCTCCGGGATCTGGACGAACGTCGTCGCGCAGGCGTCGTCGGCGCGCGCTGCGCGGACGCAGTTCGATAACGGTTTCGGCGACGCGCTCGTCACCTACGAGCAGGAGGCGCTCTGGGACCGCGCCCGCGGGCGCCTGAAGGCTGACATCGTCTATCCTCGTCGCACGATTCTTTCGGAGCACACCCTGGTCCGCATCGATCGGAACGTGCACTCCAGGGAGCGCGACGCCGTGGATGCGTTCGAGCGCTTCCTGTGGACCGAGACGGCTCAGCGGACCTTCGTCGAAAGAGGATTCCGGAGCGTCGAGGACCGCTGGAACGACAATCCCGCCTTCGGCCGGATCGCCGAGCCGTTCCGGATTGCCGACTTCGGCGGGTGGAAGCGCGCGCGCCGCGAGATCGTGGAAGGCATCTGGAGAGACAGGGTGATGAAGGCACTCTCGCAGCGATGAGCTCTCTCCCTCAGGTCGAGCACCGCGGCCGGCAAGCCCTGGCGCCCGTCAGCCTCGTCGTGGTCTTCCTGCTCCCTCTCATCTTCATGCCGCTCGCCGCGGTCTTCGTCTTCGCCTTCCGTGGCGGCCCGGCGGCCTTCGGGCGCGCCCTCGCCTCGCCGGATGCTCAGTTTGCGCTGCGATTCTCCCTGCTGATCGCTTTCGCGACCGCCGCGGTCAACGCGATCCTCGGCACGTTCACGGCCTACGTGCTCTCGCGCTACCGATTCCCGGGCGAGCGGCCCCTGGGAATCCTCGTGAACCTGCCGGTTGCGATCCCCACGGTCGTCGTCGGCACCTCGCTCCTCCTGCTCTGGGGACCGATCGGCCTTCTCGGCCGCGCCCTCGAGCCCCTGGGCTTCCAGCCGATGTTCGCTCCCGCAGGCGTTCTGATGGCTCATCTGTTCGTGACGTTTCCCTACATGCTCGGAGCGGTCAAGCCGGTCCTGGACGAAATCGAGTCCCGGTACGAAGAGGCTGCCTATACGATCGGCGCCTCCCGCTGGCAGACCTTCCGGTGGATCATCCTTCCCTCGCTGCGCGGTGGGCTCTTCTCGGGAGCGCTCCTGACGTTCGCGCATTCCCTGGGCGAGTTCGGCGCCACGGTGCTCGTCTCCGGAAACCTGCGGTTGAGAACCCAGACGGCGCCTCTCTACATCTTCGCCCAGTTCGAGGCGGGCAACATCGAGAGCGCCAATGCCGTGGCCGCAGTTCTCGCCACCCTGTCCTTCGTCATCTTCTTCGTCCTGCTCCGCTACACCACGAGGCCCCGAGGCTAGGAGCCCAGAGGCATGTCGATCACGCTCGAGAACGTCAGCAAGCGTTTCGCCGGCCAGACGATCGTCGACCGCGTCTCGCTCGAGGTCCAGAAGGGCGAGCTCTTCGTTCTGCTCGGCGCGAGCGGCTCGGGAAAGAGCTCGCTCCTGCGCCTGGTCTCCGGCCTCATGCCGCCGGACGAGGGAATCATCCGGCTGCAGGGCCGGGACGTCACGTCGCTGCCCCCGCAGGCGCGCGACGTCGGATTCGTATTCCAGAACTATTCCATCTTCCGGCACATGACGGTGGCCGAGAACATCGAGTTCGGGCTCCGGATCCGAAAGGTCCCGGCCGCGGAGCGCGAGCGCCGGCGGGAAGAGCTACTCGACCTGGTGGGCCTCGGCGGGCTCGGCGCCCGATACGAGAGCCAGCTCTCCGGAGGACAGCTGCAGCGCGTCGCGCTGGCGCGCGCCCTCGCCTATCGGCCGACGGTCCTTTTGCTCGACGAGCCCTTCGGGGCGCTCGACGTGAAGATCCGCGCGCAGCTGCGCCAGAACTTGAAGCAGATCCAGAAGTCCCTCGGGGTCACGACCATCCTGGTCACGCACGACCAGGAGGAGGGATTCGAGCTCGGCGAGCGGATCGGCGTCATCGAGCGGGGCCGCCTGCTCGACGTGGGCGCGCCGCGAGACCTCTACGCGTATCCGCAGTCGCTCTTCGCCGCGACGTTCCTGGGCGGCGGGACGATCCTCGTCGGGCGGTGCCACAACCACCGGGTGGAGCTCGGTCCGCTGACGCTGCCGATCCCTTCCGAGGTGCCCCACGACGAAGGGGACCGCGTGCGCGTTCTCTTCCGGCCCGAGCAGCTGAGCCTCTCTGCCGAGAAGCCGCCGCCGAGCGCCAAGGTGCTCGGGAAGGGAGAAGTCATCGAGGAGACCTTCGCGGGCTCCTCACGCCGCGTGCGCCTTCGCCTTCCGCCTCTGCCCAGCACGCGGCAGGTCTCGCCGGCGCTGCCCTTCGGAGAAGAGGCATTGTTGATCGACGCGGCGGTTCCGGCCGACGGACGCCCCGTAGAGCGTCAGCCCTGGGTGACGCTCGAGCGCTGGCACATCCTCCAGCAGCCGACGCCGCGGCTGCTGGTTTGCGACTCGGGCGAGGGACCGTCGCCCTCGCTGCAGATCACCGGACCCCTCCAGGAGGCTCTCGACGGCCTTGCGACGGTCCTCGGAGTGATCGCCGCGTCCGGCGACCAGGAGGCGCTGCGTCAGGTCCTGACGCAGCGCGTCGGGGAGGCCGGGCTCACGGGCACGCCGGTCCGGGTCCGGGCCGGCGACCCCGCCGAGCAGATTGCACTCGAGCAGGCAGAGGCGCCCTACGACTTTCTCGTGCTCGGCGAGACGGAGGCCGGCCGGCGCCGGGCGACAGCCCTGACCGAGGAGCTGCTCGAACGGATTGCGACACCGATCCTCCTCATGCGGGGGTTCGGGGGAAGTCCGCGGCGTATCCTCATCTGCACGGCCGTCGGCGAGCCCGGCAAGGCCGACGTTCGGGCGGGCGGATGGCTCGCCCGCCGCCTCGGCGCCACCGTGACGCTGCTCCACGTCCTGCCGGAGGGGAGGGCTCCGCTGCCCATCGTACAGGCGCATCTGCAGCGAGGGATCGTGACCCTGCGCGAGCTCGGAGTCTCCGGCCGGTCCTCGACCCGGACGGCGGAGGCACCGGCTGAGGGGATCCTGGAGCAGCTCGGCGCGGAGCCGCACGACCTCGTCGTCCTCGGGGGACCGGCGCGCGGCCCGCATTCGGCGTTCGGGCGCAGCGCCTCCGTCACGAGACAGATTCTGAGACGCAGCCGCTGCTCCGTGCTCGTGGTTCCCGAAGGGTCCTGGTGAGAAGCCTCTGTGTTCAACCGGGATAGAGACGCCGGTACGACTCGGCATAGAGCATCACGCGGCGCACGTAGTCGCGACTTTCGGAAGCCGGGTGGCACTCGAAGAGCTCGTCGTCTTCGAGGCCGGGGTGGCTCCGGCGCACGCCCGCCATTCGCCCTGGTCCGCCGTTGTACGCCGCGAGGGCGAAGACCAGGTCCTCGTCGAATCGGTCGTAGAGCCTCCGCAGATAGGCGGCGCCCAGGCGGGCGTTGACCCCGGGATCGTAGAGAAACGCGCGCCGATAGCGGACCCGCAGAACAGAGGGGGCGACGCTGCGCGCGGTCGACGGCAGCAGCTGTGTCAGCCCGAGCGCGCCGGCGCGCGACTTCGCGTTGGCTTCGAACAGGCTCTCCTGCCGAACGAGACCTCTCAGGACTGCCGGATCGAGGTCGAACTCCCGGGCCCGCTCGGCGAGAAAGCCGCCTTCCTCGATTGGGTAGTAGAGCCTGCGCCATCCATCCGGCACGCGGGCCTCCTCGGAGGTACCCATCTCCGGGAAGGCCCGCTTGGCGGCCGACGCCGCCGATGCGAAACGGCCGAGCGCGAACTCGGACTCTGCCAGACGCAGGTCCCGGCCTCGGCTCGGCGCAAGCAGCCGCGCCTCGGCGGAAGCCTCTTCGAAGAGGCGCAACCGCAAGAGCTCGTCCACCCGCCGGAATGTGGCGGTGGCCTCCGAGGGGTCCGGCAGCGCATCGCGGCGCGGTGCGGGCGCCGGAACGGTTCGGCGGCGGGTGAAGAGCGCATAGAGATCGGGAGGGTCGGCGACCGAGAGCCTCCGGTACAGCGCCGAAGCGCCGGACCCATTGCCTTCCCGCTCGAGACACCGGGCCGTCCAGTAGGCGAGGCGCCGCTGCAGATCGATCGAGGGGTACAGACGCGCGAGCGCGTCGAAGCCCTCCCGTGCGCAAGGGCAGTCCCGCGAGAGATAGCGGGCCCACGCGAGCTTCCACAGTGGCTCGAACCCCGAGCGGGTCCCGGGAGACTCCGCGACGAGGGCCCGCGCCTGCTCGAGTCCCGTCTCGAACTCGTCGCTGGCGAAGGCGATGTCGATCAAGCGCTCCCGTGCGCCGGCGCGAATCGTGCCGGGAACTCCGGCGGCGGTCAATTCCTCGAGCTGCCTGGTGACTGCGGCGACTCTTGGATCCGACGGGCGCAGCGACCCGGAGCGCGTGCGTAACCTCTTGAGCTCGAGCCGGGCTCGCAGGTACCGCGCCTCGAGCCAGGGGGCGCCGGCCTCCCGCGGGACCCTCGCAGCCGTCGCGAGCGCCGAGCCGATCCGGGAAAGCTGCGCCTGCCCCCGCGCCAAGGCGAGGAGGTTGGCTCCCCTCTCCTCCGAAGGCCAACCCGTCTCCCCGTGCGAGAGCCGCGCGATTCCCCCCCTCGCGTCGCCCGCAGCGATCAGGGCGCGTCCGCGGCGGGCGCGATCGGCCGGGGAAAGCGCCGCGTCCTGGAGTCGGAGTGTCTTCCGGACGTTCGCCGGCAGGGACGAAGAGCGGTCGGCGAGCGGCGTGTCGAACAAGACCTGGCGCGAAAGGGCTCGAATTGCGGCGGAATCGCCGGTCCGAAGGGCGAGTCTCAGGCGATCCGCGGCAAGCTCGCCGCTCGCCGCCTCCGACGCCTGCGCCGCACGCGAGAGCACACCCGCGGCCGCCGTGACCGAGCCGCTCGTCTCGAGCAGTTCCGCGAAGTCGCGCGCGGTCCGGGTACGGCCCGCGTAGGGCTCATTGCTCTTCTCGAGCGCCCGGTACTCCCGCAGGGCTTCCTCCACGCGCCCGGCGGCGGCCAGGTCTCTCGCGATGCGATCCCGGCGGTAGCTTTCCAGGCCGATCGGCGCGGAGGAAGTCTCTGCGAGGCGAGCGGCGGCGGCGGCGAAGTCCCCGCGGCGCTCGTCATCCAGGGCGATCAGCCAATCGATGCGGGCGTCCCAGGCCCGCTGTGCGGCCCGTGCCCGAACCTCCGACAGAATGGCCTCGGCCTGCGGTCTCTGCCCGGCCTCGAGCAGGTCTGCGGCCCGGGCGAGTTCGGCGTCGAAGTCGGAAGAAACGAACAGGCTCCCGACGTCCGCCCATGCGGCGCCGCGCGCCAGGCACAGGCCGCCGAGGAGCGCCGTCAACCTGAAGACTTTCTGTACAGTCAACAACGAAATCCGGATCGACCCCGAACCTTCCTACATTCCGAGTACCTCGGCGCGCCCGTCGGCGAGTGTTCGCACGAGCTCCTCCTGAAAGAAGTTCGTGTTGGACCGGACATCCTCCGGGATGCGCTCGTCGTACATCTGACGGCTGCGATCAATGTCTTCCTTGAGTCTCTGGTAGAGGTTGCCCTGTTCGCGACCTTCTTGGACCGCGCGCTCGTTGTACAGCTTGATCTCCGAGACGAGAAGCTTGGCGAAGCGTCGCGCCTCCTCGCGGCGCTCGTCTCCTTCACTGCGAGCGAGGGGGCCCGCGAGGCGTCGAGCGGGCTCCGGCGCGATGGGGACAGGAGACTCGGCCGCCGGCGCGGGGGCAGACGACTCTTCCGGTTTCCACATCGGCGCCGGAGGCGGGGCGCTCTCGGCGGGAACTTCCGGAATTCGCACAGTCGCTCCGGGCGAGGCCCAACCGGTCGCGCCGGGCGGTGCCGCAGGCGGGTGCGGTTGCTCGAGTACCGGTGGCGTCTGCGGCGGAGGCGAGGACGGGAATTCGAGACGGGCCGGCTCCTCGGCCGTCCAGACCGGCATCGGCGCCGCGGGCGCGGGCTCCGCGGCCGGCGTGAGCGGAACCTCGCGCGGTCGCGGGATACCGAGATCCGAGATGTCCTCTTCGACGGGACGATCCGGCCGGGCCGGAATCGGGCGCAGCGGCGGCGCCGGCCGCAGCTTCCGCATTGCCAGCCGATCCACGACCAGTCCGGCCAGGAATGTCAGTGCGGCGATTCCTTCCGGGTCAAATCCCTGCTCTTCCCCCGGAACGGTGTCGGCATAAACGGCGCCGGAGACTTTCTCCTTGACGACCATCGGGATCAGGACCGAGTCCGAGGCGTCCGAAGCTTCCAGCCGACGCGAGACTCCGTTTCCGCGCGACAGTCTCTCGGGGGAGCCGTCGAGGATGGCCGCGAGGGCCCTGGAATCTTCGGCCGCGAGGGTGACCTTCCGCACGGCCTCGTCGTCCAGGCCGTGCTCCGAGAAGCCGACGGCCTTCCACACTCCGAAGGTCCCGCTCTTGGCGACCAGCAGCGCGACCCGTGAGGCGCGGCGCCGCGCCAGATCCAGGAATCGGTGAAGCGCCTCGACCTGGTTCGCCGAGGCGTCGAGAGTTCGGGCCTCGTCGATCGAGAGGGACCCCGGGGCGGAACCCACCGCGGCTCCCCGCTCCTCGAGCATCTCGCCCGGAACGATTCCGGCGAAGTCCTGATCGAAGCGCTCGAGAAAGCCGGCCCAGCGGCGGTCGGTCTCGAGCCTCAGTCGGTCGAATTCATCTCGCAGGGCGGCAAACCGCTCGAGCAATCGCCGCTCGATTTCGGCTTCCAGACGACTCAGAAGCTCTTCGTTTTCCATGCGCTTGCCATTATCCGGTCTGCGACGACCGAGTCAATCTCAAGCCAATCCGAGAGATCCGTTGGGTGGAAGCGCCCGCGAGGGTTCCGTAGGAAAGCGGCCTCCCGAACGTGCCTCGGGCTCCGAACGACGCACCGGATGGTACTTAACCACTTCAAAAGAAAAGACATGTTGACAGATCGTAGCCTGTCAACCTATGATTCCGGGCTCTCTCGAAAGTCAGGGTGAAGGGGGTGACGGTTCGTGCCTCTCGTCCACGTCAAGGAAGACGAGTCATTCGAAAACGCGATGCGGCGCTTCAAGAGGAAGTGCGAGAAGTCGGGCATCCTCTCGGAGCTGAAGAAGCGGCAGCACTACGAAAAGCCGAGCGCCAAGCGCAAGCGCAAGGCCATCCAGGCGCGCAAGAAGATGTTGCGCAAGCTCGCCGAGGAAAAGCGGGCGACTCCCTAAACCTCCCCTTGTCACCTTCCGCGGGGGACGGCGTCGCGTCGACGCTCGAGTTCGACGTCGTCCTCCGCCTCGTTTCCGCTCTCGCCCGAACCCCTCCCGGCCGCGACGTCCTCCTCGCGACCCGCCCGGATTTCGATGAACCCTCGGCGCGACGCCGCCTCGCGGAGACGGCCGAAGCCTGGACCTTCCGCGCGGCGTACGGCAGGTTGCCGCTCTCGGGCGCCGACGACATCGCGCCCGTTCTCGAGGCGCTCGCCGCCGCCGGCGGCCACGGACTGCCCGAAGAGTTCCGCCCCGTTCTCGCCGTCGCCCGCGCCACCGAAGCCACGCGCCGCTTCCTCGAGCCCGCCGATGCGCCGGGGCTGGCCAGGCGCCGCGATTCTCTACCGCGTTTCGGCGAGCTGCTCGAGCGCGCTCAGAGACTCTTCGCCAGCGACGGATCCGTTCGGGACGACGCGTCGCCGCGCCTGAAAGAGCTGCGCGCGCGCTTGCTCCGGCGCCGCAGTGAAGTTTCGAAAAGGATGTCCCGTTTGCTCGAAGAACGGCGCGATGCGCTCGGAGACGCGCTTCTGGTCCAGCGCAACGATCGCTACTGCCTTCCGGTCCTCGCATCGGCAAGGGGACGCGTGCCGGGCATCGTGCACGACCGCTCGGGTTCGGGGCATACGGTCTTCGTCGAGCCGATGGAAATCATCGAATCCAACAACGAGCTGGCCCTGGACGCCGCGGAAGAGCGGCGCGAGGTCGAGCGTCTGCTCGCCGAGTTCGGACGAACGGTTCTCGACCTGGCGCCGGGCCTGACGGCGGCGGCGCGGGCTCTGGGAGAGCTCGACGCGCTCGAGACGCGGGTCGAATTCGGGGAGATCACGCAAGGCCGGATCCCGGAGATCTCCGACGACGGCTCCTGGACGCTCGTCGGGGCGCGCCATCCTCTGCTCGATCCGAGGCTGGCGCCCCTGCGACGACACGTCCTCTCCGAGGCCCGGGAGGCGCGCGAGATCGTGCCCCTCGATCTGGATCTCTCCGGCCAGAAGCGGCTCCTGACGATCTCCGGACCCAACGCGGGCGGGAAGACGGTCGTGCTCAAGACCGCGGGGCTCTTCTCCCTGCTCGCCCAGTCGGGGTTTCCGGTTCCGGCCGCGGCCGGGACGCGGCTTCCGATCTTCACGGCGATCGAGGCCGAGATCGGCGACGCCCAGGCCATTCTGGCCGACCGCTCGACGTTCTCCTCCTCCGTCGAGACGCTCGCGAAGATCCTCGAGCAGGCGCGCCCGGGCGCCCTGGCGCTGCTCGACGAGATCGGCGGCGCGACGGACCCCGAAGAGGGCAGCGCGCTCGCGATCGCGTGGCTCGAGGCGTTCCTGGGCCGCGGAGGCCGCGCCATCGTGACGACACACCTCTCAGCGGTCAAGAATCTCGCGGCGGAGAGGCCGGACTCGGTCTGCGCCGCAATGGAGTTCGACGAAACGACCGGAGCGCCGAACTACCGGCTCCACCCGGGCCTGGCCGGGCGCAGTCATGCCCTGTCTCTGGCGCGCGAGCGCGGAATTCCCGAAACGGTGCTGTCGCGGGCGAGCGAGATTCTGGGCGACGCGTGGCGCAGGCGCGAGGAGGCCGAAACGGAGGCAGAGGCCGCTCTCGAGCGTCTGCGAAAACTCGAGCGGGAGGCTGCCGAGGAGCGCCGGCGCGCCGCGGCCGAAGCCGAGCGGCTCGCGTCCGAGCGCGAAGCCCTGCGCCGGGAGCGCGCGCGGCTGCTGGAAGAAGGCAAGTCGGGATTCGATCGCGCGCGAGAGAAACTCGCCCGCGAGGTGGCGCAGGAGCTGACGCGCCTGCGCCAGGACGCGGCCCGGCTGGCGCAGGCCTCCGCCTCCCGGGTCCTCGATTCGGCGCAGAAGCAGGCCGCCGCGGCCGAGAGCGTTCTGGCCGAAGCCGACGCCCTCGCCGAGGCTCGCGGCAGGGACCTCTCGGTCGGGTCCCGGGCCCGGCGCCGAGGATCGAAGTCGGAGGGACGCGTACTCGCTCTGGAAGGGGACTTTGCCTGGCTCGACGTCGGCGGCAAGCGAATGCGCCTGGCGCGCACCGAGCTGGAGTGCGTGGACGCGAGAGCGGCCGGCCGTCCCGAATCGTCCCGGCCGGCGCCGCCGGAGACACCTCCCGCGGGCCTCCGGGCCGCGGCGTCCATCCGGGAGGTCCACGTCATCGGCCTGCGGCTCGATGAGGCCATCGCCGAGGTGGAGCGGGCCCTGGACGCCGCGCTGCTGGCCGGGGACGACGCCCTCAGGGTCATTCACGGCCACGGAACGGGGAGGCTGCGCGACGGGTTGAGGGAGCACCTGCGCTCCCACCGCGCCGTTGCCACGATTCGAGCCGGCGGCGCGCGCGAAGGAGGCGACGGCGCGACGATCGCGGAGCTCGCATAAGATGCTTCGCCGGTCTCCCGAGGGGGCGCGCGAAGCAAGACGCCCCGGGACCGAGGGCTGACGCCGCCATGGATCTCGACATCAACGACTCCGTCCTCGCTCAGCTTCGCAGCGCCGCCGACATCGTCGAGGTCATCGGCGAGCACACGCGCCTGAAGAAAGCGGGTCGCTCCTGGAAGGGCCTTTGCCCGTTTCACAACGAGCGCACGCCTTCCTTCACGGTGGATCGGGACAAGGGTCTCTACCACTGCTTCGGCTGCGGGGCCGGGGGCGACGTCATTCACTTCGTCCGCCAGATGGACCGGCTCGATTTCCCCGAGGCCGTCGAATCGCTCGCCTCGCGCTTTGGTGTGACCATCCCCCGGCGCGCCTCACGCGGCCCCCGCGACGACCGGCGCGAGAAGCTGCTCGAGGCCGTCGCGGCGGCCCAGCGTTTCTACGCCGCGGAGCTCGCAAAGGCGGGAAACCCCGCCGCGGATTACCTCGGGCAGCGCGGCGTCCCACCGCCTCTCGGGCAGAAACTTGGACTCGGCTACGCCCCGGATTCCTGGGACGCCCTGGCGCGACACCTCTCGGGCGCCTTTCCCGAAGCTCTGCTTCTCGAGGCGGGGCTGCTCCAACCGCGCTCGGACGGCCGCGGCGCCTATGACCGCTTCCGCAACCGGCTTCTCTTCGTTCTCCGGGACGACCGGGGGCGACCCGTGGGATTCGGCGGGCGAGCCCTCGCCACCGGCCAGGAACCCAAGTACCTGAACTCTCCCGAGTCTCCGATCTTCCAGAAGAAGCGGATGCTCTACGGGCTCTCCCAGGCCCGCGAGGCGATCCGGCGACAGGAGCGCGCGGTCCTCGTGGAGGGGTACTTCGACCATCTGGCTCTCGTGCGCGCCGGTGTCGAGGAAACAACGGCATCGATGGGCACGGCTCTCACGCCGGAACAGGCCGAGAAGCTTCGCCGCCTGAGCGAGCGGGTGATTCTTTGCTACGACGGCGACGCGGCCGGAAGAGCGGCCACCCAGGTGGCCATCGCCCTGTGCCTCGCGCAGGGGCTAGATGTCGCCGTAGTGCGGATGCCCGAGGGAGAGGATCCCGACGATGTGCTCGCGGGCGCGGGTCCCGCGGCCCTTTCCAGCCGCATCGAGGAGGCGCCCGATTTCCTGGAGTGGCTCCTCTCGGAAATCCGGCCCGACGAACCGGCCCTTTCGGCCAGCGAGCGAAGCGCTCGGATCTCGGCGCTGCTCGAGCTCGTGCGGCCCATCCCGGACGTCATCCTCCGCCACGAGGAGTGCCGAAAGATCGCCCGCGCCGTTTCCGTCCCGCTCGAGGTCCTGTGGGAGCGGATCCGACCCAAGGGCGGTCCACCCGCGACCCCCCGGGGCGGCACCGGAGGGCCGGGAACGCCTTTGCCTTCAGCGGTGTTATCAGACGGTGGAATTCCGGAAGCCGAGCGCGCGTTGCTTCCAATCTTGGTCCGTGGAAGCGAGTTTATCCCTCTGATTCTAGGGCGCTTGAAGGACGATTGGCTGACTGACGGCAGCGTCCGCAACGTCGTCGAGGCGTTCCGGAAGGCCGGGAGCACGACGGAACCTGTTGATTTTCAAAGACAAATCGCCCACCTTAGGGAAGAACGGGACGTCAGCCTGCTGGCTCGGGCGGCCGCCGAGGAGGGGCTCGAGCCCACGCACCAGAGGGTGACCCAGGTTCTCGACAAGCTGGAACAGGAGCACTTGAAACGGCAGAGCTCCGCTCTGCTGGCCGCAATCGGAAAGGCTCCGGCGGACAACGAGCTGATTCGCAGAAAACTGGCTATGGACCGCCGGATCGCAGAGTTGAAGTCGTCATCCCGGAAAGGAAGTCCGCTTGGTGATTGAGGAACGGTACCCGGAAGTCCAAATCCTCCTGAAGGTTGGCAAGGAGAAGGGCTATCTGCTCTACGAGGAGATGCAGACGGTTCTCTCCGACGAGGTGACGGGCAGCCCGCAGGATCTCGAAGAGGTCTACGTCCGTCTCTTCGAGCTCGGAGTCGAGATCGTCACCGATCCGGACCGGGCCGCCCGCCGCCGCGCCGCGCTCGAGGCCGAGTCGGCCGAAGAGGCCCGGGAGGCCGTCGAGAAGACCAACGACCCGGTGCGCATGTACCTGCGCGAGATGGGGACGGTCAAGCTGCTCGACCGCGAGGGAGAGGTCCGCATCGCCAAGCGGATCGAGCAGGGTGAGGCCAAGATCTACCAGGCCCTGGCCAACAACCCCATCGTTCTCGAGGAGATCCTGAAGCTGCTCGAGAGCGCCGGGCGCGACACGCGGATGGTCAACGAGCTCGTCAACCCTTCCGACGAAGAAGAAGAGGAGATGGACGACCGGGCCACGCGCCGAATCGAAGGCGTCCTCGCCTCCTTCAAGAAGATCGGCGCGCTCGACAAGGACATCAAGCGGATGAAGTTCAAGGCGCGCACCCTGAAGCGGGGCTCCAAAGCCCTGGCGCGCATCGAGGCCTCGATCGACAGGCGGATCGCGGACATGGCCAAGCTCATCCGCGCCGCGGACTTCACGCCTGCCGTCTTGAACCGCGCGATCGGGATCCTCAAGGACATCGACCGCCAGATGTCGGTCCCCGAGTCCACCATTCGCCAGGACACGCTCGTCCTCAAGAAAGAGAAGAACCCGACGCGCCTGGACTTCTACAAGCGCCGGATCGCCAAGTACCGGAAGGCGCTCCGCGAGCTCGAGCAGAGATTCGGCGTCACGCACGAGGACGTCAAGAAGACGCAGCGCATGGTGCGCGAGGGCGAGGAGGAGGCCGACCAGGCCAAGCACGAGCTGATCGTCGCCAACCTGCGTTTGGTCGTCTCGATCGCCAAGAAGTACACCAACCGCGGACTGCAGTTTCTGGATCTCATCCAAGAGGGCAACATCGGCCTGATGAAGGCGGTCGAGAAGTTCGAGCACCGGCGCGGATACAAGTTCTCGACCTACGCCACCTGGTGGATCCGCCAGGCGATCACGCGCGCCATCGCCGATCAGGCCCGCACCATCCGGATCCCCGTACACATGATCGAGACGATCAACAAGCTGACGCGCACCTCGCGCTCGCTCGTCCAGGAGCTCGGGCGCGAGCCCAATGCCGAGGAAATCGCCAAGCGGATGGACATGCCGGTTTCCAAGGTCCGCAAGATCATGAAGATCGCGCAGGAACCCATCTCGCTCGAGACCCCGATCGGAGAGGAAGAGGATTCGCATCTGGGCGATTTCATCGAAGACCGCCAGGTCCTCTCTCCGATCGACGCCGTGCTCGTGTCGAACCTCCAGGACCAGACCCGCCGGGTCTTGAAGTCCTTGACCCCGAGGGAAGAGCAGGTTCTGAAGATGCGCTTCGGCGTGGGGGACGGCTCCGAGCACACGCTGGAAGAGGTGGGCCGTTCCTTCAATGTCACCCGCGAGCGGATTCGGCAGATCGAGTCGAAGGCCCTGCGCAAGCTCCGCCACCCCTCCCGGGCCAAGAAACTGCGTCCGTTCCTCGAAACGATCCGGTAGGCCCGGCGTGCTCCCGGCCGCGGCGAGGGGGCGGCAACCGCTTTCCCTTTTGGGATATATTTCCGCCTGGAACGGGAACGGAGCGTTCCGGGGTCCATAGCTCAGCGGTCCAGAGCCACCGGCTCATAACCGGTCAGACCTCGGTTCGAATCCGAGTGGACCCACCAGAGCATGCGGGTCATGAAGGGGTGCGGGGAGCTTGAGGAGCCGGCAGGGCGAGGACGGAAACAAGGAGTCGAGATCGAACGGAAGTCACCTGGGGTGTCCTCTCACAGGGACACCCTTTTTGCTCTTCGGAGCGGCCCGATGAACACGGTTCTCGAGCAGCTCTACCGCCTGCAGAACCGAATCCAGTTCGTGCGAAGCCGCGTGCACGAGCGCGACAAGGTGCCGGCCGAGCTGGTGGAAGTGGACCGGGAGTTCCGCGAGAAGGTCGAGGCGGTCGAGAAGCTGCGCGTCCGGCTCGCGGAAGCGGAAAAGGAAGCCCGGAAGCTCGAGGCGGATCTGGCCGATTCCAAGGAAAAACAGAAGAAGTATCAGGCCCAGTTGCGCAGCGTCCAGTCGAGCCGGGAGTACTCCGCCGCTTTGAACGAGATCGACGGAGTGGAGCGGGTCATTCGCGCCAGCGAGGAGAAGCTCCTCGCGCTCGAGGAAGAAATCGAGACGGCCCGCGCAGATCTGGCGGCCCGGGAACAGAATCTACCGGAGGAAACCGAGCAGCACGAGGAAAAGCTGAAGGACTGGCGTGCAGCGCAGCGCGCCATCAACGACGAGGTCGCCGCGGCAGAGGCGGAGATCGAGCGGCTCGAATCCGAAATCGCGCCGCGCGACCGCTCCGAGTTCCACCGGCTCCTCGACAAGAAGCGCGGCGTCGCCGTCGCCCACGTCATCCAGATCGCCTCCTCGTACTCCTGCTCCGCGTGCCACGTGAAGATCCGCCCCGCGGCGCTGCAGCTGCTCAAGGCGGGCAACGAGATCGTTTACTGCGACACCTGCAAGCGCATCCTCTACTACGACTCGCACGCGTGAACGGAGCGGGCCGTTCGCTGAAATTCCGGGCCTTCATCGACGGAGCGGCGCGCGGCAACCCCGGCCCGGCGGGCGCCGGCGTCTGGGTCGAGGCGGACGCGGAGAACGGACCCGAAGAGCATTTCGAGGCCCTGGGCCGCGCGACCAACAACGTCGCCGAGTACCGTGCGCTCTTGATGGCCCTGACCCGGGCCCGGGAGCTCGGAGCCGACGATGTGGAGGTCTTTTCCGACAGCATGTTGCTCGTCGAGCAGGTCAACGGCCGCTACCGCGTCAAGGCGGCACACCTGAAGCCCATGGTCTCGGAGGCGCTGCATCGGGTGCGGGAATTCCGGCACTTCAAGATCACCCATGTGCGCCGCGAGCGCAACCGCAACGCTGACAGGCTCGCCAATCTCGGAGCCGATCTGAGCGAGAAGTCCTAGCGGGACGGAGGCCGCCACGGAGCCGACCGCCGAAGACATCGCCCGGCGCCGGGCAGAGGCCCTCGCGTCGATCGCGCGCGCGGCGGAGCGGGCCGGACGCGAGCCGGGGCAAGTGCAGCTTCTCGCGGTGACCAAGGGACACGGAACCGAGGCGGTCCGCGCGGCGGCCCGGGCAGGCCAGCGTCTGTTCGGTGAGAACCGGGTGGCCGAGGCGGTCGAAAAGATCGTCGCAACGCGCACCGAGCTGCCCGAGATTTCCTGGCGTCTGATCGGAAGTCTTCAGGGAAACAAAGCCGCGGCGGCGCTACAATACTTCTCAACCTTGGAAAGCGTAGATCGGCAAAGACTTGTGGAGCGTCTGGAACGGCTTCTCGCGCCGACGGGTCGGCGGATGCCTGTCCTGCTGGAGGTCAATCTGGCCGGAGAGGCGTCGAAGTCCGGCGCCTCGCCGGCAGATCTCGAGGCGCTTGCGGCCTCGGCATTCGCGGCGGGACACCTCGAGGTGCGCGGCCTGATGGCGGTCCCGCCCTTCGATCCCGACCCGGAGCGTGCGCGCCCGTACTTTCAACGCCTCCGGCAGCTGCGCGACGACCTCGTCGGCCGCTTCGGATGCGAGCTTCCGGAACTTTCGATGGGCATGAGCCACGACTTCGAGGTCGCGGTCGAGGAGGGAGCGACGGAGGTGCGAATCGGCACGGCCTTGTTCGGTCCCCGGGAGGCGGCGTGAACGTCGGAGGCTCCGCCGTGGGAGCGATCTTCGACGCCATCCTGTTTCTCTTGAACGCCCTTCAGTGGCTCGTCATCGTTGCCGCGTTGATCTCCTGGGTGAGCCCCGATCCCCGGAATCCGATCGTGCGCTTCCTGTGGGGAACGACCGAGCCCCTCTTCCGTCCCTTCCGCCGGCTCGTGCCCCCTTCGCGTACGGGAGGGATCGACCTGTCTCCCCTGTTTGTCCTCGTCCTGATCTTTCTGCTGTCACGCTTTGTCGCCCGCCTCGCGGTGGGCGGCCTGTGAGAAGGAGATTTTCATGCCTCGCCTGACGCCACTCGAGATCCAGAAGCACGAGTTCTCGCGCAAGTGGAAGGGCCTCGACCCCGTCGAGGTGGAGAACTTCCTCAGCATGGCCGCCGAAGAAATGGAGGAGCTCGCGCGCGCCAACTCGGACCTCGAAAGCCGCGTGCGGCACCTGATCGAGGAAAACGAGGAGCACCGGGAGAGGGAGCGCATCCTGAAGGCCACCCTGCTCACCGCGCAGCGCGCCTCCGAAGACATCCGGACGGCGGCCAGCAAGGAGGCCGAGCGAATCGTTCAGGAGGCGCAGGAGGCCGGAGAGCGGCTCACGCACAGCGCCCTCCAACGCTCAGCGGAGATCGAGAAGGCCATCCACGAGCTGAAGATCCAGCGGGCGAACTTTCGTCTGCAGCTCCAGAAGATGATCGAGCTCTTCTCGCAGGTTCTCGAGTTCGACCGAGACGAGGACGAGAAGGACCGCCCCCTGTCCTATCTGAGGCGCAAGGCGGAGAAGGAAGAAGGCGCCGTATAGGCGCGTTCCCGCCGGGGGAAACGGGTCCCTCCGTTCGGCGCTCTCCCGAGACCGAGGGAGCGTGAAGTCATGACGGCTCCTCCGATTCCTTCCCTGGAGATCCGCAACGCGGCCTCTCTTGCGACCCCTCTCGGGCACGCGGCGCGGCGCGGACGCGATCAGGGTGAAATCCTCCGGATCCCGGAGGCCGCCCTGCGGGCCGAGAACGGCGTTCTCGTGTTCGTGGGCCCCGAGGCGGAGTACCGGCGCCGGTATTCAGGCAACCCCGCCGATCTCTCGATCGACGCGACGGGCAAGACCCTCCTTCCGGGGTTCGTCGACTCCCACACCCACCCGGTCTGGGCGGGGAATCGTGGTCCCGAGATTGGACGCCGCCTGGCCGGCGAGAGCTATGCGGCGATCGCCGCGGGCGGTGGGGGCATCCGTGCCACCGTCCGCGCCACCCGCGCGGCCGGAACTCCGGAGCTCGCGGCCTCGACGCGCGCCCGGTTGGTACGCATGCGGGCCCACGGCACCACCACCGTGGAGGCGAAGTCGGGATACGGACTCACGATCCAGGACGAGATCCGGTCCCTCGAAATCCTGGCCGAAGCCGCCCGGGACCCCGATCTTCCGCGCCTCGTCCCGACCCTGCTCGCCGCCCACGAGATCCCCACCGAGTACCGGGCGCGGCGCGCCGACTGGGTCCGAGCGATCGCGCAAGAGATCGTTCCCGAGGTTGCGCGGCGGCGGCTCGCTCGCTTCTGCGACGTCTTCTGCGACGAGGGCGTCTTCACCGTCGACGAGTCCCGGACGATCCTGGAGGCCGCCCGGGAAGCCGGACTGGGCCTGCGCCTCCATGCGGACGAGCTCGCCCGCTCGGGCGGCTCCTTCCTCGCGGCGGAGCTCTCCGCCGCCTCTGCGGATCACCTGCTCTGCATCGGGGACGAGGAGATCGCCGCGCTCGCGCGAGCGGGAACCGTCGCGACGCTCCTGCCGGGAACCGCCTGGTGGATGCGGTCGCGCCGGGCGCCCGCGCGCGCCCTGATCTCCGCCGGGGTGCCGGTCGCCGTCGCCTCGGATGCGAATCCCGGAACGTGTTTCACCGAATCGATGGCGGCGGTCGCGGCCCACGCGTGTCTGGATTCGGCGATGTCCGTGGAGGAGACCCTGACGGCGATGACCTTGAACGCCGCCGCCGCCGTGGGCCTGGCGTCCGACACCGGCTCGCTCGAGCCGGGCAAGTCGGCCGATGTGATCTGGATCGATGCGCCCGACGACCGGCACCTCATTTATCATTGGGGAGTCAACCTCGTGCTCGGGGTCGTCTGCCGGGGCCGCGTGGTTGCGCAAGCATGACCGACTTCACCGGACTCACCCTCGGGGCCTTCCTGGCGGCACTCGCATCGGAGGCTCCCACGCCGGGAGGCGGGACGGCGTCTGCCATCGCCGGAGCGATGGGCGCGTCGCTGGTCGAGATGGTCGCCGGGCTGACCCTCTCCAAAGAGAAGTACGCGTCGTCCCACGAGGCGGTGCGTCCCATCGCGGAGGCCGCGCGGGCCGGCCGGCGGGAGCTCGCCGCCCTGGCGCGGGAGGACTCGGAAGCCTACGACGGGGTCGTGGCCGCCCGGCGCCTGCCCAAGGAGAGCGCGCAAGAGAAGGCGGAGCGCAGCCGGCGCCTGGCAGAGGCAAACAGGCACGCGACCGAGGTGCCCATGCGGACGGCGCGGGCCGCCATTCGCCTCCTCTCGGCTCTGCCCGAGCTGGTCGAGCGGGGAAACCCGAATGCCGCCTCGGATGCGGGATCCGCCGCCCTTCTTCTCGAGGCAGCGATCGAGGGGGCCCTCTTGAACGTGGGGATCAACCTTTCCGGCATCAGCGACGCGCAGTTTGTCGGCGACATGCAGCGCGAGACGGCGGACCTGCAGACGGAAGCGCAGCGCCTTCGGGACCAGGTCGTCGCCGCGGTTCGCCGCAAGTTCTAGGCCCCCCGGAAAGCGCTAAAGAGGCGCCGCTGCGGGACTTAGCACGTCCGGCGATGCGCTCGACCTTTTTCATTGACAATGGCGTGCCCGTTTGCTATTCTGGTTTCGTTCAATCGCGCGATCCCGAGGGCGGGTCGCGCGTTTTGTTTTTCGGCCGTCTTTTTTCTCGGGCAAACCTGCTGGCTCCGCGTCACTTGCGCCTGGGGTCCGGGTCGCCGGCGGCGCCGCAATCCCTCGAGCAAAAACACCGTCGCACGCGCCGATGGTGCGTTTCGTCCTTCCCGCGGGCCGCGCGGTACCGGGCCATAGAATCGCGATGATGGAGGGAGATCGCCCGACACTCTATCTGGTGGACGCGATGTCCAATATCCACCGCGCTTACCACGCCATCCAGAGGCTCTCCACCTCGGCCGGGAAGCCGACCAACGCCATCTACGGGTTCATCACGATGCTGCGCAAGATGCTGCGCGAGCGGTCCCCCGACTACCTCGCGGTCGCGTGGGACGGCCCGGAGCGGACCGCGCGGCACGACGCCTACGCCGACTACAAGGCGAACCGCCCGGCGATGGCGGACGACCTGGCCCGCCAGCTGCCGGAGATCCGGCGGGTGCTCGAGGCGTATCGGATCCCGGTCCTCGAGTTGCCGGGATACGAGGCGGATGACGTCATCGGCACTCTGGCCAAGAAGGCTGCGGCTGCCGGCCTCGAGGTGGTCATCGTCACGGCGGACAAGGACATGCTGCAGCTCGTGGGACCGGGAATCCGCGTCTTCCACACAGGCCGCGAGATCTTTCTGGACGAGGCGGGAGTGCGCGAATTCTTCGGCGTCGAGCCCCGCCAGGTCGCCGACGTCCTCGCCCTGATGGGAGACAGCGTCGACAACATCCCGGGCGTTCCCGGCGTCGGACAGGTCACGGCGAAGAAGTGGATCACGGCCCACGGCAGCCTCCAGAAGCTCCTGGAGAAGATGGACGAGGTTCCCGGTAAGGTGGGGGAGAGCCTGCGGCAGCATCGCGAGGACGCCCTCCTCTCCCGCCGGCTCGCGGAGATCCCCACGGACCTTCCGATCGAACTCGATTCGGAAGGCCTGCGGCGTCGGGACCCGGATCTCGAGAAGTTGAAGGGAATCTTTTCGGAGCTCGAGTTCCAGTCTCTCGCCGCCGAAATCCAGGGCGAGGCCGCCGCACCACCGGCGGCTCCCTCCCGCAGGCTTGCACCCGGCGGTGCGTTTTCCTTTTCCGCGTCTCCGGCTCTCGGGGTCACGCTTCTGCGGCGAAACGGCCACGTCCTGCTCGCCCTCTCCGACGGGGCGGCGACCGAGATCGCCGAAGGGGCGGCGGCGGAGGTGGCGGCGCTCTGGACGACTCTCGATCGACCGGAGATTTCGATTGCGATACCGGACGCCAAGCCCCTCGACAACCTGCTCGCGCGGCAAGGCACCGCCGTGCGCGGACAAGTCTTCGACGTGGGGCTCGCCCAGTACGTGCTCTCTCCAGGCGTCGCGAGTCCCGAGATCGACGCCATCGCGTTTCATCGCCTGGGCTCGAGGCTCCTTTCCGACAAGGAGGCCGGCGTCCGCGACGGCGCCCTTCCCGAAGAGTACGAAATCACCCGCGCCGACCGGTGGCTCGCCGAGCGGGCATCGACCTCTCTTGGCCTGTCGGGCCCGCTCGGGCAGGAGCTCGCGGCGCGGCCGGACCTTCTGAAGATCTATCGGGAGATCGAGCGGCCGCTGACTCCGGTGCTGGCCCGAATGGAAAACGCCGGCATCGAAGTGGACCTGGCACTCCTGCGGGAGACCTCGACGCGCATGGAGGGGCAGCTCAAGGACCTCGAGCAAAGGATCTGGGGCGAGGCGGGGGAGCAGTTCAACATCAACTCTCCCGTCAAGCTCGGCCAGATCCTGTTCGAAAAGCTCGGCTACCCGGTCTTGAAAAAGACGGCCAAGACGAAGTCCTCCTCAACGGGCGTCGAGGTCCTGTCGGATCTGGCCGAGCGCGGCTTCCCGCTGCCGAAGCTCGTTCTCGAGTACCGGGAAATCTCGAAGCTGAAGGGCACATACGTCGACGCCCTGCCGGCCCTGGCCGACGCGCAGGACCGGATCCACTCGTCCTTCCGCCAGACGGTCGCCGCCACGGGCCGGCTCTCCTCCTCGGACCCCAATCTGCAGAACATCCCAATCCGCACCGCGGCCGGCCGCGAGATCCGGCGCGCTTTCATCGCTCCTGCGGGCCGGAAACTCGTCGTGGCCGACTATTCTCAGATCGAGCTGCGCATCCTGGCGCACCTCTCCGGGGATCAGAACCTGATCGACGCCTTCGAACGCGGCGAGGACATCCACCGCGCAACGGCCGCGCGCATCTTCCACGTAGCGCCAGACCTCGTCTCTTCCGAGATGCGCTTTGCGGCCAAACGGATCAACTTTGCGCTTCTCTACGGGATGGCTGCCTTCACGCTCGGCAAGGACCTCGGCGTGCCGACATCCGAAGCCAAGGCCTACGTCGACTCCTACTTCGACCAGTTTCCGAAGGTTCGCGGGTGCCTGGACGCCGTTCTGCAAGAAGCGCGCGCGACCCGGGAAGTCCGGACGATCTTCGGACGCGTCAGGCCGATCCCCGACATTGCGGCCTCCAACGGGGCTGTGCGCGCCAACGCCGAGCGCATGGCCTTGAACGCTCCCTTCCAGGGCTCGGCGGCCGACATCATCAAGATCGCGATGATCCGGCTCGACGAGGCGCTCTCCCGGCGGCGCCTCGAGTCGTGCCTGATCCTCCAGGTCCACGACGAGCTCGTGCTCGAGTCTCCCGATGCCGAGGTCGAGACCATCCGGGACTTGATCGTGGAGGTCATGGAGGGAGCCGCCGCCCTCAAGGTGCGTCTGGCGGTCGAGGTCGGTTCGGGACAGAACTGGCTTCTCGCAAAGTAGCGCGGGCCGGGGTGCGGGATCCGCGACGCGGGAAGCAGGACGCTATACTTCCCAAAAGGCCATGAGGAGAGGGATCACGCTGGCGGTGCTCGCCGTATTCGCCGCCGTGTCGGCCTCGGCCCAGAACCCCACACCGACCCAGGAGCCGCCGGCCGGATCCGCGCCCGCCACGCCAGTGGCCGCCCCTCCGCCTCCCGTGGCCCCCGAGCCCGCACCTGCGCCGACGGTGTCTCCCGTCGTTCTTCCGGTGCCGGGCCCCGTGCTGCGCCTCTCCGACCCGCCGGCCACGGTCGTCGAGACGCTCCCAGCGGAGAACCCTTTCGCGACGGCGGTCGAGGCTCCCGCGATGGTCCCGGTCAAGCCGGTCGCCGACGACGCCGTGATCGCCGCCTCCCTTTTCGCGATGCTGCGCGTCGACCCCAAGGGCAAGGTGGTCGCCGTTCGCAGGGCCCGAGACCCGATTCCGTCGCTGACGGCGCAGACGCAGAACTCGCTCTCGCGCTGGACGTTCGACCCCGGACGCAAGGGCGGGCAGCCCGCGGACACATGGGCGAGCCTTCGGCTCGATCTGGCCGCCGAGATCGACGGCCCGAAGATCGAGCAGCTCGTGCTCACCCCGATCACTCCGACCACCCCCATCCCCGCGCCGATCGACTGGGGGAACGACGCGGCCTGGCTCCAGAACGTCAAGCCCGCACCGCCGGTGGAGGGAACGATTCCGAACGAGCAGCTGGACACGCCGCCCGCTCCGAAGAAACAGCCCTGGTCCTCGACCTCCTACAAGGGGCCGTTTCTCGTGAAGTTCTGGGTGCGCATCGGCGTCAACGGCCGCGTCGAAAAGGCGATCGCGACCTCGGCGAGCGATCCGGTGCTGATCGCCTACTTCCGCAAGGTCATGAATGCCTGGCTCTTCCGGCCGGCCCGGGGAGGCGGTGCCGCGGTCGCCACCTGGAACGAGCTCACCGCAAGCGGGCAGATCTCCTTCTCCACGGACCTGAAAATGACCGTTTCCCTGCGCCAGTCGCTCTGACGGCCAAGCCTGCCGTTGCGTCCGAGATGACCCCGGCGCGGCGAGAGGATTCGGAGAGGGAGCCCTGGCTCGCCGCGGGGCGGCTCGCGAACCTAGCGGCCGCAGCCCTCCGCGCCGAGGCCTTCGTGGTCGGACGAACCGTCTTCCTGTCGCGGCGCGCCGCCCGGGCAGTCGCCAACGGCTCGCGCGAAGGCAGGATGCTGCTCGCCCACGAGCGCGCGCACGTCGACCAATACCGCCGCCACGGCGTCCCGGGATTTCTGCTGCGATACCTCTCCGATTACGTCCGCGCTCGGGCCCGCGGCCGCTCGCACCCGCAGGCCTATGCCGAGATCGCGTTCGAACGGGAGGCGAGCGAAAGGGCGCGGGCTCTCGGAGCGGAAGGCGGGGGCGACACCCGGCGCCCAATGTCGGCGCTCAGCCGGGAAGGATCTCGCGTCGATCCCCGACGCGGCGCGTGACTCGCGAGGCGTCCAGGTACTCGAGCAGAGGAATCGCCAGCCGCCGCGTGAGGCCGAACATTTCCTTGAACTCGCCGACGTCGATCGACTTCCGGCCACTTCCCCGCAGCCGTGTGGCGACGCCTTCGACCGCGTCCCGCGCCATCAGCCACCCTCCCGGCAGACGCGCGAGGTCCCCCTTCTTCGCGAGATAGCCCATCAGGCCCTCCACGACCTTCTGCCGGTGGTGCACGTGCTCGGCCACCTCCGCAGTCGAAGGGGGCTCGAGGCCGCGCTGCCGGAAGTACTCGAGGATCCGCGCGGAAAGATCGCGCTCGCCGGCCGGGAGATCCTCGCGGCCGGGAGGACGTGCCTCCTCTCCGGACACGGTGAAGGCGCCGCGAGAAATGAGGGCGGATTCGACCGCCTCCGCCCACCGCGGCTCCCCCGCCGGCATGAGGCGCGCCAGGAGCGTCCCCCTGGGCATCCCGACCGAGCCCCCGCCGGCCGCGAGGAAGGCGGCGATTTCGCCGGAGGCCTTCGCCGCGAGGCCCGCGAGGCAGGCCTCCGAAACGTAGCGGTCGGGAGAGCGTCGCAGAGCGTGCACGGCGCCCGATGCCAGGGGTCCGGCGAGGGCGGCCCGGATTTCCGCTCCGGGAATGCCTGCACGCGCGGCAAGTTCCTCTTCTCCCCGTCCCCGCTCGCGCCCCTGCTCGATCCAGATCACGCAACGCTCCGGCAGACCCGCGGCCTCGAGACGCTCGAGGACCCTCGCCTCCTCCGCGCGCCGGCGACCGATCGCGGGCCAGAGAGGATCCAGGACGGCTCCGCCTCCAACCGTCACGACCGGAGAGAGTCGGCGCAGGACGAAACGGTCTCCCGGGGCGGCCGGCAACGGAGCGGAGAGCGAAAGCTGCGCACGCGCCGAGTCGCCGGGCGAAAGCTCCGACGCGTCGCACAGACGGATGCGCGCGCGAACCGCGGAGGCGAAGTGATGAAGCGAGAAGCGGTCGCCCGAACGGACGCGCGGCGCGGAAGGGAGCAACCAGACGCTGGCCGTCAGAAGACCCGTGACGGCGAAGGAGCCGGGTGTGGCGAGCGTCTTTCCGCGGTCGAGATCCGAGACCTCCACACCCGCGAGGTTCGCGCTGACCCGCTCTCCCGCGCGCGCCTGCGCCGTTTCACGCCCGTGGACCTCCACCCGCCGCACCCGCACGGGCCGCCGCTCGGGCAGGAGCTCGAGCCTCTGGTCGCGCGAGACGGAGCCCGAGACCAGACTGCCCGTCACGACCGGTCCAAAGCCAGCAACGAGAAAGGCGCGGTCGATCGGAAGGCGTACCGCCCGCTTCTCCCGCGGTTCCTGTCCCTCCGGATGCGCCAGCGAGAGCAACGCGGCGCGCACGACTTCGAGCCCCTGGCCCGTTCGGGACGACACGGGCACGATCGGGGCCCCCTCCAGGAACGATCCCCGGGCGAGCTCCCGCACGTCCTCGGAGGTGACCGCAACGAGCTCGGGAGCCACGCGGTCGATCTTCGTCACAGCCACGACGCCGCGCTCCAGGCCGAGCATTCGCACGATCTCGAAATGCTCGCGCGTCTGCGGCATCACCGACTCGTCGGCCGCGACGACCAGCAGAACGGCGTCGATTCCGCCGGCCCCGGCAAGCATGTTGCGCACGAAGCGCTCGTGGCCCGGCACGTCGACGAAGGAAAGCCGGACGCCTTCCCACTCGGCGTGCGCGAAACCCAGATCGATCGTGATGCCGCGGCGCTTCTCCTCAGGCAGCCGATCGGCGTCGATTCCGGTCAGCGCCTTCACGAGCGCCGTCTTTCCGTGATCGATGTGGCCCGCCGTCCCGACGAGGAATCGCTTCACGGAACCATCGTATTGTCATCGTTCCCAATTCACCATTCCCCGTCACCTTTCACGATTTCCTCTGATAGCCTCCAGGCATGCTCGCGCGCATCGAAGCGGACCTGAAGGCGGCCTTGAAGGGCGGCCAGAAGCGCCGGGTCGCGACCCTGAGACTCTTGCTTTCGGCCTTGAAGAACGAGCGGATCCAGGCCCAGAGGGACCTGACCGACGAGGAAATCGAGGCCGCGATCCGGCGCGCGGTCAAGCAGCGCCGTGAGGCGATCGAACAGTACCAGCGCGGTGGGCGACAGGACCTGGTCGACGCGGAGACCGAGGAGCTCGGGATCCTTCAGGCCTACCTTCCGCGGGAGCTTTCCGAGACGGAGCTCGAGGAAGCCGTCAAATCCGTCATGAAGGACAAGGGCCTCTCTTCGGGCAAGGACGTGGGGCTCGTCATGAAGGAGCTGATGGCCCGCTACCGCGGCCGCGTGGATGGGAAGCGGGCGCAGGAGATGGCCCGCCGCCTCCTCTCGTGACGGGTGGCTCGCGGCCCGACGAGATCGAGGTCAAGATCCCGGTGGAGGATCTCGACGCCGTCCGCGGGCGGTTGCAGAAGCGAGGGGGGGTGGCGACCCGCGCCCGCCACGACGAATGCAACGACCTCTACGATCACCCGGACGGCCGGCTGGCCGCCGCAGGTTGCGCGCTCCGGCTGCGGCGCACCGCCGGACTCTGTCGCCTCACCTTCAAAGGACCCGCCCGCTTCGAGCAGGGCATCCGCACGCGCGAAGAGCGGGAGACGACGGTGGGAGAAGCCGAAGAGGCCGATGCCATCCTGGTCCGGGCAGGCCTGGTGCGCCGGTTCCGCTACGAGAAGAGGCGGGAAGAGTGGACGCTCGCAGGATGCGCAATCGCCCTGGACGAAACGCCCATCGGCAATTTCATGGAGATCGAGGGGGATCCCGTCCGCATCCGCGAGGCCGTCGCGGCTCTGGATCTCGACTTCGCCGCGGCCACGCCCTACTCCTACCCTCGCCTCTATTACTTGAGGCGCAAGGAAGACCCGGCGCTTCCTCCGGACATGGTCTTCCGAGGCGCATGAACCGGATTCGAGCGACACCCTACCGGCCCCGATGAGGGCCTTCTTGCTCGCCGCCGGCCACGGGCAGCGCTTTCGACCCGTCAGCGAGGCGATTCCCAAGCCCCTGCTGCCCTTCCTGAACGTTTCGCTCCTGCGGGCGCACCTGCAGCGGCTTCGGCGCGCGGGTGTCACGCAGGCGGGCGTCAACCTCCATCACCTGGGCGACCAGATCGAGAGCCGTCTCCGCGAGCAGGCGGGCGAGCTTCCGCAGCTCGAGTTTTTCTGGGAGCCCCGGATCCTCGGGACCGCCGGAGCGCTGCGAAACGCCGCGCGGTGGCTGCAGGACGACGACTTCCTCGTCGTCAACGCCGACTCCGCAATCGCCTTCGATCCCGCTCCCCTTCTGGCGCGGCACCGGGAGACGCAGGCTGCGGCGACGCTGCTCGTAGTCGATAACCGGGAGCCCCGGCGCTACACGCCTCTGCAGGCCGAAGGGGACTCGATCGCGCGCTTCGGGGGCGAAGGCCCAGCCCCGCTCCTCTACACCGGTGTGTGCGTTCTCTCGCCCGACCTGCTCCCCCGAATTCCGCGCGGGGAGGCCTCTCTGCGCAAGGACCTCTGGGAGCCCCTGCTCGCGGGGAACGGCCGGATCTCCTGGCTGCGACACGACGGCTTTTTCGCCGACCTCGGCAGCCCGCGCGATTTCCTCCGCGCGACCCTCGAAGCGCTCGCGGGCGCCTTTCCCCTCCCCACAGGGGGTGGCACGTACGACGCCGGGTCGAGGATCCTGTCCTTCGAGCCGCCCGCCTTCGAGGCCTCGGCGAGCGTCCTCGGGCGCGCACGCGTGGGCCCCGGCGTGCGGATTTCGGAGAGCGCCGTCTGGGACGGCGTTTCGATCGGAAGTGGAGCAAGGCTCTTTCGCTGCATTGCCGCCGGCGGCGTGATCGCGGCCGGCGCGTCCCACGAGAACCGTCTGCTCTGGGGAAGGCCCGGCGAGGCCAGCGAGGCCCTTCCCCTTTAGCCGCCGGCTCCCCAGGACGAACTTCACTTTGTCCATTCCCGGTCCCCCCTGCGGTAGTAGAGCGTCCGGATCTTCCCCGTCCGCCCGTAGACGCGCACCACCGCCATCCGGTCTCTCCCATCCCAAAGGTAGACGGAGCCCGGAGTCGACTCTCCCAGGGCCGAGAAGGAGCAGATGTCCGACCGGTTGAAGCGGATCGGATCGCTGGTGCTTCCCGACAGCCGGCCCGAACCGTCCGGATCGGGAACCGTGGCGCCCGTCATGATGCCCGGCCGCACGTCGCTGCGCCCCCACGTCGCGAGAATCCCGAGCGAAGGATCCACTCCGCTTGCGATCTCGGCGGTGCGCACGCCGTTGCCGTTGCCATCCCCGTAGAGCGCCCACTCGTAGCGGCCGTCGCGCAGTCGGTACTTCACGCCGACGTTGATGCGCCTCGTGATCGCCTGCATTCGCGCGCGATACAGGATGGAAGCGACCTCGGAGGCGCCGGACCGGATGGAGACCACGGAGCGCAGGTGCGAGACTCCCGCAGCGGCTACCGTGCCCAGCGCGAGGGCGATCGCGAGAGCTCCGACGAGCTCCACGGCCGAGAGTCCGGCGCTGGGCGGGAGAGGCCCGGGGCCGCTCGCGCGGCCCCGGGCGGGCGCGGGATTCACCGCTCTTTGCCCACCGGAGCGGTGGAGGAGGCGGGCTTCTTCGACGCGGCAACGGAGCGGCCGCGGGAGGAGCCGGCTCGAATCTTCTCGGTCACCGTCGTCGGGCCGGCGACCGCCACATAGGGCTTCAAGACCAGGAAGAGCTTTTCCCCGATCCCCTTGACCTCCATCAGGTCTTCGGGGCGCCCGAAGGATCCATGTTCCTTGCGGTATTCGACGATGCGCTCGGCGACTTTCTCGCCGATGCGCGGCAGCATCGCCAGCTGCGCCACCGAGGCCTGGTTGACGTTGATCCTGGGTCCCTCGACCGGCGCCGCGGCCGGCTCCGCGTCCGCGCTTGCGCGCGCGGCAGCGAGCAGGAGCGCCGCGGCCGTGAGTCCCAAGCGGATATTCCTCTGCATTCGAGTCTCCTTTCGTGAAGGGATTTCGGATTTCGTTCGCTTTTCTTGTCGGGATTTCCCTGTGTCCTCATCGGTCCCGCTTTCAGGCGTCCTCCATCGGCACCTCCTCAAAGTTGTTTGGCGAGGTGGAGAAGGGGCGAAAGCCGTGCCGAAAGCTGCGCTTCGGCACAACCGCTCCAGGCAGGGGTGTTAGGGCCCGGCGCCGGGTTCGCGCGCCCTCGGGGCTCTGCAAGAAGTTCTTGACAGCGAAGCGCTCGGGGATCGAACAAACCGCTGCAAGAGCGAGCCTTGTCGCGAGGAGGAAACTTTCCTGCCGGGGGGAGAAAAGGTTGTCAGTCGCAGACGCGACGCGGCCGAAGGTTAAACTGCGCCCCCATGGCCGGCGCCGAGTTGATCGTCGGGGTCTCGGGCGGCTCCGGCGCGCGGCTCGCCCGGCGGTTCGTCGAGCGAATCCTCGCCGCGGGCCTCTCGCGCCTTCACCTCATCGTTTCGGACGCCGCCCTCGCCGTCGCGCGCGGCGAGCTCGATCCGGAGATCGAAACTGCGCAGGAGTGGCGGGCACGCCTCTCCGTTGTGAAATCGGCGGCGCGGAAGATCGTCCTTCACGACAACGCCAACGTCGGCGCGTCGATCGCCTCGGGCTCCTATCCGGTCCTCGGCATGATCGTGATCCCCTGCAGCGCCGGTTCGCTCGGCGCGATCGCAAACGGCGTTTCCCGCGACCTCCTGCAGCGGGCCGCCGACGTGCAGCTCAAGGAACGCCGTCCCTTGGTCCTCGCGTTTCGCGAGTCGCCCTATTCGCTCGTTCACATCGAGAACATGCGACGGGCCACCCTCGCGGGCGCGGTGATCGCTCCCCCTGCGCCCGCCTTCTACGTCGATTCCCCGGACATGAACCGCTTCCTCGACGCCTACTGCACGCGGGCCGCGCGGCTGTTTTCCCTTTCGATCCCGGGCGAGGACTTTCGATGGAAGGGAGGTGCCCGGCCCTCCCGGCGCCGCCCATGAGCTCCCTTTCGAGCCCCGCCAGGTCCCTGGCCGAGACGCTCGAAATGATCAAGTTCTCCCACACGATCTTCGCGTTGCCCTTCGCGATGCTCTCCGCCGTGCTCGCGGCGGGCGGCTGGCCGTCCGGGGCCACGCTCGTCAAAATCCTCCTGGCGATGGTCGCCGCGCGAAGCGCCGCCATGGCACACAACCGCCTCGCGGATCGGCGCATCGATGCCGCCAACCCCCGCACCGCTTCGAGAGCTCTGCCCTCCGGCCGGCTCCCGGTGGCCTTCGTGCGGGGTTTCCTCGCCGTCTCGATCCTGGTCTTCCTGGCGGCGGCGGCGAGCCTGAACCGTCTCACGCTCTGGCTTTCGCCAGCGGCTCTGGCGCTGCTGCTCTTCTACGCGTACACGAAGCGCTTCACTCTCCTTTCTCACCTCGTCCTGGGGTTGTGCCTTGCGCTGGCACCGGTGGGAGCCTGGATCGCAGTGCGGGGCTCGGTCGAGGGGCTGCCGATCCTGCTCGGCCTCGCGGTTCTCTTCTGGACAGCCGGGTTCGACGTGCTCTACGCCCTCCAGGACGAGGAGCACGACCGCCGCGTCGGATTGAAGTCGATTCCGGCGCGCTATGGAGCGCGGCGGGCGCTCTGGATGTCGGCCCTCTTCCACACCGTCATGGCTGTTCTTCTCGTCGAGGTCTGGCGCATGTCGGGCGGCGGCGCGGTTTTCCTCGCCGGAATCCTCGCCACGCTGGCGGCGCTCGCCTACCAGCACGCGATCGTTCGGCCAGGCGACCTTTCCCGAATCAACGCGGCCTTCTTCACCGCCAACGGCTTCGTCTCCGTCACGCTGTGCCTCTGCGGGATCGCAGAGGTCCTGCGGAGGTAGGCGCGGACGGCCGATTAGCTGATAGCGTATTGCCATGCCCATTCCGTCCGAGGGCGACGTCAAGCTGAGGCACGTCGCGGTCGACGGCCCGATCGGGGTCGGAAAGACGTCCTTGGTCGAGATGCTGGCGCGCAAGTTCCACGGGACACAGATCCTCGAAGACGTGGACAACCCCTTTTTGCCCGATTTCTACAGGAAGAAGAAGGGGGCAGCCTTCCAGACACAGCTCTTCTTCCTCCTGTCGCGATACCAGCAGCAGCGCGAGATTGCCCAGATCGACCTCTTCTCGAACCTGGTCGTCGCCGACTACCACTTCGCCAAGGACAAGATCTTCGCTTGCCTGAACCTGGACGACTCGGAGCTCCTGATCTACGACAGGCTCTACGGCCTTCTCTCCGAGTCCGTCCCGAAGCCGGATCTGGTGATCTACCTGCAGGGGTCGCTCGAGACCTGCATGAAGCGGATCAAGAAGGCGAGCCGCTCCTTCGAGAAGGGCATCACGCCCGAGTACGTGGCACAGCTGATCGAGGCCTACAACTACTACTTCTACCACTACGAGGAAACGCCCCTGCTCGTGGTGGACACCAACGAAATCGACTTCGTCAACCGGTCCGCGGACTTCGAGGATCTGGTCGGCCAGATCCAGAAGGCCCGAAAGGGCGTCCAGTACTACGTGCCCGCGGGCAACGTCCTCAAGTAACCCGCTGTCGTCGCCCGCACCGGGCACGCGATCTGCCTGCCCCCCGGCCCAAAGCGATACGACAGACCGCATCAAAGCTTCGCAAGCGGCACCCCGCCTGTCGCGCGCGGGGCGAAGAGCCTCCCGACCGAAGGAAGGGAGGAGGTTCGCGCCGCGGGAGCCGGAGCGCAGCGAGGGATCAGGCGGTCGATCGAGGCCGCATCCGGCCGAGCCGACCGCCGATGCGCCCGAAGGGCGCAGATCCCTCGCAAGCGAAGGCGACGGGATATAATCCCCTCATCGCCCTTCTCGGCGGCGATCCCGGCAGACCGGGACGTCGACCGAAAGGAAAGGAGCGCAAGATGGCCAGCCTTTCGGAAGCCTCTCCCGTCACCGTCCCGACTCTGCTTGCCGCCAAAGGCGGGGAAAAGATCGCGATGATGACGGCCTACGACGCGCCGTCCGCGCGCCTGCTCGATGAGGCCGGCATCGACGTCCTGCTCGTCGGAGACTCCGTCGAGATGACCGTCTATGGCGAGCCCTCCACCCTCTCGGGAACGATGGACGCCATGATCCGGCACGCTCGGGCGGTGTCCCGCTCTGCGCACCGCGCCCTCGTGGTCGGCGACATGCCCTTTCTCTCGTATCAGGCCGACGCTTCCGAGGCCGTGCGCAATGCGGGCCGGTTCTTGTCGGAGGGCGGGTGCGGCGCCGTGAAGGTGGAGGGGGGCCGGCGCGTTCTTCCCGCCGTCGAGGCGATCCTCGCAGCCGACATTCCGGTCATGGGGCACGTCGGGCTGACGCCGCAGTCCTTCCGCAAGCTCGGCGGCTACAAGGTTCAGGGCCGCGAATCGGGCGCGGCGCATGAGATCCTGGAGGATGCTCGGGCACTCGCGGAGGCCGGATGCTTCGCGCTGGTGCTCGAGTGCGTGCCCGACACTCTCGCGGCGGAGATCACACTCGCCCTGCCGATCCCGACAATCGGAATCGGGGCCGGCGCTTCGTGCGACGGACAGGTGCTCGTCTTCCACGACGCCATGGGCTTGAATCCCGCCTTCAAGCCGAAATTTGCCCGGCGCTACGCGGATCTCGCTTCGGCCATCACGCAAGCCGCGAAGGAGTTTGCGCGCGACGTGAAGTCGGGCAGCTTTCCCAACGCCGAGGAGTCCTTCTCCGGCGCGAGGCCTGCGGCGCTTCGGCGCGTCTATTGATCACGGTCGCGGCGCTCGAGCCTCTGCGAGAACGGATCGGTCAGGCGAGGGCGTCCGGGAAAACCATCGGCTTCGTGCCGACGATGGGGGCGCTCCATGACGGGCACCTCTCTCTCGTGAGCCGGTGCCGAGCAGAATGCGGCTTTACGGCCGTTTCGATCTTCGTCAACCCCCTGCAGTTCGGTCCGACCGAGGACTTCGGAAGCTACCCGAGGCAGCCCGCAAGGGACGCGGCCGTGCTCGACGCGCAGGCGGTCGATCTCCTGTACCGACCCGACGCCGCCTCCTTCTACCCCGCCGGCTTCTCGACCGCCGTCGAGGTGGCTTCGGTCTCCGCGGGCGGCGAGGGAGCCGTGCGGCCCGGCCACTTCCGCGGGGTCGCGACGGTCGTGGCGAAGCTCTTCCATCAGGTGCAGCCCGACGCCGCGTATTTCGGAAGGAAAGACCTCCAGCAGGTCGCGGTGATCCGAAAGATGGTGCGGGACCTCGACTTCCCCGTGCGTCTGGTCGTCGGGGATACGGTGCGCGAGGCGGATGGCCTCGCGCTCTCCTCCCGCAATGCGTACCTCTCGCCCGCCGAGCGCGAGCAGGCGGCCGCCCTCCCGCGGGCTCTCTTTTCGGCCTCGAGCCGCGCCGCTGCCGGCGAGCCGGATGCGCGGCGCCTCGAGCGGGAAACGCGAGAGACGCTCGAGCACGCCGGGCTCGTCGTCGACTACGTCGAGGTCGTCGATCCCGAAACCATGCGGCCCCTGGAGATCGCCGGCCCCGGCGCCGCCGTCGCCGCCGCCGTGCGCCTGGGGAAGACCCGTCTCATCGACAACGTCATCGTCGGCGGGAAGCGATAGAGTGGACGCCGATGGCCGCGACTTTCGAAACTTCCGCGCCTTCCACGACGGGCGACCCCTTCGTCTTCGGCGGGAAGACGTTCGCCTCGCGGCTGATCGTCGGGACCGGCAAGTACGCGAGCTTCCCCCTCATGAAGGAAGCCCTGGAGGCCTCCGGCGCCGAGATCGTCACCGTGGCCGTGCGGCGCGTGAATCTCACGGACCGATCGAAGGAATCGCTTCTCGACTGGATCCCGAAAGGAATGACGCTTCTGCCCAACACCGCCGGCTGCTATACCGCCCAAGATGCGGTGCGCGCGGCGCGTCTCGGGCGAGAGGTGGGGCTTTCCGACTGGGTCAAGCTCGAGGTCTTGGGCGACGAACAGACGCTCTGGCCCGACAACGGGGAGCTGCTCGCCGCGACGAAGACGCTCGTGGCGGAGGGATTCACGGTCTTCCCGTACACCTCCGACGATCCAATCGTCGCCCGAAGGCTCGAAGACGCGGGCGCGGCCGCTGTCATGCCGCTCGGCGCACCGATCGGCTCGGGACTCGGCATCCAGAATCCCAACAACCTCTCGATCATCCTCGAGCGCGCGAAAGTGGCCGTCATCATCGACGCAGGCGTCGGGACCGCCTCGGACGCGTGCGTCGCGATGGAGCTCGGCGCGGCGGGCGTCCTGATGAACACCGGAATTGCCGGCGCGCGCGAACCCGTCCGGATGGCGCGGGCCATGCGGGACGCAGTGGCCGCGGGGCGAAACGCCTACCTGGCGGGGCGGATCCCGAGAAAGCGGTACGCCACCGCCTCCTCGCCCGTGGCCGGCGTCGTCGGCTCGAGCTAAGATCCTCGAAATAAGGGACGTAGGGGCCGAGGCCCGACGAGGGAGGGCCCGATGCTCGCCGAGGCGCCTCCGGTCCCGTTCGTGATCTCCGAAAAGCGCTTGCGCTCCCCCATGGCGCGTGCTACTTTCCCGCAGCTTTACGAAAGCCCCGCACATCCTGATCGCCGTCTTTATGTTTGTCCTTCCCCCTTCCGTACGCCCTTGCGGGGAGACGTGCGCGCGTTCGAAAGGGGGTCGGTCCTAGAGAGAACTTCCGGGCGCCGCCGCGACCGGCGACGCCCGCCCCGGTTGAGGCAACGAATCCATCGTTTCCATATTTTTTCGAATGGGGCGCGCCGAAACGCGCGCCCAAATGGGTAAAACCCAGGAGATCGGTAACTTTCATGATGCAGCAATACACGGACAAGAACCTCACCTGCGTGGACTGCGGGGCGACGTTCCTCTTCTCGGCCGACGATCAGGAGTTCTACGCGCGCAAGGGCTTCACCAACGAGCCCAAGCGTTGCAAGGCGTGCCGCGACAAGCGCAAGTCCGCCTCGGGCGAAGGCCGCGAGCGCACGTTCTACGACGTGACCTGCGACGGCTGCGGCAAGCAGACCCAGGTTCCCTTCAATCCGACCAACGGCAAGCCGGTCTACTGCCGCGAGTGCTACTCGGCACGCCGTTCACAGCAGTCTTACTGAGTCGATTCCTTCCATTTCGGAAAGCCCCGGCGCCGCCGGGGCTTTTTTTTGCTATCTTGGGCTCGCGGGAGCCATCCTTGAAAGTGTCCCCCGAAATCAGCGCGTCCGCGCGCGCCGCCGCCTCGCTGCCCGACACGATCGGAAACACACCGCTGGTCGAGCTCCCCCGCTTTTCGCAGGGAGCGGCGCGGATCGTGGCCAAGCTCGAATGGTTCAACCCCGGCGGCAGCGTCAAGGACCGGATCGCCATCGCGATGATCGAGGACGCCGAGCGGCGGGGGCTGCTCGCCCGCGGCGGCACGCTCGTCGAGCCCACCTCCGGCAATACCGGCGTCGCCCTGGCCATGCTCGCCGCCGCGAAGGGCTACCGTTGCATCATCGTGATGCCCGAAGGCTACGGCGAGGTCAAGGCGAAGCTGATGCGAGGTTTCGGGGCGCAGGTCGTGCGAACGCCCGCCGCGGTCCGAATGAGCGGCGCGATCGCGCGAGCCCGCGAGATCGCCCGGGAGACTCCGGGGGCCTTCCTGCCCAACCAGTTCTCCAATCCCGTCAACCCCAGAGCGCACTTCGAGACGACCGGACCCGAGATCACCCGGATCCTGGGCGACGCCATCGACGCCTGGGTGGCCGGCGTCGGCACGAGCGGCACGTTCATCGGCATCGCGCGCCATCTGTCGCAGCGGATTCCGGGCATCCTGCGGGTGGCCGCCGAGCCGCAGGGCTCGATCCTGGGTGGCGGAGAACCCGGAGAGCATCGGGTGGAGGGCGTTGGGCTTTCGTTCCTTCCGGAGATCCTGGACCGCAGCGTCATCGACGAGGTCCTCCGCATCGACGACGAGGAAGCCTTCGAGACCTGCCGGCGTCTGGCCCGCGAGGAAGGACTCCTCGCCGGCGGATCCTCGGGACTGGCCGCCGCGGCGGCCCTCCGTGTGGCAAAGCGTCTGGGGCCCGGCCGAACCGTCGTCACGCTCTTCCCGGACGGCGCCGAGCGGTATCCCGGTCAGGGCATCCTGGAGGATCTGTGACCGCGGATCGGCGTTCTGTGATCCGGTCATGATGTAACCTTCCGCGCGGCAATCACAAAACACAAATCGTTCTATGGGCTTTTCCACCGACTGCATCCACGCGGGCAACGAGCCGGATTCCGCCACCGGCGCGGTGGCCGTCCCGATCTATCAGACGTCGACGTACGTCCAGGAGGCCCTCGGCAAACACAAGGGCTACGAGTACGCGCGAACGCAGAACCCGACGCGGCACGCGCTCGAGGAGAACCTGACCGTTCTCGAGGGCGGCGCCGGCGCCCGCGCCTTCGCCTCGGGCATGGCCGCGATTACCGCCATCTCGACCTTCCTCAAGGCGGGTGAGCATGCGGTCTGCTCCAACATGACCTACGGCGGGACCTTCCGGTACTTCACGAAGATCCTGGCCCGCTATGGTGTCGACTTTTCCTTCGTCGACACCTCGGACGAGGGCGCCGTGCGGTCGGCGCTCCGGCCGAACACGAAGATGCTCCACCTCGAGTCGCCCACGAACCCGACGATGCGCCTCTGCGACATCGCGAGGCTTTCGGATCTGGCGCACGAGCGCGGGGCGCTCGTCGTGGTGGACAACACGTTCTGCTCGCCGTATCTGCAGAAGCCCCTGTCACTCGGCGCCGACATCGTCATGCACTCGACCACGAAGTTCTTGAACGGCCACTCCGACTCCGTCGGTGGGATCGCCATAGCGAAGGCGTCCGAGCACGTCGAGTGGCTCTCTTTCGTGCAGAACAGCTCGGGGGCGATCCTCTCGCCGTTTGACTCCTGGCTCGTCCTGCGCGGCATCAAGACGCTGGTCGTGCGGATGGAGCGCCACGAGTCCAATGGCCGCGCCGTCGCACGCTGGCTCTCGGAGCAGAAGGCGATCCGAAAGGTCAACTACCCGGGGCTGCCGGACCACCCCGAACACGATCTCGCCAGGCGTCAGATGACGGGTTTCGGAGCCATGATGTCGTTTGACCTCGGGTCCTTTGAACGCGCGAGCGCGTTCCTCGCGCGGGTGCGGCTCTGCGCGCTCGCCGAGAGCCTCGGCGGTGTGGAGACCCTCATTTCGCACCCCGCTTCCATGACCCACGGCGCGATCCCCGAATCGGAGCGCAACCGTCTGGGCGTCACCCCCGGCCTCGTACGCATCTCGGTCGGCATCGAGGACGTCGAGGACCTGATCGCGGATCTTGCCCAGGCCCTCGGCGCAATCGCGCCTGCATAGCGCCCTCTCGCTTCCGCCGGCCGTCGTTCAGCCGGCCGATCCTGTCGCGGCGGAGCGATCGGCGACCGCCGCGCAGATCAATCTCGAGCGCGCGGCGCGCGGCGCGCCCGCCCTGCGCTTGAACGGCTCCCTGAACGCCGCGGCGCAGCGGCGCGCCGACACGCTGGCCGCGGCGGCGGATCCGACCGCCCTGGAAGACAGGCACGACGTCGGAGAGCGCGTGGATTCGGCGGGCTACGGGCAGCGGCTCGTCGCGGAGATCGTGATGCGGGGCGACGGGCCGATCGCCGCGCGGCTCGACGCGCTGCGGGAGGCCGAGCCCGAGCTCTTCGCCGAGGCGATGCGCAAGGACTACCGCGACCTCGGGGTCGGCCTGGCCCCGAGCGACGAAGGCCTCGTCCGCGTGTTCCTCTTCGGGTTCTCGCTGGCCGACGACTTCGCCGAAAAGACGGCCCTCCTCTCGGACCTCGCGAAGGTTCGGCAGGACATCCTCGCGCGGGTGCTTGCCGAGCGCAAGGCCCGCCGCCTGCCACCCTTGCGTGAGAGCCCGCTGCTCGACCGCACGGCGCAGGAGCACGCCGAGGACATGATCCGGCGCTCCTACTATGGGCACGAGAACCCCGAGGGCGCCGGCGCGATGGCGCGCGCCGGGAAGGTCGGCTACGGGGCCGTGGCGATCGGAGAGAACCTCGCCGAGGGACAGAGCAGCGTTGCCGAGGTCATGGAGGGATGGATGGGCAGCTCCGTGCACCGGCAACACATCCTGAGTCTGGAACTGAAGGAGATCGGGATCGGAATGGCGTTCGGAAAGAACTCCCGCGGCTACGAGATCGTCTGGGTGCAGGTCTTCGGAACTCCCGCGGCCGTGGCGCGCTAGCTACTGCACGAGGGTGATTGCGCCGCCGTCCTCTGAAAGGACGATGTCCTGCGGAAGGTAGCGCCCCTCGAGCCAGACGATCGACTGGCGGTCGAGATCCTGCCGCAGGCGCTCGGCCGCGCGCTCGAGGCCGGCCAGGGTCGAGATGTCCTGCATCGGACCCCATTCGGATCCTCCTGCCCGCGGGACGAGCGTCCAGACAGAGAGGGGCACGCGCAGCCGCTCGAGGTAGCGCAGGATCGGAGCGATCTCGTACCGGCTCTGGTCGGGCACGGGCGCTCCCAGGACCAGCACGACCGCGCGGCGGGCGTAACTGCCGCAGGCGCGAAGGCCTGCGACCGCCACCGCGTCCGCGAAGCGTCGCGGCGAGGACCGATCGTCCGGATAGTCGACCTGTGTCAACAGGAACCGAAAGGACGCCGAATTCCCGACGAATTCGCGCGACGTCTCGAAGAGCTCGTTGGCGGTCCCGGCGTTGACGATGCGGCGGGCGACCGGCCAGAGGATCCGGATGCGGCTGTCCTTGTCGAGCCCGGTGCTGTCACTCGAAAAAGAGATCACGCCGCGACGAAACGCCCTCTTCCCCTCGGCCGAGCCCAGGTCCCTCACGAGGATGACCTCGGCCGGACCGTGCTCGACGGCGGCGACCGAGAGCGGCCGGTCGCCCAGACGGAAGCGCCCCTGCAGGGCCTCCGGGGTGGGCAGCTTGCCGCCGGTCACGAGGACGGGAACCGCCGTCAGCTCGCTCTTGGCGTCTCCCGCCGATCCGCCGCCGAGCACGACGTCGGACCGCGACCGGACACCGTTGGGGAAATCGAGCACGGCAGTCAAAACGTGCGTCGCTTCCGGGTCGTAGGCCGGAAGCGTCACCTGCTTGCCGCCGATCGGCAAAGACTTTCCGTCGAAGGTCACCACCACGCGGTTGGGTCGGACGCCGAGGATGCTCTCCCAGGCGAGCCGAGCGGCCGCGGCGCGACCGCTCGCATCCCGCTCGAGGACGATCTCGACTTCCGCCGGCGCCCGGGGAAGGTTGATCCACTGGCGCGCCAGACCGACTTCCTGGTCCTTCGCATCCAGGGCGTGCGCGACGAGCTCGTGCGGCTCGAACTCGGTGCCGAAGTCGATTTCGAGGGTCCAGGGCGCATGCTCGACCCGGCCGACGGAACGGCCGTCGAGCTCGAAGGCCACTGCCGCCACCGCGTCGCCGGCGATGACGGTGACCGGCCGCGCGCCGACCATCAGGCCGAGAAAAAGGGAGGCGAAGGCGATCATAGGCGTCGGAGAGCGCCCGCCGGCCCGGTTGCGCTAGCTTGCAGCGACGCGCCGGGACCCGACCCTCTTGCGGACGGTCGCCTTCTTCTTCGCATGAAGTGTCGTCTTGGCGATCCAGGAGGCGAACGCGTCGGAGGCCTCGTCCACGCGGTAAGCGAGGATTTCCGGCAGCTCGTAGGTGTTGATCTCCTGGATGGTCTGCCGCACGCCGGGAAACGCCTCGCCCGTCGTCTTGATGATGAGGAGAAACTCGCTGTCGTCGCAGACCCGGCCCTTCCAGCGGTAGATCGAGTGCACGTTGGGAATCAGGTTCACGCAGGCCGCCTGCCGGTTGCGCACGAGGGCGTGGGCGATGTCGAGCGCCTGGTCCTCGGTGCCGACCGAGGTCACGACGACGATCAGATCCTGCGCTCGCATGTCGCGAAGCATTCCATGCCTCTGCGGCGGATCTGTCAAGCAGGCGTGCGTGATACCATTCGTCCCCGATCTTTGAGCGAGCGAGACTCCGTGGGGGCGAAACGGCTTCGACGGGGACGAGCATCCGTCAGGTTGCATGCCGAGGTCTCACCACCCTCGTAAAACCGGTGAAAAACGATAGCTGCGAACAACAGCAATCTCGCTCTGGCTGCTTAATTAAGTAGCCACGTCCTACCGGGAGCGCACCCGCCGCGCCTGGACGGGCGTCGCTAATTGCGGGTGTAGCGGCGGCGGACCTCCGGACGCCGCGGCGAAAACCATTCGGGGATGCCCTGTCGCTGTTTTGCCTCTTCTCGAGGCGGCGGGGCGAGAACCAAGAAGAGGCTGAGCATGGAGTGGCCTTTCGGCTGACGCCTCCGGACGCGGGTTCAACTCCCGCCGCCTCCACCATTTTCAAAGCGTCGACCCGGTCCGACGGACCTCGCCAATTCCTGCTCGAGCTCTTCTCGTCGTCTCCGATATTTGTCCGGGGTCTCATTGCGAACGAGCGAGTTTGGCGGGCACTTCGCAAGGAACCCATCGGCCGCCCGTCTTCGCTCGGGGCACCCCCCCGTTCCGACGAGGAAACGGCCAGGTCGGCTAGCATGTCGCCATGATCGAAAATATTCTCATCAGCGGCATCACGTTGGCCGCCTGCGTCGGGATCCAGTGTGTCGTGGTAGCGATGCTGTTGCGCCTGCTCTACGCCCGGGAACGCAAGGGCACCTTGAGACCGACTGTCCTTCACGCTTCGACGCTCCTCTCCTCGTTCCTCCTCATCATGTTCGCCGGCAACCTTCTGCAGATTGCCGTGTGGGCGAGAATCTTCCTGGGCTTCGGAGAGTTCGACAATTTTGCGACGGCCTTCTACCACTCGACCGTCAACTTCACCACCCTCGGCTACGGCGACGTCGTCATGAGCGACCAGCGGCGCTTACTGGGGGCCCTGGAAGCGGCCAACGGCGTGTTGATGTTCGGCCTCACGACGAGCCTTCTGTTTGCAGTGATGCAGGCCTTGATCAGACGCGCGTGGGCGGGGCGGCAGGCGCAGGATTCCAGAACTTCGGGTTCCTGACCCCTGTCTTCGCGCGCCGACCGAACCTGCGAGAGAGCGCGTCCAAAATCACGACGCTTCGAGCCGATACGGGCCGCAGCGGAAACTGCGTACGGGTTGCTGAAGCTGCACACAGTTGGTTGTGCAGGCCCAGTTTCATCGCGAGCCCGGCGATGGGGCCCCGGGAGCAGGCTCCGGGTCCTCGGCGCGAGACTGCGCGGTCGGACACGTTTCTCATCAGCGCCACCGGCGACCAGGTGACCAATCCCAGGAGCGAGCTGATACGCCGGTTCGTCGAAACGATGATCAAGAAGATGATCAGGTCTAGAGTGCTCTGAGTCGGGTGCCTCGGGCTCGGGGCGCCCTCCGACCAATCCCTACCGGTTCCCACGGGTTGCACGCTCGAGCCGACTTGACCCCCCGGGGATGATGCACATGCATCAGGCGACCCTACTCGTCTCTCGCCAAGACTGACGAGGTCGCGCTTGCTTCGTGCCGGAGGCCGAAGTCCTCAGGTCCGCGTCCGTCGACCGGTCGAGGCAGGCAGACGCTCGAAAACGGCGCCCTCGCGGCGGGGATGGATCCCTCGCCGCAAGTGCCCAACGACACGCGGAGGAGCTCATGACGGCCACCAAGAAGCTGGACTTTGCGGGCCTCGATCTCATGGACGCGCTCGACCTCGCCATCCTGATCGAGGAAGAGGCGCGGGACCGGTACGAGGAGCTCGCCGCCCAGATGGAGAACCAGCACACCGCCGAGGCCGCCGGCTTCTTTCATCAGATGGTGAAGAACGAGGCCAAGCACGGCGAGGAGTTGGCCGCCCGCCGGCGAGATCTCTTCGGCAATGCACCGCGGCGCGTGGATCGCTCGTTGCTGTGGGACGTCGAGGCGCCGGGATACGAGACCGTCCGGGCCTTCATGACGCTGCGGGAGGCGCTGACCGTGGCGCTCGAGGCCGAGGTCAAGGCGCACGACTTTTTCTCGCAGGCCCTCGGGCTCCCGATCGCCGAGCCGGTCAAGGAGCTCTTCGAGGAGCTCAAAGAGGAGGAAGTCCTCCACAAGGACCTGGTGAACCGGCACCTCTCCAGGCTTCCGCCGGATCCCGGCCTCGCACCGGAAGATTTCGCCGACGAGCCGGTCGCCCAGTAGCAACCCCGGCCAGGGACCGACAATCCGCCCCGCCGTAGCCGGGGCAAACCTGCGGAATTCTCCTCGCCGAGGTCTCCGACCCCAGCCGGCCGTGCCGGAGGGCGTCCTTCGGCTTTCCCAGCCGTGTTTGGAGCCCCATCCCGCCTATGGAATCGCAGGGAAAAGACCACACTTTTCGAATGCCTCGGAGACCCTCGGGGCCCCAAACTGATAGAAGAGGGAGAGGCGTGCCCCGCGTGGAAAACCGGCTGAGGCGGCGGCGGAGAATTCGGCTTGCCTTTGGCGCGCCTGCCTTCCGGCTCGCTCCCCGCCGGAGCGGCCGTTCCTTTCTTCTCGCGGCTCTGCTGTCTCTCTCCGCCGCATCGGCCTCGGCCCAGGATCCGGTCGTCGTCCCCGGCGGGCCCGAATCGATCCGAAGGCTGCTCCGGCTCGACCCCGGCGGAAAGGCATCGGAGTTCTTCGGAGAGGTCAACGAGGCGCTCCTCTCCGAAAATCAGTCCGAAAGCGACTGGTCGAAAGTCGAGGCCCGCCGCCGCGTGATGGACTTCGCTTCGGACCTGAAGGGGTGGCGGGAGCGCTTCGGGAACCCTGCGTCCTTCACCTCCGCTCCCGGCGCTTCGTGGGAACGGTGCCAGTCCGCCCTCGACTGGCTCGGCTACGACGTTCGCCGTCCGGGGGCGTCCTTCTCGGCCGAGCCCCGCCGGGACGCACGATCGGCGCGTCGCCAGACTTTCCTCGAGACCGCGGGCGTCTCCACGCGGGAGTTCCTGCGCCAGTTGCACGACGGGCCGGAGGCGGTGGTTGCCCTCTCCGACGGGACAGCGCCCTTGCCATTCGGCCTGGCCGCATGGCGCGAGACCGCGGCACAGCCGAGGCTCGATGCCGAAAACGCCTTCGCCTTCTTCGTTCAGAACGTCCGCGCATCTCGAATGCTCGTGGCGCTCCGCCAAATGGACCCGGAGACCCGCGACGGGTTGCGGAGCCTGCCGGGCCGGGAGGGTCCGGCCGCCGACGGCTGGAGAATCCTCTACACCCAGGGTGCCGAGGCGTTCGGGAGGTACCCGGACGCGCTTTTCCTCCGAGGCGGGCGTTTCGTCCTACCGGGCGGCGCTCCCGCCGACCCTCTGTGGACGGATCTCTTCGGTGTCGCGCACACGCAGCCCGCGAGGTTCCTCGAGGTCTTCTACACGAAGGACGGAGGCAAGGCCGCGTCGATCGTGGACACACTCGCGCGGCTCCCCGACGCCGCGGTCGACGAAATCCTCTTCGGAGGCGTCGAAACGGAGGCGGCCGTGCGGCGCTTTCGGGGTGTCTACGCGTCGATCATCGGCTCGGCGACGCCGGCGGCCCGAGACCCCTATGACTTCGCGCATCTGGCTGCCTGGATCGAATTGCACAGCCGCCGGGACACCCCGGGTTCGAGGCCGCAGATCGAAGCGTCCGCGTTTCCCCGCAACGAGCAGGAGCTCGCCTCGCGCCTGAGCCGTTCGGATGCGCCCGCCGCAGGCCCGCTCGACGGACTGCTCGGCGTGCTGAGAGCCGAGACGCCCGCCGGGGTGCCGCGATTCGAGCCTCAGCGCCGCTTCCTGACGATCTCGGCGCTCGCGGCCGACCGGCCGGCTCTCGCCGACCCTGGCGTCGTCCTTCTTCTGGATCTCGGGTTCGACCGCTTCGGCGCGGCCTTCGGGGTTCTCGAAGATCCGCCGTTTCTGCGGGCCGCGCTCGTGCGACGGTACCTCTTCACGCTCGATCGCCTCGATCGCCTCGAACCCTCGCGCGACGCCGAACTCCGCGCCGGTCTCTTCCAAGCGCACGTGATGCTGATCTGCGCGGCGGCGCGGTCGGGGTCGGTACCCGCCGCCGAGTCCGAGGCACTGCTCGCCTCTCTCATGGATGTCCCGCCCTTTGCTTCGGAAGATGTCGGCTCGTCGCGGGGCGAAGCGGACCTCTTCGCCTGGCTGACCACGAGGCTGTTCCCGGCTCTCCCGGACACCGGAGGCAGAGAGGGGCGAGACTCGGACGACCGGCTCGATCGGGCACTCGCCGGCCCTCGGGCGCCGGCGCAATTTCCCTGGCAGGGCGGCCGCTACCGCTACGCGTCGGGCGAGGATGAGGCCGCACGCCGCCGGGCTTTTCGGGAAACGCAGCGCTCGACGCACTTCTCCGACCTCGAGTCGCTTCACGCCGCGCGGGACGCCCTTTCCGCGGCTCTCGGGCGCGAGGACGCCGACGCCGTTCGCGCCGCCGCCGGCGAATTGGCCGAGAGCCTCGGCCTCGCCTCGGAGGCCTCTCTGCCGGAGGCGGAGGACGCACGAGTCGACCGCGAGAACCGCACCGCCGGGCGTGCCCTGGCCGAGCTCTCGTCGGATGCGGCGGGAAGGCCGACGCCAGCCGTCGAGCAACTCCTCGCGGCCCTCGACACCGTGCTGGCGGAGCGCCACCTCGAAGCGGCCCTCGTGCACGTCTACGCGGGGGCGGCGCGCGATCCCGAGGATCTTTACTTTCAGGACCCGTTTTTCGTTGCGCGGCATTCCTTCCGTACGGTGGAAAAGGGCGGGCGACGGGTCCAGACCGCGTTCACCCCCACGGCTCTCGTCGAGCATGGGCGCGGTGCCGGGACCCGGATCGCCGGATCGCTTTTCGGGCTGACCGACGTGCTCGGCACACTGCATGCGGACCAGCTCGCCTACGCGCCGGGCGCAGGCGCTTCCAACGAGGCGATCCGCTCGGGACTGGTCGCGCCGGTCTGGCACATGGACGCCTCACGGCTGGACGACGACGCCATCGAAGCGGTCGCGGCATCCTGTCTCGCGACACGGGAACTGGCGCGGGCCCTGTCGACGCACTCGATCGAGGAGCGTCCACTCCGTCTGGAACCAGGTCGGGCGCGGCCTCGTCCCCCGGTGGCGGCTGGCGGAGGTCGCGTCCCTGGAAGATCCGGGAGAAGAAGCGATCGCCCGGCTTCTTTCCCCGTCGGATCTCTATCGCATCGGACGCCGCCTCGCCCGGGCGCGTCTGCCGGAGGCCTCTGGGTCGCCCGGTGCCGAGCGCGCGCAGGCGGCGATCGCCCGCCTCGAAGAACGCTTCGGGCCGATCGGAGCCCGGGAACGCCTGGCCGAGTTCGGTCCGCTGGCCGCGGCCTACGCCGGCCGATACGGCCTCGCGGACATCGAGATGCCCGCCTACGAGCGGCTGGCGGCCTATCGTCTCCCCAACTTCCTCGCGGACCGCCTCTACGATCTGAAGATCGCAGTCGCTTGCCGCCTCGCGCAAGCGGGCCTGCCGGCCGCCGTCCTTCCGCTCGTTCTCCCTCGGGCTCTCGACGCGATGCTCGTTTCCCTGAAGATGGCGTACCCCTACGACTGGAAGGCGAGCACCCGGGCGGCGGCAGCCTTCTCCGCTGCCGAGCTCGAGCGGGCGCTCAACGAGGCGGCTCTCGACGGAAGGCTCGAGTACGACGGGGAAACGTCCGCAAGATCTGCAAGCGGACCGTGAGACACGTCGGGCTTCGGGTTCTGGTGGCGGCTTGCCTGCTCGCCGCCGCGCGGGAGCTCGCCGGGCAGTCGGCGCCGGCAGACTCCCCGGGGAGCGTATCGCCCAGGCTCGAGATCCTCGAACCGACGTCGGCCGACACGCCCATCGGGAACACGAGGATCCGTGTCTTCGCCCGCGGTACCGAGCCGGGCGACGCCATGGACTTCTTCGTCGACGGTCGCCTAGTCGGCAGGGTCTCCCGGGAGCCCTGGCAGGTCGAGTGGCCCGCCGGCGAAACCGTCCGGCGCCACGTCATCACAGTCTCGCTCCTGCGCGCCGGCCGCGAGGTCGCGACGGCTCGCGTCAATACGCGGGAACCGGGGTTCACAGCCCGCGCCGCGGCGCGCGTCGTGGGACTGGCTCCCGTGGTGACGGACCGGTCGGGACGTTACATCCTGGGACTCGGGCGGGCGGACTTCACCGTCCTCGACGACGGCAAGCCCCAGAAGATCGAGACCTTCGACGCGGAGGACTCGCCGCTGGCGGCCATCCTCGTGCTCGACGTCTCGGCGTCGATGCAGCCCAAGCTCGACGAAGCCGTCCGGGCGGCGCGCGCCTTCGTCGGCGCCGCCAAGCCCGACGACCGTCTCGGGCTGATTACATTCAACAGCGGCATCGTGGAGTCGGTGCCCGTCGGAACCGGCCGCAAGCGCGTCCTCGCGGCGCTCGAGGCCGCCCGGGCGGAGGGCGACACCGCGCTCTACGACGCGATCGCAACGGCCCTCCGACGCCTGAAGTCGGCGTCCCAGCGCAAGGCTCTGGTCGTCTTCACCGACGGCGATGACAACCGCAGCCGCTTCTCCGTGTCCCAGGTCACGGAGATGGCCCGCCAGTCCGAGGTCTGCGTCTACGCGATCGCCGAGGGCTCCTCCGATCCGGAGCTCGCAAGGTTCCTCGAGCGGCTCGCCCGGGACACGGGCGGCCGTTTCGACCCGATCGACCGGATCGGGAAGCTCGACGAGACCTTTTCGGCCATCGTGAAGGAGCTGCGGAGCCAGTATTTCCTGACCTACACGCCGTCCAATCGCAAGCCGCGGACGTGGCACAGCGTTGACGTGAAGATCAACCGCCCCGGCGCGGTCGTCAAGACCAAGAAGCGGTACTACCTTCCGTAAGCCTGGACACCCCGCATCCCGGGGCGTTACGCTCCGGGATGCGGTCGCCCGGAAGGGGGTTACAGGATGGAACCTTATGTTCGACTGACCGAGCCATTGGTACGGGAAGGCGGCGGGCTCCGACCGGCGTCCTGGGACGAGGCGCTCGACCGGGCCGCGGAAGGGTTTCGCCGCGTACGCGACGGACTCGGGGGCGAGGGCATCGGCCTCTTCTCGTGCTCGAAGGCGACCAACGAGGTCAACTACCTCGCCCAGAAGTTCGCCCGCGTCGCGCTCGGCAGCAACAACATCGACAGCTGCAACCGCACCTGACACGCGCCCAGCGTCGTCGGTCTGACGACGGTGTTCGGGGCGGGGGGCGGGACGTCCTCCTACCGCGAGGCCGAGGAGACCGATCTCCTTCTGCTCTGGGGATCCAACGCCCGCGAAGCACACCCCATCTACTTCCACCACGTCCTGCGCGGAGTGCGCAACGGCGCACGCCTCGTCGTCGTCGACCCGCGGCGCACGGTCTCGGCGCAGTGGGCGGACACCTGGCTGGGTCTCGACGTGGGTTCCGACATCGCGCTCGCCAATGCCATGGGACGCGAGATCCTCGAGGCGCGTCTGGAGAACCGCGCCTTCATTGCGCGCGCGACGACCGGATTCGAGGCCTACCGTGCGGGAGTGGAGAAGTACACGCTGCCGTATGCCGAACGCGAGACCGGCGTGCCCGCCGCGGCGATCCGCGACGTCGCGCACGCCTACGCGGGGGCCGACCGCGCGCAGCTCTGCTGGACCCTCGGGATCACGGAACACCACAACGCCGTCGACAACGTCTTCGCGTTGATCAACCTCGCCCTGTTGACCGGACACGTCGGTCGCTGGGGTTCGGGCCTCTGCCCCTTGCGCGGACAGAACAACGTTCAGGGCGGCGGAGACATGGGGGCTCTGCCGAACAAGCTGCCGGGCGGGCAGGATGTCGAGAACCCGGAGCATCGCGCAAAGTTCGAGCGGGCCTGGGGCGGCGGCGCCACGATCCCTCCGAAGCGCGGCTGGCACCTCTCGCAGATGTTCGAGGCGATGGAGCACGGAACGCTCAAGGCACTTTACGCGCTCGGCGAAAATCCGGCGCAGTCCGAGGCGGACCAGACCCGGACGATGAAGCTCCTCGGCGGACTCGACCACCTCGTCGTCCAAGACGTCTTCCTGACGAAGACGGCCAGGCTCGCGCACGTCGTGCTCCCGGCCGCGGCCTCCTGGTGCGAGGACGAGGGGACCGTCACCTCGAGCGAGCGGCGCGTGCAGCGCGTCCGCAAGGCCCTGGAGCCGCCCGGCCAGGCCCGGACGGACCTTGCGATCCTCGCGGACCTCGGCAGGCGCCTCGGCGTCGATGTCGGGGAGCCCGTTGCCGAGAGGGTCTGGGACGAACTCCGCTCGCTCTCGCCGTGGCACGGCGGCATGAGCTACCGGCGCCTCGAGGATCTCGGAGGCCTGGCGTGGCCGTGCCCGGACGAGGCGCACCCCGGAAGCCCGTTCCTGCACGGACGCCTCTGGGCGGATCCCGTCGAGGGGCCGAAGGCGCCGTTCCATGCCGTCGAGCACGATCCGCCGGTCGACCGGCTCTCCGAGGAGTTTCCGATCCGCCTCACGACGGGCCGCCGCCTCGATTCCTACAACACCGGAGTGCAGTCGGCCGGCTACAGCTCGCCTCTGCGGCGCGGGGAGACGCTGGACATCGCGCCCGAGGACGGCGCGCGCCTCCGAATCGAGGACGGCGAAGTCGTGCGCGCGATTTCCCGGAGGGGCGAGATCCGGGTCCCCGCGCGGTACGACGAGACGCTTCGCCCCGGGCTCGCCTTCATGACGCTCCACTTCCAGGACGATGTTGCGACCAACGTTCTGACGATCGACGCGACGGATCCGAGATCGGGGACGGCGGAGTTCAAGGCCTCGGCGATTCGGATCGAGAAGGTCGGCGCCGGGGCCTAGCGGACCTCACGCAGATCGAGGCGAGCTCATCGCAGCCGAGAAGATCGGGCGCGGGACGGTGACCTGCGTCAGTAAGATCTCCAAGGTCGACCTCGCCTGCCAAACGATCCTTCAGCCGGAAGCCGAGGGCGGAAAAACTCCGCGGTAGGGGGGTCGTCTGCGCCCCACCCCGGATAGAGTTGACGGCGTGGATCTCCACCTGATCCCCGGAGCGGCGCCGACGGCTGAAGAACGGCTGGCCGTCGACGCGGTGCTCGGAGCGCCGGCCTCGGGATGGACGGGTGGACCGCGAAGCCCGGAACGGGACGGCCACATCGCCTCCGGGGGGAACGCCCTGCGGGCGCGCCGGCACATGCTCCTGCCCGCGCTCTGGACGGCGCAGTCCCGCGCGGGGTGGATTACGCCTGGCGCCCTCAACTACATCTGCCAGCGGCTCGCCGTCGCTCCGGCCGAGGCCTACGGCGTCGCGACCTTCTACGCGATGTTCTCCGTCGAGCCGCAGCCGGCCACCATCGCGCACGTCTGCGACGATCTCGTCTGCCGGCTCGCCGGCGGGCCGGGGCTTCTCGAAGAGCTGCGTGCCGGGCTTCCGGAGGGAGTGGAGGCGCGTCCGTCACCGTGTCTGGGCCTCTGCGAACGCGCGCCAGCCGTCCTCTTTCAGTGTGCGGGCGAGGCGGCGAGAGACTTTGCGGTCGCACCGGCCACAGTCGCTGACCTGCCCCCTCACCCCAACCCTCTCCCCCCGTTGGGGGGCGAGGGGGCCCTGGAACATTCCCTCTCCCGGCGGGAGAGGGATAGGGTGAGGGGGCAGGGCTCCCCCTCCGCTCCGCAGACCCAGGACTCGCGGCACGCGGGCTTGCGGCTGCTGCGCCGCGTGGGACACGTCGATCCCGAAAGCCTCGACGACTACCGTGCCCACGGCGGCTACCGGGCTCTCCCGAAGGCCTTCGCGCTCGGACCCGAGGGCGTCGTCCGCGAAACCCTCGCCTCGAAGCTGCAGGGCCGCGGCGGCGCGGCCTTCCCCGCGGGCCGAAAGTGGGAAGCCGTCGCGAAGCAGGCCGCGCGGCCGCACTACCTCGTCTGCAACGCCGACGAGTCGGAGCCCGGGACGTTCAAGGATCGCGTGCTCCTCGAGGAGGATCCCTACGCCGTCATCGAGGCCATGACGATCGTCGCCTACGCGGCGGGTTGCGAGACGGGCTACGTCTACGTCCGGGGCGAGTATCCGCTCGCCCGCGAGCGCATCGCCCACGCGGCGGCCCAGGCGCGCGCCCGGGGCTTCCTCGGCGAGGACATCCTGGGTTCGGGGCTGCGCTTCGACATCGAGGTCCGGCGCGGTGCCGGGGCCTACATCTGCGGGGAGGAAACGGCCCTCTTCAACTCGATCGAAGGCTTCCGCGGCGAGCCCCGCAACAAGCCGCCGTTTCCGGTGGAAAAGGGGCTCTTCGGAAAGCCGACGGTGATCAACAACGTGGAGACGCTCGTCAACGTGCTCGCGATCGTCGAAGAGGGAGGAGCAGCGTTTGCCGCCATCGGAACACCGCAGTCGACCGGGCCCAAGCTCTTCTGCGTCTCCGGCAATGTCGAGCGGCCCGGCGTCTACGAGGTCCCCTTCGGCGCGACGCTGCGCGAGCTTCTCGAGCTCGCGGGCGTCCCGGCGAAAGGGCTCGCCGTGCAAGCGGTGCTTCTGGGCGGGGCGGCCGGCTCCTTCCTGGGCCCTTCGGAGCTCGACACCCCGCTGACCTTCGAGGGCACCCGGGCGATCGGCGCCTCCCTCGGTTCGGGGGTGGTTCTGGTCTACGACAAGCGGGCCGACCTGGCCGACGCCGTGCGGCGCATCGCGGTCTTCTTTCGGGACGAGTCCTGCGGCCAGTGCGTTCCCTGCCGCGTCGGGACCGAGCGCCAGGAGGAGCTCGTCGCGCGCCTTTCGGCGGGACGTCCGCTCGGATCTCGGACGCAGGAGCTCGCGCTGCTCGACGAGGTCGCGCGGGCCATGCGCGACGCCTCGATCTGCGGCCTCGGCCAGACCGCTTCGGGCGCGCTTCAGTCGGCGATCCGCAAGCTCGGAGTCTTCCCCGCATGACCGTGCCGAATCGCCGGGGCGCCTCCGGACGAGCCGTCGAGCTGACGCTCGACGGAAAAACCGTGACCGTGCCCGAAGGAGCCACGATCCTCGAGGCGTGCCGTGCCGCGCAGATCGAGACGCCCACCCTCTGTTTCCTCGAGAACCTCACGCCCATCAACGTCTGCCGTGTTTGTGTGGTCGAGGTCGAGGGTTCCCGCGCCCTCGTGCCCGCCTGCTCGCGCCCGGTCGAGCCGAAGATGAAGGTCTCGACCGACAGCGAGCGCGTGCGCCTCTCGCGAAGGATGGTTCTCGAGTTCCTGGCCTCGTCAGTCGACCTGTCCGGCACCTCCCCCGAGGTGCGTCGCTGGATGGAGCGGTACGGCGCCGATCCGACGCGCTACGGCCCGGCGGCCCCTCCTCCCGCCTCGCGCGAGCGGGACGCGGAGCGCCCCGGGCACCATGACCCGCCGCCCGAGGGGTTCGCGGAGACCGTCGCGCAGCCGGTCAAGCGGGACAACGACCTCTACGTCCGGGACTATGCGAAATGCATCCTCTGCTACAAGTGCGTCCAGGCCTGCGGCGTCGAGGCGCAAAACACCTTCGCGATCGCCGTCGCCGGGCGAGGCTTCGACGCGCGTATCTCGACCGAGTTCGCGACCCCGCTTCCCGACTCCGCCTGCGTCTATTGCGGCAACTGCATCGGCGTCTGCCCGACCGGGGCCCTCATGTTCAAGAGCGAACATGACCTTCGGGGCGCCGGCCGGTGGGACGAGTCGCGCCAGACCGTCACCAACACGATCTGCCCCTACTGCGGTGTGGGCTGCACTCTGGAGCTGCGGGTCCAGGACAACGCGATCGTGCGCGTCACCTCGCCTCTCGATCACGAGGTTTCGAGCGGCCACCTCTGCGTCAAGGGCCGCTTCGGCTGGCAGTTCGTCCAGAACCGGCCGAAAGAGTAGCAGGAGGCCCCGCATCGACTCTCCCGGCTCGAAAGGGAGCGGTCGCCCTCGACGAAAGCGCGCCCAGTCTTCCCGCTAGCGAGCGGTCCCCGTATGACCACGCGGCGGCCGTGCTACCCTTTCGAGCGAGAGCGCTCGCATCGCCAAGGACACCAGACACGGGTTGAGAAACCGCCGCACCGCCGCCGTCGCGGCCCTGACCCTCCTTCTCTCGAGCCTTCCCGCCTCCGCCCGTGGCGAGGAGCGCGCGACGATCCTCTGGAAAGGGGAGTCCATTGCCATCGGTACCCTCGGCGGCAGGGAGTTCGCCATCGCCGATGCGGCGCGGGCGCTCGGTTTCGAGGTCTCGACCGACGCGGCGACCGGGGTCCTCACCCTCACGGGTCGCGGCCACAGGGTCCTCGTGGGAGCCGGCACGGCGCAAGTTCCCGTGGACCAGCAGCTCGTGCCGATCTCGAAGCCCGCGGAGATGGCCGGCGGCGCCCTCTACGCCCCCGCCGACTTCTTCGAGAAGGTGCTCTTTCCGCTGGCGGGGGCAACCGCGACCTACGACGCGTCCCGGCGCGTCTGGATCCTGTCGGAAGGAAACCCTCTGGCGATCGAGGCCACGATCGTGCGCGTCGCCCCCGCCACCCAGGTGATCTTGAAGCAGTCCCTCCCCGCGAAGTTCACGGCGACGCCCGGCCCCTCGTCCATCCAGATCCGCTGGGCGGGTCAGACCCTCGTCGCTCCGTACTCGGAAAGGCGGTCCGAGGACCCCTTCGTTTCCGCGATCCGCTTCTCGGCCGACGCCGCGACGATCGCATTCCGCGAATCGGGCCTCTCGGCACGCGCCTACGCGCTCACCGCGCCCGACCGCGTCGTCGTCGAAATCACCCGGTCCGGCGCGGTTGCCCCCCTCCCCGCGCCGACGATCCCGGTGCCTGAGGGGCTGCCGGTCGTCGTGATCGACCCCGGCCACGGCGGCGCGGAAACCGGCGCCATCGGCCCCTCCGGTCTTCAGGAGAAGGCGGCGACCCTCGAGATCGCCGGACGCCTGGCCGCCGCCCTGCCCCGCGCTTACCCCTGCCGCGTCGTGCTGACGCGGGACACGGACATCCTCGTCTCGCTCGATGACCGGACCTCGGTGGCCAACCACGAGAAGGCCGACCTCTTCCTCTCGATCCACACGAACTCCTCCCGCGCCGTCGGAGCGCGCGGCTCCGAGACGTATTACCTGTCGCTCGACGCCTCGGACAAGCTCGCGCAGGAGGTCGCCAACCGCGAAAACGAGCCGCTGGCGCCCGAGGCGACGCCGCCACCGGGGTCCTCGACGAACCGCGACCTGGATTTCATCCTGTGGGATCTGGCGCAGAGCGCCCACTTGAAAGAATCGAGCGAGCTCGCCGAGGCGATCCAGAACGAGCTGAACCTCCTCTCGGGCACCGAGAACCGCGGAATCAAGCAGGCCCCCTTTCGGGTGCTCGTCGGGGCCACGATGCCCGCGGTCCTGATCGAGACGGCCTTCATTTCGAATGCCGACGAAGAGAAGAAGCTGTCGTCGCCGGAGTTCCAGCAGAGCGTGGCCGAGGCGATCGCCAAGGCCGTGGCGCAGTTCTTCTCCCGCCGCCGACCCGGGGCCACGGCGACTCCTCCCGCCGCAGCCTCTCCGGCGCCGACCCCCGCGCCAGCGCGATGACTCGCAGGGCCGCGGCGCTCCTGCTCGTGGTCCTCGCCCTGGCCGTCGGGGCACTCATCCTCTGGACCCGCGGGGCCCCGAACCTCTCCGCCCCGCGGCGCTCCCGCCTCTTCCTGCGCGTCACGCCCGCACCCGCCGAACCGCCCCCGGGCGCCCCTCCGGCAACCCCGGGCGAAACCGTCCGCCTGACCCTCTTTTTTCCGGGACAGGAGGATGCCAAGCTACAGCCGGAGGAGCGTGACATTCCCAAACCCGACGGCGCCGGCGCGGCGCTCAAGGCGATCTTCAACGAGCTGCAACGGGGCCCGACCTTGCCCGATCTCGTGGCGGCGCTCCCGCCGAAGCTCCAGCTTCGAAATGCGTTCCTGCTGCCCGATGGGGAAGTGGTCCTCGATCTTGCGGTCGACTCGAGCCTCTCCTTCGGCTCCGACGAGGAGCTGGCGATCGTCGCGTCTCTCGTCGATACGGTCCTGCAAAACGTGGCGGACACGCGAAGCGTGCGCATCCTGGTCAACGGCGAGCCGGCAGAGACCCTCGGCGGACACGTGGATCTGACCCGGCCCCTGCTCTACCTGCGCGGAGAGCTCGCGCCATGACGCGCGCGGTGCCGCGGCCGGATGGGCGCAAGCCCGCGGAAATGCGCCCCCTCTCGATCGAGACGGAGGCGACACGCTACGCCGAGGGCTCGGCACTGATCACGCTCGGCTTCACACGCGTGCTCTGCACCGCCTCCGTCGAGGACCGCGTGCCGCCCTTTCGCAAGGGAAGCGGCAGCGGCTGGATCACGGCGGAGTACGGCATGCTTCCCCGCGCGACGCACACGCGCTCGGCCCGCGAGGCCGCCATCGGAAAGCAGGGCGGGCGGACCCAGGAAATCCAGCGCCTGATCGGACGGGCACTGCGGAGCGTCGTCGAGATGCGCGGGCTGTCCGAGCGCACCCTCACGCTGGACTGCGACGTCCTTCAGGCCGATGGGGGGACGCGTTGCGCCGCGATCACCGGCGCCTGCGTCGCGCTCGCGATCGCGCTCGGCAAGCTGGTGCGCTCCGGAGCCATCGCCCGCTGGCCGATGCGCGAGACGGTGGCAGCGGTCTCCGTCGGCATCTGCGCCGGGCAGCCCGTTCTCGACCTCGCCTACGAAGAGGACTCCGAAGCCGACGTGGACGTCAACGTCGTGGGCACGGCGTCCGGCGCCTTCGTCGAAATCCAGGGAACAGCCGAGCGCCGCCCCTTCTCCGAGGAGCAGCTGACGGAGCTGCTGGCGCTGGCCCGCAAGGGCTTGAAAAGGCTGCGCGAGGCGCAGGAGGAAGCGCTCGCCCCGCACCTGGCCGGGATCGACCTGGAGGCCTGATGTCCCAACCCGCCGGCCCGAACGATCCCGTTCAAACCGCTCCCCCGCGTCCCCGGCGGCGGCGGCGGACCCGAAACGTTCCACCGCCTTCGCCGCTCCCGGAGGAGCAGGGGCCCGAGCCGGAAGGGCTCGAGCTCCCGACGCGCTTTTCGAACACCGAGCCCGGCGCCAGGCCCGGCATCGAGCTCGCGGAGCTCGCCGCGATGCCGCGGTGGGAGAAGCCCGCGCCCGTCACCTGCATCGACTACGGCCCGGATCGGGTGGACACGCGCGCGGTCGAAAACCTCGACGCCTTCATCGAGAGCCGCCGCGAAGAGTGGGTCAGCGTGCGGTGGATCAACGTGGACGGCCTCGACCCCGCCGTGGTCCGGGCCCTCGCGATGAAGTACGGGCTCCATCCCCTCGCGATCGAAGACCTCTTCAACACCAGTCAACGCCCCAAGTTCGAGACGTTTTCCGGAGACGACGAGCGAAGCGCCCTTCTCTTCCTGATCGTCCGCATGGTTCAGGTCGTCGAGGAGCGTCTCGAGAGCGAGCAGATCGGCATCTTCGTGGGGCACGACACCGTCCTCACGTTTCAGCAAGCGCCAGGCGACATCTGGGACCCCATCCGAACCCGCGTCTCGCGGCCCGCCGCGCGCATCCGCCAGCTCGACGCGAGCTACCTGCTGTACGCCCTGATCGACGCGATCGTCGATCACTGCTTTCCGGTCCTCGAGCACTACGGCGACCGTCTCGAGGACCTCGAGGATGCGGTCCTAGAGCATCCCGACCGGAAGGCGATCCAGGACATCCACCAGTTGAAGCGCGACCTGCTGCTTCTGCGCCGCGCGGTCTGGCCGGTTCGCGAGCTGATCAACGGTCTCATGCGGGAACCGCACGAGTGCGTGAGCGAGACGACGCGCACCTACCTGCGCGACGTCTACGACCACGCGATTCAGATCATGGACATCATCGAGACGTACCGCGAGGTTGCGGCGAGCCTGACGGAGAACTACATGACCTCGATGAGCAACCGCTTGAGCGAGGTCATGAAAGTTCTGACCATCATCGGCACGATCTTCATTCCGCTGACCTTCCTGGCGGGCGTCTACGGCATGAACATGCCCATCCCGGAGAACACCAAGGCCTGGGCCTACCCGGTCTTCTGGATCGTGTGCGTCGTAATGGCCGGAGGAATGCTTTACGGGTTCCGAAAGCGCGGCTGGCTCTGACCCTGAAATCGCCGCCTGAGATGACGAGGTCGAACCTCTAGGGCCCCGAAGGGGGAGCCTGCTTCGCTGCCTCGAGCGCACGGATCTTGTCCATCGCCGGGTCGCGGCCCGCTGCATAATCGGCGAAACGAAACGGTACCGGGATGTCCGGGTCGAGGCTCCGCACCGGCTCATAGGAGAAAAAATCGCCCCAGTAGCACTTGCCAATGTCCCGGCATGGGCCCGTCATGTTGTGGAGGCCCCGCGAGAAGTAGGTGCGCACGCCCGAATTCGGAAGGGTAAACCGAATTCGGAAGGGTAAACCGGTTGCCCTCGCCCCAGGACAGATCGCGATCGCCAACCCGCGTGCCGACGATGCGCGCCCGGGCTCCGGCGCCCCTTTTCGCAAAGGCGGCCGCGAACATTCCGGCGGAGAAGGTGTCCCTCCCGGTGATGATGTAGAGCCGCCCGTCGGGCTTCAGGTCCGTGCCGAGGGAGAGCATGACCTTGCGGTTGCTGTAGGAGTTGCCGCCCCGGTTGTTGCGGACATCGAGAACGATCGCATCCAGAGGGGCGGCGGCTCCGAGGGCCGAGGTCACCTTCCTGTTGAAATCGGAGATCCTGGCCTTCCCGACGTCCTCATTCGCCCAGTAACGGACGTAGAAGGCGTTGCTTCCCGAGAGGCGGTGAATTTCGAACGAGCGCGCGCTCTCGAGCGTCGCGTCCACGGTCTCGATCTTCTGCAGCAGGTTCGACCACCCTTTCTCGCCGGGAAGCACGTCCCGGGAGAGCATCTGGTAGGGGTAGCCCGTGGGGCCCGCGGCCTCCTCGTATGCGCCCTCGAAAACCACGTCCTCCCGGCGTCCGTCGGGGTATTCGAGGGTCAGCGTGACCGCGTCGGCGGCCTTCGTGACGCCCGCGGCGTGAAGGAACGCGGGGAATTCGAACAGGTAGGAGAGCGGGAACGCGTGAAAGTACTCTTCGGGACCGCCGACGTAGGGACGCAGGATGCTCTCGATCTCGGACATCGGCTTTCCGTCGGCGGCGACGATTCGCGCCCCGAGAAGGTTCTCAAACCCCTCGTAGGCGCGGACGACGTGGAAGCCGTCGGAGAACCAGTAGGTGCGGATCGGGAGGCGCGGATACTTGCCCGCCCGGAGGAGCCCGAGAACGTTCGAGTGGGCATTGTCGGCAAAGGCGGAAATCCGCGCGATCCCGAGCTCGAATTCCGGATCGCTCAACCGACCGGCTCGCCCCTTGAGCTCCTCCAGAACGGTCTTCGCGGCGGCTCGCGCCGCCGGCGAGTAGCTCCGATCGAGGGCGAGGTCGTTCGCCATGAAGTCGAGATCTTGAAGCTGGGCTTCGCGAGCGTTCCCCGGCCTCGGGTACTTTGCCGAGGGCGCTTTCGGGTCGAAGAGGGCCTTCTGGACGCCGAAATAGGCGACCCCCGCAACCACGGGGAGAACGAAGAGTGCGCCGAGAAGGGTTTTCGCTTTCATGCCAGGCCCGGCGCCTTCGCGGACTCTTTCCACGACCCCGCGGTTCCCGGGCCACGGGAGTATTGCACGGCGCCCGGCGAGCGGCTCTTGGAGCGAATTTCGCGCGGCGCGAACCGCCCGATCGCGCAGGAACCTCTCGGCACGGCCTAAATCGTTCATTCGCTGGTCGTTGATGTTTTGCGGACCGACGGCGCCCTTCGCGGCGGCCGGACGCGAAGTTCTGCCAGCGGAAGGGCAGGCACCTTCCGTGCCGGAATGTCCGATCGAGCCGGAGTCTCTGACGTAAAATCGGCCCCCCCGCGGGGTTCCCTCGCGGCGAGAAAGGCCTTCGGTGCCCACATGAAACGCATTGGAGTTCTCTTCGGTCAGGAGCGGACCTTCCCTCACGCTCTGGTCGACCGGATCAACCGATCGGGCGACGGGGATGTTCAGGCCGAGCCGGTCAAGGTCGGAGGAGTCGGGCTCGAGAGCCCGAAGAAGTACGACCTGATCCTCGACCGGATCAGCCAGGACATTCCCTTCTACAGGGCGGTCTTGAAGAAGTGCGTCGCGGATGGCACGGTCGTCGTCAACAACCCGTTCTGGTGGACCGCCGACGACAAGTTCTTCAACAACGTGCTCGCGCGTCGCATCGGCGTCGCGGTGCCGAAGACCGTGCTGCTTCCCTCCAACCAGCACCCGCCCGACACGACGTCGGAGTCGATGTCGAACCTCGTCTTCCCGCTCGAGTGGGACGAGATCTTCTCCTACATCGGGTTCCCCGCGTTCTTCAAGCCGTACTCCGGCGGCGGCTGGAAGAGCGTCTACCGCGTGAGCAACGCGGACGAGTTCTTCGGGGCCTACAAGGACTCCGGGCAGCACGTCATGACGCTGCAGGAGGAGATCGTCTTCGACGAGTACTTCCGCTGCTACGCCATCGGGCGGCAGCACGTGCGCATCATGCGCTACGATCCCCGCGAGCCATTCCACAACCGCTACATCAAGAGCCCGCAACCGATCGATCCGGCGATGTACGAGCGCGTGCGCGGCGACTGCCTGAAGCTCACCGACGCGCTCGGCTACGACTTCGACACGCTCGAGTTCGCGGTTCGAGACGGCGTGCCCTACGCCATCGACTTCCTGAATCCCGCTCCCGACGCGGAACCCTCGTCTGTTGGCGAGGAGAATTTCCAGTGGGTCCTGGAGCATGCCGCGCAGTGGATCATCGAACGGGTGCACCAGGGCTCGGAGCCGGTGGCCCGCTATCACTGGGAAGAGTTCCTGTCGGGCAGCGGCAAGCCCGGGAAGGCGCCGTCCTCCCGGCCTCCCTCCGCGGGGACCGCGCCCCGGCGCCCCCGCCCGCGTGCCGGGGCGTAGCCGGATGACCGAGCGGCCGGCCTTCACTCTGGGAGTGGAGGAAGAGTTTCAGATCATCGACCCGGAGACGCGCGAGCTGCGCTCCCACGTGCAGGAGCTGCTCGAGGAGGGAAAGCGCGTCCTCAAGGAGCGAGTCAAGCCGGAGATGCACCAGTCGGTCATCGAGCTCGGCACCGGCATCTGCAAGGACATCCAGGAAGTGCGACGCGACGTGGGGGAGATGCGCGCGGAGATCATCGCGCTCGCCACCCGAACCGGCATGCGCGTGGCGGCGGCCGGAACGCACCCCTTTTCCAACTGGGCCGACCAGAAGATCTTTCCCGACCCCCGCTACGACAAAGTCGTCGAGGAGATGCAGCTGCTCGCGCGGGCCAATCTGATCTTCGGCCTGCACGTGCACGTGGGGATCGCCGATCGGGCGCTCGCGATCCAGATCATGAACGAGGCCCTGTATTTCCTGCCGCACCTGCTGGCGCTCTCGACCAACTCTCCCTTCTGGCTCGGCCGCGACTCCGGCCTCAAGAGTTTCCGCACGAAGGTCTTCGACCGGTTTCCGCGCACGAGCATTCCCGAATACTTCGGCTCGCCCGCCGAGTTCGACGAGTTCGTCCGCATCCTCGTCCGGACCAATTCGATCGACAACGGAAAGAAGATCTGGTGGGACGTGCGCCCGCACCCCTTCTTCGAAACGATCGAGTTTCGCGTCTGCGACATCCCCATGCGCCTGGACGAGACCGTCGCGATCGCAGCGCTCATTCAGGCCATTTGCGCCAAGCTCTACAAGCTGCGAATCCAAAACCTCGGGTGGCGCCGCTACCGCCGCGCCCTGATTCTCGAGAACAAGTGGCGCGCCAGCCGCTATGGGATCGATGGAAAGCTGATCGACTTCGGCAAGGAAATCGAGGTCCCGTTCCGGGACCTGATGCAGGAGCTCTTCGCGTTCGTGGACGACGTCGTCGACGAACTGGGTTCCCGGAAGGAAGTCGAAGCGGTAAACTGGATCCTGCAAAACGGAACAGGCGCCGACCGTCAGCTCCGCGTTTACGCCGAGACCGGCGGCGACCTGAGGAAAGTCGTGGACTACATCTGCGAAGAGACACGACACGGGCTGCCGGTCGAGTCGTCGATTTCGCGCGCCGCGACCGTCTGACCGCCCAAATTCGAGGAAAAAGGGAGAAACCGACGACGATGCCGAACACGACGGGACTGCAGACGACCTACGCCGAGGACCTCGTCCCCGGCGCCCGGAACGCGATCCAGACCTGCCTGAGGGTGCGCCCCGAGGAGCACGTCGTGATCGTCACCGACCGCGAGACCGAGGACATCGCCGACAGCCTCGCGGACCAGGCGCGAGAAGTGGAGGCTTCGTCGGAACTGCACATCATGGAGGACTACGGGGACCGTCCCATGTTGACGATGCCCCCGACGATCGCCGCCGCTCTCGAGCGCGCCGACGTCTCGATTTACGCCGGCCAGCCCAAGCAGGGAGAGCTCGCCTTCCGGCGCGCCCTGACGGCGATCATCGACCGGCGGCAGATCCGGCACGCGCACATGGTTTCCATCTCGCACCGCATCATGGTCGAAGCCATGCGGGCGAACTTCGACGAAGTCGACGCCATCTCCTGCCGGCTGCGCGACCGCGCGGCGAAGGCCGGTAGGATCGTCGCGACCTCGCCCGCCGGCTCCCGCATCGAGGCCACGTTCGACCCATCGATCAAGTGGCTCAAGACCTCGGGCATCATCTCGACCGCCAAGTGGGGCAACCTGCCTGGCGGCGAGGTCCTGACCGCCCCCGCCCGGGTCGACGGCGTGTACGTGGCCGACGGTGTCGTGGGCGAATACCTCTGCGCGCGGTACGGCGACCTCCAGGCCAACCCACTCGCCGTCACCATCGAGAACAGCCGCATCGTCGGTGTCGAGTGTGAGCGCCAGGACCTCGTCGAAGACTTCCTCGCCTACACGGCGACCGACGAGAACTCCAATCGTGTGGGCGAGTTCGCGATCGGGACGAACCTGGCCATCCACGACGTTATCGGCAACATCCTGCAGGACGAGAAGCTGCCGACCCTGCACCTCGCCTTCGGGCATCCGTATGCCGAGCATACGGGCGCCGACTGGCGCAGCACGACCCACATCGACGTCGTCGGGCGTCGCTTCGACATCTGGTTCGACGGCGAGCAGGTGATGGCCGACGGGCGCTTCCTGATCTGATTCCCGCGCCGTCACCGAGTCGATGATCCGATCGCTGCGTCAGAGCTACAACGCGGCGTACACCGAGGAGAAGTACCGGGCATACCGCCAGGCTCTCGAGACACGGGGCCGCACGACGATCCCGTTTCGGCTGGCGGAGACGCCGGTGCTTCTGCCGCCGGAATTGCGCGACGAGATGGTGGAGGCGTCTTTCGAGATCTTCCGCCAACTCTCGACTCCCGACGCGCTCGAGCGTTCGAAAGCCGCCGTGCCTGCCCATCTCGACGTCCCCGGCTGTCCCGAGCTGCCGACTTTCGCCGTGACGGATTTTGCGGTCACGCGGAACGCGGCCGGGCGCCTCGCGCCGAAGCTGATCGAGCTGCAGGCGTTTCCGACGCTCTACGCCTTCCAGGTGGTGCAGTGTGAGGAGCTCGCCCGTCTCTGCCCCGGCGGAGAAGGGCTCGATTGGTACCTCTCCGGCCTCGATACCCTGAGTTACTGGAAGGTCCTCGACGCCACGATTCTCGCCGGGCACCGCTCGGAGAATGTCGTCCTGCTCGATCTCGACCCGCCGCACCAGAAGACCGCGATCGATTTTTCCTTCACCGAGCAGTTCTGGGGAGTGAAGGCCATCGATCCCGGTCAGATCGAGAAGCGCGGCCGGGAGCTCTGGTACGACCGAGACGGCAGGCCCACCCGCATCCACCGAATCTACAACCGCTTGATCTTCGACGAGCTCGACGCCTCGGGCGGGCGCCTGCCCTTCGACCTGACCGAACCCCTGGACGTCACCTGGGCGGGTCATCCGAACTGGTACTTCCGCTGGTCGAAGCACTGCCTCCCGGAGCTGCGCCATGCGACGGTCCCCGAGGCGTTCTTCCTATCGGAGATGCCGGCGCCTCCGCGGGATCTCGAGAACTGGGTGTTGAAACCCCTCTTTTCCTTCGCCGGATCGGGCGTGAAGGTCGAGGTCACGGCCGCGGACGTCGCCGCGGTTGCCGAGGAGCACCGCGCGCAGACCCTCATGATGCGGAAGGTCGATTACGCGCCCGCGATCGAGACGGCCGACGGCAACCTCTCCAAGGTCGAGGTGCGCATCCTCTTCGTCTGGAAAGACGGTGCTCCCCTTCCCGTGACGACCCTCGCGCGCCTTTCGCAGGGCAAGATGATGGGCGTCAACCACAACAAGGACAGGACCTGGGTGGGCTCCTCCGGTTGCCTCTGGCCGCGCGCGGGGCAGGGCTGAGTTTTTCTCTTCCGCCGTCGCCGATTCGCCCGATTCGGAGCGCATCTCAGACGAGCGGGTTCTGCCAGGTCAGCTCCGAAAAGCGCGCGAAGTCGCCGTCGGTGCTGCAGAGGGTCAGTCCATGCTCGATGGCAAGCGCGGCCAGGTGCGCGTCGGGAACGAGCTCCGCCTTTTCCCCCGTTTCCACGAGAAGGCGCCCCAGGATCTCGGCGTGATCGGGCGTCGGCAGCGGGACCCACGCGCAGCTCACCGACAGCCAGCGCTCGACCTGCCGCCAGGCCTCGGTCACGCGTTCGGGTCGCTCGAAGATCCGCGGATTTGCGACCAGGCGGACGAAGGCCAGCAGGGACGGCCAGGGCAGGCCGACGCGAGGGACGTCGTTGAAGCGCTCATCGAGCCATTGCCGCGCACGCTGGTGCTGCGGCAGGCCCGAAACGTGCGCGTAGACGAGAAGGTTCGCGTCGACGAGGATCAGCGGTAGCGCTCCCCCTCCGCGGCGACAAGAGCGCCCGAAACGTCGTCGAGGCTCGGAATCAGGCAGCGGCCGAGCTCGGCCACCTCGGTGTGGAACTTCCGGCGCGACCGCGGAGGCTCATCCATGCGTGGAAGCGCCTCCCGAAGCGCTCGATTGACCAACTCCTTGAGTCCGACGTTCCTTTCCCTTTGCAGCCGTTCGACCATCGCGGCCACGTCCGGGTCGAGGGTCAGGGTCGTACGCATACATCATAGCATAATGACGATGATGTTCTGATGTCAAGGCAGATAGTGCCGGATCTGTTCCTTCCACCACAGCCAGTCGTGGCCGTAGGGCGCCTTCCAAACGCTCCCCCGGTTGCGAATGCCCTTCTCGTTCAGGATCCGGAGCATGTCGGTCGTTCCCGACAGGATGTTGTCGGTCTCGCCGGTGACGATACAGATGTCCATCGAGGACAGTCTCCTCACCCAGTCGGCATCCATGTTGGGAACGTAGGCCGTCGGGCAATGGAAGTAGCAGAGCTCATCCCAATAGCCGTCGAGAAAGTTGTGGATGTCGTACTTGCCGGAGAACCCCACGATCTGGTCGCACAGATCCGGATGGCGGAAACCGAAGTTCGCGGCGTGATAGGCGCCGAAGGAGGTCCCGAGCGTCCCGATACGCCCCTGCCACTCTCCCTCGTTTCGCAGAAGCGGAACGACCTCTTCTGAAAGATACCGGTCGTACTGGTCGTGACGCCGAATGCGCTCGGCCGGAGGCTTCCCGGCGGCGTAGAAACTCTCGGAATCGACGCTGTCCACGCAAACGATCCGAATCGCGCCGTTCTCGATGAAGTCGGCCACGGCCCCGATCAGCCCGAAATCTTCGTTCTGGTAGAAGCGCCCCTGAGACGTGGGAAACCAGATCATCGGCCGGCCGGCGTGGCCGAACCAGAGCGACTCCATCCTGCGACCGAGCGTCGGCGAATCCCAGGCGACGTATTCGCGGTGCATGTCCTCTCCTGTCGAAGCGCGTTTTCGGCGTGGGATAATCGCACGAACCGGGGCGTAGCGCAGCGGTAGCGTACCTGCTTTGGGAGCAGGTGGTCGCCAGTTCGATCCTGGCCGCCCCGACCAGCAAATCGATTCACTGTCGGCAGAAGCCTCTTGGACAGCAGTAGACTCATGCCGACGCCCGACGCATATCTCTCACCTCCAAACTCGATGACGCGCTGGAACCGATCGTCACCAAACCTCGCCGTGGGCGGGCCGGGCGCAAGCGAGGTGCGGCTGGTTCGTATTCGGCTGCCCGAACACGCTCGAGGTCGGACGCCCTGCGGGCGAAAGCCTCACGATGGCTGACGCCAATAGCCCTCAAGGCATGTCGCCCCTGCGCCTCAAGCGGCTCACCATCGCCCTTCTCGCCGCCGGATTCGGCAGCGCGATCGTCATCTTCTTCACCGCGGGACCCCCGTCCGAAAACCCCCTCGGCTACGACCCGCTGGAGACCAAGAAGTACATCCACGACCTGCAGCTCTACGGCGGCGAGGCCAACGTCCTCGCGGCCGAGTTTCGCGAGTGGTTCGTCGGGCTCTGGCAGGGACGGAACCTCGCCTACACGATCGCCGTCCTGACGGTTCTGCTCGTGCTGGTCGTGCGCTTCTTCGCGGTGCCCCCTCCTCCCGAAAACGATCTGGAGATTCGGCCGGAAGCCCCGAAGCCGCGGATCGTTCGGATCAAGTGACTAGGCCGTCGTGTGCTCCTGGAGGCGAATCGCCGCCCGAACCATGACGCTTATGGCTCGACGATCTCCGAGCCCGGCCGCCGGGAAGATGAGCCGGCGAGTCCCTTCCAGTAGCCGGCCAGACACCCGATCGCGTCGAGCCAGTCGAGCTCCGCAGCGAAGGCCCCCTTTCGGCCGAGCAGTACCAGGCCCATCCACCGGGCGAGCCCCGTGAGCGCCCCGCGATAGCAACGGAGCGGCGCGCCGAAGAACGTCCGGACGGAGGAGCGCGGGTCGACCTGCGCCTTGGACTTCGCGTCCTGGAAGATCAGCCTTCGAAAATACGACCTTCGCATTCGATCCGGACCGATCCGGTGGAGGACGACGAGCGCCGGGTCATAGGCGATCCTGAACCCCTTCTCAAGCGCCCGGCGGATCAAGTCGATCTCTTCTCCTCGTGACAGCCTTCCGCCAACGACGCCACGCCGCGGATCGAAATCCCCGACCGCTTCAAAGAGCTCACGTCGAAACGCCATGTTTGCGCCCCAGACCTGAGGCCGAGACGGAAGGGGAAGCGCCAGCAGACGGCCCTCCTCGGAGTCCATGATCGCCAGCCGATTGAGCAGGTGTCGACTCTCCGTGATCCAAACGGGCGCCGGCGCCTCCCACTGCGGAAGGATGCGGCCGCCCACGCCGTGGGCGTCCCAGCGGCCCAGAGCCGCCGCGATCTGGGCGATCCAGTCGGGCGCCGGAAGCACGTCATCGTCGGTAAACGCCAGGATGCCGCCGCGGGCTTCGCGTATCCCCCGATTCCTTGCCTCGGAAACCCCCTGTCGGTGTTCCAAGACATAGCGCACGGGAACCGGCGCGCTCTTCGAGAAGCGCCGAGCGGCATCGGCCGTCCCGTCCCGCGACGCGTTGTCGACGACGACGATCTCCCACTCGAGGTCCCCGGCAACGCGCTGGTGAGCGAGCGCCTCCAGCGCGCCCGCGAGGAGGCGTTCGCGGTTGTAGGTCGCAACGACGACGCTGACCTGCATGATCCTCCGTGTCGGATTCCTCGGTGTCGGGCCCCAAAAATGCTAGCGGATCGGGAGATCGGGCGGGGGGCGATTCCCCGAGGGTACACTGATCGCGTGATGCCGAGGGTGCTCGCGATCGGCCTCGACGGCCTGGAAGCCACCTTCGTCGAACGCCTCATGGCGCAGGGAGAGATGCCGGCCCTCAGGGAGCTCGCCCGGCGCTCCGCCCGGTTCCGGCTCGACCACGGCCCGGCACAGCGCACGGGCCTCGCGTGGGAGCACGTCGCGTCCGGGCTCTCGCCCGAAGACGGGCGCCGGTGGGCCGCCGTGGAATTCGATCCGGCGACCTACACGGCCTGGCAGGAGGGCGCCCGCTTCACACCCTGGTGGGAAGGCATCGGCCGGCGCGTGGTCGTCTTCGACACGCCCTACGTGGACCTCCGCCGCGCGCCTTCGACCCGGGGCATCGTGGGCTGGGGCGCGCACGATCCGGGGACTTTCCCGGCGTCGAATCCGAGCGCTCTCGGAAGCGAGCTCGCTCGCCGGTTCGGCCCCTACCCGGCCGCCCCATGGACGTACGGGTTGCCCTGGCCCTCGCCCGAGCGCGCTCGCGCGATGGGCGAAGCGCTCTCGCGCGCTCTCGAGGTCCGCGCTCGCGCCGCGCGCTGGCTCGCGAGCGAGCGTCTTCCTGACTGGGACCTGTTTCTCGCCGTCGAGGGCGAAGCGCACGGCGCCGTCGAGGGGCTCTGGCACGGTGTGGACCCGAGCCATCCCCTTCACACGTATCCCTCCGGCGCACCCGCGGGCAGCGCGCTGACGGAGGTCCATCGCGGCGTCGACCACTTCGTGGGCGAGCTCGTCGCGGCTGCTCCCGATGCCGCGATCGTCGCCTTCACGATGGGCGGCATGGGGCCCAACCACTCCGACGTCCCATCGATGGTCCTCCTGTCGGAGCTTCTCTACCGACAGGCGTTCGGCCACCCGCTGCTGTCCGTGCCACCCGCGTGGGCCGCGTCGCCGGCCGCTCTGCCCGACCTGGGCGTTGAGGAAGACTGGTCCGCCGCGAGCTTCGCGTGGGTCCCGATGCCCCCGGGGCACGGCGGCGCTTCCCTCCCGTCGAGACTGCGCGCCGCCGCGCGGCGCCTCCCCTCCCCGGCACGCTCGGCCCTGCATAAGGCTCGATTCGCCCTCGCTCGCTCGCGAACGCGCCGGGACGGGACGATCCGGCAGGAGCTCTCCTGGCAGCCGGCCGCGCGCTACCAGCCGTACTGGTCCCGGATGCCCGCCTTCGCGCTGCCCTCGTTCTACGACGGACGCATCCGTATCAATCTCGAGGGCCGGGAGCGCGACGGCCGTGTTCCGGTCTCCGCCTACGAGGAGACCTGCCAGTCGCTCGAGACGTTGCTGCGCGAGTGCCGGAATCCCCGCACAGGCGAGCCGGTCGTCGAAGGCTTCGAGCGCGCCGCGACGTCGAATCCCCTCGGCCTGGGCGGATCGGAAGCCGACCTGCTCGTCAACTGGCACGGCATCATCGCCGCCCTGGAGCATCCGCGTCTGGGCCTCATCGGGCCGCTCCCGCTGCGTCGCACCGGCGGGCACACGGGGAGCCACGGAATGGCTTACGTCGCGGCGCCGGGCATTCCTCCGGGGGACCGCGGCGTCCGGTCGGCCTTCGACGTCGTCCCGACGCTCGTGCGCCTCCTGGGGACTTCGTCCCGCGGGGCTATGAGCGGAAACCCGCTTTTCGACGGTTAGAGGCGTCCGGCCGGTCCGGTGTACCCGCATCATGCGGCGCGCCGCATTGGCATGAATAATTTCCCTCTCTGAAAGCTTGGAAGGCTTGCAACAAAGGTGCAGAGCACTCCGTAAGCTTGAGAGGGAGGTCACCATGGCGGAAAAGAAGAAAACACCGGCTTCGCAGCCGAAAGCTGCGCGTACCGCACGCAAGCCCCGCAAGCACGGGTACCGAGGCTACGGGTCCGGATTCTCCAAGACCGGGGGCGGTTCCGTCCACTGGGGCCGCGGTTTCGGGGGCGTCGAGCCCCTGTCGGTCGGTAGCGGGGCCACGCTTCCGGAAGCGGAACTCTTCCCCGAGAACCTCAAAGAACGCAAGTAGCCCGGGCGGCTACGGCGTCTTGGCGATCACGTTGATCAGATCGACCGGAAGATTGCCGTAGTTCTCGACCACGATCTCTTTCTTGTCCTTGTCCCAGGTCACACGGCCAGCGGGCACCAGCTTGCCTTGTCCCTTGCCGTCCTTGTCGATGTGAATCTCGATCAAGGTGAACTGGTACTGCATCGAGCGCGTGTTGTTGGCCGCCTCGGAGAAGGCGACTTTGCGGTTGGTCGCCAGAACCACGCGGCGGCTCCCGTCGGGCATCGCATTGTTGCGCGCGTAGTAGAGACTCCAGCTCGTTGTCCTCGCCCGTCGCATGTAGCCGACCGGGGGCCGAATCTTCTGGAGCGCGTCCAGCAGCTTGTCCGTTCCGAACTCCTGAAGCGTCGTCAGGAGCTTGTCGCGCTCTTCGTCGGTCGACCAGCGATTGATCGTGAAGGTGATCGTTCCGCTTGCTCCGGTTCCGAGGCTCACCGCACTGGCCGAGAACGTCTCGACGGGCTTGGTCTTTTCTGCGACCGCAGCCGCCGCTCCGAACAGAACCAGGCAGACCGAAAGCGATGTGATGATTCCTTTGCGCCCCATGGAGCCCTCCTTCCGATTCCGGGCGCGAATTCTACTTCAGGAGCGGGTATGCTCAGGGGGCCATGCCGCTCTACGAGTACGCCTGCCGAGCCTGCGGCCGCCGATTCGAGCACGTCGTTTTCGGGAAGGCGCGGCCTGCCTGCCCCTTCTGCGAGAGCCCGAGCGTCTCGAAGCTTCTCTCGGTTTTCGCCGTCGGCTCCTCGGAATCGGCCGCCGGTCGCAAGGCCGAGACGCCTGCCGGGTGCGGGTCCTGCGGCGACCCGCGGGGCCCGGGGGCCTGCTCCGTGAACTGAACGGCGTTGCTCTTTCGGCGACGCATGATCCGTTTCGTTCCGGAGGAGATCGAGCGATACGCCGAGGCCCACACGGAGCCGGCCGATCCGCTCTTCGAGGAGCTGCGAGAGGAAACGCTCCGCACAATGGCGGAGCCGCAGATGCAGGTGGGTCTCGTCGAAGGGACGTTTCTGAAGATGCTCGTGCGCCTTTCGGGTGCCCGCCGAGCGCTCGAGATCGGAATGTTCACCGGGTATTCGGGCCTCATGATCGCAGAAGGGCTGCCGGAAGACGGCATGCTGACGACCTGCGACGTCGATCCAAAGGCCGAGGCCGTGGCGCGGCGCTATTTCTCCCGAAGCCCGCACGGCCGAAAGATCACGATTCGGATGGGACCCGCACTCGAGACGATCCGAACGCTTGCGCCTCCGATCGAGTTCGTGTTCCTGGACGCCGACAAGGAGAACTACCCCAATTATTACGAGGCGGTTCTTCCGCTGATGCCGTCCGGCGGCCTCCTCGCAGCCGACAACGTTTTGTGGAGCGGCAAGGTCCTGAAGCCGCGCGCGGCGAGCGACCGGGCCATCGTGGACTTCAACGAGAGAGTCTGCCGCGACCCTCGCGTCGAGAAAGTCCTTCTGACCGTACGCGACGGATTGATGCTGGTGCGCAAGCGCTAGACAGCCGGAAGACGCCCCGCCTCATCAGCGCAGAAACCGCGGCGCCTCTCCCTTCCCCCACGGATCGTATTCGGCCGCAAAGCGAAGGCGCTCGGCGAGCGGCGGGTGATCGTAGAGCCAGAAACGGATGAAGGCCGGGGGATCCGGATCGGCCAGATTGGTCTCCCCCATCTGCTGGAAGGCTTGCGCCGCGGCCTGCGGGGAGTCCCGCACGATCCCATGAATCGCCTCGAGGCCGAAGATGTCGGCCTGGTGCTCCTGAAAACGCGTAAAGCCCGCCACGACAGGCTGTGCGATCTCTCCCGCGACGGCCAAGATGAGCAGCAGGACCGGCAGCGACGCCCAGTCCGCCGCATCGCGGATTCCCCAGCGTCCTCCGGGCCGGCCGAGCAGCCTCGACACGGTCGCCGCGGCCAGCGCCAGCAGCACGAAGAGGAGCGCCCAGAGGAAGGCGATGGTTTTTGGGATGTGCCTCAGAACATAGTGCCCCATCTCGTGACCGAAGACGAAGAGCGTCTGCGGGACCGTCGCCTTGCGGAGGGTCGTGTCCCAGACCACCACGCGCTTGGAAGCCCCGAGGCCCGTCACGTACGCGTTGATCGCCTTGGACTTCTCGCTGGCGTTCATCTCGAACATCTTCTCCTGCGGGATCCGCTGTCCGGCCCGGATCGTCACCTCCTCGATTTTCCGGGCGAGCTCGGGGTTCTTCGGGGCAAGCGGCTCGAACTTGAAGAAGAGCGGATCGATCAAGACCGGCGCGACGAAGGTCAGGACGATCACGATTGGCAACAGCGCGAGCCAGAACCACAGCCACCAGCGGCGCGGGCTCTTGCGCAGGATGGCGTAGAGGAGCCAGACGAGGGGAACCGCGACGACGAGGCCGACGAGCAGCCCCTTGGCCTGGTCCCACAGCCAGGATCCCCAACCCTGAATCGACAGCTCGTAGAGCAGGGCAAGGCGGTGGCCATAGGCGGCCGTTGGCAGCTCGAGCGCCGACTGGGTCGTCAAGAGCATCGGCACGAAGACCGCCGCCTGCCAGAAACTGCGTCGGGAGAGCCTCTCGGCCCGATCGCGAAACCGCGGGGCCAGGCGCCACCGGATGATCGCGACGAGGACGAGAACGCTCCAGGAAAACGAGACGAAGTGGAGGCCATAGCGGGCGCGCGCGTAGGCGATCGCCCTCTCGCGCCTCTCCGGCGCCAGGGTGTAGGAGGCCGATGCGCCGGCCGACGCGGACACTCCGGGAGTCGCGGCCTGCGCGGGCGACGGTTGGGCCTGAAGGACCGATGCCAGGGCGCTTGCCGCCAGGAGAACGCCGAAGATGCGTGCTCTCATGTGGCTGAAGCCTAGCAGTCCGGCGAAGCGTGCCGGATACAATCGCGCGCGAGGATCTCCGAGCCTGAAATGATCGGCCAGACCGTTTCCCATTACCGCGTTCTTGGCAAGGTCGGTGGCGGAGGGATGGGCGTCATCTACGAGGCCGAGGACGTCAGGCTCGGCCGGCGCGTCGCCCTGAAGTTCCTTCCCGAGGATGCCGCCCTCGATCCGCTGGCGCTCGAGCGCCTGAAACGCGAGGCGCGAGCCGCCTCCTCGCTCCAGCACCCGAACATCTGCACCATTTTCGACGTCGACGAGCACGAGGGCCGGCCTTTTCTCGCCATGGAGCTGCTCGAGGGCGAGACGCTGCGCGACCGGCTGGCGGCGGGCCCTCTGAAGGTCGATGTCCTCATCGACCTCGGCATTCAGATCGCCGATGCGCTGGAGGCGGCGCACGCGCGGGGCATCGTGCATCGGGATATCAAGCCGGCGAACATCTTCGTCACCCGCAGGGGCGAGGCAAAGCTGCTCGACTTCGGCCTCGCGAAGACCGCGGAAAAGGCCGCTCCCGCGTCCGCGGGCGCCTCCGCGTTGCAGACGGCGGCCGCCCAAGAGCACCTCACGAGCCCCGGCACGACGCTCGGCACGGTGGCCTACATGTCCCCCGAGCAGGCGCGGGGAGACCCGCTCGACGCGCGGACCGACATCTTCTCCTTCGGTGCCGTCCTCTACGAGATGGCCACGGGCCGGCAGCCCTTCTCCGGAAACACCACCGCCGTCATCTTCGACGCGATCTTCCATCGCGCGCCGGCGCCCCCGGCGCGCCTCAATCCCGACCTGCCGGCGGGGCTCGATCGCATCCTGGACACGGCGCTCGAAAAGGACCGGGAGTTGCGCTACCAGAGCGCGGCCGAGGTCAAGACGGAGTTGAAACGGTTGAGGCGCGATTCCGGTTCTGGCCCAGCGAGCCGGAGCGTCGAGCCCATGGTACCCCGCGCGCGTCCGAAGCGGGCGATTCTCATCGGACTGCCTCTCGTCGTCCTCGCCGTGGGGATCGGCTGGTGGATTGCCCGGCGCTCGACGCGATCGCCGGCGGCCCGCGGCCAGGTCACGCTCGCCATCCTCCCCTTCCAGAACTTGAGCGGCGATCCCTCGCTCGATTACCTGAGCCTCGCCCTTCCGGACGAAGTCGCAACGACTCTTTCCTACGCCCCGACACTCGCGATCCGGCCCTTTGCCACCACACGCAAGTATGCGAAGGGGGACGTCGACCCCCAGTCGGCTGGCCGGGAGCTGCAGGTCGCCGACGTCCTGACCGGACACTTTCTGAAGGAACGGGACAGACTCCAGGTCACGATCGAGGTCGTGGACACGGAGGGCAATCGCCTCGTCTGGCGGGACGCTTCCGGTGCCGAAGCCGGAGACTTGATCGGGCTTCGGGAACAGATCTCCGCGCGGCTCCGGCAGGGGCTTCTTCCTCTGCTCGGTGCCGGTGCGGACGCCGGCAACGCCACGACTCGCCCGAAGAGCCCCGAGGCCTATGACCTCTACCTGCGCGCCACGGCCATCGGGCGGGATCCCGCCCCCAACAAGCAGGCGATTCCGATGCTCGAGCGGTCCGTGGGTCTCGATCCGAGCTACGCGCCGGCCTGGAACGAGCTCGGCAAGCGCTACTACTACGACGGCAGCTACGCCGACGGCGGCAAGGCCGCGCTCCAGAGCTCCCGGGCGGCCTTCGAGCGCGCCATCGAACTCGACCCGGATCTCACCGGCGCCGTCGACAACCTCGTCATCGATCAGGTCGAGGCTGGAGACCTCGAAGCCGCGTACCGGAAGATGCTCGACACGCTTCATCGCCGTCCCGGGAGCGCCGACGCGCACTTCACGATGAGCTACGTGCTGCGCTACGCGGGCCTGCTCGAGGAGTCCGCGCGGGAATGCGACGCCGCCGTGGCCGCCGACCCCCACAACCGCGACTTCCGGTCCTGTTTTGCGACATTCGCCATGCTCTCCCGGTACGACCGGGCGCGAGATTTCATTCGGCTCGATGCAGGCTCCAAATGGGCTCGAAGCCGGGAAGTCGGCGTGCTGTTACGGGAAGGAAAAGCGCAGGAAGTCGTGCCGATTCTTCGAGAGACGGACTCACGAGATGCGGCAATCCTGTTCGGATCCGGCCCGCGCTCGGAGCGAGATCAAGCGGCGGCGCGGATCGAGTCCGAGTTCAGCGCGCGCCGCGACCCGGAACCAAAGTATTTCATCGCCGGCTATCTGGCGGCCGCGGGCTACCGAGAAGGCGCCCTGAGGCTGCTGCGTCAGGCCGTGGAAGGCAATTTCATCACCTCTCCCGCCATGGACAGCGATCCCCTTTTCGAAGGCATCCGCACCGCTCCCGAGTTCGCCGCCATCCGTGCCGAGGCGATCCGGAAGCAGAAGGCGTTCCTGGCGAGCCGGGCGAAGGCGGGCGGCTCCTAACGACTCTTTGCCGACGCCTCCTGCAGCCGGCGCAGCTCCGTAACGTCACGGTTGATCTGCACGACCGCGATCGCTCGCCCGAAGTCGTCGGAGAGCGGCACCATCACGCTCTCGCAGGCACCCTCCGTGCCGTCCTTGCGCCGAAAAGCCAGCTCTCCCGACCAGCGACCCTTGAGCCGGACCTCGGAGAGCATGGCGGCCGCGCGGGTCTGGCCGCGCGGATCTTCGAGGATCGGACAGAGGCGTCCGAGAGTCTCCTCCTTCGCGTAGCCGAACATGCGCTCCGCGCCCGGGTTGCAGTCGAGCACCTTGCCCGTCAGATCCATGACGATCACCCCGTCGAAAAGATGCACGAGGGTGCTCGTGTGGCGCCGCAGGATCTCTTCCATCCGCGAGCGGTCCGAGACGTCCCGAAAGCTCCAGACGCGCCCGACGGTCTTATCGGCAACCCGGTGAGGCGCCGAGTAGCGCTCGAAGACTCGGCCATCCTTGAACTCGAGCCAGTCGTAGCTCTGCGATTCCGCCTGGCTGTAGAGCTCTCGCACCTTTTTCAAGAACCGGTCGGGATCCTTCAACTGATCCAGAACGAAGGCAAGCAACTGGTTGTCGTCCCGGGACTGGACGACCGCCTCCGGAATGCGCCACATCTCGTAAAAGCGGCGGTTGGAGCTGACCACCTTGCCGTCGCGGTCGACGACGAGGACGCCGTCGGCGGTCGCGTCCAGGGTCGCCCGTAGAAGTGCTAAAGACTCTTCCAGCTCGACCTCGATCTGGCTCTGGTCGGTCACATCGCGAAAACTCCAGACGCGGCCGAGCGTCTCGTCTCCCACGCGCTGCGGGCGCGAGGTGCGCTCGAAGATCCTTCCGCTCTTGAGCTCCAAGAGCGCCGGTGGCTCGGCGTCCCGCGTGGCCGAGACCCCGATGACCTTCTTCAGGAACCCGGAGTAATCCTTCAGTTGCTCGGCCACGTGGGCGAGCAGGCCGTGGGGATCCTCGGAGGCGGCGATGGCATCGGGGACCCGCCACATCTCGTAGAAGCGGCGGTTGGCGGAGATCACCCTGCCCTCGCCGTCGACGACGAGGATTCCATCGGCGGTTGCGTCCAGCGTCGCCTTCAGAAGCGAGACCGACTCGGAAAGCTCCCGGCGGGCTTGGCGTTCCGCCGTCACGTCAAGGGCGACGCCGATGACGCCGCGGATCGTCCGGTCCGGGTTTCGCAGCGGCTGAGCGTGAGCGAGAAAGCTTCGCCCCTGCCAGTCGAGCTCGAAGGTCACGTCCTCACCGAGAAGGGCCTTGCGGTGCGCGAGCAGGGCCGGAAACTCCGGGTCGCGCGTGTGGAAAAACTCGGACAGCGAAACGCCGACGAGCTTGTCCGGCGGACGGTTCTGCACGTCGAGTGCCGCGCCGCGCGACGATGTGATGACGAGGTCCGGATCGGTCGACCAGAGGACCGCGGGCATCTGGGAGGCGACCAGATCGAGCCGTGCCTCTTTCTCCTGCAGGGCGGTCCGCGAAGCCTCGCTCTCCTGGAGCATGCGCCGGCGCAGCTCCATCTGCGCCACCACCTGGCGGGCCAGCGCCCGCAGGGCCTCGAGCTGTTCGGGGTCGAGGCGGCGAGGCCGTTTGTCCATGACGCAGATCGTCCCGATCGCCTGACCTTCGGTGGTGACGAGGGGCGCACCGGCATAGAAGCGAATGCCCGTCTCCCCCGCCACCAGCGGGTTGTCGGCAAACCGCTCGTCGGCCGCGGCGTCGGGAACGACCATCACGTCGGAGCCCAGAATCGCGTGCGCGCAGAAGGAAACGTCCCGGGGCGTCTCGGCTTCCGAGACTCCCACGCGTGCCTTGAACCATTGGCGGTCCCGGTCGACGAGGGAAATCTGCGCCATTGGAGCGTCGCAGACCCTGGCCGCGAGCCGCGTGATGTCGTCAAACTCCCGCTCGGGAGCGGTGTCCAAAATTTCGTAGCGCTCGAGCGCCTCGAGTCTTGCCGTCTCGTCCAGAGCCGGCGGAGCGGGTCTCATTCTTTTAGTCCTGACGTTCGGAGATCATAGTCCAGCGCGCCCGGCTTCTCCCCTCGCGGGTTCGGAAAACTGGACAACCTGCGTACAAGAACGTACAAGAAGACGAACTTTCTCTTGCCTGAATCGCGAGGAGCAGGGTTACGATACGCGCAACAACTTCCAAGGAGGCCTCAAGACCGAAGCCGCCGTTCCTCAAGTCGATTCTTTTGAGGAGGTCCGCCATGTGGAGATCCCCCCTGGCAAGATGCTTGATCTGGTTCGTCGCGCTTGCCGGGCTTGGCTTCTTCGCCCTGGCCCAGGAGAACACGGGCAACGTCTACGGGCGCGTGCTGGATGATCAGGGCAAAGGTATCCCCGGCGCCACCGCGATGCTCACCGGCAGCGTCGCCCCCGTCAAGACGGTCAGCGACACCAACGGCTTCTTCCGCCTTCTGCGCGTCCCCCCCGGCCGCTACAAGCTCACCGTCGAGATGCCCGGATTCTCGGTCTTCGAGCAGGAGAACGTGGTCGTCACGCTCGGCAGGAACACCGAGGTCGAGGCGCCCTTGAAGCTCGCCAACGTGCAGGAGAAGGTCACCGTCACGAGCGCGACGCCGCTGATCGACACCCGCAAGGTTCAGACCGGCGCCACGTTCTCGTCGGAAGAGATGACGAACATCCCCACCTCCCGCGACATCTTTTCCCTGATGCAGCAGGTGCCCGGGATCCAGCTCGACACCGTCAACGTCGCCGGCAGCGCCAACGCCGAGATCGGGGGACCGGCCTTCGCGACCAAGGGGACCGGCAACGTGACCTACCTGGTCGATGGTGCCACCACGACCGACAACTCGTACGGCGCCTTCAACAGCGGCCAGGCCCGCCAGAACGGCGGGACGAACCTCTATTTCGACTTCGGGACTTTCGACCAGGTCGAGATCGCTACGGGCGGGTCGCTGCTCGACCTGCAGACCCCCGGAACGACCATCAACGTCGTGACCAAGCGCGGCACCAACGAGATCAAAGGCTCCGCACGATGGCTCTACGTCTCCGATCGGTTTCAGTCGAACAACACGCCCCAGGAGGCGATCGACCAGGGCTTCCAGACGAACCAGACGCGCTTCGTCCGCGAGTACGGGGCGGAAGTCGGCTTCCCGATCATCAAGGACAAGCTCTGGATCTGGGGCGCGGGCTCGCGCCAGGACATCAGCCAGCTCGGGGTCGGGCTGAACCCCGAGGGCCAGCCGGTCGTTGCGGACGTCGAGCTGCAGCCCTGGGCCGCGAAGATCAACGCGCAGCTGGCGAGTAGCAACGCCCTGTCCTTCTACTACCAGTACAGCAGCCGCAACGAGTCCGGCATCTACCCCGGAACCCCCGAGTTCTACACGCAGGAGACGCTCCAGACGCTTCTGAGTCCGAGCTACTTCTACAAGCTCGAGGACAACAACGTCTTCTCGGCCGACCTCGTCATGAACGCACTTCTCACCTACCAGCGGCCACTCTATGACCTTCGGCCTGAGGGCGGCGATGTGCAGATGGACTACTACGACGGCCTGTATCACAACAGCTATTACTTCTTCATTACTCGCAATCCCCAGTACCAGGGCAACATCAATGCCTCGAAGTTCTTCAACACCGGAACGGTCAACCACGAGCTCAAGGCGAGCTTCAACTACCGGCGCCAGATCAACGACTCCGCCTCGGGCTGGCCGGGCGACCAGGTCTTCGGTTCCCAGTTTTCGACCTACGCGCTGGCTGGGATCACGCGCGGCGTCGATGCGATCTACAAGACGGAGTACTACACCGGCACTCTCGGAGACACTCTGACCACCGGCAACCTGACCATCAACGCAGGTGTCCGTTACGACTACCAGCGCGGCAGGAATCTCCCTTCGACTGCCGCCGCGAACCCGATGTTTCCGGATCTGCTTCCGGCGGTGGTGTTCAACGGAAATGAGGGCTGGCCCTTCACCTACAGCAACTGGCAGCCGCGCGTCTCGGCCACCTATGCGATCGGGAAGGAGAAGAAGACGCTGGCGCGCGCCTCCTACGCGATGTACACGGATCAGCTCGGCTTCGTGACCTACCAGATGAACGGCCTGCCGATTACGAGCGGCTTCTACTACTACTGGAACGACACCAATGGCGACCACATGGTCCAGAAGGACGAGGTGGATCTGGCCTCCGGTGTCTACAGCTATTACAACGTCGACCCGAGCACCGCGCCAAACCCTCCCAATCAGGTCGCGTCGGACTTCAGGTCTCCGATCACCAACGAATTCACGTTTGGGATCGACCACCAGCTGACCAACGACTTCGCCGTCTCGGCCACGTACACCTACCGCAAGGTCAAGGACATGCAGTACCGACTTCCGATCGGCGCCGGGCCGGACACCTGGGATCTCGCCGGCACGGCCGTCGGCACCGCCACCGCGGCGAATGGCTTCACGCTCAACTACGACGTGCCCTTCTACTTCTTGAACCTCGAGGACAATCCCACGGGAACGACGTTTCTGAACCGACCAGGAGCGACGCAGACCTTCAACGGAATCGACTTCGCCGCGACGAAACGATTATCGAACAACTGGATGATGCGGGCGAGCTTTGGCTGGAACGACGGGAAGCAGCAGATTCCGCCCGAGGCGATCCTCGATCCCAACAACCGATGGAACCTCGGCGGCCAGAACCAGGACGGCGGCGACGTCGTCGGGTATTCCTCGAAGTCCTATCTCTGGATCAACGCGCGCTGGCAGTTCAACGTCTCGGGTCTCTACCAGTTCCCGTGGGGCATCGCGTTCGCGGCCAACCTTTTCGGACGCGAGGGCTATCCGGCCTCCTACTACGTCCGGTCGAGCCAGCGGGAATGGAACGGCAGCCGCATCACGAATCTCGTGGGTACGATCGCCCAGTACCGACTGGACGACGTCTACGAGTTCGACATGAGGCTCGAGAAGACGTTCAACATCTCGGGTGTCAACCTGACCCTCTCGGGAGAATGCTTCAACGTCCTGAACAACGGGACCGTTCTCCAACGGGTCGCGCGCGTCGGAGACTTCAACGTCAACACGGGCAACTTCAGCCCGAACGACGAGTTCAATCAGATTTTCGAAACGCAGAACCCTCGCATCTGGCGCTTCGGAGCCCGGATCGCGTTCTAAATCGCGCTCGCGTGCCTCCGGCCCGGCCGGCGAGCCCGGCCGGGCCTCTTCTTTTTGTAGACTCTGGCGGCCATGCGCCGGCCTGCCCGCCTCGCCGCGATCCTCGCGGCGGCAATTTCGATTTCGTGTCGGAACGCGGACCACTCCGAAGCGCGCTCGGCTCCCGCCGTCGCCCGCGAGCCGCGCGACCTCGTCCTCGTCACAATCGACACGCTTCGCTACGACGCGCTGGGATTCGACGGAAATCCTCGCGGCACTTCGCCGAATCTCGATCGGCTTGCCGCCGGGGGACGCGTCTACACCTTCGCCCACGCGCACAACGTTCTGACACTGCCGTCGCACGTCAACATCCTGACGGGGCTCTACCCCTACCAGCATGGCGTGCGCGACAACGCGGGCTTCCGGCTCTCGCCGAAGATCGAGACGGTCGCGGCGATGCTTCAGGCGCGCGGCTACGCGACGGGCGCGTTCGTCGGCGCCTTCCCCCTCGACTCGCGCTACGGCCTCGCACCGGGCTTTGACGTCTACGAGGAGATGTACAAGCAGGTGGATCAACCTCAGGACTTCGAGATCCAGCAGGCTCGGGCGTCGGAGGTCGTGGCGAGGGCGCTCGAGTGGTACCACGCGGCGGCGGGAAAGCCGCGATTCCTCTGGGTTCATCTCTACGATCCGCACGCACCCTATGACCCTCCCGAGCCGTGGCGGCAGCGCTTTGCCGCGGATCCCTACCTCGGCGAGGTCGCCTACACCGACTCGGCGCTCGCGCCTCTGCTCGAGGCGGTTCGCGCCGGAAAACCCGCGCCGTTTCTCGCCGTGACGGCGGATCACGGCGAGGCACGGGGCGACCATGGGGAGCAGACCCACGGCCTCTTCGCCTACGAGGCCACACTCCACGTTCCGCTGCTGCTCTGGTGCCCGGACCTTCTCGCCGCAGGGCGCGACACGGCTGCCGCTCGGCATGTGGATCTGGCCCCGACACTCCTGGACGCCGCCGGGGACCGCACTGCCCGCCGTCTCCCCGGCCGTTCCCTGCTCTCTTCCGGCGCCGCCCAAGACAGCTACTTCGAGTCGCTCTCTTCGACCTTCACCCGCGGATGGGCGCCCCTGCGAGGATTTCTCGGCGGCCGGGAGAAGTACATCGACCTTCCGATCCCGGAGCTGTACGACCTCTCGGCCGATCCCGCCGAACGGCACAACCTGGCGGGGACTCCGTCCGAAGGCCTGCGGCGCCTCAAGACCAGGCTCGAGGCGCTGCCTGACGGATCCACGTCGCGGGAAACGGTCACCTCGGAGGAGGCGGAGAAGCTGCGCAGCCTCGGCTATCTGTCCGGGAGCGCGCAAGCCAGGCGCACCTACGGCCCGGCCGACGATCCGAAGAATCTCATCGCCGTGGACCAGCAGCTCCACCGGGTCGTGGAGCTCTACGAAGAGGAGCGCTTCGCCGAGGCAATCGGGATCGCGCGCAATCTCGTGGCACAGAACCCGAAGATGATGATGGGCTACCTGCAGCTCGCCTTCCTGAAGCAGTACACGGGGGATCTTCCGGGCGCGCTCGCCGTCTACGAACAGGCGGCGAAGCAGGGGGTCTCCGACGAAGGCCTCGACCGCAAGCGGGCTCTGCTGCTCGCGGAGACCGGACGCGCCGGCGAGGCCGTGAGGATTCTGGAGAAGTACCGCGAGAGCGACGATCTGGAGACCTTGAACGCCCTCGGGATCGCCCTCACCGACGCCGGCCGGCCGGCCGAGGGCCTCGCCGCCTTCGACCGCGCGCGCGCGATCCAGCCGCGAAACGCGCAGTCTTTTCAGAATGCCGGCCTGGCGCTGCTCCAGCTCGGCCGGCTCGAGGAGGCCCGGCAGAGCCTCGAGACCGCGCTCTCGATCTCTCGCCGCAGCCCGCGAAGCTTGAACGCCCTCGGGGTCGTGTACTCGCGCCTCGGCGAGCCCGGCAAGGCGATCGAGGCCTGGAAGCGATGCGTCGAGGTCGATCCCGAGCAGTTCGAGGCCCTCTACAACCTCGGCAGGCTGGCCGGCAATCAGGGGGACCTGGCCCTGGCCCGCCAGGCTCTGACGCGATTTGCCAACACGGCTCCCCCGTCGCGGTATCGGAAGGACATCGCCGAAGTGCGCGCCGTCCTCGTGGACCTCGATCGCAGCGACGCCGTCGCCGGGAGGAAGAAGCCGTGAAAGATCGCATCGCCCGGGCCATGGTCGTGCTCGCGGCCGCGTTTCTCGCCTGGGCCCCACCCGCGCGCGCAGTCTCGTTCGTCGTCGTCGGGGCGCGTGTGGCCGACGGTACGGGAAAACCTCTCACGGCAGCGAGCGTGCGGGTCGAGGGAGACACGATCACCGCCATCGGAACCTTCCGTCCGAAGTCGGGCGAGCGCGTGGTGGATGGGCATGGCCTCGTGCTCGCGCCCGGATTCATCGACATCCATAATCACTCGAGCGAGACTCTCTTCTCCCGGCCGCTCGCCGAGACACAGGTTTCGCAGGGGATCACGACCGTCGTCCAGGGCCCGGACGGGGAATCCCCGTGGCCGATCGGCGAATACCTCGCGAAGCTCCGGGCAGCGCCGCCCGCCGTCAACGTCATGACCATGGTCGGCCACGCCACGATCCGGGAGCTCGTCATGGGCCAGGACTACAAGCGTGTAGCGACCGACGAGGAGATCGCGAAGATGGCGGCCCTGGTGGATCGGGGAATGCGCGAGGGTGCCGCCGGACTTTCCTCGGGCCTCGAGTACGAGGTCGGAAGTTACAGCGACACGCGCGAGTTGATCGAGATGTCGAAGGCCGCCGCCCGCGCCGGCGGGTTCTACATGACGCACACGCGCGATGAGGCCGACAAGGGCATGGAGGCCTTCGCCGAGGCCATCGAGATCGGCCGGAAGGGAGGCCTTCCGGTGCAGATTTCCCACATCAAGATGGGGGTCGTCGGCATGTGGGGCAAGGCGCCCGAGGCCGTCGCCCTCTTCGACGGCGCACGCAAGGGCGGGCTCGACGTCACGGCGGACTGCTATCCGTACGAGGCGTGGCATGCCGACCTGAAGGTTCTGGTCCCGAACAAGAAGTACGACGATCCCGAGAGCGTCCGGGAGGCGCTCTCCGGCGCTGGCGGAGCCTCCCGAATCACGATCACCGGATCGGAAAAGCATCCGGAGTACGTGGGACGCACCCTCGAAGAGATCGCGGCGGACCAGGGCATCACGCCGGTCGAGCTCTTCATCCGCATCGCGCGGGAGGAAGACCCGGACATCATCGGCCATACGATGTCGGAAGGGGACGTGAAGGTCTTCTACACGCAGCCCTGGGTCATGGTCGCGAGCGACGGCGGAATCGACGCGGCGCACCCGCGGGGTGCCGGCACGTTTCCCAGGGTTCTCGGCGTCTACGTGCGCGAGAAGCACTGGCTGACGCTGCCCGAGGCGATTCGCAAGATGACCTCGATGCCGGCAACGCGGCTCAAGCTTTCCGACCGGGGAGAGATCCGCCCCGGCATGAAGGCGGATCTCGTCCTCTTCGACCCCAGGACGGTGATCGACCGCTCGACCTACACGAAGCCGCAGGAGCTCTCGCAGGGCATCCAGACGGTGTTCGTCAACGGTGTGGCGGTCTGGGAGAACGGAAAGGCGCCCGGAGCGCGGCCCGGCCGCGTCCTGCCCGGCCCCGGCACTCCGCCTTCCCCCCCGGCAGCGGCCGGACACCTGCTCATCGTGGGCGGCGGCGAGATCCCCGACGAGGTGATTCGCCGGTTCGTCGAGCTTGCGGGCGGAGCAGGCAAGGCGCGCATCGTCGATTTCCCCATGGCAAGCTCCGACCCGGACGCCGGAATCGAGATGGTCGAGGAACTGCAGAAGCTCGGCGCGAAGGCCGAGCGCATCGTGCTCGACCGGGCCGGCGCGACGGAGGCGGCGGCTCGGCGGCTGGATGGGGCGACCGGAATCTGGTTCGGCGGCGGCGATCAGTCGAAGCTGACGGCGGCTCTCGCGGGCACGCCCGTCGAGCGCGCGATTCACGAGCGGTATCAGGCGGGCGCCGTCATCGGCGGCACGTCCGCGGGCGCGGCCGTGATGTCCACGCCGATGATCACCGGCGACGAGAAACACCCCGGCGGCAGCCGCCCCACCAAGACTCTGGACGACCAGTCGACGTCCTTCCTGACCATCGCGCGGGGCAACATCGTGACGATTCCCGGATTCAACCTGCTGCCCGGCGCAATCGTCGATCAGCACTTCGTGCGCCGACGACGCCTGAACCGCCTGATCAGCGCCGTGCTCGAGCATCCGGAGCGGGTCGGCGTCGGAATCGACGAGTCCACGGCGCTCGAGGTCGGACCCGACGGCCGCTGGAGGGTTCTCGGTGAGAGTGTCGCCGTGGTCTTCGACGCGCGGAACGCGTCGGTCACGGCCCCTGGCGCCCCGGCGCTCGGTGCCACCGGCATGCAGATGCAGGTCCTTCCCGCCGGCAGCGTCTACGACCCTGGCACCGGCAAGGCCGAGCTTCCGACTCCCCGCTAGGTAGGCCCTTCTCGACCTGGCCGACTCGTGCCGGCCCTAGCCGATAATGAACGTGTCTGCCCGTAGCTCAGCCCGGATAGAGCAACGGCCTTCTAAGTGCCACATGAAATCTCGACGCCGCTCGATGCGCCTCAACGCATGAAAACAGGCATTTTCTTTTGCCTCCGGGAGGGCGCTTACACACCGAAACGAGGCGACCAAGACCGAAATTCGGCGCTAACCCGGCAATGCGAATCCCGACCAACGTCGAAACCAAGAAACTGATTGTTTACGGGGGGCGCAAGCCCCCCTTCCCTCTTCCCTCTGACCCAAGTAGCGTTAGGATTCACTGCGGGCATTCCATGGGCCTCGAAGTCGGTCCTCTCATCCTCATGGCCGGGCTGCTTACCTCCCAGGAGGTAAAGTCTGCGCCAAGTGTTCTATCGGGCGAGGAGATCGCTGCTCGCACGGCAAAGGCCTTGGTTCTTATCGAGTGCCGAAACAAAACGGAGGGGTGGTTCGGCAGTGGATTCGGAGTCGAATCTCCTGGCTTGGTCGCGACCAACGCTCATGTAGCTTCACCTTGCGAGGAGCTGACCGCATCGCGAGGCACAACTACCCGAAAGGCCACGCTCCTGGCTATCGACCCCGACCGCGACATTGCCATCCTGCTCGTTCCCGGCCTGTCCGCCACACTTACGCTTGCCAACTCCCGTCGCGTCCGTCCCGGACAACGAATATTTGCGATGGGAAACCCGAAGGGGCTAGAAAACACTATCAGCGACGGAATCGTGAGCGCGATTCGGGAGGCGTCCGCGATACCGGACTTTCGCTGGCTGCAGATCACTGCGCCGATATCGCACGGAAGCAGCGGAGGCCCGCTGCTCGATGTCAGTGGTCACGTGCTCGGCATGACAACGTGGAACTTGCCCGGCGGTGAGAACCTCAACTTCGCCATTCCGGCGGAGTACATCGCCGAGCTAGCGCGACCGGCAGCGGCCTGGGTTAGGGGCCATCCGAGGGCTCCGGCAGGGCAAGCACTCCCGCCGGTTGTCTCCGCTGAGTCGGCAGCAGGCCTTGCACGTTCTCTCCGGAAGGCGAAGGATTACGCGCGAGCCAAGGCAACGCTAGATGCCGCGCTCGACCGCTACCCTGGCAATCCGGCCTTGCTGGTGCAGCTTGCAGAGTTGAATCTAGACCAGCAGCGGTTCGAGCAGGCTGAGGATGTCGCGAGACGCGTGCTAGTCATATCGCCCGATTCGCCAGCCGGGCATCGGCTTCTTGCGGCGGCTCTTCTTGGTACTGGAGCTACCAATCAGGCACGTGCCGAGGCGGTTAAGACTCTGGCGTCCAAGCCCGACGCCGCGGACGCCGCTGCCGCCTATCTTGTCTTGGCGGACTGCGCGGCCAGATTCACCGATTTTTCGACAGCCTCCGCGTATCTCGCGAGTGCGTTGGAGTATGAGGACGTAGCTCAGGATGCGGTGGTTCACGCGCGTTACGCCGTTGCTCTCTCTCAGATCCATAAGTTTGCCGAAGCAGATACGGAGGCTAGAGTGGCGGTGGCCCTCGATCCGGAAAGTGCTTACGTGAAGGCACTGCTCACGCCCCTGGGCCTACCACGCGGGGCTCGAATCGTGAGCAAGCTCGACGAGTGGGACGCGTCCCAGCGCTACTTCGTCAAGGGAGTCGTAACGAATGAAGGGGCTGCCCCGCTCGAACAGGTCCGGGTGGTTGCAGAGGTACATGATCCGAAGGGCCTCCTCATTGGGACGGGGCAGGGATATATCGAACCAAAGAGGCTCGGACCCGGCGAATCTGGCTCGTTTCGGATTCAGGTGATTGGCGCATTCAATGCTGGCTCGACTCTCCCGGAGCCTCCGCCGGAGGAATACCCGAATCTAGAAGAAATCCTTGGCCCGAGACCCAAGGTCACGACTCCGGTGCTGGAGGGACGCAGTCTCTCAAGCTACGCTAGCGCGGTACTGCACCAACAACAGGTCGCCGATCTAGAGGCCTGGGAGTACAACGCTGCCGAAATCAAGAGGAAATGGCAGAACAGGCAAAGGACACGCCGCATCCCGGCCACGACCGGGAACACGTACAGCGTGTACATTGCCCACGACTAGAGTCTCTCTGGTGCGCTCGCCGCTCGCCTTACTCCGTTCCTCCTCTCGGCTGGCCTCACGAGGCCGCTCCCGGAAGCGAAGTCTTCTGTCAACCACGACCTCCCGGACGCGACGACTGAACGGCCGGGCCTTGAGCCCGGAGCGGCCTACTGAGGTGCCAGGGTGAACGAGCCAGATATCGGACCCGGCGACAGGACGCCGCAGCCTGCTCCTATCGTCCCGTTGTAGGACCCTACGACGGTTCCATTGGTCTGCCTACTCCCGTTCCCGGATCCAGTCGCATCGCAACTGCCGATGCCGCTGAGGTTGAACTGAATCGCGGTTGACGAGGAGAAGAGTCCCTCGATATTCACGCCGAAATCCTCGGCCCGCGTTGCGAAGTAGCAATTCGATTGACGTAGATAGACCCACCCAGACCCACTCTGACCTCGCGAGTTCGCAAAGGTGCCGTAGTACCACCCACCCCTGAAGGAGCAGTCGCCAGGAGTCGAGGTCGTTGTTCGGAGAAGGTTAACGGCGACGGTGTACGGCCTTCCGAAACAGTCCCAACCCGACAATGAGCCGGCGATTTTGCCGTCGCGTATCAGAAGCTTCGGAACCGCAGTCGGGCCGAAGGAGCCGCCCCAGATCAGCGCGGTAAGCGGACCCTCTGGGTCCTCGTTCACGTAGACGCAGTTGATTGCCTCGAAGGAGAAAATGACGGCCGTGCCGTCCAGGTTAATAGTGCCGTATAGCCCGCCGCGCTCGACTCGGCCATCTGTATAGACCGTGCCGTCGAAATTAGAGTTGTAGATCCAATACTGACCCACTGAGCAGTCTCGGCAGGACCTCGCCTTCACGACAGCCGTCCATCGTTGCGTAACGGTTCCGTTCGCATCGGTGATAGTTGCGTCTCCCGAATACGTGCCAGTTGGATCCGGCAGCACCGGGGGTTGAGGCGTAGGAGTTGGTCGGGGTGTACCGCCGGAGGATCTCGGAACCAGAACGACAGGATCGCGTGGTACCGGAGTCTGCGCAGCGCTCACCAGACAAACCAGTAGACCCAAGATCACGAGAGCTACTAGTCTCGCCATGACTTCACCTCGAAGGAACCACTCTGGCGAAGCGTCGGGGTGGTGGCGGGAATTCTAGACGCGCACCTCACGGAAGAAATGAAGCATCTGCACTGCCCGCTCCACGTCTGGAACCGGTGTTTCCCCCGCACCCACCCCACGGACAGCGAGAGAGCGCGTAGTGCCTTGTGAGCTGCCGTAACCCATTAGCTTCCTATGGTTTATCGATAGGAGCGACTCGGTGTCGGATGCGCGCCTAGTGCGTCGCTAGGTTCGGCCTAACTGCCTCAGCAGTAATTCTTTGCAGCCAGCGGTCGCCTCTCGTTCCGTTACGCTTCAGAGCTGTTTTCGACCGGCTTTGACCCGCTCAAAAGCGTGTTCAAACCCGTTTCGACCCCATTTGGGCCGCGCTAGGACGGACCGCCCGATGGCAGGCACCCCGGGGTTCTCGACAGATGGGACCCAAATGACCGGGGTGGGGAGCGGTTCTCCAGAAAGTGCGCGCGGCTATTCCCTCTCTGGACCTGGCTGAGCTGCCGGCCGTGGCTGGAGAAGTAAAGCAAATCGAAGTCGTCATTGAGTTGCAGATTCGGCGGCCGCTCCCTGCACCAACTGTTTCTTCCGAGCCGGAGAGGCTTCTGACAGCCGGGGAAGTGGCCGAGAAGCTGGGCCAAAAGCCGGAGTGGGTCCGAAGGCACAAGTCGGAGATTGGAGGTTGGGTGCCGGGATACCGGCATCTTCGGTTCCGTGAGGCTCAGGTCGATCGCTATATCCGGAGGATTGCCAAGCCATGAATGTACCTATATACCTACATCCCCCTATAGTGGTAGACTCTCCATCGATGCGAAAGACAGACTGGGGAAGGGGGGTGGGAAGGGCGAAGAAGACCAGTCTCCAACTACCGGACAAGATTTGGAAAGCGATCAGAATTCGGGCGGTCGAGGAAGGCCGCAACGCCCAAGAGCTAGTCGCGGAAGCCCTCAAGGACTACCTGCGACGGAAAGGAGGTTCCCGTGCGAAGTAGAAAGCGAGCGCCTAGCAGCAAAGTCCGCGAGCTGGGACCGAGGTTGTTCCAGCTCGATCTGAACTGGACTGACGGCGCGGGGACTCGTCGCCGGACGCGGCACGAATACCCCTCGGACTCCTCCGCCCGCAAGGCTGAGGCCGAGGCGATCCGTCGCATAGAGAACGGGCTGGCACCGTTTCCCGAGCAGCGGGAGGAGCCCTGGACAGTCGCGGACGTCCTTGGTTTCTACCATTCCCGCCACGTTCCCGATGCTCAGCCTCGATCGCAGGTTCGGATGAAGCAGCATCGCGCCGTGCTTGAGGAGTTCATGGCGGAGAGCAGGCGGAGAGGGTCAACTACGACGACTTGATCCGGTTCCGGCAATGGCGAAAGGAGGTTTCTCAGCAGGACCGGAAGCGCCAGCTTAGGGACGTCACTACCAAAAAGGATTTCTCGCACCTGCGAGCGGCGTTCCGGTACGCCAAGGTCAACGGGAAGATTGCCATTCATGTGTTTGAGCGCCTGACCCGCGACATGCGGGAGAACCTGTTCCCTTCGGAAGAAGTGAGCAAGGGTCAAGTGATCGAGGACGCGAAGTTTGAGGAGATCCTGTCCTACATGGGCCCGCAGTACCACAATGCGCTTCGGCTCGCCCGGCTGACGGGGATGAGGCGCGGAGAGGTTTGCTTCTTAGCCTGGGAGAACGTAAAGGCTGATCGGCTAGCCGTAACCGTCTCGAAGACGGGACCCCGGGAGTTGGCTCTTACCGACGAGATGAAGGCTCTCCTGCCGCCTAGGAACATCAGGGGAGGGCTAGTCTTTAAGTCTCCTGGCGGAGAGAGCCTCTACCCGAGCCTGAGCGCCGCTTGGGACCGGGCACGGCGCAAGGCGGGGGTTCCTACCGCCCGAGTTCACGACCTGCGACACACCTGCGCCACGGAGTTAGAGCAGGCTGTCGGACGTACCGAGATGGCGATCGCGCTCGGCATGTCGCCAGTCACGGCAGCTCGCTACGGCGGGCACCGGAAGCTTGAGCGGGGGCGGGCTGCGTTCAACAAAATCGCGGAAATCCGGCGCCAATCCGGCAACGAAAATTCGCAACCCGTCTCGAAGTCATGACTAATCCGGTGTACCTTCTTTCCTTTCAACTACCTGCCCGTAGCTCAGTCCGGATAGAGCAACGGCCTTCTAAGCCGTAGGTCGGCGGTTCGAATCCGCCCGGGCAGGCCATCTCACTTCGGCCTGATTTTGGCACCCGGAATCGGCGGTTCGCTCAAGCGGTCGTCGTGACGAGGGCTACCCCCACGCACCAGATGAGGACGGTTCGAAGCGTGTCTCGCAGGGCAGGCCACCTCACCCGCTGCGATGGTCGGAACCCTGGTTCGCTCGCTCGTTCGAGCCGAGCGTGCTCGCGAGCGAGAACACACGACGCTGCCCGAGCTCCGGCTGGCGCACCCGAATGTCGGCGCTCAGCGCCCGCGAATCTCGGGCTCGTGCTCCTTGCCTTCCAGCACCGCGCGGTGGACAAACCCGGCCAGCAGCGCGCCCACGATGGGGGCGACCCAGAACAGCCATAGTTGCTGGAGCGCCCAGCCGCCGACGAAGAGCGCCGGTCCCGTGCTGCGCGCCGGATTCACCGAAGTGTTGGTGACGGGGATGCTGATCAGGTGGATCAGCGTGAGGGCGAGACCAATGGCCAGCCCTGCGAAGCCCGTGGGTGCCCGCCGGTGGGTCGTGCCCAGGATGACGATCAGGAACATGAAGGTCATCACCACCTCGGTGACCAGCCCGGCGCCCAAGGAGTACTTGCCGGGGGAGTGGTCGCCGAATCCGTTGGCCGCGAACCCCGACCCCACGAGCTCGAAGCCCGGCTTGCCGCCGGCGATGAATGCGAGGACCGCCGCGCCGGCGATCGCCCCGAGCACCTGTGCGCCGACGTAGGGCCCCAGCTCGGAGGCGGAGAACCGTCCGCCGGCCCAGAGACCCACGGAGACCGCCGGGTTGAAGTGGCCGCCGGACACGGGGCCGAGTGCGTAGACTCCCGTCAGGACCGTCAACCCGAAGGCGAGAGAGACACCCGCGAACCCGATCCCGAGCTCGGGGAACGCGGCCGCCAGAACGGCGCTGCCGCAGCCTCCCAACACCAACCAGAACGTCCCGATGAACTCCGCAGCGAGCTTCGCGCCCATAAGTAGCGCCTCCTCCTCTGCGCGTGGCATATCTATCACAGCGGTCGCTGACGCCGATGCCGAGCCCACCAGGTGGCCGATGTTCGCCGATGCTTCGCCTACTCGCCGCAGAGCGTGCGGGCGCGCCTACACCTCGCCCACCTGGTCTACGCCCGCGAAATGATGCTCATGCGCTGTAGACACTCGCGGGGCAGCGCGGTTCGAATCCGCCCGGGCAGACCATTTTCAAGCCCCTGAAGCCCCACTGGTTGCGGGGACGAGGCCTTGCGAGATTCGAACTCATGAGAAGGGTCTGGATTCTCCCAGACTACTCCGGGATCGACTACCAGCATTATGGCTCCGGACTTTCGCGCGGGAAGCACTTGTCGCTGGTCTCCCCCCAACTTGAGTCTCGTTCAGCCCAAGCGCGACTCGATCTACGAGGCCCAGAGAATGTAGAAGCCGAGCCCGAGCAGAGCTGCTCCGGTAATGCGGTCGACCCACAGTCGCCAACCACTTCGATCCAACCTCGCGGCCAGTCCACCTGCAGTAGTCGCCACGATCAGCACGGGAAGGCCTGCCCCAATCCCGTAGACGAAGAGCAAGATTCCACTGTAGGGAACACTGCCGTTGTAAGCGGCGTATGACAGAACGGACGCGAGGAGCGGTGTCCCGCAGGGCACGAGAACGAGAGATAGCAGAAGACCGGTGAGGAACGACGACGCTGCTCCGGGCCGCGTGACCTGGTGGCCGGAATCTCCAATCGGTAGGCGAATCCAGCCGACCAAGTGCATTCCCATGACGAGGGGGACGGCCGCGATCAAGTAACGTGCCCACCCGCCAACGGCGGTCATGGTCCTCCCTGCGACGGCAGCGAGAACACCGAGCACTGTTGTGGCGAGAGCGACGCCGAGCACGAACGCGGTGGCCGACCAAAACGTACGAGCAAACCGCTCGTCGCGGTTCGTGCAGCACGTGACCGCCGCCGCTGGGTACAGTGATAGGCAGCACGGGTTACACCCGGTCAGGATACCTCCGGCCAGCGCAAGAGGAAGAGCGAAGAAGCTGCCTCCCGCGAGCGCGGAGCGAAGAAGGTCCGAAAGAGCGCTCATCGCAAAGTCAGCCTTTCGAGGTCCGCTCGAAGCGCCGCGATCGTCTCCTGGCTTTCTCCTTCGTGTCGCGCGAGAACGTTTCCCCTGCCGTCGAGGAGGAGAACGGCTGGTTCCACGGTGACGCGATACTTGCGAAGGAGGGGGTCGTTCTCGCCGGTAGGAATCTCACGCACTGCGATCCCTCGTTGCGCCGCGGCGCGCACGAGCCGAATGATTTCAGCGCAGGGATCGTCGGTGTCGGCCTCCTTGAGATCGGCGACAAGCAGAATCGACGGAGTCGCCTGACTCTTGTCAGCCAGGGTGGCCGGCGTGCGAAACGAAGGTCGCCCTGTCTCTCTATAGGCGATGATTGCGGCGGCGACACCGGCAACCACGAGAACGCCAATCGGTCCGCGCCTCATCGGGGTTCTTGCGGCTCGCAAGCGAGGGCGCAGCCGCACGAGCCAGACTGTTCGAGTGAAGTCTCGCCCGGGGCGCGGTCCTGGACATATGGCTCGCCTGTGCTAAGGCTGCGTTCGGCGCGGGCCAGCTCCCGTCCCAGGTAGGCCGCGTGGTCGAGCCTGGTGATGAGCTTTCGCTCGATGAGGGTGGCCGCAACGGCTGCGGGCGTCGGTCCCTCGATCACGCAACCGAGCAAGCCGTCGTTTGTGTAATGCTCGATGACGAGGCGTCGCCGGGGGGAGTCGGGATAGAGGACAAAGAACCCTGCAGGATCGGAGATTAGCCGTTGCGGCTCTGCGGCCTCAATCTCCGCGACTGTGCTGTCTACCGTGTTCTCCGCGAAGGGCCCTGGGTTTCGCCCGAGGCAATCCTCCACACATCCCAGAATGGCGTCCTCACTCTCCTCCCCGATCGTCGCGACGAGTTCGACCTGGCGAACAAATGTCTTGACCTGTTCCGGCAGGACATTCTTCAATATCGGGCGCCTTCCTCGGGCGCCGCGAATCCGTCGGTGCTCGTCGATCCCGTATTTGAAGAGGCTCGCGAGCGACTGCCCGGGAAGATGGCCGATGGATTGCTGCGTGTCTTCGCCCGAGAGCAGAAGAAACCGGATATTCGGGTTAGCCAGCACGTTCCGGACAACTCGTTCGATGCCTAGGTTCTCCGTGTGGAGCGTCCCAATCATCGCCAGCCCTTCCGGTGTTCGCGCGGCGATTCGCGAGGCGAGTTCCGCGCTGTTCAAAGTGCAGACGGCGACCGGCGCCCGATAGCGAAGGACCTGGTAGTCGCCCGGCAAAGGTGGCCAGCCGCGGCGCTCGCTCGGCGCGTCCGCGGGACACAGGTCCATGCCCTCGCCCTCACCGGGGAACGCGTCGGCAAACGCGTTGGCAGCAATCGCGGGATAGCAGACACGGCATCCGAGGCAGTCGTACTCCTTGGGAATGAACGCGGCTCGGGCCGCGGCGAGCGCGGGAGCGAGCTCGGTTCGGCCGAACTCGGTCCCTGAAAGGGCCTCGACGGTCTTGTGCAGGCAGCCGCATCCGTGGCACTTGCGCGCCCGCACGGCCTCGGCGAGCTGCTCGCGGATGGACGCGATCGCCGGCTTGGTTCTGATGCTCGCACTCACGTTTGAACGTCCTGTCAAAAAAGAGGGGTCACCCCTTCGCGCGGGAGAGCGCCTGAGCCACGAGCTTCGGAACAAGACGATCTCGCAGCGAGTAATAAGCCATCTTTCCGTCGTTTCGGTACTTGAGGATCTTCAGGTCCCGTAGCTTGCGCAGATGGTGAGAAGCTGCCGAGACGCTCATCCCGAGGACATGAGCGACGTCGCACACACAAAGCTCATCCCCATCCTTGAGCGCGTGGAGGATCTTGAGTCGTGTCGCGTCGGCGACTGCTGCAAACGTCGCTCGGGCCTCCTCTAGCTTCTCGCTCGTTGGCAGACTCGAACGGAGGCGCGCGACGAGGTCGCCCTTGAAGCAAGGGACGTTGCAGAGATCGGCCGAGCTGGCGACGAATGAGGAGCGAACGCCTTCTTTGTTCAAGCGCACGTTTGAATGATATCAGTTCCGAGGCGCGGGAGGGAGTCTCGGGGGAAGGGAGTGACTCTCGCCTAGAAGATTTCCCCGCCTACCGTGCGCCGTTGACAGCACCCCGTCGAAGCTTCCCTGTAGGCCGTTGGGATCGGTATCGTTCCGTCATGAAGTCGAGGAGCGCCGCAGCCGTCTTCCTTAGCGGTCTTGCGATCGGAGTTCTTGGCGGCCTCATCGGGCTTGGCGGAGCCGAGTTTCGCCTTCCACTCTTGATTGGGATTTTTGGTTTCTCGGCGCTGCCCGCCGTCATCCTGAATAAGGCGACCAGCCTTGTCGTGGTCGCGGCTTCCTTGCCCTTCCGCGCCGGCAGTATTCCGTTTGCGAGGGTCCTTCAGCGGTGGGATGTCATCGTCACGCTTCTTTCAGGGAGCCTTGTTGGGGCGTGGTTCGGAGCTGGATGGGCTACACGGCTCAGGTCGCGGACGCTCTATCGGATTCTTGCGGTCTTGCTGGTCGCCATTGCGGCCGTCCTCCTGTGGGCACACGGTCTTCGATCGAGCGGAGCCGCACCGCTTTTGCGCGGCGTTTCACTCGCCGCTGCGGGTGTGGCCGCGGGCTTTGCGATCGGCGTTGTGGCCGCGATGATGGGTGTTGCTGGCGGCGAGCTGCTCATCCCGACGATCGTTCTGCTCTTCGGTGCGGACCCCAAGCTTGCGGGCAGTCTTTCGCTCGCCGTCAGTCTGCCTACGATGATCGTCGGGTTCACGCGCTACAGCCGCGACAAGAGCTTCGAGGTGATTCGCTCGGAACGCCGCTTCCTCGGGATCATGGGTGCCGGGTCCGTCGTCGGCACGTTCCTCGGCGGACGCCTGCTGGGCATTGTCCCCTCAGCCGTCCTCGTTCCCATTCTCGCCACCATCCTTGTGTGGTCCGCGCTGAAGGTTTGGAATCACGCTTGATGCAGATGCGGTCGTAGGTGAAAGAGGTCAATGGAAGGTCATGAGGAACGTAAACGTCGGAGATCGATTGGCGCCTCGGCCTCTTCACGTCGATCCCGTGGGCTCTACGCCTGGAAAGGGTGAGCGTAGCCGAACCCGCGAAAGTCGCCCTTCGCTAACTTCTTTCCTTGCAAGACCCCGGTTCGAAACGTGTCTCGTATGGCAGACCACCCCTTCCCCCCGTCTCTTCAGACGCGGCGCGCTCGCAATCGAGCGTTGTTCTCTTACGGTACCGGTGTTCTGCCTCTCAACCACTCGGCTTGAGGCGTGCCAAGACGCTGTTGATGCTACCCAGGCAGCAGCTGCCTTGAGGATTTTTCACTTCGCAGGCGCAGTGGCCTGCCTTGATTTCAGCCGTGACTATGGCCGGGATGTCGGTGTCGCCTTTCGCCGCGAGGTCCCTTCGCAAGTCCGCCTCGGTAACGTCGAAGCAGTAGCAGATGGGGATCGGGTCTTGCGATTCTTTCTGACCGACGCGGGTGACCAGATCGCGTTTCCGGAAAATCGAATCGGCGTCGCGGTCGAAGTAGACGACATCGCAAGTGCGCTCGGGACAGAAGCGATATGTCTTGCCTTCGAGCCGGCGAAGGGCGTCTCCTTTGAGGAGCGCTTTCACCGTGATCAGCCCAACTTTGGGCCCGATCGTTTGGGAGACGGGGCAACTGGTGTCCTCGTCGTCAAGCGGTTTCGCGGGGCTTTCGCCGTCGCCGGAGGCCACGGTGGTGACGGCAGACGCGCACTTGATCACTTGTCCTCTCCGGGAAGGGCGTGGATTCCCTGCTCTCCGGCCTTTCGGAGCTCCGCGAGTTGCTCGGGGTTGAGGTATTTGCTTGCGGCCTTCGTCAGCTCTTGCTCGATGACTTCCCTGCGGCTGTCACATTCCTCGTCGCTGAGCGTTAGGTGTCGGGCGAAGACGACGGCCAGCTCCTCCGTGAGGGCGGCTCGCCGATTCGGCGTCATGTCGAGTCGGGCGCGGTTCACCAGTCGGGCAGAGATGACGCGTGCTTCGTGTTCGCTCAGCCGGTCGACGTCGGATGCTCCGTACCATTGCTCGGTCTGAAACTCCTTGATGGCCCTTTCGCGTTCCTTGCCCTTGAGTGTTCCGGCTGCGAGCTTGTGCTTCTCGAAGAGGGCTTCGACGGCGCTGTCGGATCGATCAGTCGGGCTTTTCCAGGTGACCGCGAGGAGTGTGCCGGGATGATTGATTCGAGCGCTCGCAATCTTGGGATCTTTGTCGAGCTCGCTCAGGACCGGCTTGGCCGCCGAGCCGCAGCCGAGATCTTCCGCAGCGCCACACTCGAGGGGAACTTCGAAGAAGCCCACGCGGTCGAGGGAGGGGCTCGCGCCCGGCGCGGCGATGGGAGCGGCTTTGCTCTCGGCGGGTCGCGAGCCGGCCGTGGTGGCTCCGCTCTTGAGCATGGCTTTGTAGCCGAGCCTCGCGATCGCATCCACCATTTTGTCAGGTGTGATCTTTGCGTCGTCGTAGGTGACGAGTGCCTCTTTCTTCTCGGGATCGGTTCTTACGTCTTCGATACCATCGAGTTTCTTGAGGGCGATTCGCGTGGCGGCTGCGCAGGAGCCGCACGTCCAACCGTTCACCTCGAAGGTTGCCGTTTTCGTTGCGGCCTGGAGGTGAACGGCAAGGGTCGAGACTGCAAGCAGGATGCAGAGCGTCTTCATGGTTGACCTCCTTGGCTCAGCTAAAAAAGCCACTTCGAGTAGTAAGGAAACGCTGCGGCCAGTGCGACGATTGCCGTCACGATCCACAGACCCAGCCGCTGACGTCGGCGGTTCGAGGGCTGAGTACAACTGGAGGCCGGCGCGCACTCTTGCGCGGGCGGCCGGCGATACGCGAAGTAGAAGGCCGCACCGAGGAATACGGCGGCGGCGGCGAGCGCGAACGGTCGGAACGGCTCGAGCTTGAGAAGCAGAGCGCCGCCGCCCATGCCGAGGATTGCGAGCATCAGAGGACCGAAGCAGCAGATCGAAGCCGCCACTGCTGAAGCGACTGCTCCCGTTCTCAGAAGCGGGGGCGCGCTTGCCCGAGGAATCATCAGGACCGCTTGAGGACCGTTTCAAGGGCCTGCCGGAAACGGTCGATCGCCTCATCGTTTCTTCCACTCTGCGCGCAAGGCACGACGCACGATTCGAGATGCGCTTCCATCAGCCCGACGAGAACGCCGTTCAGCGCCGAACGAACTGCCGACGCCTGAACGAGCAACGAGTCGCAGTCGTCGCCTGCCGAGAGCATCCGGCGGATCGCGGCGACGTGCCCCTCGATCCGAGCCAGTCGCGAGTCGAGGTCGGCGCGCACCTCTTCGGGTAGATTGGCCGCGCTCGACTCGGGCCGCCCGATTACTCTCTTCTTCTTATTTTCGTTTCTCACGGCTTCCTCCCTATCCCCGGGAGGGGGATAGTAACGTATGCTTTGTCGGGCGTGCAACAGGCCAGGATGGTTCGAGATGGGATGGCTCGTCGTTGCGACGATGTCCCTATCTTTTCTGGATCGCGGCTAACTTGTTGCCGGGAATACGTTGGGCAGACCAGACCCTCTTCTCGAGCGGACGCGGCGTGACGATGGTGTCGAGGGGCCTGTGATGAGTGTTTTATCCGCGTTTGGTCTGTTCGCGGTGACGGCCATGCTGGTGTGCTACGCGCTGGAGCGCCGGAACAACTGGTTCACTTTGGCGTTCGCTGGCGCCTGTGCGCTCGGATCTGCCTACGGGTTTCTTCAAGGAGCGTGGCCATTCGGCCTGGTCGAAGCGATCTGGTCTGTCGTCGCGCTGCGGCGATGGTGGAACCTGAGAACGAGAGACTGAATTCGCGAGTGGATCTGGCTCAGCGGTCTCCTTTCCGCGCTGCCGATCGAGAGCCTTGATCGTCTCCCACCGGAGAAATATGACAAGGACGATCGGCAGGAACTAAGCATGCCGGGAAGAGTCAGCCAGAAAACGCGTGGGCGGGTCGTCACCCCCAGACAACGGTACGCGGGCACGCGGCTAGCGAAACGCCTAGTGGATTTCGCGGCAGTCTTCCGAGCCTAACTCCTTTCCTTGCAAGATCGCGGTTCGAAAGGTGTCTCGAATGGCAGGCCATTTCACCTCGCGGCTACCAGGTCCTCCGCAGGGGGTGGGCCTCCGTGTTGAAGACGACCTGGCCGGGATCCAGGACGTGCTCCGGCGCAAAGAGCAGGTAGAGGTATTTGAACGTCTCTGCCAGAAGATAGCTCGGCATCAGGTCGCCCTTCTGCTTCGTGACGACGCTGCTCAGAATCGTGTACCCGTCTTCGGTCCGACAGTACTTCACGAGATCCTCGAAGAACGTGCGTCCCATCTCCAGATACTGCGGGTCCTTCGTAAGCCGGTGGAGGTAGTAGGCCGACTCGATGATCTCCGGGCGCAAGGGATAGCCGGCGTGGACGGCCTCCATCGTTTCGTAGTCGAGGATCTCGGGCTCGATCCCGTGCAGCGACCACATCTTGAAGCACGACTCCTGGAGACGCCGCGCGTGCGGGATGTCGCCGCCCAAGGCAAGCACGCCGGGCAGGAAGGCGTGAAGGGCTCCAAACTGCCGCGCCGTGCGCCGGCCCGTGACCATGTCCACCTGTCCATACCAGAGCCCCGTCGGGGTCTCGTCGGCCAGATGCGCGTTCAAGGCCTCGAGGCTCTCGTGCCACATGCTCCGGCAGGCCGCGTCGTCGAAGAGCCGGCCGCACTTGAGCAAGTACTCGTAATAGGAGTCGATGCCCCCACCGACGTGGCTTGCCGTGCTCAACCATTGTTCCGTCCGGACGTCGATCTCCTCGCCGACGAGGCCGAGGCTCGAGCGCCGCGCGTAGAGGCGTGTCAGCGCATCGTGCGCCCGGTCGTAAAACACGGGCTTGCCCGTGAGCCGCGCGAGCGTGCCGAATTCGAGAATGAGGGTGCCGATCTCGGCCGGGTTCGACCGGGGTTCGCTCGTCTTGCCGGTCCTCAAATTGACGTACATGAAGGGCATCCCCGTCGGGGAGTCGAAGGCGGGCAGCAGCCGCGTGCCCAGATCCTCCGCCAGTCGCAGCAGGCGCGCGTCCCCGGTCATCTGGTGGCTCGACAGCAGGCCGCCGAGCAATCGGATCGTGACCTCGAAGTTCTTGACGGACAGGTCCCGGTCGAACGAGAGCCTTTCGAGGATGAGCTTCGTCGCTCTTTCGGCATCCTCCGTGAGCCCCATGAGGATCAACGTGTCGAGCGCGTCCACGGGGGTCATGCAGAGGGACTCGCCGTACCAGTCGCGCGCGGTTCGGCTCACGGGCTTCAATTCGTCGTGGCCCCAGGCGAAGCGCTCATAGCCTCTCCACGCGTGGAGGAACTCCTCGCGGACGCGGGAGGCCAGCGAGGAGCGGTCGGCGCGAGGAGCCGGCTCGGGCCGCTCGCCGGACGACCTCCGGCAGGACCCGACGAGAGACGCGGCGACGCCTACGGCGACGGCGAAAACGGCCCGCCGGACCTTCATGGATCTGGTTCGAGACACTAGGGCGGCCGTCCCCGAGAATCAAGTGGCGCTCGTATCCCGTTCCGTCCACAGGACATCGAGCCTTGCCGTCAGAACGGAGCTTGACTATTGAAATGATAGTTCTATATTTATCGATGTATGAGTGACCGCGACCTTTCCGAGGTCTTCAAGGCGCTGTCGGATCCGACGCGCGTGCGCATTCTCGGCTTGCTGAAGGCGAAGGGACGGTCGTGCTGCGACTTGATCGATCGCAGCGAGCCTGGACTCTGTGCCTGCGACATCGAGGAGGCGGTCGGCCTTTCCCAGGCGGCGGTCTCGCATCACATGGGCCTCTTGCGTCGGGCGGGCCTCGTCGAGGCCGAGAAGCGCGGGCGGTGGATGTACTACAAGCGAAATGAAGCGGCGATCGCGCGGCTGGCCGACGAGATTGCGAAGGCGGTCTGAGCGTTTTTTTTGTGCTAATCAATCGACTGTTCTCGATGTATGGATGAAAGGAGATCGTCATGGCATCCGCGGTTCACATTTCGCTGAACGTTTCGAATCTAGACCGGTCGGTGGATTTCTACCGCCGTTTCTTCGGAGAGCCGAAGAAGCTCAAGCCGGACTATGCCAAGTTCGTCCCTGCCGAACCGGAGATCCATCTCGCTCTTCAGCCCGGAACGGTGAGCGGCGTCGGCGCAGTCTCGCACTTCGGCATTCGGGTCGACTCGGTCGAGAAGGTTCGGCTCTGGAAGAAGGGCCTGGGCGAGCGCGGCGTTCCCACGACCGACGACAGGAGGGAGGCCTGCTGCTATGCGCTCCAGGAAAAGTTCTGGATCGCTGACCCCGACGGCAACCGCTGGGAAGTTTATACGGTTCTCGAGGACATCGACAGGAAGGCGGACGCCACAATGTCCTGTTGCCAGCCGGAGGCGGCCGGCCCGTCGCCTGGCGACAGGAGCCGCGGCGTCGCGGCCTGCTGCTGAACGGCGTGACCCATCACTCGGTCGAGGGCGGTCATGTCCTCTGACCCGGCGCTCGGCGTGGCGGGGCCGGCCGGGCCACAGCCGAAGAGGCTGAACGCGTTCGAGCGCTATCTCCCCTTCTGGGTGGCGGCGAGCATGGCGATCGGTCTGCTCATCGGCCGAGCTTTTTCCGGCGTGAGCGCTGCGCTTCGCGGGCTCGAGATGGGCGACTCCCACATCAACATTCCGATCGCGGTGCTCATCTGGCTGATGATCTATCCGATGATGCTGAAGGTCGACTTCCGGTCGATCGTCCGCGTCGGCCGACGGCCCCGAGGCCTGTTCGTCACTTTGTTCGTCAATTGGCTCGTCAAGCCGTTCTCGATGGCGTTCCTGGGATGGCTGTTCTTCCGGCATGTCTTCTCGCCCTGGATCGGTCCCGAGCTCGCCGGCCAGTACATCGCCGGCGTGATCATCCTGGCGGCCGCCCCCTGCACCGCGATGGTGTTTGTCTGGTCGTATCTGGCGGACGGCGATCCCGCGTACACGCTCGTTCAGGTGTCGGTCAACGATCTCGTCATGCTGGTCGCCTTCGCGCCGATCGTGAAGCTGCTGGTGACCGGCGCGGCAGGCCTCGAAGTGCCGTTCCGGGTCCTGGCCGTATCGGTCCTCGTCTTCGTCGTCATTCCACTCACCCTCGGCGCGGCGAGCCGGACGGTGCTGGTGGCGCGGCGCGGCGCCACCTGGTTCGAGGAGCGGTTCGTGCCGGCGCTTGCTCCCGTGACGACCGCGGCCCTGCTCGCAACACTGATGCTCATCTTCGCATTCCAGGCGGACAACATCAGCGGCCGATGGATTCACGTGCTGCTCATTGCCGTGCCGATCCTGATTCAGGTCTATTTCAATTCATCCCTGACGTACGGCCTCATGAAGCTCGCAGGCGTCGGATATTCCGTGGCCGCGCCGGGTGCGCTGATCGGCTCGTCGAACTTCTTCGAGCTCGCCGTCGCGACGGCCATTGCGCTATACGGTCCGGGTTCGGGGGCGGCCCTCGCGACGGTCGTCGGGGTGCTCGTCGAGGTTCCGGTGATGTTGTCGGTGTGTCGGGTATGCGTGGCGACGCGCCACTGGTTTTCCGTCGGCTCCCGATTGGCATGAAGGAGGACACCGTGACAGACGATTCGCCGGGTCGAAGGTTCAAGATCCTCTTTCTCTGCACCGGTAATTCCGCCCGGAGCATCCTGGCGGAGTTCTTCCTGAAGCGCCTCGATCCGAAGCGCTTCGAGGTTTTCAGCGCCGGGGCAAACCCGAAGGGCGTCGTGAACCCCTACGTGCTCGAACTCCTCAGGGACGGCTACCACATCGACGCGAGCAGCGCGCGGAGCAAGTCCTGGGAGGAGTTCCGGGATGTGAAGTTCGATTTCGTGGTCACGGTCTGCGACAAGGCGCGCGAGTCGTGCCCCGTCTGGCCCGGCCAGCCGATCATCGCCCACTGGGGATCCGAAGACCCGGACGCCGTCGAAGGCGCAGAAGCGCAACGCAAGGCCATCAAGAAGGTGGGCGTCGAGATCTATCGGCGCCTCGGCCTCTTCACGTCGCTCCCGCTCGAGAGTCTGGACCGGCTCCGTCTGGAAGAGATGACGAAGGCAATCGGCAAGAGATAGGCCGCTGCGCAGCCAGCGCGAGGGCGCCCGCCAAACGTCGGGCACCCTCGCGGAGCGGCACACACGCGCCCGGCAGGCTCCGGGCGCGTCTCCGGGTGCGCTCAGCGGATCAGTGGTCTGCGCCGATCTGCTTCAGAAGCGTCCCGATGTCGAAGTAGTGGCGCACCGACTTGACCTTGTCGTTCGCCACTTCGCAGACCTGGCAGGCCCGGAGCTCGATCTTCTTCCCGGTCGCCGGAATCTCCCGGTCGGCCATCTTGAGCGGACCCTTGTGGGTCCCGGTCCAGGTCATCTCGATGATGGCCGTGTTGCCGGTTCCCATCTCGGATCGAAACGTGGCTTTCGAGTCGGGAAGCGCGGTGGCCCACCCCTTCCAGGTCTCGAGCACCTCGTCGATCCCCTGGACCTTCCTCTGCGTCCCGACTTCGTCGTAGACGAGGTCGGGAGTCACACCGGCCCGGACCCGGTCCCAATTCTTGTCGTTGTACGCCAGAATCTGCTCCTTTGCGACGTCAACGACCGACTTCTGCGGCATGGAGAACCCCCTTTCGGAAAACAACTTCCACGTAACGGAACGCGTTGTGACGCCCGTTCCTGGCGTGTAGACCAGGCGCCGTCAGCGGCCCGGCGTCAAATGCCGCTCGGCCACCGGACACGAAAGGCTCAGGACCGTTGCGGCACCCGAGCGACTCGCTTCTCGGGGCGGCGCGAACTCGTGGTCCGCACGCTGCCCCCCCGGCAATGGAGGCCAACCGGGCCGAAACTTGAAACTATCCGCCGCGGGGCCGCTTGTCAAGATGCGTCGGACGTCCCCTTCGTGCGCCATTCGGCGCATCGGTCGGTCATGCCCCTGGCTCGACGTTCGGGTTCAGTCGGAAGAAATTGTCCGGGTCGTACCGGGCCTTGACGTCTTGGAGACGCTCGTAGTTGTCGCCAAACGCAGCCTTCACCCGCCCGTCATCGTCCTCGCCGAGATAGTTCGAGTACACGCCGCCGGTCGAGTGCGGCGCCATCGCATTGTGAAACTGACGCGTCCAGGCGATCACTTCGTCGTCCTCGCCGGCATCGGTCCAGCCCGACCAGATCCCGAGGGCGAAGGCCGCTTCGCGGTCGGCGAAGGCCGTCGCCGCCGGATCGACGCGGCGAATCGCTCCCCCCATCGGCTCGAAGCCAACGATCGAGAGCGACCCCTTGATCGGATTCGCATGGCGCTGGAAGGTCTCGATGGCGGCGTCCGAGATTTCCCGGAAGTTGCACGCCTTCCAGTAGTACCGCATCCCGTCGGGCATCCCGGCATCGAAGCTCCGCTGGAGCGCGACGTACGGCATGGGCTGCACGCCTCCGAAGATCGGCTTCCCGAGCTCCTTCAAGCGCGCCAGCAGCCGGCGGCCTTTCGCGATCCCTTTGGAGTAGCAGGCCACCAGGGCGATCGACGCCTTGCCCCAGAACTTCTCCGGCCACGGTGCCTCGGGCGGAAGGTTGAGAGCCAGAGCGTAGCAGGCGAGTTCGTCGGGCGCTTCGGCCATGAGCTCCCGATAGAGCCGCAGGACGCGCGGGGCCTCGGCGATGGGGTAGAAGACTTGAGCCGTCAGGACCTCCGGACCGACCTTGTGGAGCCGGAACTCAAACGAGGTGACGATGCCGAAGTTGCCGCCGCCTCCGCGCAGCCCCCAGAAAAGGTCCGGGTTGAGGCGATCGCTCGCGCGCATCCACTCGCCGTTCGCCGTGACGACGTCGGCGGAGATCAGGTTGTCCAGAGTCAGACCGAACCTGCGGGCGAGGTAGCCGATCCCACCGCCGAGCGTCAGGCCGGCGACTCCCGTCTTGGAAACGAGTCCGGCCGGAGTGGCGAGACCGAATGCCTGGGTCTCGTCGTCGAGGTCTCCGAGCGTCGCGCCAGGCCCGACGCGCGCGGTTCGCGCGCGCGGATCGACGGTCACGCCTTTCATCGGCGACAGATCGATCATCAAGCCTCCCTCGCACACGGATTTTCCGGCAACACTGTGGCCGCCGCCCTTGATCGACACCCGCAGGCCCCGTTGCCGCGCAAAGTTCACGGCTCGCCGGACGTCGGCGGCGCCCGTGCAGCAGGCGATCAACGCCGGGCGGCGATCGATCATGCCGTTCCACACTCTTCGGGCTGCGTCGTAGGCTGGGGCACCCGGCTCGAGCAAGGGCCCGCGGAGCGAGGCGGCGAATTCGTCAACGGTGGATCGATCGAGCATGGCGCCCTCCTTGGATGGATTTCTCCTCGCCGACCGGGGCCGGCGCCTAGTCGAAGAAACCGACGAGGAGAGAAACCGCCTCGAACGAAGCCGCAAATGTGAGGCCGACGCCTCTCCTGTCCGGCGGCGCGACGATCTCTCGCCGGCACCGGACGCTCATCCGAAACCATACACCCTGGAGACACCGGGACTCCAGGGGGGTCTCCGGGATCCGCAAGTGACTAGCCGCCGCCTCGAGAGGCGGATCGCCTCGAAGCCGCGAAGTTTTTTCGGAACAGACGGCTCCGACTCGTTCGACTTCCCCGGAACCGGACGAAAGCCCACACGAGTGAGGGCCCGTACATTGAGGCCATGAGACATTCTCGAATGACTCCCTGGGTGGCGACCTTTCCGGGAAGCGATCGGCTCGTGATGACGCGACGCAAGAAAGCCGCCGATTCCTGAGGGCTACCGTTGCCGCCGGCAGGAAACTCTCTCGTTCGATTCAGCTTGACGCGGGCCTGGCGCGACCTCGGCGCTTCGTCAGGATCCCCCACAAGAAGCCTCCCACCACCGTCGCGGTCACAAGAGTCGCGGCTCCCACAAGATCGAACCAGAGGGGATCGGCGCTCGGCCGGGAGGAAAGAAGCACGATCGTTTCGGCCACGACGAATCCTGCCGCTGCGGTCGCATGCATGATCGGGCGGCGACCGCCGACCCAGGCGGCGACGATTCCCCCCAGCAGTCCCGAGACGACCGCCACCGCAGTGGCGAGGAGGTGAAGGCGAATGGGTGCCCCGAGGTGGATGATTCCTCCCAGAGGCGCGAATCCGACGGACGTCGCGCCGACGATGGCACCGTAGCCTGCGAGCGCTGCTCCCAGACTTCTCAGACCCGCGAGGACCCGTTTGCCGGAAGACATCAGGCGCCCCCTTTCTCCCGAATGCTGTCGCCGCAGGTCCAAAGAGAGGTTCGCTGCGCTCCGACTCGAAGATCTAGAACGAATCGAGGGCTTCCTGGAACGAAACGCGCCAGCCGCTGCGCTTCGCGCGACGGAAGGCCGCCGGCGTCACGCCAAAGAAACGCTTGAAGTGGCGCCCCAGGTGCGCTTGATCGCAAAAGCCCTCGTCGAGGGCGATTACGGCGATGCCTGCATCGGTTTCGGCGAGCCGTCGTGCCGCTCTTCGAAGACGGACGGACATCAAGAACGCCTCCGGCGACACGCCGCGATATCGGCGGAACGCCTTGCGCAAGGTTGCCGGATGAACGCCGACTCGCAAGGCGAGCTGGGCCGCACGGGCCACTTGGCTGGTCGAGCCCTCCACCGCAGCGAGCGCCCCGAGAAACCATTCCGGCGGGGATCCCCGGGCGGGCTCGCGGAGCACATGTGCGAGTCGCAAGGCCAGCAATGGCGGGAAGGCCTCCACCGCCAAAAAGGCGGTTTCGTCGCATGATTCGAGACCGACGGCAGTGTCTCTGGCGATCTCGGCAAGCAGGAAGTCGAACCCGTAGACCGCCGGACTCGCGGAAGCCGTGTCGTAGAGAGCCCTGAAACGTCGCGGGCCGAAGTCAACCAGCAATGTTCGGGCCGCGCGCGGTCCGACCCGGTTCCAGTGCAGCATTCCGGGTGCGCGAAAGACGATGGCTCCCGGACGGAGTTGTCGTTCGCGCCTCGGCTCCATCTCGGCCGTTTCGGTATACGTGCCTTTGAGGACGACGACGATTTGGGCTCGCTCATGCCGGTGAGGAGGGATCGAAAGATTCGCCCCGAGGGTCACGGCCGAAAATTCGACGTCATCCTGCCGATACCGACCCGCGACGGATCCGAACGTGCTCGGGGTTGGCTTCTCGGCAAACACGCGAGAAGCCAGTGTACAGCGCAGTCGCTCCTTGCGATCTCGCGAGGCTCCGCGCCATCGAGCTGCCGGGACTAGCTCCGTGAGGCCGGACGGGCAGACTGTCCGTCGAGATACAAAAGGTAGTCCGTCGAGAGGGGCCTCTTGCCGAGCTGACGCAGCATCGTCGCGATCTGGCCGCGGTGGTAGGAGCCGTGATTGACGACGTGGATCATCGCGTCGGCGAGCGTGTAGCTGAAGGTTGCTCCGGCGAAGTTGACGTAGGTGATCTTCGCGGCGAGCCTCTCCGGCGTGAGCGACGAAAGCACCGACTGCTGCCCCCGCTCGATCTCGGCGACGCGGCTACGAAGCTCCTCCAGTCCCCCAAATCCGGTCGACAGCGACCGGGGAGAGCGTCCGTGAAACCGCTCCAGCCACACCCAGTCTGCGCCGACCAGATGCGTCAGCGTTCCGAGGATCGATCCGAAGCTGCCGCCCACCTCGCGCTCGAGCTCTTCGGGCGACAGGGCCGCACAGGATTCGAGCGTTTGGCCGTTGGCCCAGCGGTTGAAGGCGTTGAGCTGGGCGAAGTCTTCCGGTGAACGGCCGCTCATAGGTCCCCCAGGGTCAAGGGAGAGTCCGCGTCCTTCCAGGCCTCGGCAAACCGCGTCTGGACGAGGGCCGCGTCGGCGGTCTTTCCCTGCGCCTTCAGACTCTCCGACAGACCTAGCAGCGACCGCGGGTTGCGAGGGTGCAGCGCGAGGTCCTCCCGGAACACCTTCTCGGCCGCGGCAGCCTGGCCGTCGGAGAGGAGCGCCGCTCCGAGCGACTCGCGCATCGGCTGCTGCCAGGTTGGCGGCTCGTCGTAGGCGAGCTCGTCCTCGGCGGCGACCGCGAGCTTCCAGTAGTCGATCGCCGCCTTCCGGTCGCCATGGGAGACCGCGATCTGAGCGTCCAGGTCATGCCCCGCAACGGCGGCGGCCGCCCGAACGGTATTCTGAGGGCCGATCTGCTGTTGAGCCGGAATGGCCGCGATCGCGGCTTGAAAGTCCGCCCTCCGCTTCTCCGCCCCATCCCGGTCTCCGCTCCTCGCCGCCGCCAGCGCCTGCCCGTACAGCCAGAAGGCTCGGACGACGGGAAGCGATGGGCCCGGGTCTGAAAGGGCCCGAATCTCGTCCCACTTGCGGAATCGGACCAGAACAAGGAGGGGCTGGATGAGGTACCCCTCGACCATCGGATCCATCGACACGACCGGAAGGGCGTCGGCGTAGAGCTCGTCCGCGGCCTTCCTGGCCTCCGCGTAGCGCCCCGCCATCAAAGCCGCCGCCGACTCGAAGTGAAGGTTGTGGTCGTAATACATGATCCGATACATCTGTGAGCCGCCCGCCTCTCGAAGGTAGGCACGGTCCACGTCGGCGGCGATCGCGTTGGTCCTGGCCGCCGCCGCGTAGTCACCGGTGCGGATCTGGACGTGCGCGGGCATGTGCACCAGATGGCCCGCGTTGGGGACCAGGCTCTTCAGGCGCTCGGCCGAGGGAAGCGCCCTCTCCGGATGCGCCGAGGCCTCCATGGTGTGAATGTAGTAGTGATTGGCACCGGGATGCGACGGGTCGCGCTTCAAAACCGACTCGAGAACCGCGACGATCTCGAGAGTTCCCTCGGCCGGGGTTCCGTCATTCTTCCAGAGCTTCCAGGGATTCAGGTTCATGCAGCTCTCGGCGTAGAGGGTGGCGCCGTCCAGATCGTCCTGGTATTTTGCGACGAGCGCCCGCATCGCCGCGTTGTAGTTGCGAAGGAGCAGGGCCGGGTTGTCGCGGGGGTCCGCCGAATATCTCTTCGCGACGGCTAGGGCATAGTCCCGTTCCCGCTCGGGACCGCTCGCGGAGAGCGCCACCGCCTTTTGCGCCGCTTCGTTCGCCTTCTTCAGGCGCTCTTCGCCCGGCTGCGGGTCGTTGTAGTTCATGCCGAGCGCGAGCGCGATCCCCCACTGGGGCATCGGCGCCTTCGGATCGAGGGCTGCGGCCCGCTCGAAGGAACGGATGGCCTCGTCGTGGTTGAAGCCGTAGAGGAGGACCAGACCCTGGTCGAAGAACTGCTGGGCTTCCGGGCTCGAGGTGGCAATCGGATGGTGGTGATCGCCCATGCCCGGCAGGAGCATCGCCTGAGGTCCGGCTGAAGGCGTAGAGGCCGGATCCCCATGGTTGTGCTGTGCGAAGACAGCCGGCGCGATAAGAATTGCGGCTAGGGCGGCGGCCATGCGAACGTTCATCAAGTCCTCCCCGATGCCCGGTTTGTCGCGAATTCTATTCCTCGAATCGCCGCTGGACGCCCTGTTATGATCCCCGGCCCTACTCTTCAAGGAGAGCACATGAGACGGGACTGGACGCTGACGGCGGGGGTGGCGACGCTCCTTCTCGCCCTTCCCGCAACGGCGGCCGACGCACCCGCCTCGAACGCACCCATGGCGAAGAAAAATCCCAAGACGACCGAAATCCACGGCGACCGGCTCCAGGACGACTACTTCTGGCTACGCGAGCGGTCGAATCCTGAAGTCCGCGCCTACCTCGAGGCCGAGAACCGATACACCGACGAGTATCTGAAAGACACCCTCCCCCTTCAGGAGAAGCTCTACCAGGAGATGCTCGGCCGCATCAAGCAGACCGATCTCTCGGTGCCCTACCGCATGCGCGGGTCCTTCTATTATTCCCGCACCGAGACCGGAAAGCAGTATCCGACCTATTGCCGCAAAAAGGGAAGCCTCGAGGCGCCGGAGCAGGTGCTGCTCGACTTGAACGCGATGGCCAAGGGCCAGCGGTTCATGGCGCTCGGCGACTGGGACGTTTCCGATGACGGAACCCTGCTCGCATACACGACCGACAACACGGGCTTCCGGGATTACACCCTCCGCGTCAAGGACCTCGCGACGGGCAAGGACTTCCCCGAATCCGTCGTGAAGGTCTCCTCCCTCGCCTGGGCGGCCGACGGCAAGACGCTCTTCTACGTGTCCGACGACGCCGCCAAACGCCCCCACCGGCTCTATCGCCATGTGCTCGGCGCCAATCCCAAGAGCGATGCGCTCGTCTACGAGGAAAAGGACGAGATGTTCCGCATCGCCGTGCTTCGCTCGGCCAGCCGCAAATACCTGCTGCTCGACTCGGGCTCCCACACGGCGAATGAATGGCGGGTGCTCCCAGCGGAAACTCCCGCGGCGGACTGGCGGTTGGTCGCGCCCCGTGAAAAGGACCACGAATACGACGTCGACCACCGCGGGGGTCTTCTCTACATCCGTACCAACAGCGCCGGCTGCCGGAACTTTCGCCTCATGACGGCGCCTGTCGCTTCTCCGGCACGTGAAAACTGGAAGGAATTCGCCCCGTGCCGCGAGGACGTGATGATCTCGGGCCTTGAGCTCTTCTCCGACCACATGGCCACGATGGAGCGGGAAGCCGGCCTCCAGCACATACGGATCACGGACTTCGCGTCGGGACAGTCCCACCGCATCGCCTTCCCGGAGGCCGTCTACGCCGTCTATCCGAGCAACAACAACGAATTCGAGACGTCCACGTTTCGCTACAATTACCAGTCTCTGACGATCCCATCTTCGATCTATGACTACGACGTCAAGACGCGCCAGACGACGCTTCTCAAGCGAACCGAGGTTCTCGGCGGCTACGAGCCGGACCAGTACCAGGCGGAGAGGCGCTACGCGACCGCCGCCGACGGAACGAGAATTCCGATCTCGCTCGTCTTCCGAAAGGGGCTCGAGAGGAACGGCAGGAGCCCCCTCCTTCTCTATGGCTACGGCTCCTACGGGTTCTCGAGCTTTCCCACTTTCAGCTCCAACCGCATCAGCCTGCTCGACCGAGGCTTCGTCTATGCCATCGCTCATGTCCGCGGGGGCGGCGAAATGGGCAAGAGGTGGCATGACCAGGGCCGGATGCTGTCGAAGAAGAACACGTTCACCGACTTCATCGCATGCGCCGAGGAGCTGCTCTCCGAAGGCTACACGTCCAGGGATCGGCTCGTGATCGAGGGCGGCAGCGCCGGGGGGCTGCTCATGGGTGCCGTCGTGAACATGCGGCCCGACCTCTTCCGAATCGTCGTGAGCCACGTCCCGTTCGTCGACGTCATCAACTCGATGCTCGACGAGTCCCTGCCGCTGACCGTCGGCGAGTTCGAGGAGTGGGGCAATCCCAAGATCGGGGAGCAGTACGCCTACATGAAGAGCTACAGCCCCTACGACAACATATCCGCCAAAGGCTACCCCGCGATGCTCGTCAAGACCTCCTTCGACGACAGCCAGGTCATGTACTGGGAGCCGGCCAAGTACGTCGCCAGGCTCCGGGCGACCAAGACCGACAAGAATCCGCTGCTTTTCAAGATCAACATGGCCGGCGGCCACGGCGGCTCCTCCGGCCGCTACGACCGCCTGCGGGAGACCGCCCTCGACTACGCCTTCATTCTGACGACGCTCGGAATCTCGCAGTAAGGCAGGGCACCGGTCCGCCCGCCGCCCCGCGGATCTCCCGTCCGCGCGCACGCCGTTGGTCCCACCGGAATCCCACGGCCTCCGATGGAGTTGTAAGATCCCGGCTTTCTTCTCGCAGCCCGCCTCCCGGGCGGACCTGCCCGAGACCGATGAGGAGTCGCAAGAGACATATGAGACTCGCCAGACTTGCCGCCGCCGCCGTTGTCCTGCTCGCCCTGACCGCCGCGCCCCTGGGGGCACAGGCCGCAAAGTCCGGGCCCGCGCCAAAGACCGCCGCGCTGCCTGCGCCCCGGAAGGTCACCTCCGTCGAGGGAATCACCGAGTACGTTCTCGGCAATGGTCTCCACGTGCTCCTCTTCCCCGACCCCACCAAGCCGACGATCACCGTCAACATGACGTATCAGGTCGGCTCGCGAAACGAGAACTACGGCGAGACGGGGATGGCCCATCTGCTCGAGCACCTGATGTTCAAGGGCTCGAAGAACCATCCGAACATCCCGCAGGAGCTGACGGCACACGGCGCGCGGCCCAACGGCTCGACCTGGTACGACCGGACCAACTATTTCGAGACGTTCCAGGCGACCGACGAGAACCTGAAGTGGTCGCTCGAGCTCGAGGCCGACCGGATGGTGAATTCCTTCATCGCCAGGAAGGATCTCGACAGCGAGATGACCGTCGTGCGCAACGAGTTCGAATCGGGAGAGAACGACCCCGAGTCCGTCCTCGGTGAGCGGGTCCTCTCGACCGCGTATCTGTGGCACAACTACGGCAAGAGCACGATCGGCGCCCGTGCCGACATCGAGAACGTCCCGATCGAGCGGCTCCAGGCCTTCTGGCGGACCTACTACCAGCCCGACAACGCCTACCTTCTGGTGGCCGGCCGCTTCGACGAGGCCAAGACGCTCGCCCTGATCAACCGGATCTTCGGGCCGATTCCCCGGCCCAAGCGCGTCCTCCAGAAGACGTACACGGCCGAGCCCGTTCAGGACGGCGAGCGATCGGTGACGCTGCGGCGTGTCGGAGATCTCCAGGCGGTCGCGGTTGCGTACCACGTCCCTTCCGGGCCGCACCCGGACTCGGCCGCCGTCGATCTTGTTGGCCAGATCCTGTCGGACACACCCTCGGGCCGCCTCTACAAGGCACTGGTCGAGACCAAGAAGGCGACCACCGTCTCAGACTTCTTCCTCTACCTCCACGACCCGGGCTTTCTCATGTTTTCCGCGCAGGTCCGCAAGGAGTCCTCGCTCGAGGATGCCGAGAAGACGATGCTCGCGACGATCGACGCAATCCCGACGAGCCCCATTACCGACGAAGAGGTCGACCGGGCCCGCACCGAGATGCTCAAGACCATCGACCTGACGTTGAACTCGGCCGATCGCGTCGGGCTCGAGCTTTCCGAGTGGATCGGCGCCGGCGACTGGCGGCTCTTCTTCTTGAACCGCGACCGCATCAAGAAGGTGACGGCACAGGACGCGCAGCGCGTGGCCGTCGAGTATCTGAAGCCCTCCAATCGCACCGTGGGGCTCTTCTTCCCGACCGTCAAGCCCGACCGCGCGGAGATTCCGCCCTCGCCCGACGTCGCGACGATCCTGAAGGACTACAAGGGCGAGGCGGCAGTCGCCCAGGGCGAGGCCTTCGATCCGTCGCCGTCGAACATCGAATCCAAGGTCACGCGCACGAAGCTCGCCAACGGTCTCGAGGTCGCCCTCCTCCCCAAGAAGACCCGGGGCGCCACCGTCGTGGCGGCGGGCACGTTCCGATTCGGCGACGAGAAGAGCCTCATGAACAAGTCCACGATCGCAGACCTGACGGCAGACATGCTCCTGCGCGGCACGGCCAAACACACGCGCCAGCAGTTAAAGGACGAGCTCGACCGGCTCAAGGCGAGGGTCGCCTTTTCGGGTGGCCCGACCCAGGCCGCCTTCTCCGTCGAGACCGTGCGCGCGAACCTCCCGGCCGTGCTGAGGCTGGTGGCGGAGGTCCTTCGGGAGCCCTCCTTTCCCACGACCGAGTTCGAGCAGCTGAAGCAGGAGAACCTGGCCGCGATCGAGCAACAGAAGAGCGAGCCGGACGCCGTGGCGCCCAACGCCTTCACCCGCCACATGAATCCGTACCCGAAGGGAGACGTTCGCTACACCGAGACGCTGGACGAGGCTCTGGCGAGCTACGCCGCGGCGACCCTGGAAGACGCGCGAGCGTTCTACGCGGGTTACTACGGCGGCTCGAACGCCGAGCTCGCCATCGTGGGGGACTTCGATCCCAAGGAGACGCTCGCTCTCGCGCAGGGACTGCTCGGCGACTGGAAGAGCCCCCACGCGTTCGAGCGCGTCTCCCGCCCGTACCAGGACGTTACGGCGGCCAACGAGAGTCTCGAGACTCCCGACAAGGCAAACGCCTTCTTCATCGCGGGGCAGAACCTCGAGATGGGGGATTCGGACCCCGACTATCCGGCGATGGTTCTCGGAAACTACCTCTTCGGCGGCGGTTTCCTGAACTCGCGTCTGGCCGTCCGGATCCGCCAGAAGGAGGGCCTGAGCTACGGAGTCGGGTCGCAGTTCGCGGCTTCCCCGCTGGACAAGTCCGGAGCCCTGCTCGCCTACGCCATCTACGCGCCCCAGAACGCCGAGAAACTCGAGAAGGCCTTTCGGGAAGAGCTCGACCGGGTCTTGAAGGACGGCTACACGGCCCAGGAGGTCGCCGAGGGCAAGAGCGGTTACCTGCAGTCGCGGCAGGTCTCGCGTGCCCAGGACGGCAGCCTCGCACGGACCCTCGCCCAGGACCTCTATCTGAACCGCACGCTCGCCTGGGACGCGGACTTCGAGAAGAAGGTCGCCGCGTTGACGCCCGAGGAGATCGTCGCGGCGATGCAGCGGCACCTCGACCCGGCGAAGTTCACTCTGGTCAAGGCCGGCGACTTCGCCAAGAGCCCGCCGGCAAACACCCCGTCGAAGTAGGCGGCGTCGGGCGGCTCCGGGCCTCGGTTCGCCACTCGGGAGTTTACGAGCGACCCATCGAGGGTCCCTTGCGGGAGCCCGGATCGTTGTTGCAAGCGGGGGCTAGAATCGCCCCAACTTCTGCGGCTCCGGCAGGATTCGGGCCCGCCGCGCGGCGCGACGACCCGAGGCAACCAGGGCGGCAGGGGCATCCGATGGACGCTCGTTTCGAAAGGAGCCAGAAATGCCCGAGACTCCGAGGATTTCCGGATTTCGCCTCGGCATCTACGTCTTCAAGGACGCCGAGATCGTCGACTTCGCCGCTCCCCACGGTGTTTTCTCCGTCGCCCGCCGCTTCGATCCGGAGCTCGAGGCGTTCCTGATCGCCGACGCCCTTCGGCCGGTCCAGGCTCAGGCAGGCTTCACGGTGCTTCCGAACTATTCGTTCGTGGAGGCACCGGCAATGGACGCGTTCCTCATTCCGGGCGGCTTCGGGACGCGACAGGAGCTTCACAACCGGCGACTCCACGACTACATCCGTTCGCTGCCCGAGTCGACGCTCCTGACCAGCGTCTGCACGGGCTCCTGGATCTACGGGAAGATGGGGCTCCTCGACGGCCTGCCTGCGACCAACCGCAAGGAGCCGGACCGCGCCGAAGCCTCGCCGGCGGGCATGGTCCCGATCGATCGCCTGGCGAAGATCGCACCCCGCTGCCGGGTCAGCCGCGCGCGAGTCGTCGACGCCGGCCGGATCATCACGGCGGGGGGAATCGCCTCGGGCATGGAGATGGGATTCCACCTCCTGCGGCGTGCGGGCTACAGCGAAGCCTTCGTTTCGGAGGTCGCGCGCGTCATGGAATACACGAAGGCCAACGAGGCCTATCGCCATGACATCGAGGCGCTGGTTTAGCGTTTCGACCTAGCGAAGGTCGTTTCGAAAGACCTTTCCGTCTTTCATCACGAAACCGACCGTCTCGAGAACCCGGACGTCTCGAAGCGGATCTTCCGAAACAGCGACGACGTCGGCAAGCGCGCCGGGAGCGATGACCCCGATCTCTCCCGACATCCCGAGCAGCTCGGCCGCCCGCGAGGTGGCCGCCTGGATCGCCGCCATGGGCGTCATCCCGAACTCGGTCAGTCGTGAAAACTCTCGCGCGATCGGCTCGCTCCAGGAGAAGCCTCCGACATCGGTGCCGAAGGCGATTTTCACGCCCGCACGCATCGCCTTCTGGAGGGACGGTCCGTGCACGGCCACGCGCTTGCGGTCGCGCCGGCCCTCGGGAGTGTTCTCGGGTGACCAGTGGTCGTAGTACACGCTCATCGTCGGCACGAGCCACGTGCCCTGCCGAACCATCTGCGCCACTGCCGCATCGTCGAGCTCGAGGCCGTGCTCGATCGAGTCGCAGCCTCCGTCGAGGCCCCGGTGAAGACCGATGCCGTTGTAGGCGTGGCAGGCCACCTTCTTCCCCCAACCGTGCGCCTCATCGACGATGGCTTGAATTTCCTCGAGTGTGAAGGTGGGCTGCGAGACGAGGTTGCCCTGCCGGTCGACCCAGGAGCGGTGCGTGACGTAGATCTTGATCCAGTCGGCCCCGTGATCGAGCTGCTCGCGCACGGCCTTGCGCGCCTCGACGGGTCCATCTACGATTTGAACGCCCTTGGGGACCACGACTTCCGGCGCGTAGTCTTCCAACGGATACCCGCCCGTCGTCGAGAGGGCTCGCGTGACCACGAACATCCGCGGCCCCGGAATGTATCCACCCTCGATCGCCTGCTTGATGCCGACGTCTCCGTAGCCCGCGCCCTCGGTCTCGACGTCTCGGATCGTCGTGAAGCCCTGCTCGAGCGCCCGGTGAACCGAGACGGTCGCCCGCGCCGCCCGAAAGGCGAGCCCCTGTTTCAGCAGCTGAACGTCGTAGCCTCCCTCGGCCGGGTCCTCTCCCTGGAGAAAGATGTGCGTGTGCGTGTCGATCAGGCCGGGCAGGACCGTCGCCCGAGACAGGTCGATGACACGGGCGCCCTCGGGGATCGCCACTGATGCCGCCGCGCCGACGCGCTCGATCCGGTTGCCGCGGATGATGATGTGCTGGTCCCGCAGCGGTGCGGCCGAAGCGCCGTCGATGAGCACGCCTGCCTGTATGACCGTGATCTCGGGAGCGCCGGCCGCGGGCGCGGCCAGGGAAAGCCAGGCGGCCGAAAGCCACATCAGATGCATGATCGGATCCTCCCTCAGCTCTTCTTCTGTCGGGCCGGCGTGGGTTTGAGCGATGCCGGCGAAGCCGGCGCGGCCGTCGTGTCCAGGCGCCAGACGCTGCCTCCGCCCGTGCCGACCAGGAGTCGCCCGGGTCCTGAGCGGTCGAGGGCGAGGACGACCACGTCCGGGTGCGGAGGTTCCCCTCCGACGTTGACCCAGGACTTGCCCCCGTCCCTGCTCGCGTAGACACCTTTCTTCCAGGTTCCCGCGTAGAGAACGCCCGACGCCGGATCGAGCAGGAGTGCCTGCACGTTCGCAGAGCCCATCCCTTCGCGGCTCGCCGTCCAGCTCGCTCCGCCGTCGGTCGATCTGTAGACACCCTCCCCCTCCGTGCCGGCGTAGAGCGCCTTCGATCCCGAGTCCGCGACGATCACCTGGACGCGCTCGAGCGGCAGGCCGGTTCCGCTCTTGCCGAAACTCTTGCCGCCGTCGGTGCTCTTCCAGAGCTGCCGGTAGACGCTCGTGAAGACCGTCTCACTTGCCGCCGGATCGGCCGTCAGCGCGAAGAGGCCGTTGATTCGGCCGCTGACGTCGAGGTCGGCCTTTGACTGCGTCCACGTCTGCCCCCCGTCGTCGCTCCAATGAAAATAGAAGGCGTCGCGGGCATAGAGCCTCTTGGAATCGGCGGGCGGGACGGCGAGGGCGAGCACTTCGGTGCGCCCCAGGCCGGACCGTGCCGGCGTCCATTTGTCCGCATCGTCAAGGCTTGCGAACACGTTGTCCCCGGTGCCGGCGAAGAGCGTCTTGCCCGAGGGCTCGAGAAGCAGACAACGCACCGAGCGGTCCTTCATCCCCTCGCTCTTCAAGGCCCAGGTCGCACCGCCGTCCGCTGTCTTGAAGACGCCGCCGCCGCTCGTCGCGACCCAGACGAGCCGGGGATTCGAGGCGTCGGCCACGATGCCGGTGACGTCGAAGCTCCAGAAGCCCGGCCCCGGCCCCGTCCAGGTCTTGCCCCCGTCGGGAGACCGGAGAACGCCGTCCCGCGACATCCCGGCATAGATCCGCTCCGGTCGCGAAGGATCGAGCGCCAGCGCCTTGACGCTCACGTAGTTCGCATCGGGCATCGTGTCCGTCCAGGTCTTGCCGCCGTCCGCGCTTCGCAGGAGCGCGTTCGAGACACCCGCCCAGACGCTCGCCGTGTCGCCGGGGTCGATCGCGAGCGCGGAGACCCGGGCGTCCTTCATGGGCCGTGACGTCGAGGGCTGTGACCACGTCGCGCCGGCGTCGGCGGACTTGAAGAGACCGTTGTTGATCGTGCCGGCGAAGAGGACCCGGGGGTCGGAGGGATCGACCGCCAGCGACAGGAGGATTTCCTTCTTGAGCGCCTCGCCCGATAGCGACCAGGTCTTGCCGGCATCCACGCTCTTGTAGAGGCCGTCGCTGTTCAAGCCCACGTAGAGCGTCGAGGGGATCTTCGGGTCGATGGCCAGGGCGTTGATGCGGAAGTTGTGCGGGAGCCCGGCCGTACTGCGGGTCCAGGTCGTGCCGCCGTCAGCGCTGCGGTGGACGCCGTCGTTGGGTCCGGTGTCGGTCGCGGCATAGACGATCTTCGAGTTTGCGGGGTCGACGGCGATGGCATTGATCGGGGCCTGCTGCCCGCCGGAATCCGGGCCCGCGTACAGGACCCGTTTCCAGGTCGCTCCCCCGTCTGCGCTCTTCCAAAGCCCATCGCCGTAGGTACCGGCATAAACGGTCTTCGGCTGTGAGGGGTCGACCGCGAGGGCCGGAATCGTCTGATTGCGGATCGCGGGAGCCGCGGCGACCCAGCTCGCGCCGCCGTCGGTCGACTTGAAGACGCCTCCGCCGTAGGTCCCGGCATACAGGGTTTCGGGCTCGCTGGAAACGATGGCGAGCGATCGAACGTTTCCCCCGGGCGGACCGAACGGCGTCCAGGCGGAAGCGGCGAAGACCGACGCGGGCGCCAGAGCCACTAGGGCCGCGGGCAGAGCGAGATGAAACACCCTCATCGGTCCCTCCGGTCGAGCGGATCGGGGCGAAGCCTAGCGGAAATCCGCGCGTCCTGCGCGAGGCACTACAATCGGCGCCCATCGATGGCTCTCCCACCGGGCTCCCGCCTCGGCCCTTACGAGATCCTCGCGCCGATCGGGGCGGGAGGGATGGGCGAGGTGTACAAGGCAAGGGATCCGCGCCTCTCCCGAGAGGTGGCCGTCAAGGTCCTGCCGGCCTCCTTCTCGCAAGACGCCGACCGCCTGCGCCGGTTCGAGCAGGAGGCCAAGGCCGCCGGGGTCTTGAACCACCCCAACATCACCGCGGTCTACGACATCGGAACATACGACGGCGCTCCCTACGTCGTGCAGGAACTGCTCGAGGGCGAGACGCTGCGCTCGGCGCTGGCCGGCGGCCGCCTGTCTCCGCGCAAGGCCATCGACTATGCCCTCCAGACCGCGCATGGCCTCGCCGCCGCCCATGAGAAGGGCATCGTCCATCGCGACCTGAAGCCCGAGAACCTCTTCGTCACCCGAGACGGAAGGCTCAAGATCCTCGACTTCGGACTGGCCAAGCTGACGCACCAGGAGGAGGGCTCGCAGGCCACCAACCTCCCCACGGCCGCCGCGGGCACCGAACCCGGCGTCGTCATGGGAACTCTCGGCTACATGTCCCCCGAGCAGGTTCGCGGCAAGCCGGCCGATCCGCGCTCGGACATCTTCTCTTTCGGCGCAATCCTCTACGAGATGCTCTCGGGAAAACGCGCGTTCCACGGCGACTCGGCCGCCGACACCATGTCGGCGATCCTGAAGGAAGACCCGCCCGATCTCTCGGTCACCAACCAGGCGATCTCCCCGGGGCTCGAGCGGATCGTCCGCCACTGCCTCGAGAAGAACCCCGAGCAGCGGTTCCACTCCGCTCACGATCTCGCCTTCGACCTCGAAGCCCTGTCCGGGACCTCGGCGACGAGCGCCACGGCCGCCACCGTGATCCCGGCAACCGGGCGCAAGCGCTGGCACCTCCCCGCGGCCGGCATCGCCTTGGTGGCCGCGGCAGTCGCAACGGCCTACATCGCGGGACGACGCGCGGAGAGCCGGTCGAGGCCGGTCGGCGCAACCTTCCATCAGCTGACCTTCCGGCAGCAGCCGATCTTCAATGCCCGCTTCGCCCCGGACGGCAAGGCCGTCGTCTTCAGCGCGGCCCCGGCGGGAAATGTCCCCGAAATCTTCTCCTTGCGCCCCGACTATCCAGGCGCGACGCCTCGGGGGCTCTCCGACGTGCAGTTGCTCTCCGTCTCCTCGAAGGGAGAGCTCGCCGTCCTGACTCACCCTCGCTACCTCGCACACTTTCTCTTCGAGGGCACGCTCGCGCGCATGCCGCTCGAAGGGGGCGCGCCGCGCGAAGTCCTCGAAAAGGTGCGGGAAGCGGATTGGACCCCCGACGGCGCGAACCTCGCCGTAATCCGCGACGTGAAGGGAGAGGACCGCCTGGAGTTTCCCGTTGGAAAGGTCCTTTGCAAGACCGGCGGCTACTTGAGCGATCTGCGCTTCTCACCCCGGGGAGATCGGATCGCTTTCTTCGAGCACCCGAACAAGTTCGACGACCGGGGGCTCGTGGCCGTCGTGGATCTCCAGGGCAGGAAGACCGTTCTCTCGGAGGGCTACTGGGGCGAAGAGGGCCTGGCCTGGTCTCCCGGCGGCGACGAGGTCCTGTTCTCCGCGGGGACCGCCTACAACAACTTCGCGGTCTATGCCGTCACGCTTTCGGGGCGGCGGAGGGTGGCGCTCGAGAGTGCGGGCGGCCTGACGATCCGAGACGTCAGCCGGACGGGGGCATGGCTCGCCAGCCGCGACGACCAGTTGCGAGCCATGCCGGTCTTTGTCGCCGGGCAGCCTGGCGAGCGGGATCTCTCGTGGCTCGACCTCTCCTCGACGGGCGTGCTCTCGCCGGACGGAAAGACCGTCGTCTTTTCGGAGCAAAGCGGGAGCGTCGGTGTCAATTACGCGGTCTGCCTCAGGCGCACCGACGGCTCCCCCGTCGTCCGGCTCGGCGAGGGCCTTCCCTATGACCTGTCCCCCGACGGAAAATCGGTGCTCGCCGTCGTGCCGAGCTCCCCCCCGCAGCTCGTTCTCTATCCCACCGGTGCCGGCGAAGCGCGCCACCTCGATCGGGGAAGCATCGAGGCCTACGACTCCGGCAGATTCTTTCCGGACGGCCGGTCGATCCTGGTCTGCGGACACGAGCCCGGGCGCGCCCCGCGCTGCTACGTTCAGGAGATCGCGGGAGGCAAACCGAAGGCCGTGACACCGGAAGGCACGACCCAGGGGTTCGTCTCGCCGGACGGGAAGAATCTCCTGGTCGCGTCCAGCGCGGGAGAATTCATCCTCTACCCTGCAGGCGGCGGGGAAGGGCGGCCTGTCCCGGGCACGGCGTCCGACGATGAGGCCCTCGCCTGGGCCAGAGACGGAACCTCGATCCTCGTCAGTCACCCCAGCGACATTCCCCTGCGCATCGAGCGGCTCGACCTCTCGACCGGCCGGCGAGAGCTCGTGCGGACCATCGGCCCGACGGATTTGGGCGGCGTCCTTTCGGTCATGGCCCCTGCCATGAGCGCGGACGAAAAGAGTTACACGTACACCTACTCGAAGACGATCTCGCAGCTCTTTCTCGTGGAAGGCGCGCGATGAGCCTGGCGGCCGGAGCGCGCCTCGGGCCTTACGAGGTCCTCGCGCCGATCGGCGCGGGAGGGATGGGAGAAGTCTACCGCGCGAAGGACCCGAGGCTCGGGCGCGAGGTGGCGATCAAGGTTCTCCCGGCGTCTTTCTCGCAGGACGCCGACCGCCTCCGGCGATTCGAGCAGGAGGCCAAAGCGGCTGGAGTCCTGAACCACCCCAACATCACGGCGGTCTACGACATCGGAACTCATGAGGGCGCTCCGTACGTGGTTCAGGAGCTGCTCGAAGGGGAAACCCTGCGCGCGGAGCTCGCGGCCGGCCGCCTTTCCTCCCGCAATGCGATCGACTACGCACTCCAGATCGCGCAGGGCCTGGCCGCGGCGCACGAGAAGGGGATCGTCCACCGCGACCTGAAGCCGGAGAACCTCTTCGTCACGAAAGACGGCCGCGTGAAGATCCTCGACTTCGGTCTGGCCAAGCTGACCGAGGTCGAGCGGGGCAGCCAGGTGACGAACCTCCCGACCGCGGCGGCCGCCACCGAACCGGGTGTGGTCATGGGGACGCTCGGCTACATGTCTCCCGAGCAGGTCAAGGGCAGGCCGGCCGATGCCCGGTCGGACATTTTCGCCTTCGGCGCCGTCTTCTACGAGATGCTCTCCGGGAAACGTGCCTTCCACGGCGACTCGGCCGGTGAGACGATGGCGTTGATCCTCAAAGAGGATCCTCCGGACCTCTCCCTCACCAATCAGAACATTTCTCCCGGCCTCGAGCGCATCGTTCGCCACTGTCTCGAGAAGAATGCCGAGCGGAGGTTCCAGTCCTCGAGCGACATCGCGTTCGCTCTGCAAACTCTGACCGCGAGCTCTGGAAGCGCCCCTGCCGCCACGGTTCGACTTTCCGGTCGGCGCCTCCCCCAGGGCTGGCTCTGGGGCATCGCGGGGCTTCTCGCCGGAGCCATCGCGGCGAGTCTGCTCTCGATCGGCCGTCGACCTTCTCAGGCCTCGATCGCCCGGCCGATTCGCTTCGAAGTCGCCGCGCCGCAGGACCAGCGGGTCGTGGGAACCGTCGCGCTCGCACCGGACGGCAGCCGTCTCGCCTTCACCGCACGGGAGCCGGGCGGCACGACGATGCTCTGGATTCGTGCGCTCGCGGATCCCAGGGCGGAAATGTTGCGGGGAACCGAAGGAGCCGATCTTCCCTTCTGGTCGCCCGACGGCCGGTCGGTCGGGTTCTTCGCCAAAGGGGCGCTCAAGCGAATCTCTATTTCCGGCGGTCCGCCCCAGACGATTGCCCCCGTGACGACGGACGTCCGCGGCGCATCCTGGGGCGGAGACGACCGAATCGTCTTCGCCCCGACCTACGTCGGGCCGCTGCGCCAGGTCTCGGCCTCGGGCGGGAAGGTCACGCCGGCCACGACCCTGGACAAGGGGCGAAACGAAGGCACCCATCGCTGGCCGTGGTTTCTCCCGGACGGACGGCATTTCCTCTACTACGCCGCCGGTTCCACAGGACAGGAGCCCGGCGAGATCTTCGTGGGAGACCTCCGTTCGGGCAAGGTCAAGCACATCGCGCAGTCGAGCTCACTGCCGGTTTACGCGTCCCCGGGTTACCTTCTGTTTACCCGCGGCGGCACTCTGGTCGCGCAGGCGTTCAACACCGACCGACTGGAGGTCCACGGGGAAGCCACGTCTCTCGGCGTGGATCTCCCCTCGAATTCGACGACGTCCGGACTGCGAGCCCTTTCGGCCTCTCTGGACGGAACGCTTTGCTGGCGCACGCAACCGAGCGCGACGAGCCAGCCGGTGATGTTCGATCGCCAGGGACGCGAGATCGGCAGCGTCGCCGAGGCGGCCAGCTGGTATAGCCCTCACCTCTCCCCGGACGGACAGCGGCTGGCGATCCCGCGGGCGGTTGCCGAAACCACCGTCGAGGACATCTGGATGATCGACCTCGCGCGAAACGTCGCGACACGCATGACGCTCGACCCGGCTGACGATGGGGTCGCGATCTGGTCGCCCGACGGAACGCGGCTCGTCTTCAACTCCAGCCGCAACGGCGCTTCGGCCGACCTCTATGTCATGCGGGCCGACCAGCCCGGCAGCGAGGAGCTCCTTCTGGCGACCGAAGCCGCGAAGACCGCCGATGCGTGGTCACCGGACGGCCGCTTCCTGATCTTCGAAGCCAGCAGCTCTCAAAACCGGCAGGACCTGTGGGTGCTGCCTCTCGAGGGGGATCGAAAGCCGTTTCCGTATCTGGCGACATCCTTCAACGAAACGAATGCCCGGTTCTCCCCCGACGGCCGTTGGGTGGCATACACGTCGGACGTCTCGGGCGCGGCCGAGATCTACGTCCGACCGTTCCGCGAATCCGGCGCCACGTGGAGGGTCTCGAGCCACGGCGGCCAGGCTCCCACCTGGAGAGGCGACGGCCGCGAGATCTACTACCTCGCGCCCGATGGGATGCTCATGGCCACAGCGGTAGCAGGCACGGCACCCTTTCAGACCGGAGCCCCGGAGCCGCTCTTCAAGGTCGCGGTGCCCGAATCGGCCGATCCCCAGTACGACGTCTTCCCGGACGGCAAGCGTTTCCTCGTCAACCAGCAGATCTCGTCGAAGGAAGAGCCGATCAACGTGCTCGTCAACTGGGCGGCGACGCTCAAGAAGCCATGATCGACGGGCTGCGGTGAGTCCCAAAGCGACCGGCGCATGACGCTCGAGCGCGCGCTCCGGACGCGCGACATCGTCCTCTTCAACGTCGCCGCGATCGTTGGCATGCGCTGGGTGGCACTGGCCGCGGCCGCGGGCCCGTCCTCGCTCTTTCTCTGGGTGCTCGCGGCGCTCGTCTTCTTCATCCCCCAGGGCTTTGCCGTGACCGCGCTGTCCTCGGCCATCCCGGAGGAAGGCGGCCTCTACGTGTGGACCTCGAAGGCCTTCGGCGAGCGCCAGGGCTTTCTGGCCGGATGGCTTTACTGGGCTTCGAACATCACGTACTTCCCGACACTCACGCTCTCGACGGTCGTCTTCGCCCTCTACCTCTTCGGGACGCGCTTCGCCTCCCTCGAGCAGAGCCCGATCTACGCGGCGACGGCTTCCCTCGCGCTTCTCGCCGTCGCGCTCGCCTTCAACATCGTCGGGCTGAAGACGGGCAAGTGGGTTCAGAACATCGGCGGCCTCGCCCAGTGGATTCCCTCGGGCGCCTTGCTCCTGGTCGGACTGGTGGCGCTCTCTCGCTCCGGATCCGCCACGCCGATGCCGGCCGCTTCCCTCCTGCCGAACTTTGCGGCGCTCCCGACCATCCTCTTCTTCGCCAACCTCTGCTTCGGCTTTGCGGGGTTGGAGCTGGCACCCACGATGGCCGAGGAGTGCGTCGATCCCTCCAGGACGTTTCCCCGCGCCATTACCATCTCCGGCCTTTCGATCGCGGCCTGCTACCTTCTCGGCACGATTTCCCTGCTGTGGGCCCTGCCCAAAAGCGAGATCTCGATCATTTCGGGGGTCAATCAGGCGATTACGAAGGCCGGGGCCGAGCACGGCCTGCCCTGGCTCGGAGCGCCGGTGGCTCTCCTGATGACGCTCGCGGGCCTGGGCGGCATCGGCGCATGGCTCATCGCGACGGCCCGCTTGCTCTTCGTGGGCGGGCTCGACCGGTATCTCCCGCCGATCTTCGCGAAGACCCATCCAAAGTGGAAGACGCCGTGGTTTGCCATGGCCTTCCAGGCAGGCTTCTCGGCGATCTTCATCGTGGCCGCAACGCAGGGGGACACGGTGAAAGGGGCGTACCTGAAGCTCGTCAACGCGACGCTGATCGTCTACTTCATCCCCTACCTCTACATGTTCGCCTCGGCGATCAGGCTGCGAGCAGAGATTGCACGGAAGCCCGGGGCGGTCCCCGTTCCGGGCGGTTCGGTGGGAAGCCTTTTCTGGAATGGGCTCGGCTTTCTGACCACAGCCGTGGCCATCGTTCTGGCCCTGATCCCGCCGGCCGACACGGCCAACAAGACGGGATTCTTCGTCGAGGTCTTCGTCGGGTCTTTCGGCTTCCTCGCCGCCGGTTTCGTTCTCTTCGCGCTCGCCGAACGCCGGCGCCGCCGCTCCGCACCTCCCCCCGAAGAATCCGGGCATCGCGTCGCCGGCTGACGGGCGAAGAGGCGAATGCCGCGGGAGCAATCTCCACGGGGCGCGACCGCCTCTGCGCGGACGTTCCGCCCAGGCCTCAGCTCTCGACGGTGCGAAAGGCCACGGTGGCGTGTTCCTGCTCTTCCTCCCGAACCGGCAGGACCTCCGGGCGTGCCGGTTCCCCGGTGCCCCTGCCCCTCTTTCGGCCCAGGCGGCGCTGGAGCCGGTCCATGTAGACATAGAAGACAGGCGTGACGTAGAGCGTCAGAAGCTGCGAGAACAGGAGCCCTCCGACGACCGCGAGTCCCAGCGGCCGGCGCGACTCCGCGCCGGCGCCAAAGCCCATCGCGATCGGCAGCGTGCCCATCAAGGCCGCCATCGTCGTCATCATGATCGGGCGGAAGCGCACGAGGCACGCCTCGTAGATTGCTCCCTCCGCGTCCTTCCCGCCGAGCTTCTGCGCCTCGACGGCGAAGTCGACCATCATGATGCCGTTCTTCTTGACCAGGCCGACGAGCATGATCACGCCCACGAAGGCGTAGATCGAGAGCTCCACGTTGAAAACGAAGAGCGTGGCGAGCGCTCCGAATCCCGCGAAGGGAAGCGCCGAGAGGATCGTCAGCGGGTGGATGAAGCTCTCGTACAGGATCCCGAGCACCATGTAGATGACGACGATCGCGACGAGAAGCAGGATTCCGAGCCCCTGAATCGAGCTCTGGAAGGCCTGGGCCGTGCCCTGGAAGCTCGTCTGGATGGTGGGCGGCAGCGTCCGGCGCGCGACCTTGTCGACCGCCGCCACCGCGTCGCCAAGCGCCGTCCCCGGGTTCAAGTTGAAGGAGAGGGATACCGAGGGAAGCTGCCCCGTGTGGGTCACGGCGAGAGGGCCCGTGCCCCGGGTGATTTCTGCGACCGAGGAGAGCGGCACGAGCTGCCCGGAAACCGAGCGCACGTACAGGAGCTCGATCGAGGCCGGGTTCGACTGAAACTCGGGGGCGAGCTCCATGATGACCTGGTACTGGTTGTTCGGGGCGTAGATTGTCGAGACCTGACGCGGCCCGTACGCCGTGTAGAGGGCGTCCTCGATGGCCTGCGGGTTGACGCCGAGCGCGGCCGCCCGATCCCGGTTGATCGCAACGTTGATCTGCGGGTTGGAAATCTGCAGGTCGCTCGCGACGTCCTGAAGGCCGGGAATGCCCTTCATCTTCTCCAGAAGAATCGGAGCGTATTTGAAGAGCTCGTGCGTGTCGGAGTCCTGCAGGGTGTACTGGTACTGGCTCTTCGTCAGGCTCCCGCCGAGCCGGATCGGCGGCGGGACCTGCATGAAGGCGCGGATTCCCGGGATCTTCGCGATCTGCGGACGCAGGTCCTGGACGACCTGCTCGGCGGACTTGCGGCGCTGCGACCGGGGCTTCAGCTGCGCGAACACGATGCCCTGGTTGCCCACGCTGATCGAGCCGCGAGGGCCGCAGCTCGAGAGGAGATTCTCGACGTCGGGATGGTTGCGCACGATCGCGGCCACGGCCTGCTGCTTCTCCTTCATCGCCTCGAACCCGATCCCCTGCGCGCCCTCGGTGAACCCGAAGATCTGGCCCTGGTCCTCCGTCGGCAGAAAGCCCTTGGGGATGGCGACGAAGAGCCAGAACGTCGCGACCAGAATCACTGCCGAGAAAGCCATCGTCGCCCGCTTGTGGGCGAGCACCCAGCGCAGCGACACCTCGTAGACCCGCAGCATGCGGCCGAGCACCCTCTCGGACGCCTGGTAGAACCGGCCGTGCTTGCGGTTCTCGTCATGCCGCAGGAAACGGCTGCAGAGCATCGGCGTGAGCGAGAGGGCGACGAAGCCGGAAACCAGGATCGCGGCGCCGATCGTGACCGCGAACTCGTGGAAGAGGCGGCCGATGATGCCTCCCATGAAGAGGATCGGGATGAACACGGCCGCGAGCGAGATCGTCATCGACAGGATCGTGAAGCCGATCTCCCGGGAACCATTGAAGGCCGCCTCGCGAACGCTTTCCCCCATCTCCATGTGGCGCACGATGTTCTCGAGCATGACGATCGCGTCGTCCACGACGAACCCGACGGAAAGCGTCAGCGCCATCAGCGACAGGTTGTCGAGGCTGTAGCCGAGCACGTACATCACGGCAAAGGTGCCGACGATCGAAAGCGGAAGGGCGAGACTCGGGATGACCGTGGCCGAGAGATTCCGCAAGAACAGGAAGATCACGAGCACGACGAGGCAGAGAGTCAGCACGAGCGTGAACTTCACGTCGTTGACGCTCGCCCGGATCGACTGGGACCGGTCGTAGATGACGTGGAGCGTCGCGGCCGCCGGGAGCTGCCTCTGAAACGTCGGCAGAAGCCTGCGCACCGCGCCGGCCACCTCGACGGTATTGGTTCCGGGCTGCTTGAAGACGGCGAGCGAGATCGAGCGCTCGCCGTCGTACCAGGCCGCGGTCTTGTCGTTCTCGACCGCGTCGATGACGGTGCCCAGATCCGACAGCCGGACCGGCGAGCCGTTTCTGTAGGCCACGATGATTGGCCGGTAGGCCGCGGCGTCCGTGAGCTGGCCGTTGGCTTGAACCGTGAAGGAGGTCAGCGGGCCGAAGAGCACGCCGGTGGGCAGATTGACGTTGGCCTGCTGCACGGCCGAGCTGACCTCGTCGATCCCGATGCCGCGGCTGGCGAGCTGACGCGGGTCGAGCTGCACGCGCACGGCATACTTCTGGGGTCCGTAGACCTGAACCTGGGCGACTCCCGAGACCGTCGAGATGCGCTGCGCCATCATCGTCTCGCCGTATTCGTCGAGCTCCGGCAGCGGCAGCGTCAGGGAGGTGAGCGTCAGGTAGATCACCGGCGAGTCGGCGGGGTTGACCTTCCGGTATGTCGGAGGGCTCGGCATGTTGGGCGGCAGCTGGCGCGCCGACGCCGCGATGGCCGATTGCACGTCCTGCGCCGCCCCGTCCAGGTCCCGGCTCAGGTTGAATTGCAGCGTGATCGAGGTCGCGCCCTGGACACTCGAGGAGCTCATGTTGTCCAGGCCCGCGATCGTGGTGAATTGCCGCTCGAGCGGGGTCGCGACCGACGAAGCCATCGTCTCGGGGGACGCCCCGGGAAGCGTGGCGCCGACCTGGATCGTCGGGAAGTCGACGTTGGGAAGGTCCGAGACCGGCAGCTGGCGATACCCCATCACCCCGAAGATCAGAATCCCGACCATGACGAGGGTCGTCGTGACCGGCCGGCGGATGAAAATGTCGGAGATGCTCACGAAGTGCTCCCCTCAGAGGACTTGATTTCGACGGAGGACCCGGGAGCCAGCCGGAGCTGGCCGTCGGTGACCACGCGCTCGCCTTCCTTCAGTCCTTTCGCGACCACGGAGAGGGTCCCGTGCGTGCGCGACACCTCGACCGGCCGCGCTTCGACCGTCAGGTCGGGTTTGACGACGAAGACGAACGCGCCCGTCTGCCCCGTCTGGACGGCCTGCGAGGGGACGACGAGCGCGTTCGGCTCGCTCGAGAGCACCAGGCTGACCGTCACGAACTGCCCGGGCCAGAGCGCCTGACCGGCATTGGCGAAGGTCGCCTTCAGCTCGATCGTGCCCGTAGCCGGGTTCACGGCATTGTCCAGAAACGAGAGCTCGCCCCTTTCGACACGGTTCGGGTCGTCCGAGGGCACCGCCGTCACCGTCAGCGGACGGACCGTCGAGATGTGCGCCTTGATCAGGGCGAGGGAGGTCTCGGGAACCGAGAACTTCACGAACACGGGTTGGATCTGGTTGATCACGACGAGTGGCTTGTCGTCGTTGGCCTTGACCATGTTGCCGGCGTGCAGGAGCAGACCGCCGGCCCTGCCGGAGATGGGGGCCGTGATCGTGCAGTAGGAGAGGTCGAGCTCGGCGTTCTGCACGGCGGCCTCGTCGGCCTTGAGTGTGGCGAGCGCCGCCGAGGCGTCCGCATCGGCCTGGTCGGCCTGCGACCGCGTGACGTAGTCCTTCGTGACGAGCTCCGCGTAACGGCGCTGGTCCTGCTCGGCCTTGGTTGCGCGGGCGCGGTCCCGCTCGAGATTCGCCCGCGCCTGAGCGAGCGCCGCCTCGTAGGGACGCCGGTCGATCACGAACAACACGTCGCCCTTGCGGATCTCCTGGCCCTCGCGAAAGTCGATGCGTTCGAGCTGCCCGCCGACCCGCGCGGTCAGGCCGACGGTCGTGTAAGGTTGTACGTTCCCGATTGCCGACAATTCCAGCGGGACGGACTGCCGCGCGGCGGTGTCCACCGTTACCGGAACCTTTTCGTGGGCCGGCCCGGCGGCCTTCTTGCCACCGCAGGCGGCTGCGGCGAGCGCCGCGAGAATCGCCAGGGCAAACGGCAGCGCGGGCAATGTCCGCGAGCGTCTGCGGCTGTCGCTCGTCAAGGAGCCCCTCCGCTCTGCTTCTGCGCCGGGTTCACGATCTCGGCGGCTCGGGGCAGAAGCGCCCCCGTCGCGTAGGCGAGCTGCGCCATCGAAAGGAACCAGAACGACCGCGCCTCGACGTCCTGTGCCCGCGCGTTGGCGAGCGCGGCCTGCGCGCTCAAAAGATCCAGGATGCTGCCGACACCTTCCTTGTACCGCCCCTGCTCGACCTCGGCCGACTGGCCGGCGCTGGCGAGCACGTCGCGCGAGGTCTTGACCGTCTGGGTGGCGGTCTTGACCGCGTAGTAGCTCGTCCAGACATCGAGGGTCACCTGGTCCTGCGCCCTGGTGGCGGCGGCCTGCGCGACGGCAGCCTCCTCCTTCGCCTTCCTCGTGCTGTACACCGTGTCGAGCCCGGTGAAGACCGGGATACGCAGCAGAATCGAGCCCGCGTAGTTGTCCGAGTAGGGCGAGCCCTGCGCGTTGTAGTAGTAGGTGCGGTTCACGCTCCCGCTCGCGAAGAGCTTCGGAAGTCCTTCGGCGAGAACCGACTGGATGTGCTGCTGCGCGGCCTCGGCCTCGAAGCGCCGCGCCGCCAGATCCGGCCTTTCGACGCTCGCCCGCGCGATCAGCTCGTCGATACTCGCCACGGCCCGCTCGAGCGGGAGATCCTCCGGCAGGTTTCCGACGTCCACGGGCACGGTCGCCGGAACGCCGACGGCCGTCGCCAGGGCGCCCCGGATCACCTGAACCTGCCCCTGCGCGACCTGAAGGTTCAACTCCGCCTGCGACGCCGACGTCCTCGCCAGCAGCACGTCGGCGATCGTCGCGACTCCCGCGCTGTGCCTCGCTTCGGCCGCGTCGAGGTTTCGTTTGGCCTCTTCGAGGTTCGCCTCCCGGGCCACCACGAGGGCCTTGGCGTTCAAGTAGGCGTAGTAGGACTGCGCCACCTGCAGCACCACATTCTGGATCGCCGCGTTGTGGCCCCAGTCGGCCGCGTACAGGGCAGCCTGCGCCTCGGCGACGTCGGCCGTGCGGCCGCCGAAGTCGAAGAGGAGCCAGTTCAGCGAGGCGGCAGGCCCGTAGGTCGTCTGGAGGAACCGGAACTGGCCACCGACGGCCGCCGTTTTCTGACGTGTGATCGATCCATCGAGCTCGACCACCGGGAAGTACTCGGCCCTCTTCACCCCGACCTCCGCCGCGGCAGCCCGCGCGAAGTGCCAGGCCTCGCTCGTCGTCGGGTTGTTCCGCAGGGCTACGTCAACGAGCTCTGCCAGCGCGACTGTCGTGCCGGGCTTCAAGTAGTCGGCCGGGATGTCGGGCTTGGGCGCGGGAGTCTCCGGCATTCGGGCCGCGGCGGGCGGGCTCCAGGGCTGTGCCGGCTGGGGCGATACGTCGCTCGCAATCGCGCGCCCCGGCTCGAAGTGCTTGCAGCCGGCCGCAATCAGCAAACCGGCCGACACCATCAGCGATACGGCTGCCGTGTGTCTCACGCCCGCGAAACCCCCCGTGTGAAGACACCCACGATCTCTGCCACGAGGCCGTCCAAGGTGTCTTCGTCCCGCCGAAAGATGTTGATCCCCCGAATCATTCCCAGGAACATTTCGGCGGCGGTGTGGGGATCGATGCCCTGAAACTCCCGCCGCTCGATGCCCTCGAGGATCGCTTCCTGGACCTGGCGCACGAGGCGGTCGTGGCGCTCGCGCATGCTGCCGCGGCGGGCCCGCAGGCTCCGTTCGTCCCTGTAGAGGAGCATCAGGAGCGACCTCTGATTCCAGAAGAACTGAAGCATCTCCCGGGCCACCCGCTCCAGTCGCTTGACCGGAGAGCCTTCCTGTGGCAACGCCACCGACAGCACACAGTCGAGGCGATCGAGGCCGTGCAGAATCGTGGCGAAATACAGGTCTTCTTTCGTGCGGAAGTAGCGGTAGACCGTGCCCTTGCCGATTCCGCCCACCTCGGCGATCTCGTCGATCAAGACCTCGTGGAAGTCTTTGGAAGCGAAGACCCGGGAGGCGGCCTCCAGGATCTCTTCGAGTTTTTCGTCTGTCTTGACTCTCGGCATAAAACGGTACTGACCGGTCAGTTTCAGTATTTCATACGAAGAAAATTCTCCTCGGGTTTGTCCAGGCGCCTTTGGTTGATCTCCCCGATCGGATTGCCGACGCCTCCCTGCGAAGAGATGCTAAACCCATTCCCGTGTTACAATTGCAAGACTACAGCGATGAAATTCACAGATGACGTGCGGCAGAGCTTCTCGACCGCTGAAACCGCGAGGCTTGCTGGTCTGTCGTCCCGACAACTCGACCACTGGGCCCGCGAGGGCTTCCTGCGCCCGTCTCTCGAGCAGGCCTCGGGCTACGGGTCGGCGCGGCGATACTCCTTTACCGACATCGTTCGGCTGCGGGTCGCCGCGCGCCTGCGGGCGGCCGGAATCGGGCTGCCACGGGTACGGCGCTGCGCGGAAGCCCTCGCGCGTTTGGATGCCGAGACGGATCTTGCGCAGGCTCGGCTGCTCGTCGTCGGAAATCGCGTCCTCTGGGCGCGGTCGGACCGAGAGCTCGTCGATCTTTTGAAAGAGGGGCAGATGGTTCTTGTTTTTTCGCTGGAAGAGGCGGTCGAAGAGGCCGAGGGCGCGGTGGCCCGCTTCTGGCGAGAAGTCGAGAGCGAGGATCTGCCCTCCGCGCGATCGGCGCGTCGGAGCCGGCGGCACCTCTAGTCTCGTTGTTTCGCGAGCCCGGACAGAGCTCCGGGACAGGAGGCGGTGGGTTGGAGCAGGATGAGGTGAGCCCGCGCGTCGGGTCGCTCGCGCGACTCGGGCGCCAAAGAGATTTCTCCCTCCCCCGGTTTCGGCGGGCGCTCGCCATGGCGACCCGGTACGCCAAACGCACGGACATCCTGCGCCAGCTCTTCGCCGAGTGGGTGGGACTCTCCCTCTCGGCGTCGGAAGCGGAGACGGCATGGGAGGAGATCGAGGAGCTGGTTCCCAGGATGCGCGAGCGCCTCGGAAGGCCGCTGTCGCTGCAAACCGCACTGCTCCACCACTTTCACAGCCGCAAAGGGAAGTTGAAGGAGCCGTGCCTGACGCCCGAGCGGGACCTCGCACGCCTGCGCGTCAGCGCGCTGACGGACCCGCTGACCGGCCTCTACAACCGGCGGTTTCTCATGGAGCACTTCGCTCGCGAGATCGCGCGCTCGGAGCGCTCCGAGGGCATCGTCTCGGCGATCATGCTCGACCTGAAGGATTTCAAGGCCGTCAACGACCGGTACGGACATCCCGTGGGCGACAGCGTGCTGGTGCGCACGGCCCGCGTCGTGAAACAGTCCCTGCGAGCGGTGGACGCGGGGTGCCGCTGGGGCGGAGACGAGTTCGTCGCAGTGCTTCCCAACACGAATCTCCTCTATGCCGTGGAGGTCGCCGAGCGGATCCGCAAGCGCGTCTCGGCGCTCTCGCTGCCCTACCGGTCGGAGCTGAAGATCGGCGTCCACTACGGAATCGCCACCTACCCGACCGACGGCCGCACCGTCGACTTCCTGCTGAAGGTCGCGGACCTGCGCCTGTACCAGTGCCGGGAGCAGGCGAGTTTCCCGGGCGCCGAACGGCGCCACTACCCGCGCTTCTGTCCCGCCGAGACGAGCGCGAGGCTCCTGCGCCACGGGGCGGATCCCTGGACGGTGCCGGTGGTGGACGTCGGCTACGGCGGCGTCGCCCTCCGGGCCCCGCAAAAAGAGAAGTGGCCGCGGCGGTGGACGGGCGAGATCTTCCGGCGCCTGAATTCGGAGAGGCACCCCGTCAAGCTCCGGGCGCTCAACTGGGCGCCCCTGCCCGATGGCGGCGTGCGCGTCGGGTGCGCGTATGTGTGACCGGGCTCATTCCGGTGTTCGCCCCGCAGGAGAGGGAGCGGGGCGCGTTTGATCTCGAGGGCCTTCGCCGCGCACCGGGCGGCGGCCTCGGGAATCTTTTCCTTCTTCTGCCTTCTCACGATTGCGCTCTCGGCGGGCGATCCCCGCCTCTTCGGCGTGGCCGCAGGGGTCTCGTTGCTCTCGGCCTTTCTCTTCACCCGCGGCTTCGCCGCCGGGCTTTCGGCCTTCGCGTCGCCACTGGCGATGATGGTCGACCAGGCTCTCCTCTGGGCCGCCGTCATACCGATGGGAGGCGGGCAGAGCCTCTTCGCGCTTCTTCTTCCGGCGGGTGTGGCCCTTGCCTGGCAGCTCGAGGGAAAGGCGGCGGCGCGCTTCTATGCGGTCCTCTCCATCGCGGGGCTCGCGACCCTCCTGACCTTGCGGGCGCTGCCGCTCTCGACGGCCGGCCTCCTGCCGTTGCTCATGACGGGGCTCGCGGCCCCCGCCCTTCTCGTCGCTCTGGAAGCCTCGAGCGGCCGCAAGACGGCGCGGGAAGCCCAGGAGGCGTCGCCTCTCGTCCCCGCGGAACCGGCCGCAGGCACCGCGGCCGATTTCTCGGCTCGCCGCGGCGAGGAAGCGATCCTGCACGACTTGAAGTCTCCGCTCTCGGTGATGCGCGTATACGCAGATCTGATCGTCGAAGGCGCCAGACGCGGCGAGTTGCCCAACCCCGAGCACCTGGCCAACCTCTCGCGGGAGATCGATCTGGCCGAGAAGCTGATGGGCCTGACGGCGCCCGCGCGGCCCCCGGCGGAGGACGCCGGTGCTCAGGTTCGGATCGCGTCCCCCGCTCCACCCGTCGCCGAGATTGCGGGCGGCTCGGCCGATCTGGTCGAGATCCTGGGCTCGCTCGCGACCGCGTACCGGCTCTCTCTCGGCGGCCGCCGGCGCATCGAGTTCATCGCCGAGAAGCCGGAGCTCGTCGTCGCCGCCGATCCGGTCGCCCTGCAGCGCGCCTTTCGAAACGTCCTCGAGAACGCCGTCAAGTACACCCCCGAGGGCGGCGAGATCCGCATCCGCGCCGGCCCGGCAGGACCGCACGCCTTCGTCGTTTTCAAGGACACGGGCATCGGAATGTCCGCCGAGGAGCGCACACACGCCTTCGACTACGCCTTTCGGGGCGCGGGCGCCATCGCCAGCGGCACCCGCGGCAAGGGCATCGGCCTCGCCGTCACCAAAGAGATCCTCGAGGCCAACGGCGGCCGGATCAGCCTGTCCTCCGAAGCGGGCTTCGGCTCGGAAGTAACGATCCTGCTCCCCTTCTCCCGGGGCGCGCGGTGAGGCGCATCGTCGTCGTGGACGACGAGCCCGGCGTGGGCGCCGCGATCCGGGACCTGCTCGCTCCCGACGGCTACGCGGTCGAGGCGCCAGGCGACGCGCGCACGGCCCTGCCGGAGCTGATCCGGGCGGTGCCGGACCTGGTGATCCTCGACGTCAACATGCCGGGCATGAGCGGCTGGGAGCTGTGCGCCATCCTGCGCCGCCAGTCCACCACGCGGGGTGTGCCCATCCTCTTTCTGACGGGGCGGCAGGAGCTCAAGGACCGGATCACGGCGATGCAGCTCGGCGGATCCGACTATCTGGCCAAGCCGTTTGGCGCCGATGAGCTGCGCCGCAAGGTACGCGCGGTTTTTGAGCAAGGCACCGATGACACAACGGAGGGGAAATGAGCATCAAACGCCGCACGGGCACGCTTCCGGTGGTGGCGCCCGCGGCCTCGGATCCCGGCGATCCGTCCGGGAAGACCGTGGAGCGGCTCCGGCAGGAGCGCCTCGTTTACGACGGCGTGACGGGACTGCCGCTCCACCCCTTCGAGGACCCCGAGCGTGTCCCCGCCATCGAGCGGATCGAACGGCTGGGAGTGATCTACCTTCAGATCGGCAAGTTCTTCGGCTTCGAAGAGCTCTATGGCTGGGAGCTCTACGACCGTGTTCTCACGACCGTCGCGGACGGGCTGCGCGAGGACATCCAGGCCTCCCGCCTCTCGCCCCATTTCGTCTCGCTGCGCTATTCCGGATCCGATGGCTTCTATTTGCTCTTCGAGCTACCCACATCCACGCGCGGCCGCTCGCTGCCCTCGCTCGAAGAGCAGGCCATCAACTTCCAGCTCGCGGCGATGAAGCGACTGCGCCAGACGTTCGGCGGCACGACGGTCGATTTGATGAGCGTCCACGTTTCGAGCCACATCGCCGACGACAATCCGCGCGTCCGGCCGTCGAGGCATCTCATCCGCAACCTCGCGGAGGCCGCCAAGGTCGTCTCGCAGCGTCAGACGCGTGAAAAGCTCGACCTCTGCGCGGAGTTGAAGGGTGTCATCGGGAAGCGGAAGTTGAAGGCCGCCTTCCAGCCGGTGCGGCACCTGCCCGACGGACAGATCCTGGGCCACGAGGCCTTGATCCGTGGACCCCAGGGCAGCTCTCTCGAGCGGCCCAACATCCTCTTCGCCGTGGCGCACGAGAACGAGATGGATGTGGAGCTGGAGACCCTGTGCCTCGACACGATCTTCCGCAGCCTTCCGCGCGCGGTCAATTCGGGCCGGCTCTTCGTCAACGCCTCCTCGCGCCTGCTGCGTCACCCGATCTTCTTGGACGAGCGGAACCTGAAGGCGATCAACCGCAGCCACGCGGACGTCGTGGTCGAGATCTCCGAAAAGGAGATGGTTGGCGACTACTCCACGTTTGCCGAGATCGTCCGGCGAATCCGCGGCGCGAAGCTGAAAATCGCCATCGACGACGCGGGCTCGGGGTATTCGGGCCTCGAAACCATCCTGAACCTGCGCCCCGATTACATCAAGGTCGCCGACTCGCTGGTGCGGAGCCTCGAGTCCGATCCGATCAAGCGGGAGATCATCGCAAGCCTGGCCGCCATCGGAAGCCGTATCGGCGCGATCGTGATCGCCGAGGGCATCGAGCGGGAAGAGGAACGCAGCGCCCTCGTCGAGCTCGGGATCCCCTACGGACAGGGGTTCCTGCTCGGCCGGCCGGCGATTCATGGGCCGGGGCGCAGGCGGCGCGTGGAGACCTCGCACTGACGCCACCTCTCGATCCGGCACCGCGGACCTGACGGAGGTTCAGCCGCAGGACCGCACGCGCCTCTTCGAGCTTGCACTCGCCGCCCGCTTCTCGTTGCTCGGGTCTTCGCGTGCTGCGGCCTCATCGTCATGACTTGTCTCGTCCCCGCGTTCCCGGCCAACGTGTCCGCGGCCAACGCCACGTGGACTCTGGCGGCCACGCTCGGGGCCCGGTGCAGCCGCTTCTCCGGGGTCTCAGCAGCTCCTCATTGTTCGGCCCGTACGCGTCCGCAGTTCGGTCATCGGCCATCGCGGCGCCGTAGGCCCCGCGCTAAGATCGCGCGGCCCTTGAAGCCCACGACGGCCCGCTCCCCGTACCTCGCCCTCCGGCACCGCGACTTTCGCAGGTTGCTTCTCTCGCAGCTCTTCTCCTCGGTCGGCTCCCAGATGCAGGTGGTCGCCATCAACTGGCACATCTACCTTCTGACGCGCTCGCCCCTGGCGCTCGGGTTCGTGGGTCTGACGCGCGTCCTGCCGATCGTCTTCTTTTCCCTGTGGGCGGGTGTCGTCGCCGACCGCCGCGACCGCCGGCGCATCATGGTGGCCACCCAGCTTGCCATGACGGCCGTCGCGCTCCTGCTCGCGGGCACGACCTTTCTGCGGCGGGAGAGCGTGTGGCTGCTCTACGGGTTAAACCTGCTCGCGGCGAGCGCCGTGGCCTTCGACGGGCCGGCGCGGCAGGCGCTCGTCCCGAGGCTCGTCACCTCGGAGGACCTGCCCGGAGCGCTCGCCTTGAACCTCTCGGTCTTCCAGGTCTCCCTGGTCGGCGGTCCCGCGATCGCCGGCCTGATCATCGCCGGATACGCAGGCGCCTCCGGCGCTTCTCCCGGCCACTTGCCTCCCGCCGGAGTACCGGTCGAGGCGTCGGGCCTCGCGCTGATCTATTTCCTGAACGCCCTCTCCTTTCTCGCCGTCATCTCCGCGCTGCTGACGATGCACACCTCCGGCGCTCCGGAGAAGGGATCCGACGAGGCCCACCCGCTGACGGCGCTCAAAGAGGGACTGCGCTTCGTCTTTTCGACGCCCCTGATGGTCTGGACGATGGGCCTCGACTTCCTGGCGACCTTCTTTTCGGGTTCGATGTCGCTTCTGCCCATCTTCGCGGACCAGGTCTTGAAGGTCGGCGCGAAGGGGTACGGGGTGCTCGCTGCTGCGCCGGCGATGGGCGCTCTGCTCGGCTCCTTTCTCGTCGCCGTGCGCGCGCTGCCCGCCCGGCAGGGTCGCATCTTTCTGACCGCGGTCGCGGCCTACGGCGCCGCGACGATCGTCTTCGGCCTCTCGCGCAGCTTCCCGCTCACGCTGATCGCGCTCGCGGGCACGGGATTCGCCGACGCGATCTCGACGGTGATCCGCCAGACTCTCCGGCAGCTGCTGACGCCCGACCGGCTGCGCGGACGGATGACGTCGATCAACATGATCTTCTTCCTCGGCGGCCCCCAGCTGGGCGAGCTCGAGGCGGGCCTGGTCGCGTCACTCTTCGCTTCTGCGGCCGTGGGTGTGACGGTGTCGGTCGTCTCGGGAGGCGTGGCCACCGTGCTCCTGACGGGCGTCATCGGGGTCTTTGCCCGCGACCTGCGCCGCTACGATTACCGCCAGCACGCGCAGTTCCTGCCGCGGTTCCCCGTCAAGGAGCCGACCCCCGGCCGCGCCGGAACACCGATCGGCGGCTAGGAGCTCACCGTTGACTCAAGACGCCCTGGTCGTCGATCGGCTGACGGTCGCCTATCGCAAGGTGATCGCCTGCAACGAAGTTTCGCTGCGGACTCCGGCCGGGAGCATCTATGCCCTCCTGGGGCGAAGCGGGGCCGGCAAGTCGTCACTCCTGGCCTGTCTGGCCGGCAACCGGAAGCCGTCGGGCGGAAGGGCGTTTCTCTTCGGCATGGACTGCTGGCGCGACCGCCGGAAGCTTCGTGCGCTCCTCGCACACGTGGCTGCCGGGCCGCGGCTGCCTCCTCGGGAAGTCCTCGACCGCGCGCTCAGCCGGGAGTCGCGCTGCCTCCTTCTCGACGAGCCGGATTTTGGCGGCGGGTCGCGCGGTGTCGAGGCGCGAGAAAGGCTTCGAGACGCCGCGAACCGCGGCATGACGGTTCTGCTCGCCACCCAACATCCGGCGGAGGCCGAAGGCCTCGCCGACCGCATCGGCATCCTTCACGGGTCGCGACTGCTCCTCGACGGTTCCACGAGCGAGCTCGCCGAGCGGTTCCGCGAGATCCGATACCGGAACGAGATCACGGCCACGCGCACGGAGTACGGGACGGAGCTCGACGCTTTCGAGGCCGTGCGCGTCCGGGTCCGCGGATGGGGCGTTTCCGCCACCGTCTCGAATTTCTCGCCCGAGCGTTTCCAGATCTTCCGGTCGATCGACGGCGTGGCCGATGCGGAGGCGCTCCCGATGGCGCTCGACGCAATTTTCGACGCCGTGGCGCCGGGGACTCTCGAGGCCGGCCGATAGCGTGCCTTGCGTGCGCCGCGTTCCCTGCGTTTGACCCCCTCCGGCCGGGGCGGTAGACTGCGCGGTCCCAACGGTGGGTGTAGCTCAGCTGGTTAGAGCGCCAGACTGTGGATCTGGATGTCGAGGGTTCGAATCCCTCCACTCACCCCAAGGTGACTCGTCGTTCTTTGCGCCCGTAGCTCAGTCCGGATAGAGCGTTAGCCTCCGGAGCTAAAGGTCGCGCGTTCGAATCGCGCCGGGCGCACCATTTTCGTTAAGAAATGCGAAGGGCGCACCCTACGAGCCGTTGCCCTTGTCCGAATCCTGTCCGAGTTCACGATTTCGGAACTGCCCTTGCCTCCGCCGGGATGCTCTCAAAGCAGTCTGACGCTTTGATGATGGCTTCCCGCAAGTCGCGCTCGCTCGTGATGGTGTACCTGTCGAACATGGCGCGGGTTCTGTGTCCGGAGATCTCCATCGCGACCCTCTCGGGAACTCCTGCCCGATGAGGCCCTCCAGCGGAGGCGCACGCGGGTCCTACCGGCCTGAGAAGCTAGGCAAGCTGGCCGGCCCTCACCCGCATGTCCCGGACCTTCGCGTAGTCGTCGAGCAGCCGCTGGATGACCAGGGTCATCAGGTACCGGCCGAACTTCCGATTCTGATGGAAGAGCTCCAAGACCTTGTCGTTGGCGATCACGCCGAGCTCGACGTCGGTCTCGCACACGGCCGTGTCCATGCGTTGGTTTCTCGGTCCGAAGACGCCGATCTCCCCCAGCACGCTGCCGGAGCCCACCGTCACCCCGACGTCCACCAGCCGGATCGAGCCACTGAGCATCACGTACAGCTCCGTCGCGTGGTCCCCCCTCTTGAAGAGCGCGTCCCCCTTCGTCAACGACCGACGCCGCATGAAGGGGATCAGCCATTCCATCGACAGATCACCGCGGGACGCTTCCCGCACCTCGTGGATGAGCGCGCGCATCTGCAGAAGTCGGAGGCAATTCAGAGGCAGCAGCATCGAGTGCAGGATGAGCACAGGGTAGAGTTGCGCGCCAGCGGCGTACGTGATGAACGCCACGTTGCTAGCGATGCCGACGATGCGCAGGGGGATCATGGTTTTCATGTAGAAAGCGAGAAACACGAGCACCGACGCGGTATAGCCGGCCAGCTCAATCCAGTGATCGGGAATCAGTTCTGCCATGGGTCACCTCCGGTCACTCATACGATTGACCGCGCATTGGGAGACACGTCGCACGGGTCGTCGGGGGATGTTCCGCCGCACCGGAGAGCGTAGGAGACATAAAGCCCCTTCTCGGTCCGACCGCGACGATGACGCCCTCGCGCACGGCGATGCCACGGTCTGGCAGGATGGTTCGACCAGCATCCATCGTCACGAGGATGCCTCCGAGCACGAGGAGGTCGACAGAGACGGGTAGCGACGGGTCGGTCATCGTGCACATGTTGATTTCGGTCTCCCCTCGAGTCAACCCGTCGCAGTCCGTCCGGCCGCCGTCCGCACCTCCAGATCCAACCGCTCGAACGCGCCTACGGCGACGAGTTCCACAAGCCCTCTTGTCCAGGGCAGTTTGATCGTGTCTCGGTTCGGTCAGTGACGGGTCGAGAGTGAAGGGGCGTGCGCGGGTGCCTGTCCGTCAGTTCGGCCAGTGGAGGCCCAGCGCGTTCGCCAGGAACTTCGCGAGCTCGCCGCGCGTCACGAACTGATTCGGACAGAAGTTGCCGCCGCCGCAGCCGCTCGTGATCCCCGACGCGGCCAGCGCCTCGATCGCCCGGAAGTACAGATAGCCCGTCGGAACGTCCGCGAAAGTCGCGGCCGCCGGCGCGGGGCTGACCTGGAGCTGGTATCGGACCCAGACGCTGCGAAGCGACAGCGCGAAACCGTCGGCAGTAGAGTCGGATCCGAAGACCACCCTGAAGTTGTAGGTTTGCGACGACTGATCCACGGTGTGATTGATCGGCACGGTCAGGACCTCACAGCCCGGCGTCCCCGTCGTACTCATAGAACCGACGCTATTCGCTCCGCCGTTCGGGTCGGGATTCCGATACAAAGCAACGGAGATGTCCTGGGTGCCGGTGGTGTCGCACAGGGCTGCCCCCAGCTCGGTGAGACGGACACCGCTCGGAAGCTGCAAACCGGCAAAGAGCTGGGGAGTGTAAAGAGAAGTGCTGGTAGCGGCGAATCGGTACAGGTACGAGTCTGTGGCAAACACCACGGTGGACTCGAACGGGCTCATGTCGAACGCACTGACCTTGTACAGGGTTGTCGCGACCGCTCCATAGGCATTCGGCTCCTCGGAGATTGCGGGGCTCGGCTCGGCGCCGACGCTCCGTCCGCGACTGACCAGGACGCCCTGGATCGACTCCTGTGCCAAGACTTCGGAGCCGGTCAATGCCGCAAGAACAATCAAGGCGACGGTACGCATGATCCACCTCCACAATCAGATTTGCTTTGAGTTCGTTTGCCGCATCAAGTCAATTCAACTGGCAGCCTGACGCGCCCAAGAACGCTCTGCGATCCCGGCCCGGACGCGTCTCCGATAAGCGGTCCAAAGGCCGAGCCCGAGAAACGGCGAAGCGCAGCAAGAGTGCGAGGACGCTGAAGTAGGAGTCAAACCATGGGTCCGGGATTTTTAGGTCGGCCTTGAAGGCATCACTCATGCCGCGTAAGAGTCTGAGGTTTCAGAAAGCCTATCCCCGAAACGGCTCGCCCAACCTTTAGGATTCTCCGCGTTTTCTCCGTGTCTCGCTGTCAGCCGCTGGAAGCCCTGTGCACGCGGCTAACCGCAAACCGTTGATCTATCTACGCTGAAGTGTCATCAGCCCCTCCGGAGCTAAAGGTCGCGCGTTCGAATCGCGCCGGGCGCACCAACTCACCAGCGGCAATCTGGCGGCTTATCGTGAGCAACAATAATGATTCCGTGGTCCAAGAATCTCCAAATGCCTATCCTTTCTTTGGCCATTCACGACACTTTCCGCGGGGCAGGAAGCGCATGAGAGACGACTGCGGGTGAGCGGCCTCCTATGCGTCTACAGCGCGGTGGGGATTGCCCAGGACCTTTCCCTTTACCTGTCCGCGCTGCGACGGCTGACTCATCGCGGCCCGGACGGGGAGGGCGCCCTACTCCGCCCGAATCTCTTCCTGGGGGTTCGGCGCTCTTCGATGGGTCGAGGGGCGGGACCACAACCATTGGTCGGCGCCGAGGGCAAGATCGTCGTCGCCCTGGACGGCCAGATCCACGACCGGGAGCAACTCGCCCATTATTTTCGGGGGAAAGGGCACCGCATCGACGATCTCACCGACCCCGCACTGCTTCTGGCGGCCTACGAAGAGCACGGGGAAGGGTGCTTCGAGAAACTCAAGGGCGTCTGGGCGGCCGTCCTCTGGGACGAGCGAGCGCACCAACTCGTCGTGAGCCGCGATCGGCTGGGCGTGCGACCGCTCTATTGCTTCTCCGAGGGCCCTCGTTTCCTGCTCGCATCCGAGGTCAAGGGCATCCTGAGTCTCGAGGCCCGGGCGAGTGCCGTCGATCCCGGACGGGTGCGCGACTTCGTTCGCACCGGTCGGATCGACGACTGGACCGACACGCTCTTTGCTCGAATCCGGCCCGTTGCGCCGGGAACCGTCCTCAGAATCCACACCGATCAGGTCACGAGCACCCGGTACTGGACCCTCCGCCCCTCCACCGACCCGACCCTCACACCGGAGTTCATCCTCGACAGGTTCGTGACCGCGGTCGCGCGCCACACTCCGACAGACGTTCCCGTGGGAGTGTCTTTGAGTGGAGGAATTGACAGCGCCAGCCTCGCCGGTGCCCTGGCCCGGTCTCCCGTCCGGGGACTGCGCAACGTCCGGGCATACAGCATTACGCCGCCCAAGACGACCGACGAGTCCTTCCTGATCGACGCAACTGTTCGGCACACAGGCATTCCCCATTCGTACGTTGCGCTCGACGGACTCGATTACTCTGGTTCCCTCGCGCAGCTCATCGACTTTCACGATGAGCCAATCCAGTTCTCAGGGGTCTTCTACCAGTTCGTGGTGCGCCAGCGGATGGCGGAAGCCGGGTGCAGGGCCGTCATGGTGGGATACGGAGCCGACGAGATCTTCAGCGGATACGAATACCTCGCCATGCCCTTCCTGGCTTCCCTCCTGGCAAACGTGCGGCTGGTGGACTCGGTTCGATTCGTTCTCGGCGCGCGCGATTTTCTGCAGATGCCGGCGTTCCGCATCGTCGAGAATCAATTTCGGTATGCCTTCACTCATGCCAGAGGGGCCCTCTTGCGGCCCATCAAGCGAGCCATCGGCGACGAACCATTCAGGCGATTGCGGGCCGATTCGGACGTACTCGTGCCGTTGGAAGATCGGGAAGAGACCCCACGAACAGCGGACTCCATCGAATTCGACCTCCGCGGGATCCCCCGGGGTCGAGCATTCGTCCGGCAACTGCTCCAGTGCTTCCGAAGGAATATTCCTCTGCTCGTAAGGCTAGAGGACCGCAACGCAATGGCTCACGGGCTCGATCTGTGCGCGCCGTTCATGGACTACGAGCTCGTCGAGACTGCGTTCGCATTACCGTTTCACCGGTTCATGGAGGGAGGCCGGAATAAGGCATTCCTCAGAAAAGCGGCCCAGGGGCTGCTGGCGGCCGAGGTGAGCCAGTACCCAAGAAAACTGGCCACCCCGGGAAATGACGCCTATCTCGCCTTCGAGGTCCTTCGGCGGGAGTTTCTGGACCTGCTCAACTCCAGGTCCTTTGGCGCCAGCGGGATCTGGTCTCGTCGGTGTGAGAAGTCCTATGAAACAGATTCGGCCCGCGGTACCAGAGCGTCGCTGTGGTTTCGCGTGTACATGGTGCAGAAATGGTACGAAAGGGTTGTCCAACCCGTGGTGCCGTAGCCACCCGCCGTACGAAGCATGTGTGCAAGCCACGGCGAGGCCTCCCATTCCCCACCGACAACGAGTCGATCGAGTTTTTCGGTCACGGCTCAAGGGCTCTTGGCGACGTTGTCGAGGGTGGCAGTGCCAAGGACGGTGTTGTCGTTGCTCGTCATGACCATCCCGACGTACACATCATTGGCCATCGGGACCGTGACCGGGGATGCCGCATACAGAGTCCAGCTGACGCCGTTGGAGGATCGGTAGGCGGTGAAGGTGTTGCCGCTGCGAACGAGCTTGACCCAGAGCGGCGGCGTCTGGTTGCCGCTCCAGACGGACGTGGTCGCGCCGGTCGAAGCACGGACCTGGAACTGAAACCGGTTTCCTCCGGTCAGAATCATCGCCACGTTCGAGGAATTAGCGGCCAAGCTCTCCCGGATCATGATGCCGCCCTTCGAATTGGTGGTGGTGTTCTGGACGCCCGTGATGCGGGCCACGATCTCCCCGTCCCCCGACATCGACTGGTAGACGAAGTGGAACCCGTCGGACGTGCCCGCGATGTTCGCGCCGGAACCCACGACCTGAAATACGCCTGCCGCATTGGTGGCGGTCCCGGACACACCCACCGTCCCTACGTCCTGGCTGGTCCAAGGCACCGGCAGAGGGCCTGTCGCGACGCTTACGCCATCCATTGTGGCGGCCCCCAACACGGCGTTGTCGTTGCTCGACATGACCAGGCCGACGTAGACATCATTAGCCATCGGGACCGTGACCGGGGATGCCGCATACAGGGTCCAGCTGACGCCGTTGGAGGATCGGTAGGCGGCGAAGGTGTTGCCGCTGCGAACGAGCTTGACCCAGAGCGGCGGCGTCTGGTTGCCGCTCCAGACGGACGTGGTCGCGCCGGTCGAAGCACGGACCTGGAACTGAAACCGGTTTCCTCCGGTCAGAATCATCGCAACGTTCGAGGAATTGGCGGCCAGGCTCTCCCGGATCATGATGCCGCCCTTCGAGTTGGTGGTCGTGTTCTGGACGCCCGTTATGCGTGCCACAATCTCCCCGTCTCCCGACATCGGCCGGTAGACGAGGTGGAACCCGTCGGAGGTTCCAGCAATGTTCGCACCGGATCCCACCACGGTGTACGTCCCGCCACTCTCCGCGGCGCTGCCCGCTTGCCCGACCGGCCCGATGTCCTGATCCGCCCAAGAGGCGGGCAATGACGTGCCGGCGGGGCTTGGCAACGGCATCACGGCGATGTTGTCGAAGAGAGCCGTGCTCAACTTGGCACCGACGTGGCTAACGACAGCAAGGCCGACGAGAGCGGCGCTTGCCATCGAGATCGTGCCGGATCCCGCAACCGTCCAGACGACCCCGTCTGGGGACGTGAATCCGGTCAGGTTCGTCCCGCTGCGAACGAGCTTGACCCAGTACGGAGCCCCGACCGAGGCTCCCGGCGTTGCCGTGCTCGTTCCGCCCGGAGTATCACGCCGCTGAAAGACGGCCCCGTTGGCCGGCGTGAGCGCCATCATCGCGTAGCGCGAGCCGGATGCCAACGACTCTCGAATCATCACCCCGGCCTTGGCCAACAAATGTGTGTTCCCCTGGTTGGCCAACCGCGCCACGATTTGTCCGTCACCGGACATCGGGCGGTAGGCGAAATGGAACGCGTCCGCGGCCAGCCCGATGTCCGAGCCGGACCCCGTGACCGCGAACGCTCCGCCTATTGTCACGGCGGTTCCTGCGTCGGTGACCACGCCCACGTCCTGATCCAGCCAGGGATCCGGCAGCGCTTCTCCGTAGGTCGCGGTGTACGTCGTTGGGAAGGCGGGGGCCGTGACCAGATGCGTCTGCGCTTCCGCGGTCGACCAGTACCCGAACTCGTAGGTTGTTGGCCCCAGTGTCTGGGAAAGCGGCGCGCTCACGGAATTGGACGAACCGACGATGACCGTTCGGTTGAAAGGAGCCGTCTCCGCTCCGCTGCCGAGCACGAGCTGGAGACCCTGGGGACTCGACTGGAGGCCGAGGGAGACCGTCTTGGGGTTGAGCGTCAGGCTCTTGGTGTCTGTCAGGCCGCTTGAATCGGTGGCGGTCAGCTGAAGCTCCAGGTGCGAGGGATACTCGTGGTCCGGCACCGGGAAGGAGGCGTTCGCTACCCCTGCGAAATCCTGGATCGGATGGACGTGACAGGTCGCCGGACAATGATGCATCAAAACCGACCAGGAGAGCGCTGGGGCTGGCAAGGCGCCGTCCTTCGCGTCCGTCGCGGAGCCGGAGAAGTTGATCGTGTCGCCGACCTTCCAGGTGAAGGTCGGTGCCGGCGATGCGATCGTGGCCATCGGAGGCGAATCCCCCGCAGTGATCACGACAGACGACGTCGCGCTCGCCGCGCCGGGATCCGTCACGCGCAGTCGCACGGTGTAGCTGTTGGGGATGGTGTAGGTGAATGTCGGCGTCGGAGAAGTCGAATCGTCATAGGCTCCATCTCCGTCCAGGTCCCATTCATAGGTCAGCGTGTCTCCCGGGTTGGGGTCACTCGACGCGGAGGCGTCGAAGCTGACCTGCAGCGGAGCCGGGCCGCTCGTGGGCACGGCCTGGATCATCGCCGTCGGCGATTGATCGGCTCCCGTGAATTGGATCCGCCGAATCGTTCCGCCCGCAAAGTCCACGTAGTAGAGATCCCCCCCCGGTCCCGCTTTCAAATCCACGGGCCGGCGCACGTCCGAGCCGAACACCGCGACCGCTGCCGGATCGGGCTGACCGTTCGCGCCCTTCGGCATCACCCAGAGGCACTGGCGCGAGTAGTCGCCAAAGAAGAGGGCCCCTGCATATGCGGCCGGGTAGTTTGCGCCGGAGTAGAAGGCGACTGCGGAAATCGAGGAGCTTCCGTTGAGGCACGGCTCTCCCGGGACGACGTCCTGCTGATGGGCGTACGAAAAATACGGCGCGGTCACCGCCGCCGGCGTCGCATAGAGGCTCTCACACAGGTTGAGGTTCGCGGCGTCGTACGCGCTCTGCTTCGGGGTCCCTTCATAGCAAGGCCAGCCGAAGTTCCTCAGGGTCGCCGTGCTTGTGATCCGGTCGATCTCCTCCCAGGCGCCCCACCCCACGTCGCCGATCCAGATCTCTCCCGTGCCTGGCCTCATCGTGAAACGGAACGGGTTCCGAAGACCATGGGCCACGATGCGGCGTGCGTTGGGGTCGGAGCTCGAAAAAAGCGGGTTCCCGGACAGCCCCGTCCCGGTCGCCGGATCCACACGGATGAGCGTCCCATCCAACGTCACGGGGTCGCCGGAACTGCGCAGGTCCTGAGATCGCAACGCACCCCCTTCGGCCGTGGGAGGTGTCTGCACACCGCCGACACCCACGGGCGGATCGCCGCCGGGATTGAGGGGACTGCCTTTCTGTCCGTAGTCGGCCCAGTTGTAGCTTGCTCCGTCTCCGCCGCTGGCGTAGAGAGCCCCGTCGCTTCCGAAGGCGATGCTTCCAAGGGAATGGCTCGGATACTGCTGGAACCAGTCGTGCACCAGAACCAGCTCCGACCCTGTCATCACAGACCCGAAAGCCTCCAGTCGCGAAAGCCGTCCGCTGACTGTGCACCCATCCGCGGTCGCGCCCGGTGGGTTGGGACAAGGGTCCTCCGGAACTCCCGGGGTGCCCCACTTGGGAGCCGCGCCGCCGATGTCGCCGTCGTAGGTATAGAGAACGTAGACATAGGGCTTTGTGGGAAATTCCGGATCCAGAGCCAGGCCGAGCAGCCCACGATCCCAATTGTGGAAGACGTTGTTGGAAAGGTTCGCGAAGAGGGTCGGCGTGGTGGCCGTCAGACTCGCGAAGACCTTGATCTTCCCGCTCTTCTCCGCCACGAAGACGCGTCCATCCGGCGAGAAGGCGACCGCCGTGGGCTGCTTGAGACCCGAAAAGACAACGGTCTCTTCGAAACCGGCCGGAAGCTGCGCGGCGGCCGCCGCCGCGACGGTCATGAGTCCGCCACCGGCGAGCAAAATCAGACGTGATGTAAAAGTCGTTTTGCGCATGCGCACAGTCCTCCCCTGAGGATCCGGGAGGTCGGATCGGCCCCCGTGACGTGAATTCGACGGTTTGTTCACCCCGCGGACGGTCATGGTTCACCCCGCGGACGGCTCGCGAGAAGAGCCTACCTCAATCCCGGAAGGCCGGCGTCCACAAAAGCAGCGTTCTCGTAGGGGTGCCGAGCATGGCCCCGCCCATGAGCACGCCCCCGGGTGGCGCGGCAGTACAAAGCGGCCTGAATGAATGCGCGGCGAGAAGTGGGCCGGTATCGGCACGAAGGACGGTCGGACTGGGAGGAAGATCTCGGACTTCGACCGAGGGCCAGTATCCATCGGGACGGAGGTTCTCGGCCAGGGCCGGTCCGATCGGGGGTCTCGCCTGTCTGTCACCGATTCTCGACTAAGTCTCTGACACTAATGGGCCGGACCCTGGAGACGCGGGAAACTTGTGCGACGACGAGGCCCCTTCACGGCCGGCCGATTGACAGGCCACCGCGCAAGCGTATGCTCCCGCCAATTCCTGAGGGGGCAGTCTCGAGGGTGCCGCGGTGGGGGGATCCAGGATGGCCGGAAGACGGGGATTCGCCGTAAGGGTCCTCGCGCTTTTCGCGATGGCGACTCTCGCGCCTTGGCTGGGCGCTCAGACACTTCCGGCGGGATTCCGCGATTCGGTCGCCTTCACGGGCCTCAAGCAGCCTACTGCGGTCGCCTTCTCGCCGGACGGTCGTGTCTTCGTGGCGGAGAAGGGCGGCGTCATCCGGGTATTCGCGAGCCTGACGGCGACGACCCCGACCGTCTTTGCCAACCTCTCCACGAATGTCTACAACGCCTGGGACCGTGGTCTGCTCGGACTGGCTCTGGACCCGGGGTTTCCCACAAGGCCCTACGTCTACGTTCTGTATACGTATGACGGCGACATCGGCGCCGCGGCGCCCAAGTGGGGCACCGCCGGTGTTCTCTCCGACCCGTGTCCCGACCCACCCGGTGCGACCGCGGATGGGTGCACAGTAAGCGCACGGCTTTCGCGACTGCAGGCTTCGGGCTCGGTAATGACCGGGTCGGAGCTGGTTCTGATTCACGACTGGTTCCAGCAGTACCCCAGCCATTCGATCGGGAGCGTCTTGTTTGACGCGGACGGCGCTCTCTACGCGAGCGGCGGCGACGGGGCGAGCTACAACTGGGCGGACTACGGACAGAGAGGCATTCCCTTGAACCCGGGCGGCGATCCGCCCGTTCCCGTCGGCGGCGTTCAGACGCCCCCGACGGCCGAAGGGGGTGCGCTACGATCTCAGGACCTGCGCAGCTCCGGCGATCCGGTGACACTGGCCGGAACGCTGATCCGCGTGGATCCGGCGACGGGCGCGGGGCTTTCCGGGAACCCGCTCTTTTCGAGCTCCGACCCCAACGCGCGCCGCATCGTTGCCCACGGTCTTCGCAATCCCTTCCGCTTCACGATGCGGCCAGGCACCGGGGAGATCTGGGTCGGCGACGTGGGGTGGGGAACCTGGGAGGAGATCGATCGGATCACAAGCACGGCGACCCTGAGCAACTTCGGCTGGCCCTGTTACGAAGGGGCGGGCCGGCAGGCGAGCTATGACAATTTGGACCTGACTCTTTGCGAAAGCCTGTATGCCCAGGCGGGCGCGGTGACGGCGCCCGTCTATACGTACAATCACGGCGCGCAAGTGGTGTCGGGCGAGACATGTCCGACGGGCAGCTCCTCCATATCGGGCATCGCCTTCTACGCGGGAGGCTCCTACCCCTCCACATACGCGAACGCCCTTTTCTTCGCGGACTACTCGCGTCGCTGCATCTGGGCGATGCTCCCCGGAGCAGACGGCTCTCCCAATCCGAACAACCGGCAGACTTTTGTGTCCGGCGCCCCGTCACCGGTACAGCTAGTGACCGGTCCGGGCGGCGACCTCTTCTACGTGAGCCTGGACGGTGGCACGATCCATCGCATCCAGTACATGACACCGACCGCCGTGCTCCTGGCCACCCCGACCTCGGGCAACGCACCACTCACAGTCGCCTTTGACGCGACAGGCTCAATGCACCCCGTTCCCGGGGAGCCTCTGACCTACTCCTGGGACTTGAACGGCGACGGCGTCTATGGCGACTCGACCTCCGCGCAGCCGAGCTACACCTACACCACCAAGGGCAGCTTCACGGTGCGCCTGAGGGTCACCGACTCGAAGGGCGGCTCGGATACGGCCTCGAAGGTGATCAGCGTTTCAAACTCACCTCCGGTCGCGACGATCCTGACACCTTCCTCGACGCTGACCTGGAAGGTGGGCGACGTCATCTCCTTTTCCGGTTCCGCAACCGATCCGGACGAGGGAACCCTCCCCGCTTCGAAGCTGACGTGGTCGCTGCTGCTGCAGCACTGCCCTTCCAACTGTCACACGCACACCGTGCAGGACTTCGTCGGGGTTTCGAGCGGCACCTTCTCGGGGCCGGACCATGAGTACCCATCGTATCTCGAGCTGAAGCTCACGGCGACGGATTCGTTCGGCCTGCAGAGCACGACGAGTGTTCTGCTCTATCCGAAGACCGTGGGCCTTTCCTTCACTTCCAGCCCCTCGGGACTGCAGCTTTCCGTCGGCAGCACCAGCCAGGCGACACCTTTCACGCGCACGGTGATCGTCGGCTCGAGCAACTCGATCAGCGCTCCCTCTCCGCAGAGCGTCTCTGGCGTGCTGTATCAGTTCGTGAGCTGGTCTGACCTCGGTGCGCAAAGCCACAACATCTTTGCCCCCTCGATTCCTGCAAGCTACAGCGCCACCTATGCCACTGTCACCCCGACGCCCACTCCAGCCAATACAGGCTCGTTGCCATCGCCCTGGGCTCAAGGGGATGTGGGAGCGGCGGGCTTGCCCGGCAGCGCGAGCGTGGTTTCCGGGACGTTCACGGTCAACGGTTCGGGTCAGGGGATTGGGGGGACTTCCGACCAGTTCCACTTTGTCTTTCAGCCGCTGGCGGGGGATGGCCAGATCGTGGCCCGCATCACCGGTGTCCAGAACACCACCACCGATCCCAGGGGCGGCATCATGATTCGGGAGACCCTCGCCACCAATTCCTCGAACGTCGCGATGGTCCTCACCGGAGGAAGCCGGTTCCAGTTTCAGGTCCGAGCCTCGACCGGCGGCGCCACCTCCGTCTGGAGCGGCAACCAGACGCCGCCCCACTGGGTCAAGCTCGTCCGCAGCGGGAACACGCTTACGGCCTACCGATCCTCCGACGGCGTCAGCTGGACTCTGTATGCGGCATCCCCGGTCACGGTCCCCATGTCTGAGGATGTCCTCGTCGGGCTCGCGATGACCAGCCGGGACAACTCCGCAGTCGCCACCGCCAGCTTCGACAGCGTGGGCGCAGCGGCTGCGACCACCACCCCCACGCAGAAGCCGACCGTGACGTCAACAGCGACTCCGACCCGCACTCCGACCCGCACTCCGACTCCGACCATCACCCCGACGCGCACTCCCACGGGCGTCCCCGCCGACATCGCGATCGTCAAGACCGCAGCCACAGGCGCCGGCCATGCAGTGACCATTACGCTTCGCGCTTCCAATGCCGGCCCCGGTGTGGCGCAAGCCGTCGTCATGCAGGACGTTCTGGCTGACCGACTCGCCTTTCAGTCGGCGAGCACCACCAAGGGAACGTGCTCCTACAGCACCGGTGCCCGAGCGGTGACCTGCTCGGTCGGCACCCTGGCTGTCGGCGAATCCGTCACCGCAACCATCCTGACGAAATCAAACGGAAAGAGTTCCATCGCCAACACGGGTACAATTTCCTCGACAACTCCGGACCCGAGTCCCGCCAACAACTCCTCCACGGTAAGCATTCGCCCCAGGTAGGGCCTCCCCTTGGTTCGGCCGATCCGTCGAGGTTTCGTAGTCAAGCACTGCAGATCACTTCCTTCCTGGCGCCAAGCACTCTGGTTGGGCTCGTTCTCCCGCTGAAAAGGCCGCTCCTTGCCGAGTCGAGCCTTGAACCTACCGTCCAACTCGTTGCCGGCCCGTTTGATAGGCCCTAATTCACCTGCATCACGCTCGATGGCGCGACTGGAGCCCGATCCTCGACGGCATGGAAATTCGCTTTCCGGGACGCATGCAGGTGGACGCTCTGTACGGACAGTACCGGATCCGCACGGACCAGCCGGTCGCGCAGGGGGGTGACGGGACGGCGCCGTCGCCGTTCGATCTCTTTCTCGCCTCGCTCGGAACGTGCGCTGGCTTCTATGCGCTTCGGTTCTGCCAGCAGCGGGATCTCATTACCGACGGGCTCGAGCTCACAGTCGAGTTCGAGAAGGACACGGGCGCCAAGCGCGTGGCCGGCATCCGCATCACCGTGCGTCTGCCTCACCGGTTTCCGGAAAAGTACCGCGAGGCGATCCTGCGAGCCATCGATCAGTGCACGGTGAAGCGCCATTTGGCGGCGCCGCCCGAGATTTCGGTCGTCACCGTGCCGGCGAACGAAGGGAAGGCCTCTTCGCAGCCGACCCTGGAAACGGCACACGCGCGGGCCGTCGCCTCCGGCCGCGGCTGAGAATCTCTAACCCGCGCTTTCCGACGCCACGGCTGCGTTCCCTGCGGCGCTTGCTTTGCGTTTCTCTACCTGCGCTTCCTGCGCCTCTCGAAGGCAGGCCGACAGAACCTCGGCGAGCGCCTGGACATTTTCGCCGTCTTCGAGCATCGAGGCGTGATCGCCGGGGACCTCGCGCACGTCCACACCCTCGCCGCACAGCCGCCCCCATCCGAGCTCCCGATCGGCCGGGAGGCGGCCGTCGTTCAACCGTCTCCAGCGCTCCGCAGCGAAGAGAAGCGTGACGCGTCCTGCGTAGGGCCCCGGCACATACCGCGACGCCGCACGACGATTGGCTTCATAGACGCTGCGCCGTGCGGCACGGACCGGCTTGAAGATCCGCTCGTACGTGCGCAAGAAGGAGCGGTTCGCCATCACGGCGAGCGCCCTCCCGCGCCGCAGGAGATAGGCCGCGCGCTGGCGGAAAGGGATCCTTCTCAGGTTCGCGACGTGGAAGCGGGCTCGCCCGCGGACGAACTCGAATGGCGTGCGGCCGGGCTTTAGGGGAAAGCTCGATGTGTCGAAAAGAGCAAGAAGGCTCACACGCTGGCCGCGTGCATGGAGCTGCCGGGTCATCTCGTAAGCCACCAGCCCCCCGAAAGAATGTCCCCCGAGCAGATAGGGTCCCTCGGGCTGGAGGGCGCGAAGCTCCTCGATGTAGTTGGCGGCCATCCCTTCCACGGTCTCGCAGGGCGGGCTCTTTCCGTCCAGTCCTCGAGCCTGTAAGCCATACACGGGCTGGTCCCGGCCGAGCCGCCGCGCGAGCTCTCTATAGTGAAAGACGTTCCCCCAGACCGCGTGGACGCAGAAGAAGGGGGGCCTGGACCCGCCAGGCTGGATCGCGACGAGCGACGACCCACGCCGGCCGCACTCTCTCCCGCCCAGAATCTCGGCCAGCTCCGCGATCGTCTGCGCCTGAAAGATTGTCGAGAGCGCGAAGGAGCGTCCGAGGTCCCTTTCGATTTCCGAAAAGAGCCGTGTGGCGAGGAGCGAATGCCCTCCGAGGTCGAAGAAATTGTCGGCGACGCCGACAGGGTGGACATTCAAAACCTTCTCCCAAATCTCAACGAGACGAGCTTCCATCGCGTTTCGGGGAGCGACGACCTCTCGCTCGAGTCCTGGCCGCTCGAGCCCGGGCGACGGGAGGGCCGCTCGGTCCACTTTTCCATTTCGCGTCAGAGGAAGACTCTCGAGAAACACGAAGGAGGACGGGATCATGAATTCCGGCAGTACCCGCTTGAGATCCGCCCTCAACGTCGAGGCGCTCTCAGCACCAGACGCGTCCGCCACGACGTAAGCGACGAGAAGCGTCCCGCCCGCTTGATCCTCCCGCCGCGCGACGGCCGCCTCGCGGACGGAGGGGCACTTCAAAAGCGCCGCCTCGATCTCTCCCGGCTCGACGCGAAAGCCCCGGACCTTGACCTGATCGTCCAGCCGCCCGAGAAACTCGATCGTGCCGTCCTCCCGGTAGCGCGCCCGATCTCCACTCCGGTAGAGACGGTCGCCTGTCGCGCCGTAGGGATCCGGAACGAACTTCTCCGCGGTCAGCTCCGGGGCGCGCAGGTAGTCGCGGGCCAGACCGTCGCCGCCGATGTGGAGCTCCCCCGCGACGCCGATGGGAACCGGCTGGCGATGCCGGTCGAGGATGAAAACGCGCGTGTTCGCAATCGGCCTCCCGATCGGCACGCTCCCGCCGAGCGAAGTGTCGCGCGAGATCGTGTGGCAGCAGGAAAACGTCGTGCCCTCCGTGGGACCGTAGCCGTTGATCAGGCGGCAGTCCGGAAGCTCCCGCAGCACCTTCTCCACGTGTGACACCGACAGCACGTCGCCGCCGGCGAGCAGCTGCCGCACTCCCCGCAGCCGCTCGATTTGCGTCTCGACCAGCTGGTGAAAGAGGCCCGCGGTCAGCCACAGCGTCGTGACGCCACGGCTCTCAATCGCGCCGCCGAGCTCACCGATCGAGGCGATGCCCGGTGGCATCAGGACCAGCCGGGCACCGTTGGCGAGCGCCCCCCAGATCTCGAAGGTCGAAGCGTCGAAGGAAATCGGGGCGAATTGCAGGAAGACTTCCTCGGGTCTGAACCTCGCATAGTCCGTCCCGCGGACCAGCCGTACGACCCCGCGATGAGGGATGCGGACGCCTTTGGGTTTGCCTGTGGAGCCGGAGGTATAGATGACGTAGACGAGGTTGTCTGGGGTGGCGGGGTTTGGGGGGTTTTCGCTGCTGTGTTTTTCGATCTCTTTCCAGTCTGTGTCCAGCCGGATCTGCTCGACTCCCTCCGGAAGCCGCTCTCCCAGGCCCCGGTGCGTCAGCACCAGCTTCGGCTCCGCATCTTCCACCATCAACCCCAGCCGCTGCCTCGGATACCCCGGATCCAGCGGCAGATACGCCCCTCCCGCCTTCAGGATCCCCAACAACCCCACCACCATCTCCACCGACCGCTCCACACACAGCCCCACCAGCACTTCCGGCCCCACCCCACGCCCCTGCAGATGCCTCGCCAGCCGGTTGGCTCGCTCGTTCAACTGCCCGTAGGTCAGCCCCTTTCCCTCCATCTCCACCGCCACCGCCTCCGGAGCCCTCTCCACCTGCTCTCCGAAAAGCTCCGACACCGTCTTCTCTTTCGGATACGGCGCCTCCGTCTGATTCCACTCCTCCAACACCTGCTGCCGCTCCTGCTCGCTCATCAACGGCAACCGCGACACCCGACTGTCCGGATCCTCGACGATGCCTTCCAGCAACACCCCAAGATGCGACAGCATCCGCTCGACCGCCGTCGCCTCGTAGAGATCCGTCGCATACTGAAACGACACCAAAAGCTCTTTGCCCGTGTCCGTGAAAAACGCCGTCAGGTCGAACTTCGACGTCCTCGTCTCCAGCTCCATCGGCGTCACCGACACCCCCGGCAACCGAATCTTCCCTTCCGATGCGTTCTGCATCACCGCCATCACCTGGAAAATCGGCGAATAGGAAAGCGTCCGCTGCGGGTTCAACTCCTCCACAAGCTTCTCGAACGGCAACTCCTGGTGCGCGTACGCCCCCAGAGCCACCTCTCGCACTCTGCCCAGCAACTCCCGAAACGTCGGATCCCCAGACACATCCGTCCTCAACACCAGCGTGTTGACGAAAAACCCGATCAACCCCTCCAACTCGCTGCGGTTGCGCCCGGCCACCGGTGTCCCCACCACCACGTCCTCTTGACCGCTCTCACGCATCAGCAAAACCTGAAACGCCGCCAAAAGCGTCATGAACAGCGTCGCTCCCTCTTCCCGCCCTAAACGACGCAACGCCTCCACCACCGACCCGACGACCTCCATCCTCGCCGCCGCTCCCCGAAAACTCTGCCTCGACGGACGCAGACGGCTGCCCGGCAGCTCCAGCACCGCCGGCGCACCCTCCAGCCGCTCCTTCCAGTACAAAACCTCCCGCTCCAAAACCTCCCCAGACATCCGCTCCCGCTGCCACACTGCATAGTCCCCGTACTGGATCGGCAACTCCGGCATCGACCCGGACCGCCCCTCCCGAAAGGCCCCGTACAGCTCCTCCAACTCACGCCAGAAAATCCCGCTCGACCACCCGTCAAACACGATGTGGTGCACCGTCACCACCAAAACGTGATCCTCCGACCCCAACCGCAACAGCTTGACCCGCAACAGCGGACCCCGAGAAAGATCAAACGGCCGCCGCACCTCCTCCTCCACCAACCGACCCGCCTCCCCCTCCCGAACACCCGGAGCCAGGGACTCGAGATCCACCACCGACAATCCGTCCTTCTGCGGCACGCCGATCACCTGAACCGGACGTTCTCCCTCCATCGCGACCACTGCACACAATGCCTCGTGCCGTTTCGCGACCACCGCAAATGCCCGCGACATCGCCTCCACGGAAAGAGGGCCCTTCAGCCGGTAGGCGTGCGGGATGCTGTAGAAGGAGGATCCAGGGTTCAGCCGGTCGAGGACCCAGATGCGCTGCTGGGCAAACGACAGCGGGGCAGAACCCACGCCGATTCTCCGACGGATCGATTCTCCGACTGCGGAACGCGCCTTCTCCGTCAGCCGCCGCTCCAGAGCCGCCCGCTCCTCGGCAGAAAGCGTCGAGATGCGCTGGCGCAGTTCGCTCACGGCGGCTCTCCGATTCCGATCAGCGCCCCTCGGGGCCGGTCTTTCCGCCCGGAGCCTTGACCTGCGCCAGAAGCCCCTCGAGCTCTTCAGGCGCGAACTGTCCGACCTGCCGCTCCGTGATCGCCAGCGCCAATCCCTCGATCGTGGGATTGATGAAGAGATCGCGCAGGGGAACGTCCACGTGGAACTTCTCACGGGCCCGCGAGATCACCTGGGTCGCCAGGAGCGAGTGGCCTCCAAGCTCGAAGAAGTTGTCTTTTACGCCGACGCGGTCGAGCCCCAGGACGCTCCGCCAGATTTCGGCCAGGGTCTCCTCCGCCGGCGTGCGGGGGGCGCAGTAGGCGTTGTCGAGCTCCGGGCGTGACGGCTCGGGCTCGGGCAGCGCGGCCGTGTCGAGCTTGCCGCTGCGCGTGGTCGGCAGAGACTCGATCCTGACGAACGCCGAGGGCACCATGTAGTCGGGAAGCCGCTCCTTGAGAACCCGCCGCAGCTCGGCGACCGAGGGTGCCTCGGCTCGGCCGGAAGCGACGTAGGCCACCAGGCGCGCCTGTCCCGGCGTGTCCTCGCGTGCGAGCACGACGGCGTCCGACACGCCGGAAATCTCCCGCAGCACGGCCTCGATCTCTCCCGGCTCCACCCGGAAGCCGCGGATCTTGACCTGGGCATCGAACCGTCCCAGGTACTCGAGCTCTCCGTCGGGCCGAAAGCGGACGCGGTCCCCGGTCTTGTAGATGCGCGCATCGGGGCCGCCGAACGGGTCCCGGAGAAACCGCTCCGCCGTCAGCTCGGGGCGCTTCCGGTATCCCCGCGCCGGACACGCTCCGCCCAGATACAACTCGCCGGCGACTCCGATCGGCACCGGCTGGAGCCTTCCATCCAGAACGTAGATCCGGACGTTTGCGATGGGGCGCCCGATCGGAACAATCCTCGGAAGAGGCTCCAACGGTCCTTCCCGGTCCCACATCGTCGCGGCGATGCTCGCCTCCGTCGGCCCATACGCGTTGATGAGCCGGATGCGGCCTCCGGTCAGCGCAAACCACTGCGCCAGGCGCTCGGGGAGGGCTCTCTCCCCTCCCATGAGCAGGACGCGCAGGGGCTCGGGAAGGCAAAGGTTCTCCGCCGCGGCGACCGAAACGAGCTCGTGCCAGTAGGCGGTCGGCAGATCCAGGACCGTGATCTTCCATTCCCGGCATCGCTCGAGGAAGGTCGCGACCGTCTCGATCATCTCTTCGGTGCGCAGGACGAGCGTGCCGCCGCGAGTGAGCGTCGAAAAGATCTCCTGGGCCGAGGCATCGAAATTGAGCGACGAGAACTGCAGGACGCGCTCGCCGGGGCGCACATCCCATCGCGCACCCGCGACGGTTATGTGGTTCACGAAGGAGCGGTGTTCGACTTCGACGCCTTTAGGTTTGCCTGTGGAGCCGGAGGTATAGATGACGTAGACGAGGTTGTCTGGGGTGGCGGGGTTTGGGGGGTTTTCGCTGCTGTGTTTTTCGATCTCTTTCCAGTCTGTGTCCAGCCGGATCTGCTCGACTCCCTCCGGAAGCCGCTCTCCCAGGTTCCGGTGCGTCAGCACCAGCTTCGGCTCCGCATCTTCCACCATCAACCCCAGCCGCTGCCTCGGATACCCCGGATCCAGCGGCAGATACGCCCCTCCCGCCTTCAGGATCCCCAACAACCCCACCACCATCTCCACCGACCGCTCCACACACAGCCCCACCAGCACTTCCGGCCCCACCCCACGCCCCTGCAGATGCCTCGCCAGCCGGTTGGCTCGCTCGTTCAACTGCCCGTAGGTCAGCCCCTTTCCCTCCATCTCCACCGCCACCGCCTCCGGAGCCCTCTCCACCTGCTCTCCGAAAAGCTCCGACACCGTCTTCTCTTTCGGATACGGCGCCTCCGTCTGATTCCACTCCTCCAACACCTGCTGCCGCTCCTGCTCGCTCATCAACGGCAACCGCGACACCCGACTGTCCGGATCCTCGACGATGCCTTCCAGCAACACCCCAAGATGCGACAGCATCCGCTCGACCGCCGTCGCCTCGTAGAGATCCGTCGCATACTGAAACGACACCAAAAGCTCTTTGCCCGTGTCCGTGAAAAACGCCGTCAGGTCGAACTTCGACGTCCTCGTCTCCAGCTCCATCGGCGTCACCGACACCCCCGGCAACCGAATCTTCCCTTCCGATGCGTTCTGCATCACCGCCATCACCTGGAAAATCGGCGAATAGGAAAGCGTCCGCTGCGGGTTCAACTCCTCCACAAGCTTCTCGAACGGCAACTCCTGGTGCGCGTACGCCCCCAGAGCCACCTCTCGCACTCTGCCCAGCAACTCCCGAAACGTCGGATCCCCAGACACATCCGTCCTCAACACCAGCGTGTTGACGAAAAACCCGATCAACCCCTCCAACTCGCTGCGGTTGCGCCCGGCCACCGGTGTCCCCACCACCACGTCCTCTTGACCGCTCTCACGCATCAGCAAAACCTGAAACGCCGCCAAAAGCGTCATGAACAGCGTCGCTCCCTCTTCCCGCCCTAAACGACGCAACGCCTCCACCACCGACCCGACGACCTCCATCCTCGCCGCCGCTCCCCGAAAACTCTGCCTCGACGGACGCAGACGGCTGCCCGGCAGCTCCAGCACCGCCGGCGCACCCTCCAGCCGCTCCTTCCAGTACAAAACCTCCCGCTCCAAAACCTCCCCAGACATCCGCTCCCGCTGCCACACTGCATAGTCCCCGTACTGGATCGGCAACTCCGGCATCGACCCGGACCGCCCCTCCCGAAAGGCCCCGTACAGCTCCTCCAACTCACGCCAGAAAATCCCGCTCGACCACCCGTCAAACACGATGTGGTGCACCGTCACCACCAAAACGTGATCCTCCGACCCCAACCGCAACAGCTTGACCCGCAACAGCGGACCCCGAGAAAGATCAAACGGCCGCCGCACCTCCTCCTCCACCAACCGACCCGCCTCCCCCTCCCGAACACCCGGAACCTCCAGACTGCTAAGATCGACGACGGATAACACCCCTTCCCGCGGCTGCACGATCATCGCTTTGGGCTGCTCCCCGCGCGTCACAAGAACGCTGCGCAGGACCTCGTGCCGCTGCTCGAGCACGTCGAACCCCCGTTCGAGCGCCGCGATCTCCAGGGGACCTTCCAAGCGGACCGCCTGCGAAATGTTGTACGCAGACAAGCCGGGCTCTAGGCGGTCGAGGACCCAGAGGCGCTCCTGGGCAAACGAGAGGCGCCCTCCCGCAGGCGATGCCGCGTGTGAGACCGGCGCCGCTGCCGTCGATTCCCCCTTTGAGGCGATGGCGGCTGCCCGCACCTCGCCGCGTGCCGCCTTCTGCCATTGATCGAGGAGCGAGGCTTCGACAGCAGCGGAAAGCGACGCGATCGTCGGTTTCTCAAACAGGGCTCGCAGGGGCAGTTCGACTCCAAATGCCTGGGTCACGCGGGCCATGACCTGTGTGGCCCTGAGCGAGTGACCTCCGAGCTCAAAAAAGTCGTCGTAGATTCCCACGCTCTCAACGCCGAGGATCGCTGTCCAAATGGTCGCGACGGTCTTTTCGACAGGTGTGCGGGGAGGATCGCGAAGCGGATCCGTCCTCCCGGATGGTGGCTCCGGCAGCGGGAGCGCCGCGCGGTCGAGCTTGCCGTTGGGAGTCAAAGGCAACCGCTCCAGAACGACGAACGCCGATGGGACCATCGCCGATGGCAGTCGGCCGGAAAGATGGCCTCGAAGCGAGGCCACCGTCTCCGGGCTCTTATCCGGACCGACGACATAGGCGACCAGCGTCGCATCTCCCCGCGCGTCCGTGCGCGACACCACGGCGCAGCGAACAACCGACGGGTGGCCGGAAAGGACAGCCGCCACCTCAGCCGGTTCCACACGCACGCCGCGAATCTTGACCTGATCGTCCCATCGGCCGAGGACCTCCAGCAACCCGTCCGGACGGCATCGACCGCGATCGCCCGTTCGATACAGGAGATCGCCTTCGTCCGATCGAAACGGGTTCGGAACGAAACGCTCCCGCTGCTCGCGAGGCGCGTTGAGATAACCGAGACTCCGAAACGGCGTGCGCAGAACGATCTCGCCGAGCTCTCCGATTCCGCAGAGGCGGTTTCCCGAGAGGATCAGCGCCTGCGTATCGGGCAGCGGCCGACCCACCGGCTGGATCCCTCCCGGAGGGCTTTCCGGCACGACGAAGAAACACTGCGCGAGCGTGGCCTCCGTCGCTCCATAGAGATTGACGATGCGACCGGCGTCCGGAAGCGTCGAGACCCACCGGCGGACCAGGCCGTCGCTCAGGGGTTCTCCCGAGAAGAAGGTCCACCGAGGCCGGGCCCGACCCGCGTCCGGAGGGGGCGCGGTCAGCCAGGCCTGCGCAACGGAGGGAACCGTATGGAGGATCGAGATTGCTTCGCGCCCGAGCCACGAAAGGATCCGGCTCGACGCGGGGTCCTCGCCCCGATCCGGAAGGTGCAAGGTCGCGCCGCTCGTCAGTGCAAGGAAGACGTCTCTCAAGACGACGTCGAAGGAAAGGCCGACTAGCTGCGCGCAACGGTCGCCCGGGCCGACGTGGAAGGTCTCCCGCTGCCAACGGAGGAAATGCGAGAGTCCTTTATGAGACCCGAGAACGGCCCGAGGCACTCCGCTCGTGCCGGAGGTGAAGAAGACGTAGGCGGGGTCGCTCGGGCAGACCGGCGGCGGCGCGGCGACCGGGGCGGAGTTTGCTCCCGAGGGGAGCAGGCCTTCCGCGTCGACCTGAATGAGCCGGAGGTCGCTGCCCGGATCGTTTTCCGAGGCTTCCTGGGTCCACGGGCCTGCGAGCAAGAGGATCCGCACGCGCGCCTGCGCGATCATCAATCTCCGGCGCTCGGCAGGAAGGCTCGCGTCGAGCGTCAGGAGAACTCCTCCGCTTCGTAGCACGCCAAGCATGCCGACGATCAGGCCGAAGCTTCGCTCGCCCCCGAGGGCGACGACGTCTCCTGCCGAGAGTCCCTGCGCCCGTAAGCCTTCGGCGATGGCGCGCGAGCGGTCGGCGAGATCCCGGTAGCTCCAAACGCGGCCCCCTTGCGAGACCGCGGGCTCCGATGGCTTCCGGACCGACCAGCCGAGGACGTCGTCCGCCACGACTCCCGTCTCAGGCTCGGGAATCGAGGCCTCCGGATCGGGAAGAACGCGCCGGGCCGATTCCGTCCGGAGAGAGTACGCGCCGATTCGTTGCTGCGGAGCCTCGCCGACCTGCCCGAGAAGGCCCGCGAGCTGTTCCAGGAGGTCGCGCACGTAGCCCCGCTCGAAGAGGTCCGCGTTGTAGACGGCTGAAAACTGGAGGCGGTCTGCGACCTCCGATGCGTAGAGCGTGAGGTCGAAGAGAGGCCGGAGCGGGATCTCGATCCGATCCACCTTGACGCCCGGAAGCCGTAGCTGCCCGTCGCCGAGATTGAGCAAGTTGAAGAAGACCTGCACGATCGGGGTCCTCGAGAGATCGCGCTTCGGATGCAGGACCTCCACCAACGCTTCGAACGGCAGCTCCTGGTGGGCATGGGCCTCAAGCGCCGTGTCCCGCACACGCCGGAGCAACTCCCGAAACGTCGGATCCCCAGACACATCCGTCCTCAACACCAGCGTGTTGACGAAAAACCCGATCAACGCCTCCAACTCGCTGCGGTTACGCCCGGCCACCGGTGTGCCCACCACCACGTCCTCTTGACCGCTGTGGCGCGCCAGCAGAATCTGAAACGCCGCGAGCAGCGTCATGAAGAGCGTCGCTCCCTCCTGCTGCCCCATGGAGCGCAAGGCCTCCACGACAGCACCGCTCACCTCCATCTTCGCCGTCTCTCCCCGATACCTCTGCCGCGACGGCCGCACTCGCCCGGGCAACTCCAACACCGCCGGAGCCCCCGCGAGCCGTTCCTCCCAGTACGCAACATCCCTCTCCCGGATCTGCGACGGCATCCGCTCCCGCTGCCACACCGCGTAGTCCGAGTATTGAATCGGCAGAGCCGCCAACGACGGCTCACGCCCCTGCCGAAATGCCCCGTACAGCTCCCCCAGCTCGCGCCAGAAGATCCCGCTTGACCACCCGTCGAACACGATGTGATGAACCGTCACCAACAGCACGTGCTCCTCGGACCCCAACCTCAAGAGCTTCGCCCGCAAGAGCGGCCCGGCCGAGAGATCAAACGGGCTCCAGGCCGTTTCTTCGATCGCCTCTCGGATCCGTTCCTCCCGAGAGCGCTTATCCAGAGCGTCGACGTCGACGGTAGGCAGTGACGGACGTCGGACGGGCCCGACGATCTGCGCCGGGCGGCCTCCATCCGCCGGGAAGACCGTACGCAGCACTTCGTGGCGCTCTTCGATCGCGGAGAGCGCCCGGGCAAGGCACTCCGCGTCGAGAAGCCCGCGCAGATGGAACGCCAGCGGGATGTTGTAGGCCGAGAGATTCGGCTCAAGTCGGTCGAGAAGCCAGAGACCCTCCTGCCCGAAGGAAAGGGGCGCCGGACCCTTGTCGACGCGCCGGCGGATGGGCTCCGCCGTCACGGGAGTCCATTCCTCAAGACGCCGCTCCAGCGCCACACGTTGCTCCGCAGAGAGGGTCGCGATGCGTTGGCGCAGGTCGTTCATGCGGATTCCCTGTCCCGCCGAGCGCCCCCTAACCGCGCGGCTTCGTCCTCCACCATGGTCTGGGACAGGTGAGGCTAGCAGAGTGTCCCCTCTGGCGCCCGCCACCAAGGTGTCGGGCACCACCCTGGATGGACGCTCGGGGTGCCCTGGGCTCCAGGGCCTTCCTCGAGATGCGGCCCGAGCACTCCGCGTTCTCCGGTCCCGAAAGGCCTCGGATAGAGTCCCGCGCATGGAGCTGCGGCTCATCTCCTATCTCTCACCGAGCATCCCGGAGGGGCTCTTCGAGCTCGTCGCCCAGGCCCTTCGCGACCGGATCGGTGTGCCTGTCGGACTCGAGTTCGAGACGCAAGTCTCGGGTCCCTCGCCCGAGGACGATCCTTTCGGCAGCGGCCGCGCCGACTTGGCCTTCGTCTGCTCTCCGTCCTATCCGCTGCTGAAGGAGGCGGGCTCGCCGGTGGCTTTGCTGCCGGCGGCCGCCGTGTTCGCCGATCCGCGGGCCGAGGAGAAGCCGGTCTACTTTTCCGATCTCGTGGTGCGAGCACAGCATCAGGCCCGGGACTTCGAGCATCTGGCCGGAGGCGTCTTCGCCTACAACGACCGCGCGTCGCGAAGCGGCTGGCAAAATGTGGTCGACCGGATCCAAGCCCTCGCACCGGCCCGGTCACCGGAATCCTTCTTTTCCGGTCTCATCCATTCCGGCTCGCATTTGCAGTCGCTGGAGCTCGTCACCGTCGGACAGGCCGACGCGGCGGCCATCGATTCGAACACCCTGTGGCTCGCCCGGCGGCGCGACCCGGGTCTCTCCGGACGGCTGCGCGTGCTCGAGTCCTGGGGGCCCATGCCGATCCAGCCGGTTCTCGCGCATTCCGGGCTCGACCCAGATCTGCGCAACCGAATCACCGACGTCCTGCTCTGCCTCGCCGAGGACCCTGGCCTCAGCACTCGCCTCGAGGCGTTCGGGGTGCGGCGTTTCGCCCCCGTCGAGGAAGCCTCCTACGCCTCGGTCGTTCCCGTCGCCGCCCCGCCCTGACCGCCACCGCCTTCGCTGCCGAAACCCGTTTCGCGGGCGGCAGAGCGGCGTTAGGATTGGCGCCACTGATGGTCGAGCTTTTCGAGGAACGACGCTTCGCGCGCTGGATCTGCCGCAGCTGCCGGGCGGCTCGGTTCGCCACGATCCCGCACGATGGGCGCCTGAAGTGCCCGATCTGCTATGCGGGCGAGCTCTTCAATCCGAAGAAGCACGCACGCCGCGACCCGATCAACCGGGGAAAGCGTCCCGAGCAGATCCCGCCGGAACCCTGGTGAGCGGCGCCGCGGCGTAGAATTCCGGCATCTTGTCGCCCCCCCGAAGGCGCCGCGGGCCCTGGAGGCGGCCGCCCCTCTGGATCGCCGCCGCTGCGGGAGCGCTTGCCCTCACCTGCTTGCTCGACGCGCGCACCCAACCGGAAGTGGATCTCGCGGTCTTCTACGCCGCGGTGGTCGGGGGCACGGGATGGTGGCTCGGAAGGCGCTACGCCGCGATCGCAGCCTCGATCGCCGCAATCTCCTGGACGCTGGCCGATCTCGGACGGCGCGCTCCCGCCGAGGCGCGCTTCTCGATCTGGAACGGGCTGACCCACCTCGCGCTGTTTCTCTTCATCGGACTCGCCGTCGCCAGAGTCCATACCGACCAGCGCCGTCTGCGCCGCTCCCGGCGGGTTCTCGAAGAAGAGATTCTGCGGGCCCGGACGGACGTGCCGACCGAGCTCGTGAACGGGCGAGGCTTTCTCGAGCGCATCGACCGCAGGCTCGGCGATCCGCTCTACGGCGGGCTGTCCTTCGCCCTGGCCTCGATCGACATCGACGGTTTCCGCCGGTACCAGGACGAGCACGCCGTTGCGGCTTCGGACGGGCTCGCCAGGCGGATCGCCGTGGTCCTGCGCCGGGCGATTCGTGCCTCCGACACTCCGGCGCGCCTGGCCCGAGACGAGTTCGCGGTCGCCTTCTGGGACGTGGAGCGAGAGGTCGTCGAGAAGACGCTGCGCCGTGTGATCTCGGGCGTCGCCGCACTCGCGGCCGACGACCCGGAGGCGCGCATGTCGGCCGCCGTCGGCGTAGCGTATTTCCCCGTCGCGCCGGAGGACCCTCAGGAAGCGCTCCGGCAGTCCGAGAAGGCCCTGCATCTGGCACGCGACTCGGGCCGGGGCACGCTCTATGTGTGGCAGGAGGAGGGCGACGCGCAGCCGGCCTCTTCTCCGGCGAACGAAGCCTGACGAATCGGGCGGGTGCGACCAGGCGTAGTTCGCCCCGGAGGAGTCGCACCGCCATGTCCAGCCGCTCCGTCATACGGATCGTTCCCGCCGTCGCCACTCTGGAGGGCGCCGGCTTCCTCGTGCATCGCCCCTTTCCGACACCCGAGCTCGACCAGGTCGATCCGTTTCTCCTCCTGGACGAGATGGGGCCCTCGCAGCTCGCGCCCGGAGAGGCCAAGGGGGCACCCGACCATCCGCACCGCGGGTTCGAGACCGTCACCTACATGCTCGCCGGCCGCATGGAGCACCGCGACTCCCACGGAAACGCGGGCGCCCTTGGGCCCGGGGACGTGCAGTGGATGACCGCCGGATCGGGGGTCGTCCATTCGGAAATGCCGGCGGCGGAGTTTGCAAGGTCCGGCGGCCGCATGCACGGTTTTCAGCTCTGGGTCAACCTCCCGCGACGCGACAAGATGATGACGCCGCGGTACCAGGAGGTGCCCGCGGCGAGCATTCCCGTCGCGAAGGGTGAGGACGGCAAGGTCACGGTGCGGGTCCTCGCGGGAGAAGCGCTCGGCGCGCGCGCGGTCATCGACACGCGCACCCCGATCCTTTACCTCGACGCGACCCTCGGGCCGGGGGGCCGACTCGTACAGCCGGTGCCCCGGGAGTACAACGCGTTTGCCTACGTCGTGGAGGGCTCCGGAATTTTCGGCGGCAATGCCGAGCCGGCCGACGGCGAGAAACTCGTCCTCTTCGGCAGGGACGGCGAGGAGGTCGTGCTCGAGGCCTCGGACGCAGAGGCGCTGCGCGTCCTTCTGATCGGCGGACAGCCCCTGCAGGAGCCCGTCGCACGCTACGGACCTTTCGTGATGAACACCCGCAGCGAGCTGCATCAGGCGGTCGAAGACTTCCAAAGCGGCCGCTTCGGGCAAATTCCGCCGGCTCACTGAGTCAGTGCCTGCCTGGCACGTCCGTGCCATTCTCCGGGCACCCCCGGGGGATTGGCAGACGGAGGATGTCTGCCTACTCTCGTCATGAGCTCTCAAAGGAAACGGAACCTGGACAACCGAACGGTCCTAACGCACTTCCGGCCAGAATCAGGCCCTCTTTGATCAGGGAGAGACGACATGACCCAACAGACGACCTGGCGCTGTAGTGAATGTGACGACGTCGTGACCACTTCGGTCGAGGACGGCAGGGGGCCTTCCTGCCCAATCTGCAGCACACCGAAAGATGCGACGGGAAACGCGATGGGAGACGGCGACGGCCTGGAGGCCTACGACGCCCGTGCCGGGTCGCGGTTTGAAAGAGTAGCCGGGCCCGAGCTCGACCGGCTGCTGGCGCGCCGGGTCCTGGGAGGCGAAGGCGAGCCGCCGGTGCCGCCGTATTCCTCCGAGGATCTCGCCGCGACGGCACTGGCGGAGCTGGTAGGGCGCCAGAGCGGCTGGTCCTTTCACATGGCCTTCTGCGGCAACGCTTGGATGGCGACGTTCACCGAAAAGGGCGAGCGCAAGAACAACGTCCCGACTCCTCCCGTAGCGTCTCTGGTCTCGGCGACCGGACGCAGCCGGTCGCTCGCCATTTGTCGGGCGCTCTTGAAGGTCACACGGTCGCCGCGCTGGAGTCCGCTCGGCACCAAGTTCCTTCGGGCGCTCGAACCGGCCCTCGTGCGGGCTGCCGGATTCGACCGCGGCCTTCCGGGGTTCGCAACCAGTTGACTTCGTCCCGACGATCGGGACTCGGTTCCTCCTCAGCGTTCCCTCCCCCCGCCCCCCTCCCGCGAGGGGGGCGGGCCCTTCTTCTTCCGGTTAGACTGTGGACGCATTCCCGGATTCCTTCGGGGTTGAAAACACGGAGGGCGCGATGGGGGGATGGGAGCTCGAGAAGCACCAGCCGGAGCCCTGGACGATCGACGGGCGGCACATTCTGAGCGGCACAGGCTGGCGTCTGGCCAAGTCGGTGCTCGCGGCCGACGCGCGGCGCATCGTCGCGGCCGTCAACGACACGCAGGGAATTCCCACGGCGGCGCTCGAGGCCGGGTTTCTCCGCGACCTGCTCGAGCTGAGGGTCTGGCCGCGCGCCGTCTGGGAAAATCACGGCTCGAGACTCCACGTCGTCAACTCCCCGGATGCCGTTCTCTACGAGCCGCTCGATCCGGCCGAGCCCTTCTCCTTCGACCGTCGCGTCGGCGATCGCCGGCGCGCGGAGCGCCGGCGCGGCTCGCCTCCCGGGCGCTAGGAGACACTGCCTCGTTGACCCCGCGCGGAGGGCGGCGTAGGCTCCCCGCAGGGCCCTCGGAGGCCCGAAACGGGGGAGCCGATGGCCCCGCACGGTCACGGGCCGGATGACGGCAACGCCGGCCCCGCACATCATGGCGACACTCCCGGCCACGTCATCACGACTGATGGCCACGAGCACGAGCGTTCCGTGCCGCCGCCGCTGGTTCCGGGAGACCCCGGCCCGAAGGAAGTCGCAGAGGCCGGTCCCTGTGAGTGCGCCATGTATCGCGCGCGAGGCGGCCGCTGGCAGCACCTGCCGGCCGCCGAAAATCCGAGTCCCCGGGGCAGCTTTGGTTACGTCGGAAGCTTCGCCCGAGTGCCGGCGGACTCGAAGAAGGGGACGGCCTCGGGGACCCTCGTCTTTCCGGTCCAGGCCGAGAGACTCGGCGGTGTCGCGCGCGGGTCGCTGCGCGTCTTCCGCTGGATCGCGCAGGAACACGGCTGGGAGCTCGTCGCACGCTCGGCTCTCGGGCAGGTGCGTGACTACGTCTGGGCCGAAGTCGAGGAGCCCGGCCTCTATGCGCCCATCGGCGTTCACTCCGATCCGCTGATCGCGCGGACACTCGGCTGGCTCGCCGCGACGCGGCGAGGGCGCGGCATTCCCGACGAGGGATTCGGTGCGGAGCTTTCCGAAAAGGTCTGCGGCCTCTTCCTGTGCGACGCCGAATTGCGCCGGCGCCTCGACGATCCCGCCCTCTACCGGGCGCTCGTGGAAGACAACCTGCGGCAGCGTCTGCCGGGGACCTGGCTGCCGCACCGAAAGGGGGAGAAGCCCTTTCGGCCCCCGCTTCCCGAGCTCGACCTCTGCGCCGTCTGCCGCGAGCTGGCGGCAGGCCGGGCGCGCCTGGGTCCCGGATCGCATGTGGCCCAACCCCCCGAGACGGCGATGCTCGCGATGTCCCTGTCGCCGCAGGCCCTCGAGGGCGAGTGGCAGCTCGTGACACCCGTTCCCTCCCTCGATGAGAACGTCCTCGCCGTTCATGCGGCGCTGCTTCCGACGGGCAAGATTTTCTACTTCGCCGGCTCGGAGAACGTGGGCGCGAGGAACGTCCAGGGCGGCGCCGCCATCGACAACTCCCGGCTCTTCGACCCGGACACGGGAACCATCACGGTCGTCGGCTCCCCGCCGCGGTACGACGTCTTCTGCTGCGGGCACACACTCATGGCCGACGGGAGGCTGCTCGCGGCGGGCGGCACGCGCAGCTGGGGCGGCGTGACGCACCCGAACCACGGCGTGAACTTCGAGGGACTGCGGCTCGCGGCGGTCTTCGACGCGTTTGCGCCGATCGGCTCAAACCCCTGGACCCCCGTCGCACGGCTCTGTCCCGAGCGCGGGCAGACCCGGGGCGGGGGATCCTGGTATCCGACGCTCGTGACCCTGCCCGACGGCAAGGTCCTGAAGATGGGGGGACCGCCCGAGTTCGAGGACTCGCGTCACAACAACCGGACCCTCGAGATCTTCGACCCCGCGACCGGCCACTGGACCGACCAGGGCGCGGGCGCCGACATTCCCGCAAGCGACACGGCGGACCTTCCGCAATACCCGCGGCTCCACGTGCTGCCCAACGGGCGGGTCTTCTGCGCCACCCCGATCGAGGGGCCGCAGGGCGGGCCGGGCTGGGTGAGCTGGATCTGGAACCCGGCAATGAAGACGTGGTCGAACGTCGGCTCGGGACCGGGAGGCGGATACGTGGGCTTCGACACGACCTCCGTGCTTCTGCCCTTGCGTCACGCCGCCGGCTACCGGGCGCGCGTGCTGTACTGCAACCGGCCCGATCCCAAGATCATCGACCTCTCGATGCCCGCCCCGACGTGGCAGAACACGTCCCCGCGCGCGCTCTCGTACCCGGTCACCGGGCCGCCGATGCGCTACCACGCGACCGCGGTCATCCTGGCCGACGCCACGGTCATCCTCATCGGCGGCCACAACGACCCGAACAATTGGGATCCGTCCGAGCTGACGCCGGAGAAGTTCGACCCGGAGACGGGCGTGTGGTCGACCCTCGCGACGGCCGCCGTTCCCCGCGTCTACCACTCGGTCGCGCTCCTGCTGCCCGACGGGCGGGTGTGGACGGGAGGGTCGGACTATGGAAACGGCGTGCACGAGACGCGAATGGAGATCTACTCGCCGCCTTACCTGTTCGCCGGGGCGCGACCGGTGCTCTCCTCGGCGCCCGATGTGCTCACCGCGGCCGAGAGCTTTCACATTCAGACGCCCGACGCGACGGACATCCAGACGGTCGCCCTCGTCCGCTGCGCAACGTCCACACACGCCTTCTCGATCGACCAACGCTGGGTCGACCTCGCGATCACCGCGGTCCAGCAAGGCCGGCTGACCGTCACCGCACCGCCCAATACGCGCCTGGCTCCCCCGGGCTTCTACATGCTTTTCCTGCTCAATGCGTCGGGCGTGCCTTCGGTCGCGAAGATCGTGCGATTCCAGGCCGGAAACGAGCCGACGATCTCGAGCCTCCACCCGCGTTCTGGCCCCTCGACGGGCGGAACCGTCGTGAAGATCTCGGGGACGAACTTCCGGCCGGGGGCGACCGTGACCTTCGGCGGAGTCGCGGCCACGGGAGTCGCCGTCGCGGGCGAAATGGAGATGACCGCCACGGCTCCGGCGCTCCTGCCGGGCGCCCTCCACGACGTCGTCGTCACGAATCCGGATGCCTCCACGGCGGCCCAGCAGCGGGGTTGGTTCGCCGACTTTCTGGACGTGCCGTCGACGCACATGTTCCACGACGCCGTCGAGCGGCTCTTTCGCAGCGGGGTGACCGCGGGCTGCGGCGGCGGCAACTTCTGTCCGGGAGATCCGGTGACGCGCGCCCAGATGGCGGCTTTCCTCCTGCGCGCCGAGCACGGACCGGGCTGGGCGCCCCCGCCCGCGACCGGCGCCGTTTTTGCGGACATCCCGGCCAACGCGTTCGCGGCCGGAGCCATCGAACAGGCGGCAGCCGAAGGGATCTTCCCGGGCGGCGCAGGCGCCTTCGGACCCAACGTCAACGTGGACCGGGCGAGCATGGCCGAGCTTCTCCTCAAGGCCGAGCATGGTCCCGGATACGTGCCTCCCCCCGCGACTGGCATTTTCATGGACGTCCCGGCCGCGAGTCCGCAGGCCCCTTGGATCGAGCGCCTTTTCAAGGAGGGCATCACTTCGGGGTGCGGCCCGTCTAACTACTGTCCCAACGACACTTCGACCCGCGGGCAGATGGCCGTCTTCCTGATGAAGACCTTCGGCCTTCCCTAGATTCGGCGGGTGTCCTGGCCCTTGTTCGTCTGTCTTGCGCAGCAGCGGATTGTGCGATAATTGAACGAAATTCAGTGAACCATCCAACGGCGCCTGGCCCAGCCCCGTCGAGGGAGCGCGGGGAGCGTGAGACTTCCCGGTTCGAGATCGTTCCCGATCTCCCGCCGCAACCCGACCGCTTCGACGGGGATGACACCTCGGTGACCCCGAGGCGCCGGGCCACCGACCCGGGCCCGGAAGCCAACGTCATTCTGATCTCGCACCCCGGCAACGCGATGCTCGGCACGCGCTTTCGTTTTCGTCCGGGTTCGACCCTGATCCTGGGGCGCGCCAAGAGCGCCGACATCGCCATCGCCGACGCATCTTCGATCTCGCGGCGCCACGCCTCCCTGACCTACCGGATCGAGTCCGTCATCCTCGAGGACCTGGGCTCCACCAACGGCACCTACGTCAACGACGTACGGATCGAGGAGCCGACCCTCTTGCGCAGCGGCGATCGCTTCCAGATCGGCTCGGTGCATTTCAAGTTCCTTCAGGAGCGCGACGTCGAGAACGCCTACCACCAGGCCATCCACGAAATGGTCGTGCGCGACGGTCTCACCCAGATCTCCAACAAGCGCAAGTACGAGGAAGAGGCGGTGCGCGAGGTGGCGCGCGCGAAGCGGTATGGTCGGCCCCTGTCGCTTCTGCTCTTCGACGTGGATTGCTTCAAGGCGGTCAACGACACGCACGGGCACCTCTGCGGCGATTTCGTCCTGAAGGAGATCGTCTGTCTGGTCTCCGATTTCTTCCGCAAGGAGCAGACGTTCGCCCGCGTGGGCGGCGACGAGTTTGCGGTGTTGACCCCGGAGGCGCGCATCGATGGGGCGAAGATCCTCGCGGAGCGGCTGCGCGCACGGATCGCCAACCACGAGTTCTCGTACGCGGGCACGCCGCTGCGTCTGACGTGCTCCTTCGGTGTGGCCGAATACCATACGGACATGAAGGAGCCTCGGGAGCTCTTCGAGGCCGCGGACCGCGCGCTCTACCGCGCCAAGCACGGCGGCAGAAACGCGGTCGAAGCGTTCGCTCGGCCGTAGCCGCGGGGGGCTCGCCGCGCGCTCTCCTGGGCGATACCCCTCCCAGACCTTCCGAGTCCCTCTTCCCTTCCTGGCGCTCCGCGTCTGAGCGGCGTTTGTCTTCCCTCATAATCCTCGAGGCATGAGCTCCCGCTTCCGACGCAGGCTCGACGAGGGGCTCCTCGTGGTCGATGGCGCCATGGGCTCCTATCTGTTGACACAGATCTCCGCCCCGCGCGGGTCCGTCGAAGAGGCGAGCGTCTCGCTGCCCGACGCCGTCCTCTCCGCGCACCTCTCCTACATCGAGGCTGGCGCCCGCCTGATCGAGACCAACACCTTTGCGGCCAACCGCCAGAAGCTGAAGGCCTTCGGCCTGCAGGATCAGGTCGAGGCGATCAATGCGGCCGCCGTGAAGGTGGCTCGCAGCGCCCGCGAGGTCTCCGGCAAGGATGTCCTGATCGCCGGGTCGATCGGACCGACGGGCTTCCCGCACGATCCGACCGAAGCGGAGTCGGAGGAGGCGCTCCGCTCGATCTTCCGCGAGCAGGCCCGGGCGCTCGACGCCCGGGGGGTCGACGCCTTCATCCTGGAGACCTTCGTCTCTCTGCCCGAGATCCGCGTCGCCCTGGAGGCCGTGCGCGAGGTCTCGCAGCTTCCCGTCATCGCTTCGGTCACCTTCCCAGGAGACGCCTGGGAAGACAAGGAAGACACCGGCTGGCCGCAGAAGGTCGCAAGGCGGCTGGAGACCCTCGGCGCGGACATCATCGGGACGAATTGCTCGCTCGGGCCGCGCGACCTCCTGACGGTCCTGGACGGCATGGCGGCGGCGAGCAAACTGCCGCTCTTTGCGGCACCCAACACCGGCGTGCCGACCTACGTCTCGGGACGGTTCGTGTATCCGGATTCCTCGCCCGACTACTTCGCCTGGTTCGCGCGCGAGGCGGCGCAGCGAGGGGCGCTGCTGATCGGGGGTTGCTGCGGATCCACTCCGCAGCACATCGCCGCCGTCGCGGAGGTTCTGGAAGGCATCTCGCCCGGACGCCTGCGCGTCTCGGCTGAAATCGCTCCTCCCCCGCCCGCAGCCGAAGTGGTGCGTGGCGCGCCCAAGACCTCCCGGGTCGCGACAATGCTCGCTCGCCGGGAGTTCGTCGTCTCGATGCAGCTCGACCCGCCCAAGGGGACCGATATGGAATCGGTCATCGACGCCGTGCGCTCGTTCCGGGAGAGCGGCCTGGTCCACGCCATCGACATCAACTCGAATCCGATGGCGCACCTGCATCTGGATTCCCTCTGGATGGCCCTCCAGTGCGAGCGCGAAGGGATCGAGACGATTCCGCACATCACGCCGCGCGACGCGAGCCTGATGGGACTCTGCGGCAACCTCCTCGGAGCCTGGGCCCTCGGCATCCGCAACGTGCTCGTCATCACCGGCGATCCGTCTCAGCACGGCGACCGGCCGGGCGCGACGGACGTGTATCAGACCGACAGCGTCGGTCTGGTCAAGGTAATCCGGGACCTGAATGCCGGCCGGGACGTCGCGGATAACCCGCTCGGCAATCCACCCAACTTCCTGATCGGAGTCGCCGTCAATCCCAACGAGCCCGACCTCGACCGCGAAGTCGAGCGCTTTCGCCGCAAGGTCGAGAACGGCGCGGACTTCGCCATGACGCAGGTCTTCTTCGATTGGGAGTGCTGGCAGCGTTTCCTCTCGAGGTTCGGAGGACGGCTCCCGATCCCGACTCTGGTCGCCATCTGGCCGCTGACGAGCCACAAGCTGGCCCTCCGCATCCACCACGAGGTGCCCGGCATCGTCGTTCCAGACCGCGTGCTGCACCTGCTCGAGAAGGCCGGGCCGCGCGCGCGCGAGGAGGGCTTCGCGATCGCCCGGGAGATGCTCGCGGAGGCTCGACGGCGGGTGGAAGGCGTCTACGTCATTGCCCCGTTCAAGACGCCTTCGAGCGCGCTCGAGCTGTTCTAGGTGTCGTTTCTCAACACGTTGTTCACAGCCAGGGCGGGTCATGCGGACCCCCTCTCCCGGCGGGAGAGGGTTGGAGTGAGGGGCGCTCCTGCCGCGGCTGCCGCCGTCCGGAATGATCGGGGCGGGCTGCCCCCCTCACCCTGACCCTCTTCCCCCAACCGGGGGGAGAGGGGAATTCTGAGCCTGGGGACTCTTCTCGGGATTCCTAGCTACGCGGCGCGCGCGGCCGCCAGCGCATCGCGTCCGGAGACCGCGGCGTCTCGGGCTTCTCGGGAGCGTTTTTCCAGAGGTTTGGCGCCGGGGAATCGCCCGGATAGATGGGAGTAGCCGACGGGGATCGGGCACTCGTCCTCCGATCGGCGTCGGCGACGAGCAGCCGCTGAACCGGATCCACGGAACGCGGCTCCGTGCGCATCCCCGAACCAGGCGGAAACGTCCCGTTTGTGTATCTGCGGCGGCGGTCCTGGAATTCCTCGGCGGAAAGGCGCGGCGCGTCCCGCAGATCCCAGGGCACGACCTGGAGCCAGTAGGCGGCCATGCTGATCACCGTGCGCACCGCCTCGAGCTGCGACTGAGCCTCGGTGAAAGTCTCGGCGCGCTCGAGCCGGTCGTGCCGGTAGGCCTCGAAAAGGGCCCGCGCGCCCGCAGGGCCATGGCACAGGAGGAGCTCGAAGACGGAGTTGTCTCCCCGTGGCTCGGGAGTCGAGCCGGACCACCGGAGAAACTCGCCGATCGCGCGCTTCCAGCTTCGGCCCTGGAAGACGGGCAGGCGCGCCACCGACTGCACGTCCACTCCCTCTACGCGCTCGAGCGCTCCCGCGCGCTTCAAGATCTGCGCGACGGAAGGCAGCAAGTCCGGGAGCCCAGGGTCCGCCATGTCCCTAGATACTCACGCTTTTGGGCTGCGGTCAAGCCCCTTGCCCGCTTCGGGGCCCTCCGCGCGCCGCCGCCGGCCCATGCTACCCTTCGAAAAAGCCATGCAGGAGAGGCTCGAAGAGCTCGTTCGTCGATTCGGCGCCGACACCGGAACGCTCCACTGGATCGAGGACGGGGTCCTCGTCCTGAAGGGCCAGGTGGGAATTCCGCCCCACATCGTCGCCCTCGTGCAGCGGGTCCCGGTCGGCAAGGGGATGGCGGGACTGGCCGCCGAGCGCAACGCCCCGGTCTCGGCCTGCAACGTCCAGACGGACGCCAGCGGAGACGTTCGCCCGCGCGCGAAGGAAACGGGCGTCAACGGCGCGATCGTCGTTCCGGTCCGGGACGCATCGGGTCGTGTCCGCGGCGCGCTCGGGATCGGAGTGCACCGGATCTACGAGTACACGCCGGAGGAAACCGACCGCCTCGTCGCGGAAGCCGCGGCGCTGGCGCCGCCGTCCGACCGCTAGGCGGCGGCCCCCGCTCGATTCCGGCGCGGCCGACTCATCCAGAACGCGGCTCCGAGCCCCGACCAGGCCCCGAAGGCCAGCCATTCGGCTCGCGTGAAGCTTCCGGCCACCGGAGGCAGAACCTTCATCGCGATCACCGCCGCCGACACGGCCGCGCCCGCCCAGGCCAACGCACCGGCGGCATCGAGCGCCGGCCGACCGACCCGACGGGCGCGCGCCCGGTCCGAGAGGCATGTCGAGAGCCAGCCCACGGCCACGGCGAGCGATCCGACCTCCGACACGGGCACGAGCAGGGCGTCCCCCAGAAAAGCCGCGGTGGCCGACAGCGTCGCCATGAGCGCGACGGCGTTGGCCGGGGTGCCGTGGACCGGGTGCACGCGCGCGAGCGAGGGATGCACGAGGCCTCGCTTGCCGATGCCGAACAGGAGTCGCGTCGCGGCCACGAAGTTCCCGTTGAAAATCTTGACCAGCGACAGGAGGGCCGCAAAGAGGATCCACTGCGCGATTGCTCGCGAGGAGAAGGCGCGCGCGAAGGCTGCCTCCGTGCCCAGATGCTCCGAGACCAGGGTCTTCCACGGAAAGACGAGGGAGACGGCGGCGATGATCGCGACATAGAAGACGCAACCCCCGATTGCGGCGGCCAGGATGGCCTGACCGAAGCCTCGAGGATCGAAGCCCGCTCGTGCCTCCTCCGACTCCTTGCCGATCGATTCGAACCCCGTCATGAAATAGGGCACGATCTGCATCACGAGCAGGACCGAGAGCGCAGCGCCGGCGGCACCCGGTCTCGCGAAGAGCGGCGGCAGGTTCCCCGCCTTTCCGTTGGCGAATCCCATCGCGGTGAAGGCGGCGAAGATGGCGAGCATCCCGAAGGTCAGCGTCTTCTGGAAGGCGGCGCTCGGCCGGACGCCGCGATGGTTGACCCACGCGATCCCGGCCGTCAGCAGCAGACCCGCCGCGAGGCGAGGCAGCGTGATGGCCTTACCCGCGACCGTGTAGAGCGGCGCCGCGTTGAAGGCGGGAAAGAGCCGCGCCAGCAGATTGCCCACGGCCACCGCCTCCCACGGGCAGACGATCGCGTAGGCGAGCACCATCGTCCAGGCCGCGGCGAAGCTCACACTCGGGGGGAAGATCCCTTCCGAATATGCGATCTCCGCGCCGGCGTCCGGGATCTCGCGCACCATCCGCCCATAGGTGATGGCGATGGGGAGAAGCAGCACTCCGCCGAGAAGGAACCCGAGCGATGCGCCTCCCGGCCCGCCGCGGGCGAGCCAGTCGTCCATGAGGACGACCCAACCCACGCCCACCATCGTCCCGAAGCCGAAGGTGAAGTACTCGGTCAGCGTGAGTGTGCGGACCAGATGCGGGTTGTTCTTCTTCATGTCGAACGGAGTCGGGATAGTCTAAGTCGGCGATGCGCCTGCCCGCCCGAAGGAAGCTGCGACTTTCCCGCCGGACCAGGCCGTTTCAGGAATCGGTGATTCGGGAGATGACGCGCCTGGGCGCGGAGGTCGGCGGCGTCAATCTGGCCCAGGGCCTGCCGGACTTCGATCCGCCCGAGGAGCTTCAAGCCGCGCTCGCCCGCGCCGTCGCCGAAGGTCACCATCAATACACCTATCCCTGGGGGGACGAGCGGTTCCGCGACGCGATCGCGCAGAAGCACCGCCGCTTCAACGCCATGCGGGTCGATCCCGCAACCGAGATCACCGTGACGTGCGGCGTCTCGGAGGCGGAAGTCGCCGCGGTGCTCGCCCTGACGGAGCCCGGCGACGAGGTCGTGGTCCTCGAGCCGTGGTACGAAAACTACCTGCCGGCCTGCGTGCTGGCGGGCGTCCGGCCGCGATTCGTCCCGATGCGGGAGCCGGACTATGCGATCGACTTTCGGCGCCTCGAGCGGGCGATCGGCGCGCGCACGCGCCTGATCCTCCTCAACACTCCCGGCAACCCCTCGGGCCGCGTGCTGACCCGCGCGGAGCTCTCGGAGCTCGCGCGCCTGTGCGAGCGGCACGGTCTGATCGCGGTGGTCGACGAAATCTACGAGCACATCTGGTACGAAGGCCATCCCCACGTCAGCCTCGGGTCGCTTCCCGGCATGGAGGATCGCTGCGTCACGCTTTCGGGGCTCGGGAAGTCCTACGCCGTGACCGGCTGGCGCGTGGGCTGGGCCGTCGCCGCGCCGCCGCTGACGGCCCTGATCCGCAAGGTGCACGATTACCTGACCATCTGCGCGCCGGCGCCGTTTCAGGAGGCGGGCCGGACGGCGCTCGCGCTGCCCGACTCCTACTACACACGGATGCGCCGGCAATACGGGGCCCGCCGCGACATCCTCTTGCCTGCCCTGACCCGCGCCGGTCTCGATTACGCGCCGCCCGAGGGCTCCTACTACGTCATGGTCGACGCCGCGCGCCTCGGCTGGAAGGACGACTGGGCCTTCGTCGAATATCTGGCGCGGCGGGTCGGCGTCCTCGCCGTGCCGGGATCGTCCTTCTACGTTCGCGGCGGCGGAAAGACGCGCGCCCGCCTCAACTTCGCGAAAAAGGATGAGACGCTGCGGGAGGCGGCCCGCCGGCTCGACGCTGCCGACCTGCGGGCCGGGTCGGCGGGCGCCCGCCGGCGCGCCGCGTCCCGATAGCGGCGAGCTTCACCCTCGGGCGCTGGAGATGCCGCGGCGCCCGGCCCCCCGGCGGGGCCGATAGACTCCCTGCCGATGGCGAGGCGAGAAGCGGTTCGAGCGGCCGTGATGCCGGGGCCGGCGCGGCCGATCGAGATACGGTCCTATCCGATGCCACGCCCGGAGCCCGGCGGCGCAGTGCTCGAAACCGTCGCGTCCGAGGTCTGCGGAACCGACGTCCACCTGCACCACGGGAGGCTCGCCGGGGTCCCCTACCCCATCCTGCCGGGCCATGTCAGCTGCGGGAGGCTTCTCGAGGCGAACGGAATTCTGCGCGACGTCGAAGGGCGAGAGGTTCCGGTGGGTGCCCTGGTCACCTTCTACGACGTCTTCGGCATCTGCGGCGCCTGCTGGCATTGCCTTGTGGCCAGGGCCGGCACCCGCTGCCCGCACCGCAGGGTCTACGGCATCACGACATCGGCCGACGAGGGTCTTCTCGGCGGCTGGGCAGAGGCGATCGAGTTGAAGCCCGGCGTGCGGATCGTGCCCCTGCCCGAAGGGCTCGACGAGCTCGATTTCCTGGGCGGCGGATGCGGGCTTCCAACGGGATTTCACGCGGTCGAGCGGGCACGGATCGCTCTGGGCGACACGGTCGTCGTTCAGGGAAGCGGTCCGGTCGGCCTGAACGCCGCCATCTTCGCGCAGCTTTCGGGTGCCTCACGGGTCCTCGTCGTGGGCGCACCGCCCGCGCGCCTTGCGGCCGCTCGCCGCCTGGGAGCGGAGGAGACCTGCGATCTCGCGGAACTTCCCGAGCCCGGGGCACGCGTTGGCTGGGTGCGCGACCGCACGGCCGGCCGCGGCGCCGACGTCGTGATCGAGGCCTCGGGCAATCCCGCGGCGGTCCCCGAAGGGCTCGAGATGCTGCGCGACGCGGGGCGGTACGTCATCGTCGGTCAATATGCCGACGGCGGCGACGTCGCAATCAACCCCCACCGCCACGTCAACCGCAAGCATGCCGAGATCCTGGGATGCTGGGGCTACGAGTTCACGCACCTCCACCGCGCGCTCTCGCTCCTGGCGAAACACAAGGACCGCTTCCGCTGGCGGGATCTGGTCACTCGGGAATACGGCCTCGATCGGGCCGGGCAGGCGCTCGCAGACATGGAGCGGCTCGTGGTCGTCAAGGCAGTGATCCGACCGTGACTATATCAGTATTGATATAGTCAGCGAGGCAGCCGGCTCTTCGGAATCTTGACGAGGACGGTGTACTGCGGGTCCACCATCTCGACGACGGGCGCGACCGCGTTCTGCGACACGAACTGGTAGGCGTCCATCTCCGAAAGCCCCGTCTTCTCCCGCACCCACCCCACCATGTCCTTGAAGGCGATGCGCGCCGCGTCCTCGAGCGGCCGCCCGGCGCCGAGCGACATCATCCACAGGGCGTTCTCGATCCGCGGCCATGGGGTCTCGCGCTTCTTGATCAGGTCGACGGTCAGCTCGACGTTCATGGCGCCTTCGATCGCCGTGCCGATGATCTCGCCGTCCCCCATCGCGTAGTGCCCGTCGCCGAAGGACAGCAGGCCGCCCGGCACCCGAACGCCCAGGTACACCGTATTGCCAGCGCGCACTTCCGGGCAGTCCATGTTGCCGCCGAAATCGTCGGGCACGATCGTCGAGCGCGCCTCTCCGTTTGCCGGCGATACGCCAAGGCAACCGAGGAACGGCGCGAGGGGCACCTCCCAGGCGAGCCTCTTGTCCTGCGACCGGGTCCGGGCAGTGCCTCTTCCCCGGTCAATCTCGTAGAACCAGACCGTCTCCGGCAGGTCCGGTCCGAGGATCGCCGTGCGGTCGGTCCCCGTCAGGGCACCGAAGCCGGGAAACGAGGAGGAGATGCCGTAGTCCCGCGCCGGCTCGAGTTTCTCGATTCGGATGGCGAGCGTGTCCCCCGGCTCCGCACCCTCGACGTAGAACGGGCCGCTCTGCGGGTTGTCGTGGCCTGGAAGCTGCACCTTCGAAGGGATGTCGCCGGGTTTCTGCACGGCTCCGTCGTAGCAGTCCTCGGTCCAGGTGACGATCCGCGTGCCCGGCTGGATCCGATGCGTCGGCGCGACCCCGCCGAAGGTGTATTTCAACTCCTCGTGTTTCGGAACGTAGCGCAGCACCGGCTGCTCGGAGAGTGCCACGCCGACTCCAAACAGAGCAAGAAATCCGATCGCCGGTGCGCGCATTTCGATTCCGCGGTGCAATTGTATGTGGGAAACTGCGCCCCCTCGGAGACTAGCAAACGACCCATGATTGCGCCGATCGAACCGATTCGTCGGCCGCCCCTTTCGGCCGGCTTCCTCGCCGTCATCATTTTCAAGTACCTGAAGGCCGCCGGATTCCTCCTGCTCGGAGCCGCCGCGCTCCATCTGGCGAATCTGTCCCGGCGGGACCCGACCATGGAAATCGCCGCAATGTTCGGCGTCAACGCGCACCGCTACGGGGTCGAGCAGCTTCAGGGTTTCTACGAGCGCTTCACGCCCGGAGAAGTGCTGGCCCTCGGGTTGGCCGCGATGTCGATCGGCCTGGTCTTCGCCGCGGAAGGGACCTTTCTCGCGTTTCGAATCTGGTGGGCGACCTACTTCACGATCTTTCTGACGGTGCTCGGAATTCCGATCGAGCTGCGTGAGATCGCCAAGCGCCCTCACGAGCCGCGCGGTTACGTGCTCTTTGCCGCCAACGTTGCGATTCTCGCCTACGTCTGGAAACGGCGCCTGGAGTTCCGCCGAGACCTCGGGGCGCCCTCGGGGCAGGCCCTTCGAGACGGTTCCGATGCGGCCAGCCCCCGCTAGCCGGCGGATGATTTCGGGAAGCGCCTCGCCAGCCACTCTTCGACCTCTTCGGGATGGTAGCCGAAGGGGCCGGGCTTGCCCTTGTAGACGATGACGCCCTGCTCGTCCACGATGTAGAAGCGCTCCGGCCAGCCCGCGTAGACCGCGTTGACGCGGTTTTCGATGGGGTCCACGACGAGCGGGATGTCGTAGTGGAAGCGCTTCACGAAGTCGTTGGCGATCGCGACGCGCTCGGCCGTGGTTCTCGGCTGCTTGTAGCAGACGTTGTCCTTGTCCTTCGCGTTAGACTCCATCTGCCACTCGTCCTCCGGGTGCGCCTCCTTGATGTAGAGGGTCAGGAAGCGCGCGCGGTCTCCGTACTCGCGGTTCATAGCCTGCACGCGCTCGACCGAGCGCCGGAACGGAGGTCAGGTGAAACTGCCGAAGACGAGGACGAGAGGCTTGCCGCCGACCGAGTCCTTCAGGGCGAAGGGGGTCTTCCCGTCGAGGGACAGCAGATCCACGTTCGGCGCCAGGTCGCCGACCTTGAGCCTGCCCTCCTGCCGCTGGTCGTAGCGCAGCATCCCGATGATGTTGCGGGGCCCGATCGAAAAGACGCCGTAACCGACCAACACCAGGACGAGGAGGCCGGCGCCGATCGCGATTTTCTTCCAGAGCTTCATGCGCCGTCTCTCTCTACAGCTTGACCAGGCACCATTCTTCCGACCACGGCAGCCGCGACATCTGCAGGGCGGGCTTCCCTCCCGCCTGCACGCAGAACCCGTCGGACCAGTTCACGCCGAAGCCATTTTCCGGATCGTAGAGCCCCGGCTCGACGGAAAAGATCATACCCGGCTCGAGCATCGTGTAGTCCCCGAGCGAGAGATACGGCGGCTGGTGGCCCTCCACCCCCATGCCGTGGGCGGGCCGGTGGTAGATGTACTTCTGCATCCCCTCCTTCACCTGGTGGGACAGGATCTGATAGGCGACCGTCGAGCAGGTGATGCCGGCGCGCGAAAGATCCTTCTGCATGAGGCAGCAGTCGCGCGAGACCGTCCAAACCTTCTTCTGGTGGTCGGTCCAAGGAGCGATCAGGAAGGCGCGGTAGAGCTCGCCGCCGCAGCCTCCGATCTCGACTCCGCCGGCGATCTGGAGGGCCTGGCCCCTCTGGATCTTGTTGTGATGGAACTGGTTGGGGTGCGGGTACGCCGTTCCTCGGCCGCAGCGTACGCCAATCTCCATCTCGATGCCGACGGCCGTGTGGTTGCCGCCGTCGCGCTTGATCGTCTCCATGAGGCGGTTGGTGCCCCACTCGGTCGCCGCCATGCCGAGCTCGAAATCGGTCAGCTCGGTGCCCTTCTCGAGCAGCAGATCCCGCGCAAGGGCGTGCGTTTCGTCGAAGACCCGGTAGGCCCGCCGCCACAGCGCGAGCTCCTCGGGCGTCTTCACCATCCGCATCTTTTCGCACGCATCGGCGACCGATTCGAGCTTGGTGTCCTTGATGAAGACCTTGCCGGCCGTCGCGAGCTGCCCCTTCGAGGGCTCGCGATCCATCGCGATGCGCTTCCCCTCGTAGCCCCGCTTCTTCAAGCCGCGCAGCGTCCATTCGAAGATGTCCACCGTCGCGCCCTGCTGCACGATGCCCTCGTAGGGGATGCTCCCTTCGGCGTGCAGGAAATCGAAGTAGGTCTCCTGCTCGGTCGCCCACCAGGTCCGGACCAGATCCCGGTCGAGCCCCGGGTTGAACCAGATCGTCGCGAGCCGGTCGGCGGGCAGGAAGACGCGGAAGGGACGCTCGGTCGTCGTGAAGAAGAGCCCGGTGAAGTAGATGATGTTCATCGGATCGGCGAGCAGGATCCCTGCGTAGCCGTCCTCGAGGAGCTTGCCCTGGAGCAGCTTCAACCGGGCCTGATGCCATTCGAGGGGCAGCCGATCGTACGTCGCGGGCTTCAAGCCGTCGTCCTCGGTCAGGAAGAGGCTGGCGGAACGAGAGCCCGTGATGGCCGCCGTCGAGCGGGCGGATGCCGCGACCAGCCCCACGGCGGCGGCTCCGGACGTCGAGAGGAAGCGGCGCCGGTTCCAGGTCATCGCGATGCCTCCTTGCGAAAAAGTCAGCGGAATCGTATCAGCGGAAACCCACCGCCGTGCTCCATTGGTGTAGAAGTCTGCGTCGGTGAAGAGGATCGAAATCGAGCGGGCGCCGGCCCGGCCGCCACGGGGAGCCTTGGGGCGTCTCTGGTCGGCCCTCGGACCCGGCGTCATCACCGGCGCCGCCGACGACGATCCCTCGGGGGTCGCGACCTACTCGATCGCCGGTGCACAGCTGGGAACGTCCTTCCTCTGGACGGCCTTCCTGACGTGGCCGCTGATGGCCGCGGTTCAGATGATGTGCGCCCGCATCGGCATGGTGACCGGGCGCGGCCTTGCGGGCGCGCTGCGCCGGAAAGTCCCCCGCTGGGTCCTCGTGGCGGCCTCGGCGAGCCTGCTCCTGGCCAATACCTTCAACATCGCGGCGGACCTCGCGGGGATGGCGGACGCAGCCGAGATGCTGACCGGCTGGAACTCTCACTTCTTCGTCGTCCTCTTCGGCGCCGGAATCTCCTGGGCCATCATCCGCTTCCGCTATCACCAGATCGCCTCGATCCTGAAGTGGCTCGCGCTGGTGCTCTTCGCCTACGTCGTTGCGGCGATTCACATCGGCCCCGACTGGCGTGAGGTGGCGCGAAGCGCCTTTCTCCCGTCGCTGCCGCAGGGGCGTCAGGCCTGGGCCACCCTGGTGGCGATCCTCGGAACGACGATCTCCCCTTACCTTTTCTTCTGGCAGGCCTCCCAGGAAGTCGAGGAGGAAAAAGCCCTGGGGCGCCTCATGCTCGTCAAGCGCGAACGGGCCAGCCGCACCGAGATCGCGGACCGGGCCGCCGACATCGGCATCGGCACGGGGTTCTCGAACCTCGTAATGTTCTTCATCATCCTGACGACGGCCTTGACGTTGCACCGGCACGGGATGACCCAGGTCACGACATCTCGGCAGGTCGCCCAGGCGCTGCGCCCGCTCGCGGGCCCGTTTGCGGGAGTTCTGTACACGGTGGGCCTCGTGGGAGTGGGCCTGCTCGCCATCCCGACGCTCTCCGGCTCGGCGGCCTACGCCTTCGCAGAGACCTTCGGCTGGAGACAGGGGCTCGACCAGAAGCTCGCCGGCGCCCGCTACTTCTATGCCATCGTCGGCCTCTCGACGGCGGCGGGAGTGGCGCTCGATTTTACGGACATCGACCCGGTCCGGGCGCTCTATGGAAGCGCCGTCATCAACGGGCTGCTGTCGCCCTTCCTCCTCGTCGGGGTCCTCGCCGTCGCCTCCGACCGCCGGCTCATGAAGGGCCAGCCGAGCTCGTTGCTGGCCCGGTGGGCCGTCGGCGTGACGGCGGCATTGATGTTTGCGGCCGGGGTCGGGATGTTCGTGTTCTAGGGAGGACGGCGTTCTCGGCGGCCCCTCCGCTCCCTCTCCCGGCGGGAGAGGGAGTGGAGAAGGGCGCTCCTGGTCTTCCCTAGCTCTTCCCGAGCAACATCTCCCTGCATCGGGCCACAGGCACCGGACCCGGCTTGAGCATGCCGTCCATGAAGTCCTTCAGCTTGAACTTCTCGCCCCGGGCCTTCTTCACGTCTTCATAGAGGTCCGTCACCTGCCGGTAGCCGATGTAGTAGGTCGGGATCTGAGTGGGCGAGGTGATCGAGCGTGTCCACATGTTCGAGGCGAACTGCGCGTCCTGGAGCGCCTCCTCGCGGACGAACCGGATCACCTCGTCGCGCGTCATCCCCTTCGTGTGGACGCTCACATCCACGATTGCCCGGGCGATGTTCTCCATCTGTTTCTTCAAGTGTGCCAGCCGGTCGAGCGGCCCGCCCCACCCGAGGTCGAGCATCAAGCGCTCGGAGAAGGTCCCCCAGCCCTCGACGTACACGCCGTCACCGAAGAGAGCCCTCACCTTGCGCGGATGGTGCGCCGCGACCTTCAGCTGCAGGTAGTGGCCGGGCAGGATCTCGTGAGGCGTGATCATGACGTTGAAGTGATGATTGAAATCGCGGAAGAAACCGTCGCGCTCCTCGGGGGTCGCGGAATCGGGCGGCGTCGGCAGAAACCACAGCGTTTTGGCATCAGGCGAATACGGGCCCGCCGCATAGACGCCCCCGACACTCTGCCCGACGAAGTAGCCCGGGGACCGGTCGGTGAAGAGCGTGAGCGGATCGGGAAGCGTCACGATCTCGTGGGCGTGCAGGTAGGCGTTCAAGTCCGCGACCTGCTTGCGGTAGTCCGAAACGAATTCCTCCGTCGTTCTTGCCCGGTCCGCCGAGACTCGGACGAAGAGATTCCTCAGCACGTCGATGTCCGAGGCCGGAGGCTCGGCCCCCGGGAAGATCTCCTTCCAGACCGAACGTCCGTAGGCGGCCGCTTCTTTCTTCTTGGCCGCGAGATCGGCCCTCGCCCGGGTCAGGAGCGCGTCCGGGTCCGCCTCGCCCGTCGCGATTTCGAGCGCCTGCTTGTAGTCCGTCCCGAGGCGCGGCGAGCCCGTGGCCTGCTTCGAGAGGCCATCGACGTAAGCCGCAAGCGCATCGAGGGCGGCCGCGGCGTCCGAAGCCTCCTTCGCCGCGGCCGTCCTCTCCTCGCCGGAAAAGAGCCCGGTGAAGCCCTGCCTGTAGAAGGTCGCCGAGGCGCGCGCCTGCCCCGCCGCGATGTGCGCGAAATCCGGTGCGATCTTCGACGGCGGGGTCGCTGAAAGCGCCTTCTGCGCCTGCCTGCAAAATCGGGGAAGCTCCCGGACGCGCGCCCTCGCCGCCGCCAGCCGGTCCGGTCGCGGCGTGTCGTCGCGCACCAGAAGAAAGACGGTCGCGTTCCCGGCAATGTTCGTCCAGTAGAGGGGATCACGGGAGGCCCGCTCGAGGGTCGAAAGGTCCAGCAGCTGCCAGGCGACCTGCGACCGGAGAAGCTCCGCGTCCAGCCGATCGTCCTCCGCCAGGACCGCCGAGGCAAGCTCCGCGTCCAGGATTCCGGCCGCCTTGCGGTTGAAGTCGACCCAGGCCTTGAGGCGCTCGGGAGTGAGGTTCTCCAACTCCTTGTCACGGTCGTGCCGGCCGGCCTCGGTCGCCTTGCTCGGGAACGTCTCGAAGAACTTCTCGATGTAGCCCGAGACAACATCGGAGGGCGCGGGGGCCGCTGCCAACGCCAGAGCCAGAAGAAGGTGTTGCATCGGCGGATCCTACCGGAGGGCGAGGCTAAGATGAGGGAGTGCGGGCCCTGATCCTCGAAGACGATGCGCGATTGCGCTCGCTCGTCGTTCGGACCCTGACGCGCGCCGGACTCGCCTGCGACGAGGCCTCGAAGATCGAGGAGGCCGACGAGCTGCTCGACCTTCATGCCTACGACCTGCTCGTCCTCGACCGGCGCCTTCCGGACGGCGAGGGACTGGACGTGTGCCGGCGGGCCCGCGCGAAGGGCTTCACGCAATCGATCCTGATCCTCACGGCGCTCGACGACGCAGAGTCGACCGTCGAGGGCCTTTCCGAGGGCGCCGACGACTACCTGGGAAAGCCCTTCGACCTGGAGGTTCTCGCGGCGCGGGCCCGGGCCCTCCTGCGGCGAAACGACCGCCGCCCGACCGCCGAGCTTTCGAGCGGCGACCTGCGCCTGGATCCGGGAAAGCGCAGCGCCTGGAAGGCGGGCGCGCTTCTCTCACTGACCGCCCGGGAGTTTGCGATTCTGGAGACGCTTCTGCACCGTCCGGGGGGCGTCGTCACACGCGAGGAGATCCTCGAGCAGGCCTGGGGCGAGCGCGAGGAGCCCATGTCGAACACGGTGGACGTGCTGATCGCGCGCCTGCGCCGAAAGCTCGACACTCCGAAGAAGCCCTCCCGCATCGAGACCGTGCGCGGCATGGGGTATCGGCTCCAGTGAAACCGGCGGCGGCCCGCACGCGATGATGCCGCGCCGCGCCCGAACGCGCATCGCGCTCGCGGGCGCGGGCCTGTCGGCGGCATTCCTGCTGCTCCTGGCGCTCTCGACGCGCGCGGTAATCCGGAGCATGACCTTCTCGGACATCGATGAGGAGCTCTACACCTTGGCCGCGGCGGTCGGCTCGAGCTTCGAGCTCGAGGGCCTCGAGCAGTCGCGCCGCGACGCGCTGCGCGCGGGTCTCGAGGCCAACGCCTTCGAGTTCCGCCTGGCAAATCATTCCGCCATTCTTTTCAAGAGCGACAGGGTCTTCGAAGTGACCGGGAATCTCTTGCGCGCGGCCCTGCCCGTTTCGATCGCGCCGTATCGGGACCGTCCGGAGACCCCGTACACGGCAGTCGAGCCCTACAGCGGACAGCGCCGGATGTGCCGATTTCTCGTCACGCGCCTCTCGGGCAAGGCCCGCGGCGGTACGCTCGTTCTGTTCCGGCCGATCGAGCAGAGCATGGCCGCCCTCGTGAGGCTCGATCGGGCGCTTGCGGCCCTCGTGCTCCTGGGCGTCCTCGGAACGGCCGCGATCCTCGCTTTCGCCGTGTCCCGCGCGATTCGCCCCGTCGAGGAGGTCACGCGCGTGGCCGAGGAGCTCCAGGCCACGGACCTCTCCAGGCGGGTGCGCTCCTCTTCGGGCGGTGAGGAGTTCCGCCGGCTGGTCGCTGTGATCAATTCCCTCCTCGACCGCCTCGAGAACGCGTTTCGCGCCCAGCGGCGGCTGATCGCCGACGCCGCCCACGAGCTGAAGACGCCCACGGCGGTGCTTCTCGGCGAAGCGCAGGAAGCCCGGCGCCCGGACGCGACACCCGAGGAGACACGGCAGTCTCTCCTGGCGATCGAGCGCGCGGCCCGGGGCCTGGCGCGCGAGGTCGAAGCGCTGCTTCTGCTCGCTCGCGGCGACGCCGCCCTTCCGGCCCGCCGAGAGTCCGTCGACCTGTCGCTCGTTGCCGCGGACGCGGTCGCCGCCGCCCAGCCTCTGGCGGAGGCGCGGGGCGTGCGGGTTGTGCTCCAAACGAAGGACGGGGCGCTCCTCGAGGCTGACCGACTGGGCCTCTTGCGCGCGGCCACGAATCTCGTGACCAACGCCCTCCAGTACACCGAGCCCGGAACCGAGGTCGAGGTCGAGGTTTCCCGCGGGCAGGAGAGCCTGATCCTCGAGGTCCGCGATCGGGGGCCCGGTGTCGAGCCCGAGAACCGGCAGCGCATCTTCGAACGGTTTGTCCGCCTCGATTCCGCGCGCTCGCGCTATCCGGAGGGCTCGGGGTTGGGCCTGGCGATCGTGGAGCAGGTCGTCCGCGCGCACGGCGGCACGATCGAAGTCGACGGGCGCGAAGGCGGCGGGGCGGTCTTCCGTATGACCCTGCCGGCCGCCGGGAGCGAGCCTTCCGCGCCTTCGGCATCGGCCTGAGCCATCCCTGCCTCCCTCCTATCGGGCTGTCGGCTCGGCTGAGAAGCAGGCCCAGACATCACCGTACTCCGACACGGTGACGTCGCGAGGCATGAGATCGCTGGACCGCGAGCCGGCAGCAATCCGTTGAACGATGGTGGCTCGGCTCGCCTTGCTGAGTGGTTGCCGAGCCGGCTTGTCGAAGATCGTGCCGGCAATTGTAAGGACGCAATCGTGTGACCCTCGACTCCCCCAAGCCCCCGCGAGCTCCGCATACAGCCTTGGGTCCCGAAAGTCGAAAATCCACCACTCTCGAAATGCGGTGATCATCAACCGCCCGCCCGGTCCCGCGATTTCATACACCTCGACCGCACCTCGGCCGGGCAACCTTCCGCGAAAGCGCCACGTGAGATTGTGAAACTGCGTGAACAGGCCGACCAGGTTGAACTGATCAACCGACACGCTTCCCACCGCCCACAGCCCCTGAGCATGCGCTTTGATAATCGGTGCGAGACGGTCTTGCGGGGGCGCTAGGAGTTTCGGCAACTGCGCACCAAGGCTGAGAAGGAGCGCCCCAGCCAGTACCCCCTGCGTTACTTGCTCCAACCCCGCGACGGGCGGCTGACGAACGATGGTATCGACAGCCACCATTCCGGCCAGCAGCGCGAAGAGCAACAAGAGGAATTGATGCCTCATCAGTCCCCCGAAGGGGTAACGCCCCAGCAGGCCGAGCGCCATTCCCTCTGCGAGGAGGACAAGCAATGTTGCCGCGGGGAACGCGCGTGCCGGAATCGACTTCTGTGTCGCAGCCCTCCCCCGCTCCAGAAACACTGTCAGCACTACGCCCGCGAGAAAAAGGGCGAGGATCGGCAGAGCGTACCGTGCGCGGGGTAGCGCTACCGGGGCAAAGAGATTGAAGGTCTCGCGCAGATTTCGAACGAGAAAGCTTCCTGCAGTCTCGCGGCCCGGTTGGTAGTAGTACGACGGAAGAGAGCTCAGAGGCATGACCCAACGTTTCGCCTGAACCTCGTACAGCAGCAGGCCCACGCCGAAACCCGGCAGAAGCGTCAAGGCGTCCGCGGGCCAGCGACGCCTCAGCGCTCGCCTGAGCGCCTTACCGTACTCAGGATTCAGCGCTGCAACCAGCAGAGGGGCCACCGCGCATGCCGTCAAGAAAAGGCCGGCAAAGTAGTGGAGTCCTATCGCGACGCAGGAACACACCGAGAAGCCCAAGCGAGCGCGCGGAGATGCGGGTCCCGACGGCCCCACGACGTCGACGTAGAAGAAGAACGCCGCGAGCACGAGTGCGACGCAGAGGGAGTACGACTCCACCTCATTCGATAGCCTGATTGCGTTTACCGAAAACGCCATGATGGCCGATCCAGCGAGGACGACCCATCGCCGACAGCCCAGTCTCAGAAGAACGAGGCCCGTCAGCAACACCGTCGCTACCCCTCCAGCGAGTGACCAGACGCGGTAACTCAGGACGCTGTGACTCACGCTGTCGCTCAGCCGCAGGAGCAGCAGGAAAAGCGGGGGATGCTGCAAGTTCTTCCACTCGCGGCTCAGATTTCTTGCGATGAAGATGTGCCAGAACCCGTTGTAGTCGATGGGCCGCAGAAGAGCGTCGATAATCCGAGGCAAGAATGCCAGCACCGCCATAGTCATCCACATGCCCATGGAGAGGGTTGCAGCGCCGGGTTGCCGAGAAGCAAGGCGACCGGTTTCCTGGTTTGGCTTCAGGGGGGCACTCTGTTGCTCGATGTAAGACAGTTTCAGAGGTGGCTCGGCTCCTCGACCCATAGGAAACCACACTCGATGTCGCCATCGTCGCTCTGTTGCCAGACAGACGTGTAGGGCCGGGAGGGCGCCTACCGGGAAGGAGCCTTCGGCGTCGGGCTGACCGAGGCGGCGGGCGTCGAGGCCGTCGTCTCGGACTCCGGCGCATGGACCTTGACGACCGTCGCGACCTTCTTGCCCTCGCGGGCCATCCAGCGCACGGTCACCTTCTCGCCGACCTTGAGCGTTCCGCCGCTCATGTGCGTCGCGCCGGTCCAGACGAACGCGGTCTCCTTGCCGGCGGCGTCCTTGACGCGGAGGTTCTTGCGGGTCGCGTCCACCGAGGAAACGGTCCCCGACAGGGTATTGGCGTGGCTCTTGGACGCCGGAGGCTCCGCGAAGGCAGCCCCCCCCGCGAGAAGCAGCGTCAGGGCCAGACCCAGAGACGCCATCCGGGACCCGTTCATGATTCCACTCCCTCCCGAAAGCAGGCTAGCGCCTCTGGCGTGAACCCCGCGTGAACGCGGCCCGGCATTCATCGACATAGACTCGGGCCATGAAGAAGACGCTCTTCGGGCTTGTGGGATTACTCCTTGCCTCCTCGGCGGCTTTCGCCGCCGAAGCTCCCATCGAATACGACCTCATCTTTCGCGGCGGCCGCGTCGTGGACGGATCGGGCGCACCCTGGTTCTCCGCCGATGTCGCGGTCAAGGACGGCCGGATCGCCGCGGTCGGCAAGCTCGCAGACGCCAAGGCCAGACGCGTCGTGGATGCGACGGGCTTGATCGTCGCCCCGGGCTTCATCGACCTGCTCGGCCAGTCCGAATACAACGTGCTCGTGGACGGCCGGGCGGCCTCGAAGATCACGCAGGGGATCACGACCGAGGTCACGGGCGAGGGCTACTCGATCGCCCCCATCAACGACCGGATGCTCGCCGACAACCGCGATGCCTACCAGAAATACGGCTACACGCCCGACTTCCGCACACTCGACGGCTACTTCCAGACCTTCGCCAAACGCGGCGCCTCGATCAACATGGCGACCTTCGTCGGCGCCGGCGGTGTGCGCGACTACGTCATCGGAAAGGACGACCGGCGGGCCACACCCGAGGAGCTCGCCAAGATGTGCGCCGTGGTGGACCAGGCGATGCGCGAGGGAGCCCTCGGCCTCTCCTCCTCGCTCCAGTACGTGCCCGACATGTACAACTCGACCGAAGAGCTCGTCGCGATGGCCAAGGTCGCGGCCAAGTATGGCGGCGCCTACTTCACGCACCAGCGCTCGGAATCCAACCGCATCGAGCAATCGATGGACGAGGTGTTCCGCATCGCGCAGGAGAGCGGCGCGCGCTCGCAGATCTGGCACTTCAAGACAGCCTACGCCTCGAATTTCGGAAAGATGCCGGAGATGCTCCAGAAGCTTTCAGACGCGCGCGCCCGGGGAATCGACGTGGCCGCCAACCAGTACCCCTGGAACCGCGCCTCCAATGGCCTCGACGCGTGCCTTCCGCCGTGGGTCCGCGAGGGAGGGCGCGAGGCGCTCCTGAAAAGGCTCTCGGATTCCGCGACGCGCGAGCGCGTCAAGGCCGACATGGCGAAGGACTCGGCGGACTGGGAGAACCAGTGGCTGGGCTCAGGAGGTGCTCAAGGCGTCATGGTGGCGGAGGTCCTCTCGGAGAAGCTGAAGCCCTACGAGGGCAAGACGATCGCGGAGATCGCCGCGGCCGAAAAGAAGGACCCGCGCGACGTCCTGATCGACCTCGTGATCGCCGACCGTGCCAACGTCTCCTGCATCATCGCGATCATGGACGAGCGCGACGTCCGGGCGGCGCTTGCGAGCCCTATCGTCGGCTTCGGCACGGACTCGCAGGCCAAGGCGACCGACGGCCCCTTCTCGAAGGAGACCTCCCATCCGCGCGGCTGGGGCTCGGCCTCCCGCATCCTCGGCTACTACGTCCGCGACGAGCACGTCCTGCGGCTCGAGGAAGCCGTCCGCAAGATGACCTCGTTTTCGGCCGAGGCGGCGGCGATCCCCGACCGGGGCCTCGTCAAGGTCGGCTTCTGGGCGGATCTGACCGTCTTCGACCCGAAGACCGTCAACGCGCGCGCGACGTTCGAAAAGGCGAACCAGTACAGCGAGGGGATTCCCTACGTTGCCGTCAACGGCGTCCTCGTGGTGGATGGCGGAAAAATCACGGCGGCCCGGCCTGGCAAGGCCCTGAGGGGGCCGGGGTACACCGGGGCAAACCGGTAGACTCCCCCGGCGACGAGGAGGTCTCATGCGTGATCGCCGCATCGGCAGGGGCTTGACCCTCTTCGCGGTTCTTTCGTTCTTCGTCGCCGCGGGCGCGGCGCCCCCTGTGGAGCAGCAAGCCATGAAGGACACCGTCAGCAAGGTCGAGGCGGAGCTCGTCGCCAGGTACGGCGAGGCGGAGCGCGCCCGGATTCACCGCGGGCTCTCCCAGGCCGCCGAGTTCTGGCGCCCGTCGGACGGGGACGCCGAGGCCTTCGCCGAAGTCGCCCGGGCGCAGTTTGCCGGCGACTCGAAGACCCGCGAGGCCCTCTTTTCGCGCATGGAGTTTGCGCTCGAGTCCTACGACGGCCACGTCAACGAGATCGCGCGCGACTTTCGGAGGCAGTCGGACCTGGATCTCGGGCCGATCTACCCCTTCGACGAGATCCTGGCCGGCTACGACCCGAGCGCGCACTTCGTCGAGGACCTCTTCGCCAACCGCCTCGCCTTCGCCGTTCTCTTGAACTTCCCGGTCACGACGCTCGCCGACCGGCTTCGGGAGGGCGAGTCCTGGTCGCGCCGCCAGTGGGCCGAAGCGCGCCTGTCGGACCGGTTTGCCAAGCGCGTGCCGGCCGATGTCAACCAGGCGATCTCTCAGGCGGCGGCCGAGTCCGGCCAGTACATCGCCGAGTACAACATCTGGATGCATCATTTGGTGGACGCGAAGGGCAATCGCCTCTTTCCGCCGAAGATGCGTCTCCTCTCGCACTGGAACCTGCGCGACCAGTTGAAGTCCGACTACGGCGATGCGAAGGAGGGCCTGGCAAGGCAGCGAGAGATGGCCCTCGTCATGGAACGCATCGTCACCCAGACGATCCCGAGGGCGGTCATCAACAACCCGGGCGTCGACTGGAACCCGGCCGCGAACACCGTGCGTCCGGCCGCGGTGAAGGACTCCGAGCCCGACGCCGTCAAGGCCTTCGCGGCCGTGTCCGACGCCGAGCCCGACACGCGCTACGCGATGCTCTTGAAGTGCTTCCAGGCGGCCCGGAAGGCCGATCCCTACTCGCCGACCGCGCCGACCTTAATCGCCCGCCGCTTCGACGAGAACCGGCAGATCCCCGAGGAGCGTGTCCGCAAGATGCTCGAGGCCATTCTCACCTCGCCGCAGGTGCCCAGGGTGGCGCGCCTGATCGAGACGCGACTCAACCGGAAGCTCCAGCCCTTCGACATCTGGTACGCGGGCTTCAAGCCACGGGGGGAACACACCGAGGAGGAGCTCGACGCCGTCGTCCGCAAGCGCTACCCGACGGCCGAGGCGTACAAGAAGGACATCCCGAACCTTCTCGAACACCTCGGCTTCTCGAAGGAGCGCGCGAATTACCTCGCCGATCACATCGAGGTCGATCCCGCGCGGGGATCCGGGCATGCCCTCGGGGCGGCCCGGCGCGCCGACAACTCCCACCTGCGCACGCGCGTCGAGAAGGACGGCATGAACTACAAGGGCTTCAACATCGCCGTGCACGAGATGGGGCACAACGTCGAGCAGACCTTTTCCTTAAACGATGTGGACTCGACCCTCCTGCAGGGCGTTCCGAACACGGCCTTCACCGAGGCCCTGGCCTTCGTCTTCCAGGCGCATGACCTGGAGCTTCTGGGCCTGGCGCACCCCGACGTGAAGTCGGAGGCCTTGAAGACGTTGAACTCTTTCTGGGGCACCTACGAGATTGCCGGTGTGGCCCTGGTCGACATGGTCGTGTGGCACTGGATGTACGACCATCCCGAGGCGACTCCCGCGCAATTGAAGGAAGCGACGCTGCAGATCTGCCGCGACATCTGGAACCGCTACTACGCGCCGGTCCTGGGCTCCCGCGACGTGGTGCTCCTCGGCATCTACTCCCACATGATCGACTCCTTCCTGTATCTTCCCGACTACCCGATCGGGCACCTGATCGCCTTCCAGATCGACCAGCAGATCCAGAAGGCGGGTGGCGCCATCGGGCCCGAGTTCGAGCGGATGGCGAAAATCGGCAACGTCGCTCCCGATATCTGGATGAAGCAGGCGACCGGTGCGCCGGTCGGGCCCGAGGCGTTGCTTGCGGCCACGGCGAGAGCCCTTCAGACCGTCGGCCCCTAGGAACCGAATCCATGCCAAACGATCCCCAGGGCACTCCCGACTTTCCGTCCCAGGCGGACCCGCAGACGCGCGAACCTGCCGGCGCGTCCGCCCTCGTCGAGATCGATCTTGCCGCCCTGTCCCATCCCGGCAAGGTCCGGACCAACAACGAGGACCACTTCATCGTGGCGCGCTTCGACCGCGCCATGCGAACACTGCTGACGAACCTTCCGGAAGGCGAGGTGCCCAGATCCTACGCGGAGACCGTCTACGGGATGCTGGTGGCCGACGGTGTCGGAGGCGCGGCCGCCGGTGAGGTCGCCAGCCGAACCGCGATTCATGCCCTGATGGATCTGGTCATCGAGACGCCCGACTGGATCATGCGGATCGACGACCAGCTCGCCCGGGAGGTCCTGGAGCGCCTGGAGCGGCGCTTCCAGAAAGTGCGAGACGTCTTGCTCGAGAGGACCCGGGAAGACCCGAAACTGCGGGGCATGGCGACGACCATGACCGTCGCCTGCAGCCTGGGAACGGAGCTCATGGTCGCGCACGTGGGAGACTCGCGCGCCTATCTGTTCCACGAGGGGCAGCTTTCGCGCTTGACGCGAGATCAGACGATGGCCCAGTCGCTCGCCGACGCGGGCGCGATCCGGCAGGACGAGGTCGCCACACACCCCGCCCGCCACATCCTGACGAGCGCCATTGCCACGCGGGGCGCGTTCGTGCAGGTCGAGCTCAAGCGGGTGCGCCTTTCCGACGGGGACCGGCTCCTCCTCTGCTCGGACGGGCTGACCGAGATGGCCGCCGAGGAGGCCATCGCCGGCGTCCTGCGCGGGCCCGGCCGGTCGGAGGACGTCGCCCGGCGACTCGTGGATCTCGCGCTCGATGGCGGCGGCGAAGACAACATCACGGTCGTCCTCGCCGGCTACCGGATCCCGTCCCCGGGCTCGACACCGCACTGACGGCCAACGCCCGGGTGTCGGTCGGATCCTCCGTTCAGGAGGCCCGGCCGACGCGGCCGGGATGCGCCGGCGCCTCCGGCGATCCCTCCCCGAGCAACCGCGATCGGGCGGGAACCGAGTGACGCACGAGGCCGAACCTCTCGACCGCGTGCTTCTGGACGTGGTCCATGGCATCGTCGAGGGAATCGGTGAAGAGCAGCAGCCTCAGGTCCTCCGCCGCGATCGTGCCGGCGCCCACCATCTCGTCGAGCTCGCGCATCAGAGGACGCCAGTAGTCCTTCCCGAAGACGACCACGGGAAAATCGGCGATCTTGCCCGTCTGCACGAGCGTCACCGCTTCGAAGAGCTCGTCCAGCGTGCCGAGTCCTCCGGGCATCACGACGAACGCGTAGGAGTACTTGACGAGCATCACCTTGCGCACGAAGAAGTGCTCGAAAGTCACGCACACGTCGAGGTAGGGATTGAGCTTCTGCTCCTTGGGCAGAACGATGTTGCACCCGACCGAGCGTCCTCCGGCCTCCTTCGCGCCCCGGTTGGCCGCTTCCATGATGCCCGGGCCCCCGCCCGTCATGACAGTGAAGCCGAGCCTCGCCAGGCGCCCTCCCATCTCCCGCGCGAGGGAATAGTACGGGTGGTCCGGCGAGAAGCGCGCGGAGCCGAAGACCGTGACGCAAGGGCCGACGAAGTGGAGAATCCGGAACCCGCGGACGAACTCGCGAGCGATCTTCCAGACCGAGAAGAACTCGCTTCCCCGGGAGCGCGGGCCCTCGAGAAACCAGCGCTCGGCCGGCTCGGGTCCCCGGCCCGGGGGAGTCTCGGCCGGAACGACGTCCGGGCGAGCGCCTTTCGCCACGCCCGGATCGTAGCAGGCTCGGGCCGAAGCCCTACGTGCGTCGCACGACGGTGAGGCGCGCCTGCGCGAGCTCGAAGCGCGCGGTGATCGCGGGCAACGTCTCGGCGCTCGCGGTCGCCATCTCCTGCTCCGCCGCGGCGCGCTCACGCTCGGCGGCCGAAGCGTCGATCTGCGCGGCACTCTCCGCCGAGTCGGCCAGAACCGACACGCGGTCGTGCGAGACCTCGGCAAATCCCGCCGAGACCGCCAGCGCCTCCCGGGAGCCGGCGCGTCGGTAGGAAAGCACGCCGGTCCTCAAGAGGGTGATCAGGGGCGCATGGCCCGGGAGCACTCCGAGGTAGCCCTCGACCCCCGGCAGCTCCACCTCGTCGGCGTCCGTCTCGACGATGCTCCGTTCGGGCGTCGCGACCTCGAGCTTGAGAGCCGCCATCGCGTCCTACGCCGCCGCCTTGGCGAGCTCGGCCGCCTTCTGGCGGGCCTCCTCGATCGTGCCAACCATGTAGAAGGCCTGCTCCGGCAGGTCGTCGCACTTGCCGTCGACGATCTCGCGGAAGCCCTTGATCGTGTCGGCGACCTTGACGTACCGCCCCTCGAGGCCCGTGAACTGTGTCGCGACGAAGAAGGGCTGGGACAGGAAACGCTGGATCTTGCGCGCGCGCGCGACGGTCAGCTTGTCCTCCTCGGAGAGCTCGTCGATGCCCAGGATCGCGATGATGTCCTGCAGGTCCTTGTATTTCTGGAGCACTGCCTGCACGTCGCGGGCGCACTTGTAGTGCTCCTCGCCCACGACCCGCGCCGACAGGATCGTCGAAGTCGAGGCGAGCGGGTCGACGGCCGGGTAGATTCCCATCTCGGAGATGGCGCGCGAGAGCACTGTCGTGGCATCCAGATGCGCAAACGCGGCCGCAGGAGCCGGGTCTGTCAGGTCGTCGGCCGGCACGTAGATCGCCTGCACGGAGGTGATGGAGCCTTTCTTCGTGGACGTGATCCGCTCCTGCAGCTCTCCCATCTCGGTCGCGAGGTTCGGCTGGTAGCCGACGGCCGAGGGCATCCGGCCGAGGAGAGCCGAGACCTCGGAGCCAGCCTGCGTGAAGCGGAAGATGTTGTCGATGAAGAGCAGGACGTCCTTGCCCTCTGTGTCGCGGAAGTACTCGGCGACGGTCAAGCCTGCGAGGCCCACCCGAAGCCGCGCGCCCGGCGGCTCGGTCATCTGGCCGTAGATCAGGGAGCACTTGGACTTGGAGGGATCGCCAGGCGTGACGACGCCCGACTCGGTCATTTCGAGGTAGAGGTCGTTGCCCTCGCGCGTGCGCTCGCCCACACCCGCGAAGACTGAGAAGCCGCCATGGTGCATGGCGACGTTGTTGATGAGCTCCTGAATGATGACCGTCTTGCCGACACCGGCCCCGCCGAAGAGACCCGTCTTGCCGCCCTTGGTGTAGGGCTCGAGCAGGTCGATGACCTTGATGCCGGTCTCGAACATCTCGACAGAGGTCGCCTGCTCGTCGTACGGAGGCGGCTCGCGGTGGATCGGCCAGCGCTCCTTGGCGCCCACCTCTCCGAGTCCGTCGACCGGATCGCCGATGACGTTCAAGATCCGGCCGAGCGTCTCGCGCCCGACGGGAACCGAGATCGGCCCCCCCGTGTCCACGGCCTTCATGCCCCGGACCATCCCGTCGGTCGGCTTCATCGAAACGCAGCGCACGACGTTCTCTCCGAGCTGCTGCGCCACCTCCGCGATGACGTCGATCGGCTCGCCCGTCTCCTTACCGTCGTCCTCGACATGCACGGCGTTGTAGATGGGCGGCAGCTTCCCCGGCGGGAACTCGATGTCGAGCACCGGCCCGATGATCGCGACGACCTTTCCCAGGTTCTGCTCCGCCATGATGCCCCCTTTTCGCTTATCCCAGCGCCGCCGCGCCCGAAACGATCTCGATCAGCTCCTTGGTGATCCGGGCCTGCCGCGCGCGGTTGTAGGTCAATGTCAGGTCGTCGATCATCTCTCCGGCGTTCTTGGACGCTGCGTCCATCGCCGTCATGCGCGCGCCCATCTCGGCCGCCGCCGATTCAGCGAGTGCTCGGTACACGGTGAACTCGAGGTACCGGGGCAGGAGCCACCGGAGGATCGCGGGCAGGTCCGGCTCTGTCAGATAGTCGGTGGTTGTGGCCGCGGCGGCCTCGCCCGCCGGCACCGAGACCGCTTCCGGAGAGAGGGGCAGCAGCTTCCCGGTGCGAACGACCTGCGAAAGGATCGAGCGGAAGTCGGTGACGACGATGTATGCCGCGTCGATCCGATCCGCGAGGAACTCGGCCGAAAGGAAGGCCGCGATCTCTCTGGCCTGCTCGTACTTCAAGTCCGCGAAGATGCCCGAGTAGGTCTTCTCCGTGAGCGGGTACTTGCGGCGTCGCCAGAACTCGATGGCTTTCTTGCCGACCGGAAGGACTCGCACCTCGGTCCATTCGGGGTGCTGGCCGATAAGGTGCGCGGCCGCCCGATGGATATTGGTGTTGAACGCGCCGCACAGACCGCGGTCACCCGCGGCGATGACGACGATGACCCGCTTCTCCTCACGTGCCTCGAGCAGGGGATCGGAGACCCCGCCCGAGCGCGCCATCACCGCGGCAAGAGCCTCGGCGATCCGCTTCGCGTAAGGACGCGCCCCGATCACGCGATCCTGAGCGCGCCGCAGCTTCGCTGCCGCAACCATCTTCATCGCCTTGGTGATCTGCTGCGTGCTCTTGACCGAGCGCAGCCGGCGCCGGATGTCGATCAGCGATGCCATCGTCTACTCGTGGCTCTCGGCCTTCGCCTTGGGAGCGGCGGCCTTCGGCTCCGCCTCCGCAGCCTGCGTCTCTGTCCCTGCGGCCTTCTTATCCGTCCCCGCGGCCTTTTTATCCGTCCCCGCGGCGGCCGGCGCGGCGGCCTTGGCAGGCGCGCTCTCCTTCACGAACCGATCCTTGAACTCCTGGATCGCCTTGCCGAGGCTCTCTTCGGTTGCCTTCTCGAGCTTGCCCGTCGAGACGATGGCCGACAGGATCTCGCCCCGCTCCGCTTTCAGGTACTCCGTCAGGCCCGCCTCGAAGCTTCTCACCGCATCGACTGGCAGCGAGTCCATATAGCCCTTGGTTCCCGCATAGATCGACGCCACCTGCAGCGCGACGTCCATCGGCTGGAACTGCGGCTGCTTCAAGAGCTCGACCATGCGCTGCCCGCGCGCCAGCTGCGCCTGCGAGGCCTTGTCGAGGTCCGATCCGAACTGCGCGAAGGCCGCGAGGTTGCGGTATTGCGCCAGATCCAGGCGCAGCGTGCCCGCGACCTGCTTCATCGCCTTGATCTGCGCGTTTCCTCCTACGCGCGACACCGAGATGCCGACGTTGACGGCGGGCCGCACGCCCGAATAGAAGAGGTCGTTCTCGAGATAGATCTGGCCGTCGGTGATCGAGATGACGTTGGTGGGGATGTAGGCGGACACGTCGCCGGCCTGCGTCTCGATGATCGGAAGCGACGTGAGCGACCCGCCTCCTTTTTCGTTCGAGAGCTTGGCCGCCCGCTCGAGCAGGCGCGAGTGCAGGTAGAAGACGTCGCCCGGATAGGCCTCGCGGCCCGGCGGCCGGCGCAGCAGAAGCGAGATCTCGCGGTATGCCGCGGCGTGTTTGGACAGGTCGTCGTAGATCGTCAGCGCGTGCTTCTTGTTGTAGAGGAACCACTCGCCCATCGCGCAGCCGGCGTAGGGCGCCAGATACAGCATCGGCGCCGGATCGGAGGCCGTCGCGGACACGATGATCGTGTGCTCCATCGCGCCGTTCTCCTCCAGGGTCTTCGCAACCTGGGCCACGGTCGACTTCTTCTGGCCGATCGCGACGTAGATGCAGACGAGGCCCTTGCCTTTCTGGTTGATGATCGTGTCGAGGACGATGGCGGTCTTGCCGGTCTGGCGGTCACCGATGATGAGCTCACGCTGACCCCGGCCGATCGGGATCATGGCGTCAATCGCCTTGATGCCCGTCTGGACCGGCTCCTTGACGGGCTGTCGCTCGATGACCCCGGGCGCAATGCGCTCGGTCGGATAGAACTCGGTCGTCTTGATGGGGCCCTTGTCGTCGATCGGCCGGCCGAGCGCGTCGACGACCCTTCCCACCAGCGCCGGCCCGACCGGCACCTGGATGATCCGGCGGGTCCGGCGGACCTCCTGGCCTTCCTCGACCTCGGCGGCCTCGCCGAGCAGCACGACACCGACCTGGTCCTGCTCGAGGTTCAAGGCCAGGCCGTAGATGTCCTTGCCGAAATCGACGAGTTCGCCCGCCATGACCTTGTCGAGGCCGTAGATGCGCGCGATGCCGTCGCCCACCGAGAGGACGGTGCCAACCTCGGCGACGTCGATCGCCTTTTCGTAGTCGGCCAGTTGCTGCTTGAGAATCGCCGTGATCTCGTCCGCTTTGATTTCCATCTCAGACTCCCGTCCTTTGCTTGACTTGCTCCTGGAACCGCCGAATCTCCGCCACGGCCGAGCCGTCGAAGACGTTGGATCCCACGCGGGCGACGAAACCCGCCAGGATGGCCGGATCTTCGACCACCTGAAGGCGGACCTTCTTGCCCGTCCGAGAGGCGATCGCTTCCTCGACCAGCTTCTTCTCGTCCTCGGCGATCGGCGAGGCCACGGTGATCCGGGCGCGCACGATTCCCTGAAGCGCGTCGTGTGCGTCGCGGATCGCCTTGAAGACTTCGCCGGCCTCGAGCAGCCGGTGGTTCTTCAGGAGGACCTGCAGGAACCGCGACCCGTAGGCGTCGAATCCCGCTCTGGCCGAGAGAGCGGCGAGGGCCTTGCCCTTCGCCTCCCGGGCAACGGAGGGCGTCTGAAAGAACGCCCGCAGCTTCGGGTTTCCCGCCATGGCGGCCGCGATCGACTCGCCGGCCGCGAGAAACACCGCGAAGTCGTAGCCGGTCGGGGCGCATTCCACGAAGGCCCGCGCGTACGGGTGGGTGAAGGAGCTCATCGGGCTTCCTTCAGGCGGGCCACACTCTCCGACAGGAGCCGCCGCCGGTCGTCGGGCGTGATCTCGCGGGCCACGATCTCGCCCGCGGCCGACGCCATCAGCTTCGCCGCTTCTTGTCGCAGCTCCGCCTTGGCCGCGGCGACCCGCCGTTCGATCTCTTCCTCGGCGTTGACGCGGATGCGCGCTGCCTCTTCCTTCGCGCGCTCCTCGAGCGCCGCTCGGGCGCTTTCCCCGTCCGCCTCGCCCTGTTTGCGGATCTGCGCCACCTCGCGCTCGAGAGCCTCCATCCGCTCGTGCATCTGCGCGTCGAAGCGCGCCGCCTCTTCCCGCCGCTGGCGTGCTTCCTTCAGTCGCGCCTCGACGGCGAGTTGGCGATTCCGGAAGGCCGTGGCCAGGGGCCGCGCGACGAAATAGACGAGAACGCCGAAGAAGAGAATCAGGTTGGCGAGCTGCCAGATCCACTGCGGAATGCCGAGCACCGTGCCCGCGTGTTCGGCGGCCTCCTCGGCGAGAAGGGCAAACGGCGCGGGCAGCGCGAACAAAACGCCGGGCGCCGCAGGAGACCCGGTCCGTGCCGCCGGAGACGTCACGCCGCGAGCTTCCGGCCGAGGATCTTCTCGGCGAGCTCGCGCGCAAGGGTCCTCGCCCGATCTCCCAGCAGGCCCGCAAGCTCCCCGCCGGTCTTTTCGATGCGGCGGTTGGCGCTCTCGACCGCCGCCGCGGCGGCGGCGGTCGCCTCCGCAAGGCGCGCCTCGAGCCGGCTCGCCCCCTCGGCGCGAAGCCGCTCGCGCATCTTCAGGGCTTCGCGGCGCGCCTCCGAGAGAGTCCGTTCTGCTTCGGAAAGGGCCTTCTGCAGGCGCGCGAGTGTATCGGCGTGCAGGGCGGCGGCCTCCTTCTCCTCTTGATCGCGCGCATCCAAGATCGCTCCCAGGGGCACGAACAGATACCGCTTCAGGATCGCATAGGCGATCGCAAAGCAAAGGATCACGTAGATCATCGTGACGTCCGGGAGTCTGATCATGGATTCTGGACCCTTACGGCCGTGCCCCTGGGCAGCGAGGCCTTTCGCCGAGTTTCCTTTTCAGTCAGAACCGAGAGCGCGCAGAAATAGCACACGAGGCCTTCCGAGTCGAGAGCGCAGGCACGACGCACTTGGACTCGCGGCCGGGGAGAGGAGATCGCCGTCACGCGATCGTTATATAAGTCTTTTATTTACAGTTAGTGACCAGCTATTTGCGCGGCGAGGCTTGAAGATCGACGACGTTCGATTGTGCCTCGTCTCCCATTCGGCAGGAGCCTTCGAAGCGCGCCCCCTCTTCGATCTTCAGGATGGGCGTGGTCAGGCTCGCCTCGACGCGCGCGCGCGCATGCAGCTCGATCCGCTCGCGAGCGCGCACGGTTCCCTTCAGGGTTCCGTTGACGGACAGCCGTCCGACCTCGATCTCGCCTTTGACTTCGGCCGAGTCGCCCAGGATCAGCTCGCTGCCCGAGAGGATCTTGCCCTCGAAGCGACCATCGATTCGAAAGGTCTCCTCGAAGGCGAGCTCGCCCTGGAAGTGGCTCCCCTTGTCGAGAAACCCGTTCAAGTTCGTGCCTTCCGGTTTGATCTTCATCGCGATCTCCTTGCCGTCAGCCCTTGCCCATCAGCCGCTCGAAGAGCCCAATCAGTTCCTCTTCCGATCCGAACAGAAGCTCGATCCGGCCGCCCCGGCGTTTGCGCGAGATGCGAACCCGCGTGCGGAGGCGGCGCGAGAGCTTTTCCTCCGCGTCGCGTGTGAAGGGATCGCGGCGCCGCTCACGCTTCACGCGGGGCCCGGTTGTGCTGCGAGCGACCCGGGCCTCGGTCTGGCGCACGGAGAGGCCGCGCCGGATGATCTCCTCGGCCAGGCCCTGCTGCTCGTCGGGCGTCGGCAAGCCGACGAGCGCCCGAGCGTGCCCTCCGGAGAGGGCGCCATCGCGCACCAGCTCCTTGACGCTATTAGGTAAACGTAAGATACGTAAAGAGTTAGATACTGTCGCGCGATCTTTCCCGACTCGTTCCGCGATCTGCTCTTGAGTCAAGGCGAATTCCTCTTTCAGGCGGCCGAAGGCCTCGGCCTCCTCCATCGGATTCAAGTCCTCGCGCTGGAGGTTCTCGACGAGCGCGAGCTCGAGCAACTCCCGGTCCGCGGGCTTTTCCCGAATGACGACGGGCACCCTCTCGAGGCCGGCCAGCCTCGCGGCCCGATAGCGCCGCTCCCCCGCCACGATCTCGAGTTTCTCGCCTCTTGCCACGACGACGATCGGCTGAACGACCCCATGCTCGCGGATCGAGGCGGCCAGCTCCTCGAGCGGCCCCGGGGCAAACCCGCGACGAGGCTGGTAGCGGCCGCTCACGAGCCGCTCGATTGGGACCTGGTCGAGCTGTGTTCCACGTGGAACGTCTTCGCCACCAGGCAGAAGCGCGGAGAGCCCCCGGCCGAGCGCCTGCTTTCGCGTCAACGGCCGCCCCGGCGCTTCAAGAACTCCCGCGCGAGAGCGAGATACGCCTCCGCCCCGCGCGACTTGACGTCGTAGGAGAGCACCGGCTTGCCGAAGGACGGCGCCTCGGCCAGACGAACGTTTCGCGGAATCACAGTTTCGTAGACCCCGGCTCCCAGATGCTTGCGGATGTCCTCAATGACCTGTCGACCGAGGTTAGTCCGCTCATCGAACATCGTCAAGACGACCCCCTCGAGCTTGAGGGAGGGATTCAACGCGTTGCGGACCCGCTCGATCGTGGCCAGAAGCTCGCTGACGCCCTCGAGCGCAAAGTACTCGGTCTGCATCGGCACGAGGACCGAGTCGGCGGCGCAGAGACCGTTGACCGTCAGAATCGAGAGCGAAGGCGGGCAGTCCACGAAAACGAAGTCCCAGCTTCCGCGCACGTTCGAGAGCGCCGCCTTGAGCCGATGCTCGCGATCGGGTAGTTCCACGAGCTCGACCTCGGCCCCAACCAGATCCCTCCCGGAAGGAAGCAGCCAGAGGTTCGGGAACTGGCTCGCGGCGATCGGGGAAAGGGCGTCTCCCGAGAGAAGAGCCTGGTAGCTGCCCGAGCTCGCCTGGGCACGGGGAAAGCCGAGTCCCGAGGTGGCGTTGGCCTGCGGATCGAGGTCGACGAGCAGGACCTTGCGGTCCAGGGCAGCCAGCGCAGCCGCCAGATTGATCGCGGTCGTGGTCTTGCCGACGCCGCCTTTCTGGTTGGCGACCGCGATGACGCTTCCCACGGTGCGGCAGAGTAGCAGGTCGCCGCTTCGCTCCGTGTTCCACGTGGAACACTGTCTATTCAACGGCTCGAAAGGCGGCGATCACCTTTCGGCGCGCAGCAGGGACCCGCAGGATTTCGCCTCCAGAAAAGCCGGGGGAGAGCGACCGGGCGAGGCCCCCGGGGTCGGTCGTCCAGGCAAGGAGCAGACCTCCGGGCTTGAGAAATTCCGCCTTGACGATCACCCCAGCCAGATCTCCGACGGCGCGGCTGACGGCCGCGTCGAATCGGCGGGATGCGAGGGCCGGTGGACGCCCTTCGAGAACCTCGAGATTTGTCGCCGGAACCGCTCGGGCAACGTGTCGCAGGAATTCGACTCGTTTTTTCCTCGGCTCGAGCGCACAGACCAGAAGATCACGCCTTACGAGCGCAAGAGGCACCCCGGGGAACCCGGCTCCCGAGCCGATGTCAACAACTCGAGCCCCATGAGGAAGTAAAGTCGCTCCCAGGACGCTCTCCAGAGCATGATCGGCCAGCTCCTCCGGCGACAGCTTCCCCGTCAGATTGGTTCGGCGCCGCCAGGCGTCGAGCTCGCTCAGGTAGCGGGAGAGCGCGGACTGCGAGGCGGGGGAGAGAGAGAGATCGAAAGCCGCGGCCGCGGCGCTCAGAAGCGGATCGAAGGCCTCAGGGGGGAGGGGAGGACGCTCGGAGGACATGGGCCGAGATTATCGCCACGGCTGCGGGCGTCACGCCCGGAATCCGGGAGGCCTCTCCAACCGTCCGCGGACGCCGACGCGAGCACTTCTCGACGACCTCGTGCGAAAGCCCGGCAATGCCCTGGTACCGGAAGTCATCCGGAATCCTTCGAGACTCGAGCGGCTTCAATCTCTCGACCCGCTCGATCTCGCGCCGGATGTAGCCCTCATAACGGACCCGAGTCTCCAGGATGATTGCTTGCTCGGCAGTCAGTCCCGCGAAGATCTCGGGAGCCAGAGGAGCGACGTCGGATACAGATAAGTCGTTTCTTTTCAATAGGTTACATAGATTTGTCGGCATGTCGACCCTGATTCCGAGGATCTCGAGCAACCGCTCATTCGCTGCGGCGCTCGGGGTGACGACCCTCTCGGTGAGCTCTCGCCGGGCGCGCTCGACGCGCTCCTCCCCCCGCATGGCGAGGGCATATTCCTCTTCACCGATCAGGCCGAGCCGCCGGCCGTGCGGCAGCAGGCGCGGCAGGACGCTGTCGACACCGAGCAGCAATCGGTACTCGGCTCGCGAGGTGAAGAGGCGGTAGGGCTCTTCGAGCTCCTTTCCGATCAGATCGTCCACCATCACCGCGGCGTACGCCTCCGAACGCTCGAGAAGGAACGGTTCCTGCCCCGCCGCCGCCGCGGCGGCGTTGACTCCCGCCCAGAGCCCCTGCGCGGCGGCCTCTTCGTAACCCGAAGTGCCGTTGATCTGCCCGGCGAGGAAGAGCCCGGCGATCTGCTGGGTCTCCAGGGTCGAGCGCAGTTGCCGCGGCAGGCTGTAGTCGTACTCGACCGCGTAGCCCGGACGCAGCATCACGGCCTTCCCAAGACCCGGGATCCCGGCGAGGATCTGCCGCTGGACCCCTTCGGGAAGCGAGGTCGAGAGGCCGTTGATGTAGATCTCCGGGGCGCTCCAACCCTCGGGCTCCAAAAAGATCGTGTGCCGGCTCTTGTCGGCGAACTTGACGACCTTGTCCTCGATCGAAGGGCAGTAACGGGGCCCGATGCCTCGAATCTGGCCGGAGTACATCGGGCTTGCGTGAAGATTCTCACGGATCAGGTCGTGAATTCGCGGGCTGGTCGACGTCAGCCAGCACAGCGCCTGATCGAGGCGAAGCCGGCCCGTGCGAAACGAGAACGGGACGGGCGGCTCGTCTCCCATCTGCTCCACGCACTCGGCGTAGTCGACCGAATCCCGGTGCACCCGTGGCGGGGTTCCCGTCTTGAAGCGTCCGAGCTCGAGGCCGAATCGCTCGAGGGCAAGCGACAGCCCCTTCGCCGGCGCCTCTCCGATGCGCCCTCCCTCGGTCTGTCTTGCGCCCGTGTGCATCACGCCGCGCAGGAAGGTGCCGGTCGTCACGACGACGGTCCGCGCCGCAATCGTGAGACCGCCCTCTGCGACGACTCCCGCGATCGCGCCGCCCTCCTCCAGCAGCCGCTCCGCCATGCCCTCGAGCAGCGTCAGGTTCGGCGTCGCCTCGAGCGCCTCCCGCGCGAGGCGGGAATAGAGGGACTTGTCACACTGCGCCCGCGGGCCCCAGACGGCCGGGCCCCGCGATCGGTTCAGGACCTTGAACTGGATTCCGGCGCGGTCGGCGAGGGTGCCCATGAGCCCGCCCAGGGCGTCGATCTCGCGCACGAGCTGGCCCTTGGCGAGGCCTCCGATGGCCGGGTTGCACGACATCCGGCCGATGGCGTCGAGATCCCCCGTCAGGAGGGCCGTGCGTCGGCCCATTCGGGCGGCGGCGTGAGCCGCTTCCACGCCGGCGTGGCCGCCGCCGATGACGAGGACGTCGAACACGGGAGGGAAGTTATCAGTTGTCCGTCAGCCGCTGCCCGCTGCGAAACGGACGACGGGAATTCTGAACCGAAAGCTACTTCCCGATGCAGAAGGTCGAGAAGATGCGCTTCAGGACGTCCTCGCTCGTCGTTTCGCCGAAGAGATCCGCCAGCGCGTCGAGCGCCTCGTGAACATGCGAGGCGGCGTACTCGGGCGACTCGCCGGCGTCGAGGGATTCGAGGGCGCGAGCCGAGGCCGCATGGGCGCGGACGGTGAGGTCTCTCTGCCGCACCGACGCGAGCGCCTCGAAGCTCGACGCCGTGTCGACGCGCGAAGCGATCTGTCGCGCGAGCAGCGCCCGCAGCACTTGCCCGGCGTCCTCGCGAAGGCCGCAGAGCGGCGTCGCTCCGGCACCGATCGAGCCGGCCTGCTCCGACGTCGCAAGATCCCTCTTGTTGGCGATCCGCAGGACCGGCCTTTCCCCGACCGACTCGAGCGCGGCCCGATCTTCATCGGTCATCCCCTGGCTCGCGTCGAGCACGTACAGGAGCAGGTCCGCCCTCTCCGCTTCCGCCCGCGCACGCTCGACGCCGATGCGCTCGACGGGGTCTTCGGTCGCGCGCAGTCCCGCGGTGTCTACGACGGTGACCGGGATCCCGCCGACGTCGACTTCGACCTCCAGCGCGTCCCGCGTGGTTCCCGGAATCTCCGTGACGATTGCCCGGGCGCTGCCGGCAAGCTTGTTGAATAGGGTCGACTTGCCGGCGTTGGGACGGCCGAGGATGGCGACACGGCAGCCCGCCCGCAGAAGGCGCGCCGCCTCGTACGTGGAGAGCAGGTGCTCGAGCTCGGTCACGGCCCTCAGGAGCCGAGGCGCCACGTCCGCGGGCACTGCCTCCCCCACGTCCTCGGCGAAATCGAGGGTCGCTCCGAGGCTCGCCGCGGCGGCGAGCAGCTGCTCGCGGACAGCGCGCAGGCGCCGCGACAGCCCCCCCTCGAGCCGCTTCAGCGAAAACTGCGCGGCGCGGGACGTGCGCGAAGAGATCAGGTCCGACACGGCCTCCGCGCGCAGCAGATCCATCTTTCCGTGAAGGAAGGCGCGCTCGGTGAACTCGCCGGCGAAGGCGAGCCGCGCTCCGGCGCGCGCGATGACCGAGAGCAGACGCTCGATGATCACGGGGCTTCCATGCACCGAGATCTCGGCCGTGTCCTCCCCGGTGTACGAGGCGGCCGCGGGGAAGAAAGTGACGAGGCCGTGGTCGATCGTCTCTCCCGACGGATCCTCGAGGGTCGCGAGCGTCGCCCGTCGCGGCTCGAGAGGCTCCGACAGACGGGGCGCCACGGCCGTCAGGATCTCTCGCGCCCGAGGACCCGAAAGACGCAGCACGGCGATTGCCGAACGCCCGGCGGGTGTCGCCAAGGCGACGATCGTGTCGAGGAGCAATTCGGCGGCAGGGCGCATGGTGTCCTTGCCGGTCGGCTACTGGCGATCCGCCGGAAAGCCCCTCCGCGCGGAGCGGATCGCCGGGGCCTAGACCGATTTGAGCCGAACCGCGACGCGCTTCAAGAACCCGCTGCCCTCGCTCTCGGTCTCGACCTCGGGATCCTCGGCCAGGGCCAGGTGCACGAGCCGCCGCTCGGCGGGCGAAAGGGGCGGGAGAAGCTGCGGCCGGCGGGTCTTCTTGGCCTCCTCGGCGGAGTGGCGCGCCAGCTCCTCCAGGGCTTCCTTCTGGTGCCGGCGGAACCCCTCCGCGTCGACGCGCGGATGGGCCGGGCGGCCCAGGCGACGGCCGGCGATCCGACCAGCCAGGACCTCGAGGCCGTTCAATCCCTCGCCCTTGTTCGCCAGCAGCGGCTCCACGTCGTCGCCGATCAGCTCGAAGACCATCTCGCTTGGAGAAGGCCGGCGCCGGATCTCGACCAGCAGGCCCGCCGCCGACAGAAGCTCGGTCAGGGTCGCTTCGACCGCCGCCCAGGCCTCCTCATCGAGGGCAGGAGGCTGCGGCGAGGGCCGCCGCGCCTGCCCGGTCTCGGTGTCGTCCTCGAGCGCGGCGCCGGGAGAGATCTCTTCGGGACTGCCTTCCGGCTCCCCTTCGACCTCGATCTCGACGACCCTTCCCCCCCAGAAAGATTTCTCGTCACGGATGATGCGGTAGCGCAGCTCTCCCGCCGCGACACCGCGTTCCCGCGCCGCCGCCTCCACCGCTTCGGCCTCACTCTTGCCTTCGTATCGCATCGCGTCCCCTAACGGCCCGAGCCCTTTGCCTGCGCGACCCGGGCCTTGCGTCCCGCTGCTCGCGCCGGCACCGGCTCGCCGTCTTTCACGAGCTTGTTGATGAGCACCTGCTGGAGGATCGTCAGAATGTTCGAGAACAGCCAGTAGAGCACCAGCCCCGAAGGCATGTCCTTCAGGAAGAAGCCCCAGAGAAGCGGCATCGCCATGAAGATCTTCTTCTGCGCGGGATCGGCCGTCGAGGGCGTCATGGCCTGCTGCACGTACATCGAGACGATCATCAGGATCAGCAGCACGTACGTGTGGTCCACCGCCGACAGGTCCTTGATCCAGAGAGCGAACGGCGCGTGCCGAAGCTCGATCGAGCGGGAGAGAACGTTGTAGAAGGCAACCAGGATCGGCAGCTGCAGAAGGATCGGGAGGCATCCGCTCATCGGGTTGTAACCCTCCGCCTGGTAGAGGGTCATCAATTCCTGATTCATCTTGGCGCGCTGTGCCGCGTCGGTCTTCGCCTTCTTGTACTTGTCCCGGATGGCGTTCATCTTCGGCGCGAGCTTCTGCATCTTTTTCATCGACGCGTAGCTCTTGTGCATGAGCGGAAAGAGCGCGATCCGGATCAAGAGCGTCACGAGCAGGATTGCCAACCCGTAGTTGCCGACCCACGTGTACGTGCGTTTCAGGAGCCAGAGGAGCGGCCGCGCGAGGATCCCGTACCAGCCGAAGTCGACGGTTCGTTCGAGCCCCGCGTGAAGGCTCTCCAGGATCTCGACGTCCTTGGGGCCAAAGTAGGCGCGCGCGGCCATCGTGCCGCTTCCCGACAGGGTGGCCGAGACGGTCGAAGCGAGTTTACCGGACGCATCCTGGGCGGCGACAGGCACCACCTCGACGTCGGCCGCCCGGCCGGGCAGGAAGGCGAGCAGGAAGTAGTTGTCCTCGATCCCGGCAAAGCCGGTCGCCGGCACGGCCCACACGACGCCCTTCGGCTGCTTCTCGAGCTTCTCGACGCGCATCGTTTGAAGACCGGAAGAGGTTGTAGCGACGGCGCTGGCCGGCATGACGTAGCGGTTCGAAAGCTCGCCTTCGGCGGGGTTGCGCAGGCCCGATCCCAGGGTGACACGGTACGCGGGCCCGACGACCGAGAGCGTCACGTCGAAGAGATATCCGTCTCCCAGTCGGATCTCCTTGGTCGCTTCGAACCGTCCGTCAGAAAACCGAAGCCGCACGCTGCGATCGGAAAGCTTTTCGACGGCATAAAGCGCGGCCGCGGTCCGCGCGGTCAGATCCGGCTGGCCCGGGAACTCCAGGGCAAGCGGCCGGGTGGCCCGTTCCGGCAGTTGCCGGACGAGTTCCAGCGGCTGTTTCTGCTCGTCCTGGTACTTCGACAGGATCGCCGAGGAAATGAGGCCGCCCCGGTTGTCTAGGGTCAGACGGAGATTGCCGTTGTCGATGACCGTCGAGGTCTGCTCGGCGGCGGAAACCGGGGGATCGGCCGGGAGGGCCGGCACGGCAACGGCCGAGGGGGAGGGCACGGGGGCTCGAAGCGGTGCCTGGGCGGCCGCGGGAGCGGTGCGGACGGCAGGAGGGCCGGGGGGGACAGGCTTGGGCCGGGGCACCAAGACCTCCCAGAGGATCAGGACTGCCAGGGAGAGCCCGGCAGCGAGCAGGAGGCGTTTTTCCAAGACCGTCCGCCCTCGCCCCTACGGAACCGGATCCAGGCCGCCCGGCCGGAAGGGATGACAACGCAGCAGCCTCTTGACCGCGAGCCAGCCGCCGCGCGCCAGGCCGTGGCGCTCGATCGCCTCGCGCGCGTAGACCGAGCAGGTCGGCTCGTAGCGGCAGGCCCTGGGCAGCCATGGGGAGAGCGCGGCCTTGTAGAAAGCCAGCAGCAGCAGGACCAAACGGGCCGGCAGGCCTGGCTTCGGCGGCCTCACCCGATCGCTCACCTCTTGCGGCGCAGGCCTTGCGCCATGAGCCGGCGATATTCCTCGAGCAGATCGGGAAAGGAGGCCCCCGCCGCCGCGGGACGCACGTGGACGACCAGCGTGGCCGGACTCCCCTCGAGAAGCTCGCGGTTGCGCCGATAGATCTCGCGGACCCGCCGCCGGAGACGATTGCGCGTCACCGCGTTGCCCACCCGGCGAGGCACGGAAATCCCGATTCGAGGATTGACAGGGCTCAGCCGCAGAAAAACCTGAAGAAGGCGGCCGGACGCCCGGACGCCGGAGGCGTAGCACTCTTCGAATTCCCTTCGTTTTCGAAGGCGGTCGTCACGGGAGAAGGTCTCCCGAACGACCGAGCCCGAGTTCACACCGCGAGTCTTTTGCGTCCCTTGCGTCGGCGCGCCGAGAGTACGGCGCGCCCCGACCTGGTGCGCATACGCACGAGGAAGCCGTGGGTGCGCTTGCGCCGGCGGTTGTTCGGCTGGAACGTGCGCTTCATGAAGGGGGGAATCCTAGGTTCCAGCCGGGGGGGAAGTCAAGGAAACAAGCTGGCGCAACCGGCTCTCGGGGGTATACACTCCCGCCCCCCGGGGAGGCGAAAAGCTTTCCACAGCTGTGGAAAACGTTGTGGATAACGGGCTCTCTATGACGGATATCTGGACCTCCATCGTCAAGCGGCTGGAAGCAAAGCTCGACCCCAAAGAGCTCAAGACGTGGTTCGCGCCGACACGCCAGGTTGCCTTCGAAGCCAGCCCGGAGGCCCCCATCCTCACGGTCACGGTTCCCAACCGGGTGTTCGCCGAGTGGATCGAGACGCGCCATGGAGAGTTACTCGCCCGAGAGGCTGCGGCGGTGGGCCTGCCGGGCCTGACCTTTCGTTTCGACCCGGCTGTCTCCGCCGTTCCGATGCCACCAGAAGGGCACGCGACTGTGCCGGCTCCCCGCGGCATCATCCTGAATCCACGTTTCACCTTCGACACCTTCGTCGTGGGCTCCTCAAACCAGTTTGCCCACGCGGCCGCGCGGGCAGTGGCCGAGTCTCCGTCGCGCTCCTACAACCCGCTCTTCCTCTACGGAGGCGTGGGTCTTGGCAAGACCCACCTGATGCACGCGATCGCACACGAGATCCTGCTGCGCAGCCCCGACACCCGCGTTGCCTATCTGTCAGCCGAGCGTTTCTTGAACGAGCTCATCAACGCGCTGCGCTTCGAAAAAATGCTCGAGTTCAAGCGCCGCTACCGCGAACTCGACGTGCTTCTGATGGACGACATCCAGTTCATCGCCGGAAAGGACTCGACGCAGGAAGAGTTCTTCCACACCTTCAACGCTCTCCATGAGGCGCAGAAGCAGATCGTTGTCACCTCCGACGCCCTGCCCAAGGAAATCCCCACGCTCGAGGAAAGGCTGCGCTCGCGGTTCGAGTGGGGTCTAATCGCCGACATTCAGCCCCCGGATCTCGAGATGAAAGTGGCCATCATCCGCAAGAAGGCTGCGAGCGAAAAGATCGAGATTCCCGACGACCTCTCTCTCTACATCGCCCAGACGGTCAAGTCCAACATCCGGGAGCTCGAGGGCAGGTTGAACCGTGTCCTTGCCTTCGCGTCTCTGACAGGCAAACGTCCCTCCGTCGAGCTTGCCCGCGAGACTCTCAAGGATATTGTCGGCAACGACGAAAACCGCGCCGTACCGTCGGAGATCTTGAAGACGGTCGCGGCCCACTACGGTCTTCGGGTCTCAGACCTCAAGGCGCGCTCCAACGCCAAGCCGATCGCTTTTCCGCGCCAGGTCGCCATGTACCTCTGCCGGCGCCTGACGGGACTCTCCTACCCGGAGATCGGAAGGCTCTTCAACGATAAGCACCACTCGACTGTCATGCACTCCGTCGAAAAGATCGGGCACATGGTGGAAGACGACATCAATTTCCGCAGGGTCGTCGAGGGCTTCCTGCAGCCCTATCGCTAGGCACCCGCGGGCCCCGCTCCGCTTTTCCACCGCGGCCTTTTCCAGAGCCTCTCTCAGGAGATCCAATGGGCCCGATTCTGCGGACTGAAGTGTGTCGCGATCGACAGACCCTATTGTGCACTTTGGGCCCGTTTTATAAGGCTTTTTTCGATGTCACGAGAGGGATCCGCAGCCCTACGAATAACACGACCGTGTGATAGACTTTTTTCTCTTCCGGAGGTGGTTCGATCCCATGGAATTGACTGTGCGAAGGGGAGACTTCTTGAATGAGCTCACGCTCATGCAGGGGGTCGTCGAGAGGAAAAATACGATCCCGATCCTGGCCAATATCCTGCTGAAGGCCTCCGATGGTCACCTGGATTTCACCTCGACGGATCTCGACCTGACGCTGCTCTCACGGGCGGTCGCGACGGTGTCGCGCCCGGGGAGTGTGACGGTCCCGGCCCGGAAACTCTTCGACTTGATTCGGAATCTTCCCGATGCCGACGTCGCCTTGAAGCTTCTCGACAATCACTATCTGGGTGTCACCTGTGAGCGCTCGGCTTTCCGCCTCGTGGCGCAGCCGGCCGAGGACTTTCCGACGGTTCCGAAGGTGGAGGGAAAGGGACATCTCACCTTTCCGCTTGGGCTCTGGAAGCAACTGACCCGAAAGGTTTTATATGCTGTTTCGGCTGAGGAGACCCGATTTCAGCTGATGGGAGCCTTGCTCAAGGACAAGGGCAAAGAATTTGAGCTCGTGGCAACGGACGGCCACCGCCTTGCGCTGGTCGATTTTCCCCGTGGCGAGGCCAAGGGCACACTTCCCAACGTCCTGATCCCAAAGAAGGCGCTCGCCGAAATTCTGAAGATGGATGACGGCGATGGCGACAACCTCGAGATCCGGCACTCGGAGAATCACCTGCTCTTTACCGTCGGAAACCGGCAACTGATTGCTCGTCTGCTCGATGTGAACTTTCCCGACTACGAGAAGATCCTGTCCAAGGACAACGACCGGATCGCCGTGGTCTCCCGCGCGAGCTGTCAGGGCGCCATCCGCCGCGTCTCTCTTTTTTCCTCCGAGCGGTCGCGCGGCGTCAAGCTCACCTTCGAAAAGAATCTCCTGACGGTCGCCTCGGCCAGCCAGGAGCTCGGCGAAGGCAACGAGACGCTCGATATCGACTTCGACGCTGAGCCGGTTTCGATCGGCCTGAACGCGCAATACCTCCTCGAGTTTCTGGAGGAGGCCGAGACGGACAAGGTCCGCCTCGCGCTCAAGGACGAGAACACGCAGTGTGTGTGTACGCCCGAGGGGGGCATCGCGTCCGCCTCGCGTTACTTGTATGTCGTCATGCCGATGCGGCTCTGAGAAGGATCACAAAGAACGCCTTGCGTCTCGCTGAGATCACCCCCCACGGCTTCCGCAACCTTTCTTCCGACGCGATCCTCTTCGGCACGGGTCTGCACGTGATCGCCGGGGAGAATGGCCAGGGGAAGACCAACCTGCTCGAAGCGGTCGCGCTTCTGTGCGGCCAGCGTTCCTTCCGCAGGGCGCGTCCATCGGCCTGCGCACCCGACGGAAAACGCTTCGCGGTTTCCGGGGAGATCGAGCGGCAAGGAGCACCGGAGCGGCTCTCCGTCGAGTGGTCGCTTTCGGAAGGGAGGCGCTTTGCGCGCGGGGACAAGGCGGCAACTTTCCGGGCGGTTTCGCAGCTGGCGCCGGCCGTGTTTCTGGCGCCCGAGCACCGCGAATTGATCACCGGCTCCCCCGACGCACGCCGGCGCTTTCTGGACCGCCTCGTTCTCGCCTGGAAGCCTGCGGCGGGCGACGACCTCGGGCGGTACGACCGGGCGCTGCGGGAACGGAACGCCCTTCTGGCGAGCGCACGGGAGCGGATGGGACGGGAAGAGGAGCTTTCGGCCTGGACGGAGGAGCTGGTCCTGGCAGGCTCTGCCGTGAGGCGCCACCGCCGTGAGGCGCTCGAATGCTGGCATGCTTTCTTCGAGATCCTCGCCCGCGAGGCCGGGGCCGAGTACGCGGGAGTCCGGGCCGACTACCCGGCGGGAGAAGAAACGGCGCAGGAGCTGCGAACCGCCTGCGAGAAGGCGGGCCCGGCGGAGCGGCGCCGCGGCCACTCGCTCTGTGGTCCCCACCGGGACGAGTTGACGTGGACGTGGGGCGGCCGGCCGCTTGCCACCGAGGCCTCCTCGGGACAGGTGCTGCGCACCGTTGCGCTCGCCAAGCTCGCGGAATGGGCGACGGTTTCCGACGCAAGGGGCGAGGCTCCCCTGTTCGCCGCCGACGATTTCGATGCCGGCCTCTCCCGGGCCTCCGTCGAGGCCTTCCTGGCGGCGCTGCCCGAGAAGGCTCAGGTGTTTCTGACCACGGCTGCCGACCCTGCCCGGTGGAAGGGGCAGGCGACGGTCGTCTGGATGCGGGCCGGTCGGGCGATCGCCGCGGCGCCGGCCGCCGCCCGGACGGCTTCGCGGACGTGAGCTTGCGATGAGCACCGCCTACACCACCGACTCGATCAAGCTCTTGAAGGGCCTGGAGGCCGTGCGCAAGCGGCCCGGGATGTACATCGGAGACACCGACGACATCTCGGGGCTGCACCACATGGTCTTCGAGCTGGTGGACAACTCGATCGACGAGGCGCAGGTCGGCTACTGCGACCACGTTTCCGTCCTCATTCATCCGGACAACTCCGTGACCGTCGAGGACAACGGGCGCGGCATCCCGGTCGGGATGCACAAGGAGCACAAGCGCGAGACGCTCGAGATCATCATGACCGACCTCCATTCCGGAGGGAAGTTCGACGACAACTCCTACAAGGTCTCCGGGGGACTCCACGGCGTGGGTGTCTCGGTCGTCAACGCGTTGTCCAGGCGCCTCGAGGTCGAGGTCCGCCGCGAGGGCAAGGTCTGGCAGCAGGCCTACGAGAAGGGCCGTCCGGTCGGGCCGATCAAGGCGGTCGGTACCGCGAAAAAGACCGGCACGAAAGTCACCTTCTGGCCGGACCCGGAGATCTTTTCCGTCCTCGAATTCCATTTCGACTCGCTCTCCCAGCGGCTGCGCGAGCTCTCGTTTCTGAATCCCGGTGTCGCGATCTCGATCCGCGACGAGCGCACCGAGAAGAAGCACGACTTTGCCTACGAGGGCGGCATCCGGTCCTTCGTCGAGCACCTGAACAAGACCAAGCAGCCGATCCACGACAAGGTGATTTACTTCCAGGAAATCAAGAATGGCACGGGAGATCCCAAACGCGACACCGACAAGGAGCGCGTGGAAGTCGCCTTGCAGTGGAACGACGGCTATGCCGAGACGATCTTCACCTTCACCAACACGATCAACAACCGCGACGGCGGCACCCACCTGGAAGGCTTCAAGACCGCGTTGACGCGGGCCATTCAGAAGTACGCCGACAACAATGCCCTGACCAAGGCGCTCAAGGAGACGAGCCTGTCCGGCGACGATTGCCGCGAGGGGCTCACCGCGGTCGTCTCGGTGAAAGTGCGGGACCCCAAGTTCTCCTCGCAGACCAAGGACAAGCTCGTGTCCTCGGAGGTCAAGACCTGGGTCCAGCAGGTCGTCTACGAGAAACTCGGCTCGTATCTCGAAGAGAATCCACGAGTCGGGCGCAAGATCGTCGAAAAGATCGTCGAATCCGCGCGGGCACGCGAGGCAGCCCGCAAGGCCCGGGAGCTGGTCCGAAGGAAGGGCGCGCTCGACTCGGGCGCGCTGCCAGGCAAGCTCGCCGACTGCCAGGAAAAGGACCCGGCTTTCTCGGAGCTCTTCATCGTCGAAGGCGATTCGGCCGGCGGCAGCGCCAAGCAGGGCCGCGACCGGCGGTTTCAGGCCATTCTGCCCCTGCGGGGAAAGATCCTGAACGTCGAAAAGGCGAGGCTCGACAAGATGCTCGCGTCGGCCGAGATCCGGACCCTCATCACGGCCCTCGGCACGGGCATCGCGCAGGACTTCGATTCCGCGAAGGTCCGCTACCACAAGGTCATCGTGATGACCGACGCGGATGTGGACGGGTCGCACATCCGCACGCTCCTGCTCACCTTTTTCTACCGTCACATGGTGTCGGTCATCGAGAAGGGGTTCCTGTACATCGCGCAGCCACCGCTCTTCAAGGTGATGGAGGGCAAGAAGGAGACGTACCTGAAGGACGAGAAGGAAATGTCGAAGTTCCTGCTCGCCCGCATCGGAGACGACCGCACGCTGACCTCGGAGATGTCCGGAGCAACGGCGTCGGGCGCCAAGCTCGTGGGACTTCTCGAGAAGATGGAGGAGTACCGGGGCCACATCGGCAAGCTCGCCAACCGCGGCGTGCCGGAGGGCCTGGTGCGGGCCCTGCTCGATCGCGGCATGCTCTCGGCCCGCGACTTCGACGAGAAGAAGAAGGTCGAGGAGCTGGCGAAGGCCTGCCGCGCCTTCGAGACGGAGAGGCTCGAGGTCGTCGCCGACGAGGAGCACTCCGGCTGGGCGCTCGAGATGGTGCGGCGGGTCAACGGCGTGCCTCGGGCCGCCCGCATCGACGCGGATTTTGTCGGCAGCTACGAGATCAAGCGCATCCGGGAGACGGCCAAGTCGATCGGCGGGTTCCTGGACGGCCCGTACGTCGTCGCCAAGAACGGCGAGAGCGACCGCCACCAGACCCTTCCGGCCGTCGTCGACGCGATCTACGAGGCCGCCAAGAAAGGGCTGCTGATCAACCGCTACAAGGGTCTGGGCGAGATGAACCCGGAGCAACTCTGGGACACCACGATGAATCCGGAGACGCGGCGCCTGCTTCAGGTTGCGATCGAGGACGCCGTCGAAGCCAACGAGGTCTTTTCGATCCTGATGGGCGACGCCGTCGAGCCGCGCCGGGAATTCATCGAGAAGAACGCGCTGAACGTGAGGAACCTCGATATCTAAGTTCGAAATTCGAATTTCGAAATTCGAATTTTCGGTGAACCCATGACCAGCAACCTCCTCACGCCCGAAGAGAAGATTCCCGTCACCATCGAAGACGAGGTCCGGCGGTCGTACCTCGACTACGCCATGTCCGTCATCATCGGGCGAGCGCTGCCTGATGTGCGCGACGGCCTGAAGCCCGTCCACCGCCGCTGCCTCTACGGGATGTGGGAGCAGGGAAACCTGCACAACAAGCCTTATCGCAAGTCGGCCCGCATCGTCGGCGACGTGCTCGGCAAGTACCATCCGCACGGCGAGGGCGCCGTCTACGACTCGGTCGTTCGCATGGCGCAGGAGTTCTCCCTCCGGTACCCGCTCGTCGACGGGCAGGGCAACTTCGGCTCGATCGACGGCGACAACGCGGCCGCCATGCGTTACACCGAAGTGCGCCTGACCCGGCTCGCCGGCGAAATGCTCGGCGAGGACATCGACAAGGAGACGGTGGATTGGACGCCCAACTACGACGGATCGCTCGTCGAGCCGATGGTCCTGCCGGCCAAATTTCCCAATCTCCTCGTCAACGGCTCGGCGGGCATCGCCGTGGGAATGGCGACCAACATCCCGCCGCACAACCTCGCCGAGGTCGTGGACGCGACGATCGAGCTGATCCGGCACCCGGACGCCTCGCTCGGGCAGTTGATGAGGAAGCTGCCGGGGCCGGACTTCCCCACGGCGGGATTCATTCACGGCGCCCAGGGCATCCGAGATGCCTACAAGACGGGCCGCGGGATCGTCCAGGTACGCGCCAAAGCCATGATCGAGAAGGCGGCACGCGGCGACAAGGAATCGATCGTCGTCACGGAGATTCCCTACCAGGTCAACAAGGCAAAGCTGATCGAGCGCATTGCCGACCTCGTCAACGAGAAGAAGCTCGAGGGCATCGCCGACCTGCGCGACGAGTCGGACCGCGACGGAATCCGGATGGTCGTCGAGTTGAAGCGCGGCGAGAACGCCCAGGTGATCCTCAACAAGCTCTACGCCCTCACCCCGATGCAGTCGACCTTCGGGATCATCTTTCTCGCCATCGTCGACAACCAGCCGCGCATTCTGCCCCTGCAGGACCTGCTGCGGCACTTCGTCGATCACCGCAAGGCCGTCGTCATCCGGCGCACCCAGTTCGACCTCAAGAAGGCCGAAGAACGGGCCCACCTGTTGCGCGGACTCGCCCTGGCGCTGGCAAACATCGATCTCGTCATCAAGATCATCCGGGCATCCAAGGATCCGAAGGAGGCCAAGGATCGCCTGACGGCGGAGGTCTCGATGACGCGGGCGGGCCTGGAGAAGTTCGTCGGCGTGCCGCTCCAGGATTCCGGCAAGACCAAAGAGAAGGCCGTCCTGCGCCTGGACGAGGTTCAGGCCCAGGCGATTCTCGACATGCGCCTGCAGCGGCTGACCGGGCTCGAACGGGAGAAGATCGTCGCGGAGTTCAAGGAGGTCCTGGCGCTGATCACCCGGCTCAAGGAGATCCTCGGCTCGGAAAAGCTCGTTCTCGAGATCGTCGTCGGAGAGCTCCAGGACATCAAGAAGCAGTTCGGCGACGAGCGTCGCACGCAGATCGTGGCCGAGGCCTCGGACATCGACATCGAGGACCTGATCGTCGAAGAGGACATGGTGATCACCGTCTCGCGCGGTGGCTACATCAAGCGGTCTCCCCTGTCGCTCTACCGCGCGCAGAGGCGGGGCGGCAAGGGCCGGATCGGCGCCACGACGCGGGAAGAGGACGTCGTCGAGCACCTCTTCGTGGCTTCGACGCACGCCTTCATCCTCGCGTTCACATCGATGGGCCGCATGCACTGGATCAAGGTCTACGACCTGCCGCAGCTCGGGCCCGCGACCCGCGGCAAGGCCATCGTGAACCTGCTGAACCTCGGGCCCAACGAACGGATCGTCGCCATGGCGGCCACGAAGGACTTCCCCGAGGACCGGTTCCTGGTCTTCGCGACCAAGAACGGCCTCGTCAAGAAGACAGCGCTCTCCTCTTACGCCAACGTGCGCTCGGGAGGCATCATCGCGATCAACCTCGAGGAGAACGACGAGTTGCTTTCGGTCCGAATCACCGACGGCGAGCGCCAGATCTTCATCGGCACGCACCAGGGCCAGGGGATCCGTTTCTCCGAGAAGGACGTGCGCTCGATGGGCCGCGACACCACCGGGGTCATCGGCGTGTCGCTGAAGAAGAACAACGACTACGCGGTCGAGATGGACGTCGTCGAGGAAAACGGCCACCTGCTCACGGTCACCGAGAAGGGCTACGGGAAGCGGTCCGAGGTCTCGGAGTACCGGTTCCAGGGGCGCGGCGGCTCGGGCGTCATCAACATCAAGGTGACCGAGAAGAACGGGCCGGTCGTCGGGATCAAGTCGGTCTCCGACGCGGATCAGCTGCTTCTGATCACGCAGAGCGGAATGCTCATCCGAATCAAGGTCAAGGACATCCGCGAGACCGGCCGCGCCGCGCAGGGCGTGCGCCTGATCGACCTCGACGAGGGCGACCGGGTGGTCGCCGTGGCCAAACTCGCCGAGCCCGACGACGGCGAGGACGAGCCACAGGCCGCGCTGCCCGTCGCCGGGGAGCCGGCCGGCCCCGACGCGAAGGCAAAGCCCGGCAAGTCGGCGGCGCCCTTTCTCGACGAGGACGAGGAGCAATAGCCTCCCGCGTCCCCTTCGGGGCGTGGCGAAACCCTGCTTCTTCCGGACGGGCCTGCAACCGCAAGCCCCGTCTCGCGTAACAGGTCCCGTGGGGCTCACCGGCCGCGCGCCGTACCGACTGGCATGGGCGCTGATGCTCTCGGCCTCCCTCTGCCGGGCGGACGATCCTTCGCCTTCGGGAGCCGCGGGCTCGAGTTTTCGCTTCGATTCACGCCATACCGGGATTGCCCCGGGCCCGGCGGGGCCAGCCCTTTCGGGTCTGCGCTGGAAGTTTGCGACCCGGGGCCCGATCCGAGGCTCCCCCGTTGTCTTTGGAGGCGTTCTCCTGTTCGGTAGCGGCGACGGGTTCCTCTATGCGCTGGAGGCCACGACCGGCCGCGAGCGCTGGCGCGTGGGTCTGGGCGGCGCCGTGGCGTCCACTCCCGCAGTGGCGGAGGGCCTGGTCGTCGCGACGGCGCGGGAGCGCGCGGTGACAGCCGTGGACCTTGCCACCGGCCGCGAGCGCTGGCGGTTCACGGCCGGTCCGGACCTTCCCTTCCGGTGGGAGTGGGACTTCTGGCTCTCTTCGCCGGCGATCGCCGGCGGCCGCGTGTACGTCGGCTCGGGGGACGGCAATCTCTATGCTCTGGAGCTTGAGACGGGCCGCAGGCTCTGGCAGTTCGCGACGGGAGGCCGCGTTCGGTCCTCGCCGGCGATCGACGGCGGTGTCGTCTACGTCGGCAGCATGGACGGAAAGCTCTACGCGCTCGACGCCGCGACGGGCGAGCTTCGGTGGACGTTTCAGACCGCGGGCGTCTCGATCGACTCCGAGAGAGTGGGCTTCGACCGGCGTTCGATCGTTTCCTCGCCCGCGGTCACGGGAGGGCTCGTTTTCTTCGGCTCTCGCGACGCGCGTCTCTACGCGGTCGATCGGAAGACCGGTGCCGAGCGCTGGCGGTTCGGACACCGCGTCGAGAGCAGGAGGGCGCCCCCGAAGTGAGCTGGGTGCTGGGGTCGCCGGCCCTCTTCGAGGGCCTCGTGCTGACCGGAAGCTCCGACGGCCGCTTCTTCAACGCCGTGCGCGAGGAGTCCGGCGAGGAAATCTGAAGGTTCAAGACTCCAAAGAACATCGAGTCCTCGGGGGCGGTCGCCGGAGGGCAGGTCTTCTTCGGCTGCGAGGACGGGCACCTCTTCGCCCTGGACGCCCGGACGGGGCGAGAGCGCTGGCGGTTCCGCACGGGCGGCGCGGTCATCTCCTCGCCGCTCGTGGCCGGGGGCTCCGTCTACGTGGGCAGCGACGACGGCAACCTCTACGCCCTGGCCACGGGGCCGCAGCCGGCGCGGATGCGGACGCGCCAGGCGGTCTACTGGAAGGACGCTGGTCCACGGAAGTGGTTCCAGGGCAACGTCGCCGTCAAGGACTACTTCGTCTCGGAAGGCTACGAGCTGCTCGATGACACATCTCTCCCCCGCTTTCTCGCCGAGACGGCCGACCCGTCCGATTCCGTCGTCGTCGTGGCCGGCGACACGGTGCCCTCCGACACGCTTGCGGGTGCGCCCGAGGCGACCTTGCTGCGCCGGTACCTCGCGGCGGGCGGTCGGATGATCTGGCTCGGCCTCCCTCCCGATTGCTTCGAGAGAGATCCCGGGACGCAGAGGGCCATCCGCTACGATCCTTCCCGCGCCACGCGGCTTCTCGGAGTGCGTCATGAGCTCGGGAAGTTCGACTGGATGGGCGCCACGGCGACCGCGGCGGGGCGACGCTGGGGGGTTCCGGAGTGGTACATGGGCGCCTTCGGAGTGCCGCCGGCCGACGTCACCACGGTTCTGGGACTGGACGAGTGGGGCCTGGCGACGGCCTGGATCAAGAGCTACGGCGGTCCGCCGGGATCGGGCTTCGTCCGGCTCTGGGGACGCGAGGATGCCATCTCGGACCTCTCCTGGGTCCAGGCGGTGACAGAGCACGTGGAGTAGGCAGGCCAGATCCGGAGAGATCTTCCGGCCCCGCGATTCCGCTGGCTCCCGAGCCCCGACCCTCATACAATCCGCCCTCCCGTGCGTTTTTTCTTGGATAGCGCCGCTTCGGAAGAGGCCCGGAAGGCCCGGGACTGGGGACTACTCGACGGCGTCTGGCTATCCCGTCAGGCGGCGGAGGCGGCCGAGATCGACTACCGCAGGGGCGTTCGGGAACTCTCGGCCCTGACCGATGGACCGGTGTGCGTCGAGCTCCAGGCTGGGGACGCCAAGGGGATGTACAAGGAAGCTCGCGAGCTCGCCAAGCTCGGCAAGGACATTGTGATCCAGCTCCCGACCCATCCGGAGGGGATGCGGGTCGCGCGCCTGCTGGCGCAGGACCAGATCGCCGTCTGCGCCTCGGCCTGTCACTCTGCCGCTCAGGCCCTGATCGCGGCCAAGTCGAACGTCGCGTACGTGGCCCCGGCCGTCGGGCCGCTGGACGAGATGGGCTCGATCGGGATGGACCTGGTCGAGCAGATCATCCGGATCTACGACAACTACGGCTTCCAGACCCAGATCCTGGTGTCGGCGCTGCGTAACCCCGTTCACGTGCTCGACGCCGCGGTGATGGGAGCCGACGTCGCGACGGTGCCGTCCGATGTCCTCGAGCAGCTCTTCCGTCATCCTCTGACCGACCGGTTCCTCGCGGGGAGAGACTCGTGAAGGTCTCATCCGATCGGCTCCTCTACCTCTCCCGGGTCATCACCCGCAAACTCAAGGAGAGCCACAACCTCGTCCAGCGTGCCGACGATGAAACGGTTCGTCGAGCCGTCATGCGAGAGCTAGGGGATAGCTACAAGGACCTCGAGGCCATCGAAGAGAGGGTGCAATCGGCGCTCTCCAGGCGAAAGAACGTGCCGCTGCGGGACAAGGACTACCTTTTCAATCAGCGTCTCGAAGAGGAGCTTCGCAAGCACGGAGCCTGAGCGAAAGCCGGCCTTGGCTACTGTTTTAGATTTATAAATGTCATATTTATAATATGTTACAGTGAATTTACTGTAGATTCTTGGCTGGCCTTGCCCATTGACACTCCATTCGGAGCTGGTACAATTGGGTTGTCGATGAGCCAATTGGATCTCGCCTCGGACTACTTCGACCGCTCCGGGCGCCAGCCGCTCTCCGAACAGCTCGTTTCCGCAATCGAGAGCCGAATCGCAACGGGAGCTCTGCAGTCGGGCGACCGGCTCCCGACGACCCGAGAGCTCGCCGTGAAGCTGAATGTCAATCGCGGCACCATCCAGGCTGCCTACCGCCGCCTGGGCGAGCTCCAACTCGTCGAGGGAAGGGTGGGCAGCGGGACGGTGGTTCGCGCTCGTGTGCGCAAGACCGACGAGCTCGACGTTTCCGCCCTGCTTTCGCGGAGAGTGAAGGGGATCGGCGAGGAGTCCGGAATCGCCCTGGTGTCGCCGACCGTAGCCGACTTCTCTCGGCTGACTCCCGACGAGCGCTTCTTCCCTCTGGAAGAGTTCACGCGCACCCTCTCGGCGGTCTGGAGCGGGCGGCGGGATCTGTGGCAGTACGCGGCGCCGCTCGGTCTGGCCGAATTGCGGCGCGAAATCGCGGCGAGGCTTTCCGAGCACGGCGTCCGTCGCTCCCCCGACGAGATCCTGGTGACCAGCGGGGCGCAGCAGGCGCTCGACCTTCTCCTGCGAACCTTCACGGATCCGGGGGACCTGGTCGCCGTCGAATCGCCGACTTACTCCGGCGCCCTGGCGCTCGCCCGATTTGCGGGAGTCGATCTGCTGCCCCTCCCGATGGGGCCGCAGGGTCCCGACCCGTCTCCCCTGCTCGGTCGGCGCGTCAAGCTGGTCTACCTGATGCCCGAGCGGCAGAATCCGACGGGGATCACGACTCCCGACGCCGTCCGGCGCCAGATCCTGGAGGCCGCGGTCGCGGCGGGCGCCCTGGTTGTCGAAGACGGCTACGAGGAGCCCGAGTCCGGCCACCGGCCCCTGGCTTCTCAGTTGCCCGACCGCACGATCTGGCTGGGAACCCTTTCGAAGGATCTGGTCCCGGGCTTTCGGATCGGCTGGCTCGCCGGTCCCGCCGCAATCATCGAGAGGCTCGCCCGCGTCAAGCGCACGGCCGACTTTCAGACCCCTCTGCCGCTGCAGGCGGCGGTAGCCGACTTCCTTCGAGCCGGGGCGGACCGCAAGGCGCGGCAGAAGCGGACCTTCGAGGTGGAGGCGCGGCGTCTCTCCGCGGTGCGGGCGCTGAAGGCGCACGCTCCCGGCCTCTCCTGGTGGGGAGGCGAGATCGGCAATCCGCTCTTCTGGCTTCACCTTCCGGAGGGAGTGTCCGGCCGCGCGGTGGCCCAGGCGGCTGCGGCACGCGGCGTGGGTGTCGCGGCAGGCGGAGAGTTCGATCCCCGGGGGGAGGATCGCAGCAACCTGCGCCTCTCGGTATCGCGAGTCGACAAGCGGGACGTGGACCGGGGGGTCGCCGTCCTCGCCGAGGCGCTGAAGACCGTCGAATCCGCCTCCGGCGTGCGCGGTGTTCCCGTGGTGTGACGGAGGAATCGGCGCAATGGAAACAGGGGGAAGGACGATGGAAAACGCGGACAGCTTCCGGGTCAAGGTCGGTCTGGCGGAGATGTTGAAAGGCGGCGTCATCATGGACGTCGTCAACGCGGAGCAGGCGAGGATCGCGGAGGAGGCGGGCGCGGCGGCGGTCATGGCGCTCGAGCGGGTGCCGGCCGACATCCGCCGGGAAGGCGGGGTGGCGCGGATGTCGCCGGTCTCCAAGATCCGCGAGATTCAGAAGGCCGTTTCGATTCCGGTCATGGCCAAGTGCCGCATCGGCCACAGTGCCGAGGCGAGAATTCTGGAAGCGCTCAAGGTCGACTTCATCGACGAATCCGAGGTCCTGACCCCGGCCGACGAGGAGAACCACGTCTACAAGCACGACTACACGGTGCCCTTCGTCTGCGGCTGCCGAAACCTGGGCGAGGCGCTTCGGCGCATCGGGGAGGGAGCGGCAATGATTCGCACGAAGGGGGAGGCAGGCACCGGAGACGTCGTCCACGCCGTCAAGCACCTGCGCGAGGTGCAGCGAGACATCCGAAACCTCACCCTGATGACCAAAGACGAGCGTATGCGCGAGGCCAAGCGCCTCCAGGCTCCCTACGATCTGGTGGTGGCGGTGGCCGAAACCGGCCGGCTGCCCGTTCCGAACTTTGCCGCCGGGGGCATCGCCACGCCCGCCGACGCGGCGCTGTGCATGTCGCTCGGGGCCGAGGCCGTCTTCGTCGGCTCCGGGATCTTCAAGTCGGAGGACCCGCAGCGGCGTGCCCTCGCGATTGTGAAGGCGACGACCCACTGGCGGGACCCCCAGGCGCTGGTGGAGGCGGAGGAGTCGTTGCTCTCGGGCATGAAGGGCATCGAGGCGGCGAGCCTGCCGGCGGAAGCCCAGCTGCAGACGCGGGGCTGGTAGGAAGAGGAAGAGGGAGATCTGTGATCCGGGGAGGAAGCAACGGTGAGGATGACGGGAATGGCTGGGCCGAGATCACAGATCACAAATGACGAATCACAAGTTGGTCCCATCGCGGTGCTGGCCCTTCAAGGGGACTTCGAGGCGCATCGCAAGAAGCTCGCGTCCATGGGCATCCCGTCCTTCGAGGCCCGTCGTCCGGGGCAGCTCGACGGCGCCTCGGGACTGATCCTTCCCGGCGGCGAATCGACCACCCACTGGAAGTTCTTCGAGGCGGAGCCATGGCAAGAAGCGCTCGGGCGCTTCGCGGCCAGTGGGCGTCCGATTCTCGGCACTTGCGCAGGAGCGATCGTGCTCGCGAAGGACGTGACCAACCCGACGCAGAAGGGGCTCGGCCTGATCGACCTGTCCATCGAGAGGAACGCCTACGGACGGCAGGCGGACTCCTTCACCTGCGAGGTCGACGCGCCGCAGCTCGGGGGAACGCTTCCGGCGGTTTTCATCCGGGCGCCTCGGATACGCCGTGTCGGAGGGTCCGTGGAGGTCCTCGCGACGCGGGCGGGCGAGCCGGTCCTCGTGCGGCAGGGAAACGTGGTGGCCTCGACGTTCCATCCGGAGCTGACGGGCGACACCCGCGTGCATGCCCTCGCGCTCGCCGCGCAGGGAGTCAGGACTTGAGCCTCGTCCGGATCGAGCCGCGTGGGGAGATCGTCGTCCTCACGCTCGATCGCCCGCGCGCCAACGCCTTTTCGCCAGAGCTCGGGGAAGAGCTTTCCGCGGCGCTGACCGACAGCACCGAAGCGGGAGCCGTGGTGCTCGCCTCGTCGCTTCCCGGGATGTTCTCCGCCGGCTGGGACCTGCCCCGGCTGATCTCCCTCGACCGAGCCTCGTTCGAGGCCTTCGTCGCCGGGTATTGCGATCTCGTGCGCCAGGTGTTCGCATTTCCGCGGCCGGTCGTCGCCGCGCTTGCCGGCCATGCGATCGCCGGCGGCCTGATCCTGGCGGGGGCGGCCGACGAGCGCATCGCCGCGGAGGGCAGGGGAGAGGTGGGGCTCTCGGAAGTCCTTCTCGGCGTGCCGGTGCCCGCCTGCCTGCTCGAGATCTTCCGCCACGCGATCGGCCCGCGGGCGACGGAGAGGCTCGCTTCGACGGGGGAAAACCTCTCGATGGAGCGGGCGCTCGCGACCGGTCTCGTCGACCGGATCGTGCCGGCGGAGAGCCTGCTCTCGGAGGCTCTGGACCGGGCGCACCTTCTGGCGGATCGGCCGGCCGGCGCCTTCACGTCGATCAAGCAGCGTGCACGCGCCGGCGCCCTGACCCTCTTCGATCAGGCACGCGGCGGCGACGTCTTCACCGATTTCTGGTTTTCGGCGGACGCCCAGTCCCGGATCCACGCCCTCGTCGCGAAGCTGACGAAGAAGTCACGGTGACCGCCTCGCCCGGCGCCGGGAGCCTTCCGATGGAAGAAATCCTGGAAGCCCTCGACCTTTCCCGGGCGCAGCCGGGGGTCGGCCTTCTCGAACGGCTCTTCACCCGTTTCAACGCGGCCGTTCCCTTCGAGACGGTGTCGAAGATCGAAAGGCACGCCGCGGTCACCGATCCGGAGCGGAAGCCACGGAATCCCGAAGTCTTCTGGCGCGAGTATCTCGAGTCGGGCAGCGGAGGGACCTGCTTTGCACGAGTGGCGGCGTTCCAGGCAGTGCTCGACGCGCTCGGATTCGCCTCGCGCCGGATCCTGGGACGCGTGACTTGCGACTTCGATCACGCGGCGCTCCTCGTCCAGATCGGGGCCGAGAGCGTCCTCTGCGACGTGGGATTTCCCTTTCCCGCCCTCGTTCCGGCCGTGACCGGGGAGACGGAGACGGCGCTCGGCACGGTCGCGCTCTCGCAGACCCCGCGAGGGCTGCAGGCGAATCTCGGAGGCGTGCCCGAGGGGCCCCGCCAGGTCGAGCTCTTCCTCGCGCCCGTTGAGGAGGGGGAGTACCTCCGGCTGTGGCGGGACACCTTCCGCTCCGACTCGAAGTTTCTGTCCTCGGTGTACCTGCGCCACCAGCTCGAGAGCCGGGCCGTCTCCTTTTCCCTGGGAGAAATCCGGGTGGACGACCTGCACGCGCGCCTGCGGGTACCCCTTCGGGAGAGCCGGGCCGCGCGGCTCTCGGAGACCTTCGGCCTCGAGGAGGAGCGGATCGAGGGAGCCCTGGCGCGCGTGGGCGACCCGGAGCCGGAGAGCCGCGACGCGACACTGACCGCCTATCTCGAAACCAATCGGGATCCGGCGGAAGCGTTTTCCGCCATCGCGACCCTCGAGGGGTATCGGAAGCTCCTCGAAGGCGTGGCTCGCGTCGAGTCGGCCGAGGCCTCGCCCGAGGGTTTTCTCTATCGCCTTGCGGCTCCCGACACGGCCGCGCCCGGAGCCCCGGCCGTTCTGGAGGAGCGCGTGACACCGGACCACTGGCAGCAGCGGGTTCGAATCGAGCGCCGGTCCGGTCCCGCCATCTCCGAGTCGTTCTTCGAGGCGTCCGAGCGCGCCGGAAGGCGCTACCTGCTGCGCGGCGCGCGCCTCTCCGGTGCCCGGGAGGATCTGCTGCGCAACGATTCTCTACGCGGGAGGCTCGCGGGCGCGCTCGCGGTCGATCTGCTCGCCTGGGCGCGTCTGCTCGGGTAGCGCCCTCCGCCCGCCCGCTGCCTAGAACCGGAAGCTCTTCTGCTCCTCGATCACGCGGAGTCGTGGCTCCTCGAGCGCCCGAATCTCCCGGCGGATACGCGCCAGCGAGAAGGGCTTGAGGTGGTAGAGAAACACGGGAACGCGCTGGGGCAGCTTCGGAAGCTCCTGCGAGACCAGGCGGGGTGTCAGATGCTGCGAATCGGCCGCCAGGCGCTCCTCCCGGTCGGAGAACGAGCACTCGAGGAAGATGGCTTTGACGTTCCGTGCTCGCCGCGCCGCGACCCACAGCCTCTCGGTCGGGCCCGTGTCGCCCGAGAAGACGACGCTGCCGCCGTTGGCTGAAACGATGTAGCCGTAGGCCGGAACGACGTGATGAACCGCAAACGGCGTGATCGAAATCGCGCCCGAAGTGTGGACGCGCCCCTCGACGAGGGGGCGGTAGCGGATCGTGGGCCGGGCGACCGACGGGAACCGCGTGAAGTCCGGCCACGTGGAGTCGTTGAAGACATGGCGCCGCACCGAGTCGAGGACGGGCTCGGGTGCGAGGATCTCGAGGGGCGCCGGCAGGCTGCCCTGCAGGTTTGCGGCGAGGAAGGGCAGGGAGGCGATGTGGTCGAAGTGCGCGTGCGTGAGCAGGATCCGCCGGATCCGTCGCTGCGCGGCGAGCGGCAGCGTCTCCGTCAGCGCGCCGGCGTCCAGGGCCGACTCGCCGTTGACGAGAAAGGTGGTGAGACGGCACCCCGGGGCCGAACCTCCGTAGGGGCCGAGGACCCGGATGGCGAGGGATCGCTTGGGGGGCACGCGGGGCGATTCTAGCCCGCCTCCGCGCACCCCGTCCTCAGAACGAGAAACCGATGTACCAGGAGAACTGGTAGCTCGAGGTGTCCAGCTGGAGGGTCTTCGAGAGGGTCGTGGGCATGAGCCTCGCGAAGTCGAAATGCACCGGCAATCCGAGCAGCGTCACGTCGATGCCCCCGCCGTAGGAGGCGAGGACGTCCTGGAACTCGTTGGTGTCCGAGTTCCAGAGCTGAAAGTGCCCGCCCTTCAACTTCGAGCCGCCGATGTCGAAGAAGATGTGCGCACGGATGTCGCCAAACGCGATCCAGGGAAGCGCGAGCAGGTCGATCAGGGGAAATCGAAACTCGAAATTCGCGTAGCCGCAGGTGTTGCCGAAGATCGTGCCGTAGTCGATTCCACGCAGGGTGTCGAGGCCGCCGAAATCGCAGACGGTCGGCACGTTGCCCTTGGAGTTCAGGCCCGCGAACCGGAAGGCGAACAGCATGCGCTTGCTGATCGGGAGGTACTCCCGGGCGTCCCAGGTGAAGTCCTGCGAAAGCGTCGTGCTGTTGGAGGAGAGAGGCGGCGGCTCGTTCTTCTCGAAGTCCGGGGCGTAGCTTGCTCCCAGGAGCAGCCGGTAGCCCGCCCGCGGCCCGAAGGACGCGTAGTCGGTCGTGTCCGCGACGAAGGAGAGGGTTGCGATCGGATAGTTGTTCTTTAGATTCGGCACGACCGCGCAGCAGACCGGAACGCCACCGATGTTCACCAGGATCGGGTAATTCACGTTGCGTGAGATGAAGCCGAGGTTGCTTTCGAAACGGAAGTAGCGCGAGAGGGGATAGATTCCCGTGAAGGTGCCTCCCGTGTACCGGGCCGCCTGCCGGACGCGCTGGACGGTGGGCTGGCCGCCCTGGTCCGGCCCGAAGCCCAGGTAGTAGGTCCGGTAGTCGAAGAGCTGAATGCCTTTTTGCAGGCGGTTCTTCAGGTTGTAATAGGAAAACTGGAACTGCGTGTAGCTCGACTGGGAGGAGATGACGGCAATGAAGCGGCGGTCTCCCAGGTTGTCGCCGAAGATCAGAACGGTGTTCGAGTAGAACGTCTGGTCGCTGTTGACACCCGCCAGCACCTGCGCGTTCTCCAGGAAGAGCTTGTGCGATGCCTTGGAGGTGACCTTCTCAGGGTCGATCGACACTTCGATCGCGGGCTCGTAGGGAGCGACCTGGACCGGCGTGGCGGGGGTGATCTCGGGGGAGAGGTCCGGCAGCTTGCGGACGGGTTTCTTCGGGTCCGCGATGTAGAGCTGGAAGCGACCCTTGTAGTAGGCCGTGAACACGAGCTTCTCGGAGCTGTCCTTGCCGATGAAGGCCGTGGGGCCGAAGCACCCCCCGAGGACGTTGGTGTGCAGGTACATCTCTCCGGTTTCGAGATTGAGGGAGTAGATGTTGTAGATCGCCTCGTCGCGGTCGGACGTGAAATAGAGGCGCTTGCCGTCGGGGGAGAGGGACGCGTCCTCGTCGTTGCCTTCGCCGTAGGTGACCTGTTCGCGCGAATCCGGGGCATCGACGTGAAGGCGGAAGATCTTGCTCACCGTTCCCCGCACGGAGGAGTAGTAGATCCAGCGCCCGTCGGGCGAGAAGACCGGCCCGTAGTCGAAGGAGTCGTCGTCGGTCAGGTTGGTGATCGAGCGGGTCGTCAGGTCGTAGGCGTAGATGTCGGCCTTGCCGCCCCGCATCGCGTGGAATGCGACGAGATTTCCGTCGGGCGAGAAGGCCGGGTTCAGCTGCTGGTCGAGATCGGGCATGACGATCCGCTCGCGGATGTCGCCGTTCAAGGCATCCAGGAGCAGCAGGTCCCGGCCCCGCTCGCGACGGGCGAAGACCGCGATCGTGTTGCCGTCGGTGGAAACCGAAAGATCCACTCCCTGATGGGGTCCCGTCGTGATCCACTGCGCGACCAGGTACTCGTAGGCGGTCTTGCGTCCCTTGGTCAGGTTCCTGAAGAGCTTTCGGTCGCGCGTCGACATGACGACCACGTCGGCGTCTTCCTTGTAGGTCGAGATTGCCGCCACGAAGTCTCCGGAGGGGTACGCGCGCGGCGAGAGCTCCGCCGAGGGGGTATCCTCGACCCGGAAGCGCTCGCCGAAGTCCGTCGGCTCTCCCTTCTCGACGAGGACCTTCAAGAACCTCTGGCGCAGATACCGGCGGAACCGGATGTCGAAGTCCTCGCCCGAGACGTTGAAGGTGCGTTTGACGGCCCGCTCGACGCTCGGCCCGATCTGGTTGCGGTACTCGAAGAGGAAGTCTCGCACCGCGTCCTTGCCCCATTCGGCCGAAATGAAGTCGAAGACGGCATGTCCGAACCGGTAGGCGAAGAACCCGTAGATGCCCCGCTTGCTGATCTCCGGGACACGGTCCGAGAGCACGGCGTCCCGCAGAACCATCTGGTCCTTGGCGTCCTCGTCCTTTCCGAAGTAGGACGCCATGCCCTCCAGAAACCACTGCGGCGCGTTGGTCGTCATCGCACGCAGGAAGTTGCCGTTGAACAGGATCTCGAACTGGAAGACGTGCGTCAGCTCGTGCGCGACCAGTTGCTGAAGCTTCTGGTCCGGAAGGTCGACGGGAAGCACCATCCGGTTTCGGGTCGGAAGCGCGAAGGCACCGACCCCCTCGGGGATGAAGTTCAGAAGGGTGTTGGTCTGCTCGAAGTCGGAGTGCGTTGCGTAGTAGATCAGGTTGATGGGCTTGGGAATCTGGAAGTTGAGCTCGCGCGAGATGTCGTCGTAGGCGCTCTCGGCGAAGGAGGCGACCTTCTGCAGGGAGACGGCCTCCTTTTCGTAGAAGTAGATCGTGAAGTGCGTGGAGCGGTAGGTCCTCCAGTCGAATTTGTCGTAGGCGATCTTGTTCTCGCCGAAGGAATAGTCGGGGTTGTTGACGTAGATCTGCCCGGCGGAGGGAAGGGCCGCTCCCGCAAGGGCGAGCGCCAGGACGATTCGCTTCAGCATTGCCCTGCCTCCTTCCGACCCGTCAACTCGTGAAGAGGTAGCGGTCCGCCTCCCGCTCCCGGGAGACGAACAGATTCAAGATCTGGTTCTCGATCGAGAACAGGTTCTCGAAGAGGCCCTGCAGCTCGTCGGAGCGGTTGCTGCCCCCCGACTGGCGGAAGTCCTTGAACTCGTCCTGGAGGATCTTTTCGCCCGAGCGGCCATCGAGGATGAGAAACACGATGTCGAACAGAAACCCGCTCTGCTCGACGTAGACCTGCCGGTAGTAGGTCTGTCCGTTGATGGGGGAGACGTATTCCTCGGTCTTGTAGCCCGAACGGTCCTCGACCTTGAATTCGAGGCTTCCGGAGACGAGGATCTCGCCGCCCGTCGTCGATCCGAGGGACCGCCAGAACTCCGTCGAGCGGCCGAGCTCCGAGAGGTTCTGGGTCGGCAGTTTGAGGTCGGCCGGGGCCTCGACGACCTCGAGTTTCGTCTTCTTCTCGATCTGGCGCTTCAGGAAGCGGTGAAACTCCGCCTGCAGATCCACGTTCTGAAGCCGCTTGTCTCGGGCCTTGTCGGCCTCCGTGACAATCAGAAAAGGGGCGAGCACGATCTTCTCGTTGCCTCGGAGGGGAAGACGCGGTTTGAGCGGCAGTCTGAGGCGAACCTGCGCCACCGAGGAGCATCCCGCCCCGCAGGCCAGGATCAGAACGACGGCTGCAGCGCGCGCGGCGGTTCGGCAGCGCGCGAAACGGAGGGACGGGCTAGGGCGCACCGGAGGCTTTTCCCGTCGTGCGGGTGTACGACGTGTAGAACTCCGCGAACCGGGCGTAGTTGCGCCGGATGTAGTTGTTCCGGGGGTCGAGCTCGAGCGCCTTCTTGTATTGCTCCAATGCCCGGGCAAATTCCCCCGTCGCCTCCAGCGCCACGGCAAGATCGTTGTGCGCCCGGGCGTTGCCGGGATCGGCGGCGATCACCTTCTCGAAACGGAAAGCCGCCTCCCGCCAGTGTCCCTCACGCGCGACGTCGGCCCCGAAAGCGATCTGGGTGTCGCCGCCGGACGCGCAGCCGCCCCCGGCCACGGCCAGGGCCAATCCGAGGGCGGCCGACAGGGCGCGACGGTCCACTCCACCTCCAGCGATGCGCATTATAGGAAAGCCGCCGCCGTGTCCGATTCTTCCCGTCCCTGGCGCGTCTGCCCCGGCCCCGAATGTAAGGTTAGGGATCGATGAGAGAGTCCCTCGACCGGAAGGCGGCCATCGCCTGGTCGCGCGAACCGGAGCTGACGCCCCAGCGGCTCTGGCCCGTGCTCCGGGAGCTCGGCGGTGTCGAAGGGTTGCTATCCGCCGGCGAGGAGGACCTCGCGCGCCGGCTGGGATCGATCGCTCGCGCCCGAGCCGCCCGGCGCGCTCCCGGGGACGCTCGGGCCGAGCGCTGGGCGGCCGAAATCGAGCGCTCCGGCGTCGGGCTGCTGACCGCCTTCGACGAGGAGTACCCGAGGCCTCTTGCCGAGATCGCCGATCCGCCCCTTCTCCTCTTCGCCCTGGGGAACTTCGAGCGCCTGTCGGCTCCCGCGGTTGCCGTCGTCGGCTCTCGCAGCGCTTCCCGTTACGGGCGCCAGGTCGCGATGACCCTCGGAGGAGGCCTCTCGGGGGTCGGCGTCGCAGTCGTGTCGGGCCTGGCGCGGGGGGTGGACGCGGCGGCACACGAGGCGGCGCTCGAAGGACCGGGAGGAACGATCGCAGTCCTGGGCTGCGGGCTCGACGTGGCCTACCCGCGGGAGAACGTGCGCCTGAAGGAGGCAATCGCTCGGCGCGGCCTCCTGCTCTCGGAGTTCGAGCCCGGGACCGAACCGCGGCCCCAGAACTTTCCGGTCCGCAACCGCATCATCGCCGGCCTCTCTTCGGGTGTCGTCGTTGTGGAGGCCTCGCGGCGGTCGGGATCTCTCATCACGGCGCGGCTGGCCGCCGATTTCGGGCGGGACGTCTTCGCGGTGCCCGGCAGCGTCTTCTCCGAAACATCCGCCGGAGCGCACGAGCTGCTTCGCGACGGCGCGATCCTCTGCCGGGGGGTCGAGGACATTCTTGCGGAGCTTTTCCCGACGCTCGAGGCACCGGCTCCGCGGCTGGCGGCTCCGCCCCGTGCGCCGGAGGAGATCTCCGAGCACGCCCGGCGCGTCTTCGAGATCCTGCGCTCCGAAGGCGATGCGTCGCCCGAGGAGCTCGTGCGCCGCACCGAAATGGCGGCCGCCGTCGTGCTCGCGGCCCTCTTCGAGCTGGAGGTGGCGGGGGTCGCCGCGGAGTCGGAAGGGCGCTACGCCCTGGTACCTCGCGCGTGAGCGCGGCGGGAATACGGTCTTGTTTGGGGCTGAGGAAGCGCCTCGGTTTGCGCTTTTCGCGCCGTTGTGGCAGTTTCCACGCCCCCGCGGCAGCCGCTTGGCCGTCCGGGGGGCCGAGGGTCGGTCCCGGCAACGGCGGGCAAACCCCTCGCTGAGGAAGGTGGATGAAGGCACGCACCAAGAAATCGCTGGTCATCGTCGAGTCGCCGGCCAAGGCGAAGACGCTCGAGAAGTTCCTCGGCCGCGACTTCCGCGTGCTCGCCTCGTACGGGCACGTGCGGGATCTCCCGAAGAAGGGTCTCGGGGTCGACCGGGCGAAAGCGTACGCGCCGACCTACGAGGTTCTCAAGGGCAAGGAAAAGACGCTCGCGGAGTTGAAGAAGGCCGTCCGCGAATCGGCAGCCGTCTACCTGGCCGCCGACCCGGACCGCGAGGGGGAAGCGATTTCCTGGCACTTGCAGGAGGCGCTCAGGCCGGGCGCCGGGGCGACGGCGTTCAAGCGCGTGAGGTTCAACGAGATCACCAAGGCCGCCGTGCTCGCGGCCATGCAGGGGGCGGGCGAGATCGACGGCAGGCTCGTCGACGCGCAGCAGGCCCGGCGAATCATCGACCGGCTGGTCGGCTACGAAGTCTCGGACCTGCTCTGGAAAAAGGTCTGGCGGGGACTTTCCGCCGGGCGCGTTCAGACAGTGGCGCTGCGCATCATCTGCGAGCGGGAACGCGAGATCGAGGCGTTCCGCCCGGTGGAATACTGGACGCTCGACGCGGATCTTGAGGCGGGGAGCCCTCCGCAATTCACGGCACGCCTGCAGGCCTTTCAGGGCGAGAAGCTCAAGTTCGACGGCGACGATCCGCGCCTGGACTCCGAAGCGAAGGCGCAGAAGGTCCGCGACGCCGTCGAGAAGGCGTCCTGGCGCGTGGCGAAGGTCGAGGCCTCGGAACGGCGCAAGGCGTCCCCGCCCCCTTTCATCACGTCGCAGCTCCAGCAGGCCGCCGCGCGCCGCTACTCCTTCGCGGTGCGGCGCACGATGCAGATCGCCCAGCGCCTCTACGAGGGGCGCGAGGTCCCCGGCAGGGGAACCGTGGGACTGATCACCTACATGCGCACGGACTCGACCCGCGTCTCGGCCGAAGCCCTCGCGGCGGTGCGGGAGCTGATCGAGAAACGTTACGGGAGCGAATCGCTGCCGGAGTCGCCGCGTTACTTCAAGAGCAAGCGCGACACACAGGACGCGCACGAGGCGATCCGCCCGACGTACCTGGATCTGCCGCCCGAGCAGGTCGAGGCGCACCTGGCGCCCGAGGAGGCGAAGCTTTACCGGCTCATCTGGCAGCGCTTCGTGGCGTCACAGATGAACCCGGCGGTGTACGACACGGTCTCGGCCGAGATCGAGGCCGGGCCGGCGGTCTACCGCGCGTCCGGATCGACCCTGAAGTTCGCCGGGTATCTGGCGGCGTACGGCGTCGAAGTCGGCGAGGAAGACGACGAGCCGACGGCCGCGGAAGGCTCGGCGAAGCTGCCGCCGCTCTCCGAGGGCGAGGCCTTGAAGCTGCTCGCGGTCAAACCCGAGCAAAAGCAGACGCAGCCGCCGCCGCGGTTCAACGAGGCCTCGCTCGTGAAGTTTCTCGAGGAGAACGGGATCGGCCGGCCTTCGACGTACGCGGAAATCCTGCGCAAGCTCGAGCAGCGCGAGTACGTCCACAAGAAGGACCGCCGCTTCATCCCGACCGCGCTCGGGCGCACGGTGCTGGAGCTCTTGATCCCGTACTTCGACGACTTCTTCGAGACCGGCTACACCGCACGCATGGAAGAAGCCCTAGACGAGGTCGAGGAAGGCAAGCTTTCGTGGACCAAGGCCCTCTCCCAGTTCGACAAGACCTTCACGAGCGACCGCAACCGCGCGCTGCGGGACATGGTTTCGGGCAAGGCCGGCATTCCGCTCGGCCAGGCGCGCAACCTGCTGTCCTTTCCGGTCGTGCCGGAGACGCCGGAGAAGTGCCCCCGCTGCGGAAAGAAGCTCAAGCTCCGGATGGGCAAGAACGGCCTCTTCGTGGCCTGCAGTGGTTACCCCGGTTGCACTTTCACACAGAACATCCCGGATCCGGAAGAGGACGCCGTCGACGTGTCGGACCTGGAGAAGACGACCTGCGACGAGTGCGGATCGCCGATGAAGGTCCGCCAGAGCCGCACGGGCTCGACCTTCCTCGGCTGCAGCGCATATCCCAAGTGCCGCAACGTCATCAACGTCCACATCGCGGGCGGGAAAGCCGAGGCCAAGCCCGACGAGCCGACGGGGCAGATGTGCCCCGAGTCGGGACATCCGCTGGTGCGGCGCTACGGCCGCTACGGCGCGTACGTCGCCTGCAGCGGCTACCCCGAGTGTCGCTACAAGCCCCCCAAGCCGGTCAAGGACACGGGCGTTCGCTGTCCCAAGGATGGCGGAGTGCTGGCCGAGCGCCGCGGCCGGTTCCGCCCGTTCTACGGCTGCGTGAACTATCCGCGCTGCGACTTCACGCTTTCCGCGCGGCCCATTCCGGAGGCCTGCCCGAAGTGCGGGAATCCCTACCTGCTCCTGCGCGAGCGAAAGTCGGGCAACGTCTTCGCCTGCGACAGGGGAGGCTGCGGCTTCGAGAAGCCGGCCGGGGCGCTTCCGGAGATGCAGGAAGTGCTCCTCTCCTCGGCCGCGGCCGAGACGAAGCCCCCCCGCGCGGCGAAGGCCCGCAAGGCGGCCGCCGAGGGCGCCGGAGCCGGGCCGCCGGCGCCGAAGAAGTCCCGTCGGCGCGCCGCGCGCTGACCCGTCGCCTTCACTCGCCCGGGAATCTGCGCCTGACGGCGCACCGGCCGGCGGCTCGGCCGGATGCGGCCTCGACCGCCGGCCTGAGCGCCTCGCTCGTTCCGGCTCCCGCGACGCGAGTCGTTTCGCTCCTTAGGTCGCGAAACTTGGTCGCGTCGCGAGCGTCAGTTTCTCCTTCCTCAGCCAGAGACGGCGTCTTTCCAGGAACAGAGAAAATCAGGCGACGTCGCGAACGATCGTTCCCTCTTTCTTGGCGAGCGCGACTCCTTCTCCAGCCGTCGCCCCGGCGACAGCCGAGGCTGGCGTTACCTAAGGCCGGCCGGCAGCTTCCGAGCGAGCCGAAGCGACGGCCGAGAGGCAGATGCGGAACCGGAACGGACGGCCCAGGAAGGGCAGACCCTTCAGCGCCAGATCCAGGTACCGGTAAAGGGGATACGGCGAGGCGGGGTAGAAGATCCTTTCGATTCGGAACCCCGCTCTTTCCAGAAAATCCAGGATCCGGCCCGGCGTGCGCACAGCGATGTGGTCGGGCTGCTGCTTGAGGATGACGTTGCGCGCTTTCAGCCGCTCGACGATGTGCTCGCGGTTGGGCGTGTAGGCAACGAAGCGGCCGGCGGGCTTCAAGACCCGACGCACCTCCGCGAGCATCCGTTCGAGCGTCCGATCGGTCACGTGCTCCAGAAAGTCGAAGGCCGTGGCGACGTCGATCGAGGCGTCCGGAATCTGCGGAAACGCCGCGGCGTCGGCCAGCACGAACTCGACGTTGCCGAGGCCGAGCTCCTGCGCGCGCCGGCGCGCAAGGTCGATCGCGAGCGGCTCGCCGTCGAGGCCGATGACGCGCTTGACCCGCGGCGCAAAGAAGAACGTGGTATCGCCGCGTGCGCTGCCGAGCTCGAGCAGGGTCTCCGTGCCAGCGGGCCGGACGAGATCGATCAGGTTCTCCTCGCGCTCCTTCCACTTGCGCCCCGGGCAGGTGAACCAGTGGTACCGGTACATCTGCGCGTAGTAGGCGGGATCGTAGACGTCCCGGTTCGGGGAGCTGCTCTTGGTCATCGGAGCGGCCGCGGGTTGGGGAGGTCTAGCCCTCGCCGGGAGGGACGTTCAAGAGGCGGCGGAAAGGAAGCTTGAAGGGGAAGAGCTGCGCGTAGCGCCAGACGCGCTCGGAGAGCGGGGGTTTGGCCGCCGGGTTCTTGAAACACTCGGCGCAGCGGGGGAGCCTCGAAAAATCGTGCCGCCGGAAAGCGTCGTCGATGGTGGCCAGAAACGGCGACCGCGCGATCTCCGTGATCTTCTCCTCGCGCAGGTTTCCGAGCTTCTGCGTCCCGTCGTAGTCGTAGCAGCAGTGCGTGACGTCGCCGTTGCAGAGGATCACGAACCACTGGTAGGGAGTGCCCTGGAAGCAGCCGTAGTAGGCCTGGTGGAGCTCCGTGACCTCCGAGGTGTCCAGGCCCTCGCAGGTCTTCTGGATGACGGTCGCCTGCGAGTAGCGGTCGAGATGGAAGAACTCGCGGAAGTCCTTGATCGTCTCCTCGTGGGTCAGAGTCGTCGCCATCCGCTGGATCTCGACGGCGATCTTCTTGCCCTTGGACAACTCGAGAAAGCGCCGGATGTTCTCGGCCACGACCTCGAAACGCCCGCCCTTGCGAACGATCGGGTAGACCTCGGGCTTCAACGTATCGATGCAGAGACGGATGCGAGAGAGCGAGGTCGAAAGCAGGTCGCGCGAGAGCTTCTCGAAGAGCAGCGTCGCGTTGGTCGAGACACACACGCCCGGGAAGAGGTCGATGGCCTCGGGTAGCCGCTTGTACATCAGGGGCTCGCCCATCTCGTGCAGGTACCGCATCGGCAGCTCGAGATCCCGCATCTGTCGCGCGACGTCTTCGACCAGATCCCACGGCGCGTCCTCGTAGGGCCGTGTCAGGTCATCCATCGGGCACATCCCGCAGCGCAGGTTGCAGCGGGAAGTCAGCTCGAAGGCGAACTTGAGCGAGCGCAGGCGCAGGCCGTTTTTGTCGCGGCTCATCGGAGCCCGTCAGTCTAGCCCAGCCTCGCTCCGGAGGGGTCGGGCTCGGGTACGATGCGGGAGGAGGCGCCGATGTTCTGGAGAATCCGGGTCCGGGCCATTGCGCTCGTTTTCGTTCTTGCGGCGGCGCGGCCGGTTCCGGCGCGGGAGCTTTCCTGGCGGGCGGTCGACGTGCGCGCCCACTTGGACGAGGCCGGAGCCCTGCACGTCGTCGAGCGGCAGACGATGCTCTTTTCGGGTGACTGGAACGGCGGCGAGCGCATCTTTCGCATCGGGCCCGGGCAGAAACTCTCCTTCGAGTCGATCACGCGGATCGCGCCGGACGGCTCGCAGGTCCGCCTCTCGGAGGGAGATCTCTCCGCCGTCGATCGCTACGCGTGGAAGGACGCGCACACCCTGCGCTGGCGTAGCCGCCTGCCGAGCGACCCGTCTTTCGATCACACCGAGATCGTCTACGAGCTCGCCTACACGCTGTCCGGCACCCTGCTCGCCCGGGGAGACGGGTACCTGCTCGACCACGATTTTCTTTTTCCCGACCGGACGGGACCGGTCGAGAAGTTCACGCTCGAGCTGTCGCTCGACCCGGCCTGGCGGCCTGTCCGGAACCTCCCGTCCTCCTATTCGCGCGCGGACCTGAAGCCGGGGGAGGGATTCGTGCTGCGCGTGCCGCTCTCCTACGCCGGCACCGGCCGGCCCGCCGGGGCCCGCCGCGTCGCCGGCGCCGCGCTGCGAGGAACTCTGCTCGCGGGGCTCTTCGCGGCGGCGGTCGCGCTGTGGTTGCGGTGGCGGTCGCGCGAAAAGGCGCTCGGCCGGTTCGCCGCGCTTGCGCCCGCGGACGCGATCGACGGGCGCTGGCTCGAGGCAAACCTCTTCAACCTGTCACCCGAGGAAGCGGGAGCGCTCTGGGATGACAAGATCGGCGCGCCCGAGGTGACGGCGGTCCTCGCGCGCCTCTCCGCCGAGAAGAAGATCGCGACCGAGACCGACGGAAAGAAGCTCTCGATGTGCCTGCTCGTTCCGCGCTCGAGCCTCCACGGCTATGAGGACGAGCTTCTCTCGGCGCTCTTCTTCGGAAACCGGACGGAAACGGACACCGACGCGATCCGGCAGCACTACCGTTCGAGCGGGTTCGATCCCGCCTCGAAGATCAAGACGGGGCTCGAGCAGAAGCTCGCCCGGCATCCGGATTTCCAGGACGCCTCCGCGCGGCCGTCCCCCTGGCCGGCACCGGTGCTCTTTCTCTGCGGCATCGCGGCGCTCGTGCTCTCGGTTCTTCTTGGGGGAGAGTCTCCCGGCGCCGCGATCGGGCGCGGCATCGCGTACCTCGTGCTCTGGGGCATCGGCTCCGCATGCGCCTACGCCGTCGGCCGGCGGTCGGACCGTTCCGAAGCCGCTGCGATCGGCTTCCTGTGGCTTCCGGTCCTGATCGTTCTGCTCGCCCTCTGGGGATACCGGTCGCCTGAGCCGGCGAGTCCCTATCTGGTCGTGAGCGTCTTCCTGATGCGCCTCGGCGTTCTCTTCGGAGTGTTCCGGCTCGCTGCGACCAGGGACGGCCCGAAGCGGATCGCCCGCCGCAAGACGCTCGCGTCGGCGCGCGCGTTCTTCGCCCGGGAGCTCTCGCGGCCGGAGCCGCGGCTGCAGGACGCGTGGTTTCCGTGGATCGTCGCCTTCGGCCTGAGCGGCCAGGCCGACCACTGGTTCCGCGCGCACGGCGGCGCACGGGCCGCAGGCGCGATGGGCTCGAGCTCCCCGTCGTCCTCCTCGTCTTCGGGCTCCTCCTCGGGTTCCTCGAGCTCCTGGACCGGAGGCGGCGGTACCTTCGGCGGCGCGGGAGCCTCCGCCACCTGGGCGGCAGCCGCATCGGGATTGGCGGCAGGCGTCTCCGCGCCCTCCTCGAGCGGAGGCGGGGGAGGGAGCGGCGGAAGCTCCGGAGGCGGCGGAGGGGGAGGATGGTGATCGGGCGAGGGGTTTGCTGAAGGTGGCGACCCCCTGGGCGAAGTTCTCGCTGCCGGGCGGTGAGGCCGCCTTCGCCCGCGGGCATTCGCCGGAGTTTCGGCAGACCGTCCGGAGGGTGTTCGGACCCCTGGTCGAGTGGGTCGAGGATTTCCCCGGCGGGCGACACCCCTGGCTGATGGCGGAAGTCCCGGCGGACGGCTCGCTGCCGGTCTTCTTCCGCGACCTCGCAGGCCGGCTCGAGTCCGCCGGCTCGCTCTGGGTCGTCTTTCCGAAGAAGCCCTTTGCCGGCGAGCTCTCGTTTCCCTTCGCTTGGTCGGATATCCAGCGGGCGGGGCTCGACGGCGGCCTCGTCGACAACAAGATTGCCGCTTTCTCGCCGCGTCTGACGTCGATCCGCTTCGTGGTCCCGGTCTCTCGGCGCAAGGCGCGCGCGTGAGGGATTCTGCGCGCGGCAGGCTCTTGCGGCGCCCGTGCCGCGCGGCCCTTCTGCTGCTGCTGGGAGCCGGTGCGGGCGCCTGTCGCGAGGGGTCGAAGCAGCCCGTCCGGCTGCCGCTGCCACGGACCGAGTGGGTGGCCAGGGCGGCGGAAACGCGGCCCGGCGCCTGGCTCTCGCCGGGGGATGCGGTCGAGTGGGACCTTCCGGCAGGCCCGGCCCGCCGGCTGGAGGGCGGTTACGACAGCAGCCTGGCGGGGGACCCTCCCGGCTGGCTCGAGCTCGCCGTCTCCTCCGGCGGCGGCCGGGCCCTCTCGTGGAAGTCGTCGGTGCGGCTTTCCTCCGACGCGGCGCGCTGGAATCGCTGGTCGGTCGAGTTGCCAGGGATGCCCGCCGCGGCGCGCCTCACGCTGACGTACCGGGATCCGAAAGCCGCGGCGACCCGCTCCGTCTTCCTGACCGAGCCGTCCCTACTTTTCGAACACCGAAATCCACCGAGAACGATCGTGGTCTTTCTGGTCGACACGCTTCGCGCCGACCATGTTTCGGGTTACGGATACTCCCTCTCGACGACGCCGAATCTCGACCGGTACTTCGCGGGGTGGCTTCGCGCGCAGACGTGCCTGCCGGGCGCCAACTGGACGCTGCCCTCGCACGCGTCGCTCTTCCTTTCGCAGTCGGTCGCGCACCATGGCGTGGGACGCTTCGGCCGGATGCTGCCCGAGGGCGTCGAAACGCTCGCCGCGACCGTCGCGCGCGCGGGCTACCGCACGCTCGCGGTGACCGGGGGAGGCTTCGTGGATCCGGCCTTCGGGTTCGCGCGCGGCTTCGACCGGTACACGGTCCTCGAGAAGCCGGCGTCCGAGGCCGTCGCGAAGGCGCTCGCAATGCTCGACGAGCATCGGGAGGAGCCGGTCTTCCTCTTTCTGCACACCTACCAGGTGCACGACTACGCGCCGGAGGAGAGCGTCGCGAAGCAGATGTTCGGGGACCTGGCCGCGCTCGGTCCCAACTGGCCGGCGAGCGCCGGCGAGCTCGCCTCGACGCGCGGCAGCGATCCACGATTCCCCTCATGGATCCGCGCCCGGTACGACGCCGCGCTGCGCTGCGTCGACAACGCGTTCGGCGCCCTGCTCGATGGTCTGCAGCGGTCGGGACGGCTTTCCCGCACCGCGATCGTCTTCACGTCGGATCACGGCGAGGCCCTCTGCAGCCACCAGTGGAAGGGCGAGTGTCTCGGTTGGACGCACGGGAATCCCTATCTCTACGAGGAGGAACTCGCGGTCCCGCTCGAGATCCGGATCCCCTGGAAGCCCGGCGCCCGAGGCGTGCTTCGCCACGTCGCTTCTCTGCTGGACGTCGCGCCGACGCTCTCCGACGCCGTCGGCGTTCCGGCGCCCGCCTCCTTCGAGGGTCAGTCGCTCCTCTCCGGCGAGCCGCCGGCGGAGCGAACGCTCGCCACCGAGGCACCGCCGCTCGATGCGGTGGCGGTTCGGGTGGGGTCTCACAAGATCATCCGCCGCGTCGGCGTTCTCCAGGAGGCCTGGTTCGGCAAGAGCACCTACCGGGTGCTGCCCCCGCAGGAGTGCTTGGATCTCGCAAGCGATCCGCGCGAGATCCGGCCCTCCGGGTGCGCGTCGGCCTGGGGACGTGCGATGGCGGAGCGGACGGACCGCTATCTTGCGCAGGCCTTTCCGGACTCCTTCGTGTTGCGCGTTCCCGCGCGGGAGGCGGGAATGGCCGGTCAACCGATGGTTGTGCGTGTGCGGACCCGGGGCGGGCCGCCGGCGTTGCGAACCTTCGGACTCGCCGGGCGCGAGGTGCATCTCGAGCAGGAGGGTGCTTCGACACGCGTCCGCTTCTCCACGGGCGTCGCACCGGTCTGGCTTGCGTTCGAGCCGCCAGGGGGGGCGCGTGCCGCCGAGATCGATCTGGAAGGCCCCGACCTTCCCGTGACGGTGGCGGGAGTCCCGGCTCGCGGCGCAAGCCGCGCCTGGAATACGCTCGGCTGGCCGTCCGGCAGCCCTCTCCCCGAGGCCCTGACCGTCTTCACCACGCCGCCCTCGCTGCGCTTCTCGACGGACGCGACGCCTCTGCCCAACGAGGTCGTCACGCGCCTGCTGGCGCTCGGGTACCTGCGCGGCTCGCCCGAGCTTCCGCCGAGTCTGCCGGCGGCCGCGGCTGCCCCGGCCGCGGGCGAGCCTCCGCTGAACGATGGCCAGGTCCGGATTCTCTATGGCAGCGCGCCCTAGCCTCGTCGCCGCGGCGATCCTGATGCTGGCTGCCGCCGCGTGCTCGCGGCGCGAAGAGCGCAACCCGGTGATCGCCCCAGGCAGGATCCTGCGTGCGCGTCCGGCCGCCGAGCGATCCCTGCTCGCCCTGATTCCATCGGAGGCTCGGGCCGGCGAGGTGTTCCAGCGGCAGCCGAATGGAAGGGCCGCGCTCGCCGTCCTGGGAACGGGCTTTACCTCGACCGATGTGATCTTCTGGGACGGCCATGCCCTCGGCACGACCTTCGGCAGCAGCCGTCTCTTGACGGCGACGTTGCCGCCCGAGCTCCTCGCGACACCCCGCGAGATCCAGGTCACCGTCGAGAGCCAGGACTCCCCGAAGCTCTCGAGGCTCTCCGCGACGTTCCGGCTGACGGCGCCCTGAACGAGCGCCGAACTATATCAACATTGATATAGCTCGGCCAGCGGGGTTCGCCGCGGATAGAATCCAAGCGTGCGCGAAGCCGTTCACGTCATCGGCGCGGGGCTCGCTGGGTCGGAGTGCGCCTGGCAGCTCGCGCGGCGCGGGCACCGGGTGCGGCTCTACGAGATGCGCCCGGCCGTGTCGACCGCGGCGCACCGCACCGACCGGTGTGCGGAGCTCGTCTGCTCGAACTCCTTCCGCTCGGACAACCCGTTCAACGCAGTCGGCTTGCTCAAGCGCGAGATGGAGGCGCTCGACTCGCTCGTCATCCGTTGCGCGCGGCAGGCGGCGGTTCCGGCCGGAGACGCGCTCGCCCTGGACCGCGACGTTTTTGCCGGCCTCGTGACCGAAGCCCTGGCGGGCCGGCCGGAGATCACGCTCGTGCGCGAGGAGGTCCGCGGGATTCCGCCGGAAGGGATCGTCGTGATCGCGACGGGGCCGCTGACCTCGCCGGCTCTCGACCGCGCCATCGGGGAGCTTCTCGGCACCTCCGATCTCTACTTCTACGACTCGATCGCGCCGATCGTGACCGCCTCTTCGCTCGATTTTGCGAAGATGTACGCGCTCTCGCGCTACAGAAAGGGTCAGGGCGCCGACTACTGGAACGCGCCCTTGACGCGGGAGCAGTACGAAGAGTTCATCTCGGACCTGCTTTCAGCCGAAACCGTGCCCGTCAAGGAATTCGAGAAGGGCATCTACTTCGAGGGCTGCCTGCCGATCGAGGTGATGGCGGAGCGGGGGAGAGAGACCCTGCGGCACGGGCCGATGAAGCCGATGGGGCTGCCGGATCCCTCGACGGGAAGAATCCCGCACGCCGTCGTGCAGTTGCGGCAGGACGACCTCGCGCGGGAGCACTTCAACCTCGTCGGCTTTCAGACGAAGTTGAAGGTCCCGGAGCAGCAACGCGTCTTTCGGAAGATCCCGGGCCTGGAGAAGGCCGTCTTCGTGCGGTTCGGGATGCTCCACCGAAACACGTACATCCACGCGCCGGCGCATCTGGACCGCCTCTTTCGGATGCGCCGGGAGCCGCGCATCTTCTTCGCCGGGCAGATCACGGGGGTCGAGGGGTACGTCGAGAGCGCGGCGACCGGGCTCTCCGTGGGACTCTCGATCGCGCAACAGATCGATGGCCGCGAGCCCTTGCCGGTTCCCTACGAGACGGCGATCGGATCGCTCGCCCGGCACTGCTCGCAGCGTCCGGCCTCCGAGAGGTTCGAGCCGATGAACGTGACCTTCGGTCTGATCGAGGACACCTCCCACTCGCCCATCCGCGACAAGGAGCGGCGGCGGCGAATGATGGTCGACCGGGCGCTCGCGGCGATCCGCGATTGGCGCGAGTCGGTCGAGGCGGCCGCGGTGGCCGGGTGATCCCTCTTTCCGAGATCGAGGCCGCACGGCGTCGCCTGGCCGGCGTGGCGCACCGCACACCGGTCCTCTCCTCACGTCAATTCGACGAGGCCTGCGGCGCCTCGGTGTTTTTCAAGGCGGAGAACCTCCAGCGCGCCGGGGCCTTCAAGTTCCGCGGCGCCTACAACAAAGTGAAGGCGGAGCTCGAGCGGCGCCCCTTCACGGAAGTCGTGGCCTACTCCTCGGGCAACCATGCTCAGGCCGTGGCGCTCGTGTCGAAGCTGCTCGGCCTCAAGGCGACACTCGTCATGCCGAAGGACGCTCCGGCCTCGAAGCTCGCCGCCACCCGCGGGTACGGCGCCGAGATCGTTCTCTACGATCGCTATGCCGAGAAGCGGGATGAGATCGGAGAGCGGCTCGTGCGCGAGCGGGGCGCCGTGCTGGTGCCACCCTTCGATGACCCCCTCATCATGGCCGGACAGGCAACCGCGGCCGCGGAGCTTCTGGAGATCGTGCAGGACCTCGACGTCCTGCTCGTGCCGGTCTCGGGAGGGGGCCTGATCGCCGGGTGCGCCTCCGCAGCAAAGCACCTGCGGCCGTCGATCGAGGTCTATGGTGTGGAGCCTGAGACGGCCGACGACGTCCGGCAGTCGCTGCGAAAGGGGGAGCGCGTCGAAATCCCTGTGCCCAAGACGATCGCCGATGGCCTGCAGGTGCCGTGCCCGGGCGAGCGGACGTTCCCGATCATCCAGGAGACGGTGCGGGACATCCTGCTCGTCTCGGACGCCGAGATGATCGACGCGCTCGTCTGGATGCTCGAGCGGATGAAGGTCCTCGTCGAGCCCTCCGGCGTGGTCGGCGCGGCGGCGGTCTGGAACCGCAGGGTGGACTTCTCGGGAAAGCGCGTGGGGGTCATCCTCTCCGGCGGCAACGTGGATCGGGGCAGGCTCGCCCGGTTTCTGGAAGCGGCTCCTTCCCCGCGTTGACGTTCGGGAAGCCTTAAATCCCGGAATAGGAGAGCCTCCTTGTGCCATTGATGAGTCTCGAATGACGTTCCGCTCGAAGGCCTCGACTCTTCTGCTTCTCGTCGCTTCGGTTGTTGCCTGCGGGCGCTCCCCGCAACCCGAGGCGACTGCCTCCGGGTCCGCGAAGCGGTATCCGATCGCCGGTGTCGTGCGGGCCATCGACGCCTCCAAATCGGAGATCACGCTCGAGCACGGGCCGGTCGAGGGGCTGATGGACGGAATGACCATGCCGTTTCCCGTGCGGGCGGAGGGCCCCCTTCTTTCGACTCTGCGCGTCGGCGACCGGATCTCGGCGACCCTCGTCAGGGACGGCGACCGCTTCTGGCTCGAAGGAATCTCCCCCGGCGGGCCGGCCTCGACGCCCGGGCCGTCCTCCGGCACGCCTTCCGCGAGCGAAGTCGTCACGCCGCGGCCCAATCGCGGGGTTGCGATCGGCGACGCGATGCCCGACTTCACGCTCACCGACCAGACCGGCGCCGCCGTGCGGCTGTCGCAGTTTGCGGGCCAGCCGGTCGCCGTGACCTTTCTCTACACGCGTTGTCCGGTCGCGACGGCCTGCCCCCTGACGACGGCCAAGTTTTCGAAGCTCGACGCGATGCTCAAGGAGAAGGGTTTCGGCGAGCTCCTGACGATCACCGTCGATCCCGAACACGACACGCCGAAGGTTCTGGCGGAGTACGCGAAGGGAGCCGGTGCGGACCCGAAGCGGTGGCGGTTCCTGACGGGCGACCCGCGGGCGGTCGCCGACGTGGCCGAGCGGTTCGGCGTTCTGTACTACCCGGACAAGGGCCAGGTCGTGCACACGCAGGCCGTCGCCGTGCTCGACCCGAAGGGAAGACTCTCCGCCATCTACTACGGCGAAGGCTGGGAGCCGGAGCACATTCTTCGAGACATGGAGAAAGCGAGGAAGGGATGAGGAAGACTCGGATCCTCGGAGGACTCGTTTTCGCAGCGATCGCGGGGCTGGGAATCGGCCTCTTCGCCGCCGAGCCGCATCCGTCGGAGCTGTTTCTGCAGTACTGCGCCAAGTGCCATGGCGAGGACGGCAAGGCCCAGACCCCGAAGGGCAAGCAATTGAAGGCGCAGAACTTCACCGATGTCGAGTTTCAGCAGCACGAATCGGACAAGGAGCTGATCAAGATCGTGACCAAGGGCGGCATGGACATGCCGGCCTTCGGCAAGAAGCTCACGCCGGAGCAGATCGAGAGCCTCGTGAAGAACGACGTGCGGGGGTTTCTGAACAAGAAGTGACCTGCCGCGAGAAGCGGCCGTCACGGCCCCCTCTCCCGGCGGGAGAGGGTTGGGGTGAGGGGACCCTTCAGGTCAGTCGACACCCCCCTCACCCTGCCCTCTCCCCCCAGTGTGGGGAGAGGGAATTTCCCTAGGTCTCCGGCCCGCCTAATACACCGGGTCTTGGAGCGAGACTCCGAAGAAACGGAGCGCCTAGTACACCGGGTCTTCGAGTGAGACACCGAAGAAACCGAGCGCCACGTCGAGTCTCGGGATCCGCAGAGCCTCCAGGGCAGCCTCCTCGACGAGCGCGCAGAGCTTGTATCTGGCGCCCGGCAGCTTCTCCGAAGCCGGGTCCGCCTCGAACGCGCGGGCGGCTTCCCAGAGAGGACGGCCCGCGACGATGACGACCGGCGATCCCTTGACCAGTCCCTGGAGCTCCACGTGCTGCGCGTAGTCGTGGATGCGGTAGGCATCGTGCCGCGCGCCGGAGCTGCCCCGCGCGGAGAGGTCCGGCCCGCGGGTCGTCGAGAGGGCGCCGGAAAGGGGCGCCCGGGTGGAGAGAAGGCAGGGCTCGAAGTCGGCGCGCAGCCGGCGGCGCAACGCGACCCGCTCCCCGGGGCTGCGGGGGTCGGGTTCCGCGGGACCCTCCCCGCCGGTGGCCGGCTCCAGGCGCACGATCCCCACGAGCATCGACACCGAAGCGGGCTCGGGCTCGCGGTCAATCGTCTGCCGGTAGAGCCAGAGACCCGGCCGGCGCTCGGGCAGAAGAATCCCCGCCTTCCGCCATTCCTGGAGGAGGTCGGCGTTCGACGAATCCTCACCCGCACCTGCAGGCACGACGCGTGCGATGTTCTCGGCGGCGGGGGCGGCCGGGCGCGGGCGGCCCGCCGGCGGAGCGATCAGCGCCGAGAGTCCGCGCTCGAAGAGAACCCGGGGCGAGTAGCGCAGGGACCGAAACGGCTTCAGCTCCACGGGAACGCCATTCTAGGCCGGCCCGAATCCGGGGGTTACACTTCTGTCCCAGTGGCCACGCTCTCCGGCGCCATCGAGAGCTTCGAGGCGTACCTCGCCGACGAGCGCCGTTTTTCGCCGCGCACGATTCTGGCCTACCGGAACGATCTCGCCCGCTTCACGCGATTCTGGGAGCGCGAGTTCGGCGAGCAGCCGGCGCGCAAAGCGGGCCTTGCGCGCGTGGACTCGCTCGCCGTGCGCTCGTATCTGGCGGCCCTCCATCGCGCGGGACTGAAGAACCGTTCGATCGCCCGGCACCTCTCGACGCTGCGCTCCTTCTTCCGCTGGGCGTGCCGGGAAGGTCTTCTGGAGAAGAATCCGGCAAAAGCGGTCGTCTCGCCGCGGGCGCCGCGCGCGCTGCCCCGGGCCATGACGCTCGCCGATACGGAGAGCCTGCTCGCCGTCTCCCAGGAAGAGGCGGTCCCCGAACGCGAGCGGGCGCTCTTCGAGCTCCTCTACGGCTCGGGACTGCGGGTGTCGGAGGCCGCGGGTTTGGATCTGGAGGACGTGGACCTCGCTTCGCGCCTCGCGCGGGTGCTCGGCAAGGGCGACAAGGAGCGCATCGTGCCCTTCGGAGAGGAGGCTCAGGACGCGCTCACCGCCTATCTTCCGGTGCGCGCGGCGCTGCGGCGTTCGGCCGCGGGGCAGGAGGAAGGCGCCGAGCCGCTCTTCGTGAATCGCCGCGGCGGCCGCCTGACGACGCGCTCGATGGCGCGTCTCTTGAAACGGCGTCTGGCCGCCGCAGGCCTTCCGCTGGACATCTCTCCGCACGCGTTGCGCCACACCTTCGCGACACACCTGCTGCAGGCCGGTGCGGACCTGCGCTCGATCCAGGAACTGCTCGGCCACGCCTCGCTCTCGACGACCCAGAGGTACACGCATCTGGACGCGGCGCGACTGCTCGAGGTGTACCGCAACGCCCACCCCAAGGCGTGAGGCGCGCGTGACGGCGGCCGCTCTCGCGATTCTTCTGGCTCTTCGACCCCCGAGTCCCGCCGGGCCCGAGCCCGCTCCGTTGCCGCCCGTCCTGGTCGAGATCGACCGAATCGTCCGCGAGCAGTTCTGGGATCCGAAATTGAACGGCGCCGATTGGGACGCGGCAGTCAACCGCGCGGCGCGAGAGCTCTCGGCCGCGGCAACGCCCTCCGACCGGGACGCCGCATACGACCGGCTCCTCGCGACCCTTTCGGACTCCCACACCTTCCGAATGCCCGCCGGCTTCCCGGAGAGGCGTTGGGCGACGGCGGGACTGCGCATCGGTCGCGACGGGGAGGGGTACGCCGTCAAGGGGGTCCTCCCCGGGCATGCGGCCGAGCGGGCCGGCATGCGGGTTGGCGACAGGGTGCTGTCGGTCACCGGGCGCGCGTACGGGCCCGAGCGCGTGAACTTTCGCGAGCTCTTCTTCGTCTTCGAAGGCCCGGCCGGCTCGGCCGTCGCTGTGACCTGGAAACCAGCCGGTTCCAGCTCGCCGCAGACGGCCGCACTGCGGCGCGATCCCGAAGAGCCGGGCGACGCGCTCGTGTGGCAGAGCGCCCGCGTCATCGAGCGGGACGGAAGGAAGTACGGTTACCTGCGCCTCTGGGGCTTCTCCGCCGACACGGCGCTCGCGGTCGTCGACCTGCTGCTCGACCGCGAGGAAGCCGCACGCGCGCGGCCGGAGTTGAAGGATTGGGGAAAAATCGAGGGCGTGCTCGTGGATGTGCGCGGCAGCAGCGGCGGCTACGACCCCAACATTCTGACGACGTTTCTGCGCGGACAATGGAGCGCGGGCGACTACCGCGAGATCACGCGCGGGGGGTCCCGGATCGTTCCCCCCGAGTACAGAAAGCTTCCCGCGGTGCTGCTGGTCAACGCCGGCACCGCGAGCGCCGGCGAGGCCCTGGCGCTCAAGTTCCGCGCGCACGCGATCGGCCCCATCGTCGGGGAGGAGACGGCCGGCATGCTCTCGGGGGGAGCCGCGACGGAGAAGCTCTCCGACGGCTCCACACTCTGGATCTCCCGGCGCGCGATCCGCGACCTCAAGGGCAGATCCTACGAGGGCCGAGGCGTAGCTCCCGACGTGAGGGTCGCCGACCGCCCGGGTCCGGCAGGCGCGGAAGAAGACGTCGTGGAAGCCGGGATTCGGGCCCTTTCCCGGGCCGAGGCGCCGCGGTGACTGGGATAATGTCCCCTCGATGACGAAGAAGGCCCTCTGGCGATCGACGACCGTCATTTGCGTGCGGCACAACGGCCGCGTGGCGATGGCCTCCGACGGCCAGGTCACGGTCGGCACAACGGTCATGAAGCAGACCGCCGCCAAGATCCGAAGGCTGAAGGGGGGTGACGTCATCGCGGGCTTTGCAGGCTCTTCCGCCGATGCGTTCGCGCTCTTTTCGCGTTTCGAGTCGAAGCTCGAGGAGCACCGCGGCAACCTCGAGCGCTCGGCGATCGAGCTCGCCAAGGATTGGCGCACGGACAAGATGCTTCGCCAGCTCGAGGCGCTCCTGATCGTCGCGGACAAGACCACCTCGCTCTTGATCTCCGGAACGGGCGACCTGATCTCGCCGGAGGAGGGCGTTCTCGCCGTCGGCTCCGGGGGACCCTACGCGCTTGCGGCCGCGCGGGCCCTGCTCCGGCACCGGCAGGACCTCCCGGCATCCGAGATCGCCCGGGAGGCGCTCCTGATCGCGGCCGGAATCGATATCTACACCAACGACCGGGTCACTCTGGAGGAGCTATGAGAGGAGTGATCGAGACTTTCCCATGGTCTTCCTGATGCCCGGAGAAAAGCTCGCGGAGGAGACCCGCAGGGCTCCCGCCTCGCAGACGCCGCGCGAGATCGTCGCGGAGCTGGACAAGTTCATCGTCGGCCAGAAGAAAGCCAAGAAGGCCGTCGCGGTCGCGTTGCGCAATCGCTGGCGTCGGCAGCAGCTCGATCCGGAAATGGCTCGGGAGATCCTGCCCAAGAACATCCTGATGATCGGCCCGACGGGGGTCGGAAAGACCGAGATCGCGCGGCGGCTGGCGCGCCTGGCGGCCGCTCCCTTTCTCAAGGTCGAGGCGTCCAAGTTCACCGAGGTCGGGTATGTCGGCCGGGACGTCGAGTCGATCGTGCGGGACCTGACGGAAGTCGCGGTCCAGATGGTGCGCGACGAGAAGACCCTCGAAATCCGGGATCGCGCCCGGACGCGCACCGAGCAACGGCTCGTCGACCTGCTGCTGCCGGGGCTTCCCGATCGGGAAGGGGAGGAGACGCGCACGAAGCTGCGGACGATGCTGCGCGAGGGGCAGCTCGAGGATCGCATGGTCGACGTCGAAGTGGCGGACAAGACGTTTCCGTCCTTCGAAATCGTGACCAACCAGGGCGTCGAGGAGATGGACATCAACGTCAAGGAGATGCTGCCGGGCCTCTTCGGCGGAAAGAAAAAGCGGCGCAAGACGACCGTCTCGGAAGCACGCGAAATCCTCCAGGCCGAGGAGGAGGGCCGGTTGATCGATCCGGGCCAGGTCGCCCGGGAGGCCGTCGAGCGGGCGCAGTCCTCCGGCATCGTGTTCCTAGACGAGATCGACAAGGTCGCCGGGCGCGAGTCGGGCCGCGGCCCCGATGTCTCTCGCGAAGGCGTGCAGCGGGACCTGCTGCCGATCGTCGAGGGCACCTCCGTCAACACCAAATACGGGTTCGTCAAGACCGACCACGTGCTCTTCATCGCGGCCGGCGCGTTCCACGTCTCCAAGCCCTCGGATCTGATCCCGGAGCTGCAGGGCCGTTTTCCGATCCGTGTGGAGCTCGATTCGTTGACCGAGGAGGATTTCGTCCGCATCCTGACGGAGCCGGAGAACGCGCTCTTGAAGCAGTACAGGGCGCTCCTCGGAGCGGAGGAGGTGGACCTCTCCTTCTCCGAAGAGGCCATCCGCGAGATCGCCCGGGATGCCGAGCGCGTCAACCGGGCCCTCGAGAACATCGGCGCGCGCCGCCTCCACACGATCCTGGAGCGCCTGCTCGAGGAGATCTCCTACGCGGGCCCCGAGAACGCCGGACGGAAGATCGCGATCGAGGTCGAAGACGTGCGCTCGGCGCTGTCGGATCTCGTGAAGAACGAGGACCTGTCGCGCTACGTGCTTTGATCCGGGATGCGGGATCCGGGATGCGGGATGCGCGCCGCGTCCTGGCCGTTCTGGTCACGGCGCTCCTGGCGAGTTCGGGCTGCGGAAAGAAGGGCGATCCGACGCCTCCCTTGCCGCGCGGGCCGCGCGCCGTGAGCGACCTTGCGGTCGAGCAGGAGGGCGCGCAGGCGATCCTGACCTTCTCCTACCCGGACCGGTTGCTCACGGGAGCGCCGCTGACGGACCTCGCCTCGATCGACGTGTACCGGGTCGTGGGGGCAACCTCGGCGCTGACGGCGCCCGCCGGCCGCCCCTCGGGAGGGACCTCCGCCGACGAGGCGCCGGCCGCAGGCGCCCGCCGGGCGGCGCAGGCCGCGCGCCAGGCCGAGGACAATTTCTACCGCGAGTCCCGGTCGGTCGCGAGCCTGCCCGCCGCCTCGCTCGGCCAGTACTCGCGCGGGGCGAGTGTCGTTTTCAGCGATCCGCTCATGCCCCTGCTCGAGAAGGGCGCCGTTCCCACCCTCGCCTACGCCGTCGTTTCGGTGCGCGGCAACGGCGAGAGGAGTCCCCTCTCCAACATCGCGACGATCGCGCCCGAGGTGCCACCCGACGCCCCGGTCATCGGGGAGGTCGCGGCCGAAGAGGGCCGCATCTGCCTCGAGTGGAGCGCTCCCGAAAAGGACCTGCTCGGGCGGCCGGTCGAGATCGGCGGATATTTCGTCTACCGGCGCGCCCTGCCGCAGGAGGAGTACGGCGCCGCCTTGAACCGCGTTCCCGTGACGGCCACCTCCTTCGTCGACACCGCGGTCGGCTACGGAGCCTCGTACTTCTACACGGTCCGGGCGACGGTGCCGGCCAAGCCTCGCGTCGAGGGTCCGCCCGCCGAAGAGGCCGCGATCCTGTACCGGGACGTCTATCCGCCGCCGGCGCCCGCTCGTCTCGACGCGCTCTCCGAGGCGAGCCTCGTGCGACTGGTGTGGGATCCCGGTGCCGGCGCCGGATCTGGCGGGCTACCTCGTCTTTCGCGCCGAGATCGACGGCCCGCCCGTTCAGCTGACGGCAAAGCCCGTCAGCGACACGTTCTATACGGACGAGAACGTGCCTGCCGGCAAGCGCTACCGCTACGCGGTGCGGGCGGTGGATTTCGCGGGCAACGTCGGTCCGCCTTCGCCCATCGTCTTCGCCGAGCCGTTCTAGCGCCCCCCCTCTCCCGGCGGGAGAGGGTAGGGGTGAGGGGCGCTCGTTCCCGCTCAGGTGAGAAAGCCATACTCCCGCGCAGGGTTCGTGCCCCCTCACCCTACCCCTCTCCCCCCTCACGGGTGGAGAGGGGAAACCGAGCCCGCCTCAGCGCTCTTCTGTCGAGCTTGGCAATAGACTCTCTCCCGTGCTGCCTTCGCGCTTCACCAAGATGACCGGCGGAGGAAACGACTTTCTCCTCTTCGAGGCGGACGGCCGCGCGCTGTCGGAAAAAGACCGGCGCCGCGTGTCGCTCCTCTGCCGGCGCGGGCTCTCGGTCGGGGCCGACGGCGCGCTCTTTCTCTCGGCGGGAAGCCGCCCGGGCGCGCTGCGGCTCGACTACTACAACTCGGACGGAGGCCTCGCCTCCTTCTGCGCCAACGGCACGCGCTGCGCCGCGCGCTACGCCGTTCGACACGGGCTCGCATCGGGCGACCCGGTTCTCGAGACCGGCTGGGCGCCGATTCCGGCGCGCGTCAGGGCGGCCGCGTCACCCTCTCGCTTCCGGAGCTGCCGCCGCCGCAGGAGCCCGTTCGCGTCTGGGGGCCGAGGCTTCCCGCCTCGGGCATTCCGATGTGTGTGGGCGTGCCGCATCTGGTCGTGTTCGTGGAGGAGGGGCTCGAGGCACTGCCGATCGAGACTCTGGCGCCGCCGCTGCGGCGGCATCCCGACCTGCCGGAGGGCGCGAACGTGAACTTCGTCGCCGTCGACGACGGGCGCCTGTCCGTGCGCAGCTTCGAGCGGGGTGTCGAGGCCGAGACGCTCGCCTGCGGCTCGGGCGTCGTAGCCTCGGCCGTCGTGGCCGCGCGGCAGGGAAGGGTGTCTTCTCCGGTCGAATGCGAGACGAAAAGCGGAACGCGCTTCTCCGTCTCGTTCGAGGCCGGGCGCGGCGCGGTGCGCGAGGGCCACGCTGACCGGAGACGCGCGCGAAGTGTTCTCCGGCGATCTGATGGACGAGGCCTTGCAGGAATGAAGCGGATTCCGTTCGACTCTCCGGAGGCCCCGCCGGCACCGTCGAAGATCGTCTGCGTCGGCCGCAACTACCGCGAGCATGCCGCCGAGATGGGCCACGCGGCTCCCGAGCAGGAGCCGCTGCTGTTTCTCAAGGCGCCCTCGGCCCTCGTGATCGACGGCGGCGACATCCGCATCCCGCCCGAGTCGCAGCGCGTCGATTACGAGGGCGAGCTCGTGCTCGTCATCGGCAAACGCATCAAGAGCTGGCCGCAGGAGCGTTTCCTCGAGGCGCTGGCCGGGTGTGTGCTGCGGCAACGACGTGACGGCTCGGGACCTTCAGAAGAAGGACGGTCAGTTCTCCCGCGCCAAGTCCTTCGACACCTTCTGTCCCGTCGGCCCCGAGATCGTCGCGGGCGTCGACCCGTCGGATCTCGCGATCGAGACGCGCGTCAACGGCGTCGTCAAACAGTCCGCGCGGACGTCGAACGTCGTCTTCTCGCCGGCGTTCCTCGTGGCCTACGTCTCGCGGATGATGACGCTCCTTCCCGGCGACCTGCTCTTCACCGGCACGCCGGCGGGAGTCGGGCCCCTTTCGCCGGGCGACGTCGTCGAGGTCGAGATCGAGAAGATCGGGGCGCTCGAGAACCGGGTGTCCGCCTGAGAATCCGCCAGGACCATGACGCTCGTGGGCGGTCATATTTGCAGGGCGCTTCGAAGGATCGAAGCATAGGGTAGAGCGGTTCGCTTGGCTCCCAATCACCGGGTGGCTTCCGGGTCTTGTTCTGGGGGGTCCGAAGTGTCTAGCAGCTAGTCGGCATTTGCGGCAGGCATCGACTTGACACCGATTGTTGCTGAGCAGTAGCGTCCCCCAAGCGTTCCACGGCTATCGACACCACGCGAAGGAGCCACTCATGGGCCCTTCCTTCTCGGCTTCGGCGTTGTGGCGCCTGGGTCTCCCGACAAACTCGCTGGGGGCCTCTGAGGAAGCGTTCGACGACGTTCGCCCCCGCCATACACGGTCATGGCTCTATCGATGCACCACCTGGTCGTCACGAACCCCGGCGTGGGAGCGAACTGTGATGGCAGCAAGGAGGAGTGAGCGATGAAGACGCTACGCCAGTCGTTCTTGTCCTCGGTTCTCTTCGTGTGGTGGGTGGCTCCCGTCCTCTTGGCTCAGGCTGGTCCTGATGTCGAACCGGCGGCAGCTGAAGGGTACGCCAGCAGCTTCTTCCACCGCACCTCAGTTGACTCGATCAACCAGTTCAACGGGCAGTTGACGATCCCGATACCATTGGGTCCTCGCTATCCCATCGGGCCTTCGTTGACATTTCAGGCCGTTCTCACCTACAACTCCCAGCGCTTCGAGTACGGCCACCCGATCAACCCTCCACAACCGGGGTTTTACCAGCCGTTGGTTGGAGACCCTGCGCTCGGAATCGGCTGGACGTTGACGCTTGGGCGAATCGGGTGGTGTGAGCCTGGACCGACCGTTCCTCCCACCAGGCCCTGCTATTTCCGCCCGGACGGAGCGAGAATTCAATTCAACGAAGTCACGCCCGGGAGTGGGACCTACGTTACGCTCGACGCGACGCAGTACAAGCTCCAGCGAACGGGTTCTGGCAGCGTCTATTCCTACACGATGTTGGACGGGGACGGAAAGCGATACGTCTTCTCGCGCCAGGTGACAGGGTTCAACGACAACCCGGGCTTCCAGAGCTCACCGGGGTACATTCACGACTACGGCCGGGGCAGGGACGGCTGGTATCTCGTGACCCTGACGGACACGTTTGGTAACCAGCTCCAGGTCACGTATTTCGGCACCGGCTACCGTCCCTGTCTCTCGGTCTGCGCCGGACCCAACAGCATGCAGTGCGGGTCGGCTTCTCTCATCTCCTGGATTCCCCAATTTGTCAAAGTGAAGCCGGTAACCTCGTTGACCGCTCAGCAGGTCATGGAGATTCTCCCGGACGGGGCCACCAAACAGATCACGACCCTGAAGTTCAAGGTAAACGGTGGCGGCGACTCGGTGTGGACACTCTCGTACGGGACGGCATCCGTGCCACGCAGTTCGCCCTTCTGCTCACCCACGATCGTTCCGACCCTGACCGGAATTAACCTTCCCTTGGACATCCAGGGGACGACCGGTTATAGCTTCACGTACTTCAGCACTATCTTGCAGGGCTATCTCGCGACAATGACGATGCCGACAGGGGCAACGATCCGCTACGACTACGGCACCTATCATTTCTTTCAGGGCCGGCTCGCGTCGTTCGACGATCCCTCCTGTACGCTGCAGCCGCCACCGCCGACAGAGTCGACTCACAAGAGTGTCGTCGCCACCGCAGGAGCGAGCGCGCCCGAAGCGCCGGAGTCCTTCACGTGCCTCGGCCCGCCGCAGTACTCTCAGACGGTGACCGGTGTCTTGCGGCGCACGGTCACGAGTACCGACCTCACGCAGGCGATCACAGACTACACACAGTACTCCTACCCACGAGGAGAGACGAATGCCAGCGATCCGCAAACGCTGACGGTGGCCGTCATGCCACCGGATGCGAACGTGGTACGACGCGCGACGGCGACGCTCTTCTGGGCAGGTACAGGAGATCCGCTGTCGCCCTCGTTACCTGGCGACCGTACGGGGGCCGACCTGCGGGAGGCTACGTACCCGGCCGATCCGAATACTCCACTGCAGTATCCAAACATTGAGACTCCGATCTGCGACCACAACGCCGACTCGCTTTGCGCCGATCACGCCATTCGCGTCAACCAACTCCTGTACGAGTTCGACGGTTCGTCGTTGAACCGCCGGCTGCAGACGGAGACCGTTTACTACGGGACCATCACCGAGACCGACCCGTTGGCAGCAAACTACTGCCCCGCCTGCCTCCAGCACACGGCCGCGTACTCGCCGGGGAGTACCTGGGAAAGTAATGGCCGTCACTACAGCATCGAAACGCACTCCGGATCCCTGGGTAGCGATGCGCGGACGATCACGACCGTGTGGGCGCCAAACTCAGTCACACACTTGCTCAACCTCTTCTCGCAGCGCACTGAGGTCGAAACCGGTATTCCCAACCCGACGACGCTCACCGGAACGCGGAATACGATCAAGCGAAAGTATTTTTATGACTCGGTGGCGCCGATCAACACCGGGTTCCTCAACGGGAGCGTCAACTGGGACGCAGTGACAGGCCGGTATTCTGGTGTTTGTCGTTACGCAGACTCGTCGGGGAATGTGGTCGACGAGGTGACGGCCAACGTGGTCGCGGGTGAGCCGATGACGAATCCGTGTCCGACGACGCTAAGCAATTGGCCGGCGAGCACGATTGGCATGAACAGCGACGCGTTTGGCAAGGAGAGTACGTACGCCGCTGGCCAGCCCCTCACGCGGCGTTGGCTGAAGGACAAGACACCTCTGACGTGGTACGCGTACCGTGTCTTGCGTGACAGTCTCACCGGCTGGATCACCAGCTCATATGACTCGGCCGGCCTTCCAACCTCATTCGTTCAAGACAGTCTGGGCCGGGTCACGTCGGTGACGCCGCCGGGAGGCGAAGCGGTGACGACAATCTCGTATCCTGACCCTCGCCATACAACCGTGAGCCGGACGGGATCGACGATAGCTCCTGGCAGCAGTTCGTCTATGACGGTCTTGGCCGGATGATCCGGGAGATCCGCCAGATGCCCTCGGGTTATTCGTTTCGGACGCACGCGTTCGATGCTGCCGGGAACGAATCGTTCGTGTCGGAGTGGGTGTCGTGCACGAGCCCTAGCGGCGATTGCACGGCGACCGTTCCAACGCTTGGAACAAGCTCCTCAAACTTCGACCCGTTCGGTCGTGCGCAGCTGATTACGAGGGCCGACGGCTCGACAACGACATTGTCCTTCACGGACGGGACGACCCCGTACTCTGATACCCGCAAGGCGATCATGGTCGCCAATGTGGGCTGTACCTGGAATGGGAGTTCCTGTACTGGCGGCGCGACGTCGACGAGTGCGTATCGATACGATGCCATTGGTCGGCTGACAACTGCGCTCGAGCCCGGCGGGGACATTACGACCTACTCCTACGATGTCGCGGGCAGGCTCGTTAGCGTGAGTCAGGGCTCGCAATCGCGCACGTACGCGTACGACAGTCTGGGGTATCTGATCCGGGAGACGACGCCCGAGGCCGGCATGGTTGATTACACGACGGTGTCGGGCACGACGACGTATGCCTTCTGGGGGAGTCTCGGGAACCTAGAAAAGCGAGTCGACGGGTACGGCAGCGGTAATCCGGTCTCGCGCTCGTATCAGTACGACGCGGCGGGCAGGGAGTTGTGTGAGATCTCCGGGACGTTTGGGACGGGCCAGGTCTGTGATACCGCGGGGCTCAACCTGTACGTTCGCAATTTCTACGATGGCGATGGCTTTGCGGGCGGACTGTACGCTTCGGGCAAACTGACGCAGCGGGTCGGCTACAACCGGATCCTTTCGCCGACGGCCACTGTGACCGAGCAGTTCACCTACTCGAACGCTGCAGGCCGGCTCTCCCAGGAGAAGACCTCGACGGTCAACGGATCGGCCTCCAGCTCGGCAACCCAGAGTTGGACGTACGACGTGCTGGGGTTGGTCAAGACGCACAACCATCCCAGGACCTCCGGCGCCTTCACGGTAACCAACAGCCGTTCGCGAGGTTACGTAACCGGGATCACGGCCGGAACGGGCCCGCAGACCGTCGTCAGCTCCGCTTCGTACAGTCCGTCCGGCAGCTTGGCAGCCTGGACCGCCGGGAATACGGTCGTGACGACGGTCACGCAGGACTCCTCCCTCCTGCCGCGGCCGTCGCGGATCAAGACGACCGGGGCCATCGAGACGCCTCCAACCCTCATGAACTTCGACTCTGGTCTCTATCACTACGATGGTGCCGGTAACATTGCGGCGATCGGAGCGGACCTTTTCGGCCACGATCTCCGCTCTCGCCTCACCTCGGCCAACTATTCGGGCGTCGGCACCCAGGCATACTCCTATGACCGGTACGGCAATCTGCTCTCTGACGGGTCGATCCCGCCCTTCTGCGTGACGACCTGCACGAACAACAGGGCTGACCCTCCCTACTCCTACGACTCCCGCGGCAACGTGAAGGACAAGGGAACGGCGGAAACCTTGACTTGGGATGATCTGTCGCGACAGGTGCGGGAGCAAGCTCCGGGCTCAATCGATTGGCGGTACCTGTACAGCGGCGCCGGGAAGCGGGCCGCGAAGGTACCGGCTGGCGGGACCGCGCAGTACACCTACAGGGACGAGAGCAATCGGGTTGCCACGGAGTACTACGGCTCTGCGGTGGGCAGGGACAACGTGTTTCTCGGGAATCTCTTAGTCGCGTCGTTCGTCAGCTCCAGTCAGGCGGGAAGCTGTAACCCTCCGTTCACCTATCCCTGTTGGGAATGGGATCACTCAGACCATCTGGGGACGCCGCGGCTAATGACAGACGGTAACCACAAGATCTTCGACAGTCGGAAGTACTGGCCCTACGGTTCCGGCATTCCTGGTCAGGCGGGGACCCTGCAGAAAATCCGCTTCGCCGCGATGGAACGAGACAGCGAGAGCCCCCATTACAACGACCACGCAAGAATGCATGACGCGGGCCTGGGCCGATTCGTAAGCCCGGATACGGCCGGAGGGAGCCCGGCGTATCCCCAATCCTGGAATCGCTACGGCTATGGCCTTGGCAATCCGATGAAGTACGTGGACCCCGATGGTCAAGCGGTCCAACTCGCCAGCGCTTCGATGCTCCAACAAAATGCGCAGATACGGGCGGATGTCGCCTACTTCCTCGAACAGAAGGGGCTCGGGCTGTTTCGGCCTTCGGTGGACTATGCTCTGTCGGCCTTCCTGCCATCGAGTTCGCGCGAAGCCGCTGCGAATTTCGAGTCGGCGATCTTTGGCCTCGCTATGCCTCTCAAGATCCCCACTCTGCAGGGCACTGAAGTCCGGCAACTCTTCGGCCAGGCACTTGGTCACTTGGTCTCATCCGAAGGCAGCGGAGCGGAGAAGGCTGCCCTGTTCGAAGGCTTGGCACAGCAGATCACGGAGAAGTCGGGTGGAGCGTTCACCGCCACTCGGGTAGCCGGCCCCGAAGGGGCGAGCATCTTCGTCGGTTCACGCGGAGAAGCTTTGGTAATCGATGCAAAGGGTCAGGTGTTCCGTGGCAAGCTAGGAGAAGGGATCCAAGCGGTCAGCAAAACCGAGTACAAAATCGATTATGAAAAACTCAGACTTATCAAACGTCTCCCCAACGAGTAGCGGTGTGGCGTCCGACTCGGCTTCAGTCGGTATGCTTCGGCGTCAGGAAGCAATCGAGCTCCTGAACTCGATCAAAGACCCCGTGACACAGGGTCTCGCCCACCGGGCTCACTATTTCGTGTTGAAGCGGTTTGCCGAGCAGAAGTCATTACCGGTTGCAGACTTCGACATGCTCTTCTTTGTTCAGGTTCTTCAGCAGTTCTGCCAGGAGCACGACATTCTAAAGCGGCTTCTTGCTGGCGAACGTGTCGGGGCCTGGTGGGACGACGAGTAGGTGACCGGAGTCTGAAGCGATCCCGGCAACCATCGGATGTCACGGGTGTTTGCAGCCATCTGATGATGCGATCGCGTCGTTCGGCGGCGGGGCGAATAAGGAGAATGGGAGAATGGGGCCAAGTGGGAGAATGGGGTCAACGCTGAATTCCTGAATTTGGCCAGGGTGGGTCTCTAGCTTCCGCGTCGGTCCCTAAGCCGAACCCGTCGAGATCTGGTCTGCCCCCCATTTCGCCCTGTACGAGCGGAAGACGTTGTAGCTTCTTTCCGTCTGTCCATTTCCGTCCGTGGAAACGTTCAGCTCCTCGGCCTCCTGACCCGGCAGCCGCAGCGGCTGATGCTGGTCCGTGGTCCGCAGGCTGAACAGCCTGCCGTAAGGCTCGTACTCCGCCCTCCAGAACATCGTCGTTCCGTCGGACTGCGTCTGCAGGATCGGCGTCCCCAGGTGATCCGTGAACGTCCAGTGCACCGTCGTCGGCAGGTCCACCTGGGCCACCGGATGTCCGTTGACCCAGACGTACTCGTACAGGATCGGATGCGACCCCGGCGGGCTGATCGAGGTCTCCGACAGCAGGTTCATCTCCGGCGTGTAGATCGAGTACCTTCCCGGCAGCGTCCCCGCCACCTGGGGCTGCGAGTATTGCCATCCCTTGGAAATAAACGCCGCCATCTCCGACCGGCTCACGTTGTTGTTGGGACAGTAGATCCCCGTCCCGCACCCCGACGCGATTCCGTCCAGCGTGATCTGCTCGATGTATCCCCAATCCGGGTCCGCGCACGGCACGTCTCCGTAGGTCGGTGTGCACGGCACGGGAGGTGTGGGCGGCGTCTCCCCGCGCGCCCGGATGATGTAGCGCGACATGTCCCGGCGCTTCAACAAGACCGTCTTGTTGAACACCTGCGTCGTGTCGCCGTTGGTGGTGATCCCGTCGGTGATGATCGGGTGCTGCGTCGAGGAGACCCAGAACCAGGGCGACAGAGTGTCCGCCGCCTCTCCGTCGGTGAACCGTTTCAGGTCGAAGGCCGCCGGCAGCACCCCGGCCGGCGTGTTCGTCCCGGAATTGGTCACGACCACGTCTCGCAACCCCGACGGAATCGATGACGAGTAGGGCAACACCGTCCCCGTCGCCGTGATCGTGGTGGCGTTGACCGTGTTCACCGCCACCGTCAGACCCGGGATCTGCACCGTCGCTCCGCTCACGAATCCAGTCCCCGTGATGGTCAGGGAACTTCTCGACCTCAGTGGCGCTGAGGCGGACCATCCTCTATGAGATTGCCATTGGCCGTTAATGTATTCTATCGACCTGACCCCACCCCCCCGACCGGATCGGCGCCAGGACAGGCCAGCCAAAGTAATTGTCAACGGCGATTGGCGTCGGCGTCTTACACTCGCAGGGGTCTACGGCGTCGAGCTGGACAAAGGAATGAGGGATAGGCCAAGAACACTGGAACGCGTCCGGGAACAGGAACTTCAGAAGGACCCGATCGCCTCATCGACCGACGCCTTCGGCGGAGTCAAGCGAGCGACTTCACGCGGTGAAACGACCGGATGTAATCGTCAATGCTGCCGATCTTCGGCAGATCCAGAGGGAGCCCCGCCTTTGCCGCCCGTTTCGATAGGTTGGACCCTAACAGATTCAACCCGTCGTCATATTCCCAACCTCGAGACGGCCTCAGCGCTTCGTCAAAGCGATCCTCTGGCCGGAGGTAGCCGGCGTCAACCTCAGTAGCCGTCGAGATTTCCCAAAGAGCTTCCTTGACGGACGAAAGTGGAACGTCGCTTCCTGAATAGAAATGTTCAAAGAATTCCTCGACGGTTAGCCGCTCTCGACCCCGAAAGCGACGCCGTCGAGAATCACTCGCCCGCTTAGACGCGATCGCAACAAGTCCAACCACCGCTCCGGCCAGCGCGACCACGAATACGATCTTCATCTGCCAAGCTCGATGTCAGGGACAGCAGCGACTCTTCGTCGGTTCGCAAACCAGCATGCAGCGGCCGATCGTTCCGATGTCATAAAAGCCCTCGAAAATGGTCAGCGCGATCGCGGCCCGCCCAGCGAGCCGTCCACCCCTAGAAACCAGCCGCGCCGCCTTAGGGAAAAGTGGACGGCATTTCCGCGCAATTTCGGCCCCGACCTTGTTCTCCCATGTTGTCGGATGCGGTGGGACTCCGGCAACGCCGGTCCTGCCAGTGCCTCCCACCAGGTAGTTGCCGGCGGCGTTTGCAGAACTCCCGATCAGCATATAAACGTTGGAGAACTTGTACTTCTCGATGCAGTTCGCCACGCAGTCCCAATACTCGATCGAGGTTTCGCCCGAGAGACCCAGAGGATCCGTGAAGCCAACAGGATCGTTGATCGCGTAGACGTAATTGTTAAGTTCATCAATTCGAAAAGCAGCCCAGGCTGGGTCGCCCTGTGTATACTGTCTCCACTTCGCCCGGTACCAGCGGAAGATGTTGTAACTCCTCTCGGTCTGGCCATTCCCATCGGTCGAAACGTTCAGCTCTTCGGCCTCCTGTCCCGGCAGGCGCAGCGGCTGATGCTGATCCGTCGTCCTGAGGGTGAACAACCTCCCATACGGCTCGTACTCCGCCCTCCAGAACATCGTCGTTCCGTCGGACTGCGTCTGCAGGAGCGGTGTCCCCAGGTGATCCGTGAACGTCCAGTGTACCGTCGCCGGCAGGTCCACCTGGGCCACCGGATGTCCATTGAACCAGACGTACTCGTACAGGATCGGATGCGACCCCGGCGGGCTGATGGAGGTTTCCGACAGCAGGTTCATCTCCGGCGTGTAGATCGAGTACCTTCCCGGCAGCGTCCCCGCCACCTGGGGCTGCGAGTATTGCCATCCCTTGGAAATAAACGCCGCCATCTCCGACCGGCTCACGTTGTTGTTGGGACAGTAGATCCCCGTCCCGCACCCCGACGTGATCCCGTCCCGGTAGAACCTCTCGATCGCTCCCCAGAACGTGTGCCCGCAGGGCACGTCGGTAAACGTCGTCGGGTTGCTGCAGAGGCTCGGGTCGTACGGGGTCTGGTTGAGCCCCCGGACGATGAACTTGGCCATCTCGCCTCGCGTCAGGTTGCCGTCCAGGCAGAAGTTGCCGCTGGACCCTCTCTGCAGGATCCCCGTGGGTAATCCGAAGCGCCCCGGGGCATCGTCGCCTGCAGTTCCACCTACCTCACGGCATTGCCGTTGCAGCCTAGAAATCCGCGACCTTTTTGAAGTAAAGTTCTAGATCCTCGTTTATCGCAAGCGTGATGCCACGCGAAGTTGGCTCGACGCGCAGACCTCGGAGACCTTCTCTGGCCTTCGCGTAGTCTCTCTGTAGTCGCCCAAGCCCATCGATAATTGGTAGAGCATTCTCTAGCTGAAGTTGGCTGTCAGCGGAGTCGTACGTCCACCTACCCAATTGCCTCACTGATTCATGAGCCCCCTTGAGCTTGAACTCTTGTTCGTAGGATCCGTCCGACCTCAGCACAAGAGTCTCTGTCCCGAATTCATACGTCGCCTGGTATCGGCCGGGAATTGCAGATTTCTCGATCCCGCACGACGCCGCTAGCGCAATCGCAAATAGGGCCCAAGGTAGGTGCCGCCTGCCTTCCGTCACTTCGCGTCGGGACAGCATAAGCAAGGGTTCTTTTCTGTCCATTCAAAGGTCTGATAGATGTTTCCGCCGACAGGAATTCCTGTACCTCTGGCCTTCCGGGGGACTCCCGGAATGTGATACAGCAGGGACTTCAGCGACGCGGTGTTGTCTACGTGGTATTTGACCTGGCACCCTCCGACGTTTGTCGCTTGCCATATGAACCCGCCGACTTGGAAGGACGTATCGCAGGGCCGGTAGAACGTCTCGAAAAAGGCTCGAATTGTTCCGTAGCCTTGGTTCGTGAGGTTGCGGCATCCTGCCGCCGTGAACCTCTGTCGCATGTAGGTAGCGGGCTTGGAGCGGCTAACCTCGCCCCCAGCGAGATCGGTGGGGTTGTACTGTCTTGACTCGGGTCCTCGCTCAAGGGCCCAATCCCAAAAGAAAGTCCAGTTGCTTAAACAGGACAGACCGAGTGAGTCAGCGTACCCTATGGGGCTACTAAGAACGTATGCAAAAAGATTTGTTCCGCCGTCGACACCCACAGGGTCCGCCTGGCCATACCTTCCCCACCTCGCCCTGTACCAGCGGAAGACGTTGTAGCTTCTTTCCGTCTGTCCATTTCCGTCCGTCGACACGTTCAGCTCCTCGGCCTCCTGCCCCGGCAGCCGCAGCGGCTGATGCTGGTCCGTCGTCCACAGGCTGAACAGCCTGCCGTAGGGCTCGTACTCCGCCCTCCAGAACATCGTCGTTCCGTCGGACTGCGTCTGCAGGAGCGGTGTCCCCAGGTGATCCGTGAACGTCCAGTGCACGGTCGCCGGCAGGTCCACCTGGGCCACCGGATGTCCATTGAACCAGACGTACTCGTACAGGATCGGATGCGACCCCGGCGGGCTGATCGAGGTCTCCGACAGCAGGTTCATCTCCGGCGTGTAGATCGAGTACCTTCCCGGCAGCGTCCCCGCCACCTGGGGCTGCGAGTATTGCCATCCCTTGGAAATAAACGCCGCCATCTCCGACCGGCTCACGTTGTTGTTGGGACAGTAGATCCCCGTCCCGCACCCCGACGTGATCCCGTCCCGGTAGAACCTCTCGATCGCTCCCCAGAACGTGTGCCCGCAGGGCACGTCGGTAAACGTCGTCGGGTTGCTGCAGAGGCTCGGGTCGTACGGGGTCTGGTTGAGCCCCCGGACGATGAACTTGGCCATCTCGCCTCGCGTCAGGTTGCCGTCCGGGCAGAAGTTGCCGCTTCCGCACCCCGACGCGATTCCGTCCAGCGTGATCTGCTCGATGTATCCCCAATCCGGGTCCGCGCACGGCACGTCTCCGTAGGTCGGTGTGCACGGCACGGGAGGTGTGGGCGGCGTCTCCCCGCGCGCCCGGATGATGTAGCGCGACATGTCCCGGCGCTTCAACAAGACCGTCTTGTTGAACACCTGCGTCGTGTCGCCGTTGGTGGTGATCCCGTCGGTGATGATCGGGTGCTGCGTCGAGGAGACCCAGAACCAGGGCGACAGAGTGTCCGCCGCCTCTCCGTCGGTGAACCGTTTCAGGTCGAAGGCCGCCGGCAGCACCCCGGCCGGCGTGTTCGTCCCGGAATTGGTGACGACCACGTCTCGCAACCCCGACGGAATCGATGCCGAGTAGGGCAACACCGTCCCCGTCGCCGTGATCGTGGTGGCGTTGACCGTGTTGACCGCCACCGTCAGACCCGGGATCTGCACCGTCGCTCCGCTCACGAATCCAGCCCCCGTGATGGTCAGGGAAATATTGTAACTCGCCGACCGTTGCGCCGCCGAGGTCGGCGAAATCGCCGTCACAGTCGGGCCTGTGAAAAACACGACCGACCGCAGCCCCCGACTGTCATAGGCGTAGGACAGGCCATCGCCCGAGGCCAGGAAGTTGCGCGCAGAATACCCGTAGGTCGCCGCGCCCACGCCCGTCTCGTTGCCGGCAGAGTCATAGGTCACGTTTCTCGTGCCGGTCTCGACGACGTTGTTGAGCTTCGGCAGGTTCTTGCTCGAGCCGTTGAGCAGATAATTGAACGTGCCCGTCCGACCGGCGCCGAGCTTCAAGCTCAGCATGTTGCCCATCGCGTCATAGGTGTACTTGTTGTCCGAAGCGGTTCCCCAGAGCGAGGCTCCGGAGTTCGACGTCGTCAGCCGGTTCAGGTCGTCGTACGCGAACGTCCGGTTGTAGGCGCTGTTCGTAGCATCCGTGATCGTCGTGATGTTGCCGACAGAATCCAACCCGTACGTGTAGTCGGCGACGGTCGTCGTGGTCTTGACCAACTTGTTCTCTGTGGGCCGGTAGCGCTGGTCCACGGTGAGGGTCCGCGTCGAGCCGTTGCCGTAGGGAAGCGTTTTCTCCGGCCCGAACGGCCAGTACGTCGCTCCGGGCGACTGGACGAAAGTTGCCGTCGGGCTCGTACTGCTCGCGGTCAGTGGCCGATCGGCGAAGTCGAACGCGTAGTTGACCGCCATGCCCGACGGATAGGTGATTCGCGTGCGGTTTCCATTCGAGTCGTAGCCGTAGCCTGTCGCGTAGGAGTTCCCTCCGATCGAGCGGTTCTCCGACCGGAGGAGTCCGCGGCGGTCGTAAACGTAGGTCGTCGTACCCGTCGGGTCGGTCATCGTGGCGACACGTCCGCGGCCGTAGTTCGTGTTGACCGCGTCGTCGTAGACCCAGCTCACGATCTCCGTCGTCGTGCCTTTAGTGGATCTCGCCGACAGGACGCGGTTTGCCCAGTCGAAAGTCCTCTTGGTCGTTGCGCCGTTGGCGTCTGTCGTGTTCACGAGATTCCCTGCCTGGTCGTAGGCATAGGTCGTCGTCCCGGTCACGGGGCTTGTCTGACTCTGGACCCGCCGGAAGTCGTCGTAGGCGTAGTTCGTCGTGTTGGCATTGGGATCCGTGACCGAAATCAGATTGTCGTGGGCGTCGTAGCCATAGGTGGTGACGATGTCCGGGCCAGGAATGAGGGTCTGCTTCTGGGTTACGGTCTTGAGGCGGTTGAGCTCGTCGTAAGTGTAGATCGTGTTCGCCGCCCCATGGTTCTCGTCCTGGACGCCCGTCAGATTTCCGCGCGAGTCGTACGCGTAGAGGATCTTCGAGCCTGCCGGCACGGGATGGTCGATTTCCGAGAGTCGGTTGTGCGTGTCGTACTTGAAAGACTCCGTGCGCTGAGTTGTCCAGGCTGCGCAGCTGGTGGCCGGCGTATTGCAGCTCTGGGCATCCTCCTGCTTCTTGCCGCCGATCGTGTTGAGCGTCGGGCGGAGGCGCTCCTGCTGCTTGTTGGTCGAGTCTGCGCGGATCGTATTGAGGAGGCGATTCGTGCCGTCCTCGTATTCGTATTGCGTCCTGTTGCCCCCGGGAAAAAGGATGCTCGTCAGTCGGTCACGTGTGTCGAGGGTGTAGGTCGTCGTGTAGTCGGCGGCCTCGTTCGGGTCGCCGGTGACGTGAAGCGACTTGACGGTCAGCACGCGCCCCCTGGCGTCGCTCGTCCGGTCGGTCTCGACGAGGTTGGGATCGACGACCTTCCTCGCTGTTCCGAAGATGTCGTAGTTGTCATAGCTCGTGTCGAGATGGCTCGTCCCGGACGTGAAAATCTGGGAGAGCGAAAGGCGTCCCCGTCGGTTGAGCGTGGCATCGTTGTCGGCGTAGTACGTGGACTTGACCTGGTTGGTGCTCGTTGGTCCGTCGACCTCGATCTGTCGATGGCGCGAGTCGAAGAGCGCTACCGTCGTGTAGGTCGTCGCGCTGGCGTCGGCGGCCGCGAGATACCCGCTGACGCTGGTGATGAGGCAGGCTTCGGCCGCCGCACCGCTGCACAACCCGGTCGTTCCCCAGGTGTAGGTCGTCACCTTGCTTCCGGAGTGGGCCGCGGAAGGCTCGGTCATGGACTTGACGAAGCTCGGCCACGGCTTGAGGAATCCGGACGGAGTGCCTGTGGCGTACGTGTACGTCGTCGTTCGGGTGACGGCCGGAACGCTCACAGCCTCCGTGCGCGTGAGCACCATGCCGTTTGAGTCGTAGGTGTAGTCGGTCTCGACCTGCTCGCCCGGGTTCCCAACGATCTTCGAGAGCATGTGGTTGGAGGCATCCCAGGTGAAACTCTGAAGGTCGTCGGCACCTCCACCGCAGGACGGGCAATTTCCCTGGATCGAGCTCGGAAGGAAACGGCCGGCGGGCGCGGAGATGTTGAAGACGGACGCGATCGTGTTCCCGGTATCGATCGTTGTCGTAACGGAGGTTTGGGTTGGCGACGTGTAGGCAAACGTTACTCTGTCCCGAGCATTCGCGCCGGGGTGAGGGATTCCGCCTGTGACCGTCGTATCGCCGGACCAGGAAGAGGTGGCGCGGCCAGCCGTGTCGTACTCGTGGCCCTCGAGAGTTTTTGCGGTGTCGTCCGTCACCTGAGCCAGCACGGTCGGTTCCGACGCGTTTCCAGTGACGTAGAGGTACGTGCGCCAGGGTGTCGTGAGGTTGTGGAACGGATCGGCGGCTTTCTTTAGGTGGCCGAAACCGTCGTATCCAAACTGCCAGACATGGCTGTCCGGATCGGTGATCGATATCAACTGGCTGCCCGAGTAGGCCAGCGTCCAGGAACGCGCCTCCGGATCCGCGAGGCCTGTGAGGTTGTTGCCCGTATAGGCTCCGGTCGTTGCATTTCCCCAGCGGTCGGTCGTGGAGCGCCACTCGCCATTCGTGGACCCGAAGGTCGTGACCGTACCGTCCAGTTCGGTCAGCGAGTACAGGCCTCCGCTCAAGGTCACGCTGCCCATTGCGTCCGCCGGCCAGATCGGAACGAAAGCGACGTTGGCGGGGTCGACGGAGTAGAAGATCGTCTTTTCGCCGTTTCCGTTGGTCCACTGGATACGTTTGCCGTCGCCGAGTGGCTTGAGCGTCTGGCTGAAGGAATGCGTGAATCCAATTCCCAGCGGACCGCTTGCGGTGTTTCGCGAGTTATAGGAGATGGAAAACGTCAAGGGACTGTTGTTCTCGGAGACGGAAAAGAGGGTCTCCGAGTACCTCATGTTTCCCGATCCGACGTTGATGGGCTTGCTCGCGGAGATCGGGACGGGACAGCCTCGCGTCTCGGCCAGGCACGATCTTCCGTTTCCATCCTGGCCGACAGGTCCGGCGAGCTTGCTCGTCGCGCGGTCGAAGCAAACGCTTCCGCAGCCAAGGTAGCTGATCACGAGAACAGCCTGGTACCGGGAGCAGGCATTGAGACCCGTGATCTGAACCTGTCCGTGCTCCCAGTAGGGTGCGATGACCGAAAAGGGGTTGGAGACATTGTCGTTTGAATCGATCGAATAGACGTAGATGTAGTAGCTCTGAGCGTTCGGCCGGTTCGGGTCGGCCCCGGCAGGATTGCAGTAAGCGTTGAGAATCCAGTACTCGACAGTGAGCGTTGTCCCACTCATCGAAACCTTGGGCGATGTCAGCTGGCCTGGAGCCCCAATCGTGCAGAAGCAGCCGTAGTCAGGGGCTCCGCCCGGTGTGCATCCAACGGCGTGGAAGAAGCCGTCCCCGACCTTGATATGCGAGTGGACGTCGCTGGTCGGGGTGCTGTAGGTGTACGGGCTTGTGGGAGACGGCTGAAAGGCCTGCGCGGAATCGGGCAGGAGCAGACAGGCAACAAACACCAGCCACCGGACTGTGAGGGCGGGATTGCGGCGCACGCACACCTCCCCTGGTGGAATCTGGGCGGCGTCGCGAAACCCGGAGTGCGCGACGGGCAGACTCCTCTCGTCACTAATCGCTTGACGAAGGGGAAATCCATACGAGAAATTTGGCGCCGCAAGTCTCAGGAGTTTTTCGCCCCAGCGGCGATGAAAGATGCGCGGCCGGACGAACCTGAGGAGAACGGTGGGCCGTATGCGCCGGAGACGATCCTCCGGATATACGGACAGATCCGGAAGGCTTGTCTCTTCGCCGGTCTATCCGCTCCCGATGCGGAAGATGTGGCTCAGGAGATCTGGCTGTTTCTTCTGGCGGGTGGCAGCAAGGTGGCCGTGCAAGCCGCGCCGTGGATCCGTTGCGTCGCCCAGAACTTCATAAAGCGTTACTGGAGACGCAAATCCCTGAGTCGGCGTCGGGAGGGCGCGTCGCTGGAGGAGCTCGAGGAAGCGCGATCCGCCGACTGCTCGCGCGTCGGCACAGAGGAGAACGACCTGCTGCGGCGGCTGGAGGAGGCGCTGCCGGCGCTGGAGCGGCGGATACTGACGCTGGTCCGATCCGGCCACACCGTTTGGGAGGCGGGAGCGATTCTCGGGATTCCGGCGGGTAGCCGCACGCACTTCGGTGTCCGATTGGTGCGGTGCGCGCGGCGGTTGCTCAAGGCGAGGCAGCTCAGGCTCACAGCATCTCCAGCAGCTTCTCTGGCAGCCCTCCGAACGCCCCCGAGGACATGAGAATCAGGACGTCTCCCGGGAGCCTCTGCCTGCGAAGGTAGTCGGGGATCTCCTGAATCGTTTCCGGAGCGAAGGCGGGCTTGCCGGCCTGCTCGAAGCCGCGCACGAGGGCCTGCCGGTCCATGCGGGCCTCGGGAGGAAGTCTCCCGGCGTGGAAGACGGGCGCGATCACCAGGCCATCGGCGCCGGCGAATGCCTTCGCGTAGTCCTCCTCGAAGATCTTTCTGCCTGCGGTGTTCGAGCGCGGCTCGAAGAGGGCCCAGAGCCGGCGCCCCGGCCAGCGCGCCCGCGCGGCCTCGAGCGTCCCGGCGACGGCGGTCGGATGGTGGGCGAAATCGTCGACGACGAGAATGCCGTTTCTCTCTCCCTTGACCTCCAGGCGCCGGCGAACCCCGGCAAACCGCGCGAGAGCCCGCGCGATCTCGGCGGGCGAAAGCCCGAGCCCGCGCGCGAGGGCGATCGCGCCGAGGGCGTTTCGCACGTTGTGGCGGCCGGAAAGGGGCGAGGAGAGTCTTGCCGTCGGTGTTCCCGCCTCGACGAGGGTGAAGGCGGTCGCGTCGGGAGCGGACACGATGTCCGCGGCGGCGAAGTCCGCCGAGAGGTCCTCGAGCGACACGAAGACCCGCCGCGCGGAGGCGCCCTCAGTCACCGCGACCGCCCTCGGATCGTCGCGGTTGACGACGAGGACGCCCTCCGGCGGAACGATCTCTGCGACCCTGCGGAAGGCCTCGAGGATGGACTCGAGGTCCGGGTACAGGTCGGCGTGGTCGTACTCGATGTTGCCGATGAAGAGGTGCTTCGGCTCGTAGTGGAGAAACTTCGGCCCTCGGTCGAAGAAGGCCGCGTTGTACTCGTCGCCTTCGAGAACGAAGTGCGGACCCTCCCCGTGGCGATAACCGCGGCCGAGGTTCCGCATCTCGCCGCCCACCAGAAACCCGGGGTCGCGCCCCGTGTCGTAGAGCAGCCAGGCCGTCAGCGCGGAGGTCGTCGTCTTCCCGTGGGTGCCCGTGATGACGACGGAGGTCCTGCCCGGCAACAGGTACTCGCGGATCGCCTGTGGCAGCGAGAGGACAGGCAGGCCCCGCCGCACCGCCTCGGCCGACTCGACGTTGTCGCGCGTGGCGGCATTTCCCACGATCACGGCGTCGCACGCCTCGGGGACGTGCTCGGGGGAAAAGCCTCTGGATACGGGGACTTGGAGCGATTCGAGCAGTGTGGACATCGGGGGATAGAAGTCGAGGTCGCTTCCGGTGACCCGGTGGCCGGCCTCCTTCAACAGTGCCGCCAGGGGCACCATGGCGGTTCCGCCGATGCGGACCAGGTGGAAGCTTTTCGACACCGAAACCCCCGAAGTCATTGGCCTTTCGAGCTTTTTATGGAAATATCCGCGGCTTTCTGTCAGTTTGACCGGTCGGTGCAACTCTAAGACAGGACACACAGGAGAGGAGTCGGAAGATGCGTCACACCGGAAAATCTGCCTTCCTGGCGCTGGCAGCCGTTCTCGCCGGAACGGCACTGGCCATGGCTCAGGACAAGCCGCCTGCGCCGCCCCCGGCCAAGGGGAGCGCCGTCGCCGCGCCGAAGATCGAGGTCATCCCGGAGACCAAGGACGCCGGCACGGTGGCCAAGGGCCAGATGATCGAGTCGACCTTCGTGATCAAGAACAACGGAGCGGCGGACCTGGTCATCTCCGACGCCCGGCCCGGATGCGGCTGCACCGTGGCCTCCTTCGACAAGGTGATCAAGCCGGGCGCCGAGGGCAAGGTCATCTCCTCGGTCGACACCAAGAACTTCGCCGGCCCCATCTCCAAGTCGATCCTCCTCATCTCGAACGATCCCGACCGGCCGCAGCTGAACCTCTTCATCAAGGCGGTCGTCAAGCCCTTCGTCGACGTCCTGCCGACAGGCTACCTGCGCTTCTCGGTCGTGAAGGGCGACTCGGCCGCGCAGGACGTGGTCCTGGTCTCGGAGGAGAAGACCTTCAAGCCGACTGTCGCCGAGATGGCGCAGCCCTACGTGAAGGCAGAGCTCATCCCCGCGGGCGAGAAGGACAAGATCGCGGGACGGCCGGGCGACCAGTACAAGCTGCATGTTTCGGTCACGGGGGACGCGCCCGAGGGCCTCCTGAACGCACCGATCCGGATCTCGACGGGCGTGACGCAGCAGCCGAACGTCGAGATCCCCGTCTCCGGCTACGTCCGCGCGCGTGTGTCGGTCACGCCGGCGCTGGTGAACTTCGGGAACTTCACGGCGGGCAAGGACGCGATCACGCGCAACATCATCGTGACCAACAACAAGCCGAGCATGCCGGTCAAGGTCACCAAGGCCGAAGTCAGCGTGCCCGGTTTCATGACCGACGTCGTCCCGACACAGGAGGGGGTGTCCTACACCGTGGTCGTGAAGGCCTCCGACAAGGTCAAGAAGGGCGCGATCGACGGAACGGTCAAGCTCTACACGACCGACAAGGAGCGCGCGGTCATCGAGCTACCCCTGAAGGGCGAGGTTCTGTAGGAAAGCGCCCCGGAATTCGAGGCCTAAGAACGCCCCGGGTGGATCGCCGGGGCGTTTTGATTTGATGCGGGGATGCGGGATGGGGATGCGTGATGCGGGTATCCCGTATCCCGTATCCCGAACGTATCCGGACCTACTTGACTCTCTGAATCTTCTTGAGGATGTCCCCTTCCCACGTGTACTTCAGCCTTTTCCTGCCCCTCGCGGCTCCCTTCTGGAGCGCATACCCGTAGAGGAGCGGCAGCGCCACCGAGGTCTCGACGAACGCCATCTCGTGCGTGGCCTGCTTGGAGACCTTTCCCCAGGAGGTCGCTTCCGAGAGGGTCGAGCCGCCGAGACCGCCCCAGTGCGGCGCGTCCGTCGTGATCTGGAGGGCATACTTGTGCCCGCCGGTATCGATCCCGAAGATGTAGGACATCACGATCGAGTCGTTGATGTAGTTCTTGGGCACGCCGCCCGAGACGTAGACGGCCGCCGTCGCAGGGCTCTGGACGACGATCTGCGTCAACTCGTAATTGTCGCGGATCGAGCTGATGTGGAGGGGCTCCCGCCCTGCCGCGCGAAGGCGGTGATAGTGCTCGGTCAGCCCGATGCCGATCGAGGAATCGTTCAAGGCCGGGACGAAGAGGGGCACGCCGTTGCGGGAGCAGGCGCCGAGGATCGACCCCCTGTCGCGGCGGGCTCTCTGCGCAAGCAGGGCGAGGAAGGCGCGGGAGGAGAGGATCCTGCCGGCGAGCCCGTCCGCAAAGCGGGAAACCACCAGGTCGGTCTGCCAGTACTTCTCCTCGTCGATGAAGGTGTCGTAGAGCCGGTCGATGTAGAGATCCCGGAGCTCCTTGTCGTCGGCGTTGACGTCGCCGTGATAATGCCGGCCGCCCCGCACCTGATAGAGGTCCTGCGAGACGATGGCCCCGGTCGAGACGACGACATCCACCATGTTCTTCTCGATCAGGTCCACGATGACCTGCCGCATCCCGGCGGCGATGAGCGACCCGGCGAGGCCGAGGAAGATCGTCGGGCGCTGCCGGTCGCGCAGCATCGCCTCGAAGACTCCGGCGCACTTTCCGAGAGCCCTCGCCTGGAAGGATGCCTTCTGGTAGGCCTCGAGCAGCCGCGAGACCGTCGTCCCGCGCTCGACCTTTACCGGCGTCGTCGGCCTGCGGAGGAGCGCTTTCTTGCGGCGCCGGTTGACGCCGCGGGCGGCTTCGTGGACATACTCTCGGGCGGTCGCGATGCTGGTTTTCGATCCCATCGCCTCGGTCCTCCTGACAGGATCCGGAAGGCCGCCATCGCGGCGGCATAACCGGAATCGATGTTGACTGCCGTCACTCCGTTGGCGCAGGAATTGACGGCCGAGAGAAGCGAAGCGAGTCCCGCGAAGGCGGCGCCATAGCCGCCCGAAGTGGGCACGGCGACGAGCGGCCGGCCGACGAGGCCTCCGATGACCGAGAAGAGCGACGCCTCCATGCCGGCGACGGCGACGACGACGTCGGCGCGCTCGATCTCTTCCAGGCGTGAAAGCAGCCGCAGCAGTCCCGCGACTCCGACATCGGGCACGAGAGTCGAGGCGACGCCGAGGTAGTCGAGCGTGCGGCGGGCCTCTTGCGCGACGACGATGTCCGTCGTGCCTCCCGTGACGATCGAGACCAGCCCTTCGACTCGAGGCATGGGCTTTCCTACCGACAGCTGCAGCGTGCCCGAGCGGGCGTCGTAGTCGGCGCGGCCGGGCAGTGGCAGCGCCGAGACTTCCTCCCAGCGATCGGGCGTCAGCCGCGTGACCAGAACGTCGTGCGCCCGGCAAAGTTGCCGGCAGATCTCCGCCACCTGTTCGGGGGACTTGCCTTCGGCCAGCACGATCTCGGGAAAGCCCACCCGCCGCAACCGGTCGAAGTCGAGCGTGTAGTCCTGCCCCTGCATTGCCCCGGATCATATCCGCGCGAGGCGGTTGAAAGTCCTCTCGCCGGGGAGTATGGTGTGCCGCCTTCACTGCTCTTTGCATCGTCCGGCCAAGGGAAGCGGGTGAAAATCCCGCGCGGCCCCCGCCACTGTCACCGGGGACGCCCCGGGCAACGAACCACTGGGCGCGCGCGATCGCAAAGCGGTCACGCGCCCGGGAAGGAGCCCGTCGGCGAACGATCCGGAAGCCAGGAGACCTGCCGAACGACACGCTCTCGGTCGGGGCACCGGAAGGGGCGCGCCCGCGAATTCCCGCGGGCGCGGGATCTTTTCGACCTCCCGAGATCCGTCGGCCCGAACGGGAGGTTCGAATGGCGACCGCGGTCCTTCTCTCCTTTCTCGGCTCTCTCGCCTGGCGGCGTTCCCATCGCAAGAGTTCGTTTCGCGCTGCCGGGCTCTCCCGCCCGCGTTGGGCGGTGCCGGCCGCCGTGGCCGCGCTCCTCGGCCTGCCCGTCTCGCCGCGGCTTGCGGCGCAGCAGATTCCTCCCGCCTCCGAGAGCGTCGTGGTCACGGCGACCTCCGTGCCCGAAGACGAGACGGAAGTGGGCTCGGCGATCACGGTCGTGACTCGCGAGCAGATCGAGCGGCAGGAGGCGACGGTCGTCTCCGATGTGCTGCGCAGCGTGCCCGGTCTCGACCTGGTCGAGTACGGCACGCCGGGCGCGCTGACGTCGCTCTTCACCCGCGGCACCAACTCGAACCAGACGCTCGTACTCATCGACGGCGTGCGGATGAACTCGCCGTACTTCGCGGGCTACGACTGGTCTGGCCTGACGACCGAGAACATCGAGCGCATCGAGATCGCGCGCGGCCCGTTCTCGGCGCTGTATGGATCGGACGCGATCGGCGGCGTCGTGCAGATCTTCACGCGTCCGGGCGGCGAGGGCGTCTCGGGCCGGGCCACGGGGGAGGCCGGCAACCAGGGATCGGGGCAGGGCTCCGCCTTCGTGTCGGCGGGAGAGGGCCCGATCGCCGCGACCGCGAGCTATCGCTACGTTGCCTTCGACGGCGACCGGCCCAATTCCGAGTGGCGGCAGCGCAACGGCTCGGCGGGCCTCGAGGCGAAGCTCTCGGAGTCCGATCGCATCGGTGTCGAGTGGGGCCTGCTCGATGGCGAAGTCGGCAATCCCGGTCCGGTCGGCGCCCCGAGTCTGGCGCGTGGCTCGACGCGCGAGGGACGCCTTGCCGTGCCCGCGAGCTTCGCGCTCTCCGAAACGAATCGGCTCGACGTGCGCGTGGCGGCGGTTCGGTCGCAACCCGGTTACGAGGATCCGGCCGGCGGCTTCGTCTCGCAGACGGACGCGAGGACCTTCCAGGCCAACGTCTCGGACACGGCGACACTCGGCGCCCACACGCTCACCGCGTTCGCCTCGTGGGAGCGGTGGCAGGTGAGCGACGAGAGCAACTTCGGCGTCAATCTCGACGACCAGAAGACGACGCTCTGGGGCGGCGGGGTTCAGGACACGGCGACGTGGGGGGCCTTCACCCTGACGGCGGGCCTGCGCTACGACCACTACACCGCCTATGGAGACGCCTGGAGCCCGAGGGGAACGATCTCCTGGCTTTCCGCCGACCGGCTCTGGAAGGTCCGCGCCTCCGGCGGAACGGGGTACCGGGCCCCCTCGGTGGGCGAGCTCTACTACCCCTTCTCCGGCAATCCGGACTTGAAGCCCGAACAGTCAGTATCGTGGGAGATCGGCGCCGAGCGTTACCTCGGCGGCGGCCGGGCGGAAGTCTCGGTCTTCTGGAACGACCTGAAAGACCTGATCGTCTACGACTTCGCCACCCTCACGAACTACAACGTCGGGCGGGCTCGGACCTGGGGAGTGGAAGTCGGCTGGCAGCAGACGCTCGCCCCGACGCTCGCGGTGCGCGCCAACTACATGTTCCTGAAGACCGAGGACCTGGAGACCGGGCAGCCGCTTCTGCGGCGGCCGGAAAACGGCGCCTCGCTCGGCCTCGACTGGCATCCGATTCCCCGTCTCTTCCTCTCGCCGAGGCTCCTCTACGTGGGAACGCGGGCCGACAGCGATCCCCTGACCGGCGATCCCGTCGAGGACCCTTCGTATCTGCGACTGGATGTCGTCTTGCGCTGGCAGGCGACGGCGAATCTGGCCCCCTATCTGCGCCTGTTGAACGCGACCAACCATGCCTACGAAGAGGCGGCGGGGTACCCGGCGGCGGGGAGGCTCGCGTCGGGAGGATTGGACGTAAAGTTCTAGCCGATGCCCCGCATCACGAAGGTGTACACGCGAACGGGAGACGACGGCACGACGGGCCTGGGCTCGGGGCAGCGCGTGCGCAAGGACGCGGCCCGCGTCGAGGCGTATGGCACGGTCGACGAGTTGAACAGCGCGATCGGGGTCGCGATCGCCGCGGGCCTCGACGAAGGGTTGTCCGCGGCGCTCTTCTCGATCCAGAACGACCTCTTCCACCTGGGCTCGGATCTCTGCATCCCCGAAGCGGACAAGCAGAGGATGCCGGCTCCCCGCATCGAGGCGCGGCACGTGGATGCCCTCGAGGCTCTCATGGATCGGCTGTCCGAAGGGCTTGCACCCCTCGAGAATTTCGTCCTGCCGGGCGGCGCCCCCGGTGCCGCGGCGCTCCACCTGGCGCGCGCCGTCTGTCGGAGAGCCGAGCGCATTCTCGTCGGGCTCTCGCGGACGGAGCGGATCGGCGAGCAGGCGATTCGGTACGTGAACCGCCTCTCGGACGCCCTCTTCGTGATGGCGCGCTACGAGAACAAGAGGCGCGGCGTCGGGGACGTGCTCTGGAACAGCCGCGCCTAGCGATGAGGCGGCCGTCTCGGGTGTGGGCGTCGCTTCTGCAGGGCGGCCTACTGCTCGCCGCAGCCGGTTGCCCGGCCGCCTCGACTCCGGGTCCGGCGGCTGCCGGGCCTCCTCATGAGCCGCCACCCGCCGCCGCAGCGAGGACGCCGACTCCCGAGCCGCCCCCGCCGGCCGCGGCGCTGCCGGCGCAGACGGGCGGGGTCCCGGCCAGTCCCCGCCCGTACCTCGTGATCCTGAAGCTTCAGAAGGCGGGGGCCTCGCAGGAGGAGCTTCTCCAGAGGGTTCGCGCCGAGAATGTTCGCTTCGATCTGACGACGGCCGAGATTCTCGAGCTGCGCCAGGCCGGCGTCTCCGAGGCGGTGGTCGCGGCCATGTTGCGCTCCGGACGATAGCCGCGGAGATGGCCGGCGGTTACGCGGCGTGGCTGCGGCGGGCGGCGGTGTCGGCCGCGGGCTTCCCGACGCGGCGGCGAAACCAGTTGGCCGCAAGCCAGACCGTGGGCACCACGGCGAGCGCATAGGCGAGCAGGTGCCCCACGCGTCCGTCCGGGCCGAGGATTTCGGTGGCGTCGTGGATGGCCTGCGAGGCGGGGAAGACTCCTGCCTCGGAAAGCTCATGCACGCCGTAGAGGATCAGTTGCACGAGGAAGATCGCCAGGAAGACCGCGGAGATGTTCAGGAGCGCCCGGACATCCACGCCCCGGCCGAGGCGCGTCCACAGGAAGGCGATCCCGATGGCGGCGGCGAGTCCCAGCCCGAGACCGGCCGCGACGGGCGCCGACTTCATCTGAAAGAGCGCCGTCACGACGAGCAGGGCCGTCTCCATGCCCTCGCGGGTGATCATGAGGAGCGTGAATCCGAAGATGCCCCAGAAGGCCCGCCGTCCGGAAGCCGCCGACGCCTCCGTCTCGAGCCGCCCCTCGATGTCCTTCTTCATGTGCGACGCCACGCGCTTCATGTAGACGAGAAAGGTCCCGACCAAGACCGCGGCGACCAGGGCCAGGATCCCCTCCCAGAGAGAGTGGTTCGCGGCCTTCGAGAACAGAAGCCCGGCCCCCGCGCACGCGGCGAGCGAGACGGCGATCGCGGCGTAGACGGCCCGGGCGAGCGACTCGCGCCCCGTGCGCTTCAAGTAGGAGAGGGTCAGCGCGACGATGAGAAACGCCTCGATTCCCTCCCGCAAGGCGATCGTGAACCCCTGCCACATCGGCCCGGCCTCCGTCTCGGGGGCTTGACAAGCCGCCCGGGCCGTGAAGAATACAGCAACTGAGACTCAGTCGCAATCGCATGAACGACCGGGAACGCGCGGTTTTTCGCAAGTATCTGGAGCGGCGTGGCTTGAAACTGACCGCCGAGCGGCAGGCCGTCTTCGATGAGCTCTTCGCGCGTCATGAGCATTTCGAGGCGGATGAGCTGCTGGTGCGGCTGCGCACCAAGCACAAGAAGATCTCGCGCGCCACGATTTACCGGACCCTGGAGTTGCTGGTCGACTCCGGCATCGTCGGCCGCGTGCGCATCCGAGAGAGCGGATACCGGTACGAGCGCTTGCGCGCGGGGGAGCACCACGACCACCTGATCTGCAACGAGTGCGGCCGGGTGCTCGAGTTCTACGAGCCGCGTATCGAGAGCCTTCAGGACGAAGTCTGCGAGCGCTACGGGTTCCTTCCGCTCTCCCACAGTCACCAGATGCGCGGCATCTGCCGGCAGTGCCGGCCCCGCGCCGCGCGGGCGGCGGCGGAGCATTCCGCCGCGCGCCCCCCATCCCGCCGCCGCGAGCCGCGGCGGCCGGTCGTCCACTAGGGGAGAGGAGCGCCATGGAGGGCATGGGGTGGCATCTTCACTTGCGATTGAGACTGAGTCTCGATCTTGAATGTGAACGGGATCCCGACCCCTCGGGCCCCTTCGTGTCTGCTTCGAAGAGGGACGACAACGCATGATGGGCCCTCGGCTCGTGGCCGCCTTGGCGCTGTGGCTTGCCGCCAGGCTACCCGCGTCTGTTCCGGCGCAGGGGCCAGAGGCCGTCGAGCGGCGCGTGCTGGCGATGGGCACGACCCTGCAGGTGGCCGTGCGCGTGCCCGAGCGCGCGAAAGCGCTCTCGGCGGCGCAGCAGGCGATCGACGAGATCGCCCGGGTGGAGAGGCTTCTGACGACGTGGCGGCAGGGCGGGCCGCTCGATCGCGTCAACCGGGCGCGCCCGAACGCCGCGGTCTCGGCCGGCCCCGATCTCCTCGCGGTGCTCGCCGAAACTTTCGCGTGGTCGCAGAGAACCGGTCAGGCCTTCGACCCCACGGTGCTTCCCTTGAGCCGGGCCTGGGACCTCCGAGGCGCCGGCCGGATCCCCTCCGCGGAGGAGATCGCCGCGGCCCGCGCCGCGACGGGAATCGGCCACTTCCGCCTCGACCCGGAGGCGGGCACCGTCGTCCGACTCGGCGAGGCCTCGGGCATTGACGAAGGCGCCTGGGGCAAGGGATACGCGCTCGACCGCGCGGCCTTGGGGCTCGTGGAAGCCGGAATCGCGGATGCCCTTCTCGACCTCGGAGGCCAGACACTCGCGCTCGGAACCGACCGCACTGGAGCCTGGAGCGTCCTGGTGGCTCATCCCCGGCGCCGCGGGCAGCCTGTCGTGCGCCTCGCCCTTCCCTCCGGAAACTCGCTGTCGACCTCCGGGAACTCGGAGCGGGGCCTCTTGGTCGCGGCCCGCACGATCGGTCACGTGCTCGACCCCCGAACGGGCGAGCCGGCCGCCGACTTCGGTTCGGTGTCGGTCCTGTCGGAGTCGGCCCTGGTCGCCGATATCCTCTCGACGGCGCTCTTCGTTCTCGGGCCGCGCGAGGGGCCCGCGTTGTCGGAGCGGCTGCGGAGGGAGGGCATCGCCCACGAGGTGCTCTTCCTGATCGACCGCGGGCAGACCCTCGAGGCGCTCTGCTCGCCCGGCCTGCAACCGCTCGTCCTTTCGGCCGACGATGCGGTGGTCGTCGGCCTTTCGAGAAACGACTCCGACCGGGGGTCTTGGCCATGACGCTCCGAATCCGAGTTCTCGCGGGGGCGCTCCTCGCCGTCTTCTTCTCTCTTCCCGCTGCCGCTCGGGCGCAGGCGCCGGAGCCGTCCCCGACACCGGGTTCTCAGCAGCCCCTGACCCCGGAGGAGCGTCTCAAGCGACTCGAGGAGCTGCTCGAGCAGACGCGAACGGAGCTGGCCGCCTTGAAGGCCGCAGCGGTCGACGCGGCAACCGAGGCCCGTCTCGCGGAGCTCGACCGCAAGATCGACATCCTGACCCGAGAGATCGAGAAGCTGAAAATCGGCGAGGCCGCCACCGAGGTCACAACGGCCCAGTACGGCGTGGGGCCGGCCGCGGCGAAGGTCTACGGCAAGAAGGGCCTCTCGATCGGGGGATACGGTGAGGCGCTCTACCAGAACTTCGCTGCGCAGAATCAGAGCGGCGAGGCCTCCGACGAGACGGACCAGATCACGCTGCTGCGGGCCGTCCTCTACGTCGGCTACAAGTTCGACCCGCACTTCGTCTTGAACACCGAGATCGAGTACGAGAACGCGGTCGTGGCTTCGGACAAGGGCGGCGAGGTCGAGGTCGAATTCGCCTATCTCGACTACATGAACTCGCGCGCCTTCAACGCCCGCGCCGGGTTGATCCTGATTCCGATGGGCCTGGTCAACGAGCTGCACGAGCCGACCGTCTACCTGGGCGCCCGGCGGCCGAGTGTCGACGAGTTCATCATCCCCACGACCTGGCGCGAGCTTGGCGCCGGCGTCTACGGCAGCGCGGGTCCGTTCTTCTACCGGGCGTACGCGGTCAACGGGCTGAACGCCGCGGGCTACACGGCCGACGAGGGAATCCGGGAGGGTCGCCAGGAAGGCTCCGAGGCGCTGGCGGAGAACTGGGCCTTCACGGGCCGCGCGGACTTCGGCGGGGTCCCCGGCCTTCTCGTCGGCGCCTCGATCTTCACGGGCGATTCGGGCCAGGGACAGTTCACGCCGTCGGGCGCGCCGATCCACGCTCCCACGACGGTATGGGACGTCCATGGAGACTGGCAGTGGAGGGGCCTGTGGCTGCGGGGCGTCTACGCGCAGACGACGATCGGTCAGGCGGCGCTCGTCAATCAACTCAACAACTTCGAGGGAGACGAATCCGTGGGCAGCAAGCAGGAGGGCTGGTACGCGCAGGCGGCTTTCGACGTGCTGTCGCTCGGGACGGGCTCGCGCATGTCGCTTTCGCCCTACGTGCTCTACGGCCAGTACGACACGCAGGCAGAAGTTCCGGCGGGATACGCGCGCAATCCCGAGAACGACGTGACCCAGCTGACCCTGGGCGCCGCGTTCAAGCCGATCGACAAACTGATCCTCAAGGTGGACTGGCAGCAGACGCGCAACGCGGCGAGAACGGGTGTCGATCAGTGGAACGTCGCCCTGGGTTATGTGTTCTAGGCGTCGGTCCCAGCGAGATGGGTAGAGTCAGGAAGATGCCGCGGGGAAGCGCGACTTGCGCAAGGGAGAGACCGGGTCTCGCGCGCCGGCTCCTTGCGCTCGGGCTCTGGGGATCGCTCGCGAGTGCTTCTCTCGTGCCGGCCAAGGTTCTGCTGACGCAGCAGGAGGCTCTGCGTCTCGCCTTTCCCGAGGGCGTTTCCGTCGAGCGCCGCACGGCATTCCTGACGGATGCGCAAATCGAGGAGGTGCAGCGCCTGGCGCGCTGCGAATCGCCTCCCGAGGCGCTGATCCCCTATTACGTCGGATCGAGGGGCGGACAGCCCGTCGGCACGGCGTATTTCGACACGCACCTCGTCCGCACGCTTCCCGAGACGATCATGGTCCTGGTTGACCCCGGGGGAGAGGCGGAGCGCGTCGAGGTGCTGTCCTTTTCGGAGCCCGAGGACTACCTGCCGCTGCCGCGCTGGTACGCGCAGTTTTCCGGCCGGGCCCTGGACGACGAACTGTCGCTTAAGAAGGGGATCCATCCGGTCGCGGGAGCGACCCTGACCGCGCGCGCCACGATGGATGCCGTCCGGCGCGTTCTCGCCCTCCATCGCGTGATCCATGCGGGAGCGTCGCCGGCGCGATGAAGTACCTGGAGCGGGGGGGATTCCAGAGCCAGGCGCTGATGCGGGCGACCCTCGGCTGGACCTGCGCGCTTCTGGCGGGATTCTGGGTGACGAACCTCATTCTCTTCGTCTCCCGCCTCGGCTTCACGCCGTCGTCCATTGCGGCGTACTACCTCGGCGACGAAGCGCAGTTCCGGCCACCCCGCACGGCGGGGGCGATGCTGGAGGTCACGCACGCCCACCTGCCGATGATGGCCCTGGTTGTTCTGTTGCTGACCCACCTGATGATCTTCTCGCCCTACTCTCGGCGCACGAAGATCTCCCTGATTGCGGCGGCGTTTCTCTCCGCCCTGCTCGATGAGGGGTCGGGATGGCTCGTGCGGTTCGCGCATCCGGGTTTCGCGTGGCTGAAGCTCGCGTCCTTCGTCTGCCTCGAGGCGGTCCTGGCCTTCCTGCTCGTGGGGCTCACCCTGTATTTGCGGTCGGGGCGGCGCGGAGAGAAAGTCGAGCCGATCGGGACGGAGGACGAGGCGCTCTCTCTGGCGCGGCGCCGGCGTGGGTACTAACCGTCGCCTTCACTCAGCCCGTGACCTGCCTGCGGCACCGGTGCGCGGCTCGCCCGGATGCGGGCTCGACCGCGCCCCTGGTCACGGGCTTCGTTCCGGCTCCCGCGGTGCAGGCCTCCTCCCTCGCTGCGCTCGGGAGACTTCCTGCGCCGCGATCTGAAAGACAGATTCCCTCAAGAAGCCTTTTCGCGGCACTGGACCATCGGTTCGCGACGTAAGGAGCGAAACGACCCGCGTCGCGGGAGCCCGAGCGAGTGAAGGCGACGGAGTAAAGGCGACGGCTTATTCCAGGACCACGCGCAGGAAACGTCGCCCGAGCCGCAGCACGCGGCTCTCTCCCTCGAGAATTCGCTCGTTCGGGTCCTTGACGCCGCGGGGCTTTCCGGAGTCGTAGACCGTCAAGGCGCCTTCGGCGATCTTTCGCTTGGCTTCCCGCATCGAGTCGGCGAGGCCGACCCGCACGAGCACGGCCGCCGCCCCGGCTTCGGCAAGATCCCGCTCGGCCCGCTTCTCTTCGAGATCCTCGGGGATCTCCCGGCGAGAGAAGGCGCGCTCGAAGTCCCCCCGGGCGCGCGCGGCCGCCGGCTCGCCATGAAACTGGGCTGCGATCGTGAAGGCAAGCTCGATCTTGACGTCGCGCGGGTTGCCCTCGCCCGAGTCGACCCGTGCCCGTCGGGCAGCGATCTCGGTGGCTGGCAGGTCCGTCAAGAGCTCCCAGTAACTCCACATCAGACGATCGGGAATGGACATGATCTTGCCGAAGATCTCGGAGGCAGGCTCCTCGATCCCGATCGCGTTGCCCAGGGACTTCGACATCTTCTCGGTGCCGTCGAGGCCGACGAGAAGGGGAAGCGTGAGCACGACCTGCGGCTCGAGCCCCTCCTCGCGCATGAGGTCGCGGCCGACGAGCAGGTTGAAGAGCTGGTCCGTCCCCCCGAGCTCGACATCGGCCTTCAGCGCCACCGAGTCGTACCCCTGCGCCAGGGGGTAGAGCAGCTCGTGAAGGGCGATCGGCTGCCGCGCGTTCCAGCGCTTCTGAAAATCATCTCGTTCCAGGATGCGCGCGACCGTGATGCGCGCGCACAGGCGCACGACGCCCTCGGCGCCGAGCGCGGAGAGCCAGCGACTGTTGAACTCGATCGCCGTCGCCTCGGGATCCAGGATCCGGAACGCCTGGCGCGTGTAGGTCGCAGCGTTGGCCTCGACTTCGGCGCGCGTCAGCTGGGGCCGCGTGGCTTTCTTACCGGACGGGTCGCCGATCATCGCGGTGAAATCGCCGACGACGAAAACGACGCGGTGCCCCGCATCCTGGAAGTGGCGCATCTTGCGCAGGATGACCGTGTGCCCCAGGTGGATGTCCGGCGCGGACGGATCGAACCCCACTTTCACAGTGAGCGGTCCCCGCTCGAGCTTGCGCGCGAGATCCTTTTCGTCGATCAGGTCCACGGCGCCGCGGCGCAGGACCTTCAGGTCCGAGCGGTGGGAACTCACTGTGGGCGTGGATTATACGGGCGCCGCGCGTCGCTTTAAGGGCTGATGAAAGCGCGCATCACACGGCGCCGGCTCTCGTAGAGTCCTGAAGGTGGAGTCGTGCCGATGAGCCGTTCGAATCTTCTGCGCGCGGCCGGGGTCCTCGGGATCGCGGCGCTGGCGCTTGCGGCGATGTCTTCCGCGGTGCCTTCAGGGCCGCAGGCGTCGTTCGAGGTGCGCTCGGGCACCCCTTCGGCTGGAGCGCCGGTGCAGTTCGCCGAATCGTCGAGCGGCCGTCCTTCCGGCTGGCAGTGGACCTTCGGGGACGGAAGCGGCTCAGGCCTTCGCAACCCCGCGCATGTCTTCGCGGCGGCCGGAATCTATCCGGTGACACTCAAAGTCACCGATGCCTCGGGCGACGAGACGCAGACGACGCGAATCCTGGAAGTCCTTCCGCCCACGATGCTGCGGCTCATGGCGCGGACGGGCCGTTCCTTCGACGTGACACTGGTCGTTAGAGACCCCGAGTCCGGTGAGACCGTTCCGGGTCAGGCTGCGCCGCAGGGCGACGCGTTCGGATATTTTGCGATTCCGGATCGGACCACGGCGGTCCCCGAGACTCCGCTGACGCCGGAAGTTTTCGTGAAGATGCAGGACGTGCGCGCGCAGGACGGCGACTTCTGGGTCTTCTGGGGAGGCCCGACGGAGTTGCCGTACACGCTGACGGTCCGCGACAACGTCACGGGTGTGACGAAAGTCATGCGCTCGCCGGCCCCGGGAAGCCCGGCCGGTCTGGGCATTGATAAGTCCGGGTTCCTGGCCGCAGCGGCGGAGCGCGTGGTGAACGTCGGCCAGAACGGATCGAACTTCGTGGACTCGCAGAGCGGGACGAGTACGACATCGATTCACGTCGGGGATACCGTGAAATGGAACTGGGTCGATGGACCGCATTCGTCGACGTCAGGCAAGTGCAAGGTTGGCGGCGGTGGAGGCTATTACGGTTACGCCCAGGCCAACTGCACTCCCGACGGAGCGTGGGACTCGACCTCCCACTCGGCGCCCTACGAGTATTCGCGCACGTTTGAGACTCCCGGTACGTACACCTACTTTTGCGGGGTGCACGGCGAGGCGATGACGGGAACAGTCGTCGTCAGTGCCCAGGCGCTCGACACGACCGCGACACCCGTGCCCGGGACAAACGCGGAGCGTGAGCCGGTCGAAAGGGTTCAGGATCTGCAGCGGGGCACGCGGCTGGTCGGACGTCCCTCCCCCAACACGGGAATGTTCGCCACGGCGACCCCGACGGTGCCGGGCCAGTCGCCGACGGCGACGCCGACGCCGACTCCTCCCGCGGGAGCGACTCGGGTCGTGGAGATCCGAAGCAACTTCTTCCGCGACCGGGTGTCTCAGAACAGCACGACCACGATCGACGTCGGGACCAAGGTCGAGTGGGAGTGGGAATCGGGCTTTCACTCGACGACCTCGGGACCCTGCCCGCCCTGCAACCCCGACGGCAAGTGGAACTCGCCGACGCAGAGTTCGGGCACGTTCGACCATACCTTCGTCGAGGCGGACCGGGGCCAGACGTTCCCCTACTACTGTGTCGTGCACGGCTCGATCATGACGGGAAGGGTCGTCGTGAATCCCTAATCGACGACGTCGTCGAGAAGCGCCTCGCCTTCTCCTCTCGGTCGGCCTCCTCGCGGCTGCGGGGAGGCTCCTTTTTTTGAGCCCCGAAGGGCCCGCCGTAGAATGTCTTCCTCATGGCGAACGAGAGTCCGGAACCGGTCGAGCCGCCGCCGCCTCCCGAAAGCGACGACGATCGCCGGGCGGCGGCGGCGGCGGCCAACCGCAAGCGCGCCCTGGAAGACTGGGAGGCCAAGAAGAAGCGCTGGCGCGCGACGGGAATTCCGCCGGCGCTCCCGGCCGCCGGCTCGCCGAAGGCCAAGAAGTAATGGCGGCGATGCCGCAGCGAGGCGCGGGTCTCGACCTTCAGAGCGACGCCTTCGAACACGGGCGGCCGATCCCCGTCCGGCACACGGCGGACGGAAGCGATGTTTCTCCCCCTCTCCGTTGGCGGGGTCTTCCGGAGGGAACCGCGAGTCTGGCGCTGATCTGCGAAGATCCGGACGCTCCGCGCGGAACCTGGGTGCACTGGGTTCTCTACGACCTGCCGCCGACGGTCGCCTCGCTTTCCGAAGGGATCGCGGCGCTCGAGTCGACACCGGAAGGGGCAACGCACGGACGAAACGACTTTGGCCGTCTGGGATACGGGGGGCCGGCGCCTCCCTCGGGAACCCACCGATATTTCTTCCGGCTCTTCGCGCTCGACCGCAGGCTGGGGCTTGCCCCGGGAGCAACGGCGCAAGCCCTGCGCCGCGCCATGGACGGGCACATCCTCGCGGAAGCGGAGCGGATGGGCACCTATTCGCGGCGATAGCGTGGCTCGCCGGTTCGCCCGGATCGAGCGGGAGGTCGTCTCCTGCCGGCGTTGCCCGCGGCTGGTCGCCTGGCGCGAGGCGGTGGCGGCAAACCCTCCCAGGCGATACCGGGAGGAGGCCTACTGGGCGCGGCCTCTTCCCGCCTTCGGAGATCCCGCGGCGCTCCTGCTTCTGGTGGGGCTCGCCCCCGCCGCGCACGGCGGCAACCGAACCGGGCGGCTCTTTACGGGCGACGCGTCCGGCGATTTCCTCTTCCGCGCGCTCCATGCCGAGGGCCTCGCGAACCGCTCCGATTCGAGGCATGCGGCAGACGGCGTCGCGCTCTCCGGTGCCCTCCTGACTGTGGCGTGCCGCTGTGCCCCGCCGGCCAATCGGCCCACACCCGACGAGTTCGCGCGCTGTCGCAAATACCTCGAAAGGGAGATCGATCTGGTTGCCGGACCGCGTGTGCTGGTCGCGTTCGGCGCGCTCGCCTTCGGACAGTGCCTGCGCGCGCTCCGGGTGTCCGGGCCGCGTTCCCCGAGGCCGCGATTCTCACACGGCGTGCGCGTTCGTATCGGCCTGCGTACCCTCTACGGCTCGTATCACCCGAGCCAACAGAATACGTTCACGGGGAGGCTGACCCAGAGCATGCTGCGGCAGATCCTGCGCAGGGCGCGCAGGGAAGCGGAGAAGATCGTCCCTTAGTCCTCCATCCCGAGCTTGCTGGCCGGCGATGCCGTCTTACGGCTCAGGTCCTGCCGAGTCCGGGATCCCCTCGCTGCGTTCGGGATGGCTTCGCGCGGGGCTTTGCGCGCGCGAAATCATTTCTTGAACAGGCGTTCGAAGGCGGCGCGGGCGTCGTCGGGAGTCTCGGCTGTCCGGGATCCGGTCAGATCGAAGGACTTGGCGGGAGAGAAGAACGCGCACCGGTTGCGCTTCTTCTTGTCGGCGATGCGCTGCGGGACGGACTTCAAACACTCGAACCGGGCCGACGTATCGAAATGCGCGCACTGCGCGCAGGTGTGGAGGTCCGACCCGCACTTGGCGCAAACGGTTTCGAACCCGACCTCCTCGGGGTCTCGCCGCTTCTCTCCGCACGATTTGCACGCGAAGACGACCGCTTTTTCCTGGTCGATTCCGCGGCCGCGGGGGGCGCCTTCGGTCCGGGGTGGGCCCGGAGGGCGGCCACGCCGCCCGGTCTCTTCCGAGCCCGAGTCCATGTAACCGCGGTGGCGATACTTTCGGTCGCTCATGGGTCGGGAGGGGCTCCGTCGGCGGGCGGAAGTCGGGGATTCAAGGCTGCGATTCTACTCCGCCGCCGTGGGCGTCGCGGCCGGCGTGACCGTGGCAGTCGGGGGGATCGTGCGCGGAGGGTGGGGAGGGGGCGAAAGGATCTCCGAGGTTCTCAGGGCCAGGGGATGACCGGGAAGCAGCGCGTGGGTGCGCCAGAGGACGTAGTACGCCGCGAGCGCCCCGGCGAGGAAGCCCGCGGCGACGAGAAGGGCCGATCGAGCGCGGATGTCAAACCTCCTAGGCCGCCTGGTTCTGAACAATGCCAGCATACGCCGGGGAGTAGAATTTTCGCGTGCAGGAGGAACCTCTCGAACGGGCGCTGGAGTACTGGCGGCTCGGCACCCTGAAGCTTCTCTCGGGCAACCTGGCGGAAGCCGTGGAGCTCTTCACACGTTCGCTCGAGACGCATCCGACCGCAGAGGCGTACACCTTCCGCGGCTGGGCGTACTCCTTCGAGGGACGGCTGGCGGAGGCAATCGGCGAGTGCCGCAAGGCGATCGCGACGGATCCGGCCTTCGGCAACCCGTACAACGACATCGGCTGCTATTTGCTGGAGCAGGGTCGCCCGGACGAGGCCGTGCCATGGTTCACCCGTGCCAAGGAGGCGACGCGCTACGAGCCGAAACACTTCCCGTATCTGAATCTCGGGCGGCTCTACGCGTCCCGCGGAGAGCTCACCCAGGCCCTGCTCGAGTTCGAAAGCGCGCTCGCGCTGAATCCGGGCGACCCGGTGGCACTCAAGTATCTGGAGGGGCTGCAGAACCAGGTTAACTAGGCGCGGCTTCCCCCTCTGGAATTCCCTGCCCGATAGAATGCTTTTCGAGTGGTGGACCGGATCGTTCAAGGAGTGAGACATGGATGAGAATTTCTCGATGACCCCGCAGTCGGCTTTCGCGGCCACGACCGTGGCGGGCGCCGAGCGGGTGACCGCGTTTCTGCAGAAGGTCTATGGCTGGATGTGCGTGGGCCTCGGGGTTACGGGCGCGGTGGCCTTTGGCGTGGCGAGCTCGCCCACCCTCCTGCAGGCCGTCGTCGCGAACAGGCTTCTCTTCTTCGGCCTGGTCATCGCGGAACTGGGGCTCGTCTTCTATCTCTCGGCGCGCGTCAATCGCCTCGCGCCGGCGACGGCGGCCGGCCTGTTTCTCCTCTATTCCGCCTTGAACGGCGTGATCCTCGCCTTCATCTTCCTCGTCTACACGCGGTCTTCGATCGCGACGACCTTCTTCGTGACCGCTGGAATGTTCGGAGCCCTCGCGCTCTACGGCTCGACGACCCGGCGGAGCCTCGCAGGAGTGGGCCAGTTCGTCTTCATGGGGCTGATCGGCCTGGTCCTCGCCTCCCTGGTGGGACTGTTCTGGCACAACAGTGGCCTGCAGTTCGTCATCTCCGTGGTGGGCGTGATCGTCTTCACGGGCCTGACGGCCTGGGACGCGCAGCGGTTGAAGCAGATGGCGACGGTGACACCCGAGGGGCGGGTCGGCTCCTACGCCGTCGTCGGCGCGCTCGCCCTCTACCTGGACTTCATCAACCTCTTCCTGTTCCTCCTCCGCTTCCTGGGCGGCCGCCGGGACTGAGGGACGCTCCGGTCCGGCCTTCGTCTCGAGAACCAGCCGACGGTTGCCAGGCCCCCGCCGCGGTTGGGAGCCTTACTCGCCGGGTCGCGATCCGACCAGGGGCAGGCTTCCGATCCGCGAGTCGGCCATGGCGGCGGCCGGAGCTGCTTCCTCGGCGGGCTCGGCGGACTCTCCGGGGTTGCGGAAGAGGTTGGCTTCGAGCCCGTACTGGCGGTTGTAGAGCTCGGCGTACCGGCCGCCGCGCGCGAGCAGCTCCTCGTGGCGGCCCCGCTCGACGATCCGGCCGCCCTCCACGACGAGAATGGAATCGGCGCGCCGTATGGTCGAGAGGCGGTGGGCGATCACGAAGGTCGTGCGCCCCTTCATCAGCTCCGAAAGCCCCTCCTGGATCAGGGCCTCGCTCTCGCTGTCGAGAGACGAGGTCGCCTCGTCCAGGATCAGGATGCGGGGATCCGCGAGGATCGCCCGGGCGATCGCGACGCGCTGACGCTGCCCTCCCGAGAGCTTGACCCCGCGCTCGCCGACGATCGTGTCGTAACCGTCGGGCAGCTTCTCGACGAAGTCGTCGCAGCGGGCGATCTCGGCCGCCCTCCGTACTTCCTCGGGGGAAGCGTCCGGCCGGGCGTAGGCGATGTTCTCGAACACCGTGCCGTCGAACAGAAAGTTGTCCTGCAGGACGACGCCGAGCTGCGATCGGTAGTCCGACAGACGCACCGCCGAGAGGTCGTGGCCATCGACGAGGATCTCTCCCGAAGTCGGCCGGTAGAAGGCGGCGACGAGGCCGATCAACGTGCTCTTTCCCGATCCCGAGGAGCCCACGAGCGCCGTCGAAGTTCCGGGCGCCGCCTCGAAGGAAACGCCGCGGATGACGGGAACTCCGGCTTGATACTCGAAATGCACGTCCTGGAACTCGACCCGTCCCGTCAGCGGCGGGAGAGCCTCCCGGGACTCGTCTCCGGCGTCGTCGGCGATTTCGTTTCGGATCTCGCGAATGCGCTCGAGCCCGGCGAACGCCTCGGTGATCTGACTCCCGATGGAGACGATCTGGACGACCGGCCCCACGAGAAGGCCGAGGTAGAGCGTGAAGGAGAAGAAGGAGCCGATCGTCATCCGGTGGGCCAGAACGTCGTTGGCGCCGATCCAAAGGATGGCAACGCCAACGACTCCCAAGAGCAGCGTCGAGAAGGCCGTGACGGCGGCAAAGCCGGTCATCGTGGATGCCACGTTGCGGAAGAGCCGATGCGCTCCCCTGGAGAAGACCAGGGCTTCCCGGCGTTCCGCGCGGTATGCCTTGACGACCCGGATGCCCGAGAAGGACTCCGTCAGGCGGCCCGAGACCTCGGCGTTGATTTTAGAGCGCTCGCGGAAGAGCGGACGCAGCGTCTTGAAAGCGTACAGGAGCACGACAGAAAAGAGCGACAGAACTCCGAGGGCGATCAACGTGAGCTTGGTGTTCAGGTAGAAGAGGATCGTCAGGGCGAGGACCGCGGTGATCAGCCCCCCGAACACCTCGACGAGGCCGGTACCTACCAGGTTCCGGATCCCCTCGGCGTCGGTCATGACCCGAGAGAGCAGCGCCCCCACCTTGGTCTGGTCGAAGTAGGAAACCGAGAGCCTCCCGACGTGGCGCTGCACACGACGCCGCATCTCGGTAATGGAGCGCTGGGCCGCCTTGCCGAGGATCTGGGAAAGAGCGAAGGACGTCACCGCCTGAAGCAGCGTCGCCGCCCCCGCCGCGAGCACCAGCTTGCCGAGCAGCTCGCGGTGCCCCTTGCCGATGACCTCGTCGAGCAGGAACTTCGTCGTGCCCGGCAGCACGAGGCCGGCCGATCGGTTGATCAACAGAAGTCCGAGGCCTAGAGCGAGCCTCCCCTTGCGTGCCGAAAGAAGCTCTGTGGCGTCCGTCAGGATCACCGAGAGGGGCGGGGTCTTCTTCTGGCTTTCCTCTCTCGGCGGGCGTCGGCCGGCCCCCTTCCCTTCCCGGGAAGAGACGCCTCCGCCGAAGAGTCCAAACCTCGCCATGTCAGGCTCCCATCATGAAGATCTCACGGCTCGCTTTTCTGTCGTCCTGGAATCGTGGCCCAGAAGAAAAGCAAGTAACCCATGCGGAAACTATTGCCACGGAGAGAGAAGGGATTCACGGAGTTCACTATTGACAGTATTATCCGTCAAGACAATACTCCTTGTCATGAATACCGGGTCCCAGACGCTTCGTGAGATTGAATGCGTCGAGGACAGCCGTCAGGCGCGCGCCCTGCTCCACCCCCTGCGGGCGAGGATCCTTAGCCTGGCGCGCCAACCGGCATCGGCAACGGAAATGGCGGCGCTGCTCAAGCTGCCCCGACAGCGCGTCAATTACCACGTCCGAAGGCTCGCGGACCGCGGGCTTCTCCGCAAGGCCGGCCGCAACCGCAAGCGCAACATGGTCGAGCAGAAATACGTGGCCTCGGCACGCGGCTTCCTCATCATTCCGGAGGCGCTCGGCAGCCTTTCCGCCGACTGGCGCGAAATCCCGGACACGGCGAGCGCGGCGTTCCTGCTCGCCCTGACGGCACAGGTCCAGTCGGACGTGGCACGCGCCTGGAAGCAGGCGCGGGAGCAGGGCGATCGGCTCTCGACGCTCTCGCTCAAGTCGCAATTTCGCTTCGAGAGCCCGCAGCAGCGCGCCGACTTCGCGCGAGCAGTACGCCAGGCCGTCGTCGACGTGATCGCCAAGTATAGCGCGCCCCATGAGTCCCTCGACCGACGGTCGGCGCCGGGCCGGCCGTACCGCTTCGTGCTGGCCTGCTATCCGGAGCCGGAAACTTCCGAGCCTCTCGCGGCAGGCACGCGGGTGTAAAGTTAACTTGACTATCCGGCGACTCCCCGGAGGCCAGGTTTAGGGAGATCTGGGCCCGGCAGAACCGGAAGGCTCACGCCAGTCGATACGAGTCGCCAGACGGCGCTTGCGGCAGAGTGAAGCGGGGTCATCTGTGCAGGGGGACGGCTCTCGGCCGGTTAGCGAGGCCTCAGGCAGAGACATCCATCCCACGGTATCGCCGGCAAACTGCGTAAACCACAGGTTCCCGTCCGTGCCGATGGCGAGGCCATACAGGTTGCCCCGGGAGATCGGAAGCGGAAACTCCGTGATCTCCCCCTCGGGCGTCATCCTTCCCAGACGGTTGCCGTTGAACTCGGTGAACCAGAGATTCCCGTCGGGTGCGGCCGCGAGCTGTGCCGGAAAGCACAGGAGCGTCGGGAGGGCGAACTCTGAGATCTCGCCCTCCGTCGTGATGCGGCCGATCTGGTTGGCACCCGGCTCGGTGAACCAGAGGGCGCCATCGGGGCCGGCCGCGATTGCCTCCGGACCGCTTTCGGGCGTCGGGATCGGAAACTCGGTGAGAAAGCCGGTCGGCGTGATCAGCCCGACGCGATTTCCGGCCTGTTCCGTGAACCAGATGTTGCCGTCCGGTCCCGCCGCCACGCTCCACGGCAGGCTTCCTGCGTTGGGAAGAGCCCATTCGCGGATTTCCCCTCGTGTCGTCATGCGCCCGATGCGATTGCCGTTGCGCTCGGCGAACCAGAGGGCGCCGTCCGTGCCGGAGGCGATCCCGCCAGGTCCGCTGTTGGTCGAGGGAAGCGGGAACTCCTGGATCTTGCCGTCCAGGGAAATCCGCCCGATGCCGCCCGCGAACTCAGTGAACCAGAGGGCGCCGTCGGGGCCTGCGACGATGTGGAGCGGAAAGCTTCCGGAAGTCGGCGTCGGGTATTCCGTGAGATCTCCGAGCGGCGTGATTTTCGCGATTCGGTGGATGTTGCTCTCCGTGAACCAGAGGTTTCCATCGGGCCCGGCCGCGATTCCGTAGGGCGCGCTGCCGGATACGGGAAGCGGAAACTCCTGGAATTCCTGAGCCCCGGCGGCGGTGGCGGTGCCGGTCGCGACGACCGCGGCGAGAAAGCCTGCGAAAAGCGGAGACGCCGGCTGTTGCTTCATGGCTCGACCTCCCATCGGCTACGCCATCGAGGAGAGCAACTTTGGTGCCTCCGGGCTCAAGCCGCTGCAACGGAACCACTTGAACGTGTCCGAAGGGAAGGAGGGCGCCGAGGCTCACGATTCGCCGCCGGGGGGGCGGGAGCCGCCCCCGAACCCGAAACCGCAGCTAACGGACGTACACCTCCATGTCCACGATCTCCATCCAGCGATCGGGCCTGGCGGTTCTTTGAAAGCCGAAACGCTCGTAGAGACCGTGGGCATCCCGGGTGGCCAGTGTCCAGCGGCGCAGACCCTGGAGGTCCGGATGTCCCATCACGACTTCCAGCAGCCACTTTGAGAGGCCGCGCCCCCGGTGCGACGCGAGAACGAAGACGTCCGAGAGATAGGCGAACGTCGCGGAGTCGGTGATGACGCGCGCGAACCCGACGAGCCGCTCGCGCTCGTAGATGCCGAAGCAAAGGGCGTTGTCGATCGAGCGGTCCAGCACCTCTCTCGGGATTCCTTTGGCCCAGTAGGAGTTGCGGAGGAAATCGTGGATAGTCTCGCGGTCGAGGCGCTGCCGATCGGTCGAGATGGTGAAGTCCCCGCGTTTCCATTCCATGGCGGACAGATCCTACGGCGGGACGCCGTTTCCGGTTATCATGGCCGCCTTTTTCTCGAAGCAAGGAGCTCCGCGTGCCGAAGACTTCCGAAGGCCTCACCCGTTACCGCGCGAGCGCCGTGATCGGCTTCCTGCTGGTGCACCTGGCGGCTCTGGGCGTCTTCTTCGTGGGCTTTTCGTGGGAAGGCGTCTTGCTGTGCCTCGGCTCGTACTACCTGCGAATGTTCGGGATTACCGCCGGCTTCCACCGCTACTTCAGCCATCGCACCTATCGGCTGGGGCGAATTCCGCAGTTCCTGATGGCCTTCCTCGGGCAGACCGCGGCGCAGAAGGGCGTTCTGTGGTGGGCTTCCAATCACCGCCACCACCATCGTTACTCGGACCTGCCCGAGGACATCCACAGCCCCGTCCAGCGAGGCTTCTGGTGGAGCCACGTCGGTTGGATCCTCGTGCCCGACTACCAGGACACGGATCTGACGCGCGTGCCGGATCTGGCGAAATATCGGGAGCTGCGGTGGCTCGACCGCAACCAGTTCGTGGCGACCCTGCTCTACGGCGTCGCGCTTTATGCGGGCTTCGGGGCCGTGGGCCTCTTCTACGGGTACTTCCTCTCGACGGTCCTGCTGTGGCACGGCACGTTTTCGATCAACAGCGTGATGCACCTGTTCGGGCGGAGGGTCTTTCCGACGACGGACACCAGCCGCAACAGCTTCCTCTTCGCCCTGCTGACGACCGGCGAGGGGTGGCACAACAACCACCACTACTTCCCCGGGTCGGCGGCGCAGGGCTTCCGCTGGTGGCAGGTGGACCCGACCTTCTACGCCCTCTGGTTGCTCGAGAAAGCGGGAGTGGTTCGCGACCTCCACCGGGCGCCCGAGCGCCTGCGGGTCAAGGCGTCCGCCGGCCTTCGTCCCGCACCCGCGGGCGAACCCTGGAACGACGCCATCCGGCGGCTGACGGAGCGCTGGGTCGAGCGCCGGGACGCCGTCTGGGCGACTGCCCGACACGCCGTCGAGGAGCTCGAAGCCGCGCGGGTACACGCCGTCGAGCGGCTCGAGCGGCTTCACGCGGAGGCGGTGGAGCTGAAGGTTCGGGCCGGGACGGCCGGACATCGGCGCGCCGAGGAGCTTCACGCCGAGATCGAAAAGTGCCGCGCGCATCTGGCGGAAGTTCTCGAACGGCTTCTTGCGGCCGCTGAAGCGGCGGTGCCCGTCCCGGCCTAGCCCTCGTCCTCCCCCGCGGGCCGGCGGAGAGATAATCTCCGGTCACCGGGACTCCCGCCGTCGAGAGGAGGTTTCGATGGTCTCGATCGCCGCCCTCTGGATTCCGATCCTGATTTCCGCGGTCCTGGTGTTCGTTGCGAGCTCCCTCTTCTGGATGGTCGTGCGCCACCACGAATCCGACTGGAAAGGCCTGCCCGGGGAGGCCATCATCCTGGAGGCCTTCCGGAACGCGAAGGTGCCCCGCGGCCAGTATCGCTTTCCCTATGCCCCCGGCAAGGAAATGCAGAGCCCCGAGATGAAGAAGAAAATGGCAGACGGACCCGCGGGCATGCTCTTCTACTTCGACCGGTGGGAAGGCTCGATGGGCAAGAGCATGGCCCAGTGGTTCGTGTACCTCGTGGCCGTCTCTGTCTTCGTCGCTTATCTGACCGGACGCCTCCTTCCGGCAGGGACGGCGTACCTTTCCGTCTTCCGCCTGGCCGGCACCGTCGCGGTCCTCGCCTATTCGGCCGCCATCGTTCCCCGAAGCATCTGGTGGGGCCAGGCCTGGTTGGTCACGTGGAAAGAGGTCTTCGACGGCGTCGTCTACGGTCTCTTGACCGCGGGCGTATTCGGGTGGCTCTGGCCGCGGTGAGGCCGGGAGGAAGCAGGCATGCGTTTCGTCATCCGCACTCTGGTCACGGCTCTGGCCCTCTGGGTGGCGGTGGAGATCGTCCCCGGAGTGGACTACCAGGGAGAATGGGTCCAGCTCCTCCTGGTGGCCCTCGTTCTGGGCGTCCTGAACGCCCTGGTTCGGCCGTTGCTGCTCTTTCTTTCCTGTCCGATGCTCATCCTCACGCTGGGGCTCTTCACGCTGGTGATCAACGCCCTCATTCTCTGGCTGACGGGCGCGCTCGCGGGCAAGCTCGGCCTGGGATTCCACGTGGCCGGATTCTGGTCGGCGTTTCTGGGAGCCTTCGTCATTTCGATCGTGAGTTTCCTCCTCTCGGTCTTCGCGCCCGACCCCGAGCGGGCCTAGAAGGTGGCCGGGACCCGGGGCGAGGATCTCGCGTAAGATCGGGTCGACGAGCGTGGGAGGACTCGCGGGTTTGCTGGTTGAGATTCGCGACCGTCGGGTGAAGAGGCTCGCGGGTTCCCGGAGGGTCGAGCCGTGAGCGCCCTCGCGCGCCGGCTCTTTTTCCGAGCGCTCGAGGACCTTCGGGACGCGCGTCTGGAGGTGCGGTATCCGGGCGGCGCGCGCGTCTTCGGGCAGCCGCACGAGGACCTTCGGGCCGAGGTGGACGTCCGCGCCGAACGGTTCTTCGACCGCGCGGTCTTCGAAGGCGATGTCGCGTTCGGCGAGACGTTCACCGACGGTCTCTGGACGTCGCCGGACCTCTTCTCCGCGGCGCGCGTGGCGGTCCGAAACACCGAAGCCTTCGACTCGGGAGCGGGGCCGCTCTCGGTGCTGTCCCGATGGGCGCAGCGCGCTCGCCACGCGCTCCGACACAACTCGATTCGGGGGAGCCGCCGCAACATCGCGGCTCACTACGATCTGAGCAACGAGCTCTACGCGCTCTTTCTCGACCGGCACCTGGCGTACTCCTGCGGCTACTACGACCGCCCGGACTCGACGCTCGACGAGGCGCAGGAGGCCAAGTTCGAGCGCATCTGCCAGAAGCTCAACGTCGGCCCGTCCCACCACGTTCTCGAGATCGGCACGGGCTGGGGAGGCTTCGCCATCTGGGTGGCCTCCCGGCACGGCTGCCGCGTGACGACGACGACGATCTCCCGCGCGCAACACGACCTGGCCCGTGAACGAATCGCGAGCGCCGGGTTGTCGGACCGCGTCACGCTCCTCTTCGAAGACTACCGGCGGCTGTCGGGCCGGTTCGACCGCATCGTCTCGATCGAGATGTTCGAGGCCGTGGGCCTGCGGAACTACGACGCGTTCTTCGGCGCCATGGAGCAGCTGCTGTCGGACCGGGGCGCAATGCTTCTTCAGACGATCACGATCAACGAGCAGCGCTTCCCGCTCTACCGGCGGCGACCGGACTGGCTCCAGCTGCATGTCTTCCCCGGCGCGGAGCTGGCCTGCCTCTCCGAGATCCTCCGCTCGATCGCCCGCGTGACCCGGCTGTCCCTGGTCCACCTGGAGGACATCGGGGCGCACTACGTGAGGACGTTGCTGACGTGGCGGGAGCGCTTTTTCGCGGCCTGCGAGCGCGTGCGGGCTCTGGGCTTCGACGAGCGCTTCGTCCGTCTCTGGGACTTCTATCTGGCCACCTGCGCGGCCGCGTTCGCCGAGCGGTCCATCGGCGACGCGCAGCTTCTCTTCGTCAAACACCCGAGTTCGCACCGGCTCTGGGGAGAGCCGGCGTTCGAGCGCTCGGCCCCGGTCCCGCGGCCTTCCTGGGTCCGGGCGTGAGGCCGCTGCGCCGACTCGCTCAGCTCCTCGCCGACCAGATCCGAAAGGGGTTGACGCCGCACGACATCGCCTTGACGCTCGCCGTCGGGACCTGCTGCTCGGTCCCTCCTGTCCTCGGGACGACGACGATCCTCTGCGCGCTCTCCGCGATCTGTCTGCGCCTGAACCAGCCGCTGATCCAGGCGATCAATTTTCTCGCGTACCCGTTGCAGCTCGCCCTGCTCGTGCCGTTCCTGAAAGCGGGCGAGTGGCTCTTTGGCGCTCCCCACACGTCCCTGTCGCCCGCGCGGATCATCGCCATGGGAAAGGCCGACCCATTCGGAACGATGGCTTCGATGTGGACGGTGACGTGGCACGGCGCGGTCGTCTGGGCGATTGTCTCGCCTCCGGCCGGCCTTCTCGTTTACCGCGCCGCACGGCCGGCCCTGGAGAGGCTGGCCGCGCGCATTCGCAGCGGCGAGGCGTCACGTGTGGCTTGAGGCGGTGCCGCTGCTGCGATCGGCGCGGAGACGGCCGCGCTCGCACTACCGGTCGCGGAGAGCTCCGGTGTCGCGGGGCGTGGGGGACGGCGCCGCGACGCCCGACACCAGGTGCGCGATCGAGTTGGCGTAGTAGGTCAGAAGCGGCAGCTCCTCGCGGCGCGGCGAAAAGAGGCCGTCGCGCTCATCCACCAGGCGGCGAAGCGTCAGCATCCGCAGGCCGACGTCGATCGCGTAGTCCTGGTCTCCCCGCGGGATGTAGACGTGTGCGCCCCGATCCGCGGCCTCCTGCATCAGGTGCAGGATCGCGCCCTTCAGCTCGAGCTCGCTCCACGAGCGCTCCGGCTCGCGCACGAACACCGTCGCCGCGAGCGACACGGGAACGACCGGGATCACGCGCGCGATCGCGTCCATCAGAGCCCGCCCGAGGATCCCGATCTCTTCGAACCGCTCCTCCTTCGCCAGGCTTCGGAAATCGATCCGCCGATCGCGGATGTAGTCCTTCAGCGAGATGGGAGATCCGAAATTGACGCAGGCGTATCCGAAGCGATGCCAGCGATTGCGCGCCATGAGCCGCAGGTTTCGGGCGACGAAGCGCACCGTCGTCCAGAACGCCTTCCCCGCCCGCGCGCGCGGGGCCTCGGGGTCGAGCTCCAGCAGGAAACTGCGGTCTTCGAAGGTCCGGTCGTAGTTGATTCCGACCGGAATGAACACGATGTCGCGGGGTCCCTGCGGATCGAAGGAGCGCACCATGTAGTCGAGAATCCCGAGCCGGGGCGGCCGCAGCCTTCCGTCCCGCGAAAGGCCGCCCTCGGGAAAAACGGCCTGGGTCACGCCCGAGGCCGTCGCCATCGCGACGTACCGCTCCAGCACCTTGCGGTAGAGCGCATCGCGCGAGTTGCGCCGGACGAAGTACGCTCCCATCGACCGGACGAGGGTCTGCAGAGGCCAGACTCGCGCCCACTCGCCCACGGCGTAGGACAGGGCCGCTTTCTCCGCGGCGAGGTAGGCGACCAGGATGTAGTCCATGTTGCTGCGGTGATTGATCAGGAACACCACGGTCGTGTCGGCGCCGAGGCGGGCGAGACCCGCTTCGTCGGAGTAGCCCAGGCGCACGCGATAGAGGGAGCGGGCCAGCGCGCGCGCGGATGCGTAGCCCAGGCGAAAGTACACGTAGGCGTTGAAGCTCGGCACGATCTCCCGCGCGTAGCGGCGCACCGAGGCCAGGACGATCTCCGGCGGAAGCGCGCTCTCCCGCGCGTGGGCGGCGGCGGCAGCCTGGACCTCGGGGTCGAAGAGCAGGCGATCGATGAGGACCTCACGGCGCGTGACCTTGAAGGGCGGGATCTGGATCTTGAGCGTGGTGTTGACCTGCTCGAGCAACTGGTTGACGCGGCGGCGCAGGAACCACCGGGCCGAGGGAATCAGGAGGCGATCGAGCGCGGCCCAGACGGCGAGCACGCCTGCCAGCACGGCCAGCCACAGGGGGAGCGTGACGGTGTGGGGCATGTGGAGCGCGGCCCCTAGGTCAATCCACTCTTCCCCGCGCCGCGACGCGCCATTCCGTTTCGACCGCGCCGGCCCGCACGCCGTAGATCCGGTCGTGGAGGTTCGAAACGACACAGGCGTGGTTCGGGAGAATCGAAACACGGTCGTCGACGCGAAAGCGGTCACCGGGCTCGATTCTCACGACGCCGTGCTCCTCGGAGAGACGCTCGATTCGGCTCGAGGTGCCGAGCACCTGCCCGTACCCGCCGACTCGGGGACGAAGCGTGTCGGAGGAAAGCGTTTTCGATCCCGCGTCCACGACGGCGCGGTCCGGGGCCGGCACACTCACCACCGTCGCGGCGACGGTCATGGCGCAGTCCTTCGGGGCGCACGTTCCCAATGCGATCTGCGAGGCGTCGTGATAGACGTAATTGCCGGGCCGGCACTCGGTGATTCCCGAAACGCGCATGGCATGCGCCGCCGTGGGTGTCGACCCGACCGAGACCCGATCGATCGGAAGGCCCGCGGCGCGAAGCTCCCCGGCGAGGGCGGCCACGGTTTCGCCCTCGTTCTTTCCGACCTCCGTCACCTCGGCCGGTGTCTGCGCGTGATACGCCTGCCCGGCGTGGGTGAATATGCCGCGCAGGGCGAGCCCCGGCAACTCCGCCACCGCGCGCGCGACTTCGAGGGCGCGCCCGGGCTCGACCCCGACCCGCTGGAAGCCGCAGTCGATCTTCAGGACCACGTCGAGCGTGCGTCGCGCGGCCCGGAAGACCTCCGAGAGCGTGCGCGCACCCTCCACACTGTCGGTCCCGACGGAAAGGCGCACACGATCCGAGAGCGCGAGGAGGCGCCGCGCGCGGTCGCCGCCGACCGTCGGGTACGCGAGGAAGATGTCCTCGAAGCCCGCCTCCGCGAACACCTCGGCCTCTCCGACCTTGGCGAGCGACAAGCCCTCGGCTCCGAACGCGAGCTGGAGGCGACCCACTTCGACGACCTTGTGGGTCTTGGCGTGGGGTCGCAGCTTCACGCCCGCAGCGCGGGAGCGCTCGGCCATTCGGGCGACGTTCCGCTCGAGCACGTCGAGGTCGATGAGCACCGCCGGGGTCGGGAGATCCTCGAGGGGGCGCACGAGAACGTCGATTATGGCAGCGGCAGGGAAAACCGGCCGGCCTCGGCGGAGATCTCGAGGGTCCGCGTGCCCTCCGCAGATGTCCGGACCTGCGTTCGCGCGCCCATCCAGCGGCCCGGAAGAAAGACGCTCGCCAGGTACAGCGCTCCGGTCCCGGCGGGGCGGTAGAGGAGATCGAGGTTGGAGCCCCGGGCACCGTTCGCCTGCCGGACGGCGACGCGGCCCGCCCGCTCCCCGAGGGGCACCATCACGAGCTCCGTGTCGGCCGCGCGTCCGAGAAGGAAACGCATCGCCTGCGCCGTGGGTTCGCCGGCGACGTGCCAGGCAAGAGCCGCGGCCGCGTCGGAGGGCCCGTGTGCCTCGTCCAGGAAGATGATCGGTCCGCCTCGGCCGAAGACGACCGTCCGCCGGTGCGACCACCCGCGCCACCCCGAAACGGACGTCACGCTCGAGTCCGCAGCCGCATCTGTCTCGAACCGTTCGACACGCGCAAAATGCGGAGGGTCCTGCGCCCACGGGCCGCCGAAGCCGATCAAACGCTCGAGCGCCGCCGCGAAGCCTGTCGGCTCGATGAGAAGTCCGTTCAGATACTCGCGCGGGATGCGTTTGTCCCGGAAGATGCGCCGCTCGAGCGGCAGCCAGGAAAAAGGGCTGCCGCGCTTCTCCGCGACGAGCGCCTCTCCCCGGCGCCACAGCGCCACGAGCGCGTTGGTCGCGCGGTAGCGGTGCCATCCCGCGAATCGCAGGTTCAGGAGCGCATAGGCGCTCTGCCCGGTCCAACCGTCGCGAAAGACGATCTTGTCGGGGGCGAGCGGTCCCACCCGATTCGGGAGTCCCGAGTCGGCGTACATCAGGCAGCTCCCGGAGGTCGGCGAACGGGCGACGAGGTCCGTCGGTCCCTCCAGTCCCGGCTGCGCGGGAAGCGGCAGGCCACGCGCCGCGAAGGTCTCGATCGAGCGCCCGGCAAGCCAGACGAGCTCCGGTTCCCGCGTCAGCTTCGCCCCCAGGTACGCCGTGCCCGGGAGGATCGGAGGAACGCCGGCGTTGTAATCCGGGATGAGGCCGTCGGGTTGCGCCTGAAGAAGGAGCCACTCGAAGGAACGGCGCACCGCCTGGGCGGGCGCTCGCCCGGCCCGAAGGCTCAGGAAGTACGCGTTGTTGATCCACTCGGGCTGGTAGCCGCAGGAGTCGTCGTTGTTGCGAAACCGCGCCTCCCAGCCCCGCGGAGCGCGGTCGAGGTAACGGCGGTTTCGTGCCGAGAGCTCCGGCGCGGCCAATCCTCCCGACTCGAGCACCGCGATCAGGCCCGCGCCGTTCTCCTGATTCTCGTAAGGACCTTCCGGCCGTTTGCGAAAGGCGATCGCGTAGATCGCGTCATCGAGCCCCGGCGTGAGGGCGCGCGCATTGATCGCACCGAACCACGCCGAGAGAGCCCGCTCGTCCTCGGAGGAAAAGAGGCCCGGGAAGGCGGAGCGCACGCGCGGGTAGTAGTAGGCGCGCAGGGCAGCTTCGTACTGCCAGTATTTGGTCGGCCCGTGTCGGGAGAAGGTCTCCTGCCCGGCCTCGCGGAGCAGTCCCGCCCGAAACGCGGCAGCGCGTTTCGAGTCGCCGGCCGCGAGCGCGAGCATGCCCTCTTCGGGCGGCATGGGGCGGGGGTTGGCCGCGACGCGGGAGAGAATCTCGGCGAAAACCGCTTTTCCATCGAAGGATCGGGGAGCCGCTTCACCATGGCCACAGAGGAACGGCTCCCTCACGGAGATTCCGGAGTAGACCGGCGGCGGGGCGGGCGAGAAGCTCGCCTGATACCGCAGGATCGCCGCAACGAGCCCTGCGGCGCCCAGGAGCACCGAGCCGGCCGCGATCGCTCCCGGTCGGACGACGACGCCTCGAGGGTCCGCGTCCTTCGGGCGATGGGGGAGGCATTCCAGGGCGACCCAGAGCCACAGCCAGGCGACCGAGAGCGCTGCCGCGGCGAGGGCGGCGAAAATCTCTTCGTGCGCGAATTGCGACTCGATCTCGACCGCCGCCATCGCGGCCGCGCCCGCGGCGGCGGCGAGCGCGAGAACGCGGACCACCTTGCCGGCGCGCCGGCCGGTCGGGGCGGCAACGGCGGCGGCGAGCGTCGCAGAAAAGAGTCCCGCCAGCGCAATTTCTGCCGCCGCGAGGCTTCCGGAAACAGCGGCCGCGGCCGCCGCGAGAGCTCCGACTCCGGCGCAGGCGAGCCCGATTCGAGGAAGGCTCCATCTTCCGTCCGCAAGCCTCGATGGCTGCGACCTCCGCGCGAGCAGGAGGGCCGCCCCGACGAAGAACGCGCGCCCGAGAAGCCGGCCGGCCGAAAAGGGCATGCCGGAAAACGCCCGCGACGCCTCGAGCGTGAAGAGCGAGGCGAGCGCGGCCGCGATCGCGCCGGCCCGCCGCAGCTCGGACGCGCGCGTCACGGCGGGGCGAGTCCCCCGCCCCGGTAGAAGGGGAGGACCCGCGTCAGGAAGAAGACAGTCTCGTTGGCGAAGAGCGCGAGGACCGCGGCGAGCAGCAACGCATTGCGACGCTTCCCAGCCTCCAGTCGCTCGGCGGCGGGCAGGACGAAGGCCGGGAGGAGAAAGCCCAGGACGATGAAGAAGTAGCGGCCGTGCGTGCCGTGCATCACGCCCGTCGCGAGCAGATTACGGGCGATGTGAAAGAGATAGGCGGCCGTGAAGACGAGCACGGCGAACTGCGATGTGAACACGGCGCCTTCGGGCGCCCGGCGCGGACGGAAGACGCGAGGCAGGCAGAGGCAGAGGACCGCGAAGAGCAGCGCGTACACGGCGAGTTTGGCCGGCGACGTGACGTGCCCCGACACGAGCCATGCGATGGAGACGATGAGCGACACGGCGGCGCCGGCCCAACTCGCCCGCACGAGGGGAGCCGGATTGGACGCGTGCGGGCCGAAGTCGCGGTCCCAGACCCACGCCGCCGTCAGCGCACCGAGCAGGAGCGCAAGGATGAGGTACACGGCCAGGTAGGGGCCCGAAATCTGAAACCAGGCCACGGCTCCCTTTCCCGTGCCGGTCCAACCGATCAGGCCGATGAAGTTCTTGAAGGTGTGATCGATGATCGGGTAGTCGCGCAGCGTCGCGACCAGGGTAAGAGGCGTCGCGTCCCGGGCCGGTTCGCCGAGCGGCCGCATGTCCGACCCGGGAATCGCGCCCCGCCAGACGGCCCATGCCGCAGTCGTCGACAGAGCGACGGCCGCGACACCGATGGCTCGCGCGATCCGTCCGCGAAGCCGCCCATCGAGGAGGATCGGAACCAGAGGAAGGAGAGCGACTGCGACGGGAACGGCGGTGGCCTTGACCGCTCCGGCCGCGGCCAGCGCGAGGGCGAAGCCAAGAGCATCGCGGGTCGTTCGTCTGCGGATCAGTCGGAGAAATCCGAGCGCGGCGAGACCGCCCAGGCCCGCACAAAGGATGTCGTGGCTGACCCCGGAGGACATGTGGGAGTACATGGGAAGAAACCCCACGGCGGCCGCCCCGGCCAGGCCGGTGGCTTCATCGGAGCCTGCCTCGCGCAGCACCAGAAAGAAGACGAGCAGGGCCGCCGAACCGCAGAGAGCCGAGAGAAGTCGCGTGATCCGGACCTGCCACTCGAAGTCGGCCCCCGCGGCGCGGGCGGCCCAGAGCAGTGGAACCGCGAGGGCGTGATAGCCGGGAGGGTGGATCGCGACCCAGTTGCCGGTGGCCTGCCCCTCGAGCGAGGGGTTCCATCGCGCCACCGCCTCGTCGGTCAGAACGCTTTTTCCGGGCCGCGGGATTCCGCGGCCGGAGGCCAGATCCGAGATCGTCGAGAAGTGCGCCACTTCGTCGGGCACGTCCCAGAGCGGCGTAACGAAGAGGCCCAGGGCCGCCGCCTTGAGGAAGAAGAGAAGGCAGAGCGCCCCCATTGCCGGCGGGATCCCCGGGGAGGCGGAGGCGTTGGTCCGGCCGGCCGCGGCCCCGTTGCCTTCGCCCATTGCTCGGGATTCTCTCAGCTCGGGAAAGAGTCGGGGTGTTTCAGGGCGCGTTCGTAGAGGTCCTCGTCGATGTTGCGGCCGGTCACGATCAGGACGGTCGGGCCGTCCCCCGGCTCGAGCCGTCCGAGGGCCGCCAGCGCCGCGGCCGCGGCGCCCTCCGCGCGGATGCCGGCCGCGGCGTAGAGACCGACAGCGCGCGCCACCTCGCGCTCGGAGACGAGTTCCATCCGGTCCACGACGGCGCCGAGCGCCTCGACCGCGCGGGGAATGGCGATGCGAACCGCGAGCCCGTCGGCGAAGGTGGCCATGCGCTCGCTCGAGACGACGCGCCCGGCGCGCCACGACATCTCCATCACCGGCGCCTCTTTCGCGACGACGCCCACGACGAGCGTATCGGGCGACCGCTCCCGCAGCACTCTCCCGATGCCTCCGATCAGGGCGCCGTTGCCGACCGGCACGACGATGGCCGTGGGAGGCCGCGGGCACTGGTCCAGAATCTCGGCCGCGATCCCGCCATACCCCTCGTACTGTTCGGGGGCATCGCCGTCCTCGAAGAACGGCAGGCCGCGTCCCGAGGCAAAGGCGCGGGCCGCGTCTTTCGCCCGGTCGAAGTCGCTTCCCGCTTCGTGGACTTCCGCGCCGAGGGAGCCGATGAGAGCGACCTTGGCGCGCGAGGCGCCGCGCGGCACGAAGACCGCGGCCGCGAGACCCAGGCGGCTCGCCGCCCACGCCGTCGCCGCGCCGTGGTTGCCGGTCGAGGCCGTGACGACTCCTCTCGCCCCGTCCCGGCCGTAGCGGGCGAGCGTCGGCAGGGCGCCCCGCCACTTGAACGCGCCGAGCTCGTGAAGATCCTCGCGCTTCAAGTACACGTCGTGTGAGTCCCCCACGGGCTTCGGGGCTCTCTCGAGCGGCGTCGGCACGCGTCCTACTGTATTCCGCTCGGCATCGTGTAGGCTCCAAGCCCGAATGCGCTCCTCGGGCCGGCCGCGGTGGCTCTCCTCCACGGCGCTCATTTTCTACGCGCTCGTGCTCGGGGTGCTGGCCGGGTTCCTCTTTCCCGCCGAGGCCCATCCAGCCGTCTACGAAGGCTTCCGCTTCCTGTCGCGGGCCTTCATCAGTCTGATCAGGATGCTGATCGTTCCGCTGATCTTCTCGACGATCGTCGTCGGGATCGGTAAGACGGGAGACATCAAGGCGGTGGGACGCATGGGACTGAAGGCGATCGTCTACTTCGAGGTCGCGACGACGGCGGCCCTCGTGCTCGGCCTGACGATCGCTCATGTCGTCCGGCCGGGCGTCGGATTGAAGCTGCCGCCTTCGGGCGAGACACTCGCCAAACCCCGGACCCTCGTCGAGACGCTGCTTCACCTGTTTCCGTCCAACGTCATCGACGCCATGGCGAAGCAGGACATCCTGCAGGTCGTCATCTTCGCGACCCTGATCGGAATCGCCGCGGCGCACGTCAAGGGCCGCGCGGAGCCGTTTCTGAGATTCTTCGACTCCGTCGTCGCGGTGATGTTCCAGCTGACCGACTACGTCATGGCCTTGACGCCGATCGGCGTCTTCGGGGCGATGGCGGGTTCCGTTTCGCACCACGGGATCTCGGTGCTCGCCTCCTACGCGAAGCTCGTCGCGTCGCTGTACGGGGCGCTCGTGCTCTTCACGCTGCTCGTCCTGGTTCCGGCCCTCCTGATCGTGCGGGCGCCGTTGAAGGAGTTCTTCCGCTCGATCCGGGAGCCCTTCCTGCTGGCCTTCTCGACGGCCTCTTCAGAGGCGGCGTTGCCGCGGGCCCTGGAGAAGATGGTCGAGTACGGCGTGCCGAAGTCGGTCGCGGGCTTCGTGATTCCGGCAGGCTATTCCTTCAACCTGGACGGCTCAACGCTCTACATCTCGCTCGCCGCGCTGACCATCGTGCAGGCCGCTGGCTTGAAGATGCCGCTGGGGACCGAGCTCCTGATGATGTTGACCTTCATGCTGACCTCGAAGGGTGTCGCCGGGGTGCCGAGGGCGTCGCTCGTGATCATCGCGGCAGGGTGCGCGGCGTTCAACCTTCCGGGAGAGGCCGGAGTCGCGATGATCCTCGCCGTGGACGAGCTGATGGACATGGCCCGCACGTCGATCAACGTGATGGGCAACTGCGTGGCTTCGGTCGTCGTGGCGCGCTGGGAAGGGGTTCTGCACAGGCCGTACTCGATCCGCGACGAAGACGCGCCGGCGGCAGAGCTGGCCGAGCGCGGAGTCTGAGAAGGGGAGGGGAACGTCGTGAGGAGAGTCTTTCGAGGGATCGGATGGGTGGTGTCGCTGGTTCTCGCGCTGCCGGTCGCGGCACGCGCGGGCTTGAGGGTCTACATCTCCGTCGACATGGAGGGCATCGCGGGCGTCGTCACCGGCGACCAGCTGGGCCCCCAGGGCTTCGAGTACGAGCGCTTCCGGGGGTTCATGACGAATGAGGCGCTGGCGGCGATCGAAGGAGCGCGCGCGGCCGGCGCGACCGAGTTCGTGGTTTCGGACTCCCACGGCAACGGCGAAAGCCTCCTGATCGAGAAGTTCCCCTCCGACGTCACGATCGTCCGCTCCTGGCCCCGGCCGCTCGCCATGATGCAGGGCCTGGACGAGTCCTTCGCCGCGGCCATTTTCGTCGGCTACCATTCGAGCACGACGAATCCCGCGGGCGTGCGGGCGCATACGATGTCTTCGGCGACGTTTGCGGACCTGCGCTTGAATGGCGTTTCGGTTCCCGAGGCGGGGCTCAACGCGGCGATCGCGGGTCATTTCGGCGTTCCGGTGGCGATGATCTCCGGCGACGACGCGATCGTGAAGGAGGCGTCGGCGATGCTTCCGGGGATCGAGACGGCGACGGTGAAGTGGAACTACGGTTTCCATTCGGCGCGCACGCTCACGCCGGAGGCGGCCTGCGCCCTGATCCGCGAGGCGGCCCGCAAGGCGATCGGACGCGCGAAGGAGTTCCGGCCCTACACCGTCGCCGAGCCGGTGACCCTGGACCTGCGCTTCAAGAACTATCGGCCGGCGGAGCTGCTCGCCTATCTGCCGGGGATCGAGCGCACCGACGCGCACGCGATCCGGTTCCGCGGCCGCGACATCCTGGAGGTGTCGCGCTTCCTGGAGTTCGTGACCAACTACGAGCCCGATCTCGCACCGTGAAGCGCTGCGGAATCCTCCCTCCCCAGATCCTGACGTCGATTGTCGAGCGCGGCACGCCGGCGCAGCGTCGCCGTGCCCTGGCCACACTTGCGGCCTCCGAGCGTCTGCGCGGACGGAGGGAGGCCCTGGTCCGAGGCCTCGTCGGCGTACCCACCGCGGAGAAGCGGCGCAACGTCTACGACGCCGGACACCGCACGCGGCTGCCGGGCGCGCTCGTGCGCGGCGAAGGCGAAGCCGAGTCCTCCGACGCCGCCGTCAACGAGGCCTATGACGGGGCGGGGGAGACCTACGATCTGTATTCCGACGTTTATGGGCGCAACTCGATCGACGGGCGCGGCATGCGGATCGACTCGTCGGTGCACTACGGGGTGGATTACGACAACGCCTTCTGGGACGGCGCCCAGATGGTGTACGGAGACGGGGACGGCGAACTCTTCGAGCGCTTCACCAAGCCGGTCGACGTCATCGGCCACGAGCTGACCCACGGCGTGACCGACACGGAGGCCCGGCTCGAGTATCACGACCAGCCCGGGGCGTTGAACGAGTCCTTCTCGGACGTGTTCGGGTCCCTCGTCAAGCAGCGGCGGCGCCGTCAAACCGCGGATCAGGCCGACTGGATCATCGGGGAGGGGCTTTTTACGGAGCGTGTCCGCGGTGTGGGCCTGCGCTCGCTCGCGTCCCCGGGCTCCGCCTACTCGGATCCCGTCCTCGGGAACGATCCACAGCCCTCGCACATGAGCGGATACGACCCCACCGCCGAGGACAGCGGCGGCGTGCACGTGAATTCCGGGATCGCCAACCACGCCTTCTATCTCGCGGCCGTCGCGATCGGGGGATTCGCCTGGGAGAAATCGGGCCGCATCTGGTATGTCGCGCTGACTGAACGCCTGCGCCCGGCTTCGGATTTTGCCGCCGCCGCGAAGGCGACGGAAACCGTGGCGGGCGAGTTGTTTGGCTCCGGGAGCAACGAGCAGAAGGCGGTGGCGAAGGCTTGGAGCGACGTGGGTCTCTAGCCTCGCCGTCCGACTTTTCCGCAGCCTCGCGCACCCCGGCGATGCCGGCATCCGCGGCTTGCAAGCCGGACCGGGCGGCGTCACAATGTGTCTTGACTTTCGACAATCCCGAGGCGGCCAGCCATGAGTAGCCCGATCCGTGTATCTGTCGTTCGTGTCGGCGGCGTGGGCGGAGTCAAGCGCACCGCGTCGCTCGACACGGAGACCCTCGACGAAGAGCGCGCCACCGAGCTGCGGCGCCTCGTGGAAGCGGCCAACATCACCCACGTCTCCGAGCCCACGATCCGCTCGACGCGCGACCGGGACCGATTCCACTTCACCCTCACGGTCCAGCATGGCGCGTTCTCCCATTCCCTGACGTTTGCCGAGGAGAGAACGCCGGAGGAGGTCGCGCCGCTGCTCGAGATGGTCTGGCGCGAAGGCCAGCCGAACCTGGACGACACCCAGGCCGTCTGACGATTCCCCCCCGGGCGCACGCCCGGCTTTCGACCGCAGGCGATATGCTTCGCCCTCCTCTTCTCCGGAGGGTTGTGGCATGCGATGGATGGGCGCGGTCTTCGTCACCCTCGGATTGCTCGCGGCAACCGGGGCTTCTGCCGAAAAGCGGCTCATCACGGAGACGGATCTCTACGCATTTCAGTGGGCCGCGGCGCCCCAGATCTCACCCGACGGACGCCAGGTGGCCTACGTGCGGGTCACGGTCAACGCCAAGAAGGACGGGTATGACTCGAGCCTCTGGATCGTCCCCACCTCCGGGTCGTCGGCGCCGCGCCGGCTGACCTCGGGTCCCCGGGACTCCGCGCCGAGCTGGTCGCCCGATTCCCGACTCCTCGCCTTCCTGCGCGCGCCGGCAGAGAAGGAGAAACCCCAGATCTACCTGCTTCCCCTCGACGGCGGCGAGGCGCGCGCTCTGACCAACCTGCCCGGCGGCGCCTCCGCACCGGCTTGGTCCCCGTCGGGCAAGGCGATCGCTTTCACGAGTGGGACCAACGCCGAGGATCTCGAGCAGCAGCGGCTGGAGAAGGAGAAGGGAAAGGCCGCGGAGAAGCCCGAAAAGAGCGACGTCCACGTCGTGACGCGCGCGGTCTTTCGACGCAACGGAGAGGGTTGGCTCGACTTCACGCGGCCCGAACACGTCTGGACGGTTCCCGTTGCGGCCGGCGGCGACGGACCGGCCGAGGCCCGACAGGTGACGAGCGGCGTTTTCGGCGAGACCGATCCGTCCTGGAGCGTCGACGGCTCCCGGATCCTGTTTCGCTCGGATCGCGTCCTCGAGCCCTCCTACGACCCGCCCGACGCCAACCTCTATTCCGTGCCGTCGGCCGGCGGGCCGATGGAGAAAGTCGTGGACATCGACGGCCTGATCACGCAGGCCGTGGCCTCTCCGGACGGCAAGGCGTTCGCGCTGACGGCGATCGTCAACCCGCCCCGGGCGCAGTCCTACACGCGGCCGGACGTCCTGATTTTTTCCGGAGGGAAGGCCACGCCGCTGACCCCGGGCGCGGAATTCGGCATCGGAAGCGACGTCATCGGCGACCAGCGTCCCCCGCGCGGGGGCGCCCGTACGCCGCTCGCCTGGACGCGCGACGGGCGCAGCCTCATTCTCGTCACGACCCGGCACGGCCGGTCGAATCTCGTCCGGCTGGATGTGGCCGCCCGGCGGATCGAGCCCCTGACCGAGGGGGATCACGACGTCTATGCGACCTCGGCGACCCTGGACGCCTCCCGGATGGTCCTGGCGATCTCCGACCCGACGCACTTGGGCGACCTGTATGCGTTCGACGTCGAAAGCCGCAGGCTCACGCAGCTGACGCGGCACAACGACGCCCTGTTCGAAGGGCTCGACCTCGCCGTTCCCGAGGAGATCTGGTACACGAGCTTCGACGGGACACGGATCGACGGCTGGATCCTCAAGCCGCCTGGGTTCGACCCTGCCGGGAAGTACCCGCTCATTCTGGAGATCCATGGGGGGCCGCACACTGCTTACGGGGACACGTTCTTTCACGAGTTCCAGTGGATGGCGGCCAAGGGCTATGTCGTTCTGTACACGAACCCGCGCGGCTCGACGACCTATGGCCAGGACTTCGGCAACGTCATCCAGTACCGGTATCCGGGAGACGATTCCAGGGACCTGATGGCGGGCGTGGACGAAGTGCTCCGCCGGGGGTACGTCGACGAGAAGCGCCTGGGCGTGACGGGCGGGTCGGGTGGGGGCCTTCTGACCAATTGGGTCGTCACGCAGACCGACCGGTTCGAGGCCGCGGTTTCTCAGCGCTCCGTGGCGGACTGGGCATCCTTCTGGTACACGGCGGACTTCACGCTCTTCCGGCCAACCTGGTTTCGCACCTACCCGTTCCGGGACCCCGACGAGTTCTCGGCGCGCTCTCCGGTCCGGTATGCGGAAAAGATTCGGACGCCGCTCATGCTGATCGCCGGTGAAAAGGACGAGCGTACGCCGCCGGGGCAGGGCGCCGAGCCGATGTTCCGGGCCCTCAAGGCGCAGAAGAAGCCGACGGCGATGATCGTGTTCCCCGGCGAGACGCACGACCTCTCGCGCTCGGGGCAGCCGCGCCACCGCGTCGAGCGGCTCCAGCACATCTTGAACTGGTTCGACAAGTATCTCCAGGGCGCCCCGATCACCCTCTACGACCTGCCGGCGGCGGACGGATCGGGACCCGCACGGTGAAGAGGCACTCGAAGGTGAACGCGCGCAGAGCCTGGGTCCTGTGGCTTGCTTTCGGGTTCGGCATCGCTCGAATCGGAGCCGCAGACGACCCCCGACCCCTCGACGTCGTGATCCGCGGGGGCACCGTCTACGACGGAACGGGAGGCGAGGCCCGCCGCGCCGACGTGGGCATTCGCGGCGACAAGGTGGCGGCGATCGGGGATCTCTCGAAGGCGCCGGCGGCTCGGACCGTCGACGCGAGCGGTATGGCGGTCGCGCCGGGCTTCATCAACATGCTCTCGTGGTCCACCGAGTCGCTTTTGATCGACGGCCGCTCCCAGAGCGAACTGCGTCAGGGGGTCACGACCCAGATCTTCGGGGAAGGCTTCTCCATGGGTCCCTGGAACGACCGCCTGAAGGCGTTCTTCAGGTCGCAGCAGACCGACTTTCACTACGACATTCCCTGGACGACCCTGTGGGACTACCTGGAGGCTCTGCAGAAGCGCGGGATCTCGCAGAACGTGGCCTCCTACGTCGGGGCCACGACGATTCGGGCCTACGTCGTGGGCTTCGACAAGCGGGCGCCGACGCCGGCGGAGCTGGAACAAATGCGGGAGCTCGTGCGCAAGGAGATGGAAGCGGGGGCTCTCGGGATCGGGTCCTCGCTCATCTATGCGCCCGCCAACTACGCGTCGACCGAGGAGCTGATCGAGCTCTGCAAGGTTGCGGCGAAGTATCAGGGCAAGTACATCTCCCACATGCGAAGCGAAGCCGACAACCTGCTCGAGGCGGTCGACGAGCTGATCCGGATCAGCCGGGACGCGGGTCTTCCCGCGGAGATCTACCACCTGAAGGCCGGCGGCGAGGCCAACTGGCCAAAGATGGATCAGGTCATCGCGAAGGTGGAGGAGGCGCGGCGCCAGGGCTTGAAGATCACCGCGGACATGTACACCTACACCGCCGGAGCGACGAGTCTGGACGCCTGCGTGCCGCCCTGGGCCCACGACGGCGGTCCCGACGCGATGTTGAAGCGGCTGACCGAGCCGGAGACCCGCTCGAAGATCGCCGACGAGATGCGAAAGCCGGGCAAGGGTTGGGAGAACCTCTGCCTCCTGACGGGGTCGCCCGACCGCGTGCTGCTCGTCGGCTTCGGCCCGGAGGCGATGAAGCCTCTGACCGGCAAGACCCTGGGCGACATCGCGAAGCAGCGCGGCAAGGATCCCGTCGAGACCGCGATCGATCTGGTCGTGGAATCCAAGGCTCAGACCGGGGCCCTATTCTTCATGATTTCCGAGGAGAGCATCAAGAAGGAGATCGCCCTGCCCTGGGTCTCCTTCGGCTCGGACGCGGATTCCCAGGCCCCGGAAGGCGTGTTCCTGAAGTCCTCTACGCACCCCCGGGCCTACGGAAATTTCGCGCGCGTGCTCGGAAGGTATGTGCGCGAAGAAAAGGTCCTCACGCTCTCCGAGGCAGTCCGGAAGCTCTCCGCGCTTCCGGCGACCAACCTCGGGCTCGACCGCCGCGGGTTTCTGAAGCCCGGGATGTTCGCGGATGTCGTCGTCTTCGATCCGGCGACGATCGGCGACCGGGCGACCTACGAGAAGCCGCAGCAATACTCCGTCGGGGTATGCCAGGTCTTCGTCAACGGCATCCAGGTGCTGCGTGACGGCGAGCCGACCGGGGCGCCGGCGGGCCGCGCCTTGCGCGGCCCCGGAGCCCTGCGGCGCTGACCGCGGGCTCCGCCGCGCAGACGCGTGCGTTTCCGTGAGGTGCTAGGCGCCTTCCTCCCGGTAGAGCCAGGCGCCGAGAACCGTCGCCACGATCGTCTCGACGAACGTCCAGATCAGCACGAGTGCGCTCATCGGGAAGAGCCCGAGGTTCCAGAAGACGATCGTGGAATAGAGCTGGGCGAGCAGCCAGACGGCGACACCGGCCTTGACGGCAGTGACGGGGCCGGCGCCGTAGCGGGTGCGGATCGCCGCATAGAGCCAGACCGCCAGAATGCCGACCAGGAAGCCCAGGAAGAGCCACACGAGGATGGTTCCGCTTCCTTCGGGCATCGTCTTCCCGAGGGCCTTCATGGCCTCCGCGTTGGGATTTTTCAAAACCACTTCGTTGAGGAAGTACTCGGAGATGTTGATGATGATTCCGGCAGCGGTTCCACCCATGAGCACCCGTCCCCAGGCGATGGATTTCATTCGGTCCTCCTTTCCGAGGCAGAAGTTCGACGGCCTGCCCGGCGGGTTCCTCGCGAGAGCATAGGGCTGCGGTGCCTCGGGCTCAAGGGGCGTTCGGGGATCCGTACTGGCCTCAGGGCGGGCCGAGCAGCCTCTCGGGGATCGGGTTGTCCGGTCCTTCCGTGTCCCAGACGATCGAGACGATGGCCCAGCGGTCTCCGGCCCGAACCGCCTGGATGCTGTTGACGCCCCGCAGAAGTGGCTTCTCGTCCTCTTTGCGAAACCGGGCCTCGTAGGCCGAGAGGACCACCGTCATGCTCCCGAAGGAAGTGGCTTCGCGGCCTATCTCCTGCTCGAAGAAGCCCGCCGGCTTTCCGGCCCGCTTTCGGAGGGCGATGCCCTCGCGCGCCGCCTCGCGGAACTCGTCGAAGGACAGGGCTCTCCAGGCGACACCCCCGTGTTTGGGCGGCGTCAAGCGGGCGCCCGGAGCGAAGAGGGCAGAGAGGCGCGCCCAGTCGGGCTCAGAGTCTTCGCCGTGCGAGACGCCCTCGTAGAGAGCGCGCAGGAGAAGGTCGAGCGATTCCTGATCGGACGGGGCCGCCACGGGAGTGGGCGTGGCGTTTGACGGGAATCCCGGCGTCTGGTTTGCCCTCGCCGTCGCAGCCAGGGCGGCGCCGATGTAGATGCCTGCGACGACGGGATCGACCTTCCCGCCCTCGCCGAAGGGGGGCTCGCCCCTGGCCGGCCGCGGAGGGTCTTCGGCGCGAGCCGAGGCGGCAGACGGAGCGGAGAGCCTGGCGCAGAAAGAACCCAACCCCGCCAGACTGAGGGCCGCGACGACCAGAGCCACGCTTCTTTGCACGCCCGCTCCCGCCTGTCCATCTTACGCCTCCCGCTCGCGACGCTCTCGCATACACTGCGCGGCGGCCACAGTGGGCCGCTGGGTTGCCTCGGCTGCGGCAGGGAGGACCGATGGACGCGTCCGAAACGAGGTCGCTGCCGGAGAACGCGTACCGGCCGCTCGAGCCCGGCGAATCCTACGCGCCGGTCGTCTCCCCGCGGGAAGCGCTGCCCGAGTCGACCGCCCGATCAGTCGGCTGGGGTCTCTTTCTCTGCGCGATCTTCACGGCTGCTTCGGCCTATTCGGGCCTGAAGGTCGGGCAGGTCATGGAGGCCGCCATCCCGATCTCGATCCTGGCGATCGGCCTGGCACGCGTCTACCGGCGCAAGTCGTCGCTTCTCGAGAACGTGATCATCGCCTGCATCGGGGGCGTCTCGGGAGCCGTCGTGGCGGGCGCGATCTTTACGCTCCCGGCCCTTTACATCTTGAAGCTCGATCCGCGTCCCTGGCAGACGATCTTCATCTGCCTGTCGGGCGGCTGCCTGGGAGTCCTTTTCCTGATTCCCCTGCGCCGCTACTTCGTGCGCGACATGCACGGCCAGTTCCCCTACCCGGAGGCCACCGCCATCACGGAAGTCCTCGTGACGGGCGAGAAGGGGGGCTCGCAGGCGAAGCTCCTGCTCGAGGCGACCGGCGTCGCCGCGGTCTACGACTTCTTCGTCACGACGTTTCAGGTCTGGAAGGAGACGCTCGACTTCCGGTTCGTTCCGGCCGTCGACACGCTCGTTGAAAAGACGCGCATGGTGCTGCGGTTCGACGCAATCGGTTTCATCCTGGGGCTCGGCTACGTGATGGGACTGCGCGCCTCGATGCTCCTTTGCGCGGGGGGCGCTCTCTCGAATCTGGTGCTCGTTCCGCTGATCTGGTTTCTGGGACGGAACTTTCCGGATGTCGTCGTCTATCCCGCCGCCGTTCCGATCGCCAAGATGACCGGCGCCGAAATCTTTCGCGGCTACGTGCGGTTCATGGGAGTCGGCGCGATCGCGACCGCGGGCATCTTCGGGATCGTGAAGTCACTCAAGATCGTGGCCGGTTCCTTCTCGATCGCGGCGAAGGCCTTCCGGCACGGGGAGGGAGAGGGCCAGGAGCGCACGGACCGGGACCTCGCGATCGTCCGCATTCTGATCGGCGTGGTGGTCTCGACGGTCGCGATTGCCGTCTTCCTCGGGAATCTCGACGGCCGCGCTGTCGTCGTCCTGATCGGCCTGGTCCTGACGCTGGTCTTCTCCTTCTTCTTCACCTCCGTGGCGGCCAACGCCATCGCGACGACCGCGCGGAACCCGGTCTCCGGGATGACGATGCTCACGATCATCATCTCGTCGGCCGTGCTCCTCGAGTTCGGCGTCTCGGGCAAGACCGGCATGTTCTTCGTCATGGCCATCGCGGGCATGGTCTGCACCGCGCTTTCGGTGTCGGGCCAGTTCGTCACGGATTTCAAGACGGGCTACTGGCTGGGCTCGACGCCCGAAGCGCAGGAGCGCGTGAAGTTCTACGGGGTGCTCGTCTCGTCGGTCGTCGTGGGACTCGTGATCGTCGCGCTCGCGCAGACCTTTCAATTCGGCGAGGCGGCGCCGGGCGACAATCGCGTGGTGCTGGCGTCGCCGCAGGCCTCGATCATGAAGGCGCTCGTCGAGGGATTCATGAGCCGGCAGCCGGTCGCTTACCTGCTCTTTGCGGCCGGGGCGATGGTCGCGGTGAGCATGGAGATGCTCCGCGTGCCTGCCCTGATCTTTGCCCTCGGCATGTACCTGCCGCTCGAGCTCAATACCCCGGCTCTCGTCGGCGGGGCAATCGCGCACTTCGTGGGCAAGCGCTCCGAGCGCGCCGGCGCCGCCGCGGGCCGGACGATGCGCGAGCGCGCGGTGATCATCGCGTCGGGGCTGATGGCCGGGGGGGCGCTCGGCGGCGTCTTCGGCGCCGCGCTGCGGCTCTTCGGCTGGTACCGGGAAGATCTGGTCAAGTTGCCGTTCTACGACAACGATCCGGTGTCGCAGATGGTGAGTTCGGCGGGATTTCTGGGACTGTGTCTCTACCTGTGGTTCGGGGCGCTGAAGAAACAAGGGGCGTGATGCGGGATACGAGATGCGAGATTCGGGATACGAGATGCGGTATACGAGATACGAGATACGGGATGTTGATTCCACGTATCTCGCATCGCGCATCCCGTATCTCGGATCTCTAGCCGAATCGGAGGCTTGAGACCATGAACGAGCAATCCCTCGATCGCTTGACTGCCACGGCCATCCTCGGCATCGACACCCTCTGGGGCGGAGACGTGATGAACCCTTCGGGGACGGGACGGTTCATCGCGGACTCCTGGTTCTCGGACCGGCCTCTGCCGGAGGCATACACGCATCCGACGGCCAGGGCGGTCCGGGACTCCGGAGGCGTCTCGGCGAAGACGCCTGACCGGAAGGCGATCGAGGACTACCTGCGCGCGGTGGACGTCAAGGGCGCGATCGCCGGAATGGCGGCCGAGGGCAGGAAGCTCGGCGGCTTGCGGGCAGCCTACTTCGAGGGTCTGGACCTCTGCTTCTCGGCAATGTGGGACCTCGTTCAGGAGCTGCTCGGAAAGGGCGAGCCGGTCGCCTATGAGCGCTGCGTGATCGGTTCGACCGGCAAGCCCCCCGAGCCATCGCGCCCGGAGGGCAAGCGGCGACGGGTGGCGGAGCTTCTCGCGAGTGCCGGATACCCCTCGAAAGACGGCGGCGGGCTGCTCGCCGCGGTCGACGCCTGGCGGAAGGAACGGGTCGTGCCCTCGAAGTCGATCCCGGCGCTCGCCGACGCCTTCATCGCGCAGTTTGACGCGGGGACCGCGAAGCACCTGGTGCCACACCTTCCGGCCGATCTGCGCGGCGTCCCGCGTGCCAACATGAAGTTTCTGCCGATCAAGGACGCCTGGTTCTCGGGCTCGATGAACTATCTCGGGCGCGCGCGCAAGCCCGACGGCTCTCCCGAGTACGAGGCAACCTACGAGATCAACGCCTCGCTCGAGATCGCCGTGCCCGAGTTCATGCAGCTCGTGGCGCATGAGGTCGTGCCGGGCCACGTGACGACCTCGGCGCTCGTACAGGGCTTGTATGTGCGCGGCCGCGTGGGCTTCGAGGGGACCATTCTGACGATGAACACGCGAGCGACGTCCCTCTTCGAAGGGATCGCCAACAACGCCCTCCTGATCGCGACGGGCGTGACCGAGATCGAGGAGCTTCCCGACGAGGACCTCCAGCTCGGGCTGCTGCTCGCCCTCCTCCAGGACGACGCGAAGAACCAGTCGTCCTATCTGACCTGGAAGGAAGGCGCCGCCCAGAAAGACGTCGCCGCGACGCTGCGCCGCGACTACCTCGTCTCCGAGGAACGGGCGGACAAGCTCTCCGGCGCCTGGGGCCGCCATCCGCTTCTCGGCCGCATGTACCTGCCCGCGTACCGAGCCGGCACCCTGGCCGTGGCGGAGCTCCGGCGCAAGTACCCGCCCGAGAAGGCCCTTCCCGTGCTCTACGGCTGCGCAGGCCTGGTCGACGTCGTCACCGTGCGCCGCGCTCTCGGGGAGGCCTGAGGGCCGTCCCGGAGCCGGCCCCGGGGGGCCTGCGGGGGCGCCGTCTGATGCGTCAAACTACGCGCCGTGGCGAAATTTGCGCTCGACGCGAAGGATCTGGGGGAACCGTCGGGTGTTCACGGGCTGCGGCCGGTTCGGGGCCGGTATCTCGGGCTGCTCTCCGTGGCCGCGCTCGGCGTCGTGTACGGAGATCTGGGCACGAGCCCGCTCTATGCCCTGCGCGAGTGCTTCCACGGCTCCCACGGCATCCCGGTGACGCCGGCCAACGTCCTCGGTGTCCTCTCGCTCGTGTTCTGGTCGCTGACGTTCGTCATCTCGCTCAAGTACCTGGTCTTCGTGATGCGCGCCGGAAACCGCGGCGAAGGCGGAATTCTCGCGTTGATGTCGCTGCTGACCTTTCCGGAGGGGGATCGCCGGGGAGGGCGCTGGGCGCTCGTCCTGTTGGGTCTCTTCGGGGCGGCCCTGCTTTACGGGGACGGGATGATCACGCCGGCGATCTCGGTGCTCTCGGCGGTCGAGGGACTGGCTGTCGCGACTCCGGTCTTCTCCCATCTCGTCGAACCTTTGACCGTCGTCATCCTCATCGCGCTCTTCGCGTTCCAGAAGCGCGGGACGGCCGGTGTCGGCGCCGTCTTCGGACCCGTCATGACGATCTGGTTTCTCACGATCGCGGCGCTCGGCGCCTGGAGGCTGTTGCAGGAGCCCGCGATCCTCGCCGCGATCGATCCGCGCCACGCCGTGTCCTTCTTTGCAGAGAATCGGAGCCGCGGGTTCATGGTCCTGGGCGCAGTTTTTCTCGTCGTAACCGGCGGTGAGGTGCTCTATGCCGACATGGGGCATTTCGGAACGCGCCCGATTCGGCTGGTCTGGTTCGTTTTCGTGCTCCCGGCCTTGCTCCTGAATTACTTCGGACAGGGGGCTCTGCTGTTGCGTGATCCTTCGGCTGCGGCAAACCCCTTCTATCGGCTCGGGCCCTCCTGGACGCTCTATCCGATGGTCGTGGTTGCGACCGCTGCCACCGTGATCGCGTCCCAGGCAGTCATCTCCGGAGCCTTCTCGCTCACGCGGCAGGCCGTTCAACTCGGCTACAGCCCGCGCCTGAAGATCGAGCACACGTCGGCGCGCGAAATCGGTCAGATCTACGTCCCGACGGTCAACTGGATTCTGATGCTCGCCTCGATCTGGCTCGTCCTGGGCTTCGGGACATCCAGCAAGCTCGCGGCGGCGTACGGGCTCGCCGTCTCGACGACCATGGCGATCACGACGGTGCTGCTCGTCTTCGTGGCGCGAGAGCTCTGGAAGTGGAGCCGCTGGAAGGCAGGCTTGTTGTCCCTGTTCCTGGTCGCGGACCTGTCGTTTCTCGGAGCAAACGTCCTGAAAATCGTGCACGGAGGGTGGTTCCCGCTGCTGATCGGCCTCGGGGTGCTGACCCTGATGACGACTTGGAGGCGGGGCCGAGAGATCCTGAACCGTCGTCTTGCCGAGGAGATGCTTCCGATAAAGCTCTTCAACCCCGACGCGGGGCAGCATGCCCCCGTTCGCGTGCCCGGCACCGCGGTCTTCCTCTCACGAAACGCCGACGGCGTTCCGCCGGCGCTGCTCCACAACCTGAAACACAACCACGTGCTGCACGAGCGGGTCGTCTTTCTGACGGTGCTCACGGAGGGCGTCCCGCACGTGCCGGCGAAGGAGCGGGCCGAAGCGTTCGCGCTCGGCTCGGGGATGCACCGGATCGTCCTCCACTACGGGTTCATGCAGGACCCGTCGATTCCCGGTGCCCTCGCGCGCGTCGAGGTGCCGGGGCTTCGGGTCGAGGAGGCGAGCACAACGTACTTTCTCGGACACGAGACGGTCTTCGCGTCCCCCCGACCCGGGATGGCGATGTGGCGGGAGAGTCTCTTCGCGTTCATGTCCCGCAACTCCCGCAGCGCCACGCTCTTCTTCGGCCTGCCCCCGGGCAGGGTCGTCGAGCTGGGCGCACAGGTTGAGATCTAGCTGGGCCTCAGCGGGTCTCGACCTCGTAGACGTCGATGCCTGTTCCGAGCCTGGCGAAGGCGTCGATGGGGCTCTTGCGGAAAGGGCGCAGGGGCGCGGGGCGTCGGCTCTTGCCAAAGATGGCGAGCGTCACGCCGTTCTCGCGCGCGAAGCGCAGCAGCTTGCCGGCGACGTCCTCGCCCTGCAGCCAGACGACCCTGGCGCCGAGCTCCATGGCGAGTGTCACGTTCTCGGACAACAGCCGGTGCTCGCGGGCACCCATCTTCTGCGGCGCGTCGCGGCGGGTCCGAACGTAGACGGCGAACCAGTTCGTGTTCAGCCGCCCCGCAATCGCCGAGGCACGGCGCAGCAACGAGCGCGTCGTCTCGGGATTCGAAGAAATGGCGACCAGGATCTTGGCCCCGACCGGCTCGGCGGCGGCGGAGCGGTCGGGGCCGCGGCGCTCCGCCTCCAGTCGGTCGGCGATCTGGCGCATGGCGAGCTCGCGCAGCGACGCAAGGTTCTCTTCCGTGAAGAAGTTCTGCAGGGCCATCGGGACGCGCTCCGTTGGATAGATCTTTCCGGCCCGGAGCCGGTCGATCAGCTCGGCCGAGGGCAGGTCCACGTTGACGACCGCATCGGCCTGCCGCAGGAGCCGGTCCGGCACGCGCTCGCGCACCTCGACTCCGGTCACGCGTGAGACGATCTCCTGCACCGACTCGAAGTGCTGGATGTTGACGGTCGTCATGACGGCGATTCCGGCCTCGAGGATGTCTTCGACGTCCTGGTAGCGCTTTTCGTTCTCGACACCCGGGACATTGGTATGGGCGAGCTCGTCCACGAGAACGACCTCGGGCTTGCGCGCGAGGACCCCCGGCAGGTCCATCTCTTCGAGCGCGCGCTCCTTGTAGCGGACGCGCCGCCGGGGCACGGCCTCGAGGTCCCCGATCTTGGAGAGAGTCTCGGCGCGCCCGTGGGTCTCGATCAGCCCGGCTACGACGTCCACGCCCTGCGCCTTCAGGGCGTGGGCGTCCTCGAGCATCTGATAGGTCTTTCCGACGCCCGCCGCATGGCCGATGTAGATCTTGAGCTTGCCGCGCCTGGATTTCTCGAGAAGCCGCAGGAAGACGTCCGGGGACGTCCGCCGGGCCAGTTCCTGCGGCATCGCCGAATTCTAGCGGCCGGGCGCGAGCGACCGATCGAGGTCGAGATTCGTCAGGAGAACGTTGACGCGCGGCTCCCCGAGCAGGCCAAGCGTCCGGGGCTCGACGTGCCGGCGAATGACCGCGGCCACCTCCGCCTCGGAGACTCCCCGGGCCCTCGCGATTCGCCCCGCCTGCCACAGCGCCGCATCGGGAGAGAGGTGTGGATCGAGGCCGGAGGCCGAGCTGGTGACGAGGTCTGCGGGAACGGGGCCCCGTTCGCCCGGGCGATCCTCGCGCGCGGCGGCCACAGCCGACGCGATCGCCCTGGCCAAATCCGCATCGGTCGGACCCTTGTTCGTTCCTCCGGAAGCGGTGGCGTCGTAGCCGTCCTTGCCGGCTGCAGAGGGTCGGGGATGCAGGTACTGAGGGCCCTTGAAGTTCTGACCGATGAGCTCGGAGCCGACAATCCGGCCGCCGGCAGTCACGAAGGAGCCGTCGGCCTCCTCCTTCCAGAAGAGTCGGGATACCGCGGTGACGGTCTCTGGGTACACCCCCCCGAGCAGGACCGCTAGAACGAGGACGTACATGGTCGAGCGAGCGGCAAGCTTCATGGCATCTCCCTCAGGCGAGATGGAGCACGCGGACGATCCAGTCGATCAGCTTTATGCCGAGAAAGGGCACCACGAGACCGCCCGCGCCGTAGCTCCAGAGATTGCGGGTGAGGATCCGAGCGGCCCCGAGGGGGCGGTACTTGACTCCGCGCAGCGCCAGCGGGATGAGTGCGATGATGATGAGCGCGTTGAAGATGACGGCGGAGAGGATTGCGGACTTCGGATTGCCGAGCCGCATGACGTTCAGCGCGTTCAAGGCTGGATAGGTCGCGGCGAACATCGCCGGCAGGATCGCGAAGTACTTCGCCACGTCGTTGGCGATCGAGAAAGTGGTCAGCGAGCCCCGGGTCATCAGAAGCTGCTTTCCGATCTCGACGACCTCGATCAACTTCGTAGGATTCGAGTCGAGGTCCACCATGTTTCCAGCCTCGCGAGCGGCCTGGGTGCCCGTGTTCATCGCTAGGCCGACGTCCGCCTGCGCGAGCGCCGGGGCGTCGTTGGTTCCGTCGCCCGTCATGGCGACGAGGTTGCCGCCCTCCTGTTCCTTTCGGATGAGTGCGAGCTTCTGCTCTGGCGTGGCCTGGGCGAGGAAGTCGTCCACGCCGGCCTCCCGGGCGATGGCCGCCGCGGTGAGCGGATTGTCTCCGGTAATCATGATGGTGCGGATCCCCATGGCCCGCAGCCGGTCGAAGCGGTCGCGCATTCCAGGCTTCACGATGTCTCGCAGCGGCACGACGCCGAGCACGCGGGGGCCGTCTGCGACGAGCAGCGGCGTGGCCCCCTCGGCGGAAATGGCGTTGAGCAGTTCGGAGACGGGAGGCTCGATCGTGCCGCCCTGTCCACGCACCCAGTCGGCCACAGAGTCTCCCGCGCCCTTTCGGATCCTGCGCCCGTTGAAGTCGACCCCCGACATGCGGGTCTGGGCGGAGAAGGGGATGAACGCCATGCCCTCCATGCGGCGCGCGCGCAAGCCAAACTGTTCCTTGGCCAGGATGACGATCGATCGCCCTTCCGGTGTCTCGTCGGCAAGCGAGGAGAGTTGCGCCGCCTCGGCGAGATCGCCGGGTCGGACGTGAGGCGCCGGATGGAAGTGGGTCGCCTGCCGGTTTCCGAGGGTGATCGTGCCGGTCTTATCGAGCAGGAGAACGTTGACGTCGCCTGCGGCCTCCACTGCCCGGCCCGACATCGCCAGAACGTTGCGCTGGAGGACGCGGTCCATGCCCGCGATGCCAATGGCCGAGAGCAACCCTCCGATGGTTGTCGGGATGAGACAGACGAGGAGAGCGATGAGGACCGGCGTCGTCGCGGTCCCCCCTGCGTAGAGGACGAAGGGCCGCAGGCTCATCGTTGTGGTCAGGAAGACGATCGTCAGACCCGCGAGCAGAATCGACAGGGCGATCTCGTTGGGCGACTTCTGCCGGGAGGCCCCTTCGACGAGCGCGATCATCCGATCAAGGAAGGTCTCGCCGGGATTGGCCGTAATCTCGACGACGATGCGGTCCGAGAGCACGCGCGTGCCGCCCGTCACCGCGGAACGGTCGCCTCCGGATTCCCGAATGACCGGTGCGGACTCTCCCGTGATCGCCGACTCGTCGACGGATGCGATCCCTTCGACGATGGTTCCGTCGCCCGGAATGACCTCTCCCGCCTCGACGACAACCCGGTCGCCCTTGCGAAGGCTCGTCGCCGGGACGGGTTCCTCTCCCTTGCGGCTGATCCGGCGCGCCATCGTTTGGGTGCGTCCCCGCCGCAGCGCGGCGGCTTGGGCCTTGCCGCGCCCCTCGGCCATCGCCTCGCCGAAGTTGGCGAAGAGCAGCGTGAACCAGAGCCAGAGGCCGATCTGGACGTTGAAGACGAAGTCCTTGCCGCGGGCGAGGTCCCGGACGAGCAGGACGCTCACCAGGACCGCGCCGACGAGGACGACGAACATGACCGGGTTCTGCGCCTGGAGGCGCGGATCGAGCTTTCGGAACGCGTCGCGGATCGCGGCGCGGACGATTGAGCGGTCGAACAATCCGGTGCGTCGAGCGTGAGCCGTGGGCGTCCTCCTAGAAAAGGGTCCCGGCCTTCATCAGCAGTTGCTCCACGATCGGCCCCAGCGAAAAGGCGGGAAAGAAGGTCAGCGCTCCGACGATGACGACGACGCTCGCGAGCAGGATCGAGAAGAGCGGGCCCGTCACCGGGAAGGTGCCCGCCGACTCGGGGACTTTCTTCTTCGACGCGAGCGAGCCCGCGATGCCGAGGATCGGAATCAGCATGAAGAAGCGGCCCAGGAACATTTCAAGGCCGAGTGTCGTGTTGTAGAAGAGGGTGTTGGCGTGTAGGCCTGCGAATGCAGATCCGTTGTTGCCCGCCCCGGACTCGAAGGCGTACAGGATCTCTGCGAAGCCGTGAGGGCCCTTGTTGTGGAGCGACGAGACCCCGGCTGGAAGGGCCGAGGCCGCGGCGGAAAAACCGAGGACGCAGAACGTCAGGACGAGCAGCGACAGCATGGCGAGCTTGACCTCGTGCGCCTCGACCGTCTTTCCGAGATACTCCGGCGTTCGGCCCACCATGAGCCCTGCGACAAAAACGGAAAGGACGATGAAGAGGAAGATGCCGTAGAGGCCAGCGCCCACGCCGCCGACGATGACCTCTCCGGAGGCGATGTTGGCGAGCAGGACGAGGCCGCCGATCGGGGTAAACGAGTCGTGCCAGGAGTTGACGGCGCCGCAGGAGGCTGCCGTCGTGATCGTGGCGAAGAGAGCGGAGTCGCCGATCCCGAAGCGGACCTCCTTTCCCTCCACGTTGCCGCCGGTGCCGCCGGCCGTCGGAAGAGTCGCCACGCCGAGTTTCTGGTGGATCGGGTTGCCCCGCTGCTCGGCCATTTCGGCGACGACAGCCCCCGCGACGAACATCAGGACCATCGCCCCGAAGACCGCCCATCCATGCCTCACGGATCCGGTCATTCGGCCGAGCGTGTTCGTCAGGCCGGCCCCGATCGAGAAGATCAGGATCATCTCGAGGAAGTTGGTGCCGGGAGTCGGGTTTTCGTAGGGGTGCGAGGAGTTTGCGTTGAAGAACCCGCCGCCGTTGGTCCCGAGCTCTTTGATCGCTTCCTGGGAGGCGACCGGGCCCTGCGCGATCTCCTGCTCGACGTCCTCGACGGTCTGGACCGCGACGTCCGCCCGAAAGTTCTGGACGACGCCCCGGGAGACCAGAAAGAGCGCCACGAGAAACGAGATCGGGAGCAGTACCCAGAGGATGGCGCGCGTGCAGTCGAACCAGAAGTTGCCGATGCCTTTCGCCCTTTCACGCGCGATTCCCCGGATCACGGCCACGCTGATCGCGATTCCGGTTGCTGCCGAGAGAAAGTTCTGGGGCGCGAGTCCGGCCATCTGCGTGAAATGCGACATCGTTTTCTCGCCGGAATAGCCCTGCCAGTTGGTGTTCGTCGTAAACGAGACGGCGGTGTTCCAGGCGGAGTCCGGCGGGACCGCTCCGAAGCCGTTCGGATTCAGCGGCAGAAACCTCTGGAGACGCAGCATCCCGTAGAGGATCACGAGAGAGGCCGCATTGACGATGAGCATCGTGCCCGTCCACTCGATCCAGCCCTGGTCCCTCGAGGCGTCGACTCCGCAAATTCGATAGAGGCCCCGCTCGACGGGCGTGAGGATGGGGTCGAGGAAGGTCCGATCGCCGGAAAATACGCGTGTCATGTACCCGCCGAGGAGCGGCGTGACGGCGATGATGATCGCCAGATACAGGACAAGTTCCAGGACGTTGATGGCCGTCACCGCATCAGACCCTCTCCGCGCGGAGCATCGCCCGCAGGAGGTACCCGAGCAGAGCGACGCTCACGAGAAGACCGAGAATGTCTTCCCATCTCATCATGGCCTCCTAGATGTGGTCGCAACGCCGCGCGTAGACGACGGACAGCCAGAACAGCACAGCCGTGGCTGCGAGAAAGATGAAGTCCAGCATGGGCGCTCCCTCAGAAGGGGAAGCCGATCTCCCGGATCGAGCGCGTCGGCGCTCGGAACGTTGATTTGCTGGCCGGAGCAGGGAAGATGCGACAAAGGTTTTCCCAGTTCTGCCGGCGGCGTTTTCTCAGGAATCGGTTCAAGAGGAGCACGAGCGACGCGTAGGCCCCAATTCCCGCCGCCTGCGGGGGAAAGACACCGCTCGCGAAGCCGACCGCCGTGGCGACCAGGGCGAGCGCCCCTGGAACGAGAGTGAACGCGGGGGCGGCCGACCCCTCGCGGACGCCCCCTCTCCCGTGAACCACAACGAGTTTCCGGCCCCTCTCCATGGAGGAAACGATCTCCTCCTGGGGAGCAAGAAGTCCGCAAGATCCCAGAAAGAAGTTCGGAAGATTCGCGGGCCTTCAGCCCTCCGGAGTGAAGCGGTAGCCGACCCAAGGCTCCGTACGGATAAAGCGCGGGCGGTTCGGATCGGTCTCAAGCTTTCTCCGGAGGCTACCCATGTGAACGCGCAGGGTGTCGGCCGTGACGCCCGCGCTCGTTCCCCAGACTGCCGCCATCAACTGCTTTTGCGTCCAGACGGCCCCGGGCTTGGACAGGAGGACCGTCAACAACGAGTACTCGGTTGGCGTCAGATGAGTCTCCCGGCCGCTTCGCCGCACGGTCCGCACCCCGGGGTCCACTTCCACGTCCCCGAAGCGCGAGATCCGCGTCGCCGCGCTCGCCGCGTCTCCCCGTCGCAGCAATGCCCCTGCGCGGGCCACGAGCTCGGCGACGCCGAAGGGCTTTGTAACGTAGTCGTCGGCGCCCGCGTCGAGCAGCCGGACCTTGTCCCGCTCCTCCTGCCGCACGGTCAGGACGAGAATCGGGACCGCGGAACCCTTACGCACCCGACGCACGACCTCGAAGCCGTCGAGGCCGGGCATGTTCCAATCGGTCACGATCAGATCGAAGGCGCCGTTCTCGAACCGGTCGAGCGCTTCCTCGCCGTCCGACGCGGTTTCCACTTCGTGGCCGGCGCGCTCCATCGCGTCTCTGACGACCTTGCGAATGCCGGCGTCGTCGTCGGCGATGAGAACACGGCTCATCGCGTCGCCCTCGGAAGGTCGATCTCGAAGAGGGTTCCTCCACCGGGCGGCTCCCCGAGGCGCAGCGTTCCGCCATTCATCTCGACGAGACTGCGCGCGATCGAGAGTCCGAGTCCCGTTCCGGGAACCGACGACGAAGAAGTGAGCCGGACAAACCGCTCGAATACGCGCTCCCGCTCGGCGGCGGGAACGCCGGGCCCGTGGTCGCAAACGCGCAGAAGGACCGAGTCGTCCGCGGCCTTCACGGTGACCTGGATCGTGGACCCGGGCGGCGAGTACCCGGCGGCGTTCTCGAGGCCGTGCCCCAGGGCCTCCGTGAGCTGAGCGGGATCGACCTGGACCGCGGCCCCCTCGGGGGGGACGTCGATCGACAGCGAGTGGCGGGCGAGGGCGTCTCCAAACCGGGAGACGGCGGCTTCGACGATCTCGCTCGATTCCACGATCTCGCGTCTCGGGCGAGTCACGCCCGAATCGAGCCGCACGACCTCCATCAGCTCGTCGATTCTTCGGGCGAGCGCTTTCATCTGCCCGAGCGCGAGCTCCGCCTTTTCGGAGGCGCCGGCCTCAACGATCCAGTTCTCCACGGCGGCCCGCGCCCCCGCGACGGGTGTCTTCAGGTCGTGAGCGAGCGCGGCGAGCAGCGTCGACTTCATCTGCTCGCTCGTCCGGGTCTCCTCCGCCTCTCGGGCAAGGCGCAGGAACCGCTCCCGTTCGAGGGCGAGGCCCAAGAGTACGGCACAGCCTTCGGCCATCTGTTCGCTCGATTTCAGGCCGCGTGCGACCAGCACGGCCGCCCGCTGCACGCCCACGGGGACGGGCAAGTAGATGTCCGTGCCACCGAGCTCCGAAGGGAAGGCGGCCGAGTTTCCCTGCCGGTATGCGAGGTCCACGAGGTCCCGTCGCGCCACGCTGCCGGGTGTGGCGACGGCCTGGACGATCGGACCAGAATCGGAGGCCAGCCAAAGGGATACCTGCTCGCACTGGAGCGCGTTGCGCAAGCGGTCTGCGACGACGCCGAGGAGCGTCTCCCGGTTGGTGTCCGCCAGGAAGGCCTCCGAGAGTCGGGTCAGGGCCGCGAGGTCGCGCCTCTCGGCCTCGGCCAGCTCCAGGCGGCTCCGGGCGAGGGCCGACAGGCGCCCGATCAGCAGACCCGAGACGAGGAACACGAAGAGGGCAACGACGTTTTGCGGGTGACGGACGGTGAAGGTATAGAGCGGCGGCAGAAAGAAGAAGTTGAAGGCCGCCGTCGCCAGAAGCGCGGCAAGAACTCCCGGACCACTCTGCCAGACCCAGGCGGAAAGAAAAACCGTCAGCAGAAGAAGCAGTGCGACCGAGGACTCGTTCCAGCCAGGGGAGAGCTTGAGCAGGCCGACCGTGGCTGCCACCAGGAGCGCCGCGGCGGGATAGCCAACGCCCCGACGAGAGAGAGCCGTCACAGTGAGCGGATTCTATGAGCACCCAAGACGACGGTTCCGCGGAGAGGCCGTCTCTCAGCGCCGGTCGAGGCCCCGGTCTTCCCACGACACGGGATCTTCCCGGGGCTCCAGGTGCGTGAAGACCGTTGCCAGGGGCAGGGCCCCGCGCACGGCGCTTTCGATCGACTCGCACAGGTCGTGCCCGCGCTGGACCGTCCAGGCCCCGGGCACCAGCACGTGCATCGAGACGAAGCGGCGAGGGCCTGCGACCCGCGTCCGGATCGCATGAAAGAGGATCCCCTGCTCCTGGAACGGGATGATCGACGCCGTCAGCGCCTTGCGATCCTCGTCGGGCAGGGAGCGGTCGAGAAGTCCGAGGCCGGTTTCGTGGACGAGCCGCCATCCGGTCCAGATGATGTTGACCGCAACCGCGAAGGCGATCAGTGGATCGAGCCGGAGCCAGCCCGACCACGCGACCAGAACGATTCCTACGATGACGCCGGCCGAGGTCCAGACGTCGGTCAGGAGGTGATGCGCGTCGGCGCGCAAGGTGATCGAGCGCAGACGGTTCCCGGCCTTGAGAAGAAGAACCGCCACCGCGCCGTTGATCACCGAGGCGCCAGCGGAAATGCCCACGCCCAGCCACGCGTCCGAAAGCGGCTGCGGGTGATGCCACCGTCCCCAGGCCGCGACGGCGATGGCGAACGCCGCGCCGAGAATGAGGAACCCTTCGGCGCCGCTGGCGAAATACTCGGCCTTCGTGTACCCGAACGCGTGCGACTCGTCGGGAGGCCGGGCGGCGACCGTCAGGGCCCAGAGCGCGATCAGCGCGGCCACGAGGTTGACCAGGGATTCCGCCGCGTCGGAGAGCATGCCGACGGACCCGGTCAGTCTCCAGGCGACGAGCTTCAGCGTGATCGTCGCAACCGCGGCGGCGATCGACAGGCCCGCGTAGAAGCGCGAGGAGCGCGACGCGGGCCCGGTCACCGAAGGGCTTCCCGGTCGAGGTCGGCGAGCACGCGCTCGTAAAGCTGCTCGGCCTCCTCCCGGCTGCTGCCGATCGAGGTGACTCCTACCTTCCCGTACTGCGACAGGGCTCCGATCATGTGAAAGAGGACCCCGCTTTCGGTAGCATGGCTGTAGTGCAACCGGTTGGCGGTGGTCATGTCGATCAGGTCCTCGGGGCACAGGCCCCGGTAGCGCTCCGATTTCAGGTTGTCCGTCGAGCGGTAGAACTTCGGGAGGCCGCGCGGCGAGAGGAATAATCCGGACTCCGGATCGAGCTCGCCTCCCGTCAGAAACTTCAGCGCGAGGAAGGGGTGGGTCGTTCCGCCCATTCTCAGGTTGATCTCGAGCGCGTGGATGTCCCAGGCGGCCGACCGGGCCGGGTCCTGCCGGACCAGGAAATCGACCCCGAAGCGGCTGACGACGCCGCGTCGGGCGAGGACCGCTCCGATGCGGCGCCCCGCTTCCTGGATCGCGCAGCGATACCCGTCGCCGGCCGGGAAGCGGCAGCCCGAATAAACCTGCCCGGAGGGGCCGTCGAGAATCTGGTCGTGCGTCGAGAGCAGGACGACCTCGCCGTGCGGATCGATGCGCATTTGCACGGACGGAGAGAATGTCCTCGGGGCTTCGAGAAACTCCTCGACCACCCCCGACGTCTTGAAGAAATTCGACAGGTAGCTCTGGGGGGTTTCTTCCTGGACGGCGGGCGCGATGGTCTGAAGCGCGTCGGCGAGGGCCGCGCGCCCGCCCGCCTCGGGAAACTCGAAGATCGCGTTGCCTTCGCCCGAGAAGCTCTCGTCGAACTTCAACATCGCCCGCCGGATCTCGGGGCGCAGCTGCCGGAGATTCTGCAGCGCGTCGAGCAAATCGCTCTCCGAGCGCAGATCCTCGAAGCCCGCGGGCACATCTACTCCCGCCTCGCGGAAGATCTTCCGGCTGCCCGACTTGCTCCCCAGCGCCGAGAGCTGCGGATCGACGCCGTTCAGCGGGATCCCGAGCAGGACCGCGAGCCGGCGCTCGAGCGGCGTCGCGTTGAAGACCGTCATGTAGGCGCGAGCCGAGTCGGCGATTCCGTAGCGGATTCGCTGGATCAGTCTCGAGCGCTCCAGAATCTTCTGTGTCAGCGGGCGGGGGGAGTTGTCGTAGGCGCAGAGCAACGTCAGGCGCGAGCGGGCGTGGCTCGCGGGAATGCCGGCGAGCAGCTGGAAGTAGCTCTCCAGGACGAGGGGATGGACCGGTTGCGAGGTCACGTAGACCATCCGCGCCTGCGGATTCCGCAGCCGGATGAGGAGGAAGAGGAGCCGTTCCTCGTAGTAGGTCGCGGCCTCGAGCTTCGAGAGCTCGTGGGAATCCAGGGTCAGCGACGGAATCACGACAGAGGTGTAGGGCTCTTCGTCCCGGGCCGAAAGCGCATTCCACAGCGTCTTGAGGCGCGGCTTGAGGCGCTCGAACGCCGCGAGCTCCTCCTCCAGGGTCATCTCCCCGGCAAAGGGAGGCTTGGGAATCACGCGCGGATCTTAGCCTCACCCCCGGCCGCCAGGGACCGGGCAACGACCATCCGCATAGACTCCCGGCGTGCCCGAGCGCCCGATGGGACAGCGCAAACGTCTCGAAGAGATCGCCCGCAGGGCGATGCAGGACCGCGGCCTCTGGCCCGACTACTCGCGCGACGTCCTCTCCGAGCTCGACCGCTTGCGGGCGCCGGCACCCGTGGACGGCGCGAGTGGTCTCGCCGAGCTGAGGCGGCTGCCGTGGGTCTCGATCGACAACGACGACTCGCGGGACCTGGACCAGCTGAGCGTGGCGGAACCCCTCGAGGGGGGGTCCGTTCGGATCCGTGTGGCGGTGGCCGACGTCGACGGCCTGGTCGAGAAAGCTTCCGCAATCGACGGCCATGCTCGCCACAACACGACCTCCGTCTACACGGCGGCGCGCGTCTTCCCGATGCTCCCGGAGAAGCTGTCGACGGACTTGACGTCCCTGAACGAGGACAGCGACCGCGCGGCGATCGTCGTCGAGATGACCGTGGCCGGGGACGGAACGGTCACCGGCTCTGACGTGTATCGGGCCGCGGTCCGCAATCACGCCAAGCTCGCTTACAACGCCGTCGACGCGGCCCTGGAGGGCCGGGCCCCCATGCCCGGCCGAGCCGGCGCCTCGGAGGAGCTCGCGGCGCAGCTCCGGGTCCAGGACGCGGTTGCACAGAAGCTGCGCACGCTCCGCTACGAGCGCGGCGCGCTGGAGCTCGAGACGATCGAGCCGCGCTCGCTCTTCGACGGAGACGAGATCGTGGGCTTGGAGCTCGACCGGAAGAATCGGGCCCGCGAGCTCATCGAGGACTTCATGATCGCCGCCAACGGCGTGACGGCGCGGTTCCTGGCCGACAGGGGCGTCGCCGCACTGCGCCGTGTCGTCCGCTCGCCCGAGCGCTGGCAGCGGATCGTGAAGGTGGCGGCGGAGAACGGCGAGGCGCTGCCGTCGGAGCCCGACAGCCGCGCGCTCGAGGAGTTTCTCGCCCGGCGGCGGCGTGCCGATCCGCTGCGCTTTCCGGACCTTTCGCTCGTGATTATCAAGCTGATGGGAGGCGGAGAGTATGTCGTCGAGCGGCCCGGCCAGACGGCGGCGGGCCACTTCGGCCTCGCGGTTCGCGACTACACGCATTCCACGGCGCCCAACCGACGCTATCCCGATCTGATCACGCAGCGGCTTCTAAAGGCCTCCTTCGCGGGCGGGAACGTTCCCTACGCCGCTACGGAGCTCGAGCCGCTGGCGCAGCACTGCACGGAGATGGAAGATGCCGCCGACAAGGTCGAGCGGCACGTGCGCAAGTCGGCCGCCGCGCTTCTGCTCGAGCGGCGCCTGGGCCAGCGCTTCGCCGGGGTCGTGACCGGCGCTTCTGAGAAAGGAACTTGGGTGCGGGTCTTCGATCCGCCGGTCGAAGGGAAGCTCGTGCAGGGATGGGAGAGCCTCGAGGTCGGAGAGCGCCTGCGCGTCAAGCTCATCGGGACCGACGTCGAGCGCGGCTTCATCGATTTCGTTCGCACGAGCTGAGCGGCCTTCCCGCGCGCCTGATATAAAAAGCGCCGTCGTGATGCGAGGAGGGCTCCATGATTGGCTGCACGTTGCTCCGGTCCGCACTCGGCAGCGGGCTCCTATTTCTTCTGGGAGCGGCCGGCGTGCCCGCGTCCGTTGACGCATCGCCCGCCCAGGGCGCGAGCCCGACCGTCGAGGAGGCGCGGGCATTCCTGGACGAGGTCGAGGCCAGGCTGCTCGCCCTGTCGATCGATGCGAGCCGTGCCTCGTGGGTCCAGTCGACCTTCATCACCGACGACACCGAGATCCTGGCGGCTCAGGCCAACGAAAAGCTGATCGCGGCAACGGCCGAATACGCAAAGCGGGCCACGCGCTTCGACAGCCTCGCCCTGCCCGCGGATCTGGCGCGCAAGAGGATGCTCCTCAAGAACTCCCTGACGCTCGCGGCCCCTGCCAATCCGGTCGAAAGCGAGGAGCTGACGCGCATCGCGGCGTCCATGGAGGGAACCTACGGCAAGGGCAAGTACTGTCCGCAGGGAAAGAACAAGTGCCTGGATCTCGAGGACATCACGAAGATCATGGCCCGGAGCCGCGACGTCGGAGAGCTGCTCGACGTCTGGCGCGGCTGGCACGCGATCGCTCCGGTGATGCGCGAGCCGTTCGCGCGCTACGTAACGCTCGCCAACAAGGGCGCCCGGGAACTTGGTTTCGCCGACGCGGGAGCCATGTGGCGCGCCAAGTACGACATGAGCCCCGAAGACTTCTCGCGGGAGGTGGACCGCCTCTGGGAGCAGGTCCGCCCGCTCTATGTGTCCCTCCACGCCTACGTGCGGTGGAAGCTGCGCGAAAAGTACGGCGCCGCGGCGGTTCCGGCCGACGGCCCGATTCCCGCCCACCTGCTGGGAAACGTGTGGGCGCAGGACTGGTCGAACCTGTATCCGATCCTTGCGCCGGCCGACGCCGATCCGGGCTACGACCTCTCGGCGATCCTGAAGGCCCGGGGGACGGACGCGGTTCAGATGGTGCGCTACGGGGAAGGATTCTTCCGCTCCCTCGGATTTGAGCCCCTGCCGGCGAGCTTTTGGGAGCGATCGCTCTTCGTCAAACCCCGGGACCGGGAGGTCGTCTGCCACGCGAGTGCCTGGGACATCGACACGATCGACGACCTGCGGATCAAGATGTGTATCGACATCACGGCCGAGTCCTTCACGACAATCCATCACGAGCTCGGCCACAACTTCTACCAGCGGGCCTACAACACGCAGCCCTACCTCTTCCGCGACAGCGCCAACGACGGATTCCACGAAGCCATCGGCGACACGATCGCGCTTTCGGTCACGCCCGAGTACCTCGTGAAGCTCGGCCTGCTCGAGAAGGCTCCTGACGCGTCGAAGGACGTGGGTTTGTTACTCTTGCGCGCCCTCGACCGGCTGGCATTCCTGCCGTTCGGGCTCCTCGTCGATCAGTGGCGCTGGAAGGTCTTTTCGGGAGAGATCCCGCCGGCCGACTACAACAGGACGTGGTGGGAGCTGCGCCGCAAGTACCAGGGGGTCGCGCCTCCGGTCGAGCGCAGCGAGAAGGACTTCGACGCGGCCGCGAAGTACCACGTGGCGGCCGGTGTGCCCTACACCCGCTACTTTCTGGCCGGCATTCTTCAGTTTCAGTTCCACCGTGCGCTCTCCCGAACGGCCGGCTGCGCAGGGCCCCTGCACCGCTGCTCGATCTACGGCAGCCGGGAGGCGGGCGCCAGCCTCGACCGGATGCTGCGTATGGGCTGTTCGCGGCCCTGGCCGGAGGCGCTCACCGTCGTCGCGGGGACGGATCGGATCGACGCCTCGGCGATCCGCGACTATTTCGCGCCGCTGCAGAAGTGGCTGGACGAGCAGAACAAGGGCAAGCCGATCGGCTGGTGACCCTGCGGGTCGTCTCGGCCTGACGTCGTCGCTACGGCCAGTCGAGCCCGAGCGCTCTCGCGAGCCAGGTCGCCGCCTCGCCGCGCGTGATCGTCTGGTTCGGACAGAAGATCAGCGGGCTCGAGCCGCACCCCTTCGTGATTCCCGAGGAGGCGAGCGCCTCGATGAATTTGAAGTACGGATGGTTCGTGGGCACGTCGGCGAAGGTCGCCGTCGCCGGGGCCGGACTCACCTGGAGCTGATAGAAGATCGAAACACCCACGAGGGCACTGTCGAGGAATCCGCCATGGGTCTTGGCGTACACGTAAATGTCCTCGGAATTCGGGTTCGCGGTGTGGTTCAGGGGCGTCAGGTCCTCGTAGACGGACGAACAGGAGACTTGCGTGGTCGAGATCAGGTGCGACAGGTTCGTTCCGGTTAGGTCGGTGTGGGGGCCGGCGTAGAGCCAGGCTTCGACGGTGCCGCCTGTGACGTTGTCGCAATAGTCCAGGACGAAGAAGGTGAGCAGGGCGCCTTTCGGCACGTGGGCGCCCGCGTGAAAGAGGCCGTTGGGATCGGTCGAGTAAACCGCCTGTCCGTAGGTGTCCCAGGAGGTCCGGGAGTTGAAGGGCGTGAACTCCACCCCGGCGATGCGATCGATGGTCCAGTGCTGGATCCCGTAGGCTCTCGGGTCCGGAACGCCGGCCCGCTGTTCGGCGGAGAGTGTCGGCGCGATGCACAGGAGTAGGACAACAAAGGCGTGGGTCGTGCAGAGGCGTCTCGCCACGGCTGGCTCCTTTCTTCTTGCGGCGTCGAATAAGTGTAGCGCCACGCGGGCGGGAAGTCGGTGGCGCCCGATTTAGGGGTGCCACTCGAGGCCGAGGGCCTTGGCGAGCCAGGTCGCCGCCTCGCCGCGCGTGATCGTCTGGTTCGGGCAGAAGATCAGGGGGCTCGCGCCGCATCCCTTCGTGATCCCGGCCTTGGCCAGCGCCTCGATGAATTTGTAGAAGGGGTGATTCGTGGGCACGTCGGCGAAGGTGGCGATCGCGGGAGCCGGGCTGACCTGGAGCTCGTAGTAGATCGACACACCCGAGAAGGAGCTCCCGGAGTTTCCGCCCTTCGTCTCGACCTCGACGAAGAGGTCGTTCGCGTTCTCATTGACCGTATAGGCCTTTGCCGTCAGGTCGTCGTACGCGGACGTGCACGAAACCTGGGTCGTCGAGACCAGTGTCGAGAGAAGAGTCCAGTTGCCAGGATCGTTGTGGGGGCTGCTGCGCAGCCAGGCGATGACAGTCCCGCCGGCGACGTTGTCGCAGTAGTCGAGCAGGAAGTACGTCAGCAATGCCCCGGAAGGGATGTGGACGCTTGCGTGAAAGAAGCCGTCGGGGTCGGTCGAGTAGACGGCCGCCCCGTCGGTGTCGTAGTTCAATGGGGTCTTGTAGGGCGTGAAGTCCGGCGCCCCGATCCGGTGGACGGTCCAGTTCTGCGTCCCGTAGGCGTCCGGCCGTGGCGCGCCCGCCTGCTGCTCGGCAGAGAGACTCGGAGCGATCCAGGGGAGGAGAAGGAGGAAGACGGCGGTGCGGACGGGTGGGACCATGGCGCCTGCTCCTTTTGGCTCGAGGCCGGAAACAGTGTAACGCCGCGCGTTCCGCTTACCGGCGCCGGTACGCCGGATGCCCCTCCCGCACCGCGACGAAAGTTCCGCGGCAGGTCGCCGTGACTCGGCCGCCGGCTTCGATCTCGGCCTCGACGACGGCCCGGTTCTCCGTCGACTCGACCGCCCGGGCCGTCAGGTGAAGCGGCACCCCCATGGGGGTGGGCCGCTTCAACTTCACGTGGAATTCGGCGGTCACCGTGCCGGGCGGGGTGTCGGCTCCCCCTCGGACCATCAGGTGATGGGCCGCCGTCCAGTTGCTGTGGCAGTCGAGGATCGCGCCGCAGATGCCGCCATTGACGATCCCTTCGTAGGCGAGGTGGTGGGGCTCGGGCTGCCAGTCGCAGACGACCGTGTCGCCTTCGACGAAGCTCTTGATCTTGAGCCCCTTTTCGTTGGACGGCCCGCAGCCGAAGCACCGGTCCGCCGGGGCAAACCGGTCCTGAAGGCTCTGCTTTTCCACTGATGCAAGCGTACTGCGCCGGCCCCGTCCGGGCGCCAATATAATGCCGCCCGGGAGGGCGTTCCATGGGCACGGCCGAAGTCAAGACCGCCGATCCGGTAACCGCCGCCTCGGAAACCCGACGCGACGGCCTCACCGTCACCGACAAGCGCACCGGCAAGATTTACGAGATTCCGATCGTCAACGGCACGATCCGGGCGATGGACCTGCGCCAGATCAAGACCGGGCCGGAGGACTTCGGCCTGATGTCCTACGATCCCGCGTTCTTGAACACCGCCTCCTGCACGAGCCGGATCACGTTCATCGACGGCGACAAGGGGATTTTGCGCTACCGCGGGTATCCGATCGAGCAGCTGGCCGAGAAGTGCAGCTACCTCGAGGTGGCCTACCTGCTTCTCTACGGGGAGCTTCCCAACACGAAGCAGTACGAGGAGTGGGTCCACAACATCACGTGGCACACGATGATTCACGAGAACCTGAAGAAGGTCATGGACACCTTCAACTACGACGCACACCCGATGGGAATGCTCATCGCGACGGTGGCCGCCATGTCGACCTTCTATCCGGACGGCCGCAACGTGCACGACAAGCCGTCGCGAACCAAGCAGACGTACCGCCTGATCGCCAAGATGCCCACCCTGGCGGCCTTCGCTTACCGCCACAGCCTCGGCATGCCCTACGTCTATCCGGACAACGATCTCTCGTACACCGAGAATTTCTTGAACATGCTCTTCAAGATGCCCGCGGCGCGGGGCTATCGGCCCAACGCGACGCTCGTCCGAGCGCTGGACACCCTCTTCATCCTGCATGCCGACCACGAGCAGAATTGCGGCACCAGTGTCATGCGCTCGATCGGCTCCTCCCACGCCGACCCCTACTCGGCGGTCGCAGGCGCCGCGGCGGCCCTCTACGGCCCGCTCCACGGGGGAGCGAATGAAGAAGTTCTCAGGATGCTGCACGAGATCGGCTCGGTCTCGCGCGTACCGTCGTTCATCGAAGAGGTCAAGGCCGGCAAGGGCGAAAAGCGGCTGATGGGGTTCGGGCACCGCGTCTACAAGAATTTCGATCCTCGCGCCACGATCATCAAGCGGATGGCCGAGGAGGTCTTCTCCGTGACGGGGCGCAATCCGCTGCTCGACATCGCGCTCGAGCTCGAGCGCATCGCGCTTCAGGACGACTACTTCGTCAAGCGCAAGCTCTATCCCAACGTGGACTTCTACTCGGGGCTGATCTATCAGGCGATCGGAATTCCAAACGCGGCCTTCACGGTGCTCTTTGCGATCCCGCGCACGTCGGGCTGGGTCGCGCAGTGGGAAGAGCTGCTGGAGGACCCCGACCAGAAGATCGCGCGGCCGCGCCAGGTCTACCTCGGGAACGGCGAGCGCTCCTTCGTGCCCATGGACAAGCGCGCGTAGAGCGCCGCCCGACCCGATGACGGCTGGGCAGGTCGCCGCGCTGCTCGCCTCCTCCGCCGGTGCCGGCGTGATGAATGCGATGGCGGGAGGCGGAACGATCCTGACCTTCCCCACCCTGATTCTTCTCGGCGACCCCGCGATCACCGCAAACGCGACCTCGGCCGTGGCGCTGTGGCCGGGGTCCGCGGCAAGCTTCTACGGATACCGGCGCGAGGTGCGCGAACACCGCGTCTGGCTCGCGAGACTCTTTCTTCCGAGCCTGCTCGGCGGCGCGCTCGGCGCGGTCCTGCTGCTGCGGACTCCGGCGAAGACTTTCGAGGAGCTGGCGCCCTTCCTGGTCCTTTTCGCGACGGCTCTTTTCGCGTTGCAGGGCGCGCTGGCCCGGTGGGGCGGCGTGACGCAGGCGTCGGACCCGGCGCCCGGCCGCCGGGCGGTTGCGTGGCTCCTGCAGTTTGGCGTCGCCGTCTACGGGGGCTACTTCGGTGCGGGCATCGGGATCCTGATGCTGGCGGTGCTGGGATTTCTGGGGCTCTCGGACATTCACGCGGCCAACGGGCTGAAGAACGCCTTCGCGTTGTGCATCAACGGCGTCGCGGCGGCCTACTTCATCGCGCGTCACGCGGTCGACTGGCCGGCCGCTCTGGTCCTGGCGGCGGGCGCCATCGCCGGAGGCTACGGCGGAGCGCGTTTTGCCCGCTCGATCGGGCGCGAAAAGGCCCGGGCGGCGGTCGTGGTGATCGGCATTTGCGTGGCCGTGCTCCTCTATCTGCAGAAGACCTAGCCGTTCCACGCGCCGGCTGACGAAATCGCATCAGAGCGACTCCCGACCGATGCGGTAAGCATGGGGTCATGGAAGCGCTCGAAAAGCAGGCAACCCTTCTCGGAACCGCCCGGTGGGACTGGTGGGACTGGTGGATCGACCGCAAGACGCGATGGGCGCGCGACCGAGAACTGCAGCTGGAGGAGGGCCTCTTTCGTTCGCTCGCCGCGGGGACCGGGCTGCCGCCCATCTACCAGCGGTCGAGCTTTCCGTTCCGCAGCGTGCGCGACGGCGCCGACCGTTTCCTCGGGATGTCCAAAGGCGGCGAGCGGCCCTACGCGAGGATCTACACGAGGCTCGGCAATCCGACGACCGAATATCTCGAGCGCGTGCTCTTCCAGCTCGAGGCGCATCACGTCATCGAGAAGGCCCTCGCCGTGGACGAGCCGGAGCCCACGATCGGCGCCCTGATCTTCGGCTCGGGCATGGGCGCGATCTCGACCCTCGTGCTCTCGCTCGTCCGGTCGGGCGACACCGTGCTGGCCGGAAACGTGTACGGCTGCACCGACAGCCTCCTGCGGGGCCTCTCGAAGTTTGGCGTCGGGGCGGCCTTCTGCGACATGGGAGACGCCGGGGCCGTCGAGCGCACGCTCGATCGCCTTCCATCGATCGCCGCGGTGCTTCTCGAGTCGCCCGAGAATCCGACGCTGCGCCTGGCGGACATCGAGGCGATCTCCCGGCGGACCGAGGCCCGCGGAATTCCCTTGATCGTCGACAACACATTCTGCTCTCCTTACCTCCAGCAGCCCTTTCGCCTGGGTGCCGACTTCGTCGTTCACTCGCTGACCAAGTTCGTCAACGGGCACTCTGCGTCCGTCGCGGGAGCGGCTCTCGGTCCGTTCCGCTTCATGAAACGCGAGTTCTTTCCCTGGTACAAGGACCTGGGAGCGACCCCTTCGCCCTTCGACTCCTGGCTGAACGCGATGACGGTGCAGAGCCTCGCCGTGCGGCAGAAGGAGCAATGTGAGAGCGCCTCCCGGATCGCGCACTTCCTGAAGGCGCACCCCGCCGTCGCGCACGTCGCCTATCCGGGACTTGCCGACTTTCCGCAGGCGGAGCTCGCGCGAAAGCAGATGCGCAACGGCGGCGCGCTCGTCAGCTTCGATCTGAAGGGCGGGGAGCCCGCCGGCGAGCGGATGCTCAACTACTTCGCGCGCAAGGACACACCCATGGAGCTCGCCGTCAGCCTCGGCTCGGCCGTCAGCTACGTCGAGCACCCCGCTTCGATGACGCATGCCGGCGTGCCTGAGGCCGACCGCCTGGCTCGCGGGATCACGCCGGGGCTCATCCGGCTTTCCGTCGGTCTCGAGGGCGCGGACTTTCTGATCTCGCACCTCGAGAAAGCGCTGCGGCACGGCTCGCGGGCGTAAGGCCCGCCGGCAGGCTGGCGGTGTGACGAGCGGCACCGCACGGGGGATGAGAGACAGAACCGCCTTTCCGCAGGCGCGTATCCCCGAATGCGCGGAAAAGTCCGCGTTTGAGGGGAGCTGCGATGAAGAGAAATCTGCTTTCGGTTCTGGCCGGAGTCTTGCCCTGGGGGCGCTGGCCGCGGGATGCGCGCATGGCAACGGCTCTTCGGCGAGCAAGAGCGTGCGTGTCGTCACCAACTCCCAGGACGTGCAGGGCTGCGAGAAGCTCTCCTTCGTGCGGCTCTCCGGCACCTGGACGAGCGGCGCGGGACGCCAAGAGCTCCAGAGCCTCGTGAAGGCCAAAGGCGGAAACGTGCTGCTGCTGACCGGCGACGGGGGAGCGCACGACGCCGGAGTGGCCTACCGCTGTTCGGGCGGGACGGGCGCGGGAAGTCCGTAACCGTCGCCTTGGCTTGCTCGCAAGCTGGCGCGGACGCCACCGGCTCGTGGCTCGGCCGGGTGCGGCCTCGACCGCGAGCCTGCTCGCTCGCGGCGCTGCGGCTCCCGCGGCGCGCACCGCCTCCCTCCTCCGTCGGGAGACTTCGCGCGCCGCGATCTGATGACCTATCTCGGCTGGAGAAGGAGTAGCGCTCGCTAGGGAAGCGAGGCACTGACGCTCGCGACGCGACCAAGTTTCGCGACCTAAGGAGCGAAACGACTCGCGTCGCGGGAGCCGGAGAGAGCGAGGGAATCAGACCGGCAGTCGAGCCCGCTTCCGGGCGAGCTGACGGCCGGTGACGGCCGAGGGCCAATCGCCCTGCGAAGGTCCTTTCACCCGTCAGCGCCCTCGGCCGTCAGATTCTCGAGCGAGTGAAGGCGACGGTTCGACCGGCAGGTCGAGCTGAGGGTCGGCTCTCGCAGCCGGCTCCGGCGCGGAGGGCGCGGCCGAGAGTCCGTGGAGGGACACCCCGAGCAGCCGCACGGGCCGCGCCGCGGCCTCCGTCTTTTCGAGAAGCAGAAGCGCCCGCGAGGCGATCTGTTCGGCGGAGCGGGTCGAGGGCTCCCGCGTCTGGCTTCGCGTGATGGTCTCGAAGGTCGCGTAGCGGAGCTTCAACGTCACGGTGCGCGCGAGAAGATTCTTTCGTTCGAGAAAGGCGGCCGCCTGGTGCGCGAGCCGTTCGACCTCGCGGCGCATCGGCTCGAGCTCCACGAGGTCCTTCGCGTAGGTCTCCTCGCACCCGATCGACTTGCGTTCCCGGTTGGGCTCGACCGGCCGCTCGTCGCGGCCGAAGGCCAGGGCGCGCAGTCCTTCGGCCCAGCTTCCGACCGTCTGACGCAGGACTTCCGGGTCCGCCGTCCGGACGTCCACCAGGCGGTCGATGCCGACGGCGCGCAGTTTCCGGGCGGTGACCGGCCCCACTCCCCAGAGCGCGTCGACGGGAAGCTTCTGGAGAAAGCCCTCGACGCGCTCGGGAGAGATCACCGTCAGGCCGTCCGGCTTCTTCCAACCGGAAGCGATCTTCGCCAGGAACTTGTTAGGCGCCACGCCGGCAGAGGCGGTCAGGGAGGTCTCCTCCCGGATGCGCTCCTTGAGGCGCCGAGCGACCTCGACCCCGAGGGCAAGCCCCCACGCGTTCTCGGTGACGTCCAGGTACGCCTCGTCGAGCGAGAGCGGCTCGACGAGCGGCGTGACACTCCGGAAGATCGCGAAGACGCGGCTGGAGACCTCGCCGTACTTGCGGAAGTCGGGCGGCACGACGGCGAGCTCCGGGCAGAGCCGCACCGCCCGGGACATGGGGATCGCCGAGCGCACGCCGAACTTGCGGGCCTCGTAGCTTGCGGCGCAGACGACGCCGCGCGAGTTGGGGCTTCCGCCGACCGCTACGGGGCGGCCGCGCAGCGCCGGGTCGTCGCGCTGCTCGACCGACGCGTAGAAGGCGTCCATGTCCACGTGCAGGATGCGGCGCAGCGGGATCGCGGGCTCCATGAGAGGGTTTCCATCATAGATGCGCGCAGGGCTCCTGCCGACTGAGAAGCCGGCAGAGCCCCGGCCGCTTCCGCCGCCCCGGCACCTCCTTCAGGGAATCAGTAGGCGAGCAGCAGCCGCGCGGCGCGTTCGACCTGCTCTTCGGAGGGCAGGAAGAACGTCTCGAGCGGGGGAGAGTAGGGCACCGGCGTGTCCAGAGACCCGACGACCCGCACCGGGGCGTCGAGATACTCGAAGGCCCTTTCCTGGATGACGGCCGCGAGGCTCTCGCCGATCGATCCCGTGCGCGTGTCCTCCTGGACGATCAGCACCCGGTGGCAGCGCCGCGCGAGCGAGAGCAGGGCGCCCTCGTCGAGCGGGACGAGACTGCGCAGGTCGAGCACCGCGACCTCGCGGCCCTCGCGCCCGAGCTTCTCGGCCACGCGCAGGGCGACGTGCACGTACGCGCCGTAGGAGACGATCGCGAGCTCCGAGCCCTTGCGCCGCAGCGCAGCCTTCCCGAGCGGGATCGCCTGAGGAGGCGAATCCGGCAGAACCTGCTTGATGCGCGGATCCCTGTAGAGCGCAATGTGCTCGTAGTAGAGGACCGGGTCCGGGTCGGCCACGGCCGAGGCCATCAGCGCCCGTGCGTCGTGCGGCGTCGAGGGCGCGACGATCTTCAAGCCCGGCGTGCGATAGAACCAGGCCTCCGTGTTCTGGCTGTGGTACGGCCCCGCGTGGCGAAGGCCTCCCCACGGCATCCGCACGACCATCGGCACCGAGGCGCCCCAGCGGTAGCGGATTTTCGCGGCGTTGTTGACGAGCTGGTTGAAGCCGGTCGAGACGAAGTCGTTGAATTGCATCTCGCCGATCGGACGCTCCCCCGCGAGCGCCGCGCCCACGCAGACGCCGAGCACCGCGCCTTCCGCGAGCGGCGAGTTCAGGATCCGGTCGCCGAATTCCTTCAAGAGCGGCCGCAGGAGCAGGAAGGCGTTGCCGTACTTCCCGCCGACGTCCTCGCCGTAGACGAAGACCCTCGGGTCGGCACGCAGGGCGTCGGCGACGCCGAGCATCACGGCCTCGAGAAGCGTGCGGCCCTTCGGATCGAACGGCGGTCCGCTCTCGAGCGGGGGGAGCGATGGGGCGGCAGCCGAGCGCGCGGCGGGCTCGAGCGGCTCCGAGGGCCGGCGGGGCGGTTCCGACGCGAAGACGCGCGCGCCGGCGAGCTCCGGCTCCGGCCAGGGCGCCTCGATCACCTGCCGGGCGGCCGCCTCGACGAGCTCCTCGGCCTCGCTCTTGAAGCGCGCGAAGTCCCCGGAAGCGATCACGCCTTCGGCCTCGAGGCGTGCCGCGTAGGAGGGAATCGGATCGCGCCGCGACCAGTACGCGTAGAGATCCGGGTCGGCGTACCCCCCGGTGGAGAGCGGCGGATACTCCCAGGAGATCGCGGGCTCTTTTCCGAGATAGAGCATGTCGTCGTGGTGCGCGTGCCCGCACATGCGCATGCAGCAGAGCTCGATCAACGCCGGTCCCTTCCCGGCGCGCGCCCGCTCGGCGGCCCAGGCGAAGGCCGCCGCGATCGCCTCGGGCTCCGTGCCGTCGAGCGTGATGCCGGGAATCCCGTAGCCCGAGGCCTTGTCCGCGAAGACCCTGACGGCCGACTGGTCGGCGACCGGTGTCGAGAGCGCCGTCTGGTTGTTCTGGACGCAGAAGATGGCGGGGAGGCTGCGCGCCGCGCAGAGGTTCACCGCCTCGTGCCACTCCCCGAGCGAGGTGCCGCCCTCGCCGATGAACGCGGCCGCCACGCGCCCGGATCCGTCCCGGGAAAACGCCATGGCCATGCCCGCGACCGTCAGCGAGGAGATCGAGAGCGGCGCAGCCGGCGGGAGGATGCCCCATGCGAAATCGCCCAGGTGCAGGTCCTTGCCGTCCATCGGCGGCCCGGCCTTTCCCATCTGGGCGGAGAGAACCAGGCGCACGGATTCTGCCTCAGGCCGCATCGCGAGGGCGGCCCCGAGGTCGCGAATCAGGGGAGCGACAACGTCTCCCTTCCAGGAGCCGTCCGGTCCCCGGTGCGCCGCGCCGCGCTTGAACTTGAGGGGCGCCGCGTAGATCGCCTCCTGGCCGAGCGAACGGAATCCCTTCCCCTGGAACGCAATCCCTTCGAAGCGGACTTCGTTGCCGAGGAAGAAGGCCTTCAGTCGGTTGTCGGTGGCGCGCGTGAGAATCATTCCGCGCAGAATCTCGACGCGCTCCTCGCGGGACAGCGAGGCCGCGATCGACTCGCGCCGCAGGAACCCGTCGCAGGCCTCGAGCAGCTCCACGCGCGCCTGGCGCAGGCGCTCCACGGCGGGAACGCGGGGAGTCGTTTCGGGAATCCCGTCGGGCGGCGAGATCTCGAGGGCGCGCCCGATCGCGTCGGCAAGCGGCCGCCGCAGGGCATCGATCGCCTCGGCGTCGCGCCCCGGGTCTCCGGGGCAGGCGGACTGAAAGCCCTCGAGCGCCGGTTCGAGCGCGAATGGAAACCGCTCCGCGACGAAAGCGGCGAACCGCGCGCCGAGCGTCGGGCCGGCGGCCCTCGCGGCCCGCGGCTCGACCATGCGTTCCATCAGACGATGCTAACCCGGAGTGCCGTTTCCGACGACGCGCCGTTGGCCTTTAGGGGCGGGGTTGAGGCTCCGCCCGTTCTGGGTGTCAATTGCTGGATTTGGTGGTGTGAGCGCTCCTTTCCACCTGTCGTTCCGGTTTCCTTGTCGCTTGTCCGTTCGGCTTGGCGGCACGAGGACCATTTCGGGCTTCCGAAAGAACCTTGATGAAAATGCATCTTGGCGCGATGGAGTGGGCATGGTCGGATCCCTGCCGCCTTTCGAAGGAGGCGGCAGTGCGAGCACAATTCGGCAGCGGCTTCCGCGGCGCGATTCTCAGAGCAATCTCTTCGTCACTCCTGGTCATAGCGCTCTTGCCGTTGGGCGACCAATTGTGGGCCCAGACGCCGCAGGCGGACGAGACGCTCCCGGGTTTCAAGGCGAACACGGCATTCGAGATCGGGAGCGTGGATAACGTCAACCTCTTTACCGGCGACCCGGGTGTGGTCATCCCGCTTGGACCGGCGTACCCGCTCGGCCCGGGAAGCACATTTCAGCTCCAGGCGTACTACTCGGCGAAGTTCTGGCACTTCGGGACCGAGGAATGCCCGGTCGACCCGACCGTCAAATACGCCTACATCAATGGATACCCGACCCTTGGCGCGGGCTGGACTCTCGAGCTCGGCTATGTGAACACGCCCGCCGACGGGAGCCTGTACAACGGCTACTACCACTCCCCGGACGGAGGTCGTCACCCCTTCGCTGGCAGCGGGACGACCTTCTACTCGGTCGACGGAACGCACCTTCGAGTCACTTCCCACCTGACCGACAGTCCGCCCAACTGGTTAGTAGAGTTCCCGGACGGCTCCGTCCAGAAATTCGCTCAGCGCTACACCAACCCGCGAGCCGCGGCCGGTGGCGCGCAAAACTCGGACAAGGCACCCGACTTCTCGGACGGATCGACCGGCACGCGATTCGGGCTGACGAACATCACGGACTCCTTCGGAAATGTTGTGCTCGCCGTCACCTACGTGGGAGCCTCTCTCACGACGGACGCCTGGAAAGTCAGCACGATCAGTTTCGGCGGTCAGACCATCAGCTACTCATGGAGGACCTACCAGCCGCTCACAAACGGACCGATCTGGCCCGTCCTCGATTTCATCACGTTCCCGCCGGCCGCCGGCCACACACTGACCGCACAGTTCTCCTTTTCCCCGGGGAACATCGCCCGCAACAGCTATGACACGAGCTGGACTGGAGGCACCCCCGTGCAGTGCGTCTGGGCTTGGCCGTCGGTCAACGTGCCACTGCTCGGATCCATCTCACTCAAGGAATCAACCACCGTCCTGTCCTCCTGGGCATTCCAGTACTTCCCGACGCCAGTTCCGGCAGAGGATCCTTCCTACCGGGACGGCGCACTGACCCAGATCACTCTTCCGACCAACGGCACGATCCAGTACGTCTACGCGGCCACCGCGGGGTTTTGCGTGTGGGGAGGCGGGGGAACCGCGTGCAACGACCCGGAAACCGGCGTCCTCTCGACCGGCCCAACCTCACCAACCGCGGGCGGCAGCCCGTACCTTCCCTATCTCGACAAGAGCGCGGCCGTGCAGCAGCGCACCGAGACGGACCCGTTCACAGGGCTGACCTCCGTGACGAGCTACACTCGCAATACGGTCATCCCGACCGTCTATGTGGGTCCGGGGTGGGTCCCGGACCCCTACCACGTGGCTCGCGCGGTCGTCGCGTCCCGGCCTAATGGCAACGGCGCGACGATCGCGACCCGGCACGTCTTCCACGTCGACGTGCTCGGCGACGACGTGCTTGCGTCGGGGACCGAGATCGAGCGCCGGTACTACAGCGGCAGCGACGCAACTGTGACGCCGGTGCGCACTCTGATCTTCTGCCATCAGAGCGACCCTGCCTCGGGAGGCACGCCCGCCGATCCGACCTGCGGCTTTCGAGACAGCTTGGGAGACATCTCGGGCTTCGCCGGCACCGGCGAGAACACTCGCCGACAGGCGACCGTCACCTGGTACGGCGTCAACCCGATGGTTGCAGGCCAGTCCTGGGGAGGATCCTGCCCGGGACCAACAGGCTCGAGTGCTTGCAGCCAGTCTTACTCCGTCCCCGCAACCTATGACGACGTCGCCGGAAAGTACGAGCGGACCGAGACGACGACGAACCTTCAGTCGATGGCAGGCTGGTCCAAGCGCACGACGACGACGGTGTGGACGCCATCGGTGAGCAGCAGCGAGTGGATGCTCAACCTCTTTGGCTCCAGGACCGTGAGCGACACCATCGCGGCGAGCCCCACGCCTGTTCCAGTTCCCACGAGCGTCACCACGACCTACAACTTCGACACGACCAACGGCTTTCTCAATAGCATGACAACCACGGATGCGACCCAGGGAACCCTGACGCGCACCTTTTCTGCGATGGACTCGGCCGGAAACCCGACCCGCGAGGACGCCTCCGGATCAGGGTCCGGCCTTGCGGCAACGACATTCACAGACACGCGCGCGTTCCAGGACGGGCTCGTGACGTCGAGAGCGCGAGGGGGCCTAACCTGGTTCAACGTGACACGCGACGGCGCCACCGGCGCCATCACGCAGTCCTTCGACCCAAACCCAGCTCCGCACCAGCTCAGGACCGACTACACCTAAGACGCCCTGGGCCGGATCAGCTCGGTCGCGCCGCCGGGCGAGAGCGCGACGACCCTGTGCTACGTGAACCCGACGGCCTCGCCGCTGGCGCCCGCGTACGTGCTCGTCAAGAAGGGAACGACCGGCTCGTGCGCCACGGATGACGGCGCCGGGCCCTGGGCCGGGACCATGGAGGCGTACCAGTACGATGGATTCGGGCGCGTCGTTCGGCAGGCCCGGCGCATGCCGAACCTCCAGGGAGCAACGAATCAGACCTACTTTGCCCGCAAGGAAACCCGGTACGACTCGGCCGGGCACGTGCAGTACTCCTCCGAGTGGATACCGTGCGCCAAGCAGACGGGCGTCCAGACGACGGACCTCGCCAATTGCTTCAAGCCCGTTCCGCTGCCGGCCGACCCGGGCAACCGCACAGCATTCTCGAACTTCGACCCCTTCAGCCGGGCCCGCCACATCGTGCGGCCGGACAGCTCAACGACGGACATCGACTTCACCGACGGCACGATCACGCATTCCGATAGCGTGGAGAAGGTGACCGTCAGCAATGTCGGCGGAACCAACCCTGTAACGACCACTCGAAAGGACGTCCTCGGCCGGGTCATCTCCGTCGCCCAACCCTCCGTCGGTGGCGCGACGGACACGACGAGCTAACGGTACAACGTCCTCGACAAGCTCACGGAGGTCAGCCAGCCCGGCAACGGCGTGACCCAGAAGCGCAACTTCGAGCACGACGCCTTCGGGTTGCTCCGCAAGGAAGAGGTGCCCGAGAGGCAGGACGCCGGCGCGAGGCTCGTGACGAAATACAACACGTACGACGCCCTGAGCAACCTCCTGTCGAAGACCGACGGTCCGCCTCCCTCGGTGAATCTCGTGACCACCCATATCTACGACCCGGCCGGCCGGCTTCTGGAGACCGACGCGGGCGGGAACAAGTACGTCGTGCACTGCTACGACGGTGCGACGACCTGCGACGGGATCGCGGGCCTGATGGGAGGCGGGACCTACAAAGTTGGCCGCCGCACGACGACGGTGGGCTGGAACTACATTCCGAGAATCGCCGCCCAGGTCGTAGACGACTACGACTTCTCGGCCAGCTCGGGGCGAGTCTTGACCCAGAAGACGACCGTCGGCAACGGGGACTTCACGACCACGGAGACGCAGACCTTCTCGTACAGTCCTCTCGGGATCGTCAACGGTGGGACGCGCTCGAAGCCATCGGATATCACGGCCTTCGTAAACTTCAACACCTCTGTCAACTTCAGCTCCGGACTGCCGACATCGCTGCAGAACGGTCAGTTCACGATCGTCTCCGCCGTAACACACAACCCGTCGGCCGGGCTGGCGTCCTGGTCCTCCAACAGCGTGACGACGACGATCACGCAGGACACCTCCCTGATGCCGCGCCCGAGGCAGATCTCGACGTCGAACGGCGGTTTCGACACCCAGACCTACAGCTACGACGGTGCCGGGAACATCAAGTGCATGGGAAGCTGCACGACCGGCGACTCTTACAGCTACGACGCTCGCTCGCGCCTGACCAACGTCAACCTCTCGGGAGTTCAGGGAGGCGGGTCTCGCGCCTACACGTACGACGCCTTCGGGAACCTGACGACGCTCGACGGCCAGACCTTCACCGTCGACAAGAACAGCAACCACATTACGAGCAGCAGCCTGACTTCGACGTGGGCCTACGACGCTCTGGGGAACCTGACGCAGACGGGCGCGGAGGTTCTGGGCTACGACGCGTTGAACCGGCAGACGCGGCAGACTGGGGGGACGGATTTCACGTACCTCTACAACGGGGAAGGGGAGCGGATCGTCAAATGTCCGGCGGGCTCGGTCTTGAGGCGTGAGATGGCCCGGTACATCGCGGAGGCCAACGTGAAGGCGGGCAAGACAGGCTGGAGTTTGACGGCCTGCACGGTCAAGCCGTTTACCGATGTGGAGATCACCGATCCGGATTGCCAGCACATCAAGCTGATCGCGGCCAAGGGGATCAGCTCGGGCTGCGGCGGGGGCAACTTCTGTCCGGAGACGGCGCTGAACCGAGCGTCGATGGCGGTGATGCTGGTGAAGGGCTACCAGCCGGATGGGGATCCGACGCCGGCGTGTACGAACCATTTCACGGATGCGGGCTGTTCGGACCCGACATGGGGACCCTATGCGCCGTGGATCGAGGAGCTGTGGCGCGACGGGGTGACCTCGGGCTGCGGCGTGAATCTCTACTGTCCGAGCCTGATTGCGGGCGAGTGGGAAATGCTCATCTTCCTGAGCAAGGCCCCGACCACACCCCCGGGCGGGTACTACTGGGCGGCGTATCATCCAGTCCCCAGAGGCTCGACGTACACGTTCCGGGACGAGCAGAACCGAGTGATCCGAGAAGCGACCGCCGTAGCGACGGGAACCGCGTCAGCGACACCGCTGACGGTACGGGACAACATCTTCCTGGAAAACACCCTGGTCGAGAGCTACGCGAGCCCGACGCCCGGAGCGACGCCCGCCTGGGAGTACTACACACCGGACCACCTGGGGACGCCCCGGTACGTGCGGTTTTCAACCGGCGGATCGGCCACGCACAAGTACTGGCCGTACGGGGCGGAAGCGACGACACCCGGGGCGCAGCGGCTGGGGTTGGCGACCATGGAGCGGGACATGGAGGCCAACCACTTCTACGACCATGCGCGGACGGAGGACTTCGGGCTGGGCCGATTTACGAGCCCGGATAAGGTCGGAGGGAAGTACGAGCAACCTCAGACGTGGAATAGGTACGCTTATGCTCGAAACAACCCACTGAAGTACCTAGATCCGGACGGCCAATCAGCCGAAGCCGCCAACTTCTATTTCGTACCACCTGAGCAAGCCGCGGCGATTCGAGCATCGGTCTCACTCTCGATCTCGTCGAACCCGCTCATTCCTCTCAGCGGCGCGGTGGCGAAGGGCGTCGACTTTCTGCTTTCGACCGTTCTTCCGCAGAACAGCGGCGAGCTGGCGGCGAATCTCCAGAGTTCAGCGATGGGGCTCGTCGGTGTTGTCGGCGGCGAGGCCGCTGGTTTGATGAAACTGCTGATGCCAGAGGGTCGCGCCATAGGTGAGGCGGGGAGCAGTGCCTCGATTCGTGTCGTGAAAGGCGGCGCAGGGGAAGCTGAAAAGCTGTTTGGCGAGCTTGCCAAGGGTGGAAAGGTCGTTGAGAACGGCAAGTACCCAGGCACGCTTGTCGAGCTTCCGGATGGAAGTCGGGTTGGCTTACGGCCAGCATCCAAGAGTGGACCACCAACAATCGACGTCAACAGTCCGAACGTTAATAGCGTAAAGAAGATCAAGTTCGTCGACGATAGGGTCGACAACTAGAAACGGAACTTTGCATGGTGGATCGAGAGAAACTAAAGCAACTGCTCCTGACCGAAGGGCGAGAAGATCACCTCGGGTTATGGTGGGTGGTAGGAGAAGTATCTGACCGTTTGCCGAGTGCTTCCGGGTCTGAGATCCGAGCGGAGACCCTCGCGGTGATCGGTGAACTGCTCGAAAAGGGACTTCTGCTGGCAGGCTTTCCAAAGGAGAACGGCAAAGACTTCGAGCCGTGGTCGGGTTCTTCAAAGGAAGTGATCGCACGAATCGATGCCGAGTGGGCCGCGCTTGGGAGGGAGCCAAACATTGGTGAGATCGTTTGGTTCGCCACAACCGAGGCCGGTGATCGGGCGGCAGTCGCTCCTTGGCGATAAGAAACTCTTTCTGGGTCACGGAGTCGGGGGTCATCCTTCGCGATCGTGGCGCATGATGGGTTTGCGTTTTGTGGGAGTGCGTGCGCCTTCTCGGGAGTGGCGCATGATCGACGCCTACGACGCCTTCGGGAACCTGACGACGCTCGACGGCCAGACCTTCACGGTGGACAAGAACACGAACCACATCACGTGGAGCAGCCTGACTTCGACGTGGGCCTACGACGCTCTGGGGAACCTGACGCAGACGGGCGCGGAGACGCTTTCCTATGACGCCCTGAACCGGCAGACCAGAGAGACAGGGCCCACGGATTTCACCTATCTCTACAACGGGGACGGAGAGCGGATCGTCAAATTCCCGGCGGGCTCGGTCTTGAGGCGTGAGATGGCCCGGTACATCGCGGAGGCCAACGTGAAGGCGGGCAAGACGGGCTGGACGTTGACGGCCTGCACGGTCAAGCCGTTTACCGATGTGGAGATCACCGATCCGGATTGCCAGCACATCAAGCTGATCGCGGCCAAGGGGATCAGCTCGGGCTGTGGCGGGGGCAACTTCTGTCCGGAGACGGCGTTAAACCGGGCGTCGATGGCGGTGATGCTGGTGAAGGGCTACCAGCCCGACGGGGATCCGACGCCGGCGTGCACGAACCATTTCACGGATGCGGGCTGCTCGGACCCGACATGGGGACCCTATGCGCCGTGGATCGAGGAGCTGTGGCGCGACGGGGTGACCTCGGGCTGCGGTGTGAATCTCTATTGTCCGAGCCTGATTGCGGGCGAGTGGGAGATGCTGACTTTCTTGAGCAAGGCGCCCACGACGCCGCCGGGCGGGTACTACTGGGCGGCGTATCATCCCGTACCGAGAGGCTCGACGTACACGTTCCGGGATGAGCAGAACCGAGTGATCCGAGAAGCGACCGCGGTGGCGACGGGGACCGCATCGGCCACGCCGCTGACGGTACGGGACAACATCTTCCTGGAGAACACCCTGGTCGAGAGCTACGCGAGCCCGACGCCCGGAGCGACACCCGCCTGGGAGTACTACACACCGGACCACCTCGGGACGCCCCGGTACGTGCGGTTCTCAACCGGCGGATCGGCCACGCACAAATACTGGCCGTACGGAGCCGAGGCGACGACGGCGGGGGCGCAGCGGCTGGGCCTGGCGACCATGGAGCGGGACATGGAGGCCAACCACTTCTACGACCACGCAAGGACGGAAGACTTCGGCCTGGGCCGATTCCTAAGCGTGGATAAGGTCGGGGGGAGGATCTCCAATCCGCAGTCTTGGAATCGGTATGCCTATGCATTGAACAACCCCCTGAAGTTCGTCGACGCAAACGGGCTGGAGGTCACGTACGCGGATAAGCGCCTGCAGGCATTTTTCACTCGGCTCTCCGTCAAATATCCGGCGGTCAGAGAGGCGCTTGGCCGTTACACCGGCTCTGGGAAACCCGATCTCTTCATTCAGCGCGGCGACGCGGGTCACGATCCGCTGACGGGCGAGAAGTCGCGTGGGGCCTTTCACCCTGAGAACCCGAACTACAGCTACAAGCGGCCAGATGGCTCGTACACCGTGTCAGATCCAGCCATGAAGGATCAAATGGATGCGACGGGCAAGAATCTTACTGGAGCGAGCTTCAACAAGGCGACGGTGACCATTGACACCGCGGTGACGCCGGGGACAAAAGATGAAGCCGACGTGGCGGTTCATGAGATGGGTCACGCCGGCAGTGCGGCCAACGATTTTCTTAGGTACAGCCAGATGAACGCGGCAGATCAGACGACCGGGCCCGATGGCAAGCCGCTGCCTCATGATGACCGTCCGCTGGAAAAGGAGGCGAACCAGTTCCGTGACCGGGCCTGCGGTGTCGATAAACCCTGTAACCCGAACTGAGGTAACGATGTCCTCTTCAGCAAGCTTCGAGAAGAGATACTTCCCCTTGTCGATTGCGCTGCTCCTCGGTTGCACGGTGGCCGGCACGGCATCAACGCTGGCGCCGACGCAGCTGAAGGGTCTGGGTGCCGTCAACGTCTCGGTTCAGGTATCGATCGAGGGTTGCTCCGAAACTGGGGGCGTCGAGAGTGCCCTCAAGACGCGGGTTGAGGAGGCATTGACAAAGTCCAGGCTCGCGGTCGTTGCGCGTGGCGAGGAGTGGCTCGACGTGCGGATAACGGGCAGGCCAGTCGAAAGCGGGAAGGCGTCAACCCTCGCGTTGGCGGTGTCGGTTCGACTCCGTGAGCACGTGAGTCTCAGGCGAGATCCTTCCCTGGATGTACCCGGTGGCGGGGCATTGACGTGGTGGCGCGAAGGTCTCTGGCTCTCCTCTCGGGAGCAGTTGCAGAAGACGCTTGAGGAGGCCGTTCTAGACTATGTGGAACTCTTTACGGATCAGGTGAAGTCGGTGAACAACGAGAGTGGCGCTCCCCGGGCAAGCAAAGAGAAATAGCGCCACCGCCCCTCTTTGGCCATCGTCGTCTCCTGACCGACATCGTACCGATCTGCGGTCGATCTGGGGTCAGGTCTGTGAACTTGTGATCTTGCGAAGGTTGATCTGAATCCGCTTCAGATGGTTGCGGAAGGCCCGGTCGGCGGTGGAGCGAGCGTTGGCGGCGACGGCTAGGCGCGAGGCGGCCCAGGGCTTGACGCCAAGCGCGGGCGCGAATTCGCAGAGTCGCAAACCGGCTTCCGTTCTTGCCAGCGACGCCAGGGCGAGCCGGGCCGGGGTCCGTCGCTTGCGTGTCCAATCGCCGTCTCCAATTTCAAACTCTCGCGCCGTGGCTTGCAGAACGTCCTGAAGGGTGGGTCGAACCGGGTAGCGCTGGACCCGCGGGATTTCAGTACTACGGGGGCTGGAGCCAATCATTGTCAGGACCTGTTTGCGGAACGCTTCTCCTCCGAGGAAGACCTGGGCGGAGAGCTCTTCCCAGGGGGCGTAGCGAGATCCCTTCGCCTCCGCGACGAACCGTCGATACCTGGTCCGGCCCGCACTGCCGCCGCCAAACTGGCTGAGGGTCCAGTCGACTTCGAGCCAGTCAGCGGGTTTCGCAAGGCCGGCAGAGGAGCTTGGAGAGGAGCTTGGGGTCAGTCGTGCATTCGTGTATTCTTCGGAGGAGCTTGGGGTCAGTCGTGCATTCGTGTATTCTTCGTGGATGGCGAGGCCGTTGCGGATAGACGGGGAGGGCGCGGTCCATCACGTGATCGCGCGAGGCAACGAGCGCCGGATGATCTTCCGAGACGACGAGGACCGGCAGGGGTATCTGGATCGGCTGTCCGCGTATCGCGAGAAGCATGGCTTTCGCCTGCTGGCCTACTGTCTGATGAGCAACCATCTCCATCTCGTCGTGCAGACAGGACCCGTTGCGCTGTCGCGCGTTATGCATGGGCTCCACTCATCGTTCACGCAGGCCTTCAATCGCCGTCACGATAGGGTCGGCCATCTGTTTCAGGGCAGGTACAAGGCCTTCCTGGTCGAGAAGGAGCGATATCTACTGTCGCTGATCAAGTACGTGCATGAGAACCCGGTCCGCGCCAGACTCGTTCGACGGGCGGCCGACTACCCCTGGTCGAGCGACCGGTGCTATCGACGAGGGGAGGGACCCGATTGGCTGGACATGGAACCGGTGTTGTCCACGCTTGCCGGTCGGCGAACGGCTGCCGTAGCGCGGTATCGCGAGTTGATGGCGGGCGATCAAGGCGCCGAGTCTTACGAGAGGCTGCAAGTGTACGCTGGGGCGATCAAAGGCGGGGACGAGTTTGCGGCGCGGATGCTCAAAGGAAATGAAGTGTCCTTGCCGCGCTCAATCGGCAAAGTGACGGCGGCTCGTCTTGCGGTGGCAGTGGCCGAGGTCGAAGGGGTGACGCTCGGAGAGCTTCGGTCACCCGGCCGCCGCCGACCCGGAGTGCGAGCTCGGGCGCTGGCCGGTTTCGTGGCCCGCGGAATGGGGATATCGGTCGCGAGAATGGCCCGCTACTTCAACCGCGACGAGTCTTCGCTGGTCCGAGGCGTGCTGGCTCTCGAACGGGAAGTAGGCGCCAATCCAGAGCTGCGAGCCCGAGTCGCCGAGATTCGACGGCTGCTCGAGTAATGCATGAATGCACGACTGACCCCACGTCCCACCGGAGTGCGAGCTCGGGCGCTGGCCGGTTTCGTGGCCCGCGGAATGGGGATATCGGTCGCGAGCATGGCCCGCTACTTCAACCGCGACGAGTCTTCGCTGGTGCGAGGCGTGCTGGCTCTCGAACGGGAAGTAGGCGCCAATCCAGAGCTGCGAGCCCGAGTCGCCGAGATTCGACGGCTGCTCGAGTAATGCATGAATGCACGACTGACCCCCGCGTCCCTCCAGCGGCTCGGGGTTTAACGAGCCGCGACGGAACTCTTCTGTGCGGCTGAGGCCCGGGCGCCGCCGGCCTACGCCCGCGGCAGGTCGCAGGAGTCAGTCGGCTGGGTCAGCATTCCGTCGCAGAGGATGGTCGACTCTTCCGCGTGGATGCAGCAGGGCATTCCGTCCTCCGGATCTTTCAAAACTCCGTTTCGCCCGCAGACCGGGCAGCGGACGATCGTCCCCTCGAGAAGGACGACGGATCCCTCGGGAAGCCGCGTGAAATCCTCGACGCTCATCATGGTCCGCCTCCTCTCCGGTCTTCTGTGTTCACGATACATCCTCGAACGGGCGCCAGCCCTGGAGGATGCGCATGTAGTTGGCGCGCTCGAACTCCTTGGGATTCGCGGTCCTCGCGTAGCTCATGCTGCCTTGCATCTGCTTGAGAGACTCGTACTCGTGGATCTCGAGCCACCGCTCGACGTCCGCCCGGATGCGCACGAGTGTCTCCGGCCCGCGGCGGAGCAGAACCGAGACCATCTGGACGGCATGGGCCCCGGCCATGATGGCCTTGATGGCGTCCGGGGCGTTGTGGACGCCGCCCGTCACCGCGAGCGAGCCGCGGATCTGGCTGGACAGGATCGCGAGCCAGCGCAGCCGCAGAAGGATCTCGTTGGGGCTCGAGAGATACAGCTTGGGCACCACCTCGAGCTCCTCGATGTCGATGTCGGGCTGGTAGAAGCGATTGAAGAGGACGAGGCCCGACGCCCCTGCGTGCTCCAGGCGCCGCGCGAGATTCGAGAGCGAGGAGTAGAAGGGCGAGAGCTTGACCGCGAGCGGGATGCGCACGGCCTCCCGGATCCCCGTCACGATGTCGAGCACGCGCTGCTCGACGTCTTCTCCGGTCTCGAGCGGATCGGTCGCGAGATCGTAGACGTTCACCTCCAGGGCGTCCGCCCCGGCCTGTTCCATCAGGCGCGCGTACTCGATCCAGCTCGTGGGCGTCGTCCCGTTCAGGGAGGCGATCACGGGAATCGAGACGGCCGCCTTGATGAGGCTCACCTGCTGGAGGTAGTCGTGGGCGCCGAGGGCGAACTCCTCGGGATCCGGCAGATACGAGAGCGCCTCGCCGTAGGACTCCCCGGGCCGCTTGACCGCGTCGTACTGTGCGAGCTCTTCGCCCACGATCTGCTCCTCGAAGAGCGAGTGCATGACGATGGCCGCGGCCCCGGCGTCTTCCAGGCGCTTGACCATGTCGAGGTCGTCCACCAGCGGCGAGGAGCCCGGCATGAAGGGGTGAGACAACTTGAAACCCAGGTAGTCGGTGGAAAGGTCCATGGTCAGCTCGCCTTCACGGGTTCGGCCGCCGGCTCCGGAGCCGCTGCCGAAACGACCGCCGGGCCTGAGGCAACCGCCGGGGCAGGCGGCGTCTCGGCGTCGACTCTCCACTCGGAGAGGTGCTTGTAGAGCCGGATCCTGCGCAGCGCCTCGCGCGAGGCCTCCGCGGTGAGGCGCCGCTGGCGGGCAGGATCGACCGACTCGAGCATCCGGAACCGGCTCTCGTTCTGTCGGTACTTCTCGATGCCGATCTTCGGGGCGCCCGAGTCGAGCTGCAGAGGCGGCAGACCCTGCGCGATGCGCCGCGGGTCGAAGCGGTAGAGGGGCCAGGATCCCGAGTCGACCAGCAACTTCTGCTGCTCGCAGCCGAACGCCATGTCGTAGCCGTGCGCGATGCAGTGGCTGTAGGCGACCAGAAGCGAGGGCCCCGGGTACGACTCGGCCTCCTGGAAGGCCTTGACGGTCTGGAAGTCCTTCGCGCCGAACGCCAGGCGTCCGACGTAGACGTGCCCGTAGGCCATCGCCATCAAGCCCAGGTCCTTCTTGCCGAGCTCCTTGCCTCCCGCCGCGAACTTGGCCGCGGCGCCGAGGGGAGTCGCCTTCGATTGCTGCCCGCCGGTGTTCGAGTAGACCTCGGTGTCGAGGACGAGGACGTTGACGTCGTGATGGAGAGAGAGCACCTGGTCGAGACCGCCGTAGCCGATGTCGTAGGCCCAGCCGTCGCCCCCGACGATCCAGACGCTCTTGCGCACCAGGTCATCGCCCAGAAGGGAGAGCTCCTTTGCCCGCGGGCGAGCGTCCGAGGCGAGCCGTGTGCGGAGCGCCAGGACCCGCTCCCGCTGCGCCCGGATCCCGGTCTCCGAGGACTGGTCGGCCTCGAGCAGCTCGCGGACCAGGCTCTCTCCGATCGAGGAGCCGAGCTCTCCGAGGAGGAGCCTGGCCTGCTCCGTCCGGCTGTCTAAGGCCAGCCGCATGCCGAGCCCGAACTCCGCGTTGTCCTCGAAGAGAGAGTTCGACCAGGCCGGCCCGCGCCCTTCGCGATTCACGGTGTAGGGAGTCGTCGGGAGGTTCCCGCCGTAGATCGAGCTGCAGCCGGTGGCGTTGGCAATGAGCAGCCGGTCGCCGAAGAGCTGCGTCAGGAGCTTGATGTAGGGAGTCTCCCCGCACCCGGCGCAGGCGCCCGAGTACTCGAAGAGGGGATCGGCGAACTGCGAGCCCTTGACGTCCATCACGCGGATGCGCGTGCGGTCGGGCTCCGGCAGGTCGAGGAAGAAGGCGTAGTTCTCCCGCTCGGCCTCCCGCAGCGGCCGCTGCGGCGCCATGTCGATCGCCTTGTGCTTGGGATTGCCTTTGTCCTTGGCCGGGCAGAACATGACACAGAGCGAACAGCCCGTGCAGTCCTCGGGCGCGACCTGGATCGTGTAGCTCCAGCCCTCGAAGTCGGCGGCGCGGAAGCGGTCGGACTTGAACGTCGGCGGCGCCCCTTCGAGCAGCGACGGCTCGAAGACCCGGGCACGAATCGCCGCGTGGGGACACACGAGCGCGCACTTGTTGCACTGAATGCAGATCGCCGGGTCCCAGACCGGGATCTCGGTCGCGATGTTGCGCTTCTCCCATTTTGTGGTTCCGGTGGGCCACGTGCCGTCGACCGGGAAGGCGGACACCGGGAGCCGGTCCCCGTGCCCGGCAATCATCACGGCCGTCACGCGCTGAACGAAGTCCGGCGCCTCGGCGGGAACGGCGCCGGGCCGGCGGGCCGTGGCCGTCGCCTCCGAAGGAACGGCCACCGGCGAGAGGCCGGCGAGTGTGGCGTCGATCGCCGCGAAGTTGCGCCGGAGGACCTCGGGTCCCTTCTTTACGTACGTGTCCTCGACAGCCTTCTTGATGCGAGCGATCGCGACCGCCTGCGGGAGGGGCTCGGCGATCGCGAAGAAACAGGTCTGCATGATCGTGTTGATCCGGCCCTTCAAGCCCGCCTCGCGCGCGATCTTGTAGGCGTCGATGACGAAGAAACGGATCCGCTTCTGGACCATCTGCTCCTGGACCTCGCGCGGCAGGCGGTCCCAGACCTCCGCGGGCCCGTAGGGGGCGTTCAGCAGGAAGGCGGCGCCGGGAAGGGCGTGCTCGAGCATGTCGTAGCGGTTGACGAACTCGAACTGGTGGCAGCCCACGAAATGCGCGCGGTCGATGAGATAGGCCGACCGGATGGGCCGGGGACCGAAGCGCAGGTGCGAGACGGTCATCGCGCCCGCCTTCTTCGAGTCGTAAACGAAGTAGCCCTGCGCGTAGCCTTCGGTCTCCTCCCCGAGGATCTTGATCGAGTTGCGGTTGGCTCCGACCGTTCCGTCGGCGCCCAGGCCGAAGAACAGGGCCCGCATGGTGTCCGGCGGCTCGATGTCGAGCGAGGCGTCCCAGGGCAGAGACGTGTGCGTCACGTCGTCGGTGATCCCGACGGTGAAGTGGTTGCGGGGCGTCTCCCGCGAGAGCCCTTCGAAGACCGCCGCAAGCATCGCGGGCGTGAGCTCCTTGGAGGAGAGGCCATAGCGGCCGCCGACGATGCGCGGAGGCCGGTGTGCGCCGTTCCGCTCGTGAAACGCGGTGACGACGTCCTGGTAGAGCGGCTCGCCGATCGCGCCGGGCTCCTTGGTCCGGTCGAGGACGGCGATCGCCTCGACGGTCGAAGGCAGCGCCGCGGTGAAGCGCTCGACGTCGAAGGGGCGGAAGAGGCGGACCTTCAAGACTCCGACCTTCTCGCCGAGCGCTCGCAGCCACTCGACCGTCTCGTGCGCGGTGTCGGCGGCGGAGCCCATCAGCACCACGACGCGCGTGGCCTCCGGGTCCCCGACGTAGTCGAAGAGGCGGTAGTTCCTGCCCGTGATCTTGGCGAACGTCTCCATGGCGCGGGCGACTGCATCGGGGCAGGCGAGGTAGAAGGGATTGCAGGCCTCGCGGGCCTGGAAGAACGTGTCGGGATTCTGGGCCGTGCCGCGCAGGACCGGCCGGTCCGGCGTCAGGGCGCGGCGGCGGTGGGAGGCCACCTCTTCCGGATCGATCAGCGCCGTGAGCTCTTCGTCCGAGAGATCCTGGATCTTCGCGACCTCGTGGGAGGTTCGGAACCCGTCGAAGAAGTGGAGGAACGGAATCCGGGAAGACAGTGTGGCGGCGTGGGCGATGGCCGCGAGGTCCTGAGCTTCCTGAACGGAGCCCGAAGCCAGCAGCGCAAACCCCGTCTGCCTGCAGGCCATCACGTCGGAGTGGTCGCCGAAGATCGAGAGCGCGTGGGTGGCGAGGGTGCGCGCCGCCACGTGCATGACGAACGGCGTGAGCTCTCCGGCGATCTTGTACATGTTGGGGATCATCAGGAGGAGTCCCTGGGAGGCCGTGAAGGTCGTCGCCAGGGCTCCCGCCTGGAGGGCTCCATGGACCGCACCGGCGGCGCCGCCCTCCGACTGCATCTCGACGACCTTGGGCACCTTTCCCCAGACGTTGGCCTGCCCCTTTTCGGACCAGGCGTCGGCAAACTCCCCCATCGGGGAGGAGGGCGTGATCGGGTAGATGGCGATGACCTCGCTCGCCCGGTGGGCGACCGAGGCAACCGCCTCATTGGCGTCGAGCGTGACCCGCCCCTTCTCGGACACCGTGCCCAACCGTAGCGAGGGGGGGAGGCCACGGGGATGATGCCGATGCATCAATTGGGGGTCGAACGCGCCGGAGCGCCGGAGTCCCCGCGCGACGCCGGTGACAGAATGCGCGGCCATGAAAGGGCACGCGAGTCAGGGGGATCTGTTCGGAGGAGAGGACGTCCGGACGGGTCCCCGGCCCGACCGTTCCCTTGCGGAGCGGCTCGCGCGGGAGCATGCGGAGGCGGCAGAGATTGCCGCGCGACTGCCCCGAGGTGTCTTCTTCGGCACGTCCACCTGGAGCTTCCCGGGCTGGGCCGGTATCGTCTATTCGCGCCGCGCGACGACCGCGGAGCTCGCCCGTGAGGGCCTCGCCGAGTACGCCCGGCATCCGCTTCTGACCACGGTCGGGATCGACCGCGGCTACTACGCGCCCATCCCCGTCGCGGATCTCGAGCGCTACGCGGCGCAACTGCCGCCGGCCTTTCCCTGCTGCGCGAAGGCTCCGGAGGCTGTGACGTCCGCGAAAAGCTCCGACTACCTCCGGCCCGCGCGCTTTCTCGACGAGATGGTCGCACCGTTTCTCGAGAGCTTTCGGGAGCACACAGGGCCCTTTTTGATCCAGTTTCCTCCCGCCGCGCGCGAGGTGACCCCGGAGCCGACGCGGTTTGCCGGAAGGCTCGACCGGTTTCTCGAAGCACTTCCGCGCGAGGCCCGGTACGCCGTCGAGCTGCGGGATCCGGCTCTCCTGACCGACGCCTACCGCGAGGTCCTCGCCCGGCGCGGCGTGGCCCACATCTACAACTATGCGACGGCGATGCCGATGCCGGCCGGGCAGGCGGCAGTCGTGCCGGTCGCGACGGCGGTGTTTTCCGTGATCCGCCTTCTTCTGCGGCCGGGCACGCTCTACGGCGAGCGGCGCGAGGAGTTCGTTCCCTTCGACCGGATCGTGGACCCGAATCCCCAAATGCGCGAAGAGGTCGTGCGCGTGATCCGTGCGGCGCTCGGCGCCGGGCGGGAGGTCTTCGTCCTCGTCAACAACAAGGCGGAGGGTTGCTCGCCCCTGACGATCCGGGCGCTCGCGGAGCGGGTCGCGGAAGAATCGGACCGCTGATTCTCAGGGCGCGACCGGCGACGGCTTTTCGGCCGTCGTGCAACTGTCCTTCGGCTCGGTTTGGAGCCCGTCGCCCACGGCCTCCGAGATCTGGAGGTGAACGTAACGCACGCTGCCGTCCAGGCGGGCTCGTCGTACGCCGTTTCTCCCGCATCGCGGGCAGCGCACCACGGGTCCGTCGGTCGGAACTCTGGCGCCGAGCTGGAGCTTCGTGAAATCCTCGACGACCACCATCGTTTCCTCCTGCAGTTTTCGGATGTTCGATACGAAGAGGAGGCCCGGATGGATCGGAAGCAAGAAGGACGCCAGGCTGCGACGAGTCCGAGGAACGAGAAGGAGCTGCGCGTCGAAGTGCGCCGGATCCGGGAGCGCGTCCGCGACCTTTCCGGGTTCTGGATCGGCGAGGCCTCAGCGGCGATCTACGCTCTCGAGTGGGTGCTCGGCAAAAGCGAGGTCCCGCCCTCGGAGGACATCGGCAGGGCGCGAGGCGGCCGCGAGAAGATCGCGGCGTCTCTTCTGAAGCTCGCCGAGAAGTCGCCTCGGAGTCGAGACAAGGCAACCGGCGTCAAGAAGCCAGACAGACCCGCGCCCGGAGGCAAAGTCCGGAAAGCCAGAAGGGGCTAGACGGTCGCCCCGGCCTTGCCGAGCGAGGCGATCAGGGCGTCGAACGCCTTCTCCCCCGCGGCGATCGTCGCGGTGGGACCGGTGCACTTGAAGAAGACGAGCCCTCCGGGTCCTTCGACGATGGCGCCGAGCAGCTCGTAGTGGGGGCGCGAGCCCTGGGACTGCATCATCGGTCCCGATGGCGCGAGATACGTGCCCGAGATCACGACGCGGTGAACGCGCAGGCCGGCGACGCTCCTCTCCGTGGTCACGGCCTTCGGCGAGCCCTGGAACTGCTGTGCCCAGCGGGAGATGTTTTCCTCGACGCCGCCTCCCTGGCCCTTTCCGAAATAGTAGACGCCGCACTCCCCTGCGTCGGCTCCCTTTGCCGCGGGGATCGTGTAGGTGGCCACCCGCATCGGGCGCGGCGCCTGCGAGGCCCATCCGGCCGGCACGGACCAGCGCACGCCGCCCGCCGTTGCCTCCTGGGCGAGCAATATGGCGCCGGAAAGAAGCGGCGCCGAAAGAAGGAGAGTCGCGGACAACTTTTTCATCGAGCGCTCCTCCGCCGAAGGATACCCCCGGACCGGCTCATGCACCCGGGCGCAGGAGAACTTTCCGGATGCCGGGCCGACCCGCCTGCGCGAGTGCGCGCGCCGCGCGTGACAGGGGAAGCTCGCACGAAACCAGGCGTGAGACGTCCACCCGGCGGCGTCGCAGCAGATCGAGCGCCGGCTCGAAGCGCCCGCAGCGCGACCCCACGACCGTGATCTCGTGGACGACGAGCGGCGCCGAGTCGAAGCGCGCCGGCGTGTGGTGCGTGGACTTCCAGACGATCGTCCCTCGGGGCCGGACGAGGGACAGGGCACGCGGCATGCCCTCGGGAGACCCGGTCGCCTCGACGACGAGATCGAAGGAGGCCGCGCGCGCCCGGTCCCTTCGGCCGAGGCGCCGCACCGTCGCCCCCGCGTTCTCGAGCACCGCCGCAACCAGCGTTCCGAGCTTGCCGACCCCGAGGACCGCCGCCCGCATCCCCTTCGGGACATCGACCTGATCCAGAATCTCGCAGGCCGCGGCGAGCGGTTCGACGAATACCGCCTCGACGTCGGAGACGTCGGAGGGGACCTCGCGCAGGTTCGCTTCCGGGAGCGTCAGGAGCTCGGCGTGGGCGCCGGGATGCCCCGCGATGCCGAGAACCGTGCGCTTCGGGCAGTGCCGCCCGAGTCCTCGACGGCACCAGGAGCAGCGCCGGCAGGCGAGGTTGATCTCGCCGACCACACGCTTGCCGAGCCAGGCGGAGCCGGCCGGCGCCTCGACCCGCCCGACGAACTCGTGTCCCGGGATTCCGGCAAAGCCGTAATACCCGTGCGCAAGCTCGAGATCCGTGTTGCAGATGCCCGAGAGAGCCACCCGCACCAGCGCGAAACCGCGTCGCGGGACGGGCCGGGGCACCTCCCGCACGCCCGCCCGGCCATGCCCGAAGACTAGAGCCTGCACGCCCGGATGCTACGCCCGTGGGGCCGGCCGCCCGCGGAGGCATAGAATCCTTGCCTTCGAAGGAGGGGTCGTCATGAAGCACATCAAACTCGCAGCGCTCGTGGCCGCCGGCCTGCTCGCCGCCTCGACCGCCGCGCAGGCGCAGGAAAAGAAGATGGAAATGCCGAAGCCCTCGCCCGAGGTCAAGGCGCTCGGGTTTTTCGTCGGCAACTGGAAATCGGAAGGCGAGATGAAGCCGGGTCCCTGGGGCGCGGGTGGGAAGATCTCGGGCAACTCCCGTTGCTCCTGGATGGACGGAGACTATTTCGTCGTCTGCAAGGACGAGGCGACGGGCGCAATGGGCCGGATCACCGGCCTCGGGGTCATGGGCTACGACGCCGCGGCGAAGCAGTACACGTGGAACGGCTTCAACAGCATGGGCGAGAACGACCACGCCATGGGCGCGCGGAACGGCAAGACCTGGACCTACAACAACGAAAGCATGATGGACGGCAAACCCATGAAGGGCCGTTACACGATCGTCGAGACCTCGGCAACCGGCTACGACTTCAAGATGGAGTCCTCGGCGGACGGGAAGACCTGGTCTACGGTCATGGAAGGCAAGGTCTCGCGAAAGACAGCCCAGGGCTCGCCGAAACAATAGCTCCAGGCCCCGCCATCGGCCGGGCGCCAGGATGGCCCTGGACGACCCGGCACGGGCCTGACCAGCAACGATAGACTCTCGGCTGCGTGCGCTGCCCCCAGTGCGGCTCGGAGATCGGGGAGGCCGCCGCATGTCCGCGCTGCGGCCGCTCTTCGACCTCGGCTTCTCAGCTGCCTACCGGTCTGGCGACGCCTTCGATCGAGGCGGCCGCGCGGCGGCATCCGTCCTCGCCTGTCGGTCGTCTGGCCTCCTCCGATTCGATCGACCCGGGCGGCTTCACGCCGGGGACCGTCCTTGCCGAACGCTATCGGATCATCGGTCTGCTCGGTCGCGGCGGCATGGGGGATGTCTATCGCGCCGATGACCTGAAGCTCGGCCAGCCGGTCGCGCTCAAGTTCTTGCCGAATCGACTCTCCTCGGACCGGACGCTGCTCGATCGATTCTTCGCCGAGGTGCGGACGTCGCGGTCGGTCGCCCACCCGAACGTGTGCCGGGTCTACGACATCGGCGAGGTGAACGGCCGCCACTTCATCTCCATGGAGTACGTGGACGGGGAGGATCTGGCGTCGCTCCTCCGGCGGATCGGCCGACTGCCTCAGGACAAGGCGCTGGAGCTCTCGCGGCAGCTGTGCGCCGGTTTGTCCGCCGCGCATGAGCGCGGAGTTCTGCACCGGGACTTGAAGCCAGCCAACGTGATGGTGGACGGGCGCGGCCGAGCTCGGATCATGGACTTCGGCCTGGCGGTGGCGGCGGGAGAGGTCGGAACGGAGTCGGAGATCGGCGGCACACCCGCCTACATGGCGCCGGAGCAGTTTTCGGGCAGGGGAGCGTCGGTTCGAAGCGACCTGTACGCGCTGGGACTGGTCCTCTACGAGCTCTACACGGGCAAGCGCGCGTTCGACGCCGGAAGCGTGGCGGACTATCGGCGCAAACACGCAGAGGATCCGCCGACGAGCCCGTCGGTGCTGGTGGCGGGGATGGATGTGGCGGTCGAGCGGGCGATCTTGCGCTGCGTGGAGAAGGACCCGGCGCGGCGTCCGTCGTCGGCGGCGCAGGTGGCCGCCGCGCTGCCGGGAGGCGATCCGCTGGCAGCCGCGATTGCCGCCGGCGAAACGCCCTCTCCCGAAATGGTCGCCGCCGCGGGCCAGCAGGGCCAAATCTCACCTTCGACCGCGTGGCGTCTTCTGCTCGGCCTCACCGCGGCGCTCGTGCTCTCGATCTGGCTCGTGCCGCACGCGAACATCGCCCACTTCGTGGTTCTCGAGAAGTCGCCGGAGATCCTGCGCGAACGCGCCCGAGAGATCCTTCAGAGCGCGGGGCTCGGAAAGCCCGCCGACTTCGCGAACTGGTTCCGAACCGACGAGTCCTTCCTCGATTGGGCTCGAGGTCACGGCGGGTTCGGCGGCGATCTTTCGAGAGACGCCGTGGCGTTCGTCTATCGCCAGGCGGCGACGCCCCTGGTTCCGGCGCTGGCCATAACGGGACCCTTTCCCACTCCCCTGGTGGAGTCTCTGAACCCAGCGCCGGTGGAGCCCGGGATGGCCGAGGTGTGGATCGACCCCCGCGGGAGGTTGGTGCGGCTCGCGGTCGTTCCGTCCCAGGTCCAGAACCAAACCGCCGCTCCGGCGGAGACGGATTGGAGCGGCCTTTTTCGGCAGGCGGGGCTCGACATGAGTCGATTCACGCCCGTCGAACCGCGCTGGTCGCCGCGCGATTACGCGACCGCGCGCGCGGCGTGGGAGGGTCCGCACCCCGAGCACTCCGGAGTGACGATGCGCGTCGAGGCCGCGTCCTACGGTGGACGGCCTGTCTCCTTTCTCTGGATCGGTCCGTGGACGAGACAGTTGGATCTGTCGGTCACGGCGGCGAACGCCGGCGCCGGAGCGCTCGTCTTCGAGGCTTTCCTTCTCCTGTGCCTGCTCGGCGGCGCCGCCGTCGCACGCCGAAACGTCCTCGCGGGCCGAGGCGACAAGCGGGGCGCGGTGCGCCTCGCGACAGCCGTGCTCCTGCTGCAGGGAGCGATTTGGGCTCTCGGCGGGCACCATGTAACGACTGCCGACGAGGGCTGGCTGCTCATCGCCGGTTTCTCCAACGCGGCCGCCATGGGACTCGGATTCTGGATCCTCTATCTCGCGCTCGAGCCTTTTGCCCGCCGCCGCTGGCCCGAGATGCTGATTTCCTGGACGCGGGCGATCTCGGGACGCTGGCGCGATCCGCTGGTGGGTCGAGACATTCTCATCGGAATCGCCGTGGGGACAGCGGTCGGCCTGATCCTGGGGCCGGCTCGGGTGCTGCTCCCGAGGAAGCTCGGAATTCCCGGGCCGGCGCCGCATGCCTTCGCGCAAGACGCGCCGGTCAATCCCGGCGTCGTCGTGGCCTGGCTCATATCTTCCGGGGTGCTGTCGGCATTCTGGGTTCTCGGAATCGTGTTCCTCTTGATTCTGGCGCGCGGAGCGGTGCGCTCCGGCTGGCTCGCCGGGCTCGTCGTCACCCTCTTCTTCACGGCGATCTTTCTGGGAGGATCCGGACAGGCCGTGACGCTGCCGCTCGCGTTCCTTTCCATGGGAATCCTGGTCGCGGTCACGGTCCGCTTCGGGGTCCTCGCGGCAATCGCCCTCGAAACCTGCCGGCGCATCTTCGGGTACCGCATCTACAGCAGCGACCCGTCGAGCTGGGATTTTTACGCGGGGATGATCGCCGTGGCGGCGGTTCTCGCGCTCGCCTACTGGGCGAGCAAAACGGCTGTGGCCGGCCGCCCTCTCTTCGGCACGTCGCCTTCACTCGGCGAGTGACCTGGCCTACGGCCACCGGCTCGCCGCTCGTCCGGATGCGGACTCGACGGCGAGCCTCGTTATTCTCCCCGCTCCGGCTCCCGCGACGCGCGGACGTCCTCCGCTTCCCTCGTGGAGATTCCTTACGCCGCGTGCCAAGAGACCTTCGCCGGCAAGGCCGAGTCACAGTTGGGTGAAAACGTCATTCGCGGCGCGCGAAGTCTCCCGAGGTCATCGAGGGAGAAGGCGCACGCCGTGGGAGCGGGAGCGCAGCGACGGGCCAGGCCGGCCTTTGAACGGGCGGCGGGCCGATGTGTGAGCAGGCCCCAGCAAGCCCCCGCGACGTTTATCGCATGGCTTCCATCGGCGAGAGGCGTGACGCACGGACCGCCGGGTACATGCCGAAGGAAAGAGCCAGCACGAGCGCCACGACCCACGCGGTCACGAGGCCGATCGGGTTGACCACGAGGCCGTAGGGGAAATTGGCCGAGAGCGCCTTGCAGGTGGCCGCGCCGAAGAAGGTTCCGAAAAGGGCGCCGACGGCCGCGAGCACGCAGGCCTCGAGCAGGAACTGGGTCAGGATCTCGCCGTCGGAAGCGCCCATGGCTTTGCGCAGGCCGATCTCGTAGCGGCGGTCGGAGAAGGATATGAGCATCACCGACAGCACTCCGACGCCTCCCACGAGCAACACCGTCGCGGCGAGGCTCGTCAGGACGACGCGCCATCCGACGATCTGCTCCTCGAAGCGCTGGTATCCCTTGGCGAGCTCTCCTTCCAGATCCAGAATCTCCACGTCCTCGATGCCGTGGTGAGCCTGCCGGGCGCGCCCGATCATCATCGCGGAGACTTCGCCGAGGTCATGCTTGGAACCGAGCTTCACGGCCACGTGGGCCAGCTTGTGGTCCGGGTCCATGCGGTCCATGTAGGTTTCGAGCGGGATCGAGATGCCGTTGGCGTCGAAGTAGTTCTCGTCGGAGAAAAGCTGCCCCGGTGCCTGGACCCCCACGACGCGGAAGCGCACCCCCTCGACGGTGATGTCCCGGCCGACCGGATCCGACCCGCCGAAGAGCTTGGAGGCGAGGGTCGCGCCGACCACGGCGACCGTCGAGCGACGGCGCGAGTCGTCCTCCGTCAGGCCGCGTCCGAGGCCGATGGGGCGGTTCATCCAGCGTCCGTACTCGTACGTCACCCCGTTGACGAACATGCGCTCGTTGCCGCCGGCCGTCTTGACGGCCGACCTCTTGTACGCCCGCGGGAGGAAGGCGAGGACCTTGGGGTCCGGCACGGTCAGACGCGGGAGATCCTCGAAGCGAAGGCCCGGGCTCATCGCGAAGCGCTTCTGCTCCTCGGTCGTCTCGGGAGACTTGGGAGCGAGCATCACCGTTCCGTCCCAGGCCATGCCCGAGAAGCCGGTCGAAACCTTGTCCACGACGCCGTCCAGGACCGAGGTCATGACGACGAGAGTGAAGACGCCGAGCATCAGGAGCGTCAGTGTCAGGGTCGAGCGCAACTTGTGCGCCCAGAGCTCGATGAAGCCGCCCTTGACGACCTCCCCGTAGAGGGCGAGGTGCGCGCGCAGGCCGAGCCGCCCATCCTTGCGCCGGGCCCCGGAGGCGGGAAGGGCGACCGCCGGGCTACTCATAGCGCAGCGCTTCCATGGGAGACAGCTTGGCCGCCTTGAGCGCGGGGTAGAGCGCGAAGAGGAACCCGAACGCGATGGCGAGCGAATAGGCTGCCGCGAAGCTCTTCGCGTCGATGTGCAGCGGGATCCCGAGCGACACAGTGATCAGTTTCGCGAACCCGATGCCGATCGCGAGGCCCGCGAGCGAGCCCGTCGCGGTCAGCAGGAGGGCCTCGGTCAGGAATTCCTTGAAGACCTCGCGACCGGAGGCGCCGATGGCCATCTTGACGCCAACCTCGCGGATGCGCTCCTTCAACGTCGCCATCTGGACGTTGACGTTGATGATGCCCCCGCCGATGAGCGAGAGGACCCCGGAGAGCATGAAGATGATGTCGTAGACGTCTCCCTGGCTCTCTTCCTTGCGGACCCGCGCCGCGACGTCGTCGAGACGAAAGTCGTCCTGCTGGCGGTGATTCGCCTTGAGAAGCGAGCCCAGGCCCTTCGAGAAGGTCGCCATCGCATCGATGTCGGGCACGCGGAAGGTGACGCGGTCGAGCCGCTGGTACCGGTCGCCCTCGAACCGCCGCGTGACGAGGGTCGTCGGAATCGCGATGATGCGGTTGCGCCGCCGGAAGATGTTCCGATTCGACTTTCGAAAGTAGAAGACGCGCTCCTTGAGCACTCCGATGACGGTTACCGGAGTGTCGCCGATGCGCATCGTCTGGCCGACCGCGTGGCCGCTCGGGAAGAAGGCGGAGAGCGCCTCGGTCCCGAGAATCGCCACCGGAGCCGCCGTCGCCATGTCCCGCCGGGTAAAATTGCGTCCCTCGGCGATCTCGTAGCCGTCGAGCGGCAGGAAGTCTCCGCCGATGCCGCGGATGTCGCGCTCCTGATCGGCCCAGGCCGAGCGGACGCGAGCGCGCGCGAACTTCTGCAGGGAAACGCCTTCGACCGCCCGGCGGTCGAGATCCACGCCTTCGTCCGCGTCGTCGGTGCGCAGCCCCAGGTTGGCCATCTGGAGTGCCGTCGGGCTGCCTTCCTTGATGACCGCGGAGGGCTGGACGTTCAGCTTGTCGAAGCCCCCGAGCTTGCGATAGAGCTCCATGGAGCGCTGGCGCATGCTGTCGGAAATCGAAAAACCTCCGAGCACCGAGGCGACCCCGAGCACGATCCCGAGCGACTGCAGCGTCGCGCGGGTCGCGTTCTCGCGCATCTCGACCCAGGCGTTGCGCAGGCGCTCGCAGAACTTGCCGTTGAGGGTCATTGGTCGGGATGCGGGATGCGGGATGGGGGGTGCGGGATGCGGGATCCGGGATCCCCTATCGCGTATCTCGGATCCCGTCATCACGCCGCCTCGGGCAGCCGGATCAGCCCGTCGTGGATCTCGACCCGGCGCCCCGCCATGGCCGCGATCGAAAGGTCGTGCGTCACGATCAGGATCGTGTTGCCCTGGCGGTGAAGGTCATGGAAGAGCTCCAGCACTTCGTGACCGGTCTGGGAGTCGAGGGCTCCGGTGGGCTCGTCGGCGAGCAGGAGCGCGGGGTGATTGGCGAGCGCCCTGGCGATGGCGACGCGCTGCCTCTGGCCTCCGGAGAGGGCCGCCGGCAGCACCTTCGCCTTGTCGGCGATGCCCACCCGGTCGAGCAGCTCCATCGCTCGAGCGCGGCGCTGCTTGCGGCCGATCCCGGCGTAGAGCATCGGCAGCTCGACGTTACGGACGACGGAGGCCTTGGGAAGCAGGTTGTACTGCTGGAACACGAAGCCGATTTTTTCGTTGCGGATTCGTGCGAGGTCGGGGCCCGACAGGCCTTCGACGCGCTGGCCGTCGAGGCTGTAGGCGCCCGAGGTCGGAGAGTCCAGACAGCCCAGGATGGCCATGAGCGTGGACTTGCCCGAGCCCGAAGGACCGATCAGCGCGACGAACTCGCCGCGCGCGACCTCGAGGTCGACTCCCCGCAGTGCGTGGACGGCGACGCCGTTGGTGCCGAAGATCTTCGTGAGTCCCTGTGTCTCGATGATGGGCGTCATGCGCTTCAAAGCTCCGGCGATCGGCTTCCCGCCATTCGCCCGATCCCGACGGTCGCCGGGATCGGAAAGCGGAAAGCGACCGCTAGTCGGTGTCGTCGTCCTTCTGGATCTTCTTCCTGCTGGGATCCTCGAGGGAGACCTGCTGTCCGGCCTTCAGACCCGAAAGAATCTCGACGCGCTCGATGGTAGCGATCCCAGCGGACACCGGCACGACGTCGAAGTACTCGGCCCAATGGTCGGAGAGCCACGTGAACTTGTTGCGCCCGGACAGGGCGTCCTTGGCCGTGGAGAGCTGCTTGGGCTTCAGGCCGTCCTTGAGCCGGTAGACCACGGTCTTTCCTTCCCGCTTCTGCAGCGCCTCGAGCGGAATGGAGACCGCCTTGTCGCGCTTGTCGCCCAGGATCTCGACGTTGGCGCTCATGCCCGTTCGGAAAGACTCGGTCAGCTCGTCGAGCGTCACCTCGACCTTGAAGACCTTGATCTTCTCGACGAGCTCGGCCGACGGCGCGACGAAGGTGACCTTCCCCGTGAAGACTTTTTGCGGATAGGCGTCCAGCGTGATGCGCACCGGCTGCCCGACCTGCACCTTGGCGATGTCGACCTCGTTCAGGTTGACCCGGATGATCAGGGACTTCAGGTCGGCGACCGTGAAGAGCACGGTCCCGGAGTTGAAGGAGGACACGCCGGAAGTCACCGTCTCTCCGAGCTCGACGCCGCGCTTGATCACGACTCCCGACATGGGCGAGGTCACGTGCGCCACCTGCGAGGCCGCGTTGCCGGAGATCGGAATGCCGCGATCCTCGACGATCTGGTAGCGCATCTGGGCGGCCCGGAGGCTTTCCGCAGCCTGGTCGCGCTTGATCTGCGCCGCGCGGAAGCCGTCGCGGCCGACGAGCCCCTGATCGTAGAGCGCTTTCTGCATCGCAAACTCGCGCTGCGCGTCCTGGAGCTTCAGCTCCATGTCCTTGACGCTCGCCTGCACGTCCGAGAGCGACTGCGCCTGATTCACGTCGGGCTCGATCTCGGCCAGCATGTCGCCCGCCTTGACGACCGCGCCCTCGCGCACCCGCAGTCCCGTCACCCTTCCGGAGACGGCGGACTTGACGTCGACCTTCGTGACGGGATCGACCACTCCGACCTCCCGCACGGAAACCTGCAGGTCCTCGGCCTGAACCTTTCCGATTCGGAAGGGGCTGCTGTCGGCCTTGGGGTCGGTCTTGTCCTTGCCCCGGGTGGCGGCGATCGCCCCCCCGGCGACGATGGCGGCCACGACGATCCAGCCCCAGCGTTTCTTGCGCATGAAAAACCTCAAAAGTCTTCGAAAGGCCCCTGGAGGACCCGGTTGCCCGGTTTCGGTCATTGCGTCGCCGGCCACCCCGCCGGCAATACTGTTCTACGCACGCTGGCTGGAAATGTTCGAAAGGAAAGGGCCCGCGGGGCCCCGCAAGAGGGGCCCTTCCGGCCGCAGCGGGGCGGCCGCGCTGCGAGTTTTCGGGCTCCGGACCTCTCTCGGCAAGATAATCCCCGACGTGGGTAGCGGCGTGTCCGGAAGCGGGGGGCGCTCGAGTGGCGGAACCGGGCGGTTCACGGTGCGCCGGCTGCGCTCCGCCTTCTTCCTCTGGCGCACCTCGATTCGCCGCACCGACGTTCTGATCACCGCGATCCTGGTGGCGCTGTCGCTCGGTCTGGGCGCGTATCTGCTCGCACGCGCGAAGGAGTCGATGCACTTCGCCTTCGCCGACAAGGCGCAGCGCCTGCGGGCCACTGTTCAGGAAAAGCTTTCGGTTCCTCTGGCGGATCTGGCCGTATTGACGAGTCTGCTCGAGTCCTCGGGCCGCGTGACCCGGCGGCAGTTTCATCTGGTGACCGACGCCCTCCTCCGGCCGGGAGCGATTCGGCGCTCGGGGCTGGTGTACGCCTTCGAGTGGCTTCCCTTCGTGCGCGACTCGGAGCGGTTCTTCCAGGAGGCCGAGGGGCGCGCCGCGGGCCTGCCGGATTACCGCTTCTGGGAAACGGGTCCGGACGGGAAGCCGCGGGAGGCCGGGTCCCGCCGCTACCACGTTCCGATCCAGTACATGGAGCCTCCCAACGCTCGCGCGCTCGGATTCGATGTGGCGTCGGACCCGGAACGCTGGCGCGTCGCCGAGAAGGCGAGGGACACGGGCGAAACGGCGGTGCATGGCCCCTTCCGGCTGGTCGAGGACGAGGGCCGGCCCGATGCCTCGCCCGCTGTCGCTCTCTACTACCCGGTGTACGCGGAAGGGGATCCCGGGTCGGAGGTCTCGCGTCGCGCCGCACTCTCGGGCTATGTGCTCGCGATTTTCCGTCTTGCCCCGGTCCTGGACACGGCGGCGTCCTCCGAAGACCCCGGCCTCGGTCTCGCCCTTCGAGAAAGCGAGAAGCCGGGATCCGCCGTGTTCGCCCAGCGCCCCGCACGGGCCGCGTCGCTGCCCCGGCGTCCCGGCCTCCAGGCGGGATACAAGGTCTCCCTTGCGGACCGCGAGTGGTTCCTGGACGTCTTCGCACTTCCGGGCTCCTTCGTTCCGTCACGCCGCGGAGCCGTTGCGGCCGCCTCGATCGGAACGCTTGCCGCACTGCTCGGCCTCGTCACGGCGACGGCGCTGCGGACGATCTCGCGCCTTCGCCGTCAGGCGGAGAAGGTCGGGCCGTACCGGCTCATCGCGCGCCTGGGCCACGGCGCGATGGGGGTCGTCTGGGAGGCGCGGCATGCGCTGCTGCGGCGGCCGACCGCCGTCAAGCTGCTGGCACCCGGCACGGAGGGCGAGCGGGCGCTGGCGCGTTTCGAGCGCGAGGTCCAGCTGACTGCGGGCTTGACGCATCCGAGCACGATCGCGATCTACGACTACGGGCGCACGGCCGACGGCACCTTCTACTACGCGATGGAGCTCCTGCGCGGAATCAACCTCATGCAGCTGGTCGCCTTCGAAGGGCCGCTGCCGCCCGCTCGCGTCGTGCACCTGATGCGACAGGCCTGCGGCGCCCTTGCCGAGGCGCACGCCGCGGGCCTGATCCACCGCGACATCAAGCCGGCCAATTTGATGCTGTGCGTCTACGGCGGCATCCCCGACTTTCTGAAGGTCCTGGACTTCGGCCTCGTCAAGGACCTGGGAGCCATGGAGCGCCTTCCCGAAAGCAAGGGCGAAGCGCACGCGGACGACGCCGATCTCTCGCAGGATGGGTCGCTCCTGGGAACTCCCCTCTACATGTCCCCCGAGGGGATGAGCGATCCTTCCCGGGTCGATGCGCGGGCCGATCTCTTCGCCCTCGGGGCCGTGGGCTATTTTCTGTTGACGGGAAAGTCTCCCTTCCCGGGGCGAACGGCGATCGAGGTCTTCAAGATGGAACGCCAGGGGCCTCCCCCTCCGCTCTCCCAGGCTTCCCCCCAGCCGGTGCCAGGGGCCCTGGACGAGATCATTTCGCGGTGCCTCGCCTTCAACCGCGACGACCGGCCCGCCTCGGCGGAAGCGCTCGGCGCGATGCTCGAGGCCTGTGCCGACGGGAACCCCTGGAGGCTCGAGAGCGCTCGTGCCTGGTGGCGCGCGAAGGGCCCGGAGGCCCTGGCGGCCGCGAGGGCAGGGCGCGAGGAGTGGGGCCAGGTCTTGGTGCTGGCTTCGGGAGGCCGCGGCAGCGGTTGACGGAGGCTTCCGATCCGTCCCGCAAGCTGAATAGAATGGGCCACCAACGACAGCGAGGTCCCAGATGTTGACCGTGGACGCCGCCTTCGACCGCATCGGCTCGGCACTCCGTCAGATGGGGTATGCCTTCGCCAGTGAAGAGAAGTCTCCCGATGCCTCCGGCGATCGGAAAGCCGTCTTCAAGCGGCCGGACATGTCCGTTCGCGTGCACTGGTCTGCCAAGGCCCGCCTGCTCACACTCCAGGTCGGCGCGGAGGGCGAATGGGTCGACTTCGCCAAGCGCGGCTTCGGCCCGCAAGGTCTCGAGGACACCGCGGTCGACTCGCTGGTGCGCGCCATCCGCAACGAGGTCGCGGAGACTTCCACCGACCCCGGGTAACAAGCCCGATTCTTCGCCGGCGTACGCCAGATCGAGGACCCCTCTCCCCTGAGGGGAGAGGGCAAGGTGAGGGGTTCGTTCCATCGGCCAACGACGGACCCTCGTCGACGGATCGAGTCCGGGATGCCCCTCACCCCGAACCTCTCCCGCCGGGAGAGGGAGGGGGTAGGTTCCAGACCCGTTCCGGCTTTTCTCGTGCCTATCTGCTGGTCGGCGCCGCGCTCGTCGGCGCCGCGGCCTGGCGGGAGAAGCGAAGCCTGGCCTGATTCAGGGGCGATCCGAAGCCCATTCCGGAAGAGGATTGCCCGGCCGCTCGTTGTCCCACGCGATCGAGACGATCCACCAGCGCTGCCCGTCGTGGTAGAGCTGGAGGCTGTTGATGCCCCGCCAGAGCGGCTCGTGGTCCTCGGCCCGCCGCAGGGCCTCGTACGCGGATTCGACGTGCGCCACGTTGCCGAAGCGGAAGGTCCGGCGCGCCACCTCCCGCTCGTAGAAGTCGTTGGCGGCAAAGAAGGGCGTGCGCGAGGCGATGAACCCCTCGACGTCGAGGACCTGAGCGGCGGCGCCGACCTCGGGTCGCGTCTGCGTCGGGACGAGGAGCGCTCCAGGCGCGAACAGGCGCCGCTCGCGCTCCCAATCCCGTGGTCCCGCGGGGCCGGAGATCGTGTCGTAGACGGCCCGGACGATCGCGTCGAGGCTCTGCGTGTCGGCATTCTGCATGGGCGCTCCTCTCTGGTATCAGCGCGGCCGGGGCAGTTCCCGGGCCACGAGAACCGTCAGATCGTCTTGCGCGGGCTCGCTACCGAGAAATTCGGACACCGCCGAGAGGATCCGCTCGCAGAGGGCCGGTGCGGGAAGGTCCCGGTTGGCCTGGACGACCGCGGTCAGCCGCGCCTCGCCGAATTCCTCTCCGCGGGCGTTCGAGGCTTCCGGGATGCCGTCGGTAAAGAGCACCAGAAGGTCCCCCGAGCGGAGCGCAATCGCGCGCGCGCTCCAGGAGGCGCCCGGAAAGAGCCCGAGGACCGTGTTTCCGCTCGAGAGCCTCTCGGGCCCATCGGACTGCCCCGCGCGGAACAGCATCGGGGCGTTGTGGCCGGCGTTGACGTACGTGAGCTCTCGCCTCGCGCCGTCGTAGACCGCCCAGAAGAGCGTGACGAACCGGTTGGGCTCCGTCAGCGCGCAGAGCTGCCGGTTGGTGTCCGAGACGACCAGGTCCGCGGCGTCGCCGCGCACGGAGGCGAAGCTGCGCAGTGTCGCCTGGACCGTCGCCATCAGGAGGGCCGCCGACAGCCCCTTGCCCGAGACGTCGCCCACGGCGATCCCGACGCGGTCTTCTCCCAGAGGAAGAATGTCGTAGTAGTCGCCTCCCACCGTGCGCACCGGCCGGCACATGCCGGTGCACTCGAGGGTTTCGAGCTCCGGCGAGAGCTGCGGGAAGAGTCTCTCCTGGACCTGCCGGGCGATCTGGATCTCGCGCTCCAGGAACTCCTGCCGGGCGAGCTTCTCGCGCTCCAGGGCCGTCTTCAGCGTCGAGATGAGCCCGGTCAGCAGCAGAAAGAAGATCAGCTTCTCGACGCCGTTCCAGTAGGGGATGGCGGGGTGCGAATAGGCCCGGCTCAGCAGGTCCGCGAGGAACCACGCGAACGCGGCGAAGACGGAGAGCGCAACCGCGGCGGCGCGTCCAGCGAACCATACGACCACGACCACGGGGACCGCATAGAAGATCAGCGGCGAGAGCTCCGGGCCGGTGGCGTAGTCGGCCCAGAGAAGGAGCCCCACGAACAGGAACCCCCCGGAGACCAGCAAGGACTTGGGCACGCGTCCGAGCACGCGCACGAGGCTCATGCGCCGGAGCCTCCCGGTTGCCGGCGGCCTCCGGGCATCCGGATCACCCTCGTCGCGGGCGGTCGGGTCCGGAGATCGCTCCGCCGCGCGGAGCGCGCCGCCCGCGCCTCACTCCGGGCGCCATGTCGGGATTCGTCCCGGCGTCCACGGGGCTCCCGCGGCCTCCGCGCGCGTCTCGAGGCCCTTGAGATCCTCGTCGAGCAGCCGGCGCAGCTTTTCCAGCACCCCGCCGAACTCCCCGGCCGCGATCGCGAAGGCCTCGCGGCTGGTGGCGGTCGGCGCCGAAACCGAGTTCCACTGCGCGGTGACGATGGATTCGACGCGATCCTTGATCGACGGAGCCGTCGGCTCGTTGCGCCCGGCCATCACGCGGTCCCCTTCGAGCACGAGCAGGATTTCCCGCAGGCGCGCTTCCAGGGAGCGGGCCTCCCGTTCCAGGGCCGGATCGGCGGCCGGCGTGTCGTTGAGCGCCTGCCGGATCTCCTCGAGGTGCTTCTGTCCCTCCTTCGCGGCGGAGATCGCCCCGAGCGCCGCGCGCTGGAGCCGCGCGGTCTTTCGCTCGAAGGCGAGAAGCAGGGCCCGGTCGGCGGGAGGCAGCGAGGAGGTCCCGATCGCGACCACCTCGAATTCCACCGGTCCGGCGAGCGGCGTGTCGACGCCGTCCACCCGCTTTGCGAGCGAGACGGTGTACTTGCCCGGGACCGCCATCGGCCCTTTTGGGACCTCCTCCCACGGGATGGAGGGGTCGGGCTTGGGCGTGTCGGTCGGGATCGAGGCCGGGAACCGCAGGTCCCAGGCGACGCGATTGACGCCCGCCTTTCCGGGCGCGGTCATCCGTCGCACGATGTTGCCGTCGGCGTCGGAGATGGTGAAGAGCAGAGTCGGCTCCTCCTCGGCGGCCTCCGCCCGCAGCTCCGCGGCCGTGGGGTAGGGAATGCTCCCCTTCTCCTTTTCGGCGTTCTTCTCCCTCTCCTGCCGCAGCTTCTTCTTCGTCTTCAGCTCTTCCTTCAAGGAGTAGGTCACGACCGCGCCGAACGGAGGATTGGGAGCCGCGTAGTAGGCGTCGCCGAGAAAGCCCTTTCCCGGGAAGCCGAGCGGGGTCGTCGGGACGTAGACGAGGGCCCGGCGGATCGGAAAGAGCGCCGCGTCCTTCTCGAGCACCGCGGCGCTCGCTTCGCGCAACGCCGTGCAGTCGTCCAGAACGTAGATTCCGCGGCCGAACGTTGCGACGACCAGGTCGTTCTCGCGGATTTGAATCGCGAGGTCGCGCACGGCGATCGTCGGAAAGCCGCCCTTGAGCGGCACCCAGTGGACGCCAGCGTCCTTGCTGAAGAAGAGGCCGAACTCCGTTCCGCAGAAGAGCAGGCCCCGATCGCCCGGGTCCTCGAGCACGGCATAGACGCTTCCACGGGCCGGAAGGTCGCCGGCAATCGAGGTCCAGGTGCGGCCCCGGTCCGTGCTCTTTAGGAGATACGGGCGGAAGTCCCCCATCTTGTGGTTGTCGAAGCCGGCGTAGACGGTCGAGGGATCGCTCGGGGAGGGCTCGAGCCGCGCGACGTAGGTGTTCTCGGGCACGCCGGGGAAGCGATCGATGCGCCGCCAATGCAGACCGCCGTCCTCGGAAACCTGGACGAGGCCGTCGTCGGTTCCGACGTAGAGCAGCCCCTCCTGCCCGGGCGATTCGGACAACGCCACGATGTTGCCGTAGAAGGAAGTGGAAGCGTTTTTTCCGACGGCGTCGACCGGCCACACTTTCCCCATGACCGGGAGCTTGTTGCGGTCGATCTGCCGGGTCAGATCCGGGCTCACGGGCTTCCAGGTCTCTCCGCGGTCGTCGCTGCGGAAGACGCGTTGCGCCGCGAAGTAGAGCCGCGTGTGCGCATGGGGAGAGATCAGGAGGGGCGAGTCCCAGTTCCAGCGCAGCGGATCCTCTCCCTTTCCGGCCATGGGCTGGATGGGAAGCAGGTCGCCGTTCTTTCGGTCGAGGCGTGTGAGGCCCCCGTATTGTGATTCGGAGTACACGACGTTGGGGTCCTTCGGGTCCACGCGCGGCTGGAACCCGTCGCCCGAGACCGTGACGGACCAGTCGGAGTTGGGGATCCCGTGGACGGTGGCGGTGCGCGAGGGCCCCCCCAGGGTGTCGTTGTCCTGCGTCCCGCCGTAGACGTTGTAGATCGGGGCGGCCTCGTCGAGGGCGATGCGGTAGAACTGCGTGATCGGCAGGTTCGCCTTGAACTCCCACGAGGCCCCCCGGTCGAAGCTCTCGTAGACCCCGCCGTCGCAGCCCACGCGGTAATGGCGGGTATCCGCCGGGTCGATCCAGATCACGTGGTTGTCCACGTGCTTGGAGCTCTCGCCGAGGTTTCGAAAGGTCTTGCCGCCGTCGTCGGAGACCTTGAGAAAGACGTCCATCGAGTACAGGCGCTCGCTGTCCTTCGGGTCGACGGTGATGCGCGTGTAGTAGAGACCGCTCGTGACGTGGTCTCCGCGCTTCTCCCACGTGACGCCCCGGTCCGTCGAGCGGAAGAGCCCTCCGGCCTTGTTGGCCGCTTCGACGATCGCGTACACCGTGTCCGGATCGGACGGCGCGATCGCGAGCCCGATACGGCCCATCTCCTCCTTCGGGAGTCCCGACTCGATCTTCTTCCAGGTGGTTCCGGCGTCGGTCGACCGGTAGAGCGCGGACTCGGGCCCGCCACCGATCTGCGTCCAGACGTGCCGGCGCCTCTGGTGCGCGGAGGCGATCAGGAGATCCGGATTGCCCGGATCCATCTCGAGGTCGGCCACTCCCGTGTTCTCGGAGATCGTCAGGATCGCCTTCCAGGTCTTGCCGCCGTCGGTCGTCTTGTAGAGTCCGCGCTCGCCGCCCGCCGACCAGAGCGGGCCCTGCGCCGCGACGTAGACGACCCGCGAATCGCGCGGATCGATGCGGATGCGGCCGATGTGCTCGGAGGTCTTCAGCCCCACGTTCTGCCAGGACTTGCCGCCGTCCTCGGACTTGTAGACGCCGTCGCCGTAGGAAACGCTGCGCTGGCCGTTGTTCTCGCCCGTGCCGACCCAGACGACCGACGGGTTGTTCGGGTCGATCGCGAGGCAGCCGATCGAGTACGAGCCCTCGCCGTCGAAGACGGGAGTCCAGGTCACGCCGGAATTGACGGTCTTCCAGACGCCGCCCGAGGCGGCCGCGACGTAGTAGGTCGAGGGATCGCTCGGCGCGACCGCGATGTCGGCGACGCGGCCCGAGGTCACCGCCGGCCCGATCGAGCGCAGCGCGAGACCCTTCCAGGTGTCGGACGAGAGCAGAGGAGGCTTCTTCGCTTCCTCCCCGGCAGCGCCCGAAGCCTTCGAGGCCGCCCCGGCAGCCGGGAGATTTCCGGCGGCAAGAAGCGAGAGGGACAGAAGGAGGGCGTGGCGGAGCGATCTCATTGAGTCTCGACTTTCCTTTCTGCAGCCCGACCGCTCGGGGTCGTCTGAGGCCGCGCAAGCATGACGCCGGGGGCCGAAGCGGTCAATCCTCGGCCTGCGCCGCGCGACATTTCTCGATTGGCGTCCGCCAGCCCTCTTGACGCGCGGGGCGATCGGGTGGTAGCTCACGCGCTTGTGACCGACGGCTCGAACGCCCGTGTCCGGGCCCTTTTGTGATCGAGGTCTCAAGACTGGTCGCGGGACTCGCGGCCTACCGGCCGGAAGACCCCTCGGAGAGCCGCTCGCTCGAGCGGATCCGCACGCTCCTGCATTCGGCGGCGGACCCGTTCACACGGCAGGAGCGGAATCACGTCACGGGGAGCGCGGTCGTGGCGCGCCCGAACGGAGAGGCCTTCCTGCTCGTGCACCACCGGCGGCTCGACCGCTGGCTCCAGCCGGGCGGCCACGTCGAGGCGGAGGACGCGTCGGTCTTCGAAACGGCTCGCCGGGAAGCGCGGGAGGAGACGGGTGTGCTCGCCCTCGACGCGCCGGTGGGCCCGCGGGTGCTCGACGTCGACGTGCATCCGATTCCGGCGCGCGCCAATCGTCCGGCGCACGTGCATTTCGACCTGCGCTACCTGCTGACCACCCGCGAGAAAGGCTTCTCGGTGCAGGCCGAGGAGGTGCGCCAGGCCGCCTGGTTCACGTTGCCCGAGGCCCTGGCCGCCGGAGTGGATGCGTCGCTCGCACGCGCGCTTCGCAAGGCGCGGAGCGCTCTGCAGGCCTCGCGAGGGGTCGAGAGTTAGGGCGTCGGGCTCGGAGCCGGCAACGGGGCGTGCCCTTCCAGCGCGGTGAGTGGCTTCATGATCATCTCCGGCGCGGCCTCGCTCTGCGGGCGGAGCACGAAGAGATAGAACATCCCCACGCCGACCACGAACACTCCCGTGGCGCGATTGATCGCGACGAGTGTCGGATACCGGAAGCGGTCGCGAAACAGGTTGGCGAGGGCGACGAGCGTCGTGAACCAGAGCCCCGACCCCAGCAGAACGCCGCCGACCAGCTCCGCGGTCAGAATGGAGTGGCCGCGCACGGCTCCGACGCCGAGGGTTGCGAAGATCGCGACGAACGCGATGAAGGTCATGGGATTGGTCAGCGTGAGCACGAGGGTCGACAGGAAGTCGCGGAAGAGGCTCATCTCGTTGTTGCCGTTGTCCCCCTCGGGAGGGCGCGCGAGGAAGAGCCGCGCGCCGAGCACGCAGAGCACGGCGCCTCCGGCGCGCTGGAAGAACATCCGGTGGTCCATCAGAAAGGAGGAGATCACCGTCACGCCGAAGGCGGCGAGCGTGCCGTAGATTGCGTCCGCGACGGCCGCCCCGAACCCCGAGAGAAATCCGGCGAGCTTGCCGTGCGAGAGCGTCCGATGCACGCAGAGAACGGCGATCGGGCCAACAGGTGCGGCCAGGCAGAAGCCCACAATCAGCCCCTTGACGAAGAGATTCACCTGCGGCGCAGACTATAACGGGGGCGGACTCGCGGTATCGCGCTCGGAGGAGACGCGGCGGCCTTGCCAAACCGGGGGAATGCCGGGCCACCGCTTCGCTGGTCCGGCACAGAGGCAGTCCGGCCGGTCCTCTTCTGCGGCGGGTGTCCCGGCTTGGAGGCTCCTCCTCCGCGCGATACCCCTCGCTCACGGATGCAACTCAGAGCAATCGTCGCCGCCTCAGGCAAATTGGTTTCGCGGGGTGCGCGGCAGGCCTGCAACGAGAAAGGGCCGTCGCTGCTCGTCCGAGGCAATTTAGGCAGCTCGACGATCCTCCGATCCTCCCGACTCAAGGAGCCTCACCTGCCCCGCGTAACCCGAACCGCAGCCGGGCAATTCGGCGTACGCTTCGCCCACATCCCGCCGTCATGTTAGGCAGCAGCGGCGCCTCGTTTGCGGTTTTCGTTTAGGCTGTCTAAGTAATGTTTGGCGTCGGAATCGACCATGCCACCGCTCGTTGACGTGTACGCTAAGTTCGGCGAAACCGCTGAAGCGTCTCAGCTGCTTGAGACGGAGCTCGGCAACCTGCTCCTGGAGGCTGGTATCGCACGGCACAACCTTCTGGCAGAAGCCGACCAGATGATTGCCAACGAGCTCGTTGACGGCGTGAACAGGAAGACGCTAGGGTAGCTCGTCACAGCTGTGCAATCCAAGGCCTTGACGCCGCCCGGCCTTCAAGATCTCTTGCTAGAGGCTCTGGAAGCAAGGAATCGTCTGAATCACGAGTTTTACCGGCGGCACAACCTCAGGCGCAATTCGGATGAGGGCCGGGTCCAAATGCTCGAGGACTTGGATTCCATCCACAAGTCGATCTTTGAGGCCTACAAAGCTCTCATGTTGCTCAACGGGATCGACCTAGAAAAGACGCCCAACTTTGAACCTCCAAGTGGTCATGTTCCGATCTAGCACCATGAGCCGAGCGTGCAGGGGGACAGAACGATCCGATGCCGAGCAGCCGACGCCTAACACGCGCATGCAGCGGACTCGCTCACGCTCGCCGCTGACGCGCAGTTCGTTAGGCGGACCGAAGCCCTATCTAATCTCACGTAGCCCCGGCCAGCATGTGAGCGAGGCCGGCCGGGGCGAGCAGCGCGCCGAGGTCAGCCGTGAGGACCGATTGCCCACTCGCTGATGGTGTGCCACGAGGGATCGAGGCTGGGACCAATCAGCCAGGCGGCCGACCGGAGATCGACGAGTTCATGACTGTCCCACGCTCGCGCCCAGGGCGACGAGAAGCTCGTCCAGTTGCTCGAAGGTCTCGCTCATCATATCGGCTGCCCCGGTGCCGGCAGCGTCGAGAGCTTCCTTCGAGGGATAGAGCTCGTGCATGACGAGCAACGTCTTGCCACCTTTTTCCTCGAAGGTCACCGTGGTGACGGGCCCACCGTCACCACCTTCGTCATTGGTCCAGACGAGGCGCGAGTGCGGTGTCACTTCGATATACCTACCGAAGAACTCGGCAGGGTTTGAGGCATCGTGGCCGAACGCCAAACGGTACCTGCCCCCGACACGAACATCCATCTCGCAGGAACGCAGGAACATGCCCATCGACTTCGGCACCCACCACTGCTTGAACAGCTCGGGCTTGGTCCACGCCTCGAACACGAGGCGCGCCGGACCGTTGAAAGTTCGCGTGACGACGAGTTCACGCTCGGACTTCCGTTCCACAGTCGTGCGGTTCTTCATCGGTGTAGCCTCACTCTCTCTTCTTGCGTCCATCGACCTTCTCCTTCCGTTTCAATTCCTCGACAACCTTGTCCAACTCGTCGAAGCGTGCGTCCCATAGCTGGCGGTACCTCTCGAGCCATGCCGTCTCTTCCTCCAATCGGCGCGGGCCGAGCTTGCAGGTCCGCACGCGCCCGAGCTTCTCCGTGGTGACGAGCCCGGACTGCTCCAGGACGCCGACGTGCTTCTTGATGCCCGTGAGGGTCATGTGGAACTTCTCGGCAAGGTCCGTGATCGAAGCATCGGAACGTCCCAGCTGCTCCAGAACGCCGCGTCGGGTGGCATCCGAGAGCGCGGCGAACGAGGCATCGAGGTGGGCCCGCGAATACTGAACCATTCGGTTCAGTGTTTAGCACACGGACTGGCGGCATGCAAGGGGGGAACCCAACCGCGGGCTGCGTTTTCGACGGCGGTCGTCCCCGAGGGCGCGCTTCTCTTCTCGGGGACAACCGAGGCAGCAGTTCGGCGCACGCAACCCTAGATCCATCAAGAGGATGGGAACCGGTGAGTTGATCGGGGTGTCTTAAACCTGAGCACGCGGATGAGCGAACGTGGCGAGAGCCTCGACCCAGTCAGGATGCTAAACGTCGCATCGTGGCGGAAGCTGCGGGCCTCGCGCGGGAGAGTTCAGCGCGGTCTAGAGTCCCAGAATTTGCGGCCACCTAAGATGCCGTTGCAGCGGACTCGCGTCGCTCCGCTCCGCTCGCCGCTGAACGGACTACCGTTAGGCGGCAGGAATGGGCAGTAGGGCATGAGAACCGTCTTTCGCGTGGTGGCGACCCTCATCAGCGCGCTGGCGACGCTCTACTTTGTGTTCTGGGTTGGAGGCGCTCTGCTCTTCCGGGGCGGCTCATCATTCCGGCTTGCCTGGTTAGCCTCCTTGGTGGCCGCGTGCATTGTGGCGTGGTTCGTATGGAAGCAAACCGCCTCGGTTCATCGGGGCCTTGTCAAGGCGATGGTTCTCGGCGCCTTCGTGACGGGTGGCATCGCCTTCTCGGTCGGCTTCTTTGGGCCGATCATTTTGATGCCTAGCGCAAACCAGGGCCCCCTGCTGGGTATCTTCATCACGGGACCGCTGGGGTTTCTGGCCGGGGCTGTGGGCGGCGCAATCTTCTGGGTCGTGAGAAAGCGCCGCGAGGCTAGGATGGTAGGCAGTGGTGCCGCCTAACACACGCGTGCAGCGGACTCGCGCACCGCGCTTCGCGCGGCGCAGCTCGCTGCTGAAGCGCAGCCCGTTAGGCGCTGTCATGTCACGCTGAGGTGCCGGATGAAAAGGCTGCTTATCGTGTTCGCTGCCGCGATGATGATCGTTGCGACGCTGGCGTTGGCAGAGACTTCGGACGACAAGACCAAGAAGGTGTTCGGATTGACCCCGGAACAAGTGCGGTGGTACGTGCCCCCCTACTACCAGGATGGACGGCAGCGCGCGCAGTTGCTTGGCGATTCCAGCCAGGGCGGCGCGTGGATAGATCGAGTGAAGATACCCGGCGGCGGGCGCGTCCTCGCGCACACGCACCCGCAAAACGAGCTGGTCACGGTTATCGAAGGGACCTGGTACGTGGGCGAGGGAGAGCGGTTCGACCCGGCCAAGCTGAAGGGCTACCCGGCGGGAAGTTTCATAGTCATCCCGCACGGCGTTCCCCATTTCGTGGCCGCGACCGACGGTGCCGTAATCGTTCAGCTGAGCGGCGTCGGCAAATTTCGCACAGACTTCCTAGAGAAATAGGTGCCTACAACGATCGGCCGATTCGCGGTAGCGCCTAAAATGCGCGTGCCGCGGACTCGCTCATCGCCTTCGGCTCTTTGCTCGCCGCTGACGCGCCACCCGTTCGGCGGCTGAGCGTGGAAGTACCGATGAGCCCAGACTTCCCGAACGTCTACGACGACAATGCCCGTGCGAAAGCTTATGCCGCGCTCGACTTTCCCGGAACCTACTCTCTCGCCTTCCGCGACCTGCCGGCGGCCGTCCGCGAACATGTCCGCGGAAATCAGGCCCTAGACTTCGGCTGTGGGGCAGGTCGGTCAACACGCTTCCTGCGCGACCTCGGATTTCGCGTCCTGGGCATCGACATTTCCGAGCCGATGCTTCAGGAAGCACGCCTTCGCGATCCCCAGGGAGAGTATCGCCTGGTCCCAGACGGCGACCTTCCAGACTTGGTGGAGCACGCCTACGATCTCGTGCTTGCGGCATTCACCTTTGACAACATCCCCACGATGGACAAGAAGGTGATTCTCTTTCGGGCCTTGCGGCGTTCGCTTCGCCCCTCCGGCCGCTTGATCACGATCGTCTCGGCACCGGAGATCTACCTCCATGAATGGGCATCTTTTTCAACGCGGGATTTCCCAGAGAATCGCCTTGCGCGCACCGGCGATCGGGTGCGCATCGTGATGCTCGATGTCGAGGATCGGCGGCCGGTCGAAGATATCTTTTGGACCTCAGAGGACTACGAGGAGGTGCACCGGCGAGCGGGGCTAGCATGTATTCAGGCGATCAGACCGCTGGGCCACGCAACGGAGCCTTACGGGTGGGTCAGCGAGACTCACACATCTCCTTGGACGATCCGTGTTCTGCGAGGGGTCGATGGATGTCCGGTGGCCTAGCTGTGAATTCTCAAGACGTTGTTCACCCTACCGCCCCCTCTGAAGAGTCCCCAGGCTCAGAATTCCTCTCTCCCCCCGGTTGGGGGGAGAGGGTGAGAGGGGGTCAGGGTGAGGGGGGCAGCCCGCCCCGATCATTCCGGACGGCGGCAGCCGCGGCAGGAGCGCCCTTCACCCTAACCCTCTCCCGCCGGGAGAGGGGGTCCGCATGACAAGCCCTGGCTGTGAACAACGTGTTGAGAAACGACACCTAGCATCCACTTCCGGCCGACGCCCGCAGGACGCGCGGCTACGTGTTTCGGCGTGGGCACGGCGTTAGGCTCTTGGCGATGAGTAGCAGTTCCGCGCGCGAGCGCTGGCTCGGCATTGCCGCGGGGTTTCTCGCGATCTCGTATGGGATAGGCGCTCCTCTTGCGGCGATTCTCGAGCATCGGAGCCAGCTTCTCTCACGACGCTTCGATCTGGCACCGGAGCTCGTCTATCTCACCTGCGGGGTTCAGCTGGTCTGCGCGATCGGAGTTTTGGTGAAGCGGATCGCGTCGTGGGCGGCCGCCGGGCTCACAGTCACAACATTGGGGGCGATTGCCTCCCACTTGCGCATCGGGTCACCCTTGACCGCCGTGCCGGCGATCATCTATACGGCGGTCCAAGTCTGGTTTGGCCTCGCGCACCGCGCCCCAAAGCGCGGTGGGCGAAATGACCAAAACGCCGCCTAACACGCGCGTGCAGCGGACTCGCTCATCGGCTTCGCCTTTTCGCTCGCCGCTGGTGCGCCGCCCGCCCCACACTGGCGTGTGATGAGCCAACCGACCATGAGTGTTGCGATTCGGTCACGAGCGCAGGTCATAGCCGGGTTGTATTTGCTGGTCGGCGTCGTCGGTGCCCTCGACTACGTGACTGGATACGAAATTTCGTTCTCGATCTTCTACCTGGCACCTGTGGCGCTGGCGGCCTGGCACCTGGGCAAGAGCGCAGGCATTCTGATCAGCGTGGTGTGTGCTGCCGTCTGGCTAGCCGTCGACGTGACAACAGGCCACGAGTACAGCCACTCGGCCATTCCCATCTGGAACGCGGCCACCCGTTGCGGCTTCTTCGTCATCACCGCTTACCTGCTCGCCGACCTTCATGGTCTCCTGCGCGTTCACTCCCTGCTCGCGCAACGCGACTCCCTGACCAATCTTCTCAACCCCGGCGCTTTCAAGAGCGAGTGCGAAGTTGTCTTTCGGCTCGCTGCGCGCAACCGGCAAATGCTCTCCCTGGGTTATGTCGATCTGGACGACTTCAAAGCGATCAACGACAAGTTCGGCCACCGCGTCGGCGATCACGTCCTGAAATCCGTTGCGGAGGCACTGACCGCGCGGGTTCGTGGCGCGGACGCAGTCGGTCGCCTGGGCGGTGACGAATTCGCGGTGTTGCTTCCGCAGACCGATCTTACGGGCGCCACGACATTTTTCACCGAGGTCCAGGGCCGCTTACGCCAACTGGCGGCAGACAACGGCTGGCCGGTGGGGTTCAGCATCGGTGTGGTTGCATTCCGCACACTGCCGGCGAGCTGCGATCGCGCCCTGGAGATCGCGGATCAACAGATGTACGCGGCGAAGAAGTCGAGCAAGAATGGCCTTCGGTTCCTGGAATGGGCGGGCGATCGTCTGGACGCCTGACGGGCTGTGAGCGCGTATAGTCCTTTTCCTGCGCTTCCGGTGAGAGCGCGGCCCAACAACCCCTTCGAGGCGGCGGTTTGCGCCGCAGGCTGTGGCTGCCTCCAAGAGCGTCGCTTTGCTCGGGCGTTCCGCGGCGCGGCGGAAGCGGCTTGAAAGGGGGTGGAATGCCAGAACGATTCGACGCGGCGGAGGTGGCACGCTTCGAGAATGCGACGTGGTCCCGATGCGCGAAGGGCTACATGGATGGTTTCGGCGCGCTCGTACGGGAAGCGGTCGCACCATTGCTCGACGAGGCGAGAGTCAGTCGGGGAGATCGAGTTCTCGATCTGGGGACCGGCCCCGGCCTGGTCGCGGCATCCGCGGCGGAAAGAGGGGCCAAGCCCGTTGGTGTAGATTTCTCGAAGGAGATGCTGGCCGAGGCCGGTCGGCGCTACCCCCAGATCGCGTTTCGCGAGGCATCGATCGACAGCCTGCCGTTCGCCGATAGCGAGTTCGACGTGGTCGTCGGCAACTTCGTCCTCCACCACGCCGCGGATCCCGAGAAGACTCTTTCGGAGGCGTTCAGGGTACTCCGACCGGGCGGCAGGGTAGGGCTGACGGTCTGGGCAGACTTGGCGAAGCTCGAGGCCTTTGGCTTGTTCTTTGCCGCGGTGGAAGAGCATGCCGAAGCCGCCGAGCTTCCTCATGGACCCTTGTTCGGCGTCAGCGACTTTGAGATTTTTCATCGAATGCTCCGCAATGCCGGTTTCCGTGATCCCTCCGTGAGGGAGCTTGACATCCGGTGGAAGACGGCTTCGCTCGACTCGCTTCTGGCCGCATTTCGAGACTGGGCCAACCTGGAGGCGTTTCCGAGCAACGTGCGGCGGGCGATTGAAGCGACGGTGCGCGAAAAGGCAAAGCCGTACCGACAGGGTGATCTTTTCTCCATGCCGAACCCGGCGATCCTTGCCTCAGCGGCGAAGTAACGTTTTCGGTGACGGGGGCCCTCCAAGGAATGACGGTGTTGTGCACCGCGCGCCGTTGCCGCGAACTCTCCGCCGGCGGCCTCGCGCGGGCGGTGGACTTGACGTTCCGCAGCGGATGCGCCGCTTCTCGAGCAAGATGTACAGGAGGAGAACGCCTTGTCAAAACTGCGCGTCCAGAGCTTCGCGATCTACCATCGACGGCTACGGTGCCGGGCCGAACCAGGATCTGCAGAACCCGCTCGGAGTCGGCGGTCCGGCGCTGTTTGAGTGGTTCTTCCACACGCGGACCTGGCAGCGGTGCACGGCAACGATGGAGGCGAAACAGGTCCGGAGGACGAGATTGCGGCGCGAGGCTTCGCCGGATTCGGCGCCTGGATTCTCGGGCGCAACATGTTCGGTCCCGTTCGAGGCCCCTGGCCGGATGACAGCTGGAAAGGCTGGTGGGGGGAGGAGCCGCCGTACCACACGCCCGTGCTCGTCCTGACGCATCATGCGCGAGCGCCGATCACGATGAAAGGCGGCACGGAGTTTCAGTTCGTCACCGACGGGATTCACGCCGCGCTCGAGCAGGCGAGGGATGCGGCGGGCGGCCGCGACGTCCGGCTGGGCGGCGGCGTCTCCACGATTCGGCAGTATTTGAGCGCCGGCCTCATCGACGAGGCGCACCTGGCCATCGCGCCCGTTCTGCTCGGCACGGGCGAGCACCTGCTGAACGGCCTCGACCTGCGTGCCCTGGGCTACGAGTGCGCCGAGTACGTCGCAGGCGCCCGCGCCGCCGCGCACGTCTTTCTCCGCAAGCGCGAGTGACGACGCTCCCGGCCCGCGCACGGACGCGGGCAGGCGTCCGCGAATTGCCGCAAGCTCAGGCGCGGGCCTGCGGACCGTCGGTCGGGCGCTCGGAGTGTCCCGCTACCCCGCCGGTTCGGCGGGCTCGAACTCGTAGATGCCGCCGTCGGCCATCAGGCTCAAGTGCAGGTGGCCGTCCCGGGTGACATATGAGCGCACGAAGGCGAGATCCCTCACGAACCGGTTCTGTAGAGGCGAAGGAGGACACATGGCGCGCGTGAGCGCGACGGGCCCGAGCTCGAGCGAGACGTCGTCGGGCGAGCGCCAAGTCCCTCTTCCGCGGTTGCAGTCGGACTGAACGAGGAGGCTCCCATCCTCCTGGAACGTGAGCGCGTAACGGGCGCCGGCCGGTTCCAGTGTGGTGTCGTCCATCGACTGGAACTGCACGAGTGTCCAGGAGGTGCCGGCGAGAGAGACGCGGGGCGCCGCCCGGGGGCGGCACGTCAGGCTGGTCCCGAACCAGTCCACCTTCGCTTCTCCCTGGTGCTCCCAGAATTGCACATTGGCCGCGGTGTACCGGGCGCCGCTGCCGGATCGGGCCACGAACGCGATGACCTGGTCGTTGCCGTAGGTGATCACCGCGCTCGGCGGATCGGTCTGCGGGTAGTACGACACGAGAAATGGCTTGTCCTCGCCGCCCGTGCAGGCATATCCGACGGGAGTCGGGGCCGTCAGCTGTCCCGATTTGACCTGCAGCTCGACGATGCGGGTCCGGTACGAAAGTTGCGAACAGGCGCGCGGATCGTCGGCCTTCCAGCAGTCGTTTCGCCCCTTGATCCAGCCGCGCTGGTAGGCGCGCTGCTCGGCCGCGATGTTCGCAGGCCAGGCCTTGACCGCCGCGGCATAGACCTCCGCCATTCTCCGGTCGAGAGCGGCCAGATCGGCCTCCTGGCAGATCAGCTTCTCGATCTGCCCCGACGCCCGGGCGCACTCGAACGTCGGGCCCGGAGAGGTCGGCTGGCCGGGCGCCGCGCCCGCTCGCGCCGTGAGCGCCGCCAGGGCGAGAGTCAGAGGCAGCAGTCGCGCCATGCGTCTCTCGGAGAGCGGGCGATCGCAGTGCAGCTCCGAAGCAGGATCTTCATGGACCGGCCTCCTGATCAGGGGACAGGGTATCCGACCTCGGGGCCGAAGGCATGCCTGTCGAGGCATGAGCCGAGGGCATTGAGTAGAATCCCGCAGTTGATTTCATGCAGTTGATTTCATGAGGAGGTGGAGCATGGGCATCCGGACCAGGTTTCTTTGGCTCGGCCTTGTGGTGTCGCTGGTTTTTGCTCTGCCTGGCGTTGCCCGGGCGCAGGCGGGCGCGGGTCAACCGTTTGGGCGCAATACCGCGGAGATGAAGTTCGTGACGATCCCGCCTCTGCCGACCTGCGCGCACGGATCCGTGTTGAGCGGCGACCCTTCGAAGGGCTCCTTCATTCTTTACGCGAAGGTGGCCGGGGGATGCTCGATCCCGTGGCACTGGCACACGTCCAACGAGAACCTGATGATGGTCAGCGGCACCGCCAGAGTGGACGTGAAGGACGGCAACTCCATCACGCTGAAGCCGGGCGGTTTCGCGCTGATGCCGTCCCGCCACGTTCATCAATTCCGGTGCGCAGCGGCTTGCGGCTTCTACATTTACGGCGATGCCGCCTTCGACATCCACTACGTGGACGCGGGCGGAACGGAAATCGCGCCGGCCGACGCGCTGAAGCCTCTGAAGGAGACCCCGGCGACCGAGATGAAGTAGCGGAGAGCCCCCGTCACGCGGGCGGGCGGCGCCTTCTACCGCTCGCGGTGCAGCACGCCCGGCTCGAAGACCTCTTCGATCAGCTTTCCGAAGGCGCGTGCGATGCCGAAGGCGAGCGGCAGGCTCGGATCGTAGCGGTCGGTCTCGATGGCGTTGATCGTCTGGCGCGAGACGCCGAGCTTCTCGGCCAGCTCCGCCTGCGACCAGCCGCGCTCGGCCCGCAGGACGCGCAGATCATTCTTCACCGGTAGCGCCGATTCGCGAGCACGATCCCGGCGCCGCATGCGAGGACGAGGACTCCGGCCATCCACGCCCAGTTCAGCCTCGGCAGGCCTGCGGCCTCGAGCGCCGCACCCGTGAGGGCGGCGAATAGAGATACGACGAAACCGAAGGCGAGCGCTTCCTGCGCGATGCGACGCTGCAACTCATCGGCCTGGCGCGCGAGCCGGACGGTGCTCCAGGCGAAGAGGGCGGCCGGAGCCAGTGGGAGCAGGGCCGCGAAGAGCGCGAGTGCCGACCCCTTCGGTGCTTTTTCATGGATGCCCAGAAAGAAAATGAACCCGAGCGTACCGGCCTGCATCAGCGCCGCATCGTCGTCTCGCCGCCACATGCGGTAGACACTCCACGCCGTCAGCACAAGCCCGGCGAGCGAGGCGAGCCCGAGGGGGAAGGTCAGGCTCGACCCGGGCGCGCGCAGGGCGCGCCCGAGGCCCGAAAACGCGAGGATGAAGATGGCCGCGCCGATCCCCATGAGGATCAGGTCCGGCCCGGATTCCTTTCGGGGCCGCACTCCGGAAGGGCCACAAATGCCGAATTCGACCTGTGCCATCGGTTCCCTCGCTTTCTGATGCTGCGACTAGTAACGCATACTTTACAAATTGTAAAGTAATCTTTCCATATTGTTGCAAAGAAGAACCTTTTTATTGATTTATTGACTTACGCCTTTATTACGCCTAAAGTCCCTTTCCTTCGCGGAGAGAGGAAATCGCATGGCCGCTTCGCAGGCTCTCGCTCTCGAACGGCTCCTGGAGGCCGAAGGGTTCGTGAAGAAGCCGGGCGGCGTCCTGCTCTCCGGATTGGGGGCGCGGCTTTCCCGCGCGAGCGAGCTGCCGTCGGCTCGCGTCGAAAGGGCCGTGCGGCCCACCGCCGTGCCTTCACTCGACCGGCTGCTGCCGGGAGGACTCCCGAAGGGCGATCTCGTGGAGCTTTCGGGCCGGCGCTCGAGCGGGCGCTTCTCGCTCGGGCTCGCGGCACTCGCCGCGGCGACCTCGGGCGGCGAGCCCGCGGCGCTGGTGGATCTGGGGGACCATCTGGACCCGCAGTCGGCCCAGGAGGCGGGAGTCGATCTGCGCTGCCTGCTCTGGGCGAGGCCTCGGCGCGTGCGCGAGGCGCTGGCCACCGCAGAGATGCTCGTGGCCGCGGGCTTCCCGCTGGTCGTCGCGGACCTGGGGCTCTCGCCCCGCACGCGTTTCGTTCCCGACGCCGCCTGGGTGCGCCTGGCGCGCGCGGCTCAGGCGCAGGGAGCGGCGCTTCTTCTCTCGACACCCGCGCGCGCGAGCGGAATCGCGGCCGGCGCCGTCGTGTCCGCCGCCGCGGCGCGGCCGGTCTGGCGGGGCAGCGGGCTCGCACCGCGGCTTCTGGCGGGTCTCTCCGCGCGCTTGACGCTCGAGAAGCACGGCCGGGTCACGCCGGGTCTGTCCGAGGCATTTTCGTTGTCCGTCGCGGAAGCGGTCCGCTGAGGACGGATGCCGCGTCTGGCCTGCGTCCTGGTGCCTCTCTTTCCGCTGGCCGCGCGGCTGCGCAGCGAGCCGGACCTGAAGGGCGAAGCCGTCGTGGTGGTCGAGGGCAACGGCAACGCCGCCCGCGTGATCGCGGCCTCGCGCCGGGCGCGCCGGGCCGGGATCGGGGCCGGCATGACGCTGCCGCAGGCGCGGGCGCTCCTGCCGCGTCTGACCGCCCGCGGGCGCGACCGGGAGAGCGAGCGCGCCGCGCAGGAAGCGCTGCTCGAGGCGGCCGACGCCTTTTCGCCGCGCGTGGAAGACGGGGGAGAGGGAGTCGTGCACCTGGACCTGGAGGGAATTCCGGGACTCTCGCGCTTGCAACCCCCTCACCCTGGCCCTCTCCCCCAAGGGGGAGAGGGGATCGCTCCTCCCTCTCTCCCGGCGAGAGAGGGGATCGCTCCTTTCCCTCTCCCGGCGGGAAAGGGAGAGGGTGAGGGGAAGGCTTTCGCCGAGCGCATTCTCGGCTGCGATCTGATCGCCGCCGCCGGGAAGGCGGGTTTGCCCGCCCGCGCCGGCATCGCTTCCTCGAAGCTCGCCGCGCGCATCGCGGCCGGCCTGCCCGACTCGCCCCGCGTCGTGCCTGAGCGGGAGGAGGCGGCGTTTCTGGCGCCGCTGCCGCTTTCGCGCCTCTGCCCGGAGATCGAGATCGCGGCGACGCTCGAGCGCTGGGGCGTTCGCTCGATCGGGGACTTCGCGAGGCTTCCGCAGGGAGAAGTGGAGAGCCGCCTCGGGGCGCTCGGGCGGCAGTTCCACGAGGCGGCGCGGGGGCTCGACCCGCGCCCGCTCGAGCCGCGTCTGCCGGCGCTCTCTTTTTCCGAGGGGATGGACCTCGAGTGGCCGCTCGTCGCGCTCGAGCCCTTCCTGTTCGTCGGCAACGCGGCGCTCGAGCGGCTCACGCACCGGCTCGACGGGCAGGGCCTGGCCTGCCGGAGCCTGGAGCTCGCCTTGAAGCTCGACCCCGAGGGCTGCGACGCGCGCGCGATCGCGCTTCCGGCGCCCACGCGCGACGTCAAGACGCTTCTCACGCTCGTGCGCCTGGAGCTCGAAGCGCGCCCTCCCGGCGCGCCGGTCACCGGATTCGTCTTCGCCGCCCGCCCCGACAAGCCGCGCCGCGCACAGCTGTCGCTCTTCGGGCCCACCGCGCTCTCGCCCGACCGGCTCGCGACGACGATCGCGCGCCTGGCGGCGATGCTCGGCGCCGACCGGGTCTGCTCCCCGCGCGCGGTGGACGGCCAACGCCCCGAGCGGTTCGCGTCGACCGGCTTCGAGCCGCCTACGCCCCCTTCCGTCGCCCGGGTGCCGCGGGCCGGACGGGGGCTTCTCGCCGTGCGCGTCCTGCGCCCGCCGGTCGAGCTCGAAGTGAAGACGTCTCCTCCTCCTTTCCCGGTGACGGGAGAGGGTCGGGGTGAGGGCGCTCCACTCCCTCTCCCGGCGGGAGAGGGTTGGGGTGAGGGGCGTCTTCGCCTCCTCTCCCTCCAGTCCGCGTCCGGCGTGGACCCCGCGATCTCCGGCTCCGTCCGGGTGGCCGCGGGTCCCTGGTCCCTGGAAGAAGGCTGGTGGTCCGGCGCTCCCGCCGACCGGGATTACTGGGACGTGGAGCTTTCCGAAGGCGGCCTCTACCGGATCTATCGCGACCGCACGAGCAACTCCTGGTTCGCCGACGGGGTTTATGACTGAGGACGAGCCCCGTCGCGAAGGCGCAGCGGCTTGCCCCGCGACGACCCGTGCGGTATGAAGATCGCAAAGAACATGGAAGACGCCGATCCGCGCCGCGCGCTCTTGCGGCACACGCTCGCGACACTGGCCTATCGCGGCGCCAAGGCCTGCCGCGGCGCGCCGCCCGAGTTCGCGTCCTTTCGCGCAGGCGACACGACACGGACTCCGGCGCAGATCCTCGCGCACATCGGCGACCTGCTCGACTGGGCGCTGCATCTGTGCCGGGGAGAGCACGTCTGGAAGGAGAACGATCCCCTTCCCTGGAGCGACGGCGTGGCGCGGTTCCACGCGGCATTGGATCGGCTCGATGCGGAGCTGGCGTCGGGCGCACCGCTGCAGTGTTCCGACGAGAAGCTCTTCCAGGGGCCGATCGCGGACGCGCTGACGCACGTCGGCCAGATCACGCTGCTGCGGCGGATGGCGGGCTCGCCGATCCGCGGCGAGAACTACTTCAAGGCGGACATCGCCGCGGGGCGCGTCTCCGCCGAACAGGCCTCGCCGCGGCGCGAGTTCGACTGAGAGCGGGCCCGCTTCGGGCGCATGGGCGTCATCCTGGAGACCCCGAGGCTCCGCCTGCGCGGGCTTACGGCCGGGGACCTCGACTTCGTGGCCGAAATGCTCGCCGATCCCGAGGTGATGCGCTTCTATCCGAAACGCTGCGATCGGGAGGAGTCCCGACAGTGGATCGGGAGGCAGCTTCGCCGCTACGCCGATCACGGCCACGGGCTCTGGCTCGTCGAGGACCGCCGCGACGGAAGAGCGCTGGGGCAGGTCGGCCTCCTGCGCCAGCAGGTCGAGGGCCAGTGGGAGCCCGAGATCGGCTATCTCATCCACCGTCCCTTCTGGAAGAACGGGTACGCGACGGAGGCGGCCCTCGGCGTTCGAGAGGACGCCTTCGGAGTCCGCGGCGAGCGTCGGGTGGTGTCGCTGATTCGGCCGGAAAATCTGCCTTCGCAGGCTGTGGCGCGGCGGCTCGGCATGGCCCCGGAACGCGAGGTGTCGTTTCGAGGCTTGCCGCATCTGCTCTTCGCGGTGCGGGCGCCCGGTCCGGAATCCTGAGGCGGCCTCTGGTAGGTTAGCGACCGTTTCGGAGGAGAACATGACGCTGCCACTCGACCGCCGAACCTTCCTGACGCTCTCCGCCGCGGGGGCCGCGGGGCTCGCGACCCTGCCCGGCCGCCTGCGCGGACTCGCCGGCTCCGGCGGCTCCGCGCCGGCCGATGCCTGGCCCGGTTATCGGAGCGCGATCGCGATCGACGCGCTGGGAGGGCCCGGAAAGGCGACGGGCGTCAACGACTCGGCGCCGCTCGACGCCGAGGCCATTGCGGACGTGCGCGCCTCGGGCCTGACCGCCGTCAACGTGACGCTCGGCAGCGTGGGCGTTCTCTCGGGCGCCTTCGAGGAGACGGTCAAGTCGATCGCCCTCTGGGACCGCGAGATCGAAGCGCATCCGGAGGCGTTGATGAAGGTGAGGTCCGCGGCCGATCTCGCGGGCGCCAAGGCGAGCGGCCGGCTCGGCCTGATCTACGGCTTTCAGGACACGCTCTGCATGGGCGACGACGTCGGACGACTCGATACCTTCTACCAGTTCGGGGTGAGGATCATCCAGCTCACGTACAACCGGCGCAATCTGCTGGGGGACGGGTGCCTGGAACCGGGCAATGCCGGGCTCTCCGGGCTCGGGCGGCGGGTCGTGGCGCGGATGAACGAGCTCGGAATGCTGGTGGATCTCTCCCACTGCGGCCAGCGAACGACCTCCGAGGGGATCGAAGTCTCCAAGAAGCCGGTCGCCATCACGCATTCCGGCTGTCTCGCGATCAATGACGTGCCGCGAAACAAGCCGGACGCGATCCTGCGGGCGCTGGCCGAGAGGGGAGGCGTCGTCGGGATCTACCTGATGCCTTTCCTGCGCGCCAAGGGGCAGCCCATGGCCGAGGACGTGATCCGGCACATCGACCACGCCGTTTCGGTTTGCGGCGAGGACCACGTCGGAATCGGAACCGACGGAACGATCTCGCCGCTCGAGCTCACGCCCGCGTACGTCAAGCAGTTTCATGAGGACATTGCCAACCGCCGACGGCTCGGGATTTCCGCGCCCGGGGAGAGCGAGGACGTGTATCTCTACATTCCCGACCTGAACACGCCGCGGCGCTTCGACATGCTCGCTGCGATGCTCTCGAAGCGCGGATACTCGGACGAGCGCATCGGGAAGATTCTGGGAGGCAACTTCGCCCGGCTGTTCGCGGAAGTCTGGCGTTGAGCGGCCGGTGACCCGGATGTCCGTCCCGCGAGGATCCGGCTGAGGCGGCCGTCATGACCTCGTCGGGGCGACCGGGCTGGACACCGGAGGAGCTCTCGGCGCTTGCGGCCGCCGCGCAACGGCTCGAGGAGGGTTTCGCGTCGCTGCCCCCGGCCGGGTCCGACGCGGAGGCCCCGGGGGCCGTCGAACAGGTTCTCGGAGAGGTGGCGAGCCGGCTTCAGGACAACTTTCCGTACTTTCATCCCCTGTACGCGGGCCAGATGTTGAAGCCCCCGCATCCGGTCGCGCGCCTGGCGTACGCGCTCGCGATGGCGATCAACCCGAACAACCATGCACTCGACGGCGGCCGCGCCAGCTCCGCGATGGAGAAGGAGGCGGTGGCGGAGATCGCGCGCATGTTCGGCTGGCAGACGCACCTCGGGCATCTGTGCGGCGGCGGCACGATGGCGAATCTCGAAGCCCTGTGGGTCGCCGGGCAGCTCCGTCCGGGCGGGACGGTCCTCGCTTCCACGCAGGCCCACTACACCCACGGGCGCATCAGCGGCGTGCTCCGATTGCCGTTCGAGCAGGTCGCGTGCGACTTCCGGGGCCGGATGGATGCGGGCGCCCTCGCCTCGCGCCTCGAGCGGGGCGGTGTCTCCACCGTCGTTGCGACGATTGGAACGACCGCGACCGGCTCCCTCGATCCACTGCCCGAGATCCTGAAGGTTTCGGGACGCTACGGGATACGCGTGCACGCCGACGCCGCATACGGCGCGTACTTCGGCCTCGCGGAGAATCTCGACCCGGAAGCGCGCCGTGCCTTCGACCTGCTCGGCGAGGCCGACTCGGTCGCGATCGACCCGCACAAGCACGGGCTGCAGCCCTACGGCTGCGGCTGCGTCCTCTTCCGCGACCCGGCGATCGGTCGGTTGTACAGGCACGATTCGCCGTACACGTATTTCACCTCGGGAGATCTGCACATGGGCGAGATCAGCCTCGAGTGCTCCCGCGCGGGCGCGAGCGCCGTCGCGCTCTGGGCGACCATGAGGCTTCTGCCTCTCTCGCGGGGCGGGCGGTTCGCGTCCAGGCTGACGGCCTGCCGCGCGGCCGCGATCGCTCTCTTCGACCGGCTGTCCTCCGACAGGCGGTTCCTCACGGCCTTCGGGCCGCAGCTCGACATCGTCGTGTGGGCGGCGCGTGCGCCACGAGTCTCGGAGGCCTCGGCCCGGGCGCGGCGCATCTTCGACGAGGCGGCGCGGCGAGGCCTCCACCTGGCGCTCGCGGAGCTTCCCGTCGACTTCTTCGACCTTTCCGGCATGGCCAGGGACCGCGAGACGATCACTTGCCTGCGGTCGGTGCTGATGAAACCGGAGCACGAGAACTGGGTGGACCGCATCGTGGCAATCCTGGACGCCGCCACGAAGGCCGCGTGCGACGGCGGGGAGGCATGAAGAACCAAGGTTCGCGGAGGCGATTCCGTCGGTCCTGGCTCGTGTTTTCTCCGTTCATCCGCCTGATCCGGGTGATCGCGCTCGGGCAGCTGCGCCCCGAGCTCGCGCGCGAGCGCCGGGCGGCGGGCGTGTAATCTTCGCGGGCATGGGAGGGCGAGGCCTTCCGGATCTCGAGGTTCGGGCCGCTCGAGAGGGCGACCGAGCCTTCGTGCTCGAGGCGGCCGGGCGGCTGGCCGACTTCGGTCCGCCCGCCTGGAGGAGCCCGGTCGAGCTGGTCGAGGGGGAGTCCAGAACCCTGCGTGCGTACTTCCAATCGCCTCCCGAGGGCTCCGTCCTGCTCGTCGCCGCAGCGCCCGAGCCCCTCGGCTTCGTGTATCTCGAGACGCTCGCGGACTACTTCACCGGCCAGAAGCATGGCCACATCGGGATCCTGGCCGTGGCGAAAGAGGGAGAGGGGCGAGGCGTGGGCGGAGCGCTCCTGCGGGCGTCGGAAGACTGGGCGCACGGCCGGGGCTACCGCAAGCTGACGCTCGCGGTCTTCGAGGGCAACCGCCACGCGCGCGCCGTCTACGAACACATGGGCTACGCTGCCGAGGTGCTCCGCTACGTCAAGGAGATCGCTCCCTGACGATGACGCGCGCCGCCCTGGACTCCTCCCTGCGAGAGCACCGCGAGGCGCTCGAGTCCGATCTCGCGCGGGCCCGCCAGGTGCCGGAGGGGCTGTGGTTCGCGACGGTGGCCGAGCTCGGCTACGGGGTCATCAGCTGGATCGCTCTCGCCGCCCTGTGGAAGGGGAGCCGCTGGACGCGACCGCTGATGATCGTATGGGCGGGGCTCCTGACGGTCTGCGCCGCGGTCGCGACGGTCGCGTGGGGAGGCGCCGGGCTCGGCGCGGCGGCGGTTGCCGGAGCCTCGGTCGCGGCCGTGGGAGCGCTGACGGTCTGGCTGTCCGGACCGGGCCGGCGCGCGAACGAAAACTCGGCGGCGGGGCGTTCGTGACCGAATCCAGAGGAGGTGCCCGATGACGTTTTGGCTGCTCGCGGCGATTCTCGCGGCGGGAGGAAGGAGCGATGCCCAGATCCACTGGAGCCCTCCGGGCGCGATCGTCGTCAACGTGGTCAGCCGGGACCTCTCGCCCGTGCCGGGCGCCACGGTCACCGTCCAACGGATGAATGCTCCTGCCGCCGAATCGGGCAAGTCACTGCCGACGGGACCGGGAGGCCACGTCGAGTTTCGAGGCCTCGCCGATGGGTCTTACCTCGTGACGGTTAGCTTTCCGGGTCACCTCGAGATGCGCTTCGGGCCCATGCCGGTCGAGGAAAGAAATCCGCCGAGCGTCCGTATCCCGGAAATCCTGTGTGTCCTCAACCCGGTGCTGTCGTTCGAGCCTCCGCAGAAACCAGAAAACCGATGAAGGAGAGCTGGCGGCCGGCCTGGCCCGCGAGCGCAATATGATTTTGCCGGCGAACGGGAGGGCTCGAGGATGACGGGTGCGCCGGCGAGCGCCGAGGTGGCGGGGAAGGAAACGGCGCGAGTCGAGGCCTTCTCCGATGGCGTCTTCGCCATCGCCATCACGCTCCTCGTTCTGGAGCTCAAGGTCCCTCACGCGGTGGACCTGCACGCGGGCGGCCGGCGTCTGGGCGCCGCACTGCTCGGAATGTGGCCGAGCTACCTCGCCTACTTGACGAGCTTCGTCATCATCCTCGTGATGTGGGTCAACCACCACATCCTCTTCACGCACATCCGGCGCACGAGCCAGCTCTTCCTGTACTTGAACGGGCTCCTGCTCCTGCTGGTGACCTTCGTTCCCTTTCCGACGGCGTTGCTCGCCGAGTACATCGAAGAGCCCGAGGCGACGACGGCGGCCGCCGTCTACTCCGGAACCTTCGTTCTGGTGGCGATCGCCTTCAATCTGTTGTGGCGGCACGCGTCCGGCTCGGGCCGGCTGCTCGGACCGGACACCGATGCCCGGCAGGTCCAGGCGATCACGAAGCAGTACCTGACGGGTCCCGCGCTGTACCTTGCGGCCCTGATTCTGGCGTTCGTCTGGGTTCCGGCCAGTGTCGGCCTGTGTCTGGCTCTCGGCCTCTACTTTGCGCTGACCGGCACGGTGACACGCGCCTTCGCGAAAGCGAAGGCGAAGGGGGACCTCTCGTGACGCGGCTTTCCTACGCCCACGGCACGAGCTCGACGCCGCTGCTGGGAGAGACGATCGGAGAGAACCTCCAGCGTACGGTCGAGCGCTTCGGCGACTGCGAGGCCCTCGTGGTGCGGCATCAGGGATACCGGGCCACCTACCGCGAGCTCTGGGAGCAGACCGGACAGGCGGCCCGGGGGCTCCTCGCGCGCGGGGTCCGGAAGGGCGAGCGCGTCGGAATCTGGGCGCCGAACCGGTACGAGTGGGTCGTGCTGCAGTACGCCACGGCGCGCATCGGCGCGATTCTCGTCAACATCAATCCCGCCTACAAGACGGCAGAGCTCGAGTACGCGCTCGCCCAGTCGGGGGTCAGCCTGCTCGTGCTGGCGCGCGGCTTCCGGCAAGCGGACTACGTCGCGATGCTCCAGGACGCGCGCGGCCGCTGCCCGGAGCTGCGGGAAGTGATCGTTCTGGAGGACGGCTGGAGTCCGCTGCTCGCGGACGGAGACCGAGCGAGCGAAGAGGAACTGGCGGCCCGCGAGGCCTCGCTCCAGTTCGACGACCCGATCAACATCCAGTACACGTCGGGCACGACGGGCCGTCCCAAGGGGGCGACGCTCTCGCACCACAACATCCTCAACAACGCCTACTTCATCGGAGACACGCTCCGGTACACGGCGGAGGACCGGGTGTGCGTTCCCGTGCCCTTCTATCACTGCTTCGGCATGGTGGCCGGAAACCTGGCCTGCACGAGCCACGGATCGTGCGTGGTCGCTTCGGGAGAGGCTTTCGATCCGGTCGCCGTTCTGGAAGCGGTCGCCGCCGAGCGGTGCACCTCGCTCTACGGCGTGCCCACGATGTTCATCGCGGAGCTCGAGCATCCCCGGCTCGGGGAGTTCGATCTCTCCACCCTGCGCACCGGGATCATGGCCGGCGCCCCCTGTCCGGTCGAGGTCATGAAGCAGGTCCAGACGCGAATGCATCTGACCGAGATGACGATCGCCTGCGGGATGACGGAAACGTCGCCGCTCTCGACGCAGACGGCGGTGGATGACCCGATCGAGAAGCGCGTCGAAACGGTCGGGCGCGTGCACCCGCACGTCGAGGTCAAGATTGTCGATCCCGCGACTGGCGCCGTCGTGCCGAGGGGCGTGGCCGGCGAGCAGTGCACGCGGGGCTACGGCGTCATGCTCGGCTACTGGAACGACGAAGAGGCGACGCGAAAGGCGATCGACGATTCGGGATGGATGCACACGGGAGACCTCGCCACGATGGACGAGGAGGGGTACGTCCGGATCGTCGGCCGCCTGAAAGACATGATCATTCGCGGCGGAGAGAACATTTATCCGCGGGAAGTGGAGGAATTCCTCTACACGATTCCCGGAGTCTGCGACGCGCAAGTGATCGGCGTGCCGAGCGAGAAGTACGGCGAGGAGGTCATGGCCTGGGTCCGCCTGCGGGAGGGCGCGTCGGTGAGCGAGGAGATCCTCGTCCAGGAGTGCCAGAGCCGCATCGCCACCTTCAAGATTCCCCGCTACTGGAAGTTCGTGGATGCGTTTCCGATGACGGTGACCGGGAAGATCCAGAAGTTCCGGATGCGCGAGATCGCGATCGAGGAGCTCGGTCTCCTCTCGGGCCGCCGGTCCTGACGGCGCCGCCGCGTCCGTGACGGAGCTGCTCGACCTCGGCGACCAACGCCTCGAATACGCCTGGTACGGCCACGGCCCGGGGCAGACGCCCACGCTCGTCTTCTTGCACGAGGGACTCGGCTCCGTCTCCGCCTGGCAAGGCTTTCCGGAAGCCCTTGCGCAGAGGGTCGGGTGCGGCGCGCTCGTCTACAGCCGGCGCGGCTACGGTGCCTCGGACCGAGCGCCCGGCCCCTGGCCCGTGGACTTCATGCACGCGGAGGCCCGGGAGACGCTGCCCCGCGTGCTCGGACGGCTTGGTGTGCGCGAGTTCGTGCTCGTGGGACACAGCGACGGAGCCTCGATCGCACTCCTCTCGGCCGGAAGCGCCGCCGGCACTGCGGTTCCCCGCGGCCTCCTGCTCGAGGCGCCGCACGTCTTCGTCGAGCCGGTCTGCCTCGAGAGCATCCGTACCGCGAAGGCGTCGTTCGAGGACGGACGGCTGCGGCGTACGCTCGAGCGGCATCACACGACCGACTTGGACGCGACCTTCGGCAGCTGGAGCGACGTCTGGCTCGACCCCGAGTTTCGAAGCTGGGACATCCGCAATGTGCTCTCCGGAATCACCATTCCCGTTCTCGCCATCCAGGGGGAGCAGGACCCCTACGGGACGCTCGCGCAGGTCGAGGCGGTCGCGGCGGGTTGCGCCGGCTTCGTGGAGCTCGACGTCTTTCCCGACTGCGGGCACAGTCCGCACCGCGACCAGGCGCAGGCGACGCTCGAGGCGATGGCCGGGTTTCTGCGCCGAGAGGTGCTCGGGCCGCCGGGTCACCCGCTCGGTTAGGCTTGGGGCGAGGAGCAAACCGATGCCGAAGCTCGACTCCCGCCAGCTTCAGGAATTCTTCGAACGGGAGGGGTTGGACGGCGGCGGCACGATGCGGGTCGAGGAGGTGGGGCCGCAGACCGCGCGCCTGAGGCTTGCGGCCGAGTCGCGGAACCTGCGTCCCGGCGCCACGCTCTCGGGAGCCTCGATGATGGCGCTGGCCGATCTGGCCATCTATGCTGCTCTCCTCGCCGAGATCGGTCTGGTCCCCCTCGCCGTCACCACGAGCTTCACGATCAACTTCCTTCGAAAGCCGCCTCTGGCGGATCTGTTCGCCGAGGCGCGGCTCTTGAAGGTGGGAAAGACCCTCGCCTTCGGAGAGATCGTGATGCGCTCGGAGGGCGACCCGCGCCCGGTCGCGCACGCGACGAGCACGTATTCGATTCCTCCGAAGACCCCGGCGTGACCGCCGCGAAGCTGCGATACGCTGGGCGGCCTCAGGAGAGGCAGAGATGATCGAGCGACTTTCCGAGAGCAACGAGAGGGCCATCGGATTCAAGGTGTCGGGCCGGGTGACCGCCGAGGAAATCGAGAGCTTTGCCGGTCAGGTCGGCTTCGTCTTCGGCAAGCGGGGCAGCCGGAAGGTGGGCATTCTCGCGGATCTTTCGGGGCTCGAGGGTGTGGATTGGAAGGCCCGCCTCAAGGAAGTGAGCTTTCTCAGGGACTGGTCGGACCAGATCGAGCGCGTCGCGATCGTCGGCGCGCACCGCTGGGAGGAGGTCATGGCCGAGATTCTCGGGAGCACGGTGCTCGTGCAGGCGGAGACACGCTATTTCCCGAGCTCGGAGATCCTGCACGCCTGGCACTGGGTCAAAACGGGGCAGAGTCCGGACGCACCGGTCCGCCGCGTGTACCCGCGCGAAGGGTTGATGGCCGGCTACGTGCCCGAGTACTCGGAGGAGTAGGCGGGCCCCTTCGGAGGAATGCCGTGAGACGCGTCGGCGGACTCTCGTTGGCGGCGCTGGGGCTCGTCCTGGCGACGGGCGGGCCTGCGGCCGCGGGCCAGCCATTCGATCCCGATCTCTTTGCCGACCTGCGCTGGCGGCAGCTCGGACCCTTCCGCGGGGGATGGAGCATGTGCGTCGAGGGGATTCCGGACCAACCGAACACGTTCTACTTTGGTGCCGCGGCCGGCGGCGTTTGGAAGACCGAGGACGCCGGAGTGACCTGGACTCCTCTCTTCCAGCACGAGACCGCGGCGGCAATCGGGACTCTGGCGATCGCCCCGTCCAATCCGAAGGTTCTCTACGTCGGCACGGGTCAGGTGTCCCCGCGGTACGACGTGGCTTCCGGGGACGGAGTCTTTCGCTCCGACGACGGCGGGACCACCTGGCGGCGGCTCGGTCTGGAGGCGACGCGCTCGGTCGGGCGGATCCTGGTCGATCCTCGCGATCCGGACGCCGTCTTGGTCGCCGCCCTGGGCCACTTCTTCGGTCCGAACCCCGAGCGCGGGGTCTTCCGTTCCGAGGACGGTGGAAGATCCTGGACGAAGACGCTCTTCGTCGACGACGACACGGGAGCCGTCGATCTCGCGCGCGATCCCGACGACCCCGAGGTCGTCTATGCGGCGGCCTGGCAGGCCCGCGTCTACCCGTGGCTCTCCTACTTCAAACCGATCCTCGGACCGGGGAGTGGGGTCTACCGCTCGGCGGACGGCGGCCGCAGCTGGAAACGGCTTTCCGGGAGCGGCCTTCCTGCTGGCGATCTCGGCCGGATCGGACTCGCCGCCACGTCCGGCGGGCGCGTCTACGCGCTCGTCGACGCGGGACCCCAGGGCCCGGGAGGGCTCTACCGCTCCGACGATTCCGGCGCGAGCTGGCGACAGGTGAACCCCGACCGCTCGCTCGCGGGCTGGTACATGGGCCGCATCGCGGCGGACCCCGGTAACCGGGACTCGGTCTACGTTCCCGGCCGGTCGCTGCGGCACTCCGAGGACGCCGGACGGACCTTCCGGATCGTCAAGGGCGCCCCCGGCGGCGACGACTATCACTTCCTCTGGATCAATCCCAGGGACACGCGGTACCGGGCCGTGGCGAGCGATCAGGGAACCGTCGTGAGCGTCAACGGAGGACGCAGCTGGAGCAGCTGGTACAACCAGCCGACCGGGCAGCTCTACCACGTCGAGACCGACGATCGGTTTCCCTATTGGATCTACAGCGGCCAGCAGGACAGCGGAACCGTCGGGATCGCGAGCCGTAGCGACTATGGAGCGCCGAACTTCCGCGGATGGCACCCGGTGGGAGGCGAGGAGCGCGGGTGGGACGTGCCGGACCCTCTCGATCCGGAAGTCGTCTATGGCACCGGGCTCGGCGGCGGGCTGTCGCGGTACGACAACCGAACCGGTCAGGTCGAGGAGATCTCTCCGACCGTCGAGAGCACGTACGGGCGGCGTCCCACCGAGGGTCGTGACCGCTACACCTGGATTACGCCGCTCGCGATCTCGCGGCGGCCGCCGCACACGCTCTATTTCGGCTCGCAGGTCCTCCTTCGGTCCAATGACCACGGGCGCTCGTGGGAGGCTGCGAGCCCGGACTTGACCGGGGCGGTCGCGGGAACGACGGGCTGCGGGGCGGACGTCACTCTTTCGCAGGCGCGCGCCTGCGGCTTCGGCGTCATCTACAGCCTCTCGCTCTCGCCTCTCGACGAGCGCGAGATCTGGGCCGGAACCGACGACGGCATCATCCAGTTGACGCGCGACGGCGGCAGCACCTGGCGTGACGTGACGCCGCCGGGTCTGCCCGTTTGGAGCAAGGTCGCGAGTCTCGACGCCTCGCCGGTGGAAGCCGGCACGGCCTACGCCGCGGTGGACGCCCACCGTCTCGACGATCTCGCACCGCACGCCTACCGCACGCGCGACTGGGGGCGAACCTGGACGCCGATCAGCGCGGGGCTGCCGGCGTCGAACTTCGTCTCGGTCGTCCGCGCCGACCCGTTGAGAGCGGGGCTTCTGTACGCCGGCACCAACGCGGGCGTCTTCGTGTCCTTCGACGCCGGCGATTACTGGCAAACGCTACAGCGCAATCTGCCGACGACCTGGGTGGGGGATCTGGCGGTCCACGGCGTGGACCTGATCGCCGCGACGCAGGGACGCGCCGTGTGGATCCTGGACGACATGACGCCTCTGCGTCAGCTGACGGCGTCCTTGGCGGGCTCGCAGGCGCACCTCTACGAGCCGGCGCGGGCCGTTCGCGTGCGCCGCAACGAGAACCGCGACACGCCGTTGCCGCCCGAAACGCCCGTCGGCGAAAATCCGCCGCCGGGCGCCGTGATCGACTACTGGCTCTCCTCCGACGGGGGTCCGGTCGTCCTCGAGATCCTGCGGGACGGCGACGTCATCCGCCGCTTCTCGAGCGCGGACAAGCCGGAGCCGTTGAACGCCCAGCGGTATTTCGCGGAAGGTTGGCTCGCGCCGGCCGCCGCGCTTTCGGGCAAGCGCGGACATCATCGGTTTCTCTGGGATCTGCGCTACCCGCGCCCGAGGGCGGCGCAGTACGGCTACACCATCGCGGCCATCTACGGAGAGGGCACCGGGATCGAGCCGGCGGGCCCCCTCGCGCTGCCGGGCGACTACGTCGTTCGGCTGACGGTCGGAGGCCGGAGCGAGTCACAGACCCTCCGGCTCGCGATGGACCCGCGCGTGACGGTGTCCGAAGCGGATTTGCGCCGACAGCTCGAGCTTGCAAATCGGATCACCGCGGCGATGGACCGTAGCTTCGAGGGTCTCCGGCAGGTTCGCGCCCTCCGCATCGCCGTCGGGCAGAGGCGCGAAGCCGCCGGGAAGCGCGCCCTGTCCGGGAGCCTCGCCGCGCTCGACGCGCGCACGGCGGCCTTCGAGAACGGTCCGGAAGACGGGGGGTTCGCACGCTGGAACGCCCGGCTCGGCGCGGTCCTGAAGGCCGTCGCCGGGGCCGACGCCGCCCCGACGGCCCAGGCGAGCGCGGCGTTCGAGGGGATCGAGAAGGCCTTGTCCGCCGGACTTCGGAACTGGGAGGACCTCATAGTCCGCGACCTGCCGGCGGTCAACGGAGAGCTGCGGGCCGCCGGCCTCGCGCCGCTTCCCGACCCGAAGAAGGCGGCCGTCGGCCTGCCGCAACCGAGCGCGTGGCCCGAGAACGAAGAGTAGACGACCCGGAGGGAGACCCTCCGGCGTCGCTCGAGGAAGCAACGGAGGAAGGAGGCGCCATGACGATCCGACGCATCGATCCCGGCTCCCTGGCGAGGGTCCTCGGGATCATTTATGCCCTCCTCGGCTTGATCGGAGGGGTTGTGTTTGCGCTTCTGGGAAGCTTCGGCGTCGGACGCGCCATGCCGGGGATGGGCGGCATGGGGTCGGGCCTCGGGCTCGCCGTCGTGGCGATCGTGCTCTTCCCGATTCTCTACGGAGTGCTGGGCTGGGTGGGTGGCTGGATCGTGGCGGGACTCTACAACTGGGTCGCGCGCCGTTTCGGCGGAATCGTTCTCGACACGCAGTGACCGCCGCCCTCTGATCCGCACGCCCGGTGGCCTCGGTCCTTTCCCACCCCGCCGTGGCGCTCGGCCTCCAACCCTGGTTTCGCCGCGCTCTCGACCGGCGCGCCCTGGCCGCCGGGGGCATCTGCGCCGTGCTGCCGGACATCGACGCCGTCGGATTCTGGCTCGGCGTCCCGTATGGCTCGCCGTTCGGGCACCGCGGCCTGACCCATTCCCTCGTCTTCGCCGCAGTTCTGGCCGCGTTGGTTACGGTGGCGGGGTTTCGGCGGCACGCGGCCCGGCCGGCCGTCTTCGCGTTCCTCTTTCTCTGCGGCGCCTCCCACGGTTTGCTCGACGCGATGACCGACGGAGGACGGGGTATCGCTCTCTTCTGGCCCTTCGACGCCCGCCGCGTCTTTCTTCCGTGGCGACCCATCCGGGTTTCGCCGATCGGCGTGTCGGGTCTCTCGGGGGGGCGCGCCCTGGCGATCCTCGGCACGGAGCTCCTGTGGATCTGGCTGCCGTGCCTGATTCTCCGATTCTCGGGCCGCGTTGTGAAAAACTCCGCGTGTGGACGCGGTTGAGCAATACCGGCGGCTCTTTGTCTACGACCGCTGGGCCAACCGCGAGACTTTGGAGAGTCTGAAGGCCTCTGGCGGGTTGCCGGCAGCCGCACTCGGCCGGATGGCCCACGTTCTGGGCGCCGGCTGGCTGTGGCTGTCGCGCTTGAAAGGCGAGCCGAAGCCGCTCGAGGTCTGGCCGGGGCTGACGCTGCCGGACTGCGGGCGGGAAGCGGAGAGGCTTGCCTCCGCCTGGCGTGAGCGTCTCGACGGCCTCACGGAAGAGGCGCTTTCGCGCCGCGTGGCCTACGTCAACAGCAAGGGCGAGCCCTGGGAGAGCCGCGAAGGCGACATCCTGATGCACACCGTGATGCACGCGACATATCACCGCGGCCAGATCGCCTCGGATCTTCGCGCGGCCGGTTTCGCCCCTGCCTACACCGACTTCATCCACGCCGTGCGCAGGGGATTCCTGGACTAGGAGAGCCGATCGGGATGTGCGGAATCGTCGGCATCTTCTCGCCTCGGGGCGCCGTCTCTCGGGACGCCCTCACCCGGGCGACCGGCCGGCTGTCTCACCGAGAATCCTCTCCGCCTGCGTCCTGCACGAGCGTTTCGGCCTGACGTCCTAGGCCTAAGCGCCACGGCGGGGGCGGGCAGCCCGATTGACTTACGCCTGATTTACGCCTAGATTCCGGGTGTGGCGGACAAGCGATCGCGCCCATCCGACAACCCTCCCGGGATGCCGCCGGCGAGGGATCTCGGCGCCGGCAACCGCAGTTGCGGAATGTCCGGCCACATGGAGGATCCGCTCTCGCGGATCGTCGCCGCCGGGACGCGCAAGGAAAGGCTCCGGCAGCGAAGCTGGAAGCCGCCCGCGTCGCGATCCGCGCCCCGTCCCTACGCCGAGCTGCGCGCCGCCTCGGCCTTCTCGTTTCTCGACGGCGCATCGCTGCCCGAGGATCTGGTCGAGCGGGCCGCGGCCCTGAATCTGCCCGCCGTCGCGCTCGTGGACCGAAACGGCGTCTACGGCGCGCCGCGCTTCTACAAGGCGGCGAGAGAAGCGGGCGTCAAGGCGCTCGTGGGAGCGGAGATCGCGCTCCATCCCCCTCTCCCGGCGGGAGAGGGTCGGGGTGAGGGGAAATCACGAAAGAACCCGCGCGAAAAGATCCCTTTCACACTCGATGCCCCCCTCACCCCGCCCTCTCCCCCCGGTGGGGGGAGAGGGGGAGGGGCGCCTCTTCCGCGTCTCACCCTTCTCGTCGAAAACCGGACCGGCTACAAGAACCTCTGCCGCCTGATCACTTCCGGCGCGCTCGGAAAGCCGAAGGGTGAGACATCCGTCACCCTGGAGCAGGTCGCCGCTCACGCGGAGGGGCTCTGGTGTCTGACGGGCGGCGGCGAGGGGCCCGTCGCCCGCACGCTCGTATCGGAGGGCGCCGCAGGGGCCCGGCGGATTCTCGAGCAGCTTGCCGCGGTCTTCCCGGGCCGCCTCTCGGTCGAGCTCGAGCGCCACCGCCTGCGCGCGGAGGAGCACCGCAATCAGGCATTCGTGGATCTGGCGCGGCGCATGCGACTTCCGCTCGCCGCCACCAACGGGGTCCGATACGCTCGCGCGAAGGACAAGGATCTCCACGACGTCCTGACGTCGATCCGCAACCACGTCACGCTCGACGAGGCGGGCAAGCTGCTCGAGGCCCAGCGCGAGCGGCACATCAAGGACGCGCGGGCGATGGCGGAGCTCTTCGCCGACCTGCCCGAGGCGCTCGACGGCGCCTGGAACCTCTCGCAGCGGCTCGACTTCACGCTGGCGGACCTGGGATACCGCTTCCCCGATTTTCCGTTGCCGCCGGGCGAGACGCCAGCCTCGTATCTGCGCACGATCACCTGGAACGGTGCCCGCACGCGCTTTCGCCCGCTGACGGCGCGTGCCCAGGCACAGATCGAGAAGGAGCTCGCGATGATCGAGAAGCTCGATCTGCCGGGCTACTTCCTGATCGTCTGGGACATCGTCCGGTTCTGTCGGGAGCAGAAGATCCTCGTGCAAGGGCGCGGCTCCGCGGCCAACAGCGCCGTCTGCTACGCGCTCTCGATCACCGCGGTCGATCCGGTGAAGATGGATTTGCTCTTCGAGCGTTTCCTCTCGGAAGAGCGGGGCGAGTGGCCGGACATCGACCTCGATCTGCCCTCGGGCGACCAGCGCGAAAAGGTCATCCAGCACGTGTACGAGAAATACGGGCCGCACGGTGCCGGCATGACGGCCAACGTCATCACCTATCGCGATCGCTCCTCGGCGCGCGAGGCAGGCAAGGCTCTGGGGTACTCGCCCGAGCAGGTGGACCGGCTCTCCAAGCATCTGGCGGGCTGGAACTTCGGCGAGATCAAAGAACCGATCGAGGAGTTCGGCCGGGAGCTTTCGGCCGCGGGGCTCGATCCGGAGGACGCGCGCTCGCGCCACTTTCTGCGTCTCTTCCTCGCGATCCAGAACCTGCCGCGCCACCTCGGGCAGCACTCGGGCGGCATGGTCGTGGCGGCGGGGCGGCTCGACGAGGTCGTGCCGCTGGAGCCGGCGGCGATGCCGGGGCGCGTCGTCGTTCAGTGGGACAAGGACGATTGCGCCGACCTCGGCATCGTCAAGGTGGACCTGCTCGGTCTCGGCATGCTCGCGGCGCTCGAGGAGGCGATCCCGATGATCCGCGAGCACGAGAAGACGGAAGTCGATCTCGCGCACCTGCCGGCGGATGATCCCGGCGTCTACCGGATGCTGAACGAGGCCGACACGGTCGGCTGCTTCCAGGTCGAGAGCCGCGCGCAGATGGCGTCGCTTCCGCGCAACGCTCCCAGGACGTTTTACGACATCGTCATCCAGGTCGCGATCATCCGGCCCGGGCCCATCGTGGGCGGCATGGTGCACCCCTTCTTCGACCGGCGGCAGGGCCGCGCGCCGGTCGAGTACCCGGACCCGTGCCTCGAACCGATCCTGGCGCGCACGCTCGGTGTGCCGCTCTTCCAGGAGCAGCTGCTGCGCATCGCCATGGTGGCTGCAGGTTTCACGGGAGGGGAGGCGGAAGAGCTGCGGCGCGCCATGGGATTCAAGAGGTCGGTCGAGCGGATGGCGGCAATCGAAGCTCGCCTGCGTGTTGGAATGGAGGCGCGCGGCATCGGCGCCGCGGCGCGCGACCAGATCGTCAAGTCCATCACGTCTTTCGCGCTCTACGGCTTTCCCGAGTCGCACGCGGCGAGCTTCGCGCTGATCGCCTACGCGAGCGTGTATCTGAAGGCCCACCACCCGGCGGAGTTTCTCGCGGCGCTCCTGAACTGCTGGCCGATGGGCTTCTACCACCCGGCCACCCTCGTCAAGGACGCGCAGCGCCACGGGGTCGAGGTGCGGCCGATCGACGTCCTGCGCTCGGGATGGAAATGTCGGTGGGAAGAGGGCGCGGTGCGGCTGGGACTCCGGTTCGTGCAGGGGCTGCGGGAGGCGACCGGCCGGCGCATCGAGGAGGAGCAGGGGAGGGCGCCCCTGGCAAGCGCGGAGGATCTAGCGCGGCGGTGCGTGTTGCGTCCGGACGAGCTCACGCTTCTCGCCGACGCGGGAGCGTTCTCGGGCTTCGGGCGCGGCCGCCGGGCGGCGCTCTGGCAGGTCGCGAAGGTCGCGCGCCCGGCGGGGCCGCTCTTTGCGCAGCTCCCGTGTGACGACGCCTCGCCTCTGCAAGAGATGACGCCCGAGGAAGAGACGCTCTCCGACTACCGGACGGCGCAGCTGACGACGGGGCCGCACCGGATGGAGCACTGGCGCCTGCGGCTTTCGGCGCTCGGAATCCTCTCGGCGGGAGATCTCGCGAAGGTTCCCGACGGCCGGCGCGTGCAGACGGCGGGAGCCGTCATCGTGCGGCAGCGTCCCGGAACCGCCAAGGGGTTCGTCTTCCTGACGCTCGAGGATGAGACGGGGCTCTGCCAGGCGATCGTGCGGCCGGATCTCTTTCGCGAGCAGCGTGCCTTGATCGTGGGCTCGGCCGCGCTCGTGGTCGAGGGAAGACTCCAGAAGCAGGATGGCTCCCTTTCGGTTCGGGCGGAGAGATTCTGGAGTCTCGATTCGGTCTCCCCGGAGGCCCCCGGCGCGTTCGACCCCCGGCAAGCCCTTCCGAGCCACGACTTCCGGTGATATCGAAAGGGACGGCCGCGAACCTCCGGCCCGCCGGAACGTAGAACCTGGTGTGCGACGGGCATGCGCGCGTCTCGCCCTTTTCCTGACGGCCGGGATCGCGCAGGCCCAGGCCCCGCCCGGGGCGACCCCCACGCCGGTGCCCACGCCCGGCCCGGCCCTGCGCGTCTCCCGGGCGACCTCCGCGATCCAGATCGACGGGAGGCTCTCCGAGCCTGCCTGGAAGGATGCCGCGGTTCTCGACACGTTCTACGAGACCAGTCCGGGCGACAATGTTCCGCCAAGGGTTCGCACCCTAGCGCGGCTCGCCTACGACGACCGCTACTTCTACATCGGGCTCGAGTGCCAGGACCCCGACCCCTTGCAGATCCGCGCTCCCTATGTCGAGCGGGACCAGGTCATCGGCACCGACGACAATGTCGCCGTCTTCCTCGACACGCGAAACGACCGCCGCTCGGCCATGGAATTCCGGGTCAACCCCCGCGGCATCCAGGCCGATGCCATGTTCAACGACGCCAACGGAAACGAGGACTTTTCTCCCGACTTCTTCTACGACACGGCCGCGCAGATCGGTCCGACCGGCTGGACCGCGGAGATGCGGATCCCGATGTCGTCGCTTCGCTACGCGCACGGGAAACCCCAGACCTGGGGGATCCTCATCTGGAGGAACTATCCGCGCGAGTATCGGTACGCCATCTACTCGAGCCCGCAGCCGCGCGGCTCCAACTGCTTGATCTGCTTCTCCCGGGAGCTGACCGGACTCGACGACCTGCCCTCGAGCGGGCACTGGGTCATTGCGCCCTACGTCTCGGCCAAGGAAGTCGGCGAGTCCCGGGATCCCGCGGATCCCTCCGCCTCCTTCTTCAATCAACCGATCGAGCCCGACGGGGGGGGCGACATCAAGTGGACGCCCAATCCCGACACGGCGGTCGACGCCACGATCAACCCCGACTTCTCTCAGGTCGAGTCGGACGTCGCCCAGATCTCCGTCAACCAGCGCTTCGCCCTCTTCTATCCCGAGAAGCGACCGTTTTTTCTCGAGGGGGTGGATCTCTTCGACACGCCGATCCAGGCGGTCTACACGCGCACCATCACGTCGCCCGCCTGGGGCCTGCGGGGGACCGGGAAGATCGACGCTTCGACGTACAGCGTCCTTGTGGCCGAGGATCGTGGCGGAGGCCTCGTGACCGTTCCGGGGCCGCAGTTCTCGCTGTTCGTTCCGCAGGACTATCGCTCCTTCGTGGCCATCGGTCGCCTGCGCCACAACCTGGGGCAGTCGTTCGCCGGTCTGCTTCTGACCGACCGTGAGATCTCGGGAGGCGGCTACAACCGGTTGCTGGGCCCGGACTTTCAGTGGTCGGTCGGCAGCGACGATCGCATTACGGGGCAATTTCTCTACAGCGAGACGCTGACGCCCGACCGCCCCGACCTCTTTCCGGACTGGACGGGTCGGCACTTGTCCGGCCACGGCTTGAACGTCGAGTGGCGGCACACGACGAGCACCCTCTTTGCCCGCGCCGGGTACCTGGACTTCTCCGACGGATTCCGCGCCGACGACGGCTACGTGCCCCAGGTGGGCTACCAGGAAGGGTTCGCGGAGCTGGGCCGGCCCTTCTTTCCCGGCAGCGGCCTTTTCAACTACCTGCAGCCGAGGGTCGGGGAGAGTTACAGCGAGGACCGGCAGGGCAACCTGCTCTTCCGGCGAATCTATCCGGGCCTCGACTTCCAGGGTCGGCGCAACCTCGCGGGCTTCGTCGGCGCCAACATCGACACCGCGCGAGTCGGAGAGAAGCTGCTGCAGGCCACCTACGGGGTGATGTCGATCCAGGTCGATCCGGGGCGGCTGCTCACGCGCGTCCGCCTTGAGGGCAACGTCGGCCAGCAGATCGACTATGCCAACGCGCGGGAAGGCAGGGGCCTCGATCTGACGCTGACCCTGTTGTCTCGGCCGAGCGATCACCTGGAGCTGCTCTTCATCCTCGAGCGCAGCTGGCTCGACGAGCTCGCGCCCGATGGCACCGAAGGGCGCCTCTTCACGGCAACCGTCGCGCGCTTGAAGGCGACCTACGTCTTCAACTCCCGCCTCTTCCTGCGGGCGATCGGGCAATGGGTCGAGACGACACGCGACCCGACGCTCTACACCTTTCCCGTGCCAGCGCGGGAAGGAGAGTGGAACGCCTCGGTCCTGCTCGCCTACAAGTTGAACTGGCAGACCGTGGCCTACGTCGGCTACGGAGACAACCGCGCGCTCGTGCCGGAGGGGGAGATCTTTCCCGCCGCGCCGAACGCCTACCAGCTGACGCCCATCAACCGGCAGTTTTTTCTGAAGCTCTCCTACGCGTTTCAGCTCTGAGCCGGTCTCGACGCGCTCGGGGACCGCTCCGGTCGGCGAGCGCAGAGGAGGCGTTCACCGGGAAGCTCTCCGACGCGTGTGGCTGCCGGCCGCCGCCCTCCGGCGCGGGCGCTCTTTGGCGGGCTTCGAGGCTTCCTCGCCGCGGTCGAAGACCTTTGCGGAGATCCGGTACGCCTCTTCGCTTCCCTCGAGCCGAACGGCGTTTCGGTGCAGCGCGTCCACAGGGTCGAGCTCACGCCGCGCAATCGCCACGAAAACCGACAGAGACATTCGGGCGATGAAGTCGGGCCGCTCGGCGGAACCCTGGTGCGCCGAAACACCGGCCTTCGAAAGGCGCAGATGGAAGAGCTGGCCATCGATGTCGTATTGAAACGTCCGGGGGCGTCCTCCCAGCGCCTCCGGGCGCGCCGCCGCTTTCATGGCGACCAGCAGCCACTCCGGCCGGATGGCGATTCCCCGGGTCGGCGGCGCCAGAAACCGCGAGCCCCAGCGCGCCAGGGCCGTGAGGGCCGGGTCGAGCCCCTGTCCGACCGCGGTCAGCTCGTAAACCGCTGCCGAGGCGGGCTTCGGAAGCTGCCCGCGCCGCACCAGGCCGTCCTGTTCGAGCTGGCGCAGGCGCAAGGCCAGCAGATTCGTACCGATTCCCGGCAGGTCTTCCAGAAGATTGGAGAAGCGCTTCGGTCCGGTGAGCAATTGCCGGAGGATCAGTAGAGTCCAGCGCTCCCCGACGCGGTCCAGAGCCGAGGCGAGCGAGCAGAACTGACGGTAGGAACGGCGAGACATCCCATGGGTGAGGATAGCGGTTTCGTTAACTTTAATAACATATAGTATAAAATATACGTATATAAAGTCATGGGTAAGCCCCTTCGCTTCTTCCTCGGGGGCCTGGCGGGTCTGTTCTGCCTGCTCGTCCTCGCGCTGCTCGGCTACGGCTCCCTGGGTTGGGCGGACCTCGGCGAGTCGGCCTCACCGGGGAATCGGGCCCAGGCGCGGGGCCGGGCGCTGCTTCGCGAGGCCGCCATGCGACAGGGCCTGGCAGCCTGGTCGCGTTTTCGGGTCATGGAGGCCGTGGAAGTCGACGAGTGGCCTTCCGGGTCGCCCTGGTGGCCGGCCTCTCGGCAGAGGTTTCGGGTCCGGAGGCTGCTCGGAACGTTCACCTCGCAGGTGGAGCTTCTCGACGGACCGGGCGCCGGCGAGGTCTGGGGCATTCAGAGCTGGAGGAGTTATCGGATCCCGGCGGGATCTGATCGTGTCCGTTTCGCCTCCGAGCGTGCGATCGAGTTCTATCTTCCGGCGCTCCAGTACTTCGACGAGCTGCCATTCCGCCTCCTGGCCGCGGACCGGGTCGCCGATCTTGGCTCCGCCGAGCTTTTCGGCCGGAGATACGACCGGGTCCTGGTCACGTGGTCCCGCTTCGAGCCGCATGCCACCCATGATCAATACGAGCTCTGGATCGATCCGGAGACCCGGCGTATCGAGAAGGCGACCTACACCCTGCGAGACGCAGAGCGCTTTTCCCCTTTCGCTTTCCGGCCTCTGTTTCGAGCGCGGGGAATCGGCACGATTCACTTCGACGACTACAGGGAGGTGCAGGGCGTCTGGCTGCCGGCCACTCAGGTCGTGGCGATCGGTCGGGCCGAGGAGGCTCGGCCGACGGATCGTTACGTCCACCGGATTCGGGTCGGGGAGACTGTTTTCGACGGGTTTGATCCGTCCGGTCTCACGCCCGACCCGTCCCTGCCACCCCCCTCCGACACGAAGCCAGCGAACGTCTATGGCGGCAGCTCCGGAGGGTCGCCTTGAAGCGGAGTTCTTCCCGTCTTCTCCGGCGGACCCTCCGCGCGAACGCGATCTTCTCTCTGACCTGCGCGGCTCTGTTTCTCCTGGAAGGGCGGACCGTGGCGGCGTTCGTCGGGATCGCCACGACCGCCGGGGTCTTCGGGACGGGCCTGCTGCTCGCCGCCTTCGGCGCAGGGGTCCTGCGGCTGGCCAGGCGACCGGACGTTTCCGTCTCCGGGGCGGCAGCGGCGGTCGTCCTCGACGCTCTGTGGGTTGCCGGAAGCCTCGCGGTTCTCTGGATCCCGGTCTCGGCGCTGACCAATCGCGGCCGGCTCGCCGTGGCCGGCATCGCCGCAGTCGTTCTCGCACTCGGAGCTCTCGGGGCGCTCGGCCTCGGGCGCTCCCGAGACTGAATCAGGCCGGGTCGGAGGAGGCGTCGCGCAGGATCCTTCCGTCCCGCACCTCCACCACGCGGCCGGCGCGGCGGGCGAGCGTCATGTCGTGCGTGATGACGACGAGGGTGCGTCCCTGCTGCCAGAGCTCCGTGAAGAGGCCCATGACGTCGGTGCCGGAGGAAGTATCCAGATTGCCCGTGGGCTCGTCGGCGAGAAGGATGTCCGGGTCCATGGCCAGCGCGCGCGCGATGGCGACGCGCTGCATCTGGCCGCCGGAGAGCTCGGTCGGCTTGTGCTCCATCCGATCCGCGAGGCCGACCTTCGCCAGCAGCTCCTCGACCCGTTCCCGACGCCTCTTGGGCGCGATCCCGCCGAAGAGCATCGGCATCTCGACGTTCTCGAAGGCCGAGATCTGGGGCAGCAGGTTGAAGTTCTGGAAGACGAACCCGACCCGGCGGTTGCGAATGTCGGCGAGCTGATCGCGCGAGAGACCGGACACGTCCTCGCCGGCGAGCCGGTAGGTTCCGTCGCTCGGCGTGTCGAGGCAACCGATGAGATTCATGAGCGTGGACTTCCCGGAGCCGGAGGGACCGACCACCGCTACGAACTGCCCGGCCGAGACGGCCAGATCGATTCCCTTCAGCGCCTCGACCTTGACCTTGCCGGTGTCGTAGATCTTGCGGATCCCCGCCATCTCGATGACGTGGCCGTTGGAGGCCGCGCGTTTGGCGTCCATGACCGACTTACTCATACCGCAGCGTCGTCGCCGGGTCGATCGAGGCCGCGCGCCGCGCGGGAAAGTAGCCGGCCAGAAGGCCCGCGGTTCCCAGGATCGCGACGGTCGCGGCTCCGATGGACCAGGACAGAGTCGGCTTGCCGAGGAACTCCAACACGTCGTTGCCCTCCGAGGGGATCAGGCCGAGAAGCGTGACGATGACGATTGAGATCAGCGCCCCGAAGAGCCCTCCCAGGAGCGTGTAGACGACGCCCTCCAGGATGAATGGGCCGGTGATCCAACGCCGGCGCGCGCCCATCGCCATTTTTACGCCGATCTCCTTGGTGCGCTCCTTGACGACCGCGTACATGATGTTGGCCACCCCGACGCCCCCGATGATGAGGGTCAGCCCGCCGATGATTCCGAAGAAGAGCTCGAGGCCGAGCATGATCTTCGCGTTCATCTTCTGGCCTTCGACCGTGTTCCAGACCCCGAAAACCCGGGTGTCCTCCGGGTCGAAGCCCAGACGCGGCCCCAAGACCTGGTTCAAGCGCACGAGTGCGCCGTCCATGTCCTCTGGCTCCTTGACCCGGATCACGAGGACCTCCAGCCGGTCCCGGCCCATCAAGGCCTTAAAGGTCGTCTCGGGAATGACCCCGTGCTGGGCGTCGGGGCCTCCATAAGAGGACGACTGGCGCTTGCGCTGCATGACGCCGATGACGGTGAAAGGAGAGTTGTTGATCGAGATCGCCTTGCCGACCGGCTCCTCCGCGCCGAAGAGGTCCTTGGCGAGTTCGTTTCCGAGGAACACAACGCGGCGCTTTTCCGCCAGATCGTCCGGGTTCAAGAACCGCCCGCCCGGTCTGGGAAAGTGCTTTCGGCGGTCGCCGTAGTCGGGGCTCGTGCCGACCAGCTGCGCGTTGACGGTCTTGCGCCCGTAGGTGAAGGCCGTCCGAAAGGATCGGAGCTCTCCCCAGACGGCGTCCAGATCGGGCATCCGGGCGCGCAGGTACTCGACGTCGTCCAGTCGGGGGCGGATCGGACGGCCTTCCGCGAGTCCCTTGTAGGGCTTCGAGGTTTCTCCGGGCCAGAGGATGGCGAGGTTGGAGCCCATGGCCTGCTCGTTCGACGCCATCTGCCGCTTCAAGCCCTCGCCGAAAGCGAGCAGCAGCAGGATCGTCACCGTGCCCCAGGCGAGGGACGCGATCGTCAGGCTCGCGCGCTTCTTCTGCAGGCGCGCCGAGAGGAAGAAGAGCCTCAGAACGAGCGTCAGGTCGTGGCGCGTCATAGCTTCATCGCGACGACCGGATCCAGCCGCGAGGCCTCCTTTGCGGGGAAATAGCCGGCCGTCAGGCCCGTCAGCCCGAGGATCGCGGCCGTCACCGCAGCCACGCCGAACGAGACGGTCGGGTCGCCGACGTATTCCGTCACGCCGAACTTGGGAAAGACCGCGCAGAGCGCAAAGGAGATCCCGAACCCGATGATGCCTCCAAGCGCGGTGATGAGCAGCGTCTCCATCAGGAACTGGTTGAGGATGGCGCGGGTTCGGGCGCCCAGGGCCATCTTGATCCCGACCTCCCGCGTCCGCTCCTCGACGACGACGTTCATGATGTTGGACACGCCGATTCCGCCGACGATCAGCGTGAAGGACCCGATGATGCCGAGGAACAGGCGGAACGAGAGGAAGAAGATCTCGAAGAAGGCGAACTCCTCCGTGGTGTCCCAGACCGAGAGCGCTTCCTTGTCGTCCGGATCGAATCGGAGGCGATGGCTCAGGATCTCGCGGACGCTCGCCGTGACCTGCTTGCTCTCGCTCGGGATCACGGGCTGATAGATCAGGTTCTCCACCCACTTTTCGCCGGTCAGGGCGCGGAACGTCGAGCCCGGCATGAAGGCCTTTCCGTTGTCGCGCCCGCTGTAGCTCGACTGTTGAATCTTCTTCTCGAGCACGCCGACGATGAGAAAGGGCGATCCGCCGAGGAGAACCGTCTTTCCCACGGCATCGGTCTTCCCGAACACGTCGTCGGCGAGCTTGTTCCCGACGAAGAGGACCCGCCGCGACGCCGAGACGTCGTTGGGGTTCAAGAAACGGCCGCCGGCATGGGGATTCAGATTTCGCATCGGGCCAAACTCGGGCGATACGCCCGACACGTCGACCGCGACGGTCTTCGACCCGTAGACGAGTTTCAGGTTCTGCGAGTACTCGCTCGAGATGGCGTTCAGACCCCGCGCCTCCCGCCGGATCGCCTCGACATCGTCTTCGTTCAAGCGAATGCGCCGGCCCTTGCCGAGCCCCTGGAAGGGAACGGAGGTCAGGCCGGGCCACACGATGCAGATCTGGTCGCCGATGCCGGCCGCGTTGATCGTGATCTGCCGCTGCAGCCCCTTGCCGAAGGCGAGCAGCAGCGTGACCGCGACGGTACCCCAGACGATGCCGAAGACGGTCAGCGCCGTGCGCAGCTTCTGGCTGCGCAGGTCGCGCCACATCTGGCGCACGGCGTCCTTCAGCGACAGCATCGGCGCAGCCTCAGTCGACCGCGGACGTGATCTTCTTGGGCGGCCGCTCGAGCACCTTGGCGCCCGGCTGCAGTCCCGCGACGACCTCGGCGGTCAGGCCATCGGAGATCCCGAGCTTGATTTCCGTCTTCTTGGGGGGATCCTTGGGCTGTGCGGCCGGCAGCTCCACGAACGTCTTCTTTCCGCCGTCCTCGAAGATGACCACCCGCTCGGGAACCGTCAGCACGTCCTTCTTCTCGCGAATGATCAGGTCGGCGTTGGCCGAGTAGCCGGCTCGGAGGCTAACCTTCGTGTTCGGGTCGAGCTCGATCTCGACGTCGAAGAGCGTCGCCCCGTCCTTCTGCTGGGCCTGGGGCGCGATCCGCGAGACGCGGCCCGTGACCACGTCGGTCGGAAGGGCGCCCACCTTGATCCGCGCGGGCAACCCGACCCGGAGCTTGCCGACGTCGATCTCATCAACGGTCCCCTTGAAGATGAGATCGGTCATGTCCGCGATCGTCGCGAGTTCCGTGCCCGGCTGATAGGAGGTCAGCGGCGTGATGGGATCGCCGGGGTTGACGGCCCGCGTCAGGATGGTGCCGGACGCCGGAGCCTTGATGTTGGATTCGATCGTGATGTCGGCCGTGTCGATGCGCCCCTTTCGAGTCAAGTCGCGATCCTGCTCGGCGCGCGCCACCGCGATCTTGGCGAGCTCGAAGGCCTCGCGTTTGGAGTCGAGGTCGGAGGTCGGAAGAACACCGGTCTTGGAGAGCTCGACGGCGCGCTCGTAGTCCGCCTTCGCGCGCTGGAAGGAGGCGTGCGCCGAATCCAGCTGACGATCGACGTCGGTCAGCTCCTGGGGCGTGGGGTCCGGGGCGATCTCGAAGAGCGTCTGACCGGGCGTGACCCGGTCTCCGACCTGGACGAGGCACCGCCGCACGATGCCGGAGATTTTCGACTTGACCGAGAATTTCTGTCGGGGCTGGATCTGGCCCACGGCGATCGCCTTTTCGGTGACGGATCCCTTTTCGGCCGTCACCATCTTGGGTCCATCCTTGTCGCTCTTTCCGGCGCGGGCCCAGGCGTACACTCCGGCCGCCGCCGCCACGAGGACTGCGAGGAGAAGCAGAGTCTTGAAGAGTTTGCGCATTCCGGTTCCTCTCTCCGGTCCCCCGGCGGCCTCGGAGGGACTACCTGCCAACTAGTTACGCACATGATCCGGAGAAGTTCCGCGGCGCAACCGTCTCCGCGGGCGCCGCGGGGCCGCGTTCCTGACGCGATAAGCTTCGCCCCCTCAGAGCGGGAAAATGGGCATCCACGACTATCACCTGGTGACACGCTGGCTCGTTCCCGGCACGCCGCAGGAGGTCTCCGACGCGCTCGGCGATCCGGCCGACCTTCCCCGCTGGTGGCCATCGGCGTGTCGGGAGGCCGAAGTGACTTCCCCCGGCGCGCAGGACGGGGTCGGGCGCGTGGTGCGCGTGCGCACGCGCGGATGGCTTCCTTACACGCTCGACTGGACCCTTCGGGTCACGGAGGCGCGCGGTGTGGACGGGATCGCCTTCGAGGCGGAAGGCGACGTGAGGGGGCGGGGAAGCTGGAGCTTCGAGCCGGCGGGAGCCTGGGTCGGGGTCACCTTCGACTGGAACGTCGAGGCGCGAAAGCCGCTGCTTCGCCTGCTCGCCCCCATTTTCCGGCCGGCGCTCGAGGCGAACCACCGCTGGGCGATGCGCCGCGGCGAGGAGAGCCTGAAGCTCGAACTCGAGCGCCGGCGCGCCGCGTCGGAGTGGGAGAAGGAGCGGATTCCTTCGCCGCCCGGTCCGGCGACGCGGTCGGCCTGGATCCTTCTGGGCATGGGCGCCGGAGCGCTCGCCCTGCTCGCTTCCGCTACCGAGACCGCCCGGCGGAGGCGGCGGCGCCGCCGAAGCTGGTGGCGCCGGCTTCGCGGGTAGGCGGCCTGGTGAACTGGCTCGCGCAGGCGACGGTTCTTGGCGAGGTCGCCCTGGCCATGGTTCTGGGCTCCCTGCTCGGCCTCGAGCGGGAGCTCGCGCACCGCCCCGCGGGCCTTCGCACGCACATGCTCGTGGCCGGCGCCTCGGCCCTGCTGGTCGGCCTGGTCGACGTTCTGCTGCGGCGCTTCCTCGTCCCGCCGATTTCTCCGCTCGTTCGCGCCGATCCCGTTCCGGTGATCACCGCCGTCGTCATGGCGGTCGGTTTCCTCGGCGCGGGATCCATCATCCGTCATCCCGACAGCGATCAGATCGAGGGTCTCACGACGGCGGCCTCGCTCTTGTTCGTTGCCGCGATCGGCGCGACCGTGGGGCTCGAGCAGTTTCCCCTGGCGGTCGGGGTCACGCTGCTCGCGCTGGCGACCCTGCGAGGCCTGCGGGTGATCGAGAAGAAGCTGCGCGAACGGCGCATTTCGCCGCCGCCAAACCGTTGACGTCGGCGGTGCAACGCGCCGGCGGTCTGTCCCGGGGCATCGGTGCGCTCGATGCGACCGCTCTGGTCGTCGGGTCGATGATCGGCTCGGGCATCTTCATCGTCTCCGCCGAGAGCGCGCGCGTCCTGGGTTCTCCCGGGTGGCTGCTCGCGGCCTGGGCGATCGCCGGGACGCTCACGATGGCCGCCGCGCTCTGCTGTGCCGAGCTCGCCGCGATGCTGCCGCGCGCCGGCGGACAGTACGTCTTCTTCCGTGAGGCGTATGGCCCGCTTGCCGGGTTCCTGTTCGGCTGGACACTCTTTCTCGTCGTTCAGACGGGGACCATCGCGGCGGTGGCCGTGGCCTTCGCAAAATATCTGGGAGTCCTTTGGCCCGGAGTCTCGGGGTCCCGCAGGCTCCTGTCCGCCGGGCCCGTCTCCGTTTCGGCCGTTCAGGCCGTGGCGATCGCAGTGATCCTGGTGCTGACGGCATCCAACGCGACGGGCCTGAAGGCGGGGACGCGGACGCAGAACGTCTTCACGGCGGCCAAGTTCGTGGCGCTTCTCGCCCTGACGGCCGCGGGCCTCGTGCTTGGCGGCAGCGGGCAGGCGGCGCTGTCCGCCCCGGGGTTTTTTGCCGCGGCGTCTGCCTCCGGTCAACCCCTGGCTGGAATCGCGCTCGCCGCGGCTCTCGGGACCGCCATGGTCGGGCCACTCTTCTCCCAGTCGGCCTGGAACAACGTGACCTTCGCCGGGGAAGAGGTGAAGGAACCGGGGCGGACGCTGCCGCGGGCGCTGCTGGCCGGCTGTGCGGTCGTGACGGCGCTCTACGTCCTCGCCAACCTGGCCTACCTGAACGTGATGCCCCTCTCGGGCATCCAGCATGCACCCGAGGACCGCGTCGCCACGGCCGTCGCCACCTCTCTCTTCGGGCCCGCCGCGGCGGGCGTGGTGGCGGCGGCGATCATGGTCTCGACCTTCGGCTGCGTGAACGGGCTCGTGCTCTCCGGAGCGCGGGTTTCCTTCGCGATGGCGCGTGACGGTCTCTTTCTCCGGGGACTCGAACGGGTCAATGCCGCGGCCGTTCCGGGAAACGCACTCTGGGCGCAGGCCGCGTGGGCCTGCCTGCTCGTGCTGTCGGGCAGCTACAGCGACCTGTTGAAGTACGTCATCTCCGTGGATCTGCTCTTCTTCGTCCTCCTCGTGACCGCCGTGATCGTGCTGCGCCGCAAGCGACCCGATCTGCCCCGCCCGTTCCGAGCGCCGGGGTATCCCTGGCTGCCGCTCGCCTACGCCGCCGCGGGGATCGCTCTCATCCTGATCCTGCTCGCCGGCAACCCGCGCACCACATGGCCCGGCTACGTGCTCGTCGCCGGTGGAGTGCCCGTCTATTTCCTCACGGCGCGGGCACGGGGCCTGGTTCCATGAACCTCGAGTTGTACGACGTGGCCGAGGGCGCGGCCGTCGTCGAGTACCCGGACGCGACGGAGACCGACGCAAACCGCGCCGCGGTCGCGCTGGGCGAGCAGATGCTTTCGGCGCCGCGGGAAGGCCTGTGCGACGCCGTGCCCGGCGCGAGGACGCTGGCGCTCTTCTTCGATCCCGCGGCGCTCGGGCGCGAAACGTTGCGGCACGAAGTTGCCGCCCGGAGCGTGTCGCCGGCGCCCTCGCCCCCCGGACGCGTCGTTTCGATTCCGGTGCTCTACGGCGGGGAGATGGGACCGGACCTGCCGGAGCTCGCGTCACGCGCGGGTCTCGCGCCGGAAGAGCTCGCGCGCCGCCACGCCGACGGCGAGTACACGGCGGCATTTCTCGGATTCGCGCCCGGCTTCGCGTACCTGACGGGCCTCGATCCCGTCCTGCACGCGCCGCGCCTGGTTACACCGAGGCCGCGCGTCCCCCCGGGATCGGTCGCGATCGGCGGGCCCTACACAGGCGTCTATCCCGCAGCGACCCCAGGCGGATGGAACCTGATCGGCCGGTCGCCCGTTCGCCTCTTCGACGAGGACGCCGAGCCGCCGGCGCTTCTGAGGGCGGGCGACCGCGTGCGCTTCGAGCCGATCGCCCTGGCGCGGTTCTCCGTCCTCGAGGGGGAACAGGCTCAGGCCGGCGCCGTCGCGCCGACGTCTCCCGGGGGCCGGCCGGCGTTCCGGATCGTCCGGCCCGGCGTCTTCACGTCGGTCCAGGGAGAACCGCTCTCCGGCCGAGGCGCGGCCGGACTCCCGCCGGGCGGAGCGATGGACGCAGGAGCCTTGCGCCGCGGCAACGGCCTGCTCGGCAATGCCCCGGCAACGCGGGCGCTCGAGATGACCCTGCTCGGCCCGGAGCTCGAAGCGATGTCGGAGACCACGGTCTGTGTCTCGGGCGCAACGATGCCGGTCGAACGCAACGGCGTTTCGGCGTCGGCCAAGCGGCCGCTACGCCTTGCGGCCGGCGATCGGCTGCGATTCGGCCCGGCGCGCGATGGCGTGCGCGCGTACCTCTGCGTGGAAGGGGGATTCCCGCCGCCCGGCCGGCTCGGGCTGACCCGGCGTCTGGAGACCGGACACGTTCTGATGGCGGAGATCCACGGGAGGGCGGGAAACGCCGGATCCCTCACGGAAGACACCGGTCCGCCGGACCCGAAAACGAGCGACCTCCTTCTGCGCGTGATCCTCGAGCCGCGCCGCGGGCGCTGCTTCGAGGAGGGGGCGCTCGAGCGATTTCTCGGTGCCGCGTTTCGCATCTCCTCGACGAGCGACCGGCGAGGCATCCGCCTGGAAGGAGGACCGGTCCACGCGCGGGCACCGGAGATTCCTCCGGAGGCGACGTCGCTCGGCACGATTCAGATTCCGCCCGACGGACAGCCGATTCTGCTCGGTCCCGACAGGCCCGTCACGGGGGGGTATGCGCGGCTGGCGACGGTCATTGCCGCCGATTGGCCCCGGGTGGCCCAGGCCGCCCCGGGCCGCACCGTCCGGTTTGCGGCCGTCTCGCTGTCGGAGGCCCTGCGGCTCCGCGGTACTATTTCTCCTCCGTGACCATCGATCTGAACGCCGACGTCGGCGAGGGAATGGCCGACGAAGGCCTGTTGCCTTATGTCACGTCCGTGAACGTGGCCTGTGGATACCACGCGGGGGATCCGTCGACCATGGACGCGACGGTGGCCGCGGCGCTCGCGCGGGGAGTGCGGGTGGGCGCCCATCCGGGCTTTCCCGACCGGGAAAACTTCGGCAGGGTAGCGGTGGAAATGGCACCCGAGGCCATCGAAAACATGGTCCTGTATCAGGTCGGGGCCTTGGACGGCTTCGTCCGCTCGCGCGGCGGCCGTCTGGCACATGTCAAGCCGCACGGGGCGCTCTACCACCGCGGCTCGGACTTTCCCGACGTGGCGCGCGCGATCGCCGAAGGGGTCCGGCGCTTCGATCCCGGCCTGATCCTGCTCGGAGCTGCGGGCTCGATGCTGCTCGAGGCGGGGCGCGAAGCGGGGCTCGCGGTCGCCGCGGAGGCGTTCGCCGACCGCCGGTATCGCCCCGACGGGACGCTGACTCCTCGCAATCGCCCGGACGCGCTCCTGACCGACCCCGAAGAGGCCGCCGCCCAGGCCGTGTCTCTCGTGCGGGAACACACGGCGACGGCATCGGACGGGTCGCGACTGTCGATCGTCGCCGACTCGATCTGCCTTCATGGCGACACGCCGGGCGCAGCCTCGATCGCGCGGAGGGTCTGCGAGCGGCTGCGGCAGGAGGGCGTGCGCATCGCTCCGCTCGAGCCGCGCGGCGCCCGCCCGCGGCCCGGCACGGCCGTGCCGATTCCGGTGGCGTGATGGACCAGCCTTCCGCGGACGTTCCCGAGACCTTCGAGCCCCGCTGGCGCGACCGCCTCTGGGCAATCGGCGCCGCCGCCGGCCGGCTGTTTTCCACGCGCTCGGCCATCTTCCGGGAAGAGCTCTCCGAGAAGGGCGAGCTCTTGCGCGGTGGTCTGCTCGGCGTCCTCGTCGCCCTGCTGTTCGGGTCGATCGCCGGGCTGCTGCTGACCGCGCTCGTCGCAGCGTTGTTCGCGAAGCTGTTCGACAGCGTCGTGCTCGGGATCCTCGTCACGCTCCTGCTCGACCTCGCCGTCGCGGGCGTCGCCGGCCTTCTCGCGGCGAAGCGACTCGCGCGCCTGCGGCCCTTCGAGTTTCCGGCGACCCGCCGCGAGATCGACCGCGACCTCGACGCGATTCGCCAGGCCGTCGGCGTCGGCCAAAGCGAGCCGCCCGGGCAGGAGGCCGGCGACGGAGACGGGCCAGACCCGCCGTCGGAGTCGGCCGAGGAGATCGAAGCGCGCCTGCGCGAAGGGGCTCGATGAGCGCGCGCGAGCAACGGTTGGCGTCTCTCTCAGCCCGTGCCCAGGAGGAGCGCCGGGATCTCGCGCGGGAGGCCGAGCAGCTTCGAGTTCGGTTCGACGAGAAGCGGCGACGCTTTGCGTCGATCGGATTCTGGGCGGGCACGCTCGCGGCTGGAGCGACATCGGCGTACCGTCTCTTCGGACGCAATTCCCTTTCCGCGCGGCTGTCCCGCTGGGGCACCGGGACCTCGATTCTCGTCTGGTTGGCGCGGCTGTTCTTCCGGCTCTTCCGATAAGCCGGCGCTTCGGCTTGCGAGCGAGCTGGCGGGGACGCCACCGGCTCGGGGCTCGGTTGGATGCGGCCTCGACCACGAGCCGGCTCGCCTCGCCGCACCTCCGCTCCCGCATCGCGAACCTCCTCCCTCCCATCGGTCGGGAGACTCTTCGCGATGCGGCCGGGAGCAAGCGCGGGCGGTGGTGCTACTCTAGATCCTGAAGGATTCGTGCGGCGATCAGGGAGTAGCCGGCGCGGTTGGGGTGGAAGTGGTCCAGGGCCAGGCGGTCCTGCCGGTACTCGAAGAGGTCGAAAGTCGGAACGACGAGAACCTCGGGAAACGCCTGCGCCGTTTCCTGTATGACGGAGTTCCAGCCGCGCAGGACCGAGGCGGGCACGCGGCTCGCACCGGCGCGATCCTCGAAGGGGTTGTAGAGACCGAGGACCCGAATCGGTGCCGAAGGGTTTGCTTCGCGCAGCGTCGCGAGGATCGTGCGCAGGTTCGCTGCGTAGCTGGCGCGGGCGCGGGAGAGCTCTTCGAGAGGGGATGCCGGGGAGCCTTCCAATCCCGGGGCCGCGTGCGTCAAGTCGTTGCCGCCGACGGACACGAGGATCCATGCGGCCGAGGCCGCGAGGCGGCGGACGTTTTCCTTCTCCAGAAGATCGCGCAACTCGGAGGATTCGGCGCCATCGACGGCCAGGTTCGCGATCTCGGCGCCGTCACGCTTCCGCAGGGCCTCGAAGACGTCGGTGGCAAAGCCCTTTCCCGTCTCGTCGCCCGTGCCGTGCGCGAGCGAATCGCCGAGGACGAGCAGGAGGCGGCCGCTCGGTCGGACGGCGGGAAGGGCCTTGCCGGCTGGCGGGGGCGGCGCGACTCCCAGGGGCCTTCCCGTGGCGCCTCGCAGCGCGAGCCAGAATCCCGTCGCAAAGAGCAGGCTCGCGAGCACGGCGACGGAGGCGGGCAGCCGCCAGAGCCAGAATCGGGAAGAGACGCGCGCCATGCGTGCGGATCATACGAAAGGCTCGACGGCGGAGCGCGACGGTGTCCGGTTGTGAGAGATTCGTCGCGTGGCCGAGCCCGTTCTCGAGGCGTCGCACCTGACCAAGCGCTTCGGCGACCGCGTCGCGGTCTCCGACGTCTCCTTCGAGCTCTCGGCAGGCGAGGTCTTCGGCTTCCTGGGCCCCAATGGCGCCGGCAAGACCACGACGATCCGAATGCTGGTGGGCCTGGCCCGCCCCGACGAGGGGAACGTCCGGATCCGGGGCATCGATCTGGCACGAGACTTTTCACGGGCGATGGCGCGCGTGGGCTGCATCGTCGAGTCCCCGGACCTCTATTCCTACCTGACCGGTCGCGAGAACCTCCTTCACTTCGCCCGAATGCTGCCCGACGGCGCCGCCGCGCGCATTCCGGAGCTGGCGGACCTGGTGGCGCTCGAGGAGCGCTTGGACGAGAAGGTCTCGACGTATTCGCTCGGCATGCGGCAGCGGCTGGGGCTGGCGCAGGCCCTTCTCGGTGCGCCCGACCTTCTGATCCTGGACGAGCCGGCCAACGGCCTCGACCCGGCGGGCATCCGGGAGATCCGCCGCCTCGTACGGACGCTCGCGGGAGAGCGCGGCATCGCGGTCTTCGTATCGAGCCACCTGCTTTCCGAGGTCGAGCAGATGTGCGATCGCGTGGCGATCATCCACCGGGGCCGTACTCTGGCGACGGGGCCCGTCTCCGAGTTGGTGTCGCGGGCGGCCGCGGGCTTTCGGATTCGGGCGCGACCGGCGGGACGGGCTGCGGAGGTGATCGACGCGCTCGGCAACGGTACCGCGGAGCCCGACGGCGAGGACTCGCTTCTCGTGACGGCGCCGGCCGAGGCGATTCCGGCCGCCGTCCGGGCGCTGGCTGGCGCCGGAATCGAGGTCTTTTCCGTCGAGCGGCGCGCCTCGACACTCGAAGACGTGTTCTTGGACGTGACCGGCGGCGAGACGGTGTGAGATGACGTCCTTTCTCCCTCTGGTCGAAAACGAAGTCCTGAAGCTCTGGAAGCGGCGGCGCTTCCGGCTCGTCCTGCTGATCCTCGTAGCGTTGATCGGTATCATCGTCTTCGCGCAGGTCGAGGGGCGGCGCCGCTTCGGGTCGCGCAAGGACTGGCGCATCGAGTCGCAGGAGCAGGTGGCGCGCATGCGCAACTGGCTTCGCCACAGAAACCTTCCGGATACGCAGCGCCGTTGGGTGCAGTTCGAAATCGTGCGGCTGCAGTATCACCTGGACCGCAACATCAACCCGGAGGACGTCTCGGGTCCGCTCTTCGCGCGCGGCTTCGCGAGCGCGGCGAGCTACCTGCTGCTCCACCTGCTCGCGATCGTCTTTGCGGCAGACATCGTGTCCTCGGAATTCGCGGAGGGAACGGTCAAGCTGCTGCTGACGCGCCCCGTCGGCAGACAGCGCGTGCTCGCCTCGAAGCTCGCGGCGCTCGGCGTCGCGGTGGGCCTGACGGTCCTGCTCGGCGGGATCGTGGCCTACCTCTTCGGCGGGCTCGCCTTTGGCTTCCGCGGATGGGGCGCGCCGGTCCTGACGGGATTCCGGCTCTCGGGTGAGGTGATCGATTCTTCGGGTGTGCGGGCCGTGCCTCTCTGGCAGGACGCGATCCTCGTGTTCGGGCTGGCCTGGTTCGCGACCGTCGCGGTGGCCGCCATCGGTTTCATGACGTCGGTGCTGCTGCGCTCGACGGCCGCTTCGATGGGGACCATGTTCGCGGCGTTGATCCTGGGGACCATCCTGCCGCGGCTGGCGCCCTCGTGGGAGTTCCAGAAATACCTCTTCGTGACCAACCTTCCGCTGCCCGACTACTTCACGGGCTCACCCCCGCCGATCCCGGGCATGACCGTTCCCTTCTCGGTCGTCGTCCTGACGGTCTGGGCGCTGGCGGCACTTGCCGTGTCCTTCGCGGTCTTCGCGCGGCGGGACGTGCTCGCATAGCCGACGGCGTTTTCCGGGTTCGCGAATCCTTGTTGATAGAATTCGCGCGGAAAGCCGATCCGATCCGCGCGTTTGGGCGCCACGGGCGCCTGGCGACGGCGGATAATGCCAGGAGCCCGAAAGCGCCGATGTCCCCACGACCGAGTGATCCGCCGCCGCCCGCCGGCGAGAAGCCCAAGAGAACGACGGAGGGGCGCCTGAAGAAGCGCCTGACGGCGAGCCAGTACGAGCTGAAGATCCGTTGGGACAAGGCGCGCCAGGTGCTGGAAGTGACCCCGACGGGCGTGCAGTTCGACTTCGACAGCCCGCTGAAGGTCGGGATGAAGTATCCCGTCACGCTCACGGCGCCCGGCGTGTCCCTCAACTCGACGGTTGAGGTGACGCGCTGCCAACTCACCGTGCTGCCCGACAGCGGCCGGTTCTTCCGAGTGACCGGGAGGTTCTTCCCGTACGTCGAATAGCCCCGCGGTTTCGGGCGCCTCGGCTCAGGCGCGGCGGAAACGGTAGCCCACGTGCCACGCGGAGAAGCGCGCCTCGCGGTCCCGATGCAGACCCTCCGCGGCAAAGGCTTTCTCGAGGTCGCGCAGGTCGAGCCGGTGTGCGGCGGGAGTGCGCGGCCCTGTCACCTTGCGCATCGCGGTGACGACCCAGATAGCTCCGGTGGACCGCAGGCGCTTGACCGACGCGGCGAGCAGAGCCTCCGAACCCACGCGATCCTCCCGCCAGACGAGCACGGCGTCGAATTGCTCCTTGACGGCGCGCAGCTGCTCCCGGGTCACGGATTCGACGGGCTCCGGGGCGCGGGCGCTAGCGATCAGACGCTCGAGCGGCTCCGGCGCGTCGATGAGCAAGAGCCTTTCGTTCGGGGCGACGGCGATTCGGCCGAGCAGCTCGGCGGGATTCTTGAGCGCGAAGCTCACCGCCGGGACCGGAAGAAGGACCAGGCGAGGAAGGCGAGAAACGCGAGCCCGGCCGCGAGGACCAGTCCGGCCGTGGCGGGGGAGGACCGGGCGACGAGGCCATAGAGCAGATAGAAGATGACCGCGAAGATGGGCAGGGAAAGCAGTCCAAAGATCAGACCGAGGGAGTGGGCCTTTGGCTTCCGCTCGAAGGAAACCACCTTCATCATCTCGAGCTGCCGCGTGGCTTCCGGGGGAACCTCGGGACGCTCGACCCAACGCAGCGCCGAGGGCTCCTCGAAACCCTCACGGAATCCCTCCGGGAAGCGCTCCCCGCAGTAGACGCAGTGGTCAAGCCGCCGGCCGCCACGCGCCGACGGCACCTTGGGCACAGAGGGCCGGCGGCCGTGCTGGACATCAAGACTATTGAACCACGGCCCGAGGCTTCGGAGTCGGTGGAACCGGTGGTAGCGTTCGCCTTACCGGAATCGAAAGAGATCGGCGCGGAGGCTCGGTGGCAGGCAGAACGCTCGTCGACTGGAAAGGCTGCGGCACTTCGCTGGTGACCCCGTTCGACGAACGGGGCCGGATCGACTTCGATGCCATTCAGAGGCTCGTCGAGTGGCAGATCGGAGCGGGGATCGATTTTCTCGTTCCCTGCGGGGCGACCGGTGAGTCGGCGACCATCTCGGGCGAGGAGCGCAAGGCCGTGACCGCAGCGGTCGTGCGCGCGGCGCGCGGCCGCGTCCCGGTGATCGCGGGCGCCGGGGGCAACCACACGGCCAAAGCGGTCTTTTGGGCCCGCGATGCCGCGCAGGCGGGCGCCGACGGCATCCTCTCGGTTTCGCCCGACACGAGGCCGAGCCTCGATGGCCTCTTGCGTCACTACTCGGCGATCGCGGATGCCACCGACCTGCCGATCGTCCTCTCCAACGTCCCCTTCCGGACCGGCAACGACCTTCCCGTCGACGTGATCCTCCGGCTCGCGGAGGTGCCCAACGTTGTGGGCCTCAAGGAAGCGTCGCTCAACATCGCCAAGATCGGCAGGCTGGCCGCTCGCTTGCCCGAGGGATTTCTCCTCTTCGCGGGCAATGACACGACCGCGCTTCCCGTGCTGGCGCTCGGAGGCAGAGGACTCTTTTCCGACGCGTCCAACGAGGTTCCTTCCGAGATGGGGGCGCTGGTGCGGGCGGCGCTCGAGGGGGACTGGGACAAGGCGCGGCGCCTGCAGAAGAAGTACTTCGCCCTGATGGAGATGAACGCCTGGGAGCCGAGTCCGGGGCCCGTCAAGTGCGCCCTCGCCCTGATGAAGCGCTGCGGTGAGACCGCGCGCCTTCCGGCCGTTCCGGTCGGCGACGAGACGCGCCGCCGCATCGAGGCGGTGCTGGCGGGCTTGAAGCTCTTGCCGCGCAAGGGCGCGCCGCGCCGATAGCCGTCGCTCGCGCTTGCAACGTCGCTCGCGTTTGCGAGGGATCTGCGCCCTTCGGGAGCACCGGCGGTCGACTCGGCCGGATGCGGCCTCGATCGACCGCCTGATCCCTCGCGGCGCGCTCGCTCCCGCGGCGCACGCCTCCTCCTTCGCTTCCGCTCAGGAGACTTCGCGCGCCACGGGCGAAAGTCTCCTGCTGGTTAGGAAGAGTGTTCCGATCCGAGGGGGAGCGGAGGCGCGCCGAGCGGGCAGGCTCGTGGTCGAGGCCGCAGCCGGCCGAGCCACGAAGCGGTGGCGTCCCCGCTAGCCCGCGCGCCGCGCCGGAGCGACGGTTAGAACATCTTCACGACGTCGATGAGGATCCGGTTGAGCCAGGTGTCGCGATCCAGGCGTTGCTGGACCATGAAGGAGCCCTGCACGAAAACGCTCGGCAACAGCGTGTAGGCGAGGCCCGCCCGGTGGCCCTGGTACCAGGTGTGCAGCCACCAGTCGTCCGTGTTGTAGGCCCCGATCAACGCGTCCTGCTCGATGTACTGGTAGGTATAGAAGAACCGCCAGTTGCCCGGCGTGCCCACGCGGCCGAGCGTGAGGTTGGCCTCAAATGCCTGTCCGTCACCCTCTTCCTTCGCCATGCCGCGGAGGCCGAAGTTGTTCAGGCCGTCGAGCCCGATGGAGACGGGCACGCGGCCGATCGGAAAAGACAGGCGAACGCTCGCGTCGAGGATCCGGTAGTTGGAGAGCAGTCCGTCGAGCCCCGCGTTGGGGTAGTTCTGGCGGATCAGGTTCGGCCGTCCGCTGGCGAAGAAGAGCTTCAATTCGAAGGGGTCGAAATACCAGAACGCCACCGCGGCCTGCACGGCGAACCGGCCGGGATCGCCCGTGCTCCAGACGACCTGCCCCACGCCGATGCGGGTCTCGTCGCCCTGGGACTGCGGGCCGTAGAAGCCGGCGCCCGCAACGGTCAGGAGCGAGTCGCTTCCGAGGATGGCGTGGTAGGCGACGGCGACGCCGGGTGTCTGGATGTCGTGGTCCCAGAGCATTTCGCTCGTCGCGAGGGGCATCCCGAAGGCACCCGCCAGGATGACGAAGTTTCCGGGCTTGGCCTCGACGTAGTAACGCTCGACGCTTTCGCCTCGGGACCGGTAGTTGTCGAAGTTGCGGGCATTGTCGTTGTTGTGGTCCGTGCCGTAGTCGAAGACGGCCCGGACGCCGATCCGGAAACGGTCGGAAAACTGGAAGCCCACTTCGGGCCGCACTTCGAAGCGCCCGCGCACCACGTCGGGACGAACCCTCAGGTTGTAGACGTCGTCAAAACGCGCAAGCCCGTCCCACTGGAGCGTGAAGTGGGGCCGGAAGACGGGGGGCTCGAAGGGAATCTCCTCCTGCGCCGTGGCCGCGGCGGACGCACAGGCCGCGATCACCGCCGCCGCGGCGCCGATCCGCACGGCCCGGCCTCGCCCAACGCGCCGTCTCAAGCGGCCGCCGCCGTCACCCGAACCAGCGCCTCGTACAACTCGTTGACGCTCTGGTAGCGGTCGGCGGGGTCCTTCTGCATGCAGCGCAGAATGATCGCCGCGACCTTCGGATCGATCCCGGGATGGCGCGCCTGCGGCGACGGCGGCTTTTCCTGGACGTGCTTGAGGACCACGGCCAGAGGGCTGTCGCCCTCGAACGGGAGCGTGCCGGTAAACAGCTCGTACAGGACGACCCCGGTCGAGTAGATGTCCGACCGGAAATCGAGCGGCAGGCCCCGGGCCTGCTCCGGAGACATGTAGTCGGGAGTTCCGATCACGGTTCCGGTGGCGGTCATCCCCCGGTCCTCGGTCAGACGGGCGATGCCGAAGTCCATGATCTTCAGGCCTCCGGTCGGCTCGATCAGGATGTTCTGCGGCTTGATGTCGCGGTGGATGACGCCCGCTTCGTGCGCCGCCGCCAGGCCCGCGCACATCTGCTTGGCGATCCGAAGGGCGACCGGCGTTGGCAGAACCTCGTCGGTTTCCACGAGGTGCTTGAGCGTGATGCCCTTGACGTACTCCATCGACAGGTACCGCAGGCCGTTCGCCTCGCCCAGGTCGTGGGTTCGCAAGATGTTTGGATGCGTGATCCGGCGGGCCAGGCGGATTTCCTGCTTGAACCGATCGAGCAGCGTCGGGTCGGCGGAGACGGCCTCGCTGCGCAGCGTCTTGATCGCGACCAGGTCATCCAGGTCCCGGTCATGCGCCCGGTAAACCACACCCATCCCGCCCTTGCCGAGGAGGGCCTGAATCTCGTAGCGGCCGGCAAAGAGCGAGCCGACCTCGGGCTCGGTGCCGCGTGCGGGGACATCCGAGGCGGCCCGTCTGCCCGCCGGCATCACCACGGTCGTGACCTCTTCCCCGACGTTCATGGTCAGCGACGCCACGTACTTTTCGAGCGCGGCCTTCTCCTTGAGCTCTTCGAGCATGGCGCCGAAGGAGCGCGCGAGGATTCCGATCTCGTCATTCGAGTCGACCGGAAGGTCCGCGGCCTCCAGGTTTCCAACGCGTACGTCTTCGGTCGCCCGCACGAGCCGGGAGACCGGTTCGGTGATCCGGTGTGCGAGGACGTACGAGAGCAGGAAGGCCACGAGCAGTGCGAGCAGCCCGACCAGCAGTTGCGTGTTCTGAATTCGGCGGAACGCGGCGAGCTCCCGGTCGCGGCTGCGCAAGGCGATCGCCGCGCCGACGAGTTGGTCGGTCGAGGAGCGGATCGGTAGGAAATACACGAGATAGGTGTCGCCGGAAAGCTCGAGCGCGAGCGGTCCGACGTTCTTGCCCTGGCGGAACACCGCTTCGAGCAGGTCGTGCTGCCGCCGCACCGCCTCGAGGACGGAAGCGCCGGCGTCCGACATCGTCGAAGCGGCCAGCGTCGGTGCGGGCGGCTGTCCCGGTCTGGCTTCGTCGGTGAGAAAGACGGCCTCGGCATTGGTCAGGGTCTTCAAGCTGCGGGCGACCTCATCGTCGATCTGAAAGGCCGCCACGATCACACCGGCCACACGACTGCCTCCCTCGAGCACCGGCGTGCCCACGACGTGGTACAGCTTGCCGCCCGACAGCCAGATACCCTCCGTCTGTGCCCCCTCGAGCGCGCCGGCGACCGTCGGCACGCGCGAGAGGTCCGCCGTGTAAGGCAACGGCCGGTCCGTTCGCGCGATTCCGACGCCCCGTGGGTCGAGGGCGACGAGAAAGCTCGCCTGCGCGTTGGACGCCTGCTCGCGCTTCAGAGTGTCGAATACTGTCGCCGCGTCGGGGCGCCCGGTCGAGGGGTCGAGCGTGGAAAGCAGAGCGATGATTCCGGGGTTGTTGGCCACGACCGCGATCGCCCTCTGCAAAGCGGCGTAGCGCGTCTGCTGAAAGGACTCCCAGGCCGGACCGGCCTTCTTCAAATCCTCAGCGATCTTCGTGTCGGCGACCTTTCGAGCCTGGTAGGCCGAAACGGCGACGGCGCCTCCGACAGCGATCAGGATCAGAAGGGCGGCGGCGGCGAAAATCTTCAGACGCAGGGAAAACCGGGGCGGTTCGGGAGGAGGGAGCTTCAGGCCGACGGGAAGCAGGGGCCCCGCGGCGGTCACTCCCGGCGCGCCGCGGTCAGTACCGCTCATCCTCGGAGGCGGGTTGCGGTGGGTACTCCTTGCCGTATTTGTTCTTGTGGGGCTGCGGGTGGAAGCCGGACACGTCCAGCCGGATCGGCGTGTCTTCATTTTCACCCGAGCGAAGGGCCACCGGGGTCGCCGTCTCGCCGGCCTCTTCGTGCCAGACCTTCAGTGTGTAGGAGCCCGCCGGGACCCCGTCGAAACGGAACTTCCCGTCGGGACCGGTCACCATCACGAAGTCCGAGTCGACGACCATCACGAACCCGACCATCTGCGGGTGGATGTTGCAGTACACGCGCACGAGGCCGGGCTGGTCGAACTCGTGGGTCTTGGAGGCGCCGCTGCGGTAGAGCCCGAGATCGAATCGGTTGGCTCCCGAGACGGAAAAAACATTGTGGTAGATCGGATCGACGTTGGGAAAGTCAACGGTTGCGCTCCTGGGTACGGCCACCACGCGCGGGCGGAACTGTTTCTGGTCGCTCCTCATCTGCGCGCGAGGCGAGGTGGCCGGCACGTCGGCGCGGTGCGCGCCTTCCAGCCAGACAACGGCGTTGGACGCGTCGGGGTGAGGCGTCTGGCCGGCGACCAGAATCACCTCGCCCGAGATGCTCGCGCCCGCCGCTTCGGGGTTCGGGGACGGGACGAGCAGCAGGAGAAGACCGAGCGGCTGCATGCGCATCGACGAGGCCAAAATCATAGCATCGGCAGGAGATAGCCGCGGGTAAGATGTCCTCGGAGGAAGGAATGGAAAAGCGCCCGGTGGAAATCTTCGGCAAGGACACCTGACCCTACACGACCGCGGCCCGTGAGGACTACGCGAAGCGACGGGTTCCCTTCACCTACATAAACGTCAAGCAGGACGCGGGCGCGCTCGAGCGGATGGTCGAGCTCTCGGGCGGCCGCCGCGTCCCGGTCATCCTCGAGGGCGAAAAAGTGATCGTGGGGTTCGGAGGAACCTGAGGGGTGTGACGGCGCCCGGTCGGGGCGCCTCCCGCATCGCACAAAAGCCTTTCGCCGGCCCGCTCCCCGTGCTAGAACCCCCCTGACTTCCAGGAGGCTTTGATGGCGCATTCTTCCGAGTCCGGAGCCGCGTTCACTCCGTACGTTTCTCCGGATCAGTCTCCTCCGGAATTCACTCTCAAGGCAATCGTCCTGGGGATCCTCTTCGGGATCCTGTTCGGCGCGGCCACCGTGTACCTGGCCCTGCGCGCAGGTCTGACGGTTTCCGCGTCCGTGCCGATCGCGGTGCTCGCGATCGCGGTCTTCAAGAAGGTCGGCAAGTCGACCATCCTCGAGAACAACATCGTGCAGACGATCGGGTCGGCCGGTGAGTCGGTGGCGGCTGGCGCGGTGTTCACGGTCCCCGCCCTGCTCTTTCTGGCCGGCGGCGAGGACTACTTCAAGTACCTCCAGATCACCGTTCTCGCGATCTTCGGGGGAACCCTCGGCGTCCTGTTCATGATCCCGTTGCGTCGGGCGCTGATCGTCAAGGAACACGGCAAGCTTCCGTACCCCGAGGGCACGGCCTGCGCCGACGTTCTGATCGCGGGCGAGCGGGGCGGAAACCTGGCGAAGATGGTCTTCGCGGGCGTGGGTGCCTCGCTGCTCTACAAGTTCCTTTACGGGGTCCTGGGGCTCTGGAACGAGACGCCGATCTGGTTTCGCACGAAGAAGGACTCACCCACCTATCCCGCGGCGACCCTCGACGTGGCAGTGACGCCGGAGTACCTGGGACTCGGCTACATCATCGGCCCCCGCATCGCCTCCGAGCTCTTCTCGGGAGGCCTCCTGTCGTGGCTTGCGTTGATTCCGATGATCGCGATTTTCGTCCCGGAGACGCGCGTCGTCGCGGACCTGAAAACGCTCGGCTTCTCCGACGCCTGGATGGCGAGCAATTCCTACGCAAACTGGATCTACCGCGCTTACATCCGGTACATCGGTGCGGGCGCCGTGGCGTGCGCCGGCGTGATGACGTTGATCAAGACGCTGCCGACGATCGTGTCCGCCTTCCGGGAGTCCGTCAAGAGCTTCGGTGGCGGCGGCGCGGCGGGCGGGGCCCGACGGACCGAGAAGGACCTGGGCATGGGGGTGGTCCTGGTCGGCTCGCTCGCGATCGTCCTGATCCTCGCGATTCTTCCGAAGTTTCCCCACGGACCCTTCCCGGGGTCCCTTCTGATGTCGCTCCTGATCGTCATCTTCGGTTTCTTCTTCGTGACGGTTTCCTCTCGGATCGTGGGAATCATCGGGACATCGTCGAATCCCATCTCCGGCATGACGATCGCGACCCTTATGATGACCTGCATCGTCTTCGTCGTGATCGGCTGGAAGGGCGACCTCTACCAGGCCGTGGCGCTGTCGGTGGGGGCGATCGTGTGCATCGCCGCGGCCAACGCCGGCGCGACGTCGCAGGACCTGAAGACCGGGTACATCGTTGGCGCCACGCCGCGTTCCCAGCAGATCGGGTTCCTGATCGGCGTGGTGACGTCGGCCTTCGTGATCGCCATCACGCTCTTCGTTCTCGATCAGACCTATCGGGGAGCCGAGGCGCACGGAATCGGAGGACCGCGCCTGGCAGCGCCGCAGGCGACGCTGATGGCGACGATCATCAAGGGACTGCTCGCGCAGAATCTCCCATGGGCGCCGGTGCTGGTCGGCGTCTTCCTGGCGTTCATGGCGCAGCTGGCCGGGGCGCACGCGCTGTCCTGGGCTGTGGGCGCCTACCTGCCGGTCTCGACGACCGCGCCGATCTGGATCGGCGGAATGATCAAGGCGTTCGTGGACACCTGGAGGAAGAGTAAGGAGGGCGTGGCGAAGGAGGAGTCCGAGCTCTCCTCGGGGATGCTGTATGCGACAGGCCTCGTGGCCGGCGGCTCGCTCGGCGGCGTGCTGATCGCCTTCGTGGCGTTCTTCGGCGACCGTGTCCTGCGGATGGAAGCGCCGACGCTGCTCGAGAGGCTGGATGTGGGGGCGAAGCTGTTTCCCGAACTGAAGAACGGCCTCGTCGGCGGCGGCATCCTGTGCGCGGTCGTTTTCGGGGTGCTTTGCCTGCTTCTTCTCAAGAACGCCCGGAAGAAGCTCGAAGCGTAGGCCGCCGCTTCGGCCTGGTCGGGACCCGCTGACGCGCCGGCGAACGACTCGGCCAAAGGGCCGCGATCGTTTGCCTGGTCCCGAAGCAGCGGCTCAGAGAACATCCGCTCGCCACGCGACCAAGTTTCGCGAGGTCACCGACCGAAATGACTCGCGTTGCGGGCGCCCGAGCAAGCTCTCGCGACGGTCAGACCGCGACCGTCTGCGCGATGCGCGCGCAGTTTCGACCGTCGGACTTCGCGCGGTAGAGGGCCTCGTCGGCGGCGGCGATGAGGGTCGCCGAGGAGGAACCCTCGCGCGGGTAGGCCGTGGCCACTCCGATCGAAACGGTCGCCGAGAGAGGCGCGCCGGGCCGGTCATTCGGAATCGCGATGTCGAGCACGCTCTCCCGCATCCTCTCGGCGCATGCGATCGATCCGGACTCGTCGGTCGCGGGCAGGATCACGACGAACTCCTCGCCGCCGTAGCGGGCCACGACGTCGCCCGGGCGGTTCAACCCGTCGCGCAGCGACGCGGCGACAGCCTTCAGGTAGTCGTCGCCGCGCTGGTGCCCGTAGGCGTCGTTGAAGGCTTTGAAGTGATCAATGTCGATCATCAATAGAGAGATGGGCGCCTCGGCGCGGTGGGCACGGCGCCACTCGAGGTCGAGCACCTCATCGAACTGCCGGCGGTTGGCGATTCCGGTGAGGCCGTCCTGGGAGGAGAGCCGTCTCAGGGCGCGATTGGCTTGCTCGAGACGCAGGTTAGTCTCCTCGAACTGGCGCGTGCGCTCTCCCACCAGCCGCACGAGCTCGGCCTTGCGCCGCGTCAGCCCCTGCACCCGGATCCGGTAGAGCCCCGCCGTCAGGAACAACAGTACGGCCGCGCAGACCGAGAAGAACCATCGCGTCTGATAGATGTGAGGCGCCAGAACGAATCCGAAAGTCGCACCCTCATCGTTCCAGACGCCGTCGTTGTTGCAGGCGATGACGTGAAAGCGGTAGCGGCCGGGGGGTGTGTTCGTGTAGTAGGCGGCGCGCCGGGCCCCGGCGTCGACCCACTCCTTGTCGAATCCTTCCAGGCGGTACCGAAACCGCACCTTCTGGGGCGCCAGGAACGAGAGGCCGGCGTAGTGAAACTCGAGTGATCCGGTGCCCGGGGGCACCCGCGCCTCGCGATGGGTGTCGACCCGGCGCTTGTCGATGATGACCTCTTCCAGCTGGACCGGGGGAGGCACGGTGTTCGTCGAGAGCCGGTCGGGATCGACGACGACCGCGCCCCGGAGCGTGGCGAACCAGAGGCGTCCATCCCGCGTCCGGATTCCGGCCGGCTGATTGCCGCCGTTGCACTCGCTCGACTCCATGCCGTCCCCCGTGCCGAAGAGACGCCACGGGATGGCCTGCCCCCGCTGGTGCGCAAGGGCGCTGAGGTCGGTCTTGGCAACGCGGTAGACGCCGCGGTTGGAGCTCATCCAGAGGTGCCCCGAGTCGTCGTCCAGGATCTGAAAGATCACGGTGTCGAAGAGCCCCTGCTTGCTCGTGAATGGAGTGAACCGCCCGTTCCGGAACCGGTGAAGGCCGCCGCCGAGAGTGGAAACCCAGAGCACGTTTTCGCGGTCGAGCAGGAGCGAATAGATGGCGGCGCTCGAAAGCCCGTCGGCGCCAGCGTAGCGCCGGAAGACGCCACCCGACGAGTGGGCGAGTCCTCCGTCGGTACCGATCCAGAGCGAGCCGTCGGGAGCTTCCAGGATGGCTCGGATGTTGTCGTTGGGAAGCCCTTCCCGGGTTGTGAACCGCGTCCACCGGCCTGCGGCCCGGCGGTTCAGTCCCGCGCCGAGCGTTCCGACCCAGAGCGCGCCGGAGCGGTCGGTCATCAGGCAGGTGACCTTCTCCGACCGCAGGTCTTCGCGGATTCTTTCGGGGCGAAAGCGGCCCCCGACCAGGTGGTTCAGGCCCCCTCCCCAGGTCCCGACCCAGATGCTCCCGTCGGGATCCTCTGCGAGAGAAGACACCTCGTCGTAGGAAAGCCCGTCCCGGCTCGTGTAATGCGTGACCGTGCCACCCTTCATGGCGTTCAAGCCGCCGCCCCACGTTCCGATCCAGAACGTGCCGTCGCGCGCCTCCAGAAACGTCGAGACATCGTCGTAGGACAAGCCCTCTCCGGACCCGAAGGGCGCGAAGCTTCCGTCGGAGAGGCGGTTCAAGCCACCGCCGTGGGTGCCGATCCAGAGGCTGCCCTCGCGGTCCTCGCAGAGCGAAGCCACGAAGCCACTCGAGAGCCCCTCGCCCTTCGTGTAGGAGGTCCACTTCTCGCCGGTCAGGCGCGACAGCCCGGCGCCGTCTGTTCCGATCCACAGACTTCCCTCCCGATCCTCGAGGATCGAAAGGATCTTGCCGCCAGAAAGGCCGCTCGCGACCGTGAAAAGGTTCGTGTTCCCGTCCTTCCAGCTCGCGAGGCCTCCTCCCTCCGTTCCGATCCAGAGGTTGCCGTCGTGGTCCCGGGCGAAGACGCGGATCGGGCTTTCACCCAGGCCGCGGACCTGCTCTCGGATCCAGTGGCCGTCGGTGTACCGAAGCAACTCGCCGCCCCCCGTGCCGATCCAGATTCCGCCGTGGTGGTCTTCCCCGATGGCCCGGATGTCGCTGTGCCGCAGGGATCCCGGGAGTCCCTCTTCGGTGAAGCCGCGACGGACGTAACGCGAAAGCCCGGTGGTCGTGCCAATCCAGACCGAGCCATTACGATCCTGGAACAGGCAGTTGACCTGGTCGCCGGCGAGACCCTCGTTGCGGGTCGCGGCGAAGAAGGCTTCGTCCTTCCACCGGGTCACGCCGCCGCCGTTGGTGCCGACCCAGAGGCCGCCGTCGCGGTCCTCGAGCAGGGCCTGGACGTAGTTGCTGCGCAGCCAGGGACTGTTGGAACGGTCGAAGATGGCGAACTGCACGCCGTCGAACCGCACCAGGCCCTCCTGCGTGCCGAGCCACAGGTAGCCGTCCCGCGTCTGGATCATCGCGTGGATGGAGTTCTGGGGCAGACCCTCGCGCGCCTGCCACACCTGATGGCTGTACTGCTTGATGGATTTGCTCGCATCCAAGGCATTCGCCGTCCCGCTGTCGAGAAGCGAGACAAACGAAAGCAAGACGGGCAGGACCGCAAAGCGCGCCCGCGGAATGACGACTCTCATGGTCCGGCGAAAGGGACTTCTATTCTAGCCCACCGGTGACGGATCCGACAGGCACGAAAGGGCCCATGTCCGGACCGCGGGGTCAGGTCGGTGGGCCCTCCTGACCGGAGAGTGAGCCCGGGAACGCGAGGAGTGTCGCGGCGAGGCCGGCGCGGGCCTGGGCGCTCAGATGACGCCGAACTGCTTGCCGACCTTGCGAAACGCCTCCACGGCCTGGTCGAGATCGCGCCGCTCGTGCGCCGCCGACACCTGGCAGCGGAGGCGCGCCTGTCCCTGCGGCACGACCGGATAACCGAAGCCGGATACGTAGACGCCTTCCTCGAAGAGGGCCCGCGCCATCGTCAGGGCCTTGGCCGTGTCGCCGACGATCACGGGCACGATCGGGTGCGAGCCGTGCGGAATGCGGAATCCCGCCCGGGTCATCGTTTCCCGAAAGTATGCGGCGTTGCCACGCAGTTTCGTGACCGGGGAGGGATCCTCGCGCAACATCCGGAAGGCCTCGAGCGAGCCCGCGGCGACGGCAGGAGGAAGCGAGTTCGAAAAGAGAGAGGTGCGGCTCCTCTGTCGCAACGTCTCGACGATCGCCTTCGGTCCCGTGATGAACCCGCCGGCCGCCGACCCCATCGCCTTGCCGAGCGTGCCGGTTGTGACGGGGATCTGGTCGGAAACCCCCTGCTCTTCCGCGGTTCCGCGCCCGGTCGCGCCGAGCACGCCGGTCGCATGCGAGTCGTCGACGGCGAGGAGCACATCGTGGCGCTCGCAGATCCGCACGAGCTCCGGAAGGTTGGCCACTTCGCCCTCCATCGAGAACACGCCGTCGGTCATCATGAGCCGGAACCGGGACTCCGTGTCTTCCGACAGCATCCGGTCGAGACCCGCCGTATCGTTGTGCGGAACGCGGAAGCGCCGCGCCTTGCAGAGGCGCACGCCGTCGATGATCGAGGCGTGGTTCAGCTCGTCGGAGTAGAGGCCGTCGGGCTCCTCCAAGATCGCCGCGAAGAGGCCTTCGTTGGCGTTCCAGCAGGACATGTAGAGGATCGTGTCGTCCGTCGAGAAGAAGGAGGAGATCTCCGCCTCGAGCTCCTTGTGCAGAGCCTGCGTCCCGCAGATGAAGCGCACCGAGGCGAGCCCCGCGCCCCACCGGTCCACGGCCTTCTTCTGCGCCTCGCGGATTCGGGGGTGGTTGGCGAGCCCCAGGTAGTTGTTCGAGGTCAACATCAGGACTTCGCGCCCGTTGACCCGCACGTGCGCGTCCTGCGGGGACTCCAGGACGAGCTCCTCCTTGTAGGTTCCGGCCTGCCGCAGCTTCGCCATTTCGGAGGCGAGGTGGTCGGTGAACTTCATCAGGGGCATTGTCCGTTCCGAAAAAACGGCGGCTGAAAAATCTATTCCTCGGACACGATCTTTCCGGCGACCCGTCCGCCGGGAAACGCTGCATCGAGCGCCGTCACCGCGCGCTCGAATCCCGCGCTGTCCCGGGCGATGACTTCCGCGCAGATCGTCGGGCGGTTGATGATCTCGGAGGTCCCCTGGCTGCCGCGCACGATCACGGCCTGCGCGGGCTGACCGACGAAGGAAAGGACATGATCCACGTCCTCCAGGGCCCGCGCCGCCGTCCGGTGGGCCTTTTCCTGCTCGTCGCGGTTCAGGCAGACTCCGACGAGGCCCACGACGCGGTAATGGTTCTGCTCGAACTGGGTGCGGTCCCAGTCCTTCCAGACCCGATCGCGAGGCACCAGCTTGAAGCGATAGGCGAGATTGGAGAGGCGCGATTCCTCGAGGGCGAACTCCGCGATGCGCCTCTCGTTCATCGGCTGTTTCGGGACGGGCTCGGCCTTGTTGGTGGGCATGGCGCGATTCTAATCAACCACTCCGGCCATTCGGGTAGAAAACGACTTTCATCGCCTGCCGGTTGTCCAAGAGCTCCATGGCTTCGTGGAAGCGATCCAGGCCCTCGAACTCGTTGGTGACGAGATCCTCGACCTGCAGGCCCGCCCGCAGGAGGTCGAGCATCTTGATCCACGTATCGAACATCCGGCGTCCCACGATCCCATGAAGGGTCAGGCCCTTGAAAATGAAGTCGTTGGTGTAGTCATGGATGGACACGGACTTGCCCTTGGGCAGGCCCAGGAGGGAGATCGTCGCGCCGCGGCGCGCCGCCGCGAACCCCAGGTTGATCGAGGCCTCCGCGCCGGAAAGCTCGAGAACCACGTCCGCCCCCCCTCCGAGCGCCTCGCGCAGGCTGCCCGCGGCGTCCTTGGTTCGGGAGAGATCGAGGACCGTGACGTGACGCGCCCCGCGCGACTGCGCCCAACGGCGCGCGTGCGCCGCAGCCTGAGAGTTGACCTCGGTGATCGCGATGGAGGAGGCGCCGGAGATGCGCGCGATCTCGGCACACATTCCGCCGATCGGCCCGTACCCCAGGACGGCCACGGACTTGCCCGATAGATCCGCGACCTGCGTCGTCTGCACCGCATTGCCGAGCGCGTCGAGGAAGGCGCCCACTTTCGGCGACACGACCGCGCGGTCGAGCGGAACGATGTTGAAGGCGGGCACGACGACGTACTGTGCGAAGCAGCCGTCGCCATGAACGCCGAGGATCCGCGTGTTCTCGCAGATGTGCCGCTGGCCCGTCCGGCAGGGTCGGCAGTACCCGCAGGTGACGTGCATCTCGGCCGAGACGTACTGGCCCTCCTCCAGGTGCGGGCGCTTGCCTCCCGGACCGAACGCGACGATCTCGCCGCAGAACTCGTGCCCGAAGATGCGGGGGACCTGGACCATCCCGGCCATGGAGGGGTCCCACTGATAGATGTGCTTGTCCGAGCCGCAGATGGCGGTCGCGATGACACGGATCAAGACCTCCGCCTGTCCGGGAGCGGGAATGGGAACGCTGCGGATGGCCGTCGCCTTGGGGCCGGCCGCGGCGGCCGTCTTGACGACGGCCGTCATCGTCCCCGTCTTACCCCGCCGCCCCGCTCCCGCCGCACGCGTCTTGCCCATCAGTCGCCCGCGTGGTCGTCGCGGACGAATCCGCCGGAGGCCGCGGCGGCCACGGCACTGCCGAGGACGTCGACGGGTCGGACGTATCGTGCGACGAGATCGCGACTGTTCGCGATGCGCAGCTTCTCGAACAGGAACCGGAATTCCTTTTCCAGGGAGTCGCGAATGGCTTTGCGCGTGCCTTCGGGCAGATTCCAGAACTTCTCTTTGAACGGGCCGATGGCGAACTTTCGCGTCTTGTAGAGGAACTGGCTCTCGGTCTCGCCCTTCTTCCAATCTTCGGCCTTGTTGTCGAAGAGCCACCGCTCGGCCTCGCGCTTCAACGGCAGCGGCAGGGAAGGGTGGTCGTAGACCATGTTCTGGAATCCGGTCGCGAGGTGAATCTCGGCGCAGTCGTTGTCGGGGAAGTGGCCGAAATACTCCGACGGCAGCGTCGAGGCGCCGTGCTGCACCGCTCCGGCGAGGCCGTACTCTTCGCGCGCGACTTTCGAAATCGAGCGGATCACGTTGAAGTCGATGGCCACCCGCTCGACCGAGCCGTCCGGCGCGACGACGCCGCCGTGCGAGGACCCGGTCTGGACGGAGACCTTCGCGATGCCGACGCCGCTCCCCAGGGTTCGTTTGTAAAGGTCCATGTAGGCGCGAAACTCCTCGGGAGTCGAGTTCTCCTTGCCCACTTCTCCGATCTCTCCGCCGACCGAGATCGGCATTTCCCGCGGCTCGTGATCCCGGATGAACTTCGTGAACCGCGCGGCGAGCTCCGCGTTGATCCTCTGCTGCTCGGGGAGCGTGGTCTTGGAAAGATCGACGAGGGTCGACGTGTCGATGTCGATCTGGAAGAAGCCTGCCGGGATCGCCTCTTCGATCAGCGCCTCGATCGCCCGGATTTCCTTTTCGGGCTGCTCCTTGAACTTCTTCGGGTTCGTCTGGAAGTGGTCGCCCTGAAGGAAGACCGGCCCCTGCCACTCCTCCTTGATGGCGGCCGCGAGCACGACGGAGGCGTATTCGGCGGGACGCTGCTCGGTGTAGCCCATCTCGCTGCGGGCGATCTCGAAGATCACCGCTCCCGCGTCGAGCCCGCGCGCCGCGCGGCAGACGGCCCGGGCGCCGTCGTAGGCGAGCATGCGCAGATTCACGGCGGGCACCGTGAAGCCGGAGACCTCGCCCCGGCCCCGCGCCTGGTAGAGGGGCAGGATCGATGCCGGCAGGATCCCCAGCGATCGCGCGGCCTCGCGGATCTTGCGCCGGCAGGCGTCTCGAACCTCGGCGTTGCCGAAAACGGCGGTCCAGGCGAGGCTGTCGACGACGTCCGCGCGAAAGCGGGCGGCGTCCCTCACCGTGAGGAGGTCGGCATCTGCGACTGCCTCGCACCGGTTGAGGAACGAGGCGAGCTCTGCGACAGTTCGGAACAATTCCATATCGGCTTTCTCCGCGGGCGAGAATTCTAGCCGAGAGCGCGGGGCCGCCGGCCCGGATCTCCGTTTCCGCCCCGAATGGTAGGCTTGCGCCAAAGCGGCCCATGATCCGTCTCGCCCGAACGATTCACTTCAACGCCGGCCGCAATCTCTGGCGCACGGACTGGACGCCCGAGAGGAACCGCGCGGTCTACGGCGAGGAGAGCCCGCACGGGTACGGCCACAACTACGAGCTCGAGGTCGCCGTCGAGGGGCCGATCGACCCGGAGACCGCGATGGTCGTGAACCTGACGGACCTCGATCGCATCCTGCGTGAGGAAGTCGACGCGCCGCTCGACCACCGCAGCCTGAACCTCGACGTGCCGGAGTTCGCGAGAGTGCCGCCCACTGCGGAAAACCTCGCCGTGTGGATCCGCGACCGGATCGTCTCGCGCCTGCGCCGGGAAGGCTGGCCGTGCCGCCTCGCGTTTCTGCGGCTGCGCCTGACGCCGGAGTTTGCGGTCGAGATCCAGGAGTAGGGACCGGGGAGCCTGTCTCGGAGGCCGCCTCGAACCGGACGGCGCTTTTCCGGGCAGGTGGCGCTCGAGGAGACACCGTGGGACTCGCGGGAGCCGGCGCGGCGCGTCTCGGTGACGCCGAGCGCCGCCGAGGCGTTTCGGCGCGCCATCTGGCGTTTCAGGATTGGACTGCGATTCGAGGACCGGTTCGGGCCAGAGGCGGAATTAGACTGTGCCCGGCAGACGCGGGAGGAAAGACATGTACTTCAAGCAGTTCTATCTCGGTTGCCTCGCCCAGGCGTCGTACCTGATCGGCGACGAGGGCGAGGCCGCGGTCGTCGATCCGCGCCGTGACGTGGACGAATACGTCGAGGAGGCGCGGCGCAACGGCCTTTCCATCCGCCACGTCATCGAGACGCACCTGCACGCGGACTTCGTGTCGGGCCACCGTGAGCTCGCGGCCCGTACGGGCGCAAAGATCTACTTCGGCGCGAAGGCCGGTGCCCGCTTCGAGCACGTCGGGGTTGCCGAGGGCGACGAGATCCGCATGGGGAGAGTCCGGTTGCGCTTCCTCGAAACGCCGGGACACACCCCGGAGTCGATCTCGATCGTCGTGATCGACGAAGCGAAGTCGGCGGAGCCGGAGGCGGTGCTGACGGGGGACACGCTCTTCATCGGGGACGTCGGGCGGCCGGACCTGCTCGGCGCGAAGATGAGCGCCCAGGAGCTGGCCGGAATGCTCTACGATTCGCTGCACGCGAAGCTCCTGACGCTTCCCGACGCGACGAAGGTGTTTCCCGCCCACGGGGCCGGTTCCCTCTGCGGGCGCAACATCTCGAGCGAAACGTCCTCGACGATCGGCGACCAGCGCCGGTTCAACTATGCCCTCCAGCCGATGGCGCGCGAGGATTTCATCCGCATGATGACGACGGATCTGCCCGAAGCGCCGGCCTATTTCGGGCGGGATGTGGCCATGAACCGGGACGGGGCGGCGGGGCTTGCCGAGCTGCCGGAACCGGCCGCCCTTTCGCCCGAGCGCGTCGCGAGCCTGCAAGGGGAGGGGGCCCTGCTTCTCGACACGAGGCCCGCTTCCGAGTACGGAACCGCCCACGTTCCCGGATCCCTGCATATCGGGCTCTCCGGACAGTTCGCCTCGTGGGCCGGCGCCCTCGTCGCCGCGCAGACGGCGATCGTTCTCGTCGCGGAGGACCCGGAGCGTGCCCGGGAGGCGCGGGTGCGCCTGGCCCGGGTGGGCCTCGAGAATGTGGCGGGGTGGCTCGAAGGAGGCATCGCGGCGTGGGAAGCCACGGGCCGGCCGCTCGCGTCCACCGAGCAGATCACGGTCGACGAGCTCGCCCGGCGGCTGCGCGACCGCCACCCCCTGGGAGTCGTCGACGTCCGGCGCCCGATGGAGTGGCAGGCCGGGCACATTGCGGGCGCCCGGCATCTTCCCTTGAACGACCTGCCCGCCCGGGGCACCGACATCGAAAAGAGCCGCCCGATCGCCCTGATCTGCGCCGGCGGCTACCGCTCGTCGATCGCCACGAGCGTCCTCGAACGCCAGGGATTCACCCGTCTCTCCAACGTCGTGGGAGGCATGGCCGCCTGGACCGCGGTCCACAACGAGGCGAGCGCATGATTGTCCAGACGAGGGACGCGGTGGGAACTCGCATCTCCCTCGGAGATGTCATGACGAAGTTCGACGTTCCGATCCCCGTACCGGTTCAGGCGCGCGCTGAGCGAGACCCGGACGCGTCCCGCGCAAGCGTGTCGAGCACGCGGCGGTAATCGGCAGGCAACGGCGCGGAAACGTCGAGCGAAAGCTCGGAAATCTCGACGCGCGCCGCGTGTAGCAGCGGCCTCGTGGCGGCGGCCAGTACCCGCCGGAGGCTCGGATCTCGGACGCCGCGCCACCGGGTCGCACCCCCGTAGAGGTCATCGCCAACGATGGGGTGCCCGTGCGCGGAAAGGTGCACGCGGATCTGATGGGTGCGCCCGGTCTCGGGCGAGAGCTCGAGGTCGGTCACGGAAGGCAGTCGCGACCGCGTGCGGTACCGCGTGACGGCCGGCTTCCCGTCCGGTCGAGCCTTCATTCGGCGGCCGTCTCCGGGGTCGCGCCCGAGCGGGTCGGCGTACGTCCCGGCGTCCGGCCGCGGCCGTCCCCAGACGAGCGCCCGGTAGGTCTTGCGCGCCTTGCGATCCTGGAACGCGCGCGTCAGGGCGCGGTGCGCTTCGCGGCCGCGCGCGAGCAGCACGACGCCGGAGGTTGGAAGATCGAGCCGGTGCACGAGGAGGAGCTCCGGATCCGGCGGCTCGCCACAGGCCTCGAGCAAACGCGACACCGCGGCGGAGCCGCCTTCCCGGCCCGAGGTCGCCATCGAGACTCCCGCGGGCTTGTCGAGCGCCAGCACGTCCGACCGATTCAGAAGCGGCACCGGGGCATCATGCAACAGCTGCGCTTTTTGGTCTGAAGGGTGTCGCGGGATGGCCCCTCGAGTCGGGTCGAACGCGGGCGGCGCGACTTTCGCCTACGGCTTAGAATCCGTGCGACCTCGAATGCCTCTGACACCCGGCTCCCGCCTCGGTCCCTACGAGATCCTCACGCCGATCGGCGCGGGAGGGATGGGCGAGGTCTATAAGGCGCGGGACACGCGCCTCGAGCGCACGGTCGCGGTGAAGGTCCTGCCCGAGCACCTCTCGAAATCTGCCGAGGTCCGGCAGCGCTTCGAGCGCGAAGCGAAGACGATTTCGCAGCTCTCCCACCCCCACATTTGCGCGCTCTACGACGTGGGGCACGAGGGCGAAACCGAGTACCTCGTCATGGAGCTGCTCGAGGGCGAGACCCTCGCGCAACGGCTCGGCAGGGGCGGCCTTTCGCTCGACCAGACGCTGCGCTTCGGCACCGAGGTCGCCGACGCACTCGACAAGGCCCACCGGCAGGGCATCGTCCATCGCGACCTGAAACCCGGTAACATCATGCTGACGCGCTCGGGCGTCAAGCTCCTCGACTTCGGCCTCGCCAAGCCCCTGTCCTCACCCGGAGGGGAAGGTGCCCGCACCGAGGGCATCACCGCCCTCCCGACCCAGGCCAACCTCACGCAGGAAGGCACAATCCTCGGTACCTTCCAGTACATGGCTCCCGAGCAGCTCGAGGGCAAGGAGTCCGATAGCCGCACGGACATCTTCGCCTTCGGCGCCGTGCTCTACGAGATGGCGACGGGCAAGAAGGCCTTCGCCGGTACGTCGCAGGCATCCCTCATCTCCTCGATCCTGCGTGACGAGCCGCAGCCGATCTCCCAGGCGCAGCCGACGTCGCCCGTCGCTCTCGATCGCATCGTGAAGACCTGCCTCGCGAAAGACCCCGAGGAGCGCTGGCAGTCCGCATCGGATCTGAAACGGGAGCTGCGCTGGATCGCCGAAAGCTCGCAAGCCGGACCCACAGCCACCTCCCTCTCCCCCTCGCAAGGCGAGAGGGTCCGGGTGAGGGGGCTTGTCCGAAACAGTCGCATGGCCTGGTCCCTCGCCGCCCTCTTTCTTCTCGGTGCCGTGTACCTCGCGAGCGAGCTGCTGCGTCTGCGTGGCGTCCGCCCTCAGCCCCTCCACTCCTACCTGATCCCGCCGGAAGGCGTCTCCTTCCGGCTCACCGGCGACGAGGCGGCTCCGATCGCAATCTCTCCGGATGGAGAAAGCGTGGCCTTCGGGGCGGGAAACAAGCTCTGGGTGCAGTCGCTGCGCACGGGCGTCTCCACGTCCCTGGCCTCGACCGAGGGCGCACAATTCCCGTTCTGGTCTCCCGACGGCCGATCCACGGGGTTCTTTGCCGGCGGAAAGCTCAAGATCGTCGAGGTGTCGGGCGGGCCCGTGCAGGTCCTTGCAGACGCGCCGACGCCTCGCGGCGGCACGTGGGGCAAGGACGGAGTCATCGTGTTCACCCCCGACTTTCGGGGCGGGCTCGCCCGCGTCCCCGCCTCCGGCGGAGCGACCACCCCTCTCACCAGAGTGGACCTCCAACGTCACACGACGCATCGCTGGCCGTTCTTCCTGCCCGACGGCAAACATGTCCTGTACCTGGCCGCGAACCATGCCAACCCGCGGTCGGAGCAATCGGGCATCTACGTCGCCTCGCTCGACGGCGGCGAGCCGCGCCGCGTGATGGCGTCCTACGGGAGCGCGCAGTACGTCCCCGGCTATCTCCTGACGGTTCGCGACGCGAACCTGATGGCGGCGCCGTTTGACGTGAGTCGGCTCGCCGTCACGGGCCAGTCCGAAAGAGTCGCCGGCGACGTCCACTTCGACTACGGAACCTGGCGGGGAGTGTTCACGGCGTCCCAGAACGGTGTCCTCGCGTACGAGGTCGCTCGAGAAGCGGCCGGTGGTCAGCTCACCTGGCTCGACATGACCGGTCATCCCCTGGCGACGATCGGCGAGAGGAGCGAGGCCTACGCGGTGAGGCTGTCGCCCGACAACCGCCGGGCGTCGGCGGTCCTCGGCGATCCGAACAACGACATCTGGGTCTACGAGCTCGAGCGAGGTGTGCGCACGCGGCTGACGACCGGCGCGCAGGTCATCGTGTCGCCCTGCTGGTCGCACGACAGCTCCCAGATCCTCTTCGTCACCGGTGAAAGCCTGCAGAAGCCGGAGGTCGACTACGTCATGTCGATCCTCCCGGCAGATGGTGCCGGCCAGAGAAGGGAGATCTACAAGTGGCCGGTGAGAACCGAGCCGACGGACTGGTCGCCCGACGGCCGCCATGTTCTCGTGGACAAGGGCACCATCGGCGCGACCGATATCTGGGTCGTTCCGCTCGCTGCTCCGGACAAGGCGTTCCCGCTCGTCGAGTCTCCTTTTCTGGACGGCAACGGCCAGTTCTCACCCGACGGTCGCTGGGTCGCCTACATGTCGCAGCAGTCGGGCCGTCTCGAGGTGTACGTGACGGCGTTTCCAGGAGGGGGAGCGCGGTGGCAGGTATCCGCCAACAGCGGGACTCAGCCCCGCTGGAGCGCCGACGGACAGACCCTCTATTTTGTTTCGGTGAGCAGCCAGCTCATGGCCGCTTCCGTCGATGGCAGGGGACCGCAATTCAGAGTGAAGGAGGTCAGGCCCCTGTTTCCCGTGGATCTCTTCGTCGGCCCGCGCATCTCCTGCGGCTACGACGTCGCGGCCGACGGCAAGCGATTCCTGATCAACAGCGCCGGCACGGCGGAGGCGCCGCGGGTGGTCCTGGTCGCCAACTGGTCGGCCGAGCTCCGGAAGTAGATTGAGGGCCCGTCGGCGACCAGGCTTCTGTTCGGCTGCCGCGAAAGGCCGATTCCCGACGGCCCTCGTTCCGGCGCGGCCCGAACGCTCAATCGGCCTTTCAGAACGCCCGCGCAGGCAACGCCAGACCCCGAGGATGAGGAGGACGCCGGTAGAATCGCAACGCCTGATCGGGAGCCCTGAACCGAGATGACGATTTCTGCGGGGAGCCGGCTGGGGCCTTATGAGATTCTCGCTCCTCTCGGCGCGGGCGGGATGGGAGAAGTCTACCGGGCGAAGGACCCGCGCCTCGGCCGCGATGTCGCGATCAAGGTGCTCCCTGCCTCTCTCTCTGCCGACCCGGATCGCCTGCGTCGGTTCGAGCAGGAGGCCAAGGCCGCCGGGATCCTGAACCACCCCAACCTGACTGCCGTCTACGACGTCGGCACGCACGAGGGGGTGCCGTATGTCGTGCAGGAGCTCCTCGAAGGGGAGACGCTGCGATCCGCCCTCGCGGGCGGGAAGCTCTCGCCGCGCCGCGCCATCGACTCCTCGCTCCAGATCGTCCATGGTCTCGCTGCGGCGCACGAGAAAGGAATCGTGCATCGGGACCTGAAGCCCGACAACATCTTCGTCACCAACGACGGCCGGGTGAAGATCCTCGACTTCGGCCTCGCCAAGCTCGTGCACACGGAAGAGAGGAGCGCGGTCACGGGCCTTCCGACGGCGACTCAGGGGACGGAGCCCGGGGTCGTGCTGGGAACCCTCGGCTACATGTCCCCGGAGCAGGTTCGGGGCCGGCCAGCCGACGCGCGGTCCGACATTTTCGCCTTCGGCGCCATCCTGTACGAGATGCTCGCAGGCCGCCGCGCCTTTTCCGGCGGCTCGGCGGCCGACACGATGTCCGCGATCCTGAGGGAAGACCCGCCGGATCTCTCGACGACGAACCAGAACGTTTCGCCCGGGCTCGACCGGATCGTGCGCCACTGCCTGGAAAAGAATCCCGAGCAGCGCTTCCACTCTGCCCACGACCTCGCCTTCGATCTCGAGGCGCTGTCGACGGGTTCGGGCGTCTCGCCGGCCGGAGCATCCAGGGCACGACTCGTCCGAAGGGGTGCGCTTCGCGCCGGGGCGGTGGCGGGCGCGGCGGCGCTTCTTCTCGTCGGGTTCTGGACGGGCCGGCGCGCGTCGCCCGGCGCGGCCTCCCCAGGCCGGGCGGAAGAGGTCCGTCGCCAGCGCCTGACCTTTCGCCGCGGCAACGTCCTCGCCGCGCGCTTCACCGCCGATGCGCAGAATGTCGTGTATTCCGCCGCCTGGGGAGACCGGCCGACCGAGATCTACCTCTCTCGCGTGGGAAGCCCCGAGACCCGGCCCCTGGGTATTCCGGGCGCGAGCCTCCTCGCAGTGTCGCCGGCCGGGGAGCTCGCGATCCTCTTGAAGAAAAGCAACCTCTTCGGAACGACGGGCAGCGGGACGCTCGCGCGCGTTCCCCTGGCCGGCGGCGCGCCGAGACAGATCGCCGAAGACGTCATCGCCGCCGACTGGATGCCGGACGGAAACAATCTCGCGGTCATTCGCGATGTCGGGGGCAAGGAAGCTCTCGAGTTTCCGCTCGGGAGGGTCGTCTACGCTTCGATCGACTTGCACGCGCTGCGAGTGTCGCCAGACGGCAAGAGGGTGGCGGTCGTCGAATCCGGTCAGGCGGGAAGCTGGATCGACGTCATCGAGGCCAAGGGAAGTCGAAAGGAGCTCGCAAGGGACTTCATCTACGTGGACAGCTTGGCGTGGCACCCGTCGGGACGAGAAGTCTGGCTCGACGGCGTCGAGAAGCGGCGCGGCCTGGGGATCTTCGCGGTGAATCTGGAGGGGGACGTGCGGAAGATCGCCGTCGCCATGGATCTCGAGGCCTTGCACGACATCGCGCACGACGGCAGCGCCCTGGTCGAGCGCGAGGTCGCGACCATCGAGACCGTAGGCTCCTTCGCCGGAGATCCCCGGGAGCGCAACATCTCCTGGCTGGATCGCTCGAGCGGCGCTGCGCTCTCAGGCGACGGGAAGACGATACTCTTGAACGAAATTGCCGAAGGGGGCGGCCCCAGAGGCTCGGTCTATTTGAGAACGACCGACGGCGCGCCGGCCGCGCGACTGGGAGACGGTCAGGCGTCCGATCTCTCTCCGGATCAGAAGTGGGCACTCACGATCGTGCCCTCGGGCTCGGGGAGCCAGTTTGTTCTGCTTCCGACCGGCGCGGGAGAGCCGAAGCCGATCCCGGCACAGGGTCTCGAGCCTCTCGCCGGCTTCTTTCTTCCGCCGGACGGAAAGCGGCTTCTCCTGGCTGCCTCCGAACCGGGACACGGCGTACGCGGCTACGTCTTGGATCTCCCGGGGGGCAAGCCGCGCGTCTTCACTCCCGATCTGGCAGGGGGCGGAGCCATCTCGCCCGACGGGCAGCGGGTGGCCGTCGTCGGGACGGACCGCAAAGTCGCGATTTACCCGATCGCGGGCGGCGAGACTCGTCCCGTCCCGGGCCTCGAACCGGACGAAGTACCCATCCAGTGGAGTGCCGACGGAGAGGACCTCTACGTGACCCGATACGGCGAGGCGCCACTGCCCGTCTATCGTCTCCACCTGAAGACCGGCAAGAAAGAACTCTGGAAGGAATTGATGCCCGCCGACCGGACCGGGTTCGTGCGCATCGAGAACGTCCTCGTCGCGCGCGACGGCTCCTCGTATGCCTACTCCATGACCCGCGTGACAGCCTCGGACCTTTTTCTCGTCCAGGGCTGGAAGTAGGGCTAGTCTCGACTTGCCGACCTGGTCCGGTCGGGGACCGGCGAAGCCTGTTTCGCCGCGGAAATCAGTGCCTCGGGAGCGTCCCCGCCGCTCGCCGCTGCAAGATAGTCGTGCACGAATTGCACGGCGACGGATCCCTCGCCGACGGCGGAAGCCACGCGCTTGACGGAGCCGGACCGCACGTCGCCGACCGCGAACACTCCGGGAATGCTCGTCTCGAACCTTCCCGGGCGCGGATCGGCCGGGCTCCCCGAGCCAGGCCCCACGTCGGCTCCGGTGACGATGAAGCCCTTCCGGTCGCGCTGGAGGCTGCCGGCGAGCCACTCCGTGTGAGGCACGGCGCCGATCAGGAGAAACGCCGCGTCCGCCTCCACCGTTTCCCGGGCGCTGGTCGCGAGGTTCAGGAGCACGACTCGCTCGAGCGATCGCTTCCCTTCCCCCTCCACGATCTCGGTCTGGAGCCGCAGATCGATGCTCGGCTGCCGCCGGATCACCTGGATCAGGTAGTCGGACATTCCGGCCTCGAGGGACTCGCCGCGCACGACGAGCGTCACCCTCGCGACTCTCGAGAGATGCAGAGCCGCCTGGCCGGCCGCGTTGCCGCCGCCGGCGACGACGAAATGCCCGCCCTCCAGAGCGCGCGTGTCCCCCGGCACGACGTAGTAGGCGCCCGCTCCGACGAAGCGCTCGACGCTCGGGACCCCGATCCGACGGTAGGTCGCACCCGTCGCGATGATCACGGTTCGCGCCGTGATCTCGAGTCCGTTGGAAAGGGTGAGGACGCGGCTGCGGCCCCGGGCCTCGAGCTTGTTCACCTCGCGGGCGAAGACGAACTTGGCTCCGAAGAGCCACGCCTGCTGGTAGGCGCGCTGCGCGAGCTCCGCGCCGCTGATCCCGCGGGGGAAGCCGAGGTAGTTCCGAATCAGCGAACTCGTGCCGGCCTGGCCCCCGACGGCCTCGCGCTCGATGACCATGGTGACCAGGCCTTCGGACGCGGCGTACACGGCCGCGGCGAGGCCGGCGGGCCCGCCGCCAACGATCGCGACGTCGCACGTTCGGTCTTCGAGGTTCGACCCGCCGAGCGAGTCCGAGATCTCTTCGTTCGACGGGTCGACGAGCGCACGCCCGTCCGACAGGGTCAGAACGGGAAGCCTGGAATCGTCCACCCCGGCCCGCGCGAGGATTTCCCGGCCCTCGTCGGAATCGGCCAAGTAGAAACCGTGAGGAATGCCGTTTCTTTCCAGAAGCGTCCGGACCTCGTGCGATCGCGGCGAGGGGTCCGCTCCGACCACGCGCACGAGCTCCATCTTCGGACCGTGCGCGCGGGTCCAGTCGGAGAGGAATTCCCCGACGAGCGGGTAGAGATAGATCTCGGGAGGCGACCAGGGCTTGTGCAGGTAGTTCTCGATGCGGCCGTAGGCGCAGCCGTGGAGGATCGTCTGGGTGGCCGTCTGGTCGCCCCAGTGGACGAGGAGGGCCCGCTGCGCGGCGGGGTGGATCCGGTGGGCGCGGGTGAGGAAGTCGAGGCCGTTCATCTCAGGCATCCACTGATCGGCGATGAGGAGGGCGACCGGCTCGCCGTCGGCCTGGATGCGGCGCAGATCCTCGAGCGCCGCGCTTGCGGAAAGGTGCGAGACGACCCGGTAATCTCCGCCGAATCGGCGGGCGAGAGCATCGAGCAAGGCCGCGAGGTCCTGGGGAGCGTCGTCGACGGCAAGAATCACGGGTCGTTGAAGCATGGTCGCCTCTTCGCACTCGGCTCGCGTCGCAGCGTCCAGCATCGCGGCACCAGCGCGCCAGCCTCTCTAACGCTATCACCGGCGCACCTGCCGGCGCGCGCCCTACCGAATGGGATCGATGGGCGTGCGCCTGGGCTCCTTGCCGAATCGTGCTCGAGAACGGTCGATCATCTTCCGGATCTCGACGGCGCGGTCCTTCGGCGGCGCGCTGGTGACCCAGCGATGGACCAGGCGCTCGGCGGCCGCGGCGACCTCGTCGACGGTGCGCTCGAAGAGCGCCTCATTGGCCTTGGACGGCTTGTTGGCGCCGCTCAGCTTTCGGACGAACTGGAGGGACGAGGCGCGGATCTCGGCCGCGGTTGCCGGCGGGGCGAAGTTGGCGAGGGTACGGATGTTCCGGCACATGCCGATACTGTAACCGAGGGGGTCCGCCCTGGTTTGCCCTCTTCGCCTGCGGCCTTTCTGCTCGTCTGGCGGGAGCGGGGCGGCACGCCGGGGCATAAGATTCGGACGCGCTCAGCCTTTCACACGCACGGAGGTGTCCGATGAGTCTTCTCGACGATCTCGGTGGTCTCGTGAATCAGTTCGCCGCCGGCAACGCCTCGTCTGCCGACGTCCATTCCACGTACGACGAGGTGGCGCCTACGGTGCCTCGGGCGACGCTGGCCGATGCGATCTCTCACGCGTTCCAGTCGGATCAGACGCCGCCCTTCGAACAGATGGTGGGGACTCTCTTCGGCCAGTCCAATCCGGAGCAAAAGGCGGGCCTGTTGAATCAGATCCTCGCGGCGCTCGGCCCCAATGCGGCGCAGGCGCTCGGTACTTCGGGAGCGCTGGCCGGCGTCGGGGGGCTGCTCTCCAGCGGGACCGTCACGCCTCAGCAGGCGCAACAGGTGCCGCCGAAGACAGTCGAGGTCCTCGCGCAGCAGGCGGCGAAAAAGGATCCGACGATCATGGATCAAGCCGCGGGGTTCTACGCTCAACACCCGACTCTCGTAAAGGCGATCGGCGCGGGCGCGCTGGCGCTTCTATTGTCGAAGATGTCGAGGAGGTGAGTATGGGGATCATCTGGTGGCTCTGCGTCGGACTGATCGCGGGGTGGCTGACGGGCAAGGTCATGGGCGGCGGCGGCAAGGGCGTCCTCATGGACATCATCATCGGGTTGCTGGGTGCGTTGGTGGGCGGTTTCCTCATGCGGCTGGCGGGCTTCGCCGGGGAGGGCGGGATGATCTACACGATCATCGTCGCGGTCCTCGGAGCGGTGATCCTGACCTGGGTCTTCCGCAAGATGACCGCGGCGAAGGCGTGACGAGGGTGCCCGACTTGGGCTGAGACCTCCCGACGGCACGAGGCACACCGACCCTCACGCTCCTCGGGCGAAGGAGGGTCGGTGGGGAATCGTTTTGACCCTCGAGTGGAGTGCGCCCTCAGCGCTCCTCGATCGCCTTCTCCGCGCGCTCGGCGTACAGCTTCAGTAGCGTGCCCCAGCCGCCCTCCGCGTCGACGGCCTTCCGCATGGAAGCGCCGCCCGCACCGAGGCGCGAGAAGTAGCGATGCTCGAGGTCGACGCGGGTGCCTCCCGCACCGTCGGGCGAGAAGCGGACCTCGACCTCGCTCGACTTCGCAAGGTCTGGCTCGTAGCCCCACTGGTGGGTGATCTGCCAGGCGATCACGAGGCGGCGCGGCGGCTCCCAGGCCGTGACCCTTCCCCAGTCGCATTCGCTGCCGTCCGTCTGCTCGGTGTAGCAGCGGCCGCCCGCCTTGCACTCGACGATCGTCTTCTTCATTGGGACCTTGCCGATGTGATGCGTGCGCGGCCACCAGGAGTCGATCTCGCTCGTGAAGATACGGAAGGCGCGCTCGGGGGAGGCCTTGACCATCACCGACCTTCGAACCGGGATTTCTGTTGTGGGATCCGTGGCCGTCATCATCGTTTCCTCCTCGGGCGGCGCTTCTCCGCCCGCTCCTTGAAGGCGGTCAGCGCCTCCGTCCAGAACTGATCGAAGTATTCGCGCAGGGAATCGAAGCCGCGCGGGTCGAGCTGGTAGAGCCTCCGGTTGCCGTCGGGCAGGTCGCGCACCAGCCTCGCGTCCTTCAGGACCCGCAGGTGCTGCGAGATGGCGGGCCGGCTGACGGGGAAGTCGCCCGCGAGCACTCCGACGGCGAGGGGCCCTCCGCGCAGGCGGGACAGGATCGCGCGGCGCGTCGCGTCGCCCAGGGCATGGAGCTGCATGTCTTGGTAAGTATTCACTAACCGTAAGTCTATACTTACGTAACACCGTCGTCAATCCCCCCTTCTTGGGGCTTTTGAAAGGACTGAAGGTATTCGACAAGAGGGGCCGTACCGTTCGGGAGCCGGGCCCCTGCGCCAGGGTACGGCCCGACGAGCGCCAGCCTGTGATCGGCCTCTGGTCCGTCCTGGGGTTGTGCGCGACATTCGGCCCGGCCTTCCGTCCCGGAGAGCAGGGAGGAGAGCGCATGAGGATTCCCGGAGAGTCAAACCTGAGCCGCCTCCTGCCGTAAAGGAACTTGACGAGCCCCGGGCTCGGCCGAGAAGGAGGCCCATGAACGCAACCCTCGCCGTCGTTCTTCTCCTGGGTGCCAGCCTGCAGCAGGGGCGGCCGGCTCCGACCCTCAAGTCCGTCCTGCTCGCCCAGCTGAAGACCACTCACAACGAGCAGGACTGGTTCGTGCCGGCGAACCAGGCCGTCGCGGGCTTGACGGCGGACCAGGCGGCCTGGAAAGACGGCAACGCCAACCATTCGATCGCGCAGCTCGTGAGCCACCTGATCTTCTGGAATCAGCAGCAGCTCGCAAAGTTCCGGGGCGAGGCTCCCCCCGCCTACAGCGGCAGGAACGACGAGACCTTCGACATGCACATCGACAAGGGCACCTGGGACGCCTCCGTGCGCCAGCTCGACACCGTGCTCACGGACCTCGAGAAGGCGATCGAAGCGGCCGACGAGAAGAAGCTCGAGTCCTGGTACGGGACGATCGCCCACATCAGCACCCACAACGCCTACCACACGGGCCAGATCCTCTACATCCGCAAGCAGCAAGGCTCCTGGGACCCCTCGAAGGGCGTGAAGTAGCCGTTCGCGCAGGGCGCGGCGCCGGGAAGCGAGGCGCCGAAAAGGCCGCCAGGGCCCGGACCGCCGAAATAGAATCGGCTCAGGCTCTTCGGGCATGACGCTTTCGGCCGGCTCTCGCCTCGGCCCCTACGAGGTCGTCGCGCCCCTCGGTGCCGGGGGGATGGGAGAGGTCTACAAGGCGCGCGACACGCGGCTCGGCCGCGACGTCGCGGTCAAGGTGCTGCCGGAACGCCTCGCCTCATCGCTCGAGGTGCGACAGCGATTCGAGCGGGAGGCGAAGACGATTTCGCAGCTCTCGCACCCGCACATCTGCGCGCTCTACGACGTGGGCCGGGAAGGGGAGACCGAGTACCTGGTAATGGAGTTGCTCGAGGGCGAGACGCTATCGGACCGCCTCGGCCGGGGAGCGCTGCCGCTCGAGCAGACGCTGCGATTCGGTATGGAGATTTCAGACGCTCTGGACAAGGCGCACCGGCGCGGCATCGTGCACCGGGACCTGAAGCCCGGCAACGTGATGTTGACGAAGTCCGGGGTAAAGCTGCTCGACTTCGGCCTGGCGAAGGCGGTGGCGCCGGAAAAGTCGCAAGGCAGCCTGAGCGTGTTGCCAACACAGCAGGGACTGACCCAGGAAGGCACGATCCTCGGAACCTTTCAGTACATGGCGCCCGAGCAGCTCGAAGGAAAGGAGGCCGACGCTCGCACCGACATCTTCGCCTTCGGCGCCGTGCTGTACGAGACGGCCACGGGGAAGAAGGCGTTCTCCGGGACGAGCCAGGCGTCGCTGATCTCCGCGATCATGAAGGAGGAGCCGGCGCCGATCTCCGCCGCCGATCCGGCATCACCCGCCGCCCTCGATCGCTTGGTCCGGACGTGTCTCGCCAAGGATCCCGAAGAACGCTGGCAGAGCGCCGCCGATATCCGGCGGGAGCTCGGCTGGATCGGCGGAGACTCGCAGGCCGGCGCTTCCGCCGCCGTGCGGCCCTCGTCCGCCCGGCGCGCCTGGCTCCCCTGGGCGATCGCCGCCGCGGCGGTGCTCGCCGCGGCGCTCTTCGCAATCGCATCCCGACGCCCGTCCGCTTCCGCGTCGCGGCGGATGGAGCTCTCGATCGTCCTTCCCGAGCGCACGATCCAGAACGATTTCTTTGCCCTGTCGCCCGACGGAGGAACACTCGCCTTCTCGGGGATCGTTTCGGGCAAGTCCCTCCTCCGCCTTCGTGAGCTCGGCTCGAGCGCCGTGCGCACTTTGCCGGGAACCAATTCGGCGGAGGCCGTCTTCTGGTCGCCCGACGGGCGGTCGCTCGGCTTCGTCACGCGCGGCAAGCTTCAGCGGATCGACGTCGCGACGGGCGCCATCGAGGTCCTCGCGGACGCCGAGTCGGGGCGCGGGGGATCCTGGTCGGCCCGAGGCGACATTCTCTTCGCCCAGCAGGCGGCCGGCGCCATCTACCGGGTCGCGGCCTCGGGAGGGCCGGTCACAGCGGCGACGGCGCTCGAGAAGGGCGACATCCTGCATCGCTGGCCCCAATTCCTGCCGGATGGGAAACGCTTCCTCTACTTCGTGAAGACGGGCAACGGGGAGACGACCGGCACCTACCTCGCCTCCCTCGGGAAGGCGGGCCGCAAGCTCGTTCTCCGCAACGGCGCCACCGGCGTTTTCGCCCCGCCCGAAACGCTCCTGTACGGCCGAGGCTCCGCCCTCCTCGCCCAGCGTTTCGATCCCGAGACGGGCGAGCTCGCGGGCGCTCCCGGGACCGTCGTGCGCCCGGTGATGCGCGCCGAGCTCGGCTCGTTCATCGACCTCTTCACCGTCTCTCAGACGGGGGTCCTCGTCTATCGGGCCGGCAGCGCCGAGCGACAGCTGACCTGGATGGACCGCAAGGGCAACGTCCTGGGAAAGCTCGGCCAGCCCGACGTCATCTGGAGCATCACGCTGTCGCCGGACGACCGCGAGGCGGCGATCTCCGTCCGCACCATCGAGACCGGCGCCTATACGAGCTCGCTGGTCGACATCGGGCGAGACGTCTCGACGCCGCTGGTCGACGCGGCCGCGATGCCCGTGTGGATGCCCGACGGACGAGCTGTGGTCTATCGGAAGGAGGGGCAGAAGTACGAGATCCGGAAGCGAGTCACCCACGGCGATCCGAAGGACGAATCGACAGGAACCATGGGCGCCTTCGCCACGCCGCACTCCGTCTCCCCGGATGGCCGCTACGTCCTCTTCACCCAAATGGGCAACAACTTCGATATCGGGGTCAAGGACCTTCAGGGCGGCGCCAAGCCCGAGATCATTCTTCAGAGCGAGTTTAACGAGCGCACGCCTCACTTTTCCCCCGACGGCCGCTGGTTCGTGTACAGCTCGGACGAGCCCGGCCAGACCGAAGTGTTCCTGCGGCGGTTCCCGATGACCGAAGAGTCATGGCGCATCTCGACCTCGGGCGGCCAGCAGCCGACCTTTAGCCGGGACGGCAAGGAGATCTTCTTCGTGTCGCCCGACGCGCGGCTGATGGCGGCGCCCATTTCCACCGCCGGGGCGACACCGTCGATCGGGTCGGCCCAGTCGCTCTTCCATTCGCCGGTCAGGCTGAACAGCGTCGTGAACCAGTACGCCGTCTCGGCCGACGGCCAGCGCTTTCTTTTCGCGCTACCCACCGAGGACTTCGACGCGGAGCCCTTCCGGGTGCTTCTCAACTGGCAGACGAAGCCGTGAGGCAAAAGGAAATTGTGAAAGGTGAATTGTGAATGGTGAATTGACGTGGGCCTGACCGCGGGTTCGCGACTCGGGCCGTACGAAATCCTATCGCCTCTTGGCGCGGGAGGGATGGGGGAAGTGTACAAGGCGCGGGACACGCGCCTGGAGCGGACGGTGGCGGTCAAAGTCCTGCCGCAGCATCTGTCCTCGTCCGCGGAAGTGCGCCAGCGGTTCGAGCGCGAGGCGAAGACGATCTCGCAGCTCTCGCATCCTCACATCTGCGCGCTCTACGACGTCGGGCGGGAAGGAGAGACCGAGTACCTGGTGATGGAGCTGCTGGAGGGGGAAACGCTCTCGGACCGGCTCCACAGGGGTGCGCTGCCGCTCGAGCAGACGCTGCGGTACGGGCAGGAGATTGCGGACGCGCTGGAGCGCGCGCACCGGCAGGGAATCGTTCATCGGGACCTGAAACCGGGCAACGTCATGGTGACGAAGTCCGGAGTGAAGCTTCTGGATTTCGGCCTGGCGAAGGGCTTCGATGCTCCGACCGGGAAGGGGAGCCTGACGGCGCTTCCGACGCAGCAGGGCCTGACTCAGGAGGGCACGATCCTCGGGACCTTCCAGTACATGGCTCCGGAGCAGCTCGAGGGCAAGGACGCCGACTCGAGGTCGGACATCTTTGCCCTGGGGGCCGTCCTGTACGAGATGGCGACGGGCCGGAAGGCCTTCTCGGGCTCGAGCCAGGCGTCTCTGATTTCGGCGATCATGAAGGAGGATCCTCCACCGATCTCGGCGGCGTCGCCGGCGTCGCCGCCCGGGCTCGATCGCCTCGTCCGGACCTGTCTCGCCAAGGATCCGGAGGAGCGGTGGCAAAGCGCGGCAGACGTCAAGCGGGAGCTTCGCTGGATCGGCGAGTCCTCCGCCGGCTCCTCCCCGGCGGTTTCCATTTCCTCGCCGCCGAGGCGGCGGGCGTCGGGTCCCGCTCCATGGATCGGCCTCGCGATCGGGATCGCCCTCGCGGCCTGGGCCGCCTTCGCGACCTTCCGCCGGCCCGCCCCTTCCGAAACGGTCTTCCGGTCCTCCGTTCTTCTGCCCGAGGGAGTGAGCTTCGCGAGCGCGGCGATCTCGCCGGATGGAACACGCCTGATTGTCGCGGGGCAGGATGCCGGCGGAATCGACCGGCTCTGGCTCCGCGGTCTCGACGACTTCAAGACCGAGGTTCTAGGCGGAACGGAGCACGCGGCCCTTCCGTTCTGGTCTCCCGACGGCCGCTACGTCGCCTTCTTCGCCGACGGGAAGTTAAAGCGCATCGAGCCTTCGGGCGGGCCGCCGCTCGCGCTCTACGATTCAAACGGCGTCGGAGGGGCCTGGGGCCCCGGCGGCGACATCCTCTTTGCCGAGCCCTCGGGACCGATTTTCCGCCTGCCCGCAGCCGGGGGAAAGGCCGTTGCAGTCACGAAGCTCGACGAAGGTCGACATGAGACGAGTCATCGCTACCCCTGCTTCCTCCCCGACGGAAGACACTTTCTCTTCACGGCGCTGAATCTTGCCGGCAGCCCGATGGACGAAGCCAACCGCCTCTACGTCGGCTCGATCGACGGAGCGCCGGCCAAACCCCTGATGCCGTTGTCCACCAATGCGATCTCCTCGCAGGGGTATCTGCTCTACATGCGGGGCGGGGTCTCGAGCGGGAGCTTGCTGGCGCAGGCCTTCGACCCGAAGCGTCTCGAATTCCACGGTGAGCCCCTGACCGTGGCCGAAGCGGTCAGCGGGAACATCGGGTACTTCAACTTCGCGAGTTTCACGGTTTCCGCCAACGGCGTGCTCGTCTACGACAGCGCCTTCCTCTCGACGCGGCTGCAGTGGCTCGACCGCGCCGGGAAACCGCAGTCGGCATTCGGCGAGGCCGGCCGGTACGGCTACCCGGCGATCTCACCGGACGGCTCGCGGATCGCGTTCACCCTGTATGACACGGGAATCAACAAGGACCAGATCTGGATCGGAGACATGGCGCGAGGTACGCAGATGCGGTTGACGTCCGGGCCCGGAGAGAACGGAGTTCCGGTCTGGTCGCCCGACGGTGCGCGGGTCGCCTTCCGGACCGACCGCAAGCATCAGGCCGATCTCTTCGAGCGGGACGCGAGCGGCTCGGCGGCCGAGGAGGCGCTTTCGGACGAACCGGGGCAGAAGGTGCCCGAGAGCTGGTCCCGGGATGGCCGGTTTCTCCTCTATTTCGACCGACCGGCCTCGGGAAGTCGAAACCCGCGGCTGTCGGTTCTCCCCTTGTTCGGAGATCGGAAGCCTTTCGTCCTCTCTCCGTCCGTTGCGGATGGAGACTTTCAGGCGGCCTTCTCGCCCGACGATCGCTGGGTGGCGTTTACAACCAGCGAGTCTGGCCGAACGGAGGTGGTCGCCGTGTCCTTTCCCGACGGGAAGCGCAGGATCCAGATTTCCAACGGAGGCGGAAACTCCCCGCGTTGGAAGTGGGATGGAAGAGAGCTCCTGTACGACGGACCCGGCAAGCGCCTGATGGCCGTCGACGTCCAGCCCGGGAACGACCTGAAGGTCGGGGTGCCGCATCCGCTTTTCGAGCTTCCCGGCGGAGTCCAGGGTTGGGACGTCACGCCCGACGGCCAGCGTTTCCTAGTCAATCTTCCCGTCGTCGAGAGCAACGTCGTGCCGCTGAACCTGGTTGTCCACTGGACGGCGAGGCTGAAGAAATAGACGAAGCCAGGGAATTGAAAGTTACGAACGGTGAAGGGTGATTGGAGATGAAGCATCGCTCGTCCACTGGACGCCACTCTTGAAGAAGACCGAGCGCGCGCGCTGAGGGCGAGGCGGCGAATCAGAACGCGGGGGCGAAGGCAGCGAGGACATCCGCGGTCCCGTTGACCGGACCGGCCTTCTGCGCCTTTTTTCGGACCTCGTCCATCCGGTCGAGAAGCGACGGCTCCGCCACCTCGTACAGAACGCCGGTCGTCAGGACGTCCTTCTCGCGCGTGTACCGCAGGGCCGCCTGCCGGTTCGTCCGGTCGTGATCCTCGGGAAGGAAGCTGAGCTTCGCCCGCAAGACCTTGAACTGGTCGTCGCCGCGCCACGTGACGCAGGGAGACATCACGTTCAAGAAAGCGAAGCCATGGTGCTCGATTGCGGCCACCATCAATTCGACGAGAGTCTTCGGATCCCCGGAGAACCCGCGCCCGACCCAGGTCGCTCCGAAGCTGATCGCCAGTTCGCAGGGATCGACGGCCGGCTCCGGGTTTCCCCAGGTCGTCGACTTGGTCCGATCGCCGGCGGGTGTCGTCGGGGCGACCTGGCCCTTCGTCAGCCCGTAGATCTCGTTGTCCATGAGGAGGTACGCGACATCGAGGTTCCGCCGCGCGGCGTGAAGAAAGTGATTTCCGCCGATCGCGATGCCGTCTCCGTCGCCGCCTACCGCGATCACCGAGAGCTCCGGCCGAGCCACCTTGATCCCGGTCGCGAGCGTCAGGGCGCGCCCGTGGACGCCGTTGAAGCCGAAGGTCGAGACGTAGCCGGGAAGCCGGGACGAGCACCCGATTCCCGAAACGACCACGGTGTTCCACGGAAGCAGCTGCAGCTTCGCCATCGCCCGGTGCAGGGCCGCCAGGGCGCCGAAGTCTCCGCAGCCGGCGCACCAGACCGGCTTCAGGTCCGATTTGTAATCGGCGGGCTGGAGAACCGGAAGCTCGGCGCTCATGCCACGACGCTTTCCCGCCGTGCGGCGGAGAGGCTGCGGGCCCGGCCGATCTCGCGCGTGACCTCGGCCACGGTCAATTCCTTGCCCCCGGAGCGCTTGAAGACCGTCGTGCGCCCCTCGGGCAGGTCGAGGAAGGTCCGCAGATACTTGTAGAACTGCGCGGTGTACGAGAGCTCCATCACGAGCAGCTCGTCGATGCCCGAAACGAACTGCTGAAATTCATGCTTCGGAAACGGATAGATCATCTGCGGCACGAACGCGGCCACGCTCTCGCCGCGCGCATTGGCCTCGAGCACGGCCTCCTTGACCGCCGCCTTGGAGGAGCCCCAGCAGACGATCCCGACCTCCGCCCGCTCCGGGCCGTACCGGCGGAAGAAGTGATAGCGCTCCCGAATCGGACGGAGCTTCCGGTAGCGCTTGGCGTTCATCTTTTCGTGCGTCAGATGCTGAGAGCTCGGCCGGCCCGCCTCGTCGTGCTCGAGCCCGTTGGTCTGATACATACCCCCCCGCATGCCTGGCACCGCCATCGGGGAGACGCCGTCGGGTGTCTCCCGGTAGCGCTCGTAGTTTTCGAGCTCGGAGGCGGCGGGTATTGCGCGGTCGCGGACTTCGTGGACGAGCGTCGACGCCGAAAGCGTTTCCTTGCGCTGTCCCACCGACTGGTCCGAAAGGACCAGAACCGGGAGCTGAAACTCTTCGGCGATGTTGAAGGCCTCGACCGTGGCGTGGAAGCAGTCCTCGACGTCCGAGCACGCAAGGACGACCCTCGGCGCGTCGCCGTGAGTGCCATAGAGAGACTGGAGTAGGTCCGACTGCTCGCTCTTGGTGGGATTGCCAGTCGAAGGGCCGCCGCGCTGTACGTCGATGACGACCACGGGAACTTCCGCCATCGAGGCGAGGCCGAGCATCTCGATCATCAACGAGAGGCCGGGGCCCGAGGTCGCCGTCATTGCCTTGACGCCCGCGAAGGAGGCGCCGATCACGGCCCCGATCGCCGCCAGCTCGTCTTCCGTCTGGACGAAGGCCCCGCCGAACCGCGGCATCCACTCCGCGAGGAAATGGAGGATCTCCGAAGAAGGCGTGATCGGATAGCCCGCGAAGAATCGGCAGCCGGCGTGCAGCGCCCCGATGGCCGCGGCCTCGTTTCCGGAAAGAAGCAGGCGCGCCTGCCCGGGCTCGTGGACGAGCTGCTTGTGACCGATCTCGCGAGTCACTCCCCGGGCGAAAGCGCGGCCCGCCTCGAACGCCCGAGTGTTCGCCTCGGCGAGGCTCGCCTTCTTGCGGGCGAAGCGATGGGCGACGGCCTTCCCGAGCGCTTCGGCCGGAAGCCCGAAGAGCTCGGCGAGAATCCCCAGGGCGACGATGTTCTTGGCCGCCGGCGTCCCGGCGGAGTCTTTCGCCAGCTGCTGAAAGGGGATCGGAAGCCAGGTGGCATGTTCCCCCACAGGCAGGTCGAGCTTTTCGAACTGCGTCTCGTCGGCTGCCTCGTAGAGGATCACCGCGTCGGTGGCCGCCGCGATCTCACCCCGGAAGCGGGCGAAGTTCTCCCAGGAAAAGACCACGAGGACGTCTACCGTGTCCGCCTGCGCGTAAACCGCGCGGGAGGCCACTCGAACGGTGCAGGAGGTCTCGCCTCCTCGGATCTGCGGGCCGTAGGCCTCCGTCTGGATGACGTGGAGTCCCTCCCGGGCTGCGGCCTGCGCCACGAGATTACCCATCGTCACGACACCGTCCCCCCCGGAGCCTACGATCGCGATCGTCACGTCTTTCTTTGGCATGAAACCCTTTCCCAAACGCCCCCCGCTTCCTTATTCCGGTCCGGGGCCAGTCTCCGGAAGAAAGAGCGCGGCGACATGATGCAATCGAATCACTCCCGAGGCGTCGGATGGAGCCAGCTCACAAGCAATCCCAAGGCGACCGGTTAGAATCCGCTCACTCAATGCCACTGTCAGCCGGGGCTCGCCTGGGCCCCTACGAGATCCAGGCGCCCGTCGGGGCGGGCGGTATGGGGGAGGTCTACCGGGGGCGGGATACCCGGCTCGACCGTACGGTCGCGATCAAGGTCCTGCCGACCCACCTCTCGGAGAGCGCGGAGTTGAAGCAGCGCTTCGAGAGGGAGGCGAGAGCCATCTCGGCGCTCACGCACCCCCACATCTGTTCGCTCTACGACGTCGGCTCGGAAGGTGGGGTCGAGTTTCTGGTCATGGAGTTTCTGGAAGGGGAGACCCTCGCCGACCGCCTGCTGCGCGGCCGCATTGCCACCGACCAGCTCCTGCGCTGGGCGACCGAGATCGCCGACGCCATGGACAAGGCCCACCGGCAGGGGATCGTCCACCGGGACTTGAAGCCGGGCAACATCATGTTGACGAAGTCGGGTGTGAAGCTGCTCGATTTCGGACTGGCGAAGCTGCGGCCCGCTCAGGACCCCGTGTCCTCGACCGGTCTCTCGACGCTTCAGACGGAAGCGCCGGCCGCTGCCCTCACGGAGCGGGGGATGGTGCTCGGCACCTTCCAGTACATGGCGCCGGAGCAGCTCGAGGGCCGGGAGGCCGACGCGCGCAGCGACATCTTCTCCTTCGGCGCCGTTCTCTACGAGATGGCTACGGGACAGAAGGCGTTCTCGGCGAAGAGCCGTGCCTCGCTGATCGCGGCGATTCTCGAGCACGAACCGCCGGCGATCTCTTCCGTGCAGCCGCTCATCCCGCCGGCGCTCGATCGCGTCGTGCGGACCTGTCTCGCCAAGGACCCCGACGATCGCTGGCAGACGGCGCACGATCTGGAAGGCGAGCTCAAGTGGATCGCCCAGGTCGGGTCGCAGGCGGGTGTGGCGGCGCCGGTCGTCGCGAAGCGCAAGAACCGCGAGCGCCTGGCCTGGACGGGCTTCGCCGTCGCGACACTCGCCGCCGCTCTGCTGGGAGCGGCCTATCTGCGACGGGCTCCCCGGCTCCTGCCGGCCGTGCGGGCCACCCTGGCGCTACCCGAGAAGATGTTCCTGGGTGAGGTCGCGGTCTCGCCGGACGGGACACGCCTCGCGTTCACGGCGAGTCTCCCGGGGGCGCAGCCATCTCTCTGGATTCGCCGACTCGACGGCTCATCGGCAGACCGGCTGCCGGGCACGGACAACGCCTTCTTCCCGTTCTGGTCGCCCGACGGCCGCTTCCTCGCGTTCTTCTCGGACGGGAAGCTCAGGCGAGTCGCTCCCTCGGGAGGAGGAGCGGTTCTGGTGATCTGCGACGCCCCGCGCGGCGTCGGAGGGACCTGGAACCGCGAAGGGACGATCGTTTTCGGGCCGGCTCCGACCACCGGGCTCTCCCGGGTTTCCGCCGCCGGGGGACAGCCGGTACCGCTGACCAAGCCCGACGCCTCGCGTCACGAGACGGCTCACCGCTATCCGTCCTTCCTTCCCGACGGCCGCCATTTTCTCTACATGGCCGCGAACCTGAGCGCGCCTCCGGACGATCCCGCCAACTCGATCCGTGTCGGCTCGCTCGACGGAAAGACCGACAAGGCCGTGGTGCGCGTCGCTTCCGAGGCCCACTACGCCGCTGGCCGCCTTCTCTACGTGCGCGACGCGACGCTGCTCGCGCAGGACTTCGATCCGTCGCGGTTCGAAGTCAAGGGCGAGCCGGCCCCCGTCGTCCAGAGGCTCGGTCAATACGGCTGGCAGTTCTTCTGGCCGTTCACCGTGTCGGAGAACGGAGTGCTCGTCGCGGCGCCGGCCTTCCAGGTCCCCTCCCGCCTCCTCTGGCTCGACCGCGAAGGCAAGGAGGTGGGCTCGGTGGGCCAGCCGAGCTTGATCAACGACCCGCGTCTGTCGCCCGATGGCCAACGGGTTGCCGTGGCCATCACGGACCTCGGACGAGATACCGCGGAAATCTGGATTTTCGACGCGGACGGGGGCGCGGGCACGAAGCTCGCGTCGAGCTCGGCGCACGACGCCGTTCCGACCTGGTCTCCGGACGGGACCCGGATCGTCTTTGCCTCGGACCGGAGGTCGAAGGGAGCTTCCGCCGAGCTCTGGGTCAAGGCATTGGACGGCAGCAAAGAAGAGATCTTCGCGGAATCTGTCGACGATCGTTACATCGACGACTGGTCCCCCGACGGACGATTCGTGTCCTTCAACGTGATCCAGGCCCGGGGCCAGCGAAACACCCAGCTCTGGATCCTCGACGTCGCACAGCGCAAGGTTTTTCCCTTCGCAGAGGAAGGCCAGGTTCAGGGGAGCAGCCGCTTTTCGCCCGACGGCCGTTGGCTCGCATACAACTCGGACGAGTCGGGTCGGTTCGAGGTCTACGTCCGGGCGTTCCCGGGCCCCGGCGGAAAGTGGCAGGTCTCGACCGCCGGCGGCACCAACCCCGTCTGGAACCGCAACGGGAAGGAGCTCTTCTACCTGACCCTCGACAACAAGATGGCGGCGGTCCCGATCTCGGGAGGCGCTGCTTTCCGGGCGGGCCCGCCCGTCGCGCTCTTCTCCACCCACCCCGCAGGCTTCCGGACGATTTTCGATGTTTCCCCCGACGGCCGCCGGTTCCTCGTCAACAGCCTGCCCGCCGACCAGGGCTCCCCGCCGCTCGAGCTGGTCGTCCACTGGACGTCGCTTCTGACCAAGAGCTGAATGGCGCTCGCCTCCGGTTCGCGTCTCGGCCCCTACGAGATCCTGTCGCCGCTCGGCGCGGGCGGGATGGGGGAGGTCTACCGCGCGCGAGACGGAAAGCTCGGCCGCGACGTGGCGATCAAGACGCTGCCGGAGGCGTTCACGCGCGACGCCGAGCGGTTGGCCCGTTTCGAGCGGGAGGCGAAGGTCCTCGCGGCGCTTAATCACCCGAACATCGCGGCGATCTACGGGCTGGAGCAGTCGGGGGAGACGCGCTTCCTCGTACTGGAGCTCGTGCCGGGCCAGACGCTCTCCGAGAAGCTCGCCGCGGGACCGCTGCCGGCCGAAGAAGCGCTCGGACTCTCCCGCCAGATCGCCGAGGCGATCGAGGCGGCACACGAACAGGGGATCGTGCATCGGGATCTCAAGCCGGCCAACATCAAAGTCACGCCTGCGGGCAAGGTCAAGGTCTTGGACTTTGGTCTCGCCAAGGCCTTCGCCGCGGAGAAGGCGTCCGGGCAGGACGTCTCGCACTCGCCCACCGTGACCTCAGGCGGGACGCAACAGGGCGTCATCCTCGGCACCGCCTCCTACATGTCGCCGGAGCAGGCCCGCGGGAAGCCTGTCGACCGCCGCACGGACATCTGGTCCTTCGGCTGCGTGCTCTACGAGATGTTGACGGGGCGAAAGGCCTTCGAGGGAGAGACGGTCTCTGACGTCATGGCGGCTGTTCTGACGCGCGAGCCGGACTGGAGCGCGATCCCGGCCTCCATCCCGTCCCGCGTGCGGGACCTGCTGCGGCGGTGCCTGCGGAGCAATCCGGAGCGCCGGCTGCACGACATCGCCGACGCGCGACTGGAGATCGAGGACGCCGGGGCGGAGCCAGTGTCGGGCCTCGCGTCGGAGGCGACGCGACGCGGCGCACCACCCCTCGCGCTTTTGGCGACCGCTGTCGGGTCCGCCGCGCTGGCGGCCCTCGCCATCTTTCTCCTGACGCGTCATGCGTCCGTCCCCGGGCCGACCCAGATCGTGCGGCTCGCCCGGATCACTCCTCCGACGGCGCATTCGGAGTGGCCGAGCTGGTCTCCCGACGGGAGTCTTCTCGCCTACGCCTCGGACCGCAGCGGAAACTTCGAGATCTACGTGCGCCGCGGCGAGAGCGGACAGGATGTCGACGTGACCAACGACGCCGGGCAGGACCTTCAGCCGGCGTTCTCGCCAGACGGAGGGGCCATCGCGTTTGTCTCGACGCGGGCGTCGAAGACCGGTCTGATCAAAATCGGCGGAACGCTTTCCCGCGACACCCGGACGTATGGCGGCGATCTGTGGGTTGTTCCGTCGCTCGGCGGCGCGGCACAGCGGCTCGCGTCCGATGCGAACTATCCCGCCTGGCGTCCCGACGGCCGGTCGGTCTTCTTCGTGACGGGTCCGGAGAACCGCCGCGCCATCATGGAGGTGGCGGCCGAGGGCGGAACAGCCCGCGCGGTCCTCCCGAGCGACCAGTCGGAGTGGGAGATCGTCACCCTGGGGTGCTCGCCGGACGGTCGCTGGATGAGCTTCGAGACGCAGCTCGAGAGGATCTACCTCATCCCCTCGACAGGCGGGAAGCCCCGAGAGGTCTTGAGGGGTTTCAGCCACGCGTGGGATGCCGCGCCGGGGCGGCTCTGGTCGCTGGTCCGAGACCCGGAGGGGGGCACGCGCGTCCAGTTCGTGGAGATCGACGCGGATCGCGGCGCTGTCCGGAGCGCTCCGAAAACGGTGAGTCTCTCAACTGCCTACCTGCGCGATCTCGCGGTGTCGCGGGATGCAACGCGCCTGGTCGTGGCGGAAGAGGAAACGGCGCGCAACCTCACGCGGCTGCCGCTAGTCCCCGGCGGGGGAGCGCCCTCCGGACCCGAAGAGCCGCTTTCGAATGGACGGGTGATCGACAGCTATCCGGACGTGTCTCCAGACGGGCTCCAGGTCGCCTGTGCCAGCGACACGCTGGGGCACATGGAGGTCTGGATCCTGGACCTGGAGACGCGGCGGCGCCGGCGCCTCGGCCTTCCGGGCCAGGACGCCGCTCAGGTCGCACCGGTCTGGATGCCGGACGGCAAGGAGATCGCCGTCGTTCGGTATCTGCCAGGAGGGGAGGATTCCGCGTGGCTCGCGGCTTTGGACGGCAGCCGGGCCGAGGAACTTCTGCGCGGCAGCAGCCGCGGCACGATCACGATTCAGCCATCTCCCGACGGGCGCTCTTTCTTAATCTCCGACACGCAGGGCCACGGCGTCCAGCAGATCACGCGGTTTGACCTCGCGACTCGGGCGAAAAAGGTTCTCACAGACTCACCCGGCGACAAGTTCGACGCCGTGTGGTCGCCGGACGGACGTTGGATTGCGCTGACGGCGGCCAAGGACGGCGTGCTGCAGCTCTTCCGGATGCCGTCCGCGGGCGGCGCGATGCAGCAATTGACGACCGGCTTCGAGCGGATGCGGCACCCCTTCTACTCGCCTGACGGGAAGTGGATCTACATCCAGCCGAGCCACCGCAACATCGGCCGTGTGCCTGCTGAGGGCGGGGCGCTCGAGCCCGTCACACGGTTTCCGGAGGCGGGCCTGTTTCTCGAGGAGCCGACCATCTCGCCCGACGGCCGGTATCTCTATTACTGCCGCGAGAACGGCGGCTCGTCTCTCTGGCTAATGACGCTCTCGAAGTAGCCGGCCGTCAGGCGAGGTCGAACGCCAGAATCTCCGCGCTCGTCCCGTCCGCTGCGAGGTCGAGCTTCGCCTCGGAGGAGGCCGCCAGACCGTCTCCCGCCGCGAGGGCATGGCCGTTGACCGAGAGCTTCCCGCGCAGGACCTGGATCCAGGCGTGGCGACCTATTGGTAAGTCCATACTTACGGGCTGGTCGGGTTCCAGCCCGGACACGTACACCCGGGCGTCCTGGCGGATTCCGATCGAGCCGTCCGCACCGTCCGGCGAGGCCACCAGCCGCAGCCGCCCCCGCTTCTCGGCGTCCTTGAACCGCTTCTGGCCGTACCGCGGCGCGTAGGCGTCGCGGTCCGGAAAGATCCAGATCTGCACGAAGTGGGTCACCTCGGTCTTCGAGGCGTTGAACTCGCTGTGCCGCACGCCCGTGCCCGCGCTCATGTACTGCAGGTCTCCCGGGACGATGACCGAGCCGTTGCCCATGCTGTCCTTGTGCGCGAGCTCGCCCTCGAGGACGTAGGACAGGATCTCCATGTCGCGGTGGCCGTGCGTCCCGAAGCCCTGGCCGGGCGCCACGCGGTCTTCGTTCAAGACGCGCAGCGCCCGGAAGCCTTCGAAGTGCGGGTCGTGGTAGTCGGCGAAAGAAAACGTATGGTACGTGTCGAGCCAGCCGTGGTCGAAGTGGCCGCGGTCGGCAGAGCGTCGGACCTGGATCATGGGTCCTCCGAGTGCATCTACGCGCGCCGACCCGAAACGGGTTCCTTGACCCGGTTCGGGGAAGGTCGTAGCGTCGACACATGGCGAAGCGCAATCGGTGGACCCGCAGGGGATTTCTGTCCGCGGCGGCCTCCGCGGGGGCGGCCGTCTCCGTCGGCGCCTGGCCGGCGCGGGCCACGGTCTCCTCGCCGCCGGCATCCCCGGCGCCCGATCCGGGCCTGATCTCGGGGATCGTCCGACCGTTTCCGCTCACGCAGGTGCGTCTCGGCCCCGGTCCCTTCCGAGACGCCCGCGACCGCAACTCCCGCTATCTGCTGTCGCTGCCGCAGGACCGGCTGCTCCACACCTTCCGGGTCAACGCCGGGATCCCGTCGTCCGCCGAGCCTCTCGGCGGCTGGGAGAAGCCCGACTGCGAGCTGCGCGGCCACTTCACCGGGGGCCACTACCTCTCCGCCTGCGCGCTGACCTACGCGGCGACCGGCGACGAGCAGTTCCGCGCGCGCGCCAACGCGATGGTCGAGGAGCTGGCGAAGTGCCAGAAGGCGCTCGGCTCGGGCTATCTCTCGGCCTTCCCCGAGGAGCAGTTCGATCGCCTGCGCAACGGCGTCAAGGTCTGGGCGCCCTTCTACACCTACGACAAGATCCTGCGCGGGCACCTCGACGTTTACCTTCACTGCGGCAATCCGCAAGCGCTCCGGACGGCCGAGGCGATGGGAGCCTGGGTCCGCAACTGGACCAAGGGGCTCTCCGACGCCCACATGGAGCGCATCCTGACGATCGAGTACGGCGGGATGAACGCGGTCCTCTATGACCTCTCGGAGGTCACCGGCAAGGAGGAGTACCGCGAGGTCGCCCACCGCTTCGATCAGAAGGCGTTCTTCGATCCGCTCGCCGCGCGGCGCGACGAGCTGACCGGCCTGCACGCCAACACGCAGTTTCCCAAGGTCATTGGGGCGGCGCGCCGTTACGAGCTGACGGGAGAGCAGCGGTATCACGACATCGCGCAGTACTTCTGGGGCGAGGTCACGGGGGAGCGGACCTATTGCACGGGCGGGACGAGCGATGGCGAACGCTGGTTGACTCCGCCCGGGGTTCTCTCGACCGCGCTTTCCTCTTCGTCGGCCGAGTGCTGCTGCGCGTACAACATGCTGAAGCTGACGCGGCACGTCTTCGCCTGGACGGCCGACCCGCGCGCGGCGGACTACTTCGAGCGCACATACTGGAACCATCGGCTGGGTACGCAGAATCCGGCGGACGGAACGCTCATGTACTACTACCCGCTCGCCTCGGGGTACTGGAAGCTCTACGGCGAGCCCCTCTCGGCCTTCTGGTGCTGCACGGGCACGGGCGCAGAGGAATTCGCCAAGGCGGGAGACTCGATCTACTTTCACGACGACGCGGGGATCTTCGTGAACCTTTTCATCCCATCCGAAGTCCGCTGGCCGGAGACGGGGCTGCGGCTGCGGCAGGAGACGGCCTTTCCGGAGGAGGAGACGACACGCCTCCTCTTCGAAGTCGAGCGACCCGTCGAAATGACGCTGCGGGTGCGCGTGCCGTGGTGGGCCACGAAGGGTGGAATCGTCAAGGTGAATGGCGCGCCGCTTCCCATCTTCGCGAGCCCGTCGAGTTACCTGACGCTGACCCGCACCTGGAAGACCGGAGACCGCGTCGAGATCACGCTGCCGATGAGCCTGTCGGTCTGCCCGACGCCGGACGACCCGAGCGTCGAGGCCGTGATGTACGGCCCGCTCGTGCTCGCGGGACGGCTGGGCAATCAGGGCCTCACGCGCGCGATGACCTACGGCGAGTATGACTGCGAGCTCAAGGGCGACCCGGTGGCGGTCGCGGCCATCGACGGTGATCCGGCCCACGCCTCGAGCTGGCTCGAGCCGGTTCCCGGCGAGCGCCTCGCCTTCCGCACGAAGGGACAGGCGAAGACTCTCTCGCTCGTGCCGCTCGACCGCCTCTTCGGCGAGCGCTACGCCGTTTACTGGAAGGTCTTGCCACGGCAGGCCTGAAATCGGGCACGGAACTTTCGGGAACGTCGAGCGTGACGTGCATCGTCCTGCTCCCTCTCCCCGCGGGAGAGGGTTGGGGTGAGGGGCAGCCACGTCGCGGCCGCTGCGGAGCGAGATTCACGTCCCTGCTTGCCCCCCTCACCCATCCCTCTCCCCCCGCCGGGGGGAGAGGAGATTTGGCAAGATGACGCTCGCTCAGGGCACCCGCCTCGGCCCGTACGAGATCCTCTCCGCGATCGGTGCCGGAGGCATGGGGGAGGTCTACAAGGCCCGCGACACGCGCCTGGACCGTCCGGTCGCAATCAAGGTCCTTCCTTCGGACGTCTCCTCCTCGCAGGAGCAGAGGCAGAGGTTCGAGCGGGAGGCGCGCGCCATCTCGAAGCTGTCCCACCCGCATATCTGCGCCCTCTTCGACGTCGGCAGAGAGGGGGAAAACGAATACCTGGTGATGGAGCTGCTGGAGGGAGAGACGCTGTCCGACCGGCTCTCGCGGGGACCGTTGCCGCTCGAGCAGACGCTGCGTTACGGGGCGCAGATCGCCGACGCCCTGGACAAGGCGCACCGGCAGGGGATCGTGCACCGGGACCTGAAGCCTGGCAACGTGATGCTGACGAAGTCGGGCGTCAAGCTGCTCGACTTCGGGCTGGCGAAGGCGATCGCCCCGGAAGCGTCTCCCTCCGATCTGACGTCGAATCCCACGGCGGCCGCGCGCTCCGACCTCACGCAGGAAGGCACGCTGCTCGGGACCCTCCCCTACATGGCGCCGGAACAACTGGAGGGAAAGGAGGCGGACGAGCGAACGGACATCTTCGCCCTGGGCGCCACGCTCTACGAGATGGCCTCCGGGCGAAAGGCGTTCTCGGGGGCGAGCCGCGCCTCGCTCATCTCCTCGATCTTGCGCGACGAGCCCGGAGCGGTCTCGCAGATCGAAGTGACGGCGCCGCGAGCTCTCGATCGCCTCATCGGCCGGTGCCTGGCCAAGGATCCGGACCGGCGCTGGCAGAGCGCGGCGGATGTCGGGCTCGAGCTCGAAAGCATCGGGGAAGGTGGGCAAGTCCAAGGGGAGAGCCCGGCTCTCCGGCGAAAGCGAATCGAGTGGATCTGGCCGATCGGCCTGGCCCTTCTCGTCGGGGCGCTCGCGTGGTTCGCGGGACGGCGCCTCGCACCGGCGCCCGGCGCAACGCGGGCGAGTCGGCTCTCGGTCCTCCCGCCCGAAGGGGCCTCGCTCCTGCTCCAGGAGGCTCCCGCTCTCTCGCCGGACGGCAGCCGCCTCGCGTTCGTGGCGGTCGACGCTTCCGGGAGGAATCTCCTTTACGTTCGCCCCCTCGATTCGCTGACCGCCACGGCCCTGCCGGACACCGAAGGCGCCCGAATGCCGTTCTGGGCGCCCGACGGACGGTCCCTGGGTTTCTTCGCAGAGGGAAAGCTGAAGACGATCCAGGCTGCCGGAGGCCACAGCCAGACGCTGTGCGACGCGCCGACGGCTCGAGGTGGGACCTGGAATGCGGAGGGCGCGATCCTGTTCGTGCCGAGCCCCCCGCAGCCGCCGCAGGTGATCTCCGCCTCGGGGGGAGAGGCGAAGCCCGTCCCCATGGGAGAGCTGGCCGTCGGCCCCTTTCGACGGTCTCCCTATTTCCTGCCGGACGGGCGGCACTACCTCTATCTGGCGTACAACCGGGCGCCCGAGAAGAACGCGATCTGGGTCGGATCCCTCGATTCGAAGGATTCCCGGCGTCTCGTGAGCTCGCAATCGTCCGCGGCGTACGCGGCGCCGGGGTATCTCGTCTTCCGGCGCGACAAGGAGCTGGTGGCGCAGAGGTTCGACCCGGACAAGCTCGAGCTGCGAGGGGATCCCGTTGCGCTCGTGTCCGACGTCGGGTTCAACCCGATCACCCTGCTTACTCTCTTCGCCGTTTCGAACGACGGGACTCTCGCATACCTTCCCGCCAACTCGATGAAGTCCCAATTGGCCTGGATCGGCCGTGACGGCAAGCAGATCGGGCTCATCGGATCTCCCGGCTATCGCAACAGCCTTTCGCTTTCCGCCGACGGCCGCCGAGCCGCCTATGACGAGGCGTCGGCAAATGGAGACCTGGACGTCTGGACGTTCGACATGGACCGAGGAGTTCCTTCTCGAATCACGTTCGATCCGGGAACGGACTTTTTCCCGGTCCTGTCCCCGGACGGAAGCCGAGTCGTCTTTTCCTCGATGCGGGGAGCCCCACCCACCCTCTACGAGAAGATGACCAGCGGCGCCGCCGCGGAACAGCCGATCTTTCAGCAGGGCCGTCCGCAGTTGCCGGCGACCTGGTCCGCCGACGGTCGTTTCCTCGTTTACGGCGTTCTCGATCCCAAGACAAAATGGGATGTCTGGGTCTTACCCATGTCCGGGGACCGGCGTCCGTTTCCCTTCGCCCAGACCGGGTCCGACGAGCGCGCCGCCGAGGTTTCGCCCGACGGGAACTGGATGGCCTACGCATCGAACGAAAGCGGGAACTCCGAAATTTATGTCCGGCCCTTCGGAGGCGGTCCCGGAAAGTGGCAGGTTTCCCGAGACGGAGGGTTTCAGCCTCACTGGCGCCACGACGGGAGGGAGCTCTTCTTCCTCGCGAACGACAGCCGGATCATGGCCGTCCAGGTGAGGAGTCGTCCCCCTGCCTTCGAGGCGGGCGCTCCGACTCCTCTCTTCCGGGCGGCGATGGCCGGCGGCCTGGAAAGCCAGAGCACCTGGAACACCTACGCGCCCTCGCCCGACGGCCAGCGCTTCCTGATCAGCACGTTCGGCGAGCGCGCGAACGGAGCGCCGATCGCGTTGATCCTCGGCTGGGACGCCGAGGTTCGGAAGGATACGCCGCGGCGCCAGTGACGGCGCCTACCGCGCGAACATCGTCTTGACGACGAAGAGCACGTTGGCGGGCCGCTCGGCCAGGCGCCTCATGTACCAGGCCCACCAGGCGGCGCCGTAGGAAATCAGCACCCGGAACTTGTAGCCCGCCTTCGCGATGCGCTCCTGCTCCTGCCTGCGGATGCCGTAGAGCATCTGGAACTCGAGCGCCTGCGGCGGCAACTTCTCCATGCGGCCGAAGTCTTCGATGCGGCGAATCAGGACGGGATCGTGCGTCCCGAAGATGGCGCGCACGCCCTTGGTCCTCGCCTCGAAAGAGAGAAGCTTCGCCGCGAGCCGGTAGTAGTTCTCGTCGACGTCGCTCTTCTTCGGAAAGGCCTTGTCGGCGGGCTCCTTGTACGCGCCCTTGACCAGGCGCACTCCGGCGCCCTGCGCGATCAGGGCCTCCAGGTCCTTCTCCGTGCGGTAGAGGTACGCCTGCACGCAGAGGCCGGTGTTGGAAAACTTCTCCCGCGCTCGCCGATAGATCTCGAGCGTTACGTCCGTGTAGGCGGTCTGCTCCATGTCGATCCAGACCCAGTTGTTCAGGGCCTTCGCCCGCTCGATCAACGCGTGCAGGTGGCGCTCGCACTCCTCCTTGGAGAAGTCGAGGCCGAGCTGCGTGGGCTTGACGGAGATCTCGACGTCCTGCCCCGACTTGTGGATTCGGTCGAGCACGTCCAGATAGTCCTTCGTCACCTCTTCGGCCGCCTTCGCGCTTGCAAGGTTCTCGCCCAGGTGCGTGAAGACGGCCGGCGCGCCCTCGGCTTTCGCGGCGTCGAGCGCCGACTGGACGTCCTCGCCGGGCATGAAGCGGGTCACGGCCGCGCGCACGAAGGAGATCTTCGTCGCCCGCTCGCGCAAGAATCGGCTGTCTGAGGCCGCGAGGAGCACGCTCTTCATCGGATTCATCGCAATCGCCCGCTCACAGAACGCTTCGGATCGCGCCGCCGTCGACCTGGAGCGTCGCTCCCGTCACGTAGCCTGCGGCGTCGGAGAGGAGGAACGCGGCCGCGCGGCCGAACTCCTCGGGAGCGCCGTACCGGCCGAGCGGAATCGCGGCGGCGGCGCGCTTCTGCTGTTCCTCGAGGGAGACGCCGGCCTTCTTCGCGTTGATCTCGTCGAGCTCGCGGACCCGATCCGTCGCGATGCGACCCGGGATCAGATGGTTGACGCGGATCTTGTCGGGCGCAAGCTCGACCGAGAGCGTCTTGGCGAGCGCCGCGACCGAGGCCCGCATCACGTTGGAGAGCGTCAGGTTGGCGATAGGTTCCTTGACGGACGAGGACGTGGCGAGGAGGATCGCTCCGCCGCCGGCCTCGCGCATGGAAGGGATCGCGAACCGCACCATCCGGATGACCGAGAGGACGAGCAGCTCGAAGGCCGCCTGCCAGGCGGCGTCGTCGAAGTCCCCGAACTTTCCGGCCGGCGGGCCGCCGGAATTCGTGAAAAGCAGGTCGAGCCGCCCGAACCGCTCGATGGTTTCGTCGCGCCACGCCTCGAGCGGGGCCGCCGAGCGCACGTCGGCCGGCCGGGCCAGGACCTTCGCGCCCGTCGCGGCGCGGATGGTCGCGGCGGCCTTCTCGATTGCCGCCGCGTCGCGCGAGGTGATCGAGACGGCGGCGCCCTCGGCGGCGAGCGCCCGGGCGACGGCGAAGCCGAGGCCTCGGCTCGCTCCTGCGACCATCGCGACTTTTCCCTTCAGGCCGAGGTCCATGATTTTCTCCGCGCGGGCTCCGCCCAGGCGAGCACGCGGTCAAGAGCCTCTCGGGTCGAAGCGTCCAGAGCCGGAGCCGGCTGCCGGACCGTGGCGTGCGCGATCGCACCCCGGCGACGCAGGACTTCCTTCCGGATCGCCACGCCGATGCCCTCCTGAAACTCGAAGCGCATGAGTGACACGGTCCGGTAGAAGAGGTCGGCGGCCTGGTCTCGCTGCCCGGCGCGGAAGAGGCCCACGATCTCGACGAGCAATTCGGGATAGGCAAAGCCGGTCATGGCGCCGGTCGCTCCGGCGAGCAGCTCTTCGAACAGGTACACGCCGCCCAATCCCCCGAAGATCCGGAGGTCCAGGCCCTCCGCCTTCTCGAGGATCCGCGCGGTCTTGAAGGGCGTGGGGGCGTCCTCGAGCTTGATCGTGCGAGCCGAGGGGATTTCCCGGGCGATCCGGAGGAGCAGCGCCGGCTCCATCGCGTAGCCGGACACGGGAGGGTAGTCCTGGACAACGATCGGGATGTCGAGGGCCGAGGCGAGCGTCCCGAAATGGCGCATGACCGCGTCGGAGTTCAGCTTCGGCATGCGCGGCGGGCTGACCATGACCGCCGCCGCTCCCGCCGCGCGCGCCGCGCGGCACCGCTCGAGGCAGAGGGTTGTCCCTTCGGCCGTGGCGCCGGCTACGACCGGGACGCGACCCGCAACGTGCGCCATGGCGGTCGTCAAGACCTCGTTTCGCTCCCGTTCGGAGAGGCGCGCCGCTTCGCCGGTGACGCCGAGCGCCGTGACGCCGTTGACGCCGGCTTCCAGGTAGAGGTCGACCACGCTCCGGAGGCTGTCGTGATCGACCTCGTCCCCGGGTGTGAAGGGAGTCGGGAGCACCGAGAAAACGCCTTCCAGCGCCGCCATCGCGGTCGCGGATCGTAGCATGCCTCGGCGCGACGCGACGATGGGTGGCCGAGGCCCGTCGGCCCGCGCGACTTCCGACAGTTCTTGCCGAGCGGCGATGGCGGAGGTTTCGGATCCCGGTCACGGGCGCGGGTCCGGCGCCCGTCGCGTATATTGCCGCGGCGCCGGGAGGTTCGAAGGATGCGCGTGACAACGCTCGACTGGGCCGTCGTCATCGGGTCGATCGCCTTGTCCTTCGCTCCCGCCGTCCTGCTCGCGCGCCGCGCCGGGCGCAACACGAGCGAATTCTTCACCTCCGGAAGGGCAGCGCCATGGTGGCTGGTCGGCGTCTCCATGGTCGCGACGACCTTCTCGACCGATACGCCGAACCTCGTGACGAACATGGTGCGCGAGAGGGGAGTCGCCAACAACTGGCTCTGGTGGTCCTTCCTGCTGACCGGGATGCTGACGGTCTTCTTCTACGCGCGGATGTGGCGTCGCTCGAGCGTGCTGACGGACCTCGAGTTCTACGAGATCCGCTATTCCGGCCGGCCGGCGACGCTCGTCCGCGGCTTTCGGGCGATCTATCTCGGGCTCTTCTTCAACTGCGTCATCATGGCGACGGTCAATCTCGCCGCCGTCAAGATCGCCAACGTGGTTCTCGGCTGGCCGGCCGTGAAAACACTCGTAATCTGCGCAATCTTGAACGTCGCCTTCGCCGCGACGTCGGGGCTCTGGGGGGTGCTCGTCACCGACTTCATCCAGTTCGGCATCGCGATGACCGGGTCCGTGGCGGCCGCGTACTTCGCCTTGAAGCAGCCCGAGGTCGGAGGGCTCTCGGGCCTCCTCCAGCGCGTCGATCCGAAGACCCTGAACCTGGTGCCGGACTTTGCGGACCGGGACCTCATGGTCTCGGCGCTGATCGTGCCGCTGACGATCCAGTGGTGGTCCGTCTGGTACCCGGGCGCCGAGCCCGGGGGTGGCAGCTACATCGCCCAACGCATGCTCGCCTCGCGTACGGAAAGGGATGCGATCGCCGGGACGCTCTTCTTCAACGTCACGCACTACGCGCTGCGGTCCTGGCCCTGGATCCTTGTCGCCCTCTCCTCGATCCTGGTCTTTCCCAGGCTCTCGGACATTGCGGCGGCGTTTCCGTACGTCGATCCGAGGCTGATCGGCCATGACATGGCGTACCCCGCCATGCTCAAGTTTCTTCCGGCAGGGTTCCTGGGCCTGATGATCGCCGGCCTGACTGCGGCCTACGTCTCAACTCTCTCGACCCACCTGAACTGGGGAACCTCCTATCTCGTCCACGACTTCTACCGGCGCTTCCTGCGTCCGGACGCCACCGAGCGCCATTACGTCGCCGTGGGGCGGCTGGGCACCGCTCTGCTGATGCTGGCGGCGGCGCTGCTGACGCTCGTTCTCGAAACGGCGCGTCAGAGTTTCGACCTGATGCTCTCGATCGGAGCGGGCACCGGCCTGCTGTACCTGCTGCGCTGGTTCTGGTGGCGAATCAACGCCTGGAGCGAGGTGGCGGCGATGGGGAGCTCGTTTCTGGTGGCGCTCGGCTTCTTCCTCGCGCGCAAGGCGGGCCAACCCGTCGCGCCCCACGTTTCCCTGGTGGTCACGGTGGCCGTGACGACCGCCGTGTGGATGACGGTGACCTTCGCGACGCGGCCCACCGACGCCGACACGCTGGTTTCCTTCTACCGGCTCGTGCGCCCCGCGGGGCCGGGCTGGCGGAAGATTCGTGAGCGGGCCGGCGTCGGTTCCTCTCCCGACTCGCTGCCGATGGCCATGCTTGCCTGGGCGCTCGGCTGCGTGTTCGTCTATGCGGGTCTCTTCGGGGCGGGCACGGCGCTGTACGGGCGGAGGGAGGCGGCCGTGCTCTGGGGCGTCCTCTTCCTGGCGAGCGGCGCCACGCTCGCGCGCCTGTTGCCTCGGATGTGGAGAGAGGACGCGGTGTGAGTCCACTCCGAAAGGCCGTGATCCTCGCGCGGGGACTCGGCACCCGCATGCGTCGAGAAGACGGCACGCCGCTCGCGGAGACGCAGGCCGCCGCGGCGAGCGCCGGCGTGAAGGCCATGATGCCCGTCGGCCGCCCGTTCCTCGACTATTCCCTTTCGGCCCTGGCAGACGCGGGTCTCGAGGAGGCCTGCCTCGTGATCGGACCGGAGCACGAGACGGTCCGCCGCCATTACGAACTCGAGCGCCCGCCGCGGCGCCTGCGCGTCACGTTTGCCATTCAGAAGGAGCCGCTCGGCACGGCCGACGCCGTGCTCTCCGCCGAAGCCTTCACTTCGGGCGAGGACTTCCTCGTTCTCAATTCCGACAACACGTACCCGGCGGCCGTGCTTTCCCGGTTGCGGCAGATTCCCGGGCCCGCCACCGCGCTCTTCCCGCGCTCGGAGCTTCTCGCTGGGAGCAACATCGATCCGGGCCGGGTCGCGGCGTTTGCCCTCTGCACGGTCGGAGCCGATGGCTTCTTGACCGGAATCCTGGAAAAGCCCGACGCTGCGGCGCTCGCGGCCGCGGGCCCCGATCCGCTCGTCAGCATGAACTGCTGGCGCTTCTCGCCCGCGATCTTCGGGCCCTGCCGCGCGACCCCGCCGTCGCCTCGGGCCGAGAAGGAGCTGCCGCGCGCCGTGCACGAGGCCGTCACGGCCGGGCTCCTGCGGATCCGGGTGATCCGGGGCCGGGGAGAGGTCCTCGACCTCTCGCGCCGCTCCGATATCGCCGCCGTCACGGAGCGCCTGCGGGGGATCGAGCCGGACCCGTGAGCCGGGCGGAGCTCTTCGAAGCCGCTCGGGCAGCGATCTCGGCGGGCGCCGAAGGAGGAGAGACGCGCTCCTGGTTCGTTCCGGGCCGAATCGAAGTTCTCGGCAAGCACACCGACTACGCCGGGGGCCGCAGCCTCCTGTGCTGCGTGCAGCGCGGGTTCCATCTCGTCGCCCGGCCGCGACGAGACGCAATCGTCCGCATCGCCGACGCGGCCCGGAACCAAAGAGTCGACCTGTCGCTCTCGCGGCCCGAGCCCGTCGCCGGCCAGAAGTGGACCTCCTACCCCGCCGCCGTGCTGCGCCGCGTCGCCCGGAACTTCCCAGGAGCGCTGCGGGGCGCCGACCTCGCCTTCGCGTCGGATCTGCCGCGAGCGTCGGGAATGTCGAGCTCGAGCGCCCTCGTGGTTTCGGTCTTCACGGCCCTCGCGGCGGTGAATCGGCTCGAGCGCCACCCCGCGTTCGCGCGGCACATCCGGTCGGCGGAGGATCTGGCCGGTTATCTGGGATGCGTCGAGAGCGGCTATTCCTTCGGCGCGCTCGAAGGGGACTCGGGCGTGGGCACTTTGGGGGGAAGCGAGGACCACACGGCCATCCTGTGCTGCCGCGAAGGCGCTCTCTCGCGATACGCCTTCTGCCCGGTTCGTCCTGAGGGCTCCGTGGCTCTACCGCCGGGCTGGATCTTCGTGATCGCCGTCAGCGGGATTGCCTCGGACAAGACGGGCGCCGCGCAGGACGCGTACAACCGCGCCTCCCTCGCCGCTCGCGCCGTGCTCGACCTTTGGAACGAGGCGACCGGACATTCGGCCCCGAGTCTCGGGGCCGCTGTGGGGCATTCGCCCGATGCATCCGACCGGATCCGCGACGTGCTCCGCTATCGGCGGCACCCCGACTTTTCGCCGCAGCGACTGCGCGACCGGTTCGACCAGTTCGTCGAGGAGAGCGAGGACATCGTCCCGGCCGCGGCGGAGGCTTTCGCGCGCGCCGACGCGGCAGCGCTCGGCCGCCGCGTGGACCGCTCGCAGGAGCTCGCCGAGCGGCTCCTAGGCAATCAGATTCCCGAAACGATCACGCTCGCCCACTCGGCCCGCAATCTCGGCGCCTTCGCCGCTTCGGCGTTCGGCGGCGGTTTCGGTGGCAGCGTCTGGGCTCTGGTGCCCGCATCCGGCGCCGAGGACTTCCGCCGGGCCTGGGAGGCCAACTACCGCGGCCGCTTCCCTTCGGCCGCGGCGGCGAGCGAGTTTCTTCTCAGCGGCGCGGGGCCTGCGCGGACCGCGCTGTAGTCGCGGCGGCCGGCAGCTCGCCCTCGAAACGCCAGGTCGCCTTGTAGTCCCGCGGAAGCCTCTCCTTCTTCATCGAAGTGCGGATCATGGCGATCGGGATGTCGCCGGTCTTCAAGATCCCGTCGTGAAAATCGCGCAGGGATATCCCGCCCGGCCCCGCGAGTTCCGCCTGCAGCGCGCGGAACTGCAGCGCCCCGATCATGTAGGCGAGCTGGTACAGCGGCGAATAGTCCCCGTTGAACGACCGGCGCACCTCGGCCGCGGCGTTGGCCCGCTCATGGCCGACGCGCTCGACGAGAAAGTCGATGCACTGCTGCGGCGTCATCCGGCCCAGGTGAAAGCCGAGCGAGAAGAGGATCCGCGCGCAGCGGTGCATGCGCCACCAGAGCATCCCGACCCGGTTCTCGGGCGACAACGGAAACCCGAGATCCCAGAGCAGCATCTCCCAGTGGAGGGCCCAGCCCTCCACCAGAAACGGAGAGTCGAAGGCGTTGCGATACGGGAAGTAGCGCTCGGCCATGAAGGCCTGCAGGTGGTGTCCGGGGATCTCCTCGTGGAAGACCGTGGCGCGCGCGAAGTGGATGTTGTTTCCACGCATGCTCATGAGCTTGTCCTCCTCCGACATGGACGCCGTCGGAAAGGACACGAACATCTCTTCCCCGCCGAGGAAGAACGGATTCACTTTCTGCCGCTCGGGGGGCATCATTTCCATGCGCCAGACGACGTCGGCAAGCGGCGGGACGGTCACGAGGTCGTGCGCCGTGACGAAGGCCACCGCCTCGCGGTGCAGATCGCGCACGAGCTCGGCCTGCTTGCCCGGCTCGACGTATTGGGTCTTGACCTTCTCCAGGGCCTTCTTCCAGTCGTCTCCGAAGCCCATCTCCCGGGATGCCTTCTTCATCTCGGCCTCGCACCATGCGAATTCGTGCTCCGCGATCGTGACCAGCTGCTCGGGACTGTAGGGAATGAACTCGGCCTCCAGATCCTCGACGATCGCCTCGCGGCCGATCGGGTCCCCGACGATCGGTTCGTCGTCGCCCTCCTTGAAGCCGACCACCTTCTCGCGAAGGAAGCGGGCATACGCCTCGAGGGCGGCGTCGACCCTGCGGTAGGGCGCCGCGCACCACCAGGAAAACCCGGGATCGTAGCCGTCGGAGAAGCGGAACCAGGACGACAGGGTTTCTCGGAGATTCTTGGCGGCCGCGGCGCAACGGTAGGCGACGATTCGGGTCGGCCGGATGGGTGCGATCTTTTCTCCGGCGCCGGCCGACCCGGGCGTCTTTCCCGGCTCGCCCGGCAAGCCCGCTTCGATCGCCTTGCGCGTTTTCTCGATCTCGCGGGAGGCCTCGGCCAGGGCCTCCGCGGCCGCCTGCGGACTCACGGGGTCGAGGCGGCGCCGGGCGTCGGCGAGCTTGAGGATCGCTCCGGCAAACGGCATCAGAGGCGCCATTTCCGCCAGGCGCTTCTCCTCGCGGTCGAGGAGCACGAGGTCGTGCCGCAGGCGATTCTGGAGAAGAAGCCAGTCGATGCGGCCTTCCACACCCAGGGAGTCGAACTCGATCGCATCCGCGTGCGACTGCCATGCCTTGAGGAACCCGCGCATCGCGGCGAAGCGGTCGGGGGAGCCCGGCGCGTCGAACCGGCGCCCGAGGGCGTCGTGGTCCGAGGTGAATCTTGCGACGACGTCGCGAAGCTCTGACGGCGAGGGGTCTTCGAGAGGCCAGAGCCTCGGCACCCAGCTCGACGGATTCTCCGCCGATGCCGAGCTCGGGACTGTCGAGAGCGCGAGCAGGCACAGAAGGCTCCGGCAAAGAAGTTTCATTGTGGGTCCCCCTCCGAAGGCGCGCCGATCTTACCGTTAGGATGAAGCCATGCCCGACCCCGGCGGACCCACCGAATCGACACGCCGGGAGTTCGTCCGAAACGCGCTGGCCGCCGGCGCGGCGGCGGCGCTCGTACCCGCGTTCTCGGCGCCGGCCCGTGGCGAGACCTCCTCGGCCGTCGAGGCGCGCGCCGCGTCGGGAGCGCTCGTTCTCGCCAACGACGCCATCGCGGCCCGGTGGGAAGCCGGCCCGGGCCTGAGGCTCGTGCGCGTGGAGGACCGCCGGAACCGCCGCACACTCGAAGCGCGCCTCGGCGCCTTCGCGGTCGCACTCGAAGGAGGCGTTCTGCTCGACGCGGCGAGGCTCGAGCCCTCCGGGCCGCCCCGCGTCATGGAGCTCCCGGCCGACCCGGCCGCCACCCGTCTGGCCGAGCGATTTGCCGGGCGAGAACTCGTCGTGACGCTCGGCGACCCGGCCGGGCGCGCCTGCTTCGAGTGGCGGGCGCAGCTGCGCGAGGGATCGCATTACGTCCGCCAGCTGCTCCGGATCCAGGCGGCGGGCTCGGATGTGCCAATCGCGCAGGTCGTTCTGGTGGATCTGGACGCGCGGGGGGCGGCCGTTCAGGGCACGGTCAAGGGCTCCCCCGCGACGGCGGGAGACTGGTTCTTCGGCTTCGAGCATCCGCTCTCCGAGTCGACGGTGGGCCACCGGATCCGCTGCCGGCTCGAACGGACGCTGCCGCTTCCGGCGGGACAGTCGGTCGTCTACTCGAGCGTCATCGGTGTCTGTCAGTCGGGCCAGATGCGGCGCGACTTTCTCGCCTACGTCGAGAGGGAACGGGCGAGGCCGTATGGCACGTTCCTGCACTACAACTCCTGGTACGACCTCGGCTACTTCACGCAGTTCGACGAGGCCTCTGCGCTCGCCGTCATCGAGGCATTCGGCCGAGAGCTTCACGAGAAGCGCGGTGTCACGCTCGACTCCTGCCTCTTCGACGACGGCTGGGACGATCGCCGCTTCTGGGGCTTCCATGCCGGACTTCCCCGGGGTTTCGCGCCGCTGACCGAAGCTCTGGCGCGCTACGGCTCGGCGCCCGGCGTCTGGCTTTCGCCCTGGGGAGGCTACGGAAAGCCGCGGCAGGAGCGCCTCGCCTTCGCCCGCGAGAACGGCTTCGAGACCAACGAAGACGGCCTCGCCCTCTCCGGGCCGGTCTACTACCGGCGCTTCCGGGAGGTCTGTTTCGAGTTCCTGCGGCGGTACGGCGTCAACCAGTTCAAGTTCGACGGCACCGGCAGCTCCTCGAGGGTTTTCCCGGGAAGCCGATTCGGAAGCGACTTCGACGCCGCCATCGCGCTGATTTCCGATCTGCGCGCCGAGAAGCCGGGTCTCTTCGTCAATCTGACGACCGGGACCTATCCGTCGCCCTGGTGGCTGCGTTATGCCGATTCCATCTGGCGCGGGGGAGAGGACCACGAGTTTGAGGGAGCCGGGTCCGACCGCCAGCGCTGGATCACCTACCGCGACGCCGCCACCTTCGAGCGCGTCGTCCAAACGGGACCGCTCTACCCGCTCAATTCCCTCATGCTGCACGGCGTGATTTACGCGCGGCATGCCAGGGGGCTCGATTCCGACCCGGCGGGAGATCTCGCCTCCGAGATCCACTCGTACTTCGGCTCGGGGACGCAGCTTCAGGAGCTGTACGTGACGCCGGCCTTTCTCTCGCCGTCTGACTGGGACACACTGGCCGAAGCCGCGCGCTGGTCGCGGGTGAATGCCGCGACGCTGCGCGACACGCATTGGATCGGCGGCGATCCGGCTCGGCGGGAGGTCTACGGCTGGGGCGCCTGGTCTCCGGGCAGGGGGATCGTGACGCTTCGGAATCCGGACGAGCGGGCGCAGACCTTCGCCCTCGAGATCGGCTCGGCCTGGGAGCTGCCCGAAGGCGCGCCCCGCAGGTACCGGGCGCGCTCTCCGTGGACCGCCGACCGGCGGCGGTCGGAGATTGCTCTGAAATCCGGAAAGCCCGTCACGCTCACCCTTTCGCCGTTCGAGGTCCGGACGCTCGAGGCCACGGTATGATTTCGGCACCCGATTCCTGGCCGGTGGCCTTGATCCGCGACGGGTGATCGCGAGCTCTTCGGAAACCTCTGTGTCGCGGGAGGAGGAGGAGGAGAAATGGCGAAATCCCTGAGGAGCCGGCAGCTGATCGCGGCCGTGGCGTTTCTCTTCCTCGGCCTGGTCGGAGTCTTGGGAATGGGCGAATCGGCGTTCGCCCGGTACCGTCCCGTCGACGTGCTGCGTCTGCTCGCCTCGGGCGCGTGCCTGGGTGTCGCGATCGTCAATACGGTGCAGTACCTGCGCGGATCTCGCGCCGGCGGGCCCTAGCCGGGGCTTCGTGGGCCCTCGTCCGCCCGCGCGTCGTTGATGGCCACGGCGATTTCGCAGCGCTCTCGCCTTCGGGAAGAGGACGCGTCGCGGATCGCCCGCGAGTGCTGGGGTGTGGAGGCCGCGGCGCGGGAGCTCCCGAGCGAGCGGGACCAGAACTTTCACCTGACGGGTGCGCCGGAGCCCCTGATCCTGAAGGTGTACGCGCCGGGCGAGCGCGCGGAGGTTCTGGACCTTCAAAACGCGGCGCTCGAGTGGCTCGCCGCGCGGGCGCCGGCTCTTCTTCTGCCGAAGGTGAGGCGCACGCCGGAGGGCCTGGCGACGCCTCGCGTCGCGGCGCCGGACGGTTCAGCCCGGCTGGCTCGAATGCTGACGTATCTTCCGGGCCACGCGCTCTCCGAGGTCCGCCCCCGTCCGCCGGAGCTCCTGTCCTCGGTCGGAAGCTTTCTGGGCGACCTCGACCGGGCGCTCGAGGGCTTCTCGCATCCGGCGGCCGCGGAGCGGGACCTCGATTGGAATCCGGAGCGTTCGCTCGCCGTGATCGCGCGCGATCGAGCGCACGTGCGCGAAGCGGATAGGGACGCGCTGATCGACCATTTCCTGGCCCTGCGCGAGGCCGCCGTGGCCCCCGTCGAGAAATCACTGCGGCGCAGCGTCATCCACAATGACGCCAACGACGGGAACCTCGTCGTCGGCGATCCCACGGCTGCGGGGCGCGCGTTCTCCGGGCTGCTCGATTTCGGGGACATGCTGGAGGCGTGGACCGTCTGCGAGGTCGCCGTCGCCGTCGCCTACGCCATGCTCCGCGAGGCCGATCCCGTTGCGGCCGCGGCGTCGCTGGTCGCCGGCTACCACCGGGCGTATCCCCTGACCGAGGAGGAGCTGTCAGTCGTTTTTCCGCTCGCCGCGATACGCCTGTGCGTGAGCGTCTGTCTGTCGGCATGGCGTCGCGCCGCGGAGCCGGAAAATCCTTACCTTCTGGTCACGGAAGCCCCGGCCTGGGAGACCCTGCGCAGGCTCGCCGGCATCCCGCCGCGGCTGCCCGGATACGTGTTCCGCGACGCTTGCGGCTTGCCTCCCTGCCCGACGGCGATCCGCGTCGGGAGCTGGATCCGAGAGAATCACGCCGCGATCGGGCCCGTCGTGGAGGCCGACTTGCGGCAGGCGATCGTGTTCGATCTGTCGGTCGGGAGCTCCGAGCTCGAGAGCCCGGAGGCGGCGGGGGACACGCCGGCTCTGACGGAGAAGATCTTCGCGCGGATACGGGAGGCCGGGGCTCCCGCGGCGATCGGTCGGTACGACGAGGCACGCCTGGTCTACCAGAGCGACGCCTTCCGATCGTCCTCGGGCGAGCATCCGGAGTGGCGGACCGTGCATCTGGGAGTCGACTTGTTCCTCCCGCCCGGAACCCCCGTTCTCGCGCCGCTGCCCGGCCGGATTCACAGCTTTCGGGACAACGCCGCGCGGCTCGACTACGGCCCGACCGTGATCGTGGAGCACGCGCCGTCGGGCGCGCCTGCCTTCTTCACGCTCTACGGACACCTGACGGCCCGCTCCCTCTCGGGCCTTTCACGAGGGATGGCGGTTGCCCGCGGCCAGGAGATCGGCCGGGTCGGATCGCCGCCCGGAAACGGCGACTGGCCGCCGCACGTGCACTTCCAGATCGTTCTGGACCTGCTTGGCCGCGACGGCGAGTTCCCGGGTGTCGGGCCCGCCAGTCAGCGTCGCGTCTGGAAATCGCTGTCGCCGGATCCGAGTCCGATGCTCGGCGTGGACGTGCGCCGGGATGAGGCCGCTCCGGGGGACCTGCTCGCCGCGCGCCGGCGCCTGCTCGGACCCTCGCTCTCGGTTTCCTACCGCCGGCCGCTCGAGATCGTCCGCGGCAGCGGCGCCTTCCTCTACGACGAGGCGGGCCGCGCCTATCTCGACGTGGTCAACAACGTCGCCCATGTCGGCCACTGCCACCCGCGGGTGGTGCGCGCCGGCCAGCGTCAAATGGCGGTGCTGAACACGAACACGCGTTACCTGCACGCATCGATCCTCCGTTACGCCGAGCGGTTGCGGGAGACCCTGCCGCCGCCCCTCTCGGTCTGCTTTTTCGTCTGCTCTGGCAGCGAAGCCAACGAACTGGCGCTGCGGCTCGCGCGGGCGCACACGGGGGGGCTTGCCCTGGCGGTCGTCGAGGGCGCCTACCACGGCAACACGACGGCTCTCGTGGAAGCGAGCCCTTACAAGTTCGACGGGCCGGGAGGCGCGGGGGCTCCGCCGCACGTCCACAAGGTCCCGATGCCCGATGACTACCGTGGTCTCTACCGCCGGGGCGATCCCGAGCGCGGCGAAAAGTTTGCGTCGCACGTCGCGGCGGCGTTTGCGGCGGCGCGCGAGCGGGGCGGCAGGCCGGCCGCCTTTCTGTGCGAAAGCGTGCTTTCCTGCGGCGGGCAGATCGTCCTGCCTCCAGGCTATCTCGCGGCCGCCTACCGGCACGCGCGCGCCGCCGGCGCCGTCTGCATCGCCGACGAGGTGCAGGTCGGCTTCGGGCGCGTGGGCTCGCACTTCTGGGGCTTCCAGGAGCAGGGCGTGGTGCCCGACATCGTCACCATGGGCAAGCCCATCGGAAACGGCCATCCTCTGGGAGCCGTGGCGACGACGGCCGCAATCGCAGCGTCCGTTGCCAACGGAATGGAGTACTTCAACACCTTCGGCGGCAATCCCGTCTCCTGCGAGATCGGGCTCGCGGTCTTGGACGTCGTGCGCGAGGAGCGTCTGCAGGAGCACGCTCTGCGCGTCGGCGAGCGCTTCCGGGCGGGCCTCGAGGGGCTTGCGTCCCGCCACCGGGTCGTGGGCGACGCGCGGGGGCTCGGCCTCTTCCTGGGCGTCGAGCTCGTACGCGACCGGCAGACCCTCGAGCCCGCGGCGGAGGAGGCGGCGTACGTCGTCGAGCGCATGAAGGATCACGGGATCCTTCTGTCGACCGACGGGCCGCTCCACAACGTGATCAAGATGAAGCCACCGATGATCTTCTCGGAGAACGACGCCGCGCGCGTGATCGAGACCTACGACCGGGTTCTCTCCGAGGACTTCGTTACGTGGCGTGTCCGCGGGTGAGGCGACGGCGGTTCCAGAAGGTAGGGTTCATGGAGCCGAAGAGCGATGGGCGCAAATCGATTGATTGGCGTCGGCGGCCCTCGCCCGCATGAGGACGTTTGACGCCGCCGTCATCGGAGCGGGAACCTTCGGCGCCTGGACGGCCTGGCATTTGCGCAAGGCGGGCCTGTCGGTCGTCCTCGTCGATGCGTACGGCCCCGCCAACAGCCGCGGGAGCTCGGGCGGGGAATCGCGCCTGATCCGAATGGGCTACGGGGCGGACGAGCTGTACACGCGCTGGTCGTTGCGATCTCTCCCGGCATGGGAGGCTCTCTCGCGGCGCATGGCCGCGCCGATCTTCCATCCGGTGGGCGTTCTCTGGCTGGGGCGCGCCGAGGACCCCTCCATGGAGGCGACGCTCGCCGCTCTCCACCGCGCGGGCGTGGCCAACGAGTCGCTCGAGGGCCCGGAGCTCGCGCGGCGCTACCCTCAGATCGATTTGGGGCAGATCGCCTGGGGAATCCTGGAGCCGGAAAGCGGCGTCCTGCTCGCGCGGCGAGCCGTGCAAGGGGTGGCGCGCGAGGCCGTTGCCGACGGCGTCACGCTGCTCGAGTCGGCCGTGGCGCCCCCCGCCGGCCGGGGGGATCTCGCGGGTGTTTCGCTCTCGTCCGAAGAGCGGCTGAGCGCGGGCCTGTACGTGTTCGCCTGCGGGCCCTGGCTCGGGAAGCTCTTTCCGGAGCTCCTCGGCCAGCGCATCTTTCCCACCCGCCAGGAGGTCTTCTACTTCGGTCCAGGCTCGGGGGAGGATCGCTTCCGGCCGCCCGCCATGCCGGCCTGGCTCGATCGGACGGAGGAGATGTATGGCGTGCCGGATCTCGAGACGCGGGGCTTCAAAGTCGCCCTGGACCGACGCGGGCCCTCTTTCGATCCCGATACGGGAGAGCGTGTCCCGAGCGCCAAAGGCCTGGCGGCCGTGCGGTCCTACGTGGCGCGGCGGTTTCCGGCCCTGCGGGGCGCTCCGGTGCTTTCGGCGGAGGTCTGCCAGTACGAGAACACCTCGAACGGCGACTTCCTCGTCGATCGGCATCCGACGATGCGTAACGTCTGGCTCGTCGGCGGAGGGTCGGGCCACGGCTTCAAGCACGGCCCGGCGATGGGCGAGCACGTGACGGCTCTTCTGACCCGGGCAAGCGGCACCGAGCCCCGGTTCCGGCTCGAGACCAAGGCGACGGCCCAGAATCGAACCGTCCACTGAGAGCGCGCCCGGACGACGGTTCCTGGCACTAGACCGGTCCGGCCGGCAAGTTCGCCAGCAAGTACCGCGCGATCAGACAGTGGAGGTGGAAGCTCGTTCCCTTGCCCTCCTTGATCGCATGGGTGCGGTTCGGGTACACCATCAGATCGAAGGGCTTGCCGAGTTCGACCAGGCGGTTGACCAGGCGCTCGGTGCCCTGGTAGTGCACGTTGTCGTCTCCCGAGCCGTGGATGATCAGGAGCTTGCCCTTCAATCCTTCCGCGAAGGAGATGGGGGAGCCGAGCCTGTAGCCCTCGGGGTTGTCCTGCGGCAGCCCCGTGTAGCGCTCCTGGTAGATCGAGTCGTAGAGCGTCTGGTCCGGCACGGGAGCGACGGAGATGCCGACCGCGTACACGTCGGGGAAGCGGAACATCGCGTTCAGCGTGCTCGAGCCCCCGCCGCTCCAGCCCCAGATGGCCACCCGCGCCGCGTCGACGTAGGGGCGGGCCGCCGCGAGCGCTCGCACCGCGGCTGCCTGTTCCCGGGAGGAAAGATCGCCGACCGCGCCGAAAGAGGCCTTCCGCCATGCGACACCGCGGGGCGCCGGCGTGCCCCGGTTGTCGAAGCTCGCCACCAGGTACCCCTGCTCCGCGAGCGCGCGGTGGAAGAGCTCCCGGTCGCCTCCCCAGGCATCGAGAACGGTCTGCCCGGCCGGCTCCCCGTACACGTAGACGAGCAGGGGGTACTTGCGGGAGGGGTCGAATTGCGGCGGCCGGATCATCCAGGCGTCGAGCGTCACGCCGTCCCCGATGGCGATCTGGAAGAACTCGGCTGGAGCCGCGAGCAGCTCCGCCGCCTTCGTCTTGAGGGCCCCGTTGTCGACGAGGGTGCGCACGAGGTGATATTCCGGAAGGGAGATCAGCCGGACGGCCGGAGGCTCCGAGAAGCGGGAGTAGGTCTCGATGGCAAAGCGAGCGTCCGGTGAGAGCTCGCAGGAATGCGTCCCGGGCTCCCCTTCCGGCGTGAGGCGCGCAACCGCGCCGGAGCCGTCGAGCTTCGCGCGGTAGAAATACTGATCGGTGGCGCGACCGGGCGAGGCGGTGAAATAGAGCCACCCGGCGCGCTCGTCGACCCCGAGCACCTTGACCACGTCCCCCTCGAAGGGAGTCAGGAGCTTCTCGCCCGAGCCGTTGCGCCCCACGCGATAGACGTGGCGCCAGCCGTCCTTTTCGCTCTCCCAGAGAAATTCCCGGTTGCCCGCGATCCAGCGCACCCGATCCAGAAAGTCGACCCACGTCTTCGACTCGTCGCGGAAGACCGCGCGGGCGTCTCCGGTGCGGGCGTTGGCGAGGACGAGCTCGTTGCGGTTCTGGAGCCGGTTCAGAAGCTCGAACGCGAGCGCGCCGTCATCGACCCATTCCATCCGGGGGATGTAGGTTTCCCGGGGGTTGCCCGGCGATTGGATCCACACCGTCGCCGCGCTTTCGACGTCCACGACCCCGATGCGCACGGCGGAGTTGCGGGTTCCGGCTTTGGGGTACGGGAACCGCGTGAGTACCGGATACAGCGAGTCGGTGTCGTTGGAGAGCGTGAAGATCTCGACCCCGGTCGTGTCGAACTGCCAGAATGCGATCCGCCGGCCGTCCGGGCTCCACCGGAAGGCGTCGCGCAGGCCGAGCTCTTCCTCGCTCACCCAGTCCGAGGTGGCGTTGAAGAGCGTCGCCGAGCCGTCCCGGGTCAGCGCCCGCACCCGTTCGCTGCCGAGGTCCTCGACGTAGAGGTCGTTGCCGCGCGCGTAGGCGACGCGCGAACCGTCGGGAGAGAACTTCGCAAACTGAAGCGAGGACGGCGGTGCGGCGGGATCGATCTTTCGCAGGGCCCGGCCGCTCCGGTCGCACACCCAGTAGTCGCCGCGCGTGTTCTGCCGCCACACCCTCTTCGTGTTGGTGAAGATCAGGATGCGCCCGCCGTCGGGGGAGACGGCGAAGTCCTCGACCTTCAGCGGCGCAGTCGCTCCGGCGGGGACGATCTGCGACGCGGCGACGAGAACCTGACGGCGGCCCGAGGAGGCGTCGTAGGAGACAATGTCCGAGACGTCCTTGACCGCCGCCGAATCCTCGACGACGGCGTAGGAACGTCCGCCGTCGATCCAGCGTACGGGGCCGAGAGTCTTCGCCTTGTACTCCTCGGCATCGAAAATGCGGCGCAGCTGCGCCTCGAGGGCCGGGGGCAGCTCGGCGGCGAGCGGACGCGCCGCGAGGAGGCCGAGGCCGAGGCCGAGAAGAAGCGTCGAAAGGAATCGGTTCGGGCGGAGGGCACGCGCGGACAAGCGCGGGGATTATAAGGCCCCGGCGCCGTCGTCGCCGGCGCCTACTTCCTGTCCAGCCACAGGAACTGGTAGGCGAGGGCGTACGTGCTGAAGTTGGCGCCGATCCTAGTCGATGCGCCCTTCGACCAGGCGAACTTGACCGACTGCCCTCGCGTCACCGGCACGGCCACGGTCAAGCCGACCCGGGAGTTTGCCAGCAGGTCCGCGTTGCGCACGCCGTTGACGGTCGACTTCCCGCCCCAGTAATAGGTGTAGTCGGCAGCGACCCAGAGTCTCGGACGGAAGTTGTAGCTGACGTGAGCCTGGATCGTGCCGACCGGTTCCTGCGTTCGGGTCTGGCCTCCGAAGAAGTCGCTATTCGTGGTGAAGAACCAGGCACCGCCGTAGACCTCGACGAGCCAGTGGCCCATGGGGTGGGAGTACCCGAACTCCGTCTTGAACGACCAGCGGTTGGAGCCGATGTTGATCAGCTTCGAGGGGTCGTACTGGCCGGTCGGGGCGACGACGAAAAGACTGAACCCGAGCGTCGTGGAAGGTTTTCGGGCAGCGAACTCGCCAACGGTCATGGCCGGCCCGCCCAGGAGATTGACGCTCAGGCGCAACGGCATGTCGGCGAGACCGGAGCGGTGGATCTGTCGAAACTCCTCCTGGACATCTCCCTGGACGCTGCCCCAGGCATAGGGCACGACCAGCCCGGCGCTCGCGGATCGCCCGAAGAGGCCGAAAGTGCGGATGTAGACGAGCGAGGCCGCATTGATGTTCGCCGTGACGTTGGAGAAGGGAAGCGAGGCATCGAAGACGACGTCCCCGGTCTGGTAGGTGTAGCTTACGCCGGCGAAGTTCATGCCGGTCGGGTTGGGCGAATAGGCCCGAGGCTCCAGCTGTTGCGCCAAGGCGGTCCGAGACGCTGCGAGCAGGAGCGCGAGGCTTGCGGCGGCGGGGATCCAGGCAGTCCTCTTTTCGCCGCGCCGCGCAAGCACGAGGCGAAATCTAGCAGATAGGGTTGGCGCACTCTCTTTGAGCGCTTCGGTCGAATGTATCCTTTGCGGCGTGCAATCTACTCGCAGCCTTCTCTCCATGGTCTCCCGGTGAGCGAATGAGCCTTCCCGCCGGCCTCCGTCTGGGCTCCTATGAGATCCTTTCGCCCCTGGGCACCGGCGGGATGGGCGAGGTCTATCGGGCCCGGGACACGAAACTCGACCGGGACGTCGCTCTGAAGGTCCTGCCTAGTGATCTCGCGAGCGATCCGCTCGCCTTGGAGCGCTTCGAGCGCGAGGCGAAGGCCATCGCCGCACTCTCGCACCCGAACATCCTCTCCATCTTCGATTTCGGCCGCGACAACGGTGTCGCGTACGCCGTCACGGAATTGCTGGAAGGCGAGACTCTGCGTCAGAGGCTCTCGGAGGGAGCCTTGCCTCTCCGCAAGGCGGTGGAGTTCGGTGCCGCCATGGCTCAGGGGCTCGCGGCCGCTCACGAGAAGGGAATCGTGCATCGGGATCTAAAGCCCGAGAACGTCTTTCTGACAAGAGACGGCCGGTTGAAGCTTCTCGATTTCGGTTTGGCCCGAGTGACGTCTCCGGGACCCGACGGCTCTGCGTCGACGGCGGGGACATCGATCGGGGCGACCGAACCGGGTGCGATTCTCGGGACCGTAGGCTATATGTCGCCCGAGCAGGTGCGGGGCCTGTCGGCCGACCACCGCTCGGACATCTTCTCCTTCGGAGTGGTCTTCTACGAGATGCTGACGGGCCGCCGCGCCTTTCGGCGCGATTCCGCCGTCGAGACGATGATGGCGATTCTCAAGGAAGAGCCGCCCGAGCTGGCGGAGGGCAGCCGCACCCTTCCTCCCGAGCTCGTCGAGATCGTGACGCACTGCCTGGAGAAGAGACCGGAGGAACGATTCCAGTCGGCGCGCGACCTGGCGTTCGCGCTGCGGTTCGGGGAGCGGGAGGAGTCCTCCGCGTCCTTCCGGCTGGCCGCCGCCGCGGCTCCCGAGAAGGGCCCATCGATTGCCGTTCTCCCGTTCCGCAACATGAGCTCGGACCGTGAGGCGGAGTATTTCAGCGACGGCATGACGGAAGAGATCCTGAACACGCTCGCTCAGATCCCGGCGCTCGCGGTGGCCGCCCGCACGTCCTCCTTCGCCTACAAGGGCAAGGACACGGACGTGCGGAAGATCGGGCAGGAGCTGGGAGTGTGGACGGTCCTGGAAGGGAGCGTGCGCCGGGCGGGCCGGCGCCTGCGGGTGACGGCCCAGCTGATCGACGTCGCCAGCGGCTATCACCTCTGGTCGGACCGGTTCGATCGAGAGATGCAGGACGTCTTCGCGGTCCAGGACGAGATCGCTCGCGCCATCGCGCAGACACTCAAGGTTCGGCTGCTCGGAGCGCCGGACGCTCCGATCGTCGTGCAAACCACGCAGGACGCCGAGGCCTACAACCGCTATCTGAAGGGGCGCTACTTCTGGAGCCGCCGGCAGGCGCGAAAGGCGATCGAGGAGTTCGAGGCGGCGGTGGCGCTCGACCCCGGGTATGCGGCGGCATACCTCGGAATCGCGGATTCGTATGCCGTCTGGGGCTTCTACGGCGGCATCCCGACATGGGAAGCGTTCGCGCGGGCCCGGGCGGCGGCGGAGCGGGCGCAGGGGCTGGCGCCGGGGACGGCCGGGGTGCACCTCTCCCTCGGCATCATCGAGCACTATTACGGCTGGGACCTCGCCCGCGAGCAGCGCGATCTGCGCCTGGCAATCGAGCAGAATCCTCGATCTTCCGGCGCGTATTTCTGGCTGACGCTCTGCCTGGCCGTCACCGACCGGTTCGAGGAAGCCCTGGAGATCGCGCGGCGGGGCGTCGAGACGGAGCCCCATTCCGCCAATGCCCAGGCCGCCTTCGGATGGGCCTATGCCGGCTCCCGCCGCTACGAGGAGGCCGCGCCGGAATTCGAGAAGGCGGTTGCCCTGGATCCCGAGGCCGCCTTCCCGCTCTGGTCCCTCGGCTACGCGCAGCAGCAGACGGGCCGCAACGCGGAGGCCATCGCGACGCTCGAACGGGCCGTCGCAGTGACCCGGCGCGAGCATTTCTTCGAGCTCGCGCTCTACGGCGGCGCTCTGGCGGTCGCGGGGCGCGAGGCTGACGCCCGGGCCGTGCTCGCGGAGCTTCGAAAGAGATCGGAGACCACCTACGTCCCGCCCTTCGACATCGCGCTCCTGCTCGCGGCCCTGGACGAGCGGGAGGAGGCGCTGTCCGCGCTCGAGCGGGCCTACGAGGAGCGCAACGCCCTGCTCTGGTTCCGCATCCACAAGCCGACGTTCGATCCCCTTCGGAAGGAGCCCCGATGGCGCGCGCTCGCCGACAAGCTCGCGCGCACGGCGCCCATGAAGCGCGGCGGGGGATGGGAATGATGCTCCCGAGGCTCAACCGGGACGTCGCCATCGAGGTGCTCCCCGAGGCGTTTGCGGCCGATCACGAAGGGCTGACCAGGTTTCAGCGCGAGGCGCAGGTTCTGGCAGGTGAACGTCGTGCTCCGATGATCTCTCAGGGGCTCCTCCGCGCGCCGCAGCGCCCGGACGCGCCGTGAGCCTCGAGGGCGGTCGTCAAGCCGGGACGGCGCTGCGGTCCGTGCGCTTCGGGTACTTGGTCGCGACGTAGTCGTCGACCAGTGCGCGGAAGGCGTCCGCGAGCTCCTCGTAGGTGCCCTTGAGCGTCGTGAAGTGCTGGCCGTCGATGTAGACGGGGCAGTGCGGCTCCTCGCCGGTGCCGGGCAGCGAGATCCCGATCGAGGCCGCCTTCGACTCACCGGGACCGTTGACGACGCAGCCCATGACCGCGAGCGTCATGTTCTCGACACCCTCGCGCTCCTGCTTCCACTCGGGCATCCTGTCCCGGATGTAGCCCTGGATCCGCTCGGCGAGCTCCTGAAAGGTGGTCGAGGTCGTGCGGCCGCAGCCCGGACAGGCCGTCACGGACGGGGCGAAGGAGCGGATGCCGAGCGACTGCAGCAGCTCGCACGCGGCGTAGACCTCCTCGCGCCGGTCCCCTCCGGGGCGCGGCGTCAGCGAGATGCGGATCGTGTCGCCGATGCCTTCGTTCAAGAGCACTCCCATCGCCGAGGAAGACCACACGAGGCCCTTGACGCCCATGCCGGCCTCGGTCAGGCCGAGGTGGAGCGGCTGGTCGGTCTTGCGCGCGAGGTCCCGATACACGGCGATCAGATCCAGCGGCCGCGAGACCTTGCAGGAGATGATGATTTGGTCCTTGCGCAGACCGGACTGGAGCGCGAGCTCGGTCGATTGCAAGGCCGAGAGGACCATGCAGTCGTTGATGATCTCCTCGGAGGGTCTGCCGAGATCCCGGTCGGTGTTCTCCTGCATCTTCGCCATGACGAGCTCCTGGTTCAGCGAGCCGCCGTTGACGCCGATACGCACTGGCTTGGCATTGTCGCGGGCGATGTGGCAGATCGTCGCAAATTGCTCGTCACGCCGCGCGCCCTTGCCCACGTTGCCGGGATTGATCCGGTACTTGTCCAGCGCCTCGGCGCAGGCCGGAAACTTCGTCAGCAGGACGTGCCCGTTATAGTGGAAGTCGCCGATGAGCGGCGCCTCGACCCCGGCGTCGAGCATCCGCTTCTTGATTTCTGCAACAGCCTGGGCGGCTTCGGGGACGTTAACGGTCACCCGAACCATCTCCGAGCCGGCGCGCGCGAGCTCGATGCACTGCCTCGCCGTGGCCTCGACGTCGGCCGTGTCCGTGTTGGCCATCGACTGGACGACGACCGGCGCGCCGTCGCCGACCCGGATCGGCCCGACCGGCACGGCAACCGTCGCATGGCGCTTTCTGGTATCCATAGCCCGTCCAATCTAGCAGAAGGTGCGGAGGCCGGCGGCTCTCCGGTATAGGCTCTTTCCAGCCTTGAGCATCGTAGCGGGAACTCGCCTCGGACCCTACGAAATCCAGGCGCCGATCGGCGCCGGTGGGATGGGGGAGGTCTACAAGGCGAAGGACACGCGCCTCGGCCGCACCGTCGCGGTCAAGGTGCTTCCGGCGGCTCTTTCGGACAACCCGGAGTTGCGCGAGCGCCTGGAGCGCGAGGCCAGGGCGATCTCGTCGCTCTCGCACTCTCACATCTGCGCCCTCTACGACGTGGGGCGCGAGGGCGAGAGGGACTACCTCGTCATGGAGTTTCTGGAGGGCGAGACTCTCTCGGCTCGTCTCGGCCGGGGCGCGCTGCCGACCGAGCAGGTGCTCCGCTATGGCAATGAGATTGCCGACGCGCTCGACAAGGCGCACCGGCAGGGAATCGTTCATCGGGATCTGAAGCCCGGCAACATCATGCTGACGAAGTCCGGGGTAAAACTGCTCGACTTCGGCCTCGCCAAACCTGTGTCTCCTTCCGGCGCGCAAAGCACGTTCACGGCGCTGCCGACTCAGGCCGAGTTGACCCGAGAGGGCACGATCCTCGGAACGTTTCAGTACATGGCGCCCGAGCAACTCGAGGGCAGAGAAGCGGACGCGCGCACGGACATATTCGGATTGGGAGCGGTGCTGTTCGAGATGGCGACCGGGCGCAAGGCCTTTGCGGGAACGACGCAGGCTTCCCTGATCTCCTCGATCCTGCGCGACGAGCCTCCGCCGATCTCGCAGGTCGTTCCGATGACTCCGACCGCGCTCGACCGTGTCGTGCGAACCTGCCTCGCCAAGGATCCTGAGGAACGCTGGCAGTCGGCAGGCGACGTCGCCAAGGAGTTGCGCTGGATCGCCGAAGGCTCTGCCGCCGGCATCGCGGCACCGGTCGCCGTGTCCTCCCGCCGCAAGAGCCGCGAGCGGATCGCCTGGGCGATCGCTGCCGTCGCAATCGCCGCGGCCGCGTGGCTTGGCCTCGCGCGCCCGCGCGGCAGGGCGGCCGCCTCGCCGAGGACCCTGCGCACGAGCGTCCTTCTGCCGGAGAAGATCTCCTTGAACAACGCCGTCATCTCGCCCGACGGAAGCCGCATCGTGTTCGGGGGACGAGACGCGGCCGGCAAGGTCCAGCTCTGGGTGCGCCCCCTGGACAGCTACGCGGCGACGCCACTCGCCGGGACCGAGGGGGGCGTGTTGCCGTTCTGGTCGCCGGACTCCCGCTTCATCGGCTTTTTCGCCGACAAGAAGGTGAAACGCATCGAGGCGGCCGGCGGCCCGCCATCGATCCTTCACGACGTGGATGGCCTGGGCGGTGCCTGGGCACCCAACGGCGACATCCTCTTCACCGGCCCGAGCGGTCCCATCTACCGTCTGCCGGCGTCCGGAGGAAAACCGGCGGCGGTCACCAAGATCGATGCCTCGCGCGGGGAGACGGCGCACCGCTATCCTTTCTTCCTTCCCGACGGGCGGCACTTCCTTTACCTGGCGATGAACCTGGCCGGAGCCCGCAACAATTCCGCCAACCGCATCTGGGTCGGTGGGCTCGACGGCTCTCCCGCCAAGCCGCTCATCCCGGCGAACTTCAACGCCCAGTACGCCGGGGGGCGCCTCCTCTTCAGTCGCGGCGGGGACTTCGGCGGGAGCCTGCTCGCTCAACCGTTCGACCCGACTCGCCTCGAGGTCAGCGGTCAGCCGGTTACCGTCGCCGACCAGGTGGCCCTCTATGGAGACTTTCTGGGGCTAGGGGACTTCTCCGTCTCGGATAATGGCACGCTCGCGTTCGATGCCTCGCAGCTCTCGCGCCGGCTCGAGTGGTATGACCGGAAGGGGTCGCAGATCGGTGTGTTCGGAGAGCCCGCGGTGCAGTTCGGCCCCAGGATCTCGCCGGAAGGCTCGCGGGTCGCCGTCGGGGTTTACGACGCGGGAACCCAGACGACCCAGATCTGGGTGGGCGAGGTCGCCCGGGGCGTCCGAACCCGTCTGACGTCCGGACCGGGCAGCAACTCGGGGCCGGTCTGGTTGCCCGATGGCTCCCGGATCGCCTTTCAGTCCGACCGGAAAAACCAGGCCGACGTGTACATTCGCTCCGCCGACGGATCTGGCTCGGACCACGCGGTCACCGACGAAACGGGGCAACGAATTCCCGCCGACGTTTCCCGCGACGGCCAGGTCCTCTATCTCGACCGCGAGGCCGCCGGGGGGCGCCTCATGCAGTTGTCGGTCATGCCTCTGGCCGGGGGCAAGCCCACCACCCTGGTGCCGCGCGCGCAGAATGACTTCGGGTTCTCCGTTCGGCTGTCGCCCGACAACCGCTGGGTCGTCTACGACCTGAACGATTCCGGCCGCAGCGAAATTTACGCTGTCTCGTTCCCGGAGGGCCAGGGCAAGGTGCAGATCTCCAACAACGGCGGAGTCGCTCCCAAGTGGACCCGCGGCGGAAAGGAGATCGTCTACAACACCTTCGAAGGAAAGGTCATGGCCGTCGAGATCGACACGAGCCACGGCGGCCTTCGCGCCGGCACGCCCAAGCCCCTGTTCGACCTTCCCGAGGGTGCGGAGTTCGGTTGGGACGTGACCGCCGACGGAGAGCGCTTTCTCGTCAATACGCCCGTGATCAAGAGCTCGTCGGTTCCGTTGAACGTCGTGTTCGACTGGATGGCCGCTCCCGAAAAGTAGACCCGTGACCCTCGTTCCCGGAAGCCGACTTGGGCCTTACGAAATCCTGGCCCCTCTGGGCTCGGGCGGAATGGGGGAGGTTTACCGCGCTCGGGACACGCGGTTGAAGCGCGAAGTGGCCGTCAAGGTCCTCCCCGAGGCAGTGGCCGCCGACCCTGACCGACTCGCGCGCTTCGAGCGGGAAGCGCAGGCGGTCGCCGCGCTGTCCCATCCCAACATCCTCGCGCTCTTCGATTTCGGCAAGGAGGGCCCGACGGCCTACGCGGTCACGGAGCTGCTCGAAGGGGAGACGCTGCGGGATCGCATGGAGGCGGGTCCGCTCGAGGTCCGGCGCGCCGTCGAGTACGGGATGCAGATCGCGAAGGGTCTGGCCGCCGCGCACGAGAAGGGGATCGTTCACCGCGACGTGAAGCCCGAGAACGTCTTCGTGACGCGCGACGGGGCGATCAAGATCCTGGACTTCGGGCTCGCCAAGGAGACGGCCTCGGCGCCGGTGATCGGGGGGGAGTCCTCCCTCCCAACCGAGGCGGGTGACAGGCCGCTGACCGAACCGGGTACGGTGCTCGGCACGGTCCAGTACATGGCGCCAGAGCAGATCCGAGGACAGAACGTGGACCACCGCGCGGATCTCTTCGCGCTTGGCGCCGTCCTCTACGAGATGCTCTCGGGCCGCCGCGCCTTCCGCCGGGCCACGCCGGCGGACACCGCCGCTGCGATCCTCTCCCAGGAGCCTCCGGAGATGTCCGGCCCCGAGCGGAGCGTGCCTCCGGCCCTGGAACGACTGGTGCGCCGCTGCCTCGAGAAGCGCCCCGAGGAACGGTTCCAGTCGGCCCGCGACGTGGCGTTCGGGCTCGAAGTGCTGTCGCCGTCGGGCATCTCTTCCAGTGAAGTCCGCGGCGAGGAAGGAATTCGTGCGTCATCGCGCCGCCGCGAACGTGTCGCCTGGGCCGTTGCCCTCGCCCTTCTGGCGGCTGGCCTGCTGGCGGCGCTTCTGGTGCCGTCTCTTCGGCCGTGGAAAGGGGCCGCACCGATTCCCCGACTGCGGTTCACGATCCCGCCTCCGGCGGACTCGATGATCCAGGCGATGCTCGCGCTTTCGCCGGACGGCCGGCGGCTCGCCTTCGTCGCCACCGGCGCCGATGGCCGCGACCGCATCTGGATACGGGACCTCGACGCCCTCGGCTCGAGGTCCCTGGACGGGACCGACGGCGCGGCCTCACCCTTCTGGTCACCGGACGGCCGATCCCTCGCGTTCTTCGCCGACGGGAAGCTCAAGAGAATCGACGCCGGCGGTGGAAGTCCGAAGATTCTCTGCGACGCCCCCGCTCCGCGGGGCGGGACCTGGGGGACTCGGGGAGCGATCGTCTTCTCCGTCAACGCGGGGGGCGAGGTGCACCGCGTGCCCGAGAACGGCGGGCGGCCCGACCCGCTCCCGGCGCTCGTTTCGAAGGGGGCCGAATGGTTTCGCTGGCCGTTCTTTCTCCCCGATGGCCGCCACTTCCTGTGCCTGGCCCTCACCGAGAAGCCCGGCATTGAAGTCGCCTCGCTCGACGGGACGGAGACCACACGCGTTGTTTCGACCGCGGCGGCCGCTTTTTTCGCAGAGCCCGGATTTCTCCTCTTCCGAAGTGAAGACCGTCTGATGGGCCAGCGCTTCGACCCGAACCGGCTGCGTCTGGCCGGAGAGGCCTTCCCCGTCATCGATCAGGTTCGTTGGGAAAGCATCGCCACCGGCGCCACCGCCTTTTCGGTTTCCAACACGGGGCTGCTCGCCTGCCAGACGGGCGGCGCCGTCCGCAGCCGGCTCGTCTGGTACGACCGCGCCGGCCGGGAGATCGGGGCCATCGGTCCGGACGATACGTATCTCGAGCCCGCGCTATCCGCGGATGATCGATGGCTCGCCGTTTCGAGCGTCGACGTGGACAATCCCTCCGGAAGCCTTTGGATCTTCGACCTCGAACATGGCGGCCGGACGAAGCTCGCCACCCAGGCCTTCGCTTCGACGACCCCGCTCTGGAGTCCCGATGGAAAGCGTGTGCTGTACGGCAACTTCCCCGGGGGAGGTGTCTTCGCGTCGGACCCTCACGGGGCCGGGGCCGAGGAAGTTCTCTTTCGCGAGCCCTCCTTCACGCCCCTCGACGACTGGTCGCGGGATGGACGGTTCCTCTTCTACGAAGCTCTCGATTTCCGAACATTTCACAGCGACACATGGGTGCGTGACTTGCAGAAGGGGACGAGCCGACCGGTCCTCCAGGGCGCATTCAACCAGCTCGGGGCGCGGCTCTCTCCCGATGGGCGTTGGCTCGCATTCGAGTCGGAGGAGTCGGGCGCGCCACAGATCGTCATCCGGAGCTTTCCGGAGGGCGGGGAACGCCGGCAGGTCTCGGTGAGCGGAGGACAGCAGGCGCGCTGGAGGGGCGACGGGAGCGAACTCTTCTTCGTTTCCCCCGACCGAAAAATCATGTCGGTCGAGATCCGTCCCGGAGCGAAGCTCGAGATGGGGGCACCTCGCGCGCTCTTCCAGACGCGGATCCTGCCGCCGGTCGAGGCTCGCAACCACTACGACGTGACCTCCGACGGCCAGCGCTTCCTCGTAAATTCCCGGCGCCCCGAGGACCTGTCCCTGCCGATCACGGTGCTGTCGGGTTGGGCGCCCGAAGCGAAATGAGGAGAAACGCCTCGGGCGCGGCACTCGCGCTGGCGGCGATCCTCGCGGCCCGGCCCATGGCTGGCGCCGCGCCTCCGTCCCGCGTGGTCGTCGAGCGGTCGCTGCACAGCTTCAACCGCCACGACCTCGAGGCCGTTGCCGCCTCGTTTCATCCCGACGCGCAGATCTGGACGCCCGGCGGCGAGAAGCCCGACGTCTCCGGGCGGGAAGCGATCCGGGGCCGTTTTCTCGAACAGTTTCGCGACCACCCGAAGATCCAGGCGACGTTCGCCAAGATCATGGAGCTCGGCCCCTGGGCGGCCGCCCTCGCGAAGATGACCCCCGGGCCGGACGAAGATGTGCGGGAGGCGCTTCTTGTCTTCGAAGTGCGCGAGGGATCGATCCGAAGGGTGTGGGTGCTGCCGGCGCGGGACGAGGACGGCGGCGGCGAAGGGCCCGTCGCGCTCCAGATCGAGCGCTTGAACACCCAGGACCTGCCGAGACTCCTCGCCACCTACGACGCAGGCGCGACGATCTCGCTGCTCGCAAGCGGAGAGCGACTCGCCGCGGGCGAGGAAGCCCTCCGAGACCAGTTCGAGAAGGCGTTCGAAGGCGACGCCTCGCGGCGCACCCGCGTCCTGCAGCGGATGGCGCTTTCTCCCTGGGTGATCTACCTCGAGCGCGTCACGCCGGCGCCTCCGGGCGGTGGCGAAGCAATCGTCATCTACGAGGTGCGCGACGACCGCATCCGTCGGGTGTGGATCGCTTCGTAGGTCCCGTCAGGCAGCGGCCTTCGCCGGTACGATCGCACGCAGGCCCCCCAGAAACGCCTCCATCTGCTCCCGCGTCCCGATCGAGACGCGCAGCCACGTCGGCAGCGAAGGGAACTTGCGCCCGACCAGGATCCGGTGCTCGCGGAAGGCGGCAATGATGGGCGTCACGTCCGACCCGACGTCGATCATCAGGAAGTTCGCCTGAGAGGGGATATAGCGGCGCTTCTCCTTCCCGAGTTCGCTGCAGAGCCACTGCTTGGTGCCGTCGATCTTGCGCCGTTGCTCGGGGACGAGGTCGGCGTCGCCGAGCGTGGCCACGGCGGCGGCGAGGCCCGCGGCGTTCGTGTTGTTCCAGGAGGCCTCGCACGAGAGGGTCTCGGCGTTGGCCGGGGAGGCCACGGCGTAGCCCAGGCGCAGGCCCGCCATGGCGTAGATTTTCGAGAACGTGCGAGCCACGATGACGTTCGGATAGCGGCCGAGCAGATCGAGGGTGCTTCCGTACCGGAGATCTTCGGCGAAGTGAAAGTAGGCTTCGTCGACGAGGACGGCGCAGGCCGGGGGGACCTTCGCGAGGAACGCGGCGAGCTCGTCGGAAAAGACGATCGTGCCGGTCGGATTGTTCGGGTTGCAGATGTAGACGAGCCCCGTCCGCCCGTCGCACGCGGCGGCCATCTTCGGCAGGTCGTGACGGAAGTCCGCCGTTAGCGGAACCTTGACGGCGGGCGCCTTCATGACGCCCGCGTAGAGCAACACGGCTTCGAAGGTCGGTTCCGCGGCGACCACGGTCTTTCCCGATCCCAGAAACGCCGCATCCGCCATCCGCAGGATGTCGCTCGAGCCGCAGCCGAGAACGATCTGCTCGGGCTTGACGCGATGGTGCTTCGCGATGGCGCTTCGCGCCTCGTCCTCGCCGGCGTCGGGGTACCGCGAGGCCATCCGGTCGGAGCGGGTGAAGGCCTCGAGCGCGGCGCGCGAGAGGCCATAGGGATTCTCGTTCGAGTTGAGCTGGACGTAGTCCTCCGGAACTCCCAGCGGAAGGCTCGCCTCCGCCTGCAATCCTCCGATCCGGGGCGAGAGCAGCCCCGCGGCACCCGCCGCGGCCGCTCCGGCCACTACGAAATTGCGGCGAGTCATTCCCCCAAGGCTCATGGCTTCCTCCTGTCGCGTGTAACCTCTACTCTAGACCCAAGGCGAAAGGGCGAGGAACATGACGAAACGCCGGAGGATGTTCTTCGGGATCGGGGCCTGGGCCTCTCTTCTGACCGCCGGGATTCACCTCGTGGGACACTTCGCGCCGCAGCCGCCGCCCGCCAACGAGGCCGAAGCGACGCTCCTGCGACTGATGACGACGTATCGGAAGGAGCTCGGCGCCGGCTTCTCCCGGACGACCATGGACTTTCTGCTCGGATTCAGCCTCACCTTCGCGCTTCTTCTGTTCTGGCTGGGGGCGATGAGCCTTCTCGTTCTGCGCCGGGGCGCGGCGGATCCCGCGTGGTTCGGCCGCGTCTGTCTCCTCAACGCGATCCTCGCGGCCGTCCTGCTGGCCATCAGCCTGAAGTACTTCTTCCTCCCGCCGATCGTCTGCGTGGCGGTCGTCTTCCTTGCCTTCGCGGCGGCGGCGGCCCCCGAGCCGCGCCCCGACGTCTAGAAGAGATACGTCAGCCCCGCTGTGTAGGCGGTCTTGACGTCCTGGATGCCGTTCAAGTTCTCCCAGACGGGGATCTGAACGGCCGCGCGGGCGACGAGCCCGCGGACGATGTTGATTCCGATGCGAGGCGTCAGATAGAGGGTCTGGCCTCCCGTGTCCGGGTCGGGCACTCCCGCCGCATCGATCTGGTCCTTCTTCGCGTCGAGGAAGTTGAGCTCGAGCACGCCATTGAGCCACTCGGTGAGCTTTCGCTCGTAAATGAGGTTGGCCTGGACGTTGTCGCCGTACTTGTAGCCGAACGCATTCCGTCCGGTTCCCGTGTAGGCGGCCGAGGCATAGAGCGAAGAGTTCGCGTCGAGCAGGTAGAGCCCGGAGAGCCCTCCCGACACGTTCGTTGCGCCGGTGCCCGGCTGGACGTGCTCGTCCAGGCGCTCGCCGTCCTCGGTGACGTCGTTTGCTCCCCAGGGAGTCTTGACCGTGACGACGGCCGAAATCCAGGCGCGCCGGCCGAGCCCCGGACCAAAGTTGGAGGACCAGAGGCGTGCATAGAGGAAGAACGCGGGGTCGGAGAGGCCGTTCGCCGTTTGGACGCCATCGGCCTCCGTCAGCTGGTTGAAGGTGTAGGGAATCTGCGCGACGAACGTCAGGCGCTCGCGCCACGAGTAAGACAGTGTGGCGGCGACTGTGTTGCGGACCTGGGCCTCGAAGTCCTCGCCGGCTCCCTGACTCTGGTCGAGGCGGTACCAGTCGAGGGCGACGTGGAATCCGAATTGCGTGTAGAGGCCCTGCCCGAGCGCGGAAAACACGGGATCGCTGCAGCGGCACATCGAGCAGGCGGCAGCGCGGTCGGCCTGAAGCATTGCGAAAAACAGCATCACGGCGGCGGCTCGAAGCCACCGCTGGGGAAGCGGTTCCCACTTCACGGGATCTCTCCTTTCGTCGATCGAATGCAGGGAGATTTCCTGCGGTCCGGAATCAGGCGGAGGAGAGCGGCACGTGGTCGGGAGGTCGGCGGGCGGCGGAGCGGACCCGCGCGGGTTCGGCGGCGTCCGCGCGTCGGTGCCCGCCGGGAGGGGCGAGACGCGCCATTGGAATCAAGAGAGCAGGCTGCGACGGCGCAAGGGGTGGCACTGCCGGCACGGACTCGCGCGAGCAGCACCGCAGGGTGCACTCCGAGCCGTCGGTTTCCACGATCGGGCAGCAGTCGGCGCCGGCCATCGCGGCACCGACATGCCGGCACTTGAGCGGACAGCACTTCACGCGGGAGGCGCCGACTCCCGAGACGAGCCGCAGGCCGGTCGGAACGAGCAGGACCGCAAGCAGTACGACGGAGGCGCGACGGCGCATGGAACTGCGATCTTACGCCCGGCAGTCCGAAATCCATCGACTCCTGAGGGTCCCGTTATAGTCTTCCTAACGGCTTGACGCTCAACGCCGGAACCCGCCTGGGACCGTACGAAATCCAGTCGCCGCTCGGGGCGGGCGGGATGGGAGAGGTCTACAAAGCAAGGGACACGCGCCTGGGCCGCGACGTGGCCGTCAAGGTGCTCCCGCAGCACATGTCCTCCTCGCCGGAGCTCCGCCAGCGCCTCGAGCGCGAGGCGAAGACGATCTCCCAGCTCTCGCACCCGCACATCTGCATGCTCCACGACGTCGGGCACCAGGACGGAACCGATTACCTCGTCATGGAGTACCTGGAAGGCGAGACGCTGGCCGACCGGCTCGGCAAGGGCCCGATTCCCGTCGATCAGGCCCTCAAGATCGGCATCGAGATCGCCGGAGCGCTCGACGCGGCCCACAAGAGCGGCATCGTCCACCGGGACCTGAAGCCCGGCAACATCATGCTCACCAAGTCGAGTGTGAAGCTGCTCGACTTTGGCCTGGCGAAGCTGCAGGCGCCGGCGCAGCAGGCCATCTCGGCCGTGACGAGTCTGCCCACCGCGCTTCAGGAGAGCCAGCCGCTGACCACGCGCGGCACGATCCTCGGAACGTTCCAGTACATGTCGCCCGAGCAGCTCGAGGGGAGCGAAGCCGACGCGCGCAGCGACCTCTTCGCTTTCGGCTGCGTGCTCTACGAGATGCTGACGGGCCAGAAGGCGTTCTCCGGCAAGAGCCAGGCGAGCTTGATCGGTTCGATCATGAACTCCGAGCCGCCGGCGATCTCGAGCATTCAGCCCATGGTCCCGCCCGCGCTCGATCGCGTCGTCAAGGGATGCCTCGCCAAGGAGTCCGAGCAGCGGTGGCACACGGCGCACGACGTGATGATGCAGCTGCAGTGGATCGCCGAGGGCGGCTCGCTCGCCGGCGTGCCCGCGCCGGTCGCCGCACGCCGCAAGAGCCGCGAGAAGCTCGCGTGGGCGGTCGCGGCGGCGGGACTCCTCGCCGCGGCGGCGCTCGGGTTCGGCTTCTGGAAGCGCGCGCCGCAGCCGCCGCGGGTGGTCCGGTTCGAGGTCGGGACCCCCGAGGACATCATCACTCTCGACATGCCGCGCGTCTCGCCCGACGGCCGCTACGTCGCCTTCAACGCGACCGACGCCGCGGGCAAGACGCAGATCTGGGTGCGCGCGCTCAACGCGCTCGCGGCTCAGCCTCTCGCGGGAACCGAGGGGACGACGCGCCCGTTCTGGTCGCCGGACAGCCGGTTTCTCGCGTTCTTCGCCGAGGGCAAGCTCAAGAAGATCGAAGTGACGGGCGGCCCCGCGCAGAAGATCTGCGACTCGCCGTCCGGCGCCGACGGGACCTGGAGCGCGCAGGGCGTCATCCTCTTCGACGGAAGGGCAAACGATCCCATCAACCGCGTCTCCGCCGCCGGCGGAACGGCCGTCGCCTTCGTCAAGCCCGACACGTCGCGCAAGGAAACGACGGTCGGGTGGCCCGAGTTTCTCCCCGACGGCAAACACTTCCTGTACATGGCAACGGGCCAGAAGCCGGAGGACAACCTCTACCGCGTGGGGTCCCTCGACTCGAAGGAGTCACAGCCCCTGGTGCCGGCGCAGACGCTCATCACCTACGCGCGGCCCGGGTACCTCCTCTTCGTTCGCGACAAGACCCTCGTCGCGCAGCCATTCGACCTGAAGACCCTGAAGACGACCGGCGAGCCCGTGCCTCTCGCCGAGCACATCGGAACGGACTCGGTCGGCCTCGCACGGTTCTCCGTTTCGCGCGAGGGGACCCTCGCTTACCGGACGGGGGAGACGGGCGACCGCCTCGTGTGGTCGGACCGCACGGGACGCGAGCTCGAGACTCTCGGCGACACCGGCGACTACCACAACCCCGCCATGTCCCCGGCGGGTGACCGGCTTGCCTTCGACCTCTCAGATCCGCGTACCGGTAAGGTCGATATCTGGGTGCGTGACCTCGCGCGCGGCGTGAACTCACGTCTCTCCTTCCGAGCCGAGGGAGACGGGTTCTCTCCCATCTGGTCTCCCGACGGAAAGCGGATCGCCTACACGGGCGGCCTCGACATCTACGAGAAGGCGTCCGACGGCCAGGGCGACGAGAAGCCCATACTCAAGTCGGAGGACTTGAAGATCGCGACGGACTGGTCCCGCGACGGCCGCGTTGTCGCCCTGATGATTCGGGGAAAGGACACCGGCTGGGACGTCTGGACGCTCGCGCTCGACGGCGACGGTAAGCCGAAGCCCTTCGTCAAGACGCAGTTCATCGAGGTCAGCGCCACCTTTTCCCCCGACGGTCGCTTCCTCGCCTACGTCTCCAACGAGTCCGGGCGTGCAGAGGTCTACGTCCAGAGTTTCCCCGGCCCCGGCGGCAAGTGGCAGGTCTCGACGGCCGGCGGCAACGACCCCCACTGGCGGGCCGACGGCCGGGAGCTCTTTTATCGGGCTCCCGATCAGAAGCTCATGGCGGCCGACATCCGGCCGGACGGCGGCTTCCAGGCCGGCGTGCCGAAGGCCCTCTTCACGGCGCGGCTGGACACGGGAGTCGCCCGCAACCGCTTTCTGCCGGCCTCCGATGGACAGCGCTTTCTGCTGGTCGCTCCCCTCGGGAAGGAGGCCATGACCCCGACCACGGTCGTCTTGAACTGGTTTGCCGACCTCGGCCGCTGACCCGGGCCGAAAAGTGCCAGATCGGTTGCCCTTGCCCAGGCACTAGAATCCCTCAATGGGAGGGCTGCCATGGCCGACCAGCCGCTCACGCGCTGTGATTTCGACAGCTCGAGGCTTCTCGTGAAGGTGGACCAGACGCTTCCGGGAGACGTCAACGCGATCACGCCGGTCGTCGAGAGCGTCATGCGAATCGTCACCGACATGGGGTGCGCGACCGGGAAGGAATTCGAGATCGAGCTCGCGCTGCGCGAGGCGCTCGCCAACGCCATCGAGCACGGCAGCGGACACGATCCTTCCAAGGAGGTCCAGTGCTGCGTCGCCTGCGATCACGACCGCGGGATGCTCATCGTGGTTCGCGATCCGGGCCCCGGGTTCGATCCATCACAGATCCCGAGTCCGATCGCAGGAAAGAATCTCTTCTCGACCGGCGGGCGGGGCATCTACCTGATCAACCAGCTCATGGACGAGGTGCGCTTCGAACGCGGCGGCACGGAGATCCACATGCGCGCCAAACCGCCCTCGGCGCAAGGCGTTGTTTCGTAGGGCCCACGGGCCCGATTTTTCAGTTTCGGTCCGGCGAATTCGGGAGGCGGGCTCCCGCCCGGGAGCTCGGAAAGGAGCAGGTCGCTTGAAGGCAATCCGGATCTGTGCGTCGATCGCGTTGTTTCTGGCGCTCGCGGCGCGGGCGGGGGCGCAGGAAAAGGCGGGCGAGAAAGCTCCCGAGAAGCCGGCGGCGGAGGCCGCGAAGAAGGAGACGCCCAAGCCCGAACAGTCCGTCACGCAGCACAGCGTCGTGATCGGCGGCGCTCCGGTCAACTACACCGCCACGGCGGGCACGCTCATCCTGCGCAACGAGAAGGACGAGCCGTGGGCGAGCATGGGCTACACGGCTTACGTGCGTCGCGACGCGGGCAATGCGAGCCGCCGTCCGATCACCTTCGCCTACAACGGAGGGCCCGGCTCCTCCTCGGTGTGGCTCCACATGGGCGCTCTCGGTCCGCGGCGAGTGGTGACCACGGACGCGGGACCGACGCCCCCTCCGCCCTATTCCATCGTCGACAACGGCTACAGCATCCTCGACAAGACGGATCTCGTGATGATCGACCCGGTTGGGACCGGCTATTCGAAGGCCGTTGGCGACGCCAAGGACAAGGACTTCTTCGGTGTGGATCCGGACATCAAGTCGGTCTCCCGTTTCATCAAGCAATACGTCAGCGACAACGGCCGCTGGAACTCGCCCAAGTTTCTTCTGGGCGAAAGCTACGGCACCACGCGCTCGGCCGGCATCGTGGACCTGCTCCAGACCGCGGAAGGCATGTCGTTCAACGGGGTGATTCTCGTGTCGGTCGCGCTGGACATCCAGACGCTCTTTGCCTACCCGGGAAACGACCGGCCCTATCCCTTCTTCCTGCCGACCTACGCGGCGACCTCCTGGTATCACAAGGTTCTGCCGGCTCCTCCGAAGGACCTCGATCCCTTTCTCGAGGAGGTGCGGCGCTACGCGCAGGGCCCCTACGCCGAGGCCCTCTCGAAGGGCGATGCGCTCTCCGACGCCGAGAGGCGCGCGGTCGCCGAGAAGCTCCACGAGTACACGGGCCTGTCGGTCGAATACATCGAGCGGTCGAGACTTCGGATTCCAGAAGGCCAGTACGCGCAGGAGCTCTTGCGCGAGCACAGCGAGACGGTCGGACGGCTCGACTCGCGCTTCCTCGGCCTCTCCCTCGACCGGCTGGCCAAGGAGGCCGACTACGATCCGCAGGAGGCCGCGATCTCCGCCGCGTTCACCGCGGCGTTCTTGAACTACTACAACGAGGAGCTGAAGTTCGGGCAGGGCAAGACCTACGAGATCTCGAGCAACGACGCCTGGAAGTTCTGGGAGTGGAAGCACAAGCCTCCGGGAGCCCCGTTCCCCGTGCCGGGCTTCGCGAACACGGGGCTGGATCTTGCGCACGCGATGACCTACAACCCCAACCTGAAGGTGCTCGCCTTGAATGGCACCTACGATCTGGCGACCCCGTTCTTCGCGACCGAGTACATGGTGTCCCACCTGGGACTCGAGAAGAAGCTCCGGCCGAACGTTCAGATGAAGTACTACCCGGCGGGGCACATGATGTACGTGCAGGAACAGTCGCTGAAGGCGTTCAAGGCCGACGTCGCGGCGTTCATCGAGGCGACCGATCGGCAGTAGCGGAAATCCTGACTCGTGACTCGTGAAGAAGGAACTGCGCCGAAGCGGCGCGGGGCTCAGAGGAGCTAGGAGGCTCCGGCGACCCCGGGCGGGAAGTTGCGGAAGAGCCTGGCAACCGCCTCGCGGACCTGGCGGTTGAGCGCCTCGGGGTCGTGCCCGAGCACCTTGGTTTCCGAGCCGCGCCAGATCAGTTTCTTGTCGCGGTCGCGCACGTCGAGGATGAGCACGGCCTGCTTGGAGTAGCTCGCTCCCGAGGGCCACCCCGTCCACCAGGAGTACGCGCCGTACTGGTCGCGTTCCATGATCCCGCCGGCCCGCGTGTGGTAATCCACGTAGAAGTCGGCGGTCCCGGAGCCCGCCGGGGACAACCCCTTCGTCTTGAGGTCGGCGGTGACGGCCGCCTTGACGTGATCGTCCACCCAGCGGGCGTCGACGATCGCTCCGCCCACTCCCTTGTCCTCGTTCGGGTCGGCGTACCAGCCGAAGGTCTTCAGCGCGGAGAAATTCACCGAGTGGTCCCAGGCGATCTGGGGTGGTGGTGTCCCGGAGGAGCAGGCGGCCAAGCACGCCGCGAGCAGGAGAGGGGCACCGATCTCTCGAATGTTCATCGCGCGCGGAAGACTACTACAGGACCGACGGCGATCCGTCGGGACCCGTCGGCGCGAGGAACCTGGCTTGCGATTCCTCGGGCAGTTGCGTCAGATCGGCTGCGGCGCTCATGAGCTCCGCGTGCTCCACGGCTCGCGAGAGGACCTCCGCCTTCGTCTGCCCCTGCTTCTTTCCGAGGAACGGCTTGACCAGCATGTAGAGGATGTCGCGTACGGGCATGGATTGCGCCAGACGCCGCATCAGACGGAACGCCTGGCGCGGGTACCGGACAAACTTGTACAGAATCAAGCGCTTCAGCTCCCGGGAGCGGATGGCGTGAATCGTCTCGCCGGGGAGGACGGTCGGATCGATCGAGGAACACTTGAAGTACTTGTACCAATCGGTCTCGTCGTTGACCAGGCCGCGCCGCAGGTATTCCTGCCAGAGCGGCGTGCCGCGGTAGACGCAGAGGCGGTTGAAGGCGAAGGTGTCCAGCGGCAGACGCGAGGCGAAGCGGAAGGTCGCACGCATGTCTTCTTCGGTCTCGTCCGGGTTGCCGACGACGAAGAACCCGTGGACGATCTGGATCCCGGCCTTTTTCGCGGCCGCGACCGCGGCCTGCGTCTGCGCGAGCGTCTGTTCTTTCTTGAGCCGGTCCAGGATCTTCTGGCTTCCGCTCTCGATTCCGAACATGAGCGTGCGGCAATTCGCCCTGGCCATGGCCGGGAAGAGGTCCATGCAGGCCGAGTCGACCCGTCCCTCGCAGCCCCAATGGATCGTGAGGCCTTCCTCCAGGATCCCCTTACAGATCGCCTCGATCCGCTTCGGCTGGAGGAGGAAGTGGTCATCCACGAAATAGACGGAGCCGTAGCCGGCTTTCTCGAGATGCTTAAGCTCGGCGACGACGTGCTCCGGGCTCCAGGAGCGCCACTTGCCTTCGTTGAAGATCGGGATGTCGCAGAAGACGCAGGGCCATGGACATCCGCGCGAGGTCTGCATGGTCGTGAAGCGCGCGCGAGAGAGCACGACGGGCACGTCGAGCGGCATCGACTCCACGAAGTCGAGGTCGAGGCTTTCCCGATCGGGGATCGGCCACTGATCGAGGTTGCGGTCGAGGAGGCGCGGCAGATTGTGGCGCAGCTGGCCGTCCGCATCCTGCCAGGTCACGCCGGCGACCCCCGATGGGTCCTGGAGGTGCTCGAGCAGGTCGAGGATCAGCTGCTCGCCATCTCCTCGGCAGACGAAGTCGACCTCGGGGACCTGTTTCTTGATCAACTCCGCGTTCAGGGTGGCGAAGACGCCGCCGAAGGCGAGCTTCAGGTCCGGTTCCGCGGCCCGCAGGAGGCGTGCGAGGATTTTCGCGTAGGGGTAGCTCGTCGTCGAAAGGAAGCTCAGTCCGACCAGGTCGGGCTTCCATCGGCGGATCTCCGACACGATGACCTCGTTGGGCGTATCGGGATTGGCCTGGTCGAAGAGCCGCGTTTCGTGGCCAGCGCGCTTGAGCACGGAGGAGAGCGACATGATGCCGATCGGGGGGAAGCCCATCACCGGCAGGCGGCCGTTCTTCCCGCGAACCCTTCCGGGTATCGCATAGAACTGAGGGTCTCGGATGTGGACGAGAGCGACCTTCATGGCGTCGCGATCATTCTCCCGGGCCGCTCGGAGCTGGGAATTCGATGGGTGCCAGGCCGCTTCGGCATGCGTGCCGCAGGATACCGCGTCTCGGCGACCCGCCGCGGCGGTGGTTGTATCCTTCTGCCCGTTTTCCCGGAGGTTGTATGAAGCGGCGTCGGGTCCTGCGGGCGGCGGTGGCCGTTTTCTGGGCGCTCCATCTGCCCGCGCAGGGCGAGGCCTGGTACCAGACCGATTTCCCGCCCGACGAGTTCCGGGCGCGTTGGGAGGCGGTCTTCGAGAAGATTGGCGACAAGTCCGTCGCCCTGGTCTCGGGCGCGCCCCCGCCGGGAGGCTTCGTCTTCCCGCGCCAGTCCAACGCGTTCTATTACCTCTGCGGCATCGAGACTCCCGGCTCGTACATCCTGCTCGACGGTCGTAGCCGCCGCGTCACGCTGTACCTGCCGCCGCGCAACGCGCGGCTCGAGGCGGCCGAAGGCAAGGTGCTCTCGGCCGACGACGCGGAGCTCGTCGAGCGGCTGACGGGCGCCGACGAAGTCCAGAGCACGGAGGCGATGCGGGGAGACTGGCTGGGGGCCCCCCCGGGGGGACTCCCGGAGTCCGTCTGGACCCCCTTCGCGCCCGCCGAGCAGGCGGCCGAGCAGCGCTGGGAGCTCAACGCACGCAACGCGTCGATCGCCGCGGACCCGTGGGACGGGAGGCTCTCCCGGGAGGCGCGGCTGATCGAGCTCCTGCGCGAGCGGACTTCCCGGGGGCAGTTTCTCGGGCAGGTCCAGGACCTGACTCCGGTCCTCGACGAGCTGCGCATCCGGAAGAGCCCGCGCGAGATCGCGCTCATCCGGCGCGCCTCGCAGCTGGCGGGTCTGGGGTTGCTCGAAGCGATGAAGAGCACCCGCGCGGGCGTGTACGAGTACGAGCTCGATGCGGCTGCCCGGTACGTCTTTCTCGTTAACGGGGCGCGCCTGGAGGCGTATCGCTCGATCACGGCCGCGGGCACCGAGAACATCTGGAACATGCACTACTATCGCAACAACGCGGCTCTGAAGTCGGGCGACGTCGTGCTGATGGACTATGCGCCCGACTACCACTCCTATACGAGCGACATCGCGCGCGTCTGGCCGGTCTCGGGGAAGTTCAGCCCCGTGCAGCGGGAGCTCCTCGGGTTCGTCCTCGCGTACCGCAACGCCATCCTGAGCCGGATCCGCCCGGGTGTGACCACGGGCCACATCCAGGACGAAGCGAAGGCGGCGATGGAGCCGGTCTTTACGAAGACCCGATTCACGAAGCCGGCCTATGAGAACGCCGCGCGGCGGCTCGTCGACACGGGCGGCGGCGTGTTCTCGCATCCGGTGGGCATGGCCGTGCACGACGACGGGTCCTACGCGGACCGGGAGCTTTCGCCGGGCACCGTCTTCTCGGTCGACCCCCAATTGCGGGTTCCCGAGGAGAGCATCTACCTGCGCTACGAAGACGTCGTCGTCGTCACGCCGACGGGGGTGGAGAACTTCACGGCGTTTCTGCCTGCCGACCTGGACGCGCTCGAGCGGGCGGTGAACGGCGACGGAATCGTCCAGAAGTTTCCGCCGGTCCCGCCGTCGCGGTAGGGGTGGGGAGAAGGATGACTCGAGGAGGAGCCATGAAGAGGATCGCCGGAAGGGCAGGATTCCTGAGCGCCGTTCTGTTGGGATCGGCGCTCTCGGCCGCAGCCGCGCAGAGCGCGGCCGATCCCTACGCCGAGTTGAAGTACCGGTTCATCGGACCACCGGGCAACCGGGTCAGCGCGGTGGTCGGAGTTCCCGGTGATGCCAACACCTACTACGCCGGTGCGGCATCGGGAGGTGTGTGGAAGTCGGTCGACGGCGGGAGCCACTGGAAGGCGATCTTCGATGATCAGCCGGCCCAGTCGATCGGCTCGATCGCGATCGCGGCTTCCGATCCCAACGTGGTCTGGGTCGGGACGGGAGAGCCCTTCATCCGGAGCAACGTCTCGCTCGGAAACGGGATCTACAAATCGACGGACGCCGGCAAGACCTGGACGCACATGGGATTGGAGAAGACGGGACGGATCGCGCGCGTGCTGATCGATCCGCGCAACCCCGACGTCGTCTTCGCGGCCGCCATCGGAACGGGCTACGGTCCGCAGCCCGAGCGGGGCGTCTTCCGCACGAGCGACGGCGGCAAGACATGGGAGAGGGTGCTCTTCATCGACCCCGACACGGGAGTCTCGGACCTCGCGATGGATCCCTCCAATCCGCGAATCCTCATCGCCGGCGCCTGGCCGATCGAGATCCGGACCTGGGGGCGCAAGAGCGGCGGCGCGAACGGCGGGCTCTTTCTCTCGAGCGACGGTGGAACGACCTGGAAGCGCCTGAAAGGGCACGGACTACCCGAGCCTCCGCTCGGAAAGATCGCCGTGGCCATCGCCGCGTCCAATCCGCAGCGTTTCTACGCCCTCATCGAAACGGGAGACCGCGGGTCTCTCTGGCGCTCGGACGACGGCGGCGAGAAATGGAAGCTCGTGAACCATAGCCGGCTCTTGAACGAGCGTCCGCATTACTACACGCGCATGCTCGTCATGCCCGACAACGCCAACGAGGTCTACTTTCCCTCCAACGGCATGGGCGCGACCTTCGACGGCGGGGAGACCTCCGAGGAGCTCTCCTGGGGCGGCGACAACCACGACATGTGGGCCGACCCGCAGGACCCGCGCCGAATGATGATCGGCAACGACATCGGCGTGATGATCTCGACGACGCGGGGCCGGCAGTGGACGACGACCCGCCTGCCGATCGGGCAGATCTACCACGTGACGACCGACAACCGGATTCCCTATTCCGTCTACGGACAGATGCAGGACGATGGCTCGATGCGCGGGCCGAGCAACAGCCCCGGCAGCTCAGGCATCCTGCCCGCGCAGTGGACCTCGACCGCAGGCTGCGAGACGGGCTGGGCCACGCCCGATCCCGTGGATCCCAACATCGTCTGGGGAGGCTGCTACGCCGGAGTCGTCGAGCGATTCGACGCCCGCACCGGCATGAGCCGAAGCGTGAGCCCCTGGCCCGAGCGGACGATGGGCGCCAACGCGGGCCAGATCAAGCTCCGGATGAACTGGACGTTCCCGATCGCGATCTCGCCGCACGACCACGACACGGTCTATGTCGGCAGCCAGTTCGTTCACAAGACGACCGATGGCGGGCAGACCTGGACCGCCATCAGCCCCGACCTGACGTTGAACGACAAGTCGATGATGGGGGACTCGGGGGGCCTCACGGTCGACAACCTCTCGGTCGAATATGCCGGGGTCGTCTACTCGATCGCGGAGTCGCCGCGCGAGAAAGGCGTGATCTGGGTCGGGACCAACGACGGCCTCGTCCAGGTCACCCGGGACGGCGGCGCCCACTGGGACAACGTCACCCGCAACATCCCGGGACTGCCTCCCCGCGGCACCGTCACCGCCGTCGATCCCTCTCCCTTCGACGGCGCCGCGTGCTACGTTTCGGTGGACCTCCACCAGGTCGATAACCGCGACCCGTTCCTCTACAAGACGGCCGACTACGGCAAGACCTGGAAGGCCATCGCCTCCAACATTCCCAAGAGCCCACTCTCCTACGCGCACGTCGTCCGTGAGGACCCCTTCCGCAAGGGGCTCCTCTACGCCGGCACCGAGAACGCCCTGTACGTCTCCTTCGACGACGGCGGGCATTGGGAGCCCCTTCAGTCGAAGCTGCCGCACGCGCCGGTGTACTGGCTCACCGTCCAGCCGCACTTTCGGGATCTCGTCGTCGGAACCTACGGCCGCGGGTTCTACATCCTGGACGACGTCACTCCGCTCGAGCAGATCACCGATGCCGTGCGCGGTTCCTCCGCTTACTTCTTCGAGCCGCGGCCGGCCTACCGATTCCGCTCCGTGTCCCGGCCGGCCCTGGCGCCGGTCGGCACCTCGCGCGGCCAGAATCCGCCCTACGGCGCATTGCTCAACTACTGGCTGAAGGAGCCGGCGCCGGAGCCTGCCTCCGAGAAGGACTCGAAAGACGACCAACCGAAGAAAAGCCCGATCGAGATCACCGTTTCCGACGCGGCCGGCGAGGTCATCCGGACTCTCCACGGTTCGAACAAGCCGGGCCTGAACCGGGCAGTCTGGGATCTGCGTTATGAGCCCATCGTGGCCGTCCGCCTGCGGACCACGCCCCCGGGCAACCCCCACCTGCTCGAGGAGAAGCGCTTTCGCGGCAAGGACCGACGGGGCGTTTTCTACTATGGGATCAAGGAGCTCAAGAACGGCCCGCTGGTGGCTCCCGGGACCTACACCGTTCGGCTCTCGGTCGCCGGGAAGGAGATCGGGACCCGGCAGGTCGTCGTCCGCAAGGACCCCAATTCGGCCGGCACCGATGCGGACGTCGAGGCGGCGACGAAGCTCTCGGTGGCGATCTGGCGCGACACGAGCGCGGCCGCCGGCATGATCAACCAGCTGGAATGGAGCCGCAAGCAGCTGGAGGAATTTCAGAAGATGCTCGCGGCGGCCAAGGCCGGGCCCGCCGACCTGGAGCCTGCGGAGGCGCTCGGCAAGAGCCTCCGGGCCGTAGAGGACCGGCTGCTGCAGCCCACTCTCGCCGAGGCCGATCAGAAGTCCTTCCGCGGGCCCTTGGAGCTCTACCTCAAGCTGCTCTGGCTGCAGGCGGAAGTGGGACCGGGCGCGGCCGACGTCTCGGGCAACGCCGATTTCCCGCCGACTCAGGCGGAGCGGGAGGTCTATGCCCTCCTGTCGGGTCAGCTCGCTGACACCCGCAAGGCCTTCGACGAACTGTATGGAAAGACCGTTCCGGCCTTCAACGACGCCATGGCGGCGAAGGGGTACGTCCGGATCATGACGGTGAATGAGCCGGAGGAACCGGGTGAAGAGGAAAAGGAGCCCGACGAGGAAGACGCCGCGACCGACTGAGCGTTTCCGAAGTGTCGGGAGGTCCGGCGGTCCGGCGGGCGTTGTATCCTGTTGCGCCGTTGCGGCGGCGTTCGGAGGCCGCAACATTCGGAGTGGAGCAGATGAAGGAATACACGACCCTTCTCGAAGAGGCCCTGGAGGCCTGGGAGTACACGCGCGAGGGTGTCGTCGATGAGCTTCAGAGCCTTCCCGACAAGGACCTTGGCTTCCGACCCTCGGAGAAGAGCCGTTCGATCATCGAGCTGGTCCAGCACATCGTCGAATCCGGAACCCTGATGGTGGGCGAGCTGACCCGCTCCGACGGCGACTTTCAGCGCAAGTCCTACGAGGGATTCCTCCACGAATACGGGCGGGGGGTCTCGGCCAAGCGCACGAAGGCGCAGTTGCTCGACGCCCTGCGGAAGACCCATACGGAGGGCCAGCGCAAGTTCCGGGAGGTCGGAGAGCTCCACATGTTCCAGCGGATCCGGCGATTCGACGGAAAGCCCGGAACCCGATTCGCCTGGATGAACCACGGCATCGCGCATGAGGAATACCACCGCGGGCAGCTCGCCCTCTGCGCCCGCCTGATCGGCCGGATTCCGGCCTTGACCCGCAGGATCGAAGGCAAGTGAAGAGACTCCGATCGGCCCTGCTCGCGTGGGCGCTTCTCGCCGCCGCCACGTGGGCCCGGGCGTTGGACCCTTCCGCGGACCTCGGGGAGATCCGATTCGCCACCTCGGGCTCTCCCGAAGCGCAGGCGCATTTCCTGCGGGGCGCCCTTCTGCTCCACAGCTTCGAGTACGACGACGCGGCGGCGGAGTTCCGCCAGGCGCAACTCCTGGACCCCGACTTCGCCATGGCGTACTGGGGCGAGGCGATGACCTTCAACCACCCGCTCTGGATGGAACGGGACGCCGACGGCGCCCGCAAGGTCCTCGGCCGGCTCGGGCCCACACCGGACGCCCGCGCGAAGAAGGCTCCGACCCCCCGCGAGAAGATGTACCTGGAAGCCGTCGAGATCCTGTATGCCGACGGAGAGAAAGCGGACCGGGACCGTGCCTATGCGGAGGCGATGCGCGCGCTTTACGAACGGTATCCCGAAGATCTCGACGCGGCGAGCCTCTACGCGCTGGCCCTGCTCGGCACGTGCGAGGGAAAGCGGGACTTCGCGATCTACATGAGGGCCGCCGCGATCGCCGAAGAGGTCTTCGCGAAGAACCCGCGGCACCCCGGCGCGGCGCACTACCTCATCCACTCCTACGACGACCCGATTCACGCGCCCCTCGGGATGCGGCCGGCGCGTGTCTACGCGCAGATCGCGCCTGCCGCAACGCACGCGCTGCACATGCCTTCCCACATCTTCCTCGCCCTGGGGATGTGGGACCGCGTGGTGGCCTCCAACGAGGCGTCCTGGAAGGCGTCGGTCGACCGCGCCGCCCGCCTGAAGCTTTCGGCCGACGCGCACAGCTTCCACGCACTGTCCTGGCTCGGCTACGCGTATCTGCAGGAAGGGCGCTGGAAGGACGCGCGCCGGACGCTGGCCATGATGGAGGAGGACGCGCACAGGAGCGGATCGCAGAAGGCCCGGGAGCATCTCGTCAAGATGCGGGCCGCCTACGTGGTCGAGACCGGGCAATGGGGCGGCGAGGCCGCGCGCCTGCAGATCGACGCGGAAGGTCTGCCCGTTCGAAACCTGAACACGTTCATCGAGGGGCTCGTGGCTCTCGCGGCGGGGGACCGGGCGGGCGCCGAGGCGGCGCTTGCCCGGATCAAGGAAAGCTCCGGCAAGGACGGCGGAACCTCCGGCCACACGCACGGCGGCGCAGCCATGACGTACGCCGGCGCCTGGAGTTCGACCGACGCGGTCCTTTTGAAGGAGCTCGAAGCCCGTATCCTCTTCGACTCCGGGCGCACCGAGGAGGCCCTGGCCCTGGCACGGGAGGCCGTGGAGGCCGAAGACGCGATGAGCTTCGACTTCGGGCCTCCTGACATCGTCAAGCCCTCGCACGAGATGCTGGGCGAGATGCTCCTCGCGGCCAACCACCCCGCCGAGGCACAGGTGCAGTTCGAGGCGTCGCTCGCGCGGGCACCCCGGCGGGCGCAGTCCTTGCTCGGCCTGGCGCGCGCCGCCACCAAGGCGGGGGACACGACGCACGCGGCGAGTGCCTATGCACAGCTGCGCGAGATCTGGAGCGGCGCCGACACGGAGGTGGTCGGGCTCCAGGAAGTGCGGCGGTCTTCCGTGGCCGGGTCCTAGCTGCCAATTCTCAAGACGTTGTTCACCCTACCGCCCTTCTGAGGAGTCCCCAGGCTCAGAATTCCTCTCTCCTCCGGTTGGGGGGGAGAGGTCAGGGCAGCCCGACCCGATCATCCCCGACGGCGGCAGTCGCGGCAGGAGCGCCCCTCACCCCCAACCCTCTCCCGCCGGGAGAGGGGGTCCGCATGACCTGCCTGGCTGTGAACAACGTGTTGAGAAACGACACCTAGCCCGGGCTCGCGAAGCTTCGATCCCCAAGCGATCGTTTCCGGCGTCTCGAGCGGGGGGCCCCGTCGTAGATCGCGACCGGCATGAGAAGATCGCTCGACGAGCATTCGAGTCAAGTGATCGGATTTCTTCTTGCCGCGCTGGCCGCCACGGCTTCCACGGTTAGCGGTGCGCCGATTGCCTATCGGCTGATCTACCCGGGCTCGGCCGCGATGCGCGTCCGCGTCGAGATCGAGGTCCCGGACCTTCCGGCGCCGCGAATTCTCGTGATCCCGCGCGCGATTCCGATGGGCTATGGCGAGGCGCCCTACGACCGCTTCGTCGAGGCCGTCGACGCCCGCGACGACACCGGAAAAGCGCTCGCCGTCGAGCGTTCCCAGGGTCCACGATGGCGAGTCTCGGGTCCGGGCCTTCTGCGCCGGATCAGCTACGAGGTCGATCTGCGGAGGATGGAGCGGGAGCTTGCGGCGGCTTCCGACGCGTCGAAGGTGCGGGCCGGGTACGTCGGAGTCCTCGGCTATTCGGTCTTCGGCTACCTGGACGGCCTCCAAGATCGGCCGGCTCGGCTGACGGTGCGCGCGCCGCAGGAATGGCCCGTCTTCACGACGCTTGCGCCCGCCGCACCGCCCTCCCGCGGAGGGATCGCGGCTTCGGCTCCGAACTTCTATGCCCTGGCCGATTCCCAGGTCGCCATGGGGCCGGACTTTCGTGTCTCCCGCTTGGAGGCCCGGGTGCCGCTGTATCTCCTTCTCTACGCGGAGGTCGAGCCCGATCTCCCGGCGACCGCGCGCGCCGCCCGCGAGTCCTTCGAGGCGGTCGCGGAGTACTTCGGCTCCACGCCCTTTTCGCACTACACCGTCTACGCGGAGATCCTCCAGCCGATCGATGCGGAGCACCGGTACGGGTTCAGCATGGAGCACCTGGACAGCGCCACGTTCTTCCTGGGCCCGTCCGACTCGTTGCGCTCGGGCGACTCGGCGACCGAGTACGAGCGCGTGCGGTACAACTTCGCGCACCACATCGCCCACGCCTGGATTCCGAAGCGTTGCTACGGCGAGGGCTATTTCCCCTTCACGTGGGAGCTTGCCCCGGTGATCGACACGATCTGGTTCTCCGAGGGCTTCGCGCAATACGCGGCCATCGCGGCCCTGGCGGCGCCGCAGCCCGGCGGCGCCGCCTACCGCGAGAAGAAACTGCAGGACCGATTCCGGTCGCGACTCGAGGAGGCTCCCGATTTTCTCCGCAGCATGTCGGCCGTCGAGCTCTCGCGCGTGGCCTCGACGCGCTACAGTGAGGACTTTCGCACGGGCGCGGGCAGCTTCGCGCGGGGAGGCCTCATGGCCGCAGAAATGGACGACGCGATCCGTGCTCAGACGGGCGGCCGCAAGAGCCTGCGCGACGCGCTGCGCGCGCTCGTGGCCTGGAGCCAGACGGAGCGCCGGGCGTTTCGCCTGGAGGAGCTGCCGGAGCTTCTGCGGCAGGGGACCGGCGTGGACGTCCGGGCGGCCTTCGAAGAGTGGCTCGCGGCGCCCGGGCCCGCAGCCGGGGCGCCGTCCTCCAATACAATTCGCCCACGATGAGATCCTTCCTTGCAGGCCTGTCTCTGGCTGCCTTCATCGGCGCGGCGGCCGCGCTCGGCGAGGCTTCCCCGACCATCGTCAAGGCCGCGCGCCTGATCGACGGCCGGGGCGGACGGCCCGTTTCGCCCGTGATGGTCCGGATCGAAGGGGACCGCATCGCCGAGGTTGGGGCGAGAGTCGAGGTGCCGCACGGCGCGAGGGTGATCGACCTCGGAAGCGCGACCCTTCTGCCGGGCTTGATCGACCTCCATACACACCTGACCGACCGCTTCGGAGTGCACTGGGAGGAAGCGTTGACCACCACGACACCGCCCGAGGCGGCGCTCTGGGGTGCGCGCAATGCCCGCGACACGCTGCAGGCCGGCTTCACCACGTGCCGCGACATGGGTCCGAGCTGGCCGTACGTCGACGTGGCGCTGCGCGACGCGATCGAACAGGGAGCGGTTCCCGGTCCGCGACTCTTCGTCGCCGGCAACTACGTCTCCTCGACCGGAGGCGCCGGAGACGCGCGGCAGTTCTCGATCTACGTCGACGTTCCGATCGTTCGGAACCTGGCCGACGGTCCGGAGGAGATCACCAAGGCGGTCCGGACGAATTTCAAGAACGGCGCCGATTTCATCAAGATCCTCGCCACCGGCGCCGTGCTTTCGAAGGGTATTCCGCCGGGACTGCAGCAGTACTCCGACGCCGAGATCCTCGCCGCCGTGACCGAGGCGAACCGGTGGGGGCGGCAGGTCGCGGCACACGCGCACGGAGCCGAAGGCATCAAGGCCGCGATCAAGGCCGGTGTGCGAACCGTGGACCACGGCTCGTATCTCGATGAGGAGGCCATCGCGCTGCTTCAGCGCGGGGGCCGCAAGACTTTCTACGTTCCCACGCTCTATACGAGCGACGCGATCCTGGGCGCCGAGGGCGCGCACATACCCGCCTCCGAGGTCGAGCGCGAGCGGCAGATCCGCGGCATTCAAGACGCGGGATTCCGGAGAGCGCTCGTGGCGGCGATCCCCATCGGCTTCGGAACCGACTCGGGCGTGATTCCTCACGGAAAGAACGCCCACGAGATGGTGGTCCGGGTCGGCCTGGGCGAATCGCCGATGGCCACGATCGTGTCGGCGACGAGCCTGAACGCCGAAATCATCGGCTGGTCCGACCGGGTAGGCTCGGTCGAGAAGGGCAAGCTCGCCGATCTGATCGCCGTCTCGGGCGACCCGCTCAAGGACATCGCCGAGATGGAGCGGGTTCGGTTCGTGATGAAGGGCGGAGTGGTCTACAAGAACGAGCTTTCGGGAATCTGTCCGTGAGACCGGGGCTCGTCGCAGGGTGCGGCCGTGCGGGCCTGGCCCCCGCTGTCCTGCTCGGGCTCGCATCGCTCTGCGCCGGAGAAGACTCCGGGACCTTCGCCGTGGGATCGGCGGCCGCCGGGTCCGGACAGAAGGCTCTGGGCGTTCTCGAGGTTTCGCCCGGAGTGGACGCCGGGCTCTCGATTCCCGTCGCGATCGTACGCGGCGCCCGGCCCGGCCCGGTCCTCGCGCTCGTCTCGGGGGCTCACGGAACCGAGTACACCTCGATCGTGGCGGTCGAGGAACTGATCCAAAAACTCGATCCTGCCGAGATCTCCGGCACCGTGATCCTCGTTCCGTTGATCAACATCCCCTCATTCGAGCAGAAGGTCCCGCACGTCAACCCGGTCGACGGCAAGAGCATGAACCGCTTCTATCCGGGAAACGCGAACGGAACGCAGACGGAGAGGGCACTTTTTCTCATCACGCGGCAGATCGTCGAGCGGTCCGACTACTTGATCGATTTCCACGGGGGAGATCTGGACGAGGACCTTCGGCCCTACGCGTACTGGTTGAAGACCGGAAACGAGAAGCAGGATGCGATCTCGCTCGAGATGGTGCTCGCGTTTGGCCTCGACACGATTCTCATCGCCAACGACCGCCCCACGGACCCGGCCGCCTCCCGCTACCTCGACAGCACGGCCGCGACCCGGGGAAAGCCCTCGATCACCGTCGAGGCGGGGCACGCAGGAACCGTCGATCCGAAGGAGGTCGCCCTCCTCACGGACGGGAGCCTCTCGGTCCTGCGGCTTCTGAAGATGCTCCCGGGAGTCCCGGCCCGTGTGGATCATCCCGTATGGATCGGAAATGTTCGAACAGTTTCCAGCGAGGCGACGGGCATCTTCTATCCCCTCGCGGCCCGCGGGAGCTACGTGGCCGAGGGCGGAATCCTGGGATACGTGACCGACTATCTGGGACGAAAGGCCTTCGAGGCCCGCGCGCCCGCGGCCGGCGTGGTTCTTTACATCTGCGCCGTGCCGTCGATGCGAAAGGGGGAGACGATCGCCAACGTGGGCAGCGTGGCACCCTCGCCGCCGGGGCCGAAATGAGCGAAAATTGTGAGGGACGCGCTGACGCCGTGATTGCCTGCGCCCGGACGGTGAACGCCATGCTCGACCAGGTCGGACGGATCGAGTTCGTCCGCAAGTCCGACCTTCGCTCCGGCGACCGGTTGCTCGTCTCGACCGAGAACTCCGTCTACTGCATCCGCGTTCACGAGGACGCCACCTACTCGATCTCCGGGGGCTGGTTCGATCATCAAGGGCTTTCCCCTGCGCGGGTTCCGATCGCCGGATGTACGTGGGGCGGCAGCGTCATCAAGTGCGACATCGTCGCGGCCTGCGGCCTGCGGCTGGAGTTCGGAAATCGCGTCGTCACCTCTCCCATTCGCGAGGTGAGGGTGGTGCGTGAAGAGACTCTCGAGGAACGGGGATTCCGGAAGGCGGATTCCGCCAAGCTCTTCCGCGCCTGCTACTCGAGCGACGCGCACCGGGGATAGCCCGTCGCCTTCACTCGCTCGGAAATCTGGCGGGCCGCGTGGCACAGGAGGGGCCCGTGGCTCAAGACTGGCGGCCCGCCACCGGCCGTCGGCTCGCCCGGATGCGGGCTCGACCGCCGGCCTGATTCCCCCGCTCGTTCCGGCTCCCGCGACGCGAGTCGTTTCGCGCGTCGGCCGCGCGAAACTTGGTCGCGTCGCGACCGAGCGGAGGCGACGGTTACGGCTCCGTCGACGGAACCGTCGTCGGCAGCGGGACGGCGGCCTCGAGAGCGAGATGCCCGGTTCCCTCCAGGCGCGTCATCATCGCGGCTGCGGCGAGGCCCAGGACGAGCATCAGGAGCCACAGTGCCTGGCCTCCCCACCGCGCCATGACCTGGAGGCCGGCCCAGGGGCCCAGGGTGAAGGCGAGCCCCATCATCATCTGCGAGAGGCCCATGTACTCGCCGCGGCGCGCGGCGGGAGCAATGTCGGTCAGGTAGTCGGCCATCCCCGGGAAGATCAGCATCTCGCCGAAGGTCCAGACGACGACGGTTGCGGCCACCTGCCACAGATTTCCCGCCCAGGCGAGACCGCCGAAGCCGAGCCCGCAGAGGGCGCAGCCGAGCGCCAGGGTGCGCCGGTGCGGCCAGCGCGCCGTCGACGTGTTGATGCCGACCTCGAGGAACACGATCAGGAGCGTGTTGACCGTGAAGAGGATCCCGTAGGCTGCCGCCGAGAGCTTCAGATCCCGAACCATGTAGAGCGGCATCGACGAGATGTGCTGGAAGAAGACGAACGCCACGGGGAACATCGCGGCGAGGAAATAGAGCAGCCGCGGATCCCGGTGGGCGCCGCGGCTCGGGCGAAGGGGAGGGGCTACGGCGTCCTCGAGCTGCCGCAGGTCCCCTCCATGCCGATGGGGCGGGAAACGGGACGCCACCAGGATCGCCCCGGCGGCGAGCGTCGTGCCGCCGTCGACGAGAAAGAGCCAGCGGAAGGAGATCGCCGCGAGCAGGCCCCCGAGCGCCGGACCCACGCTCATGCCCAGATTGATCGCCAGCCGGTTCAGGGCGAAGGCTGTCTTTCGCCGGTCCGGCGTCACGAGGTCTCCCATGATCGTCATGTTGGCGGGCCGGAAAGCCTCGGATGTGACCGACAGCGCGAGCGTCATGGCGACGATCGTGGGCACGCCCCGGGCAAGGGGGAAGGCGAGCATGACGACCCCGGAGAAAAGCAGCGACGCCCGCATGATCCGGATCGGGCCGAGGCGGTCCGAGAGCCGTCCGGCCACGGGGGCGGCGACGAGCGCACCGGCTCCGTAGAGCAGCATCATGAGGCTCGCTTTCGGAACCGACAGGCCAACGTCGCGCGTGAGATAGAGGACGAAGAAGGGGAGGACCATGGAGCCCGCCTTGTTGACCAGGCTCGTCGCGAAGAGAACCCACAACTCGTGCGGGAGGCCCGAAAGACCCCGCCAAGGATTGACACGAGGCCACCCGCTCGGGCGCATCTCTCCAGGAGTACGGGGATCGGGCCCGGGTGTTTTTCTCAATGAAGCAGGAAGGAAACCAGGGCGAGGGCAAGGAGGCCGAGGATGAGCATGAAGCCGAGGACGTAGCGCAGAATCGGAAGGAATCGCGTCTCTTCGGGGTCCTCGCCGTCGGTCAATGGATGCCCTGCGAGGCCAGCCAGCGTTCCGCGTCGATCGCGGCCTTGCAGCCTTCGCCGGCGGCGGAAACGGCCTGCCGGTAGGTCGGGTCGGCCACGTCGCCCGCCGCGAACACGCCCTCGACGGAGGTTCGCGTGGACGGGTGCCTGACCTTCAGGTACCCGACCTCGTTCATCTCGAGCTTTCCTTTGAAGAGGGCGGTGTTGGGAGAGTGCCCGATCGCGATGAAGAGGCCCTGCGTCGCGAATTCCGAGCGCTTTCCGTTCCGCGTGTCCTCGAGGGTGAGGGCGGTGACTCCGCCGGGCGCCTCGCCGTGCACCTCCGCGACCGCGGCGTTCAACTTCCAGGCGATCTTCGGATTCATCCGCGCGCGCTCGAGCATGATCTTCGAGGCGCGGAACTCCTCGCGGCGGTGGATGATCGTGACCTTCGAGGCGAACTTGGTCAGAAACGTCGCCTCTTCCATGGCGGTGTCACCGCCTCCAATGACGGCGACCTCCCTTCCCTTGAAGAAGAAGCCGTCACAGGTCGCGCAGGCGGAGACACCGTGGCCCATCAGCTTCGTCTCCGACGGGATTCCGAGGAGTTTCGCCGAAGCGCCCGAAGAGACGATGACGGCGTCGGCCGTGAGCACGCCGCCGGCGTCGAGTGTCAGCCGGAATGGGCGTGCGGAAAAATCGACGTCGGTCACCGTGTCGAGCACGACCTCGGTGCCGAAACGCTTCGCCTGCTCGCGGAAAACCTCCATCAGCTCGGGGCCCTGGATTCCGTCGCGGAAGCCCGGGTAGTTCTCGACCTCGGTCGTGATGGTCAGCTGGCCGCCGGGCTGGGGGCCCTCGAAGACGATCGGCTCGAGCTCGGCGCGCGAGGCGTAGAGGGCGGCGGTCCAGCCGGCGGGCCCGGAGCCGATGATGGTGACGCGGTAGTGACGCTTGGAAGGGGGCATGTGTGTCTCCGCCTCTGTTCGGTCGCGGAGGATATCAGCCGGTCCGCCGGATATCATCCGGGCCGATGCGCCCGGCGCTTGCGCGGAAACTCACGGGCTTCGGCACGACGATCTTCACGGAGATGACGCGCCTGGCCAACGAGCGCGGCGCGGTGAACCTGGCGCAAGGGTTTCCGGACTTCGACGGACCGGACTTCGTCAAGGCCGCGGCGATCGAGGCGGTGCGGGCCGGCCTCGGGCAGTACGCGAGAATGAGCGGGATTCCCGAGATTCACGCCGCGCTCGCCGCGAAGTACCGGCGCGACTACGGCCTCGATTATGCGGCGGACACCGAATGGACCGTCACCTCCGGGGCGACCGAGGCGATCTTCGCCGCCATCCAGGGCACCTGCAACCCTGGAGACGAGGTCGTGCTGTTCGAGCCGTACTACGACTCGTACAAGCCGAGTGTCGCGATGGCGGGCGCTGTCGCGCGGGTCGTGACGCTCGAGGCTCCCGACTGGAGCTTCGACCGCGAGGAAGTCCGCGCAGCCGTCACGACGGCGACGCGCGCGCTTCTCGTCAACACGCCCCACAATCCGACGGGAAAGGTGTTCACGCGCGACGAGCTCGAGTTCCTCGCGGGCCTCTGCCGGGAGCGCGACCTTCTGTGCATTACCGACGAGGTCTACGAGCATCTGGTCTACGAGGGGAAACACATCCCGATGGCAACACTGCCCGGAATGCGCGAGCGAACCATCACGATCTCGTCCTTCGGGAAGACCTTCTCGCTGACGGGCTGGAAGATCGGCTGGGCTGCGGCGCCGCCGGAACTGACGGCGGCGGTGCGCGCCGCGCACCAGTTCATCACCTTCGCGACCGCGACCCCGCTCCAGCACGGCGCGGTGGCGGCGCTTTCGGCGGGTCCGGAGTACTACGAACGCCTCGTCTCGGACTATCGTGCGCGGCGCGACTACCTGGCGGACGAGCTCGCCCGCATCGGTTTTGGCCTCCGCAAGCCCGCCGGGACGTACTTCGTTTGCGCCGACTTTTCCGCGTTCGGATTCGAAGACGATGTCGCCTTCTGCCGGTATCTGGTCGAGAATGTCGGTGTGGCTGCCATCCCGCCGTCTTCCTTCTATGACCACAAGGAGCACGCCCACGGCTACGTCCGGTTTGCCTTCTGCAAGCGCGACGAGACTCTGCGGGAAGCGGTGCGGCGGCTCGAGCGGCTCAAGGAATAGCCCTTGGACCTCTTCAACTTCTCCCCCGTAACCCTCGCCCTCGCGATCATCTTTGGCCTCGTGGGCTTCGCGGCGTTTCGCTACGGCAAGAAGTCCGGAGAGCCGCGTCCCCTGTTCCTGGGGATCGCCCTGATGGCGTACGGGTACTTCGTCTCGAACCCGTGGATCTCGCTCGGGATCGGGGCCGCGCTGACGCTCGCGCTGTTTTTTCCGAGGTAGGGGGTCGGAAGAGGCGGAAGCGCCCGTCACCCGCCCTCGCCCCCCGCGGGAAGAGGGCGGAGTTCTACCGCGCCTGCAGCTCCTTCGAGGCGAAGGCCGCCATGGCCTCGGAGCCCCCCGCGATGACGTCCTCGGCTACCGAGAAGGAGAAACGCAGGTGCCCTTCGCCCTCGGATCCGAAGCCGCGGCCGGGAACGGTCGCGACGCGGGCGCCGTCGAGGAGGGTCTGCGCGGCGGCGCGGGAGTCGGAGCCCAGGGATGCGGGGATCTTCGGAAAGAGATAGAGGGCGGCGCGCGGCGCCTCGAGCTCGAAACCGGCGGCGCGCAGGCCCGCGACGAGCCGGTCGCGGCGCATCCGATATCCCTCCCGCGCCTCGCGCAGGAAATCCTCGGGGAGCGAGAGCGCCTCGAGCGCGGCCCACTGGGTCGGCGTCGACACGCCGTTGATCGAGTAGAGCACGACCGTCCGCATGGCGGTTCGATACCGCTCGGGCACGATCACATAGCCGGCCCTCCAACCCGTCATCGAGTAGGTCTTCGAGAGCGTGAAGACCGAGAACGTGCGCTCCTCCATGCCGGGCAGGGAAGCGGGCGAGACATGGGGCTCTCCGTCGTAGATCAGGTCTTCGTATGCTTCGTCGGAGATGACGGCGAGGCCACGTTCGAAAACGAACCGTGAGATCTCCTCCGCCTCGGCGCGCGTGAAGGCGTCGCCTGTCGGGTTGGTGGGCGAGTTCCAGTAGAGCACCCGCGTCTTCGGGGTGACCGCCTTGTCGAGCGTCCGGAAGAGGCCTTCCCGGCGCGCGGCCGCCGTCGGCACCAGAACGGGTGTGCCCCCGTAGTAGGCGACGACATCGACGATCGGCGTCCAGTACGGCGAGAACAGCAGAACTTCGTCGCCGGGATTCACCAGAGTCGCAAAGGACGCGAAGAGCGCGTGCATTCCGCCGTTGGTGACGATCGGGCTTTCCTTGTCCGCGGGAATCCCGTTGCGGCGGGCTACCTTGGCGACGATCGCCTTGCGCAGCTCCGGCAGTCCCGAGGAAGGGGCGTACCGGGTCTGGTTGCGCTGAAGGGCCCGCATCATCGCATCCTTGATCGGCTGCGGAGTCGGCATGAAGGGCTCGCCGCCTTCGAACCGCCAGACCTTCTCCCCCGCGGCCAGAAGCTCCATGACGCGGTTTCGGACGACGACGATCTCGGAAAAACCGACCGATGCGAAGCGGTCGGCCGGCGGGGGAAACGCTCCTCGGTTCATCGCGGGCTCACACCGCCGCCTTCCGCCCGGGGCCCATCAGAAAATACAGGAGCATCCCGACGAAAGGCAGCAGAACGATCAGGAGGGCCCACAGGATCTTCGTTCCGGTGTCCGCGTTGCTCTTCAAGAGGGACACGAGCGCCACGATGTCCAGAATCAGAACGACGAGGCTCAGAAGTCTAAACATGCGGTCCTCCTTCTCTGCAAATGGAGCGCCGTCAGAGCTTCTCCGAGATCGACTTCGCCTGGGTGAAGAGGTAGAGATACTCGCGCCCGCCCGCCTTGGAATCGGTGCCCGACATGTTGTAGCCGCCGAACGGATGTACGCCGACGAAGGCGCCGGTGCACTTGCGGTTCAGGTAGAGATTGCCGCAGAAGAGCTCGCGTTTGCCGCGCTCGAGCCGCGCGCGGTCACGCGAGTACAGAGAGCCGGTCAGCCCGTAGTCGGTGCCGTTGGCGACGCGGATGCCCTCGTCGAAGCTCTTGACCGTCAGGACCGCGAGCACCGGTCCGAAGATCTCCTCCTGCGCGAGACGGTGGTGCGGCTTGATTCCGTCAACGACGGTCGGCAGAACGTAGTAGCCCGACCGGGGCCCGGCCTTGCCACCCGCGACGACGCGCCCCTCCTTGCGACCGACGTCCACGTACTCGAGGATCTTCTTCTGGGCGCCGGCATTGATCACGGCGCCCACCTGGGTCTTCGGGTCGCGCACGTCACCGACGACGAGCGCTTTCGTTCTCGCGACGACCTTCGCCAGAAGCTCCTTGTGGACCTGGCGGTGGACGATCAGGCGCGAGCAGGCCGAGCACTTCTGGCCCTGGAAGCCGAACGCCGCCGAGACGACGCCCGCCGCCGCTTCGTCCAGATCCGCCGTCTCGTCGACGAGGATGAAGTCCTTGCCGCCCATCTCGAGGACCGCGCGCTTGATCCAGATCTGACCCGAGACGACCCTGCCCGCTTTCTCCGAAATCTCGACTCCGACGCCGCGGGAGCCGGTGAAGGCGATCAGCCGCGTCTTCGGGCTCTCGACCAGCGCATTGCCCACCGTCGAGCCGCCGCCCGTCAAGAAGTTCAGGACGCCGTCCGGGATGCCGGCCTCCTCACAGGCCTCCACGAACATCGTCGCGATGCCGGCGGCGTCCGAGGAAGGCTTCAGGACGACCGTATTTCCCGCCACCAGAGCCGCGGCCGTCATTCCGGTCAAGATCGCGAGAGGGAAGTTCCAGGGCGGAATGACGGCACAGACTCCGAGAGGGATGAAATCGAGCTCGTTTCGTTCGCCGGGAAACGGGGTCAGGGGCTGCGGCTCGGCCAGCCGCTCGGCCTCGCGCGCGTAGAACTCGCAGAAATCGATGGCCTCGGCGGTGTCTCCGTCAGCCTCGGGCCAGGCCTTGGACTCCTCGAGCACCATCATGGCCGAGAATTCGTGCTTGCGCCGGCGCAGGATCGCCGCGATACGCAGGATCAGGGCCACGCGCTCGCTCGGGCCGAGCCCGCTCCAGGCCGGAAAGGCCCGGGCCGCGGCGTCCAGGGCTCGACGGGCGTCGGCCGCCGTGCCCGCCGGAAAACGGCCGATGACCTGCTTCGGCTCGCAGGGATTGACCGACTCGAAGGTTCTGGCGGCACCGGCCTTCTTTCCGCCGATGCGGTTCTTTCCGGCGATCGGAAGGCGGGCCTGGACTCTCTTCAGGGCTTCGGCAAAGGCCCTGCGATGGGCGTCGACGGAGAAGTCCGTGAGGGGCTCGTTTTGGAATTCAGGAAGCAAGAGAGAACCTCCGGCGGCGGAATTTACCAGATCGGAAATCGCAGGGGGTAACGGGAAGACTCGCCCGGGAGGCCGCCTTTCGATTTACGATGGCGCGACGTCCATGAATCTGAAGGGAGGAGAGCCGGAGCGGTTCGGATCCGTCGCGTCGTTTCTCTACCGGCGGTGGGCGGAGCCCTCGCTGACCCCGCTCTACCGCCGTGTGGGCGCGGAGATCCCGGTCGAAGAAGGCAGGCTCCTGGACGTGGGCTGCGGGCCGGGGAAATTCGACCGTCTGCTGGCGGCGGCCAATCCCGGGCTCGAGGTCGTGGCCCTGGATTCCTCCCAGGCCATGCTGCACGAGGCGAGTCGCGGCCCCGTCCTGCCCAACCTCGAGTTTCGCGAGGACCGCGTCGAGGAAGCGGGCTTCTCGCGGCTCTTCGACTTTGCCGTCTCGCTCCTTTCCTTCCACCACTGGGAGGAGCCGCAACGGGGCCTCGAAGCGGTGTACGCCGCGCTCAAGCCCGGAGGACAATTCTGGATCTACGAGCCGGACCCCGAGGCCCCGGATGTCGAGATCCATGCCGACCGGGCGCCCCTCTGGGGCTGGTTGCGCCTGCCGGCGGGCCTGCAGCGGCTGATCGCGCGGGGGCACGGATTCTCGCCGCGCGAGATCGAGGAAGTCGTTCGGCCGCTCGTGGAGAAGACTTCGTTCGGAACCCTCCGGGTCTTGCGGCGCGGCTCCACCCTGCGTCTGGAACTCGACCGGTAGGGCAGAGGCGTGTCCGACCCGAATCGCTTCGCGAAAGCGTCCGGAGAGCACGCGGGTCTCTCCGGCGAGGAGCTGCGCCGGTACGCGCGCCACCTGCTCCTGCCGGAGATCGGCCTGGAGGGGCAGACAAAGCTCAAGGCGGCTCGCATCCTCGCCGTGGGAGCCGGAGGCCTGGGCTCGCCGCTCACCCTCTACCTGGCCGCGGCGGGAATCGGGACCCTCGGGGTCGTGGACTTCGATCTCGTGGACGAATCGAACCTCCAGCGCCAGATTCTCTTCGGCGTCGGGGACATTGGCCGCGCGAAACCCGAAGCGGCCGCCGAGCGCCTGCGGGGCCTGAACCCGGACCTGACGGTCATCCCGGTGCGGGAGCGTCTCACCTCCTCCAATGCCCTCGACCTCCTGCGCGCCTTCGACATCGTGGCCGACGGAACCGACAACTTTCCGACGCGGTATCTCGTCAACGACGCCTGCGTGCTCTCGGGAAAGCCCAACGTGTATGCCTCGATCTACCGCTTCGAGGGCCAGGCCTCGGTGTTCGCGGCTCCCGGCGGTCCCTGCTACCGGTGCCTGCATCCGGAGCCGCCGCCACCGGGGCTCGTGCCCTCCTGCGCGGAAGCGGGCGTGCTCGGCGTCCTGCCAGGGCTTCTCGGTGTGATCCAGGCCACCGAGGTCGTCAAACTGGTGCTCGGCAAGGGAGAAACGCTCGCGGGAAGGCTGCTGCTCGTCGACGCCCTCGGCATGCGATTCCGAGAGATTCGTTTGAAACGGAACCCGGATTGCGCCGTCTGCGGCGACCGTCCCACCATCAGCGCGCTCATCGACTACGAGGCTTTCTGCGGGAGCCCGGGTTCCGAAAGCCCTGATATCGTCTCCGGAATGCTCGGTCGCGTGCCGCAGATTACCGTCGAGGACCTCAAGGAAATGCGGGACCGGGGAGAGCCCCCGATGCTGCTCGACGTGCGCGAGCCGCACGAGTACGCGCTCGCGGACCTGCCGGACGCGATCAAGGTGCCCCTGGGAACGCTGCCGAAGAGCCTGGAAAAGATCCCGCGGGACCGGGACCTGGTCGTTTACTGCCGGTCGGGGGCGCGCAGCGGCAACGCGGTCCAGTTCCTGCAGCAGATGGGCTACGAGAAAGCGGTGAATCTGGCGGGCGGGATCAACGCCTGGTCCGAGCGGATCGATCCCTCGATGCGAAAGTACTGAAGGAGGTGCCCCCATGCGGAGGATCGGTGTGATTCTCCTGGCTCTCGGGATCCTGGGCTTCGTGCTCGCTTCGAGCCGCCGTGCCGGATACGACAGCGTCGAGGGCGCGGTGAAGTCGACCTTCTCGAGCTCCGAAAGGAGCAAGAAGGAGGGGTGGGAGACCGCGCGGTGGCTCTCGCTCGGCATGGGCGTGATCGGTCTCGTCTTCGTCTTGCTTCCCGGAAAAAAGACCTGAGGCTCCGGCGGGTCCGGCGCCGGGGCGGTGGCAGCCCGTGAGCGAGAAGAATTCGCCCGCCGCCGGCCGTGGCCGCGACCCGGGGCCGAATTCCGCGACTCCGGCCGGCCTGGTTTCCCGGGACGACCTCTACCTCTTCGGCGAAGGGAGCCACCTTCATCTGCAGGACCGGCTGGGGTCGCACCCGCGCGGCGTCGATGGCGTCGCGGGCACCTCCTTTGCCGTCTGGGCTCCCAACGCCGCCGGCGTGTTCGTGATGGGGGAGTTCAACGGCTGGGGCAAGGAAAGCCACCCCCTGGCTCCGATTGGCGGCCCGGGGATCTGGGAGACCTTCGTGCCCGGCGTCGGGAAGGGCGCCGTGTACAAGTACCATGTCGTCTCGAGGCTCGCCGGTTATCGGGCCGACAAGGCGGACCCTTTCGCGGTCCGCCACGAGGCGCCTCCGCGCACGGGCTCGGTGGTCTGGGACCTGGACTACGCGTGGGGGGACGAAGAATGGATGGAAGGCCGCGCTGGGAAGAACTCCCTCTCCGCGCCGATGTCGATCTACGAAGTGCACCTGGGCTCCTGGCGGCGCGCCGGCGAGAAGAAGGACCGGTTTCTGACGTACCGCGAGCTCGCACCGGAGCTGGCGGACTACGTCGAGCAGCTGGGATTCACCCACGTCGAGCTGATGCCCGTCATGGAGCACCCGTATTACGCCTCCTGGGGCTATCAGACGACCGGCTTCTTCGCGCCCACGGCCCGCTACGGCACCGCGCAGGACCTGATGTTTCTCGTGGACCTGCTGCATCGGCGCGGGATCGGCGTCATCCTCGACTGGGTGCCCTCGCACTTTCCCTCCGACGAGCATGGCCTCGGCTACTTCGACGGCACGTATCTCTTCGAGCACGCCGACCCCCGTCAGGGCTATCACCCTGACTGGCAGACGCTCATCTTCAACTACGGCCGCGGCGAGGTGCGCAGCTTCCTTCTCTCTTCGGCGCTCTACTGGCTCGAGCGCTACCACGCCGACGGCCTGCGGGTCGATGCGGTGGCCTCGATGCTGCGCCTGGACTATTCCCGCAGGGCCGGCGAGTGGGTGCCCAACCCCTTCGGCGGGCCTGAAAACCTCGAGGCGATGATCTTTCTGCGGCGCTTGAACGAGGAAGTCTACGCGCGGTGCCCGGGCGCGCAGACGATGGCGGAAGAGTCGACGACCTGGCCCATGGTGTCGCGTCCGACCTACGTCGGCGGTCTCGGCTTCGGCATGAAGTGGGACCTCGGCTGGATGCACGACACGCTCGATTACCTCGGCCGCGATCCGGTCTTCCGGAAATACGACCACAACAAGCTGACCTTCCGCATGGTGTACGCAGCGAGCGAGAACTATCTCCTGCCGCTTTCCCACGACGAGGTCGTGCACGGAAAGTCCTCCCTCGCCGACAAGATGCCGGGTGATGCCTGGCAGAAGCTTGCGAACCTGAAGCTCCTGCTCGCCGACCTCTATGCGCAGCCCGGCAAGAAGCTGTTGTTCATGGGCGGGGAGTTCGGGCAATGGCGCGAGTGGTCCCACGACCGTGAGCTCGACTGGGATCTGCTCGGGCACGCGCTCCACCGGGGCGTGCAGCGCTGCGTCGAGGACCTGAACCGGCTCTACCGCGCGGAGCCCGCGCTCCACGAGCTCGATGAGGAGGCGCTCGCCGGCTTCGAGTGGGTGGACTGCCACGACGCCGACGCGAGCGTCCTGTCCTTCCTGCGCAGGGGCCGAACGACGAATGAGCCGATCCTCGCCGTCTTCAACTTCACGCCGGTGCCCCGACCGGGATACCGCGTCGGCGCGCCGTGCGGCGGAACCTGGCGACAGATCCTGAATACGGACGCCTCGGCGTACGCTGGGAGCGGGCTCCCGACCGAGGCGCAACAGAAGGCAGTGAAGACGCCCCTCCACGGCCGGCCGTTCTCGCTTTCGCTCACTCTCCCGCCGCTTGCCGCCGTGCTCTGGAAACCCGATCCGGAGCCGGAACCGGAGGCTCGGGAGACCGGGCTCGAGGCGGCGGCCGATCCGGCGGCTTCCGATCCGGCGGCTTCCGATCCGGAGCCCTTCGGGGAGGCCTCCCTCACGAGATGACCCGCCACGTCTGCATCCACGGTCACTTCTACCAGCCTCCCCGGGAGAATCCGTGGCTCGAGGCCGTGGAGGTTCAGGACTCCGCTTACCCGTACCACGATTGGAACGAGCGCATCACCGCGGAATGCTACGCCGCCAATGCCGCCTCTCGCATTCTCGATGAGCGCGAGCGCATCGCCGCGATCGTCAACAACTACGCCCGCATCAGCTTCGACTTCGGCCCGACGTTGCTGTCGTGGCTCGAGGAGGAGGCGCCGGAGACCTACGCCGCCGTGCTTGAGGCCGACCGCGAGAGCCGGGAGCTCTTCTCGGGCCACGGCTCGGCTCTCGCGCACGCCTTCAACCACGCCATCCTGCCGCTGGCGAGTCCCCGCGACCGGCGCACGCAGGTGGCGTGGGGGATCACGGACTTCTCCCGCCGCTTCGGCCGCCGCCCGGAAGGCATGTGGCTTCCTGAGACGGCGGTGGATCTGGCCAGCCTCGAAGTTCTCGCCGAGTGCGGCATCCGCTTCACGGTCCTCGCTCCCTCGCAGGCGCGGCGCTCGCGGCCCCTCGGAGCGACGCAGTGGCGGGAGGCGGCCGCGGGTGCCATCGACACGACTCGGGCCTACCGCGTGACGCTCCCTTCGGGCGGCACGATCGAGGTCTTTTTCTACGACGGCGGGATCTCGCGCGACGTGGCATTCGGCGGCCTGCTGCACAGCGGCGCGCAGTTCGCGGCGCGCCTGCTCGCGGTACCGGACGCCGGAGAGAAACCCGCGCTCGTGAACATCGCGACCGACGGCGAAACCTACGGCCACCACCACCCGCATGGCGACATGGCGCTCGCGTTCGCCCTGCGCACGATCGGAGCGGCCGAGGGCACGCGGCTGACCAACTACGGCGAGTTTCTGGAGGCATTCCCGCCGACCGAGGAAGCCGAGATCGTCGAGAACACGTCCTGGAGCTGCGCGCACGGGCTCGAGCGCTGGAGAAGCGACTGCGGATGCTCCTCGGGCTCCCATCCGCGCTGGAACCAGGGGTGGCGCGGCCCGCTACGCGCGGCCCTCGACGGGCTGCGGGATCGTGTCGCGCAGCCGTTCGAGGAAAGCGCGGGAGGGCTTCTGCGCGACCCGTGGGGCGCGAGGGACGCCTATGGAGACGTGCTGCTCGACCGGTCGGCGGAGAGCATCGAGAGGTTCTTTGCCGCATACGCGCTGCGGACGTTGTCGGCGGCGGAGCGCACACGGGCGCTCAAGCTTCTCGAGCTCCAGCGTCACGCGATGCTCATGTACACCAGCTGCGGCTGGTTCTTCGACGACCTGGCCGGGATCGAAGCGCTGCAGGTGCTGCAGTACGCGGGACGGGTCGTGCAGCTGGCGGAAGACCTCTTCGAGGGTTCCTTCGAGGAGGCGTTTCGATCGTCCCTGGCGGAGGCGCGAAGCAACCGGCCCGCCGAAGGCGACGGCCGTCAGATCTATGACCGGCACGTCCGATCGGCCCGTGTGGATCTGGCGAAGGTCGGAGGGCACTATGCCGTCCGGTCGCTCTTCGAGCCGTATGCGCCGGCGGCGAGGATCTATTGCTACAGCGTCGAGCGGGAGGACTTTCGGGTCGCCGAGACGGGGAAAATGAAGCTCGGGCTGGGGCGGGCCCGCTTCACCTCCGACATCACGGGGGAGACCCGGCGGCTGGCCTTCGGGGCGCTCCATTTGGGCGACCACAACGTGCACGGGGGTGTCGAGCCCGCGCCGGAAGACGCGGCATACGAGGCCGCCGCCGACACGCTCGAGCACGCCTTCGCGCGCGCGGACGTTCCCGGCGTGTTGCGGCTCCTCGACGCGAGCTTTGCCCACGAGGCGGTGTCGCTCAAGCAGCTTTTCCGCGACGAGCAGCGCCGCATCCTGCGGATCATTCTGGAGTCGACCCGCGGAGAGGCGGAGAAGGCGCTCCGGCACATCCACGAGCGCGAGCTTCCGCTGATGCGCTTTCTCGCCGATGTCGGTTCGCCCCTTCCGCGCGTCTTTCGGGCGACGGCAGAGTTCGTAATCAATGCGGATCTCCGTCGGGCGCTCGGCGCGGAGCGGCTCGACGTGCCCGGCTTGTCCGCATTGCTCGAGGAGGCCGCCCGCGAGAGAGTTCCCATCGACGCCGAGACGCTCGAATACCTGCTCGGCCAGCGCCTCGAGCAGTTCGCTCGGGACTTCGCGGAAGAGCCCGGGAAGCTCCCGCGCCTCGAGACCCTCCGGCAGGCCGTGGACCTCGCGCGGCGGTTCCCGTTCCCGGTCCGGCTCTGGCCCGTGCAAAATGCTCTCTGGCGGTCCCTCCAGAGAGAATATGCGCCGATGTTGGAACGCGCGGAAAGCGGGGTCCCCGCGGCGCGCGCGTGGCTCAAGAGCGTGACGGCGCTGGCCGAGCGGCTCTCGGTGCGAGTCCCGGTCGAGGCCGAGAGCAGCCCCTAGCCGGCAGGCGCTGCGGCGCCGCCGGGCTCGTCGAGCAGGCGATCCACTTTCGCCGCGACGATGAAATCGTTCTCGTGCAGACCGCCGATGACGTGCGTCCACAGGACGAGGTCGACCTTGTTCCAGTGGATCGCGATGTCGGGATGGTGCCCTTCCGTCTCCGCGATCTCGGCGACGCGATTGACGAACTCCATCGCCTGCACGAAGTCGCGAAACTCGAAGCGGCGGGACAGGCGCGTCGAGTCCTCCGTGAGGGACCACAGGGGAACGGCGGCGAGCAGCTTCCGCGCTTCCTTCTCGGAGAGCGGCGCCGTCTCGCCGCGGCACGCGACACAATGGCGGGAGGCGAGGTCTTCGGACTTCATGGCCTGGATTCTAAGGCGCGGACGCGGGTTCCGGCGGCGGCCGTCAAGAGCGACGGCGGAAGACGCGCACCGGGGGGAGCCGCCGCACGCTGCCGGCCGGGCCCCGCAGCTCGACGACGAGCAGCTCTTCCTCAACGGGTACCGGGGGCGGCGGCAGCGTCGCGAAGAAGGCGATTCGCGAGCAGTCGCGAAGGCCGGGAATGCCCGAGCAGACGTCCAGGCGAGGGCCACGCTCGACTGGCACGACCCGGTCCCCGGGCGACACGAGGATTTGCACTTCGACGGGACCGGCCGGGGAACCAGCCCAGCCGGAGACGCGAAGGGCGCCGCGCGTCGAGGCGTCGGGGCGCGGCCAATCCAGAGAGGCCAGGAGCGCGTCGTTGTTCGATTCCTCACTCCACCAGCGTGGCCGAGGCGTGGGCAAGCGCGACGTCGGCAGGCCTCCGGAGGACGCATCCGCGATGGGCGGGGTACCCTCGTGGAATGCCTTGCGGATGAGGAGGGGGATCTCCGATTCGCTCAGGAGCCACAGCCGCTCGGGCTCCCGATCGATGTCCCGGTTGAAGCCGCTCGGGTAGGCGGCCACGGCGAGCCCCTGAACGAAGACGGAGGCTGCGGCGAGACCCGCGAAGACTCCGACCGCGGTGCGGCTGCGAGCGACCTCGGGCCAGAAGCCGGCGATGAGCAATACGCAAAGCGGCACGACCTCGATGAGCACTCGGTAGCCGAAGGAGTGTCCGCCCCACCAGACGCTCCAGCGCGCGAAGGCAGCCAGGGTGAGCGCGACGGCGACGATGAGGCATCGGTCGAAGAATCTTCCGGAGGGCCGCCACGCGGCGACACCGGCCGGAATCGCGAAGAGCAGAAAAGGACTGAAGACGAAGAGGCCTCGCGAGGGGGAGAGGAGCAGTCCCGCCAGGCCCTGGAGCGCGTTTCCGGAGAACCCCGCGGGCACGAGATTCCTCGCGAGAGAGAAGGGATCGCCCCAGGCCGAAAGGGAAAGGGCGGTCTGGAGGAGGACCGGAAGAATCAGGAGGGTCAGAAACGTTTTCCGCCCGAGCCGCAGGTTCTTGAAGCGGTAGAAGGCGAGCGGCGCGGCGATCAGAATGTTGGTTGGACGAATCGTGGCTGCCAGGCCGAGCGACAGGCCGGCCACCGGCATCGCCCATGGCCTTTCTTTCAGGAGCAGCCAGAGCGCGAGCGTCAAGAAGAAGAGCGAAGGCCCGTGCTGGAAGAGGCCCTTCCCGGCCACGCTCCAGACCTCGGTCCCGAAGAAGGAGAGGAGCGCGAACCCGAGGGCCTCGACGTCGGTTCGGCAGATCCGGCGCAGGGCGAGGAAGAGAAAGAGCGTCGAGAAGGACACGAGCGTCGCCGCGGTCAGAAGCGACAGCCGGAAACGGTTCTCGAAGAGGGGCACGCCCGTGGCCTTCGCGGCGGCGAAGACCGGGACGTTCAGGAGTCCCGGAAGAATCGGATAGTCCGAGACGACGCGCCCGTTCTTGACACGGAACCAGTACGGCAGCGGCTCGCCGGCCCGGACGAACGCATCGAAGCGAAGGGCGTGATGCTCGATCACGGCAATCGGGAGGAGCTCCGCCGGCTTCGTGTCGCCGCTGCCGACGTAGCGGCCGCCCAGGAGGTCGAGCGTCAGGGGCAGGAGCAACGCCGCAGCCGCCAGAAGCGAGGTTCGGCCCGTTCGGGGTATCGCCTGCGACGAACGGACCACGAGGCCGGACTCTAACGGACCCGGCGCGTCGAATGCTGGGGAGCGCGCCTCCTCGCATCAGATCTTCGTGCATGGCGGCCACCCAGGGCGTCGACGGTGGGATGAACCAAGAGAGTCAGAGCCGTCGCGCTCATCAGGCCTCCGATGACCACTGTCGCCAACAGTCGCTGTAATTCCGCGCCCGCACCGGTAGCCAGAGCCATCGGTATGAACCCGAGTGACGCGACAAGCGCGGTCATGACAACGGGCCGAAACCTAAGCCCGCACCCCTGTCGAACCGCGTCCGCCACCTGCAAAGTCTGGTCCCGCTCAAGGGCACGAATCTGGTTCATCAGGACAACGCCATTCAAGACGCGTTCCGAAGAGAGCGATGAAGCCGACCCCGGCCGAGATCGAAAACGGCAGATCCCTAAGAACGAGCGCAAAGACGCCTCCCGTCGCCGCAAACGGCACGTTGAGGTCAATCAGGGCCGCCGGGCGAAGAGCCCCGAACGTGAAATACGGCATGGCGAAGATGAGAGCCCAGCGAGACACCAGGATTGCTCAGAGCCACCGCCTCAACCAGTCCTTCTCGAAAAGAACTTTGGGAGCGTGCCAGCGGCTGGATCTTCACTTGCGGCAGCGGCTCCGCGTAGAAGTCGCCCTTGCCGTAGCCGGCCTTGCCGTCACCCGTCTCGATGAAGCACGCGCCTTTGCCGTCGAAGAACGCCGGCTTTCCCTTTCCGGTGATCGCGCGGGCGATGTTCCTTGCCACGACTTCCGCCTCGGCGTGCGCGAAGACGCCGGCCTTGGGCAGCGGCTTTCCGAGCTTGAGGGGCACGCTCACGACGTCGCCCAGCGCATAGACGCGCGCGTGCTTCGTCTCCATCGTCTGCCGGTCGACCGCGATCCAGCCGCTTTCGCCGACGAGCCCGGCCTCGCGGACGACGCGGGGAGCGCGGTGCGGGGGCACGTACGCGAGCAGATCGAAGCCCGCTTCCACGCCGTTCGTGAACTTGAGGACGCGCGCCTCCGCATCGACCTCTTTCACCTGGTGCTCGGGGTGATACTTGATCCCTTTTGTCTCGACCGTCTGCCGGACGGCCTTCGAAACCTCAGGGCCGGCGACGCCCATGGGCCCAGGCTCGGCCGCATAGAGATCAATCTGCGTATGCTCTCGAATGTTCCGCTTGCGGCAGTCGGATTCCAGGAGCATCGCCGCCTCGTAGGGAGCGGCGGGGCATTTGTAGGCCGGCACCGACGTGAGGACGACGAGTCTGCCGCCCGCGAACCGGGCCAGTGCGTCTCGAAGGGCCTCGGCACCGGCCAGCGTGTAGAAGTCGTAACCGGCCGGCGCGAGACCCGGTATCGACTCGGGCGCCAGCTCGGCACCGAGCGCGATGACGAGAAAGTCGGCGGCGAGCGTGCGGCCGTTCACGACGGCTTCGCGCTTCTCGGCGTCAATTCGCTCGACTTCACCGCGGACGAGCTCGATGCCTTTTTTCTTCAGTCGAGCGAGCGGGCGCGAGATCTTGCCCGCCGAGCGGTTGCCCGTCATGAGCCAGAGGAACGAAGGCGCGAAGGCGAAGGAGGCCTCGCGCTCGACGAGCACGATCCGGTGCTCCTTCGGCAGAGCCTTGCGCAACCCGTTCGCCGCCACCAGCCCGCCCACTCCGCCACCGAGGATCAACACCGTCTGTGACATCGAGACCCCCTTCAGAAAATGAGAGCCTTGTCGGCTTCGACAGTCCATGTCGAACACTTCTCGAGCGAGCCTTTCGTGGGTTCCCTCGACGAGTTCCGCCGCCCCGTCGATGTGGCTCGCCGCGAACTCTTCGGTCGAGCGGACGTGCACGATCGACACGCTTTCACCGCGCCGGAGCCGGCCCCGCACCTCGGCAACCGAGATGCACCTCCTGGCGGTGCCCTTCGCCATTGCACGCGTCTCTCGCATGCGGGCGGCCACGACCGCGCCCGAGGCGAATGTCATCGCGGCGACCAGCCAGATCGCGGCGTGAACGCCAAGCAAGTCCGCGATGACGCCGGCGAGCAAGGCGCCCGCGGCGTAGCCGAGGTCTCTCCAGAGCCGGTAGACGCCGACCGACGACGCTCTCCACGTCGGGTGCGCGACGTCCGCGATCGCGGCGAGGAGCGTGGGGTACACCATGGCGGTGCCGACGCCGAGGAGTGCGGCGCCCGAGGCGAAGCCCGGGAGGCCCGTCGACAGAACGATCAGTGCAATGCCGGTCGCCTGGACCCACATTCCACCCGCGATGAGCCACTTGCGTCCGATCCGATCCGAAAGGGCGCCGGTGAAAAGCTGGCCGATACCCCAGATACCCGGGTAGATGGCAGCCAGCCAACCGATGCGCTCAAGCGACAGCCCGGCAGCGGCGTAAAGGAGCGGGAAAAGGCCCCACGCCATTCCGTCGTTCAGGTTGTTCACCAGGCCGGCCTGGCTGATCGACGACAGGTTCCGATCGCGGAACGACGTGCGAAGGAAGATCTCCCGCTGCGAGAGCGTGGCCGCGCGGGTCGATGCCGCGCCGTTCTTTGCCTCGTGGTGCGCGTGGCCGTGCGTCTCGCGAACGAAAAACGCCGAAAGCACGAGCCCGATCGCGGCGAATGCGATCCCGGGATAGAAGGGCTCGGGCCGCAGCCCGTACGCTGCCGCCATGTAGCCGGTCGCGAGCGCGGAGAGGGCGACGGCAACGTAGCCTGAGAACTCGTTGAGCCCCATCGCGAACCCGCGGCGATCGGGCCCGACGAGGTCGATCTTCATGATGACGGTTGTCGACCAGGTAAGGCCCTGGCTCGCGCCGAGGAGCACGTTCGCGAAAAGGACCCAGGTCCAGGAGGGCGCCCACATGAGCAAGAAAGGAACCGGTAGCGCGACGAGCCAGCCCCCGACGAGCACACGCTTGCGGCCAACCGAGTCCGAGAGCCGCCCGGCAAAGTAGTTGGTGAGCGCCTTGACGACGCCGAAGACGACGATGAAGGAGAGGACGGCCGTCCGGGCCGCGAGGTGGAAGTCCTGCTCGGCGATGGCCGGGAGGATCGTGCGCTCCAGGCCGACCATCGCGCCGACGAAGGCGTTCACGACAACGAGAAGCGAGAACTGAGCGAGGTTCGGACCGAGTCCGAGTCGCACCGAGTTGGGAGCCGAGGCCGTCATCGCGCGCCTCTCCCTCAAGCCGAGAATCGCTTCTCTGGATTACCCTCCCGGAGGGCGTCCGCGTTCCGTCGGGAAGCACCGATCGGTGCGAAGGGGTTGTTCACCGTCGTCGCCGGGGTCAGGCGCCCGTCGACGTCTCGACGGGAAGTCCTGCGGCGCGCCATTGGGGAAACCCGTCAACGAGCCGCCGCGCCGTCAGGCCCTTGGCGCGGAGTTTCTGAACTGCCTCGAGCGCCATCACGCAATACGGTCCCCGGCAGTACGCGATGACGTCCTTGTCTCTTGGCAGCTCCGAAAGACGCCGCTCGATCTCCTCGACCGGAATGGAAACGGCACCGGCGATGTGGCCCGACCGATACTCCTCCGCTGGCCGCGCGTCGAGGACGAGGACTTCACCCTTGCGTGCGCGTTCGAGGAGCGCCTGCGCGCCGATGGGCTCGAGCTCGTCGCGCGCGCCGAAGTAGGTTTGAACGAGCCGATCGACCTCTGCGATGTGGCGTTCGCCCAGGGCTCGGATCACTCGGGCGAGCTCGAAAACGTCGTCTCCGGCGAGCCGGTAGAAGACGAAGGTGCCCGCCTTCCGCGTCTCGACCAGTCGAGCGGCGCGCAGGGCCGCGAGATGGTGCGAAGCGTTCGCAATGGGAACCCCCAGACTGGCCGCCAGACGGTCGACCGTCTTCTCTCCCTGTGCGAGAAGCTCGATGAGTTCGAGCCGAAACGGGCTCCCGACCGCGCGCCCGATGAGTGAGAAATGTTCGAAAACCTTGGTCTTGAGAGCGTTCACTGTTAGTCCTCAAATATTCAAAATATCATTTGACAATAGTCTCTCAAATATGTCAAAAGGATTTCCTACGTATGAAGTGGCGTGGTCCGGAGCTGGGCACCCAGACTCCGCGGGCAATCCGCAATCCGGAGGGTCCATGCACTCGCTGATCTCAAGGCTGTCCTTGGCAGTCTGCCTGCTGTTCGAAGTTCGGGCGATGCCGCTCCAGGCCGTCTCTCTTCCCGACAGGGCGCCGAAAGAGCCTGGCTCCGGAGTGGTGCATTGGACGGTTGAAACCGGAGGCTGAGTCTTCTCCTCTCCCGCGGTCGCGGGGAGCACCGTATACGTCGGATCGTGCAACGGTTTCTTTCGAGCGCTCGCGCGAGACACTGGCACCGTTCAGTGGGTCTACGACACGCGGGTCGACGGCTCTCCTCTCGAGTTCCACGGCGCGCCGCTGGTCACTTCGGACCTCGTCGTCATCGGCTCGGACCTGCGCCAGGAGGGTTCTGTCGCGTTCGTCTACGCTTTCGAGCGCGAGTCCGGCCGCGTTCGGTGGAAGACTCCGGTGCCGATTGGAGCCATGACGGATGTCTTGAGCATCGGGTCTCGGATCTATGTCGGGACTCTCGAAGATCAACTGCTCTGTCTCGATCCGCAGACCGGAAGGGTGGAGTGGAGCTTCGACCCGAAAACGCCCACCGACCCGTCGGTGAGAACCTCTGGTCCCGCGGCGGACTCCCGGCGAGTCTATTTCGCAGGCGGTGACGGCACCGTTCACGCTCTCGACGCTCTTTCTGGAGAGCAGGTCTGGAAGAAGAGCCTCGGTTCCCGACCGACCACATCCGTCCTGCTGCACGCGGGCAAGCTCTACGTCGGCACCGCCGCGTCTCGGCTGATCCGGCTCGACCCCGGATCCGGGACGGTCGATGCCGAACTCGCCCTGTCGGAGATACCCCTCTCCAATCCGGCTGCTTCCGGAGACTCCCTTCTTTTCTTCCACGGAGAACAAGGAGTCGCGGCGGTGGACGCTTCCCTGCGGGGGGTCCGCTGGAAACAGAGGCTCGGAGCGCCGCTTTCCTCTGCGCGACCCTACGTCTGGCGGGACACGGTCCTCGTCGGAGACGAACACGGCGGGCTCTCGAGCCTCCGGGTCTCTGACGGCGCGGTCCACTGGTCCGAGACTTTTCCCGGAATCGTGAGAGGGATTGGACTGTCTGAAAGGACGCTCTATGTGGGAACTCTCAAAGGCGTTGTTTACGCGTGGGATCCGACGCCGCGGCCTTAGGATCGTGGGAGGCTCGCGGGGGGGACGGCCCGCCAAACGCCGCCGCGGGTGGCCCGGTGTGATGGGAGCGTTCCGAGCCGTCCTGGTGGGCGCAAGCGTCTTGTGGGCGCTCGTGGCCCTGGCGCCGAGGAGCGCTCGTCCTTTCTTCCAGGTCGTTTCGAGCGTCGAAGTTTCGACCGACGAACCTGACGCGCGCCACGTCGAGTCGGTGCTCGCCGTCAATCCGCGCGATCCAGAGAATCTCGTCGCTGCCTCGATCGTCCTCGGCGCGAAGGAGGAGGTCGCCGTCTACGCCTCGAAAGATGGAGGGCGCACCTGGTCGCGGGGCGCTGGCGAGGCGGGACGGAAGGTTTCTCTCGATGGCCTCGACCCTGCGGTGGCCTTCGATCGCGACGGCAGGGCGTTCGTGCTCGCCGACGGGAACACCCTTTCCGTCTGGAAGTCCTCCGACAGCGGATTCACTTGGGGCGCTCCGGCGGTCGTCCCGGGCTCAGCCTGGGACCGTCCCTGGATCGGCTGCGACGCCGGGGGAACCGCGCAGTCTGTCTGTGTAGCGGGAAAGATGCCTGTGACGGTCTTCGGACACGCGGCTTCCGACATCCTGGGGGTGAGCTGTTCCTCCGACGGTGGAGGCTCGTTTCCCTTTCCGCGGCTCTTCCTTCCCGCGCCGGAGAGGGACCTCGTCAACTTCGCGAGCGACCTTCTCGTCCTGCCGGACGGCCGTCTCCTCCTGGCGCTTCAACTCTTTCGACCGGAGAACCTTCGCGAGGCGACGCCACTCCAGGCCAACTACGCCACGATCGCCTCGAGCGACAGGGGCCGGACCTTCGGCGAGCCCCGTCCCGGTCCGGCGTTTCGCACGTTCGGGCACGCCCGGGAGGGGAAGTCCCTCTTCGGCCTCTCTGGCGCCCGGCTCGCCGTCGACGCCTCAAGGGGCCAACGATCCGGACGGATATACTTGACATGGCTCGACGCCGCCGACGGCTTCTATCGCGTCATGGCGGCGAGCTCCACCGACGCGGGGGCGACCTGGTCCCCACCCGTCCGCGTGGATCCGAACGAGAGCGAGACCGATGCGAGCAATCCGGTGATCGCCGTCGACGGGCGCGGAACGGTCGGCGTGGCCTGGTACGACCGCCGTGCCGATCCGAGCGACGGCTGCTACCAGCTCTTCTTCGCGGCTTCGGAAGACGGCGGCGCGACGTTCACGGCGGGCGCTCCCGTCGACGCGACACGGGTGTGCCCGCTGCGACGCGCGGGTTCTTCCGCATCGGTCGACGCCGTCGAGCCGGTGTCCGCGGAGTATCGGTTCAAGAACGGCGGCGACACCCAGGGCGTCGTGGGGCTTCCGGACGGAGGCTTTCAGGTGGTCTGGATCCGGCCCGGTCGGAGCGAGCTGCAGCTCTGGTCCACCCGGATCGTCGTCAGCCCGCGCCGCTGACGGGCCGCAGCAGAGTCGCGCGCTACTTCTTCAGTCCCGCCGTCCAATTCGCCACGAATGCGACCTTCGGTTTCTCGGCTCCCTCGGGAAGAACCGCTCCAACGAAGCGGTCCCCCTCCTGCGAGAAGGCTCCGTTGACCCAGCCGGAACTGTTGAACAGGGCCCTCGGTGAGCCGATCTCCAGGCCCGAAGCGCCTGCGTTCACGTCGACCGACACGACGTTGAAGTCGGGGCTCAGATAGAGGATCTCCTTGCCCCCTTTGCCCCAGCCGGCGCCGACCGCTCCTCCGTTCGAGATCTGCCATTTTCCGCCCGGCCCCGGAAACGGGACGACGTAGACCTCTGGTTTCCCCGACTCGCTCGAGATGTAGGAAAGCCAGCGTCCGTCGGGCGAGAAGGCCCCCCCGTTCTCGTCGAACTCCGTCGCGATGAACGGATAGGCCTTGCGGTCTCCAGAGAGCGGCAGGATCCAGACGTCTCCCTTCGTCTTCGCTCCGGGCCTCAGCACGTCGAGCGTGAGAAGGCGTCCGTCGCGGGACCAGTCGATCGGGGCGGCCTGGCCGTCGAAGTGCAGGACGGCTTCCTCCTGGCCGCCGCCGCTCGCCGACTTGACGTAGATGCCCGTCAGAATCTGTTTCTCCACCTTCGTGTAGGCGACGCGTGCTCCGTCCGGAGACCAGACGGCCGAGCCCGAAGGCGACCCGAACGTGAGGCGGGTCCGGACCCCGCGGGAATCGAAGATCCAGATGTCCGGCGTGCCGGTGCCCGGATCGGTGATCGCTGCGGCGATTCGCGATCCGTCGGGCGAGATCGCAAGCGACTGATACTCGGCCGCCTCGCCGATGGGCTCGCCGATCGGCTTGCCCGCGCGGTCGAACCAGCGGAGGCGGGCTCTCGTGTCGGCCGCGCCCGCCCCGTACACGAGAAGGCCCTTTTCCGAAACCGAGAACACGCCGCGGAAGAACGCCGTATCGTAGTGGACGCCTTCGGCCAGCGGCACGGGATCGCCCGTCAAGCGGCGGCTTCCCGCGTCGAAGGGCTGAGCGAGCAGGACGCGCTCGCGCATGTAGAGAAGGTAGCCCGAAGCGTAGGCGGCGTTTGACCGCGCCTGCAGCAGAAGCGTCTTCTCGGTCGAGCCGAGGGCCCCGACATAGATCGCGTTGGACTCGCTCTTCATCCCCTGGCCGTGTGATCCTGCCATGTAGAGGAAGTGCTTCCCGTCCGGAAGAAACGTCGCCCACCGGTGCGTCGTCTCGCCCCGCGCGGCGTCGAGTTTTGTGGCCACGGTGGGCGCGCCTCCCGCCGCCGGGACCCGATAGAGCCCGGTCGTCGTATCGGGAGAGAAGAGGAGGACGCCATCGCGGTTCCAGCTGCCGCTCCTGCCGTTGGGTGCGTCGCACAGGTCGAGGGGCGGCGATCCGCTGACATCCACCTTCCTCAGTTTTCCGTCGGCGAAGAAAGCGATGAAGCGGCTGTCGGGGGACCAGAAGGGGTATGTGGCTCCCTCCGTTCCGGGAATCGGCCTGGCCGTCAGATTCCCGAGGGGCCGAAGCCACAGCAGCGTCTTGCCCTCGGGGCCCTTTACCGCGAAAGTGGTCAGCCGGCCGTCGGGAGAGATCGTCAGCGATCCGCCGTTGGGGCCCGCAAGGTCGAAGTCGGACTTTTCCGGAGGTAACAGAAACGAGCGCATCCGGAAGGTCTCCGCCGGGGCGCGGTGCAGGTAGCCGAACCCCGCCAGTCCGGCGGCCACGATTGCGGCGGCCGCGACGACCCAGGCGAGCTTCTCGCGATTCTTTCGGCGGGCGACCACCGGCGCCGGAAGGCCCGCCTGCGAGCCGCCCTCGGAGATCCATTGCAGTTGCAGCTTCGCGTCGTGCGCGGTCTGGAAGCGGTCCTCGGGGTCCTTCGCGAGGCACGTCTTGACGACGCGGTTCAAAGCCGGCGGCGTCATCGGAGAGATCTCCGAGATCGACTGCGGATCGTCCCGCAGGATCGAGCCGATGAGCGAGGCCTGGCTCTTGCCCGAGAAGGCCTTGTTGCCGGTCGCCATCTCGTACAGCACGGCGCCGAATGCGAAGATGTCGCTGCGCGCGTCGGCGTCTTTGCCCTCGAGCTGCTCGGGCGCCATGTACTGGAAAGTCCCGAGCACGGTGCCGCGCTCGGTCAGGGGCTGGCTCGCCTGCGCCGCCGTCGCGAGGCGCGAGACACCCGACGTGCCGTCCCGACCTGAAGGCTGGAATTTCGCAAGGCCGAAGTCGAGGAGCTTGACCCCCGACTTCGTCAGCATCACGTTGCCGGGCTTCAGATCCCGATGGACGATGCCCTGCCGGTGCGCCTTGTCGAGGGCGTCGGCGATCTCGATGCCGTACCGCAGCAGCAGCTCGGCCGCGACCGGCCCCTTGCCGAGGCGGTCCGCCAGCGTCTCTCCCTCCAGGTACTCCATGACGAGGTATTCGGTCTCGCCCTCGCGGTTGACGTCATAGAGCGCGCAGATGTGCGGATGCGAGATCTGCGAGATCGCCTTGGCCTCGCGCTCGAAGCGCTGTCGCAGCTCCGGATTGGACGAGAGGTGCGGCGGCAGGACCTTGATGGCCACCGTACGCTCCAGACGCCCGTCCCGCGCCTTGTAGACCTCTCCCATCCCGCCCGCCCCGATCGGCGCAAGGATCTCGTATGGTCCCAGCTTCGTTCCCGCAGCGAGCGTCATCTTGAGCCTCCTCCAACCGCCGCGCCCCGGCGCAGCTCGGCGAACCGATTCAACGTCACCGTCATGTGATCGTCCGGCGCTTCGCCGGCGAGATCGTAGACGAGAAAGTGCTTTCCGTCGGGCGCGACATCGAATGCCGACGGCACGCTGCTGCCCGGCTTGCGAAACTCGAAGAGCCAGTTCTGCACCATCGCGCTCAAACGGTTTCGAGATAGCTGTGCACGATCCCGACGGTCCCGGAGCCCTCGCCGACCGCCGCGGCGACGCGCTTGCCCGAGCCGGCGCGCACGTCGCCGGCGGCGAAGATTCCCGGGACGGTGGTCTCGAAAGGAAAAGGGTCGCGATCGAGCGTCCAGCCTTGAGGCCGGCGGCCGGAAAGCGCCAGGGCGGGGCCGGTCAGCACGTAACCCTGTTCGTCGAGCTCGAGCAGGCCGGCGACCATCTCGGTCCGGGGCCTTGCTCCGATGAAAATGAACATCGCCGCCGCGTCGAGCTCGGATTCCTGTCCCTCCGGCAGCCGTCGGATGGCGACTTTCTCCAGCTGGCCCGTGCCGCCGACGCCTGCGACCTCAGCCCCCGTCACGACCTCGATGTTCGGAGTCGAGGTGATCCGGTCGACCAGGTATTGCGACATCGACTTTCCCAGAGAGCCCCCGCGAACGAGCATCGTGACGCGGCGCGCGTAACGCGAGAAGAAGAGGGCGCCCTGGCCCGCGGAGTTGCCCGCGCCGACGATGCACACGTCCTGGCCGCGGTAGGTCGCGGCCTCGGTCATCGCCGCGCCGTAGTAGACGCCGATGCCGAGAAGCGATTGGATGCCGGGTACCTCCAGCATCCTCACGGAGACACCCGTTGCCAGGACGACCGCGTAGCAGCTCACGTCGGTTCCGTCGGCCAGCCGCACGACGCGGTACGGGTCCTCGCGGCGCAGGCCGACGACCTCCTGCGCGATCACCTCGGCGCCGAAGCGGCGCGCCTGAGTCGTGGCGCGGCGCGCCAGATCCGCTCCGGAAACGCCCGACGGGAACCCGAGATAATTCTCGATCCTCGAGCTCGTTCCCGCCTGCCCCCCCGGCGCGTTCTGTTCGACGAGCATCGTGCGCAGCCCCTCGGAGGCCCCGTAGACCGCGGCCGCCAGACCCGTCGGTCCGCCACCCACGATCACGAGGTCGTAGAAGGGCAGGCTCGCCCGCGTCTGCATCCCGATCTTTTCCGCGAGCTCGCGGTTGCCGGGCGAGACCAGGCGGCTGCCGTCGGGAAAGAAGACGATGGGCAGCCGTGCCGCGTCCCCGAGGGAATGAATCAGCGCCCGCGTGGGCGGGTCCTGGTCGACGTCGATCCACTGGTAGGGAATCTGATTGCTCGAGAGGAACTCCTTGACCGCGTAGCTGCGCGGTGACGATCGCGCGCCGGCCACACGGATTCCTTCGTAGGGAAGGCGCACGTGCGCCGTCCAGTCCGACAAGAGGTCGTCGAGGACCGGATAGAGCCGCTCGGCCGGAGGATCCCAGGGCTTCAACAGGTAGTGATCCAGCCCGACGTCGTTGATGCCGGAGATCGCTGCCTGGGTGTCCGCATAGGCCGTGAGCAGGACCCGGCGCGACTCCGGGTAGAGCTTGAGGGCCTCGCGCAGGAACTCCGTGCCCGTCATTTCGGGCATCCGCTCATCGACCAGGAAGAGGGCGACCGCCGTGCCGCGCTGCTTGAGCTGGCTGGCGGCTTCGAGCGCCTCGCGGCCCGAAGCGGCCTTCAAGATGCGGTAGTCGGCCCGGAAATGCTGGCGCAGGTCGCGCTCGACGGCGCCGAGCACCTCGGGATCATCGTCCACCGTCAGAATCACCGGCCTGGCCACCTCAGGCGCCGCCTTCGCCGATCGGGAGCGTCACGCGGAACTTCGTGTGCCCGGGGCGGGAATCGACGTCGATCTCTCCGTGATGACGGAGGATCAGCCGCCGCGCGATGTCGAGGCCGAGGCCGGTGCCCTGGCCGATCGGCTTCGTCGTGAAGAAGGGATCGAAGATGCGCTCGCGGATTTCGGGCGGCAATCCGGCTCCGTCGTCGACGACGTTCACGACGACGGACGACCCCTGACGGCCGGCCGAAACGGTGACCCGGCTCTTCGCCGCGTCGAGCGCATTGTCGACCAGGTTCGCCCACACCTGGTTGAGCTCACCGCCGAAACCCTGGATGCGTGGAAGGTCCTGTTCTACTTCGAGGCTCACGCCCACGGATTTCCCGCGTGCCTTGGCATTGAGCACCGCCAGCGTATCGGCGAGGCCCTGGCCGAGATCCACGGGCTTGGGCATGGTCGCCTGGTCCATGTAGGTGAAACCCTTCACCGCCGCGACGAGGTTGTGGATCCTGGAGGCGGCTGTCTCGATCTCCGACGCCAGCTGGTATGTCCCGCAGCCGGCCACGAGCCAGCGGAGGGCGTCGTGGAGCGCCTGGCCTTCCAGCGCCTGCGCGAGCTCGTCGAGTGCCCCGAGCGTGATTGCCGAGTCCGCCAGAGGTTCCGCGGCGGCGGCGTCGGCCCCGTGACGCGCCAGCCAGTCTGCGATGGCGTCTTCGCGATCCGCCTGCTCCATGGTCGAGCGGCCGAACTTCACGCCGGCCGCGGCGAGGCAGAGTCCTTGCGCCCGGTCGACGGCCGCCTGCTCGGTTTCGTTCAGGCGCGCCGCGCCCAGGGTGCGGGACGCCTCTTCGACGTCGGACAGCCGAAGCCGGAGCTCCTTGGCGCTTCGCATGACTGCGGAGGCGGGATTGTTCAGCTCGTGCGCGAGTCCGGCGGCCAGCTTGCCCAAGGAGACCATCTTTTCCTCGAGAAGGTCGCTCGAAGTGAAGTGGCGCGCGCGGTCGATCATGACGTGCACGAAAATTGACGTGAGCTCGTAGCAGTCGCGAATCAGGTCCGGTAATTCCTCGCGGGGGATCAACAGAAGCTCCGTTGGCATTTCGGCCCTGACGTCGCCCGGCGGCGAGAGGAGGCGCGAGTACGGGAGGACGCCCGTCACATCCCCCTCGCGCCATTCCATGACCTTGTGAGGTCCGGCGCCGCGGTCGATGTGGATCGAAAGGTGGCCGGAGAAGACGATGTAGAGACCGAGCACCGGTCCGGCCTTCGACGTGAGCAGATCGCCCGTCTCGAGTCGAACCAGGCGGCCGCGGTCGGCGAGCCATGCGAGCTCGTCCGGGGGCGCGCCGGCAAGCAGCCGGTGCCTGGACAAGCGTTCTTGAACCGATATCTCCAATTTGACTACCTGGATGGCGCCTTACAGGTCCCCGGCCGTGATGGCCGGGCGTGAATTCCAAGCCTCGGGGACTGCCGCCAAAGTCTCGGGTCTCGGGCGGCACCGCAACTCTATACCGCCCGGCGGTCTCCCCACGCCGATCGGACGCCGCGGGGCTGGACCGCGAGATGGCGCCGTTCGGCCTCCTGCCTCTCGAGCCCACCCGCACCGGGCGGGCCAAGGTCGAGGCGGGCCGCCCCGTCTCCGCCAACGGGCTTTGCCGGAAGGCTGTTTGACGTCGGGGACCCCTACCCCAACGCGTACCTCGCACTTGCTGCCTTCGGTGTCGGGGCGACTCGTTGCTCTTTCGAGGGCTTCCCCTCGACAGGCGTGGGTGTCGGTGTCGGTGCGACGCGATCGGAGGAGTTCGATTTCGAACTCTTGACCGTTGTCGCACCGACCGGCCTGGGCGTCGGAGTCGGAGCCTCCGCGAGAGCCGCCGAAACGATCCCAGAGGCAAACACGAAGACTTCGAGGACCCGAAACCGTTTGTTCTTCATCTAGACAGAATACGTCTTCGCCCCTTCCCGGGAGGGGAGGCCCGATGCCGCCGTTCTCAGAGACGTTACCGGAAGCGTGCCTGATGACTATTCGAGCGCAAAGTCCACGCGGCTGGCGCTCGCCTTCCCCTCCGGGTTGGCGGGTTTGACTCCCGGCTCGAGGATGAAGACGCGTGCCGCTCCGACCTGTCCGGGCCCCGTCAGGTAGTCCTTCACGGCATTCGCTCGCGCCAGGGCGAGCTGCCTCAGGTCGTCCGTCGTTGCGGTGAGGTTTTCCAGCATGAGGCTCTCCATCTCGGGCGCGGGGATGTCCTTCGCCATTCCCAGAAAGTTGCGTGGCTTCTTGAACTTCTCCTTCTTGTAGGCCTTTTTCAGGTACGCGGCGTATTCCTGCTCGTCGATGACGACGGCGTCCACGCTGGCGGGCGCCTCGCCCCGCTCGACGAGGTCAGCCAGCTTCTGCGCCTTGACCTTCCGTTCGAGCCGCAGGCGCCGCAGCGGTTCCGTTTCCTCGCCCGAGAAGCGGCCGGTTACCTTCAATTTCAGTGCAGGCCGGTCGTTCAAGGCCTTCGCGAGCGCGTCGAGCTTCCTCGAGGCGGCATCATCGAGCGTGTCGTGGCCGGCGGCAAAGTCGACGGACGAGAACTCCTCTCCCTTGCCGCCCCCCAGGACCTTCCCGAGGAGCGCGAAGGGCGCCGTGGCGGCCTTTCCGATCAAGTTTCCGATAACGTGCCAGATGACCTTTCCGAGGCGAAACTTCGGGTCGTCCAGCGAGCCCTCGATGGGGAGGTCCAGATCGATCAAGCCGTCCTTGTCCCTCAGGAGCGAGACGGCGAGCCGGACCGGCAGCTTCGTTGCGTCCTTGCTTTCGATTTTGTCCCCGAACTCGAACTGGTCGACGAGAAGCCTGTTTTCGGCTGCGAGCTTGCGGTTCTCGAGCTTGTACTTGAGTTCCATCGTGAGCGTCCCGCGAGCGATCGCATACCCCGCATACTTTCCGGAGTACGGGGTGAACGGCGGCAGGTCGATGTCTCGAAAGCTCACCGTGACATCGGCGAAAGCCGTCGCCGCGAGAGGGTTGACCCGGCCGGCGATTCGAAGGGGCGAGTGGCTTGCGAGGCGGCCGCCGAGGTCGAGCTGCGCGACCGTGCCTTTCTCGCTGGAGAGTCCCGTCACGCTGCCACCGAGGTCCATGAGCGTCGCGGCGTAGCTCGGCTTGACGAAGTGGTCGGTGAGCCCGATCCGGGCGCCCTCGAGAGTGAGCGCGTCGATGCGAATCGGCACCTTTTCGTTGGCCTCCGGAGCGGGAGGCTCCGGTGCGGCGGCCGGTGGTGGAGCTGCCGCCCCTGCCGTCTGCTCGGCTGGCTCCTCCTCTTCCCCCTCGGGGGGCGCTGGCTTGCCGACGACCCTGCGGAGATTCGACGTGCCGTCGGCCTCGATCTCGATGTCACAGGCCAGGCCTGTGACCGCGAGCTTACCCACCTGGAGGAAGGTCGGGTTGTAGCCCGCCTTCATCTCCTGGAAAGAGAACGCGTCCCACTTGAAGAAGTCGAGCTTCGTCGACTCGTCTAGGGCCAGCAGATTCTGGACGGCCGCCCTTCCGGCGAAGGCGATTCCCGTCTTGCCTTCCGCGCCCTCGCGGAGCGAGAGAACTCCCCGCGCGGAAAGCGTTGCCCGGGCGAGCGACAGCTTGAAGTTCGACAGAATATAGGGCTCCAGGGGAACCAGATCGAGGCTCTTCACCTCGGCGTTGAGCTCGGCGTAGGTGGGGTGGATTCCGACGGGGCCCTTCGCCGAAGCCCTTCCCCGGCCGTTTATGCCGAAACTGACCGACAGCGTCCCCTTCGCATCGCCTGCCGTCGAGAAGCTCTCGAGGGAGACGCCCGTCTTCGTCAGGGAGTAGCGGGCGGGCCGTCCCGTGGCGTGGTCCTCGATGCGCACGGTGTACTCGTCCAGCGCGAACTTTCCGAGGGTCACGCTCCACGGCGCCGACGGAGACTCCGGACGGGCATCGGGTGACGGGCGAGCCATCAGGTCCGCGAGGTCGGCGTTGCCGTCCTTTCCCCTCACGACCGCAAGGAGGCCTCCGTCACTCGAGATCTCCCCGAGCGCAAGGTCGTGTTTTCCGAGGTCGAGGGAGGTTCCGGTCATCTTCACGAATGGCGCCTGGAAGAAGGGCTCCTTCGCGTCTCTCTTCCTCAGCCGAGGAGACCGGAGGGAGGCCGAGAGTGCCGACAGCGTCGTGTTGGCGTCGGGCCCCGTGGAGAAACGGTACCTCGTCTCGAGATCCAGAGCGCCGTCGTCGACGTCGAAGGTCACGAGACTCTCGTAGAACGGGGAATAGCGCTTCAGGGGCGCGCCGGCGATCTCGACCTTGCCTTCGAGAACGAATGGCGCCATCGAGACTGTCCCCGTCGTTTTCAGCGTCTCGCCGGCATCGGACTTCGCCGATACTTCGAGCGAGGCCGCCTTGCCCGGGCTCGTCGAGAAACCCTTGACGGAAGCCTCGACGTCTTCGAGGAGAGCTTGGAACGGTTGGGCAAAGGCGGTGTCGTCGTAGTGGATCTTGCCGCGCTCGACCTTCACGTCCGCGACCTCGACCGTGAGCGCGGCGGCGGCCGGACCCTTCGCGGCCTGAGCGCGTGCCTCCTTCGGAGCCACGGCGGCCGGGGCGATGAAGGCCGCGGCGAGCCGGTGCTCACCGATCGCCTCGCGCCGGACCCAGGCCTCGAGTCCGATCGCCTTCAGGCTCCTGATCCGGGCCCTGCGCTTGAAAATGTCGAAGGAGTCGACGTTGGCCTCGAATCGGTCCCATGCGAGCAGGGGCCTGTTGCTGCTTTTCGCGACGAAACTCCGCAGAGCCACCTTGCCCGAAAGGACGAGATCGGGATTGCCGCGTGGCGGCTGTGTGAAGACAACTCGGACCTTCGCGTCCAGCCGGCCGGAGACGAGCTTCCACGGGATCGAGGGCGGCGCATACGCGAAGTAATGCGGAAGGTCCATGTCCGAGAGATCGATGTCCACGGCCGTCTCGCGCGTCTCGCTGAACGGCCTGGTCGTTCCATGCAGCGCGAAGGGCGTGCCATTCACTTTGGCTTCGAAAACGGGCTGGGTCGTAATCTCGACCTTCGAAGGGATGTTCGAGAGGAACGGGATGCCGATCTTCAGGTCCCGGACGGTGTGCTTCGTCCGCTCCGGGCGGTCGTCGAAGTCCACGCTCCCGCCTTCGACGCGGATGTTGTTCACCGAGAAGCGCAGCGGCGTCTCTTCCTTGTCCGGCCTCTTTGCGGGTTTCGGCTTCGAAGCTTCGTCGAGGAGGTCCTGGACGCTGTACGTTCTGTCCTCGTTCCGCACGATCGTAAGCGACGGCTTCGTCAGCGTGAGCGCTCGGATCACGGGCCCGCCTCGAAAGATCGAGGCCGCCTCGAAGTTCACGTGGAGGCGCTCGACGGTGAAGAAGGGACCGGCCTCTCCTCGGTTCTTCACGTCGAGACCTTGCATCGTGACGGACAGTGCAAACGGGTTCAGCGAGAGCCGCCTGAGTGTGGCGGGACGATGGAGTTGTTCCGCGATCTTCCGTTCGACGACCGGGCGGAGGAAGTACGGGAGCACCAGGAACCCGGCCACGGCCCACACGGCGAGGACGGCGGCGACGACGAGGAGGGCCCTGCGACTGCGTAAGCGGCCGATCACCCGACGCAGGTTCATTCCACCAACCCCCGACCCCGGATCTTAGCCGCTCGGAAACGCGACGGCGCCGCCGGGCGTCGTCGGCGCCGCGCCAGGCCATTCTCATCAACAACGCCAGAGATCTCTATGGCGGCCACATCCGCAACAGCAACCTCACCCTCGGAACCGCACTCGCCCACATACCCGAAGTGCGCCAAGGATGGGGCATGCTGAGCTTCGACCGCATGACGACCAGCGCGGCAAACCTTCTGCAGCGGGATCAGCAATCCACGCCGCTGACCACGGGCGCTCCCAGCTGGTTCATGAGCGCAACGGTTATCGACGGCAGCAAGCCCGTGCGCATCACGCTGGTCTGGACGGACCGGTTCAGCTCGTCCGTCGGCGGCACCGGCGGACAAACGCCGGCAGTTGTCAACAATCTCAACGTCTATGCGTGCTACATCGGCGGTTTCGCGTGCTGGTACGGCAACGACTTGGCTCAAGAGCCCGCCGGCAACCTTCTCCGATGACGTCAACAACGTCGGGGGCCTTCTGGTTCTTCGACCCGAGTAACCTCGAACTCATGATCAAGGTCTTGGACGGAAGGGCTATCAACGGGAAGTTCTGGGTTTTCTACGGCGCCCTCTCTAACGTGCAATACACGATCACGGTGACCGATACCACCGCTGGCGACCGAAAGACATACGACAATCCCAACGGCCAGTTCGCGAGCATGGGCGACACCGCCGCATTCCCGCCCTAACCAACCGCAGCGAGAGTCAGACAAGAGAGGAGAGGAAGGAAACGGGCGCAAGCGGTTTGAGAACTGCTACGCGAAACCGCGACTTCTCAGGACAAGGTGAACGGACATCGGCGAGAACGTAACGGCGTCACCTGCGGAACTGGCAACGCTAAAGCCACACGTCGAGGAAAACGGGCGAGTTTTCAAGAGGAAATTGGCTGGGAGGCAGGGACTCGAACCCCGATTCACTGGTCCAGAGCCAGTTGTCCTACCATTGAACGACCTCCCAGTCGCTCGGGGAGGCGGATTATCGGGGAAGGCCGGGTGCCGGTCAAATCGGGCCTGGCCGCCGGGCCGGTGGCGATTCCGGGGCCGGGCGGGTAGCATGGGGACGGCGACGAAATCATGATTCCCGAAGTCTTCGAGTGTCCTCGCTGCGAACGCCAGTTCGTCATCGACGGCATTCCGGAAACAGGCAGCGAAGAGGTCCACTGCCCGCAGTGCAGCCGGTTCCTGGGCGTGCGCGACATCGCCTTCGTGCTGCGAACGGAGCTCGATGAGCTGATCGAGCGCCTGACCTACGAGAAGGACCGTCTCGAGAAGGACGAGGCCGTGTACGGGATGACCGACTGCGACGCCGAAATGAAGTTCTACGGGCGCGAGGTCAGCCGGGTGATCACGGTCCTGCGCGGGAGCCTGAAGCAGCTGCGAACGCTGCGCGAGGACTACAAGATCAAGAACTGACGGGAGCGCCCCTCACCCCGACCCTCTCCCGCCGGGAGAGGGGGGCCTTTCCGGACGGCGCCCCTTCCCGAAAGGAATTCCCTCTCCCCCTCGCAGGGGGAGAGGGGTAGGGTGAGGAGGTCAGCCGCCCGCCGCTCGCTTCGCGAGACGCGGCCTTCGGCCGCGGCCGGCGCTGATCTGAGGCGAGGGGTGACCCCTCGCGCTCCCCCCTGCCGCCGGGAGAGGGGGTCAGAGAGGAAAACTTCAGGCCGGTGTTTTCGGGGCGATTGCGTCCAGAAAGTTCCGCAGCCGCCGAAGCGCCGTCTCCTTCCCGAGCAAGGCAACGACGTCGAAGAGCGGCGCTCCCACCGTGATGCCCGTCAGGGCCAGACGTACGGGGTGGATGAGCTTCCCGGCCGAGACGCCGAGTCCTTCGGCCGTCTCGCGCAGCGCGGCCTCGAGCGCCGCGACCGACCAGGCCTGCTGCGCTTCGAGGCGCGCGAGAAGGCGCTCGAGCTGCGCCGGCGTTTCGGGCTTGACCTGCTTGCGCATGCCGTCGGCGTCGTAGGTCTCGGGGTCGTGTGCGTAGGCGGAGAGCGCGCGCCCCATCTCGACGGTCGAGCGTGCGCGCGTGCGATGGAGCTCGACGGCTTTCAGGGCCGTGTCGTGATCCGGCATCCCGGCCGAGGCATGCGGCGCCGCCCGGCGCAGAAGCTCCTCGGCCGGCATCCGGGCCATGTACTGCGCGTTCATCCAGAGAAGCTTCTCGGGATCGAAGACGGAAGGCGAGGCGCCGATCCGGTCGAGTGAGAACTCGCTTTCCATCTCGGCGCGGGTCAGGATCTCGCGATTCTCGCCCGGCGCCCAGCCGAGCAGCGCCAGGAAATTGAAGAGCGCTTCCGGCAGGATTCCCTCGTCCCGCCATTCTTCGACCGACGCGGCGCCGTGCCGCTTGGAGAGCTTCTTGCGGTCGGTGCCGAGGATCATCCCGAGATGCGCAAACTGCGGGACCGGGGCTCCGAGCGCCCGGAAGAGGGCGATGTGCTTGGGCGTGTTTGCCAGGTGGTCGTCGCCGCGAATCACGTGCGTGATTCGCATGTCCGTGTCGTCGACGCACACACAGAAGTGATAGAGCGGATGACCGTCCGAGCGGACGAGCACGAAATCGTCGATCGCGTCGGCCGGGAATTCGACGGGGCCGCGGATCAGGTCCTGAACGACGATCGACTCCGCGGGCATCTTCAGGCGGAGGACGTGCCGCTCGCCGGCCCGCGCGCGCCGGTCGCTCTCCTCCGGCGGGATCGCGCGGCTGGCGCCCGAGTATCGATAGGCGCGCCCCGCAGCCTCTGCTTTCTTGCGCTCGAGATCGAGCTCTTCGGGGGTCTCGAAGGCACGGTAGGCCTTTCCATCCGCGAGGAGCTTCTCGGCGGCGGCCCGGTAGAGGTCGTCGCGTTTCGACTGGTAGAAAGGGCCCTCGTCGTAATCGAGACCGAGCCACGCCATCGCCGAGAGAATCTGCCCCGAGAGGTCCTCCCGGGAACGCTCGACGTCGGTGTCCTCGATGCGCAGAATGAAAGTGCCCTTCTCATGACGGGCGAAGAGAAGGTTGTCGAGGGCCGTCCGGACGCTGCCGACGTGCAGCGAGCCCGTCGGCGAAGGGGCGAATCGGACGCGGGGGGCGGGCACGGCGGCGCTCAAGGGGAGCGATGCTAGCCTAGCGCCCCTCGAGACAACAACCGACCAAGAGAATGCGCCGCATCGAAGAGGAAGGGCCTCCCCCAACCAAGCTTCGCGCCGATGTCGTCCTGCTCGCGGTGACGATCGTGTGGGGCTCCTCCTTCGTGGTGGTGCGCCACGCTCTCGATACTGCGCCGCCACTCGGCCTCCTCTTCTGGCGCTTCGCGCTCGCCACCCTTCTGGTGGCGCTTCCCCTGCTCGCGCGACGGCGTCCGCCCCCGGGAGGCTTCCTGCGGGACGGACTCGTGCTCGGCGCGCTGCTTTCTCTCGGCATGTGCCTTCAGGTCGTCGGGCAAGCGGAGACGTCGGCCTCCAAGGCCGCGTTCCTGACAGGGCTGGCGGTCGTCCTGACGCCGTTCGTCGCGGTCTTCCGGACGCGGCACCTGCCGACGATCGAGAACGGCATCGGGATCACCCTCGCTTCGGTCGGCTTCTTCCTGCTGACGTTCCCGGCCCGCGGTGAGCCCTGGCAGGGAGGCGACCTCTGGGTCGGCGCCGGCGCCGTCGTCTTCGCGTTCTACGGTGTCGAGCTCGCCGAGCGGGCCGGCCGGCACGACACCCTGTGGCTGACGGCGTTGATGCTCGCCCTCGTGACCGTGACCGCGGGCGCGCTCTCGCTCGCGCTGCGCGCCCCGGCGCTCGCGAATCTCCCCGCCGCCGCGCTCGAGGCACGGCCGATTCCCTGGAGGGGTTCGTTTCCGGGAAGCGTGGCCTACCTCGGGTCGCTCTGCACGCTCGGTGGGTTGCTCGGCTGGACCTGGTCGCAGGGCCGCATGTCCGCCATCCACGGCGCGATCATCCTGGCCCTCGAGCCGGTGTTCGCGTCGCTGCTGGCGGCGTGGCTGCTCGGGGAGCGGCTGGGAGACCGGGGAGTCGCGGGGGCCGTTCTCGTCCTGGTCGGGATCGTGGTCTCCGAGCTTCGGCTCTCGTCACTTCCTCCGGGCGCGAGAGGGTCGGGGTGAGGGGCTAATTGAGCGGAAATGTCAGCGTGTACTGCCAGGCGCCGCGGCCGACTAGCATCCAGAGTGTGGTCCGGCTGTGGTCGCGCTGCAGGATCTTGTTGACGTCCTCGACCTCGTCGACCTGTGTTCCGTTCAGGGCGAGGAGAATGTCGCCGTTCTCGAGCCCTGCGTGCGCCGCCGCCCCGCGCGAGTCGGTGATCGAGATCGAGAGCCCACGCCGGCCCGCGCGCACCGACATGCCGAGCTCCTCACGCAGGAGGCGTGTGCCGTAGTCGGCGGGGGGCGCCTGCCCCGAAATGGTCAGGGTCCGCTTGCCGGCGCTGTTCTGCACGACCATCTTCATCGAGCGTCCCGGACCGAGCGTCGAGAGGGCCGTCTCGAAGGCTTCCTCGGAGTCGATCGGCTTGTCGTCGATCGATACGACCTGGTCGCCGGGCTTGAGTCCCGCCCTTTCGGCCGGAGAAGCGGGCTCGACGCTCCGGATGCGGAACCCGCGCGAACGGTCGTCGTCGCGTCCCGAGATGGTGCGTCCGCGCAGGCCGATCCAGACGGGCTGCACGCGCCCAAAGCGCAGGAGGTCGCCCACGATGCGCTTGGCCCGGTCGACGGGAATGGCGAAGCCGATGCCCTGGGCGCCGCCGATGATCGCGGTGGCCACACCGATCATCTCGCCCTGGATGTTCACGACGGGGCCGCCGGAGTTGCCCGGATTGATCGGAGCGTCGATCTGAAGGAAGTCGCTGTAGACGCGCTGGTTCTCGCCCGGCACGCTTCGGCCGAGGGCCGAGAGAACGCCGGCGGTCACCGTGTTGGAAAGGCCGAAGGGATTTCCAATCGCAACCACCGTCTCGCCGATCAGCAGGTCCGAGGAGACGCCCATGCGGATCGTCGGGAGGTTCGACACGGCGCCGCGCGCCTTCAAGACCGCGAGGTCGTTGTCGGCGTCGGAGCCTACGACGTCGCATTCGAGCTCTTTGCCGTCCTTGGTCGTGGCGATGATCTTCGAGGCACCGGAAATGACGTGGTCGTTGGTCAGGATGATTCCCTTGGAATCGATGATCACGCCGGAGCCGAGGGACTTGGCGGGACGGGAATCCATCCCGAAAAAGAAGTCGTCGAAGAGCGAGCGATTGCGCCGCACGGTCTGCTGCGCCGCGATGTTCACGACGGCGGGAGACACCTTTTCGACCACCTCGACGATGTCGCTGCGGCGGGAAGGCAGGGGCGCGGCTCGGCCTGAGGCCGCGGACAGGAGCATGAGCAGCAGCCCGAGCACCGAGACTCTTCTCACGCGACGGAGAACGGGGAGCAGGGGATGCCTCATTCCGGCCGGGAGTCTGCCCTTCCTGGCCTCCGGAAACAAGAAGCCCCGCCGAAGCGGGGCCAAAGGACGAACGAACGGGGGGAAGTTACCGCGACTTGACGTCGACCGCGGGAGCCCCGTCCGCCGTGATGCGGATCTGACGGGGCTTGGCCTCCTCTCGCTTGGGCATCGCGATCTCGAGCAGGCCGTTGTGGAAGCTCGCCTTGATGCCTTCCCGGTCCACGTTGTTGGGAAGCGTGAAGGAGCGCACGAACTGCCCGTAGGAACGCTCGACGCGGTGGAAGCTTCGGCCTTCCTTTTCCTCCTCGAACTTCCGCTCGCCGCGCAGGGTCAGAACGCCGCCTTCCATCTGGATCTCGATCTGCTTTTCGTCGAAACCGGGCAGCTCGGCCGTCAGGACGATGCGGTCCTTGTCTTCGGCGATGTCGACCGGGGGCAGCCAGGCGCCGAGGGAGAGCTCCTCGTCGCGGCGGGCCGGCGTTCCCGAAATCGCGCGGTTGACCTGCTCGGCCAGGCCTCGAAATCCGCGGTAGGGGTCCCAGGAAATCAAATCAACCATAAAGCACCTCCATGCGAGCTTCGATCCTATACATGATTATATTTTTGTCAAGTCCTATTATTATTAAATCTTAGTATTTAACACTAAGATATCTTTTCGACTACGAGCGATTCCCCATCGCGCGAGATGTCGAGGGAAGCCTTGTCACCAGTAACTATCTCCCCCTTCAATATTTGTGAGGCGAGAGCGTCGGACACCGACTTCTGGATGAGTCTCTTGAGCGGTCTCGCCCCGAAGGCTGGGTCGTAGCCCCTGCCCGCTAGAAACTTGAGAGCCTTTGGGCTCCAGCTAAGAGTGATACCCCGATCGACCAGCGTTCCCGCGAGCGCGTTCAGCTGGATCTCGACGATCTTCTCGATCTCTTCACGCGTCAAGCGGTGGAAGACGATGACGTCGTCGATGCGGTTGAAGAACTCCGGCCGGAAGTGGCGGCGAAGCTCGTCCTCGATCTTCGCCTGGAGTTCCTTCTCGTCCATGGCGCTCGACTCGGCGATCCACTGCGAGCCGAGGTTGGAGGTCATGATGATGACCGTGTTCTTGAAGGACACCACCCGGCCCTTGCCGTCGGTCAGCCGGCCGTCGTCTAAGACCTGGAGCAGAACGTTGAAGACATCCGGGTGCGCCTTCTCGATCTCGTCGAAGAGGACGACTGAATAGGGCCTCCGGCGCACCGCCTCGGTGAGCCGGCCCCCTTCCTCGTAGCCCACGTAGCCGGGAGGCGCGCCGATCAGCCGCGCGACCGAGTGCTTCTCCATGTACTCCGACATGTCCACGCGCACCATCGCGTGCTCGTCGTCGAAGAGGAACTCGGCCAGTGCCTTGGCGAGCTCCGTCTTTCCCACGCCGGTAGGCCCCACGAAGATGAACGACCCGATGGGCCGGCGGGGATCGGAGAGCCCGGCGCGCGCGCGCCGCACGGCCTCCGCAACCGCCTCCACGGCCTCGTGCTGGCCCACCACGCGCTCCCCGAGGCGATCCTCCATCTGCAGCAGCTTCTGGGACTCCGCCTCGATCAGCTTGTTGACAGGAACTCCCGTCCACCGCGATACGACGGCGGCGATGTCCTCTTCGCCGACCTCTTCCTGCAGCATGGGCTGCCCCTTCTGGAGCTCTGCCAGGCGCGCGTTCTGCGCGCCGAGCTCCTTCTCCAGCTCGGGCAGGCGCCCATAGCGAAGCTCGGCGACCCGCTGCAGATTGCCCTGGCGCTCGGCCTCGATGGCCTCCTGCTTCACCCGCTCGAGCGCCTCCTTGGTCTGGCCGATCTTCTGGATGGCCTCCTTTTCGGCCGACCACTTGGCGCGCAGTCGGCTGGAGGTCTCGCGCTCCTCCGCCAGGCGGCGGTCGATCTCCTCGAGCCGCTCCTTGGCTTCCTTGGTCTTCTCCTTGGAGAGCGCTCTCTTTTCGATCTCGAGCGACACGGTCCGGCGCTCCACCGCGTCGATCTCCGCGGGCACCGAGTCGATCTCGGTTCGGAGGCGCGCCGCCGCCTCGTCCACCAGGTCGATCGCCTTGTCCGGCAGGAAGCGGTCGGTGATGTAGCGGGCCGAAAGGCGCGCCGCGGCAACCAGCGCCGCGTCCGTGATGCGTACGCCGTGATGGATCTCGTAGCGCTCCTGCAGGCCGCGCAGGATCGCGATCGTGTCCTCGACCGACGGCTCCTCGACGTAGACCGGCTGGAAGCGGCGCTCGAGGGCGGCGTCCTTCTCGATGTACTTCTGGTATTCCGAGAGCGTCGTTGCGCCGATCGCTCGGAGCTCGCCGCGGGCGAGCGCGGGCTTCAACATGTTCGAGGCATCCATCGCTCCCTCTGCGGCCCCGGCCCCGACCAGCGTGTGCAGCTCGTCGATGAACAGGACGACCGTCCCCTGCGCCTCCTCGATCTCCTTCAGGACCGCCTTGAGGCGGTCCTCGAACTCGCCGCGGTACTTGGCGCCGGCGATCATGGCCCCGAGGTCGAGCGCCACGACGCGCTTGTTCTTCAATCCCTCCGGAACGTCGCCCATGTGGATGCGGCGCGCCAGACCTTCGACGATGGCCGTCTTGCCCACGCCAGGCTCCCCGATCAGGACGGGGTTGTTCTTCGTGCGCCGGGAGAGCACCTGGATCACGCGGCGGATTTCCTCGTCGCGTCCGATGACCGGGTCGATCTTTCCCCGGCGGGCGAGATCGGTCAGGTCCCGCGTGTATCGCTTCAGGGCCTGGTACTTGTCCTCGGGATTGGGGTCTGTGATGCGCGTCGAGCCGCGGACTTCCTTCAAAGCCTTGAGCAGAGAGTCCTTTTGAACTCCCCTGGCGGACAGACGCCGGGAGACTTCCCCGGCGGCGGGCTCGGAGAGCGAGATCAAGAGATGTTCGGTCGAGACATACTCGTCGCCGAACTCCCGAGCGACCTCGAAGGCCCGGTCGAGGACCCTCGTCAGCTCCCGCGACGGAGACGCGTCCGAGGAGGCGCCCGAAACCTTGGGCCGGCGTTCGAGATCCCCCTCGACGTCCCGCGCGAGGGCCTCCGAGTCGACACCGAGCTTCTGAAGGATCGGAACGACTACTCCCTCGCTCTGTCGCAACAGCGCGAGAAGGAGGTGATCGGGCGTCAGCTCAGCATTACCCCGCGCCCGAGCGTCTCGCTGAGCCTCCTGAACGGCCTCCTGGGCCTTTATCGTCAGCTGATCGAATCTCATCGGGCTTTCCTTCCTGACCCGAGGGAAGCCTCGAGGCCGGCAGACATGCTAGAATATGAGTGTGATATTGTCAATTACTATATATCGACGATATTAGCGATATATTATCAAGTATTTAAGGGGTCTGTAATCCCGGCTTCACGGAACCCTCGGGCACGCAGCAGACACGCATCACACGCGCCACAGGGGATTCCCCCGGCAGACGGGTCGTAGCAAGACGAGGTGAGAGAAAAGTCGAGCCCAAGGTCTCGCGCAGCCAGGACGATCTCCCGCTTGGACATCTGCAGGAGGGGAGCTCGGATTCGGAAGCGCAGCGAGCCCTCGACGCCGGCTTTCGTTGCGAGGTTTGCGGTCTTCTCGAAAGCTTCGAGGAACTCGGGGCGGCAATCGGGATACCCCGAGTAGTCGAGCGCGTTGGCGCCAAGAAAAATGTCGGCGGCCCGGATCGGTTCCGCCCACGCGAGCGCATGCGCGAGAAAGAGCGTGTTGCGCGCCGGAACGTAGGTCGAAGGGATCGCCTCTTCATGAAGCCTGTGACGGGGCACTTCGCGCGACGCGTCCGTCAGAGCCGAAGAGTTCCGCTGCGGGACCTCGAGTCGGACGATGCGATGCGCCGCGGCCCCGTACCGGGTCGCAAGGACCCGGGCACGGTCGAGTTCCACCCGATGGCGCTGTTCGTAGTCGAAAGAGAGCGCGTGGACCTCGAACCCCTCGGCGAGTGCGATCAGAAAGCACGTTCCGGAGTCGAGCCCGCCGGAGAGCAGGACCACTGCCCGAGGAGGAATCATCGCTCCATGGCTTCGTCTCGGCCGATCATCCGACGGTTTTTCATCTTCCGGGCACGTCCCCCCAGAGCAGCTTGTGCAGCTGCAGGCCGAGGCGGATGCTTCGCCCGCTGTCGCGGATCCATTCCGCGAGGTCGAGCGGCCTCAGGCTCTCCCACACGGGAGAAAACGTCACCACGTGCCGGCGGTCGAGGTCCCGCGCCTCGACCTGCGCGAGCGACCAGTCGAAGTCTTCCCGGTCGGTGAGGACGAACTTCAGCTCGTCTCGCTCGCCCAGGCTTTCGAGGTTCTCGGGCAGATTGGCCCCCCGCATGCCGCTGCCCGGAGCCTTGACGTCCACGATCTTGATCACGCGCGGATCGACGCGGTCGAGTGGCACGTGTCCGCCCGTCTCGAGCAGAACTGTCTTCTTCAGTTCCAGAAGGCCGTCCATCAGGGCGTAGACGCCCTCCTGTTCGAGGGGCTCGCCGCCCGTCACCTCGACGAGGTCCGTTCCCAGGGCCGCGACGTCCCGGACGGCCTGCGACACGGGAAGGTCCGCTCCTCCGTGAAAGGCGTACGCCGAGTCGCACCAGATGCATCGAAGCGAGCAGCCCGTCAGGCGGATGAAGGCGCAGGGATATCCCGCCCGGGTCGACTCCCCCTGGAGGGAGCGGAAGATCTCCGTCACCCGCACTGTGGGGTCCACGGGAGGATTCTATTTTGCGGGGAGGGTCGTCAGGGGACGCACCCGCGACCCGTTTCGTCGGCAGAAGAGCGACAGCCCGGCGGTGTAGGCGAACCCATTGAAGAAGACGAGCAGAAACGGAATGCCGGCCCAGTAGTTCTCCCGAACGGAAAAGAGGATCGCCCCGAAAAAGTAGACGGCCAGGACGATCTCGGCGGTGAGCGACAGGTTGCCGCGGGCCCGATACTTCTTGCTGCGCCACTCTCCCCGCGAGCCCTCGATCCGGTACTTCGGCGTGCGGCGAAACTCGCTCTTGACGCCGAAGACGGCCTCGAGCACGGCGCGGGCGTTGTTCAACGAGAGACCGATGCCGAGCGACATCAGCAGGGGCATGGAGCGCAGGGCGGCCTTCCAGTCCCGCCCGATCTCGGCCTGGGACGAGACATAGAAGGCGATGAAGGAGAAGGTCGCTCCGAAGAAGAGAGGGAAGTCGATGACGATGAGCTTCTGCCACCCAATCCGCTCGCGGATCAGGATCGCCGGGAGGATCAGGAGGGAGAGGAGGACGACCAGGACATAGGAGAAGTTGTTCGTCAAATGAAAGAACGCCTCGAGCTTCACCTTGGCGGGATAGGCGCTCCGGAAGATCGCGGGAAGCAGCTTCTTTCCCGTTTCGATCGAGCCCTTGGTCCAGCGGTGCTGCTGCGTCTTGAAGCCGTTCATGTCCACGGGCAGCTCCGCCGGCACCACAAGGTCCTTCAAGTAGACGAACTTCCAGCCGGCAAGCTGCGCGCGGTAGGAGGCATCCAGATCCTCCGTGAGTGTGTCGGATTGCCACCCGCCGGCATCGACCAAACATGTGCGACGCCAGATGCCGGCCGTTCCGTTGAAATTGAAGAATCGGCCGGACCGATTCCGCGCCGGGTGCTCGACGACGAAGTGGCCGTCGAGGAAGATCGACTGGATGCGGGTCAAGAGCGAGAAATCGCGGTTCAGGTGCTCCCACCGCGCCTGCACGAGCCCGACCCGCGCGTCGGCGAAATGCGGCAGCGCCTCCCGCAGGAACCGGGGCCCCGGCACGAAGTCCGCGTCGAAGATCGCCAGAAACTCTCCCGAAGCCGTCTGTAGCCCGGCCTGCAGCGCACCGGCTTTGAAGCCTTCGCGGTGCGCGCGTCGCAGGTAAGCGATGTCGAACCCCCGGCTCGAGAGCCGCTCACAAACGCCACGCGCCACGAGCGAGGTATCGTCGGTCGAGTCGTCGAGAACCTGGATCTCGAGCAACTCCCGCGGGTAGTCGATCGCTGCGACGGCTTCGACCAGGCGCTCGACGACGTAGACTTCGTTGAATATCGGAAGTTGAACGGTGACGCGCGGGAGCGGATCGAGAGGGGCCGTCGGCCGCGGCGTGTTGCCGCGGTGCCGGTAGTAGAGCCAGACCATCAAAGCGCGATGCGTCCCGTAGAACGCGAGCAGGCCGAGCACCGCGTAGTAGGCGGCGAGGGTGGCGATCTGGGCGCCCTGAGTGGCCATCAGCTCCGATTCCCGAGGGGCCGGTTCACGCGCGGACTCCTGATTCTCCTGGCCGAAGCCGTCTACCTGGGGCTTCTTTTCACTCCGGATGCGAGGAGCCGGCTGCCCGCCTACCTCCTGCTGTCGGCAGCGGCGGGCGTCCTGTCGCTTCTCGCCGCGGCGATTCTATCCGGCTCTCCCGCGACGCTCGCGATTGCCTGCGCCTGCCTCTTCCGGGCGACCCTGCTGCTGCGGCCGCCGGATCTCTCCGACGACTTGGCGCGTTACCTCTGGGACGCCAGGGTCTCCGCCGCGGGGTTCTCGCCCTGGGCCTACGCGCCGGAGGATCCGGCCTTAGCCGGCGTCGGTCCGGATCTGCGGCAGCGGGTCGCGCACCGCGATGTCAAGACGGTGTATCCGCCTGTGGCGCAGGCGGCCTTCCGGCTGGGAAGCCTCGAAGGGCAGAGCGGCATAGCCTTGAAGTTCCTGTTCTCGCTGGCCGACGTCGCGATCGTCTGGCTGCTCGCGCGCACCGCGAGCGTGTCCGCCGCCGCGCTCTACGCCTTTCATCCGCTGCCCGTCCTCGAGATCGCCGGACAGGGTCACCTCGATCCCCTCGGGGTCGCGCTGTTGATCGCCGCGCTCGGTCTTCTCGCGCAGCGCCGCCGCGTCCTTTCGGGCATCGCCTATGGACTCTCGGTTCTGACCAAGTACGTGGCGCTCGCGGCGGTCATCCCCGTGGGGCGGCGAGGAGGGTGGCGACTGCTCGCGTCGGGATTCGCCGTCGCCGCGGGCCTCTGGCTTGCCGCCTCGCGGGGTGGGGTGTCGCCGGCCGGCGGCCTCTCCGACTACGCCACGCGCTGGGACTTCAACTCCCCGCTCTATGGCGCCGCCGCCCGCGCCGTCACCTCCTTCGACCTGCCGGCGCGCGCCAAAGCGGACTTCCTCGCCTGGAAGGAGCGCCACGGACACCCGGCGTGGACACAGCGCGTCTTCCCGTACTTCTACGAAGGGTTCTTCGCGCGGGCCCTGCTCGCCGGCGTGCTCGCGTCGGCGCTTATCGGAATCGGCTGGCGCGTTCGGGACCTGCGCTCCGCGACGTTTGCGTCGCTCGGGGCCCTGCTGATCTTCTCCCCGACGGTGCACCCCTGGTATCTGCTCTGGATCCTTCCGTTCGCGGCCGAACGGCGGGAGCCCGCCTTCCTCTATCTTTCGTTCGCCGCGCCACTGGCGTACGGCCTCCTCTACGCGACGCCCGGCCTCAGCCCGGCCCGGATTCTTTCGCTCGAATACGTCCCGTTCCTTTTCCTTCTCGCGGCCACGCTCGCGCGCGCGGCCCGAAGGCGGCGGGCCTCGTGAGGGGAACCCGGCGGTACAGGGCGCGGGTGGCCTACGTCGGGACGGACTTTCACGGCTGGCAACGGCAGAAAAACGCCCCCCGGACGGTTCAGGCCGCCCTCGAGGCAGCGCTCTCGCTGCTGGACGGCCGCCCCGTCGTCGTTTACGGGGCAGGGCGCACGGACTCGGGCGTGCACGCGGACGGACAGGTGATTCACCTCGATCTGTCCCGGGCGCTTGCTCCCGAGCGCCTCGTCGAGGCCGTCAACGCACGGCTGCCCCGGGACGTCCGGATTCTGGACGCGCGGGAGGCTGCTCCCGATTTTCACGCGCGCCGGGACGCCGCCTGGAAGGAGTATCTCTACCGGTGGAGCCGCGCCTCCGTGGTCCCGCCGCGGGACTCGCCCTTCGTCGCCCCCCTCTCGCCACGCGCCGACGTCGCGCAGATGCGGGCCGAAGCTCGACAGATCGCGGGGGAGCGAGACTTCGGTGTCTTCGGCGTCCGCCTGCCGGCGGGAGAATCCTCCGTTCGGCGCGTGCGGTTCGTTCGGATCTCCGAGCGGGGACCCGAAGTCCACGCGCTCGTTGCCGGAGACGGGTTCCTGCGCGGCATGGTGCGGTCCCTCTGCGGCGTGCTCGCAGACGTCGCGCGAGGCAAGGCCCCCGCCGGGCGGATCCGAGAGCTGCTCGAGACCCAGAACCGGCGCCTCCTCTCCCCGAAGGCCCCGGCCTGCGGCCTGACGCTCCTGCGAGTCCACTATGGCCGCGCCGGGCGGCGCCCCGCGGAATGAGCTGCCCCCGGCGGGCTGTTTCCGAGCCGTCATGCGGAAGAGCGCGGTGGGGGTGAGGAGGCGAGTCCCCTCGCCCGCCCGGGCCGCCCTCCTGGTGCTCGCCGCGGCGGCGGCCTGCCGTCGGGACACGGTGCCGCCGGGTCCCCCTCTGCGGCCCGCGGCGCCGGCGGCTCCCGCGCGGCTCCTGGATCGCGAGGGCGTCGTCCGAATGGGAAGGCTCCTTCCGGCCGGCGGCTCCTTCGAGTGGGAGCTGCCCTCAGGCGCCGCAGGGCAGTTACGGTTCGCCTGGTCGTCCCCTGGCACCACAGGCGCCGTTTCGCTCCTCGTGGAAGAGGTTTCCGACGGGGGCGTGGCCCGCGAGATGGCCCGGGCCGAGCGCGAGTTTGCCGCTGCGCCCGCGCCTCCCGCCGTCTGGAACGAGTCGCTTCGGGTGCGGGCGCGGGCCCGGCGCCCGCGGCTGCGCCTGAGGACCGCGCCGGCGGCGTCCGTCTTTCTCTCCGACCTCCGGCTCGTGCGGCCGGCCGACAGCGCGCCGGCGGTCGTCCTGCTGATTTTCGACACCACGCGCCGGGACGCCGTGGGGTTCGGCGGCTGCCCGGATCCCTCGACACCGAATCTCGATGCGATTCTCCGGGGCGCCTGGAAGGCCGAACGCGCCTACGCGCCGGCGTCCTGGACGATTCCATCGGTTGCCTCGATGCTGACCGGCCGCGTGCCGTCGGTCCATGAGGACGCGGACGGAACGCCCCTCGGGATCGGGCCCGGCGCCGTGACGCTTGCCGAAGACTTTCGTCGTGCCGGCTGGTCCACGGCGGCCTTCTTCGCCAACCCAACCCTGCGTGAGAAAGACGGCTTTGCCGCCGGATTCCAGACCTTCTTCGTCACACCCTACGACGGAGCCTCGATCGTGCTGCCCGGGCGGGAGACCATGAAGCACGTCCCCTCCTGGCTCGCCGCGCACCGCGGGGAGCCGTTTCTCCTCCTGATCAACCTTCTCGATCCGCACGACCCCTATCAGCCCTACGATCGGCCGCTCGGGAAGACCCCATTCGATCCGAACTACGAGGGACCCATCGTCGGTGACGAAGTGAATCGGCTGCAGCTGGGCGAAATGGCGACTCCGCCCCCGGCAGGCGTGCGGCACCTCACGGCGCTCTACCATGACGAGGTCCGGCTGGCCGACGCAGAGGTCGGCAAGCTCTGGAATTCGGCACCCGCCGAGGAGAGCGCGCGCTGGACGGTCGTCTTCACGGCAGACCACGGCGAGGAGTTCGGAGAGCATCGCGGCTGGAAGCACGGCCCCGCGCTTTACGACGAGGTGCTTCGTGTCCCGCTCGCGATCCGCGCCGGCGGCCGACGGACAGCGACGCTCGCGCCGGCGGACTCCCTGGTGTCCCTGCTCGACCTGCTTCCGACGCTCGAGGATCTTGCCGGGCTGCCTCGTCCCCGGCGGCCCCTCGACGGGCGGAGCCTACTCGAACCTGGCGCCGGACAGCGCGAGGTCCTTCCGGCCGTGACGATGCTCACCGGGGGCGCGCCGCGCGCCGCCGTCGTGCGAAGGGGCCAAAAACTCTTCTTCTTCGATCGCCTCGGGACGCGCGGAATTCCGGATCCCGTCACGGACCCTTCCGGCCATCGCCTCGCGCTCCGACTGCGCGAAATCCTACCGGGTCTCGGAACGTTCGACCTCGCCCGCGATCCGGGAGAGAAGAATCTCCTGCCGATCGATCCCGCGACCTTTCCCGACGACTGGCGCTCGATCGAGCAGGCGATCGCGCACACCCGGCGAGGCGTCGAGCTGCGCGCGGTCGAGCCGGGCGCGACCGCCCCGATCGAGATCTCCGTGGAGGGTTTCGGTCCCGCGGCGACCGCCGAGCCGTTCGCTTTCGAAGAAGACGACCGTCTTTCCTGGCAGCGTCCCGGCGGCCGGCCCAAACTCACGGCGCGTCTGGATCTTTCCGACGGGATCGACGGTGCGCGGTTGGACGGCACGGACGGCGGTGATCTGCGCCTGACCGTCGGTGGAGCGGCTTCCTGCGCGATGCTGATCCTGGAGGGGACCCGACCGGTCCCGCTCGAGGCCGGTCGCCCGCGGTCCGTGCCGCTCGCCGCGATTCCCGAGTCGATCCCCCGGTTCGAGGTTCCGGGCGGCTGCGCCGGCGTGTTTCTCTGGAAGGCCAACGGCAGGGCTTCCTCGCGCACCTCCGAAGAAGAAGACGAGGCCTGGAAGAAGCTGAGAGCCCTGGGATACCTGCACTGAACCGTTGGGGGCCGCGTCGGCGCGTCTGGCGAGGCGGGTTACACTGAACCCCGTGATCAATCTCGATTCCCTTGCGCCTCTGGGCTCGTCCGAAAGGGGTCTTCTCGAGGAAATCGATCTTTCGCGCCTGCCGCGACACGTGGCCATCATCATGGATGGCAACGGCCGTTGGGCGAAACAGCGAGGCGACCCGCGGGTGGAAGGCCACCGTGCGGGCATCGCCTCCGTGCGGGAGGCGGTGGAGACCTGCGCGCGGCTGGAGCTCGACGCCCTGACGCTCTACGCATTTTCCGTCGAGAACTGGAAGCGGCCGCGCTTCGAGATCGTGACGCTCATGTCTCTGCTGAAGGAGTATCTGAACCGGGAGCTCTCGAACCTGTTGAAGAACGACATTCGCTTCCGCGTCGTGGGCCGGATGAACGAGCTCGACGCGTCGGTCCAGAAGGAGCTCGCGAAGGGTCTGGCGGCCACCTCCTCCTGCCGGGGGATGACCTTCAACATTGCGCTCAATTACGGCGGCCGCACGGAGATCGTGGACGCGTGCCGCTCGCTCGCACACGATGTCGAGGCCGGAAGGCTCACCCCCGAGCAGATCGACGAGGAGACGCTCGGCTCGCGCCTCAGCACGGCGGGGCTACCGGACCCGGATCTACTGATCCGTACGAGCGGCGAAATGCGCGTCTCCAACTTTCTGCTCTGGCAGATCGCCTACAGCGAAATCTGGGTGACGCCGGTTTTCTGGCCCGACTTCCGAAAGCGCCACCTCTTCGAGGCGATTCTCGACTTTCAGAAACGCGAGCGGCGCTACGGCGGCGTGATCGCCGAGGGACGGATTTCCGACGCCGGCGAGGCCGCGGGTTGAGAAGGCGTCCCGTTTGAGGCGGGAAGTGGCCGCGGCGGTCGCGATTCCCATCGTCCTCGCGGTTCTCTTCCTCCTTCCCGCAATCGCCTTCAACCTGCTCGTCGCGACGGTGGCACTTCTGGCGCTCTACGAGTTTTACCGGCTCGCGGAAAAGAGCGGACACGCGGTTTCCAAGACCGTCGGGCTCGGCGGGGGCGCGGCGGTGCTGGCCGGGTGGGTCGCCTTCTGGGGGTACGGTGGTTTTGCCGACCGGCGAGGCCTGACGATTGTCGGGGTGCTCGTCCTGCTCGTCAGTGCGCTCTCGGCGGTCGCGCCACTGTTCTCGGGTGTGCCGCCGCCGGCCGCCCTCGCCGGCGCCGGCTCGACGTTCTTCGGGGTCTTCGCGGTGGCCTTGCCCGCGACCGCGATGTGCGCGCTGCGCGCCTTCTCCCCGCGCGCCGTCCTGTTCCTGTTTCTGGTCGTCTGGGGCTGTGACTCCTGCGCGTACTACACGGGACGGCTGATCGGCCGACATCCTCTGGCCCCGGTGGCTTCCCCCAAGAAGACCTGGGAGGGCACGTTGGGGGGACTCATCGGAGCGACCTTGATCGGCGCCGCCGCCGGACTGTGGTGGGTCCTGCCGGAGCTCGGGCCCGGCCGGGCGGCCCTCGCGGGAGCCCTGGCCTCCTCGGCGGGCCAGATCGGCGATCTCGTCGAATCCCTCTGGAAGCGCGGAGCGGGCGTCAAGGACTCCGGCGTGTTCCTGCCGGGACACGGCGGCTTCTACGACCGGATCGACTCCCTGCTCTACGCCGGGCCCGTCCTCGCCGCGTTCGTCGCGACTCTCTAGGCGGCGCACCGCCGGACCGGGCGTCGATATAATTTGCGTTTTGCCATGAAAAGCTTGGCCGTTCTCGGATCGACGGGCTCGATCGGGTGCTCGGCGCTCGACGTCGCGGCAGCTCTGCCCGACCGCTTCCGCGTGACCGCGCTTTCGGCCGGAAGGTCCGTCGAGAGGCTTGCGGGACAGATCGTCCGGCACCGGCCGGAGCTCGTGTCGGTGGGAGAGAAGGGCGACGCGGACCGCCTCCGGCAGTTGCTGCCGTCCTCCGACCCTCCCCGCATCGTTTACGGGCCGGAAGGCCTCGAGGAGGTCGCCGCGTATCCCTCGGTGGACGTGGTCGTGGGCGGGCTCGTAGGAGCGCTCGGGCTGCGCTCGGCCTACGCCGCGGCGGTCGCCGGCAAGCGTCTGGCGCTCGCCAACAAGGAGACCCTCGTGGTTGCCGGGGAGCTGATGATGCGCACGGCGCGCGCGAGCGGTGCCGAGATCGTTCCCGTCGACTCGGAGCACTGCGCGATTCATCAGGCGCTGCGGTGCGGGCGCCCCGAGGAGGTCGCACGCCTGGTGCTCACCGCTTCGGGCGGTCCCTTCCGCCAGCTCGACCTGTCGAGCTTCGGGGCGATCACCGTCGAGGACGCTCTCGCGCACCCCACCTGGAAGATGGGGCCGAAGATCACGATCGACTCGGCGACCATGATGAACAAAGGCCTCGAGATCATCGAGGCGCACTTCCTTTTCGATCTGCCGGTCGACCGTATCGACGTCGTCATCCACCCTCAGTCGGCCGTTCACTCCCTGGTCGAATACGTGGACGGCTCGCTCATCGCGCAGATTTCGAAGAACGACATGAAGTTTCCGATCCTCTACGCGCTGACCTATCCCGAGAGGATTGCGAGTCCGTTCGGAAGGCTCGATCTTTCGGAACTCTCGCGGCTCGACTTCCAGCAGGTCGATCCGCGGCGCTATCCGGCCGTCGGCCTGGCCCGCGAGGCGCTCCGCTCGGGCGGCGGCATGCCTGCCGTCTTGAATGCGGCCAACGAGGTGGCCGTCGAGGCGTTCCTTCAGGGGAAGATTTCCTTTCCCGACATCGTTGGGGTGGTGTCGGAGACCGGCTCGTCCATCGGATCGGTCCCGTCCCCTTCCTCCGTCGAGGAGGCAGAATCGATCGACCGGACGGCCCGACGGAAGGCCTCGGAGCGGGTTCGCGGCCTCGCGGCGACCGGCGCCTGGGCTTCCCGGTAGGTCTCCTCAAGGGAGTCTCGAGTGACAATTCTCGGAAACACGCTGGCCTTCGTGCTCGTCCTGTCGGTGCTCGTGCTGGTGCACGAGTTCGGCCACTTCGCCGTCGCCAAGGGCCTTCGCTTTCCGGTCGAGGTCTTCTCGGTCGGCTTCGGAAAGCGGCTCTTCGGAAAGAAATGGCGCGGCACCGATTACCGCGTCTCGGCGATCCCGCTGGGCGGCTACGTGCGCGTGGTGGGACTCGGGCCGGACGAATCGACGATCACAGAAGGCACGTCGACCGAGGCTCCGCCGGTCGGACGGCGCTGGCAGCGGGCACTGATCCTGCTGGCCGGCCCGGCGATGAACGTGCTGCTCGCGTGGACCCTCTACTCCGCCGTCTTCGCTCTGGGAATTCGCGTGCCCGCCTATCAGCTCGAACCTCCCGTCATCCGGGTCGTCCAGCCCGGGTCACCCGGAGAGGCCGCCGGTTTCCTCCCGGGCGACCGGATCGTCTCCATCGATGGCCAGGAGACGCCGCGCTGGAGCGACGCGGAGTTCCTGTTCGCGATGAACGCCCGTCAGAAGCTCGACGTCGAGGTGGACCGCAACGGCTCCGGTGTCTTCTTGTCGGTGACGCCGCGTGCGGTCACGAAGTACGACTTCGGCGAGGTCGGTCTCTATCCGGCCGCGCCGAGTGAACCGCGCATCGTCATGGTGATTTCCGGAGATCCGGCCGACCGCGCCGGCCTGAAGAAGGGGGATGTCGTCGTTTCCATCGCCGGCAAGGAGGTCCGCGGCTCGCAAATGGACATCCTGAGCAAGTTCATGGCGGCCGTGAACGGTTCCGCTCCCGGGCCCTTCGAAGTGCGCTATCGCCGCGACGGCAGGCCCGGCGCCACCATGGTTTCGCCGCGGCGCGACCCCGACGGCACCTGGAAAGTGGGCGTGCAGGTGACCGCCGATCTCAAGGAGATCACGCAACGTTTTCCCGCGGACCAGTCGCTCGTCGAGGGGTGGCGTCGGGTGCGCAAGGAGTTCCGCACGACGATCGCTCTGCTCGGGCGGCTCTTCGTCGGCAAGGCGAGTGTCAAGACGATGTCGGGCCCGCTCGACATCGCCAAGTTCTCCGGCGAGGCGGCGCGCACGGGCGCGGTCCCCCTCGTGGCCCTGATGGCCGGGATCTCGCTGCAGCTGGCGATCTTCAATCTGCTGCCGATCCCCGTGCTCGACGGCGGGCACCTCTTTCTGCTCGGGCTCGAGGGCGTGGCCCGGCGCGACTTCTCCCTGCGCGTCAAGGAGCGCATCCTGCAGGCGGGATTCCTGATGATCCTGGCGTTGCTGACGGTGGTCCTCTACAACGACATCGCGAAGAATCTCCCGACCCGGTGGTGGCCTTTCTAGGATCCGAAAGCGCCAGACCCATGAGGGACGCCACCGCGACCGCCCGCCCGTTTCGCTTCCGCGTGGCCCTGGGTGTCGCGGCCCTCGTCTTCCTTCTTCTGCTCGCGATCGCGGCGCTCCGCCGTCCGGAAGGCGTGGCGGCGTCTACGGCCCGTGCCACGCGCGCCGACCTGCGCGTGCCGATCCTCTCGGACGGAACGCTCGAGCCGTCGGAGGGAGGAGAGCGGCGCGCTCCCGATCGCGCGACGGTCGCCGCGATTCGCGTTCAGGAAGGCGAGCGGGTTCGGCGGGGAGCCGTTCTGGTCGAGCTCGAGAATCCGGAGCTCTCGACAAAGTCCCGGGACGCGCGCGCCGCGGCTGCCGAGCTCGAGTCCGAGCGCGTGAAGGCGGCCGCGGATCTGGAGACGGCGAAGGCAGAGGTGACCCGGGCCCGGAAAGTCTTCGAAGCCGACCAGAGGCTTCTGGCCGAAGGGGCGATCACCAGGACGGCCTTCGAAGCGGATGAGGCCACGCTCGATGCCGCCCGCCGGCGTGAGGGCGCTGCGAAAGCGCGGCTCGAGTCGCTCGATCAGACCCGTGTGGGGCTCGCCGAGGACTCGGCGCGGGAGCTCGCGCGGCGGGCGGAGGACCTGATCATCCGGGCTCCAGCCGACGGCGTCGTCTATAACCTTCCCCGCAAGGTCGGCGAGCGTGTGGAGGAGGGACAGCCGGTCGCGAGCGTCGCGGACCCGGATCACCTGCGCGTGCGGGCCCGGGTCGACCAGCCGGACCTGCCGAGGGTGGCCGTGGGACAACCCCTCGTCGTGACATTCGACGGGTTGCCCGATCAGCGCTGGAGCGGCCGCGTGACCGTCGTCGCCCCGGGCCTGAGGGAGGTGGGAGGCCGGCAAGTGGGTGAGGTGTTGGGCGAGATCTCGGACCCGACCTCTCGGCTTCCTCCCAACGCCTCGGTCAACGTTCAGATCGTCGTGGGCGAGAAGAAGGGAGTCCTCGTCGTGCCCCGGGCCGCCCTGCAACGGGACGGCGAGCGCCGGTTCGTCTGGATCCTCCAGGACGGGCGAGCGCGCCGCCGGGATGTCGTGGTCGGTCTGGTCGGCCTGACGGAAGTCGAGGTGACGGGCGGCCTCGCCGACGGGGACCGCGTCCTGATGTCCGGAGCCGTGCCGCTGTCCGAGGGCCTGCGCGTGGCCGCCCGGTAGCGCGGGCCGACGCCCGCTTTCAAGCATGTTCAGCCGCGAGACGCTCGAAACGGCGCTCCACCGGTTTCGCACCCATCCGGTCCAGATGGGTCTGACCCTGGCCGGACTGGTCGTCGGGACGGCGGCGATCATTCTGATCGTGGCGCTCGGGCTCTCCGGGCAGGCCTTCGTCATGGCCCAGATCGAGGGGGTGGGATCGCACCTGGTCTGGGGGTACTACGAGGGCACCGTGACGTCGGGCGTTTCGCGCGTGCTCGACGATCAGATCACCGAAGCCGACTGGAAGGCGATCGCCGCCCGCGAAGACCTCTTTTCCGGAGTGACGCCTCTGGTCGAGCTGCAGGGAACAGTCACGGTTCTCTCGCACGCTTCTAACGTCGCGATCCTCGGCACCACCCCGAACTACCAGACCGTCAAGAAGAACGTGACCATTCTGCGGGGCCGGTTTCTCGACGAGGACGACGTCGTGGGCCGGTCGAAGGTCTGCGTCGTCAGCCGGACGCTCTACGAGGAGCTCTTCGGAAACGACGGATCTTCGGAGAAGGTGATTCGGACGCTCGGCATGAACTTCGTCGTGGTCGGGGAGTTCGAGAAGCCCGTGGACACCATGGGGCAGGGCGAGGTCACGCCGCGCTCGATCTTCATTCCGATCACGGTCTCCTGGTTCTTCACGCCGACGCAGCGTGTCGACACCCTGTTCGCCGAAGTGCGGGAGTTCTCGGCGATCCCGCGGGCGGCGGCGACGATGGAAGAGATCCTCCGCGACCGGCACCACCAGGGATCGGTATTCAAGATCAAGACGATGACGACCGTCATCAAGGTCGCGCGCACGATCTCCTACGGCCTGATCGTCGCCTTCATTCTGGCGGCGGCCGTTTCGGTCGTCGTCGGAGGGGTCGGGATCATGAACATCCTGCTCGCGTCGGTCGAGCAGCGGACGCGAGAGATCGGGCTCCGGATGTCCGTCGGGGCCCGGCGCCGCGATATCCTGCAGCAATTCCTGCTGGAGGCGCTCATGCTCGGCTTCCTCGGGTCCTCGGCCGGGGTCCTGCTCGGTCTCGCGATTCCGATCCTCGCGCGCCTCTTCGTCCACGCCTTCCGCATCGAGATCTCTCTCGTGTCCGCCGCGGTGGCCTTCGCCTTCTCCTGCGCCGTCGCCCTGCTCTTCGGCGTGGTTCCCGCCTATCGAGCCGCAAATCTGAACCCAACGGAGGCCCTGCACCATGAATGAAGGACTCTTGCTCGCCGTGCTGCTCGCCCTCGTGCCGGGAGCAGATCCGACCGGCGCGGAACCGCCGCCAACCGCGACCCTGACGGTCCGCGAGGCTGTCCAGCGCGCGCTCGACCTGGCTCCGGAGGTGGCCATCGCGCGGGCCGGAGCCGACGAGGCCAGCGCTGCCTCTCGGGTCGTCACGAGCGAGCTCAACCCGCAGTTTTACGTGAACACGACGCCGGGATGGTCGACTGGCGCCCCCCTCTCGGTGGCCGGCGAGGTGCCGGCCGCCGCCGGCGCGAGGCTACACATGACGCTCTACGACCCGGTCGAGAAGGGCCGGGAGCTCCACGCGCGAGTCGGGATCGTCGGCTCGCTGGCGACGCTCGCGGAGGCTCGGGCGGAAGTCGCCCGGCGGGCCGCGGCGGCCTGCGCGAAACTCTCCGCCGACGAGGCTCGCGTCACGAGCGCGCGGCGTCGGCTCGAGGCCCGGGAGGCAATCGCGCGCCGCGAGCGCGCACTCGCCCGGGAGGGCCGGCGCACCGAGATCGAGGTCGAAGGAGCGGCCCTGGAGGAAGCCCGCGCCCGGCAGAAGCTCTATTCGGCCGAGTCGGACCGGGATCTCGACCAGTATGAGCTTGCGGGACTCGTCGGATTTCCCGCGGGAGCACGAATCGTCCTGCGGGACGATCCGGAACTCGCCGTGCCCGAGCCCGAGCCGGCCGACGTGGTCGCGCTGGCGATTGCGAGCGACCGGCTGCTGCAGGCCCTGGCCGCACAGGCCACGGCGCTCGAGGAATCGGCGAGGCTGATGGCGCGCCTCTTCCGGCCCTCCATCAACGCCGAAGCGCGGTACGCCTACGTGCCCAACGCGTTCGGGTACGACAAGTACTATCTGAACTTCCAGGAAAACGTCGCGAGCATCGGGGTCTCCATCGTGCTCCCGGTCCTGACCGGCGGCCGCGACTCGGCGCAGGCCGCGCAGTCCCACGCGCAGCTCGAGCAGGTCGTGGCGCAGCGGCGACTGCGCGAGCTCGACCTGACCCGTCAGGCCCGAGAGGCACAGGCGCAACTGGCGCAGGCGAAGCTGGAGGCCGGAATCGCCCGCCGGGCGGAGGCCCTGGCCAGAGAAACCCTGTCGCAGGCCCAGCTGATCTTGCGGGAGGGCCGGGGGCAGGCCGACGCGGTGGATCGAGCGGTGCTCGCCCTCTCGGATGCCGAGGACGAGCTGGCACGCTCCCGCAGGGACCAGATCGACGCCCGGCTGCGCCTCCTGGCGGTGGAAGGGGGCCTCCTGGAGGCCCTCGATTCCGGGAAACCCGAGCCGGCCCAGGCCCCTTGAGCGATCCCGGAAACTGCACCGGAGGAACCCTTCGGCGCGGAACGCGTCTATTGTAAATATTGCATGGATTATCGTTCTCTTCTAAGCTAGCCGGCTTCATGAGCGAACGCAGCGGCGGCAAGGTCCCGGCGGAGGTCTTCCCCGAAGGCGTGCGAAACGCCGTCGAGGCGGCTCGCCGGTATCTGCTTTCCATCCAGCATGCCGATGGCCACTGGTGCGGGGAGCTCGAGGGCGACACGATCCTCGAGTCCGAATACATCCTGACCCTGCATTTCCTCGGGAGGACGGGGGAGACACGGGTCCGGAAGGCCGCCGAGTATCTTCGCCGCAAGCAGCTTCCCGAGGGCGGCTGGCCCAACTACGCCGGCGGGCCCGCCGACGTGAGCGTCTCCGTCAAGGCCTACTTCGCCTTGAAGCTCGTCGGCGACGACCCGAACGCGCCGCACATGACCCGCGCGCGAGAGGTGATCCGGAGGCTCGGCGGAATCGAGGCAACCAACTCCTTCACCCGGATCTACCTCGCGGTCTTCGGGCAGGAGGACTGGGACGACTGCCCGGCGGTGCCACCGGAGCTCGTGCTGCTGCCCGATTGGTTTCCGTTCACGCTCTACAAGATCTCGTCATGGTCGCGCACGATCGTGGTGCCGCTTGCCATCATCTGGGCGCGCAAGCCCTTCTGTCCGGTGCCGCGGGCGGCCGAAATTCCCGAGCTGCGCACGGGCTTCGTTCCCGAGCGCCAGACGCCGCGAACGCTGCGGGAGGCCTTCTGGTACGTGTTCTTCACCGCCATCGACAAGATCCTCAAGGCGATCGAGGCGGCAAAGCTCCTGCCGCTGCGGCAGCAGGCACTCGAGGTCTCGGAAAAGTGGATCCATGAGCGACTCTCGGGCAGCGACGGGCTCGGCGCCATTTTTCCTCCCATCATCAACACGATCATGGCCTTCCGCTGCCTGGGCTACGCGCTGGACGATCCGCGCCTGCTCGCGCAGGAACGGGAGCTCGAGAAGCTCGAGATCGAGGACGATGAGACCCTGCGCGTGCAGCCGTGCTTCTCGCCGGTCTGGGATACGGCGATCGCCTCACCCGCGCTTGCGGCCGCGGGCGTTCCCGCCGACGACTCGACGCTTCGCCGCGCCGCGCGCTGGCTGCTCGACCGCGAGGTCAAGCGCGCGGGGGACTGGACACGCCGCGCCCCGGAGGCTCCGGTGGGCGGCTGGTACTTCGAGTACGCCAACGAGTGCTATCCCGACACCGATGACACTGCGGAGGTTCTCACGTCCCTTGCCTGCGTGCGCTTTCCGGCCGAGGAGGAAGACCGGGCAAGGCGCGAGGCGATCGAGCGTGGCCGCCTCTGGCTCCTCGGCATGCAGAATGCGGACGGCGGCTGGGGCGCCTTCGACAAGGGATGCGTCAACAAGGTCTGGACCTACATCCCGTTCGCCGACCACAACGCGATGATCGATCCCAGCTGCGAGGACATCACGGGGCGCGTTCTCGAGGCCCTCCATAACCTGGGGGACCGGCCCGACCATCCGGCGGTGCGCCGTGCCGTCGAGTTCCTCCAGTCCAAGCAGGAGGCCGACGGCACCTGGTACGGCCGCTGGGGCTGCAACTACATCTACGGCACCTGGCTCGCGCTGCGTGGCCTGCTGCACGCGGGGGAAGACCTCTCCGCGCCGCGCTACCAGCGGGCGGGCCGGTGGCTGCGCGCCCGCCAGAACGAGGACGGAGGGTGGGGCGAGTTGCAGCACTCCTACGAGGACCCCCGGACCAAGGGCATCGGTCCGAGCACCCCCTCCCAGACGTCCTGGGCCCTGATGGCGCTCTTTGCTCTGGGAGATGCTGACTCGGAGAGCGTGCGCCGGGGCCTCGTCTATCTCCTGCGGGCCCAGCAATATGACGGTTCCTGGCGCGACGAGCACTGGACGGCGACGGGGTTTCCGAAGGTGTTCTACCTCCGGTATCATCTCTACGCGACGTATTTCCCGCTCTGGGCCCTCTCGCTTTACCGGCGGGCCGCCGGGACTCCGGGGGCGGGCGGGCGCGCGGCGGTCGGAGCCTCCGCGACGGTCGCGGCGCCGCCTGTACGGGAGTAACAAGACGATGCGATTCCCGGTCCACATCATGACGGACACGATCCAGAACTCGGTGCGCAACGCAATCCGCGGGCGCAAGCGCTACCCCTTCGTCCTGATGCTCGAGCCCCTCTATACCTGTAACCTCGCCTGCCTCGGCTGTGCCGTCGAGCGCCACACGGGGAAGCTGAAGGACCGGCTCCCGATCGAAAAATGCCTGGAGGCGGTCGACGTTTCCCAGGCACCGGTGGTCTCGATTTGCGGGGGCGAGCCCACGATCTACCCGGAGCTGCCAGAGCTCGTCTCGGAGATCATCAAGCGCAGGCGCCAGATCTATCTGTGCACCAACGGGCTGCTCCTCGATGAAAAGGTCTTCGGGATCATTCCGCCGCACAAGCGGCTGATGATCAACGTGCACCTGGACGGGATGCGCGAGACCCACGACAAGGTCTGTGACCGGGAGGGTGTCTTCGACAAGGCGATCGCCATGATCGAGGAAGGCCTCGACCGGGGCCACCACGTCATGGCCAACACGACGATCTTCAAGGAGACCCGGGTCGAGGAAGTCGAAGAGCTTTGCGATCTGTTGACAGGGATGGGAGTCGACGGCATGCTCGTCTCTCCCGGCTACCACTACGAGTCGGTCGACTCGGACATCTTCCTGACGAAGTCGGAGATCCACCAGAAATTCCGCCGCGTGCTCGACATTTCCAAGAAGCACAAGCTGACCTCGACGCCCATGTTTCTGGAATTCGCGGCCGGCCTGCGCGAGTACAAGTGTTCGCCTTGGAGCACGGTGACCTACACACCCAATGGCTGGAAGGGCCCCTGCTACCTGATCGGAAAGACGTGGTCGGAGACGTTCGAGCAGTTCTGGAACGGCACCGACTGGGAGTACTGGGAGTCGCGGCAGGACCCCATGTGCCGCAACTGCGCGATGCACTCGGGCTTCGAGGCATCGGTCGTGATGGAGCTGCCCAAGAACCCCGGGGACATCGTCCGGATGATCGCCTGGAACCTCGCGGCGTAAGCCGCGCGGCCATGGATCTCGTCACCGGCGCCACGGGGTTCGTCGGTGCCCATGTGGTTCGGGCGCTTCTCGCGCGGGGCGGCTCCGTGCGGTGCCTCGTCCGGCCGGGCAGCCGACGCGACAACCTCGAGGGTCTCTCCGTCGAGGTCGCGGAAGGGGACCTGACAGAACCCGCATCGCTTCCGCAGGCCCTCTCCGGCGTGTCCCGGCTCTTCCACTGCGCGGCCGACTACCGCCTCTGGTCCCGAGGACCGGGCGAGCTCGCGCGCGTCAACGTCGGGGGCACCGAGAACATGCTTGCGGCGGCGGCGAAGGCCGGCGTCTCGCGGGTCGTCTACACGAGCTCGGTCGGCGCGCTCGGGCTGAAGGAGGACGGATCTGCGGCCGACGAGTCGACGCCCGTCGACCGTCGGAGCGTGGTGGGTCGCTACAAGAAGAGCAAGTACGACGCCGAGCGCGTGGCCGAGGCGTGGGTCGCCAGGGGGTTGCCGGTCGTGGTCGTCAACCCTTCGACCCCCGTCGGGGAACTCGACATCCGCCCGACCCCGACCGGCCAGATGATCGTGGACTTCCTGAACGGCCGTATCCCCGCCTACGTCGACACGGGATTGAATCTCGTCGATGTGCGCGATGTGGCGGAAGGCCACGTGCTCGCGGCTGAGAGGGGCCGCACGGGCGAAAAATACATTCTGGGCAATCGCAACATGACGCTGCGGGAGATCCTCGAGGCGCTCGCCCGCCTGACCGGCCGGCGCGCCCCCGTCCTGCGTCTCCCGCACGCCGTGCCGCTGGCTGCCGCGGCCGTGGCGACGGGCCTGGCGCGGCTGACGGGCCGGCCGCCGCGCGTCTCGCTCGAGAGCGTGCGAATGGCGCAGCACCGGATGTTCTTCGATGCCGCCAAGGCCGTGCGCGAGCTCGGACTCCCTCAGTCGCCGGTGGACGAGGCGCTCGCCCGTGCGGTTGCGTGGTTTCGTGAAAAGGGCTATGCGGAATGACGCGCGGGCTCCGATCGCCGTCGTCACGGCGATCCGAGAGGAGTTTCGAGCCGTCCTTCGCGCCGCCCGGGACGTCCGGTTCGAGGGCCCCGCTCGCGCGAGGGCCAGGATCGGATCCGCGGAGGTCGTCATTGCCTCGACGGGCGACGGGCCACAAAACGCCGAACGCGCGGCGACCGCGCTCTGCGAGACGGTCCGACCGAAGGCGCTCATCGGCGCGGGCGTTGCGGGCGGCTTGACGGAGGGCCTGTCGGTGTTGGATGTGGTGGCCTCGGCGCGCGTCCGCCAAGAGACGGAGGAAGCGCCCGGGCCCGACCCGGCGCTCCTGGAGCGCGCCTCGAGGGCGGGCGCGCGGGGCGGGAGCCTGATCACCGTGGCGGCTCCGGCCGTTTCCCTGGCGACGAGACGAAGGCTGGCGTCCTGGCTCGCCGCCGGCGAGTCCGGCGCCGTCGACATGGAGTCGGCGGCCTGGGCGCGTGCCGCGGCCGGCCGCGGCACGCCTTACATCGTGCTGCGCGCGATCTCCGATACGATGGACGAAGAGCTTCCGGCCTTCCTGCCGGATTGCGTGGGGGAAGACGGAGGGATCAGCCGGCGCGCCGTCGCGGTCCGGGCTCTCCTCCGGCCGGCGTCCTGGGCGGCGCTCGCACGCATGCGGCGGCGGGTGGAGGATTGCGGGCCCGCGCTCGCGCGCGTGCTCGACCGCTTCCTGGCGGAGCTTTTGTGAAAACGAAGCCTTCCCTCGAGGACCTCCTCGAGAAAACGAGCCGCACGTTTGCGCTTTCCATCCCCGTGCTGCCGGAACCCACGCGGCGCGAAGTCATGGTCGCGTACCTGTTGTTTCGCATCGCGGACACCTTCGAGGACGCCGCGCATTGGGAGCCCGACTGCCGAATCGAGGCGCTTGGCGAGTTCAACGGGCTGCTCCGTCACCATTCCCTCGAGGAGACCGTGCGTCTGGCCGCGAAGTGGAGCGCCGCCGGTGCGTCGCCCCACGCGGGATACCGCGAGCTCATCGCGGAAGTGCCCTTCGTTTTGGACTCCTTCTTCGCGCTCGACCCGGCCGCCGTGGCGTCGGTGCGCGAGCACGTGATCCGCTCCGCAGAGGGCATGGCCCGCTTCGTGGCGCGCACGCGCGAGGGGTCTCTGGTTCTTTCCGACGTCGCGGATCTGCAGGCCTACTGTTATGTCGTCGCGGGGATCGTGGGTGAGATGCTGACCGAGCTCTTTCTGCGCGGAAGAGGCGAGCTCTCGCCAGTATCCCCGTTCCTGCGCGAGCGCGCCGCGACCTTCGGAGAGGCTCTGCAGCTGGTCAACATCTTGAAGGACGCCTCCGCCGACGCGGCCGAGGGGAGAAGCTACCTGCCGGCGGGGGTGCCCCGTGCCGAGGTCTTCGGCCTGGCGCGGGGGGACCTGGAGACCGCGGCGCGCTATATCGACGCCCTGCAGTCGGTCGGCGCGCCGCGAGGGCTCGTCGAGTTCACGGCACTTCCCGTCCTTCTGGCGCGGGCGTCGCTCGACCGCATCGAGAAACGCGGGCCGGGCTCGAAGATCAGCCGCGTGGATGTTATCTTCTTGACCCAGCAGCTCAAGCGCGCGCTCGACCGGCGGCTGCCGGCTGTTCCAGCGTCTTCGTAAGGGGGCGCGTCCGGGTCGGAAGGGGCGGGTTCAGCTCCTGTTTAAGATGATTCAGATGCATCACGGCGGGCCCGCACCGGCATGACTAAATTCACAACGGGTAGAAACAAACGTAATCGGAGGTACTTCATGTTGGCCAAGCGCGGCACCCTTCTGACGGCCGGACTTCTCGCGCTGATTCCGCTCTCGACGGGAGGTCCGAGAGACCCGCAAGCGATTCCGATGCGCGGGTCTTCGGAAGGCAAGACGGCCTACGCCAAGAGTTCCCGGGAGTTCTACATGACGGCCGACGAGCTCGGCTACATCCGCCCCGGGTTCAAGATCAAGGTCAACAGCATCATGATTCCGGCCGACCGGAGGCCGGTCGCGGACCTGTCCTTTACCGACGACCTGAACCAGCCGCTCGACCGGCTGGGGCAGATGACGCCGGGCCCCCTGTCGGTCAGCCTGATCCTGGCCTGGTGGGACGCCGGCCTTCGCCAGTACACCTCCTACACGACGCGGGTGCAGAAGAGCCCGATCACGAACGTCTCGGCCACCCAGGCCTCCGCGGACTCGGGCGGGACCTGGACGGACCTGGAGCTCGGGCATTCGATGTATCAGTTCAAGACCGCGCTTCCGGCCGGGTTCGACATGTCGAAGACGCACACGCTCGCGATCTACGCCACGCGCAACATGTCGGGGATCCAGGACAAGAACTACTACGCGAACGTCGAGCACGACTTCCGTCCCGACGGCGCTCCCGTCACCGAGGTCTGGGACTTCATGGGCAACGCCGCCTGCAACACCTGCCACAATCCGCTCTCGGCGCACGGGGGATCCCGCCGGGACGTCAAGCTCTGCGCGACGTGCCATAACCCGCAAACGGTCGATCCCGACACCGGGAACACCGTGGATCTCAAGGTCATGATTCATAAGATCCATCGCGGGGAGAACCTGCCGAGCGTCGAGGCCGGTACGCCGTACCAGATCATCGGCTTCAGCCCGACCCCCGTCGACTTCTCGACAGTCGTCTTCCCGCAGGACATCCGCAACTGCTCGACCTGCCACGCGCCACCCGCCACGCAGGCGCCCAACTGGTTCACGTATCCCACGCGCGCGGCCTGCGGCTCCTGCCATGACGACGTCAACTTCACGACCGGCGAGAATCACCCGGGCCTCGCTCAGGCGGACGACTCGGCCTGCGCCGCCTGCCACCAACCGCAGGGCGACCAGGAATTCGACGCCTCGATCATGGGGGCCCACACCGTCCCGTACAAGTCGCAGCAACTCAAGGGCCTCAATGCCGCGATCGTCTCGGTTTCCGGTGCTCAGCCGGGCCAGAAGCCGACGGTCAAGTTCAAGATCACCGAGACCAGCGGCGCGGCTGTCGATCCTTCGACCTTCGGCTCGAATCTGAATCTTCTGATGGGGGGGCCGACCACCGACTACGCGATCAACCCCGTGCGCGAGCGCGCCGACGCGGCGAGCTTCGACGGAAGCATGGCGACCTACACCTTCTCCAAGGCAATCCCCTCCGACGCGACGGGGACCTGGGCTTTTTCGATCGAGGCGCGGCGGACGGTCACCCTCGATCCGCCGGCCCCGGAGGGCCCGAACTTCACCGAGGCCGCCTTCAACCCCGTTCACTATGTCGCGCTCTCCGGAGGCGGTCCGATGCCCCGGCGGGAGGTCGTCGACATCGCCAACTGCAACACGTGCCACGGCCGGCTGGCGCTCCATGGCGGGCAGCGCCTGAACCCGCAGGAGTGCGTGATGTGCCACAACCCGAACGCGAGCGACGTCTCCCGGCGGCCCGCCGACCAGCTGCCCGAGGAGTCGATCGACTTCAAGCGGATGATCCACCGCATTCATACGGGCGAGAACCTCACGACGGACTTCACGATCTACGGATTCGGCACTCCGCCGAGCGTCAACAACTTCAACGAAGTGTTGTTCCCCGGCGATCGGCGCGACTGTGCCAAGTGCCACGCCGACGGAACCTGGGTACTCAACCCGACGGATCCGCCGGGAACCCTCCAGACCACGACGCTGCGCGACTGGTACACGCCCCAGCGCCACGCGGCGGCGGCGTGCCTCGGATGCCACGACAGCCAGGCCGCCGCGTCGCATGCCTTCTTGAATACGACGTCGTTCGGGGAAGCCTGCGCAGTCTGCCACGGTCCCGGCGCCGTGGAAGACGTCGACAAGGTGCACGCGCAGTAGTAGGGCCGCCGATTGGGGGAGGGGGAGCGTGCGATGAAGCTCCTGGGGTATACACCGGGTGTGGCCGCCGTTTTGGCGGTCGGGCTGCTCGGCGGTGTGGCTCTCGCCCGCGGGCAGGCGGCGGGGACCGCCCCGTCCCCGACGGCGGGCGAGAAGGCCGCCACAAAGGCAGATGAGGCGCCCAAGTGCGCCGACTGCCACACCGATCTCGTCCAGGCCTTTTCCAAGAATCCCCACGCCCGGTATCCACACCAGGAGAAGAGACCCGATCCCAACGACGTCTGTACGACCTGTCACGGCGATGGGACGAAACACATGGAGGCGGGCGGCGATGCCTCGCTGATCGGGACCCTCAAGGGCGTTTCGGGATCGCAGGACTGCCTGGCTTGCCACGACAAGCTGCCCAACGGCCACGACTCTTTTGCCACCGGCTTCCACGCCAATTCGGAGGCCGTCAACTGCCTCTCCTGTCATTCGATTCACAAGGCCGCCCCGAAGACCGAGCACCTGCTCGCCAAGGCGCCGGGAGAGCTTTGCGGTTCCTGCCACACGACCCAGTCGGCGTCCTTCCGGAACAAGCCCTACGTGCACCGGCTGGACCGCGGGGGGATGACCTGCCTCGACTGCCACGACCCGCACGCGCGGCGGGGCGAGCCGGTCAAGATGACGTTCCAGGGCGAGCTGCCGTGCCTGAACTGCCACGCCGAGAAGCGCGGGCCCTTCGTCTTCGACCACGTCACGGGATCCGCCGGCACGTGCCTCTCCTGCCACCAGCCTCATGGCTCGAACAACCCGAACATGCTGCTATGGGCCCAGGTCTCCCAGCTCTGTCTCTCCTGCCACTCACAGACCGGCGGCCCGCCCACGCTCGGCTCCCAGCCGCCGTCGTTTCACAACCTGTCGCTTCCCCGGTACCGCAACTGCACGACCTGCCACGTCGCGGTGCACGGCTCGAATCTTTCGCCGCAGCTTTTGAAGTAGATGCCATGATGAACTCTCGCCGCTGGACTCTCCTCGTCCTCCTCGCCGGCGCCGCGGCGTTTGCCGCTGAGGCTCGGCTCTCGGCCCAGGCGATCCCGTTCGACATCCAGCTCGGCTACCGGTGGGTGGACGTCTCGGGCAACGAGCAGGAGTACCGCACGCAGATCAACGACCGGCCCGGCATGCTCCTGCGCTCGCTCGATTACACCTCCGAAGGACCCGTCGCCGACTTTTTCGACTACGTCCACGTCGACGGGTCGGACATCGGAGCCGGGCCGGCCGGCCAGCTGCGCTTCCTCGCCGGCCAGGTCGACCGCTTCAAGCTGACCTTCACCTGGCGCGAAACCGACCTCTACAGCGCGCTGCCGGCCTTCGCCAATCCGTTTCTCGCCGAAGGGGTCGTGCCGGGGCAGCAGACGTACAACCGCACCCGCAACATCTATGACGCCACGCTGGAGCTTCTTCCCGGGAAGGCCGTGACGCCGCTGCTCGGCTACACGCGCAACGTCTACGCGGGACCGGGCACGACGACGTATCACCTGGGGGGCAACGAGTTCCTCTTGAACGACCAGGTCAGCGCCGTCGACGAGCTGTATCGGGTCGGCGTCGGCTTCCACACCGGGGCAGTGGAGGGCGCCGTGACCCAGGGTTGGCGCGAGTACCGGTGGCGCAGCCAGGAGTCGCTCGCGCCCGGCGCCGGCGACGGCAACGTCACGACGCCGGTCCTCGGCCAGCAGGTGACGGCAAGCGAGATCGACTCCAACGTCCAGAACAAGGTCTACACGCCCGTCACCAACCTCTGGGTCAGCGGCCGTCTGCTCGGAAGGGTCAAGCTCATCGGCAGCTACATCCGGGCCGACGGAAACGCGCAGACGTCGTCATTCGAAACCGACGCCGGCAACTTCGTTTCCTTCGAGCTCGCGCGCTTCTTCAAGGGTCTCAACGAGACCATTTTCTCGGCGGCGGACACGAACTTCTGGAGGGGTTCCGCGCGGGCCGAGATCACGCTGGCGCCGAACATCGACCTTTCCGGGGGCTGGTCGGAGAACAGCCGCCAGCTCACGGGCCAGGCTCTCGTCTCGAGCCTCTTCCTCGACACGGTCACGTACGCCGGCGTTCCCACCGGAAATCTGCAGAAGCTGATGGAGGAGAACACCTCGATCGACCGCGACGACCAGGTCTACGACGCGACCGTCACGGCTCGGCTCCTCGGGCCGTTTGCCGTCAACGGGGGGTGGTCGCAGACGCGGCAGAACGTGACCGTCACTCCCGACGCGTCCGAAATCGTCGTTCCCCCGGGTCAGGGCGGAACCTACGAGCGCACCGTCAACACCTACGGGGGGGGCGCGTCCTTCTCCAAGGCCGGCCTCATGCTGACGGCCGACTACCGACACGACGACGCCAACGCGCCGATCTTCCGGACCGACTACATCAACCGGGACCGGTACAAGTTCCGCGGCGTGTGGAACTTTCGAGACCTGTTCCGCCTGGGAGGCGTCTTCCAGGAGACGCATGCCGATGACGACATCGTGGAGATTGGCTACAGCACCAAGGTCCGCGAAGTCAGCGCCGACCTCGAGGTCAATCTCTGGAAGAACATGCTCACGCTGCGCGCGTCCGGCGGCGAGTTTCTCGTGAACCGCGAGATCCTGATCCGCGTTCCGCAGAATTTCGACATCGTCCCGACCGAGCAGAAGGAGCTCGGGCACACCTGGGAGGGGGGGGTCCACTTTCAGTGGGAGCGCTTCTCCCTGGACGCCGGCTATCTCTGGATGAACAACAACGGGTCGATTCCCTTCACGGTCGAGCGGGCGCGCGTGCTCGCCGAGTACTTCTTCACCCAGAACCTGGGCGCGGACTTCGAGTGGCTTCAGGACAAATACAATGAGCGTGTCGCTTTCGATCAGGCAGGACCGCTCGCCAACTTCAACGCGGGTCGGTACTACGTCGGTCTCCACTGGCGCCCTTAGACCGGGTAGTGGAGAATCGTCTTCTTGCTGAAGAAAGGGGGACCGCATCATGTCCAAAGTTTCGCGTCTCGGGTTGACGGCGTTGGCTCTCTCCTGGGCCGGCTGGATCGCGCTGTCCGGCACCTCTTCGGGCGACCTGGCGATCCAAAAGCAGGCGAAGGCTGCCGGTATCGCTGCGAGCAACTGCCAGTACTGCCACGTCGACAAGCTTCCCAAGAAGGATGCCCACGCCTTCAACGAGCGTGGCCAGTGGCTCGTCGACCAGAAGGTCAAGCGCAACGCCAAGGCCGTGGATGGGGCCTGGCTGAAGGACTATCCGGGCGACAAGAAGTAAGGGAGAGGTCCGGGCAGGGAATCCCACATGAAGAGACGGGGCACGGGGTGGAGCCTGGCGGCGGTTGGATTGGCCTGGAGCGGCTGGATCCTCGTCGCAGGCACCTCGAGCGCAACGCTTTCGATGCAGAAGGCGGCGAAGGAAAAGGGGTTCCCCGCCGAGAACTGCCTCTATTGCCACGGCGAGAAGATGCCCAAGAAAGGCGCGGCGACCTACAACGACCGCGGCAAGTGGCTGATCGCCGAAAAGGACAAACGGAAAGCCGCGGAGGTCGACGTCGCCTGGCTCAAGGACTACCCGGGCGACAAGAAGTAACCGATCGGTTCGCGCTCTCGGTTCTCCTGTTTCTCGGCCTGACCGCCGGCGCCGCTCACGCGGTCGCGGCACCGGCGGTCAAGCCACCTCCAAACGAAGATTGCATCGCCTGCCACGGAGAGGCCGACGCCATGCGCGCCGACGGCCGCCCGGTCTTCGTCTCGAAGGAGAAATTCGAGGCTTCGGTTCACGGCGAGGCCGGTGTCTCGTGTGTGGACTGCCACGCGGATCTGGCCGCGGCGACGGATTTCCCTCACGCCGAGAAACTCGCGCCCGCCCAGTGTGAGAGCTGCCACGGCGAGGTGGTGGCCGACTACGCCAAGAGCGTGCACGCCGGGGCTCGCCGCCACAACGGGAGGAGCCTCGCGGCCGGATGCGTCGACTGCCATGGAATGCACGACATCCGCTCGTCCAAGGATCCCGCCTCGCGCACCTACGCCCTGAACCTGCCCGCCACGTGCGCGCGGTGCCACGGCAATCCGGAGGTCATCAAGCGGGGACACATCGCGATCGGCAACGTCGCGTCGCTCTACGAGGACAGCATCCACGGCAGGGCGGTTCTCAAGAGCGGCCTCGTCACGGCGCCCAACTGCAAGACCTGCCATGGCATGCACGACATCCGGCGCTCGTCCGACCCGGCCTCCAGGATCTTCCGTTCGAACATCCCCTCGACCTGTGGCTCCTGCCACCAGGGGATCGAGCGTCTCTACCGGGAGGGAATCCACGGGAAGCTGCTCTCTGCCGGCGACAAGCGGGCCCCGGTCTGCACCGACTGCCACACCGCGCATCACATCCGGCAAGCGGACGTCGAGGCCTGGCGCTTGGACGTCGTTGCCGAGTGCGGAAGCTGCCACGCCGAGTCCGGGGAGACCTTCCGGGACACCTATCACGGACAGGTGACCAACCTGGGCTTTGCCCGGATCGCGACCTGCTCCGACTGCCATCGGCCCCATGACATCTATCCCGCGCGAGACCCGCGCTCGGCCGTCTCCGCCGAGGGGCGTGTCGCCACCTGCCAGAAATGCCACCCCGGCACCAACACGAAGTTCGCCCGCTACGATCCCCACCCCAACCCGAAGTCGAAGGCGCGTGATCCGCTGCTCTTCTACACCGCGATCTTCATGAAGTGGCTCGTGCTGGGGGTCATGGCGTTTTTTGGTCTGCACACCGTCCTGTGGTTTCCGCGCTCCTGGCGCGCCCGCCGCGAGGGAAGCGACTCGCCTCCGAAAACGCGCGAGGGGACAAGAAATGACGGGTGAGGCCGTGGCGCAGCGTCCCGTCGAGCGGTACATCGCGCGGTTCGACCCGTTCGACCGCTTCCTTCACTTCCTCATGATGACGACCTTCCTGGGGCTCGCGCTGACGGGCCTGCCGCTGCTCTTCTCGACTCACCGTTGGGCGGCCGTCCTCGCTCGCCTGCTCGGCGGCTTCCGCGGCGCCGCTCTCCTTCACCGAACCTTCGCGTTCGGAATGCTCGCCTGCTTCGGGATGCACTTGACGCGGCTCGCCTACCGCCTGGTCGTTCGGAGGGACTGGGGGATCCTGTGGGGCCCGCACTCGATGGTGCCGCAGCCGCGGGACGTGGTGCAGATCTTCCAGAATTTTCGCTGGTTTCTGGGACGCGGCCCGCGGCCCAAGTTCGACCGCTACACCTACTGGGAGAAGTTCGACTACTGGGCCGTGTTCTGGGGCATGGGGATCATCGGCGGCTCGGGCCTGGTTCTCTGGTTCCCGAAGTTCTTCGCCCGATTCCTTTCCGGCACGGCGTTCAACCTGGCCCTGCTGATCCACGGCGAGGAGGCGCTGCTCGCCGTTTGCTTCATCTTCACGATTCACTTCTTCAACAGCCACTTGAGACCGGAGAAGTTTCCCGTCGACAAAGTGATTTTCACCGGCGTCGTTCCCGAAGCGGAGCTTCGCGACGAGCGGCCGGCCGAGTTCGAGCGGCTCGCCGCGAGCGGAAGCCTGGAGGGCCTCGCCTCCGCTCCTCCCAAGGCCTCGACGGTCTTGTGGGCTCGCCTCACCGCGCTTTTCGCCCTGGCGCTGGGTCTGGTGCTCGTTTCCCTGACGATCCTGGCCCTGCTACGCTAGAAAGGCCTGAGAGAGCCGGATCTCTCGGAAGGAGGTCGATCCATGCCGAGGGGAACGCGCGAGCATTTTTCGACGGCAGTGCGGCTGGCGGTCTTTCTCGGCCAGAACCCCATTTCCCTGGCGGGCGCGATCCTGACCACGAGCTCGGCGGTCACGCTCCTCGTGTTCTGGATCTATCTGATCGTCCAGGCTCGTCCCATTCACCCCTACGCCAGCATCGTCTTCTTTCTCATCCTTCCCGGCGTCTTCGTCCTCGGCCTGGTGCTCATGCCCATCGGCGCTTATCTGCGGCGTCGGAAGCTTCGCGCCAGGGGGGAACTGCCCCGCGAATATCCAAAGGTCGACTTGCACAGCCCGTTCCTCCGGCGGGCCCTCGTCCTGGTGGGCGGCCTGACCTTCGCAAACTTCGCCATCATGGGCGCGGCCTCATATAAGGGTGTCGAGTACATGGACTCGGCGCAGTTCTGCGGGCAGACCTGCCACACAGTGATGACGCCGGAGTACACGGCCTACCTGAACTCGCCCCACTCGCGCATCGCCTGCGTCGAGTGCCACATCGGTCCGGGCGCGCCCTGGTTCGTGAAGGCGAAGATCGACGGCGTCCGCCAGGTCTTCGCCGTTGCCTTCAACTCGTACTCCCGGCCGATTCCCTCGCCCGTTCGCGACCTGCGGCCGGCGCGGGACACGTGCGAACACTGCCACTGGCCCCAGAAGTTCACGGGGGACAAGTTCCTGGTGCGGACGAAATACGGCGACGACGAGCAGAACACGCCGGCCACCAGCGTCCTGCTCTTGAAGATCGGCGGGCGGACGGCGCAGGGACTCGTCGGAATTCACGGCCGCCACCTGGACACCACCGAGCGGATCCAGTACGTGTCGACCGACGGCCGGCGTCAGGTCATTCCGCTGGTGACCTACATCGACGACGACGGAAAGAAGGTCGAGTTCGTCTCGTCAGACGCCAAGACCACGACCCAGGAGCTGGCGAACGCAGAGCACCGCAAAATGGACTGCATGGACTGCCACAATCGCCCGACCCACACCTTCCAGATGCCCGAGCGCGCGGTCGATGAGGCGATGTCCGCCGGCCGGATCAGCACGAGCCTGCCCTTTATCAAACGGGAAGCGGTCGCCGCCCTGAAGGCGAGCTATCCCGACCGAGCCACGGCGTCGGAACGCATTCCCGCCGCGCTCGGGCAGTTCTATCGGACGAAGTATGCGTCCGTCTATCAGAACGACCGCGCGGCCGTCGAGACGGCGGCCGAGCAGGTGAAAGCGATCTACCTCCGAAACATCTTTCCGGAAATGAAGGTGAGCTGGGGATCCCATCCCAACAACATCGGCCACGAGGACTTTCTCGGCTGCTTCCGCTGCCACGACGGAAAGCACAAGAGCGCAGACGGCCGCGTCATCAAGGACGACTGTGACACCTGTCACGAGGTCCTGGCGATGGAGGAGAAGGAGCCGAAGATCCTGGCGGACCTCGGCCTGAAGTAGGCGGGATCCGGGATACGCGATCCGGGATCCCGGGGACAACCCTAGGCGGCGGCGCTCGAGGGCGTGGCCGCCTTTCCGCGGGGCAGCACCTTCAGCAGCGCCTTGACCGAGGAAGGCACGAGGACCGGTCGCAACAGCCTGCGGTCATACGGGGAAAAGCGGCGCTCGTTCTCGGAGAGGCACAGCTTCAGAAACGGACGCAGCGAAAAGTCCGAGAAGGAAGTGTGGCTCTTCAGGGTGAACCCGTCCTGCGACTCGCCGGCGGCAGCCCCGCCCATCTGCAGCGCTCCCCGGACGCGGTCCACGGCCTGCGCCACGATGTTCCAGCCCCGGCGCGCGTCGAAGGCCGGCCGCAGCGGCAGGGGCCGCCGGGCGCGCAGGTATGCGGCCCAGTTGACGATGAAGAGGATGTGCCGCGCCTCTTCCTGCATGATGGTCTCGAAGATGGAGACGATCCGAGGAGGAAAGAGCCCGGAGCGGCTCCCCAGGGCGAAGAGACCGAACGCGAAGAAGGAATCGAGGCACTCGCCGTAGCCGGTCCGCAGGAAAGCCCAGGTCGGATCCTTCGGGATCTCCGGCTCGGGATAGGGCGTGACGGCGATGCCGTACCGGCGCGTGAGGCGCTGGATCACGTCGGCGTGGCGCGATTCCTCGTAGCCCTGGAGCGCGATGGCCTCGGCCAGGACGGGATCGGGCTCCGTGCGCCCGAGCGCCTGGACTTTGACCGCGGTCGCGGCCTCCGTTCGCGCCGCCTCGTTCCAGACGGGCAGGGACTTCAGACGGGCCAGGCTCTCCTCGTCGAGATCCGGCCAATCGATCTCCTCCGGCTTGAAAGGGTCGTGGGTCTCGATGAAGGTGCGGCAGAACAGGCGCTTGTGGTCTTCCGAGCCGATGCGAATGGACTCCATGTCGGTGATTTCTCCTCGTGCCGACGCCGGCCTCTCACGATCTTCAGGCCGGCAACGGGCGCTAAACCCTATCACGACAGGCAGATTCGCCCTTGATATACTCGCATCTTTACCATGTCGCGCCACCGGATCGGTTCCCTCCGGCTGGGGGTGCGGCGATGGGCGCAGGAGAGGACGGCCGAGACGACACCATGAAAGTGCTCAACCGCATCACCGGCCCTCAGGACTTGAAGCCCCTCAGCCACAAGCAGCTCGAGACCCTGGCCCAGGAGTGCCGCGACATCATCATCGAGACGATCACCAAGACCGGCGGCCACCTGGCCTCGAATCTGGGGGTCGTCGAGCTCACGCTCGCCCTGCACCGCGCCTTCGATAGCCCGAAGGATCGCCTGGTGTGGGACACCTCGAATCAGTGTTACACGCACAAGCTCGTCACCGGGCGCCGGGACGGGTTTCCCTCGATCCGAACGCCGGGCGGTCTCTCGGGGTTCGCCGAGCCGGCGGAGAGCCCGCACGACACGCTGGCGGCCGGCCATGCCGGGACGGGTCTGTCCTATGGACTGGGCGCCTCCATCGCCGCGCAGAACCGGGAGGGCGAGCCCTACGTCGTCGTCATCGTGGGAGATGGGGCGCTGACGTCGGGCCCGAGCTACGAGGCCTTGAACAACATCGTTCACGTGAAGCCGAATCGGCTGATCGTGATTCTGAACGACAACGGATGGTCGATTTCGGAGAACGTGGGCTGGATGGTGCACTGGCGCAACCGTTTCGAGCTGCATCCTGCCTACGGAAAGTTCATCGAAAAGGGGCACAAGTTCGTCAAACGGCTGCCCAAGGGGGACAAGGCCTGGGAGCTCGCCCGGAAGCTGAAGAGCTCGGTCGAAGGCCTCTTCCTTCCGAACCTCATCTGGGACGAGCTCGGATTCCATTACGTTGGTCCCGTGGACGGCCACAACTTCGAGGAGCTCGAAGTGGCGCTCGCCCGGGCCAAGGACGTCTCGGCCGACGGCACGCCGGTGGTCATCCATGCCCTCACGCACAAGGGGCGCGGCTTCGCGCAGGCCGAGGACAACCCCTGCAAGTTTCACCAGCCCGGCACGCCGACCGGCGCTCCCGGCTCGGCCCCGCATTTCACCTATTCGCAGGTCTTCGCCCGGACGCTGATCCAGCTCATGGAGAAGGACGAGAAGATCGTCGCGATCAGCGCGGCGATGCTCGAGGGAACGGCTTTGATCGAAGTCAAGAAGCGCTTCCCCGATCGCGTCTACGACGTCGGGATCGCCGAAGAACACGCGGTCATCATGGCCGCGGGCATGGCCAAAGAGGGCTTGCGGCCGGTGGTCGCGATCTACTCGACCTTCCTGCAGCGTTCCTATGACCAGCTGATCCACGACGTCTGCCTGCAGAACCTGCCGGTCACCATTTGTGTCGACCGCGCGGGTCTGGTCGGCGACGACGGCAAGACGCACCAGGGAATCTACGATGTGGCGTACACCCGGGGAATTCCGAACATGACGGTGGCCGCGGGCAGGGACGAGAACGAGCTGCAGCACCTGCTCCATACCGCCATCCATTCCGGCCGGCCCTTCACGGTCCGGTACCCTCGCGGCGCGGGCATCGGCGTTCCCCTCGACGAGAAGCTCGAGACCTTGCCGGTCGGCAAGGGCGAGATCCGGCGTCGGGGCAAGGACATCTTCCTGCTGGCCTACGGGTCGATGGTGCCGGTCGCCGAGGAGGCGGCCTCGATCCTTTCGGAGCGCGGGATCGACTGCGGCGTCGCGAACGCGCGTTTCGCCAAGCCGCTCGATGTGGATCTGCTGCGACAGGTCCGGGAAGCGGCGCCCCGCGTGCTGACGCTCGAGGAGCACCTGATGATGGGCGGATTCGGCAGCGCGGTCCTCGAGGCCTTCCACCGCGAAGGTTGGAGCGCCGATGGCCTGCGCGTCCATGGAATTCCGGATCAGTTCGTCGAGCACAGCCCGGCGCCGTTGCAGCGCGCGAACTTCAAACTCGACCCCGCCGGAGTCGTGGAAACCGTCCTGGCCCTCTATCCGGATCTGGCGCACAAGAGCGGACCTCTGAAGGGTGCCGCCCGGCCCGGCGGCCCTCGGGAGATCGTCGCGGAGACCGTCACATGGTGAGCGACGCGCGACCGTCGGGCGACCTGCGGCGACCGGAGGTCCGGATCGAGAAGCTCCTCGTGGCCGGACTCCGCGGATTCTGCGCCGGGGTGGTACGGGCGATCGATGTCGTGGAAAAGGCTCTCGAAGTCTGCGACGGACCGGTTTATGTGCGCAAGGAGATCATCCACAACCGCTACGTCGTGGACGAGCTGCGGGGCAAGGGGGCGCACTTCGTCGAGGAGGTCCACGACGTTCCCGACGGCTCCTGGCTGGTCTACTCGGCGCACGGCGTCGCCCCGGAAGTGCGGGAGAGCGCTCGCCGCAAGCGGCTGCGCACGATCGACGCCACCTGTCCGCTGGTTACGAAAGTGCATCTGGAAGCCATCCACTACGCGCGGGAGAAGTACACGATCATCCTGATCGGGCACGAGGACCACGACGAGACGATCGGAACGCTCGGAGAGGCGCCCGAATCGATCCGCCTCGTCGGAACGACCGAAGAGGCTGAAACGGTCCAGGTTCCCGACCCCGAGCGGGTGGCGTACCTGACCCAGACGACCCTGTCGCTCGATGACACGCGCGAGATCGTCGAAATCTTGAGACGCCGCTTCCCCAAGCTCGCGCGACCGGCCAAGGACGACATCTGTTACGCCACGCAGAACCGGCAGGACGCGGTCAAGGCGATGGCGCCGTTCGTGGACGTGCTTCTCGTCCTCGGCGCCCCCAACAGCTCGAACTCTCTTCGGCTCTGCGAGGTCGCCCGCGATCAGGGCGTGCCGTCCTACCTGATCGAGCGGGCGGAGGACATTCGCCCCGAGTGGCTCAAGGGCGTCCGCGTCCTGGGCTTGACGGCAAGCGCCTCGGCGCCCGAAATCCTGGTCCGGGAGGTCGTCCGGTATGCGCAGGAGAAGCTCGCCGTGCAGGAGGTCGAGGAGTTCGAGACGGTGCGGGAAAACGTGAGCTTTTCGCTGCCGCAGGAGCTGAAGACGCTGCTGCTGCCCGCCTCCCGGGAAGCGGTTTGACCCGCTCCCCAGACCGAACTCCATAAGGATCGCAACGTGGAATCCGGAGGCCCCCTGAGGCCCGCTCCGCCGTTGGGCAGGCGCCTGACGCGCCTCGTGCTGGTTGCCGCCGGCGTGGCGCTGATCGTCTGGATGTTTCGGACGGTCGGGTGGCCCGCCATCCAGGCGAACCTGCGCGCCGTCGGCGGCTGGTTCTTCGTTCTCGTTGCTCTCTACGGGTGTTCGCAGCTGGCCTTTACCCTCGGATGGTGGGCCGTGATTGATCCCCGGCCTCCGTTGTCGCGCCTTCCGCGCCTCTTCGCCGTCTATCTGGCCGGCGATGCGGCCAACTCGCTGGCGCCGGGCGGCGTGGCAGGCGAGCCGCTCAAGGTGCATCTGCTGTCGGGGGAGTTGGAGCCGGGCCACGCGCTCGCGTCGGTGAGCCTCCACAAGCACGTGGACCTGCTCGCGCAGTGGCTGTTCGTGGTAGGAGGCGCCGCCGTCACCCTCGCAAGCTTCCCGCTCTCGACGGGCGCACGCGCCGGGGTGCTCGCGGGTGTGGCCGTTCTCGGGGCCATGCTCGGAGCATGGACCTGGGCGATGCGCCGCGGCAGCTACGCGCCCGCCGTCCGCTGGCTCTCGCGGTGGAAGTGGCTTGCCGAACGGCTCGTGCGGCACCACGACGGCGCCCTCGACGTCGACCGGAGGATCCGCCGTTTCTACGCAGAGCGTCGCGGCGCGTTCGCCGCGGGCGTGGCGTCTTGCTTCCTCGGCTGGTGCGGAGGAGCCGTCGAAACCTGGATCGTGCTCCGGCTGCTCGCTCCGGGCAGCGGCTGGCCAGCCGCGATCGGGATCGAGGCCCTTTCGATGGTCCTGACGACCCTGCTGCTCTTCGTGCCCGGACGGGTCGGCGCGGCCGAAGGCGCCCGGGCGGGAGTCTGCGTCCTGCTCGGCCTGACGCCGGCGCAGGGGGTCGCCTACAGCCTCGTCCGCCGCGCTCGCGAGATCGCCTGGCTTCTGCCGGGTCTCGTCGTGATCCTCGTCCGGTCCCTGCGCTCGCCGCGCGGCGCCGGGGCAGGGCCCGTCCGCGCCATGGCCAACGGGGAAGTCCGTCCGTGAGCGTCGCCGACGCACCCGTGCGCGCTCTCCTGCTCGATTTCGGCGGGACGCTCGATGCCGACGGCGTCACCTGGAAAGAGAGGTTCCGGCGCCTTTTCGCGGCGGAGGGGGCCTCCGTTGGCGAGGACTTCGACCGGGCCTTCTACGACGCGGACAACGCCTTGGTGGGCGCGATCCCGCGCGACCTCTCACTGACGGAGACCGTCGAGCGGCTGTCTTCGGGCGTGGCGGAGCGACTCGGACAGCCGGCCGCGGCGCAGGATGTCGCCCGAGGTTTTCTCGAGCAGGCGCGCGAGCGTCTCTGCCGGAGCGCATCGCTGCTGGCGGGGTGGCACGGGCGCTTCCGCGTCGGGATCGTCTCGAACTTCTACGGAAACCTCGAGGCGGTCTGCCGCGAGGCGGGACTCTGGCCGCACCTGGATACGGCCGTCGACTCGGCCGTCGTGGGGGCGGAAAAGCCCGATCCCCGAATCTTCGAGGCTGCGCTCTCGGCGGTCGGAGTCGCGCCTGCCGAGGCCCTCTTCGTGGGCGATTCGCTGCCGCGCGACATGGCTGGCGCCCGGGCCCTGGGAATGCCCCACGTCTGGATCCGCGCGGGCGAGGGCAGCGCTTGTTGCCCGGAGGACCGAGTCATCGCGAACCTCGCGGAGCTCGACGGGTGGCTCTCATGACGGCGATCTCGTCGGGAGGAATCATCGCGGCAGGGGAGGGGACGCGCCTCAAGGGCCTCGGCCTTGCCAAGCCCCTGGTTCCGGTGGCGGGAGTCCCGCTGATCGAGCGGGTGCTCGGGAACTTCGAAGTTGCAGGCATCTCGTCGGTGGCCGTGATCTTCAACGGCCGGGAGCAGGACTGCGCCGACTTCGTTCGTGAACGCTTCGCGCGGCTCGTCAAGTCGGTGATCCTCCGGACGACGCCGCACTCGCTCGAGAGCTTCCGGATGATCCTGGCCAGCGCACCTCCCGGCCGCCTCCTCGTGGCGACGGTCGACACGCTGTGCGCGACGGAGGACTTCGTGGCTTTCGTTCGGGAGGCGGGGCGCGTCCCGGAAGGCGAGACCGTTCTCGCGGTCACCCCGCTCGTGGCCGATGAGAACCCGCTCTGGGTTCGGCACCAGCCCGACGGCCGTGTGACCGAAATCGGAGGACCCTCGGGCGACGCGGTGACGGCGGGCTTCTACGTCGTCTCGCAGCATGCACGCTCCCTCGCGCCGCCCCCGGGCCTCGGCCGCCTGCGGGAGTACCTGGCCTGGCTCTGCGCCTCCGGGGAGCCGATCCGCGCGCTGACGATCGAGAAGGCGGTCGACATCGACCGCCCCGAAGACATCCGCCTGGCCGAATCGCTCTTCGGGGCGCCGCAGAGGCACGTGGCGGGAGGCCCTGTGTGAGCGCGCGTCCACGCTGCTGGGGCGTGTATCGGGAGCTCGCGCACTCGCCCGGCCGCGAGACCGACGACGCCATGATCCTGCGGGCCACGGCCGCGGAACTCGAGGCGCGGGGATTCGACGTGGAGCTCAAATCGCCCGACGAGCTGCCTGAGGCCGAGGACTTCGCGGCCGCGCCGCCCTTTCTTTTCGTCATGTGCGAGCGGGTTCCGACGGTCGAGCGGCTGGCCACCTGGCAGCGGCGCGGCGTCCGCATCGTCAACCGCCCGGAGGGCATACGCAACACCGACCGCGAGCGGACTCTGGCGCACTTCGCGCGGGAGGCCGTGACCTTTCCCGAGACTGTTCTGGTCCGGACCGGGGGCGCGACGCCGGCCGGCCCGGGGTTTCCTTGCTGGATCAAGCGCGGCGACGTGCACGCGACACAGGAGGGCGATGTCTCCTTCGCCGCGGACTCCGCCGCGCTTTCGGAAGCTCTCGCGCGCCTGGCCACTCGGGGCATCGCGACGGCCGTGGTCCAGAAGCACGTGCCGGGGGACCTGATCAAGTTCTACGGAGTCGCCGGGGACGGCGCAGGAGCCCCCCTGTTCTGGTTCCAGTGGTTCTACCATCGCGAGCAGAAACTCGTCGGCTACACGTTCGACCCCGAGGCGCTGCGCGCCCTGGTCGGCCGCGGCGCCGGAGCGCTCGGGCTCGAGGTCTTCGGCGGCGACGCGATCGTCGGCCCCTCCGGGGAGCCCGTCCTCATCGACCTGAACGCCTGGCCGAGCTTTGCCCTCTTCCGACCGGTCGCGGCAGCCGCCATCGCGCAGTGCCTCGCGGCGTGTTTTCGCAAGGAAGTGGGAGTATCGAGATGACCGGGACCGTCAAACGCAACGAAGTCGGGCCGCGCTCCAGGCGCATCTTCGAGAAGGAGCAGCAGCACATGGCGCCCGGGTTGCAGTCCTTCGCGCTGTACTCGGGCCTCGCGATGGCGCGTGGCAAGGGCAGCCGTCTCTACGACGAGGACGGCAACGCGTATGTCGACTTCATCGCCGGCATCGCGGTTGGGAGTGTGGGCCACTGCCACCCTCATTACGTCGAGACATTGAAAGCCCAGGCCGAGCGCCTGACGTTTGGAAGCTTCACGACCGAGACACGGGCGAAGTTCCTGGAGCTTCTCGCTTCGGTCACGCCGGACGGCCTGACACGCATCCAGCTCTTCTCGGGCGGGGCGGAGGCGGTCGAGGCGGCCTTCCGGCTCGCCAAGTCGGTCACCAAGAAGTTCGAGTTCGTGGGCTACTCCGGGGCCTTCCACGGGAAGACCGGAGGGGTGCTGCCCCTTCTCTGGGGGGACTTCAAGGAGGGACTCGGTCCCTTCGTGCCGGGCTGCTACTCGGCGCCGTACGCATCCTGTTACCGCTGCCCGCTTTCGCTGACCTATCCGGACTGCGGGATCGCCTGCGCCGAGAAGACGCGCGAGGTCATCAGGAACCAATCGGGAGGGGCGGTCGCCGCGATCATCGTGGAGCCCATGCAGGGAACCGCGGGCAACGTGATTCCGCCGCCGGGCTTCCTCGCGGCGATTCGCGAGATCGCGCGCGAGCACGGCGCCCTCTTCATCGCCGACGAGATGATCACCGGCTTCGGGCGCACCGGCAGGATGTGGGGCGTCGACCACGACGGTGTCGTGCCGGACATCATGACCGTGGGCAAGGGCGTGGGGGGGGGATTCCCGCTCGCGGCCGTCATATCGACCGACACGCTCACCCGGGCCAAACCGTGGGCCAATCCCTCGGGCAGCTCCTCGTCCTACGGGGGCAACCCGCTCGCTTGCGCCGCGGGCCTCGCGTCCCTCGAGATCATCACGCGCGAGAACCTGGTCGAGAACGCCGAGCGCGTGGGCCGCGCCATGCTCGCGAAGCTCGAGGCAATGAAGGAAAAGCACCGGATCGTCGGCGACGTTCGCGGCAAGGGGCTGCTCCTCGGCCTGGACCTCGTGAAGGACCGGAACACCCGGGAGCTGGTTTCGAAGGACTTCACGAAGGCGCTCTTCCAGGAGTGCCTGCGCCGCGGGCTCGTCGCGATGTCCTACACCCCGATCATTCGGATCAACCCGCCGCTCTCGATCGACGAACCCACGGCGCTCGAGGGACTGGAGATCCTGGATGAGGCCATCGGGGCGACCGCGCGGGAGTGGAAGCTCGGCTAGCAGCCAGCCGGCAGTGCACCTCCCATGCTACGAGGAGCCTTGATCGGCGTCGGGCACGTCGCCCGAAACGGCCATCTTCCGGTCTGGAGCAGACGGACGGACGCGACGCTTGCCGCGGCCGCCGACGCGCGGCCCGACGGCCGGGAGGCGCTTCTTGCAGCCTTCCCGGGCGCGCGGTGGTACGGGTCGGCGGAGGAGTTGCTCGCCCGCGAGGCGCTCGATTTCGTGGACGTCTGTACGCCGCCGGCACTTCACGCCGCGATCACGCGCGCGGCTCTCGCGTCCGGCTGCCACGTCCTGTGCGAGAAGCCGCTCGTCCTCTCGCCCGGCGACCTGCCGGGCCTCGAGGCCGCAGCCCGGGAGCGGGGAGGGGCGCTCGTGACCGTGCACAACTGGAAGAACGCTCCCGCCCTCTCCCGGATCACGGAGCTCGTCCGCGAGGGCGCGATCGGCCGGATCCTCCGTTGCCGCTGGGAAACGCTGCGAACGAAGCCCGCGGTCACGGTCGGAGAGGCGGCTAACTGGCGCGTCGATCCCGTGCAGTCGGGCGGCGGGGTCCTGGTCGACCACGGCTGGCACGCCTTCTACGTCCTGCGGCAGTGGTTCGGGGGCGATCCCGCGACGGTGTCAGCGCGGCTGACGACCGAGAAGCACCACGATTTTCCGGCAGAAGACACCGCGAGGGTGTCGTTCGAGTGGAGCGGGGCGGCGATCGAGGTCCTCCTGACCTGGGCGGCCTCCGAGCGCGCCAACCGCATCACGCTCGAAGGCGAGCGGGGACGCGTATCTCTCGACGGAGGCTGCGTGAAGCTCGAGTCGGCTGCCGCTCTCGCGAAAAGGTGGGACCTGCCTTCGATTGCGGAGGGCTCGCACCATCCCGAGTGGTTCGCGGGCGTCGTCGAGGAGTTCTTCGGAGAGATCGAAGACCCCGAGCGGCGCGGCTCGAACCTCCGCGCGGCTTCGCTCTGCGCGACGCTCGTCGCCCTGTCGCAGGATTCGAGCCGCCGGGGAGGCGCGGTCCTCGAGGTGCCCGGCCGATGACGGCTCGCACACTGCTTCTCGTGCCTCCCGAGTCGGGGACGCCCGTCGCGCCGGAGCAGGAGCTTCTCGGCCTGCCGATGGTCCGTCGAACGGTGCTGGCGGCGGAGCGGTCCGGCTTCCAGCGCATTGCCGTGGCCGTGACCGGTGAGGGAGGGTCGCTGGCTTCCGCCCTCGCGGGCACCCGGGCCGAGATCCTTCCTGCAGCCGCAGCCACGGCTCCGGACGCGATCGTCCTGCGATGGAACCGTGTCCTGCGAACCGCGGAGGTCAGGGAGCTCGCCGCCGGGAGGCCTGCCGGGGAGCTTGGCGTCGAAGTCCGCTCGGAGGCCGACCGCGGGCGCGCGGAGCACTGGCTGCTGTACGGCCTCATCAAGGACACCGAGGGATTCATGTCTCGGCACTTCGAGCGGAAGGTGTCGCTCGCAATCAGCCGCCTGCTTGCGGGAACGTCGATCACTCCGAATGCGATGACGCTCATTTCCGTCGCCGTCGGCCTTCTGGGCGCCCCGTTCTTTCTGTCCGAGCGGGCATCGATGCAGACGATCGGGGCACTTCTCTTTCTCCTCCACTCGATCCTGGACGGGTGCGACGGCGAGCTGGCGCGCCTGAAGTTCCAGGAGTCGCGCTTTGGCGGGGTGCTCGACTTCTGGGGGGACAATGTCGTGCACTCGGCCGTCTTTGCATCGATCGGCGTGGGCTGGAGCCGGGCGATCGGGCAGGATTGGCCGCTTGCCCTCGCGGCGCTGGCGGTCGCCGGGACGATGGCCTCGGCCGGTTTCGTGTACTGGAAGACGATGAGGCACCCCAAGGAGGGGCCTCTCTTCACCTCGGTTGCGGAAGGGGATTCCGCAGCCTCCCGGGTTGCGGACGCCCTCTCCCGGCGCGATTTCATCTACCTCGTCCTGGCGTTGTCTCTTTTCGGGAAGGCGAGCTGGTTTCTCCTTCTCGCGGCCGCCGGGGCTCCGATATTCTTCCTCGTTCTCGTCGCGCTCGCGCGGCGCCGCCCCGAAAGGAAAGCGACATGAGTGACCGCACTTCGTTCTACCCCGAACTCGCCCGGGACATTGCGCCCGCGGAGGGCCCTCTCGGAGTCCTGCTGCCGGGTCTGGGCGCGGTCGCGACGACGCTCGTGGCGGGCGTGCACCTGATCGAGAAAGGCAAGGCCCGTCCCTTCGGGTCTCTGGCCCAGATGCAGAAACTGCGCCTGGGCAAGCGCTCGGAGCCCCGATTCGTCCCGATCAAGGAGCTCGTTCCGCTCTCCGAGCCTCGGGACCTCGTATTCGGCGGCTGGGACATCTTTCCCGACAACGCCTACGAGGCGGCCGTGAAGGCCGGGGTCGTCCCCTCCGAGATGCTCGCCCACGTCGAGACGGAGCTTTCGGCGCTTTCTCCCTGGCCCGCCGTGTTCGAGCGCGCCTGGGTCAGAAATCTCGACGGCCGCCACACCAAGCAGGCGGCGACGAAGATGCACCTGGCCGAGGCGCTCCAGAAGGACATCGAGGAGTTCCGCAGGCGCAGCGCGGCCAGGCGCTCGGTCATGGTGTGGTGCGGCTCGACCGAGGTCTATGCGCAAGCCTCCGCCGTGCACGAGACGCTGGCGGCCTTCGAGAAGGGCTTGAAGGAGAACTCGCCCGACATCTCGCCGTCGATGATCTACGCGTACGCGGCGCTGGCCTCGGGCATCCCGTTCGCCAACGGCGCCCCGAACCTGACCGTGGACATCCCGGCTCTGACCGAGATGGCGAAGGCCCGCCGCGTCCCGATCGCTGGCAAGGACTTCAAGACGGGTCAGACGATGATGAAGACGATCATCGCGCCGGGACTGCGCGCGCGGGTTCTGGGACTCCATGGCTGGTTCTCGACCAACATCCTGGGCAACCGGGACGGCGAGGTGCTCGACGACCCGGGCTCCTTCAAGACCAAGGAGGTCAGCAAGACCTCGGTGCTCGACGCGATCCTGCAGCCCGAGCTGTATCCAGACCTCTACGGCGACTACTTCCACAAGGTGCGCATCGAGTACTACCCGCCGCGCGGCGACGCCAAGGAGGGCTGGGACAACATCGACATCTTCGGCTGGCTGGGCCAGCCCATGCAGATCAAGATCGACTTTCTCTGCCGCGACTCGATCCTCGCGGCCCCGATCGTGCTCGACCTGATCCTGTTCCTGGATCTCGCGCAGCGGGCCGGCCTCACCGGAATCCAGGAGTGGCTCTCCTTCTACTTCAAGAGCCCCATGTCGCGCCCGGACCTGCGCCCCGAGCACGATCTCTTCATCCAGCACCTGAAGCTGACCAACACGCTGCGCATTCTCGTCGGTGAGGAGGTTCTCGACCACTCGGGCCTCGACTACTACGAGGGCCAGAGGCCGCAGGCTCCCTAGCCGTCTGAAGCGAAATCGAGACGAATCGAGCGACCCGCGATGTTCGGTGTGACGCTCCGGTTCTTCGCGCTCTACTTCGGGGTCGCGGCCCTCCTCCTTTTTCTCGCGCGGCGCTTGGCAGGCTCCCTGCGCGCGGGCTCGGCCCTCTTTCTGATCCTGGCCCCTCTCCTCTTTACTGGACAGGCCGCCCGCACGGGCGGAATCCTCGCTCCGATCGACATCGCCTACAACGCCGATCCGCTTCTCGCGCAACGCGAGGCGATGGGCCTGGGCCCGACCCGCAACCCGGTTCTCTCCGACGTCGTGTATCAGACAATCCCCTGGCAGAAGGCGGTTCGCAAGGCGCTCTCCGATGGACGCCTTCCCCTTTGGAACCGCTTTCTGCTCGCCGGCGAGCCGCTGCTCGCCGTTCCGCTTCATGGGTCGCTGCACCCGACTTTCTGGCTGGGCCTGATCCTGCCACTGCCTCAGGCCTGGACTCTCTCGATGACTCTCCGGCTCCTGCTGGCCCTCTGGTGCGGCTATCTGTTCTTCCGCGACCTCGGCGGCTCAGAGACGGCATCGCTCTTCGGCGCCTCCGCCTGGGCCTTCTGCGACTTTCTGATGTTCTTTCTCGGGTATCAGCAGAATTTGAGTGTTTCTCCGATTCCCCTCCTGCTGCTCGGCCTTCGAAGGCTCGCGCGTGCGCCGGGCCGGCAGGCGGCCGCGATCACGCTCGGGGCCCTCCTTCTGATGACGACGGCCGGCCACCCGGAAACGATGATGCACGCCGTTGCGGGCACCGGGGTCTATTTTCTCTTCGAGCTCTTCTGGAGCACGCGCGGCTCGGTCGGACGGTCGGTGGGGCTGGCGCTCGTCTGCGGCGTCCTGGCTCTCGGCCTTTCCGCGCCTCTCTTCCTTCCGTTCCGTGAGGCCCTCCTGCAGTCGGATGGCTACCGGATGCGCGTCCAGGTCTACGCGCGCTCCGAGCGCTCCGCGCCGCTGGCCGTCAGTCTGAAGCGATCGCTGAAGAACGCGGTTCCCTACGCTTTCGGCTCCCCGCAAAGCGGTCAGGAGAGGCCGGAATTCGCCGGCGCGGCCGGATATGCGGGGGCGTTGCTTCTGCCCTTGGCCGTCGTGGGCCTTCTTTCATCGAAGCGCGAGAAGTGGCCCCTGCTGCTGGCAGGAGGGCTCGGTCTGGCGGCATGGGCGCGCTTTCCCGTCGTCAACGACGTCATTTGCCGACTCCCGCTCTTCGATCTCGCCATAAACGAGTACATGGCTGCCTGGGGCGCCTTTGCCGTGTGCGCACTCGCCACCTTCGGTCTCGAGGACTTCGCGGCGGGTCGGCGCCGCGTTCTTGTCGCGGCGGCGTCGTGCGGAGCGCTGATCGGCATTCTCCTGGTGTACCGGCAAGCCCTGCCCGATCTGGCCGCTCTGTCTGCGTCGCGGCGGGCGGCGCTGGTACTGATGCAGGCCGTGCCCCTCGGCATTCTCGGACTCAGCGCCCTGGCCGTCTCCGGACGGCGCGCGCGGAAGGCGCTGCCGGGCCTTCTCCTCGCCGTTCTAATCGCAGAGCGCTATCTGGAAATGGGCTCCTTCTACCCGACGATGCCCGCCCGGGCCTTCTACCCGCCCCTGCCTGTCTTCGATCGAATTCCCCGGGGAGAACCCTGGCGCATGGCGGCCCTCGGAACGATGTTCATACCCAACATCGCAGCGCTCTATGACCTGGAGGACGCGCGGGGCTACGACGCCATGACGTTGGCCCCGCTCGTCGACACCTTCCCGCTCTGGTGCGCGCCGCAGCCGGTCTGGTACAACCGCATCGATGATCCGACGAAACCGTTCCTGTCGTTCTTGAACGTCCGCTACGTGCTCGCCCCGAACCGTTTCGAGCCGCCGGCCGGCTGGAGCGTGCTGGCAGAGGGGGCAGGAGGACGACTCCTGGAGAATCCGGCCGCGCTGCCGCGGGTCTTCGTTCCCCGGCGCCTCGTCCGCGAGCCGGATGCCGGGCGGCGGATCGAGCGGCTCGCCGGCATCCGCGACTTCGCCGCCGAGGGCGTCGTATCCGCACCGGCGGCGCCCGCGTCGGACAATGGCGCGGCCGAGGTCCGAATCCAGTCCTACGCGGCGCAGCGGATGGAGATCTCCATCGACGCCCGCCAATCTGCTCTGATTGCGACTTCCGTGACGGGATGGGCCGGATGGCGGCTCTCCGTGGACGGGCAGGACTCGTCGCTCCTGTCCTACAACCATGCCTTTCTCGCCTTTCAGGTGCCGCCCGGGCGGCATCTGGCGGTCCTCCGATACTGGCCGCGTTCCTTCGTCACAGGCCTCTGGGTTTCGGGGCTCGCACTTCTTTCGACCATCGCCTTCTTCGCCTGGCCGCGTCGCAGACTGGCCCGGTTTCGCGACGCGCGGGCCTAGCGTCGCCGTGAGGATCGTGCCGGGCCCGATCGTCCTCTACCTCGCGACGGCGGCCGCGCTTCTCTGGCTCTCGCACCGGTGCGTGCGCCGGCTCTCGGTTGTGGTCGCCGTCTTTCTCTCCTCGGCACCTCTTCTTCTGACGGGTCGCGCGCTTTTGACCGGGGGAATTTATGGGCCGATCGACATCGTCTACGAGGGCGAGCCCTTCGCGTCCCACCGAACGGAGGCCGGTGTCCCGCGAACGCAGACGCCGCTTCTTTCCGATGTGGCGTACCAGGGAATTCCCTGGCGCAAGGCGGTACGCGAATCGGTCAAGCAGAGACGGTGGCCACTCTGGAACCGGTTCGTGATGGCCGGAACTCCGCTTCTGGCGGCGCAGCTCTCGAGCACGTTCTCGCCGGGGACCTGGATCGGGTTTCTCCTGCCGCTGCCGCAGGCCTGGACCTTCGACATGACGCTGCGGTTTCTCGTCTCGCTTCTCTGCGCGTTTCTCTTCTTCCGGGAGCTCGAATGCGGCGGCCTTGCCTCGGCAATCGGCGCCTCCGGCTGGGCCTTTTCCGACTTTCTCGTTTTTCTCGCGGGACATCCGCAGTCGCCCGCCATCGGACCGTTTCCGTTGCTGCTGCTGGGCCTGCGCAGGCTGGCGCGCCAACCCGGTCGAAGGTCGTCCGCCCTGACGGGAGTCGCTCTCCTTCTGATGGTTGCCGCCGGCCATCCCGAGAGCCTCCTGCATACCGTGGCGGCGGCGGGGATCTACTTCGTCACGGAGCTTCTCCGCCTGCCCAAAGGCAGGCGGAGCCGGCCCGTCGCGCTGTCCGTGGCCACAGGGGCGCTGGTTCTCGGCCTCTCGGCCGTGTCGCTCCTTCCGTTTCTGGAGATCCTGCCGCGCACACAGGAGATTCGCGACCGGAGCGAGATCTCCCGGGCGGCCCGTGAGCCCGCCGATTTCGGCCGGCGCGCGGCGCACTCTCTGACGTTTTTCGTGCCCTACGCCTTCGGCGTGTCCGGGCGAGGCCGCGTCGAGTCGTATCGGGCGCGTCCCGCGGGAGGATACGCCGGCTCCCTCGTGCTCGCCCTGGCCGTGGTCGGAGCTCTGTCCCGTCGGCGGGAACGCTGGCTCCTCCTCGCATTCATCGCGCTCGGCCTGTCTCTCTTCGTCGGCATGCCGCCGGTTTCGTCCGCGGTCTCGGCGCTCCCGCTCTTCTCGCTCTCGCTCAACCACCGGCTCGTCTTTCTCGCAGCATTCGGAGTCTGCGCCCTGGCGGCCTTTGGTGCCGAAGAGTTGCGGCAGGGCAGGGGAGCAAGCCGGTTTCTGGCGGCCGCGGTCGGCCTTCTGGCCTTGGTTCTCCTTCTCTCCGCCTTGCGCGCGCCCCGCCTTCTGGAGTTCGGCATGTCCCGAGCCTTCCTGACCGGCCGGATCCTCTTGCAAGTCCTCCCGCTCGCGGCGGCCGGAGCGGTCGTGTGGGGCACTCGCAGGCGCGGGAGCTTTGCTGCCGTGGCCATCCTTCTCGCTCTGGTCATCGTGACACGTGGCCTCGAGGGGCGGACGGTCCATCCGACCTATCCGGCTACGGCCTTCTATCCGCATCTCGGCTTGCTCGATGCGATCGACCGTCGCGAGCCCTTCCGGATCGTGGGCACGGGCTTCGAGCTCGTGCCCGGAGCCTCCGCGCTCTACGGCCTCGAGGACGTGCGCGGCTACGAGATGACCACCATGGCGGCGCTCGTCGAGACGTTCCCCCTCTGGTGCGTTCGGCAGCCCGTGTGGTTCAACCGGGTCGACGACGCGGGCAAGCCCTTCCTCTCGTTCTTGAACGTCCGGTATGCGCTGATCGGGTCGAGCGAGCGGCCCCCGGATGGCTGGAAGGTTGTCGCGGAAGATCCCGGCGGGCGGCTCATCGAGAATCCGCACGCGCTTCCGCGGGCCTTCGTTCCACGCCGCATCTACCGGGAGGTCGACGCGGCCGCGCAGCGAGAACGGCTGTTGTCTCTGTCGGACTTCGCATCGCAGGGCGTTCTGGCGGCAGATACGGTTGGTGTGACCGAAAACGGTCGCGCGACCGTCTCGGTAGCCCGATACACGGGTGCGGACCTCGAGCTCTCGGTCGACGCAAAGGCTCCCGCGGTGATCGCGACTTCGGTCACGGCCTGGCCTGGATGGACGCTTTCGATTGGCGGATCTCGGGCGCCGCTGCGCACCTACAATCGGGCCTTTCTCGCATTCGAGGTGCCGCCCGGCCGCCACCGGGCCGTTCTGCGCTACCGGCCTGCGTCTTTCGTCGGAGGGCTGTGGATCTCGGGCGTCTCGCTGCTCGTGGCGGCTGCGCTGCTGGCGCGACCGAGGGCGGACGGGCCGGCGGCCGAGAGCGCCAGAAGCACCGCGATCGGAAAGAGGGTTCGCGGCGCGGACCATTGAATCCAGGGGCGGGGATCCGGGACCGGGAGTATGTAGGTCGCGGTCAGAAAGAGGGCGAGCGCTCCGGCCACGGCAAGCGTCAGGCCGCGGGGCCTCGCGCGGGCGGCGAGAAGCACCGCGAGGGGAACAATCCAGGGCAGGGCGAAGCCGGAGGCCCAGAGGCTCCTCGCGATCCCGACGAGCACGACGGGCAGCCGACCCCACCGCGCGTCGAGGAAGCTTCCGTATTCGCCGTAGGCCCGGAAAACCTGCCGCGACAGCCCGAAGGCGAGCCAGGCGCCGAGGGCGAGAAGGGCTGGAGCGATCAGAAGCGCTGCCTGCCGCGGCGCCGCGCCTTTTCGCCGGCGAGAGACGATGAAGAAGAGGACCGCCGCCAGAACGAACGGCAACCCTTCGACCTTCGCCGTCGCCGCTCCCGCGAACAGGATTCCCGCCAGCAGGAGTCTCGCGGTATCGATCGGCGGCGGGGCGAGCAGGAGAGCGATTCCCAGGATCTCGAAGAGCCAGAGCGGGGCATCCCCGTTTCCAGCGATGTCCGCCTCGGCTCCGAGAAGCGCAAGAGAAGAAACGACGAGGGCGGACACCGCGCCGGGGGCGAAGGGGCGATCGGCCGAGCGAAGGAGCGAGGGCAGGCAGAGGGCGAGCGCCCCGAGCAGGAGGGGGAAGGTCAGGGTGGCCGCGCTCCACGGGAACCGTCCGGCGAGCATCGTGGCAAACGCCTCGAGGTTCGGGACGAGGGGCGGGTAATAGGGATGCATCAGGGCCGCCGCCGGACTCGTCAGAAAGGCGGCATCGATTGTGCGGGCTTCTGCGAACGCCTGCGCCTTCGGTCCCCAGAACAGGAGCATGTCCGAGGATCCGGCGGCGCCCGAGAGGGTCGCGAGGAGGGAAGCGGCCACCGCAGCGGCCGAGAGAAAGGCTCCGGGCATAACGACGTCGCCGGGCGGCGGAGAGGCAGATGCTTCCTTTCGCAGGAACACGCGAAGGGCCCAGCAAACCGCCAGTGTCGTCAGGGTCAGGGGCGGAACCGACCAGGGCAGGCCTGCGAGTGCGGCGAGCGTCATCAGGAAGGAGAGTGTCGCCGCTGCGACTGTTCCGGACAGCACCGCGCGGGCTGGTGTCGAGAAACAGCGGTAGGCTGGGTGGGAGAGCAGGGGCGCGCCGAGCAGGCAGAAGGCCGCTGGGGTCGCGAGCCAGACGAGTCCGGGGCTCACGGCAGGAGCTCCCAGACCGCTCCCTGTGGCGTGGTCAAGAGAAGGCGGCCGCGGTCCTGCTCCGGTGGGTTCTCGCCCGCCACGACCAGGTACCTGGCGACGGAATCGGCACCGGTCGGAAGGATCCGCCGGCCCGGCAGGAGGCCGGCGGCGATCTGTCCGCAGTAGGCCGATTCCGTGTCGCTTCCGGAGGCGGCGCGCACCGCGACGGACGCTCCGCGAGGGATGAGAGCGGCAGCCTGCGTCATGAGGACGAGGGTCGGGCCGGCACCCGGATCCCGTGTCCGGTCGAAAGGTGTGGCGGGCGGATGCAGGAGCGCGCGGGGCGCCGGCAGACGGGCGAATGCCACCGCGGCAAGCAGTGCCGCGCCAACGAGCGGTGCCGCCTCTCGCCTCATTCGAGCGACCGGTTCAGCGCGGGGAGACGGCCTTGCCGAAGGCACGATCGGCCGCGCCGCGCAGCCGCAGGGCCAGGGCGATCAGTCGTTGCTTGCGCCGTTCCCGCCGGCGCGCTTTTTCCATCGCGCGGCCGAGGTTCTTGTAGAACGCTTCATCGGCCCGGAAGTACATGTTCTTGAGCCAGCAGAGCCCGGGCTCGATGCACTGGCGCTTCAAGACCCGGTGGTGCGCGGGGTCGAAGGCCGCGTTCTCGCCCGCGAGGAACACCTCGCGTTGCTCCTGGCGCAGGCGTGAGAACCGTGGCCCCTTCCAGTGATCCTCGAAGCGACCCTCGGTCGCGTTGCCGAGCGGCTGGTAGTCCGGCGACATCAGCAGGCAGCAGGGATAGAGATCTCCGTTACCGCGGATCGTGGCCGTGTACCAGCCGAAGAAGCAGTGGCCGTTCTTCTCTTCGAACGAGGGAGCGGTCGTCACGGGGTAGCGATCGCTTCCGTAGCCGAGCCGCTGCTTGATCTGGTCGATCGCCAGGTTCCATTCGGCGATGGGAAGAAAGATCTCGAGCAGGCGAGCCTCGCGGTCGGCGAGCAGGACTTCCTCGAGCGCGGGGCGCAGTGCCTCGCCATCTTCAGGCTTGAGCAGGAGATCGGGCCCGATGCGCTCGCGCGGCACGTCGAGGACGAGCGAGACTGCGATCCGGTCGGCTCCGAGCGAGCGTCCGAGGGCATACATCCGGGGAAGGTCCGTGAAGTTCTTCCGGTCGAGGAGGAACTGGATGACGATGACCGGCCCCGGCGCTTTCCCGCGCGCTCGCACGAGTCCCTGGACACTCTCGACGACCCGGTCGAAAGTCCGAGGCTGCGCCTGCATCATGCGGTGATAGTCCACGCGGTCCACCGCATTGAGCGAAAAGATCACCTCGCGGGCCCCGTGCTCCACCAGCCGCCGCGCCACCTCCGTTCCGAGAAGGACGCCGTTGGTCGTCAGGTTGTCGATGACGATTCTCCGGCGGTGGAGGTGGTCGAGAACCTCCAGGACCGCGCTGTGGAACAGGGGATCCCCACCTCCGGAAAGGCGGACGGACCGGACCCCCGCGGCGGCGATGTCGTCGATCAGCCGCACCAGGTGCGGCAGGGAGATCTGCTCCTTTGTCCGAACATCCTGCTGGTTGCAGAAGTAGCAGGCGACGTTGCAGCGGTCGGTGATGTCGAGCTCGGCGTGGGACGGCCCGGCGGTCGCCTTGCCCGAGGTGATCGCCCGGATGAGCTCTCGCTTCCGCGCGGCGTCGACCTCGGCCCAGCCGTGCGAGGCGCGCATGCCTCCGACTATACGTCCGGGCTCGCCCGGCCGGCGGGGAGGACCGGCCGTCTTGAGCCAATCAGGAGGGTTTGCGCTCCTCGTCCAGATGCTCCATGAGCTCCTGACCGACACGCCGCGAAACGAAAATCTGCTTCAGGTAGTTGAGCGAGGTGATAGCGAGCGGGACCCCGGCCGCGGAGAAAGGAGCGCCCATGGCCGCCAGGGCGAGGTGCCGCGCCTTCTCCCCTCGCGTGAACTCGGGATTGCGCAGGTCGAGCACGCTGCCGTAGTAGCGGAACACCATTCGGTAGACGTCCGAGAGCAGAACCCGGAACCCCATTTCGCTGCCCCAGACGAAGCACTCCCCCGAGCGCACCTTTTCCAGAAACTCCGTGACGCTCGAGGCCTCGGCGACCGTGTAAACGAGGGCGAGCGGGCCGAGGGTGTGCGCGTCCGATCCGGCCACAAGGGATACGTCGCCGCGCTTTTCCCGGACGACCGTCATCAGGTCTTCCACGAGGCGATTGTGCTGGGAGGCCATCGCCCCGTTCTTGACCTCGAAGACGTCGAACATCCGCAGCATTTCCTCGAAGTAACGCCGCGGGGAGTTGCGCATCCGGTAGTTCTGGAACATGTGGTTGGCCGAAGCGATGATCCGCTCCTCGCGCAGGTAGGCGTGGAGGTCGTAGATGTCGCGGCGCAGCCGCTGGATCTCGCCGTGCTGCCGCTCCGTGATGTCGAAGACGTTCACGTGGATGCGCTGCCGCGTGTCGGGGAACCAGGTCTCGATCTCCTCGGAGATGAAGAAATCGGTCAGGTCGGGATTCCGGTTGAGCAAGTACAGGCATCCGTCGATCGAGTCGTGGTCGGTGATGGTCACGTAGTCCATCCCCCGCTCCTTGGCGACGCGATAAACCTCCTCGGGCCGGTTGTAGGAGTCGCGGGTGTTGGCGATGCGGAAGTACTTGAACGTGGAGTAGACGGAGTGGCAGTGCAAGTCGACCCGCTTGAAACGGGGGTCGGCGAACCCCGCGGGCGCCTCGGTGTCCTGCTCCGCCATGGGCACTAAAGGTCGCAGAAGCCCCCGGCGCCTGTCAAACAGAGCCGGCCCCCGCGGCCATCCTGCTGGCCGTGTTAGCTTTGGCCCGTGCGACGCGCTCTCTTCCGGGCGGGCTACGGGCTACTGCTGATCGCGATCTTTCTGGCGGGAGCCTGGATCGCCTTCCGGAGGTCCATCGTCGGAAGGTCGGTCACCGTGCCGGATCTGGTGGGCAAGTCGATGCCGGAAGCCATCGGCGCCGCCCAGCAGGCCGGGCTGAGGCTGGAAGAGCAGTCGGGCCGGGCGCGCAACGACGACAAGATTCCGCGGGGCCGCGTTCTGCTCCAGCAGCCCGAAGGCGGCTCTCTCGCGAAGCCCTCACAGGCCGTCCGCGTGGTCCTTTCGCTCGGTCCCCGCGAGCTGCGGGTTCCGGATCTGGCGGGCCTCGCGCCCCGGGCCGCGGCACTGAAGCTCGCCGAGGAAACGCTCACCCTGGGATCGACCTCGTGGTACCGGGACGCGCTGGCCCGCGTCGGAATCGTGGCGCAGGATCCGGAACCGGACACGGTTGTGGCCCGCAACGTCGCCGTCGCCGTTCTGACCAATCGCGGACTTCCCGAGACCCGTTTCGTCATGCCGGATCTGGTCGGCCAGGACGCCGACAAGATGAGGGCCCGGCTGGAGACGTTCGGCTTCCGGGTGGGCAGCGCTCGCTACGAGACTTATGAAGGCGTGGCGCCGAACACGATTCTCAAGCATTTCCCGCCGTTCGGCTATCCGCTTTCCAGCCGCGAGGTCGTTTCGCTGACGGTTTCGCGGCCGGCGGAGGTCGCGCGCCCGGGAGCGCCGCGGTGAGCGTTCGGATCGCACCCTCGCTGCTCTCGGCGGACTTCGCGAGACTCGCCGACGCGCTTCAAATGGCCGAGGAGGGCGGTGCGGACCTGGTGCACGTGGACGTCATGGACGGGCACTTCGTGCCGAACCTCACCATAGGACCTCCCGTGGTCGCGGCGCTGAGGCGTGCAACGCGGCTGCCGCTCGACGTGCACCTGATGATCGAGCGGCCCGAGGCGACTCTGACTCAGTATCTCGAGGCCGGAGCCGACTGGATCTCGGTGCACGTGGAAGCCACCCGCCACCTCCAGCGCTGCCTGGATCGGATCCGGGAGGGCGGCGCGAACGCCGGAGCCGTGATCAACCCGGCGACTCCGGCCGAGGCGCTGGATGCCTCGTGGCCCGATCTGGACTATGCGGTCGTCATGTCGGTCAACCCGGGGTGGGGAGGACAAGCCTTCATTCCCTCGAGTCTGGAAAAGATTCGGCGGCTCCAGGTCCGGGCCCGCGAGGCGGGCGTGCGGGTCCCGATCGAGGTGGATGGCGGCGTGGGGGCCGGAAACGCCGCCGCAGTCGTGGCGGCCGGCGCGGAAATTCTGGTGGCCGGAAGCGCGATTTATGGAGAGCCCGATCCGCGGGCCGCCATTGCGCGGCTGAAGGCAGCGGCCGAAGGAGTGAGGGTTTGAGCCGAACCGGTTGGACAAGGGAAACGCGGGCGCGCCGCGAGATCGCGATTCTCGCCGTGTCGGCGGCTCTGCTCATTCTTCCTGGATGCTCGAGCAGCGGTTCCAAGAAGCCCGACAAGTTGACGCAGGAGCTGCTCTCCACCCCCAAGGAGGCCCTTTTCGAGAAGGGGAAGACCCTCGTCGAGAAGAAAAAGTATGAGCAGGGCCGAAAGTACCTGACCTACGTCTTCGAGACATACCCGAACGATCCCCTGGGCCGGGAGGCCCTGCTGCTCGTGGCCGACTCCTACGTCAAGCAGGGAGGCACGGCCAACTACACCGAAGCCCGCTACCGGTACCGCGACTACCTGAACCGCTATCCGGACGCCCCCCGGCGCGACTATGCCCGGTATCAGTACGCGTACTGCTCGGACAAGGAGCACGAGACGCCGGACCGCGACCAGACCTCCACGAAGGAGGCGATCCAGCAGTACCAGGCCTTGATCCGCGAATATCCGGATTCCGGCTACGCCGGCGCGGCCCGCGAGCGGGTCCGTCAGCTTCTGGACCTTCTGGCCGAGCACGAATTCGGCGTCGGCTACTTCTACATGCGCAAGGGCTCGCTCATCTCGGCCATGGGGCGGTTCAACGGGATCGAGGAGCGGTTTCCCGACTACGGTGCCAAGGACAAGCTTTTCTACTATCAGGGCCGAACGCTGACACGACTCGGCAGGAACGAGGAGGCCGGGCGCTTTTACTCCCGCCTGATCGAGGAGTATCCCCAGAGCCGCTACGCGAAGAAAGCGCGAAACCGCATGAAGAAGCTGAAGCTCCCCGTGCCCGCCCCGGGGGAAAAGGAAGCGGAAAAGCCGGCAGCGCCCCAGGCCGCGAAGAACTGAAAAGAAAGACTTTGCTCGGTCCCCGACGCGCCCTTCCGCAGCCATCCCGTTTGACAGACGCCTCGAAACCGCCTAAATTAAAGCGCAAGGCTTTTTTCGCCGAATTTTTTTAAGGAGTCGCCATGCGTCTCCCTCGCCGTCGCATGCTGGCCATGGCTTTGGCGCTCGCCCCTTCCTCGCTGCTTTGGGCGCAGACACCTCCCGCCCAGCCGGACGTGGCCGACGCTCTGGCCCGAACGGAGGAGCTCCACCCGGGAAGCCTGCAGACCGCTCCCCGTCCCCTCGGCTACGAGAGCGACCTGTACTGCTTCGGGTACCTGGGGGGTTCCTCCGAGCCCTTCACCGCCGAGGTTACGGGCGCCCAATTGGTGGCCGAGCAACTGGACTTCGCGACGCCGGATTTTCTGTACCTGAACGCCGGTGCAGACCGGGGGTTGAGGCCCGGCGACGAGTACTGGATCGTGACGCCCGAGCAGGACGTGCTCAGCCCGATGACGGGCAGGGACCTCGGCCGCTTCTACAAGTACCGGGGACGCGGGATCGTGCACTCGATCGGCCCCCGGTCGGCGATCTTCCGCGTGACCGATGCGTGCACCGATATCCCGATCGGCGCGTATCTCAAGAAGTTCGAGCCGATCCCGATTCCCCTGGCCCGCAAGACGCCCCCCGCCGTGGCGGGAGACCCGCCGTCGGGCAAGCCCCGGGGGCGCATCGTGTACTCGCGCGACGGCCTCGTGGCCCTGGGTCAGGACGATGACGTCATCATCGATCTCGGAGTCGCCAACGGTCTAGAGCCGGGAGACTTCCTGACGATCTACCGGTACTCGACCGGGCGGGAATACGGGATCCGGCCTCAGGGCACCTACTGGGTCACGCTGCCGCCGCCGCCTGGCGTGGAGATTCCGCGCACCTACCTTGGAGAGATCGGCGTGCTCGCCGTGGGAGACCGCTGGGCCATCGGGCGCATCACCGACTCCTATCAGCTGATCGAGGTGGGCGACGAGGTCGAAGTGAAATAGCTCTCGCGGCGAAATTTATTCGGGGAGGCGGCCTGGCCGCCTCTTTTTTTTTGCTCACCGGGTCGCTTCCATCGCGTGCCCATCGTGTACCGAGCGTTGGCACGAAAACTTTCGCTCCTCGCCAGGAAGTTCCGCTTCGTCTCTCGCTACCCGTTCCCCTCCGGCTTTGCTAAGATGCGCGCCTTCCACTTCGATTCTTTTTTCTTGCGGGGGGGGAGGAACGTGAATCTCGATGGCCAACTCCAGCAGATCATCGACGAGCTTCTGGCTCACGGAATTTCGCTCGACCTGGCCAAGAAGGAATTCGAGAAGAAATACATCGTGGGAGCGGTCAAGCGGTCGTCGGGAAATCTCGGACGCGCCGCGCACTCTCTCGGAATCCACCGGAACACGCTGCGCAACAAAGTCGGGATCTTGAGTATCCGCCTGCCGCGCGAGCACCGCCGCGTTTCCCCCGACATCACGAAGAAGAAGTGACTTCTCCCGCGATCGGGCGGGATGTCATCCCGAGCGATGGCGAGGGATCCCGTCCTCGGCAGGTTGCGAGCCGCGCGGCGCGTCCCCGCGCCTCTGCGAGAAGGCCCTGCGAGACATGACTCTCGGGCGCGAGAGCCCGCCTAGGCCTTCGGAGGCTTGTCCTTGGGCTCCTCGCCGGTCTTGACCGAATCTTTGAAGTTGCGGATCCCTTCGCCCAGCCCCTTGCCGAGCTGCGGAAGCTTGCCGGCGCCGAAGATGATGATGACGATCAGAAGGAGGATCAGAAGCTCCGGCACGCCCAGTGAGCCAAACATAGCGTTCTCCTTGAAGGGCTTAGCTTAACAGAGGGGCCAGGCGGGCCTCGAACAGGCGCCGGAACTCGAGGTCGGCCTCGGACCCTCCCAGGAGACGGCCGACCAGCCCTATCTCGCCGGGGAGATACCGGCGGTAGGCCTCGCCGCGGCCCTGTGCGACAGTCCTGGCGAACGTGCCGCAGACCTTCCAGGCTCGCTGGAGGAGCACTCGTTTAAGACGCTGCTTGAGCGGCGCGAAATCGAGGCGAAGAAGGCGGGCAGAACGCCCGATCATGTCCTCTGCGAGCTCCGGCGTCATCCAGTCGAGCGTCGTTCTTTCCCAGAGCAGCGATGCGACGTCGTACGTGTCGGGGCCGGTCCGCAAGTCCTGGAAGTCGATGGCCGCGACCCGGCCCTCGAGCGGAAAGAGATTGTTGCCGTGGAAGTCGCGGTGGCACAGGGCGCGAGGGTGCTCGAGAATTTCGCGGCAGAGCACGTCCGCCCACCGGTCATGGATTTCCCGCTCGGGCGCGGCGAGCGGGCGCTGGAGGTACAAGTCGAAAACCGCCTCCCGGGCGAGATCGAGCTCGCGCCGGAAAAGCGTGAAGTCGAACGGCGGGTTGATCCGAGGATCCGGAAGACCCGCGATCGCGGCGGCGGCATCGATCGCGGCCTCCAGACCCTTCGAACGCGAACCCGGGCTCGCGGCGAGGTGCGCCGCCAGGTCCTCGGGGCCGAAGTCTTCGATGAGCTGGCAGCCATCCGGGTCGTCGGCGAAGACGCGCGGCACGCGCAGGCATCCCTCGAGCGCGCCACGCGCTTGCATCCAGCGGCGCCGGGCGTCCCCTTCCTCCGGCGGATAGACGACTCCGAGGACGCTTCGGCCGCCGGGCAGGCGCAGGCGTGCGTAACGCCGGCGGCCGACGTCGCCCGGCAGAACCGCAATCTCGATTGCCTCCGGCTCGAATCCGTCTGCCCGCGCAAGACTCTCGAGGCCTTCGAAGCCCGCCGGGAAGCCGCTCGCCGTCGGGCGGCGGCCACGCGATTGGTTCAGCCCTTCGCCTCGGTCAACACGACCTTCTTGATCCGCACGGGGGAGTTCGGTCGGTCGTTCTTCGGGTCGCGCGGTACGTTGGCGATCTTGTCGGCGACGTCCATTCCCGAGACGACCTCGCCGAAAGCCGAGTACTGGCCGTCGAGAAAAGGCGAGTCCTTGACCACGATGAAGAATTGAGACGAGGCGGAGTTCGGATCCGAGGCGCGCGCCATCGAGACGACGCCGCGCTTGTGCGACACGTCGTTGAACTCGGCCTTCAGCCGGCTGTTGCCGTTGCCTCCCGTACCGTACTGGTGCGCCGGGTCCTCGGGGTTCTTCGTAAACGGGTCGCCTCCCTGGATCATGAAGCCCGGGATGACCCGGTGGAACATCGTCCCGTCATAGAAGCCCTTGGCGGAAAGGTCGATGAAGTTCTCGACGTGCTTGGGCGCCTTGTCGTAGAAGAACTTGATCGTGATGTCTCCCATGTCCGTTTGGAGAGTCGCCAGAGTGTTGGCGTAGTCGCGGGGCGCGGGCGTCATCTTCTTCTTCCCCTTCTTCGCCGTTTGCGCGACGCTCGCGGCCGTAACCAGCAACGCGGCAGCGCACAGGAGCGAGGTGGTCAACGCGGTCATTCTTCGCAATTCGGGCTCCTTTCCGAGAATCGAAATCACCATATAACACGGGGTGCCGAGGGTAAGATCCGGCCGTGCGGGGGCGCGAGCGCGAGGCGGCGGCGGGCACCGGATCCCGGCCCGACGTCCTGGTCGTCGGGGGCGGGGTCGCCGGCTGCGCCCTCGCGCGCGAGCTCGCGGGCCGCGGCCTGCGGGTCCTCCTGCTCGAAAGGGGAGAGACGGGACAGGAGGCCTCCGCCGCGGCCGCCGGACTTCTCTCGCCGCAGTCGGACTGTCCCCGCCCCGGACCCTTGTTCGACCTCCTGCTTTCGAGCCGACGCCTCTACCGGGATTGGGTCCAGGGACTCGAAGAGGAGACCAGCCTGTCCGTGGGTTTTCGCTGCACCGGCCTGCTGAAGTGCGCCTTCGACGCCGAGGAAGAGGCGCGCCTGCGCGATTTTCTCTGGCAGCGCGAGCGCGGGCTGCCGATCGAGTGGGTGGAACCGGGCACTCTCGCGGAGCGGTCGGGAGCGGGTCTCTCGGCCGAGGCGCGGGCGGGAGTGTTCTTTCCCGAGGAGGGCGTCGTCGATCCCCGCCGCCTCATGGGGGCCCTCGCGGCTTCGGCTGCGAGTCGCGGTGTCGACATCCGAACGCAGACGCCGGCCCGCCGCCTCGTCGTTGAAGGAGGCCGTTGTCTGGGTGTCGAGACCGACCGTGGATTCCTGGAGGCCGGCTGCGTCGTCGACGCGGCGGGAGCCTGGGCCGGATTCGACCGCAGTCTTCCCCTTGCCATTCCCGTCGAGCCTGTTCGCGGACAGATCGTCGAGCTCGCCCTCGAGCCGGAAGCCCCGCGCGCCGTTCTGCAATCGGAGGCCGTGTACCTCGCCCCGCATGGCAACGGCCGGGTGCTCGTCGGTTCGACGCTCGAACGCGTGGGTTTTCAAAAGGCGGTCACGGCGGGAGCCGTCCAGACGCTGCTCGAGGCGGCGGCCCGAGTCCTCCCCCTGGTTCGCGCGGGGCGCTTCGTGACCGCCTGGGCCGGGCTTCGCCCCGGCACTCCGGACGGTCTTCCCATTCTCGGCGGGTGCGGAATCGACCGCCTTTTCTTTGCGGCCGGCTATTTTCGCAATGGGATCCTCCTTGCGCCCATCACGGCGGCGCTCGTCGCCGAGCGGATCATGGGAGCCCCGACCCGGCACCTCGAACCGTTCTCGGTCGAGCGATTTGCGTCGTCCCGCCCGGATGTCAAGACGAAAGCCAGGGGGCCTCGAATTTCGGATAGAATTGAAAAAATTACTCGCGGGGAGACCCGCTAAAGACGGAGAGACGGGTCCCAGTCCCGGACCGGGAACGAGAGACATGCGAAAGACGATTTATTCGGGCGTGCAGAAGGCGGCCGACGCTCTTTGGAAGGCGACGCGGGCCGTCGACGCCTTTTTCCCGGAGCGCCGTTTTCAACCCCGCTGGGCGCCGGCGCCCCTGCTCAAGCAGCGCGAGCGGACGTTTCCCACGCTCGGCTTTCCGCGCGAGACCGATTCGCTCTGCCCCCGCTGCGTTTCCGAAGTCCGGGAGGAGATCCTGTCGGGGAAGGCCGACTGGAAGGTCCTGGTCGACGGCAATCCCGGGGAAATCAAGGCGCGCATCGTCGAGGAAGAGAACCAGATCCGAATGGTGAAGGATTGCCCCAAACACGGCCACTTTGAGGACGTGCTTTCAACGGACCCCAGCTTCTTCCGGAGGCTCGAGTCCCTCTACCCGGGACGCGACTTCGCCATCCCCAAGGACGGCCTGCACGAGCACGGCACCTCCTCGATCAAGTACGGCCGCGGTGCGGTGCTGACGATCGATCTGACCAACCGCTGCAACATGATGTGCAACCCCTGTTTCATGGACGCCAATCAGGTCGGGTACGTCCACGAGCTCGAGTGGGAAGACGTCAAGAAGCTGATGGACGACGCCGCTTCGATCAAGCCGCGGCGCCAGCTCTCGGTTCAGTTCTCCGGCGGTGAGCCGACCCTCTCGCCCCATTTCCTCCCGGCGATCCGCTATGCGCGCGAGCTTGGCTACTTTTCGGTGCAGTGCGCAACCAACGGCGTGCGCTTTGCCCAGGACGAGGCGTTCGCCCGAGAAGCTGCCGAGGCGGGCCTGCGCTTCGCCTATCTGCAGTTCGACGGTGTCGGCAATGAGAACAACCAGCACCGCAAGGTGGGCAACCTCTACGACGTCAAGCTGCGGGCGATCGAGAACCTCCACAGGTACGGCGTCGACATCACGCTGGTCACCACGATCATCAACAGCGTCAACAACAATCAGGTCGGGGACATCCTGAAGTTCGCGATCGAGAACATCGGTAAGATCAATGCCGTTGCCTTCCAGCCGGTTTCGTTCACGGGCCGGGACGAGGACATCGACGACGAGACGCGACGGCGCCAGCGCTACACACTTTCGAACCTGGCGCACGATGTCAAGGCGCAGGCCGGAATCGGCGAGCCCATGCGCGACTGGTATCCGCTCTCGGCCTCCGGGCCCTTCTCGGACCTGAAGGACCTGCTGGGCGGTCTCGAGTCGGAGTGGGGCTCCTTCAAGTGCGGGTGCCACCCCAACTGCGGCATCGGGACGATGCTGCTCGTCGAGGAAAAGACGCGGGAAGCGGTCACCGTCCCGGCGTTTCTCGACGTGGACAGACTGCTCCAGGACATCCGGTCGATCACCGACTCGGCGCGCAAGAAGGCCTGGACCGCCCTGCAGACGGGTCTCGCGGTTCTCCGGAACCTGCGCCCGGACGGCATCCCGGCGTCGCTCTCGCCCTGGAAGGTGATTCAGATCATGGATGGCCACACCGGAGGCCGCCTCGGCTTCGCGCGCAAGAACCGCTACCCGTGGCGCGTGTTCTTCGTCGGCGGGATGTGGTTCCAGGATCTCTTCAACTACGACTTTCGCCGTACGGAAATGTGCATCATCCCGTACGCGACGCAGATGGGAGAGATCTCCTTCTGCGCCTACAACACTGGAGTCGGCTGGCGCAAGATCATCGAAGAGATGTTTCAGACCGCGACACTGGCCGAGTGGTACAAGTCGAACGGACGCCATGACGTTTACGCGCGCGGCCGCAACGTGCCACTGCCCGTGCTGCCCGGCCAGACCGTGCCGGTCGTGCCCCCGATGCCCGCCGCAGAACCCCGGCCCGCGATTGCCGCGGCCGGAATGCTGCCTGTCTATGGAGGCGGGGTCGGGAAATGAACACCGGGCCTGCGGCCCGGTGTTCATCCCGAGCGATAGCGAGGGATCCCGGACTCGGAAGGCCCTGATCCGAAAGGCGGCATCGACGGCATCGTCGGTGAGGTAGCTCGGGATCCCTCGTCGGGGACTCCTCGGGATGACGGGCGACCGCTTCAGGCGGTCTTCCCGGACTCGGAAGGCCCTGAGCTCGGGTTCTCCTAGCCCCGCCCCCAGCGCGGGGCCGTCGGCGCCGCGCGGTGCCGGGGCGCAGCCGGGCCGCGCGGATGTGCCGGCCGGGAGCGTCTCGCTTCCTCTCGCGCCTTCATGGACGCCTCGTGGGTCCCGCGACGCTCCGCCTTTTCCTTCGCGCGACGCCGCTCCTCGGCCTTGCGGGCTCGGATCGCCGCGATCCGCTCGGCCAGGGGCACCTCGAATCGCTCGGCAGGAGCCTTCGCGTAATCGAAGCCCGGCACGGTGATGCGGGGGAGGCGTTTTCCGATGGCCCGCTCGATCTGGGCAAGGTCGGTCTGCTCTTCGGGCGAAACGAACGTGAAGGCATCTCCCGTCATCTCGGCGCGCGCCGTGCGGCCCACGCGGTGGATGTAGTCCTCGGGAACGTGGGGCACGTCGAAGTTGACGACGTGAGAGAGCGCCTCGACGTCGATTCCGCGGGCCGCGATGTCCGTCGCGACGAGCACCTTGAACTTCCCGGCCTTGAAGCCGGCCAGCGCCGCGGTGCGCTGCATCTGGCTGCGGTTTCCGTGGATCCGCTCGCAGGGGATGCCATGCCTCGAGAGCGTCTCCGCCAGCCGGTTGGCGCGGTGCTTCGTGCGCGTGAAGACGAGGACGTTGCCGATCTCCCCGCGGCGCAGAAGCTCCATCAGAAGCGGCGCCTTGAGATTCTGCGCGACGGGATAAACCGCCTGAGTGATGCCGACGGCCGGAGCGGCCGCGCGCTCGAGGTTGACGGTGAAGGGATTCTTGAGCATCTCTCGCGTGAGCTGGACGATCGGAGGGGGCATGGTGGCCGAGAAGAAAAGAGTCTGGCGCCGCGGGGGGAGGTGCTTCAGGACCCTGCGGATGTCGGGCAGGAATCCCATGTCGAGCATCCGGTCGGCCTCGTCGAGGACGAGGACTTCGAGCCCTTCGAGCTTCGCGTACGGGAAGCGGAAGTGGTCGAGCAGGCGGCCCGGCGTCGCGATCAGGACGTCGACGCCCTTGCGGAAGGCATGCTCCTGCGGGCCCATCCCGACGCCGCCGAAGACCGCCGCCGAGGAGAGAGGCGTGTGCACGGCGAGCTCGCGCGTGTGCTCGTCGATCTGCGCGGCGAGCTCCCGCGTGGGGGTCAGCACGAGGGCGCGCGTCACGCCCCGCTTCTTGCCCATGAGGCGGTTCAAGATCGGGAGGATGAAGGCCGCGGTCTTCCCGCTGCCGGTCATGGCGCAGGCGAGCACGTCCCTGCCTTCGAGCGCAGGGGGCATCGAGTCCTGCTGGATGGGTGTGGGACGGGTGAATCCCATCTCCTTGACGCCGCGCAGCAGATCCGGGTGGAGTCCGAAATTGGAAAAAGGCATGCGAATCGAGTCTTTCCGCGGTTTCGCCGGACAGACCGGCGGCCGCTGTCATTTCATCCGGCTGTCTTCTTTTCGGGAACGGAGGAATCGCCGGCGAGGCCTACGTTCGGGGATCCCGCGGAGCCGGCGTATCCTGCTTTCGGCGCCTGCGAGCCGGGGCAGACTGTCATATCGCGGCGCGAAAAGCAAACGCGCCCGACCGAATATGATCGGGCCATGAAGCCCGGGACCGTCGCGGCCGTCGCGCTGATGGTCCCGATCCTCGCCTGCCGCCGGGTTTCCGTGGAACCGTCCCGCTCGGCCGCCGCGACTCCCGCGCCGGTCCCGACGTCGGCGCCCGTGTACGTGCCGGGGCTGGGCGAGCTGATGGCCTTTCAGCAGATGCGCCATACCAAGCTCTGGCTTGCGGGAAGGGCGGGCAACTGGCCGCTCGCAGGCTACGAGCTCGACGAGCTGAAGGAGGGGTTCGCCCAGGCGGCACGCCTTCATCCGACGCAGAAGGACGTTCCGGTCCCGATCGATCAGGCCATCGAGTCGATCGTGAAGGAGCCGCTCGAGAGGGTGGGCGACGCGATCGCGAAGAAGGATCCGCGCGCCTTCGCCGAGGCCTACGACACGCTGACCGACGGGTGCAACGCGTGCCACCAGGCCTCCGACCACGGCTTCAACGTCGTGCAGCGCCCCGCGACGAATCCCTTTCCGAACCAGTCCTTCGCGGCTCCGAAGTAGCTTCCCGGCGCCCTCTGCCGCCGTCTCATCCCTTCGTCGTGATGCCTCTCCTGGCGAGCAGGCCCGGCAGCCGCTCGCGCTGATCGCCCTGGAGCTCGATCCAGCCGTCTCCGGCGTGCCCTCCCGTGCCGCACGATGTCTTGAGCTCCTTCACGAGAGACTCGAGAAACGGCTCGTTCTTCGGCAGACCGTCGACGATCGTGACGCTCTTGCCGGAGGAGCGGTTCTCGAGCCGCAGCTTCGCCGTGACCTTTTCCGGAACGGGTGCGTCGGCAGGCCCAAGCGACGACGCACAATGGCAATCGGTCGCCGGCCAGCCGCATTTCGGGCAGATGCGCCCCCTGCCGCTCGCGTAGACGACCCGTCCCTTCTCGGGGCTCACTTCTTCAGGTTTCGCTCCAGGAAGTCGGTCGCCGCTCGGTACGCCTCGATCCAGTGCTCGTAGAGGAGGAAGTCGTGAATCTCGTCGGGAAAGATGAGCTGCTCGATCGTCACGCCCCGGGCACGCAGCGCCTCGGCCAGGTCCACGGTCTGCTGGAAGGCGACGTTGCGGTCGTCGTCGCCGTGGATCAGCAGAACCGGCGAGCGCCAGGTCTTCACGTCCGCGATGGGCGAGGACTCGAAGGCGATGCGCGCCGCCTCGAGCTTGCCACGATCATCCTCTCCGAGCTCCACCCGGAACCAGTCGCCCCAGTTGTGTACGCCGTGCAGGTCGACGCCGGCCGCGAAGAGATCCGAGGCGCGGGCGAGGCCCATGGCGGTGAGGTAGCCGCCGTAGGAGCCGCCCCAGAGGCCGATGCGGGCCGGGTCCACTTCGGGCCGCCCCCGCAGGTAGAGCCCGGCCCCGGCCACGTCGCGGAACTCCGAGGCGCCCGTGGCGCCGTAGTCGGTGGCCTCCCGAAACTCCATGCCGTAGGCAATGCCGCTGCGGTAGTTGACCGAGAGCACGACGAACCCGCGGCTGGCAAGGTACTGGTTGAAGCCGTATGCGTTGCGGTAGTAATACATGTAGTGCCAGCCCGGCAGCATCTGGCGCTGCGAGCCTCCGTGGAAGAAGGCCACGGCGGGTCGGCGGTCGCCGGCCTTCGCGCCCGGAGGCAGAAAAAGCTGGGCGTGGATCGTCAGGCCGTCGGTCGCCGGGAAGGTCACCGTTTGGGGTACGACGAGAGCGGACTCCGGAAACTCCGGGGGGACCGATCCGGGCGCCAGCTCGCGATCCTGCCCGCCTTCGGCGCGCAGCACCGGCGAGGGATGCCGCCGGGCGCCGGCCCGAATGTACGCGATTCCCTTTCCGTCGGAGATCGCGACCGGAGACCACTCGTTTCCGTCGCCGCGCGTCAAGGCGATGGGCTTTCCCCCTGCCGCCGGAATGCTCCAAAGGTGCCGGCGCTCGATGTCGTCCTGGTTCGAGGTATAGAGGACGGTCTTTCGGTCGGCCGAGAGGCCGACTTCCTCGACCTCGAAGGAGCCGGGCGTGAGCAGGACCGCTGCGCCACCGTCCACGGGCACCGAATAGAGGTGCGTCCAGCCGTCCTTCTCCCAGGCAAAGACGATGCGGTCGCCGACCGTCCAGAAGAGCTGGTCTGCCGCGACGATCTCCCGGTACGCGCTGCCCCTTCCGGCGTCGGCCCGGAACACGGCGTCCGCCTTCCCGGTGGCGGCGTCCGCCACACGAATGGACCAGGGAAGCGCTTCGCGGTGTGGCCGCAGGATCTCGCGCACCGCGGAAGAGTAGGGAATCCGCAGGAAGACGATCCGCTTTCCGTCGGGTGACCAGACCGGATCGCTGTCCAGGTCCACGCTCGGGTCGAGATACCGGATCGTCTTCGCCTTCGGGTCGAAGACCCCGACGAAGCTGTGATCGCCCCGGCGGGAGACGAAGGCGAGCCGGGCCCCGTCGGGAGACCAGCGGAGATTGCCGCAGCGCCCGCGGGCGACGAAGGCTTGGGACGCCTTTTCGGTGCCGTCGAGGGGGACCCACCAGACCGCCCCCTTTTCGACGAATGCCACGCGATCCCCGCGAGGCGAAACGGCGGGAGAGGAACCCTCGCCGAGGCGCCTTGGCTCTCCGCCGGAGGCGGGGACGACGAAAACGGCCTGCGTCGCGCCCGCCGGGTCGCTGGTCGGGTTCGGGGCCTCGCCAGCGGCGTTGGGATGCCCGCCGCGGACGAAGACGACGCTCCTGCCGTCGGGCGTGAAGCGGAGAACGCTGATCTCCTGCCCGTCGTCCTTTTCGTACGCCGTCACGGAGCGCCCCCGGTAGTCCGGCGGCATGGCGACCCACACGTTGCGTGCGCCGCGCGTGTCGAAGGCCCAGGCGACGCCTCCGCCTGAAGAGGCAGCGACGAGGTCCGACGGAAACGGCGCCGAGAGAACCTGCTCGATTGTGAAAGGCGAGCCGGTCGCAGGCGCCGCCGCCGCGTGGGCTCCGGCGATCGACGCGGAAAGCATGGCGAGCAGAGCGATGGATCCCATGAAAACCTCTCCTTGCGGTCGAATTCCGAAGACTCTACCCCGACGACGCGGGGAAGCGTGTACTGGCTTCCGGCCATGAGACACTGAAGAGTGCCCTTGGGGGTTTTTCGATCCCTTTGCCTCGCGGCGATTGTCGCCGGCGCCCTTCGCCCGGGCGCGCGTGTGGCTTCTCCCGCGCCGGCCTCCGACGGAGAGCTCACCCCGGAAGCGGAACGGACGCTCGGGCGCGTCGTCCTGGGCCTCGACCCGAACCAGACGAAGCTCTTCATGATGCCCGAGACGGCCGCCTGGGATCCCAAGGCAAGGGATGCCCGCGTGCGCTGGCTGCGCCGCCAGCTCTACCGCCTCAGTTTCGAGCTTGGACACGGCCAGCTCTTCCGCTACTGGCCGCGGCAGAGCCGCTTCTTCATTTCGGTGCCCGACCCCCGCACGACCCCGGAATCGCTGGGCAACGAGGAGGCGGTCTTCCGGGAGCACCTCAAGGAGCGCGTTGGCTGGTCGGATCGCCAGATCGACGAGCGGGTGCGGTTCTTCACCATCCCGGAGCCGGTTCCCTACCCGCAGGACATGACCGAGCCCATCGGCTATGACGGGAAGGGCCGCCTCGTTCTCGGGCTCGGCGACGACGCGGACGGTGTCTATCGCCAGGCGGCTGTCGGTCTCGCTGCGGCATTCCCCGAAGAGTTCGTGATCCGTCCTCTCGCCGACGTCAACACGGAGGGAGGGGATCTTGCCCTCGTTCGGCTGCCCGAGGGGGGCATCGGGCTGCTCATCGGGCACAACCGCGTGGCAAGGTGGGCGCGCAGGAAGCATCCGGAGATGGCGGAGCACGCACCCATACCGAAGGCGCGGGTCGAGGAGGCCCGGCGCGCCTACCAGGAGGCCTTCGGCGGCATCGAGACGATCGTCATCGGGCCCGAGGCGCTCGCCGACCCGCGCCTGGACAACCCCGAGATCTACCACATCGACATGCTGGTCGCGGTCCTGCGCACGCCGTCCGGCATCGTCGCGTTCGTTCCGACATACGAAGGCAGCCCGATCGACGCGCTCAGCCACGTTCACCTCTCGACCGACGCCGTGCAGCGGTTCCAGGCCGAGTACGACCGGACAGCGCGACAGCTCGCGGCGCGGGGCTACCGGGTCGCCCGCGTCCCGTTCGCGGATCATCCCGCGCGCAATCCGGTCGGCATCGGAAAGTTCGTCGATCCCAAGACCGGAAAACCCTTCGTCATCCTGGGGCGCTACCCGGACCATCTGCCGGACTCCGACGACCGCAATCCGCAAACGCAGCTTCAGTTCACCCTGGAGCGCCTCGACGCCGCGGTCGCCGCGTGGCGCCACGACCCGACGGATGCCCGATGGCAGCGTGTCCAGTCCGCCGTGGCGGCGACCTGGAAGCAGCTGGACGCCTCGGTCGCGGCGCCCAACCCGATCTTCGAGGCCCAGCGCAAGATCTACGAGTCGTTCGGGGTCGGCGTCGTCACCCTTCCGATCTTTCCAACGGGAGAGGGTGGGGTCCACTGTCTCGTGCTCAAGTAGCGCCCCGTCGAGGCGAAGCACCCGAGTCTGCCACCAGAGAGAGCAGAGCGACGCCGTAGGCGGCGAGCTTCGCCGGACCGATTCCCGGAATCTCCGAGAGGGCGCCGAGGCTTGCCGGTTTTGCGGCTGCGAGTGCCTCGAGGGTACGGTCGTGCAGGACGACGTAGGCGGGCACGCCTCGCCGCGCGCTCTCGTCGCGCCTCCACTGCCGTAGGGCGCCGAGAAGGCTCGGGTCGGCGGGCCCGGCGGCGATCGGGAGGAGAGCCCCGTCGAGTGTCGCTTTCCGTTTCTTGCGCGCGGCCGCGCCGCGCCCGCGCGGCGACTGAGGCAGGGTCCATTCGACGGACGCGAGACGCCCGGCCATCACTTCGCGGCCGAAACGGGTGAGCGAGAGCGTCCGATAGACGTCTTCGGTCGCCGCAAGCAGTCCCGCTCCCACCGCGGCGTCGATCCACTCCTCGACGGCGCGGGGGCGCTCGCCTGCGAGGATCCCCGTGGTCGAGAGGCCGGTCAACGACTCCGGCAGACCCTCGAGACGCCCGGTCAGCATGGCGGCGATCTTTCTCTTTCCCCACCGCCCGCCGCCGCGAGCGACACCCGACAGGATCTTTCGTAGCAGGAGCAGTTCCTCGGCATCGAGCGCCCGCCGCCGCCGGCAGTTTCCGCAGGCGCCGCATCGGGCCGAGACCTCCCTCTCGCCAAAGTAGCCGAGCAGCGTGGCGCGGTAGCAACCGGTCGAATCCGCGTAGGCGATCATGCGCGCGAGCTTGCGCCTCTCGAGCTCGCGGCGCCTCTCGCGCTGGTGCGGGTCCGGGCGGCTCCCGCGCCGGCGCGGATCGTCTTCCGCATCCTCCCGTTCGATCAGAAACTCCCGCGTCCGCACGTCCACGTAGTTCCAGAGGAGGATGGCGTCGGCGGGACGCCCGTCGCGGCCGGCGCGTCCGATCTCCTGGTAGTAGGCCTCCAGAGACCCGGGAATCTCGTAGTGCACGACCGCCTCGATGTCGGGCCGGTCGATCCCCATGCCGAAGGCGTTGGTCGCGCAGACGACGAGCGCCGTGCCCGCGGCAAACGCGTTCTGAACGCGCAGGCGCTCGGCGTCGGGCAGGCCCGCATGGTAGGCTTCGGCGGGCAGCTGCGCCTCGCGAAGCGCCCCTGCCGCGCGCTCCGTGCTCTTGCGCGTCGAGGCATAGACGATCGCCCGCCGGCCGGCCAGAAGCTCGGGCAGAAGGGCCCGCTTTTCCAGGTCGCCGGAGACACGCCGGACATCGAGGAAGAGATTGGGCCGGTCGAACCCCGAGACGAACACCTGCGGGCGCTCGAGCCCGAGCAGCCCGAGGATGTCCTCGCGCACCTCGGGCGTCGCGGTCGCCGTGAAGGCGATGATCGGCGGCCTGCCGGCGATCCCGTCGGCGCGCGAGCATCGGCCGGCGGCCTCGGCGAGCCTTCGATAGTCGGGCCGAAAGTCGTGCCCCCACTCGGAAACGCAGTGCGCCTCGTCCACGGCAAAACGCGCGAGCGGCACACGGGCCAGGGTTGCCGCGAACCGGTCGTTGGCGAAGCGCTCGGGAGACACGTACAGAAGGCGCCAGCGGCCCTCGCCGGCTCCCTCGAGGACGCGCTGGCGCTCGGCGGCCGTCATCAGCGAGTGGATCGCCGCGGCAGCGATGCCCCGGCGATTGAGCTCGTCGACCTGGTCCTTCATCAGCGCGATCAGCGGAGAGATCACCAGGGTGGTTCCCGGCAGGAGGAGCGCCGGGAGCTGGTAGCCGATGGATTTGCCCGACCCGGTGGGCATGACCGCCAGGAGATCCCGGCCGGCGAGTGCGGCGCGGACGATCTCTTCCTGACCAGGCCGGAAGGCGTCGTGTCCGAAGAAGCGCCGGAGCGCGGAGTCGAGGCTCGGATTCACCGGTCGGATTATCGCCGCGGCGGGCCGAGGCGGCGATGCGGTATTGTTAGGGGTTCGATATGACGGCAACGACGACGACTCCTTCCGCCCCGACGTCCGTCCGGGCCGACCGCCGCGCGCTCGCCATCGTCGCGCACGTCGACCACGGCAAGACGACGCTCGTCGACGCCCTGCTCAAGCAGTGCGGGACCTTCCGCGCGGGGCAGCACGTCGAGGAGCTCGTCATGGACTCGGGAGACCTCGAGCGCGAGCGGGGGATCACGATTCTCGCCAAGAACACCGCGGTCAAGTACCGGGACGCGGTCATCAACATCGTCGACACCCCCGGCCACCGCGACTTCGGCTCGGAGGTCGAGCGCATCCTGACGATGGTGGAGGGCGTCCTCCTCCTGGTCGACGCCTCCGAGGGGCCGCTGCCGCAGACGCGGTTCGTTCTGAAGAAGGCCCTGGAAGGCGGCAAGCGCCCGATCGTCCTGATCAACAAGATCGACCGCGCCGACGCGCGGGTCGCCGAGGTCGAGGAAGAGATCCATGACCTCTTCCTGTCGCTTGCGACCGAGGATCGGCATCTCGAGTTCTCGGTGCTCTACGGGGCCGGACGTCTGGGTTTTGCCTCCCGCGATCCGAAGGCCACTTCCGGCGACCTGAAGCCGCTCCTCGACGCGATCCTCGAGGAGATCCCGGCGCCCCCTGTCGGCGACGTGCCGTTCAAGATGATCGTCGCCAACATCGACTACTCCGACTACCTGGGCCGCCTTGCCGTCGGCCGCATTCACTCGGGAAGCCTCTCCCGCGCGACGGATCTGGCCGCCGTGCGCCCCGACGGCTCGATCGTCCAGAAGGGAAAGGCCGGAAAGATCTATCTCTTCGAGGGCATCGAGAGGGTCGAAGTCACCGACGCCTCGGCCGGCGACATCTGCATGATCTCGGGCTTCCCGCAGATCGAGATCGGCGACACGATCCTGGATCTGGTCGATCCCGCGCCTCTGCCCGGCATTCGGGTGGACGAGCCGACGCTGTCGATGGAGTTTCGGATCAACGACTCTCCCATGGCGGGCCTGTCGGGCAAGTACGTCACGAGCCGGCACCTCCTCGAACGGCTCGAGAAGGAGCTCGAGCGAAACGTCGGCCTGCGGATGCAGAAGACGCCCGAGCCCGACTCCTTCGAGGTCCTGGGGCGGGGCGAGCTCTCGCTCGCGATCCTGGCCGAGACGATGCGCCGTGAAAGCAACGAGTTCTCGCTCGGCCGGCCGCAGGTCATCCTGCACCGGGACGCGAGCGGACAGTTGATGGAGCCCTATGAAGAGCTCGTCATCGACTGCGCCGAGGAGTTCACCGGGCCCGTGATCGCGGCGGTCGGCGAGCGCAAGGGAGAGCTACGCCACCTCGGCAAGCACGGAGACCGCACCCGCCTGGAGTTCACCATTCCTTCGCGTGGACTGCTCGGATTCCGCCTCGAGTTCCTGACGCTGACCAAGGGGACGGGCCTGTTGAACCATCTCTTCGACCGGTACGGGCCGCACCGCGGCGCGCTTCCCAACCGCAAGCGCGGCGCGATGATCGCCAAGGAAGGCGGAGACGTCACGGCGTACGCGCTCGACCGACTGGCCGATCGCGGCACGTTCTTCGTCAAGCCGATGGAAAAGGTCTACGCGGGGCAGATCGTGGGAGAGCAGGTCAAGGAAGGCGAGATGGTCGTGCAGCCCTGCGAGAGGAAGCACCTGACGAACATGCGCGCTTCGACCTCGGACCAGGCGATCCGCCTGACGCCGCCGCGCGAGCTCAACATCGAGCAGGCGATCGAGTGGATCAACGACGACGAGCTCGTCGAGGTCACGCCGGCTGCGATCCGCGTGCGCAAGCGCGTGCTCGACCACAGCAAGAGGAAGCGCGAAGGCAAGGACGTCTAGGGCGCGGCCTTTCCGACCCGCTGTCGCCGTGCGGCGAGCAGCCAGAGGATCCCCCCGAGCAGCAGGGCCGGGGGCAGGAGCACCAGGAACGCCGCCTGCAGGCCCCGAGCGTCGGAAACCCAGCCGAGCAGCGGCGGGGAGGGCACGTCTCCGAAGGCGTGGATCGCGAGGATCGCGAACGCGGATGCCGTGGCCCGCTCGGCCGGCGATACGACGCTCACGATCATCGAATTGATCGGCCCGGTCGAGCAGAAGAGCAGCAGCTCCGCGACGACGATCGCAGCAAGGTAAGCGGGCGGCTCCCTCCAGACGAAGGCTGCCAGAGCGCACGGCGCCGCGGCGAGCGTCGCCCATCCCGAGATCGCGAGCTCCGGACGCCGTCCCCGCGCGGCCAGCCGATCGGTCAGCCAGCCGCCCGCCAGAGTCCCCACGATCCCGGTCGCGACCGCGATGATCCCGAATTGCACGGTGGCTGCAGCCCGGGGCACGCCTCGGACGCGCTCCAGGAACGCTGGCGTCCAGAAGGCAAGCGCGCCCAGGGCGAAGGTGTAGGCGATGTAGCCGGCGACGGTTCCCCTGTAGGTCCGGTTGGCGAGCAGGCCACGGACGGCGGCCGACCAGCTTCCCCGGGTGGGAGGCTCCGATGCGGGAGCGGCCGCCGTCTCCATGGCTCCCCGGACCGGATCCTTGAGAAAGAGAAAGGCCAGGGCGAGAGCGAGGCCCGGCACGCCAGCCGCAAGGAAGGCGGCCCGCCAGCCGTAGCGCTGGTCGATCAGGCCTCCCAGGATGTAACCCAGGGCGGAGCCCACGGGCGTGGCCAGGAAGAAGACGGCGAAGGCGCGGCCGCGCCGGGCTTGCGGATAGAGGTCCGCCAGCATCGCCGGGGCGATCGTGGCATAGGCAGCCTCGCCGATCCCGACGGCGGCGCGCGCCGCGAAGAGGCCGGCGAAGCTGCCCGCAAAGGCGCCCGCGGCCGTGGCGAGACTCCAGAGCGCAATCCCGACGGCGAGCAGCCTCGGACGATTGCCACGGTCCCCGAGGCGCCCGAAGACGGGAGAGGCGAGCATGTAGACGATGAGAAACGCCGTCGCCAGCGCTCCGAGCTCGGCGTCGGAGGGATGCATCTCGGAGCGCTTCAGGCTCTCCACGAGCGCCGCCACGACGAAGCGGTCGAGGTAGTTCAGGAGATTGGCGAGGGTCAGGAGGGCGAGGGCCGCCACGGCCCCGCGGCGCGCCGGGCTCAATCGCCGGCCGCGTCGGCCGTGTCGCGCCAGCAGGGGATCGAGGTCAGCATCGTGAACCCCTGCTTCTCGTAGAACCCCTTCGCGGTGGCGCGGCTGTCGAGATAGATGCGAGGGAGGCCCTCGGCGCGAGCCCTCTCGGCGAGCCACGCGATCATCTGCGCGCCCCAGCCCTTCCCGCGCTCTTTCTCGAGCGTGACGAGGTCGTCCACGAAGAGGTGCTCCCCGCGAGCGAGCGTATGGCTTCGCCGGACTCCGGCGAGACAGACGAGGCGGTCGCCGTCGAACCCCCCGTACAGACGATAGCCCTCGATCTGCTGGCGGCGAACTTCGCGAAGGAAGGTGTCCTCCCGGATCCGATCGCGCAGTTCGGCCGTGAGAGAAAAAGCGGTGGCGATTTCCGCGTCGGTCCTAAGCTCTCGGATCTCCATGCCCGGCCGGTGATTCTAAGGGGGCCGCGGCGGATCGGGCATGCCGATGTGATTGAACGAGATTAGAGTGAAGCCGCTGGCCGCGCCGGCCTACGGCCCGTAGAGCTGGAGGCCGAAGGCGTTGGCGATGAATTTGGCCATGGCGTCGCGGGCGACGGGCAGGCCGGGGCAGTACATCGTTGCGGAGCATCCGGAGACGATGGCCTTGGCCCAGAGAAAGTGAATGTGCTTGCAGAAGGGGCTGGTGACCGGCACGTCGGTGAAGTGCAAGTTGGGGCTTGCGGGGTCGCAGGAATAGGAGCGGCCATCCTGACTGTACGTGACGGGGACGCCGGCGCCGCCATCGGGAGCCACGATGGCCTTGGCGATGAAGGAGGCCATGGCGTCGCGGGTCACGATGTCGCTCGGACAGTACATGACCACTCCGCATCCCAGGGTCACGTTCTGCGCCGCGATGTAGTGGACATGCTTGCAGAAGGCGTCGGTCGGGGAGACGTCGGTGAAGAGGGAATTGCCTCCGGACGAGCAGTCGTAGGAAGCGGACAAGACCGTGCCGCTCGAAGGAACGCCGTCGCCGCTGCGGGCGATCCCTTTCGCAATGAAGATCGACATCTGGTCGCGTGATACCGCAGCGCCGGGACAGTACTGGGTCGGACTGCAGCCGGAGGTGATGCCCGCGTGAAAGATCGTCTCGATCTTCTTGTAGAAAAGCTCTGTCCGGAGCACGTCGGAGAAGCTGTCTCCGATGTGGAGCGTCCAGAACTGCGAGCCGCCGGTCGAAAGGTCCTCCTGAACGAGCCCGTCCCAGTGCGCCGCTGGCCGTGTTCCTCCGACCGACACCGCGTAACACGCGTCCGGGGATCCATCGTTGCAGGCGAAGGGATCGGGGAAGACGAGGCCATAGACGGCGGAAGGGTCGTTGATCAGGTAGATGCCTCCCGCGGGCCCCATGAAGCTCGAAAAGCTGCCCGCGGAAGTCGAGGGGCCGGAGCCGACCTTCTCCCAGATGGGCTCGAGGACGATGTGTTCACCTGGTTCGAGCACGCCGTTCGTGTCCGAGACCGTCGCCACGCCGGGATGGGTATCCACATTCATCCTCCGGGCGAGGAGGTTCTGGCGGCGGCCGAAGACACCGAAGGAGGAGTCGCCGTCCTGCTCAGACTGCCACACGACGACGAATCCTCGCCCATCGTTGATGACTGCTCGTGCTCGTGGGGCTTGGTCCAAGGTTGTATAGGTATTGATCTGAAACTCCGATCCGACTTTGTTGCCCAGCCGGTCGAGGCGCTGGCCGAAGACACCGAAGCCCGAGCCGTCCTGGCTGTTGCTATTCCAGACGATCAGGAAATTGTCGGCCCCGTCGGCCGAGATAGAAGGATCTTGTTGAGTTGATGTCGTGTAGGTGTTGACCTGGAACTCGGGTCCGACCTTTGCTCCAGAGCTGTTGAACCGCTGGCCGAAGATGCCGTAACCCGAGCCGTCCTGGCCGGGGCTACTCCACACAACGACGAAATTGCCGGCGCCGTCGGCCGCGACCGAAGGATCGAACTGGTTGCCGGTCGGGTAGGTGTTGACCTGGAACTCGGGTCCGACCTTTGCTCCTGAGCTGCTGAACCGCTGACCGAAGATGCCGTAACTTGAGCCGTCCTGGCCATAGCTGCTCCACGCGACGACGAAATTGCCCGCGCTGTCGGCGGCGACCGAAGGACCGATCTGGTTAGCGGTCGTATAGGTGTTGACTTGGAACTCGGGTCCGACCTTTGCTCCAAAGCTGCTGAATCGCTGGCCGAAGACTCCGCTGTCCGAGCCCTCCTGGCCATTGCCTTGCCACACAACGACGAAGTTGCCGGCGCCGTCGGCCGCGACCGAGGGAAAAAACTGCGATGCGGTCGTATAGGTATTGACTTGGAATTCTGTCCCGTCCTTCAATCCGGACTCGTGGAATCGTTGGCCGAAGATGCCGCTACCCGAGCCGTCTTGGCCCTCGCTACTCCAGACGACGACGAAGTTGCCGGCGCTGTCGGCCGCGATCGAAGGACTACTCTGGCCCATCCTCGTGTAGCTGTTGACCGGAAACTCGGGCCCGACCTTCGCTCCGGAGTTTTTGAACAGCTGGCCGAAGATGCCGTAACTTGAGCCGTCCTGGCCATAGCTGCTCCACGCGACGACGAAGCTGCCGGCCCCGAAGCCTGCGACAGCGGGGAGCGTCTGGCTACTGGTCGTATGTGTATTGGCTTGGAACTCGGGCCCGAAAGGGAGCGGCTGAGCACGCAGCACCCCCGAGGCGAGAAGGATGACGATCGCCGGGAGCCATGCCAATTGGACCCTCATGGGCTCCTCCCCGGGGTTGGACCAAAGTCACCGTATCACAGGGAGGACCAGGTTCGGGCTGCCGGCAGCCGAGGAATACGAACGGCCCGTCACGGGGTCCGGACGTATGTCAGGGGCACCGCCGCTCCACCCCCCGGCGCGACGAGTCCGCGGGCCACGACGAGGCCCATCCCGGCGCGGGTCACGTTCGAACCGACGCAGCTTTAGCCTGGACACTCCCCCCGGGCCCGGCCCGGCGGGGCTCAGGCTAGCCCACAAGGGGCCCGGAGCCGGCGGACTTAGGTTTTCCTGGCCTTTCCGCCCGGCTCCCGCCGAAGCCTCCGAGGCCGGCGCCGGCCTACGGCCCGTAGAGCTGGAGATCAAAGGCGTTGGCGATGAATTTGGCCATGGCGTCGCGGGAGACGGGCAGGTTGGGACAGTACTGTGTGGGCGAGCAGCCGGAGACGATGTCTTTCGCCCACAGGTAGTGGATGTGCTTGCAAAAGGGGTTGGTGATCGGCACGTCGGTAAAGTGAAGGTCGGGGCTGGCCGGATCGCAGGAATAGGAGCGGCCCGATTGGCTGAAGGTGACGGGGACGCCCGCGCCTCCCTGTGGAGCCACGATGGCCTTGGCGATGAAGGAGGCCATGGCGTCGCGGGTCACGACGCCACCCGGACAGTACGTGGCCACCGCGCAGCCCAGCGTCACGTTCTGGGCCGCGATGTAGTGGACATGTTTGCAGAAGGCGTCGGTCGGAGAGACGTCAATGAAGAGGGAATTGCCACCCGGGGAGCAGGCGTACGAAGCGGAGAGAGCGGTGCCGCTGGAGGGCACGCCGTCTCCGCTGCCGGCGATCCCCTTGGCGATGAAGATCGACATCTGGTCGCGTGGAACCGCAGCACCGGGACAATACTGGGTTGGGCTGCAGCCGGAAGTAATGCCCGCGTGGAAGATGGTCTCGATCTTCTTGTAGAAGGGCTCTGTCCGGGGCACGTCGGAGAAGCTGTCTCCGATGTGAAGCTTCCAGAACTGCGAGCCACCGTGGAGGTCTTCCCGAACGATGCCGTCCCAGTGTGTTGCGGGACGGGAACCGGCGACCGAGACGGTGTAGCACGCGTCGGGAGACCCGTCGTCGCAGCCCGAGGCGGCCCCGGGAAACATCGCGCCGTACGAGGCGGAAGCATCGTTGATCAAGTAGATCGGGCCCGCCGGTCCGGTGAAGCTCGTCAGGGTGCCCGTTGGCGGCAGGATGAAGCCGGCGGCGACATTGCGCCAGGTCGCCTCGACGATGGCCTCCTCTCCGGGTTCGAGGATGCCGTTCGTGTCCGAGACCGTCTCTGCACCGGCGTGCGTATCCACGCCCATCGACACGGGCAGGAGGTTCTGGCGCCGGCCGAAGACACCCGACCCGTAGCCGTCCCCAGAGTTCCACATGACGACGAATCCTCGCCCATCGTTGATGACTGCTGGGTTGGCCTGGTGCATGGTTGTATAGGTATTGATCTGAAACTCCGATCCGACTTTGTTGCCCAGCCGGTCGAGGCGCTGGCCGAAGACACCGAAGCCCGAGCCGTCCTGGCTGTTGCTATTCCAGACGATCAGGAAATTGTCGGCCCCGTCGGCCGAGATAGAAGGACCTTGTTGAGTTGATGTCGTGTAGGTGTTGACCTGGAACTCGGGTCCGACCTTTGCTCCAGAGCTGCTGAATCGTTGGCCGAAGATGCCGTTACCCGAGCCGTCCTGGCCGAAGCTATCCCACACAACGACGAAATTGCCGGCGCTGTCGGCCGCGACCGAAGAAATGTCCTGCGTGCCGGTCGTGTAGGTGTTGATCTGGAACTCGGGCCCAATTTTTGCTCCTGAGCCGTTGAACCGCTGGCCGAAGATGCCGTAACCCGAGCCGTCCTGGCCCTCGCTAGTCCAGACGACCACGAAATTGCCGGCGCTGTCGGCCGCGACCGAAGGACGAAACTGCGATGCGGTCGTATAGGTATTGACCTGGAATTCTGTCCCGTCCTTCAATCCGGACTCGTGGAATCGTTGGCCGAAGATGCCGTCACTCGAGCCGTCCTGGCCATAGCTGCTCCAGACGACGACGAAGTTGCCGGCGCTGTCGGCCGCGACCGAGAGAAAAAACTGCGATGCGGTCGTATAGGTATTGACCTGGAACTCTGTCCCGTCCTTCAATCCGGACTCGTGGAATCGTTGGCCGAAGATGCCGCTACCCGAGCCGTCCTGGCCCTCGCTACTCCAGACGACGACGAAGTTGCCGGCGCTGTCGGCCGCGACCGAAGGACTATTCTGACTGTTCGTCGTGTAGCTGTTGACCGGAAACTCGGGCCCGACCTTCGCTCCGGCGCTGTTGAACCGCTGGCCGAAGATGCCGTCACCCGAGCCGTCCTGGCCCTGGCTCCCCCACGCGACGACGAAGCTGCCGTCCCCGAGCCCTGCGGCGGCGGGGTTCCCCTGTGTACTCGTCGTATAGGTATTAGCTTGGAACTCGGACCCGAAAGGGAGCGGCTGAGCACGCAGCACCCCCGAGGCGAGAACGATGGCGATCGCCGGGAGCCATGCCAATTGGACCCTCATGGGCTCCTCCCCGGGGTTGGACCAAGATCACCGTACCACAGGGAGGACCAGGTTCGGGCTGCCGGCAGCCGAGGAATACGAACGGCCCGTCACGGGGTCCGGACCGTACGTCAGGGGCACTGCCGCTCCACCCCCCGGCGCGACGAGTCCGCGGGCCACGACGAGGCCCATCCCGGCGCGGGTCACGTTCGAACCGACGCAGCTTTAGCCTGGACACTCCCCCCGGGCCCGGCCCGGCGGGGCTCAGGCTAGCCCACAAGGGGCCCGGAGCCGGCGGACTTAGGTTTTCCTGGCCTTTCCGCCCGGCTCCCGCCGAAGCCTCCGAGGCCGGCGCCGGCTTATGGCCCGTAGAGCTGCAGGCCGAAGGCGTTGGCGATGAATTTGGCCATGGCGTCGCGGGAGACGGGCAGGTTGGGACAGTACTGTGTGGGCGAGCAGCCGGAGACGATGTCTTTCGCCCACAGGTAGTGGATGTGCTTGCAAAAGGGGTTGGTGATCGGCACGTCGGTAAAGTGAAGGTCGGGGCTGGCCGGATCGCAGGAATAGGAGCGGCCCGATTGGCTGAAGGTGACGGGGACGCCCGCGCCTCCCTGTGGAGCCACGATGGCCTTGGCGATGAAGGAGGCCATGGCGTCGCGGGTCACGACGCCACCCGGACAGTACGTGGCCACCGCGCAGCCCAGCGTCACGTTCTGGGCCGCGATGTAGTGGACATGTTTGCAGAAGGCGTCGGTCGGAGAGACGTCAATGAAGAGGGAATTGCCACCCGGGGAGCAGGCGTACGAAGCGGAGAGAGCGGTGCCGCTGGAGGGCACGCCGTCTCCGCTGCCGGCGATCCCCTTGGCGATGAAGATCGACATCTGGTCGCGTGGAACCGCAGCACCGGGACAATACTGGGTTGGGCTGCAGCCGGAAGTAATGCCCGCGTGGAAGATGGTCTCGATCTTCTTGTAGAAGGGCTCTGTCCGGGGCACGTCGGAGAAGCTGTCTCCGATGTGAAGCTTCCAGAACTGCGAGCCACCGTGGAGGTCTTCCCGAACGATGCCGTCCCAGTGTGTTGCGGGACGGGAACCGGCGACCGAGACGGTGTAGCACGCGTCGGGAGACCCGTCGTCGCAGCCCGAGGCGGCCCCGGGAAACATCGCGCCGTACGAGGCGGAAGCATCGTTGATCAAGTAGATCGGGCCCGCCGGTCCGGTGAAGCTCGTCAGGGTGCCCGTTGGCGGCAGGATGAAGCCGGCGGCGACATTGCGCCAGGTCGCCTCGACGATGGCCTCCTCTCCGGGTTCGAGGATGCCGTTCGTGTCCGAGACCGTCTCTGCACCGGCGTGCGTATCCACGCCCATCGACACGGGCAGGAGGTTCTGGCGCCGGCCGAAGACACCCGACCCGTAGCCGTCCCCAGAGTTCCACATGACGACGAATCCTCGCCCATCGTTGATGACTGCTGGGTTGGCCTGGTGCATGGTTGTATAGGTATTGATCTGAAACTCCGATCCGACTTTGTTGCCCAGCCGGTCGAGGCGCTGGCCGAAGACACCGAAGCCCGAGCCGTCCTGGCTGTTGCTATTCCAGACGATCAGGAAATTGTCGGCCCCGTCGGCCGAGATAGAAGGACCTTGTTGAGTTGATGTCGTGTAGGTGTTGACCTGGAACTCGGGTCCGACCTTTGCTCCAGAGCTGCTGAATCGTTGGCCGAAGATGCCGTTACCCGAGCCGTCCTGGCCGAAGCTATCCCACACAACGACGAAATTGCCGGCGCTGTCGGCCGCGACCGAAGAAATGTCCTGCGTGCCGGTCGTGTAGGTGTTGATCTGGAACTCGGGCCCAATTTTTGCTCCTGAGCCGTTGAACCGCTGGCCGAAGATGCCGTAACCCGAGCCGTCCTGGCCCTCGCTAGTCCAGACGACCACGAAATTGCCGGCGCTGTCGGCCGCGACCGAAGGACGAAACTGCGATGCGGTCGTATAGGTATTGACCTGGAATTCTGTCCCGTCCTTCAATCCGGACTCGTGGAATCGTTGGCCGAAGATGCCGTCACTCGAGCCGTCCTGGCCATAGCTGCTCCAGACGACGACGAAGTTGCCGGCGCTGTCGGCCGCGACCGAGAGAAAAAACTGCGATGCGGTCGTATAGGTATTGACCTGGAACTCTGTCCCGTCCTTCAATCCGGACTCGTGGAATCGTTGGCCGAAGATGCCGCTACCCGAGCCGTCCTGGCCCTCGCTACTCCAGACGACGACGAAGTTGCCGGCGCTGTCGGCCGCGACCGAAGGACTATTCTGACTGTTCGTCGTGTAGCTGTTGACCGGAAACTCGGGCCCGACCTTCGCTCCGGCGCTGTTGAACCGCTGGCCGAAGATGCCGTCACCCGAGCCGTCCTGGCCCTGGCTCCCCCACGCGACGACGAAGCTGCCGTCCCCGAGCCCTGCGGCGGCGGGGTTCCCCTGTGTACTCGTCGTATAGGTATTAGCTTGGAACTCGGACCCGAAAGGGAGCGGCTGAGCACGCAGCACCCCCGAGGCGAGAACGATGGCGATCGCCGGGAGCCATGCCAATTGGACCCTCATGGGCTCCTCCCCGGGGTTGGACCAAGATCACCGTACCACAGGGAGGACCAGGTTCGGGCTGCCGGCAGCCGAGGAATACGAACGGCCCGTCACGGGGTCCGGACCGTACGTCAGGGGCACTGCCGCTCCACCCCCCGGCGCGACGAGTCCGCGGGCCACGACGAGGCCCATCCCGGCGCGGGTCACGTTCGAACCGACGCAGCTTTAGCCTGGACACTCCCCCCGGGCCCGGCCCGGCGGGGCTCAGGCTAGCCCACAAGGGGCCCGGAGCCGGCGGACTTAGGTTTTCCTGGCCTTTCCGCCCGGCTCCCGCCGAAGCCTCCGAGGCCGGCGCCGGCTTATGGCCCGTAGAGCTGCAGGCCGAAGGCGTTGGCGATGAATTTGGCCATGGCGTCGCGGGAGACGGGCAGGCCGGGGCAGTACATCGTTGCGGAGCATCCGGAGACGATGCCCTTGGCCCAGAGAAAGTGAATGTGCTTGCAGAAGGGGTTGGTGACCGGCACGTCGGTAAAGTGAAGGTCGGGGCTTGCCGGATCGCAGGAATAGGAGCGGCCCGATTGGCTGAAGGTGACGGGGACGCCCGCCCCTCCCTGTGGAGCCACGATGGCCTTGGCGATGAAGGAGGCCATGGCGTCGCGGGTTACGGCACCGCCGGGACAGTACATGAGCACCGCGCAGCCCAGCGTCACGTTCTGGGCCGCGATGTAGTGGACATGTTTACAGAAGGCGTCGGTCGGAGAGACGTCAAGGAAGAGGGAATTGCCACCCGGGGAGCAGGCGTACGAAGCGGAGAGGGCCGTGCCGCTGGAGGGCACGCCGTCTCCGCTGCCGGCGATCCCTTTGGCGATGAAGATCGACATCTGGTCGCGCCCGACCGCATCGCCAGGGCAGTACTTCGTCGGGCTGCAGCCGGCGGTGATGCCCGCGTGGAAGATGGTCTCGATCTTGTTGTAGAAGAGCTCTGTCCGGGGCACGTCGGAAAAGCTGTCTCCGATGTGGAGCGTCCAGAATTGCGAGCCGCCGGTCGAAAGGTCCTCCTGCACGATGCCGTCCCAGTGCGTCGCGGGACGCGTGCCGCCCATCGTGACGGCGTAGCAGGCGTTGGCGGATCCGTCGTTGCAGTCGTGGATGCCGCGGACAGGTATGAAGCCATAGCCGGCGGAGGTGTCGTTGATCAGGTAGATTCCGCCCGCCGGTCCCGTGAAGCTCGACAGGCTGCCCGTCAGAAGAATCGAGCCGACGCTGACGTTGCCCCAGGCCGGTTCGACGAGGACCTGCTCTCCGGGTTCGAGCATGCCGTTGGCGTCGGAGCTGGTTGCCGCGCTGGAGTGAGCATCCACGGCCATCGGCTGGGCCAGGAGGTTCTGGCGGCGGCCGAAGATGCCGGTGCCCGAGCCGTCCTGGGCATCGCTCGTCCACGCGACGACGAATCCCCTCCCGTCGCTGGCGACCGAAGGAAACCTTTGGGATAAGGTCGTATAGGTATTGATTTGAAACTCGGACCCGACCCGGTTGCCGACCCGGTCGAGGCGCTGGCCGAAGACGCCATAGTTCGAGCCGTCCTGCCCTGAGCTTCGCCACACGACGACGAAATTGCCGGCGCTGTCGGAAGAGATAGAAGAAGAACTAAAAGAATCTTGGTCTGAGGTCGTATAGGTGTTGACCTGAAACTCGGGCCCAGCTTTCGCTCCCGAGCTGTTGAACCGCTGGCCGAAGACGCCAGAGCCCGAGCCGTCCTGGGCATCGCTCGTCCACACGACGATGAAATTGCCGGCGCTGTCGGCCGCGACCGAAGGAAGATCCTGGAAGCCGGTCGTGTACGTGTTGATCTGGAACTCGGGCCCGGTCTTCGCTCCCGAGCTATTGAACCGCTGGCCGAAGACGCCGTAGTCCGAGCCGTCCTGGCCCGAGCTTTGCCACACGACGACGAAATTGCCGGCGGTGTCGGCCGCGACCGAAGGAACGACCTGGAAGCCGGTCGTATAGGTGTTGACCTGAAACTCGGGCCCAACTTTCGCTCCCGAGCTGTTGAACCGCTGGCCGAAGACGCCGTAGCCCGAGCCGTCCTGGCCCTCGCTTTGCCACACAACGACGAAATTGCCGGCGCTGTCGGCCGCGACTGAGTTGTTGTACCGGCCTCCGGTCGTGTAGGTGTTGACCTGGAACTCGGGCCCAACTTTCGCTCCCGAGCTATTGAACCGCTGGCCGAAGATGCCGATTTCCGAGCCGTCCTGGGCATTGTTTTGCCACACAACGATGAAATTGCCGGCCTTGTCGGCCGCGACCGAAGGAACGACCTGGCGGCCGGTCGTGTAGGTGTTGATCTGGAACTCGGGCCCGGTCTTCGCTCCCGAGCTATCGAACCGCTGGCCGAAGATGCCAGAGCCCGAGCCGTCCTGGGCATTGCTCGTCCACACGACGACGAAATTGCCGGCCCTGTCGGCCGCGACCAAAGGACCGCTCTGGTTGCCGGTCGTGTAGGTGTTGACCCGAAACTCGGGCCCAAAAGGCAGTGGCTGAGCGCACAGAACTGCCGGCGCGAAAGTGGCCATCGCCAGAAGCCATCCCGAGGGGTTCCTCATGGGCTCCTCCAGGGACCTGGACCAGAGTCAACCTATCATGGCAAGCCCTCGCGTGAGCACGGCGGGGGTCGGATCCATCGGTCCGGAACCTGCCCGCATCCCTGGATCAACGCAGAAGGCAACGGGAGCAGATCCGGCGCTTCATCCACCTCGTTTGTCCACGCGGCTCCTACGGTCCGTACAGGTTCGGGGCGAAGGCGTTGGAGAGGAATCCTGCCATTTCGCCGCGGCTGACCTCGCCGGAAACGCAGTACAGGGTGGCGGCGCAGCCGGAGACGATTCCCTTTGCCCAGAGGTAATGCACGTGCCTGCAGAAGGAGTCGGAGGACGAAACGTCTGTGAAATGCAGTCGGGGCTGGCGGCGTCGCAGGAGTAGGAGCGGTCCATAGGCGCGGGCGATGAGAGACCCCATCTGGTCGCGGCGGACCTCGTCGTCCGGGCAGTCGTGCGTTGCCGAACAGCCCGCGGTGATGCCGTGGTGCAGGACGGTTTCGACCTCTCGGTGGAGGGCGAGCCGCGCGGAACCTCCGCGAAGCTGTCGCCGATGTGGAGCGTCCACGAACACTCGCTGCCGATGTTGAGATTTTCCTGAACGATGGCGTCCCAGTGCACGGCGGGACGCGCCCCGGGCGCCGCAACAGAGACGGTCTAGGACGCGTCGGGAGATCCGTCGTTGCAGCTCTTCGGGGGCCCCATGTCGTAGATTGTCGCCGAAGCTTGCGAACTTGTGGCCGACCGACTAGATCCCGCCTGCCGGTCCGGTAAAACTCGAAAGAGTCCCCGACACGGATCGGGCGACGGTGGGAGGGTTGTGGCCAACGGCGTAACCCGCCCAGGTCGTCTCGACCACGGCAAACTCGCCGGGCTCGATCACGCCGTTGGAGTCGGAGGCCGTTCCCGTGCGTGGGCGGGTATCCACGGCCAGGCCGACCGGGTACACGCAGAGTTACCCGGGGTCGGCGAACGAGCAGTCAATGCCGCTTTGGGCACGGTCCTGGCCGTCGCCTCGCCAGACCACGGCGAACTGACCATCGGCGCCCGAAGGGTTGCCGTTCACTCGGAGAGCGGGCCCGAAGGACGGCTGACCCGGAAGCGCCACCGGCGCCAGGACCGTTGCGATCGCCAGGACCGACCCCGCCTGGATTCTCATTGTGACCTCCAAGCGCGCCGGTCGAAGCTCACTTGCCGAACATCAGGAGCTTTGCGCCGCCGCAAGGGCGTTTCGGGTCTGTGGTCTCTCTCCCGTAAGTTCGCTCGGTCCCCGTGACCGAATCGAGCACCGTGACCGAGTAGTCCAGGCTCGTCAAACCCGTATAGAAGAAGAGGAAAGATCCGCCGCCGGCGTCGATCATCTTTGTGAACACTTCGGGGAGCCCGGGATCGCCGGTGAATTCGGGGAGGCTGAACGATCCGAAGCGGTCATCCTGAGGGATGGCGACGCCCGAGGCGGCAGCCTCCGTCGCCGGGTTGCGTGCGGCCAGCGAGACCCGAAACCGGCCTCCGAGAAGCGCCAGGTCCGGCTCCGAGGCCGTTTGTTTGGTGGCGGTCGCAGTGAGCGTCGACATCGAAGCCTCGGCAGACGCCCCCGGCCGAAAGCCGAACACGTCCGCTCCGCCGCAGGAGTCCTCGCCGCTGTACTCGCGGGAGAGGCCCGTCGTCGCGTCGGTAATCCTCACCGTGTAAAGTAAACTGGTCATTCCGGCGTAGAAGACCCAGTAGCCCGAGCCAGGCAGGGACGTCGCGTCGACCATCTTGACCACGACCTCGGGGAACGCCGCGTCGCCGGTCAGAGACGGGAAAGTGAAATAGCCCGACCGGCTGTTGCCAGGGACCGCGTGCGCCGCGAAGGCGGTCTTCGTGAAGGGATCGACGGCGGCAAGATCTACCCGGAAGCGCGAGCCGAAGAAGCACAGGTGGTCGGGACCCTCGGTGCACGGTCCCGGTTGGGGCAACGGCGAGATCTGGAGGTCGAAAACCCCCTCGTCCGTTCCGACGTGAAGGACCCGGCCGGTCGCATCGATCGTTAGGCTTGAGACATTGCGCGTGGCCATGCCCGAGTTGAAGGACCACCAGTGTCTTCCGCCATCCGCGCTCCGGAGCACGCCGCGATTCGGTGTGGCCGCGTAGAGTACCGAGGAATCCGCCGGGTCCACGGCGAGTGCAGCGACCGTGCCCGGGAGGGTTGTCAACGCTGCCCAGTTCACGCCTCGGTCGAGGCTGCGGTACAAGTCCCCTTCTTGAGTCCCCGCGTAGTAGGCGGAGCCCGTCGAGTCCTTCGCCAGCGACACGACCGCCGAGCCGAGGTCGACGTCCAAAAGAGACCAGGTTGCGCCGCCATCGACCGTTCGGGCGACGTTCCCACCGATGCCATAGTAGTACCAGGCGTTGGAGTAACTGTAGTTGGTGCCTACCAGCACGGTCCCGTTCAAGGAGTCCGCCAGCAACGCATAGGTCGTGTGTGTTCGGTCAAGCGTCGTTGCGATCCACGCGTCGCCGCCGTTGGTGCTCTTGAGGAGAGGGGACTGATAGAAACCGGTCGTGCCGCGGTAGATCGTTCCCGTTCCCTCGTCGACGGCGATCGCGGTGGAATAGGGCGTCTCGCTGAGAGTCTGAGCTTCCCAGTGAGCTCCCCCATCCTGACTCTTGAGGAATTGTCTGATGTCCGGCGGGGACCACCGTCCGGCATAGGCGCGATCGGGCTCTGTCGGATCGACGGCCAGGCAAGTGAACTGCGAGTCGATGGCCACCGGCTCGCTCAGTTCCCAGGTTTCTCCACCGTCTGCGCTCTTGTAGATCGCGCCTCCGGCGGCGTAGATCGTCCGCGGATCTTTCGGCGACGCGGCGAGCAGCTGGACCGGGCCCGAAGGTCCATGGGTCGTCCAGAGATTCTCGCCGGCATTGGCCGGGCGAGTCGAGAGCGATAACAGGCTCCCGATGAGGCTCGGGAGAAACGCGGGAATGGACCTCGTGAACTTCATGAGATGTCCTCCTTGTCGCCGATTCCGAGACTTCGTCAAGGGCGATGAGTTCAGATGCGGCGGTCTTACGGACCATAGAGCTCGAGCCCAAAAGCGTTGGCGATGAACTTGGCCATTGCGCCGCGAGAGACGGTCTGGCCGGGACAGTACTGCGTCTCCGAGCATCCCGCGACGATTGCCCTAGCCCACAGAAAGTGGATGTGCTTGCAGAAGGGGTTGCTGGCCGGCACGTCGGAAAAGTGCAGGTTCGGGCTCGCCGGGTTGCAGGAATAGGAGCGGCCCTGTTCGTCGAGACTGACGGGGACACCGGCGCCACCGGCGGGAGCCACGACGGACTTGGCGATCAGAGAGGCCATGACGTCGCGGGTCACGACGTTCTCCGGACAGTACGCGTTCGCTCCGCAGCCCAGCGTCACATTCCGGGAGGCGATGTAATGGACGTACCTGCAGGAGGGGTCGGTCGGGGAGACGTCGGCGTAAAGGGAATGGCCTCCCGCGACACAGTTGTATGGCTGGCCTCCGACAATCCCCGAGGCGGGAATGTCGCTGTCGCCCCCCGATGGCGCAACGACGTTGTCAACCAATGCGACGCCCCGGGCAAGAGAGATCGCCATCTCGGAACGCGCCACCGGGTCGTTGGGGCAGTACTGGGTTGCCGTGCAGCCGAGCGCAACACCCTTGTGGAGGATCGTCTCGATCTTCTTGTAGAACGGATGGGTAACCGGCACGTCGGAGAAGCTGTTTCCGATGTGGAGCGTCCAGGACCATCTGCCGCCGACGGAGAGCTCTTCATGAACGATGCTGTCCCAGTGCGTCGCGGGGCGCGTTCCGGCTACCGAGACGGCATAGGGGTCGGAACACCATCCCCCGCCAAAGATGGGCTCAAACCCGTATGCCGCGGAAGCGTCTTGGAGAGAGTAGATCCCGCCAGCCGGTCCCGTGAAGCTCGAAAGGCTGCCTTCCGAGGACCCATAGGCGTACTCGGTGTCGTTCCACCAGTTCATCTCCACGACGACAGACTCTCCCGGCTCGAGGACGCCGTTGGTGTTGGAGACGGTTGCCGCGCCGGAGCGAGCATCTACCTCTATCGCCTGTGGCACCATTCCGTAGCGCACGACGACGCTCTCATTCCCGGTTCCGGCGATTGAGGAGCCAGCCTGAGCGCCGAGCGGCTCAGACCACAGGAATGCGACCGCGATCAGTACGATCTCCGCGAGCGTGGAAACCAGGTTGATGGGGCGCATGGTCGACATGCAGACCTCCCTGCCTCTCTCGTGGCGGTGCCAGCTCACAAGCGTGCCGTCCAAGGCTGCGCTTGCGGCCGCGCCAGCTCTTTCATAGGTCGTGCTCATTGCTGCGCTGTGAAGAACTCGGCCGGAGGGATCGGGTCGAAGCCGTCGTTGCTTCGAACGAAAACCTTCTCGGTGCCGACGATCTCGAGCCGGTTGTCGACTCCGAGGTCCATCGAGCTGTGGACGTACACATTCGCCCGGGGTCCGCTGCCGGTCGACTTCTTGAGTGAGAGGCGCACGGTGTTCCCGTCACCCGGCGAAACACCGTCGACGAACGACCGGGCCCCGAACAGCACGAGGTCCGCCGTCGTCGTCTGAAGACGCACGTCATGGAGATCCACGTCCACGCGGTTCGAGGAAGAAGGGTCGGGAAGCGGCCCCGTCCGCAGTCCTCCCATTGCCAGGATGCCGGTCTGGAAGCCGGCGATCGCATCGTTTCGGGAATCCATCTGAAGCGTGTTGAAGGTCGAGGCCCCCGACACGAGACCGGGAATAGGGGCCGTCGTTCCCCCGATCAGGCTCCAGCCCGTCGTCGTCGGGACGACACTGTCGGACCGATACAGGTTCCGTCGGGAATGGACGTTCAAGCTGGCGCCGGTTACGGCATCCGGCATGCTGACGCCGCCGCTCAGATTCAGTCCGCCGCCGATGACATTGCGCTGGAGATCGAGCCTGATCTCCGTGTGGGATGCAAAGCTGATCGCGAAGACCCCGATCCCGGCGCCCGGCGAACGAATGATCGAGCGCGCCATCCGCACCTCGAGGACGGCGCCATCGTGGGGTGGTGGATCCAGGCCAAGATTCGGGTTGAGAGTGAGCACTTTCAACGCCCGGCCGATGGACCCTCCCGGCACGATGGCCGACGGATTCGGGTTGACGATCTCGCACTCGACGAGCTCCGCGGAGACGAAGTCGCCCGCGGCTCTGGAAGACACGACGACCGGGTTTCCCTGCCGACCCACGGCATCTTCGATGACGAGGCCTCGCAGTCTTGCGCCATCGCCGAGAGTCAGCACATCGCCGACGAGCATTGCCGAGCTCCGGAGGACCGTTCGTCCCGACGGCTCGAACCCCGTCGGCAGCCCCGAGTCGTCGAAGGTCATCTCGCCCTCACCGACGAGGGTTGCGTCATCCGGCACGGTCAGCGCCTGGCTGATCTCGTATTCCCCAGCACGAACGTGAATCCGTTTTCCGGCGTTGGCAGGCGTGAGCGCCGCCTCGAGCTCGGCGGCCGTCGTGACGATGATCGGGTGAGCCAGCAGGGGAGCCGCTGCTCCGACCATCGTCAGCGTGAGCAGGGCGTTCAGGAGCTTCCGGTGAACTGTGGTGGTCATGTGAAGCACCTCCGAGGCCGACGCTACGGTTTCGGAGAGGTCCGAGTCGTTGGGAAGATCCTTGAAAAACCCTACATTTGCGCTGGCGAGGAGGCGGGTCGGGGACGAGACGCTTGCGAGGTTGCGGGATAATCCAGGACTCGTTTCGGGGTGCGAGGATGCGGATTCGTTTCGGTGAATGTGTGCTCGACTCGGCGACGCGGCAGTTGACCGTCCGCGGCGAGCCGGTTCACGTGCAGCCGAAGGCGTTCCAGTTCCTCGAGCTCCTCCTCGAGAATCGCCCGAGGGCCCTGTCGAAGAGCCAGATCCACGAGAAGCTCTGGCCCGGAACCTTCGTTTCGGACGGCACGCTGACGAGCCTGCTCGTCGAAGTGCGCAACGTGATCGGCGACGACGCGCGTCGTCCGCTCTACGTGCGGACCATCCACGGGTTCGGCTACGCGTTTAGCGGAAACGCCGAGGAAATGCGCGAAGTGGTTTCTTCAGGCTCGGCCCGCAGAACGTCCTGCTGGGTCCTGCACGCCGGCAAGCGAACGGCCCTGGAGCCTGGCGAAACCGTCATCGGGAGGGATCCGGGCGCCGGTCTCTTCATCGACGACCCGAGCGTCTCGCGCCGCCACGCGCGGATCGTGGTGACGGCGGAGAGCGCCACGCTCGAGGATCTCGGCAGCAAGAACGGCACTCAGCTCGGAGAGGAAAGAATCGAATCGCCGGTGCTCTTGGATGACGGTGCCCGAATCCGCATCGGCACGGTCGCCTTGACGTTCCGGATGTTCTCGCTCCCCTACTCGACACAGACGGCCGTCGACTCGTAACGCCATGGCTCGTTCGGGAACTTGACACCACTGTCGACGGGACCGATGATTTGCTCACACGCTGCGCAAGGGACACGGCTCTTCGGGCTCCGGCGGGGTCTTCACTCCGCAACGCACGCTCTGGTCCTGGACCGGGTCGAATCGTTGGGAAGACCCTTGAAGAGCCTGCGTTTGCGCTGGCGAGGCGGCTGGTCTCGGCTGCCCGTCAGTCGGCGTCGTCTACCGGAGGGAATATCGATCTGCCGCCGCGCTGAAACGCGCGCGGCGGATCGAACCAGGAAGCAGCGGCGATACGAAGCTCAAACGTCCATGATTCTTCTCGGCTCTCAACCCTTCACTCGACCCGAGCCGAGAGCAGACGTGCAGAGGCGAGTCGCGCCGACCGCTGCCAGGTGTTTGAATGCCCGAGAGCAGAGCGAGGCGACGCAGAGGTTCGGTCAGCCGGGCAACGAGCGTGTGTGGTGGAACGTGTATTCGCCGATCACGTGCTCGCCCCCTGCTTCATCGGAGGCGACCAGACGCGCGATGAACGAGTACGAAGGAGCGCCCTTCTGGGCGGTGATCGACTCCTGATAGGAAATGCTGTTTGCTCCGGAGTGAAAGGGGATGTCCGGAAAGCGGACCTGCTCGACGCCGCGCTCGTCACAGATGCAGAGATCGACTCGTGCCGCCCCAGCCAATCTGGCCGCCAGGCGCACGATCAGAAGGTCGTCTTCGGCCTTCACGGTGCACTGGACGCTGCCTCCCGGGGGTGGGACGTGTTGCCGGATACGCAAGCCGTCCTCCGCGGCGCGCCGAAGAAAGGCCTCACTCACGACCATTCGTAGAGATCCTGCGCGCGCCAGATTGCGGACTCCCTCGGCAAGCGCGATCACTTCGCGGAGCCGTGCCCCGCACGCATCGCAGCCGAGCAGATGCTCTTCGACGGCTTCCTCTTCCGGACCTGGCAGCGCGGCGAGCCAGTAGTCGGCCAGGACGGTCGCGTCGATGGGATGTGAGCGGTTCATGCTGCAATCCCCATGCACTCGCGCAGCTGGCGAATGGCCCGATGGCGAATCACCCGGACGTTGGCTTCCGAAATGCCCAGGAAACTGGCGACATCCGCGCAGACCCGCTCGTCGTAGAAACTCATGACGACGACGGTGCGTTCCCGCTCTTTCAGGTTCTCAACGCAGCGGGTGAGCTGTTCATGGTCGAGGTGTGGCATGGATGACTGGGCCGGTGTCAGCAGATCCGCCCCGAACTGTTCGAGAAGGCGTTTCTTCCTCTGCGCGCCGCGGCGCAGGTCGAGCACCGTCATCCGACACGTGCCCAGCACGAAGGACGCGAGCTTCTCCGGATCGCGCAGGCGACCGGCCCGCAGTGCCTCCAACGTCGTGATGAGAACCTGCTGAGTCAGGTCATCCGAGGCGTGCACGTCTCTCAAGTGGCGTAAACCATACAGCCGGATGCGCGGAGACATCCGACGGAACAGTTCGGCTTCGGCCTCGCGGTCGCTGCCGGAACCGATTCGCCGCACCAATTCGGCATCCTCGAGTTCACCGTCCATCCACCTGTAGTTTATGTGTAATGGCGAGGCTGCTCGTTACACATCCCGGGCATGGGGTCACCCGGCGCGAGTTCCTGCGACGGTATCGCGACGGGAAAAAGGGCGAGGTTGCCCACTCAGGATGAGCCGCAGCACTCTGTGCTCCCGTACGGCGAGGCTCGGCAGCGCACGTCCACGGGAGCCATGGCCGTGATGCGGCATATCGGGCTGGCAGGCTCGCTTCTCCTGACCGCCACAGCCCTGCTGGCCCAGGCGACGGGAACGACGACGGCAAACGTGCGCGGCCTCGTGGTCGATGAGGCAGGCTCGGCCCTGCCAGGGGCATTGATCACCGTGAGCAATCAGGACAACGGCTCCTCGCGCCAGGCTACGTCGGACGCCGGCGGCTCCTTTGCGATCCGGCTGCTTCCCCCTGGCCTGTATCGGGTTTCTGCCTCTCTCCCGGGCTTGCGGGCGGCCAACGTACCAGATGTCCGCCTGTCGGTCGGCACGACGACCACCCTGGAATTGCGCCTCGAACCTTCCGCGGTGGCGGAGGCTGTCACTGTAATCGCGGAGACGGCTCTCATCGATACGTCGTCGACTGAGCTTTCAAAGACCATCGACGAGGCGAAGATCCGAAACCTCCCGATCAACCAGCGCAACGTTCTCGAGTTTGCGCTGACCACTCCGGGGGTAACCGTCGGTCGAGGACCACAAATCGGGGCCTTTCCCACATCGGGGCTCTCGATCAACGGGCAGAGCCCCCGCTACAACAACATCCTCGTGGACGGTCTGGACGACAACGATTCCGTGGTCGGCTCGGCGCGTTCGACGATCTCCCAGGAGGCCGTCCGGGAGTACCAGGTCATCCAGAGCTCCTACCCGGCAGAGTATGGCAAAGCGGCCGGCGGCATCATCAACGCCGTGACCCGTTCCGGCTCTAACGCGTGGCACGGATCGGCCTTCGCCTTCTACCGCGACGAGAGCCTCTCGGCGAACAACTTCCTGTCGGGAACCAGGACCACATTTCAGCAGAACCAGTACGGGGCGAGCCTCTCCGGTCCGATCCTGCGGGATCGGCTCTTCTTCTTCGCCGTCGCCGAGCGGCGGACCGTCGCCGACGCAAACGTCGTGACGATCTCGGATGCCGATGCCGGCCTGATCCGCGCGGCGGGCTTCGATATTCAGAATGGCGTCGTTCCGTTCGACCAAGACGGCGACTCCTTGTTCGGAAGGCTCGACTTCCTGCCGTCGCCGAGCCACACCGTCTCCCTCCGAGGGACCTACGCACGATCTCACGATGAGAACCAGCAGGCGTGGGGCGGCCTCGTGGCGCGCAGCGCCGGCGGCGTCCGAAATCTCGAGGACGGGTCGGTCGGACTGACGGGCACGTCGATCCTCACGGCAAACCTCTCAAATGAGCTGCGAGCTCTCTACGCCGACCGGTCACAGCGACTCGATTCGCTCGACCCGCTCCGAAGCCCGCAGGTCACGATAATCGGTGTGGCGACCTTTGGCACCCAGCCGCTGCTACCGAGTCCACGCGACACGCAGATGTACCAGATCTTCGACGCGATCTCCTGGTTTGGAGGCCGCAGCGCCTACAAGGCCGGGTTGGACTATACGCACACGGCATTCGGCGGGAGCGTCCCGGCGAACTTCGCCGGTTCGTACTTATTCGCACCTCTGGCCGGCGGGGGCACCGCGCAAGAGGCGTTTGCGGCCGGCAAGCCCAGTTTCTTCGCCCAGGGTTTCGGCGATCCGAACTGGAAGGGGACGACGAGCGTGCTCGGCGCGTTCGTGCAGGGAGAGTGGAACCTCACGGAACGCCTGCTCCTGCGGCTCGGGCTGCGCTACGACTACGAGAAGCCGGCCGATCCCCTCCCGAGCGACGGGAACAACTGGGCGCCGAGGTTCTCGTTCTCCTGGGCGGGAGCAGACGCATGGCGCGTGCGGGGCGGCGTTGGCCGCTTCTACGGCGTCGCCGCGATCGTCCCGATGTTCGCCGTCGCGGTCAACAACGGCATCCAGACGGCTTACGCCGGCCGGATTTTGGGTCTCCCGGGTCAGTTCCCGGCGGAACCATGGGACCTGCCGGACCGCCGCTTCTCGGATCCGACGAGCGCTGGTGTAGACCGCTTCCCTCAGCCCGTCGTGCGGCCCGCAGGTTGCGAGAGTGCGATGCCTCCCAACCTCGACCTCGAGGCCTGCGCTCAGTTCGAGAGCGCCTACACCGACCAGGCCAACCTGGGATTCGAGATCCAGATTGGTCCCCGGCTTCTACTTAACGCCGATTACCTCTACGCCCGCGGCAGAAACATCATGGAATCGCGCAACATCAATCCTCTCATCAATTGGGGACCTCGGCCGAACCCCGCCTTCGGCAACATCTACCTCGACTCGGCCTCGGGCAACACCTGGTACAACGGCGTCACGGTGGGGTTGCAGACACGGACCGGCGGTCCCTTCGAGATTTCCGCCTTCTACACCTACACGGATGCCCAGGACGACTACATCGACTGGCTCACTCCGATTCAGCTCCAGGATCCGTTGAACCCTCAAGGCGAGCGCGGACCATCCATACACGTCCCCAGGCACAGGGCCACGCTCGCGGCGGTCTATACGAGCGTGGGGCGCGCGCTGCCCTGGTACGCGCGCGACTGGAATCTTGCGACGATCGCCGCTTTCGAGGCCGGGCGCCCGTTCAACGTGTTCGCGGGTTACGACCGCAACGACAATGGCGATTCGCTGTCCGACCGCCCGGAGGGAGTCTCGCGTAACAGTGGACAGCTCCCGAACTCCTTCAACGTGGACGTGCGGATCGCGCGCACAATCCCGCTCGGTCCCGTGGCTCTCGAAGCGACGCTGGAGGTTTTCAACCTCCTCAACCGCGAGAACGTGCTTCAGGTCTTCGATACTCGCTACCTGAACGAGCAAAACGATCTGAATCCCAAGTTCGGAATCCCGAACCGTGTGGCCGATCCCCGCCGCATCCAGTTCGGTCTGAGAGCCTCGTTCTAGAGTTGGTGGAATCGTCTCGGACATCAGGCCCTCCCGATCGGCTACCCCGAACAGGCGCGTCGCGGGGGACCCGGGCCCGCCCCCGGCGGTAGGATCAGCTGCGGCCATGCCACGAGCACCGAGCGCCCGCCTCGGCCCATACGAGATTCTCTCGACGCTCGGCGCGGGCGGGATGGGGGAGGTGTACCGTCGCCTTCGCTTGCTCGGAGACCCGCCCTGCGGGCGCCGGTCCGCGGCTCGTCCGGATGCGGAGGCTTTCGGCGCGGGGCGGTCGCTTCGCGACCGGCGCCGAGAGTTTCAAACAGACCAGCGCTTCGGCTCCCGCGGCGCGAGTCGTTTCGCTCGGTTACTTCGCGAAACTTGGTCGCGCCGCGAACGGTCATGACGCTCGCTTCCGGTACGAAGCTGGGTCCGTATGAGATCCAGGCCCCCTTGGGCGCCGGGGGGATGGGAGAGGTATACAGGGCGCGGGACACTCGCCTGGGCCGCGAGGTGGCGATCAAGGTGCTGCCGAGGGCGCTCGCCGCCGACCCGGAGCGGGTGAAGCGATTCGAGCGAGAGGCGCGCTCGGCGTCTGCGCTCAATCATCCGAACATCGTCACGATCTACGAGATCGGTTCCAGCGATTCCGTGTCCTACATCGCGATGGAGCTGGTCAACGGGGACTCGCTTCGAGGGTTGCTTCTGGAAGGGGCGTTGCCGGTTCGGCGGCTCCTGCAGATCGGTGCCCAGCTGGCCGAGGGGCTTGCGAAGGCCCACGCCTCAGGCATCGTGCATCGGGACTTGAAGCCCGAGAACGTGATGGTAACGGAGGACGGGCACGTCAAGATCCTGGACTTTGGTCTGGCCAAGCTGGCGCAGCCGGACTCGGGCGCCGCCGGCCGGCCGCCGGCGCCGACGATTTCGGGAGGGACCCAGGAGGGAGTCATCCTGGGGACCGTCGGCTACATGTCTCCCGAGCAGGCGACGGGAGCGTCGGTCGACTATCGGTCGGATCAGTTCTCGTTGGGCTCGATTCTCTACGAGATGGCGACCGGCCGGCGGGCGTTCCAGCGCGCCTCGGCGCCCCAGACCCTGACGGCGATCATCCAGGACGAGCCCGAGCCGATCGCGGCGGTCAATTCCAGGGTCCCGGCGCCGTTGCGCTGGACGGTGCAGCGATGCCTTGCGAAGGAAGCCAAGAACCGTTACGCCTCGACCGAAGATCTCGCACGCGAAATTCTGACGATTCGCGAAAATCTCTCCGAAGCGAGCGACGCGGGCGGCGTGCTGCCGATCGCTCCGGATCCGGGGCCGACGCGCCGCCGGTGGACTCTTGCGGCGGTCGCCGCGGCGATTCTGCTGACTCTCGCGATCGTGGGATGGCGCCTTCGCCAAAGCGACTACTTCTGGACGAACCCGCTCGCCGGCGCCCGGTTCACGCGGCTGACGGACTGGGAAGGCTCCGAGGTGGACGCGGCGATTTCGAGCGACGGCAAATTCGTCGCATTCCTTTCCGATCGGGTCGGTCCTTTCGAGGCCTGGGTGATGCAGGTCGGGAGCGACGAGGCCCTCAATATCTCCCGAGGTCGGATGCTCGAGCTTTACGCTCCATTCATCCGCAACCTCGGTTTCGCGAGCGACGATTCTCATGTCTGGATCCGGGTGACCGCGCTACCTGGTGAGCCAAACGGCGGCGTTTCCTGGCTCGTTCCGACGATGGGCGGCAACCCGCGCCCGTTCCTCCCGGAGGCACTATCGATCGACTGGTCTCCGGACCGCGCGCGCCTCGTCTACAACGCGGGCCTTCCCGGCTCGCCGCTCGTCGTTGCCGACCGCAACGGCGCGAACGCGAAACAGATCCTCATCGACAAACCGGGAATGCGCAACAACTACCCGATCTGGTCTCCCGACGGGCGCTTCATCTATTTCGTCCGCGGACAAACGGCCCTGTACGACATGGACATCTGGCGAATCCCGTCGGGCGGAGGTGCGATCGAGCGCCTGACGAACTACCACGCGAGGGTGGCCTACCCCACTTTTCTCGACGAGCGCACGCTCCTGTACACCGCCCCCCGGCCGGACGGATCGGGATCGGGTCTGTACGCCATGAACATCGACCGGCGAATTCCTCACGCCGTGAGCTTCGGCCTCGAAGAGTACATCTCGGTTGCGGGGAGCGCCGATGGGCGGCGTCTCGTGGCGACCGTCGCAAATCCAACCTCGCATCTCTGGAGCGTGCCGATCACGGATCACGTCGTGGACGAGGAAGGCGTGAGCCGCTTTTCTCTTCCTGCCGTGCGGGCGGCGGCCCCGCGATTCGGACCCGACTCCGTTCTCTTCCTGTCGTCCAAGGGGGGCGCCAATGGGCTCTGGAGATTCAAGGATGGCGTGGCGACCGAGCTGTGGAGCGGGAGCGAGGGGATGGTGGCCGCCGCGCCGGCGATATCGCCCGATGGCAACCGGATCGGCTTCGTGGTTCGGCGTGAAGGGCAAGGCCATCTCTATGTCATGGCTGCGGATGGCACCGGCTCCCGCCCTCTCGCGGAGTCGCTCGACGCCCGCGACGCCCCGTCCTGGTCTCCCGACGGAAAGTGGATCGCCGTCATCGCTCCCGAAGGCAATGAGCAACCTCTGTTCAAGGTCCCCGTCGACGGCGGAGAGCCGTTGCGGCTTGTCGGCGGGTTCAATTCCAACCCGGTCTGGTCGCCCGATGGCCGATTCATCGTCTATTCCGAAAATCAGGGAGGGTCGGCGTACCGGTTGAAAGCCGTCACCCCGGAAAAGAAGCCGTTCTTCCTACCGACGGCCGCGGATTCCTGGCCGGCGAAGCAGACCTTCTCGGACGGCTCGGTCGGTACCGGGGTGGCCTCCACACCCGGCATCTTCCGCGCCGAGGTCACGGTCCGCCTCGGAGGAAATCGCTATCGCTTTCTGCCGGGGGGCTCCGCGCTCGTGCTGATGCTGGGCGGTCTCCGACAGCATGACTTCTGGCTGCTGGATCTTGCCACCGGGCGCCACCGCCGGCTTACGAACCTGCGCCCGGGCTACGACATGAGGAGCTTCGACGTCTCGCCGGACGGCAAGCAGATCCTGTTCGATCGCTTTCGCGAGAACTCGGACGTCGTCCTGATCGATCTGCCGCCGCGCTGAGCGCTGGCGCCGGAAGGGATCTCCTCTCCCGTCCCGGCTCGTTTGCGCGCGATGGCTCCTTATGGCCCGTAGAGGGTTGGGGCAAATGCCGTTGAGAGAAAGCGAGCCATCTCGCCCCGGGTGACCTGGCCCATCGGGCAATACTCGGTGGCGGCGCAGCCGGAAACGATCCCCCTGGCCCACAGGTTGTGCACGTGCTTGCAGAAGGAATCCGAGATCGCGACGTCGGCGAAGTGCAGATTGGGGCTCGCGGCGTCGCAGGAATAGGAGAGCCCCGTCACGGGATCGGGCCCGTAGGTCAGGGGAACTGCGGACCCTCCGAGCGGGGCGACCAGGCCGCGAGCGACGAAGAGAGCCATCTCGGCGCGGGTGACGTTCTGCGCCACGCAAAAGGCGCCTGCGCCGCAGCCGCCCGTCACGTTCTGGGCCGCGATGTAGTGGATGGCCCTACAGGCCGGGTCGGTGGGAGCGACGTCGGAGAAGAGCGACGTTCCACCGGCCGTGCAGTTGTAGGGCGTCGCGCCGACCGTGCCGCTGACGGGGATGTTGGAGCCTCCGCGGGCGAGGGCGCGGCCGAGGAAGAGGCCCATCTGGTCGCGGCGCACGTTGTCGGCGGGGCAGTACTGCGTCGCCGAGCAGCCCGCGGTGATCCCGTGGTGCAGCACGGTCTCCACCCGCCGGTAGAAGAGATAGTTCCGCGGGACGTCCGTGAAGCTGTCGCCGATGTGAAGCGTCCATGTCTTTCGCCCGTCGCCGGCCAGCACCTCGTCGAAGGAAGCGTCCCAGTGAGTCGCGGGTCGGGCGGCGGGTCGCGACGTCGTCAGAGACACCTTGAGGGCAAAGCAGTCGCCCGTGTCACCGCAGGACGCCGTCGCCGTGGGGGCAATCGTCCCGTAGTCCGCGAGGCCATCCACGATCGCGTACGTTGCTCCGCTCGGGCCGGTAAAGTTCGTCGCCCCCCCGGAGAGCTTTCCAGGCGAAGCAAACGAGTTCATCCAGGATGGTCGCACGACGGGGGTCTCGTCCGGTTCGGCGACGCCGTTGCCGTCGGCGGACGCACCGGCAGCGGGATCCACCTGCAGTGCTGCCGCCACGGCCTCCGGCTCGAAGTGACAGGTGTTCGAGCAGCCGTCGCCGGCGACCGTGTTCCCGTCGTCGCAATTCTCCAACCCCTCGATCGTGTTGTTTCCGCACGTCGCTCCGGGGATCGTGCCGACCACACCGGCGTTGTTTCTCGGGGCCGGAAGAGCCAGGATGAAGTCGCTCGCGCTGTCGTTGGTATCGTCGCAGCTGTCGAGCGTCGTGGCGCCGCCGCAGACGTCGAGCCGGCGGGTCAGCGCGAGGCCGGAAATGTCGCCCATCTTGAAGGGATTGCCGGCTCCCGTGGCAGGACCCGAGTAGCCGCCGATGGAAACGCAGTCGATATTCGTGGCCCAGCAGATCTTGGCGCCGCCGGTAGGGGAGACCGCGGTCATCGTCAAGTCCGCGGTGACTCCGAAAAAGGTCTGCGCCTCGGCCGTGGCGATCAGGATCGTCGCCTGATTGGCGCCGTTGGCGACATCTCCGCCCGGGCTCGGGGGGAACGTGAATGTCGCGAACGGTGTCCCGTCGCCGTTGTAGACGTCGATTTCATGACCTCCGACGAGATTCTGGCCGGCCGACCACATCTGGAGCATGAAGTACTGGGCGTTAGGAGCGGCCTCCGTGCCTCCGAACACCTGCACGATGCTGATCTCGTGAAACGTCGCCGAGAGCGGGCTCGCAGCGAGGGCGAGGGCGAAGACGAGTCCCAGCCTTTTCAGCATGCTTCCTCCTCCCGGGCGAAGCCGGCGGTTTTGAGTTCCGACGCTAGCAGAGCTCGGACCTCCCGCTGCCGGGCTTTAGGTTTTCCTATGGCCCGGACGCGATACTGCTTGCTCTCGCCTCACCCGCCTACGGCTCATAGAGGTTCGGCGCGAAGGCCGTCGAGAGAAATCGCGCCATCTCGCCCCGGCTGACCTCGCCGGAGACGCAGTACTCGGTCGCCGTACAGCCCGACACGATCGCCTTGGCCCAGAGGTAGTGCACGTGTTTGCAGAAGGAGTCTGCCGGCGTGATGTCGGTGAAGTGCAGGTTGGGGCTCCCCGCGGCACAGGAGTAGGAGCGGCCGGTCACAGGATCCGGCCCATAGGTCAGGGGCACCGCGGCGCCTCCGAGCGGCGCGACCAGCCCCCGGGCGACGAACAGGCCCATCTCGGCCCGGGTCACGTTGGAGGAGACGCAGAAGGCGCCTCCGCCGCAGCCTCCCGTCACGTTCTGCGAGTCGATGTAGTGGATCGCCTTGCACGTCGAATCCGTCGGGGCTACGTCGTTGAAGAGCGAGACCCCGCCGAGCACGCAGTTGTAGGCGTTTCCTCCGACGGACCCGCTGACCGGGATGTTGGCGCCGCCCTTGGCGATCGCCCGCGCCAGGAAGAGGCCCATCTGATCCCGGCGCACCTTGTCGTTGGGACAGTACTGTGCGACCGCGCAGCCCGCCGTGATGCCGTGATGCAGCACGGTCTCGACCCGCCGGTAGAAGAGGTAGCTCCTCGGAACGTCCGCGAAGCTGTCGCCGATGTGGACGGGCCTCCGGATCCGCCCGCCGCCCGTGACGACCTCGTCGATGGAAGCGTCCCAGTGCGTCGAGGGGCGAGCGGCCGGCTGCGCTCCGGGTGTTGAGAGCTTGAGCTGGAAGCAGTCGGTCGTGCACGAGGCCGTGGCGCCGGCCGGGATCGCACCGTAGGCGGAGAGGCCGTCCAGAAGCGAATACCTCGTTCCGGCGGGTCCGGTGAAGAGCGCCGTGGCTCCCGCGAGGTCGACTGGCGAGGCGGTGGTGTTGTGCCAGGAAAACCGGAGGCTCGCCGTCTCCTCGGGTTCGATGACGCCGTTGCCGTCCGAGCCCGTGCCGGCTAGGGGATCGACCGCGAAGCCGGCCGGGGCGACGTCGTCCGGCTCCCGGAAGCACAGGCTCGAACAGCCATCGCCGGAAGTCGTATTGCCGTCGTCGCAGTCCTCGAGCCCCTCGAGCAGGTTGTTGCCGCAGGTCGAGGCCGGCAGCGTGCCGTTCTGGCGCGCGTTGTTGCGCGGGGCCGGAAGAGCGAGGATGAAGTCCCGGGCGCTGTCGTTGGTGTCATCGAGAGCGTCGAGCGTGTCGGGGTTTCCGCCAATGTCGGACCGCCGCGTGAAGGCGAGGCCCACGGGCTCCGCGACGTAGAACGGGTTGCCCGCGCCCGTGGCGGGTCCGATGTAATTGCCGACCGACAGGCAGTCGGTCGTCCCCCCCAACAGACCTTGGCGCCGCCGTTGGCGGAAATGTGCGTCATCGTCAGGTCCGCCGTGACGTTGAATAAGGCCTGGGCCTCGGCCGTCGCAATCAGGACCGTGTCCTGGTTCGAGCCGTTGGGCAGGGTCGTCGCCGCCGGGAAGGTGAAGGTCGAGATCGGGGTCCCATCGAAGTCGTAGAACGCGAGCGCCTGACCCCCGACGGCGTTTTGTCCGGTCGTCCACATCCGCAGCATCACGTACTGGGCGTTGGGCGCCGACTGCGCTCCGCCGAAAAGCTGCTCGATGTTCATGCCGAAAGCGCCGGTGCCGCTCGTCGATGGCACGTTGTCGGTGGACTGGTTGTTGCCCGGCGTCGGATCCGACTGGTCCGAAGCGGCCGAGGCCGTGTTGCTGATCGCCCCGGCGGCGATCCGGCGAACGACGAGCGTCACGGTCGCTTGGCTGCCCGAGGAAAGCGAGCCCAGGTCGCACGTGACGACGCTCGAGCCGGCGCAGCCTCCCTCGCTGGCCGAGACCGAATCGAAGACGACCTGCGCCGGAAGCGTATCCTGCATCGTCACGCCGCTGGCCGGATCCGGACCGTTGTTCGTCACGGTGATCGTGTAGGTCAGGCTCTGGCCGACCAAGGGAGAAGTCGGCGCGTGCGTCTTCGTGACCGAGATGTCGGCCGAAGGCAGAGGCTCGACGTCGGTGGTCGCCTCCGACGCGTTGTTACCGGTCGCCGGGTCCTCTTCGGATCCGGAGATCGCGGCCGAAGCGGCGATCGTGCCCTGCACGGGAGCGTTGACCTCCACCGTAATCGGGGACGTCTCCAGAGCCGGCAAGGAGGTCCTCGTGCAGGTGACCGTTCCGCTCGACGGGGTGCAGTTCCATCCTGGAGCCGTGACCGAGAGAATCGCGGCGGGTCCCGGCCCCGTCGGTCCGGCGGGATCGAGCGTTGCTGTAAACGTCACGCTCACGCCGCTTCCCTCTTCGGGACCGTTGTTGTCCGTGTTGACCGTGTACGTTGCCGAAGAGCCCGGCGTGACCGGATCAGACGGGCCCCCGACGGCGACCGCGAGATCGGTCAGAGGACCCGCCGCCTCGGTTGCGATGTGGATCGTAGCCGTGTCGGTCGCCTGGGCCCCGTTGAGGTCGGTGGCCGTGACGGTGACGATGTGCGTGCCCGGGGACAGTTCGCTTGCCTTGAGCGAGAAGCCGTTGTCCGTCCCGAGCGATCCGTCGAGGCTCGAGCTCCAGCTGAATCGATTCTTGGCCAGGTTGCCGTTCTCAGGATCGAAGGACATCGCGTCGAAGGAAATGAGCTGATCGCCCACGAAGAGGCGGCCGGAGACCGGGTCGGTGATCTTGACGAAGGGAGGGTTGTTGGCGACGGTGAAGGTCCCGTTCGAGGTGTCGAAGGCGGTCAGGAAGCCGTCGCTCGCCTGGACGCGCAGGCGCCCCTGAGCGGAGCCCTCAAGTGAGGCGCGGGCTACTTGCAGGCTCGATCCCGTGAGGTCGACACCGAGCGTGGTCCAGGTCGCCCCGTTGTCTCGGCTGTACTGAACGACATACGTGAGCGGATCGCCGTCGGCGTCGTTTCCCGTCCACTGGAGATTCACGGTCGGCCCGGTCAGGTTCTCGCCGCCGTTGGGAAACGTCACTTGTACGGTGGGCGCGTGCGCGCTTGCCGATCGAGAAGCGACGATCGAGCCATCATGCAGAATCTCGGCCTTCCCAAAGGCCGGATTCGCAGGGATGCCGATCAGGAAGGACGCCGTGTGAGCCTCAGACCCTCGGGGTTCCGATCGAGTTGGCTCGAACGATATCTCCTTGAGGAGGAAACCGGTCGCATCGCGCAAGCGGAGGGCGTAACTGCCAGTCGGCAGGCCATCGGGAGCCGGCACCTGAAGCAGCGCGCCAAAGGGGTGCAGGACGACGATTCCGTTCGCGAGATCGACGGTCCCCCGAACCATGAAGTAGTCCGCGGCGGTCGCGGCGGTGGACAGAGCGGGGGCCGGCGGCGCGAAGCGGGCATTGATGGCCGCCAGGAGATTCTTGTAGGTGACGTCCGCCGGCCAGAAGTCGATCGGCGGACTCGAGCAGTAGCTCATCAGGTCGAACCACTTGTTCGGATCCACGACCGTCTTCAAGTCGCTGTCGAAACCGAAGACGAGCTCGTTGTTTCCCTGATCCATGGGTCCGAGGGTCGGTCGGAACTGTCCACCGACCATGAACCAGTTGGGGAAATCGGGCGCAACGCCGTCAGCCACGGAGCCGCAGATACCTTTCTTCTCGCCCGGCTTGGCACCCGGAACCGTGTGGTGGACGGAATGGTGCCGGTCGAGGTTGTGGCCGAGCTCGTGAGTGTGCGTGTGGCGGCCTTCCGCAGTGGGGCTGTGGGGGACATATCCGGAGCCCACGGTCCCGCTGGTCCCGGGATAGGTTGCAAGCCCATCGATCTTGTCGCCCAGGACCGCACCGTAGTAGAGCCGCTTGCAGCCGATTGCCGCCGTGCAACCATCGGCCGCACGCAAGTACGGCATGATCTGATTCGTGATCGGGTCGAGGGGCGGTGGTGTCAGGAAGACGACGCCCGACGCGCCGTAGCTCCAGGAGACATGATTGATCGGATAAGCGGAAATCAAACGACGGGCCAAATCGGCGGCGAGATCGACGTCGAGGTGCTGGACCGTCGGTGGCGACCCCTGCAAATAGTCCACGGCGAGGAAGCGAACCTGCAGGATCTCGGCTGGCGCGAATGTCACCGTCGCCCGGCAGTCCTCCAGAATCGGACCGGCGAACTCCCTGCAGAGCATGCCGCCGCTTGCCCACTCGAGAAGAAAGTTGACGGTACCGTTCGTCCAGGCCTCGGGCAGCTCGAAATAGGGCCCTCCGCCGAGACGATCCCGACGCCTGTCCGAGTTCACGTCGATGTCGACGTAGCCGCCTGGATTGGCCATTTCGAGCGGCGACCCCGGAAGCTCGGCCCCGCCGGGTCCGCCGACAAAGGCGCGTAGGTGGCCGACGAATCGAAGCGGGTCGAAGCTCGTCACGTGCGCCCGCACGACGGTCTTCTTCCCCTCGATGAGCGGAATCTCGTTTCGCCAGTTCTGAACCACCTGGACGACCTCCAGGGCGATCAGGCGGGGCGGTTCGGGGGGCGAGCCCGCGCCGGTGACGGCGACGACCTCCGAGCCGAGAGGGAGGCCGACCACGCTCGCCTTCCAGAGGACCTCTCCCCGCTCACTCATGGCGCGGGCCTGTCCCGAACCGACGCCGATCGCGAACTCGATGCTCGTGATCTGGCGCGGCATGCCGGCGGGCGCCTCGATGGTGTCTCCCTCGCGGACGACCTTGAGCAGCTGGAACTTGCCGTCCAGGGCCCAGAGGCCGCGGTCGTTGGTCAGGTTGACCCCGGTCCCCTTCAGGACGGCTTCGAAGGCGACCTGCCCGGCGGCGTTGGCCGCGATCCCGTCGCCCGAGAGCACCGTGCCGGGAATTGAGGAGAACAAGACGCCGGTCCCGGCGCCCGGAGCCGGATCGTCAGGCTTGGCGATGATCGTCACGCCCCCCGTCGTCACCCGCCCGAGCCTCCCGATGTCATCGACGCCGAAGACGTGGCCACCGTCCGTGAAGACCGTTACGTGAGGGACGCGGCCGCCCGGCGCCGTGTCGGAGCGGGCAGCGAGCTGAAAGACCCCCTGGGCGTTGGAGATCCAGACTCCGCCGAAGAGCGACACTGGATTGATCCCGTCGTCCTTTTCGATGATGCCGTCGAAGGCGACCTGGTTGTTGTTGTTGATTCGAAACCGGCTGATCTGAGCGAGGGTCTCGTTGGCGCCGAGACCCGGGGCCGAGCCCCTCTCCAGAATCAGGGGCTGCACGGAGCCAGAGTGGTTGGACCACAGCCCGATTACCGGGTCGTTCGGGTCGCCGTCCGTGGCAAAGAAAACAAAGACGCCGTTGCCGAGGAAGGCGAACTCCAGGGTCTGAAAGGTGTCGACGTAGGAATGTCCCGCCGGCAAACCCGGCATCGGGTCTCCCTCGCGGGCAACCAGGGTGGCAGCGTTCCCGTCGTAGTACCAGAGGCTGCCGTCGTTGGCGGTGGTGACGCCTGTACCCGTCAGGCGAGCCGAGAACAGGGCCCGGCCCGAATCGTCCAGCAGGAGGGGGTCGTACCCGTTATTGAAGATGTCTCCGAAGTTGACTCCCGGCAGGCCGGGCGCCGCTGCCCCCGTCCGCGCGACGAGGGCTAGTCCGGTCGGCGCGGGCTTCTCGATCCACAGGGTGTCGTTGAAAGTCGAGCCGCTCTGGATGTTGGCCTTGAAGGCGAACCGCCCTGGCAGGTTGATCGTCGGCGGTCCGGGGAACCCCGCGAACTTGAATCCGGCCACCGGCGAATTCTGGCCCTCGCGCTGGACCAGCGAGAGGACCGGCATCATGGTGGCCTGGTCGAAGGTCTCTCGCCACAGGCCGTAGGTGGTGCCCGGTGCGCTGTTGAGCCGTCCGCGGAAGATGATCTCGCCCTGAGGGGCGATCGCCGGGTAGTTGAAGTTGTCGAAAAGCGCCGGCGAGGCGCCCGGCGCCGGCATCCCGCTGTAGGCGACGACCCGGGAGCTGACCTGTGCGGCGAGGGGGCCGGGCACGAGGCCCGCGAGGACCGCGAAAACCACGCCGAGCTTTCCTGCCATGTTCCCTCCCTTCCGGTCTTCGGTCCGCGGCTCTGAGCCGCGGCCGGCGGCCGAAAAGAAAAGGGAGACCGATCCGGGTCGGCTTTCCGTCCGGCCGAACTCCCTCTCCGCTGGCGCGGGCGGCGAACCCCGCGCCAGCGTCGCCTGTTTTGCCCGCTCCCTACGGGACCGGCCCGTACAAGAGCAGGTTGAAAGCGTTGGCCAGGAACTTCGCCATGGCGTCGCGCGTCACGGCTGCGGGCGGGCAGTAGGTCGTCGGCGAGCAGCCGGTCACGATTCCCCTGGCCCACAGGTAGTGAATGTGCTTGCAGTAGACGTTCGAGGTCGGCACGTCGGAGAAGTGGACGGGCCCGAAGCTGCAGTTGTACGAGAAACCGGTGACCGGATCCGGGCCGTACGTCAGCGGGACTGCCGTCCCTCCTCCGGGAGCGAGGATCGCCTTGGCGATGAAGGCCGCCATCGCATCGCGCGTGACGGTGGCATCCGGGCAATAGGTGGACGCCGTGCACCCGAGCGTGACGTTCTGCGCGGCGATGTAGTGGACGTGCTTGCAGTAGATCGCGGTCGGAGCGACGTCCGTGAAAATCGAGGTGCCCCCAGCCACGCAGTTGTACGGCTTCGGCGTTCCGTTGACGACCACGCTGCCGCTGTTGGGCACGTTCGGGCCGCCGCCGGCGATTCCCTTGGCGACGAAGATGGCCATCTGGCCGCGGTTGACGACCTGTCCCGGACAGTAGTGCGTGGTGTCGCAGCCGCCGGTGATTCCGGTGTGGAGCAGCGTCTCGATCTTCTGGTAGAAGGACTGGGAGCGCGGCACGTCCACGAAGCTGTCTCCGACGTGAAGCGTCCAGGTCTTGTTCGTGCCGCCCGTCAGGGTTTCCTTCACCGTCGTGTCCCAGTGCGTCGTGGGGCGGGTGGCCGGAGCGGAGACCTGAACCTGGAAGCAGTCTCCCGTTGCGGTGAAGCAGTCGGTGGTGCTGTCCGCCGTGATGGTGCCGTAGTTCGAGCTGGTATCGGGCAGGCTGTACGTCGCCCCGGCCGGGCCTGCGAAGTTTGACGCCGTTCCAGCCGAGGTGATCCCGCTCTCGGTCATGTTCTGCCACGACGGCTCGACCACGACGCGCTCACCGGGCTCCAGAATCCCGTTGCCGTCGGAGGACGTTCCGGTCCCGGCGTGGGCGTCGACGCGCACCGGCGCCGAAGCAAGCAGGTTGGCAATCGTCAGGGTCGTCGAGGTGGCGGTGTAGCCGACATCCCAGCCGAGGCCCGCACCCGGGGAGGGGAAGGTCAGTTTTGAGAATGTGCCGCTGCGCGAGGCGTGCGTCAGGATGGTGAAGGAGTCGCCGAGTGTGGGCGAGTAACCGAGCGAGACCTTCAGCTCGCCGCCGAGCGTCGCCGCCCCGGAGATCAGGACCCGGTCGAAGTCGAAGCCCGGGGTCATCCCGTTGACGTCGATGTTGAGGACGCCCGGGTTGGACTGCGTGTACGTGTGGTTGTTGATGATCGCGATCTCGCCGGGCGACGTGCCCGGGTTGAACTGTCCGCTGGCGGAAATGGCGACGTTCCCGTCGATGTTGCCGTTGCCGTCCAGGATTCCGCCCTGGATGTTCAGGGTCGTGCTGAACGGAGTCTGCAGCGTTCCGCCGCTCAGGTGCGTCGCGCCGGCGGTCTGCGTGAAGGTCCCCGAGAAGTTCAGCGTCCCGCTCTGCACGTCCACGGTGCCGGTGTTCGTGAATGGCGCGTTGAACGTGAAGATGCCGGCGCTCGTGCTGCGGGTGAAGGTACCGGCATTGGTGAAGGTTCCGGAGGGGCTGCCCGAGGGATAGGCGCCGTAGTCGCTCTGGGCGTCGAAGGCCGCGCCGACCTTGTTGTCGAAGAGGCCGCCGTTGGCCAGGTAGAAATAACCGACTGCGGAGAAGGTCGCGGTGCCCCCGTTGTGGAGGGTGCGGGTGTCCAGCGTGCGGGTGCCGCTCGACATCTCGATGCCGCCGTTCGCGTTGAAGGCTCCCGAGCCGCCCAGCGTGCCCCCGTTGAACGTGAATAGGCCGCTCACGGTGATGACGTCGGACCCGCCGACCGTTCCGCCGGTCATGTTCATCGTGGTCGGAGTGATCACCGAACCACTATTGAAGTTGACCGTTCCGCCGGAAACCACCAGAGAGCTGCCGATCGAGGTGACCGTCGAAGCGACGTTGAACGTGATCGGACTCACACCGGCGACCGTCGTCGTCCCGGTGACGTTGTAGGTGCTGTTGACCACCGCCTGGCCGCCGTCGAAGGCGATGTTCGTTCCGCCGAGGCTTCCGTTGAAGGTGTGGTTTCCGCTGTTGAAACGCAGGGTGGCACCGGTCGAATTGAAGGAACCGCTGTGCGTCTGAGTTCCGGCTCCCGAGAAAGTCAGGGTTCCCGAATTGACAGTCACGGTCCCGGAATTGGTGAACGGCGCGTTGAAGGTGAACGTGGCGGCGCTCGTGCTGCGGGTGAAGGTGCCGGCGTTGGTGAAGGTTCCGGAGGGGCTGCCCGAGGGATAAACGCCGTAGTCGCTCTGGGCGTCGAAGGTCGCGCCGACCTTGTTGTCGAAGAGGCCGCTGTTGGCCAGGTAGAAATAACCGACTGCGGAAAAGGTCGCGGTGCCGCCGTTGTGGAGGGTGCGGGTGTCCAGCGTGCGGGTGCCGCTCGACATGTCGATGCCGCCGTTCGCGTTGAAGGCTCCCGAGCCGCCCAGCGTGCCCCCGTTGAACGTGAACAGGCCGCTCACCGTGATGACGTCCGAGCCGCCGACCGTTCCGCCGGTCAGGTTCAGCGTGGTCGGTGTGATCGCCGAGCCGCTGTTCAAGTTGATCGTTCCACTGGAGACCACCAGCGAAGTGCCGATCGACGTGACCGTCGAAGCGACGTTGAACGTGACCGGACTCGCACCGGCGACCGTCGTCGTCCCGGTGACGTTGTAGGTGCCGTTGACCACCTCCTGGCCGCCGTCGAAGATGATGTTCGTTCCGCCGAGGCTCCCGTTGAAGGTGTGGTTTCCCGCGCTGAACCGCAGCGTCCCGCCGGTCGAATTGAAGGAACCGCTGTGCGTCTGAGTTCCGGCTCCCGAGAAAGTCAGGGTTCCCGAATTGACAGTCACGGTCCCGGAATTGGTGAAGGGCACGTTGAAGGTGAACGTGGCGGCGCTCGTGGTGCGGGTGAAGGTGCCGGCGTTGGTGAAGGTTCCGGAGGGGCTGCCCGAGGGATAAACGCCGTAGTCGCTCTGGGCGTCGAAGGTCGCACCGACCTTGTTGTCGAAGAGGCCGCTGTTGGCCAGGTAGAAATAACCGACTGCGGAAAGGGTCGCGGTGCCCCCATTGTGGAGGGTGCGGGTGTCCAGCGTGCGGGTGCCGCTCGACATGTCGATGCCGCCGTTCGCGTTGAAAGCTCCCGACCCGCCCAGCGTGCCCCCGTTGAACATGAACAGGCCGCTCACCGTGATGACGTCCGATCCGCCGACCGTTCCGCCGGTCAGGTTCATCGTCGTCGGCGTGATCGCCGAGCCGCTGTTCAAGTTGATCGTTCCACTGGAGACCAGCAGGGAGCTGCCGATCGACGTCACCGTCGAAGCCGCGTTGAACGTGACCGGATTCGCACCGACGACCGTCGTCGTCCCGGTGACGTTGTAGGTGCTGTTGACCACCTCCTGGCCGCCCTCGAAGACGACGTTCGTGCCGCCGAGGCTGCCGTTGAAGGTGTGGTTTCCCGCGCTGAACCGCAGCGTTCCGCCGGTTGAGTTGAAGGGGCCCGAGTGGGTCTGAGTTCCCACCCCCGAGAAGACGAGACTCCCCGACGTCACGTTCACCGTGCCCGTGTTCGTGAAGGGGACATTGACCGTTGCGAGTCCCGAGCTCGTCGAGCGCGTAAAGGTTCCCGCATTCGTGAAGGTTCCGGCCGGGCTGCCCGACGGATAGATGCCGTAGTCATTCTGGATTTCGAAATTGCCGCCTGCGGCGTTGTTGAACACCGCCGAGTTGGCAAGATAGAAGTAACCGGCTCCGGCGAACGTCGTTGTGCCCGAATTGGTCAGGTTGCGGCCGTCCAGGATCCGAGTTCCGCTGGTCAGATCGAGGGTCCCTCCGGAAGCGATCGTCGTGGCGCCGGATCCGTTGAGCGTGCCCGCCGTCCACGAAAGCGTTCCCGTCGAGGTCACGCTCAGGTCGCCGGACCCGCCGGAGGTTCCCTGAAGGGTCAGATGTCCATTGACTGTGACTGACGTTCCGGCGTTGATCGTCAGGGCGGAGAGCGTGATGTTGTCGGCCACCGCGATGACCGGGTGGTTCGCCACGCTGTTGATGACGGCGGTGTCACCGGTGTCCGGATAGTTCGGCGCCGTCGTGCAGCCACTCCAGTTCCCCGTCGTCTTCCAGGCCGTATTCGTCGCTCCCGTCCATGTGCAGGTATCCGCGAGGGCGTCGCGGGCGAGCAGCAGGCCCAGGCTGGCGATTGCGATGCCGATGAGGAATCCTTCGAGGCTCCGTCGGCCAGACGCGGGCGACTTCATGCTTCTCACCAGTTCCCCTCTTTCGTTCGATCAGACGAGCCAGCTCTCGAGCAAGTGCCTGGGCGCGTGAAAGCGCAGAGCGCACCCGCGCTTGGGTGCGCCGGCGCGCGGCGCGGTGTGCTGCAGCGCTGCTGCATGCGAATTTTCATTTGGACCGTTTCGGCCCTTTTGTGAATGGAACGGGCGAACACTATTTCTTCCGACGGGCAGAGTCAATGTGGGCGAACGTGGCGGTCCGATGGCACTAAGGTGCCTGGTTTCGGTATCAACCCTTCCTCCCGAAGGAGTGTTCGTCTTGGGGCCGCCGCAATGGCGTTGGGAAAGTGCGGTGGCCTATCCTGGCAGGTGTCTCCGGGACTCGTGACCGATCGAGCCGAGGGGCCCGATGGCGGCCACGATGCAAAGAAGTTCAGAGAGGCCCGAACGCCTCCATCTCATTGCCTGTCCGGAGAGGCGGCAGCCGCTACGTTCTGGCGTTCATCCTGTCAGAAACTTGACGCACCCTGACGCTTCCGGCGGGCACTGAAAGCCCGCCGGAAGTGTGAGTTGGCCTTCTCCGGCTCGCCCGTCCTCCCCGCCTACGGGACCGGCCCGTAGAGAAGCAGGTTGAAGGCGTTCGAGAGGAACCGCGCCATCGCGCCGCGGGTCACCGCCAGGGTCGGCCCGTAGGTGAATTGTCCGGTTCCCGTCACGATCGCCTTGGCCCAAAGATAGTTGACGTGCTTGCAGAAGCCGTTTGAGCTCGGCACGTCGGTGAAGTGGGAGCCCTGGCCGCTGTTGCAGTTGTAGGAAAACCCCGTCACCGGATCCGTGTAGGTGATCGGCACGGCCGCGCCACCGCCGGGAGCGACGATCGCCTTCGCGATGAAAGCGGCCATCTCGATTCGGCTGATCGTTCCCGCAGGGCAATACTGCGTGGCCGAGCAGCCGAGCGTCACGTTCTGTGTCGCGATGTAGTGCACGTGCCGGCAGAAAATATCCGTGGGAAACACGTCCGTGAAGATCGAAGCTCCCGACGTCCCCGCGATGCAGTTGTATCCCTGGCCGTTGACCTCCCCGCTGACGGGCACGTTGGCGCTCCCGCCCGCCAGCGCCCTGGCCACGAAAATCGCCATCTGGCCACGGTTGACGCTGTCGTCCGGGCAGTAGTTGGTCGTCGAGCAGCCGGCGGTGATTCCCGAGTGCAGCAGTGTCTCGATGCGGCGGTAGAAGAGATAGCTGCGGGGCACGTCGGCAAAGCTGTCGCCGACGTGAACCGTCCAGGTCTTGTTCTGTCCGCCGGTGACCGCCTCCTGGAAGGTTGCGTCCCAGTGGGTCGAGGGCCGAACCTGTGGAGCGTTACCGCCGCCCGCAATCTGGGCCTGGTAGCAGTTGCCGGTCGCATCGAAGCAGTTGGGCGTCGTATTGGCGTTGGCCGTGCCGTAGCTGGCCGAGGTGTCGTTGAGCGTGTAAACCACCCCGCTCGCCGACGGGCCCGTGAAGTTCGACGCCGTCCCCGAAAGTGCGATCGGCGTCTCCGCCATGTTCTGCCAGGCGGGCTCGACGACGACCCGCTCACCCGGTTCGAGCACGCTGTTGGCGTCGGAGACGGTTCCGGACCCAACGCGCGTATCGATCCCAAGCTCCGCCGCAAGCATCTGGGCGATCGTCAGCTTGGTCTCCGTCGCGCTGTAGGCCACGTCCCATCCTTTACCGGCGCCCGGCGAGTCGGCGGTCAGGGTCGCGAACGTCCCCGTGCGAGAGGCGTGCGTGAGGATGGTGAACTCGTCACCCACGGCCGGCGTGTAGCCCAGATGGATCTTGAGCTCGCCTCCCAGGTTGGCTGCTCCCGCGACGAGGATCCGGTCGAACTGGGTCCCCGGGTTCGTGCCGTTGACGTCGATGTTCAGCACGCCGCCTCCCGACTGGGTGAAGCTCTTGTTGTTCGTGATCGAGAGCTCGCCCGGAGAAGTGCCGGGGTTGACCTGGCCTCCCGAGTTCGAGAGGTTGGCGTTGATCAGGCCGTTTCCGTCGAGCACCCCTCCCTGGATGTTCAACGTGTTGTTCGAGTTCAAGTTGCCCCCGATCAGGTGGGTCCCGCCCGCCGTCTGGGTCAGCGTGCCGGTGATCGAGAGGGTGCCGCTCTCGATGTTGATGGTGCCGCTGTTGCTCATGTTGGGCGAGATCGAGACCGAGCCGGCGCTGATGGTCCGGCGGATCGTGCCGGAGTTTGTGAGGTTCTGGTTCGAGCCGAGAATTCCCTGGTCGTTCTGGATCTCCCAGGTGCCCGAGTTGTTGATCGACCCGCCGGTGCTGATGAAGACGGAACCGCTAGCGGTCTGCGTGACCGCCCCCTGGTTGACCAGGGGACGCTGGAGCGTCGTGCCGCTGCCGTTGAGCAAGAGAGTCCTGCCCGCCCCGATCGTCGTCGTTCCGGTTCCCCGCATCGTGCTGCTGCTCCACGTGAACGTGCCACCGGCTCCCAGCGAGACGTTGCCGGCCCCCTCGAGGATCCCCGAGGAAATCGTGAGGTTGGCCGGCGTGATGTCGACGGCGAAGGAGGCCGTCGATCCCGCGATGTTCAGAAGCCCGACGTTGGTGAGGGTTGCCCCGGCATTGAAGTTTTGCGTGCCGGAATCGAGCAGCAGCTCGCCGCCCGAGCCGCCGGAGAAATCGCCGGTCAAGCTCCACGTTCCGCCGTTGAAGCGTAGGGTCGTGCCGGTGAAAGTCCAGTCTCCGCTGTAGGTTCCCCCGCCGGTCACCAGAAGCGTCCCGCTCTGGACCTGCACGGCGCCCGATCCGTTGAGCATGGCCTGGATCTGGGCCGAGCCCGAGCTCACGGAGCGGCGAAGAGTCCCGGTGTTGGTGATGATCTGGTTCAGCCCGAAGATCCCCTGATCGCTCTGGATGTTCCAGAGACCCGAATTGTTGATCGAGCCGCCCGTACCGATCGAGACCGAGCCGGTGCCTGTGGCCGTCGCCGTCCCCTGGTTGACGAGAGGACGCTGAAGGGTGACACCGCTGCCGTTCAAGGCGAGAGTCCTGCCGGTGCCCACGGTCGTCGTTCCGGTCCCCCGCATCGTGCCGCTGCTCCACGTGAAGGTGCCGGCAGCTCCCATCGAGACGTTGCCGGTGCCCTCGAGGATTCCCGAAGAGATCGTGAGGTTGGCGGGCGTGACCGGGACGTTGAAGGCCGCGGTCGATCCCACGATGTTCAGAAGGCCGAGGTTGGTGAAGGTTGCCCCCGCGTTGAAATTCTGCGTACCCGCGTCGAGCAGAAGCACCCCGCCCGACCCTCCGGAGAAATTGCCGGTCAACGCCCATGTTCCGCCGTTGAAGCGAAGGGTCGTTCCCGTGAACGTGAAACTCCCGGTGTAGGTGCCGCCGCCGTCCAACCGAAGCGTGCCGCTCTGGACCTGGACGGGCCCGGAGCCATTCATTTGCGGCTGGATCCGGGCTTCACCGGCGCTCGCCGAACGCCGCAGGGTTCCGGTATTGGTGATGACCTGGCCGAGCCCAAAGATCCCCTGATCGTTCTGGATGTTCCAGAGATTGGAATTGTTGATGGATCCTCCGGCGCTGATCGACACGTAGCCGTTGCCGGTGGCCGTCGCCGTGCCCTGGTTGACCAGAGGACGCTGCAGCGTCACACCGGTATTGCCGAGATTGAGAGCGCCGCCGGACTGGATCGTCGTGGTCCCGGTCCCGCTCATCGTGCCCGAATTCCAGTTCCAGACGCCGCCGCTGGCGACGATGAGATTCCCGACCCCCGTCAACGTCGAGGTCGTGGTGAGCGTTCCGGAGACCGTGACCGTCGTCCCGGAGTTGAGTGTCATTCCGCCGCAGATGATCACGTCGCCGTTCGCGATGACCGGGTTGTCGTGGGGCGTGCCCGTCGAGATCGTGGCCGTGTCGCTCGTCGCGCTGGGAAAGCTGCCTCCGCAGGTGTCCCAGTTGCTCGAGGTGTCCCAGTTGGTGCTGGCGCTGCCGTTCCAGACGCAGGCGTCTGCCGAGGCGGCGCGCGGCGACAGGAGCATGAGAGCCGAGGCCAGGGCGGCCGCGACGAAGATCGTGGCGTTTCGGCGTAGATGTCGGAAAGATTTCATGGCCCACCGCTCCTTATCGATCAGGAAAAAAAGAAACCGTTCCTCACGAACGGCCATTCGGGCTTGGACGCAGCGGCAACCGGCGCCGTTTTCGGCGTTCTTTGCTCCTCGTGCAGCTGCCGGCAGCAGCGGACCATCTCTCGGTCAGGACCCTTCGGGGGGTCCACTCCCAACCGGGACCCTCGGGTCCGAGTTCGTAGAGCCTGAATCGAACCTTATTGCGCGATGGGAAATGCGTCAACGGTGCCATTCCGTGTGGCACGAAAGTGCTACCGGCTCACGGGGGCGTGTTTCTGTGTCCGGGGGGAGTCGAAGAGCGTCGGGCTAAGGCCGCGAGCCGCCCGGATCCTGCGGCGGCTGCACGAGAATGCAGGGCGAGAACTCCGACGTGTTGCCCGCCGCGTCGGTGGCGGTCGCGGCGACTCCCTGTCCGGGAGGGGCCGTCAGCGAGACTCCGAAGACTGCGTGCCCCGAGGCGTCGGTTGTCACCGCCGTGACGGCGATGCGGGTCTGCCCCTGTCCGTACCCCGATGGGTCGCAGGATTCGCTGCTGTAGAAGTGAAGCGTGAAGTTCGTGTGGGGCGCGCTGTCGAGGAATCCCTCGACGCTGTAGGGGGTCACGGTCTCGAGGACGGGGAAGTTGCGCAGGGCGTTGGGCCCGCTCTCGGGCTGGGGGCCGTGGTTTGGCGTCACCCCGTCGCCTCCGAGGTCGATGCCGAGCGCGCCGTTGCCGTAGATCTCGTTTCCGACGATCGCGTTGCCGTTTCCCGCAGAGAACTCCAGCACGACGCCCGCGCCCCGGTTGAAGGCGATCCGGTTGCTCTCGTTTGGAGAGTCGAGGCCGATCCGGCTCCGGCGGGCGCGGTCGCGCAGGCGTATCCCGTCGGCGTTTCCGAGCGCGGCCTCGCGGGTCGCGTCGGCGCCGATCACGTTGCCGAAGAGAGTCGTCCCCTCGGCGTCGAACGCGATCTCGACGCCGGGACCGTCGTTTCCCGAGATCAGGTTGCCGGCCGACACCGAGGCGCCTCCGATCGTGACCCGTGAGGTGCCGTTGACGAAGATTCCGGGACCCGAGTTGGGAAGCGCGGCCTTGCCGGTCACGTCGGTTCCGATGAAGTTGCCGAGGACGAAGCTCCCGGCACCCGGAGTCATGCCCGGTCCCTGGTTGCCCGAGACGAGGTTGCAGGATCCCGAGCAGGGGCCCGCGGGCCGGGTCTTTTCCGTTCCCCCGATGCGTCCTCCCCCGGAGATTCCGCCCTTCCCGTTGCCCAGGGATGCGCCGCCGCCGGCATCCGTCCCGACGAAGTTGCCGAGAACCGTGTCGGTCGAGCCCGCGGCGATTCCAACACCCGCGTTTCCCGAAACCACGTTGCCCGAACCCGCGGCGGCGCCGCCAACCGTGTTGCCTCCGCTCGAGGCGATGCCGTCGCCCAGGTTGCCGAGCGCGCGCGCGCCCCAGGCGTCGGTCCCGACGAGGTTGCCCTGGACCTGGTTGCGCGATCCCTGGAGGCGAATTCCGTTGCCCGTATTAGCCGAAACGACGTTTCGCGCGGCCGGAATCGTCCCGCCGAGCGTGTTGCCGTCGCAGCGCACCAGAATCCCGGTTCCGAGGTTCCCCCGCGCGGCGCTGCCCGACGGGTCGGTTCCCACGAAGTTTCCCCGCACGAGGTTGCCGCCCTTTTCCGCCAGCACGATCGCCGCGAGCGCCGTCGAGCGAAAACGGTTCAAGACGAGCCCCTGCACCGTGCTCGACCCCGCGAGGATGCGAAGGCCGGCGGCCTCGTCGCCGGCTCCGGATCCGTCGAGCTCGACGATCGGCGAGCCAGCCCATCCCGGCTGCTTCGTGCCGTCGATGACGACCGGGTCCGTGATCGCCGGCAGCGGCGATGAGAGCCGGATCGATACGGGCCCCGAGCCGATGCCGAAGGAGATCGTGTCGGCCCCGGCGTGCGCGTTGGCGAACGTGATCGCGTCGCGCAACGAGCAGGGGGGCGCCCCGGTCGCGGCGCAGCGCGAGGCGTGGAGGGCATCGGCGCTCTCGGTGACCGTAATCACCGCCGCGGCTGATGCCCGGGCGCCGCCGATGGCCGCCAGCGCCGCGAACGCCGCGGCGCCGGGGCGGATCCTGGTCCTCACGCGAGCGCTATTGTCGCTCGATTCTCTAAGGCCCGTAGAGCAGTAGCCCGAACGCGTTCGAGAGGAACTTTGCCATCTCGTCCCGCTTGACCGATTGGGTCGGGCAGTAGGAGGTGACGCCGCAGCCGGCGATGACCCCGGTCGCCCGCAGGTAATGGACGTGCTTGCAGAACACGTCGGTGGCCGGAACGTCGAAGAAGAGGCCGGAGGGAGAGGAGGGGTTGCAGGAGTAGGACATCCCGGTCACCGGATCCGGGCCGTAAGTCACGGGAATCGCCGAGCCGCCGGCCGGCGCCTTGATGGCTTTGGCGATAAAGGCCGCCATCTCGACGCGGCTGACGTTCCCGTTCGGGCAGAACTTTCCCGACCCGCAGCCGAGCGTCACGTTCTGGGCGGCGATGTAGTGGACGTGCTTGCAGAAGATGTCGGTCGGGGCGACGTCGGTGAAGAGAGACGTGCCTCCCGCCACGCAGTTGTAGGCCTGGCCCCCGACCATGCCCGAGGTCGGGATGCCGCCGCCCGCGATGATTCCGCGAGTCAGGAAGATCGCCATCTGGGAGCGGGGGACGAAGTCGTTCGGGCAGTACTGGGTCGCCGTGCAGCCGAAGGTGATGCCGTTGTGAAAGACGGTTTCGATCTTCTTGTAGAAGGTCTCGCTGCGAGGCACGTCCGAGAAGCTGTCGCCCAGGTGCAGCTTCCAGCCGTGGGTTCCGTGGCCCGAGGAGAGTGTCTCGGTGAACTGCGCATCCCAGTGCGTGGAGGGTCGACTTGCGGGATCCGAGACGAACATGGAGAGACAGTTGCCGGTGGCCGAACAGTTCTGGGTGTGTCCGGAAAGGATCGAGCCGTAGTCGTCCGCGCCGTCAACAATCGAGTAGGAGGCGCCGCCGGGACCCGTCAGGCTCGAGGCGGTCGAGGTCAGGGCCAGCGTCACTTGCGTGGGATTCGTCCAGTTCGGCCGGATCGTCGCGGTCTCGCCCGGCTCGAAGATGCCGTTGCCGTCGGAGGTCGCTCCGGCGGTCGGATCAGCATCCAGGAAGGCCGCCCGCAGGCCTTCGCATTGGGAGAATTCTGACGTCGTGCCGCTCGCGTCCTGACTCGTCGCCGTGGCCGTGACCTTCTGTCCCGCAGGCACCGTCATGTTCGCGGTGAAACTCGCGTTGCCGCTGGCGTTCGTGGTCGCGAGCGTCGAGCCGAGATACGTCTGCCCCTCGCCGTAGCCGGAGGGGCTGCAGGCGGGGCTCGCGTAGACGTCGATGTCGAACATGGAGCCCGCCTTGCTGTTCAGGGTGCCCGAGACCGAGGACGCCGTCACGCCCGTGATCTCGGGAAAGTTCTGAGGGGACGTCACGTCGCCGGCGTCGTTCAACGTCACGCCCAGTGGCAGATTGTCGATGCCGATGTACCCGCCGGCGCCATTGTCGTGGATCGAGTTGCCCCGGACCTTCGCGCCGGTGGTGCCCGCGTTGATCCAGACCCCTCCCAGCTGATTGTGGGCGATGATGTTGCCTTCGCCTGCGCCAGTGCCCCCGAGCGTCGCCGCGCCGCTGAGCGAGATCCCGTAGCTGGAATTTCCGAGAGACCCCGTTCCCGACGCCGTCGTGCCGACCAGATTTCCCTGGACGGTGACGCCGTTTCCCCCGGTCGCGATTCCGCCGCCGGTGTTGCCGGAGACGACGTTGCCGGCTCCGGCGGCCGTGCCGCCGATCAGCGTGTTGGAGGCGCCGTTGATCGTGAGGGCGGCCCCGTTGTACACGTTCGGGATCGCCGCCGTTCCCGCCGCGTTGGTGCCGACGAGGTTTCCCTGGATGACGAAGCCCGACGCGCCGGCGGCCTGCAGCGCGCTTCCGCTTCCACTGCTGTTGCCGGAGATCAGGTTCCGGTCGGCGGGGTCCGTTCCGCCGATCGTCACGCTCGAGGCGCCGTTGAAGGTCAGCCCCACGCCGTTTGCGACGGCAGCCGTACCTGCCGCGTTCACCCCGATGAAGGAGCCCAGAACCTTTTGATCGCTCCCGACTCCATAGATCGCCTGGGAACAGCCGTTGATGACGAGGCCGCGGATCGTGACGTGCGATCCGGGAAGATAGAGGCAGATCCCCGTCAAGCCCGCACCGGACAGGACGATCTTCAAAACGGCGTTCGTGCCGGCGGAGAGCGTGTTGACGGAGGCTCCCGGCTGCGTGTAGCCGTCGAACGTTACGGAGGCCCCGACGTTGGGAAGGTTCGTGGCCGGGGCGATCGTGCAGACTCCGGACCCGTCACATCCCGTGCCGGTGACGTTGAAGGCGATCGTGTCTGCGCCCGAGCCCGCCGCGCATTCGCCCGCCGCCGCACCGGAAGCCGCGTCGTTGTTGGCCGCAGTGATCGCCTCGCGCAGCGTGCACAGGCCGTCGTTGGCGGCCGTGTCGGCGGTGGAGTTGACGGTGATCGTCGCGGCCAGCGCCACCGGCGCGAGGGCGGCGATTCCCGCCACGGAGAAGAAGAGTGACCCGAGGGGACCGGAAAGGCGCGCGCGCATTCGTCCTCCTTGTTGCCGCGGTCGAGGAGCCGGCTGGCCGGCCGGCCCGGGCCTACGCGACGTCAGGAGGGGAGCGGGAAGCGGAGCGACGCGGAAGTTCCTGCGGGGTCGAGAAGACGGGAGCAACGGACGCGACCCGGGCCGCCATCGGGAGGGGCGCCTGGATCGAAGGGCCCGGCGCCGCGTCGGTCTCGTCGATTGCCGATCCGACGTCGGGATGGTCGGCCTGCGGGAGTTCGAAGACCGCGGGGGCTCTCCCGGATCCCTCGTCCGCGGAGCGCCCGGAGGTCGTTACCGCTGCCAGCACCGCGCACAGAGCGGCCGTCAGGCCGAGAGCGCCCGGACCGAGGCCAACGCGCGGAAGCCGCATGGCGGCGAAACGCTATGCCCCTGGATCGGGCCATGTCAACGGCACCGGAGTGCCACCCGGCGCCGGGAGTTTCGGAGCCGCAAGCCGAACCCGAGGGCCGGGGAACCGGCGTTTCAGGGTCCGTAAAGCAGCAGATTGAAGGCGTTGGCCAGGAACTTGGCCATCTCGTCTCGGGCGACGGCCGGGTTGGGGCAGTACTCGGTTGCCGTACAGCCGGCGATGATGCCCCTGGCCCAGAGAAAGTGGGCGTGCTTGCAGAAGGGATCCGAGACGGGCACGTCGACGAAATGCGTGTTGGGGCTCGAGGCGTCGCAGGAGTAGGAGAGACCCGTGTTCGGGTCGGGACCGTAGGTCAGCGGAACACCGGCGCCGCCCAGCGGCGCAACCGTGCCCTTGGCGATGAAGGCGGACATCTCGATTCTCGAGACCAGGGAGTTGGGGCAGTAGAGCGACGGGTCACAGCCGAGCGTCACCTTCCGGGCGGCGATGTAATGCACGTGGCGGCAGAAGGAGTCGGTCGGCGCGACGTCGAGAAAGAGCGACGTTCCGCCCACCGAGCAGTTGTAGGGGCTTCCATTGACCGTACCGCTGACGGGGATGTTCCCGCCGGGGCCGGCGATCGCCCGGGCGACGAAGATGGCCATCTGCGAGCGGGGCACCTTGTCCGAGGGACAATAGCTGGTTACGGTGCAGCCGGCCGTGATCCCGTTGTGCAGGATGGTCTCGATCTTCCGGTAGAAGAGCTCGGACGGCGGAACGTCCGTGAAGCTGCGTCCGATGTGCAGCGTCCAGGTCTTGTCAACCTCGCCGGTCGAGGGCGTCTCGGTGAAGGCCGAGTCCCAGTGCGTGGCCGGCCGCGGGGCGGGATTGGAGACCGACATGCGGTAGCAATCGGCGGTGGCCGAGCAGTTGACGGTGTCGCCCGGCGACACGATGCCGTAGCTCGCGGTGTCGTTCGGGAGCCCGTAGGAGGCCCCCGCCGGTCCCCCGAAACTGGAGGCCGATCCGTTGAGCGTCACCGCCCCGGCGGTGACGTTCTTCCAGGCCGGCTCGACGTCGACGGTTTCACCCGGCTCGAAGACCCCGTTGCCGTTCGAGCTTCCCGAGGCCGACGGGTCCACGACGAGCGCCTGCGGAACGACCATGGTCGGGCCGGGAGTCCGGGTCACCGTGGGCGTGTTCGTGGGCGGCCCCGGAGTGAGGGTCCGCGTCGGCGTCGAGGTGAGTGTCGGCGTGCGGGTGGCGGTCTGGCTCGGTGTGAGCGTGAAGGTCGGGGTGAGCGTGGCCGTCGGCGTGAGCGTCGGCGTGTGCGTCGAAGTGGGGGTCGAGCTCGGTGTCCGGGTGTGCGTCGGCGTGGGCGTGCTGGTCGGGAAGGGAACGGCGTACTGAAAGCCATCCGCGCAGGTCGAGGTCTGACAGGCGACGCATGTGGCGCACGTCCCGCTGTTGGCGAAAATCGGAATGATCGTTCCGGAGGTGTTCCAGGCCTCCATGATGTAGCGCACGATCGTGCCGCCCGGCTGCGCCGGGATCGTCGCGGTGACGACGTCGACCTGCTGGAGCGGGAAGGTCGAGAGGTCGGTGTAAGTGCAGTTGTAGGAGGCATTCGCGACCTGAGTCGATCCGCTCCCGATGCCGAAGGCACCCGACGGCGCCGAGCCATCGGTCGTGTAGTAGACGCGGGCCTGCGAGGTGTAGCCCTGATACTCAATCTTGAAGCGGATGGTCTCGGTCTGGAGGCTCGTCGGAACGAGCGGGCTCGCGTAGGTGCCGCAGCCCCCGCCGATATCGGAGGGATTGCCGCGGTCATGGAAGACACGATTGGCCTGAGCCGATACCGCCGACGCAGCCAGAAGCAGCACGGCGGCGAGGACGGGGAGGCGGCGCCCGATCACATCGCCATTCTGCCATGCCGCCGGCGAAGGTCGCGTGTCTGGAACCGGCGGCGGACGGGGGAGAGCTGAGCGCCGCCATCTATATCAGAATTGATATAGTTGGCCGGATCCCGGGAAGACCCCGGCGCGTCGCTTCAGCGCGGGCGGTAGATCGCGCGGTTCTGCGGGCCCTCCCACACGGTGACCTCCGCGACGCGGCCCCAGCCGAGCGCCCCGGAGGTTTCGAGCCGCTCCGCGAAGTGGCGCGCGAGGTTCTCGGCCGAGGTGTTGCGTCCGGCAAACGCGGGGTGCTCGTTCAAGTACGTGTAATCGAGCTCCTTCGCGATTGCCTCGAGTGCCCGGCTGGCCGGAAGGAAATCGACCGCCAGGTCGTAGCGCTGGAGCTTCTCGGACTCGAGCACGGCTTCGACCTTGTAGGAGTGGCCGTGCAGGGGTTCGGGGCCGCCCTCGTACTCGATGAGATTGTGGGCCGCTTCGAAGCGGGCGGTCACGATGACACGGTAGGGCACCGAGCCATGTTATCGGACCACCCGCCATTGCGCCCCGTCGCGCAGGGTCTGGATGGCCTCCATCCGTGGCTCGAGGAAGCGGTAGAGCTCGGTGGCCTTGACCGACGAGCTGTCCGGCCCCTCGGGTTCCTGAAAGAGGACGAGCGTGCCTGGATGGCTCGAAAGCGCCGAGACGAGGCGCGGCCCCATGCCTTCGCGGCCGAGGACGTACAGAAGGTGGCGTTTGCGTAGGTGCCGTCGGGCGTTGTCGTGCCCGTGATCGCGTAGAGTTTTCGTACGCGCGGTAGAAGTTCAGGAAGGCACCGCCTGGCGGAATGCGCGCGCGCACCTGCGCGGCGAAGTACCCTGTAGCCCGGTCGTCCCAGCCGAAGGCGGGCCCGCCGGCCCGGGCGGCGAGGAGAGAGCCACCGGAAGGAATCGCCACGGCCGCATGACTCGCGAGGAGGGCGCCCCCCAGCCCGAACGAGCCCCAGGCGCCGCACCCGGCCGGAGGCGTGCGCGGGCTCTCGCAGGACCGTTGCTGCCACCAGAATCGCGCGGGCGGCGAGCAGCGACGCCAACCCCGAGAGCGCGGCCAGATGCGGAAGACTCCACCGCGGCCAGGCCATCCCGAAGGCGCCGAGGAGCATCGCCGCGGCCGGGAAGCGCAGACGCCATGCCGACGGAAGACAGCGGCGCAGCGGCCTCAGGGTCGGGATGGCGAGCAGAAGCGCCAGGGCCTCGAGCAGATCGCCGCCGGACACGCCCGAGGCGATTTGCGTCGAGAACCCGAAGATTCTTCCGAGAAAGCCCGTCGCGAGGATGAGAAGGGGTGTGTGGGGAAAGAAGACGTCCCGGTAGAGCAGCGCCCCGCGGCTGACGAAATATGCCGGGACGACGATCTCGGGCCAGACGCGGAAATAGAGGAAGAGCGCGGGCGCGCCCGCCGCCGCCGCGCCCGCCGCGGCCAGAACGGCGGGCGCCCGCATGCGCCTCATCCCGCGAGGATCGTGGCTTCGCGGACGATCGAGAGCGATGTCTGGGCGTCGGGTGGAATCGCGAGGAGCCGCTCCAGAACCTTCTTGGCGGTCGCCGTGTCACCCGCCGCCTGGTCCAGGTTGACCTCGAAAGAGAGGCGTGCGCCGCCCGGTTCCGACTCGAGCGAGAGCGCCTTGAGCGCCGGCATCGCCTCCCGCCAGCCGTTGGCGAGCGCGTCGGCGGCCCGGCTCTCCTGCTCGGCCGACGCCAGGCGAACGGAATAGCGGGCGCCCTTGACGGCGCGCGCGAGCGCGGGCTCCGCGGGCGAGAGCTCCCGCACCTCCCGGACGACGATGCCGGGAGGAAGCTTCTCGTTGATGCGGGAGGCGGCACCCTCGCCGAAGGGCGCGATCCCTTCCGCGTCGAAGACCTCGTGGCGGCTCTCGAGGCCGAGCGCGAGCGCCGGTCCCATCGAAAGCTTCATGTGCGGGTTGAATCCCTCCGAGTAGCGCGCCGGAAGCCCCGCGGCGCGGATCGCCCGCTCGAGGACGTCCATCGTGTTGCGATGCGAGAGAAAGCGGGCGTCTCCCATCTTCTCGAAGGAGATCCGGTGGCGGAAGACTCGATCGCCCTGGGTCGAGCGCCGGACTGCGGACGGAAGCTCCGGCATCGCCTTCTGCCGGTAGGCCGCGCCCTTGGCGACGTCGCGGTAGGCGGCCGGGTCGGTCGACGGCGCCGTCGCCGCGTCGAAGGCCGGCAGCGCCTTCCCCGCCATCGGCCGCGCGAGCACCGTGTCCTCGCCGTTGCCCGGCACGCCGCAGGCGTAGCAGTGCCCCCACTTGCAGTCCTCCGTGCGCATCTCCTTCTTTGCCTTGATGAGCTCGATCTGCAGCCACCGCTTCTTGATCGACACGTCGAGGACGTCCCAGGGCAGGGTTTCCTCGAGGCCGTACTCCCGCAGGTACGACTCCTTCGGAATCCCTTCGGCCTCGAACGCCCTGATCCACAGGTCGTAACGGAAGTGCTCGGTCCAGCCGTCGAACCGGACTCCCGATTTCCAGGCCGTGTGCAGGACGCGCCCCATGCGGCGGTCGCCGCGCGAGAGCGTGCACTCGATCTCCGCCTCGCGCGGCTCGTGCCACTTCATCTTCGCCCCGCGCACCGAGCGGAACTTCTCCTTCAGGTACCGGAGCTTCCTCTCGAGCGCCTCAACGCCGTCGAAGGGAGCCCACTGGAAGGGCGTCCAGGACTTGGGCACGAAGGACCCGACCGACACGTTGACCTGTTTGCGGCCGTACTTGCGTCCCTGCGACAGGATTCCCTCGACCAGCGCGACGAGCTCGTCGAGGTCCGAAACCGTCTCGGTCGGCAGGCCGATCATCGTGTAGACCTTGATGAGGTCCCAGCCACGGGCAAACGCCACGTCCGCCGCCGCAATCATGTCGGCGTTGGTGAAGGTCTTGTTGATGACGCGGCGCAGGCGGTCGGACCCGGTTTCCGGCGCGAACGTGAACCCGGACTTGCGCACTTCGGAGACCGCGTCCGCGAGTCCCACCGAGAAGGCCTCGGCGCGAAGCGAGGGCAGCGAGATCGAGACACGCCGGTCGGAAAGCTCGGGCGCCAGGCACTTCACGAGCGGCTCGATCTGCGAGTAGTCCGCCGTCGAGAGCGACAGGAGGCCCACCTCGCTCCAGCCCGAGTCGGCGATGAACTTCTTCGTCATTTCGGCGACGTCGGCCGGGTCGAGCTCGCGAACCGGCCGGTACCAGTAGCCCGCCTGACAGAAGCGGCAGCCCTGCGTGCAGCCGCGCATGACCTCGAGCCCGAGGCGGTCCTGCACGATCTCGACGGAGGGGACCATCGGCTTCTCGGGGTAGTAGTCGGGCAGAAGCCGCGGGACCCAGGTGCGCTTCGCGCGCTCTGGAGCGCGCGGCTCGTTGCGCGTGATCGCGGTGATGCGCCCGGCCGCGTCGTAGGCGACGTCGTAGAAGGAGGGGACGTAGATCCCTTCGACCGAGGCCAGGTGCGCGAGCAGGTCCCGCCGGGAGAGGCCCCGCGCGCGTCCCTCGCGGTAGGTGTCGAGGAACCGCGGCAGCGCCTCCTCCGCGTCGCCCACCAGAAAGGCGTCGAAGAAGTCGGCGATCGGCTCGGGGTTCGCGGTGCACGGGCCGCCGCCGAGCACGATCGGGTCCGACGCGCGGCGTTCGCGCTGCCAGACTGGCAGGCCCGCAAGATCCAGCATGTTCAGGATGTTCGAGTAATTCAGCTCCGCCTGCAGCGAGAATCCCAGCACGTCGAAGTCCGCCGCCTTCGCGAACGACTCCGTCGAGAAGAGCGGAATCCCCGCCTCCCGCATCTTCGCCTCGAGATCCACCCACGGCGCGTATACTCGCTCGCAGGCGAACTCCGGCCGCCGGTTGACGAGCTCGTACAGGATCTTCAACCCCGTATGGCTCATGCCGATCTCGTAGGTGTCGGGGAAGGCGAGGGCGAGCGTCACGGCACACGAGGAAAGGTCTTTGCGCGTGACGTTGCGCTCCAAGCCAATGTAGCGCCCGGGCTTCTCCACGGAGGGGAGCAGCGGGTCGAGCCGGGGGCGAAGCGACGCGTAGCGCATGGGAACCCCCGATTCTAGCCGGTCCGGGCGCGGATTGCGTCCGGACCGGCAGGCTCCTCTACGGTGCGTAGAGGACGAGGTTGAAGGCGTTGCCGAGGAAGCGGGCCATCTGGTCTCGGGTGACGCCGAGGGTGGGGCAATAGGTGGTGGCGGAGCATCCGGAGACGATGTTCCTGGCCCAGAGGTAATGGACGTGCTTGCAGAAGGAATCGGAAGTCGAGATGTCGGTGAAGTGCAGATTGGGCGATCCCGGTACGCAGGAGTAGGAGAAGCCGGTCACCGGGTCGGGCCCGTAGGTCTCCGGCACGCCGGGGCCCCCTTGCGGAGCCACGATGGCCTTGGCCACGAAGATGGCCATGTCGCTTCGGCTGATGTTTCCGGCCGGGCAGTACTGGCCCCCACCGCAGCCCAGCGTCACGTTCTGCACCGCCATGTAGTGGACGTGTTTGCAGAAGATGTCGGTGGGCGTGACGTCGGTGAAGAGCGAAGAGCCGCCGTTGACACAGTTGTAGGGCTGTGCGTTGAAGGAGCCCGAGACGGGGACGTTGGGCCCTCCGCCGGCGATGCCCTTGGCGATGAAGATAGCCATCTGGGCGCGGTTGACCGGGTCGTTGGGGCAGTACTTGCCCACACCGCAGCCGGCGGTGATGGCGGTGTGAACGAGAGTCTCGATGCGGCGATAGAAGAGCTGGCTTCGCGGCACGTCGGTGAAGCTGTCGCCCAGATGCAGCGTCCAGACCTTGGGCGGGTCTGAGGTCGCGGGTGTCTCGACGAACGTCGCGTCCCAGTGCGTCGTAGGTCGCGAGGCCGGGTCCGTGACGAAGAGCGAAAGGCAGTTGCTCCCGCAGTCGGCTGTGGCGCCGGCCCCGATCGTGCCGTAGTTCGCGGCTCCGTCCACGATGGTGTAGGTGGCGCCCGCGGGTCCCGTGAAGTTCGAGGCGGCCGTCGAGAAGACGACGCCGAGCGTGCCGACGTTCTTCCAAGAAGGCTTGATCGCGACGGTCTCGCCGGGCTCCAACACGCTGTTGCCGTCGGAGCCGGCGCCCGCGGCCGGATCGACGGCGATCGAGACGGCCGCCACGGCGGGCCCCGCCTTCAGGACGATGTCGTTGCCCGTGTCGCCGAGATATGTAATTCGGAACGTGTTTGCCCCGACGATGACCACGGCCGTTTCCGGCAGGCCCGTGAAGAATCCGCTGATCGCGTCGGTCGCGTCGTTGGCGAGGATGGTGAACGTGTCGCCCTCGGCCGGCGTGAAGCCTGGCGTGACGGCGAGCGTGCCCGCCAGAGCCACGGTTCCGGTGACGTTCAGCTGGTCGTACTGCGTTCCCACGGTCGTGCCGCTCAGCTCGATCGCGAGCGTGCCGGCGGCTGTCTGCGAGTAGTTGCCGACCACGTTGAGGATTCCCGGCGAAAGGCCCGGCGCGACCGTGCCGCCGTTGGAGACGTTGCCGGTGATCGTCCCGGTGCCCTTCAACGTTCCCCCCTGGATGTTGAGCGTGGTGGTCGTCGAGATGCTCCCGCCGTTCAAGATCGCCGTCCCCGCGGTCTGCGTGAAGGCGGCGAAGGCGAAGTTGCCGCTCGAGGCGTTGAAGGTGCCGGTGTTGTTGAAGGGGATGTTGGAGTAGGAGTTGCCGGTCGCGGTGGATTTGGTGAAGGTGCCGGCGTTGTTGAAGGCCTGCGAGCCGCCGAAGTTCTCGATGCCGTTGTCGGTGGTCGTCGTGAAGGTCCCGTTGTTGTTGATCGCCGCGGCGCCCGAGGTGTCGATGCGTCCCGCCGTCCAGTTGCCCGTCCCGTTGACCGTCACCGCACGCGACAGCCCCACCCCGCCGCCGATCGTGAGCGCCGCTCCCGCTGCGATCACCGTAGAACCGGTTCCGGACATCCCGCCGCCCGACCAGGTGTAGCTCTTGCCAGAGGGCACCGTGACCGTGCCCGAGCCGGAGAGCGTCCCGCCGCTCTGGGTCCAGTTGCCCGCTCCCGAGGCGAGGTTCAGGTTGACCGTGCCGCCCGTGACGTTGCTCGTCCCGGTGACGTTGTAGGTGCCGGCTCCGTCGATCGTCGTCGTCGCGCCGCCGGTATAGCCGATCGTCCCGGCGCCAGAGATCGACTTGCCGCCCGCAAGCGTCACGTCGTGCGTGCCGCCGTTGAAGTTCAAAGTCGCGCCAGCTGCCGCCGAGAAAGTGCCCGTGCTCGTCCCACCGCCGTTTAAGTTGAACGTCCCCGACGAGATCGTCACCGTGCCCGTGTTGTTGAAGGGGATGTTGCAGTAGGAGGCTCCCGTCGCCGTGGATTTGGTGAAGGTACCGGCGTTGTTGAAGGCCTGCGAGCCGCCGAAGTTCTCGATGCCGTTGTCGGTGGTCGTCGTGAAGGTCCCGTTGTTGTTGATCGCCGCGGCGCCCGAGGTGTCGATGCGCCCCGCCGTCCAGTTGCCCGTCCCGTTGACCGTCAGGGTGCGGGAGAGGCCCACCCCGCCGCCGATCGTCAACGTCGCTCCCGCTGCGATCACCGTAGAACCGGTTCCGGACATCCCGCCGCCCGACCAGGTGTAGCTCTTGCCAGAGGGCACCGTGACCGTGCCCGAGCCGGAGAGCGTCCCGCCGCTCTGGGTCCAGTTGCCCGCTCCCGAGGCGAGGTTCAGGTTGACCGTGCCGCCCGTGACGTTGCTCGTCCCGGTGACGTTGTAGGTGCCGGCTCCGTCGATCGTCGTCGTCGCGCCGCCGGTATAGCCGATCGTCCCGGCGCCAGAGATCGACTTGCCGCCCGCAAGCGTCACGTCGTGCGTGCCGCCGTTGAAGTTCAAAGTCGCGCCAGCTGCCGCCGAGAAAGTGCCCGTGCTCGTCCCACCGCCGTTTAAGTTGAACGTCCCCGACGAGATCGTCACCGTGCCCGTGTTGTTGAAGGGGATGTTGCAGTAGGAGGCTCCCGTCGCCGTGGATTTGGTGAAGGTACCGGCGTTGTTGAAGGCCTGCGAGCCGCCGAAGTTCTCGATGCCGTTGTCGGTGGTCGTCGTGAAGGTCCCGTTGTTGTTGATCGCCGCGGCGCCCGAGGTGTCGATGCGCCCCGCCGTCCAGTTGCCCGTCCCGTTGACCGTCAGGGTGCGGGAGAGCCCCACCCCGCCCCCGATCGTCAACGTCGCTCCCGCTGCGATCACCGTAGAACCGGTTCCGGACATCCCGCCGCCCGACCAGGTGTAGCTCTTGCCAGAGGGCACCGTGACCGTGCCCGAGCCGGAGAGCGTCCCGCCGCTCTGGGTCCAGTTGCCCGCTCCCGAGGCGAGGTTCAGGTTGACCGTGCCGCCCGTGACGTTGCTCGTCCCGGTGACGTTGTAGGTGCCGGCTCCGTCGATCGTCGTCGTCGCGCCGCCGGTATAGCCGATCGTCCCGGCGCCAGAGATCGACTTGCCGCCCGCAAGCGTCACGTCGTGCGTGCCGCCGTTGAAGTTCAAAGTCGCGCCAGCTGCCGCCGAGAAAGTGCCCGTGCTCGTCCCACCGCCGTTTAAGTTGAACGTCCCCGACGAGATCGTCACCGTGCCCGTGTTGTTGAAGGGGATGTTGCAGTAGGAGGCTCCCGTCGCCGTGGATTTGGTGAAGGTACCGGCGTTGTTGAAGGCCTGCGAGCCGCCGAAGTTCTCGATGCCGTTGTCGGTGGTCGTCGTGAAGGTCCCGTTGTTGTTGATCGCCGCGGCGCCCGAGGTGTCGATGCGCCCCGCCGTCCAGTTGCCCGTCCCGTTGACCGTCAGGGTGCGGGAGAGCCCCACCCCGCCCCCGATCGTCAACGTCGCTCCGGCAGCGATCACCGTAGAACCGGTTCCGGACATCCCGCCGCCCGACCAGGCCATGGCGCCGCTGCTGATCGTGAGTGTTCCGGCCCCGTCGATCGTGCCGCCGGAAAACGTCAAGCCGCCGGCCGCCTGGCTGGCCGTCAGGTGAACGGTCCCGCTCGAGATCGTCGCCGTGTCTCCCGAGCCGGGGAACCCTGCCCCTCCGCAGCTCGACCAGTGCGCGGAGTTCCAGTCGTTGCTCGTTCCATCCCAGACACAGGCGTCGGCGAAGAGGTCCGGTGAACGCAGAAGGAGGGCGACGGCGAGCAGCAACACTCCCGAGACGGATCTCAGGATCCCCATGGCACCTCCTTCCGGGGAACTTGCCCCGAATCAGACTTCCGTCAGCGACCTCTCGTCGTCCGAGCTCTCAATCGTGTCTCCCTTACGGTGCGTAGAGAACCAGGTTGAAGGCGTTGCCGAGGAAGCGGGCCATCTGGTCGCGGGTGACGCCGAGGGTGGGGCAGTAGGCGGTCGCGGAGCATCCGGAGACGATGTTCCTGGCCCAGAGGTAATGGACGTGCTTGCAGAAGGAATCGGAAGTCGAGATGTCGGTAAAGTGCAGATTGGGCGATCCCGGCGCGCAGGAGTAGGAGAAGCCGGTGACGGGGTCGGGCCCGTAGGTCTCCGGGACACCGGCGCCCCCTTGCGGGGCCACGATGGCCTTGGCCACGAAGATGGCCATGTCGGAGCGGCTGATGGCGCCGTTGGGGCAGTACTGGCCCCCTCCGCAGCCCAGCGTCACGTTCTGGACGGCCATGTAGTGGACGTGCTTGCAGAAGATGTCGGTGGGCGTGACGTCGGTGAAGAGCGAAGAGCCGCCGTTGACGCAGTTGTAGGGCTGTGCGTTGAAGGACCCCGAGACGGGGACGTTGGGCCCTCCGCCGGCGATGCCCTTGGCGATGAAGATGGCCATCTGGGCGCGGTTGACCGGATCGTTGGGGCAATAGGTGCCTACCCCGCAGCCGGCGGTAACGCCCGTGTGGACCAGCGTCTCGATGCGGCGGTAGAAGAGCTGGCTTCTCGGCACGTCGGTGAAGCTGTCGCCCAGATGCAGCGTCCAGACCTTGGGCGGGTCGGCCAGCGTGCTCGGAGTCTCGGTGAAGGTCGCGTCCCAGTGGGTCGAGGGGCGCGAGGCGGGAGCCGTGACGTGCATGGAGAAGCAGTTGCTCAAGCTCAGACAGTTGACCGTCGCCCCGGGCGAGATCGTGCCGTAGGCCGCTGCGGCGTCGGGAATCGAGTAGGTCGAAGAGCCGGGACCGCCGAAGTTGGAGGCAGCACCGGTCAGGCTGATCGAATTGGAGGCCTCGTTTTTCCAGGAGGGTTCCACCAGAACCGTCTCACTCGGTTCGAAGACCCCATTGCCGTCGCCTCCGGCACCGGCCACGGGATCGACCGTGAGGGCCTGAGCGTTGGCTGCCGGTCCGGCCTTCAGGACGACGTCGTTGCCGGTGCCGGCCAGATAGCTGATGCGGTAGTTCTCGGCACCGCCGGCCACGACGCCCGACTCGGGCAGACCCGTGAAGGTGCCCGACACCGCGTCGGCGGCATCGTTGGTGATGACCTGGAAACCGTCCCCCTGGCTCGGCGTGAACCCGCTCGTGACGGTCAGACCTCCGGCCAGCGCGACCGTGCCGTTGACGATCACCTGGTCGTGCTGCGTGCCCGGCGTCAGGCCGTTGATTTCGATCGAGAGCGTGCCGGCGGCCGTCTGCGCGAAGTTGCCGGTGATCGTCAGGGTTCCGGGAGAGAGCCCCGGCGCCACCGTGCCGCCGTTGAAGACGTTGCCGGTGATCGTGCCCGAGCCCTTCAAGGTCCCGCCCTGGATGTTCAGGCCGGAGTTACTCGAGACGTTGCCCCCGTTCAGAATCGTGAAGCCCGCCGTCTGCGTGAAGACGCCCTGGAAACGCAGCGTGCCGGAGCTCGCGTTGACCGTGCCGGCATTGGTGAAGGGGATGCCGATGTCGAGGTTGCCGGCGCCGGTGTTGCGGGTGAAGGTGCCGGAGGCATTGTTGTGGAAGGCGTTGGTCCCACCGAAATTGCCCAAGCTGTTGTCGGGCTGTGCGGTGAAGGTCGCGTTGTTGTCGATCGTCCCGTTGACCATCTGGATCTGCCCCGCCACCCACGTGATCGTCCCGTTGTTGGTCAGAGTCCGCTGAACACCTACCGCACCCGCGTTGATCGTCAACGTCCCACCCGCGGCCACCGTGGTCGTTGCGCTACCCGCCATCGTCCCGCCTGTCCAGGAGTAGGTCTTGCCCGAGGAGACCGTGACGGCACCCGATCCGGAGAGCACCCCGCTACTGTGCGTCCAGTTGGATGCGCTGGAGGCCTTGTTCAAGTTGTAGGTCGAGCCCGACAGGTTGACCGTGGTCACCGTATAGGTGCCCGGCGTCATGTCGATCGTCCCGCTGGGCAGGTTCAGGGTTCCCACGTTGAAGGTCCCCGCCGTCACGGAGTAGCTGTTGTTGAAGGTCAAAGCCGTGGAGGAGGCATCGATCGTCCCGGTGCTCGTCCCGCCGCCCTGGATCCGAAGCGTTCCCGTGCTGACCGTGGTCGTGCCGGCATTGGTGAAGGGAATGCCGATGTCCAGGTTGCCGGTACCGGTATTGCGGGTGAAGGTGCCGGAGGCATTGTTGTGGAAGGCGTTGGTCCCACCGAAATTGCCCAAGCTGTTGTCGGGCTGTGCGGTGAAGGTCGCGTTGTTGTCGATCGTCCCGTTGACCATCTGGATCTGCCCCGCCACCCACGTGATCGTCCCGTTGTTGGTCAGAGTCCGCTGAACACCCACCGCTCCCGCGTTGATCGTCAACGTCCCACCCGCGGCCACCGTGGTCGTTGCGCTACCCGCCATCGTCCCGCCTGTCCAGGAGTAGGTCTTGCCCGAGGAGACCGTGACGGCACCCGATCCGGAGAGCACCCCGCTACTGTGCGTCCAGTTGGATGCGCTGGAGGCCTTGTTCAAGTTGTAGGTCGAGCCCGACAGGTTGACCGTGGTCACCGTATAGGTGCCCGGCGTCATGTCGATCGTCCCGCTGGGCAGGTTCAGGGTTCCCACGTTGAAGGTCCCCGCCGTCACGGAGTAGCTGTTGTTGAAGGTCAAAGCCGTGGAGGAGGCATCGATCGTCCCGGTGCTCGTCCCGCCGCCCTGGATCCGAAGCGTTCCCGTGCTGACCGTGGTCGTGCCGGCATTGGTGAAGGGAATGCCGATGTCCAGGTTGCCGGTACCGGTATTGCGGGTGAAGGTGCCGGAGGCGTTGTTGTGGAAGGCGTTGGTCCCACCGAAATTGCCCAAGCTGTTGTCGGGCTGTGCGGTGAAGGTCGCGTTGTTGTCGATCGTCCCGTTGACCATCTGGATCTGCCCCGCCACCCACGTGATCGTCCCGTTGTTGGTCAGAGTCCGCTGAACACCCACCGCTCCCGCGTTGATCGTCAACGTCCCACCCGCGGCCACCGTGGTCGTTGCGCTACCCGCCATCGTCCCGCCTGTCCAGGAGTAGGTCTTGCCCGAGGAGACCGTGACGGCACCCGATCCGGAGAGCACCCCGCTACTGTGCGTCCAGTTGGATGCGCTGGAGGCCTTGTTCAAGTTGTAGGTCGAGCCCGACAGGTTGACCGTGGTCACCGTATAGGTGCCCGGCGTCATGTCGATCGTCCCGCTGGGCAGGTTCAGGGTTCCCACGTTGAAGGTCCCCGCCGTCACGGAGTAGCTGTTGTTGAAGGTCAAAGCCGTGGAGGAGGCATCGATCGTCCCGGTGCTCGTCCCGCCGCCCTGGATCCGAAGCGTTCCCGTGCTGACCGTGGTCGTGCCGGCATTGGTGAAGGGAATGCCGATGTCGAGGTTGCCGGTACCGGTGTTGCGGGTGAAGGTGCCGGAGGCGTTGTTGTGGAAGGCGTTGGTCCCACCGAAATTGCCCAAGCTGTTGTCGGGCTGTGCGGTGAAGGTCGCGTTGTTGTCGATCGTCCCGTTGACCATCTGGATCTGCCCCGCCACCCACGTGATCGTCCCGTTGTTGGTCAGAGTCCGCTGAACACCCACCGCTCCCGCGTTGATCGTCAACGTCCCACCCGCGGCCACCGTGGTCGTTGCGCTACCCGCCATCGTCCCGCCTGTCCAGGAGTAGGTCTTGCCCGAGGAGACCGTGACGGCACCCGATCCGGAGAGCACCCCGCTACTGTGCGTCCAGTTGGATGCGCTGGAGGCCTTGTTCAAGTTGTAGGTCGAGCCCGACAGGTTGACCGTGGTCACCGTATAGGTGCCCGGCGTCATGTCGATCGTCCCGCTGGGCAGGTTCAGGGTTCCCACGTTGAAGGTCCCCGCCGTCACGGAGTAGCTGTTGTTGAAGGTCAAAGCCGTGGAGGAGGCATCGATCGTCCCGGTGCTCGTCCCGCCGCCCTGGATCCGAAGCGTTCCCGTGCTGACCGTGGTCGTGCCGGCATTGGTGAAGGGGATGCCGATGTCGAGGTTGCCGGTACCGGTGTTGCGGGTGAAGGTGCCGGAGGCGTTGTTGTGGAAGGCGTTGGTCCCACCGAAATTGCCCAAGCTGTTGTCGGGCTGTGCGGTGAAGGTCGCGTTGTTGTCGATCGTCCCGTTGACCATCTGGATCTGCCCCGCCACCCACGTGATCGTCCCGTTGTTGGTCAGAGTCCGCTGAACACCCACCGCTCCCGCGTTGATCGTCAACGTCCCACCCGCGGCCACCGTGGTCGTTGCGCTACCCGCCATCGTCCCGCCTGTCCAGGAGTAGGTCTTGCCCGAGGAGACCGTGACGGCACCCGATCCGGAGAGCACCCCGCTACTGTGCGTCCAGTTGGATGCGCTGGAGGCCTTGTTCAAGTTGTAGGTCGAGCCCGACAGGTTGACCGTGGTCACCGTATAGGTGCCCGGCGTCATGTCGATCGTCCCGCTGGGCAGGTTCAGGGTTCCCACGTTGAAGGTCCCCGCCGTCACGGAGTAGCTGTTGTTGAAGGTCAAAGCCGTGGAGGAGGCATCGATCGTCCCGGTGCTCGTCCCGCCGCCCTGGATCCGAAGCGTTCCCGTGCTGACCGTGGTCGTGCCGGCATTGGTGAAGGGAATGCCGATGTCGAGGTTGCCGGTACCGGTGTTGCGGGTGAAGGTGCCGGAGGCGTTGTTGTGGAAGGCGTTGGTCCCACCGAAATTGCCCAAGCTGTTGTCGGGCTGTGCGGTGAAGGTCGCGTTGTTGTCGATCGTCCCGTTGACCATCTGGATCTGCCCCGCCACCCACGTGATCGTCCCGTTGTTGGTCAGAGTCCGCTGAACACCTACCGCACCCGCGTTGATCGTCAACGTCGAGGTCGCCGCGATGGTTGTCGTGCCGGAGCCCGACATGGTCCCGCCCGTCCAGGAGAAGGCGCCGGAGACGGTCAGATCGCCCGCTCCATTTATCACGCCGCCGCTCAAAGTCACGCCGGTGACCGGGTGATTGGTGGAGAAGAGCGTGACGGTTCCGCTGGAGATGATCGCCGTGTCGGAGGCTCCTGGGACCGCGATGCCGCATCCTGTCCAGTGCGTCGGCAATGTGTCCCAATCGTTCGATGAGCCGTCCCAGGTGCAGGAAGCCGCCGCCCGGAGATCGCGGGGAAGGAGAATCAAGACACCAGCCAGCGCGAGCGCGGTGATCGCGGCACGGAAAGTCCTCATGATGTCGCCTCCCAGTCTTGGCAGGCGAATTAGACATCAAGCGCCCGGCCGGCGCGCGCCCCACTTTCGTGGTGGCTATTGGTACTTGAACCCGGTTCCTGTGTTGAAGAGGACGATGCGGCCCGCCCGGTCGAGCCTGTCTTGGCGGGCCAGGCTCCGGGCCGCGGCCCACGTTGCCGCCCCCTCCGGAGCGACGAAGAGCCCCTCGGCGGCACCGATTTCCTGCTCGGCCTCGCGCATCTGCTCGTCGGTGACCGCGATCGCGTCCCCGCCGGAGGCCCGGATGTCCCGCAGGATCAGGAAGTCCGCAAACGCCTTGGGCACGCGAAGCCCCGAGGCGTACGTCGCGGCGTTATCCCACTTCTCGCTCGACTCGGCGCCCGCGGCGAACGCCTCCGGGATGGGGGCGCACCCGGCGGCCTGGACGGAGATCATGCGCGGCCGCTTCGACCCGATCCAGCCCATCTCCTCCATCTCCTCGAACGCCTTCCACATGCCGATGAGTCCCGTGCCGCCGCCAGTCGGATAGACGATTGCATCGGGAAGCTCCCAGCCGAAGTCCTCCACGAGCTCGTAGCCCATCGTCTTCTTGCCCTCGACTCGGTAAGGCTCTTTCAGTGTCGAGACATCGTGCCAGCCCTCGGCCGCGGCGCGCTCCGCGACGATCCGCCCGCAGGCGTCGATCAATCCGTCGACGAGCGTGACCTTCGCCCCGTAGCGTTCGCACTCGAGCGCGAAGAGCCGCGGCGTGTCGCGCGGCATGAAGACATGGCACTCGAGGCCGGCCTTCGCAGCGTAAGCGGCGGCGGCGCCTCCCGCGTTGCCGGCGGTCGGCAGGGCGATCGCGCGATGCCCGAGCTCCTTCGCGCGCGAGACGGCGGCAGAAAGACCCCGCGCCTTGAAGGAGCCCGTCGGGTTGCCTCCCTCGTCCTTGATCCAGAGATCCGTAAAGCCCGCCTTGCGGCCGAGACGCTGCGCTCGCAGGAGCGGCGTGCCGCCCTCGCCGAGCGTGACGATGTTTGCCGGATCCTCGACCGGCATCATTTCGTGCCACCGCCAGATCGTTCGCGCGCGCGCGGCTCCCGAAGACCGATCGAGCGGCCGCGGGTGATAGCGCGCGAAGAGCGGCCCGCCGCAGAGGGCACACAGATTGCGCCGGCTGTCGCGCTCGAATTGCGCGCCGCATTTCGTGCACGAGAGATGTGCAAGCCAGGAGAACACGCGCAGAAGCTATCAGCTGTCGGCGAGCGAGCGGGGGCGCGAGGCGGGAAGCCGATCTTCGGACAGGCCTTCGGCGAAAATTGAGAGGGCCTTCAGGATAACACCAAATCCGCCGGGAAACATCCTTGACGGTCTTCGAAACCGGGGGCGATAATCGCCGCGCGTCATGGAACTGAACGACCACCTCCGCGAGATGCTGAAGGAGCTCGGCCAGGCGATCAACGAGTCGATCTCCGGCTCGGGCCGAGTGCACGACTCGATCCAGAAGATCCGGGAAGAGGGCTACAACCTGTACATGGTCCTCGACGCGAAGGTGGGCGTGAACCGCAACGGCAACGGCCGGGCGGGCGCGAAAGGCGAGGAGTCCGAGGACGAGGCGAGGGGCGAGCGGGCCTCCTTCCGGATCAACGTCAAGGACCTTCGCTTCCTGCGCTCGGTCGGAATCGATCCGACCCGCAAGGTGCGCGCGCGCCGCGCGGCCGCCGCACGAACGGCTTCTCGCCTCGTCGCGCGGCGCTCCTCGCGGTAGAGCCACCGCTTCGGCTGGCTCGGGCCTGCGCCCGAGCCGCCAGCGTAGATCCCGCGCGAAGCGCAGGCGGCGGAATAGACTTGCCGGGATGCCTTCTGTGACGGATCCCCTCGGCCTGGCCCGCGCCGGATGGGAGAAGCTCGCGCGTGCGTGGGAGCTGCCCGCCTACCGGGGGCGACAGATCTTCGACGCGCTCCACCTGCAGGGCAGGCGCTCCTGGGACGACGTGCGGGCCGTGCCGAAGGCGCTCCGGGACAGACTCGCCGAGGAGGCGCCGCTCGAGCTGCCGCAGATCGCCCGCTGGGAGGAATCCTCCGACGGAAGCCGCAAGTACGGCCTGCGCCTCTCCGACGGCGCGCTCATCGAGGCCGTGTACATGCCGGGCGATGCGTGGCGCTCGCAGGTCAACGAATTCGAGGATGCGAGAGCGCAGGAAGAGATACGGGATGCGGGAAACGGGATACGGGACACGGGATGCGGGATACGAGATGCGGGATACGGGATACGGGATACGGGAAGCCCATCTCGCATCACGCATCACGCATCTCGCATCCCGTCGTCCAGTTACACCGTCTGTCTCTCCTCGCAGGCCGGCTGCGCGGTGGACTGCGCCTTCTGCGTCACGGGCAGGCTCGGCGGCGGACGCAACCTCACGTCCGGGGAGATCCTCGGCCAGCTCTACGCCGTGCGGGACGACGCCGGACGGGACGCGCAGGGCCTTCGCGTCGTCTTCATGGGGATGGGCGAGCCCTTCCTGAACCCCGACGGCGTGATCGGCGCGCTCGAGATTCTCTTCGAAGTGATCTCGCCGCGCCGCGTGACCGTTTCGACCTCCGGCATCACGCCCGGGTTTGCGCGGTTCGCCGCGTTGGCGAAGCGCCCGAATCTCGCCGTCTCGATCAACGCCGCCGACGAGGAGACGCGGGCAAAGCTCATGCCCGTCACGCGCACGTACCCTCTGTCCGGAGTGCTCCAGGCGATGCGCGATTGGCCCCTCGAGTCGCACCGCCGCATCACGGCCGAGTACGTCCTGATTGCGGGAGTCAACGACGCGCCGGCGGACGCCCGCCGGCTCGCCGGGCGCCTCAAGGGCCTGTCGGTGAAGGTCAACGTGATCCCCTTCAACGAGGACGAGAGGTACCTGCCCGGCCGGAAGCGGCCCGAGGAGCCTGCGATCGACGCCTTCGTGCGGGCCCTCGCGGACGCGGGCGTGCCCGTCACCGTCCGGCGAAGTCGCGGGCCTGACGCCGGCGCGGCCTGCGGGCAGCTGAAGGGGCGGACGGTGGATTCGCGCAAGAAGGCCGTGGGCCGTCAGCCATGACGACTCACGGTTTTCGGAGTCGAAGTCGGGAACTGCCCGCGGACAACGGACGGTTCGCTCATCTCGGACCCGGAGGACACATCGTCATGAAATGCGTTCGGACCTGGACCATCCTTTTGCTCCTGACCGTTTCCTCTGGCCTCGCCGCAAGCGCGCGGGCAGAGAGCGGCGGCCCCGACCTCGCGACGGCGCGCCTGGTGGACCTGACCCACGCCTTCGATCGCCAGACGATCTATTGGCCGACATCGCCCTCGGGCTTCGAGCTGCAAAGGCTCGCCGACGGCAGGACCCCCGGGGGCTGGTACTACCGCGCGAACGCGTTCTGCGCTCCCGAGCACGGCGGGACGCACCTCGACGCTCCGAGCCACTTCGCCGAGAACGGCCGCACGGCGGACCAGATTCCGGTGCGGCAGCTGATCGCCCCCGCCGCCGTCATCGACGTGCGGGCCGCCGCAGCCCGGAACGCCGACTACCGGCTCACGGTCGAGGATGTGAAGGCCTGGGAGAAGGCCCACGGCGCGATTCCAGCGGGGACGATCGTTCTGCTTCGGACCGGATGGAGCGCGCGCTGGCCGGACCGGAAGACGTATCTCGGTGACGACACGCCCGGCGACGCGTCGCACCTGCACTTCCCGTCCTACGGGAAGGAGTCCGCCGCGTACCTCGTCGAAGAGCGCAAGGTCGGCGCGATCGGCGTGGACACGGCGTCGATCGACTTCGGTGCCTCGAAGGACTTTCCGGTCCACATCATCGTCGGCGGCGCGAACGTCCCGGGGTTCGAGAACCTCGCGCGTCTCGAAGATCTTCCGGAGTCCGGAGCCTGGGTCATCGCACTGCCGATGAAGATCGCCGGCGGCTCGGGCGGGCCTCTGCGCATCGTGGCGCTCGTGCCGTGACACCGAGCCCTCGGGGCGATCCCGGCGGCGCCCCGGACGGGGATCAGACCGGCAGGTTCTTGCGGAAAAACTCTCTCCACCGCCGCTCGTACTCTTCCTTCAGGACCATCTCCGCCTCGTTCTCGTGGTGGCAATGCCCGGCGCCCGGCGCCTTCCACACGGCGCTGCCGTCGGGTAGCTGCGCTTCGAGGCGCTCGGTGAATCGCGGGGGCACGAGCTCGTCGCGATCGCCGTACACGAGGCAGACGGGGGCGGCGATCCGGCCGAGGGACCGCACCGGATCCACCCGGCCCCCGTCGGCGTCCTCCCGGCGCACGCCGAGCTGCCTCCGGATGTGCGCGACGGCCATGCGCAGGGCCCAGTGCGTCGTGAGCGCGAGCATCCAGCGTGGCAGGCCCGTCGAGACCGCGAGGTAGTGCCGCGCCATCTCGAGCGGATCGGCGTACGGCGACTCGAGCCAGACCGCGCGGACGTCGCTTCGCCCCGCGGCGAACTCGAGCGCCACGGTGGATCCCGCCGAGCAGGCGTGCACGCCCAGGCGCGACGCGTCGAGGCCGAAGCGCGATCGCGCGGCTTCGATGGCGAGCGCCAAATCCTCTTTTTCGAGGACGCCGTAGGTGACGAAGGCGCCTCCGCTGGGTGCATGGGCGCGAAGGTCCGGCAGCAGCACGCTGTAGCCCTGCGACAGCGCCCGCAGGGCGTCGGGCTGCCACTCCGCAGCGCAGCCTCCCTTGCCGTGCAGGAAGAGGATCGCCGGGCGCCCCTCGGGCGGCCCGGGCGAAGCGTAGATGGCGGCGAGCGCGGCGGGGTCGAGGCGGCTCCCGGAATGCCGGAAGTCGGCGACGCGGGCGCCCGCGGCGCGCAGCGCCTCGAGCAAGTCTTCGCGGTCGACGAGGGTCGGCCCCAGGCCCTCCGGCGAGATCAGGCGCCGGGAAAGAAACCGTGCCGCCAGGTACGAGCCGCCGACGTAGGCGGCGCCGCCCGCCAGCAGCGCACCGGAGAGGAGCGGCCGCCTCACTCGAGGCCGAGCTTCTCGCGCGCCGCCTTCGCCTTCTTGCCGAAGAGGCCGACGACCTCGACCGGCCCGCGGACGTAGGACTGGCACGCCAGGCGTACCGGCTTTCCGCGCCAGCGCTTCCGGACGAGGGCGAGCGGCTTGGCGAACCAGATCTTGAGAGAGAACTTTTCGAGCCCCGTGGGCTCGGTCAGGTTCTCCGCGCCCGAGACGGGGAGAACCGCGCAGGTGGTGCACTGTCCGTGTCCGCCGCACCACTGCCAGAGCCGGGCGTTCGCGTCGAGGCCCGCGTCCCAGAGCCGATAGCCTTCCCAGACCTCGACCGGCTCGCCGTTGATGACGCAGCGAACCCGCTGACGCTCGGGCCTTCGTTCCGCCGCCACGAGCGCCATTATAGGCACCTCGCGAGGGCCGGTAGAATGCGCGCGTGCTCCGTTTGCGAATGATCGCCGCCGCTCTCGCGCTCGGCGCAGGAACGGTCGTCGCGCAGGACCCGGCGCCGCCGGCGCCCGAGCACTTCACGCTGGTGCCTGTCGGCGACGGCGTCTACGCGGCGATCGCCAAAGAGAACGACCGGGCGGCCCTGGGAAACGCGGGGTTCGTGATCGGGACCGAGGCCGTGCTCGTCGTCGACACCTTCGCGACGACGACCGCGGCGGATGAGCTTGCGGCGACGATCCGCCGCCTGACGCCTCTGCCGATGCGCTGGGTCGTCAACACGCACTACCACTACGATCACGTCGGCGGAGACGCCGCCTTCACGCGGTCCGGCGCAGCCGTGATCGGCCATGAGAACTTGCGGGCCTGGGTGCGCTCCGAGAATCTGAAATTCCGCAAGGAGCCCACACCCGAGGACCGGGCCAGGGTGGCGGCCCTCGCCCTGCCGGAGGTGACCTACCGCGACGCGCTCACCGTCTGGATCGGCGACCGCCGCGTGGACGTGTTCTTCCGGCCCGGGCACACCGGCGGGGACTCCGTCGTCTTCGTTCCGTCGGCCAGCGTTCTCTTCACAGGCGACCTGTTCTGGAACAACACGGTTCCCAACCTGATCGACGCGTCGACGGAGACCTGGGTCAACACCCTGGACGGCTTCCTGCAGGCCTATCCGTCCGCGACCTTCGTGCCGGGCCACGGCGCGGTGGGGAAGGCGCTCGAGGTGCGCGACTTCCGCGACTACCTCTTCGGGCTCCGGATGGGGGTCGCGCGCGTTCTCGCAGAGGGCAAGTCGGGCAAGGATCTCGTCGACGCCCTGCTGCCGCTCCAGCGCGCCAAGTACGGGACGTGGGCCCTGTTCGACGTCTTCGGACAGCGCAACCTCGAGCTGACCGAAGAGGAAATCAAGGGCGCCAAGAAGCTGCCGAAGCCGCCGGCCAACTGACGGCGGGTCACTTTCGAAGCGGGTCGAGCACCTTCTGCCGTTCGACGCGAAGAAGCTTCAGCTCCACCCCGGTTCGGGTCTCCCCGGAGCTGACGAAGATCCGCACCTGTGCGGGATCCCGGGGCGAGGACGTGACGACGGCCACCGAGTCGACGAAGACCAGGAACACGTACTCGGCGGGCGCGTCGAGCGAGAGGCGGAAGTGCCCGTCGGCGTCCGTGGGCGCCGCGGCGGACCAGTTGATGTCCTTTCCGCCGGGCACGGCCTGGACGCTCGCCCCCGCGACGGGCCGTCCCTGCGCATCGGTCACGCGTCCTTCGACTGTCGCCCGGGGGTTCTGCGCGAGTCGCCGCGCGGCGGCCGTGGGCGGCGGCGGCTTCGCGCACGCGGCGGCGAGTATCAGGGTGGCCGCGACGGCGTGTCTCCGCATGGTCTCGCCATCTTACGGCGGAGGCGGTGTGCCAGAATCCCGGCCGGAGGCGACCGCATGGCGAGTCCGGACAAGGAAGAGATTCACGGGTATTCGGTCGGCATCACCTGGTCGGGCGACGGGAAGGGCTGCGGCGAAGCGACGGCCGGCGGCGGCACGGTGGCGATTCCGATCGGCGGGCCGACGGAGCTCGGCGGATGCGGCAGGGGCGCCAGCCCGGAAGAGCTGCTGCTCGTCTCGGTCGGCGCCTGCTTCGTCAGCACCTGGGCGATCTTCCTCAAGAAGTTGAACGTGACTTACGCGGAGCCTTCGCTGCGAGTGACCGGCGAGCTCGGGAAGGATCCGGCAGGAGGCTTCAAGATGCTCTCGGCGAGGATTTACGCGCGCGTGCCGTCCGCGCTCATGGCGGAGCGGAAGGGGGACGTTCAGAAAACCCTGCAGCTGACCGAGAAGTACTGCATCACGTCCAAGGTCGCCAGAGCCGCCATGCCGCTCGAAGTCGTCGTGGAAGAGGTCTAGAAAGCGGAATCGGCGATTCGTGGCCGGTGACTCGCGATCCGGGCGAGGGAGAAGTCGATTGCGACGGGTGCCGATCGAAGACTCGTTTGACCTGCATTCGTTTCGGCCGGAAGACGTGGCGTCGGTCGTCGGCGAGTATTTGGAGCAGGCCCGCGCCGAGGGTCTTCGGGAGGTTCGGTTGATTCATGGCAAGGGGATGGGCGTGCGGCGGGCCCAGGTGCGGAGGCTGCTCGCGGGGCGGGCCGACGTCGAGGGGTTTTCGGATGCGCCTCCCGAACGGGGCGCCCTGGGGGCGACGATCGTCTTTCTCAAGTCCTGACGAGGACCCGCGGCTCGCCCGAACCTCTGCGCTGCTTCCCGGGTCAGAGCTCTCCGCTTACCCGTCGCCTCTGCCCCCTCCCACCGCGGAGGGAATGGCCGGGACTTCGATCTCCTGCCCGCAGACGCAGGGCGTCCGGAAGCCTCCGTCCGAGGCGAGCTCGGCCGCGGCGATCTCGAAGGGCCTGCCGTCGTTGATCGTGCGGTCGGCCGACCAGCGCCGGAGCGAGCCGGAAATCCTGCCGGTATATGGCGTGGTGTTGACCGCGACGTGGCAGTGGCAGCGAGGGCACTCCGTCCAGTAGTAGTTCAAACGCGCGTCCTTTCCCCGGGTCAGGTTATGGAATCGCGCCGGGGCGGCGTGCCCCGGAGCTGCTTCAAGGCCCGCTTGCGCTCGTACATGACCTTGTCGGCCTGCTCGATGGCGACATCGAAAGGCACACGTGACGAATACGGCGTGACGCCGACGGAGGCGGTCACGAATTTTCGATAGGCGCGCGGGAGAATGTCCGATCCTCGCACGTCGTCGATCTGGGCGGGCAGCATGTAGAAACGCTTCTTTGCAACCCCCTCGTCCATGCCGGGGAGGATGACGAGAAACTCGTCGCCTCCCCAGCGGATCAGGAAGTCGTTTCCACGCACGAGCCGCTTGATGGCCGTCGCCACGGTCCAGATGGCCTTGTCGCCCTCTTCGTGACCCTCCGTGTCGTTGATCGTCTTCAACCCGTCCACGTCGATGAGCACGATCGAGCCGGAAGCCTGATCGCCCGTGAGCGCGGGCCGGATCTCCTCGAGGAAGAATCGGTTGTGCGCCTCGGTGAGCGGATCGAGTTGCGCCCTCCGCTTGGTGCGCTGGGTCTCGCCGACCGTGCGCGCGTGCACCATCTCCAGGCGCGCCTCGGTGTCCTCCATGGCCCAGATGATCAGACCGATCCCGAAGAGCATGTCCAGGAAGAGCTCGATGAAGGCGATGAAGGCGAGAAAGCCCAGCGGGCGGTCCCCGGCGGCCACGGACATCGCGAAGAGAACGACGTATCCGACGTGCGCGAGCATCGTCACCGTGGCGAGCAGTGCCGAGAACTGCCGGCCGAGGCCGCGTCCGCGGCTCCGAAAGATCAGGACCGTGATGGCGAGCCAGGCGACGACGCCGATCGCCATGTGGACGGCGTAGAAGAGCGAGCCCGAGCCCGTCAGCGCGACCACCCCGAAGGCGATGGGAAGGCACGCGAGGGCCGCCATCCAGAGCGGCTTCCCGATCGGGAAGTCGTGGTCGATCCGGTCGGCCGCCACGATGAGCGACGCGAGGTAGAGAAGCTTGAAGTACTGGAAGGGCAGCTTCTCGTAGGGAATGGAATACTCCATGGTCGCGATCAGGCTGGCCAGGGCCAGGAACAGGAAGAGCCAGCCCCAGGCGGCCGCCTTCAGGACGCGATTTCCGCTGCCGCGCGAGAGATAGAAGAAGATCAGGGCGAGGAGAACCGCGCCCACCGTCTGGACGAGCGTGCCCAGGAGGGAAAGTTGCAGCGGCATCGGGAGGAGAAAGAGGGTATGGAGTGCGGCGCGGGGAGTCAACCGCTCATCGGACGTTGATCGCGCTGCCGAGCCTCTTGAAGGCTTGGCCTTCCCCCTCCGTACGGCATTCGGGAGAGCCCGAAGGACCGGTTTCCCAGCAGCGGACCGCAACGCGCTGGAAGGCGTTTGGCCCGCGCAGGGTCAGCGCGACCGTCGGAGGGCTCCCGTCATGGGGAAGCAGGAGCAGGTCCGTCCCTGGCGGTGCGCCGGCCAGCCGTAGCCTCACTTCGGCGTTTCCGAACCGGACCGCGTCCTCGCCCGGAATCGCCTCGATGACGATCCTCTCGTTGGACGCCGTCGACCACGCGCCCGGCAGCGCCTCGGCCGCGAGCTCCCGCTCGGCGTCCGGGTAGACGCGGATTGCCTTTGGATTCCAGTGAATGACCGGCGCGTACGCCCCATCGAAGCGGGGACCGGCGCCATGCACGACCGCGTCCTGCGGAATGGTGCCGCGCGCCAGTGTCACGGCGACGCGGACGAGCGGATCACCCGTCGAGAGCTCGACGCCCGGGCCACCCTTCTCGAGGGGCTTCGAGCCGGTCACCGGCAGCCGGAGCACTCCTTCCCGATCCGAGAAGGAAAGCGCGAACACCCCGGCGAGGCGGTTGGTCTCGAAGCGCAGGCGCGGCGACCGCGCGAGGCCCGAAAGGGCGTAGCGCTGGAACAGGGAATCGAGCTCCGCCTTGAGGTAGAGCACACCCTCGTACCACTCCGGGATGGCGACGCCGTTGATCTCCGCGGAGGACCGCTTCGCGTCGAGCGCCAGCTCGAATCCCGCGAAGGTGAAGACGCGGACCTCGCGAAGCGTGCCCTGCTCGGACTGGCGCGTGCGCTCCCGGACGTACCGGGCGGCCGCGTTTCCGGTCTCGTCCCAGCGGCTCGACCACGCTCCCTCCGGCTCGCAGTCCGGCAGGGGCTTCCCGTCGTCCAGGACCGGCAGGCGCGCCAGGGCTCCGTCGCGCAACCGCCAGACGCTTCGGCAGACGGTGCCGTCCGCCGAGGCTTTCACCTCGAGCAGCGCACCCGGGCTTCCGATCGCGCCCGCGGAAAGGACGATCTCGGGCCGGCCGCCGGGAGACGGGGCGTCCGCTTTCGCGAGGCGCTTTCCGGCGGAGTCCGTCAGCTCGACCCGGATGGCCTTTCCCCTCGCGCGGGCCGTCGCGGTCTCGACGGACTCGCCTGAGGAGAACCCCGCGGTGATCGTCGTTTCGCCGGCGGGCGGTTCTGAGGCCCGCGCACGCGAAGGCGGCGCGAGGAGGGAGACGCTCGAGAGCGCGGCGAGGGTTGCCGCGCGAGCGACCATTCGCCGCATGTCGCTTCGCCGACGCGCGGCTACTTCTTCACCATGGGTTCGTCCGCCTGGAATCCGATCCGGCCGTGCGTGCCGTCGCAGAAAGGCTTGTTGGCGGATCCGCCGCAGCGGCACAGCGAGACGGCGCGCCCCTCCTCGATGAGCATCTCATTGCCCTTCGGGTCGATGAGCTTGAAGGGACCGCTCGCGCGGTAGGGACCGTTCGGGTTGCACTTGACGATCACTTCGGCCATGAGAATTCCTCCAGAGAGATTGTAAGGGGAACGAGACGCGGGATCCGAGATGCCGGGAACGAGATGCGAGCTCCAAGATGCGGGATCCGAGATGCGGGATCACAGGCCGCTTCCCGTATCTCGAATCCCGTATCCCGTATCCCGTATCCCGTATCTCGTATCTCGAATCCCCCATCTCTCATCTCGCCGCGCGTCCGTTCATGCTACTCTTGGAGCGCCCGCGTGCAAGCGTTCGAGAAGACCCCGCCCGATGTCCAGGAGTTACTGACCAAGCCCATCAAGGAGTTGGGGCTCAAGCTCGAGGGCTCGCACCTGGAGCGCTACGTGCAGCGGCTCTATCGCGAGCTCGAGCGCAAAGGACTGAAGAAATTCCGGCCGCTCTGCTACCTGACCGACGAGTGGGGCTGCCCATCGGGCGAGCCCGTCATCGGGATCCCCTTTTACCTCGCCAACCCGAAGCTCGCGCGCCTGGAAAAGGCGATGAACGACCTCGAGGACGAGCGCGAGATCCTCATGTACCTTCGCCACGAGGCCGGGCACGCCTTCAACTACGCCTACGAGCTCTACAAGACGCCGGATTGGCACAACCTCTTCGGGCCCTTTCGCCGACCGTATCGCGACAACTACCGGCCGATCCCGTTTTCGCGCCGCTTCGTCCGGCACATCGCCGGCTGGTACGCGCAGAAACATCCCGACGAGGACTTCGCGGAGACCTTCGCCGTCTGGCTGACGCCGCGCTCGCAGTGGCGCAAGCGCTACAAGGGGTGGGTCGCGCTGGCGAAGCTCCGCTACGTGGACCGGATGGCGCGCAAGCTGCGCGACGCCGAGCCGCTGCGGTCCCGCGGCCACGCCGACCTGACCGTGGACGAGATGGAGACGACGGTCGCCGACTTCTACCAGCGCGCCCTGCAGAAGGAGATCTCGCCCGCGGAGCTCGCGATCGACACGGATCTGACCGACATCTTCAAGATCACGGCGCGCCGCAAGAAAGCCGTCCGACCGGCCGTCGATCTGCTGCGGGAGAACCGCAAGACCATCGTGGACAAGGTCGCCTACTGGACGGGCGTCCGGCGGCCGCTGATCAAGGAGCTCGTCGAGTCGATGGCCACGCGCGCGGGCGAGCTGCAGCTGCGCGCCGACACGCGCCGGGAGAAGGAGCACCTGGCGGAGGTGACCGCCTACACGACGGCCCTGGCCATGAACTACGTGACGCGCGGGAAATTCGTCCAGCCGTGAGCGCGCGCGGGGAAGGCAACGCATGAATCGGGAGAAGGCCCTGAAGGTGGCCGTCCTCTACGACATGTGGGAAGAGGAACCCGAGCCGCCACCGGAGACGCCGCCGCCGCGCCGCAAGGGCAGGAAAAAGAAGAAGGAGAAGCCCGACCGCGAAGAGATCTTCGCCGCTCTGCAGAAATTGGGCTACGAGCCCTCCTATCAGGTGGTGGACGGCCGCTCCCAGTCGCTGACGGCGCTCGCGCGCTGCGAAGCCGATCTCATCTTCAACCTGGTCGAGTCCTATGCCGGCGACGACACGAAGGACATGAACATGGCGGCGTACCTCGACCTGCTCGGGCACCCCTACACAGGGGCGGGCCCGCACGGGCTGTACCTGGCGCAGGACAAGGCGCTCGCCAAGAAGATCTTCGCGTTTCACGGCATTCGCACGCCGTACTTCGCGACGTCCTACAAGGGCAGGCTCGACCACTCGCACGACATCGCCTTCCCGCTGATCGTCAAGCCCACCTCCGAGGACGGCTCGATCGGTATCGACGCGAGCTCCGTCGTGCACAGCGTCAAGGAGCTGATGGAGAAGATCCACGACATCCACGAGGAGTTCGACGCGCCCGCGCTGATCGAGGAATACATCGAGGGTCGCGAGATCTACGCGGCGATTCTCGGCAACGAGAATCCGGAGGCCCTTCCGTTGGTCGAGCTCGATCTCTCCAGGCTTCCCGAAGGCACGCCGCGGATCGCCGGCAAGGAAGTCAAGTGGGAGAAGGAGACCGAGGCCTACAAGGTGACCAAGTCCGCTCCCGTGGAAGGCCTGGACGAGGAGACGACGCAGCGGCTCTCGGAGACCGCGGTCGCAGCCTACCAGGCCCTGAAACTGCGCGACTACGGTCGCATCGACATGCGTCTCTCGAGCAAAGGCGACGTTTACGTCATCGAGGCCAACCCCAACCCTTGGCTCTCCTCCGGTGCCGAGTTCGCCATGGCCGCGCGCAAGGCCGGCAAGTCCTACAACCAGCTCATCTCCGAGGTCGTCGACCTGGCTCGGGCCCGGTACACCGGCGGGTAGGCCTCGCCCCTTCCCCTCGCCCCCCGGAGGGGGGAGAGGGCAGGGTGAGGGGGGCATCCCGTCTTGAGGATAGGATCCGAGACATTTCCTGAGGAGGCGCGCATGAAAAGGATCCTCTCTCTCTCGACCGCCCTGGGTCTCGCCCTCGCGGGGGCCCTCGTCGCCGCCGAGGTCGCCGGAGTCAAGGTGCCCGACACCGTCACCGTCGAGGGCAAGACACTGAAGCTGAACGGTGCGGGCCTTCGCAAGAAGGCGTTCTTCAAGGTCTACGTGGCGGGGCTCTACGTCGAAACCCCGACCAAGGACGCGGCCGCGCTTCTCTCGGCCAACGAGATCAAGAGCATACGGCTGCACATCTTGCGAAACCTCAAGGGTTCGCAGATCACGGATGCGATCGGCGAGGGCTTCGAGCGCAACTCCAAAGACCAGATGCCGAAGCTCAAGGCGCGTCTCGACCAGCTCGAGAAAATGATCCCCGACGTCGCCGAGGGTGACGAGGTGGACCTGACGTGGATCCCCGACAAGGGAACCAGCGTCGCCGTTCGGGGGACCGACCGCGGCACGATCGAAGGACGGGACTTCGCCGATGCGCTGTTTGCGGTGTGGTTGGGCCCGAATCCCGCGCAGACGGATTTGAAGGCGGCGCTGCTGGGAAGCAGCTAGCTGTGAATTCTCAAGACGTTGTTCACCCTACCGCCCCCTCTGAAGAGTCCCCAGGCTCAGAATTCCCCTGTCCTCCCGGTGGGGGGAGAGGGGGTCCGCATGACCCGCCCTGGCTGTGAACAACGTGTTGAGAAACGATAGCTAGCGGCGGGCGCCCTTCAGGCCCCCCTCACCCCCTCCCTCTCCCGCCGGGAGAGGGAGCGAGTGCCGGGAGAGCGAGAATGCCTCGCGTTTGCCGGCAGCACGGAGACTAGCGCCGGACGATCGCGGGCTTCTCGCCGAGGCCGATGCGGCGGCGGAAACGGTCGATGCCGACGCCCCAGAGCATCAGCTGCGTCCAGATCTTGAGCGACGCAGGCGGCGCTTCGACGCCCCCGGCGAGAACCGTCGTGACGGCCTTGCGCATCGTCTTGGGCGGATCGGCCGAGCAGAACGCCTCGAAGAAGACGGGATCGTAGAAGTTGTAGACGAAGCGCCGAAAGCGTGCGAAGAGCTTGCGCGCCTCCTTCTCGTAACCGGCGAGGTCCTTCGCGTCGAGGCGCCCGCGCCGGCCGAGCGCCCGGTCGATCGCGCGGGCGGCGCGCTCTCCCGTCGCCAGCGCGAGGAAGACCCCCGTCGAGAAGATCGGGTCGAGAAAGGTCGCCGCGTCCCCCACGAGCACGTAGCCGTCGCCGGCCATCTTCCCGGAGCTCGCCGAAAAATCCGAGATCGCAAAGACCTTCGAGGTGCGCCGGCTTCCGTCGAGCAGCCCCGGCATCCGGGGCGAGCGGGCGATCAGCCACTCGAAGCGCGCCTCGAGGCCCGACGCCTCCGACTCCCGAACGACGGACGGCTCGAACACCGCGCCGACACTCGCCGTTCCGTCGGAGAACGGGATGATCCAGTACCAGACGCCGTTGTCGATGGGCAGTAGGATGTCGCCCCGCGCGTGCCCGTCGGGCCACGAGATTCCCTCGAAGTGGGCAAAGAGAGCCGCCCTCTTCAACTTCGAGTCGAAACGGCGCGTGCCGAGCTTGCGCGACAGAAGCGCGCCCTGTCCCGAGGCGTCCACGACCGCGCGCCCGCGCAGCTCCTGGGGGGCGCCGCCGCGCGTCGCCGCGCGCACTCCGACCGCACGCCCGCCTTCGAAGAGCACGTCCGAGACCGCCGTCTCTTCCCGGACCTCGGCCCCGCTCTCGGCCGCATGCCGCAGCAGCAGGTCGTCGAAGTCCGCGCGCTTGACCTGGTAGGCCATCGGATGGCGGTCGTTGAAGGCATCTCGGAAGAGGACGGACCGCGTCCCGCCTTCTTCGAGCATGTCGTTCCAGAAGAAGGCGCCGTACTTCTCCTGGAATCCGGCCTTCCGGATCTTCTCGAGCACGCCGAGGCGCTCGAAGATCGGCAGACTGTAGGGCAAGAGCGACTCGCCGACGTGAAAGCGCGGGAATTTCTCCTTCTCGAGGACCACGACGCGGCGGCCGGCGCGGGCGAGAGTGGTTGCCACCGTCGAGCCCCCCGGCCCGCCGCCGATGACGATCGCGTCGTAGACCGAGTCCATCGAGTCATTCTCTCGCAGGAGCGCCGACAGCCGATAGCGCGTCGGCGACCGAGCTCCAGGACGCCCGCAACGGTGTGCTCGACCGACGGGTGAACGCCTGGACGCTCGACACGCCGCCCTGAAGATGTGCGGCCAGGGAAACCCCCTGACCGAGTGGGCGCGTGGGGCGCTCAGCGCCGCGGAGATGTTCGAAGTCGAGGTGAAGTGCACCGACTCGCCGTTGGCCACCCGGGCGATGTTGAGCAGGAGCAACTTTTCGTCCAATCCCTTGGCGACCTCGTCATAGCCGAGCACCTTCTGGCCGAGGACACCGAGCCGGAGCACCCTCCGTTCAAGACGGCGGTGGCAAGCAAAGCGGGGAGCGTAATGCGTTGAAGCGAGCGTCCCGAAACGAAATGGCGAGTGCAGCCGGGTTCATGATTTGGTCCTGCGGAGCGTCATGCCAACTCCGACTTTGCTGGGGTCGGGGTCAGTGGTGAAAGGCTGATTTCCGGCTGAAGTCCCGACGCCCGGTCCAAGTCTCTCTGAAATCAGCAAGTGGAATCCGCGAAGTCATCAAGTCGAGTCTGATCCCACTCCGCGTGTGCGACCGCGCGGGCCGTTGTCAATGCGCGCCGGCCTGTGATACGAACCGAGGCTCGCGAGGATCGACCCGAGGAGGAACTTCCGAAGACTGTGACGCACCCTTTCGTGAAAGCGGCCGCGATCGCGGTCTGGCTCCTTCCGGCCGCGGCGATCGGTCGGGCCCCATCGGCTCCGACTGCGGTCGTCACGGCTGAGGCGCCGCCTGCCACGGCCACGCCCGTTCCCGAGCCCTTCGAGGCCATCTCCCTGGCTCGCGAGGCGGAGGACGCGGCCGAGAACGACCGGCGGGAGATCGTCCGGCTCACCAACGTCGCGCCGTTTCTCGAGGAAATCGCTTCGGCGCGCGACCGCGAGTCGGACCTCCGCAACCGGCTCCACGAGATCGAAGCCACACCGTACGCGTCGGCCAACCAGATTTCCCGAGTCCATGATCTCGGCGCCACCGACATTCTGCGGCTCGAGGCTCTGGACGAGTCGGTGGCCCGGCGCATCAAGGACCTCGAAGCAGTCCAGGATTCCTGGGAAAGCCGGGCAGACTTCTGGCAGAGCTGGAGCGAAGTCTTGCGGCAATCCCCCGAGTGGGGCCGGCTGTCCGCGAGCGCTCGAGGGGCGCGCAAGACGTGCGAGTCGATGCTCGAACTGACTGCGGCGGGCCTTCCGAAGATGCTCGACCTCCAGAGGTCGATCGACAGAATGCGGCGCCGAAACCTTCAGGTCCTCAATCGGATTGATGAGGCGCAACAGGACCATCGGGACAAATTGCTGCAGCGCTCCGAGCCGTTTCTCCTTTCCGCCGCCTTCGTCGAGGACTTTCGAACGAAGCTCGCTGCCGTGCGTCTGGGAATTCCGCAGCGCGGCCGCCTCGACGGCGCGTTCTTCGGCCGCAATGCCGGACTTCTGCTTCTGCATCTGATCGCGATGGTGGGGATCGCGTGGGTCGTCCGCGCCCTGCGGCGCGCGGGACGTTCCGATGAGAGATGGGAGGTTCTCCGCCGGCCGTGGACCATCGGGGCGTTCATCTCGACCGCCGTTCTCGCGGATCTCTACCGGCCCTCCCCGCTCCTCTGGGACCTGATCCTCTGGGGCACCCTCGGCCTCTGCGCATCGAGACTCGCCGGCTCGCTGTTCGAGAGCCCGCTGCTGCGGCGCGCGGTCCGTTTCACGGCCGTGCTCTTTCCGCTGCTCCACGTTCTCGACTGGCTCGCGTTGCCGACGCCCGAGGTCCGCCTCGTGCTCGTCGCGGTCTCGCTGTCCGGCGCCGCGCTCCTCCTCGTCCCCCTCCGGCGGCGCCTCGTGAGGTCGCGGCCTCTCTCCGTTCTCTTCCTCGTCGGCGCGCTTGTTCTGGCGGGCGTGTTCCTGGCGGAACTCGCGGGTTTCGACGCCTTCGCCCGCTGGCTGCTGCAATCCTCGGTGGCGACGGCGTTCGCGGCCCTCATCCTCGTCGTATTCCTGCGGCTCGGCCGAGGAGCGCTTCGCGCTCTGCGGCATCGGATCACCGCGGGGCCTCGCCCCGCCGTGCGGCAGGCGGTCTACCGGACCGCCCAGTTCGTCGCGCGTCTCCTGGCGACCGTGCTCGTGCTCGGCGTCGTGCTCGACACCCTGAACGTATGGGAAGTGATTCCGTCGCCCTGGAAGGCCTGGCAGGCCATGCTCGGCGCCGGTGTGACCGTGGGCGACGTGACGATTACGGTCGGCCGCGTGTTGGTGTCGGCGCTGCTGCTCTATACGGCCTTCCTCGTGTCGGTCGGTGTGCGGGCGCTGCTCAGCGAGGAGGTTCTCCAAAGAAAGCAAATCGACCGAGGTGTCGCCGACGCCATCCGGACGCTGGTCCACTACGCCATCGTCGTGATCGGGATCGCCCTCGCCCTCTCGACACTGGGCGTCCGGCTGCAGGCCATCGCCATCGTCGTCGGAGCGCTCGGCGTCGGGATCGGCTTCGGTCTGCAGAACATCGTCAACAACTTCGTCAGCGGACTGATCCTCCTCTTCGAGCGCCCCGTGCGGGCGGGAGACACGGTCGTCATCGGCGGCGAGTGGGGGATGATTCGCAGCATCGGCCTCCGGTCGACGGTTCTGTCCGTTTACGACGGATCCGAAGTCGTCGTGCCCAACGGCGAGCTCGTTTCGCAGCGCGTCACCAACTGGACGCTGACGAGCGGGCGCAACCGCATTATCGTTCAAGTCGGCGTGGCGTACGGGAGCGATATCGAAAAGGTCTTCGGGATCCTGTCGACCGCCGCGGCCGAACATCCCTCGGTGCTGTCGGATCCGCCGCCGCAGATCCTGTTCGCGGGATTCGGATCGAGCTCCCTGGATTTCGAGGTCCGTGTCTGGCTTCCCGACGTGTCCCTGCGTCTTCCGACCCAGAGCGAGCTGCGCACGGACATCGACCGGCGCTTCCGCGCGGCCGGAATCGAGATTCCGTTCCCGCAGCAGGACCTCCACGTCCGCTCCGTGGACGAGAAGGCCGTGCGGGGCATTGGCCGACCCTCCGGCGCAGACCGTCGTTCGGATGAGCTCACCGCGAAACCGTCGTCGGAGCGGTCGCAGGAGGGCTGATCCGGCAGGGGAAAGTACCGGGGCACGCTCGGCACCTTAGCCGACGCCGATGGCGATCGCGTCGTAGACTGCGTCCGTGAGGGCACTCTCTCGCAGAAGCCTCGATGTGCGATAGCGCGCCCGCGGTCGAGCTGCGCGACGTCTGCAAGAGCTTCGGCGGGCGGCCCGTGCTCGATGGCTTCTCGCTCGAGGTCCGAGCCTCGGAGACGGTGGCCCTGATCGGCCCGTCGGGATGCGGCAAGACGACGGCCTTGAAGCTCGTCAACCGGCTGCTCGATGCCGACGGCGGGCAGATCCGGGTCCTCGGGCGCGACGTGCGCGCCGAGGAGCCCGTCGCGCTGCGGCGCAAGCTCGGCTACGTCATCCAGGAAGGCGGCCTCTTCCCGCACTGGACCGTGCGCGAGAACGTGGAAACCGTGCCGATGCTTCTCGGCTGGGAGCCCGGCCGGCGGCGGCAGCGGGCGGAGGAGCTGCTCGAGCTGGTCGGCCTGCCGCCGGCGGAATTCGCCGAGCGGCGTCCGCGGCAGCTCTCCGGCGGCCAGCGGCAGCGCGTGGGCGTCGCGCGGGCGCTCGCGGCCGACCCCGCCGTCGTGCTCATGGACGAGCCGTTCGGAGCCCTCGATCCGATCGCGCGCCGCGGCCTCCAGCGCGAGTTCCTCGGCTGGAAGAGGCGCCTGGGCAAGGCGGTGCTGCTGGTCACGCACGACCTTCCGGAGGCCTTCCGCCTCGCCGACCGCGTCGCCGTCATGGACCGGGGGCGCGTCCGGCAGGTCGGCACGCGCGAAGAGCTGACGCAGGCGCCGGCGGACGAGTTCGTGCGGGAGTTCGTCTCGGAGGACGGGCCGTGAGCGGCCTCGCGTCCTACTTCTGGGACCGCCGCGCGGAGATCGCGGCGCTGACCGGCCAGCACCTGATCCTCGTCGTGGTCTCGACGACGCTCGCGGTCGCCGTGGGTCTGCCGCTCGGTGTCGCCCTGACGCGCCGCCCGAAGCTCGCGCGGCCGGTGCTTGGCTTCGCTTCCGTGGTGCAGACGATCCCGAGCCTCGCGCTCTTCGGGTTCCTGATCCCGCTGCCCCTCGTGGGCGGGATCGGCGCGCGCACGGCCGTGGTCGCGCTGCTCCTCTACGGCCTCTTGCCGATCCTGCGAAACACATACGCCGGGATCACGTCGGTCGATCCCGCGATCGTCGAGGCGGCCGTGGGCCTCGGCATGACGCCGGGCCAGCGCCTCCGCTCGGTCGAGCTGCCGCTCGCGCTTCCCGTCGTTCTCGGCGGAGTCCGGATCGCCGCCGTCGTCTCGATCGGCCTCGCGACGATCGCGGCGGCCGTCGGCGCCGGAGGGTTGGGTGTGCTGATCTATCGCGGCATCGCGATCGTCGACACGCGCCTGATCCTCGCCGGCGCGGTGCCGGCGGCGCTCCTCGCGCTCGCGGTGGACGGCCTGCTCGGCATCCTCGAGCGGCGCCAGTCGGCCTGGAGGGCTTCGTGAGGCGGGCCGCGGCGGCGGCGGCCCTCGTGCTCGCGTTTGCCGGATGCCGTCCGGGCGGCCGCCCGGTGCGGATCGGCTCGAAGAACTTCACCGAGCAGGTGATCCTGGGGGAGATTCTGGCGCAGGCGCTCGAGGCACAGGGCGTTGCGGTCGACCGGCGGCTCAATCTCGGCGGCACGTTCGTTTGCCACAACGCGATGAAGGCCGGAGAGCTCGACCTCTATCCCGAGTACACCGGAACGGCATACACTGCCATTCTCGGAGAGAAGCCGATCTCGGATCCGGCGGCCGTCCGCTCGGCGGTCGCGGAGGCGTACCGCACGCGCTGGGGCCTCGTGTGGTCGCCGCCGCTCGGCTTCGAGAACGATTTCGCACTCGTCGTGCGGCAGGCCGACGCAGCCCGCTGGAACCTGCGGAAGATCTCGGACCTCAAGGGACACGAGAAAGACCTCCGGCCCGGGTTCGGCTACGAGTTCATCGAGCGCGCGGACGGATTCGCGGGCCTGACGCGCGCCTATGGCCTGGCGTTCCCCTCGAGGCCCGTCGAGATGGACCTGGGACTTCTGTATCAGGCGCTCGAGACCGGCAGGGTGGACCTGATCGCGGGCAACTCGACCGACGGCCTGATCGCGGCCTTCAACGCCGTCGTGCTCGAGGATGACCGGCGCTACTTCCCCCCGTACGAGGCGGCGTTCGTCGTGCGGGGGCGAGTCTGGCGGGAGCGGCCCGCAGTGCGCCGGGTTCTCGAAGAGCTTGGCGGCGCGATCGACTCATCCGAAATGCGCGCCTTGAACGCCGCCGTGGACCGTGACAAAAGGCGGCCCGAAGAGGTGGCCCGGGAGTTCCTGGCCCGGAGAAAGTCCCAAAAGCGGTGACCCACCGGCCGGTTTTCTGTTAACCTTTTGTACAGAAAAGCGGTCTGGAAGACGGAAGGAATTCGGACAATGGAAGGTCTTCTCCCGATCACCTCGCCGGGCGACTGGGCGCTCCTGTCGGCCTCCGTCGTTCTTCTGTTTCTCCTCGTCATCTCCTTCCGGTCCCGATCGACCGTGTTCTGTCAGTACCTGAAGGCCATGACGGGCGTGTCCTTGAAGCCGTCGGAAGTGACCCGCGCCTTCAAGAACGGCGGCCGGGAGGGCGTGCGCTCTCTCTTCCTCGACCTGATCATCCGCGAAGACCTCAAGGAGGGGCCCGCGGTCATCCCCGACGATGCCAGGGCGAGCAAGCCGACCCACGTGATGTAGGGAAGCGGCGCCCCCCTCACCCGACCCCTCTCCCCCCCGCGGGGGGAGAGGGAACTCTCAGGAACCCTCTCCTCGCCGGAGCAGGAACTCTCTCAAGACTCCCCTTTCTCGGCGGAAGCGGGAACTCTCTCAGGACTCCCTCTCCCGGCCGGAGAGGAGTGGGGTGAGAGGCTTGCCCTCTCCCGGTGGCGAACCATCGCGTCCAGGAACCGGGCGGTCAGGGTCCGCCCGGCGTGCGGCGCCGACGCTCCCCTCATAATGGCGCGGTGCTCGCCCTGCGCAGAACACTGGCCCTTCTTCTCACGGCGCTCGCGGCTCCTTGCGCCGCCGCCGAGGCGGCCCCGACGCCTCCCCGCCCGGCCCTCGGCCTCGACGTCAACCTGCCGGCCGGCACTCCGGCCGCGCAACAGAAGCAGGCCTTCGACCAGGTGCGCCGAACGGGAGTCTCGCTCTACGCGCTGACCCTCTCCTGGGCCGCCGCCGAGCCGGCTCCCGGAAAGTACCGGATCGAGGAGCTCGCGCACACGGCACGGCTGCTGCGGCAGTCCGGAGCCGCTCTGCACCTCGATCTGCCGCTCGTGGCGGGGCGCGTGCGCGACGTGCCCGCGGACCTGGCGGGCGTCGCCTTCGACGACAGCCGCCTGTCGCTGCGCCTCGGTCGTCTGCTCGACGCGATGGAGCCCGCGCTGCGCGACGTCGCGACCCTCTCGCTCGGATACGAGGCCGACGCCTACTTCGCCGACAAGCCCGACGAGCTGCGTGCCTTCCGCCGCCTGTTCGACGGCGCGGTCAACTTTCTCGGCAAGAAGCTGCCGGCCCTGAAGGTCGGCATCACGACGTTCTCGCCAACCGAAAGCCCGGCACCCGCGGTCGCGGCGGCCCTTCACCAGCGCAGTCCCGTTCTCTTCTACGTCTACGCGCCCTTCGAGAGGGACAAGCCCTACTGGCACCGCGATCCCGACGCCATCGAGAAAGACTGGAAGGAGCTGCTTGCCCAGTCGGGCGATCGGCAGATCGCCTTTCCCGAGGTCAGCTACTCCTCGGCGGCGGAGAACGGCTCCTCTCCCGAGAAGCAGGCGGACTTCGTGCGTCGGATGCGCAAGCTCCTCGCCGGCGCGGACGGGCGGCGCCTCCTTTTTGCGCGCTGGGTCTCCTGGCGGGACGCACCGACCGACGATCTCGGACCCGACGGGACTGACGTCGGGCGCCGGCGCGCGGAGTTTCTGGCCCGGCGCGGCCTGCAGATGCAGAATGGAGGTTCGAAACCCGCATGGCGAATCTGGGTCCGGGCGGGCGGGCGCGGCTGAGGGGCAGTTACCTGTGTCAGGATTCCCCGGGGAACATCCAAGGAGGCACCCGATGAAGCGATCCCTGATCCCGCTCGCGCTGCTCGCGGCCGGCCTGACCGCCGCGTGCTCTTCCCAGCCGGTCCCGCCCTCCGTGCAGGTCGAAGGCGCGAAGAAGAGCGATCTCAAGGCGCTCGCCGGCCGATGGACCGGCGACTACAGCAGTCAGGACACCGGACGCACGGGCTCGATCGTCTTCGAGTTCAAGTCGGGAACCCTGGGCGCCGGAGACGTCCTCATGTGGCCCAAAGGCTCGAAGGAGCCGATCAAGCCCGCCCACGGCAACGACCTGAGCGAGGAGCAGGTCCGCGCGATGCCTCAGGTCTTGAACATCAGCTTCGTGAGCAGCCAGGGCGGGATCCTGACGGGCACGATGGACCCGTACATCGACCCCGATTGCCAGTGCGAAGTCCGCACGACCTTCGCCGGCACGATCGACGGCGACGTCATCACCGGCGAGTTCACGATCGAGCGGTGGGACCAGACGGGCAAGAAGGCCAAGGGCGTCTGGAAGGTCAGGCGCGAGAAGGCCTGAGGCCGTCCGTTGATTACCCTCGACCGCTTCATCCTCGAGCGCGAGCATGCGCACCCCGGCGCGACAGGAGAGCTCTCGATGCTCCTGATGCGCTTCGGGGTCGCGGGCAAACGCATCGCGCGCGAGCTCGCGGTGGCGGGACTGCGCGATACGCACGGCTCCGCCGGCTCCTCCAACGTCCAGGGCGAGGAGCAGAAGAAGCTCGACGTCATCGCCAACGAGATCCTGCTCGAGACCTTCGACTACGGCGGGCTGGTGGTGCTCGCGGCCTCCGAGGAGCTCGAGGCGCCGTACCTCTACGAGCGCAACGAGCGCGACGGCCGCTACGCCGTGCTCTTCGACCCCATGGACGGCTCCTCCAACATCGACGTCAACGGCACGCTCGGCACGATCTTCTCGATCCGCACCCGCGAGGAAGGCGGCGAGAAGGATCTGCTGCACCCGGGGCGCCAGCAGGTCGTCGCCGGCTACATCCTCTTCGGACCCGCGGTGCTGCTCGTCTACACCGAAGGCGAGGCGGTCCACCTCTTCACGCTCGACCCCTCGATCGGCGAGTTCCTCCTGACCGAGGAGGCGCTCCGGATGCCCGAGCGCGGCCGGTGCTACGCGGTCAACGAAGGCCGCTCGCGCGGCTGGGCGCCCGAGGTCCGGGCCTTCGTCGAGTATCTGAAGGAGAAGGACCCCGGGACCGGCCGGCCTTATGCGACGCGCTACTCCGCCTCGCTCGTCGGCGACGTGCACCGGATCCTCCTCGAAGGCGGCATCTACCTCTATCCCGCCGACACCGGCAAGGACGGAAAGCCGCAAGGCAAGCTGCGCCTGCTCTACGAGTGCGCGCCGCTCGCCTTGATCGTCGAGAAGGCCGGAGGCGCCGCCACGACGGGAACCGAGGACGTTCTCGACGTCGTCCCCGAATCGCTGCACGCCCGCGTCCCGCTCGCCATCGGAAGCGCGGCCGAGGTCGCGCTCTACGAGCGCTTCATGCGGGGCGAGCGGAAGTGACTTCCGGTTGGATCGGACGGTCCCCGGGAATGACAGGCTAAAACGGGCGACCCCACGGAGCCGTCATCCCGAGCGGGAGCGAGGGATCAAGAGCTCGGAAGGTCCTGAGCCGGACGACGGCGTTGTTGGCGAGATAGCTCGGGATCCCTCGTCGTGGACTCTTCGGGATGACGGACTAGGTGTGAATTCTCAAGACGTTGTTCACCTACCGCCCCCTCTGAAGAGCCCCCAGGCTCAGAATTCCCCTCTCCCCCCGGTTGGGGGGAGAGGGTCAGGGTGAGGGGGCAGCCCGCCCCGATCATTCCGGACGGCGGCAGCCGCGGCAGGAGCGGCCCTCACCCCAACCCTCTCCCGCCGGGAGAGGGGGTCCGCATGGCCCGCCCTGGCTGTGAACAACGTGTTGAGAAACCACATCTAGAGCCTGAGGCTCTCTCGGGAGGGACCAAGGCCTGTCATCCCGAGCTCGGAAGGCTCCGAGCGGGATGGCGACTTGCTTGCCGGGCCCCTACTCGCGCGGCGGCACGACGCGCGGGGGGGGATTCGAGCCACCGCGCAGGATCGGGTCGGATCGGTCTGCCGGCGGGGGAGGTGTGCCTCCGATCGACCTCCGCAGCACGCCGCCGTCGGCCGTGCCGGCGATCAGGTTCTGCCCGCCCGGCTCGACCTGGAGGAAGAGGACCGAGACGTTCTCCGGCATGCCGTCGTTGAAAGGCGCCCAGGTGCCGCCGCTGTCGGTGCTGAAAAAGACGCCGTCGGGCGTTCCGGCGAAGACCGTCTCGGTTCCGGACCCCTCGGCCGCGAGCGCAAGAATGAAGAGGCTCGTCAGGCCCGTGTTGACCTCGGTCCAGTTCGCGCCGCCGTCGATCGTCTTGAACACGCCGCCGCCGTCGGTGCCCATGTAGACGACACCCTGGCGGGACGGATCGACCGCGAGCGAGCGGACGTTGCGGTTCGTCATTCCCAGGCTCTTCTGGCTCCAGTTTCCGCCACCGTTTTCACTGCGGTAGGCTCCTCCGATCGTTCCGTACACGCCGGCCCAGAGGCCGCCCGGCGTCGTCGGATCCACCGCAACGGCGAACACGGCGTCCGGCAGCCCGGTGCGCGCCTGCTGCCAGGTCGCTCCGCTGTCGATGCTCTTGAACACGGCCCGGTCGCTCGTCGCCGCGTAAAGGACAGCGGGGTTGTTGGGGTCGGCCGAAAAGTTGTGGAACTCGCGTCCGGTGAAGCCCACCGACGACGAGGTCCAGGCGCCGCCCGAGTTCACGCTCTTGTAGAGGCTCGGCGTCTGGCTCGCTCCGCTGACGGCGATGCCGCCGGCGTACAGGAAGCCCGAGGCGTCGCGCAGGATTCCCGTCACACGCCCGCTCGGCAGTCCGTTGTCCCGAGTCTGCCACGTCGCCCCGCCGTCGCTGCTCGCATAGACGCCGGCGCCGGCTCCCGCAGCGAAAAGGACGTCAGGGTTCGAGGGCGACACCGCGATTGACGGCACGAAGGTCGCGCGCATCCCCGTCTGCCGCTCGGTCCAGGTCTGCCCGTCGTCGACGCTCGAGAAGGCGCCGACTTCCGAGGCCGCCCAGAGGCGGCCGCTCCCGCCGGGCTCGAAGAGGACGTCGGAGGTGACCGTGCGGATCGCGCGCACGGGGACGCTGATCCAGGAGGTCCCTCCGTCGCGGCTCGTGAAGACGTCGCCGTTGGTCGCCACGAAGATGTGCCCCGAGTTGGACGGATCGACCGCCACGGCGTTGATGTAGGGATCCATGGGCGGGCTGTCGATGCGCGTCCAGGTCGCGCCGGCGTCCTGGCTGCGGTAGAGCCCGTCGCCCTCCGTGCCGACGTAGACGACCTCGGAGTTCGACGGATCGGAGGCGAGTGCGGTCATCTGCCGCGAGCCCGTGGTCTGGACGCCCGTCGGCAACAGCCAGCTGCCCCCGCCGTCGTCAGACCGGTAGACGCCCTGCCCGGTGGTGCCCGCGTACACGCGGAGCGGATTGTGCGGATCGAGCAGGAGAACCGTCGCGTACCCCGGCGGGATGCGCAGGTTGTTCCAGGTCTCGCCGGCGTCGATGGACTTCCACACTCCGCCCTGCCGCAGCGCCACGTACACCGTGTTCGCCATCAGGGGATCGACCGCGACGTCGAGCACGCTGTCGGAAGGCAGGCCGTCGTCTTTCTCGACCCAGGTGGCGCCCGCGTCGTCCGAGCGGAAGACGCCGTCGAAGTTGACGCCGGCCCACACGCGCCCCGGCACCCTCGGATCGGCCTCGACGGAGGAGAAGATCGAGAAGGAGGAGAGGCCCGCGCCCGGGGCGATCCAGCTCGCGCCGCCGTTGGCCGATCGGAAGACGCCCCGGCCGGCGGCGCCCGCGTACATGCGGGAGGGGTCGGCAGGATCGATCGCGAGATCCAGGAGCACCGCGCCCTCGGGTCCGAGCGACACCCAGGGCGCCGTCTGCGCGGACCCGACCGCCGCGAAGGCGATCGCGAGAAGCGCGAAGTTTCCGGTCCGGAGAAGAGCCACGGGCAGAGTCTATGCGCGCCATCGGGCGGGGCGGTCCGGCGCGGCGCCGAAGGGCAGGCCGGGAGGGACAAGGACGTGACGGGGGGCTCTTCCCCATCTCCCCGCGGGAGAGGGTTGGGGTGAGGGCACTCTCCCAGGACTTTCACGACAACCAGTCCTTGGATGGACTCACGCTTTCACGCCCGAGCTCGAGACCTCCGAAGGCGTCAGACGGACGCGGAGGCCGCACTCTGGCGCAGGCTTCGCGCTCGGGGTCTGGGCGGCATGAAATTCCGCCGTCAACATCCGATTGGCGGATACATCCTCGACTTCTATTGCGAACGGGCCGCCCTCGCGGTGGAAATCGACGGGGGCGGACACGGTGAGACGGACAAGATGAGCGACGACTCTCGCCGGACGGAGACCCTGCGGCGGCTCGGCATCCGAGTCATCCGGTTTTGGAACACAGATGTCCTGCAGAACCTGGATGGAGTGCTCGAACGGATGCTTCGAGAGATGAAGGCCGCCCCCTCACCCTAACCCTCTCCCCCGAAGACGGGGGCGAGGGGAAATACTAAGGCCCCCCTCTCCCCGCGGGAGAGGGTTGGGGTGAGGGGAGTCTTCCCCCTCTCCCCACGGGAGAGGGTTGGGGTGAGGGGAGTCCTCCCCCTCCTGTGGAGACGGCCATAGGCTCCGGCTCCGCCCCTCAGTTCGGCCAGAACAGCCCGAGCGCCCGCGCGAGGAAGATCGCCAGCTGCGCGCGGGTCACGTTCTGGTTTCCGCAGAACTGCCCCGCGGCGCAGCCCTGGGTGATGCCGGACGCCGCGAGCGCCTCGATCGCGCGGAACGCGATGTCGGTCGTCGGCACGTCCGAGAACGTCGCCGTCGCGGGCGCCGGGCTCAGGACCCTCTTGTAATAGATCTTCACGCCCCGGAAGCCTTCGGCTGCGGTCGTCACGTACACCCCATACGTGTTGTCCGCGTTGTCCACGATCGGCCCGTCGGCCAGAGTCGTCGTGGTGATGCCACAAGGGTTGCCGGTGACCACGGGCGTCGTTCCAACGACGGCGATCGGCAAGCACGCGGTAGCGGGCTCGGGGCAGATGAGAAGGGTCGCCGACGTCCCTCCGGCGATCGAGGTGTCATCGCACGCCGAGACCTCGAACGTCGTGATCTTCACGCCCGAGGGAAGGCGGACGCCGGCGAGGAACTCTCCGCTGGCCCGAGTGAAATTGGCGGTGCCCTCCGCCGCCGCAATCGCCACCTTCCTTTGCATGTCCCAGGAGCTGACGGTGTAGGCAATCTCGTTCGAGGGGCGCGCCGCGCGAACGTCGATCTGGCCAACCTGGCCGTCGCCGCTGTGCACCGAGCAGCGGTAGAGGAAGCTGCCGGTGGAAGCGAAGGTGTGGGAGTAGGTCCACGGAGCCGCGGCCGGGCTGCCGCTGTCGAAGCTCGCATCGTCGGCGACCACGTTGTGCGTGCCCGACACGTTCTGCCAGGTCACCGTGTCGCCCGCCTGAATCGTCAGCGCTTGCGGATCGAATACCTGCGCCGGGCTATCCGTGACGATGACCTTGTGCTCGACGGCGCGAGCGCACGGCGCGAAGAGCACCGAGCCGACACACGCCACCAGAGCAGGGAAGAGGCGCCTGCGAGCCATGGGCATTCTCCCTTCGGAAGTTCGAGCGATTCTATGGTGTCAGGAGCATGGAGTCGGCGGTGGCGAGGGTGCTCATCCGGGTTGCCCCTCACCCTACCCCTCTCCCCCGAAGACGGGGGCGAGGGAAGAGTCCGAACCATCCCCCTCTCCCCGCGGGAGAGGGTTGGGGTGAGGGGTCTCCTCCCTCCTCCTTTGGAGACTCCTAAGCTCCGGCTTCGCCGGTCAGTTCGGCCAGAAGAGGCCGAACGCCCGGGCGAAGAAGCTCGCCATGGTCGCGCGGGTCACGGTGTCGTTGGGGCAGAAGTTTCCGTTGCCGCAGCCCTGCGTGATGCCGGAGGCTGCGAGCGCCTCGATGGCGCGGAAGAAGGGATGAGTCGTCGGCACGTCGCCGAAGGTCGCGGTCAGGGGCGCGGGCGCAATGGCCCTCATGTAGAACACGCGCACGTTACGGAAGCACAGCGCCTTGTCGGAGCCCAGGGTCACGCTCAGGCCATAGGTATTCGAGAGATTGTTGACGTTCGGTCCGTTTGCGACCGCGGTTGCGAAGAAATCGCAGCCCGGCTGTCCCGACGAAGACGCCTTGACGACCTCGACACAGGGACCGGTCGGGTCGGGGCATTCGAGGAGCGTCGCCGTCAAGTCCGTGGACGGGTCGTCGTCGCAGCCCGTGATCTCGAGCCCGACGATCTTCGATCCGGCGGGAATCTGGAGCCCCGCCCGGAGCTCGTCTCCACCGCTTCCGGTCGTGATGCAGCGCATGAGCTCCTGGTCGCCGTCGCCGGTCGTCGTGCCGGGAATCACGGCATGGAAATCCCAGGCGCCCCTCTCCAGGACGATCTCGTTGGCCGCGTGAGCCGGCCGCACGATGACGATTCCGGACTGGCCCACACCGCCCTTGTTTCCGTGGATCGAGCAGTAGTAGCGGTATTGCCCGGTGCTGTTGAAGGTGTACGAGAACGGCCAGACCTCCCCGTCGGGCGGCTGGACGAAGCCGCTGTTGAAGAGATCGTCGTCTGAGACGACGTTGTGGACGCCCTCCGCATTGACCCACGACACCGTGTCCCCGACCTGAATCGTCACAGCAGCCGGCGTGAACTTCGAGTCCATGTCGGTTCCGCTTGCGGTCACGGTGACGGTCGCGGCGCGCAAACTGGACGGCAGAGCCGCCGCGGCGCAGACCAGAGCTGCGAGCCCGATCAGGCGGCGTCGAGCCGGGTTCATCCTTTTACCTCTACCGATCCGAGAGGCCGAGATCATAGCGCCGGACCGAGGACTCGCATAGGCACGCTGGTGCCATCGGGACCGCCACCTAAATGAAAAAGCCCCGGAATCCGGGGCTCTGGTGCCTGCCACTCCCCTCGCCGGGCTGCCTTGAAAACTCTCTTCCGAGGCGAGCCGGAAGGGTTGTGACGGCGAGTCGGCTGGTACTTGGCTCGCCTCGCTTCTCAGGCGCTAAAGCTCTTCCCGCATCCGCAGCCGCCCGTCGAGTTGGGGTTCTCGACCGAGAAGCCAGCGCCGCGGAAGTCCTCCACGTAGTTGACCTTCGCGCCGCGCAGGTACTGCGCGCTCTGCTGGTCCACGAGCACGGTGACTCCGCCCTGCTCCAGAACGTTGTCCCCTTCCTTCTTCTCGTCGAAGGTGAACCCGTACTGGAAGCCCGAGCAGCCGCCGCCCTGAATGAAAACCCGCAGGGGCTTTCCCTCGGAGTCCGGCATGGTCTTGGCGAAGTGCTTCACCTTCTCGATCGCGGCGTCGGTCAGCGTCAGGAGCGGTCCCGTCTCCGTGATCGGGGTCGGCGTCGATTCGAGGGTCGAGGACATCTGGGTCTCCTTAAATGTTGCGCACGAGACTGATCAATTCGAATCAGCCCGAGCGGGGCCGATTATCCGTCGAGGCAGCGGCGGGGGTCAACCGGGGCCCCTCGCCCGACCCTACTCCCGTGGGGAGAGGGGCAAGAGCCCCTCACCCCAACCCTCTCCCGCCGGGAGAGGGGGAAAAAGCCTGTTCCCTCGCCCCCGTCCTCGGGGGAGAGGGGTAGGGTGAGGGGGGGCACTCCCCGTCCACTTTTTCCCCCATTCAGGACGCTTTTTTGACTTTTTCCGTGGACGTCGCAAGCAGCCGGTCGATCGCCTCCCAGGCCTCCGCGACCCGCTCCGGCGGTGCCACGAAGGACACCCGGCTCGCGTCCACCTGGAAGTCCTCGAAGCCGGGCATGGCCTCGATCTCCCACGCGGAGCGGAACCTGCGGGCCTCCTGGTCGAGCAGGGGCCGGTTGAAGACCCCGATTCCGAGCCTCGAATCGTTCACTTCGAAGACCGATTTCGAGTCCACCCGCGCCGGGGCGGCCGCGCTTTTCATCCGTCTCACACCCATTTCAACAGCAAGCCGTGTGCCACCATTCCAAGGGCCCTCTACCCGCCCTCTCCACCAGATCTTGTGTTTTTACTTGACCCGCCCACAAACGGGGTTTAGCGTTATCAGCAACGCTGGCGGATTGCCCGCGGTTCTAGTTTCTGCCTGAACTTAGGCCTGAGGCAGTGTGGGGGCGGAGCATTTGGCTTCGCGGAAGGGGGAGAAGGGGATGAGCGCGACGGAGAAGGACGTTCGGGGACCCGCGGCCAAAACGGCGGAGACGGGATCGCGAACAGGATTGCGCGGGCTGACGTTCCCGCGCGTCTATTCGGATCCGTCGGTCTCTCCGTACGAGGCCGTCGAGTGGGAGCTGCGCACCGCGGCGATCACTTCCGAGAAGGGCGAGACGATCTTCGAGCAGAAGAACGTCGAGACCCCGAAGTCCTGGTCGCAGACGTCGACCAACATCGTCGCGCAGAAGTATTTTCACGGCCGCATCGGCACGCCCGAGCGCGAGAGCTCCGTCAAGCAGCTGATCGAGCGAGTCGCCGCGACGATCACCGGCTACGGCGAAAAGGGCGGGTACTTCAAGACCTCCGCCGACCGCGACGCCTTCCACGACGAGCTTGCCGCGATCCTCGTCAACCAGGTCGCCTCCTTCAATTCTCCCGTCTGGTTCAACGTCGGCATCGAGCCCAAGCCCCAGGGCTCCGCCTGCTTCATCAACTCCTGCGGCGACTCGATGGACTCGATCCTGCGTCTTGCGCGCACCGAAGGCATGCTCTTCAAGTACGGCTCGGGCACGGGCTCGAACCTCTCGGCGATCCGTGGATCGCATGAGGGTCTGTCGGCGGGCGGCACGGCCTCGGGCCCTCTCTCCTTCATGAAGGGCTTCGACTCGTTTGCCGGCGCGATCAAGTCGGGCGGCAAGACGCGGCGCGCCGCGAAGATGGTGATCTTGAACATCGATCACCCGGACATCGACGAGTTCATTCTCTCCAAGGCCAACGAAGAGAAGAAGGCGTGGGCGCTGATCGACGCCGGCTACGACGGCTCGTTCAACGGCGAGGCGTACGCATCGATCTTCTACCAGAACGCCAACCACTCCGTGCGCGTGACCGACGAGTTCATGCAGGCCGTCGAGAAGGACGGCGAGTGGTGGACGAAGGAAGTGCTGACCGGTACTCCGTACCGCAAGTACAAGGCGCGGAAATTGATGAGCGACATCTCCGAAGCCGCGTGGGTTTGCGGCGATCCCGGCGTGCAGTACGACACGACGATCAACAAGTGGAACCCGGTCAAAGCGACGCACCGCATCAACGCATCGAACCCGTGCTCGGAGTACATGTTCGTCGATGACAGCGCCTGCAATCTGGCCTCGCTCAACCTCATGAAGTTCTTCAACCAGGAGGACGGCTCCTTCAACGTCGAAGCCTTCCGGCACGCCTGTGACGTCGTCATCACGGCGCAGGAAATGCTGGTGGACAACTGCTCCTATCCGACCGACGCGATCGCCGAGAACTCCTTCAAGTTCCGGCCGCTGGGCCTCGGCTACGCGAATCTCGGCGCGTTACTCATGGCGTCGGGCCTGCCGTACGACTCCGACGAGGGCCGCGCCTACGCCGCCGCGATCACCTCCATGATGTGCGGCGAGGCGTACCTTCAGTCCTCGCGCGTCGCGGCGGAGCTCGGCCCCTTCGCCGGCTACGCGCCCAACCGCGACGCCTTCCTCGAGGTCATCGGCATGCACCGCGAGGCGGCGGCCAAAATTCCCGTGGCGACGACCGCCAAGGGCGTGCCGTCGGATCTGCTGCGCGCGCAGAAGCAGGTCTGGGACGCGGCGCTCGAATCCGGCAAGGAGCACGGCTACAAGAACGGCCAGGTCACGGTGCTCGCCCCGACCGGAACGATCGGCTTCATGATGGATTGCGACACGACGGGGGTGGAGCCCGATCTGGCTCTCGTCAAGTACAAGAAGCTCGTCGGCGGCGGCACGATCAAGATCGTCAACAACACGGTGCCGCTGGCACTCCGGCGTCTCAACTACACGGAGGGCGAGGTCAACGACATCATCGACTACGTGGACGAGAAGGGCACGATCGAGGGCGCGCCGGGATTCAAGCCCGAGCACCTGCCGGTCTTCGACTGTGCCTTCCGCGCCTTGAACGGCACCCGTTCGATCCACTATTCGGGACACGTCCGGATGATGGGAGCGGTGCAGCCCTTCCTCTCGGGCGCGATCTCCAAGACCGTGAACCTGCCACCCGACGCCACGCCCGAGGAGATCGCCGGCGTGTACATGGACGGCTGGAAGCAGGGCTTGAAGGCCATCGCGATCTACCGCGACGGCTGCAAGAGGACCCAGCCCTTGAACACCGCAGCCTCCAAGTCCGACAGCAAGAGCCCCGAGAAGCGCGGTTCGCTCGAGTACGTCGGCAAGGCGGCGGCACCCGTCCCCGCCCCCTATCGCCGCAAGCTCCCCGACGAGCGCCGCTCCATTACCCACAAGTTCGACGTCGGCGGCCACGAGGGCTACATCACCGTCGGCCTCTACGAGGACGGCAAGCCCGGCGAGATCTTCCTGCGCATGTCGAAGGAAGGCTCGACGGTTTCGGGCCTCATGGACTCCTTCGCGACGGCAATCTCCCTGACCCTGCAGTACGGCGTGCCCCTGGAGGCGCTGGTCAAGAAGTTCACCCACATGCGCTTCGAGCCGTCGGGGTTCACGAAGAACCGTGAGATCCCGATCGCGAAGTCGCTGGTGGACTACGTGTTCCGGTGGCTCGGGTCGAAGTTCCTGAACGCCGACGAGAAGGAAGCTATCGGCGTCATCGCGCGGGACACCCACGGGGAGGCGCCCGTACCGGTGACCGACCAGGTCGTCGTCGCGAGACCGCTGGGAGGGAGCAACAACGGGTTCGCGTTCGAGACGTCGACCGATGCGCCCGCGTGCCACGAGTGCGGGTCGATCATGGTGAGGTCGGCGGCGTGCTACAAGTGTCTGAACTGTGGGGCGACGTCAGGGTGTAGCTAAGGGCTCGAGTCATATCGCCCCAGCCAGTTTCCCCACATCGCCTCAAGCAACGACTTAAGTCCCTGCGAGAGCGGGGACTTTTTCCTCATGGCGCCTAGCTGGGCGATTCTCCGTCGCCCCCTTTTGGGGCGCGTTCTTGCGCCGACGTGGTAGTCGCCTTTCGCCCTACTGAAACTTTAGACTGCGACCATGAAGCTTGTTGGCGTTACGGAAACCGAAGGACGAGCAATCTTTCGGCTCTCGGAACTACACTCGCAACTTCCCGAAGCCTGCTTCCAGAACTTCGCGGAGCGCTTTCGGCAGCTCCGTGATCTATTCGAACGCTTCGAGGACCGCGAACTCCACGAAGGCGCGCTTTGCCTTATCGGTCAAATCGACCATGTCTATGACTTCTTCCTCGGCGGGCTTCAGCAGATCTCCGAGGGGAACCCGCACGTCTTCTCGGCGTGCGCCCGTGGACTGATAGAAGGATTCGGGGCGCTGGTTCTGATCGAAGAGAAGCCGGACAGCATTCCGCAGTTCTTGGAGGGCAGGATGCAAGCTGGCAAGATACGCAGCGCGGCTGAGCGTGGCAGCCCCGGCCTGAAGGCGCACCTAAAGAGATTGGACGAAACCGTCCATCCGTCTAGATACTCGATCCACGCGGGCTTCCGTGGCGAAGGGTCGAAGACAGACTACACGCTTGGGCCGCAGCCGCTTAGAGACGAAGAGGCGCGGTCGGCCGGCTCGTTCATCGTGCGCGTGTGCCGATTGTTCTGTGACAGGCTGGAGCGCATCATCTCGAGACGGGAAGACGTCCTGACGTTCGGGAAGGTACTTCTCTCGAAGGCGAATTCGGTTTCGGACTAGAGCCCTCTCCACTGCCAAGCGTAGATGATTCCGCGGGTTAACCCAGAACGCGTGCCACTTGGTGTAGAGGTCGCCTGCGCGGGAGCGCTTCGGGCAGACAGCCCTCCGAGCCCATTCGTGGAAGTCAGAAAATCAAGACTGAACCGTCCGAGCCTGTGCTCGCGGGTTTGGTAGCGAGTCATTTGAACACTTGGGCCGACCTTAGGCCTTCCTTCATGCGATGCTCTCGAGCCAGAACTCGAAGACTTGAACTAAACATGCTGAAGCTCCTGGATGGTGTCTCCAGATGAGAGGATCGCCCGCTAGACGCTGGACAACATTGGAGGGGCGGCCGCAGTTCGATGGAAGATCTATCCGATGTCTTCTAAGCGGCGGCCGACTAGAAAATAATATTTAGTCTGGGTGAGCATTGGGAGGGAAAGTCAGGGCAGGCTTGCGTGCACAGTGTCGAAAATCGACGTATCTCCTCATCAAACGTCTTCAGCGCCTCCGCCGCCTTGATGTACGGCTGGGCTGCACCCGTGTCTTGTCGACCAGTACCCATCATCGAGATCATCGCCTCGTATGAGCGCCCGAGTTCCAAGGCCGAACGTCGGACGGGCCCTAAGACCGAACTCGGCAATCCCTCGAAATCGCCGGCATCCAGAGCGGACACTAGAGACCTGAGTTTGGCAACCGCCGAAATCTGGTGCTGGTTTGGGAAGGGCACTTTCTTGGTGTCGTTGATCACTTCAGTCATCTCAGCGTTTCCGGCCTGGCACTCGCGGTGGATCTCGCCCAGCACCAGCCCTAAGTCACCGAACGTCGAACAGTTCAACGCGGGGGCGGGAGTCGGTGCTGGCGTCGCCACCCTCTCATTCACATTGGCCTCCGCAGGAAATACTGAACAAACGCGAAGGGTCGGAAATGCTTCCGTTGAGACGGCGAAGTTGAGGGGAAGGATTGGGGTCAGTCCTGATTTCTGATTTGGGGAGTGGCGGCGGTCAGTCCTGATTCGTTGCTGGGCGAGGGTTTCGGTTGTCCCGGTCAATAGTCCTTCGTCGCTATCGTCAGACGGAGTCCTGTCACGCGGGTGACGTCGTCTGGCGAGAGCAAGAAAACCGAGTCGGCGTTGTTACCGGATTTCGAGTTTGCCGGCGATTTCTGCGTGCGTGATCCGCTGGCAACCGTCTCGCCGTCCTTCGTTAGAAGGTCGTAGGAAAGCGTTACGAGCTTGTCATGGTTGCCTTTGGGGTTGTAAATGGTGGCCTCGACGGCAACCTCGTAGCCACTTTTGACTCGACGGATCTCCGTCCGTAGGCCCGGTTCCTCCCAGCGCGTGCCGTGAGAAGTGACTTCCTCGCGAAGGTAGATTCCGTCGCAGGGAGTCTTCCCGAGGGCGTACCACTCGGCCGTGCTCCACTCGCGGCCGTCTCCGAAGAACTTAGCCGACGACATTGACCAGGGACCGTCGATCTTCAAGGGTTTCCCTTTTGAGAAGTTCTGGAGCGACTTCACCTTCATCCAGAGCTTGGCTTCGCCCAGCGGGAAGTCGGTCTCGAAGACGCACGGCTCGTTTCCGGCGAATGCGAGTGCTGCGACGAAGAAGGCGGGCAAAAAGGCTATCGTTCTCATGAATCTCCCGAGGAATCCTGACCCCTGAGAACCTCTAAGGTCAGCTTCCTTCAATACGTCGTGGCTCGTAGTGAGTAGCTTGCATCAAAAAGGGGAAGGGGGTCAGTCCTGACTAGTTGAGTTGTTGGTTCCGGGGCGACGGGGTTAGTCCTTACCGGCCGATGAGGGCCAGTCCTGATTTTGGTGAGTTGGGGAGGGCGAGGGCGGGGGAAGGGGCGGGTCGGGCGGCGGGGCGAGGGCCTGGAGAGGGGGGTCAGTCTTGACCTGCTGACTTCGATCGGAAGACTGACGTCTCGGGGCTTCGACTACTGGGGCTTATCGCTCTCGGTCTTCGGCTTGGGAGTCGGCGCCGGCGCTCGCCCGCACTTGTAGGCTTGTCCCTGTACGCTTGTGCCACCGTACGTACCGCCTGCGCCGAGCGAGGAAATGACGAAGACGGTATCGGCGCCGAGTTGAGACGCCTGGTTCCGGATCTCCGACTGCGACGCTGAGAAGCCCTGCCCGTTCGTGCTCCAGGCCGGATCGGAACCTTGGACTTGTCCGAGGAAGCGGCAGCCCTTGATCGCCTCAGGATTGTCTGTGAGCAGCACCTGCGCGGGGGGCGTTTGGTTCGTAGCGCACGCCGTCTGAAGACCCAGCGCGGCGACAACGACAAGCGGGAAGGCGGCGACTGTCGTCTTCATTGATTCTTCTCCCGGGCAAATATCCTACAGGGTCAGTCCTGATTTTGGTGAGTGGGGGGCTTGGGGTCAGACCGGATTCTCTCATTTCGAGCGGACGCGGCGGAGAACCCGCTATCCTCGGGCTCGGGCACCGATGGCTTTCCAGAATCGCGTCGACCCTTACGGCGAGCTTCACGCAACGGAGGCTCGCGGCGCCTGGATGGGCAATCGCGGCGTGCTGCACGACGCGTCGAAGCGAGTCGTCGCCGCCTGGCGGCTGCCGCGGTGGATCACCTGCGTCCTCGAATTCCGGGGGCGGCGGCGCGAGGTTTTCGCGCCGCACCGATACAGCGAGCTCTTTTTCCTCGATGAGGCCACGTCGCTTTCCGCGGGGCACCGGCCCTGCGCGGAGTGCCGGAGAGCCCGCTACGAAGAATTCCGCGCCGCCTGGGACGCCGGCAGGCGCGGGCGCGACGGGGTGCGCCAGCCTCTCAGGGCCGATGCGATCGACCGCGTGCTCCACCGGGAACGGCTGGATCGCGCAGGACGAAAGAGGACGTACCAGGCAATCCTCTCGTCTCTGCCCGACGGGACAATGGTGGATCACGCAGGCGGCCCGCATCTGATCTGGGGCCGAAGACTTCTGCCGTGGAGCTTTTACGGGTACGGGCCCGGGGTCGATGTCGCCCTCGAGAACAAAGTCGACGTGCTGACCCCGCGGTCGATCGTCGGCGCCGTTCGAGCCGGCTTCGTACCGGAGGTGGCCTGAAGGAAGGGGAAGGGGGTCAGGCCTGATCTCTGAAATGGAACTTCTCGCGGTAGCGGGCGATCCGGCCGAGATACTCCTCCGGTCGGCGTCGTCCCGGAAGAGCGCGCGGCGTTCCGTTTCCCCGCGCCGTCACGTGGTATAGCGCGCCGCGGACTTCGATGCGGGGTGGACGGGGCATGGCCTCGTCCTAGAGTTGTCGAGAGCCCGACCGCGCGAGCCCCGGCCCGGCAAGTCGGCAAAATCAGGACTGACCCCGTCGCGCTGCCTCGATGGTGGCGACGTCGATCTTCCTCATCGGCATCATCGCCTCGAACGCGCGCTTCGCCTCGGCGCCTCCCGCCGCGAGCGCGTCGGTTAGGGCGCGCGGCGTGATCTGCCAGGAGAGGCCCCAGCGGTCCTTGCACCAACCGCACGCGCTTTCCTTGCCGCCATTACCGACGATCGCGTTCCAATAGCGATCCGTCTCCTCCTGGTTGTCCGTCGCGATCTGGAAGGAAAACGCCTCGTTGTGCTTGAACTCCGGACCTCCGTTCAAGCCGAGACAGGGAATGCCCAGGACGGTGAACTCCACCGTCAGGACATCGCCCTGCTTGCCGCTGGGGTAGTCACCCGGCGCCTTGTGAACGGCCGTCACCTGGCTGTCCGGAAACGTCGCCGCATAGAAGCGTGCTGCCTCGAGTGCGTCCTTGTCGTACCAGAGACAAATCGTGTTCTTGGGCTTCATGCTCGCGTGCTCCTTCCGTTGAACGGGGCGGCTCAGTTTAGCTGCCGTCGAGCTCCTTCACCGTGTGGCCCCCTCACCGCAGCGCTTTCCCACCCGCCTCCGATGCGAGCCGGATGCCAAGTGTGAGGATCCCCTCACCCCAACCCTCTCCCGCCGGGAGAGGGAGGGCGTTAGAACCGCGACCGTGAACAACGTGTCGAGACACGACACCTAGCGCGGCTACGTCTTCGATGGGGCCTTCGGAGCTCGGCCTCTGGTTCTCAACGGCGCCTTCGGCTTTGCGGAGGAAGTCGACCGCGTCGGTCCGATGTAACGGAAACGGACGAGATAGACGTTTTCTCCCCGACCGTGCTTGGCGACCTTGAGCAGGTCGACCAGTCCCAGGAAGCCCGACTCCCGCGCCAGCGCGGGCGTGACGTCCGCGAGCTGAATGGGCTGAATCGAAAGAACTTTGATGGCGCCGTCGTCCATGCGGTAGCGGTGTCCGACCTTGACGTGCGGCCTCGTCCAGATCCGGATGCTGCAGGTGATCCGGCCGCTGCGAACCCCGTCGCGAAGCCGCTTCGTGAAGATCATGGAGGGATCCTAAGCTGGAGGGAGGACCGGCGGGGCTGGGGCAGTCCTGATTGCTGATTTCGCGTGCGGCCGAACAGGGCCGGACAGCGGTTCGAGAGAAATCAGGTCTGACCCCTTAACGACGCGGCGGAGGGATGGCTGAGGGCCGAGCCGTCGCGTCCGCGATACGCTCCGCGCATCGGGAGGGCGGCATGGCGGTAAAACAACGTGACGCCATTGTGATCGGGGCGCGCTGCGCGGGATCCCCGACGGCGATGCTTCTTGCCCGGAAGGGGCGCGATGTTCTCGTCGTCGACCGTGCGACGTTCCCGAGCGACACGATCTCGACGCACCTCATTCACCCGCCGGGCGTCGCGGCCCTCAGGAAGTGGGGACTGCTCGACCGTCTCATCGGGACCGGCTGTCCGCCCATCGACACATACGTGTTCGATTTCGGGCCGATCCGGATCACGGGTGCGCCGGGAACCGCGGACTCGCCCGTCTCGTATGCCCCGCGCCGGACCGTGCTCGACAAGCTGCTCGTGGACGCCGCGGCCGAAGCGGGGGCGGAGGTTCGGGAGGGGTTCACGGTCGAAGAGGTTCTCCTCGAGGACGGCCGCGCGGTCGGCATCCGGGGTCACGGCAAGGGCGGCCAGCCGGTCACCGAACACGCGAAGGTCGTCATCGGAGCCGACGGCATTCACTCGCTCGTCGCGGAAGCGGTATTACCCCGGCAGTACAACGAGAAGCCACCCTTGAACGCCAGCTACTACACCTATTGGAGTGGCCTGCCGATGAACGGGCGCTTTGAGGCTTACGTCCGACCGAACCGGGCATTCGCCGCGTGGCCGACCAATGACGGCCTGACACTCCTCATCTGCAGCTGGCCGTATGCCGAGTTCGCGGCAAACAAGAGAAACATCGAAGGAAACTATCTCAAGGTTCTCGAGCTGGTTCCCGCCTTCGCCGACCGCGTCCGCACCGCCAGGCGGGAGGCGCATTTCGTCGGAACGAGCGTTCCGAACTACTTCCGTCGGCCCTTCGGCCCGGGCTGGGCCCTGGTGGGGGATGCCGGCTACAACAAGGACTTCATCACGGCCCAGGGGATCCAGGACGCATTCCGGGACGCCGGGCGGTGCGCCGCGCTCTCGAGGAGTGGTTGTCGGGTGCGCGCTCCTTCGACGCGGCGATGGACGAGTATCAATCCGCGCGCGACGCGCACGTCCTGCCGATGTACGAGTTCACCGCCCAGCTCGCGACGCTCGAGCCCCCGCCGCCCGAGCTTCAGCAACTGCTGGCGGCGACACAAGGCAACCAGGAAGCCATGGACGCGTTCGCGCTCGTCAATGCGGGCGTGACGTCGCCGGCCGTCTTCTTCTCCGAAGAGAACGTCGGCCGCATCTTCGCGGCGGCCGGCCGGCAGGAGAACGCGGGCGCATAGCGGAGGCCTTGGCGGGAGTCGTCGCGGCCTGAGACGCAGCCCTGTCCGGCGAAATCAGAATCCACGACGGACCGCGTGGCCCGGAAGTCAAGAGCCTCGAGCCTGACACTCAGCGTGCGCGATAGGCTCCAACCTTCCACCGTTCCGAACGGAGGCTCCCATGGCAAGCAACCGCCCGAATCCCGCAGACGCCCCGCCGCCTCACGTCCAAATTATCCAGATGGCTACGGGCTACTGGGTGTCGCGGGCGCTCTACGCCGCCGCGAAGCTGGGCCTGGCCGACAAGCTCGCGGGCGGGCCGCGGAGCGCGGCGGAGATCGCGAAGGAGACGGGCACGCTCGCCTCCGCGCTCCGTCGGCTGATGCGGCTGCTGGCAGGCCTCGGCATTCTGAAGACCGAGCCTGACGGGCAGCGGTTCTCGCTGACGCCGCTCGGCGAGGCGATGAAGTCCGGCGCGCCCGGCGCGGCGCACGCCACGCTCCTGACGCTGGCGGGGCCGCTGTTCTGGAAGGCCTTCGGGGAGTACATGTATTCGCTCGAGACCGGGAAGACGGGGTTCGAGAAGGCCTTCGGGATGCCAGCGTTCGACTACCTCGCGAATCACCCGGAAGACGCGGCGAACTTCGCCCAAACGATGATCGGCGTCCACGGCGACGAGACTCCGAAGATCGTCGCGGCATACGACTTCTCCGGTGTCGAAACCGTGGTTGACGTCGGAGGGTCGTCGGGCAACCTGCTCGAGGCGATCCTGAACCGTTATCCCGGGGCACGCGGCGTGCTGTTCGACCTGCCGCACGTCGTCCGCGACGCGCCCCAGCGTTTCCGCGCCCTCGGCCTCGCGGACCGCCTCCGCGTCGAGGGGGGAAGCTTTTTCGAGTCCGTGCCTGCGGGCGGCGACGCCTATGTCCTGTCGCACGTGATCCACGACTGGAGCGAGCAACAGTGCCTGACGATCCTCGGCAACTGCCGCAAGGCGATGAAACCGGACGCGAAGCTGCTGCTCGTCGAGATGGTCCTCCCGGCCGGCGACGAGATGCACCCCGGGAAGCTCCTCGACCTGACGATGCTGGTGATGCCGGGCGGGCAGGAGCGGACCGAGACCGAGTACGCGGCCCTCCTCGACAAGGCCGGATTCCGCCTCACGCGCGTCGTTCCAACAGAGTCCACCGTGAGCGTCGTGGAGGCGGTGAAGAAGTAGGAAAGGATCAGTCCCTATTTCTGATTTCGGGCGCGGCGGCGGAGCGGAGGAGGCGGGTCAGGCGGTCGATCCTGGTCTGGAGCGTGCCGGATTGGGGTAGACGTGATTTTCTGATTTCGGGGCGGTGGGAGCGTCTGGCCGGGCCGCCGCATCGGCCTCAAGAGCACCTAAGAGCCTGAAACCTGCCTCGGGCCCGCACGTACTTTCTCCCGACCGTGAGGTGAAGGAGGACTTGTGCACACAGAACTGCGGGGTGGCGGGATCCGCGGCCGCGGAAGACGACCCATGCCGGGGCGGTTGCTCGTGGCGGGAGCCGCGCTATTCGTCGCCGCCTCTTCAGGCACCGCGGTCGCTCTGCCGTCGCAGGTGACCGTCCTCGCGCCGGCGCAAAACGCGCGAATGCTCGTTCTGCCGGGCGGAAGCCTGCTCGTCGCCGAGCCGGGCCCTGGGCCTAACCGCGGCGCTCTGGTTCTTTTCGATTCGAACGGCAACAGGCGGACCTTCCTTGGCGGCCTTCCCTCGGGACTCTCGTCCATTCGCTCCATGGACGGCACGACGCTTCTGCTCCCGGACGGCCCGGACGGACTCGCTCTCTCCGGAAACACGCTCTACGTCGCGATCGGCGAAGGGGACGGCTTTCGCCCCCGGGGCGCGGATCGGCCGGGGGCTCTCGTGCCGAATCCGGCCGGCGTCTCCTCGCCGATTCTGGCTTCCGTTCTGAAGATCGATTTCTCCTCGCCCGACGTCTTCGATGGCGGCGTGCCCTTCTTCCTGGAACCCGTCCGCCACGAGTCGCTCCTCGATGGCGCGACGGTCGCGCTTCTGGGTGGAGAACACCTCGCCTCGGCCACCGTGCTCGCCGCTTTCCGCCCCGGTATTCCGGATGCCGCCACGGTGTATCGCCCCTCGCACCCCAATGGCATTGCCGTGCTCGAGTCGTCCCCGGAAACCCCGGACGAACGCTCCGTGGTGCTGGCCCGGGGATCACAGGGCAGCGTCTACGTCGCAGACTCCGGCACAAACCGGCTCATTCGCGTGGACCCGGACTCCGGACGGAGCTCGACCCTCGTACGGTTTCCCGATCCGACGTCGAGCCTGACGGAGCCGCCGACCGGGGGCACGCTGCAGAGCGTGAGGGCCTTCAATTTCGGGCGGTTGCTGGTGGCCATCTCCGGCGCCTCGCCGGGAGCCGGAAGCGTGCAGGCCGTCAATGCCACGACCGGTGCCACCGTAACGCTGATTTCGAGCTTGAACAGCGTCGTGGACGCCGTAGCTCGCGAAACCGCCGGAGGGATTCAGCTCTTCGTTCTCGAGAACAGCGCGGCCAACGGCCAGCCCGGTACGGGCAGGGTCCTCGTTTTCGACGTCGACGCACCAATCGGCCGCGAGGTCGCCGCCGGCCTCAATGATCCGGTCAGCCTCGCCATCGACGAGACGAATCGCCGGCTCCTCATCTCTTCCCGCGGCGACGGGCTGATCCTCTTCACTCCGCTCCCCGGGGTCAGTCCTGATTTCTGATTTCGGCGGTGGTCGCGGCAGCCCGACGGGTCGCGGCGAGGTGCCGCATGCGCGTTTGCGGTGCGGGGTCTCGAGTCCCTTGCCCTTCCGTAGAAAGAGGTCGCTCGACCAAGGATAGGGGGACGGGTCCAGTCCGGCACCAGGCGGGTTCGGGCCTCTCCTCGGCCCTGAGTTGTAAGAGGGAAGGTTAGGAGGCTGCCTGAATCAGAAATCAGGACTGACCCCAGAAGGCTGGGAATGCCCTCCGCGCTGACCTCTATCCGGCGTCGGCGGCATTCTGATGGGACTGAAGTGCCGCCAGGTCCGACTTCGATAGGGTCCTCATCAGTTGGACCTGGTTTTCGCCCAACATCACATTGAGATTGTAAAGCCGCTTCGTTTGAGAGTTGGGTGTCGTCGTAAAGTAACGAGGCTCGTCGCAAAGCTGTGCGATCTTGAATCCTCCACGCAGCGCGGTGACAGTCAACCAGATGTCGTCCGAATGCGGGCAGCACCGCGTGAACTCCGTACCATACTGCTTCAGATACTGAAGGTACTCGGGCGGATAGATGACGCCGGATACGCCGGTAATGAGATTCAGGTGGCTGGGACGCGTGTCTTCGCAGGGAGCCCAACCGTTGTACGGCGTAGGCCTCGCATTGGCCATGCGCAGGCGATGCGCTCGAAAGCAATGGATTGCGGAAGGGTTGGCCTCATAGCCTTGGATCAGCCGTTCGAGCCAGTCCTCAGGATAGATGACGTCGTCATCCGCGGTAACAAGGGGCTTGGCGAACGCGGTCTCGCGATTGATGTATGGATAGTACTTGGTGTGCGGGCCGAGGTCTTCGGTGAGATGGATTTCCAATCCTCTCGACTCGAGCCGTTTGAGACTAGATGGAAGGCTCGAGTAAGACTTCTCGTCTGAAATCCACAGATGAATCCGACTCGGTTTTCGAGTGCCGCGGGCGATGGACTCAATGGCGTAGAACACGAGCTCGAGCCGATGAGGTTGAGTCGTCATCGAAAGGACGGGTCCGGCGGGATCGAGCAAGGATTCGCTGGACCGCTCGTTCGTGAGATAGAGACGATAAATGGCCTTGCGAGTGCGGGCGGCGGCTATGCGCTGCCGGGAGCGTTGGCGAAAGCCAGAAAACTTGTGCCTGACCCGTGTGCTAAACGTCCAGCGTCGCTTGAGGACCTCACGCTTGCTCTGGTTGAGCGACCAATCCCGTTGCCGGCGAAGTTCCGCCATCTCATCGAAATCGATGTTGTCGGACCCTGATAGGAGCCGGGTCAGATCATAGAATCCGAGGACATCACGCTTGTGCGTGGTAATCAGGACCCGATTGGAGCCATCTAACTCAATGCCTTTGAGGCCTCCCTCTCTGGAATCGTATCGGCCGGCATAGAAGGTCTCATCATCCATGATCCGAACGGATTTCGCTGGCTGCTGGACTCCGTTCCAGCCTCCACTCTTGCTCTCGAACACGTGCAAGTACTGGCTGGCCGCGTCCGCGACGAGAAGCCGACCGTCCGAGGAAAACCGGACACCGTGGGGGCAAACGATACCGCGCAGAGACGCGGCGGGCGGAGTCCTTCTATCAAGGCCCGCCGTATTCGCGTAAACCAGCACTTCGCCATCGACATGATTGCTGATGGCAATCCAGGCGTTATCGCCACTGATACTGACGCCGTCGGGGATCCTGAGCCGGTGCTCGATGAGAACTCCCTCGTGTTTGATCTCGAAAGACCTCCCGAGGGAGACGCTATGCGCCGTGATGGCATTCCAGTGGTTGTTGCAGACCAACAGACGGTAGCGGCCTTCGGCCATCTCGTAGGAATCAACGGACCCGGGGGTGAGGACCCTCGGCGCGAACAGTCCGTGCCCCTTGATTCGAGCGAACGGTTCAACGTTCTGCTCGCGCGGAGGGTCCTCGGGAACGGGGATCCGGTACACGCAGACATCTGCCGCGCGGTTGCATACGACGATGTGGTCATTCCCGAGAAAGGCCACGCCGTGCGGCTCGCGCAAGCTGTCGGAGGTCAGTATCGAGAAGTCCGGCAGGGTCACTTGCGTCGATGTGGCGGCGGTCTCGATGCGGATCGAGAACACGAAGATTCGCTTGCCGAAATAGTCGAGGATGACCAGACGTCTATTGTCCGGGGACAGTCTGATGTCCTCGGTCCGCCCTATTGCGGCAATGACATCATGCACGCCGGCAGGCGCGTCATAGACAAGGCGAGGGTTCGTCACTTCCCAGGAGTATAGGGGTCAGTCCTGATTTCTGATTTGAGGAGTATAGGCGTCAGTCCTGATTTCTGATTTGGGGCGCGGCGGCGGTACGGAGGAGACGGGTCAGGTGGTCGATCCTGGCCTGGAGCCCGGGATCGAGCGGGAGTCGGCTTTCGAGCCGCGCCAGCGGGCGCGCGAAGGATGAGTCGTCGCGGCCGAGGCGCATCGCCACGCGGCGCACCGGAATTCGGAAGAGGCGGCGGGCGAGATAGGCGGCGCGGCACCGTGCGGCGGCGATCTCTCCGCCTCGCCGCCGGCCTCGAAGATCCTCGAGGGTCAAGCCGCCGTCGCGCGCGACGGCCTCGAGAAGGTCATCGAGAGGGATCTTGCCGACGACAGGATCCGGCTCCGCTGGCGTCCGGGTTTGCGCGAGGGGAACGGGATCGCCGTCGGCGGGAAGATCCACGTCCTCGAGCGGCTCGCCGGCCGGCCCGTCCACAAGCTCGACGTACCGCTTGATGGCAGATTGCCGGGATTCGTCCAGAAGCGCGAGCAGGGGGTCGACATCGAGCCAGCCGGGCCCCCGCGCCCGCCGCAGGTAGCGATCGCTCGACCAGGGGTAGTCGGCTGCGCGCCGCGCGATGCAGGCCTCCACCGGGTTGCGGTGGATGTAGCGGACGAGCGCGTGAAGGTGCGGGTCATCCCGGACGAGGAACGCCTTGTACCGGCCCTGGAACAGGTGGCCGACGCGGTCGTGACGGCGGTTGAACCAGCCGGCATAGGTCGAGTGAAGTCGCCCCATAATCCGCGACAGGGGCTCCGGGCCGGACCGGATCGCCAGATGCACGTGATTGGTCATCAGGCAGTAGGCGAGGAGCTCGAACCGGAACCTCCGCCGGCACTGCGCGATTCGATCCAGATATTCGTTGCGATCGGTGTCGTCTCGAAAGAGCGCCCGGCGCTCGTTGCCCCGCGCGGTGACGTGATAGACGGCTCCCGGGACCTCCTCCCGCGGTGGTCGCGGCATACAAAACCCCCTCGACTCTCGCTCGACCTGAATTGTCGCGAGCCGGAGGCGCGAAATCAGAAATCAGGACTGACCCCTCGCCCCTTGCCACTTGACGATATTCGATAAATATATTATCGTTATTCGATAATTAGGTGGTGACCATGTCAAAGCCAGCCGCTTCCGCCGCCCTTCCGATCGCACACGTCGTTTTGCGGATCCTCATCATCCTGAACTGGCTCGGGGGAGCCGCGATCCTGGCTCTGTTGGTCATCATGCCCAACGAGCGATGGATCATGACGGCGTTCAAACTTTCTCCTTCCCCCGAAGCGGAGCGGCTCGTCATGGGCATGCGCGTGATTGCCGGTCTCGGTCTCGTCGCGATCCCACTTCACTACGTGGTCCTGAAGCGGCTGCTCGCGATCGTCGAGACAGTGCGCGCGGGCGATCCGTTTGTCGCCGCGAACGCGTTGCGCTTGCAGGCGATCGCCTGGACGCTTCTCGCGCTGCAGCTTCTCAGCCTCGTCATCGGCGCGATCGCCAGGGCTGTTTCGACGCCGGCGCATCCGCTCCATCTCCAAGCGGGCTTCTCGATCAGCGGCTGGCTCGCCGTGCTCCTCACGTTTCTTCTGGCCCGCGTGTTCGCCGAGGGCACGCTCATGCGCGAAGACCTGGAAGGGACGGTCTGACATGGCGATCGCCGTCAAGCTCGACGACGTCCTTCACGATCGGCGGATGACGCTGACCGAGCTCGCGGATCGGGTCGGAATGACGCTGGCCAACCTCTCGATCCTTAAGACCGGCAAGGCGCGCGCGATCCGCTTCTCGACGCTCGAGGCGATCTGCGAGGCGCTCTCGTGCCAGCCTGGCGACCTTCTCCGGTTCGAGTCGGAGCAAGCAGAACGCGAGCGACCGCCAGTCGCGAGCAAACGGAGTGCAAGCCGATGAAACAGCAGGTCACGCTGACGATCACGTCTCTGCTCTCGATTCTCTTCTTCTCATTGCACTGGGCGGACGAAATTGCGCGCGGGATCGAGCCCGGAACAGTCTCCGCCTCTGGGGGCCTGCTCATCCTGGCCGTCTGGCTTTGCGGAACGCTGATGCTCGCCGATCGGCGATCGGGGCTGGTCATCATGCTTCTCGGGGCGATCCTTGCCTCTGGCGTCCCGGTCCTCCATATGCAGAGGGCGGGACTTGTCGGCGGCCGAATCGCCGCCAACTCCAGCGGCGCCTTCTTTTGGGTCTGGACAAACATCGCCCTCGGCGCGAGTGGGATGTTGTCCGTCGTCCTCTCGGCGCGCGCACTGTGGAACCGGGGTCAGTCCTGATTTCTGATTTCGGGGATGGTTACGAAAGCCGAGAGCGTTGGGGTCGGACCTGATTTTCTGATCTTCGGCGGCGACGGGGATTGGGGGAGGTCGTACGAACCAGAAATGCGAATCGGCATCGCGCGGAGGCGCCCCCGCCGCGCAAAACAAGGTCGGAAGGCGCCCGTAGAGATCTAGCAGATCGCTGTCCTCATGGCCGAACGCATTGCAGAATGGTCGCCGCGTTTCAAGGCCCGAGTGGCCGGCGTCTGTCAATTGCTCGAAGGCCTGACGTCGTCCGCTGGCCAGGTGTTCATTCTCGGCAAGCTCGTCGTCGCCGGCAACGCGGCGGCGACGACGGCCAACATCCTGGGGCACGAGCGGTTGTTTCGGGCGGGGTTTGCAGTCTCCATCATCGGTGTTGCGTTTCACATTGCCTGGGTCCTGCTTTTCTACGACCTGTTCAAGCCGGTCGGCCGGCGACTGTCGCTGCTTGCGGCCTTCGTCGGTCTCGTCGTGTGCGCGATGCAAGCGGTGACGAGCCTCCTGTACCTCGCCCCCTTGCTCGTCCTGCAGGGCGGCAGTTCTCTGAGCGGACTGACGACGGCGCAATTGCAGTCGCTGGCGATGATGTTTCTCAAGCTGAACAACCTGGCCTTCCAGGTCGATCTGGTGTTTTTCGGACTCTGGTGCATTCTGGCTGGATACCTCATTTTCCGGTCGATCTTTCTGCCTCGAGTTCTCGGGGTGCTGCTGATGATCGACGGACTGGGTTGGTTGACGTACCTCTCGCCGCCGCTGGGAGTCCAGCTCTTTCCATTCATCGCCGTCGCGTCCGGACTCGCGGAGATCCCCCTGGAGCTGTGGCTCATCGTGAAGGGCGTGGACCCCGAACGATGGAAGGAGCAGGAGAGGAGTCAGTCCTGATCTCTGAGGCCTTCCGCTAGAAAGGCCTCGACGGCCCGGGTGATGCGCGTGCGCTCGCCGGTCGCCGCGAGATCCAGGAGAAACCCTCGAATGGCCGCGAGCGCGAGGGTGGCTTCCGTCTCGATGCTGCTTCCGTGGTCCACACCTGCACGCCGGCTCAGACGCTTCCAGTACGCGACCGGGCTCTCGAGGACGCCGGGGAACCGCCGCGGGGATCGGAGAGCCATCGCGTAAACCTCGAAAGCGAGCTTGAGAGCCGGGCGCGCCGCCGGTGCGGAGAGCCGCTTCCAGTACCAGCGCACGAACTTCGGAAGGGTCGGCTCCGCGGCGGTCTTCCACCACTCTTCGATCCGCGCGTCCTCCCTCGCCCGAAGTCCCTCCAGGATGGATCGCAGAAGCCGCTCGCGGGATCCGAAGTGATAGACGAGCATCCTCGCGCTCGTGCCGAGGGCGCGGGCAAGCGGACGCAGAGACAGGTCGCCAATCCCGTGGGCGATTGCGTAGTCCAAGACCCGGTCCCGCAGGACCGACTTCGTTTCCGCGTCACGGGGTCGCCCCACGACGTTTATTGTAACATATGTTACATTAATGGGGGAGGCTCTCATGAAAAATCGAGCTCTGGCGGGGCTTCTTCTGGCGGCGGCGTGCGTCCTCGCCTGCCGCGAAACGGAGGCGGATCGCAAGGCGGTCGCTCGCCGGGTCTTCGACGAGATCTTCAACGAAGGGCGCTTCGAGGTTGCAAACGAGATCTACGCGAAGGACTTCGTCAACCACGGAGTGAGCCGGGACGTCGGCCTGGGGGAGGACCAGGCCGCAGCCCGCGGCTGGAAGGCCGCCTTTCCGGATCTGAAGATGACGGTGTCGATGGTGACCGCCGAAGGAGATCTCGTCACGGTGGTCTGGAGGGGAGAGGGGACGAACACGGGCTCGGGCAACGGACTTCCCGCGACGGGCAGGAAGCTCTCGGGGCGCGGAATCACGATCTGGCGCATCCGCAATGGAAAGATCCACGAAGAGTGGAGCGAGTTCGACCAGCTGCGAATCCTGACGCAGCTCGGGCTGATGCCCCCGGCGGCTTCGGCGCCGGCCCCGCGGTAGCCAGCTTGGGGTGCGGGGTCAGTCCTGATTTCTGATTTCGGGCGTCGCGGCGGGCGGAGGTCGGCCCCTCATTCTGGCCGTCTCCCCCGAAGACGGGGGAGACGGGATAGGCGGCCGCGAGGGCCGCTCCTATGACGTCCCCTCACCCTGACCTCTCTCGCGAGGAAGGAGGAGAGGGGAGCGGGCACCCATCCCCGCTCGCAGCAGAGTGACCGCCACATACAGGACGACGCCGAGAACCAGCACGCGCAGCGCTCCGAGGGGAAGGGACTTGACGAGCCACACGGCGGCCATCACGCCGGGAATGCCGCCGAGCACCAGCCCGAGCGCCAGCCGCTGCTGGAAGCGCCGCGCGGACAGGAATCGAACGCCGGCGACGGTCGCGGCGAAAGCGCCGGAACCCATCATGATCGGAAAAGCCGCCTTGGGATCCATGCCGAGCAGGCTGAACATCACGAGGCTCGGCGCGTAGTTGCCGATCCCTAGAGGCAGAAGTGCGCCGAGGACGAAGTTGACCAAGAGCGCGAGCGCGAGGGCCGCCGGTGTCAGCGCGCGGGCGGTTCCGCCGGCCGGAAACGAGCCGAACATGCCGATGGCCATGAGCACGGCTGCCACGATCAGCGCCGAACCGATGCCGAGCTGAATCGCGCGCCGCGAAAGTGACGTCACGACACCCGTTCCGATCCACCCGCCCGCCACGCAGACGGCAATCAGCGCAGTCAACTGGAGGGGATCGACTTCGACCACGCTGATGAACAGAACGGCCTGAGTCAGGACCGCCAGCAGGTCGCCGATGATGATCGTGCCCGGAATCAGCTCGTCCGGCACGAGGCGGAACAGGCGAAAGATCGCGGTCGTCGTCGCGAGCGAGCCGATGCCGAGTGTGTCGAAAAAGTTGGTGACGAACCCGATGACGACATGGAGGGGCGTCGGCCCTGGCGCCGCCGCGCCGCGTTCCGATGCGATGCGCCGCGCTTCGCGGACCCAGCGGAACAGGAAGAACAGTGCGGCAGCGACGAGCCCGCCGATCAGACTCCGGACGAGCGTCATGCGGTGCGAGCTTTCATGTCGGGGCTGGCGGAGCGCGGCTATAGTACTCCGCGCGAGGACAAGCATGGACGACGTCGACGATACGTTCGAGCTTTACGATCTGCGCGTGGAGGTCGTCGGGACGGAACGGCCGATGGTTTGCGGGCACCTTGCCGGCGACTCGTTCGAGCTGCGAGGCGAGAACCTCTCGCTGCCGCCCGGCCAGTCATTCTCCCTTTACGCGCTGGCGGCGCTGCTCCCGCTGCTGCCGGCGAAGCAGCGGGTCACGCATCCGCACGACTGGATGACGACGGACACCGAGGTCGCGTGTCCCGATCCCAACTGCGGCGCACGGTTCCGCATCTCGCGCCTCAAGACCCGGACGTTCCGGCATCGCGACGTCACGGCCGTTCCGCTCGGTTGACGCCCTTCGCGTTCCGATGGACACGATTCCACGCGTCGAGCTCGCGCCCGGCTACACGATCTCCCGGGTGCTCAAGGGCGGCTGGCAGCTCGCCGGCGGCCACGGGCCCGTCGAAGCCGCTGCCGCCTTGGACGACATGGATCGATTCGTCGAGGCCGGCGTCACGACGTTCGATTGCGCGGACATCTACACGGGCGTCGAAGCGCTGATCGGCCGGTGGCTGAAGCGGCGAAAGGGACGCGCCGGCCCCGACGCGCAGGTTCACACGAAGTACGTCCCCGATCTGGATCGATTGGCGACCCACTCGCGGGCCGACGTCGTGCGCGGAGTGGACCGATCGCTCTCGCGCCTCGGTGTGGAGCGCCTCGATCTCGTCCAGCTGCACTGGTGGGACTACGGCGTTCCCGGTTCCGTCGAGGCGGCCGTGTGGCTCGACGAGCTGCGGCGGGCCGGGAAGATCCGCCACGTCGGACTGACGAACTTCGATCGGCAGCATCTCCCGGAGATCCTCGCCGCCGGGGTGACCATTGCCTCGCATCAGGTGCAGTATTCGGTTCTCGATCGCCGGCCGGCCGCAGGTCTCGCCGAACAGTGCGCCCGAAGCGGCATCGGTCTCCTCTGCTACGGCGCCGTGGCCGGCGGATTTCTCTCGGATCGTTACCTCGACGCGCCGGATCCCCTTCCGCCGCTCGAAAACCGGTCGCTCGTCAAGTATCGGCTGATCATCGACGAGTTCGGCGGATGGAATCGTTTCCAGGAGATGCTCGCCGCGCTCGGCCGGATCGCCTCGCGTCACCAGGCGACGATCGGCGCCGTGGCCATCCGGTGGGTCCTCGATCAGCCCGGCGTCTCGGGCGTGATCGTCGGCGCGCGGCATGCGCGTCACCTCGACCAGATCCGGAAAGCCTGCGCGCTCGTGCTGGACGACACGGATCGCCTCGAGATTGGACGCGTCCAGTCGGCGTCGAGCGGCCCGGAGGGCGACGTCTACGCCCTCGAGCGTGTGAAAGGCGGACGGCATGCGTCGATCATGCGGTACACGCTCTCGAGGGGTCAGTCCTGATTTCTGATTTCGCGAGGCCGGGGTGATAGCGTGGTTCTCAATATTGCGGTCATCTTGATTCGGGAAAAACCGGAAAAGAAGGAGTGCATTTCATGAAAAAAGCCTCTCTCGTCCTCGCCCTGTCCATTCTGGCCGCGGCGCCGGCCGTGGCGGACGACAAGACCGAGGTGATGGCCACCGTTCGCCAGTTCATCGACGGCTTCAACAAGGGCGACGTGAAGTCTGCCGTGGCGGCGTGCGCCGACCAGGCGTCGATCATCGACGAGTTCCCGCCTTATGAATGGCACGGCGCGGGAGCCTGCTCGCAGTGGGCGGCCGACTTCGACGCCGACGCGAAGACGAACGTCATCACTCCCGGCGCCGTCACGCTCGGCAAGACCCGGCACCTCGACGTCACCGGCGACCGCGCCTATGTCGTCGTTCCGACGGAGTACGCCTTCAAGCAAAAGGGAAAGGCGGTCAAGGAGAAGGGCGCGACGCTTTCCGTCGCGCTCCAGAAGGGCGCCGCTGGCTGGCGGATCGTCGCGTGGACGTGGGCGAAGGGCTAGAGCGGAAAAGGGGGTCGGTCCTGATTCCCGATTCGGGGAGTGGCGGCGGCAGGGAGGGTCGGCCCCCTCACTCTTGCCGGTCGCTCACTTCGTGTGGCGCGGCCTTCGGCCTCGGCCGGCACTCCATGAGGCGAGGGGGCACCCCTCACGCCTCCCTCGCCCGCGGGGAGAGGGAAAAGAGCCCTCGCGCACCCGCGATCCGCGGGTGGACTGGGGGCGAGGGGAACCGAAGGACTCCCACTCCCGATGACGGGAGAGGGTCGAGGTGAGGATCTCCTTTTCGGGCGGCCGCAAGGGCCGCTCCGACGACACTGGGAGCTCCGGTTGGCGACAACTGAATCATAATGATATTAGAATGCTATCGGAGTGATGCAATGCCCAAGACCCTGACGGTGCGGATCGACGAGGCGAGCTACCGGCTCATCGAAGAGGCCGCGTCGGCGGAGAACCGATCCGTCTCGAACTTCATCGAGACGGCCGCCCTGCAAAGGGCCGTGGCCGAGATCTTCGTTGCGCCGGACGAGATGGCGGAGATTCGATCGAAACCCGCGCTCGTCCGTCGCTTGAAGAACGGAAGTCGGGATGCCGCCGCAAAGCGGGGTCGGTTCGTCTGAGCCGAACGTATCGGATCTTCGAAACGAAAACCTTTCAGCGGGATCTGGAGCGGCTCGGACCCGACGCCGCGCGGCGCATCCGCTCAACCCTGGGGACTCGCGTCTATCCGGTTCTTCGAAGCGCGCCGCGCGCCGCTACATCGGTGGCTCGGTTGAAAGACTGGGAGCCGCCGACGTGGCGCTTGCGCGTCGGAGCCTGGCGGATCTTCTTCGAGATTTCGGACGAGGGGCGGGTCGTGTTTCTGACGGCAGCGGATCATCGAAAGGACGCCTACCGGTAGACGGGCGGCCGCAAGGTCCGCCCCCAGGGTGGACAATCGAAATGATCCGTAGGGCGGGGCTCGCCCCCGGCGGCTAGCGTCTGTCTTCCCGAGCCGACCCGTCTGCGGGTCGTCCTGAGCGCAGGGAAGGATCCCGAGCTTTCCCGCCGCGGATGCCAACGTCTTGGACCCCTCCGGCTCAGGGCCTGCCGAGTTCGGGATCCCTCGCCATCACTCGGGATGACAGATCAACGGGCGGCCGTTACGCCGTGGCGTTGAGAGTCCCCAGCCGCTCGGTGATCAGCCGGTCGGCGCGCGCGAGGTCGACCTCGTCGAGGCTCGTCGCCCTGCTCGTCAACTCGTCGAGGATCTTCGCCTGAACCGCTCCCCGCCGCTTTGCCTCGGCGTAGGGAATCGTGTGGAACATCACCATCGAATAGCGGGGGATGAACCGGCCGGGGTGCCTCTCCTCGAGGCGGAAGGAAAGATCCTTCCTCAACTGAAACTTCGGTTCCCGGACGGTCGATCGCATCTCGATGTAGTTTTCCAGGGACATGTCAGCGATCGCGTCGGTATTAGGCCGGCGACGCTCTTCGAATTCCGCGAAGACCTCGTTCCACGGGCGATCCGGATCTCGGAGACTCTGATCGAGGGCGCTGCAATCTTCGAACGCCGCGTTCATGCCCTGCCCGTGAAAGGGAACGATCGCATGCGCCGCATCGCCCAGGACGAGCGCATGATCCTCGAACGACCAGGGCTTGCAGCGGATCGTCTCCAGATGGCCGGTGGGATTTCCGAAAAAGTCCTCACTGAGCCGGAGGATGAGCGGAATCGCGTCGGCGAATCGGCGCTCGAAGAGCGCGTCAACGGCCTCGGGAGTCGTCAGGACCTCGAAGCTTTCCTCTCCCTGATTCGGCAGAAACAGGGTCACGGTGAAACTGCCGTCGACGTTGGGAAGCGCGATCAGCATGTATTCGCCTCTCGGCCAGATGTGCAGGGCGTTCTTCTCCATCCGAAATTGGCCGCCGCCTCCGGCTGCAGCCGGGATCGAGAGCTCCTTGTACCCGTGGCCGAGGGGCTCCTCGTCGAGCCGTCCGCCTTTCCGTTCCAGGATCGCGGCGCGAACCGTCGACGCGCTTCCATCGGTCCCGATGAGGACATCGTAGGGTGTCGCCTGCGGCTCGGGATCGTCCCCGACCAGGAAGCGCACCTTGCGGTTCGCGAAATCGACGCCGCAGACCTTCTCTTCGAAGCGGATCGAGACTCTGCCGGTCGATTCGGCGGCATTCAGGAGGAGCGTGTTCAAGCCCTCGCGCGAAACCGAGTAGATGACTTCATGCGGCTTGTTGCCGTAGGGAACGAGGCGCAGCCGTCCTTTCTCGTCGTGAAGCATCCTCCCGGCCATCGGAATGAGCTCGGACCGGAGGCTCTCCATCACGCCGGCCTCTTCGAGCGCCGAGATGCCGCGATTGGCGAGCGCCAGGTTGATGGAGCGCCCCGCCGACACCGCCGCCTTCCTGGGATCGGGGCGGCGCTCGAGGAGGGTCACGCGGTACCCGCGCCGGGACAGAAAGATCGCCAGCAGGGAGCCGGCGAGGCCGGCGCCGACGAGCGTGATCTCGGGGGTGTCGCGGGGCTTTCTCACAGCGGGACTCGCGGATAGTTCAGCACTGTTCGACTCCAGTGGAGCGCCCCTCACCCCAACCCTCTCCCGCCGGCAGAGGGGGAAATGTTGGGTGAGCGCGGCCTTCAGTGCGGGGAGCACCACTCCTCCAACCAATTCTCCCCCCGTCGGGGGAGGGGTAGGGTGAGGGCGGCAACCGGCCCGACATTGCCTTCCTCCGCGTGCGCGTAATTCTCACAACGCCTTCCGGAGAATCTCGACGAAGCGGTGGATCTCCTCGTACCGGTTGTAGAGGGGGACGGGCGCCACGCGAATCACGTCCGGCTCGCGCCAGTCGCAGGCGACGCCGGAGGCTTCGAGTTTCTCGAAGACGGTTCTTCCCGAGCTGCTCGACTTCACGCGAAGCGAGAGCTGGCATCCCCTCCGACGCGGATCCGCCGGAGTCAAGATCTCGACCGAATCGCCGACTTCCCGCTCGAGCAGCCATTCGAGGTAGGCCGTGAGGCGGAGCGATTTCTCCCGCAGCGGCTCCATTCCCCCCGCTTCCATGAAAACGTCGAGGGAAGCTCGAATCGCCGCGAGCGAGAGGATGGGAGGGTTCGAGAGCTGCCAACCCTCCGCGCCTGGGATCGACCGAAATCCGGACTCCATCCGGAAGCGCGATTGCTTGTCGTGGCCCCACCAGCCGGCCAGACGCGGCAGATCCTGTCGCATGCCGTGCCGCTCGTGAACGAAACAGCCACCCACCGAGCCCGGGCCAGAGTTCAAGTACTTGTACGTGCACCACACGGCGAAGTCCACGTTCCACTCGTGGAGGCGCAGGACCAGATTTCCCACCGCGTGAGCCAGGTCGAAGCCGACGACGCACCCCTTCCCGTGCGCGAGCCGCGTGATCGCCTCGATGTCGAACGCCTGGCCCGTGTAGTACTGGACCCCCGGAAGCAGGACCAGGGCGATCGACTCCCCCTCGCGTTCGAGGACCTGGGCGATGTCCGCGGCGTCGATCGAGTTCTCTCCCTTGCGGGGCTGCAGCCGCACGAGGGCTTCGGCCGGGTCGAAGCCGTGAAGACTGGCCTGAGACTCGACCGCATAGTCATCCGATGGGAACGCATGCTCCTCGAGGAGAATCCGATGCCGCTCTCGGGTGGGCCGGTAAAAGCTCGTCATCATCAGGTGAAGGTTGACGGTCAGCGAGTTCATCGTCACGACTTCGCTTCTGGAGGCCGAGGCCGAGGCGCCCACCAGCTTCGCCATCGGCTCTGCGAGGAGCTCGTGGTAGGGCATCCAGGGGTTCTCCCCCGAGAAATGCGCCTTGACGGCGAGCCGCTTCCACTTCTCGAGCTCCTCGTCGACGTACTTCGGAGTTCTCCTGGGCAGCAGCCCCAGCGAATTGCCGACGAAATAGATCTCTTCCTCGCCGTTTTCGCCCCTGGGAATGTGGAATTCCTCCCGGAAGCGCCCGAGCGGATCGGCTCGATCCAGGGCGACCGCGAACTCGCGTCCGGCCTGAAAGGGCTCGTTCACCGGTTGTCCGAACCGAAGCGTGCGGCGGGAAGGTCGAGCCACTCGAGCGCCGTGCCGTGCAGCAGCCGCGCGCGGGTCTTCTCCGGAAATCCGCACGAATCGATGAGCTTACCCGGGCGAGGCTCGCCGAGCGGGAAGGGATAGTCGCTGCCCAGTGCGATCCGATCGGGGCCCATCGAGTCCAGGAGATAGCGCAGCATCAGCGGATCGTGCACGAGCGAGTCGACGTAGATCCGCCGCAGGTATTCCCGCGGGGAAACGTCGTTGGAACCGGCGCACAGATCGGGCCGCGCCTCGAAGCCGCGGACGATTCGCCCGATCGTGGCCGGAAAAGCGCCGCCGCCGTGGGCGAATGCGATCCGCAGGGCCGGCAGCCTCTCGAGCACTCCGCCGAAGATGAGCGAGCAGATCGCGAGCGAAACTTCCGCAGGCATCCCGACGAGCCAGGGAAGCCAGTAACGCGTCATCCGCTCTCTGCCGGCCATCTCCCACGGGTGGACGAAAACGGCCGCGTTGAGCTTCGCCGCTGCCTCGAACACCGGAAAGAGCTCCGGGCTGTCGAGATTCGCTCCGTTGACGTTCGAGCCGATCTCGACGCCAGAGAGCCCGAGGTCCCGCACGCAGCGCTCGAGCTCGGCAATCGCAAGGTCGGGGCTCTGCATTGGGATCGTTCCGAGACCGGCGAAACGCGCCGGGTGCGCGGCCACGATCCCGGCGATGTGGTCGTTGAGATACCTCGCGAGCTCGAGCGCGGGATCCGGCTCCGCCCAGTAGCTGAACATGACCGGCACCGTCGAGAGAACCTGCACGTCGACGCCCGCCACGTCGCATTCGTGGAGCCGCGCCTCGACGTTCCAGCTATTGCTTTCGATCTCGCGGAACAGAGAACCGTTGACGATCATCCGCGCGCGTCCGCGCGCGTGATGCTCGATTTGAACGAACCTTTCGCCTCCGGGCACCTTCCGGAAGTCGGGCAGCCTCTCGGGAAGGATGTGAGTGTGGACGTCGATCTTCAGCAAGTCAGGCGACCGGCGCGGGCATCACCGTCCCGCACCTCTTGCAGGAGCGGTTCTTCTCGTCGCCGAAGAACCGGTCGAAGATGGGCGGAAAGTCCTTTTCGACGTTCTGGAGGGTGAAGAACTCCTCGTACAGCAGGGAATTGCACTTGTCGCAATACCACTGGAGCCCATCCTTTTCGTGCGGGAGGCGCTTGCGTTCGATGACGAGACCCACGGAATTCGGCATCCGCTGCGGCGAATGGGGGATGCGCGGCGAAAGGAGAAAGATCTCACCGGCGCGGATCGGGACATCCACGACCTTCCCGCCCTGGATCGTCTTCAAGACCATCTCGCCTTCGAGCTGATAGAAGAACTCTGGTCCCTCGTCGACGTGATAGTCCTTGCGGTTGTTCGGCCCGCCGACGACCATGACGATGAAATCGTCTTCCTCGAAGACCATCTTGTTGCAGACCGGCGGCTTCAGGAAGCTCCGATGCTCGTCGATCCACCGCTCGAAATTCAGCGCCTTCGATCCCATGGCGTACCTCGCGGGTAGTATATCGGCGTGAATCCCGACCCGAGGAACCCGGCTCCATTCACCGTTTCCTCCCGCGCGCCGCGGCCCCTCGGTCCCTACCCGCACGCTCGGCGGCTGGGGAATCTGCTCTTCCTTTCCGGGATCGGCCCGCGGCATCCGGAAACCGAGCAAATTCCCGAAGGCATCGAGGCTCAGACGCGCGCGTGCATCGAGAACGCAAAGGCGATTCTCGAGGACGCCGGGAGCTCGCTTACGAAGGTGGTCGATGTGACGGTCTTTCTGACGAATATCGAGCGCGATTTTGCCGCGTTCAATCGGACCTACGGACAGTATTTCGAGGCGATCCGGCCGACGAGGACGACCGTGGGCGTCGTCGCGCTGCCGGTTCCGATCTCGGTCGAGCTGAAGATCATCGCGGAGACTGGAACTTGAATCCCATCCGGCTCCTCACGTCGGCAGGAAGCCTGGGAAGGGCCGAACGGGGAATGAAGAAGCTCGCAAGAGCCGAGAGGTCCGCGAAGACCTTGTGACGCTCGGCCGCCCGGTCGAGGTACTCGTGACCCGACGTGCCGCCGGTGCCGATCCGGGTGCCGATCATCCGCATCGCCATCTGGGCGTGACGCTGACGCCAGGTCGTGAAATTCCTGTCGATGTCCGCCAGGAGCGCCAGCAACCGATAGGGCAGGTGCAGAATCGGCTCATCCCGATAGAGATTGATGAGGAGCGCCGCCTGGAGCGCGCGCCGGGAAAGGTGGCGTCCCGGCGCGGCCGCGGGTTCGCCGGCTCCCTGTTCGAACACGTCCGCGAACCGGCGTGCCGTCGCCTCGACTCCCGCCAGCTGCGTGGCTTTCTCGTCCTTCGTCAGGGTCGGGTTTCTCTGGATCGAGGCGCGGTCGGCCGCGAGCATGGCGTCGACCGCCCCTCGGTACTCCCGCCAGAAGTCGAAAGCGCCGAAGTTCAAGAAGGGCGTTCGCTCGAGCCAACCCTCGATCAAATCGAAGAGAGAGGGCTCTTTCTCCGCAGCCTCGACCCGCGCGGCATCTTCTTCCGTCAGACGCGACGTGTAGGGAGCGTCGTGGAGCTGAAGGCGGTCCCGGCGCCGCACTCCCAGCTTGTTCTCGATCAGGCGAAACTGAACGCTCTGAAGGCCCGAGGCCGGGATCAGCTCGTCCCGGAAATCGAGGAAGTCGAGAGGGGTCATGGTTTCCAGGACATCGACCTGTTGAATCAGGACGCGCTGGATCTCGACGATGCGCCCGCATCGCAGGACCGCTTGCCCGACTTCCTCCTCCGGGACGAGGGAACCTCGGAAGGTCGCGAGCATCGCGTCGAGCTCCCACAGGATCTGTTTGAACCACAGCTCGTAAGCCTGATGAACGATGATGAAGAGCATCTCGTCGTGGGCAGGCCGGCCATGGAGGGCGCTCTGCAGCCGCTGGGATCCGAGCAGCCGATCGAGCTGGATGTAGTCGGCGTAATAGAGAGGACCGCGGGGTTTTTCTTTTTTCATCTGAGCGTGCTTCGTACCACATGCCCGTAGCGAATCAAACTGTCGACCCGGGAAAACAGTGGCGCGGGCGAGAAGGGCGTTTCTCCTCCGTGAGGGTGAGGGAGCGTGCTCTGCTTCTGAAGCCGCTGGCGCGGCGGTAGAGAGAACCCCTCTCTCGCAGCCCTCGACGCAAGCCTCTCCCCGTCCGCAGGGGAGAGATTCGGTGAGGGGGCGTCCTCCGCTGCTGTCGCTGAGGTTGCGGCGATGGCGAGAACCCCCTCACCCAGCCTCTCCCCCATCGGAATGGGGGAGAGGAGGAGAGCCTCCTCTCCCTCTCGCCACGGTCTTGCGGGATAGGATCTCCCGGCAGTGAAACGGATCCTCAATTTCATCGATGGCCAGTTCCGGCCGCCCTGCTCGGGACGATACTTGCCGAACGTCAACCCGGCGACGGGGCAGGTCATCGGCGAAATCGCGGAAAGCGGGCCCGAGGACGTCGATGCCGCAGTTGCCGCGGCGTCTCGCGCGTTCGAGTCGTGGCACCGGACGCCGGCCGAGGAACGATCCCGCCTCCTGATCCGGGTTGCCGAGCTCATCGAGGAGAACTTCGACGAGCTGGCGCGGCTCGAATCGGAAGACAGCGGGAAACCGATCGCGCTCGCGCGCCGGATCGACGTGCCGCGAGCCGTCCGGAACTTTCGCTTCTTTGCGACGGCGATCCTGCACGCCGAAACGCCCTGCCACATCACGGACGATCGGGCGCTCAACTACACGATCCGTCAGCCCCTCGGCGTCGCCGGGCTAATCTCGCCCTGGAACCTGCCGCTGTACCTTCTGACCTGGAAGATCGCTCCGTCGATCGCCGCGGGGAATTGTTGTGTGGCGAAGCCTTCGGAGCTGACACCGCTGACCGCCGACCGGCTCGCCGCGCTGACCCTGGAGGCGGGCATTCCGCCCGGCGTCGTCAACATCGTGCACGGCCCCGGAGGGAGCGCCGGCCGCGCCCTCACGTCGCATCCGAAGGTTCCGCTCATCTCGTTCACCGGGGGAACGAAGACGGGCGCAGACGTCATGGCGCGTGCGGGACCGCTTTTCAAGAAAGTGTCCCTGGAGCTCGGTGGGAAGAATCCGAACATCGTGTTCGCCGACGCCGATCTCGGAGAGGCCGTCGCCACGTCGATTCCGTCGAGCTTCGCCAATCAGGGGGAGATCTGCCTCTGCGGATCGCGTCTGTTCGTCGAGAAGACGATCTACGACGAATTCCTCGAGCGCTTTCTGGGGGCAACGAAGAAGCTCCGGATCGGAGATCCTCAGGACGATTCGACCGACGTGGGCGCGCTCGTGAGCGAGCCCCACCTTCGCAAAGTCGAAGGCTACGTCGAGCTCGCGAAAGAGGAGGGGGGCACGATCCTCGTCGGCGGAAAGCGTCCCGAGAATCTCCCGGAGCGCGTCCGGCACGGCTACTTTCTCGAGCCGACGGTGATCGCCGGTCTCGACTGCCAGAGGCGCGTGATGCAGGAGGAGATCTTCGGGCCCGTCGTCACCGTCACGCCCTTCGATTCTCCCGAGGAGGCGATCGCCTATGCCAACAGCACCCGCTATGGACTCTCGGCGAGCGTCTGGACCCGGGACCTCCAGAAGGCGCATCGGGTCGCCGCGGCGATCGAGAGCGGGACGGTGTGGGTCAACACGTGGCTCCTGCGGGATCTTCGCGTCCCCTTCGGCGGAATGAAGGAAAGCGGCGTCGGGCGCGAGGGCGGGTTCGAATCGCTCGATTTCTTCACCGAAGCGAAGAACGTCTGCGTCAAGTTGTGAGCCTCGGGGTCAGACGTGACCTTCTGATTTTTGCGGTGGGTGCCGGGTCAGACCTGATTGTCTGATTTTCGGAGGGCGGCGGGCAGGGCGGTGAGCCGATCGAGCCGAGCGCGGTGCGCCGCAGGTCATGACCGATCCCTGTACGCTTACGGCAATGGACCGCCCCACGTCGCTCGAACGCCCCTTTCTCTGCCGGCGCCCATTCCTCCGGACGCTCGTCGGCGTAGGCGCCGCGCTCCGTATCTTCCAGTATGCCTCCGACACCTCCCTCTGGTTCGACGAGCTGTCGATGGTGCGGAATCTCGTCCAACGCTCCGAAGTGAGGCTGCTCCTGGAGCCGCTCGGCAACGACCAGGTGTCGCCCGTCGGGTTCGTGGTCGCCGAGAAGGGGATCAGCCGAGTGCTCGGCGAAAGCGATCTCGCGTTCCGGTTCCTTCTTCTGCCGGTCAGTCTCGCGGCGCTCGTGCTCTTTCTCTGGCTCGCCGAGCGTCTGCTCGACGGTTATGCCGTGCCGTTTGCCGTGGCGATGTTTGCGATCGGCGCGCCGTTCATCCGCTACGCCGCGGAGATCAAGTCGTACGGAATCGACATGGCGGCGACAATCGCCCTCGCCCTGATCGCGCTCAAAGTTCGCGACCCCGACTGCACCACGGTCCGCTGTGTCCTGGGCGGTATTGCGGGAGCGATTCTCGTCTGGTTCTCCCAGCCGGCGGGCTTCGTGCTTGCCGGCCTCGGCGCAGCGCTTCTGCTGGCGTGGATTCGCGATCGCGATGCCCAGACACAGCGCGCGATCTTCGTGGCGGTTCCCATCTGGGCGGTCGCCTCGGCCGCCGCGGCGGTCGTGGCGTTTCGCCGCGTCACGCCGGCGACACGGGCGTACATGGACCAGTTCTGGCGGGTCCGCAACAGCTTCTTCCCGCTGCCGTTCGAGAAGGCGGGCGACGCGCTCTGGCTCTGGGATCGGATCCTGGAGCTCTTCTCCGACGCAACGGTTCTCCGCTACCGGTGGCCGGCGCTCTACGGTGGCCTGGTGATCGTCGGCCTGGTCGTTCTCTGGTGCCGAAACCGCTTCGGAGCTCTCGTGCTGCTGGGCCCGTTCGCGGTCGGGGTCCTGGCCGCCGTCGCCCAGCAGTTTCCGTTGAATACGAGGGTCGCCCTGTACCTGCTTCCGATCCTCGTCCTCGCCGTCGCCCAGGCGGCGGAGTGGATCCGGCGTCAAGCATCGCGCCTGCATCCCGCCGCAGGCGGAATCTGCATGTCGGCTCTGCTCCTCGTGCCCGCGTGGGCCTTCGTCCAAAGACCGCCGCCGTACTGGGTGGAGGACCACAAGACCGCGCTGGCGTTCTTACGAGAACACCGCCAACCCGGCGACGCTGTCCTGGTATTCGCATACGAACTCGAGGCCGTCGAACGTTACGGCGCGCAGTACGGCCTGGCATCCGATGACTACCAGCTGGGCACCTGTTCTCGCGACGATGGCCGCGTGTTCCTCCGGGACGTGGATCGCTATCGGGGCCGTCGCCGAGTCTGGCTGCTCGACGGAGGTGTTCCCGGCTATAGCGCCCCGCGGAAGAGCCTCGAGAGGTATTTCGCAACGATCGGAGTTCGCAAGGAATCGATCTCCATCTCGTCTGAGAAACCCCTCGATCCTGTGAGCGCCCACCTCTTCGACTTGAGCGACCCGGCCCGGCTCGCGGCGGCGTCGGCGGAGACGTCTGCCCTGGAGCCGCGGGCCCCTCGGGTGCCGCCGCCCCGTTGCGACGAGCGCGTGCGGCCGCTGCGGTAAGGGATGGATCGCCGGAAGCGGCGAGACGGTGCCCGAATTGAGGGTCGGCGACTGCTAGAAGACCACGCGGATGCCGACCTGGAAGATGCGCGGGCTCTCGAAGTCGCGAATGTCGTTGAAGAGGGCGTCCTGGCGGAACGGCACCTTTCGAGTCGCATCGAAACTCCCCGTCCGAGCGCGTCGCGAGAGGACGGTATTCGCATTCGTGGCATTGAACACGTCTAGCGATGGCGTGATGCTGACCCGACCGACCGCGAATGTGTTCTCGATCCGCAGGTCGAGCTCGTACACGTTCGGGAGCCGATAACTGCCCAACGGTGAAGTCAGAACTTGAATAGTCCCACCCAGCGTGTCATGGGGGAAGACCTGAACGAAGTACTGCACCGGGAACCCCTGCCGGCCGGCGAAGCTACCGGCCACGGCGAATCCTAACGGGAGCTGGTACAGACCGCTGGCGCTGACGACCCATGCGGAGCTAACCCCAGCGTTCGCAACGATGCCGCCGTTACGGTTCGGACTGCCGGGCGAGTCATTCGGGTCGAAGATCCCCTGCGGGCTCACCGCCTGGGTCCAGGAGTTCCAGGAAAAAGTCCCGCGGAACATCCACCGATCCGAGAGTGCCTTGACGAGTTGGAGTCCCACGCCCTGGTACGTCTGGCTGTAGCCGGGCCGATTCCGCAGGACGACCCCCGTTGGAGGCGGATCGATGGTCAGTCCGAAATACGGCACGTCGAACGAGACCCCGAAGCCGTACGGATCCGTCACCGAGCCGCTCGCGTTGCCGAAGTACTCGTATCCGCCGCCACCCTCAGTGACACCGATGTCGGGCGTGAACACCAGGGCGCGGATGGAGCGGTACGTGTAGTGAGCCGAAGCCGTCAGGCCCGCGAAGAGCTCCTGATCCACGCCGAGGACGGCCTCGTCGATCGTGGTGGGTTTGAGATTGGAGGCGATCTGGTTTGGCGAGCTCGCGGTCGCGGGGTTTGCCGGATCCAGGTTGAAGAAGCTGACAGGGTTGTCGAGGTCTACTTCGTCCGGATCCACGAGGTGGTTCCCGTTGCTGTCCGTCCAGTCGTAGTAGAAGCCCTGCGTGCCCGGAAAGGGGCTCGCGAGGCCGATGTCATCGAGGGGCAGGTTCGCGAACCGGGAGTACGAGGCGCGCAGCAGGGTCCGCCGCTTCTCGCCGAGAGCGTACGTCGCGCCGACCCGCGGCTGCCAACTGCCCTCCGAGATGGGGTAACCCTGGTCTCCCGCGTACTCCACCGCCGGGAGAACGTCCGGGTACTCCGGGTTGGCGGGGACGGAGGAGGCCGCGTTGCGCGCCCGCGCGTAGTCGTAGCGAACGCCGGCGTTGACGGTCAGTCGGTCGGCCGTCAAGGTGTCGCTCACGAACCCTCCGATCCGCGTCGTCTGGGAGGCGGCAACGGCGGAACGGGTGATGAAGGCATATTGGGAATACTCGTTTCCATAGACCTGCCCCCCGGGCAGGGACGAGGAGCTCTCGTTCGCCGCATACCGGTATCCGAACCCGAACTTGAGCTCATGCGACAGCTTTCCCGTGACGAAAAACTTCGAGGCCGACGCCCCGATCTGGCGAACGATCGAGTGGTTCGCCCCGAAGCTGGTGCTCCCGCGGAGAACGTCGTCCGCATCTACGTATTGCGGCGTGTCGACACCCCCAACCGGAGTGATGGTCTGTGTGAAGTCCATGTATGAAAAGAATGCCGATGCCGTAAGACTCGGCGAAAACACCTGCGTGTCGGCCACCTTATAGATCGGGACGGGCTGCGCCAGGTCGAAGGCCGACTCCGGCGCGGTCGTGATGCTCAATCCTCGCCCGAACTGGGTCCGGTCCCCATGGTGGTAGGAGAGCTCGAGGGAGTTCGATGGGGAGAGCAGTGCGTCGAGTCTAGCATCGAAATTCTCGAGCGTCGAATTGTCGCTGACCGGCCGGCCTTCCGTGTCGAGCTGGCCGACCTGCTGGACGTCGATCTGGTTCGTGCCCCATCCGCCCCAGATCCAGAGCCGGTCGGAAAGGATGTGCCCCCCGGCCTCGACCCCGTAGTCTCGGAGAACGTTGGTGCGGTTGGTGGAGAGCACCTCGAGATTCACTTCCGGGGGCGTGTTGTCTGCCTGCCAGCGGTTCGGCGCGTAGAAATACCGGCCCGAGCCGTGGATCGTGTTGGTCCCGCGCTTGGTGACCAGGTTGAAGGTCATGCTGCCGCCGAACTGGCCGGCGTCCGAGCCGCCCGTGATCACCTGGATCGCCTGGAAGGAGTCGAAGTTGTAGAAGGTGGGCGAGAGTCCACCGAGCGTGATGTTGGCTCCGTCGAGATTGTAGGCCACCCCCGCCGTTCCCTTCGAGACCGGCGACGCCTGGACCGCAGTGTTTCCGCCGACGTTGACCTGATTGTCCACGACGCCGGGGACGGCCCAAAGGGTCGCCCAGATGTTGCGCGCCGTCGGGATCTCCTGGAGCTCGGTCTCTCCGAACGTGGCTCCCGTGACGGTCTTGCGCGCGTCGATTGCGGGCGTCGCGCCGGTGACCGTGACCGTCTCGGCGAATGCGGCGAGCTTCATCGTGACGCGCAACTGCGTGCTCCGATTCACCGAGACGACGATCTCCTTGTACTCCAGCGTTGCGAAGCCTGCCAGGGAAAGCACCGCGGAGTACGTGCCGGGCGATATGTACAGGAACCGAAACTTGCCCCGTGCGTCGGTCTGGACGGGTGCACGCTCGCCCGCTCCGAGAAGCTTCGCCTCGACGCCGGACAGCGGAGCGCCCTGCGCATCGAACGCGGTCCCGTAGATGCTGCCGGTCGAGGGCAGCGTCTGGGCGCCGATCTGGAGTGCGCCCATCCAGAAGGCTGCCGCCCACAACGCTCGTCGAGATCGAGAGTGACTCATCTCCTCCGCTGTCTCCTCTTGCCGACTTTGCTCGCACTGTACAGGAGTCCGGGATGGCCTCGATCCCGCGGCCCTGCTCGGAGTGCCGCAGAACAAGCAGCCGAGATGTTTCGAGCGCGACGCCTCCGGAGATCTACTGCAGGCGGACCAAGAAGTTGGGTCGCACCGGGTAGATTGGTCATCGAATCCACCGCGACCCAACCGGGAGAGTGCGGAAGCCCCGTTCCCCTGCGCGCGGATAGAATCCCCATGACCCGATGACCCTCGCCGCCGGTAATCGCCTCGGGCCCTACGAGATCCTCGCTCCAATCGGCGCGGGTGGGATGGGCGAGGTCTACAAGGCACGAGACACACGTTTGGATCGGACTGTGGCAGTGAAGGTTCTGCCACAGCATCTCTCTTCCCCGGAGGTGCGCCAGCGATTCGAGCGGGAGGCAAAGACCATTTCGCAACTCTCGCACCCGCACATCTGCGCGCTTTATGACGTGGGACGGGAGGGCGAGGCCGAGTACCTCGTCATGGAGTACCTGGAGGGCGAGCCCCTGTCGGAACGATTGGTGAGAGGTCCCCTGCCGCTCGAGCAGACGTTGCGTTACGGCATCGAGATCGCGGATGCCCTGGACAAGGCGCATCGGCAAGGGATCGTCCATCGAGACCTGAAGCCCGGCAACGTGATGCTGACAAAGTCGGGGGTCAAGCTGCTCGACTTCGGGCTCGCGAAGGCAATGGCACCGGCGACGCCACCCGCGGAGCTCTCGTCCCTACCGACGATGGCCGGGAAGGCCGACAACCTCACGCAGGAAGGCATGATCCTCGGGACGCTTCCGTACATGTCGCCGGAACAGGTCGAGGGAAGGGAGGCGGACGCCCGCACGGACATCTTTGCGCTGGGGGCGACGCTCTACGAGATGGCGACGGGAAAGCGGGCGTTTTCGGGATCCACCCACGCGTCGCTCATCTCTGTCATCCTGCGCGACGACCCGAAGGCGGTCTCGCAGATTCTGCCGATGTCGCCTCCGGCGCTCGACCGGATCATCGGGACGTGCCTCGCTAAGGACCCGGACCACCGCTGGCAAAGCGCTGCCGACGTCGGCCTGCAACTCGCTTGGATCGCGCGCGGAGGGGCGGACCAGCCTCCGCCGCCGGCCAGAGGCCTTTCCTCCAGTCCTCGATGGCTGGTGGGTCTCGCCGCCGCTGGCTTCCTGGCGGCCGCCGCGTCGATGGCACTCTTCGCCTTTCGCCATTCGTCGAGCCCGCGGGCGGCGCCCATCCGGTTTGCGATCCGAGCGCCGGTTGGAACCCGGTTCACGTGGAACCTACAGCAACAGCCCTTCGTCGTTTCGCCGGACGGGCGGCACCTGGTGTTCGTGGCACGCGGCGCCGACGGGCAGGATTTTCTGTGGGTGCGCTCGCTCTCCGAGCCGTCGGCCGTGACGCTTTCCGGCACAGAAGGCGCCGCGGCTCCCTTCTGGTCGCCGGACAGCCGCTCCATCGCCTTCTTTGCGAACCGCAAGCTCAAGAAGATCGATTCGACGGGAGGGCCCTCGGTGACCCTTTGTGACGTCCCAATTGGTGGTCCGTCGGGCTCGTGGGGGAGCCAGCACTCGATCCTCTTCGCCGGTCTCGGGGACCCGTTCGTGAGCCTCGTCGCGGAGGGCGGAGGCGCTCCCAGGGTCGTTCTGAAGGCGGATGCCTCCCGTCGCGAGAGGGCCGTCTGCTGGCCGAGCTTTCTTCCCGATGGCCGCCACTTCCTTTACCTGGTGAAGAGTGCGATCGACAAACAGATTGAGCTCCGTCTGGCGAGCGTCGAGGACGGCAAGACGGACCTGCTCTTGACGAACTGTTCCCGCGCGCAGTACGTGCCGGGCGACCCGAACGACCCTGCCAGCAGCCGATCCGGGTATCTGCTCTTCGGGCGCGACGGGAACCTTCTGGCACAGCCATTCGACAGCCGGCGGCTGCGGCTTGCGGGCGACGCCCTTCCAGTGGGGCAGGAGATCGGGCAACACGCGCTCACCGGGGCCGGCCCCTTCTCGGCGTCAAACAACGGCGTTCTCGCCGCTCGGGGCAGGGGAAGCCCGACGCGCCTGGCCTGGATCGACCGAGCCGGACGGGAGACGGGTTCCATCGCGTCTTCGGGAGGATTCGAATCGGTACGACTCTCTCCCAACTCTCGAAGAGTCGTCGTCAACCGTGTCGACCCGCGGACCGGCTTGAAAGACTTGTTGATCGGTGATCTGTCCCGAGGCGTGCTCACGCGCCTGGATCTCGGCTCGGGCGACTATTTGCAACCAATCTGGTCGCCGGACGGCACTCGCATCGCCTACGCCTTGATATCGATGAGCCATCCTCCCACACTGCAATGGCTCGGCTTGCGTGGGTCAGCCTCGCCGAAGGCGATCCTTCCGCCGGGCGAGGTCCAGCGCCCGGAGGACTGGTCACCCGACGGCCGCTTCGTCCTCTACTTCAGCGGCATGCTCACAAAGGCGGGCAGCGGTCTCTGGGTCGTGAATCTCGAGGGGGAGGCCAAACCGCGCAAGCTACTCTCCCAAACGACCGACTCCCAGGCCCAGTACTCTCCCGACGGCCATTGGATCGCGTACTGCTCGCCGGAATCCGGCCGTTCGGAGGTGTACCTCACCGCTTTTCCGGAGCCGGGAGAGCGAATCCGCGTATCGGTGTCCGGCGGGTCGCGGCCGCGCTGGAAGGAGGATGGCAGCGAGATCTACTTATTGTCGGCGGACAACGAGATGACCGTGACTCCCGTACGGCTGGCGGCAGGCGTCACGGTCGGCCAGGCCCGGTCTCTCTTTCGAATCGATCCGGCAGGCTGGAGCGACTACGACGTCACGCGCGATGGCGCCCGATTCCTCGCCGTCGTGAAGATTCCGATCCAGGACGCCGACACGATCGCCGTGACGGTCAACTGGCTCTTCTTGCTTTCCCACTGAACCCGCGGTAGCAAATCCGCTCGGAGTCGGCGAGCGTCTGGACCCGGGACCTCCAGAAGGCGCATCGGGTCGCCGCGGCGATCGAGAGCGGGACGGTGTGGGTCAACACGTGGCTCCTGCGGGATCTTCGCGTCCCCTTCGGCGGAATGAAGGAAAGTGGCGTCGGGCGCGAGGGCGGGTTCGAATCGCTCGATTTCTTCACCGAAGCGAAGAACGTCTGCGTCAAGTTGTGAGGATGGAGCAGTCCGGTCAGGGTGAGCAGACTCCTCCGGCCGACGGTGCAGCGAAATCAGAAATCAGGACTGACCCCCAGGGCCCGTTGACTCAGTTCCCCTGCCCCAGCTCCTTCACGTACGCGATCAGCGCCGGATAGTCTCCTTCGGCGATGACGCCATCCCAGGTCGGCATCTTGGTTCCCGGCTTGAAGGACGAGGGGTTCCTGATCCAGGCGACGAGCTGCGCGTCGGTCGGGTAATGGACGGCGGCCTTGCGGAGGTCGCCGATGCCGACTCCGTGATCGCCGTGGCAAGCGGGGCACCCGTACTTGTAATAGAGCTTCTTTCCCTCGGACGCGTCGGCGGCGACGGTCTCCCGCGCCGGCCGCGTGACGGCGTGGACCCGCTTCGGCACCGTCGCCAAGTAGGCGTAGAGCGCCGCGGTGTCGTCGCGGGTGAACTCGGGCCTCGGGACCATCGGGTAGAGGAGGACGTGCCGGTCCGGCCGAACGCCGGTGCGCAGGGCCCGGTCGAAGTCCTCTTCCGACCAGCGTCCGATCCCGGTCGCCTCGTCGAAGGTGATGTTCGGAGTCACCACCGTCTCGCCCCTCTGATCGAGCAGGGCGTTGCCGCCTCCGAAGAAGCCGACCGACTTCTCCGGCTCGAGCTCGTTGATCGTCTTGAAGTCCGCGGAATGGCAAGCGTAGCAGCCGAGGCTCGAGGAGAGATATCGGCCGTAGGCGACGCGGTCAGCCGGCGAGGGCATCGGGATGCGGTCCTTGGGATAGGGAATCGGCCTGAAGACCGTGTGCGTCAGAACTTTCGTCAGGAACGAAGGCTGGGTTCGGCCCGGAGGATCCTCGGTCGAGGGTATCGTGAGCGGATCATCCGAGCGCAGAAACGCCACGACCGATTCGATGTCCTCGTCGGAGAGCAGCGGAAACTTCGGCATGTAAGGGGGCACGTACTGTCCCGTCCGCTGAACTCCCGTGCGCAGGAAATAGATCAGCTCGCCGTCGGTCCAGGAGCCGATGCCGTGCACCGGATCCTTCGTGATGTTCTTCGAGTAGATGACGCCGAACTGGCGCGGCGCGTCCACCACCTGCTTGCCGGTGAGCCTTCCCGTCGTTGGGTTCTGGTGACAGCTGACGCAGCTGAGGCTCGCGAGCTTGCGCCCCCGCTCGACCTTCTCCGGCGTTATCTCGACGCGGCGCTCGATGCGCCCAGGAGGGTATTTCGGGATTCCGGTCACCGCGACGTACGCCGCAAAGGTCCCCACGGCGACGACGAGCACGAGCAGGACGAGACCGGCGATCCGAAGGAGTTTTCGCATGGGGGGATTCTAGAGCGTGGCCCGGTGGGGCCAGACCTGACTTCCGATCTCAGCGTGGAAGGTCGAAGGCTTGAGACCGCGAATGAGCGCGGGTTCGGAAAATCAGGACTCGGCTCTGATTCGGCTCAGAACACGCTCGACCGTTCGGTCGCAGCGGGCCCCGAGAAAGGGGAATGCCGAGCTCGCCTGTCCGCCCGCCATCGCCAGGAGCTCCTTGCGGAGTGAAGCGCCCGATGGAGACGCGTCTCGACGACCTCCTCGGTCACGTCGAGGCACTCGGCCGTCTCGGCGCTGGAGAACTCTTCCACCTCACGCATCACGAAGACGGTCCGGCTGTCCTCGGGCAGCGACTCGATCACCGCCTCCAGAAGAGTCCGGACCTCCTTCTCGAAAACCTTGCGTTCCGGCCCGGTTTCCATCGACCGATTTTTCATCTCCATCCCCCCGTTCGGTCCCTCCGGCGGCAGGTCTCGAAACGGCGACCGCGGCGCGCCCGGTCCCATCCTTCGTGCAGGAGAATTCGGATGAGCCAGGTCGAAAACGCCGCGCGGCCCGCGAACTCGTGGGGGTGCTCGTAAGCGCGTACCCAGGCTTCCTGCACGAGCTCCTCGGCTTCGGCGTCGTCCAGAAGGATCGCCCGCGCGATCCGATACACTCGCTGGTCGTACCTGCGCATCAGGGTCTCGAACAGATCCGTCGCGCCGGAGCGGATTCGCCGCATGACCTCGTCGTCGGGCAGGCGGGTTTCTTGCAGGGGATCGGGCACGGGTGTGGTCTTGGGCACGGATCGATAGAGCGCCGCCGGGCAAGAAGGTTACATCGGATGTCACGTCCGGCGCGTTTTTGACTCTATCGCCTCCGAGGAAGGTACACAGATGGGAGGAGGTACACAGATGGACAGACGCCTCGACTCGTCGTGGTGGGCCCTCCGGCTGGGGGTGGGACTCGGCCCGTTGCTGGCCGGATTGGACAAGTTCTTCAATCTCCTGGCGAACTGAGACATGTACCTGAGCCTGGGCCTCATGATCGTCCCGGTGAGCGCCTCGGCCTTCATGCGCTCGGTGGGGGTCGTCGAGATGGTCGTCGGTCTCGCGATCCTGACCCGCTGGACGCGCCTCGGGGCCTACGTCGCCATGGTCTGGCTCGTCGCGATCGCGGCCAACCTGGTCACGACGGGCTTGTTCTTCGACGTGGCGGTGCGCGATCTCGAGATCGCCCTCGGCGCCTATACCTTGGCCCGGCTGACCGAGGTGCGCGAAGTGGCCGTCGTGGGCTCCCAGTCCCGTTCCTTTCACACCCCTGCGCCCAAACCCGCATGACGTACGCTTGCTGAAGGCAACGCCGAAAGGCAAAGGAGAACGATGATGAAAAAGGTGTTCTTGCTCGCGACCGTCCTGGCTGCCGTCCCGCTCGTCGCCCGCGCCGAGATCTGGAAAAACGTCTCGCTGGTCGACACGATGTGCGCCTCCAAGGAGCAGGTCAAGAAAAACCCCGACGCGCACCCGACGTCCTGCGCGCTCAAATGCGCCAAGAGCGGTTTCGGGATTTTCGATGCCGACGGCAAGTATCTGAAGTTCGATGAGGCTGGGAACGACCAGGCCATCGCAGCGCTGAAGTCGACCAAGGAGACCGATCACCTGCGCGTCACGGTGGACGGCGAGCTCAAGGGCGACACGATCGCGGTCAAATCGGTCACCCTGGACTGAGGGGGTCGAGAGGGTCAGTCCTTCTCTAAAGCGGCAGTGACTCGTCAAGCCTCCCGTTGAAGTTGAGCCAGTTTTCTTTTGGCGGTGTCCTGCTCACTCGATCGGAACCGCTTCGGGTCGTCGATCGTCGCCATGTAGGCCGTCGCGGTAATGGGTCCGACTCCCGGTACCGTCATGAGCCGCCGGGCCACGCTGCCATGGGTGGCCGTCTGACGGATCATCCTTCGACGCATCTGCTCCGACGCCCTCGAGGCCGCACGTCGCACCTCGACCAGCGGCTCGAGCATCTCCCACAACTGCTGGCTCTTCTCAAACGCCAGACGCCTCACCTGCGAGGCAAACTGCGACTCCTTCACCTCTCCCAGCTTGATTTCATCGCCACGTCGATGCCACAGTTCTCCATGTCAGCCTCCTGTCGTTTGAGGCATTCCTTCACCGGAACGACCTCGTCATTTAACTCCGGGAGGCTGACATAACCCCCTTACGCCACGGGCCGCTTTACGACGTCTGATTTCTGATCTGGGACGTGGGCCGAGGGTCTCGCTTCACCCCCTCCTCAGGTGAGGGCCGATGGCCGAAGTCAGTAGACCAGGACCCTCTACTTGTTCAGCAAGTAGAGCGCCGGAAAGGTCGTGAGCACTCCGAAGGCCAGCAGCGAAGCGCCGAGGCGCTTCCGGCTGCGTTTGCGCAGCCTTGCCGCGGCGAGCAAGCCAATGCCGGCGCCGAGAGCAGCACGGGTGGCGACCACGAAAGCAAACTCGGGAAGCGCCAGCTCAATTCGCTTTTTCATCTCTCGTTCCCCCCTGTCGAGGCGTGCTGCGATTACGTGCCCCGTCGTGACAAACATATCTCCTCTGTTCTGAGCCGCAAGATCCTTGCCAGCGGAGGACGTAGGGGTCGGTCCTGATATCTGATATTCGAAGTCCTCAAGACGGGGAGTTGGGGCGGGCGACGCTGATCGGCCCCCGATAGCCGCGCTTGCGAAACGAAGGTCCTCCAGGGTCGAGCCGCAGTCGCGCGCAACGGTCTCGAGAAGGTCATTGAGCGGGAGTTCGCTGACGACCGGGTCGGGCCCGCGGCTGCGTGGGTTTGGGCCAGGGGAGGGGAAGAGGCGTCGGCGGGCGGGTCCCATCGGTGTGGTCGCGAAAGAGTGCCCGGCACTCGTTGTCTCGTGCGGTGACGTGGTACAGGGCTCCCGGAACCTCCAGCGCGGTCGCGCCATTCGAAAACCTCTTCGACCCGAATTGTCGCGAGCGGTCGCGGGCGCGAAATCAGAAATCAGGACTGGCCCCGCCTCTGGATTCTTCTCGCCTGGACGGCTATCCTGTCGGTATCGGTAAGAGAGAAGCTGTTTGCGCGGATGAGATGCCGGCTGGGATCGCTGTTTCCTGCCGAAGGGGCGGAAGGTCCGTCCTTTCGACAACCGTGATGCGATGGCGCCGGGTTCCGGGGAACCTGTTCCGTCGGCGCGATTCCGTTTCGGTCGCTGCGGCAACGCCATGATTCAACCCGAGCCCCGAAACGAATCGCCTCCGTCGATCGCTGGAACGGCGATAGCACCCGCAGAACACCTCCGCCGAGAGGTCAGGTCGTATCTCGTCGAGGTGCTCGCGGGGATGGCGCCGCAGCCGGGCCCGAGGACCAACGGCCCCGTGCGCGACGATCGGGCACTCGCCGACGAGATCTTTTCGGTGATCACCGGCCGTACGTTTTGCTACCTCGGTCGAAAGACCGCCGAGGCCTACCGCCAGGACGTCGTCGGCTCGCTGCGCCGCCGGATGGCGACGGGAGGACCGTTCCGGTTCTTCTACGACATCGGCCCCGGCTACCACGCCACGACCCGCCCGGGCCTCTTGCCGCTGCGCTACGACGTCGGTCTCTCCGAGCTCCTCATCCTCTCGCAGGTGAACGCGCTCTGCCGACGCATCGCCGGCCTCTACGGGCCCGGTGCGCGCTTCTCTCTCGTCATCGACAATCTCTGCGGTCTCCGCACGAACGACATCCCGCTTCCCCTCACGGAGGGGTACGTCCTGCAACTTCGCCGGCTGATCGAAGAGCTCCACCTGTCGGACAGAGTCGATCTCCTCGTCGAGTCGGAACAGTTCGAGATCGAGGAGTATGACCGGCTGCTGGCGGGCGTCGAGGTCCGGTCGCCCGTCCCCGAGCCCTCGCCGGGCGCGGTCGACAACGTCGCGCGTTTCCTCGGCCGTCTTTGCACCGGGACGGAGGCCGCCGAGCGCATGGAGAGGTATCGCCAAACCAGCTCCGTCACCAATCGCCTCATCGACCGGCTGGTCCAGGACGTCCACATGACGCAGCGCGCGACGGGCGCGACGCTCGGCTTCCGGCCGTTTCCGGGGGGCGCCCAGCGCACGCAGGTCGGCGAGCTCGTGCTGAGCCGCGGCTCCCGAGGGCGGGTCATTCCGCTGCTCCTGACGAGCCGAAACGTGGCCGCCTACGATTGCGTGCGGCTGGAGCTGCCCGACACACTGCCCGCGCCGATGACGCACGTCACATTTGCCTCGCCCGGCGCCCGGGAGTAATTCGCCAACTAGGCGAAATAGCTGTAGAGCCCCTCGGCCAGCCGGCGGCGCATCGCCTGGAGCGGGGCATCGGCCATCGACGCAGAAGCCCCAGTCGTCTTGTTGACGTCGATCAGCACGGGCCGGCCGTCATGGACCAGATAGTCGAGCTTGCCGTAATCGAGGTGGAATCGCTTTCGCCACGTCTCGACTTCGGGGCTCGGCTCGACCGCCTCCGCCCGGACACTCGTCGAGGCCTTGAATACGGGGTCAGGGGAGGCGAGCCGGGTGCAGGTCCAGCGGTCGCCGAGTGTCTGGTACACACGGACGTGGAACAGGCCGTTTTCGCGCTCGGGGAGGAATCGCTCGACGACGACGTCCTGCCGCTCGAAGAGCGACACGGGAACGTCTGCCACGCTCTCGAACACCCGGTACTTCGTCCAGTCGTCGAACCGGTACTGCGTCCAGTCGACGACCTCCCTCCGGCCGGCGAGCCGTGCCGCAACCCGGCGCACCGCTCGCCGGACGCGCGAGCGCTCGTCTGGCGCGGACGGCTTCAGCGCCCGCTCCGCGGCTCCACCGTAGTTCAGATCGGACTTCACGATGACAGGCCCGACCCAGGAGTCCTGGCGGTCCACCAGATTGTCGCTGATGACGGACTTGCGAATGTCGCGGACCTCCCCGTTGAGGACGATCGGATAGCGGGAGGCGAAGGCGAGGTACTCCTCGGGGAGGATCGACAGGTTCACGTGCACCAGCACGAGATCGGCCGGCACATGGGTCCCTGTTCCAAACAGATACACGACCTCGTGTCCGTCCTCGCGCCAGCACCGGGCGAGATGATCGACGATGTACGTCTCGGTGTTGCGATCGCGGTCGTGGAACAGAACGGCGATCCGCTTCGCGGCAGCGCTCACGAGGCGACTCGGAGGCGCCATCCGCCTGCGGAGGAGGCGTTCCCCCGTGCGGCACGCTCGGGGGGACACGCCGTCCGGCATGAGGACCGCCCTTTCTCAGGCAAGGCGCCGGGCGAGAGCACAGGGGAGCACTCTATGACGTCCGTCGGAAGGATATGGGCACACACCAACCCGTACGCTTCTTGCAGAATCCGTAGACTCGGCACATGCATTCTGATCAGTTGGTCGATGCGGCGAATCGATTCCGAGACGAGAGAGATCACAGAGAGCCTCGAGATGCGGCCCGCGCCCGGAGTGAACGTTTCGGGGCTCGAATCCGACGGCGTCAATCCTTCCTACTGCGGCGGGTGAGGGCAGCGGCAAATTGAGGGCATTCCGCCGGCCGAAGAGGGGACGGTCGTAGCTTCTGAGCCCGTCGCTCAGGACGACCCGAGGACGGGTCGGCTCGTGAAATCAGAAATCAGGACTGACCCCGCCTCTGGAGCGGCCCGGGATACTCTTCGCGCTGGAGGCAGGCAATGGCGAAGAAGCTCGGGGCCCTGGCGGCGGCGGTCGGGCTCGCGGCGACCGCCGCGGTCATGCTGGCGGCGACGAACAAGCCACCGCTTCACGGCAAGAAGTGGATGGCCGTGACGGGCAAGCCGCTCGCGGCCACGGCCGGCGCGATGATCTTCGAGAGGGGCGGCAACGCCGTGGACGCGGCGGCTGCGATGATCGCCGCGGCCTGCACGATGTGGGACACGCTCTCCTGGGGCGGCGAGACGCAGGCGCTGATCTACGACCCCAAGGCCGGCAAGGTCATCGGCATCAACGCCCTGGGTGTCGCGCCGACGGGAGCCACGCCCGAGTTCTTCCACTCGAAGGGCATGCCCTATCCGCCCGAGTTCGGTCCGCTCGCCGCCGTCACCCCCGGCACGCCCGGCGGCATCATGGTCATGGTCGCCGAGTACGGAAGGCTCTCGCTCGCCGAGGATCTGGCTCCCGCCATCGATATGGCCGACGGTTACCCGATCGAGCAGCAGCTGGTCAACACGATCCGCCGCCAGCGCAGTCGGCTCCTGAAGTGGCCGGACTCGCGCCGGATTTTGCTGCCCCATCCGGGCGACGAGCCGCCCGACGCGGGGGAGATCTTCCGGCAGCCGGATCTTGCCGCCACGCTCCGCAAGCTCGTCGAGGCCGAGGCGGCGGCGAGGAAGGCGGGCAAGAACCGCCACGACGCCGTCATGGCTGCCTACGACCGCTTCTACCGAGGCGACATCGCAAAGGAGTTCGTGCGCGGCTCACAGGCGGTCGGCGGCCTCCACACGCTCGCGGACCTGGCGAATTGGAAGGTCAAGATCGAGGAACCGGTCAAGACGTCGTACAAGGACATCGACGTCTACAAGCTCGACGTCTGGACCCAGGGCCCTGCGATGCTGCAGTCCCTGAACCTGCTCGAGGGCATGGATCTCAAGGCGATGGGCTACAACAGCGCGCGTTACATCCACACCCTCTACCAGGTGATGAATCTCGCCTTCGCCGACCGCGACTTCTACTACGGCGACCCTTCCTTCCAGCCGGCGCCGCCGCGCGCGGGCCTGCTGTCGAAGGAGTACGCGCAGGCGCGCAAGAAGACGATCGACTGGGCGAAGAACGATCCGAACGTCAAGCCCGGCGATCCGTACCCCTTCATGAACGCGACGAACCCGTATGCGGATCTGCTCGCCAAGTGGCCCCCGCCACCCAAGGGCGAGGGCGCCGGCGGCATGCAGAACTCTGCGTCCATCGAGGAGCTGCGGCGAACGGGCTTCCTCCCGGCGACGTTCGAGGAGGAGTTCTACGCCGGCACGACTTCCGTCGAGGCCGCGGACGCCGAGGGATGGGTCGTCTCCGTGACGCCCTCCGGCGGCTGGGTCCCCGCCGTCGTCGCCGGCAAGACCGGCGTCGGCATGAGCCAGCGCATGCAGAGCTTCGTCTTGGACCGCGCCGAAGACCCCTACAACGTCGTCGAGCCCGGCAAGCGTCCCCGCGTCACCCTGACGCCGACGATCGCGCTGAAGAACGGCAGGCCCTACCTCTGCTTCTCCGTCCAGGGCGGCGACAGTCAGGACCAGAACCTCCTGCAGTTCTTCCTGGACGTCGTCGAGTTCGGCATGACCCCGCAGGAAGCCACCGAGGCGCCCAACATCAACAGCTACCAGATGCACAGCTCTTTCGGCGCGCACGAGTCAGAGCCGGGCGTGATGGAGATTCACCCGAGCCTTCCGCCCTACGTTCGAGAGGAGCTCGTCAAGATGGGCTACAAGCTCCAGGTCGTTCCCAAGACGAGCGGCCCCATCAACGCAATCCTGATCGATCAGGCGCACGGCACCTTCTGGGGCGCCTCGAGCGACCACGGCGAGGACTACGGGATCGGGTGGTAGGAGGGGCTGGCTCGCCAAGATCCTGTTTGATTCAAGGCCCGCCGAGTCCGGTATCCCTCGCTATTGCTCGGGATGACGGCGCCTGGCCCTCGCCCCCGAAGACGGGGGCGAGGGGAAAAAGAAGGCCCCTCTCCCGGCGGGAGAGGGTTGGGGTGAGGGGGCCCGTTGAGTCCCTGGCGGCCGCCATCCCGACGAGTCTGCGACGAGGGATCCCGAGCTTGTACGCGATGAATGCCGGGACGACGGCGCATTGCCTCTCTCCTCAGCTCACCGCAGCATCATCCACAGGTACGCGTACTGCAGTCCCGTGACCATCGCGGTCTGCTTGTTGACGGCGCCGCTTCCGTGGCCGCCCTCGGTGTTCTCGAAGTAGTAGACCGGATGTCCCAGGGCTTCGAGCTTCGCCACCATCTTGCGCGCGTGGGCCGGGTGCACGCGGTCGTCGCGCGTATTCGTCCAGAAGAACGGCGTCGGGTACTTCGCGGCCTTCGTGAGGAGCTGGTAGGGAGACCAGGTCTTCATGTACGCCCAGTCCTCGGGCCTGTCGGGGTCGCCGTACTCCGCCATCCAGCTTGCGCCGGCGAGCAGATGGTTGAACCGGCGCATGTCGGCAAGCGGCACCTGCGCGACGACGGCGTGAAAGAGCTCGGGGTAGAGAACGAAGGTGCCGCCGACGAGCAGGCCGCCCTGGGAGCCGCCCACGATCCCGAGATGGCGGGGCGAGGTGATCTTGCGCGCGATCAGGTCCCGCGCGACCGCGGAGAAATCCTCGAAGTTGTGGATGTGCTTCTCCTTGACCGCGGCTTTGTGCCAGGCCGGACCGAACTCTCCGCCGCCGCGGATGTTTGCGAGCACGTACACGCCTCCGCGGGAGAGCCATGCGGATCCCATGACTCCGCTGTAGATGGGGACCGAGGAGACCTCGAAGCCGCCGTAGGCATGAAGAAGTGTCGGAGCCGTTCCGTCGGTCTCCGCTCCCTTGGGCCGCACCACGAAGTAAGGGATCTTCGTGCCGTCCTTCGACGTGGCCTCGAGTTGCTCGGTCGTCATCCCGGCCGCGTCGAAGAAGGCCGGCATCGTCTTGATCTTCTCGGGCGGACCGCCCTTCTCGGTCACCCAGAGCGAATCGGGGGTCGTGAAGTCCTCGTACGTGAAGAAGAAGGTTTCCGACAGGTCGCTCGTGGCCGAAAGGTACGCGGTGCCGAGGCCGGGCGTCGGCACTTCGGACCGTCTCCACGCATCGCCCTCCGGAGACAACGTCGTGAGGCGGCTCTTGACGTTGTCGAGCGTCCGGAGGAGCACTCGGTCGCGCGTGCGGTCGACGGTCGCGAGCGACACGCGCGCGCTCGGCTCGAAGAGGACCTCGAGCTTTCGTTCTCCCTTCACGAGATCGTCCACGTTGGCGGCGAGAAGCGTCCCTTCGCGATAGGTCTTGTCGCCGACGGCCCAGTCGGTTCGCAGGGAGAACAGGAGCCGGCCGTGGAAGAGGGCGCGCGGATTGCAATCTTCCGGGACCTCCAGCTTGACGAGCCGGTCGCCGACGCGCAGGAAAATCTCCTGGCGAAAGAACGCGGGCACGCGCGTGACCAGATCGTAGCGGCCGTCGCTCAGGATCTCGCTTCGTCCGGCCGAGGCGACGTCTTCCGTTTTGCCCTCGAAGATCGTCTTCGCCTCCGAGAGCGGCGTTCCGCGCTTCCAGAGCTTCACGATCCGGGGATAGCCGGACGAGGTCAGCGATCCCGGACCGAAATCCGTACCGACCCAGAGCGTGTCGACGTCATGCCAGGAGACACTCGACTTGGCCTCCGGCAGCGAAAATCCGTTCGGCACGAAGTCCCTGGCCTTCGTGTCGAACTCGCGGTACACGGCGGCGTCCGATCCGCCACTCGACAGCGCGATCATGCACCGCTCGAAAGCGGGCGGCAGGCAGTCTGCTCCATGGAAGACCCAGTCCTTACCTTCGGCCTTCGCGAGCGCGTCCACGTCGAGGACCGTCTCCCACTGCGGATCCGCCGTGCGGTAGGAGGGCAGCGTGGTGCGCCGCCAGATCCCCCGCTCGTGGGCGTCGTCCTTCCAGAAGTTGTAGATCGCCTCGCCGAGAAGATTCGGCGTCGGGATCTTTTCCTTCGAGTCGAGGATCTCGAGCGTGCGCTTGGAGATCGGCTCGTACTCCGGCCGGGCCTCCAGGACCTTCGTCGTTCGCGCGTTCTGCTCCTTGACCCAGGCCATGGCCTTGTCCCCGTGCACGTCTTCGAGCCACAGGAACGGATCGTCGGGGGCGTTCGGAGCCGCTCCCAATGCCGCCAACCCGGCCACGACGAGCACTGCCAGGGACCGCCAGCGCGCAGAGATCCTCTCCATTCCACTCACCTCCAGAAGAGGGGGGAATCTTAGGCGATTCGGGGTCGAGGAGTCCGCGGATGACTCGATGCAGGTCCCTCACCCTGGGGCTCCGTGCGGGGGGCGGGGAAGAAGGGGGCAGACGTGATTCTCCGAAATCGACCGGTTTGCTCTGAGAAAGCCCTCCGGAACGTCTCGAGGATCAGAGTCTCGCTCCTGGAGAATGACATAGGGAAGGCAAGAGGAGGCCGCCTCGGCCGGCGGGACGAAGGGGAATGGTTGAGGACCGGTCTTGATCGCTGACTTCGCGGGGACGAGGGGTTCGGATGCCCACGTCCGGGAGGGGGTCGGGGAATCTCGAGGCACCGGGAAGGAGGGTCGCTGCGAGGACATTACGCAGCGCCGCTCTCGTGTGTCGTAGACGGATGAGGGGGCGGATATTGTGGCTGGGGCAGTCTTGATTTGCTGACTTGTGGCGTCGGGGGTGGCAGGTTCCTCGGGGGCCGCCCTTCCGAGGCTCCTGACTGTAGTCTTCCTCCTCATGACGGGCTTCGAAGCGCTCTTGGGCATCCTGCTCGTCGCGCTCCTCCTGGCCGCCGTCGCGAGGCGGGTCGGTGCGCCCTATCCCGCCTTTCTCGCGCTCGGCGGAGCGGTCCTCGCGTTCGTCCCGGGCGCGCCCGTGTTCTCGATCGATCCCGAGGTGGCACTGGCGCTCTTCGTCGCGCCAGTGCTGCTGGACGCGGCCTTCGACTCGTCGCCTCGAGATTTGAAGGACCTCTGGGTTCCGGTGACGAGTCTCGCCGTGGTGAGCGTCGTCCTGACGACGGCCGCGGTCGCCGTCGTCGCGCGGGCGGTCGTGCCGGCGATGCCCTGGGCGGCGGCTGTCGCGCTCGGGGCGATCGTGTCGCCGCCGGATGCTGCCGCGGCGACGGCGGTCCTGAAGCAGCTCCGGCCGCCGCATCGGATCCTGACGATCCTCTCGGGTGAAAGCCTCTTGAACGACGCGAGCGCGCTTCTGATCTACCGGCTGGCCGTCGGAGCCATCGCGATGAGCTCGTTTTCGATCGGGAGCCTGGCGCCGACACTCCTGCTCGTCGTCGCCGGCAGCGTCCTCACCGGAATCCTGCTCGCGCGATCTGTCCTGTGGCTGACGGGCCGCGTGCGCGACGCGCCGACGGCCATCATTCTGCAGTTCATCACGACGTTCGGCGTCTGGATCCTCGCGGACCGGCTCGGTCTCTCGAGCGTCCTGACGACTGTCTGCTTTGCCATTACGGCCGCGCGGTCGGCACCGGAGCGAACGCCCGCGAGACTGAGGCTGCCGTCGTACGCGGTCTGGGAGACCTCGGTCTTCCTACTGAACGTCCTCGCGTTCGCATTCATCGGCCTGCAGATCCGTCCCATCCTGGCGGACCTCGATCCCGACGTGCGAATTCGGTATCTCAGCGTCGCCGGCCTGGTTCTCGTAACGGTGATCGTGGCGCGGATCGTCTGGGTGCTCCTGCACAGCGCCGTCGTCCTGTGGAAGAACCGCCGCTTCGGGTTCCATCCGACGCGGCCCGGGCAGCAGCCCCCGACGTTCGCCGGCGGTCTGGTGGTTTCGTGGGCGGGCATGCGGGGGATCATCACGCTCGCGGCGGCGCTCGCGTTGCCCGTAGGCGGGGACCGCGGGGCGTTTCCGTTCCGGGGCTTGATCGTGGTGACCGCCTTCGCGGTCGTCATCGGCACGCTCGTCATGCAGGGGCTGACGTTGAAGCCCCTCATCCGGGTGCTCCGCCTCGAGGACGACGATCCCGTCGGACGGGAGGTGGACGCGGCGCGTGAGCGCGCCGTCGAGGCCGCGCTGTCGTCGATCGACGGAGACGACTCGCCCGCGGCGGAGGCGGTCCGGCAGGAGTTCACGGCGCACCGGAAGCGCTGGGGCGCGGACGCGGAAGGGCCGGGGGTCCCGGGGTCGACGCACGAGGAGATCCACCGGCGCGCTCTGGGCGCGGCCCGGCGCGCCGTCATCGACATGAGAACCCGGGACGACATCGGCGACGATGCCTTCCACCGGCTCGAGGAGGAACTCGACTGGGTCGAGATGGGGGTTGGAGCACCCGATCAGGGCTGATTTCAGCGATTCAGTCGAGGGATTGCTTCGAGGCCTGAACAATTCCTCTCCCCGGACGTAGGGACCCACGACACGTGGAGGCCGACCGTGCAACGACATCTGCCTTCTCTCCTCCGATCCCTCGCGATCGCGCCGCTGCTTCTGCTGGCGGGCGCGGCCGCGCGACCCGAATCCCCGGAGTGCGAGGCGACGCTCTCGGAGCGCGACGCCGCGGCGATTCGGGGCGTCATCGAGGCCTACCGGACGTCCTGGCTGCGCGGCGACGAAAAGGGGGTCCTCGAGACGTTCACGCCCGACGCGGTGCTCCTGCCCGCGCATGGAGCCGTGCCCGTGGTGGGGATCGCGGCCATCCAGAGCTACTGGTGGCCGCCCGAGGCTCCTCCCACCGCGATCACGAAACTCGAGATCACGACCGAAGGCCTTCAGGGGGATTGCCGGATCGCGCACGTTTACGGGCGGGACGACGTCGCGTGGACCACGGTCGAGAAGGGCGCGACGAAGCGCTCCGGCCACCCGGGCACGTACCTCAATGTGATGAGAAAGATGCCGGACGGGTCCTGGCGGATCTCCCGCCACATGTGGGACGACGGCGCGAAATAGGGCAGGACCGGGTCGGGGCGACGGCGGCGGGCGATCGGCGCGGATTCGGACTACCGCGGGGAACCGTCGGGAGGGGAAGTCGGCACATCGGAACTGACCCCCGGAAGAGCATGTCTTTGACTGGGAGCTTCGCCGGTCATAATCTCCTCCGCCTGGAGGCAAGACATGGCTGCAAAGAAGAAAGCGAAAACAGCTCCTGCAAGAAAGAAATCTCCCCGCAAGGCCGAGGCTGCGCCCGCGAGATCCCGCAAGGGAAACGGAGCCCTGGCGTTGATGTCGTCCTCGCCGAGCTTCACGGTCAACGATCTGCAAGAGAGCCTTGCCTGGTACCGCGACGTTCTCGGATTCGGCGTCGAGGAGACGTGGGACCAGGAAGGCAAGGTCGTCGGCGTCTCCCTGAAGGCCGGGGACGTGTCGTTCATGATCGGGCAGGACGACTGGAAGAAAGGACGGGACCGGAAAAAGGGCGAGGGTTTCCGGATGTTCTGCATGACGAAGAAGAACATCGACGCCCTCGCGCAGGGGATCAAGGCTCGAGGCGGCACCCTCGACCATGGGCCAATGGACCAGCCCTGGGGCGTGCGCGACATCTCCCTGAAGGACCCAGATGGGTTCAAGATCACGATCGCCGCCGAAAAGGGTCGATCCTGATTTTCTGATTTCGCGGTGGCGCGGGCGTTCTGGAGCGCCCAGGGGACCAGGCCGAGGCGACATTTTTCCCGGACTTGTACACCGCGATCCTCCCTCCGGGGATCGCGGGGATTCGCCGGGTCCTCGGCGCGAGTCGAGAAGGTCAGTCTTGACCTGCCAGGCTCGCAAGAGTCGCCAGCGGGCAGGGAGTCCGCACCCCGCGTGTTCTTGTAGGGGTTGAAAAACGGAGGTTGGCGTGAACACTCAGGAGTTTCAGGCGCTTCTTGCCTACAACCGCTGGGCCAATCGGCGCCTGCTCGAGGCGGCAGGAGAACTCTCGGCCGAGGACCTGGACCGGGATCTTCGCGGGAGCTTCGCCTCGATCAACGGGACCCTGCGCCATCTCCTCTGGGGAGAACGCGGCTGGCTCCGGTTCTGGCGGGAGGGATCGTTTGGTCCCGATCTCTCGCCAGCGGACTTTCCGGATCTTGCGTCGATCGTGGCCAGCTGGAAGAGCCTCGAAGAGGAGAAGGCCGCTTTTTCGCGCGAGCTGACCGACGAGACGCTCCGTGCGCCTCGCTCCGTCGACGAAGACTCGTACGTTCTGGGTGAGCTCATCCAGCACGCCGTGAATCACTCGACTCATCACCGCGGCCAGGTGGTCCACATGCTGCGGCAACTCGGCAGGACGCCCCCAGGGACCGGCTTCCGTACGTTCTTGACCGAGAATCGAGGCGAGCTGGGTCAGTCCTGACACTCCAGGCCCGATTCGTTTGCCGGGAGACCGCGCAAAGACGCCGGGAAGGCGGTCCACTTCGTCGAGTCCATGTCCTGGCTGAATCGTGGCCAAGACGAAGGAGAATCGCGTCGGTTCCAGGCCCGCAGTCTCGCGCGGTGTCGCCGCACGATCGTGCGTTGCGCGTGTGGGAGAATTTTCTTCAACGGAGTTGCGCCGACCCGCAACACCTTCTGGGAGGACAGTATGCACCGAATCGCCGGTTCCCGCACCCTCGCGGTCCTTGCCGTCTCGATCCTCGCTATCCTGTGCGCTCCCTCCGTTCTGGCACAATCATTGGATCCAGCGATCGGCCTCATCCGTGTTCCCGCGGCCACGCCGGCCGAGCCGCGGGCGTTCGGCACGATGGCGGAGACGCTCTATCAGGTACTGGCGGCCGGCTGTGCGCCCATCGCTTCGACGACTGTGGACGCCGACATCAATGGCTACTTCCACAGTACGTCGGGGCCAGGCGCCGTGGACTGTCCTCTGAACCTCCCTGCAGGAGCACTCATCGACAAGTTCGAGGTGGCCGTTTATGACGCCAACGACACGAAGGAGGTCGGTTCCGTGCTAGGCGTCTGCACAGGGGTCGCCTTACTTTTTGGCTGCAGCGGGTACGGGACGGTCATGAGCAGCGGAACGTCGGGTGCGCCGTTCAACGGCTACGTGACGAGCGACATTTCCGGCGACGGCCTCGTCGTGGACAAGATCGCCAACGTCTACTTCGTGCGCGTCGTGCTGCAGCAGCCGGACGATTCTCTTCAGTTTCGCCAGGTCAACGTCTACTACCGGCTTCAGGTCAGCCCGGCTCCCGCGACGGCGACCTTCGCTGACGTTCCGACGAACCACACGTATTTCCGCGCGGTCGAGGCCCTCGCGGCGGCGGGCATTACATCCGGCTGCGGGGGCGGCAACTACTGCGTCAACGGCACGGTGACGCGGGGGGAGGTGGCGGCCTTTCTGGCGAGAGCGCTCGGCCTCCACTTCCCGAACTGAAGGGGGTCCGTCCTGATTCGCTGATTCCAGCGATCGGAGGCGGAAACACCTCCGCCGCGCATCCGAGGTCGCGTGGCGGCGCGCGCGCGGAGGACCGGGAACCGAGATCAGAGGACCAGGTCCAACCTCCCGTCAGGCCTGGATGATGACCGGAAACGGGAAACGCGCTCGAACGGAGAAGAAGTTCCACGGCGCGCCCGCCGTCTGCTCCAGAAAGCCATGGGTCTGCTGCGAGGCTGGCACATTATTGAACCCCAGCGACACGGCGACGGTGCCATTGAGGGTCTTCGTGCCTGCACCCTGCAGAGTTCCGGTACCGGCGAAGCCGCCGACATTGAATGTGGTCGAGCCGAAGCACTGGATCGCAAAGACCATCAGGAAACTCGTGACTGCCGTGATCCCGTAGGACTTGGGCTCGAAATGCATCGAAATGGCCGGGTTGCCCGAAGGAGAGACCTGCCGGTCGAAGTTCGCAAAGGGGGTCGCGGCGTCCGCCTGAACGATAACCGGCCTGATGAACGTGAGATTGGTGCGGCCCTTTCCGACAGTCTTGGTGACGCCGAGAGTGTCGATGGTCAGAAAGGACAGTTCCAGCCCCTTGGGAAACCCGAACAACGCCGCCAGCCTCTTCGGTGAGAGATCCGGCTTGAATCTGGTGACGTCGACAACCTTTCTGTTGAAAGGCACGAACTTACTCATCGCCGATTTCCGCGCGCCGCGTGCTGTCTTCTTCATGGCTGGATCCTCCTCAGTGCCTGGGTCCGATGCTAAGTCCGACGCCTGCTCCAGAGCAACCGAGGTCAGTTCGATCCCGCCTCGCTGTCGAACGGCCGGAAGGGTCGACCCGGCACGGCAGGATCAGGCCGGTTTCACGGAGTCGAGACGGATTCGCCGACCGTTTCGCTACCGCAGGGTGAGCTGGCCGGCGCCGACGTGGGCGTAAAGGCGATATCTGCCCGGTCCGTCGTGGTGGAACGACCGGAACAGGCCCCCACGGGATTCATCGAAGGCGGCGGCGTCCACCTCTCCGGTCAACACGGATGCGTCGACGCGGGAGTAGGCTGCCGGGTCGCCAACGTCGACGACGAGCTCCCCGGCGTGCAGCGAGACATCCTTGTCGCCCGAGATGTTCTCGACGACGACTTCGCCGAAGGGAATGCGGGCCCGCAGATCGGTCGTCGCCGGGATTCTGACGGTGATCGTGAGGCCGTTCTTCGGGCCGCCGGAAATGCGCATCCGGGCGCCGCCGTCCTTCCGTTCGAAGACGACTTTCACGTCGCGAGTGCGGGCATCATGAATCTTGCTGCCGGAGAGGTCGACGGAGATTGCGTCGTCGTCCGTGCCGACGACACGGACGTCTCCCGATCGGACGCGCAGGGCGAGCCGGCCGTGAGGGGCGAAATCGACGGAAAACGGGTGGTTCACGATGTCGGTGGCCTCGATTTTCTTCTCGGCCAGGCAAGGCTCGGCCAGAAGGGCGACAAGGCACGGGAAGAGAAGGAAGCTGCGCATGCAAACGGCCTCCATCCAACTGTACGCAGGATGGCGGGACCGTGTTCCCGGCTGCGGTCGCTCGCGCTCAGGATTGAGCCGATTGGGGTTAGCCGGTGGGCGACGGCCGGCCAGCCATCCGGTGGAGCCGAGGTGCGGCAACGGATATGCGGTTGGATGAGAATCACTGGTGCCGCGCTCGGGCGCGCGGCAGGTGGTTTGTGTCCGGGAAGATCGACCGAGACAGGCGGATAGGAAAGAGGCGGATGTTCAGGAAGAATTTCGTTGCTCGGCTGCGTCCCGGTGCCCAACACGCCGTCATGAACGATGGCGCTCGCCTCGCCGCCACGGCTCGGCACAACCCTGTCCACGCGTTGCAAGCGGGGCGCACGCGTCGCCCTGTGCTGCCGCAGATCGCCGGTAGTCTGATTGCCGTCCTGCTCGGGGGCCTCGCGGGCGAAAGCAGAGCCCGGGGCGAACAACACGCCGGCCACTCCCTGGGCACGGTCCAATTTCCCGTCAGCTGCTCGGCACAAGCACAGGCGGAATTCAACCGGGCAGTGGCCCTCCTGCATCACATGACGTATCCACGTGCGGCGGAGGCATTTCGTCGGGTTGCGACGATTGATCCCCGGTGCGCGATGGCGCAATGGGGCATTGCAATGACCCTCTTCCATCCGCTCTGGCCGACCCGGCCGGGGCCCGAAGAGCTCGAGCAGGGATGGAGGGCCGCCGAGAAGGCCAAGGCCCTGCACCCTCCGACGGAGCGGGAACGGCTCTACGTGGCCGCGGCAGAGGCGTTCTTTCTCGAACCGGCATCGTCGGATTACTGGCTCCGCATCCGCCGGTGGGAGAAAGCGATGGAAAGGGTCCATGAGTCTTTCCCCGACGACGACGAGGCCGCCACGTTCTACGCTCTGGCCTATCTCGCCACCGCCCCATCGGACAGCCTTTCCGGAGCGCGGGCGCATAGCGACCGGGCTGCCGAAATCCTTCTCCGCGTGTATGGCCACAATCCCGACCACCCGGGCGCCATGCATTACCTGATTCATGCCAACGATGTGCAGGGTCGCCAAAAGGAAGAGCTGGAGATCACGCGCAAGTACGAAACCCTCGCGCCCGACAATCCGCACGCGCTTCACATGCCGACCCACATCTATACCCGTCTCGGAGACTGGGACGGAGTGATCCGAGGAAACCTGCGAGCCGCGGAGGCCGCGCTGAAGTACCCCGCGGGGGCCCACGGAGAGCTCGTCTGGGACGAGTTTCCTCACGCGATTGAATATCTGATCTACGCGTATCTCCAGAAAGGGGCGGACGACCGAGCGGCCGTGCAGTTGAAGCGCCTGCTCGTCACCCCTCGACTGGAGCCCAGCTTCAAGACGGCCTTCCACCTCGCGTCCACTCAGGCCCGCTACGCCCTCGAACGCCGCGATTGGGACGAGGCTGCGCGGCTGGTTCCGCGCGAGCCCGCCGTCCTCGACTGGGACCGTTTCGCGTGGCCGGAAGCCATCGCATGGTTCGCGCGGGGCCTGGGAGCGGCGCACGTGGGCAGAGTCGGCGAGGCTCGAGCAGCGGTGGGACACCTCGAAGAGCTCGAAGCCGCGAGCCGAAAGGCGGGGGAAGAGCTGTTTACGCGGAACATCCGAATTCTCCATCTCGAGCTGAGCGCCTGGCTCGCCCACGTCGATCGGCAGGAGACATCCAGTCTGGCGCTGATGCGCGAGGCCGCCGAGCTGGAGGCCTCGACCCCGAAGCCCGCCGTCACGCCGGGACCGACGCAGCCGGCCGACGAGCTCCTGGGAGACCTCCTGATGGAGCAGAAGCGGCCTGCGGACGCGCTCGCGGCGTACCAGCGGTCAATGGAGAACTATCCGAGGCGCTTCAACGGACTGCTGGGCGCCGCACGCGCGGAACGTGCGCTCGGTGACCAATCGCGGGCGCGCGCCTTCTACGAGGAACTTCTCGAAGTTGCCGAGGGCGGAACACGAGAGCCCGCGCTCAGGGAGGCACGGGACGGGGTGGCTCGGCAGAACTGATCGGAGAGGACGGAGCCCGTCCGGACTGGTCGCGCGGCCGGGTCTTCTCCAGCCGGATTGTCGTGAGCCGCACCGCCGGGGGGGCGCGCGTCAGCGGGTCAAGACGGAACTCGACGCTCGGGACCGAAGCGGCTGACGGAGAACGCAATTGGCAGGCCGACGCAGGTCATGTGGACGAGGAGGGGCAGCGGCCAGAGGGCCGGCAGAGGCCGCTTGACGACGCCGGCGAGGTAGAGGGGCCGCAGCGTCGCGAGCAGCGGAATGACTCCCCGGTACATGACGAGGAGCCAGAACACGCCGAAGAGAATCCCGCTCACGACAGGGCGCTCGACCATCGCGGGGATCCGGCGGGAGAGCCCGTAGAAGACGAGCGTCGCGGTCAAGGCGACGAGGAAATGCATCGCGAGACCCATCGTTGCCGTCGCGAATCCCCAGTCGAATGTCAGCGGGCCCAGCACCGCGCCGGCGATGCCCTGGAGCATGCGAATCGGCGTACTGCCGTACGCGATCGAGATGATGATCGCGGAAGTGATGTCGAGGACGCCACAGGAGAGCCAGGCCCAGACGATGGCGCGGCGGGCGCTTCGAGCTCGCTCCGCCGCGTCGTCGGTCATCGGCGGGGAATCTACTACGTCGCTCGGCGATTCGGAGCGATCCGCGCTCATCGGCAAGTTCCGGGGTACCCGCCTACCCCTTGACGCGGACCTGATCGGTGATCCAGTTGACCTCCCAGGTCCTTCCGCCGTCATCGGAGAACGATTGCTCGAAGTGGGGCGAGGCAGACGTCATTGCCGTCCAGAGGTAGCGCACGAGGATCGTTCGGCCTTTGTAGGTCTCCATGTCGTAGAACTCGCCGCGCCCGTCCTTGAAGGAGCCGACGGTCGGCACGCCCAGCGTTCCGTCGGCTGCGCTTGCCCAGTGGAGGCTCCACTGCCGGGACGGAGGATCGTAGAGGCGCAGCGTGAGGCCCTGGATGTGGCCGGTCGGGCCGTCGACGTCGAGCTCGTCGATCTGGGCGTTGCCGTTCCAGATCGGGCGGCAGACGCCGGTGCCATCGAACTCGATCCAGGTCGTCGAGCCGGTCAAGGGATTCTGGAGTCGCTTCAGGTGGTACTTCCACTCGCCGAGAAGGAAGTCGAAGTCGCGTTGCCCGTCGCGCAACGGTGCCAACGCCGGGGTAGGCCTGGGCGCGCCAGGTGCTTCCGGAGTCGCCCGCGACGGGGCGCCGCCTGAGGTGAGCAGAGCGGCTGCGGCGAAGGCGATTACGGCGACGGAGCGTCTGACGCGAGGTGTCAAGAAAGCCCTCCGGAGCGAAAGTCTCGATCCCTCACCCGGCGGAGACAATGACCACTTCCGCAAAAGGCGGTAGAGCCACTCTGGTCGCGGAGCCGGATGTCGGTGTCAGGTCCCCTTGCGGCCGGCCATCCGCCAGAACTGCATCTCGCTTAGAAGCGTGATGCGGTGTCCCTTCTCGCGGAGCCGCTTGATCGCGATGAGCTTCCTGCCCGCGTCCCGGCCCGCGGCCTGAAGCGGGTCGGGCCGCCCCGGACAACGACGTCCGTCCGCGCGGAAGTCAGCAGATCAAGACCGACCCTCGCCTCTGGGAGCCAGAACTAGCAGGGCGGCTCCGACGATGAAGAGCGCCGGCACGTCGCCCAATAGATGGCCATGATTTGCCGAGTTCGCGAATGCCTGAACGGTCATGATTCCGGCATGAACGAGGCTCGACCAGGCGGTGAACCGAATCAGGCTCAGGTGATTGAGTGGATTCCGGGCCGCGATCAGGAGAAATACGCCAAGAGTCGCGTAAATCCCCAAGATCATCGGGGGGTAGTCCGAATGGCCCGTGTGCCACGTCCAGCCGGAAGGCCAGACGATCATGAGCAGGTAAATCCCTGCGATGAAGATGACGCCGACCACAACCAGCACGGCGCTCAGATACTTGAGACGGGTGGCTTCGCTCATTGCTCTCTCCTTCAGGCCGTTGCGGTCGGTACTCCAGTCAGCGTCCCCGCCCCTGCAGAGCCTTCACGTCGGAAGCGACGGCATCCTCCCCGCTCGAGACCGCGAGCGCGCCCAGCCCGGTGACCCATCGATGGCTTCCCCTCGATTCCCACCATCGCCTCGGTTCCCTTCTCGATCATATTCCTGCCGAGGGTCAGTCGTGGCGATTTCGCCATTCCGTGCGCCGCACGATGGCGGAAATTCGGCGTCGCGCGCGATGGTTTCGAGGACGCGATCCTCCGTCGGGACGGGAAGGGGGGCGAAGCTCATTGGCGGAGGCCAAACGGTCGGCCCCGGCGGCACCGGCCTGAAACGACGAATCGAGACTCACGCTACCGAAGAGTGACCTGACCGGCGCCGACGTGGGCGTGCAGGCGATATTTGCCCGGTCCGTCGTGGTGGAACGAACGCAACAGGCCTCCATGGGATTCGTCGAAGGCAGCGGCGTCCACATCCCCGGTGAATACGGACGCATCGACGCGCGAGTACGCCGCCCGGTCGCCGACTTCGACGGTCAGGTCCCCGGCGTGCAGCGAGACGTCTTTGCTGCCCGAGACGTTCTCGACGACGACTTCGCCGAAGGGGATTCGGGCCCGCAGATCCGTTTTCTCCGGGATTCTGATGGTGATGGTGAGGCCGTTATTCGGCCCACCGGAAATCCGCATTTGGGCCTGGCCGTCCTTTCTTTTGAAGACGACTCTCAGATTGCGGGTGTGGGAGTCGTCAACCTTGCTGCCGGAGAGTTCGACCGAGATCTTGCCCTGGTCGGTGCCGACCACACGGACGTCGCCGGATCGGACACGCAGGTCGAGCCGGCCCTGGGGGGCGAAATCGAAGGAAAACGGGTGGTTCACGATGTCGTTCGCCTCGATCTTGCCCTGGGCAAGGCAGGGCTCGGCCAGGAGGGCGGCGAGGCCCAGGAAGAGAAAGAAGCTGCGCATGCGAGGAACCCTCCACCTAACTGTACGCAGGACGGTGGGGCTGTGTTCCTCCTGGCCCCGAGCGAGTCGAAGGGGTCCTGACTTGCCGGGTTGGCGTGGGCACCGGCTTCCGACAGTTCCCGACCGGGAATCCGGACGAGCCGGGTCCGTCCTGACTTTCCGATCTCGCGGCCAACCCCGTTAGCGGCCGGGCGATCGCGAGAATCGCCTCACGTGCTAACGTCGTGGCCGTGGCGGCGAAGGGCCGGGAACGGAGGCGGGCGGACCCCGCCGAGCTGCTTCGGTCGCCCCTTTTTTCACGCAACTCCCAGAACGCGCTGCGCGTGATGGAAAGGCTCGCCGCGGCCTCGCTGCGGCGTCCGAGCTCGGGCCGGAACCTCCGGGGAGTCGCCGAGGAAACAGGCCTCGCCCTTCCGACCCTCACGCAGCTGATTTCCTTCCTGCGGCTGGCGGGCCTCGTGTCGCAGCGCGGCCGCTCCGGGGCCCTCCGCCTGGCACGCGATGCTTCCGGCATCTCCGTTCTGGACGTCATCCGCGCGATTGATGGCTCCGGACTCTGGAAGCGCTGCCTGCTCGGTCTCGCGGAATGCTCGGACACGGCCCCTTGCCCGGTCCACGCGGCCTGGAAGGCGGCCCGGACCCAGCTCGAAAGGCACCTTGCGAACGAGTCCATCGCGAACCTCGCCCGCGCCGTGTCTCGCCGCCGCCGAAGCCGGGGTCAGTCCTGATGCTGGTCTGATGCTCGATGGCCGGTTGACGGCTGGAGGGTAGGGGGGATGGGAGCAGACCTCGAGCGATCGCGATTTCAAGTCCGCGATCGCGGTCGACGCCGCGAGCCACGAGGTGGTGAAAGGCACGTCGCTCCTCCCCTTCCCTGACATAGGCTAGAGGGCCGGAATCCAGGCGATGGCTCAGTCTTCGGTGGCCCGGACGCTGGACGCTGGTCGCTGGCGCAATGCTCGCGGCGTCCGCGGTCGGTGTCTTCGCTCAAACGGGACCCGGCCAGTGGGTGAGCATCGGACCTGAGGGCGGCATTGTCCTGACTCTGGCCGTCGATCCACGCGTCTTCTCGCTCGCAGTGCTGGCGGGGTCATCGGCGGTTCTCGCGGGAACGGGAGCCGGGGGCTTCTTGAGCACCGATGGCGGCGCGACGTGGACCCAGACGGTGGACGTCATCGCCTTCGCCCTCACGATCGATCCGAGAACGCCCTCGATCATCTATGCGGCGGGGGGCGCGGGCCCCTCGAATCAGCTCACAGGCTTTGCCCAGAAGAGCATCGACGCCGGAACGACTTTCAACCAGTACGGCTTCTCGAATGCCTCCCTTCCGATTTTCAACGCCATCGCGGTCGATCCGACGACTTCGGCGACGGTCCTCGTCGGTACGGACGCCGGGGTCTATGGGGACCAGGTGCGAGGAGGCAACGGAGACGAATGGGTCACCAATGGCGCGCTTGCAACCCGGAGAGTCTTCGCGCTGGCTTTCCTGCCGTCCTCGAGCTCCACCTTGTTTGCGGGCACCGACGCCGGCCTCTACAAATCGACCGACGGCGGCGTGAGCTGGACGCCGGTGGCCAACGGTCTCACGGCCACCGGGATTTATGCACTTCTGTTCGATCCGGCCTCGGCGTCGACCGTTCATGCGGGGACCGATGCCGGCGTCTTCGAGAGCATGGACAACGGCTCGAGCTGGACGCCGATGAAGGTCGGCCTGACGAATCCGGTGGTCAACGCCATCGGCCGCGCGCCCGGTCCGGACGGCGCGCTGTACGCCGCCACCAACGGCGCCGGCGTCTTCGTTTTCTCCAGCGAGGCGGCGAGCCGCGCTGCCGTGATCAAGGTGGGCGGCCATCGCGCCACGCGGGTCGTCCAGCGGCCATAGCGTGGCGCGAAGGCGGTGCGGCGTCATGCGCGCTCTGCGTCGGCGCGCCGATCAGGCAAGCCGCCGAGCCGCCGGCCGCCTGGACAGCCGACGGCTCACCCGCTCTCGTTACCCTCAGGCATATTGCGGAGATCCCGCCGTCTCGCCCCTGGGAGTCAGAACCAGCAGGAGCGCTCCGACGATGAAGAGCGCCGGCACGTCGCCCACGAGATGGCCATGATTCGCCGGGCTCGCGAATGCCTGAACGGCCATGATCCCCGCATGGACGACGCTCGACCAGGCGGTGAAGCGAATCAGGCTCAAGTGATGGAGCGGATTCCGGGCCGCGATCAAGAGAAAAACGCCGAGCGTTGCGTAAACCCCGACGATCATCAGCGGATAGTCCGAATGTCCCGTGTGCCACGACCAGCCGGAAGGCCAGACGACCCACTCGCCGCTCGGGACCTCGAACACACGCACCCAGGTGCACCGCAGGGCCCGCCTGCCTACTCTGGCGGTGGCTTCGGACCGTTACGAGCTGCGCCGCCGAGGGCAGCCGAGGGCGGTCGAGCCCCAGGTCTTCGCGCTGCTGACGATGCTGGTCGAGAACCGGCATCGAACCTTGCACGGGCAGGGATTCCGGTTTGTCGGCGAAGTGGAATCCGTTGCCCCGTCCGCGCCGGGCCCTTCGCCGGCGCCGACGGCCGCACAGGCGCTGGCCCACGAGGTGCTGGGCCGGCCCGTCCTCGCCGTGTTGCCGTTTGAGAGCGAAGGCGGGGGCACCGAAGACGCCTACTTCGCCGAAGGCATCGCGGAGGAGCTGATCTCCGAGCTCTCGTCGTGGCGGTGGTTTCCGATCCTGTCTCGCGACTCGTCCTTCGACCGGAGCCACGCGGCGCTTCCGGCATCGGCCCGCGCGGCCTCGATCGGCGCGCGCTACGCCGTGGCCGGCAGATTGTTGCGCGCCGGAGATTCGTCCCGCCTGACGGTGGAGCTTCTGGACACGGCGACCGACACGCAGCTCTGGTTCGCCCACTACGACGGCGGCGCCGCGGAACTGTCCCGCCTGCAGTCGGAAATCGCTTCCGAGATCTTCCAGCGCATCGCGCCCGAGCTGACGTCGGAGGAGACGCGCCGCATCATGCGAAAGCGCCACGAGGATCTGACCGCCTGGGACATGACGATCAAGGGCCTGTGGCACTTGCACCGGGCGACGCAGCACGACTTCAGCCAGGCGCTGCGCCTCCTCGAGGACGCGACGCGCGTCGATCCCGGGTTCGCCTTGCCATGGAGCTTCATCGCTCTGGCCCGGTTCGAGCAGGCGCTCAAGGGCTGGACGGGTGGCAAGCCGGGCGGCGTTCGCGACACGTTTCGCGGAATGCTCGAGGCGGCGAGCACATCCGTGGATCTCGACCCGGCGTCCTGGATGGGCCACGCGCTGATGAGCGCGGGGGAGCTGTGGACGAACCTCTCGTTTCCACGCGCGAGGCTGCATGCGAACCGGGCCATCGAGCTCAATCCGAGCGCGTCCATGGCGCATCACTTTTCCGGGTGCATTTCCGGCTTCGCCGGAGACCTCGAGGGCGCGATCACGACGCAGAACAACGTCTATGTCGTGGATCCCCGGTACAGCCACGCCGATGTGGTCGAAGCCGATCTCGGGTTGTGGCACTTCCTGGAGGGCAATCTCGAGCGCGCGGCGGAGCACCTGCAGCGCGCGATCGGCATCGATCCCACGAACCTCCGGGCCCGGCAGAGACAGATCGCCCTGGCGGGACTGTCCGGCGACAGGGCGCTCGCGCGCGAGGCGCTTGCCGCGCTCAAAGAGCTGGGAGGAACCGTGGACGAGCAGTATCTGGCGGCCTCGTACCCCTTCCAGGACCCGCGCCACGCCAAGAGGTTCCGAGCAGGCCTCGCGGCTGCCGGCGTCTTGCGGACTTAGGACCTGGCGTCAGTCCTGATTCGCCGATTTCGTGATTTCGAAGGGGGTGTGTCGCCGACTGCCGTGGCCTCTGGGGCTTGCCCGGGCGTCTGGAGGCGTCGGGTGACGCAGTGGATCGACGCGGCTGAGGCCTGGCGGGACTACGCTCCTTTGCGGCCGGCCAGCCGCCAGAACTGCGTCTCGTTCAGCAGAGTGATTCGGTGCCCCTTCTCGCGAAGCCGCTTGATCTGGATGAGCTTGATGCCTGCGTCCCGGCCGGCGGCCTGAAGCGGATTCGGCCGGCCGCGGACGACGACGTTGGTTCGCGCGGAAGGCGCACCATGGACGGTCGCTCCGGCACGGCGTGCGGCGCGGGCGGCCTCGCTGCGGCGCCTGGTCAGAATGCCGGTGAAGGCGAGATGCATGCCCTTCAACGTCCGAAGCCTTCCGACCTTCAGGGCGGCGGGCGGATGCGTCAGCGCCTCGATCAGTTCCTGGGCGCTCTCGTACCGTTTCCGGCGCTCGCCGATGCAGCGATAGACGATCTCCTTGAGATGGTCGGTACAGCGAAGGCGTCGGACCTCACCCGTGCGAATCCGGGCCGCGGCGGTTCCCTTCACGAGCATTCCCAGGAGCTGCCCGACCTGATAGACGTCGTCGCGCGCCTGCCATTTGGGGGCGGTACCCGCAAGGATGTCGCTCGGGACGCCCCACGGGTTGAGCGTCCGTGCGTCGATGCCGCGCCGATCGCTCTGGTGCCGCACGATGCCGAAATCTCCGAGCTTCAGGTTGCCGCCGTCGCAGACGAAGACGTTCATCGGAGTCAGGTCGCGGTGGAGCATCTGACCTCGATGCAGCTTCCCGAGGACCTCGAGAATCCCCGCGATCTCGCGCCTCGCGGTCTTCTCCGGCCAGCCCTTTCCGGTGCGCTGGAGAAACGATCGCAGGTCGCCGTACCGGGCGTACTCGAGGGCGAGGCAGTAGAGGACACCCCCGTCCTCCCGCGGGAGGGGAAACGCGTCGAAGACGCGGATCGCCCGGGAATGCCCTTCGAGAAGCTGCCCGAAATAGGCCTCGCGCAGCCAGCCGTCGATGTGCTCGCTCGCCTTCATCGCGACGACGGCCGGGACCGCGCGCGAGCGCGTGATCCGGGTCGCGAGGTAGGCCTGGCCGAAGCCTCCCTGGCCGAGCAGGCTGTCGATCCGGTACTGGAGCCGCGTTTCGGGGCTCGTGACGACCTGCTGGGGGAGCAGCAGAGCTTTCCCTCGCGCCGCGCGAGAGGCCGCGGACATCGCGAGCGTGGTGGCCTTCGAAATGTCCTTCATCGGGCGAACCGACTCCGAGTCTACAGAAGCGGAAATGACTGTAACTTCGAGGCCCGGGAGACCTCACGCACTCAAGATTGTCGCGAGTTCGGCGGAGCGCGGGCGGAATCCGGAAATCAGGACGGAGCCCCCGTCATCTGCTTCAACATCTGCTCGAGCGCCGCCTGATCGGGCCCGACGAACGGCTGAGCCTCCGGGGCGGAGGCAAGCGACGCGAGCAGCCGTTCGGTCATGTTTCCCGGTGCGGCCGGCAGGTGGCTGCTCAAGACCATCTTCGGTGCCATCTTACGGATGGAGTCGAGCTCCCTCGCGAATGTGCCTCGGTCCACCTTGTGCAGCCACGGTGAGTCGATCGTCGCCCAGAGGGTTTGCCCTTCCCGCAGGTCCCGGTCGGCGAGATCGGCAGCGCTCTGGGGAACCTCTGCGAGGAGCGCTCCGAAGCAGTCCGAGCTGAACAAGACTCCCGACTTTTCTTCGTAGAAGCCGGTCGTCGAAGGGTTGTCGAACACGGGAGGCTTGATGGCGGCGAGCGTGCGTCCGCCGAGGGTGATCTTCTGACCCGGGTTGACGAGATAGACCCGGTCCATCGGCAGGGGTGCGGTGGTCAGGCTCATGATGCCTACGCCGAGAAACGTCGTGATCACCCGGATCTGCGGGTTCTCGGTGAGGAGCGCATGCAGGCTGCCCGTGTGGTCGAAGTCCGTATGCGTGAGCCAGATCCACTTGAGGTCGGCGGGATCGATGACCGAACGCAACGCAGGCAGAAACTCCGCGCTGTCGACCACGCTCCCCGTGTCGACCAGGATCGGTTCCGGGCCCTTGAGAACGAACGCGTTGATCGGCACGAACCCCATTCCCGGGATCGGAAAACTCGACGTCACGACCTCGATATCCGATGCGGCTTTGTACGAGCTGATCATGCCTCTTCCTCCGATCGCGGTCCGGCGGAGAAGGCCGGACGGGGTCGATCGTGCAGATCTTGCATTTTCCAGGGGGGAGGTTCTGTCCTCCCGGGTCCGATGTCAAGCCGGGGTCAGTCCCCCTCTGACGATTTCCCGGGGTGATCAGGCGGTCCCATGGACGAGATCGGGGAAGGCCGGCTGGCGCGCGAGTCCTGGGAGAACCCGAAGAAATGGAACCCTCGGCCTCCGACGCTCGTATCTGTTTCCATCGGGAACAACGCCGAATTCTGGGCACCGAAGCGCCGCCGCGTTTCAAGGCGTGAATCGCGGTCGGGCGCGAAGGCATTTCTCCAGTAAGGGAGTGACACAGATGACTCGCACGACGAACGCAAGGGTTGCCGGGTTCACGTTCCTCTTCTACATCGCAGTGGCCTCCACCGGAATGGTTCTGTTGAGCAGGGCGGCGAGCGGAGACGGAACCGCCGCGAGGCTCGCGAGTATCGCCGGGCATCTGCCGGAGGTGCGCGTCGCCATCGTGCTCGAGCTGCTCAGCTGCTTTTGTGCGCTGGTTCTGGCCGTGACGCTCTACGCGATCACCCGAGACGAGGACCCGGACCTCGCGATGCTGGTCCTGACCTGTCGCACCGCCGAGGGGGTGATCGGTGCGGTCTCCCTGCAGAGGACGGCGGGGCGGCTCTGGCTCGCGGCGGCCGCCGGAGCAGACGCGCCGGCCCCCGCGGCAGCCGAAGCGCTCGGCGCGTTCTTGTTGAAGCTGCCAAACTGGAGCTCGACCATCAGCGCAACCTTCTTTGCCGTCGGCAGCACGGCCTTTGCCTATCTCCTCCTGCGCGGACGACTGGTCCCCGTCCCGCTGGCCTGGCTTGGCGTTTTCGCGTCGGCCCTTCTTGTCGTGGGCCTTCCTCTACAGCTTGCCGGAGTCCTCCCCGGCCCGATCAGCCAGCTGATGTGGCTCCCGATGCTGGCCTTCGAGGTGCCGCTCGGCCTCTGGCTGCTCCTCAAAGGCGTTGCCATGCCGCTCGGGACAGGACGGGTTTCGTCCTGAACTGCTCCCGGGCGGTGCCGGCACACGCGGGATGACGGGGAACAGGCGAATGGGACTCCGTTGTAGGAGCTTCCTGGCCCATGGATGCCACGGTACGGCTCAGGGGCCGCCCGACTTTCCTCTTGCTTACCGAGAGGAGCGGCTGTAGACTCCCCTCGGAAACCGATATGAGCAAACCCAGCGACCTCGTGCAGGGCACCCTCGATCTGCTGCTCCTGAAGATTCTGGCGCTCGAGCCCCTGCACGGATGGGCGATCAGCCTTCGCTTGAGGTCGATCTCCGGAGACGTGCTGCAGGTCAGCGAGGGATCGCTCTACCCGGCACTGCACAAGCTGGAGCAGGAAGGCTGGATCGAGGCCGAGTGGAAGCAGACGGAGAACAACCGTCGGGCGAAGTTCTACTCGCTCACGCGCCGCGGCAGAAAGGAACTCGAATCGGAGGCGGCGAACTGGCAGCGGCTTTCGTCGGCCATCTCGCACGTCGTCCAGCTCTCGGAGGCTTAGAGCCATGCGAGCGCAACACTGGTGGTTCACGGCGCCGCTGCGGCTGAAGTCCATCTTCCGTCGCCGCCGTGTGGAGCGGGAGCTCGACGAGGAGCTCCAGTTCCACCTGGAGAAGAAGATCGAGGAAGGCGTCGCCTCCGGGCTTTCCCCGGAGGAGGCGCGTTACCGGGCCCTGCGCGCGATGGGCGGGCTGGAACAGCGCAAGGAGGAGATTCGGGACACTCGGCACATGCACTGGCTGACGGACTTCCTCGACGACGTGCGCTACGCGATCCGGAGCCTGCGCCGCGCCCCCGGCCTGGCCGCGTTCGTCGTGGTCACGATCGCGCTCGGGATCGGGATGACCGCGACGCCCTTCAGCATGCTCGACGCGCTGATCTTCAGGCCCTATCCCGTGCCGCATCCGGGCGACGTGGTCACCCTGGTGAGCACTTCCCGCGATAACGCCTTCGACTCGTTCTCGTATCGGGAGTACCTGGACATCCGCGGCCGCACGAAAAGCTACGAGGGTGTGATCGCAAACGCGCCCCTGGCGAGCGTCGGCTTCAGCGCCGAGCCGGGAGAAACGCCGCGGATCCGTGCCGGGCTGCTGGTTTCCGGAAACTACTTCCGCGTGCTCGGCGTGGAGCCCGAGCTCGGGCGTGGCTTTCGCGAGGACGAAGACGAGGTGCCCGGCCGCGATGCCGTGGTGGTGCTCGCGCCCGACTTCTGGAAGCGCGAGTTCGGGGGGGATCCTTCCGTCGTCGGCAGGATCGTTCGCCTGAACGGCGCCGCCTTCACCGTGATCGGCGTCGCCCCGGAGACGTTCCCCGGGATGTACATCTTCATGCGTCCCGACTTCTACATGCCCCTGGCGATGGCACGCGTGTTTTCGACGAGCCTGCAGAAGAATTTCTTCGTGGACCGGGACGACCGTGAGTTGACGGTGAGGGCGCGTCTGAAAGCGGGCACGACGCTGCGGCATGCGAGCAACGAGCTCGCCGCGCTCGCGCGACACTTGGAGCGCGAGTATCCGAAGTCGAACCGTGACCGGGGCGCGGCGGTTCACACGCAGTTCGAGATGCGAACGCGAGACAACGACGCCAATTGGAAGTTCAGCGTGATCTTCACGGTCCTCGCGCTGGCCGTACTGCTGGTGGCCTGCACCAACGCCGCGGGGCTTCTTCTGGCCCGCGCGCGCACGCGAACCCGCGAGATCGCCGTCCGCCTGGCGATCGGCGCCGGGCGGTTCCGGCTGATCCGGTTGCTCCTGACCGAAAGCCTGGTTCTCGCGTGCCTGGGGGGATTGGGGGGGATCGCCGTCGGGTACGCCGGCATCAAGTTCATGAGGACTTTCAGCATTCCGTCGGAGCTGCCCATCAAGATCCCGTTCCGAATGGATACGCGCGTGCTGGTGGCGACCCTCGTGTTGTCGGTTCTTTCCGCGCTCTTCTGCGGCATCGCGCCGGCGTTGCAGAGCACGCGCGCGAACCTCGTGAATGGACTCAAGTCGGACGCCGAGATCCCCGGGCGCAAACGTCTTTGGGGCCGGAATGCACTGGTGGTCGCGCAGATTTCCATGTCCCTGATGCTCCTCGCCGCATCGTTCCTGATGTTCCGGGGTTTCCAGCGGAGTTTGCTCGGTGGAATCGAATTCGCGAAGGACGCGAGGGATCACGTGCTGATGGTGAGGTTCGATCCGCGCCTCGTGCAGTACGATGCGGCTCAGACGGAGCAGTTCTACAAGCTTCTGTCGGAACGGACCCGCGAGGCCCCCGGAGTTCGGAGCGTGGCTTTCACGCAGAACCCTCCGCTGGGGCTGGATGATTTTGATGGCGTCGCCTTCGTGCCGGACGGGTTTCCGATGCCCCGCGATCGCGAAACCTTCATGACGCCGGTGGATACCGTCGATGAAGGGTTCTTCGAGACGATGGGGATCCCGATCCTGCGCGGTCGCTGCTTCCTGGCGTCCGATACCGCGGGGGCACCGCGTGTGGCCATCGTCAACGAGCAGTTCGCGCAACACTACTGGCCGGGCGCCGACCCGGTGGGCAAGCGCATCCGGCTCGATCGCGCCACCGGCACGCCGGTCGAGATCGTGGGCGTCGCGCAGACCATCAAGTACAAGGACACGTTCGCCAAGCCGATCGACTTCGTGTACATGCCGCTCGCCCAGCATCCTGTCGCTCGAATGGTTCTGCTGCTGCGCTCGAGCGGCGATCCGCGGCCTCTGGTCGATTCCGTGAAGGACGTCGTCCGGACGCTCGATCCGAACATGCCGCTGCTGGAGACGAGAACCTACGAGGACCTCTACCGGTACGCCGCGGTGGACGGACCGCGCGTGGCCGTCGAACTGGTCGGCACCCTGGGAGCGGTGGGCCTCATCCTGGCCATCGCGGGTTTGTACGGACTGGTCACGTACAACGTGACCCGGAGAACGCGCGAGATCGGCATCCGCATCGCCATCGGCGCGCGACCGGCGGACGTGCTGCGCCTGGTGATGGGGAAGGGCCTGTTGCTCGTGGGGACGGGGACGGTGATCGGGCTCGGGATGGGATTCGCCCTCGAGCGGCTGATGAACTTCATGCTGTTCAACGCGGGAGGGATCGACGTCGTGGTCTATCTCGTGGTCGTGCCGGCGATGGCTCTGGTGACCATGCTGGCGGCCTACGTGCCCGCGCGCAGGGCATCCCGGATCGCGCCGACCCTGGCGCTGCGATACGAGTAGTCGCCGGAGGCGGCAGGCGGATCCGCACGTTCCGTCCCCGCGCGGCACTCGAGAGCCCGCGCGCCCGACTCACGAGATCGGAGATCGGCTCGGTCTCGCCGAGGGCGGCGCCGGCTCTCTGCCCGGCGAGCCGATGCGGGACATCGCAAAGGCGCCCGCCCCCTTTCGCCGATTGCCGTCTCTACAATATTTAGGGCCCCCGTTCGTCTACAGGAGTGGATGAACGAGCCGGCGAGCGTCCTCCTCATGACCGAGCAAGACCACCGACTCTCCGAAATCATCGCGGAAGAACGGTCCCGGCTGCGCAATTTCATACGCCGCCGTGTGCCCGATCCCTCCGATGCCGAGGACATCGTGCAGGAGGTCTTCTCCGAGCTGGTGGAAGCCAATCGCCTGCTGATGCCGATCGATCACGTGACCGCATGGCTCTTCCGCGTCGCGCGCAATCGCATTACGGACCTCTTCCGCAGGACGAAGCCGGAGGCCTTTCGCGACGCCGTGCTCGAGATGGAGGACGGCGAGGTGCTGCAGATCGAGGATGTGTTGCCCTCGCGCGACGCGGGGCCGGAAGCGCTCTACGCCCGCAACCTCCTTCTGGAGGAGCTCGAGCTGGCGCTCGGCGAGCTGCCCGCCGAGCAGCGTGAGGTCTTCATGGCTCACGAATTGGAGGGCCGCAGCTTCAAGGAGCTGTCGGCAGAAAGCGGGGTCAACGTCAACACCCTCCTCTCGCGGAAGCGGTACGCGGTGCGGCACCTGCGCGAACGGCTGCAGGACATTTACGACGAGGTTACGAACAAGTGAGGGAAAAAGAATGAGCAAGAGAATGAAGAGGCTGATTTGGATAGCTCCCGCGGCGATCGTCGGAATGGCGGTCTTCATCGCGATCGGCGGCGAGATCGTGATGCTCCTGTGGAACTGGCTGACGCCGGCGCTGTTCGGATGGCGGTTGATCGGGTTCTGGCAGGCGGTGGGGCTGCTGGCTCTCTGCCGGATCCTGTTTGGAGGCCTCGGGCGCATGGGCTATGGCCGCCGCTCCCACCGCCGGTGGAAATTGGGCGAACGCTTGGAAGAGTTGACGCCCGAGGAGAGGGAAAAACTTCGGCAGGCTTTCGAGAGCCGCTGGGGTCGCGTGCCGCCGCCCGAGTCGAAACCGGGCTCCTGAGAGTCGAGGAGGGCGTGCCAAGGGTAACGGCTCAGACGCGTGCGAGCCTTCGCCGCAAACCTCCGCCGATGCTCTTTGTCATGCTCCACGTCCACCGCTTGAGGCTCACGAGGAAGGGCCCTGGGTCGCGCGGGTCGAAGTAAGCGACGGCCTTGACCCTGCCGAGATTCCTCAGCAGGCCGAAGAGGTCTCCCCGCACCCGCCGATCGGCGCGATGGGAAAAGAGCGCGGTCATGTAGGAGGTCAACCAGATCCAGCCCACGCCGTCCCGGTAGGAATCCCTCGCGGGAACGGGACGGCCCGAAAACACCGAGTAGACCGCCGTCGGCATGTCCAGGCCGATCGCGCGCGAGAGACTCGTTGCCCGAACGAAACGGGGGTCGGCCTTGATCAGCACGAGGCTCTCGTCCGCCGGGTCGCGGCGAAACTCGACGGCGATCGGGCCGTAGTAGCCGGCCCGGCGCACCAGCCTCCTCGCGGCGTCCATGGCTTCGGCGTCGTGGATCGTCTCGCAGTAGACGTTCGAGCCCATCTCGTAAGGGTGGGCGAATCGTCCGCCCTTCGAGTACGTGTGGAGTCTCAGGCGTCTCACCGAAAAGCAGACGCCCGCCTCGTGATTCCGATCGACCACCATGCAAACGCCGATGCAGCGATCCGCCGTGCCGCCGATGACCTCGAGGATCGCCGGGAACTCGCCCGCCCTCGAGAAAATCTCCAGACAGTCCTTCTCGATCGACGCCCGGTCGGCTCCGGCCACCTTGGTGAATCTGCCGGTGCGGGCGTCCGCCGGAGCCGAGCCGGGCATCGTCTTCAAGAGATACTCGTGGCGCTCGAGGTCGAGACCCTCGACGAGCCGCCTCATCTCGTCTTCGCTCGCCGGTCTGGAAAACGGAGGCGTCCGAATCCCGACCTCTCGGGCCATTGCGTAGCAGCGGGCGACGTCCATGAGCGGCCCGAGGGTCTCCCAAGGAGGCACCGTCACCGTGAAAAGCCGGGACAGGCGGTCGAAGTTCTTCGCGACGAGGATCAGATAGTGATCGTTGGTCGGCATCAGGACGCCGCCCTCGTCCCGGCCCAGAGTCTCCAACAGGTCGATCTGCTTCTCCGGCGCGGCCTCGACCCGGATCTTCCGCGTCAGATAACGGGAGAAGTACCCGGTCGGGTTTGGATCGTGATCGATCCCGATGACGGGAATTCCCGCCCGCCCGAGAGACTGGACGGCGGCGACCGCGCGGGGATGCTCGACGCCGAGAACGAGGGCTCTGGCCGGAGCCTGTCTCTGCCGCCCCTCGAACTGCCCGACCGTCACAGCGACCGCATCCTATCGGAGCGGGTCGGGGATAGGACGAGACGATGATCGCGACGATCCCCCCTCACGCCGCCCCTCTCTGGCAGGGAGAGGAAGAGACCCTCGGCGCCGACGGCGATATCCTGAGGCGAACGCCGGCGGGGCGCGACCCCGCCTGAATGAGGAGGAGCGCAGCAATGGGCCGTCACCAGACGAAGATTCTGACTGTGGGGCTGTTTGCCGTGTCCCTGGCCAGCCTTCCCGTCATTGCTCAGGAGTCTCAGAACCAAGCCGAACGCTACATCGTCGAGAGCGAGCGCCAGTGGGCCGAGTCGGTCGCCACAGCCGATACGTCGGCCATCGAGCGCATCCTGGCGGACGATTTCGTGGGGGTCGATCCCGAGGGAAAAACCTACGACAAGGCGAAGATGATCGCCGAGACCCGGGAGGCGCCGAAGACCTACGTCTCGAACCATCTGAACAAGGTTTCGGTCCGGTTCTTCGGCGACGCCGCCGTCGCGCAGGGAGACGAGACCTGGGAGCGCCGGTCGGGCGAGCCGCGCCGCGGGCGGTTCGTCTGGACGGACACCTGGATCAAGCGCAACGGCAAGTGGCAGATCGTGGCCGCCGAGGACCTCATCGCGCCCGAGTAGGGCCAGGGGAAGTCTTCGCGGTCCGGTTCGGGATGACGGCTCGGGTTGTCATCCTGAGGAGTCGGCCCTACGGCTGCGCCACCTCGACGTACTTGCGGCGGCGGGTGCGGCGCGGGTGAAACGGATGGGGATCGGCGGGGTCCGGTCTCTCCTCGATCAAGTCCGGCGCCTCCACCGTGTGGAACGAAACGACCAGCCAGTCCTGCTCCCCGACGACCCCCTGGTGCCAGGTGTCGGGCGGGATCGAGATCCAGCGGCGTTCGAGGGGCGCACGCGGGTCGCTCGCGAGGCGGTGAGACCTCCAACCCTTGCCGTCGAAGACCTGAAAGTCCCCGCCGCCGCTCCAGGACACCATGCGCTGTCGGCTGTTGGGATGCCGCTCGGCGCCCGTCGTGACGCCGCGGCGCAGAACGAACACCCAGCTCGAGCGGACGTCCGGTGGAAGTGTGGCCCCGTAGAGCTCGAGCGGAACGGGCTCCCATGCCTCGATCTCCCTCGGGCCGCGGCCGAGTGTGGCCAGGACGCGATCGCAGATCGGCCCGATGGTCTGTGCGAGGCCGGGAGTAAAGACGGCGTGATCGAGCGCCTGCAAGATGGCTCGCTCGGAGGGGGCTCGACGTTTCGGCACACGGAGATCGTAATCCGGGCGAGGGACGGAAGAGAGCGCTGTTGCGGGCGACCGCCCAGAGACTCAAGGCTGCGCGCTGTCATCCCGGGGAGTCCGCGACGAGGGATCCCCGAGCGACTTCGCCCCGGATGCCGTCATGCCGATGTCGGCCTCCGGCTCTCCGGCCTGCCGGGCCTCGGGATCCCTCACCATTGCGCGGGATGACCGGCTAACGGCTAGTGATAGACGGCGATCCTCCGCGGCATCCCGAGCCGGGTCGGGCCCCCGGCTCCCACCCCGAGAAGCCGTGACAGAAAGACCCGTTCTTCGTTCTGACAGGTCGGACAGGCTTTCCACCCCGCCGCATCGTAGACGGTGTCATCGTTTGGACAGAGCAGGGCGCGTCCGAGCGGAATTCCGACCAGGGGGACCAGCGAAGTCCGACTCATGGAGACCTCCTTCGTTCGATTGAGGCTCGAGGTTAGCGCGCCGCGCTCGGCCACCAACCCCACGCGGGTGGTCAGCCGAGGGCACTTTCGTGCGAGGCTAGGGTGCGCAAAGGAGAGACGCGATGAATGCCTACCGCAACCGACTGCTCGGCCTTCTCGGGCCGGACGATCCGTTCGACGTGCTTTCGAAGACACCGCAGCGTGTGCGAACGCTCTTCGAACGGCTCGGTCCGGCGGGACTCGACCGCGCGTGGGAGCAGGGGAAGTGGAACGGGCGCCAGGTCGTGAGCCACCTGGCAGACGTCGAGCAGGCCATCGGCTATCGCATCCGCCAGGTCGTGACCGAGGCGGACGGCCGTCGGGTTCAGCCCTTCGATCAGGATCTCTGGTCGCGCCCATACGCGGCGCTGGACGCGGCCGCCGCGGTCCGCGCATTCGAATCGCTTCGTCCCTGGAACCTCGGGTACTATCGCACGTTCGGTCCCGAGGACCTCTCGAAAATCAGTCTCCACGCCGAACGGGGCGAGGAGAGCGTCGAGACAATGATCCGGATGCTCGCCGGACACGACCGTAATCACCTGGCGCAACTCGAGCGCCTCGCGGCGGGGACGTAGGGCAAACACCGAACGTCCGCGCCGGCGGGGAGAAAGGGACCCGAGCCGCCCCAGTTGGACCGTTAGCGAATCGAGTATTCGCCCTCGACGTTGAACGTCATGGTTCCGTCGGGATTGGGCGCGCCCTTGTAGGTTCCCTTTCCCTTGATGCCCTTGCACTTTCCGGTGCCGTTCGAAAACATCCAGGTCCCGCTGACGCTCTGGGGCTTTCCGTCCTTCAGGGTGGCCGTCCCGTGGAAATGAGCCGTCGTCTTGTCGCCATTGGCCAACGTCGCCGTGTGATAGCCGTTGGCGGTCGACTTGTCGCCCATGATCTCGTCCATGGAAACGCTGACCCCGTCCTTGTACGCCACTCCGCCGATCTCGAAGCCCGTCCAAGTGCACTGTGCCTTGCCGATGGCCACGGCGTGGCCCGGCACGTCTCCGACCTCGACCGGCGAGGGCGTATCGGGCGTGCAGTGAGCCGTGCCGGTGACCTTCGTCGCCGCGGACGCCGATGCGGCGAGCGCCGCTGCGGCAAACAACAGCAGAACCGTCCTGACCCGCATGAATCCTCCTCCGCCGACGGAGTGCCGGCGTGTATGGCGAGAAGTCTATCTCTCGCCGGGCGCCGTCCCATCCGGCCAAGGACTCAGCGTTTTGCCTCGAAGCCGTAATCCGGCAGCTCGATGTCGTCCCGCAGGTCGCGGCCAATGAAGAAATCCGCGAGAACCGGCACTCGCAAGAGCCGGGTCACGAGGTTGCGAGTCGCTATCCCGAGGGCAGTTCCGGGCGCGAACGAGGACGCGAACCTGGCCGCCGATTCCTGCTTGCGTCTGAGAAAAGGCATCAGGCGTTTCTCGTAGCGATCGAACGCGACGAGGGGATCGCCGCCGGACTGCCGGAGCTCGCCCGCGAGGACATAGGCCTCGGCCATGGCGAGCCCGGTCCCTTCGCCGGCCAGCAGGGAAACGCAGGCCGCGGCGTCGCCGATCAAGGCCGTGCGGCCCTTCGTCCAGCGGCTCATGCGGATCTGGCTGACCCGGTCGAAATAGACGTCGCGGACGCCCTTCATGGCCGCGAGAATTTCCGGGCCCTCCCAGCCGACGTCGGCGAAGACGTCGGCGAGAACGGCCTTGCGCTCCTGCTCCGTTGAGGGCTTGCCGGTCAGATACTCGTCGCGGAAGATGAAGAGAAAGAGCGTCTTGTCGGCGCGGACGGCGAACCGGGAAATCTGACGTCCCGGGATCCCATGGCTGACGTAGACGAGCTCTTCGCGGGGCCGGTAGCCCTCGATCTCGAACGCGGCGACGTGATAGCCGAGGGACACCTCCGCCTCTGCCTCGCGGTCGAACGCGATCTGGCGGACGCGCGAGTGCAGCCCGTCGGCGCCGACGACGAGATCGGCCTCCCGCGGCGCGGCGTGGAGGAAGGTGATGCCCACGCGGCCGCCCTCCTCCGCGATCCCGGCAACGGAGTCGCCGAAGAGCGTCTCGACCTTCCCGTCGATGGCGTCGTAGATCGTGGCCGCGAGGTCGGAGCGCTGCAGGCTCGTGAAGCGGCCGTGGGTCATGCGGCCGAAGACCTCGAACGGGAAACCGCCGTTCCTGCGCCCGCGTCCGTCCACGAGGCGCACCTCCCGGACCTGGTAGCCGAGCTCGAGGATTCGGGGGATCAACCCCATCTTTTCCGCGATGTCGTAGCCCAGACCCCAGAAGTCGACGACATAGCCGCCGGTGCGAATCTGCGGCGCCTCTTCGACGAGGACGACCTCGTGGCCGGATTGCAACAGCCAGTACGCGAGCGTCGGACCCCCGATGCCGGCTCCGTTGATGAGGATCTTCATGAGCGCTGCCCCGGGAAGCGCGCCGAGCCGGCGACTCCTCCGCGGCCGCTCAATCGTACTCCCGCGAGGGCTCGAGATCCGGCCTGAAGTTCTCGTGAAGATCGGAGCCTCGGCGCCTCCCATCCCGGAGGGATAGGATGGCTCTCGACGCGGAGGCTCGTCATGTCCGTGTTCGTGCTGGCATTTCTGATCGGGCTGGTCGCCGGATTGCGCGTGATGACGGCGGCGATGGCCGTCAGCTGGGCGGCTCGGCTCGGGTGGCTCCATCTCGAGGGCACGCCGCTCGCGTTTCTGGGCGCGGCCGTCACCCCTTGGATCTTCACGGTAGCGGCGCTGGGGGAGCTCGTCAACGACAAGCTGCCGAAGACGGGCAGCCGCAAGTCGCCGCCGCAGTTCATCGGGCGGCTCCTGATGGGGGCCCTCTGCGGGGCGGCGGTCGGCGCGTCGGGCGGGTCGCTCGCGGGCGGGCTCGTTGCCGGCGTCGTCGGCGCGGTGGCGGGAACGCTCGGCGGCTACGAGTTCCGGTCGCGCCTCGCCCGGGCCGCCGGCAAGGACCTGCCGATCGCGCTTCTCGAGGACGTCCTCGCGGTCGCGCTGGCGTTCTGGACCGTCAGCCGGCCGCACTGACGTTCCGGATCGACCCCTCGCCCGCGCCTTTCGGCCGGCGCCGGCCTCGTTCGCAGTGAGCGCCGCGGCCGCAAGCGACTCTGGGAGCTCGAAACGGAGCGCCTCGCCCGCGCCGGCCGGTACCTCGAGGAGATTTCGGAGCAGCGGGACGAGGCTCTCGGTCGGTTGAGGAGGCTCGTCGAGTAAGGAGACGGGCGGCGCGGCGCCGGCGGGTTCGCGAGCTCCGCCTTGGGTCCGTCATCCCGAGAAGTCTTCGACGAGGGATCCCGAGCTCTCTCGCCGTGGATGCCGTCAGACCGGAAGGGCTCCGTGGTTTCGCCTACGGCGCCTTCAGATCTCCCAGCACCGTCGGCAGGTATTCCGAGACGGTCGGGTGGATGTGCATGGCCCGCTGGATGAGGGTGTAGGGGGCGCGGGCGTACATGACGTCGAGGATCGTGTGGATCACCTCGTCGCCGCCCACACCGAGGATCGCGGCGCCGAGGATCTGCTTCGAATGGGCGTCCACGACGATCTTCATGAATCCCTCGCTCTCTCCCTTCACGACGGCGCGCTTGACCTTCACCATGGGGCGCTTGCCGACCAGGATTTTCCTGCCCGTCTTCCGGGCCGCCGCTTCCGTCATGCCGGCGCGCCCCAGGGGAGGATCGATGTAGAGGGCGTAGGCCTCGATGCGGTCGCTGACCTTGCGCGGGTCGTCGTCGAGGAGATTCGCGGCAACGATCTCGAAGTCATTGTACGCGGTGTGCGTGAAGGCTCCCTTCCCGTTGCAGTCGCCGAGCGCCCAGATACCGGGCACCGAGGTGCGCAGCTGGTCGTCGACCTCGATGTAGCCGCGCTCGTCGACCGCAACGCCTGCCCGGTCGAGGCCGAGATCGTCTGTATTCGGACGCCGCCCGACGGCGAGCAGCAGGTGCGTGCCCTCGACGGCGGGCGATCCCTCCCGGCAGTCGACCCGAACGCGCACGCCGGAGGAGCCCCTCTCGACCGCGATGCACTTGGCTCCGGTGCGCACCGCCACACCCTCACGCTCGACGATCTCGCGGATCGCCTGCGAGACGTCCTCGTCCTCGCGCGCGATCAGGCGCGGCGCCATCTCGACGATGGTGACCTCGGAGCCGAACCGGCGGTACATCTGCCCGAACTCGAGCCCGATGTAGCTTCCGCCGACGATGACGAGGTGGGGAGGCACGAAGTCGACGCCCATCATCGAGGAATTCGTCCAGTACGGCAGGCCCGAGAGGCCCTCGATCGGCGGAGTGGAGGCCCGGCCGCCGACGTTGACGAAGATGCGGTCGGCTTCGAGGACCTCTTCGCCGACACGAACCTGGCGCGGCGATTCGAACTTCGCGTGGCCGGTGTAGACGGTGCCGTTGGGCAAGGCACGAAGCGACGCTTCGGTGCCATCCCGCGTCTCGCCCGAGATCGCGTCCTTGCGTGCCTTGACCGCCTTCATGTCCACCGAGATCGGTCCGCCGGCGGAGACGCCGAAATCGGAAGCCCGACGCACCATGTGGGCCGCGCCCGCGCTCGCGACGAGCGTCTTGGTGGGAATGCAGCCCGTGTTGACGCAGGTCCCGCCAAAGGCGCCGCGCTCGACGATGGCGACTTTCATGCCCGCCTTCGAAAGCCGCGACGCGAGCGCAGGTCCGGCCTGTCCCGTGCCGATGATGATCGCGTCGTAGGTCATTCGTCACTCCGCACGTTCGTTCGTCCCATCCAGCGGTTGCCTCATCACCTCCGAGAGGCGCTGCGCCGCTCCGCCCTGGCCAGCACTCTATGACGGCCGCAGGCGATGCTCGGCAGGGCAGCGGTCAGGCGGGTGCAACGGAGCGCTTGCGGGTGCTAGCATCCTTTCGTGCGGCGCAAGCCGTCCCCTCCGTGGCTGCTTTTCGTCCTCGGTCTGGCCGGGACCCTCCTCGTGGCGTGGACGGCCGAGAGGCCGGCCGGTCCGGAGGAGACCCTCGCGTCCGGGCCCGAGCGTAACGCAAGCCGCTGGCCCGGCACCCAGGCCGAAATCTCGCTCGCGGTCGATCGAAACCGTCCGGAGACCGCCGTCGTGGCGTCGATGAACATCGACGACGGTCGGATGCTCGTCCTCTCGACGTCCGACGCGGGCGAAAGCTGGTCCCGGAAGGTCCTGCCGCTTGGCACCGGCGCGACCCTCGACGCCGACCCCTGGGTCGCGTTCGACTCGCGGGGAAGGGTCTATCTGGCGCGGATTCCGGTCATCAACGGCAACTACAACCTCGGTATCGACGTCAGCCACTCCGACGACGCGGGCCAGACCTGGTCGGGCACTCGGCGGATCAGCCAGGCGATCAACGACGACGACAAGCTCGCGATCGTCGCGGACGACGGCGACGGCAGTCCCTATCGCGACAACGTCTACGTCGCGTGGAAGCGAAGATCGAGCGGGCCCTACCTCTCCCGGTCGACCGACGGCGGGCAGACCTTCGAAGTTCCCCGCCTGCTCCCGGGCGGGAGCGCCTACGTCACGGGCCATGCGATGGCGGTCGCGGCCGACGGGACTCTCTACCTCGCTTACCGGGACTACAGTCGCTCGTCGATCCGCGTTCTGCGCTCGCTCGACGGAGGCGCGACATTTGCGGCGCCGGTCGTGGTGTCGGCGGTCCGCGCGGGATTCTTCGTGATTCCGCCGTCCTGCTGCGCGCGCAAGGCCCTCGTGCACGCCTCGGTGGCGGTGGACAGGTCCCTCGGGCCAAACCGCGGGGACGTTTACGTGGTGTGGTCAGACTATCCGGGGGGAGTCTCCGACCGCTCGTGCCCGAATCCGTGCGCCGTCTCCTCGCCCTGCGCTCCCAACGTGTACGTCAGCCGCTCGACGGATCGGGGGCTCCACTGGAGTTCCCCGCAGATCGTGCACGAGGCCGGCTTCGGAGCGGTGGATCGCTATCTGCCGTGGCTCGACGTCGACCCGCAGGACGGCAACCTCTACGTGGCCTACAAGGACTCGCGTAATGCGCTCGCGCGGGAAGCGACCGACGTCTACCTGAGCCGCTCGATCGACGGCGCCCGAACCTGGGAGTCTTCGATGCGGGTTTCCTCGGCGACGAGTCGCTCCTCGAACTTCTTCCAATTCGGGGACTACGAGTCGCTCGCCGCGGCCTCGGGTCTCGTGTATGTGGCCTGGGCGGACTACCGGACCGACCGGTACCAGGGAGAGGTCTACGTCCGCGTCGTCCACGCCGACGGGCAATACGCGAGTCCGCCCCGGAGCTCCCTTTCGCCGCCGGCCAGGCGCCCGCCCCCGCGCGAGCTGCCTCGGCGGTCCGACTGAGGGCAATCCGCCCGTTCCCGGAATCGCGAAGCGCAGGTGCGAGGCTACGCCTTTCCCTCGGCTGCCCGCTTCGGCCACCACCCGATGTCGATCTTGACCATTTTCAGCATCGCCTGCATGACCCGGGCCGACTTCCCGGGATCCTTGTCGGCCATCAGCTCGCCCAGGATCGTGGGAACCACCTGCCACGAGAGACCAAATTGTCCTTGAGCCAACCGCACTGCACCGGCTGGCCGCCGGCTCAGAGCCTCTCCCAGTAGTAGTCGACTTCCGCCTGGTCCCCGCAGTTGACGACGAGCGAAATGGCTTCGGTGAAATGGAACCGGGGGCCGCCGTTCAAGGCCAGAGACTCCTGCTCCTCGATCTCGAACTCATGACCATGACCTGGCCCTTCGGTCCCGGCCCGGCGTCTCTGTAGCGCGAGACGCTGACGATCTTCGAGTTCTTGAATATCGATGTATAGAAATTAACCGCCTCTTCGGCGTTGTCGTCGAACCAGAGAAAAGGCGTGACCTTCTGCATGCGGCCTCCTCACGACGTGGACGCGGATCTTACGACGCGCGTTCGGAAGCCCGTGCAGGCGTGCTGCCACGCGGCGCCTTCTGCCCCGGGCGGGGTTACTTGTCGAAGGTCTTGGGGACTGTGATCCGCGTCGAGCGCCCGCAAGCGCAGAGAAGCGGAAACGTCTCTCCCACCGTGCCGCCGATGCTCTCCCGACGGGTCTTGCCGCAGGTCTCGCACGTCCAGGCCATGCTTCGAATCTGCGAGCCGGTGAAGCCGTGCCAGAACTCGAGGCACCTTTCCGGCGCGGGCCACTGCTCGTAGACCGTTGCCTCGCCGGCGTCGTTGGCCAGAGCGTGCCGGATGGCGGCGACCTCGTTGGCGGAATGCAAATCGAAGTGAGACAGCCGGCCGCGAAGGGCGGCGTCGGTCAAGGTTCCGACCATCGTGGGAGGCGCGGCGCCGCGGGAAGTGTCCACTCTCAGAAGGATGAGGCCGGGCGCGTTCTCGACCCTCGGAAGGCGGCTGAGCAGGATCGCGATCGGCTGTGGAGAGGCCATGGCGTCACGCCTTGCGGCGCAGGGTCGCCTCGAAATTCGAGCCGGCCTCGCGCAGGCTCGCAGCCAGGGAAACGCACGCCCGTTGCGCCGCGGCCACCGACTCGCTCCTGTCTTCGGCGAGGGCTTCCGGCAAGGGAACCCGATCGAGCGCGACGGCCAGATCCTCGAGCCAGAGGGAGAGCAGCGGAATCATCGGCGATCGGGCACCTGCGAGCGATTGTCCGCCCCGGTCGGCGCCGAGGATCCAATCGAGATTCGAGAAAGGCTCGGCGGGCGAAACACGCGTTCGCGCCTCGGCATAGCAAGCCTTCAATCGAGCGAAAGCCAGATCCCGGCGGGAATCCTCCTCCGGTGGACTGGTCACGTCCTGGTCCTGTTCGCACGGGGCGGCAGCTGGCCGGGGCTCTCCTGGCCGCGGAACCGACTGGGCTGGATCCTCGTGACATCACCGCAGCCACCGCACTTTGCGCTGCCGTCCCGTGCGACTTCGGTGCGGTTGGACTGACCGCACATTCTGCATTTCCAGGTTCGGAGGGATTCCATGACGGAACTCGCTTTCTCGCCGAAAGCCGGCGACGGGCAGCCATGGTTGTCTGACGGGTCCGTCGGAGGGGATCGGGAAGCATCCAGCATAGCACGCGGGAATGACCGGCTCGATCCGACTCGGTAGATGCCTTGCGCCGCAACGAAACGGGAAAACTGCATGGCGCCCGAGACGCAAACGGCGCGGAAGCGGAAACTCGCCGCGCCGGCGCGTCCCTCTGCCGGTGAGGAGAGACCGGAGCGGCCGGTCAGGGCGACGGGATCGCAGTCGCTCGGCGGGAGGCAGCCACCGGCGCCCGTCGCGACTCCACAGCGCAGCGCATCGCCCCGAGGATGTAGCGATGGAACGCGTGGCAGACGGCCGCCTCGATCGGATGGAACAACCAGCGCGGGCGCCGCGGGCTGAGATACCGGGTCTCGAGGTCGACCCGCGTCGATCCGTCCGGCAGCTCGGCCAGCGCGTATCCGCCGCCGACGAGGCGGATTCCCCCGGCGATCCGGAGCTGCTGTTGAATGATCTCGAACCGGCAGTGACCGAGGGGATCGATCGACACGATGCGCTTGACGAGTCGGCCTTCTTCGTAGAGGCATCGGATCTCGTCGCCCAGCTCGGATTTTCTGCCTTCGGCGCGCCTGGGCGCCGGCAGGAGGAGACGCAGAATCAAGGGCGGACGCGGGGTCACTTGCTCGTAGAACATCAGGCCGTCCCAGACGACCGCGGGCGGCGCCACGAAGCGAGCTGCGGTGACCACGCGCCCGGGATGCGCCGGCGATTTCCCGCGCCCCGTCACGGCGCGTGCACCGGTTTCACCTCGACGATTCCCCAGAGCATGGCGCGGTCTTCAGCGGCAAGTCCCGCCTCCGAAGGGTCGCCCGGCTCGGTGAAGCTTCGGAGGACGGCGACGGCGCCGGGCGCCGCCGCGCGTTGCAAGGCGGTGAGGAGTCGCCGCCGGTAGTCCTCGCCGGCGCCGTCGAGGATGTTCGAGAGCGCGAAGCCGTCGAAGCTTGCGGGTGGCTCTCCTTCGAGGAATGCGGCGGCGTCGGCGTGCGCGATGCGGATCGTCCCGGCCTCCGGAGGGGGCGGTCCGTCCGCGTGCTCGCCGAGCAGCAGCGCCCGCGCGAAGGGGTTCGTCCGGTTAGGATGCCGGGCGAAGCCCCTCTCGAAACGCCGCCGCATCACGCCGCCGAAACGGGGAGGAAGGCAGCGCAGGAAGGCTTTCGCATAGAGCGCCCGCAGGACAGCCTCGGAAAGCATCAGGTCGATCGCCGCGCGGAACCGAGCCGTGTCCAGATGCCGGCGCCAGAAGACGAGCTGCTCCGCCGGATCGTCGAGCTCGAGAAACTCCGCGACGCGAGGCCGCGTCCAGCCGGCCGCCGGAGCGAAGGCGCGCCAGAAGCCCATCATGCGCTCGGCGGCGCCGCGCGAAGCCCGGCCGCCGGAAAAACGTCGTGCCGCGTAGGCAACCTGTTTGGGATTGATGTCCACGGCGACGACCACGTGGCGCCGCGAGAGCTCCATCGCCGTGCAACCCGCGGAGGCGACGCAGAAGACGCGGCCTCCGGGACGAAAGGCGGCAAGCTCGATCGAGAAGTCCTCGTGCATGTGGCCGAAGAGGAGCCGGCTCGGTCCTCGCCTCGGGTCCAGCCGGCCGGCGGCCCATGCCGTCTCGGCGAGGCTCGCGCTCAACGCCATGCGGGCAGGCCCGCCGAAACCCAGACGAGAACCAGGAAGGCGAAGTTCTTGACGACCATTCCGCCCGGGTCGTGAATGAGGCGGCGCGCCCAGAAGAGGCCGCTCGCGTTGAGCGCGGCGAGCAGCAGCGTCTGGACGGTCGCGCAGGGAATCGGCAGAAGGCCGGTCCACGCCCAGAGGCCGAGGCCCACCTCGGCTGCCCCCAGGACCTTCAGGAAGGGAGCGCCCGCGCGAAGGCCCAGCCGCGGCACCGCCCCGACGATCTCGAGCTGGCGCCTGTCGTGCCCGAGCAGCTTGCACCAGAGTCCCTCATAGAGCCAGACGGCGGCGATGGCGGCGCGGATCAGCCAGACTGGTGGCAGCAATGCGGGCATTCGGGCGCGATCGAGGCGTCTACGACGCGCGCGAAGGAGCCTTCGGCCCCGAGAGGCGGTTGTACAGCCAGGCGACGAGGGCGCCGAGAACGAAGCCGTCCGGGAGCGCCCATGCGAGCCCGATGACGCTTCCGAGTGGACTGAACGTGAAGCCCCGGTACATCTGGCCGAGAAGCGGAACGGGCCCGCCCGAGCCATCCCAGAGGATCACCCACCAGGCAAGCGCGAAGATCCCGAGCCCCCACACGATCGCGCAAGTCACTGCGAAGGCCTTGACGTCGAGCTTCATCTGCCCACCTCCCGACGGGATGCTACCGCTCGAGCGGCTGGAGCCTCGGGCGACCCATTCGGAACGCGCTTGCCGGTCGGATCACGACCCTCCGGGGGCCCGTTCGCCGGGCAAGGTCCACAAATCAGCACCGGCCCCGGGGCGGACATTATGGACATTCGCCACTTTCTGACGTATAGGGCCGTCAAGAGGGGAAGGAGGAGCAAGCCAATGAGTGCTCGAGTTCTGAAATCCTGGTCCCTGGCGGTCCTCGTTTGCTCCCTGGTGGGTTTGTACGGGTGTTCCGGGATGGAGTACGTCCCGGGAGGTCAATACTTCTTCTACCATAAGGAGTTACCCGCCTCGAAAAGAGCCATCGAGGCGGCCCGAAGCGCCGGGAAGGACAAGCAATGCCCGGAGGCTTTTCAGGCTGCCGAAAAGCTCATGAAGGAGGCCTACGCTCTCTACTACGCGTGCCACACGCAGGAGGCGATTGCAAAGGCCAACGAGGCGATCGCCAAGGCGAATGCTCTGTGCCCGCCCGTCGAGGCTCCCAAGCCGGCGCCGGCTCCCGCGGGCCCGTTGATGGTCTCCTTTTCGGCGAGTCCGGCTTCCGTCGAGCAAGGGAGTTGCGCGACGCTGAGCTGGTCGACGTCCAACGCCAAGAGCGTCTCGATCGACGAGGGCGTGGGGACCGTCGAGGCGAACGGCTCGAAACAGGTGTGCCCGTCGAGCACGACCCAGTACCGGCTCACGGCAGCGGGCGCGGGCGGCTCCCACGTGGAATCGACCACCGTCACCGTCACTGCGCGGGTGGCCCCGGCTCCGATCGATCGCCTCACGATTCACGTCAACTTCGACACCAACAAATACGAGATCCGGAAGGCAGACCTTTCGGACCTCGAGAAGGCCGTCGAGTTCGTCAAGAAGTATCCGGGCTGTAAGGTCTCCGTCGACGGCTACACGGACTCCCAGGGAACCGAGGAGTACAACCAGGGCCTGTCCGAGAGGCGGGCCGGGGCCGTGAAGAAGTACCTCCTCGACCACGGCGCGACGGATGCCGACAAGATCACGAGCCGGGGCTTCGGGGAATCCAACCCGATCGCCGACAACGCGACCGCCAAGGGCCGGTTCGAGAACCGCAGAGTCGAAATCGTGATCGTTTCGCGATGAGGGAACACTCCTGATTCGCTGATTTCGGGCGCCTCCCCCTCAGGCTCGGGGGAGGCGCTGCCGAATCGCACCGAGGTGATAGGCGGCGTGCGCGATCGCGCCGAGCGTCGAGGCGACGGCTTCGGCGTCCTCCGGCGGCTCCGACGCGATCGCGCGCAGCAGGTCCTCGAATTGTCGGCGCAGGGACCTTCGGAGGTCGGACCAGCCGCGCTCATCGACCGCCCGGACAGTCCAGCTGCGGTCCCAGTCTCGCGGCTCCCTGTCGCTTCGGAGCCAGGCGCTCGAGGTCTCCAGGTGGAAGCCGGCATGGAACGCGTGCCCGGCGATCGTCGCGCCCTTGTCGCCGAAGGGCCGGGAGGCGTCCTCCGCGCCGAGCGCGTCGAGCGTCGCGAAGAACCCCGCAGACGGGCCGTTGTCGATGAAGGAGGTCGACGGACCGTTGGGGCCCTCGAAGGTCTCCTTGAGCAGCGTGATCGACGCTTCGGTGACGGGACTCGACGCGACTTTCGTCATGGGCTCCTCCCTTTCATCGGGTAGAACACGGCGCCGCCCGAAAAGTTGCAGAGCCCGGATCACGCCGTCTTGCGCGCCCTCCACCAGTTCCGCGCCTGCTCGGCGCTCCACGGCTCGACGTCGTCACACGCGTCGAGCCGCTCGATGAGAGCGATGGCGCTCTCGGGCCGCTGCGCCGGGTCCTTCGCCAGGCAGTCGAGCACGACGGCCTCGAGCTTGCCGGGCAGGGGCCGCCCGAGGCGCTGCGACGGCGGTTCCGGATTCGCCTGGAGATGGCTCTGGATGATCTGGATCGGCCGCCCCTCGAAGGGGGGCGTGGCCGTCAGCAGGTCGTAGGCCACGGCGCCGAGCGCATAGAGGTCGCTGCGCGGATCCGACGTCCGTCCATCCTGGATGGTCTCGGGGGCCAGGTACTGCAGCGTCCCGGCGAAGACGCCCTCGCGCGTGAGTCGTGCCTCGTCGGCCCCGCTCACGTCCTTGACGAGGCCGAAGTCCACGACCTTGGCGAAGTCCGCGACGCCGCCCTGCTCGGACAGCAGGATGTTGGCCGGCTTGATGTCGCGGTGAATCAGGCCGATACCATGCGCCTCGGCGAGCGCTTCGCACACCTGCCGGAGGATGTGCACGACCCGGCCGGGAGGCAGTGGTCCGCTCTCTCGGACCAGGCGCTCGAGGTCGACCCCGTCCAGGTACTCCATCACGTAATAGAACGCTCCCTCGGGCGTGCGCCCGAAGTCGAAGACCGAGACGGTGTGCGGATTGGCCAGGCGCGCCGTCAGCTGCGCTTCGCGCTCGAAGCGGCGCAGGCCCTCCTCTCCGGCGCTGTGCGGGGGGAGAAGCTTGATCGCCGTCGGGCGGCGGAGCATCTCATGCTCGGCGCGATACACCACGCCCATACCCCCCTCGCCGATCTTCTCGAGCAGCCTGTACTGGCCCAGGCGCCGCGCGCGGGCGACCGAGCGGCGCAGATGGAACGTGACGCTCGAGATGAGCGTCGCAAGAAGCGCGATGAACACTGCCCAGAGAGTCGCCTGAGTCACGACCGAGCCCGGCACGAGATCCCCGAAGGTACCGTGCCGAAAGAGCAGGAACGCGACGAACGGCAGCGGCGCTACGGAGAGCCCCGAGATCCACGCCGTCCGGCGCGGCGCGCTCGGCACCAGTGCGGCCCGTCCGAGAAGCACGGCGTTCAAGATCAGCAGCACGAGCTGATCCGGCCTCCACGGAAGAGGCATCGTGAGCGCCATCGCCGCGTAGGCGAGCGCCGCGGCGACCGTGCCGCCGGCGTCGAGGCGCCGCAGGCCGCAGTCGGAGAGGCCGCGGCCCCGGGCAACGATCCAGATCAATCCCAGAATCACCGTCGCGATCAGATGGAAGACGGGAAACCGCTCGAGCGGAAGGCCCCGGGCGCCGTGCTCGGCGACCGCATTCAGGATCACGCGCATCGTCAGGAAGCCGCTCGAGGCGAGGCATGCGATGCGGCCGAAGAGTGCCAGCCGCTCCGCCAGGAAATCGCGTTCGCCGGAAGGCCCGGTCGGCACGAAGGCGGCGGAGGTCTCGTCGCTCGCTCGCGGGCGGACAGGCTCGAGCCGGGCGGCGAAGGTCTCGGACGCGACGCCTGGCACGCCTTTGCGCTCCTCCATGCGTCAGATGTTAGCGCCGCTCGGGGCCTGCTAGCCTAGCCGCGTGCGGCGGGAGAGGCGCGCGTGACGGCGGCGAAGGAGGCGGCGGCGCCGTCTGCAGGGGAGCTTTCAGTCGACCGGGTCCGGGACAACCTGTATGTCATCCGCGGCGGCGGTCGGAGCGTGCCGGTGGGCGGCGAGACGCTCGCGAGCGCCGGCAACACGGCGGCGCTCGTGACGGAGCGTGGAGTGGTTCTCGTCGACACGAAGCTGCCGGGGTGGGGCAGGCCCATTCTGGAGAAGCTCGAGGAGATCACCGACCGGCCGGTGACGACCGTGATCAACACGCATACTCACATGGACCACGTTTGCGGCAACGTCGATCTGCCGCCGGGCGTCGACATCGTGGCGCACGAGAACACCGCGAGACTCATGGCGCAGATGCGCCCCGTCGCCGGGGGACCCGCGCAGGCGAACGTTTTTCGGGAGGCCGGCGGCCGGGGGCTTCCCACCCGCACGTTCCGCGATCGCTTGACGCTCGGCAGCGGCGCCGACCGCGTGGAGCTGTATCACTTCGGCGCCGGCCACACGAGCGGCGACGCGTGGGTCGTTTTCCCGGCGGCCGGTGTCGTGCACGCGGGCGATCTCTTTGCCCACAAGGCGGTGCCGGTGCTCGACGTCCACAACGGCGCGAGCGGTATTGCGTATCCGCGGACGATCGCCCGCGCGCTCGAGGGTCTGACCGGCATCGAAACCGTGCTGACGGGGCACTATCCGAGAACCCTCGCGTGGAGCGATCTGGCGACCTACGGCCGCTTCCTGCAGGAATTCGTCGAGGCCGTTCAGTCGGCCAGGGCCGCCGGCCGGACCGTCGACGACTTCCTCGAGACCTGGAGGATGCCGGAGCGGTACCTCGAGGAGGGCTACGTGTCCTTCGAGCACCTGCGGCCCCTGCGGGCGGACGTCGAGGTGATCTGGAACGAGAGGGGGTAGCCGGCCGATCGTGTGGCTGCGGGGGCGGGCTTGCTCCGTCATCCGGAGTTTCGCCTACGAGAATGCTACGTTCCGGCTCGAAGCCTGCCAAGCTCGGGGTCCCTCGCTATGGCTCGGGATGACGGTATGAGAGGGGCTCTTCCTATGGCGTCCCTTGAGGTTGTCATCCCGAGGAGTCCGCGACGAGGGATTCCGAGCTCTCTCGCCGGGAAGGGCGGGCTGCCGCCCCTTTCTCACATCCCCGGGTCGTCAGCCGAAGGACCGTAGATCGACGGCACCTTCGCGCCCATCGGGCGCAGATAGCTCGAGAGTTGTCCGCGGTGATGGATGGCGTCGAAGAGAAAGCCGTAGAGCATCTCGCCGAGCTGACCCTCCCACGCGACCTTTCCGTCCATCAGGAACTGCGCCTTCTGGCCCCAGCGGGCGTCGTCGAGTTTCGCGAGCCGCTTCTCGAGCTCGGCAGCGTTTCGCTCGTATGCGGAAGCAGACTCCTCCAGCGTCTTGGGCGTCGGCTTCTGACCGAAATTCACCTTCAGATGGTCGACCAGCTCGCACGCGTCGCCGAGCTCCGAAGCGAGCGTCCACACGATGTCGCCGGCGGAGTTGGAGCGGGGGTGCGGGCGGTAGGTGACCTGGTCCGGCGGCACGGCCCGGATGACGCGAACGAACCTCGGTTTCTCGCTCTTGAAGCATTCGGAGTAGTACTCGCGGGTGTTCATGACTCTCCTTTCGCGCCTGCGGCGTTCTCGAAGCGAGCCATTCTCTCAGGAACCGGGGGCTCGCATTCCTCCCTTCGAAAAAGCGGGCAGTCCTTCCGGGTCTCGAAAATCCCTCACTTTCGCTTGTCGCGCAGCCGCGAGAGGAGGTCCTCGTATTCCGGCGAGTGCTCGTCCAATCGCAGTCCGAAACCGTGCGGCGTCGATGGCGAGGAGATCGAGGTCGCGCCGCGGACGACCCGGCCCTTCAGGACGAGCGTTCTTCCCTCGGGCAGGTTGACCGTCAGGCGCAGCATCGGACCGGTCCCCGGGATGTGGGGGGAGCGGACGAACATGCCGCGGGGGGAAACGTCATGGACCACGCCGGTGCCGCGGAAGTCGCCCTGGCTGAATTCGACCTTCATCTCGGTCTTGCGCCGGCGCGCGGTGCGCTTCCCGCGCTCGCCCGGCTCGCGTCGCGGCTTGACCGGGCGCGCCGTCGGGACGCGGTCGGGAGCGAGGACGAACTTCGGCTCCGGGGCGAGAGCCTCGGCGACGACGGAGATGTCCTGAATCGGCGACGCGGGCGCGGGCGCGCCGAGATCCGACGACGAGGCCGCACCGTCGATGTGCCCGCAGACGGTGCGTCCGTCCACCGGAACGAGGCACCGGAACCCGACGGGAAAGATCTCGGCCTGTGGTTTTCCGAGGAGGCCCCACTGTTTCGCGAGGACTTCCGGCGAGGCGGGGGCGTCGAACCAGAAGCTCACGTGTCCCGAGGGCGTGACGATGACCGGCTGCAGGTAGTCGATGCCGGAATCGTCGGCCGGAAAGCAGAATCCCCCGTGTCGGGTCGCGTCGAAAAGCTCGAACTCGGTCGCGGCGAGAAAGATTTCGTCGTCGGCCTGCGAAAGCGTCCTGCGCTTGACCGGCACCACGACCGCGTCCGCACCGCTGCCTTCCTCGTAGCGCCACACGGGGTTTGCCGCGAGGTCTTCGGCCGTCAGGTCGCCGAGGCGTTTCACCGGGGGCGAGTATATGAGTCACGGCAAGCCCGGTTGCCGCCTATCTGAAACAGCGCCGCCGGCGAATGCCCGCCGGGGCGGTCGGGGAGACCGGCAATGAAGAAGTTCTGGATGGCGTTATTGGCGGTGGCGACGCTCTCGGCCGGGATCGTGTGGGCGGAGGGACAGAACGGAAAGGCGAACAAGGCGGGAATGGACTGCGGGTCGTGCTGCTGCTCGGCCAAGTCCTGCACGAAGTAGCGGTTCGCCGACGGCCTTGGATGCGGGCGGGCGCGCGGCGCTCCAGCAGGATCTGACCGCGCTCGCCCGCGGGGAGCGGGCGGCCTTCGACGCAGTCTTTCGGCGGTTGTGGCCCCTCCTGAGGGGCTTCGCCGGGCGATGCCTTCCGGCGGGGGAGGCGGAGGACGCGGCGCAGGAAGCCCTGCTTCGCGTCTTCTCTCGCGCGAGCGAGTTCGATGCGCGGCGCGACGCGCTCTCCTGGGTTCTCGGGGTTGCGGCCTGGCAGATCCGGACGCACCGCGCTCGTTCGCGCCGCCGGCGCGAAGAGGGGCTCGAGGCGGCGCCCGAGCCGGCGGACATTGCCCCCTCTCCGGAGGCCGCCGCCCTGGCCCGGGACCTGGAGGCCGCGCTCGAGACGGCGTTGCGGCAGCTGGCGCCGTCGGACGCCGCGACCCTTCTGGCATTCGCCCGCGGGCAGAGGCCGGAGGTTCCCGGAGCGACGTTCCGCAAGCGGGTGCAACGGGCGCTCGGGCGCCTTCGAACGCGGTGGGGGATGAGCCATGGCAGCTTCTGAGCTCTGGGACGGATCGCTGCGGAAAGCGGCACGCCGCGCCTACGAGCGCGGCCGTCTGCGCGGGGCGTTGTGGCGGGGAGCGGCGGTGATGGCGATCGCGTTTCCGGGACTCCAGGCCTGCAATCGCTCGCCGCTCGCGATCGCGTGCCTGGCGGGACTGGGACTGGTCGTCCTCGCCGGCCACGTGCGGGGCGAAGGGTTCGCGGAAGGATCGCGCTCGGGCGCGATCGCGGGGATCCTGCCGTGCCTGCTTCCCGTGGCGATCGGCTCGCTCGACCCCCGGGCCTGCATGCTCATGATGTCCTCCAACGGCCTCTGGATCTGCGCCCTCGGCGGCGCCGCGGCGGGCGTACTCCTCGGTTTGAGAAGCGGAAACGCACGGGGATCGGCGTTCTGGGCGCCGGCCATGGCGGCGCTGGCGCTGGCCGCCTCGATCGGGTGTCTTTCGGCAGGCGCGATCGGCTTCGCCGGCCTCGCTGCCGGCGTCCTCGCCGGCGCAACGCCGGTGCTCGTCGCGCGAAGGGCCCACGCCGTCTGACAGAAGCGCGCCGGCGGGTGTAAGAAAGGGCCGGGAGGAAACCCCATGACCCGACGCGCACGCCCGCTCTGCCTCGCCGCCGCGGCGCTGTTCTTCCTGGTCGCGCCGACCGCTCGGCCCGATCCCGCCCCCGAGGACGTCCCCGCTCTCCTTCAACGCCAGACGCAGGAGCTGGTCGATGCCCTCGCCGTGGGGAAGGCCGACGTCTGGGACCGCTACCTCGACGCGGATCTGCGCTACGTCGACGAGAGCGGTTCGGTCTCGAACAAGAAGGAGATGGTCGAGGGCGTCCGGGCGCTGCCGGACGGCGTCTCCGGAAAGATCCGGGTGACGGCCTTGGACGTCGCCCTCCACGGCGACGTCGCCGTGGCGACGTACATCGACGACGAGGAGGAGAACTACCACGGTCAGCAGCTCCACTGTCAGTACCGCACGACCGACACGTGGCTGCGGAAGCCGGAGGGCTGGCGCCTGATCGCGGGCCAGGTGCTCGCCCTGCGGACCGATCCTCCCTCGCGGCCGCTCCCGGCGGCGCTGCGGGCCGAATACTGCGGGAAATATGTTCTCGCGCCCGGGATTTCCTACGAGATCCGCTGCCAGGGGGACGGCCTCGAAGGCCAGCAGAGCGGGGGCCGCAAGGCGGAGCCGCTGCTGGCCGAGGCGCCGGACGTGCTCTTCGTCCCCGGAAAGCCCCGCTATCGCTACATCATCGAGCGCGATGCGGCCGGCAAGGTGACGGCCCTGATCCAGCGCCGCGAAGCCTGGGACCTGGTCTGGAAACGCGAAGGCTGATTCGGCCACGGGGCCTTCTTCGAGCGGCGAGTCCGGGAGCTCAACCGTAACTCCCTGCCCGCGCGAGCGTCTCCCGATCGAGTGGAGACGCTCCTTCGCGAGCTGCGGCACACCGCCCGATCCCTGCGGAAGGATCGCGGCTTTGCGGCGACCGTCGTCGCAATCCTCGCGCTCGGCGTCGGGGCCAATGCCGCCATCTTCAGCGTCGCGCGCGGCGTGATCCTGCGGCCGCTGCCGTACCCTTCGCCGGAACGCCTCGTGATGATTCCGGCGCGGCACCGCCCGAACGACATGGGTGAGGAGATCGCGCCCGGAAACTTTCTCGATCTTTCCCGCCAGAGCCGTTCGTTCCAGAGGCTCGGCGTCATCGGCCCGATGACGGTCCACCTGATGGCGGGCGGGCGGCCGGAGAGGCTCCAGGCCGCTCAGGTGACCCCGGGCACGCTCGAGGCGCTCGGTGTGCAGCCGCTCCTGGGCAGGCTCCTCCTGCCGGACGAGGACCGGCCCGATTCGCGCGTGGTGATCCTGGGCTACGGCCTCTGGGTCAGTCGCTTCGGAGCCGATCCCGGGATCCTCGGCAAGGTCATCCGCCTCTCGGGCGTCGCGTATCCGGTCGTCGGCGTGATGCCTCCGGAATTCCGCTTCCCGCGCCGGTTCGCCGACGAGGTGCGGCTGCTCGTGCCTCTGCGCATCACGCCCGAGCGTGCGCGGGACCGGCAGAGCCGCTGGCTCTACGCCCTCGGCCGCCTGAAGGACGGCGTCTCGCTCGCACAGGCGCAGCGTGAGATGGACGCCAGGACGGCAGGGCTCGCCCGGGAGTTCCCGGTCGACAACACGGGCTGGGGCGTCGAGGTCGTGCCGCTTCGCGAGCACATGGTCGCGCGGGTGCGGCCGGCGCTGCTCCTGCTGCTTGCGATGTCGCTGCTCGTGCTTCTGGCCGCCTGCGCCAACATCGGCAACCTGATGCTCGCGCGCGCCGAGGCGAGGCGGCCGGAGCGGGCCCTGCGCGCGGCTCTTGGCGCTTCCCCGCGCTCGCTGCTGGGGCGGGTGCTGCTCGAGGGGTTGCTGCTCTCTCTCGGGGGAGGCGTGCTCGGAGCGCTCCTGGCGAAGACGGCGCTGCCGGCTCTCGTCGCCGCGGCGCCCGCCGGAATCCCGCGCCTCTCGGAGACGCGGGTCGATGGACCGGTCCTCCTGGCGGTGCTCGGCCTTTCCCCTCTCCTCGGTCTCGCGCTGGGCCTCCTGCCGGCAATCGCCGCAGGCAGGCCTTCCCTGGCGACGGAGGTCGCGATCGCGGGGCGGGGCGGGGCGGGGGGCGCTGGACACCTGCGTGTGCGGCGGCTCGTGACCGTCGCGGAGGTCGCCGCGGCGCTGGTGCTTCTGGTCGGAGCGGGCCTCCTGCTCTCGAGCCTTTGGCGCCTGCTTCGGGTCGATCCGGGCTTCGACCCCGCGGGGGTGACGACGCTCGAAGTCGTGCTGCCGGCCAACCGATATCCCGACGCCGCGCACCGATCCGCCTTTTTTCGGGAGCTCGTGGAGCGCACCGCCCGGCTTCCGGCTGTCGAGGCGGCCGGCGGTGTCAGCCACCTTCCGCTTTCCGGCAGCAACAGCACGGAGGGATACTTCGTCGAGGGCTACCCTCCGGCGGATCCGAACGAGATTCCCGAGGCCGCCCTGCGCACGGCCACCCCCGGATACTTTCGGGCGATGTCGATTCCGCTGCTCGCGGGGCGGGACTTCATCGCGTCGGACGGGCCGGGGTCCGCGAAGGTTCTGATCGTCAACCGGACGTTTGCGCGCCGATACTGGGGCGTCGAGCGCGCGGTTGGAAGGCGGATCTTCTTTGCGGGATCCGCCGGCCGCAGCGCGCCGTGGGAAGTCGTGGGAGTTTCGGGCGACATCCACCACGGCGGCCTCGATACGCCGCCGGACGCCGAGATCTATGTCTGCTACGAGCAGGCGCCTGCCGACGGGATGGTTCTCGTGGCGCGTTCCCGGACCGGCGGCCCGGGGCTTGCGGCGGCGCTGCGAGCCGAGGTCGCCGGGCTCGATCCGGAGCAGCCGGTCTCGAAGGTCCTGACGATGGAGCAGGTGCTCGGCCGGTCCCTCGGCGAGCCGCGCTTCTACGCGGCGCTCCTCGGTGTCTTCGCCGCCCTGTCGCTCGTGCTCTCGTTTCTCGGGATCTACAGCGTGATCGCCTATTCGACGGCCCGAAGGCGCCGGGAGATGGGATCCGGATCGCGCTCGGAGCCCAGCGCGCCCGGGTGGTCGAGGTCGTGGTGCGCGAAGCGATGCGTCTGACCGCTTTGGGGATCGGGGCGGGACTCGCCGCCGCGGCCGTTACGACCCGATGGATCGCGGGGCTTCTATTCGCGGTTCGGCCCCTCGACCCGCTCGTGTTCGCAGCGACTTCGGCTCTGTTGGCGCTCGTGGCATTGGCGGCGAGCCTCGCTCCCGCGATACGCTGTGCGCGGGTTCCGCCCGTCGAGGCGCTCCGGAGTCTGTAGGAGCCCGCCGCGGAGGAGTGCCCGTCTGGAGAACGGACGCGGATGCCGAAACCCTCTTGCCGCAGCGCCGTATCCAGAGGCATGGGAGCGGGTCGCGAGGCGCGAGACCGGTCCGGGTGGCTGCCGGCGTTGATGGTTCTCTCCGTGGCGGCCCTGGGAGCTCTGCCGTGGACTCCCGGCATCACCGACGCGCCCAAAGCCGAGCCGATTCCCGACCTCGCCCGCAGGATCGCCGGCCAGAACGGCGCGACCCTGGAACGCACGCGCCGTCTCGTCGATTGGATGCAGAAGAACCTCGAGTGGACCTGGACGGATTACCAGAGGCGTTCCGCCGCCGAAGTCCTCGAGCGGCGCGCCGGCAACTGCGCGGAGCTGGCCTCGGTGCTGGAGGTCCTGCTGCAGGGGATCGGCGTCGAGTCCCGGTGGATGGCCGAGGTCAACCTCGAGCCGCGCAGCGAGCAGCGCCAGGCCGACGCGGAGCAGAAGGTGCGCGAGCTCGGCCCGCGGGGCTCGGTCTTCGGCCTCGAGCACAACGACCATCGCTGGCTCGAGGTGCGCGACGCGGCCTCGGGGCAGTGGTTCCCGGCCGACCCGGCCGTGGGGGTGGTCGGAATTGCGGAATGGGAGGCGGCGCGCCTCGGCTTCGGCAAGCGTCCGGCGCCGCCCGTGCCCGCAGTCGCGCAAACCGTCAAAGACATGCTCGTACCCTTCGCAGTCATGGTTCTTTCCTCACGCCAGGGACTTCCTCGGGAAGACCGCTCCCGGTACTACCTCGTCTTGCAGTTCGACCGTTTCTACGGAGGGCGCCTGAGGGCGCTGCCGGCGTGGGACGCCTGGGTGGCGCAGGTGGAGGGTCTTTCCCGGGCGGCGCGGGCGGCCTTCAAGGGCGAGGAGAATCTGCACCAGCAGGAGCGGCAGATGGGCTCGCTCCGGCGGACCTACGAGAGGCTGTCCGGGGAGGCGGTGGCTTTGGGGATCGCGCCGGCGCCGGTGTCGACGGCGGCGAAGTCCTGAGCCAAGAGAGTTGGCCGACCGGCGTTTCGTCGCGCCGGAGTCCCCCTTCGGAGCGATCTTGCCCGGGAAACCACCCCCTTGCGGGAGGCCGCGGAGGCGGGGGAAACTGCCGGCCGTGAAGGGACGACCCGAAAAGGGCGAGGCCGCGCCGTACTACTTCCGGTACATCGACCGGGTTCCCGAGGGCGACATCGTCGGTTTCCTCGAAAAGCAGGGGGAGGAGGCCGCCGCGTTCCTGGGCGGTTTCTCGGAAGACGGGTCCCTCCATCGCTACGCGCCCGGGAAATGGAGCGTGCGCCAGGTCCTCTGCCACGTCAACGACACCGAGCGGGTGTTCCTCTTCCGCGCCCTCTGGTTTGCCCGCGGCTTCGACACTCCGCTGCCGTCCTACGACCAGGACGCCGCCGTCGAGCAGGCGGGGGCCGACAGGATTTCCTGGGAGCGTCACGTCGAGGAGTTCCGCGGCATCCGCCGCACGACGGTGGATTTCTTTCGCAACCTGTCGGCCGACTCCTGGAAGCGCGGCGGAATCGCCAGCGACTTCCCGGTCACCGTCCGTGCCCTCGCGCACATCATCGGCGGCCACCTGGAGCACCACCGGGAGGTCCTCCGGGAGCGCTACCTCCGGCCGACGGCCTAGGGCCCGCCCGATCCCTCCCCCCGGGCGAGGAAAGGCCTGCATTTCGAGGCGAATCGCGATAAAATCAAGCATGCGCGTCGGTCGCATCTGACGTTTCGCAAAGGGCGCCTTCGGGCGCCCTTTTCTCTTTATAGGAGGAGCACGACATGGAGCCGATGACCCGCGCGGCGGAAGCGGCCGCGATCCCGCTCGACCGGTGGGTCCAGCGGGGACGTGCGATTCTCGACCCCACCGGACGGGTCGCCGCGACTCTTCGGACGGAAGCAGAGGCGCGGCGCTTCGTGGCCGCCGTCAACGCGGTGGCAGGCATGTCCACCGACGCCCTCGAGGCCTGGACCACGGGAGTCGTCAACGACCCCATCCAGGACCTGGCCGCCGAGCTCGCCGCGATGGTCGAGTTCGTTCCCCATCCCAACGAGCGGCGCCGGGCGGAGCGGCGGCAGAACGACCGGCGCCGGTTCACGGCGCAGGTCCGGATCAACGGAGAGCCGTGACCGCACCCTCGCACGCCCGGGAGAAGCGCGAAGAACTCCGCGAACACTCCCGGGAACCCTGGGCGCAGCTCGGGCGATTCGTCCGCGATGCGAACGGGCGCATCGTCGTGCGCGGCAAGACTCCGGCGGACATCCGCCGCATCGTGGCCTGCGTGAACGCGCTCTCGGGCGTGCCGACCGAGACGGTCGAGCACTGGAGCATCCAGGTGACCGGAGGGGCGGGCGCAGGCCCGGACCCCTCGCTGAACGACATTCCCGAAGAGGCGGTCGAGGCGATCAAGCATCTGGCCGCTTCCGAAGAGCGCCGGATGGGCGAGCGCCGCAGGGGCGAGCGACGCCGCGCCGCCGTACCGATGGACATCGAAAGGGAGGTTCATGAGCGCGAATCCCGTGACTGACCGCGAGCCGGCCGACCCCTTCGCCGAGGAGGACGAGCCCCGCGAGCACGCGGCCGAGCCCTGGTACCAGGATGGGAGGTACATCCGCGACGCCACGGGATCAATCGTCGTCCGCGGTCGCAGCGCCACCGACGCCCGCCGCATCGTCGCCGCCATCAACGGAGTGCGCGGCATTCCCACGGAGGCCCTGGAGGGCTGGCGGATCGAGGACGTCTCGAATCCGCACAACCGGCCCGAGCTCGAGGTCGAGCTTCCGGAGGAATCCGAGCCGTCACCCTTCGCCGTGGCGCCGCCGCCGCGGCGGGCGGGCGACCGCCGGCAGAGCGATCGCCGCGTCGCGGTGTCGATCGCCGATCCGCAGACTCTCGTCTTCGACCGCCGGGTCTTCGAGCGCCGCCGGGAAGACCGGAGGCGGTAGAGGCCCTCACCCCGGCCCTTTCCCCCGGGGAGAGGGAGGAGACTCGGTTCCCTCGCCCCGTCTTCGGGGGAGAGGGGTAGGGTGAGGGGGTTTTCCTCCCCCCTGATATCGTTCAACCCGAACAAAACCTGACGGAAGAGAGTGAAAATGCGCTTGCGACTCGGATACCTCCCTCTGCTTCTGCTCGCCATGCCGCTGGCCGCGGCGACACCCTCCGGTCCGGACGTCCACGACACGCGGCTGCTTTCGGAGCCCGCCCTGAGCGCGGACCGGCTCGCCTTCATCTATGCGGGGGACGTGTGGGTCTGCGGCCTCGACGGGAGCAACGTCCACCGCCTGACCTCGGACCTCGGCATGGAGACGCGGCCTTCCTTCTCGCCCGATGGAAAGTGGGTCGCCTTCTCCGGCCAGTACGAGGGCAACACCGACGTGTACGTCGTGCCGGCCGACGGCGGGGTTCCGAAGCGCCTGACCTGGCACCCCGGGCCCGACCTCGTGCAGGGCTTCACACCCGACGGCAAGGCGATCCTCTTTTCCTCTCCGCGAGCCGTCTTCACCGGCCGATACACCCAGCTCTTCACGGTTGCGGTCGAGGGCGGTCCGGTGCAAGCCCTTCCGATCCCGCAGGCCAACGCCGGCGTCTATTCGCCCGACGGCAAACGCATCGCCTACAACCCGAACGCGCCCCAGTTTCTCGAATGGAAGCGCTATCGCGGTGGCACGGTCTCTCAGGTCTGGCTCTACGACGTCGCGACGCACGCGGTCGAAAAGGTGGTGCAGCCCGCGACCCGCTGCAACGACGCCGGACCGATGTGGATGGGCGACACCGTGTACTTCCGGTCCGACCGCGACGGCGAATTCAACCTCTACTCCTTCGATGTCAAGTCGAAGGCAATTCGCCGCCTCACGAATCACGCCGACTTTCCGATCTTGAACGCCTCCACGGGAGCCGGCCGCGTCGTCTACGAGCAGGCGGGGTATCTTCACCTCTTCGACCCCGCCTCCGGAACCTCGAAGAAGGTGACGATTGGCGTCGCGGCCGATCTTCCGGAGACCCGTCCCCGCTACGTGAAGGAGACCAAGGAGAAGAAGTACATCCGCGACTTCTCCCTCTCGCCGACGGGCGCCCGCGTGGCCGTGAACTTCCGGGGCGAGATCGTCACGGTCCCGGCCGAGAAGGGCGACGTACGGAACGTGACCAACACCCCGGGCGTCAACGAGGTTTCGCCCATCTGGTCGCCCGACGGGCGCTCGATCGCCTACTTCTCGGATGCGTCGGGCGAGTACCAGCTCTTCATCGCGAGCCAGGACGGGAAGGGCGAGCCGAAGAAATGGAAGCCGGCCGGCGCGGGCTACTACGAGTCGCCGGCCTGGTCGCCTGACGGCAAGAAGATCGCCTACGTCGACAACGCACGTGCGCTCTACTGGATCGACGTGGCGACGGGGGTCGCGAAGAGGGTCGCCGCGGACTACTACTACGGTCCCGTCAAGACACTGCGGCCCGAGTGGTCGCCCGACTCGAAGTGGATCGCCTACGCCGTCAACGACGCGGCGCTGATCCAGACGGTCTCGGTCTATTCGCTCGACCAGGACAAGTCGTTCCCCGTCACCGACGGCCTGTCGGATGCCAGCCAGCCGGTCTTCGACCGCAGCGGCAAGTACCTCTTCTTCTTCGCCTCGACCAACGCGGGCCCGGTCAACAACTGGTTCACGCTCGAGAACGTGGATCTGCGCGCCCGCGCGACGATCTACCTCGCGGTCCTGCGCAAGGACCTGCCCTCGCCCCTGGTGCGCGAGAGCGACGAGGAGAAGGGTCCCGAGGGAGACAAGAAGGAGGGAAACGACAAGAAGAAGGACGAGACGGGCAAGCCAGACGCGTCGAAGGCCAACGCCAAGTCGGACGAAAAGGGGAAGGCCGCGCCTCCACCCGAGCCCGTCCGGATCGACTTCGACGGCTTGAACTCGCGGATCCTCGACCTTCCGATCCCGGAGGCCGAGCTCTCGAACCTGCAGTCCGGCGAGGAGGGTCAGGTTTTCTTCCTGCGTACTGCCGACGGAAAGAGCGCGCTCCAGCGCTTCGATCTGAAGGATCGGAAGACCGAGACGCTGCTCGCGGACGCCGACGACTACCAGGTCTCGGCCGACGGCAAGAAGCTCCTCACCAGGGCCAAAGACAGCTGGGTCATCGCCTCATCCTCCGCCAAGAAGATCGAGGGCGGCGAAGGGGCCGTGAAGATGGACGCGATCGAAGTGCGGATCGTGCCGCGCGCCGAGTGGCCCGAGATGTACGAAGATGCGTGGCGAATCAACCGCGACTGGTTCTACGACCCGAACATGCACGGGGTCGACTGGAAGGCCATGCGGGAAAAGTACGCGCAGTTCCTGCCCCATCTGGCGGTCCGGCAGGACCTGACGCGCGTGATCCAGTGGCTGTGCAGCGAGCTGTCCGTGGGCCATCACCGCGGGGGAGGCGGCGACACGCTGGCGGAGGTCAAGACAGTCCACGGGGGGCTCCTCGGAGCGGACTACGAAATCGTCAACGGCCGGTACCGGTTCGCCAAGATCTATGGCGGCCTGAACTGGAATCCGGAGCTGCGCTCGCCGTTGACCGAGCCCGGCGTCAACGTGAAGGCGGGGGAATACCTGCTCGCCGTCAGCGGCCGCGAGGTCGTCCCGCCGGCGAACCTCTTCAGTTTCTTCGAGAACACCTCGGGCAAGCTGGTCGAGCTGACGGTCGGGCCCTCGGTGGACGGGAAGGGGTCTCGCACCGTCACGGTCGTCCCGATTGCGAGCGAGCTCGCGCTGCGCAACCGCGATTGGGTCGAGGGCAATCGGCGCAGAGTCGACGCGGCGACCGGGGGCCGCGTGGCGTACGTGTACGTGCCTGACACAGCCAACTCGGGTTACGAGTCTTTCACCCGCTACTTCTACCCGCAGGAGAACAAGGAGGCGGTGATCCTGGACGAACGGCACAACAGCGGAGGCTCGGTCGCCGACTACTACATCGACGTTCTCCAGAAGAAGCTGATCTGCTACTGGGTCATGCGCTACGGCGCGGACATGAAGACGCCGTCGGCCTCGATCCAGGGACCCAAGGTGATGCTGGCCGACGAGGACGCTGGCTCCGGAGGGGACCTGCTGCCCTGGATGTTCCGCAAGTTCCAGGTCGGACCGATCGTCGGAACGCGCACGTGGGGAGGCCTGGTCGGCATCCTCGGCTTCCCGCCGCTGATGGATGGAGGCTTCATCACGGCCCCCAACATCGCCTTCTGGGATCCGGCCAATGGCTGGGCGGTCGAGAACGAGGGCGTGCCGCCGGACGTCGAAGTGGACCAGATGCCGGCCGAGGTCATCGCGGGCCACGATCCGCAGCTCGAGCGGGCGATCGCGATCGCGATGGAGGATCTGAAGAAGAATCCACCGAAGGTTCCGAAGCGGCCAGCCTTCCCCGTGAAGGCGTCACCGGCGGCGCGCTGAGGCACCGGATCGAGAGGGGAGGGGGCGATGCTCGCGATGCTCTTTCGTCCGTTCGCTCACGGACTCGGCTGCCTGGCGCCTCTGATCCTCTTCGGGATTGCGAGCACGATCTTCTGGATCTGGGCGCTGATCGACTGCGCCACGAAGGAGCCCAACGAAGGCAGCCAGAAGGTCGGATGGGTTCTCGCGATCGCGATCCTGCACTTCCTGGGCGCGCTGCTCTACGTGTTGATCCGGCGGCCCGACCGGCTGAGGGAAGTCGGGAGATAGCCGTCGCCTCCGCTTGCTCGGGATCTGCGCCTGGCGGCGCACCGGCGGTCGACTCGGCCGGATGCGGCCTCGATCGACCGCCTGATCCCTCGCTGCGCTGCGGCTCCCGCGGCGCGCGCCTCCTCCCTCCTTCGTCGGGAGACTTCGCGCGCCGCGAGCTCGAGTCCTGTCATTTCAGCAAATTCCGCGGCTTCCGAAGGCCCCGCCACGAGGCCCAGACGAAGCCGGCGGCGGTGAGGGCGGCGAGCGCGATCTTGGTGTAGTCGAAGACCGGCTCGACGCGGACGCTGTCCGGTTCGGACACGATCACCGCGACGGTGCGCGCGAGCGTTCGGCCTCCGCCGCCTCTTCCGCCCCCGCCTCCGCGGCGGCGGGTCCGGGTGTCGACGCCGCTTCCCGACCCCTCTCCGAAGCCGGCGACCGCGAGCACTTCGGCCGCCGGCAGAAGAAGCCGGTCGCCGTGGCGGATCGGCTCGCCGTAGACCTTCGCGACGTCGGCCGCGGCGATCAGCCGTTCGAGCACACCGGCGGCGCGCTCTGCGGCCGGCGCCTCGGGGATCTCGGGTTTTGGCGTCTTTCTCGGGGGCATGGATCACCTCCCTGCGATCTTTCTCCGGCGTCTGCGCCGCGGCAACCGAGCGGCCAGAAGGCCCGCGCCGAGCCCGAGTCCCCAGAGCAGCCACTGGATCTGGCGCGTCCGGTCGGGAACGGGAATCGTCCGCCGTTGTCCCGGTGGACCGGACTCGATTCCCAGAGGGCGATTCCAGACAAGCCCGCCCATCCCGCCGGGCAGCGTGACGCGTAGCGCCGATGCGACCGGAACGAGCGTGCGGCCGCCGTGCTCGATCGATGCTCCGACCGTGCGTTCGAGCCGGATCACGCGGAGAGCTTACGCCCGCGGGCGGGTGCACGAAACGTAGGCCTCTCGTCCGGGATTTCGAGCCTTTCGTGTCATCGAGTCTCAGGATCGAGACCGAAAAACGGGAGAATCCGCCCGCCGGCCCGCGCGGCTCGGCAGGGAGGACCAGGATGAGATTGGAGCAGAGATGGCGTTTTCTGGTGGGAGCCGCGGTCGGGGCGGCACTTTGCTCGGGCGCGGCCCGGGCCGAGTTTCCGGCGGGGCGGATGTTTCAAACGGTCGTGGTCGCCCCGGGCGTCTACGCCTTCATCAGCCCGGAAACCGACGGACCGATCCCCTCGGGAAACGTGACCGCCGTCATCGGCGACGACGACGTGCTGGTCGTCGACTCCGGGCGTTTCCCGACGCTCGCGCGGCGCATGATCGAAGAGATCCGCCAGAAGACCGATAAGCCGGTGCGGTTTCTCGTGCATACCCATTGGCATCTGGACCACATCGCCGCCGACGGCGAGTTCCGGAAGGCCTTTCCCGGGATGATCGTCGTCACGACCGACTTCACGCGGCGAAAGATGCTCGAGAAGCAGACCGCCTACCTGCGCGACGTCCGAAAGAACAACGAGGGCTACGTGAAAGGCCTCACGGACTTCGTCGCGGCGGGCAAGCGGGGTGACGGCACGCCGCTGTCGGAGGACGACCGCCGGTACATCGACGGCGAGATCGCCGACATCGAGCTCGAGACGGCGGAGCTCGACGGGGCGCAGCTCGTCGAGCCGGACGTGACCTTCGACCGAACCCTCACGGTGTACCTCGGAAAGCGCGAGGTCCGCATCGCCTTCCTCGGCGAGGGCAACACGGCCGGCGACATGGTGACGTTCGTTCCCGACGCGAAAGTCGCGATCGTCGGGGACCTGCTCGTCGCGCCGATTCCCTACGGCTACGGCTGCCATCCGTCCGAGTGGGTCGCCACACTCGAGGCCCTGATGGCGACCGGCGCGACGACGGTCGTGCCCGGGCACGGACCCGTGATGCACGACTGGGGCTACGCAACGCGCGTGATCGCACTGCTCCAGTCGATCCAGGCGCAGGTGGCGGCGGCGGTGAAGGCCGGAGCGACGCTCGAGGAAACGAAGAAGCGTGTGGACGTCTCGTCTTTCAAGAAGGAATTCGCGGGCGACGACTACGCCCGGGGACGCGCGTTCCGCGACTTCTTCGTGTCTTCCGCTGTGGATCGGGTCTACCAGGAGGCCAAAGGGCAGATGGCCGAGGAGTAGCGGGGAGCCCGCGCAGCTATTTCAGCAGCGCGGCGAGATTCGTCTCGGCGTCGCCGTGGAGCGTCGGCGGGGCGCCGAAGAACGTCGTGACGGCGTGTCCCTCCGGGTCGAAGAGCAGCAGCGTCGGAACCGAGCTCACGTCGCCGAACGCGCGCACGAGGTCCGGCGTCCCGATCGCCCAGGTCAGGGGGAGATTCAGCTCCGCGACGAGCTTTCGGACTGCGGGCTCTTCGGACTGAACCGCCAGGGCGACGACCGCGAGCCGGTCGCCGTAGCGCTTCTTCAAGTCTCCCAGCCAGCCGAGCGTGCCGCGGCAGGGCGGGCACCACGTCGCCCACATCTCGACCAGCACGACGCGGCCGAGAAGGTCCGCGCGCGTCAGGCTCTTTCCGTCCAGAGCCGTGATCGCGACGTCGGGCAGCCGGGCGATGCTCTCGATTTCGGAGGGCGCCGCCTGCGCGCGCGCCGAGTCCTTCTTTCCAGCGAGCAGCAGCTCGATCATGCGGGTCAGGTCCTCACGGAAGCGCTCGTGCGAGGCGGCGTTCTTGACCCAGGGGGAGTAACGCCCGCCGGCACCCTCCTCGCCCTTGCCGTAGAAGCCGAAGTCGTTCGGTGTGGCGAGGAGGATGTCGTCGACGAAGATCGCGGGGTAGCGCGTCACGCCGAACTGCGCGGCGAGCTTCGAGTCCCCGTAGTTCTCCGACACGAAGCGGGCCTTTCCGGCGAACCCGGCGACGACGCTTCTGGCCAGCAAACTTGCCGGATCCGAGACGTTTCAGGTGTAGGGCCAGCGGACCAGAGTGACGGTGACCTCCGGAGCGGGCCGCGGGGCCGGTGGCTTGCCGGGGGACAGAGCGGCGAGATAGCGGGGAAGGATGTCCTCGGCGATCGTCGCGGCGGTGTCGGGAGTCTTCGCGGCGGACGCGTCGGCGGGCTTGCCCGCGGCCGCGTCGAGCTCGGCCCGCGCGGTCTCGATCCAGAGCTGTCCGATCGAGTTGTCGAAGGCAGCGGAGGCGAGCCGCGCCTCGAGGTCCTTCAGGCGGGCCCGGACCGCCTCGGCGTCGAGGGGCTTTCGGGCCGGCAGCAGAGGAGCCGCCCGCAGTGCGGCCTGGAGGTAGCGGTGGATCGCGCCATAGCGCAGTCCCGCCTCGTCGAGCTGGCGCGTCTCGTTCAGGGTCGAGCTCGCCGCGATGAACTCCGAGTGCCGGTCGATCGAGGCCGGAGGCCGGTAGGCGGCAAGCAGGTCGGATTCCAACCGGTCGATCTCCGAAGCGATCGGGCGCAGCGGCGGCGCGGGCCGGGACGAGGGCACCGAAAGCGTCCGCAAGTAGGCCACGAAGTCTCTCTGCGCCTGTGCGATTCCGATGTAGAGCAGGCCGTACTTGGCCATCGTGTTGCGTCCATACTCGAGGCTCGCCTCGTAGTAGCCCTTGATCTGCGGCAGCGCGGCCTCTCCCAGGGCGCGCACTGCGGCCGGCTGCACGCCGTCGAGCGCGTTCGGTGAAATCTCGGAGAGATCGGCGTGGAGGATACGGCCGGCGCGAGCCCACTCCGCCTCGAAGGCCGTCATGTTCGCGAGCTGCTCGCTCGAGAACCCCCCGACGTAGCGGGCTGCGGAAAGGTATATGCGCGCAGAGCCTAGCCGCTGGAGCGCCAGAAGGCGGTGTCCGCCCCTCAAGGCTTCCTCGGCGCCGGCGAGCATCGGCTCGGCCGCCTCCTTCAATCGAATCCAGTCCTCGTCGGTCGAGGTGTTGCCGGAAACGTAGGCCGTCCAGCGCGCGATCTCGGAGGCGAGCGGATCTTCCGAGGCCGCAGCGTTCGGAGGCGGGGCGCTTGCGGCGCCCTGCCGGGCAAAACCCGCGGCGATCAGAAGCAGCGCGGCCGCGCACGCCGTCATTCCCGCGATCCGACTCGCCTTCATGCGGGGGAAGTACAGCACAGTCGCTGCGGCGGGGAATCCAAACTCGGAGGCCGGCCGAGCGTCCCCGTTATTGCCGCGCTCGTCCCGAGCGGGCACCGAGCGCCGCCCACGCGCCAGATCAGCGAGACCCGGGCGTGGCGCTCTCGGCTGGCGCGAACCGCACACGGCGGCTCTTCTGGTCGATCGTCAGAACGAAGCGTCGCAGCAGGTCGTTTCCGAGATTCGCGACGGGAAGCTGGTTGAAACGAAGGGCCGGGTTCTCGACGCGGTACCCGACGATTTGCGCCGCTCCCTTGAGCGTGGCTCCGTACACGGCGAACTCCGCGCTCACCGTCCGCGCGCAGCCCAGCTCGACGGCCGGAGATTCCAGCGGCAGCTCTTCCTTGTACCGGTTCGGCAGGCTGATGCCGGAGGGCGACCCGGAGTCGAGATCCGCCTCGATCTCGACGGAGGCGAGGGTGATCGGAACGCGGATGCCGTCCGTCGGACGGAAAGCCACGATCTCCTTCCCGTCGGGCGCCGGCAGCTCGCCCCGCGCGATGCGGACCTGCCCGCGTCCGTAGTCGATCGTGAGCAGAAGGTCCTGAAAGACGGGCATGCCGAGAACGCCGCGGGCGGCCAGATGCTCCTGGAACCCGTGGTTCTCCATCGAGGTTGCGAGCATCCTCGAGAAGGTGGCGCCGCCCAGGTCGAGCTGCGCAATGCGGACCTGTTTCGCTGCGATTCCGTGAGGGTGGATCGGATCCCCGATGTGGACCTCGCCGGCAACGGGCAGCCCGAGCTCCCGGGCAAGGTCGCTGCCGATCACCGTCCCGCCGGCGCCGGTGTCGAGGACAAACGGAAAAGGACCCTTCCCGTCGATCGATACGTTCACGACCGGCCGGCCCTTTTCCATCCGCATCGGCACCGCGACCTCGGGCGTGGCGAGCTCGAAATGTTCGGGCTTCCTGTCCGCCTGAGGAAGGGGCTCGGGTCCGGGATTTCCGAAGAGCGCCGACGAGACGGCGAGGGCCGCGGCGAGCAGGAGACTTCTCATGCGCAAGGGTCCTCCTCGCCTGCCAGATACGCTCGGCCGCCGCCGAGGTTTCGGGAGAAGCCGCCGCCGACCCGTCCGGGTCTCGAGCCTGTCAGGCGCTCCCCGGCCTCGAGCGGTCCCGCGCGCAGCATGGAGGGACCCTGCTTTCAGCCGGGCGCGCCCGCAGGCGCACGAGAAGCGTGAGGCCGCTCGCGGCGGCCAGACCGAGACTGGGCCAGAGCAGGAGCCAGAAGCGCGACGCAATCGCGCCAACGAGCGAGCCCAGGATTCCGAAGTCGAGCGCGAGGCAAAGGGGACACTTGGGCAGAAGAACCACTCCGACCGCCTGGGCGAGGCCGGCGAAGGCGAGCCAGGAGGACCGCGTCGGACGGGCCACGGCGCTCATCGGGAAAACTCTAGCAGCCGCGGGGCCGTCCGGAGCGCACAAGAGCCTGTCATCCCTAGCTTCGACCCCCTGCGAGGCGACCCGCGGTTCGCCGCGATCGTGAGGCAGGTGCGTCCGGCTCGCCGCTCCCCGGAGGCCTCCCTGTCACCGGAAATCCGAAGGGCATAGAATTCCCGCCGATTCTTTCCGGCGAACCCCCCCAAATTTTTTTGAGGAGAAGGATATGAAACAGCGGACCATTCTGGCTGCCCTGACGGTATTTCTCGCGGGACTCGCGGTGTGCCTTGCAGACGACCCCTTCATGGGAACCTGGAAGTTGAACGAGTCCAAGTCGAAGTTCAGCCCGGAGGCGGGCCGGAACCACATGGTGATCTATGCGCCGGCGGGCGACGACGTCAAGGTGACCGTGGACGGCACCAGCAGGGACGGAAAAGTGGTGCACAACGAGTGGACGGGCAAGTTCGACGGCAAGGATTATCCGGTCGTCGGAGATTCGGCGTCCGACATGCGGGCCTACAAGAGGGCCGATGCACACAAGCTCGACATGACCATCAAGAAGGGCGGCAAGGTCACGATGACCGGCACGATCGAAGTCTCGCACGACGGAAAGACGCGCACCGTCAGGACGAAGGGAACGGACGCGAGCGGCAAGAAGTTCGAGAACGAAGCCGTCTACGACAAGGAGTAGGAACTCGACTCCGTCTTCCGGTGACGGGGGAGGGTTAGGGTGAGGGCGCTCGCGGGATCCCCCCTCACCCTGGCGCTCTCCCCGCAGACGGGGGCGAGGGAAGGGGCTCGTGCCTCTCCGCGCCCGTCCCGCGATACGATCCGGCCCGGGAGAAGGGACCATGAAGACACGCCGCCGGCCGGCCGTGAAGAAGACTCGCAAATCCGGACGCAAGCCGATCATGCGCCATTCGCGCGACGGGGTGCGCTCTCGAAAGGCGAAGGCCGGGACGGCGAAGGCGAAGCGGACGAAAGGGGCAGGCAAGGCCGCGCCTCGGGTCCGGGCAGGAGCGGCGTCTCGCAGGCCAGCGTCTCGAAAGGCGAAGGCGGCGGTAATGCCCGCACCCTCCTCCCGCCCGGTCCCGCGCTCCCGCCGGCGCGGTCTGCCGAACACGGCGCTGCGGCTGCCCTACGACGCGCGCGGCATGGGCGCCGAGTCGGCGGGCCAGTCCGGCGACACGGAATCCCTCTCGCGCTTCGAGGACGTCGACTTCGAAAGCGTCGAGGAGCTCGTCGAGGAAGGCCAGGCCTTCGAGGCGGGCATCCTCAGCGGCGTCGAGGGCGCGCCCGACGCTGACCGCGGCGCCATCCGCACGCGGGAAGTACCGGTGGACGACGTGCCTCAGGAATACCTGGACGAGGACTGAATGGTCCAGGCGCGATGAGCGCGGCCCTTCGAAAGATCCTCCCTCTGCTCTTCGCGGTCGCCGTGGTCGGCGTCGCCGCGCCGGCGGAGGCGGCGGTGAAGGTTTCCTTTCACGCGAGCCCCGTCGATCTGGCGCCCGTCGGAACCATCGTGCGCTGGACGGGGTCCGCTTCGGGCGGGTCGGGCAGCTACTGGTACCGGTTTCGCGTCCGGCCGTCCGGGGGGACCCTTCGGGTCATCCGGGACTTCGGGCCGTCGGCGACGCTCGAATGGACCTCGCTCGACCAGGGCTTTCTCGAAATGGAGCTCACCGTTCAGGATCGGGTTTCCTCCGAGACTGCGACCGCGACTCTGTCCTACCGGTTTCTCACGCGAGTCTTCTTCGCGCCGGTTGTCAGCCCGACCTCCAATCCGCTGGTCTTCCTGTTCAGCAGCGCCGGCTGCAGCGAAGGCCGGGCGAGGGTGCGGGTCGAATCCGCGGGCCGCATCCAGTCGACGCCCTCCCGGCCATGCATCTCGGGCCTGAGCCTGAACTTCTACCTGGCCGGCCTCGCGCCGAACACCTCGTACACGGCCAATCTCGTCGTCGAACAGATGCGCAGCGAGTCGGTCGGCCCGGCCGTGACCTTTCGGACCGGCGCAGCCGCTTTCGAGGTGCCGTTCGAGATCGTGCAGGCGGCTCCGGCTCTGCAGGAGGGCTTCCTGCTCCAGGCCCCGCTCTTCATTCCGCCCTTCGCGACCGACCTTCAAGGAAACATCGTCTGGACCGGCCCGCCGGGGCTCTCCTACATGACGCACCCGGGAGCCGACGGCACGTTCTTCGCCGTCGCCGTATCGCCAACCGACCCGGCCGAGAACGTCCTGCGTCGGTTCGACCTGACCGGCATGACGGTCCAGGAGACCAACGCGGCGCGCGTGTCCGAGCAGCTCGTCTCGATGGGGAGGCGGCCGATCACCGGGTTTCATCACGACGCCCGATCGATCAGCGGTGGGAGGACGGCCGTGCTCGCCAGCGTCGAAGAGCTTCTGACCGACGTCCAGGGAGATGGACCCGTCGACGTGCTCGGCGACATGATCGTCATCCTCGACGCGGACTTCCAGGTCGTGTGGTCCTGGGACGCGTTCGATCATCTGGACGTCTCGCGCAAAGCCATCCTCGGGGAGAAGTGCCGAACCTCTCCCGGCTGCGCACCGTACACCCTCGCCGCCGACGCCAACGACTGGACCCACAGCAACTCGGTCGCGGAAACGCCCGACGGCGACCTCCTGCTTTCGATCCGCCATCAGGACTGGGTGGTCAAGATCGACTACGCGCGCGGGGCGGGTGACGGCCACTTGATCTGGCGCCTGGGCAAGGACGGCGACTTCGCGTACGACTCGACCGATCCGTACCCGTGGTTCTCGCACCAGCACGACGTCGAGTACGAAAGCGCGAACGCCTCGACGATCTCCGTTTTCGACAACGGAAACACGCGGGCGGTGATGGGCCTGGGCCTCCACAGCCGGGGGCAGGTCATCGAGCTCGACGAGCCGAATCGCATCGCGCGCCTCGCCATGAACGCCGATCTCGGGCTCCTCTCGATCGCGCTCGGCTCCGCGCAGAAGCTGGGCGACGGGCACTACCACTTCGATGCGGGCTTCCAGGCCGCCCCGGCGGCCACCTATGGCGGCGTCGGCTACGCGCTCGAAGTCGCCCCGCCGGGAGACATCGTTTCGTCCTTGATGTTCCCCGTGCCGATCTACCGGTCGTTCCGGGTCAGGGACCTGTACGGCCCGGCCGGTGCGCCGGATCAGCCCGGGACCCGGTCGGTGGCGTTCCGGCAGTAGCGGCGGCGGGGACTGCCGCCGACTCTCTTCGCTCGCCGATCGCTTCCACCAAACCGCCAACCAGGGATTCGGCCTGCGAGCCGTCCGCATCCCGCTCTGCGTTGAACTCCGTCACCACGACGGCGGCGCAGCCGGGGGCTGCCGTGAAGACCTTCAATGCGGCGAAAGCCGACTCGGGGTCGAGCCCGTGAGGATGGGGCACGTCGGCGGCGGGGAAGTTGATCACGTCGACATCGAAGTGGACGAGAAACGCCCCCGACCGGCTCTGCAGAGCGAGGAGCGCTTGCTTCGCGGCCGCGGGCGGATCCGTTCGGTTTCGGGCCAGCGGGTATTTCGACATGCGCGAGCGCTCGAGGGCCTCGCGTTCGGGACGATCGATCCAGCCGGAGTCCTCGTCATATCCGAAAAGAACGATGTCCTCCTCGGCCAGGAGCGGGCGTCGTGGCCCGATCCCGGAAAGCCGTGGGGCGCCCCGGCCCAGAGCGTGGGCCAGGACCATTCCGTCGAAGATTCCCGACCCCGTGGTTTCGGGCGTGTTGAGGTCCACGTCGCCGTCGAAGTACAGAAGGCCGAGGCGCGGGTGGCGACGGAGAAGGCCCGCGATGACCCCGAGGCCGAGGCTGCAGTCACCTCCCAGCACGAGCGGCAACCGGCGGCTCGCAATGGCCTCTTCGACGCGGTCCGCCGTCCGCCGGGCCACGTCGGCCACCCGGTCGAGGTTCTGTTGCCCGGGGTGCTCGGGGTCCGGTCGGAAGCAGACGCAGGGCAGGTCGCCGACATCGGCGACATCCAGACCCTTCGCCCGAAGCCGCTCGAGGAGGCGCGCGGCTCGGAGCGCCGCCGGCGCTCTCTCCAGCCCGGTTCGGCGTGCACCGGCGCTCGAAGGCACCCCGATCAGCGCTACTGCCGGCGTGGTCACGAAAGCACGCTCGGGGCGAGGGACGCGCCCTTTCTCTCCGGGGAACCGAGCGCCTCCGAGACTTTCCTCGCGAGCTCGTCCACCTTGCCCGCGAGCTCGATACCGACGGACACGTGACCCTCGCGGATCGGGAAGAGCGCCTGGTACTGCATCCCGTAGCGGATGACGACATACCGCACGCCGCCGAGGTCGAGGTCTCCGCGGCGTCGGGTCGCCTCGAGGACGATCGGATTGACGATCAGCTCCTCCATGCGGTCGGTCTCGGCCAGGTTGTTGCTCGGCCATTCCGGGCGCTGCTCCATCTCGACGATCTTGCCGCCCCGATTGACGGTCACGTAGCGGATGTTCGGGTCCAGAGGAAAGAGGCGCGGCGCAAGGCGGTCGGCCATTGGCATGAGCCCTCCTCTTCTGGAAACCCGGCATCGGCCGAAGGGTTGCAGGCAGGAGCGCCTTCCCCTCTCCCGGCGGGAGAGGGCAGGGGTGAGGGCGCCCCCCTCACTCCTCGCCGCGGATCGGACCCCGCCCCGCCTTGACGCGCGCCCTTCGAACCTTCGCGACGAGGCGCCGCTCACGCGCGGCCGGCGTCGGCCGGGTCCTCTTTCGCGACTTCGGCCTGGCCGCCGCCCGACGCACGAGCTCGATCAGACGCTCCCGCGCGGCGGCGCGATTTTGGGCCTGCGTGCGATGTTCCCGGCTGTCGATCAGGAGCACGCCGCCCGACGTCATCCTCCTGCCGGCCAGCGCGATCAGCCGTTGCTTGACGTCGCGATCGAGCGAAGACGCGCCGACGTCGAACCGCAGCTCCACCGCCGTCGCCACCTTGTTGACGTTCTGCCCGCCCGGCCCCGACGCGCGGACGAACCGCTCGTCGAGCTCGCGCTCGCGGATGGTGATCGTCGGCGTCACGTGGACCACGTTCCGATCAGTCTACGCGCCGCCCCTGAGTTGCGCGAAGAGGAGCGGACGACCGCAAGGCCGCACGGTGCTCGCGTCCTCGGCGCCGGGAGGACGAGCCGCGTTCGCCGCCGAGCCCGTGACCCCATTCCCCGCAGTTCCGCGCCCCTCCCATCCGTTCTAAGATCCCCTCCGCTTCGATCGCTTTGCCACAGAGGAGGGACTTCGCATGCTCGGTAGTCGCCCCGTCCGCGCACTGGCCACTCTGGTCCTTCTCGCCCTCCCGCCGCGCCTGCTCGCCCAGAGGGCCGCGCCCACACCCGCGGCGTCCCTCCCCTCCGAGATGCCCGCCGCCTTCGAGCCCGCGACGGCGTCCTTCGACTACGACCGCCGCGAGGTGATGATCCCGATGCGGGACGGCGTCAGGCTCTTCACCGTCATCCTCGTTCCGAAGGGCGCGAAGAACGCCGGGATCCTCTTGACGCGCACGCCCTACGACGCCGACAAGATGACGAGCCAATCCGAGAGCTCGCAGCTTGGCCCGATGCTCCAGGGCTACGACAACGCGACCGACGTGATCGTCGAAGGCGGCTACATTCGCGTCATCCAGGACGTGCGCGGCAAGCACCGCTCCGAGGGCGACTATGTGATGAACCGGCCGCTGCGCGGGCCGTTGAACCCGACAGCGGTCGACCACGCGACCGATACCTACGACACGATCGACTGGCTCGTCAAGAACGTCCCGGAATCCAACGGCAGGGTCGGCATCCTCGGCATCTCCTACGACGGCTTCACACCTCTCATGGCGCTCTTCCACCCGCATCCGGCCCTGAAGGTCTCCGTTCCCATGAACCCGATGGTCGATGGATGGATGGGCGACGACTGGTTCCACTACGGCGCGTTCCGCCAGCTCGGCGCCCAGTACATCTACGAGCAGGAGGCGGACCGGAAGAACGAGGTCAAGTGGTGGAACAGCCACTTCGACGACTACGACACGTTCCTCTCGGTCGGATCGGCGGGGGAGCTCGGCCGCAGCCGCGGGATGGAGCAGCTCGGCTTCTGGAAGAAGCTGACCGAGCATCCGAGCTACGACGCCTTCTGGCAGGAGCAGGCCGTGGACAAGCTGCTCGGGAAGGAGCCGCTCACGGTTCCCGTGATGCTCGTCCACAGCCTCTGGGACCAGGAGGACATCTACGGCGCGCCCGCCGTGTACAAGGCCATCGAGCCCAAGGACACCGGCAACGACAAGGTCTTCCTGGTCATGGGTCCATGGCACCACGGCCAGGAGATCCACGACGGAAGCGCGCTCGGCGCGATCCACTTCGACAGCGACACGGCGAAGTCGTTTCGCCGGGAGATCCTCGCGCCGTTTCTCGCGCAGTACTTGAAAGACGGCGCGCCGAAGGCCGACATCGCGCCCGTGATGGCGTTCGAGACCGGGACGAACACGTGGCGGCGCCTGAATGCCTGGCCCGCGGGCTGCGCCAGCGGCTGCACGATCAAGCCGACGGCGGTTTATCTGACCGCCGGCGGGAAGGCCGGGCTCGAGGCGCCGAAGGACGGCGGCTCCGGGTCCGCCTTCACCGAGTACGTCTCCGATCCCTCCAGGCCCATTCCCTTCAAGGGCCGCCCGTCCCTTCCGGAGAGCTACGACTCAAACGCGAGCTGGAAGACCTGGCTCGTCACGGACCAGCGCGAGGTCGCCAGCCGCCCCGACGTGGCCGTCTTCGTGAGCGACCCCCTGACCGCACCCGTCAAGATCAGCGGCCAGCCGATCGTGAACCTCGTCGCCGCGACTTCCGGCACCGACTCCGACTGGGTCGTCAAGGTCATCGACGTGTATCCAGACCAGGTCGCCAACGACCCGCCGATGGGCGGGTATCAGCTCATGGTCTCCGCCGACATCTTCCGGGGCCGCTATCGCGAGAGCCTCGAGACGCCGAAGCCTCTCTCCCCGAACCAGCCGCTGACGTACAAGTTCGCCCTGCCCACCGCCAACCACGTCTTCCTGCCCGGCCACCGGATCATGGTGCAGGTGCAGTCGAGCTGGTTCCCTCTTTACGACCGCAACCCCCAGACTTTCGTCCCCAACATCTTCTGGGCGAAGCCGGGGGACTACAGGAAGGCGACGCAGCGGATTTACCAGACGAGCTTCGTCGAGTTGCCGATAGTGGTGCCGTCGCCTTGAGGAGAGTGGCGGCGCAGGCATGACGGCATCCGCGACGAAGATGCCCCTCGCCGAGGACTCCTCCGGATGACGGACTGGAGTACAGACCTCCTCGAGCCGTCCCCGAGCGAATTCTCCTCCGGCACTGATCCGCGCCTAACCTCGATGGCCTTCCCCCAGCGAAGGCCCTCGCCGAGGCAAACGGGGGAATACTCCCGGATCGGCATGAGGAACCTTCGTCCTCGCGGACGGCGCTGCTGGGGGCTCCGCTCGCGAAGGAAACGAGGGAGACCGTCATGCCCAGACAGAAAGACCTCAAGCGGCTCGTCCGGACTCGCATGAAGAAGACCGGCGAGTCTTACACTGCCGCCCGGGCACAACTGATCCGAAAGAGCGAACCCGCCCGCGCCAACTACGCCGAACGCGCGGGGATGAGCGACGCCTCAGTCGCCAAGCGGACCGGCCGCTCCTGGGAGCAGTGGGTCGGCGTCCGCGATCGATCCGGAGCAGCCGAGAAACCTCACCGGGAAATCGCCAAGTCCGTTTCGTCGCTCGGTACTCCGAGTTGGTGGTCCCAGATGGTGACCGTCGGCTACGAGCGCATCCGCGGCCTTCGCGACCGAGGGCAGCGCCGGGGTGGGGCCTACGAAGCGAGCAAGAGCCGCACCTTTCCCGTGGACGTCCTTTTCGGGGCCGTGGCCAATCCGCGGCGGCGACGGCGCTGGCTGCCTGTGAAGGTCACCGTCCGCTCGGCCACTCCGCACAAACGGATGCGCGTGGCCTGGGACGACGGCACGATCGTCGTCTTCGAATTCATGGCGAAGGGCAGCGAGAAGAGCACCGTGGCGATCGGCCACCTGAAGCTTCCCGACAAGGCCGCCGCGGAAGCGATGAAGAAAGCGTGGAGCGGGTACTTCGACCGGCTCGGACAGGTTCTCTCCTGAATCTCGTCGAGGCGCGGGCCGAAAGGCCTGCGCCTCGCTCCCTTCGGTCACAGATCGCTTCGGCCTCTCCCCTTGGCCCTCTCTTCGAAGAGGAGGCCGAGAGAACTCGTGAGGGGGAGGGGCCGGCCGGCAGACGCCCGGCCACTCCTCTTCTATTCCGCCTGTCCCCTCTCCGCGTTTCGCGCGATGCCGCGGAGCATTCCGCGAAAGACGAAGCGGTGAAACGGATACAGCGCGTACCAGTAGAGGATCCCGAAGAGGCCAGCCGCATCGAAGATCGCGGTCTGCCGGATCTCGGCGCCACCCGGCGCAGGCGTCGTCTCGAACTGCAGCCAGGCCCGGCCGGGAACCTTCATCTCGGCTCGCAGGCGCAGGAGAGCCCCCTTCTCGATCTTCTCGACGCGCCAGAAGTCGACCGGATCGCCTTCGTGGAGCTCCTCCGAATGCCGCCGGCCTCGCCGCAGGCCGACTCCTCCTGCCAGAAGATCGATCGCGCCGCGCAACCTCCAGAGCCACGCGCCGTAGTACCAGCCGTTGGAGCCTCCGACCCGCTGCACCGGCCGGAACGCCGCGGCGGGCGGCACGCCGACCAAGGCCGCCCGCGAGTCGATGAAGCGCGTCCCTACGAGCTCGCCGCCGTAGCGCTCGCGCAGCCCCGAGGAGGACACGGCGTCCGACCAGCGTGTGCGCGCGTAGTCCTCCTCCTCGTTGACGAGCGCCGCGGCGATCGCCTCGCGCACTCCGCGCGGCCGCACGGGAAAGGCCTCGAGCGCGGCGGGGTCGCGGACGACGGTCCGGTTGCGAAGGCTTTCGACGAGCTTCCTTCCCACCCGCGCATAGATCGGCGTGACGAGGCCGAGCCAGAGGCTCGAGAGCCGCGGGGTGAGCACCGGAACCGGGATCAGCAGACGCCGCAGGCCGCGCTGCCGGGCGTATTCGCGCATCAGGTCGCCGTACGTCGTGCGATCCGGGCCGCCGATCTCGTAGACCCGCTCCGTGCCCGCCGGCAGGTCGAGCGCCGCGACCAGATACGCGATGACGTCTCCGATCGCGATCGGCTGCGTCTCGATGGAGACCCAGCGCGGGCAGATCATCACGGGCAGCCGCTCGACGAGCGCACGGATCATCTCGAAGGAGAGGCTTCCCGACCCGAGGATGATCGAGGCCCGCAGTTCCACGACCGGCACTCCCGATGCGCGCAGGATGTCGCCGGTCTCCTGGCGGCTCGCCAGATGCGCCGAGAGCCCGGCCGCGGTCTCGCCGAGCCCGCCCAGGTACACGATCCGGGAGACGCCGGCCGCTCGGGCCGCCCTTCCGAAGATCCTCGCCGCCTCGCGGTCGCGCGCCGCGAAGTCCTCGCCGCTGCCCATCGAGTGGATGAGGTAGTAGGCCGTCCGGATTCCCCGGCAGGCGCGGGCGACCGACGCCTCGTCGAGCGCATCGCCCTGCGCGATCTCGGTCGATTTCGCGACCCGGCCGGCAAGCGCCTCGGGGCGCCGCGCGAGGCAGACAACGGCGGCGCCGCGCCGTTCGAGCTCGACGCGGAGCCGGCCGCCGATGTAGCCCGTCGCTCCTGTGAGAAGAATTCGTGGTTCGGAGTCTGGCGTGGGAGCCGTTGAAATACCTCCTCTTCGATCGGCGTACAACACGAGAGGCTCGCGCGGATGCTCGAGCCCCTCTCACCCTATTCCTTCTTCCCCGAGGGAGGGGGAATCGGTGGGCCTCTGCTCCCTCTCCCGGAGTGGGCGTGGGCGTGGGAGGGGGCGTGGGACTCCTTTCTTCTTCGTGATAGGCTAAACGCTCCCGATTCCTCCGACGGACTGAGTTCCCCGACAAAAACCTCAACACCCGCCGCCGGCTCTCGGCAGAAAGTGGGTGCTGCATGCGTCGATCCCCGCTCCTGATCGTTTCCCTCCTTGTCGCGTGCATCGTTCTTTTCGCAATCTCCCTCGTGAGAGGTACGACTCTTGTGCCGCTGCCCATCGCGGGCACGGCTTCGCTCGATTCCCTGACGGCGAAATCAACCGAGCTTTCCGATCTCGAGCGCGCCGGCTTCACATTCCACGACACCGGCGCCGACGCGAGCAAGTCGGGCAAGCGGGAGCGCTCCTATGTCTTCGAGGGCCCGTCCGGCTTCTCGGCGGTGCTCCGCGACGACGATTATCCGCCGGGCGTTTCGATCAGCCGCGAGCTGGCCTTCGACATCCGCGTCTCAGTCCGGAAGGGAACCTCTCCCGCCGACATGCCCCGGGTCACGCCAGGACTGGTCGCGGCGGCACAGCAGGCCGTCCGTTCCGACCAGGCCGTCGTGGCCGGCCTCGGATACCTCGCGACAGAAGCGGGTCCGAGCATCTCTCCCTCGGCGCTCCAAAACGCCGTAGGCGAATACCTGGAGCGATACCGGCAGCCCTCGACCCCCGTCCAGGAGGTCTGCGCGGGTTGCGGATCGCGTGACGGCTTCGGCGACGAGTACCCGGGAGGACCGGACAGACACACGCCGCTGCGCAATGGATGGCCCGGCTGGGAGATCGCCGCGATCCGGCACTACCTCGACGGAGACAGCGCCCTGACGGTCGTGATCACCGCAAGGCTTCCGAGGGTGCAGCCATGAGCGCCCGACCGCGCGCGACGCCGGCCGGAGTGACTCTGCGCCACTGGACGATCGACCGTCTCTCTTTCAAGGGCGGCCGGGAAGAGCCCAGTCCCGCTTCGTCCGGCACCGAGCTCGCCGACGGCCGGCTCCTGCGGCTGGTGGCTTCGAGGCTCGCTCGCCTCGAGGCGCCGCGCATCCGTCTCACCGCATGACCCGGAAGTGCCTTCGAGCGTGATTCGGCCGCGAGTCCTCAACGATCGTGAGATCAGCGTCCTTCTCGAGCGCGCCGGGCAAGATGCCGCCGCGCGCCGCGACCTCGCGAGCTACCTGCACCACGCAGAGCTGATGAGTCGTCTCGCGGACGCCGAGCCCGGCATGTCGGCGAAGTATCTCGACGACTTCCGCGCCAAATACCGGCTTCTGTCCTGACGGACGCCGCGCCATCCGGGGTGGCGGCGCGCCGGTTTTGTGGGACGACCTTTTCGAAACTGCGCTCTTCCCGCACACACGAGTCTCTCGGCGAAAAAGACAATTACCGCACGCGGCCGTTTCGGGCCGCGCGCATGTGATATGGTGAAATCTCTTCAAAGGTCGTGCGGCTTCGGAACCTTGTCGTCGCCGCTTTTCCTTCGGTGTCGGGGAGTCTCCCGGTGAAGACCACCTACCTCAAGGGCCAAGGAGTTCATGTCATGAGATTCGCACGCAACGTCCATTTCCAGATCAAGAACGGGAAAGAGCAGGAGTTCAACACCCTGTTCGAGAAGGAAGTCCTTCCGATGCTGCGCAAGCAGAACGGCTTCCAACAGGAAGTCACCTTGAGCAACCAGGCCGGTGCCATCGGCATCAGCCTCTGGGATGACCGCAAGAGCGCCGAAGCCTACCAGACCGCGACGTATCCGCAGGTTCTCGCCAAGCTCACGGGCGTGATCGAAGGAACGCCGAAAGTGGAGACCTACGAGACGGCTTCCACATACCTCCGCGCGTAGGAAGAAGGCGGGCGCTTCGGCGCTCGTTTATCTGAGGCCCCGAAAGGGGCCTTTTTTTTGTGGGGCTGGAGCCCCTGCAACCGAATCCGGGAGCGCCGGCGATCAGAACCAGGGCTCGTCGAGCGACGGCCCGTAGACGGAGGGCACCTTGCCGTCTGCCATGCGGAGGTAGATCGTGAACTGGCCGCGGTGGTGGATCTGGTCGCTCAACATCGTCCAGAGAAACTGCATCTTCGGCATGTCGACGATCGTCTTCGGGCCGGAGAAGAACTTGACCGTCTCGAAGAGCGAGTCCTCGCTCGCGTCGCGCAGCAGCTTGCCGACACGCGCGTGCCCCTGCTCGATTGCGGCGAGGACCGCGTCGTAGGAATCGGGGGCCGGCGGAAAGTTCGGCGGCGTCGACCAGTCGAAGCCGGTCGTGAGCGCCTTCTCCGCCGTCCCCTGCTCGAGGACGAACATCCAGGCGAGCTCTCGGGCGGTCTTGCACTTCGCGTGCGGCCGCAGCTCCGACTTGTCCTTCGGATAGGAGCGAAGAACACGCATCGTCTTGCCGTGCTCCTGCTCGAAGGTATCGAGGAACTGCTGTTTCGGAGAGGTCGCTCGGCGGGTCTGCGTTTGCGGAGAAGGCGGGATAGCGGTCGTCGACATGGGTTCCTCCTTGAAAGAACTGGGGTCCCGGACTATAGCCTGGGACGACGGACCAGGGCCCGCTCTGAAAGGTTCTTTAGGGAGCAAGCGATCTTGAGCCCCTGGGCCGCGGGCATCCACGGCGAGCTAGCTCGGGATCCCTCGCCCTCTCTCCCGAAGTCGGGGAGAGGGTATGAAGCTTCCTCCCTCTCCGCCATCGGGTATGATTGCGGTCCTCTAAGAGGTCCAGGTCATGTCGAAGGTCGGGACGGACGACGGAGTTCCTTCCCGTTCCGAGCAGGGCGGCCGCTCCCCGAGTATCCGAAGAGGTTCGTCGGCGATCCTCGCCCTTTGCGCCGGAGTGTTCTTCTGCCTGGCGTCATCGGAGTTTGCTGCCGATTCGGTGGTGTTCGAGGACCTCAGCCCCGACGACTCCGGCCCGACCCGAAACTGCGCGGCGCCGTGCTCCTCCGGCGGATCCGGCGGACGGGTGCATCACCTCGCGAGCTCGAGGGAGCTGCAAGACGAAATCTACGCGGCGAGCGAGTACGGCGGTCTCTTCAAGAGCAACAACAAGGGCGGGAGCTGGGAGCATGTCGATTCGTTCCTGCCGACGAGGGCGTTTGACGTCGCCGTCGATCCGGGCGGCGAGAACGTCTACGCGACTTCGTTCTACGACGGCCGCGTCAGCTCGACGTCGGCGATCCAGGTCTCACGCGACCGGGGTGCTACGTGGACGCATCCTCCGACCGCGACACCGCCCGCCGGGTTGTGCACGGCGGGCCGATCCAGCCAGCCGTCAGCCTTCGGGATCTCGATCCGGCCGGGTGCGGTCAACGAGGTGCTGATCGGCACCAATTGCGGTCTGGCCCGCAGCACCGACTTTGGCACGACATGGACGTTCCTCTCGAACTCGCTGCGGGGACCGCTCCCGCTCTCCGTCTGGGATGTGATCGCGCTGCCGGGCGGCCTGTCGTACGCCTGCGGCGAACAGGGCGTCCTCCGGTCCGCCGGAGGGACCGCCTGGCAGAAGATGCCGGACCCCGCGGACAAGAGCGGGACCTATCGCGGCTACTGCTCCATTGCTTCGAACGGGGCCTTTCCCAACTTCGTCGTCGTCGCGTTTGCTCGCACGACATACTTCGACGCGATCCTCGACATCCGGCAGGTGGCCTTCTTCGCCTCTTTCGACTACGGACAGACTTGGACAAAGTGGAATGATCCCGACAACGGCAGTCCGAAGAGAGTTCCCATGGTCGCCGTAAACAGGCGATCCGACGGCCTGGACGTCTGGCTCGGCGGGGGAAACCTCTTTCGGGTCCCCTGCAGCGGCGTACCGGGCGGGACGCTGACGTGCTCGGCGACGCGGTTCGGGCCGTTCACCGACTCATTTGGAGACACCACGAAGGTGCACGGCGATTCGGGAGACCTTCTGTTCGATCAAGAGCTCCAGATCGACGCCTGTCCGCTCTTCTACTCCTCCGACGGAGGCGTGTACGTCAACAAGGAGACCACGACGGCGACCGGCTGCCAGAACCCGGTGTTTCTCTCGGCGAACGTCGGGCTGCACGCCCAGCTCCCGATGGGAATGGCCGGGGTCGACCGCTCGGGCTCCACCGACGAGGACCTCTACTTCGCGCTGCAGGACAACGGTTTCTTCACCACCACCACCAACTCCGTCACGTGCCTGTCCCCCTGCAAGCCGGTCTGGAAGCACGTCGAGGGGGCCGACTGGTTCGACGCCGCCGCCGACGAGACCCAGGCCGTGGTGGTGGACGACGGCTATGCGCTCGAAGTGGGAAACGTGACCGGCATTCAGAGCTGGATTGCGGTCGGGAACGCCCCGGCGCCCGCGCAGCCCTGGTACAGCGTGTTCACCGACGTGCTCGACCAGTTCGCAACGTCTTCGTACTTCCTCGCGACCAGTGCGGGACCGGACGTCGTCTATACGTCGAACCTGACGGCGGTCACCGCGCAGAACGGGACCGCCACGTGGACGTCGCTCGGCTGGCCCGCGGCGAGCGCGGGGTATCCCTGCGGCCTACGTTCCTCGCGCGGCCTGATCCCCCAGCTCTTCGTGTTGTCTTCCGCCTCGCAGTTCGACGGCGCCTGCCTGTGGCGCAGCCAGAACGAGCTTTGGTACACGGCGCCGGCGCTGCAGCCGTGGCAGCGCATGGACAAGATCGACGGCGTCTGTCCCGACGGGGGCTTCGGGATCTTCGCCATCGATCGCCTTCACCCGAACCGGATCTACGCCTCGTGCACCAGCGTCGATCCTCCTGTCATGATAAGGACGGAAGATCTCGGCGGCCATTGGGAGGTCGACCAGAACCTGACGGACCTGATGACGGGACCGGGCAAGTTCGTGCCGAAGGTGACCGATCCCGACAACGGCGTCGCGTACAGCGCGCCGGGGGACAACCCCCAGCCCGCGTCGCCGGGCATCGTGCAGCCGGTCATGGTCGCCTTCGATCCAACGAATAAAGACCTCCTCGTGGCCGGAGGCTACGAATCCGGTCTCTTCATCTCGAGCGACGGAGGGAAGGGTTGGGCGCTCCTGAGCGACCCGTTCACGCCCTCGGCGGCGGTGCCGCATCTGCCGCGTCCGTTCTGGGCGGAGTTTTCCCACGACGCCGACGGCGCGCTTGACGCGATCTACGTGGGCACCGTCGGCCGGGGCGTCTGGCGCGTTCATCCGGCGAGGACGGAGCTCAAGCTCAACCTCAGGATCAGACCCGTCCAGTGCCGTGCGTGTCCGCCGGATCCTTGTTCGACCTGCGCCGTTTCGCCGGACGAGTTCCTCGACTTCGAGAGTGTTCTGTCGAACGATGGCAGCGACGACGGCGGGAATCCGATCTTTCAGCAGACCCTTCCGCCGGGCCTTCGGTTTCGCTCGCTCTCCGCGCCGGAAGGATGGGACTGCGTGACACCGGACGTTGGCGGGACAGGACGGGTTCGTTGCACCGCATCGACCCTCGCACCCCGGGAAAGCGTCACGTTCGTCGTCGGTACCTGGGTCGCCAAGCGTCGCGGGACTGTCTACGCCGAGGCGTCGATCGTCTCGAACGCAATCGACCCGGCGCCTCTGAACAACCGGGTGGCGACGGCGAATCCCATTCAGAATCGGCGGCGGAGCCGCTGAGGCCGCAAGCCGCGTCGCTCGAGGCGAGCCGCCGCCAGGGGTGGGGGGAGCCTCTCACCGAGCCTTCATCCCGAGCGATAGCGAGGGATCCCGGACTCGGAAGGCTCCGAGCCGGGAGATTGCTGGCATCCGCGGCGTACAAGCGGGGTCCCTCGTCGAGGACTCCTCGGGATGACGGATTGAAGGAAGCGATCGGGACAACCCGAAGACAGGTCGCCTCGGTCATCCCTCGTCGCGAAGTTCTCGGGAAAGAGGGACTCGAGGTTTGCCCCCTCACACTGGCCCTCTCCCCCGGCTTCGGGGGAGAGGGGATAGAGCTCCTGACAGAGCCTCCTCCCTCTCCCGGCGGGAGAGGGTCGGAGTGAGCGGAGCTTCACGCCCCCTATCCCCTCGTCCGCTCGACCGCGCGCTTCCAGGCGCAAAAGGCCGACTCCCGCCGGTCCTCGTCCCACGTGGGCTCGAATGTCCGGTCGGCCTTCCAGAGCCGCCGCAAGTGTTCTGTGGACTCGAAGACGCCGGCGGCGAGACCGGCCGCATACGCCGCGCCGAGCGCCGTCGTCTCGCGCACGACCGGGCGAACCACGGGGATGCCGAGCACGTCCGCCTGCAGCTGCATCAGAAAATTGTTGGCGGTGGCGCCCCCGTCCACCTTGAGCTCCGCCAAGGGCCTTCCGCTGTCCGACGTCATCGCCTCCGCCACCTCCCGACTCTGAAAGCAGATCGCCTCGAGGGTCGCACGCACGAGATGGGCACGGCCGGCATGGTGCGTGAGGCCCACGATCGCCCCGCGCGCTGCCATGTCCCAGTGCGGTGCGAAGAGGCCCGAGAAGGCCGGCACGAAATAGACGCCCCCCGTATCCGGCACGCTTTGCGCGATCGCCTCGGTTTCGGCGGCGCTGCCGATCAAGCCCAGGTTGTCGCGCAGCCACTGCACGGCGGCGCCCGCGACCGCGACCGAGCCCTCGAGCGCGTAGCCTCGCTCCCCGGGACCGCCGCACGCCGCCGTCGAGAGCAGGCCGAAGGAGCTCGCCACCGGCTTCCCGCCGACGTGCTCGAGCAGGAAGGATCCCGTCCCGTAGGTGTTTTTCGCCTCGCCCGCAGCGAAGCAGCCCTGCCCGGCGAGCGCGGCCTGCTGGTCTCCCAGGTCGCCGCAGACCGGCACGCGCGCGCCGAACGGTCCGGCCGGCAGCGTGTGGCCGTAGGGTTCGCCGGCGATCGACGGCCGGATCTCGGGCAGCGCGTTCCGAGGCACGCCGAACCGGTCGAGAAGTAGGGGATCCCACTCGAGATCCGCGAGGTTGCACAGGAGCGTCCGCGAGGCGTTGGTCGGGTCGGTCACGTGCGCGCCTCCGCGCGGCCCGCCGGTGAGATTCCAGATGACCCAGGAGTCGATCGTGCCCAGGAGCAGATTCCCGGAGGCGGCGAGCTCGCGGACGGCGCCGACGTTCTCGAACAGCCACCGCAGCTTGGTCGCCGAGAAGTAGGTCGAGATCGGCAGCCCCGTTCGAGCGCGCATCTCCTCTTCCCATCCCTGCTCGATCGCTTCGCGGCACTGCGCCGCCGTGCGCGTGTCCTGCCAGACGATCGCGTTGGCGGCGGGACGGCCGTCGCGCGCGTCCCAGGCCACCACGGTCTCACGCTGGTTGGTGATCCCGATCGCGAGGACGCGCCCGGCCGGCGCCGCGCGCAGCGCCTCCGCGGCCACTTCCTCGACGCGCTCCCGAATCTCCACCGGATCGTGCTCGACCCAGCCGGGCCGCGGAAAGATCTGCCGGTGCTCGCGGTAGGCGGATGCGGCCGGACGGCCTTCGACGTTGAACACAATACAGCGAGTGCCCGTCGTGCCCTGATCGATCGCCGCGACGTACTCGCGCATCACGCGCTTCATCCTATCCGGGCTCCGCGCGCTCTCCGCTGTTCTCCCAGGAGTTGAAGCCATCCCTCGTGCCGCGTCCGTAAACTGCACGGGCGAGAATTCGAGAAGGCGGGGGCAGACCCTGCCTTCTCTTTCTTCCCGTCTCCCTCTCCCGGCGGGAGCGGGAAGCGCGCGTCTCCTTCCCTACTCCCCGAGCACCGGGGACGACGGGGAGTGACGTTCTTCTCCCTCTGCCGGACATGTGTCCACCATGTCCCCGGACACCCGTCCACTTTGTCCGCGGTCTGTAGACTCCCCCGAAGACGGGGGCGAGGGGAGTGGCGTTCTTCTCCCTCTCCCGGCGGGAGAGGGTCGGGGTGAGGGCGCGCCAAGCTGTCATCCAGAGCTCGGCAGGCCCTGAGCCGGGCGGCACCCACGGCGAGATAGCTCGGGATCCCTCGTCGAGGACTCCTCGGGATGACGGACTGAAGAACCCTGAACCTCCACCCTCCCTTCGAAGCTACTTGATGACAACGGTGCGGCCGACGCCCTGGCGCCGGGCTCGGCTCCCCAGGCGGAGGAGAAACCAACTTGGCAGCAACCGGCAGGGTTCTCTCGGTCAACGTCGGGCGCCCCCGCGAATTCGACCATCACGGCCGCCCGGCGAAGAGCGCGATCTGGAAATCGCCGGTCGCGGGCCGGGTCGCCCTTCGGGGCGTGAACCTCGCGGGAGACGACCAGGCGGACCGGCAGGCTCACGGGGGTCCCGACAAGGCGGTCTACGCCTACGCGGTCGAGGACGCGCGATGGTGGGAGTTGCAGGTCGGCCGGCCGTTCGCGCCCGCGGAATTCGGAGAGAACCTGACGATCGAAGGCATCGAATCCAACGACGCGCTCGTCGGCGAGCGATGGGCGATCGGGACGGCCGTTCTGGAGGTTTCCGAGCCGCGCGTGCCCTGCTGGCGCCTCGGCGTGCGGATGAACGACCCGAAGTTCGTCGGCCGCTTCACCGCGGCCCTGCGGCCCGGACCGTATCTGCGCATTGTCGTCGAGGGAGACCTCGGCGCCGGAGACGAGATCCGAGTCGTCTCGAAGCCCGAGCACGATCTTTCCATCCGCGATGTCTTCCGCATCTACACCCGCGACCGCAACGAGTGCGGGCGGCTGATCGACGTTCCCCAGATGTCGGATGCATGGAAGAGATGGGCGCGGGACATGCTCGCGCGGACCAAGAGCGATGGGGGGGCCGCCTCGGAGCCCTGCTGCAGTTAGTACGGCATCCCCCGCAAGATCGCCCGGGATCCCTCGTCGCGGACTCCTCGGGATCACGGACACGAGGAGGGACTCGCAAGCTTCAACGGGGGAGAGGCGGCGCCCGCTCGCCTCACTTCAGCGAGACTGTCTCCTGGTCTTCAGCTCCCGAGCAAATTCCTCGAACTTCGTCTCCGAGCGCTCCGCCTTGCTCCAGTCTCGGATCTTGCCCATGTCGACCTTTTGGCGGAGCGCGATCGAAATCGCGGTTTCCAGGCTTTGTCGATCGTTCCAGTGGTAGAAGGCCGCGAGTCGATCTCGGCATGAATCGGTAGCGGAGAGGGCGAGGAGCTCACCATCGGCGACTCGGAGCGACACAGGGACGATCTGAACATCCCGGCCGATCGAGAGCGGCCCTCGTGGGAATTCGACGAAGAAGCGAGACGTCGAGTGGATGTAGTGATCGTACTGCCGCCGAAATCCAGTCCGGGCGAGAACCGCGTCGAGGTTCTGCTGGGACGTTGCCGACTCCAGGATGATGTCGACATCTTCCGACTGATACTCACCCTCGGAGTAGATGACGGCGCATGCTCCTCCGGTGAGGACGGCTCGAATTCCGGCTCGACGAAGCGCATCGCCCACCGCTCCCGCGACCTGCTCGAGCGTCGAGGTTGCGGTGATCTTCAGAGCCGTTTCCCGGTCCTTCTCGGCCGCCGGCGGATTCGACGGATTCGCCCGTCGAGCTCCGTTTCGTTGGCCGCAAGGCGGTCCAGATAGGCAGCGAGCTCGTCCTTGGCGAAATACCGCGGCTCGAGCCGGTATACGCGCGTGCGGCCCCGCAAGCGGGCAGACACGAGCCCATCGCGTTCCAGGCTCGCGAGCGCTCTCTGAACAGAGAAGAGTCTCAGATCGAGCAGTCTTGCGAGCTCGCGAGGATAGCTCTCTTCCATCAGCCGCAGCGCGATCAGCGATCGGGTACGGCTCGGCGTTCCAAACGGCGAGGACTGTACGACCACAATAGGTGGTCATATGACCACTAAACGTGGTCTACGTCAAGCCTCCGCCCCCGTGCTCGGGGGAGAGCGGAAGCGAGAGTCTTCTCCCTCTCCCGGCAGGGGCGAGGGAGACTCCTCTCGATGCCACGCACTGAGCCGTCATCCCGAGCGATAGCGAGCGATCCCGAGCTCGGAAGGCTCCGAGCCGGGCGGTATCTTCCGCCAGGTCGCGGGCGGCCGCTGGGGTGAGGGGTCCTTCCCCCTCAGTTCCCGCCCCCTCCGGCGTCCTGCCTGGGAAGATCTCCGATCGCGGACCAGTCGAGATTGTCTCCGCCCCGTGCGAGCAGCGTCAGGAACCGGTCGCGCACCAGGCTCGCAATCGGCATCGGCACGCGGAGCGCTTCCGCGGCGGCGAGCGTCAGGCGAACGTCCTTCAGGCCGAGCGGCGCCGCGAATCCGGCCGGCTCGAATTTCCGATCCGCGATCAGGCCCCCGTAGCCCCTGTAGACTGGCGCGTTGAAGAGCGTGGAGGTCAGGATCTCGAGATACTGATGCCGGTCGATGCCGCCCTTGCCGACGAGCGCCATCGCCTCGCCGAGCGACTCGATCACCGAGGCAATCAGAAAGTTGCCGCTCAACTTGACGAGGTTGGCCGTCGGCGGCTGATCCGAGACCACGAAGGTCCGCTGCCCGATCACCTCGAGAAGCGGCGCGACGGTCTCGAGCATCCTGGCGTCACCGGCCGCGACGACGAAGAGCTTGGCCGCCGCTGCCGCTTCCGGCCGCCCGAAGACCGGGGCCGCCACGAAGCCCTGCCCCGCCTTGCCATGGGCCGCGGCGAGCCGCTCCGACAGCGCGACGCTGATTGTGCTCGACGAAACGTGCACCGCTCCCCAGCCGAGGCTCGCGAGGATGCCGTCCTGCCCGAACGCGACCTGCTCGACGGCGGAGTCGTCCGCGAGCATCGTGAAGACCGCCGCAGCGCCGTCGCACGCCTCCGAGACCCGGGCCGCGACCCGGGCGCCCTTCTCGCGCAGGCTCTCGGCTTTTCCGGCCGACCGGTTGTAGACCGTGACTTCGTGGCCTGCCCGGAGCAGGTTCGAAGCCATCCCCGTTCCCATCTGTCCGAGGCCGACGAATCCGACTTTCATGCTCATTCGCGGATCTTATCGGTCGGGGCGGATGACGGGCTTTACGGCATCTGCGGCGATAAAGCTCGGGATCCCTCGTCGCGGACTCCTCGGGATGACGGACTGAAGTGCGGGCCTCCTAGAGCCTGTCATCCCGAGCGATAGCGAGGGATCCGGAGGTCGGCAGGCCCTGAGCCGGGCGGCGGCTGTCTGAATGACGACGTCCTCGGCGAGATACCGGGGGATCCCGCGCCGTCCGGATGGCGCACGGCCCGCGACAATCATGCGGTGATGAAGCGTCATCAAATGGTAACACATATGTTACTATAGCCATGCGGACCGTCAAGGTTTTCGAGTACGTCGATTCGCAGGGGAGGTCGCCATTCGCGGCATGGTTCGAGAGCTTGACCGTGGAGGCTGCTGCCAAGGTCGCGGTGGCGCTTTACCGGCTCGAGGGAAGCAACTTTTCAAACGTCAAAGGCGTGGGTCGCGGCGTCCTGGAGCGAAGGATCGACTTCGGCCCCGGCTATCGCATCCATTTTGCGAAGGACGGCGAGAGATTGCTGATCCTGCTCGGCGGCAGCGGAAAGCAGCGCCAGCGGCAGGCGATCCTGGCGGCGCAGGAATCCTGGTCGGAGTACAAGCGGTGCAAGGGCGAGAGCTCCTAATGGAGTCCGCATGGCTCTGACGCGAAGGTTTAAGGAAACAATTGCGGCACGCGCGCGTCGCGACCCACGTTTTCGCGAGGCGCTCCTCACGGAAGCGGTGAATGCTTGCCTCGGCGACAACGCGGCTGAAGGCAAGGCGATTCTCCGCGACCTCGTCAACTCAACGATCGGATTCGAACGTCTCGCCGCCGGGATTCACATCCCGAGCAAGAGCTTGCACCGAATGCTCTCACCGCGAGGCAACCCCAGTACGGATCACTTCTTCCGCATCATCGGCGCGCTGCAGAGAAGAAATCGCGTTCGGTTACGCGTGATCGCCGCGGCCGGCTGACCCCCTTACCCTGGCCCTCTCCCCCGAAGACGGGGGCGAGGGGACTCGCGCCGGCTCCCTCTCCTGGTGGGAGAAGGTTGGGGTGAGGGGCGCCCTCGCCTCACTTCAGCGTCGACCGCGGCCGAAGGCCGCGCCTCGCGAAGCGAGCGGCCGGCAGGGGTGAGGGGCCCCGAGACTGTCACCCCGCGCTCGGCAAGCCCTGAGCCGGGCGGCGGCCTCACGGCATCGGCGAGACAGCTCGGGATCCCTCGTCGCGGACTCCTCGGGATGACAGAGACGAGGACGAGAGGCTCCCGTCACACCGCGTCGAGCCTGTCATTCCGAGCGATAGCGAGGGATCCCGGACTCGGCAGGCCCCGGGCCGAGAAAACGCGGATGAGACGCCTCTTTCCCCTCGCCGCAGTTTCAGCCGGTAAAGCTCCGCGGAGATTTACCCCTCTGGCAGCCTTCCCGCTATTCCGAGGCCGGGTACAGCCGCTCGAATTCCGGGTCGCCGTGCAGAATCTCGAGGTCGGGATCCCGTCGCGTCCAGCTCGGGTCCTTGAAGCCGGCGTCCCAGGCTTTTCTCAGAGCGTCCATCGCCTCGACCTTCTGGTTCAGGTGGCAGAAGAGGCAGGCGGCGTTGTAGAGGACCGTGGCTTCGTTCGGGCGCAGAGCCATCGCCAGCGAAACTTCCCGCTTCGCGTCTTCCGATCTGCCGACCTCCGCGTAGTCGTTGGCGAGAAGAACCCGCGCGCGGGCGTCCTCCGGGATCTTCTTCAGATGCGCTTCGAAGAACTGCGTTCGACGCTGGACGAAAGCGGCCCGCGCGTCACCCTTCCCGAGCGCGCCAAGCGCGTTGGTGATCGGGACGTAGACGTTGTAGTCCTCTCCCGAGGCGGCGATGCCGTCTTCCGCGATGTCCACCACTTCCTGGTAGCGCCCGGCGGCGAAGAGCGTCCGGCCGAGCAGGTAGTAGGCGCCTTCACAGTCCGCCTTCCGATCGATCGCCTGCCGCACGCAGCGGCTGGCCTGGTCGTACTTGCCCTCCGCGTACAGGATCCAACCCTCGGCGACGAGGACTTCGGGAGTGTTCTTGCTCAGGGCGCTCGCGCGCTGGCTGGCCGCGACGGCACGGTCGAGCCACTTCTTTTCGCGCTCGTAGTGGTAGTGATACTGGGCGCACGCGTTGGCGATCGCGGCATGGGCGAGGGCGAAGCCGGAATCGACCGACACCGCGTTCTCGAACATCTGGAGCGCGAACTCCAGATCCTGTCTCGTGAGCCTCCGCGCGTAGCTCTTGCCGCGAAGGTACAGGTCGTACGCCTGGAGGTTCTCGGTCGGCTTGGCCGCGAGCGCCTCCTCCTCCTGACGCGTCAGCGTGATTCTCAGAGCCTCGGCGATCTTGCGCGCGATCTCGTCCTGCAGCTCGAAGACGTCCTGCATCTCCCGGTCGTACCGCTCGGACCAGACCGGGAAGTCCGTGTGCGTGTCCACGAGCTGGGCGTTGATGCGCAGCCGCGTTCCGGCGCGGCGCAGGCTTCCGCCGAGGACGTACGCGGCGCCGAGCTGCTGTCCGATCTGCGCCGGCGTGACCTGCTTGTCCCGATACGCCAGCACCGTGGGGCGGGAGAAGATCTTCAGGCCCTTGATCTTCGAGAGCTCCGTGATGATGTCCTCGGTCACGCCGTCGCGGAGGTACTCGTCTTCTTTGACGCCGCTCAGGTTCTCGAGGTACAGAACCGCGACCGACTTCTCCGCCGCTCGGGCCGGCTCGCGGCTCGCGTCGCTTGCCGCCGGCGCGCGGCCGGCGCCCGAATCGAGGTCGCGCTTGAGCCGCAGCATGTCGGACTTCATGTCGCTCGCGGTCTGGTAGCGGAAGTTCCGGTCCTTCTCGAGCGCGCGGCCGATGATGCGGTTCAGTTCGGCCGGCAGCCGCGGATTCATCACGTTGACGGCCGCGGGCTCCCGGTTGAGGATCCCTTCGAAGACGACCGCCGAGCTCTCTCCGGGAAACGGGCGGGACCCGGTCGCCATCTCGAAGATCACCGCGCCGAGGGAAAAGAGATCCGTGCGCGCGTCGGTGAGCTGCCCGCGGGCTTGCTCGGGCGACATGTAGGAGACCGTGCCCATCGTCGATCCCGCCTTCGTCAGCTCGTCGCCGCGGGCCATCGTGACGCCCCCGGTGTCCTCGGACACCTCCCGCGGCGTCCCGATCTTGGCCAGCCCGAAGTCGAGGATCTTCGCCTGACCCCGCGAGTTGACGAAGATGTTGGCGGGCTTGAGATCCCGGTGCACGATCCCCTTGCCGTGGGCCGACTCGAGCGCATCGGCGATCTGGATGGCGAGGTCGAGCAGCTGTCCGAGCTCGAGAGGACCCGCCGCGAGCATCGCGGCGAGCGTCTGCCCCTCGAGAAGCTCCATCACGATGAAGTGCTGCGACTCGTGCTCCTCGATTGCGTGGACGGTGCAGATGCTGGGGTGATTCAGCGCCGACGCCGCCCGCGCCTCGCGCTGGAAGCGCTGGAGCGAAGAGGTGTCCTGCGCCAGAGCGGTCGGAAGGAATTTCAGCGCTACGCGCCGGCCGAGCCGCGTGTCCTCGGCCTCGTAGACCACACCCATCCCGCCGGCGCCGAGCTTCGACACCACGCGATAATGCGTGACAGTCTGCCCGATCATCGAGGAACCGGTCTCAGTCGGAATGCCGGCGATGCTATCCGGTTGCGCCGGGGCCGGTCAAACGGTGTCATCCCGAGCTTTCTCCACCGATGACGCCCTTCCCCCTCGCCCACGTCCCCGGGGGAGGGGTCAGGGTGAGGGACGCGACGCGGCGGGGACGAGGAGCTAGTCTTCGAGCGTCTCAGCGAAGACGCGCGGGAGGAAGACTCGGCCGTGCCTCGTCGCATCGTCGCTAAGCCTCCGATCGCCGGTGATCCGGATCGAACGCGGAACAGCGGGGCAGCCGCGGCAGGAGCGCCCCTCACCCTAACCCTCTCCCGGCGGGAGAGGGAGTCCGCATGACCCGTTTGGCTGTGAACAACGTGTTGAGAAACGAGAGCTAGATCTCATGCCCTCTCGCGGCCTGGCCGCGCAGGAGGAAAGTCTTCGGGTACTTTCCCTCGCCGCAGATCTTGAAAGACCCAAAGTCTCGGAACCAAAGTCCCTCCGGCGCCTCGGGGTCAGACTCACGCCAGAGCTTGAGCTGGTAGAGATCTTCCACAGTGATCTTTCGGTCCCGCAGCCGATCGAAGAGGTGATCGCGGAGCGCCGGCGGCAGATTTGTCCACTGAATCCGGGGCACTAGTCGCCGAACGTGAGCCTTGCCAGTTCCTCCTTGATGCGCCGCGCCACCGATTCGTCGTCGGCTTGAGCCAGCCGGTCCGCAAGCTCGAAGAAGGTCCTCTTTTCGTTCTCGCGAGCCTCCAGGCCCGTTTCGATCAGCTCGACCAGGACTCGGTTCGCGCTGGTGCGCTTGCGTTTCGCAAGAGCCTGGACGCGTCGGGCAACTGTCGACGGAAGACTGACACTTTGACGGACGATCTTCGCGGTTTGAGCCATGATGCGATCTTACATCAGAGTGAACCAGACTGCACCATCTCCGTCAAGAGGGTCTGCTGTCATTTCGGCAGCGAAATAGCTCGGGATCCCTCGTCGCAGACGCCTCGGGAGGACAGACTGATGTCAGACCCTCGAGCCGGTCATCCCGCGCATTGATCGCTGTGATCCCGAGCTCGGCAGGCGCTGAGCCGGCCCGCTGATTGCCGCCTTCCCTCTCGCCCGACGGGGGGAGCGGGGGAGCGCGAGGGGTCTCACCTCGCCTCACTTCAGCGCCGGCCGCGGCCGAGGGGCGCTCCTCTCGCGAAGCGAGCGGCCGACAGGGTGAGGGGGGGAGAAGACCGGGAGGAGCGCCCTCACCCCGACCCTCTCCCGTCACCGGGAGAGCGAGCGGATCTTTTCTCAAGAGGTCCCCTCTCCTGTGACTGGGAGAGTGAGCGGCCGCCTCCTTCCCCTCGCCCCCGTCCGCGGGGGAGAGGGTGAGGGTGAGGGGGCGGGTCTCGAGCCACGCCATACAATCCTCGCCACCCATGCCGCTCACACCCGGCTCCCGCCTCGGCCCGTACGAGATCCTCTCCGCCATCGGCGCGGGCGGCATGGGAGAGGTCTACCGCGCGAAGGACCCGCGTCTCGGCCGCGACGTGGCGATCAAGGTCCTTCCTCCCACTTTCTCCGCCGACGCGGACCGCCTGCGCCGCTTCGAGCAGGAGGCGAAAGCCGCCGGGGTCCTGAACCACCCAAACGTCACCGCCGTCTATGACATCGGCCAGCACGACGGCGCCCCCTACGTCGTCCAGGAGCTCCTCGAAGGGGAGACACTTCGGTCAGTCCTCTCCGGCGGCAAGCTCTCGTCGCGCAAGGCGATCGACTACTCGCTCCAGATCGTCCACGGCCTCGCCGCCGCGCACGAGAAGGGGATCGTCCACCGGGACTTGAAGCCCGAGAACATCTTCGTCACCAACGACGGGCGCGTGAAGATCCTCGACTTCGGCCTCGCGAAGCTCACGCACACCGAGGAGCGAGGCCAGGTCACGAGCCTCCCGACGGCGACGCAAGGCACCGAGCCAGGCGTCGTCATGGGCACGCTCGGCTACATGTCGCCCGAGCAGGTCCGCGGCAAGCCCGCCGACGCGCGCAGCGACATCTTCTCCTTCGGCGCGATCCTCTACGAGATGCTCTCCGGCAGGCGCGCCTTCCACGGCGACTCGGCGGCCGACACCATGTCGGCGATCCTCAAGGAAGACCCGCCGGACCTCTCGGTCACCAACCAGAACGTCCCGCCCGGCCTCGACCGCATCGTCCGTCACTGCCTCGAGAAGAATCCCGAGCAGCGCTTCCACTCCGCGCACGATGTCGCCTTCGCAATCGAGGCGCTCTCCAACATCTCCGCAACCGGCCGCGCCATGACCTCCGCGACCGCCGGCTTCGCGCCGGCCGGCACCGGCCGCCGCTCGCTCCTGCCAGCCGCCGCAGCCCTTCTCGTTCTCATCGCCGTCGCCGCCGCCTACAAGCTCGGGCAGCGCAGCAAATCCGCCGCCTCCGCGGCCGCCGTCTCCAACGACTCGGCCCTCACCTTCTCCCAGCTCACCTTCCGCCAGGAGCCGATCTTCAACGCCCGTTTCGCTCCCGACGGCAAGACGGTCGTCTACAGCGCGGCGCCCGCCGGGGCCGCACCCGAGGTCTTCTCGCTGCGCCCCGAATATCCCGGCACCGCGCCGACAGGCCGTCCCGGGATGACCCTTCTCGCCGTCTCCTCGAAGGGAGAGCTCGCCATCCTGACCCGGCCGCGCTACCTTCGCCACAGCCTCTTCGAGGGCACGCTCGCGCGGATGCCGCTCGAAGGCGGAGCGCCGCGCGAGATCGCCGAAGGCGTGCGGGAGGTGGACTGGTCTCCCGACGGGTCGGAGCTCGCCCTCATCCACGACATCGACGGAAAGGACCGCCTCGAGTTTCCACCCGGCAAGGTGCTGGCCGAGACCGGCGGCTATTTCAGCAACCCCCGCTTCTCGCGCAAGGGCGACCGCATCGCCTTCTTCGATCATCCGATCCGGTATGACGACCGCGGCTCGGTCGCCGTCGTGGATCTCGCGGGAAAGAAGACGACGCTCTCGGAGGGCTACTGGGGAGAGGAAGGGCTCGCCTGGTCGGCGGACGGCAGCGAGGTGATGTTCTCCGCCGGCACCGCCTATAACAACTTCCAGATCTACGCCGTGGCCCTCGACGGAAAGCGGCGCACCGCCATCCAGAGCGCGGGCGGGCTGACGATTCTCGACGTCGCCCCCGACGGCCGCTGGATCGCGAGCCGGGACGACCAGTGGCGGGAGACCGAGGTCCTCGCACCCGGGGCGGACCGCGAGCGCAACCTCTCCTGGCTCGACCTGAGCTACACCGGAGCGCTTACGCCCGACGGCAAGACGCTGCTCTTCTCCGAGATGAGCGGAACCATGGGCACCAACTACGCGACCTGCCTGCGCCAGACCGACGGATCGCCCGTCGTCAAGCTCGGCGAAGGCCTGGCGTTCGACATCTCGCGCGACGGCAAGTTCGTGCTTTCCGTCATACAGACCGATCCGGCGCAGCTGCTCATCTATCCGACCGGCGCCGGCCAGCCGCGCAAGCTCGGTCAGGGAGGCCTCGTCGCCTACACTTCGGCGGTGTTCTTTCCCGACGGGAAGAGAGTCCTCCCGTGCGGCCAGGAGAAGGGGCGCGCCGGACGCTGTTACGTTCAGGAGATCGACGGCGGCAAGCCCCGCCCCGTCACTCCCGAGGGGACGGCGGATGGCTTCGTGTCACCCGACGGCCGCCAGGTCGTCGTGCGCACGGCGGGAAAGGGTCTGCAGCTCTATCCCGTGGACGGCGCCGGTGCCGGCCGCGACGTGCCGGGCGGCAACCCCAACGACGCCGTCATCCGCTGGACCCCCGACGGCCGAGCCCTCCTCGTGGCCAGCGTCTCCGACGTGCCCGCGCGCGTCGAGAGGCTCGACCTCTCGACAGGCCGCCGCGAGCTCTTCAAGACCCTCGGCCCCGCGGACCTGACCGGCGTCCTCCAGATCGCCCCCATCGCCATCAGCGACGACGGCAAGAGCCACGCGTACAGCTGCCGAAGAATGACGTCGCATCTGTTTTTGGTGGGAGGGGCGCGGTAGTCGAGCCATTTCCCTCGCCCCCGTCCGCGGGGGAGAGGGTTGGGGTGGGGGGGTCTTCTCCTCCTCCCTCTCCCGGCGGGAGAGGGTCGGGGTGAGGGGCACTCCCCTCGCCTCAGTTCAGCGCCGGTCGCGGCCGAAGGCCGCGTCTCGCGAAGCGAGCGGCTGCCAGGGGTGAGGGCATCCTCAGGGATGCGGTGTGATCGCGATGACCGTGATCTCACCCTTGCCTGGGCCGTAGCACCAGAAAATGCGGTACGCTGCTGGAGTCGCTTGCTCCGCGTAAACCTCGAACACGTCCTCTCCCGCGGGCCCGGAGAGGGACTGGAACTTGTGACTCTGTAGTCCAGCGTGGCGCGGATTCGATTCGAGGCGCGCCAGAGCCTTCCGGACTGCGCTCAACCGCTTCGCAAGCCCGGCGTCGCTCTGTAATTTCGTGAGAGTCGCCACTGCTCCCGGCGTCAGCTTGAGCGAGGAAGATGGCACCCTTTGAGCGAGGAAGATGGCACCCTGGCGTCGGCTACTTCAGGTACTTCCTAAACGACATCCTGGCCAGCCGCCCAGCTTTAGCGTCCGCGATACCCCTTTGGACGCTCTCGAGAGCCTCCTTGTTCTCCCAGAGCCAACGCTCCTCGGCCGGGATCTCGACGAACGGCTCGAGCACGATTCTTCCGTCGGCCTGACGCCGGACGCGATAACTGCTAACGCCTTCAGCGAGTTTGCCGAGCGTGATCCGCCCCTTTGCATCCGGGCGCAGCCTGTAGACGGTCCGGGCGTCGGACGACTCGCTCATGGGGAGAGAATAGCCGATGGTGGGACATCTGTCAAGTGGGATATCCCACCGATTCACCGCGGATTGATGCGCCGCTGTCCCGCTAGAATCCCGCTGACTTCATGCCTCTGACACACGGCTACGTCCAGGACATCGACGGCGGCAGGCCCCGCCCCGTCACTCCCGACGGAACGACCGACGACTTCCCCCGACGGCCGGCAGCTTCTCGTCCGCGAGCGCGCCGGAGGCCTGGAGCTTTTCCCCGTTGAGGGCGGCCTTCCCCGGCAGGTTCCCGGCGCGACCCCCGAGGACACCGTCATCCGCTGGACCCCCGATGGCCGCGCCGTCCTCGTCTCCAGCGTCTCCGACGTGCCCGCCCGCGTCGAGAAGCTCGACCTCTCAACCGGCCGCCGCGAGCTCTTCAAGACCCTCGGCCCGGCGGATCTGACCGGCGTCCTCCAGGTTTCGCCCATCGCCATCAGTGACGACGGGAAGAGCCACGCGTACAGCTGCTGAAGGACGACGTCGCATCTGTTTCTGGTGGGAGGGGCGCGGTGAGGCTCCGACGAACGAAGCTGCTGCCGTCAGAATCTTTTGCTAGCTCGCCTTTCTGAACGCCAATGACTGCAGAGTTCGGGACGTTTCCATTAGACATCCTCGCGATATATCAAAATATATCACTTCAATATGTCATACTATCTCGTATGAAAGCATCCGGCATTCTTCGATATGCACGCCGAAAAGCGAATCTGAGCCAGCGCGAGCTCGGCCGTCGAGCCGGGGTGACTCAGGCAACGATCTCCCGGATCGAAGAATTGAAAATTTCGCCTCGGGTAGAAACGCTCGAGAGACTGCTCGAAGTGTGCGGCTTCGAGCTCCAGGCAATTCCAGCGCGTGGTCTTGGCGTCGACCGAGGAGGCATTCGTCAGCTTCTGAAGTCCACGCCTGCGGAGAGACTTCACCTCGCAACTCAAGAGTCGCGGAATCTCGAGAAGATCCACCCGAGTCGGAGCTCCTCTTGACTTCTCGCCCATTCGACCCCGAGAGAGCGCTGCAAGTTCTCCACTCTCATGGAGTCCGATTCGTAATCATCGGGGGCATCGCGGGTCGGCTCCTGGGGTCCACGACTGTCACGAACGATCTCGATATTTGCTACGCCCGCGATCGAAAGAATCTTCTTGCCCTCTCAGCCGCGCTCATAGAACTGAAGGCAACCTTACGTGGTGCTCCGAAGGGGCTCCCTTTTCGACCGGACCCGCAAACACTCGCCGCAGGCGACCACTTTACGTTCTCCACAACCGCCGGCAATCTCGACTGTATTGGCACACCGGCCGGCACATCCGGGTTCGGAGAGTTGATCGGCGGAGCAACTGCCGTCTCAATCGGAAAGATGCGGGTTCCGGTCGTCGCCATAGAGGACCTTATCCGCATGAAGGAGGCGACTGGCCGGGCGAAGGATCGTGCCGAAGTCGAGATACTCGCCGCGGTCAAGGACGAGATGGATCGAAACGAAGGGCACGATTGAGATTCCCGGCGAAGGAGTCGGCCCGGTTCTTCACGATCCGGGCCGGCGCTTCCCGACGGGAAGAGAGTCCTCGAGTGCGGCCACGAAGCCGGGCGCGCCATTCGCTGCTACGTTCAGGAGATCGACGGAGGCAAGCCCCGCCCCGTCACTCCCGATGGAACGACCGACGGTCTCGTTTCCCCCGATGGCCGGCAGCTTCTCGTCCGCGAGCGCGCCGGAGGACTCCAGCTTTTCCCCGTGGAAGGCGGCCTTCCCCGACAGGTTCCCCACGCGACTCCCGACGACAAAGTCATCCGCTTTCTTCACCCCCGACGGCCGGGCCCTCCTCGTGGCCACTTTCTCCGACGTGCCCGCGCGCGTCGAGAGGCTCGACCTCTGGACCGGCCGCCGCGAGCTCTTCAAGACCCTCGGCCCGGCGGACCTGACCGGCGTCCTCCAGATCGCCCCCATCGCCATCAGCGACGACGGCAAGAGCCACGCGTACAGCTGCAGGAGGATGACGTCGCATTTGTTTCTGGTGGGAGGGGCGCGGTAGGCATCTCCACCCCCTCTCGCGGTGACGGGAGAGGGTCGGGGTGAGGGTCCTTTCCCCTCGCCACCGTCCGCTTGGGAGAGGGTCATGGCGAGGGGGCTTCTCGTTTGGCCCGGCGCCGCCTCGCGTTTTCGACTTTCCACAGGACGGCTGGATGCCGAATCAGCAGCGAGGCGAACACCGCGTCTCCGGCGGCGATCAACGCCGGTTCGAGCTCGCCGCCGTTGACCCGATCGACGAACTCTTTCTCCTCCGACGAAAGCTCGAGAAGAGGCTGCACCGTCGACCAGGCCCTCTCCATTAAGAGGTCGGTATCAATCTTTTCCGAGCGCGCGAGCATCGGAGAAAGCTCTTTCTCGACCCGAGGGGTGAGCAGTCTAGCGAGTCGGTCGCGGCCGTAGGTGTGGATGGGATGCGGGAGCGATGCCGACATGGCCAGAAAGACCTGGCGCATCCGAGTCGATCCCCAATTGGGGAGACTCGAAAGGTGTCCGACGTCGTAGACATCCCTCGGGGCAACGCGATCGAAAAACGCCACGAGCTTTCCGCTCGCAAGCTCCTCCGTCCCTACGATTGAGATGACAGGCTGTTCGAACGTCGGGGGCTGCCAGAGGCCGAGGGCTTTCGGCTCGCCGAGAGGCAGTCGGTACAGGTAGTTCACGTCGACTTCGATGCGATCCTGTGTGCCGGCGGCACTCCGATAGCCCAGGTACATCTTCCGTCCACCATGCTCGTCGGCCGATTGCTGGACCAAGTAGCGTCGGCCTTCCGCAATCACTTGCAGAGCTCTCTCGATCTCGGGCCTCTCGGCCACCATTGCTTCCCGGTCGAGCTTGCCGACGTAGTTGAAGTCGAGATCGACGGAGAGTCGCCGTGGTTCTCCGAAACACAGATTGATGGCCGTGCCACCCTTGAGAACGAGCGCCCGCGAAAGCAGCGGATGCCGTGCGACATCGCCGGCGATCTCTCCCAACCGAATCACTCGCTCCAGAGTTTCCGCGCGAAAGCCTGTCTGTGCGGCGAGATCGCTCAGCCATCTTGGATCAAGGCTCATCAGGCTCGCGCCCTCCCACGACGCCGGGCGGAAGGATGAGGTTCCATCTCTTCACCATCGAGCCGCCTCGTTGGTTCCTCAGCAGGTACTGAGGAGACTTGGGACGGTGTCGCTCGACCGTCGCCAGGTACTCGTCTGAAACGAAGAACCGTTGCTTGTGCCGTTCCAGGAACCAACCCGTCGCAGCCCACAGGACCTTCTCCTTGTAGACCTTCAGAAGGCTTTGCAAGAGGTCGAGATCGAGCACGCCGAAACCAGCCGCGGACTCGACCAGCTCCGATACTCCCCCAGCGAGGTCGGGGCGTCGAAATCCATCGAGAAGCGTCCGCTCGGGGCCGGTTACGGTAACGAAAGACTTTTCGCGAGCTACTTGCCGCGTTCCGAGCCGAGGTGTGTGCGCAAGAGGCGGCGGGTGAGGGAAGAAGAGGAGCCGCACGGAGCCCAGCGTCACCGGCCGACGGCGAGTCGCCGCAAATACGGTGCACTCGCTCCAATCGGAGTGCGCGGCGCCGAGCAGCTCGAGAGCTGCGTGATAGGCGAATACGGCGTCCGGCCGAGTTTTCGCCGCGACGAGATAGCGATCTGGTTGAAAGGTCTCCGGATCCGTTCCCGGAGGGATAGACGCGTAGACTCCGCGAGCGACGCTCTTCAGGCGCCCGAGGCGAAGGTAGTAGCCGAGGCTGTTGCGCACGCCTGCCTTGCCGCTCGGGTGGTTGAGTGCCTGCACGGCCTCGTCCAAGGAAAAGACCTGGTGCGACAGGACGAAATGCTCAACACTAGCTCGAACTTGGCGCTCAGACGACATAACAGTAGAATATTTACTACTATTGACTCATATCGTCAAGTACATTCAGGCGAGGCAGGGGGGTAGGGAGACCGGTCCTGACCCGGCCGCGCGACATACGCCACAGTCTTTTTCACGGGCACGCTCGCGCGGATGCCGCTCGAAGGCGGCGAGCCCCGCGAGATCGCCGACGGCGTGCGCGAAGTGGACTGGACTCCCGACGGATCGGACCTCGTGCTCATCCACGAGGCCAGCGGAAAGGACCACCTCGAGGACCCGCCCGGCAAGGTGCTGACCGAGACCGGCGGCTACTTCAGTCACCCCCGTTTCTCGCGCAAGGGCGACCGCATCGCCTTCTTCGAGCACCCGTTCAAATGGGACGACCGCGGCTCGGTCGAGGTCATCGATCTCGCGGGGAAGAAGACGAGGCTCTCCGACGGCTACTGGGGAGAGGAGGGCCTCGCATGGTCGGCGGACGGAAGCGAGGTCATGTTCTCCGCGGGAACCGCCTACAACACCTTCCAGATCTACGGTGTGACGCTCGACGGCAGGCGCCGCACGGCCCTCCAGAGCGCGGGAGGGCTGACGCTTCTCGACATCGCCCCCGACGGCCGCTGGATCGCGAGCCGCGACGACCAGTGGCGGGACACTCCGGGCCTCGCCCCCGGCGCGGACCGCGAGCGCAATCTCGCCTGGCTCGATCTCACCTACGCCGTGGCGCTGACCCCCGACGGGAAGACCTTCCTCTTCACGGAAGAGAGCGGGAGCATGGGATCCGGCTACGCGACCTGCATACGCCAGACCGACGGTTCACCGGTCGTGAGGCTCGGCGAGGGCGCGGCGCTCGACATATCGCGCGACGGCCGTTTCGTTTTGTCGAATCTACCCGCCGAACCGGCGCAGCTGGTCCTCTATCCGACCGGCGCCGGCCAACCGCGCAAGCTCGCCCGCGGCGGGCTCGTCTCGTTCGAGACGGCGGTGCTCTTCGACGACGGCCGAAGGGTGCTCGCGTGCGGCCACGAGCCCGGCCGCGCCGTGCGCTGCTACGTCCAGGAGATCGAGACAGGCAAGTCCCGCCCCGTCACTCCCGAGGGGACCAACGAAGGCCTCCCGTCACCCGACGGCACCCAGGTTCTCGTGCGCAAGGCCGGAAAGGGCCTCCAGCTCTACCCGGTGGACGGCAGCGGCGCCCCGAAGGACGTCCCCGGCGGCAGCGCCAACGACGGCGTCATCCGATGGACCCCCGACGGCCGCTCCATCCTCGTGAACGACGTCTCCAACGTGCCCGCCCGCGTCGAGAAGCTCGACCTCGCAACCGGCCGCCGCGAGCTCTTCAAGACCTTGGGCCCCGCGGACCTGACGGGAGTCCTCCAGATCTCTCCCATCACCATCAGCGACGATGGGAAGAGCCACGCGTACAGCTGCAGGAGGATGTCGTCGCATCTGTTTCTGGTGGGAGGGGCGCGGTGACCCGTCCTCGGGTCATCCCGAGGAGTCCGCGACGAGGGATCCCGAGCTATTCCGCCAACGATGCCGCCCTTCCCTCTCCCCGTGACGGGAGCAGGGGAGCGCGAGGTCTGCTCCCTCTCCCGGTGACGGGAGAGGGTTGGGGTGAGGGGCTCTTCTTCCCTTCGACCCGGTCCGCGGAGAGATTGTGGCGCCCCCTCTAAACCTACCGCCAATCCTCCAGACGTAGGCGAGGAACCCGGGAGAACTCTCGGACGTTGTGCGTGACAACGGTCAGGTTCATCGAGATCGCCGTGGCCGCGATGAGAAGGTCTCGCTCGCCGATGGGCTCGCCCTTCTTCTCCAGAGACAGGCGCGCCGCGGAATAGGCGTCCGCCGCCTCCGAGCCAAAGGGCAAGACCTCGAAAGGAAGAAGAAACGCGTCAACGCTTTCGCGTGTCAGCCTCGGCCGGCTGCTCTTGGCCGCTCCGAACCACAGCTCGGCCAGGGTCACCGCGCTGATCCCGAAGTCGTCCGGGCTGTGTTCCTGCAGTCGCCCGATGATGCGCGGCTCGCGCTTGATCGCGTAGACGCAGGTATTCGTGTCCAGGAGATAGCGCACTACGAGTCGAAGTCGATCGGGCGGCCTCCGCCCGGGAGGGGCGCGGGCGCGCGGAAATCCGCCGGAACCTTGCGCCAGCTCTTCCAGTAACCCGACGGCCACCGGCGGCGCTCCATAGGCTCGAGGATCACTCGCTTACCGGAACGGCGAACAACCACCTCTTCCCCTGCGAAACGAAACTCCTTCGGCAGCCGGACCGCCTGGCTCCTCCCATTCCGAAACAGTTTCGCTGTCTTCATCGTATAGACCAGTATATACCAGCCTGCCCGTCGCGGCCGCTGTTTCCCGCCGTGGCGCTAGCTGAGGACCACGAGCTGCCGGACCTTCGCGTACTCTGCGATGTCGTCGTCCGGACGGCCGCGAAGGCCAACATCCCGGACGTCCTCCGCCTCGAGACCCGCGGCGCGCAATTGCCGCGCGAGTGATCGAGGCAGGTCTTCGTCGACGAGAAAGCCCGTGCCTTACCTCACGGCCCGAACTTGTTCGCCGGCGACCGCCTGGGCGGCGTAGGACAGGGCCGCCAGGACGTCTTCACGAACCAACTCGTACTCGTCCATGACTTCTTCGACGGTCATTCCTCCGGCAAGCTTCGCGACCACCAGATCGACAGGTACCCGCGTACCGGCGATCACCGGTTTTCCGAACCGGACTCTCTCGTCTACGGCGATCCTCGGCGCAATCTCAGTCATGACTTATCAAGTGTAGTCGACTTTGCCAGCCTTGGGCGTCGGCGTAGAAGTCTGGGATTCCTCGGCCCGCCGGCCTGAGAATGACTGACCAGGATTCATCGGGTGGCGGCCCCTATTCCGCTTCTCCCCACCGGAGAGGGCGGGGACCTCGTCCTCATCCACGAGGTCGACGGGAAGGACCGCCTCGAGTACCCGCCCGGCAAGGTGCTGGCCGAGACCGGCGGCTACTTCAGTCACCCGCGTTTCTCGCGCAAGGGCGACCGCATCGCCTTCTTCGAGCATCCGTTCAAATGGGACGACCGCGGCTCGGTCGAGGTCATCGATCTCGCGGGAAAGAAGACGAGGCTCTCCGACGGCTACTGGGGAGAGGAGGGCCTCGCCTGGTCGGCGGACGGAAGCGAGGTCATGTTCTCCGCGGGGACCGCCTACAACACCTTCCAGATCTACGGCGTGACGCTCGACGGCAAGCGCCGCACGGCCCTCCAGAGCGCGGGAGGGCTGACGCTTCTCGACATCGCCCCCGACGGCCGCTGGATCGCGAGCCGCGACGACCAGTGGCGGGACACTCCGGGGCTCGCCCCCGGCGCGGACCGCGAGCGCAACCTCGCCTGGCTCGATCTCACCTACGCCGTGGCGCTGACCCCCGACGGCAAGACCTTCCTCTTCACGGAAGAGAGCGGGAGCATGGGAGCCGGCTACGCGACCTGCATACGCCAGACCGACGGTTCGCCGGTCGTGAGGCTCGGCGAGGGCGCGGCGCTCGACATCTCGCGCGACGGCCGTTTCGTGCTGTCGAACCTGCCGGCCGATCCGGCGCAGCTGGTCCTCTATCCGACCGGCGCCGGTCAACCGCGCAAGCTCGACCGGGGCGGGCTCGTCGCGTTCGAGACGGCGGTGCTCTTCGACGACGGCCGAAGGGTGCTCGCGTGCGGCCACGAGCCCGGCCGCGCCGTGCGCTGCTACGTCCAGGAGATCGAGACCGGCAAGTCCCGCCCCGTCACTCCCGAGGGGACCAACGAAGGCCTCCCGTCACCCGACGGCACCCAGGTTCTCGTGCGCAACGGCCGGAAAGGGCCTCCAGCTCTACCCGGTGGACGGCAGCGGCGCCGCGAAGGACGTCCCCGGCGGCAGCGCCAACGACACCGTCATCCGCTGGACCCCCGACGGCCGGTCCGTCCTCGTGCACAACTTCGCCAACGTGCCCGCCCGCGTCGAGAAGCTCGACCTCGCCACCGGCCGCCGCGAGCTCTTCAAGACCCTGGGGCCGGCGGACCTGACGGGAGTCCTCCAGATCTCTCCCATCACCATCAGCGACGATGGGAAGAGCCACGCGTACAGCTGTCGGCGGATGTCGTCGCATCTGTTTTTGGTGGGAGGGGCGCGGTGAGACACCCCTCTCGTCGTGAGAAGGAAAGGGGACGGAGGTGGACTCCCTAATGGAAAACAGGAGGCCGGCCTCCCAAGCCCGACTCTGGGTTTCGGTGGCTGAACCGCCAAGATCCGCCGCATTGCGCTGACGCACAGCGCGGCCCAAGGATCCTCCCAGCTAAGATAGGGCATGTTTCGTAGTCCGCGCCTGCGCCGTGGCCTGCTCTTCGGCATCGGCGCCGCCGCGTGAAAATACGAGTTGGGCAAGTCTTCCGCGTCCCCTACGGGGACTCGCGCCGCTACGGGGCCTATGGCGGGGATCTCGTCACCTACCAGGACCTTACTCGCGGCACGCGCCACGCCTCGGCGGACGTCAACAAGGGCATCTGGGCGTATCGTGACCTAGTCGAGCCAGGAGCAACTCTCCCTCGGACGCCCGCGGTAATTCTCCACTCCAACCCCCTGAAGGAAGACTCTGAGGCCAACCCATGGATCGACGTGGTCGAACCTGACCGCGGCTACGCCGCCTTCAACGGGGATAACCGGAGCAGCGCTCGAGATCCGTTCACGGCCCGCGGGAACGCCCTTCTGCTCAGGCTAAACAGGTTCTATGTCGACCCAGAGCTTCGTCAATTTGCACCGCCCGTGCTGCTCTTCACTCAGCACGAAGTCGCTGGCAATCGCAAAGGCTACAGAGCGTTTTCTGGCTTCGGAGTGCCCACGCGTTATTTCCTCCGGTCTCAACGCGAAAAGAATTCCGACCGATACTTCACCAATCTCGCCGTCGAACTGGCGTTGTTTCGTCTCGATGCCGAAGACGAGCGGTTCGACTGGCGTTGGATAGATCAACGGAGAGACAGCTCGCTCCCTTCAGACGAAGCTCTTCGTGCAGCGCCTGAATCATGGCGGATGTGGGTGAAGGAGGGGACCACCGCGATTGAACGTTGCCGGCGGGTGGTGTCTCATCATCGCTTGACTCGGGTCTCCGCTCAGCTCGACTACTCCGCGGAGGACAGGCAGCTCCTTGAAGAGATCCACCGTTCCTTCTCCACTCACTTCCACGCCTTCGAAGGATTCGCTGCTTTGATCGCAGAGCGCGTTGTTGGGCCTCGCTGCCTCCGCGCATGGGTGACGCCACGGACGGCCGATGGCGGTGTTGACTTCGTTTGTCGCCTCGACCTCGGCACCGACTTCAGCCAGACGTCCGCAGTTGTCTTGGGGCAGGCCAAGTGCCTCCCGCCAGCCGGGTCAGTGAACGGAAGGGATGTCGCGAGGCTGGTCGCACGGCTCAGGCGCGGATGGTTCGGCGCGTTCGTCACAACAGGGGCATTCTCTGTTTCCTGTCAGCGCGAGATTCTTGAGGACCGGTACCCCGTGGTTCTGGTCAACGGGAAGCGGGTGGCCCGAGAGGTGCGTCAGCTTCTGAACATCGAAGGACTCCCTCTTGCGTCGCTTCTCGAGCGAGAAAAGGCGTGGTATGAAGCGAATCGCAGACCGGTCGATCCTGAGCGTGTCCTTGACGACGCGGTCCTTGGCAGCGAAGTAACAGCGGGACTCGGAGTCCTAAGTGACCCGCCCGGCTAACGCCCTCCGGGCGATCGATTTATTTTCTGGCGCCGGAGGCGCCAGCGCGGGAGCTCGCCTTGCTGGCGTCGAGGTGGTAGCGGCCGTCGACACTTGGCCACTCGCCGCCAAGGTCTACAAGGATAATTTCCCTTCGGCTCAGCATCACTTAAGCAGAGCTGAGGACTTGGACCCGCGGGACGTCCAAAACGGACTCGTGGCCCGCTTAGACCTCTTGATCGCCTCTCCCGAGTGCACAAGCCACACGTGCGCGAGGGGCAATGGGAAAAGGTCCGAATCCAGCCGGATGACGGCCTTCGAGGTCATACGCTACGCCAAAGCGCTGGCGCCCCGATGGATCATCGTTGAAAACGTTGTCCACATGCGCTCTTGGCCTCGGTACACGGAATGGCGGCAGGGTCTCAAGGCTCTCGGGTATCACCTTACAGAACAGATCCTCAACGCTGCTGACTTCGGTGTTCCGCAGTCGCGCAAGCGGCTGTTCGTATGCGCCGACCGGGAAGCCGTGCCGCCGCCGGTCAAGCTACCGGGGACGACGAGGCGGTCTGCCGAGGCAATCCTCGACCTAGACGGCCTCTACTCGTTCTCGCCTCTCCGATCGAAACGCCGAGCGAAGGCGACCTTGATGAGGGCCCGGCGTGCAATCAGAGAGATAGGATCCGGGGCTCCCTTCCTTCTCGTCTACTACGGCTCCGATGGCGCGGGGGGTTGGCAGCGCCTTGATGTTCCACTTCGGACCGTGACGACCCTGGATCGGTTTGCAATTGTCCGGCCCAAGATCCGCGGCTACGAGATGAGGATGCTCCAGGTCGCCGAGCTTCGGAAGGCGATGGGGTTTCCTGCAGGCTTCCTGCTTCGCCACGGCACACGGCGCGACCGCATCCACCTGCTCGGCAACGCAGTATGCCCGCCAGTAATGGCCGCTGTCGTTCGTTCCCTTACACGCGGCTGACCCCTTTGACTTCCGTGGCCGCGGGCAAGGCCCCAGTTGGCGAAAAGCAGGCCCCGTTGCCGAGCGCGCTCGCGGTCCCACGTATGCTCGCCATCCGGCGGCGGCTCCTGCACTGGTGGCGTTCGAACGCGCGCGACTTTCCGTGGCGTCACGAGAGCGACCCTTATCGCGTTTTGATCGCCGAGGTCTTCCTCCGGCGAACGCAAGCAAAACAAGTTGCCCCGATCTATCTTCGATTCCTGACCGCGTTCCCCGACGCCCGGAGGTTCGGCCGAGGACGCGCGGACCACATTCGGAGGCTGCTACGACCGCTGGGCCTTCACTGGAGAGCAGAGAATGTCGTGAAGCTCGCTCGGTCGATGAAAGGAACTGGCCTCCGGAGTCTCAGTCAGCCAGGCCAATTCAGTCTCCTGCCGGGTGTCGGAGAGTACGTGGAGTCCGCCGTCCGATGCTTTTCGCTTGGCGAACGTGTCCCGGTAGTAGATACGAACACCGCCAGGGTAGCCGTGCGGCTGTTTGCTCTCCGAACACGTGGAGAACCTCGCAGAAGCCGGCAGGTGCGGACGGCGCTCGAGCGAATCGTAGGCAATGGCCCCCCAAAGCAGGTCAATTGGGCTCTCCTCGACCTGGCCGCGCTGGTGTGCCGGCCTCGCCTGCCGTTGTGCTCGAGATGTCCCCTCGAGAGTCTCTGCAGGAGAAGCGGCGTCGTTGAATATCGATAGGCGATCTCCCGGCAATCCCTCTCGGGCAGGATCAAGCTCGGGAGCCGGGCTGCGAATTGATCGATGACAATCCGGTTGTTCCCTCCGCTAGCGTCGCCGCTGCCCGCAGGGTTCGGGCTGCGCCGGGAAGCGGGCACGCTTTTGGAGCTACCACAGCAGATCATCCTGGATGCGGACGCCGTTCATATCGTGCATTCTGACCCAGCCCAACCGGCGATCCTTTGCGCTCTCGTTGGACTCCAATGTTGGACCTTAGGTCTCGACCCGGCAGGTCCACCTGCGCAGCGCCGGCCGGTCCTCTTGGTCACGGAACGGCCGGCGGCAATCACTGCGGCTTATCTCGAGCTCCGCCTGGCTAGGGAGGCTCTCCGTCCGCTTGCTCGCCACCGTCGGCTCTCCTTCTACGAGCGGGGTCTTCCGGTCCCGGATAAGCGCGGGACTCTGTGGGACACCGTCGTTGACCAATCAGGCGAGGACTTACGCCTTCACAATCTCTTCCCCGCGGCCCAACTTCTTCGCCTCGGGTGCGAGCCGCGGCTCGTCGGGCCGCGTGAATACCTAGGTCGCGGCGACGAGGAAGGCCCGGCGATTCTTCTGGTCCGGCCTTTCGAACTCGCTGATCTCCGCGAGATATGCGCAGTTCAACGCCCCGTGCTAGCGCTTGTCGACCTGCAGGGTGTGGCGCGACCGCCGGAGCTACGAGGCGTACCAACGCTCGTCTTCCACGACTCGGTTTTCTCCAGCGGTCTCCTCAGAGTCAGCGCCTCGGGCGGGCCAGTCCTTCTCCCGGATTCCGCGCTCGAGTCGTTCGCTCGTGGCAGCCAGTTCTGCATCGTTGAGCCTTCCGTCTCCGAGACTGTCAGCCGTGCCTGGGAGCGGCTTGACGGCGCACTGCAGCTCCTCCTCGAGCGGACAAATGAACGACACCATAGCGTCCTACGGGAAACACTCCGAGTCGCGCTCCGATTGCGCGAGATCCTTCTCCAACTTCCGCTTGGGCTAGCGTCATATGAGCAGTGCCTCGTTCTCTCCGGCTTGCACGAGTCGCTTTGGGACGGTTGGTCGGCCACCCGCCTACTGCAGTCGCTCGGGAATAGGCGGGCCGAAATGGGTGCTCTCGGCGAGTGGGAAGAGATGTTATTTGCCGAGCTTGTCGATTCCTTTCACGAGATCTCGGGGATGCTCCAGAACCACGCTCCCAAGACAGAAGCTGTTCTCATGGCCCTGGATGACGGAAGCAGGGCCGTACTGGTCTCTACGAGCCGCGTCGTCGCCGGGGCATTGAATGCGGCCTGCGGGTTTCCGCAACCGTTAGGCCTCGGGCTTATCGGGAAGCCTGTCCGTGCTGTTTCTCAGATGAGGTTTCCACGCTGCTCCCCGGTGAGCATTGCATCGTGCACCACGCTTTTGAGCCATCGCGGCTGCTCGGCGGTCTCGTTCGGGCGGGTCCCCGTAAGGCAACTTTCGTCCTGCTCCGCAACGAGCTGCGCTTTCTCTCCGGTCGCCTAGCCGGTCTTCGCGAAGCTGTACGCAGCTCCGAGGCCGTCACGGAGCTGCTGGCGCCGCTGTACGCACATCTTGATCGGATTCTTCCGGTCGCGCAGACTAAACCCCGTGCGACGGTCCTCCCCGCGATAGCACAGGCAGACTTCGAAAGCTTTCATCGGCTGTTCGAGCGCGGATTACCTAAGTTTCGGCTTGGGTCAGTCCTTGTCTCAGGACCGGAGCCCGCCGGTTCGAGCTTGCACGCGAAGGTCGACGCGGTCATCGTGCAAGTGGGCGGCAGGAGGGGTGTTCTCCTCGAAAAAGGAAGCCGTGTCACCGTGGTCGGCCCGGACGACAGCATCAACCGCAGAATGCCAGATGCACTCGAGCCGGGCGATCGTCTGATCTCAGTCGACTCAGAAGCGCGCGAAGCCATCGTTCACCCGGTTCTGGCAGCTCGTGCTGCGGAAGAGGCTCGCGATGGGCTCATGGCACCTGTACTCCGATGGCGGGAGGAGCTCCGCAACGGCCGCGAACGCCTTGGGTTCACGTATGAGGCACTCCTTGAGCGGCTTCGTGCCCGCGGGTCGCACCTCTCAGATGCGGCCGCGATTGGCTCATGGGCGCGCGGAGATGTCCTTGGGCCACTTGATCCTCGGGACGTCCTGCGCGTTGGAGAAATACTCGGATCAACGTGGCTCGCCGCCCACGCAGAAGAGGTCGGGGTTGCTCTTCTCATGCTGCGCACGGGGCATCGACTTCTCGGCCGGCAGATGACGAGACTGATCGAGCGCGCGGCCGTAGGCGATACCGAGATTTCGCCCCAGGATCGCGCGTTCCTTCAGAGGCTTGGTATTACGATGGCAGCTCTCCAGGACGCGGTCGAGCTGCTCGCCGTTGAAGCGGTCGGCACGGAGACGCAGACCGTCGAAATCGACCGGGTCGGGCAAGTTTTCGCCTTTGACGAGGAGGCCGCGAGTGGGCATAGCTGAGCAGGACCGGCTCCGCAGGTTGGCCATCGACCGCCTTCGGCTTGACATCCTCGGTCCCTCGGACGAGAACGAGATCCTTCTGGAGGACCGACAGGCGCGATCCGGGGAGTCGCCGCTCTCCCACTACCTCCTCGGAGTCCTTTATCCCGCGGACACTCCAATCCGCAGGAGGAAGACGATGCAGCGGGTGAAGCAGGCGCGGACGAAGAGGACGCCGACAGTGGAGTAGGCGCCCAAGCCCCTCTAGTCGAGATGCCGAAGCCCGCCTCGATCGGCGTTTCGTTCGCTGTAAGCGCCGGCACCGCTGTAGTCGAGGCCGAGTTTGCGTATGGCCTCTATGATCCGACGCAACCCGCTGCAGCGACACCGGCCGCTGGTGCGCGTTCACCTCGCCCAGTCATTCAGTGGCGACGCTCACAAGTTCGCGAGCGCGTGAGCATACCGCTCGGGCGGAGTGGGCACGTGGATCTCCCTGGCGGCGGGCGAGGAGACTGGCTCAGCCGACGTGACGGTGACGCCTGGTTGGTCTCCGTCTTCCTCAGGAACGCGAATCGCCCGGTGGATGGTCATGACCAGCCAGAAAACTGCCTCTTCCAGCCGAGGGTGACTGTTCACGGCGGCTCGGAGACCTCGCCATTCTTGGACCGTACTCAGCGTGCTGCGCGGAGGTCGCATGACCCAGATCTCGAAAGCTACCGTCTGCTGTATCGGGATCGGCCCGAGTTCGCCGTCGGCCACGGCTGCGCCGCCATTTGGGACGCGGCGGATTGCCAGCCGCATAGAGCCCGGTCAGTCGGGACAGAACTGATCCCTGTCAGCGAGGTCGCTCCGACCGAGGCACGGGGCGGCGCGGGTCTGGCCGCGCTCAGCATGGACACTCTCGCCGAGGCACAAGGCGCGGAGGAGCTCCGACAGGTCCTCGAACCGCTCCTCGAAGCCTACGCGGAATGGATAGGGAATCAGGAGCGGCTGGCGGAAGGTCTGCCGGCGGATCTCATGGCCAAGGCCACTGAACACCTTGGAGATTGTCGTGAGGCTCTTGGCCGTATGCGGGAGGGTATCGATCTGATTACCTCCGACCGTCTATCTTCGAGGCTTTCCGGTTTGCCAATCGAGCGATGGCGTTGCAACGACGGCGAGCTATCCGCGGCGCCGCCAGACAGCGCGGTGAGGAAGCCCAAGAGATCGCCCCACCGGAGTGGCGGCCTTTCCAGGCAGCGTTCCTCCTCCTGAACATTGTCGGCGTCGCGGTTCCGACGAGTGCGGACCGCGGTCTTGTTGATCTACTGTGGTTCCCGACGGGGGGCGGCAAGACCGAGGCTTACCTCGGTCTCGCCGCGTTCACGATGGCGCTACGCCGCCTTCGGGCCTCGCACGCAGCGCCCGCCGCAGCGGACGGCGACGGCGGTGTCACCATCCTCATGAGATACACCCTCAGGTTACTGACGATCCAGCAGTTTCAGCGAGCGGCGATTCTGATCTGTGCCTGCGAGGTTCTCCGGCGCCGGGATCCGGAGCGGCTGGGCCAGACGCCGTTCTCTATTGGCCTCTGGGTCGGCGGCGGTTCCACACCGAATGCGATTACACAGGCAGCCGACCCTTTGCGTGGAATCGAAGCAGGAGCTCTCGAGGTACTGCAAGACTTCGACACCGACAACGAGCCAGCGACGGCTAATCCTGTCCAGCTTCGGGCCTGCCCCTGGTGCGGAGCAGCCCTAGGGCATCTCGACTACGTTGTCCACCGTGAGTTGCTACATCTTCAGATCCGATGTCCAGATTCCACTTGCGAGTTTCACGGAGATGCAGACAAGCCGTTCTCAGGGTTACCCGCGTATGTCGTCGACGAGGATCTCTATCTACGCTGCCCGACCCTTGTCATCGCTACGGTCGACAAGTTTGCGCGGCTGCCCTGGGATGACCGCACAAAGGCACTTTTCGGCGATGTCGATGAGCGGTGCGATCGCCACGGCTGGCTCGCGCGGGGCTGCGCCTATAGCGATTGCCGCCGGTCGCATCGCCAGCGGGGAGCCTCCCAGCGACTACGCCGGTCAGTTCCCGCGCTTTTCTTCCGCCTGAGCTGATCATTCAGGATGAACTGCATCTGATCACGGGTCCGCTCGGATCCTTAGTTGGGCTGTACGAAAGCGCGGTCGACTTTCTCGCCTCCCGGGGCGGTCATGCTCGGCCGAAGGTCGTCGTGTCAACTGCTACGATCCGCCGCTATTCCGATCAGATCAGCGGGCTCTTTCAACGCCCCGCGCGACAATTTCCGCCGCCAGGGTTGAATGCTGGCGATGCATTCTTTGCGGCGGAAACGACTGAGCTGCCAGGTAGACTCTTCTTGGAGTATGCGCTCCGGGTCGTAGCCTCAAGACGGCAGCGATACGAGTCCTCGCGTCACTCCTTCACTCGGCTCACGTGGCTCGCCGCACGAACGCACCAGCCGACGTTGATCCATCTTGGACGGTGGTGGCTTACTACAACAGCCTTCGCGAACTAGGCGGTGCTCTTCGACTCGTCGAGGATGACGTACGACAACGCCTCACGCTCCTAGCCACCGCGACGGAAGCCTCCCTCCGCGGCTGCCCGAAATGCGCCGAGAGTTGACAAGCCGCATAGCACCACGGGACGTGTCGCTGCTTCTCAGACAGATGGAAAGGCCGCTTGGGGCTGACGACGCGCTCGATGTCCTTCTGTGTACGAACATGATCTCAGTCGGTGTGGACATAGGGCGGTTTGGCCTCATGCTCGTCACGGGCCAACCTAAAACGAGCGCGGAGTACATCCAGGCGACGAGCCGCGTGGGGCGCCAAGTGCCGGGGCTTGTGGTCACCCTTTATAACTGGTCCCGCCCTCGTGACCTGTCTCACTACGAGCGATTTCGCTCCTACCACTCGATGCTTTACCGACACGTCGAAGTAACAAGCGTTACGCCGTGGTCAAGTCGCGCCCGCGACAAAGGGTTGCATGCTGTCTTCGTAGGCCTTGTTCGTCTTCTCGATCCCCGACTGGCGACGAATGTGGGCGCTCGCGCATTTGATCCCTCGGACCCACTCGTCGCGGGGTCCGCGATGCCCCGTTGCGCGCGTACGGGCTACCGACCCCGACGAAGCCGACGGGGTACGGAGGAACTTCAGGCGCTTATCGATGGGTGGGCGTTGCTTGTGCGGAGCTACCCAACGAGCCTGACGTATCGTCGACCGCCGAACGCGCCCGACCACCCGATCACGTGGCTCCTGGAGAGTGCCGAGGACACCGGGGTGGCGGAGGATTTTCCCCGAGGAACCCTCAACTCGCTCCGGGAAGTCGAGGGACCTCCGGGCTTTATCCAATCACGCTTCACCGGGCCGGTTCCCGAGGTCGACGTTGATCCGCCAGCGGCTTCGCCCAAGCCAGTCATAACGACTTTCGGACCGGGTGCCATACTGGACCTACCTGACGACGCGGTGATGCTCGCAGGGATAGAACACTGGTTTCCGGGTGGGCTCGGGAGTCGCAATTCGCGAACCCTATTCGAGCCGCGCCTCCAAGCCATGCTCCATGTCCAGTCATTTCGCACTCCACCCGTCGGGAGCCCTGGCGAGCGTGATCTTCCTTTCGTTCGCTTCCCGCTCTGGAGAGTTTGCCCCGCTTGTTCGCGGCTCTCGGACTCTCACGTCCTCCCTCGCAAGCGGCCGGGCCACAGAGCGTCCCATGCTGCGATGCCTGTGGCCGGGCGACACATCCCGCTCGGCTCGTCGTTGCTTGTGAACGGGGTCATATCGCGGATTTCCCTTGGTCGTGCGGGCCCATGGCCTCGGCCGAGCCTGCGGAACACCGGTGCTCACCCTGCGGGGGTGGGCGGTCGGCCGCAGTTGGGGATCTCGAAGTCGTTTCGCCTGTGGGCGGTCACGTTCGCTGGCTGGTGCGCTGGGTGGAGGCTCCGTGGCGCACTCCTTCGTAGTTGCCCTGGGAGGCGGCCGTGGTTGGATGCCGGCCAAGAATCCTGCCAGGAAAGCCCAGAAGCTCTCCAGCGTGGCGCGTCGAACGTCTACTTCTCGGTGACGCGAAGTGCGTTATCCATCCCGCCATGGACAGATCCGCTTCAAAGAGCGGTTGCCGCTTTCTGGTCGGGATTTGCCACTCCGCTGCCACCAGAGATCGTGGATCGAGTTCTGCGATCACGCTTCCCTCACGAGGATCCGGCGCGGGTGCGAGCCTGTCTGGATCGGATTGAGCAGCTCCAGGGCCAGCGCCAGGGCCTCCGCGCTGCGGAGTACGATGTCTTAAACGCGCCCGCGGACTTGAACGAGCCGCGTTCGAGACATTCCGGCAGACAATCGGTCCGCACACTCGCGAAATCCTAGACAGAGTCGTCGCCATCCCGCGCCTCCGCGAAGTCCGGGCAATAATCGGCTTTACACGCCTCGATCCTCCAGAGCTCGACCCGACCATGGAAGCCTCGACGAGGCACCGCGCCCTGTTGCAGATCCGGCGCCACTGTCTGCCCGGAGTCAGGACTGGCTACCGGCGATCGAGAATCTCGGCGAAGGAATTTTCGTCAGGCTGCATCTCGAGAGGCTCAACCATTGGGAGAGTCGCCCGGAGGTCCAGGCACGTGCCGCTGCTCTACTCGATGCTTATTCGAGGTGGCGCGAGAGCCGCGGCCTGCCGCCGCTCGGCGTCCGGCCGCCTCGGCTGATCCTTCTCCATACGCTCGCCCATCTGCTCATGCGTCAGCTCGCACTGGACTCAGGCTATTCCTCAACATCGATACGGGAGCGCATCTACGCCGGCGAGGGGATGGCGGGGATCCTTCTCTACACGGCCACGCCAGACAGCGACGGGAGTCTTGGTGGTCTTATTCGGCAAGCGCGGGAAGCCTCCTTCGAAGGGCTTGTACTATCAGCGCTCGAAGCGGCCGAATCTGTTCGAGCGACCCGTTGTGCCGCGAGCACGACGCGCGGCGGACGGGGAGACTCAACGGCGCCGCGTGTCACGCCTGCGCGATGGCCTCGGAGACATCCTGCGAGTTCGGTAATCGCCTACTCGACCGTGCCTTGGTTGTAGAGCTACCTGGGATCGAGAACCATGGCTTCGCAGAACATGTCCGAGCGTAACGTCACCGGCTCGCGATTCTCCACCGGGCGACACTGGACCTCGATCCCTCCCACTTAGGGCACTCGCGGCCGTCCTCGGGCTCGCTTCGGATCCTCCGAGTTCCGGGCGTGTTCAGCGCGAGCTGGGACTCCCTACCGCGCGAGCGGCAGAGCTGGCTCGGGCCCTCGCCGACACCCGGGCGGGCGGCGCCGGTGCGAACGATGTGCGGGTGCGCTTGAAGTGCTGGCCCAAGAGCGCGCGCTAGCAGCGCTACGAGCTACCCGCGTCGAGATCGTCTGTACGGCCCCTCTCGACCTTGGAATTCCGGTGCGCGCGACATTGCCGAAAGCCCTCGAAATGGTCGAAGCGCGGAGCACGAAATCGTGATGGTGGGCTATGTATTCTCGGAGGGCGCACGTGAGGTCTCGAGTCGATTAGCCGCCGCACAGGCGCGGGGAGTCAGTGTGACGATTGTTGCCAATCGTCTCCGGGAGCACTTGCATCGATTCGTTCCCCTTTGGCCGGCGGGTGTCCGCTTGCCAGTGCTTTATTCAAGAGACGCTGACCCCGACGACGAAATGGCTGCCCTCCATGCGAAGCTGCTCATCTGCGACCGCCGAACGGCACTGGTGACAAGCGCAAATTTCACCCACCACGGACCTGCGCGGAACATCGAGATAGGGGTGTGTGTGACCGACGCGGCGACGGTCGCTCGCGGACTTCGTGTCCCGCATGATTGCAACAGAAGAGGTCTTATTGCTTTCGGAGCCCCACCATGCCGTTTAGAGGAGCAGCCAAACCCTTCGGGATGAAAAGGAGCGCGGGGGTTGCACACTGATTTCACGCCAAGGTCACTGAGCAGCCCTCCGGCTCGTATGTCATGAACGCGGTGGCGAAGCCGGGCGATAATCGCCACCGGCGGGTTTGGCGCTTGGTGTCGCTGGAGAACGGGCCGGGAAATGATGGTACGCATCGCGTGGAGCCGCACCTGCGGAGTCCGGGCGAACGGCCGGCTATGACCACGTCCGGAGTCCGCCGGGGTTCAGCCACCCTCCGGCCGCGCGCGCGAATTGTCCGAACCATTGGCAGGGATCTAATCAGCAACGAGACGGTGGCGCTCGTGGAGCTCATAAAGAACTCCTACGATGCGGACGCTTCGGCAGTCACCATCGTTTTCGAAGAACCGCTTAGGCCCTCTGAAGGCGGCATCCTTTTGCGCGATGACGGGCTTGGAATGACGCTAGACACGGTCCGAAAGGCCTGGTTCGAGCCAGCGACTGTTTCAAAGCGCCGCAAGACCAGTACCCCGTTGGGCAGGCGCGTTACGGGTGAGAAAGGAATTGGCCGCTTTGCTGCCGCCCGCCTCGCGAGCACTCTCGAGATGACGACTCTCGCAAAGGGGGCTCGGAGAGAGGTCAGGGTACGTTTTGAGTGGGGGGCGTTCGACGACGAAAGTCTCTATCTTGATGAGATTCGCATACGTTGGGAGGAAGCACCGGCAAGGAAGAAGGTGGCACACGGCACCACGCTGCATCTCACCGGCCTAAGCGATACTTGGGATGACGAGAGCTTCGCGCGGTTACGCGCTGAGTTGGCCCGGCTGGTGTCGCGAGGTGAGGGGAATGACGACTTCGCGATAGCCCTCGACCTACCGCCACAATTCAGCGAGTACGCCGGCCCGGTGATGCCTCCAGCTGTTCTGGGAAGACCTCGCTACAAGCTGGCCGGTGAGATCGACGCGAAGGGGAGATTCGCGGCCGATTACGAGGGCCCCGATACCAAGGCCGCAGTACGCATAGCGGACCGTGTCACCCTTGCCGACGGCCGGGCACCCAACTGCGGCCCTTTCCGATTCGACTTCAAGGTGTGGGATCGCGACGAAAGTGGGCTTGGAAACCTCGCGAGCGAGCTCGGCAGCACAGTTCGCGAGCTACGCCGAGATCTGGATGCGGCGTCCGGTATCAGCATTTATCGGGATAACTTTCGTATCCTGCTCGGCGACAGCGACTGGTTGCGGCTCGATCTCAGGCGGGTTCAAAACCCCACAATGAGGTTAAGCAATAACCAGATCGTGGGGTCGGTATTCATCTCTGCCGAGGGTAACGCGGGTCTTCGCGACCAGACGAATCGCGAAGGTCTCGTCGGCGGTCCCAGTCTCGAAGACTTTAAACGTACCATGATCGAGCTCCTCTCGCAGCTCGAGATCAAGCGCGACTCCCACCGGCGGGCTCAGAAACCGCCAGAGCGGATCGGGGGCCTATTCCAAGAACTAGATATAAAGCCCCTCCGAGAGTTCGTACAGAACCGATATCCCAACGATGTCGAACTGCGGACCGTCCTCGACGGGAAGGCTAGGTCCTTTGAGCATGGAGTCGTCGAGATCCAGCGCGTGCTTGCACGCTATCGCAGGCTCGCCGCGCTTGGGCAACTGATCGACGTAGTCCTTCACGAGGGGAGAACGCCGGTGGCGTCCATCTCCAACGAGGTAACCCTGGGCGCCCGCGACCTAGAGCGGTCCTCCGAGCATCCCTTGACAGAGACGATGAAGGGGCGCCTGGAGACCATCGCGGAGCAGGCCGAGATGCTCTCCGCCCTATTTCGTCGGCTAGCACCCTTCAGCGGCAGAAAGAGGGGCCGGCCCGCGAAAGTCGCGATTGAGAGAGTTATCAAAGCCGCGTTCGCCCTGTACGAACGGCGTATCACCGACCTCGAAGTGGATGTACGCCTACCTGAGAGCGAGACCGTCGTGACAGTGGACGAAGGAGAGATGCAACAGATCATAGTCAACCTTCTTGATAACTCCTTGTACTGGTTGGAAAAGATCCCGGCGGCGGAGCGACGGATCGCGGTCGAAGTGTCCAGAAGCGCTGAAGAGCTCGCTATTCTGTTTTCTGACAGCGGGCCGGGCGTGGCCGAGGACGTTCGGGACCGCATTTTCGACCCTTACTTTTCAACCAAACCGGACGGTGTCGGACTCGGCCTAACTATCGCCGGCGAAACCGCGGCGGAATATGACGGCTCGCTCGAGTTGGTCGCCGGCGGCCCACTCCGAGGAGCAACGTTTCGAATAGGCCTGAAGCGACGCCTCGGAGAAGCGGATGCCTGAGCGAGACCCGGACGCGGAGGAGACGTGGAACGTCCTGTTAGTCGAGGACGACGTTACCGTCAGCCGCCAAGTCAGGGAATACCTCACGGGGGAGGAGCTGGCATCTCGTAGGCTGAAGATAGAGGAACTTGACCTCCCGGCAGCACTTAACCTGATAAAGGAAAGGAAAGCCGACCTCGTCATTTTGGACGTTTACAAGGGTCCCGCCAAGCCAGGCGGCGAACAGACTGGCTTACGAATTCTTGAGAGCATCAAAGGATCAGGCTTCGCCCCGGTGGTGCTTTATACCGCGCTTCCAGAGGGGCTGGAACAATATAGGAGCACATTCGTCCGCCTGGTTGGAAAGGACGCCGAGGGGTTGCCTAAGCTGAGAGATGAAATCGAGGCACTCTTTCAGCTGCGCATTCCCCAGCTTCACCGTGCGATCGTCAATCACCTCGACCAGGCCCTGTCTTCCTACATGTGGGGCTTCGTGCAGGAGCGCTGGGAAGACTTCGGTCCAATTATCGAGAAACCCGAATTCCTAAGGCTGGTAGTTCAGCGACTGGCCCTTGTCTTTGCCCGTCAGGGAATGGAGGCGATGACCGCAGAGGTATACGGTGTCTCCGCGGCGGAAGGCACCGACCTCGAGGCCGTGCACCCTGCCGAGTACTACATCAAGCCGCCGATCGGCCAAGACCCCCTGCTCGGTGATATACGCCTGCGATCATCTGAAGGGCAGGAGTCATATCTTGTGCTTCTCTGGCCGAGCTGTGACATGGTTTCGACAAGCGGGCGGGACCCGAAGACTGACAGCGTGCTCTGCGCGAGGGCGACTCGCGCCGAGGAATCGACTGAGGTAAAGAACTGGATTAAATCGCCGTCGGGCAGTAAGAAGGATATCGTCGCGAAGCTTATGAAGAATGTGCGAGTCAGCTCTCCCGAGCGATACCACTTCCTTCCTGGCGTCTGGGACATCCCCAACCTCGTGGTTGATTTTCAGGCTCTTGAGTATCTGAGTCTTCGTACGATCCGCGAATATCGCTGTCTCGCGACCGTTGCGAGTCCGTTCGCCGAGGCCTTGGGAACGAGATTTCAGAGGTACATTGGCAGGCCGGGACCGCCGGACCTGGACATCGAGGCGGTCCTAAAGAAACTGGGAGTTTGAGTTCGGTGAAAGGATCCTGACGATAACCTGGCAGCCAGTTTCGACGTCGTGCGCTCGCTACGGTCAACGACACCGTACAGTAGATCCTCATGCAGGTCGGGCAGCGAACCAAGGCGGCTGTCAACCTTTCTCGGCGTAAGCAGGCGGGCCTCTGAGTGGCATTCAGGAATTCAGCCACAGGGAGAGGAATAGGAAGAGAAGACTGGGGTCAGTCTTGATTTGCCGACTTGGACTACGCTCGTAGTTCAACGCGCCCGGACGAAACGGGCTTCACAGCCTCCAACCCTCTGGCCCAATGCACGACCGCCCACGTCGCATCGAGGTCTTCCTCGTTGTAGGCGAGGATCTGGCTCATGATCGCTTTCCGGCCGGCGGCATCAGAGGTGTCGGTGGCCTCGATGTAGCGGCAGATGGCCCAGGCGCCGTTTGACTCGGGCAGCTTGCGCTGGAAGCCGACGTACTTCTCGATGACCTTGAGGCTCAGGCTCGGCCTCGGGAAGACCAGAGACCGGCGAACGACGGCGAGGAGATCCACCAGCCGGCCGAGAATGCGGACTGCGGTGCCGTCGGGATCGCCGAAGCGGTCGGTGTACATCTGCAGCTTCGTCCTCTCGTACGAGCCCCAGTGGGTGAAGGGGAGGTCGCCGTGCTCGGCAAGGAGGCTCGAAGCAAGGCGGAGGAAGGCGAACCACCCTTCCCGGTCGCCCTCGGCGCCGAATCCGGCTTGCGCGAGCAGATGGCCGCTGGGGCTCTCCCCGTAAACCTTCATGCCCCAGAGGTAGACCTTCTCGAGATCGTCCTGCCACGGAGGCATCCCTTCGAGGTCGAGCATGACGAAGTTGCGCGCGGCGGGGTGACCTTGCCCCCAACGTTGGTCCGTTTTACTTGAGAGTTTCGTCGTCGTAGGGCTGTGGAAATCGCTGCGCGATTCCCACAGCTGGTGCCCCTTCCAGAGTCTTGGCGTATTCGTCCGGCGTGAGATTGTCCAGCGAGCTGTGGGGGCGGATGCCGTTGTACTCCTGCCGCCAGGCTTCGATCTGTTGCTTCGCCTCCTCGAGCGATAGAAACCACTGAGTGTTGAGGCACTCGTCTCGGAACTTCCCGTTGAAGCTCTCGATGAAGGCATTCTGGACGGGTTTGCCGGGGTCGATGAAGTGCAGATTGATCCCTCGGGCCCTCGTCCAAAGGACCATCGCCCGGCTCGTGAACTCGGGCCCGTTGTCGACGACCAGTGTCCGCGGCAGACCTCGGCCATCCGCCAGCCGATCCAGTTCGCGCGTCACCCGCACTCCGGAGATCGAGCTGTCTACGACGATCGCAGGCGACTGCCGGCATCCGTCATCCACGATCGTCAGGCACCGGAATTTGCGCCCCGTCGCCAGGGCGTCTGAGACGAAGTCCATCGACCAGCGGTCGTTGATGCCGTGGGCCGCTTCGAGCTTCTGCGGCCTGGGCCGTGGCCCGCGCCGTGGTCGCTTACGCGGCAGCCTGAGGCCCGCCTCCTTGTAGAGCCGCCAGACCCTCTTGTGGTTGATCGACAGCCCGTCCCGTCGAAGAAGAACCTCCAGAGTCCGGTATCCCCATCGCGTGTGCCGCCCGGCCAGCTCCCGAAGCTTCTCCAGGATCCACCCGTCATCTGCTCGCCGGCTACGATACCGACAGCTGGACCGCCACATCCCCACCAGCCGACACGATCGCCGCTGGCTCCGGCGGAACTCCTCTTTCATCACGCCAACGGCTTTCCGCTTCGCTCGTGGCGTCACCACTTTTTTGACAACACCCCCTTCAACGCCTGGTTGTCCAGCGTCAGCTCCGCCACCAGATGCTTGAGCCGACGGTTCTCGTCCTCCATCCGGCGCATCGCTCGCACATCGCTCTCCTGCATCCCCCCATACTTCGCCTTCCACCGGTAAATCGTCTGCTCCGATACCCCGTGCCGCCGGCACAGCTCCTTGGTCGACAGACCCGCGTCGGCTTCCTTGATCACCCCGATGATCTGCTCCTCGGAAAACCGCTTCCCCTTCATCCCTGGCCTCCTTCCGGGAGTCTAAACTCCCTTCTCAGATGGACCAGTTATCGGGGGCAAGGTCCAGCGAGACGCGAAAGCGGGCCTGGTAGATCGCGGGGACGCCGGCCTGGATGGCGGCGAGGGTCTCGCGTTCCTGCGATTCGGGGTCCAGGCCTACGAGATTCTTCACGCCGGAGAGGCTGTCCAGATGAGCCGTCTCGTGGCTCGCGCCGAGCCTGGCGAGGAGTTCGTCGAATTCCGTGCGGGGCGACTCCTTCACACCCCGATGGCGGAGCGCGACGCGGCGCTCGCACTTCGACGGGCGGTAGTAGTCGTACGGGTTCGAGGCGCGGAAGTGCATGGGGGAGCCTTTGTGGAGCCTCGCATAAGTGACAAACGAGGTGACGGGTCGAGGGCGGGCTTTTCCGCCGGTCGGGGAAGGGGATATGGCTCCGGGAAGCGGTTCGTATACAATGTATATATTGTGAAGATAAGGAACCCGGTGCTCGGCGAAGCGTTGCTCCTTCCCGAGGGGCCGAAGCGGACCGCGGCGGTCGCCGCCTGGATCCAAGGCCTCTATCCGTCGGCACCTCCAATTCTCGTGGGGGGAGCGGCGGTCGAGCTCTACACGGGCGGCGCCTACACGACCGGGGATCTGGACTTCGTGGGAGGCGTGCCGGCGGCCGTCTCGAGAGCTCTGGAGGACTCCGGCTTTCGTCGGGAAGGACGCCATTGGATACATGGAAAGGAGGAGATCTTCGTGGAGTTCCCGGGCAGTCACATCGGTCCGGACGAGCGGACCGCGATACTCGACGTCGATGGCACACCCGTGCTCACTCTGAGCCCCGAGGACATGATCGTGGATCGGCTAGCGGCTTGGCAGTTCTGGAGATCCACGACTGACGGCGCAAGCGCGTTTCTGATCTGGAAGGCTCAGGAGGAGAGGCTGGACCTCAATCGGCTCGAGTCACTCGCCGAGGGGCGAAAGGTAGAAAAGGGATACGAGAAGCTTCGGGCTTTCGTGAGAGACGCTTCCGGCCGGTCTTTCTCGCCCGAGGATCTCGAGCGATGGGCAAGGGAGGTCCCGTGAAGACCTACAAGTCACCGAAGGGCAAGCTCATTTCGGAGCTTCCTTCCGGATTGTTCCGGGGCAAGCCGCGGTCCTACGCTGAATGGAAGGCGCTCAGGAGCTGGCGAAAGTTGCCAGCCTGGGAGCCGGAGCCTGCTGGATATCTGCTCCGAGTCTCGCGAGAGATGGCCGGCTTGACTCAACTTGAGTTGGCGGGTCGGCTGAGGACGTCACAGCAATCGGTGGCACAGGCGGAGCGCTGGGGGAGCAATCCGACGGTCGCCTTCATGCGGGACTGGGCGGCTGCGAGCGGGAGCGAGTTGCGGCTCTCGCTGCTCGTGCGAGGGAGGGGTAGGGCTCGCAGCGCGAGGAGGTCGGGAGGGTAGGCCAGGTCTGGCGGCCCGCCGGACGTGAGATTAGACAGCCTGGGAGAATCGAACATGCGAGAAGGCCTTCGCTGCGAGCAACCGCTACGGTTGCACCAGTCTTCTGCTGCTTTTCACGCCGGCTTGAACCGGACGTGCAAATCTGGTTGCTCTTGAGGACGAGGCGCCGGGGCCGGGCACCACGGCGCTCAGGGTGGTACCTGGTTCAGTCTCGGCCCGTCGGGGTCGCTCGGACGTCTTCTGTCCAACCGTGTTAGGACGCTGGAGGGTACTGAGGAGGAAACCGCGGTGGAATTCGGTGACGACGGCGAGAAAGGCGAACAGAGGAATTCCGGTGGTTTTCCCGGGGCCAGCGAGGATGTCAATCGCTGGGTGATTGCGGGACAGGAGGCCAAGAAGGCTGGAGCTCTCGACCTCGCTGCTGAGGCCTTCGCGAGTGCGATCCGGCTCGAATCAGACCGGCGGCGTGCCGCGCGACTGTGGGATGTCCTCGGCCACGTTCGCTGGGACCAGAAGCACTTCGACGAAGCCGTCGAGGCGTTCCGAGAGTCCATCTTTCATGACGGCAGGTTTCCCGGCCCCTGGCACGACATCGCGCAGATTCGGCTGGCGCAGGGAGACGCGGCCGCGGCCGTCGAGTTCATGCGAGAAGCAATTCGCCGCAACCCGGGGCGAGCGAAGTACTGGAACACGCTTGGCGTGGCTCAGATTCGCCAGGGGCGGCATGAGCAGGCCGTGACTTCGGTCAAGCGTCATCTCGAGCTCGACCCGCGATCCGCCAGCGGCTGGGCGAACCTCGGCCTTGCTTACTGCCGGCAGGGTCTCCATGCCGAAGCGCGCTCCGCCTGCGAACGGGCTCTCGAGATCGGTCCGGCGTCGGTGGATATGTGGATCACGCTCGGTGCGAGCCATGAGGGGTCCGAAGACACGGGCGCGGCGTTGTGGGCCTTTCGAAAGGCCGCGGAGCTGGATCCAAACGATGTCGCGGCCTGGTACAACCTCACGATCACGGAGGCACGATCCGGGAACCTCGACCAGGCGAGGACAGCCTGCGAGAGGCTCGAGGCGCTCGATGCGAAGGGCGCGCGCGAGTTGCGGGAACTGCTTCTCGCTGAGGGCTCGGATCTGCGCCGTGATCGTGAGCCGAGCGCCTCAGCCTTGCGCCCACCTCGAACGTAGAATTCACTGCCGTGGACATCGACCTGAGTCAGCGCCCGTTCCCGTACAAGATGGTCCGCCTCTGGTCGAAGGGGTCGAGGTCGACGAGTCTCGGCCGCTCCCTCGTCGCCACCGGAGAGAGGATCCGGCGGATGTCCTGCAACGGACTCGTCCAAAGCTGGCCGAGATTCTGTGCCTCGCTCGCGAGGGCGGGAAGGCGCAACGGGCGCAGGTCGGTATGTTCGACGGTGAGTTGAGTGGTTATACCACGCAGTCGCGTGGTATAACCACGCATATGGATACCCTGTCCAGCCTGCTCTCGTCGCGGGTCAAATCGGAGGTCTTCCGCTTGTTGTTCGGGCCCGACGCTCACGAATTGCATGTTCGGGACATCGCAAGGAGGGCTCATCTCAACGACGCAACCGTGCGGCAGGAGCTTCGCCGCCTTCGCGAGATGGGCCTGGTTAGCCTGAGGCGCAACGGCAATCGCGCCTACTATCGCGCCGAAACGTCCCACCCCCTCTATCCGGACATCCGAAACATCGTCCTCAAGACGGCGGGACTCGTTGATGTCCTGCGCGAGGCCCTCGAGCCATCGACCGTCAAGGTCGCGTTCGTCTTCGGTTCCATCGCCTCCGGAAATGAAAAGGCGACCAGTGATGTCGACCTCATGGTCATCGGTTCGACCTCCCTGCGTCAACTTTCATCGGACCTTTCGGGCGTCGATCTCCGCATCGGTCGCGAGATCAATCCCCATGTCTTTTCGCCGCACGAATTCGCCGAGCGGCGACGAAAGCGCGAGCATTTCGTGACGTCGGTTCTGAACTCGCCAAAACTCTTCATCATCGGGAACGACCATGACCTTGCAACAGTGGGCTGAAAACCGCTGGCTCAAGCCCCACCGAAGCAGCAAGAGCGAGATCGATGGACTCCTCTCGATCGTCAAGCGCGACCTCGAGGATGCTCGACAAGGCGGAATTTCGTCGGATTGGCAATTTGGCATTGCGTACAACGCGGCCTTGAAGCTCTGCACGATTCTCCTCCATGCGTCCGGGTATAAGCCCGAGAACGCTCAGGCCCACTACCGGACGATCCAGGCGCTGCCGGAGATCCTCGGACCTGGCCGTCGGAGGGACGCCGAATATCTCGAGAATTGCCGGAAGAAGCGCAACAAGGTCGAATACGAAACCGCCGGCAGCGCGACGGATGGCGACGCCGATGAGCTGATCCGGTTCACAGCAGGGTTGCGCGAGGACGTCCTCGCGTGGCTGCGGTCGAATCACCCGGAGTTGCTCTAGAACGAGAAGCTCCGATGGCGTTTACCAACCAGGAACGAGTCGGCAAGGCGATGGAGCTGCTCAAGGATGGTCTGACTCCATTCGTTGAGCGGGAGCTGAAGAACAAGCACGCTCAGCGCTTGTTCGAGGAGGCGAAGGCTGCGGCGAGTGAGATGCAAGCAACGTTTCTCGGGACCGCCGCCCCGCCGAAGTGGGACGTGGCGTCGCTTCTGGGGGTGATGTGGGACCTCCGAGGTCAGAGACGCTATCGAAAGGCATTTGAGGCACGAACCGGCAAAGGGGAGTCGCAGCCGAATCGAGCGGCTGAGAGGGCTGAGGCAACCTCAGTACCGCCTGAGAGTGGGAGACATTCGGATCTTCTATGACATCCGCGCGCCGCGCGTGGAGGTCCTCGCGATTGTGGACAAGGAAGGAGCGGAGAAATGGCTGTCAGAAGGAGCAAAACGCGGGTGAGAAGAGTTCCGCTCAACGAGGTAAAGGACGACCTCTCGAAGTTCCTGCGACTCGCAGAAGGCGAGCAGGTCGTCATCACGCGTCATGGCAAACCTGCCGGTCTGCTGATCGGATTTGAATCCGAGGAGGACTGGTTCGATTACAGGCTGGAAACAGATCCTCGCTTTCTCGAGAGGGTCGCGAAGGCGCGCGAGAGCATCAGAGATGGGCGAGGCGTCAGGCTGGAGGATTTACCGAAATGACTCGACGCTCCATGCGAGCTTGGAGTCGCGGATGATGTACCCGTCGCCGTCGCGAATCAGGAAGTCGGGAAGGCCGACGACGTCGCTTGAGAACCTCATCCCCCGGGTCCTCTGGCCAGTCGCCTGCCCAGATCACATCATGGCCGAAGGCGATGAGAGCGTCTTTCGCACCTCCCCAGACGCAGGCGTCGAGGAGAAGCTTCACTCAGCGTCGGAGGTTACCAGCGGCTCGATCCGTTCGTGGGCGACCAGTCTGTGGGCGTAGGTCAGACAGGCCCGGATGTCTTCGGGTTCGAGCCAGGGGTAGCCTTCGGGAATCGTTTCCGGCGTGTCCCCGGCGGCGAGCATGCCGAGCACGTGCTCGACGGCCAGCCTCCGGCCGCGAACGATCGGCTTACCAGCGAATATCGCCGGGTTCACCGTTATTCTGTCGAGGAGAGCTTTTTCTTCCACCGGGAAAGTATAGACTCGGCAACCTCGTGTTGGGCTTTGGTGGCGACCCGTTGCGGTCCCGCGGCGGGAGGTAGCCGCTGGCAGCGGCGACCTCGAGGCCTCGGCGACCCGCGGCGTGGGTCAGGGGTGCGCCTCGCATGACCGCGGAAAGGGTGTCAGTGTCCAGGAGAGCCCTGGGCAAGGACATTACGGGCGGGTATTCGCGAAGAACTGAGTGCGATCCAGGGCGATGCGCTCGATCTCGTCGATTTCCTCGGGCCGGAGGCCTCGATAAACGCGTGCGGCCAGCTCGAGCGGATCCTCGCCGGCAGCGCGCTCCGCCGTCTCGACGGTGAGCTGGACATGCTCTCCATTGGGAATCTCGGGTCGCTCGATCGGCTTGAAAACGCCATCCTCGAAGATTGCCTCAACCGTGGCCTTCACTGACTCACCGCCTTTCGATCGGGTCAATTTTAGCCGAACTGGCCGAGATCTCCCACATGTGTCAGGACAAGTGATGTCTGGCCGGGGTGATGGCGGTCAGAGGGGAGCCCTGGGGTCAGATCACAAGTGTTCGAGCCGGTGGCTAGCCCTCATTGCTTGGGGTCCGTACCCTCCAAGCGGGTTGGCTCCGCCGTGATCAATGCGCCTCCCGATTCACCGCCTTTCCATCGGCCCAATTTGAGCCGATCTGGCGGAGGTCGCCGGGCGTTGCCGGACTACGCCTTGCCTCCATCGCCAGTTGAGACTACAATTGTGGTCACATCCTTTGCGATCGAGTTCGTCGCCGAGGCTCTGTTGGAGCTCCTTGGGAGCAGGTTCGCCCGGTCTTGCGGCTCCGCGTGGGTGACTTTCGCGTCTTCTACGACGTGGATGCCGAAGATCGAGTCGTGATCATTCGCTCCGTCCGCAGGAAGGGAAGACTCACAACGGAGGACATCCTATGAAGGTCGTTCCGCTTCGAGAGGCCAAAGCATCGCTGAGCAGCTACATCGAGCAGGCTCAGCGGGATCGCGTGCTGATCACCAGGCACGGCCGGCCGGCGGCGCTGGTCATCGGCGTGCAGGGCGAAGAGCTTGAGGACCTCCTCACGATGGGAAACCCGCGGTTTTGGGAGATGATCGAGATTCGGCGGAAGAGTGCCAAGACGGTTTCGCTGGCGGAAGTTCGACGGCGCCTGCACCTGCCCACACCGAAGAGACGCCGCCGCGTTCCTGGCCGGTAGCGCGCCGGGCCGATCTCGAGAGGGTCTTGTAGCGCCTCACCCCAACCTCTCTCGCCGGGAGAGGGGAAGACCGCGGGCCGACCCGTGGACGGGTCGGCTCGGGATCCCAACGTTTTGGCCTGGGGTGACGACGAAGGTTTGACGTCTCTGCCATATGGCCATATCATTGGTGCCATATGACAGAGTCCGTCAGGGCCGCGGCCTCCCGAATCGCCGACGCGCTCGGCGGCTCGAAGGTCCTCAAGATCCGGGTCCGCACGCCTGAGGATCTGATCGAGGCGACGCGGGTCGGCCTGTCCTACGCCTCGTTCGATGCGGTCCGGGTCCGGTTCGATATCCGGACAGAGCTGATGACCCGGCTTCTCGATCTTCCGCCGAGAACGCTGGCACGCCGAAAGCACGAGAAACGATTCCACACGGCCGAGTCGGATCGTCTGGTGCGGCTGGCGCGAATCGGTGCCCTCGCGGAAGAGACTCTCGGCACGACGGAGAAGGCGGCTCACTGGCTCAAGGATTCGAATCGCGCACTTGGCGGCGAGGCGCCGCTGTCACGGCTCGATACCGACGTTGGCGCTCGGGAAGTCGAGGACCTCCTCGTGCGCATCGCCTACGGCGTGTACAGCTAGCGATTGAGAATCTGGCGGCTGGCAAGGTCGCTCCATTCCTCCTTCGACGGTGAGGGCGCACGCCTCGCAGGGGGAAGGTGGAATCTTCGGGGAACTGCTGTCGTGTACGCGTCCGAGAGCCTGGCGCTTGCGGCCCTGGAGTATCTGGTCAACGTCGATCCGGCCACGGCGCCGAACGACCTCAGCGCGATCCCTGTCGAGGTTCCCGAAGGCGTTCCGATGAAGACGCTTACCGCCGATGTGCTGCCGAAAAACTGGCGGAGTTTCCCGGCGCCTCCGGGGCTCGCCCTCCTCGGCACCAACTGGGCGGAATCCCTGGAGACGGCGGTGCTCCGGGTGCCTTCGGCCGTCGTTCCGCAGGAGTCGAACTTCCTCCTGAATCCGCGACATCCCGTGTTTGCGAGGATCACGGTCCTGCCTGCGATTCCGTTTGAGCTCGATGTGCGAGTCTGGAGAAAGAGGGCCCCCGGGCGCTGATCGATTCTGGCGATGCCACCTCGCCGCTTGGAGCCCCGCCGAGCTCGGGATCGGGGCGTCTCAGGTCTGATGCTCCTCTTCACACGGCATGAACATGCGCGGTCTAAGGTTGCGCGGCATGAAGCTATTTGAAGATGGACGAGTCAGCGCGCGTCTGGTGCAGGCCTTCGTCACGGGCTACCCGAATTTGAAACTCGTCGTGAGCTGGCGAGAAAGGGCAAGGCCGATCGGGGTCTGGACGGCGACGGTTCGGTCGAAGGACGGCGGGATGGTATCGGTGGGTGTCCGGCGTCACCAGGCGCTTGCGGTTGGACAGGCGCTGGCGGGGATTCCGGAGCAGTATCGGCAAGCGGGCGAGGCGTAGCCGTCGCTGCCGTTCGCTGCGGGATCTGCGCCTGACGGCGCACCGGCTGGCGGCTCGCCCGGATGCGGGCTCGGCCGCTAGCCTGATCCCTTCGCTCTCTCTCGCTCCCGCGGCGCAAGGCTCCTCCCTCGCTTCCGCTCGGGAGACTCCTCACGCCGCGAGGGAACGCCCCCTCACCCAACCCGTCGCTGCCGTTCGCTGCGGGATCTGCGCCTGACGGCGCACCGGCTGGCGGCTCGCCCGGATGCGGGCTCGACCGCAAGCCTGATCCCTTCGCTCTCTCTCGCTCCCGCGGCGCAAGGCTCCTCCCTCGCTTCCGCTCGGGAGACTCCTCACGCCGCGAGGGAACGCCCCCTCACCCAACCCGTCGCTGCCGTTCGCTGCGGGATCTGCGCCTGACGGCGCACCGGCCAGCGGCTCGCCCGGATGCGGGCTCGGCCGCTAGCCTGATCCCTTCGCTCTCTCTCGCTCCCGCGGCGCGAGGCTCCTCCCTCGCTTCCGCTCGGGAGACTCCTCACGCCGCGAACGGGGGAGAGTCCCCCTCACCCTACCCCTCTCCCCCCTTCGGGGGGCGAGGGGACCTGAAAGGGCATCGGGGACAGGATGATCCCGCCGGCGGCGCAGCGGCTGATGTCCAAGCGCGCGGGATCGACCGTCGTCGAGGCCGCGGGCAGTCAAGCGATCTACGTCTCGCAGCCGGGCGCGGTGGCCGCGCTCATCGTCAGGGCCGCCAAGGGGCCTGGGGTCTGGAATTGCTGGTCACCCAACCCTCTCCCGCGGGGAGAGGGGGGACTCGATCCTCGCCATAGAATCCTCCCGACTCCATGCCGCTGACACCCGGTTCGCGCGTCGGTCCGTACGAGATTCTCGCCGCTATCGGCGCGGGCGGGATGGGGGAGGTTTATCGGGCTCGCGATGCGAAGCTCGGGCGGGACATTGCGATCAAGGTTCTGCCGGCGGAGGCGTCGGGGGATGCGAGCCGGCGGCAGCGGTTCGAGCTCGAGGCCCGCTCCGCCTCCGCTCTGAACCACCCCAACATCCTGACGATCTACGACATCGATTCGGCCGACGGCTCGCTCTACATCGCCATGGAGCTCGTCGAAGGGAAGACCCTGCGAGAGCTCGTCGCCTCGGAGGAGCCGGTCCCCGTCAAGAAGCTTCTCGACATCGCGGTGCAGGCCGCCGAGGGTCTCGCCAAGGCGCACTCGGCCGGGATCGTGCACCGGGACTTGAAGCCCGAGAACCTGATGGTCTCGAAGGACGGCTTCGTCAAGATCCTCGACTTCGGCCTCGCCAAGCTGACGGAGCCCGAGTCGCAGGACGCCTCGGTGCTGCCGACGGTCGTCGCATCTCCGACGCAGCCTGGCTCCGTGATGGGCACGGCGGGCTACATGTCTCCCGAGCAGGCGAGCGGCCAGCCCGTCGACTTCCGCTCCGACCAGTTCGCCTTGGGCTCGATCCTCTACGAGATGGCCACGGGCCGGCGCGCCTTCCAGAGGAAGACGGGAGCCGAGACGCTCGTCGCCATCATCCGTGACGAGCCCGAGCCGCTCGCACTGCTCGCGCCGAAGGCCCCCGTTCCCGTGCGGTGGATCGTCGAGCGGTGCCTGACCAAGGACCCCGAGGAGCGCTACGCCTCGACCAAGGACCTCGCGAGGGACCTGAAGAGCGTGCGCGACCACCTGACGGAGACCGCCGTTTCGGGCGCGCTCGAGGCCACGGGGCCGGTCCGGATGCGCCGCCGCGGCTGGATTCTGCCGGCGGCGATCACGTTCGTCCTGGGGGCCGGCCTCGCGCTCTTCGCGGCGAAGACGTCCGGGATCTTCGAGCCGGCCCCGCCGACCTTCCGGAGGCTCACCTACCGCCGCGGCGCGATCGTCACGGCGCGCTTTGCGCCGGACGGCAGCAGTGCGGTCTACAGCGCCGCCTGGGACGGGCGCCCGCTCGAGATCTTCACGACGCGGCCGGAGAGCCCGGAGTCGAAGTCCCTCGCCCTGCCGCCGGCAAACCTCCTCTCGGTGTCGCGCGATGGTGAGCTTGCGATCTCGCTCGGCTGGCATCCGCAGCTCGGCTGGGAGTCCCTGGGGATGCTGGCGCGCGTCCCGGTGACCGGAGGCGCACCGCGGGATCTGCTCGACCGGGTGGAAGATGCCGCCTGGGCGCCCGACGGCAAGGGGCTCGCCGTCATCCATCGGGTCGGGGATCGCGCGCGGCTCGAATACCCGATCGGCAAGGTCATCGCGGAATCGACGGGCTGGCTCTCCAATCCGCGCTTCTCTCCCGACGGCCGGTTCATCGCCTTCTGGAACCACCCGGACCGCGGCGACAACGCGGGCCGCCTCGTCTTCTTCGGCATCGGACGCGGGACGCGCGTCGAAGGGCCAGCGGTCGGCGGGACCTCCGGGTTCGCCTGGTCGCCGCGAGGCGACGTCCTGCTGGGAGGATTCGGAGTGCTCGAGCGCGTTTCCACATCGGGAAAGGTGCGCCCGATGATGTCGCTCGCGGGCGGTTTCGTCCCGGAGGACGTCGCGCCCGACGGAAGGCTCCTCGGAAAGCGCACGACCTATCGCCGCGAGATCGTCGGTGTGGCGGGAGCGTCAGGCGAGCGCAACCTGACCTGGCTCGACTGGTCCTTTCCCGACGACCTCTCCGACGACGGACAGATGCTTCTTTTCGACGAGCAGAGCGCGGGGCGGGACAACTACCTCTGCTATCTGCGGAAGATGGACGGCTCGCCCGCCGTTCAGCTCGCGGCGGCGAAGTGCCTCTCGATCTCACCGGACGGACGCTGGGCGCTGGCGCAGCGGTTGACCTCGAACCAGCTCATGCTCGTGCCGACGGGCGCTGGCGCCGCGAAGGAGCTGCCGGAGACGGGGCTCATTCCGCAATGGGGGTGCTTCTTCCCCGGCGGGAAGCGGCTCCTGCTCTGGGCAAACGAGCCGGGCCACGGCGGGCGCATCTACGTCCTCGATATCGACGGCGGCAAGCCGCGGGCGATCGCTCCCGAAGGATTCGGGATCTCTTTCGGAGGAAAGGCGGTCAGTCCGGACGGCCGATGGATCGCCGCGACCGGGCTGGATCGGAAGATTGTCGTCCTGCCGGCCGACGGCGGAGCGCCGCGGCCGCTGCCGGGGGCGACCGACGAGGAGGGAGCGTGGGGCTGGACGGCCGACAGCCGCTCGCTCTACGTCGGCCGCATCGCCGCTCCCGCCCGCGTCGAGATCTGCGACGTCTCGACCGGCGCGCGGCGGCTCTGGAAGGAGATCACCCCGCCCGATCCCGCCGGCGTGCTCGCCATCGGCCCGGTCCTCATCACGCCGGACGGCAACTCCTACGTCTACTCCTACCGCCGCGTCCTGGACGACCTTTACCTGGTGACGGGGCTGAAGTAGGGGCGCGGCGGGAAGGGGAGAGCGAGGGCGCGGCCCCCCTCGCCCCAACCCTCTCCCCCTAGAGACCGGGGTGAGGGGCCCCTTCTTCCTTCGCGCCGTCATCCCGAGGAGTCCGCGACGAGGGATCCCGAGCTTCTCCGCCGGGAATGCCGCCGTCCGGCTCGGAGCCTGCCGAGCTCGGGATCCCTCGCTCTCGCTCGGGATGACAGCGTCGTAGGGGCGGCTCTCGCGGCCGCCTCGTCGCGACGATCCCCGGCCGCCGCTCCCCCTGCGGTAGAGTCCCGCTTCAGGGCGTCGGTCAACACCACTTCAGGAGGACATGGTGCTCGGAACGACGGTTTCTCACTACCGGATCGTGCGTGAGCTCGGTGCGGGCGGCATGGGCGTGGTGTACGAGGCGGAGGACACGCGCCTGCGCCGCAACGTGGCGGTGAAGTTTCTCTCGTCGGGGCTGGCGCAGGACGCGCCGATGCTCGAGCGGTTCGAGCGGGAGGCGCGCGCGGCTTCGGCCCTGAGCCACCCCGGCATCTGCACGGTGCACGCCATCGAGCAGGAGGCGGGGCAGTCCTTCATCGTGATGGAGCTCGTCGAGGGCGAATCCCTTTCGGCGATGCTCGCCGCGGGGCCGATGCCGATCGGGCGGCTGCTGGATCTCGGCATCCAGATGGCCGATGCGCTCGAAGCGGCGCATGCGAAGGGCATCGTCCACCGGGATCTCAAACCGATGAACATGATGGTGACCCCGCGCGGCCAGGTGAAGATCCTCGATTTCGGCCTGGCGAAGTTCGAGCACCCGGAAGCGGCGAGCGCTCTGACGGCCACTCCCACCGCGGCTCCGCGCGGCGCGGATCTGACCGCGGCGGGAACCGTGTTCGGCACGGTCCATTACATGTCGCCCGAGCAGGCGCGCGGGCTGACGACCGACGCGCGCACCGACCTCTTCTCGCTCGGCGCGATCCTCTACCAGATGGCCACCGGCGATAAGGCCTTCGAAGGAGACACGCAGGCGGTCGTCTTCGACGCGATCTTAAACCGCGACCCGCGGCCGCTTTCGGAGGCGAACCCGGCGATGCCGCCCGGGCTCTCGCCGATCCTGGAGAAGGCGCTCGAGAAGGACCGGAGTCTGCGCTACCAGACGGCGACGGAGCTGAAGACCGACCTTCTCCGGCTGCGGCGCAAGCTCGAAGGGAACCGTTCGGGGCCGGCCGCGATCTCCGACTCGAAGGCGCCGGGCCGCAGCGCGGAGCGCTCGATCGCCGTCCTCTACTTCGAAAACCTCTCGGGAGTGAAGGAAGACGAGTACTTGCGGGACGGAATCACCGAGGACATCCTGACCGACCTCTCGAAGATCAAGGGGTTGAACGTCTTCCCGCGCACGACGGTGCTCGCCTTCCGCGACCAGAATGCGACGGCGGCGGACGTCTGCCGACAGCTGCGGGCCGACTACGCGCTCGAGGGAAGCCTGCGCCGCGCCGGGAACCGGCTGAGGATCAACACCCAGCTCGTGGACGCCGCCACGGGCTTTCCCGTCTGGTCGGAGCGCTACGACCGCGAGATGTCGGACATCTTCGAGGTGCAGGACGAGATTGCGCACAAGATCGCCGAGGCGCTGCGCATCCGGGTGACTCCGCAGGAGCAGGCCGAGCTCGCGGCCAAGCCGACCGAGAACCTGCAGGCCTACGACCTCTACCTGCGGGGACGCAGCTATGCGCGCCGGCGCACGACGCGGGACATGGAGTTCGCCCTCCAGATGTTCGAGAACGCGGTTCAGCTCGATCCCAACTTCGCGCTCGCGTGGGCGGCGATCGCGAACGGCTGCGCGCACGCGCAGTACTGGTCGGGCCCCGGCGGGACTTACATGGAGCGGGCGCAGTCGGCATCGCTGCGCGCGGTGGCCCTGGCGCCCGACATCCCGGAGGTTCTCATTTCCCAGGGCTGGATCCTCTACGCCGGGAACCGGTACGACGACGCCGTCCGGCTGACGCGGGCCGCGATTTCGCGCAAGCGCGACTGCGAGGGGGCGTATTACCTTCTCCTTCGGGCGCTCTTCTCCGCGGGCAAGTACGACGAGGTCGCCTCGCTCGCGGAGGAAGCGATCGAAGCGGCGGGCACCGACTACAACGTCTACATCCCGATCATGAACGCGTTGGGCGCGCTCGGGAGGGAAGACGCCAAGGGCCACGTCCGGCAGCGTCTCCTGCAGGCTTTCGAGAACCACCTGCGCGAGGTGCCGGAGGACGCGCGGGCGCGGATCCTGCGCGCCGGCATGTTCGCCCAGGAGGGGCGCACCGAGGATGCCGTGCGCGAGGCGAGCCTGGCGATGGTGCTGCGGCCGAACGAAGCGACCGTGCTCTACAACGCCGCCTGCACCTTCGCCAATCTCGGAAGAAAGGCGGAAGCGATCGACGCGCTGCGAAAGGCCTGGGATGCCGGCTACAAGGACGCCGAGTGGACGCGGCGCGATCCCGACCTCACGCCCCTTCACGGCGACCCGGATTTCGAGCGGCTGTATCCGGCGACGAAGGCGGAGGGGAAGGCGTAGAGGGCGGTCTGGAATCGGGGCGAGGGCGAGCCCCCCTCACCCTGGCCCTCTCCCCCGAAGACGGGGGCGAGGGGAAAAGAGGACCCCTCTCCCGGTGACGGGCGAGGGGAAACAAGAGGACCCCCTCTCCCGGTGACGGGCGAGGGGAAACAAGAGGACTCCCTCTCCCGGTGACGGGCGAGGGGAAACAAGAGGACTCCCTCTCCCGGTGACGGGCGAGGGGAAACAAGAGGACTCCCTCTCCCGGTGACGGGAGAGGGTTGGGGTGAGGGTCTCCTGCCGCCTGTCCTCCCGACCTTCCTCGCTGACGATGCCGTCCGGCTCAGGGCCTGAGCTCGGGATGACGGCCAGGGGAGGGGAGAAGAGAAGCCCCATCGCGGGGCTCAGGGACGGCCCCGTCCCCTCGATCCCGCCTTGATGGAAAATGCCCCGCATGACCCGGACACAGCGCTTCACGATCGCCGCGACGGGACTCGGGCTCTTCATGATTTTTCTCGACGCCCTGATCGTGAACGTCGCCCTCCCTTCGATCCAAACGGACTTCAAGGTCGGCGAAGCGGGGCTTCAGTGGGTCGTGACCGCCTACAGCCTCGGCATGGCGGTGGCGATCATGTCGGCAGGCACGCTGGCCGACATCTTCGGCCGACGGAAGCTGTACATGGCCTCCATCCTGGTCTTCACCGCCGCCTCCGTGGCGTGCGGCCTGGCCGGCTCGATCAACTTCCTGAACGCCTCCCGCGGGATCCAGGGCGTCGCCGCGGCGACCGTCAACGTGACATCGCTCGCGCTCGTGTCGGCGGCGTTCCCGGATTCGAAGCAGAAGGCCTGGGCGATCGGGATCTGGACGGCGATCGCGTCGACCGCGCTGGCGATCGGCCCGACGCTCGGCGGCTTCCTCGTACAGCGCAGCGGCTGGCGGATCATTTTCAACGTCAACGTGCCGGTGGGTCTGACGGTTCTCGTGCTGGCGGGGCTCTTCGTCCAGGAATCCCGCGATCCGCGCGCCCGCACGTTCGACCTTCCCGGTCAGCTTCTGTTCGTCGCCGGGGTCGGCGCTTTCGCCTTTGCCGTCATCGAAGGGCCGCACTCCGGATGGCTCTCGGCCGAGATCCTGGGCCTCTTCATTCTCGCGGCGGTCGCCTGCGCGGCATTCGTCGTGCTCGAGCGCCGCCGCCCCGATCCCATGATGGACCTGACGCTCTTTCGCGACCACACGTACACGCTCGCGATCGTCACCGTCTTCGCCGTCCTGTTCGCCACCTACGGGATGCTCCTCGTCGTCACGCAGCTCTTCCAGAACGTCCGCGGGTTCTCGCCCATTCGGGCGGGACTGTTGCTCTTGCCGTTCAGCCTCACAACCACCGTCGTGTCGCTCCGGGTCGGGCGGCTCATGAGTATCGTGGGTTCGCGCCGCCTGATCCTCCTCGGGCTGACTTCGCAGATCGTCGGCCTCGCGGTGATGATCACCGGAATGAACCACATCTCGGTGGTCGTCGTCGGGATCGTTCTTGTCGCGCTGGGCAACGCCATGTGCATGACGCCGAGCACTTCGCTCGCGATGACCGCCGTGCCGCCCGAGCGCGCGGGCATGGCCTCCGGCATCATGAGCGCCCAGCGCGCCCTCGGCTCGACCGTCGGTTTCGCCGTGCTGGGCTCGGTGCTCGCCGCGGTCCTGACGGTGACGCTCTCCGAGCACCTCGCGCGGGCGCTGCCGAACCCCACGGAGCGCCGGGAGGTGGCCGACACGATCATCGGCAACGCCAGCCCCCGCGCCTACACCGCCGAGATCGGGCCGGGCCGGCCGATCCGGCACGCCAACCCGGCGACGCAAGAGGCCATCCTCGCCGCCGCCGACGTCGACTTCGTCGAGGGCATCCGGGTCAGCCTCTCTGTTGCGATTGTGCTGCTCGCGCTCGTTCTCGGCGCGGGCTACAAGTGGTTTCCGCGCGGGCGCGGCGGCATCGCCGACGCGAAACGCGAAGCCGGAGCGATCGAGACGGAGGAGCAGAGCCAGGCACCGGAGGCGCTGGCCTGAGCTGCGTCCCCTCTCCCACTTCGGCGGCGAGAGGGGCCGGCGGCCCCCGCGGGGAGAGGGGCGGGTGAGGCGGGAGGGCCTACGCCGGAATCCGCAGCCTCCATCCCGGCTCTATCAAGTACGGATCGTGGATGAGCGCCCGATTGGCTTCCAGGATTCGTCTCCGAGCGCTCGCCGTTCCGTAGAACTTCCGGGCGATCGAAGAGAGGCTGTCGTCTTCTCTCACGACGTACATCCGGTCCGTCGCTTCCAGGTCCTGAGAGCCCCAGTCGGTCTGTTTCCCGCGGCCCGGGAGATCGATGAGCGCGGTCGAGGAGTCGCCCCGGGCGAGCTTCGAAGAGTTGATCTTTTTCAAAATCACCATGGCTCCCCTCCTTATCTGTCTGTCGGAGCCGTCCTCACAGGCATAGCCATCGCCCACTCCCACTCTCTTGCCAAATTCGTGCCGGGTTGCCGGAAAGCCTTCACCGCCTGGCGGTTGCGAGGGGCCTTCATTCCGCACCGGCCGGTGGCTCGGCCGGATGCGGTCTCTCAGCAGTCGGCTCAATTCAGGCCGCGGCATGGCAGCTCGGGCTCCCTCGTCGTGGACCTCACCCCTCACCCCAAACCTCTCCCGCCGGGAGAGGGGAAGGCTAGGACTTCATCGTCAAAACGACGCGGAAACGGGCCTTGCCGCTCAGCATCCGGTCGTAGGCCTCGGCGGCGCGGTCGAGGGGGTAGGGCTCGTTCATGGAGCGCACTCCCGTCCGCACGGCGAAGGCCATGGTCTCTTCCGAGTCGATCGAGCGGCCGGAGGCCCAGCCGGCGATGGAGTGGCGGCCGAAGATCAGGAAGGCGGCCGGGACCTGCAAAGGATCCTGAGGCACGCCGACGACCACGAGACGGCCGTCGACTCCGAGGCCTCCCATCACCGCGGTCATTGCCGCGCCGCTCGTGGCGGTCGCGAGGATCGCCCGCGCGCCGCCTAAGCGCGTCAGCTCCGCCGCGGGGTCCTGTTTCTCGCTGTCGATGTAGACGCGCGCGCCGAGCTTGTGCACGAACTCTTCCTTGTCGGCGCCGCGCGCGATGGCGACCGTGTCGAAGCCCATCTTCGCGGCGAACTGGACGCCCAGATGCCCGAGACCCCCCACACCCAGGATCGCGACGAGGTCGCCCGGCCGAGCGCCGCTGTGACGGAGCCCCATGAAGGTCGTCACGCCCGCGTCCATGAGCGGCGCGGCTTCGACCGCGGTGAGACCTTCCGGGATCCTTGCGAGCGCCACGGCCGGGGCGACGACGTAGTCCTCGTAACCTCCGTCGAACGAGATCCCCGAAATGAGGGGGGAGATGCGGCAGGTCAGAAAGTCTCCGCGCCGGCACGACTCGCAATGCCCGCAGTGTCCGCCGTGCCAGCCGATTCCGACGCGGTCGCCTTTCGTCCAGCCGGCGACACCCTCTCCAACCTCGTCCACGACACCCGCGATCTCGTGGCCCGGAACGCGCGGGTAGACGATCCCGGGCAGGAGGCCCTCCTTCGTCAGCACGTCGCTGTGGCAGATGCCGTTCGCCTCGACCCGGACCCGCACGGTGGCGGGACCCGGGGCCGGGATCTCTCGTTCGACCAGCTCGAGCGGGCCCCCGGCCCGGGAAACCTGCACTGCACGCATCTTTGGCATTGGCTGTTCCTCCTCGGCGGGCGCGCCGACGCGTCGACCGGCGGCCGCCCTGAGGAACTAGTCGCGCGGGGGCGGTGGGGATTCGGGGGAGAAGGAGGGCGAAGAGGGGAGCGCCTGGCGCGGCGGCTACCGAGCTTGCGATGACAGGCTGTAGTCCGTCATCCCGAGGAGTCCTCGACGGGGGATCCCGAGCTACTTCGCCGACGATGCCGCGGGGAGAGGGGCGACCTCTTCTTCTTCGCAGCTTTTCCTGACTCGGCCATTCGAGAGCGAGAAGATGGGGCGAGGCCGAGCCGAACCAGCTTCTGAGCCAGGACATAGACGTCGTCGTGCGAGCCCTCGCGGCGGATGCCCGCCGCCACGATGTGAACCGTTCCACGGTTTGGCTCGATCGAAAAGATGATGCGGTAGCGCTGACCGGCGACGCGCAGGCTGCGAAACCCGAGAAGGTCTTCCCGAAGGGGCTTTCCCTGCTTCTCCGGGTCGGACTCCAGTCGCTTGGAGGTGTCGAACAGTTGCTGCTGGATTCTCCTGTCGCCGATCGCTTCGAGCAAACCGAGCGCCGTCTCGGTCCAGAGGACCTCGTGGCGCGGCGAGCTCAACGAGTCAGCCCAAGGCGGGCCGCGACTTCGTCCAGCGAGTGGACCCTGCCCGATTCGATGTCCTTGAGGCTCTTCCGCAGGGCGTCGAGCGTCGTCGGATCGGAAATCGACTCGAGGGTCTCGACGAGCGTTTCATAGAGCTCGGAGGACATGAGCGTCATGGCCGGCTTGCCGCGGCGCGTGATTCGGATCACGGACTTCGGGTTTTTCTGAAGTTCACGGCCGAGGCCCGGGAGTTTCGCCCTGGCCTCCATGAGAGCCATCTCGGTCATGGGTCGCCTCCGGTACGCATAAGAGTACGTATGATAGTACTTCTATGCCGCACCGTCAAGGCGGGCCGCGGGAAGCGGCCTCCTCACCCCCAACCCTCTCCCCCGAGGACGGGGGCGAGCGGAGCCGACGCCTCACTCCGCTCGGAGGGCCTCGAGGGGGCTCGCAGAGGTCGCGTGGCGAGCGGCGAACCAGGAGGCCGAGAGGGCCGCGAGGCACAGGAGCGAGATCGCGATTGTGTAGCTGACGGGGTCATGCGGCGTGATCCCGAAAAGCTGCGAGCGAAGGAGGCGTGCGGTTAGGGCCGCGGCGGGAATCCCGGAGGCGAGGCCGACCGCAGCGACGCCGATTCCCTGGCGCAGCACGAGCGCCCGCACCTGGCGGGGCAGGGCGCCGAGGGCGAGGCGTACGCCGAACTCCTTGCGCCGCTGTGCGACGGAGTAAGCGACGACGCCGTAGAGACCCACACCCGCGAGCAGGAGCGCGACGGCGGCGAAGGCGGCGGCGAGGATCATCGTGAACCGCTGCGCCCCTCGCGCCTCGTCGAGGTAATCCGCCAGTGGCCGCACCTCGGAGATGGGAAGCTGCGGGTCGAGATCCGCCAGGATCCTGCGGATCGGACCGGCGAGGTCGCCCGGATCGCCGGTCGAGCGCACGACGTAGGCGGTGGGATTGCGGCGGATCTGCCGCTGCGGGAAGTAGACCTGCTCGCGCACTTCCTGGAGCAGGCTCCGGTGCCGAAGGTGCCGGACGGCGCCGACGACGGTCGCCCAGGTCACGGGATGTCCCGTCGACCCCGGATCGACGCCGAGGCGCTTTCCGATGGGGCTCTGGTTCGGCCACGCCAGACGAGCCAGGCGCTCGTCCACGATCACGACGGGCGCGCTCCTGGGACCGTCCGACTCGAGAAAGCCCCGCCCCGCAACGAGCCGTGCTCCCACCGCCGCGAAGAAGTCCGGCGTGACGGCTCGATAGTCGGCCATCGGTGCCGTCCCTTCGTCGGCGCCCGGTGTGGCGAGGTAGGCCCCTCCCCAGTTCGGGATGTGGTCGAAGGGCAGGTGACTCACGGCTGCGGCCGCGGTCACGCCGGGCAGGGACGAGAGGGCCTCCTCGAACCGGCGGCTGAAGGCGTTGAAGGCTTCGGGTGAGCCGTAGCGCGCCTCCGGCAGGGCGAGACGGAAGGTCAGGGCGTGATCGGATCGAAACCCCGGATCGACGCCCTGGATCCGGACGAAGGTCCGCGCGACGAGGCCTGCGCCGACGACGAGGACCGCGCCGAGCGCGATCTGCACGGCGACGAGCGCTGTGCGAGTGCGCGAGCGGGATGGAGTTCCCCCGCGTTTCAGGCCGTCGATCGGAGCCGTCCGCAGAAACTCGGCGAGGGGGGCGAGCGACAGGAGCAGTCCCCAGAGAAGGGATGTCCCGGCCGTGAACGCGAGCACCCGCAGGTCGATCTTCGCCGCGGCGATACGGTGGAGGCTCTCGGGCCTCGCCGCGAAGAGCGCCGACAGGGCGCCGCGAGCGATCAGGACCCCCGCGCCGGCGCCGAGCGCCGCGAGCACGAGCCCCTCGACGAGGCATTGCCGGAAGAGGCGTGCGCGGCCGGCTCCGAGCGCGATGCGAAGCGCGATCTCCTGCCTGCGGGAGGCCGCGCGCGCGGCGAGCAGTCCCGCGACGTTGACGCAGGTGATGAGGAGCAGGATCGCCACACCGCCGAACACCGCCAGCAGCACGGGTCGGGTCTCACGCACGCCGTCGTCGTGAAGGCCCACGGTGTCGAAGCGCCGGCCGGAGCTGCCGTACTCGGGGAATTCGCGGGAGATCCGCGAAGCGATGGCGTCGATCTCGCCGCGCCCCTGCGCGAGTGTGACGCCGGGCTTGAGCCGTCCGACGACACGGAGAAACTGCTGCCCCCGCGGGTCCTCGGTCATCTTCGGCCAGAAGGGCGTCCAGGCCTCGAGGTCGTCCGGAACGGCGGAGTCCGGCGGCAGAAGGAGGCGGAAGGAGCGGGGCATCACGCCGATGACGGTCGTCGGCTGGCCGTCGACGAGAATGCGGCGGCCCACGACGGTCGGGTCGCCGCCGAATCGTCTTCGCCAGATCGCGTCGCTCAGGAGGATCGTCGGCGGCGCGCCTCCCGCGTCGTCTCCCGCGCGAAACGTCCGGCCGCGGGCGGCCTCCGCACCGAGGACGGTGAAGAAGTCGGGTGTAACGCGGCCGATGCGAAGCTGCTGCGGATCCCGATCGCCGGTCAAGGCCGTGTTGGCCCAGATGGCGCCGAAGCCGGAAAACTGCCGCGCGCGGCGGCGCAGGTCCGCGAGCTCCGGCCCCGAAAGCGGGGCGCGCGGATAGCCGGCCTCGCTCATGTCGGACCAGACGAAGACGAGGCGCGAGGAGTCGCGATAGGGGAGCGGCGAGAGGAGCATCGAGTCGACGACCGAGAAGATCGCGGTGTTCGCGCCGATGCCGAGGCCGAGAGTCGCGATCGTCGCCAGGGCGAAGCCGGGAGACTTCCAGAGCGCGCGCCAGGCGTATCGCGCGTCGCGCAGCGCCGTCTCGAAGCTCGCTCCGATCCGCACGTCGCGCGAAGCTTCCTTGACGGGGTCGACGCCTCCCATCTCGATTGAGGCCTCGCGGCGCGCCTGCGCCGGGTCCATTCCGCCGCGGATCCTCCTGGAGGTCAGATCCTCGAGATAGCCCGCGAGCTCGTCGTCGAGGTCGCGCTCGAGCCGGCGGCGGTGCAGGAGCGTCCTCCAGAGGCTCGCGATGCGGGAGGCAAGCGGCATGGTTTTCTCGCCGGCCCTAGTCCGCTTCGAGAACCCGGCCGATCGCGAAGACGATGCGGTCCCATTGCCGCTTCTCGCGCTCGAGCTGGCGCCGGCCGGCGGCAGCGAGGCGGTACGTCTTGACGCGGCGGCCTTCCTCCGACTCTCCCCAGGCTCCGACGAGGAAGCCCTCCTGCTCGAGCCGGTGCAGCGCCGGAAAGAGCGAGCCGGCCTTTACGACGAAGGTGCCCCCGGTGATCTGCTCGATGCGCTCGGCGATGGCGATTCCGTGCCGGGGCTCGAGCGCGAGCGTGCGCAGGATCAGCAGATCCAGCGTGCCCTTCAGAAGCTCGGTGCGGCGGCTCATATAGAGGAGCTATATCAAAGGAGAATACGGAGGATAGGCCCGGGAGTTTCGGGGCGTCAAGGGGGCGCGGCTGGAAGAGACGACGGGGTTCGTCCTCTCGAACCCGGCACTCGTCATCGAAACTCCGTCGGGAAAGCGCTTTCTCGAGGTGGTCGGAATGAGGCCTGGAAGCCCGGTGTTGCGCGAAGGTTGAACGGAAGAAAGGGAGTCCGATGCGAAATGCCGACGACTTCACGCGCCGCACGTTCCTGGCGTCGCTTGCCGCGGCCGGCGCGGCGGCGGTTCTCCGGCCTTCCACCGCCTCGGCCCGTCCCGACCCCGTCACGGCTGGTCCCGGACCCCTTCTGACGCGGCCGATTCCCTCGACGGGCGAGAGGCTGCCGCTCGTCGGGCTCGGAAGCTGGATCACGTTCAACGTCGGGGACGACGTTGGGGCGCGCAACTCCTGTACAGAAGTCATGCGCGCCTTCTTCGAGGGAGGGGGGCGCCTCATCGACTCCTCTCCCATGTACGGGTCCTCGCAGGCGGTCATCGGCTACGGCCTGGCGAAGCTCGGCCACCCTTCGCAGGTCTTTTCGGCCGACAAGGTCTGGATCTCCTCGGGGGCGAAGGGACCGGAGCAGATCGAGGAGTCGCGCAAGCTCTGGGGGGTCGGGCGGTTCGACCTGCTCGAGGTGCACAACCTGATGTCGTGGGAGGAGCACCTGCCGACTCTCTTCGCCATGAAGAAGGCGGGCAGGCTCCGGTACGTCGGCGTCACGACCTCGGACGGGCGGCGGCACGAGGAGATCGAGAAGATCATGCGGACGCAGCCGATCGACTTCGCTCAGGTCACCTACAACGCCGTGGACCGCGAGGTCGAGAAGCGGATCCTGCCGCTCGCGCTCGAGAGGAAGATCGTCGTCATCTGCAACCGGCCGTTCCAGCGCGGGGATCTGGTCCGCAGGGCCGATCGCACGCCGCTTCCCGCCTGGGCGGCCGAGATCGACTGCGCCAACTGGGCGCAGGTGCTGCTGAAGTTCATCGTGTCGCATCCGGCCATCGCCTGCGCCATTCCGGCGACCACGCGCGTCGACCACGTGCGTCAGAACATCGGCGCCTCCTACGGCCGCCTGCCCGACGAGGCCATGCGCCGGCGCATCGCCGAGTACGCCGAGAAGTTGTGATGTTGCGGAAGGCCTCCTTCTCGCGGTGGGAGAGGGTTGGGGTGAGGGGCGATCGCGCCTTTCGATCAGCGGAAGGGAAGCGGCCGAGGAACCCCCTCACCCTACCGCTCTCCGCCTGCGAGGGGGAGAGGGAAGAGGCGAGGCGATGTTCCGCCCCCCTCTCCCGGCGGGAGAGGGTTGGGGTGAGGGGCGGTCGCGCCTTCGATCAGCGGAAGGGAAGCAGCCGAGGAACCCCCTCACCCTACCGCTCTCCGCCTGCGAGGGGGAGAGGGAAGAGGCGAGGCGATGTTCCGCCCCCCTCTCCCGGCGGGAGAGGGTTGGGGTGAGGGGCGGTCGCGCCTTCGATCAGCGGAAGGGAAGCAGCCGAGGAACCCCCTCACCCTACCGCTCTCCGCCTGCGAGGGGGAGAGGGAAGAGGCGAGGCGATGTTCCGCCCCCCTCTCCCGGCGGGAGAGGGAAGAGGCGAGAGGATGTTCCGCCCCCTCTCCCGGCGGGAGAGGGTTGGGGTGAGGGGCGATGCTCGCCTTGAGACGTTCTGATGTCTGAGTGGTGGACCTACCGGCTCCGGGACTTCCTGCTCTTTTCTGCCGCCACGTACCACCGGCTCTTCGAGCTCTACAACGCCGCGATCTGGCCGGCGCAGGTCCTGACGGTCGCGCTGGGGCTCATGATCCTGGCGCTTCTGCTTCGCCGGGGGACGGAGGCCCGCGGGCGCCTGGTCGCGGCGATTCTCGCGGCGTTCTGGCTCTGGATCGGAATCGCCTTTCACGGCAGCCGCTACGCGACCATCAACTTCACGGCGGTCTATTTCGCCTGGGCGTTCGGAGTCGAGGCGGCCCTTCTGATCTGGGTGGGAGCCGTCCGCGGCGGGCTCCGGTTCGAGCGGCCGGCCGGCGCGGCCGGGCGCGTCGGACTCTGGATCTTCCTCTTCGCGCTCGTCTTCCAGCCGCTCGTCGGTCCGATGCTCGGCCGGGGATGGCGGCAGGTCGAGATCTTCGGCGTCGCTCCCGATCCGACGGCCGTCGCGACGCTCGGGATTCTGCTGGGGGCGAGGGGCCGGCGCCGGTGGCTTCTGATGGCCGTTCCCGCGCTCTGGTGCGTGGTCACGGGGGGGACGCTGCTCGCCATGAAGGCGCCGGACTTCTGGATCGCGCCGGCTGCGGCGGCCCTTACCGTGGCGCTGGCAGCGTGGCAGGCACGGGAAAGGTCGGCTGAGCCAACGCTCCAATGAGGGGACGCGAGGGCCCTCACCCTGTCAGCCGCGGATTGGCGCGAAGCCTGCCGAGCTCGGGGGCCCTCGCTATCGCTCGGAATGACAGTTTGGGGGGCGGGGAAATTGTCCGAGAGGCGTTAGGATCGGGCCGTCGGAGGTCACGGGCATGAGACGGAAAAGCCGAACGACTGCGCGGAAAGGCGGCAAGGGAAAACGCAAGCCGATCATGCGGCACTCGCGCGAGGGCATGAAGGGGCGCAAGGCGAAACCTGCCACGAAGGCGAACCGATCGAAGAAGCCGAAGCGGACGGTGAAGGCCCGCCCCGCGGCGAAGGCGAAACGACCCGGCAAGCCGAAGCGGACGGTGAAGGCCCGCCCCGCGGCGAAGAAGGCTGTGCGCAAGGCTCAACCCGCGAAGGCGAGGCGGGTGGCAGAAAAGCTGCCGCCGAAGTTCGTCAAACGCCGCCGCGGTCAAGTGAGCTGGGAGTCTCTGTGGGACGAACGCAAGATGGAAGCCGAGCCGGGCATCCAGTCGGGAGACATGGAAGGGCTGTCGACGCTCGAGGACGTCGATTCGGAGAGCGTCGAGGAGCTGCTCGAGGAGGGCCAGTACTTCGAGGCCGGCGTGATCAGCGGCGTCGAGGAGGCCGAAGCCAGACCGGGCGAAGTGCGCACCCGGGAGATTCCGGTGGACGACGTGCCTCAGGAGTACCTGGACGAGGATTGAGGTCTGGCGCGGGCAGACGCGGATCCCCTCACACCAGCCGCTCGCTTCGCGAGGCGCGGCCTTCGGCCGCGGCCGGCGCTGAACTGAGGCGGGGAGCCCCTCTCCTCCGAAGTCGGGAGCGAGGGAGTGTAGCTTCCCCCTCTCCGGGCGTAGGGTGAGGGGGGAATTCGGGATAGAGTGAGGCCCACATTTCGCGTCAAGTGAAAAGGACTCGCCGGCGCTGTCGCTCCGATTCCCTCTCCCTTGGCGCGACGAAGGTGCCGTGCACCAAGGAGGTTTCATGAAACGTCTTTTCCACCTGGTTCCTCTCGCACTCCTGGTTCTGTTTCTCGACGCTCCCGCCGCAACGGCCCAGATGGGCAAACAGGAAATGAAGCCGCCGACGGCGCGAGTCGCCCTCTATCGCATCGCGCCGGGCAAGCACCTCGAGTTCCTGAAGTGGATGGCCGAGAACGACACGATCGACAAGGAGGCCGGTGTTCCTGGCTCGGTGCTCTACGCCCACACCGACGGAGACAGCTGGGACTACATGCAGATTTCACCGATTCTCACCGACGCACAGCAGGACAAGGTGGACCAGACTGCGAAGAAGCACGGGCGCAAGACCGGGTTCGCCGCCCTCCTCGAGTTTCGGACGATGGTGGCCTGGCACACGGACACGATGACGATCGGGCCCGAGACGGCCTCGGAATTCGTCGCCGAGGCAGGCAAGTAGGCAAACCCCTTCACTTCTGCCGGCCATCGGCTTCGCGAGGCGTTGGCCTCGGCTGCGGCCGGCGCTGAAGTGAGCCATGGGGAGACGCCGACCCCCTCCCTGGCCCTCTCCCCCGAAGGCGGGGGCGAGGGGAAGGGCTCCATTAGAATCCGCTGCATGATTTCAAGCGATCCGTCGGCCGTGCTGATGGCGGTGTGTCTTCTTGCCGGAGTGCTCGCCGGGGCGGGAACGGCGTCGGCGTCGCCGCCGGCGGGCGGTCGGTACGAGGACCTCGTTTCCTTTTTCAAGGACTTTCGAGAGTTCCAGAAGCCCAAGATCGTCGATGGCGTTCCGGACTACTCTGCGGCGGCGATGGCGGCGCAGCAGGGGCAGATCGAGGCGTATCGCAAGCGCCTGGCTGCGATCGATCCGAGCGGCTGGCCGATCGCGCAGCAGGTCGACTACCAGATCGTTCGCGCGGAGCTGAACGGCCTCGACTTCGATCACCGCGTCCTGAAACCCTGGGCGAACAACCCGGCCTTTTACGTCACGGTCTTCGGGGAGGAGAGCGACCAGCCGGCGCGCGAGGGGCCGTTTGCGCTCGGCGCGGTCGAGGTCTGGAGCTACAAGTTCCCGCTATCGGCCAGCGACGCGGCGGCGGTCGGCGCCGGAATCCGTGCGATCCCCGGCCTTCTCACTCAGGCGAAGACGAATCTGACGGGCAACGGACAGGACCTCTGGGTCTGGGGCGCGAAGAGCATCCGGCAGCAGCGCGGTGAGCTCGCGAATCTCGCAAAGAAGCTCGGCGGAGTCCCCGCGAATCTCGCGGCGGACGTCGAGAAGGCGAAGCAGGCGACGGAGGACTTCGCGGCCTGGGTGGAATCGAAGGTGCCGGGCAAGACCGGGCCGTCGGGCGTCGGGATCGAAAACTACGACTGGTATCTGAAGAACGTGCAGCTCGTCCCGTACACGTGGCGGGAGGAGGTCGCGCTGATGGAGCGGGAGCTCGCGCGGTCGAGGGCGCTGCTCGCGATGGAGGAGATCCGGAATGCGAAGCTGCCGGTGCAGGAGTCGGTCGCTTCCAACTCCGCCGAGTACGACAAGAAATTCAACGACGCGGTCACGGAGTACATGGCGTTTCTGAAGGACCGCGACATCCTGACGATCAAGGCCTACATGGACCCGGCGCTGCGCGCCCGGATCGGAAGCTACAGCCCGCCGCCGCGCGAGTTCTTTTCCGAGGTCGACTACCGCGATCCCGAGCTCATGCGCACGCACGGATACCACTGGTTCGACAAGGCCTGGATGGTCTACGAGCCGCCCTCGAGCCCGATCCGCCGAGAGGTGCTCCTCTACAACATCTTCAACACGCGCACCGAGGGGCACGCGACGGGCTGGGAAGAGCTGATGATGCAGGCCGGGATGTGCGATGCGCGGCCGCGGTCGCGCGAGCTCGTGTACATCCTCGTCGCGCAGCGGGCGGCGCGGGCGCTGGGCGAGCTCTTCATGCAGGCCAACCTGATGACGCTCGAACAGGCGGCGGCCTTCGCCTGCGCACAGGTGCCGCGCGGCTGGCTGCGGATGGACGGAAACCTGGTGCGCTGGGAGCAGCACCTCTATCTGCAGCAGCCGGGGTACGGGACGAGCTATCTGATCGGAAAGATCGAAATCGAGACGCTGATGGCGGAGCGCAGGGCGCAGCTTGGAGAGAAGTGGCGGATGAAGGACTTCATGGATGAGTTCAACTCGAAGGGGCTGATCCCGGCGTCGCTCGTCCGGTGGGAAATGACGGGCGAAAAGGCCCCGGAGATCCGGAGGATGCTGGAGCCGTAGCGGCGTGGCTCGCGGGCCGGTCGATTCCGAGATCGGCTCAGAACCTTCCGAGCTCGGGATCCCTCGCCATCGCTCGGGATGACGGCGGATCGCTCCCGGCCCGGGGTGCCTGCCGACTCGGAGCTGTCATCCCGAGGAGTCCGCGACGAGGGATCCCGAGCTGACTCGCACGGGAATGCCGCCTTCTCGCTCAGGACCCTTCTGTCTCGCCCCGTCCCCGGGGGAGAGGGTCGGGGTGAGGAGGGCCCGGACGAAGCCTTGCCGGCCTCCGAAGATGTTGGGACGAGCGGACAACCTCTCGCTGTGCCTTCCGTACCCCTCGGGAGGAAAGGAGGATCCCGGTGCGCAAGAACGTCACACTCGCTCTTCTCTTCATCTCGGCCTGCGCGGGGCTCGCGGCCGGCGGCTGCAGCAAGTCCGAGGCGCCCGCTCCGGCGGCGCCTGCCGCCGATGTCAAACCGGCGACGCCGGCAGACGGCGGAAAGATTCCGATCTCGACCTCCTCGCCCGAGGCGAAGGCCGAGTTCCTCAAGGGCCGCGACATAGTGGACAAGCTCAGGCTCACGGACTCGGTTTCGTATTTCCAGAAGGCCGTCTCGCTCGATCCGCACTTTGCGTGGGCCGAGTTGAGTCTGGCCAACACGGCGCCGACGGGCACGGAGTTCTTCGACCATCTGCACAAAGCGGTCGCGCTCGCCGATGGCGCATCCAACGGAGAGCGGCTCCTGATCCTCGCGACGGCCGCGGGCGCCAACAACGATCAGGCCAAGCAGAAGGAATATTCCGAGCAGCTCGTGGCTGCCTATCCGAATGACGAGCGCGCGCACTTCCAACTGGGCGGCTACTACTTCGGCGTGCAGGACTACCCGAACGCGATCGAGCAGTACCGCAAGGCGACGGAGGTCGCTCCCGACTACTCGGCGGGCTACAACCTTCTCGGGTACGCCTATCGGCAGGCGGGCGACTACGGCAACGCCGAGAAGGCGTTCCAGAAGTACATCGAGCTCATTCCCAACGACCCGAATCCCTACGATTCGTACGCGGAGCTGCTCCTGAAGATGGGCCGCTTCGACGATTCGATCGTGCAGTATCGCAAGGCGCTCGAGATCGATCCGAACTTCGTCAACGCCCATCAGGGCATCGCCATGGCCCTGCTCTACTCGGGTAAGCCCGGCGAGGCGGCGGCCGAGCTGCAGGCGTTCCTCCAGAAGGCGCGCACGGACGCCGAGCGGCGCACGGCGCTCTTCGGACTGACGGTCGTGAGCGTCGACGGCGGGAAGTTCGGGAAGGCGCTCGAGGAGGTCGAGAAGCAGTATGCCCTGGGACAGAAGACGAACGATGTCGGCGCGATGGCCTTCGACCGCGGTCTGAAGGGAATGATCCTTCTCGAGATGGGCAAGCCCGGGGAGGCGCAGGCGGCCTTCGAAGAGGGCGCAAGGCTCGTCGAGGCGTCGAACCTGTCCGATGAGCTCAAGGCGAACGCCCGGCTCGTCAACCACTACAACATGGCGCGCGTGGCGGCAGCGAAGAAGGATTTCGCGAAGGCGAAGAGCGAGGCCGAGGAGTATGGCAGGGGAGCCGACGCCAGCAAGAACCCGAACCAGATGCGCAACGCGCACGAGATCGTAGGAATCGTGGCCCTTTCGCAGAAGGACTACGACACGGCGATTGCCGAGCTGTCGCAGGCGAACGCCCAGAACTCGCAGAACCTCTACCGCCTCTGCCTCGCCTACCGGGGCAAGGGCGATGCGGCGAAGGCAAAGGAGTCCTGCACCAAGGCCGCGGAGTCGAACACGCTTCCAAGCCTGAACTTCGCGCTCGTGCGGACCAGGGCGAAGGCCGCGGCGGCGAAGGGATAGGAAAAGCGGGGGCGTTAGGGTCCTCCCCTCCTCTCTCCCCCAAGGCGGGGAGAGGGGTTGGACCCTACTCCCTCTCCTGGTGATGGGAGAGGGGAGGGGTGAGGGTCCCCTTCGGGCCGTCATCCCGCTATTGCTCGGGATGACAGCTGCCCTACTCGGTTTCCTTCTCGACCTGCGCGGCGAAGAGCTGCATCAGGGTTCCCCAGCCGCCCTCGGAGTCGACGGCCTTCCGCATCGTCGGGCCGCCCTCGCCCATGCGCGAGAAGTTCCGGTGCTCGAGGTCGACGCGCGTGCCTCCCGAGCCGTCGGGCGAGAAGCGCACCTCGACCTCGCTCGACTTCGCGAGATCCGGCTCGTAGCCCCACGTGTGCGTGATCTGCCACGCGATGACGAGGCGGCCCGGCGGATCCCACACGAGGACCTTGCCCCAGTCGCACTCGCTGCCGTCGGTCTGCTCGGAGTAGCAGCGGCCACCGGTTCGGTCCTCGACGAGGATCCTCTGCATCGGGACCTTTCCGATGTGGTGCGTCCGTGGCCACCAGGAGTCGATCTCGCGCGTGAAGACGCGGAAGGCGCGCTCGGGCGGCGTCTTGACGGTGATGGTCTTTCGAACGGGTGTTTCGGTTGTCGAGTCGGTTGCCGTGGTCATCGTTTCCTCCTTGGGCGGCGTCTCTCCGCCCTCTCTTTGAAGGCCGAGAGCGCCTCCGTCCAAAACCCGTCGAGGTAATCGCGCAGCGAATCGAATCCGCGCCGGTCGAGCTGGTAGAGCCGGCGGTTGCCTTCGGGCAGGTCGCGAACGAGCCGGGCGTCCTTGAGCACGCGCAGGTGCTGGGAGATGGCCGGCCGGCTGACGGGAAAGCCGCTCGCCAGGACGCCGACCGGAAGGGGCCCGTTCCGCAGCCGGGACAGGATCGCGCGCCGCGTCGCGTCGCCCAGGGCCTGGAGCTGCGCTTCTTGGTAAGTATTCACTAACCGTAAGTCTAGTCTTACAGAGAATACATTGTCAACGGCTTTTTTCGGGGGAGGGGAGGCGCCGGGTCGGGCGGAAATCGGGATGAGTCCGGGGGAGGGTTTCTTCCCCAGGACGGGAGGCGCCGCTCAGTTCGGCTGGGGGCTTGCGAGGCGGTCGAAGAAGTCGGCGGGCGGCCGGGGAGTCCCTGGGATGTGGCGGTTCGCCCAGAAGATGAGCTCCCGCAGGACTGCCAGGAGATCCGCGCCCTTTTCCGTCAGGCGGTACTCGTAGCGAGCCGGCCGGCGCTGGTAGGCCGTCTTTCGGATGATCCCGTCCCGCTCGAGGCGGCGCAGGCGGTCGGCAGCCGTCACGAAGCTCGCGACCCTGGACGGTCTCGACGCGTCCGCCGTCAACTTCGAGCCTCCGCAGCCCGAGAGCGCGGCCGAGCTCCTCCCGACGCTCGAGGCGGGACTCGACAGCGCGCGCGCCTTTCTCTCCGGCCTCGACGAGAAATCGTCGGTCTCCGGCTGGCGCCTGACCGACGGCGACCGGGAGGTCTTCACGATCCCGCGCATCGGCGTCCTGCGCACGCTCCTCCTGAATCACTGGTATCACCACCGCGGCCAGCTCGTCGTCTACCTGCGTCTTCTCGACCAGCCGGTGCCGATCGTGTACGGCCGAAGCGCCGACGAAAGCCCGTTCACCGCGTCGAATCAGTAAGATGTCTTCATGGTTCGAGGCGCGAAGAGCCGACGGCCCCGAATGAACGCTCGCCGGCGATTCCCGCCGAAGGTGCTCTCGCTCCTGCGGGAATCGCGCATGCTGGCGGTCCGGGCGGGGGCGGCGCATCGGTTCACCCGGATCTGGGTCGTTATCGTGGGCGAGCGGGTCTTCGTGCGCCCCTGGAACGACAAGCCCGGCGGTTGGCACCAGACCTTTCTGCGGGATCCGCGGGGAGCCATCGTGGTCGGCAGTCGCGAGATGAAGGTTCGGGCCCGGCGGGCTCGGGGCGAGCGGCTCTTCGACGCCGTCGACGCCGCCTATGCCGAGAAGTACCACACGAAGGCGTCGCTCCAGTGGGTCCGCGGCCTCGCACTGCCGCGGCGACGGAAGACGACGACAGAGCTCTTGCCGGGCTGAGGGCCCTCCTCGTTCCGGTCCACCCTGAGGTAGCTTTCTCTCTTGGGATTTGTCCATGTCGATCAAGGCCCGGCCGTTGCTTCTCACTCTCGCGCTTGGGGCCGGGATCCTGCTCGCGCTCGTCATCGCCCTGCCTTACATCGTTTCGCTCGACTCGGTCCGCGCGCGGATTCTCGGCGCGGCCGAGGCGTCGCTGCACCGAGGGGTCGAGGCGGGCCCGATCCGGCTGGAGATCTTCTCGGGCCTGGGCGCCGGGATCGAGAAGTTCACGGTGAAGAACGGGCCGGGCTGGGAGACTCCGGCGCTCGCCTCGATCGACCGGCTCTCGATCAAGCTCGCCTTCTGGCCGCTCCTCTCCGGTCGCGTCGAGGTGCGCCGGGTCGTCCTCGACGGTGCGACCATGACAATCGAGCGCGACCCCTCGGGCAAGCTCAACGTCAGCGACCTCATCGCGCCGGCGCCAGGCGGCGGAGAACAGGCCGCGCCGCCCGCGGCGGCCGCCGTTCTCGTCTCGCGCCTGGAGTTTTCCAGGTGCCGCTTCCTGTTCGTCGACCGCAAGGTGTCTCCCGAGCAAACGGTCACGGTCTCTCTGGACGATCTGATGGGCGAGATTTCCGACGTCGGCCCGACGACAGCGGCCCACTTCGAGCTCGAAGCGCGCCTCCTCGCCGACGCGGGCCGCAACCTTTCGCTCGAGGGCACGTTCGGTCCTCCGGTCTCGGGCAAGAGCCTCGGGGAGGCGCCGCTCGCGGCGAAGTTCGCGGCAAGGGGCCTGGTGCTCGCCCGTCTCAAGCCATACCTGGGAGCTTCGGGCGTGGACCCGGGCATTCTGTCGCTCGATTCCGGGATCGATGGCGTGATGCTCGGCACGCTTCGTATCGCCGGAGGGTTCTCTTACGTTCCGCCGCAGTCGGGCTCGCGGATTCCGCCGATCGACGGCAAACTCGCCATGTCGCTCGACTGGCCGGGCGGATCGCTCCTGATCGAGAAGTCTGCGGTCACCGTCGCGAAGCTGCCCCTGACGGCCGAAGGCAGGATCGAGGGACTGCACGAGGCGCCGCGGCTCGACCTGCGCGTCGCGACGCAGGGCGACGCGCCTCTGGACGCGGTGACGGGGCTCGCCGGAACGCTGCCCGCGGGCGTGAAGCTCTCGGGGCGCGTGCGGCTGAACGCCTCGGTCGAGGGCCGCGTGTCGGAGCTCTCGGCACACGCGTCTGCGGACGCCGCTCCGTTTACCGTCAGCCGCGCCGGAGAATCCCTCTTCTTCGCCTCGAGTCTGCGGGCGACGCTCGCGTCGGCGGGCAAGGGACCGATGAACGGCCGGATCACGGCGCCGTCCGGCAAGCTTCAGAGCCTGCCTTTCGAGGACCTCGCGGCCGACTGGACGTGGGACAAGGGCGCTCTGACGCTCTCGCCCGCGCTGCGTTCGTTCGGCGGAACGATTCGAGCACGCGTCGAGGCGGACCTCTCGCATCCGAAGTCGGAGTCGCGGGCGAGCCTGGACGTCCAGGGCGTGCAGGCGAAGCCTCTTGCGGAAGCCTTCACCTCCATGCGCAACGTGGTCTCCGGCACGCTGGCGCTGAAGGCTTCCCTCGCAAGCCGGGGCCTCACCAGAGACGACGTTGCGAAGACCGGGCGCGGCGAGGGCAGGCTCTCGATCACCGACGCCGAGTTGAAGTCTCTCGAGCTTCTCCCGAAGGTGACGGGCGCGCTTTCCGCCGTCGGAAGGATCGCCGGCTTTCAGACGCCGGCGAGTCTCGAGTCGACGCGATTCTCGAAGCTCGAGACGGGACTGCGTCTCTCCGACGGCCGCGTGGCGACGCCTGGTCTGACGCTTTCGGGGCGCGGCATCATCGCCACGGCGGACGGTTCGATCGGGCTCGACCGAACGCTCTCGTATCGAGGACGGGTCCTGCTGGGCCCGGAGATCATGAAGAGTTTCGGCAATGCGGGCCGATACCTCGCCGACGCGCAGGGGAATCTCGCCGTCCCATTCCGGGCGACCGGGCCGGTGTCCGCGCCGAAGGTGACGATCGACGAGTCCCTGGCCGTGGATCTCGGGCGCCGCGTCCTCGCGCGCCAGGCCCGCGATCAGATCAAGGGCGGCGCGGGTGCCATCGTCGGGGACGCGCTCGAGGGAAGCGGCGACGGCAAGGCGGCCGATCCGCTGGATCTCCTGCAGCAGTTCCTTCAGAAGCCCGGGCCCACGCCCACGCCCCACTAAGGAAAGGGAGAGGCCGGTGTCTTCGGTTCGCGCTCCGTGTGACGAAAGTGTCATCCTGGCGGGCGCCCCGGCGCCCTGTGATCCCGCGGCCGGCCGATGGGTCCTGGCCGCGACGATCCTCGGATCGGCCATGGCCTTCGTCGACAGCACGGCCGTCAACGTCGCGCTGCCGGTCTTGCAGACGAGCCTGCAGGCCTCCGTCGCCTCGGCGCAATGGATCGTCGAGTCCTACGCGCTTTTTCTGTCGGCCCTCGTGCTCGTGGGCGGAACGCTTTCGGATCGCGTCGGGCGCCGCCGGATCTTTTCGATCGGCACGGTGGTGTTCGCGGCGGCCTCGCTCGCCTGCGGCCTGGCGCCGGACGTTTCCTCGATCATCGCAGCGCGCGCGGTCCAGGGCATCGGCGCCGCGCTGCTCATTCCCTCGAGCCTCGCGATCCTGGGCGCCGCGTTTTCACCGGGGGAGCGCGGCCGTGCGGTCGGGACCTGGTCCGCGCTGACCTCCATTGCCGCCGCGGTCGGGCCGGCGCTCGGCGGATGGCTCGTCGAGGCCATCTCCTGGCGGGCCGTCTTTTTCCTCAATCTCCCGATCGCCGCAGCCGTCCTCTGGATTGCCCGCCGCCGGGTGCCGGAGAGCCGCAACCCCTCCGCGGGCGGCCTCGACTTTTCCGGCGCGGCGCTCGCCACCCTCGGGCTGGGGGCGCTGACCTTCGGCCTGATCGAAGCGCCCTCGGCCGGCTGGGGAAACCCTCGGGTCTTCGGATCGCTGGCCGTGGGCGCCGGCGCCCTCGCGGCCTTTCTCGCCGCCGAGCGCCGTGCGAGTCATCCGATGCTGCCGGCGAGGCTGTTTCGCAGTGCGACCTTCGTTACGTGCAACCTGCTGACCTTCTTCCTCTACGCGGCGCTCTCGGCCATGCTCTTCTTTCTCCCCTTCGATCTGATCCAGGCGAGGGGTTATTCGGCGGCGGCCGCGGGCGCAGCTCTGCTCCCGTTCGTCATGCTCATCTTTCTTCTGTCTCGATGGTCGGGTGGTGTGGCAGACCGTATCGGGGCGCGGATTCCCCTGACGGTCGGGCCTCTCTTGGCCGGCGCAGGCTTCGTTCTGCTCGAGGCGCTGCGTTCGGACTCGTACGCGGCCGGCGTTCTACCCGGACTCGCCGTCCTCGGGCTCGGCATGGCCATCACGGTCGCGCCGTTGACGGCGGCCGTCCTGAATGCGGTCGATCGGGGAGAGGCTGGCGTCGCCTCGGGAATCAACAACGCGGTGGCGCGCGTGGCCTCCCTTCTGGCGATCGCGGTCTTCGGGATCGTCGCCGCCTCCTCGTTCGACCGCGCGCTCGACCGGCGTCTGATTGCCGAAGGCGTGTCGCCGCCCGCGCGCTCGGCAGTCGCCGCGCAGAAGTCGAAGCTCGGCGCGATCGAGGTGCCGCCCGGGCTTCCGGCGTCGGAGGGGCGCGCGATCGTCGGCGCGGTGCGCGGCTCCCTGTCGAGGTCCTTCGGGACCGTCTCGCTGGGCTGCGCCGCGCTGGCGCTGCTCGCGTCGGCGTGCGGCGCGGTGGGATTGAGAGGGCGGAGATGAGGGGACGCCCGGTGGAAAGGTGGTCCCCTCGCCCCCGTCCTCGGGGGAGAGGGGCAGGTGAGGGGGTCTTCTGGTTGCCTCGAGCTCGCGGAGCGCCCTCACCCCAACCCTCTCCCGTCACCGGGAGAGGGAGAGGAGCCTTTTCCCTCGCTCCCGGCTTCGGGGGGAGAGGGGCAGGATGGGGGGGCGATTCCCTCCCCCTACTTCCCGACCACCCTCACGACCGCGGTCGAGCCGGCGACCCGGTCGCCTTCCATGGGCTCGACGCGGCCGCCGAGGCAGGCTCCGAGGAACTTCTCGGCGCGCGCGTTGAAGTCGATGCGGTTCGCGGGCCGCGCGAAGCCGTGCCCCTCGTCGGGATAGAGCACGTACGTCACGCTGCCCCCGTTTTTCTCGATCGCGTCGACGATCTGCTCGGATTCCCTCACGTTGACTCGCGGGTCGTTGGCCCCCTGGCCGATGATGAGCGGCTTCGCGATCCTGTCCGCCTTGAAAAGCGGCGAGGCGTTGTGGATCAGCTCGGCATCCTTCGGGTCGTCGACGTTGCCGATGCGCACGTCGAACATCGCGCGCATCGGCTTCCAGTATGGAGGAACCGAGCCGATCAGCGTTTTCAGGTTCGACGGCCCCACGATGTCCACGTTGCAGGCGAAGAAGTCCGGCGTCTCGGTCGCGGCCGCCAGAGCCGCGTACCCTCCGTAGGAGCCTCCAAACGTGGCGATCCGCTTCGGATCGGCGATGCCCTTGTCGATCGCCCACTTTGCGGCGTCGACGAGATCGTCCTGCATCTTCAGGCCCCACTGACGGTTGCCGGCGTTTAAGAACTTCTTGCCGTAGCCCGTCGAGGCCCGGAAGTTCACCTGGAGGACGGCGTATCCGCGGTTGGCGAGCCACTGCGCCCAGGAGCTGTAGCCCCAGGTGTCGCGGCCCCACGGGCCGCCGTGGACGAAGAGAACGAGTGGAAGATTCTTCGGAGGCAGGCCGACGGGAAGCGTCAGATACGAGTTCAGGTTCAGGCCGTCGCGCGACTTGATGACGACGGGCTTCATCTCGGCCAGCGGCAGTCCCTCGAGCTTCGGCTGAGCGCTGAAGAGCAGCGTCCCCTTCTTCGCGGTCCGGTCCCACCGGTACCAGGACACGGGCCCGCGGTCGAAATCGAACGCGACGAGCCAGGCGTCGTCGTTTGCCGTGCGGTTGACGATCTGAAAGTCCCCCGGGGCGAGCCTGGCAATCGCGTCGAAGTCCGCCTGGACCGAGGGGTCGAGAACCTTCCAGGTCGTGCGCCCGGGCGCGAAGGAGACGGCCTGGACGACGTGCGTTCGGGGCTGGATCAGCGGGTCGCCCGCGTCCACTGCGGTCGACGAGGCGAGAACTTTATCGGAGCCGGTCGCGACGTCTCGCGCGACCAGGCGCGCGGTGTCGCTGCCGACGGAGCTCACGAGATAGACGGATTTTCCGTCGGCGGAAAAGTCCGCGAAGCTCAGGATCTCGTCGGGTCCGACCTTCAGCAGGGTCTTCCACGGCGACTTCCCGTCGTCTCGGACGCGGATCTCGGTGCCGCCGTCGGGCGTGCCGACCTGTGCCGCGCGCACGCGGAACTTCGCATCCGTTCCCCAACCGAGGACGTCTCCGGGGTTCTCGGTGTCGAGCACGAGCGCACCCGTCGAGAGGTACAGGCGATGGACGTCCATCGCCCGGCGGTCGCGCAGGTTCATCTCGACCAGGACCTCGTCGGGAAAGTCCGGGTTGACGTCGACGATCTCGGCGCGCACACCCTGAAACGGCGTGTCGTCGCGCACGTTTCCCGAGGCCAGATCGACGCCGTAGACGTGGAAGTTCTCGTCGCCGTCGTTGTCCTGGAGGTAGAGGACCGTCCGGCTGTTCTCCGCCCAGCGGTACCGGCGGATGCCGCGCTTCTTGTCGGCCGAAACCGCCTTGTCGTCGTCCTTGCCGACGGTCTTGACCCAGACCTGGAGGACGCCCTTCTCGTCCGGCGCGAGCCAGGCGAGGCGCTGGCCGTCGGGGGAGAGGCGAGGCTGGCTCCGCTCGGGATTTCCGAAGATCACCTCTCGGGGGATGACGGGCGGCAGCTGCGCGGACAGAAGGGACGGCGTCGCGAGAAAGCCCAGGATGGCGACGGCACGGCCGGATTGCGAGACGAGACGCTCGAACATGGAAATGGGTCTCCTGTCCGCGGAGAATATGACACGCGGGCCATGCGCACCGGAGGGCGACGCCGCGCGCTCCGCGACGGGTCCGGGGCGACCGGGACCGCCGCGAGCGGGTCCGAGTTTTGCTTGTCCCATGGGTGCGAGGGGCTCGGGAGGCGAGCATTGAGGATATTCGTCTCGGGAGCGACGGGTGTGGTCGGGCGGCGGCTGGTGCCGCTGCTCGTCCGAGAAGGCCATCGAGTCGCGGCGGGCGGGCGCTCGGCGCGCGGACGGGAGCTTCTGAAGAGCCTCGGTGCCGAAGCCATCGAAGCGGACCTCTTCGACCCGGTCTCGCTGCGCCGCACCGTCGCGGGCTGCGGCGCCATCGTGAATCTGGCGACCCACATGCCGTCGTCGGCCGCCCGCATGATGCTGCCGGGCGCCTGGTCGGAGAACGACCGCGTGCGCCGCATCGGATCCTCAAATCTTGCCGGCGCGGCTCTCGAGCAGGAGGTCGGACGTTTCGTCCAGGAGTCGTTCGCGCCGATCTATCCGGACGGCGGCAGCCGCTGGATCGACGAGTCGACGCCCGTGCGGCCGGTGCGCTACAACGTCTCGGTGCTCGACGCCGAGAAGTCGGCGCAGCGCGTGACCGAAGCGGGCGGCGACGGCGTCGTGCTTCGCTTCGGGCTGTTCTACGGTCCGGACTCCCGCTTCTTCCAGGAAACCTGCCGGCTCGTGCGACGCGGCTGGGCCGCGATGCCGGGATCGCCCGACGGCTATCTTTCGTCGGTCTCACACGACGATGCGGCGTCGGCGGCGGCCGCGGCCCTCGGCGTGCCCGCCGGCATCTACAACGTCGTGGACGACGAACCGGTCACCCGGCGCGAGTACTTCGACTCGCTTGCGATCGCGCTGGAAGTGCATCCCCCGGAGTTTCCCCCGCGGTGGACGGCTCGCCTCCTGGGAACGGTCGGGGACGCGCTCGGGAGGTCGCTGCGGATCTCCAACCGGAAGATGCGGGCGGCCTCGGCCTGGGCCCCGAAGTATCCGAGCGTGCGGCAGGCGTGGCCGGCCGTCGTGGCCGCGATGCCGCGGGAGAAGGTCGCCCCGGCGGAGGCTCCGTAAGCTCCGCCGCACGTGCGATCGGCGCGGGGCGGCGCCACGGCGCCGGCAGTATCCTCGGCCCATGCAGTCGAACGCGGCGCCCGGGACCGCGGCGTCGGCCTGGCCCGTGCCGCGGCTCGAGGTCGGCCTCGCGTCGCTTCTCGCCGCTGCGAAGGTGGCGCTGCACCTCGTCTGCGCCGGCCGATACGGATACTTTCGCGACGAGCTGTATTTCCTCGATCTCGGGCGGCACCTCGACTGGGGCTACGTGGATTGCGCGCCGCTGATCGCGGTGTACGCAAAGGTCGCGCTGCTCCTCGGGGGGTCGCTGCCGGTCCTCCGCGCGATCGCCGCCCTGGCCGGCGCGGCGCGGGTCGCCCTGACGATGCTTCTGGCGCGGGAGCTCGGCGGTGCGCGCTTTGCCCAGGCTCTGGCGGGGCTGTGCGCGCTCGCGGCGCCCATTTACGTCGGCGAGGACTCCATCCTGTCGATGAACGGCTTCGAGTCGCTCTTCTGGATGGGGTGCGTCTTCTTCGTCATTCGCATCGTGCGGACGGGAGACTCAAGGCTCTGGGTGTGGTTTGGTCTGCTCGCCGGGTTGGGTCTCGAGAACAAGCACTCCACACTCCTCTTCGGAGCGGCCTTCGCCTCCGCGCTTCTCCTGACGCCGCTCCGCCGGGAGATCGCGAAGCGCTGGATCTGGATCGGGTTGGCCGTCGCTCTGCTTCTCTTCCTTCCCAACGTGCTCTGGCAGGTGCGCCACGGTTTTCCGACGATCGAGGACCTGCAGAACGTCAAGCGGATCGGCAAGAACGTCGTTCTCTCTCCGGCGGAGTTCGTGTGGCAGCAGATCGAGTTTCTGCACCCGCTGCTGCTGCCGTTCTGGCTCGTCGGACTGTTCTCGCTTCTCTTCGGCCGGCTCTCGCGTCTGCGCGTGCTCGGCCTGACATACGTTCTGCTGCTCGCCTTGATGATCGCGCTCGAGGCCAAGAACTACTACCTCGCGCCCATCTACCCGATGCTTCTTGCGGCGGGAGCCGCGGTGGTAGAGGAGTGGCTCGAGCGGCGGGCATGGACCAGCGGCCGCCTGTGGCCGAAGCTCGCGATCGCGGTCTACGTCGTCGCGTCGGGCGCCATCCTGGTCCCCGCGATTCTTCCCATCCTTCCCCCCGAGCGGCTCATCGCCTACGAGAAGCGTCTCGGGCTCGTGCCCGAGAAGACCGAGGTGCGGCACGAGGGGCCCCTCGAGCAGCGCCTCGGGGACCAGTTCGGCTGGCCCGAGCTCGTCGCCGACGTCGCCCGGATCTACGAGACCCTTCCCGCCGGGGAGCGCTCGCGTACCGGAATCTTCGCGAGCAACTACGGCGAGGCGGGCGCGCTCCACCTCTTCGGGCCCGCCTACGGCCTGCCGCCGGCGATCTGCGCCCACCAGAACCATTTCTTCTGGGGGCCGCCGGCGGTCGAGCCCGAGGATCTGATCTGGCTGCAGTGGGATCGCGAGTCGATCGAGGAACACTGCCACTCGGTCGAGGAGGTTGGGCGGCACTCGCATCCATGGGGGATGGCGGAGGAGAACCGACCCATCTATCTCTGCCGGGGCCTGCGCGCCCCACTTTCGGTGCAGTGGGCGGACTTGAAACACTGGAACTGACGGGCCGGCTGAGGGCCTGGTGCCTTGATCCGTCATCCCGAGGAGTACGCGACGAAGGATCCCGAGCGATCTCGCCGGGAATACGGTCATCCGGCTCAGGGCCTGCCGGGCTCGGGATGAACGACACCGGCGCCGGCCGCCGTGAGGACCTCGTAGTGCTGGACCCTCGGATCCGGTTCCAGGAGGCACTCGAGGTCGAAGGGAAAGTAGCGAGCCTGCTCGATGTCGGGCCCGGCGTAGGCCGCGATCGCCTCCTTCGAATCCCACAGGGAAATGAGGAGGAAGTGCATTCGGTCTCCCTCCCGGCACCGGAGCAGAGAGAATCCGCGGTTCCCCGGCGTCCTCTCGTAGTCGCCCACCCCTCGATCCGAATCCGCCAGGTATCTGGAGTACGCCTCCGCCTTCGGGGCGGGGACGACACCGTGCCAGACGCGCGCGATCATGGTTTCCTCCATGGGTTGTGAGGGGGAGAGCATATGGGGTGCCTGGTCCATCGACCGGAAAAAAGCCTGACCCGAACCTGTTTGCAGGGAGATAATCGGCGGCAACCGATGGGCATCCCATCCCCATCCGGATCCGAACGGCGCCGACAGGCGGGAGGAGACAACATGAGCAGTGGGTCGAGCCGCGGCGCGAGCCGCACGGACAACCATTCTTTCGGAATCCTGCCCCGGGCCGCCGCCGCCGGCCGCCTTGTGGCGGTCTGCGCGGCCGCCGTCCTCGTCGCCGCCGCGGGGACCCTCGCCTGCGCTACGAGCAGCCAGGCCCGAAAGACCGAGGCCAGCGGCTTTCTCGGCGATTACAGGTCCCTGCTCAAGTCCGGCAAGAAGGGCGAAGAGGAGCTTCTGGTCTACAAGGATCCCGACGCCAAATGGTCGACCTACAACAAGATCCTGCTCGAGCCGGTTACGATCTGGACGAACCCGAAGTGGAAGCTCACCGATGACGAGCGCAAGGACCTGCAGAAACTCGTCGACAGCTTCCAGGAAACCCTCCGCCAGAAGCTCTCGGCTGACTACGAGATGGTCGACCAGATGGGACCGGGCGTCATGCGCATTCAGATCGCCCTGACGGGAGGCCAGAAGGCCATCACGATCCTGAAGGTGGCTTCCAAGGGAGTGCCTTACGGGAGCGCGCCAAGCTACCTCTGGACATTCATCACCGGCAAGCCGCCGTTCGTCGGCGAGGCGTCCATCGAGTACATGGTCAAGGACGGTGAGACCGACAAGCTCATCGCGGCGGGGTCGGACCGCCGCGTCGGCGCCGACACGATCATCGCGGGCGATACGGTCAACACGAAATACCTGAGCTCCTGGGGCGATGTGAAGTACGCCCTGGACTACTGGGTCGACGACGTCGTCTACCGGCTGTGCGTCCTGCGGGAGGCGCCCAACTGCGTCCCGCCGAAGAAGGGATTGAAGCTGCCCACGCCGAGCTAGTCGTCGCCTCCAGACAAGAGGCGGAGAGCCGTTCGGGAGGGAACTCGCTCACCCGCAAGGTCTTGCGCATCGGCAGCCGCACCGAAGTGGGCCTGCCCGAACCCCGGACGGGGTATTTTGCGTAAGATCTGGAATGAGGCGCCTGGTGGCGGAGGCTTTCGGTACGGTGGCGCCCATCGCGCTCGATCGTTGCGGCGCGGCCGATCTCGAGCTTTCCGAATCCCATCTTCGGAAACTCTGGTTCAAAACCACCTAGTCGCTCCCGCCCGGAGCGCAAAGGGACGATTCGCGCGGGCGACGGAGGATATTTCATGGCGAAGCGGATGGCCCTGATGCTCGGCGGAGTGGTGCTGTTTCTCGGCGCCATCGCCGCGATCAAGGCGCGGCAGTTCCAGGCGGGCGCAAAGCAGAACGCGTCCTTCAAGCCGCCTCCCGAGGCGGTCACGACGATCGTGGCGCGCAAGGAGACCTGGCCGGCCACGCTGACCCCGATCGGCACGGTGGCTGCCGTGCGCGGCGTGACGGTCAGCGCGGATCTGGCGGGAATCGTGGCGAAAATCGACTTCGAGTCGGGCGAGAAAGTTCGGCAGGGCGACGTCCTGGTGGAGCTCGATACCCGGCAGGAGCAGGCGCAGCTCGCCGCGGCCGAGGCGCAGCTCGAGCTGGCGAATCTCAGCCTCGAGCGAATGCGGGGACTGAACGCCGAGGGCGTGGCGGCGCGCTCGGATCTCGACCAGGCGGAGGCGACGCAGAAGTCGGCGGTCGCCCGCGTGGGGGAGATTCGCGCCACGATCGCGCGCAAGACGATCCGGGCGCCCTTCGCCGGCGTTCTCGGGATTCGCCAGGTCAACCTCGGCCAGTACTTGAACGACGGCGCCCCGGTCGTACCGCTGCAGGCGCTCGACCCGATCTACGTGAACTTCGCCGTTCCGCAACAGGAGATCGGGAACCTTCACATCGGGGCGCCGGTGCGGGTCCAGGCCGAGGGAACGGGCATCTCCGAGGACGGCAAGGTCACGGCGGTCGATTCGGTCGTGGATGCGGCGACGCGCAACGTCCAGGTCCAGGCCACCCTCCGCAATCCCGACGGCAAGCTGCACCCGGGCATGTTCGTCCAGACGAGCGTTTCGACCGGGGCGAACGCCGAGGTCGTGGCGCTGCCCGCATCGGCCATCGGCTACGCTCCCTACGGCGATTCGGTGTTCATCGTCGAAGAGATGAAGGACCCGAAGGGCCAGACCTACCGCGGTGTGCGCCAGCAGTTCGTCAAGCTCGGCGCCGGGCGGGGGGATCAGGTCGCGGTCGTTTCCGGCGTCAAGGAGGGCCAGGAGGTCGTGACCTCGGGCGTTTTCAAGCTGCGTAATGGCGCGGCCGTTCAGGTCAACAACAAGGTGCAACCGGGCAACAACCCGGCACCCAAGCCCGCGGAGAGCTGATGAAGATCACGGATCTCTTCGTCCGGCGGCCGGTCCTCTCGATCGTCGTCAGCCTGGTAATCCTGATCGCCGGGCTGCAGTCGATCCGATCGCTCTCGGTGCGGCAATACCCGCGCAGCGACATCGCGGTCGTCTCGGTCACGACGGTCTATGTCGGCGCCAACGCGAATCTCGTGCGCGGGTTCATCACGACGCCGCTCGAGCGCGTGATCGCGAGCGCCGACGGGATCGACTACATCGAGTCCTCGAGCGCCCAGGGCCTGTCCACGATCACCGTCCACCTGCGGCTCAACTACGACACGAACGCAGCGCTGACGCAGATCCAGGCCAAGGTCGCGCAGGTGCGCAACGACCTGCCGCCGGAAGCGCAGGCCCCTGTCATCGACGTTCAAACCGCCGACAGCCAGTTTGCGGCGATGTACCTGGGATTCGCCTCGGACGACCTCGATCAGAACCAGATCACCGACTACCTGGTTCGTGTCGTGCAGCCGAAGCTGACGGCCGTGGCCGGCGTGCAGCGCGCCGACATTCTGGGCGACCGGACCTTCGCGATGCGCATCTGGCTGAAGCCCGACCGCATGACCGCGCTCGGCATCTCGCCTTCGCAGGTCCGCGACGCGCTCGCCGCGAACAACTACCTGTCGGCCCTCGGCCGGACCAAGGGCTCGATGGTCTCGGTCAACCTCGTGGCGAATACCGATCTTCAGACGGCCGAGGAGTTCCGTCAGCTCATCGTGAAGGAGGACAAGGGCGTCGTCGTGCGTCTGGGCGAGATCGCCGACGTCGTGCTCGGCGCGGAGAACTACGATTCCGACGTGCGGTTCAACGGCCAGACCGCCACGTTCATGGGCATCTGGGTGCTTCCCACGGCCAACTCGCTCGAGGTGATCGGCCGCGTCCGGGCGGCGGTGAAGGAGATCCAGGCGCAGCTTCCCGTCGGCATGAAGGCCGGCATTCCCTACGACTCGACGCTCTACATCCGCAACGCCATCGAAGAGGTCTTGAAGACTCTGTCGGAAACCCTGCTGATCGTCGTCATCGTGATCTTCCTCTTCCTGGGCTCCGCGCGCTCGGTGTTGATCCCCGTCGTGGCGATCCCGATCTCGCTCATCGGCGCGGTCTTCCTGATGCTGCTGGCGGGATTCACGATCAACCTTCTGACCCTGCTGGCGATCGTGCTCTCGGTCGGTCTCGTCGTGGACGACGCCATCGTGATGGTCGAGAACGTGGAGCGGCACATCCAGCTCGGCCAGCGCCCCATCGAGGCCGCGATCCTCGGCGCCCGGGAGCTCGTCGGGCCGATCATCGCGATGACGATCACGCTGGCCGCCGTGTACGCCCCCATCGGCCTGCAGGGCGGGCTGACGGGCGCGCTCTTCCGCGAGTTTGCCTTCACGCTGGCGGGCGCGGTGATCATTTCCGGCGTCGTGGCGCTGACGCTCTCGCCGATGATGTCTTCCCGGCTCCTGCGCTCGGGCGATTCCGAGCGGGGCTTCGCCGGCATGATCAACCGGCACTTCGAGTGGGTTCGCCGCACCTACGCGCGCCTGCTGTCGCGCACGCTCGCCTACCGTCCCGTCGTTCTGACGCTTTGGGCGATCGTGGCACTTCTGATCGTGCCGTTCTATCTGTTCTCGCAGAAAGAGCTCGCGCCGATGGAAGACCAGAGCGTCGTTTTCTCGATCGTCCAGGCGGCGCCCAACGCCACGCTCGACCAGACGAAGCTCTTCTCGACGGAGGTCTATGACGCCTACAAGTCGTTCCCCGAGACGGAGAGCACGTTCCAGATCACGACGCCGGCGGGAGGTTTCGCCGGCATGGTGACGAAGCCCTGGAGCGAGCGCAAGCGCACCACCCGGCAGCTGCTGCTCGGTGTGTCGGCGAAGCTCAGCCAGGTTCCGGGAGTGCGCGTCGTCTCGACGCTGCCCCCGCCGCTGCCGGGCGGCGGCACCTTTCCCGTCGATTTCGTCGTCGCGTCGACGGCAGGCCCCGAGCAGCTGAGCACGTTCGCGGGAGAGTTGATCAAGAAGGCGTATGCGAGCGGGATCTTCATGTACGCCGACGTGGACGTGAAGTACGACCAGCCGCAGACGGAAGTCGTCTTCGACCGCGACAAGCTGCGGTCGCAGGGCGTCGACATGTCCCAGGCCGGCCGGGATCTCTCGACGATGCTCAGCGGCAACTACGTCAACCGGTTCAGCGTCCAGGGGCGCAGCTACAAAGTCATTCCGCAGATCCGGCGCGCCGATCGCCTGACGGCCGATCAGCTCTCGGAGATCTACGTCAGCGGCGCCGGCGGAAAGCTCGTGCCGCTCTCGACGTTCGCGACGCTCAAGACGACGACCGAGCCGCGGGAGTTGAAGCGCTTCCAGCAGCTCAACGCGATCCACATCCAGGGCGTCATCCCGCCCGGGGTGTCCCTCGACAAGGCCCTGCGCGTCCTCGAGGACGAGGCCCGCCGGATCCTGCCCCAGGGCTACACGGTGGACTACGCGGGCCAGTCCCGGCAGCTGCGCAAGGAGAGCAGCAGGTTTCTGGGCACGTTCCTGCTCTCGGCCATCCTCATCTACCTCGTGCTCGCGGCGCAGTTCGAGAGCTTCCGGGATCCCTTCATCATTCTCGCCGGCTCCGTGCCGCTCGCCCTGTCGGGCGCCCTGCTCTTCTCGTTCCTCGGCCTGACGACGCTGAACATCTACAGCCAGGTCGGCCTCATCACGCTCGTCGGGCTGATCGCCAAGAACGGCATCCTGATCGTCGAGTTCGCCAACAAGCTTCAGGAAAAGGGGCTCGCGAAGCTCGCGGCGGTCGTGGAGGCGGCGGCCACGCGGCTGCGGCCGATCCTGATGACGACGGCAGCAACGGTCATGGGGCATCTGCCGCTGGTCTTCGCCCGCGGCCCGGGGGCGGGAGCCCGCAACTCGATCGGCATCATGCTCGTCAGCGGGATGATCATCGGGAGCGCCTTCACCCTCTTCGTCGTTCCCTCGATCTACGTGCTCGTGGCACGCACGCACCGGGCCGACACGGCGACGGTGCCGGAGTCCGCGGTGAGCGAGCAGCCCGAGCTGGCGGAAGCCGCGATCTAGGGACGCCCGGCCCGGACGGGACGCCTTTCGTCGCGGGAAAGTGGGCGTTCACGGCGGAAATGGGGCCGTTCGTCCCACCGGCCCCGCGGGCGGATTTGTGGGGCGGTAGCCTCCAGCAGGGAAATACCGGCGTGGCGCAACGGCACAGGAGAGAACGGGCGACCAGCCCCCGGGGGCTCAATGTTCGGCTGCTCATTCTGGCGGCCCTCTGCGCCCTGCTCGCGCCACCCCGCCCGGCGGGGGGCCTCGATCCCGGCCGCGCGATCACCCAGTACGGCTTCGACAGCTGGGGCAAGCGCGACGGTCTTCCGCAGCACGCGGTCCCGGCGATCGCGCGCACCAAGGATGGGTACCTCTGGGTCGGCACCGAAGAGGGGCTTCTGCGCTTCGACGGTGCGAAGTTCCGGCTCTACGACGCCTCCAACACGCCGCAGCTCGCGAGGCACAACATCGTGCGTCTGCTCGCGGCGCGCAGCGGTGGGCTCTGGGTCGGAACCCTCGGCGGCGGTCTGGTCTGGACCGACGGAGAGACCTTCCGGCGCTACACGACGCGCGACGGTCTCTCGGAAGACGTCGTCAGCGCGCTCTGCGAGGACCGCGACGGATCCCTCTGGGTCGGGACCTTCCGCAAGGGCCTCAATCACTTCGCCGACGGCCGCTTCGTCCCGATCAACCGGCGCGACGGCCTCTCGAGCGACGAGATCCGGGCGCTCCATCAGGACGCCGAGGGGGCGCTCTGGATCGGCACCCGCGGGGGAGGCGTCGATCGGTGGCAGGACGGCCGCGTCGAGGCGTGGACGACGGCCAGCGGCCTTTCGAACGACCAGGTCACGGCGCTCGCGGACGACGGAGCCGGAGGAATCTGGATCGGGACCCGAAAGGGTCTGGACCGGTGGAGCGCCGGAAGGCTTTCCGTCCTGACAGCCGCCGACGGCCTGCGAAACGACGAGGTCACGTCTCTCGAGCGGGACCGCGACGGCGTTCTCTGGGTCGGAACGGTCACCGGAGGCTTGAACCGCATCGCCGGCGGACAGATCGAAGCCTTGACGAAGCGCGAGGGTCTCCCCGACGACACCGTCCTTTCGCTCGACGAGGACGAAGACGGAAATCTCTGGGTCGGAACTGACGGCGGGCTCTCGCGACTTCGCGCCGGGCCGTTTCTCCCGACGGGGACGCTCGAGGGTTTGCCCTCCGACGACGTCCGTCCGGTCCTGCAAACCTCCCGGGGCGAGCTCTGGGTCGGAATGCGCGGAGCGGGCCTCTCGCGGCGCGTGGGCTCAGCCTGGAAGACCTACACGCAGGCCGACGGCCTGCCTTCCGATCGGGTCTGGGCCCTTCACGAGGATCCTTCCGGCGACCTGTGGGCCGGAACGAAGGGAGGGCTCGCGCGCTTTCACGCGGGCCGGTGGACCGCCTTCACGCGTGCGCAGGGCCTCGCGGCGGATCTCGTCTTTTCGATCGTCAGCGACACTGCGGGAGATCTGTGGGTCGGCACGGTCGGCGGGCTGAGCCGTTTCCGGGACGGAAAGTTCACCAACTTCGGCCCGCGGGAAGGGCTGACCAACGAGCGCGTGTACTCCCTGCTGCCGGGATCGGATGGGACCCTCTGGATCGGCACGGCGGGGGGAGGCCTCGATCGCATGAAGGGCGGGCGGATCGAGGCGGCGTTTCCTGCCTCCGAGGCGCCGTTCGTCTTCGCGATCGTCGAAGAGCCGGACGGGGCGATTCTCGTCGGCACGGGCGACCATGGCCTGACGCGGTTCGCCGGGGGCCGGGTGACCCGGATCGCGAGGCCCGAAGGCCTCTCCGACGACACGGTGTTCACGATCGTGGACGACCGCCGGGGGTATCTCTGGATGACCTCGAACCGCGGGGTCTTCCGCGTTTCCCGTGAGGACGTCGCGCGGCTGGCCTCGGGCAAATCACGGAGGGTCGTTTCCGAGCTCTTCGGAACCGACGATGGCATGCGCGAGAGCGAATGCAACGGCGGCTTTCAGCCGGCCTCCTGGCGGGCCCTCGACGGGACGCTCTGGTTCCCGACCGCGCGCGGCCTGGTGTCGGTCGACCCGGCGCGGCTGCCTTCGCCGGCGCGCGATCCCGCCGTCCACCTGGAGGACGTGCTCGCCGACGGCGAGCGGCTCTCTCCCGTGAGGCCCGCGCGGCTTCCTCCCGGGAAGGACCACCTGGAGTTCCGGTACACCGCGACCGAGTTTCGTTCGCCCGGTGCGCTGCGATTCCGCTATCGCCTCGACGGGTACGACAAGCACTGGATCGACGCAGGCGACCGGAGGGCGGGGTACTACACCAACCTTCCCTCGGGCACGTACCGTTTCCAGGCCGCGGCATCGGTCCGGCCGGGCCGCTGGATCGAGATGCGGCCCTACCAGGTGACGCTCCAGGCGCACTTCTACCGGACACCCTGGTTCGCCGCGGCCGTCGGAATCGTTCTCCTCCTCGGCCTCGCGCTCCTGCATCGGGCCAGGCTGCGGTCGGCGCGCCTGGCGAGCGAGCTCGCCACGGCGAGGCTCGAGGTCCTGGAGACGCAGCTGCAGCCCCACTTCCTGTTCAATACCTTGAACCTCATGCTGCCGCTCATCCACCGCGACCCGGACTCCGCGGTGAGCACGGTCGTCAAGCTCGGGGACCTGCTGCGCGCCGGGATGCGCCGCGATGCGGCCACGCTCGTCCCGCTCCGTCGGGAGCTCGACCTGCTCCAGGCTTACCTCGACATCCAGAAACTCCGCTTCGGCGAGCGCCTCCAGGCCCACGTCGACGTCCAGCCGGACGTGCTCGACGCCGGCGTGCCACCGTTCATCCTTCAGCCGTTCGTCGAAAACGCGATCAAGCACGGCGTCGCCCGTGGCCCGCGGCCCACGCGGATCGAGCTGTGCGCGCGGCGGGAGCGGGGCCGGCTGCTCCTGTCCGTCTCGAACACCGTGAACGAATCCGCCACGCCCGCGCCGGAAGCCGGGCCCTCGTCGCTCGGCGTCGGCGTCTCGAACACGCGGGAACGGCTCGCGCTGCTCTACGGCGTGGACTGCCGTCTCTCGCAGGCGCGGACGGGGGGGCGGTTCGTCGTCGAGATCGACATTCCGCTGTCACGCGTGGCGGGCGAGAAACCTCCGCGCCTGCGCCGCACCGGAACGGCCGACGCGCCGTCGCGCTAGAAGCGGAGGGAAGAGCGGCCTCCGCTCACCGCGCGAGGCGGCGAAGGTCTTCGGAGGCGGCGCGGCTGGCGATGATGACGGTCCCGTCCCGCAGCGTGATCGCCAGACGGCGCTCGTCGTGGGGCTTCAGGTGCTGGACGGCGTCGAGATTGACGATGTGGGAGCGGTGCACCTGACGGAACCGGGCCGGATCCAGGCGCGTGGCGAGCTCGGCGAGCGTCACGGCGACGAGAAACTCGCCCTCGGCCGCGTAGACCTCGGCGTAATCGCCGCGCGCCTGGATCCGGCGCACCCCCTCGATCGCAATCGGGACGATCCGGTCTCCCTGCCGCGCAAAGAGGCGGGTAAGCGGTCCCGGCGCAAGGGAGCTGCGTGCGCGCTCGCCGGCCGCAACCGCGGAGGCGGGCTCGCCGAGACGCCGTCGTACGCGATCGATGGCGGCCGCCAGGCGCTCGCGACCGAACGGCTTGACCAGATAGTCGAGAGCCCCGATCTCGAACGCCGCCACCGCGAACCGGTCGAAGGCGGTCGTGAAGACGAGCTCGGCCGGGTGGCGGATCCGCCGCGCCACCTCGAGGCCTGAAAGCTCCGGCAGGCGCACGTCGAGGAACATCAGGTCGGGACGCCTCTCGTCGGCCAGCGTCACAGCGGACGGCCCGTCCACGGCCACGCCGACCACTTCGATCCCCGGCGTTTCCGCAAGCCACGCGGTCAGGCTCTCGCGCGCCGGCGCCTCGTCCTCGGCGACGAGCGCCCGCAGGTGCCGCGCGCTCAAGCGAGCTCCGGGGCCGCCTCGTCGGGCAGTTCGAGGCGCACCCGGAAGCCGCCGCCCTCCGGAGACTCGAAAGACAGACGCGCGCGGCCCGCATACAGAGCGGCGAGGCGCTCCTGCAGGAGGCGCAGGCCCATGCGAGGGCTCGCGGCGACCTCCGCCGGCGCACGCCCGGGACCGTCGTCGGAGACGGTCAGGCAAAGGCGCCCGCCGGACCGCCGGGCCAACACCTCCAGGCGTCCTCCCGAGGCCCGCGGGGCGATGGCGTGAATGATGGCGTTCTCGACCAGCGGCTGGAGCGCGAAAGGCGGCACGGCCGCCTCGAGGGCCGACGCGTCGGCATCCAGGCGAACCTGCAGGCGGTCCCCCAAGCGCACGTGCTCGAGCTCGAGGTAGCTGCGAACGAACTCCCACTCGCGCGACAGGGGCACGAAATCGCTGTCGGTCTGGTTCACCCACTGCCCGAAGCGCAGAAGCTCTCCCAGCTTTTCGAGCGCGCGCTCGGCGAGCGCCGGGTCTCGGCGCACGAGCCCGAGCAGCGCGTGGAGAAGGTTGTTGACGAAGTGCGGCTGAAGCTGCGACCGCAGCAGCTGGAGCTCCGAGCGGGCCCGGAGGATCTGCGCGCGCGCCGCGAGCTCGCGCGCCTCCCGCAGGGCCGCGGCGGTGTGCCAGGCGTATCCGATCCCCGTCAACGCGATCTGGATGAGGCCGTTGATCACGACCTGCCAGAAGACGATGGCCGCACCCGGCCGCTTGAGCGGGCCGTTCGTCAAAAAGGCGTCGGCGTAGGTCAACAGCATCCAGCCGGCCGTGGCGGCGAGCGTCAGCAGAAGGAGCGTCGGGACGAGCCGCGCCGCCAGCCGCCAGCGATCCCCCGGGGTCCAGGGCCAGCGCCGCGCAAGGCGCAGGGTCAGAATTCCGAGGAGCCCGCCCGGCAGCGTCGCGGCGAGCGCGCCCCGCAAGGCCATGCCCAGAGGCGCCTTGCTCGACACGAACGCCGCCGCGTACGCCGCCGCCAGGAGACTCCAGGCGGCGATGTAGGCCGAGGCCGCGCCGAGGCGCGAGAAAGATGCCTGGGAGACTTTCTTTTCTGTTCCTGACATTACGAGGAATCCACGACGCGGGCCCGAGATTGTACGTCCGGGGCTTGCGGCCTGCCGAGCTCGGGATCCCTCGCGATCGCTCGGGATAACAGGCTATTGCGTGTCATCCCGAGTTTGATTGCCGACGATGCCGGCCACCTACGGAGCCGGCTGCGACATGCTGTCGATCTGCGGCAGCAGAATGTCGCGAACGTAGTGCCACTCGGGCACGGCAACGAGAGCGCCCTGGGCGTAGGCGAGGGCCGCCGTCCGGTCCTTCGCCGCGCTGTGCGAGTAGAGATACGCAAGGTTCATGAGGTTTTCCGGACCTCCCCAGGCGGGCACCCAGGGAGGCTTCGCGCCCGCGCTCGCCTCGCGCCAGGAGGCCTCGACACCCTTGCGCATCGTTGCGGCGGCCATGGCCGGGTCGGTTCCCGTCGGCGGCGGCGCGCTCAGTTGCATGCCTCCGAGAATCCAGAGCACGCGGGGGTTGTCGGGTCCTTCGGCGGGCAGGCTCCGCATGGCCGGAACGCCCTCGGCCAGGATCGACTGGCGCCGGGCCGCATCGTCCCCGGCGAGATAGATGAGGCTGCCCCAGCAGCCGACCATCGCGAGCTTCGGCTCGATCCATCCGGGATGCAGCGCGAGGGCGTCGCGAAAGTGGCCGACGGCTGCTTCGAGGTCCGCGCGCAGGTCCGCCGGGGTCGGGGTTTCGTTGAATCCGTTGATGGCCCGGCGCCACCGGGCAAAGCCCCGCCAGTAGGAGCGGTACTCATCCAGGGACGAGTCCGGAACCTTGCCGAGTGCCGCATCGAGACGCTCGAGCGCCTCGCGGTCGCCGCGATAGTCGGCCGAGCGGACCGCGGCAACCAGTTCCGAAAGGCGCGCCTCGGTCTGCGCCTGCGCGCAGGGTCCGGCGCAGTGGACGACGAGAAGCACCGAAGCGAGAAGAAACATGGCATCCACCTCCGCCGGCGATTCTCGAAGAGAGCCGCGGAGGTGGAAGACCCGCTCCGCCGGAAGGGCGCGGGAGCCGGGGCAGCAGGCGCCCGGGGCGGTGAACGGCGGAGAGGGCGTCCGCGACGCCCTCTGTCTCTGCTAACTCGCCTTGTTTGCGCTCTTCAACTCCGGTGCCAGCGCCTCGAACTGCTTCTGGACGTCCGCGAGCTCGCGGCGCAGGGTCTCCACGCGCTCGACCTGGTAGGACGCTGGTTTGCCCTCCCAGCTGTTCAGAGCGCCGAAGGCGGTGTCCAGGTTCTCCCGGATCCGCTCCTCGCCCGTGATCGCGCCGCCTTCCTTGGTTGCGACGATCTCCCGCTTGATGGCGTCGAGCTTGTCGATCGACCCTTGCAGGCGCTGGCGTTCGGGACTCGAGTCCGGCAGCGCCTTCGCCCGGGCTTCCGCGGCCGCGCGCGCCGCATCGATCCGATCGACGAGGTCGCTCATCTGCTCGAACAGGGCGTAGGCCTTCATGACCGCCTCGTACTGGGCCTTGCGGTCCGCGGCGGTGTAGGGGGCGCGCCGATCGACGCCGACCTCGAGCTTGGTCTCGATCGACTTTCCCCCCTTCGTCAGGCGGACCGTGTACGTACCGGGCGGAACGCGCGGCCCCTGAGACGCCGCGAAGGCGACGCTCGCCGCGCGCGGCACGCGGGGCGGCTTGAGCTGCATTGTCCAGACGACGCGGTTGATTCCGCGCCGCTTGGTGGCCGAAAGCGTGTCCACGAGCTTGCCCGAGGAATCGAAGATCTCGAGCTTGATCGGCCCGAACAGGTGGCGCGTGGGCTGGTAGTACGTGATGACGGCGCCGCCCGGCGGGTTGCGGCCGACGAAAGTGGCATCGCCCTCGACCCAGCCTCCGGCGCCCGGCATGCGCTGCTGGACCCGCCGGCCCGGAAGGAAGGAAGCGTCGGCGCCCGGGGCGGCCCGTGCGAGCTCGCGCAGCGGCGTGATGTCATCGACGATCCAGATGCCGCGCCCGTGCGTGGCGAGGATCAAGTCGTTCTCCCGCGGGTGGACCTGGACCTCGCGCACGGCGACGGCGGGGAAGTTGCCGCCCTCGAACTTCGCCCAGGTCTTGCCCTCGTCCGTCGAGATCCAGAGGCCGAATTCCGTGCCGACGAAGAGAAGCGAAGGCTCGACCGCGTCCTCCTTGATGACGTGGGCATAGCCGCGGACGCCCTGCGCGGGCGAGACGATCCGCGTCCAGGTCTTTCCGAAGTCGGCGGTGCGGTAGACCCACGGCGTCATGTCGCCGAAGGTGTGGCGGTCGAAGGCCGCGTAGGCCGTCGCCGGCTGGAACCGGCTCGCCTCGACCCAGCTCACCCAGGAGGCCTTCGGAAGATCCGGGACGTTGCCGATGAGGTTCGACCAGGTCTTGCCGCCGTCCCGCGTCAGCTGCAGGTTGCCGTCGTCGGTGCCGACCCAGATCACGCTTGGATCCAGGGGCGACTCGGAAATCGAAAAGATCGTCGTGTGCATCTCGGCCGCGGAGTTGTCCACGGTGATGCCGCCCGACTCTTCCTGCTTCTGCTTCTCCGGATCGTTGGTCGTCAGGTCCGGCGAGATGCGCTCCCAGGACTCCCCGCGGTCGCGCGACTGAAACAGGAACTGTGATCCGAGGTAGATCGTGCCTTTTTGCGTGGGCGAGGCCACGATCGGCGTGTTCCAGTTGAAGCGGAGCTTCTCCTTGTAGCCGGCCTTGGGCTGGATGTCGCGGGCGGAGCTCGTCTTTCGGTCGAAGCGGGCGACGTACCCTCCTTGCGACTCCGCGTAGACGGCGTCCGGGTCGGTCGGGTCGGGAATGACCCAGAAGCCGTCGCCGCCGGGAATGCTCTGCCAGTCGGCGTTGGAGATTCCGCCCGGGTGCGCCGACGGGCCGACGAAAGAGCTGTTGTCCTGGAGACCGCCGAAGACCTCGTAAGGGTCCCGGTCGTTGAAGCTGACGTGGTAGAACTGCGAGACAGGCAGGTTGTTTCCCTTCCACCAGCGGCTGCCGCCGTCGTAAGAGATCCAGAGGCCGCCGTCGTCGCTGCCGACCACGTGCTTCGGGTTGTCGGCATCGATCCACACGTCGTGCCAGTCGCCGTGGCCGCCGCCGCCGGCGCTCGAGAACGAGGCGCCGCCGTCCTCGCTCGCGATGAGGCTACCGCCCGCCTTGAAGATCCGGTCGGGGTTGGTCGGGTCGACCGTCAGCCTCGCGAAGTAGAAGGGACGCCACACCATGTTCTGGCTCTTGTCGCGGGCCTGCCAGGTCCGGCCGCCGTCGGCGGAGCGGTAGAGGGCGGAGTCGGTCGATTCGATGAGGGCGTACACGACCTTCGGGTCGGACGGGGCGAAGGCAACCTCGATGCGACCCCAGGGCCTGGCGGGCAGGCCGTCCTTTCCGGCGGCGAGCGGCGTCCAGGTCTGGCCACCGTCCTCCGATCGGTAGAGTCCGCTGCCGCTCTCGGCCTTCGGGCCGTCGCCGCCCGAACGAAACGTCCAGCCCTTGCGCCGGAAGTCCCAGAGGCCGGCGAACAGGACGTTGGGGTTCTTCGGGTCCATGGTGAGCCCCGAGCATCCCGTGGAGAGATTCGAGCCTTTCAAGACGAGCGACCAGGTCTTCCCGCCGTCGCCGGTGCGGTAGACGCCGCGCTCCGGACTGTCGCTCCAGAGCTTTCCGGGCACGCAGGCGAACACGACGTCCCCGTTTGCGGGGTCGACGACGATTCGCGTGATGCGCTCCGACTCGGGCAGGCCCACGTTCGTCCAGGTTTCGCCGCCGTCGGTCGATTTGTAGATGCCGTCGCCGACGGAGACGGAGTTGCGTGTCCACGACTCGCCGGTCCCGACCCAGACGGTGCTTGGATGAGAGGGATCGATGGCGATCGCGCCGATCGACTGGACGGGCTGCTCGTCGAAAACGGGCTTGAACGTCGTACCGCCGTCCTGGGACTTCCAGACGCCGCCGCTGGCGGCGCCGACGAAAAGCGTCGTCTTGCCGCTCTCATTGCGAGCGGCCACGGCCGCGATGCGCCCGCTCATCGTCGCCGAGCCGATGTTTCGGGCGCCGAGGCCGGAGAGCGCGCCCGCGTCGAGGGCGGAGCTCCGAGCGGCGGACGGCACCGGGGGCGGGGCTGCCGCGGAGGCGGGCGTGGAGGGGGCCGGCCCGGCGAGAACCGCGCGGATGGCCGGCTTGCCCGCCGGCGGGACGCTGAAGAGGGCGTCGGCCGGATCCACATTCGCTTCGGCCCGGCCGATCGTGATCCGCACGTTGCGCGGCGCGCCCTTGCGCCCGGACTCGATCGAAAAGGGGATCCAGACGCCGGCGACCGGGCCGTAGCTGCCGAGGTCGGTCTCCGTGATCCGCTCGGTGCCGCGCACGCGCGAGATGGTCTCGGTCTTGATCTCCAGGAAATAATCCGGGTCGAGATAGATGTATTGCGTGTCTCCGTCCTTCAGGCTCACGCGCAGCTTGTGGGCCGGCGTGCCGTCCACGTCCTCGGTGCCCAAATACTCGATGCGGTGTCCCTTTTCGCGCCAGTGCAGAAGGGGTCCGCCGAAGTCGGCCTCCCGCGCACGGTCCCTCGCTTCGTCGGCCGAGTCCTTCTGGGCCTCGCGGCGCCCCTGAAACGGGTCGAACGACCAGGCGTCGGTGCCGTCCCAGGCCTGGATCTGCGTGAGGCCCTGCAGGCTCACCTCCGTCCGGATTCGGCCCGGCGGGCTCTGGATGAGCTGCGCGAACTCGGTCTGGATCTGGACGTCGCCGAAGCCGAAGATCAGGGTGCCGGTCAGCCGCATCGAGCGGATCGCGTCGAGGCGCGCCGCGCCGCCGCGCGCCGCGAGATTCTTCGCGACGAGCTCGTCGACGGTCGGGGCAGGAGCGGCGGCGGCGGGGAGCGCGAGAAGCCAGGCGAGAAGGGTCGTCGCGAAAAGCATCTTCACCTCGTTGTTTGGTGGCGGGATCATATGGGACGAAGGACGGCTCCGCTCGACAGCCCGCCGACGAATCGTTCCGGGCCCGCGCGGAAGGGAACGTCGGCCGCCGGGGAACCTTCGTGGATGATCATCCGGATGCGGCCCGCGCAAGCGCGAGGGCGTGGGCTCCGAGCCCGAAGCGGCAGGCAGCGGGATTCTCACCGATCGTGACACTTCTACGCAGCCGCCCGACGCATGTTCCCGCTGAAGGACGAACGTCGGGTTTTCAGGGCCGATCCACCGGTTCCTCCGGTGCAGGTTCAGCGGAGCCGGGCGAGCTCGCGCGTCAGAAACCTCCTCTCCAGTTCGTTGGACGCGAGCTCCAGCGCGTGGCGGTACGCCTCGGTGGCCTCCTCTCGCCGGCCCAGGCGTGCGAGCAGACCCGCTCGTGCCGCGGGCAGCAGGTGATATTGGTCGAGCTCGTGGCGGCCCTCGAGCGCGTCGAGCAGCCGCAGCCCCTCCTCCGGGCCGGCTGCCTCCGCGACGGCCGCAGCGCGGTTCAACTCGATGACGGGGGAGGGGTGCCGGGCGAGGAGCTCCTGATAGAGGGCGGCGATCTGGATCCAGTCGGTGTCCTCGGGGCGCGCCGTCTCGGCATGAACGGCGGCAATCGCGGCCTGCAGCGCGTAGAAGCCGGGGCCGCCCTCGCGCAGCGCCGCCTCGGTCAGGGCGACTCCTTCGCGGATCTGCTCCCGATCCCAGAGGCTCCGATCCTGCTCGTCGAGGCGCATGAGATCGCCGTCGGCAGACACGCGCGTCTCGCGCCGCGAGTCGTGGAGGAGCATCAGGGCGAGCAGCGCCTTCGGCTCCGTCCGGTCGGGCATCAGCTCGACGGCGAGGCGCGCGAGACGGATTGCTTCGCGGCACAGATCACGCCGCACGATCTCGGCGCCGGCGGTGGCCGCGTAGCCTTCGTTGAAGATGAGGTAGAGGACCGAGAGGACCGAATCGAGCCGCTCGGGCAGCGCCTCGTCGGGAGGAACGCGGTAGGGGATTCCCGCCTGGCGGATCTTGTGCTTGGCGCGCACGAGGCGCTGCGCCATCGTCGCCACCGGCACGAGAAGCGCGCGGGCGATTTCCTCGGTCGTGAGCCCGCCCAGCGTGCGCAGCGTCAGCGCGAGCCGGGCCTCGGCAGAAAGGGCGGGATGGCAGCAGGTGAAGATCAGCCGCAGTCGGTCGTCGGCGACTCGGTTGTCCGCCGGCGCCGCGAGATTCGGCGCCCTGTCCTCCTCGAGCGCGGCCCAGCGGGCGAGTTCCTCCTGCTTTTCGCGGAAGCGGGAGTCGCGGCGCAGGCGATCGATCGCCTTGTGCCTCGCCGTCGACACGATCCAGGCGCGGGGGTTGTCGGGTACTCCGTGCCCCGGCCAGCGCTCGAGAGCGGCGGCGAAGGCGTCGTGCATGACCTCCTCGGCAAGGTCGAAGTCGCCCACCAGGCGGATCAGCGTGGCGAGGATCCGGCCGGATTCGTCGCGGTAGAGCCGCTCGATCGACATGGCGCCAGCCAGCCTAGCAGGCGGCTACGGGCGGCTGCCCCGCGCAGGGCTGCTACGGCATCCCCATGATCGGGCGCACCTCGATCGAGCCCATCGTCGCGCCGGGAATACGCGCCGCGATGGTCGAAGCCTCGTCCAGATCCTTCGCTTCGATGACGTAATAGCCGCCGAGCTGCTCGCGGGTCTCCGCGAAGGGCCCGTCCGTCGAGACGGCCTTTCCATTGCGCACGCGGACGGTCGTGGCCGTCGAGGTGGGCTCGAGCCCGTCGCCCACCACGTAGTGGCCACTCTTGCGGATCGACTCGGTGAAGGCCACGTATTGCTGGTAAATGTCGCCTTTCTCCTTCGGGGACAGGTTCGTCCAGTCGGCCTCGCGGCTGTAGATCAGAAGGATGTAACGCATCGGTTCGGCTCCCTTCCTCTTCTAGTCGAACGGGCAGGGGCGAAATCGACAGAGAACTCCATTCCCTCGCCCCCGTCTCCGCGCGAGAGAGGTCTGGAAGGAGTACCCTCACCCCAACCCTCTCCCGTCACCGGGAGAGGGAGGATTCCTTCGACGTCGCGCGCGATCTGGTCGTGGCGACTGGACGCCGGGGGCCGCACCAGCGCGAGTCCCGGCGCAGGCACACGGCAGGAGCCTTCTTCTTTCCGCAGATGATGCAAGGGGTTCCGGTCGAGCACCCGGAGGACTGGGCCGCGCTTCATCGACGATCTCTTTCTCGCCTTCAACACGAGCACGGTGTTTTCTCCGAACGACCCGGCGGTCCTGTCGCGATGGGCGAAAGCGCACTCGATGACACAGGCGCTCATCTCGCTCCTGATCGTCGCGGTCCTCGCCTCGCGCGCGCTCGGCCTGTAGCGGAAAGCGGGTGCCTAGGGTTTCCCCGTGGAGAGGAAGCGCGCATAGCGCTCCAGATGCCCGCGCAGGACGCCGTCGGCAAGGGGCGCAATGTCCCTGAACCCGGCCGGGTTGTAGCCGCCGACGGTGTAGGTCAGCTCGACCGCCGTACCGCCGTCGGCGGCCGGCTGAAACGTCCATGTCATGCTTCCCGCGACTCCCATCGCCTGGAAGGGGCCCAGCCCGCCTTCCAGCCGCAGCGTCTTTCCCGGCGCGGCGAAGACGACCGTGAGATGCCGGACGAAGCCGCCGCCGGGCAGCTTCTCGCAGAAACAGCCCTGCGGTCTGGCCTCGATCGAGAGGTTCGCCGAGTCCTGGGAGAACGTGTGCGCCGGGTCCCACCATCCGGCGACCCGTTCGACGAGAGCCGCGTAAGCCCTGGCCGGGTCGACCGGAACCGTCACGGTGTTGCGGCTGACGAAGCCGTTGTCGGCAAGCGAGACGACCGCGGCGGCCGCGAAGGCCGCGGGGGCGCAGACAATCGCGAGTAGCGCCGGGAGGAGCCGCCGGAGGGTCATGTCGCGCATCCCCGTCAACGCGCGAGCGTCTGGTCGTAGAAGGCCGCGAGATCCGTCTTCATCTGCTTGAGGGAAGGCTCGTGCAGATAAATCATGTGGCCGGACGGGTAGTAGCCGAACACGATGTTCTTCTCGAGTGATGGGTCGAGGCCCATGTGCGCGAGGGTGTACTCCGTCTCGAAAAACGGCGTCGCGAAATCATAATACCCGTTGGCCGAGAAGAGCCTCAGCCCAGGATTGATCGTCATGACGGCGCGCAGATCTTCGGCGACATCCGGCAGCGCGGCGCGCCCGCTGTCGGTTTTGTGGTGGTCGTCCCAGTCCTTCCCGACCTCCTCGTAGTTGCTCGGCTTGTAGAGCTCATCGGTCTTGTAGCCGAGCGAATCGCGAAGATAGGAGTTGAGGGACGCCGCGTAGGCGCCTACGATGGCCGCGCCCGCCGGGTCGTACTCGGGCGTCTCGCCCGCCGCGTCGTGGTCGATGCCCTGGTATCTCGAGTCGAGGCGCCCCACAGTGCGCCGCTGTCCGCGCAGCAGCTCTTTCTGGAAACGGCTCGGGTCGATGCGCAGGTTGGCGTCGAGAATGTAGGACTCGGGCAGGCCGGTGTAGCGGTGAAGCTTCGCCGCAATCGCGGAGCGCGTCGCGGCGTCGAGCTTGCCGCCCCGCTGCAGCGCCTGAGCGTACTCGCCCAGCGCGAACGCACGGACCTCGGCGAGAAACGGGGCGAGCTCCGCCGGCCGAGGATCGACCCTCTTGTAGTTCCAGGCCGTCGCCGCCATCGTCGGCAGGTAGAGCACGTAGGGCGTGTCGTTGGAGAAGGGCGGCCCGTTGAAATCGTCCCAGGCGTTCAGGTAGGAGGACACGAAGATCGCTCCGTTGAACGACAAGCCGTCGCGCTCGAGCCGCCGCAGGAGCGCGGCGCCGCGCGTGGTCCCGTAGGATTCGCCCAGGAGGAACTTGGGAGAGTTCCAGCGGCCGTTGGCGCTGACCCAGCGCTCGATGAACTGGGCGAAGGCCGCGACGTCCTGATCCGTCCCGTAGAAGTCCTTCGGTTCGCCCTTGCCGACGATTCGGGAGAAGCCCGTGCCCACGGCGTCCACGAAGACGAGGTCGGTCTTGTCGAGAAGGCTGTCTGAGTTCTCGGCGAGCCGGTAGGGCGGAGGCGGCGCGGGCTGCGCGTCGGGAACCTCCACCCGCACGGGCGCAAACGACCCCATGTGCAGCCAGATGCTCGCCGAGCCGGGCCCGCCGTTGAAGAGGAAGGTCACGGGACGCTGCTTCGCCTCGACTCCGTCGGCCGTATAAGCGACGGAAAAGACCCGCGCCGTCGTTTCGTCCTTCGCGTTTTTCAGGTCGATGGTGCCGGCGGTCACGGTGTAGGCGATCGGCCTGCCGGCGAGCGTGATCTTGCGGTGCGCGACCGCCGGGGGTGGCGCCGGCGGGATGGCTTCCTTGGCGGGCGGAGCCTTGGCCTCGGCCTTCTTCGCGTCGGACGGAGGCTCGTCGGCGCGCGCGTTGTGCGCGGGCGCGAGCACGGCCGCAAGCGACGCGGCCAGGGCCAGGGCGATGCGTGGGGATCTCATGAGCGAAAGTCTCCTTCCGGTCTCGATGGGCCGGCCGAGCTTAGCAGGCCGGGAGTCTCAGGAGGTGTCCGAGCGGTGTCCTTCGAGCCACTGCTCGGCCTCCGTGGCGTCGCGGAAGACCTGTGTGACGCGGAAGCCCCGGGCGGCGACGACCTCGAAGACCCTCGCCGTTCCGAAGAGCGCGGCCGATCCGGCCACGATCGCGCAGGCCCCGAAGCGAACGGTCTCCCGGATGCGTTCGATCTCTGCGCCGACGGCGCGCAGCTGTTCGGTCGACGGGATGGATGTTGTATCTCGCAGGTCGAGCAGAACGTCGAGCCGCGAGGGGCACTCGGGATCGGCCACGAGCTGCTGGAAGTGATCGGCGACCTCGGGAAACGTCACGTGCCCGAAGCACCGGGTACGGATGAGGCCCTTCTGGATGACGTAGCTGACGGGCATGCTTTCCTCGAGGCTAGGCTAGGCCGCTGGCGAGGCGGTCCACCAGTGTCAGCCCCGCCTCGCAGATTGCGAGCGGCCGGGTTGCGGCGCGCACCTGGACAGCGATCTTGATCGTCGGGACACCGTCTTTTTCCGCGAAGAATCCGAAGGCGGCCACCCACTCGGATCCGTCGCGGATCTCTCGATATTCGAAGCGCCGCTTGAAGCGGGCGATGATGGCGTCTGCGGCGTGGTCTTCTGTCGAATAGCGCGGCAGCGGGGCCCACGGCTCGGCGGTGCCGGCGGCGCGGGACATCCGCCCGGAGGCCGTGTCCGACACGACCATTCCGAAGACCATCCGAGCGACCTGGGTGTCGGTCGCGGGACCGGGCACGAGGGCGCCAACCTGCTCGGGCATCAGCGGAGTGTGAGGCTGCTGGGAGCCGCCACGCCCCGATCTTAGCGGATCGCGAATCCTCAGCGGGGACCGACGCGCCGCGTCGTGCGGCCGCCGCTCGCGGGTGGCTCGATCGCCGGCCGGCCGGCCGCGACGAGGGCGAGATCCTCCACACCCCCGCCGGAGGTGCCTGCGTGGAGCGCCTTTCCATCTGCGTCCTTCACCAGAGCGCTCACCGCGGCGGACAGGCCCGTTCCTACGGACTCCCAGCTCTGCGCGGAATCGACGCTGCGGAAAACGCCCCCCGAACCGCCCGCGTACAGAACGCCGGGGTCGGTGGGGTCCTGGATCAGAACGTTGATAAACGTGGAATCTCCAACCGCGTACGCCGTCCAGGTCGCCCCGCCGTCGCCGCTTCGGCAGACTCCGGCGGTCGCCGCGACGTACGTGGCGCTGCCGGCCGCGTCGAAGAGAACCGAGTTGGCGCCGCCGCATGCCGCCGCGACGGGGACGCCCGCCCAGGTGGATCCGCCGTCGAGGCTCTGAAGGTAGCCGGAGGCTCCGGGGCTGACGGCCACGACCTGAGACGGGCTGGCGGGATTCACCGCCAGGAAGCCGATGGTCGGGGATCCCGCGTCCAGGGGCGTCTGAGTCCAGGTCGCCCCGCCGTCGACGCTCTTGTAGACCCGCTGCGGCTGCGTGCCGTCGGTCGCATGGCCGGTGCCCGCATACAGCGTGGAGGGGTTGGAGGGATCGACCGCGAGTGCCGTGATGAAGGCGTCGGCCGGGGGCTGCGCCGGCTCGCTCCAGGTCGCGCCGCCGTCTTTGCTCGCAAGGAGGCCGCTGCCGAGCGTGCCCGCAAAGAGAGCGCTTCCAGCGCTGGGCGGCCGAGCAAGGGCCGCGACCGGGGCGACGGGCAGGTCACCACTCGACATCTGCCAGCTCTGGCCGCCGTCCCGGGTCACGTAGACGCCGTCGAAGGTCGCGGCGTAGAGGGCGCCGGCGGCGGGGTCGGGCGCGAGCGCCGAGACGAGGCTCGCGTTCATGCCCGTGCCCCGGGCCCACGAGGAGCCGCCGTCGGTGCTCGAAAAGAGCCCGGCGCCGAGTGTGCCCGCATAGAGAGGCGGGGACGCGCCCTGCGGGAAGGCGAGCGAACCGAAATACATGCTGTGGATCTCCGCGCCGAGAGGTGCCCAGCTCGCCCCGCCGTCCGAGCTCCGGTAGAGGCCGTTGCCGTAGGTCGCGGCGTAGACGGTCGAGGGTTGCGCGGGGTCGGCCGCGAGCGCGAGCACGAGAGGCCAGAAGGAGCCCGACGGCGACGTGTTGACGGGAAAGTTCGTGTTGATCTGGCTCCAGTGGGCACCGCTGTCGGTGCTCTTCAAGACTCCGTAGCCTGTGGTGTTTCCGGCGTAGAGCGTGGAGGGCGTGGCCGGATCGAGGGCGAGCGAGAAGAACGAGACTCCCGCGTCGCCGTAGAAGTTCCAGGAGTCGCCCCCGTCGACGCTCAGGATCAAGCCCTGGGTGCTGGCGGCGTAGATCCGGAGCGGATTGGAGGGATCCCGAGCGAATGCCGAGACCTCGAGGCTCAGGTTGAAGCCGCCCAGGGTTTGCGGTTCCCAGCTTGCGCCGCCGTCGGTGGTCTTGAAGATCTCGCTGAAGCGCGTGCCGGCGAGAATCGTCCCGGGATTGGCGGGATCGATCGAGATCGCGCGTACGTCGAGCGGCGAGATACCGGTGAGCGGATCGATCAATCCGTTGTTGACGGTCGCCCAGCTCGACCCCCCGTCGGTGCTCTTGAAGATGCCGAGACTCGGAGTCCCGGGAGGGGTCACGGTTCCCGCGTAGAGGGTTCCCGGATGGGCCGGATCGACTTCGATCGCCTGGACTCGGATTCCGGCAAGACTCGAGGCCGTCCAGGACGCCCCGGCGTCCTCGCTCTTGAAGACACCGACGTCGCTGCCTGCGTAGAGCGTAGCGGATCGGGCGGGGTCGGAGACGATGCTCCGGACGCTGCCGCCAGCGGGGCCGCGCGAGGCCCAGACCGCTTGCGCGGCGGCGGGCGACGCGTTCCCGAAGAGGACCAGGATCCCTGCCCATCTCAGGGCGGCGGTGAAACGGCGGGAGACGGCGCGGGCCATGGTTCGCTCTTCCTAACGCATCCGGAGCGCCGGGGATTTCGACCCCAAGGCGCGCCCGCGTGCCTGACCCTCTCCGGCTCCGTCGCGGCACCTGCTCGCCCTCTCGGGTTCCATGAGACTTGTTCCCGCCCGTCGGCGCCGGCCTCGTTCGGCAGGCGGGGTCCGGCGGCGGGCGCCGTCAGGCGCTGGCGGCTGGCGACACGGGCCTCGCCCGGCCTTTCTCGCCTTCTTCCTCGTGCCGGAGGGCGAACCGGCGTAACGGGGGCCAAAAGGGGATACGGGTGGAGGAGGGCTCTTCCTCCGGCGTCGGGCCTTGACACTATATCCACTATGGATATAGCCTCACGGAATGCATGAGGACCGAGAGGCCATCGACGCCCTGCTGCCGCTGCCGGCCGCGACGTTCCACATCCTGCTCTGCCTCGCGGAGGGAGACCGCCACGGCTACGCGATCCTTCAGGAGGTCGCGCTGCGCACCGGCGGCGGGGTGAAGCTCGGCGCCGGAACTCTCTACCGCTCGATCCAGCGAATGCTCGAGCAGGGGCTCATCGAGGAATCGCGCCGCAGGCCCGCGGCGGACGAGGACGATGAGCGAAGGCGCTACTACCGGATCACGCGGCTCGGCACCGCGGCGGCGCGCTCCGAGGCGGGCCGGCTGGCCGGCATGGTCGCTCTCGCGCGGGCGAGCGGCCTGGTGCCGCGCAAGGCATGACGCGCGCCTACCGGCTTCTGCTGCGGCTCTATCCGGCCTCCTTCCGGGCCGAGTACGGGGAGGAGATGCTCGCGATCTTCCGGGAGCGCTTCGCGGCGGCTCGCGGAACGCTCTCGCGCGTGGCGCTCTGCGTCGGCGCGCTGGCCGACACTCTCGTCGGCGCGGCGTCGGTGCACAGGGACCTGCTCGGCCAGGATTTGCGGTATACGGCGCGGACTCTTGCGCGATCGCCCGGGTTCGCGGCCACTGCCATCCTCGTTGCCGCCGCCGGGATCGGTGCGGCAACGGCGACGTTCTCGACTCTGGACCATGTGCTGATCCGGCCGCTTCCGTTCCCGGACGCCGAGCGACTTGTGGATCTCTGGCAGGACGAGTCGGTCCGGGGGTACTCGCGGATGGAGCTGTCCCCCGCGAATTTTCTCGACTGGAGGCGGCTCGCCGGCTCCTTCGAGTCCATGGGGGCCTATCACGCCATGTCCGGGAACCTCCTCGGGCGGGGCGAACCGACGCGGGTCGACGGGGCGGCCATGACCTCGGAGCTCTTTCGCGTTCTTGGCCCGCGGCCAGCCTTCGGCCGCGTGTTCACCGCCGCCGACGGCCGGCCGGACGCCTCGGCCACACTCGTGCTCAGCGATCGATTGTGGCGGCAACAATTCGGCGGCGACCCGGACGTGCTGGGCCGGAAGGTTCTCGTCAACGGCGTCCCGTACGACGTCGTCGGAGTCATGCCGCCGGACTTTCGTTTTCCCGCCCGCGAGACCGCCTTTTGGACGCCCGAGCGGTTCTCGAAAGAGAATCTGGCAGATCGGACCAACACCTACTTGCGCGTCGTGGCAAGGCTGCGCCCGGGCGTCACCCTGGAGCAGGCGAGGGCGGAGATGCGGCTCGTCGCGAGAAGGCTCGAGGGCAGCTATCCGAAGGAAAATGCCCGCATCGGCGCCACCGTCGTCCGGCTGCGGGACGAGGTGTCGCCGCAGGCCCGCCTGCTGCTCGTGGCCCTCTTCGCCGCCGCTATGGGCGTACTGCTGATCGCTTGCACCAACCTCGCGAGCCTGCTGCTCGCGCGTGCCCTGGCGCGGCGCCGGGAGCTGTCGGTCCGCGCCGCGCTGGGGGCGGGCCGGGAGCGGCTCGTGCGCCAGCTGTTGACGGAGAGCCTGGTCTTGGCCGCGTGTGGAGGCGGCCTCGGAATCGGCGTGGCGGCCGCGGCCGGGCCGCTCGTGGCCCGCCTCGTTCCCAACGCGCTGCCGATCGCGCAAACCCCTCCCGTGGACCTCCGAATGCTGGCCGTCGCAGTGCTCTTGACGATCGCGACCGGAATCGGCTTTGGCATCGTCCCCGCGCTGCGGGCATGCGCCGACGTCCGGGCGGGAAGAGGGAAGGAAGATCCGCGTTCGGGAGCGATCCGCGGGACGGAGCGGCTCCGCGGGGCGCTTGTGGTCGCCGAGGTCACGGCGTCGGTCGCCCTGCTGATCTGCGCCGGTTTGCTGCTGCGCGCGTTGTGGCGGACCGAGCGAACCGACCCCGGGTTCCGCAGCGACGGGGTTCTCACGCTGCGCACCGCGCTTCCGCTGCCCGAGTACGCCGCGACGGAGGTCCGGCACCGGTTCTATGCGGCCGTGCTGTCCGCGATCCGGGAGCTGCCGGGCGTGTCGAGCGCGGCCTACGTCAGCTTTCTCCCGATGGTCATGCGTGGCGGCATTTGGCCGGTGGCGATCAACGGGCAGCCCGAGGATCGGGCGGAAAACGAGACGGCGAGTCTCCGGTTCGTCACGCCGGGATTCTTTGCGACCCTCGGGATTCCACGGATTCGGGGCCGCGACGTGAGCGACGCGGACACACGGCAGTCCCCGTCGGTCGCCGTGGTGAGCGAGTCCTTTGCGCGGCGATATTGGCCCGGTGTGAGCCCGCTTGGAAAGCGCTTCCGGTTTGCCTCCGACGACCGGACCGTCGTCGGTGTCGTGGGGGACATCAAAGTGCGCGGCCTCGAACGGGAAAGCGAGCCCCAGGTCTACCTGCCCTCGCGGCAGGCCGACGATGGCGCCCTGCCCTGGTACGTTCCCGAGGATCTCGTCGTCCGATCGTTCGCGCCCCCGGCGGCGCTTCTTCCCGAGATTCGCCGCATCGTCGCGAGGGCGGATCCGCAGCTGCCGGTCTCCGATGTCCGGCTCCTCTCGGACATCGTCGATGCAGACACGGCACCGCGGCGCGTTCAGGCGCGGGTGGTGGAGGCCTTCGCAGCGGTCTCGTTTCTGCTGGCGGGAATCGGAATCCACGGGCTGCTCGCGTTCACGGTGTCGCAGCGCACCCAGGAGATCGGAGTCCGCGTCGCCCTCGGCGCGCAGCCGAAGGACATCGTCGAGATGGTGCTCCGCAGAAGCGTGGTCCTTTCAGGCGGTGGCGCCGTCCTCGGCGCCGCGCTCGCCTATGCCGCGGGACGGGCATTGCAGAATCTTCTTGCCGGCGTCAGCCCGGCGGACCCGGCCACCTTTCTGGCGGCGATCGCGCTGGCGCTCGCCATGACGGCGGGCGGCAGCTTCCTGCCCGCGATCCGCGCGACTCGCGTGGATCCCGTCGCGGCGATTCGCGCGGAGTGAGGCCCCGGGGGCCGGATGGGCCCGATCCGGCCGGGGCCGGGGGCGGCCTCCCGGGCCCCGCCTCCGTGTGTCCGTCCGAACGGTCGCGGGTCCTTGGGGCCGGGCTTTCGATCGCGCTCGCAGCGAGCGCGGTGCCGGCGATACGGGCGGCGCGGGTGGATCCGCTGGAGGCGCTCCGCTCGGAATAGCGCGGACTCCAGGGCAGCAGAGGCACGACGCGCCGCTCCGGCGCACGCGTCAATGACCGACGAGGTTGCCGGCTGGCAGCCAGGACCGGATGACGGCGTGGTGCGCCGCCCAGGCGAACCACGCGGAGGCGGCCCAGGCGCGGACCCGCGCGACGTGCTCGCCGCCGCTTCCTGCGCCGAGCACGTCGGCCACCGTCACGCTGCCGCGCAAGGCGGGCGGCGGTAGCCAGGTAAAACGGGACTTGTCCTGCGCCGCGTGCTGCATCGCGTCAGCCGCGTCCTGTGGCTCGAAGCCCTGTTCGAGCACGAGGCAGAGGCTGATCAGGTGGAGGGCGACGGAGGGGATGCTCTGCGGCGTCGGATGTCCTGGATGCTGAACCGCGTAGGCGTCGACCGACAGCCTGTGCGCTCCCGCGTAGGAGGCTTCGCCGTACTCCAGAGCGAGGAGCTCTCCGAAGGCGGCCCAGCAGCCCGGAGAAGATTCCATGTAAGGGTGGGTCGGGCCGTCCCGCTGCGGGAAGGCGGCGCCGCAGCCCGTACAGGCAACCATGGCGGAGGTCACGCCGGCCAAGTCTTTCACAGCGGATTAGGATTCTCGCGTGCGGGATTCGCAGGGGCTTGCCGGCGGCGCGGGCGCGCGGGGCACTGCTGTGGCGGCGCCGGACACCGTTCGGGTTCCCGGCGGTCGTATCGGGCAGGAAGGGATCCCGCCGTTTCGCCTTGGGCGAACGCCCGTCACCAACCGGGAGTACTCCGAATGGATCGCGGACGGAGGCGCCGTGCCGCCCCCCTGGTGGAGCGACGCGAGCTTCCGCGCGCCCCTGCAGCCGGTCGTCGGTGTGACCTGGGATGAGGCGGCGGGATTTTGTGCCTGGCTCTCGATTCGGACCGGCACACGGTGGCGCCTGCCGTTGGAGACGGAATGGGAACATGCGGCATCGGGCGGTCTGGTCCACCCGAAGACGGCCTGGGGAGATGCGGTCCCGGAAGGCGAGATCCCTCGGGGCCCGCTTTCCGGTCCCTGGGAGGTCGGCCGCGGAACCGCCAACGGATTTGGGCTCTACGACATGGGAACGATCGTGCACGAGTGGTGCGCGGATTGGGCAGACTCGGCGAGCGGCCCCCGGCGCCGCGCCAGCCGGGGCGGCTCCTGGCGTCACCAGATCCGGTGGTCGGCCCCCTCGGCAAGAAGCAGCCTGCCTCCCGGATACCGGTACTCCGACTACGGCCTTCGCGTCCTCTGCGAGATTGGCGCGTGAGTCGCCGCAACCGTGACGCCGGGGACGCTGCCAGGCGCGAGAAGGACACGATGAGGGGGAGGCTAGAATCCTCGGGATGAAAAATCGTCCGTCGTGCGTTTGCCTGGTGGCTCTCCTCGGCATGACGCTTGCCGGAGCGTCCCTTGCGGCACCCGGCGGAGAGACTGTCACCTACAGGGTGCTCCTCGCCGGGAATCCGGCGGGTGCCCAGACGGCGACCCTCGGGCCTGACGGCGAGTGGGTCTTCGCCTTCGAGTTCAACGACCGCGGCCGGGGACCGAAGCTCGAAACGCGAATGAAGCTCGACGCCGAGGGCCTGCCGGTCCGAATCGAAACCCGCGGAAACGACTACCTGAAGAGCCCGGTCACGGAGCTCTTCTCGGCCGAGGGCGGACGCGCGGAGTGGAAGAACCCGTCCGAAAAGGGCGAGCGCCGGCTCACGGCAAAGGCCTACTACCTGAGCTTGAACTCCGTGCCGGAGGAGTCGGGCCTTCTCGCCCGGGCGCTCCTGCGCGCGCCGGGGCGGCGGCTCGTCCTCCTGCCGGAGGGCGAAGCGGCCGTCGAGCGGATTACGCAGAAGACCCTGCGCCAGGGGGACCGCGAGCGCGCCGTCACGCTCTACGCCATGACGGGGCTCGGCTTCACGCCCGAGTACGTCTGGCTCGATTCTGACGGCACCTACTTCGCGTCGGCGTCCACCTGGCTGACGACGATCCGCGACGGCTGGGAGAGCTCCCTGCCCGCGCTGCTCGAATCGCAGGAGGCCGCGCAGGCCTCGGGCGCCGCCGCCCTTGCGAAGGCCGCGGAGCGGCGGCCGGGTCGGGCGCTCGTCTTTCGCGGCGCGAATCTCTTCGATGCCGAGGCCGCTACGACGCATCGCGGCACGACCGTGGTCGTCTCCGGCGAGCGGATCGCGGCGGTTGGACCCGACGGCTCGGTCCCGATTCCCGAGGGCGCCGAGATCGTGGAGGCGGCAGGCAAGACCCTCCTGCCGGGCCTCTGGGACATGCACGTCCACGCCACGGACGTGGACGGCCCGCTCAACATTTCCGCCGGTGTCACGAGCGTGCGGGATCTCGCCAACGTTCCCGAAAAACTCGGGGCGCTCGCGGCGGCGTGGGAGAAGGGCGCCGCCGTCGGACCGAGAGTCATTGCCGCAGGATTCATGGACGGCCCGGGGCCCTATGCCGGCCCGACGAAAGTCCTCGTGGATACGCCCGAGCAGGCGCGGGCGGCGATCGCCAGGTACGCGGCGCTCGGATACCCGCAGATCAAGGTGTACAGCTCCATCCGGCCCGAGCTTCTGCCCGGGATCATCGCTGCGGCGCACGAGCGCGGGATGCGGGTCAGCGGGCACGTGCCGGCCTTCATGACGGCCGAGCAATTCGTCCGCGAGGGCGCCGATGAGATCCAGCACGCCAACTTTCTCTTTCTGAACTTCTGGGCCGACACCGTACCGGACACGCGCACACCGGCCCGCTTCACCGCCGTCGCGCAGAAGGCCGCGGATCTCGATCTGGACTCCGACCGCGTGCAGGCGTTTCTCGCGCTTCTGAAGGAACACCACACCGTCAGCGACCCGACGGTAGCGATCTTCGAAGAGATGTTCACGAGCCGTCCTGGCTCGATCTCGCCGGGCTACGCCGCGATCGCCGGCCGACTGCCGGCCGCCGTGCGGCGAGGTCTCCTGACCGGCGGGCTGCCGGTGCCGGAGGGAAGCGACCAGCGCTACCGGGATTCCTTCCACGCCATGCTCGCCATGGTGGGGCGTCTTTACGTGAAGGGCATTCCCATTGTGGCCGGCACCGACAGTCTGGCCGGGTTCACATTGCACCGCGAGCTCGAGCTCTACGTCGAGGCCGGAATTCCCGCGCCGAGAGTCCTGCAGATCGCGACTCTCGGTGGAGCGCGCGTCATGAAGAAGGACGGGGAACTGGGCTCGGTGGCCGTCGGCAAGAAAGCCGACCTCGTTCTGGTCGATGGAGACCCGGCCGCGCGCATTTCCGACGTGCGGCGCCCCGTGATGGTCGTCAAGAACGGCGTCGTCTACGACCCGGCGGTGATCTGCCGCGCCCTCGGCATCCGGCCGGTCGTCCCGGCCCCGCCGAGGTCCTGAGCCGCCCCCGGGGAGCCTGGCCCGCCGGAGCTCCGATAGGATCCGGAATGGAGGAGCCATGAACAGAAAGATTCCGGTGCTCATTCTCGTGGCGGGAATCGGCCTGGCGCCCCTGGCAGCGGGTCAGGAGCACGTGGCCAGCCCCTCGGTCCAGACGAAGGCGTCACAGGCGGCGATGACGCCCGCAAAGGCGCTCGAGCTCTTGAAGGAGGGCAACACGCGTTTTGCCGAGGGAAAGTCGATTCACCGCAACTTGCGGGCCATGGTCGTGGCGACCGCGGCCGGGCAGTATCCCTTCGGCGCGGTCGTGTCCTGCATGGACTCGCGTGCGCCCGTGGAGCTGATCTTCGATCAGGCGATCGGCGACGTCTTCAGCCTGCGCGTGGCGGGAAACGTCGTCGATACGAATTTCCTAGGCAGCCTCGAATACGCGGCCAAAGTGGCCGGCTCGAAGTTGATCGTCGTGCTCGGGCACTCGCATTGCGGCGCGGTCAAGGGCGCGATCGACGGCGTGAAGATGGGCGACCTCACGGAATTGCTTGCCGAGATTGAGCCTGCGATCCTCGCCACCGGTCCGAACAAGGGCTCCAAGGACGCCGCCTACGTCGCGCGGGTCGCAGAGGCCAACGTGCGCGTCGCGATGAAGGAGATCCGGGACAAGAGCCCGATCCTCCGGGACATGATCGCCTCGGGGGCGGTGGGCCTGGTCGGCGGAATGTACGATGTCGAGACGGGCCGGGTCACCTTCTACGCCGACTGAGCGCGGCTATTTGGGGATCGCGGCCAGAATCTCTTCGGCGTGGCCCTCGGGCTTGACCTTCGGCCAGACGGCGGCGACCTTGCCCTTCTCGTCGAGGACATAGGTCACGCGATTGATTCCCATGAACTTCCGCCCGTAGAGGGACTTCTCGCCCCAGACTCCGTAGTCCTTCACGATCTTCTTGTCCGTGTCGGCGAGCAGCCGGAACGGCAGATCGAACTTCTCGGCGAACTTTTTGTGCGACTTCTCGTCGTCGGCGGAGACGCCGAGCAACTCGATCTTCCGGCGCCGGAACGCCGAGAAGCCGTCGCGAAAGGAGCAGGCCTCCTTCGTGCAGCCGGGGGTGTCGTCCTTCGGATAGAAGTAGAGGACGACCTTGCGTCCCCGGAAGTCCTTCAAGGAGACCCGTTCGCCGTCCTGATCCGTGGTCCGGAAGTCGGGCGCCTTGTCGCCAACCGCGAGCAGTGCCATGCAAAGCCTCCTTCGAAAGGTCGCTGATTCTACCGGTGCCCGGAGGAGGATTCTGGCTCGAGGGCGTGCCGGACCGCAGCTCGGGCGAGCAGGCGCGTCGAGTCGAGCGTCGGCAGAGGAGCCGCCTCGGGCCGCACGATGAGGGGAATCTCCGTGCAGGCCAGGGCCGCCGCGTCGCAACCGCCGGCCTTGAGCTCTTCCATGACACGGTCGAACATCGCGCGCGCCTCGTCGGTGAAGACGGCGTTGACGAGCTCCTGAAAAATCGTCCGATCAATCGCCTCGCGGTCGGCCTTCGAGGGAATCTGCCAGGCGATCCCGTGCGTCTCGAGCACCGACGGGTAGACGGGGCCCTCCATCAGGTATTTCGTCCCGAGGATGCCCACCCGCTCGAATCCCTCGTGGCGCGCCTGCTCCGCGACGACCTCGGCGATCGAGAGCCAGGGGATGGGCGACTCGGGCAGGACGAGGGGCAGCGCCTGATGAATCGTGTTGTCCGGGCAGATCGCGAAGTCCGCCCCGGCTGCGGCGACGCGGCGCGCGGAGGCGAGCATCAGTTCGGCGACACCCGCCCAGTCGCCGCGCCGGATGTGCTCCATGTGGCGCGCCATCGGGATCGAGTCGAGCGTGACCTCGGGATGGTCATGCTCGCCCATGTGGTGAAACCCTTCGATCGCGATCGTCCGGTAGCAGAGGGCGGCGCCCTCCACGCTGCACGCGACGATGCCGATGTGTCGGGTCATCGTGGTGCGGGCGCGTCCCGTCACGGCCAGACCGTGCGAAGGGCGATGGTGGCCGCGGCGAGGGGTTCGGGAAGGGCGGGCGGAGCGGCCGAGCGCAGGCAGAACTCGGGAGAGGGCCCGAGCACCATCTGACGTCCCCAGAGCGTGGGGCCGTCGGAGGTGAGCCCTTGCAGCCGGTCGTAGAGGGAGGAATAGCTCATGCCCTCGGGCTTCGCGAACCAGGAGGCGAACCGGGGCTCGGAGTCTCCCGGCGCTCCGGCGCGCAGCCGGTAGAGGGCGCCGGCGCCGCCGCCGGCCGAGTGTGCGATCGCGTCGTGCGGATCCTGATGAGGCGGCGAAACCGCGGAGCGGTCGATCTCATCGAGCGCGGCCGAGCCTTCCAGGACGTACCAGTCTTCGTAGGCGGCGCCGGCCTCGGGCAACCAGCCTGCGCCGGGAATTGCATAGCAGGCCGAACGAAGGAATCCGTCCGGACGTCGGCTGGCCAGGGAAGCGTGGAAGCGGCGTACCATGTCTTCGTAGGCCTCGACCGCGACCGAGCCGGCTTTCCAATGCCAGAAGACGTAGGCGATCACGCGCTTCTGCTATCACACAAACGCCGCGCCGCGCCAGGACTCGAGGACGAGCGGCCGCTAGCGCTTCCGAGATGGGCGGCGCGAGCGGATCGAGCCCGGTCGCGGCCTCCGCCTTTTTCCGCGGGATGCCGGGTCGGTGATTCCGAGGTAGGTCGCGCACATCCGAGAAAGCTCCTCGGCGAGTCGATCGTCGGTCTCGAAGGGATTGTCTCCCTCGGGTGAAAAGACGAGAGTGCGCAGGGCCGATCCCACTGCGAGGAGGGCCAACCGAAGGGCTCGGCCGGGGTCAGGATGGGATGTCTCGTGTCGCCGGGTCAACAGAAGGCGCTCGATGGCAGCAAGGGCCTCCCCGGTCAGCTGGGACGCTCGGCGCCGGAAGCGGCGATTCGGATGCGTTTCCCCGTACTGCAAGAGCGCCCGAAGAACGCCCCGGTGTTGGCGGTACCCCCGGACCATTCCCGTCACGAGCGCCGTCACGACGTCGCACGTGGCCACGCCCTCCCAGCGGGAGGGCTCCAGCGCGGTTCGATTGCTCTCCCGGGAGCGCGCGAAGAAGCGCTCGTAGACCCCGCGCATCAGGGTGTCCTTGTCGGGGAACCGGCGGTAGACGGCGCCGACCGAGAGCCCGCAGCGGGCGGCGATGGCCGGGACCGTTGCGGCGGCGAGGCCTCGCCGCTCGAGCAGGTTTTCGGCCGCGTCGAGCAGACGCTCCAGAGTGCGGCGGCTGCGCGCCTGGACGGCCGGCCGCGCGGCGCCGGCCGGGGAGCAGGGTCTCGCCTTGACAGCCATCTGATGTGAACATATATTCGCATTCGTTGAATGTGAACTCAAGTTCACAAAATCCCTGGAGGGCCTATGGCCGTGAAGGTTCCGTTTCGCCTGGCGGGGGGCGCGCAGCCCCTGATCCTCGTGGAGGCCCGCGCCAACGGGATCGGCCCGTTCCCTTTCATCCTCGACACGGGCGCGGGCATGTGCCTGCTCTCGCCGGACCTGGCGCGCTGGGCGGGCGTCGCCGAGACGGGACAGCGCACGGCCGTCGGCGCGGCGGGCCACCTCCGGGTCGGCCTGGGGAGGCTCGGGCGCCTGTCGGTGGGGGAGGCGGAGGTGCCGGACGTGGCCGTCGCGATCACCGAGGAGTTGGAGGGCATCGGCGAGGCGGTCGGCGCCCGGATCTTCGGCGACGTAGGCTACGGCTTTCTCAAGCACTTTGAAGTGACGATCGACTACGCGCGCTCGCGGCTCATCTTCGCGTGCCCGTCCGAGGCTAGCGAGGACCGGGAGGACCCCGAGGCGATTCCGTTTGAGATCGGCGACGAGCGCAGACCGCTCGTCGTGCTGCCGGTCGAGGTCAACGGCGAGGGGCCGTTTCGCTTCGCGCTCGACACGGCCGCCTCGACGACGGTCCTCTCTCTCGAGGTCAAGAAGCTCGTGGGTGTGGCGGGTGAGCGGGCGCTCGCGATGGCCGGCGGCGGCGGCAAGGTGGGCGGGCTGTCGGGGTCCGTGGAGTCGATCCGCGTGGGTGCTCGCTCGAGCGGCCCCCATGAGGTCGTTGTCGGTCCCTTCCTCGCGCCGCTATCGGAGGCGATAGGAGAGCGCCTCGATGGAATCCTCGGCTACAACTTCCTGCGGCGGTTCCGGATCCGCATCGACTATCCGGGCAGACGCCTGCGCCTCTGCCGTCCGGGCTCGGGCCTCCGTCTCGCGCGCCCCGGTGCAGGCCGCGGTCCCGGCCCCATCGGGAACTGAACCGTGCCGGGCGGGGCCTAGTGGACTGTAACGTCTGATGTGGGAGTGATTCGTCTGGAAGGATCGAAGTACTTCCACTTCACGGTTTTGGGTGCTTGGTTGTAGTGACGGATGTAGCGCATGAGTTTTCTCTTGAGGTCTGGGACCGAGGTGAACACGCCTCGGGTGATGACGTCTCGCTCGATCTTGGCGAACCAGAGTTCCACCTGGTTGAGCCAGGAGGAGTAGGTCGGAGTGAAGTGGATGCGGACGTTCTTGTGACGATCGAGGAACGCGTCGACTTGGGCGGTCTTGTGGGCCGAGAGGTTGTCGGCGATCACGTGGATTTCTTTGCCTCGGGGCTGGTTGACTACGATATCGGTCAAGAAGGCGACGAACTCAGCCGAGGTGTGGCGCGCAGCCGTCTTGCCGAGGACTTGTCCGGTTCGAGTGTTGAAGGCCGCGTACAGCGAGAGCGTGCCGTGCCGGTAGTACTCGAAGCCATGCCGTTCGGCACGCCCTGGCGAGAGGGGCAACACGGGATCGAGCCGATCGAGTGCCTGGATGGCCGTTTTTTCATCGACACAGAACACCGCGGCATGCTGCGGCGGGTGCAGGTAGAGCGCAAGGATGTCGGCGGCCTTCGTCTCGAAGTCGGGGTCATCGGAAGCCATGTACCGATCCAGCCGATGCGGCTTGAGGCTGTGCTTACGCCACACCCGAGCGATCATCATGTGGGACACCGAAAGCCGCTCCCCGAGCTTACGGGTGCTCCAGTGCGTCGAGCCGTCCGCGGGCTTGCGCTTGATGGTCCACTCGAGAATCCGGGCTTCCAGCTGCGGCGTCAGAATCTTTGCGCCTTGCCCGGCGTGGCGCGAGAACAGGCCCGCCAGCCGCTCGGCAACGAAACGCTTACTCCACCGGTCGATGAAGCCGTCGTTGCAGGCGAGCTTGTCGCGGATCTCCGCCCAGGTGTCTCCGGCCTCGAGCCTCAGAATCAGCCGCGCACGACGGGCATCGTCTGCTCGACCGGCTTGACTCGTTGCTCGTTGCATCAGCTCCAACCGCTCGCCTTTCGACAACGTAATCGTGCCTCTCATGGACACGAGTATACTGCCGTTTTAACTGTTACGGTTCACTAGTCGGCCGTCTTCTCGACGCCCCCGACCTCGGAGGAGGTCGAGACGCTGAACTTGCGGTAGTCGCTGTATTCGCTGCGCGCGTCCAGGCGGCCGAGCACGAACAGAAGGATCTTCGCCGCGCCGACGAACTGCGCCTGCGCGGGCAGCCAGATCTCGTCGTTGACGCGGCGCCGCTCGAAGTACGCTCGGGCACCCTTCTGGAGGCGGAAGACGCCGGCAGGACCGACCCCAAGCGTGTCGAGCAGCTCGGCGTCGATTCGCACCAGCTGATGCTCCTCCTCGTCGATCCAGGCCCGCCCGGCGAGCTTCTGGAGAACCTTGCCCCCCTTGGTGTGCGGGTGGAAGCCCGGCTTCGGGCGAAAGGTGACGATCAGCGCGTTGCGGCCATGGATCGCCTCCCGTCCGGCGATGTGGATCTCGTCCATCTGGAAGAGCTCGTCGATGACCTCTCGCTCCCGGCGGAGGTCTTCCGCCTCCCGATCCAGACGCTGCTGCTTCTTCTCGGGGGTCTCGTTCTCCATTTCGAGGCGCCGCTTCTCCATCTTCTCGTCGTGCTTGCGGTCCTCTTCGGCAAGCTCCTTCGGGTCGACCGGATTGCCGTCGACGCTCACGAGGCGCCGGTAGATGCGGCCAGGTTTCGTGGACGGGTACACCTCATAGACTTCGGTCCGCGTGCTCTTGACGCGGCCCTTCCCATCGAGCTTGTTCTCCGTGTGCCGCTCCGTGAAGGTGTAGTCGGCGAGCAGCGTCTGGTCGCTGTGCAGGCTGTCGCGAACCGCCTCGAGAAAGGCCCGGGCATCCGGCAGAGAGCGGGATTCTCCGAGGTCCCCGGCCTGCGCAGCCGAGGCCATCGCCAGAAGTGCGGTGAAGGTCACACCGACCCAACGTGCCGCGCGCTCTCGGAGCATCGAGGGTTACCAACCCCCCGCGCCCGGCTTCCCATTCCCCGAGGCGGCCGCGGCTCAGCCTCCGGAGGCCTCGCCGCCTTCCGGCCCGTAGAAGAACACCCACGTGGCGAAGTCGTCCCCGAATCCCTCGAACCGGTGGACCGCGCCGGCCGGCACGAAGACCACGTCGCCTGGCCCGAAGCGGCGGCGTTGCCCGCCGAGAACGAAATCCCCTTTCCCGGCGATGACGGCGTACACCTCGTCGCGGGAGTGCGGAGTCTGTGCGTCCATTCCGCGGGGCGCATAGATTTCGACGGAGAGCGAGCCGTGCGCGAGCACCTCCGCGAAGTGCTCGCCCTTCGCCGTCGGAACACGGGCGAGCGCGTGGGCCGCCCGGACGTGCCAATCCTCGAGGCTCATGTCCCGCGCCTCCAGGGCCATTCTCTACCGGACCCCGCTCGCCGGCTCCACTCCCCTCGAGACCCGCAGCGTCGGCGCACCGAGACTGCAGCCGGTCGTCGCCGAAGGGAACCGGGGGACCTGTCCTGGTGATTTTGGCGGAGGAACGCAATAGGATTCCCGCGCGCCCGCCGCTTCGCGCCGCAAGGGAGGTTTACGTGGTCAAGACGGTGATCATCTTCGTGCTGCTCGGGGCCATCCTGGGAGCGGTCGCGGCCTCGATCGTCGCCCCTCCGGCCCTCGGCTGGTACAACGAGGCGGGGTTTCTCTCGCAGAACGGCCAGCCCCAGGTGATGGTAAATCTGCCTCAGGTGATCAAGTACACGAGCGAACGGATCCTCAAGGCCCAGGCCGTGGGCGGGGGGCTAGGCGCCTTCACGTTTCTCGTCCTGGGGCTCGTTTCGGCGGGCCGGCGCCGGCGCGCTCCCGCCACCCCGCCCGCGCGCCCGCAGGCCTGATCCGTCCTCAGCGCACCTCCGGCAGAGGGTCGTCCCACATCTGGTGCGAGATGCGCCAGGAGCCGTCCGGCTGCTTGGACGAGGAGCGTCAGGTTGGTTCCGCGATTCGAGGAGGTTGTGGCGTTGTTGCCCGTGCCGGTCACCCAGCGGACGCGGGAGTGGCCCCGCACGAAGGCGAGCGCGCAGGAGCCGCCGAGCCCGTCGATCGTGTGCTCGAACTCCGTGATCCGAATCGGCGGGCCCTTCGGGAACCAGAAGGCCCGGGCCGCGGCGGTCCCGACCACGGGCTCGACACCATGATGGGGAAGAAGCACCGCGTCGTCGGTCAAGAGGCTCAAAACAGCGTCGGCGTCGTTGGCGAGCCAGGCACGGCGGTAGGCCTCGAGGACCGCGCGGATCTCCCGCTCATCGGCCTGAGAGAGGCCGCCCGACTGGGCGTCGGCATGCCGCGGCGATTGCGAGAAGGGCCGCCAGGAAAGATCCGGTTCGACTTCGCATGCGTTCTCCGTGATCCCAATCCGCGGATCAGCCCGGATCGGAAAGGTCGGGGCGTTCGCGCACGCGCGCGAGCGTTTGCTGCATCGTGGCGCACAGGGTCTGCATGCCGTCGCGCCGCACGGCGACGTCTACACGGCAGACGGAGAGAGTGCGGCCGGCCCGCAGCACGCGGCCGCGGGCGATCAGCAGGTCGCCGCGAGCGGGAGCGAGCAGGTTGATCTTGTACTCGACCGAGAGGATCGAGTCGCCGGGCGCCATCAGGCTGAAGGCAGCGTAGCCGCCGGCGCTGTCGGCGATCGCGGCGGTGGCTCCCGCGTGGAAGAAACCGTGTTGCTGCGCGAGGCCCGTGCGAAACGGGAGCCGGATCTCGCAGAATCCGGGACCGACCTCTTCCAGGTGCGCCCCCAACGTCTTCATCAGTCCCTGCCGCGAGAAGCTCTCGCGTACGCGACGCGCGAAGTCGGGATCGGCCGGCGGAAACTCGGGCTCTTCCGGGTGCATCGCAAACGCCGCAGGCGAGTCTATCCTTTTCCTGTTGACATTCGACAGGAGAGCGCCTAGCGTTCTTGACCTGTCGAACATCTAGGGGAAGGAGGAGGCCCATGAGACGCAGGGACCTTCTGATCGGGACGGCGGGATTGGGGATCGCGGCGGCGAGAGGGATCGCGGGGACCCCGCCCGGGGCGGGAGCCCCCATCAAACCCCCGCAGAGCGGAGGCATCCGGGTCGCCGTGGCGATCTCCGAGGGGGTCACCGTGATCGACTTCGCGGGCCCCTGGGAAGTCTTCCAGGACGCCGCCACCGAGCGCGAGGACCAGGGCTTTCATCTGTACACCGTATCGGAAGCGACGCGGACGGTCGCCGGAAGCGGCGGCCTGAGGATCGTGCCGGACCATACGTTCGATGGCGCGCCGGCGCCGCGGGTGATCGTCGTGCCCGCGCAGCGCGGCTCGAAGGCCCTCCACGGCTGGCTGCGGACGGCGAGCGAGAACGCGGACCTGACGATGTCCGTCTGCACCGGCGCCTTCCAGCTCGCGCGGGCGGGTCTGCTCTCCGGCCTGACGGCCACGACGCACCACGACTTCCTTGACGACTTTCAGAACGAGTTTCCGGATATCAAGGTCCGGCGGGGCCTGCGTTTCGTCGAAAACGGCAAGATCGCGACCGCGGGGGGACTGACTTCGGGCATCGACCTGGCGCTGCGAGTGGTCGAGCGCTACTACGGTCGTCCGGTCGCCGAGCGGACCGCCGCCTACATGGAATACCAGAGCCGGGGCTGGATCGTGTAGGGGCCGGGGCCCCTCCTTCGAAGATTCGTTAGAAGATCTGCGCGGAGGAGGAGAGCATGCGAAGGGTTTCAGGCGTTGTCCTCGCGGCGGTCCTGGCGGCGGCTCCCGCGCTCGCATTGGGACTGCAGGCGGCGGCTCCCGCCCGCGTGCCGGTCGAGCCGGCGGCGCCGCGGCCCGAGGATGTGGGTTCGATCGACGGTATGATCCGCGCGTACTACGGCGTCATCACGGGCCCCCCGGGAAGGCCCCGGGAGTGGTCCCGCGACCGGACGCTTTACATTCCGGATCTGCGGTTCGTCGCGATCGGTGCCGACGCGAAGGGAAAGCCGGTCGCGCGCGTCATGAGCCACCAGCAGTTCGTGGATCGCTCCAACGCCTCGATGGTCGAGAAAGGCTTCGACGAGCGGGAGATCCACCGTGTGACGCAGCGGTTTGGCAACATCGCCCACGTCTTCTCGACCTACGAGACGCGCCAGAGGGCCGACGGGCCGGTGACCGGCCGCGGGATCAACAGCATCGAGCTCTTCTGGGACGGAACGCGCTGGTGGATCGCCTCCGCGATCTGGGACGAAGAGCGCCCCGGCAACCCGATCCCGAAGGAGTACCTGCCGTAGGCGGTTTGCGGCTGTGGCGGCCGTGGAACCGGCAGCCCCGATAAACCCTTGGCGGCCTCCGCCGTATCTGGAGGATACCGGGGGCAGCTCGCCCTCAAATTCGGAGGAGGAACGGAAATGACGATCCGGAGACTGCGCGGTGCCTCGCTGGCCCTTCTGGCCGGCCTCTTGCCGGCCACGGCCGCGGCCCAGACCGACTTCTACACGATCACGGCTCCCCGACAGAGTCAGCGGGCCACCGTCTCGCAACGGCTCGGCGTGACGGACGTCAAGCTCGTGTACCACCGGCCATTGGTCAAGGGGCGAAAGATCTGGGGCGATCTGGTGCCCTACGGCCAGGTCTGGCGGGCGGGCGCCAACGAGAACACGGTGATCTCCTTCAGCGATCCGGTCCAGATCGACGGACAGCCTCTGGGGGCCGGGACCTACGGACTGCACTTCCTGCCGACCGAGACCGAGTGGACCGTCATTTTTTCGAAGAACTCGACCTCCTGGGGCAGCTTCTCCTACGACGAGAAGGAGGACGCCCTGCGGGTCAAGGTCCAGCCGGGTCCCGCGGACATGCACGAGGCCTTGACATACGACTTCGACGATCTGAAGCCCGATTCGGCGGTCGTGACGATGCGCTGGGACAAACTCGCGGTTGCGTTCAAGGTCTGGGTCGACGTGAAGGATACGACGCTCGCGGAGATCCGCCGGGACCTGCGCACCGTCCCCGGCTTCACCTGGCAGGGCTACAACGACGCCGCGGTCTGGTGCATCGAGAACAAGACCGACTACGACGAGGCCATGAAATGGATCGACATCTCGATCCAGCAGGAAGAGCGGTTCGCCAATCTCCAGACCAAGTCGAAGCTGCTCGCCGCGATGGGAAAGACGGCCGAGGCCGACGCGGCGATGAAACAGGCCCTGGACAGGGCGACGGCCCTGGACCTCCACAACTACGCGCGCCAGCTGCTCGCCGAGAAGAAGACGGCCGAGGCGGTGGCCGTCTTTCAGCGCAACGCGAAGCAGAATCCCAACACCTGGTTCGTCTATGTGGGTCTCGCGCGCGGGCTCTCCGCGCAGGGCAAGTACCCGGAGGCTGCCAGCGCGATGAAGCAGGCGCTCGCCCGGGTGCCCGAGTCGCAAAAGACGTACGTCCAGGGTCTGGTGAGCAAGCTCGAGGCGGGCAAGGACATCAACTGACGGGCGGGAACCCTGCGCGGTCGCCTCAGGCGCCGCGCAGGTGCCGCGTCGCGTCGAGCGCCGCGGCCAGAAGGTTGTCGTCCGGCGCGAGGGCGTGCTCGTCACGGGTCTCGACCGCCCGCTCGACGAGCTCCTCGAGACCCGGCGGGCGCGATTCCCCGGCCGGGCCGGTCTCTTGTCCCGCCGAGGCGGCATAAATCGCGGCCGCGGCCTGCCAGGTGTATCGAAGCAGCGGCCGCACGGCCCGGGCCTCGACGTGCGGCAGCAGGAGCCGAACCGCGGAGGGGCCGGTCACGGCATGAATGAGCGCGATGCGCGTCACGGCGTTCGCATGCTCGAGATACACGCGGGCGAACGCTCGGGCGTGATCCGAAAGAAAGGCCGAGACGTCCCCGGAGACGTCCACCAGATCCGCCACCCTGGCGAAGGCCGGGCGCCGCACGACCGGCCCCAGGCGGTCCGTGATGGATCCCCCGATCTGGGCAGACCTGGGCAGCGGCTCGACACTGTCGATCGCCCGTGACGGAGGAAGGCCTCGCGAAGCGTCCGGCCTCCTTTGCTCCGGGAGGGTCTCGTAGCGCGCCGCCCAGTAGGCGAGGCCACGGGCGAGCTCACGGCGGCGGAGGGCCGTCTCCCGGCGCGCGAGGGCGCGGGCGGCATGGGCCCCGTGCGCAGGACGCCGTGAAAGGCGGCCGCCACGATTCCCGGCGCGAGTCGCCCGCACCAGTCGAAGAGAACCGCGTCCCAGGGCTGCTCTTCGAGGAGCCGTTCGAAAAACGCCGTCCAGTCGGAGACCCGCGTGTAGTCGCCGAGCGCGTCCCGCCACTGCCGGGCCCCGATCGGCGCGGCTCGCGGAGGGTTCTCTTCGAGCCCGCGGCGGTACCGCTCGACCCACGGCACCACCGCCTCGGGGCGCGACAGCGCGACGAGCGCTTCGGCCGCCATCGGGCCGTGGTTCGAGAGTCCCCCGGCATACTCGGCGCCCGTTCCTGAGAGGATTTCCAGCGCCGCCTCCAGGGCTTCGGTCTGGCGGTTCGATTCGACGGCCGCAGGAGGATCCGGCACGACGTTCAGCCGGCGCGGGTTCCGTCGGGGACCGGAAACTCGGGAACCGCCAGAGCCGGTCGGATCCCGTCGGCGTAGCCGATGTCGAAGAGCATTCCCTCGGAAACCTCGCCGGCCATCCGGCGCGGCTCGAGGTTGACGACGAAAAGCGCCTGTCGGCCAACGAGCGCGCGCGGGTCCTCCCGTTCCCCACGGATCCCGGCGAGCACACGGATCCGGCGGTCTCCCAGGTCCACGGTCAGACGCGCGAGTTTCTTGGAAGCGGGGACCTCCTCCACGTCGCGAATCGTTCCGACTCGGATGTCGACCCGATCGAGAAGGTCCTTCGAGACAGGGGGTTTGACGGGAGCGGGCGAGCTCATGGCGAGAGCTTAGCCGACCGGCGCTAAGCTTCGAGAATGAGAGGAGGCGAGGCGGCCGGCCCGGCGAGGATCTGGCTCGCGCGCACGATCGCGATCGTAGCGGATCTTCTTCAGATCGTTCTTTTTCCGCTCTTCCTGCCGGGTGCGGCATCCCCCTGGAGCGATGCGCTCGACCTGGCCGTGGCGGCCGCGCTGACGGTGCTCGTGGGCTGGCACTGGGCGTTCCTGCCGTCGTTTGTCGCCGAGGTCGTGCCCGGGCTCGACCTCGTACCGACCTGGACGGCGGCGGCCTTCTTCGTCACGCGCGGCTCCGGGCGGGCCGCCGGCCGAAGGATCTCGCCCGAGGGCGCGATCGAGACCGAGACGGTCGCCCCGGGCAAGCCGGGCCGGCCCGCGATCTGACGCGCTACTTCGAGAGTTTCTTCTCGAGATCCTTCAAACGCTTGTCGATGTCGTCGAGCTGCTCCTGCAGGTGCCCGAGTTCCGGCAGGGGAGCGACCATCGGGCTCCAGTCCTTGCTGTTGAAGACGTGGAACTTCCTGCGCATCTCGCGGTCGAGCCCGCCGATACGGATCTCCTTCTCCGGAGGCTCGCCGACCGTGACGGTGACCTGCTTCTTGGCGCGGTTGCGGGAAAGATCGATCTTGACGGTCTCGCCAGGCTTCATGGGCCGCACGGTGCGCGACACGTCGCGGGGGGAGTCGACGCGGTTTCCGCCAACCGCCGTCACGATATCGCCGACCTGGATGCCGGCCTTGGCCGCAGGGCTGTCCTTCTCGACGTCGCCGACGAGCACGCCCGCATCCCGGGGCGCTCCAAAGTGCTCTCGCAGTTCGGGAGTCATCTCGATGAGCTGCACGCCCAGATACCCCCGCCGCGCGCCGTGCCCGACACGGACCACCATGTCGTCGGCCTCTCGCGCTTCGGGGACCTCGAGGATTTCGAAGTCGGCGTCGTGGTCCCCTGCACCGTCGTCCGACAGGACGATGATCTTGTCGGGCTCCGGTCCGTCATTCGCTCGCAGGACGCCGGCGGCCGGCAGGCCCAGAGCCGCGGCCAATATCGGGATCCCCATGGCCATCGGTTTCTTGAACATGCAAATCCTCCCGTACCCTCAGATGCGGAGACGGTCCGGCGACTGAAAGGTTTCTCCCGGCTAGAATCGCTCCGTGAAATGGCTCTGGATCGGGGCGGGCCTTGCAGCCCTGGCCTTCGCGGCCGACCGGCTCCTCCTCTGGATGGAGCGCTCGGGCTGGATCGACTACCGGCGCACCTACCCGGGCCGCATCCACAGCGGCCGGGTGGGGCCGGCCCTTCTCGGGATTCAGGGTCTCCTTCAACCCGGCGCCCGGCACCACCTCGAGGAGAAGACCGCCTTGCGGACCCAACGGGACGCGCGGGGCGACGGCGCCGACGATCTCTAGGAACCGGCCTGCAAGACGTTGTTCACCCTACCGCCCCCTCTGAAGAGTCCCCGGGCTCAGAATTCCCCTCTCCCCCCGGTTGGGGGGAGAGGGTCAGGGTGAGGGGGGCAGCCCGCCCCGATCATTCTGGACGGCGGCAGCCGAGGCAGGAGCGCCCCTCACCCCAACCCTCTCCCGCCGGGAGAGGGGGTCCGCATGACCCGCCCTGGCTGTGAACAACGTGTTGAGAAACGATACCCAGCGGCCTTCTCCACTTCCACTCGCACGGAGATCCCCTCCCAGGAAGACCAGGTGTTTCCGCCGTCGCGCGACAGCTCGATGACCTGGCGCACCCGACCGTCCGAGAGCCTCGAGAGCGTCGTGCGGTCGAGCACCGTCGCCCCGGGGGGTGAGGCAGCGCGCCCTGAAAGCGCAGGCCGGGCCCAGGATACTCGAGCAGTTCGGCTTTCTCCTTGACGAAGCCCTTGTCGGTGACCCAGACCTGCTTCCAGCGGCCCTTCGACCGCAGATAATGAAAGAGACTCCTGCCCTGGCTGCCGTCGGCCGCGGTCCAGTTCTCGACGATTCCGCAGGAGGCGAGAACTATCTCGATGAGATTGTTTCCCTGTTTCTTCCCCGCGGAGTCGAACACTTCCCATCGTCTGACCCAGAAATCGAGCTTCGCGTAGGCCGGATCGTCCCTGCAGGGCACGGCCTCCGCCGCGGCGGCGACCCCGGTGAGCCCGAATCCCGCTCCCAGAAGAAGCGCTCCTGCTGTCATGAGCCTGCGTGTGGGCATGGCATCCTCCCAGCAGCGTTACGCAGCCGCGCCCCGCGAGTTTTTCGAAGGGGAACCGGCGTAGACTCGGGCGGTGCTGTCGACCGAGGCCCTTCTGTGGCTGGTGCTTCACGTGCCCTCCGAACCGTTTGCGGCGGGCGCCGGGTTCGAGAGCGCGATGGCGATCGGTCCCTGCCTGCGCAGGCTGATCCGCGAGCACCACGAAACGCTCGCGACGGCGATCCGGTAGTTTCTGGAGGAATGTCGATGTCGTGGAAGCCTTTGCGTGGTGCCGTGCTCCTCGTGGCGCTGGCGGCTCCAGCGCTCGGGCAGGCTCCCGCGCCAACGCCCGTTCCGTCCGCGGTTCCTTTCCTCGAGGACGACTACGGGAAGGCCCTGTCGCTCGCGCGAGTGCGCGGAGTGCCGCTTTTCGCCGAGGCCTGGGCGCCCTGGTGTCACACGTGCCGATCCATGCGCGCCTTCGTGTTCACGGACCGGGCCCTGGCGACACGGGCGGGGCAGTTCGTCTGGCTGTCGATCGACACGGAAAAGAAGGACAACGCCGAATTCCTCCGCAAGTATCCGGTGGAAGCCTGGCCGTCCTTCTTCATCATCGACCCGAAGAGCGAAACCGCCGCGATCCGCTGGGTAGGGGGCGCGACGGTGGAGCAGGTCGAAAAGCTTCTGGATGACGGGCTCCGCGCCGTGGGCGGGACGCCGGAGGGTGTGGACGCCGTTCTCGCGCGGGCGGACCGCCTCTACGGAGAGAAGAAGAATGCCGAGGCCGCGGTAGCTTACCGGGACGCGCTCGTCAAAGCGCCGAAGGAGTGGAAGTCCTATCCCCGGGCGGTCGAATCGCTTCTCTTCGCCCTGCGGCGGCAGAAGCAATGGACCTCCTGCGCGACGACTGCGCGGGACGCCTTCCCGAAGCTCGTCGCCTCGCCCTCGGCTGCCAATGTCGCCGGGAGCGGGCTCGACTGCGCGCTCGCGATCGGCGAAGGGGATCCCGCGCGCCCGGCCCTCCTGGCCGCCCTGACGGCCGACGCGCGCAGGGTTCTCGCCGAGAAGCGCCCCGACATCGCGGCCGACGACCTCTCTTCCCTCTACGGAACCCTCGCCGACGAGCGCGAAGCGGCCCGGGATGCCGAGGGCCGCCGGAGAGTACTGCAGGATTGGGCGACGTTTCTGGAAGGGGAGGCCGCGGCGGCGAAGACTCCCGAGGGGCGGGCCGTCTTCGATTCGCACCGACTGACCGTCTACCTCGAGCTCGGGCAGCCGCAGAGGGCCGTTCCGATGCTGCTCGCCTCGAAAAAGGACTTCCCGGACGACTACAACCCGAGCGCGCGACTCGCGCTGGCTTACGAAGCCATGCGGGACTACGACCGCGCATTGTTGGCCTCCGACGGCGCGCTCTCGAAAGCGTATGGCCCACGCAAGATCGTGATCCTCGTGGCGCGGTCCCGCATCCACCAGGAGGAGGGGGACCTCGTGTCCGCCCGAATCGCAATGGAGGAGGCGATCCGCGAAGCCGAGGCGCTTCCCGACGGCCAGCGCCAGGAGAGCCAGGTCGCGGCGCTCCAGAAGAAGCTGGCCTCGATCCCGCAGTGACCGCGTCTGGGGCTCGCGCCGTCGTGTACAATTTTTCGAGAGTCATCCGACCGACGCAACAGACACCATGACGGACAAGCTGCCGACCGATCCTCTGGCCGACGCGAGCACCGGTGTCGTCCGACGCTCCCGCGGCGCCTTTCTGAAGACCACGCCGGCGCGTCCGGATCGGCGCGACCCGTCCCGGCGCCGCCGTTATTCCGGGCCGGAGAGGCGCCAGACCGAGAAGCCGAAGCCCTCGACCGCCCCGCCGGAGCCCCGCCAGGTCTTCGGGTTTCCGCGCTGGCTCGTCGTGGCGGCGGGGATCTACGTCGCCGCCCTGATTCTCGCGATGGTTCTCATCTTCACCTACTGAGTTTCCCCGGCTCGGACCGACATTCCCGCGCAACCTTTTCGCCCCGACTTCGCACTCATGGGTAGGCGGGCGCAGGGTGGCCTGCCCGCGAAGGAGGCAACGATGCTCCCGTTCTGGCTTCTGCTCTTTCTCGCCCTGGCCGGGCCTCACCCTACGGATCCCGCCGAGGCCAGCGGGGCTCCCGCCCGGGCGGCCTTCGAACGCTTCAAGGCGCTCCAGGGGACCTGGAGGGGTGTGAGCACCCGAGGGTGGGCCGAAGACGTGACGTTTCGCGTGATCGCCGCGGGATCCGCGGTCGTCGAGACATCGTTCGACGCGCACCCGGGCGAGACGATGCTGACGCTCTTCGCAATGGACGGCGAGCGGCTCCGCCTGACGCACTACTGCGTGGCCGGAAACCAGCCGCGCCTGGAGGCAGCCACCTTCGAAGACGGCGGGAAGACCGTGGGCTTCGTCTACGTCGACGGCGGGAATCTGCCCTCGAGGGACCGCGGGCACATGGACCGGGCGGTCTTCCACTTCGAGGACGCCGACCACGCAACCACGCGCTGGACGTGGCATCAGGACGGCACCGACCGCTGGATGGAGGAGATCCGGCTGACCCGCAAGAACTGAGCCGACGACGATGCGCAACGAGGATCGGGAGCTCGTGGCCGGCTTTCTGGAGGAGGGCGATGAGGGGGCCTTTCGCCGGCTCTATGCGGCGCACACCCCGAGGCTCTACCTTTCTCTCCTGCGGATTTGCGGGGGACGGGAGCCCGAAGCCGAGGAGCTTCTGCAGGAGACCTGGATCCGTGCCGCTTCGGCGCTCGCGTTCTTTCGCTGGGAATCGGCGCTGTCCACGTGGCTTCACGGGATCGCGCTCAACGTGTGGCGCGAGGCGGCTCGGGTGCGCCAAGGACGGGGGCTCTCGCTCGAGCAGCTCCCCGAGGATCCGCCGGAGCCGCGGGAGGGTCCCGGCAAGGAGGCGAGTCTCGATCTCGAGCGTGCGGTGCGGCGGCTGCCCGACGGATACCGGGAGGTGCTCGTGCTCCACGACATCGAGGGCTACTCGCACGAGGAGATCGCGGCGCTGCTGTCGATCGCGCCCGGGACTTCGAAGAGCCAGCTCTACCGGGCGCGACGGCGGCTCAAGGACTGGATTTCCGGCGAGCGGCCCGCCGAAGGAAAGGAGGGCGTTTCATGAACGAGGAAGACGGGGTCGGCGCAACGGGATGGGAGCGTCTGCTGTCCGGCCTGCCGCGGGCGGAATCCGCGCCGTCCGACGTGGAGGAGCGGATTGTTTCGGTGCTGCGCGCGCGCGGCTTGATCCGGAGCGCCCGAGGGCGTACCCGGGCGCGGCTGGCGGCCGTGGCGGCGGGTCTGGTGCTTCTGCTCGCGGGATTCGGTCTGGGCCGGCTCCCGGCGCCGGTTGCGGGCGAGCCCGCACCGGGGCCGCGCTTCGCGCTCTTTCTGTTGAGGGGTGAGGAACGCCTCCCGGAAAGGCCCGATGAAGAGGCCGGGCGCGTCGCCGAGTATCGCGCTTGGGCGCGGAGCCTCGCGGAAGGGGGTCGGTTCGTCCGCGGCGAGAAGCTCGAAGACCGGGCGGCGACGCTCGGAGGCGCGGCCGGTGGCGCCCCGCCGGTCCCGGAGGAGGAAATTCGGGGATTCTTCATCGTGGGCGCCTCCAGCTTCGACGAGGCGCTCGCGATCGCCCGTCAGTGCCCGCACCTGCGCCACGGCGGACGAATCCTGGTGCGGCCGATCGCCACGACTTGAGCGCCGCCGGTCCCTCCCGAGCAGGATTGTGGTAGCGATCGGGCCGCCGGCCCCTTAAGGTTGCCCACGGAAGGAGAAGAGCCCGATGCGACGATCGATCACCTTGGCCGTGACCGCGACCGCCCTCCTGATCCTCCCGCTCGGGGCGGCCGCGCAGCAGGCAGCACCGGTTTCGCCGACGCCCGCTCCGAAGCCCTGCATCGCTCCGGAGAACCGCCAGTTCGACTTCTGGCTCGGAAGCTGGAACGTCGTCAACCCGAAGGACCAGACGGCGGGCTCGAGCGAGATCCAGAGCATTCTCGGCGGCTGCGTCCTTCTGGAGAACTGGAACGGCGCGCGCGGCCTGAGCGGAAAGAGCTTCAACATCTACGATGCCGACGCGAAGAAATGGCACCAGACCTGGGTGGATTCGAGCGGCAGCATGCTTCTGCTCGACGGCGAATTTCGGGAGGGACGGATGGTCCTTTCCGGCACCCATCGCGGCCCGGGCAAGGAAGCGGCCGTCGAGCGAATCACCTGGGCGAGAATCGGCGGTGATCCCGACCGTGTGCGCCAGCTCTGGGAATCCTCGACCGACGGCGGCAAGACCTGGAAGGTCTCCTTCGACGGGACCTACATCCGCAGGAAGTAGCGCGCGGGGGTAGGCTAGTAGCGCATCCGCAGGAACACGGCCTTGCCCCCGGGCTCCGGCACGAGAAGGAAGAGATCGTCGTACTCGGAATCGACGATCTCGACCTTTTTCGGCGCGCCGAGGGCCGTGAGCAGCTCCGGGACGGTGTTCGAGTGGCCCACGACCAGGACCACGGCCCGCGGCTCCTGCCGCAGAAGCTCGAGCAGCGGAGCCGGCGTCGGCTTGCCCGAGGCGTCCTTCGCTTCGTAGATCCGCGGCGTCAAATGGAGCGCTCTCGCCAGAGGCTCCGCCGTCGCGCGCGTGCGAACGGTGTCGGTCGTGTAGATGGCGGTGATGCCGCAGTCCCGGAGGATCTCGGCCAGCCGCTGCGCGCGCCGGCGTCCGGCTTCCGAGAGCGGGACCGCCGGATCGCTCGCCTCCGACGCCTTCTCGGCGTGTCGCACCGCGAAAACCGCGCTCTGGGCCGGCGCGGGGGCGGCCCGCAGCACGAGCGCCAGGGCGAGAAGCACCAGAGGCGTCCGTCTCATTCGCGTGCCAGCCTCAGCCTTCCAGCATTTCCTTCAGCTTCCCGAGCTGCGCCGACCAGTAGGTCTTCAGGCGCTCCGCCTCCCGGGCGCTGCCGAGCCTTCCGTGCTGAACGGAGATCTGGCTCTTGCCGTCGCCCTTGGCGTAGAACCCCGCATCGACGCTGGTCTTGCCGTCCACCCACGTGATGCGCAACGACTTGCCGGGCGTGGCTTTTCGGATGACGAAGCCCGGATCCTCGAGCCACTTGTCGCGAATCCTGCGGTCCTCCCAGGCTCGGAAGAGCCGCGAGAGGGGAGCCGCGATCGTCTTGCTCACGCCGACCTCGTAGCCCGACGGCTTCTCGTGCTTTCCGCGCAGGCCGCGGGCCTGCTCGTAGCTTGCGGTGACCATCTGACACCACCAGTCCGTCAGGCGATACTCGCCCTTCAGGTGCGCGACGATCTGGGAATGGGTCAGGGCCGCGGCGCCTGCGCGGTCGAGGGCGTCCATCCATTCGGGCCACGTCTTTCCCGTCTTCGCGCGGACGGCCGCGTCGCTCATCCGTGGCTGCGCGGTGCCGGCTCGCCTGGGCATCGATCGCCTCCTGGTCTCCCGCATCCTACGCCCACCCGCAGCGCTTCAGGCAGAGAGGCCACGGAGCGGCCGGGGCGCCTCCTGCGGTGACCGCCGGATCTGCCAGGTGCCGCGAGTCAGCGCGAGAACGAAGAGGATATCGAAGGCGACAACGAAGATTCCCGATTCTCCGATGAGCAGCGTGCTTCCCTTCGTGGAGGTGTCGAAAACGCCCTGGATCAACGTGTTCCAGGAGCCGTGGAGGAGCACCGCAGGCCAAACGCTGCCCGACTCGAGGCGAATCCGCGCGGCAAGATACGCGAAGGCCACGATGTCGGCGAGAAAGAGCGCCGCCGAGAGGCCCGGCTTCGGGCTCGAGGCGTACTGGCCGCTCAGGATCAGCGGGACGTGCCAGGCGCCCCAGAGGATTCCGCTCGCCAGGACGGGCCGCTCGATGCCCACATCGATCAGGCGCGTGAGCATGTAGCCCCGCCATCCGATCTCCTCGCCCGCCGCAAAGAGGGAGGACACGGCGGCTCCGACCGTCAGGTTCAGGCCGAGGACAGCCGCGAACCGCGCCGCCGACGAGAGGCCCGCCGTGCCCAGTCGCGCGCTCTCGGGAGGCGCGAAGGCGGCCAGACCGCTGATCCAGGCCAGCCCGTAGGCGGCAAATCCCACCGCGAGCGGATAGAGCCAGGCGAGCAGGAGCGCGCGGCCGCCCTCTCTGCCTCCGAATCGAAACGAGACATCACGAATCCCCTCCCGGAGGGAAATCCGCGCGACGAAAGAGGCGAAGGCCGGTGTCCACATGAGAAGCGAGACCAAGCCCATGTGCTTCTGGATGGGGTCGCCTGTCCGGATCAACAGAAACTCGAGCAACCCCGAGCCGGCGGCGAGAACCGTGAAATAGATCCACAGGCCTCTCCGCGCGCGCCGGCGGCGTCCGAAGTCCACGGGGGCGAGGCCTGCCCGCGGCTCCGGCGGGGGAACGCTATCCATCACGGTCGGTGAATGTTACGCCTCGGGCGGCCATCCCCCGGGGGGCGGCGGCATATACTTGTGTGTCATCCCTATGGACGTTTCTGCGGCTCTCTGGCTTCTGGTGTCGCTGTCGGGGGCACCCGTGAGCTCGGCTCCGCCGAGCCCGACCCCGGCCAAGGCCGTTTCCGCGCAGACGCTGCGCCTGATCGAATTGAGGGGCAACGCACGCATCCTCTCGGCGGACGCTCCCGTGCGCAAGGGACGGGTCTATCTCTTCCACCGCTACCCGGACGGCGTTTACATGAGCATCGCGGCCGAGGACGTCCTTGGCATCGCCGTAACGACCGCGCCGACCGTGCAGGGGGACGGCGGCGTCGTGGCGCTCGGCCCGACCGGCGAGGGACAGTCCAGCGGACCGAGCGTCCCGGCAAACTCCGGCAGCGGCGCCCCGAGCGCGACCTACGACCAGGGCTATCCCGGGTACTACGGAGACTGCTTCGCCTGCTGGGTCCCGCCTGTCCGGCCGCCTCATCCGGGATCTCCCCCGCCCGCGCTCGTCGGTCCGAACGGGTTCCCGTTGCTTCCGGGAAGTCCGCCCCCCAATCCCGTCGGGCCCAACGGCTTCCCGATCCTCGCGCCGCCTCCCGCGCCCGCCCCCCGGCCTTCCTCCCGCTAGAAGCCTCACTCCTGCCGGCGCGTCTTGCGTCGTCGAGACCCGCCGTCCGGTCTCATGAAGTCGTAAGGGTCGGCGGCGATCCGGTTTATAAGAAGGCGTGCGCCGGACCCGGGATCGGCGCAGGAGGTTTCCGATGGCGATTCGAGCCGCGCGTCCGGTCGACCGGCGCATCACGCCCCACCTGATCGTTCGCAACCTGGATCGGGCGATCGACTTCTATCGGCACGCCTTCGACGCCGAGGTGCTGTACCGGTCCGCGATTCCCGGCGGGGGGCCGGGCCTGCACGCGCAGTTGCAGGTCGCCGACTCCTGCCTACTCGTGTCGGAAGAAAACATGGGGATGCCGGAAGAGGTCTACAAGCGCTACGAGACGGGACCGAAAACCCGCAGCCCGGAAACTCTTGAGGGTTCCAGCGTGATCCTCGAGCTCTACGTGGAGGACGTCGAGAAGGCCTTCCGACAGGCCGTCTCCGCCGGCGCCCGAGTCAAGATGCCTCTGGGTGATGCCTTCTACGGCGATCGCTACGGCCAGCTCGTGGATCCCTTTGGCCACGTCTGGGCTCTGGCGACGGCGCGCGAGTCGCTGACCGCGGAGGAGGTCGACGGTCGCGCAGCCGAATACTTCCGGGCCATGCCTGGCCGGGCGGGGTAGGCGACCCCCCCGGGTTCCCCGCAGGGCCACTTTCGAGAGGACCCCATGGCACCTTGGAGCCGACCCCGCCTGGGGGGTCCTGGGGTTAGAATCGGCTTTCCTCTTCCTATGATGGAGGCCGTCTCGATGGTCGAAATGGATCGGTTGGACGATGAGGAACTGCTCAAGCGCGGCCGGGATGCCTTGAAGTTGCAGCGCTATCCGCAGGCACGGGAATTCCTGTCGGAGTACTGCGATCGCCAGAGCAAGCGGGACCTGTCGGTTCCGACGGGCATTCTCGCCAGCTACGCGCTCGCATTGGGGCACACCAAGGGCCTGAAGGAAGGGTTGGAGCTCTGCCTGAAGGCGGTTGCTTCGGACAAGCGCAACCCTCACATCTACTGGAGCCTTTCTCAGCTCTACCTGCTCTCCGGTTCGCGCAAGAAGGCGGTCGAGGCGCTCGAGATCGGCCTGCGCGTGACGCCGGATCACCGGGGTCTCCTGAAACTGCGCGACGACATGGGCGTTCGGCGGCCGCCGCCGATTCGTTTTCTCTCGCGGGACAGTGTGGTCAACGTGAAGCTCGGCAAGGCCCTGCACAAGATCAAGGGCGGAGCGAAGCGGGCCGGCGCCCGATAGGGAGCGGGAGGAAGGCGTGAAGAGGCTTTTCGTGGTTTCTCCCGTTCCGGGTGAAGGCATCCTTTTGAACCCGGCCTCCCCGGAGCGCAGAAAGCTCCAGCGCCGGATGGGGCTGGCCCGGCGCACGGGGCCCGAGAGGCGCGTCGGCACCAAAGGCCCGGGCGCGCAGGAGCGCGCGGCCGGGGACCGGCGTGCCTTCGCCAAGCGCCGTCGCCGCCACGACCGCCGCATCGGGCTCTCGCCCGATCTGGACGTCTACCTGCTCGGAATCTGACCCGTTCGGAATCGGGAGTCCGTCAGCGGGGAGCGATCACGAGGTCGCCGCTCGAGGTGTCCACTCGGACTCGCGTGCCTCCGGTCCCCCGCGTATAGGCGACGAGCTTGTGATGGCGGCGGGTTTCGGTGCCGTCGGAGAAGGCGACCTTCATGTCGCCGCTCGACTGGTCGGCCGCCGCTTCGAAGGAAGCCTCGGCAGGCAGCCGGAGAACCACGTCGCCGCTTGAGGTCTCGACATCGAAGACCTTCAGGCGGTTTCCCTCGGCCTCGACGAGGAGGTCGCCGGAGCTCGCGTCGCCGCGGAACTCCTCGAGGTCGGCCCGCCGCAGCCGGACGTTGCCCGAGCTCGTCTGGGTCCTGGCCAGCCGGGCGCGAACGCCGCTCGCGCGCACGTCGCCGGAGCTCGTGCGAACCGAGAGCGAGTCGCCGTCGAAGCCGTCGAGAAAGCAATCGCCGCTCGAGAAGTGCGATTCCCAGCGGCCCCGAATCTCCGACGCGTGCGTGTCGCCGGAGGAGCCGTTTGCCGCGATCTCTCCCGCGAGCCGCCGGAGCCGCAGGTCGGCGCTGGCGACATCGAAGCGAATCCTTCCCTCCACGCCCTGCGCTTCGACGAGGCCTGCGAGGTTCTGGAAACGCGCCTGCGTCAGGCGGCCCGGCACGCGGATCTCGAGGTCGGTCCAGAGGCGCTTCCCGTGCCCCGGCGAGACCCGGTAGGTGCGCCCGTCGTAGTCGTAGGCGCTCGAGGAGAACGTGAGAAGGCCGAGCGAGATCTGAATCGTGTCTTCGTCGACCGGAGCGCGATAGCGGATTCGCGTGACGTTTTCCGGATAGCGCACCCGCAGGGTCGCCATCCCGCCCTCTCCGGACATCCTTTCGAGACGGACGCCATCGGCGAGCGCCTGCTTCTCGGCGTGGACGGTGGCGACCACGGTCACCGAGCCTTCGACTCCCGCCGACACCCGCATCGTGCCCACGAGGTTCTCGACCGAAAAGTTCGCCAGATCCGCTCCGGAAAGCTCCGCCTTCAGGGTCCGGGTTACCTCGGCCGCGCCGAGCGCCGCAGCCCCGCACAGGAGGGCCCCCACCCCGAGGAGGATCGCCCCCACCGCCTTTCGTGCTCGCATGAACTCTCCTCTCCGCCGGCCATGCCGACGCTCTTCCTTCCTGCAGGTACGCAGACCTCCACGCGGATGTTCCGCGCCGGACGGGGGCTAGAATCCGGCAGGCCAGATTTTTTCAGAGGAGGACAGGCATGGCAGCCAGACGAACCACCCACCGCAGCGTCGCCGGAAAGAAGCTCTACGCCGTGCGAGACTCCAAGGGGCGCTTCAAGGACATCCAGACCTACGAGCGCGCGCACCGGCAGGACATCAAGAGGAAGAGCAAGAAGGAAACGAGTCGGAAGGCAAAGTAGCGGCGCCTCCGGCCCGGGCTCTCCCTAGGTGTGAATTCTCAAGACGTTGTTCACCCTACCGCCCCCTCTGAAGAGTCCCCAGGCTGAGAATTCCCCTCTCCCGCCGGGAGAGGGGGTCCGCATGGCCCGCCCTGGCTGTGAACAACGTGTTGAGAAACGACACCTAGGGCCTGCGAGGCTCCGCCGCGGGCCCCTCCTCGATCCAGTCGGCGAGTTCTCCGAGGTCCCGCACTTCCCGGTCGGGCGGTCCCGCGGCGCCGCCCGTCTCCGCCTTGCGGTTGATCCAGGCGACCGGGATGCCGAGGTTCTTGCACGGCACGACGTCGTGGAAGTAGCTCTGCGCAGCGTGGAGCCAGCGCGTCGCCGCGGGCAGCAGGCGCCGTGCGGCCAGGAAGTGTCCGGGCGCGGGCTTGTAGGAGCGCACCTGCGCCGCGGTGATCACCGGATCGAAGCTCGCCTGCAGAAGACGCCGCGAGCCGGCGAGCAGGTCGTCGTCGACGTTGGAGAGAATTCCGAGGCGGCACCCCGCGCCGGAGAGTCGGGCGAGCGCGGAGTTCGTGTCCGCAAAGGGCTGCCAGGAAGCGAGACTCTCGGCGAGAAAGCCGGCGTGGTCCCGGTCGATGCGCCAGCCGAGGCGCGCCGCGACGCGGACCGCCGTCTCGGCGAGGACCTCCCGATAGGCTCGGTAGGCCTCCGCCTCCACGTCGGGCTCCATCTCGCCATATGCCGCGAGGACCTCCGCGGCCGAGAGCCGCCGGCAATCGGCGGCGGCTGAGTCCAGGAACGCTCTGGCAATCCCCGCCTCCCAGTCGATGAGGGTTCCGTAACAGTCGAACGTAATGACATCGAAGCGGGGCATGGGGCAGGATTCCATCACGAGAGGAAGCGGACGCGAGGGAGGGCGCCGCCCTAGTACGCCGGCTCGGGTCCCGGCGTCGGGGGGGGAAGCGTCGCGAGCCAGGCCTCGAGCACCTGGAGATCCTCGCCCTTGAGGCGCCGGCGAACCCCGCGCGAGTGCGCGGCAACGACGGAGGCTTCGTCGAAGGGAAGGCGCGCGTACATCCTGCCGCCAGGGTTGTGGCAGGGCGCGCATCGGACTTCCAGAATCGGCCGTACCGTTGCGGCAAAGGCGGGTCCGGGCGTGGGTGTCGCGGCGGGAATCGGGGCCGCCGTGGCCAAGGGGGCCGCGCCGCTCGCGACGTCCTTCTCCGGGCATCCGTGGCCGAGCGTCCCGAGAGACAGGGCGAAGAGCCAGAGCGCTCGCCACGGGGACAGGGGTCTGCGAAGCATCCGCGCGTCCTCTCGGAAAGCATACGTCACGGGGACTCCGGGTTGTTTCCCGCGGCGGTCGGCGCTTGTCTTTCGCGTCGGCCCGATGAGAGCATGCACGCTCTCGGGAAGGAAAAGAACGGAGTTCGCGTGTTCATCGGGCACTTCGGGCTGGGAATGGCCGGCAAGGCCGTGGCGCCCCGGGTCTCCCTCGGGACCCTGTTTCTCTCGGTGCAGCTTGCCGACGCTCTCTGGCCGATCCTGCTGCTGCTCGGCCTGGAGCACGTGCTCGTCGCTCCGAACATCATGAGGGTGAGCCACCTCGACTTCCGGGACTATCCGATCAGCCACAGCCTCCTCGCGCTTTGCCTCTGGGCAATCCTGTTCGGTCTGATCTTCTATCTCGCGCGGCGATCGGCTGCCGCCGCGCTTCTGCTTGCCGCCGGGGTCGTGAGTCACTGGGTGCTCGATCTGGTCACGCACCGTCCCGACCTGCCCGTCCTGCCGCACGGGCCGTACGTCGGCCTCGGCCTTTGGAACTCGTTGCCCGGCACGCTTGCGGCGGAGGTCGGGCTCTATGGCGCAGGGGCCGCCATTTACCTGCGCAGGACGCGCGCACGGGACGCGATCGGCGCGTGGGCCCTCTGGAGCCTGCTGTTGCTGCTTCCCGCAATCTGGCTCGCCTCGCTTCTGGGCCCCCCGCCGCCGAGCGAGCGTGCGCTCGCCTGGACCGGGCTGGCGGGCTGGCTATTCGTGGCCTGGGGTTACTGGATCGACCGGCATCGGACCATCCGGGTGGCGGTCCCCGCTCTCACTTGAAACAGAGGAGGTCCCAGTGAGTCTTCGATCTCGCGTCCTGCTCGTACTGGCGGCGACCCTCGTTCTTCCCGCGGCGTCTCCAGCCGCGGAGCGCCGGCCGATCGCCCTCGACGACATGGCGCGCCTCCGGGCGGTCAGCGACCCGCAGATCTCGCCGGACGGCGCCTGGGTCGCCTACGCGGTTTCGGTCTGGGATACCAAGGCGGACTCTCGCGACAGCGACCTGTGGATGACGAGCTGGGACGGATCGCAGACGGTCCGCCTGACAACGAGCAAGGATTCGGAATCGAACCCGCGCTGGAGCCCCGACGGCAGGTTCCTCGCCTTTCTCTCGGACCGCGGCGACGAGAACGACGAGGACCAACTCTGGGTGATGCGGCGGGTCGGCGGCGAGGCCGAGAAGGTCACGGAGTTCAAGGGAGGCGTGAAGGACTACGACTGGTCACCCGACGGAAACCGCCTGGTGGCCGTCGTCGGGGACCCCGATCCCAACACGGCGGCGCAAACGGAAGGCTCCAAGAAGAAGACGGCCCAGCCGATTGTCATTGACCGCTTCCAGTTCAAGGAGGACATCACCGGGTATCTGACCAGACGCCGCAGCCATCTGTATCTTGTCGATCGCGAGAGCCACCGCGCGGAGGCGCTCACGTCGGGAACGGCCAACGAACTGCTCCCCGCCTGGTCGCCCGACGGAACGGCCATCGCCTTCGTCAGCAAACGGGCCCCGGACATGGACCGCACCGACAACTGGGACATTTTCTCGATCGAGCCCAGGGCGGGGGCCAGGGAGCGGCAGCTCACGGCCTACGACGGTGCCGACAACGCGCCGGACTACGAGACGCGCCCTGCCTGGAGCCCGGACAGCAAGTGGATCGCCTACCACCAGGGTGGTCCGGACAAGCTCATCTACTACGCCGTTCGCCACCTCGCCGTCGTCCCGGCGGCGGGGGGCCCGGCTCGGGTCCTCACGGCGAGCCTCGACCGCAATGTGCTTGAGCCGCGCTTTTCCGCCGATGGGTCCGCCATCCTCTTCGTCATCGAGGACGATCGGGCGCAGAACCTGGCGCGGATCCCGGTCGGGGGCGGCGCGATCGAGCAACTGGTCGGCGGCCGCCGCGTGATCTCGGGCATCTCGGTCGGGCCGGGCGGCAAGGTGGCCGTGCTCGGTTCCGCTCCCGACCAGCCCGACGAGGTCTTCGCCGTCGAGGGGAGCGAGCTGCGCCGCATCTCGCATCAGAACGACGCCTGGCTGTCGGAGGTGCGCCTGGCCGAGGTCAAGGACACGAGCTTTGCGAGCAAAGACGGTACGGAGATTCACGGGTTCCTCGTCGAGCCTCCGGACGCTTCCTCCGGGCGGCGGCTTCCGACCGTCCTGCGCCTGCACGGAGGCCCGGTTTCCCAGTTCGACTATTCCTTCGAACTCGACTGGCAGATTCTGGCGGCAAAGGGTTACGCGGTGCTCGCGAACAACCCCCGCGGCAGCTCGGGCCGGGGGGAGAAGTTCTCCCTCGCGATCTGGGCCGACTGGGGACACCTCGATGCGCAGGACGTCATCGCCTCGGTGGACGAGGCCGTGCGCCGCGGCATCGCGGATCCCGACCGACTGGCCGTGGGAGGCTGGAGCTACGGCGGGATGCTCACCAACTACGTCATCGCCCAGGACACGCGTTTCAAGGCGGCCACGAGTGGGGCCAGCATCTCCAACATGTTCGCCGGTTATGGAACGGACCAGTACATCCGCGAGTATGAGATGGAGCTCGGTACGCCCTGGAAGAATTCCGAGAACTTCCAGCGGGTCTCCTTTCCGTTCCTGCACGCCGATCGGATCAGGACACCGACGCTTTTTCTCTGCGGGCAATCGGATTTCAATGTCCCGCTTCTGAATTCCGAGCAGATGTACCAGGCGCTGCGCAGCCTCGGGGTGCCGACCGAGCTCGTGATCTACCCGGGGCAGTACCACGGCCTCACCAAGCCGAGCTATCTCCGCGACCGGCTGGAGCGCTCCATCGCGTGGTACGACAGGTACGCGAAAGACGCGAAGGCTGCAGCGGCGAACTAGGCGCCGGTTCCTAGCTCGGCCCCGAAGGAAACGAAGGCGGCGCGTCCAGGTAGACCGTCTGTCGCGAGGCCTCGACGTTGTGGCGCAGGCGGACGTGCGCCGTCTCCCGCGGTCCGCCGCGCAGAGGTTTGCCTTCCTCGAGTCGAATCATCGCGCCGGAATCGCTCGTCCGGCTACGGAAGTATTCGACGGCGGCCTTCGCAAACGCATCCTGAGGGAACGGGTCGCTGTAACCCACGGGAGGGCCGACGTCGATTCGTCCCGACTGGAAGTCGTCCCCCACCCTCTGATGCAGATCGGCGTGGAGCATCGGCCCGGTGTATTCCGGCGGCGGCTCGATTCGCGCTCTTGCAAAACGGTTTCCCGACAGGCGTTCGAGGTCCCGGCGAAAATCGCTTCCGCCTGGCTCCTTTCGCTGTCGAATCCAGAAGAAGACGCGCGAGACCATGATGTCCGGACCGCTCCCGTACTCTTCTTCGTCCTGAACGAAGCCCTCGAACGTGAGCTCGAGCGCCGAGCCGCGAGTTTCCGGAAGGGGCATGGGGGCCCCCCTGTGCTGGAATGGGGATTCTAGCCCCTCCCAGGGGATTCGGAGACGGCCCCGTCGAGGGCTATTATTCCCGTCCGTGGGGAACGCGACGACGGGTGCGGCTGGAGGCGGCCTTTTCCTCGAGGAAGCGAGCCGGGAGTTCCGCGGCATCAAGCGCCTGGCCGAGAAGGCCATGGCCCAGGTCTCCGACGCGAAATTCTTCGCGGCTCTCGATCCGGACTCCAACAGCGTCGCCATGCTCGTCAAACACGTATCCGGGAATCTGCGTTCCCGGTGGACCGGCTTCCTGACCTCCGACGGCGAGAAACCCGATCGCCGGCGCGACTCGGAATTCGAGATCGCGCCGGAGGACTCACGCGAGGACCTGACCGCGCGGTGGGAGGCGGGATGGCGTGTGCTCTTCGACGCCCTCGGTGCTCTCCGCGCGGAAGACCTCGCACGAGAGGTTCTCATTCGCGGCGAGGCGCACACGGTCGTTCGGGCCATCCACCGCCAGCTCACCCATTACGCGGAACACGCCGGCCAGATCGTCTTGCTCGCCAAACACTGGGCGGGGCCGGGGTGGAAGACGCTCTCCATTGCGCGGGGCGCCTCCGAGCGATTCAATCAGGAGAAGAGTGCAAGACGCGCCTAGCTCGTCCGGACGCAGCACGCCCGACTTTCGCCCCACGGCCGTCCCGGAAACTCTGGCGAGACTGGACCTTTCGACCGGCGTCGATCCACACTGAATAGCCGGCATTCGGGAGTCTGAATCTTGCTTCAAGGAATTGGAGATCGGGGCTTTTCACCGAAACCCTCTGTCCTCGAGGAGTGGCCTTTCGTCGCCCACCGGTCACCGTTCGTCCCTTCCTGGAGTGAATTCATGCGGGCGCGCGGTTTGCTGTTCTCAGAAGCGGTCTCGGTGGGAGCTGGCTGCGTATCGAAAGGGAGACCCGTGTGACGACCGGCGGCCGGTCCAGTCGGTGTTGGGCCCGTTGGCGGCTTCTCCTCTGCGCAGGCCTCGCGGGTTGCCTCGCGTCGCGTGCAGGACTCGCAGCGACCGCCCAATCCGGGCACGACGTCTGGGATAGCGACTCGGGTCTTCCACAGAACTCGGTTCAAGCCATCCTCCAAAGCCGGGACGGCTACTTCTGGCTGGGCACCCAGGAAGGCCTGGCGCGTTTCGACGGCGTGCGCTTCACCGTGTTCGACACCCGCAACACCCCGGCGCTCAAGGACGACTGGATTCAGAATCTCGTCGAGACCCGGGACGGCACGCTCTGGATCGGAACGCTGACGGGACTCGCGCGCCTTCGCGACGGACGCTTCGAGTCGGTCGGCGGGGGGACGGACCTCGAACGGGCCCTCATCGGATCCCTTCTCGAGGCGAGGGACGGCACGCTCTGGATCGGCTCGAGCGAGGGCCTCTCGCGCTTTCGCGACGGAAAGCTGACGCTGCTCGGCGAGCGGGACGGCTTCCCGCGCGATCGCGTCCGGGCGCTCTACGAGGACGCGGCGGGCGGGCTCTGGTTCGGGCTCCCCTACGGGCTCGCGCACCTGTCGGCGGGCAAGCTCGAGCTCCGCTCGGTCCGCGAGGGGTTCCCCGGCACGCCTCTCGCGATCACTGGCGACGGCGCCGGGGAGCTCTGGGTCGGAACGGGCCGCGGACTCGTGCACGTGGGCCGGAGCGCCTCGCGGCTGTATGCGGAAAAAGAGGGGCTGCGCAAAGGGATGGCCCGCGCGCTGTGTCGGGACCGGCAGGGCGTCGTTTGGGTGGGCACGGGCGACGGCCTCTACCGATTTGCAGACGGCCGCTTCACGCGTTCCTCGGCCTCGAGCGGGCTGTCCTCCGATCGGATTCTTTCGCTGTACGAGGATCGCGAGGGGAGCCTCTGGGTCGGCACGACCGACGGGGGTCTCAACAGGCTCAAGAGCCAGCGCGTGGTCAACTACACCCGGCGCGAAGGCCTGTCGGACGAGAAGGTCTGGACCGTCTTCGAGGACCACGAGGGCAATCTCTGGGCCGGCTCCGCGGATGGAAGCCTCGACAGGATGCGGCCGGGCCGGCCGGGTTTCGAGAACGTGACGCGTCTGCCGACGACGGTTCTCGCGATTGCCGAAGACCCGCGCGGCGACCTCTGGATCGGGACCCAGGGGGCGGGTCTCGCGCGCCTCTCCCACGGCCACCTGACCTTCCTGTCTTCGGCGCAGGGTCTTCCGGGCGCCTGGATCACGTCTCTCTGCGTGGACCGTCGTGGCGCCCTCTGGGTCGGCACCGCCGGCAACGGCCTGGCGCGTTATGAGAACGGAGTCTTCCGGACGTACCACGTCAAGGACGGGCTGCCGAGTGAACAGATCTTCTCGCTCTACGAGGATCGGGAGGGCAGCCTCTGGGTGGGCACGTTCGGCGGGGGAGTGGCCCGGCTGCGCGACGGCTCCTTCACGTCGTGGACGGCCCGGGACGGGCTCGCGCACGACATCGTGATCTCGATCTACGAGGATTCCGAGGGTGCGCACTGGTTTTCCACGCGGGGCGGCCTCTCGCGCTTCCGCGACGGAAAATTCACGACGTACCGCCAGAAGGAGGGACTCTTCCACGACGCGGTGCAGCGCATCGTCGAGGATGGCCGTGGCTATTTCTGGCTCACCAGCAACCGCGGCGTGTTTCGTATCCAGCAGGCGGAACTCGCCGCGGCCAACACGACCGCGGGCCAGATCCACCCCGTCGCCTTCAACACGGCAAGCGGCATGCGGTCCGCCGAGTGCAACAACGCGCAGCACGGCGTCTGCCGGAGCCGCGATGGTCGCCTGTGGTTCGCCACGGTCAAGGGCCTCGCCATGGCGGACCCGACACGCATCGAGGTGAATCGCGTGCCTCCCCCCGTCGTGATCGAAGAGGTTCTCGCGTCGGGCGAGACGCTGGAGACCTCCGGCGGTGCGCGCCTGTCGCCGGGCAGGAACGACCTCGAGTTTCGCTACACGGCGTTTAACTACTCCAATCCCGGCGCGGTTCGGTTTCGCTACCGTCTGGAGGGTCTCGAGCCCCGCTGGACGGAAGCGGGCGCCCGCCGCACCGCGTACTACACGCACCTCCCGCCTGGCCGCTACCGATTCCACGTCATCGCCTGCAACGAGGATGGCCTGTGGAACGAGGCCGGCGCGAGTCTGCCGATCCGCCTGGATCCGCGCTTCTACCAGACCTCGTGGTTCCGCGCCTTGACGGCGCTCGGGTTCGTGCTCGCCGCCCTCGTCGGCCACCGGCTGCGCGTCCGACAGATCGAGTCCCGGGAGTGGTTCCGCGGCGCCCTGACCGAAGCCCGGCTCAATGCACTGCAGGCCCAGTTGCGCCCGCACTTTCTGGCCAACACCTTGAACTCGATCCTGGCGCTGATCGGCACCGACTCGTTCCGAGCCCGCCGCATGGTCGAGCGGCTGGGCGACCTTCTGCGGGCGAGCCTGGAAACGGATCCGAGCCAGCTCGTGACTGTCGAACGGGAACTCTCGATCCTCGAGCTCTACCTCGGGATTGAGCGGATGTGCTTCCGGGATCGTCTCGACGTGGCATTCGACGTCGATCCAGCGGTTCGCGACGCCGACGTACCGGGGTTCCTGCTGCAGCCGCTCGTGGAGAATGCCATCAAGCACGGCTTGCGCGGGCGCGCCGGGCGCGGGCGTATCCGGGTACGGGCGTCCGCTCAGGGCGGGCGGTTGACGCTCTTGGTCGACGACGACGGGCCGGGCGTCGCCTCCGCGCAGGCGGCCGTCCGGCCCGGGATCGGACTTCGAAACACGCGCCAGCGCCTGGAAACGCTCTATCCGGGCCGGCATCGGTTCGAGATGGGTACCCGCGATTCCGGCGGATGCCGCGTGACGATCGAGATTCCGCTCACGCGCGAGGCGGTGGCGGCGGGCGATCCTGGCCGCGTGGCTCCCGCCGGACCGCGCCTGCGCGCTCTTCCGGGGGAGACGGCGTCCCTGCCGTAAGCTTCCGTCTTCGGCCGGATCGGGGATGGAATCCGGCGGCTCCGGGAGGCTCGTATGGCTTTCGGCGCGCGGGCTCGTTCGAAGGCGCCCGCTGCGAGATCATGAGGCCGCGGGATTCCGAGCCCGACCGCCTCACCCTCGTCACCGGCACGTCTTCCGGCATCGGGGAATCGGTCGCTCGGCAGCTGGTCGAGCTCGGCTGGACGGTCATCGGCCTCGCGCGCCGCGCCGTGTCGTGGGAGGATCCGAGATACACGCACCGCTCGATGGATCTTTCCGACGTCGCGGCGCTGACGGCACTCGCGGACGCCGAGCTTTCGCCGCGCCTCCGCTCCCGCCCGTGGAGGCGCCTGGGGCTGGTCAACAACGCGGCGAGCCCGGACCTGGTCGGCACGGCCGAGCGGCTTGATCCCGGCGCGCTCGCTCGCCTCGACGCCGTCAACGTGGTGGCCCCGGTCTTTCTGATGTCGCTCGTGAGCCGGTTGGCTCCGGCCGGGGCGGCACTTCGGATCGTGAACGTCTCCTCCGGGGCCGCCACCCGCGCGTTTCCGGGCCTGGCCGCCTATGGAAGCAGCAAGGCCGCGCTGAGGATGGCCGGAATGGTGCTGGCCTCGGAGTGGACCACCCCCGCGCCGCACGCGCCCTCGCGGCACGACGCCGGTGTTCTGAGCTACGAGCCCGGGGCGGTGGATACCCCGATGCAGGCCTCGGCCCGGAGTCTGCCTGAGACGGTCATGCCCTGGGGAGAGATGTTCCACGAATTCGTCGCGCGGGGCCTGCTGGTGCCGCCCGCGCTCCCCGCGGCCGAGATCGTCGCGTTTCTTGAAAAGCCCTCGGTCGAGCCCTTCTCGGAGCGCCGCCTGGGCGACCCTTCGTTGGCTCGCTGACGGGGCTTTGCCCGCCGCTTGCGCCGGTGGCGCCCGGCGAGGCAGAATGCATTCGTCAGCGAAGTCTGACGAGAAGCCGTCGCGGCAGGCCCTGCCCGGCGGCTTTCGTTTTTTCAAAGGGGCCTCGGAGGGAATCACGGATGAGCCAGGACAGGCCGGAAGATCCCATTTCCCGCAAGAGAGCGGTGTATCGCTTGCCCGGCATGGAGACCGTCGCCGTCGTCCGGGACCTGCCTTTCCGCGAGACGGAGGCGGGGCTGCGCACGATGGATCTCTATGGCTCTCCCGGAGTCCGGCCCGCGACCCCTCTGCCTGCGGTCGTGATCGTGGCGGGCTACCCGGATCCGGGGGTTGAGCGGTTCCTCGGCTGCAAGTTCAAGGAGGTGGGGTCGACCGTCTCCTGGGCACAGCTGATTGCCGCCTCGGGTATGGTGGCGATCGCGTACGAGAATCGCGAGCCGCGCGAAGACCTGGAGGCGCTTCTCGACTACCTGCAGGCACACTCGGCCACGCTCGGCATCGATGCCGGCCGGATCGCCCTGTGGGCAAACTCCGGCAACGTGCCGCTTGCGCTCGCGGCCCTGATGCGGCCGGAGGCCGCCTTCGCCTGCGCCGCCCTCCTGTACGGGGTGACGCTCGACCTCGGAGGCTCGACCGGCGTGGCGGACATGGCCCGGCAATTCGGCTTCGCCAACCCCGGCTCCGGCAGGCCCGTCTCGGATCTCGCGCGAGGCACTCCGCTCTTTCTCGCGCGGTCGGGACAGGATCGGTTTCCGGGCCTGAACGAGGCCCTCGACCGATTCCTGGCCGCCGCGGTCGCCGAAAACCTGCCCGTGCGCTTCGTCAATCACACCCCGGCGCCGCACGCTTTCGACCTCCTGGACGACAGCGAGACTTCTCGCGAGATAATCCGGGAAGTTCTCCGTTTCCTCGGATTTCATCTCGGGGCGAAACCGGCGGCTGGCCCTCTCGGGCCGAGAGAGGAGACTCGATGACGACGACCCAAACGGGGAGCCGGGCGTGGACCGCGATCGGTCTCGTGGTCGCGCTGTTGCTGGGGCCCGTCTTCCTCGCGCTCTACCGGGTGGCGCGGCCCGAGATCACGACATTCAACGTGACCCTTCGGGAGCTGATGATTCTCGCGATGGCCGGAGTGCTCGCGCTGATCATCCGTTTCGGAGAACGTCTGCCCTGGTCCTCGGTCGGGCTGGCGCGCCCCCGGGCCGGGAACACGGCCCTCTGGGTCCTGATCTCGCTTCTCGGCGTCGCGGCGGCCCTCGCGCTCGCCTTCGGCGTCATCCACCTGCTGAACCTTCCCGTCGCCTTCGAGAGCTCGGATGCCCTCGCGTTCGGCCGGCTGCCTCGGTGGGTCGTGCTGCTGGTGGTCATGCGCGCGGGCTTCGTCGAGGAATTCTTCTATCGCGGCTATGCGATCGAGCGCCTCGAGGCGATCTCGAGCAGCCGGTTCGTTTCCGCGGGCCTGCCGCTTCTCCTCTTCGCGGTGGTCCACTACCGCCAGGGCTGGGCGGGAATCCTGATCGCCCTCTTCACGGGCGCCGTTCTCACCGCTGTCTATCTGAAGACGAGGAACCTCTGGATCAACGTCACGGCGCACTTCCTCGTCGACTTCATTCCGAACGTCCTGATTCCGCTCTTCATCAAGGGCTCGTGAGAGCCGAAGGGGCATGAGCGCGAGCGCGCGGCAGCCGGCGGCCTGAGATCCGGCGATGGAAGGGCTCCGGCGCTGCCCTCTCTGCGACGCCGACGCGGCGGATGCGCTGCTCGAGGCGCCGATCGAGGCTGAGCCTCCGTGGCGCCTGGCGCGCTGCCCGCGGTGCGGCTTCGTGTTCCTCCAGAATCCGCCCGACTACGCGGCACTCGCCCACGACTTCGCCTGGGACAAGACCTTCTTCGAGGAACGCGAGAGACGCCTGCGCCGGCAGTCGCCGGTCGAGAAGATCCTGCGACGGGGGCTCGCCGCGATCGGTCGCCTGGCCCGGGCCTTGATGCGCCGAAACAAGCTGAAAACCCTCTGCGCGCGCTACCTTCGCGGGGGAAGAGTGCTCGATCTGGGCTGCTCCCGCGGCTGGAACGCGGAGTCCCTGCCGGATGACGTTTTGCCGCTCGGCATCGAGATCTCGCCGGCCCTCGCCGCGGAGGCCGAGAACCGGTTCGGGCCGCGGGGAGGAAGGGTGATTCGGGCACCGGTCCTGGAGGGCCTCGGGCAGCTTCCCGACGGCTCCTGCCGCGGCGCGATCGCCAAGAGCTATCTCGAGCACGAGATCCGGCCGCGGGAAGTCCTGGCCGAGCTCGGGCGAGTGCTCGAAGCCGACGCGCCCGTGATCCTCAAGGTTCCCAACTACGCGTCGTGGCTCCGTCTGGCGCGCCGTGCAAGGTGGAGCGGCTACCGGTTCCCCGATCACGTGAATTACTTCACGCCCGCCTCGTTGACCCGGATGCTCGAGGAGGCGGGCCTCGAGGTCGAGCGCTTCGGGCTCCGGGATCGCCCGGTGACGAGCGACAACATGTGGTGCGTGGCCCGAAAGCGGCCGCGGCCCGCGGAGGAGCGATGACGAGCGTCCTGATCACGGGCGGAAGCCGCGGCCTCGGAGCCGCGCTCGCGGCCGGTTTGCCGGTCGAGGGCGACACGGTCTACGTCGTATCGAGGAGTCGTCCGCAGCCCGACCGGCAGGACGGCGTGGCGCGGATCTGGATCGAGGCCGATCTGGCCTTGTCCGGCGCCTCCCGGCGGGTCTCGGAGGTTCTCGGGGACGCGCGCCTGGACGTCCTGATCTGCAACGCCGGCATCTGGGAAGCCGGCGCCTTCGGCGACGCCTACGACTTCGAGAAGGGGAGCGAGGAGGAAATCCGCAGCATCCTCGCCGTCAACCTGACTTCGGCCATCACGTTTGCGCGCGCGGTGATTCCGAACCTGCGCCGCTCGGATCGCGGAAAGATCATCCTGATCGGATCGACGTCCGGTCTCGAGAACACGCGGTCTCCGGAGGTCGCCTACTCGGCCTCCAAGTTCGGCCTTCGCGGCGTTGCGCACGCGCTGCGCGAGGTCTTGCGGAAGGAACGGATCGCTGTCACTTGCATCAACCCGGGCGAGGTGGCCGCGGAGATTCCCTACGAGCGGGGCGCCGAGGAGGCGATCTCGGCCTATGGAGGGGCGCGCATTCCGGTCCAGGATCTGGTGGCAATCGTGCGATGCCTGATGAGTCTGTCGGGAGCGATCTGTGTGAAGGAGATCGACGCCCCGGCCCTCATGGACCGCAACGCCTAGAGCGACTTGCGATAGCCTCCCGGCCGGCATGGCCTTCCTCGACCGGTTTCGACGCGGCCGACTCGACCTCACACGGATCGAGGCGTTCCGCGACGGAATCTTCGCGATCGTCGTGACGCTTCTTCATCGTCCCACCGCGCGGACGCGAGCCTTCGAAGGGCTGAGGGGAGCAGCGGGATGCGTCTCGCGAGCATGATCCAGGCGGTCGACGCGCACGCGTGCGGCGAGCCCGGACGGGTGATCGTCGGCGGCGTGCTCGATGTCCCGGGAGCCACCATGTTCGAAAAAATGCGGCACCTCGAGGCCCACGCCGACGGGCTGCGCAAGCGCATGCTGCGCGAGCCTCGAGGGTATCCGGCCGCCAACTGCAACCTGATCCTGCCCCCCACGACCCCCGAGGCCGACGCCGGCTTCGTGATCATGGAGCAGGTCGAGTATCCCGGCATGTCGGGCACGAACACCATCTGCGTGACGACGGTGCTGCTCGAGACGGGCATGCTGCCGATGCGCGAGCCCGTGACCGAGCTGACGCTGGAGGCTCCCGCCGGGCTGATCCGGGTGCGGGCCGAGTGCGCGGGCGGCAAAGTGCGCCGCGTGACGTTCCGCAACGTGCCTGCCTTCGCCGTCTACCTCGACCGGCCGATCGAGGTGCCGCATCTGGGAACCGTGACGGTCGACGTGGCCTACGGCGGGATGTTCTACGTCATCGGGGACGCTCCCGCGCTCGGGTTGCGCCTGACGCCGGACGAAGGCGCCGACATCACGCGGGTGAGCGAGATGATCAAGGCGGCGGCGCAGGAGCAGCTTCCGTGCGCGCATCCCGAGCAGCCGGGGTTCTCCGGCGTGACGATCGCCCAGCTCTCCGGACCGCCTTCCGGCCTCCACGCCGACGTCCGCAACGCCGTCACCGTGTCGACCGGCGCGCTCGACTGGAGCAAACCCTCGACCTGGACGGGCGTCATCGACCGCTCGCCCTGCGGGACGGGCACGTGCGCAAAGATGGCGGCACTGCATGCGAAGGGAAGACTCGCGCTCCACCAGGACTTCCGGCACGAGGGCATCCTGGGGACGGTCTTCACCGGAAGGCTCATCGAGGAGGCGAAGATCGGACCGTACCGGGCCGTGGTCCCCACCCTCTCGGGCCAGGCCTGGATCACCGGCTTCTCGAGCTACGTCGTCGACGCGGAGGATCCGTTTCCCGAGGGGTTCACCGTGGGGGACATCTGGTGAGGGACCCGGCCCGGGCGGCGAGCGAAGGCGCGCCGGAGATCAGAGACCGGAACTGGGCCTGGACGGCGGCCGTGGCCGGGATCGCGTCGGTCCTCTCCTACACGCTGGTGATCGTCGTGCCGGGGCCTGCTCCCATTCTGGTGCTTCTGACTTTCGGCTTCGGTCTCGGGCTGACGCTCGCGAGCCTCGGCCTCGCGCGCTCGGTGGCCGCGCCGGTCGCGCCGCGGATGGCCCTGGTGGCCGCGACGGCCAACGTCGTCGCGGCGGCTCTCCTCGTGGCGATGATTCTCGTCCAGCTCGCCGTCAAGAGCTCGGGGGAGACGGCGGGGCGAGCCCTCTCGGCTGTATGGCTCGGTCTGGACGTCGCCTGGGACCTCTACGTCGGCGTCGGAACGCTCGCGTTCGGGCTGGCGCTCGCCCGGCACGGCGCGTTCGGCCGGGCCTTCGGCGTCACGGGTGTGGCGCTGGCGCTTCTCCTGCTCGGCTTCAACATCGCCACCTTTCCGACGCCCCCCGGCGATGCGGGACTGCTCGATCTCGGGCCGGCCGTGGCGCTCTGGTACGTCGCCGTCAGCGTCCAGCTCGTGCGCCTGCTCCGGAGCACGGCTCGACCGTGAGAGAGAATGCGCCGTCGTCGCGGTGGCCGCTTGCAGGGGAGCAGAACGAGGAGGTCTCTTGAAGAGCAGGTTCTTTGCGGCGTGGCTTTGCGTTTTCGTCGTGTGGATGGCGGGAAGTTTCGTCGTGCATGGAGTGCTCCTGCACGAGGAGTATGGAAAGCTGCCGAATCTCTTCCGGCCCGAGGCCGAGGCGCAAGCCTATTACCCGTTCATGCTCCTCGCGCACGTCCTCATGGCGGGCGCCTTCGTCTGGATCTACACCCGCGGCATCGAGGCGAAGCCGTGGCTGCCGCAGGGAGGTCGCTTCGGCATCGCCGTCGCCCTGATGACCGTCGTCCCGACGTACCTCATCTACTACGTGGTGCAGCCGATGCCGGGCGCGCTCGCCGCCGGGCAGATGGCCTACGATGGGATCCTCGTCGTGATCCTCGGCGTGGTGACGGCGTTCTTCTATCGGTCGTCGCGCGCCGGAGTGTGAGGAGAGGAAGGGAGCGCAAGACCGCGGGCTCCCGGCCCGATCCGGGTCGGAGGGCGAGGAGCTCGCGGCCGGAGGTCCGGGGCTACTTGACGCCGAGCAGCTCCACCTCGAAGATCAGAGTCGCGTTGGGCGGAATGACGCCGCCGGCGCCCCGAGGCCCGTACGCGAGCTGCGGCGGGATTAAGAGCAGCCGCTTGCCGCCGACCTTCATCGTGGCGATCCCCTGGTCCCATCCCTTGATGACGCGGCCCATGCCGAGGCCGAACTCGAAGGGCGTACCCCGGTCGAGCGAGCTGTCGAACTTCTTGCCCTTCTCGCCGTTCTCCCAGAGCCAGCCCGTGTAGTTCATCACGCAGGTCTGTCCGTTCTTCGGGGTCGCGCCGTCACCCTCCTTCAGGTCCTGGTACTTCAGTCCGGTCGGGGTCGTCGTCCACTTGTATTCCACCTTCTGCTCCTTTTGCTCGTCGGCCGAGAGGACCGGCGTGGCGAGGAGGAGGAGAGCCGCTCCGGCGGCGAACAGGGCGGTCATCTTCTTCATCGTCTTTCTTTCCTTTCCTTCGATTTCCTTCGGTCCGGGCGGGAAGTCTAACCCAGAGAGGACCTCAGACTGGCGGGGCGCCCCGGACCTCGCTCATGAGAGCCAGAGTGTTGCCCTCCGAATCGCGGAATTCTGCCAGCCAGAGCTCGTGATCGGGCATCCGGGCGATCTCGTGCGGCTCGCCGACGAACGCCACGCCGCGCCCCTTCAGATCCGCGTAGGCAGCCCGGATATCGGGCACGAAGAAATACAGGACCGAGCTCGCGTGGTCGTGCTCGGGGGTCGGGGAGGGACCCAGGAGGAGGCGCACCCCGCCGCAGTCGAAGAACGCGAGCCCAGGGACCTCGAAGAGAAACTTGAGCCCGAGCGCCTCGCGATAGAACCGCACGGCCCGCGGCAGGTCCGGCGCGTTCACCGCGATCTGGCCGATCCGCGCCTGCGAGAGCCCGGCTGCCTCCGCCATGCGGAGAGAGTCTATCCCTCGGCGGGGCGGCCCCGCGCCTTGCTCAGGCCGACCGCAGGGCGATCATGGGGTCGACCGAAGTGATCCGACGGGCCGGCAGAAAGCTCGCGGACGCCGCCACGGAAGCGAGCACCAGGGACATCGCGAGAAACGTCGGAGGATCCGTCGCATGGACCTCGAAGAGCAGGCGTGACATGACGCCGGCGAGCATGTGGGCGCTGCCGAGGCCCAGCGCCAGGCCGAGAGCGACGGGAACCATCGCCTGGCGCAGCACCATGGCGATCACCTGCCGCGGATCTGCGCCGAGCGCGAGCCGAATCCCGAACTCCTGTGTGCGCTCTCCCACGGAAAAGGCCACCACGCCCGCGATTCCGGCGGACGTGATCACAAGCGCAAGCGACGCGAAGAGGGCGAGCAGGATCGAGGTCAGGCGCGGCGAGGCGAGGGCGTTCGCGCGCACCTGCTCCAGGGTGCGGAATCGATCCACGGCCTGGTCGGGGTCGAGGCCGTGAACGGCGTCGCGCACCAGGCGCGACATCGCCATCGGATCGGCGGCCGTGCGCAGGAGGATGTTGCCCGACAGCTGCGGATACTGGGGCAGGGCCACGTAGACCTGAGACGTGGGGCGCCGGTCGAGGCCATACTGCCGGACATCCCCGACCACGCCGACGATCTGGATCCAGGTTTGCCCCTGGTCGATCGAGATCCTCCGTCCGATGGCATCCTCCGACGGCCAGACGCGGCCCGCCATCGTCTGGTTGACGACGCCCACCAGCGGCGCGCCCTCGTGGTCGGAATCACTGAACCCGCGGCCGCGGAGCAGGGGGATTCCGATGGTCTGGAAATAGGCGGCGCTGACGACCTGGAAGTCGGCCTGGGGACGCAATCCCTCAGGGGGCAGTGGTCTCCCCTCGATGTCGAAGAAGCCGGTCTGCGGGCCTCCGTCGTTGAGAGGGAACGAGCCGGCGAGCGCCGCAGAAACCACGCCGGGCTGGTCCTTGAGCCGCTCGAGAAGACGCCTCTGGAAGAGCCGCCGCTTTTCGGCATCGCCGTACTTGGAAAAGTTCATGTCGAGGCGGCTCGTCAGGACGCGCTCGGTGTGGAAGCCGGGATCGACGTGCTGCAGCTTCCAGAGGCTCCGAAGCATCAGGCCCGCGCCGATCAGAAGCATGAAGGAAACGGCAACCTGCACCACGATCAGCCCACCGCGCAGGCGATGGCGCAGGACGCCCCCGCTCGACCGCTCGCCCCCCTCGTGCAGCGCCGCGACGAGGTTCTGCCGCGTCGAAAGCGCCGGGAGCAGGCCGAAGGCGAGTCCGGTCGCGATCGAGACGAAAAGCGCGAAGAGCAGGACCGGTGTATCGATCCGGATCTCCGAGGCGCGCGGCGTGAACCGCGACGCGAAGGAAATCAGCAGGCTCAGGCCGCCCGCCGCGAGCAGGACCCCGAGCAGCCCGCCCGAAAGCGACAGGACCGTGCTCTCGGTGAGCATCTGGCGCGCGAGCCGGCGCCGCCCCGCGCCGAGCGCCGTCCGCACGGCGATTTCTCGCTGGCGGCGAAGCTGCCGCGCGAGGGTCAGATTGGCCACGTTGGCGCAGGCGAGCAGCAAGACGAGGCCGACGGTCGCCAGGAGAACGAAAAACGTCGGACGCGCCTGGTCGGTCAGCTCCTTGCGCAGGGGTACGGCGGTCACGGTGGAGGGCGTCCCGGGGCTTGGATATGCCTGCGGATACAGTTTCATCAAGCGCCTGGTGATCGTCGCGAGGTCGGCCTGCACCGCCTCGAGGGTGACGCCGGGCTTCCGCTTTCCGAAGACCGTGAGCATCCGGGCGGCGCGATTGTCGGCGACCCTCGGATTCGAACGGAACGGGCAGGCCGAGGTCGGCATGAAGACGTCGTTTGCGTCGGGGTAGGCGGGCATCGGGGGGAGCACGCCGATGACCGTGTGCATCCGATCGTTCATCTTGAACGAACGCCCGATGACGTTGGGATCGCCCCCGTGGCTCCGCTGCCAGTAGTCGTAGGAGAGGACGAGCACGGGCGCCGCGCCCGGCGCGTCTTCCCCCTCGACAAACGTCCGTCCGAGCAGCGGCCGCACCCCGACGAGGTCGAAGAAGTGCGCCGATACGACGCCGGTCTGCACGCGCTCGGGCTCGGGCTGGCGCAGCAGGATGAACCACATCGAGTGGTATTCGGCGACGCCCGAGAGGGTCCGCATCTGCGCGGCGTAGTCGGCCATCTCCGGCGCAGAGAACGGGGCATCCGAGACGCCGGCTCCGGGCGCGTCCTCCCGAAGACGGACGAGCTGGTCGCCCCCTCCATAGGGAAGAGCCTGCAGGAAGACGCCGTGGACGACCGAAAAGATCGCCACGTTGGCGCCGATGCCGAGCGCGAGGGTTGCCAGCGCGACCGCCGTGTAGCCCGGGTTGCGCCGCAGCCCCCGCAGCGCGTAGCGGACGTCCTGCGTCAGGGTCTCGAAGGTCCCGAACCCCTTCGCGTCGCGACACTCCTCCTTGTACTTGTCCACCCCGCCGAAGCCGCGCAGCGCCTCCGTTCGGGCGATCGGCGGATCGAGGCCCTGCTCGACGAGCCGGGCGGTCTCCATTTCCAGGTGGAAGTGCATCTCCTCATCCATCTGGCGCTCGGCCGCGCGGCGGGAGAGCAGCGCCCGCACGGCGTGAACGATCCTGCGCAGCATCAGGTTGCCTCCAGGACGCGGCCGACGGCGGCGGCGAACCGCTCCCAGCTCTCTTCCTCCTCGGCGAGCTGTCGACGGCCGGGACGCGTCAGCTCATAGAAGCGGGCGCGGCGGTTGTTCTCCGAGTTTCCCCACGTGGAGCGGATCCACCCCTTGGCCTCGAGGCGGTAGAGGGCCGGATAGAGGGAACCCTGGTTGACCTGAAGCACGTCGCGGGAGACCTGCTGGATGCGCTGAGCGATGCCCCAGCCGTGGCGGGGGCCGAGGGCGAGCGTCTTGAGGATCAGGACATCCAGAGTTCCCTGGAGGAGGTCGCTTCGGGCTTGCAGCGAGGGCATCGTCGTTCTCCTAGACTGTCTACAAGAGTATCGGTCGCTCTTGTCGGATGTCAAGGGGAGTGGGACCCTGTCTCCTAGACATTCTGCAGGAGCCTACGCAGCGGGCCCGGGAAGGTTTCAGCGGCCGGGAGGGAGCCCTAGAATGGCGCGGATGAAGACTTCCGACTTCCTGTTCGACGAGCCGCCGGGAGCCCCGGAAGGCCTCACCCTCGTCCTGGCCCACGGCGCCGGCGCCGCCATGGACTCGCCGTTCCTCAACACGGTGGCGGCGGGGGTCGCCGCGGAGGGATTCCGGGTGGCTCGCTTCGAGTTTCCGTACATGCGCGCCCGCCGCGAGGGTGCAAAACGCGGGGCGCCGGATCGACCGCCCGTCCTCCTTCAGAGCTGGCAGGATGCGATCGCGCGGCTCGGAGGCGGCGGGAAGCTCGTCATCGGTGGAAAGTCGCTCGGGGGCCGGATCGCCAGCATGGTGGCCGACGAAGCTGCCGTGCGGGGCCTCGTGTGCCTCGGATACCCGTTCCACCCGCCTGGGCGGGCCGGGAAGTTGCGCACGGAGCACCTGGAGGGCCTCGAAACGCCCGCCCTCATCGTTCAGGGATCACGCGATCCTTTCGGAACGCGCGAAGAAGTCGCTGGCTACCGGCTCTCTCCCCGCATCGCGATTCACTGGCTCGAGGACGGAGACCACTCCTGGAAGCCTCGGGCGAGCTCGGGCCGAACGGAAGCCGACAACATGGCCGAAGGGATCGCGGCCGTCTGCCGGTTCCTTAGGGCCCCATGAAAAAGGGGGCGCGAGGGGAATCCGCGTGACCGGGACCGACCTATTTCCCACCGCAGGAGAGAGATCCATGAAAAAGAAAACCGACGCCGAGTGGAAGGAGATCCTGACACCGGCCCAGTACCATGTTCTGCGCCAGAAGGGGACCGAGCATCCTTTCACCGGCGAGCACCACAAGACGCGCGAGCCGGGGACCTACCAATGTGCCGGCTGCGGCAACCCCCTCTTCTCTTCGGACACGAAGTTCGACTCGGGAACGGGCTGGCCGAGTTTCTGGGCTCCCCTAGAGGAGTCCAGTGTCGAGACCAAGGAGGACAAGAGCCTCTGGATGACCCGCACCGAGGTGCTCTGCAAGGCCTGCGGCGGGCATCTGGGCCACGTCTTCGACGACGGGCCGCAGCCGACAGGCCAGCGCTACTGCATGAACTCGGCAGCCTTGAAGCACGAGCCCAGCAACAAGAAGTAGCCGGCGGCGCCGGCCCCGACGGGGCGGACCTTTACTTTCCAGACCTCTCTCCACAGACTCTGTGCATGGCGCGGGGCTGGGGCCGAAGCGAGGAGGACCTGGAGGCCGAGAAGGAGCAGGCTCGCGCCGATCGAAAGGCCGGCTCCGGCAGCCGCGGGGACGCGGGCCGGGAGACGCTGCGGCGCGGACTTTCCCTCTCGCTCTCGCGGATCGAGGATCAGCTCTCAAAGTCCCCGAGTCCCTCGCGCCGGCTGGCGCTGGAGGCGGCCCGCGCGGAGCTGCTCGAGAGGCTGGAGCGTCTGAAGGCCGGGGAGGGGCCGGCGAGAGCCTAGAATTCCCCCATGGCTGCCCCCGTCAATACCGAGGAGTTCGAGGCCCTGGCGCGCGAGCGCCTCGAGAAGTCCGTCTACGACTACTACGCGGGCGGCGCGGAGGATGAGGTCACGGTTCGCGCCAACCGCGAGGCTTTTCGCCGCCTGTGTCTCAAGTACCGCGTCCTCGTCGACGTGTCGCGCGTCGATCCGGCGACCGAGCTGCTCGGCGTCCCACTCGCTTTTCCCGTGATCCTCGCGCCCACGGCCCTGCACCGTATGGCGCATCCGGAGGGGGAAAAGTCCACGGCGCGCGCCGCCGCCGCAGCGGGAACGCTCCTAACGCTTTCGACGGTGTCCTCCACCCCGCTCGAAGACGTCGCGGCGGCGGCGCCCTCGGGAGCGCGCTGGTTCCAACTCTATTGCTTCGAGGATCGGGGGGAAACCGAGGCGCTCATCGACCGGGCGCACCGGGCGGGATACAAGGCGATCGTCCTGACGGTGGACGCCCCGATCCTCGGCAGGCGTGAGCGCGATCTGCGAAACGCCTTTCTCGTTCCGGCGGGGGTGGCCCCGGCGCACTCCCCCAGGACTCTGCGGTCGGCCGGGGGGCAGTGGCCGCTCGCCTCGGTGATCGGCCAGCCCGCCCTCTCCTGGAAGGATCTGGCGTGGATCCGGGCGCGCTCGCCGCTTCCGCTCGTCCTCAAGGGAATCGTGCGCGCCGACGACGCCGCGAGGGCGGTCGACGAAGGCGTGGCGGCCGTCTGGGTGTCCAACCACGGGGGGCGCCAGCTGGACACCTCGGTGCCGACCGCCGATGCGCTTCCGGAGGTCGTCCGCGCCGCGGGCCGCTCGCCAGTCATCGTAGACGGCGGGATCCGGCGCGGGACCGACGTCCTGAAAGCGCTGGCGCTCGGCGCGCGGGCCGCGGCGATCGGCCGGCCGCAGCTCTGGGGCCTCGCCGCCGACGGCGAGTCGGGAGTGCGCCGCATTCTCGAGATGCTTCGCGACGAGTTCGTCCAGGCCATGGCGCTGGCGGGCTGCCGACGCATCGCCGAGATCGACCGGAGCCTCGTCTCCCCGTGACGCTGACGATTGCCACCTGGAATGTCAACGGGATCCGGGCGCGCGAGGCCCAGGTGCGGGCCTGGCTCGAGCGCGATCGTCCCGACATCGTGTGCCTCCAGGAGATCAAGGCCGCGCCGGCCCAGGTGCCTGGAGCGCTCTTCGAGATGCTCGGTTACTGGAACTACTGGCATGGCGAGCGGGCCTACTCGGGGGTTTCGCTCCACGTGCGCCAGGAGGCCTTTCCGCAGCGTCCCGACTTCAACCACCCGGACTTCGACTACGAGAACCGCATCGTGACGGTGCCGCTTCCGGGCGTGACGGTCGCCTCGGTCTACGTGCCCAACGGGGGCAAGGACTTCCCGGCGAAGGTGCGCTTCCTCGAGGCGGTTGCGCGCTTCGCCGCGGGGCAGAAGGCGGCGGGAGCGCCGATCGTTCTGGCCGGAGACATCAACGTGGCGCGCACGGACCGCGACGTGCACCCCAAGGAGCGCAAGGCCACGGCCATCGGCCAGCTTCCCGAAGAAAGGGCCTTGCTGGAACGCATCCTGGACTGCGGCCTCGTGGACGTCGCGCGCGCGCTCGATCCGGACAACGAGGGGCTTTTCACCTGGTGGGCCCCCTGGCGCAATCTGCGGCAGCGCAACATCGGATGGCGGATCGACTACATCCTGGCGAGTGCCGCCCTGGCGGCGCGCGCGACCGGTTGCCGGGTCCTCGCGGACTACGGCTCGAGCGACCATGCGCCGGTCGTCGCAACATTCGAGACGCCTGTCCCGGGATCCGAAACCCCCGCACCCGCTTCCCCGTAGAACTGCCCGAAGGCATGCGCGGCTCCCTTCGATTCCTCTTGCGCAGCCCCTGGTTCACCGGGGCGGCCGTTGCTGCCGAGCGCTCTGGTCGCTGGTCGCCGTCGCCCTGGCAACCGCGTACCTTCCGGCAGGCGACGCCTCGCGCACCGACCCGATTCGAGCGCTTCGTCAGGGATAGCATGGGCTTCGTCCCTCCCGCCAGCTGTCTTGCCTCGCAGGCGGCGACGGGCGACTAGACTGTCCTCTCTCGGAAGGCAAGGAGGTTCCAACGCTCGCCACCTTCCCGGCCCTCGTTCTTGTGCTTTCGCTGGGCGACCCGGCGCCGCAGGCCTCTACGCCGGAAGCGTATCCGGCCGGAGAGATCATCGGCGATGTCGCCTGCGCCGCGGACCCCGAGGAGACCTACGCCCTGTATCTGCCCCCGGGCGTCGACCGGAGCAAGCCTCGCCCGATCCTGTACCTGCTCGACGCGCGCCGGCGCGGCGGGCTCGGCGTCGAGCGCTTCCGCGAGGCTGCCGACGCCTACGGCTGGATTCTCGCGAGCTCCAACAACTCCGAGAGCGACGGCCCGTTCGCGCCGAACGTCCGCGCGATGCGGGCGATGTGGACCGATACCCATCGCCGGTTCGAGATCGATCCGCGGCGCGCGTATGTCACGGGCCTGTCGGGAGGGGCGCGCGCCGCGTGCCTGCTCGCCCAGACCGCCGAGCCGAACCAGATCGCCGGCGTGATCGGATGCGCCGCGGGGTTCCCCGACAACCGGCCTCCCTCCAAGGACATCGCGTTCGTCTATTTCGGAACCGTCGGAAACCGCGACTTCAACTACCGCGAGATGCGCCAGCTCGAGCCGACGCTCGAGGCGCTCGGGATCCGGCACCGGCTCGCCGTGTTCGACGGCGGGCACGACTGGCCGACGCCGGCCGTAGCGGTCCGGGCCGTCGAGTGGATGGAGCTCGAAGCCATGCGCAGCGGGGCGCGCGAGCGGGACGAGGCGCTGCTGGCCCGCTGGCTCGCCCGCGCGGCGGAGGACGCCGGAGCGCTCGAGGCGGCGGGGCAGAAGGGCGAGGCGCTCGAGCGGTACCGCGAGGCGGCGCGGGACTTCGGCGGACTCGCGGACACGGCCGCCGTCACGGCGGCGGTGGTTCGTTTGGAAAAGGATCCGGAGGCGGCGAAGCAGCTCGAGCGCCAGGCGCATCTCGAGCAGGAGGAGGACCGGTTGTTCCGCGAGGTCTCGCAGAGGTTGATGGCCGACTTGAGCTCCGAGGAACCGATTCCGGTGCAGCGCGTGGCCCAGGACATCCGGCTGCCGGCGCTTCACCACGCCGCGCAGTCGGGCGCGACCGAAGCCGAGCAGCTCTCGGCCAAGCGCATTCTCGCCGCGCTCTCCGTCCAGACCTCCTTCTACCTTCCGCGACAATACCTGGAGCGCCGGGACAGCCGGCGCGCGCAACTCTGCGTGGCCCTGGCCGCCGAGGTGGCCCCGGCGCGGGCCTGGGCCGCCTGGTATAACTTCGCCTGTCTGCAGGCACTGGCGGGCGACCGCAAAGGCGCGCTCGCCTCCCTGCACACCGCGGTCGACCACGGACTTCGCGACCTCGCGCTTCTCGAGCGGGACCCGGATCTGGACTCGCTGCGGGACCAGGAGAGCTACCGCAAGCTCATCGACGGGCTGAAGACTTCCGCTTCGGCGAAGTAGCCCTTAGACTGCCGGGATGGGTGCGCGTGTGACCCGCCGGCGGTTCCTCGCGCTGGCGGGAGGAGCGGCGCTGCTTCCCTCGGCGGCGCTCGCGGCTGCGGTGGAGGCCGTCCCGCGGGACCGGCGTCGGATGCTTCAGCTCAACGGCTACGCGATCGACGCCGAGACCCCTCTCGACGCGCTGACCACCTACCTGACACCGAACGACCTGTTCTTCGTTCGGCACCACTGGAATCCGATGTATCCCGACCCGCGGCGATGGGCCCTCGCGATCGAGGGGGAGGTCCAGACGCCTCTGGCGCTCACGCTTGCGGAGCTGAAGAGGCTTCCCCGCGCCGAGGCGACCTGCGTGCTCCAGTGCGCAGGCAACGGGCGCGGGCTCTACCAGCCGGCGGTTCCCGGCGTGCAATGGCGCTACGGCGCCGTGGGCAACGCCCGTTGGACGGGCGCGCGCGTGCGCGACGTGCTCGCGAAGGCGGGCCTGAAAGCCGGCGCCCGGCACCTGCACACCTTCGGCAGCGACAGGCCTCCCGAGAAGGTGCCACCATTTCACCGGAGCATCGAGATCGAGAAGGTCCTGGAAGACGGCTTGATCGCCTGGGAGATGAACGGCGTTGCCCTGCCGTCCCTGCACGGCGCTCCCGCGCGCCTCATCGTGCCCGGCTGGGCGGGGGACCACTGGATGAAATGGCTGACCCGCATCTCGCCGCAGGCCGAGGCCCAACGGGGCTTCTACATGGAAACCGCGTACCGTTATCCGGAACGCGTCGGAGAGCCGGGCGCGTCGGTCGCCGCCGAGGGCATGCGCCCGGTGACGAGCCTCTTCGTCAAGTCGAACATCACGGAGGCACCCTCGCGACTGGCGGCCGGGACCGCCGCCACGTTGCGAGGCTTCGCGCTCTCGGGAGCCCCCGACATCACCCGGGTGGAGCTGTCCGAGGACGGCGGAGCCACCTGGCGGGAAGCGACGCTCGACCCGCGCCACGATCCGTATTCGTGGCGGCTCTGGTCGTATCGTTTCGCGCCGAAGACCCCCGGCACGGTCACCCTTCACGCGCGCGCGACCGACAGCCGGGGCAGCGTCCAGCCCAAGGAAGCCGCCTGGAACCCGAGCGGCTACCTCTACAACGGCTGGCAGAGCGTTTCGATCGAGGTCACCGCATGAAGGCGCGGTCGCTCGGGACGGCGCTTTGCGCCGGAGCGGTCGCCGCGGCGCTTCTCTTCGGCGGGTCCTCCCTCTCCCTGGCCAAGTCTCCGCGCAAGAAGGCGGCGCGTAAGCTCCCGCCCGCCGACTTCGACGTGCGGCTGCCGGTGCTCGGGACACGGCTCGTGGAGTTCCCGCCCGGGAGCGGAAAAGCTGTCGCCGACCAGGGCTGCCTCCTGTGCCATTCGGCGAGCATGGTGGTCCAGCAGCGGCTCACCGACAAGCAGTGGGCCAGGGAGCTCGACAAGATGATCGGGTGGGGCGCCGCGGTGCCGACCGACAGGCGAGACGAGCTGCTGGCGTATCTGATCGCGAACTTCGGGCCCGAGAACGACGCCTTCGAGCCCCGGGTCACCCGCCCGGTCGGGAAGTAGGTCGTCGCGATCGCTTGCTCGGGATCTGCGCCCTCTGGGCGCACCGGCGCTCGACTCGGCCGGATGCGGCCTCGATCGACCGCCTGATCCCTCGCTGCGCGCTCGCTCCCGCTCGGGAGACTTCGCGCGCCGCGAGCCGATGATACACCTCGCCTGAAGAAACACGAGAGCGAGCCAAGGAAAGAGGGGACTTTCGCCCGCAACGCGACCAAGTTTCGCGACCTCTGGAGCGAAACGACTCGCGTTGCGGGAGCCGGCGCGCAGCGAGCGGACCAGGCCCGCGGTCGAGCGTGCATCCATGCGAGCCGCGGGCCGGTGCCGAAGGCAGGTCCACGAGGGAGCGCCGGCGACGGTTAGGCGCGCCCGTAGACGGGCAGATGTGCGCCGCTGATCAGGCGCGCGTCGGGGCCGGCCAGGAAAAGAATCACGCGCGCGATCTGCTCGGGCTTCGGCCACCGGGCAAAGTCGGCCGTGGGCATCGCGGCCCGGTTGGCCGGCGTGTCGATGATCGAGGGCAGGATGGCGTTGACCGTGATTCCGGGCTCCGAGAGCTCCGCGGCCATCGCCTCGGTCAGCTGGAGCACCGCGCGCTTGGCCGCCGCGTAAGCGGCGAGGTTCTTGCCATCCTGCGTGGCCGGTCGGCTGGAGACATTGACGATCGCCCCGCCGCCACGCGGGAGCATCTGAAGCACCGCGGCGCGCGAGGCGAGGACGGCCGTCTTCAGGTTGACGTCCAGCTGCTGCTGCCAGACGGACCAGGGAGTCTCGTGCGCCGCCTTGCCTCCGGCGAATCCGCCCGCGGCGTTGACCAGGATGTCGAGGCCCGAGGCGCGCGCGACATTCTCGAAAAAGGCGAGCACCGCCCGCTCGTCCGTCAGGTCGAGCGCGGCACCCGAGAGCGGCGCGCTCGGGTCGATCCCGGGCGTCCTCCGCAGGGCGTCGAGATCCTCCGCCTTGCGGAAGGGGACGGCGACGCGGGCGCCTTCGGCGAGCAGCGCCTGCACGACCGCGCGTCCCAGGCCTCCCGCCCCGCCGGTGACGACCGCCGTCCTGCCCGAGAGCATCATGGCTGTGTCCTCCCGAGGGCGCCGAGTCTATCGCCGCGCGGAGAAGACCCGGCCCGCCGCCGCCGACCTCCACCCCCAGAAGCGCCTGAGCCAGCGCTTCCGAGGCGCCGACGGCCGGGATAGCATGGCGCGCGAATTCTGGAGGTCTGCGTGAAGCGTCTCCTTTTCGGTGTTCTCCTGGTATGCTTTCCCGCGGCCACGCGCGCCGCCTCGGAGGCTCCGACCCGCGTCGCGGTGAAGGCGGCGCGGATGATCGACGGAAAGAGCAATCAGCCGACCGGTCCGGCCGTCGTGCTGATCGAGAGCGGAAAGATCGTGGCCGTCGGGCCCGCCGTCGCCATTCCTCCGGGGACTCGAATCATCGATCTCGGCGGGGCGACTCTCCTGCCGGGCTTGATCGACATGCACGATCACCTGACGCTCTCTCCCGAGAACATCGGCTACAAGGGGTTGGGCGTCTCCGTGCCGCGCCAGGCGCTGTACGGCGCTTCCAACGCGCGCAAGACGCTCGAGGCGGGTTTCACCTCGGCTCGCAACGTGGGCGCCGGCGACTACTCGGACGTAGCGCTTCGCGACGCGATCGACGCCGGCGAGATTCCGGGCCCGCGCCTGCGCGTCTCGGGGCCCGCCCTCGGCATCACGGGAGGGCACTGCGACAACAACCTGCTGCCGGCCGAGTTCGAATTTCGGGAGGCCGGCGTGGCCGACGGTCCCTGGCAGGCGCGCGCGAAGGTGCGCGAGGTCGTCAAGTACGGCGCCGACCTCATCAAGATCTGCGCGAGCGGCGGGGTGCTCTCCAAGGGCGACCAGCCCGGAACGGCCCAGTATTCGCCCGAGGAGATGAAAGCGATCGTCGAAGAGGCGCATCGCCTGGGCCGCAAGGTGGCGGCGCACGCGCACGGCACCCAGTCGATCAAGGAGGCGATCGCGGCCGGCGTCGACTCCGTGGAGCACGCGAGCCTGATCGACGACGAGGGGATCCGCATGGCGAAGGAGCGCGGGACGTTTCTCGTCATGGACATCTACAACGACGACTTCATCCTGCAGATGGGCCCGAAGGTCGGCATGCTGCCCGAGTCGATCGAAAAAGAGAAGGCGCTCGGGAAGCTCCAGCGCGAGAACTTCCAGAAGGCCGTCGAGGCGGGCGCCCGCGTGGCCTTCGGCACCGACGGAGGCGTTTACCCGCACGGCGACAACGCGAAGCAGTTCGCCTACATGGTCAAGTACGGCATGACGCCGATGCAGGCGATTCAGGCCGCGACCCTGATTGCGGCGGAGCTGATGGGCTGGAAGGACAGCGTCGGATCGATCGAGGCCGGGAAATGGGGCGATCTGATCGCCGTTTCCGCAGACCCCCTCTCCAACGTCCGGGCCCTGGAGAACGTGGGGTTCGTGATGAAGGGCGGTTCCGTGGTGAAGAACGAGCTGAAGTGACCGGCCGCTCAGGGGCCGCGCCCGTCGAGAACATCAGCGACACCGCCCGCTGGGTGGCGGCGTATCGGGCAATGGAGACGGAGCGCCCGGATGCTCATTTTCGAGACCCGTATGCCCGCCTTCTCGCGGGAGACGAGGGCGAGCGGATCCTCGACACGATGAGGAGCGGCCGCTCTTCCGCGTGGGCGTTCGTCGTGAGGACCTGCGTCTTCGACGAGCTGCTCCGGCGCTCCATTGGGGAAGGCGGAGTGGACACGGTCCTCAATCTCGCCGCCGGCCTCGATGCACGGCCGTGGCGTCTGGCTCTCCCACCCTCCCTGCGCTGGATCGAGGTCGATCTGCCGGGGATCCTCTCCTACAAGCAGCAGAAGCTCGGGGACGCGCGGCCCGTCTGCGGCCTCGAATCGGTGCGGCTCGACCTGTCGGATTTGCGCGCGCGGCGGGAGCTCTTCGCCCGCGTCGGCGCGTCCGCAAAGAACGTTCTCGTGCTGACGGAAGGGCTTCTCGTGTACCTCACCCCCGAGCAGGTCGGAGAGCTCGCCTCGGATCTCCACGCCCAGCCCTCCTTTCGCCGGTGGGTCATCGACATCGTGTCGCCCGATCTGCTGAAGTGGCTGCAGAAGAGTTACGGACGTGCGCTCGCGGACGCGGGCGCGCCGCTGCGGTTCGCGCCGGCGGAGGGATCGCGGTTCTACGAGGCGTTCGGCTGGAAGACGGCGGAATTTCACTCGACCTTCGAGGAGGGACGACGCTTGAAGCGCGAGATGAAGGGGGCCTGGCTCTTCCGGCTGCTGATGCGGTTCGCCCCTGCGGCGCGCCGCGAGACGCTGCACCGCATGGGTGGCATCGTCCTGCTCGAGCGGACCTAACCTCTCCCGCCGACTGCCCCTGCCTGCGGCAGGACCTGCGCCAGGTGATGCTCGAGGTGCGCGACGTAGTCTTTGGCCAGGTATTCGAGCGTCGCGGGCGTCCGCGCGGGGAGCTCGCGGAAGGCAATTTGGTCCAGGTTGTGCCGCGGCCACTCGTGGCGTAACAGGTCCTCCGGCATCGCTTCGACTACGCGGGCCAGATGGAGGTTGTAGAGCCGCCACAGGGCAACGAGTTCCGCCCAGGGAGCCGCGGCGTAGTTCTGGCTGCGGACCCATTCATCCTGGGCGTACCCGGGAAACACCAGATCCTCCTGGAAGCGCGCACGGACGAAACGCGTGTGATTGTTGGCCGCCGAGTCGATCAGATGACCGAGGACCTCCTTGGGCGACCACTTTCCGGGCGAAAGCGGCCGGGCGGCGTTCTGTTCGGGGATCGCCTGGAGGGCCGGTGCCGAGGCCTCGACCGCGCGGCGCAGCTTCGCGCCGGCGCCGCTCACGAACGCCCCGCTTCGGCAAGATCGGCAGTCGCGAGGAAGCGCGGCGGACGGCGGTGTCGGGTCGCCTGCTCGTAGGCGTACGCCAGCCGGATCAGAGTCGGCTCGCTCCACGCGCGGCCGAAGAAGGAGATGCCGACCGGAAGACCCCAGGAAAAGCCGGCGGGCAGAGTGATGTGCGGGTAGCCGGCGACCGCGGGAAGGGTCGAGGCTCCGCCCACGCCGTAGTCGCCGTTGACCAGGTCGATCAGCGCCGCCGGGCTGCTCGTCGGAGCGATGAACGCGTCGAGCTGGTGCTCGTCCATCGTCTTGTCGATACCTTCCTTGCGCGAAAGGCGCAGGTCCTTCGCGAGCGCGTCCAGGTACTCCTTCTCGGTCAGGGGTCCCTTGGCTTCGGCCTTCTCGAAGATCTCCTGGCCGAAGTACGGCATTTCCCGGTCCCGATTCTTTTCGTTGAACGCGATCAGCTCCGTGAGCGTGTGATGGCGCGCGCGCGTCCCCAGCGCCCAGAGGTACGCGTTCAGGTCCGCCTTGAACTCGTATAGAAGAACCTCGAACTCGCTCTCGTTGACGTCTCTCACGGTCGCGATGTCGGCGGGGTCCACGATGACCGCTCCGAGCTTTTTCATGTCCCCGATCGCGGCCTCGATCAGGCGATCGGCCTCCGGGCTCTGCCCGAAGAGGCCCTTGCGCGGCACACCGATGCGCGCCCCGTCGAGGCCCTTGGGGTCGAGGGATTTGGAGAAATCGCTCGCGCCCTTGCCGGTGCTCTCCCGGGTCGAGGCATCGGAGGCGTCGACGCCGGCGATTGCCGCCAGCAGGAGGGCGGCGTCCGCCACGGTGCGGCACATGGGACCGGCCGTGTCCTGGCTGTGTGCGATCGGGATGATGCCGGAGCGGCTCACGAGTCCGAGGGTCGGCTTCACGCCAACGAGGCCGCAATTGTTCGAGGGCGAGACGATGGAGCCGTCGGTCTCCGTACCGATGGAGGCCGCGGCGAAGTTGGACGCCGCCGCCGTTCCGGAGCCCGAGCTCGAGCCTGAGGGGTTGCGGTCGAGCGCGTAGGGGTTGCGGCACTGGCCGCCGCGGCCGCTCCAACCCGAGGAGGAGTGCGTCGAACGGAAGTTGGCCCACTCCGAGAGATTCGTCTTTCCGAGCAGAAGCGCGCCGGCCTGGCGCAGCCGGTGCGCGACGAACGCGTCCGCGGCGGAGATCGAGCCCTCGAGCGCCAGCGAGCCTGCGGTCGTCGTCATGCGGTCGGAGGTCGAGATGTTGTCCTTGATCAGGATCGGGATGCCGTGCAGGGGGCCGCGCGTCTTGCCCGCCTTGCGCTCGGCGTCGAGGGCCCCGGCGATCGCGAGGGCCTCGGGGTTGGTCTCGAGAACGGCGCGCACCGATGGACCCTGGCGGTCGAGCGCTTCAATCCTCGCCAGGTACTTCTCGGTCAGGGACCGCGCCGTCTCACGGCCGGATGCCATGCGCCTTTGAAGCTCGCCGATCGTGAGCTCCTCGATCTCGAACGGCGCCGGCGCGGCCGGAGGCGCCGGAGCGGCCGCGGCGGAGACCAGGCGCGCGGCAGGTGCCGTCACGGCCAGGGCGCCGCCGGCAGCACCGTAGCGAAAGAGGGTTCGGCGATCGATCTTGCGGGCGGACCGGGAGCGACGGCTCATTTCCTTCCTCCTCGAGCGCCCTCGAACTGTATCGCTTCGCGGCCCGCTCGTAGGAGGCCGATATACTGCGCGTCGATCATGCGCCGCCTCGGGATCCTGCTCGGAGCCCTGGCCGTCGGTTGCGCTTCGCAAGAACCCGCTCCGCCGACGCGGGCCGCCGGGGCTTCCGTACCCGCGGTCGAGGCCGACGAGTACACCCGGTACGAGTTGCTCGCTCCCGAGACCGCGCAGTTTCGAATCCTCTATGAAGTGACGGCGATCGCCACTGGCGCAACGGCGTACTTCAATCCAATCCGAAAGGGCAGCATCGCCTCCGACGAGCGGGTGACGGACCGCATGACCGGGCAGACGCTGCCGTTCGAGGTGGTTTCCTCCGAGGAAGCCCGGCGAACGGGTCTTTCCGATGCCGAGCCTGGCACCAACTACATCCGCATCCACCTGCCGCGGCCGGTGCCTCCCGCGGGCGGGCAGGTCCGTCTCCTGATCGAGAAGACCTACAAGGATCCGAAGAGCTATTTCATAGAGGGAGACGCGATCGTCTTCACCCGCTCCCTGAGCATCCGCCGCAACGGGATCCTGCTCCCGGCGGGCTACGAGCTGCTCTCCTGCAACGTTCCGTCGCAGGTCCTGACGGAGGGCGGGCGCATCCTCGTGAGTTTCATGAACGCCGGTCCCGACGACATGTCTCTGACGATTCGGGCGAGGAGGCTGTCCTCGTGAAGCGGATTCTGGCCGGGATCGCTCTGGCGGCGGCCGTCCTCGCCTCGGGGCAGGAGGCGGGCGACGAACGGTTCTCCGAGCGGGCGCACCAGGACCGCGACATCGTCTACTTTCTCCAGCAGCCGGAGACCCACTCTTTCGACCTGTATCACGACTACACCGAGTCGCGCCCGGGCACCGACAAGTACCTGAACGTCGTTCGACAGGGCAGCCGCGCGTCGAACCCCTCCGCGCGGATCCTCGACATCGGCCAGGCCCTTTCCGCCGAGACGCTCCGCGGCGAGGACATTTCGCGCGCCGGCCTCGATATCGGCGAGCCCGTGACTCCGGATTCCGAGGTCGTCGTGATCCGCTTCCCGCCAGTCGAGAAGGGGCACTCGGTCCGCCTCCGAATCTCGGAGACATACACCGACCCGAAGAGCTACCGCCTCGAAGGGGACGAGCTCGCTTTCGACCGCAGCTTCGGGCGACCGCGCAACGCCGTCGTCCTGCCTCCGGGCTGGTTTCTGACGGTGTCGACCATTCCGACGACGGTCTCGCGGACCGCCGACGGCCGCATCCGCCTCGACTTCGTCAATCCGCGTCCCGACGAGATCGCGGTTCTGATTCGGGCAAGACGCCGGCCCGCCGCGCCCCGGTAGAGACCCTCCTACCGCCGCTTTCGCTCGTCGGCTTCAATGGCGTAGTGGAGCACCGTGGGCTCGACCTCGATCAGGTACTCCCGGTCGCGGTCGAGGATGACGGTCTTCTGGTAGTCCTTGCCGGCGAAGCGCCGAATCGCGTCGATCGACTGCCAGACCGAGAGGACGAGAAACTCCGTCTGCTTGCCGTCCTCGCGCCGGAGCACGGTCACGCCGAGGTTGCCGGGGATTTCGCGGATCTTCGCGATTCCGGATGCGAAGAGGTAGGCCTCGTATTCATCGGCCCTCGCGGCGAGCGTGCGTCCCCGCCAGATGCGGGCGATCGGCTTGCCGGCGCCCGGTAACGGGCTCGCGCTGGCGTTGGCCAGCACCAGGAGCGCCGCGTCGCGGAGCGGCCCCATGTCGTCCTCGGCGGCCGCAGCGATGGCGAAGGCGAAGAGCGCCAGGATTCCGAGAGCCGTTCTCTTCGGTCGGTGCATGCCGCCTCCTCTCCCGGGAGCGTCCGGATCGGCGGATTATCCGCCGGAATCGAGGGTAAGCTCGCCCGGCGCATGATCGCAATCGAGGAGATCCGAGCGGCCGCGGCCGGAATCGCCGGCCTCGTCCACCGAACGCCCCTGCTGTCGGCCGCGTCGCTCGGAGAGCGCGCCGGCCGGCTGCGCCTCTTCCTCAAGTGCGAGAGCCTTCAGAAAACCGGATCCTTCAAGCCGCGCGGCGCGCTCAACAAGATCCTTTCGCTTTCGCCGGGCGAGCGCGCGCGCGGGCTGGTGACGGTCTCGGCCGGCAACCACGCCCAGGCGGTCGCCTGGGCAGCACGCGCGACCGGGGCGGAGGCGACCGTCGTCATGCCGACCGACGCGCCGCAATCGAAAATCGAGGCAGTGCGCGGCTACGGCGGCCAGATCGTCTTCCACGACGACCGGCCGACGCTCTTCGACAAGTTGAACGAGATTCGTGAGGCGCGCGGCCTCACCTTCGTGCATCCCTTCGACGATCCCGTGGTGCTGGCGGGCGCCGGGACGGCGGGACTCGAGATCGTGGAGGATCTGCCCGAAGCCGCTCTCATCGTGGTGCCCGTCGGAGGCGGCGGACTGCTCGGCGGGGTCGCCTCGGCCGTCAAGCAGCTGCGCCCGGCGGTGCGCGTGGTGGCCGTCGAGCTTGCGGCGGGTCCGGGCCTCGCGCCCGCGCTCGCCGCGGGAAAGCCGATCCTCGTCCAGCGCCCGGCGGATACGCTCGCCGATGGCCTCACGCCGCCTTTCGTCGGTGCGCTGCCACTCGAGATCGCGAAGCGTCTGGTGGACGAGATCGTCACCGTGACCGAGGAAGAGATCGTGGCGGCGATGGGGTTGCTCGCGACGCGGGCGAAGCTCTACGCGGAAGGAGCCGGCGCGGCGGCGACCGCAGCGCTTCTCGCCGGGCGGGTCCGCGCTCCTGCCGGCGCGGCGGTGGTCGCCGTCGTCTCGGGCGGCAACGTCGATCTCGCCCGATTTCCGCGCGGCTGACGCCCCCCGCGACCCGCCGGATACAATCGCATCTTCGATGCCGTCAACCGACCAGACCGCCGTCGAAGCCGCAAATCTCGCCTTTTACCGCGCGCTCGAGGCGCGCGACCTCTCCCTGATGGACGACGTCTGGCTGCACGGCGAGGAGGTGACGTGCGTGCATCCCGGCTGGCACCGGCTGGATGGCTGGTCCGAGGTGCGGCGTTCCTGGGAGAACATCTTCGCCAACTCGCGGCCCTGGACGGTGAGCTGCGAGGAATCGAGCAGCGCGGTCGCGGGAGAGCTCGCGTGGGTCGTCTGCGTCGAGGTGATACGCCCTTTCGGGATCGGCGATGAAGATGCGGCGGCCCGCATGCAGGCGACCAACGTGTTTCGCCGCCAGGAGGGGCAGTGGCGAATGATGCACCACCATGCGTCGGCATCGCCGGCCGACGCCACCGAAGAGGAGGAAACCGTCAACTGACGCCAGCCCATGCCGCAGACTCCTCACGTCGAGAAGCACTTCACGGCCTCCGAGCGCATCCGAGACATCGTGATTGGGATGTCGGACGGGCTGACCGTGCCTTTCGCACTGGCCGCGGGGCTCTCGGGAGCCGTGGACTCGACGCGCGTGGTCCTGACGGCGGGATTTGCGGAGATCGCCGCAGGAGCGATCGCCATGGGGTTGGGAGGGTACCTCGCGGCGCGAACCGATGCCGAGCACTATGCCTCGGAGTTCGCCCGGGAGAACCGCGAGACCTACGAGATGCCGGCGGAGGAGACCCACGAGGTCGTGTCGGTTTTCGAGGGGTACGGCCTGCCGCACGAGAGGGCCGTCGAGGCGGCACACGCTCTGCGGAAGGATCGCCGGCGCTGGGTGGATTTCATGATGCGTTTCGAACTCGGCCTGGAGAAACCGAATCCCGGCCGAGCGCGCTCGAGCGCTCTGACGATCGCGTTCTCCTACATCGGCGGAGGGCTGATCCCTCTGGCGCCATACTTCTTTTTGCACCCGATGCGGCGGGCGCTCATGGGCTCCGTCGTGTTGACGCTTGCCGCGTTGCTCGTGTTCGGGTACGTGAAAGGCCGCTACACGGTGAAGAGGCCGTTCCGAAGCGCCTGGCAGACGGCGCTCGTCGGCGGGATCGCGGCCGGCGCGGCGTTCGGAATCGCGAAGCTCATCAGTTAGTCGCTCGCGGTATCGCCCTCGCGGGAGACGCGGCGCCTTTGCCGCAGGAGAGAATTCCGGGCGCCGCTGCGCGAAGCTGGCGCAGAGGCAATTCGGTAGGAAGTCGCCAGCGTCGAGTGTGCCGGTTTCGAGGCTCCCGCTTTGGGCGATGCCGCTCGCTCGCGGTGCGACACACGCTCCAGGGTTGGCGAGAAGAGAGAGTGTGGCCCTTGCGCCGGAGTCCTCTTGGTCGTCGCTCTGCGTATCTGATCGCAATAGGGGCTGCAGGAACTGCGGGAATCGGTCCTCCGATTTTCACAGATTCCACGGCCCGCCCTCGGCGGCTGGTGTGCCGCTCGCCTCGGAAGCCTTCTTACTTCTCCGGGGCGGCGGCGGCGTAGAAGGCCGTCGCGTCCCTCGTCAGCTTCTCGAGCGACGGTTTGTGGATGTACATCATGTGGCCGGCGTCAAAATGGTCGGTCGAGATGTTCTTCGCGAGCGTGGCATCGAGTCCGATGTGGTCGATCGTGTACTGCGCGGCGTAGTAGGGGGTCGCGAAGTCGTAATAACCCATGCCGAAGAAGACCTTCAGAGCCGGGTTCTGCACGATCGCCTGTCGCAGGGTCTCGGCGACGTTGACGTACTGGTTCTCGTAGGGGGCGTAGCTCCAGGGGCGCACGCGGCTGGTCAGGATCTCGTAGGGCAGGTCGTTCTCGTACTTGAGCTCGGAACGGACGTAGTCGTTCAGCATCGCCGTGTAGACGCCGTAGATCGCGGCGTAGCTCGGATCGGACCCTATGTTGCGGTCGCCCGAGGGCCGCCCGGGCATCGTGAAGCGGCTGTCGAGGCGCCCGACGGTGCGATTTTCGGACCGAAGCAGTTCCTGATTGAAGACCGGCAGATTCACGCGCAGGTCGTTCTCTTCGATGACGGCCGGGGAGAGCCCGGTCAGGCGCGCGAGTTTCTGAACGATGGCCTGTCGGGCGGGACCTTCGAGAGAGGCGCCCTTGGTCAGGGCGAGCGTGTACTCGTTGCTGGCGAAGGTCTCCGACTCCGTGATGGCCTTGGCGCGATCGGCCTGGAGGTCCGGCGGCAGCTTCTTGTGATACCAGGCGGTTGTCGTATAGGTCGGCAGGAAGAGGACGTACGGCAGGTCGTTGCCCGGGTTGAAGCGCGCCGTCTGGAAGTTCAGGATCGAGGAAATGAGCGAGATGCCATTCAGGTACATTCCGTGCCGCTGCTGGAGGTAGCCGGACAGGCCCGCCGCGCGCGTCGTGCCGTAGCTCTCGCCGGCGAGGAATTTGGGCGCCGCCCATCGTCCGTAGCGCGTGGTGTAGAGGCGGATGAACTCTCCGACGGACTGGATGTCTTCGTCCAGGCCGTGGAACTGCTCGGGTTTCTCGCCCTCCGCGGGGCGGCTGAAGCCGGTCGTGACGGGGTCGATGAAGACCAAGTCCGTGAAGGCGAGCCAGGTCTGCTCGTTGTCGACGAGGCGGTAGGGAGGAGGAAGAGGCCATCCCTCGTCGGTCATCAACACGCGCTTGGGACCGAGGGCACCCAGGTGCAGCCACACCGAAGAGGACCCAGGTCCGCCATTGAAGGCGAAAGTGATCGGCCGCCGCGCGGGTGCGCCGTCCTTGGTGTACGCGATGAAGAAGATGTTGGCCTTGAGTTTCCCGTTCTCGTCCTTCATCGGCATGTAGCCCGTGGTGGCCGTATAGGCGAGTGGCCTCCCGCCAATCGAGATCACGTGATGAGTGACCGACGGCGGCTTCTCTTCCTTCCCCGCCTTCTCCTCGCCGTCCTTCTTGTCCTTCGGCTTGTCCGCGGAGGCGGGCGGCATCGTCGTGCGGTCCTGGGCCCATGACGGCAGCGCGGCGGCGACCAGAAGCAGGCACAAGAGCAGCGCGAAGCGTTTCATCGGATCTCCTCCTGCGGAGCCATGCGGAGTGGCGTGCGGATTATACGGGGGACGGTGGAAGCCCGAGCCCTCGCGCGGCTCGCCGCGAGACCGTGCGCCGAAACCAGTCGAATCGACCGAACAAGCGGCCCGGCAGGCCCAGTGCCTGCGACGCCCAGGCGGGGAAATCGAACAGGTCCCGCTGCCGCACGATCTTTCCCTTCTCGAGCTCGATCTCGGAACGGATCGTGTTGACGACCGGCCGTCGGCCTCCGAACAGATAGCGTGCCGTCCATTCCACCGTCCCGGAGCCGGCGCGCAGCTCGGTGATCGAATAAGAGATCGCGAATTCGCGGGCCTGCCGCGTGAGGCCGACCCACATCCGTCCGATGTCCCGGCCCCGCAGGCGAAAGACTGGATCTTCGAAGGTGGCGTCTTCGGCGTAGAGGTCGGACATCGCGGTGCCGTCCCGGCGGGCGAAGGCGTCGTAGAGGTGCGTGAGGGCCACGCGGGTCTCAGGAGCGTCCATGAGAGTTCGCTTCTGCGGAGGCTACTCCATCCAGGAACCGCCGCAGAGAATTCAGGTACGTCCAACCGCCAGTCTCGGACATGTCGTTGTGTCGGGCGCCGGGAATCACGAGGTATTCCTTCGGCGGCGAGGCGGCGGCGAAAAGCCGCCGTGTCTGGTCCGGCGGGACGACCTCGTCCCGCTCGGCCTGAACGAAGAGCTTCGGGGCCACGAGCCGCCGGACCGTCGTTTCGTTGTCGAATCGCGCGCGGACGAGGAAGGAAGGAACGAACGGGTAGACCGCCCTCGCCATCTCCGGAGCGGACAGGAAGGGAGCTTCGAGGACCACGGCGCGGCAGCGGTTTGCCAGAGCGGTCTCGATCGCGACGGCGCAGCCGAGCGACTCGCCGAAGAGGACGATTCGCTCGGGCGGTATCCCTCGGGCGACGACCGTGCGATAGATCGCCTCGCCGTCGGCATAGAGGCCGTCCTCCGAGGGCACGCCCCCGCTCTGGCCGTAGCCGCGGTAGTCCACGAGGACCACGTCGACGCCGAGCGCCGCCACCAGGGTGCGCGCTCTTTCCAGACGGTGGCTCACATTGCCTGCGTTGCCGTGGAAGAAGATCAAGACGGTCCCGCCGGAGCCGCGGATCCACAAGCCGAAGAGCCGGGCACCGTCGGGGGTCTCGACCGACAGATCCTCGGCCGCCAGTCCGTAGTCTGGCGGTCGAGCGTGAAGAGCGCGCTGCGGGAAGTAGATGAGCCGGTCCTGCGCCAGGAACAGAAGGGCGCTGGCGCCGGCCAGCAGGGCGATCAGAACGCCGACGGCGGAGAGCAGCATGGGAGTCTTCATCGGGCCCGGCGCGGGTGGTCGCGGTCCCGGATAATACGCCGATGCCTTCCAGGCCGCCCGATTTCGACATCCGCGAGCGCTTCTTCCCCGACAGCCTCTGCCATGACTGCGCCGCGCCGCCGCGCTTCATCACCACGAGCCAGGGCTCGACGTTCCTCTTCTGCCCGGTCTTCAAGCGCTACCCGCCGCAGCCGGTGCGCGCCTGCGAAAAGTTCGTGGCGCGAGAGCCGGTCGCCGACTCTTAGGCGGCCTGCGGAGCCACGCGCTTCGTAGGTTTTCGGCGAAGGGCCTGTCGGAGCCACGCGATCAGCAGGACGGCGAGGGCCACGACCGTCGCTGCGGCCGCCAGGGCCGCCAGCGGATGGGCGACGGCGAGCCAGAGGAGGATCGCGACGGTGCCGTCCTCGGTGAGGGACGCGGCCCAGTTCGTGACGGGCTCGGGGCTGGTGTTGATCGCCACCCGCGCGCCCGACTTCAAGCCATGGGCCGATAGCGTCACACCCCCGCAAGCGAGCGCCACGATCAAACGCCAGTGCTCCGGAACGTGCGCCAGCGCCGCCCAGGCGAGCAGCACCGAAGCAGGAACCCGTACGAAGGTCTGAACGGCGTCCCAGATCGAGTCGACATAGGGGATCTTGTCGGCGAAGAACTCCACGAGGTAGAGCGCGGCGGCGGTCGCGATGACCGCGGGATGGGCCAGGACCGTCAGGCCGCCCGGCAGGGCGAGCACTCCGATCCTGCCCAGGTATCCGAGCACGGCGAGCGTGGCATAGAGGCGCAACCCCGAGGCCAGGGAGGATCCGGCGAGCAGGCCCACCAGGGCGATGCCGGAGAGGGGGCCGGCCTCGGGCACGAACCTTCGCCTCAGGCCGGCGGCGAGACCGGGGGCCCGAGCTCCGATGGAAGCATGGGAACCGAAAGGAGACGCTCGAACGCCTTCCAGCGCAGGTCGGGCCTGGCCGCGGTGCCTCCCTGTCCCTCCACCCACCGGGCCACCAGATCCTTACCGAGGTTGTAGTTGATGACGTAGCTGCGGTACTTCTGCATGAACTTGACCCGCTGCTCGGCGCGGGCGGGCGACATCAGAGCGTACTCCGTCAACCAGGCGGCGGCGGCCTTCGCGTCGATCTGTCCGTTCAGGTATCGGCGCGCGGCCTCGTTGCCGGCGTAGGAGAGCTTCTCCACGAGCGCCCGCACGCGATCGTAGGTGTCGGCGCGCGCCGGGTCGAGCCCCGCCAGGGGATAGAGGGTCGAGCGTTCGAAGGCGGCGCGCTCGGATCCGGGGAACGCGACATCGATTCCGTAGTTGGCGCTGCCCTCGGCGATCAGCGACTCGGGCGAGAAGAGCGGGTAGACCTGGAACTCCATCCACCCGCGGCCGCGCACCAGATTCTTTTCGAGCAGGACGTTGTAGACGTGGTGTCCGGGGTAGCCCTCGTGGCAGGCTAGATCGACGGCGCGGTCGATGGAGATCGGCAGGTCGGTGTTGACCTGGATCACGCTCCGGTAGCCGCCCTGGTACCAGTTGTATCCGCTCCAGGACTTGCCGGTGACGTATTCGATCGTGAAGCTCTCGCCGGGAGGCAGCGCGATGTGCCGCGCCGTGATCTCGCGCGCCGCGGCGACGGCCTTCCGAAAGACCGCGTCGAGTCTGTCGCGGGGTATGACGAAGTCCTTGCGAAAGGCGTCGTACCGCTCGATGAGTGTTCCGGATCCCGGCAGCTCCGCCTCGAGATCCGAGCGCAGGCTCCGGAAGGAGTCCTCGGTGTGGACCGGCGCCACGGCGTCGTAGAGCGCCCGGGACTCCTGATCGAAGGTCATTGTCTCCCCCGCGAGCAGTGCGGCCCGGGCGCCGAGCGCCTCGAGCGAGCGCGCGAGGAAGCGGCGCCGCTGCCGATCGGGCTCGTTTCCGGGCTCCGGAAGGGCCCGGATCCTCGCCTGCAGTGCGTCGGCCTCGGAGCGGATTTCGGGCAGCGGGCGTCGCGCCGCCTCCGCGTCTTTTCGCCATTGCGGCGGCCCATAGTAGGCATCCACGTAGTCCGGGTCGTGGGATCCGACCGCGAGCGCGAGGCGAACGTATTGCTCCGCGGCCGAATGCATCACGCGAACACTATCGGAAACGGCCGGCGGGTCGCCGAAACCCATTGCAGCGCCGGCCAGGCTGAGGATCGCGACGAGAAGGGAAGAACCGGCTCGCCAGTCCGGCTCGGCTCGTCCCCTGCCGCTCAGTTCCACTTCTGACGGGACGCCCAGTCGCCGAGCTTCGTGGGAGCGATGCCGAACTCCTTCGCGTTGGCGGCGATGTCCGCCGAGTAGCCCACCCGATCCATCCATTCGAGCATGCTGGCGAAGTCGGCGCTGGCCTTGCGCACTTCCTCGATGGGCGTCCGTTCGAAGGTAATCGCCCGGCCGGTCGCCTTGCTGAGGATGCGCGCCGTGTCGGGCATCGTGTGGGCATCGCCGGCGATGTCGATTTCCCGTCCGTTGAGCGCCTCCTGCTTCTCGAAGGCGGCGAGCCCGTACTTTCCGATGTCCGCGACCGCGATCATCTGGAGGACGGTCGCGGGCTGAAGCCCGATCATGAGCTTGCCGGCGTCGATGCCCGGCTTGAACCACGGTCCCAACCAATTCTCCATGAAGAAAACCGGACGCAGGATCGTGTAGGAGGGGAACTTCAGCGCGCGAACCCTTTCCTCGATCCGCCACTTGTTGTCGAAGTGGGGGATGCCGGTTTTGTGGTGGGCGGAGCCGACGGAGGTGTAGACGTAGTGCTCGACGCCTGCCTTGCGGGCGATCTCGGCGATGCGTTTGCCCTGAACTTCTTCGCCCTCGACGCCGGCTTCCCAGGTGTTCTGAAGAGCAAAGACTCCCCAAGCGCCCGCGACGGCGCCCTCGAGCGACGCCGCGTCGTCGAGATTCCCCGAGACGATTTGCGCGCCGCGCCTCTGGAGGTCCCGGGCGACGGGGCCCTCGGGCTTGCGGGTCAGGGCACGGATCTTGTGCCCGCGCCCGAGCAGCTCGCGGGCGACGGCGCCGCCCTGCTGGCCGGTGGCCCCTGTGACCAGAATGACCTTGTCTCCCGTGTTCACGATCGCACCTCCCTGTGAAAGCCCGTCTCTCCGCCGATCGCCGAAAGGCGGTCGATCAGATCCACGACGCGGTTGGAGTATCCCCATTCGTTGTCGTACCAGGCCACGACCTTGAGATAGTCGTCCTCCGACGCCGCCGTCGACAGCGCGTCGAAGATCGAGGAGTGCGCGTTGCCGATGATGTCGGAGGAGACGAGCGGCACCTCGCTGTACTCGACGATGCCCTTCATCGGGCCCTCCGCGGCCGTGCGGACCGCGTCGTTGACGTCGCGGACCGAAACGGCCCGGGAGAGCCGGCAGGAGAGGTCCACAACCGACCCGTCCGGCACCGGCACCCGCATCGCGAGGCCGTCGAGCCGGCCGGCAAGGCGCGGCAGGACCTTGCCGACCGCGCGCGCCGCCCCCGTCGTCGTCGGGATGATGTTCTCGGCGGCGGCGCGGCTGCGCCGCAGATCCTTGTGCGGCACGTCGGCTAGGCGCTGGTCGTTGGTGTAGGCGTGGATGGTCGTCATGAAGCCCTCTTCGATCCCGAAGGTCTCGTCGAGGATCTTCGCGATCGGCGCCAGGCAGTTGGTCGTGCAGGAAGCGTTGGAGACGAGACGATGCTCCGGCTTCAAGGCCTCGTCGTTGACGCCGACGACGATCATGGCGTCGATCTCGTCTTTCGGCGGCACCGTCAGGATCACGCGCTTCGCGCCCGCCTGCAGGTGACCCTCGAGTTTTGTGCGGGTGCGCAGCGCCCCCGTCGATTCGACGACGATGTCGGCGCCGAGCTTCCCCCACCCCGTCTTCGCGGGATCCCGCTCGGCCGTCATGCGGACCCGGCGCCCGGCCACGGTCATGGAGTCGGCATCGGTCGAGACGCTCTTGTCGAACATGCCCATCACCGTGTCGTACCGGAGCAGGTACGCGAGCTGATCGTTGTCGTAGAGGTCGTTGATGGCGACGACCTCGACGTCGGAGCGATCCGAGAGGATCCGGAAGACCGAGCGCCCGATGCGGCCGAAGCCGTTGATACCCACGCGAATCGTCACGCGACTCCCGTCTCGAGCGCGGCATACCGGCCGAGCAGGTCGACGGCGCGGTGCGCGTACCCGAAGCCCGAGTCGTACCAGCAAAGGGTCTTCGAGACGCGGTCGCGGAGCGTCATCGTGGCGAGCGAGTCGAAGATGCCCGAGAAGGCCGCCTGCGCCACGTCGGAGGAGACGATCGGCTCGTCCTCGAACTGGAGGATGCGTCTCCACCGATCGGTCGCGGTGGCGGTGCGCAGAACCTCGTTCACGGCCTCAGTCGTGACCTTCTTCTCGTGCCAGCAAACGAGGTCGACCACCGAGCCGGCTGGAACCGGAACGTTCATTGCGTAACCGGTCACACGCCCCCCGAGCTCCGGCAAGACCTCGGCGAGCATTTTCGGAGAGCGCGAGGCCTGGGGAATGATGTTCTCGGCCGCCGCGCGTCCCCGCCGCTTGTCCTCCGCCGGGACGTCGGCCAGGTGGTGCTGGCTCGTGTAGGAGTGCACTGCGGTGAAGATGGCGCGCTCGACGCCGAAGGCTCCGTGCAGGATCTGGAGCATCGGTGCCACGGCATGAACGGTGGACGAGGCGTTGGAGACGATCCGCTGGCGGCCGTCGATCCGGCCGTCGGTCAGTCCGGGAACCGCGAGCAGATCCGGCGCATCCCCCGGAGGCGCGAGCGACAGGACGCGGCGGGCGCCCCCTACCAGATGCCCCTCGAGCTCTGCCCGCGTACGGCTCTTTCCGGTCGCCTCGAGGACCGTATGGACGCCGAACTCCTTCCAGCGGAGCGCATTGGCCGCATCGCCGGTCAGAAGCGGAATCTGCCGGCCCGCGACGTAGAGCTGGCCGCCCTTGGTCCTGACGAGGTCCGGGAACCGGCCGAGGACGGTGTCGAACCGGAGGAGATACGCGAGGGCCTCGGGATCGGCCGGATCCGCGATCGCGGCAATGCGCACGTCCTCGCGCGGATAGAGAATTCGGAACAGGTTCCGCCCGATGCGTCCGAAGCCGAAGAGGCCAACGCTGATCAAGAATCCCTCGCTCCCCGGAGAGGCGCGAAGCTACCATAGTCGACCAAACACAGGAGGAAACGTGAAGAGAGTCATCGCGATGGTTGTGGCCGGTATCGCCCTCGCCCTCACGGCGGGCGCGGAGGAGCCCAAGAATCTCGACCAGGAGAAGGCGGCGCTGATGCGCACGGACGCCGAGTTCTCGGCGGCCGCCCAGAAGATCGGTGTGGGAGAGGCGTTCCTGCGTTACGCCGACGAGTACGCGACGATGCTGCCCGCGGGCAAGAAAGCCGTGAACGGACTCGAGGCGATCCGCGCGGAGTTCGCCGACTTTCCCAAAGGCGCGACGCTCGACTGGACGCCGGTTCTGGTGCAGGTGGCCCGTTCCGGGGATCTCGGATACACGATCGGTACCTACCGCTGGAAGGGGCCGGGCCCCGACGGCAAGCCAGCCACGCGCTACGGAAAGTACTGCTCCATCTGGAAGAAGCAGAAGGACGGAAGCTGGAAGTGGGTCGTCGACGTGGGCACGCCGAGCCCCGCGCCGGGAGGTCCCGGAGACTCGAAGCCGTAGCCATCTCCTTCGGTTGCTTCTGCCGAATCGGACATTATTCGCGATGCTACGGCTGGTTTAGATCTCCACAGCCCTAACTGGTCCGATTGCATCAGGCACCGCTGGCGTCATCGCACTAGCCTCATTAACTTCGACTCCTCTCCCCGGAGGCGATGGGAATGACGGATTGCGACGTGACGACTCTTGATTTCTTGGAACAAACTCCCGAGAACCGGCACGCCGCCCGTGGTCTTTCCAGCCTTTTCTCCCTGCTTCTTCTCCAAATCCATTGTCGAAAGGAGGCAAAGCAATGAAAGGGCCTCGGTCCGAGAGCCAATTCGCGGAGCGGGCACCAGCCGGACCGGTGCCAGTTCTTGTGCTGGTCGTGCTCGTGTTCGCGGCTCCTGTCCCGGCGCAGACCTCCGGATTCATTTATGCGCGACCCGCCTGTGTGCCGCCCACGACGGTTGGCGCGGTGCAGGTCCGGGATACCGTCAATTACCTGCAGGGGCCGAAACCGATTCTCCTCGCGCCTGGCGGCGAGATCGCGATTCTCACGAATGCTGGCCAATGCTGCTTCGCGAATAATTGGGAGGGGATCTTCACCCTTCGCTACCCGACTAACGACAGGCCGCTCTTCTATCCGATTTGGGGCTCGAACAACTTCGGGAACGAGCCTTCCAGGGGAGAAAACAATACCGCCGGCTTTCCCAGCGCTATTCTTCAGGGCACTCAGTGGCGCCTAGGTTACAGCGCCGGGTTTCAATGCAATCCAGGGGCCGATCCATTGTGTACCTCGGACAACTACGTCAGGCTCGGCCGCATCGACATTCCCAATCTTACGACGCAGGCCCTGGCCAGCCAGGTGGCAAACGCCTGGATCGGGCCCGAGAATCCGAACTGCCAGCTACTAGGGAGCTGCGGCGATGTAGTCGCCGGCATCATGCCATCGTTGATTCTTCATCCGAATGGCCAGCTGTATGCGTATCATTCCGATACAAGTGTCCCCGGTTGCGCATCTCGCTGGACACGCCACCTGGTCAACAGCGACATGTCAATCCCGCATCCCGCAGGCGACGGGTGCCTGATCTTCAACCCCGCTCCAACGGATCCTGTATTTCTGGACATAGCCCGAGCGAGCGACGGTTCTCTTTATGCACTGAGCGACGGCATGCCGGGCTCCGGCCAGATCGTCGAATGGCGTTCCGTTGATGAATCACCAACCTATCCTCTCGGCACCATGTGGCGGCTGACGGGTACCGTCCGGAACGCCCCGCCTGGGCCGGTTCCGGGTTTTCCGACGGATTCCTACTCGGTCTGGGATCCCGCATACCTGACGGATTCTACTGGGCTGATGGTCCAACCCAAGGTGATCGTGGCGCAGATCTCTCACTCGGGTCCGGACGAGCCACCGTACTCTCAAATCAAGAATCCGTTCGGCTATCTCGTCGACGCCTCGCAGGGCAACTGGTTCCTCTACTATTGGGCGGACGCTGGGGCGTATCTTCCATCTGGCTTTGGAAGCTTCCCTCCCCTCGCGACTCCTCCACCACTGTTTCCCGCAGGGGACACGCTGTGGTTTGACGATCAGCTCCCAGCGGGCGCGCAAACCGACAACATCGTAGGGAACCCGGCCTTGGAAGTCCAGTTCATCTGGGACCATGTTCAGGTCGCCAGCGGCGTCCAGGGCCACACGCACAACGGGAGCTCCGGGATCAGACAGCATTACTTCTACAACGCGACCGGAACTCTTGCGCTGCAGGCCGGCGATAGGCTAGTGAACCGTAACAGTTAAAACGGCAGTATACTCGTGTCCATGAGAGGCACGATTACGTTGTCGAAAGGCGAGCGGTTGGAGCTGATGCAACGAGCAACGAGTCAAGCCGGTCGAGCAGACGATGCCCGTCGTGCGCGGCTGATTCTGAGGCTCGAGGCCGGAGACACCTGGGCGGAGATCCGCGACAAGCTCGCCTGCAACGACGGCTTCATCGACCGGTGGAGTAAGCGTTTCGTTGCCGAGCGGCTGGCGGGCCTGTTCTCGCGCCACGCCGGGCAAGGCGCAAAGATTCTGACGCCGCAGCTGGAAGCCCGGATTCTCGAGTGGACCATCAAGCGCAAGCCCGCGGACGGCTCGACGCACTGGAGCACCCGTAAGCTCGGGGAGCGGCTTTCGGTGTCCCACATGATGATCGCTCGGGTGTGGCGTAAGCACAGCCTCAAGCCGCATCGGCTGGATCGGTACATGGCTTCCGATGACCCCGACTTCGAGACGAAGGCCGCCGACATCCTTGCGCTCTACCTGCACCCGCCGCAGCATGCCGCGGTGTTCTGTGTCGATGAAAAAACGGCCATCCAGGCACTCGATCGGCTCGATCCCGTGTTGCCCCTCTCGCCAGGGCGTGCCGAACGGCATGGCTTCGAGTACTACCGGCACGGCACGCTCTCGCTGTACGCGGCCTTCAACACTCGAACCGGACAAGTCCTCGGCAAGACGGCTGCGCGCCACACCTCGGCTGAGTTCGTCGCCTTCTTGACCGATATCGTAGTCAACCAGCCCCGAGGCAAAGAAATCCACGTGATCGCCGACAACCTCTCGGCCCACAAGACCGCCCAAGTCGACGCGTTCCTCGATCGTCACAAGAACGTCCGCATCCACTTCACTCCGACCTACTCCTCCTGGCTCAACCAGGTGGAACTCTGGTTCGCCAAGATCGAGCGAGACGTCATCACCCGAGGCGTGTTCACCTCGGTCCCAGACCTCAAGAGAAAACTCATGCGCTACATCCGTCACTACAACCAAGCACCCAAAACCGTGAAGTGGAAGTACTTCGATCCTTCCAGACGAATCACTCCCACATCAGACGTTACAGTCCACTAGTAGCCTACGTTCTGCTAAAACCCGTGCAATCCACCTCGGGAAATCATGTTGCAATGGAAACTCGGTAACAGCGTTGACAAGTGGGAGCACAGAACATATTGGGGAGAAAACCTTATCCCGTGGGGTGGAAATGGAACGCCCAGTCGGCTAGCGATGGGCGCCGTTCCTCCTGTGAGCCAATGGATACGGCTAGAGGTTCCGGCTTCCGCGGTGGGTCTGGCCGGTCAGACTATCGATGGCATGGCCTTCACCACTTACGACGGACAAGCGTGGTTCGACCACATAGGGAAGCAAGTTCCCCCTGCCCCCTCGGCCGTCACGCCAAATAACGCAGCTCAAAAGAGCGTTGCGTACGGAAAGTCTCTCACGGTTACGGGATCTGCATTTCAGCCCGGCGCGACGGTCCAGCTGGCCACCATCAGCGCGACGGTCCAGTCAACTACAGGAACGAGTATCTCTCTCACCGGGACGATTCCAGCTTACTCAGCTAGCGTCACCGCGGGTCTGCGTGATGTCATCGTCACAAGCCCGAACGGCCAATCTGGGACCCTTGTTAGTGGCTTCGACTTGCGCCGATTTGGTGATGAGCCCGGCACCGATCAGTTTGCTCTTGCCGCCTGGAAGACAACGACGGCCCACAATCCGATGAACGACCTTGCCCAGACCGGCACGTTCGGAATCACAAACAATGCCGACGGGACGCAAAACTTCAACCCTACCATTCTCGTGCGGCGTCGCGACATGGCGCGCTATATCGTAAAGGCTCGCGGCGAAGCGGCCAGCACGGGCTGTGATCCGCTGCGACTTCGGTTTACCGATGTTCTCTGCAGCGACCCCGACTGGGGATGGATCGAAAAGTTTGCAGCCGATCAAATCACGCAGGGCTGCGGCACACAGCTGTTTTGTCCGGCCAACAACGTCAGCCGTGGCGAGATGGCCGTCTTCATCGAAAAAGGTCTAAACCATACCGGTTCAACAACCTTGTGTGATGCCGGCCACCCACCCCACTTCACGGATGTACCCTGCAACCATACCTACTGGAAGTGGATACAACGGCTCTACGAGGACGGTGTGACGGACGGTTGCGCGGCATCCACGTACTGCCCTCAGTCGACAGTGACGCGCGCCGAGATGGCGAAATTCATAAGCCGCGCTTGGAACTACTAAGCCATGGTGTTCCCAACCTAGGGGGGCCTTTGCGCCGCCCCGGCCCGCTACGGCTGTGGCTCTCCGCCCGGGATGGTTCTTGTCATCTCTTGCCACAGCGCCGGATCTAGGCGGCGAAGCGTAACTCCCTCGGCGCGGGGGAAGCTGAGCCCCGGAAAGAGAGACGACCATTGTCGGAGCTCGGGCGAGGGTTCACCACCGCCGCCGACAACAAGCCAGGCGGTGGTCCCAGGCGCCCAGTTCCATGCAATCGGCAAAACCTTCCCTTCGAGAGAGACTACCTCTGGCATCGTGTGGCCGCGTCGGTACAGATACGTAGGCCCCACGACGTAATACGCGACGCAGAGGGCAGTATATTGATTCTCCGTAAAAATCCGCTCCGTCCGTGGCCTCTTCCGCAGGTACTTCGCGAGCTGCCGATAGTCTTGCCGTCCCCGCTTGTAGTAGAGAGCCAGTGCGCTTAGATCCGCTCCGACGATACAGAGCGTCACAACGATCGCTCCAATCCTCCTCCCCGAGTAGCGCGGCAGGTGCGCCAGCGCCAATGCCACCAGCAAAGGAACTGTAAACCCAGCGGTTAAATAATGGCGAGCGGAGTAGTAATGCGGATGCCGCTGAGCCACGAGCTCCACGACCGCCGCAGTGCCAACGAGCCAAATGATGAGAAACCTTATCCGCCATTGCCGACTCACGACAATGCACCCGCAGAGAGCGATCGCGGCATAGACCCACCCTAGGGTGTTAAGGGGCTGGCCTTCGCCAGAGGCAAACGCGAAGAAAGACAACGACTGACCGAGACGAGTCACTGAGAGCGCTGGTGCGGCGGTGGGGGAGGGCCGCCGCGCGGCTTCAAGAACCACAGGAAACCACGGGAGGTAGCCCACGAAAAGGGCCAGACCGAATAGCGGGCTCGCGAGAAGTGCTCGCTGCGCCACCCGCCGTCTCTGAGGTTCAGGGCCGAGTGCCTCGCCCACCAAAAGCGCGCCGCCGGCGACAGCCAATGCGACAGCGGCGAAGTACAGTGCATACGCCGTGGCCAACGCCCCCAAATATAGGAGCAGCACCGACTGCCAGCGCGGTCGACGCAGGACTTCGTCTAGGCACACCAACGTTGCGGTGAGGCAAAACAGACCCAGAGAATATGGCCGGAGTTCCTGAGAATACCTGACGTGAAATGGCGCAGCCGCAAGCAGGACCGCTGCCAGCAGGCCAGCCGCTACCCCGGCGCGGCGACGAAGGAGGATGGCTGTCCACATGATCGACCCGACACCCCAAACCACGGCGGGTAGCTTGCGGACCCAATCCGCTGGATGAAACACCTCCAGGAACCTCGTGACGAGATAGTCCAGGGGCGGATGAACCGCATCGAACCTTAGGGTCGACCAGAAGAACGTCCATGTGCCCTGAACAAAGTACGTCTGCAGAATCTCGTCGAGCCAATAGGAGGCAGAATTGATATGTGCGAGACGAAGAGTCAAAGCGAATAGCAGGATTCCCACGAGGAACGCTCGAAACCTGATGTCATTGGATCTCTGCACAGCTGTCTCTTTCGGCCGGTCGCGGGCTATACTATTGCCGTCGACAGACGGCCGACGCAAGACAACTCGCAAACCCTTCGGTCGAATACGGCTCCGACGAGGTATGAATGGCGGGACGCGCGAAGTGCGCGTTGCGGCGTGACCGGTCGCTGGGAGATCTCACTGAATCTACAACCTCGGGTCAACTCCGTGCGACGTGCGAATACCTCAGGTTAGTGTTGTGCTCCCGCGGCCGCTTTCTTTTCGGTCTTCGCCCTGCCGACGGCCCTGCGGACCTCCTCGGCGATTTGCTCGCCGGTGCGCGGCGACCAGCCGTTGGCTGTGTAGAGGACCACGCCTTCGGGATCGATCAAGACGTAGCTCGGATACGCCGGGATCGAAAAGTCCCGCGCGATCTCGCCCTTCTGGTCCCAGAACTGAGGCCAGGTCATCTGGTTCTTCTCGACGAAGGCCTTCAGGGTCTCGAGATCGCGGTCCGCGCTCATGCTGACGAGCTCGAACGGCTCGCCCGCCATCTTTGCCCGCAGGCTCTTCAACTCCGGCAGCGCCATCCGGCACGGGCCGCACCAGGTGGCCCAGAAGTCAACCAGAACCACCTTGCCGGCCAGTCCGGCGAGTGACAGTTTCTCCCCGGAGAGCGTCGTGACCGAGAAGTCGGGAGCCAGCGACTCTCCCGCGCGGTCAGGAATTCGCAGGGCCGTTCGGGCCATCGCGGCGTGCGGGCCGTCCGGTTCCTCGTCCAGGAACTTGCGCAGCGTCTCGAGGCCCTGCGCGCGCTTGCCTTCGCGCAGCTGGACCATCGCAAGGTTGAATCGTATGGCGTTGATCTTGCCGCCGGAAGCGCGGAGCGCCTGGCGATACGCGGCCTCCGCATCGGCCAGCCCCTTCGGATCGTTTTTCGACTGGGCCGCCAGGGCGAGGCCGAGCTGATTGTGGGCGCGCGCGGACTCCTCGGAGGATCCGGCCACCTTCACGGCCTGGCGCGCCGCGCGAATCGCGGCCGGATAGTCGGACAGCCGCAGCTCGCTCGCCGCCAGTCCCTCGAGACACTGAAAGCACCGGCCACCCGACTGCTCGCTCGCGCTCTCGAACGCGTCTCGCGCTTCGCGGACGCGTCGCGCGGCGAGCAGCCGGATCGCGTCGTGCAGATCCTTCTCGGCCAGCGGGGCGAGCGTGGGCGTGGGGGGAGGAGTCGGCGGCCTCGCGCCGGCCGGGGCAGCGGCAAGCCCGATGGAAAGGGCCAGCACGGGCCAGCGGACACCCGGGATCATTCGCGGCCAGTATAGCGGGCGCGGCGTGCTAGGCTTCGGGAAGCCGCATGCGAAACCGTCGGGAGTGGGTCCTGCTCGGCTTGTCCGTCGTGCTCGCCGCGGGACCGTGCGTCGCGAGCCGTCCTGGCGTGCTCGACGTGACGTACTACTTTCTCCCGGGCTGACCGATCTGTGCCCGCATCAAACCCGCCGTGAGCGGGCTCGAAAAGGAATTCCCGGGCAGGGTCCGGGCACAGAATCTCGACGCGACGACGCCCGAAAACCGCAAGGTCGTGCGCGCTCTCGGTTTCGAGAACCACGGCCTGGTCATCCGCGCGGCAGACGGGAGCGTGCTCTGGAAGCAGGCCGACCACGACGTGGACATGGAGGACGTGCGCGCCGCGATCCGCCGGCTGCTCGCCGAACCGGCCTGAGGGAAGCGTTGGCGGTCGCGTCCCTGCCTGACGCGGCGCGTGGGAGGCCGCGATGAAATCGATCCTGCAGGTGCTTGCGGCGGGACTCCTTCTCGGGGCGCTCGGTTGCGCCTCAGCCCCGCCCGCGCCCAGTCCCTCGCAGGGCGCCGACGGCGCGGAGCTCGAAGCGGTGATGGGCGCGATCCAGGAAGCCCTGTCCGAGGCACAAACGCGGGAGGTGCCGGGCTTCCCGCTGCTGAAGAGCGTGACGATCAAGCTGCAAACCGAGGCCGGCCGCTCCGTCAGCGGCGAGATCGGCGTGTACGTCTTCTCGCTCGGCTCGCGGTACTCGGCCGAGTCGGCGTCGACGCTCGAGCTGAAGATGGAGCCCCCGCGCGAGAGCCCCGGCAAGGGTCTCCTGCCTCCCGGAGAGTTGAAGCAGGCGCTCGCGCGAGAGATCTTCCTGGCGAAGGTCGGAGTGGCGCGCGCCGCGCGGGGGGACCCGCCATTCGTCATGGCGCAGATCCAGATCGATCTGAAGTTCACCGTCGAGGTTTCGGGCGCGGCCGGAGCCGCAGTGAAGCTCGTCCCGCTCGGCGCCGAGGCCGGAGGCAAGCTCAACCGCAACCAGGTCCATTCGGTCACGCTGGTCTTCGGCCACTAGCGCCCGCCATATACTTCCGCGCCGGTCCTCGCTTTTTCTTGATCGGAGGGAACGTGAAATCTCGCACCCACGCGTTGGGGACGCTCGCCCTGGCCGCCTCCATCGTGCTTCCCGCCGCCGCCCCGTCCCAGACCGCGTCCCGGGAAGCGGCTTCCTCCTCTCCCGCAAGGGGCCCGTCGGGGCTCGCGGCGCAGCTGGAGGGCATGACCTTTCGCAACATCGGGCCATACCGTGGCGGCCGTTCGGCGGCCGTCACCGGCGTCCGAAGGCAGCCTCACACGTTCTACTTCGGCGGCACGGGCGGCGGGGTCTGGAAGACGACCGACGGCGGCTCGAACTGGGAGGTCGTTTCCGACAAGGACTTCAAGACGGGGTCGATCGGCGCCCTTGCCGTATCGGAGTCGGACCCCAACGTCATCTATGCCGGAACGGGCGAATCGCCGATCCGGGGCAACGTCTCGCACGGCGACGGCGTCTACAAGTCGACCGACGGCGGCCGGAGCTGGAAGAACGCGGGACTCGAGAAGACGCTTCAGATCTCGCGAATCCGGATCCATCCCTCAAACCCCGATCTGGTCTACGTGGCGGCGCAGGGCCACGTCTGGGGCCCGAACCCCGAGCGCGGCGTCTACCGATCGGAGGACGGCGGGAAGAGCTGGAAGAAGGTTCTGTTCGTCGACGAGAAGACCGGCGCCGCCGACCTCTCCATGGATCCCGACAACCCCCGCATCCTCTACGCGGCGTTCTGGGAGGTCGTGCGCCGTCCCTGGGAGCTGGTCGACGGGGGGTCGGGCAGCTCCCTCTACAAGTCGACCGATGGCGGCGACACCTGGAAGAGGCTCAAGGAAGGGCTGCCCGAGGAGATCTGGGGGCGGGTCGGCGTGGCCGCCTCGGGGGCGAGGCCGGGGCTCGTTTACGCCATCGTGGAAGCGAAGGAGAAGGGGGGCTTCTACCGCAGCAGCGACTACGGCGAGAAGTGGAGTTACGTCAACGACGAGCACAAGATTCGCGAGCGCGCCTGGTATTACTCCTGGGTCTACCCGGACCCGAAGAACGGGGACACGGTCTACCTTCCCAACGTCGAGCTTCACAAGTCGACCGACGGCGGCAAGACGTTCTCCACGCTGGACGCGCCGCATGGGGACGACCACGACCTCTGGATCGATCCGGACGATCCCGATCGGATGATCCTCGGCAACGATGGGGGCGCGACGATCACGTTCAACGGCGGCCGCACCTGGTCGACACAGGACAATCAGCCGACCGCGCAGTTCTACCGCGTGATCACCGACGACCGGTTCCCCTACTGGGTCTACGGATCCCAGCAGGACAATTCCAACGTCGCGATCCCGTCGGGCGTTCCGGGCGACGGCATCGACCGGACGGACTGGCACGCGGCCGGAGGCGGCGAGAGCGGCTGGATGGCGCCGAACTGGAAGGACCCGGACGTCGTCTACGCGGGAGAGTACGGGGGGCAGATCACGCGCTATGACCACCGGACGCGCCAGGCCCGGCAGATCATGGCGTGGCCGCAGCTGGCCGATGGGCACGCCACGAAGGATCTGAAGTACCGCTTTCAGTGGAACGCCCCGATCCTGCTCTCCCGGCACGATTCGAAGACCCTCTACCATGCCTCCCAGATCCTGCTGCGCACGCGCGATGAGGGGGAGACCTGGGAAGAAGTGTCCCCGGACCTGACGCGCAACGACGTCCGCAAGCAGGGTTACTCGGGGGGCCCCGTCCAGCGGGACATCACGGGGGTCGAGGTCTACGACACGATCTTCGCGATCGCCGAGTCGCCGCTCGACGCCAACGTCCTCTGGGTCGGCTCCGACGACGGCCTCGTGCACGTGACGCAGGACGGTGCCAAGACCTGGCAGAACGTGACCCCGAAGGGAATCCCGGAATGGATCCAGATCAACGCGATCGAGGCATCCCCGCACGACAAGGCCTCCGCCTACCTTGCGGCGACGATGTACAAATGGGACGACTTTCGGCCGTTTTTGTACAAGACGGCCGATTTCGGAAAGACCTGGACGAAGATCGTGACCGGGATACCCGAGAATGCCTTCACGCGGGTCGTCCGCGAGGATCCCGCGCGCCGCGGCCTGCTCTACGCCGGAACGGAGACGGGCCTCTTCGTTTCGCTCGACGACGGGACGAGCTGGCAGCCGTTCCAGCGAAATCTTCCCGTCACGCCGATCACCGATCTCGCCGTCAAGGACGGCGACCTCGTGGTCGCCACGCAGGGCAGGGGCTTCTGGATTCTCGATGACCTGACGCCGCTGCGTCTCTGGAAGAGCGAGCTTGCGCAACAGGCCGCCTACCTCTTTCCTCCCCGCCCGGCGGTGAGGATCCAGGTCGAAAAGCCGCCGGAAGAGGGTCTCCCTCGTCCCGTCGGGGAGAACATGCCCGAGGGGGTCGTCCTCTACTACTGGCTCAAGGAGAAGCCCAAGTCCGGCGAGGCCGTCCGCCTCGAGATCTTCGACGGAGACAAGCGGCTGCGCACCTACTCGAGCGAGAAGCGGCAGGCCGAGGGGGACCTGAAGGATCAGCAGGCCCGGGAAGAGCTCGAGAAGGATCGCGACAAGCCTCTGGCAGCGCACGCGGGGCTCAACCGCACGGTCTGGGACATGCGGGTGCTAAGACCCGTTCTCGTTCCCAGGGCGGTTTTCAACGAAGGGACCAAGGCGCCGCCCAGGGTCGCGCCCGGCATGTACACGGCGAAGCTCGTCGCCGGAGGCCACACCTATGAACAGAAGTTCGAGGTCCGGCCACATCCGGCGGGCTACGCGACCGCGGCGGATCTGAAGGCGCAGTACGACCTGCTGGCGTCGATCCGGGACAGCCTCTCGCAGGCCCACACTCTGGTTCTGGAGATTCGCGACGTCCGGGCGCAGGCGACCGCGCTCGGGGAGCGGGCGCAGAGGCTCGGAAAGGGCGACGACCTCGCCCTGCGCGCGAAGGCGCTCTCGGAGAAGCTGACGGCGGTCGAGGAAGAGATCACCAACCCCCGGATCAAGGCGGACGAGGACGACCTCATCTACGAGCCGAAGCTCGACCACGACCTCACGGATCTGGCCGGAATCGTGGCGAGCGCCGACGCGCGCCCGACAACCGCGTTCGTCAAATACTACGACCTGCTGCGGGGTCGCCTCGCGGCGATCGGGGCGCAGTATCGGGCAATCGTCGACAAGGACGTGGCGGGCTTCAACGAGGCGGTCGAGGCCGCCAGGCTCCCGCCGGTCGTGCCGGCACCGAAGATGCCCGAAGAGTGAGACGAGGAGGAATCATGAGACGGCGGGCCGGCATCACTGCGGCGTTCCTCGGTCTGGCCCTCCTGGCCCGGGCGGAGCCCGCGGGGGATCAGGCCTCGGTCAAAGCAGCCGAGGAGGCCGCATCCAATTGGCTCGCGCTGGTGGACGCCGGAGACTACGCGGCGAGCTGGCGCCAGGCCTCTTCGGCGTTCCGCAAACAGATCTCCGAGGAGCAATGGAAGGCGGCCGTGTCGTCGGCGCGGGCGCCCTTCGGCAAGCTCCTGTCGCGCCGGCTGGAGAGCGCGCAGTACAGGACGAGCCTGCCCGGAGCTCCCGACGGCGAGTACGTCGTCATTCAATACGGCTCCTCATTCGAGAGAAAGAAGGAAGCGGTCGAAACGGTCACGCCCATGAAGGACACCGACGGCGCGTGGCGGGTGTCGGGGTACTTCGTCCGATAGACGCTGCGGGAGGATCCGTGATCTCGCACCAGTTCATCACGACGGCCAACGAGCTTCCGAATCATCGGATCACCCGGAGCCTCGGCGTCGTGCGGGGCATCGTGGTCCGCTCGAGGAGCATCGTTGGCACGATCGGGGCTTCTCTGCAGAGCCTGATCGGAGGCAACATCACGCTCTGGTCGGAGCTCTGCGAGCACACCCGGGGCGAAGCCTTCGAGCTGATGTCCCGCCACGCGGGCGAGCTCGGGGCGAACGCCGTGGTCGCGATGCGGTACGACGCGACGGAGATCGCAGCCGGCGTCACCGAAGTCCTGGCCTACGGAACGGCGGTCGTCGTCGAGCGAATCTGACGCGGAGTCCGCGCGCCGGGAAAGGGCCTCCCGGCGATAGGATCCGACCCATGCAGAACGGAGGGAGGAAGGGAATGCGAACGACTCGACTTCTCGGGATGATTCTGGCCGCGGCCGCCTCGGCGGCGGCGGTTCGCGCAGCCGAGAGCGCCCCGATTTCGGGGTTCCGCGCCGATGTCCTCGGCAACATCGACTACGGGGCCAAGGAGATCGTGGAGCTCGCGGAAGCCATGCCGGCCGACAAGTACGGCTGGCGCCCGGCGCCCGGCGTGCGATCGGTCTCCGAGGTCTACATGCACGTCGTCGTGGCCGACTACTTCATTCCCTCGTTCATCGGGGCCAAGATTCCGGAGGGAATGTCGCGCGACACGGAAACCAAGGTGACGGAGAAGGCCCAGGTCGTCGAGGCGCTCAAGACGTCGATCGCCCACGTCCGACAGGTCCTCGAGGCCACGTCGGACTCCGACCTCGACACGAAGGTCAAGATCTTCGGGCGCGACATGACAAAGCGCGGCGTCTTCATCCTCCTCACCGGTCATTTGCACGAACACCTGGGCCAGTCGATCGCCTACGCCCGCATGAACGGGGTGACTCCCCCGTGGAGCGCCGCGCAGGGGGCGCCACCGGCCAGGGGCTCCTCGAACTGATCCGCGCGGCGCAGGGCTTCGCGGGCGCGTTACGATAGCGCCCCATGCCACCGGGTTCCGTGGAGTTGCCGCCGGAGGTCGCGCGGCTCGTCGACCAGAAGAAGTTCGAGGAGCTCGAGGAGCTTTTCACGCGGACAGTCGATGAGACGCCCGGCGACCTGCCTTTCTTCTTCGCCCTCGCCGCGGCCGTCAAGAAGAAGGGCTCGGGAGCCAAGGCGCTCTCCTGGTTGAAGCTGCTCGCCGACTACCACGCGGCGGCGGATCTGGCCGCACGGATCCGCGTCCTTCTCGAAATCGCCCGCATGGCGCCGTCCGATGTCACCGTTCGCTCGGATCTCGCGGCAGCCCTCAAGCAGCGCCACGGCTCTCATCCCGCTTTTGCGGCGGTCGTCGCGCAGTTCGTCGTCGAGAAGGCCAGGGACCCGTCGGATGTGGCCGGCAAGATCGACCGCTGGCTGCGGTTTCGGGTCGGCGACATCTACGAAATGGCCGGACGAGGCGCCGGCCGCATCTCGGAAATGAACCCCGCGCTCGATGTGATCCGCCTGGAAGTCGGGGGCGTGCGCGTGCCGCTGTCCCTCGTGTCCGCCGAGAAGAACCTGAAAGCCCTGGCGCCGGGCCATTTCCTGCGCCGGAAGGTCGAGGAACCGCAGGCGCTGCGCGCGCTGGCGGAGTCCGATCCGGCCGACGCGGTCCGGCAGCTGCTTGCGAGCCTCGGGCGGCCGCTGACCGTGCAGCAAGTCCGAGACCACATGGCGGGCCTCGTCGAGGAGGCCCGGTGGTCCGCCTTCTGGGCCGCCGCGCGCAAGCATCCGCAGCTGGTCGTGTCGGGCTCCGGCAAGTCGGCGGCGGTCTCCTGGAGCGATAGCGCCGACGCCGCGGAAGGCTCGGTGAAGCGTGAGTTCGAGGCGGCGGGGCACCTCGAGAAGGCCGACATCGCGCGCAAGAACGCGAAGCGGTCGCGGGAGCTCTCGCAATTCTTCGCGGCCGGCCTCGCCCGGGAAGCCCGGAGCGTTCGGACCGACCGTCCCGGCCTCGCCTGGGAGCTGTCCCAGGCCGCCGCGAAGCTCGGCCCGGCGGCCGCGGAAGCCTTTCCGGCATCGGAATGGATCGGCAGCGGGGACCTCGCCGCGTTCCTGGCGGACATCCGGGACCAGGGGGCGCGGCAGAGCGCGCTGGCCGCGATCCGGGCCGGCCGACCCGACTGGCCGGAGATCTTCGCGGCCCGGATTCCCTTCGAGGAGGACGGCCGCGTCCTCAACGTGCTGTTCGAGACCCTCGGGGAACGGGCGGCGGATCTCTCGCGCCGCGTCCTGCGCTCCCCTCGGACCGCGCCGCGCGCGTTCGTCTGGCTCTGCGAGCGGCTCGTCGCCGAGGGAAAGGCCGAGCCGCCGGCGCTCTTCTTCGCCCTCCTCGAAGCTCTGCGCCAGAACGAGTTCTCCTCGCTGCGCGCGCGGGTGAAGGAGTTTTTCGACCCGGGGAATCTCGCCGTCGCTCTCGTGCGGGCGGCGGGATCCGAGGACGAGGGCACGGAAATGCTCCACGCCCTCGAGCGCGCGGGCGGCCTGGAAGATCATCGGCGCGCTCTCGTCAAAGAAGCCCTCCTGATGCGCTTTCCTCAGCTTCGCGCCCCGGCCCGGGAGTACCTTTACGCGACCCCCGAGGCGATCGAGGCGCGGCGCGAGGAGCTCGTCCGGCTGAAGCAGGTGGAGCTGCCCGCCAACGCCGAGCAGATGCGCGCGGCCAAGGAGCACGGCGACCTCTCGGAGAATTTCGAGTATCACGCGGCCCGCCAGAGGCACGAATACCTCTCGGCACGGATCGCGACGCTGGCCGACGAGCTCTCCCGAACGCGAGCGCTCGATCCGGGCCAGGTCGACGCCGCCGAGGTTCGAGTCGGCACGCGGGTCCGCCTGCGCGAGGCAGGAAACGGAGGCGACAGGGAAGTGACGATCCTGGGGCCCTGGGATTCCCGCCCGGAAGAGTCCGTCTACTCGTACCAGTCCGAATTCGCGCAGAGCCTGCTCGGCGCCCGTCCGGGAGACCGCGTCGCGCTTCCCGGGGGAGAGGTCGAAGTCGTCTCCATCGCCCCCTGGAAGTAGCGGCGTCAGGCGGCCGACGCCTCGCGTCCCCTGCGGATGGCCTCGGCGATCTGCGCCCGAATTCTCGAGCCCAGGGCTCGGGCGTCCGCCGGGTCGAGACCCGCGGTCGGGACCGGTGGCAGGACGTACAGCGTGGCGGTTGATGGGTGGAAGACGAGCGACCGCTTGGGCAAAGACTTGGCCGCTCCCACGATCGCCAGGGGCACGACGTCCACTCCCGCCTCGATCGCGAGGCGAAAGGCCCCGTCCCGGAATTCGCCGAGCGACCCGTCGGGACTTCGCGTTCCCTCGGGAAAGAGGATCATCGAGACGCCGCCTGCCAGGCGCCTCTGCATCTGCCCCATTGCCTCGGTGGCGCTCTGCTTGTCGCCGCGCACGATCGCCACGTCGCCGGCCGCGCGAAGCTGCCATCCCAGGAGCGGGATCGAGAAGATCGATTTCTTCGCCAGCCACTTCATTTCCCAGGGCAGGCGCACGACCAGGAAGACATCGGTGAAGGAGCTGTGGTTGGCGACGAAGACGTACGGTTTTGCCGGGTCGATCGCGCCGGCGCCCTCGATTCGAAACGTCCAGAACGGCGTGAGGTTGCCCGCCAGAACGGCCGAGTGATGGAAGAGGCGGCCGACACGCCGCCGGTCGCGGTCGAAGGGGAAGGTGATGAGCCGGAAAAGGAGAACGAGCGGGGTCCAGAGGATGACGATCAGCACGTAGCTCGACCAAACGAGCGCCGACAGGGGAACGGCCACCCAGCGGGATCGGAGCACTTACGGAATTCTAGCCCGCGCGGTCTCGCCCCGGAGAGCGGGGAGGAGTCAGGGGGCCGGCGTGCTCTTCGGAGGCGGTGCCTCGGACAAGGGGGCCGCCATCTGCGTCACCGCCTGCCAGCGGCCGCCGCGTTTCGCATACACGCGGATGTATCGCACGCGGTTGGGCACGTCCCGGTTTTCCTCCCGCCGCAAGCCCTTCGTCTTCGCGCTCACGATCGCGGTGTCGCCGAAGACGCGGGCATGGACGTCGAAGATCTCGAGCCCGGTGTAGTGGAGAGAGCCGGACCGGTAGGCTGCCAGGACCTGGGCTTTCGTGATCTCGCTGCCGGAAGCCTGGAAGGCGACGTAGTCCTCGGCCACGATCCGGTCGTAGGTCGCCAGATCCCCCCGCGCGATCGCCGCGACGAGCTCGCGCTCGAGCGCTTCGACCTCGGAGGCAGGGTCTGCAGCCGGGGCGGCCGCGCACAGCAGTGCGAGCGCTGCGGCGATCGCCGCGCGGGCAATGAGAGACCTGAAGTTCAGTGGCATGTGCCGGTGCCCGAGTCTCGAAAGGTTGCGCCCTCGACGGGAACGAATTCCCAGTCGTAGGAGTGCGGGTGGAGCGTGAGTTTCAGCACGCCGAAAGTGTCGGCATTGCGAACCTCGCTCGTCTCGTGGATCTTCTCGAACTCGTAATGGGATTTGCCGCCTGTGCCCACCACGAACGACCGGATCCCGTGCTTCGGGTCGGGCCGTCCGTCGCCGTCCATTGGAGCGAACCGCTCGTAGTCGTGATCATGGCCGGCGAGCGCGACGTCCACGCCGCTTTCGAAGAGCGTTCGCCAGAGATCGGTCATCGCTACGGTGTCGCCGTGCTTGGAGGAGGAGAAGCGAGGGTGATGCCACATCGCGACCGTGCAGGCGGCCGGGTGCGCGGCCAGATCCTCGCGGAGCCACCTTTCCTGGGCAGAACCTGCGACGCAGCCTCCGGGCACGCGATTGCAGTTGCTGTTGAGAACGACGACGTGCCAGGCGCCGAGGTCATAGCTGTAGAACCCGCGGGTGCGATCGCCGGCCGCCTCGCCGAAGTAGCCGTAGTAGCCGGCGGCGCCGGAGGTGCGGTAGTCGTGGTTCCCTGCCGCAGGGCGTGTGCGCTGGCGGTGCCGCCCCCAGGAGGGCGTATAGCAGAGCATGAATTCCGCCCCGGTACCGGATCCGTAGACGTTGTCCCCGAGGGTGAACACGGTTCCCTCGATCCGGTCGAGCAGAGCCGCGGTCTTTTCGTCTCCGTCGCTGCGGCAGTCCGCGATGTCGCCCGCACCCACGAGCACGGGGTCCGAGGGCGTCGGCTGCGGCGCCGGCGTGGCGGCCCGGCTCCCGAGGGCCGCGGCGAACAGGAGCGTTTGGGCGAGGCCGAGCATGGCGCCCGCCATTCTAGCCGCGCGGGGTCGGAGCCTCAGAGAAACGTTTCATCGACGTAGCACCACATCCAGTCCTCGCCGGGTTCGAAGGACCGGACGATCGGGTGCTTCGCCTTGCCTGCGTGGGCGCTGGCGTGCTTGTTCTTCGACGAGTCGCAGCAACCGACGTATCCGCAGGAGAGACACAGGCGCAGGTGGACCCACCGGTCGCCCGTCTTCAGGCAGTCCTCGCAGCCCCGGGCGCTCGGCGTGACGTCGCGGATTTCCTTGCGATGCGAGCAGACGGTGGCCACCAAAGTCCTCCTATCTCCAGATGCTCGCGAAATCGCGGAAGTACTGGTCGAGGGAAACGGGCTTCCTGCCCGTGACGGCCTCGACGTCCGACGTCACCGCCGCAAGATGGCCGGCGGCGACGTACCGCGACAGGTCCACGAGAAGATCGGCGTATCCCTTGGGGACACCGGCCCCGACCAGCGCCCTTCCGTAATCCTCGTCGGAGAGGTCGACGGCGCGGACGGTCTTTCCGATCGCCCGCGAGAGCTTCTCGGCCGCCTCCGCGCTGGTCAGGGACTCCGGTCCCGAGAGGCGGTAGGCCTTGCCGCGGTGGCGATCGTCGGTGAGTGCCCGAAGGGCCACCGCCGCGACATCGCGGCAGTCGACAACCGCCATCTCCGCTCCGTGGCCGTAGGGATAGAAGGCTCCCTGAGAGCGGATCGTGTCCACGAGGACGGTCGCGAAGTTCTGCATGAAGCTGTTGGGCCGAAGGAAGGTCCAGGGAAGGCCCGAGGCCTCGATCGCTTTCTCGACGGCGCGGTGCTGGCGGCCCAGCTCGAAGCCTTCCTTCTCGGCATCCCAGACGGAGAGCTTGACGACGTGCTGCACGCCTCCCCTCCGTGCGGCCTCCACCGCGGGAACCTCCCGCACGGTTCCGCCGGAGGTCAGGAGAAAGAGCTTCTCGACGCCCTCGAGGGCCGTCCTGAACGTTTCGGGCCGATCGAAGTCGAAGAGGACGGCTTCGGAGTCGCGAATCTTCGCGGGGGAGCGCGCCCCGATTCGAAACGGCTTGCCCCCCGCCTTGAGTGCCCGCACGAGCTCTTGACCGACTTTGCCCGTCGACCCGGTGACGAGAATCATCGTGCCTCCTTCACATGCGCAGGGTATCCTGACGCAACCGGCTTGCGGTGTTCTATGCCGCCGGCGGGTCAGGGGATTCTCGATGTCCAGAACCGCGGAGATCCGGCGCGGGCATCGCGAGACGCGATGCTGACGGTCGAGCGGATCCGTGTCGCTGCGGAGTTCCTGCGGAGCCGCGTGATCCGCACACCGGTCGAGCCATCGCGCAAGCTCTCGGAGATCGCCCGGGTCCCGGTCTGGCTCAAGCTCGAGTCCCAGCAGATCACCGGGTCCTTCAAGGTGCGGGGCGCCTTCGTCCGGATGGCGGAGATCCCCCCGCAGGAGCGGCGCCGGGGCGTGGTGACGTGCTCGGCGGGCAACCATGGCAAGGGGGTCGCCTACGTCTCGCGACTCCTCTCGATTCCGGCCCGGATCTATGTCCCCCGAACCGTCGACGAGTCGAAGTATCGCGGCATGCTCGCAATGGGAGCCGATGTCATTGGCGCCGAGTGCCCGGGCTACGACGAGACCGAGGCTCTCGCCCGGCGGGAAGCGGCCAAGGCGGGCCTGCCCTTCCTGTCCCCTTTCGACGACGAGGCGATCATGGCGGGAAACGGCGGCTCGCTCGCCGTCGAGGTCCTCGAGGACGTCCCGGCGGCGCGGACCTTCGTGCTGCCGGTCGGCGGAGGAGGGCTCGCGGCGGGGTTTGCCCTCTACGCGCGAGAGAGGAACCCGGACGCGAGGCTTGTCGGGTGCCAGCACGAGCTTTCGCCGGCGCTGAAGCTGTCGCTCGATCGCGGCGAAGCGGTGACGAGCCTGCCGCCGATCGAGACGGCCGCGGCCGGTATCGAGGGCGGTCTGGGACGGCTGCCCTTCGAGATCCTCCGCTCACGGACCGACGCGGTCGCGCTCCTCTCGGAGGAGGAGATCTTCGAAGCCGTGCGCTGGATGCTCCACGAGCACCAGTACCTGATCGAACCCTCGGCGGCCGTCACCGTGGCCGCCTGCCTCACCGGGAAAACGGGAAAGCTCGAATCGCCCACGGTGGTCGTCGTGTCCGGGCGCAACGTGAGCCTGGAGACGGTCAAGCGGATCCTCTGCTGATGCGCACGGTGAGTCTGCAGGAGATCCGGCGCCTCGTCGTCTGGTCCGAGATTCTCGACGTCATGCGGGAAGCGGTCGTGGCGCAATCGCGAGGCGAGTGCGATACGCCGATGCCGATGCATCTGCCCGTCGGCGGCCAGGACGCAGAAGTGCACATCAAGTCCTCCGCGCGACGGGGCGGCGAGTTTTTCGCGTTGAAGGCCGCCGGATCCTTCCCCAGACGCGCCCCGGAGAGCGGCCCCCCGACGAACGGGATGATGCTCCTCTGTTCGGCCGTCACCGGCGACCCTCTGGCCTTCTTTCTCGACGGTGGATGGATGACCGACGTGCGGACGGCGGCGGTCGCGGCGATGGCGGCTCGAGAGCTGAAGCGCCGCGACCCCGTGCTCGGAATCCTCGGCACCGGAGTCCAGGCGCGTCTGCAGACACTGCTCCACGCTCAGGTCCTGCCCCTGACGCGGGTGGCCGTCTGGGGCCGGTCCGCCGCCCACGCGGGAGCCTGCCGGCAGGACCTCGCGAGGCTGCTTCCCAACGTCGAGGTCGTCGCCTGCCCGAGCGCCGCCGCCGTGGCCGCCGAGGCGAAGCTGGTCGTGACGGCCACCGCCTCGCGGGCGCCGCTTCTCGGGGCCGCCGACGTCCGGCCGGGCACTCTCGTGTCGGCCGTGGGGTCCGACTCGCCCGGCAAGCAGGAGCTCGACCCCGAGATTCTTCGGAAGGCCACGCTGCTGCTGGTCGATTCGCTCGCCCAGTGCGAGCGCCTGGGGGAGCTGCAGCACGCGCCGTCGGAGAAGGGAATGGCGGTCGAGCTCGGCGCCTTCTGTCAGTCGCCTCTGCCCGTCGACGCGCAGGACATCATCGTTTGCGACTTCACCGGCCTCGGCGTCGAGGATCTGGCGATCGCCGAGTACCTCTACCGCAAGCTCGGTGGGGAGCCCGGATCCTAGGATCCGCCGCCTCGGGGACGCCCGTAGGCGCAGCCCGGTCTCAAGGGACAGACTTCACATCGGGGATCCGAGCGCCTGCAGAGCCGCTGCCCGTGGCGACGCAACAGCTGGTAGGCGCCGATCAATCCTCCGTAACTGCCGGGAAGCTCGGACGCGACAGCCTCTCGAACGGACCGGTAGGAGGCGGCGTAGCTCTTCTGCTCCTTCCCATAGCCCAGGCGCAGGAGCACGCGCAGCACGTTGGAATCCATGGAGAAGACGGGATGGATTCCTGCGAAAAGGAGGATCTTCTCGGCGGCAGGTTCGCCGATCGAGGGAAACTTCCGAAGCGCCCTCTTCGCGGCGGGAAGGGGCAGATCTCGGATCGTCCGAAGGTTGCCGCCGAATTCGGCGAGCACGATTCCCGCGCAGGCGCGAAGCTTCGCGACGCTCTCGGCCGGCAGGATTCCTCTGCGGGCGGCCTGCGCGAGCGCCGCGGGCGAGGCCTTCCGGATCTTCTTCGGATCGAGGCCGACCTTCTCTCGCAGCATCGCGAAGGCCTCCGCCCGGTGCGCATCGTCGGCGAGGTACGCGACGTTTTCCCAGAGCACCTGTTCGAAGGGATCCGTGACGGCGGGAGCCTCCGGCGGACCGTAGAGTTTCGCCAGGGCCGCAATTCGCGACCGAAACGAGGATCCGGCGCCTTTCCCGCACGGCGACAGAGTGCCGCCGTTCCTACCGCGTCTCGATGCCCGCCGGCACGGAGACCTGGAGCTTCTGCTTCGACTTCACCTTCCCGTACTTCAAGGTCATCGTGTACTCGCCGGGCCGTACGAAGAGGGCGCCTTCGCCGCCGTATTCGGTCAGCAGCTCCTTGGAGGGCTTCAAGTCCCAGACGATCCGCTGGAACCCCGGCGTGCCCGGAGCCTTGAGCTTCGCGACGGGCTGCTCGAGCGCGTTCTGAATCTCGATCTCGACTTCGTCTCCCGTGTACTCGCGGATCCAGAAGGTCAACGGTGCCCCTTCCTTCGCGTTCTCGCCGCGGAAGACTGCCGTTCCGTTCCAGTCGCCGAAGCCCGGCATCGGGATGGAGACGGCCGCCGCGCGCGGCGGAAAGAGGTGCGCCGCCTCGCCGAGAATCTCCGGCGTCGAGTCCTCGAGCGCGGAGATGTCGTCGGCGATGTAGAGGCTCCGGCCATGAGTGGCCGCCACCAGATCCCGGTCGCGCTCGTGGATCGCGACGTCGTCCACGGCGACGGTCGGCAGCTCGCCGAATTTCGTCCAATGCCCGCCCCGATCCACGCTCGCATAGAGACCGAACTCGGTGCCGGCAAAGAGGAGATTGGGGTTCCTCGGGTCCTCGCGGACGACCTTGACGGGGCCGGACGCCGGCAGGTCTCCCGCGACGCTCTGCCACGTTCGGCCGAGGTCGCCCGTCCGGTAGGCGAGAGCGGCAATCTTGCCGGAACGGTGGGTCTCGACGGCGAGGTACGCGGCCTTCGGGTCGTGAAACGAGGCCTGGATCCGTCCCATCCACAGCCCGCGCGCCTCGGCCGGAAGGTTGCCGGTCAGGTCCGTCCAGTGGCCTCCCTCGTCCTCCGTGACCCAGACCTTGCCGTCGTCCGTCCCGGCCCAGAGCAGCCCTTTCTGGAGTGGCGACTCGGCGAGCGTGTAGACGACGCCGTAGATTTCCGCCCCGCTGCCCGTCGCGTTGGTCCGAGAGGGATTGTTCGTCGAAAGGTCGGGACTGATCACCGTCCATTTCTCGCCGCGGTCGGTCAGGCGGAAGACCCGGTTGCCGGCGAGGTAGAGGGCGTTCGTGTCGTGCCGGCTGCCGATCAAGGGGGAGTTCCAATGGAAGCGGAAGGCCGGCTGCCCCTCGGCAGGCGACGGGCGCAGTCGCTTGACGAAGCCCGTCGAAAGGTCGAAGCGGAAAACCTCGCCCTCCTGGGACTCGGAGTAGACGATCTGGGAGTCCCGGGGGTCGAAGACGCAAGAGAACCCATCTCCGCCCCCGATGTTGATCCAATCCGAGTTCACGATTCCTTCCTTCGAGCGCGTGCGGCTGGGGCCCACCCAGTTCAGGTTGTCCTGGAGGCCGCCGCAGATCCGGTAGGGGACGCTCGTGTCGAGGCCGATCCGATAGTACTCGCCCGCGGCAAAGCGGTTGAGGTGCTCCCAGCTCTTTCCGGCGTCGAAGCTCTGGTAGGCGCCGCCGTCGGTTCCGAGCAGCAGCCTCTTCGCCCGGCGCGGATCGATCGCGAGCGCATGGTTGTCCGGGTGCACCTTTTCGAATCGATCCTCGCGGAAGGACTTCCCGCCATCTTCCGAGACGTGGAGCGCGTAGCCGAGAACGTAAACCCGATTGGAATTCTCGGGATCGACGCGGATCTGCGAGAAGTAGAAAGGCCGGGGGTTCAAAGCGCTCGTCCGCGTCCAGGATTCGCCCCTGTCCTCGGACCGGAAAACTCCGCCGCTGCGGCTGCGGACCTCGTCGATGTTGTTGCTGCCCGACTCGTCGGATTGGGCCACGGCGTAGAGGATCGTCGGGTCCTTGGCCGAGACCGCAAGCCCGATGCGGGCCGTGCGCGTCGGCAGACCCTTCTCGAGCTTTCGCCACGTCGCGCCGCCGTCGGTCGACTTGAAGATTCCGCCGGCGTCCTTGCCGTCGCTCGCGGCAGGGCCCGACGTGAACGACCAGGGCGTGCGCCGGCGCGCATAGAGCGCGGCGTAGATCGTATTCGGGTCGGAGGGATCGAGCGCGACGTCCCCGCAGCCGACTCGATCGCCCAGAGGCGCCGGCGCCTGGAGAGCGGCCCGCCAGGTCTTGCCGCCGTCCCGCGTGACGTAGAGGCCACGATCTCCGCCGGGTGCCCACAGGTTGCCGACGGCTGCGACCCAGGCCGTCTTCGGATCCTTCGGATCGACGGCGATCCGGGCGATCGCCCGCGAGTCCTTCAGGCCCACGTTCGTCCACGTCTCGCCTGCGTCGCTCGAGAAGTACACGCCGTCTCCCCAGGCGGAGCTGTTGCGGTCGTTTCCCTCGCCCGTTCCGACCCAGACCGTCTTCGAGTCCGACGGCGCGACCGCGACGGCGCCGATCGAGGCGACGGCCTCCTTCTCGAAGATCGCCTGGAAGCTCCCGCCGTTGTTGGAGGTCTTGGCGACACCGCCCGTCGCATAACCGACGTAGAAGACGTAGGGGTTCTCCGGGTCGAAGGCGATGTCCGAGACCCGGCCGCCCATGACGGCAGGCCCGATCGGGCGAGCCTTGAAGGCCTTGAGCATCGCGGGCGAGAGGGAAGCGGCCGCCGGCGTCGGCGGCGCAGGCTTGGGTTTCTCGGCGGCTTGCGCGGACAAAGAGGACAGGGTGAGGATCGTCAGGACGAGAAAAAGGCGTCGCATCGTCACGTCATTCCTCCCGTTTGCGCGACGGACGATATCAGGCGCCGGACGGCCTCGTCCTCTAGGGGCCGTAGAGCTTCAGGTCGAACGTGTTGACGAGGAACTTCGCCATTGCGTCGCGGGTCACGAGCCCCGTCGGGCAGTAGGTGTCCGCACCGCAGCCTCCGATGAATCCCCGGGCCCAGAGGTAGTGGATCGGCGCGCAGAAGGGGTCGGTGTAGGGGACATCCGTGAAGAAGACGTTCGGGGTCGCGGACTGGCAGTTGTACGAGCGTCCCGTCACGGAGTCTGCGTTGCGCACGGCCGGGACTGGACCGCCTCCGAGCAGTCCCCGTACCAGGAAGGCCGCCATCGAGCCGCGGTCGACCTGCAACGAGGGGCAGAACTGGTCGCTCGTGCAGCCGCGCGTCACTCCCCAGAAGGCCAGATAGTGCACGTGTCTGCAGAAGGTGTCCGTCGGCTGGACGTCCGTGAAGAGCGACGCACCTCCCGGCGCGCAGTCGTAAGCGGCCCCATCGATCTTTCCTGCTGCAGGAATGTTGGCGGCGCCCTGCGCCACGACCCTGGCGATGAAAATCGCCATCTGGTCGCGGGACACGGTCTGCGAGGGACAGTACGCCGTCGCGCTGCAGCCGCCGGTCACGCCGTTGTGGAGGAGCGTCTCGATCTTTCCGTAGAAGGGGTGGGTGCGAAGCACGTCGGCGAAGCTGTTGCCCAGGTGAACGGACCACGCCTTCCCATCCCCCGTCGACAGCGACTCGAGGAGTGTCGCGTCCCAGTGCGTCGCGGGCCGGGCCGTCGGCTGCGTGACGGAAGCCGCGTAACAGTCGAACGCTGCGGTGCAGCCCGCGGTTCCCCCGGGCGGCAGGGTCCCGTAGGTGGCGACGTCGTCGGTGAGGAAGTAGGCGCCAGGCGCGGGGCCCGTGAACGAGGACGACTCGCCGGTTGCGTCGAACGCCGTGTGTGTGAAGTTCTTCCAGGAGGTCTGCAGCACGACGACCTCTCCCGGCTCGAGGACGCCGTTGCCGTTGGAATAGAAACCAGCCGTCGGATCCGCCAGGAGACCGGCGGGCACCGCCGCCTGTGGCGAATCGGTGCCGGTCAGGTCGAGGGAGAGCCGCGCCACGAATCCGTCGGAGGGTCCGGCGAGACCGTGCAGAGCCCCGCCCGAGGTCCCGGGCAGGTCGGGCGAGGCAGTGGAGCCGGCGAGCACGAGCGCGCCAGGGCCCGATTGAAGGGCGCCCGAAGCGAGAACATCATCGCCAAGGCCTCCGAAATAGGTGGACTGGAGCAAGCTCGTCAGTTCTGCATTGAGACGGCCGGCGGCCGCGTCGCCCCTTCCCCGGAGGAGTGGCTGGGCGCCGGCGGTTCTGCCGGGGAAGTCGTCCGACTGCGAGTAGCCTGCGACGAAAATATCCCCGGACGACGGCTCGACGGCCACCGCGTACGCCGTGTCGTTGCCGGACCCGCCCAGATAGGTCGCCTGCTTGAGCAGAACGAGCGAAGGTTCGAGCCTCGCGACGAAGAAATCGTCGCCGCCTCCCGCGCCGCGGTTGGACTGTGCGCCGCCGATTCTTCCCTGAAGATCCGCGGAGTTCGTACGCCCCGCGACGTAGAGGTCGCCTGAGCCCGAGGCGACGGCCATGGCGAGCGCCATGTCCGTCCCGCCGCCGCCCAAGTACGTCGACCGTCCGTTTTGCGTCAGGTCCAGGTTGAAAAGCGCTACGAAGGCGTCGAAAGATCCTCCCGAGTAGCTCGGCTGCCCCGCTCCGAACGTGTTCGGGAGGCTCGTCGAGCTCGTGAAGCCGGACACGAGAACCCCGTCATGGGCGGCATCCACGGCCATCGCGTACGGGAAGTCATTGCCCGCGCCGCCGTAGAAGGACCCCTGGACGATCGTCCCCAGGGCGGGGTCGAATCCGACCAAAAAGGCATCGACGCCTCCGGCCGGAGACCCCTGGGCGCCGCCGGTCGTAAAGAGCAGGGAGCTCGAGGTGGTCTCGCCGGTCAGATAGATTCGCCCCGTCGTCGGATGCACGGCGAGCGCGACGTAAGACTGCTCGTCCTCGGCGCCGCCGTAGTAGGTCGAACGGTTGATTCCGAGCAGGCTCGGCTCCAGGCGGGTGACGAAGGCGTCCCACTTGCCCGCGTTGAAGGATTGCGCGCCGGTTGTGGTCGCAGGAAAGTCGGTCGACGTCGTCGATCCGGCCACGATCACTTCCCCGGTCGTCGGATTCACCGCGACGGCCCGGGCGACGTCGGTCGAGGATCCGCCGAGGTAGGTCGTCTGGGAAAGGGCCGTCAGGTCGCCCAGGAAGAGCGCGACGAAACTGTCGTTCGGAGCGCTTTGGGCCGCGTCCGTGATGAAGGGCAGGTCCGTCGATGCGGTGGTCCCGACGACGTAGATCTTGCCAGTACCTGGATCCACCGCCATTCCACGAACGGCCTCGATCGAGGTTCCTCCGACATAGCTCGCGTTCAGAATGGGATCGATGACGACGGGCAGGTCGGGGTCGCGAGGTCCGAGTCGGAACCCGTAGCGGTCGCCAGAGAGGGTGTAGGCGGCCGCGACGATCGTACGGCCGGAGCGCGTCTGCTGGTACGCCACGGGCGCCGAGAGGGTGACCTCGCCCAGGCCCGTCTCGGCGACGAGCGTCTCGCCTGCGAGGCGCAGGCTGCGGGCGCCCTCGAGACGCACGCCGATCGCCGCCTCCGAAATCCCGGGCGCGAGGCGGAACAATTTCTCGACGCGCCCTTCGTTCAGGCGCAACGAAACGTCGATTCCCTCCCAGGGCGAGCCGACCTCGACGGTGCTGTAGGTCGGCAGCGCCTCCCTCCAGCACGACGGATCGTTGCCGATGAAGGAGCTCACGAGCGTCGGAGTCTTCCCGGCTCCGCGTGGCCGCACCTCGCCGCCCAGGAACGTCTCGCGCAGGGCCCAGCCAGTTGGCGAGAAAGCGCCATCCGCGGGCCTCGCGTGCTGCACGGAATACATGAGGCTTCCGTCCCGCATCACGAAGACCCTTCCGGAAGGCGTGCGCGCGTGGAACGCCACGCGCGAATCGAGCTGCCCCTCGTTCTCGACGAACGGCTCCTCCGGCAGGCGCATCGCTAGACTGCCGTTATCGGGCCGGACGGCCTCCCCGCCGGCCGCGAGCGGGGTAAGAAAGAGAAGGAGCAGGGCGAGCAAGCTTCGGCCGGGACGCCGAGACGCAGTCGGTGCATCCATGTGACCTCCGGTCGGTTTCCCCATAGGGTAGCCGAGCCGCCACTGACGGCGATCCGGGAACCGTTCCAATTCCCCTGCGAATTGTCGCGATTGCCTCATAATGCACAACTTATGTCCGAAGTCCGCCCCCCCGACGGCGCTTCCCAGCGTGAGCGGGCCGAGGCCCTTCAGGAGGCGCTGGCCGAGCGGGTCCTCGTTCTCGACGGCGCCACAGGCACCTGGATCCAGGGCCAGAACCTGACGGCCGCGGACTTCGGAGGGCCGGATCTCGAGGGCTGCAACGAGAACCTGGTCTTCACGAGGCCCGATGTCGTCCGCCGGATGCACGAGGAGTACCTGGCGGCCGGCGCCGATCTCGTCGAGACGGACACCTTCGGGGGCACGCCCCTGGTGCTCGCGGAGTACGGCCTCGCCGACAAGGCCATCGAGCAGAACCGGATGGCGGCGCGAATCGCACGCGAGGCGGCGGCGAAGTTCTCGACGGCCGCGCGGCCGCGCTTCGTGATCGGCTCGATGGGGCCGACGACCAAAGCCATTACGGTCACCGGAGGAGCGACGTTCGAAGAGATGATCCTCCACTACCGCGCGCAGGCAATCGGCCTCCTCACGGGCGGCGCCGACCTGCTGATCTTGGAGACGGTGCAGGACACGCGCAACCTGAAGGCGGGGATGATCGGCGTCGAGCAGGCCTTCGCCGAGGTGGGCTGGCAGGTGCCGGTGTCGGTTTCGGTCACGATCGAGCCGATGGGCACGATGCTCGCCGGCCAGGCCATCGATGCCGTCTGGGCGGCGGTGGCGCACGCGCCGCTGCTCTCGATCGGGTTGAACTGCGCCACGGGCCCGGAGTTCATGACGGATCACCTCCGCACGCTCTCGGCGCTGGCGAAGACGCCGGTCTCCTGCTACCCCAACGCGGGCCTCCCGGACGCCGATGGCGGGTATCCGGAAACGCCCGCAACGCTCGCGACCTCGCTCTCACGCTTTCTCGAGGAGGGCTGGCTGAACCTGGTCGGCGGCTGTTGCGGAACGACTCCCTCCCACATCGCGCGCGTTGCGGCGGCGGCCGCCGGCGTCCGGCCGCGCCGACCCGCGATCCACAACCGCGTGTTCCTCTCGGGCATCGAGGCGCTCGAGATCACGGAGGATAACCGCCCGGTTCTCGTGGGCGAGCGCACGAACGTGCTCGGCAGCCGGAAGTTCAAGCGCCTCGTCGCCGAAGGACAGTACGAGGCGGCCGCCGAGATCGCTCGGGCGCAGGTCAAGGGTGGCGCGCAGGTGATCGACGTCTGCCTGCAGGATCCGGACCGGGACGAGGCGGCGGACGCGAACGCCTTTCTCACGCGCGCGACGCGGATGGTCAAGGTTCCGCTGATGCTCGACTCGACCGACGCGAAGGTGATGGAGCTCGGCCTCAAGTGGAGCCAGGGCAAATCCATCCTGAACTCGATCAACCTGGAGGACGGGGAGGCGCGGTTTGTGGCGGTGGTGCCCCTCGCCCAGAGGTACGGCGCGGCGCTCGTCGTCGGAACGATCGACGAGGATCCCGAGCACGGCATGGGCGTGACGCGCGCGCGCAAGCTCGAGATCGCGCGCCGCAGCTTCACGCTCCTGACCGAAAAGTACGGGGTGGCGCCCGAGGACATCTTCTTCGACCCCCTCGTCTTCCCGTGCGGAACGGGCGACGAGAAGTACGTCGGCAGCGCGGTCGAGACGCTGGAGGGAATCCGCCTGATCAAGGCGGAGCTTCCCGGAACGAGCACGATCCTCGGGATCTCCAACGTCAGCTTCGGCCTGCCCGAGGCGGGCCGCGAGGTCTTGAACTCCGTCTTCCTCTATCACGCCACGAAGGCGGGGTTGGACCTGGCGATCGTGAACACGGAGAAGATCGTCCGATACGCAACGATCCCGGAGGGGGAGCGGCGGCTCGCCGAGGACCTGATCTGGAACCGGGGCGCCGACCCCGTTGCGGCCTTTGCGGCCCACTTCAAGGCGAAGGGGGCCATTCCGAAGCAGAAGGTCGAGCGGGCTGGCACGCCGATCGAGCGCCTGCCTCGCTACATTCTGGAAGGCTCCAAGGAAGGGCTGGTCGAGGACCTCGAGGCCGTTCGCACCGGCGAGATGGCGCCGCTCGAGATCATCAATGGCCCGCTCATGGCCGGCATGCGGGAGGTCGGCCGCCTCTTCAACGCCAACGAGTTGATCGTCGCCGAGGTCTTGCAGTCGGCTGAAGCCATGAAGGCGGCCGTGACGCACCTCGAGAAGTTCATGGAGAAGTCGACCGATTCCCGCAAGGGAAAAGTGATCCTCGCGACGGTCAAAGGCGACGTGCACGACATCGGAAAGAACCTGGTCGAGATCATCCTCTCAAACAACGGCTACGAGGTGGTCAATCTGGGGATCAAGGTCCCCCCCGAGCGCCTGGTCGAGGCGTTCGAAGAGCATCGGCCCGACCTGATCGGCCTCTCGGGGCTACTCGTCAAGAGCGCTCAGCAGATGGTGACCACGGCGCAGGACCTGACGGCGCGCGGGGTGACGGCTCCGATGCTCGTGGGCGGTGCCGCGCTCTCGCAGAAGTTCACGGATCACCGTATCGCGCCATCGTACGGCGGTCTCGTGGCCTATGCGGTGGATGCCATGCGGGGGCTGGCGCTCGCCGACAGGATTCTTTCGGGCGAGGAGGGCCGCCGCGAGCTCGAAGCGGAGGCGGAGGCCCGGAGAGAGCGTGAGGGCGTGCCGTCGAAAGCAGACGAGGAAAGCCCTCTGGCCGCGCCGGCCGTGCGAAGCTCCGAGGTCGAGGCGGGCAGGCCCCTGCCGGCGCCCGATCTTGACGAACACATCCTGCCGGAGCTCGACCTCGACGAAGTCTGGCGATACCTGAATCCGCACATGCTGTACGCCAAGCACCTGGGCCTGCGCGGCAGCTTCTGGAAGTTGAAGGAGGCCGGCGATCCGCGCCTGCGCGAGCTCGAGGCCGTCGTCGAGCGCGTGAAGGCGGCCGGCTGGATCCGGGCGCGGGCCATGTACCGCTACTTCGAGGCGTTTTCGGAGGGTAACGCAGTCCACTTGCTCGCGGAAGGGCGCGAGGCCGCGGTCTTTCAATTCCCCCGACAGGTCGCCGGCGAGCGCTTGAGCCTCGCGGACTTCGTGGCGCCCCGGGGCTCAGGCTGCGACACCGTGGCCCTGCTCATCACGACCGCCGGCGAGGGCGTGCGCGCGCGCGCCGAGGACCTCAAGGAAAAGGGTGAGTACCTGCTCTGTCACTGTCTGCAGGCGCTCGCCGTCGAAACTGCCGAAGCCGCGGCGGAATGGCTCCACCGGAAGCTGCGCGCCGGCTGGGGAATCGCCGATCCGGCGGACCTGTCGGCGACCGACCTCTTCCAGGCGCGCTACCAGGGCAAGCGATTCAGCTTCGGATACCCCGCGTGCCCCGAGCTTGCGGATCAAGCCACGCTTTTCCGCCTCCTCGACGGTCGCAAGGTCGGCGTCGATCTGACCGAGGGCTTCATGATGGACCCCGAGGCCTCCGTCTCCGCGATTGTCGTCCACCACCCCCAGGCGCGCTACTTCGCCGTGTAGGCCGCTGCCACCCGGGCCATCGCCCGGCGCACGGAGTCTCCTGCAACTTTCTGGCGGCTCGTGGGTTACACAATGCGACGCCGGGGATGAAACCTCGCTAGTTGATTCATCGTACTAATATAGTGAAATGCGAATAATCAACGATATTGATACGAATATTACGGCGATTCTTCAGGAAAACGCCAGAATATCGAATGCCGAGATCGCTCGGCAGGTGGGGCTTGCGCCCTCGGCCGTATTCGAGCGGATCCGCAAGCTCGAAGAGAAGGGTGTCCTGCGGGGTTTCCGCGCCGACGTGGATCCCCACGCCGCCGGGCTTCCGCTGCTCGCCTTCGTCTTCGTGCGCTCGAGCGAGCGCGCAGGAAGCGTCGGGACGGCGGAAAGGATCGCGAAGATTCCCGAGGTGCTGGAAGTCCACCACGTTGCGGGCGAGGACTGCTTCCTGGTGAAGTTGCGCGCGGCCGACACGGAGGACCTCGGACGCCTCCTGCGGGAGAAGTTCGGAACGATTCCGACGGTCACGTCGACGCGCACGACCATCGTCCTGGAGACGGTCAAGGAAAGCGCGGCCCTGCCGCTGACACGCGAGACAGAGGGCGAGCCGGAGGCCAAGCGTGCCTGAACGGGAAGCGCCGGCGTCCCGGGTCCTCCTGGCCTTCGCCGCGATCTATTTGATCTGGGGTTCGACGTACCTCGCGATCCGGGTCGCTGTCGAGACGCTGCCGCCGTTCCTGATGGCGGGAACGCGGCATCTGACAGCGGGCCTGCTGCTCTATGGCTGGAACCGCATGCGAGGGCAACCGCGCCCGACCCTTCGCGACTGGCGGCTCGCCGCGCCGATCGGCGCGCTCCTGCTGCTCGGCGGCAATGGCCTGGTCTCCTGGGCGGAGCAGCGGGTCCCATCCGGTCTGGCCGCGCTGATCGTCGCTTCCGTGCCGCTGTGGATGACGGTGCTCGAAGCCGCCCGGCGGCGGGAGGCCCCGAAGGGCGCGGTCGTCGTCGGGCTGGCGCTCGGCCTCGCCTCGCTCGGCTGGCTCGTGGCACCGGGACGAATCGGGGGCAGCGGACACGTCGATGCGCTGGGCGCCGGAGCGCTTCTGGTGGCGGCTCTGTCGTGGGCCACGGGGTCCCTCTATTCTCGAACGGTCCGGTTCTCCTCCTCCACGTTCGTCGCGGTCGCGATGGAGATGATCGCCGGCGGCCTCATCCTGTGGGGCGTGGGCCTCATCACCGGCGAGAGCTCTCGCCTCCAGCTGTCCTCGGTCTCCCCGCGGTCCGCCATCGCGCTCCTCTACCTGATCGTGTTCGGGTCGCTCGCCGGGTTTTCCGCCTACATGTGGCTGCTGCGCGTGACGACACCGGCGCGGGTCTCGACGTACGCGTATGTCAACCCCGTCGTGGCGGTGCTGCTCGGCTGGCTCGCGGCGGGGGAGGCGATCGGAGGGCGCACCGCGCTCTCGGCCCTCGGGATCGTGGGCGCCGTGGCGATCATCATCCGCTACGGCGGAACGCGGGAGCAGAAGGAAGTGGCCCGCGAAGCCGTGCCGGAAACGACCCCGGTGCGGTTGCGGGCGGGGAGGGCATCATGATTGGAAGGATCTGGCACGGGATCACGCGGGCGGAGCAGGCGAAGGAATATTTGAGCTACATCGAGGAGACGGGCCTGAAAGAATACCGGGCCACTCGGGGCAACCGGGGCGCCTGGATCCTGCGCAGGATCGACGGGGACGCTGCGGAATTTCTCGTGGTCTCGTTCTGGGAAGATTTCGATGCGATCCGCCGCTTCGCCGGTCCCGAGCCCGAGAAGGCGGTCTACTATCCCGAGGACGACCGCTTCCTGCTGGGAAGGGAGCCCAAGGTGATCCATTACGAAGTGGCCGCTGGCGGCGACCTGTCCGTGGCGAGCGCGCCGCCGCGCCGGAGGGAGGCGACGGCGTGACGCGCCGCGGCGGGAACACCGCTCTTCTGCTGGAGATCCTCGACCAGGCCTTCGACAAGAAGGCCTGGCACGGGACGAACCTGCGGGGCTCTCTGCGCGGCCTGAGTGCGCGCGAGGCCGCGTGGCGCCCGGCACCGGGCCGCCACAACATCTGGGAGCTCGCGCTCCACGCCGCTTACTGGAAGTATGCGGTGCGGCGGATGCTGCTCGGCGAGAAGCGCGGATCGTTTGTGCGGAAGGGCAGCAACTTCTTCGCAAGCCCCGAGCGTCCGACGGAAAAAGCGTGGCGCGCCGACGTCGCGCTTCTCGCGGCGGAGCACCGCCGGCTCCGGTCAGCGGCCGCCGCGGTCGCGGACGCGGCGCTGACCCGCCGCCCGCCCGGGAGCAAGCATCCGGCGGCGACCCTGCTTTACGGAATCGCCTCGCACGACCTCTATCACGCGGGTCAGATTCAGGTGCTGAAGGCTCTCCAGAGGAAGCGTCGTGGGCGTTGACGCGCTCCTCTGCCGGCTGAACGCGCTGACGCCCTCGGATCGGGAGCGGCACGCGGCGCTCTCCGAAGAGCTGCGGTCGGGCGCGCGCTGGATCCAGGAACTGCCGCGCGGCTACGCTTTCCGGTTTCCCGACGACCGTTCGGTCACCCGGCGGGTGATCGAGTGGGTCGCGCTGGAGCGACGCTGCTGTCCCTTTCTCGAGTTCGAGATCCTGCTCGGCGAGGAAGGAGAGCCCGTCATCCTTCGCCTGACGGGCAGGGACGGCGTCAAGGAATTCCTCGCTTCCGAGCTCTCCCTCGAGCGGGTCGGGCCTTGAAAGGCGTGTCCGAGGTCGAGATCGGCTCTCTTCGGCCCGATGAGGCCCCGGCGCTCCTGGCCTTGCTCGACGAGTGCGGGCTCCCCGAGGCGGGGGTTCGGGACCACCTGGACAGCGCGCTCGTGGCCCGGCGCGGCGGCCTCGTCGTCGGCAGCTCCGTGCTGGAGATCTATCCCGACGGCGCCCTGCTCCGTTCGGTCGCGGTCGCGGCCGGCGCACGCGGCACGGGCCTCGGAACCCGCCTCACGGAGGAGGCCCTCGCGCTTGCGCGCGGACGGAAGTCGTCGCGTGTCTACCTGTTGACCGAAACGGCCGCGGAGTTCTTTCCGCGGTTCGGGTTCCGCGCGGTGTCCCGGGCGGAGGTTCCCGAATCCGTGCGCGCTTCGCTCGAATTCACGACGGCATGCCCGCAGAGCGCTCTCGTCATGGAGCTGCGCCTGTGAGCCGGTTCGTCGAGCTGTCGCATCCGATCACGCCCGGAATGACGACCTATCCCGGTCTTCCGGGGCCGACGGTCTCTGACTTTCTCTCGCGGGAGGAGTCGGCATCCCGCTACGCCCTCGGCACGACGTTCCAGATCGGCCGGATCGAGATGGTCGCCAACACCGGCACCTACGTCGACGCGCCGTTTCACCGCTTCGCGGAAGGCGCCGACGTCGCGGCTCTGCCGCTCGCGCAGCTCGCGGATATCGAGGGCGTCGTGATCGATGCGACCCGCCGCGAGAGCCGCGCGGTCGAGGCCGAGGCGTTCGCGGGCCAGACGCTCCGGAGGAGAGCCGTCCTCGTCCGGACGGGATGGTCCGAGCGCTGGGGCACGCCGGCCTACTTCGAGGGGCACGCGTTCCTGACCCGAGCCGCGGCGGAGGCGCTCGTGGCCGCGGCGCCCGCCCTGGTCGGGATCGACTCGATGAACATCGATGACGCGGGAGACGGCGCGCGGCCCGCGCACACGCTGCTGCTCGGAGCGGGCATTCCAATCCTGGAGCATCTTCGCAACCTCGCGGCGCTACCGGCCTCGGGGTTCCGCCTGCACGCCGCGCCGCCGCCCTTCCGGGGCGTGGGCACGTTTCCGGTGCGGGCCTATGCCATCCTGGATGACGGCGGACGATGAAGAGAGGAGGGCCGATGGGGCTTCTGACGGCGGCGATTCTGCTGACGGTCGCTTCCAACGTGCTCTACCATGTCTCGCAGAAGTCGATTCCCGGGGGCGCGCATCCGCTGGCTTCGCTGCTCGTCACGTATGGAGCGGCGCTCGCGGTCACGCTGCTTCTGGTTCCCTTTTACCCGGGGCCCGCGCCGACCTGGCGGTCGCTCGGTGCCCTGAACTGGTCGAGCCTGGCGGTGGGTCTGGCCATCGTCGGCGTCGAGATGGGGGTGCTGCTTGCATACCGTGCCGGCTGGCGTGTGAGCGTCCTGTCGACGGTCGTCAATGTGGCATTGGTCGTCGTCCTCGTTCCGGTCGGGCTCCTTGTCTTCCGGGAGCGCCTGACAGCCGGCAACGCCGTCGGGCTCGCCCTCTGCGTCGTAGGCTTCCTGCTCCTGATCTAGCGTTGATGATCCGGGTCTGCCTCGCGGGTGCGACAGGATGGGTCGGGCGCAGCCTCGTGCCTGCGCTCGCCGCGGCGCCCGACCTCGAGCTCGTCTGCGCCGTCTCGCGCTCGGCTGCCGGACGCCGGCTCTCCGAGGTGCTGGGGAGCGGCGCGCCCGATGTCGTGATCCACAAGTCCGTCGCCGAGGCCCTCGCGACGCCGTGCGACGTATTGATCGACTACACGTCACCGGAGGCCGTGCTCGGCAATGTGCGCGAGGCAATCCGGCGCCGCGTCGCGGTGGTGATCGGGACATCGGGACTCACGGATGAGGATCTGGCGGCGATCGACTCGGAGGCGAGGGAGAAGAGCGTTGGGGTGCTGGCGGCCGGCAACTTCGCGCTGACCGCGGTCCTGTTGCAGCGCTTCGCGGAAATCGCGGCGCGCCACGTGCCGCAATGGGAGATCGTGGAGTACCACGAGGCCGCCAAGCCCGACGCTCCGGGGAGCACGGCCCGCGAGCTCGCGGCGAGGCTTGCCGCGGTGCGTGCTCCCGCCGTGGGGCACCCGATCGGTGAGACTCTTGGCCACGTGGAGGCGCGCGGCAAGACCCTTTCCGGGACTCAGATCCACTCGGTGCGCCTTCCGGGTTTCGTTTCCTCGATCGAGATCCTCTTCGGAATGCCCGACGAGCGGCTGACGATCCGCCATGACTCGGGCTCGGGAGCGGGACCCTACGTCTCCGGGACGTTGCTCGCCGTGCGCAAGGTCGGAACCTTCACCGGTCTGCGGCGGGGACTCGACCGCATCCTGGATCTCTGAGGGGGAGGGCCGCCCCCGCAGGGGCCGGTTCGGAATGGCTTCCGGTCCGGCGATGTTGGGATTCCTGCCATGTTCCACCAGTTCCCCTCGCGGCGCACCGCGCTCTTCTTCCTGGCGGGCGCCGTTCTCGTTCTTGGATCCGTCGTCGCGGCGCGGCGTTCTCCTGCGTGGCGCTGGCCGGCACAGGGTCGGTCGGCGGCCGCTCCGATCGTCACGCTGCACACGGTCGTGTCGGGACTCGGACAAATCACCGCCATCACGAACGCGGGCGACGAGCGGCTCTTCGTGACGATCCAGCAAGGTCGCGTGCTCATCCTTTCCGGCACTCAGGTTCTTGCGACGCCGTTTCTCGACATCACCTCGCGGGTCGGCAGCAACGGCAGCGAGCGAGGCCTTCTCTCGGTCGCCTTTCACCCGCAGTATGCGCAGAACCGCCTCTTCTTCGTCGACTACACGGACACCGCCGGCAACACGGTGATCGCCCGCTACGAGACGCTCGCCTCGGACCGCAACCGCGCGGATCCGGGCAGTGGGGTGACGCTGCTGACCATCACCCAGCCATATTCCAATCACAACGGCGGGCAGCTCCAGTTCGGTCCCGACGGCGATCTCTACATCGGGATGGGCGACGGGGGATCGGCCAACGATCCGATGTGCAACGCCCAGCGCGACGAGTCGCTGCTCGGAAAGCTGCTGAGGATCGACGTCGACCAGAACGTCAGCTCGCCGCCCTTCTACGGAATCCCCGCGGACAACCCCTTTGCGACGCCGGGCGGCCCGCGGGACGAGATCTGGGCGAAGGGGCTGCGCAATCCCTGGCGCTTCTCGTTCGACCGCGCGACCGGAGACCTCTGGATCGGAGACGTCGGGCAGGATGCCTGGGAGGAGATCGACTTCCAGCCGGTCGGCAGCGCCGGAGGCCAGAACTACGGGTGGAAGATGATGGAAGGCAATCACTGCGGCTCGGGAGCCTCGGCCTGCCCGTCCGGAGTGCCCGCCTGCAGCGCCGCTTCCCTCGTCCGGCCCCGCTTCGAGTACAGCCACGCGGAGGGCTGCTCGGTGACCGGCGGCTACGTGTACCGCGGGTCGCTCGTGCCGGCGCTCGCCGGACATTATGTCTACGGCGACTACTGCTCGGGGCGCCTCTGGGCCGACGGTGAGCGGATGGATCCGGTCGCGCCGCAGCTTTCGACCTTCGGCGAAGACGCGGCGGGAGAGCTGTATCTGGGGACGCAGGGCGGGCAGGTCCTCCGATTCGTCGATCCCAACGCGCCGACGGGAACGGCCACGCCCACTCCCACCGCGACGCCGACACCGGACCGCGTGATCATCCTTCCGGCCCGGCGCGCCGTGACCCCGCGACCGATCGAGCCCCAGCGATAGCGCCCGAGGCCGCGCCGCCTCCGACCGCGGAATCACTCCGGCCAAAGAGAAAGAAGGCGATCGCGGAGAGGCCGGCGAGGAGCACCCCGTAGGCGGCCGCCGCGCCCATCTCCTGCATTCGGAGCGACGACAGGATTTCGATCGAGATGGGCCGGGTCTCGTAGGTGTAGAGGACGACCGAGACGACGAAGTCGCCGAGCGCCGTCAGGAAGGCGAGCGAAGCGCCCGCCGCGAGAGCCGGCCGCAGCAGCGGAAGGGTTACCCTTCTGAGGCGCCGCCAGGGGCCCGCTCCCAGCGATGCGGCGGCTTCCTCCAGCGCCGGATCGAGCCGGCGCAGCCCCGCGAACGCCGCCCGCCCGGTCAGGGGCAGGCTCCGGACGAAGTAGGCCAGGGGCAGAATTGCCGCCGTGCCGACCAGGACGAATCGCCCCGTCCAGGGGGCGTTACGGGAGAAGGTCGCGGCCAGCGCCACGGCGAAGACGGTGCCCGGCAGCGCCCACGGCATGGCGATCAGCGTCTCAAGCCAGGCGCGCAAACGGGTCTGACGCGAGACCGCGAGCCACGCTCCCAGGAAACCCACCGCGAGGGCTGCCGCGGTCGAAATCGCCGCCATCCAGAGCGAGTTGGCGATCGGCCGCAGACGCTCGGGCTCCGCGAAGAGCGACCGGTAGTTGGACAGATCGAGGACCGGGGGCACCGGCTGATTTGTCCAGGTGCCCGCGGGGACCAGAGAGACGAGCAGCAGGGTCGCGTGGGGGAGCAGCAGAAACCCGGTGGCGAGCGCGCTCGCGGCGGCGACCAAGTGGCGGGACGAGCCGAGGCGGCGGCGGGCGGGCGCGAGGCCCCGTACGCCGGCTCCGGCCCCGGGACGGCCGCGCGCCTCGCTGCGCTGCAGGAGAAAGAGGCCGGCGAGCGCGGCGGCGGCGAGCACGCTCGTCTCCACCATGGCCATCGTGACGTCGCCGTTCAATCGGGAGAAGAGAATCTGGGTGGTCAGGACACGGAACGTGCCGCCAAAAATGTACGGGGCCGAGAACGAGGCGAGCGACGTCATGAAGGTCAGAAGCGCCGCCGCGGAAATCGCGGGAGCCAGCAGCGGCAGCGTCACGCGCCGGAGCGTCCGCGCGGGGCCGGCGCCGAGCGATCGGGCCGCCTCGAGATAGGCGCCGTCGAGACGGGCCAGTCCGGCCCGCGTAAAGAGATAGAAGTAGACATACATGGAATACGCGTGCACGAGCAGGATCGCGCCCGGGCCGGCCAACCGCCAGGGCGGCGTCTCGAGGCGCAACACGGCCTGCACGCCGCGCGAGAGGAAGCCGCTCTCACCGTAGAGAAAGAGGAAGGCCACGACCCCCACCAGCGGCGGCAGCACGACCGGAAGCGCGACGAGCGCGCCGAGGGCGCGCCGTCCCGGGAACTCGGCGCGCTCGAACAGGAAGGCGAGCGGCACACCGATCGCCGCGGCCAGCGCCACAGTGGCGAGCGAGATCCAGAGGCTCGCCCAGAGGGCGCCCCATTCGTCGGGGCGCCGGACGAACTCGGCGAAGTGGCGCAGGGTCCATTCGGGCGCGCCGAGAGCGTCCGCGAGCGTGATTGCGATCGGGTAGCACACGAGCCAGACGAGCAGGGCGGTCAAGAGGGGCGCTGCCGCTCCGGCGCGCCTGGGACGCGTCACGCCCTCTCCCTGCGGTAGGCCCTCGGCGCGGGTCCGTCCTGCGCGAGGCGAAGAGACACTGTTTGCCCGGTCCGCGCCGCGTCCGACCGGCCCAGCACTTCGACCGAATCGCCCGAAGGGAGGGAAACGTCGAACGCCGCTGAGCGGCCGGCAAAGCGCCGGCCCGAAACAACTCCGGCCACGGCGCCCCCCCCCGGCGCCTCGCCAAGGGTCACGCCCTCGGGCCGCACCACGAGGTCGACGGGTTCCCCGTCGGAGAGGTCGTCGCCCGGCACGGCCCGCCACGCCACGCCGCCCGGCAGGAGCGCTTCGTTTCCGGCGGCCCGCCAGATCGCCGGAAGGACGCTCGAGCGTCCGATGAACGTCGCCACGAAGCGGGTAGATGGCCTTTCGTAGAGGGCCTCGGGTGTGCCGACCTGCTCGAGACGCCCCAGGTGCAACAGCGCCACGCGGTCGCCGAGCTCGAAAGCCTCCTCCTGCTCGTGGGTGACGAAGACCGTCGTGATTCCGGTGCGGCGGATGAGGCGCTGGAGCTCCCGGCGCGTGCGTTCCCGCAGCGCCGGATCGAGATTGGAGAGCGGCTCATCGAGCAACAACACGCGGGGCCGCGGCGCGAGTGCCCGCGCGAGCGCGACACGCTGCTGCTGGCCGCCCGAGAGCTCGGTGGCGGGGCGAGGTTCGAATCCCTCCAGGTCCACGGCCGCCAGGGCCTCAGCGACCTGGCGCCGCCGTTCAGGCGCCGCGATGCCGCGGCCCTCGAGGCCAAAGCCGACGTTTTCGCCCACGGTCATGTGCGGGAAGAGCGCATAGTGCTGGAAGACCATGCCGAACCGGCGCTTCTCCGGCGGGACCCGCGTGATCTCCTCGCCGCCGATGCGGATCGTGCCCGCGTCGGGAGTCTCGAAGCCCGCGATCAGGCGGAGGATCGTCGTCTTGCCGCTGCCGGAGGGGCCGAGCAGGGCGAGGACCTCGCTCTGGCCGACCGAAAGCGAGACCCCGCGGGTGACCGGGTTATCCCCGAGCCGTTTCTCCAGGCCGTCGAGCGTCAGGTCGTCGGACATCGATTCGCGGATTATCGGATCAGGAGGCGGCGTGCGGCCGGGTCATGAAAAACCGTCGCGGAGAGGCAACTCGAAGACCGGCGGGGGGTCATCTGCGCCCGCGGCCCCGCACCGTGCGGTCCCAGGTCGCCATCCATCCCGGGCCGTCGCGTTCGAGCAGCGCCCAATCCATCTTGGCCGGCGCGAGCTGGCTCTCCACCTCGCGGGCCCAGGCCGGCAACCGCTCCGCGGGAATGTCCCCACGCGCGGGCAGGCGAAAGGCGCGGTCGGCGGCGAGAAGCTCCGCCTCGACGCTGCCCAGCCACTCGATCAGCTCTCTGGCCGCCTCGGCGTGCTTGGCTCCGGCCACCAGCCCGACGGCATCGTCGATGACTGGCGTGCCCGAAGGCGGAAAAACGCTCGTGATCGGAAGTCCCCGCTTCTGTTCGAGCAGCACGTCGGGCAGGTCCCAAAGCGTCACGAGGCCTTCGCGGCGGCCGAGCTTCTCGAGCAGCAGCGTGGCGTTGACGACGTACTCCTTCGTCTGGGCGTCCAGACGGGCCAACCAGTCAAAGCCGCTTTGCGTGTTCCCGGTCCGCTCCAGGGAGCGCATGAGGATCATTCCGAAGATCGCACGCATGGTGCCCGAAGCCAGGGGGTCGCGGATCAGAACCTTCCCCGTGAATCGCGGGTCGAGGATGTCGTCCCAGTCGCGCGGGGCAGATTCCGCCGGGATGGCGGCCGAGTTGTAAACGATCACGGCCGGCGTGCGGTAGAGGCCGAAGTACAGGTCTCCCGCGGCCCGGCTTTCCGCCGGAATCGCGTCCGCCCAGCTCGGACGATCGGGCGCGAGCAGCCCGTCGCGCGCGCCGCGCGCGAAGATCGTGTTCGGACCGCCGAACCAAATGTCGGCCTGCGGGTTCGCCTTCTCCGAACGGATCCGGTCGTACACCTCCTGCGAACCCATGTCCAGCCACCGGATGTCGACGCCCGGATGGCTCGCCTCGTAGGTCTTCTCGACCAGCTGGAGCAGGTCGCGCCCGTGCGGCGAATAGAGAACGACGGGAGTCCGCGCGTCGCGGCGGCAGGCAAGGCCCGCGAGGCCGGCGACCAGGATCGCGAGGGCCCTTGCGCGAGTCGTCACGGGCCGGGTCGAAAGACCTTCAGAACCGCTGGTTCAGGAACAGGTAGGCGGCCTGGTTCTTCGCGCCAGAGTTGCCGTACGCCAGGAACAGCGGTCCGATGAGCGTGTCCGCGACGACGTAGACGCTTCCCGCCAGGCGCATATCGTTGAAGGAGGCCTGGTCGCGCAACTGCCACGTGTTTCCGCCCTCGATCGAGAAGCCTGCGTAGAGCCCCTTGATGACTGCGCCCGGTGTCTGGTTCAGGCGGTAGCGCGCCGTGAACGACCCGAACGCGAAGGTGCTCCCGTGGAGTTGGCCGGTCGAATACCCCGACAGGTTTAGAAACCCTCCGAGCGCGAACTGCTCATAGAACGGCAGGACGGGTCCGAACCCGTCCCCGTAAGATACGCGCGTTCCGGCCGTCCATCGGCCGAAGGTCTTCGCGCCGAAGGCAAGCAACTGGCCGCGATTGAAGGCATCCGAGGCGCCGAGCCCAGTCCGGGATCCCACGAACTGTGCGTCGACGAAGTATCCCTTCGTCGGGAACCAGACACTGTCCAGCTGATCGAGGCGCAGCTGCGAGTGGAAATCGCCGAGGTCGATGTCGACGTCGGGAAACTCGGGAATTCCGGTCCGCCTCGTGAGCGACCCGGCGGCGCGCTCGACTCCGACCGAGAACTGGCCGAGCTGGAGCAGATGCCCGAGCTCCACGCCGAAGTCCAGGCTGCCGCCCCCCTGCCGCACGCGGTACTGGGCTACCCGTTCTTCCTCCACGAAGATGTCGGCGGATTGCTGTGACCAGACGAGCGTCGGGGAGACGTAGAAGCGCCCCGCGTAGTCGAGCGGCTGATAGAAGGCGGAGCCGAGCGCGATCTGGGTGCCGAGGCGAAAGTTCGTCTTCCAGTCGGCGCCCATGCGGTTGATCTCGGTGGCGTCGAGAAGCAGGCCGATGTCGAAGTCCGCGTCGGCGTCGGAGATCTCGAAGGAGATGCCCGCGGTCAGGTATGTCGGACCCCACGGCTTGGGTGTGGCGATGATGTGCAGGACGTTCTTTCCGTCCTCGCCCGTGAACCGGAACTCGACGTCCTGGAAGAGCCCCATGGCGGCGATCCGGCGCATGTCGGCCTGCAGAACGCTCGGGTTGAAGGGGAGGCCCGCCTTCGTAGTGATGACGCGGGAAATGCGGCGCGTGTCGAACCCCGGGATGGGATTGACGACGACCTGGTCGATGATCGGAGGGTTCTCAGGCAAGGGCACGCGGTGCGTCTTCTGCCAGGCACGGTACTCTTCCTCAGAGACCGAATACTTCGAGAGCTTGTCGGACTCCGCGCGGGCGGCCTCGAGACCCTTGGGAATGATCTGTTTGCCCTTGGCGAAATCGGCCGACGTGAATCCCGACAGGTCCGGCGTGATCACGATGTCGGCGAGTTTGCGTGACTCCATCGTGTTGCGCAGCAGGGGCAGGTCGATCAGCCTCCCCACCATTTCCGTGATCGAAGATGGCGCCTCCTTGGGAATCACGCTCGAGGAGGCGACGTCGACGGCGATGACGATGTCCGCGCCCATGGACCGCACCGTTTGGACGGGCAGGTTTTCCGATTCGCCGCCATCGATCAGGAGGTGATCGCCGATCTGGACCGGAGTGAAGATGACCGGGATTGCCATGCTCGCGCGGATGCAGCGCGGCAGGACACCCTGCGACAAGACCACCGGCAGCCCGGTCCGCGCGTCCGTTGCCACGGCGCGAAACGGAATCGATAGATCTTCGAAGTTCGAGATGTTCGCAACCGGCAGCGTCAGGGTGCTGAGCAGGAAGGAGAGCTTTCGTCCGGCGACAAGACCGGCGGGCAGAACGACGCCATCGTTCTTGATGCCGAGAGTGATGCCGGGGGGAACGTAGTAATCATTTTCCTTTCGCCGAAACGCCGTGTCCGCGCGGGGCGCAGAATCGACGAAGAGATTCGCCCAGTCCACCTTGTTGACGATGTCGTCGAGCTTCTCGGGGGAGTAGCCGACCGCGTAAAGGCCCCCGACGACCGAGCCCATGCTGGTGCCGGCGATGTAGTCGATCGGGATCCGCAGTTTCTCGAGCACCTCGAGCACGCCGATGTGCGCCTCGCCGCGGGCGCCGCCTCCCCCCAGGGCCAGGCCGATCTTCGGACGTCGAGGAGGCTCCGGCGAGCCCGAAGGCGACGCACTCTGGGCCCTCGAAACGCCGTCGGACAGCGAAAGGGCCAGCAGAAAGGCGGCGAAGCGCCGCAGGCTTGTCGGTGTCATTGGGTGTTCTCCTGGCCCGGGAAGACTAGCGCAGTCTTCGGCCATCCCGAAACCGGCCGGGCGCTCTCGCTGTCGTTTCTCAACACGTTGTTCACAGCTAGGGCGGGTCATGCGGACCCCCTCTCCCCCCAACCGGGGGGAGAGGGGAATTCTGAGCCTGGGGACTCTTCAGAGGGGGCGGTAGGGTGAACAACGTTTTGAGAATTCACATCTAGCGCTCCGGCTCCTCCGGGTGCTGCTGACCCTTCAGGTACTCCTCGAGCTGTTTGCGCTGCTCGGGCGTCATGTTCTCCATGGCCTTGCTCATCGCCTTCTGCTGCTCCGGACTCATCCAGGCGGGTGCGCCTTCGCTCTCCTTGTAGTCCGGGGGGATCTCGAAGAGCGAGGCTGGCAGCGACTTCTTCTCGAAGGAGACCAGCTCCATCGTCGAGGAAATCTGCCGGTTCTTCTGGCTACGAAAGATCCAACGGATGGGGAAGCCCTCGAGGCCGGCCGCCTTCAAGGCCTTCAAGGGGCCGCTCTGGTCCTCGCGCTGGTTCATCGCCGCGACCCAGGCGGCGTTGGGAACGAGCTCCCTGGTCACGCAGACTTCCATCTCGTTTCCCGCGTTGGAGGTGATCAAGGCCTTCTCGCACGAGAAGCCCGCCACCGTGTCGCGTCCGAGCTTCTGGACCTTCCACTCCCGGTCCCGAGCGCCCGGCGGCAGTTTTCCCTTCGAGGACTCCCGAACCGAATAAGTCTTCGTCTCGGGGTTCAAGGTGTACGTCTTCCCGGGCTCGGAGATCTTCTGCAGGAAGACGAACCGGAAATGGTCCGGCATCATGCCCCGGTGTTCCTTGCGGCCCGCGGCGACCTGGGTCATGTCGGTCTCCCATTCCACGCGCACCGCGCTCTTGGAGACGTAGACCTTTCCCTGCGAGGGGATCGTCTGGTCTCGGTCCGTGTGCACGGTCCCCTTGAACTGCGCGATGCCCTCGGTCTGGGCGAGGGCGAGGCTCGGAAGGGAGAAGAACAATGCGGCAGCCAATCGTGACAGTTTCACGGGTCCTCCTCGAGCGCTCGGCTCTCGGCGATTCTCGCACGGCCGAGCGGGCCGTCGGCGCGTCACTTCCAGGCGAGGAGATTGGCGAAGAGTCGGTAGGCGCCGGGCACGCCGGCCGGAAGCTGCCGGAAGAAAGCGAGACCCGTGTAGATGAAGCGACCCTTGCCGATGCGGGCGACGAGCAGTCCGCCGCGCTGCGGCGGCCCTCCCGGATCTTCCATTTCGAGCAGGGGCGTGTAGGCCGGGTCCCAGGAATGCGCAAAGTAGAGGCCGCGCTCCTGGACCCAGCCCTGCCAGTCGTCGTCGTCGATCGGGTTGGGCGCGGTCAGGATGGGGTGCGCGGGGTCGAGCGGAGTGACCCGGGCCGTTTCATCGGTGACCCGGTCGTGCGGCCGGGCGATCTCGAGCGCAGCGGGCGCGAAATTGCCCTGGATGTACGGGTACTGCTGATACTGGACGATGAGCAGGCCGCCGGCGCGGACGTAGTCCAGAAGCCGCCCGTTGGCGCGCGCCAGGGCAGGATCGATCTCGTAGGCCCGACTGCCGACGACGATCGCGTCGTATCCGGACAGGTCGCCCTGCTCGAGGTCCGCCGGCCCGAGCACGTGGATCGGAATCCCCACCGCCGCAAGAGCCTCCGGCACACGATCCGAAGTGCCACGCACGTAGCCGACCGACCGGATGGCGGGCAGCCGAAGGTCGAGGGCGGTCAGGGCGATCGTGCTCGGCCTCGGAAAGGGCGTGGGCCGGATGTGCTCGTAGTCGATCAGTCGAATGCTCGAGACCGCGTTTCGTCCGTTGGCCGTCGCCACGACGCGCACCTCGAACCGACCGCGGCCAGGCCTGCCGCCCGGGCCGAGGGGAACCTCGATGAGCGCACGGTCTCCTTTCTTCGCGAGCGAGAAGGGCCGCGGCTTGGGAGCCGGCCAACCCGGCGGCGCAACGACCTCAACGGTTCCCTCGATGGGCCGGCTCGCGTTCGAGGACAGGGTGATCTGCAGGGGAACCGCTTCGAAACGGCTCTGCGGCCAGACGATCAGCGCCGGGTCCGCCGTCACTTCGAGCTCCGGCACCGCCCGGAGCGGGTGACGGATCTCGCCGACCGCTTCGTCGCGGATCCGGTGGGTGACTTCCCGGGCGAGGCGGATCGTCGTCGCGCCGATCCGCACGCGCGCGGCCGCGACGAGTGGCGGCGGCTGGAAGGGCTCACCCCGCACCGAGACGGGGACACCCTTCCAATCGTAGAGTGCGCCCGAGAGAGGCCGGGTCAGAAAATAGGGGAGCGTCGGCGGGGCGACCGGGGGAACGGTGGCCGACAGCTTCCATTCCTCGAGCGCCCCCGGCGCGACCGCGCGCCCGGACGCGGCCTCCGGCACCGTCCAGCCGTCGGAGCTCTCGAGTGCGACGGATTCGACCTCGATCGGGGTACCGCCCGCGTTCCAGACGGAAATCGTGGTGGTGAAAGCCTCGCCCGGGTGGGCCGTCTCGCTCTCGGAAATGGCGTCGAGCGCGACTCCCGCCGCCGCCGCGAGCGCCGCCTCGGCGGCAACAATCTTCTCTTCGAGGATCGACGTGAATCCCCCGTCTCCGGCAGCACTGAGCGCCTTCGCCTCCCGGAGATCGGCGAGGATGAGCGCGATCGACGGGATGGCCTCGCCAAGGGCGGTCGGGCTCAGAAGGCGTCGGGTCTCGACGGCCCGGGCCTCGACCTTGTCGAGCAGTGCTTCGGCCCGCGCGCGTCGCACGGGGTCGCCGATCTCGTAGGCGATCGAGCGCAGGCGCGTATCCACGCCGGCAAAGAGCTCCTTGGCCTCGGCCCCTGCGCCGCCCGCGAGCCAGATCGCGCCCGTCTGTCCCGGACCCGGCGGCTGCAGCATTCCCATATCCTGCGAGCGGTGGAGGCTTCGGCTAGCCATGGCGATCTGCTGGTAGGAGCGGCCGGTCAGCGGCTCGACGTCGCCGGTCGGAAGCGGGAACCCGGCGCCGCGGTCGAACCAGTTCGAGCGCAGGAGCGTGATCGGTTTCCAAACGAAGAGGCCTTCCTCGGCGAGCTGCGGGTAGGCGGCGGGGTCGGCCGCGGCCCGGAACACGTCCCGCCCGATGATTCCCGAAGCCTGGTGCTGGCCGTGACCGTCTTTCTCGGTTCCCGTGAAGGTCACGAAAATGACCTGGGGACGAAACCGGCGCACGACCCGTACCGCGTCCTCCAGCAGAACCTCGCGGGGCCAGAGGCGGAACGTCTCGTCCAGAGAGCGCGTGAACCCGAAGTCGTATGCGCGCGTGAAGTACTGGCGGGCGCCGTCGAGACGCCGCGCCGCGAGCAGTTCCTGGGTTCGGATCAGTCCGAGCCCGACGCCGAGTTCCTCGCCGATCAGGTTCTGGCCGCCTTCTCCTCGGGACAGGGAGAGATACGCGGCCTCGCCGCCCATCTTCCGCGACACCAGGGCCAGAAGCGCCGTGTTCTCGTCGTCCGGGTGCGCGCCGACGACGAGCAGGCGTCGGTTGTTGGTCAGCTTCTGAAGCAGGGGATCGAGCGCGGCGAGTCCCCCGGTCGTCGGGGGCGGAAGCTCGGTGCCGGGTGAGGCGGCGCGCAGGCCGCCCGCCGAACCGACGCAAAGTAGGAGTGCCGCCGCCGCGAGAATCCGTTTCAACCCTTCACCCCGGCGGAGTCTACGACGGCGGCTTCTCGAAGTTTCGGCCGGATGGAAGCTATCTCTTCTTGAATCCGCGCCGCACGATCGGCGCCGACGCAGCGGCGAGCGCGGTCAGCAGGGCGGCGACGAGTTGTGCCTTCCTGGCCGGATCCATCTGCTTCCAGTCGGCCGCGAGCTTGTCGATGGCCTTGCGGGAGGCGCCGGAAGCCTTTTGCCACGCCTGGCGCGTCGCACGGGCTCCGTCACCGGAGGCCGCCTTGAGGCGTCCCCTCGCATCGGTGGCCGTCCGGGCGAGGCTTCGCAGAAGGCGCTGCAACTCGCCGGAGCGCCTCCGCCCCGCCCGGGCGGAAGAAGAAGACGGGGACTTGCGCGCGGCGGCAGCCGGGCGACGCGACTTGGGCCGAGCAGGGGACTTTCTCCGCGTCGGTGCGCGGCGCCGGACCGCGGGGCGCGATTGTCCCTCGGCCGCGGGAGTCTCGGAATCGTTCATGGTTCTACCTCCGGGATGTAATTCGGGCGCCACCGGGCCTCCGCGGGTGCGCGGATCGGTCGCGCCAGGTTGCATTCAATCACAAACTTCGGGATGAATCCGGCCGGAGCCCGAAACCTCCGGCCAGAATTCGGAATCTGACCTCTGCGCGGGGGCATAGGTCTAGCATGGGCAGTCCTGGCATGGTCGTGGACCGAGGCGCGAGCCTTTCCTGGTTTCGACGCAATCGCGGCCGCTCGCGAGAGATTTTCGCGAGCGTTCGAGAGGCGGCCTACTACGACCGCCCAATACGCTTGCGGAACCCGATCTGCTTCTACGAGGGGCACCTGCCGGCGTTCGGCGTCAACACCCTCATCAAGCGGGGACTCGGAAGGGCCGGGCTCGACCCCTCCCTCGAGACGCTCTTCGAACGGGGGATCGATCCCGAGGATGCAGCGCAGGTTTCCCCCGGTGCCCCGGGCGGTTGGCCCGCGCGAAAAGTCATCCGGAGCTACGGTGAGCGCGCGGATCGTCTGATCACCGACGCGATCGAGCGTGACACCCTCGAGCAGGAGGAGCGGCCCCTTCTGAGGCGGGGGCAGGCTTTGTGGACCGTTCTCGAGCACGAGCCCATGCATCAGGAAACGCTCGGCTACATGTGGCACCGCCTTCCCTACGAGAAGAAGATTGCTCCTGCGGGGTCGCCGCCGCCGATTCTTGGCGAGTCGCCTCCCGCTCCCGCGACCGTCCGGGTGCCCGCGGGCAGGGCCACTCTGGGCGCGCGTTGGGACGCCATCCCCTTCGGCTGGGACAACGAGTTTCCGGAGACGGTCGTGGACGTGGCCGCTTTCGAGATCGACGTCTACGACGTCTCCAACGGCGACTACCTCGCCTTCCTCGACGCGGGCGCCTACGATCGGGAAGACCTCTGGAGCGCGGAAGGCTGGGCCTGGCGCCTCGAGAACGGTGTCACGCACCCCCTCTTCTGGGAGAGGGAGGGCGGGCGATGGTTCTGGCGCGGGATGTTCGAGCGGTTCGCTCTGCCCCTGGCCTGGCCCGTCTACGTCTCGCACGCGGAAGCTTCAGCCTATGCGCGTTGGAAGGGCGCCCGCCTTCCCACGGAGGCGCAGTTCCATCGCGCGGCCTACGGAACCCCGGAGGGTCGGGAGCGGTCCTATCCGTGGGGCGAGGAAGTGCCGGACGCTACCCGCGGAAACTTCGATTTCGAGAGGTGGGATCCCGTCCCGGTCGGCTCTCGGCCGGCGGGCGCGAGCGCCTGGGGAATTCACGACCTGGTAGGCAACGGCTGGGAATGGACCTCGACCGTCTTCTCGGGCTTTCCCGGCTTCGAGCCCATGGCCTCGTATCCCGTGTACTCTGCCGATTTCTTCGACGGGAAGCATTACGTCATGAAGGGAGCGTCGCCGGCGACCGCCCGCGAGCTTCTTCGGCGAAGTTTTCGCAACTGGTTTCGCGGTAACTACCCCTACGTCTATGCGGCGTTTCGGTGCGTGACCCGATGACCCTTCCTCGAAGCGTCGCCGCACCCCCCGAAGAAGCGGTTCGCGACTTCGCCGAGGACGTCCGGCGGGACCTGCAGCTCTCGCCTCGGCAGCTGCAGTCCAAGTACCTCTACGACGCGCTCGGGTCGGCTCTCTTCGAGGCGATCTGCCTGCTGCCCTGGTACCGCATCACGCGCGCCGAAGGGCGTCTGCTCTCGCGGTGGGGTCTCGAAATGGTCTCCGGAGTGGCCGGACCGGTGACACTCGTCGAGCTCGGATGCGGCAGCGGCGAGAAGGTCGCCCTGATTGCGCGCGAGCTGCGGACGTTGCAGCGGCCGATCGCCGTGCATCTGATCGACATCTCGCCGGCAGCCCTCGAGCTTTCCGAGAAGACCCTCGGGCCGATCGAGCACGTCTCCGTCGTCGGCCACCGTGCGACGTACGAGGAGGGTCTGCGGCGCGCCGCGCGGGAGCGCCCGTCGGACTCGACGCTGCTCGTCCTCTTCCTCGGTTCCAACATCGGCAACTTCGATCCACCCGTTTCGGAGATCTTCGTCGAGGAGATTCGGCGGGCGCTGCGTCCGGGCGACGCGCTGCTGCTCGGGGCCGACCTGGTCAAGCCAGAGGCGGAGCTGCTTCTAGCGTACGACGATCCGCTCGGCGTGACCGCGGCCTTCAACAAGAACCTTCTGCGGAGGATCAACACGGAGCTAATCGGAAACTTCGACCTTTCGGCCTTCGGCCATCGCGCCGTCTGGAACCGGATCGAACGGCGGGTCGAGATGCATCTGGTCTGCCTCCGCGGCCAGGAGGTGGCCATTCGCCGCGCCGAGTTCGATCTCCGCCTTCGGGCCGGCGAGACGATCTGGACCGAAAGCTCCTACAAATACGAGCCCGAGCAGGTTCTGCGGCTGGGAGAAGGGGCGGGCTTTCGCGCCGCCGGGCAGTGGATCGAGCCGGACGCGAGGTTCGCGCTGACGCTGTTCGTCGCGAGTTGAGCCGTCGCCTTCGCTTGCTGGGGATCTGCGCCTGGCGGCGCACCGGCGGTCGACTCGGCCGGATGCGGCCTCGATCGACCGCCTGATCCCTCGCTGCGCTGCGGCTCCCGCGGCGCGCGCCTCCTCCTTCGCTTCCGCTCAGGAGACTTCGCGCGCCGCGAGCGGAATGGACATATCAAGGAAGTCAGGGACATCAGATCGCATCGCGAATAGTCTCCCGACGAAGGAGGGAGGAGGTTCGTGATGCGGGAGCGGAGGCGTCAGCCAGCTCGCGAGCACGCCGCAGCGACGGTATGGTAGCTTGCGCCGGCTCGTGGCGGAAGGAGGACTCCCTTGAAGACGGGTGCCGGTTTGCTGCTGGCTGCGTTCGCGCTCTCGAGCGCCCCGCTTCCCGCCCAGGAGCGCGTGGACCTCGGCATGGTCACGCGCATCCGGGAGGAGGGCTTCCGCAACTCGAACGTCATGCAGCTCGCGAGCGAGCTCATGGACGGCGTGGGGCAGCGTCTGACGGGCTCCTCGAACATGAAGCTCGCCAACGAGTGGGCGCGGCAGAAGTTCGCAAGCTGGGGTCTGGCCGACGCCCGTCTGGAGAGCTGGGGTCCCTTCGGGGAGGGCTGGGAATTCGAGGCGTGCTCGGTGCGGATGCTCGCGCCCGATCAGACGCCGCTGGAGGCGCTTCCGGAAGCCTGGACGCCCGGCACCACGGGCCCGGTCCGCGGCGGGGCGATCGCGGTCGCCATCGCGTCCCGGGAGGACCTCGAAAAGTTCCGCGGGAAGCTCGCGGGGCGGATCGTGTTCTACGGCGAGATGCCCGAGGTCAAGCCGCACGAAAAAGTCGAGACCGAGCGCTACGACGAGAAGTCGCTCGAGGACCTCTTCGAGTACGAGATGCCGGGCACTCCGCCGCGCTGGGACCGTGAGGCGTACCGGAAGAGGCGCGAGCTTCGCCGGGACGCCGAGAAGTTCTTCGCGGAGGAGAAGGCACTTGCGGTGATCGTGCCGAGCCGCAGGGACGGCGGCGTGCTGGCGGTGCAGGGGGGCACGTCCCGGAAGAACGAGCGGGCGTCCTTGCCGGGGCTCGTGATGTCCGTCGAGCACTTCGGGCGCGTCGTGCGGCTGCTCGACCGCAACGTCGCGGTGGATCTCGAGCTCGACGTCAAGACCCGGTTCCTCGAAGGGGATCCGATGCAATACAACACCCTTGCGGAGATTCCGGGCACGGACAAGAAGGACGAGATCGTACTGCTCGGGGCGCACCTGGACTCGTGGCACACGGGCACTGGTGCGACCGACAACGGCGCGGGCGTCGTGGCGGTCATGGAGGCGATGCGTATCTTGAAGGCGCTTTCCGTGGCGCCGCGACGGACGATCCGGATCGCTCTCTGGAGCGGCGAAGAGCAGGGCCTGCTCGGGTCCCGCGCCTACGTGGCGCAGCACTTTGCCACGCGGCCCGAACCCTCGGATCCGGAGCAGCAGAAGCTTCCCCAGGAATACCGCAAGCCGACGTGGCCGATCACGACCAAACCCGAGCACGCACGATTCGACGCCTATTTCAACCTCGACAACGGGACCGGGAAGATTCGCGGGATCTACGCCGAGGGCAACGCCGCCGTGGTCCCGATTTTCGAGGCCTGGATGGCGCCCCTGCGGGATCTCGGTGTGACGACCGTCACGATGCGTAACACGACCGGCACCGATCACGAGCCTTTCAACGAGGTGGGCCTGCCCGGGTTCCAGTTCATCCAGGACGAGATCGAGTACGAGTCGCGCACCCACCACACCAATCTCGACGAATTCGAGCGGCTGCAGCGGCCCGACCTGATGCAGGCGTCGGTCGTCATCGCGTCCTTCGCCTACGACGCCGCGATGCGCGACGCCATGCTGCCGCGCAAGCCCATGCCCAAGGAACCTCCGGCCCGCAAGAAGTAGGCATCGAAGCGGCAGCGAATTGACCGGCTGGAATTCGCGGTGGTAGCGTGCCGGGCGGATTCCGAGGAGGGCCCCCATCCGTGACGCTACTGGCCGCTTTCCTGAGCCTGTCGACGCTGTTTCCGGCTCCCGTTGCGTCCGCCTCTCCGGGGCTTCTGACGCCTGACGAGCAGAGGGCCGCCGGCGTCATCACGCCGGATCTTCTCAAGGCGCACGTCGAGTTTCTGGCTTCGGACCTGCTCGAGGGGCGTGCGCCCGCTTCCCGCGGCGCGGCCCTGGCGAGGGAGTACGTGGCCACCCAGTTGATGGCGATGGGATTTCAGCCGGCCGCCCCGGACGGGGGTTGGGTCCAGAAAGTGCCGCTGCTCGCGATTACGCCGAAGGTCCCGGAGTCTCTGGCCGTGACGGCGGGGGCGCGGACGCTCGAGCTCGCCTACCGCAGGGACTTCATGGCCATGCCCGGAGTGCCCGAGCCGCAGGTGCGCATCGCCGACGCGGAGCTCGTGTTCGTGGGCTACGGCATCGTCGCGCCCGAATACGGCTGGGACGACTACAAAGGCGTCGACGTTCGGGGCAAGGTCCTCGTGATGATGAACAACGATCCGGCCGACGATCCGAAACTCTTTGCGGGCAAGACCCGGCTGCGGTACGGGCGCTGGGACTACAAGTACGAGATCGCGGGCAAGAAGGGGGCCGTCGGGGCGATCCTCATTCACACGACGCCTTCGGCCGCCTATCCCTGGCAGGTCGTTCAGACCTCCTGGGCCGGACAGAAGTTCGAGCTGCCCTACGAAGGCGATCCGCGCGTCCAGATCAAGATGTGGGCGACCGAGGAAGCGAGCCGAAAGATCGCCGCGCTCGGTGGCAAGGATCTGGACCGGCTCCGCGCCGCAGCTGAGCGGCGGGATTTCAAGCCGGTCCCGCTCGGTGTGCGGCTCTCGCTCGCGATCGACAGCACCGTGGTTCCGAAGGAGTGCGGCAACGTGATCGGCAGGCTCCCCGGCTCGGACCCGGGTCGCAGTGGCCAGGTCGTTCTCTACACGGCCCACTTTGACCACTTCGGCGTCTTGGAAGGCGCCAGGCCCGGAGCCGACAACATCTACAACGGCGCGCTCGACAATGCCTCGGGGGTCGCGGCGCTGCTCGCGGTCGCCAGGGCTTTTGCGGCGCTTCCGAACGCCCCCCCCCGCAGCATCTATTTCGCCGCCGTGACCGCCGAAGAGCAGCTGCTTCTCGGATCGGAGTACCTGGCCCGGCATCCGCCTGTACCGCCGGGGCGCATCGTTGCCAACATCAACATCGACGGCGTCAACATCTTCGGCCGCACGAGGGACTTGACGATGATCGGCCTCGGCAAGTCGAGCCTCGATGCATGGGTCACCGCGCTCGCGGCCACGCAGGGGCGAGTCGTCAAGCCGGACCAGTTCCCTGAGAAGGGGTTCTTCTACCGCTCGGACCAGTACAGCCTGGCGCGGATCGGCGTGCCAGCAGCCTACTTCTCGGAGGGCACCGACGTGATCGGGAAGCCGCCCGGCTGGGGCAAGGAGCAGATCGAGAAGTGGGAAACGACCCACTATCACCAGCCTTCCGACGAATACCGCGAGGATTGGGATCTTTCGGGCGCGGTCGAAGACGTGCGGCTGGACTTCTGGCTCGGCTGCAAAGTGGCCGCCCAGGACGCCCTTCCCGCGTGGAACAAGGGGGATGAGTTCGAGGCGGCCCGCAAGAAGGCCCTCTCGGACCTCTCGTCGCGGTGAGCGGCCTGCCGCCGACCTAGCTCTGGAAAAAAGGGGGCGCCGGGAACGGCCCGGCGCCGCACGCGATCCCTTCCTCCGATTCCCGCATCCTACTGCCACGGCGTCCCGGCCGCGCAAGAGCCGACGCTGCCTCGGGTGCGGACCCATGCGTCCCCATTGAAGCGCACCTGTACTCGAAAACTTGTTCGAGCTGCACGTATTTGGCATCAAAGTGCCAAAATGGGCCGTAGAAATTGACTCATTGACCGATCTTTTTTGCGTCCAATGCAGATTTCTGTTAACAGCTCGTATCCGCTCTGCTACCCTCTCCCGACATGAGCGGCGCCGACATCGCCTGGATGCTGGTCGCGACGGCCCTGGTGCTCCTCATGACGCCCGCGCTCGCCTTCTTCTATGGCGGCCTGGTGCGTTCGAAGAACTCGCTCAACACCATGATGATGAGCTTTGCCGCGCTCGGTTTCGTCGGCATGGGCTGGGCGCTGGTCGGCTATTCCCTCGCGTTCGGTCCGGGTTCGCCGTGGGTGGGCGGCCTGTCCCGGGCAATGCTGTCCGGAGTGGGCCTCGAGGCCCGGGGGACGATCCCGCATCTGCTCTTTGCGGCCTATCAGGGCACCTTCGCGATCATCACCGTCGCTCTGATTTCGGGCGCCATCGTCGAGCGGATGCGCTTCGGTCCGTATCTCGCCTTTCTCACCCTCTGGGGAATCTTCGTTTACGCGCCGCTTGCCCACTGGGTCTGGGGCGGCGGGTGGCTCGGCTCTCTCGGCGCGCTCGACTTCGCCGGAGGAACGGTTGTGCATGTGAATGCCGCGACGGGCGCGCTCGTGGCTGCGGTCGTTCTTGGACCGCGCAAGGACTACACACGGCAGGCGATCCTTCCGCACAACGTCCCGTTCACGCTGCTCGGCGCGGGCCTGCTCTGGTTCGGCTGGTTCGGGTTCAACGCCGGGAGCGCCCTGCAGGCCAATGCCTCGGCGGCTCTGGCGCTCTGCAACACCATGCTCGCACCGGCCGCCACGCTCGTGGTCTGGACCCTTCTGGATCTTTCACGAGCGGGTCGGGCCACGGCGGTCGGGGCGGCGACGGGCATCGTGGTGGGGCTCGTCGCGGTCACACCGGCGGCCGGATTCGTGAGCCCCATGTCGGCGATTCTCCTCGGAGCCGTCGCCGCGTTTCCGAGCTACTTCGCCCTCCTCTGGCGCGCGCGGACCCGCCTGGACGACTCGCTGGACGTGGTCGCGGCGCACGGCCTCGGGGGCACGGTCGGCGCCCTGCTGACGGGCGTCCTCGCCGAAAAGGCCTGGAACGGAGGGGTGGCCTCGGGTGCGCTCTTTGGCGAGCCGCGGCAGCTCCTCGTCCAGGCGATCGCTGTCGCCGCCGCCATCGCGTTCTCGGCGGCAGGAACGTTTCTCATCCTGAAGCTCGTTGGCGCTTTCGCGACGCTTCGGGCCGGCACCCGTGAGGAAGGTCTGGGCCTCGACATCACCCAGCACGGCGAGGAGGCGTACGCGCGGGGCGAGGGAGCGATCCTGGTGCTGTCCGAGCTGGCCGGCCCGGCGCAGGCACCCGCCCCCGCGGCTGCGTTGCCCGTGCAAGGCGGTGCCGCATGAAACTCGTCGTCGCGATCGTCCGGCCGGAGAAACTCAACGACGTTCTCGAATCGCTCTACCGCGCGCAGGTGCGGGGCCTCACGCTGCACCGGGTCCAGGGACACGGAGGAGAGACCGAGCGCGTCGAGACGTACCGCGGCACGACCGTCAAGATGGACCTGTCCGAGAAGGTGCGCCTGGAGATCGGGGTCTCGGATCACTTCGTGGAGCCGACGGTTCAGGCGATCCTGCGGTCGGCGGGCACGGGCTCGGTCGGCGACGGGAAGATCTTCGTCCTTCCCGTCGAGAAGGTCTACCGGATCCGGACGGGCGAAGAAGACCAGGCCGCGGTCACGCCGGTGGCCGACCCGATGCCGGTCGCCTCCGGGCGCTGACGGCGCCGCGGGTCGCCCGGGCTACCGTTCGAGGTAGGTGTACTTCGGGAAAACGCCCTCGAAGTCCTCGAAGATCTCCTGGATCTCGCTCTTCCTGAGGGGGCGCCCGGCCACGCGCCGGAGGTGCCTCGCGATCGCAGCCAGGATCTCCTCCCGGTCGTAGTTCATGTACTCGAGCACGCGCTGGCACGACTCGCCGGGGAGCACGCCCTCGATGTGCGCCTTGCCGTCCGCGTCCACGGTCACCATGACTTCATGCGCTTCGCCGAAGAGGTTGTGCAGGTCGCCGAGCACGTCCTGGTAGGCGCCCATCAGGCAGACGCCGATGTAGTAGGGCTCCCCGTTGCGCAGGGCGTGCAGAGGCAGCGTTTCCTTGATGTCGCGCAGGTCGATGAATTTCTCGATCTTTCCGTCGGAGTCGCACGTGATGTCGGCGATCGTCCCGAGCTCGGCCGGCTTCTCGTTCAGGCGGTGGATCGGAAGGATCGGGAAGAGCTGATCGATGGCCCAGACGTCGGGCAGGGACTGGAACACGGAGAAGTTCAGGACGTACTTGTCCGCGAGCATCGTTTCCATGTCCTCGAATTCCTCGGGGATTTCTTTCAAGCTCTTCAGGTCGCGGTGAATCTTCTCGCAGATCTGCCAGAAGAGAATCTCGCCCTTCGAGCGATCCTCGAGCGAGAGGTGCCCGAGGTTGAACAGGGTGAAGATCTCCTCCTTGTACTGCTGGGCGTCGTGGTAGCTCTCGCGCAGATTTTTCGCGTTGACCGTAGCGTGGATGCCGGCGAGCTCCTGCAGCACGGTCGGGTCGCTCGGGCGGACTTCGACCCGGCGGCCCTGCTCGATCCGGTCGGCGACGTCGAGCACATTGGTCACGAAGACGGAGTGGTAGGCCGCCACCGCCCGACCCGACTCGGTGACGAGTGTGGGCGCCGGAACCCTTTCTTCCTCGCAGATCTGCTGGATCGTGTACACGACGTCGTTGGCATACTCCTGGACGGAGTAGTTCATCGACGAGTCGAACGCCGTCTTCGAGCCGTCGTAGTCGACGCCGAGCCCGCCGCCGAGGTTCAGGTACCGGATCGGCACCCCGAGCGCCCGCAGCTTTGCGTACACGCGGCCCGCCTCTCGGATGGCCTCCTTGATCTTGCGGATGTCGGTGATCTGGGAGCCGATGTGGAAGTGCAGCATGGCCATGCAGTCCAGCATCTTGCGGGTCTTGAGGATCTTGACGGCCTCGAGCATCTCCGGGGTCGTCAGGCCGAATTTCGCCGCCTCGCCCCCGGACTTGGCCCATTTGCCCGAGCCCCGCGCGTAGAGCTTCGAGCGCATCCCGAGCAGAGGCCGCACGCCGCGCGTCTGCGCCACCGAGAGGATCCGGTCGAGTTCCGAGACCTTCTCCAGAATCAGCACGACGTTCTTCTTCATGCGGACGGCGTTCAGGGCCATGCGAATGAAAGTCTCGTCCTTGTATCCGTTGCAGGTGATGAGGCTCTCCGGGGAAAGGTCCGCGGCGATCGCCGCCAGAAGCTCGGGCTTCGAGCCCGCCTCGAGGCCGTAGCCGTAGGGGCGGCCGGCCTCGATGATGTGCTCGACGACGACGCGCTTCTGGTTCACCTTGATGGGAAAGACCCCGCGGAAGACGCCTGCGTAGCCGTACTCAGCGATTGCACGCCCGAAGGCGTCGTTCAAGTTCGCGACGGCCGCCGACAGGATCTGCGGGAACCGGATCACCATGGGCGTTGAAATCCCGCGCCGGGCCACCTCGTCCACGACCTGCTTGAGCGAGATTCCGCGCGAAGCCTCGCGGGTCGGGCGAACCAGCAGGTCGCCGTCGTCGGACACGGCGAAGAAGCCCTTCCCCCAGTGGGGAATCCCGTAGAGCGCCGCCGCGTCGCCGTATCGCTGTCCCTCGGGGCGCGCGCGCGGTGCCGCAGGAGATGCACGCGGCCGTCGAAGTGGGCGAGCAGTGGCCATGCGCAAATCCTACGGCAGTTCGACCGCTAGGGTTTCCCCAAAAGTTCGAGCGCCGCGACGGTCAGCGCGGCCGTGCCCGTCTTCAGGGTCGGCTCCTTGTCGGGAGCCCAGAGCGAGGAGTGCAGCGAGGGCAGCTTGGTCGGGTCGCCCTTGGCGGCCTCGTACTTGGCCTTTTCGACGCCTCCCACCCAGAAGATGACGGACGGGGCACCCGCGGCCTTTCCGAGCTCGCCGAAGTCCTCGGCTCCCATGATGGGAGGTGTCTCGAGGACCCGATCGCTTCCGAACACCGCCGAGAACACGCCGGCCAGGCGCTCGGCCAGAGCGGGGTCGTTGTAGGTGGCGCTGTCGCCCTCGACGACGGCGACCGTGGGCGGCCTGGGGGCGTCCGCCGCCGCGGCTTCGGCTTTCGCGATCCGTTCGATCGACGCCAGGATGCGCTTGCGAACGTCGTCCTTGTAGGTCCGAACGGTGAGCTGGAGTTTCACCTCGTCGGGAATGATGTTGTGTTTCGTTCCCCCGTGGATGGAGCCCACGGTGACGACGGCCGGGTCGCGAGGGTCGTTCTCGCGCGAGACGATTGTCTGGAGCGCCACGATGGTCCGCGCGGCGATCACGATCGGGTCGACCGTCGATTGGGGAGCGGAGCCGTGACCGCCCCGCCCATAGATCGTGATGTCGACCGAATCGACGTTGGCGAGCGCGAAGCCGGGCGTGATGCCGATGACGCCGGCCGGCAGAAACGAGCTGTCGTGGAGGGCGATCGCGTAGTCTGGTTTCGGAAAGCGCGTGACCAGGCCGTCCTTGACCATCGCGACGGCCCCGCTGCCCTTCTCTTCGGCCGGCTGGCCCACCAGCACGAGCGTGCCTCGCCACAGGCCCTTCCCCCTGGCGAGCAGCGTCGCGGCGCCGAGAAGCGACGTGACGTGGATGTCGTGGCCGCAGGCGTGCATCACAGAAACGGTGGCTCCGGAGTCGTCCTTCGTCGTGACCTTGCTGGCGTAGGGCACCCCCGTCTTCTCCTCGACGGGCAGCGCATCCATGTCGGCCCGCACGAGCACCGTCGGGCCACGGCCGTTCTTCAGGACCGCGACGACTCCCGTCTGCCCGACACCCGTAGTGACTTCGTACCCGAGGGCGCGCAGGCGCTCGGCGAGCTTCGCGGCGGTCTTCTCTTCGTGAAAGGACAGCTCCGGATTCTGGTGAAGATCGATGTAGAAGACCTCGAGCTGCGGGTAGAGGCCATCGAGCGGCGCGAGGGCGGGGTTCTTGGAGGCCGCGGACTGCGCGGCCGCGACCGTCGACCCGAGCAACAGGACTCCGGCGAGTGTGTTGGCCTTCATTCTTCCTCCGGCGCGGATTCTAGATGACATCGCGCTTCGGGTCGGCCAAACTAGCCGCGTTGGCCGACGCGACGCCGCAGCCGCCCGCGCCCGCCCGGACCCCCGGCTTCGCCGGAAGGATGCGCTGGGTCACGATCCTCTACTTCGCGGAGGGCTTTCCGTTCGGGGTCTTCCGAGAGGTCTGGGCCGTGTACTTCCGGGCCGCCGGCGTATCGCTGAAGGAAATCGGGCTGATGGATCTTCTGGGGCTTCCCTGGACCGTGAAGTTCCTGTGGGCCCCGCTCGTCGACCGCTACGGCGACCGGCGCCGCTGGATCGCGGGGTGCCTCCTGGCCATGGCCTTCCTGCTCGCGATCCATCCGCTCTTCGACGCGGGGCGGCCGTCGGTCGGGTTCTGGCTCGTCCTGCTGCTCTTCACGCTCGCCTCGGCCACGCAGGACATCGCGATCGACGCGCACACGATCGCATTCCTGCCGAGGGAGGAAGTCGGGGCCGCCAACGGCATTCGCGTTTCGGCGTATCGCGCGGCGATGATCGTCAGCGGGGGAGGCGTCGTGCTCGCCGCGGGCCTCTTCGGGTGGCCCGCCGTTTGGGTCGGAGCCGGTGTCGCGCTGGCGTTTCTGGCGCCCGTCGTCGTGCGGGCCCCGGCCGCCGCCGTGCGCACCGAAGAGAAGCGGCGCTTTTTCGCTCCGCTCGCTCTCTGGCTCTCGCGGCCGGGATCGATTCCAGCGCTCCTTTTCGTTCTGCTCTACAAGCTCGGCGACCAGGCCATCACGCCCATGATCAAGCCCTTCTGGGTGGACCGGAAGTTGACTCTGGCCGAAATCGGGACGGTCTCGACCTCCCTCGGGATCGGGTTCACGGTCCTGGGCGCGCTGCTGGGAGGGTTTCTCACGACGAAGTGGGGGCTCCTGCGAGCGCTCTTCATTTTCGGGATCCTGCAGGTTCTGCCCAATCTCGGCTACGCGGCCTGCGCGGCGTTCGACGCGGGCCGGCCCGCGATCTACGCGGCTTCCGTTCTCGAGTCTTTCGGCCAGGGGTTGGGCACCGCGGCGCTCCTGACGCTCATGATGCGGCTGTGCGACCGGGAGCATGCCGCAACGCAGTACGCCCTGATCTCGGCGCTCTTCTCCCTGACGCGGCACGTCTCGGGCGCCGCGAGCGGCTTCGCGGCGGCCCGGCTGGGATACGCGGCGTTTTTCGCCTACACCTTTCTGCTCGCAATACCGGGCCTCGCCCTGATTCCGTTGCTGAAGAAGCGATTGGAGTCGGCCGGGGGGTAGCCGGGAACGCGCTTTCAGGGCGCAGCGCCCGGCTCGGACCTGTAGCGGCGGCCGCCGTCAGGCGCTTCGGGAGACGATGCGCAGGCGAGCCTGACCCGCCTGCTCGAAGAAGGCCTGCACGGCCTCGGGGTCTCCCGACCGCAGGGCCTCGGCAAGGCGGGAGACTTCCTCGCCGACCTCGTCGAGCGCCTCCGCCAGGGCGGCAGGATTCGCCCGGGAGAGCTCCATTGCTAGGTCGAGAGGAGTTTCTGCCAGGCGCGTCGTGTCGAGCAGACCCCGTCCCGCCAGAGCGGCCTCCGCGGCGCCCCGGCGCGCCGCCACGCGCGCGAGAGCGGCGGCGACGGCGTGAGGAAGGTGCGAGATCCGGGTCATCGCCGCGTCGTGCGCGGCGGCGTCCACGACGACAGGCAGGGCGTCGATCGAAGACACCAGAGCGGCAAGCTCGCGCACGGCCCCATGGGGACCCCGGGGTCCCGGGGTCAGGGCCCAGGGCCGACCCCGAAAGAGCGCGGGGTCCGCGGCCGCCGGGCCACGCGCGGTCGACCCGGCGAGCGGATGTCCGCCGACGAAGCGGACCCCGGAGGGAAGGTCCGCGGCCGCGCGCAGGACGGGAACCTTGAGCGAGGCGCAGTCGGAGAAGAGGGCGCCCGGCGTGACGGCGGCGGCCTCCGCGAGCAGATCAGCGGTGTCTCCCGTCGAGACAGCCAGGAACACGACGCGGGCCTCGTCGGCCGCGGCCGCGAGCGATTCGGCGACGTCGATGCCGCGATCCCTTGCGATGCGCCGCCGCTCCGGGTCGCGGTCGAAGCCTCGCGCACGCAGGGCCAGGGCGAGAGAACCGCCGATCAGGCCCAGACCCGCGACGGCGACGCGGGTCACGGCGTCCGCGGAGGGAGGCGCACGGTCTCCTCGCCGTCGTCGCCGGGAGTCCGCTGGGCCCAGTTCGGCCGCAGTTGCCGCGCCCCCCGGAGGAAGACGTGCCGGACCTCTTCGGCACGCCGATCCGTGTTCCACTGGAGCAGGACGCGCACGCAGCGGCCGAGCGAACCGGGCACGGCGATCTCGGCGGCGCAGAGCATGGGGATCTCTTCCCACCCGGCGATGGCGCGCGCGGCGACCGCGGGAAACTGCGCGTCGAGGTCCGCGGTGATGGTGAAGAGGATGCTCGCCACCTCCCCCGGCCGGATCCCGTTTTCCGAGATCACCCGATCGAGAAGCTCTCCCGTGCGCGAGACGATGTCTTCGGCCGTGTTGCGGGCGACGGTCGTCGCTCCCCGGACCCCTCGCATCGCCCTCACTCTATACGTCTGCCCGCGCGGATCGCTCATAATCTCGGCGCGATGCGCCACGTGCTCGGGATCGATGCGGGCGGCACGAAGACCCGGGCGCTGCTCGCGACGGAGGACGGCGCGCCCGTCGGCGGCGCTGCAGCCGGGGGCGCGAATCTTCAAACGCACGGTGAGCTCGCGGTGGAGAAGGTGCTGCACGCCGTCATCGAAGAGGCCTGTACGCAGGCGGGCGCCCGACCGGAAGCGGTCGCACTCGGCATCGCCGGAGCGGGCCGTCCCGCGGACACGGAAGTCCTCCACGAGATCCTTCGGCGGATCGGGTTTCGAGAGCGCGTCCTCGTGACCAATGACGCCCACATCGCCTTCGTCGCGGGGTCGCCGCGGCGCATCGGACTGGCTCTGGTCTGCGGTACGGGCTCGATCGCCTGGGGAAGGAACGCGGCGGGGGAAACGGCGCGGGCCGGCGGCTGGGGCTGGCGCATCGGGGACGAGGGCTCAGGGTTCTGGATCGGCGAGCTCGCCATCCGCCGGGTGCTTCGCGCCTCGGACGGCCGCGGGCCTTCGACCGCGCTCTCTGAGGCACTCCTTTCGCATTTCTCGATCGGCCGGCCCGAGGAGATCGTCAACGCGCTCTCCGACATGGATGATCCCCGCCCCCAGGTTGCGCGTTTCGCCCCTTCGGTGCAACGGTCCGCCCGGGAAGGCGACGCAGTCGCCGTTCGGATTCTGGCCGAGGCCGCCGATGAGCTCGTGGCCGCGGCCGAGAGCGTCCTCGCGCGCCTTGGGCTTTCCAGGGACGCCCACGACGTCGTCCTTTCGGGCGGCACGTTTCGCGCGCTTCCTTCTCTCGAACGATCCGTGGCCGAAAGGCTCGAGGCTCCCGGCGCGCGCGTGTCTTTCCTGCGGGAGGAGCCGGTCACGGGCGCGGTGCAGCTCGCCCGGGAGGAGCTCGCCCGGTGAGCCGCCGGCTGATCGTCAACGCGGACGACTTCGGGCGCACGCCGGGCGTCAACGCGGGCGCGCTCGAAGCCCACCGGCGGGGCATCGTGACCTCGGCGACCGTGATGGTTCTCGAGGCAGCCGCCGAGGCGGCGATCGCGACAGCGAAGACGCAGGCGCCCGGCCTCGACCTCGGCCTGCACGTCGTCCTGACCGGCGGCGGTCAACCCGCCTCGCCGCCCGGGGAAGTCCCGTCCCTTGCGCCCGGGGGGCGTCTGCCGAGGAATGCGGGGGCGCTCGCCGCCGGGCTCGATCGTGGAGAGATCCGGCGCGAGATCGAGGCGCAGATCGCTCGCTTCGAACGGCTCGCCGGCCGCCTGCCATCTCACCTCGACTCGCATCACCATGCAGCCCTCCATCCGGACGTCGAGCCGGTTTTCGGCGCCATCGCCCGGGAGCGGTGCCTTCCCGTCCGGGCCTCGAGCCCCGTGGCGCGCGAGCGACTCCGGAACGCGGGCCTGCGAACGCCCGATTTCTTTCTCGATGGCTTTTACGGCGCGGGGGCAACCGCCGAGAATCTCCGGCGAATTTTCGAGACGCTTCCCGACGGAACGAGCGAGCTGATGTGTCACCCGGGCTTTCCCGACGAGGCGCTGGCCCGCTCGAGCTCCTACACCAACGAGCGCGCGCAGGAGGTCGAGGCGCTCTGCGATCCCGGTCTGCCGGCCCTGCTCGCCCGCCTGGAAGTTGCGCTGGCCGGGTATGCCGGACTCTGAGCCCCTGCTAGGCTTGGAGCGTACCCGGGGAGGAGCGCCCATGCTGACCGACCGCCTGATCGAACGCGTCGCCGACCTGACCGATCCCGAGTCGAACCGCATCGAGAACATGAGCCTCGAGGAGGCGCGGCGCCGAGTCGCCACGGGCTCGCCTGCCGCGGTGAGGGAGATCGAGGGCTCCTTCGCACTCGCGGCGCGCGACGGGGAGACGGTGCGCCTCGCGCGCTCGCTCGACCGGCCTCTTCGGTATTTCCTGGCGAAGGATACCGACGGACCCGCACTCGTGGTGTCCGATCGGATCGACGCGATCCACGCATTTCTCGCGGAGCAGGGGCTGGCGGCCCAGTTTCACCCGAGCTACACCCGCATGGTCCCGGCACACCACATCGTCGAGCTCCGGTTGATCGGCTGCCCCGACCCGGATGCGACGCACGAGCGCTTCTTCACGCCTCAGCGCGGCACGCTCTCGGGCGACCTTGAGGAGATCGGCCGGCGCTACGCCGGAGCCCTCGCCGGCGAGATCGCGAAGTGGCTGAGCCGACTTCCCGCGCGCGAGCCCCTGGGAGTGCTCTTTTCAGGCGGCATCGACAGCGGCGCGGTCCTGCTCGCGATCGAGCACGTCCTTCGTCGCCGCGGCGAGAGCCCGGCGCGGCTGAAGGCCTTCACGCTCTCGGCCGGCGACGGAGGGCAGGATCTGGCGCAGGCGAGGGCGTTTCTCACGCGGCTCGGCCGCGAGTACTACCTGGAGCCGATCGAGGCGTCGCCGGAGGCGATGGATCCGCTGGAGGCGGTCCGCGTCATCGAAGACTACAAGCCGCTCGACGTCGAGGCCGCCGCCGCCGCACTCGCGCTTTGCCGCGGAATCCGGGAGCGTTATCCGCATTGGCGGTACCTGGCCGACGGAGACGGCGGGGACGAGAACCTGAAGGACTATCCGATCGAAGAGGACGCGGAGTTGACGATCAGGAGCGTCCTGAACAACCCGCTTCTCTATCAGGAGGGCTGGGGGGTGGGAAAGCTCAAGCACTCGCGCACCTACACCGGGGGCCAGAGCCGCTCCTGCGCGCGGTCGTACGCGCCTCTTCGCCACCATGGATTCGAGGGGTTCAGCCCCTTCATGCGTCCCGCCTTGATCGAGGTGGCGGAGGCAATTCCTTTTGCCGCACTGACGGGCTACGACGTCAACCGGCTCTATTCCTTGAAGGGCGAGATCGTGTCGCGGGGGATCCGACACCTGACGGGCGTCTCGATGCCCGTCTTTCCCAAGCGCCGGTTCCAGCATGGGGCCCTCGCGGCGGGGGAGGCCCCGAGACGATTCCCGTTCCGCGAGGCCGATTACCGTACTCACTTCCACTCGCTCTACACGTGAGCTCCCGGGCGAGCGAGGCCTATCCCGAGGAGCCGGCCGAACGCGACCGCTGGATTCTCGCTCAGCGCGGGCCACGCAACCGCGTGAACCCCCGGCGCGCGGTCGGAACTCTCCTCGAAACGGAACCGAACGAGGACGGCCGGCTCGAGCCCGTGGCGACCGTCTTTCTGGCCAACCGCGAGTGCCCCTGGCGCTGCCTGATGTGCGACCTGTGGAAAAACACGACCGAAGAGCAGGTCGGCCCGGGCGCCGTCACCGAGCAGATCCGGGAAGCGCTCAAGAGTGTGCGCGCGGCCCGGCGGATCAAGCTGTACAACTCCGGCAGCTTCTTCGACCGGGCTGCGATCCCTCCGGAGGACCATCCGGAGATCGCGGCGCTCCTCGCCGGATTCGATCGCGTGATCGTCGAGTCGCATCCTTCGCTCGTGGGCGGCGATTGTGTCCGGTTCCGTGACCTGCTGTCTCCGCGGCTGGAGGTTGCCATGGGCCTCGAGACGGTCCATCCCGGGATTCTGCCCCGGCTCAACAAGCGGATGGACCTCGCCCTCTTCGAGCGGGCGGCCTCGCTCTTGCGCGAGGAGGGCATCGCGCTGAGGGTCTTCGTCCTGCTCGGGCTACCATTTCTCTCGCCGGAGGAGAGCGTCGCCTGGGCGGCCCGCTCGATCGCGTTCGGCTTCGACTGCGGGGCCACGGCGGTCTCGATTGTGCCGACGCGGCCCGGCAACGGCGCCCTCGAGGCGCTGCAGAGAAGCGGCGAGTTTCGGCCGCCGTCGCTCGCCGAGCTCGAAGCGGCGCTTGCGGCGGGACTCGGGCTTCACCGGGGTCGCGTCTTTGCCGATCTCTGGAACCTCGGCGAGTTTTGCCGGTGCGATTGGTGCTTCGAGCCCCGGCGGGCGAGGATTGCGGCGATGAATCTCGGCCAGCGCGCCGAGCCGCCGGTCGCATGCTCCTCCTGCGGCGGAGATTCGTGAGCCGCGACTTCGACGTCGCCGTCATCGGCTCCGGCTTCGCCGGGTCGCTCTTTGCAATGCTCTGCCGTCGGATCGGGCGTTCCGTCGTCCTCGTCGAGAAGGGAGCCCATCCTCGATTTGCCATCGGAGAGTCCTCTTCGCCGATGGCGAACCTTCTGCTCGAGGAGATCGGCCGGCGCTACGACCTTCCGCGCGTCGTGCCGCTCACGGCCTGGGGCTCCTGGCAGAGAACCTACCCGGAGATCGTCTGCGGGTTGAAGCGAGGCTTCACCTTCTACGGGCACCGAGACGGCCGGGCCTTCGGAAGGGACCCGGGCCGGTGCGACCAGCTACTCGTAGCCGCGAGCCCGCACGACGAGGTCGCCGACACGCACTGGTACCGCGCCGACCTCGACCAGTTTCTCGTCCGCGAGGCCGGGCGCGAGGGCGTCGAGTACCTCGACCGGACGAGCCTCGACCGATGCGAAACGGGTCCGGCGGGAGTTCGCCTTCGGGGCGAGCGCCTCGGGCGCCCCGTCGCGATCTCGGCGCGCTTTCTGGCCGATGCGTCGGGTCCCCGGGGTTTTCTGCATTGCGCGCTGGGGCTGCCGGAAGGGCCGTTTCCGGATCTCCCCGCGAACGAAGGCCTGTACTCCCATTTCGAAGGAGTCCGTCGGGTCGAGGAACTCGAAGACTTCGCCATGGCCGGCACGCCTCCCTATCCGCCCGACGATGCCGCGCTCCACCACGTCTTCGAAGGCGGCTGGATCTGGGTGCTTCGTTTCGCCAACGGGATCACGAGCGCCGGTGTTGCCGCAAAGCCGTCTCTCGCCCGGCGTGTCGCACTGGAGCAAGGGGAGTCTGCCTGGTCGCGGCTGTTGTCGCGGCTGCCGAGCGTGGCGGCGCAGTTCGAGAAGGCCCGAGCCGTCCGTCCCTTCGTCCACGCGCCCCGCTTGCCGTTTCGAAGCGGCGCCGCAGCGGGGGGGCGCTGGGCGCTTTTGCCCTCGGCGGCCGCGTTCGTCGACCCGCTTCTCTCGACGGGAATTCCCCTGGCTCTGCTGGGGATTCAGAAACTCGCCGGAATTCTCGAGCGCGAGTGGGACAAGCCGGGCCTCGAGGCCGCTCTCGTGACCTACGCCGAGACGGCGCTCGCAGACGCGGACGCGGCGGCGCTACTGATCGCGGCTCTCTATGCCTCCCTCGATGATTTCGAGCTCTTCTCGCGGCTTTCGCTTCTGTACTTCGCGGCGGCGAGCTTCGCCGAGGCCGCCCGGCGGCTCGGTCGGCCGGAGCTCGGCGGCTCCTTTCTCTCACGGGATCATCCGGCCTTCGGGCCGGCGCTGCGAGGCGCCTGCCAGGCGGCGCTCGACCACCGCGCCCGGGAGGCAGGACGCGCGAGGCTCGAGCGCGCAATCGACGAGGCCGTTGCGATCCTCGACGTGGCCGGGCTTGGCGACGCCTCCCGCCGCAACTGGCATCCGGTGGACGCGCAGCCGCTCTACGACGGCGCGTGGAAGCTCGGCGCGACGCGGGTGCAGATCGAGAGGACGCTGAAGGAAACCGGGTTTTTCGTCGCTGATCCGCCGGAGGGCGTATCGTTCAGCGTCGCAGCGCCTCGCGCAGGTCGCCCGAGGCCATCGCGAGGCGCTTCCGGGCCTCCGACGGACTCGCGCCGCTCCGCCTCATGAGGATTGCGACCTTGACGTTTCCTCTGGCCCGCGCGAGCAGCGCCCGGGCCTGACGGGGCGCGACGCCGGCGGCCGCTGCGACGATCCGGACGGAGCGGTCCTTGAGCTTCGCCGAGCCCGCGCGCAGATCCACCATCCAGGGCCCGAACACCCTGCCGGCCGACGCCAACGCCGCCGTCGTGATCTGGTTCAGCGCCAGCTTGGTTGCCGTGCCCGCCTTCAATCGGGTCGAGCCCGCGAGCACTTCCGGGCCGACCGCGAGCACGACGACCCGCTCCGCGAGCCGCGACAGGCCGGGCGATCGGCTGGCGGTTACGAGGATCCTTCGGGCGCCGCGCTGGCGGGCTCTCTCGAGAGCTCCCCGGACGAACGGCGTCACGGAGCTCGCGGACACACCGATCACGAGGTCGCCCGGGCGGACTCGGGAGGCGCGCCGCGAGCCCTCGTCGGCGCGATCCTCCGCGCCCTCGCGCGCTCGGAAGACGGCATCCCGTCCGCCGGCGACGACCGCGCGAAAGCGGCGCGGATGCGTACCGAAGGTGGGGGGGAGCTCCGCCGCCTCGACAACCGCCAGCCGCCCGCTCGTCCCGGCACCGAAGAGGTAGCAGTTTCGTCCCGAAACGTAGGTGTCGCGGAGCCACTGCGCCGCGAGCACAATCGTGGGCCGCGCGCGCCGCAGGGCGGCGAGCACGGCGCGGTCCTCCCGCTGCATCAGCGCGACGATCCCCGCCGGCCCGAGGCGGTCAAGACGGCCGGCACGCGGGTGGGCCCCCTCGGTCGCGAGGCGTTTCAAGCGCTCTCCGGACTCTCTCTTCACGCCGCGAGTCTATTTCTCCCTAGCGCCTAATTGGGCAGATCCACCGCTCCCGTGCCGCGGGCGCCCGTCTTCAGCTCCTCCACGGTCACAGCGACCCTGCGGCCCTTGGCCGGCCAGCCGATCGGGATATCGGCGCCCCAGGCGGCCTGCGTCTTGCCGACGTCGAACTCCTGGCGCGTTGTGAAGGGATCACGCGCTCCGGCCACGTCCACCGCGATCGTCACTCGGATTTTCCCGCCATTGAGGTGCTCGAGGGTCGAGACGAGCGAGGAGAGGTCCGCGTCCACATGCAGCATTCCCGTGAATTCTTTGCCGGAGCGCACCACACCGTCCACCGACAGTTTCACGTTGAAGGCGCTCGGGGCCGGCGGCTCGTTCAGGGCCCGAACCGTCTGGCCGGCGGCGGCCGCCTCGGAGCCCGAACTCCTTGCGAACTTCGGGCCCCGCACGGAGAGACCCGGGCGCAGGCTCTCGATCCGAAGGGCGTGCGTCCTGCCGTCGGGAGGGTGGTCGGTCCGGAACGACACGATGAAGGCCGTTCCGGAAGTCTCGACCGCCGCCCGAAAGGTGCTGGCGCTCGTCACGACGTCTCCGCCGGTGGCGTCGGCGATCGCGCGCAAGGGATCCATTGGCCGGGCGAGAAGCGGAACGGTCCCGGTCGTCGAGGCGAAGCCATCCTGGCCGGTCGTCGAGGCGTCGCCGCCGAAGTCCTTGTTGTTGCCACCCAACGCGATCGGCACGGCCTCGATTCCGAGCGACGCCAGCGATCGGGCCGCCTCGCCGACCAGAGCGCCGCCCCGCGGAGCGAATTCCTGTTGAAGCTGCTGCGAGAGCGTCTCGGCTTGCTCTGTGGTGATTCCGGGGCAGAGGGGGTTCTGCGTCTGCGTGGCCTTCTGGGAAACGACCTGCCGGTAGACCTCGGTCGGGTCGGTGTCGAAGCCGTCTGCCATGAAAAACACGAGATCCGGCCGCTGGCCGCCGAGCGTGGCCGCCCAGCGCAGGAGCCGGTCCAGGGAATCCTGGGCAATTCGAAACTCCTGCTCCGCCGCGTTTCGAATCGTCGCCTGGGAGCTTTCGGCGGTGACGCACAGGCTGTTGCGCAACACGTCCATCGTCTGCCGGCGGGAAACCTGGAGCGTCTGCCGAGGGGATGCGCTTCGTGCGAGGTCGGCGAGTCCGTTGCGGACCGCCTGCGCATCGCGGGTCGAGGCCAGAAGTTGCCGGGGCTGAGGATCCGCCGCGACGATCTCGAGCGGCCCGTTGGCGAGGATCGCGGCAAGGTTCTTGTCGAAGGTTGCCGCGACGCGCGCGACCGAGCCCGCATCGAGCAGCGTCGTATCGACGTAGAGATGCTGGGGGATCCCGGGCGCGGGCGCAGAGGGCGCGGCGGCCGCCGGCGGGGGCGTCGGGGCAGGCCGTCCCGGAGCGGGCGTCGGCGGCTCCGGCGGGGGACCGGCCGACGCCGGATCGACACCGAGGATCTTCACGGTTACACCGTCCTCGAACACCGCGAGGTCCTCCGGCCCCGGAGGAGGAGACGGAGCCTTGCCGTCCTTTTCTGTGATGCGGACGAGAACCGTCCGGACGTTGACCTCGACCTTCTCGACGAACGGCTTTTCCGGAGTGGTCTGCCCGGCGGCGGCCGAGCCGAGCAGGAGGCCGAGAACGGCGCCGTGGACCATTCGGGGCCGGTTCTCCATGGGCATCTCCTTGCGTGCTATCTCATCACGAGCGGAGTCGGCGCCGCGTCACGAACCGGGCAGGTCTGCGGCGCCGGTGGCTGTGGCGCCGGTCTTCAACTCCTCGACGGTCACAGCCACCCTGCGGCCCTTGGCCGGCCAGGTCATGGGAAAGTTGAAGCCCAGTGCGGATTTCTTGCCGACGTCGAACTCCTGCCGTGTCGTGAAGGGCTCGCGGGCCCCCGCGACCTCGACCGCGATCGTCAGTCGGATCCTCCCCCCGTCGAGCGCCGCGAGCGCCGAGGCCATCGACGAGAGGTCCACGCGCACGTGCAGTGTTCCGGTGAAGTCTTTGCCCGATTTCGCGACTCCGTCCAGCGAAACGCGTACCGGAAACGCGCCCGCCGGAGGCGCCTCGTTCAGCGCGCGGACCGTCTGCCCGGTGCCGACCGCACCGAAGCCCGGGCCGCCCGCGTACTTCGGTCCCCGCACCGTGAGGTCCGCACGCCGGCTCTCGACGCGCAGCGCATGCGGCTGTCCGTCCGGCGGGTGGTTCGTGCGAAAGGACACGACATAGGTGCTCTGGTAGGCATCGACGGTAGCCGAGAAGTTGGCGGCCGACGTCACGATCTCGCCCCCCGTCGCATCCGCCAGGACGCGCAGCGGATCCATCGGCCGCGAGAGCAAAGGAACCGTTCCGCGCGTCGAAGCGAACGCGTCCTGCCCGCGTGTAGAGGCGTCTCCTCCGAAGTCCCCGGAGGTGCCTCCGAGAGCAATGGGCACGGCTTCGATGCCCAGCGCCGCCAGCGACTGGGCCGCTTTTGCGACCATCGCGGCGCCCTGCGGAGCGAACTCCTGCCGTAGCTGCGCCGTAAGCACCTCCGCCTGCTGCGGGTTGATCCCCTCACAGAGATTGGCCGACGCGTCCTGCGGTTGCGCCGACCTCTGGAGCACGACCGTGCGGTAGGACTCGGAAGGATCGGAGTCGAAACCGTCCGAGACGAAGTACACGACGTCCGGGCGCCGGCCGCCCAGCGACGCCGCCCAACGGACGAGGCGATCGAGAGAGCTCTGAGCGATTCGAAGCTCCTGTTCCGCCGCGCTCCGAATCGTCAGCTTCGCGGACTCGGGGGTGGTGCAGAATTCGTTACGCAGCGCGTCCATGGTCCGTTTCCGGGAGAACTGAAGCGTCTGCCGTCCCGAGACGGTGGTCGAGAGCTCGGCGAGGGCCTCGCGGGCGAGCTGTTCGTCGCGGGTGCCGGTCAGGAACTGGCGCGGCTCCGGGTCGGCGACGACGATCTCAAGCGACCCGTTGGCGAGGATCTGCGGCAGTCGCTTGGCGAAGGCCGCCGCCAGGCGAGACACAGAAGCCGCCTCGATCAGCGTCGCGTCGACGTAGAGATGCTGCGGAATCCCCAGGGAAGCCGGGGGCGGCAGGACCTCGGGTACCGGCACTGGCCCCGGTCCGGACTCGCCGGGGGCTGGGGGCGAGGCCGGCGGGGGAGGGCCCGCGGCCGCCGGATCCACGCCGAGGATTTTGACGGCGACGCCGTCCTCGAAGACGGCGAGGTCTTCGGGCTCGGGCGGCGGCGACGGGGCGCGGCCGTTCTTGTCGGTGATGCGGACGAGAACCGTCCGGACGTTGACCTCGACGCGCTCGACGAAGGGCTTGTCGGGAGCGTTCTGGGCGCCGGCGGCTGAGACGACGAGCGCGGCCAGGGCGGCGCCCCGGACCGGGGAGATCCTGCGCCGGTGCCTCATCGAAGTCTCCTCGGACAGTTATCTCACGACGACCAAGAAAGGTGCCCACACGCGGAGATGCCGGTTTTTCAAGGGGGAAGACGCCAGCCGCCAAGCTCTGGCGAGGAAACCCGCATCCTCCCCGGCCGCCGGGCTAGGTCGTTTCCGCGCGACTCCAGTAGTTGCGGAGGACCGAATCCACCTCGGCGTCGTGGTCGGCAACCGTGCTCGGCTCGGGGGCCGCCGCGTGCGGGCGAGTCGGCGCGTGTCGCCGCCGGGCCCGTTCTGCGAGCGCGGCGGCCTCGGCATGGTGGATGCTCTGTGGGCCCAGGCACCTGGCCAGAAGCTGCGAGAGGGCAAAACTCGACGGGGAGTAGCGGCCCGCCACGAGGACGCGCCCGAGCTCTCGCCGGAAGGCGCTCATCGACGAGAAGCGGATGGAGGGCTTGGCGAGCGCGCCGCGCACGAGCTGCACGACGTCCTCGGGCAGGGCATCCTCCCGGCGCACGAGGACCGGAGGCACCTCGAGTCCGGGAGTCCTTTCGGTCAGGAGCTCCAGGAGGATGGCACCGACCGAGTAGACGTCCGACTGCGGGACGACCCGGGGCCGGAGCCGTTCCTCCGGGGCGAGGTAGGGAGCGATCGCAGCGGCGAGGGCCGGCTCGTCGAGCGTCGGAAAGATGCCGGGCGCCAGTCCGAAGCCCGCGACGAAAATGTCGGCGTCAGCCCCAATGGAGACGAACCCTGGCCACACGAGGCCGTGGGCCAGGGACCTGCCCTCAAAGGTATTGCGGTGGGCGGCGTCCAGGGCGGCTGCCACCCGATCGGCGATCAGGAGCGCGTCCACGACCGGCAGGCGCGATCCGAAGGCGCGGAATCCCTTGATCAGAACGTCGAGGGTCCAGCCGTGCGTCTCCTTCCAGGCGAGGTAGGGGAGGCGGTCGACCGCGCCGGCCCGCTCCCCACGCGCCGTGAAGGGCCCCGAAAGCAGCGGGCGCATGGCGGCCGAGGCCTCGATGGCGTCGATGAGCATCGGCGCGTCGACGCGCCTCGGATCGAAGATCCGCAGCCGTACGAACTCGCCGTTGCCCGATACGTCGATCGCGCGGAAGACGCGGCCGAGCGCGTCGCGGGAAAGCTCCGACGTGACGAGGTAGTCGCCGAAGCGGCGCGGGAGATTCTCCGTCATGGGAGGCGGAATCGGCAGCAGGCCGTCGGAGGATGGGGCGGCGCGAGGCTTCCGACGTTCCGGTCGCCCTGGCGGGACGGTCGTACTCTCCACCATCACCTCCATGCCGTCGGGGGGGAATCCCCCTCGGCCACACTACAACAAGAACGGGGAAGGCGGGAGCGCGCGGCGACCTACCTCGCACCTAGGCAGAAGGGCGCAGACACGCCGTGTCGCCCATTGCGGCCGAAACGCCGCGGCGCACCGGTCGGCCTGGAACTTGACGCTCGAGCACCGCAGGTTGCGGAAACCCGATCTATTGAACGGCGCTGCCGACTTCGTCGACCGCTGCGAGTGTCCGACGCACCTCGTCGGCGTCGTTGCCGACGTGCGGCGAGAATCGCACGGATCCCTCGCGGGGCGCCACGATGATTCCGCGCCGCTCGAGTTCCTTCGCCATGCCGCGCTCCTCTCCCGACGGGGGAACGGCGGCGAGGATGCCCGAAGCGAGCGGCTCGGGTGTCGTGATGTGCCAGCCGCGCGCCGCGAGGCCGTCCCGCAGCGCTCCGACGAGCGTGAGGATGCGGTCGCGCACGGCCTCCATGCCGATTTCCCGAAGCAGGCCGATCGCCGCCTCGAGGCCGAGAATCTGAGCCGTCGGCAGGGCGCCCGGTTCGTAGCCCCGCCCACCCGAATGCACCCTCCATCGCTCCGCGAGGAAACCCTGGTCCTCCTCGGCCACGATGTTCCACCAGCCGAGAAAGGGCGGCGGAAGTCTCTCGCGGGCCGCATCGTCGACGAAGAAGACGGTGCAGCACTCCTGACCGAGCAGCCACTTGTGCGCGTCGGCGGCGAGCACGTCCACCTTCGTCTTCGAGAGATCGAGCGGCAGGGCGCCCAGGCCCTGGATCGCGTCCACGACGAGGAGGATGCCCTTCGCGCGGCAGAGCTCGCCGAGCTCGTCGATCGGGAACACGAATCCGTTGTGAAAGGCCACCCACGACACTGCGACCATGCGGGTCCGGCTGTCGATCTTCGACGCGATGTCATCGAGCGACACGCGGCTCCCCCGATTCTTCACGATCCGGTACTCGACGCCCCGGCTCTCGAGGAGTCTCCAGGGAAGGGCGTTCGACGGGAACTCCATGTCGTCGCCGACGAGGTTGTCGCCGGGCTTCCACGCGAAGGCCCGGGCGACGAGGTTCAACGCCCAGGACGTCGAGGGAAGGAACGCGATCTGCGAGGCCTGCGCCCCGAGAAACGCTGCGACACTTCTCCGCGTGCGGTCGATTCCGCCGTACCACTTGCGCCAGTCGGCGGCTCCGCGGTCGCGGATGTTCTCGACGTGCGCCATGATGGCGTCCGAGACGCGCCGCGGGAGGGGAGCCACCGCCGCGTGGTTGAAGTAGACGAGGCTCTTGCGGACCGGAAACTCGCGGTCGAGGTTGCCCGCCGAAAAGTCGAAGGACGCCGTCACTTCCACGTGATCACGTGCGCCCGCGCGAGCAGGTCGAGGTACTCGGCGATCTCGGACTCGGGCACGGGCCGGTAGCGTCCCGAGAGCACATCCCGAATCGCGGCGACGCTGCGTTTTCCGTCCACGAGATTCAGCGTCTCGTAGGCCAGGACCTCGCCGCCCGGGCGCTTCGAGAGGGCGGTCGTCCGATCGGTACCCTTCGGGAGCGCTTCGGCGAGATAGTCGAAGTAGTACACGTCGAGGGGGCCGCGGATCTCCGGGTTGCGGACCGGGACGCGCCCGGCGGCGCCGGGAGCCGGCGGCGGGCCGACGATGGCCGCCATCTGGGTGAGACGCTGCGACTCCCTCTGAACCGAGGACGCCGTCGATGGGCAGAGAGCAGCGATGGAGCGCAGGACCTCCTCCTGCGAGAGGATCGCCTCGCGCGCCGCGAGCTGCGCGTCGCGGTCCTCACCCCCGCGCGACAGCGCGATCTTGGCCTCGCCCTGCATCTGCGCGTACCGCAGCAGCCTCTGCGCCTCCGCGTCGGGCAGCGCGGCGAGGGTCCACGCGATCCCGGCGCCCATGTACGCCACGCGGCCGAGCTTGGTCGCGTCGAGGTTCTCCGGCTGGTCCTTGTTGGTGTGGATGGTCACGTCGGGGTAGTCGTGGAAGTAGACCATCGGGACGCCGAAGGTCGCTTCTTCGAAGACCTCGTGGTCGCTGCCCATCTCGAGCGGGCGCAGATCCGCGAGCAGCGGCTCCCGCGAGCCGGGGAGCCAGGCAAAGCCCGGGTACGGGTCGCCGCCCCGCTCGGCGTAGCGCATCGAGGCCGCCATGACCTGATCAAGCCAGGCGCGCGCGATCTCGCTCGCGACGTGGGGGCGCGACTCCGCGGTGCGGGAGACGTGGAACGTTCCCTTCGTGGTCGAAAGAAGCCCACCGACCATGTCCATGTGGATGCCGGCCGCGATCCGGAGCGCGACCTCGGGATGGCGGATGAGATACGCCTGCGAGCCGGCGATCTCCGGAAGCCACAGGAACCGGATCGTTCGGCGCGGAGCGGGCAGCGTGCCGCGACGGATGGCGCTCTGCAGAGCCCGCGCGACCTCGAAGATCGCCGCGCTGCCCGAGGCGTTGTCGTTGGCGCCCGCCGACTCGTGGCAGAGGTGCGCGGTCAGGACGATCTCTCCGGAAGCCGTGTCCGCGCCCGGGATCGTCGCGACGACGACGTCGTAGGTCGCCGGAACCATCTTCGCGTCGACCCGGGCGCGCAGGACGATCTTCTCCCCCGCGGCGAGGCGCGCCCGATATTGCTCCGCCTGACGCTTCGAGATCATGAAGGCGAACCGATTGCCGAGCTGGTAGGGCGAGAGGTGCCCCCACCGCACGAGGTCGCGGTCGTCGCCCGACCACGCGGAGGGCTGGTTCGGGAAGTCTGAAAGGAACCCGGCCGCGCCGCGCTCCTCGCAGGCGAGGCGGTGGACCTCCGGAAGGCCTCCGTCGGCGAGCACGATCTTTCCCTTCACGTCCTTGCCGGCGTAACTGGCCGGATCCGCTCCGGCGCCGACGTCGACGAGCTCCGCCGTGGCGTCGGCGTTCTGGCTGTAGTCGGCGAGCGCCACCGGCAGCTCCGGAAACGACTCGACGAGGGACGGCCTCGGCGAGACTTCCTCCAGAGTGGCCGACACGGGATTCCAGCCGTAGTAGCTGACGAAGTGGGCGTACTTCGTCCTGCCGTCGGCCGGGAAGCGCTCGATCGCCGCGTCCGAAAGCCCGGCTGCGAGCAGCTTTTTCTTCATCATCTCCGCCGCGGCGGCGTAGCCGGGAGAGCCGTGCACGCGGTGGAAGCGGGAGAGCTCGCGTACCGTTTCGAGCGTCGCGTTGCCGTCGATCTCGGCGTGGATCGCGGCGGGCACCTCGTCGGGCCAGAAGGAGATCGCGCGCTCCTGCGCCGCCAGGGAGCCGCCGACGAGCAGACAGGCCGCCGAGACCAGAGCCTTTCGATTCATGCGTCTTCCTCTCGAGCCGATCGAGCGCCGTTTCCCGCGCCGCCGCGGTTGCGAAGGATACCGGGTTCGGGCGCCGCGCGGCCGTCAGGGCGCCGGCGGCGCACCGGCCCGCTCGAGCCAGCCCTTCATCTGTTCGCTGCCGGCCAGGCCCGCCTGCTGGAAAAGGAGGAGCCCGCCTTTGAGCACCACGAAGTTCGGGATTCCCTGGACCCCGAATCGCGAGGCGAGCTGCGGATGCGCGTCGGTGTCGACCTTGAGGACGAGTGCCCGGCCCGCCATTTCCGCGGCCGTGCGCTCGACCTCGGGGGCGGCGCGCTTGCAGGGAGCGCACCAGTCCGCCCAAAAGTCGACGAGCACCGGAACGCGGGCTCCCGCCGTGATCTCGGCGAAGACCGCCGGATCGGCTGCGATCGGTCGGTCGATGGGCGAGATCGGCGTCCTGCAGGCGCCGCAACGGCCCTCGTCGGCAAGACGTTCCGCGGGAGATCGGTTTCGTTTGCCGCAGGCAGGGCAGGTGACGATCATCGCGAACGCACCCCCTTTCGGTCACCGAGCCGAGCGCCCTGAACCCTCTCTTCCGACCGCTAGTTCGAAGCCGCCTTGAACGGAACGACTGCTCCGGTCTTCTCCCACGCCATCGCGAGCTTTCCGCCGCCTTCCGTGACGTCCGAAAAACCGATCGTGAACTGGTCGACCGAGATGGCCGGGGTGAACATCGTCATCGGCACGCGAACGACGTCGTATTTCTTGTCGTAGTTGTAGGCTCCCCAGGTCGCGACCTTCTCGTCCTCGTTGTAGCTTCGCTGGAAAGGCTGAGAGGAGATGATGAGCGTCCAGCCGCCCTCCTTCAGATCCACAAAGAGGGAGTACTCGCCCGGCTCGAGCCGCTTGCCGCCGATCACGAGGGCAGCGTCCGTCTTGAGACGGGTCGTCTGGTTGGCGCCGGCCCGCCAGACAGGCGCTCCGGCGTTGACGCCCTTGCCGTAGTCGGCGCCTTTTCCAAAGATGTTCGTCCGTCCGCGCAGGATCGGCCGGCTGTAGGTCACCTCGATCCACTTGCCGTCGGTGTAGCGCCGCCTCTCCGGGTCCTCCGCCTGGGTCCACTTGCCGAGGACCTGGGTCGCGGCCTTGCCGGAGGGGCTCATCGGCTTTCCGCTCTGCGCGAGCGCCGCGCCAGCGACGACGAGAAAAGCGCCCAGAGATGCCAGAAGCTTGCGACCGTTCATGACGTCTGCCTCCTTACTGAAGCGTCGGGGAGGGAAAGCATATCGAGTTCCCGCCCCCCGGGCCGCAGAGACACGAAGGCCCGTCGGTCCTAAACCGACGAGCCTTCTTCTCGTCACCGAGCCGGGCTGCCTTGAAAACTCTCCTCCGGCGCCGGGCGGCACGCTCCCGACCGAGCCCGTTCCTCAACTAGCCCGGCGCCGCTGAGAAGTTCCGCCTAGAAACTAAACGGAACCACGGCGGCCGTCTTCTCCCAGACCATGGCGAGCTTGCCGCCCTTGTCCGTCATGTCGGCGAACCCGATCGTGAACTGGTCGACCGAGACCTGCGGCGTGACCATCTTCATCGGCACGCGCACGACGTCGAACTTCGAGTCGTAGCCGTAGGAACCCCAGATCTTCGTCTTGTCGTTCGGGTCGTACTTTTCCTGAGTCGGCTGGGTCGAAAGGATGAGCGTCCAGCCCGCCTCCTTCAGCTCCACGAACACGTCGTATTCGCCGGCGGCGAGATTCTTGCCGCCGATCTCGATGGGGACTTCCGTCTTCAGCTTCGTCGTCTGATTCGCGCCCGCCCGCCAGACCGGCGCGCCGCCGTTGACGGCCTTCCCGTAGTCCGCGCCCTTGCCGAAGATGTCCGTGCGGCCACGCAGCATCGGCCGGCTGTAGGTCACCTCGATCCATTTGCCGCCGGTGTATCGGCGCTCCCCGTCCTTGTCGGGGGCGCCCCAGGTCCCGCCGACCATCGTCGCCGCGACGCCCGGCGGGCTCAGCGGGCGGCGGGGCGCGTCCTGCGCCAGGGCGAGGCTCGCGCAGGCGAGGCTTGCCAGAATCGATGTCCAGAGCTTTCGACCGACCATGTTCCCTCCTCCGTCTTTTTTTGGAAACGCGAAGCATACCTCTTTGGATAAGATGCGCGCCGCGAGATGCAGCAGCCTTCACGTCGTCCTCGCGGCCGGTTCGTGGCTGTCGCGCTCTGCGCGGCCGCGGCGTTTCTCGCGCTTCCGGCCCGGGGCGGGCCCGCCGGAGTGGGAAGCGGAGATCGCCTCGCGTTCGCTCTGACCGGGGGCCGCGTCGTAGTGGCGCCCGGACGCCTCGTCGATCCGGGAGTCGTCGTCATCCGGGGCGGCATCATCGAGGCCGTGGGACCCGCCGGCCAGACCCCGATCCCGGCCGATGCCCGCATCTTCGACGTGTCGGGAAGGGTCGTGCATGCGGCCCTCATCGATCCCTACGTTACGGCGGACCGCCTGTCGGGAAAGAAGCCGCGAGGCCCGCAGGACGAGGAGGATTCCTCGGAAGGATCGGGTCCTTCGGCGCGGCCGGCGGTCGAAACCAATCGCGCCGCAGCCCGCGTGATCGAGTCGCTTTCGGTCAAGGAGCGGGTGGCCGAGGCGTACCGGCGCCTCGGCTTCGCGGTGGTCGCCGCGGTGCCGTCGGAAGGAATCCTGCGCGGCGCCGGCGCGGTCGTCAGCCTCGCTCCCGGGCCTCTCGAGCAGCGCGTCCTCAGGGGCGACTTCGGCCAGTACGTTTCGCTGGAGCCGGAGCGCATTCGGGACTTCTCCGAGGCGCGGCGTCTGAAGTATCCGGCCTCCAAGATGGGCGCCGTCGCTCTCGTGCGGCAGGGCCTTCTCGACGCCCTCTGGTGGCGGGACGCGGAGGCGGCTTACGGGCTTCATCCGGCGGGGCAATCGCGACCCCTCTGGGACCCTGGCGCGGCGGCTCTGGTGCCGGCCGCGGAGGGCAAGGCCCCCGTCGTCTTCGACGCCGCCGACGTCGTCGCCTTTCTGCGCGCCGCGAAGATCGCTCGCGAGATGAAGCTCGAGGCCCAGTACGTCGGCGATGGCGACGAGTACAGGCTGCGCGAAGAGGTGGCCGCGATGCATCCCGACCTGATCCTGAGGGTCGACTTCCCGCGCCCCGAGCACCTCGAGACCGACGACGAGTGGCTCGACGTGACGCTGACGCGGTTGCGGCGATTCGATCGCGCGCCGTCGAACCCGCAGTGGCTGCGCGAGGCGGGCCTCGAATTCTCGATCACGACCGACGGCCTCGAGGAGCCGGAAGATCTGGGCAAGCGCCTCGCCGAGGCGATGGCCCGCGGGCTCTCGCGGGACGACGTGCTGGCCGCGCTGACGACCGTCCCGGCGCGGCAGCTCGGCCTGGCCGACCGGCTGGGCACGCTCGAACCAGGCAAGATTGCCGACCTCGCCGTGGAGACGGGTGAGCCGTTCGCGCAGGAGAGCCGGGTGACCGAGGTCTGGATCGACGGCAGGCGTTACGAATCGGCAAAACCGGCGACGCGGGACACGGGCAAGACCGCCATCGCGCCGCAGGGGGAGAGGAGACCCTTTCCCGGCAGAGAGAGCGGACCGCTCGCGCAGCCGAAGGCCGTGATCGTCCGGGGCGCGACCGTCTGGACGCAGGGCCCGGCGGGGATCCTGGAGTCGGCCGACGTGCTCGCCGTGGACGGGAAGATCGTTGCGGTCGGAAAGGGACTGACCGCGCCCCCGGGCGCCCTCGAACTGGACGGACGGGGCAAGCACGTCACGCCCGGCATCATCGACGCGCATTCCCACACGGCCATCGACGGCCAGAGCAACGAATTCACGCACGCCGTGACCGCGGAGGTGCGCATCCAGGACGTGATCGATCCCTTCGACGTCGCGATCTACCGGGAGCTCGCCGGCGGTACGACCACGGCCAATGTTCTCCACGGGTCGGCCAATTCGATTGGCGGCCAGAACGCGATCGTGAAGTGGCGCTGGGGCGGCGCGCCCTCGGACCTGCTGCTCACCGCCGCGCCGCCCGGAATCAAGTTCGCCCTCGGCGAAAACCCGAAGCAGTCCAATTTTCCCAATCCCAACCCGCGCTACCCGGCCACCCGCATGGGAGTCGCCAACCAGATCCGGGAACGCTTCTTCGCGGCCCGGGACTACCGTCGGCGCCAGGAGGAGTTCCGGAAGGCCGCGGCGGTCCAGGGCGCGCATCCCGTGCCGCTGCGCACGGATTTGCAGCTCGAAGCCATCGCCGAGGTTCTGGAAGGCAAGCGCCAGATTCACTGCCACGCCTACCGCAAGGACGAGATCCTCGAGATGATCCGCGCGGCCGAGGAGTTCGGCGTGCGTGTGGCGACCTTCCAGCACGTGCTCGAAGGCTACAAGGTCGCCGACGAGATCGCCCGGCACGGGGCGGGCGGCTCGACCTTCTCCGACTGGTGGGCCTACAAGTTCGAGGTCTACGACGCGATTCCGTACAACGGGGCGTTGATGCGCGAGCGGGGGGTGCTCGTCTCGTTCAATTCCGATTCGGACGAGTTGGCCCGCCGCCTGAACTGGGAAGCCGCCAAGGCGGTGCGTTACGGCGGCGTTCCGCCCGTCGACGCGCTCGCCTTCGTGACGATCAACTCGGCGCGGCAGCTCGGAATCGACGAGCGCGTGGGATCGCTCGAGCCCGGAAAGGACGCCGACTTCGTCGTGTGGAGCGGCGATCCTCTCTCCTCCGAGTCGATCGCGCTCGAGACCTGGATCGAGGGAAAGAAATACTTCGACCGGAGCGCGGACCTCGCGGGCCGCGCCGGGCTCGACGCGGAGCGTGCGCAGCTGACGGCGCGAGCCAGGAAGATGCTCGAGAGCGAGAAGCCCGCTCCGACGCCGGCGGCCGGCGAGAAGCCCCCCATGCGCGCGGAACCGGCTCCGACGCCGATTCCGCACCTGACGCCTCCCGGCCCCACCCCGACGTATCCGCCGCAGGGGAGGTCCGCGCCGTGAGGCGCCTTTCCCTCGCCGTCGCCTTCGCTCTGGCGGCCGGTGCGGCCGGCGCCGAGACGGTCGTCCTCACGGGCGCAACCGTGCATCCGGTGGACGCCCCGGAGATCGCGAGGGGCGTCGTGGTTCTCGCCGACGGCAAGATCGCCGCCGTGGGAGCCGCGGTTGCGACTCCACCCGGCGCGCGCGTCGTCGATCTCTCGGGCAAGCACGTCTATCCGTCGCTCTTTCCGCCGGCCACGGTGCTCGGCCTGGTCGAGATCTCGGCGGTTCGCGCGACCGTCGACATCTCGGAGCTCGGCGAGGTGAACCCGCAGGCGCGGGCGGACTACGCGATGAATTTCGACTCGGAGTTGCTGCCGGTGGCGCGGTCGGCGGGGATCCTGATCGCCGGCGTGACACCGACGGGCGGGATCGTCTCGGGAGCGCTCGCCGCCATGAAGCTCGATGGCTGGACGCGCGAGGACGCGACACTCAAGGCGCCTGCGGCGATCACCGTGAAGTGGCCGGATCTCGAGATCGACCGCTCGCCCACGGCGCGCAAGAGCGTCCACGCTCAGGAGAAGGCGCGGGATGAGGCGGTCCGCAGCCTCGAGGAGGCGTTCGCGCAGGCGAGGGCGTACGCGAAGGCCCGCTCGGCGCAGGGACAGAAGGGCGTGCCCCGGCAGGACTCCGACGCGCGGCTCGAGGCGCTCGTTCCGGCCGTCGAGGGCCGGATCCCGGTGATCGTCGTCGCGAACACCATCGCGCAGATCCGGGCCTCGCTCGACTGGGCGAAGAAGGAGAACCTCAAGATCGCGCTCCTCGGCGGCGCGGACGCGTGGCGGCTGCCGGAAGAGATTGCGCGCTCGGGCGCTCCCGTGATCCTCGACACCGTGCTCGAGTTGCCGCGGCGTTCCGACGACCCCTACGACGCCCGGTTCGCGGCAGCCGGAATTCTCGCGAAGGCCGGCGTCACCGTGGCCTTCAACGACGGCTTCACGGCGTTCAGCGCGGCAACCGTGCGCAATCTTCCGCACCAGGCCGCGACGGCCGTGGCCTACGGGTTTCCCCGGGACAAGGCCGTCGAGGGCATGACGCTTGTTCCGGCGCGGATCCTGCGCGTCGATGGCCGCGTCGGGTCGCTCACACCCGGAAAGGACGCGACGCTCATCGTGACCGACGGCGACATCCTCGATCTGCGCACCCACGTCGTCGCCGCCTACCTCGACGGGCGGCCCCTCGACCTGACCGACAAGCAGAAGCGGCTCTATGAACGGTACCGGAACCGGCCGAAGGGCACTCCATGAACTGGCTGTTCAAGGAAGAGCCGACGCATTACTCCTTCGACGACCTCGCGCGAGACGGGAAGACGTCCTGGTCCGGCGTGAAGAATCCGCTCGCCCAGAAGCACCTGCGCTCGGTCAAGAAGGGAGACAGGATCTTCTACTACCACACGGGAGACGAGAAGTCGGTCGTCGCGGTCGCGAAGGCCGCCTCGGACGCGTACACGGATCCCAAGGACCGGTCGGGCAAGCTCTCCACCGTCGATGTCGTTCCCGTGCGCAAGCTCGCGCGTCCCGTGACTCTCGCCGAGATCAAGGCCAAGGCCGTCTTCAAGGACTTCCCGCTCGTGCGCATCTCCCGCCTCTCCGTCATGCCCGTGACGGAGAAGGAGTGGAGCGAGATCGAAAAGCTCGCCGTGACCGGGGCCTGAAACCGAAGAGAGGCCTCACACGCCGCGATCGAACGTCCGACGTTACGAGCGCGGTGCCACGCGCCGCGGGTGGCCGGACCGTTCGAGCGCGTGGACCGCGCGGTCGCAAGCGTCGCCGACGCCGTCGTGATTGGCGTCCTCCTGCCCGGGGTTGAAGTTGCCGGGGCAGTTGTCCGAAGCGTCGGGGATGCCGTCTCCGTCCGCGTCGTCCGTCCAGCCGATGTCGAGAAGCAGCGGCAGGGTCAGGTCCACGTCGTGCCCGACGTCGCCGTTGATGGTCGGCTCCATCAGGAGGTTGGGGAACGCGATGTCGTCGAAGTGGGAGATCGAAGAGCCGCCCTGCGCGGGATCGGGCGCGAAGAGAAGCACCTGTCCCTGGGGGCTTGCCCCGCTCCGGACCGACGGGTCGACGGAAAGCGTGACGCGAAGGCCCGAAGGAAGCTGCGCCCGGAGCGCAGCCCCGTCGGCCTGTGTGACCCGAACCGACGGGATCGTGATGGAAGGATCGGTGCCTCCCATCCCCGGCGGGGGAGCTCCCGCGGCGTTGTCGGCCACGACGACGGCGATCGCCCCGGCGTCCTGCGCGTTTTTGACCTTCTCGGTGAAGAAGCAGGTGCCGCGGTCGATGAAGGCAACCCTTCCGGCCACGTCCGCCCCGTTGGTGAAGGCCGAGCAGCCGTCGGTGGCCGTGGGTCCGGCCGTATCCTCGGGGTCGAGGGCGGCGACGAGCACGCCTGAGACACGTGCCGAGGCAAGGCTCGGCCCGAACTCCGCGGCCCCGACCGAATATCGGCCGGCGGCGGGAGCCGGAGCGTCGACGCGCAGCAGGGGGGTTCCCGGCGCGAGCTCGGCCGGAACGTCGGCCGTCGTGCGCGGTCCGGCCCAGACGACCCGCCGCGCGTTCGTGTAGGAGGCTTCCCGCTGCGCCTCTGTCATTTCGGTCCAGCGCAGTCCGTTCGAGAGGTCCAGGATCGATCGCTCGAAGACATCGGGCTCGCCGACGAACTCCCCACCGTCGTTGCCGACGAAAGTCACGAAGCCGAGCCCGTGGGCGAGCTCGTGCAGGGCGACGCTGACCAGATCCACGTTCAGGCCGTTGTTGCCGTCCAAACCGTAGTACCAGGCGAGCCCGTCGACGCAGCCCGGCTTGCCGAAGTCTGCGTTGAATCGCGACCGGATGTCGTTGGAGGCCGGCATGAGGTCGCGGCCGGCGCGCTTGTTGGCGAGCGCGGTCACGTACCAGGTTCCCGGAAACTCCGCTCCGTCGAAATCGTCCACGACCTGGATCGTCCCGGTCGAGCCGAGAGTGCCCGAATCGGTCGTGCACGGAAGCGCCTCGAAGCTCGCCTGCACCCGGATCTCGACGGCGCTGTCGAGCAGGGCCCCCCAGATGTCGGCCGCGTACTGGAAGGCGTTGAGCCGCTGAGCCCCCACCGTCGTGCCGGGATTCCCGCCGACGGGCGTCGCCGGCGTGGCGTCGTTGAAGCCGATGTTGGCGGCATTGGCGTTGATGATCGTGATGGTCGCCGCGCCCCGCAGGCCGGACGGCGCGAGAAGGAAGGCCGCGGCGAGGGCGGCCGGGCGGAGCCTCACTTCTTCTCCTGCATCGAGCCGGCCGAGCGGCAGATCGTCGCAAGCGAGCCGTCGGGGTTTCGCCGCACGACGATCTCGGAATCGAACGCACCCTTCAGGTCCACCGAGCGCATGCCGTCCGGATGGACGACGATCTCGAGCGGCTCGAGGCTTTCGATTCCGCGGCCTCCCGACGCGAAGAGCGCCCGGGCCTCTTCAGGAGTGGGCGCCCGGAGCCTGCCGGTCCGGCGATCCCGAAAGACGCGAAGGCCGGCTCTCCCCACGGGGTCGGCAGCCGGGCATTCGGAGACGACAGGGCGAGGAGGGTCAACCGGCGGACAGTCCCCCGCGGGCGCGGCCGTGGGCCGGAACGTCGCAAGGCCGACGAGGACGGCCATCCGTCCGGCCGTGCCAAACCGATGCGGGAACATCAATCCTCTCCTGCTACAAGGATGCCACGAAAGGAAAGCCCCGGCGTGAGAGGCCGGATCCCGCCGACCCTTCCCTCGCCTCGTCTTCGGGGGAGAGGGTGAGGGGGCGGCGTCTCGCGAAACGAACGGCTACTTCGGCGGATCTCCCTCGCTGCTCGCCGCTACGGTGATGTTCTTCGCGGAGTACCAGGGGTGCAGCTCGAATCGCAGTCTCCCCGCGGCGACCGCCGGATCCGTGGCGACGAGTGCCTGCGCCTCTTCCGCGGATCCCACCCGGAAGATGTAGAGGCCGCGCAGGTCCCCGCCGTCCAGAAACGGTCCGGCGACCAGAAGCTTGCCCTCCTTCTGCATCCGAAGGATGTTGGCCAGATGCGCCTCCTGAAGCTTCTCGGTCTCGGGGGTGCTCTCGCGCGTCCACGACGATCCCTTGTAGAGGAATCCGACGTAGTACGTCGTCATCTCGTATCCGCCCGGTCCGACGTCGAGGAGCCTTTCGGGTTGCTGTGGCCGTGCTGCCGGCGCGAGAAGGGCGAGAACCACCAGTGTGAGGGCGAGTCTCTTCAAGGTCTCCTCCTTCGAGGGATCCATTACACGCCGGCCGGCGCTTTCTTGAGCCGGCCCGTCGGATCGCGGCGGCCAGCGCCCCGTCAGCGCCGGGCGAGCAGGTCGCGGATCTCCTTCAACAGGACGACCTCTTCCTTGGGGGGCGGCGGCGCGGGCTCCTCCCTCTTCTTCGTGAGCCGGTTGAATGGCACCACGACGAAGAAGTAGAGGGCTGCCGCGATGAAGAGGAAGCTCACGATCGCGTTCAGAAAGTTTCCGATCAGCACGGGCCCGAGCTTGATGGCCGAGAAGTCCGGCTGCCCGCCGATCGCCCCGATCGCCGGCGTGATGACGTCCTTGACCAGGGAATTCACGATCGCGCCGAACGCGCCGCCGATGATCACGGCAACGGCCAGGTCGAGAACGTTGCCCCGCATGATGAAATCCTTGAAGCCCTTGAGCATGCCCGCCTCCTTCCGCTCGCGCCCGGGAGCGCGCGTCGAGGCTATCGCCGGTACCCTCCAGCGGCAAGGCTTGTCTGTTTGGAGGGGCTGCTAGACTCCGCGGCCAGACAGGAGAGACCGCATGGCAGGCCGAACGGTCGGGGGATTCCTGTTTCGATTCCTTGTGGCGGCTTTCCTGATCTTCGCGACCTACAACCCCGAGGGCCGTTCCTATTTCCATTGGGTCAAGGCCGGCGGACCCATTACGCCGCTGAAGGCCCTCGCCGGCGTCGTGATCGCGATCGGATGGGTCTTCCTGCTGCGCGCCACGCTGCGCGCGCTCCATCCGCTTGGAATTCTGCTCGCCGCCGGATTCTTCGGTACCCTCCTCTGGCTCCTGATGGACTGGCTGCATCTGCGCACGAGCGGACGCGCCCTGACCTACGTGGTCCTTCTCTGCGTGGCCGCGGTGCTCGCGACCGGAAGCGCGTGGTCGCTCTTCCGGCGCCGCGTCACCGGGCAGGTGGACGTGGACGAGCCCGAGCGCTGAGCGAACGCCTCTCCGAGGGTGTCAAGTAAACTTGACACCCTCGCTCAGTTTTCGTCGTTCCCCCGACCGGCCCGTGGAGGAGATCCCACACCCGGTGCAGGATCAGGCCTCGCGCCCTCTACTTCCCGAGCTCGTACTCGCCCTCGATTGAAAACGTGATCGAGCCGTCCGCTGCCGGCGCTCCGCCCTTGTATGTTCCCTTGCCCCGAAGGCCCTTCATTTTCCCGGTTCCACCGGTGAAACTCCACGTGCCCTGGATGCTCTGCGGCACGCCGTCCTTCAACGTCGAGGACCCCTGGTACTTCACGAAGATCCGGTCGCCGCTGGACATGTTGTCGACTTCAAAACCAGTCTCCCAGGACTTGTTGCCGCTGACCTGTGCCATGGCCGTGCTCTGGCCGTCCTTCGACTGCACTCCGCCGATGTCGACGGGCTTGGTCCAGGTGCACGCGTTTTTCGAGAGCATCAGGGCGTGGCCGGGCCTGTCTCCAACGTCGATCGTGTAGAAGGGATCCGGTTTTGCGCACTGAGCCTCGCCCGAAATCTTGGTTTGCGCCAGGGAGATGGCCGCGACGGCCATTGCGACCAATGACAGGGAAAAGATCCGGGACTTCACGGGTCCTCCTCCGCCGGCGCGTCGGCCGGCTCTATGGCATCGTGTCTCCGGTCACGAAGCCGTTTTCGGCGGGAGTCTCCGTCCGAGGCCCACAGGAGTCAAGGCCGCGGCGTGAGCTCGTGGGCTGGCGGCGCGTCCTCGCGCCCCTTCTCCAACACGAAGACGTGCTGTCGTGGCAGCCCTTCGATCGTCGCGACCCAATGGAGTGGCAGCGGCGCCATCTCCCGGCGCATCTGCTTTTCGCTCATCTTGTGGACAGTCTTGACGGCCACTCGCGGATCCTCGAGCCGATACTCGACGAGCACGAGCCTGCCACCGGGCTTCAACGCCTCGACCATGCCGAGCGCCATTTCCTTCGGGTCATCGAGCTCGTGGTAGACGTCGACGAGGAGGATGAGGTCGAAGGTCCGCGCCGGCAGCTTCGGGTCGTCCGCCGCCCCCAGGACGGTTTCGACGTTCCCGACGCCGTTCTCCTTCATCCGCGATCGCAGGATGTCGAGCATCTCCGGCTGAATGTCTGTGGCGTAGACCTTGCCCGTCGGTCCCACGAGCTTTGCGAGGCGGAAGGTGTAGTAGCCGGTCCCCGCGCCGACGTCCGCGACCACGTCGCCCTTTCTGACCTTCAGGATCGCCATCAGCCTTGAAGGCGCATCCTCCTGTTCGCGGCTGGGGCGGTCGAGCCAGTCGGCGCCCTGGTGCCCCATGACGAGGGCGATCTCGCGCCCCATGTAGAAGCGTCCCGTGCCGGACGGGTCGTGCGCAGCGCGGGACTCGTAGACCGGTGCCGCCGGGCCTTGCGCAGCGGCGAAAGGCGAGAGGAGCGCGAAGGCGAGAAGGAGAGCCGGCAGCCGCCGCTTCATGGCGAAACCGTCATACGGCGGCGCGCCGTCGTCTCGCGCACTGTCGACGTTGCGTTCGAGCCGCGCATCAGCCCGGGATCAGCCGCACGACGACTCCGACCGTCGTGCCGTCGGGAGGTAGAGCGCCGGGCCGGGTCCGAAAGTGCGTCACACCCTTCTCGTAGTCGCGCACGGTGTAGCGGGCATTGCCGACCTTACTGCCTGGGCAGGAGTAGAGACAGACCACGCAACCAGACTTCCACTTCGGAATGTTCGCCGCGTTTCCGCCCACGCGCAAAGCGATGCCTCGTCCCGCGGAGTCCTCGAGAAGGTCGGCGAGCGGCACGGGGTCGGCCTTCCCTGGCAGGCGCACGAGCATTTCAACCGGCGTTCCGGCGACGACCGTGTCGGGAGCGGGATCTGACGGGTTGCGCCGATCGTCCCAGGCGGCCATCGGGAGATTGTTGCCCGGCCGGGCGCCGATCGACTCGAGGGCCGCGAGCACTTCCGCGTCGGGGATCTCGGTGACGAAAAGGGCCGCATGGCGCGCGCGCCCACCCTTCCAGACGAGGGCGTGGTATCCGGGCATCACCCACCATCGGTCGAACGCCGAGGCGTGAACGACCGCCGGAAACTCGATCTCTCCGGGCCGGCGGACGATGGCGCTCGGAGCCGGTGCCGCCTCGACGAGCGACAGAAGCAGCACGGCCGCCGAAGCTCCCGCTGACCCGATCACGCTCCCATCGTACCGGGACTCCCGACCCTTTCAGCGGATTCCTTCTCCCCCTGCAAGGGGAAGAGGGGGTAGGGTGAGGGGGTGACCATCCGGTCGTCCCAGAGGTTCACCCTCTCTCTTCTCGCCGCGAGCTTGTCCGCGGGCCTCGTTCGAGCCGCCCAACCCGCCGCCCCCAGGCACCTCCTCTTCGTCGGCAACAGCCTGACTTACACCAACAACCTTCCCGCGATCGTCGAGGCCCTCGCCGTCGCCGGCGGAGAACCCGCTCCCGTCGTCCGCGACGTCGTCTTCGGAGGCGCGAGCCTCGAGGACCATTGGAAGCGGGGTCCGGCGCGCGCGGCGATCGCAGAAGGACACTGGGACTTCGTCGTCCTCCAGCAGGGCCCCTCGTCTCTTCCCGAGTCGCGGTTGCTTCTCGTCCAATACGCACTCCTCTTCGCCAGAAACATCCGAAAGGCCGGCGCCACGCCGGTCCTCTATATGGTGTGGCCGTCGAGCTCCCGCAGCGAAGACTTCCCCGGCGTGATCGAGTCCTACCGCCAGGCGGCAAAGGAAGTCGAGGGAATTCTGTGCCCTGCCGGGGTCGCATGGCGGATCGCCTCGATGCGGGATTCGAGCCTGGATCTCTACTCCGCCGACGGCCTGCATCCCACGCCCGCGGGCTCGTACCTTGCGGCTCTGGTCATCTATGCGCGCCTCTACGGCAAGTCACCGATGGGGTTACCCGGAAGCTCGAGCTCCCGGCGGCTGAGCCGAAATAGGGCCCGATCAGGCCCGGACGATCAAGGAGTCCGCTCCGAGGCCGTAGGCGGAGCGGCTTCAAGAGGCAGGCGAGCGACGGCATAGGTATAGGATCCCCGCGAGAGCTATTGGGTGTCCATGGGAATCCCCGTCTTAATCCGAGCGGGAGGCGTTCACTTCGAGTGGTTGGTGCTCGCGGCTAAGCAGGCCCCATGATGCGCGCAATTGCTCGCAGCGTATTTGAAGCGTGCCCTTCTCTTGTCTGGCAGGTGCGAGAAGGAGGCGGCTCGATGAGCTCCATGAGGCTATTTCGGCTTGTTTGCGTGGCGTTGCTGGCGTTCTTCTCGACCCTTGTCGGAAGTCCCGGCATCTCACAGGAGAGAGGCGCCCCGCCGGGCTCGGCCGGCGCGACGACCACCATCGACGGCCGATACCTGCCGCCGCCCCCGCAGCAGTTCCAGGGGGACATTCAGCCCAATGCCGATCAATCGAAGCCGTACTGGCCGGAGCTGGTGACGCCGCCGAAGGGCGCGCCGAACGTCCTCCTGATCATGACGGACGACGTGGGCTTTTCCGCGCCCTCGACCTTCGGCGGCCTGATCCCGACGCCGGCGCTCGACCGCGTGGCGCAGATGGGGCTGCGGTACACACGCTTCCACACGACGGCGCTCTGTTCGCCGACGCGGGCCGCCCTGCTGACGGGACACAATCATCACTCGGTCGGAACGGGCGTGGTCGTGGACCAGGCGACCGGCTATCCCGGGTACAACAGCGTCATCCCCCGGGACGCCGTGGCGATCGGCGAGATCCTGCGCTTGAACGGCTACGCCACGGCGTGGTTCGGTAAGGACCACAAACCGTGCCGCTGTGGGTCGGGAAGCCAGGCCGGGCCGTTCACCGACTGGCCGACCGGGCCGGTCAAGGGGTTCGACTACTACTATGGCTTCATCGGCGACGACACGACGCAGTGGACGCCGGGAAATCTGTTTCGTGACACCACGCCCATCCAACCCTCTCTCGGCCATCCCGGCTCGAACCTGATCACCGCCATGGCCGACGAAGCCATCGGGCGGATCCGGATGCTGAGCGAGCTTCAGCCCGACCGGCCGTTCATGATCTATTACGCGCCCGGCGGCACGCACGCCCCGCACCATCCCACACCGGAATGGATCAAGAAGATCAGCGACATGCACCTCTTCGACGAGGGCTACGAGGCGGTGCGCCAGAAGATCTTCGCCAACCAGAAGAAGCTCGGCGTGATTCCCCAGGACGCCCAGCTGACGGCCTGGCCGGGCACGATTCCGAAGTGGAGCACGCTCTCTGCCGATGCGAAGAAGCTCTACATTCGGCAGGCCGACGTCTACGGGGCCTACCTGGCCTACACGGACGACGAAATCAGCCGCGTGATCCAGGCCGTCGAGGACGCCGGCAAGCTCGAGAATACGCTCATCATCTACATCAGCGGCGACAACGGCGCGAGCCCCGAGGGAACGTTGAACGGCGTGTACAGCGAGTACGCGGATCTGAACGGCGTGCACCCCTCGGTCGAAATGAACATGAAGTTCTACGACGTCTGGGGCACCAATGAGACCTACCCGCACTTCGCAGTGGGCTGGGCGTGGACCTTGGACACTCCTTACCAGTGGACGAAGGAAGTGGCGTCGCACTGGGGCGGCACGCGCAACGGCATGGCCATGTGCTGGCCCGCCCGCATCAAGGACAAGGGCGGCATTCGAAACCAGTTCCACCACGTCATCGACATCGTGCCGACGATCCTGGAAGCCGCCGGTCTTCCGCAGCCGGCGATGGTCAACGGCTTCGCCCAGAAGCCGATCGAGGGCACGAGCATGGTCTACTCGTGGGACAAGGCGAACGCGCCGGATCGGCGGACGACCCAGTACTTCGAGATGTTCGGCTCGCGGGCGATCTACCGGGATGGCTGGGTCGCCGCCGCGCCGCCCGTGCTCACTCCCTGGGTCATGACGATGACGGGCGCCACCAAGGACGTCATGAACGGGTTCAAGTGGGAGCTGTACGACACCAACAAGGACTGGACGGAGGCGAAGGATCTCGCCGCGCAAATGCCGGACAAGCTGCGCGACCTGCAGCAGGCCTGGACAATGGAGGCCGCGAAGTACAACGTGTTCCCGCTCGACGACGCCCGCGTGCCCCGGTTCTTCGGCGAGAAGCCGAGCTACACGCCGGGCCGGACCGTGTACACCTATTCGGGCGAATTGAGCAACGTGCCGTTTCCCGGCACGGCCGGAGCGCCGGATCTGCTCAACCGGTCGTACACCATCACGGCGGACATCGACGTTCCGCAGGGCGGCGCCGAGGGGGTGCTCGTCACCGACGGCGGCCAGTTCGGCGGCTACGGTTTCTATCTGCTCAAGGGCAAGCCGATCTTCGCATGGAACCTGATCCAGCTCGAAATCGTGAAGTGGCAGGGAAAGGATGCGCTCGCGCCCGGCAAGCACACCCTCGAGTTCGACTGGAAGTACGACGGTCCGGGCCTGGGCAAGGGCGGCGCCGGCACTCTGAAGGTCGACGGCAAGACGGTGGACGGCCGCCCGATGACGCACAGCCTGGGCGGAGGTCTGCCTTGGAGCGAGACCTTCAGCGTCGGAATCGATACGAGCACTTCGGTGGACCCGAAGGACTATCAGGTCCCTTTCGCGTTCACGGGCAAGCTCGAGAAGCTGACGGTCAAGGTCGGCCCGAAACAGGTCTCGGCCGAGGAGAAGGCGGCCCTCGAGAAGAAGCAGCGCGACAAGCAATAGCCGACAACCGACCCTCAAGTGATCCCGGTGGTGCGGGCCGCTTCGAGCGAGGAGCGGCCCGCACGATTTGACCGCCGTCAGTGACGGTAAGGAGCGACGATGAAAGCCAGACCGACGGTCGCGGTCGCCCTCCGGGCGGCCGCATTCGCGCTGACGGTCGCCTCGGCGGCGACGGCGCAGACGGCGCAGGAAGGCGATTCCTCTCAGAAGTACGGTCAGGAATTCAAGGGAAAAATCGGCCGCACCTACGCCGAGTCGCAGGAGTGGTACCCGGAACCAACGAAGGCGAAGCCCGGTACGCCGAACGTGCTCATCATCCTTCTCGACGACGTCGGCTCTTCCCAAATCGGGAGCTACGGCGGGCTGGTACAGACGCGGGCCATCGACGCGCTCGCGGCCGACGGCCTCCGCTACCTTTCCAGACGACGGCCCTGTGCTCGCCTTCGCGAGCCTCGTTGCTGGCGGCCCGCCATGCGCACCGAATCGGCTTCGGTTCGCACGCGTTGACGGCGATGGGCTTCCCCGGTTACAACGGCATCACCCCGCCGAGCGCGAAGTCCATCGTCAACGACTTTCCGCACGCCGGTTTCACCACCTACGCGCTCGGCAAGTGGGACCACACGCCCCTGACCGAAGTCTCGCAAAGCGGTCCGTTTCATCACTGGGCCGGGGACGAGGGATTCGACCATTTCTATGGCTTCATGGCCGCCGACGCCGACGATTTCCGGTCCCTGCTCTGGTCCGATCATCGCCCGGTCGACTGGATGGGCAGCCCGGCTATCATCTGTCCACCGACTTGCGGACCGGGCGATCGACTACCTCACCGCTCATGTTCCGTGACGCCCGACAAGCCCTTCTTCATGTTCTGGGCGCCGAGCGCCATGCACTCTCCCCATCAGGTGGAGCAGAAATACATCGACATGTACAAGGGCAAGTTCGACATGGGCTGGGACCGGGCGCGCGAGGTGATCTTCGAACGCCAGCTCGCGATGAAACTGATCCCCGCGGGCACCCGGCTGACCAGACGCATCCCCGAGATTCCCGCCTGGGACGGCCTGACCGCCGAGCAGAAGAAGCTCTTTGCGCGTCAGATGGAAGTGTTTGCGGGAATGCTCACGCAGACCGACGAGCAGATCGGCCGACTGGTCACGACGCTCAAACGCATCGGACAGTACGACAACACGCTGATCCTTCTCACCTCCGACAACGGCGCGAGCGGCGAGGGCGGGCTGAACGGGACCTTCAACGAATCGCGCGTCCTGAATGCCCTGCAGACGTCGCTCGACGAGAACATGAAGCACTACGCGGGGTGGGGCGATCGCGACACCTATCCGCACTATCACGCGGGATGGGCGCTCGCCGGTAATACCCCCTTCAAGTACTTCAAGCAGATCGTGTACGAAGGAGGCGTCTCCGACCCACTGATCATCGCCAGGCCCAAGGGCATCAAGGGCCGCGGCGAGATCCGGAATCAGTACGCCTTCATCACGGACCTCATCCCGACGGCCCTGGAGGCCACGAACACGCCCTTCCAGGAGGAGAAAGACGGCGTCAAGCAGATGAGCCTGGACGGCAAGAGCCTAGTGTATTCGTTCAACGCCGAGGCCGCGCCGTCGGCTCGCACGCAGCAGGTCTACGAGCAATTGGGCAATCCGGCGATGTACAAGGACGGCTGGAAGGCCGTGACCATCCACGGCAATCGCATGCCCTGGGTGATCGCGGGTACATTTCCGTTCGACAACGACGTGTCGGATCTCTACGACTTGATCGAGGATTTCCCCGAGGCCAACAACATCGCCGCACATCATCCCGATAAGCGGCGGAGCTTAAGCGGGTGTGGGACGAGGAGGCCTGGAGGAACAACATCTATCCTCTCTACGACGACGTGGCCTCGCGGGTCGCCAAGCAATTCATCCGGAGCTTCAGCGACGCAAGGTCTACACGTACTACTGGCCCTGTGCCGAGCGCATTCCGGAGGCCGTCTCGGCCCCGATCAAGAATGTTTCGCACTCGATCGAAACCTCCGTCGATCTGAAGGGTGACGAAGAAGGCGTGATCGTGGCGTGCGGAGGTTTGAACGGCGGCTACACGATGTTCATCGCCGACCACAAGCTGCACTACGAGTACAACTTCCTCAACACGGCGCGGTACACGGTCGTGTCGCCGGAATTGCCCCGGGGCAGGGTGGACCTGAAATTCAATTTCGTGAAGACCGACAATCTGAAGGGGATCGGGGAGTTGTACGTGAACGGCAAGAAAGTCGCGCAAGGCGCCATCGATCAAACCGTTCCCAGTGCGTTTTCCTTGAGCGAATCCTTCGACGTGGGTGTGGACAATGGGACGCCGGTCTCGAACAACTACACGACGAGAGACCACTTTCCGTTTACCGGAGAGCTGGATCAGGTGACGATCACGCTCAAGTAATCCCTGGTCCCCGTTCCCACGGTTCCCCTGGGGGTCGAGTAACGAAGCGGGGAAGGGTTTTTCCGCGGAGTGCGAGATGGGGGCGGAGACTGGGGCGTCGGAAGCCGAAGGAAAATCCGCGAATCCTGCTCAGAATCGTGGCCATGCGGCGGTTCTCATACTGACGCTACTGGAGGGAATCTCACCGCCGGCTCGAGCTCTGCCCAACCTTGCCAATCGGATGCATCTGCTCGAACGTGCCCTCTTTGCTGAGGTTGTCCGGATTCGTGGGGCGGCGGGAAGTCCGTGAAGAAGCTGATTCTGGTAGGTTGACAGCGGCCTATGCGCGTCCCGCGGGCCCGCGCTCGCCGGGTCGCAAGCCATCGAGCCAGGCAGGCTCATTCGAGTGACCCTTCGAGGCTTGAATCTGACCAACCAATTGACCGTGCGCCGCGCTCTCCGGGGGACGCACCGCTCATTGCTCACCTCAGTCAGGTTCTCGGCTATCCGGCGGACACCGAGAACTTCCGCTGGCGGCTGGAACGGCTGCTGGGAAGGCCCGACAACATCGTGTTGGTCGCGGAACTTTCGCCAGGCCCGTGATCGGTTGGCTCCAGGCAGCGGAGCAGGAGTGCTGGAGTCCGGGCGCCGCTGCGAGATCCTGGGTCTTGTCGTAGCCGCCGGCATCGTCGGCTCGGGGCCGGGCGCCAGTTGGTTGCCGCCGCCGAAGAATGGGCTGCGAAGCGCGGCCTCGAGCGGATTTCGGTGCGTAGCAATGTGATCCGGCCCGAATCGCACCCGTTCTATGAACGCCTTGGTTACGTGCGTGAAAAGACGCAGCACGCCTATCGGAAGGCGCTGCGAATACCCGCGCCAACTTGACCGTGCAGGCGTCGCTTCCCCTCACCGGCCCCTGTTTGTGGCGGAGGATTTGGCGGGCCGCTTCGAACTCGTGACGTCTTGTCTGGAATCTGTCGGCTCGACCTGGGGCTCGGTCGGTGTCCCCTATGCCTTGCCGATCCGCAGCGCGGGCGCGCCTTCGAACTCATTAGATACTTGCATGAAGTGCTCGTCGCCCTCGCTTCGCCGCGCGTCGCCTCGACTCTCGATGAGGGCCTGGAGAGGACGCGGGCGCTGATTGCCGAAGGCTCGGCCCTGGGCGCCGAGATCGTCTGCTTTCCGGAGGCCTATCTTCCCGGACTGCGGGGGCAGGATTTCGAGGTGCCGCCGTACGATGCGGCGCAGCAGGAGCGCGCGCAACGGGCGGTCGGGCAGTGGGCCCGGACGCATGCGATCGCGACGATCCTCGGGTTGGAGAGAGTGACCGACGCCGGCCGGCAGGTGGTCGCGGCCGTCATCGACGGGCGGGGCGAGCTTCAGGGGTATCAGACCAAGAACCAGCTCGACCCGACCGAGGATCGGTTCTACGTTCCTGGAAGCGGCCGGCGGATCTTCGAGGTCAACGGAGTCAAGTTCGGAATCTCGATCTGCCACGAGGGCTGGCGCTATCCCGAGACGGTGCGATGGGCGGCGACTCGGGGCGCGAAGATCGTCTTTCATCCGCAGCACACCGGAAACGAGCGGGCGGGCGTCCGACTGACGGAGTGGGGCTCGGCGGAGGCTCCCTATTACGAGAAAGCCATGATGCTGCGAAGCATCGAGAATACGATCTACTTCGCGAGCGTGAACTACGCTTTGCGGTTCCAGGAGGCGGCAACGAGCCTCATCGATCCGTCGGGCAAATGCCAGGCGTCCCTGCCCTACGGGGAGGAGGGCGTTCTGGTTCAGGAGATCGAGGTCGAGAAGGCGACGGGATTGCTCGCGGGCCGGTACGCGCCGGAGAGGTATGGGGAGCTGTAGATGCTGATCGTCCCCCCGCACCCCGACCCTCTCCCCCCTTCGGGGGGCGAGGGGGGAGGCGCTTCAGGACCCGCTCGGCTGGTGTACAGCGCCTTTTGGATCTCCGTCGGGTGACCGCCACACACGTCGCGCTGATTCGCGGGATCAACGTCGGGCGCGCGAAGCGCATCGCAATGGCGGATCTGCGGACGCTGGTCGAGAGCCTGGGCTTCAGGGACGCTCGCACACTCTTGAACAGCGGTAATGTCGTCTTCACGGCGCCGGCGGCCGCTCGTGCGGAGGCAGCCGGCCCACGCATCGAGAAGGCGATGACGGCTCGGCTCGGCGTCTCGGCGAGCGTCACGGTGATCACGGCAGCCGAGCTTGCCGACGCGATCCTTCACAATCCTCTCTCGAAAGTCGCGAAGGACCCGTCGCGCCTGCTCGTGGCGGTTCTCCGCGAGGCGGCGGATCGCAGGCTCCTGGAGCCGCTCGCGCGGCAGGACTGGAAACCGGAGGCTCTGGCCCTCGGCAAGCGTGTCGCCTACATCTGGTGCGCCGGCGGCATCAACGAGAGCCGCGCGTGGGAGGCGGTCAATCGGGCGCTCGGCGATGGCGTGACCTCCCGGAACTGGGCGACCCTGAGCAAGCTCCAGGCGCTCTGCGATGGGCCTGCCTGAAGCCCGGAAATCCCTCTGGAATAAGGCGGCCCGGTCCTCGGTAGTATTGAAGTTCATGACCTCGCTCTCTTCCTTCCATCCCTCGGTGGCGGAGTGGTTCGGGAGGCGTCTGGGCGAGCCGACACCGCCGCAGCGGGACGGCTGGCCCCGAATCCGCGAGGGGCTCCACACGCTCATCGCGGCGCCGACAGGGTCGGGCAAGACGCTCGCGGCGTTCCTGTCGGCGATCGACTCGCTCCTGCGGCAGGGAAGCGCGCTTCCGGACGAGACGCAGGTCCTCTACGTCTCGCCGCTGCGGGCTCTTTCGAACGACGTCCAGAAGAATCTCCAGGGGCCTCTCGAGGAGCTCCGGGCGCGGGATCCGGCCCTTCCCGAGATCCGTGTCCTCGTGCGCACGGGCGACACGCCCTCCGCGGACCGCGCGGCGATGGCGCGGCGCCCGCCGCACATTCTCGTGACGACCCCGGAGTCGCTGTACCTGATGCTCACGAGCGACGGCGGCCGCGCGATGTTGAAGACGGTCTCGACGGTCATCGTGGACGAGATCCACGCGCTCGTGCGGGACAAGCGGGGAAGCCACCTTTCCCTGTCGCTCGAGCGGCTCGAGGCCCTGACGGGGCGCCCCGTCCAGCGGATCGGGCTCTCGGCGACGCAGAAGCCGCTCGATCAAGTGGGGCACTTCCTCGTCGGGGCCGGACGCGACTGTACGCTCGTGGACACAGGCACCTTTCGGACGCTCGATCTCGGAATCGAGGTCCCTCCCTCGGCCCTCTCGGCGGTCTGCTCGCACGAGCAGTGGGAGGAGATCTACGCGCGCATGGCGAAGCTCGTGCGCGAGCACCGGACGACTCTCGTCTTCGTCAACACGCGCAAGATGGCTGAGCGGATCGCAGGGCAGCTCTCGAAGCTCCTGGGCGAGGACGCGGTCACGAGCCACCACGGAAGCCTCTCGCGCGCGCGCCGGCTCGACGCCGAGGAGCGCCTGAAGGCCGGCAAGCTCCGGGCGCTCGTCGCGACGGCGTCGCTCGAGCTCGGGATCGACATCGGGGACGTGGATCTGGTGATCCAGGTCGGCGCCACGCGATCGATCGCGACGTTCCTGCAGCGCGTGGGCCGCGCGGGGCACGCGTTGCGGCGCATTCCAAAGGGCCGGCTCTTCCCGCTCACCCTCGACGAGCTCGTCGAGGGCGCGGCGATCCTGGGCTGCATCCGGGAGAGCGTCCTCGACCGGACGCCGATGCCTCCCCGCCCACTCGACATCCTCGCCCAGCAGATCGTGGCGGCCTGCGTGGCCGAGGACTGGGAGGAGACGGATCTCTTTGGCGCGATCCGGCGGGCCTGGCCGTACCGCGACCTCGAGCGCGCGGAGTTCGATTCGGTCGTCGCGCTCCACACCCAGGGCCGGCGGGCGCTCCTTCATCGCGACGGCGTCCACCGCCGGCTCATGGCGACCAAGCGCGCGCGCCTGGCGGCCCTGCTCTCTGGCGGCGCGATTCCCGATACGGCCGATTACCAGGTACGCCTGGAGCCCGAAGGCACGGTCGTCGGCACCGTCAACGAAGACTGGGCCGTCGAGTCGACGCGCGGCGACGTGTTTCAGCTCGGCAACGCCTCCTGGCGGATTCTGCGGATCGAGCCCGGCATTGTCCGCGTGGCCGACGCTCAAGGCCAGCCACCCTCGATCCCGTTCTGGCTGGGAGAGGCTCCCGGGCGGACGAAGGAGCTCGCGGCGGAGATCGGGACGCTGCGCGAGAGAAGCGGCGACGCCGGGCCCGACGGGGCGGCCGTCCTGAGAGCGGAGTGCGGCGAGGCGCTGCCCGAAGCGGGCGCCGTGCAGATCGCCGAGTTCGTCGAGGCGGGAAAGAAAGTCCTGGGCGCCGTCCCCACGCAGCGGCGCGTGATTCTCGAGCGGTTCTTCGACGAGAGCGGAGGGATGCAGCTCGTCGTCCATGCGCCCTTCGGCTCGAAGATCAATCGGGCCTGGGGGCTCGCCCTGCGCAAGCGCTTCTGCGTGGGCTTCGGCTTCGAGCTTCAGGCGGCGGCCAACGAAGAGGCGATCGTCCTGTCGCTCGGTCCGCAGCACAGCTTCGAGCTCGAGGGCGTCTTCGAGTACCTGCACCCCTCGAGCGCGCGTGAGGTCCTCGTTCAGGCGCTGCTCGCGACACCCATGTTCGAGACGCGCTGGCGCTGGAACGCACAGCGGTCGCTCCTGCTCGAGCGCTCCCGGGGCGGAAAGAAGGTCCCGGCGCCGCTTCTGCGGATGCGCGCCAACGACCTGCTCGTCACGGCGTTTCCGGAGGTGCTTGCCTGCCCCGAGACGCTTTCGGGCGGCCCGATCGAGGTCCCGATGGATCACCCGATCGTGCGCCAGACGATCGAAGATTGCCTCACGGAGGCGATGGACGTCGAGGGGTTCCTGGAAGTCCTGCGCGGCCTGCGCGACGGCTCGATCGAGCGGCGCGCCATCGACACGGTCGAGCCGTCTGCCTTTGCCCGCGGAATCCTGAATTCACAGCCCTACACGTTCTTAGACGACGCGCCGCTCGAGGAGCGCCGCACGCAGGCGGTCATCTCGCGGCGGTTCCTGGACAGCAAGTCCTCCGACGAGCTGGGGGACCTCGATCCCGACGCGATCGCCCGCGTGAAGGAGCAGGCCTGGCCGACCCCTGAAGACGCGGAGGAGGTGCATGAGGCGCTCCTCTGGATGGGCTACGTCACCGTCGAGGAGGGGCGCCCCTGGCAGAGCTGGCTCGACGAGCTCGGCGCGGCCGGCCGCGTGTTGCGAGAAGGCGACCGGTGGTTCGCCGCGGAAGCCCCTCGGGATCCGAAGTCCGTTCTGCGCGGAAGGATGGAAGCCGTCGGTCCGATCGTCAGCGACGATCCCGTGATGCGGGAGCTCGAGAACGAGGGTGCCGTCCTGCGCACGCGAATCGCGGGACAACAGGCCTGGTGCAACCGGCGGCTTCTGGCGCGCATCCACCGCTACACGCTCGACCGGCTCCGCAAGGAGATCGAGCCGGTGCCCGCGGCTCAGTTCCTGCGCTTCCTCGCCTGCTGGCAGCACGCGGACCCGGACCACCGCGTCGAGGGGCCGCGGGGCGTCGCGCAGGTCCTGGAGAAGCTCGCGGGATTCGAGGTTCCTGCGGCCGCCTGGGAGGGCAGCGTCCTGCCGGCGCGCGTGCGCGGATATCGCCGCGAGTGGCTCGAACAGCTCACCCTCTCGGGCGAGATGGCGTGGGCGCGGCTCTGGGGCTCGGGCTCCGGTCCCATCCGGCGCACGCCCGTGTGTCTCTTCCCGCGGGAGCATCTGGAGGACTGGATGGCGCTTGCCGCCGCCGAGGCGGCCCGCGAGCCGGCCGGCGCGGCGCTCGAGGTAGCCGAGATTCTCGCGGCGAGAGGCGCCGTGTTCCTGCCGGAGCTCGCGCGCGCCATCAAGATGCCGCCGGCGTTCATGGAGGCGGGGCTAGCGGACCTGATCTCGCTCGGGCGCGTGACGTGCGACTCGTATGCGGGCCTGCGGTGGTTGATCGTGCCGGCGTCCAAGCGCCGGGCGGGAGGCTTTCCGGGAGGCCGGTGGAGTCTCCTCAGGAGAGAGGCTTCGTCGCCGCCCTCGGCGGAGTTCATCGCCAGGCGACTGCTCGCACGCACCGGCGTCGTATTCCGAAAGACGCTCGCCCGCGAGAAGCAGCCCTTGCCCTGGCGCGAGGTGGCGCGCGTGATGCGGACGCTCGAGGCGCGGGGAGAGGTGCGTGGCGGGCGCTTCGTGGCGGGCTTCGACGGCGAGCAGTACGCGCTGCCCGAGGCGGTCACGCTCCTGCGTTCGGTCCGGCGCCGCGACGCCGAGGGCGAGTCGGTTCCCGTCTCGGTGGCGGCGGCCGATCCGCTGAACTTCCGCGGCATCCTGACACCCGACGAGCGCATCGCCTCGACGACGCGCCGTCAGGTCCTCGTCGCGTAAGTGGCGCGACGGCTTCAGCCTCGCCCGGCGCGAGAGGGTCGGGGTGAGGGGCGTCCCGTAGCGACGAAGCCCGCGCGCGGACTCTCTTACAGACAGATCTACTCCGTCGTCGCGAAGATCCCACGCGGCCGGGTCGCGACGTATGGCCAGGTCGCCCGCCTGGCGGGGCTGCCGGGGCAGGCGCGTCTGGCGGGATACGCGCTCGCCGCTCTTTCCGATGGAAGCCGGCTGCCGTGGCATCGTGTCGTCAACGCGCGTGGGGAGATCAGCGCGCGTTCGGACACCGGGCCGTATGACATCGTCCAACGCTTGCGTCTCGAGCGCGAGCGCATCCGATTCGACACTTGCGGCAGGATCTCGCTCGAGAAGTATCGTTGGCGGGCCAGGGGAAAGAGGGAGAGGGGATGAGAAGAATGGCCAGTCTGATCGCGACAGGGGCTCTCGCCGGTGCCATCGGCGGCGCGGCGGCGCCTCCGGGTCCGCAGGATGCGGCGACGCTGCCGTATCGCGTCGTGCACGGATGGCCTGTCGTTCCGGAGGGGCGGATGCTCGGAGGGGTCGCCGGCGTGGGTGTGGACTCGCGGGGCAACGTGTTCGTGTTCCACCGCGGGAGTCGAATCTGGCCGGCTTCCGGCGCACTCGCCATCACACCGATCGCCGAGGCGACGGTCGCGGTTTTCGACGGAAAGTCGGGCGTCCTTCTGGAGGAGTGGGGCGCCGGCCGCTTCGCGATGCCCCACGGGCTCACGGTGGATCGGGAGGACAACGTCTGGCTGACCGACGTCGCGCTCCAGCAGGTCTTCAAGTGCTCGCACGACGGCCGTCCGCTTCTCACGCTTGGGGAGCGGGGTGTGGCCGGGAAGGATCGCTCCCACTTCGACCTGCCGACCGGTGTGGCCGTCGCGCGGGACGGGACCTTTTACGTGAGTGACGGGTACGGCAATACGCGCGTCTTGAAGTTCGCGCCGGACGGGACGTTTCTTTCCGAGTGGGGAACAGCGGGCAGCGGCCCGGGGCAGTTCGACCTTCCGCATGGCATCGCGCTCGATGCGTCCGGAAAGGTTTACGTTGCGGACCGAAGCAACGCCCGTGTGGAGATCTTCGACGGCGCCGGCAAGTACCTCGGGGAGTGGAAGGGTCCTTCGCTCGGGCGTCCGTACGACATCGCGATCGCCGTCGACGGCACGGCCTTCGTGGCCGACGGCGGAGACCAGCCGGATTCTCCGCCGGATCGGTCCGCCGTCGTCGTCGTGCGGCCCGACGGCTCGGTCGCCCAGCGCTTCGGGCGATTCGGCAACTACGACGGCCAGTTCGCGATCGCGCACGACATCGCGGTCGCGGGTGACGGGTCCGTGTACGTCGGAGACGTGACCGGAAGGCGGGTCCAGAAGTTCGTGCGCGGAGGGAGCTAGGTCCCCTCGACCGGAAGGGCCTCGAGCCCTCGAAGGACCAGACCCCTTCGCCAGCGCAGCGACTCAGCCGGTGACGCGAGCCGGAGGCCGGGAGCTCGCGCGAGCAGCGCCTGGATCGCGATCTGGGCCTCCAGGCGCGCGAGGGGCGCGCCCAGGCAGTAGTGGATTCCGTGGCCGAACCCGAGGTGCCGGTTGTTCTCACGGCCGAGGTCGAGACGGTTGGCGTCGGCGAAAAGGGCCTCGTCCCGGTTCGCCGAGCCGATCACGCCATAGGTGAGCGCCCCGCGCGGGATTTTCACGCCGCAGATCTCCGTGTCTTCGCGGGCATAGCGTTCGGTCGCGAGAAAGACGGGCGAGGTGAAGCGCAGCAGCTCCTCGACGGCCGGAGCGATCAGCGAAGAATCACGAGCAAGCCTCTCCTTCTGATCGGGATTCTGAATCAAGGCGAGCGCGCCGTTGCCGATCAGATTGACCGTCGTCTCGTGTCCCGCCACCAGAAGCAGGAAGACCATCGCGGTGAGCTCGTCCTCGCTCAACCGGTCGCCCCCCTCCTCGGCCTGCAAGAGGGCGCTCGTCAGGTCCTCCGACGGCTCGGCCCGGCGGAGGCGAAACAGGCGCCGCAGATAACGCAGAAACGCCCAGGCGCTCGGCATGGCCCGCAGGGCGCCGCGCGGCGAGGACAGCGACACGATGGCTGCCGACCAGCGGTGGAATCGTCCGCGCTCCCGCGGAGGGACTCCGAGAATCTCCGAGATGACCGTCACCGGCAGCGGGAGCGCGAAGTCGCGGATGAGGTCCACGTCGCGGCGCCGCGCGGCGGCGTCCAGGAGCTCTTCGGTGAGGGATTCGATCCGGGCCCGCAGCGCGTCCACCAGCCGCGGCGTGAACGCCTTCTGCACCAGCGCGCGCAGGCGCGTGTGGTCGGGCGGATCGAGGTCGAGCATGTTGCGCTCGAGCGGCCGGAACATCGGTGGCACCCAGGGCTGGCGGCGGAGCTGCTCGGGGGTCATTGCGGCGCGGGGGTCCTTGGCGAAGCGAGGGTCTTTCAGGAGTGCGAGGACGTCGTCGTAGCGGGTCACCAGCCACAGCTCCGTCCGGTCCGCGAGGACGGTCCGGCGCACGGGCTCCTCGGCGCGCAGGCGCTCGAAGAAGGGAAACGGGTCGGCCTTGAACTCCGGGCTCGCCAGATCCGGCGATGAGCTCGCGCGCATGGGGTCTGGAAATGTAACCCGCGCGCGCCCCGAGCGATGTCCGTATCCCGCCGAGCGTATGGCCGGGATGCCTGGTGACGGCACCCTGGGGCGAGGCAGGAGCCCGCGGCGTTGGCCCGAGATTTGCGAGAGCTCTTCCGTCCGCTACGGCGGGCGAGAAGAAGCGCACTCGCTTGATGCCGTCGCACCATGCGTTCGGTATCGAACAGGTGCTATTTAGGGGGCGTCGATTGGAGAGGAGGTTGGAGTCATGAGAGTCATCAAAGCGTTGGTGGTTCTCGCCTGCGTTGGAGCGTTGCTGGGAGCGGGCGTTCTGCTAGCCGACGAGATCGCGTGGAGAACGACCGTGACGCTGTCGGAGAAGACCGAGGTTCCGGGCGCGGTCCTGGAGCCAGGTACGTACATGATCCAGGTTCTGGACACCAAAGAGACGCGAAAAGTGGTTCAGTTCCAGAACGAGGAAGGCACGAAGGTCTTTGCCACCGTTCTGGCGATTCCGATGTATCGCGTCAAGCCCACCGACGAATCGCGTTTCGTCTACTTCCAGAGGGCCGAGGGCAGGCCCCAGGCGCTGAAGTCCTGGTACTACCCGGCGCACAACTTCGGTGTGGAGTTCGTGTACCCGAAGGCCGAAGCCATCCAGATCGCCCAGATCAGCCACGAGAACGTCTTTGCGGCCGAGCCCCCCAAGCCCGAGTCGAAGGTCGTGGCCATGACGCCCGAGCAGAAAGAAGTTCCGGTCAAGGAGCCGGAGATGCTGGTCGCGGAAAACATTGCGATGCCCCATACCGGAAGCAACCTGCCGCTCCTTGCGCTGGCGGGTCTCGCCTCGCTCGCTGCGGCAGGCACGCTGCGAATCCTGGCGGAGCGCCGGTAGACATCGGACCGAACGCCGGCGATCGGCAACCGAGTGGCCCCGAGCCGCCGGCGCGGCGGTCGGGGCCGCCGGTTTCTGGCGAAGGTAAGTTAAACTGGAGCACAGGATGCGGCTGGCCCGTCGAACGCGTTTCGAAGAGCCTGCGGAGGATCCGGCTCAGCCGTCTCTTTTTCCCGACCTTCCTCCCCCCACCCGGATCCAGCCGGCCATCCGACTGACCGAGTCGAACGTCGCACGCACCGTTCCTCCCGCGATCGCCGGCGTCTATTTCTTGAAGACTGTCGCGCGCGGCGGGCGGGTCGGGGAGCGGGTGGGCCGCGACGATATCGACCTGCGCCAGCGGCTCCTGCGGCACGCGCGGGACGCATCGGAGAATGTTCTCTTCGGCTGGATGCGGGCGTCCGACGCCAACGAGGCGTATCGGCTCGAGTGCTACCTCTGGCACGCCCAGGGCGGCGCCTGGGCCATGATCGAGGGCGACGCGCACCCGACTCCCGCGGAGCGCATCCCGTTCCTCGGCTGCCCCGACTGCGAGGAGTGACCGACGCGCGGGAGGTCCCCTCGCCCCTGAGGGGAGAGGCGTAGGGTGAGAGGCTAGCATCCTACGACGCTCTGGAACGATGCTGGAGCGGCCCCCTCACCGCAGCCCTCTTCCGCCGGGAGAGGGGAACGAGAGTCAGAGATACGCGGTTACTTCGTCCGGAGCTCCTCGAACCGCACGTTGCCGACCGGGTACTTTTCCCAGTCCTTGTAGTCGAAGTGCCACCACTCCCACTCGTACACGGCGAAACCCTGCTCTTCCATCGCCCGCCGCAGCAGGTCGCGCTGCCAGCGCTGCAGGGACGTCCCGCCGGGGTAGAAGGCGAAGGAGCGGTCTGACATCTCGTCGTAGCCGCCGGTCATGGTGAGCGGCGCGCCCGTCTTTCGGTCGTAGAGGGTCAGGTCGACGGCGCAGCCGCGGTTGTGGCGGGAGCCGGTCGCCGGGTCCGCGACGAAGATGTGCTTGTCCTTCGGGGTGGCGTCCCAGAACATCTTCGTGACGTACCAGGGCCGGTACGCGTCGTGGATCAGAAGGCCATACTCCTCCGCCTCGAGCTTCTTGTGGGCGCGTGCGAGCGCCTCGGCCGCCGGACGCTGCAGGAAGGCGCGCGGCTGCGAGTAGAGGGGAACGCCCAGGAAGTTGTTGCTCGTCGCGTAGCGCACATCGAGCCGGATCGTCGGATCGAGCGTGACGAGCTCCACGAGGTCGCCGGGCAGCAGGTCGGCCGGCTGGGGCGGGGGAGTGGCGGCCGACGCCTCGGCACGCAGTGCCTCGACCGGACGGACCGGCGTGATCTGGAAGGTGTGCCCTTCCTCGGGCCCGACGGCACGCCGCAAGAAGAGGACCGGACCCACGCGCACGCCGGTCACGCGGCCGCGCGGGTCCCGCTCGAACGTGAGGGTCTCGTGGTCGTAGAGACCGCGGTCGGGAAAGCGGAAGACATCCCTGGAGATGGGGGTCAGCGGGTCGAATTCGAACCACTCGATCAGAGCCGTCAGCTGTTCGTCGCTCTCGAGGATGTAGAGGATGTCGTAGTCCCAGCCGTACTCGCCGATCAGATCCTTCCACTCGGCGCCTGCGGCAGGCGGCTTGCCGACTTCCAGGCGGGCGAGCGCCCGGTCCGCGAGGGAGATGCCGCGGTGTGTGAGGCCCACCGGCGTTCCGATGCCGAGGCGCCCGTCGGTCATCAAGGCGTCGCCGGCCTTGCGCAGAGACGGAGCGAAGCCCCCTTCGCGCTCGAGCAGCGAAAGGCCCTCAGGAAGCTCGATCAGATCGACGCGCGGCTTCCCGTCCTGCCCGTAGGCTCCCGCCAGCCGATGAGCGAGATCCGCCAAAAGAGGTTCCGTCGTCTCCGGCTCCGGAAGCGGCTTGCCCGCGCGCGCGGCGAGCATGAGCCTCAAGGCCTCCCGAACGATCCGATCGGTGACCGCGTTGGTCGAGTCGAGGGTCGCCACGGCGACCGCACCCAGACGCTCGTCGGGCAGGCCGGCCAGGGCGGTGGCGAAGCCATAGATCGCCCCGCCGTGGCCGATGGAGCGATGCCCTTCGAGCTCGCCGATCCGGAAGCCGATCCCGTAGCCGGTCCGGGCGCCTGCTTCCGCAAACTGCGGCTTCCACATCTGCTCGAGCGTCTCGCGGCGCAGCACCCGTCCGCCGGGGACCTCTCCTCCGGCGAAGAGGACGGAGAGGAATCGGGCGAGATCCTCGACGGTCGAGTAGAGGCTTCCCGCGGGCGCCATGCCGAGCTCGAAAGTCGGCGCGGGGAAGGACCGGCCGTCGTATCCCCACATCGTTCCCCGGGCGAGCCGCTCACGGATGCGGGGCTCGGGCTCGAAGGAGGAGGAGCCCATCCCGATGGGATCGAGCACCGCGTGCTTCAGGAACTTCGCGAAGGGCTCTCTCGCGCGCCGCTCGAGAACGTAGCCGACGACCGCGATTCCGGCGTTGGAGTACTTGATGTGCGTCCCGGGCGGGTAGACGAGCGTCGTGTCGTTCAGGCTCGCGACCGTCGCGGCGAGCGAGGGTCCGGTCGGATCGAAATAGCTGCCCACGGGAGGCTCGCGCACGAGGCCCGCCCGGTGGGACATGAGCTCCCGCAGCGTCACGGAGGGGCCGAAGGGGTTCCGGGGGCGAAAGTCAGGCAGGATCGTCTGGATGGGCGCGTCGAGATCGATCTCGCCGCGCTCGGAAAGCTGCATGATTCCGATGTCGGTGAAGAGCTTCGAGACCGAGCCCACCCGGTAAACGGTCGTGCCCGAGGCCTGAACGTTCTGGACCGGGTCGGCGTCGCCCAACCCCCTGACCCAGACGGTCCGATCGCCGTCCACGAGGGCGACCGAAATGGCCGGAATGCCTTTCTCCTTCATCTGGCGCCCGACGAAAGCCAGGAGCTTTTCGGTCGCCGGGCCGTAATCGGGAGCCGGCGCGGGCGCGCGGGTTTCGCGGGCGAGCGCCGCGAAGCAGAGCGCCGGCAGGAGAGCGGCGGCGAGCAGGCCGCGAGGCTTCATGCCCGATCCCGGGCGCGGCGTCGCCGGGCCGCCGGTGTGAAGAAAAAGAGGGGAATGCCGAGGGCGATGAACGCGAGGCCGATCGACGACTCGCGCGGGCTCGTGAGGAGGGTGTTCGCCACAAGGGCCGCCGCTCCGAGCACGAAAATGAGCGGCACGAACGGGTAGCCCGGAACCCGGAACGGGCGCTCGAGACTCGGATCCTTGCGGCGCAGGGCGACGACGCTGGCGACCGCGAGCGCGTAGAAGATCCAGCCGCCGAAGATCACGTAGGTGAAGAGCTGCGAGAACCCTCCGATGAAGAGAACGAGCAGGCAGGACCACGCTGCTTGCACGACCAAGGCAGCAACGGGCGTGCGGTAGGTCGCGTGGACGCGGCCGAGCCTTTCGAAGAAGAGGCCGTCACGCGCCATCTGGTAGTAGGCGCGCGGTCCCGCGAGCACCAGGGCGTTCATGGCTCCGAGGATGGAGCAAACGATGGCGGCCGTCAGGAACTTGGCGCCCCATTCGCCCGTGACCTTGAGCATCGCGGTCAAGGCCACGCGGTCGGAGGCAGCGATCTCGGAGGGCGTGAGCACGTGCAGGTACGCGAGGTTGGCGACGAGGTAAAGGCCGACGACGATCGAGATGCCGGCGATCAGGCCGCGAGGGAAGTTCTTCTGCGGGTCGCGGATTTCGCCCGCGGCGAAGGAGACGTCGTGCCAGCCCTCGTAGGCCCAGAGCACGGCGACGAGTGCCACGCCGAAGGCCATCGGGCCGACGGGCCCGCCGGGCACGGGCGCGGAGGAGGGGGTGACCGGTGCGGGCGCGAGAAAAATCGCCATCACCATGCCCGTGAGCCCGCCCACCTTCAGCGTCGTCAGGATGTTCTGAACGACCGCTCCGCTCTTGACGCCAATGATGTTCACGGTCGTCAGGAGGAGGATCGAAGCCAGGCTCACCATCTTGCTCGTCACGGGGCTCAACGGAACCAGACCTCCGAGGTAGATCGGCAGGGCCGCGCCGAGTGTCGCGACCGAGCCCGACGTGGCGACGGTGAAGAGCATCCAGCCGCAGAGAAACCCCGGCAGGGGACCGAAGGCGCGCGCGATGTACGTGTAGATCCCTCCCGCATGAGGCATCGCGGCACCGAGCTCGGCCAGCGAGAGAGCGCCGAGGAGTGACAGAACTCCGCCGACCGTCCACACCGCGAGCATCAACGGCGCCGAATGCACGGCACGCGCGATCTCCGCCGGAACGAGAAAGATGCCCGACCCGATGACCGTCCCGATGACGATCGCCGCCGTGTCGAAGAGGCCGAGAGCTCGGAGCAGCTCCGGCCCCGAGTGGAAAGAGGTTTCCTTCGGCGGCACGCGACACCTCCCGGTTTTTGCGCGGAGGTTATCAGGTCCTCCTCCGCGCTGGCGATCACGCAGGGGATAATGCGCCGCCATGGACGGAACGGCCCTGATCCTCTGCGACGGGTTGTTTGCGACGAACAATGGCAAGACCGCGCACGGACTGGTGCGGGGAACCGATCGGTACAGAATTCTCGGAGTCGTCGATGCGCCGACCGCGGGGCGCGACGCGGGCGAAGTGCTCGACGGCCGCGCGCGCGGCATTCCGGTCCTAGGCTCTCTGTCGGAAGCGCTGGCGCGCCTGCCGGAGAAGCCGGACTACGCCATCGTGGGTGTCGCGACGTCGGGCGGGGTCTTCACGCCGGGCCTCGAGGCCGCTCTCCTCGAAGCGATCGAGAACGGGCTCTCGGTCGTCAACGGTCTGCACCATCTGGCCGCCGACCAGCCGGCTCTCGCCGCCGCCGCGGCGAGGCGGGGCGTGACGATCACCGACATCCGGCGACGCAAGCCTCCCGGGGAGCTGCATTTCTGGACGGGCGAAGTGCTTCGTCTCGCGACGCCCCGCGTCGCCGTCCTCGGAACGGACTGTGCTCTGGGAAAGCGCACGACCACGCGGATGCTCGTCGAGGCGGCCAGGCGCGAGGGCCTGCGGGCCGAGTGGATCTACACGGGGCAAACCGGCTGGCTCCAGGGGGCGGCCTACGGATTCGTCCTCGATGCGACCCCCAACGACTTCGTCTCGGGAGAGCTCGAGCACGCGATCATGTCCTGCGCCCGGACGCTCGCGCCGGAGGTCCTCTTCCTCGAGGGCCAGTCCGCGCTGCGAAATCCCTCCGGGCCCTGCGGCTCGGAGCTGATTCTGTCGGGCGGAGCGCGCGGTGTGGTCTTGCAGCACGCGCCGGGACGCCATCACTTCGAAGGCTTCGAGGAGCTCGGACGGCCGATCCCGCCGGTCGGCGAGGAGATCGAGCTCATCCGGCTCTACGGCGCGCGGACCCTCGGGCTGGCGGTCAACGGCGAGGGGCTCGCGCCCGAGCGCCTGCGCGCGGAGAGAGACCGGTTCGAGCGGGACCTCGGGATTCCCGTCGCGCTCCCGCTCGAGGAGGGCGTGGGCCGTCTCCTGCCGCCGATTCGGGAGTTTCTCCGGCGAGAGGCCGCCGCATGAGGATTGCGGCGGTCTCTTCTCGCGTCGAGAGCCTCGGCCTGACGCGCCCGTACACGATCGCGTTCGACACGACGGACGCGGTCGAGAACGTCTTTGTGCGCATCGAGACGGGCGGGCCGTTCGTAGGGCGGGGCGCGGCTTCCCCGGCGCCGCACGTGACCGGCGAAACCGTCGCGGCCTGTGCGCAGGCTCTTGCGCCGGACGCGCTGTCGTGGCTGGTCGGCCGGGACGTCCGGACGCTCCCCGCGCTCTGCCGCGAGATCGCCCGCCGGATGCCCTTCGTTCCGGCGGCGCGGGCCGCCGTCGACATGGCGCTTCACGACCTTCTGGCGCAGAAGCTCGAGATGCCTCTCGTCGAGATTCTGGGGCGCGCGCACGACCGGCTTCCCACATCCATCACGATCGGCATCAAGAATGTGGCCGAGACGCTGGCGGAGGCCGAGGAGTATGTCGGTCGCGGGTTCCGGATCCTGAAGGTCAAGACTGGCCTCTCCCTCGAGGAAGACATCGAGCGCCTGCGGCGGCTTCGCGAGAAGTACCCGGCTCCCGGAATCGGCATTCGGGCCGACGCAAACCAGGGGTATACGGCCGAGAAGACCCTCCGGTTTTTCGGCGAGACATCGGGCCTCTCCCTCGAGTTTCTCGAGCAGCCTGTTCCCGCGGCCGAGGTCGAGACGCTGCGCCGCTTTCCGAGGGAGGTTCGCGACCGCATCGCCGCCGACGAGTCGCTCCTCACCGATCGGGACGCCTGGTCCCTCGCGCAGGCGCCGCGGGCCGCCGGCATCTTCAACATCAAGTTGATGAAGTGCGGCGGCGTGGCCCCCGCGATGCGCATTGCGGCGACGGCCGAGCTCTCGGACATCGACCTGATGTGGGGGTGCATGGACGAGAGCGCAATCTCGATCACGGCGGCGCTGCACGCGGCGTTCGCTTCGCCGGCCACGCGCTACCTGGATCTGGACGGAAGCCTGGACCTCGCGCGCGACGTCGTCGAGGGAGGGTTCGTGATCGAAGACGGCGTGATGCGCGTCACGGATGCGCCGGGACTGGGCGTGAAGGAACCGGCGCGTTGACCCGCGCGGCGCGCGCTGCCGCACTCCTCCTCGGGACCGCGATCGCTCTGGCGGGACGCGCGACGGCCCAGCCCCCTGCCGCAGACTGGCTCACGATCGAGACGCCCCACTTTCGCGTTCACTACCCGGCTCCCTTCGGCGCCTGGGCCGAGCGGGCCGCCGCCTCCCTCGAGTCGATCCACGCGGGGGTCACGGCCTTCGTCGGCTACTCCCCTCCGCAGCGGATCGACGTCGTCGTGGCCGACCCCGTCGCGGACTCCAACGGCGCTGCATTTCCATTCCTCGACCGGCCCGTCGTGGTGCTCTGGGCGTATCCGCCGGACATCGAGTCGGGCATCGGCGACTCCACCGACTGGATCGACCTTGTGTCGGTGCACGAGGTCGCGCACGTTGCGCACCTCTTGCGGCCGCGCAACCGCGCCGGGTTTCTTTGGCGGCTGCTTCCTCTGCCGGTCGGCCCGCTGTTGCTGAGCTCGCCTCGCTGGCTCATCGAAGGCTATGCAACGCTCGTCGAAGGGGCGCTCACGGGATCCGGCCGCCCCAACTCGAGCCTTCGCGCCATGGTGCTGCGGCGCTTCGCAGCCGAGGGCCGCCTCCCGTCCTACGGGGCGCTCTCGGCGACCTCCGGCTGGCTCGGCGGGTCGATGGCCTACCTGGTCGGTTCGAGCTTTCTCGAGTGGCTGGAAGCGCGAGAAGGCGCGGGGAGCCTCCAGGACCTCTGGAAGCGAATGGCCTCCCGGCGGGGAGGCGACTTTGCGACCTGCTTCCAGGCGATCTTCGGCCGGCCGCCGTCGGAGCTCTACGACCGATATCGCGCCGAGATGGCCGCCCTTGCGATCGCGGACGAGAAGCGCCGGGAAAGGGCCGGCCTCCAGGAGGGAGAGCTCTGGCAGCGCCTCTCCGGAGCGACTTTCTCTCCGCAGATCTCACCGGACGGAAGGCTCCTGCTCGCCTTTCGGTCGCCTCGTCGCCGCAGGGGATTTCTCGGCGTCTGGACCTTGCGGGAGACAGAAGAGGAGCGGCGTCGAGAGGAGCGCCGCAGAGGCGCCGAGCGCAGGCTCCTCGAAGATCCGAACGAGGTCGCCGACAAGCCGGAGCTGCCGCGCCCGCGGGAGCCCCGCTGGCGGCTCCCGCGCTGGAACGGCCAGACGCCCGAGGACCCGCGATTCCTTGCGGACGGCCGGGTGCTCTTCTCCCGGCGCGTTCCGGATGCCGAAGCGGTCCTGCATCGGGACCTCTTCGTCTGGGATCTCGAGGGCCGACGAGTTTCGCGCGTGACGCGCCTTGCCGACGTGTTCGACGCGGACCCCGAACCGGGCGGCGCCTGGGCCATCGCCGTGCGCAACCGCCATGGCGTTTCGGATCTCGTGCGCGTGGATCTGGCAACCGGAGCGACGCGTCCGCTCGAGACGGGGCCGGCGCCCGGCGATGCCTGGCGCGTTTGGAGTCATCCGCGCGTGTCGCCCGACGGACGCACCGTCGCGGCGCTGCTGCACGAGAACGGCGAGTGGAAACTCGTGGCGGTTCCCTCAGAGGGAGGCGCGCCGCGCGAGCTCGCCTGCTGCGCCGTGGGTCCGCCGGCCTGGACGCCCGACGGCGCACGCCTCTTTTTCGGAAGTGACGCCTCGGGAGTCTGGGAGATTGCTTCGGTGGAGGCCGCGGGCAGAGACACGCCCGCGCCCGCCACGCGGGTCACGGGGGGCGCCTTCTCCCCCGCGCCGACGCCCGACGGAAAGGCGCTCTTTTTTCTCAGTCTGACGGCGAGAGGCGTGGACCTTCGGCGCCTGGAGCTTCCGGTCGAGGCCCGGGCAGCCCTGCCGCGTGAGGCCGGGGACTTTCCGATCCTGCCTCCGACCTCCCTCGAGCCTAGGAAGTTCGCGGAGACGCAGATCGCAGCGCCGCATCCCTACCGGGCGCTCTCGACGCAGGTCCTGCGCGTCGCTTCGGGGTTTACGGCCGGGCCTTCGGGCAACTCCTATCAGGCGGGCGTCGAGGGCAGCGACGTCATCGGCCGCCTCGACTGGCTCGCCCTCGGAGCCTTCGGGAACGCCGCCGGTCCGCGCGGGGGCTCGCTCGCCGCGGCGTGGTCTGGATTGCCCGCGAAGCTGACGCTGCAGCTCTTCTCAGCGCTCGAGAAGCCGGGCTCGCAGCGCCTGGTGAGGCAGCCCGAGCTCGACGAACAGCGCGAAGGCTTCTTCGCCGATGCCTCCTGGGGGAGGCCCTTCGACGGCGGGCGCGTGTCGGCGAGGCTCGGAGGCGGTTGGTCTCGCGTCGAGGCGCTCCAAGCCGCGGAGACCTTTTCGCGGACCGTCGGGACGGCGGGAGTGCGGGGCGAGGTTCGCCGGACGCGGGCGGGGTCGGGTTTTTCCGCCGGGGTCTCACTCGACGGCGCCGTCGGCAACACCGCCGGGGGCTTCTGGAGCCAGTACTCCGCACGGGCCAGCGTCTCGGGAATCACGCGGCTTGCCTCCCTCGGCCTCTCCGCCGGCTACGGCGACACCGGCGGCGCGCCGACGGACTTCGATCTTTTCTGGATCGGTGGCGCGGACTCGTCGATCTTCCCGCCCGGGCTCGACCGCAACCGCCTCTCCCGACCCGCATTGCCGTCGGCCGTTCAGCGGGGCGGACGGGTCGAGACGTACGGGGCGGAGCTGCGATTCGGTTTCCTGCCGCTCGTCCTCTACGCTGAGCGCCTCACGGCGTGGACTTCCGGCGCTCCGAAGCCGGATCCCGTGGAGCTTGCGGGCGCGGAGCTGCGGCTGGATCGCCTCGTTCCGCGGGAGCTGCTGCCCCAGTCGTTTTCCCTCTATCTCGGCGTCGCGCGGATTCGCAGCACGGAGCCCTTCATGTCTTCGACGCAGGGCTACGGGGGGTTGATCTATCGGCCGTAGCGATTAGACTGCCGCGGTGTTCCCGGCAGCCTTGATCGCCATCGGGCTCGCGGCCGCTCAGGCCGGTCCGGGGGAGGCGCCCGGAGGGTGCCCGCCGGGCGGGGCGGCACAGACGCCGAAGCTTCAGGCGTACAACGTGAAGTGCAACCGCATGGACCCGCCGGGTGACTCCGACATCGACGACACCGCGACGCTGGACGCGATGCTCGAGACGGGCCCCGACCAGGATCGCTGGAGCGACTCAAACGGCGCGGAGCTGACTGGTTACGTCGTGTCCGTGCAGGATGGGGGGCTCCAGAGCGCCGACTGTTTTCAGAACCGGGAGCTCAAGATCTTCCTCGCATCCAACTCGGTCGGGATGGATCCGGCCCACGAGGTCGTGGTCGTCGTGACACCGGCGTGGCGCCGCAAGATGGCGGCGCGGGGCGTGAACTGGTCGCTCGACGCCCTGACCGCGAAGTACCAGGGGCAGTTCGTCCGCCTGAAGGGGTGGCTGCTCTACGACTTCCAGGCGACGGGCAAGGCCGTGAACACGGCGGAGGACGCTGGCCCGGATATCACCCAGGCGACCGCCTGGGAGATCCATCCCATGACCGTGATCAAGCTCGATACGAATCCCTTCACCGAGTAGCGACTCCGTCCGCCGGCGAAAGGAGAGCCCCCTCGCTCCCGAGAGGGGTAGGGTGTGGGGTTCGTCTGACCCTTCCTGCTCCAGAGGGCGAGAACAGCCAAGCCGAGGTCAGTCTTCGTAATAGGTCCTCGCGGTGACATGTCCCTTGCGGCCCGCGAGCTCCACCGAAATCGTGTGGAATCCGCGCGGTCCGTCGGGCGTCTTGAAGACGAGCACGTAGCGGCCGGAAATCGCCTGGCGGACGCGCTCCATGGCGAGCCTCGGGAAGAGGTGGGTCTTCTCGTACAGACCGCCGGTTGCGTCCGACACGACCCGCAGCGAGGTCTCGAGCGTGTGGTAGTCGGCGTCGGAAACATCCAGCGTGAAGATGTTGATTCGGGCCGCGGCGAGTCGGCGCATCGCGGCGAAATACTCGCGTTGCTCCGTCGGGTTGGGCCCGCCCATGCCGCCGATGGTGCCGAGCCCCCATCCGAAGAAGAGCATCGACTTGGCGCCTGGGATCGACTGGACCGCGCGCGCGATCAGCAGAAGCGACCGCTCGGGAGTGATGGTCCGCTTCGCGCCGTAGAAGTCGAAGTGCTCTGCCAGGGAGGGCGAGGCGTCCGGGTCGGATCGGTTCGGCGGCCCCGTGCGGATTGCTTCGTCGATCGCGGTGTCGATCTTCTCGTGGTCGGCGGTGAAGTCCTGGCGCAGCTTCAGGTGCGAGTCGATCGACAGCACGGCGACCCGGTCGGTCGGCAGCAGCGTGCGCACGAAGCGATGCGCCTGCAACGCCATGCGGAGAAAGCCCGTCAGGCGCGTGGGCTCGAAGCTCGTCTGGAAGAAAAGAATCAGAAGGCGCCCGGGCGGGTATGCGGAAGGCGCCGGTTTCGCGTCCGTCTCCGCTGGCGGCGCCGAGGAAGGCAGCGGCGCGATTTCGGGGGTGTCTGCCGGCACCCAGTCGACCGACTCCAGGGGTACGACCGCGCCGTCGACCTCGAGCCGAAAATCCGAGGCCGCGAGAAACGGAATCGGCTGGCCGTCCGAGCCGGTGACGTAGGCGTCCACGACGACGCGCTCGACACGAGCTTCCTCGCGATAGGCGCCGGGGCGCTCCGCGTCCTGCTGAGCCTGCGCACCGGTCGCCGCGAAGCCGATCAGGAGAGCCGAGACGGCCGCGCGAGCCACGTCAAGAGGCTAACGGCGCGCTGGACGCGAGGCAAGGGTTTGGGGACGGAGACGTCCCGACACGACCGGATCAAATTTCTGTAGGCTCAGTGGAGGCGCCGGATCGCGTGGCTCTTGACCGCCAGCCAGACGGGCGCTCCGGTCTCGAGGCCCAGTTCCCGCGCGGCCGAGCGCGTCAGGCGAGCCGTCCAGGCGATTCCCCCGGCGTCGACCCGGACCCAGTCGCCGGCCGGAGAGTCGTCCTGCGAGGTCACCGTTCCGGAGAGCACGTTGCGCGCGGAAACGTGATCCGGTGGCCGGGTCGACACGAGAATGTCCTCCGGGGAAACGGCATAGACGGCCTTCGTCCCGGGGGGCGGCGCGGCCGCCGCCGGGACCACGAGAACGGTTCGGCCGAGCCGGAGGAGCGCCGTGTCGGCCGACGCCTCCGCCGGCTCGATCGTCCCCGCGAGGATGTTCTCGTGACGGGCGTCCGGGTCGATCTCCGGGAGCACCATCGACCGCAGAACGGCCGAAGGAGGCCCCTGCAGAGCCACGGCGCCGGCTTGCAGAAGCAGAACCTCCTCGGCGAGCAGGCCCGCTTCCCCCGTGTTGTGCGTGACGTAGAGGAGCGGAATGCCCAACCTCTCCTTGACGCTCAGCAGGTAGGGCAGGATGCGTTCCTTCAGCTCCCGGTCCACGGCAGCGAGAGGCTCGTCGAGCAGGAGCAGGCGCGGCTCGACGGCGAGAGCGCGCGCCAGAGCCACACGCTGGCGCTCGCCCCCGGAGAGGGTCGCGGGAAACTGATCGAGCAGCGGCCCGATCTCCAGGGTCGAGACGGCTTCTTCGAAGACCGAGTCCCGACGGCGGCGCATTCCAAAGCGCACGTTCTCTCGGACGTCGAGATGGGGGAAGAGGCAAGCGTCCTGCGGCACGTAGCCGATCCGCCGCCGTTCGGGCGGAACGTCGAGGCCCGCGCGCGAATCGAGGACCGTCTCCCCCTGAATCGCCAGGCGCCCCGAGGCCCGGCGCAGGCCCGCGATCGTTTCGAGCAGGGAGGTCTTCCCGCTGCCCGAAGGCCCGAGGACCGCCACCGCGCGCCCTTCCAGCCGGGCCGACACCCGCAGCGGGAAACGGGAGAGCCTGAGCGTGACGTCGAGCTCGATCACGAGCCGGCGCGGCGGATACGGCGCCGCGTGAGGATCTCCGTCGTGGCGACCGTCGCGAAGGCGAGAACGACCACCACCGCCACCAGCCGCAGCGCCGCCGATTCCTGCCCGATCTGGTTGCGCTGGAAGATGGCGAGCGCCAGCGTGCGCGTGTGTCCGGGGATACTGCCGGCAACGAGAATCGTGGCGCCGAACTCGCCGAGCGCCCGGGAGAAGGCAAGCAGGGCTCCGGCGAGGATCCCGCGCCAGGCGAGCGGCAGCGCCACCCGCATGAAAACCGCCGGGCGCCGGCTGCCGAGGGAGCGGGCCATGCCGAGAAGCCGCGGGTCCACGTCTTCGAAGGCCGCGAGCGCCGGCCGCACGAGCAGAGGAAAGGACATCACGGCGGTGGCCAGAACGACGGCCTTCCAGGTGAAGAGCAGCTCGATCCCGGCGCGGTCGAGCAACGCGCCCAGGGGGCCGGAGCGGCTTAGCAGTTCGAGCAGGAGAAATCCCACGGCCGTCGGCGGCAGGACGAGAGGCAGCGTCAGGAACGTCTCCGCGACGGTCCTGCCGGCACCGTGGCGCCGGGCCAACAGATAGGCGGCTCCGACACCGAGCGGGAGAATGAGAATCGTCGCCAGGATCGCGACCCGCAACGTCAGCCACAGAATCGAAAGGTCTTCCGGCGAGAGGGTCACTTTTCGCCCGTGATGAGAAAGCCCCGGCTCCGGAAGTCCGCGAGCCCTTCTCCGCTGGCGAGGAACGCGACGAACGCACCGGCGGCGGCCTTGTTCCTGGAGCGTGCGAGCCCCGCAACGGAGTAGAGGATTTCTGGGCCGTTCGAAACCTGGTATGCGATCCGAACTCTCTTCGAGATGGCCGCGTCGGTGTGGTACACGATGGCCGCCGGAACGCCGCCGCTCTCGACGGCCGCAAGCGCGGCGCGGACGTCCAGAGTGGGGACGAGCTTCGGCTCGATCCTTTTCCAGAGTCCGATTCCGGTCAGCCACGTCTTGGCGTAGACGCCGGCGGGAACGGCAGCGGGATCCGCCAGCGCGATCCGGGGGAGAGCGAGCAGGTCCTCCGGCGCCGAAATCTCCCGGGTCGAGTCGGAGGACAAGACGACGACGAGAGAGTTCGAGAGGAATTGTCGCCGGTCCGCCGCGCGGACCAGTCCCGCCTTCTCGAGGGCGTCCATTTTCGCGGTGTCGGCCGAGAAGAACACGTCGGCCGGCGCCCCCGCTTCGATCTGTCGTTCGAGATCGCTCGAAGCGCCGAAGGAGAAGACGACGGGGTTTCCGCTCCTGGCTTGGAAGGCCACTCCCAGATCCTGAAGCGACTCGGTCAGGCTGGCCGCGCCGAAGACGAGGAGCTCGTGCCCGGAGTCCCGGGCGGGGGCCAGGCCCGCAACCGCGAGGAGGATGGCGGCGAGAGATCTTCGCATCGCGCCCCCGACTCCTGCTAGGCCCTGACGACCATGACTTCGGTCGCCTTGATCAGCGCATACGCGGAAGATCCGGCCTTCAGGCCGAGCTCGCGGACGGCGGATTTCGTGATGATCGACGTGAGCGTCTGGCCGCCGACGTCGAGCGTCACCTCCGCGAGCAGGCCCGACTGGCGGACGCGCGTGACGGTGCCGAGGAGCTTGTTTCGGCCGCTGATCGCCGAGAGGTCTCCGGCATCGCGCCCGCCTGCGGCCGCGCCACCCAACCGTGCGATCTCCGCGCGGGGGATGCGGTGATGCCCCCCGGGTGTGCGCACCGAGCGGATGCGCTTGCGGTAGATCCACTGCTTGACGGTCTGGTAGCTCACCCCGAGCAGGTCCGCTGCCTCGGCGGGCGTCAGAGAATTGCGCTTTGGGAAGTTCATGGAGTAGTCGATTCTATATGAATTAATGTGGTTTTTGTGTTATCGAATCGACAAGAAATGGACAGGCGCTCTTCGAAGGGCGCGGGGCGTCCCGGGAGGCCTCATTTCGCCGGGACGGGCGCCGCGCCTTCTTCCCGGGGCGATTCGGTCTTTTCGGGTGCAGGCTGTCGACCTCGCCGCCCGTGCTAGCCTTCGCGCCCATGAAGAAGCTTCTCAGCATCGCCGCGGCCCTCGCCGTTGCATCTCTCGTCCTCGCGCAGGCTCCGTCCGGGCCCGACCCGGACCAGACGTTTGACAGGTTCGTCGACGATTACTTCGCCGCCCGGTTTACCGCTCACCCGATGGAGGGCACCGCGGCCGGCTTCCATGAGTACGACGCGAAGATGCCGAACCTCTCGCGAGCGTCGATCGATGCCCGAATCGCCACTCTGAAGGCGGAGCTCGCGGCCTTGAATGCCATCGATCACTCGAAGCTCTCCTTCGACAACCAGATCGATTCCCAGGCCCTCGACGGCGAAATCCGCTCGGAGCTGCTGGACCTCGAGACGATTCGGGTCTGGGAAAAGAACCCGATGCAGTACGCGGCGATCGCCGGCTTCGCCGTCAACGATCTGCTGAAACGCGACTTCGCGCCGGCGGCCGACCGCCTGCGCTCGGTGATCTCGCGCCTGCGCGCGGTTCCCGCCATTTGCGCCGCGGGGAAGGCGAATGTGAAGAACCCTCCGAAGGAGTTCACGACGCTCGCCACCCGAATGGCCCGAGGAAGCGCAGGCTTTCTCCAGGCGGCCGTCGCGGACTTCGCCCGGAAGGCCGCGGCCAACGACCCGGCGCTCCTCAAGGACTTCACCGATGGGAATGAGAAGGCCGTCGCCGCGCTCAACGACTTCGGGACCTGGCTCGAGAAGGACCTGGCGCCGCGTTCTACCGGGTCCTACGCGATCGGTGCGGCGAACTTTTCGGCGAAGCTCAAGTACGACGACATGGTCGAGTTACCGCTCTCGGAGGTGCTCGCCATCGGTGAGGCTGATCTCGCCAAGAACTACTCGGCCTTCCTCGAAACCGCAAGGAAGATCGACCCATCCAAGACGCCGGCCGAGGTCATGACGTCGCTCTCGAACGACCACCCGACGGCGGCGGATCTGATTCCCTCGGTCAAGAAGAGCGTCGAGGCGGCCCGCGAGTTCCTGGTGGCGAAGAAGATCGTGACGATCCCTTCGGAGGTGCGGCCGATCATCACCGAGACGCCGCCCTTCGCGCGCTTCGGCAGCTTCGCCTCCATGGACACGCCCGGCGCCTACGAGACCAAGGCCACCGAGGCCTTCTACTACGTCACGCCCGTCGAGAAGGACTGGGACGCGAGGCACCAGGAGGAGCACCTGCGCCTCTTCAACCCGTACGTGGTGGACATGATCAACGTGCACGAGGTCTGGCCCGGGCATTACCTGCAGTTTCTCTACGCCAAGAAGTTCCCGACCAAGACACGCAAGCTCGTCGGCTGCGGCACCAACGCGGAGGGCTGGGCGCACTACACCGAGCAGATGATGGTGGACGAGGGATTCGGCGGAGGCGATCCGAAGGTGCGTCTCGCGCAGCTCCAGGAGGCGCTTCTGCGCGACTGCCGCTACGTGGTGGGGATCAAACTCCACACGCAGGGGATGACGGTCGAGGAGGGCGCGAAGGTCTTCGTCGAGAAGGGGTTTCAGGAGCCAGCCAACGGCTTCGAGGAGGCGCGCCGCGGGGCGTACAATCCCACGTACCTCTACTACACGCTGGGCAAGCTCGAGATCCTCAAGCTGCGGGGCGAATACATGAAAGCGAAGAACGCCAGCCTCGAGCAGTTCCACGACGCCTTCGTGTCGCAGGGAGCGCTTCCGATTCCGCTGGTGCGACAGATTCTGTTTCGCTGAGGCCGAGCCGCTCTTGGCCAAGCGCGCGATCGTCCGGCCGCCGGGAAGGACCTACCCCCAGGCCCTGACGCGACAGGATCCGGCGCAGCCCGTCGACCGGATCGCGGCGCGCGCGCAACACTCGGGGTATGTCGCGGCGTTGCGCGCGTGCGGGGTCGATGTGGCAGAGCTTGCCCCCGACGACGAGCGCCCCGACGCCGTGTTCGTGCAGGATCGCGTCGCGGTCGTCGGCGGGCGGGCGATCGTCGGCCCCTCCGCGGTGGCCGAACGGCGCGGTGAGGCGGAGCCGATCGTCGCCGTCCTGCAGAAGTCGTTTCCCATCGTGACGCTTCGCGCCCCCGCGTGTCTCGACTGGGGAGACGTCCTGATGACCGAAGGGGCGCTCTTCGTCGGGCTTTCGGAACGCTCGAACGAGGCCGCCGTCCGCCAGCTTCGCGAGCTGCTGGCTCCCGACTTCATGGTCGAGGCCGTACCGACCCCCGCGGACCTGCTGCACCTTCTTTCCGGTTGCGCGTACCTGGGGAAAGGGGAGCTCCTCGCGATCGATTCCCTGGCGGAGCTCGGGCGGGCGCGCGGATTGAAGGTCGTCCCGGTGCCGCCAACCGAAGCCCTCGGCGCGAACGTGCTCTCGATCGGCCGAGAGGTGATCGTTCCGGCCGGTTGTCCGAGGACGGCCGCATCGATCGAAGCCACGGGACGGCGCGTGCGCCCGGTGCCCGTCAGCGAGTTCGAGAAGCGTGACGGCGGCGTGACCTGCCTGTCCATCCTGTACTGAGGCGCCCTCTGCCGTAGAATCGGCCGGAGTTCCATGGCGCTCGCGGCCGGTACGCGCCTCGGCCCTTACGAGATCCTGGCGCCGCTCGGCGCGGGAGGCATGGGGGAGGTTTATCGGGCGCGGGATACGCGGCTCGGACGCGAAGTCGCGATCAAGGTTCTTCCGCATTCCTTCTCGCGGGATGCCGACCGCCTGCGGCGGTTCGAGCAGGAGGCCCGCTCCGCTTCGGCGCTGAACCACCCGAACATCCTGACGGTCCACGACGTCGGCGAATCGGCCGGGTCGCAATACGTGGTCTCGGAGCTGCTCGAAGGAGAGACCCTGCGCGAGCGGCTCGTGGCCGGAGCGCTCTCTGTCCGAAAGGCCGTGGACTATGCCGTGCAGATCGCGGGCGGTCTCGGGGCCGCGCACGAGAAGGGGATCGTGCACCGCGACCTGAAGCCCGAAAACCTCTTCGTCACCGCCGACGGCAGGGTCAAGATCCTGGACTTCGGGCTCGCGAAGCTCGCGGAGGGAAGCCCCGAGCAGGCACAAACCGCCGCTCCAACGCAGGCGCGAGGGACGGAACCCGGCGTCGTGATGGGGACGGTCGGCTACATGTCTCCGGAGCAGGTGCGCGGGCAGCCTGCCGACTCCCGTTCCGACATCTTCGCCTTCGGCGCCGTGCTCTACGAAATGCTCACGGGGCGACGGGCCTTTCGCGGTCCATCTGCCGCCGACACCATGAGCGCCATCCTCAAGGAGGAACCTCCGGACGCCGGGCGCGGCAACCCTGAGGTGACGCCGGCTCTCGACCGCATCGTGCGGCGATGCCTCGAGAAGAGCCCGGCCGAACGGTTTCACTCGGTTCGGGACCTGGCCTTCGCGCTCTCGGAATCGACGAGCGTGCCGGCCCTGGCCGCGCTCCCGGGTGCTCCTGCCGGACGACGGCGAGTCCTCCGGGCAGGCCTCGTTGCGGGAGGCGGCCTTCTGGCTTTGCTCGCGCTCCTTCTTGCCGCCAACGTGGGCGGACTGCGCGACCGGCTGCGCCCCGTCAAGCCCGGGCGAATCCGATCGCTCGCCGTCCTGCCGCTGCAGAATTTCTCGCGCGACCCGGAGCAGGAGTACTTCGCCGACGGCATGACCGAGGAGCTGATCACCGACCTCGCTCAAATCGGGTCCCTGCGCGTGATCTCGCGCACCTCGGTCATGGGATACAAGGCAACGACGAAGCCGCTGCGCCAGATCGGCCGCGAGCTCGGAGTCGATGGGATTATCGAGGGCTCGGTGCAGCGCGCCGGAAACCGGGTTCGGATCACGGCGCAGCTGATCGATGCCGCGAGCGACCGGCACCTCTGGGCGAAGAGCTACGAGCGTGACCTGACCGATGTGCTGTCACTCCAGAGCGAGGTCGCGCAAGCCGTCGCGCAAGAGGTCCGGGCGGCCGTGACGCCTGAGGAAAAGGCGCGACTCGTGCGTGCACGGCCGGTCGATCCGGACGTCCACGAGCTCTACCTGCGTGGCCGGCAGCACGTGAACATGGGAGTCGAGTCGGAATTACGGGCGGCAATCAGTCTCTTCGAGCAGGCTCTCGCCAAGGATCCTCGGGACGCGCGCTGTTGGGCGGGGCTCTCGGATGCCTGGGTCGGGTTGTCCGACTTCTACGTCCCCCCGCTCGAGGCGATGCCCAAGGCGAGGGAGGCGGCTGAAAAGGCTCTGCAGCTCGACGACTCTCTCGCGGAGGCGCACGCGTCGCTCGGCGCGGTTCATATGTTTTTCGACTGGAAGTGGGCGGAGGCGGAGAGCGAATTGCGCCGGGCAGTGGAGTTGAGCCCCGGCTACGCGGTTGCCCGCGACTTTCAGGGCCAGCTCCAGGCGGCGCTCGGTCGGAGCACGTGGACAGCCGACAGTGGTCTCGCGCGGGAGCTCGACCCCCTTTCACCGCTGGTCCATCAGGACTTCGGATGGAATGCGATGTTGAGCCGTGATCCGGACGCCGCGATCCCGGCGCTCAAGCGCGCCATCGAGATCGAGCCCACGTTCGGGCTCGCTCATGCGACGCTCGGCGTGGTCCTCGTCCAGAAGGGACTTCGATCGGAGGCGATCGCCGAGGCGCGGAAGGCGCCCGAAGTGGACCATAGCCCGCTCGTGATGGCGACGTCCGGAGGCGTTCAGGCGATGGCCGGCGATTCCGCCGGCGCCCGCGAGACCCTCAACCGCCTCGAAGAGATCCGCAAGACTCGGTACGTCTGCCCCTACGAAGTGGCCGTGATCCACATTTATCTCGGTGAGAAGGAGGAGGCGATCCGGAGTCTCGAGATGGGATACCGGGTTCGGTCGGCCTGCATGCCGTACACGAAAGTCGACCCCCGGCTCGACCCGATCCGGTCCGATCCGAGATTCGCGGAGTTGTTACGGCGTCTCGCTTTTCCTCCATGACCCTCACCGCCGGCACCCGCCTCGGCCCATGCGAATGACGGGGCCGAAGCGCCAGTCTCTCAGGGCATCTCCGGCCGCTCCTCGCTAGAATCCTTCTCGATCCCGATGACTCTGTCGAAGGGGACACGTCTGGGCCCATACGAGATCCTGGCGCCGCTCGGCGCGGGAGGCATGGGGGAGGTGTACCGGGCGCGGGACACGCGGCTCGGGCGGGAAGTCGCGGTCAAGGTCCTGCCTGAGACCTTCGCCGAGGATCCGGACCGGCTGCGGCGCTTCGAGCAGGAGGCCCGTGCGGCGTCGGCCCTGAATCATCCGAACATCCTGACCATCCATGACGTGGGCAGGGAGCAGCGCCTGTCCTACGTCGTCTTCGAGCTCCTGGAAGGAGAGACGCTGCGCCAGCAGCTTTCGTCGGGCCCGCTCGCGGTGGCGAAGGCCATCGACTATGGCGTCGAGATTGCTCGAGGTCTGGCGGCGGCTCACGAGAAGGGGATCGTGCATCGCGACTTGAAGCCCGAGAACATCTTTGTCACGAGGGACGACCGGGTCAAAATCCTCGACTTCGGGCTGGCGAAGCTCACGCATCCGGAGAGAACGATCGGTTCTCTGACGGAGGCCGCGACCCGGACTGCCGATACCGAGCCCGGCGTCGTCATGGGAACTCTCGCCTACATGTCCCCCGAGCAGGTGCGGGGCCTGCCGGTCGATCGAAGGTCGGACATCTTCTCTTTCGGGGGCGTTCTGTACGAGATGGTGACCGGCCGACGGGCATTCCCGGGATCGACACCGGCCGACACGATGAGCGCGATTCTCAGGGAGGAGCCCGCCGAGATGTCCGATCGTTCGGCCCCAAGCTCCGGGGATCTGGAGCGGGTCGTCCGCCGTTGCCTCGAGAAGAATCCCGAGGCCCGATTCCAGTCCGCGCGCGATCTCGCGTTCGCGCTGGACGCGTGCGACACCACCCGATCGTCCACCGATCGACCACGGGTGAAGATCGGGGCGATTCTCGCCGTCGCCGCCGGAGCCCTGGCTATATTGGCCGTGGTGCTCGTTGCGAACGGGCGCCGATCGGCACAACGGCTGCCGGGAAGTGGCCGCGCCGCTCGGATCGCATCCATCGCGGTACTGCCCCTGCGAGACCTCTCGGCGACGGAGGGGCAGGAGTTTTTCGCCGACGGAATCACGGCGGCTGTGACGGCGGAGCTTGGCGGGATTCGGTCGCTGAAAGTGATTTCGAGCTCCTCGGCGCTGCAGTACAAGGCAAGCAAGAAGCCTGTGCGAGAGATCGCCCGGGAGCTCGGAGTGGACGCCCTCGTCGAAGGTTCGGTCACGAGAGCCGGCGACCGGGTGAGTGTCACGACGGAGCTCGTCCGGGCGGACACGGACAGCCACCTCTGGGCAAAGAGGTTTCAGGGGGAGCTCGGCGGCATCCTGGTGTTGCAGGATGACATCGCTCGGGAGGTTGCGCGCCAAGTCGAGGCGGGGCTCTCCACCGAAGAAGAGAGAAGGTTGACGACGAGCGCTTCGATCGACCCGCGAGCCTACGAAGCGTATCTCAAGGGGCGCTTCTTCCTCGAGGAGGGGACGGAGGAGAGCCTCGGGAAGGCGCTCGATCAGTTCCACCGCGCGCTCGAGCTCCAAAGGGATTATGCCGCGGCCTATGCGGGTCTGGCGCAGTACTACGCCGTCCTTCCGTTCTACAGCGCTCTCGCTCCCGCGGAGGTCTTCCCGAAGGCCCGCGCCGCCGCAGAGAAGGCGCTGGAGCTCGATGCGGGCCTTCCGGAAGCACACGCCTCCCTCGCGTACATCCGCGCCTACTACGAGTGGGACTGGAAGGCCGCCGAACACGAGTTCCAGCGAGCTCTGGAACTGCGGCCGAGCTACGCCGATGCCCGCTTTTCTTACAGCCGGTTCCTGGCCGCCGCGGGACGCCTGGACGAGGCGCTGTCGGAAATCGCGCATGCCCGGGCGCTGGACCCGCGCTCGTCACTTCTCGTCACGAACACGGCCCTTCTTCACTACTTCGGGGGTCAGTACGACGAAGCGTTGAGGGAGTTGCTCGAGATCCGCAAGTCGGAGCCGGGTTCCGCGGTGGCGCACTGGGGGATCGGTCTCTGCTACGAGCAGAAAGGCGCGGCCGAGTCCGCGATTTCCGCGCTCCAGAAGGCCGCAAGCCTCTCCGGGAGCCACAACTTCCAGTCGTCGCTCGCTCACGCGTACGCCGTCTTCGGAAGGACCTCGGAAGCGCGCCAGATCCTGAACGCCATGCAAGAGAGTGCGCGAGGGAGCTACGTGCCTTCTTACTTCTTCGCGATCATCTTCGCCGGAACCGCGCAGCACGATCTGGCCTTCGAGTGGCTCGAGCGGGCCTATCAGGAGCGCTCGACGGTTCTCGCCTACGTCCGTCTGGACCCGAGGCTCGCCCCGCTTCGCGCGGACCCGCGTTTCGGGAAGTTTCTCGAACGGCTTGGATTGCCCGATGCCGGGGCACGTGTCGGATTTCCGCAGAAACCGGGGTCGCCGTGATCTTCTCCACGCGCGGCGCGATCCTTCCGCTGGCGGCTTTGCCATGACGCTGCCCTCCGGCACCCGCCTCGGCCCCTACGAGATCCTCGCCCTGCTCGGCGCGGGCGGGATGGGGGAGGTGTACCGGGCGCAGGACACGCGGCTCGGTCGCGAAGTGGCGATCAAGGTGCTCTCGGATTCCCTGGCTCGCGATCCCGAGGCGCTCGGCCGGTTCGAGAGGGAGGCGCGGGTCCTCGCTTCGATCGAGCATCCCCACATCGCGGTCATCCATGGTCTGGAGGAAATCAGCGGGACGCGGTTTCTCGTGCTCGAGCTGGTCGAGGGAGAGACCCTCGCGGAGAAACTGGCGACCGGACCGTTTCCCGTGGCGGAGGCACTGCGGATCGGGGTCGAGATCTCCTCGGCTCTCGAGGCGGCCCACGAGAAGGGGGTCGTCCACCGCGACCTGAAACCGGCCAACGTCAAGCTGGCTCGCAGCGGGCGCGTTAAGGTTCTGGATTTCGGGCTCGCGAAGAGCGTGATTGCCGATGAGCCCGGCCTGTCGGCCGTCGAGACGCTGTCCGCCAGTGGCATCACCCGCGACGGGACGATCCTCGGCACTCCGGCCTATATGAGCCCCGAGCAGGTTCGTGGAAAGACTCTCGACCGGAGAAGCGACCTGTGGTCCTTGGGCTGCGTCCTGTACGAGATGCTGGCTGGCCGTCCCGCCTTCGCCGGGGAAACGGTCTCGGACACGCTCGTCGCAGTTCTTTCGAAGGAGCCCGACTGGACGGCGCTGCCAAAGTCCCTTCCGGATGCCATCCATCAGCTCCTGCGACGATGCCTGGAAAAGGACTCGACGCGGCGTCTTCGCGATGCAGGCGATGCGCAGCTCGAGCTCGAAAGGCAGCTCTCGGTTCCGCCCACGCCGGCGGGCGGCTTCCCGACGGAGACGAGCCGCAAACCGGGGCGTCTGGCGACGCTCTGGAAATCCGTCCTCGCGCGGCCGCGGGGAAAGGCGCCGGCAACGGCCGCACCAACCTCACCGAAGCTGTCGCAGGTCACCTTCGCCGACGCGCTCGAGGGATTCCCGTCCTTTTCGGCCGACGGCGGGCGGCTCGCCTTCAGCCGGGACGTGGGTAGCGTACGCAAACTCGTCGTCAAGGACCTGAAGACCGGGGCGGAGCGGCTCGTGACGTCAGGCACGGCCGACGACTTGCAGCCTTCCTGGCGGTTGAATGGATCCGAGCTCCTGTTCACGCGGGCGCAGTTGGCCGGGCGCAGGCTCGAGCCCGCCGACGTCTTCGGCCGCTACGAGGGGTGCGACATCTGGTCGATCGACATCGAGTCGGGGCGCGAGCAGCGTCTGATCGAGAACGCGGCGAATCCCTCCGTATCCCCGGACGGGACGCGGATCGCCTTCGACGCTTCCTGGGCCGGACCCCGCCGCCTCTGGCTGGCCGACGAGAGGGGACGAAACCCCCGCCAGGCGTCTTCGGACGCGTCGGAGGCCGTCGGGCACCTGCGTCCGCGCTGGTCGCCGGACGGGCGGTGCCTCGTCTTCCAGAACATGGAGCGCACGCGCTTCGACGTTCGGGTCCTGGATCTCGCGACCCAGGCCCTGATCTGGGTCACGAACGATCACCTCCAGGACATCTGTCCGACCTGGGGACCGTCGGACCGCTTCATCTATTTCTCCTCGTACCGAAGCGGCGGCATGAACCTGTGGAGGATTCCCGTTGGCGAGGATGGGAGCCCGTCGGGTCTCCTCCAGCAGCTGACCACCGGCGCGGGACAGGACGTCGAGGCAGCAATCTCCCCCGACGGGCGACGCCTGGCATTTTCGATCCTGAAGCAGAACGCCGTGCTCTGGCGGCTTCCCGTGTCGCCCGGCTCGGGTCGTGCCGTCGGGGAGCCGGAGAAGCTGATCGCGGCCACGCGCGAGAACAGCCGCGGGGCCTGGTCCCCGGACGGGCGTTCGATCGCGTTCAACTCCGATCGGTCGGGCGACATGAACATCTGGATCTCGCAGTCCGAGGACGGGTCGGCTCGGGCCCTGACGTCGGGCCCCGGAGGCGATTTTCAGCCGCGGTTCTCGCCGGACGGAGAGCGCATCGTCTTTTTCTCCTCCCGCGAGGGGAGCGCGGACATCTGGACCGCCGAGGTTCGGACGGGACGCCTGAGGCGTCTGACGAGCGGGCCGGCGATCGACGTCAATCCCGTCTTTTCGCCCGACGGCCGGCACATCGCCTATGCCTCCGACCAGGGAGGTCGGCTCGAGGTCTGGGTGATGGGGGCCGACGGCCGGCAGGCGCGTCCCCTGACGCAGGTCGGCGTCGCGGGGCATTTTCTCCTCTGGACGCCCGAGTCCGACGCTCTCCTCTTTCGCTGCCCGGCACCGAGCTCCCGGACGATGCGGGTCGCGCTCTCGGGCAGCGACCCGGAGCCGACGGCCGAAGTGGTCGGAGGGGCGCATATGTCCTTCTCGCCGGACGGCGCGCGGATTCTGGACGTGCTCGGCCACAAGGCGCTCTGGGTCTCGCCGCTCGTTTCCGGCTCGCCGGAAAAGGTTTTCGAGTTCACGGACCCGGACGTGCGGATCGACTACCCGTTCTGGTCTCCCGACGGACGCTCGGTCCTCTTCGACCGATTTCGCCCGCAGGGGGGCGACGTCTGGATGATGGAGGGCATCGAATAGGGGTCGGTTTCTCGCGCGGCGCGGGCGCGCCCTCCATTAGAATGCGCCGGACCTTCTGATGACGCTCTCAACCGGACAGAAACTGGGACCCTACGAGATCCTCGGGCCTCTCGGGGCCGGCGGCATGGGCGAGGTGTACCGGGCGCGCGACTCGCGCCTGCGCCGCGACGTCGCGATCAAGGTTCTCTCGGCAGAGCTTTCCGGCGACGCCGACCGGCGCAACCGGTTCGAGCAGGAGGCCCGCTCGGCCTCGGGGCTCAACCACCATAACATCGTCACGATCTACGACATCGGGTCGGCCGATTCCACGATCTACATCGCGATGGAGCTGGTCGAGGGCAAGACCTTGCGGGAGCTCCTGCAGTCGGGCGCGACGCCCACACGCCGGCTGCTCGAGCTCGGCTACCAGGTTGCGGACGGGCTCGCCAAGGCCCATTCGGCCGGCATCGTGCACCGGGATCTCAAGCCCGAGAACGTCATGGTGACGAAGGACGGCGTCGTCAAGATCCTCGATTTCGGTCTGGCGAAGCTCGTCAAGCAGCAGCCCGACGAGGTCTCGAACGTCCCGACGATGACGCGGGCCGGCACGGTGATGGGCACGGTCGGCTACATGTCGCCGGAGCAGGCGAGCGGCCGGGCCCTCGACTTTCGCTCCGACCAGTTCTCCTTCGGCTCGATCCTCTACGAGATGGCGACGGGCAAGCGCGCCTTTCAGCGCGGCACGAGCGCCGAGACGCTGACCGCGATCATCCGCGAGGAGGCCGAGCCGATCGAGCGCGTCAACGCCACGACCCCGGCTCCCCTGCGGTGGATCCTCGAGCGATGCCTACAGAAGGATCCCGAGGAGCGGTACGGTTCGACCCGCGACCTCGCGCGGGATCTAAAGAGCATCCGCGAGCACCTTTCCGAGGCCTCCGCCTCCGGCGAGGTCGCGCGGCAGACGGGCCCGGTGCGGCCCTCGCGCCGCAGTCCCATCCTCCGAATCGTACTCTCCGCGCTGGCCCTGCTCGCGGCGGCGGGCGCCGGGATGCTCCTTCAGAGGAAGTTCGTGAAGACCGTGCCGCCTTCCTACCAGCAGATCACGTTCGGCAGCGGCACGATCCGGGCCGCGCGCTTCGCGCCCGACGGCCAGACCATCATCTACAGCGCGGCCTGGGACGGCAACCCGATCAGGCTCTTCTTGAAGCACCCCTCGAGCCCGGACTCGTTGCCGCTGGAGCTGCCAAGCGCGAACCTGCTCTCCATTTCGCCGTCCGGGGAAATGGCGATCGCCGTCGACTGCCGCTCCAACCATCCGGGCGTTTGCGCGGGTACGCTCGCTCGCGCCGCGTTGACCGGCGGGTCTCCTCGCGACGTCGCCGACGGGATTCAGGAGGCCGACTGGGCGCCGGACGGAACGACGCTTCTCATCGTGCGGGACGTCAAGGGCAAGTCGCGCATCGAATATCCGCTCGGTAAGGTTCTCTACGAGACTTCCGGCCACGTCAGCTATGCGCGTCTCTCCCCGAAAGCGGACCGTATCGCCTTTCTCGATCACCCCTTCCCGCTCGATGATGCGGGGACCGTCGCTTTCATCGACCTCGCAGGCAAGAAGACGACGCTGACCGGCAAGTGGGCCAGCGAGGGCGGACTCTGCTGGGCTCCCTCGGGGGAGGAGATCTGGTTCACCGCAACCGAGGCGGGCGCGAACCGCTCCCTCTATGGTGTGACCCTGGCCGGGCAATTGCGCGTGGTGGCCCGCGTGCCGGGCGGCTTGAAGCTCCACGACATCGCCAAGAACGGGAAGGTCCTGATCACGCGGGAGAGCCCGCGGGTCGGCATCCGGGGCATGCTCGAGGGCGACACGCGCGAGCGCGACATGTCGTTTCTCGACTACTCCTTCGCTGCGGACCTGGCGCCCGACGGGCGAATGCTGCTTTTCGACGAGGAGGGTGAGGCCGGGGGAGCCAATTACACCGTCTTCGTTCGCAAGAACGACGGCTCGCCGGTGGTGCGCCTCGGCGAGGGCAACGCCATGGCCCTCTCGCCCGACTCGAAGTGGGCGCTCTCGATCCTCCCGCTGCCCAACTCTCCGTTCCGGCTTCTGCCCACCGGAACCGGCGAGCATCCGGAGCTGCCCCTCGGCGGAGTCAGCTCCGAGCAGGCCGCGACGTGGTTTCCCGACAGCAAGCAGATTCTCTTCGCCGGCAGCGAGGCGGGGCACGGCGTGCGCCTGTACGTCCAGAGCATCGAAGGGGGAAAGCCCCGCGCGATCACGTCCGAGGGCATCACGGCGGCGCTTCCGGGCTTTGCCGTCTCCCCCGACGGAAAGCACGTTGCGGCCATCGGCCCGGAGCACAAGGCGGTTCTCTTCCCGGTGGACGGGGGAGCCTCGCGGTTGATCCCGGGCGTCGAAGAGAAGGAGTTTCCGCTGCGCTTCTCCTCAGACGGGCGGTCCCTCTACCTCTGGAAACGGGGCGAGGTCCCGGCCCGCGTCACGCGCCTGGACATCGAGTCGGGCAAGCGTGAGGTCTGGAAGGATCTGCTCCCCGCCGACCCCGCCGGCGTCGAGCGGATCTCCAACGTCCTCGTCACCCCCGACGCGAAGAGTTACGCCTACTGCTTCGCCCGGCTGCTGTCGGACCTCTTCGTGGTGGAGGGGCTCAAGTAGCGCGCCCGCTCGGGGCTCACGCGATCTGCGGTTCAGAACGTGACCTGCGAGTCACCCGACACGATCGTCTTGACACCTGAGGCGAAGACCTGTGCCTACAGCATTCAGCGGCGCCTGTCCACGCTCTTCGTCGTGAGCGGTCTGAAGTAGGGTCCTGCTCCGTCCTTCGGTGGAACACGCGGCCCGCGCCTTCGTATTGTCAGGGTGATGCCAAGCGCAATCTCCGCGTCGGGTCTGGGCAAGCAGTACCGATCCCGCCTCGGCCGGTCGGTCGTTCACGCCCTGGACGGCCTGTCGCTCCAAGTCGAGCCGGGAGAGGTCTTTGGCCTCCTCGGGCCCAACGGCGCTGGCAAGACGACCACGGTCAAGATTCTGCTCGGCCTGACGCACGCGACCTCCGGGGAAGCCTCTCTCTTTGGAATCCCCGTCGGGAGGCCGGAAAGCCGGCGGCGCGTCGGTTATCTGCCGGAAGGACATCGGTTTCCCGGGTACCTGACCGCCCGCGCGACGCTCAAGGTCTTCGGACGCATGTCCGGAATGTCCGCCCGCGCGATCCGTTCGCGATCGACGGAGCTGCTCGAACGCGTTCGCCTCTCCGATTGGGCCGACGTGAAGGTCAAGAAGTTTTCCAAGGGGATGGTGCAGAGGCTGGGGCTCGCCGCGGCGCTCGTTCACGACCCGGACGTCCTGCTTCTCGACGAGCCGACCGACGGTGTCGACCCGGTCGGACGGCGCGAGATCCGAGACCTGCTGCGCGAGGAGGCGGCTCGCGGGCGGGCGATCCTCCTAAACTCGCACCTGCTCTCCGAGATCGAGCAGACCTGCGACCGCGTCGCCATCCTCCGCAAGGGTCGCGTCGTGCGCCAAGGCCGGATCGAGGACCTGACCCGCCGCGAGGCGCGCTACCGCATGGTGGCGGACCAGATGGATGAAACTCTGCTCGAGGCCTTCCGCGCGACGGGCGCCGGAGTCGAGCGCGTCAACGGGCACCTGGTTCTCTCCGTGCGCGACCTCGCGCACGTCAACGCCCTGGTGGATCGGCTGCGCTCGCAGGGGGGCGCGTTGAAGGAGCTGACTCCCGACCGTTCGTCGCTCGAGGACGTCTTCGTCGAACTGGTCCGCCCGGATCCCGGCCCGGAAGATCCTTCGGGGAAGGGAAACTGAGATGAAAGCGTTTGCCGCGAGCGTCGAGGACCTCTTCCGCGAGGCGGCGGCCCGCTGGACGCTGCTCGCTTACTTCGCCCTCTCGTCGCTCTTCATCCTGATCTTCGCGTTCGCCGTGAATCTGGACATCGTCGACGGAGCGCTGGCCGGAGCGAAGCTTTTCGGCCGGGAGCTCGACGTGCCGGGAAGCCGGATCGATCTGGACAGGCTCGTCCTCGGTTTCGAGTCGGGCTTCTCGGCCTTCCTCTATCTGGTCGGAACGTTCCTCGCCATTTTCGCCACGGCGCATCTCGTACCCCGCCTCCAGGAGAAAGGCACTATCGACCTGTACCTCTCGCGGCCAGTGGGGCGGATTCCTCTGCTCCTCTCCCGCTATGCCGCCGGGCTGCTGCTCGCCGCGGTCAACCTGGTCTACTTGATCGGCTCGATCTGGGCGATCGTGATCTGGAAGACGAAGGTCGTGCACCCGCGCTTCCTGCTGGGAGGGGGCGTCATCCTCTTCGCCATCTCGGCCCTGCTCGCGTTCGCCTTCCTGGTCGGCGTCGCGTCGTCCTCGACAGGAGTCGCGATCATGTCCACCTACGGCGTCTTCTTCTTCTCGGCTCTGCTCGCGCAGCACGTCCGCATCGCGGCGGCCGTCTCGAGGCCGTGGCAGGCGACGCTCGTCCATGCGCTTTACTGGATCTTTCCGAAGACGGCCGAGCTCGGCGCCGCGGTCGTGGCCTTCGTCTCCGCCGGACAGGCGCCCACGCGCCTCCAGGAAAGCCTCACCTGGCTGCCGTTTGCAACGACGGCCGGTTTTGCCCTCGTCTGTCTCGCGGGAGCAAGCCTCCTCTTTCGGAGAAAGGACTTCTGACATGAGAACGATCCGTCCCCTCGGCCTCGCCCTCTGCGTCGCGCTCGTCCTGTCGGCGTCCCCGGCGTCCGCAGCGGCATCGCCCGACGCGCTCGCTTTCGTCCCGGCGGACGCCACGACCGTGGGCTTCGTGCGGATCGCCGATCTTCGCTCGAATCCCTTTCAGCTGCGCGTCCTCGAGGAGACCGACAAGTGGAGCGCCGACGGGGAGGGCGCACGGTTTCTGGAAGAGGCCGGTTTGAACCCTCGGGAGGACGTGGACGCGGTCATCGCATGCACGAGCTCGCAGGAAGGCACGAAGGGGCAGACCCTGGTGCTCTTCGAAGGGCGCTTCGATCCGGCCCGGCTGGCCGCGGCCGCAGGCAAGCGGGGAGCGACCCGCCAGACGGCGGCCGGCGTGGAGTACTACCGGCTGAGGGAAAAGGCGGAAAAGCCGGAAGGCCATGGCCCGGGCGCAGTGGTCTTTTTCGACCGTCACCTGGTTCTCGCCGGCAACGAGCCGGCGGTGATCGCGGCGCTTTCGAACTGGGCCGCCGGCACCTCGGGCTTCTCCGCGGGAAAGGGCCTCGGAGAGCAGCTCCGCCGGGTGGATCCGGCGGCCTCGGCCTGGGTCTTGGTCGACGTGAACAAGTGGCGCCGGTCCGCGGCTTCGGTTCAAGCAGCCGGCCCCTCGGCGACCGTCGTGTCGGCGCTGAGGTCGGTCTCGACCCTCGAGCTCGAGGCGCGGGTCGACGGCGACGCCCTGGCGGTGAAGGCCACGGGACTGTCGCAGGACGAAGAGACCCGGGAGCTCATCGAGGACGCGCTTCGGGGGGCCCTCGCGGCATGGCGGATGGCCGCGCAAGAGAAGGCGCCCGATCTCGTGTCGGCGATCCGGCAGTTCAAGGTCGCCCGAGACGAAGAAGGCGTCACGATCTCCGGGACGTTGCCGGGGGAGCTGATCCGGACGCTGCAGGCCTCGAAGCACTCGCACAGCGGCCAGTAGCTCACCTTCACTGTCAGGTCGAATTCTTTCGACTGGCCCCGCCAGGGGCCCGTTTCGTTTCACCGTAGAATTCGGCCGCCCCCATGACACTTTCTGCAGGTGCCCGGCTGGGTCCCTACGAAGTCCTGGCGCCACTAGGCGCGGGCGGGATGGGGGAGGTGTACCGGGCCCGGGACACGCGGCTCGGCCGAGAAGTCGCGGTGAAGGTCCTGCCCGAGCAGCTCTCCTCCGATTCCGGCAGGCTGCGCCGCTTCGAGAAGAGGCGCGGTCAGCCTCTTCCTTGAATCACCCCAACATCGTCACGATTCACGACATCGGGACCTCGAAGGGCGTGTCCTACTCGCGATGGAGCTCGGCGATGGCGTGACCCTGCGCGAGCTTCTCGCGGCAGGGCCGCTGCCGACGAAGAAGCTGCTCGCCATAGGAGCGCAGGTGGCCGACGGGCTGGCCAAGGCGCACGGAGCGGGGATTGTCCGTCGGGACCTGAAGCTGGAGAACGTCATGGTCACGAACGACGGCTTTGCGAAGATCCTGGACTTTGGCCTCGCGAAGCTCACGCAGCCGGAAGGGGAGAGCGGCGAGGGGACGCAAGCGCGAGAACCTCGCGCGGCGCTCCGCCGGCGAGCGGGGCGCGGGCGAGCATTCCGCCGAGAAAATATCCTCGTTGTCGCCGGCCGGAGAAGGAAGGCCATTTCTCCCAGGGACGACACCGCGCGCAGGTTGGCGCTGCCGAAGCTGAGCGGCCGTGACTCCGCGGATCCGAGCTGCGCCGTGAAGAGCTCGGTCGAATTTCCCTCCCACGCCGCGTCGTCGCGCGTCTGGGATACGGCTCTGCCATGGTCCATCGCGTGGATCTCGCTTCCGGCCGCTAGGAGCCCTGGAAGGAGCTCAAGGCGAGCGACCCGGCCGGCCTCTCGCCCAGCGCCGCCATCCAGATTACGCCGCTGACGAGAAAGAGGTCCTCCAGGAAGCGGCGGTACGAGTAGGCATAGGACTGCCCGTCGCCGAGGCTTTGGAACGAAGTCCGCACGCCGGCGCGGAGCGCCTCTTCGGTCGTCGGTCTGTCGCCGCTCGGACGTGGCGGGGCGCTCCGGGCCGGGAGCAAGGGGTCGGGGCGGCGGCCGGGGCTGGAGATCCCCCGGGCGGGATCAGGCCTTCGCAGCCATCTTCTTCGCGGCGGCGATGGCGGCCTTCACGCCCGAGCTCTTCCGGATCTTGCGGACCTTCGCCCGGGAAGCCTTCGAAAGCTGCCGGATGGCCCCCAGGTACTGGCCCTGGGCCTGTCGCGCAGCGCGCTGCGCGGCCGTGATCGCCTTTCCGGCTTGGCGCCGGATGGCCCGCCGCTGCCGGGCATCGGGAAGGGCGCCCTTGATCTCCTCACCGAGCGCGTTCAGCCGCTGGCGCAGGTCGCGCACGAGCTTCTCGCGCCGCGCGAGCGCCTTGGCGACCTCGCGGGCCGCGAGCCGGCCGTCCGAAACGAGGATGTGGAGCGCCTGTCGGGCCTGCTCGGCGGAGATGGCGGGAAGTCCGGTGCGTTTGCGTCCTTTTTTCACGATGGCTCCTTCCAATGCGGTGTCGGGAGGCGCATCCTAGCAAAACCCCCGCTGTCTTCCCCAAGAAATTTTTGAGATCCGCGGATCCGGGGGAGAATCGGGGCCGCATGACGCCCGAGGGCAACCCCTTCTCCGCGGCCTACGGCTCGCTCGAGGCGATGCGGGCTCTGGCGGAGGTCTGGAACTCGGGTCCGCCGATGAAGCACTTCGGCGCGCGCCTCGAGTTCACGCGCCTCGACCGGGTGCGGGCCGTCATCGATCCCGTTCAGAGCTTTCACCGGGGCGGCATGGGAACCGACGCCATCAACGGGGTCGTGCTGGCGGGCCTCTTCGATCTTGCGATCGGCACGGTCGGCTGGCTCACGCGTCCCGAAGCCCGTTCGGCGACGATCAACCTTTCGATGACGTTCTTCCGCCCCACGCAGGGGGACCGCGTCGTGGCCGAGGCGCGCCTCGTGCGCGCGGGGATGAATCTCGTCTTCGCCGCCGCCGAGATCACCGATGGGAGCGGAGACGTGACGGCGCGATGCGACGGCACGTGCGCCGTGGCTCTCGGGAAGAGCGACAGCCAGGAGCTCTACGAACGCATGCGGGCCGGGAAGGTGGCCCCGTAGGGGCCATCCCGAGTTTGCCGCCCTAGGGTCCCTTCAGCGCCGCCGTCGCCTCGTTCACCTTCGCCGCCGCCTTCTGAAGCACCTGCGCGGTCGTGACGATCCCTTCGTTGACCCTGTCCCACTGCTTCTGCTCGATCGCCTCCCGCACGGCGGGCAGCGTCTTCACGGCGTATCCGGTGTAGAAGCCCGGCGCGTAGACGTAGTGCTTGTACCAGGGCCGACCGGGGAGCCCCTCTTCGCGCGTCAGGGCCGGCTCGATGCTCCTCAGAGCCGCATTGACGCGCTCGATCCGGGCGCGATCGGAAGCCAGACCCGCACCCGCGGCGGCGAGCGCCGCCTCATAGCTGCGGGCCGCTCCCGCGAGGGCCGTCGTCGCGCTCTCGAGGGGAGAGAAGTCGAAGAGCGGCGGGGGCTCCTGCTTCTTCGGCGCCACGAACGGCAGCCGGGGATCCGCCGCGGCCAGGGGAACGCCTTCGTCGATCTCCCGCGCGAGCTCCTCGGCCGCCTCCCGTTTCTCCTGGGCCAGGTCCCGGACCTCCCTGACGTAGCCGGCCACGGAGCTGGCGAGCGTCGATGGGTCGAAGGGGAGCAGATCGGCGTCCGCCAGGCGAAGCACGGCGGTCCCGATCGTCTGCGAGAGAGCCCTGCCGTACACGAAGTCCGAGTCCGAGAACCGCGTATACCAGGCGAAGTCGTCGTAGATGGAGTGGTAGACGCCCTCCTGGCCCTCTCCGTCGTAGCCGAGGTTGAGCGATGCGATTCCGAGGTGCTGCAGAAAGGGCGTGAAATCCGAACCCGAGCCGAGCGCCTCGAGTTTGAGCGTCTTGCGCTCGCGGATCTCGCGGCGCTCCTGGGCCGTCTTCGCGTCGGCGATCTGCTTCAGACGCAGGCGCTCTCCGACCGGAATCCCGCGCTCCGGGTCGGTGATCGCCGTGGCGACTCCGGTGACGAAGGGCTCCAGCGTGTGTGAGCCTCCAGCCTGCAGGAAGCCGCGGCCATTCGAATCGCTGTTGATGTAGGCGACGGCCTTGCGCCGGAGCTCGTCGGCGTGCGTCTCGACCCATTCCGTCGAACCGAGCAGGCCCTGCTCCTCCCCGTCCCACGCGCACAGGAGGATCGTGCGCTTGGGGCGCCAGCCCTTCTTCAGGAGCTCGCCAAAGGCCCGCGCCTCCTCGAGAAGCGGTGCCATGCCGCTGACCGGGTCGTTCGCGCCGTTGACCCAGGCATCGTGGTGATTGCCGTGGATGACCCATTCGTCGGGCCACACGGAGCCGGGGATGCGCGCGATGACGTCGTTGGTTGGAACGATCTTCCAATCGAACGCGAGCTTCAGGCGCACCTTCGCGGGGCCCGGGCCCACGTGGTAGGTCAGGGGCAGGGCGCCGCGCCATTCGGGAGGCGCGACGGGCCCGGCCAGAGCCGCGAGCAGGGGCCTGGCGTCGCCATAGGAGATCGGAAGCGTCGGAATCTTTGTGAGCGTCCTGGCGTCCTTCAGGCTCCAGGACTCGGGCTTCTTCGTGGCGCCGACGTCCGGCGTGAGTGGGTCGCCGGAATAGATGGGCATGTCCGCGACGCTGCCGCGCTGCACTCCCTGCTCGGGACGCGTCGGGCCCTTGGGATAGACCTCGCCGGGGAAGTACCCGTCGTCGCGCGGGTCGGAATAGATGATGCAGCCGACGGCTCCGTGCTCGGCCGCCACCTTCGGCTTGATCCCGCGCCAGCTCGCGCCGTACCGGACGATCACGATCTTGCCCTTTACGTCGACACCGAGCGAGGCCAGCTTCTCGTAGTCGGCGGGCACACCGTAGTTGACGTAGACGAGCGGCGCCGTCACGTCCCCGTCGATCGAATAGGCGTTGTAGGTCGGCAGCTGCTCCCGCGTCTGCGCGGAGGTGGGATCGCCCGGGACCGGGGGTTCGGCGAGAGCCGCGCGAAATCGCACGGGCTCCTGCAGCTCGAGCACCCGCTCCCGCGGCGTCGGGAAGAGCACGTAGAAGGTCTCGATCGAGGCTTCGAGGCCGCATTCCCGAAAGCGTTCCAGGATCCAGCGCGCGTTGTGCTCGTCGTAGGGCGAGCCCAGGTGATGAGGTTCGGCGGAAAGGGAGCGGTTGGCTTCGCGGATGCGTGCCGGGTCCGGGACGTCTCGCAGCGCCGACTCCCATTGTCCGGGCGGGGGCGAGGCGTCGTTGGAGAAGGCTTCGGGTGTCGCGACGAGACAGAGGAGCGTGCAGGCCGCGGCGAGCGTCGATTTCTTCGAATGCATCGGCGGAGGATAATTCAATTGCCTGCGCCTCCGTTCTCGAATAAAATTGCGGCGTTGACAGAGGAGCCGGCGCGAGCGCGGCTCCGGACGTTTCGGAGGACGGCTTCGTGCAAGAGTTCGCTCCGAACGCGGCGTTTCGCAGTGACTTCGGGCATCCCGGCCCGTGTTTCTCCGGGTTCTCACGATGAGGCTCGTCTGGTCGCAGCCGTCCTCCGCCCAGGATCGCCGCCGGCATCCGCTCCTCGTTTCGGTCGTGCTGATCTTTTTGGGCGGCGCCCTCGTGGGATCGGGTGGAGATCTTTCGACGGCCCCCAGGCCGCTGCGCGCGGCCGTGGCGAGCCTGCTCGCAGCCGGAGGCGTTCTGTTTCTCGGCGGCGCGGTCTTCGCGGCGCGCGGTACGCGGCGCCGGAGGGCATCTCTTTCACTCGCCGAGCCGCCCGATCCCTCCGCGGATCGGGACGACCGGCCCTACCGACAGGAGGAGCAGTGAACCGAGACAACGTGGTTTCCTTCGACGCCTATGCCCGGGGCCGCCGCTCGGCCCGGCGGGGATCGGATGACAAGCTGCCCTTCGAGACGGAGGCGATGGTGGAGGTGGAGTGCCCGCGTTGCGCCGCGGTGCTTCGCCTGGAAGTGGACGCGCTCTCGGGCCGTCCGGAAGTGGATTGCTCCGGCTGCGACGCGACGATCGCGTTTCGCGCGGAAGCGCTGGACGTCGGCCGATAAGCCGTCGCCGTTACTCGCTCGGGAATCTGCGCCTGACGGCGCACCGGCCGGCGGCTCGGCCGGATGCGGCCTCGACCGCCGGCCTGATTCCTTCGCTCGTTCCGGCTCCGCGACGCGAATCGTTTCGCGCGTCTGCGCCGCGCGAAACTTGGTCGCGTCGCGAGATTCAGTCCCGCCTTCCTCAGCCAGGGACGGCGTCTTGTTAGGAGAAACATCAGATCGCGGCGCCGGAAGTCTCCCGAGCGCAAGCGAGGAAGGAGGCCTGCGCCGCGGGAGCCGGAGCAAGCGAACCAGGCGAACGGTCGAGACCCTTTGGCCGAGCCGTTCGCCGGTGGCGGGCCGCGAGACGAAAGCTCACACCCGATCTTGGTCCACGCGACCCGCCAGGTTTGCGAGCGAGCGAAGGCGACGTGCCTACGGCAGGATCACGCGGCCCACGCCGTCGGAGAACTCGATCCGAGTCCCGAACGGCTCCGACAGCCGCTCGACACGCTTCACGATCTTTCGCGAGAGCTCGGGCCCGGCGAGGCGAGGCTCTCCCCGCTGCCCGCGCGGAAGACCGTAGCCGAGCGTGATGGGGTGGAGCTCCAGGGCCTCGAGGCGAGCGCCGCAAAAGCGTACGATGGCCACGGCCGATTCCCAGACCTCCGGGTCGGCAGGATAGCCCCGCGTGCCGCGCTCGTCGTAGCGGTCGAAGAAGTCGTCGGGACGCGCGCTTGGCGGCAGGCCGACGCTCTCATAGTCGTCGGCGGAAAGCTCCGAGACCGTCTCGTATTCGAAGAGGAAGTTTCCGAGGCTGTACAGGATGGGACGCCCGCGGTAGAGCTCGATCCCGCGCAGGACGTGGGGTCCGTGCCCGACGACGATGTCCGCGCCCGCGTCGATCATCGCGTGCGCGAAGGCGATGAGAAACGGTGGGGGAATCTCGCGAGAGCCCTGCGCGTCCTCATGGCAGTGGATCGAGACCACGATGAGGGCGGCCGCGGCACGTGCGCGCCGCACGGCGGCGGCGAGCGCCGCCAGATCCGCGGGATCGGGCTCGGAGGAGACTCCCGGGACCGTCCCCGCGACGAAGGTGCGACCGGAAAACTCGAGCCGATCGCCTTCGGCGGGCGGGCTCTCGTGGAGGTCGCGCGCGATCGCGCGCAGCGCCTCGAGCTCGCCGCGTGTCACGGTGTAGGTCGTCGAAACCCGAAGGGGCGAGAGACCCGGCCGGGCCGGGATCCGGCCACGGGGGTTTCCGGCGCGGGCGGCGTCGGGGTAGGTGGAGGCCGCCGAGACGAGCGCGACCCTGCCGCCGGCTGCACGATAGAAGGCGGCCTCCCGAGCCCGGTCGAGGCTCTCGCCGACGCCCGCCTGCGCGAGGCCTGCGGCGGCGACGTGGCGGCTGGTCTCGCGCTGCCCCACCGTCCCGTAGTCCCAGGCGTGGTTGTTCGCGCGGGCGACCAGGTCGAAGCCCGCCCAGGCGAGATCCGCCGCGAGTGCCGGGTCCGACCGCAGGGAGGGCCGCGACGGCATCGCGGGCCCCTCGAAGTCGTGGAAGAGGGTCTCCAGGTTCGTCACGGCGGCGTCAGCCCCGCGCAGCAGCTCGAAGAGCGCGAGGGACCTGGACCCTCCCTCGCGGGGCAGGGGGCGCGTCAGGATCGTGTCCCCGGTCAGAGCAATCGTGATTCCACGGCCGTCGGGGGGAGCCGGCGGGGAGAGTCCGAGGAAGCTGCCGATCGAGGCCGCCGCTGCGACGGCGCGCCACCGCCTGCCTGGCCGGAAGAACGTTCTCAGAAGCGACGCGGCTTGTGGGGGTTCTCGAGCGTGATGTCGAGCGCCGTCATCTCCGTGCCGGGGGGAGTGCCTGCGGCACGGGCCGCCTCGAAGAGAAGGGTTGCCGGCGGATTGGTCCATTGCAGCACGGCGGCCACCGGATACTTCGACCGGTCGGCGGCCGGTCGGGCGGCGTCCGCGGAGGGGGAGAGGTACGCCCAGTGCTGGCCGTCTGTCTCGAGCGACCGCACCCAGGAACGCCGCGCGTCGGATCCCGGGGCGGCGTCGAGGATGCGCGTCAAGACCAGATGCTTGCCCTGCGGATCCGGTGATTCCCATGCCGAAGGGGGGGCCGCGGGGTCCTTCGGCCAGAGCGCGAATTCGAGCGTCACGGACTCGGGCACCGAGGAGTACCCGATCTTCTTGTCGGATCCCGAGGCCTCCTCCTTGTAGGCGATGCCTTTGGACTTCAGGGCTGCCACGGCGGCTTCGTAGGGCTGGCCGATCGTGACGGGGAGGTTTTGCGCCTGTGCCGCATCCGCGCCGGCAAGGGCCAAGAGAAGAGAAACGGCAAATGCGCGCGGCAGAAGATTCTGGAGGTTCCGGGCGCTCACTCTTCTTACAATGTAGCACGGACCCATCGAAAGCCATGCCGCTCGAAACGACCGCGACGCGGGGAAGTCTGACCCCGCGATGAAGAGGGACGTCCCGCGCTCCTTCCGCCGCGAATCCCGGCTCTTTCTCTGGGTCGCGCTGCTGCTCATCCTCTTTCTGAACTTCGTCACGCTCCTGCTTCTCCGAAACGCGATCGCCTGGGGGGAGCTCGTGACCGAGCGTCGGGCCGAGGAGATCCTCCGGCGCATCTCGCTCGCGCCGGCGGCCGAGGTCTCGAGCGACCTGCTGGAGCGTGCGGTCCTCGAGCCGGACGTCCTCTTCGTCGGAGTGTACGACGCGCAGGGGCGGCGCATCCAGAGCGCCGGACATGGATTCGAGGCGCCCCTGTCCCTGTCGGGCGAGGCGCCCCTGACGGGCCGCACGGCATACGAGTGGAGCCGGAAGCCGGCTCTTCTGCTCGCGAGCCTTACGGCCGGCGGCCGCGTCTACCGGCTCGCCCTGGACCCCGGCCCCGGCGCGCGGCTGCGGTGGCTGGTACTGCTGATGACGATCCTCGTGCCCGTGGCGGCCGCCGTTCTCGTCGTGCTGGCAGGGTTCTACCTGCGGTCGTTGCTCGCCCCCTACGATCGCATGCTGCAAACCGCGGGCGCCGTCGTGGGCGGCGAGAAGGCTGTCGGCGACGAGCGGGAGTTCCTGATCGCGCGGTTCGAGTCGACCGTCGCGGCTCTCTCGGAGAAGGAGAAGGAGCTCCAGCGCCTGGCACAGCTGGAGAAGGAGCGCGCCGACGACCTCGAGTCGGCCGCGCGGACACTCGCCCGCAACCTGCCGACGGGCCTGCTCTCGATCGATCCTCGGGGCGTGGTCGTGGAGTTGAACGAGGCGGGCCGCGAGATTCTGGCCCTCTCCCTCGACGCCCGCGGCGAGCCCTTCGACCGGCTGCTCTCCGAGGTTCCGGAGCTGCGGGACCTCGTGGCGCGGGTTCTCTCCGACCGCAAGACCGTCGAGCGCCGGGAGGCGCGGTGGGCGCGGGAGGGCGGGGAACGGGTGCTCGGCGTCACGGCCACCGCGGCGATGGGAGCCGACGGGCGTTTTCTGGGAGTCCTCGCCCTGTTCACCGACCTCTCGGAGGTACGCAGGCTCGAGGCCCGGGTCGCTCTCGCGCGCCATCTGGCGGATCTGGGGGAGGTTTCCGCGGGCGCGGCGCACGAGTTCCGAAACGCGGCGGCGGCGATCGACGGCTACGCGGACCTGGCCCTGCGCCACCCGGATCGGGCCGTCGAGCACCTGAAGGCCATCCGCCGCGAGGCCCAGGAAATGAGCCGGGTGACGAGCGACTTCCTGCTGTTCGCGCGCCCGGAAGGCTTTGCGCCCGAAGGCGTCGCCATGGATGCGGTGGTCGAGGCCGCGGCCCGCGAAACCGAGGCCGCCTTCCCCGACGTGTCGGTCTCGAGCTCGGGCGACCTGCCCGAGGTGCGCGGTTCGGCTGCGCTCCTGCGGCGCGCTCTCGCCAACCTGCTGCGAAACGCCGTCGAGGCCACGCCGCCCGGCCGGCGACGCGAGAGCGATGCGATCACGGTCGAGGGCAGGCTCCGCGGCGAGGAGCTGGCGCTGTCGGTGGGAGACCGGGGCGACGGGGTCGACGCCTTGCAGCGCGAGAAGATCTTTACGCCCTTCTACTCGACCAAGGCGGACGGTGCGGGCTTCGGCCTCGCGATCGTGGGCCGCATTGCGGACCTGCACGGCGGCACCGTCGAGGTCGCAGCGCGGCCGGGAGGCGGGTCGTTCTTTATCTTGAGGCTGCCGGCGCCGCGGGAGACCCCGGTCGGGGCTCCTTCGGAAGGGTCGCGATGAGCGCCTTGAAAGAGTCCTTGTCGAAGGCACGCTCGAGCGCCTCCCCGGGCGTCACGATCCCTCCGCGAAGGAGCTCGCCGAGCGACTGATCCATCGAGACCATGCCCCGGCTCTTTCCGGTCTGGATCTGATTGTTGATCAGGCCCGTCTTGCCCTCCCGGATCGCGTTGGACAGGGCCGTCGAGCCGATCAGCACCTCGAAGGCCGCCACGCGGCCCTTCTCCTTCTTTCGAAGCAGCTGCTGCGCGACGACCGCGCGGAGGACCTCGGCGAGCACGGTGCGGATCTGCTCCTGCTCGTTGGCGGGAAACGCATCGATGATGCGGTCCACGGCCTTGGCGGCCGAGTTCGTGTGGAGCGTGGCGAAGACGAGCAGTCCCGTCTCCGCGGCGGTCAGTGCCATCCGGATCGTCTCGAGGTCGCGCATCTCGCCCACGAGGAGGCAGTCGGGGTCCTCCCGGATGGAGGCCTTCACGCCCTCGGCGAAGGTCGGAACATCGTCTCCGATCTCCCGCTGCGTGAACACGGCCCGGTCGTTCGCGTGCACGAACTCGATGGGATCCTCGATCGTCACGACGTGATACGGCAGATGCTTGTTGATGCGGTCGAGCACCGCCGCGAGCGTCGTGCTCTTGCCGCTGCCCGTCGGGCCGGTGACCAGAACGAGGCCGCGCTCGACGGCGTAGAGCGCCGCCACCGAGGACGGGAGGGCGAGCTCTTCGGCGGTCGGCACGCGGGAGGGGATGAGGCGGAAGACGGCCGCCGGCCCCTTCTCCTGGCGAAAGAGGTTGACGCGAAAACGCGCCTCCTGTCCCATCTGGTAGGCGAAGTCGACGTCGCCGGTCGAGAGGAACGTTTCCCAGAGGCGCGGCGGCGTGATCGGCCGCACGAGGTTCTCGTAGTCGGCCGGCGTGATGTCGCGGTAGCGGCTGCGCTCGAGCTCGCCGTCGAGGCGCAGGATCGGGGGCGAGCCCACGGCCAGGTGCAGGTCCGAGCCGTTTCGGGCCGGGAGGATCGCGAGAAAGCGGTCGATCCGGCTGCTGGCGGCCCGCTCGGCGGGGGCTCCCGCGGCGACGCTCATGCGGCGCTGCCCTCTTCGGCTGCCAGCATGGATTCGAAGGCCTCCTTGCGCTGGGCATGGTCGTAGGCGACGCGGGCGTCGATCGAGCCCTTCTGCACGAGCTGCTGCAGCGCGGCGTCCATCATGAGCATTCCGGCGGCCGCCCCGGTCTGGATCGCCGTCGGAATCTGAAACGTCTTGCCGTCGCGGATCAGGCCCGCCACGTTGGCGGTGTTGCGCAGAATCTCGAAGGCGGCGACCCGTCCCGAGCCGTCGCGACGCGGCAAGAGGGCCTGCGAGATTACCGCCTTGAGTGAGTCCGCGATCATCATCCGGATCTGTCCCTGCTGGTCGGGCGGAAACGAGTTGATGATGCGGTCCACCGTCGAGGAGGCCGTCGTCGTGTGGAGGGTGGCGAGCACGAGGTGGCCCGTCTCGGACGCGGTGATGGCGAGGGCGATCGTCTCGAGGTCGCGCATCTCGCCCACGAGGATGACGTCCGGATCTTCTCGCAGCGCCTGGCGCAGAGCCCGCGCGAAGGAGGCCGTGTGCGTCGGCACCTCACGCTGGTTCACGAGGGCGAGCTTGCCCGTGTGCACGTACTCGATCGGGTCTTCGATCGTCAGGATGTGCGACTTCTGCGTCTCGTTGATTCGGTCGATCAGCGCGGCGAGCGTCGTCGTCTTGCCGCAGCCCGCCGGGCCCGTGACGAGCACGAGGCCCTGGGAATAGGTCGTCAGCTCCCAGAGACTCTCCGGAAGCTCGATGTCCGAAAGGGCGGGCACTTCGTCCGGAATCAGGCGGAGGACGGCGTTGGCCCCCTTGCGCTGGAAGAACACGTTCGTGCGAAAGCGGCCGAGCTCGGGGTCCTTGTGGCAGAAGTCGATCTGCCGCGCCTCGGCCAGGCGCTTGCGGCGCTCGGGCGAGAGGATGGGCATGATCCAGGCCTCCATCTGCTCGGATGAGATCTCGGGCAGCGGAAGGGAAGAGAGGACCCCGTGCACGCGCATGTGGGGCAACGTGCCCGCCGCCAGGTGAACGTCGGAGGCGCGCACGGCCCGTGCGTGCCGCAGCAGATCGTTCAAGGAGGGCCTGGGGTTGGAGGAGAAGTCGACCGGCTGGAACTCGCGCCGCGAGGCGCCCGCCGCCTCGATCACCGGTGCCGCGCCTCCCGCCCTCGCGGCCGCGACGCGCGCGGCCTTTTCCTTGACGAGGGGGTCCGGGTCGGCCTTGACGATCGACTCGAGAAGGGCCGGCACGCGGGGGTCCGGGATCTTGGCGAAGGCGTCGAGGATCTCGAGCCTCAGGTCCGCGGCGCCTTTCTTGTAGGCGGCGAGCAGACCCGGCAGGACTTCCGGCGTGCCCCAGTAGCCGAGCGCGTTGGCCGCCGAGAGATTCGATTCCGGGTTCTCGAGCAGCCCCAGGAGATGCGGCAGCGCGCGCGGCTCCTTGAGCTCGGCGAGCCGCCGCGCGGCCCGCTCCCGCAGCCAGAAATCGTCCCCGTCGAGGTAGGCAATGCAGTGGGGCACGACCTCGGGGGAGTCGATCGAGACGGCGATCGAGGCGGCCAGCGAGGCGATACCCGGATCCGGGTTCTGATCCTGGGCGAGGAGGGTCTTCAGAAAATTCGGATCGAGCTCGGCGATCGCCTGGATGCTGCGCTCGCGCACGTTTCCGAACGCGCCGCGAAATGTCTGCAGAAACGCCTCGGCGACCCTCTGGGGCGTCTGGGACCGGAGGACCTTGACCGCGAACTGCCGCACCTTCGGGTTGCTGTCGGACAAGAGCGGCAGGATCTCCGGATGGAAGGCCGCGTCCGGGCGCGCGAGCAGTGGCGTCAGCGCGGCGACGGCGGCTTCCTGGACGCGCGGCGATTCGTTGTGGCAATGCTTGAGCAGGGGCGCCGCATGGGCTTCGTTCGGGTGCTTGGCGAGGATGCCGATGGCCCGGTACCGGAGCTCTTCGTCCTCGTCTTCGAGCGCCCGTCCCGCCAGAAGCGCTGCCCGCGGCGAGGTCGCGGCGAGGCTCTCGACGATCGAGAAGGCCTTCCGGCGCACGGAAGGAGATGTCGAGCCGATCGCCTTTGCGACACCCGGCAGGAGCCGCTCGGAGGGATTGCGCCGCCCGTAGTCGAGCGCCGCGTGCACGACGGCCGGGTCACGGTGCTCCAGGTACGACAGCATCTTTTCGGGGAACGCGGCGCCCGCCAGGGCTTCGAGGGCCTGCATCGCCGCGCGGCGCACGGGTTCCGAGCGGCTGGCGAGCAGCGGAAAGAGCGCCTCGGAGGCGTCTTCGTAAGGGAAGCGGCGCAGCCAGGAGAGGGCCTTCTCCCGCAGGACGGCGTCGGCGTCCGCCGCGGCCCAGCCGATCTCTTCGGGAGCGAGCTCGCCCGCGGCCTCCAGCCGCCGCAGCAGGTCGTCGCGCTCGGCATCGCTGCGCCAGCCGTGCGACTTGAGCTTCGCCAGCAACGCGCGCGTTTCCGCCGCGAGGGCCCTTCGCTTTCTCCACATGGATATGTTCTGAACAGTTTACCCCCCAAGCGGGCGGATGGCGGCGGAGAGGGGCGGTAGGTCCCTCGAGCGTCGTTTCCATGCCCCCCGGCCTTTACGACGAGCTTGGAAATCGGCCCTTTCGTGCAGGTCCGGGAGCGTTACGCAAGGTAACGCAATTTGGGCAAGTGAGTTACGGCCGCACTTCCGTCATTCCTCTATTACATTGGAAATAAAGGCCTTACAAAAGTAGATCAGATCGGGCATGCGAATCGCTCCTTAGCGGCCCGAATGATCCGGCTTCGTGTATCCGCAAGACGGCAGGGGTTCTCGATGATCGAGCTCACGGTCGTCATGGCCTTGATCGCCATGATGGCTCTAGTCGCCGCGCCCTGGCTCGTCAGGCTCCACAAGCGCAATCAGATCAAGAGCGCGGCGCTGGAGATCCAGACGACCCTCCTGGCGGCGCGCATGAAGGCCGTCAAGCGCAACCAGCAGGTCAGCGTGGTCATCTCCTCCGTCAACCCGCCGATCGAGCTGCAGACGATCGAGCCTAATCCTCCCGCGCCGACGCCGACGCCCGCCCCGCAAATCCTCCAGATTCCCGCCAAGGCCGCGCAGTTCTACGCGACGCCGTCTGCGGCGGGAGGAATTGTGACCTTCGGCGGCGACGGGCGGCTGGCGAACTTCACCGCGCCCACACCCGCCATCTATACGGTCGAGGGCCCGGTCGGCGCGACCAACATGAATCGCATCGAGATCCGGGTCAACTCGGGAGGCCGGGTCGAAGTGACCCCGACGGTGTGGCAATGAAGAACCGCCGCGCCGAGTCGGGCGTCACGCTCGTCGAGCTCCTGATCGCCGTGGCGCTGCTCGGCTTCATCCTGCTCGGAATCGCGCCGCTCTTCATCGCGAGCGTGAAATCCAACTATTCGGCCAACGAGTACACCTCGATCCACAACCTGGCGCGGGACCGGCTGGAACAGCTGATGAATCTTCCGTTCAACGATCCGCAGCTGCAGCCGGGAAGCTACGCCAACGACCTGCCCTTGCTGCTTCCCGCGCCGATTCCGCCGACGCCGGCGACGATCCCGAATCCGTTCCGCCGGACCTACGAGGTCCATCAGTATCAGATCCCGGCCGACGACATCGGCACCGTGGCGGTCAACGCGCCCTTCGTCCCGATCCGCATCACCGGTTCGGGCCAGCCTTACAACTACAAGCGCGTCGACGTGACCGTGGAGACGGGGCAGGGACACCTCGGGATCGGGGCCCGCATGGCGCGGGTCTCCGGGATCCTGACGAATCCCAACCCGGCCACGAACCTGTCCGTGGTGGATCCATGACACGCCACCACGCGGCCGCCGGCTTCACGCTGGTCGAGATGATCATCGTCGTGCTGCTGCTTTCCGTCGCGATGCTCGGGATCCTCGCGGTCTTCGACGCGAGCGCGCGGATCAACAAGAGCGAGCAGGACGTGGCCGACGCGCAGGGGGCCGTTCGCTACGGGATCTACCAGATGACGCGGGCGATCCGGATGGCCGGCTCGGGCGGCCTCTTCGTCACGCAGGCCGTCCTGAACTCCAACGATCCGGAGCTGTCGGGAATCTCGGTCGTCAACACCCCTGCGAACTCCTTCGACAACGTGGGATCGGGCACGACCGTGACGAATCTTCAGGGGACGGCCGTGCCCGTGCGGCCTGGCACCGACATGATCGAGGTGCGGGGCGTCCTCCAGTCGCCGCTGCTCGCCTTCGACAGCGATAACGCCAACGGCTGCCAGAGCGCCGACAACACGTGCGTCGGCCAGGTGCCCGTTGACGTCAAGGCCACGACCAATCTGGGACACGTCAATCACGATGCCGGCAACCGGCCGCAGTTCGACGCGATCGACGCCTACACGGCGGGCGCTTCCTCCGGCGCCCCGATGATGGTCCTCGTCGCCTCCAACATCGACATCCACTCCGGGTGCTCGGGCATCCCGACGCCGCAGCGGTATCCCCAGGCCCTGTACAACGTCGGCGTCATCACCGCCCCCACCAGCATCGCCACGTCGCAGACCTTCGGAAGCGTCGACTTTTCCTACTCGTCCGGCGGCTTCCGGGTCATCGAGTTCGACAACGAGAACCCCCAGGACCCCGCCACGCTGCTCGGCTACAACTTCCCGTCGCCCATCAAGAACCCGCTGCGGGGCGCGGGCGTTCTGGACGACTTCGTCTTCTTCGTCGACAACACCGACCCGGCGCACCCGGGGCTCGCGGAGGGGATCCGCCGCGGGGCAAGCTTTGACGTGATCCGCATCGCCGACGACGTCGAGGACATGCAGGTCGCCTATGGCGTCGACGGATTCGTGCCGGGGTATCCTCCCGACGGCCGCCTGACGCGGTTCAGCACTCCGGCGCCGCCGGACGACCCGGACCCGGACGTGTCGACCGCCGTCGACGACGACGAGTGGGTGCCCAACGTGCCGGGCGAGACGCCCGTCACTCCGGACCAGTTCCAGCAGGACACGACGGCGTCGTCGGCTTCTCCGCCTTTTGCCCACGGGGGTCCGCAGCCGGCTGCCCACTGCCCGACGCTTCACGGCGTGATGATCTCGCTCGTCGCGAAGGGGCGCGATCCGGATCCGACCTACCGCGCCGACGGCTCGCTCGGCTTTCGGATCATGAACTCGCCGGTCACGATCCGGGCCCCGTATCCGGATACCGCGATCTATCCGACGCCGCCTCCGGAGCCGCACTACCGGCGTCGGATCCAGACCTTGAAGATCAACCTGCGCAACTACGCCAATGAGAGCTGACGCGATGAGAAGGCTGCCGGGCAGCCGTGAGAATGAACGGGGCGCCGCCCTGGTGGTGGCGATCCTCGTGCTCGCCATCCTGACGGTCATCGGGATCGCGCTGATGCTCATCACGAGCACGGAATCGCGCATCGCAGCCAACGAGTGGTCGATCAACCGGGCCTTTTACGCCTCCGACGCCGGAATCCGCTGGGCCACCGCGCAGATGCACGACCCGGTCCCGTTCATGGCGCGTCCGGAGTTCTCGGGGAATCCCTTCGGAACAGTGCTCTTCCAGCTCCCGAGCCACCGGCACGGGGCGCTGGGCTTCTTTACGGGCGATGCGACGGAAACCGACATCCAGGTTCGCGTCATGCATCCGAGCAAGGTGGGACGGCGTCCGGCTCCCGGTTATGACGACAAGGAGGGGAAGAACAAGCGGGTGATCTATTCCTTCGAGGTGCGCTCGCAGGGCGGCCAGAACGACGCCATCCTGCAGTACTCGAGGGCGTTGGTTGCCAACGTCGAGCTCGGGCCCATGCCCGAGGACATTCCCTTCTAGGAGCTGCCATGAGCGACCGAACCCGTTCCCGCGGCGTCCAGGACTTCGCGAACCGGCACAAGGCCGGCGTCGCCTGGCTTCTGGCGTTTCTGATCGCCGCCCCCGCGCGGCCGGACGATCGGCAGCTCCTGCAGGCCAATGCAGGCGCCAACACGAACGTCCTCGTGATCCTCGACTCCTCGCACTCGATGGACAACGAGTTCTCCGACAGCTTCCGGCTGCCGGCCTACATGGACGACTTCCTGTATCCGCAGGGGACCTTCAACGTCGAGGGCTCGAAGATCGGCGTGGCCAAGAGCGTGCTGCGCCAGGTCATGACCAATGCCGTCGGCGTCAACTGGGCCTTCGCCTACTACCGAAACCCGAACCAGACCTTCGGCGCTGCGCAGACCGGCCCCTTCGGCGACCCGGTCGGCGGGGCGCAGACGGCGGGGCAGGTTCTGGAGAACGGCGGCCTCGAGTGGCTCTACTTCGCCGACTCGATCGATCCGAGCGGAGCGAGCATCGACACGGAGTTCAGTCCCGACGACTACCCGGACATCCAGCAGGGACGGTTTCTGCAGTTCGGTCACAAGGTGATGCACAACTACGCTAAGGCGCAGCCCCCCCAGTCGACCGGAGAGGTGGCGGACATCCGCTTCCCCTACGGTCTGCCCGTGGGCGTGCCGGGTGTCACGGCCGGAAAGCCGAATCCTCCGGAGCCGGGGACCTGGCGCGGCGCCTTCGGGCCCAAGGGGCTCGCCCAGGGCCTCGTGATCTACCGAAACCCCAACAAGCCCGGCTTCGAGCTCCGGATGCAGGTGGTGGCGGGCAACTACGGAGACACGGACCTGATCGTCCAGGTGGACGAGTACGGTCCGCCGGCCACGCCGACCGCCACGCCCTCGTTCAGCCGTACCCCGTCGAATACGCCGACGGCCACCAATACGCGGACCGCGACGCCCACGCGGACCAACACGCGGACCTCGACGGCCACGCCCTCTGTGACGGCGACGCCGACGAACACCTGGACGCCGACGAACACGCGGACGCCGTCGAACACGCCGACGCGGACGAACACGCCGACGCGGACGAACACGCCGACGCGGACGAACACGCCGACGATCACTCTGACCCCGTCGCGGACGAACACGTTTACGCCGTCCCGGACCCCGACGCGGACCAGCACGCGCACGAACACGCCGACGTTCACCCGGACGTTTACCCCGTCGCGGACGTTTACGCCCTCGCTCACTCCGACCTTCACGCGCACGTTTACGCCATCCTTCACGCCGACGCGGACGAACACGCCCACGAGGACGAACACGCCGACGCGATCGAACACGCCGACGAATACGGCGACGTTTACCCGCACCTTCACGCCTTCGAGAACGCCGACGCGGACCAACACCCCCATCCCGCCGACTGCCACGCGGACGTTCACGCGATCGAACACGCCGACGCGGACCTTCACGCGGACGAATACGGCAACCTCGACGCGCACCTTCACGCCTTCGAGAACGCCGACGCGGACCAACACTCCGATCCCGCCGACGGCGACGAATACCCGGACGCCCACGAGAACGCCGACGCGGACAAACACGCCGAACCCGACAAACACGCCGAACCCGACAAACACGCCGAAGCCGTCGACGACGCCGACCCCGACTCCCATCGTTCTGCCGCTCGGCCGCTTCCCGGTCGCAAGCGTCCTGCCGGCGATCGCCAACTGGCTGTCGCCCGCCCTGCGCGGCCTGCTCGCGATGGCGCCTCCGCCTCCGCCCCTGCCGCCCCCCGCGACACCCTGCGTCGGCATCCCGGGAGGGCTGACCACGGATCCGATCCTGTGCGGTGAGTGCCCCTACGATTCGACCAAGCTCTGCGCCTTCCTCGACCTGGATGGTGACGGCGAACCGGATCCCAGCCCGCTTCCGACGGCTGACCGGGGCTTCGACGACCCGCAGGCCGATCCGGATCCCACGCTCACGCTGCGCAACTCCGTTCAGATCCGCTACCGCCGGGGAGACCTCTTCGACCTCGGCGTCGGGCTCGGGATCTACCAGGCCGACGACTCGGTGACCGGCAATCCGCCCTGGGGTTCCCAGCCCACGACTCCCGACAACGATGCCGACGGCGTGCCCGACGCCTCGGGGATGGGCGACCGGCACAATCAGGGCATGTTCGCGGCGATTTTCGACGGCGACGTGCCCATGCAGCGCGACCAGCAGTTCCCCAACGACGCCTTCGGCGGCATCTCCTGCCCGTTCCCGCCGCTGGCCAACCCGTGCGACGTCTACCTGCAGGACTGCGGCGGCATCGCGAAGAACATCGATTCCGCGCCGACCGGCTACAACCCGTATCCGGTGGCGGCGCCGCCTCCCGGCGCGGGCGACTGGCCGGTCGTGCCGTTCCCGCGCGACTGGATCGCCAGCGACACGCCGAGCGTGCCGGTCATCAAGCGGCTGCTACGCTTCGCCTCATCGGTCGTCAGTTACGACTCCTCGGCGACGCACATGTCGGAGTACCGCCTGGAGGAGAACGCCCGCAACGTCGTCGTCACGGCGCCCGGAACGCCGCTCGCGGGAGCACTCCACGACGCCTACGATTACTTCGTCAATGCGGTCTTCCCGCTGACGGATGATCCGGCGATCAACTGCCGCAACTACGTCATCGTGCTTCTGACCGACGGGTTGGAGGAGTGCTTCGGGAATCCGTGCGCGGGCGGCCCGACCGGAAACGGCCCCGCCGGCGACCTGGGCGCGCTCCTCCTGCCGGAAAGCCCGGCCGGCGCCCGTGCGGCGGCGCATGCCATCGACTCGTCGGTCCCGGTGGACGCGGTGCCCGTGTTCGTCGTCGGCCTGGGTCTCGATCCGAACGACCCGCGTCTGACCTGCATCGCGGACAACAGCAGCAGCGCAACGGACCCCTCGCGCCGGGGCCGCGTCTTTGGCGTGACCAACCGCACGAACCTGCAGAACGCGCTGCAGAGCATCCTGAACTTCAAGCGAAACGAGAACTCGTTCGCGGCTCCGAGCGTGCCCGGATTCGCCGGCGGCCTCGGCTCCGACACCGCGCAGATCGGCGCGGTGATCCCGAGCCACAAGAACACCGACGGCACACTGTCCCAGTGGGCGATCTGGACGGGTTCCCTCAAGAGCTACCGACTCGACTCGAACGGCACGATCCCCGTCGTCGCGGCCCCGGTGGCCACGCCGGGCCCCGGCACGCCCACTCCGACGCCCTCCGTCGGAGGCACGGGCGGGTACCCCGACGAGTCGACGCCCAACGACGCCAACCCGTTCGACCGAAAGCCCGTGTGGAATGCCGCGCGCGTGCTCGGTTTCACGGATCCGGTGGCGAACATGGCGCCGGGCGCGGCCGTGGTCGGCCCGTTTGCTCCCAAGGCGCCCGAGATCACGGTCTGGCCAGGCCGCAAGATGGTCTGGTCCACGGGTACCTTGATTCCGCGGACGCGCCAGGACTTCTTCTGTCCGAGCGGCACGTGCGCCAACGCGCTCATCACCGCCATGGGGCTCAATCCCGCGGCGGCCGCCGACCAACTCAAGACGAAGCTGGTCGTGGATTTCCTGCGCGGCGGCATGACGAGCAACGGCAGCCGCGATGAGGTCCTGAACCAGCCGAGCGTGGCGCCGCCGGGACCGGTCATTGGCCCGGGCACCGGGGAACAGCAGAAGTATTCGTACTTCTTCCAGGACGACACGCCGCCTCCTGGCACGGCCCCGCAATTCCAGACCGACGGCGAATCTGATCCCAAGGGCTACGCGCACAAGCTGGGAGACATCTTCCATTCCGAGCCGCTGGTGCTCGGTCCGCCCCGGTACTTCCAGTACCTGTCGGCGAACCTGAACAACTACGCGACCTTCGCCGACCTGCAGAAATACCGCCGCAAGGTCCTCCTCGTGGGCGCCAACGACGGGTTCCTGCACGGCTTCGACGCCGGCGTGTGGGACCGCGACAACGGCGGCACCTTCGACGACACCTGGGACCTCGGCACGGGTCGCGAGATCTTCGCCTACGCTCCGTCGGGGATCATGAACGGCAACTTCCCGGCTCTCCTGAACATCCCGGGCCGACCGCAGTACTTCGTGGACGGCTCGATGGGCAAGGGCGACGTGTTCGTCGATCCGGCCAACAACGGAAATCCGACGCCTGCCGAGCGCATCTGGCGCAGCGTCGTCGTCGGCACGCTCCGCCAGGGCGGCGACTCTGTGTTCGCGCTCGACGTGACACAGCCCGACAAGATCGACGCGCAGGGCATCAAGACGGCGAACAAGGACAGCGCGCCGGACTGCTTGAACGGCGGCGGCGGCACGGGCTGCACGGCGGGCACCGTCGTCTCGCGCAATTACCCCGAGGTGATGTGGGAGCTCACCGACACCTCGATCCCGCGGATGGGACAGACCTGGTCGCGGCCGACCGTGGGTCGGATCCGGGTGCTCGACGCCGGCACGCCCAAGGACAAATACGTGGCGATCTTCGGAGGCGGCTTCGATCCGACCTTCCGACCGGGCGATTCGATCCTCCTGGCCGACCAGGCCTGCCCGCCCACCTGCCCGGCGAGACAGGCCACCGCCGGCCGCTCGCTCTACATCGTCGACATCGAGACCGGGCAGATCCTCTCGAAGCTTTCCGACGGAGACGACAGCAGTGTCGGGGTGGTCGACTTTGCGCCGGAGCCCGCGGCGCCGGCCGTCGTGGACTTCGACGACGACGGCTACCTGGATATCGCATACATCGGCGATGTCAATGGCCGGATGTGGCGCGTCGATCTGACACCGGACTCGTCGGCTTCGCGCGGGATCTGCAACAACTGCGACACCGCTTCCCAGACCGTCAGCGGATACCGCCCGTTCCTGCTCTACGACGCCTCGACGAGCGATGGGACGACGCCTTCGACGCAGCCGATCGAGCCGATCTTCCAGGACGCCGCGCTCATCTACATCAGCGGCGGCCTGCGGCCGTCTCTGGGAGTCGCGTTCGGCACGGGCGACCGGGCAGAGCTCGCGCGCCAGAACACTGCGGTCCAACGCTTCTACTACGTCATCGACAGCGGACAATCGACCACCCTTCACGAGGGAGACCTGCGCAACCTGACGCCGACCGGAGGGGTCACGCCCACCGGAGCCGGCGCCGGCACGGACAACGAGGGCTTCCTCCTCGACTTTGCGACCTTGAACGAGAAGACGATTTCCTCGGTGCTTTCGACCCAGGGTTACCTCACGCTGATCACGTTCACACCCGACTCGACCAGTCCCTGTACGACCAACGGCAACTCGTACCGCTACCGGTTCTTCTTCCTGAACGGGAATCCCGGGTACAATGCCAGTGCGCCGACGGGCACGTTTGCCGACTACCGGGCGGACCTCGGACCCGGTCTGACCAACGAGTCGCAGATCACGTTGTCCGACGGCACGACGACGAATATGTTCCTGCGGGACGACAAGTTCATGCCGCCGCCCGAGATCGTTCCGGCGGACCTGTCCACCATCAACGAGAACTGGAAGGAGCAATGAAGACCCTTCGGCTCGCCCTCCTGATGGCCTTCTGCGCGGCAGCCGCTGCGGCATCGGACGTCGTGGTGCTGCGCGGAGGAACGCGAATCGACCTGAAACAACCTCCCGTCAAGCAGGGCAACAACATCCTGATGACGCGCAAGGACGGCACGCTCCTTTCGGTCCCGGCCTCCGAGATCGACGCGAAGGCGACGGCTGCGGCGAGGGCGGCCGCCGCCGCGCCGGCAAAGGCGCCTGCGGCCGCGCCGGCGCCCGAGACGCCGGCCCAGGCCGCCCGCGCCACGCGGGGGGCGCCTGCCGCACGGGTCAAAGTCACCGACGCCGACGTGGGGCACTACCTGGAGCCCGGAGGCCCCGAAGGCGAGGAAAAGCAGGAGTCGAGCCAGGGCGGCACCGGAGCCCGCGTCGACATCGCGGACTACACGCAGTCGAAGAGCGGCGACAACCTCATCGTCAAGGGGACGCTGCGCAACCTCGGCACTGCCGCGGCGCTCAGCACGCGGCTGACCGTGACGCCGATCGACGAAAAAGGCCAGGCCATCGACTCCACGGAGGCGAGCATCTCAAACGGCACCATCGAGCCGGGACGCTCCGTGAATTTTTCGGCCACGATTCCGGTGGGCAGCCGCGTCGTCGGGACGATGCGCTTCTCTCCTCGCTGGGTCTCGCAGGCTCCGCCCGCAGAGGCCGCGCCCGCAAGCGGTGCCCCGGCCTCCACGCCCGGAGGGTCCCCGGCGCCCGCGACGAGGGCGGCGGCCGCGCGCCCGCCGGCCCCGGTGCCGACACCGTTCGGGAACGGGACCCTTTACGCCGCCCCGGCAGCGGCGGCTTCGACGGAACGGCCCGCCGACGGCAAGAACGGCTATATTCCGGGCGCAGCCATTCCCGAGAACCAGCCCAAGCCGCCCGAATAGTTTTCGGCGCCCGGTTTTCGGTCTTCCGGTTCCGTCGCCCTCGGGCTCCGCCTCGCGGTTTCCCGACAACCGCGCTACCCTAGGTCCCGAATGCCATCCGTCCTGGTCGTCGAGGACAAGGACTCCCTGCGCGCCATGCTCGAGGAGATGCTGCGTGCGGAGGGATGGAACGTGGTCGGGCTCGACAACGGCGCGCGGGCGGTCGAGCGCCTGCGGTCGGGAGAGCGCGTCGACGTGGTCCTGACGGATTGGCGGTTGCCGGGGGCCGACGGCCTGGCGGTCCTCGAAGCGGCCCGGGCCGCGGATCCGACGCTTCCCGTCGTCGTCATGACGGCGTTCGGCTCGATCGAAACCGCGGTCGCCGCCATGAAGAAGGGGGCCGAGGACTTCATCACCAAACCCGTGGACCCGGACCTTCTGCGGCTTCTCGTCGCGCGGGCGATCGAGCGGCGCAGCCGGGAACGCGAGTCGCTCCTTTTCGCCGAGGCCGCCTCGCGCCAGATGCCGCAGATCGTGGGAGAGTCCGCGGCTCTTCGCGCCGTCCGGGAGGAAGCCGAACGCGTCGCCGCGACGGACGCGACGGTGTTGCTGGAGGGAGAGAGCGGCACGGGCAAGGAGCTCTTCGCGCGCGCAATCCACATGCTTTCGTCGCGGCGGGAGCATCCGTTCGTGGCAATCAACTGCGCGGCGATTCCCGACACTCTGCTCGAGAGCGAGCTGTTCGGACATGAGCGGGGTGCCTTCACCGGGGCCGCGGCAAGGCGCCTGGGGAAGTTCGAGCTTGCCGAGAGGGGCACCGTCTTCCTCGATGAGATCGGGGAACTCACGGCGGCGACACAGGCCAAGCTCCTGCGGGTTCTCCAGGAGAGGTCCTTCCACCGCGTCGGGGGAACGGCCTCGATCGAGGTGGACGTTCGAATCATCGCGGCGTCCAACCGCCCCCTCGACCGGCTCGTCTCGCAGGGCGCCTTCCGGGAAGATCTCTTCTACCGGGTGCGCGTGTTTCCAATCCGGATTCCGGCCTTGCGGGAGCGACCCGAGGACATCGAGCCGCTGGTCGACTGGTTCCTGGTCCAGTTGCCGAGAGAGCTCAAGAAGAAGCCGGTCGTCCTCGAGCCCGCGGCCCGCGATCGCCTGCGCGCGTACGAATGGCCGGGCAACGTCCGAGAGCTGCGCAACTGCCTCGAGCGGGCCATCATCCTCTCCGACGACGGCCCGATCGCCGAGAGACACCTGAGGCTCTCTCCCGAGCAGGCTGCGGAGCCGCTGCCTGCAGGCGCTACCCTGGAAGAGGTTCGCGAAAGGGCGGCGCGCACCGCGGAACGCCTCTGGCTCACCCGAGCCCTCGACCGAGCCCGCGGAGACCGCACCGAGGCGGCGGAGGCGCTCGGGCTGACGCCCCGAAAGCTCGAGTCCAAGCTGCGCGAGCATGGACTAGATGGGGCGTAGAAGGCGTTCTTTCGCTCGGTAAACCGATCCGTTCCCGGCGCGTCTATCCGGGTTGAGCCCGGCAACCGGGCCGACCCGACGGTCAAGGAGGTCTTCATGCGGCGGTGCCTGACCCAAGTCTCTCGAGCAGTGGTGCTTCTCCTCGTCGGCGCCTCGCCCGCCCTCGCGCAGGCGCGCCTGGCTGTCCAGCCGGCAGCAAACCGGCCCGCGGACCGCCATGCCGGGTTGCGGCATGTCTCCGAGTGCCTTCAGATCCTAGACCTCGACGATTCTCAGAGAACGGCGGTGCGTGGCATCCTCGAAGCGGCGAGGCCGGCGATTCAGTCGGACGCACGGGCGGCCCGTGAAGCGCGGCAGAAATTGAGAACCGACGCAGCCGGGTCCTCGGCAGATGCCTGTATCGTGGGGCAGGACTTCCTGGCGTTGCGGGCAAGCCTCGAGGCTCTGGCGGAGACGCTGCGTTCTGTCGGCGAGCAGGTCGCGGGCATGCTCACGCCCGAGCAGAAGGCGAAGCTCGAGGGATGCCTGCAGGCACCGGCAACCGATGCCTCCGCGAACGCGGAGGACGAAGCCGCGCCCTAACCGTCGCTCGCGCTTGCGAGGGATCTGCGCCCTGTGGGCGCACCGGCGGTCGACTCGGCCGGATGCGGGGCGGCCTCGATCGGCCGCCGGATCCCTCGCTGCGCGCTCGCTCCCGCGGCGCGAGGCTTCTCTCTCGCTTCCCCTCGGGAGACTCCTCGCGCCGCGAAGCGAAAGTGGCCTCTTGTCTCGGTCAGGAACGTCGTCTCAAATCAAACGTGTGAGAAACATCAGCTTCGCATCGCGAAGAGTCTCCCGACGAAGGAGGAAGGAGGTTCGCGATGCGGGAGCGGAGGCACAGCAAGGGACCAGGCGAGCGGCCGAGCCCGCATCCGCTCGCCGGTGCGCCCGCAGTCGCAGGCCCCGAGCCAGCCGGAGCGACGGTCTACTCGGGCAGCCTTGGCGGAGGTGTCGGCTCCCCAGGCTTCAGGGTGCGCGTGGGGGGCGGTGGGATCGGAGTGTAGGGACGTCGTTCGAAGCCCGGCGATTGCTTCTCTGGCCCGGCGCCCTTCTTGTGACAGGCGCTCGCCGAGAGCACCGCCGCCGCGGCGAGCAACCCTGCGACGAGGAGCCTGCGGCGCGCGGTCACGGACGAATTATCGCAGTTCGGCGAGCGCCGCCGCAATTTCCCTGTCTTCCCCGGGCTCCACGGTACGCAGGTCGAGCCAGAGTCGGCCTTCTTCGACCCGCCCGACGATCGGGGGCAGGCGGCCGCGCAGCCGCTCCGCGAGCTCGTCGGCCCCGAAACGTCCGTGGGCGAGTGCCAGCGCGCGCGAAGCGAAACGCTTTTCGGGGCTCGTGCCGCCTCCGAACATCGCCTGCGAGGCCTCGACGCGGACTTCGAGCAGGCCTCCGGAGGCCGCCGCCGCCAGGACGCCGCCGCGCCGCTCGAGCTCCGCCAGGCTGCGCGCGGCCGCCCGGTAGATGGGCAACTCGCGCCAACTTCCTCGCTTCCAGCACGACAGCGTCGCGGCCAGGGCCGCCAGGGTCAGCTTGTCCGGCCGCACGGCGCGCGCCACCGGATGGCTCGCCAGCGACGCGACCGCTTCGGCCCGCCCGACGATCAGCCCCGCCTGGGGTCCGGAGAGGAGCTTGTCGCAGGAAAAACTGACCAGGTCGGCCCCCGCCGCGAGGCAATCCGCCACGGTCGGCTCGCCGGCGACGCCGAATTCGTCGAGCGGCTCGACGCAACCCGTCCCCTGATCGTGGAGCCAGAGAATGCGGGACTCCCGGGCGAGCGCGGAGACCTCTTCCGGCGCCGGGCGGGCCGTGAATCCACGGATCTCGTAATTGGAGGGATGGACCGTCAGGATCATCGTGGATTCCGGCGTCAGCGCCCGCCGGTAGTCGTCGATCGTGGTTCGGTTGGTCGTTCCGACTTCCGCGAGCCTCGCCCCCGAGGCCTCGAGGATCTCGGGAATCTTGAACGAGCCTCCGATGGCGACGAGCTCGCCGCGCGAGACGAGCACTTGGCGGCCCCGGGCGAGTGCCGTCAGGGCGAGCAGCAGCGCCGCCGCGTTGTTGTTCACGGCCAGACCGTCCGGCACGCCGAAGACGTCGCGCACCAGAGGGCGGACGTGGTCCTGGCGTTTCCCCCGACGACCGGTGGCCGCCTCGTACTCGAGCGTCGAATAGCCGGCGGCGACTGCCCGCAGGGCTTCCCGCGCCGGTTCGCCGAGGGGCGCGCGGCCGAGATTCGTGTGCAGGAGAACGCCCGTCGCGTTGACGGCGGGGGCGAGGGTCGGGGCGAATCTCCGGGCGAGGGCCTCCTTCGCCGCCTCGATCAGCGCCTCCGGCCGATCGAAGCGACCGCCTTCGATGGCCCTGCGGAGCTCCTCCTTCACCGCGGTGCGCCCGTAGAGCCGGAGAGGCTCCTGAGCGAGCCCGGAGGAGAGTAGGGAATCCATCGACGGAGGGCGAGTCACGGCCGGCATTTGGGTCGTTTCCTGGCTCAGGGCCGTCTTCGGGCGCATGTCTTCGGTCGCACGTCCCTTACTATAGTTCCGTGGCGTGGGAGCGCGAGTTGCAGGTCCTGGAAGAGGCGATTCATCGCGTCAACGCGGAATATGACGCCTTTCTCTACGGCTCCGCTTCCAAGCCTCCCTCGGATAGCCGCAAGCGCGTGGAGCAGATGATCCGACGCCTTTCAGGGGTGACCTTCGATGCGGCGGCGGACCGCTACAAGTTCACGACGCTCCAGGGCCGCTATGCGGCTCTCGTCGAACGGTGGGACCGGCTGCAGGGCGAGAAGGAATCCGGGCGGAGACCGGGTCTCTACGGCCATTTCGTTCCGGGAGCCTCCGGCTCCTTTGCCGGGACCTCCTTCCCTACTCGGTCGCCCTCCCCAAACGCGGCGGCCTCCGCTTCCGTAGAACAGTCGGAGGAGCGTGCCGGCGTCGACCGCCGCGTCTACGAGGCCTACGTCGCGGCGCGGCGAGCGCGGGGGGAGAGCATGGACGCATACAGCTTCGAAGCCTTTGCGCAGGGGCTGGCGCGCGAACGGGCGCGCCTGAAGGAGCGGCTCGGGACCGAAGACGTGGTGTTCGAAGTGGGCGAGCGTGAGGGAAAGGTCAAGCTGATCGCCAAGCGCCGAGACGCGGGTGCGGGACCCGTGGAGAAAAAATGACGAATCGATGGAAGGTTTGGGTCCTGACGGCTGCCGCGGCCGCGCTGCCGCTGGCCGGCGCTTCCGGCGGGGAGAAATCGGGCGATGGGAAGACCGGGGAGCCGTTCTTTCACCAGTTCCTGATCCCCGGAGACCCGCTCGATGAAATGCTTCTCGCTCAGGAGAAGCTCGTCACGGAGAACCCGGATTCCGCCGCTCTGCGCAACGACTACGGAAACCTGCTGGCGGAGCGCCGCTTCGCCAAGGAGGCGCGCGCCGAGTACACGAAGGCGCTCGAGCTCGACCCACACTTCTTCGTGGCGCCCTACAATCTGGGACTGCTCGAGGAGACGGAAGGCCGCGTGTCCGAGGCGGTATCGGCCTACAGGAAGGCGATCGATCTGCGCCGCGGCTTCCCGCCGGCGCACTTCCGGCTCGGGCGCCTCTACGAGAAGCAGGGCCGCAACGACGACGCGATCGCGGAGTATGCCAAGGCCATTCGGATCGACAATTCCATGCGCGATCCTCGGAGCAACCCGCTGGTCGTGGACTCGCGGCTGATCGGCCTGGCGTCTCTGGCCAACTATCCCCGGGACATGGCGCGGGCTTCTCTGGACCACGACGCTGCGTACGCCGACGTCGCGCGTTTTCGTCCGGTGCCTGTCGACCGCACCCTCGCCTCGGAGGAGGTCGTCGAGGAGGCCGGTCCCCAGACGATCGAGACCCGCAAGACCGGTCCGGCGGCAGGCAACCGCGCCCCTCCGCCCTCGGCGGGCCGGCCGCCGCGGGCCTCGGTCCGACCCGGCCGCCGCGAGGCGGTGGCCCCCTCAGAGCCCGCGGCTGAGGTGCCGACGCCGATCCCTCCCGAGCCCGTGCCGCCGCCCGAGCCGGAGCCCGAGCCCGAGCCGCAGCCCTAGCGGGGAGGACCGGGCCTCTACTCGAACGAAGCGCGCTCGACGAGCAGGGTGGCGCCGCCGACGGGATCCGGCAGGGGAAAGAACTCCCGATCCGGGCCGATCGCTGCCACGCGCCTCAGAAGCTCCGACAGACGTCCTCGGGTCCGGGCCGCCGCGACGGGGCCCTGCGCCCGGCCCGCCACGATCGCCACCCCCGTGAACTGCGCTTCGTAGCGGTCGTTCTCGAGGTCGCACTGCAGTGGGGCGGTCAGCGCCGAGGCGAAAAGGCCCCGGCGCACCGAGGCGAGCAGCTCCCGCGCCGGGACCGGCTGTTGCGTTTCGAAGAAGAGGCGCCGCGCCGCGCGGACCGGCGGCGTGCGGTAGGAGCGGCGGACGCCGTGGCCGGTCGACTGGGAGCCGGTTCGTCGTGCCGACGCAAGGTCGTGGAGGCGGCCGCGAAGGGTGCCCCCTTCGACGAGGACGACCCTGCGAGTGCGCGTGCCCTCGCCGTCGAAGGGCGCCTGCGCGGTCGCGTCGTCGACGACGGAAATCTCGGGCGCGAGCATCGTCCCGCGTCGCGCCCAGGGCAGCGGGGCGTCCCGGGAAAAGAGGGGCGCCAGGCCCGCGAGCAACGCCGCCGTCACCGAGACGTCGAGCAGCCACTCGCCGCGCTCGATCGGGCTCGGGCGATCCGAAAGCGGAAGGGTCGCGCGATCGCAGAGCCGCCGCGCGAGGGCCGGCAAGTCGGGGCCGGTCTCCCAGCGAAACGTGGTGCGCGCCTCGCAGCCTCGTGCGCCGCGGCGTCCAACCGCGGCGGCGAAACCCGTCAGAGCGTCCGCGGTCCAGGCGACGTCCAGACCGCCTGCGTTCATCACGCGCTCGACGCTCCTTCCCTGCCGGATCGCGAGCTCCGAGAGGCTCGCCTCACCGCGCGACTCGGCCGCGACCAACCGTGAGAGCTCCTCGAAGAGATCGGGACACGAATCGAGGGGAGCGAGCGGTCCCTCGGTCGGGCGCACGCCCTCCGGCCAGGTCGGGATCACACCGGGGGCCGCGGGCAACGCATCGCCTTGCCCGACCAGCCGGCGCAGGGCATCGGGGCTGCCGGCGGCGGCGAATCGCGGCGCCGGATCCCACCATCGCGCGGCGCAGCCTTCTTCTCGGCGCGAGATCTCGCAGGAGTCGGCCGCCGATCGGACGATTTCTCGCAAGGCGCCCTGTTTGAGGTACAGCTCCCAGGCGGCCGGCGCCCGTCCGGCGAGAAGTGCGGCGATCCCGTCCGCCGTCATGGGGTCGCGCGCACCGTGATCCCGCGGACCAGCACGTCGGGGGCGCACCCCTGCACCGCGACGACCTGTCCCGCCCGCGCGCACCACCCGAGGGGCCGGTAGGGGTGCGCCTCGCGCCCGAGGCCCGACTCGACGCGCTTCAGGACGGACAGGATCTCGCCGGCCAGAATGCCCGGCCCGAGTTCGTCGGAGAGCCGCCCGCGCCGGACGCGACGGGCGCGGGGGAAGCGCAGCCGGAAGCTTCCGCTCTCCAGATCCACGGATCCCGCTTCGAAGTCTTCGATCCAGACGCCCTGTCCGAGGCGGCGCGCCATCTCCTCGCGAGTCACTCCGCCAGTGGCAACGATCAGATTGGAGCCGCGGGGCAACGGCGCATCGCCGGCTTCCGCGCGTCGGCCATGGCCGTTGGAAGGGTCGCGCCCCATCCGGGCGGCGAGGGCGCGAGTGGTCAGCCGCCCCGCCAGCCGACCGGCGTCCAGCAATCGGACCGGGCGCGGGCGCACGCCCTCGTCGTCCGCCTCGTAGCCGCCGAAGAGGTCCAGGCGGGTTGCGTCGTCTTTGACGTCGAGCTCCGTGATCGCCACTCGCGCGTCCGCAAGTCCCGAGAGCGGCGAGCGGACTCCCGCCTCCAGGGGGTGAGACAGGATCTCGTGGAAGAGCACGACTGCGCAGCCGTTGGCGAGCACCGCGTCCGCATCGCCTTCGGGACATCGAATCGGGGCCTCCCGCGGTTCTGCGGCGCGGGTCAGAGCGCCTCGTAGCTCGTCGGCAAGCGCGTCTGAATCCGGGCCGTGAAAGGTGAACGCCCGCGCCTCGTCGCCGCGCCTCGAGGCGGCCGTCAGGCTGCCCGTGAGCGAGAAGAGCCGGCGAACCTGGGAGGCCAGGGGGCCCTGGGCGGGGAATACGCGCCGCGAAATCTCGGTCAGGGTACATCGGAGGCGGTGCCGCGGGGCATGACGCTCGAGAAGGGCCGAAAGGCGCTTCCTCCAGCGCTCGGCCGAGGGACCCTCGGCCGCCGCCGCCGGCTCGGGTTTCTCCTGACGCATCGGCAAGGAAGGCCTGCCGCGGGCCGACTGAAGCTCGCGCAACGCCTCCCGAAGCCCCGCCTCGTCGGCCCGCGACACGCTCGCGATCACTTGTTGATTTCCCCGCTGCCAGCGGGCCGCGAGCGCCTCGGTCTCGGCCAGTCGCGTCGAAACGACTTCCCCATCCTCCCACTCGAGGACGGTCTCCTTTCGCTGCTCGATGAGGACGTCGGCGATCTCGCCCGGCTCCCGGGCGAGGGGCTCGAGCCAGCGAGAGACGCGAGAAGCCTCGAGGGTCACGGTCGGGAATTATGGAAGAAATGGCGAGGGAGTGCGCGATCCCGAATCCCGAGGCTGTAATAACATCTCGCCATGGGTCTTGCCGACCTGCGGAAGGAATTCGTCGCGGTGCGAGCGGCACGCGGGCTCGCGGCCAGGAATCTCTTCGAGGAACGCGCGCCGGGAGCCCTCCGCCAGGCCGTGCTCGGTGCGCTCGCCGACGAGGCCGAGAAGGAACGCACGCTGGATGACGAGGCGCGCCGCATGATGGAAACCGCCCGAAACGAGATTGCCTCCGGGAAGGTGGACGGCCAGGAGCTCTTCCGCCGCATCCGGCGCAAGCTCGCGGAACAGCGGGGGATTGTCTTGTAGTCGACCCTTCTCAGTCCTCCGTTCCCGGTTCCGCGGAACCGGGAGCTGGCGACCGACGACGGGAATGACTCGTCCCATGACCCTCGACAAGCGCATCACCCACCTGGAGAACCTTCGCGAGAAGAACCTCGAGGGCGGCGGCGCCGACCGCGTTGCCCGGCAACACGCCGAGGGGAAGCTGACCGCGCGGGAGCGGATCGCGCTTCTGCTCGATCCGGGGAGCTTCTTCGAAGTGGACCCCTTCGTGGTGCACCGGAGCCGGGATTTCGGGATGGAGAAGAAGGAAGTCCCCGGAGACGGCGTCGTCTGTGGCGCAGGCGTGATCGAGGGGCGCCCGGTCTACGTCTTCGCCCAGGACTTCACGGTATTCGGCGGTTCGCTCTCGGAGACCAATGCCGCCAAGATCTGCAAGGTCATGGACCTCGCCGTCCAGAATGGCGCTCCGATCATCGGGCTGAACGATTCGGGGGGCGCGCGCATCCAGGAAGGCGTCGTTTCGCTGGCGGGGTACTCGAAGGTCTTCCTGCGCAACACCCGGGCGTCCGGCGTCGTGCCTCAGATCTCGGCGATCCTCGGGCCGTGCGCCGGTGGAGCGGTCTACTCGCCGGCCATCACCGATTTCGTCTTCATGACCGAGAAAACGTCTTACCTCTTCGTGACGGGGCCCGATGTCATCAAGACGGTGACGCACGAAGAAGTCACGAAGGAGGAGCTCGGCGGAGCCCGGACCCATTCGGCCGTGTCCGGTGTCGCGCACTTCGTGCGGCGCGACGACGCCGCGGTGCTCGCATCGATCCGCGAGCTCCTGTCCTACATTCCGTCGAACAACCTGGACGAGCCACCCACCCGCGAGCCGCACGAGGCGCCGGGCGACCCGAACGATTTGAATGCCTTCGTTCCCGAGGAGCCGAACAAACCCTACGACATGGGCGAGCTCGTGCGGCGCATTGCCGACGAAGGGCGCTTTCTGGAGGTTCACGCCGCGTTCGCGCGAAACCTGCTCGTGGGGTTCATCCGACTGGGCGGCCGGCCCGTGGGGGTTGTCGCCAACCAGCCGATGCATCTGGCGGGGGTGCTCGACATCGACGCCTCCGTCAAGGGGGCGCGCTTCGTGCGCTTCTGCGACGCCTTTCACATTCCGCTGCTCGTCTTCGAAGACGTCCCCGGGTTCCTGCCGGGCACCCAGCAGGAGTACGGAGGCATCATCCGCCACGGCGCGAAGCTGCTCTTCGCCTTCGCCGAGGCGACCGTACCGAAGGTTTCCATCGTCACGCGAAAGGCCTACGGAGGCGCCTATTGCGTGATGCTCTCCAAGGACCTGGCGACGGACTTCAACTTCGCCTATCCGACGGCGGAGCTGGCGGTGATGGGACCGGAGGGGGCCGTCAACATCCTCTACCGGCGGGAGGGGGATTCTCCGCAAACCCGTGCCGCTCGGGTGGCGGAGTACGTGGAGAACTTCGCCAACCCTTACGTCGCGGCCAGCCGCGGCTATCTCGATGAAATCATCGAGCCTTCGGAGACTCGCGAAAAGCTGCTGACGGCCTTCCGGCTGCTCGAGTCCAAGCGCGTGCAGGTTCCCGCCCGCAAGCACGGCAACATTCCGCTGTGAGCCGTCCGCGGAAGGCCGGCCGCGGCGTCGGAGCGCCGAAAAGGGCGGCGGGAGCCCGGCCGGCCGACAAGCTGCTCGTCGCCAACCGCGGCGAGATCGCCGTACGGATCTTCCGCGCCTGCCGCGAACTCGGAATTCCGACGGTCGCCGTGTTTTCGGACGCCGACCGGCTGGCTCCGCACGTCGCCCTGGCCGACGAGGCCGTGCGGCTGGGCCCCGCGCCCGCCCGGGAGAGCTACCTCTCGGTGCCGGCGCTCCTCGAGGCCGCGCGACGCACCGGAGCCCGCCTGATCCATCCTGGCTACGGGTTCCTGGCAGAAAGCGCCGCCTTCGCGCGCGCCTGTGCCGCCGACGGCCTCACCTTCGTCGGACCGTCCGCGGAAGCCATCGAGGCGATGGGCTCGAAGACGGAGAGCCGCCGTCGGATGGAGGCGGCCGGAGTCCCGGTCGTGCCCGGGATGATGCGTCCGGCCGAGAGCGCCCGGCAGATCGAGGAGTTCGGCGAACGGCACGGCTACCCGATCCTGCTGAAGGCCTCGTCGGGAGGTGGTGGCAAGGGAATGCGGCGGGTCGAGAGGCCCGGTGACGTGGCGGCGGCCTTCGAGCGCACCGCCTCGGAAGCCGCCCTCTACTTCGGTGATGGCGCCGTCTACGCCGAAAAGCTGATCGCAACGCCTCGCCACATCGAGGTCCAGATCGTCGGCGACTCGCGCGGCAGCCTCCGGGCGGTCGGCGAGCGCGAATGCAGCCTCCAGCGGCGGCACCAGAAGGTCGTCGAGGAGTGCCCGTCGCCCGCAGTCGGAACGGCCCTGCGCGGCAGGCTCCAGGCGGCGGCCCTGCGCGCGGCCGAGGCGGTTTCCTACGCGTCCTGCGGCACCGTGGAGTTCCTCCTCGCCCCCGACGGCTCGTTCTACTTTCTGGAGATGAACACGCGTCTGCAGGTGGAGCATCCCGTCACCGAGGAGGTCTGGGGCGTGGATCTGGCGCGCGAAATGATCTCGATCGCGCTCGGACAGCCTCTCTCGATCGGGGATGTCTCGCCGCGCGGCCACGCCATCGAGTGCCGGGTCTACGCGGAGGATCCGCGCCGCGGATTCGCGCCGTCACCGGGGACGGTCACCGTCCTTCGGCTTCCGGAGGGGCCCGGCGTGCGTCACGACATCGGGATCGAGGCGGGAAGCGTCGTGTCGGTCGACTACGATCCGATGCTCGGGAAGTTGATCGTCCACGCCGTCGACCGCGCCGCGGCGATCGCCCGTCTGGCGCGAGCGCTCTCGGAGTACGAGATCGGGGGCGTCGCGACGACGCTGCCATTGTTCCGGGCGCTCGTCACCGACGCGGAGTTCCGGGAGGGTGCCTTCGACGTGCAATGGCTGGATCGGCGGCTCGAACGGGGCCTTCTCGGGGATGCCTCTCTGAAGCCCGACGACGTCGTTCTTGCCGCCGTCGGCCTCTCGGCTCCGCGCCATGCTGCGATTCGCGCGGCCGGTCCGGCGCCGTCTGTCTGGCGTCAAGCCGCGCGGCGCGAGCTGCTGAGGTAGGCGGTCGGGCAGTCTCATGCGGCGGTACGAATACATCCTTCGCGGAGACGGCGGACCCGAAGAAGTCCGCATCGAAGGCGAAGGGGATTCTTGGCGGTTCACGCGAGACGGTCGCTGCGAAGCCCTTTCCATCGCGCGTCTGCCCGACGGGCGCGTCTCCATCCTCTTTCCCGGAGGCCGGCAGGTGAGCGGCCGCGCGGAGCGCGGGGCGCCGGGCGAGGTCGTCGTGATCGTCTCGGGCGAGACCCGCATCGTTCGGCTGGCGGATCCGCTGCTCGACCGGCTCTCCCACGCGGAACGATCCGTGTCCGCCTCCGGCGAGGAGCAGGTCCTGGCTCTGATGCCCGGACGTGTCCTCGAAGTCCGCGTCGCGGAGGGCGATCGCGTCGAGGCCGGAAAGGTTCTCGTCGTTCTCGAGGCCATGAAAATGCAGAACGAGATCCGCGCGGCGTCGGCGGGAGTCGTTGCACACTGTGCGGTGTCCGCCGGGCAAGCGGTGGAGGGTCAGGAGCTCTTGCTCGTGATCCGACCCGGCTGAGCGGCCGTTCGCGCCGCTGCGTGTTAACGTGCGCCGCGTGAAGCGCGGGCCGAACTCCGGGACGTTCCCCCCGAACGGCTTTTCGCCGCGCCGGCCGTCTCGCCGGAGGGACGGGGTGTGAGGAACGGCACCCGGCGTACGGTCGGCGTCTTCGCGCTGGCAGCGGTGTCCTTCTGCTGCCGGCGGGCGGAGGCGCCGGCGCCTGACCGAACGGCCGCCCCGGCTCCGGCGCCGCCCGTCGAGGCCGCAGACGTGGCCCGCACGCCGCGTCCGGCCGGCAAGAAGGCTCGGGTGATCTGGCTCGGGCTCGATGGCCTCGACTGGGAGCTTCTCGACCGCCTCTCGGCCCAGGGCCGGATGCCCAACTGGAAGCGCCTCGTGGCGGAGGGCGCCACGGGGCGGCTGGAAAGCTTTCAGCCCCTGCTCTCGCCGCTGCTGTGGACGACGGCGGCCACCGGCGTGGGCCCGGACCTCCATCGCGTCTTCGACTTTCAGGAGGTCGACCCGAAGACCGGGCAGAAGGTCCCGATCTCCGGGCGCTCCCGCGCGGTGCCGGCCGTGTGGAACATCGCCTCGGCGGCCGGGATCTCCGTCGGCGTCGTCGGCTGGTGGGCAACGCACCCGGCCGAGCAGGTGCAGGGCTTCTTCGTTTCCGACCGCGTCAGTCCGATCCTCTTCGGGCAGCTTCCGCTCTCCGGTTCGGCCTACCCGGGATCCCTCGAGCCCGGCCTCGCACAGATGGCCACGCGGGACGGAAGCGTTTCCGCAGCGGATCTGGCGACCTTTCTTCCGGTTCCCGAATCGGAGATCGCGCAGGCGCTCTCCTCGGGCGCGGGCATGGAAAACCCGATCGTGGCGCTCGCCCGCATCGTGGCCTCCACGCGCGTGTACCAGCACATCGCCCGGGACCTCTACGACCGCAATCCTCCCGATCTGATGGCGCTCTACCTCGAGGGCACCGACGAGGTGGGCCACGTCTTTGCCTCTTTCGTCCCGCCGCGGATGCCCTGCGTCTCGGAAGAGGACTTCCGCCGCTACTCGGGCGCCGTCGACGCCTATTACACGATGATTGACCGGATGCTCGGCCAGTGGATGCGGCGGGCGGAGGAGGACGGCTCCGTCCTGATCGTGCACTCCGACCACGGGTTCAAGTGGGGGTCCGACCGTTCGTGCGAGCGCTCCTCGCTCAACTGGTCGACGGCAGGCTTCTGGCACCGTCTCGACGGTGTCTACGCCTTCTGGGGCAGAGGCGTGCGCCGCGGCTCCGGCGGCCGCGCCAGTCTCTTCGACATCGCGCCGACCGTCCTCGCCCTGCTCGGTCTGCCGGCCGACGTGCGGATGACCGGCCGGCCCCTCGCGAGTCTCTTCGAGAGCCTTCCCGCCACCGGCAGGAAGGACCTCTTCGGAAGTACACCGGTGCGGCGCATGGCCGCATCGGAGATGTCCGCGGAGCAGGCCAGCGAGTACACCAAGAAGCTGCTCGCGCTCGGGTATCTCTCGGGCAGCGAGACCAGGCCGCTCGCGCCCGTCGGGGGAGACGCGCCGGGTATGACGGAGGGGGCCTGGAACAACTTGGGTCTCTACGAGCGCGAGACCGCCAAGCACCTGGGGCGCGCACGCGCGGCGTTCGAGAAGAGCCTCGAGCTGCGTCCTGACTATCATTCGCCGATGTTCAATCTGGCGATCGTCTATCGGAAACAGAAGGAGTTCGCCCGCGCGGAGGACTGGCTCTTCCGCTCGATCGACGCGGGTCACGCGGACCCGGAAGGGACGATCGTGAGCTGGGCCCTGCTCTACCAGGCGGACAAACGGGATGTGCCCCTGAGGCACCTGCTGGAGCGCGCCGCCGCGAAGTATCCCGCAAGCGAGCGAATCGCGCGGGAGCTCGGCCTCGCACGGTTCCGCAGCGGGGACTGTGCGGGGGCCGATGCCGTTCTCGCGCCCCTGGAGGCGTCCAGCCGGGACCCCGAAACGTTCAACGCCCTGGGCGTCGTTCGAACCTGCCTGGGCCGAAGGGAGGAGGCGGTTGCCCTCTTCGAGCGGTCGCTCGCCGTCAAGCGGGATCAGCCAGGCGTGGTCCGCTCTCTCGAGATTCTGCGCAGCCGGATGCATCCCGGATCTTGAAAGAAGCGGAACAAGCCGGCGGGGCCCCGCGTTAGGCCTCGTCGAACAGGAGAGCGATGAGAAGAACAGCAGCGGTCTTCGGACTCTGGGCGGCGCTCGCCGCCGCCGCCTCCGGCCAGACGCCGGCCGCGTCCGCGCCTCCGGCCAAGGCCTCCGCGCCCGCCTCGCCGTCGCAGAAGGCGCTCGAGGCGTACCTCCTCAAGTACCTGCCCTGGGACCCCGAGACGCGGATCACGGTCGAGCCGAACAATGAAAAGCCGGTTCCCGGCTTTCACGCCTACAAGGCGCACCGGACGGGTCGCTATGCGAAGTTGAACGGCGACCGCTACGTATACGTTTCCGAAGACGGAAAGTGGTTCTTCGCAGGGGACACCCTGCCCAACCGCGAGCCCCGACCTGTACGAAGCAACGAAGACCTCCAGTGGCTCGCAAGCTATCTGACCAACCTGTTCCGGACTCCCGCGGCCGTCACACTGGCTCCGGAGCGCGACCGCGCGGGTGTGAAAGGCGTGTTCGTTTCCCTCGAAACCGGCTACGGGCGCACGCGCGTGCCAGGCTACGTGACTCCCGACGGCCGCGTTTTTCTTCAGGGGACCATCTTCCCGTACGGCGACGATCCGCGCGTAGAGCGCCGCCGCATGATCGACCTGTCGACGGGCCGGGCAAGCGGTCCCGCGGATGCGAAGGCCACCGTCGTCGAGTACGCCGACATGGAGTGCGGCTATTGCAAGTTCCGGGGACAGCAGATGGACCGGCTGCTCGAGGCCAACGCGGGAGTGGTATCCGTGCGCCGGTACTACAAGTTCTTTCCCCTCTGGCTCGCCCACGTGTGGGCGATGAAGGCGGCCTCCGCTGCCGACTGCATCTTTCGGTTCGCGGGCGCGCCGGCGATGTTCCGGTTCAAGCAGGCGGTGTACAACGAGCAGGAAACGCTCACCGTGGGGGGAATCGACCAGCTCGCCGTCTCGACGGCTCAGAACGAAGGCGTCAGCTCTGCGGACTTCCTCTCCTGTTACCTGCGCGACGAGAGCTTCAGCCGGGTCATCAAGGACATGGAAGAGGGCTACCGGCTCGGGGTCAACTCGACGCCGACCTACTTCGTGGACGGAACCGAAATCACCTGGCTGGAAGACAAAGTCATGGAAGACTATCTTCGGACGCTGTTTCCGGCCGTCAAGACAATCCCTTACGAGGCCCGTCGCTGACGCGCGGCCTCACGGCTCGAAGGGGATCGGGACCGTCGTCCACGCGCGCACGGGCGTGTCGCCCTTGCGCGCCGGAGTGAAGGTCCACTTCCGAACCGCTGCGACGGCGGATTCCGTCAGCCCGCCCGCGCCGCCGCGCACCACCTCGGTCTCCAGGACCTGTCCGGTTTCCGAGACCAGGACGCGAAGGATCACCAGACCGCCGATGCGCGCCTGGAGCGCCACGGGCGGATAGACCGGCTTGACGATCTTCAGAATCGTGGGTGGGACCTCCTGTGCGGGTGCCGGTGTGGCCGTCGGGGGAGGGGGAATCGTGGGCGGGGGAGCCTCCACCGCGGGAACGTCGGTCGGGACCGGCGTAGGCGTCGCGGCCGCAACGGCGGTGGCGGTCGCCGCGAGTGCCGCCTTCCCGGCCGCCTCGGCTTCGTCCCGCCGACGCTGGGCGTCCTCTTCGAGCTTCTTCATTTCTTCGGCCAGTCGCCGCGACACCTCTTCCTTGAACTGGATCGCGCTCATGGCCGCCGTGGAGGGCGCGGGCTCCGGCGTCGCCGTCGGCTCCGGCACGGCAGTCGTCACCGCCGCGTGAACGGCCGGTGCTGCCGCGGCGGGTGCACGCCTCGAGATCACGAACCAGGTTCCCACGGCAGCCGCCGCGAGGAGCACACCTCCGATGATCGCGACGGGCGCCTTTCTGGGAGGAGGAGCCGGCGGGATGAAGCGAGGGGCCGTCGTGGGCGGCCTTGGGGCGGCCGGCGCCTTCGCGGGTGGGGCCGCATCCACGGGCTTTGCCGGGGCCGGGGCCGGAGGAGACTCCTCGTGGACCGCCCCGGGCTCGAGCGCGGCCTCCTTTTCTCGGGCTCGGGTTTCCGCCTCGATCACGGGAGCGAAGAGATTGTTGAGAAAGTACGCGAGGTTGAACGTCGAAGGGGAGTAGGGTCCCGAGAAGAGAAGCTTGCCGAGCTCGCGGCGCAGCTCGCCGCTCGACTGGTATCGGGACGGCGCGTCCGAGAGGCACATCTTCAGCAGCGCCGTGACCTCGGGCGGAAGCGGAGACGGGCCGCGCGCCACCGCGAAGAGGTCCGCGACGGGACCACCCGCGGCAGGGAGCCGGCCGTTGAGCAGCTCGAAGAGGAGGACCCCGACGGAATAGACGTCGGAGTTCTTGCCGATCTTTCCTTCGGCGCGCTCCTCGGGAGCCATGTAGGGAGCGATCTCCTTGGCGAAGCGCGGCCGGCCGCGCGATCCGAGCAGGCCCGACGCGAGTCCGAATCCGGCCAGGCAGGTTTCGCCGTCGTCGGAGAGGGAGACGAAACCCGGCCAGACGAGGCCGTGCAGGGTCCTCTCTCCTTCGATCGTCGTGTTGTAGGCGTGCTCGAGCGCGGTGGCGATCTTCTCGGCGATCAGAAGAGAGTGCTCGAGAGGAATCCGTCCCTGGAGGGTGGGAGCGCGCGCCAGCAGGGAGTCCAGGGTACGGCCGCTGTCCTCGTCCCAGGCCAGGAAGGGCACGCCCTCGACCGAGTCCATCTGGACTCCCCGGGCGATGGCCGGATTCTTGAGAAAGGAGTGGATCTCGCCGTTCTCCTGGATGGCGTCGAGAATCGCATCTTCCGCGAGCTCGGGTGTTTCCAGGATCCGAAGGCGGACGAAACCCCGCTCGGGAAGAATCCGCAGGGCGCGGTAGACGCGGCCCAGGGCGTCCTCCCCGAGGGCGGCCGTCAGGATGTAGGACCCGAAGCGGCGCGGAAGCGTCTCGTTTACAGGCATCGGCCGGGAGACGCCCCGCGAGAAGCGTTCAAAATCCGAACTCCCTTGAAATGTCTTGTCTGATTGTCGGCCTCGGCAGGCCGCGGGTCAAGGCCGATCGCGGCCCTCCGGTGGATCAGTTGGCCGACGCAGGCCCGGCTGACTCCAGGCTGCCTGGGGTGCCGGCCTCGAGGCGCAGCCTCCGGCTCGTGGCGATCGCCTGGAGGTGCTGCTCGAAAGTGCGCGAAAACGTGTGGCCCCCGCTCGCGTCGGCCACGAAGTAGAAGTAATCGGTACGCGCCGGCTGGACGGCCGCGGCGAGGGCCGTCGCCCCGGGGTTGCAGATGGGACCCGGAGGCAGGCCGCCGTAGAGATAGGTGTTGTACGGGGATTCGTAGGTGTAGTCGGATCGGTGCAGGATTCCCTTCCACTGCCCGTCGCGCTTGAGGGCGTAGGCGACGGTGGGGTCGGCCTGCAGGCGCATCCCGTGATCGAGCCGGTTCAGGTAGACGCCCGCGACCACGGGGGCCTCTCGCCGCAGCGACGTCTCCTTCTCTACGATCGACGCCAGAGTCACCGCCTGCCGCGGCGTCAGGCCGAGAGAGCGCGCGCGTTCCCGCAGCTCCGGCGTGAAGTGCAGGCGAAACTGGACCAGCATGCGTTCGACGACGCGGCGTGCCGCGGTCGACCGTGTCACCCGGTAGGTCTCGGGGTAGAGGAATCCTTCGAGATCCGGCGCGCCGGCGGCGAGCCCCGGCATCAGCCCGGTGTTCGCGAGCGCCGCCCGGAATCCCGAAGGGGTGCCGATTCCCTCGTCCAGGAAGAGCTGGAAGATCTCCGCCGACGTGAGGCCCTCGGGCACCTTCACGACGTGCTGGACGACGTCGCCCCGGCCCATGCGGCGGATGACCTCGCCAATGGGCAGTGGCCGCTCGAATCGGTACTCGCCTGCCTGCAGCGGCGTCGAGCCCGAGCCGATGCGATAGTAAATCTCGGCCAACCACGCGTTCCCGATGACGCCCTCGTCTTGGAGCCTTCGGAAGATGGCCTTGGTCGGAGTTCCGGGCGGGATGAAAACCTCCACCTGCGAAGGAGGGCCGGACGGCGCGGGCGGCCTCTCGAGAAAGTTGACGAACCACAGGGCCACCGTGACCGCCAGGAGCACGAGGAGCAGTCCGAGGCGCACCAGACGCTTGCCGGCGCTCACGGCGGGGGAGTCCCGTGCCGAAGGAAATCCTCGAGAAGGACGGCCGCCGCGACGCGGTCGACCTCCTGCCGCGGGGCCCCCGGAGGCAGGCGGGCCTGCGCTTCCCGGGAGGTCAGGGTCTCTTCGTGAAAAGCCACGGGCAGGCCGCTCGCCTTCCGGAACTTTTCCGCGAACGAACGGACGCGTGAAGCGAATGGGGACTCCACCCCTTCGGGGGAGCGCGGGATGCCGAAGACGACCCGCTCTACCTCTTCCTCCCGGCAGAACCGGCCGATCTCCTCCGCGGCCGAAGCGTCGTCCCGGCGCAGGAGGGTTCGCCGGGGAGTGGCGATCCGGCCTGAGGCATCCGAAGTCGCCAGGCCGATCCGTCTTTCGCCGAAGTCGACTGCCAGGATTCGCACTCGGAAAGAGTACAGAAAAGTTGCAGGTGCGGCGCCGGGAGCTTGCGGAGACGAGGACGCGCCAGGGCCAAGTCGAGGCCGCTCAGCAGATTCCGGGGGACATCGAGCGGCGTTAGAATCGCCATTGTATGAAGAACCTGGTCGTTCTCTCCGCCGTGCGCACACCGATCGGCTCGTTTCTCGGGAAACTCTCGCCGCTGACCGCTCCGCAGCTCGGGGCCGCAGCCATTCGGGGGGCCCTCTCGCGGGCCGGCGTGTCCCCCTCCGAAGTCGAGCAGGTGATCATGGGAAACGTCTTGCAGGCCGGGGAAGGGCAGGCCCCGGCCCGGCAGGCGTCGCTTGCCGCCGGGGTCCCCGACACGGTCCCTTGCGTGACCGTCCACAAGGTCTGCGGATCGGGAATGCGAGCGGTGATGGACGCCTGCAACGCGATCCAGGCCGGCGAATACGAGATCGCCGTAGCCGGGGGCATGGAGTCGATGTCGAATGCCCCGTATCTGCTCGATCGGGGTCGGACGGGTTACCGGATGGGCAACGCGCAACTGATCGACTCGATGATCAAGGACGGCCTGTGGGACCCATACAAGGACACCCACATGGGCAACTGCGCGGAGCTTTGCGTGGCCAAATACAAGTTCACGCGCGAGGAGCAGGACGCCTTCGCCCTGGAGTCCTACCGCCGCTCCCAGGAAGCCTCCAACCGCTGCCTCTTCGGACAGGAGATCGCGGCCGTGGAGGTCCCGCGCAAGAAGGGGGATCCGGAAAAGGTCGAGAAGGACGAAGAGCCGTTCGCCGCTCCACTCGACAAGATGCCCAGCCTGAAGCCCGCCTTTCAGAAGGACGGGTCGGTGACCGCCGCCAACTCCTCAAAGATAAACGACGGCGCTGCGGCGCTCGTGGTTGCCTCGGAGGAACGCGCGAAGCAGAACGGCTACCGGCCAATCGCGCGCATCGTGGCGTCGGCTGGGGTCGCGCAGGCGCCCGAATGGTTCACGACCGCCCCGGTCGGAGCGATCCAGAAGCTTCTCGGGAAGACGGGCCTCACCGTCGCCGACATCGACCTCTGGGAGATCAACGAGGCCTTCGCCGCGGTGGCGATGGCGGCCATCCGGGAGCTTTCGCTCGATCCCGCGAAGGTCAACGTGCGCGGCGGGGCCGTCGCCCTCGGCCATCCCATCGGTGCTTCGGGAGCTCGCATCCTGACGACCCTCATCCACTCCCTTCGGCACGAGGGCAAGAAGCGCGGCGTCGCGGCCATCTGCATCGGGGGCGGCGAGGCGACGGCGATGCTGGTCGAAGCGGTTTGACCGGAGGCCGCCAGCCGCTCTCCCGGAACATCGTCCGAGGCCTGCCGCGTTTCGCGGCGCACGCGCCCTCTCCCGGTCCGGACGTCGCCGAGTTTCTCGTCGCGGCCCGCCCGGCCGGTCCGTAGTCGGAGTCGGGCCGGAGGGTGCCCGCGGCGGCGCTGGTTTATCATCGGTCCGGATGATCAACAAGGTCGTTCCAAGCGCCGACGCGGCGGTCGCCGACGTCGCCGACGGTGCCACGCTGGTGGTGGGCGGCTTCGGCCTCTGCGGGATCCCGGAAAACCTGATCGGCGCGCTCGTCCGCCGGGGGGTCAAGAACCTGACCGTCGTCTCCAACAACTGCGGCGTCGACGACTGGGGCCTGGGTCTGATGCTTCGCGCGCGTCAGATCCGGAAGATGGTTTCGTCCTACGTGGGCGAGAACGCGGAATTCGAGAGGCAGTTCTTGAGCGGCGAGCTCGAGGTGGAGCTGGTGCCCCAGGGAACTCTGGCCGAGCGCATGCGCGCGGGGGGAGCGGGAATCTCGGGCTTCTTCACCCCGACGGGCGTCGGAACACTCGTGGCCGAGGGCAAGGAGACCAAAATCTTCGACGGGCGGGAGTACGTTCTGGAGCGCGGGATCGTCGGGGACTTCTCGCTCGTGGCGGCCTGGAAGGCGGATCGGCTGGGAAATCTCGTTTACCGAAAAGCGGCGCGCAACTTCAACCCGATGGTGGCGACTGCCGCGAAGGTCTCGATCGCGGAGGTGGAGGAGTTGGTCGAGGTCGGACAGCTCGACCCCGAGGCCGTCCACACGCCCGGAGTCTTCGTCCATCGCGTCGTCGTAGCCCCGCGGGAGAAACGCATCGAGCGCCGCACGGTGAGGAAGGCCTAGCGGATGCTCGACCGCGAAGGGATCATTCGGAGGGCCGTTGCCGAGCTGCGGGACGGCTACACCGTCAACCTCGGGATCGGAATGCCGACCCTGATCGCGAATCACATTCCCGCCGGTATGGAGGTCATTCTCCAATCCGAGAACGGGATCCTGGGACTTGGCCCCTATCCGAGCGAAGCCGAGGTCGATGCCGACCTGATCAACGCCGGCAAGGAGACCGTGACGGTCCGGCCGGGCGCCTCGTACTTTTCGTCGGCTGACTCCTTCGCGATGATCCGGGGAGGGCACATCGACCTCTCGGTCCTCGGCGCGATGGAGGTGGACGAAGAGGGGTCGATCGCCAACTACATGATTCCAGGCAAGATGGTGAAGGGAATGGGCGGCGCGATGGATCTGGTCGCCGGCGCGCGGCGGCTGGTCGTGACGATGGAGCACACGAACCGGGCCGGCGCCTCGAAGGTGCTGAAGCGCTGCACCCTTCCCTTGACCGGTCGCCGCTGCGTCCACAGGATCATCACGGATCTCTGCGTCTTCGACGTTCTGCCGGAGGGCGCCGGGCTCGAGCTCGTCGAGATGGCCCCGGGCGTGACGGCCGGCGAGGTCCGGGCGAAGACCGAGGCCTCCTTCCGCGAGGCTGCCCGCGTGCGCGTCATGGAGCCTTGAAGGCGCGCAGGGGCGGCGCGTGGTAGGGCGTGGGTGGTAGGTGGCGCGCGCTCGAACGCAGCCAGCGTCGCGCGGCCTCCTGAGCCTCCTCCTTTTCCTCGCATTTCTCGCCGGCGCCGCCTCCGCCCAGCAGGGTGTCGGCTCGTCCGATCCCTTCGAGTCGCGCTTCCAGACGAAGTCGAACTTCCAGATCAAGTTCCGCCCGATCGAGAAAGGCGGCGAGGTCCGCCTCTACACGAAGAACGCGGTCTCGTACGTGAAGGACGTCTCCTGGGATGGGAGCGAGGAGGTCTTGATCGAGTACCAGGACGTCAAGATCACCGCGGATCGCGCCCACTATGACTTCCCCACCAAGACCGCGACCCTCGAGGGGCACGTGATCATCGACCAGGGGCCGACGCGCCTTTCCGGGGACAGCGCCGTGTTTCACCTCGATACGAAGACGGGGACGCTGCAGAACGCGACGGCGAACCTCCCGCCGAGCTACCACATCGTCGCCGAGGCGATCGACAAGATCGGCGAGGCCACCTACCGCATCCACCGGGGTCTCTTCACCTCGTGCGACATCCCCAAGCCGGATTGGTCCTTTTATATGTCCGAGGCGACGATCACGCTGGATGACTACGCGCGGATGAAGAACGTCTCCTTCCGGGCGCGCGAGGTGCCTCTGCTCTACACGCCCTACATGATCTGGCCGACCAAGGAGGGGCGGGTGTCCGGAATGATGGTGCCGAGCGTGGGTTACACGTCCCGGCGGGGCGCGTACCTGGGCCTCTCTCACTACTGGGTGACGGGGCAATCGACGGACCTGACGAGCCAGGTGGATCTCTTTGCGAACGGAACCGTGGGGGTGGGGGAGGAGTTTCGCTGGGCGCCGTCGGCCGAGTCCGCCGGGATCTTTCGCGGCTATTTCGTCCACGACACGGATGCGACCGCGTGCCTCGACCCCCTCTCCGGATTCACCGGCGATGCGTGCACGATGGGCAGCGGCAGTCCGGGAGTGCTCGGGACCCAGACCGAGAACCGGTGGAAACTCCAGCTCGATCATGTTTCGGACGACCTGCCCTGGGGGATGCGAGGCGTCATCGCGATCCGCCAGTACTCCGACAAGTACTACCTGCAGGACTGGGAGAGGCAGTTTCTCTACACGTCCGCCCGCGAAATCCTGTCGCGCGCCTTCCTGACGAAGAACGAGGGAGTGGATTCCTTCAATCTCCGCTTCGAGAAGAGCGACACGATCCTCGGGGCGACGGTGCTCCAGGAGCGCATGCCGACCCTCGAGTACTTCCGCCGCACTTCGCAGATCGGGCAGAGCCCCATCTACCTGTCGGCCCAGGGCTCGGTTTCGAACCTCTTCATCAACCGCGGCTCGGGCCTTCTGCACGGCGGCTGGGGAAGGCTCGACCTCTTCCCGGTCCTGTCCTTCCCCTGGAAAGGCCTGCCCTGGCTCTCCGCAACGACGACCCTGGGGGGGCGCTTCACGGGCTACACGGACTCGACCGATCCGGCCCAGACCGAGTTTCTCGGCTCTTCCTTCACGCGGACCTACATGGTGGCCGGGGTCTCGCTGATCGGGCCATCGTTTTCCAAGATCTACGAGGCCGACATCGGGCCCTTCGGGAAGTTCAAGCACATCATCGAGCCGCGCGTGGACTACAGCTATGTCTCGAACGTCGACGATCCGGGAAAGATCCCCGTGTACGACGACATCGACACGGCGCTCGGCCGCAACCAGATTACGTACGCCCTGGTCAATCGGCTGCTGGCGAAATCGGCAGATCCCAGGGCCGGGGCCGCCGCGGAGATCGCCTCCTTCACGATCTCCCAGAGCTACGCGTTCGAGCGGTCGCAGACGATCGTCGGCAGCGGCGCGTCGGGGACCCTGCCCTTCATCCACGAGGGGCCGGTCCAGGCGCTGCTGCGGTTCACGCCGGGAACCTTCATCTCCTTCGACGGACAGCTGTCGTACGACACGCGCAACGGGCAGCTGCTGTCCAACACGGTCGCGACCTCGCTCAACTGGAAGGCGAACTACTTCAACGCGACCTGGTTCTCGAGCCATCCCGTTCCGGTTTCAGGAGTCGCGATCAACACCGATCAGCTGCGGTTCGGCGTGGGCTACGACATCTCCCGGCCCTTCCGCATCGACACACAGGTCAACTGGGACGTCACGCAGGGCCAGGTCCTGGAGGACCGCTCTCTTCTGACCTACCGGGGATCCTGCTACACGATCTTCCTCGAGTACCGGCAGCTGCGCGTTCCGGGGAACAACCGCAACGACGTGCGGCTGGTCGTGAACCTCAAGGACATCGGAACGCTGCTCGACATCAACGGCGCGATGCGGCCCGGGCTATTCTAGCGGCGCGGGTTCGGCCGCCGGGTGGTTTACGGTCCGTAGAGCTGGAGCTTGAACCCGTTGGCGATGAACTTCGCCATCGCATCGCGCAGGACGCTCGCCCCCGGGCAGTACTGCGTCGGCGAGCATCCTTCGACGATCCCTCTGGCCCAGAGATAGTGGATGTGCTTGCAGAAGGCGTTGGACACCGGCACGTCCGTGAAATGCAGGTTGGGGGAGCCGACGGCGCAGGAATAGGAGCGTCCCGTCCCGGAGTCGCTGTAGGCCAGCGGCACGGCATTGCCGCCCCCCGGCGCGACAATCGCCTTTGCGATGAAGGAGGCCATCGCGTCGCGCGTGATGGTCTGCGTCGGGCAGTACTGCAGAGAGGAGCAGCCGAGCGTCACGTTCTGCGCAGCCAGGTAGTGGACGTGCCGGCAGAAGGAGTCCGTCGGAGACACGTCGGAGAATCGCGAGTTGCCGCCCGGGGAGCAGTTGTAGGGCTGGCCGTTCAAGAAGCCGGCCGTCGGCACGAGCTCGCCCGAGCCGGCGATCCCCTTGGCGATGAAGATGCCCATCTGGCCGCGCGACACGGTGACGCCGGGACAGTATTCCGTGGCGGTGCAGCCGGAGGTGATGCCGTTGTGGAGCAGCGTCTCGATCTTCTTGTAAAAGGGCTCGGATCTCGGCACGTCGGTGAAGCTGTCTCCAAGGTGGAGCTTCCAGACCTGCACCCCGCCTGGGGAGAGGTTCTCCTCCAGGGTCGCGTCCCAGTGGGTTGCCGGCCGCGGGGTCGTAACCTGGACGGCGTAGCAGGGATTGGGGTTGCCGTCGTTGCAGTCGGCGGTCGATCCCGGTGAGATCGAGCCGTAGTTGGCGACCCCGTCGAACAGCGCGTACGTCGGGCCCGGCGGTCCTCCGAACCCGAGGCTCGTGACGTTGCCCGAGACATCGGTGGACGCGGTTTCGACGTTGCGCCACAGCGGCTCGATGCGCACGGCCTCTCCGGGCTCCATCACGCCGTTCAAGTCCGACGTGCCGATGCCGTGGTCGTCTCCCCGAACGCCCTCGGGCTGAAGTCTCTGTCGGCGCGCGGAGACGCCGAAGGAGTCGCCGTCCGAACTCGTCCATGCCGCGACGAACCCGGAGCCGCCTTGCGCCACTCGGGGCGCCGATTGGAGACCGGTCGTGAAGGTGTTGACGAGGAACTCCGGGCCTCGCCGGGCGCCCGAACGGTCGAACCGTTGAGCCGCGATTCCGTAGTCGTTTCCGTCCTGTCCGAAGCTCTGCCAGACCGCGAGGAATCCTCCGTCGGGCTCTAACGCGACGGCAGGGTACTGCTGGGCGCTCGTGGTGTAGGCGTTGACCGGGAACTCAGTCCCGATCTTCTCGGCGGCGTTATTGAAACGCTGGCCGAGGATTCCGGTGGACGAGCCGTCCTGGGCGGCGCTCTGCCAGACGACGACGAAGTTGCCCGCGCGATCCATGGCGAGAGACGGGTATCCCTGATCGCCAGTGGTGTACGTGTTGACCTGGAACTCGGATCCGACCTTGGAGCCCGAGGCATTGAAGCGCTGGCCGAAGACGCCGTCGTTGGACCCGTCGCCCGTCTCACTCGTCCACACCACCACGAAGTTGCCGGCGCCGTCGGTGGCGACGGCGGGTGAATTCTGGCTATAGGGCGTGTACGTGTTGACGCGAAATTCGCCGCCCAACTTGGCGCCGGAACTGTTGAACCTCTGACCGGAGACGTCGGAGGTAGGCCCATAGCCGCCGCACCAGACGACCACGAAATCGCCGCTCGGAACCATGGCGACCGCTGGGCCCTGCTGATCAGAAGCAGTCGTCGTGTTGACCGCAAACTCCGTGCCCGACTTCGATCCGGAGGCGCCGTAGCGCTGGCCGAAGATTCCGGCAAAAGAGCCGTCCTGCGTATGGCTGTTCCAGACGACCACGAAGTTGCCGCTCCGGTCCATCGCCACCACCGGCTCGGTCTGCGCATCGGTCGTGTAGGTGTTGGCCTGAAACTCGGTCCCGACCTTCCCGCCGAGGCCGTCGTAGTGCTGACCGAAGACGCCGATCGTGCCGCTGTCCTGGGTGAAGCTTTCCCAGACCACGACGAAGCTTCCATCGGCCGATGACGCGACGTCGGGAAAGAACTGGGCAGATGTGGTGTAGGTGTTCACCGGAAACTCGGCTCCGAGGGGCAGCACTTGGGCAAGAAGGGACGTCGATGCCAGCGCGATCGCAGCCGGCACGAGTCTCCTGGCCAGAGATCGCATGAAGCACCCCCGGTGAGTTTCTTGTTTGCGCCCTACGGCCCGTAGAGCTCGAGCCCGAACCCGTTGGCGATGAATTTGGCCATGGCGTCGCGATTGACGGGCTGCGTCGGGCAGTAGGCCGTGGCCGTGCAGCCGGAAACGATCCCCTTGGCCCAGAGGTAGTGGATGTGCTTGCAGAAGGGGTTGGTGACGGGGACGTCCGTGAAGTGGATGTTGGGATTCCCCGAGACGCAAGAGTAGGAGAGCCCCGTCACCGGATCGGGACCGTAGAAGAGCGGGATGGCGTTGCCTCCGCCAGGAGCCACGACGGCCTTCGCGATCAAGGAAGCCATGGCATCCCGCGTAATCGTATCGCCGGGGCAGTATTGGGAGGCCGAGCAGCCGAGCGTGACGTTCTGCGCCCCGATGTAATGCACGTGTCGGCAGAACGAATCCGTCGGAGCGACGTCCGAGAAGCGCGAGACGCCGCCGAGCGTGCAGCTGTACGGCTGGCCGTTGAGTTGGCCGGCTGTCGGAACGTTCTCGCCGGAGCCGGCGATTCCCTTGGCCACGAAGATCGCCATCTGGCCCCGGGAAACGGGGAGGTCCGGGCAGTACGTCGTCGCGGTGCAGCCCGAGGTGATCCCGTTGTGCAGCAGGGTCTCGATCTTCTTATAGAAGGTCTGTGACCGCGGCACGTCGCTGAAGCTGTTTCCGATGTGGAGCTTCCAGTGTTTCACTCCGCCGCTCGAGGGCGCCTCGTCGAAGCTCAGGTCCCAATGGGTCAGTCCCCCGTGATCGGCCGAGCTCACGCCGACGAGATAACAGTTGTGATCGATCGTTCCGTCGTGGCAGTTTCCGGTGCTCCCGGGAGAGATCAGGCCGTAGTCAGCCGAAGAGTCATCAAGGCTGTAGGTGCCGGATCCGAGACTGAAGAGGTTCGAAGCCGTTGCAGTCAGAGGGATGGCCAGCGGAATCGGTCCGCCGCCGGTCATGATCATTTTCCACGCCGGCTCGACGACGACCGTCTCTCCGGGCTCGATGACGCCGTTGCCGTCCGAGTTCGATCCGGCCGTGGCGTGGGCATCCACCTGCATCGCGGCCGGAGAGACGTTGCTGCGCCGGGCGAAGATGCCGTAGGAAGACCCGTCCTGCGGGTCGCTGTTCCAGGCCACGACGAGGTCCCCTGCCGGATCGACCGCAACCGACGGGTATCCCTGGTTGCCCGCCGTGTAGGTGTTGACCTGGAACGTCATGCCGTCCAGCGCACCCGCGCGGTCGTACCGCTGGGAGAAGATCCCATGCGTGAAGCTTCCGCCGGTGTAGAATGTTTCCCACGCGACGACGAAATTGCCCTTCCGGTCGACTGCGACGGTGGGAGCGACGGGCTGCAGGGTTGAGAAGGCTTCGAAGACGGGGAACTCCGTTCCCAGCTTTTCGGCCCCACTGTTGAATCGTTGGGCGAAGAAACCGAACTTTCCGTGCGCCGCGGGGTAGTCGTGCCAGGCGACGACGAAGTTGCCCCTCGGATCGGCGGCCACGGCGGGGAACGCCTGGTTGCCTACGGTGTAGGTATTGACCGGGAACTCCGGCCCGATCTTCGAAGCCGAGGCATCGAATTGCTGTCCGAAGATTCCACCGCCGCTACCGTCCTGATTCAGGCTCTCCCAGACGACGACGAAGTTGCTGGCCCGGTCCGCGGCGATCGCGGGAAAGATCTGCTGGTCTCCCGTGGAGGTATTGATCTGGAAATCCGGCCCCACCTTCACCCCCGAGGCGTTGAAACGCTGCCCGGTGACGGCGTAGCTGGATAGATCCCGATTGTTGTCCTGCCAGACGACGACAAAGGTACCGTCGCCGTTGACGGCAATCTTCGGGTGCTTTTGAGAGCTTGTCGTGTAGGTGTTCACCCGGAACTCGCCGCCTGCCGGAGCGCCGGACGCGTCGTACCGCTGGCCGAAGATTCCGTATTCCGAGCCGTCCTGGTCTTTGCTCGCCCAGACGACGACGAAGGCGCCCGAGCCGGCCATGCCGACGGAGGGGTAGCGCTGGCTGCCCGTCGTGTAGGTGTTGACTTGAAACTCCGAGCCAACCTTGGCGCCAAGACCGTTGTATTTCTGGCCGAAGATTCCGTACTTGGAGCCGTCCTGGCCGTAGCTGCCCCAGACGACGACGAAGGTTCCGGCCTCGTTCATCGCGACGGAAGGCCTCGCCTGGAGGTCCGTCGTGTAGGTGTTGACGGGGAACTCGGCGCTTAGTGGCGGAGCCTGCGCAGGGAGCGTCCCGCAAAGACAGAACACTCCAAAAAGGACGAGCATCGCTCGGACGAGTCGTGTACGACCGCTGTCCGAACCCGCCGTCCTTCGTCTCGATCTTTCCTTCATGGCTTTCTCCTACGGCCCGTAGAGCTCGAGCCCGAACCCGTTGGCGATGAATTTGGCCATGGCGTCGCGCTGGACGGTCTGGCTCGGGCAGAACTGCGTCGCGGAGCAGCCCGTCACGACTCCCTTCGCCCAGAGATAGTGGATGTGCTTGCAGAACGGGTTCGAGGCGGGCACGTCGGTGAAGTGTAGGTTCGGGCTTCCCGCCGCGCAGGAGTAGGAGAGTCCGGTCGACGGATCCGGCCCGTAGGTCAGGGGAACCGCGTCTCCGCCGCCGGGAGCCACGATGGCCTTCGCGATGAAGGAGGCCATCGCATCGCGCGTGACGGTGTCCCCCGGACAGAATTTCGCCGTGCCGCAGCCGAGCGTGACGTTCTGGAAAGCCAGCGAGTGGACGTGCTTGCAGAAAGGATCGCTCGCGGCGACGTCCACGAATAGGGAGTTGCCGCCCTGGCCGCACGCATAGGAGGAGCCGAACAGCGTCCCGAAGTCCGGGATGCTCGCGGCCGAGCCGGCGATTCCCTTGGCGATGAAGATCGCCATCTGGCCCCGGTTGACCGTGTCGCCCGGACAGTAGGTCGTCGCCGTGCAGCCGGAGGTGATGCCCGTGTGCAGCAGCGTCTCGATCTTCTTGTAGAAGGGCTGCGATCGGGGCACGTCCGTAAAGCTGTCGCCGAGGTGGACGAGCCATTTCTGGCCGCCTCCCGAGGACAGGGTCTCGATGAAGCTCGCGTCCCAGTGGGTGCCCGGCCGCGAACCGGCCACTCCCACGAGGTAGCAATCGTGAGCCGCCGACGCGTCGTGGCAATTGGCCGTCGCCCCGGCGCCGACGGTTCCGTAAACCGCGGAGCCGTCCTGGAGCAGATAGATCCCCGTGCCTGGGCCCGTGAAATTGGTTGCGCCGCCGGCAAGGCTCACCGGGTTGCCTCCGGCATTGCGCCAGGCCGGCTCGAGGATCGCGGTTTCGGTGGGCTCGAGGACGCCGTTTCCATCCGAAAGCGTGCTGCCAGACGTGTGTGCATCGGCGGCGATCCGCTCGGGGACGAGGTTCTGCCGCCTTCGGACGACGCTGTTTCCCGAGCCATCCTGGAGAGCGCTCGCCCACACGGCCGTCCACGCCAAACCGTCGAAGACGACCCTCGGCTGCGTCTGCGATCCCGTCGTGTAGGCGTTGAGCACGAACTCCGTCGCGGTCCCGCTCCCGGAGAGATCGATGCGCTTGGCGTAGACGCCCGTGTTGGGGTCCTGCGGGTAGCTCTGCCACGCCACGAGGAACTGGCCGTTCTTTCCGGCTGCAACGGAGGGATAGTCCTGGTTGCCCGTCGTGTAGGTATTGACGAGAAACGGAGTCGCCGTCGTCGGCGACGTAGGCGGCGTGAAAGCCCGCGCAAAGACTCCGTAGCCGGAGCCGTCCTGCAACGGACTCCTCCAGGCGACGACGAAGTCGCCGGCCCGGTCCATCGCGACGGACGGCTGCCGTAGATCCGCCAAATTCAGGCCGCTGATCGGGAACTCCGATTCCATTTTCGCACCCGAGGCGTCGAACCGCTGGCCGAAGATCTGATAGAAGGGGGTTTGCCCGAAGCTGAACCAGGCGACGACGAACTCTCCCGAAGGTGTGCTGGCGATCGTCGCGGACCGCTGCTGGCCCGTCGTATAGGTGTTGACCAGGAATTCGCCTCCCAGCTTCGCGCCGTTGCTGCTGAAGCGCTGGCCGAGGATTCCGTCATTGGCGCCGTCGGCGGTGGGGCTTTCCCAGACCACCACGAAGTTCCCTTTCGCGTCCACGGCAACCGAGGGATTGCGCTGGCTCATGGTGGTGGCCGTGTTCACTTGGAATTCGGCGCCGGCCTTCGTCCCGGACGCGTTGAACCGCTGGCCGAAGATTCCGCCGTTCGCGCCGTCCTGGGTGAAGCTGTTCCAGACCACGACAAAGTTCCCGGAGGGATCCGCGGCAATCGCGGGCCCGAACTGGTACGAGGTCGTGTAAGTGTTGACCTGGAACTCGGCGCCGACCGCCGTGCCCGTCTTGTCGAATCGCTGTCCGAAGACTCCCGTCTGGTTTCCGTCCTGATCGTCGCTTTGCCAGACGACGATGAAGCTGCCGTCGCCGGGAGAGGCGATGGTGGGAGCGTTCTGGTTGAGGGTCGTGAACGTGTTGACCACGGTCTCGGAACCCAGAGGAAGCGCCTGCGCGAGAACGCGGCCGGGGAGGACCGCGGCCGTGACGATGAGCCAGGCTGCCAGGACCCGCATACTCTGCCCCCCTGGATGGCGGCGGAAGGCTATCACCGCGACACCCCTGGAGCGTTACGGCCCGTAGAGCTGAAGGCCGAAGCCGTTGGCGATGAACTTGGCCATGGCGTCGCGGCTGACCGAGGCTCCCGGGCAGTAGGTGGTCGCCGTGCAGCCGTCGACGATGCCCTTGGCCCACAGGTAGTGAATATGCTTGCAGAAGGCGTTGGAGACCGAGACATCCGTGAAGTGCAGGTTGGGGGTTCCGGCGGCACAGGAGTAGGACCGCCCCGTGTTGGGGTCGGGGCCGTAGGTCGCGGGGACCGCGTTGCCGCCCCCCGGCGCGACCACCGCCTTGGCGATGAAGGAGGCCATGGCATCGCGCGTGATCGTCTGGGAGGGGCAGTACTGCGTCGCGCTGCAGCCGAGTGTGACGTTCTGAGAGGCCAGGTGATGGACATGCCGGCAGAAGGAGTCACTGGGTGCGACGTCCGTGAAGATCGAGTGCCCTCCGGGCGAGCAGTTGTACGGCTGACCATTGGCGATGCCGGTGGTCGGGACGAGCTCGCCGAAACCGGCGATGCCCTTGGCGACGAAAATGGCCATCTGGTCGCGGCCCACCGCGACGTCGGGGCAGTACGTCGTCGCCGTGCAGCCGGACGTGATGCCGTTGTGCAGAAGCGTCTCGATCTTCTTGTAGAAAGGCTGTGAGCGGGGGACATCGGTGAAACTGTCGCCGATGTGGAGTTTCCAGACCTGCGACCCCCCGATCGACAGGTCTTCCTGGAGGGTGGCGTCCCAGTGCGTCGCCGGGCGTGTGCCCGTAATCTGCACCGCGTAGCAAGGGTTGGAATTGCCGTCGTTGCAGTCGGCGGCCGACCCGGGTGCGAGCGACAGGTAGGTCGCTACCGCGTCGAGCTGCGTGTAGGTGGGACCCGGGGGGCCCGTGAAGTTCGAGGCGAGGCCGTCGAACCCCGCGGGGCCCGGACCGGCGTTTTGCCAGACCGGCTCGATGACGGCTGCGTCGCCCGGCTCGAGCACGCCGTTCAAATCGGACGTGCCAATGCCATGCGCATCGACGACCAGGCCGCTCGGTTGAAGTCTCTGGCGCCTTCCGAAGACGCCGTAGCCGAACCCGTCCTCCTGATAGCTGCTCCACGTCACGACGAATCCCACGCCATCGCTGGCGACGGTCGACAAGTCCTGTCGGAGGGTGGTGTGCGTGTTGACCGGGAACTCCTGACCGAGGGCCTGTCCGTGGCGATCGAAGTGCTGTCCGAAGATTCCGGCCATCGAGCCGTCCTGTCCCTCGCTTGACCAGGAGACGAGAAAATTGCCGAACTGATCCAGCGCGACCTTCGGGGAACGCTGGTCGCCCGTGTCGTAGCTGTTGACCGGAAACTCCCCGCCGACCTTCTCGCCGCTCGAATTGAAACGCTGGCCAACCACGTCGCTTGGAAGGCCATACCCGGCCCTGCTGTCCCAGACGACGACGAAATTGCCGGCGGGATCCGCCGCGACGGATGGATGGGCCTGCGCTCCCGTTGTCGACGTGTTCACGGGAAACTCCGGTCCCGACTTGACGCCGGAGGCGGTGAAGCGCTGCGCGAAGACTCCATAGTCGGAGCCGTCCGGACCGTAGCGGTCCCAGGCAACGACGAAGTTGCCGGCCCGGTCGAGCGCGATCCGGGAGCGGCCGCCGTGAGCCGTCGTGCTGCTGTTGACCGGGAAGACGGCTCCGACCTTCGCGCCCGAGCCATTGAATCGCTGCCCCAGCGTTTGATATTGGAACGTCTCCGTCGACATTCCCCAGACGACGACGAAGTTGCCGGCCGAATCCATGGCGACCGAGGGGCTGATCTGGCCGTCTGCCGTCGTGCCGGCGCTCACCTGGAATTCGCTGCCGATTTTGGCCACGTCGCCCGAGAGAAGCACCTGAAACCGTTGCCCGAAGATGTTGTTGTGCGGTGAGCCGTCTGCTGGAGGAACGAACGTCTGCCAGACGACGACGAAATCACCGTTGGGAGCGACGGCAATTGCAGGGCTGACTTGATTTCCGGTGCTGTAGGAATTGACCTGGAACTCGCCCCCGACCTTCGTTCCGGAGCCGTCGAATCGTTGTCCGAAGATTCCGAATCTCGATCCGTCCTGCGTATCGCTTTGCCAGACCACGACAAAGCTTCCGTCGCCCGAAGAGCCGACCGCGGAAACGCTCTGCGCGGCCGTCGTGTACGTGTTCGCCTGAAACTCCGACCCGAGTGGCGCCTGCGCCTCCGCGGCGGCCGGCGCGAGAGCGGCGGTCACCACCATGAGCCAGCGGGCGGCGCTGTTCCTGCTGCTGCCGGTCATGGCCCGTAGAGCTCGAGCCCGAATCCGTTCGCGATGAACTTGGCCATGGTGTCGCGAGCGACGGGCATGCTCGGACAGTACTGTGTCGCCGAGCAGCCGGAAACGATGCCTTTCGCCCAGAGGTAGTGGATGTGCTTGCAGAACGCGTTGGACGCGGGGACGTCGGTGAAGTGGATACTGGGGCTGGCGAGGTTACATGAGTAGGAGAGGCCGGTTCCCGGGTCTGTGTAGGAAAGCGGCACGGCGTTGCCACCTCCCGGAGCGACGATGGCCTTGGCGATGAAGGAGGCCATGGCATCGCGCGTGATCGTCTGGGATGGGCAGTACTGCGTCGCGCTGCAGCCGAGCGTGACGTTCTGAGAGGCCAGGTAATGGACATGCCGGCAGAAGGAGTCGCTGGGAGCGACGTCGGTGAAGATCGAGTGCCCTCCGGCCGAGCAGTTGTAGGTCTGGCCATTGGCGATGCCGGTCGTCGGCACGAGCTCGCCCAGGCCCGCGATGCCCTTTGCGATGAAAATCGACATCTGGTCGCGCGCAACCACCGTGGCAGGACAGTAGGTCGTCAGGGTACAGCCGGAGGTGATTCCGTTGTGGAGCAGCGTCTCAATCTTCTTGTAGAAGGGCTCGCTCCGCGGCACGTCGGTGAAGCTGTCGCCCATGTGGAGTCTCCAGACGTTGGAGCCGCCGCTCGAGAGGTCTTCCTGAAAGGTCGCGTCCCAGTGAGTCGCGGGGCGGGGGTTGCCAATCTGGACCGCGTAACAGGAACTCGCGTTGCCGTCGTAACAGTTGGTCGTCGAGCCGAAGAGCTGCTCGCCGTAGGTCGCCGTCGCGTCGAGCAGCGTGTACGTCGGACCGGACGGGCCCGAGAGCATGGAGATGTTCCCGTCCAAGGCGTGGATCCCGCCGCTGCTGTTGCTCCAGGCGGGCTCGACGATGGCGGCCTCGCCCGGCTCGACCACGCCGTTCAGGTCCGAGGTCCCGTTGCCGTGTGCGTCCACGGTCAGGCCCTTCGGCACAAACCGCTGACGCCGCCCGAAGACGCCAAAGCTGCTGCCGTCCTGGCCGCTGTCGCCCCAAACGACGACGAAGCCCCGGCCGGTGTCCGCCACGGCGTCGGCACCTTGGTCGCCCGTCGTGTACGCATTGATCTGGAATTCGGTACCGAGCCGCGCGCCGGCGCGATCGAAACGCTGGCCGAAGACGCCGAAGTCCGAGCCGTCTTGCGTATTGCTGCTCCAGACCACGAGGAGATTGCCGTCCGGATCGATCGACGCCAATGGCCCCGACTGTTGGCCGGTGAAGTAAGTATTCACCTGGAACTCCGGCCCGACCTTTTCGCCCGAGGCGTCAAAGCGCTGGCCGAAGACGCCATCCTCGACGAGGTCCTGGAGTTCGCTCTGCCATACGACGGTGAAGTTTCCGGCGCGATCCATCGCGACCCTCGGCGCCGTTTGATCGTATGTCGTGAAGCTGTTGACCGGGAACTCCGGTCCGACTTTCGCTCCGGAGGCGTCGAAGCGCTGCGCGAAGACACCGGCCCCCGAGCCGTCCTGCCCGTAGGGCGACGTCCAGACGACGACGAAACGGCCCGACTGGTCCGTTGCAACGCGCGCGCCGATCTGACGGCTGGTGGTGTAGGTATTCACGAGGAACTCGGGCCCGGTTTTGGCTCCTGAGCTGTTGAACCTTTGCCCGAAGATGTCGTAGTCCGAGACCTGATCCTTGCTGGCCCAAACGACAACGAAGTTACCCGACGGCTCGACGGAGACATCGGCGCCGAATTGGCTACCTGTCGTGTATGTGTTGACGAGGAACTCAGCCCCGAGCTTCCCGCCCGCCGCGTCAAACCGCTGGCCGAAGATCTCGTAGTTCGATGCGGCGGGGCCGTTACCTTCCCACACCACCACGAAGTTGCCCGCCGCATCGGCGCCGACACGTGGGAACCATTGATAGCCGGTCGTGTAGGTGTTGACGAGAAACTCGGGCCCGCTCCGAAGGCCGGCGGCGTCGAACCGCTGGCCCAGAACTCCGAACCCCGAGCCATCCTGATAGTCGCCATACCAGACGACGACGAAGCTTCCGTCGCCTCGGGAGGCGACGGCGGAAGACGATTGGTTCCCGGTTGTGAATGTATTGGCCTGAAACTCGAATCCGAGGGAGGGCGCCTGAGCCGTGAGAACGGTGCCGGGCGCGAGGCAGACCGCGAAAGCGAGCCGCAGCCCGACGGGAGTCTTCATCTGCCCTCCGAGGAGTGGCGACTCTACCATCCGCTCTTGCGGCTCTCTATGGCCCGTAGAGCTGGAGCCCGAACCCGTTGACGATGAATTTGGCCATCGCGTCGCGGTTGACCGGGGCTCCGGGGCAGTATTCGCTGGCCGAGCAGCCGTCCACGATCCCTTTGGCCCATAGGTAGTGGACATGCTTGCAGAAGCCGTTGGAGGCGGGCACGTCGCTGAAATGCAGGTTGGGAGATCCGGCGGCACAGGAATAGGAACGGCCGGTGTTGGGGTCCGGCCCATAGGTCAGCGGCACGGCGTTTCCGCCGCTCGGAGCGACGACGGCCTTGGCGATGAAGGCGGCCATTGCGTCCCGTGTGATCGTCTGGCTCGGACAATATTGCCCCGGACTGCAGCCGAGGGTCACGTTCTGGGCAGCCAGATAGTGGACGTGTCTGCAGAATGAATCCGTCGGCGAAACGTCCGTGAAGAGCGAGGCTCCACCGGAAGAGCAGTCATAAGCGGCTCCCGAGACTTCGCCGGTCGTCGGCACGAGCTCCCCCGAGCCGGCCATGGCCTTGGCGATGAAGATCGACATCTGGTCGCGGCCTACCGGGATTCCCGGGCAGTACGCGACCTCGGTGCATCCCGAAGTAATCCCGTGGTGCAAGAGCGTTTCGACCTTCCGGTAGAAAGGCTGCGAACCCGGCACGTCGGTGAAGCTGTCACCAACGTGGAGCGTCCACTGCTTCAGGCCGCCGGTCGAGAGTGTCTCGTTGAAATACGTGTCCCAATGAGTCTGCGACCGGGTCGGGTAGGCGCTCATATGCAGCAGATAGCAGTCGTGGTCGATGGTGCCGTCGTAGCAATTCGAGGTTCCTCCGGAAGGGACCAGGCCGTCGTCCGCAAAGCTGTCCTCGATCGTGTAGGTGACGACACCTGGTCCATAGAAGTTCGACGCCGTTCCGCTCAGCGCAAGGGGGATCGAGATGATGCCTCCACTGGACGTAAGGTTCTTCCAGGTGGGCGAGACCACGACGGTCTCGCCTGCCGAGAGAATTCCGTTGACGTCCGAGGTCGATCCGGCGCCGGCGTGGGCGTCGACCTGCATCGCCACCGGCGAGACGTTGCTGCGCCGGCCGAAGACGCCCATATCGTCGCCCTGGCCTTCGCCCTCCCACACGATGACCATGTTGCCCCCAGGGTCAACGGCGACGGAGGAGTGACTCTGCACGCCGGTCGTATAGCTATTGACCTTGAACTCGACGTTGGTGTCGAGCAATTCGCCCGATCTGTTGAAGCGCTGAGCGAAGACGCCCTGCGAATAGCCATTCTCTCCGACGCCTCCCGCGCTCGTCCACGCGACCACGAAGTTGCCGGCGTCATCGACGGCGACGGAGGGCAACGTTTGGTCTCCGGTCCAATAGGAATTGGCTTCAAACTCCGATCCGACCTTTTCCCCGGAGCTATTGAAGCGCTGGACGAAGACGCCGAGCCCTGCGTTCAGAGCTGGGCCCTGCCAGACGACGACGAAGTTCCCGCGATGGTCGAGGGCAACCCGCGGATAGTCCTGGGCCCCGGTCGTATACGTGTTCACCTGGAACTCCGGCCCGACCTTTGCGCCGGAGCTGTTGAATCGCTGACCAAAGATGCCGGTATCGTTGCCGTCCGGAGCCGTCCAGGCGACGACGAAGGCCCCCCCGCGGTTCATGGCAATCGAGGGTCGCTTCCTCAGGGTTCCGGCGCCGCCGTCGACCTGAAACTCCGAACCGACCTTCACTCCCGAGCCATCGAAGCGTTGGCCGAGGATGCCGACGCCGCCGTAAGAGCCCTCCGCGCCCACCCAGACCACGACGAATTCGCCAGCCTCGTCGGCTGCGACGGAGGAGGCGTTTTGGGCGCCGGTCGTGTCCGTGTTGACCTGAAACTCTGAACCGAGCTTGGCACCGGAGCCATCGAATCGCTGCCCGAAGACCCCTGTGCCCGATCCGTCCTGACCATCGCTCGTCCACACCACGACGAAGCGGCCGTCAGAATCGATGGCCACCGACGCATTGCCTTGATAGTTTGTCGTATAGCTATTGACCTGAAACTCCGAACCAGTCCTCCTGCCGGCACCATTGAATCGCTGGCCAAAGATTCCGTCCTTCGAACCGTCCTGCCCATAGCTGTCCCAGACGACGACGAAGCTGCCCGTCGGATTGATGGCGACCGACGCGCCGGCGAGGCTGTACTGGCCTCCCGTGGTGTAGGTGTTCACCAGGAAGTCTGCGCTGAGCGGCGGTTCGTTGGCCGCGGACAGCAGGGCGGGAAGTCCAAGCGCGCCGCTCGCGAAAAGCCAGACTCGCAGGATCCTCATCTTGCTCCCTTCTGGGGAACCGAGGTGGATGACTCAGGGGCCATGCTGCTGTAGCCCGAATCCGTTGGCCATGAACTTCGCCACGGCGTCGCGAGCGACGGGTGCACCCGGGCAGGACTTCGTGGGCGAGCAGCCGTCGACGACGGCTATCTCGCTTTGCAAAGCATTGCCATTGCACGGGAGGACCTCATCCTTAGCCAAAAGTGGTCCTCAGATCCTGCGGCGTCGTGCGACCGCGACCGAGGGATTGACCTGGTTGCCGGTCGTGTAGGTGTTGACCTGGAACTCGGGTCCGGCCTTCGCTCCCACGCGATCGAAGAGCTGGCCGAAGACACCCTTCCGCGAGCCGTCCTGTCCGTCGCTCTGCCAGACGACGACAAAGCTTCCGTCGCCCCGTGATGCGACCGCGGGAACCTGCTGCGAACCCGTCGTGTCGCTCTTGGCCTCAAACTCTCCACCGAAGGGCGGCGCCTGAGCGGGCAGCATCGAGGGTGCGAGAAGGAAAGTCAGTCCGAGCAGCAGACACGCTTGCACCCATGCGGCGGGAACCGCGAGGATTCTAAGGTCCATACAGCTCGAGCCCAAATCCGTTCGCGATGAACTTAGCCATGGCGTCGCGGGTGACGGGCAGGGTCGGACAGTAGGTCGTCGCCGTGCAGCCGGAGATGACGCCCTTCGCCCAGAGATAGTGAATGTGCTTGCAGAAGGGGTGAGACGCGGGAACGTCGGAGAAGTGAACGCTCGGAGATCCCAAATCGCAGGAATAGGAGAGGCCGGTTCCCGGGTCGGTGTAGCTCGTCGGAATCGCGGCGCCGCCTCCCGGTGCCACGATGGCCTTGGCGATAAACGAAGCCATCGCGTCCCTTGTGACGGCCTGGCTTGGACAATACGTCGTCGGCCCGCAGCCGAGAGTCACGTTGCGCGCCGCGATGAAATGGACGTGTTTGCAGAAGGCGTCCGTTGGCGCGACGTCCGAAAAGCGCGAAACGCCCCCAGCCGAGCAGCTGTAGGCCTGCCCGTTCAGGGTGCCGGTGGACGGCACAAACGATCCGTCCCCGGCCAGCACCTTGGCGAGGAAGATGCCCATCTGGTCGCGCGGGATCGTTGCGCTCGGGCAATACTGCGTCGTGGTACAGCCCGCCGTGACGCCGTTGTGGAGAAGGGTTTCGATCTTCTTGTAGAAGGGATGGGAACGAGGCACGTCGGAAAAGCTGTCGCCCAGATGAAGCTTCCACGTTTGCGCGCCGCCCACCGAGAGGTTTTCCCGGAACGACGCGTCCCAGTGCGTCGCCGGGCGTGTGCCCGAAATCTGAACGGCGTAGCAAGGGTTCGAGTTCCCGTCGTTGCAGGTCGCGAGAGTATTAGGCGGCATCGAGCCGTAGCTCGCAGCGCTGTCGAGCAACGTGTACGTCGGCCCGGAGGGCCCGTCCAGGCCCGGCACGGTTCCATTCAGAGCGACGAAGGTCGAGCCGTCGTTGCTCCAGGCCGGAACAACGACGGCGGCCTCGCCGGGCTCGAGAACCCCGTTCAAGTCGGTGATCCCGATGCCCTGTGTGTCCACGGAGAGGCTGCGCGGATGGAGCCTCTGGCTTCGGGCGAAGACCCCCGGCCCGTCTCCGTCCTGCTTGGAGCTCGTCCACACGGCTGCGAACCCCGCGCCGTCGTCGAAGACCCGCGGGTAGTCCTGGTCGTCGGTCGTGTAGGAGTTGACCTGGAACTCGGAGCCCAGAAGGAATCCGAGGCGGTCGAAGCGCTGGCAAAAGACGCCCTTGTTGAAGCCATCCTGCGAGGCGCCGCTCGACCAGGCGATCGTGACGTTGCCGCGCCGGTCGATCGATACGGAAGGCGAGGTCTGCGGGCCGGTCGTGTAGGAGTTGACCTGGAACTCGGGGCCGCCGAGGGCCTCGGCCGAACTGTTGTACCGGCGCGCCCACACGCCGAATCCGTCGAGATCCGGTCCGTCGCTCTGGAAAGCTACGACGAAATTGCCGGCCCGGTCCATCGCCACCGAAGGACTGCTTTGGTTCGACGTCGTGTAGGTGTTCACCGCGAACTCGGGGCCTCTCCGGTCGCCGTTGAAATCGAAGACCTGGCCGAAGATGCCATCGCCGTCGCCGTCTTGGTACGACTCCCAGACGACGACGAAGTCCCCGGCGGGGTCCATCGCCACGCTCGGGGACAGTTGGCTGCCGGTCGTGTACGTGTTCACCCGGAACTCCGTGCCGGCCTTCGCCCCTGCGCCGTCGAATCGCTGGCCGAAGATCCCGCTCCCCGAGCCGTCCTGCCCGTTGCTCGCCCAGACGACGACGAAGCCGCCGCTGGCGTTCATCGCCACGGCGGGCGAGGCCTGGGCGCCGGTCGTGTAGGTGTTGACCAAGAATTCACCCCCGACCTTGGACCCGGTTCCGTCGAGCCGTTGTCCGTAGATGCCCGAGCCGAAGGCCGCCGATGGGTCGTCCTGAGGGCTCTTCCACACCACGGCCGTGTTTCCGGCAACGTTCATGGCGATCGCCGGCTCGGACTGCGCGCCCGTCGTGAAGGTATTGATGAGGAAGTCCGACCCGACCTTCTGGCCCGTTTCGCTGAACCGCTGCCCGAAGATGCCGGACGTGGAGCCGTCTTCGCCCTCGATACCCCGGCTCAGCAGATAGCCATCCGCCCAGACGACCACGAAGGTCCCGTTGCCGCGGGAGGCGGCCGTTGCCTGCCGCTGCGGGCCCGTCGTGTACGTGTTGACCGGAAATTCCGGGCCCAGCGGCGGCGCCTGCGCGACAAGAGTTCCCGGGAGGACGAAGCCCAGAAAAGCCAAGAGGGCAGGCGCGCAAGGCGCGAGCGTACGGAAAGGTTCCCCGCCGCTTCTACGGTCCATACAGCTCGAGCCCAAAGCCGTTGGCGATGAACTTGGCCATGGCGTCGCGAGCGACGGGCGCGCTCGGACAGTACTGTGTCGCGGAGCAGCCCGAGACGATTCCCTTGGCCCACAGGAAGTGGATGTGCTTGCAGAAGGGGTGCGTCGCGGGGACATCGGTGAAGTGCGTGCTGGGAGAGAGCGGATCGCAAGAGTAAGAGCCGCTCGGCCCGCTGAAGCTGACGGGCACTCCGTCTCCGCCCGCCGGCGCCACGATCGCCTTGGCGACGAAGGAGGCCATGGCATCGCGAGTCACCGCGGGTGCCGGGCAGTATTTGAAGTTGCCGCAGCCGAGGGTGACGTTCTGGGCCGCGAGATAGTGGATGTGCTTGCAGGCCTGGTCGGTCGGCGCGACGTCCGTGAAGAGCGAGTTGCCTCCCGCCGTGCAGTTGTAGGACGAGCCGAAGGAGATCCCGGACAAGATCCCCCTGCTCGGAATGAGGTTGCCTCGAGCCGCGAGGGCCTTGGCGATAAAGATCGCCATCTGGTCGCGCGTGACGGTCTGGCCGGGGCAGTACTGGGCCACGTTGCAGCCGGACGTGATCCCGTGGTGCAGAATGGTCTCGATCTTCTTGTAGAAGGGCTGCGACCGCGGCACGTCGGTGAAGCTGTCGCCGACGTGGAGCGTCCACCCGTGGCCGATGAAGGATCCGGCGGAGACGCTCTCCTCGAGGCTCGTATCCCAGTGGGGGAAGGGGCGAGATCTCCCGACGCTGACCTGGTAGCACGCGTCCGCGGAGCCGTGGTCGCAGGCCCCGAGCGCGCCCGCGGGCACCGCCCCGTAGTCAGCGGATGAGTCATGGACACTGTAGCTGATACTTAAGCCTCCAGGCTCAAACGGCCACCCGAAGAAGGACCAAACCGTGCCCCCGAAATCCCCGAAGTCTGTGCTGGAACGGTTGGTCCATTCGGGGGCGACGAGAACCCTCTCGCCCGGCTCGAACACACCGTTGGAGTCCGACAGTGTGCCACCGGCCGGCCGGGAGTCGACGCTGAGACCGACGGGGATCCGATCCACCCTGCGGGCGACGACGTGGTAACCCGACCCACCCTGACCGTACCCTCTCCAGGCCACAACGAATCCCGTCCCATCGTTAGCCACCCTGGGATAACCCTGATAACTCGCCGTGAAGGCGCTGACCTCGAACTCCCCTCCCTCCGGGTCGCCCGATCGATTGAATAACTTTGCGGAGATCCCGTCGCTCGAAAAGAACTTGTTCTCCCAGACGACGACGAAGCTTCGGTCGGAGGCCAGGGCGATGGACGGACGTCTCTGAGGTCCGGTCGTGTAGGTGTTGACCTGGAACTCGGGTCCGAGCCTGTTCCCGACATTGTCGAACTTCTGCCCGAAAATGCCAACGGACGAACCGTGCTGCCCGTTGCTCTCCCAGACGACCACGAAGTGCCCGTCGGGTGTCGAGGAAATGGAGGGGCGTCCCTGTTCGTTCGTCGTGTACGTATTGACCTGGAACTCGCCTCCGACCTTGTTCCCGGTGGTGTCGAATCGCTGCCCGAAGATCCCGGAGCCCGATCCGTCTTGAAAGCTCTGCCACACGACGACGAAGCTTCCGTCGGCCGCCGAGGCGACGGCCGGCAAGACCTGGTCACTCGTCGTATACGTATTGACCTGGAACTCGGCTCCGACCTTGTTGCCGGAGCTGTCGAATCGCTGCCCGAAGATGTCGAGGGCAGCCGGCTCCGAGCCGATCTGACCTCTGCTGTTCCAGACGACGACGAAGTTGCCGGCCCTGTCGGCAGACACCGAGGGAAGGCTCTGTTCCCTGGTCGTATACGTGTTCACTTGGAATTCCGGTCCGAATTTCATGAACTGGCCGGGGAGAAAGGGGAAGGGAGAGGCCTTCACGCCAAATCGCTGGCCGAAGATCCCGAGGCCCGATCCGTCTTGAGCGCTCTGCCACACGACGACGAAGGCGCCGTTCCCAGTGGCTGCGACGGCCGGTTGCCTCTGCGAGTCGGTCGTGTACGTGTTGACCGCAAACTCCGTGCCGACTCTCGCCCCGAGCCAGTCGAAGCGCTGACCGGCGATGTCGGCGCTCGTCGGCGAATTCTCCCAGACGACGACGAAGTTGCTCTGACTGTCGCAGGCGACGGCCGGTGAGAAGTAGATGTATGGCGTGTCCGTGTTGACCTGGAACTCCGGTCCGAGTGGCGGGAGCTGGGCGGCCGCGCGGAATGCGAGCCCTCCGAGAAGCGGAAAGAGAAGCAAGGACCTGGCTTTCAAAGCGCTTGACCTCCGTCTGAGGACGCGGCAAATCCTATATTGAACGTTGGGTTTATTTCGTGGCTCGAAGGTGGGGCCGAGGTCTGACCTCGAATATGATGTCGTTTAAATGAAAGGGCTTATCCTCTCGGGCGGCAAGGGGACGCGCCTTCGTCCCCTAACCCACACCCGTGCCAAGCAGCTGGTGCCGGTGGCCAACAAGCCGGTCCTCTTCTACGGGGTCGAGGCCATCGTGGCGGCCGGAATCCGCAAGATCGGGGTCGTCGTTGGCGAAACACGGCCCGAGATCGAGGAGGCGCTGGGCAACGGGTCTCGCTTTGGCGCCGAGATCACCTATATCCCTCAGGACGCACCGCGGGGCCTCGCGCACGCGGTGTTGATTTCGGAGCCGTACTTGAAGGGTGAGCCCTTCGTCATGTACCTCGGAGACAACCTGATCGCCGACGGCATCACGGCGCTCGTGGACGACTACCGAAAGCGCGGCAGCAACTCGCAGATCCTGCTCGCGAAGGTGCCCAATCCCGAGCAGTTCGGCGTGGCGGAGCTCGAGGACGGTCGCGTCGTCCGCCTGACGGAAAAGCCGAGAAATCCCAAGTCGGACCTCGCTCTGGTCGGGGTGTACATGTTCGACGACACGGTCTTCGACGCCGTCAAGGCGATCAAGCCCTCCGCGCGCCAGGAGCTCGAGATCACCGACGCGATCCAGTGGCTCGTCGACCACGGGCGAACGGTCCACCCGCATCTGGTCACCGGCTGGTGGAAGGACACGGGCAAGATCGAGGACATGCTCGAGGCCAACCGGATCATCCTCGATACCTTCACGGCGAGAGGCCTCGAGAGCGTGGACTCGGGTAGCCGCGTCGAGGGAAAGGTCGTCATCGAGCCGGGAGCGAAGGTCGTCAACTCCACGGTGCGCGGCCCCGCGATCGTTGGGGCGGGGGCCGAGGTCCGCGACGCCTTCGTCGGTCCCTACACTGCGATCGGCGCCGGCTGCTACGTCGAGCGCTGCGAGATCGAAAACTCGATCCTCCTCCAGGGTTCCCGCATCGAGAGGATCCCGGGCCGCATCGCCGACTCGCTGATCGGAACGAACGTGCGGATCCACCCGGGGGCCGAGCGGCCCCGCGTCCACCGATTTCTGATCGGGGACAACTCCGAGATCGGCATCCTGTGAAGATTCTCGTCACCGGTGGCTGCGGCTTCATCGGCTCGAACTTCATCCGGCACGTGGTCGCGTCGCGGAGCGGCACCGTCTCGGTCGTCAACCTCGACAAACTGACCTATGCCGCCAACCCCGCAAGCCTCGAGGACGTGGCGGGCCGGCCGAACTACCGGTTCATCAAGGGCGACATCGTAGACCCGGAAGCGGTTCGGGAGGCGATGGAGGGCTGCACGCACGTCGTGAATTTCGCCGCGGAGACGCACGTGGACCGTTCGCTTCTGGGCGACGCCTCCTTCATCGAGACCGACGTGCGCGGCGTGTTCGTGCTTCTCGAGGAGGCGCGCCGGCTCGGCGTCACTCGGTTCATCCAGATCTCGACCGACGAGGTCTACGGCACGATCGCGCAGGGCTCCTTCACCGAGGAATCGCCCTTGAACCCCCGCAACCCCTACGCGGCCTCCAAGGCCGGGGGCGACCGGCTCGCGTTCTCCTACTGGGCGTCCTACCGCGTGCCGGTCGTGATCACCCGCGCCTCCAACAACTACGGCCCCTACCAGTACCCGGAGAAGCTCATTCCGCTCTTCGTGACCAACGCTTTGGACGGGGAACCCCTGCCGCTGTATGGCGACGGACGCAACGTCCGCGACTGGCTCTTCGTGCGCGACCACGCCGCGGCCATCGACTTCCTCCTCGAGAACGGCCCTCCGGGCGAGACCTACAACATCGCAGGCGGAAACGAGCGCGAGAATCTGGAGATCACGCGGCGCGTACTGTCGGAGCTCGGTAAGCCCGAGAGCCTGATCCGGTTCGTGGACGATCGCCCCGGGCACGACCGGCGGTACTCGCTCGACGCCGGGAAGCTCGCGAGCATCGGGTTTTTGCCGGCAACCCCCTTCGACCGCGGTCTCACCGAGACGATCCGCTGGTACCGCGACCATCCGGAGTGGTGGCGCCCCGTCAAGGAAAGGGACGCGGCCTTTCGGGCCTTCTACCGGACGCAGTACGCGGAGCGTCTCGCTTCCTCGACGGCGACGGCGAAGGAGCCGGGCTGAGGACGATCGACCGGCGCTGATGGCGACCGCGGTTCCCGTCGAGCTCGCCCCCGAAGTCCTCGCCGCACCGAGGCCGCTGCCGCAGCTGCGACGGCGGGTGCTCGTGACGGGCGCCTCGGGCATGCTGGCGACGGATCTCGTGCCGGCGCTCGCCGGCGCGGGATGCGACGTGTTCGCCCGTCCGAAGTCGGACCTCGACATCACCGACCAGGCCGCCGTGGCCCGCGCCTTCCGGGACACGCGCCCCGAAGTCGTCATCAACTGCGCCGCCTTTACGAAAGTGGACGCCTGCGAGACCGATCCGCGGGCCTTCGAGGTCAATGGCGGGGGAGTCGAGAACCTGGCGGCCCAGTGCGCGATCCATTCTTCGCAGCTCGTGCAGATGTCGACGGACTTCGTCTTCGACGGCGTCAAGTCCTCGCCCTATACGGAAGAGGATTCGCCGGCTCCGCTGTCCGCGTACGGGCGCTCGAAGCTCCAGGGCGAGGAGGCGGCCCTGCGCGTGCCGACGGGGCTCGTCGTGCGCGCCTCATGGCTCTTCGGCCACGGGGGCTGGAACTTCGTGGAGGCGATCCGCAAACAGATCGTGGATGGAAAGCGCACGCTCACCGTCGTGGACGATCAGCGGGGGCGTCCCACCTCGACCGTCGATCTCTCGGAGGCCCTGCTCGCCCTGCTCGAGCAGGGCGCCGTCGGGATCTATCACTTCGCCAATCGCGGAGAGGTCTCCTGGTACGAGTTCGCCCTCGAGATCATCGCGCTGTCGGGACAGGAGGATGTTCTCGTGACACCGGTCGATTCAGCGATACTCGGCCGGCCGGCCCGGCGGCCCGCCTACTCCGTGCTCGACACCTCCCGGTACGAACGCGTCACGGGCCGGGCGATCCGTCATTTCCGCGAGCCGCTGTCCGAGTATCTCTCCGAACGCGAGACTCCGGGCGCGTGAGCCTTTCCGCCGCGGAGTGGAAGCGAAAGGCCCTGCACGCGGCGATGGGGCTCTTCGCCCTCGCCCTGCGGTGGCTCTCCTGGGAGCAGGCCGCCGGCTGCGCGGTTGCGGCCCTCCTCTTCAACGTGCTCGTGCTGCCGCGCGTCGGGCGTGGGATCTACCGGGATCCGGCCAAACGCCGCGACGTCGGAATCGTGGCGTACCCGGCGATGGTGCTTTTCCTGGTGCTCGTCTTTCGGGGGCGCGCGATGCCCGTCGCAGCGGCGGTCTGGGCCATGATGGCCTTCGGCGACTCCGCCGCGGCGGTCTTCGGCAGGCTCGTCGGCGGACCCCGCCTGCCCTGGAACCCCGAGAAGACGTGGATCGGCCTCTTCGCCAACTGGGCCTTCGGCGGCGCGGCCGCGGTACTCTTCTCCGGCTTCGTCGCCGCCCGGGTGCCGGGCCCCGCCGCGGTTGCGATGGTCATGGGCGTGGCCGGTCTCTTCGCCTTCTTCGAATCGGTCCGGTCGGGCCTGGACGACAACCTCGTGGCGGCGCCTCCGGCGGCCTTCCTCCTCGCCTGGGTCACCCTCTCCGCCGGCGCCACCGCCTCGGGCCCCCGCCCGGGCCTCGGACTTGCCCTCGCGGTCAACGCGGCGGTCGCCATCGCGGCCTTCGGCCTTCGCTCCGTGTCGGCTTCGGGAGCGATTGCCGGGAGCCTCGCGGGGACGTGCATCCTCGCCTCGGGCGGGTTCCCGGCGTACGCGGTGCTCTGGACCTTCTTTCTCGCCGGTACCGTCGCGTCGAGACTGGGCTACCGTGAGAAGGAGAGGCAGGGTACGGCCCAGGCGCGGCAGGGGCGGCGCGGCGCGGAGCACGTGGTGGCAAACTGCCTGCTCGCGACTCTGATCGCCCTTCTTTCTTCTTTTCGCGCCAGTTGGGGGATCGCATTCGCAGCCTGCTTCGCCGCCGCGCTTGCCGACACGCTCGGGACCGAGTTTGGAAGCCTCTACGGAAAGCGAGCCTTCTCTCCGGTCGGAGGCGGCCCCAAGCCCGTCGGCGCGCCGGGCGCGGTCTCATGGCCGGGTCTGGCCGCTTCGGCCGCGGGCGCGGCGCTCGTCGCCGCGATGGCCTGGCTTACCGGACTCATTGCCTGGCAGGCGGCGTGGGTGGTCGCGGCGGCGGGCTTCGCCGGCGCCCTGGCCGAGAGCGTCGCCGCCGATCTTGGCCGGCGGCTGGGATTCCGGCTCGATCACGAGTTCGCCAACGCCCTGAACACGTTCGTCGGGGCCGCCGTCGCCGCCGAGCTCTGGCTCTCGCTCGCGAAGGGCTCGCTCTACATCCCGGTAGAGTCGTGAAGCGCTACCTGAGGTTGGCACGGCCGTTCACGCTTCTACCTCCGCTTCTCGGGATCGTTTCGGGCGCCGTCTGCGCCTTCGGGTCGGCGCACAATCCCGACCCGGCGCGACGCGTCACGTGGGCCGTCGTGCTGACGGTCGCGGTCGGCTCGCTCTGCGCGTCGGCGATGAACGCGGCGTCCAACATCGTCAACCAGATTGCCGACCTCGAGATCGACCGGGAGAACAAGCCGGAGCGCCCGCTCGTCACCGGCGAGGTTTCCATCCCGCACGCATGGCGCCTAGCCGCGGCCCTCTACGTTCTGGCGATCGTGCCGACCTGGATCGTCGTCCCCTACCCGTATACGGCGTTTCCGGCGCGCCTGACCGCGCCGCTTCATCTCCACGCGGCGTTCTTCATCTACTGCCTGGGAGCGCTGGCGACCTTCATCTATTCCTTTCCCGCGTTCGGCCGCACCAAGCGCCACTGGCTCGCGGCCAATGTCACGATCGCGATCCCGCGGGGCGGGCTGCTCAAGGTCGCGGGCTGGGCCTTCGTGGCCTCGGTGGGCGCATGGGAAGCATGGGCGATCGGCGGCGTCTTCGCTTTCTTTCTGCTCGGCGCCACCTCCACCAAGGACTTCTCCGACATGGAAGGAGACCGGGCTCATGGCTGCATCACGCTCCCCAATCGCTTCGGCGTGGAGACGGCGGCGAAGATGATCGCGCCGTTTTTTGTTCTGCCCTGGCTCCTGATTCCCCTCTTCGCCTTCCTGCCGGATCCCGGCAATTCTTCCGAGCCCCTTCTGACGGGTCACCGCGTGCTCCTCGTCGGCCTGGGATTGCTGCTGGCCGCCTGGGGGGCGTATGCGGCGCGCCTCCTGCTGCGAAACCCCGACGAGCTCGCTTCCACCGAGAACCACCCTGCCTGGACGCACATGTATCTCCTGATGATGGCCGCTCAGGTCGGGTTCGCACTGGCGTACGTGCTTTGAGGCGACCGTGGCCGCGGAAGGACTCCACGGCCGAAAGCCCGGGCGGGCTTCCGGACGACCGGCGAGCCCGAACCCGCACGGAAGTGCCATCGCGAAGCGGGAGCCAGAACGGCCCGGCGTTGGTACAATATGCAGGAAGTCTCATGAGCCAGACAGCGACGGCCCGGTCGGAGCCGCCGCCTCGAGAGGAGCCCGAAGATCACCGGGTCACCTGGAGCGGCCTGAAGCTGACGTTTTCCGAGGGGACCCTGAACGCTCTGGTGCACCGCGCCGTGGAGGAAATCCCGGAGTTGCGGGATCTCTCGATCGAGGTGACACCGGGAGAGCTCGTCGTCACGCTGGTCGTGCACCGATTCGGCGTTCCGCTTTCCGCCAAGGCCATCGTGTCGCAGCTTCGGATCAAGGACGGCTTCCTCGCTTTCGTTCTGGACAGCGTCCAGGCGCTGTCCTTCATTCCGATCCCCGATCAGCTCCTGACGTATCTCGTCCAGAAGGCGCCCGCGGGGCTTTTGACGTACTACCGCGAAGATCGGATCATGGTCGTGAATCTGAACGATTGGATGCCCCCGGGAGTGGATCTCTCGCTCGAGCGCACGGAGTTCGAGGAGGGCGCGCTGACCCTCCACTTCGCGCCCGGCTCCTACGACCTGGCCGGCGTTCTCGAGCGGGTCACGCGCATCGACGACTAGACCTCAGCCGCGCCGCAGCCGCCCGACCAGCAAGGCACCGTCGGTCTGGTAGGAATCGCCGCCGCCGTTGATTCCGCGGCCCGGCCGGCGGAATCGGCACACTCGCTCGACGGCTTCCAGGCGTCCGGCGCGGGAGAGATCCGAGAGGAGTTTCTCGCGCTCCGTATCGACCGACCGGTCGATGTGGTGCATGAGCTCCCCGGTGAAGCGCGACAGGCCCACGCTGCGGTCGTAGGTGGCCGCGCCGATCCAGACGGGTCTGCCATCGTTCCCGCCTGCCGGCGCGCGCCAGAGACGGACATGGTGCCGCCGGCGCGCGCTCCCGCCCACGATCTGCTCGAAGGCGAGATCCTGCGGGCGGTCCCAGAGGTAGTGGGTGCTGACCGGCGCTGCCGGATAGGCGCGGTCCAGGAGAATGCTGCTCGCATCGCGCAGTCCCGACCGGACGGTGATGGGGTCGGCTTGCGTCCAGCCGGCGGCGCGCATGGCCGAGATCACCTGCCCGCGCGTTCCCACGAGCTCCACGTTCAGCGGATCGCCCGGAATGCGCTCGGCCGTGTAGGTCGTCTCAAGCGAGTCTCGGGACGCTCCGCGGGCCTCGTAACGCGACCAGGCAGCGGGAGCAACGACGTAGGCGATCGACCCGTACGCGGGGAGCAGGACCGGCATCAAGAGTCCTGCGCGCAGAGCTCTTTTCCAGGTTGGAACCATCGGGAGCGGAGTCTAGCCGGTCGCGCGTGAACCGACGGTGAACAGGAAGTGCCGGTACAATTCCGTGCGCCCTCGATGACGCTTTCCGTCGGAACACGCCTGGGCCCGTACGAGATCCTGGCGCCGCTCGGCGCCGGTGGCATGGGGGAGGTCTACCGCGCGCGCGACACGAGGCTCGGCCGAGAAGCGGCGGTCAAGGTCCTGCCAGCGGAGCTCTCGGCCAACCATGAGCGACTCGCGCGATTCGAGCAGGAAGCCCGCGCCGCCTCCGCCCTGAATCACCCGAACATCGTCACGATTTACGACGTCGGGTCGGCCGACGGCCAGAGCTACGTGGGAATGGAGCTGGTGGCAGGGGCGACGCTGCGCGAGTTGCTCGCGGAGGGACCCCTTCCCGTCCGCAGGCTGGTCGCGATCGGATCCCAGATCGCTGCGGGCATTGCGGCCGCGCACGAGGCCGGCATCGTCCACCGCGACCTGAAACCCGAAAACGTGATGATCACGCGCGACGAGCGGGTCAAGCTGCTGGATTTTGGACTCGCGAAGCTCGTCGCGCCAAGACCCCAGAGCGGCTCGGAGTTGCCGACGGCGGCCGAGCCCACGCAGCCGGGCACGGTCCTCGGGACGGTTGGCTACATGTCGCCGGAGCAGGTTCGGGGCTTGCTCCTCGATCACCGGACGGACATCTTCTCCTTCGGGGCGGTGCTGTACGAGATGGCATCGGGGAAGAGGCCCTTCCGTGGGGCGACGTCGGCCGACGTCATGACCTCGATCCTCAAGGAGGAACCGGACGAGTTGACCACCGTCCCGGTCGCGCTCCAGCGGATCGTTTGCCGCTGCCTCGAGAAGTCTCCGGAAGCGCGCTTCCAGTCGGCGCGAGACCTCGCCTTCGCCCTCGAGACCTCCTCGGTCTCCGCGTCCCTGCCGGCAGTCGCGGGGCTGCCGGAGACGCGCCGGCGCGGCAGGGGGATGTGGTTCGCGGCCGCGGTGCTCGCCGTTTTCGGAGGTGCCCTGGTTCTGCGGTCCCTCGCGTCGCGCGAGCGGCCTCCCTTCTTTTCGCGGGTGGTGCGCTTGACCTCCGGGCCGCAGGTGGAGTTCGGAGCGGCGATCTCCCCGGACGGAAAGTGGGTGGCCTATCTGTCCAACGCCCGGGGGCCGGTGGACGTGTGGGTGAAGTTCGTGGCGGGCGGGGAGGCCGCAAACCTGACCGAGAAGCTCGGCCTGGACATCCAGCGCCAGGACGTCATCGGCGGGCTCGGCATCTCCGCGGATGGCTCGTCGATCGCTTTCGACGCGGCGCCGCGCGGGGGAACGCCGTTCGACTTCAAGGCCTGGATCATCCCCGCCCCGCTCGGAGGGCAGGCACGCATTTTCGTGCGCGAGGGCCGCAGTGTTCGGTGGTCGCCGGACGGCCGCCGGATCGCCTATGTCCGTCCGGGGGCGTTCCGCGGGGATGCGCTTTGGGTCGCCGACGCCGATGGGTCAAACGCAAAGGAGGTTCTGAAGCCGCGCGGAGGGGTGCACGCCCACTGGCCCGCATGGTCACGCGATGGCCGGTTTCTCTACTTCATCTACGGCATCGGCGGCGCCAACGAGGAGCCTTCGGAGATCGCCCGGGTGCCGGCCGAGGGAGGGGAACCGGAGCTCGTGGTCCGGACCTCCCGCCGCGCGGTCTTTCCCGCTCCGCTTTCGGGAGGACTCGTCTATTCGGCAAATCCCGACTCGGCCGACCTGGCCCTCTGGTGGAGGCCGTTTTCGGGCGGCAAGCCGGTCCGCCTGACCACGGGGATCGGAGAGTACGCGGAGCCGATGGCCTCGGCCGACGAGCGGTCGATCGTCGTCACTTACGTCGACCCCCTGCGCCAGCTCGCCTCGATTCCGGTCCGGTTCGACGCACCGGTCTCGACCACGTCCCTGACCAGCGGTTTCCTCTGGGATCAGGATCCCTCCGTCTCGCCTCAGGGGGATCGGCTCGTCTGGAGTTCGGCGCGATCGGGCAATCCCAATATCTGGATCGGCGGCACCGACGGATCGAACGCCCGCCCCTTGACCTCGGGCGACAGTTTCGACGAGCGTCCCGCCTTCTCTCCCGACGGAAAGCAGGTTGCCTTCGTGTCGGAACGCAGCGGCGAACGAGGCATCTGGCTGGTCTCGGCCGAGGGCGGCGCGCCCCGGCTTCTGGCGCCGGCGAGGGCGCTCGACACGCTAACCTGGTCTCCCGACGGCTCGGAGATTCTCTTTGCGGCGCCGGCGGGGGACCTGCCCGGCCTCTATCGCCTGGAGGTTGCGACGGGCCGAGTCTCTCTGTTCCCGACTCCTGCCGGTGGCCACGCCCCGGCATGGAGGCCCGGTCGACAGGAGATCGCCTATCTGGAGATCACCCCGGAACCGGCGACGATGCTCCGGTTCGTGGACTCTTCGGGCAGGCGACTTCATACCGAACTGCTGGAGAGCAAAGGCTGGACGCTGGCGGAGGGCCGAAATCTGGGCGGGGGAATCCTCGCTTGGAGCGCGGACGGCAAGAAGCTCGTGGTCGCAGGCAACTCCGGGATCCGCGAGCCGGCGGTCTTCGTCGTCGAGCCGGAAGGCAGTGAGCCCTCTCGCAAGCTCCTGACGCCCGGCATCTCTTCGCGCATCCGGGGCATCTCCTGGTTGCCGGGAGGCGACGCGCTCGTCATCGGCCAATACGAGCGCCGAAGCGACATCCTCCTCTTCACGAGCGGACGGTGAGCTCGGGCGCGGGCCGCACTCGCAGCATTCCGAGCCAGAGTCGAGGCCCTCAGAGACCGGGCCAGTAGCGGCTCTGAGCGCGCCGCACGGCCTCGAGAACGCGCGCGCCCTGCACCGACGGCTCTCCGGCCGGCCCCTCTTCGGGCGGGTCCTCGCCGAGCAGGACCCGCAGGCACGCATCGGCGGCGCGGGCGATGGCCGTAAGGTTGTATCCGCCCTCGAGGGCGAGGACGAGCCGCCCGCCGGAGAGCTCCTGGAGGCGCATGGTCATGGCCGCGTAGCCGGCCGCGGAAAGATGCATCTCCCCGAGAGGGTCGCCTTCGGCGGCGTCGAAGCCCGCCGAGACGAGCACGAGCTCCGGCTCGAAACGGCGTGCGATCGGAAGGAGAAGACGGTCGAAGGCCGCCAGGTACTCCGCATCGCCGCATCCGGAGGGCCAGGGCACGTTGACCGTGCGTCCGGCCGCGTCCGGCCCGCCGACTTCGTCCGCGGCGCCCGTGCCCGGATAGAAGGGGAACTGGTGGGTGGAAAAGTAGAGAACGTCCGGATCGTTCCAAAAGGAGTGCTGCGTTCCGTTTCCGTGGTGCAGATCCCAGTCGACGATGAGCACGCGCCGGGCTCCGGCGCGTCGCAGAGCCGCCGCGGCCACGGCCACGTTGTTGTACAGGCAGAAGCCCATGGCCCGCATGGCTTCGGCGTGGTGCCCCGGAGGACGCAGCAGGGCGATGCCATTGGCGAGGTCCCCCGCGAAGACCCGTGTCGAGAGATCGATCAATCCGCCGGCCGCGAGACGTGCGACCCTCGCGGAGTCGGGACAGGCGTACGTGTCCGGGTCCAGCTGCACGAACTCGACCCTGGCCGTGGCATCGATCGAGGCGATCAGCTTCGGATCGTGAATGGCGGTCAGTTCCGCGTCGACGGCCTCGCGCGCCGGAATCCGTTTGCATAGCTTAACGAGGCCTTCCCTCTCCAGACGCGCCCGGATCGCGGTCAGCCGCCCGGGGTGCTCCGGGTGCTCGTAGGGGGCCCGGTGGAGGAGGAACCGCTCGTCGACGACGAGACCCGTCATCGCGATCCCGCGGCGTCCAGCGCTTCCTGGGCGAGCTCGACGCTGCGCGCGCACTTCTGATCCGCCCGGAGGCACTTGGCGACCGTCAGCTCGCAACCGCAATCGCAACACTCTTCGGCGAGTCGCCGCTGGTAACCGGGGCGCGCCGAAGGATCGAGTCCGGCACCCGAGAGGGCTTCCTCACGGCTCGGCCTGCGCCGCGAACCTGCCGGGGGCGGCGCGGGCGCAGGGGCGACCCGGGGAGAGGCGGCCGGGCCGGGCCGAACGCGAACGGCCTGTTGTCTCAGCCACATGAGCGCGCCGAGAAAGGCAAGGGCATAGAGCGCCACCAGGATGACCGCCGGGCCGGGCCCTGGCCGCCTGCGGGGAGGCCTTTCTCCCTCGCCGACCACCCGCAGCCTCGCGTGCACGTCAGGCATCGAGGGCCGCTCGAAGCTCGGCCGCGTCCGATATGGGAAGGCCGCAGGAAGAGTCGCGGCAGACGTACGCGCGCGCCGACCCGTCGGCCGAGGCGCGGCCGGCGGTCAGCGGCAGGTTCGGCGCCAGCGTCTCCGCGGCGTCGGCGTGCGCCACGACACCGCTCGCGGAGGGCGACTGGAAGACGGCGTCCCGCAGCCGCTCGAAGTCGGGCCGGCCCGGCTCGCCCGCCAGAACGACCTCGAGACTCGCGCCCGCCGCGGTGTCGATGGCGCAGACCATTCGGGCGAGAGCGAGCGGCGCGCGCGCGAGGAGCCCGGAGCAGGAGGCGAAGATGTTCTCGGCGCGCCCCCGATACTCCTGGCGCCCCGTGAAGGCGGCGAGGCGGAGCAAGTTCGAGGCCGAGACCGAGTTGGCCGACGGTGTCGCGCCGTCGTAGAGCTCGCGGGGCCGGAGGATCAGGCCGTCGTGCGCCTCGGAGGACAGGAAATAGCCTCCGTCCGGCGCCGCGAAGCTTCGTTCGAGCTCCTCCTGGAGCGCGAGGGCCTCGCGGAAGTAGCGCGGCTCGAAAGTCGCCTCGTAGAGATCGAGCAGCGCTTCGACGAAGAGCGCGTAGTCGGTGGAAAAGCCCGGGATCTCCGCCCGGCCGCGTCTTTCGGCGTGGAGGAGCCGGCCGCCCCGCCGACAGTTGAGGAGGATCCGTTCGGCGGCCCGGCGGGCCGAACGCTCGTAGCGTGGCTCGCGGAATATCCGGGTGGCCAGAGCGAACGCCGAGATCGCAAGCGAAGTCCAGTCGGTCAGAAGCTTGTCGTCGGTTCCGGGCGCAACGCGCCGCGACCGCGCCGCGTACATCGCGCGGCGCGCCTGCGTGAGAGTCGCCCTGACCTCTTCCACGCTGCGCCCGAATTCGGCTGCGAGCTCCGCCTCCCTGCGGGCGATCGAGAGGACGGTCTGTCCGTCCTCGAAGTTTCCCGCGGTGGAAACGCCGAAGCGCGCTCCGACGAGAGGCGCCGTCCCGGCGCCGACGGCCTCCTGCACGGACTCCGGATTCCAGACGTAGAAGGTTCCCTCGCGCCCTCCCGAGTCGGCGTCCTGCGCCGCGAAGAACCCGCCCTCCTCGGGCTCCATCTCGCGCGCCAGGTAGTCGAGCGTCTCCCGCGCCGTTTCTCGAAAGTCCTCCCGGCCGTACGCGCGCGCCGCAAGAAGGTAGACGCGGGCGAGCATGGCGTTGTCGTAGAGCATCTTTTCGAAGTGCGGCACCCGCCAGGCCTCGTCCACGCTGTAGCGGTGAAACCCTCCGCCGACGTGGTCGAAGATTCCTCCCGCGGCCATCCTCTCGAGCGTCGTCTCGACCATCGCACGCGCCGACGGCTCACTCGATCTGCGGCCTCGGCGAATCAGCAGCTCCAGCCGCATGGCGGGCGGGAATTTCGGGGCGCCGCCAAAGCCGCCGTGAACGGCATCGAATTCCCGCGCGAGGGAACGCTCGGCGAGCGCCACGATCGCCGGGTCCGAGGGACTCTGGCTCGGCGATCCGGCCACCGTCTTCTGGAGGTGCGCGAAGAGCTCCTGCGCCGACTCCGCGATCTCCCGAGGCCGGGCCTTCCAGTTTTTGGCAATGGCTTCGAGCACCGTCCCGAAACCGGGCCTCCCGTAGCGATCGTCCGGCGGGAAATAGGTGCCGCCGTAGAACGGCTTGCCCTCGGGAGTCAGAAAAAGCGACAGAGGCCAGCCGCCGGTGCCCGTCAGGGCCTGGACTGCGGTCATGTAGATGTCGTCCACGTCCGGCCGTTCCTCGCGATCCACCTTGATCGCGACGAACTCGCGGTTCAAGAGCTCCGCCAGCCGCGCGTTCTCGAAGGACTCGTGGGCCATGACATGGCACCAGTGGCAGGTCGAGTAACCGATCGAGAGGAAGACGGGCTTGCCCTCCGTCCGCGCCCGCGCGAACGCCTCCGGTCCCCACGGGTACCAGTCGACCGGATTGTCCTTGTGCTGAAGAAGGTAGGGGCTGAGTTCGGCCGCGAGGCGGTTGCTCACGGGTTCCAGCATAGCGCCGGAGAGGCTCCGCTATCTCGCCTCTGCCGTGATCGTCACCTCGTTGCCTCCGTCCTGAACCTTCACGACGTCGCCGGGCCCGAGCTCGTCCAGGTGCTTCAGGACGTCCTGGATCGAAATGCTGTGGCGGTCCGTGAACCGCTCCACGAGGACGCGCGGCAGGCGCAGCTTGATCGTCTTGTCCCAGCTGTCCTTGATCAGGATGTCGAGGGCCGCGCCGTCCGCCGTCACCTCGATCCGGTTGCCGTTTCGCTCGATGACCCCGGGCTTTCCGGGCGCGCTCTCCGACGCGGCCTTCAGGATGTCCTTTCCCGTGACTTCGCCGTCCGCCCAATCCGCGTTCCAGTTACCGCCGACCTCGCGCAGCGGCGCAAACGTCGCGACCCGGGCGAGGACCGACATCGGGATTCGGACTTTCAGATGCTTGCTTGCGTCGCCTTCCTGTTTGCGGACTTCGACGGTGAAATCGCCGATGCGGTGGAACTGCCGTGCCGGCCGGCTCCAGACCGACCAGGCCATGGCCACGAGAACGACGATGACCAGCCCGATGACGACCGCCCGGACTTCCTTCATAAACCTCTCCCGCCAATCCCCAACGCAACGCCTCCCGAAATGTTCCACCCGGGAGGCCCGGCTGTGATACTTTTTTCGGAGTCCGAACGAAGAAAACGTCCGGCCCGGCGGGCGAAAGCGAGTCCATGCCCCATTTCATCACCGACACGTGCATTGGCTGCGGGGTCTGCGAGATCAAGTGCCCGACGCACACCATCACGGGCGACAAGAACGAGAAGTACGTCATCCACGCGGACCGCTGCATCGATTGCTCGGTCTGCGCGCGGTATTGCCCGGTTTCCTGCATCCAGGACCAGAAGGGAACGCTGGTCGAAAAGGTCAAGCCGCGGGACATCCCCAAGGCGATCGTGGATCGGGACCTGTGCACAGGATGCGAGTTCTGCATCGACATCTGCCCGTTCGACTGCATCTACCTGATCGACGATCCCCTCCAGGAGACCTTCCACAAGATCGCGGAAGTGGAGGCGGGCCCGTGCGTCTCGTGCCGATTGTGCGAGACCGTCTGCGAGAAGGACGCGATCTTCGTTCCGAGCCCGATTACCCAGGCCAAGCGATACCTTCCGGTCCTGTGACTCAAGAGCCGCCGGCCGAAAACGAGGCTTCCGAACCGCAGGAGGCCGCGGGCGGCCGCGGTACGGCCGTCCGTTTCTTCCTTCTGCCGCTTCTGGTCGTCGGGACGGCGGTCGCGGTCTTCTGGATCTTTTCCCGAATGACCTTCGAGCGCCGCTCCCCGGCCGACTACCTTCAGGAGGTCCGGGGAGGCACCGCCAACCGCCGCTGGCAGGCCGCCTTCGAGCTGTCCCGCTCGCTTCCGAACCTCGACCCGGCCGAGCGCGCGGCTCTGTCCGCGGAGACTCTGCGCATCTTTCAATCGCTCTCACCGGCGCGACCCGACGACGTGCCGGTGCGCCGGTACCTCGTTCTCGTCCTCGGAAAGCTCGGCGACACCGGCGCGCTCGAGCCCGTACTCGCGGCCGTCTCCGACCCGGATCCCGACACGCGCCTCTACGCCGTCTGGGCGCTCGGAAAGCTCGGGGACCCGAAGGCTCTCGCCGCAGTCACGGAGGCTTCCCGGTCTGAAGACGCGGGTCTGCGCAAGATGGCGGCCTACGTGCTGGGGCAGCTCCACGACCGTGCGGCCGTCCCGCGTCTGCAGGTCCTGTTGGGCGACCCGGTGGCCGACGTCCGCTGGAACGCCGCAATCGCCCTCGCCCTCCTGGGCGATCCCGCAGGGCTGTCGGTGCTGCGCTCGGTCGTCGATCGCGAGGCGCTCGCACGCCAGGCGACCCTCTCGGGCGATCAAGCCGAGATCGCGATGGTGGGCGCATTGAAGGCCCTGGCGCTCCTGCGTGACCCGGAGAGCCTCCCCCTGCTCGAGAAGGTCGCGCGCGAGGATCCGAACCTGCGGGTGAGGGCGGCGGCGCGCGAGGCCATCGCCGCGACGCGCGGGCGCTCGTCGAACCTTGAGCGAAGGCCGAGCCTTTTGGTAGGCTGGGCGCTCCTGTAATGTCCACGCCGGAGCGACAGATCGAGCCCACCGCCGCGGCCGGCCTCACGGAGGACGGCGTCACGCGGCGTTCCAGCCTGAAATGGATGGCACTCGCCTGGGTCGGCTTCGCCGCCGCGACGGCGGCCGGCCTGACCGCCACGGTGCGGTTTCTCTTCCCCAACGTCCTCTTCGAGCCTCCGACCCGTTTCAAGGCAGGGGAGCCCTCGACCTATGCTCCGGGAGTCGACGAGCGGTGGAAGGAGAAGTTCGGCGTCTGGATCGTGCGGAACACGGATTCCATCTACGCCCTCGTGGCCGTCTGCGTGCACCTGGGCTGCACTCCGAACTGGCTCCCCGCCCAGAACAAGTTCAAGTGCCCCTGCCACGGTTCGGGTTACTACGTGTCCGGAATCAACTTCGAGGGGCCGGCCCCGCGACCGCTCGAGCGCGCCGAGATCGTGATCTCGCCCGACGACGGTCAGATCATCGTGGACAAGGCGACCCGCTATCTCTATGAGCGGGGGCAGTGGTCCGACCGGAAGGCCTTCATCAAGCTCACGTGAAACCCCCGGCCCGGATCCCGCGGCCCTAATCGGAGGTTCGATTGGAATCTCGCTGGCGTCAGATACAGCACTCGATCGTCACGAGTCAGCTCTGGAAATCGATCTTCCGCGTCGGCATTCCGAACACGAACCGCAAGAGGGTGCTCGCGATGCTCGGCAACGTCGTGCTGCATCTGCACCCGGTCAAGACGCGCAAGTCCGGCGTGAAGATGCGTTATACGTGGTGCGCGGGCGGAATCACGTTCTTCCTGTTCCTCGTGCTGACCTTCACGGGCCTCCTCCTGATGTTCTACTACCGGCCGACCGTCGAGTACGCGTTCGTGGACATCCTCGACCTGCGCGAGCAGGTTCCCTTCGGCATCATGCGCGAGGTGCACCGTTGGGGCGCCCACGCGATGGTGATCTCGGTGTGGATCCACATGTTCCGCGTCTTCATGACCGGTTCCTACAAGCCGCCCCGGGAGTTCAACTGGGTCATCGGCGTCGTGCTGCTCGTGCTCACCCTGCTGCTCTCCTTCACGGGGTACCTGCTCCCGTGGGACCAGCTCGCGATCTGGGCGATCACGGTCGGGTCGAACATGGCCTCGGCGACTCCGTTCATCGGGATCCAGGGGCCGGGCACCGGGCTCTTGAAGATCGGCGACATCCCGCTGGTGACGTCGACCAACGATGCGCGCTTCGGTCTCCTCGGCGGGCGTTTCGTCGGCGCCGGGGCGCTCTTGCGCTTCTACGTGCTGCACTGCGTCGGAATCCCGCTGATCGCGGCGTTTTTGATGGCCGTTCACTTCTGGCGCGTCCGCAAGGACGGCGGCATCTCGGGGCCCGTCTAGAGATGACGCCGAGACGTGACCCGCTCTCTCCCCTGCGGGGAGTGAGGGCGGGGCAGAGGGGGGCCGTTTAGCCGCATGGTCCTCGTCGCCCTTCTCAAGCGCGTCATCAATTTCCTGTCGGCGCCGCAGTACCTCGTGACGGCGATGCTGGTGGGCCTGCTGGTCGGGATTCGCTGGAAGTGGCTCTGGTCGAAAAAGGGCGGCGTCGCCCTGCTTGCACTCGTCGGCGGCGGCATCGGGCTCTCGTATCTGGACCCGAACTTCAGCGCGGTTGCGACGCTTCCGGACAATGTTCCGATCGTCGGCATGATCTTCCTCGTCGGGTTCTTCTTCTGGTTCGCCCTGAATCAGGCCTACGAGAACGATCGGCGGATCGCGGCGGGGCTGCCCACGATCGAGGGGGAGGACTCGGCGCAGAAGGTCTTTTCCTGGCCGGACCTGGTCTACGTCGAGCTGATCTGTCTGGTCGTCGTGATGGCGGTCATGATCGTGTGGTCGATCGCCCTGAAGGCCCCGCTCGAGGAACCCGCCAACCCGACCGACTCTCCCAATCCCGCCAAGGCGCCGTGGTATTTCCTGGGGCTGCAGGAAATGCTCGTGTACTTCGATCCGTGGCTGGCCGGCGTGGTGCTGCCGTCGCTCATCATCGTGGGGCTCATGGCCATCCCGTACATCGACACGAATCCGAAGGGCAACGGCTACTTCACGTTCCGCGAGCGCAAGTGGGAGATCACGATGTTCCTGCTGGGATTCATCGTGCTCTGGTGTACGCTGATCGTGCTCGGCACCTTCCTGCGGGGTCCCAACTGGAACTTCTTCGGACCCTACGAATTCTGGGACGTCAACAAACTTGTGCCGTTGAACAACATCAACCTGTCGGAGATCATCTGGATCCGGGTGTTCAAGAGGCAGATGCCCAGCTTCTGGCTGTGGCGTGAGATCTTCGGCCTGGCGATCTGCGGCTTCTACCTCGCCGTCCTGCCGCTGGCCCTTTCGAAGACCCTGCTGCGCCGCTTCTTCGAGAAGATGGGCCCGGCCCGCTACCTGCTCGGCGTCACCCTGGCGCTGACGATGTTCGCGCTGCCGATCAAGATGTACCTGCGCTGGATCTTCAACTTGAAGTACATCGTGAACATCCCCGAGTTCGCGTTCAACATATGAGGCGCCTTCTCGGTTTTCAGTCCTCAATTTCTGGGGACCGAAACGGGTCTCCGAAAGCGGATCACTCACAGAAATAACGGATCACGACTGAGCCATGCCCCGCAAGCCGCCCGCCGAGCCAATCGATCACCACTACGACATCCCGAAGTTGAACCGCGTCTTCTTCATCACGGGTGTGGTCTTGGCGGCAGTGTTCATCTGGATGGTGATCGCGGACTACTCGCGGGACTGGAAGACGATCCAGCGCGTCTTCATGAAGATGGACGCCCGCAAGACGCGCGAAGCCGCCCTCCAGGCTCGAGAAAAGGCCTACGGAGAGGAGCGCGCGAAGCTGCTCGGAGAGCTCCGGAGCGCCCGCGTGCAGGTGCGCGCGCATCAGAGCCAACTCGACCGCCTCAACGAGAAGCTCGCCGACCTGACCCCGCGCATCTATCTCGCCGACCAGCAGGCGAAGTTCGCCAAGGCCTCCTTCGACGCGGCTCTTTACAAGTACGAAGACGCCGTGGCCCGGAGACTCAAGTCCGCGCCGGCCGCACGCAAAGACCTCGAGGCGATCCGCGCGGAGCTCGACGCGGACAACCTAAGGCTCGCCCGGCTCAACCAGGAGCAGGCGCAGACCAACGCGCAGGTCGAGGCGATCACCGCACGGCAGGACCGGGCGCGCTCGGACATCGAAAAGCTCTCGGCGGACTTCAAACTCGCGCGCCACAAGTACGAGGCCCTGAAACAGGACGCGATCTTCCAGCTTCGAAACTCCCCGATCCTCGACATGGTCAATCCGTCGCTGCGGGTCCAGCAGGTGCAGCTGCCCGAACATTTCAACGACGTGAACTTTATGAAGATCCCACGGGTGGACCGCTGCGCCACGTGCCACATCGCCGCGGAACGCAAGGGATTCGAGGAGGCAAAGAACGCGGTGTTCCGAACCCACCCGCACCTGAACCTGATGGTCGGCAGCGAGTCGCCGCACCCCTACGGCGCGTTCGGTTGCACGCCCTGCCACGGCGGGCGCGACCGGGCCTCCTCCTTCTGGTCCGCCGGGCATTCGCCCGACACCCCGCACCAGGAGAAGACCTGGGAGAGGCGGTACGACTGGCGGTTCGACCGGTTCAACGAGATGCCGATCCTGCCCTTGAAGTTCAGCGAGGCGGGCTGCTACCGCTGCCACAGCCAGGAAGTGAATTTCCCCGATGCGCCGAGGCTCGACGCCGGAATGAAGATGGTCGAGACCCTCGGCTGCTGGGGCTGCCACCGCATCGAGGGGCTTGAGAAGCAGGGCCTTCCCAAGGCGGGGCCTTCGCTCGAAAAGATCGCCTCCAAGGTCTCGAAGGAGTGGGCGACGCGCTGGGTGATGAATCCCCCCTCCTTCCGGGCCAACACACGGATGCCCACCTTCTTCTACCTGGAGAACTTCGTCAATGTCTCGGGGCCGAACAAGCCCACGCCTGCCCAGGAGCGGATGAACGCACAGGGGCGGGTCGAAAACGACGTGATGGTCAACGCCATCGTGGCGTACCTGTTCGAGAAGTCGAAGGCCGTCTCGTTGCCCGCGGTTCCGGGGCACGGTGACCCGGTGCGGGGCCAGAAGCTGCTCGCGGCGCGAGGGTGCTTCGGCTGCCACATGCTCGACCCCGATGCCGAGCGGGACCTCGTCGGCACGTACCGCCAGTTCGGCCCGAATCTCGCCGGGATCGGTTCGAAGGCCTCGCGTGACTGGATCGACCAGTGGATCCTCGATCCGAAGAAGTGGAACCCGGAAACCAAGATGCCGAACCTCCGCCTTTCGGAAGAGGACGCTCTGGACATCGCCGAGTATCTTTCGCAGCAGAAGGCCCCTGCAGCCTTCGAGTCCGCGGCGTTGCCGAAGACGGAGGTCGCGACCCTCGACCGAATCGCGCTCTATTTCGAGATGGCCAACAAGACCGTCTTCGACGCGAAGGCCGACCTCGCGAAAATGGATCTTCACGCCAAGGAGGTCTACGCGGGCGAGAAACTGATCGCGCACTATGGGTGCTTCGCCTGCCATCAAATTCCGGGATTCGAGGACGCCAAACCGATCGGCACGGAGCTGACGGAAGAGGGATCCAAGGCCGTCCACCGCCTCGACTTCGGGTTCGTGCACCTGCCCCACACGAGACAGGATTGGTTCCAGGCGAAGCTCGTGAATACCCGTCTCTTCGACCGGGACCGGGCACGCGGCTGGGAAGAGAGGCTTCGGATGCCTCTCTTCCGGTTCTCGCCGCGCGAGCTCGAGTACGTGACGACGGCCGTTCTGGGCTTCCAGAAGTTGAATGCTGCGGCCGCCGCGGTCAAGGAGCTGGACGCCGACGAGGTGGCGCTCGAGAGGGGCCGGAGGATCGTCAAGAATCACAACTGCCAGGGGTGTCACGTGATCGAGGGCTTCGGCGGCTCGTTCCGCTCGCTCGTCGCGGACCCGTCGCTGGCACCTCCCATCATCCAGGGCGAGGGCGCCAAGGTGCAGAGCGACTGGTTCTTCGCCTTCCTGAAGGCGCCGAAGACCGGCCAGATCAGGCCCTGGCTCGAAGTCCACATGCCGACCTTCGGATTCACGGCCGAGGAGTTGAATGACCTCACGCGGTACTTTGCGGTGCTCGACCGTGCGCGGTATCCCTTCGACACGGCCGACTATGTGACGGATGCGAAGAGCTGGGCCTCCGGCCGGATGGTCTTCGAACTGCTGCGCTGCAAACAGTGCCACCCTCGCAACGAGCAGGAGATGAATGCGCCCGGTGTGGACCGCTCGACCCTGGCCCCGAACCTGCAGATGGCGGCGACGAGGCTGCGGCACGACTGGATCAACGACTGGATCCGCCGTCCGGACGCCTGGATGCCGGGCACGCGCATGCCGACAAACTTCCCCTTGAACGACGAGGGACGGCGCACGTCGCCGCTGGCCGGGATGTTCGACGCGCCGTCCTTCGCGAAGGAGCGCGCCGAGTTCGGTCAGATCCTGGGCGGGGACGAGGAGGCCCGTGCGTTCCTCTCGAGCCCCGACCGCATCACGCGGGCCCTGCGCGACTATGTCTGGTCGGTGGGCGTCAACGGGGGCACGGCACCCGTCGGCGCCGCGCCGGCTGCGCCGCCTGCCTCGACGCGCGCCGGCGTTCCTTCGCGATCGGGGTCTCGGGCCGCCGGCTCCGCCGGGACCGGCCGCTAGCCGGCGGGGCGATCGTGCTCCGAGCCGCCTTCTCGACCGCCCTCTACTGGGCGAGCCTGGGACTGTCGGCCGGCGCGGTGGTGCTGTTCCTGTGGCTCATGCGCGAGGACAGCGATCGGAAGGATCTGTGATCGTGACTTGCGATCCGGGCCAGTGAGGCGCCTGTCTACAGTTCACCCCTCGGTCGCGCAAAACGTTCCGGTTAGATCTCGTCGTCGAGCAGGAACTTCTCCAGCATGACCTGCCCCTTGGCCCAAGCGTTCTGCCAGCGGGCTTCCGGGCTCTCGAAGATCAGTATGTAAAGGGTCGAGAAGAAGGGCGGCCACCTGGCTCGCGACTGCCCGGCGGCGCGACGACACGCTCATGACGCCAGCAGCTGTTCGATCCGCTTCCTCACCTCCGGGTCGTCCCACGACACGGCTCCGGGGATCCGCTCGAGCACGCGGCCGTTTCTGTTGACGATGTACGTCTCGGGATACTGCGTTGTGCCGAAGCGTTTCGCGGTCGTGGCCTCCGGGTCGATGTACATCGGCAGCGTATTGGGGTTTTTTTCGCTGAACTGGTCGATCGTCTTCCAGTCCTTGTCGACGGAGATCGCGTAGAGCGCGATGTCGTCGCGCCCCTTGTAGCGCTCCCAGAATCGGGAGAGGGCAGGCACCTCCTCGACGCAAGGCGGGCACCAGGTCGCCCAGAAGTGGATCAGTACGAGTTTGCCCTTGGCCTTGGAAAGGTCGAGCTTCTTGCCGTCCCGATCGGCGATCTCCAGGTTCGGCGCCGCCGAAAGGAAGGCGAGCGAGCCGGATGGGGAAGCCGGGGGAGCCAGGGACTTCAGGAACACGACGCCGACGACCGCAATCGTGACGGCGAAGGCAATCGTCAGCACGGTGCGGGTCTTCATGCGGCGGCCCTTCGGCGCCCGACCGGGCATGCGTCCTGGGCCACGCACCGCCCGCACAGGGACCGTTCGGCGTCCGTGCGGCAGATGCCGAGGATGCCGATCCGGCAGAGAGCGTAGTCGAACCTCACGGGATCCGCAGGGTCGAAACGGGCCAGCCGCCGGGTGATCTGCCGAGCGGCTTCCCAGTCTGCGCTCTTGCGCCGAGTCAGGCCGAGCCGCCGGGCGACGAGATGGATGTGCGTGTCGGTCGGGATCACGAGGCGGTCGGTCGGAATTCCCGTCCAGAGGCCGAAGTCGAGGCGATCGCGGCGGACCATCCAGCGCAGGTACAGGTTCCAGCGCTTGCAGGCGGAACCCGCGGAAGGGTCCGGAAAAAAGAATCGCGCCGGTCCGCCTTCCGGGAGGCGCTTGCGGCCGAGCACGGGACGGTAGTCGAGGGAGAGAAGCTTCCGGGTGACGCGGGAAAGCAGGCCGGCCGTGTCGGGCTCCTCGGCCCGGAACTCCGCTTCGAAGTACGCGCGGACGGACCCCGCCTCTTCCCGAGCCCGGGCGATCGCAAAAAGCAGAGCCGCCGCGTCGCGGGCGCCATGGAATCGGTGCCGAAAACCGCGCAGGCGCTCTCGGGCGAAGGATCGGTGGTCGCCGACCGCGTCGAGCGCGCGGGCAGGGCTCGGTCCGAGGGCCGCGAGCACGCGGGAGACGTTTGCGAGGATTGTCTCAACGCGCCCATAGGCAAATGCGGAGGCGATCCAGCCGGCAACCTCGATGTCCGCCGCATCGCCGTATCTCGCCACCAGGCTGATGGGGTCGGTCGCCGCGCTCTCCGGCCCGTAGGTCCGGTAGAGGCGCTCGAGGCGTTCGGCGAGCAGGGTGTCGCGGGGCGCAGGCTCCACGCCCGAATTCTGCCATCATTGGCAACCATGGCGCAGCGACCGAAGGAAAAGGCGGTTTTGGTCGGGATCTCCAGCCGCGAAGCGCCCCGGTCCGTGGCCGAGGAGCACCTGGACGAGCTCGAACGCCTGCTCGATACGGCCGGAGGCGTCGAGGTCGCGCGATTCGTGCAGTCGCGCAGCGCCCCGGATCCAGCGACCTTCATCGGCAAGGGCTCCGTCGAGCAGATCGGCGCCGCGGCGAAGCAAACCGGGGCGGGGCTGGTCGTCTTCGACGACGAGCTGACCCCGGCGCAAACGCGAAACCTCGAGCGGCTCTGGGAAGGCGTTCGGGTGCTCGACCGGCCGGGCCTGATCCTCGACGTTTTTGCCTCGCACGCCCGCACGCGGGAGGCGCGCACACAGGTCGAGCTCGCGCAGCTCCAGTACGTGCTGCCGCGCCTCTCGGGCCGCTACAAGGGTTTATCGGGGCTGCGCGGCGGAATCGGCGCCCGAGGCGGTGCCGGCGAGCAGAAGCTCGAGCTCGACCGCCGGAAGATCCGGGACCGGATCGCCCGGCTCCGGCGCGATCTGAAGAGGATCGAAACGGCGCGCGAAGTGCGGCGGCGCGGCCGGAAGGGCTACTTCCAGGTCGCGATCGCGGGATACACCAACGCGGGAAAGACGACGCTCTTCAACCGGCTCGCGCGCCAGTCGGAGTATGCCGCGGACCAGCTCTTCGCGACACTCGACTCCCGGGCCGCGCGCGCCGCTTCGCCGCGGTTGCGGGACACGGTCTTTCTCGACACGGTGGGTTTCGTCCGAAAGCTTCCGCCGGACCTGGTGGCCTCCTTCCGCTCGACTCTCTCCGAGATCCGGGACGCCGACCTGGTCCTGCACGTTCTCGATGCCTCCTCGCCGCGGGTCGAGGAGGAGCGGCGCATCGCTTCGGAGGTTCTCGCGGAGCTCGGAGTCGCGCCCGAACGAATCGTCACGGTCTGGAACAAGCGGGACCTCGGTCGCCTCGGTCCTGCCTCCGCGCTGCGCGTGTCGGCGAAGACCGGCACGGGCATCGAGGAGCTCGAGCGCGAGATCACCCGGCGTGCCCGCCCCGAGCCGGACCGGCTGCGTCTGAGAATTCCCTATCGCGACGGCCGGGCGATCGCGGACGCCCGCGCCCGACACAGGGTGATCGCGGAACAGGACGAGGGGGGCTCGCTGGTGATGACGCTCGCTGGGGAAAGGCGGCGCCTGGGCGCGCTCGCGCGCTATCTCGAGAGGGAGCCGACGGGGGTCGCGGCGGCGGGCGCCTGACGGGTCGCCGGGCCGGGCCCGAAAAGACAACGGGGGAAGCCTTTCGACTTCCCCCGTTGCCGGAACTCCCATGCCGGCACTCTCAATTACCGTAGGGTAATATCAAGATGCGTACCATCGAGTGGCAAGGACGTGACGCCTTACGGGTCAAGCAGTTCCGAGTGTCGGCGGGAAGCGTTGCGGCAATCCTGGGCATCGGGACGCGTGCCCAATCGACATTTTTTGTCGAGTCTGACCGTCTCTCGGGAGGGGGAATGCGACTGGTTCGAGCTTTCGGTTTCCTTCTCGCGGTCGTCGCGGCCGGCAGCCTCGGCTGCGGGAAGAAGGCTCACGTGGCCCACGAGGCGGAGGCGGCGGAAGCCGCGCCAAACCCCACCCCCGACACGACGCCGATCGCCGCGCTGCGCACTCCGGCGGGATGGCTGCTCGTGAAGGGGGAACCGACGGCGCCGCCGGTAACACCAACTCCCGCCCCGAAGCCATGACGCCCGAGCCCCGGCATCGGCTCGAGGACGGAAGCCCGCCGCGTCGAGATTCCGAGGGGCGGCCCGAGCGGACCTGTCCCAACTGTGGCCAGGAGCTTCTCGAGCGAAGGTGCAAGCTGCTCTGCCCGGACCCGGCCTGCGGCTACTCCAGGTCCTGCTCGGACTTCTCCTGAGGCGGCTCCACCAGGCTCCAAGGTCCTCCCGACGCTAGAGCCGTCCGGCGGTCGGCTGCGGCGCGTCGTAGTTCGTCATGCCGCGGGCGGTCTTCCAGGAGCCGTCCGGCTGGCGGCGCAGAATGGAGATCGCCCGCCGGCGCTTGACCTCGATCCGCTGTCCTTTTCCGTCCTTCGGGTCGAGCGTGAAGCTCTCGTAGCCTCGCACGAAAGCCCAGTCGCCGCAGACCTGGAGCTCCTCGACCTCGAAGTCCTGATGAACCCGGTAGGGGGCAAGCCCGGCGTAGGCGGCCTCGAGCGCCGCCTTTCCCTGGATCGCCGGCGCGTCGGCCGTCCAGAAGACGGCGTCGTCGGTGATCATGCCGAGGACGGCGTCGTAGTCCGCGCGGCTGACGGCGTCGGTGAGGGCGCGCAGAGTTCTGCGAATGGATTCCTCCTCGGCGGAGGGGGACGGAGTTCGGCGCTCGGTCGTGGCGGCGAGGGAGGGGTCCGAGCCCGCGCAGAGCATGGCGGTGAGGGCGAAGGCGGTCATTTCGTCTGGTGCTCCTTTCTCCACTGGCGGATCAGCGAGCGGAACTCCCGTTCGAAGAAGGCGTAGAAGTCGTGGACCGCCTGGCGTCGCATGCGCCGCGCCCGCTCTAGCGCTCGCCTCCGCCTGCCCGCGTCGGGCCCGCGGTGAGCGCCTCCAGACCCTTCGCAGACCGGATGTGGACGTCCCTCTGCGGGAAGGGAACCTGGATTCCGTGGGCCTTCAGGCATTCGTGCACCAGAAAATTCAGGTCGCTGCGGAAGGCTCCGGGCTTGCTCAGCATGGCCACCGTCCAGCAGAGCAGCTCGAAATTGAGAGACGACTCTCCGAACTCCGTGAACCAGACGGCTGGCGGCGGGTCTTCGAGGACGGTCGGGCTGCGGGACGCCGCCTCGAGGAGAGCCTTCTCGACGGTGCGGGGGTCGGTGCCGTAGGCGACCGAGACCGGAATGCGGTAGCGCACCCGGTGATGGCCGAAGCTCCGATTCGTCACCGTATCGGAGATGAATTTCGAGTTGGGAACGATCAAATGGACGTCGTCGTTGGTGCGAACGACGGTCGCGCGGGCCCGGATCTCAACGACGTCGCCCGTAACCTCGCCCAGCTCGATCCGGTCGCCGACCTGAACCGGCCGCTCGAGCAGAATGATCAATCCGGAGACGAAGTTCTTGGCGATGTCCTGAAAGCCGATGCCGAGCCCGATCCCGAGGGCCCCGCCGAAGACCGCCAGAGCCGCGAGGTTGACCCCGAGCGCCTGCAGCGAGACGGTAAAGCCGAGAAATACGATGACGTATCCGAGAATTCGCCCGATCGCGTAGCGCGTGCCGATCGCGATCCCGCTGCGCGCAGGCAGCCGGTGGACCAGAAGCCATCGCATGGCCCGTGCCAGGACCCAGGCCACAATCAGGATGGCGATGCTCGTCAGCGCATTCTCCACCGTGATGGGAGTCCCGCCGATGCGGAAGAGCCGGTGGTCGAGGATCGCGTCCACGGATCGAGTCTACGACGAACCCCGGCAGCGACGGACGCGGGAATCCCATGCGTCCCCGATCCCATCGAGTTGGGGACCTCCCCCAAAAAAAAGGCCCCTCGCGGGGCCTTGAACGTCGGGACGCCACACACGCGTCCGAGGAATTCGTCTAGATGTGCAGCGTCGTCGCTCCCACCTGGTAGTTTTCAACGCGCGGCGTGCCTTCCAGCATCGGGCTCAGCTTCTCCAGGACGCGGGGGTACGTCGTGGTCTGGTAGGTCTCGGCGCTTCCACGATCCTCCCAGAGGGAGATGCCGAGACCGCGATTGCCGTCGAGGAGAGTCACCTCTTCCTTGAAGCCGCTCTGCTTGCGGAGCGTCGGAAGGACCTCCGTCTCAAACACCTTGGTGAATTCCTTCTCTTTTCCGTTCCTGATCTGAAAGAGGACATTGCGGGCATAGTTCATCGACACATATCTCCTAGACCCTTGCGAAGTGAAAAAGTGATCGGGCCCGAAGCGGAAGGACGACCCACGGCAAGGAAACGAACGCCGTCCGACGAACTCTCCTACTGTATCAACCGAGCCAGGCAAGGTCAAGCCGGCGGCGAACTACTCCTTCTTCTCCTTCCTCTCCTTCTCGAGCTTCGGCAGAAAGGCTTGCCACCCCGACGCGACCGCGCGGGCGGAGCCCAGGCCGAACGCGAGCGCGGCCGCGACGCCGATGGCTCCGAAGAGGATCAGAAAAGCCGCGAGGACGATCTGCCGCGCGAAGTCGAGCTGCCAGAGAGCGAGCGCTCCCGTCAGAATCAGAAGGAATCCGCGGCAGACACCGGCCGCGAGCCGCGCGCGCGGGAACTCCTCCTCCTCGAGGAGATCCTCGACGCGCTCCGCGGCCAATCGTGCCACGAAGACGCCGATGGCCACGACCAGAAGAGCCACACCCACGTTGGGCAGGGAAACGACGAGGCGATCGGCCATGCGGGAAAGAACAGCTAGCCCCCAGATCTCGAGCGCGTTGTCGAGGAAGACGAGCACGACGACCGCCATCGCGGCCGACCCGGCGAGATTGTAGAGCGCGGCCCGCGTGTCGCCGCGGCCCAGGGCCGCGCGCCAGCCGAAGCGGCCGCCCAGAAGGTCGAGTCGGAGCCAGATCAAAAGACGCACCACGACCCGCTTGACAACCCAGCCGATGGCGACGCCCGCGACCAGAACGAGCAGACCCGCCAGGAGAGTCGGCATGTAGGCCGAGACGCGTTCGGCGAAGCCCCCGATGTCTCCCGCCGGCGGATTTGCGGTGTTCATGGTCTTCTTGTGCTCCTCCCGAAAAAGACTCTCTCGAAACGGCTCGCGGACTCTTCTTCGACCTCCCGAACGACGACCACGGGGTTGCGTCCATGTCCCGCGATCAGGGCGGGAACCGTCTCCCCGAGCATGCCGGAGATGGGACCCGAGCTCGGTGCCCCGAGAAGAACGAGATCCCCGGAACGGATCGCGCGAGAGAGCCCGTGCGCAACATCCCTTCCCCGTACGGTTTCCAGGGGGACCTCGAGGCCCGATTCCTGAAGGGTCTCTTTCGCGCCGTCTTCGAGGGACTTGCTCTCGTCGTGGCGGGTTCCCGAAGGAATCACCGTCACCCCCCGCGCCGGGACTTCATAACGCTCCACGAAGGCCTGCGCCAGCTCCGCCGCCAGAAGAGAGTTGCGGCGCCGGGTCATGGGAACGACGATGCGCCGCACGGCTCCCGGCGCGATCTTGCCGAAGACCACCCCGACGCGGCAGGGTGCGTCTGCCAGCACGCGCTCCACGATCGACGCCACGATCCGATCAAAAAGGGAATGGGCCAGCGGGCGGCCGATGACGAGAAAGTTGCACTCCTCTTCCCGCGCCGTCTCGACGATGCCATGACTGACGCGGCGGGCGATTTTCACGACGGGATAGGCCGGAACGCCGGCCTCGCCGGAGTAGCGCACGCCCTTCTCCAGAAGGGGCTCGAGCTCGCGCACGAGGCGGCGGCCGGCCATCAGGGTTTCGCCCTCCGGAACCTCCGCGACGGACACCAGGACCAGCTCACCGCCGTGGCGCCGGGCGATCGCGATCCCGACTTCCAGGAGCGACACCAGCGTGCGGGGGCTCGAGACGGCCACCAGGACCCGATATTCTTTGCGCTCGATGCGCTCCATCCACTCCTCGCGTTCGAGGAACGCGGCCTCCTTCTTTCTGCTGTAGCTGTAGTAGAAACCCGCTCCGAGCACCACCCAGGCGCCGGCCGACACCACCGCCTTCGGGTAATGGATCGACAGGTACACCGTCAGGAACAGCATCGTGGCGATGGCGAGCAGCGGGATGAGCGGCCCGAACGGAACGCGGAACCCGCGGTCGAGATCCGGCCGGAGTTTGCGCAGGCGAATGAGGGAGACGTTCACCTGAACGAAGAGGAGCAGGAACATGATGTCGGCGGCGGCCGCCACCTCCTCGATCGGAAGGGCGACGGCCATGCCGATGATCAGGATCGCGGAGAGGAGGAGGGCCACGTGCGGCGTCGCCCGTCTCCCATGAACGCGCCCAAGCGCCTGCGGCAGGTTGGCGTCGCGGGCCATCGCAAAGGCCACGCGCGAGGAGGAATAGATGGTGGCGTTCAACGCCGAGAGCGTCGAGAGCAGCCCTCCGACGAGGATGATGAAGCCGCCTCCCCGGAAGAACTGATCGGCCGCCGAGACGAGGGCCGTCTCCTTCTTCGCCCCGAGATATTCCGTCACTGCCATGCCGGCCGGCGGAGTGACGGCGCCGACCGCTACCACGGCGACGAGCAGATAGATCGGCACCACGATCAGGAGCGAGAGGAAGATGGCGCGGGGCACGTTGCGTCGCGGATTGTCCACTTCCTCACTCGTCTGCGCGATGATCTCGTACCCTTCGAAAGCGATGAACGTCAGGCCCATGGCGGCAAAGACGCCACCCCAGCCGTTTCGAAGGAAGGGCTGAAAGGATGCGTGCCAGCCGCCCTGGCGCGCCATGACCCAGAGCCCGGCCCCGACGAAAACGCCGATGATCGCGATCTTGCCGACCGTCACGACGTTGCCCGCTTTTCCGGTCTCGGACGCTCCGCGGAAGTTGATCCACGTGAAGAGCACGACGACGGCTGCGGCCAGCCATTGTTCGAGGCTCAGCCAGCCGAGATGGACCTCGGGTCCCCCAACGGCGGCGAGCACGAGCCGGAAATAGGCGCCGAAGCCGAGGGCATACAGCGAGCAGGCGACCGCGTGGGCAAACCAGGACATCCACCCGGAAAGGAATCCGTTGGGATTCGGCAGGGCCGTCTTGACCCAGAGGTAGCCGCCGCCGGCGTCGTGAAAGGCACTTCCGAGCTCCGCGTAGGCCATCGCCGTGAGCAAGGCCACCAGGCCGTTCAGGCCGAAGACCAGGACGAGCGCCGGCCCGGCCACGCCCGCGGCGATTCCTGTCAGGACGAAGATCCCGGCGCCGATCATCGCACCGACGCCGATCATGGTGATGTCGATGAGCCGCATCTCGCGGCTCAGGCGCACGGGTGTCGTCACGCGGCCTCGCCTCCCTTTCCGGGGGCCCGGTTCACGAACCGCCGATTCCCGGGATCCTATCGTGAGACGTGAATCGTCTCAGGCAGAAGGGCAATAGGGGAGGGGCGCCTCGCCGAGGTCACCGAGCCATGAGGTTGCCGACGACACGGGCACGCCTTGCGGCGCCCCACAATCCGCCGTGTACGGCGCGCCGTCTGCGCAGGGTGTCAGTGCGCCGGCTGATCGGTCTGCTCGAGGATGCTGATCGGCTCGGCCCGCTCGCCGGCGAAGGCGTTGTAGAGGAAGGCCAGGACCAGGCCGCCCAGGAACCCGTCGACGAAGGCCCAGAGCCCGCCGACCAGTCCTCCCAGCAACGTCGGGGCGTAGCCCAGATAGAGGCTCGACAGAACGTCGACGAGTCGCGCCCCCCAGCCTGCAGCCGAGATCCAGCCGAGAAGGAGAACCCCGATGCCCCAGGTGAAACCAATGGCCAAACCGACGGGGACGACTCTGAGCTTCGTCATGGATGCCTCCTGCTCTCGCTCTTGAAACATATCGGATTGCGATGTATATTTCGAACGCGGGCGGTGGCGTCTGCGCCGCCACGCCGTGAGAGACTGTGCGCCAACCCCGGCGAGTATTCTGGGGGCGCATCCCGCGAGCGCTCCCGACCGCCTGGGCGCTCCGATCGAATAACCGAAATCCTGCGCCGTCCGATCCGGTTGAAGTCTGTAGGGGGAGACCCGTGAGCGCAATCCTCGACCGCACCTCGCCTCGTTCCGCGGACGCGACGGCACCTTCGCGGGACACACCGCCGGAGCCAAACCTTCTTCCCGGCGAGGGGCTGGACCGGCGCTCCACCCTGAAGTGGATGATGCTCGCCTGGACGGCCTTCGCCGCGGCGACGGCCGCCGGGTTGACCGCGACCGTCCGTTTCCTTTTTCCGAATGTTCTCTTCGAGCCGCCGACCCGTTTCAAAGCCGGCGATCCGGCGAGCTATGGCCTGGGTGTCGACGAGAGGTGGAAGGAGAGGTTCGGCGTCTGGATCGTGCGGAATACGGAATCGATTTATGCCCTCATTGCCGTGTGCACCCACCTGGGCTGCACGCCCAACTGGCTGCCCGCCCAGAACAAATTCAAGTGCCCCTGCCACGGTTCGGGGTACTACATCTCGGGCGTCAACTTCGAAGGCCCCACGCCCCGTCCCCTGGAACGCGCGGAGATCACGATCTCGCCCGACGATGGCCAGATCGTCGTCGACAAGGCGGTGCGGTTTCTCTACGAACGGGGACAGTGGAGCGATCCGAAAGCCTTGATTCGACTGACCTGAGAAGATCGCCCCGAGAGTCCGTCAGGTCGAGGGGGCGCCTTCGCGCGAAAGGCGGGCGTTCTGCGAGAAGGCTTCCTGCCGGTTCCAGTCCGCTCGGATTCGGGGAAGGCTCTCCGGGTAGTTCCTCTGAAGGAACGCGATGAGGTGTTCGCGCACGTGGCAGCGCAGGTCCCACGCCGACGAAGCGTCGCGGGCGCTCATCAGGGCCCGGAGCTCGACCGTGCGTTCCGAGGCGTCCGTGACCTGGAGATTCCAGACCCGTTCATCCCAAAGGTCGGTTGCTTTCAGGATCCGGTGAAGCTGGCGCCGCACCTCGTCGACCGGCACCGTGTAATCCACGTGGAGGAAGACGGTGCCGAGCAGGTCGGCCGTCTTCCGTGTCCAGTTCTGGAAAGGCTTCTCCAGGAAGTAGGACAGGGGGACGAGCAACCGGCGCTCATCCCAGATCTTGACGACCACGTAGGTCATTCGGATCTCTTCGATCCGTCCCCATTCCCCATCGACGATCACCACGTCGTCGAGCCGGATCGGCTCCGTGAGGGCGACCTGGATCCCGGCCAGGAGGTTTGAGAGCGTCTCCCGGGCCGCCAGACCCAGGAGGATCCCGGCCACACCCGCCGAAGCGAGCAGGCTCGTCCCGAACCGGCGGATCGTGGGAAATGTCATCAACATCAGGCTGGCCGCCACGATGCTGACGATCACGACGACGGTGCGCCGGAGTACCTGAGTGCGGGTGCGGACCTGGCGGGCCGCGAGATTGTCGGAAACCGTGACGTCGAACCGGCTTCCGACGAAATCGTCGACGACGTGGGTCATCGCGATGATCAGCCACGCCACCGCCGCGATCACCACGAGACCCACTCCGTGCTGGATGGGTCCCTCCACGGGCTCAGGAATCGGCGTCGCCGGCAGGGTGAGAAAGAGGGCCCCCAGGATCAGCAGGAGCCGGGCAGGTCGGCGGGAATGCCGAACGAGCGAGTTGTCGATGACGCTCCGGGTGCGGCGTGTGACGCGATCCAGCGCCGAGTACAGAACGCGATGCGCTCCGAGGGCGGCCACGACGGCCGCGGCCAGGATTCCCGAGGACCACAGCCATTCGCGCCCCGTCGCGAAGAGGCCTGCCATTCTTTGAGACTACCGCACCACCCCGCGCTTCGTGCAAGAAAATGTCGTCTTCGCGGGCGATGCGCAGGAATCCGATGCTTCTGTTCGAGCCGCTCGGAGGTCGCGAGAGTCTCTCGATGAGAGCTCACGCGGCGAGAGATCTGGCTCGAGGCGAACTCCGGCGTGATCAACGCCCTCGGCAAGAGGAGAGCCGCGGGACCCGTTTCCCGCCTCGGTCCATGGTCGGGGCCATTGGCGAGCTCTCCGAAGGCGCACCGTTGGCGGGTGGCTCCGATCCAAACGGTTGTGTTTCAATGGCTCGATCGTGCCTGGCCTCCGGTTTTTCGCGGCGGAAGGGTTCGGGTCGCGCGCCAAGAGCGGCCGCTTCGCAGTTCGAAATTTGGTCTAATCGACCACCAGCGAGCTCGTGCTGACTCTCCCAATGGCCCTTTCCTTCGCTCTGCTCGTCGGGGCGATGGTCCTGTTTGCGCTCGAGATCTATCCCATCGATTTTGTCGCCCTCGCGATCCTGGCGTCCCTTCTCGTCCTGGCCCCCGTGTTGGGGCTCGCGCCGTCGGAAGTCATCTCGGGCTTCAGCAATCCCGCCGCTATCACGGTGCTCGCCATGTTCATCCTGAGCGGGGGCATTGAGCGGACCGGGGTCATCGACCGGCTCTCCCGGCGCGTGGCATCCCTGGCCGGGCCCGGCGAGGTCCGACAACTCCTGACGGTCTCCCTGGTCGCCGCGCCCCTGTCCATGGTCATCAACAACACGGCCGTGGTCGCTCTGCTGATGCCGATGGTCACTCGGCTATCCCATGAGAAGGGAGTGTCCGTCTCGAAGCTTCTGCTGCCGCTCTCCTACGTGGCGCAGCTGGCGGGTGTCGTCACGCTCATCGGCACCTCGACCAACATCCTGGGCAGTGCCCTCGCCGAGGAGAACGGCATCGGGGCATTCGGGATTTTCGAGTTTTCCAAGATTGGTCTTGCGGTTCTGGGGATCGGTGTGCTCTATCTGGTTCTCTTCGGGCGCAGGCTGATTCCGGCTCGGCGACCCTTCGACGAGGAGGCCGACGCCGAGATCCTGCACGGATATGTGTCGGAAGTCGTCGTCCTGGAGGAGTCGCCCCACGCCGGCCGAAGCCTTCAAGATACGGGTCTGGGCAAGTCCGGCGGAGTACGGGTCCTCGAGATCGTGCGCGACGGTCAGCGTCTGGCGCCGAGATCGTGGCGTCAACTGCGGGCCCTGGACATCCTCGTCGTGGCGGCTCCCAGGGAGGACGTGCTTCGGCTGCGCGCCACCGCCGGATTCGCGCTGGAAGCCGACGCGCACTGGAAGAGCGATGCGGAGGGGGGTGAGGCCACGGTGCTCGAAGTCGTCCTCGGTCCCAACTCCGATCTGGTCGGGACGACGCTGCGGGAAGCGGAGTTCTACCAGCGCTTCGGGTGCCCGGTGCTGGCCATCCGCCAGCATGGTCGAGTCCTGCGGGAGCGGCTCGCGACCGTGCCGCTCCGGTTCGGCGACACGTTGCTCCTGCGGGTGCCCCAGGAATATCTGGCGAGAATTCGACGCGTTCCCGGTTTCATCGTGACCGGCGCGGTCGAAGCCGCCGGATTCCGGGCGAGCAAGGCTCCCGTTGCCATTGGCATCGTCCTGGCCGTCGTCGCATTCGCTGCTCTCGGCGCGCCGATCCTGGTCACCTCGATGGCAGGCGCCGCCCTCATGGTCGTCACGGGCTGCCTCCGCATGGATGAGGTCCACGCCGCCGTGCGATGGGACGTGATTCTGCTGCTGGCCGGCGTGATTCCCCTCGGTCTGGGTCTGGAGCGAACCGGCGGTGCCCAGCTGCTGGCGAACCTCGTGACCCGTTTGGGGGCGTTCCTGCCTGGCGTGCTCGTGCTTGCGGTCTTCTACGTTGCGACGATGGTGCTGACGGAGCTCGTCTCCAACAACACCGCGGTCGTCGTCATGGTGCCCGTCGGGATCCACGTGGCGCGGTCTCTGGGGCTCGACCCGAAGGCGTTCGTGCTGGCCATCATGTTCGCCGCTTCGACCAGCTTCTCGACCCCGGTCGGATACCAGACCAACGCGCTCGTGTACGGTCCGGGCGGCTACAAGTTCACGGACTTCCTGCGCGTCGGTGGGCCGCTCAACATTCTGCTCGCCATCGTGACGCCACTCTTGATCGCGTTTCTCTGGGGCTTGTGAGGTCGGGAGGCCGAGGGGGACCGGCGTGCCATGTATGGGCGCCTGCGGGCTGTTTGCCGCTCCGCGCGCCCGCGTGCTATTCTTCGCGCCCTCTCGCGTGGGGCTGTAGCTCAGTTTGGGAGAGCGCCTGAATGGCATTCAGGAGGTCGACGGTTCGATCCCGTTCAGCTCCACCAAGCACGTCGCTCACTCCCGCGGTGCGCGCATCCTCCCTCGATGACGCCGGAAGACTCCTCGCTCCGTGAGCGGAGACGTCGCAGTTTCGCGGCGTCGTGCGGGCAAGGGAAATGTCTCAGGCACTCCGCGGCTCTAGGCCGATGGAGGCATTGTCTCCTTCGATGTGATCTCGTACTTGAAATTCTCCGGATCGAGGCAGTCGAGGCGGCCATCGGCGGTTTCGGCCTGCGGGTATAAGAAGAAGCCGAGTGCGGCGCCACTCGATCCCGGCAGGATCACGTCGTTCGCAAAGTTGAACGCCATCCAGTTCATCTCCCAGGAACCGAAGAGCCGCGCGCGAGCCTTCCGGACCATCTCGTCGTTCAGGGGGCGGTTTCCGGGCGGCTCCTCGAGGACGACCTTTCGGACGTCGGCCGGATCTACGGGAACCCAGCCGTACCCGGCCAGATACACCTCGGCGCGGCAGTGCTGCGCCTTCGTGACGGTTTGCGAAGTTGCTCCGAGGCTCTCGTATCCCAGGTTCGACTTGGCGACACGGATGCCGTAGACGTCGCGCGCCGGAAGGCCGGCGGCTCGCGCGAGGCCGACGTAGAGGGCGTTCAAGTCGGCGCACTTGCCTCCTAAGTCCCTGCTTTCGAGCATGAAACGGATGTCGCCGACGCCGCAGCCACGCGTCTTGGGATTGCGAAACGTGTTGTCGACGACCCACTCGTAGATCGCTCGCGCCTTCTCGACATCGGTCTTCGCGCCGCTCGTAATTTTGACGGCGGTCGCCCGGACGATTCCGTCGGTGGGTATGAGCTTCGTCGACTTCAAGAAGTGCTCCCGATCGGCGAGTCCCTCTTCGTGGGACCTTGGGGGAGTCGACACGTCGACGGTGTACGTCCTGGTGCGGACCGTGCTCGTCAACGTCAGAACCGGCGAAACGCCGGGGGGAAAGCTCGCGGCGAGAATGCCGAGGCCGTCTTCCCGGCTCTCGATCATCTTCGCCGTGCCGGATCCGGCATCGAAGCGGTTCGCGAGCGTCTTCTGAAACGGCGTCTCGACGAGAAGCGCTGCCGGCAGCCAGACGAGGGTGGATCCGGAGGGTTTGAGGACTTCGACGCGCGTGGTGACATCGAAATCGCGCCAGCCTCCGGTCGGGGCGCCCGCGGCGAAAAGCCGTCGCGGTTTCGAAAATCCTATTGCAGACGCAATCCCGGCAGATCGAAGAAAGTCACGACGGTTCACCCGCTCCTCCCCATGGGGCGGTCGGCTCCGGCCTCGCGCCGGCGAGTAGCCTACTCCAACCCGTCCCGGACGAAAAGGCTCTCGGGATGTCTCAGCGGCAACGGTCTGGCCGGAAGGTCCGTCGCCAGGATCGCCCATCGGCGCGCCCTAGCCGCGAGGGATCTCGACGCCCCCCTCAATCCGGGGCGGGCATAAGCTCGGGTGGTGGAATCCGCGGAGACGGTCTTCCTCGTCCTCTTCGCCATCGCGAGCGGTGTCGCTGTGGCGGCGCATCGGCTGAAGATTCCGTACACGGTCTCCCTCGTGGTGACCGGCCTCGTTCTCGGTTTGATTCATGTCATCGAGCCTCCTCACCTGACGCGGCACCTGCTGTACGCGTTCATCCTGCCTGGCCTTCTCTTCGAAGCCTCCTTCCATATCGATCTCGGCGACTTCTGGAAGAACCGGCTCGCCATACCGATGCTGGCCGTCCCCGGAGTCCTGGCCTCGATCCTGCTGACCGCCGGGATCCTCCTGTCGCTCGCTCATGCTCTCGACTCCCTGCGGGGATTCACCCTTGCCCAGGGCCTCGTTTTCGGTGCCGTGATCGCGGCCACCGATCCGATCGCAGTCGTTGCCCTTTTTCGCACGATCGGGGCGCCGAGGCGGCTGCGCGTCCTGGTCGAGGGCGAGAGCCTGCTAAACGACGGAACCTCCCTCGTGTTGTTTGGCCTCGTTCTCGCCTGGGTGTCCGGAGCGCACGCGACGGCAGGCGCACTCGTCATGGAGTTTCTCAAGGTCGTCGGAACGGGGGCGCTGACCGGAATCGCCGTCGGGTCGGTCATCAGCAGGATCATCCGCTCTGTCGACGATCCGATGATCGAGATCACGCTCACGACGATCGCAGCGTACGGCTCGTTCGTTGCCGGAGAGGCGATTGGTGGGTCGGGCGTCATCGCTACCGTCACGGCCGGGATCCTCTGCGGCAACTACGCCGTGCGGACCGGCATGAATCCATCGACGCGCATTGCGGCCGAAACGTTCTGGGAGTACCTCGCCTTTGCGCTGAATTCCATCGTGTTCCTGCTCATTGGCTTCGAGCTCCGTGCGGGCGACCTTCTGGCCTCGTGGCAGCCGATCCTGGTCGCGTATCTCGCGGTCACGGTCGGCCGAGGCCTGGTGATTCTCGGGGTCTGCGGCTTCCTGCGTGCGACCCGGGAGAGAATCCCCTGGTCGTGGGTGCCGATCCTGACCTGGTCCGGGCTTCGCGGCGCTCTTTCGATCGTCCTCGTCTTGAGCCTCTCCGGAGGCTTCCCCCAGCGCAGCCTCCTCGTCACGATGACTTTCGGCGTCGTTCTCCTGACCATTCTCGTCCAGGGAACGACGATGGGTTCGCTTCTAAAGCGCTCGGGGCTCGTCTCCGCATCGGAGCGCAGCCGGGAACTGGAAGTGGCTCGGGGACGGGCGATCGCCGCCCGGGCGGCGATCGCCGCAATCGCCCGAATGGAGGAGGATTTCGCGGCCTCGCCGCAGGTGCTCGGACCCCTCCGGGAAGACTACGAGCAGCGCGTGCGGGATGCGGAAGGCGAGGTCCGGAACCTTCATGGCGAAACGGAGGAGATTCGCGCCGAGGAAGGCCGCGCCATGAAGCGACGCCTTCTCCTGACCGAGAAGTCTTCCTTGATCGACGCGGCGCAGGAGGGTCTGATCGGCCAGGAGGCCTTCGAACGAGTGGCCGGGGACATCGACGCGCGGCTACTCGAGGTCGACGAGGTCGCGACCGGTGGAGACGATGCGCCGGGCGGCTCCGACCAGGGCAAGACACCCGACAGGCACACCGGATCTCGCCAGGCGCCGGCCTGAAGCATCCGTTACCCGGGGTTCGGCCGTTCCCAGGGGCCGGGCCATCGGGGATCCGGAGGGCCGGCTGTCGGTCTAAACCTCGGTCACGCTGCCAGCCGACCGTCTGGCGGCCACGGACTCGGACAACAGAAGACAGACCGGAAAGCTCCGGACGAGCGCAGAGACGGAGAGACGCCCTCCCTCGGGAGTCCGCCCCTCGCCCGTCCAAGCGTCCTTCCACTCCCGCGGAGCAGCCGGAGGAAGGGAGAGCGACGCCTCGGCCGGCGGGAACTCTCCGAGCGGAGCCTGCGCGGACTGCCGGCCGGCGATCCGCCGGGGCACGGCCGCCAGAATCCAGTCGTCTCCCCGGCGGCGGGCGAGCGCGATCCAACCCGGGCCGTCCGGGCCCCGGACATCGATCGGAAGATACTGGCCGCGCGCAAAGAGACTGGGACTGGCCGAGCGCACGCGCAGGGCTCGGGAGAGCAGATACAGCTTGATACGCCCGTCCTGCCATCGGCGGCGCAGCGTCCCGAGAAGAGCGGGGAGGTCCCGCCGTGCGGCATCGTCGAGCTCGGAGAGAGCCGCGCGCCTCTTCGGGAAGTCGACCGGCCGGCGATTGTCCGGATCGACGAGCGAGAAATCCCAGAGCTCCGCTCCCTGGTAGAGATCGGGAACACCGGGAGCCACGACCTTGAGGAGTGCTTGCGAGAGGGACTGGAGCGCCCCCTCCGCCGCGAGGCGCCTGTGGAGCGTTTGGAAGTCGGCCAGGAACCGGTTTTCGGGCGAGGGCTCCAGAATCCGATCCGCGAATCCGAGGAACGCTTCTTCGTACTCGATATCCGGGTCCGTCCACCGTGAGTGATGCTTGCCTTCCCGCAGGCTCTTGACCAGGACGCCGCGCAGCCTCTCCCGGAAGGCGTCCTCCTCGCTCTCCTCGAGCGGCCAGGCGCCCAGAAGCGTCTGGTACAGCAGCGTCTCCTCGGAGGCATCCGGGACTGCCCACTGCCGGACGCGAGAGCGCCGGGGAGCGTTCCACTCCCGCCAGCGGTCCAGGCATTCCTCCCACTCCGGGGCGATCTGCGTGAGGACGTTCAGTCGAGATCGGACGTCTTCGCTGCGTTTGGTGTCGTGGGTGGAAGTGGCGTTGAGTCCGTGCGGCCAGAGACGCAGACGCCGCTCCATCCGCCGGTGGAACTCCTCGACAGAGACCGCCTCACCAACGGAACCGACCTCGTTGACGGAAAGGAGCGCGGTCGAAAGATAGAAGAGGGTGTCTTCGACGCCCTTGGCCATGGCCGGACCGGTGAACTGCTGCCACCGCTGCACGAAGGCGAGGCACGCCTGCCGCCGACCGGGCGGAACCGAAGCGGAAACATCCAGCCGAAGAACCCGCGCCAGAAGGCCCAGAGCCGCAGGCGTTGCGGCACCGCGGCGGGCCGCGCCAGCGAGCGCCCCTTCGAGAATCTCGCGATCTTCTGGCGAGACGCCGAGTCCGCGGATGTAGGTGCGATAGACGGGCAGGCAGGCGGTGACTGCCACGAGGGCGCGCTCGAGATCCCGCGCGGGAATCGTCTCGGCCCCGGGGATTTCGCGGCCGATCCCTTCGAGCTCGCGGGCGAGCGAGCCCGCTTCCGCCGCCAGCCGCGTCTCGATGATGCGCTGTTTCTGCTCGTAGGCCTGGTCTTCCCGGCTCCGCTTCTCTCCGGTCCGGCGCGCGTTCGCTTCGCGCAGCATCTCGAGGCCGCGTGGATCGAGAAAGAGACCCTGGACATCGCGGAGAAACTCGTAGCCCGTCGTCCCGCACACCGGCCAGGACTCCTGCAGGGACTCCTTCCCCTCCAGGATCTTCTCGACGACCAGATAGAAGGGTCCCGGGCGGCCCGCCGACGCGGCGAGACGGCTCTGCAGGCGTTTGAGGTACGCCTCGGGATCGAGAAGGCCGTCCACGTGGTCCACGCGGAGACCCCTTATCTTTCCCTCTCCAGCCAGGCGCAGCGCCAGCGCATGGACCGCCTCGAAGACCTCGGGATCCTCGACCCGCATGCCGATCAGATCGGAAATGTTGAAGAACCGGCGGTAGTTCAGGCGGCGCGCGGCTTCGCGCCAGAAGGCGAGCCGGTAGGCCTGCTGCTCGAGCAGTCCCGTCAGCAGGGCCGGATCCTGCGCCGTGTCGTTGAACTGCTGGATGTTCTCGTCCAGAAACTCCCGCAGCGTCTCGCGCGACCGGTACAGTTCCAGCAGGCGCCGCTTGACCTTCTCGCGCCTGCCACCGGGGGGGCCCTCCGGCCGTTCCGAGGACGGCGGGAGCGCCTCGATGCGATCGAGCAGGCCCCGGAACTCGCGCCGCAGCGGGTCCTCGGCGTCCAGAGCGTCTCCCAGCCGTTCGCTGTCTCGCAGCAGGATTCCGCCGTACGTGGCGGGGTCGAGCGGGATTGCGCGTTCGAAATAGCGGACGACGAGCCCCGAGTCGTTGATCTCGAGCGAGAGGTACCCCTTTTCGATCGCCTCGGCCAGCGGCTCTCCGAGAATCGGCAGCAGGGTCTTCTCCTCCTGGCCCCAGTCGATGTCGAAAAACCGGGCAAACGGCGAGCGCATCCCCTTTTCGAGGACGTCGCGGAACCAGGGATTTCCGGCGGTCGCCGCCATGTGGTTCGGCACGATGTCGAGCAGAATCCCCATGCCGCGCTCCGAGAGCGAACGGGCCAGCGAATCGAATTCCTCGGCGGAGCCGAGGCGTGGATCGAGCATCCGGGGATCCACGACGTCGTAGCCGTGCGTGCTCTCCGGCCGGGATCGGAACAGCGGGGAAGCGTACAGATCGGTGATGCCGAGAGCGGCGAGGTACGGCACGAGGTCGGCCGCAGCGGCAAAGCCGACGTCGCGCCGGAACTGGATGCGGTACGTCGACGACGGGAGGTGCTCCGGATCGATGCTCATCCGCCTGCGGCCGGGACCCCCACGCCGACGAGCTCCGCGACGCGGACGAAGCGTTCCAGCCAGGCCCGGGCCTCCGGCTCTCCGCCGCCGGCGCGCGCGAGCTCCACAGGGTAGACGCGCTGCAGAACTTCGTAGACGATGTTCTGGACTTCCCAGAGCTCCAAGGGAAAGGGGAGATGCCCCAGAAAGTCGACGGCGGCCGCGAGCTTCTCCAGCATCGAGGGATCCTCCGGCTGTTCTCCGAATTCCCGGGCGAGCTCCTCCAGCCGCCGCCGGAAGGCGAACTCCAGCGCTTGGGAGTTCAGGTCGACCTTTTCCCGAGTGGCGGTTTCGAGCAGCTGGCCGACGCGCGCCAGGTCGAGCTTCTCCGCCCGGGCCGCTCGGCCCATTTCGGAGTTGATCACGAACTCCGCGATGGCATGAAGGACGCCCGGCAGGGGCGTCGCCAGGTCGTCCAGAAACCGCATCAGCGGCAGGTTTCGCTCGTAGCTCTGGCGCAGGAGCGCCTCGGTGTCTCCCAGTGTGGAGGACAGGATCATGTCCAGGATGCGCCGCTGCTCGTCGCGGAAGAGCTGCTTGAGGGAGAAGATGTTCTTGCCGAAGCCGGCGTCGAGCTGGCGGATGATTTCCGGCAGGTCCCCGCGGGAGAAGGTGTCCGCCACGGTTCGGACGAGCATTTCGAACTGTTCTTCTCCGCGGTACGGGCGAACGCCCCCGTTGACGTTGTGGCCGGAGAAATGGAGCACCCCGAAAGTCAGCAGCTCCGTCTCGCGCGTGATGCGCGAGCTGATCCGCGCGCGGCCCAGGGCCAACCGGGCGCGGCCGGCGTCGAAGTATCGGTGCTCCTCCCGTGTCACGACGTAGCCTCCGATTCGCGACCGTTCGTCGTCACGCTCGAAAAGAGAGCTGACCGCGTAGTGCGCTCCGACCTTGAGCAGGTCGACCATTGCAGGCTCGACGAAGCGTTCGTAGACGGCCCGCCCGTTGCCGACCTCGGGGAGATTGCTCGGCGCCTTTTCCAGGGTTGCCTGGAACGCCTCCTCATACCCCCGGCCGAAGAGCTCGCTCGCCAGCTGCAGGACGCGGCCGGCGTACTGGAGAACCTGCACAGTTTCGATGCCGGAGATCTCGTCGAAGAACCAGCCGCAGCTGGTGTACATCAGAAGGGCGTGGCGCTGCAGCTCCAGGAGCTTCAGTGCCTTCACCCGCTCTTCGTCGGAGAGCAGACGCGTGGCATGCTTCGAGAGGAAGCGGTCCAGGCTCTCGTCCGAGCGATCGAGAATGACGGCGATGTAATCGTCGCGAGCCGCCCAGGGGTCAGCCAGCAGGTCGCGGGCTCTCTGCTCGAACGGTTCGGCGACGGCGTCGCGGAGCCCGTCGAGCGCCGCTCGCACCGGCGCGCGCCAGCCCTGCCGCCAGCCCGGATGGGCTCCGGAAGAGCATCCACAATCGGTCCGCCAGCGCTCCAGACCGTGGACGCAGCTCCAGGAGCTGTCCGGAAAGATTTCGGCCTCCGCCGTCGGAGGGTAACGCTCCAGGTACTCCCCGTAGTTCGTCAGCCGGGCCAGAGCTTCCCGTTCGATCTTGTGCAGGGCATAGGAGAGCGCCATTTCCCCGCTGGCGTGATGGTGGCCATAGGTCTCGCCGTCGGTGGCAATGTGGAGAAGCTGCGGCCAGGGCCGCTCTTCGTCGAAACCCGACAGGAGGCGCTCGGCGAACCGGTCTCCGTTGTCCAGAAGACCCTCGAAGGCCACCGCGCGAGAAATGGGCCCGTCGTAGAAGAAGACGTCGAGAGTTCGCCCGGAGGGCAGCCGCAGCCGGTAGCAGCGGCTGGGATCGATGCGGCCCCCCGTGGCGTCGCGCCAGCGCCCTCCCACGCGCCGGAAACGGGAAGCCTGCGAGGGGGCGAGAACCGTGAAACGGATCCCCTGGGCCGAGAGGGTGTCGAGCGTGGGCAGGTCGGCCGCGGTTTCGGCCAGCCACATGCCCTCCGGGAAGCGGGCGAAGCGGTGCTCGAAGTCGCGGATCCCCCAGATCACCTGGGTGCGCTTGTCCCGCGCATTGGCGAGAGGAAGGATCATGTGGTTGTAGACCTGCGCCATGGCTGAGCCGTGCCCGGAGAAGCGGTCCCGACTCTCGCAGTCCGCCGCCTGGATCGAGGAGTAGACCGAGGGACTCTTCTCCTGCAGCCAGGAAAGAAGGGTGGGGCCGAAGTCGAAGCTGATGCTCGCGTAGTTGTTCACGATCCGGGTGATCCGGTCGCGGTCGTCGAGGATCCTCGATGCGGCATTGGGCGCGTAGCACTCGGCGGTGATCCGCTCGTTCCAGTCGTGGTAGGGGTATGCCGAGTCCTGCAGCTCTATGGACTCGAGCCAGGGATTCTCCCGCGGCGGCTGGTAGAAGTGCCCGTGAATGCAGACGTAGCGTTCCATGGGCGACTCCGGACTCAGGACTGCTCCAGATAGAGGAAGGCGGCGGGCCCCGTCAGCGGACAGGGCGCTCCCGTCGCGTCGCCCTCCAGGCAGACCGGCGCGAGAGAGCCGGTTCCCCCCCAGCGGGCCTCCGCGGAGTCGAGCGACTTGCACCAGCGTCCTTCGACCGGAGCGCGCAGAGAGCACGGTCCCGGGGCGAAGACCAACAGCAGGAGCGCCGCGGAATTTGCGTGACGCCGCACGACGGCGAGCGCCTTCTGCGGCTCGAAAACCCTCGTCTCCGGGACGTCGCCGTCGCGAGCAGCCAGGGCGGCAACCTCTCGCCGCAGCCGCAGCAGCTCCCTGTAGTACTCGAGAAGCGCGCGGTGGCGCCCGGCGGCCGCGAGGCCCGGCTGGAGCCTCGAGGCGGTGAACGACGATTCCGCCTGAGGATCGAGGGGCTCCTCACGCCATCCGAAGGCCGCAAACTCGTCGCGGCGGCCCCGGCGGACCGCCTCCGCGAGCCGGGGGTCCCCGTGGCTGACGAAGTAGAGAAACGGGGCGGTTTCGCCGTATTCCTCGCCCATGAAGAGGAGCGGCCGGAAGGGGGAGAGCAACACCGCCGCGGCCGCGACTTTCTGGCCTTCGAACCCGGCGAGCGTCGAGAGACGCTCTCCGCGGAGGCGGTTGCCCACCTGGTCGTGGTTCTGTGCGGAGACGATGAAGCGCTTCGCCGGCACTCCCTCCGTCGAGTTTCCGTGCCGACGCCCGCGAAACGCGGAGGACTGTCCCCGGTAGACGAAGGCGTGCGCGAAGGCCTCGGCCAGGTCGCCCACGGAGCCGAAGTCCCGATAGTAGCCTTCGCCTTCTCCGGTCAGGAGGACGTGGAGGGAGTGGTGGAAGTCGTCGCTCCATTGGGCGTCCATGCCGAAGCCTCCTTCCCGCTTTCGGCGAACCAGGCGCGCGTCGTTCAGGTCGCTCTCGGCCACGACCAGCACCGGCCGGCCGAGACGCGCCCCTTCGGCATGGAGAGCTTCGGTCAACTCCGCGAGAAACGGGCGGGCGGAGTGATCGCGAATGGCGTGCACCGCGTCGATGCGAAGGGCGTCGAAGTGAAACTCGGCGATCCACCGTCGGGCGTTTTCGAGGAAAAAGCGCCGGACCTCGTCGCTGCCACGCCCGTCGAAGTTGACCGCCTCTCCCCAGGGTGTGCGGTAGCTGGCCGTGAAGTATGGGCCGAACTCTCTCAGATAGTTTCCCTCCGGGCCGAGGTGGTTGTAGACGACGTCGAGCACCGCGGCCAGCCCTGCCCGGTGGCAGGCATCGACGAGCCGCTTCAAGCGCTCGGGACCGCCATACGAATTCTGGACTGCGAAGGGAGAGACTCCGTCGTAGCCCCAGTTGCGCGCGCCGGGAAACTGGGCGACCGGCATCAGCTCCAGAGCGGTCACACCAAGATCGGCCAGGCGGGCCAGGTGCGGGGTGACCGCGTCGAAGGTTCCTTCCGGCGTGAAGGTCCCGACATGCAACTCGTAAAAGACGCAGCGTTCGAGCGAGACGCCTTCCCAAGACTCGTCGCTCCACCGGAAGGAAGGGTCCACGACGGCGGAGGGGCCATGGACTCCCTGCGGCTGAAAGTGCGAGGCTGGATCGGGGCGTGGCGGCCCTCCGTCGAGGCAGAACGTGTACAGGTCGCCCGGCAGGGCGGATGCCTCCCCGTAGTGGTACCCGCGCTCACCCCGCCGAAGCGGGAAGCGCCGTGGCGCGTCACCCCCGAGGTCCACCTCGACGCGCTCGGCGAGGGGCGCCCACACGAGAAAGCCGCAGGTTCCGTCGCCTCGCCAGCTCGCGCCCAGGGAGGTCTCCTCGGCCTTCATCCCGGCGGGATCGCCGCGGGCTGCGCGCTCCGGTCCGGGCGGAGGAAGAGCGCCGTCAGCGGAGGCAGGGTCAGGTTCAGCGAGTGGGGATGTCCGTGCGCTTCGATCGGAGCCGATTCCACGCCACCGAGATTGCCCTGCCCGCTGCCGCCGAACTCGACAGCGTCACCATTCAGGACCTCCTTCCAGAATCCTCCCGACGGGACTCCCACGCGGTAGTTGTGGCGCGGAACGGGAGTGAAGTTGAAGACCGCCAGAACGGCGTCTTCCGGGTCGCGGCCGCGCCGCACGAAGCTCGCGACACTGTGGTCGGCGTCGTTCGCGTCGATCCACTGAAACCCCGCCGGATCGGTGTCGCGCTCGTGCATCGCCTTTTCTTCCCGGTAGAAGCGATTCAGGTCCTGCACCCACTTCTGCACCCCGCGGTGCGGCGCGCGCTCGAGCAGATCCCAGTCCAGGCTCCGGTCGTGAGACCACTCGCGCCACTGGCCGAACTCTCCTCCCATGAAGAGGAGTTTCTTTCCCGGTTGTGCGATCTGGTAGGCGAGCAGGAGACGGAGGTTGGCGAATTTCTGCCAGTCGTCCCCCGGCATCCGGCCGAGCAGCGTCCCCTTGCCGTGGACCACCTCGTCGTGGGAAAGGGGCAGCAGAAAGTTTTCCGAAAACGCATACATCATGCGGAAGGTCAGGTCGCGGTGCTCCCACCTCCGGTAGATGGGATCGGTCGCCATGTAGGCGAGCGTGTCGTGCATCCAGCCCATGTCCCACTTCATCCCGAAGCCGAGGCCCCCGACGTAGGTGGGCCGCGACACCATGGGCCAGGACGTGGACTCCTCGGCCACCGTCTGCACGTCGGGGAAGGCCGCGTAAATTTCTTCGTTCAGGCGCCGCAGGAAGGCGATGGCCTCCAGGTTCTCGCGGCCGCCGAATCGGTTGGGGATCCATTGGTCGGGCGGTCGGGAGTAGTCGAGGTAGAGCATGGAGCTGACGGCGTCCACCCGCAGGCCGTCGGCGTGGTAACGGTCCAGCCAGTAGAAGGCGGAGGAGAAGAGGAAGCTGCGCACTTCGTTGCGCCCGTAGTTGAAGATGAAGCTCTGCCAGTCGGGATGGAATCCGAGGCGCGGATCCTCGTGCTCGAAGAGATGCGTCCCGTCGAAGTAGCCCAGACCATGCTCGTCGGAAGGAAAGTGCGAGGGAACCCAATCGAGGAGGACTCCGATGCCCTGCTGGTGCAGGAAGTCGATGAAGTACATCAGGTCCTGAGGCGTGCCATAGCGGGAGGTCGGGGCGAAATAGCCGGTCGTCTGGTAGCCCCAGGAGCCGTAGAAGGGATGTTCCATGATCGGCAGCAGCTCGACATGGGTGAAGCCCATTGCCTTGACGTACTCGGCCAGCAGGGGTGCCGCCTCGCGATAGGTCAGGAAACGGTTCTCCTCCTCGGGCACCCGCCTCCAGGATCCCAGGTGCACTTCGTAGACCGAGAGGGGAGCCGTCAGAGCGTTGTGGGACGCCCGGTCCTTCATCCAGTCGGAGTCCCCCCACTCGTAGGCCAGGTCCCACACGATTGAGGCGGTCCGGGGTGCTTCTTCGGCCCGGAACGCGAAGGGATCGGTCTTGTCTGCGGCGTAGTCGTCGTGCCGCGACACGACGAAGTACTTGTAGGCGGCCCCCGGTTCGACCTGGGGCACGAAGGCCTCCCAGATTCCCGAGTCGGCACGAGGCGAGAGCGGTGTCCCCTCCTTGTCCCAGCCGTTGAAATCCCCCATGACGGTGACGCGCTCGGCATTGGGCGCCCAGACGGCAAAGACCGTCCCGGTCGCCTCACCCACGGTCATCGGGTGCGCACCGAGCTTCTCGTAGAGACGCAGGTGGCTTCCCTCGTTGAAAAGGTACAGGTCCTCTTCGGTCAGCAGACTGGGTCGGTCGGGCGTCGCGGGTCGAGGACGGGGCCCCCTTGCGGGTCGCTTGCGCTCGCTTCCTCCCCCGTCCCGCGGCTTCCGGCTCGTCTTTTTTTCGCTCACGCGCCACCTCCTTTCGACGAAGGCCAGGGAGCGTCGAGAATCCGCTCGATGCCGTCGAGGGGGACCCGGATCCATTCCGGGCGGTTTTGCAGCTCGTATCCGACCTCGTAGAGGGCCTTCTCGATCGAGTAGGTGTCGAGCAGAACGCCGAGCTTTCCGCGGTCCGGCGGCAGAATCGGTGCCTCCGCCATCTTCTCCAGATAGGACCCCAGGAACACGGCACTGACCCATCGGATCCAGAAGGACGCCCAGGGGAGGAGAGTCTCGCGGTCTTCCTGCCGGATGTGCGCCTCCGCGTGCCCCCGCAGGACGGCGCTGGCGGCATAGTCGAAAGAGCGCAGCATCCCGGCCACGTCCACGAGGGGAGACCGCTTCAGGCGCCGCACCGAAAGTGAGCGCGCGGGCTCTCCCTCGAAGTCGATGATGGCGAAATCCTTGCCTGTGAAGAGAACCTGTCCCAGGTGATAGTCCCCGTGGATGCGGATGCGCTGGGCTTCCAACTTGCCGGCGAGGAGACCCTGCAGTCTCGCGAAGATTTCCCCCTCCCGGTTCAAGACTCGCTCCGCATGCTCCCTCAGGGCGGCGTCGAGATCAGGCAGACCGCTTCGCAGCAGCTGCAGGTTCCGCCCCGCGAGGGTGCGAAGCGACTGATAGATCGAGCGCTGGTAGAGCGTCGAGAACGGCTCGGGTGCGAAGTCGGGATCGTCCCGGCGCGACGCGAGGGCCAGGTGCAGTTCGGCTGTTCGGAGGCCGAGCAGCTCTGCCGACGGGAGGAAGCTTCCGATCAGTTCCGACACGTGGGGCGGCGGCGTGGCCGCGGCCAGTTGCAGAGCCGTTTCCGCGGGTAAGGGGGGAGACGGCATCTCCTGGCGCTTGCCGAGCATGCGCTCGAAATAGCGGCCCAGGGAGTCCAGGGCATACCCCCAGGCGTCTCCCTGGTTGGCGACGTAGCCCGCAAGAATGGCCAGTGTCATGGGCTCGGCCTTCTCCCGGCGGAACTCGATGGCGCCGGCGACCGGGGGGACGTGCGAGAACCCCGCCTTCTCGGTCAGGAACCGGCCCACCTCCAGGTCCGGGTTGGTTCCCTCCTCCGGATGGCGAATGAGCTTGGCGATGAAGTGGTCGGTGAAGACGAGCGAGCTGTTGGTTTGCTCGGCTCGAAGAACCGAATACGCCAGCGGTCCTCCGGAGGGATGGAGGCGGCGGAAGGCCGGGGTCCGCGTGGCAAAAAACTCGCCGCGGTCTCCCCTCCAGCGGCGGCGACGCTCGATGTCGCGCAGAAGGGCATCGGCGAAGCCGGGATCGTAGAGCGCGTCGAAGAGGATTCCCTCGCTCCCGCCGCGGACCTGCGCCACCACCGACTGGGGGGCATCCCGGGAGATCGCATCCGCCTTCTGTCCCGAGGCGAAAGAAAGCGGAAGCAAGTAGGTCTCGGGGTCTCCATCGACGTACTCCACCTGAACCAGCGTCCAGTGGGGGCGGCCCTCCCCATCGACAGGAACCGACTCCTCGACATTCAAGGCCTTGATCTTGCGGGCCTTGCCGCCGAACCATCTGCGGCGGCGCAGATAGTCCGGAAGGATCTCCTCCAGGGCGGCGCAAGCCCCGGGCCGAAGCAGCGTCTCCCAGGAGCCCGCGGTGGTCAACTCCGCGGCGTGCCCCTCGGGCGGTTCTGGCCCGGAGCCGGACCGGTGCTGTTTCTCCAGGGCAAACCAGAAGACGTTGTGCGGCCCGAGAGTCAGGGAATAGGGGTGGGGGCCGATCAAGGGAAACTCATTGCGCCCGAAGAGCTCGACGGGACAGAGTCCGGAGAAAGCCGAGAGATCGAGCTCCAGATACTGAGTGAACCGCGAGAGGTTGGCGACGACGAGGATCGTCTCCTCCTCGTAGGAGCGGACGAAGGCCAGGACCTTGCGATTCTCGGCGTTGAGGAAGGTCAGGGCTCCGCGGCCGAACGCCCGAAACCGCTTGCGCAGGGCGATGACCCGCTTGGTCCACCAGAGCGGCGAGCTCGGGTTGTTCTGCTCGACCTCGACGTTGACGGCTTCGTAGTGGTACTCCGGATCCGTCACGATCGGCAGATAGAGCCGCTGCGCGGAGGCCCGGGAGAAGCCCGCGTTGCGATCGCCGCTCCATTGCATGGGCGTGCGTACGCCGTTGCGGTCGCCCAGGTAGATGTTGTCGCCCATGCCGATCTCGTCGCCGTAGTAGAGGACGGGCGTCCCCGGCAGGGAGAGCAGGAGCGCCATCATCAGTTCGATCTTGCGCCGGTCGTTTCCCAGAAGCGGCACGAGCCTTCGCCGGATCCCGACGTTGATGCGCATCTGACGGTCTCCCGCATAGACCCGATACATGTAGTCGCGCTCTTCGTCGGTGACCATCTCCAGGGTCAATTCGTCGTGATTGCGGAGAAACAGAGCCCACTGCGCGGTCGGGGGAATCGCGGGAGTCTGGGACAGGATGTCGACGATGGGAAAGCGGTCTTCCATCCGGACGGCCATGAACATGCGGGGCATCAGCGGGAAGTGGAACGCCATGTGGCACTCGTCCCCGGCTCCGAAATAGGCGGCGGCGTCCTCCGGCCACTGGTTGGCTTCCGCGAGAAGCATCCGTCCGGTGAAATGCCGGTCGATGTGTTCCCGCAGCGCCTTCAGGAAGGCATGCGTTTCCTGGAGGTTTTCGCAGTTCGTGCCTTCCCGCTCGTAGAGATACGGGATCGCGTCCAGCCGCATGCCGTCGACGCCGAGCCTCAACCAGAAGTCGAGCGCCCGGAAGATCTGTCGCCGAACCTGGGGACTCTCGAAGTTCAGATCCGGCTGGTGGGAGTAGAAGCGGTGCCAGTAGTAGGCGTTGGCAACCGGATCCCACGACCAGTTGGAGGCCTCGAAGTCCTTGAAGATGATCCGGGCATCCCGATACCTGTTCGGCGTGTCGCTCCAGACGTAGAAGTTCCGGGCGGCGGAGCCAGGTTTGGCCCGCCGGGCGCGCTGGAACCAGGGGTGCTGGTCCGAGGTGTGGTTGACGACGAGCTCCGTGATGACGCGCAAGCCCCGGCGGTGCGCTTCGCGAAGCAGGGCCTTGAAGTCGGAAAGCGTCCCGTAGGCGGGGTTGACGCTCGTGTAGTCGGCGATGTCGTAACCGTCGTCACGCAGCGGGGAGGGGTAGAAGGGCAGCAGCCAGATCGCCGTGATGCCGAGGTCTTGCAAGTAGTCGAGCTTCTGCGTGAGTCCCGGAAAGTCGCCGATGCCGTCGGCGTCGCTGTCGAAGAATGCCCGGACGTGGGTCTCGTAGACGATGGCGTCCTTGTACCAGAGCGGCTCGTCGCGCAGCATCGTCTCGTCGCGGATCTTCTTTGCCATCTGTCCTCGCGCTCTCCCGGTCAAAGAAAATAATCGAAGTCTCGCTCCGTCCGGAGGTGACGCCGGACGCGAAAGATGTGCGCCGGCACGACCCGCGGATTGAGCTCCACGTAGTTGCGGGCTCCGCCCCAGAGAAAGCGGGCCCCGGAAATCAGGTCGTGGACCTGATAAGTCTCCGTCAGCCCGACGCCGAGCTCCGCGAGATCCAGATCCACCCATCCCGACTGGGTGTGGTGCGGGTCGAGGTTGACGACCACGAGGACGACGTTGTCGAGGCTTTCGGTCGCCTTGCTGTAGCAGACCAACTGAGGGTTGTCCGAGCGGTGAAACCGGAGGTGGCGATCGCTGCGCAGAGCGGCATTGTCACGCCGGATGCGGTTGACGCGGGCGATCAGGTCCTTCAGGCTCTCGGGCCGCTCGCGCTCCCAGTGCCGGATCTCGTATTTCTCGGAGTTCAGATATTCCTCGCTCGAAGGCTCCCGGGGGCTGCGCTCGCAAAGCTCGAAGGCCGGGCCGTAGATGCCGTAGTTGGCGCCGAGCGTCGCGGCGAGCACGAGGCGGGACACGAACGCCGCGCGGCCGTCCAGCTGAAGGTACTCCGTCAGGATGTCGGGCGTGTTGGGCCAGAGGTTACCCCGGAAGAACTCGGAAACGGGGGGCGTCGTCAGCTCCTGGAGGTACTCGGTGATTTCTTCCGCCGTATTTCGCCAGGCGAAATACGTGTAGGACTGCGTGAATCCGAGCTTGGCCAATCGGTACATGACCCTGGGGCGCGTGAAGGCTTCCGCGAGGAAGATCGTTTCGGGGACCGCCCGTTTGACCTCGCCGATCAGCCACTCCCAGAAGGCGAACGGTTTGGTGTGAGGATTGTCGACGCGGAAGATTCGCACGCCCTGACCCGCCCAGAAGAGCGCCACGTTCTTCAGCTCCTCCCAGAGCGCCCGCCAGTCGTCGGTTTCGAAATCGAGGGGGTAGATGTCCTCGTACTTTTTCGGGGGGTTCTCCGCGTACTGGATCGTCCCGTCGGGACGTCGGCGAAACCATTGGGGATGTTCGCGCACCCAGGGGTGGTCCGGAGTGCACTGAAAGGCGAGATCCAGGGCGACCTCGAGACCGCGGTCGGTCGCGCGCGCGATCAGACGCCGGAAGTCGTCGAGCGTTCCGAGCTCGGGGTGGATGGCCGTGTGCCCGCCTTCGGGGCCGCCGATGGCCCAGGGGCTGCCGGGATCCTCCGCCGAAGCCGCCGGCTGGTTGTTCCTCCCTTTTCGGCCGGTTCGGCCGATGGGATGGATCGGGGGCAGATAGAGCACGTCGAAGCCCATCGCGGCGACGTAGGGCAGCAGGGCCTCGCAGTCCCGAAAGGTGCCATGGCGGTCGGGCTCCGGCGCAGCGGAGCGCGGGAACATCTCGTACCACGCCCCGAAGCCGGCGCGCTCGCGGTCGACCACGACCGCCAGGCTGCGCTCGTAGGTCGTCGCGTCGCTCAGATCGGAGTGGCGATCGACCAGATCGGCGAGTTCCTCCGACAGCGCGAGCGTCAACGCGTCCTCGCCTGCCTCCTCGAAACGCGCGGCGTGGTCCGACAGGGTCCGCGCATCGGCTCCGGCGGCCCCCCGCGCGGCCGCCGCGACGATTGCGGCGCCGATGCGCAGATCCACGCCGAGGTCCTGCCCGGCGCGGGCCCGCTTCTGCAGGTCTCGGGACCAGCTTCCGAACCGATCGATGCGGGCCCGCACCGTGTAGAGGAAGCGACCCGTGCGATCGAGGCGAAACGCGCCCCGGTACCGGTCGTTGCCGAGCGGCTCCATCCGAACGCAGGTCCAGGCCTCGGATGCCTCCTGTCGATGAAGGAGCTCGCAGGCGACCCGGTCATGGGCTTCCCCGAAGGCCGACGCCTCGACGATCACCTTGTCCCCGACGATGCGCTTGATCGGAAAGCGCCCGCCGTCGACCTCGGGGGTGACCGACTCGATGACGACGCGGGCAGGACGCCTGTCTTCCATGCGGATCTAATACTCCTCTTCCGGGTCGCGTCGGTTCCCGGTGACCCCCTGGTTGAGGGCCCGGTTGATGTTGACGGCGGCGGAAATCAGGCCCAGGTGGGTGAAGGCCTGCGGGAAGTTCCCGATCGATTCACCCGTCAGACCGATCTCCTCCGAGTAGAGCCCGAGATGATTGGCGTAGCCGAGCATCTTTTCGAAGGTCAACCGGGCGGCGTCCAGCCGGCCGGCCCGGGCCAGCGCTTCGGCCAGCCAGAACGTGCACATCGAGAAGGTCCCTTCTTCCTCCCCCAACCCGTCGGGGGCCGCGCGCGGATCGTAGCGACGGACCAGATTGTCGCTCTCGAGCTCGCGCTGCACGGCCAGGAGCGTGCCGAGCATCCGGGGATCCGCCGGAGCGATGAACTTGACCATGGGGGCGAGCAGCATGGATGCGTCCAGTGTCTGGCTGTCGAGGCTCTGGACGAAGGAATTCTTCTCGAGCGAGAAGCCGCGGTCCATGACAGTCTGGTAGATCGCGTCGCGCTCCCGGAGCCACCGGTCCCGCGGGCCGGGCAGGCTCTCCCGCATCGACAGCCGGAAGGCCCGGTCGAGCGCGACCCAGCACATCATCTTGGAAAACGTGAAGTGGTGCCGGCCCCCGCGGACTTCCCAGATCCCCTCGTCCTGCTTCGTCCAGTTGTCGCAAACCCAATCGGCGATGCCCCCCACGATGCCCCAGAGGCGGTGGGACAGGGGCTCGCAGTACTTGTCATACAGGTAGATGGCGTCGAGCAGGTCGCCGGCGACGTCCAGCTGGAACTGACCGGCCGCTGCGTTTCCGACCCGCACGGGATGAGAGCCGCGGTAGCCCTCCAGATGGGGCAGCTCGATCTCGGGCACCTCCTGACGGCCGTCGATGCCGTAGAGGACGCGAAGCCCCTTCTCGATGTGGCAGTTCTCCTCCAGGAAAGAGATGAACTGCTCGGCCTCCTCCGTGTATCCGATCCGGAGAAAGGCGTAGACGGTGAAGGCGGCGTCGCGGATCCAGGTGTACCGGTAGTCCCAGTTCCGGTTCCCCCCCACGCGTTCGGGGAGGCTGCACGTGGCCGCTGCCACGATGGCTCCGGTGGGCCGGAAGGTCAACAGCTTGAGGGTCAAGGCCGACCGCTTGACCATTTCGCGCCACCGCCCCTGATAGCGATTGCGGTTCATCCAGCTCTGCCAGAAATGAAGCGTCCGCCGGAACTCCTTCTGGCAGATCTCTCCCAGCCGTTCCATCGGAGGAGGGGCCGTGTCATCGGCCTGGGTCAGAACGACCGGGATCTGGTCCTCCTCCCGGAGGACGAAGTCCGCGACCACGCAGCCGTCTTCGACTCTCGCCGGCAGGGCGGTGACGAGGTCGACCGCGAGATCGCCGGCGGCGAACCGGAAACCGAAGTCCGTCTGCTCGATCTGCGTCTGCCGGCGCGCGTAGTCGAAGGCCGGCCGGCACTCCAGGCGAAACGGGATCTCGCCCCGAACCCCTCGAACCATACGGACCACCTGGTGATCGGCGCGCTTCTTCGGTCCGCCTCCGTGGTGAATCGGCATGAAGTCGACGACTTCCCCGACCCCGTCGGGCGTCAGGAAACGGGTCATCAGGACGTTCGAATCGGGCAGATACATCTGCCGCCGTCCCGCCTCGGGGGCCGTCGCCGCGATTCGGAAGTGCCCGCCCCGGCGGTCGTCGAGGATCGCGGCGAAGAGGCTGGGCGAGTCGAAATAGGGCAGGCAGAGCCAATCGATCGTTCCGTCGATTCCGACCAGCGCGCACGTGTGAAGATCGCCGATGATTCCGTGATGCTCGATCGGCAGGTAGCTCATCGTCAGGAGGACGCCTCTCGCACGGAGCCCCCGCCGGGCACCCGGGGCAGCCGCAGACTGACCCGACGCCCTCGGTTCCTTCGCGGGAGGAGCGGGTGCCGGGAGGTCACCAGGAGCTTCATCGAGAACACCTCCATCTCAAGTCGTGTCCGAGCCGTGTCTCTTTGGCGCCGGCGACCAGTCCCCGGGGGAGCCAGGGCCCCTCGTCACCCCATGCCACCGCGACCACCGCAGCCCTCCGGGGGCACCCTCTCCTCGCACGGGGTCCAAAATCCCCCCGGGGGCCAAGTGCGGCCTACGCCGCCACTTAGGAGAGTACCATCCCGCGGCGCTTCGTCGACGCTCTGATCACCTCACGACCGATTTACGCCGCCTGCAAGGGCATCGGCGTCACCGGCGACGCGATCGTCGATCGAGGCGTTCTTGGAGGAGACGGGATGCCTCCGGATCAGGCGCGAAGGGACGGGCTCCTGCGTCAAAGAAACCCGCGCAGCGCGTCGATCGTCTCCTTCGGTTTCTCCTCGAGGATCCAGTGGCCCGCGTCCTTCAGGACGACGACGGTCACCTGCGTGGCGACCTCCCTGGCTTGCTGCCCGAGGACCTCGCCGAGCGACTTCTCGCCCCCGATCGAGAGCACGGGCATCGCCAACTTCGTCCGAGCGAGCTCGGCAAAGTCCTTCGCCGTCTGCGGAAACGCGGAGAAGTATGCCCAAGCCGCCCGCATGCGGCCCGGCCGCGAGTAGGCGGCCGTATACGCCTTGCGGTCGGCCTCCGGGACGGAGTGGTGCCTGTCGGCCGCGAAGTCGTTCCAGAAGTGCTCGAAGTAGATCCGCTCGCGGCCCCGCACGAGCGCTTCCGGAGTGGGTCCGCTGAATCGGAAGTGCCAGAGGCCAGGGTTGTCATAGACGGGCTCCCAGCCGGCCACGCCCGGCAGGAAGGCATCCATCAGAACGAGCTTCTCCGTCTCGGCCGGGAACTGCGCGGCGTAGGCATAGGCGACCATCAGGCCGATGTCGTGGCCGACGACGCGCGCCCTCTGGATGCCGAGGGATCGGGCGAGCGCGTGGATCCGAACGGCCGCCGATTGGACGTCCAGCCCTTCCGCCGGGATTGCGGAGTCTCCGATTCCGGGAAGGTCCGGCGCGATCACGGTGAACTGCTCCGCGAAGACGGGAAGGATCGGCACCCACATCCGCGAGGTCTCGGCGTAACCGTGCAGCAGGAGCAGAGCCGGGCCGTGCCCGGCCGCGAGGTAGTGCAGCGGCGTGCCTCCCACCTCCGCCGTGCGGGAAGCGATGGCCTCGGACGGGGAGCCGGCTCTCGCGGGCGGCGCGGCGAAAGCGAAGACGAGAAGCGCGACGATGGCAGAGGCGACCAGGCGGTGGAAGCGAATGTCAATCCTCATGACACCTCCTCGATGGTGCCGCGCAATGGGCCGCGGGCCGGCATCCCCGGGAACCGGATCTCTCACTCCTGCAGCACCCGGTGAACGAATGCGACGGCGATCGAGCCCTCGCCGACGGCGGAGGCGACCCGCTTGATGCTGCCGCCGCGGACGTCGCCCACGGCGAAGACGCCGGGCAGGCTCGTCTCGAAGAGGTACGGCGGCCGCCCGAGGGGCCACCGGGCGTGGGCCAAGTCTTCGGGCGTGAGGTCCGGACCGGTCTTGATGAATCCCTGCGCCTCCATGGCGAGGCAGCCGTTCAGCCACCGGGTGCTCGGAACGGCGCCCGTCATCACGAAGACGTGCCGGATGTCTCCGCTCTCGGAGCGCCCGGATTCGAGATCGCGCCAGTGCACCCGCTTGAGCTGTCCGGTGCCTTCGAGGGCCTCGAGCTCGGCTCGGGCCTTGAGCTCGATCCGGGGGTTCTCTTCGATGCGCCGAACGAGATAGCGCGACATGGTCTCGGCCAGTCCCGTCGACCGAACGAGCATGAGGACCCTGCGCGCCGTCGAGGCGAGGAACACCGCGGCCTGGCCGGCCGAGTTGCCTCCACCGACCACGATCACGTCTTCCCCGCGGCACAGTTGGGATTCGATGAAGGTTGCCGCGTAATAGATCCCCGCGCCTTCGAAGCGCTCGAGGTTCTCGAGCGGCAACCGCCGGTACTCGGCGCCCGTCGCGATGATGATGGTCCGCGCGGGAATCCGGCCGCCGTCGTCGGTCTCGACCGTGTAGGGCCGGCGATCGCAGGTGAGGCGCGCGGCGCCCCGGGCGACCACGAGGTCGGCGCCGAACTTCTGCGCCTGCGTGAACGCGCGGGAGGCCAGCTCCTGTCCCGAGACGCCGGTCGGGAATCCCAGGTAGTTCTCGATGCGCGAGCTCGAGCCGGCCTGGCCTCCGGGCACGTTCGATTCGAGGACGAGGACGTCGAGACCCTCCGAGGCGCCGTAGACGGCCGCCGCGAGGCCGGCAGGGCCGGCCCCAACGACGACGAGGTCGCGGACGCGCCCCGTGTCGACCGCCTCATTGAAGCCGAGGCAGTCGGCGAGCTCGCGGTTGGTCGGGTTGCGCAGCACCAGGCTGCCGCGGCAGATGACCACCGGCACCTCGCTCGCAGCGACTCCGAATTGGTCCAGCAGCTCCTGCGTCCCGGTGTCGTGGTCGACGTCCACGGAGGTGTAAGGGTGTCCGTTGCGCGTCAGGAACTCCTTCACGCGCAGCGTTCCCGGACTGTGGCTCGACCCGAGGAGGACGACGTCCCCGAACCCGCTCGCCACGAGTTCGACCCGACGCAGAATGAACGCCCGCATCAGGATTTCACCGAGCTCGCCGTCCGTCTGGATGAGGAAGAGCAGACGCTCGCGCGAGACCTCGGTCACCTCGCCCTCCTCGGTCGCGCGAATGGTGACGAGGACGGGCCGGTCGGAGAGCACGGTCGCCTCGCCGGTAAATTGTCCCGGCACGAGCGAGATCACGAGGTCCGCGCCGAGGCTCGCCTTTCGGAGGATTTCCAGACGGCCGCGCTCCACGACGAAGAACCGCGAGCCCTGGTTCCCCGGCAGGAGCAGCACCTCGCCCGCCCCCACGGAGCGGCGGCGGCCCTGCGCGGCGATGCGCGCCCTCTGTTCCGGCGTCAGGGTCGGGAAGATCTGCTCCGCCCGGGCGCCGGTCTTCAGCGGAATGGGGGAATCGGCGCTCATCGTGCGCTTCTCGCGCGTCTCAGGCCTTCAGAAAGGCCAGCAGATCCGCGTTGACCTCGTTCTTGTGGGTCGTGCACATGCCGTGCGGGGCGCCCTTGTAGACCTTCAAGGTGGCCTTCGGCATCAGCTTCGAGGAGCGCATCGCCGAAGCGCCGATGGGCACGATCTGGTCGTCGTCGCCGTGGAGAATGAGCGTCGGCACGTCGATCTTCTTCAGGTCCTCCGTCATGTCCGTTTCGGAGAACGCCTCGATGCAGAAATAGGCCGCCGGGAGGCCGGCCATCATCGCCTGGAGCCAGAACGACTCGCGCACACCCTCGGAGACCTTCGCAGCGTGGCGGTTGTAGCCGTAGAAGGGCATCGTCAGATCCTTGAAGAACTGCGAGCGGTCGGCGAGCACCGCCGTGCGGATCTGGTCGAATGCCTCGATCGGCGTTCCGTTGGGGTTGGCGGGCGTCTTGAGCATCAGCGGCGGTACCGCGCTGATGAGCACGGCCTTGGCGACACGTTTCGTGCCGTGGCGGCCGATGTACCGGGCGACTTCGCCCCCGCCGGTCGAGTGGCCGACGTGGATCGCCCCCTTCAGGTCGAGCGCCTCCGCGAGCGCGGCGAGGTCGTCGGCGTAGGTGTCCATGTCGTTGCCGTTCCACGGCTGGCTCGACCGGCCGTGCCCCCGCCGGTCGTGGGCGATGCAGCGGTACCCGCGCGAGGAAAGGAAGAACATCTGGTCCTCGAAGGCGTCCCCGGACAGAGGCCAGCCGTGACTGAACACGACCGGCGTGCCCGAACCCCAGTCTCTGTAGTAGAGCTGCGTCCCGTCCTTGGTGGTGATCGTGCTCATGGTCCCTCTCCTTTCGGTTCAGGCGAAACGCTCGACGAACCGCCCGCGTCCGGTCGGCGACCTCTCGCCAGCCGCTGTCAATCGTGAGCGCCGCGCCCTCCTCGCATGTCCGGGGCCAGGCCGACCCTTCGGATCCCGGTGCTCTTCTCATTGAGATCAGGCTTCTGTGAAGATTCCATGAAGCCTGCGGCGCGAGCCAGGCGCCCCATCGGCCGCACCCGGCAGCGAAGACAGAGCGGTCTCACAGAAGCCTCGCGGGCCTGTTCGACAGGTTCGGGGCTCCCGATCGGTTTCGTCGGCGGTCCGGCGTTTCAAGCCGTCGGCTTCGCGGCGGCCAGGGCCTCCTTGACCCGCCCGGGCGTCATCGGCAGCCGGAGGATCCTCGCCCCCGTCGCGTCGAAGACGGCCGCGGCGAGGACCGCGCCCGTCGCGACGATGGCCGGCTCCCCGCCGCCCTGCGGCGCGAGGTCGTCGTTCTTCACGATCACCGTTTCGATCCGGGGAACCCAGGAGAACCGCGGGAGCTTGTACGTCTTGAAGTTTCGGTCGAGGATGTCCCCTCCGCGAAATTGCAGCTCCTCGGAAAAGGTGTAGCCGAGGCCCATCGTGATGGAGCCTTCCATCTGCATCTTCGCGCCGTCGGGACTCACGACGATGCCCATGTCCTGCGCGCAGACGATGCGTTCGACGCGCACCGAGCCGCTCGCCCGATCGACGCTCACCTGGGCCATCAGCGCGTCATAGGAGCCCGCGTCCACGCTGCAGGCCACCGCGCGTCCCATCCCGGTCGGTCCCGCGCCGCTCTTCCAGCCGAAGGCCTCGGCGGCCGCCTGCAGGACCCTCCGCATGCGCGGGTCGGTCAGATTCTTCAAGCGGAACTCGAGCGGGTCCACGCGCGCTGCGGCCGCCATGATGTCGATCTGCGATTCCATCGCGAACGCGTTCATGTTGGCGCCCGGGGCGCGCCACGGGCCGACCTCGAAGGGGTGCAGGCTCGGCGCGCCGGGCCGGTCCCCGTAGGACATCCGGCCGGTGGATCGGATCCGTACGTTGGGAATCGCGTAGGTCGGCGTGGCGCCGCGGCTTCCCGCGGCGTGAACCGTGCAGTCCCAGAGGGAGATCTTCCCGCTGCCGTCGACGGCGGAGGCGATCTCGACGACCGCGGCCGGGTCGAAGCGGTCGTACAGAAACTCCTCCGGCCGCGTCCAGGCCACCTGCACGGGCTTTCCGGTGATCTGCGCGAGCCTTGCGGCTTCGATGGCTTGAAGGTCGGCGCTCTTTCCGCCGAATCCTCCGCCCACGTAAGGAGTAATCACGCGGACACTCTTGCCGTCCACGCCGAGCATCTTGGCGATCCGGTCCCGCGTCGGGAACGGAGTCTGGGTGGACGCCCAGACGGTGAGCTTGCCGCCTTTCGGCTCTGCGACCGCGGCGTGTGGCTCCATCGGCGCGTGCGCGACGTATCCCTTCCGGTACGTTGTCTCGAAGACCCGGGTGGCGCCCGCGCGCGCCATCGTCACGTCGCCGCGGCTCTCCTTGAGCTCCGGCGGGCCCCCGGCCGCGACCAGGTGCGCGAAAATGGTCTCGGGATCCACGTCCATCCCGGGCTTCTTCCACTCGGCGCGGACCTTCTCGAGCGCGCCCGCGGCGGCCTCGGGATCTGCGTGGAGGACCGCGACGAGGTCGTCACGCCGGACGACAGTCACGCCCGGCAGCTTCTCCGCGGCGGCGGTATCGCACGTCTGGAGGGTCGCTCCGAAGACGGGCGGGCGCAGGAGGCGGGCATGGAGAAGACCCGCGGGGCGGATGTCCGCGGCATATTTCGCGGCGCCCGTCACCTTCGCCGGAGCGTCGAGTCTGCGCGGCGATTGGCCCATCGCCTGAAAATCGGAGGCGGCGCGCAGGACGGCCTTCTCGCCGACGACGCGTGCGATCTTCTTTCCATCGGCGAGCTCGCCGTACGTCACGCGGCGGCCGGGATTCCCGACGACCGACACGACGCCGTTCTGGACGACCAGCCTGTCGCGCGCGACGCCGAGCTTCTTGGCCGCGAGGGCCAGCATCACCAGCCGCGCCTCCGCGGCCGCTGCCCGCAGCGCCGGCCCGAACATGCGCGTGGTCAGGGAGCCGAACGTGCCTCGGTCCCAGGGACAGCGGTCCGTGTCGCCGAGAACCATGTCGATCGCGTCCACGGCCACCCCGAGCTCCTCGGCAGCCATCTGGGCCTGCGAGGTCATGACGCCCTGGCCCATCTCGATCTTTCCGGAGAACACCGTGACGCGCCCGTCCCGGCCGATGAGCAGATAGGCGTTGGGGTCGTCCGGATACTCGGAGCGCCGTTCCTGGGAGAAGAGAGCCGACGGCCCCAGTGTGACGAAGACCGCGACGCCGCCGCCGGTGAGCTGAAAGAATCGCCGCCGGTCGATCCGCAGCGCGCCGCTCATGACGCGGCCCCCTTCGTGTGGGAGGCCTGCTCGATCGCGGCGACGATCCTCTGGTGCGCTCCGCAGCGGCAGAGGTTGCCGTCCATGCCCCGCACGATCGCTTCGCGCGACGGGGCGGGGTTCTTCTTCAGCAGCGCGCACGCGGCGAGGATCATGCCGGGCGTGCAGTAGCCGCACTGGAAACCGCCCTGCTCGAGGAAGGCCTGCTGAACCGGATGGAGCTTGTCTCCATCGGCGAGGCCCTCGATCGTGACGACCTGCTTGCCCTCGACGAGCTTGACGGGTGTCTGACAGGAGAGTAGCGCCTCGCCGTCGACCAGGACCGTGCAGGCTCCACACTCGCCAATCCCGCAGCCATACTTGGCGCCCGTCAGGTCGAGGTCGTTGCGCAGGACCCAGAGCAGCAGGCGATCGCCGGCATCCTGCACGACGATCGGCTTTCCGTTGAGCCGAAATCCAACCGATGCGGACATGCTCGCCCCCTTTCGAAGAGCCGCGAGCCGCGACCCGAGGGAATCATATCGCCCGGCCGGCGAGGTCCGTCAGGCGCGCTGCAGCTCGGCCGACACCTCGGTCCAGTCCGCGCCGTGGGGAAGGACGATCTGGCAGCCCCGCCGGCGGTAAGTGCCGGGCTCCGCGACCCCAGGCGGCTCCGCTCCGCGCTCTCGCAGGGCCCGCGCCGCCTCGAGCAGCCGCTGCCGCACCCGAATGATCCCGGCGTCCGAGGTCCCCAGGTGTTCGCGGCTGCGGTCCACGATCGGTCCCATGCTCTCCTGGATCGCCCCGTCCTGAAGCGGGGGAGACTCCGCGAGGCCCGTGAAATTGGACGAGCGCTGGCGCGCGCGGTCGATCCGATAGTCGTTTGTGCGATTGGCCGCGAAGCGGCCCCGCCCGAGGCCCGAACCGTCGTCCGGCAGCATGCCGCTTTCGGGGACGCGGCCCTTGCGGCCGATGCGCTCCTCCTCGGAGAGCGGCTGGTCGGGATCCCAGTTGGGTTCCCAGACCATCGTGTGCTCGTCGTCCAGAGGCACCCAGGCCTTGGCGCGAGACACCCTGCCGATGGCCGGCACGCTCGTGAAGATCGGCATCAGGAACTGGGTGATGCGCCAGTAGTGGCGGGACGCCTCGTGCTCGCGCCGGGTCCCGATGACGACACCGGCCGGCGTGTCCAGCACGTGGAGCACGGGGCGGGTGTCCTCGACCCCGACGTCTCGCAGGCGGTCGTCAGCGTGGGACGCGACCTGGCGGCCTCCCGTGTGGCGAAACCGCGAGTGGAGCCAGCCCAGATGCGCCGTGTCGATGTCCCCTTCGAGGGCCTGGAGCCAGTTGCACGCGCGCTGATACTTGAAGGAGCCCCGCTGCGCCGGTGGCACGACCGCCCAGGGAAGCTCCGGCAGGGGAGGGGGAATGCTTGCCGGGCCGAGGTACGCCCAGACGATGCCGTTCTGTTCGCGGCACGGGTAGGCGACGGCTCGCACTCCCTCGGGCACGCGGCTGTCCGCCGGCTCCGTCGGCATCTCCACGCAGCGTCCCGCCGTGTCGAACTTCCAGCCGTGGTACACGCAGCGCAGGCCTCCTCCCTCGTTGCGCCCGAAGTAGAGGGACGCCCGGCGGTGGGGACAGGCCTCGCCGAGAAGGCCAACGCGTCCCGCCGTGTCGCGGAACAGGACCAGGTCTTCGCCGAGCAGGCGCACCCGATGCGGCGCGCCGTCTGCGGGTCCGGTCTCGGATCCCTCGAGGACCGGCATCCAGTAGCGGCGCAGCAGCGCCCCCATCAGAGTGCCGGGTCCCACTCGCGTCAGAAGCTCGTTCTCCTCGTGAATCAGAGCGGTCCCTCCTGAAGGATTCGCCCAGAGGATATGCCGGCTCACTGATGGGAGTTGACCGGGCCGGCCGGCCTCGATAATGTAACAATATGGTTACACGTCGAGGCGGATTGCCCGACGCGGTCTTCAAGGCGATCGCCGAGCCGACGCGGCGCAGGCTCCTGGACGAGCTCCACCGCAGGCCCCGGAGCGCGGGATTTCTCGCGAAGCGGTTTCCGTCATCCCGGCCGGCCGTTGCGAGGCATCTCGCGGTTCTGCGCCGGGCGGGTCTCGTGCGCGCGCGCCGGGAAGGCCGCCGCCAGATCTACGAGCTGACGCCCGCACCTCTGGCGGCGGTGCGCAGCTGGATCGGTCGCTACGAGGCGTTCTGGGAGGCGCGGCTGACGGAGCTTGCGCAATACGTCGAGGAGCCCGGCAGTCCGGAGGAGGAAAGGAGCGGTTCATGAAGGGTGGCGACACGCTCGAGATCGTTCGGGAGCTGCGCGCAAAGCCGGAGAGGGTCTTCCGGGCTCTGACCGATCCGGCGGAGCTTGTGCGCTGGTGGACTGGTGTCGGCGGAATGAAGCGCGCGGAGATCGACCTGCGCGTGGGCGGCGGCTATGTGTTCGAGTTCCGGATGCAGGGCGACGATGTCGTCGTGATGCGCGGCGAATTCCGGGTCGTCGAGCCGCCCCGGCGGTTTGCGATGACCTGGGTGTCGCCGGATTTTCCGGATCTCCCGACGCTGGTCGCCTTCGACCTCGAGCCGATCACGACGGGAACGCGGCTGACGATCCGGCACAGCGGGCTTTCCGACCCGCGGGCCTACCGGGACCACGAGCAGGGCTGGCTGGCGGCCCTGTCGCTCCTCATCACGTGGCTCACGGTCGCCGGTCCGACGTTCGCGAGGTCCGGCGCCACCGGACCCGAGAACCGATAGGGGCCGGGAGATAATCCCGCGCGGAAGCGCACGGGGCCCGGTGGCCCTCGCGGACTTCAAATCCGTTGGCGTCGCGGCTCCGCCGGGACGGGTGGGTTCGACTCCCACGCGCTTCCGCCAGCCCCTTCGGAAGAGAGGGTGCGAACCTCGGCGTGTCGAGCCGGAATCCTTCGAGATCTTCGAGACATATGAGAGAGACAGGAGGGCACCGGGCCGGCCCGAGATGCGCTTCCGAAAACCGCGAAAGGAGACTCTTCCATGGAATCCGAACCGCTTCGCATCGATCGCTTGCACCCCACCAAGAACGATCTTCCCGAAAAGGCCCGGCGGCAGCTCGTGGCGCTCCTGAACCGGCGCCTGGCCGACTCGATCGACTTGCAGACCCAGACCAAGACCGCCCACTGGAACGTCAAGGGGCCGTCGTTCATCGCGCTCCACAAGCTCTTCGACGAGATCAACGAAGACGTCGAGAACTACGTGGACCTGATCGCGGAGCGGGCGGTCCAGCTCGGAGGCGTCGCCGAGGGGACCGCCCGAACGGCTGCCGAGCGCTCGGAGCTCGAGGAATACCCGATTGACATCGTGTCGGACCGGCAGCACGTCGAGGCGGTCTCCACGGTCCTCGCCGAGTACGGGTCGCGCGTGCGGCGGGCGATCGCCGAGGCGGACGAGCTGGACGACGCGGACACGACCGACATCTTCACGGAGATCTCGCGCGGCGTGGACAAGTGGCTCTGGTTCGTCGAAGCGCACCTTCAGACGGAGGATGCCGAGGCCCGGAAGAAGCGGTAAGGCTCTCGGGCGCATTCCCGATCAGCCGATGCCCGGGCCCGACGGCGACCCCCGTCGAGATGGGCTGGGTCTTGCGTGCGCTGAGAGCGTCGAGAACGGTCCAGACCTTGACGGCAGAGGGTTCGGGCCCTCGCCCGTCCTGCGATCTTCCCGTGAGCGTCGGCGAGAGTCCTGAAGCGCTTCGCAGGGCCCGCAATCATCTTTTGCAGATACTGAGACTTCTCGGGGGCGGTGTCGCCTTCGTCTGAGCGCGTAGGCTATTTCGGCGGCTCCGGCTGCGCTCCGTCCTGGCGGTCTCCGCGGCGCCGGTCGTACGTGGTCTCCCAGTCGCAACGCGGACAGCGCACGGTCTCGCCGATTCTGGGGTTCCCTTCGGGCTCGTAGAGGATCAAGCACTTCGGGTTCGAGCAGCGGATCGCAAAGGGGGCGAGCGGCGAGACCGGCGCCGCGGGCTGCGTGTCGTCGAGCGACGCCGGCGGCAGGCAGTTGGTCGTGAAGTTGTCTCCGTCCTGGCAGTGCCAGTGGTTTTCGTGACGCTCGCATCGCCAGATCGACGTTGGATTCATCTCGGTGCGGCAGAGGAAGAGAAACAGGCCCGCCATGGATTCGACGAGGGTCAGCAGGTTGGCCCGCCGATACTCGGCGTGGCGGGTGTGCTTGAGGATGCCGTAGTCGACGAGCCACGGCAGATTCGCCGACGGATCGGACCATTCCTTGAACGGGCGAAATCCCTTCGCCTTGGGTCTCCAGAAGTGGGCCATGACGACGGAACCCGGCAGACCGTGGCTCGCGGCGAGCGTCGCGTAGTCCGCGGCGCCCATGGCCTCCGGTTCCTTCGGGTGGCCCTTGGAGACAAGGACGAGCCGGCACGCCCTTTCGAACTGCTCGCAGGTGCTCATCAGCAGCTCGAAGATCCGCTGCGAATAAGTGCCTCCGTTCGCGTCCGTCGGCTCGATGAACTCCCGAACCCGCCGCAGGTCGCGGGTCAGTTCGGCGAACGAGGCGCTCGGAGGCAGCTCGGGCATCGAGAAATTGTATGTCCTGGGAGGGCACCCTCGAACGGCAAGGTGAGGCTCGGCGCGGCGCCTCCTCAGGCGCGCTCGAGAGCCGCGCGGTCCCAGCCGCCGAGCGAGGCGCCCGCGTCGTACCCGGTCTGGAGAAACGTCAGGATCGCCTCTCGCGGCGAAGCAGCCGCGCGCACGTCCTCGTACATCAGAAGGAATTCCTTCAGCTCCGGCTGGTAGAAGGCCTTGCCCGGGCCGACGTGCGCTGCGGAGAAGCCTTCGGGCTCGGGCGCCGCGTAACAGTAGAAGGCGGGCCCCTCGACACCGCCGCCGCCCGGCCAGAAGCCCGCGCTCACGACCTCGTGCGAGTAGGCTTCGCGAGTGATCGGGTCGGCGCCGGGGCGCTCGGGCGCACGCCGGCCCGAGAAGCGGGTCAGCGCGAGGTCGAAGCTTCCCCAGAAGAAGTGAACGGGGCTCGACTTTCCGAGGAAACGGCCCCGGAACTCCTCAAAAATGGGAACGACGTGGAGAAGGATCCGCCAGAACCGGCGGACGGCATCCGCGTCGTACGAGGCGTGCCGGTCGTCTTCATCGAAGGGGACGGGGTCGGGGATCTCGACGGGCATTCGCCAGATCGGAGCGTCGATTCCGAGGGCGCGCAGCGCCTTCTGAAACTCGTCGTAGAAGTCCGCGACGGAGCGCGGGCGAAGGGCGAGCTCGCGGCGGGCGCCGGAGCTCGTCTCGATCGAGAGCCTGTGGTCGAGAAAATCAAACCGGATCTCGAGCGCCTCGGAACGGTAGGGCATCGCGGAGGTCGTCAGGCCTCTCTCGTGCAGGTAGAGCGGAACGTGCCACCAGTGATTGACGGGCGGCGCGAGCGCCAGGCGCACCTTTCCCACGATCTGGGTCCACATGTGGAGCGTGTCGTAGGTGTCCTTCCATTGCGCCAGCGGAAGCGGCGGCCACAGGTCGCCGGCGGGCGGGGGGGCGGAGGGCGGCATGGGGGAATTCTCTCTCACTGCGAAGGCGCCTTCTGGCTCAGGGCTTTCCGAGCTCGGGATCTCTCGCTATCGCGGGATGACGGGATGCAGGGGGCGAAGCCTCCCTCTCTCCCGGTGACGGGCGAGGGGTGGGGTGAGGGCGCCCCTTCTACCTGTTGCGAGGCCCCTTCACCCTGACCTTTCCCGCTTGCCAGGGGCAGAGGGATAGAGAGGCGGCTGCCCCCGCCGTCTGAGTCGGCCCGCTCAGTTCTTCCAGTCGACTCCGATGCGCGCGGTAAACCCGGAGCCCGGATAGTAGTAGGGAACCTGCTGCTGGGTGATGAAGCTGAACAGGGCGTATCCGTACTGGCTGTAGGTCGTGTTCGTGAGGTTGCCGAGGTCGAGCCGGACGCCCAGGTTCCCGAAGGTCTTGGCGACGCGAAGGTCGACGACCGAGGCGTTCCCCAGCGGGTACAGGTTGTCGTCGTCGAGCCACCGGTCCGCCATGTACGTCCAGATCGCTTCGGCGGAAATCCCGGCGGGCAGGCTCATGCCGAAGCCAGCCGAGACGAGCTGCTCCGGGATGTTCTTCAGCTGCTTGCCCGTGTGCTCGCCCGTGCGCGTCTCGACGCGTGTCCAGGCGTATGAAACGAAAGGCGTGAAGACGGGCCCGATCGCCATGCGCGCGCTCGCCTCCACCCCCCGGTGCAGGCTCTGGCCGATGTTCTTGTAGGTGAAGGTGGCCGGATCGAAGTCGATCTCGTCTTCGACGGTCATGCGGTAGGCGAGCACCTCCCAGCGCAGGTCCCTGCCCTGCTGGGAGAGGCCGATCTCGTAGTTGTCGGCGGTCTCCGGCACGAGGTTCGGGTTGGAGATCGTGAACGTGCCGCCCTGGAAGTCGTCGAAGGGATGCGGGTCGAAGAGCTGGTCGAGGGTGGGCGCCTTGAAGGACCTCGACGCCTGGAAGTAGGCTGCCACGGGCGCGCGGGCGAGGTTGCCCAGTCGCACGTTCAGCCCGATCCGCGGCGACCACGCCTCGTGGATCTCTTCCTTCGCGGCCACGTTGAAGGTGTCGTCAATGCGGTCCCAGCGCACGCCGCCGGAGAGGCGAATGCGGTCGGTCAAAGCCCAATCTGCCGTCAGGTAGACACCGAGGGCGTTGCGAGAGCCGTCCTCCGACGAGACGATCGGCCCCTTGATCCCTTCCTCGTCGACGAACCGGTAGTTCGTGTGGAGCGTCTGGTAAGCGAGCTCGGTGCCGAGCCTCACCGTGGCTTCGCGGCCGAAGAGGCCGAAGGTCTTCTGCCCCTGAAGGCTTCCTCCCGAGGCGCCGGCGTGCAGGTCGCGAAACGTGCGGTTGGGAAACTCGGGAGCCTCCAGGAGTGTCCGCAGGATCCCGGCCGCCCGCGCGCTCGTGTAGAGAGTCGCCTGGAAGGGCACCGGGCCCCCGTCCTGCTGAAAGGCGAGGCCGATCCGGCCCCGGTTCGTGTCGGTGTGGTCGTAGCGGTAGATCGGGTCGGAGAAGGAGTCGTCGCGGTCGAACTGCTCGCCGTCGAGCGCGCCCGGATCCTCCCGCAGGTCGCGGTTGGCGGACACTTCCGCCGACCACTTTCCGCCCAGGACCTCGCCCGAGCTCGTGAAACCGAGCAGGCCCCGTTCCTCGGAGTTGTGGTCCCGGTACCCGTTTGTTCGAAAGTAGGTGCCATTGCCCCGGCCCTGAAAGAGGCTCGAGCCGAACCCGTACGAGAGGTCCGCCGCGGCGGTTCCGTGACTTCCGCCGGAGGCGGAGATCGCCGCTGCGGGCGCCCCCGCCGCACCCTCGCGCGTGAAGACCTGGATCACGCCGCCGAGCGCCGTGTCGCCGTAGAGCGACGAGGCGGGACCGCGCAGCGCCTCGATGCGCTCGATGTCGGCGGCGCGGATTCGGCGCCAGTCAACCACACCGGTTTCGACGTCCTGAACCGGGACGCCGTTGATGCGCAGCTGCACGTACTCGGCCTCGCCGCCTCCGAAGAAGCCTCGCGAGGTGATGATCGGCGGAGGGCCTCCGAAGCTCTCCCGGAAGTAGGCGTGGAAGCCCGGCAGGAACTCGAGCAGCTCCGAGAGATCCTGCGCCGGCAGCCGCGCGATCTGTTCCTTTGTCAGGACCGAGACCGAGGCCGCGATGTCGTCGAGCGGCTCCGGCCCGCGCTCGGCCGTCACGACCATCTCTTCGTGCACTTCGGGCGCCGCGGCAGGCGGCTTTTCCGCCGTCTGGGGATCCTGGGAGAGCAGCAACGCCAGCAGCGTTAAAGCGAACAAACGATCACCCCTCGGACCGCGGGTCCGGCCATTGTGTCGAAGCGAGGGACAAAATCACGCTGAAAAGGCCGCGGTGCATCGAAGAAGGTAACACGGACGCCCCGGGCCCGCCAGCCGCAAGAGCCGACAGGGGGCCGCCGGGCTAAACTGCGCCGGCCGGGAGGGACGAAGCGGTTTGTCGATTGGAGTTTCCGAAACAGGCCCCGGAGGCCGACCGCCTGGCGGGGCGGCGGCCGAGCTCGTGGCGGCGCGAGGGGCCTCGCGCTTCTACCGCCTCGGCGAGTCGGTCGTCCCGGCGATTCAGGAGGTTTCGATCTCGATCTCGCGGGGCGAGTTCGTGGCGCTTCAGGGACCGAGCGGATCGGGCAAGACCACGCTCTTGAACCTGCTCGGCCTGCTCGACCGGCCCGACCAGGGCGAGATCGCGGTCGGGGGCCTCGACGCGGAGGACCTTTCCGAGAACGACCGCTCGGACCTGCGACGAGACCACTTCGGCTTCGTCTTTCAGACGTTCAACCTGATCGCGGTGCTCTCGGCCGAGGAGAACGTGGCATACCCGATGGTGCTCGCCGGCGTTCCGGCGGACGAGCGGCGCGAGCGAGCGCGTGAGCTGCTCGAGGCCGTGGGACTGGACGGCAAGTACGGCGTGCGGCCGGACCTGCTTTCCGGCGGCCAGCGTCAGCGCGTGGCGATCGCCCGAGCGCTCGCCAACCGGCCGGACATCGTCTTCGCCGACGAGCCGACGGCCAATCTCGATTCCCACACGGCCGAAGGGATCCTGGATCTGATGCGCGAAGTGTGCGACTCGGGCGGGGTGGCCTTCCTGTTCGCGACTCACGACCCTCGGGTCGTCGCCCGGGCGCGCCGGATCATCTTGCTTCACGACGGCCGGATCGAGTCGGACGTGCGGAAGTGAACGCGTTCTCGCTCGCCTGGCGCAATCTCCTGCGGCAACGGCGCCGCACGTTCCTGATGGGTGCGGTCGTGGCGTTCGGCTTTGCGGCCGTCGCCCTGGCGGGAGGCTTCATCGCGCAGTCCTTCGAGGGCCTGAAGGAAGGCACGATTCACACCGTCGGGCAGCTTCAGATCGTGGACCGGCGCGCCGTCTCCGGAACCGAGGAAAAGACGCTCGAGTTCGGCCTGCCGGATGCGGCGCGGGCCCGGTCGATCGCCGCGAAGGACCCGGAGGTCGAGGCCGTCATTCCGCGGATCGATTTCGTGGGCCTGGCAACCAACGGGGCACGGTCGGTTCCGTTTCTCGGTGTGGGTGTCGATCCCGACCCCGAGGCGAAGGCCACGTTCGCCGCAGAGCTCATCGTCTCGGGCTCCTACCTCTCCGGCAACGGGGGCGACGGCGTCGTGCTCGGCACCGGGATTGGTTCGGCTCTGGGCGTCAAGCCGGGAGACTCGATCACGCTCATGGCGACGACGCCCGATGCCACGTTGAACGCCGTGGACGCCACGGTGGTCGGTCTGGCCGACGTGCGCATCAAAGAGCTGAACGACCGCTACGTGGCCGTGGGCGTGGACCTGGCCGGGCGTCTGCTCCAGTCGCTCGGCACCGTGTCGAAGCTCGTCGTCTTTCTGAAGCCGGGCGCCGACGAGAAGAAGGCCGCGACCCGGCTCGCGTCGGCGCTTCAGGCCGCGGGGTATCCCATCGCCGTGCGCCACTGGAAGGAGCTCGCCGTCTTTTACGGCCAGGTTCGCATGCTTTACATCGGCATCTTCGGCTTCGTCGGAGCGGTCTTGATCGTGATCGTGATCCTGTCGGCGGCGATCGTCATGACGATGGCCGTGACGGAGCGAACCCGCGAGATCGGAACCCTGCGCGCCCTGGGCACGCGTCCGGCGGGTGTCCTGCGGATGTTCCTCGTGGAAGGGGTGGCGATCGCGACCGCGGGGTGCGTGGCCGGCGCGCTCCTGGCGCTCGCCATCCGATCGGCCTTGAATGCGTCGGGCATCATCCTGCCCGCGCCGCCCGGCGCCACCCACGGAATGCCGCTCCACGTGCAGTTCTATCCGCTCGCCTATCTGGCGGGTGTCGCCGCCATGATCCTGACGATGGTCATCGCGTCGTACTTCCCGGCCAGGCGAGCCTCACGGCTCTCGATCGTGGAGGCGCTTGCGCATGTCTAGCAGGCTGCTGAAAAATGGATGCGGGCGTCGTGTCCGGCACTTTGCAACCTGCACTCGCTTCGGGTCGTTGCCTGACTCCCTCGTGTCGCCCTTCGGCGAGCGCCGGCAAAGTGCCGTCCACCCTTCGGGTTACGGCGGCGCGGGGCCATCTGCTGCGTCATCGCTCCTCGACGATGCCAAGGCATCGCCGTCGTCGCGCTTCCTTGCATCTGACCCCGCGGCGCTCGTAACGCCATCCCACACCCTTTTTCAGCAACCTGCTAGGCCCGGCCTGGCCGGAAGCCATCCCCCTCTCGCGGCGGGAGCGGGGAGGGGTGAGGGGCGCTGTCCCGGTGCCTGGCTTCGAATCAGCGCGACGATTCTGCCTGCCTTCTTCCTGGGGCTCGTTTCCGCCGCCCAGACGCCGCAGGAGATCCAGGGCTGGCTCTCGGACGTCGATCGGGCGCGCAACGCCTTCTCGGAAGCCGTGATCACTGCCCGGGCGAGCCAGCTCACCGACGGGAAAGTCACCGGCAGCGCGGACTTCCAGATCTACACCAAAGGAGAGGACCGCGGGCTCATCGTGTTCCGGGGCGGCAAGAACGACGGGCGCAAGATCCTGAACGTCGGGCAGAAAATGTGGCTCATCGTTCCGGGCTCCTCGCGCGCCCTGCCGATCACGCCCAACCAGCGGCTGCTCGGCGGAGCATCGGTGGGAGACGTGGCGCGGGTCCGATTCGCGGAGGAGTACGACGCGGCGCTGCGGCCGGACAGTGAGACGATCTCGGGCAAACCCTGCCGGGTCCTGGACTTGAAGGCGAAATCCGCGGCGTCCCCGTACCCGGCTGTCGTGCTCTGGTTCGACGTGAAGGAGCGCCTTCCCTGCCGCCTGCTCTTCTCGCTCCCGTCCGGTAAGAAGGCCAAGGAGGTCACCTTCACGAAGTTCCGGAAAGCCTCCGGCGTCACGATCGTGGCGGAGATGGAGATCCGGGATTTGTTGACGGGCGAGCCGGGCACGATCACGCGTTTGGAGTATCTGGACTACAAGCCGGCGAAAATCGACGACAAGTTCTTCACGCCGGAGGGCGCGCTGACCTTCTGACGGGAGACGCCCCCTCACCCTGACCCTCTCCCCCGAAGACGGGGGCGAGGGAACAGATTCTTCTCCCTCTCCCGGTGACGGGAGAGGGTTGGGGTGAGGGCCCTCCTCTACCCCTGCAGCCCTCCCATGCCGAGCCGCACCAGCCGCTCGCCGGCGAGCCGGCCGGCGAGTTCGCCCAGCCGCGGGTGCAGAATCAGTCGCCGCAGCAGGGCGCTCCAGGCGAATCGCCTCCGAAACATCGTGCGCCAGGCGGCTTCGTAGGCGAGCAAGTAGCCTTTGGCAGCGAGATCCCCGCGCAGAAACCGCGCGGCCAATTCCCCCGCGAGGATCCCCGAGGACAGAGCCGCGGCCTGGCCCTCGCCCGAGAAGGGATCGATGACCCCGGCGGCGTCGCCCGCCAGAAGCATGCCTCGCTCGGTCGGCGGCTTCGCGGTGAAGACGATCGGGACCGTGCCCAGGAACCCTTCGGGTGCGGCCTCGAGGCGATCGAGATGTGCTTTTAGCGCGGGGTTCGAGCGCCTGGCATGCGAGAGCACCGAGTCCCAACCGCCCGCAAGGCTCCGGCGCGTCCGCTCGGAGATGACGCCCGCGAGGCGGACGAGCCCTCCCTCGACCCGCGCCATTCCGCAGTAGCCGCCGGGAAAGATGTAGAGCCGGACGGGAAGCGGAAGCTCCCGGCAGCCCGCCCGGAAGTCGCGGCTCCATCCGAAGAAGCGCGGCGCATCCAGGAACTCGCGCTCCAGGCCCCGGTCGAGCGCGTCCCAGCGGCCCCAGGTCCCGACGACCGCCCTCGCCGAAAGGGTCTCTTCCCCGGCGGCCGTCGCGATCCGCAGCCGGAAGCCGGACTGCGGCCCGCCATCGATTCCGAGGACCCGCGTTCCGGTGCGAACGGCGGCTCCGGCCTCGCGGGCGCGATCGGCCAGGAGCCCATCCAGCCGGTCCCGCGAGATCCCGAGGGCCGGCGCCGCGAGCCGGAAGGGGACCGGCCGGCCACCCGTCGGAAAGATCACGCCCTCGCCGATGCGCCCGGGCTCGAGCGCGTCGATCCTCTCGCCGACGCCGAGCCGCTCGAGCGACGCCCGCGCGCTGCCCGAAAGAAACTCGCCGCAGACCTTTCGCCGCGGGAATCGATCCTTCTCGAGGAGCAGAACTCGAGCTCCGGCCTGCGCGAGAACCGTCGCCGCAGCCGAGCCTGCGGGGCCGGCGCCGACGACGATGGCGTCGGCGCTCATCCGCCGTCGCCGCTGCCCGAGATCAGCAGGCGAAAGGGGAACACCTTCTCGACGCAGGCGCCGGGCACCGCGTCCGCCGCGATCCTTTGCGCCTCCTCCGGCGTGTAGGCCTGCCGGACCGAAGCCGCGCCGTCCTCGAGCGAGACCCGCGAGCGAAAGACGAGTGCTCCGGCGACACGCACGAAGAGGAGAGGAAACAGATGGCGCCGCAGATCGAGCAGCGCGAAGCCGTGGCCGGAGACCCGAGCGAGCTCCCGCAGCAGCCGGACGTTGTCCTCCGGCGGGAAGTGATGGAAGAAGAGGGTCGAGATCGTCCAGTCGAAAGAACCCGCCGCGAACGGCAGCCGGAAGGCGTCTGCAGCGGCGGCGGGCAACCGTTCGCCCAGAATGCGGCGCCCGGCCGCCAGATGCCGCCACTGAAGGTCGAGCGCGACGACGGCCACCGTGTGCCCCGCGCGCTCGAGCTGGCGCGCGAGGCGCCGCGCGACGTCGCCCGAGCCGGCCCCGACGTCCAGGATGCGAGCACGCGAGGCGCCCGTGTCGCGCAGCCGCGCGCCGATGTGCCGGGCGAGCGCTCGCGAGCCTCCCCAGCGCCGGTTGACGAGAGCGATGTCCTCGAGCGAGCGGGCCATCTCTTCGGAGGGAAGGTTCGGGTCGTCGAGCCGCTCGCGCCCGGCCCGCCGGGCGGGGATCAGGAGCACGTCTGGCTCACGACGAGCGCGCTGTTCTTCGAACCGAAGCCGATGCAGTTGCAGAGGGCGTGCTCGACGGAGGCCGGACGCGCCCGGTGGGCGACGTAGTCGAGGTCGCACTCGGGATCGGGCCGGTCGAGGTTGATCGTGGGGGGGAGGAAGCCGTCGCGCATGCCGAGAAGTGTCGCCGCGAGGCCTGCCGCGCCGCAGGCTCCCTGCGGATGCCCGATCATCGACTTGACCGAGGAGCCCGGCGTGCGTCCTGCGGCCCGCCCGAAGGCGAGCCGCAGGGCGCGGGTCTCCACGCGGTCGTTCAGGGCCGTCGAAGTGCCGTGGTAGGCGACGTACCCGATCGCCTCGGGCGGCAACTCCGCCTCCGCGAGGGCGAGAGCCATGGCGCGGGCCGGTTCCTCGCCGCTCTCGTCCAGGCGCACGCGATGGTGGGCGTCGCAGGTCGCTCCGTAACCTCGGATCTCCCCGTAGACGTGCGCGCCACGCGCGCGGGCCCGCCCTGCCTCCTCGAGGACGAACATCCAGCTGCCTTCGCCCAGAACGAACCCGTCCCGGTCGGCTGAGAAAGGGCGCGACGCACGGGGCGGGTCGGACTCCCAGGCCGTCGAGACGATCCGCATCATGGCGAAGCCTTCCATGATTCCCCGCACGACGGTCGCGTCGACACCGCCGGCGAGGAAGACGTCCGCGGTGCCGAAGCGGATGGCCCGGAAAGCCGCGCCGATCGCGTCTGTCGAGGAGGCGCAGCCCGTCGAGATGACCTGGGAGGGCCCGCGCAGGCCGAAGCGCATCGAGATCTCGGATGAGAGGGTGCCGATCGTGCCGGAGGGGATCGCGTAGACGGAGGCCTTCTTGACCTGGTTGGTGTAGTAGAGGTGGTACATCCGCTCGGAGAATTCGATGGGCCCACCGCCGCTTCCGAGCATCACTCCGAGCTCACGTCGCTCTCCGAGCGAGAGCCGCTCGGTCTCGATGCCGGCGTCCTCGAACGCCTCGGCGCTCGCGGCGATCGCCATCGGGACTGCCCGAGAAACGTGCTTCTGTTCCCTTGCAGGAACGTGCGCGCCCGGGTCGAACTCTTTCAACTCCCCGGCGATCGTCGCGGGCAGTCCTTCCGGATCGAAGAGCGAGATCCGGCCGATGCCGCTCTCGGCGCGGGCCAGTCCCCGCGCGAATGCTTCCCGTCCGTTGCCGTTTGGCGACAGGCAACCCATCCCGGTCACGACGACGTGGCGCTGCGGCATGTCTCGAATTCTATTGGGAGCAATTTCCAAGCCGGGACGCTAACGGAGAGCTTAGGTCCCGACTCCCTCTCCCGGCGGGAAAGGGGAGGGGTGAGGGGCGCTCCCCTTCGCTTCGCGCTACGAGTGATCTTACCCGTCGCGGCCCCCTCACCCTACCCCTCTCCCCCACGAAGGGGGAGAGGGAATCGTTCGAAACTATGGCGGCGCGTTCCGTACCAGCCAGCGGTCGAGCAGGCGCAGCAGCCTCATCGGCACGAACTTCACGAGGGCGTCGGCGTGGAGCGAGCCGGGCAGCGTCAGGTGCACGGAATCGACTGGCGGCGCGGCGGCCTTGACGAGCAGCCGGCCATGAGATGGATCGACCAGCCAGTCCCCTTCCGCCGTGACGATGAGCTTGGGCATTGTGAGCTGCGCGATCGATTCCTGCCCCCTGGGTGTGGCGCCGATGCGGGTGCGCCGCGAGACTCGCGGCATGCGCATCGCGTGGCGCAGCCGCACCTGCCGGATCGCGCCGGCCTTCCACGGCTTGGGGCGCAGCGTGCGCAGGTCTGCGGGAGAGGACACCATGACGAGCGCCCTGCAGGGAAGCTCCGGCCATCGGGCCAACGCGTCGGCGGCGATCATGCCGCCCATCGAAAGGCCGAGCAACCCGAACCGCTCGTAGGGCTTCCCATGACCCACCAGATCCTCGACGACGGCCTTCAGGTCGTGCGCCTCGAACGTGCCGAAGGTGTACGCGCCCCCGCTGTCGCCGTGCCCGCGAAAGTCGAGCGCGACGACGTCGTAGCCGCGGCGCACGAAGAAGTTCGCCAGGAAGAGGTTCTCCCGCGCCAGGCGCACGCGCCAGAAGCCGGGCGCCAGGATCAGAAGCTCGCGGGCCGGCTTGCGCCACCAGGTGTAGGTGATGCCGACGCCATCGGCTGTTCTCGCCTCACGGTGCACGACCTCATGCACCTTGCGGTGAGGGGGCGCGGTCATGGCCAGGATCCCGCCTCTCCGATCCACAGGCACTCGACGAGCGATCCGGCCGGGAGGCGCGGCGCCTCCGGTGGGAGACGCACGAGCACGTTGGCGCGCGCGTATGCGCCGATGTCGTGACTGCCCCGCGACTCGAGCGGCTCGACCCGGCTCTCGCCGTCGATCACGCTCAGGCGCGCGTCGCGGTACGTTTCGCGCGGGCCCGTGGGCCGCAGCGGAAGTGTCAGCCGGCCCGTCAGGCGAGAGAGGCCGGGCGCGGAATCTCCCTCGAGCCGCCCGGCGATCTCGCGGCCGAAAAGGTGAAAGCAGATGGCGGCCGAGACGGGATTTCCGGGAAGACCGAGCCAGCAGGTCGCTCCCCGCCGGCCGAAGGCCACGGGCTTTCCCGGCCGGATGGACACCTTGTGAAAGAGGATCTCGAAGCCGGCCTTCGCCGCCGCCTCGGGCAGCAGATCGAGATCTCCGGCCGATACGCCCCCAGTCGTCATGAGAAGGTCCTCCGCGGAGCCCGCCCCGGCGAACAACCGCCCGACGCTGCGTGAGTCGTCGGCGACGCGGCCCGCACTTGCCGGCGTCCATCCGCGCGCCCGGCAGAGGGCTGCCAGCATCGGGCCGTTCGTGTCGCGCAGCTGGCCCGGGCCCGGAGCGGCAGAGGTCGGCACGATCTCGTTGCCGGTCACGGCGATCGCGATGCGGGGGCGGCGAAAAACCGGGACCGGGTCGGTCCCCGCCAACGCGGCGAGCGCGAGATCCGAAGGCGTGAGCCGCCGCCCCCTCCCGAGCAGTGCCGTGCCCGATGCCAGGATCTCGCCCCGTCGACGCAGGTGCGCGCCGGGGGCGGGAGCCGCCTCGAAGCGCACCCGTCCCTGCTCGCGGCGCGCCTGCTCGACGGGGATGACCGCCTCGGTGTTGCCCGGAAGAGGCGCCCCGGTCATCACCCGAACCGCCTCGCCCGCGGCGATCGCGGCTGGGGGCGCATCTCCGGCCGCGACGAGCGTCGGACGCTCCGAAAGGATCGCGCCGGGCGCCGGAACGTCCGCCAGGCGCACCGCGTAGCCGTCCATGGCCGAGGTCTCGAAGGGCGGCCAATCCAGGTCGGCACGGACCTCCCGCGCGAGAACGCGTCCCGCCGCCTCGGCCACGGGGACCGACTCGGTTCCCAGGGGTTGGAGCCCGGCGATGACGGAGAGCGCCTCCGCGACGGTGATCACGCGGGGATTCTACGGGTTCGTTCCCGCCCTCTCCTACTTCCCTCTCCTCCTGCGAAGGGGAGAAGGAGGGAATGTGGGGAGACATCTGCGTTTTCGACCCCCTATCCGGGCGGAAGAGAGGCCGGGGGTAAGGGACGCTCGGGTCTCCCTCTACCCCCCGAGCCTCCGCCGCGCTACCATGTGGAGAACCGTCCAATGGAAAAGCGATTCGAGTACCGTGGCGACCTCGCCGTGACTCCCCTTGCGGAGATTCTGGCGACCATCCACCACTACCGGGTCCCCGGCGTCGTCCGGGTCTCGCGCGAGAGCCGCCAGCGCCTGATCTATCTCGACGACGGTCTGGTCGTCTTTGCGGCGACCAACGAGCGCGAAGCCAGCCTCGGGGCCTACCTCTTGCGGCGGCGGATCCTCTCCTTGGAGCTCGGGCGCGAGGCGGCGCGGCAGGTGCGCGAAGGCCTGCGCCTGGGCCAGATCCTTCTCCAGATGGGTGTGCTCGACGGCCAGGGCCTGAAGGAAGCGGTCTCCGGGCAGATCCGCGAGATCCTCTGGGGCGCATTCGACTGGGACTCCGGCGAGGTCGTGTTCGATCTCGGCGAGCGACGATCTCAGGAGGACATCCGGATCGACCTCTCGATCCCTGAGGTCATTCTCGAGGGCATCCGGCGCGGGAAGGACGTGCGCCGTTTCGTGCAGCGCCTGGGGCACGCCGCGACCCTGCTCGAGCAGACGCCGGACGAGTCGCTGCTGGCGCTCTTCCCGGCCGAGGAGCGTGCCTACTACAGACGGGTGGACGGCAGAACGCCGCTCCAGCCTCTCTGCGGCAAGGGCCCCGGCGCCGCATCGGACAATGCGCGCCTTCTCTACGCTTTCTTCTGCCTCGGCCTGCTGCGCAAGAGCGCCGTCGCTCCCGGGGCCCGGAAGATCCGTTACTCCACGGGCGGAGGGAGCATGGGGGAGTAGCGGATACTTAGCGCCATGCCCATCTATGAATATGTGTGCGGCAAGTGCCACCGAAAGACCGAGGTCATCCAGCGCGTTGGCGAGAAGAAGTTGAAGGTCTGCCCGCACTGTGGAGGAAAGCTGACCAAGGCCTTCTCCGCGCCCGCGATCCAGTTCAAGGGCAGCGGCTTCTACATCACCGACTACGCGCGGGCGAGCCAGGAGAGCCAATCCTCCAAGAGCGAGTCGAAGGCCGAGTCCGGAAGCGAAGGCAAGTCCGAGTCCGCGGGCAAGGCCGAGAAGGTCGAGAAGAAGGAAAAGAAAGAGAAGAAGACCTCGAAGGAATAGGGCTCCAGTGCCCTCGCTCCCGTCTTCGGGAGAGGGTTAGTTGAGGGGGAGCTCAAAAGGGGCTGTGTGAGGGCGCCCTCACCCCTCACCCCAACCCTCTCCCGTCACCGGGAGAGGGGGGAGACTTCAGTCCTCGCTTGGTGCTAAAGAGCGCTCCCTCGCCCCCGTCCTTGGGGGAGAGGTTTGGGGTGAGGGGGTCTTCGCCCCCTACAGCTTCAACCCCTTCAGGTAATCCCGGAACGGTCCGCCCAGGTCCTCGCGCTTCAAGGCGAACTCGACGGTCGCCTTGAGGAATCCGAGCTTGTCGCCGGCGTCGTAGCGCTTGCCTTCGAAGAGGTAGCCGTCGATCGGCCGCCTCGTCAGCAGCGTCTTCAGGGCGCTCGTCAGTTGGATCTCGCCTCCCACGTCGGAGCGCGTCTCCTCCAGGATCTGGAAGATTTCCGGCGGCAGAAGGTAGCGGCCGATGATGGCAAGGTTCGAGGGGGCCTTCTCGGGCGCCGGCTTCTCCACCATGTCCTCGATCGCGACGACCCGGTCCTCGACCTTCTTTCCCGCCACGATTCCGTACTGCCGCGTCTCCGCCTTCGGCACTTCCTGGAGCGCGATGACGGGATTGCCGCGCCGCTCGTAAAGCCGCAGCATCTGGCCGATGCAGGGCTCTTCGGAGTCCACGATGTCGTCGCCGAGCATCACGGCGAAGGACTCGTTGCCCACGAGGTCCTTCGCCTGCAGGACCGCGTGGCCGAGGCCCAATGCGACCTTCTGTCGGACGTAGGAGACGGGAATCAGCTCCGAGACCGCCCGAACCTCTTCGAGCAAACCGTTCTTGCCGCGCTCCTCCAGCATCTTCTCGAGCTCGAAAGAGGTGTCGAAGTGGTCCTCGATCGCGTTCTTGCCGCGGCCCGTCACGATCACAATGCGCTCGAGGCCGGCATCGCGCGCCTCCTCGACGACGTACTGAACGAGCGGCCGGTCCACGAGCGGGAGCATCTCCTTGGGCTGCGCCTTGGTCGCGGGCAGGAAGCGGGTCCCGAGACCGGCCGCGGGGAAGACGGCGACGCGGATCTTCTGCATAGAAAGATAGTAGCCGAAGGGCTTCGGTCGGCGTCGGCGCGGTAAAATACGCATTCCATGCACAGGATCGGTACTCTTCGAGCGCGCGGAGCGCTCGCGCGCGGGCTCCTGTGCGCCGCGATCCTCCTGCTCGGCGCCGCCGGCCGGGCCTCGGCGGCGCGCTGGTGGCGGCTCCCCCTCTGGGGCGCCGAGGTGCGGGCCTTCGCCGTGGATCCCTTCGAGGCCGGGAAGGTGTTTCTCGGCACCTCGCGCGGCAACTTCTACGGCTCTTCGGACGGCGGCGCGACCTGGCAGGCGCTCCACGCGGGACCGGCCTTTCCCGGGTACGTCGTGACGGCCCTGGTGGCCGATCCGACGGTGCGCGGCCGGCTCTGGGCGGCGCTCGCGGGGCAGTACGCCGGAGGCATCGTGGCGGTGTCTCAGGATTTCGGCGCGAAGTGGACGCCTCTCGCGCGCTGGCAGAAGTCCGTCGCGACGCGGGCGCTCGCGGTCGTGCCGGGGCCGGCGCCAATTCTCGCGATCGGAGGCGACGACGGGGTTCGTCTCTCGCGCGACGGCGGGAGGACCTGGACGCCTTCCGGCACCGAGACCGACGGCCTGCAACAGGTCGAGTCGCTCGCTTTCGATCCCGGCGACGCCAACGTTCTCTACGCGGGCACCTGGCGGCAGGCCTTCCGAACGCGCGACGGCGGCAAGACCTGGGCGCGGATCGCCCAGGGCATGGTGCTCGACGCGACCGTGTACTCCTGGGATTTCGATGCGAAGGATCCGCGCGACATCTGGGTCTCGACCTGCGGCTGGGTCTATCACTCCTCCGACGGCGGAGACCGTTGGACGCGCTTCACCCAGGGGTTCCGCAACCGCCGCTCGCACGCGGTGCGCCGCGACCCGACGCGGCCGGGGACGATCTACGCGGCGACCGTCGGAGGCCTGCACCGCTCGACCGACGGCGGGAAGACCTGGGATCCCGTTTCGCGCGAGTCGCTCGTCGTCACGGCCCTCGCGGTCGATCCGCGCACGGGGCGTCTCTACGTCGGCACCGAGGGACAGGGCGTCTTCACCTCGGACGACGCGGGCGCAACCCTCGAGTCCGCCGCCACGGGGCTCTCCGAAGGGCGAATCGCGGACCTCGTTGCCGACCCCAACGACGCATCGCGCGTCTATTTCTTCCGCGCGTATGGCGGCGAAGAGAGCGGCGTTTGGGTCGCCGAGGGGATGAAGGTGCGCCGCGTCTCGGAGGAGCCGCTGCCCGCCTCGGCGTCGCTGACGGCGTTTCGCGACAACGCGGGGAAGACGGTTCTGATGCTCGCCTCCGCGAGCGGCGTGCGCGTCTCGCGCGATGGGGGAGCCCGCTGGACCGCCGTCGCGGAGCCTCCGCCGGGGGCGCCCGTAGCGGTCTTCGGCTCTCCGTACCGCCAGCCTGTTCTGGTGACTTCGGAGGGCGTGTATCGCGTCGGGGAAGGCGGACGGACGTTCACTCCGGTTCCCGCGTCACCCTCCGGCGCGATCGCGGCGGAGCTCCTCGCCGGACCCGACCGCAACCCGGTCCTCGAGGTGAAGACATCCGACACGGACTTTCGCTGGGGCGGGCGCACCTGGACCGGACGCCGTCGGGCGGTCCTGTCGGGCGGGATGTTCCTGGCAGAGTCGAACGCAGCCAACCCCGCGGCCTACAGCTCCCTGCGCGAGGAGGGCGGCAAACTCGTTTGGGAGGAGGGCGGTCGGCGCCTCGCCCTGACGAGCCCCCGCTCCGGCCTCTCCCTCGCGACCGCCGCCGCCGTTCCGGGCGGAAAGATCTACGTCGGAACGACCGGGGACGGGCTGTATTTGTTTGAGCCGTAGGTTCGGTTTTTCTACCGGATCTCGCCCAGTCCCAAGATTGCCCCCGCCTCCACGCCTTCCTTCGCGGCCAGCCCTCCCGCGATCTCCAGGACGACGGGCGCCGGCGCGTTGGGGCCGTAGGTCGGGCAGGGGTCGGACTTGCAGGGCGGGGTGTTCGCGGAGACGAAGATCACCTTGCCACCGGCGTCGATCCAGATGATGTCGAGGGGAATCATCGTGTTCTTCATCCAGAAGTTGTGGGGCGCAGTGTCGGTGAAGAGGAAGATCATGCCCGTGCGCGGCGGCAGGCTCTCGCGGTACATGAGTCCCTGCGAGGTTTCCTCGGGAGTCCGTGCCACGTCGACGGAATAAATCGCTCCGGACGGCATGACGACGCGGGGGCCCTTCACGGCCGGGACCGGCGTGGCCGAGGGCGCGGGTGTCGGGGCCGGCGCCGCTCCGCAGGCGACGAAACTCAAACCCGCTGCGAAGAGGACAACCGATCGCGACAGCTTCATGGCAGGGGATCGTATCTCCGGAACCCAGACCCCCTCACCCCGACCCTCTCCCGCCGGGAGAGGGGGTGGACCTGAGATCTACGACCCCTCCGCCTCCCGCGGCGCGGCTTCCTCGTAGAGTTCTTCCTTCTTCACGAGGTTGTACTTCTTCGCGTAGTAACGGAAGGACCGGAAAGACATGCGCAGCAGTTCGGCGGCCTTGGTCTGCACGCCGTCGCAGCGGTCGAGGGCCTCGCGCATGAGGCGCTTGCCGACGGTCTCCAGATAGGCCTCGAGGTTGATGCCCTCGGCCGGCAGGCTCTCGAAGTCCGGCACACGCGAGCGCACGCCGAGCGCGATCGCCTCGGGCAGCGACGAGACGTTGATCACAGGTCCGGGCTCCAGGGCCACGGTGCGTTCGAGCGTGTTCTCGAGCTCGCGCACGTTGCCGGGCCACGGGTAGGCCTCGATCAGGCGCATCGCCTCGGCGGAGATCTTCTTCTCCGGGATCTTCTGCTCCTTGCAGACCTTCGCGATGAAGTGCTGGGTCAGGGGCGCGATGTCCTCGGTGCGGGAGCGCAGGGGCGGCAGGACGATCGGGATGACGTTGATGCGGTAGAAGAGGTCCTCGCGGAACTTCCCCTGGCCCACCAGCTCCGTCAGGTCCTTGTTCGTGGCGGCGATGATCCGCACGTCGACGCTCGTCTCGTCGTTGCCGCCGACCTTTCGAATCAGTTTTTCCTGGATCGCGCGCAGGAGCTTGACCTGCATCGTGGCGGAGGTCTCGGAGATTTCGTCGAGGAACAGGGTCCCGTTGTCCGCCTCGGTGAAGAGACCGCGCTTCTCCTTGACCGCTCCCGTGAAGGCGCCGCGCTCGTGGCCGAAGAGCTCCGATTCGAGAAGCGTCTCGGGCAGGGCCCCGCAGTTGATCGAGACGAATTTCCTGTCCTTGCGGATGGAGGTGAAGTGGATCGCGCGCGCGATCAGCTCCTTGCCCGTGCCGCTCTCTCCGGTGATGAGGACCGTCGAGGAGACCCGCCCGATGCGCTCGATCGTCCGGAAGATCTCCTGCATCCGCGAGCCCTTGCCGATGATGTTGGCGAAGGTGTAGCGCGCCGCGAGTTCCTGCTTGAGGTAGACGTTCTCCTGCTCGAGGGTCTTCTCGCCGATGGCGCGGCGGACCTTCAAGACGAGCTCGTCGTTGTCGAAGGGCTTGTTGACGTAGTCGATCGCGCCGGCCTTCATCGCCTCGACGGCGTCGGCTGTGGATCCGTGGCCGGTGATCATGATGACCGGCACCCGGGCGTTCTCCTCCTTGACGCGTCTCAGCAGATCGAGGCCGTTGCCGTCAGGCATCTTGATGTCGCAGATGATGGCGTCCGGCGAGGATTTCAGCGCGTCGGCCAGGCCCTCGGTGAAGTTCGAGGCGAGGCGCACCTCGAAGCCTTCCTTGTTGAAGACGATGCCCAGCATGTCGCGCAGGCTCGCGACGTCGTCGACGATCAGCAGGCGCGGCTTCGTCATGCGATCCCCGCCGCCACGGCCTCGGAGCGCTCCGATCCGGCCTGGCGGCGCACCGTCCGGGGCAGGAGCACGGTCACGGTCGTGCCCTCGCCCGGTCGAGACTCCGCGTCGATCGCCCCACCATGGTCTTCCACGATCTTGCGTACGATTGCCATACCCAGTCCTGTTCCTCCGTCGAATGCCGTCGAGAAGGGGGTGAACAGGCGCGAGAGCTCCTGCTCGCTCATTCCGCGCCCGGTGTCGGTGAATCGGATCGTGTACCAGGGGCCTTCCTCGCGGCCCTCGACGGTGAGCGTGCCGCCGGCCGACATCGCGTGGACGGCGTTCTTGGCGACGTTGTACACGATCTGGCGGATCTGGTCGCGGTCGCCCGAGAGCACGGAGGAGTGCGGCTCGACGGTCACCGCGATCCGGTGGGCGTCGGAGATCTCGTCGGAGAGCCGGAAGAGGTCCATGACCTCCAACATGGTCGTCGCGACGTCGAAGTCGGCGACGCGCCGTTCCTGGGGGCGCACGAATCGGAGGAAGTCCTCGAGGATCTTGGAGAGGCGGCTCGACTCCGAGACGATGATCTCCATGAGCCGCCGCTCGGCCGAGCCCACACTCAGCTCCTTCGACAGCACCTGGACGGAGCCTGAGATCGAAGCCAGGGGATTGCGGATCTCGTGGGCGATGCCGGCGGCGAGCTCACCGACCGCCGCGAGCTGCGAGTGGAATCTCGCCTGGCGCTCGAGCTTCTTCATCTCGGTCAGGTCCTGGAAAAGGAGCAGTGCCCCCTCGTCTCCCTCGGCGTCTCTCAGAATGCGAAGCGAGTAGCCGACGACCCGCTTTTCCGAGCCCCGCTCGATCTCGACCTCGTCGCGGTAAGTCTCGGGGCCCCGGGCACGGGCCCGGATCTGGTCCCATCCGGCGTCGAACCGAAACCCGATGTCGGAGAGCTGGCGCCCGGGCGCGCGGTCGGGGTCGACTCCCAGAAGCAGACCGCCGGCGCGGTTCAAGAACGTGACCCGCTGGCGTGCATCCGTCGTCATCAATCCCGAGGACATCGTCGAGATCACGTTGCCGTACAGGTTCTGGAGCCGCTGGAGTGCCCGCTGCCGCAGCACCAGCTCATCACGCGCCGACCGCAGCTTTTCGGAGAGGTACGACGCCATGAACGCCACGCCGTAGAAGCCGGCGACGGTGATCGCCAGGTTGTAGCGGACCCGCGCGCCGCTCCAGTCGGAGACCGGAGCGAGCGGCGGCGGGGGCAGGATGCCATAGGCCAGCAGCTGCACGACCGATCCGTAGAGGACGACGGCGATCGAGGCCACGAGGACCGCGCCCGGGCGATAGAGCAGGAAGGCCGAGGCGCCGATGATGACCAGGTAGAGGAAGTTGAAGACCGAGTCGGGGCCGCCGGAGGCGTACACGAGCACCGTGACGATCGCAAGGTCGCCGATCAACTGGATGTAGGCCTCCAGACGCGGCGGCAGGTAGCGCCCGACGGTCCAGTGATAGAGGGCGAGCAGGACGGCCGCGGCGTTCAAGAGGTAGAGGAACGAGAGCTGCAGCGGCACGCCGGCGCCCGCCTGCACGAGGATCGCCGAGAAGAGGATCAGCAGCAGGACGACGACCCGCGCCGCCGTCAGCCACCCGATCGATCGCTTTAAAGAGTTGTCCATAGGTTCCCGGGTGGACGCCGCCGAAGAGCGGTCCGCTCTCGGCTTTCAGTCTTCAGTGCCGGAACCGAAGACCGCCAACCGAGGGCCGACAACCCCCTACCCGATCTTGTTGATCAGCGTGAACATCGGCAGGTACATCGCGATGACGATGCCTCCGATGACCACGCCCAGGATGAAGATCATGACGGGTTCGAGCAGCTTGACCAGGCCCGCCACCGCCGCGTCCACCTCGTCTTCGTAGAAGTCGGCGATCTTGTTGAGCATGGCGTCCAGGGCGCCCGTCTGTTCGCCCACACCGACCATCTGCACGACCATGTTGGGGAAAACGCCGGATTCCCGCAGCGGCTCGACGATCGTCTTGCCGCCTTCGACGCTCTTCCGTACTCCCAGGATGGCGTCTTCCACGATGGCGTTGCCGGAGGTGCGGGCGGTGATGTCGAGGCTCTCGAGGATCGGCACGCCCGAGGACGTGAGGGTGGCGAGCGTCCGGCAGAAGCGCGCCACGGCGATCTTGCGCAGGATCATCCCGAGGACCGGTGCCTTGAGAATCAGTCCGTCCACGACGCGACGACCGTTATAGGTCGCATAGTAGCGACGGAACGCGAAGACCGCCGCGCCGATCGCGAGCAGAAACGCCCACCAGTAGCGGGCGAGGAAGTTGGAGCACCAGATGACGACGCGCGTGGGCAGCGGCAGTTCCGCCCCGAGGCTCGTGAACAGCGCGGCGAAGGTGGGAATGACCTTCAGGAGAATGACCGCGACGACGATGGCGGCGATGACGATGACGGCGATCGGGTAGATCATGGCCGCACGCACCTGGTTGCGCAGCTTGACGGCCTTCTCGATGTAGACGGAAAGGCGCTGCAGGATCGTGTCGAGGATACCTCCCGCCTCGCCGGCCGCGATCATGTTCACGTAGAGGTTGTCGAAGGCCTTGGGGTGCCGCCGCATGGCATCGGCGAGTGTCGACCCCGCCTCGACGTCCTGCCGGACCTGCAGGAGGATCTTTTGAAAGTTCTTGTGTTCCTGCTGGTTGGCGAGGATCTCGAGGCACTGCACCAGGGGCAACCCGGCGTCGATCATGACGGAGAACTGACGCGTGAAGACCGCGAGCGTCTTGGCCGGGACCCTCAACCCCATCTTCGTGAGCGAGATCTCCTTGCCCCGCTCCCGGATTCCGGTCACGACGATGTTCTGGCGGCGCAGACTCGTGAGGGCGATGTCCTTGGAATCCGCCGCGAGCACGCCCTCTTGGACGAGTCCGGCGCGGTTGCGTCCTTTCCAGGCGTAATTGGGCATGGCGCGATTCTCCCGTTAACCCGAGGAAGCCTTGCGCGCCGCGGCGGCGGCCGCGGCGGGGGTGGTCGGACCGGTGGGGGCGTTGACGCCGGCGCCGCGATTGATGATCTCCTGCAGCTCGTCGGGGTTCGAGGAGCGGGAGAGCGCCATCTCGAGCGTGATCAGCTTCTTGTGGTACAGCGTCGCCAGCGACTGGTTGAAGGTCTGCATGCCGAACTTGGACTGGCCCGTTTGCATCATCGAATAGATCTGGTGGACCTTGTCCTCGCGGATGAGGTTGCGGATGGCGGCATTGGGAACGAGGATCTCCATCGCCATCGCGCGGCCCTTGCCGCTGGCGCGCTCGAGCAGTGACTGGCACATGATCCCCTCCAGAACGAAGGAGAGCTGGGTGCGGATCTGCGTCTGCTGATGCGCCGGGAAGACGTCGATGATGCGGTTGATCGAGGAGACGGCGGAATTGGTGTGGAGCGTTGCGAGCGTCAGGTGGCCGGTCTCGGCGATGCGCAGCGCCGACTCGATCGTCTCGAGGTCGCGCATTTCGCCGACGAGCACGACGTCCGGATCCTCGCGCAGCACCGACTTCAAGGCGTTCGGGAACGAGTGGGTGTCGGCGTGCAGCTCGCGCTGGTTGACCAGGCACTTCTTGTGTCCGTGCAGGAACTCGATCGGGTCCTCGATCGTGATGATGTGGAGCTGCTTTTCCGCGTTGATCTTGTCGAGCATCGCGGCGAGCGTGGTCGTCTTGCCCGAGCCCGTCGGCCCGGTGACGAGGATCAACCCGCGCGGCTTTTCGCACAGACTCTCGACGACCTGCGGCAGGCCGAGCTCGCGGAAGCCGAGGATCTCGTAGGGGATCTGCCGGTAGACGCCGGCGACCGCGCCGCGCTGCATGAAGTTGTTGCCGCGGAATCGGGCGAGCCCCTTCACGCCGAAGGACAGGTCGAGCTCGAGGTTTTCTTCGAACCGGTGCTTCTGGGTGTCGGTCAAGACCGAGTAGGCGAGCTGCTTGGTCTCCGAGACCGTCAGCGGCGGGTACGGCAGCGGCAGGAGCCGGCCGTCCAGCCGGACCATCGGAGGAGACTGGGTCGTCAGGTGCAGGTCGGAGGCACCCATTTCGACCATCTGCTTCAAGAGTTGATGGAGCGTGGTATCGCTGGCCAATCTGCCCCCCGGGTTATGACAATTTGTGTCCCGCTAGTTTAGGGCGGGACGACCGAAAAAGGAAGCGGAACTGTACAGAAAAGAAGCAGCTTTCGGTCCCAGTCGCCGGCGCCAGGCAACGGCGGACCTGACCTAGAGGACAGTCTCCCTGAGGACCTCTTCGAGGGTCGTCACGCCTTCCCGGATCTTCTGAAGGCCCGCCATTCGCAGGCTGACCATGCCTTCCTCGATGGCCTTGCGCTTCAACTCGATCGAGGAGGCCCCCGACAGGATCATGTCGCGGATCTCGTCGGAGAACTGCAGGGCCTCGTAAAGGCCGATCCGGCCCTTGTAGCCCCCGTTGTTGCATTTTTCGCAACCCCGGCCCCGCTTGATCTTGATGGTCTTGACCTCGTCGGGCGCAAAGCCCACCTGGATGAGCATCTGGGGCGGCGTTTCGACTTCCTCCACACACGCCGTGCAGATTCGGCGCACGAGGCGCTGGGCGCAGATCGCGTTGATCGAGGTCGCCACGAGGAACGGCTCGATGCCCATGTTCATCAGGCGGTTGATCGTGGACGGGGCGTCGTTGGTGTGCAGGGTCGAGAGCACGAGGTGGCCCGTCAGCGCCGCCTTGACCGCGATCTCGGCGGTCTCGAAGTCGCGGATCTCTCCGACCAGGATGATGTCGGGGTCCTGCCGCAGAAAGGAGCGCAGGGCCGAGGCGAACGTCAGGCCGATCTGCTCCTTCATCTGGACCTGGTTGATGCCCGCCAGGTTGAACTCGATCGGGTCTTCGGCGGTCATGATGTTGACCGTCGGATCGTTCAAGGCGGCGATCGCGGAGTAGAGGGTGTTGGTTTTTCCCGAGCCGGTGGGCCCGGTCACGAGGACGATCCCGTAAGGCCGGTCGATCGCGTCCTTGAAGCGGCGCAGCGCCTCCTGCTCGAAGCCGAGCTGCGTCATGTCGAGCTGAAGCTTCGTCTTGTCGAGGAGCCGCATGACGACCTTCTCGCCGAACTGCGTGGGAACGGTCGAAACGCGCAGGTCGAGGTCCCGCGAGCGCTCTTCGACACGCAGGCGGATCTTGATACGGCCGTCCTGGGGGAGGCGCTTCTCGGAGATGTCGAGCTTGGCCATGATCTTGAGGCGCGAGATCAACGGATCCCGCGTGCGCATCGGCAGCGCCATGATGTTGTGCAGCACGCCGTCGATGCGGAACCGGACGCGGAACTCCTTCTCGTAGGGTTCGACGTGAATGTCGGAGGCGCCCGCCTTCAGGGCTTCGATCAGAATCAGATTGGAGACCTTGATGATGGGCGCCGACTCCGTGGACTTGGTCAGATCCGAGAGGTCGATCTCTTCGCCCTCTTCCTGCTTCAACACGTCGACGTCGGCGCCGGTGTCGATGCCGGTGATCTCGTCCATGTTGAGCTCGCCGAGACCCACACCCGCCATGTCGTCGATCGTGAGCGCCGAGGAGGCCATGACGTCTTCGATGTTGGCGTCCGGCACGTAGCCTCCGCCGCCCTTGGCCTTCTCCTTGAGCACCACCGAGCGCGGCGTGCCATAGTGCTTGTCGATCGCCTTGCGCAGCGCGACTTCCGAGGCGACGACCGGCTCGACGTTGTATCCGGTCATGAACTTGATGTCGTCCATCGCGAAGACGTTGGTCGGATCGCCCATGGCGATCGTCAAGGTCGCGCCGGTTTTGTTCACGGGGAGGACACCGTACTTGCGCGCAACCTCGCCGGGAACGATCTTGATGACGTTCGGGTCGATGGCGAACGTGCCCAGATCGATCGACGGCACGCCGAACTGCTGGGAAAGCGTTTCCGTGATGTCGGCTTCCGACACGGCGCCGACGCGCACGAGGGCTTCGCCGAGCTTTCCGCCTTCTTCGCGCTGGAGCTTCAAGGCCGCTTCGAGCTGATCCTGCGTGATCAGCTTCGCCTTGAGAAGCAGGTCCCCTAACTTGACGACCATGGGATTCGAAACATCGTAAGGGGTCGGGGGCCGGGGGTCAATGGGTAGTCGAGGCTGCGGGTCCCTGCCTCTCAGGAAAGAGGGCCGGACGAGCGCGAGCCGCCGGGCGCCGCGAGGAGCTCGAGTGCGCGCGCTGCGACGGTTCCGGGCATGGTGCCGCCGTCGTAGCGCATCGAAGCGCCGCGGTAGGGTCCATTGCGCTCGGGATCGGTCGGGCCGAAGAGGGCGAGGGTCCGCGTTCCCAGGGCGTCGGCCAGATGGAGCGGTCCGGTATCCCCGCCGATGAAGATCGCCGCCCCGGCGATCACGTGCGCGAGTCCGTGCGGGGCAAGAGGCGGCACGCGCCTGGCGCCGGCAAGCGCGCGGCACATCCTTTCGGCCGTCTCCTCGTCGCCCGGGCCCCAGGACAGGACGGCACCGAGACCCGCGCCGGCGGTGAGCTGCCGCGCGACGTCGCCGAGCTTCTCGGGACCCCAGACTTTTTCGGGCCGGCCGGCCCCCGGGTGATAAACGGCGTAAGGGCGGGGTTGCGCGGCGAGGAAAGCGGCGGCCTCGGGGCTCTCCCGCGCGAGCAGGTACGTGGCGTCGGGCGCTCGCAGAGCGGCCGGCACGCCGACGGCCGAGAGCAACGCGAGGTTGCGATCCACGACGTGCCGCGCCTCGGCCGGCGGATGCACGCGGATCCGGCAGAGGAGCGCGGAAGCGCCTTCGCGGCGCTCGGAGGCCGCGAAGCCCACAACGGGCGCCCGCGCGAGCCGCGCGAGCAGCGCCGACTTCCAGAGCCCCTGCACGTCGATCGTGTGATCGGGCGAGAAGTCCGAGAGCTGCGCGCGCAATCTGCGGAAGTCGCTTCTCGATCGGCGGGAGAACGGCTGCCTCCTCCAGGCGCGCGTGTCGGCGAAGAAGAGCCGGTCGACGTCTGGATTTCCGTCGAGCAAGTCTCGATAGCGGTTCTCGCAGAGCCATCCGACCTGCGCGCCCGCTTGCCGCGCGTTCTGCGCGAGCGGCAGCGTGTGGACGATGTCGCCGAACGCGGAGAGGCGGACGAGGAGGAGACGCATGCGGAATTTGTCGTTTGTAATGGGTGAGTTGTCAACGGGCCGCAAGAGTCTCACGGAGGCGGAAGGATGGAGTGGTCGGAGCGGATCGCTTTCCTCAGTTCCTCCGGCGTCACGGTGGCCGTTCCCATCTTCATGACGACCACCCCGCCCGCGAAGTTGGCCAGAAGCGCCGCTTCGAAGGGGGCTGCGCCGGAGGCGAGAGCCAGAGAGAAGGCCGCAAGCACCGTGTCTCCCGCGCCGGTGACGTCCGCGACCTGGTCGGTGCCGTGCACCGGGATGCGCATCGGCGGCTCGCCGCCCGAAAAGAGCGCCATCCCCCGGGAGCCAAGGGTGACGAGGACGTTCGGGCTGCCGACGCGCTCGGCCATGTGGCGCCCCGCGTGCGCCAGCGCATCGTCCGAATCTCCGATGGAAAAGCCCGCGCTCTCCTCCAGCTCCTCCTCGTTGGGGGTCACGGCGTCGACTCCCGAGTAGGCGAGCAGGCCATGGCGCGAGTCCACGAGGATGGGCGATCCGCGGGGAAGCGCCGACCGCAGGGGCCCCACGGCCGAGGGAGAAATCGCGCCATAGCCGTAGTCGGAGAGGATCGCTCCGTTCGCGCCCGACGCCGCGGTGGTCAGCCGCTTCGCGAGCGCCGCGAAGACGTCCCGATCCTCCGGAAGGCGGCCCTCGCGGTCGTAGCGCACGATCTGCTGCTTGATCGAGTGGGCGGCACCGCCCAAGATGCGCGTCTTCGTCGGCGTCGAGTAGCCGTGCGCCTCGAGCAATCCTTCGGTCGCGATGTCGCGCGCAACGAAGATCTCCCGCAGGGTCCGCCCCGCCTCGTCGCCTCCGACCGCCCCGACGGGCAGCGGCACGCCGCCCAGGGCCTTCACGTTGGCGGCGGTGTTCCCGGCGCCTCCGGGGAGGTTTTCTTCCTTCCAGAACTTCAGGATGAGGACTGGAGCCTCGCGGCTGACGCGCTTGGGGTAGCCATAGACGAATCGGTCGAGAACGTAGTCCCCGGCGACGACCAGGCGTCTTCCGGCGAAGGCATCCACCAGCGCCAGGAGACGCTCGCGGGGCGGTGCCGGAGTCAAGGCGGACCCCCATTGCGAAGAACGCTCAAGTCGGGCGGATTATAATGACCGGCGCTCCGGGATAAGGGCATGCTCGACTCTCATGTGCTGGTCGTCAACCGCGTGTTTCAGGCGGTCCAGGTCACCTCGGTCCGCAAGGCGTTCTCTCTTTTCTACAAGGGGCACGTCCGGGCGGTGCTGCCCGATTACTCCACCTACGAGTTCGAGAACTGGTGCGACATTCCGGTTCAGCCGCAGGACGAGGTCGTGCTGACGCCCTCGATGGCGATCCGAATTCCGCGCGTCGTGGCGCTGAAAGACTACGACCGGCTGCCACGCCAGGAAGTGAAGTTCTCGCGGCACAACATCTACGTTCGAGATGGAAACCGCTGCCAGTATTGCGGCCAGAAGTTCCCCTCGGCCGAGCTGTCGCTCGACCACGTCATCCCGCTGTCGCGCGGCGGAAACTCCTCCTGGGAGAACGTCGTGTGCGCCTGTCTCGCCTGCAACGTGCGCAAAGGCAACCGGACGCCGCAGGAGGCTTCGATGAAGCTCGTCCACCAGCCCAGGAAACCGCGCTGGCACCCGGTCGGCCACTTCGGCGCCAACAAGTTCCATCCCGCCTGGCGCAACTTTCTCGACGTCGCCTACTGGAATTCGGAGCTCCGGTAGGGAGATTCACTCATCCGCGGTACTCGTTCAGGAGTTCGCGGCGCGAGGAGTCTCCCGAGCGGAAGCGAGGGAGGAGCCTTGCGCCGCGGGAGCGAGCGCAAGCGCGAGCGACGGTTACGGCGACGGTCTCGTTTTCCACCGGTTGTGCAGCCAGAGCCACGCCCCGGGCTGCCCGCGAATGGCCTCCTCGGTGACTTCCGCGTAGCGCGCGGTCAGCAGGCGCACCTGCTCGGCCCGCCCGCCCTCGACCGCGGCGAACTCCTCGGCGAGGATGGGCTTCTCGAAGGTGAGGCGGTAGCGCCCGGGACCGGCCGGCCACGTGAAGACCGGCACGACGGCTGCGCCCGTCTTGCGCTGCAGCAAGGCGACCGATGGTGTGGTCGCGGCGGGCCTGCCGAAGAACGGAACGAAGACGGCTTCCTGCGGCAGCACGTTTTGGTCGATCAGGATCGCGACCGTCTCGTTCCGCCGCATGGCGCGCAGAATCTCGCGCAGCGCCTCCCGCTTGGCGATGACGCCGTTGCCGAACCGCGTGCGCCGGCGCTCGATCGCCGCCTCGATGCGCGGGTTGTCGATCGGGCGCACCACCGAGGCGATGGGTTCCCCGACCTGCCCGGCGGCCATGGCTCCGAGCTCCCAGTTTCCGAAGTGCGCGGAAAGGAGAATCACCCCTTTGCCGCGGGCGCGGGCCGCCTCGAGGTGCTCCACGCCTTCATAGGCGACGCTCGTCTGCAGGTCGGCGAGGCTCCATCGCGAGACGTCCAGGAACTCGAAGGAGGCGGCGCCGAGGTTTTCGACGGATTCCCGGGCGATGCGCCGCAGCTCGTCGCCCGATTTCTCCGGAAATGCCCTCGCCAGATTCTCGAGGAGGATCCGCCTGCGGCGCCCGAGAACCTGCAGCAGCATCCGCGCGACCCTCCGGCCGAGTCCGGAAACCGAGCGCCTCGGGAGGAGAGCGAGCGCCCCGCTCGCCAGCGAAAAGGCTCCATACTCGAGCGCGTGGCGCAGCCGCGACGGACGGCGGCGGCGCTTTCGCGCGAGCAGCAGGGTCCCTCCGTCGAAGACGGCGGACGGGGAGGTTCTCATCCGGCCTCGCGCCCCGCATCGGCGGGAGCGATGCGCGAGAGCAGGAAAGGGAAGAACGCGGGCTCCATCACCTCAACCGCGAGCCGCACCGCAACGACCGGAACGGACAGACGGCCCCAGAGTTTCACGGCGTCCTTCTCCGTGGTCACGATCCAGGAGCTTCCGCTCGATTCGGCCGCGCGCTGGATCCGCGCGAGGTCGCCGGCTCCGTAGCGCTGGTGGTCGCGGAACACGAGTGTCTCCTCCGGTGTCAGATCGAGCTCCGCGAGGCTCGCCGCGAAGCCGGGCGGGCCCGCGATGCCGCACACCGCGAGGAGGCGGCGGTCGGAGAAGGCGGAATGGGGAACCGGAGAGCCGTTCTCGTCGCGCACGCCTGCGGCACGGATGCGCGCGGTGAAGACGGGCGCCTCCGGGCGGGCGGCGGCCAGGGCCCGGCGGGCGGCGGCGGGCGGCTCGGCGCGGTCGATCCGAGTGAATACGAAGGCGTCGGCGCGTGCGAGCGCCGAGAGGGGTTCGCGCAGGCGGCCGCGCGGCGCAAGAGCGCCGCCGCCGAACGGGTCGCGTGCGTCGAGCAGGAGCAGGTTGAGGTCGCGGCGCACGGCCAGGTGCTGGTAGGCGTCGTCGAGCAGGTACAAGTCGGCCCCGAGGCGCGCGGCGGCCGCCGCCGCCTCCGCCCGCCGCTTCGCCACGACGATGACGACGCCCGGCAGCCGGCGCGCGAGCTCGACCGGCTCGTCGCCTCCTGCGTCGGCGTCGACGAGCGGCCCGCCTCCTTCGGAGACGACGACGGTGGCGCGGGAGCGGCGGCCGTAGCCCCGCGACAGGATCGCGGGATGCCGTCCTTCGAAGCGCAACCGGCGCGCCAGCCACTCGACGAACGGTGTCTTGCCGGTCCCGCCGAAGGTAATGTTGCCGACGGAGATCGTGGGGTGCGATAGCCGCCGGGAGGGAATCCGGCCGCGGGCGTAGAGGCCCGCCCGGGCCTCGAGCAGGGAGCCGTACAGCCGCGAGAAGATCATGGGGCGGCTCGCCGGCGCGCCCCCTCGCCGAGCAGGGGCAACAGCAGCTCCGCCGTGCGCTCTGCGGCGCCGCGGTTCTCGGCCACGAAGCGGCGGGCGTGCTCGCCGGCCTCCCGCGCGACCGGCGCCGATCCGAGCTCCCGAGCGAGCTCCCACGCGAGCTCGCTCTCTCCGGAGACGCGCCGCAGGAGCCCCCGCCGCTGTCCCTCCGCGGTGATGAGGCGAAAATTCTCGGTGTGCGGCCCGACGATCACCGGCACGCCGGCAGCCCACGCCTCGATCGGGTTGTGCCCGCCCATCGGTGCGAGGCTGCCGCCGATGAAGGCGAGCGACGCCTCGCGATAGAGCGAGCGAAGCTCGCCGATCGTGTCGAGAAGGTAGACGGCAGGGGCGGGATGCGGGATGCGGGATGCGGGATCCGAGCGCCGGAGGACGGGGAAGCCGGATTTTTCGGCGAGGACGGCGACGGCGTCGAATCGTTCCGGACGGCGCGGGGCGAGGGCCAGGAGCGGCCGGGGCTCGGCGAGGCTCGCCCACGCGTGAAGCACGGTTTCCTCTTCGCCTTCCGCCGTCGAGGCGGCCACGAGCACGGGCCGCCCCGCGGCGGCCTGCCGGAGCCTCGCGGCATCGGCGAATGGCGGAGCCTCCGGGGCGTCGTATTTCAGGTTCCCCGTCACCCGGACCCGCTCGGGGGGAGCGCCGAGCGCGATCACTCTCTCTGCGTCCCGCGGGCTCTGCATCGCGAAGAGACCGATGCGCGAGAGGCTCGCCGACAGCCAGCTCCGGATCCGAGCGTACCGCCCGAAGGATCGCTCGGACAGTCGCCCGTTGACCAGCGCGACCGGGATGCCGCGCGCTGCGGCGCGCTCGAGGAAGAGCGGCCAGAGCTCCGTCTCCGTCAGCAGGACGAGCCCGGGCCGGACCGCGTCGAGGGCCCGGTCGACGGGGCCTCGCAGGTCGAACGGGAAAGCGAAGACCGGGAACGCATCGCCCGAGAGCGTCTCGGCAAGCTGCCTTCCCGCCGCGGTCGTGACCGAAAGACCCATGCGCGTTCCGGGAGCGCGGCGTCCGAGCGCCTCGAGCAGATTTCTCGCGACGGCCACTTCTCCCACCGAGACGGCGTGGATCCAGACGCCCCCCGCAAGATCGGGGTACGCCGCGAGGCCGAGACGGCCCCGCACGTCGCCCAGACGCCTGCGGCCCGCCGCCGCGCGAAGCAGCGCATACGGCGAGTAGAAGAGCAGCGCAAGCGCGGACAGGATCCGATAGAGGAGCACCGAGGGATTATCCCCGCGGAATCCGCGGATCAGTCGGGCCGCCTTCTCCCACCTTCGTCATGGGGAGATCCGTGGATCCTCCAACCGGGCGACCATTCGACGGCCACACCCTCCCGGCTTGCTCTGGCCGAAGCAAAGTTTTACCATTCAAGGGTTTATGTCGGACGAAAAACCCCCAACGCCCGAGCGTCCGGCTCCGTATAGAGAGCCGATGGAGCTCGTGTACAGCGAAAGCCGGCGCAAGGCCGAGGTCGTGGAGGCCCCGGACCGGGAACTTGCAGCCCAGGCGCGCCAGGGTGATCTGGTGGCCTTCGAGGCCCTCGTGGCCCGCAAGACCCCGGCGGTCCTGGCGATTGCCCGGCGGATCGTCGGAGATCGCGAGGATGCCCGCGACGTCGCGCAGATGGTCTTTCTCCGCGTCTGGGAGCAGCTGGCGCGGTACGACGACGCCTACTCCTTCAATACCTGGCTGTACCGGATCGCGACGAACCTCGCGATCGACTTTCTGAGGAGCGCCCGTTCCCGCGAGCGCGCGCACGGAGCCACGCTGCAGCTGGTGCGGCAGCGCGAGGAGTCCACGATCCTGGAAACCACGCGCGCGACGGAGGACGGGGAGCTCGCGCGGCTCTTCGAGCGCCTGGCACACCGGCTCTCCGCGAGGCAGAAGGCCGCCTTCGTACTGCGGGAGATGCAGGACTGCGACACGCGGGAGATCGCGGAGATCCTCGGATGCGGCGAGTCCACCGTGCGCAATCATCTCTTCAACGCGCGGCGGATTCTCAGGCGGGAGATCGAACGGCTTCACCCCGGTTTCTTCGGACGGGAGCGCAGGCCGTGAGCGGCGTCTGCGAGCGGGTGCGCGCGCGCCTGGAGGAGTACGGACACGAGGCCCTGTCGGCGGTGGATCGCCGCGAGGTGCGCGAGCACGTATCCTTCTGCACCGCCTGCCGCGCTGAGGCCGTCGCGGTCGACCCGGTGCTGCTCTTCTCGGCCGTGCCGGCCGAGGCCGTCTCCGCCGAGGATGTCGCGTCGGTGCTCTCTTCGGTCCGCGCCGGGATCGCTCTGCGGACGGCGGAGCGGCGGATCGAGGCCGCGCGCCGGCGGGGGTCGGCCGTTGGCGCCCGGGGCCGGGGAACGCGCGCCGCGGCCGCGGCCGCCGTGATCCTGCTCACCGTCGTCGTGCCGTCGGGTCTTCGCTCCACGGCCGACGTTCCGGCGCCGGTGCCGACCGGCGGTCCGACCGCCCCGGGGATCTCGGCGGTCGCCGCCCCCGAGGCGACCATGAAGGCACCGGGCAGCGCGACCGTCTACGACTGGAACCCGGGCGCGGGCGAGCCGCGCGTGGTCTGGATCGTGGATGGCTCGATCGACATCTGAAGGCGCCGGCAGCGCGCTCGCGCGGCTGCTCGCCGGGCGGGGGCGGGCAAGCGGAATGATTCCTCGGATGAAGACGAAGACCCTTTTGTTCGCAGCCATCATGGCCCTCGTTCTTCCGGCCGTCGCGTCCGGAGCCGAGGATCTCTCCATCAGGGTCTTCAAGCTCAACTACCGCCGCGTCGAGGAGGCGGCGCTGCTCATCCGGCCCCAGCTCTCCGATGCCGCGACGGTCACGCTCACGCAGCGTCTGAACGCGATGACGGTCACCGACCGGGAGGAGAATCTGAAGACCGTCGCGAAGCTTCTGGCGGAGTTCGACGTCCCGCCGCGGGGCTTCACGTTCGCGGTCAAGCTCGTCCGCGCCCGGGCGGACGTGCCCGCGGGTTCGATCGCGAAGGAAATCGGCGGTCTGGGTGCCAAGCTGAAGTCGCTCTTCCAGTTCAACGACTATGCCCTCATCGATTCCGCGGTCCTGCGCGGCATCGAGGGTCGGCGGGTGGAGTGCCGTCTGGGCGAAGAGTACGCCCTCTCCTTCGCGATCGGGCCGGCGGGTGAGAGCAGCGACCTGCTGCTCGCCCCGCTCACGCTGTCGCGGGTGCGGGAAGGGGACACCGGTCGCCTGATCCTGACGCCGATCTACCGGGCGCCCATGCCGATCACCCTCAATCAGACGCTGGTCATCGGAGCCTCCCGCGAGGAACGGTCGAAGACGGCCCTGATCCTGATCCTGCTCGCGCAGGAGTTGCCGCGGTCGGAGGTCGAAAAAGGCACCGCCGGCGGGCACACGGTGGAGAAGCGTCCGTGAGCCCGCAATTTCAGGTCAAGATCGGCTGGCCCGACGGCTCGATCGCCGAAGAGGCGGTCGAGGCGCGCGACACGGGCCTGGCGCGCTCGGAAGTGGAGCGGCGCGGAGGCCACGTCTTCGAGATCCGGCGCCGCGGCCTCTCGCTCGCCGGAGGTCGGGGGGGGCGGCGGGGTCGGATCAAGATGTCGCATTTCCTGATCTTCAATCAGGAAATGATCGCGCTGCTCAAGGCGGGCCTGCCGGTCGTCCACTCCTTCGAGATTCTCCTCGAGCGGCAGGAGAGCCCGGTTCTGCGCCGCGTGCTGACCGAGGTTCGCGACCGGGTCAACTCGGGTGCCTCCATTTCCGAGGCCTTCGCGGAGCAGGGGGACCTCTTTCCGCGCCTCTATTGGACGTCTCTGAAGGCCGGGGAGAAGTCGGGCGAGATCGAGGGCGTCCTGCGGCGCTACCTGAAATACCAGAAGACGATCATCGCGCTCTCGCGCAAGGTCGTCTCCACGATGGTCTACCCGGCCGTTCTGGTCCTTCTCTCGATCGTCCTGATCGCGATCCTGATGACCGTCGTGATTCCGAAGTTCCAGGACTTCTTCGCCGAGTTCGGCGGAGAGCTGCCGCTGCTGACGGTCGTCGTCATCCGCACCGCGGGCTTCCTGCGGGACAACATCGTGTGGATTCTCGGGAGCCTGGCCGCGATCTTCTTCTTCGGCTCCCGATGGATCAAGACGGCGCGGGGAGCGGAGTGGGGCGATTCCATGCTGCTGAAGATCCCGATCATCGGCGGGATCTTCCGCCGCTTCGGAATCACCCAGTTCACTCGCAGCCTCGCGACCCTGCTCGGCGGCGGCACCCCGCTCGTGCCGGCGCTCGAGAACGCGGCCGACGCCATCGGAAACCGGTTCCTCTCGCGGCGCGTGCGCGAGGTCGTGCCGCGCGTGCGCGAGGGGGGCGAGCTCTGGAAGGCTCTGGAAGACACGCGCCTCTTCACCAATCTCACGATCGAGATGGTCAAGGTCGGGGAGACTTCGGGCGCGCTCGAGGAGATGCTCTCCTCGGTCTCCGAGTTCTACGACGAGGAGATCGATGCGCGGCTGGCGCGCGTCATCTCGTTCGTGGAGCCGGTCATCCTCGTCATCATGGGGGGCGTCATCATGACGATCCTCCTTTCGGTCTACCTGCCGATCTTCCGACTGATGTCGCAGGTGAAGGGATAAGGGGAACCCCATGGTGATGGTCAAGACGCCCGTCAACGGAAATACTCTCGTCGCCGCGGTGGAGGGCGAGGCGCACGCGCAGGACGTGGCGCAGCGGCTCGGCCTCCCGTACCTGGATCTCGCCTCCTTTCGGGTGGATGCGGAGCTCTTCCGATCGATTCCGGTCGAGTGGATGCTGCGCTACGCCTTTATCCCGGAGCGACGAACGGAGAAATCCCTGACGATCATCTGCGCCGACCCTGCGGATGTCGTGAAGCTGGACGAGTTGGAGCTGCTGACGGGACTGCCGCTGAAGCTGAAGGTCGGCAGCCGCACGGCGATCAACGAAATCCTGCAGAAGAGTGAGTCGTCGCAGCGGGTCCTCGACGAGGCGACCGAAGAATTCCGGATGCAGCTCGTGTCCGAGGACGAGGAGGGTGAAGAAACCCTCACGATCGACCGCATCACGCAGGACGCCTCTCCGATCATCAAACTGGTCGACTCGATCGTCTTCAACGCGATCCAGCGCCGCGCTTCGGACGTCCACATCGAGACCCAGGAGAACGTGGTCCTGATCAAGTACCGGATCGACGGCGTCCTCTATCAGGCGATGGATCCGATCGACAAGCGGCACCACGGAACGATCATTTCCCGCATCAAGGTCATGTCGGAGCTCGATATCGCCGAGAAGCGCGTGCCCCAGGACGGGCGGTTCAAGCTGCGTGTCCGAGGGCGCACCATCGATTTCCGCGTCTCGATCATGCCCACCGTGCACGGCGAGGACGCCGTCATCCGGATCCTGGACAAGGAGTCCGCCAACGCGGAGTTCAAGAGCCTGTCGCTCGAGGTCGTCGGCTTCGACGCCGAAACGAAGAAGAAGCTGCGCAAGTTCATCCGAGAGCCCTACGGAATGGTTCTCGTCACGGGGCCGACGGGGTCGGGCAAGACGACGACGCTCTACGCCTGCCTTTCCGAGATTCAGTCGGTCGAGGACAAGATCGTCACGATCGAGGACCCCGTCGAGTACCAGTTGCGGGGCGTCACCCAGATTCCGGTCAACGAGAAGAAGGGCCTGACCTTCGCGCGGGGCCTGCGCTCGATCCTTCGGCACGACCCGGACAAGATCATGGTGGGGGAAATCCGCGACGAGGAGACCGCCCAGATCGCCGTCCAGTCGGCGCTGACCGGACACCTCGTTTTCACGACGGTCCACGCCAACAACGTCGTGGACGTTCTTGGCCGATTCCTCAACATGAAGGTCGAGCTCTACAACTTCGTCTCGGCCCTGAACTGCGTGCTGGCGCAGCGGCTGGTGCGCAAGATCTGCGTCCATTGCAAGGAGCCGGTGACGCTGACCCGCGAAGTCATCCTCGAAGCGGGCCTGGATCCGGAGGCCCTGGGCGCGCGGGTTTTCTACGAAGGCAAGGGGTGCCTCGAGTGCGAAGGCAGCGGCTTCCATGGACGTATGGCGATCGCCGAGCTGCTCGATCTCTCGGATCGGATCCGCGGGCTGATCCTGGAGCGGCGGCCGGCGGCGGAGATCAAGAGGGCCGCCAAGGAGGAGGGCATGATCTTCCTGCGGGATGCGGCGCTGGCCAAGGTCTTCGAGGGGCTCACGACACTCAAAGAGATCAACAAGGTGACCTTTGTCGACTGAGCCGGCGAAGGCGCCTTTTCCCGCACCCGAGCGCATGCGGCGATGAAGATTCCGTTCTGGAAGCCGGTCCTTCCGCCGGACGTCTTCTGCCTGCAGGGCGACGGCGTGACCTACGCTTCGATTCGTCGCGAGCCGCCTGTGGGCTTCGCCGAGGCACGGGCCTTCGCCTACCCGGCCAATGCCGTGGGCTCGACGGCCTCCGGCACGCCTCTCTTCACCCGTGAAGCTCTCTCGGAGGCCGTCAGCGCGGCGCGGCGGCTTTCGGAGGGCAGGCTCTCGCGCGCCGCGGTCGTGTTTCCCGACACCTGGGCCCGGATCCTCCCGATTGACTTCGATTCCTTGCCCGACGCGGAGCCGTCCCTTCGGGAAATGGTTCTCTGGAAGCTGAAGAAGCTCCTCCCCGGCGTGACCTCGGAACTCGCCATCACGTTCCGAGAGATGCCGCTGGCTCCGGGGGGAGCCGGACGAAGGCTCCTCGTCGCGGCCTCGCCCGTCGAGACCCTCGACTCGATCGAGCAGGCCTTCGACAGTCTGGGCGTTCGGGTGGGACTTCTCTCCCCGGCGAGTCTCGCCCTGTTCGAAGGCCTGGCGGCGAAGCTTGCCGCCCGGGCCGGAGGGGACTACGCTCTCGTGCACCGCACCGCGGGCTCGATCTCGCTCGTCATCGCGCGTGACGGCGCGCCGCTCTTCTTTCGGCAGCGTCCGACGGAGGAGGCGCCGGAGCAGCACGAACAGGAGCTGCGGCTGTCGCTGTCCTACTACGCGGAGAAGCTCCAGGGCACGGGCCTCTCCGCCGTGTACACGCACGACGAGCTCGGCGGCCGCGGCCTGACCGAGGGCGTTTCCTTTCCGGTCCCGCCGGTGGCGGTGTCGGCCAGTCTGCTCAGCGCCGACGAGGGATTCGATGGGCGGATCGCTGCTCACCCGGAACTGCTCTCGGGGTTCGCTGCCGTGTGGGGAGGCGCCGCGGCGTGAGCAGGGGCTGGAACTTCGCCCGCCGACCGTTCCGCGACGAACGCCCGGTCTTCGCCGTGATCGGACTGGCGTTGGTCCTCGGACTCGTTTTTCTGTTCGCGAACCTCCACCAGTACCGGAAATTCTCCGGGCTCGTCGCCGGCACGCGGGCGCAGATCGCCTGGCTCGAGGGGCGCGTCGCGCGGGCGGAGAAGACCGCCGAGCAGGCCCGAGCGGCGTTGAACGGATACAAGCTCTCCTCCCTGGCGCAGGAGTCTGCCGGACTCCAGGCCATCGTGCGCGAGCGCCGGTTCTCGTGGCTGGCCTTGATCGGGCGCCTCGAGAGGACACTTCCGCCGGACGTGCGTCTGGCGCGCCTGGCGCCGCGGTTCGAGTCCGCGGACTCGGTCGCCCTCGACCTTTCGGTGCTCGGGCGCAATCCCGACAGCGTCGTGCGCACGATTTCGGCGCTCTCCAAGGACCGCGCCTTCGAAGAGGTCCGGCTGCGCGGCGAAACGAGCCCCGAGCGAGGCGAGCCGGAGGGGTACACCTTCCAGATCGCTTTGCGCTACGTTCCCGAGGAGACACGGTGAGCGGGGTAGGGCCGGTGTGGCGCCGCAGATCCGGCTGGCTTCTTGCGGCCGGGTTCTTCCTGGCGGCCAACGCCGCGTTCTTCTTCTGGTATCGGGGCACAGGGCAGCTCCGCCAGGATGGCCTCGAAGCCCGCCGCGCCGCCCTGTCGGCGCATGTCGGGGCCTCCGAGAGGGAAGCCGAGAGGTTGGAGACGCAGAGCCAACGGCTCTCCCGGGTCAGCGCCGCGATCACCGAGTTCTACGGCAAGCGCATCGGGACCGAGCGCGCGACGCTCGCCGCGGTCGTCGAGGAGATCCATGCCACGTTGAAGCGCGCGGGGATCGCCCCCGCCGAGATCAGCTACCAGGGCAGGCCCCTGCCCAAGCTCGGTCTGTCGGAGATGAACGCGAGCTTCTCGTTTGCCGCCGACTACCAGAAGTTCAAGGGGCTCCTCCAGCTCTTCGAGACGGGGCCGCGCTGGATCGTCGTTCGGGAGATCTCGGTCGTGCGCAACCCCGACGTGCCGGGCTCCGTTCAGGCGCGCATGGCGCTGGCCACGTATTTTGCGGACGAAGAGGCCGAGGCCCGGCGCGCCGCCCCGCTCGCCGCGGCGAAGCCCGCGTCGAGGACGCGGTCATGAAGCCGGAGGGTATCGGGTCGCGCCGGCAGGCGATCCTGCTCGCGGTCCTCGGCGTGCTCCTCGCCCTGTTCGTCGTGCGGTGGACCTCCTCCGGTTCGAAGAGCGCGCGCTCCGGCGGCATCGCGCCTGCCCCCGCCTCCGGGGGAAGCCGACCCGCCGGCACGGCAGCCGTCGTCTCGCCGGACGAGGTGCCCCTCCTGTCGCCGGAGGACCTGCTACCCCGGTCCCGACGGGGCTCGGAGCTGACGGGGCGCGACCTCTTCGATCTGCGCGAGCCGACGCCCCGTCCGCCGCCCACGCCCACTCCGGCACCGCCTCCACCTCCCGCACCGGGGGACCCGCGTTTCGTGGGGCCGCTGCCGCCGCCGCCGCCCACGCCCACCCCCGCGCCGCCCCCGATCCCGTTCAAGTTCATCGGTAGCTTCGGTCCGCGCGAACGTCCGATCGCGGTGCTCGCCGCGGGAGACCGCATCGTCAATGCGCGGGCCGGAGACACGGTCTTCGAGCGCTTCACCCTGCGGAAAGTCGGCTACGAGTCGATCGACGTGGGGTTCGTGGGATTCGACGAGAGCTTTTCGAAGCGGCTGGGAATCGCGAAATGACGGCAGGAAGACTCGAACTTCGAAACTCGAATCTCGAAGGACGGGTTACGGGATGCGGGATACGGGATGCGGGATGCGAGAAACGAGTCTCGAATTTCGAAATTCGGATTTCGAGTTTTCCTCTTCGGGGGGGCGTGCGATGAAATGGATTCGCATCTTGAGCGCTGTTCTGATGCTCGTCGCATCGGCCGGCTGCACCGCGTACCGAAACTACCAGCAGTCCAGGGACGCGGAGGCGCTCCAGCGCTGGGACACGGCGCTGCAGAAGCTCGAGAAGGCGATCGAGCTCGATCCGAACAACCCGCAGTACAAGCTGGCGCTCGTCCAGTTGAAGCTCAGGGTCTCGCAGTACCACTTCGAGAAGGGCAAGCTCTATCGGGCCTCCGGCAATCCGGAGCTCGCGGTGGTGGAGCTCGAGCAGGCCGTGCTGCTCGACCCGACCAACGACTACGCGGAAGTGGAGCTGCGAAAGGCGCGCGAAGACGCGGCGAGGGTGGTGGCGGAGCGCAACTCCGACACGCAACTCCAGATCATGAAGAAGAAGACGCGGGGCGCCCGCGCCCGCGCGCCGCTGCTCGAGCCGGCCAGCGACAAGCCCATCAGCCTGAACTTTCCGTCGCCCAAGCCGATCAAGCAGATCTACCAGTCGCTCGCCGCGGCGGCCGGCATCAACGTGATCTTCGATCCGCAGCTGAAGGACGACAACGTCTCGATCGTGTTGACGAATCTCTCCTTCCAGGCGGCGCTCGAGACGCTGCTTCGGCAGGAGAACCACTTCTACAAGGTGATCGATGAAAAGACGATGCTGATCGCGGCGGACACACCGCAGAATCGGAAGACGTACGAAGACCTCGTGATCCGGACGTTCTTTCTCTCCAACGGGGACGTCACCGAGGTCTCCAACGCGCTGCGGGCGTTGCTCCAGACCACGCGGATCTCGATCAACAAGGCCGAGAACTCCATCACCCTGCGCGACACGGCCGACAAGGTGGCGATCGCCGAGCGCATCATCGAGCAGAACGACAAGCAGCTTTCGGAGGTCGTCGTCAACGTCGAGCTGCTGCAGATCAACACGAAGAGCCTTCTCGACCTGGGTCCGATCCTCCTTCCGTATTCCGTCAGCGCCAAGGCCCCGGCTCCGGGCGGCGTGACCAACATCGGCGGGACGGTGCCGGCCGGCCAGTTCACCTGGGATCAGCTCACGCAGCTCTCCATCAACTCGTTCGGGTTCACGATCCCGTCGCTGACGTACAACTTCATCAAGAACAACACGGACGCCGAGCTCCTCGCCAAGCCGCAGCTGCGGATCTCCGAGGGGCAGAAGGCGCAGCTGATCATCGGCGACAAGACGCCGATTCCCGTGACGACCTTCAACACGGGAACGACCGTCGGCGGCAACATCGTCCCGGTGACGTCCTTCCAGTACCAGGACATCGGCATCAAGATCGAGGTCGAGCCCCGCGTGCACCACAACCGCGAGATCACCCTGAAGCTCACCGTCGAAGTGTCACAGATCAACGGCTTCGTCGCCGCGCAGGACGGGTCGCAGCTGCCGATCATCGGAACGCGCACGATCACCTCGAACATCCGGCTGAAGGATGGCGAGACGAATCTGCTCGCGGGTCTCTTTCGCAGGGACCGGAGTCGCTCGAACGACCAGATTCCCTTTCTGGGAGACCTGCCCATCATCGGCCGCCTGATCACGCACACGAAGAAGGATGACCAGACGACCGACCTGGTTCTGACGCTGACGCCGCACATCATCCGAATCCCGGACATCACCGAGGAAGACATCATGCCGGTGTATGTCGGAACGGACCAGAACATCTCCTACCAGGGCGCGCCGCGCGTCGAGTCGCCGGCGGGCGCCGGCCCCTTCGACATCCAGCGACGCCGGGTGCCGCAGCAGGCGCCGCCGCCGCCGGCCCAGCCCGCGGCGCCGCAGCCCCAGAACCTCGTCCCGGGCGGCGCACCGAGCGATCCCTTCCGGCAGCCAGCCCAGCCGACGCCGCCGCCGCAGTCGGTGCAGCCGCAAAGCAGCGCCATCGCGTCGACGTCGGGCTTCGACGCGGCCTCGGCCTCCTCGGGAAGCGTCGTCTACGACTTCGATCCCTCTGCGGCCACGCTTGCCGCCGGACAGATCCTGACGGTTTCGGTGCGGGGCACGGGCAACGTCCTGCCGCCGGGCACGATCGTCGTGCGATACGACCCCGCGCTGCTGTCGGTCGTGCGCGTCGCGCCGGTTCTCGACGAGGGCACTGCCGACACACGGGTGGAGCCCGGACGCGTGGTGCTCGAGCTGCCGGGAAGCACCGCGATCGCGGGGACCCAGGCGTTGGCCCAGATCACGTTCCAGGGCGTGAAGGCCGGGCGAGCGGTTCTGACGTTCGATCAGGCCCCGGGAGGCACCTCCTCTGCCGTCGTGGAGGTCCAATGAGCGCACGGCGATGCCGGGGCTTCACGGTGGTCGAGCTCGCCGTCGTCTGCTCGATGCTCGCGATCCTGTCGGCGATGGCGATTCCGATCGTCAAGTACTCGATGAAGCGCCAGAACGAGATGGAGCTGCGCTACGAGCTGCGTCTGATGCGTGACGCGATCGACAGCTACAAGAGGTTCGCCGACACGGGGCAGATCCAGGTGCCCCTGGGGAGCGAGGGCTACCCGCCGGAGCTCCAGACCCTGGTCGAGGGCGTGGACCTGATCGGGCAGGTCAACAAGAAACAGAAGTTCCTGCGGCGAATTCCGATGGATCCGATGACCAAGAAGGCCGAGTGGGGAATGCGCTCCTATCAGGACGAGCCCGATTCGATGTCCTGGGGGGGACAAAACGTATACGACGTGTACTCCCTTTCCGACGGGCGCGCGACGGACGGGACGTACTACAAGGATTGGTGATGGGGCATCCGGTGATCGCAGCGGTTGTGGCTCCGGCGAGCGCAGCCGGGCCCGGCCGGTCGGCCGGGCGGCGGCGCAGCGGCGAAGGCTTCACGTTGCTCGAGCTTCTCGTCGTCATGACGATCATCGGCATCCTGGCGGCCATCGCCGTGCCGGCGCTGCGGGACTCCCCGCAGCGCGCGCGGGAGGCGACGCTGCACGAGGATCTCTTCACGCTGCGCAGCGTCATCGACCAGTATCACGGCGACAAGGGAGTCTTTCCGCCGGACCTGCAGACCCTCGTCTCGAGCGGTTACATCCGCAAGATTCCCATCGACCCGATGACCAAATCGCCCGAGACGTGGGTGTTGTCGACCGAGGAGGTTTCGCCGGAGGACGAGGCGGCCGCCTCCGAGCCCGTGACCCCGGGCATTACCGACGTCCACAGCGGCTCGCCCGACAAGGCGCTCGATGGAACGCTCTACAAGGACTGGTAGGCAGGGGCAAAGCCAGCCGGCAAGCGGGTCGTCGCGTGACCGGACCGGCGATCCCGCGGCTGGCGGTTACACGCTCGTCGCCCTGGTGATCGGGATGGCCATCCTGACGATTCTGCTCGCCGCCGTGGGGCCCGTGATCGCCACGGTCATGAAGCGCGAAAGGGAGGAGGAGCTCATTTTTCGCGGCAAACAGTACGCCCGCGGGATCGCCCTCTTCCAGAAGCGGTTCGGGCGCTATCCCAACTCGCTCAAGGAGATGTACGAGAACCGGCCGCGAACGATCCGAAAGCTCTGGAAGGATCCGATGTGCCGCTGCGACGACTGGCACCTCCTGGTTCTGGGAACGCCCGACGCGGCCGGCTTTCGCGCGGGCGGCACGCGGACCGGACTGCCGCCGCCTCGTCCCACGCCGACCCCCGGCGTCTTCGGCCCCAAGGCCGGCACGGGACCGGTCGCCGGCGTGCGTTCGAACGTCCACGAGGAGGCGCTTCGGGAGTGGCGGGGCAAGAAGTACTACGACGAGTGGGGATTCCTGGCCGGCGATGCCGACGAGGAGCGGCGGGCCGGCCCTCAGCCACGCAACCCGCCGATGCCGGCCCCGAAGCCGCCCGGTCAGTAATGGCGCAGAAGTTCACCCTCGACAACGGCGCCGTCGTTCTCGTCGACGAGATGCGAGACGTGCGCTCCTTCTCTCTGGGAATCTTCGTCGGCGCGGGGTCGGTCGACGAACCGGCCCCGCGGCGCGGCGTCTCGCATTTCCTGGAGCACGTGCTCTTCAAACGCACCACCCGGCGCTCGGCGGTCCAGATTGCCCGGGAGATCGATCGCCTCGGTGGAGACGTGGACGCCTTCACGACCAAGGAGTACACCGGCTTCTACGCCCATAGCCTCGACACGCACTTTGGCCGGGCGCTCGACCTGCTCGGGGACGTCGTGCTCGCGCCCGCCTTCGCGGTGGAAGACGTCGAGGTCGAGCGAGGCGTCATCCTGGAGGAGCTCGGCGAGGCCAACGACAATCCCGACGACCTCGTGCACGAGGTGTTCGTTCGCTCGTTCTGGAGGAGCCATTCGCTGGGGGAGCCTATCCTCGGAACGGCTCAGACGGTCCGGTCGATCGGCGTGCGAGACCTCCAGCGTTATCACCGCGAACGCTACGTGCCCGGAAACCTCATCGTGTCGGTGGCCGGCCACGTTCGGGCCGGGCAAGTCGTGGACGCGATCGAGGGGATCTTCCGCCGGCGGTTCCGCGGGGAGACTCCGCTCCGGCATGCCGAGGGCCGGCCGCGACCTCACCAGCACGTCGAGCTGCGGTCGCGGCGCGGGCTCGAACAGGTCCACCTCTGTCTGGGGGTGTCGGGGCCGGCTCAGGCCTCGGACCGGCGCTACGCCGCGAGCCTGCTCGACATCGTGATCGGGGGCGGCATGTCCTCGCGGCTCTTCCAGCAGGTGCGCGAGCGCCGCGGCCTCGCCTACTCGGTAGCCTCGTCTCTCAATTCGTACCGGCTCGGCGGATACGAGACCGTCACCGCCGCCTGCGCTCCGAAAAACCTGGGAAGACTCCTCGAGGTGACCCTTCGGGAGCTGAAGAAGTTGAAGCGCGACGGTGTGCGGCCGCGGGAGCTGCGCTGGGCCAAGGAGAACCTGAAGGGCAACCTGATCCTCTCGCTCGAGTCCACGGTTTCGCGCATGTCGATTCTCGCGCGGCACGAGTTCTACTACGCCAGGGTCCTGCCGGCCGAGGAGATGATCGCCCGCGTCGAGGCCGTCACTCCCCGCGACATGGCCGAGGAAGCCGAGCGCCTCCTCGACCCGCGGGTGCTTTCCCTGACGATCGTCGGGAACGTCGGAAAGCCGCCGCTGACCGCCCCGGACCTCGCCGCAGCACTCTAGCCCGCGCGCCTACGGGCCTGGGGGGTCGGCGGCTCATCGAGCCGCCGTGGTAAATAGGCTTCCCGATGGAGATCCGCGTTCCGGTTCAGGTTCTGCCGCACGGCGAAGGGCTGGATCTGCCCGGCTACGCGACGGCGGGCGCAGCCGGGTGCGACCTGCGCGCCGCGCTCTCCGCCACGCTCGTAATCGCCCCCGGAGGCCGCACGCTCGTCCCGACCGGCCTCGCGCTGGCGATCCCGGAGGGCTTCGAAGGCCAGGTTCGGATGCGCAGCGGTCTCGCGCTGAAGAAGGGCCTGATCCTTCCCAACGCCCCCGGCACGATCGACAGCGACTACCGCGGCGAGCTGTGCGTTCTGGTGGCGAACCTCGGGTCCGAGCCGGTCGAGATCGTTCGGGGCGACCGGATCGCGCAGCTCGTCTTCGCCCCCGTCGCGCGGGCGGCGCTTTCGCCCGTTCGCGACCTTCCGCCGTCGGCCCGAGACACGCGCGGGTTCGGCTCGACGGGCGGAAGCTAGGGCCGCACCGCGGCGATCGAGAGTCAACCGAATCCGGGAGGATCGGGTCTGCCCGTCCCGACACGGCGCCGTGAGCCGGTGCCAGGCCTGCACGCCCGACCGCACAACTGGTAATCTATTCTCCGTGCGCGTCACGATTCTCGCCTCCGGATCCGGCGGGAATGTGTGTGTCGTCGAGTCCTCGGGCACGCGCGTACTGGTGGACGCGGGGCTTTCCGCGCGCGAGATCGAGCGGCGCCTGAAGGCCCGCGCGCTCGCCGCCGAGTCGATCGATGCGGTCTTCGTGACCCACGAGCATCAGGACCATTCCTCGGGAGCGCTCGCATTCTCGACCCGCTTCGGGTGCCCGATTTACGCGACGGCAGGCACCGCGCAGGCTCTGGGTCTCGAGGGAGACCTGTTTTCGCCCTTCGTGCGGATCGATCCCGGCCGCGAGAACCGTCTCGGCAGCCTGGGCTTTCGGGCCTTCGCCACGCCCCATGACGCCAACGAATCCGTGGCCTACGCCTTCGAGGCGGGAGAGGCCCGGGTCGTCGTGGCGTCGGACCTCGGACGCGCCGACGAGTCCTTCGTGAACTTCGTGCGGGACGCCACGACGCTCCTGCTCGAGTTCAACCACGACGAGGACATGCTGCGCGACGGCCCCTACACCTGGCCGCTGAAGCAGAGGATCTCAGGCGGCTTCGGCCACCTCTCCAACCGACAGTCGGCGGAGGTCGTCCGGCGGGCCGCGGGACCGAAACTGCGGCGCGTGATCGCCACGCATCTCTCGCGCACGAACAACACACCGCCGCTCGCGCTCGCCGCGCTGTCGCAGGCGCTCGAGCGATCCGGATGGGACGTGCCCTTCGAGACGGCGGACCAGGTCGCCGGATACGAGGCTTTTGACGCATGAGAGTGGAAGTTCGGGTCTATCCGAAGGAAGGGGTGCTCGACCCGCAGGGCAAGGCGATCGCCGCGGCGCTCGGGAGGCTCGGGCACAGGGCGGTCCATGACGTGCGGGCGGGCAAGATATTCTTCGTCGAGGTCGAGGGCCTGGACGCGAAGGCAGCCGAGGCCGAGGCGCGGAAGATGGCCGAGGAACTGCTCGCCAACACGGTCATCGAGGGCTTCGACGTGAGGATAGTGGCCTGATGCGTTTTGCGATCGTCGTCTTCCCGGGCTCCAATTGCGACCAGGACTGCTACCACATCGCCAAGGATCTGCTCGGCTGCGAGGCCGACTACGTCTGGCACCACGACACGGACCTGAAAGGGGCGGACGCCGTGATTCTGCCGGGGGGCTTCGCCTACGGCGACTACCTTCGGGCGGGTGCCCTGGCGCGGTTCTCGCCCGTGATGGAGAGCGTCGCGCGGTTTGCGAAGGAGGGCGGCCCGGTGCTCGGGATCTGCAACGGCTTTCAGGTGCTTCTCGAGGCGGGCCTGCTGCCCGGGGCGATGCGCGTCAACCGGGGCCTGCGCTACGTCTGCCGCGACGTGAACCTCAAGGTCGAGAGCGTCGAAACGCCCTTCACGCGCCTCTACGAGCCGGGCGAGGTCGTCAAGATGCCGATCGGGCACATGGAGGGCAACTATGCGGCGCCGCCCGAGGCCCTCGCAGAGCTCGCGCGGCAGCGGCGCGTCGTCTTTCGGTACTGCGACGCGCAGGGCCGCGTCACCGACGAGGCGAACCCGAACGGCTCGACCGACGGAATCGCGGGCGTCGCCAATCGCGAAGGCAACGTGGTCGGCCTGATGCCGCACCCGGACCGCTGCAGCGAGGCGCTGCTCGGAAACGAGGCCGGACGGAAGATGTTCGAGTCGGTCGTGTCGGTTCTCGCGGTCCGGTGAGACTGGTCCCGGCGCACGCCGCAGCCCTCCGGAGCCTCGTTCGGTGATCACCGAAGATCTCATTGCCGAGCACAACCTCTCGGCGGAGGAGTATCAGCGCATCCTGAAGATCCTGGACCGCGAGCCGAATCTCGTCGAGCTCGGGATTTTCTCGGCGATGTGGAGCGAGCACTGCTCCTACAAGTCTTCGCGCGTGCACCTGAAGACCTTTCCGACGAGCGGTCCGCGCGTGCTTCAGGGGCCGGGGGAAAACGCCGGCATCGTCGACATCGGGGACGGCCTCGCCGTCGCCTTCAAGATGGAGTCCCACAATCATCCGTCGTACATCGAGCCCTACCAGGGGGCGGCGACGGGTGTGGGCGGGATCCTGCGCGACATCTTCACGATGGGAGCGCGGCCGATCGCGTCGCTGAACTCGCTGCGCTTCGGGTCGCTCTCGGCGCCACGCATGAAGCACCTCGTGGACGGGGTCGTGCGGGGGATCGCGGGCTACGGAAACTGCATCGGGATCCCGACCGTCGGCGGCGAGACGACGTTTCACCCGGCCTACGACGGCAACATCCTCGTCAACGTGATGAACGTCGGCATCCTTCCGAAGGACAGGATTTTTCGCGGCCGGGCCGAGGGCGCCGGCAACCCCGTCGTCTACGTGGGATCCAAGACCGGCCGCGACGGAATCCACGGCGCGACGATGGCCTCAGAGGAGTTTGCGGGCGACGAGACGCAGCAGAAGCGGCCAACCGTCCAGGTCGGGGACCCGTTCACCGAGAAGCTCTTGATGGAAGCCTGCCTCGAGCTCTTCCAGACCGACGCCGTGGTCGGAATCCAGGACATGGGCGCGGCGGGCCTGACCTCCTCTTGCTTCGAGATGGCCGGCCGGGCGGGCAGCGGTGTGGAGATTGATCTCTCCAAGGTTCCCGTGCGCGAGGAAGGGATGACTCCCTACGAGATCATGCTCTCCGAGTCGCAGGAGCGGATGCTTCTGGTAGCGCGCAAAGACCGGCTGAAGGAAGTCCTCGGGATCTTCCACAAGTGGGAGCTCGATGCGGTCGAGATCGGCCACGTGACCAACTCGGGTCGGGTCGTCCTTTTCTTCGAAGGGGAGATTGTGGCCGACCTCCCCGCAGCGCCACTCTCGGACGAGGCGCCGATGTACGACCGGCCCCGTGTGGTGCCTCCCGCGCCGCCGCCGCCCCTCTGGCCGGGAGAGGCCGAGCCCGCCGATTACGGCGATTGTCTTCGGCGCATCCTCGCGAGCCCGAATGTCGCCGAGAAGTCCTGGATCTGGACCCAGTACGACCATATGGTGGGCACCAACACCGTCGTCCGGCCGGGCGGGGACGCGGCTCTGGTGCGCGTCAAGGGCACGAGCAAGGCGCTCGCCTTGAAGAGCGACGTCAACCCGTTCTTCTGCGCGCTCGACGCCTACAAGGGCGGGGCGCTCGCGGTCGCGGAGGCCGCGCGCTCGATCGCCTGCACGGGAGGGCGTCCGCTCGCCATCACCGACTGCCTGAACTTCGGCAATCCCGAAAAGCCCGAAGTCATGGCGCAGTTCGAGGCCGCGGTGCGCGGAATCGCGGACGCCTGCCGGGCGCTCGAGATTCCGGTCGTGTCCGGCAACGTCTCCTTCTACAACGAGACCGACGGCCGCGCGATCCCTCCCACGCCCACGGTCGGCATGGTGGGGCTTCTCGCGGACGTCGAGAAGCGTGTGCCGCAGGGGTTTCGCCGGGACGGCGACATCGTCGCCCTGGCGGGCACGAGCCGCGACGAGCTCGGCGGCTCGGAGTTCCTGCGCGTGATCCGAGGCCGGGATGAAGGCCCGTGCCCGGAAGTGGATGTGGCGGCGGAGGGACGTCTGATCGACTGGCTCGCCTCCCTCGCCGAGGAGGGGCATCTGCACTCGGCGCACGACGTCTCCGATGGCGGCCTCGCGGTCGCCCTGGCCGAGTGCGCGATGAAAAAGCCGCTCGGCGCGGACATCTCGATCGACTCCGACCTGCGTCTCTCGGCGCTCCTCTTCGGCGAGAGCACGGGTCGCGCGTTGGTCACGTATGCGCCCGAAGGCCAGGCGGCCGTGGAAGGAGCGGCCAGGAAGGCCGGGGTCCCCCTCGCGCGGATCGGCCGGGTCGGGGGAAAGACGCTGAAGGTCTCCGTCCGAAAACGCATCGTCCTCGACGAGGACGTCGCCGCGCTCGCGGAGCTCTGGAAAGGCGCCTTCGCCCACGCGATGGAATCGGCGGACATTCTCTAGCTCATCCGCGCGACGAGTCGCCGCCCCGGTGCGGAGCGCCCCGGGGCGGCGGCGACAGGTCGAACGAGTGGCGGTGTTCCGGGGATCAGCGCTCGCGGTCGTCTCGGGATGCCGGTCCGTGGATCCTCGTCACGACTCCATAGATGGCGTTGCCTTCGCTCTCGCTGAAGATGTAGAGCGTCTTTCCGTCGTCGACGGCGACGATCCGAAAGAACTCATAGCCGTCCGCGGTGAGTCCCTTTCCGGTACAGTCCTCGGACACCTCGTACCGAAAATCGAGCGGGACGTCGAACGAGTAGTCCCCGTTCCGGCTGATGTTCTGACTTCCCGTCGCACCGCCCTTGCCATCGAAGGCGATGATTCCAAGCGCGGCGAGCGGCCCGTCGGGCGTGGAGCCGGTTCGGTAGAAGCCGTAGGAGCCGTTGATCGATCGGACGGAGCACGCGTCCTTCGAATGCCCGTTCTCGCCGAGGGCTGAAGATGACGCGCCTGCGAGGAGGATGACTGCGACGACGGATGCCGCAAGCGTTGAAACCGAGAGGCGATTGGATTGCATGAGTGCGTCTCCTTTTCTGAGAGCTTTATGCGCCGGGGAGGAAGCCGAAGTCCTCCTGCCCGCATAGGCCTTCTCTAGGATTTCGCTCAGCGGGGCAGACTCGCTGATGGAAGACGGGGAAGAGCGTAATTTCTATCGGGTGCCGGAATAACGGACCGTCTCGAGAAATAGTCCCGACGGCGGCGCAGTCCACTTCGCGGGCTCGGCTGACTTCTGCTTCAGCAGCCGCTCGACGCCTGCTGCCTCGAGGCTCCCGCGCCCGACCTCGACCAGAGTCCCCGCGAGGCGCCGCACCATCTTCCAGAGGAAGTGCGAGGCCTCGATGCGGAAGTGGATCTCATGCTCCCAGTCGAGCAGATCGCTCTTCTCGACGACCACGACGGTCGACTCCTGTCCGGCCGCGTTCTCGCAGAAGGAGGCGAAGTCGTGGCGGCCCTCGAAGAGCTTCGCGGCCTGTTTCATCGCCGAAAAATCGAGGCGGTCCTTGACCCACCAGACCAGGCGTTTGTCGAAGGCCGTGCGGCGGCGAGAGATCCGGTAGAGATACGTCCGGGAGAGGGCGTCGTGCCGAGCATGAAACGTTTGGGCGGCGGGCTCGACCTCGAGGACGTTCACGTCGAACGGGAGCCGGTCGTTTAAGCCGTGCTCGATTTCGATCTCCGCGACCTTCTTGCGTGACTTCAAGTGCGCGATCTGCGCCAGCGCATGGACGCCGGCGTCCGTGCGGCCCGCGCCGCCAACCGATGCGTCCTCACCCAACAGCTCCCGCGCCGCCCTCAGAAGAACGCCCTGCACCGTCCGGTCCGTGTTCTTCTGCGACTGCCAGCCGCGGTACCGCGTCCCGTCGTACTCGAGCGTCAGCTTCCAGGTCGGCACGCGGAGAATCTATCCCGAGTGTCGCGCCGCGCCGGGCCGGCGGCGAGCGCCTATACTTTCTCCGTGGATCCGTCGATCGAGGAGCGCTTTCGGGACTTCTTCGCTCGCCGCGGAGAGGGCATCGTGACGGTCTATCTTTTCGGCAGTCACGCGCGCGGCATGGCGCGGCCGTCGAGCGACGTGGATATCGCCGTCCTCTGGGAGAGCGGGACGTCGGGGAGGCTCGCCTCTCCCGCCCTCGTTCTGGAAGGGGAACTGGAACGCGAGCTCGGCCAGCCGGTCGAGGTCCTGGCCTTGAACTCGGCTCCCGTGGACCTGGTCCATCGAGTCCTGCGAGACGGTCGAATCCTCTTCGAGGCGAACCGCTCCGCTCGGATCGCATTCGAGGTCAAGGCGCGCAACGAGTATTTCGACTTGCTCCCCGTCCTGCGGACCTATCGGAGGGTCGGTCGCGCCTCATGACCGATCCGGAGCTGGTCGCCAAGAAGCTTGCCGCGATCGAGACGGCTGTCCGCGAGCTGACGACGCTGTCACGGCCGGACGCTCTGCGGCAGGACGTCCGCGAGCAGCGGCTTGTCGAGCACACGCTCCAGATGGCCATCCAGGCCGTGCTGGACGTTGCGTCTCACATCGTGTCGGACGAGCGACTCGGCGAACCGCGGATCAACCGGAAGCTCGTGGACCTTCTCGAGCGCAACGGCTGGATCCCTGCGGAGATGGCCGGGAGGCTGCGCAACATGGTGGGATTCCGCAATGTTCTGGTTCACGGATACGACATCGTGGACCTCGCCGTCGTCGAGGACGTCCTGCGAAACCATCTCGAAGACCTGCGTGAGGGTCATCCGCCGCCGGCTGCCGCCGGCGTAAGGCTGGTAGACAAGACCTCTCAGAGCTCAAATCTCTTGCGCCGTTGCTGACTTCGGGGGTCAACGGCGGAATCCGGCTCGGACATTGCCGTTCGCAGGGCACGCGCCAACACGGTGCCAATGCGTGCGTTGCAGGAAAGCGCCCTGGGCTTTGCGGTCGGTGTTCTTCTGCGACTGCCCGCCGCGGTAGCGGGTTCTTTCAAATTCGAGCGTCAGCTTCCCGGTCGCGGCACGAACGGATCTTATGGCTGACGCGAGTGCGGCCCAGTTCTCTCGCGCCCGACGAGCGCCTTCGGTTTCCGCGGGGAAATGCGTCCCTTTGACGTACCGATCCGTCCGGACTCCGGGGATGTCTTCGGCTCGGGAATCAGGTCGAGTTGCTCGCAGAAACCGGTCCGGCACCGGCCGGGCCCGTGGTCGTCCACGCATTGACGCCTCCGTGGAGCGCCATGGCCCGAAGGGAAATGGCGGCCGCGGCCAGCGTGATCCGGATACTTCATCGCTACCTCTCGGCGGGTCTAGACGTGCAGGGCTTGCGCGTGCGCTTTGGTCGAGGCCCTCGGGAGGCGTCAGGGGCAGCGCTCGCATTTCTGTCGCGGCGGTCCGTGAACGGCGGGTCGCCCGAGCGAAGCTACTCCTTCTTTTCGACCTGCAGATCGTTGTTGACCTTGACGACGCCTTTGACGGTCTTCGCCACTTGTTCTGCGAGCTTCTTTTCGTCCGGATTGTGAACCTGACCCGCCAGCGTCACGACGCCATTGGTGGAGTTGACTTCGATGTTGGTCAGTGTCGAGAGCCGGACATCGGAGGCGAGCTTCCCTTTGACCGAGGCCTTGATCGTGGCGTCATCCACCTGCGTCCCAGCGGTCGTGGTCGTTTTGCAGTCCGCTGCCAGGGCCCCGAGGCCGAGGATGAACGCAGCAAGAATCCCACAGGTGCGTTTCCGCATGATGACCTCCTGGCCCCCGGTAGCGCCGGATCCAATCCGGGCGGGGGTCCTCCTCCGGATACAGCACGTTGCGTGCCAGCGAAGGGGCGCCTAAGGGTGCTAGCGGTTTCTCGCAGAGCTCGGGGCCGTACCCTGCCGCCGTTCAATGCCTCGCGATACCTCGGTGCGAGCGGGAGCGGTCGGCAGGACCGGCGAAGAGAGTGCCACTGCGCTCGGGGGACCCCGCGGGGTCCAAGATGCCCGCACTTAGAATCGGCGATGGAGGAGTCGCGTGGGGTGTCTGGCCCGTTTCGTCGCGGCCTTGCTCGTCTTGACGGTAGCCGCCATCGCGGCGAGGCGGCTGACCGAACGCGAGGCGCCGCTGCGCCCTCCCGGAGCCGGAGAGGTCGACACGGTCGTCGATGGCGTCCGCTGGCGCTCCCGCGAGGCTGCTCCCGGCGCCGGCCGGGCCCGTGGTCGTCCACGCATTGACGCCTCCGTGGAGCGCAATTTCTCCTCCTCTTTCTGGACTTCGCATCGCGGAGCATCCGGTGCGCCCGGGACCATGGCGCGTCACTTGGCGAACATCAGGAGCGCGTTCGCGCCGCAAGGACGCGTCGGGTCGCCCTTCTGCCTCACGTAAGTCCGCTCGGTTTCCGTGACCGTGTCGAACACGGTGAGCGTGTATTCGAGGCTCGTCAGTGCGGTATGGAAGAAGAAGAACGATCCGCCGCCGGCGTCGATCATTTTCACGAAGACTTCGGGAAGGCCGGGATCGCCCGTAAACGCCGGGAGACTGAAGGATCCGAACCGATCCGCCTGGGGGATCGCCAGGCCGTCGGCCACGGCGGCGGTTTCGGGGTTTCGGGCCTTCATGCGGACTCGGAACCGGCCGGACAGGAGGGCAAGGTCCGCCTCCGAAGGGTGTCCGGGCGTCTCTGGCGCGCCGAGAGGGGACGCCGCTTCGAGATAGCCCCCGGGGGAGGAGGAAGACAGGAAGCCCGAGACGTCCGCTCCGCCGCAGGAGCTCTCGCCGCTGTACTCCTGCGCCTGGCCGGTCGTCGTGTCGGTGACCCTGACGGTGTAAAGCAAACTTGTCATGCCCGCGTAGAAGACCCAGTAGCCCCCTTCTGGCAGCGACGTCGCATCGACCATCTTCACCATCACCTCGGGAAAGGTCGAGTCGCCGGTCAGAGATGGGAAGGTGAAGTAGCCCGACCGGGAGTTGACGGGAACCGAGGTCGCCGCAAACGGGGCTTTCGTGAAGGGGTTGATTGCCGTCAGGTCCACGCGGAAGCGCGAACCGAAGAGGCAGAGGTGATCGGGTCCCGGCGCGCAGGGCTCGGGCACGGGCTCCGGCGCCACCTCCAGGTCGAAGACCCCTTGAACCGTTCCCGCGTGGAGGATCTGGCCGGTCGGATCGATCGTGAGCGCTGTAACCCACCGGGTGGACATGCCCGAGTTGAAGGATCTCCAGGTCGCGCCGCCATCGGTGCTCCGGAGCAACCCTCTGCCGTCCCGTGTCGCCGCGTAGAGAACCGATGGCGCCGAAGGGTCAACGGCGAGCGCGGTGACCGTGCCGGGAAGCCTTGCGAGCGGCGCCCAGTTCGCGCCTCCGTTGACGCTGCGGTAAAGAGCCCCGGCCTCGGTCCCGGCATAGTAGGTGGAACCTTGCGCGTCCTTCGCCAGAGCCAGGACCGGAGAGCCGAGGTCCTCCGGCGAGAGAGACCAGCTCGCGCCGCCGTTTACCGCTCGGGCGACACGGCCGCCAGAACGAACCGTAAACAGGTCACTATAGTAGTAGTACCCGACGCTGTAGGCGAAGTCGGTCCCGACGAGAAGTCTTTCGTTGAGCGAGTCTGCCAGCAACGCGTAGCCGGTGCGCAGCCTTGGGGTTGGGGCTGTTCCGTTCCAGGTGGTGCCGCCGTCCGTGCTCTGGTAGACCCCGTTCTGGACCTGGGGGTACGTAGAGTCGAAGTCGGTGCCCGCGTAGATTGCTCCGGTTCCGGCGTCGACGGCGATCGAGATTGGCAACGAATACGCCAGGGGGTCGATGACCTGGCTCTCCCATTGAATGCCGCCGTCGTGACTGCTGAGAAAGGTCCCACCGCTTTTGCCGACATAGACAGTCGCCGGGTGCGTGGGATCGACGGCGACACAGTTGACGTGGGCGAAAAGGAGGGCTTCTTCGGGCGCGAGGCTCCCCCAGGTCTCTCCGCCGTCGACGCTCTTGAACAGGAAGGGATTGCCTGCTGCGTAGATCGTGAGGGGGTCCATCGGATCGACCGCCATCGCGCCGATGGCGGCGGGCGGCCCTGGCCCATGGGTCGTCCATTGGTTGACGCCTCCGTAAAGCGCCACCGCCTGGAAGGCGATGGCGGCCGCTGCCACGTTCATCCGAATGATCCATCGCTTCATGGCCAGTCCTCCTTTTCCTTCGTCCTCACCATGTACGCGCCGCTCCGGGGGCAGTCAAACTGGTTTTCGATCAGCGTTTCGTCAGGAGTTTCAAACCAGGTTGAGAGGCGTCGAGCCCGCGAAGCTGCCGGCCGACCCTCCGCGGCCCTTTCCGCCCCCGAATGCCTGGACTAAGATCACGCTGGCCCCTGGACAGTTTCGGCATCTCCCCCAGTGGCGTCCGTTCCTTGCGGGGGACCGATGAGACTGAGCTTCGGCGATTCCGTTTTCGACTCGGACACCCGGGAAGTCTTCCGGGCGGGGCGATTGCGGCCGATCTCACCGAAGGCCTTTGCGCTGTTGGAGGCCCTCATCGAGTGCCGGCCCAGGGTTCTTTCGAAGGCCGACCTCCGCGCACGGCTCTGGCCGGATACACACGTTTCCGAGTCGAACCTCGCCAATCTCGTCGTCGAGCTGCGCGCGGCGCTCGGCGACGATGCGCGCGAGCCGCGCATCATCCGGACGGCGGCTCGATACGGCTACTCCTTCTGCGCCGAAGCCGTAGAAGACCGGGCGGGGCCGGAGCGAGCTTCGAAGGCCGGGGTTGCCTATCGCCTCATCTGGGGGCGCCGCGAGATCGCGCTCGATCCCGGCGACAACCTGATCGGGCGGGACCGGGACGCGGTCGTCTGGATCGACGACGAGTCGGTCTCGCGCCACCATGCAAACATCTCGATTGGAACGGCCGGTGCGGCCGTCGAAGACCTCGGCAGCAAGAATGGGACCTACGTGCGCGACAGGAAGATCCGCGGCGCCGCTCCGCTTTCGGACCGTGACGTCGTGAAGATCGGTCCGGCGACACTGCAGCTAAGAGTCGTCCGGCGCACGGGATCCACGCTCTCGAACATGAACGAGCGCATTGCCCGGTGACGCTGTCCGCAGGGACCCGGCTGGGCGCGTACGAGATCATCGCGCCGATCGGTGCGGGCGGCATGGGCGAGGTATACCGGGCGCGTGACACGAAGCTCTCGAGGGACGTGGCAGTCAAGGTGCTGGCAAGCGACGTCGCGGGAGACGCCGAACGGCTGGCACGCTTCGAGAGGGAGGCGCGCACGGCCTCGGCTCTGAACCATCCCAACATCGTGACGATCTACGAGATCGGCCAGGCAGACGGCGTCCGATTCATCGCGATGGAGCTCGTCGAGGGCAGGACCCTGAAAGAGCTTCTGGCGGCGGGAGCTCTGGCTCTCAAGAGATCGCTTGCCGTCGCGGCGCAGGCGGCAGATGGCCTGGCCAAGGCGCATGCCGCGGGGGTCGTGCACCGGGACCTCAAGCCGGAAAACATCATGGTCACCCGGGACGGGTTCGTCAAGATCCTCGACTTCGGCCTGGCCAAGCTCGTACCCGCCGGATTCGAGGCCTCTCGGGGCGCGGAGCATCCGACGGTGACGCGTGCGACCGCTGCCGGAACGGTTCTTGGCACCGTCGGGTACATGTCTCCGGAGCAGGCGAGCGGCGAGCCGGCGGACTTCCGCTCCGATCAGTTCTCTCTCGGCTCGATTCTCTACGAAATGATCGCGGGCAGGCGCGCCTTCGAACGCCCGACTCCCGCACAGACGCTCGCGGCGATCATCGAAACCGAGCCCGAACCGCTGGAGGCTGCGGCTCCCCGAACGCCGGCCGGCTTCGTCCGGATCGTCGAACGCTGCCTCTCGAAGGATCCCGAGGAGCGATACGGCTCGACCAAGGACCTGGCCCGCGACCTGGCCGCGATGCGCGACCAGTCCTCCGGGATCTCGCCCTCGGGCGCGGCATCGCCGGCCGGCCGCCGCCGCCGGCTCTCGCGCGCCGCCCTCGCCGCCATGGCGCTGGTTGCCGCCGCCCTCGCCTTCGTCGCCGGGGAGCGGATGCAGGCGCGCAGGGATCGGGAGGCGCCGCCGCCCAGGCGCACGACTCTGACCGTCCGCCGGGGATTCCTGACCGGCGCCCGCTTCGCTCCCGACGGTCAGACGATCGTGTACTCGGCCTCGTGGGACGGCAAGCCCAGTGAGATCTTCACGACGCGTGTGGGCTCGACGGAATCGCGGGCCCTCGGGATCTCACCGGCGGGAATCCTGGACGTCTCCTCGTCGGGCGAGATGGCCATCTCGCTCGGCTGCGAAAACCGCAGGTTCAGTGGCAGTTGCCTTGGAACACTCGCCCGTGGCCCGCTCGCAGGTGGCGCCCCACGGGAGATCCTGGAAGGGGTTTCGTCGGCTGGCTGGTCGCCGGACGGCAAGGATCTCGCGGTGGTGCACACGGTGGACAATCGCGACCGCCTCGAGTATCCCATCGGAAGAGTGCTCTGCGAGAGCAAGGCAGGGTACTTCAGCTCGATACGCGTTTCGCCCCGAGGGGACCTCGTCGCGTTCATCGAGCATCCCCGACGGGACAGTAGCCGGGGGATCCTGTCTGTCGTCGATCGGGCCGGCAAGAAGAAGGTTCTGACGACCGAGTGGGCGAGGTTTCGGCCGGTTCTCTGGAGTCCGACGGGGGAAGAGGTTTTCTTTTCCTCCTGGGGAGGGCGGGGGACACGGGGGGCCCGCATCTCGGGCCGTACGCGCAGCGCACCGTGGATCCCCGGACTCGACGATGTCTCGCGCGAGGGTCTCTTTCTCGATACCGGCATGCTTGTCGATAACGTCCGGAGGGTCATCCTCGCCCGTGTTCCGGGCGCGCCCGAGGAGCGCAACCTCTCCTGGCTGGACGATTCCGGCGCAGCCGCCCTCTCCGGCGACGGGCAACGGCTTCTCTTGACCGAGATCCGCAGCGATCCGGATCGCCCGGACGTGGAGACCTTGACGACCTTCCTGCGTGAGACGGACGGCTCGGACGCGAAGAGGTTGGGAGAAGGCAGAGCGCTCGCGCTCTCGCCCGACCAGAAGTGGGCGCTCGTGAGGCATCCGACCGAAATGAAGCTGGTTCTGCTCCCCACCGGAGCCGGCGAGCCGAGGTCCCTTCCGGGAGGCGATTTCCTCCGGCTTCGCTTTGCGACATTCTTCCCCGACGGGCAGCGGATTCTGTTCGCTTCCGACGACAAGGCCGGAATCGCGCGTTCCTACGTCCAGGACCTTCAGGGAGGCGTCCCGACCCCGTTTGGCGGCCCGGGCACGCGGGCACTGCTCGTCTCGCCCGACGGCCGAAGAGTGGCCGGCACGACGGCGAACGGCAGCCACCTGATCTATGACGCCGACGGAAAGGGACAACCCCGGCCGATCGAGGGATCTTTCCCCGACGACTTTCTCCTTCAGTGGAGCTCCGACGGCAGGGCGATCTACGTCCGCGGGAGCGAGGAACGGCCGCTGACCCTCTACCGACTCGACCTCGCCACGGGGCGCCGCGAGCGCTGGAAGGAACTCGCCCCCCCGGACCCGACGGGCTTCGTGGGGTACGCGCCCGGCCCGGGGAGTGTCTGCGTCACGCCCGACGGACGGTTCTACGCATACACGATCCTCACCGATTCGAGCAGGCTCGTTCTGGTTGAAGGAGTGCCGAATTGGTGGAGATGAGGACCCCGCTGATCTCTTGCCGGATGGCGGAGCGCCGGACGTAGAATCCCGGTCAGTCGCGTCGCGGAACCTGTTCCGCGAGCAGCCACGGGCCCGGACCCGGCGTTTTTCCGAACGGGGGTGGCTTTGAAGGGGTCCAGCGGCGCCTCCCGTTTGGCAATTGTCGTCACGGTGCTTCTTCTCGCCGTCCGGGCGGGCCGCGGACAGACGACGGGCGAAATCGAGGGCCGCCTGACCGATCCCGCCGGCGGAGCGCTTGGCGGCGCTGGCGTATCGGCCTCGAGCCCGAGCCTCCAGGGAACACGAACGACCTTCGCCGATCCTCAGGGCGCCTTCCACATTCCTGCCGTGCCGCCCGGCGAGTACACGGTCCGCGCGGACCTGCCCGGATTTCGACGGGCCCAGAAGACCGCCACGGTCCGGCTCGGCGGCACGGCCCGCGTGGATCTCGTTCTCGAGCCGGTGCAGACCGAGGAAGTCCTCGTCTCCGGTGAGGCGGCAGCCATCGACCTGACCTCGACGACGACCGGGACGAACTACACGAGCCGGACGATCACACGTCTGCCGGTTTCGCGAAACTATGCGGACATCGTGCGCTCGAATCCGGGAGTCTCGACGGACCGCGGAGACACCCAGGGACGGTCCCTCGCGTTGACGATCTACGGAGCGACTTCGGCCGAGAACCAGTGGATCATCGATGGCGTCAACACGACCAACGCCTTCAAGGGGGTTCAAGGCAAGGCGATCAACAACGAGTTCGTTCAGGAGGTCGAGGTCAAGACGGGCGGCTACCAGGCCGAGTACGGCCGCGCGCTCGGGGGGGTGGTCAACGTCATCACCAAGGCGGGCGGCAACGTGTTTCACGGAGGCGCCTTCGTCTATTACGACTCGACGGCCACCGCGGCCGACAAGGAGTTCGAGCCGGAGGACTCCGGCATCGCGGAAATGCGGGTCGCCGACGGCCAGCGGCTCGACTACGGCGCGGATCTCGGCGGGTTCATCCTCAGGGACAGGCTCTGGATCTTCGGCGCAATCAACAGGGTCGACCTCGAGGGAGACCTGTCACGGGTGGAGTCCACGGCGCACGTCTCGAGCGAGGACCGTTTCCCTTTCCAATCGGCGGAGTATCTCTATTCGGGCAAGCTGACCTGGAACGCCGGTCCTTCGACCACCGTGGTCGGCACCGTCTTCGCGGACCCGTCCACGACCTCGGGACCGGCCGGAGCCGATCCCCGGCAGGGCCTGGGCGCCAAATTCGTCACGCCCATCGTCAGCCCGGATCCGTCGACGTGGTTCTCAGCCCGGGACCAGGGGGGCGCCGATTTCGGTGTCCGCCTGTCACAGCTGTTCGGATCGAAGGCGATGACGACCCTTCAGGGTTCGTACCACAGGGACAAGAATGCTCTCGGGGCCCCGGACGGCGTCCGATACGTGGACTCGACGTGCGCTGGAGGAACGCCGGAGTCTCCCTGCCCATCGCCGCCCGAGCCCAACAACATCACCGGAGGTTACGGTCAGATCGGAGCACTTCTCGACCACAACGAGTCCACCCGTCAGAGTTACCTGGGAGACGTGACGCTCTTCGAACGGAACCACGAGATCAAGGCTGGAGGGGACTACTCGCGAGGGCGGACCGATGGGATCGGGTCCTTCACCGGCGGGCAGCTCGTCGAGATCGCCAACGAGTATGGTCAGCTCTACTACGCGCACGTGTTCGACGCGGTCAGCCCGGCTGATCCGACTCTGGTTCCAAGCATCCATCGTCGAGGCTCGGTGGAGGACTTCGGCGCGTTCCTGCAAGACTCGTGGAGGGCAGGGCCCGGCCTGACGGTCAACGCCGGCCTGAGATGGGACGGCGAGAACACCGAGAACTACGCGGGAGAGACGGTCCTTCGCCTACGGACGGCCTGGCAGCCTCGCATCGGCGTGGTCTGGGATCCATGGAGAGACGGCGCGACCAGAGTCTTCGCGTTCGCGGGACGCTTCTCCTACGCCATGCCAACGGGGCAGGCGGTGGCGATCTTCGGAGACTACACGGGCCTGACCACGTACAACTTCGATCAGGTCAGTGTCGTGCAGGATCCAAACGTCATCGGCCACCCTCATCAGGACGTCGTGGCGGGAGGCGGACCCCTCGGAAGCCCGGTCGACGCCGCCGTCGTGGCGCCGACCCAGGACGAGCTGACGGTCGGAGTCGAGAGGCTGCTCGGATCGAGCGTGACGGTCGGCTTGAAGGGCACCTATCGGCGACTTGGCGGCACGATCGAGAACCGCTGCGACTTCGACCGCACCAGCCCCGAGACGGACTACAGCAGGTGCGCGATCATTACGCCGGGATCGAGCGGACAGTTCGCGAGCGGGGACGTTCCGACGTGCAATGGTCTCGACCGCCCGTACCGCTCGTGCGAGCCGACTGGCCCTGCCTCGCCCTCCGCGAAACGCGTCTACCGGGGCATCGAGTTGCTCGCGCGACAGTCGCTCGGCGACCGCCTCTGGCTCCAGGCGAGCTACGTGTATTCCACGCTTCGCGGCAACTACGACGGCGGGGTCAACGAAGGCCTCTACGGCTCGACGATACCGGGCCGCAACGAGGACTTCGATTATCCAGCCCTGTGGCACGACGGTTACGGGATTCTCGCCCTGGACCGTCCCAATCGCTTTCGCTTCGATGGCTACTGGGTCACACCCTGGCGCCTCGCCCTCGGTTTGCAGGCATTTGCCGAGTCGGGAGCGCCGCTCAACAAGCTCGGGTATTTCAACACGGCCTACGGCTCGATGGTGTTCCTGATTCCGAGAGGCTCGGAGGGACGCCTGCCGACGCTGTGGGAGGCGGATCTGACCCTCGCCTATCCCATCGTGATCGGCCAGGTGACGGTGACGCTCCAGGCCTACGTCTTCAACCTGTTCAACAATCAGATCGCGATCTCGCGCGATGACGTCTGGTCGAGACTCCCGCCGGAAGGCTACCCTGCGACGATCTACGATCCCAACCAGCAGCAGAACAACGAGGACTACGGCAAGGTCACCGGCCGGCTGGACCCGCGCTCGTTCCGTGCGGCGCTCCGGGTGTCTTTTTAGCGCCGAGCCCGCGACAACCGCGGTCCATGTTCTTCTGCGACTGCCAGCCGCGGTACCGCGTCCCGTCGTACTCGAGCGTCGGCTTCAAGATTGACTCAGGCCGATCTCCTCTTTGTCACCGCGGAGCGACCCTGTCACGACCTCGGCGAATCTACCTTGTGAAACGCAGTGTACCGCCGGGAATGTATCCGGAGCCGTCCGTCAGGGTGAGTTGGATGGTCGTCCAGTTCTCTTCGACATTGGAGTGCAACGCCACGGTGCCGTGTGCCGTGGCGTTCTGAAACTTATCGCCGGTTATGACGCCGTCGAGCGTGAAGCCTGAGAGCGTCCCGTCGAACTCGACGTTGGTGAAGCCGCAATGGGTCTCCGGCGCATCGAGCTTGCCAGTGACGCGGGAACCGCTCTGCGTGAAGGTCGCTTGCGCCGGCCAGCTCTGGCTGCACTCCAGAGGATTCCCGACGGTGGCAAACGAGCCTGTCCAGGTCCCCGAGATGTTGGTCGAGGCCGGGGGCCCGGGCGTCGGCGATGCCGTCGGCCGTGGCGTGGGAGAAGCGGTGGGCGTTTGGGTGGGAGTGAGCGTCGGAGTCACCGTATGGGCGGGCGTGACGGCGGGTGTGGGTGACGCCGTTGCGGGTGGAGGAGTCGGCGAGGCGGGCCGATTGCCGGTAATCGTGTTGGAGTCCTTGCAGGCGATGGTAAGGCCATAGCCAAGGAAGAGCGCCCAGAAGGGCATTCGAGTGAGGGCTCTGATTCGATGCATCAGGTCGCGGCGGATGTTCACGGAAGCCTCCTGGCGGTCGGGCGCGCGCGCGATTGGCGATCGAACCGGCCGCGATTCAAGCGATGGATGGGCCGTTGGCACGATGAAGCTTCGCAAGAGTTCAGGGAAGCACGGCGCTGACGCGCAGGTCCGCGCCTCCGCAGAGGTATAGAGCACTCGACGCGAACTTCTGGTAGCGCTTGACCGCTCCGCTCGCCGAGTCCACGAGCGTGATCGTGTACGAGAGGCTCGTCAGGCCAGTATGGAACAGCCAGAAGTCGCCGTTTTCGAGCGAGGTGGCGTCGAGCATCTTGACGAAGACCTCCGGGAAGTTCGGGTCTCCCGTAAAGCCGGGAAGGCTGAAATAGCCGAATCGATCGCCCTGTGGAATCGCGACTCCGGAGGCCGTCACGCCCGTCTGCCGGTTGGTCGCCGTCAGGGTCAGTCGAAACCGATGCCCCAGCAACAGGAGCTCCTCACCGGAGGAAGCCAGGGAAGTGTGAGTGGCCGTCGCCCTCGCCGAAGCTACCGACACCTCGTCCGGGGGAAAGGCCGCGATGTCGGAGCTGCCGCAAAAGGCATCGCCATCGTAGACCTGTATCCGGCCGGTGTCCGTGTCGGTGATCGCGAGGCTGTAAGGGACGCTCGTGAGGCTGCCGAAGAACGCCCAGAATCCATTTCCTTCGAGCGACGTCGCGTCGATCATCTTCACGAAGACCTCGGGAAGCGACGGATCACCCGTGAGGGTGGGCAGGCTGAAGTAGCCGAACCGGTCCGCCTGCCCCACGGAGTGTGCCGGAGCGGACGTTTCCGGTCCGCGGATCGAGGGCGCTCAAGTCGACACGGAACCTGGAGCCCAGGAGGCAGAGGTGCTCCGGTCCGGGCTGGCAGTCGCCAGCGGCCGGAGACGGCAGCCGGCGATCGAAGACGCCGCCGCTCGTGCCGATGTGAAGGGCTCGCCCGCTCTCATCGATTGCGAGGGAGCTCACGGGGACTCGCCCCAGGCCGAAGTCGAAGGGCCTCCAGATTCGGCCGCGATCACCGCTGCGCAAAACCCCGTAGTCAGAGGCGGCATACAGAGTGGAAGGCATCGAGGGATCGACTTGCAGAGCTCTGAAGCCCTCGACATTGTTCCATATCGTCCTTCCAGGACGTCCCGCCGTCCTGGCTTCGAAAGAGACGTCCTGTCGGATGAGACGGCGTAGAGGACGCCGTCCGTCGGATCCTGCGCGAACGAGGTGACCGAAGAACCGAGATCGGTGTCGGAGAGCGTCCACGTGGAGCCGGAGTCCCTCGTTCTCTCGATCCCTCCGCCCTTCGGAGGGTAGGTGCCGTAGTAGCCTCGGGAGCTCGGCATGAAGTCGCTTCCTGCGAATACGGTTTGATGGATCCGGTCGGCGAGGAGCGCATAGACCTTTCGGTCTCCCGAGAGCCCCGCGTTCGACCAGGTTCGGCCTCCGTCGGCGCTCTTCCGGAGCGCCGTCGGCTGTGCTCGCCGCCGGGTGTGTCGGTGGCCGCGAGCAGCATCGACGTGACCGGATCGATCGCGAGGGACTTCAGCGCGGGGGGACCGTGAAGGTATTGACGGCTGCCGTCGTCCAGGTTTGGCCCTCGTCCAGGCTGCTCCCGAAGCTCCCGTTCGCGTTGCCCAGGAGAAGCGTCGAGGGGCTCGACCCATCGACCGCGAGGCATGTCACCCCGGTCAACTCAGGGTTTGCCGGGTCGAGACGGACCCAGCTCTGTCCGCCGTCGGTGCTCTTGAAAACTCCGTCGGCTCCTCCGGCATAGAGGATGTCGGGGTCCGCCGGATGAACCACGATGGTTTCGACTGCCGCCGCGGGGCCGTGGCTCGTCCAGCCGCCGTCCGCCGCGTGCGCCGGCCGCGGCGGCACCGCTCCGAGGAGAACCAGGACGAGGGGAAAGACCGGGATCTGCCGATGTGCTGAGCGCTTCATGATGATCTCCTGTGAAGGACGTGGCCGGGGAGTTCCCCGCCTATTGTTGTAGCCGCATTGCACCGCCGCTGTAGGCATAAACGGTGTTTTCGAGCGTGAGGTCGAGCGTGTTCCCCGAAAGGAAACCCCATGCCGTGCTCGGGTCGGAGAAGCGGGAACCGCCTGAAATCGTGCCTGAGAGAGAGTTGCCCTGGATGCGCGCCCTCGAAACGAGACCGTCTTGAAGCCGCAGTTGCTGCTCGAGCTGAGCGTTCCGGTTACGGTCGAGCCGAGCTGCTCGAAGGTTGCCTGCGCCGGACCGCTGTTGCAGTCGGCAAAATCGGACGGGACATAGGTCCCCGTCCAGGTTCCCGCGACGCTGCCTGCGGGCGGCGGCGTCGGAGTCAGTGTGGGCGGCTGAGCGTTGTTCCCCGTGATCGTGTTCGAGTCCTTGCAGCCCGCCGCTAAGGTGATCAGGGCGCGCCGCTGCGAAGACCAATGAACCTAGACTCCAGGCTGTGCTCCCTTCATGTCCGCCTCCTCCTGCGGGGGGCCTTGCCCGCGAGATTTCGCTAAGATGGATCGCGGGAGAAGGCGAAGTCTTCAGGGTCGCCTACGCGACTTCTAGGGTTTCGATAGGCCGATGCGGCTGCGCTTCGGGGATTGTGTCCTGGACTCGGGCACGCGCGAGGTCCTTCGTGGCGGCGGGCCGGTCGCCCTGTCTCCCAAGGCGTTCCAGCTTCTCGAGCTGCTGGTTCGCCAGCGACCCAATGCTCTCTCGAAGGAGCAGCTACACCACGGTCTCTGGCCCGACACCTTCGTGGCCGATGGCAACCTCGCCAACCTCGTCAACGAATTGCGGACGGCGCTCAACGACGACGCGCGTCAGCCGCGGATCATCCGGACCGTTCAGCGGTACGGGTACGCCTTTCAGGCCGGCGCGGAGAGCCTTCCGGACGCGGGGGTGCCGGGGAAAGCCGGCGTTGCCTACCGGCTCATCTGGGGAGACCGGGAGATTGCTCTCGGGCTCGGAGAGAACTTGATCGGGCGGGATCAGGACGCGGTCGTCTGGGTGGATGACGTCTCGGTTTCCCGCCACCATGCCCGGATCGTGATCGACGAGTCCGGTGCGCGGCTGGAGGATCTCGGGAGCAAGAACGGGACCTACCGGGGAGACCGCAAGGTCGCGAAGCCGGTTTCCCTGAGCGATGGGGACGCTCTGCGCCTGGGCTCGGTGGCGATGGTCTTCCGCCGCCTGGAGGCGGGCGCATCGACCGCCACGGCGTCGAAACACTGAGCGGAGGATGACGCTCGCACCCGGAGACCGCCTCGGTCCCTACGAGGTCCTCTCGTCGCTGGGTTCCGGAGGGATGGGCGAGGTCTATCTCGCGCGGGACACGCGGCTCAAGCGTGACGTCGCGTTGAAGGTGCTGCTCGCGGAGGTCACGAACGATCCGGCGCGTCTCAAGCGATTCGAGAACGAGGCGCGATCCGCCTCGGCGCTCAACCACCCGAACATCGTCACGATCTACGACGTCGGGACGTCGGATTCGGTCTCCTGGATCGCCATGGAGCGGGTGGAAGGCAAGACGCTGCGGGAGCTACTGCCGGCCGGCGCTTTGCCGGTCAAGCGGCTTCTGGCGATTGCCTTTCAGATCCCCGACGGGCTGGCGAGGGCCCACGAGGCCGGAATCGTCCACCGGGACCTGAAGCCCGAGAATGTGATGCTGACGAAGGACGAGCGGGTCAAGATCCTGGACTTCGGGCTGGCGAAGCTCGCGCCGATGGGTTCGGCAGGCGGCGGAGGACCGCAGTGGCCTGCAGAGACGGGCACGTTTCCGGGAGTCGTCCTGGGAACCGTTGGCTACATGTCACCCGAGCAGGCTCAAGGAGCGGCCGTCGACTACCGGTCGGATCAGTTCTCGCTCGGATCCGTGATCTACGAGATGGCGACGGGAAGGAGGGCCTTCCAGGGCAAGAGTGCGGTCGACACCATGGCGGCGATCATCAACCAGGACCCCGAACCGATCGAGAGGGCCAACCCGAGGGTTCCAGGCCCTCTGCGCTGGATCGTGGAGCGATGTCTGGCCAAGGACCCGCCGCGGCGGTACGCGTCGACGCGGGACCTTGCGCAGGAGCTCCGAGTCGTGCTCGATCACCTTCCGGAATTGTCCGGCTCCACAGGAGGCGGCGCTGCTCCCGCGAAGAGTCGGGTGCGCCTTGCCGGCCTCCTGACGGCCGCGGCCGTGCTTGCCGGATTTGCCGGGCTCTTCTTTCTCTGGAGGCCGGCCGGCGAGAAGCCGTTCCCCGAGTTTCAGCGCCTGACATTCCGTCGTGGGACCGTCTCCTCGGCGCGATTTGCCCCCGACGGTCGAACGATCGTCTACGGCGCCGCATGGGACGGGGAGCCTATCCGCGTCTTTTCGACGCGGACCGACGGGCGGGAATCGACGCGTCTGGACTTGCCGGACGCCGATCTGGTTTCCGTGTCGTCTCTGGGAGAGATCGCGATCCTGCTGGGTCGGCCCCTCGGACCGCCCATGGAATATTCGGGGACACTCGCACGGGTGCCCCTGACGGGTGGCGCACCCCGAGAGATGTACGAAAGAGTCGGGGGCGCCGACTGGTCTTCAGACGGCAAGAGCATGGTCATCGCTCGGGAAGTCGATGGAAAGAATCGCCTGGAGTTTCCAGCCGGCAAGGTCCTCTACGGGACCACGGACTCGATTGCGACACCGCGATTGTCGCCGACTGGGGATCGAATCGCCTTCTGGGTGACGAGGGCCGAGTCGGACGCGACCGTCGAGACCGTCGACCTGGCCGGCAGGCACAGTGTGTTGAGTGGCCCCTGGAAGCGTGGAAATGGCCTGTCCTGGTCCTCGGACGGAAAGGAAGTCTGGTTCACCCCCAACGAGAGCGGATGGCGAGCGCCGCTCTGCGCGGTTACGTTGTCCGGGAAGGTTCGTATCGTCATGCGGCTGCCTTCCTGGATCGTGCTGCAGGACGTCTCGCGCGATGGACGAACGCTGATGTCGCTCATGGAGTTGCACTCGACGATGCGTGCGGCGGTCGCCGGCGAGACGCGGGAGCGAGATCTGTCATGGCATGACGGGTCCTTCGCGAAAGGCTTGACGCCCGATGGGAAGACGCTCCTCTTCGACGAGGGGTCGGAAGGCAACTTCCACGCGATCTATGTCCGCCCGACCGACGGCTCTCCGGCCAAGCGCATCGGCGAGGGACGATCTCTGGCGATCTCCGCGGACGGGCAGTGGGTGGCGAGCAACGCCAGAGAGAGGGGGTCAGACCTGGTTCTCCTGCCGACTGGAGCCGGGGACCCTCGGCTTCTCGACAGCGCCGGTCATCGGTTCGATGAAGGCGTGTTCTTCCCTGACGCACGGCGACTCTTGGTGTCCGGCGATCGCAGCTGCGTGATCGACCTCCAGACGGGCAAGCTGCGCGCGGTCGCGCCCGAAGGTGTCTCCTGTCAAGTCCTTTCGCCGGATGGAAAGGAAGTCGCCTGCGTCGGGCCGGATCGCGAAGGGGTCATCTATTCGCTCGAAGGGGGAACATCGCGTCCGATTCCGGGATTCAGGACCGGGGAGGACGAATTGGTGCAGTGGAGCTCGGATGGCCGGTCGCTCTACGTCCGGCAGGGTCTCCCGCTCAAGGTCTTTCGCCTCGATCTGGCAACCGGGAAAAGGGAACTCTGGCGCGAGTTCGCAACGGCGGAAACAGCTCTCTCCAAGCTGTACTACTTCGCCATGACTCCCGACGGCAGGTCCTACGCCTATTCCGCGTTCAGCATGCCCTCCGACCTCTACCTGGTGACGGGGCTCAGGTAACGGGGCGAGGTGGTATGAGGGCCCGAAGCGGTCGCGTGTTTTCTCCGGCGTGAGCCGCACGACGTTCCTCGGCTCCGCGTTCTCGACGGTGACCTGCGCGCCGGTCTATTCACTGCGGCACGGCCTCTCAAGGCCGGTACGCGTTGGGAGCGAAGAGGGGCTCGAGTACGATAAGGCGATTCACTGCGACGAGCTGGTGAGCCTCCCGCACCCGGCCCTCACGGACCATGTCGGCGACCTGTCCGAATCCTGGCTCCACGATCTGAACCGAGCGCTCGCAATCGCGCTCGAGCTCTCCTAAGGGAGGGGCGGCTCAGAACGAAATCCGCACTCCCCCGCGAAGGGTCCGAGCAGACATCTTCTCGCCAGCCGCATTGAACTTCGCGGCTTGCTCAAAAGCCGGCCCGGGAGTCTCCGGGGCGGCGTCATACCAGCCGACGAAACCATTGCGCTGGAGAACTGTCCGGCTGTTGAGGAGGTTGAAACAATCCACCGCCGGACTGACTGTGACCGCGGATCCAATTTGGAAGGGTCGCTCGAGGTGGATGTCGACCTCGAACACGTCCGCAAGCCGATAGGCTGTAGCTTCGCCGATCTGAATTCCGGGCCGGCTTCCCGCAGTGTCGTGGGTGGTCACTTCGACCCAGTAGGGGATCGGGAACCCTTGTCTGCCGAAGAAATTCGCGCTTGCGGCAACTCCGAGGGGCAACTGTGCCAGGGCACTGACATTGAATTGCCAGGTCGCGTTGATCACACCTTCGACGATCGGGCCGTTCGCGTTCGTACCGGGGACCTCGTTGTTCGGGTCGACGATCGCCTCGGGACCGAGCCGTTGCTGCCAGTCGTTGTAGGCGAATGCTACGCGCAGCATCCAGCCATGGGAGTACGGCTTGATGACCTGAAGCTCGATGCCGTTGTAGACCTCGGCGGACTCCGGCCGATTCTGGATGTCGGTCCCGTTCGGGGCAGGGTCGGTCGTAAGGCTGTAGTACGGTTCGCTGAAGTCTAGGACGAAATCCCCTGCCGTCGCCGTGCCCTCGGCGTTTCCGGAGTACCGATAACTGCTTCGGGTCGTTCCGATCAGAGGCGAGAACGGAGGATTGCGAAGTCGACGGTACGTGTAGGCGAGCGACGCCGAGAGGTCGGTCGAGATCTGTCTCTCAATTCCCGCGATCCACTCATTGGTGATGGGTGCCCTGAAGTTGGAAGCCACCTGGTTGAGGGGAGCGGGGGAAGCGGGATCCTCGGGGTCGACGCCGCTCCAGCTGTCGAGCGGGCCGCCGACATCGACTTCGTCGGGCTCGACGCGGTGATTTCCTTTGCTATCCTTCCATCCATAATAGAGGGACGCGGCGCTCGGAAACGCGCCAATCTCAGGAACCGGCCCGCCGAGCCCGGCGAGCTGATTGGCGAATTGCGAATAGGAGGCGCGAAGAAGAGTCTTCCGGTTGCGGCCGAGCGCCAGAGTCGCACCGATTCGCGGCTGAACCGCCCGCCAGGTGATCGGGTAGCCAATGTCCCCGCCGTAGGCCACAGCAGGTAACAATTCCGGAAAACTGGGGTTTGCCGGGACGTCCGACGGGAGGTTGCGGCCCTGCTGATACTCGAAACGGGCCCCGATGCTGACCGTGAGGTTGCCGGCTTGGATCGTGTCCCCTGCATACGTGTCGTACTGATTGATCTCGTACTTCTGATCGGCAGCACGTGTGATCGCGGCGAGTTGTGACGGTTCGTAGCCGACCAGGCCGTCTTGCGGCCAGGTCGTCAAGGAATCGATCCGATTGTGTCGATAGCCGAAGCCGAACTTCAGCTCGTGCACCAGTGTCCCCGTGTCGAAGAACGCCGAGGCCGTCAGTCCCGTCTGGTGTTGGGGGCCCCGGAAGCGGCGGAAGGAGTAGCTGTAGCGCCAGACACCCTCCTCATCCATGTCGGCCTGCTCATCGAGGCCGCCCTTCGGGAGATTGGTCTGAGCCACGGAGAGATAGGAGAAGTCGACGGAGGCGAAAACTCTCGGCGACAGCACCTGTGAGTCGTCAGCCTTGTACGACTGCGACGGGAAAGTCTGGTCCCAGGTCGACGGCTGGGACCGGTTGGGGGCGGCGCCGCGCCCGTCCGTGGTCCTGGCGAAGTTGACGTAGGAGAGATCGAGCGCATTTGAAGGGTTCATTTGCGCATTTAACTTCGCATTCCAGTGCGAGAGCGTCGACTTCGACTGGACGGGCTCGCCGTCAGGGAGGAAGAGGATCTGGCTCAGGAAGTCACCACTTGCTCCAGCTCCCCAGAGCCAGAACCGGTCTCTCCAAAGGGGTCCGCCCGCTTCGATTCCATAGTCCCAACCGGTTCCGCCAGTGTATAGGACGCGGCCGGAGCCACGAGGGCTGTTTGTGCCGCGCTTGGTCGCGAGATTCAGAGTGACGCCTGGTGCCGAGAGCGACGGGTCCGACCCGCCCGTGATAACTCCAATGCCGTCCAGCGAGTCGAAGTCGAAGTAGAGCGCCGTAACGCCTCCCAATGATACGGCGACGCCGTCCAGGTTGTAGGTGTTTTGGTCCGACCGCGCGCCCTTGCCGACAAACTGCGACTGCTGCACGCTCAGAGCGCCATTGACATTCATGTTGGCCAGAAGAACGCCGGGAACCTGCCGCAGAATGGCCCAGGGATCCCGGGTCGTAGGGATGCTCTCGAGCTCCTCCTGGCCGTAGGTGGCTCCCGTCTCCGTCTTGCGGCTGTCTGAAAGCGGTCCCTCTCCGCTGACGATCATTGCTTCCTGTGCCCCGGCGACCCCCATCGTGACCTCGAGAACCGCGTTCTTGCCGAGCGTCACCATGATCTCGCGGCGCGTCGTCTCAAAACCCTTCAGCGTGAGAGCAACGGAATAGATTCCGGGAGAAAGGCTCAGGAAGTGGAAATCGCCTCTCACGTCTGTGATCGTCGCTTGCGGAGCGCCCGGCCCGGTCAGCGTCACCGTGACACCGGGCAGCGCCTTTCGGTCGGGGTCGAGAGCGGTGCCGTAGAGATTTCCCGTTGGTGACGGGATCTGGGCGAGGACAACAGTTGCCAATAGCAGAGTCGCCGGTAGGACCACAAAGGCCGACCGCGCGGGTCTCATGTCGTCCCTCGGAGTTGCCGTCCTGAGTCTTTGGGCTGCCGCCGGGGATGTCAAGCCCTTTCGGGCCACTGCCCGCGCGCTCGCTCCGAGCCGCGAGCTCTTCGTAGATGGATGCGGTACTTGGCACTATGGGGGCGGTCAGTGCGGCGTCTGGAACGTACAATCGCCGCTCGGGGAGGAGGGAAGTTCGTGGGCTGTCTGGCTCGGTTCCTCGCGGCCCTGCTCGTGTTGACGGTCGTCGCAGTCGCGGCGCGGCGGCTGACGGAGCACGCAGCACCGATGCGCCCGCCGGGCGCGGGGGAGACCGACACGATCGTGGACGGAGTGCGCTGGCGCTCTCGGGAGTTCCCGGGCGAGCACGGCGAACCGGTCGTCTACATCCACGGCTTCCTGTCGTCGTCGGAGACCTGGAAGAAGATTCTCGTCAGCGCCTCTCCGGGAAGGCATTCGATCGCCGTGGACCTGCCGGGCTCCGGGTTCTCCGAGCGTCCATGGCCGTACGACTACACGGTGGGCGGCCAGGCGCTTCACCTCTGGAAGTATCTCGATGCGCGCGGAATTGGCCGTGTCGTTCTCGTCGGCAACTCGCTCGGAGGCGCGGTCGCGCTCGTGGCGGCGGCCGCGAAGCCGGAGCGCGTCGCGGCGCTCGTGCTCGTCGATGCAGCCTTTCCTCGCCTCGAGATCCCCTGGCAATTTCGCCTGATGCGGGTGCCCCTTGGCGGCGAGCTCGAGATGGAGATGCTCTGCCGGCCCCTGATGGCGCTCGCGCTGCGAAAGCGCGTCTACTGGCGTTCGGAACGCGTCACGAGGGAAGTGATCTCGGACTGGTGGGATCCGATCCCCGTGCCGGGGACGCGACGCGCCGCGCTCGCCTCGATCCGCTCGAGCCCGCGAGGCTACGAGGACGTGGCGAGCCGCATCACGGCGCCGACCCTCGTTCTCTGGGGAGAGCGAGACAGAATGCTCGCGCCCTCCGACGGCCTCGAGCTTTCTCAGGAGATCGCCGGCTCCCGCTTTCTGACTCTTCCCGACACCGGCCACGTTCCACAGGAAGAGACTCCCGAAGAGTTCGCCCGGGCGGTCGCGGCGTTTCTCGGCCGTCCGCGGCCGCCGGGCGCGTAAGGAGGAGTGTCAATTCGGCTGTTTCGTCAGGTCCGCGTGGAAGGTGAAATTCAGGCCCACGGCGTCCGCGCCCTCGCCATAGGTGTCGGTCCAACTGCCCTGGATCCCGTGCTCGGAGACGGTCGCCGTGAGGTCGCTGCCGACGAGCGGGCTCGGCCGCCGCTTCCTACTTGAGCTGCGCGGTCGCCGATGGGCGACTCGCCGACGGCCTGCGCGCCGCAGCGCTCGAGGACCTGTGCGGTGATCTCGTTGGAGGCGGGCGGGTTCTCTCCGAGGCCAAGAGAGTGGAGCATCTCGTGGATCACGAGCGCGGCCGCGTACTCCGGATCCCGGTGCTCCCTCTCGAAGAACTGCAGCCCGCAGAGAAAGACCACGTGGGAGAAGGGGGTCGTCGCCGCGAGAACCCGGCCGGACTGGCAGGCCTCCATCCTCTCGCCGTTGGCAAAGCGCAGGATGCCGAGAAACCCCTACGGCGGTGCGGTCGAGGGAATCGAGCCGTGCCTGGAGCGTGCGCCCCTTTGCGTCGCGGAAGTCCTCGAAGATCCGCTGGCACCCCGGGTTGGCGAGCTTCTGCAGGGCGAGCGCGAAGGCGTTGCTTGGCGGCGGAGATGAGGAACGGATTCTTCACTCCGAGGAGCGAGATCTTCTCGACCGGGACGCTCTGGGCTCGGGCGGCGAGCGTGGCGGCAAAGAGGACGGCGGCGCCGAGAGCAACCCGGCGCCGCCGTGAGAGGAGAATGGAGCGGGCAGAACCAGCTACCATGAACGCGAATACGGTCGGCTCCGCGGCCCGACACGCTGTCCGTCACCGAGAGGATGCCGTCTGACCCCATTTGTCGGCGACAATGTGCGCATGTCTTCCGGAAAAGTGGCGGGCGCCGAAGGCGCGATTGCGGCGTCTGGCCCGCGACGGGAGCCCCTCGTCCTTCTCCTGCTGGCGCTCGTCCTGCTCTCCTGGTCGGGGATCTCGCCTCACGACCGTTACACCTGGATTTTGGAGATCGCGCCGATCCTGATCGGAGTACCGATTCTGATCGCGACGTACCGGCGATTCCCGTTGACCCCGCTCGTGTACCGGCTCCTCTTTCTGCACGCCGTGATTCTCATGGTCGGCGGGCACTACACCTACGCCCGCGTCCCCCTCGGCTTCTGGATGGAGAGGCTGTTCGGATTCACCCGCAATCACTACGACCGGATCGGGCATCTGGCCCAGGGCTTCGTGCCGGCGATGCTCGTCCGAGATGTGCTTCGCCGCAAGACGCCGCTGCGGCCGGGTGGGTGGCTGTTTTTCCTCGTGACCTGCGTCTGCATGGGGATCTCGGCGTTCTACGAGTTCATCGAGTGGTGGACGGCGCTCGCCTCCGGGTCGGCCGCGACGGACTTTCTCGGCACCCAGGGCGATCCGTGGGACACGCAGTGGGACATGTTTCTGGCGTTCATTGGCGCGATCACGGCGCAACTGCTTCTTTCGCGCCAGCAGGAGCGGGAGTTGTCGCGGCTGGGAGTTACGGGGAAGACCGATTCCTGACCTGCGTTGAGCCGCGAGAGAGTCCCTGGGACCCGGGACTTTCTCCGGACGGCGCCCGCGCTCGGCCACGGCGGAAGCGCGACCTTGCCCGACAGAGTCTTTAGGGCTTGGGCTGGCGTATTTCAGCTTCCCGATGGAGGGAGGCTCGGCAATGTCGCCGAGACCGCCGATGTTAAGATGATGTGGGCGTGAGACTTCACACCGGCTTCCGCGACGAGTGCGGCGTTTTCGGCGTCTTCGACTCGGAGGACGCCGCCCGCCTCGCCTACCTGGGCCTGTACGCCCTCCAGCACCGCGGCCAGGAGTCGGCCGGCATCGCCGTCCTGGGCGCCGAGGGCCACATGGCGGTCGAGCGGGAGATGGGATATGTCGCCGACGTCTTCACCGAGGACCGGCTCGCGCGGCTCCCCGGGCGGACGGCCATCGGCCACGTTCGCTACGCGACTGCGGGAGCCTCGCTTCTGATCAACGCTCAGCCGATCGTCTTTGCGACCGGCCGTGGGCCCCTCGCCCTGGCGCACAACGGCAACCTGGTCAACGCCCGCGAGATCCGGACCTCGCTCGAGGCCGCGGGGGCCCTCTTCACGACCTCCTCGGACTCGGAGGTCATCCTGCATCTGATCGCGCGGTCCCGCGCCGCGACCCTCGGGGCCGCGATCGCGGACGCCCTGTCGGAGGTTCGGGGGGCGTACTCGCTGCTGATCCTCGGCAAGGAGGGCATCTTTGCCGTCCGCGATCCCAACGGCGTGCGGCCCCTTTCCCTCGGTACGAAGGAGGGCAAGCCGGTCGTCGCCTCGGAGACCTGCGCCTTCGACCTGATCGGCGCGAAGTTCGAACGGGACGTCGATCCCGGAGAGATCGTCCATCTCTCCTCCGACGGCTTCTCTTCGCACCGGTTCGCCTTTCCGCAGGCGACGCCCTGCATCTTCGAGCACGTCTATTTCGCCCGGCCCGACTCGACGGTCTTCGGCCGCAGCGTCGCGGCCGTGCGGGAGGCCTTTGGCGCGCGCCTGGCGAAAGAGCACCCAGTGGAGGCCGACGTCGTCGTGCCGGTTCCGGACTCGGGCATGTACGCGGCCCTGGGCTTCGCGCGGGAGAGCGGCATCCCGTTCGCCCTCGGCATGGTGCGCAATCACTACGTCGGGCGAACCTTCATCGAGCCCAAGCAGGCCATCCGCAGCTTCGGCGTGAAGGTGAAGCTGAACCCCGTCCGGCAGGTCGTCGACGGAAAGCGCGTCATTCTGGTGGACGACTCGATCGTGCGCGGGACGACCTCGCGAAAGATCGTGCGGATGCTTCGAGACGTCGGCGCAAAGGAAGTGCACGTGCGCATCTCCTCACCGCCGACGATGAATTCCTGCCACTACGGCATCGACACGCCGACGCGGCGGGAGCTGATCGCCTCGAACCATTCCGTCGAGGAGATCCGCAAGTTCATCGGTGCCGACAGTCTCGGGTATCTGTCGGCCGAGGGGATGCTCGAGGCATTCGGGAGGCCGCAGCAGGCAGCCTGCACGGCGTGCTTTACCGGGATCTACCCCGTCGCGATCGAGGAAGAGGAGCGCGAAAAAGAGAGCGCCCTCGAAGTTTCCTAGCAGGGTGCTGAAAAAGGGCGTGAGGCGCCGCCGTAGCCCGAAGGGCGGATGGCATTTTGCTAGCGCCCTCTTGCGAGCCGCGACTCCTGCTTCACCGCCGCGCCTCGAGGGCGCTGCATGCAAGATGCCGGACGCGACGCCCGCATCCATTTTTCAGCACCCTGCTAGGCCCAACGGAGCGTGAAGGCGCTCCTTTTGGCGACTTCCTTCGCATTCCGCGGCGCGACGCTGATCGATGGGACGGGCGCGTCGCCGCGCCCCGACTCGCTGCTCGTCGTTCGGGACGGCCGGATCGTTTCGGTCGGCGCCTCGACCCCCGAGGCGCTGGCGGCGCTTCCCGCGGGCGTTTCGGTCGTCGACGTCTCGGGAAAATGGATCGTGCCGGGGCTGATCGACGCGCACGTCCACGCCGACTCGGAGAGGGATCTCGAGGAGATGCTCCGCTGGGGCGTCACTTCGGTCCGCCTGATGGCGGAGGACACGGCGGCGGCCGCGCGGCTCGCCGAGCGCTCCCGATACCCCGCGTCGCGGTTTCCCGAGGTCTTTCCGGCAGCTCCGATCTTCACGGCGAAGGCGGGCTGGTGGGACCAGGGCGAGCCCGCGGATCCGGGCGCCGATCGCACGCCGGAGACGCCGGAGCAGGCGCGCGCGTCGGTCCGAAAGGCCCGGTCGCTCGGATCTTCCGAGATCAAGCTGATGCTCGACGACATGGCCTGGTGCCGTGCCCCCAAGCCGCCGCTTCCGAGGATGAAGCCCGACGTCGCGCGGGCGCTGCTCGGCGAGGCCCGCGCGCAGGGGATGCGCGCCTGCGTGCACGCTCCGGAGCTCGCCGCGGCCCGCGAGGCCGTCGCCGGTGGTGCCACTGCGCTCGCGCACGGCGTCCTCGCTCCTCTCGACGCGAAGACGATCGCCGAGATGAAGAAGAGGCAGGTCTTCTACATCCCGACCATGGACATCTTCGAGTTCCTGGCCGACACGCGCTCCTTTCTCGATCAGGTGCTGTCCGATCCGGCCTCTCTCGCGATCGGGCGCGAGAAAGTCGCCCGATACCGGGGAAAGGCCTACGCGGATTCCTACCGGGAGAAGTTCCCGAACTTCGAGAACGTGCGCCGCTGCCTGCCGGCGCTGTATCGGAATCTCCGCCGGTTGCACGAGGCGGGCGTGCCGATCGCGCTCGGAACGGACATGTGGGCGTTTCCGGGGCTCGGCGTCTCGATCGAGGCGGACCTCTACGTGAAGGCCGGTTTCTCGCCGCTCGAGGCGATCCGCTCCGCGACGGAGACCTCGGCTCGCTCGCTCGGCCTCGAGAAGGAACGGGGGACCCTCGCGCCGGGAAAGAGGGCGGACTTCCTGGTCCTCGAGGACGATCCGGTCCGGGACGTCCGGAACCTCCGCAGGCTCCACGACATCTACAAGGCGGGCGCCCGCGTCGGTCCGTGATTCGCCGATGACGAGCCCCCTCCGGACCCGCTGCTGCGAATCCGGCCGGGATTCCGGATCCTCGAGATGGAAGGAGCGAGGGAGCCTCGTCACATGAGTCCCATGCTGCGTCCCGGTCAGCGGCTTCGGCCTCTCGCCTGGACGCTCTTCGCCTTCGCAACCGGCGCCCTGTGGGTCGTCTCGCGCGGGAAGTGGTCCGACGCCATCGTCGATACGGGGACCGAATGGATGTACGCCGACGCCCTCTCTCGGGGGCGTCTTCTGTACCGGGACCTCATCTACTGGTTCGGGCCGCTGACCCCCTACTGGCAGGCAGCCTTCCTGCACGCCTTCGGGCCGAGCTTCCGGTCGCTCGCGGCCGCGGGGATCGTCGGCACGCTCGCCGCGCTCGGCGCGCTCTTTCTGTCGCTTTCGACGGTCACTGGCCGGCGGGAGGCGCTCCTGTGGACGGGGCTCGCCGTTCCTCTGCTCGTGTTCATGCCCTATGCCGGAGGATCGATTCTCGGCATGGGCTACCGAATCTGGCACCCGGCCACGTTTGCGCTCTTCGCGCTCGTGCTCGCATGCCGGCCAAGGCGGTCTGCTGGCGTCGCCCGGGCGACCGGCGCCGGCCTCCTCTGCGGGCTCGCGTCGCTCTCGCGAACGGAGTGGGGGCTGCTCGCCCTCGCGGGCGTCCTCGTGAGTCTTGCCGTCCTGCGGCGCTCCGGGTGGCTTCGGGATGCGTTGGTCGCGACCGCCTCCGCGGCCGCGCTCTTCTACGGAGTGATCGGCGCCTTCGTCCTTGCGGCCGGGCGTGGGCCCGTGCTGTCCGAGGCGCATCTCTTTCTTACGGGACTCTCTCCCGAGACACGGCGATTCCTGTGGCGGTTCGCGCGCCTCGAGGACTGGCCGCAGGGCGTCGCACAGCTCTTCTATTCCACCGCGATGTGGGCCGGCGCGGTTCTCGTGCTCTACCGGATCGCGCTCGGCCGGCGCGGGCGACCCGGCCTCGGGAAGGCGTTTGCCGCCGTCGTCGTGGTGCTGGCGGTCTCGGCTCTCTTCGGTGGTGCCTCCCAGGCGGTGCTCTTCTCCGCCGCTCCGCTCGCCTGTCTCGCCGCAATCCCGGCCGGTTGGGGCCGGCGAGGCCGGCCATCCGGCGCGGTCCTGTGCGCGGCGGGTGTGGTGGGCCTGCTGGCTTCCCATCGCCGGCCTTTCGACATCGGCGACTCGCCGTATGTCGCGCCGCCGCTGCTCTTTGCACTCGTGGCGGCCGCAGGCCTGTTGCGCCTGCTCACCCTGGCCGCGAGGCCTCGGGCGGTGCGAGTCCGGCTCCGAAATGCGCTCTCGGCGGGCACGGCGCTCTTGATCGCCGCGGCTTTTGCCGGGCGGCTCGCGCAGTACGCCTCCGACGACCGGGTGCCCGTCCCTGGAACGGGAGGAATGCTGACGGCGAGCGCGCGGACCGTGCGGGAGATCGTTGCGACCGCGGCCGCCGTGCACGCCGCCACCCGGGAAGGAGACGGGCTGGTCGTGTTTCCGGAGGGCCAGGTCGTCAACGCGCTGTCGGGCCGGGGCAATCCCCTCCGCCAGACGCTCTACATCCCGGGCTACCTCTCGGCCGGCAACGAGCAGTCCCTGATCGAGGATCTCGAGCGTGAGCGGCCCGCCGCGATCGTTCTCTGGCCGCGCTCGACCGACGAATACGGGCCGGGAGTCTTTGGCGAGGACTATGGCGTCGCCGTGCTCGCCTGGATCCGTGAGAACTATGAGCGCGCCCCCGAGCCCCTCCCGCGCGCGCGAGCCCGCATCTATCTCCGCAGGGACGCTGGCCGGCCCGCGCCGGGCGAGCCACATCTATAATCGCTCCTTCTTGAAAGACTCCCGCTATGCCGCCGCGGGCGTCGACATCGACGCCAAGGCCGCTGCGCTTGGCCGCGCCCGCGCCGCAATCCGTTCGACCTTCACGTCGGGGGTGCTGGGAGACGTCGGGGGATTCGGCGGCCTGTACCGGCCGGATTTCTCTGCGTATCGCGAGCCCGTTCTGGTCGCGTCGACCGACGGCGTCGGGACGAAGCTGAAGGTCGCCATCGAGGTCGGGCGCCATGACTCCTGCGGCGCCGATCTGGTGAATCATTGCGTGAACGACATCCTCGTGCAGGGCGCCACGCCCCTGTTCTTTCTCGACTACGTGGCCACCGGGAAAGTCGAGCCGGGCGTCATCGAGCAGGTCATCGAAGGGATCGCGCGCGGCTGCCGCGAGAATGCAACGGCCCTGCTCGGCGGAGAAACAGCCGAGATGCCCGGCTTCTACGCGGCAGGGGAGTATGACGTCGCCGGCACGATCGTCGGTGTCGTCGAGCGGGAGAAGATCCTGGATGGCTCGCGGATCGCCGAGGGGGATGTGGCGCTCGGCCTTCCGTCCGCGGGCCTTCACACCAACGGCTATTCGCTCGCGCGCAAGGTCTTCTTCGAGGAGATGGGGCGGCGGCCCAAGGACAAGCTGCGCGAGCTTCGAGGGTCGATCGCCAATGCGCTGCTTGCGCCACACTTGTCTTACCTGCGCGTTTTGGAGACTCCGCTCGCAGAGAACCTCGTGCACGGGATGGCCCATCTCACCGGCGGGGGCTTCTACGACAACATTCCTCGTGTCCTGCCCGAGGGGCTCGACGTCGTCATCAAGGCGGGTTCATGGCCCGTTCTTCCGGTCTTCGAGATTATCGGGCGGGAAGGGCGCGTGTCCTTCGAGGAAATGCACCGCGTCTTCAACATGGGAATCGGCATGGTCGTCTTCGTGGCGGCCTCGGACCTGCCTCGGGTGGCCGAAATATGGACCGAAGCGGACCAGAAGTGGTACGCGATCGGGAATGTCAAGGGGGGCGGGAGCCGCAGGGTGGTCGTCGAGCCGGAGCCGGCCGCGGTGCCATGATCGGTCCGGCGCCCCGAAACTCGAGATCCGACACCGAACCACGGAAACACCGCCTCGCCGTCCTGCTCTCGGGACGGGGCTCGAACTTCGAGGCGATCGCCGACGCGGTGGAGGCGGGACGGATCCCCGGGGCGGAAATCGTGGCCGTGATCTCGGATGTGGCCGACGCTCCGGGACTCTCCCGGGCCCGCCGCAGGGGCCTTGCGGCCCACACGGTGGATCGGCGCGATATCCTCTCACGGAGCGCACGCGAGGAGGCCATCGCTCGGATTCTCGATCGTGCCGGGGCCGATCTGATCTGTCTGGCCGGCTACATGCGACTGCTCTCTCGGGAATTCGTGGCCCGCTACCGCGGGCGGATTTTGAACATTCACCCGGCCCTGCTTCCAAAGTTTCCGGGGCTCGACGTCCAGCGCCGCGCACTCGAGGCCGGCGAAACGGAAGCCGGCTGCACGGTTCACTTCGTCGACGAGGGGACCGACACCGGGCCGATCGTGTTGCAGAAGAGAGTTCCGATCCTCGCGGGCGACACCGAGGAAACACTCTCGGCGAGAATCCTGGAGGCCGAACACGCGGCGTACCCGGAGGCGATTGCCCGAGTTCTCGGACAGCTGCCCGAGAAGGTCTAGAACTGCACACCTTTCTGTGCAGCTCCCCGCGGCGAAAACCCCCGTGTTCATTGGCTGTTTCGCGTTTCCGCGAATTCGCTTGACACCCGTTGGTGCGGGACCTATATTTCGCGTCCCCGCAAGGGTTTCCGGTTCTTTCAAGATCCCTCGTCACGGTAGCTGTGTCCGCCGCTTGGCGGGCAGTCCGCGAGAAAGTCGTTGACGGGGGGATCAGGAGTTGCGATACTGAAAGTTCCGCCTTCGGGCGGGATTTTCGATGCGTGGACGCCGGGAGAACGGCGTCGTCCGCGGGTGGGTTCCCGAGGATCCGGTTCCTTGAAAACTGAGTAGAGCGTGCCAGACGTCTTTTTCCTGGTTTTTTAAGAGGGCAGGGGACCTTCGGTCCCCCCGCACCCCCGTAAAAACCAGAGTTTTTCCTGTTTTCAACAAAGCAGGGTTTGACTCGAGTCTAGCGTCGACGGCCTCGGCCGGCGGCGATGGAACACTTTTAAGTGGAGAGTTTGATCCTGGCTCAGAATGAACGCTGGCGGCGTGCTTAACACATGCAAGTCGAACGAGGCGGAAGGGGGCAACTCCTTCCAGTCGAGTGGCGGACGGGTGAGTAACACGTGGGTAACCTGCCCGGAAGTGGGGAATACCTCGGGGAAACTCGAGCTAATACCGCATGACATCCTCGGGACGGAAGTCCTGAGGATCAAAGCGGGGTCGCAAGATCTCGCGCTACCGGATGGGCCCGCGCCCGATTAGCTAGTTGGCGAGGTAATGGCTCACCAAGGCTTCGATCGGTAACCGGCCTGAGAGGGCGATCGGTCACACCGGAACTGAGACACGGTCCGGACTCCTACGGGAGGCAGCAGTGGGGAATCTTGCGCAATGGGCGAAAGCCTGACGCAGCAACGCCGCGTGGAGGATGAAGGCCCTTGGGTTGTAAACTCCTGTCGGCTGGGAAGAAATCGTTCGCGGCTAATACCTGCGGACGTTGACTGTACCAGCAAAGGAAGCCCCGGCTAACTCTGTGCCAGCAGCCGCGGTAATACAGAGGGGGCCAGCGTTATTCGGAATTATTGGGCGTAAAGGGCGCGTAGGCGGCTCTGCGTGTCTTTCGTGAAATCCCTCGGCTTAACTGGGGACGTGCGGAAGAAACTGCAGGGCTCGAGTCCGGGAGAGGGGGGTGGAATTCCCAGTGTAGCGGTGAAATGCGTAGATATTGGGAGGAACACCGGTGGCGAAGGCGGCCCCCTGGACCGGTACTGACGCTGAGGCGCGAAAGCGTGGGGAGCAAACGGGATTAGATACCCCGGTAGTCCACGCCGTAAACGATGGGCACTTGGTGTCGCGGGTGTCGACCCCTGCGGTGCCGAAGCTAACGCATTAAGTGCCCCGCCTGGGGAGTACGGTCGCAAGGCTGAAACTCAAAGGAATTGACGGGGGCCCGCACAAGCGGTGGAGCATGTGGTTCAATTCGAAGCAACGCGAAGAACCTTACCTGGGTTTGAAGATCAGTGGATCGGGGGCGAGATCTCCCTTCCCCGCAAGGGGCCGCTGGTTAGGTGCTGCATGGCTGTCGTCAGCTCGTGTCGTGAGATGTTGGGTTAAGTCCCGCAACGAGCGCAACCCCTGCTGCTAGTTGCCAACGGTTCGGCCGGGCACTCTAGTGGGACTGCCGGTGATAAACCGGAGGAAGGTGGGGATGACGTCAAGTCCTCATGGCCTTTATGTCCAGGGCTACACACGTGCTACAATGGCCGGTACAAACCGCTGCAAGAACGCAAGTTGGAGCAAATCGGATAAAGCCGGTCTCAGTTCGGATTGGGGTCTGCAACTCGACCCCATGAAGCTGGAATCGCTAGTAATCGCGGATCAGCACGCCGCGGTGAATACGTTCCCGGGCCTTGTACACACCGCCCGTCACATCACGAAAGTCGGTTGTACCAGAAGTCGGTGTTCTAACCCGCAAGGGAGGAAGCCGCCTAAGGTATGGTCGGTAATTGGGGTGAAGTCGTAACAAGGTAGCTGTAGGAGAACCTGTGGCTGGATCACCTCCTTTCTAGAGCCTCTCCCGGCTGCTCCTCTCATGGAGCGAGCTCGGGACACTCGATGGTCGATACGTCTGGTGCTGGCGCAAGCCGGCAAACTCTCTACTCAGTTTTGAAGGCATCGGTCCCGGGACTCTGGCAGTCCCGGCCGTGTTCTTTGAAGTCATCGAAAAAGCTAGTCCCGCTGGGCCTATAGCTCAGTTGGTTTAGAGCACACGCCTGATAAGCGTGAGGTCGGTAGTTCGAATCTACCTAGGCCCACCACTTACAGAAACGACCGACCTCATGGGGGGCTGTAGCTCAGCTGGGAGAGCGGCGGCTTTGCAAGCCGTAGGTCGCCGGTTCGATTCCGGTCAGCTCCACCACTTTTGGATACGGGGGGGCGGAGCGATCGATGACGACAATCCGGGCAGCGCGGATGAGACGGCTCCTCGAGCGGATCGAGGGGCTTTTTGATCCGCGGTGATCACGGTCTTTGACAAGAGAGTCGGGTAGAAATTGAAAGATTCGCGTCTTAGGTATTTTATGGTCAAGCTACTAAGGGTGGACGGTGGATGCCTTGGCGCAGAGAAGCGATGAAGGACGTGGCAAGCTGCGATAAGCCCCGGGGAGCCGCAAACAGGCTTTGATCCGGGGATTTCCGAATGGGGCAACCCCTCGCGAGGCAAGTCGCGAGATCCCCTGCTGAATTCATAGGCAGGGAGAGGCAAACCCGGGGAAGTGAACCATCTCAGTACCCGGAGGAAAAGAAAGCAAATCAGCGATTCCGTCAGTAGCGGCGAGCGAACGCGGAACAGCCCAAACCCCGAGGGCTTCGGTTCTCGGGGGGTTGTGGGGCGGAGTACGGCGCAAGCCAGGGAGTTACCAAGAACCCGCCTAGTCGAAGGTCACTGGAAAGTGCCGCCAAAGAGGGTGACAGCCCCGTAGGCGAAAGGCGAGGTTCCTTCCCGCTCCGTTCCCGAGTACCACGGGGCACGAGAAACCCAGTGGGAATCCGGGTGGACCATCACCCAAGGCTAAACATTACTCTGCGACCGATAGTGAACCAGTACCGTGAGGGAAAGGTGAAAAGAACCCCTGTGAGGGGAGTGAAATAGTACCTGAACCCGTCCATCTACAAGCAGTGGAACCACCATGTCGCAAGACGGTGGAACCGCGTGCCTTTTGCATAATGAGCCGGCTAGTTAATTTCAGCGGCAAGGCGAAGCAACGTGCAGAGCCGAAGCGAAAGCGAGTCTGAATAGGGCGATTCAGTCGCTGGGATTACACGCGAAGCGGGATGATCTACCCATGGCCAGGGTGAAGCTGCGGTAACACGCAGTGGAGGCCCGAACTGGTGTTGGTTGAAAACAACTCGGATGAGCTGTGGGTAGGGGTGAAAGGCTAATCAAATTCCGTTATAGCTCGTTCTCTCCGAAATAGCTTTAGGGCTAGCCTTGCATGATTGACGACGGTGGTAGAGCGCTGGATGGACTCGGGGCCTCTCCAGGTTACCAAATCCAACCAAACTCCGAATGCCGTCGATCTCAGTGCAGGAGTCAGACAGTGGGGGATAAGCTTCATTGTCGAGAGGGAAAGAACCCAGACCGCCCGCTAAGGTCCCCAAATCACAGCTAAGTGGAAAAGGAAGTGGAGACGCTCAGACAGCCAGGAGGTTGGCTTAGAAGCAGCCATCCTTTAAAGAAAGCGTAACAGCTCACTGGTCAAGCGGCTCCGTGCCGACAATTCAACGGGGCTCAAGCTGTGTACCGAAGCGGCGGATGTCTCGAGGCTTCGGCCGAGAGACGTGGTAGGAGAGCATTCTGAGGGGGGTGAAGTCGGACCGCGAGGACCGATGGACCGCTCGGAAGAGACCCTGCCGGCACAAGTAGCGATAAAGCAGATGAGAGCTCTGCTCGCCGTAAATCTAAGGATTCCTGAGCAAGGTTAATCCGCTCAGGGTGAGTCGGTCCCTAAGGCGAGGCCGAAAGGCGTAGCCGATGGAAATCCGGTCAATATTCCGGAACCGCTCGTTGGTCGTTATCACGATGGGGGGACGCAGGAGGCTAGGTGTACCGGGTGTTGGATGTCCTGGGCCAAGCTCGTAGGCGGGAGGGGTTGGAAAATCCGCTCCTCCATTCAACGCCGAGAAGCGACGGGGAGGCCGCAAGGCCGCAAACTCGCCGATGCCACGCTGCCGAGAAAATCCCCTAAGGAGAACAACGGGTGACCGTACCGCAAACCGACACAGGTAGATGAGGAGAAAATCCTAAGGCGCTCGAGTGAAGCGTTGCGAAGGAACTCGGCAAATTAACACCGTAACTTCGGGAGAAGGTGTGCCTCGAGGCGTGTAGGGGTTTACCCCTGAAGCGCCACGGGGTCGCAGTGAAATGGCCCAAGCGACTGTTTACTAAAAACACAGGACTCTGCAAAGTCGCAAAACGACGTATAGGGTCTGACGCCTGCCCGGTGCTGGAAGGTTAAGGGGAGAGGTTAGCCGCAAGGCAAAGCTTTGAACCGAAGCCCCAGTAAACGGCGGCCGTAACTATAACGGTCCTAAGGTAGCGAAATTCCTTGTCGGGTAAGTTCCGACCTGCACGAATGGCGTAACGATTTGGGCACTGTCTCCGCAACGCGCTCGGCGAATCTGTAGCACCGGTGAAGATGCCGGTTACCCGCACGTAGACGGAAAGACCCTGTGCACCTTTACTATATCCAGGCATTGAATTTTGGTGTTGTCCGCGCAGGATAGGTGGGACGCTTTGAACCTGGGGTTTCGGCCTCGGGGGAGCGGACGGTGAGATACCACCCTGATGGCACCGGAGTTCTAACCGAGACCCGTCATCCGGGTCCGGGACCATGCCTGGTGGGTAGTTTGACTGGGGCGGTCGCCTCCTAAAATGTAACGGAGGCGCCCAAAGGTTCTCTCAGGCTGATTGGAAACCAGCCGTAGAGTGCAAAGGCAGAAGAGAGCTTGACTGCGAGACCTACAAGTCGAGCAGGGACGAAAGTCGGGCTTAGTGATCCGGTGGTTCTGTATGGAAGGGCCATCGCTCAACGGATAAAAGGTACGCCGGGGATAACAGGCTGATCTTGCCCAAGAGTTCACATCGACGGCAAGGTTTGGCACCTCGATGTCGGCTCATCGCATCCTGGGGCTGAAGCAGGTCCCAAGGGTCCGGCTGTTCGCCGGTTAAAGCGGTACGTGAGCTGGGTTTAGAACGTCGTGAGACAGTTCGGTCCCTATCTCGTGTGGGCGCAGGAAATTTGCGAGGATCCCTCCTTAGTACGAGAGGACCGGGAGGGACGAACCTCTTGTGCACCGGTTGTCGCGCCAGCGGCACGGCCGGGTAGCGATGTTCGAAAGGATAAGCGCTGAATGCATATAAGCGCGAAGCCTTCCTCAAGATGAGATTTCCCGGGGGCAACCCCCTAAAGGCCCGTGGGAGACGACCACGTTGATAGGCTGGGTGTGGAAGCGCTGTGAGGCGTGAAGCTGACCAGTACTAATCGGCCGTGCGGCTTGACCATAAAATATTTAAGGCGCGAATCGATCACATACCGACTCTCTTGACCTCGACATACCGAAGCGGCTCCGGCCGCCGATCGGCGCGGGGTAATTGACAGGGAAATAGAGTTTCCCGGTGACCTTAGCGAAGGGGCCACACCCGTTCCCATTCCGAACACGGCCGTTAAGCCCTTCAGCCCCGATGGTACTTCGAGGTAGACCTCGTGGGAGAGTAGGACGTCGCCGGGGAATTATTTCGAGGCCCAGGACCCATTCCTGGGCTTTTCTTTTTTTGCGCTGACCGTCCAGCGAGCGCAGACGGCGCTGCGGTTGGAAAACACGGAGCTCCGGGATCAGCCGGCCGTCGCGGCGCGCCGGCTGCCGACCGCGAGCCGGTACGCTACGACTGCGAGGAGCGCCGCTACGCCGAGCAGGATCATCAGGCGCCAGAAGACGTAATCCACGACGCCGCGGGCGCGGCCGGACACGTCGCTCAGGGCTCTTCGGGCGATCGCATCAGCCTCCGACAGGATGGCGGCGCGCTCGCGGGCGACGTCGGCCATGACCGCCGCGCGCTGAGTCTCGATCGCGGCCACGAGCGTCTGACGCTCCTTCGTCAGAGAGTCGGTGAGGGCCAGGCGCTGGCGGTCGACGGAGGCGAAGACTGCCTCGCGCTCTCCGGCAAGCGCTTCGCGGGCGGGGGCGATCGCCGCCTCGACGGTTCCCGGCACGTCGCCGAGCAGCGCGTCGGCGCGTCGGGCCGTGTCTCCGATCGCGTTGAGTTCCTTCAACGTTTGTGTCGCCTCGGCGCTCTGTAGGACGCCGTTGACCAGCAGCTCCCCCTGCCAACGGGCCTGACGGGGGAGGGTCGTCGCGTACGTGTTGAGGCGGACCGAGACGTCCGAAACCATATCGGCGGCCTCGCCGATCGCCGAGAATGCGCCCTGGCTTCCGGGATCGAAGAACTCGGCGACGTGCGCACCCACCGACCGCCGCGAAGAGAAGTTGCCTTCGATCGGATAGCTGCGGCCGAAGGTGTCGACGGCATTCCGCAAGCGCGCGAGTCGCTCGGGAAACCGGACGACCGAGGCGGCCATTTCTTCACCGAGTGCCTCCATCTTCTTCACGGTGTCGAGAGCGATGCTCTGCTCCGGTCCGAAAGTTTCCCGGCCGGCTCCTTCCTCGAAGTACAGCTCCATCTGTCGGAGCAGTGCCCAGAGATCGAGTGAGGACGCGAGGGGATCGGGCCAGAACGCGGCCCGATAGATCTCGGGGATGGCATCCGCTTTCCAGATCAGCGCCCTGTGCCGGACCCCTGGATCGGAGGACTCTTCCCGGATCCTGTCGGCTGCGTTCTCGACCATGCCGGCCAGACGATCTGCCAGGGTGTAGACGCGCACCTTCAGTTCCGTCGAACTGACACTCGACCCGCCCAGCCGTTGCTGCAAGCCCGATTGGCGAGGGCGGCCCGCCAGGCAGGCTGTCGTCAGCAGGCACGCACCGGCCAGACTCAATCGGACTCCGGTCGAGCCGTGAAATCGGGAGCCGCCCTCTCGCCGTGGCGTCCGGCGTGCCTCCGGCCGGCCAATGGCGATCGAGAGGGCCTCGCGGCCCAGGATGTCCGAGGCCGCGGCGTTCATCGCGACCGCTCCCGGGCTCGATTCGATTTTGCGGGCGCCGTGGGGGTCGAAACTGGAGCCGGCGCTGCGATCACGTTTACGCTCTCGCGCAACGTCCAACCGCGTGCGGAGAGCTCGCGCGTCGAGCGCCCCGAGGCGCGCCCGGTGAGCCATATCCGCCGCTCGGCTCGAGGATGCTCCGCACGCGCGCGTGCGGTGATCCGGTCGATCTCAACCGCGACATCCTCTGTCCACACGAGGTAGTCGAAGGCATAGAGGCAGACGAAGCGGCCGGACTTCCCGGAGACGCATGCCCCGGGTAGGTCTTCCGAGATCGAGAGGATCGGGTCGGACCGGTCGAACAACTGCATCATCAGGGCGCTGTCCACGTAGAACCGGGCCTCGGCCTCGGTTTCGGCCGTGGCCGCACGCGCGAGGAAGGCGGAGCGGCCGGGAACTCCATTGAGCGAGTCGAGCGCTGAGACGACGTACGTCTGGCTGGTCAGGTTGTAGAACGGGCTCAAACGAAAGTCGCTGCTCTGTTTCGGCGTCATTCCCAAGGCCTTCAGCCGGCTTTCATTGAGAGTCACGAGCTCGTCCGGGTCTTTCGACCACACGAGATCGTTCACCACGGCCGTCGTGCCGAGAACGGACCCGACGACCCCCAGGGGGATGATGACCCTCGCGAACCTTCCCGCGGCATCGTAGGTGGCCACCTCGGAGAGCTCCTTCCGAAGAACCGCGTTGCGCGTATAGGGGTCGATCTGAAGCTTCTTCGCCCAGCGCCGCATCGCCGGGGTCACCCCGAGCACCTCGCTGGCCACACCCGCGCCGGCTCGGACGGCCTGCCGCCCTGTGGTCGGTGTCGGCTCGCCTGGCTTCGGGGTGCTTTTCTTCTCCACCTGCTCCTTCGCGCGATCGGCCCCGCGGCCGATCTGTCCGAAGAGACGCCCGATGCCGTCGCCGATACCCTTGACGGTCTCGACCGGGTTCGTGACTGCGTGAAATGCGCCCGTGCCCATCGCGGCCAGGGAGTCCACTGTGGCGCCCGCGGCGACCCCCAGCCGGTCGACCTTCTTCAGCTCCGCGATCGCGCGAATCTCGCGGATGCGCACCGCGGCCAGCGGAGTCGACTCCGCGGAGAAGGTTCCGAGCGGGGACGTAAGTGTGTAGCGGACGAAGATGTCGTCGCTGACGGCCTTTGGGTCGACGCGATGATTTGGCCCTTCGATAAGGTCTGGCGCAAGGAATTCCGAGGCCTCGAGAGCGGGCAGGCTCTCGTACGGCTCGGTGGGGGCGAGGCCCCCTAAGGCCATGGCCAGAATCGGAGCGGCGAGCAATCGACTTGCGACAAGGGGTGTAGGCATCGCTATGTCCTGGGGCTTGCATGCGGCATGCCCCCCGGACGGGTCGATCCGAATGGCGTAAGGCGTTCATGGACAGGTGGTTGACGACCCTCACCGGTATTCCGCCCTCGGGCCAAGCCACAGGATGCTGTGAGTCCACGGCCCGCTGTGGGATACGCTGGCCGCCAACTGGGCCCTGATGTGGCGATAAGCGTCCTGACAGTCCTCTGGTCCATGGCGGCGAGTGCCTGCCTGACGATGGGACTGCTGCAGCTGGTGCTCTGGCTCCACCGCAGGTCTGCCGTCGCCCACGCGTGGCTCGCGCTGGCCGCGACGGCGGCCGGGGCAAACGCGTTCGCCGAATTGACGATGCTCCGGACCGACCGGGTCGACTCCTATGTACTCGCGCTGAGGCTTTCGGACAGTGCCGTGACGGTCCTCGTCATCTCCATGGTCTGGTTCGTGGTCTTCGATTTCGGAACGGCGCGCCGCTGGCTGGCGGTGTCTCTGACCGTCCTCTGGGCCGTGATGCAGATTCCGAATCTCCGGCTTCCGTACGGAAAGCTCCTTGGAAGGATCTCCTCCCTCGAGCGGCGCTCTCTTCCATGGGGAGAGACGTTTCCGGTGCTGCATGCCGATCAAACTGTGTGGAGCACCCTCTCCGGCTTCGCAGGTCTTCTGTTCATTGGGTTCGTCGCAGATGCTGCCTGGCGCCTCTGGAGCCGTGGCGGTCGCCGGCACGCGCTCGTGATCGGGGGCTCGACGGTCGTATTTCTGGGCGCCGCGGCCATTCACGCGCCGCTCGTGGACCGCGCCCTCGTCGAAACGCCTTACCTGATCTCGTTCGCCTTCCTCGGCGTCGTTCTAGCCATGGGACTCGAGTTGACGCGCGACGTCGCGCGCGCTGCCGAGCTGTCGGCCACGGTCGAATCGAGCGAGCGGCGCTGGCGGTCGCTGCTCGAGAACGTGCAGCTGCTCGTCGTGGGCGGGGACGGGTCCGGCCGCGTGGATTACGTGAATCCGTTCTTCCTGGAGGTCACGGGCCAGCTGGCGGGCGACGTTCTGGGCCGACCCTTTCGAGAAATCGTGGGGCTCGGCCAGGGCGAAGGGCCGGTCGATGAACCCGGTGAGCCAACACGTCAGGACGTTTCACAGGCCTTCGAGCTCGGCATTCGCGGGCGCGACGGCGATGAGCGAACCGTGTCCTGGTCGAACGTTCCGCAGCGCGATCCGGCTGGCCGGGTGACCGGGGCGCTCAGCATCGGCGCGGACGTCACGGAGCGGCGCAAGGCGGAGACCTCGCGGGACGAGGCCCTGGCTCGAGTGCAGGCCTCGCTGAGGGAGGTCGAGGCCTTGAAGTCCCGGCTCGAGGAGGAGGTCGTCTACCTCCAGGACGAGATCAAGTCCGTCGGACGTTTCGCGGAGATCGTGGGTAACAGCGACGCGCTGCGCTACGTGCTCCGTCGCGTGGAGCAGGTCGCCCCGCTTGACACAACGGTGCTGATCGAGGGCGAGACGGGGGTGGGCAAGGAACTCGTCGCCCGGGCGCTGCATGCTCGCAGCAGGCGGAGCCGACGGCCGATGGTGAGAGTCGATTGCGCCACGTTGCCTCCGAGCCTGATCGAAGCGGAGCTCTTCGGCCATGAGAAAGGGGCCTTCACGAGCGCGATCCAGGCGCGGCGGGGCCGCTTCGAGCTCGCCGATGGCGGCACGATCTTTCTCGACGAGATCGGCGAGTTGCCACTGGAGCTGCAGGGCAGGCTCCTGCGCGTGATCCAGGAGGGCGAGTTCGAGCGGGTGGGAGGCACGGCCACGAACCACGTGAACTTGCGGGTCATCGCGGCGACTAATCGCAAGCTCGCCGAGGAAGTGGAGCGAGGAGGCTTCCGGGAGGACCTGTACTATCGGCTTCGTGTCTTTCCCATCACGGTTCCACCGCTGCGGCAGCGCCGGGAAGACATTCCGCTCCTGGTCGAGGCGTTCGTTCGTCGCTTCTCCCAGGCACAGGGCAAGAGCATCGATCGCATTCCGGGCCCTGTCATGGAGGAGTTGTGCTCGCACGACTGGCCGGGCAACGTCCGAGAGCTCTCCAACGTGATCGAGCGGGCGGTCATCCAGGCACATGAGGGAACGCTGCGGCTCGAGGAGAGGCTGACCGTGGCTTCCGGAGGGGGCCCCCGATCGACTGCGGACGCCTATCGAGGGACGCTTCAGGACATCGAGCGGGAGTACGTGCTGCAGGTACTCGAGATGGCCGGTTGGCGCATCGACGGCGAGGGCGGCGCGGCCATGAAGCTGGGGCTTCATCCAAACACCCTTCGCTTTCGGATGGGCAAGCTCGGAATCAGTCGGCCGGTCGCGGCCCGATAGACTTCGGACCGATCGGGGCTCCCTGCTCACAACATGTCGTGAGTCACGGCATGCCGTGGCCAGAGCGGTGTTCTCCATTGTCTCGGGAAACCTGTCCATGACGAACCCCCTCAGCCGTTTAGCTGCCTCCGCGCCCCGAAGTACTGGTGGCACGGATCTTCCAATCCTCCCTCCAGATGCCGGTCGAACCCGTTCCAGAACCGCACGTGCCGTCGTGGAGTTGGAGGCTCGTGGTCCGCCTTCGGCCCGAGAAGCGGGGCGAATTCGCGAAGGCCGCGCAGACATTTCTCTCAGAGGCGCCCGCGGACCTGAGCCGGCGTCACGTTCTTCAGGACGTGAACGATCAGATGCTCTTCGTCTGCGTGGCTGACGGCGACGAGCCGCAGGAGCTCGCGGACTTCATGGGATCGGGCGTCTTCCGCGCGCTTCGTGGCGCCGCGGAGACACTCGGACAGATCGAGGAAACCCACGTGCTCTGGGCGCACCTGCGAGGAAAGTGAGATGACCGGAGACCCGAGCGTGAAACACGCGGTCTCGTTCCTGAAAACCACGGTCGTCGCAGGCTTCTTCGTGCTCCTGCCGGTCGTACTGCTCTATCTGCTGGTCACGAAAGTGCTCGGCCTGACGGTCGAGCTGGCCACGCCGATCGTCGACCTGTTTCCCAGCGTCGTGTCCGAGCACCCCCGGTTCCCGGTCCTGGTGGCGCTCGTCCTCCTGGTCGCTACGTCGTTCCTGCTGGGGCTCGCGATGCGATCCCGGCGCGGCCGAGAGATCGGGAGGGGGGATCGAACGGCAAGTTCTCTTCCGGATCCCGGGCTACCGAGCCCTCCAGGGCCTCACGAGGAGCCTCGCCGACGCGACCGAGGCGGCGGGGTTTCGACCGGCTCTCCTAGTCTCGGAGAATGGCCAGCGCGAGATCGCCTACCTCATCGAGGACTTCGGCGACGGCGATGTCACCGTGATGCTGCCATGGGCGCCCACCTTACTGGCCGGGTCAGTGAAGGTCGTGCCGCGGAAACAGGTCGAGACGTTGGGAGCGAGCCTCGCCGAGGTCTCTCGAGTGCTCAGTGGCTGGGGCGTCGGTACCCATGCGCTTCTTGCCAGGCCCCGTCCGGCGGCGGTCAGAAAGTACCAGCCATGATCTGGACAACCTGGAGCTTCGCCTTTACCTGTCTTCTCGCGGTGGCGAGGTTCCTTCCGGCGCAGGAGCCGGCGCCGCAGCCGCCGTCGGGCGGGGACTTACGCGCGGCGGTGCAAAACCCGATCGGGAGCCTCATCAGCCTGCCGGTCGAGACGACCTTCGACTTCGGGGCGCCCGATGGGGGGGCCACTTTCATCAATCTTCAGCCGGTCGTGCCGATCGACCTGGGGACGGTCAACCTCGTCACCCGGACGATCATCCCGATCATCGACGCCCCCGGTTCGATCGGCGGTATCCCGGGCAATCCCGATCCGATACCGGGTCCGCGTACGTTCGGTCTCGGCGACATCAACCTGTCGCTCTTCGTGTCGCCCAAGAAGGTCGGCAGGCTGATCTGGGGCGTGGGTCCGGCCATCGGTCTCCCGACGGCCACGAGCGAGGTCCTCGGAAGCGGCAAGTGGAATGCGGGGCCGAGCTTCGTCGTCCTGACGCAGCCCAAGCCCTGGACGATCGGCATCCTGGCCGGGAATCTCTGGTCGTTTGCCGGGGACCGCGACCGGCAGAACGTCAACCAGTTCATCGCCCAGCCGTTCGTCAGCTATAACCTCTCGCAGGGTTGGTTCTTGACGACGGCGCCGATGATCACGGCCAACTGGAGCGCTCCGGCGGACCAGCGCTGGCTCGTCCCGGTCGGCGGCGGCTTTGGCCGGATGGTCCAGCTCGGCTCGCAGCCGATGCAGCTCATGCTGCAGGGCTTCTACAACGTCAAGAAACCGGATACGGCACCCAACTGGGCCCTGAGGCTCACGGTGCAGGCGCTGTTTCCGAAGAAATAGGGGTTTCGAGAGGAGGAACGATGAGACGACAGTGGATTCCGAGGCTCGCAGCGGTCGGAGCGTTTGCCGCCGTTTCGTCCGTAGCGCTCTCTTATGACGCGCCGCAGTGCTCGCAATGGGCGCGGGCCAACGCGAAGGCCACGTCCCCGGCGGGCGGCGGGACGCTCGGAGGTGCCGCCCGAGGAGCTGCCGGGGGAGCCCTGATCGGCGCCATCGCAGGCAATGCCGGCACCGGTGCGGCGATCGGAGCCGCAACGGGCGCACTCGTGGGCGGCGGCGAGGCGGCGAGTCAGCGAGAGTACGACTACGAGACCCTCTTTCGGGCATGCGTTGACGACAACCGGCAGCTCATGTCCAGCGCGAGCGCCACAATGCCGCAAGAGTCCGCGGTGCCGGAGGCATCGAGGTCGCAGGCGCCGGCTCGCTCGCTCTCGATGTGCCAGGCCTGGGCGCGGGGCCAGGCAGAGCAGAACGCGCCCCGCGGAGGCGGAGCCCTCGGCGGGGCGGCGCGGGGAGCCCTCGGCGGCGCTCTCATAGGCGCGATCTTCGGGAACGCGGGCCGGGGAGCGGCGATCGGAGCCGCCACTGGCGGCATCTCGGGCGGCGCCCGGGCGTCCTCCGAACGAGAAAAGACCTACGACCAGTACCTCGATTACTGCCTGGGCGGAGGAGTGCTCTGACGGGCGTGAAGGAGATGACGATGAGGACATGGACGAGAACAATCGGGATGGTGTTGCTGGCGGCGCTCGTCGTGAGCGGCGTGTCGGACGGTCAGTCGTCGGCGGGGAAGAAGACCGCGCAGCCAGCGCCCGCCATCGCTCCATTCGATATCGCCAAGGTCTCGTGCAAGGAGGCGGACGGCCTCGACGAGTACGAGTACTACCTGCTGCTGATGTACATGCCGGGGTACGTCGACGCCAGGCGGGGCAACACCATGTTCAATATGGACCAGAAGGCGGTCCTGACCGAAAAGATCGAGGCCGCGTGCAAGGCGAACCCGTCGCTCCTGGTCCTGGGCGAGTTTCTGAAGGCGAGCGGGACGAAGTAGGAGCGACCGAGGCGCATGCAACCAGGATGGGAGAGACATGCACACTTCTGGTGCCCTCCGCGCTGGGACTGTCTCGCGCAGCCCAGCCGGAGGGGGTTCTCGCGACTCACGGATCGACTCGCGGGTCCGGCGAGGACGGCCGCTCCTCGTCCTCGTCGCCTGGGCCACTCCCTTCTCGTTCATCTGCGCCCAGGCATCGGGCGTCGGGCCCTCTCGGGAAGAGCAGCTCCGGTTGGCGAAGCTTCTGGAAAACCCCGTCGCCAACCTCATCAGCGTACCGATCCAGAACAACTTCGACTTCGGCATCGGGCGGGCAAAAGCCTTGCGATGGACGCTCAACATTCAACCGGTCATTCCCTTCACACTCGGAAGGGGCTGGAACCTGATCACGCGCACAATCGTTCCGATGATCTATGCGGGGTCGCCCGTGCCAGGCGGGGAAAGCCGTTTCGGCCTGAGCGACATTACGCAGAGTTTCTTCTTTTCGCCGAGCCGTCCGGTGCGCGGCCTGATCCTGGGGGCTGGGCCTGTCATTCGTTATCCCACGGCCTCCGACAGGACGCTCGGCGGCGAGAAGTGGGGCGCGGGACCGACCGTTCTGTTGATTCAGCAGAAGGGAAGCTGGACCTACGGGGGCCTCGCCAATCATCTCTGGTCTTTCGCCGGCAGCGGCAGCCGGGGCGCGCTGAACGCGACCTTCTTGCAGCCGGCCATCGCCTACAACTTCAAAACGGCGACGACGCTCGCGATCGTGAGCGAGTCCCTCTACGACTGGACGGCGAAGCAGTGGATCGTGCCGGTCAACTTCAACGCTGCCCAGATGACGAAGATTGGGACACAGCCCGTGCGCGTGGCCGTCGGCGCCCGGTACTACGCAGTGCGCCCGCAGGGTGGCGCGCGCTGGGGGGCGCGATTCCAGCTCGTGTTCCCCCTTCCAAAATGAGGTGCTCGCAGCACAGTGGAAAATTGCCGGCGACTGGCCCCGAAGCGCGCGGTATTCGGGGGCGTTCTGAGGCTCACGATCAGCCAGCAGAACTCGAGGAGGGGTCATGAGAAGAGCTTTTCTCCTTTGGGCCGCCGTCGGTCTGGTCCTTCTGGCCGCGCCTCGGGTTGCCGCCGCCGAGCCGGACCCGCTGCCGTCGTGGAATGCCGGCGCGGCAAAGAAGGCAATCGTGGCCTTCGTCGATGCCGCAACGAAGGAGGGTGGACCGAAATTCGTGCCGCCAGCCGAGCGGATCGCGGTCTTCGACAACGACGGCACTTTGTGGGCCGAGCAGCCCATGTATTTTCAGCTCGCCTTCGCCCTCGATCGCGTGAAGGCGCTGGCGCCCCGGCACCCGGAGTGGAACGAAACGCAGCCGTTCAAGGCCGCTCTCGAGAGTGACATGAAGACGCTTGCCGCCGGCGGGATGCACGGATTGATGGAGCTCGTCATGGCGACGCATGCCGGAATGACGACCGCGGAGTTCGAGCAGATCGTGCGGGAATGGCTCGCCACCGCGAAGCACCCCAAATTCAACCGGCCTTACCCGGACCTGGTCTATCAGCCGATGCTCGAGCTCCTCGCCTACTTGCGCGCCAACGGCTTCAAGACGTTCATCGTCTCCGGCGGCGGCATCGAATTCATGCGGCCCTGGGTCGAAAAGGCCTACGGCATCCCGCCGGAGCAGGTGGTCGGCAGCTCGATCCTGACGAAGTACGAACTTCAAGGAGGAAAGCCCGCGCTGGTTCGCCTCCCCGAGATGAGTTTCATCGACGACGGCGAGGGCAAGCCCGTCGGCATCAATCTGCACATCGGGCGGCGGCCCGTCGCGGCCTTCGGCAACTCCGACGGCGACTTTCAGATGCTCGAGTGGACGGCCGCAGGGAGTGGAGCGCGACTGGCAGTGATCGTGCACCACGACGACGGCGGCCGGGAGTTTGCTTACGACCGCAAGTCGCCCTTTGGAAAGCTTGCGCGCGGCCTCGACGAGGGGCCCGGCCGCGGCTGGATCGTCGTGAGAATGAAGAGCGACTGGAATCGAGTCTTTCCATTCGAGAGCAAGTGAGACATGGGTTCCACCGAGCGGTCGCTTGCGAAGAATCCGTCGGTGGGCCACCAGGCGCGAACCTATCCGGGCGCGTCTGGAGGTTGCGTGACGACCCGGAAGGCAAAAGGAGATTGCACATGACTCGACCATCTCTCTACTGTGCCGCACTGGCCGCGGCTATCGTCGTCGGTGCGCCCGCCGTGCACGCGCAGCAGTCGAAACCCAACATCGTCGTCATCTGGGGTGACGACATCGGGGTGCACAACATCAGCGCCTACAACCACGGCATCATGGGCTACAAAACGCCCAACATCGACCGCATCGCCCGGGAGGGTGCGATGTTCACCGACTCGTACGCACAGCAAAGTTGCACGGCGGGTCGCGCTTCGTTCATCCTCGGCGAACATCCATTTCGCACCGGGCTGCTGACCATCGGCATGCCCGGCTCCGATCACGGCATTCCCGACTGGGCGCCCACGATCGCCGACTTGTTGAAGAGCCAAGGCTACACCAGCGGTCAGTTTGGTAAGAATCACCTGGGTGATCGCAACAAACATCTGCCGACCGTGCATGGTTTCGATGAATTCTTCGGCAACCTTTATCACCTCAACGCGGAGGAGGAGCCCGAGACGTACTATTATCCGAAGGATCCTGAGTTTCGGAAGAAGTTCGGCCCGCGCGGCGTGATCCACAGTTATTCCGATGGCCGGATTGAGGACACCGGACCCCTGACCCGCGACCGCATGGAAACGGTAGACGGGGAATTCCACGCCGCCGCCATGGATTTCGTGGAGCGCTCGGTGAAGGCGAAGAAGCCGTTTTTCCTCTGGTACAACAGCACCCGCATGCATGTCTGGACGCACCTCAGCAAGGAGGCCGAGGGCCGCACCGGCATCGGCCTGTATCCCGACGGCATGGTCCAACACGATGACAAGGTCGGCGAAGTGCTCAAGAAACTGGATGACCTCGGCATCACCGAAAACACCATCGTGATCTACAGCACCGACAACGGCGCGGAAACCTTCACCTGGCCGGACGGCGGCATCACACCGTTCTACGGGGAGAAGGGCACGACCTGGGAAGGCGGATTCCGCGTGCCGATGATTGTCCGCTGGCCGGGCGTTATCAAACCGGGAACGGTCTCCAACGAGATCATTTCGCAGGAAGACTGGTTGCCGACTTTGCTGGCTGCTGCCGGAGAGCCGAATGTGGTGGAGAAGTGCAAACGGGGTTGTCAGGCCAACGGCAAGACCTGGAAGGTTCATCTGGATGGCTACAACTTCCTGCCGTACTTCAAGGGCGAGGTGAAGGAAGGCCCCCGGAAAGAGATCATTTATTTCAGTCAGGGCGGTGAATTGAATGCCGTGCGGTATGCGAACTGGAAGGTGAACTTCGCCTCCATCAAAGGCAACATCGCCACCGGCACTCGTGAAGTCACCGGCTGGCCAATGATCATCAACCTGCGCGCCGATCCGTACGAGAAGGCGCCGCACGAAGCGGAGATGGGTTACCTGCGCTGGTACGCCGACAACATGTGGATCTTCGTTCCCATCCAAGGCGTGATCAAACGCTTCGTGGAAACCATCGAAGGGTACCCAATCCAGGAAGGAAGCAGCCTGAACGCAGCCGGAATCAACTATCGTACGCTCAAGGCCGCCGCCGCCATGAAGCGGCTCGAGGAGATCGAGACAATCGCGCGACCAAACAACTGACAATCAACCGGCTCCTAGAACTGCGTCCGCCATTTCCACACTGGCGGGCGCAGTTCAGTCGGGGTGGTCGAGGTGATGGAGTCCATGAAGGCCGGCGCGGCAGCGCACTGAGGAGCGCGCTGGCGGGGTGCCCCGGGGACCCGGGGCCACGCCGTTCCCGGGCGACGTGCGCCGATTCCGCGGCCGGAAGGATGTGATGGATGCGAATGCTCGCGCGCTTCGATCCATGGGCGATTGCGGTGCTCCTCGCGACGCTCATGCTGGCCGCCTGGGCCGCGGGCTACTGGAGGGGAAGCCGGATTCGGGCGCGCGGTGGGACGCTCGTGCCGGGAAAGCTCGAAGACGCGAGTCTGGCGCTGCTCGGTCTGCTCCTCGCGTTTACGTTCGCGATGGCCGTCGGGAAGCACGACCTGCGGCGGGAGGCGGTCGTCTCCGACACCAACGCCATCGGCGACTTCCATGCCTGCGCACGCCTGCTCCCGAGCTCGATCCGCGGCCGGCTGCTGCCGCTCGTCCGCGAATACACGCAGTTGCGTCTGGATCTGGCACGGCGTGGGGTAGGCGATGCCGGTCTCGAGCGGTCACTCCATTGGGTCACCGAAATGCACGACAAAATGACGGATCTCGTCGCTGAGGCGGTGGACGGCGGGACCCTCGTCGCCACGCCGCTCGTGAACACTTTGAACGCGCTCACGAGCAGCCACGCGGCTCGCCTTGCCGCGGCGAAGGAGCGCCTTCCCCCGCCAATCCTCTTCCTGCTCATGCTGGCCGCGGTGGCGTCCATCGGGATGTTTGGCATGGGGCACGGAGCGGCGGGAAGAGCTCATGTCCCCGGTCTCTTGAATTTCACACTCCTGGTCTGCCTGGTGGTCTACGTGGTCCTGGATCTGAATCAACCGTCCAAGGGGTGGATCACAGTCAGCCAAGAGCCGATGGAACGACTGTTGTCTTCCATGGCACGATGACGAGGGCGACCAGAGACACGAGGCACGGCCCCTGCCGGCCGGCGCGCCGATCTGGAATCGCCGGGATACTGCGGAGGGCTCTCCTGCCGGCGCTGCTCGGATCGGCGCTTCTGGTCTCCGCGGCGCCGCTGCACGCTCAGAAAACCGACGTCATCGAAATGATCAGCGGCGACCGCTATACGGGCGAGATCAAGTCGTACGCGAGCGGGCGCCTCCTGGTGAAGACCGAAGACGCTGGGGACGCGTCGATCAAGTGGAACAAGATCCGGAGCATCACCTCCAGCAAGACCTTCGACGTCGAGCTGACCAACGGTGACAGGATCTTCGGGTCGCTCACGCCGACCCAGCCTCCGGGCCTGCTTGGTGTCGTCGGCGTTGGCGGAACTCGCAACGTCGAATTCCTCGATGTCCATCGGATCGCTCCGATCTATCAGAGCTTCTGGAGGCGGATGTCCGGGTCTCTCGACGTGGGCTTCAACTACACGCAAGTGAACCAGCTGGTGCAATTCAACCTCTGCGGGGACACGACGTACCGTACGCGCAACGCCGCAGTGAATTTGAGCCTGAGCGCTTTTCTCAGCGATCAGAAGGGCGCGACCGCCTCGCAACACGGCGCCGTGAGACTCTCTTACCTTCGCTTACCGCCCAATCGCTGGGTGTACGGGGGCCAGGGCGGCCTCGATCAGAACCGCGACCTCGGGCTGGATCTGCGGGCCTACCTGGGAGCGGCGGCCGGCCGAGTGATCCTGCAGAGGAACCAGAGCGAGTTCCTGGTTCTGGCCGGAGTGTCGGGAAACCATGAGCAACCCGTGCAGGGCGAAGCGACGTACAACGGAGAGGCGAGCCTGGGTGCGTACTACACGACATTCGACTACGAAACACCGAAGCTCGAATTCACGGGCTTCGTCGTGGTCATCCCGAGCCTGACCGTCGCCGGTCGTATACGCCTTCAGGCCGAGGTTCAGGCGCGCCGGGAGCTGATCCAGGACTTCTACCTGAGCCTCTCGGTCTTCGAAAGCTTCGACAGCAAACCGCCGACCCAGGGTGCAGCGACCAATGACTGGGGACCGGTGCTCGCGATCGGTTACAGGTTCTGAGGAGCCGGGAGACGACCCTCGGTGCGTCGTCGAAGCCGTCCGTCGAGCAGGGACGAAAGTCGGGCTTAGTGATCCGGTGGTTCTGTATGGAAGGGCCATCGCTCAACGGATAAAAGGTACGCCGGGGATAACAGGCTGATCTTGCCCAAGAGTTCACATCGACGGCAAGGTTTGGCACCTCGATGTCGGCTCATCGCATCCTGGGGCTGAAGCAGGTCCCAAGGGTCCGGCTGTTCGCCGGTTAAAGCGGTACGTGAGCTGGGTTTAGAACGTCGTGAGACAGTTCGGTCCCTATCTCGTGTGGGCGCAGGAAATTTGCGAGGATCCCTCCTTAGTACGAGAGGACCGGGAGGGACGAACCTCTTGTGCACCGGTTGTCGCGCCAGCGGCACGGCCGGGTAGCGATGTTCGAAAGGATAAGCGCTGAATGCATATAAGCGCGAAGCCTTCCTCAAGATGAGATTTCCCGGGGGCAACCCCCTAAAGGCCCGTGGGAGACGACCACGTTGATAGGCTGGGTGTGGAAGCGCTGTGAGGCGTGAAGCTGACCAGTACTAATCGGCCGTGCGGCTTGACCATAAAATATTTAAGGCGCGAATCGATCACATACCGACTCTCTTGACCTCGACATACCGAAGCGGCTCCGGCCGCCGATCGGCGCGGGGTAATTGACAGGGAAATAGAGTTTCCCGGTGACCTTAGCGAAGGGGCCACACCCGTTCCCATTCCGAACACGGCCGTTAAGCCCTTCAGCCCCGATGGTACTTCGAGGTAGACCTCGTGGGAGAGTAGGACGTCGCCGGGGAATTATTTCGAGGCCCAGGACCCATTCCTGGGCTTTTCTTTTCTCTGGTTCGAGGCTCGTCCGTAGCTAGTGTTCGCGGCGGACGGCTTCCTCGAACGGTCGGCTGCCCGGCCGGTGGATTCCGAGCTTGCGCATGCGGCTCCGCAGCGTGCTCGGGTTGATGCGGAGCCGCTCGGCGGCTCCGCCCTCGCCCTCGAGCCGCCAGTAGCTCTGCTCCGGGATCGAGACGATGTGGGGCCTCGAGGCAACGCGCGGCCCGCATCCGACCTTCCCTTGGTCTGCCCCCGCGGCGCCGAACCGCCTCCAGCCATGGTGCGTTGGCCCGGGCACATCAAGCCGGGAACGGTCCTGACCGGCATCCTGTCGCACCTCGACTGGGCGTCCACGCTGCTCGCGGCGGCCGGCGTGTCCGACATCAAGGAGCGTCTGCTCAAGGGTACACGATCGGCAAGACGACGTACAAAGTGCACCTGGACGGCTACAACCAGTTGCCTTATCTGACCGGGCAGACGGACAGGAGTGCTCGGCAGGAGTTCTTCTACTTTTCCGACGATGGCGGTCTGACGGGACTGCGGTACGAGAACTGGAAGGTCGTCTTTGCAGAGCAGCGCGCCAGGGGCACGCTCGCGATCTGGGGAGAGCCCTTCGTCCACACGCGGGTTCCGAAGCTCTTCAACCTTCGCGCGGATCCCTACGAGTCGGGCAGACGTGACTTCAAACTACCTACTGGGACTGGTATTTGAATCATGTCTACCTGCTTCTCCCGGCCTCGACCTACGTCGGTCAGTTTCTGGCCACGTTCAAGGAATTTCCGCCCAGCCAGCGGCCGGCGAGCTTCGCGATCGATCAGGTCATGGAGTCCTTGAAAGCCGGGGCGGCGGCGCGCTGATCCTCTGACAAGCGGCGGCGGGCGCACGCCCGTCGCTCCACATGGTCCGGGGCGCGTGGGCCGGGAGACCCCCTCCTGCTATCCTCCAGCCGCGGGGCGGTCCGCTTCTCTCCGGAGGACGCCATGGAGAAGGTGTTTCGCGCGCTGCTCGGCGTTTCGGTCGCCTCGAGCCTCGCCGTCGGGGCGGTGATCTTCTACATGGATCTGAGGACGCCTCGCGGGCTGACGGTCGGGTCTCTTTACGTTCTTCCGCTGCTGATCAGCCTGATGGCCGACAGCCGAAAGGTGACCCTGGGACTCGCCTTCCTCTTCTCGGTCTTCGTCGTCGTCGCGTACGAGCTCTCTCACGAAGTGGGCGTTCCTTCCTGGATCGTCGTCTCGGATCGCATCATCACCGTCCTCGTCATCTGGGTCACGGCCGTTCTCGGCGTCGAGATGACGATCGCGAAGCGGCGGCTCCGAGACATGAGCCGGCTGCTCACAATCTGCATGTGGACCAAGCAGGTCCGGGTGGGCGGCGAGTGGATCCCGATCGAGCGTTACCTGAGCGAGTACTGCGGTCTGCGCTTGACCCACGGGATTTCCAAGGAGGCGGCGGAGAAGCTTCTGCGCGAGGATGGCCTCGATGGGCGCTGATCCGACCCGGGGAACAAGACGGTGGAGGCCGACGCCCCCCCACCCCGCGGTGGCGGGCTTCCGGCCCACGGAAGCGGCGCGAATTCCCCCTGGCCGATGACGGGCCCCGACACCCCGAGCGCCGTCGCCCGCTACTGGGACGAAAACCGCGAAAAGTCGAAGGACCCCGCATACTGGATGGCGCACCCGCTGTGCCGCCAGGCGATCAACCGGCGCGTCTCCGGGAATCCCCACGAATGGCCGCTCGACTGGCTCAAGCGCGTGCACGCCACCGAGCCCTTCGCGCGCGGCGTCTCGTGGGGGTGCGGGCTCGGGGCCTTCGAGCGGGCGGCGATCAAGACGGGGATCGTCCGTGCGATGGATGCGTTCGACATCTCGCCCCGGTCGCTCGAGGACGCCCGCCTCGAGGCGGAGCGCGAAGGCATCTCCGGCATCGAGTACCGGCCCGGCGATTTCGACGACGCGCGGCTCGAGGCGGGGCGCTACGATGTCGTCTTCTTTCACGCGTCGCTCCACCACGTGCGCCGCCTCGAGCGGCTCTTCCGGCGGATCCGAGGGGCGCTGCCGCTCGACGGCGCGTTCTACGCGGACGAATACGTTGGTCCCTCCCGGGCGGACTGGAGCGTCGAGAGGCTCGCCGCGGCGCAGGCGCTGCTCGATTCCATTCCGGGCTCGGCGAAGCTCGGAGGAACGATCGCGCTTCCCATCGAGCCCAACGATCCTTCCGAGGCCATTCGCTCGAGCGAGATCGCGGAATTTCTGCGCGAGCAGTTCGAGATTCTGGAGTGGAGGCCCTACGGGGGACAGATCGCCTCGCTCGTTTTCCCGAGCCTCGAGGCGGCCTGGACGCAATCGCCGGAGGGGCTCGAGTGGGTCGCCCGAATGATGCAGCTGGAAGACGACCAGATCCGCGGCGATCCGTCTTCGACGTTCTACCTCGTGGCCTACGGCCGACTCCGTTCGAAGCCGGCGGCCGTGGCTCTATCGACCCGCCTCCGGCGCCTCAAGGCGCGGTGGGCTGCCGCCGCCTGAGGCCGCCGCGCGTCTCCGTCCGCGCAGAGCGCCGATCGCGATGAGTCCGGCCCAGATGGCGAGCGTCGCAAGCGACAGGATCGCGCCGATGCGGAATCCCGGCGGCGAGTAGCGAAGTCGAATGGAGCGGTCCCCGGGCGGTATCCGGAGCGCGAGGAAAGGGCCATTGGCCAGGTGCGCGGGTATCGTCTCTCCGGTTTCGTCGGCCGCCGACCAGCCGCCGTCCTGGACGAGCGAGAGCACGACCCATCCGGGACGGCTGCCGTCCGCGACGCGGGCCCGGAACGATGCGGCATTGGTCAACTCCCGATAGTCCGAGATCTCGACAGCAGGGTTTTCCGCTTCTGCATCCTCCGTCGCGAGCACGTAGGCGATGCCTCTCCAGTCCTTGATCGCCGTTACCTCGGGCCACGCCGCCCCGAAGGCCCGTGCCGCGTCCAGAACGGGCGTCCGCGCGGCGGGTACGCCCCGGACGAACCGCACGCGGCCGGGAGCGAAGGCGCGCGGCAACACCGTCGAGTTCTCGAAAACCGTACCGTCCTCGCCCGAATAGACCGGGCGCCAGCGCGCCCCCGGCGCCCGCCCACCGGGGCCGGCCAGGGCGAAGCGCACGTTCAGGAAATCGAGCGCGGGTGCGTCGACGTTGCGCAGGGTCTTGAAGTAGTCGGCGTGAGGGTATCCGCAGGTGGAGTCGAGAAACCGCACGTAGTCGCGGCGCTCCACCGCATCGTGCGTTCGGATGTCTTCCAGGCGCGCGAAGACGTTTGTGTTGGGGAAGAGGACGAATCGCTCGCCGACGACCCGGAAAGAGCCGGGCTGCGCGCGCAGGAACTGCAGCAACGGCCGGTCGGGAAAGAAGAGCGCTGTATCGTAAACGCGGTTGATGACGTTCCATTGCCAGAGAAGCTCGAAGCCGCACAGGAGCGTCAACGCGCCGATGAAGACGTCCGGCCGGCCTCGTGCGAGCAGGGCGGCGAGGGCCGCGAGGCCGAGGACGGTGAGAACGGTGGCGAGCTGCCAGGTCTGGAAACGCAGGCCGCCGCTCGACCGGCGCAGGGCGAAGAGATAGGCGTAGAGGGCGATGCCGGATAGGGCGAGCGCGGCCGGGAAGAGGACGGCCGCCACAGGGGAAGAACTCCTCCGGTCCCGGACGTCGTCCGCGTAACGCTGGAGTTCCAGGGCCGCGATGGCAGGCGCCGCGAGCGCCACCCAGCCGTTGAACCGGAGCGGAAAGACGTACCGGAGCCCCGGGACGCGCGCCAGAATCTCGGCGAACGGCCACTGTCCCACGGCCGCGCCGAAGCCGCACAACAGGAGAAGCCAGAGCACGATCTCCACCGGCTTTCGCCTCGAGCCGCGTCGGAAGACCAGCAGCGCCGCGCTCCAGCCGAGGATGCCGACGTATCCCATCGTCATCTCGGGGAAGGACCCCGTCCCCCCGGGCAGCGTCGGCGCCCGCATCGCATTGCCCATCGTGTGGGGGAAGAAGGCCGTCAGGATCCCGGTCCAGTACGGCCCGTGCGGCCAGAGCGAAAGGGTGTCTTCCCAGTAGGGCCGTGCGACGATGTCGAGGCGTCCCGAGGCGGCAATGGCGAAGAGCGATGGGATCACAAGAAACGCCGTCAGGCCGAGGGCGATCAGGGCCGCAAGGGCGATCGCCCGAGCGACCGGAAGGGCGTCGGGCAGGTCCCGCGCGAGCCGTCGCCCCACCAGAAAGAGCGCCATGAACACGAAGCCCACCGCAGTCGATTCGGAGTGCCCCGCGAGCACGGTGAGCACGAAGACGGCGGTGAGAGCCCCGACGACGCGCCTGCGGTGCCCCCCGTCGCGGAGGCGCTCGAGGAGAAAGAGCGTCCAGGGCCACAGGCAGAACACGCTCGACTGCGGATAGAAGATCCACGGCGCGAACAGGAAAGAGAGCGAGAACGACACTGCCCCGAAGCCTGCCGCCGGGCGCTGCGTGCCGAGCTCCCGGGTCCAAAGCCACATCCCGCATGCCGCGAGGAGCAGCTTGATCGAGCCGATCAGGGTGAATCCGCGCGCCATGGGGAGCAGGAGCGCCAGGAAGGTCAGCGGCCAGAAGGCCGCCGAGACTCCGTTGGCTGCCAGCGGCGTCCCGCAGCCGCTCCAGCGGTCCCGCAACGGCAACGCCCCCTCCTTCCACGCCAGCTTCACCGCTTCGGTCCACGGGAGGAACTGAATCGAGATGTCGTTCAAGTTCGGGTTGTGCGCCGGAGCGACGCCGGCTTCGAACCAGGGGCGGGTGTTCATCACGTGGTCGAGGGGCAGCGGCGTGACGTCGCGCACGTAGGCCGAAGGGTAGGGGAGCACCGAAAGCAGGACGAAGGCCGCCAGAATGGGTCGGGGCAGGGGGCGCCCGAGGAACCGGGCCGCCGCCGAGACGCCGGCCGACGCCGCGACGAGCAGGCCGATCAGCACGATCGATACGAGCACGCCGCGCGAGACTACTACGCGTTCTCGCCCGCGACGGCTATCGCAGGTCGATGTCCCGTTGGAACTCCCGAAAGGCCTCGGGATTCCCCGGCTCTCCCGCCGAAATGCCCGAGGCCTCCGCGATGATGACGTGCGGCAGATCCGGGCTGTCCGGAGAGAGCTCATGGCGCTCGAGGCCCGCGAGCTCCGGCCGGTCGCTCTCTCCGTAGAGATGGAAGCGAATCTGCTCGAAGCCGGCGCTCTGCAGGGCCAGCGTCAGCGCCTGACGGTTGTAGAGAAACTGGTGCCCCCAGCCGTGGAAGGCACGATTGGTCTTGAGACAGTCCTCCAGGGCCTCGGCGTCCGAGGTCCATTCCCCGCAGCGGTAGTGCGTCTGCATGACCCAGTCGAGGTTCGGCGTCGACAGGCGGAGCACTCCCGCCGGCGAGAGGGCGCGGCGGCATCCGCGAAGAAAGGCCAGCCCCTCGTGCAGCGAGAGGTGCTCGAGGAAATGCTCGGCATAGAGGAAGGCGACGTCCTTGAAGGGAAGCCCCTGCCCGACGTCGAGCACGCGGTCGACGCCCGGAAGCGCGAGCTGGTCGACGTTGACCCAGCCCTCGATCGGGCTCTTTCCGCAGCCGACGTGAACCCGTTCCGCTCGCTCGACGTTCCAGGAGGCCGCCATCGCGAGGCTGATACCACAATCTCTCTCGCCGGGGACGAGGATTCGCATGTAAAGCCGTGTGTTAGCATCCCGTGAATTTCCGTAGGAGGGTTCGATGCGCGTGCGTTCGCTTCTGATCGCGGCGGCGCCCCTGTTGCTCGGTGCCGGCCTGTCGCTGGCACAAACCACCGGCTCCGTCGAGGGCCGGGCCGTGGATGAATCCGGAGGAATCCTGCCTGGTGTGACGGTCGAGGCGCGCAGCCCCGCCATGCAGGGCGCGCGCACGGCAACGACCGATGGGAACGGCATGTATCGGTTGAGCGTGCTCCCGCCAGGTCTCTACGACGTGACGTTCACGCTCTCCGGCTTTGCGGCGGAAGCCAAGAAGGGCGTTTCGGTGGCGCTCGGAAAGGACACGACGCTCGACGTGGTGATGCGCCCCGCCGCGAGCGCCTCGATCGTCGTCAGCGCCGAAGCACCGGTGGTCGACACGACCTCGACGACGTTAGGCGAGAACTTCTCCCAGCGGTCGATCCAGACGCTTCCCACGGGACGCAACTACTCCTCGATCGCCCAGGTGACCCCCGGCACGTCCTCGGACGCCGACTCTCGCAACACGACCCAGCAGACGATCACCGTCTACGGATCGACGGGCGCCGAGAACGCCTTCTTCATCGACGGCGTGAACACGACCGGTGTGGAGTACGGCTTCCAGGGCAAGAACTTGAACTACGAGTTCGTCCAGGAGGTCAACGTCCAGACGGGCGGCTACGAGGCCGAGTACGGCCGCTCGACCGGCGGCATCGTCAACGTCATCACGAAGTCGGGAGGCAACGAGTTCCACGGGGACGCCTTCGGCTACTTCAACAGCGACTCCCTCCAGGCGACGGCCCAGCCGGTCGTGGCGACGACCGGGACAGTCGAAGGCTTCACCCGGGAGGACTTCGGCGCGGACCTGGGCGGTTACTTCTGGAAGGACCGGATCTGGTTCTTCGGCGCCTACGATCGCATCGACAACACCACCAACAACGTCATCTTCGACAACGTGAACGACCTGCTCGTGCGCAGCGAGACCAAGAGCACGACGGACCTCGCCTCCGCCAAGCTCACCTTCGCGATCACTCCGAGCAACAGCCTGATCGGAACCTACATTCAGGATCCCCGGGCCGACACGGGCGCGATCAACGACTCGGACCACACCCTGAACGGCGATCCTCTGACCTACGACGGCACGCAGGACTTCGGCGGTCGGGACTATTCGGTTCGGTACCAGGGCATCTTCGGCGCGAGCTGGGTCGCGACCGCGCAGTGGGCGCTCCACCAGGAGAAGAACAACGTGGGTCCGGCCACCGCGGCCGGGGACGTCATCCAGTACCAGAACGCCGCCAACAATTTCTTCCAGACCGGAGGCTTCGGGCTCATCCAGGAGAAGGACTTCAAGCGGGACTTCGTCGGCGGCTCGCTCACGAAGTACCTGCGGGAGCACGAGATCAAGTTCGGAATCGAGTACGAGCATGCGCAGGCCAACGTCATCAAGAGGGAGTCGGGCGGCCAGCTGGTGACGATCTACCAGAACGACGTCAACCCCGGTCTGCCGATCTACTCTCACTTCTACTGGACGACGCCGGACGCGACGGTCGACAACGCGCCCGTCTCGGAGCTGAACGCCAATCCGGCCCACAAGAATCTGACGCTCTTCCTGCAGGACCGCTGGGCGATCCTGCCGAACCTGACCCTCAATCTCGGGATCCGCTGGGACCAGCAGAAGATCATCGACGCCTCGGGGACGACCCAGGTCAACCTGAACGACGACTTCGCTCCTCGCATCGGTGTGATCTGGGACCCGAGCAAGGCCCACAAGACGAAGGTCTTCGGGTCGTACGGCAAGTACTACGAAGAGATCCCGATGGATCTGGTGATCCGGTCGTTCTCCTACGAGCGGCAGCCTCGCATCATCAACTACGACCCGCTGAGCACGTCGCCGGACGCGCAGGCCGAGTCGGACTACGGCACGCCGTCGGCTATTCTCGGAGGCTTCACCGAGCCGTCGGATCCGAACATCAAGGGGCAATACATCTCCGAGTACATCGTGGGGTTCGAGCAGGAGTTCGCCGAGAACTGGGCGGTCGGCCTGAAGGGCGTCTACCGCAATTACGGGCAGGTCATCGAGGACTTCCTCTGCCTGGACGACGGGACCTATTGCATCGCCAATCCCGGCGGGGGACCCTGGACGACCGACGGCCAGCAGTACACCTTTCAGACAAACTACACGCTCGACTATGCGCAGCAGTTTCCGACGCTGCGCCCCGTGCGCATCTACCGGGGCCTGCAGCTCGACGTCACCAAGCGTTTTTCGGACAACTGGCAGATGATCGCCTCGTACATCTATTCCACGCTCGAGGGCAACTACGACGGAGAATACGCGCCCTTCACGCAGGACACGCTGGCCGACCCGAACATCTCCGCCGCCTACGACTATTACGATTTCTTCACGAACGGCAGCAACCTGAACGTCGTGACGAACCGCGGCTACCTCTCCAACGACCGCCGCAACCAGCTCCGCATCTCCGGTCTCTACATCACGCCGTTCAGGCTCCAGGTCGGTCTGACCGGCTACTATCGCACCGGCACTCCCTGGACGCGCTACGGCTACTCCGACGCCTATGGCCGGTACGAGTTCTTCCTGACGCAGCGCGGAGCCGAGGGCCGGATGCCCGACAACTACGAAATGGACCTTCACCTCGGGTATCCGATCGCGATCGGACCGGTCGACGTCAACCTGCTTTGCGACATCTTCAGCCTCTTCAACGCCCAGCGCGCGATCATTCTCGACCAGCGCTGGGGATTCCAGGAGTCGGACAACGCCTCGCCGACTCCCGTCAACCCCGATTACGGCCAGCCGGCGCTGCGCACGCCTCCGACGATCGTGCGATTCGGGGTGAGGGTGTCGTTCTGACGGGTTCGTCGGCTCAGGCCGCGAGCGACGCCGCGAAGAACTCTCCGAGTGCCGCCGCGACGGCGCCGGGCTTCTCCATGGGGGTGAGGTGCCCGGCGCCGGGAATCTGGACCAGCCGCGCTCCAGAAATCGCCGCCGCCATCTTCTGCGAGAGAGCGGGAGGTGTCAGAGCGTCCTGCTCGCCCACGAGCACGAGCGTCGGGGCGGAGATCGCCGTCAGCAGATCGGAGGAGTCGGGCCGGTCCCGCATGACGGCCAGATCCGCTGCCACCGTTTCCGGCTTCTGCCGCAGAATGATCCGCCGCAGACGCTCCGTCAGATCGCGATTCGCGAGAGAAGCCTCGCAGAGCAGCTTCGGCACCATCGCGTCGGCGATCTTCGACACTCCCCCGGATCGCACGACGGCGATCGCGTCGTCGCGCCGCCTGCGGCCCTCTTCGTCGTCGGCTTCTGCTCGCGTGTCCACGAAGGCGAGTGCCCGCGGCAGAACGGGATGGCGGCGCAGCAATGCCAGGGCGACGTAGCCCCCCATCGAGAAGCCGGCGAGGCCGACCGGCGGCGGCAGGTCCCGAAGCAGGGCCTCCACGAACTCCGCGTGGTCTTCGATCCGCTCCGAGGCAGCGACGGGACTCTCGCCGTGTCCCGGCAGGTCCGGCTTCAGGACGCGAAAACGCGCCGCGAGTGTGCGCGCGACACCCGACCACATCGCGCCGTCGAGCGGGTAACCGTGCACGAGGACGAGGCAGGGCCCCGAGCCTGCTTCGCGGACATCGACGGAAGCGTCGCGCCACGAAACTTTCACGTTCGGATACTCTCCCCCGGATCGTCCAACGGATCGGACTCCCGTTTTGACGCGCAGTCTATCGCCGTTGGTTCGGTGCGGCGAAGAAACCGTCCGATTCGGCTAAAGAGCTGGTAGGACAGCACTTGTTGAAAGGCTCCCCCCGGTCGGTTCGTTCGTCGTGTACCGCTCTCGGACGGACCGAGCCTGGCGGCACGCGGCGCGCCTTGGCCACCGAGAGTCAGCGCGCGGCGGGCGTCGGAGTGCGCGTGGCGCGAGGCGTCCTGGGGGTTCTCCTCGACGTGGCGCCCTTGGTTCCCGCTTTCGGCGTGCGCGTGGTCGAATGCGGGTGGGCGGTCGGATGCGGCGCCGAGAGTTCGGTCGTCTTTCCGGTCTCCGCGCGCTGCTGCCGCGCGATCGCTCCGAGGTTCTGCGAGTCCATCGGATTGTAGACCCTGGGCGTTGGCGTCGGAGTTGGCGGATGCTCGATCTCCGACCGCACGTCGGAGGCGCTGAGAGAATACGTCTTGCCCTCCGTCGTGGTGAAGATGACGCGCCCGGTTTCGAAGTGCGCCGGAGCCTGCAGATGAAAGGTCCGGCCGTCCTTGAGCGTCAGGGTGGGCGGCGGGGTGGGCGCTGCGAGCAGCGCGCAAAGGGGCACAGCGAGGCGCAGGACCGAGTTCAAACCGTTTACAGGATATTACGGCAGGCTCTGAGAAACCCCACGGAGCGGGCGATTTTTCGCGTCAGGGTCGGAATCGCCGCGCCTCGGAGGGCCCCTGCCGAAAACCAGCGGCCGCCCGCAGGCGGTCTGCTCGCGCTCCGGCCCGTCGGGCGCGCTCGGAACACCTCGATTTCGAGCCTCCGGTGGACGACGGTGTGCCGCAGGCGCGCGATCGGGCGGCCCTCCCTGCGCAGGCCGAGCGCGGAGAGTGCTCGGGCGAGGCTCTGGCGGGCCGGAATGGCGTTCTCGTTTCTGCTCAACGCGGAGGGAAACTCCCAGAGTCCCTTCAGGAATCCGCCGCGGCGGCGCCACAGAAGCGCCCGGCCGTCGCGTTCGACGAAGGCAGCGGCCATGGCGACGCGGCAGGCGCCGGGACGTCTCGGCCGGCGGGGGTAGGCCTCGGGCCTTCCGAGTCGAAGGGCGGAACAGGCGCGCGCGACCGGGCAGCGCGGGCACTCCGGGCGCCTCGCCGTGCAAACGGTCTGGCCCAGATCCATCAAGGCGGCCGTCAGGTCTCCCGGCCGCGTTCGCGGAAGCAGCGTCCGAAGCTGCCCGAGAACAGCCCTTCGATGGTCGCGCGAGCCGGCACGACCCGGAATCGCGAAGATTCGCGACACGACCCGCGTCACGTTCGCATCGGCGGCGGGAGCGCGCACACCGAAGGCCATGGAGGCGACGGCCGCTGCCGTGTAATCGCCGAAGCCTGGAAGCTTCGCGAGCTCGTTCGGGTCGCGCGGGAAGACTCCTGCGTAGTGCCGCGTGATCTCACGCGCCGCAGCGCTGAGATTCCGGGCGCGGGCGTAGTAGCCGAGGCCCGACCACGCCGCGAGCACGGAGTCCTCCCGCGCGCGGGCGAGCGTCGAGACGTCCGGGAACCTCTCCAGGAAGGTGTCGTAGCGGGTCCGAACCGCGGCGACGGTGGTCTGCTGCAGCATGACTTCCGAGACCCAGATGCGGTAGGGATCGCGCGTCCCGCGCCAGGGCAGCTGCCGCTTCTCGCGGTCGTACCAGGAGAGGAGCTTGCGCCGAACCGGGAGCGCAGGCGTCAGGACGGCGCCGTCACCGATTCCCGGGGTGCGATCCAGTCGGGCTCCCGCATCAGATCGGCGACGAACCGCTTCTCCTCGGCGGTCGGAAGCGTCTCGGCCAGGTGCGCTTCGTATTGCTCGGGCGTTAGGAGGTCGCCGCGAACCGACCAGGTCTGTCCCGCGAACTCGCCGATGGCACGATGGAACTTCAGGTTCGGAGCCTCGAGCGGAGGCGCGCTCTCCGGAAGGAATCGGCTGATCCCATCGAGCAGCTTCTCGACTTCCTGCCGGTAGAGCTCGCGGGAGAACTCGTTCAAGTGCGCTTTGTCGGGCTCTTCGGTCTGTCGGGCCTCGTCGTAGCGGCCCTTCAGACCCCAGACGTAGAACCACTCGGCCGACGAGGAGGAATCCTTTCCGAAGAGGTCGTAGGCGGTCGAAACCCACTTGTTGACGTACTTCTGCATCAGCGCGGGCGCGACCCGCCCGGCTCGGGCGATGCGCTGCAGCCCCATGTGGCCGGTGCCGAGGTGGAAGCCTTCCTCACGGAGCATCGGCCCCATCGATCGTGCGAGGGGCGCGAATCCCGAGGTCGAGAGCATGTTGAGCTGGAATTTGCCGTCCCGGTCCACGAATTCCGTATAGGTGAAGAAATCGACCCAGTTGTCCACGTCTACGTTGAAAGAGCCGAGCAGGCGGTTGTTCTGCCAGGACCGCCGCTCGAGGAGCTTGCGGGCCTCGATCTTGCCCGTTTCGCCGAAGTGGTTGACCAGAAGGTGGCACATCTGCCAGCCGTGGCGCATCTCCTCGGTCATGATCCGGCAGACGCTGTCGGTGTCGTAGTCGGAGGGCGAGGTTTCGAGCAGATTGCGCTGCTGCTCGACGGAGGCGAACTCGGTGTCGCCCTGGTAGACGATCAGGTTCAGGAGGGCATCCCGGATGGGCTGGTGCGGGATCTGCGTCACGCGTTCCCACTTTTTCTGGCCGTGGAAGTCGCCGTACTCGATCTGGTCGCTCTTCAGGTCCCCGTACTTCGCCTCGAAGGCGTAGTCGGTGTACCTGGGCAGGCGCAGGTCGATGTCCTTCTGCCAGCTGCGGAAGGCATCGATCCAGTCGTCGAAGGTCGCGATCTTCTTCATATTCCCCGGGGGCGATATCATATCGCTCCCGGCCCGAGGGCCGCCAGCGCTCGCGGGCGGTAGACTCTTGTCCCATGGCGCTTTCGATCGACTGGGAAGGCTTGATCGTCGGCTTCGAGAGCCGGTCCCAGCAGATCACGCACTTCTTCGACCGACAGACAGGGGATGTCGAGCAGGTCCTGACGCGTGATGCGGAGCGCCACACCCGGATGTCGGCGGATTCCCGCTACGCGGCGCTGCCGAGGGACACGGGGGAGCGCAGCCTCGGGGACCTCGAAGAGTTCCTGCCCGTCTGCGAGGACGTTGCGTGCCGGCAGGAGCTCGAGGCGGTGCTTGCGGGGGCCGGCTCGGCGGGTGTCTACCGCGAGACGCTCACGCGGTATCCGAACGAAGAGGCCCGCTTCTTCCAGTTCAAGGAGCATCAGGCGCTCGCCCGCGCCCGAGCCTGGCTCGAGCAGATGGGAATTCCCTTTTCGGCTCCGCAGCGCGGCGCGTGACGGCGGGAGGCCTGCCCGTCCTCGATGTGCCGCGCCTGCGGCCCACCGACCGTCTCGTCCAGCTGGAGCCCCAGTCGCTCGTGCGTTCGGCCGATGGAGAGCGGCCGGGCCTCTCGACCGCCGTGCGCGTGGGGGTTCGTGGCGGCGATCTGCTCGTCCGTTTCGACGGCCGCGACCGTGGCGTCGTCGCGACGCTGACGCAGCGCGATGCCGCGCTCTGGAAGGAGGACGTCTTCGAGGTGTTCCTGTCCCCGGGCCAGGAGCCCCGGATCTACTTCGAGTTCGAGGTCAACCCGCTCGGCGCCCTTTTTGACGCGCGCGTCGAGTCGCCGGACGGCCGGCGCGACACCATGCGCGTCGAAACCTCATGGAACTGCGCGGGTTTCTCCGCCCGGGTGAGGCGCCGGCCGGACCGATGGTCCGCGGTCGTGAAGATCCCGCTGCGGCGCCTCAGCCCGGCGCCGGTCGATTCCTGGCGCGGGAACTTCTACCGGATCGACCGCGGCCCGACCGACGAGTTCTCGGCCTGGAGCCCGACGGGCGCCGATCCGCCCGATTTCCACGTCCCAGCGAGGTTCGGGTTCCTGCGAATGCCGGCCCCCTGAGGCGCCGGAATCCCTCGGCACCACTTCCGTGTCGCTTGAGAAGCCCGGGGTCCTTCGGTGCGCCGCGCCTCAGGATGATGCGACGCAGGCGCGTCGCGTCACTTGAGCTTCCAGAGCCGGATGATGTTGAAGCCGAAGTAGACGTTGCCGGGGGAGTTGCTCACAAAAAAGGGCGGCTGCCAGAGGATGTACTGGTCGACGGTGGTGCCCCGGAGGTTCCCGATCGTGAAGGCGAACCGGTGGCGCAGGAGCGTCTTCTCGATCGACGCGATCCAGCCGGTTCCCGGCGAGCCGTAGGCGCGGGGCACGATCTCGCCGTGTATGTTGATCGTGCGCGTCACCGCGATCGACACCGCGCCGAGGTAGTTCAAGACGTTCTGCCGGGGCGGCAGGGCCTGGCCGACGGCCCACGTCGAGAAGGTCGGCACGAAGCTCACGCGCACGCGCGATGCGAAGGTGAGCGCGAGCACCGCCTGTGCGAAGAAGCTGTTGCGGTTCTCGAGATTACGCGCCGTTCGGAAGTCCCCGCCCAGGCGCGCGGCGGCCGCGAAGAGCCCGCCGGGCGGGGCATAGACGCTGTACTTGGCGAAGACCTCATAGTCCTCGAGCTCCTGGCCCCGCAGGAAGCCCGTCTCCAGGTTCTTCAGCGGCACGTAGGAGAGGCCCAGGCCCACGTTGGCCGGCGAGAAGAACGAATAGAAGGAGTGGATGTCGCTGTCCTGGACGGGCTCGGAGAATCGGTGGTTGATCAGGAACCCGAGGCTCCCTTCGGAGTTCGTGTTGGCCGAAGGCAGATCGATGATGACGGAGCCTTCCGGCGGGGGAGGAGGCGGCGCGGGCACCGAGGTGTCCTGCCCGCGACCGACCCGAGCGGCGCCGAGCACCGCCGCGGCGAGGAGCATCGCCTGAAAGAAACCGCGCGGAGGCGTCATTCTGGCTCCTCTCTTTCGAGATCGCGCGGAGTATAGGGGGGCCCACCGCCCCTCCCAAGGCCCTCACGAAATCTTGAAGCAGCCGCCCGGGGCTCCACCGCCTACGCCCGCAGGAGGGCCGCTCCCCAGTGGAGCCCCGCGCCGAGGGCCGCGAAGGCGACCAGGTCGCCCTCCCGGATTCGCCCCTGGTGCTTCGCTTCGTGGAACACCAGCGGCAGGGTCGCCGCGGTCGTATTGCCGTACTTCTGGATGTTGTTGAACACTTTTTCGTCCGGCAGCTCGAGGGCCTTCTGAACGGCTTCGTTGATGCGGAGGTTGGCCTGGTGCATGAGGAGGAGGGAGAGATCCGACACGGAGAGCTCGTGCCTCCCGAGCACTTCCCGGATGACCTGCGGCATCGCCAGAGTCGCGAGCCGGTAGACTTGACGTCCCTCGACGACCGGGATGGTCCGGTTGTCCGAGAACATCTCGGGAGAGAAGTACGGAAAGCTCGCGGACCCGCCGCCCGGCACGTAGAGCTTGTCCCAGTGATGGCCGTCCGTGCGCATCTGAAAGCCGAGGAATCCCCGCCCGTCTCCCTCTTCGTGGGCCTCGAGCACGAAGGCTCCGGCGCCGTCGCCGAAGAGCACGGCGCGGTCGCGATGGGCGGTGCCCCAGGCGAAGCTGTCCGGCGAGGGCGGCCGGTCGGATTCTCCGAACAGGATCTCCCACTCGGCGTCACTCCACGGAAAGAAGGCGGCGTGGCACTCGGCGCCCACCAGCAGGATCCGCCGGTACGTGCCGGAGCGGATGAAGGCGTCGGCAACCTGGAGCCCCGAAAGAAATCCGGCGCACTGCATCCGGATGTCCAGAGCGTGGGTCGTGGAGAGCCCGAGTTGCGCGGCGAGGAGGCCGCCGTTTCCCGGAAAGTAGTGGGCCGGCGTCATCGTCGCGAAGACGATGAGGTCGACGTCGGACGCGGCAAGACCGGCGTCCTCCAGGGCATCGCGCGCCGCCGCGGCTCCCAGCTCGACCGACGAGGTGCCCTTGCGCGCGAAGCGGCGTTCCCGAATTCCGGTCCGCTGCGCGATCCACTCGTCGCTCGTGTCCATGAGTCGCGAGAGGCGTTCGTTGGTGACCACGCCGTCGGCCACGTGCATGCCGGAGCCTCGGACGACCGTGGTCGGAGCGGTCAAGGGTTTGCCTAGCGCGGACTCTGGAGCTCCGTGTCCGCCGTGACGGCATCCACGTCGACCGTCTGCGCGTAGAGCTGCATGCCGGAGGAGGGCGTCAGGCGAATGCGTCCGAGGCCAATGCTGGAGGAGCCGCTCACGGCTTCCAGGACCTTGTTCACGCGCCCGGCGGCCTGGGGCCCCATCGGCAGGAGCAGCTGCCCGACGGCGGCGCCCGAAGCGTCGAAGGCGTCGATGGTCACCGTCCCGGCCGCGCCGCGGTTGAAGAGGAGCAGATTGGTGCGCCTCGGGTATGAGTTCCGCACTCCGGCAAACTGCACGCCGCTCGAGGGCACGAAGCTCGTCCCATCCAGGGCCGCGCTTTGACTGGCGTACTGGCCGCCGGTTTCGAGGTCCTCCGCGGAGACGCGCTGGGACACCACGATGGGCAGGGTCGACGTCAGGACGAGACCGCCCTGGCCGGGCGGAGCACCGAAGAGGTCGGCGATCACGTCCGGAAAAGCAACACTCCCGTTGGGAGGCAGCGTCACCGTGCGTGTGGGCCATGGGCCGGAATCGAGGGGAAAGTAGGCGGCGATGACCGTCGCCGGATTCGAGGCATCGGGATTCGAGAGCTGAAGCGCGGAGCTCCAATAGACTGACGCCCCGCCGACGCCGGCCACGCTCGGGATGACGGCATCGGTCGTGGGAGCCAGCGGCAGGGAAACGGCGACGTCGCGGGAGATGGCATCCTGGACGGTGACGTACGGCTGGAGGGTCCCGGACGTCACGGCCACTCTCAGGACGTCGCCGGCCTCGGGTGCGACGCCGAAAAATCTCGCCGCGGGATTGTGCTCGACGGAGACGTTGCTCTCGATCGAAAAGGTCCGGGTTCCCCGGACGGTTCCGTCCGGCGCGATCAGTTGCACGGTGGCCTCCGCGCCGGCCGGCGAGAAGTAGCCGAAGGTCGAGATCTCGCCGCTGCGGCTTCCCGTGAAGAGCGTCCGCACGGAGCCCGGTTGCATGGTCTCCGCGGCGCTCTGCGCGGACGCCGAGAGCCCGTAGGAGCCCGAGTTGTCCAGCGAGTGGGCCGACCGCGCCGAAGCCACCAGGTCGGCGGCTGACCCGGCCGTGACCTGCAGTCGAACCGGACCCGTGACCATCGCACGCGACGTGGCGGCGCCCACGAAGGCGTCCTCGAAGAGGGCCGTTTCGCCCGGAGCGAGCGTGAAGGGGCGGCTCTTCGGGAACGCGGCGGCCGAGTACTGGTAGAGGGCGACGCCGGATATGGCTTCCGTTCCCCGATTGAAGAGCGTCAGGTCCACGTGGATGGGATCAGCAGGGGCCGCGCCGGCCTGCATGGCTACGGGAATCAACTGGTCGGTCGGGCCCCCCAGGGTCTGCGGGACGATCCGGACGAGGAAACCGTTGGAGCCGACCCACATCGCGCCGCCCGCCGCGGCGATGCCGTGGGCATTGGTCTTGTTGAAGGTGATGACCAGGATGCCGGGGGTCGCCCCGGCGACCGTCAGGTCGCCGGCCCCGAAGTCGGCGCCGACCGGCGTAAAGGGGATCGGGGAGAGGACCGAGTCGCGTGGCAGGTCCGCCTGACGCGTCAGCGGAACGACCGAGAGGTCCTGCGGCGTCAACGTTTGCGGCACGTAGGGAGCGACGCGCGGATCCAGGATCGAGACCGCGCCGTTGGCTCCCGTCCGGTGGGAGAGGTAGATGTTTCCCCCGAAGATGTCCAGGTGCGCCACCGACGTGAATCCCGGGTAGCTGCGCAACTCTCCGGTCTCGGGTGTCAGCCGATCGACGCGACCGGCCGAAAGCTCCGTGATCCACAGATTCCCGTCCTGGTCGAACTTCATGTCCGACGGGTTCAGGCGAAACAGGGCGGGATCGAAGAGGACCCAGGCTTTTTCGGTGTTGTCGGTCAGATCGTGCCGGACGATCCGGTTGTTGCCGAAATCCGCTATCCAGAGCGCGCCATCCGGTCCGAATACCATGATGGACGAATACGTCGCGGCCGGTCCGGCACGGTAGTCGGTCACCTCGAGCGTTTCGAGATTGAGCGACTCAAGAACGCCCGCGGATTGGGCGACCCAGAGCATCTTTTCATCCGGCGTGAGGTAGAACCCGGCGGGGCGCGAGCTCGGCAGGACCCATTCCCGGAGGGCACCGGTCGTCGTGTCGAGCCGCGAGACGATCGATTTGCCCGCGTCGATCTGGCTCTGGCCGTTGTCGATGAACCAGACGAGGTCCCCGTCGATCTTGAGGTCGACCGGATTGGCCCCGATCTGGTCGTTCGGCCGCACCTGCCAGGAGGTCATCGCGCCGTCCTTGAACCGGGCGACCCGGTCGTTGGTGGCCGTCAGAAACCAAGTGGATCCGTCGTCCGTGTGCGCCACGCGGGCGCCGTTGGCGGCGACGTCCCCGTCGGTGGTCCAGTTCTGCCCGGTCGGGGTCACGTACGTTCCGGGGGTGGGCGTCTGGGTCGGCGTGACCGTCGGCGAGGGCGTTGCCGTCGGAGTCGGGGTGGCAGTGGGCGTCGGAGTCTGGGCGGCGGCGGCCGCAGCGGCCGCGGCGAGCACGAATCCGGCCGCCAGAATTTTGCTCTTTCGCATCGGTCGGCGCATCCTAACGCAGGCTCTTGCCGGGGCATTCCCTTCGTGTGGAAAGCGTTACTCTTACCGGAGGCCACGCCATGGTAACGGCATCTCCGCTGGCGCAGAGCCTGGCCCGCCGCACCGCGCCGGCTGCGCCCGAGCTCACCGAGCGGCTCCCGGACGGGCGGCTCAGGTGCCTCTCCTGCGGGCACCGCTGCCCCATCCCGGACGGGCGGGAGGGGGTGTGCCGTGTTCGGTACAACGCCGGCGGAACACTGCGCGTGCCCTGGGGATACGTCGGCGCGCTGCAATGCGACCCGATCGAGAAGAAGCCCTTCTTCCACGCGCTGCCGGGCTCCGACGCGCTCTCTTTCGGAATGCTCGGATGCGACCTGCACTGCGCCTACTGCCAGAACTGGTTCACCTCGCAGTCCATCCGGGATCCGGAGGCAGTGGGACAGCCGCGGGACATCGACCCTGCGCAGATCTCCGACCTCGCCGTCGAAGCGGGGACGCCGACCGTGGTTTCCACCTACAACGAGCCGCTGATCACCTCCGAGTGGGCGGTCGCGGTTTTCGCCGAAGCCCGCCGCCGGGGACTGCGCACGGCGTACGTCTCCAACGGAAACGGCACGCCGCAGGTGCTCGACTACGTCCGGCCCTGGATCGACTTCTACAAGGTGGACTTGAAGTCGATGGACGACAGGCACTACCGGCAGCTGGGAGGCGTCCTGGACAACGTGCTCGAAACGATCCGCGGGATTCACGCCCGCGGAGTCTGGCTCGAGGTGCTCACGCTGGTGATTCCAGGATTCAACGACTCGGAGGACGAGTTGCGCCGGGCTGCCCGCTTCCTCGCCGGAGTCTCGCGAGACATTCCGTGGCACGTGACGGCGTTTCATCCCGACTACAAGATGAATGACCGCGGGGCGACGCCCGCATCGACGCTGCAGCAGGCGGCCGAGATCGGAACGCGCGAGGGACTGCGCTTCGTGTACGCCGGAAACCTGCCCGGCCGTGTGGGCGCGTGGGAAGACACACGATGCCCGGGCTGCCGTGCCACGGTGATCTCGCGCGTCGGCTTTCGGGTGCGGGAGAACCGGTTGCGTGACGGCTGCTGTCCGGACTGCGGGAGTCCGATTCCCGGACGCTGGGACCAGCGGGTCGAGGGGAGCACCCGCACTCGCGGAGTCCCGCTGCCGGTTCTCTGACGCGCCGCTCTGATAGCCTCGCGCGGTGATCGCGGGAAGGGCCACGGGAGAAGGGACGCGTCGGTTCGAGCTGCGTTCCCGATCCGCGCCGGGACACTTTCGGGACTCCGGGACGCTGCGCGTCTCGTCCCTGGGCCTCGGGACGTACCTCGGGGCCGAGACCCCGGAAGTCGACCGGGGCTACGAGGCCTGCATCGGCCGGGCCCTCGCCTCCGGAGTGAACGTTTTCGATTCGGCCATCAACTACCGCGGCCAGCGCAGCGAGCGGTCGATCGGCCGCGCCCTTTCGGCGGCGTTCGCCGAGGGCGTCGTGCGTCGCGATGAGGTCTTCGTCTCGACCAAGGGGGGGTATCTTCCGCACGACGCCGAAGACCCGCGCGAGGCGCGAACGTACATCCTCGAGACGTTCGTGGAATCGGGTCTCGCCCCCCGGTCGGAGATCGCGCGCGGAGGCCACAGCATCTGGCCCGCCTACCTTCGCGACCAGATCACCCGCAGCCGGAAGAACCTGGGCCTCGAGACGATCGACTTGTACTACCTGCACAACGTGGAGACGCAACGCGCCGCCGTGGGGGCGGAAGTGTTTCGGCGGCGGCTGCGCGATGCCATCGGGGCGCTCGAGGAGGCCGTTTCCGCTGGAGAGATCGCTTCCTGGGGGCTGGCGACCTGGGACGGCCTGCGCGCCCCGCCCGAACACCCCGAGCACCTTTCCCTGGCCGAGATCCTGTCTGTCGCGGAGGAGGCTGGTGCGGGCGCCCGGCACTTCCGGGCCGTTCAGCTGCCGGTCAACCTCGCCATGCCCGAGGCGATCGCGTACCGCTCTCAGGAGGGCCCGGAGGGACGCGCCTCGGCGCTTTCGGCCGCGGCACGGCTCGGCCTGTCGACCTTCGGTTCCGCGTCGATCCTCCAGGGGCGCCTCGCCGCGGAGCTGCCGGAGCCGATCGAGGAAGCCCTGAGCGGGGCCCGCCCGGGGGCGCAGAAGGCGCTTCAGTTCGCCCGGTCAGCCCCGGGAATGACGACGAGCCTCGTGGGTGTTTCCTCGCCCGCACACGCTCTCGAGGACTTCGCCCTCGCGATGGTCCCGCCGGCCGACCCGTCCGTGGTGTTGGGTCTGTTTTCCTAATCCGCTCCGAGAAATCGCTCATTTGAGGCGCTCAGGGCGCCACGCTCTTTTCGCTTCCATTTCGATTCCCATTCGATAGAATGGCGTTGTTCCCGCCCGGGCCCCCGAGGTCAGCGCGGCGGGTGTGGGAGTTCATGTCGGAAGATCCCCTGGCCCCGGAAAACGCTGCCTCTGTTTCCGTTCAGACGGAAAGCCCGTCGGTTGAGGGTGAGCCTCGCCCGCACCGGCGCCGGCGCCGGCGCCGGCGGCGCGGCCGCTCCGGCGGCGGTGCGGGCGGCGGCGGTCAGCCCGGACTCCCGCGAACCCCCGAGCTCGTCGCCACGGGCCCGGAGCACCCGGTCGAGGGCGTGCTGTATCTGCCCGCGAAGGAAAGCGCCCCAGGCGTTCTCGTTTCGGGCAAGGCGAACTACCTTCCCTCGCCCCGAGACCCGCTCGTTCCTCGCGATCTGATCGTGCGCGAAGGCCTCGAGCCCGGCGCGGCGATCGCCGGGATCGCGGTCGAAGGGGCCCGGGCCGTGCTCAAGCGCGTCGACTCGATCGAGGGGCTCGACCCTGCGGCGTTCCGCCAGCGACCCGCCTTCAACGAATTGATTTCGATCGACCCGCACGCGCATTTGAAGCTGGAGACGACCCCCGACGAGATGTGCGGGCGCGTGGTCGACCTGCTGGCGCCGATCGGGCGGGGCCAGCGCTGCCTGATCGTGGCGCCGCCGAAGGCCGGAAAGACGACGCTCTTGAAGCGCATGGCGCACGCGGTTTCGGTCAACGACCCCGACGTCACCGTCATCGTCCTGCTGATCGACGAGCGGCCGGAAGAGATCACGGACTTTCGGCGGAGCGTTCGCGGAGAAGTGATCGCCTCCTCCGCGGATCTCTCGGCCGAGAATCACATCGCCGTGGCGGAGATCGTGGCCGAGCGTGCCCGCCGGCTCGTCGAGTGCGGCAAGCACGCGATCATCTTTCTCGACTCGATCACGCGAATGGCCCGCGCCTACAACCATATGCAAAAGGGCGGCGGCAAGATCATGTCGGGCGGTATCGACGCGCGAACCATGGAGAAGCCCCGCCGGTTCTTCGGCGCCGCGCGCAACGCCGAGGGGGGTGGATCGCTGACCATCATCGCGACCGCCCTGATCGACACGGGTTCGCGGATGGACGAGATCATCTTCCAGGAGTTCAAGGGGACCGGAAATACCGAGATCGTGCTCGACCGGGACCTTTTCAACCGCCGGATCTTTCCTTGCATCAACATCCCGCAGTCGGGAACGCGCAAGGAAGAGAAGCTCTACGATCCGGAAGAGCTCCCGAAAATCGTGAAGCTGCGCCGGGCGCTCGCCGCCGTGGACAAGATCCAGGCGATGGAACTCGTGCTCGGAAGGCTGGCGAAGTTCCCGTCCAACGCGGATTTCCTGAAGAGCTTCTAGACAGGGCCGCAGGCGTTCGCTTCGCGAACGGCGACCAGACGTTTCGGCGCGGACCGGCCTCGGCCTCAGCCCTCCGTGTGGCCGAGCGGTTCGGCGCGCCTCTCGTTCCGCAACCTGCTACCCTAGTCTCCGAAGCCGCGAGGAAACGGAGCCATGGTGGAGCCCACAGCGGACCCGGCGGTGCGCGAGGCGCTCACGGAGTTGGAACTTTACCTTTCCGACACGCTCCCGCCCCTGGTAGTCGCCGGTTCGGCGGAGCTCCTGTTGCGCTACCCGCCGGAGCTCGTGGCCGCGGCGATCCGCTCGTGGACCGGGGCGCAGTTCGGAAAGCAGGGCGGAGCTTCGGTCTCCGACTTCCTCTTCCACGCGGTCAAGAAGATCCACATGCTGGGCGAGTTTCGCCTGCTCCCGCGGGAGGTCCTCGAGAAGTATCTGGAGGGGTTGAAGGCGCTCGTCCTGGCGGATTGCCCGCAGGAGGACCGCGAGCTTCTCGGCAAGAGCTTCGAACGCCTCTCGGAAACGGCGGGAGCCTCGACGGCAACTCCCGTCGCGAGCCTTCATCGCCAGGCGGTGCCTCTTTCGCCCCGTTCGGCCGGCGCCTCCGCCAGCGAGGAAGCGACTCGCCGCCGATTCGATCTCTTTCTCCAGCGCCTCGAATCGCAGGCGCGCGGTGCAGCCGGTGCCCCCGCCAGCGCGCCGGTCCTCGCCGAGACACTGGCCGCGGCAGCCCGCGGCTCCCAGACCGCTGGCGAAATCGACGGGTATCTCTCGCGGCTCCGCGAGATGGGCGTCCCGGTCGGAACCGCAGACGTGTTCCGGGCTCTTGCGAGCAGCCTCCCCGCCTGGGCGATGCCGGCGGCTTCCGCCTTGCAGGCGGGGGCCTCGGAAAACACGGCTCAGGAGGCCATGCGCCGTATGGTCGCCGAGGCCGCCGATCCTCTCGAGGGCGGGCGCCGATTCCAGGAGCTCGTGCGCGCCGCCGTCGAACGCTTCAACGAGGGCTCGCTTCCGCAGGCCGTCTCGACGCTGGAGGCGGCGGACCGGCTGATCGCCGAGAAGAAAGTCGATCCCGGGACCGTGGAGCTCGCCCGCCGCAAGGGGGACGAGGCCCTGGACGCCGAGAGGCTGAAGGTCGCCGCGGAAAGTCACGCGCAGCACCCCGCGCTGCGAAAGCTGCTCGGGTTCTTCGCGGCGCTCTCTCCGGACGGGCTTCTCGATCAGCTCGGTCGCGAGCCCAAACGCGAGCGTCGGCGGCTCCTGCTCGAGCTGCTCGAGGTTCACGGTGAGCCGGCACGCCAGGCGGCCTTCGACGGGCTCGCCGCGCCCTTCCGGGAGATCGCCGTGGAGGAGTGGTATCTGCGCCGTAACCTCCTGTATCTGCTGCGCAAGATTCCGCGCCCGGAGGAGGCACCGGTCGAACCGGAGATCGAGGTCACGGTGCGTCATGCGCAAATGGGGCTCCCGCCCCTTCTGCTTCGGGAGGCCATCGCCAATCTGGGAACGCTTCGACACGAGAAATCGGAGCTTGCGCTGCGCCAGCTGCTCGCCGACCTCGAGGGCGCGCTGCTGAAGCCCGGCGACGCCGTCGGCGACCCCAAGGAGCTCCTCGGGCTGCTCGACCGCGTTGCGGCCGCCCTGGCGCGGCTGGCGACGCCCGGCGCCCGCAGGGCGCTGCTCGACCATGCGCTCAACCGCGACCCGAAGCTCGGGGACGCCGCCGCCCGGCTGTCGGAGCTCTCGAGCCAGGACCTCTCGGAGGACGGCGAGCTCGTCGGCAGGCTCCTCGGGATCGTGAAAGCCAATCTCCCGTTCAAGCTCTTCGGCCTCGCCCTTCACCAGAACGATCTGATCCTGCTCAACGTGATCGGAGCCCTCTCCGGTACGTCTGCGCCGACGGTGCGCTCGGCGCTCGAGGAGATCGTCTCGCGATTCCCCGAAAAGGAGATCTCGAGGGCCGCGGCCCGGGTGCTCGCCGGTTTTCGGAAGGCTGCGGCCGCGACGACGGCCCCGCCCCCCGCGGCTCCGGCCAGCCTGACCGGGGACCTCGAGGTGTTCGGCCTGCCGGCGCTTCTCCAGAGCCTCTCGGACACGGGTGTTTCAGGCTCGTTGACGCTGCGGGATCCGCGGGGCGAGGTCTTCGGAGCGATGCGCCTGAAGGGCGGCAAGCTGCGGGCCTGCCAGACCGGCAACCTGTCGGGCGAAGACGCCTTCTACCAGCTCCTGGAGCGGCCGGCTCCCGGACAGTTCCAGTTCCTGAAATCCGCAGATGCCCTGGACGAGACCGGGACGGGGTCGCTCAAGGAGATCCTTCCGCTCACTCTGGAAGCCATGCGCCGGTACGACGAGCTCCGCCAGGCGGCGGCGCTCGTGCCCGACGCGGTGAGGCTTACCCCAACGGACGTGCGGCCGGCGCCGCATCCTGGCGAGAAGGACGGAATGCTGACGAAGACGCTCTGGACCTGTGTCAACCGCGGGGCGACGCCCCTCGAGTGCGAGCGGGAGGTGCGCGCCGACGCCTATCGGATCCGTCGGCTGCTCGCCCACTGGCTCGAGCAGGGCGCGCTGAAGGCCGCGGCGCCGTAACCGTCGCCGTCACTCGCTCGGGGATCTGGCGGCCGCCGCGGCACAAGCCGGTTGCTTGGCGAAGGACAGACGGCGGCCGCCACCGGCCGGCGGCTCGGCCGGATGCGGCCTCGACCGCCGGCCTGATCCCCTCGCTCGCTCCGGCTCCCGCGACGCGAGTCGTTTCGCTCCTCAGGTCGCGAAACTTGGTCGCGTCGCGAGCGTCAGTCGTCTTCTGCTTTAGCTAGGATCTTCGTTCTTCAGACGAGGGAACTCGAGCTCGCGGCGCAGAAGTCTCCCGACGGAGGAGGGAGGAGGCCTGCGCCGCGGGAGCCGGAGCGAGGGCCCAGGTTTGCGAACGAGCGAAGGCGACGGTTTATCGCCTCCGACTCTTGCGCTTGGTGCGGCCGAACGCCTCGTCGCCCGTCGGCTTCAGCACCCTCGGCTTTTCGGCGTGCGACGGCGGCGGCCGGCGAAACCGCGGGGCCCGGGGCGCCGACGTGACGGGTCCCGCGCGCAAGAGATCGTCGGTCGGCCACTCGGCCGGGATCTTGCGCCCGACGCGTTTCTCGATCGCGTCGAGAGAGAAGACGTAGTCCTCGCAGGCGAAGGAGACGGCGGTCCCTTCCGCCCCAGCGCGTCCGGTCCGGCCGATCCGGTGCACGTAGTCTTCGGCGTCCTCGGGCAAGTCGTAATTGATGACGTGCGAGACCGCCTCGATGTGAAGGCCCCGGGAGGCGACGTCCGTCGCCACGAGCACCGCGAGCCGGCCCTCCTTGAAGTCCTTCAGGATCCTGAGCCGCTTTTCCTGAGGGACGTCGCCCGCCAGGGCACGGGTCGGATATCCGTTGGCGGACAGCCCGCGCACGAGCTCGGCCGCCGTCGTGCGTCGGTTCACGAAGATCAGAACCCGCTGTCCGCCTTCGCGCTCGAGCAGGCCGAGCAGCAGGCGGAACTTCTCGCTGGAGGAGACGTGGTACAGGACCTCACGGATTCCGTAGGCGAGCACCCGCTCGGGCTCGATCTCGACCTTTTCGGCGTTGTTGGTGTGCTCGTAGGCGAGCTCCATGACGCGCAGGGAGAGCGTGGCCGAAAACAGCATGGTCTGGCGGCGGTTGTACGGGGGACAGCGGCGAAGGATGCGGCGCAGGTCGCGGATGAACCCCATGTCGAACATGCGATCCGCTTCGTCGATGACCAGGATCTCGACGTCTCGAAAGGTCGTTGCGCCCTGCTGCTCGTAGTCGAGGAGGCGCCCGGGCGTGCCGACCAGAAGGTCCGGAACCTTGCGAACGGCGTCCCGCTGGCGGTGGTAGTCGATCCCGCCGAAAACGGCGAGTGTCGTCAGTCCGGTGGGTCGGCCGAGCAGCTCCGCGTCCGCACGGATCTGAGCCACGAGCTCTCGCGTCGGGGCGACGACGAGAGCCCGGGGTCCGCGGGCCGCGCCCGAGCGAGGACGCCGGAGGAGCCGACTGAAAATCGTGATCAGGAAGGCGGCGGTCTTGCCGGTCCCCGTCTGCGCCTGGCCGGCGACGTCGCGACCGGTGAGGGTCAGGGGAAGAACCTTCGCCTGAATCGGCGTCGCGAACAGGAATCCCGCCTCCGCGATGCCCCACTGGACTTCCTCGGGCAGGTCGTAGGAGGAAAGCAGGACGTTTGTGAGATGTCGGTCGGCGGACCCCTGGCCGGTCGTTGGCAAATCCTCGCTCGTAATCGTCGTCACCTGTGGATCTTAGCAGTTCCCTCCGGATCGATGGGCCGCCCCGAAGTGGAGAGCAGAGGGACGCCCGTGGCCCTGGCGAGCGCGACGGCGATCGCCCTCTTCTCGGCGTGTCCCGCGGCTCCGCCCACGGGAACCAGCCGGCCCGCTGCACGCGCCGCGAGCCGCCGAAAGGCCCAGGTCCACCAGGGCGGCAGCGGTCGGTACGTCTCGACCCAGGCGTCCAGGTCTCGCCGTGAGATCGTGTGCTCCCTCGTGCGTTCGAAGGCCGTCGTCCGGATCGAGACCGTGTCCGGGGTCACCTCGATGCGCTCTTCTGCGAACGCGAGCGCCGCCAGTCCGAGGAGGGCGAGGGGCGTCGAGACGCCGACCGCCAGGCTCATGGGCACCAGGATCGTGAGGGGCAGCTCTTCGAATGCGCCGCGACGAAGACTGGTCTCCCACACCCGTGCCAGGCGTGCGCCACCGGACAACGCGGCCGCCAGAATTCCCGCCGCCGCGAGCCCCATGCGCCAGCGCGCCGCCCTCGATCGGACGAGCGGACGAATCTCGATCGATGCGCCGCCCGCCTCGCGGCGGACCAGAATCCGCGGCGAGCCCGCGTTGTTCAACCTCGCAATTGTATGATTCTGCTTCCGCCGCAACGGCGGCCACAGGGAGGGTCGAACAGTGGCGACGAAGAAGAAAAAGCCAAAAACAACGCCGAAAAAGGCCAGGGGCGCCAGAGGCGCCGGCAGGCCGCGGAAGGCCGCTCGGGCAGCCAGGACGGCCAAAAAGGCCGAGCGCCGCCCCGCCTCCCGCAAAGCGAAGACGGCTGCCCGGGCGCGGTCGGGCAACCGCGTCAGGGGCGCTGCCCGCCAGGCTGCTCGAAAGGCGTCGGCTGCGGCGGTCGTGGCGGCGGCCGAGGCCTACGGGGAAGGTGACTGGAAAGCCGACGAAGGGTACCGCGAGGGCCTGGAGACCCCCTCGAGTGCCCATGACGCCGAGAGGTTGGCCCGGGAAGCCGCGCTGGAGCTCGACCTGGAGGCCGAAGAGTTCGAGACCGAGGATCTGCCCGAGGCCGAGGCGCCCGGAGCCGAGGAAGAGCCCGAGTGGTAGAATTCGCCTAGGTTGATCCCATTGCCGGGCTCTTGCCCGGCTTGGCCGGAGGAGAAGGTCCTGAGGAATCAGGACCTTTTCTATTTCTCGCGGGGAATCGGAATCGGCCTTCGTTTCTGGTCGAGATTGACGAAGGTGACTTCGGCTTCGGTAACCTTGACCGGAGCGGCGCCGTGCGTGTCGCGCTGCGATACGACTTCGACGGACACGGTGATGGAGGTGCGCCCCATCCGCACCAGGCGCGTGTAGAAACTGACCAGATCGCCGACGAGCACGGGCTCGTGAAAGACCACCTCCCGCATGGCGACGGTCACTATGAAGCCGGCGCCCTGTCGCTTGGCCTCGACCGCGGCCGCCTGGTCGATGTAGGACATGATGACGCCGCCGAAGATCGTGCCGTGGGCGTTGGTGTCCTTGGGCATCATCACGACGCGGATGGAGGGCTCGCGGCCGGTAGAGGGAGGCGGCGCGTCCACGCTCAAGGCCTCCTGCTCGTGGGAATTTGCGGGGGGCCATAGACGATGGCAATGCGCACGACGATCCCGTCGGTCAGGTTCACCCGCATCGTCCCATCGGCGTAGTAGTAGGTCCAGATGCCGTGGCTCGAGCTGCCGACGGTGTCGGTGGAGAACGATGGGCGTCCGAGCGAGGCCAGGACGTCCTTCTCCGTCTTCCCCGGATCGATCTTCTTGCGCGCCTCGGTCAAGCCGCCCGCGAGCACCGGCGCTCCGACTCCCGTGAGGGCCTCCTCCTGTCGGTAGAGCCGCATCTCCCACCAGCGGGGGAACCAGAGCCCGGCAACCGCCGCGAGCAGTATGACGGCGGAGAGGACGTACAGGCCTCTTCGCGGGCGCCCGGAGGCTTCCTTCACGAGAAGATGCCGTCCTCCTCGGCGAAGTCGAACAGAACACGAGCGTCCAGGTCCGCCGCGGCGCTCTCGAGCTCCCGGGCCTCGACGGAGTCGTCACGGCGCGCCTGTCGCGCGATCTCGGCGAGCGCGCCTCGTGCGGCCAATGCCTGCTCTTCGCGCCGGCGTCCGCGGGCGGAGAGGGCGCCCGCCACGTGGGCGGGAATCGACACGGCGACGCGCCGGAGTGTGGTCGCCGTGGCCGCATCGCGCGACCGCAGGGCCTCGGCGAGCCGGTAGGCCTCGCGCGTCAGCGCGATGGCGCGACCCCACAGGGGATGGTTCTTGTAGGCGGGACGCCCACTGTCCTGGGGAGCCGTCACGCAGCCATTGTAGCCGGGCCGGCCGGCGAGCTTCGGGCATGTTTTCGACTTTCGGGGTCGTCCGATAAGATGCGGCCGCCATGCAATCCAAAGTGACCGTCGTCGGCGCCGGCAACGTGGGCGCCACCGTTGCCCAGCGGATCGCCGAAAAGCAGCTCGCGGACGTCGTCCTCGTCGACATTCTGGAGGGAGTGCCGCAGGGGAAGGCTCTGGACATGATGGAGTCGGCGCCTGTCGAGAAATTCGACGCGCACGTCGCGGGAGCCAACTCCTACGAGGCCACCGCGGGGTCGCAGGTCGTCGTCATCACGGCCGGGATTCCCCGCAAGCCGGGGATGAGCCGCGACGACCTGGTGGCGACCAACGAGAAAATCGTCGCCGACGTCGTCCGAAAGGTGCTCCCCGGATCGCGCGACGCGATCCTGATCGTCGTCTCGAATCCGCTGGACGCGATGTGCGAGGTTGCACGCCGCGTCTCGGGGCTTCCCCGGGAGCGGGTCTTCGGAATGGCCGGCGTGCTCGACTCGGCCCGCATGCGCTGTTTCCTGGCCGAGGCCCTGGAGGTCTCCGTCGAAAACACGCACGCGTTCGTCCTGGGAGGGCACGGGGACACGATGGTGCCGCTGCCTCGCTACTCGACGGTGTCGGGCATCCCGGTGACGGAGCTTCTGCCCAAGGAGAAGCTCGAAGCCATCGTCCGGCGCACGCGCGACGGTGGGGTGGAGATCGTCAACCTGCTCAAGACCTCCGCGTGGTACGCGCCCGCGTCGGCCGTCGTCGAGATGGTGGATGCGGTGCTGCGGGACAAGAAAAAGATCCTGCCCTGCGCCGTGTACCTGCAGGGAGAGTACGGGATTTCGGACGTCTACCTGGGGGTGCCGGTCAAGCTCGGGCGGGGCGGGGCGGAGCGGATCGTCGAGATCTCGCTGACGGACGCCGAAAGGGCGGCGCTGGAGAAATCCGCCGGCGCGGTCCGGGAGTTGGTCAAGCTGCTCAAGGAATGAAGGTTCCCGCGGCCGAACCCGGCCCCTTCTCCAGGCTCCGGCGCCTGCACTCCCTCTCGGGTGTCCTGCCGGTCGGCGCCTTTCTTGCCTTCCATCTCTACCAGAATTTCTCCGCGACCCGCGGAGCCGACGCCTACAACGCAGTCGCCCGCAGGCTGCAGGGAGCGCCGCTGGCCGGTGCCATCGAGATCTTCGTCATCGCCCTTCCCATCGCCTTCCACGGTGTCGCGGGCCTCTTCCTCATGACGGCGCCCCGGCCGGCATTTCCCGCCAACCCTTCCGTGCGAAAAGGCAGCGTCGTTCTTCAACGCGCGACGGGGGTCGTGGTCTTCGCCTTTCTGTTGTTTCACTACTGGACGACCCGCCTCGTCCAGTTCGACGACCACCAGAGCCTGAACCTCTTCAATCAGGTTCAGGCGGCCGTCGGCAACCCCTGGATCTTCGCCTTCTATGTGCTGGGAATCCTTTCGGCGACGTTCCACCTGGCCAACGGCCTCTGGTCCTTTGCCGTCATTTGGGGCCTCGCCGTTTCCCCCCATGCGCAGCGCCGTATGGCCTACGTCTCCGCCACCGTGTTCGTGGTCCTTTCGGTGATCGGCGTCCGCTCGATCTCGGCCTTTCGACTTTAGGCGCGCGGACCGCGAAGCGGGCGAACATCGTCCCGGCCGTTCGCGTCTCGGTCTGGATCCGTTAGCGGGCGGACGCGCTCGAAGGAAGCGACGGGTTCTGCCGGGACGCGCAGGGCGATGGCTATAATCGCCCCCTCCGTCATGAAGGTTCACGAGTATCAGGCCAAGTCGATCCTCGCCCGCTTCGGGGTGCCGGTGCCCCGGGGCGAGGTCACCGACCATCCCGCCGAAGCCCGCGAGATCGCCAAGCGTCTGGGCGGTCGCGCCGTCATCAAGGCCCAGATCCACGCCGGCGGCAGGGGCAAGGGCGGCGGTGTCAAGCTCGCAAAGGACCCCGAGGAGGCCTTCTCGCTGGCCAAGTCGATTCTCGGCATGACGCTCGTCACGCCCCAGACGGGCCCGGGAGGGCGGGTCGTCCAGAAGATTCTCGTCGAAGAGGCGCTCGACATCGAGCGGGAGCTCTATCTCGGCGTCACGCTCGACCGGGCGCGCGGACTGCCGACGATGATGGCCTCGCGGTCGGGCGGCATGGAGATTGAAGAGGTCGCCGCCCGAGACGCGTCCGCGATCGTGCGCGAGACGATCGATCCCGGCCTCGGAATGTTTCCGTTCCAGGCGCGCAAGCTCGCCTTCGCCCTCGGGCTCTCCGGGGAGACCTTCCGCAAGGGTGTGCCGTTCATGCAGAGCCTCTTCCGGGCCTACACGGAGACGGACGCATCGCTCACCGAGATCAACCCGCTGCTCCTGACCAGGTCGGGAGACGTTCTGGCCCTCGACGCCAAGATGAACTTCGACGACAACGCGCTCTTTCGGCATCCCGACATCAAGGAGATGCGCGACCTGACCGAGGAGGACCCGCTCGAAGTCGAGGCCTCGAAATTCGGACTCAACTACATCAAGCTCGACGGCAACGTCGGCTGCATGGTCAACGGCGCGGGCCTGGCGATGGGCACGATGGACTTGGTCAAGCTCGCAGGAGGAGAACCCGCCAACTTCCTGGACGTCGGCGGGGGCGCCAACGAAGAGCAGGTCCAGAATGCCTTCCGGATCATCCTGTCCGACAAGAACGTCCGGGCCGTCCTGATCAACATCTTCGGCGGCATCATGCGCTGCGACATCATCGCCAAGGGCGTCGTCGCCGCGGTGCGCGAGATGGGTCTCGTGATCCCTGTGGTCGTCCGGCTCGAAGGCACCAACGTCGACCTGGGGAAGCAGATCCTGCGCGAATCGGGCCTGAAGATCACGCCCGCCGACGGGCTGGCCGACGCCGCGCGCAAGGCCGTCGAGGCGGCGCGGTGAGCATCTGGATCGGGAGAGAGACGCGCTTGCTCGTCCAGGGCCTGACGGGCCGCGAGGGGACCTTCCATGCCCTGGCCTGTCGCGATTACGGCACGCAGGTCGTCGCCGGCGTGACCCCGGGAAAGGGCGGCACCCTCCACGAAGGGATTCCGGTGTTCGACACGGTCGCCGACGCGGTGCGCGAGACGGGCGCCGACGCGTCCATGATCTTCGTGCCCCCGCCCTTCGCCGCCGACGCGATCGCCGAGGCGGCCGACGCGGGAATTGCCGTGATCGCATGCATCACCGAGGGAATCCCGACCAACGACATGATTCGAGTCAAGGCCCTTCTCGCGCAGAAGGCCGCTTCGGGACCGGCCGTTCGGTTGATCGGGCCCAACTGTCCCGGACTCATCACGCCCGGGGAGTGCAAGATCGGGATCATGCCGGGCCGGATCCATCGCCCCGGGCCCGTCGGCGTGATCTCGCGCTCGGGGACGCTGACGTACGAGGCGGTCGACCAGCTGTCCCGGCTCGGTCTCGGGCAGTCCACGGTCGTCGGAATCGGCGGCGATCCGGTCAACGGGACGAGCTTCATCGATTGTCTGAGCGCCTTCGAGCAGGACCCGGGCACGCGGGCCGTCGTCCTGATCGGCGAGATTGGCGGAATGGCCGAGGAGGAGGCCGCGTGCTTCGTGGCCGGCCACGTGAGAAAGCCCGTGGTCGCCTTCATCGCGGGGCAGACGGCCCCGCCCGGCCGCCGCATGGGGCATGCCGGAGCGATCATCGCGGGCGGGAGGGGAATGGCCGCCGACAAGATGAAGGCCCTCGAGGCGGCCGGTATCGCCGTGGTTGCATCGCCGGCGGACATCGGGAGCCGGGTCGGAGAAGTCCTGCGATGACCTCGGCGCCGGCCTTCTACGAGGAGACGCAGGGATTCGCGCCGTGGGTGTACGTGGGGCTCGGCCTGGTGCTGCTGATTCTGCTCGCGGTGTTCACGACGCGAATGCGTACGAGCGTCACTGCGGAGGGCGTCACGATCCGGTACGGTCTGCTCGGCACCACCCGGGTTCCGATCGGCGACATCGTTCGGGCCGAGGCCATCGTCTACCGCCCCATCGGAGACTACGGAGGCTGGGGACTGCGGGGATTCGGGAGGAGGCGGGCCTTGAACGCCCGCGGCAACCGGGGCGTGCTGCTGACGCGCCGGGACGGCTCGACGTTGCTCGTCGGATCGCAGGAGCCCCGGCGGCTGCTCGCGGCCCTCGCGATGGTGGGGGTCGCGACCGAGGACAAGCTTCCCTCCGTCGTGAGGGAGTTCTGAGCGAATCGACCAAGGAGACCCCGATGGAGCGCACGCTGACGATTCTCAAGCCCGATTCGGTCGCGGCAGGCCGGGTCGGCGCCATTCTGGCGCACCTGGAGAAGGAGGGGTTCCGTTTCCTCGGAATCAAGAGGCTCCGGCTGTCTTCGGAGCAGGCGCGCGCCTTCTACGCGGTGCATCGCGACCGTCCCTTCTACGATGCCCTGGTGCGCTTCATGACCGAAGGGCCAGTCGTCGTCGCGGCGCTCTCGCGGGCGGACGCCGTCGGACACCTCCGGCGGACGATGGGGGCGACCGACTCGCGCAAGGCGGAGCCCGGAACCGTCCGGCAGCTCCACGGGACCGACATCGAGCGCAACGCCATCCACGGCAGCGACTCGGCCGAGAATGCCTCGAAGGAGATCGGGTTCTTCTTCAGCGAAGCGGAGTTGATCTAGAGGAGCTTTCGCGTATCACTCGCAACGCCGGGGTTTCTTGAAGACTCTCTTGCGGAGCGATTCCAACGCCGGCTGACGGAGAGGGCGCGGGCTCATGGCCCGCTCCGCTGCGGCGGATCGCTACTGGAGCCTCCGCAGCGACACCAGCACGCGGTTGGCGACGCCCCGCAGCATCGCCACCTCGCGCCGGGTCATCGGACGGCCAGCCACGATCCGGCGCCAGTCTCGCAGCGACCGATCGCGGTGGCCGGTGTCATAGAAGCCGATCGCTTCCAGGGCCCGGTCCCAGTGAGAGATCGCCGCCTCGATGTCGGCGGCCGCCGCCCACTCGGCGAGTGGCGGCAGCCTCTCCGACAGGCTCGCCATCGACAGGACCACCGCCACGGCGTGGGACAGGTTCAGGGTCGGAAAGTCCGGTTGCGTGGGCAGCCTCAGGCAGGCGCCGGCGCGCGAGCGCTCCTGCTCGGTCAGTCCGCTGCGCTCGGGTCCGAAGACGAAGGCGACCCGGGCGTCCTCGCCGAGTTCCGAGAGGAAGGCCGGAAGCTGCGAGAGAGCGAGATGCCGCTGCTCCTCGCGCCCGCGCAGGGAGGAGGTGGCCACCACCGCGTCGAAGTCCCCGACCGCCGCCTCCAGGCTCGAAAAACGGCGCAGGCCGTCGAGCAGGGCGTCGGCTCCGGAGGCGAGCCGCCTCGACTCCTCGTCGGCGGCCGCGGCGGGTTCGACCAACCTCAGGTCCGAAACGCCGAAGTTGCGCGCCGCCCGCGCCACGGAGCCGAGATTGCCGGGGGTATGGGGGCGAACCAGGACAACGGCCGGGGCAGGGGAGGGCATGGCGGCCGATTATCCTCGACCCGCCAAGGGCTTATAATTTGTCGGTGAAAGCGCGGTTTTCGGGCCTGCTTCTCGCCCTGCTGCTCGCCGCCACAGGTGTGGCGGCACAGGCCCCTTCGCCAGCCTCGGCGCCCGGCGAGCTGCCCACCTACACCGAATCGGTCGGAACGGAGTACGTCCTGCTGCCGGTCCTGGTCTTCGACAAGAAGGGCCGCTTCGCCGACGGACTCCAGCAGAAGGACTTTCGAGTCTGGGTGGAGGGCAAGAACGTCACCCTCGACACCTTCGATCGCGACGACAGCGCCCCCGTCTCCTTCGCATTTCTCGTGGACACCTCCGGCAGCATGAAGATCGGCGCGAAGCTCGAGATGGCCAAGGCGGCGGTCCGCCAGATCATCGGAAACCGAAGGCCGGGCGACGACTTCGCCCTTTTTGCGTTCGCCGACGGCGAGCTGAGGCCGATCGCCCCGTTCTCCCAGGACCCGGCGCCCCTGCTCAAGGGCCTCGCCGAGCTCGAGCCGGAGGGGGAGACGGCCCTCTTTGACGCCGTGGCGGCGACTCCCTCGCGACTGGTCGAGGGCAAGAACGGCAAGCGGGCGATCATCCTCTTTACCGACGGGGTCGACAATGCGAGCCACCTCTCCAACGTCGAGATGGCAGAGATCCTGCAGCAGGTTTCGACGCCCGTGTACGCGGTCGGGATCAAGAATGCCGCCTTCGAGCGGCTGACGGAGAAGGAAACGCAGGAGCTGGCGCTGGACAATCTGAAGATCCTGGCGATGTCGAGCGGAGGCCGAATGTTCCTCTCGGGGGGGGAGGAAGACCTCCGGCCGATCGCCTCGAAGATCGATTCCGAGGTACGGAAACAGTATTTGCTGGGCTTTACACCGTCGGGGCAGGCCGATATAAGATATCGGGTTGTCGTGGTGTCCGTCACGAGGCCGGGTTCCTGGGACGTGCGGACACGGCGCGGCTATCGGGGCACGGCCCCGTAGCGGCGTCGGAGAAATCTTTTTTAAGAGGAGGTATTCATGGGCATCCGAAGTTGGAATCGGTGGGCGGCAATGTGCGGAGCGCTCCTTCTAGGCGCTTTCGGACTCGCGGGGTGCGCCACCAAGACCTACGTGGGCGAGGAAGTCTCTAAAAGCAGCACTGCGACCGAGAAGCACATCAGCCAGGTGGAATCGCAGGTCGAGGCGACGCAGACGAAGGTCAAGGAGCACGATAAGCAGATCACGGAACTGGACAAGACGACGCGCGACGCCCTCGAGCGCGCCCAGGCTGCGGGGAAGCTCGCCGAAGGCAAATTCGTCTACTCCCTCGTGCTTTCCGACGACGCGGTCAAGTTTCCCGTCAACGGGTACGAGCTCTCCAAGGAATCGATGGCGATGCTCGATGACTTCGCCAACCGCCTGAAGGCGGAGAACAAGAACGTGTACCTGGAGATCCAGGGGCACACGGACTCGACGGGGTCGGACACCTACAATTACGAGCTCGGGCGGGAGCGGGCCGAATCGGTGCGCCGCTACCTCAACCAGAAGGGGGTCGCGCTCAATCGGATGTCCACGATTTCCTATGGCAAGGACGAGCCGGTCGATTCGAACAAGACCAAGGAAGGGCGGGCCAAGAACCGCCGCGTCGTCGTGGTGGTGCTGGCCTAACTCCCGCCGCAGTCCCCAGGTCGTTCCCCCCGCCCCGGTCGCCCCGGGGCGCTTTCTTTTCGGGCGGTTCTCCGGGTGCGAAGCGCCGCGACGGTTCTCGCGAAGTCCTCCGGGATGGGAGACTCGACGCGAACCACGCCGCCGGTTGCGGGATGGGGGATTCCGAGCCTTCGCGCGTGCAGCATCTGCCGGTCGGCGAGAAGCGGTGGAGGGGGCGCGTCCCGAGGCCGGTAGACGCGGTCCCCCAGTACGGGGTGTCCTGCCGCAGCGAAGTGGATCCGGATCTGGTGGGTGCGCCCCGTCTCGAGCTCGACGGCGACGAGGCTGGCGCCCGCGAGCCTCTCGAGCACGCGGTACCGTGTCACGGCGCGCCTGCCGGGGACGCCGGGGCGCGCGATTCCCCTCCGGACGGCGGTCCCGTCGCCCGCAAGGGCCGCCTCGAACGATCCGCTCGCCGGGAGTTCGCCCTCCACGATTGCCACGTATTCCCGCTCGATCTGGTGGCCGCGGAAGCGCTCCTGGAGAAGTCGCAGGGCCTCGCGGGTCCGCGCGAAGACGAGTGCCCCCGACGTCTCGCGGTCCAGGCGGTGGACCACGCCGACATAGGGGCGGCGCCGATAGCGGTGCTGGAGGTACAGCGAGACACGCGACAGGAGGGTGTCCTTCTCTTTCTCGGCGGTCGGAACGGAGAGCAGGCCCGCAGGCTTCTCCACCACGACCAAATCCGCGTCCTCGTACAACACGGCGAGGCGGGTCCGGACCCGCCGCCGCGCGGGCCGGCTCGGGTGGTGCGAGAGAGTCGCCTCGGCCGGCACCTCCTCCCCCGGCTCGTCGCGCGTGATGCCTTCGACGTCGATCCGGCCCTCGCGCACCGCCTCCCTTGCCGCGCGGCGCGACAGGCCGAACCGGCGGGAGACGGCCAGATCCAGTCTCACCGCGAGGGGCCCGGCGCCCCCCGTGGCACGCGGATCTCGATGAAGAATTCGGGGTCTCCCACGCGGGCCTCGGGGCCCGCTCCCGGGCCGTAGCGGGCGACGGCCTTGGAGTTCTCCCGCACGGTGCGGTCGAGCTCTTCGAGGTAGTCCCTGCCGAATCGGACCGCGCGGTGTCCAACCGCGAGCACGTTGGCGTACAGGATCGCGTCCGGAGGGTGCCGGGAGAATCGCTCAATCACGTTTCTCTCCGCCCCCGCGTCGAGGTGGCCGGGAAAGAACTGCTCCTGGGGCAGGGGGTTCGAAAGCCCGAGGGTGTAGTTGAAGAAGCCCGCCTCGGGAAACCCCGTCAGCGTGCCGCCGCGCGGCAAGCGGGCGGCGAGGTCCTGCAGCGCCTGGCGGGTCGCCGTGGCGACGGGTTCGGTCAGACGGAGTTGGCCTGCGGGAGTCCGGACGGTCGCCCAGCCATGGTGACGGAACACCCGTGCCAGATCGGCCCCGCGAAAGATGAGGAAGACCCCCAGAGCCGCGGCGGTCAGCCGAGGCAGCCCCTGTCCGAGAGCCGGCGCCGCCATCTCCGCCAGTCCGAAGAGGCCGGCCAGAGCGAGTAGGAGCGGCAGCGGCAGGAGGAACGCGCTGTAGGGTCCGACGTAGCCGGCCGCGAGGAGAAGCCGCAGCGCGAAGAGCCCTCCTGTGTAGAGGAGGGCGTCCGGGACGGGGGCGAAGAGGCGCCCGGACCTCCTTCCCGACAGGCGTCCCACGAGGCGCCATGCGGCGACCGAGGCCACGACGGGCGGCACGACCCGCACGAGCGGCGGAAAGAGCGCGAGCGTGGGAGCGAGGCCTTCGGGCGGATCGAAGCCGATGAACGCGAGGATCGCGAGACCGGCGGTTGCGGCCGCCCAGGCGAAGCGGCCCCGGTTTCGCATTCGCGCCGCCAGCGCCGAAAAGACCGAGAGCCACGAGGCGATCAGAAGCAGAACCACGGCCGCCAGCGCAAGCTCCGCGAGCCGGAGCGCCGGCCGGTCGAGACCCGCGTACGACGAGTAGATGTTGCGAAACGTTTCGGGGGGTCCCAGGAACGCGAGCCACCCTTCGCGGCGCAGGGTCTCGACCGGCGTTCCCGCGGAGAGGGCCCCGTAAATCGCGCCGCCTGCGACGAGCGGGAGCAGGACGGGCACGAGGAGCCGGCCGGGGCGCCGCCTCTCGAGCGCCAGGGCGGCGGCCGCTGCCAGCCCCATCTCCGGCCGGGCGAGCAGCGCCGCGGCGATCGCCGCGGCCGCGATCCAGTCGCCGCGGACGCTCTGGCAACCGGAGGCCGCGAGCATGGCCCAGGCGATCGACGCCGCGGCGATCGCGGTGTCGAGGCTGAAGGGAAAGAGATGGCAGCCTCCTGGCCGCTGGAAGAAGGCCACGGCGACGAGGATTGAGGTCGCGATGGCCGCGCGGAAGGGGGGCAGGAGGCGTTGCGCGAGTCGCCGCAGCGCCTCGAGGCCGAGGAGGCAGACGGCGGCGGCGACGGCGATTCGCGCCGGCAGGCTCCTTCCCGCGATCCGGTCCGCTGCCGCGTAGAGGAAGGGCCCGAGAGGGCCGTGGTAGAAGCGGACGTCGCGGTAGAGCCGCTCTCCCTGCGCGATGCGCCAGGGCACCTGGAGCTCACGGCCCGTGTCCACGTAGGGCTCGATCCAGCGGTTCCAGGAAAGCAGCGCCAGTGCCGCGAAGACCGCGTAGGGCAGCAGAGCGAGCAGGAGGCGCCGCGCACTCGCCGGTGGCTCGCCGGAGACGGCTGGCGGTGGCACTCTCTGAATGTTATCGCGGCCTTGACTCCCGACCCGCGACTCCCGAGTATCCAGCCGTGCAGGAAAAGATGGCGAGCCGGAATCCGGCCGTCCGGGCGCTGGCCTCCGCAACGTCTCACATCTGGTTCCCGGTGGCCCTGCTGGTCGGGCGGACGCTGCCTCCCGGGCGGCTCTCGGCGGCGGCGCGGCGGACGGCCCGCCTGTACTATCGACTCCGGCCGAAGTATCTCGCGGCCGCACGCGCCAACCTCTCGATCATCCTGGGAGAGCCGGAGGACGCGCCGGCCGTACGGCGGGCAGCCGAGGGAATGGTGGGCAACCACTTCGCGGCCTGGGCGGACTTTCTCCACTTCGCCACGCGCCCGCCCGAAGAGGCCGCGCGGCTGGTCGAAAGCGTGGTTGGTTTCGATCAGATCGTCGAAGCGCGAAAGAAGGGCAAGGGAGTCCTGCTCCTGACCGCGCACCTGGGCAACTGGGAGATCGGCGGATTGATGCTCGCCGAGATCCGCCAACCGATCCACGTCGTTCTCGTGCCCGACATCTTTCCGGGCGTCGAGCGCGTGCGGCGTCGGCTTCACCGCCAGTCGGGGGTCATCGAGATCCGGATCGACCGCAGCGTCCAGCCCACACTCGCGGTGATGCGGGCGCTTTCGGATAACGCCATCGTCGGCATGCAGGGCGACCGGGACTTCAACAACACCGGAATCGCGGTGCCCTTCTTCGGTCGGGAAGCGTTCTTCCCGCGCGGCCCCCTGCGGGTCGCGATGGCGACGGAGGCGGCGGTGCTGCCGGCCTTCGTCGTGCGAATGCCGGACGGCCGCTACCGCGCGATCCTCGAGCAGCCGCTGCCGATCGACCGCGGAAGCGATCGGGAGGCGGCCCTGCGGCGGAATCTCGAGCGCTACGTGGCGATTCTCGAGCGCTACGTCCGGCACGACCCGGACCAGTGGTACTGCTTCTATCCCTTTTGGGACGATCCGAGCCGCAAGTAGCCACGACGAACGGGATACGGGATACGGGATGCGGGATAGGGGATAGGGGATAGGGGATAGGGGATAGGGGATAGGGGATACGGGATAACCATCTCGTATCTCGTATCTCGTATCTCGTATCTCGTATCTCGTGTCTCGTGTCTCGCTACCTCGGCCTCCGCGCAGTCACCGCCGCCACGAAGAAGGCGTCATAGTGCCTCGCGAGGGTTTCGACGTCCGGCAGGATTTCCGCGGGCTCGAAGCCGGCCGCGGCGAGCGCCCGCCTCCAGCTTTCGGGAGTCAGGAAGCCGTGCGTGGGCCGCGTGTGCGGGTCGGTGTGAACACCTGTGAAGTTCTCGAGGAAGTTGAAGACGAACTCCACATAGATCGGCTGTCCCTCGAACGGCCGCACGCATTCGGAAAAGACCGCGGCCCCCCCCGGCTTGAGTGTCGCTCGGATCCAGCCGAGCGTCGCGCCGAGGTCCCGGGCGACGTGGATCGTATTGACCGCGTAGACCAGGTCCGCGCTGCCGACCTCGATTCCCTGTTCCGGGAAGCTGCGATCCATGTCGAGGCGCGAAAAGGCGATCGGCAATTCCGGAAAGCGCGTCCTGACATTTCGCTCGGCGTGCCGCAGGAAGGTCGGGACGATCTCCGTAAATTGGTAGTGGCCGATGCGCCCGATCGAGCCCGCGCGGGCAAGGCGCTCGGCCACCGCGAGGACGGCCGACCCCGAGCCGCCTCCAATCTCGACGATCGTTGCGGGGTGGTGCGCAAGCGCGCGCGCCACCGCCTCGGCGCCGAGGCGGTTGTTGATCTGGTAGAGCAGGTTGTCGTTGGAAAAATAGTCGAACCACAGAGGGAGGCGCCCGGGAGAGAAGAGGATTTCTTCGCCCGTTTTCTCGCCTCGCAGGAACTCCGGCACGTGCTCGACCATCGTCCGCACGACCGAGAAGGCGGGCATCGAGGTCGGGTCGATCGCGCGGGCCTGCGCCTCGGCGCGGTCGGGGTCTCTGACGGGAAGCGGTCCGCGCAGGCGGTAGACGGGCTCGGGCTCCCGGTCGAGGGCCTCCAGATAGCCCTCTGCGACGAGCTTGCGGAGGAACCAGTCGAGCGGCGGGGCCGCACGGGGCGCGTAACCCCTGGCCTCGAGCAGCGACTTCACGGTCACGCCACCGCGCAGGTGCGGCGTCAAGTCGAGATCCCGCACGAGCGTCAAGAGCATGTCCGTCGTGAAGCGGTCGAAGTGCTCGGAGCAGAGGATGAAGGCGGGGCTGAAGAGAGCGCGGACTTCCGGATCGGGGATCCGGGCGAGCAGCTCCGACAGCTCCTCCGTCCGCGTCGTCACGACGGAAATTCTATGCGCCGGACGCGGCCCCCGGGGCGCGCCTCGAGTTGAGACTTCGGGAGAGATCTGTAAACTGGCTCCGGGAAGGGGAGGCGATGAAGGTGTGGGGAGCCCTGGCGGTGTTTCTCGCGGCCGCGCCGGCGCTGGCGGACGGGAAGCCGCGCGTGGTCATCCTGGGCTTCGACGGCGTCGATGCGCAGATCGTCGAGCAGATGCTCGCCGAAGGCCGACTTCCGAACCTGGCCGCTCTCAAGCAGCGCGGCGGGTACTCGCCCTTGACGCCCACCGTGCCGGCCCAGACGCCGGTGTCGTGGGCGACCTTCACGACGGGGCTCGACCCGGGAGGCCACGAGATCTTCGACTTCTTGAAGCGCAATCCCGCCGACCGCGTGCCGACCTTCGCAGTGGCGGAGGAGACCACGGCGCCGATCCTTTTCGGCAGCGCCAATTCGGTCGTCCTGGGAGTCGCGGCCGCGCTGCCCTTCTGCGCGCTCGGCCTCTACCTCCTGCTGCGACGGCGGCGCCTCTTCCTCTTTCTCGTTCTCGACACGCTCGGCATCCTCGCGTTTTTCGGCGTCTTCCTGGCCGTCCGCGCGTGGCTGCCGGACACGCGGCCGGCGGTCAAGAACAATCGGCGCGGCGAAACGTTCTGGAGCGTAGCCGGAGCCCGGCCCGCGACGGTGATGCGCATGCCCGTGACGTTTCCGCCGAAGGCGTTTCGCGAGGGCCGGCTCCTGTCGGGCCTCGGCGTGCCCGATCTTTCGGGCCGCATCGGGAAGCCGGCCTTCTACACGTCGGATCCTTTCTTCACCGCGCGCGAAGGAAACGACTTTTCGATCGAGCTCGTGCGTCTCGAGTCCAACCTCGGCACCGTGTCCACGCGGCTCATCGGTCCTCCGGGAAGGGCCTTCGGGCGCGACGGCTCGATCGATCTTCCGATGACGCTGACCGTATCGCCGGGGCGGGACCGCCTGACGGTCGCGATCGCCGGGCAGAAGGTGGACCTTGCGGAGGGAGGATGGAGCGGGTGGATCTCGACCCCCTTCCGCGTGAACCCCCTCATCACCGTGCACGGGTACACGCGTTTTCTCGCGGAGAAGATCCAGCCGGAGATCGCGCTCTACGTCTCGCCGATCCAGTTCGATCCGGAGAGGCTCCCGCCCGGCTTCGCGCTGTCCTCGCCTCGGGGCTTCGCGGCGGAGCTGGTCGGCCGGTTCGGCCGTTACAAGACGATGGGGTGGGGGATCGACACCTGGTCGATGCAGTCGGGGACGCTCGACGAGGCGGGCTTCCTGCAGGATGTGGCCGACACGGTTGCCCAGGAGCGGAAGATGCTGGCCGCTCTGCTCGCCGAGAAGCCCCGCCTCCTGTTCCAGTACTTCGAATTTACCGATCGCGTCGGCCACGTTTTCTGGCGACTGCGGGACAAGCTGCACCCCGCCTACGACGCGGCGCTCGCCGCCAAGTACGGTGACGCGGTCGAGAAGTCCTACGAAACGATGGACGCGATCGTGGGAGACGCGGCGAAGACACTCGGCCCGGAGGATCTGCTGATCGTGCTGTCGGACCATGGCTTTGCGAGTTGGCGGCGCTCGGTCAACTACAACAGCTGGCTCGTCGAGAACGGATACATGGTTTTGAAGGGCGGCGTCGAGCGCAAGAGCCTGGAGGCGCTCTTCTCGCGGGGACAATTCTGGGAATCGGTGGACTGGTCGAAGTCCCGCGCCTATGCAATGGGCCTGGGAGACATCTACATCAACCTTCAGGGTCGGGAAGACGGGGGCATCGTCGCGCCCGGAGCGCCCTACGAGGCCCTGCGCAACGAGCTCTCCCAGAAGCTCGAGGCCCTGACGGATCCCGACAACGGCGCACGCGCGGTCTCTCGCGTCTTCAAGCGGGAGCAGGTCTACCGCCGGTTCGATCCGCGTCTGATCCCGGACCTGATCGTGACGAACCGGCCCCCGTACCGGGTCTCCTGGCAGTCCTCGCTCGGCGTTCCCACCGAGAAGGTCTTCGAGGACAACCGCGACGTCTGGTCCGGGGACCATTGCTCGCTCGATCCCGATCTGGTTCGGGGAATCCTCTTCGCTTCCGTGCCGTTTCGCTCCAACCCGGTGCCCGGCATTGCCGACGTGACGGCGTCGTTGCGGCAGGCGCTCGGAGCGCCGGCCGTGGCCGATGCTGCGGGAAAGCCGCTCTGGTGAGTCGGGGAGCGCTCCTGATGGCGGTGTGCCTCGCGGCCGCCGCCGTCCTCGCGGCCCAGGATCGCTCGCCGGAGCAGCAACGCCACGAGGACCTCGCCCGCATCCAGGCTCGCATCACTGCCCTCGAGCAGAAGCTCGCGGAGAGCGAAAGGAACGTCGCGACCGCCGAGGATCAGCTCAAGCGCCTCGACTGGAAGCTGGAGCTTGCGACCGAGGAGAGCCGGGCGCTCGCGGCGCGACGGGAGGAACTGGCCGGGCGGCTTCGCACGCTCTCGGCCGACCGCGAGGCGGCGGCCGCGGCGGCAGAGCAGAGCCGGCGCGCGCTTCTCGCCCGCGCGCGCGTGCTGCACCGCTTCGGCCGCTTCGGATACTTCCGGATCCTCCTCGAGGCGCGCGACGTGAGCGCCTTCCTGCAGAGCGTCGACCGCCTGGACGCGCTCGCCCGGCGCGACGGCCAGCTCCTGGCGCACGACCGGGAGGCGCGCGAGCGTCTCTCCGCCGATCTCAGCCGCGAGCAGGCGGTGAAGCTGGAGATCGATCAGCTCTACGCGCGCAGCCGGCGCGAGGCGCTGCGGACCGCGGCGCTCAAGGAGGAGCGCGAGCAATTCCTGGCGCGCCAGCGGCGGTTCGCCGTCTCGGGACGCGAGGAAGTCGTGAGCCTGACCGACAAGGCCGCCCGGCTCGAGCGCCTGCTCTCCGTGCTCGCCAGTCGGTCCTCCGGGGAGCCGATGGGCCCTTCCGGAAGCATCCGCGCGTGGAAGGGTGTGCTCGATTGGCCCGCGCGGGGAGCGCTCGTCGAGACGTTCGGGCGGCACCGGCACCCGAAGTTCGACGCCTGGACCTTCTCCAACGGAATCTCCCTCACGGTTCCGGCGGGGACCACCATCCGGGCGGTCTTCAGCGGCAAGGCGGTGTATGCGCAGTGGCTGGCCGAGTATGGAAACCTGGTGATTCTGGACCATGGAGACGGCATGCTGACCCTCTATGCCTGGCTGCAGGCAGTCTCCGTGACGCCCGGCTCCTATGTGCCGGCGGGGTCGGCCGTGGGACTGGCGGGCACCGGCCCGGGACGGGAGGAGCCCGGCGTCTATTTCGAGGTCCGGGACAGGCAGAAGGCGCAGGATCCCGTCGCCTGGCTGAGGTGAGCGGAAAGCTTCTGCCGGTCTCCGGTGTTACCATCGCCAGGATGCGATCCAACCGCTCGCGCCTGCTGTTCGTGGTCGGCTCGGTCGCCGCTCTGCTCTCGTTGCGCGCCGTCTCGGGGACGGCCGGGTCGGGAAGCGACCCCGCCACGCGAGCGCTCTCGATCTTTTCCGACGTCCTCTCGCTCACCCGATCCAACTACGTCGAGCCCGTGGACAACCGGGTTCTTCTGGACGGGGCCTACGACGGGATGTCCGACGCCCTCGACGCCTTCTCGTACTACGTTCCGGCCTCCGAGCGCGCGGCCTACAAGGCCGGCCAGACGACGGGGCTGGTGGGGCCTGGCATCGTGGTGGCGCGGCGCGGCGGCTTCCCCTACGTGATCGGGGCCCTTCCGGGCTCGCCGGCCGAGAAGGCGGGCGTGCAGCCCGGAGACCTGATCGACACGATCGACGGCAAGAACGTGCGCACCGCACCTCTCTGGAAGATTCGGATGGCGCTCGAGGGGCCCGAGGGCTCGAGCGTTGCCCTGATCGTCTTCCGTGCCGGGGACGAGAATCGTGTCAGCGTTCGCATTCCTCGCGCCCGCTGGGAGCCTCCGGCGGTCTCCGCGCGCTGGGATCGGGACGTGGCGATCGTGCGTATCCCGGCCTTCACGCCCGCGACCGCGGCACAACTGACCGAAATCCTGGCCGAGGCGTCGAAGCGGTCGGTCACACGGCTGGTCGTGGATGTGCGCGGGTCGATCGGCGGAGAGCCGGCGGACGCCGCGACGGCCGCGGCCCCGTTCGTCGGCAAGGGACCGGTGGCAAGTGTCGTCTCCCGCAAGGTCGCGCTGGCGCCCCTCGACGCATCGGGGGAGAAGGTGTTTGCGGGGCAGATCGTCGTCTTGACGGACGACGCGACCGCGGGAGCCGCGGAAGTCTTTGCCGGCGCCCTCCACGACCGGGCTTCGGCGGTCACCGTGGGAGAGTCGACCGCGGGAATGGCCGTCGTGCAGCGGCAGGTGCCGACCGCCTCGGGTGGCATGCTCTTCATGACCGTCGGCCGATACGTCTCGCCTTCCGGTGCGGTTCTGGGGGGTAAGGGGCTGTCCCCCGACGAGCGTGTCCTGGTGCTCCCGGGAGAGGCAACCTCGGAGAAGGACCCGATTCTCGATCGCGGACTCGAGATCCTCCGGGATCCATCCTCCCGCAAGGCGGCCGCCTAGCACTTGTCCCCGCGCCGGAGTCGGATTTCCCCGGCGACCCTCTTCTTTGCGGTCCTTTCCCTCGTCCTCGGTCTGGCGCTGATCTGGATCTGGAGGTCGCGGCCGCCCGTGACGCGTGCGCCCGCGCCTTCCCAGACGCCGACGTCGCGGCCGAGGCCCACGCGCTCTCCGCGGCCGGCGCCGCTCTCCCGGCCGACACGCGCCCCGGCGAACGGGGGGATTCCTCGGATCGCGGTGATCATCGACGACCTCGGCAATGACCGCGCCGCGGTTCGGCGCATCGCGTCGTGGAGCTTTCCGGTCGCGGGCGCGGTCCTGCCGGATCTTCCCGGAAGCGCCGCGGCCGCGGCCGCGCTGCTCGAGTCGGGCAAGGAGGTGCTCCTGCACCTGCCCATGGAGCCGCGAGGTTACCCGGCGGTGCGGCCGGGACCCGGCGTCGTGCTCCGCTCCCAGAGCGAGGGGCAGATCGTCGACACCCTCGAGCAGGATCTCGCGTCGGTACCGGGCGCGACCGGGGTCAACAACCACATGGGCTCGGCCGCGACGGCGGACCCTCGGGTCATGCGTGCCGTGGTGTCCGTTCTGGCCCGGCGGGGCCTCTTTCTCGTCGACAGCCGGACGACGCTGTCGACCGTGGCGCGTGACGAAGCGCAGTCGGCCGGCGTGCCCTCGGTGTCTCGGCGGGTCTTCCTGGACGACGTGGCGACGACCGAAGCGGTCGGCAGGGCCTTCGAAGACCTTCTGCAGCGGGCGCGCGATGAGGGGGAGGCGCTCGCGATCGGCCACCCGCATCCTGCGACGCTCGAGGTGCTGGAGCGTGAGCTGCCGAGGCTCAAGGAAGAGGGCGTTCTCCTCGTGCGCGTGCGAGAGCTCGTGAGGTAGGCGACGGCGGGCGGTCCGTCGTCAGTCCTCGGAGGGCTCCTCGCGTTTGGCCTGCTCCCAGTAAGCGTCGAGCTCGTCGAGCGGGATGTCCCCCATCTCGCGGCCCGAGGAATGGGCGAGGCGGGAGACCCGGGCAAAGCGCGCGCGGAACCGCGCGTTGGTCTGCCGCAAAGCGGATTCGGGATCGATGCGGCGCCGCCTCGCCAGGTTGACGACCGAAAGGAGCAGGTCCCCGAGCTCCCGCGATTCGGCCGCCGCGTCGCCATGAGCCGCCGCCCCGCGCCACTCCTCGAGCTCCTCTAGGATCTTGTCGGCGACGTCGGTGTCTCGCTCCCAGTCGAAGCCCAGATCCGCCGCGCGCGAGGTCATCCGCAGGGCTGCGGCCAGAGCCGGCAAGGCCTGGGGAATCGTGCCCAGCGGATCCGATTCGGGCGACGCCTCCCGACGCTTGCGGGCTTCCCAGCCGCGCGCCACCTCCTGCGCGTCTCGGGCCGGCGCAGCCCCGAAGACGTGCGGATGACGTTCGATCATCTTGCGCTCGATGCCCTCGGCCACGTCCTCCAGCCCGAACCACCCGCGCTCGGCGGCGAGCACCGAAAGGAAGAAGATCTGGAACAGGAGATCGCCGAGCTCGTCCTGGAGCGTTTCCGCATCGCCGCCGTCGATGGCCGCCAGAGTTTCGTGGCACTCCTCGAGCAGGAAGGTCTTGATCGTGTCGGGCGTCTGCTCGCGGTCCCAGGGGCAGTCGCGGCGCAGGCGCTCGACGAGCGCGGCCAGCCGCTCCAGGCTCTCGGGGCGCCTCACCGTCGGTCGGCTCCGGGACGGGGAGGGACGGTCCTTCCACGGGTCTCGGGCTTGCTTCCGGCCGCGACGGCATCCGCCACGGAGCGATCCTATCGGGCGCTGCGGGGCCTGGGAAGCGGTGCGGGGCATGGTGTCCCGGTCCCGACCTGCTAAGATTTCTTTTCGATCCTCATCCGGCAACGTCATGGCCGACGAAGAAGAGAAGCCGATTCGCGTCGTCGATCGAAGAATGTTCACCCCCGAGGGGGATCTGCGCCCGGAGTATCGGGCACAGAGCGAGTCGGAGGCTGCGCCGGCTGCCGCACCGGCCGCCGAGCCGCCGTCGGCGGAGCCGCCGGCCGCTGCGGAACCGCCGGCCGTCGCGGAGCCGCCGGAGAGGCCCGCCGCCGCGCCTCCCAGGGAGGGAGAGCCTCCCGGAGCCGCCGATCGGGAGGCGACCGAGCCCCGAACGGCCTTCGCCCTGATCGTACAGATGCTCGCGATGCCCGCCTATGCGGCCCTCGGAATGGTGCCCGATCCCGCAACGGGGCGCCGGCGCGTGGAACGCCCCGTGGCACAGGAGATGATCGACCTGCTCGCCGTGCTCGAGCAGAAGACCCGAGGCAACCTTTCGTTCGAGGAAACCAACTTCCTGTCGCGTGTCCTCTACGATCTGCGCCTCGCTTTTGTGGAGGTGAGCCGTCCGCCCGGTCGCTGAGCGGCTGCCGGGCCGACGGCACTTCCGGGTGCTGTCCCTGCTTCTGGTTGCCGCGACGCTCGGGCCCGTCGCCCCCGCGCAGGAGCCCGTCTCGCCTCTCCCGCCGCCGGTCACGCGCGGCCTGTACCGCGCGAGCTGGTTTGAGTTCTTGAACGCGCTGCTCGAGGACGACGATTCGGGGGCGAACAGGTCGCTCCTGCGCTTGCGTCGCGCCGCGCAGGCCGTCGGCGTGCGATACCTGTCCGATTTTTCCCGCACGGCGGTTTACCAGGGCCGCGAGGCGGAGCACCAGGGACATCTGGCCCGGGCGGCGCGGGCCTACGACGCGGCTATCGCGCTCGACGGGACGAGCTTCGACGCGGTGGCGTCGCGGATCGGATTCCTCGTCCGCCGGCGGGAGTTCGGGACGGCGCTCGGGCTCCTCCCCGAAGCCGCCGGTGCGCTCTTGCAGACGCGGGAGGCGCGGTTCGCGCTCTTTTCCTCCCTCGCCCTCTGGAGCGCGATTGCTTTCTCGGCGGCGACCCTCGCCGCCATCCTCATCCTTCTCTGGCGAAGCGGACCGCGGCTCGCCCACGACCTGATGGAAGCGGCGTCGCACCGGCTCGGAGGCGGCGCGGGGCTGCCGTTCGTCCTGCTGGTGCTGGGCCTGCCGCTCGGTGCCGGGCTCGGGCCGTACTGGCTGCTCCTGTGGTGGGCCGTGATCGCGTTCCCCTACCTGACGCACCGGGAGCGCGGCTGCCTGTCTGCGGGTCTCGTCCTGATGGCGCTCGCGCCCTCCCTCTCGGCGTGGATAGGCCGCGAGAACATCATCCGCCGCTCTCCGTTGTACGTGGCGGCCGTGGACCTGGAGGAGCAGCGGGAGGACGGCGCGGCACAGGACGGATTGCGTCAGGCCGCTTCCGTCTTCGCGGACGATCCGGACGTGTGGTTCCTTCTCGGTATGTACGCCCAGCGCACGGGCGACAGCCAGAGGGCCATCGAGTCCTACGACCGCGCCGTCGCTGCGGACGCGAGGGGCTACCGGGCGCTGATCAACCGCGGCAATGTCCGGTTCGAGGAAGGGGACTATGCCCAGGCCATCCGCGACTACACGGCCGCCGCGGAGCGCAATCCGCGTGCGGCCGAGGCGCTCTACAACCTTTCCGTGGCGCGCGGAGCGTCCTACGACTTCCAGGGGCAGGCGCGCGCCATCGCCGAGGCGCGGGCCATTTCGGAGCCGAGTGTGGATGAATGGTCGAGCCGCCTGACGCTTTCACGCGTCGTGCCGGCGGCCTACTCGGTCGAGCGCGCGCGACAGCACATCGAGCGATGGAACTCTCAGCCGAAGAGCCGTCGCTTACCCGGCCATCTGCCCGAGCGCGGTCTGCTCGCGACGGTGCGATCCCCGGCCACCCTCGGACCGCTCGTCGCCCTGGCGCTGGCGTTCGGCTGGACCTGGTGGCGGAACCGAAAGGGCCTGGCGGGAGAGTGCGTGCGCTGCGGCAGACCCTTCTGCGCCACCTGCAAGCGGTATGGTGACCCGGCCCTCTTCTGCACCCCCTGTGTTCGGCTGGAAATCCGCAAGGAGGAACCCGGGATCCAGGCGCACGTCGAGCAAACCCGCGAGGCGCAGCGTCGGATTGCGGCGCGCGATCGCGCCTGCCGCGTTCTCTCGATCCTGCTGCCCGGAACGCATGCGTTCTTCTCGGAACGTCCGATCCGCGGCCTGGCGGCGCTCTTCGGCTTCTTCTTCTCTCTTGCGGCGGCAGCCATCGGCTGGAGCTTTTTCGAGATCCGCCCCCTCGCTCCCCGGCCGCTCTGGAGCCCCCTGACGTTTGCCGGTGCGGGCGCGGCCCTGCTCTTCTGGATCTTCGGCAACGTCGCCGCCTGGAGGAGGTCGCATGGGGCTTGAGGGGACACTTCGCGCCTTTTCGCTGGGCGACATTTTCCAGGTTCTGGGACTTCAGCGAAAGAGCGGCGTCCTGATCGTCGAGAACGAGGAGGACGTGATTACGATCTCCTTTCTCGGTGGTCAGATCGTTTCGGCCGAGTCGAAGAAGCACCGCCAGGGCAACCAGATCGGCAAGCTGCTGCTTCGGGCCGGGCGGCTGAACGAGCGGGAGCTCGCCCGGGCGCTCGAGCTTCAGAAGGAAACGCAGCAGCGTCTCGGTTTTCTGCTGATCCGCGAGCGCATGGTGACGCCGGAGGACCTGAAGGAGGCGCTGCGACTGCAGATCTTCCGCACGCTCCAGCGCGCGTTCCAGTGGGAAGACGGGAGCTTCCGGTTCAGCCAGGAAGGCCAGATCGAGTACGACGCCGACCACATGGCGCCCGTGCCTACCGAGTCGGTGCTCATGGAGGCCGCCCAGATCCACGATGAGTTGCCGCGGCTGCGGGAGAAGGTCCGGTCAAACGATCTGGTCTTCCGTCGCGCCCCCGACAAGGAGCAGATTCGCCTCGTGTCGGGCTCCGAGCCTCAGGCCGAGGGGACGCTGCCGGGCTCGCGTGCCGAGCAGGAGACTTGGCAGTGGATCGACGGCCGGCGCCCGGTCTCGCAAATCCTCGAGACGGCCTTCCTTTCCGACTTCGACGTCCTCAAGGGTCTCTCAGACCTCCTGGACCGTGGGCTGATCCTCGAGGGCCGCGCGGCCGAGCCGGAGCCGCAGGTGGTCCTCGCCGAGGAGCCCGAACCGGAGGAGGCGTTCACGGCGCCTCTGCCCGCTCCGAGCGGCCTTTCGGCGGGGGCCGTTGTCCTCTGGCTCGGAGTCCTCGCGCTCGGGGCCCTGGCGGTGTGGCGAATCCCTCGCAACCCCTGGAACTTCCTTCTGCACCTTCGGGCCGAAGCTTCACCCTTCGGCGTCCTCGCGAAGTCGATTTCGCTCGACCGGCTGTCGGCGATCGAAAGAGCCGTCCGGGTTCACTACGACGCGACCGGGCGGTATCCGCGCGATCTGGAGGAGTTGACCAATGGCGGAATCATTCGGCGCGGCGCGTTGCAGGACCCCTGGGGCCGGTCCTATCGGTACATCCTTCGTCCCGAACAGGGCAAGTTCGGCCTTTACGGGCGAGACGCGAGGGGCCAGATCGACCTCGATCTCTCCTTCGACCGCACACTCGCTCCGGTGGCCGAGATTCGCCCTGGGAAGAGCCAGCCGAGGACTCAGGAAACTGAGCCTTCTGTTCGAGTTGTGGAATAGATTGAGTCCAATAGACTTAAGAAATAACAGATTGTCTATTGACAAAGACACACTAAGATCCTAGACTCCTCCTTCGCGATTCCGGCGCCGCGCCGTTTTGGGCGATCCCATGCAGCACGGCACCGGGCGGAAGGAGAGAGAGATGAGCAAGATCATCGGAATCGACCTCGGCACCACGAACTCGTGTGTCGCCGTGATGGAAGGCGGAGATCCCGCCGTCATTCCCAACGCGGAAGGAAATCGGACGACACCGTCTGTCGTCGCCTTCTCCAAAAGCGGCGAGCGGTTGGTCGGCCAGGTTGCCAAGCGGCAGGCGATCACGAATCCCGCCAATACCGTCTTCTCGATCAAGCGGTTCATGGGCCGCAAGTACTCGGAAGTCACCGAGGAAATGAAGATGGTCCCGTTCAAGGTCGTTTCTGCGGCCAACGGCGACGCCCGGGTCTCGGCGGGCAGCAAGGAGTACTCGCCCCCGGAGATCTCGGCGATGATTCTGAACAAGCTGAAGGAGGCTGCCGAAGCCTACCTCGGAGAGAAGGTCACGCGCGCCGTCATCACCGTGCCCGCGTATTTCAACGACTCGCAGCGGCAGGCCACCAAGGACGCCGGACAGATCGCCGGTCTGACGGTGGAACGCTTGGTCAATGAGCCGACGGCGGCCGCGCTCGCCTACGGCCTCGACAAGAAGAAGGACGAGACCATCGCCGTGTACGACTTCGGTGGCGGCACGTTCGACATCTCGATTCTCGAGGTGGGCGAGGGGGTCGTCGAAGTCAAGTCCACCAACGGCGACACGCACCTGGGCGGCGACAACATCGATCAGCGAATCATCGATTGGATCCTGGCGGAGTTCAAGAAGGACCAGGGAGTCGACCTCTCCAAGGATCCGATGGCGATGCAGCGCCTGAAGGAGGCCGCCGAGAAGGCGAAGATCGAGCTCTCCACGGTCGTCGAGTCCGAGATCAACCTGCCGTTCATCACGGCGGATGCCTCGGGCCCCAAGCACCTGCAGCTGAAGCTCACGCGCGCCAAGCTCGAGCAGCTGGTCGAGGAAATCATCGTGAAATCCGTCGGGCCCTGCAAGCAGGCCTTGAAGGACGCCGGTCTGGAAGCCAAGGACATCGACGAGGTCGTCCTCGTGGGCGGCCAGACGCGCATGCCTCGGATCCAGGCCCTCGTCAAGGAGCTCTTCGGAAAGGAGCCCCACCAGGGAGTCAACCCCGACGAGGTCGTGGCCGTGGGCGCCGCGATCCAGGGCGGCGTGCTCGCCGGCGACGTGAAGGATCTGCTGCTGCTCGACGTCACGCCCCTCTCGCTCGGCATCGAGACGCTGGGCGGGGTGACGACGCGCCTGATCGAGCGCAACACGACCATCCCGACCAAGAAGAGCGAGACCTTTTCGACGGCCTCGGACAATCAGACGTCCGTCGAGATCCGCGTCCTTCAGGGCGAGCGGGAAATGGCGCGGGACAACAAGACGATCGGCGTCTTCCACCTGATTGGCATTCCGCCCGCGCCTCGGGGCGTCCCGCAGGTCGAGGTGACCTTCGACATCGACGCCAACGGCATCCTGAACGTGTTCGCCAAGGACCTGGGGACGGGCAAGGAGCAGAAGATCACGATCACGGCCTCCTCGGGCCTGAACAAGGACGAGATCGACCGCCTGGTGCGCGAGGCTTCCTCGCATGCCGAAGAGGACCGCAAGCGCCGGGAGGAAATCGAGGTCAAGAATCGGCTCGACAGCCTGATCTACAGCACGGAAAAGTCCTTCAACGAGAATCGCTCGAAGCTCGACGCGGGGGACGCTTCCTCCTTCGAGTCCGCTCTGGCGGAGGCCAAGAAGGCCCTCGAGGCGGGAGGGATCGAGACCATGAACGCGGCGGCCGAGCGACTGCAGACCGCCTCGCACAAGCTTGCCGAGGTCATGTACCGCAGCGCCTCGCAGGCGGCACCGGGTGCCGGCTCCGAGGCGAGCTCCGGCGGTGGCGCGTCCAAGGAAGACGAGGTGATCGACACGGAGTACGTCGACGCGGAGAAGAAGTGATCGGCGCGCGCCGCGCGCGCCGATCATCCCGAGCTCTTGCAGTCCGGGTCTCTCGCGTCGGCTCCGGGTTTAGACTGGCGGCTCGCAGATGAGCGACTTTCGCTGGAACTCCCTCCAGGATCTGTTCGGGATCCAGGAGAAGATGAATCGTCTCTTCGAGGAGACGATCCACCGCACGGAGTTCCCCGATGAGGGACTCTCGACCGCTCTCTGGTCGCCCGCGGCGGACGTCTACGAGACGTCGGACGAGATCATTTTGCACATCGAGCTTCCGGGCGTGAGGCTGGAAGACGTACGGCTCGAGTCGGTCGAGGGGAAGCTCCGCGTCACCGGGCACCGTCGTCCGGAAAACGGCGCCGAGCCGAAAGACTTCGTTCGCATGGAGCGGATCTACGGCAATTTCTCACGAGAGTTCGCGGTGCCGGCGACCCTGGACCCGTCTCAGATCAAGGCCACGTTGCGGGCGGGAGTTCTGAAGATCACGGCCGCCAAGGCCAATCGCGGCCAGGCGGTTCCCGTGGAACCCAAGAGGGCGCGGTGAGCTCCCGCGGGCGGCCGGGCGTCTACAGGATCGGAGCGATCTCCGAGCGTTTCGGCATCCACCCGCAGACTCTTCGCCTCTACGAGCGTGAGGGCCTCCTGAGGCCGGCGCGCACGGAGGGGAACACGCGCCTCTACGACTCGACCACGATCGACCGGCTCGAGATCATTCTCACGCTGACCCGCGATCTCGGCGTCAACCTGGCCGGCGTGGAAGTCATCCTTCACATGAAGGAACGGATGGAGCGGATGCAGGGAGAGGTCCAGGATCTGCTGTCCGCCATTCGTGAGGAGATGGGCACCCGCCGCGGGCAGATCGACCGCCGGTTCGCGCTGGCGCCCATCCCCAAAGCGGCGCCTCCGGCTTCCGCCGACCGCCGCAAGCGCTGAGGGTTCCCGGAGGCCCAGGCGCGGGCGGGCCCACTTTCCGCCCGGCTGGGACTAGAATGCCCCCTCTCGACAGAGGAGGTTGCGTGAAGAGAACCCTTTCGGCCGCCGCGACTTTTTTCGTCGCTTCGGTCGCGCTGTGCCAGCTCTCCAAGTTCAAGGACTGGGCCAAATCGGCCGAGGCCTACTTCCTGACCCCTGCGGAGAAACAGGAGTGGGCCAAGATCACCTCGGACGGCGAGGCCGAGAAGTTCATCGCGGACTACTGGAAGAAGAGAGGGGGCGAGCGCTTCAAGGACGCGGCCGAGCGCCGAATCGAGGCCGCCGACCTGCAGTTCAAGATGCGGCGTATGAAGGGTTCCGAGTCCGCGCGCGGCCGGATCTTCATCACGCTCGGCAACCCGACCAGAGTGATGGAGCAGCGTCAGGGCGGGGGCCCGACGGACTCGGCCGGTGCGTCAACGGGCGCCGGCAGCTTCGACACGGGTCCGACCGGGCCCGAGCCGGTCCTCCAGACCTGGCTCTACGCCAAGGACAAGTTCGACCCCTCCTGGGACGTCGGCGAGGTTGAGGCCCGGATCGCGGTCGATCCTCAGCGCGGCGTGGACGAGCTCACCAACGCCTCCCAGGTCAACAGGGCGATCGAGAAGGTCGTCGAGCACACGATTCTGCCCGCCCCCGCCGCCGGAGTCGCGGGAGTCGCGCCGGCGGCGCCCGTTGCGGGAGCCGGTCCCTCGGGGGGGACGGCGGCCGCGGCCGCGCCGGTTGCGGCGGAACTGCCGGCGGCCACGCGCGCGATTCTCGAACCGCTCTTGCAGAAGCCGTCGGAGAAACCCGCTCCCGGTTTCTGGGGAGGCGATTTCCAGACGGTCGACGGCCAGCCGTTCTATGCCTTTCAGATCACCGCTTTCGGCGCCAAGGGCGCTCCGCCTCCGGCCGCGCTAAAGCTCGGCGGGGTCGTGACCCGCGAGGACGGGCACGAGGCGGCCACCTTCTGGGAGGACGCGGCGGGAGCCGACGTGAAGGGAAAGGATGGAATGAACAAGGTCGTGGACCATTCCGTCGTGCTTCCGGCCGGCCAGTACAAGGGCGCGTTTGGCCTCTTTCCCGCGGAAGGGGGCCCGGCCGCATCCTCGGTCTCCACGTCGTTTTCGATTCCCGAGAAGACGAGCGACACTCACGTTTCCTCGCTCATCCTGGCGGCCACGCTGACGCCGCTGACCAGGCGGCCCGGCCCCACGGATGCCTTCGTGTTCGGGATGGAGAAGCCGATTCGCGTCGAGCCCAGGGGAGACGGTGTGTTCCGGCGGGAAGACGGGCTCTGGTACTTCTACACGATCGCCAACCCCGTGCTGCCGGCCGCGGCGCCCGCCAGCGCCGCCCCTGGCCCCGTCCCCGAGGCTACGCCCGCGGCCGGCGCTGCCGCGGCACCTGCGCCTGCGGCCGCGCCCCCACCCAAGCCGCGGATCATGACGCGTCTCGGGATGCTGCGCGACGGCAAGCCGGCGTTTGCGCCGACGACCCTTCCTGCGGAAATGCAGCCGCTCGGACCGAACTTCTATGCGAGCGGCAACGAGATTCCCCTCGCCTCGTTCGAACCTGGGTACTACACCTTCACGCTGAACATTCGTGATCTGAACGCGCCGCGAGATTCGGCGGCCTTCAAGGGGTTCGACCGCAGCAGCGATTTCGTCGTGCTGATGCCCGACGGAAGCATGCCTCCGGTGCCGACACCCGTTCCCGAAAAGCCCACACCAAAGCCCCGGCCGAAGAAGAAGGCCTGATCGAGCGCTTCGGACTCGCCGCCTGCAACGAGCCCCGCATCTCCGGGGCTTTTTCTTTGAGAGCTGCCCTCTCCTGGAGGGCGACATCCGGCCATATGAATAAAGATTCAAATAATCGGATGCTCTGGGGTGAATGGACGCAGTTGATTAATTTAAATCATTTGTTTTCAGTAATATTGACTAAAGCTATGTTGGAAAGTTTCTTGCGTATGAAGAAGCCGAGAGGAGTTCTGCCAGACCAGTCTCAATTTCGAAAAGGAGTCTGCATGCGTCAAAGAAGTATCGCGGCTTTACTACTTCTGGGGCTCGTCGCGCTGCTCGCTGCCCCGCCCCTCCTGGCGGACGGGAGCCTGCTCGGAACGCTTTCCGGGCGGGTCCTCGACCAGGATGGGAAAGCCCTGCCGGGAGCGACCGTCGAGCTCACGAGCGGGGACAAAGGCTTTTCCCGCACCCTCGTTTCGGACGCCAACGGGGCGTTCAACTTTCCCCTGCTTCAGCCGGGACCCTACACGGTGAAGATCTCGCTCGCCGGTTTCCAGAGCTTCGAGGCGAAGAGCAATCTCGTTACCCAGGACAAAACCACGACGATCAACGCGACGCTGAAGCTGGCGGCGGCTTCAGAGACGGTCACGGTCGTGGGTGAGACTCCCCTCGTGGACAAGACGAACACCTCCGCGACGACGAAAGTCGACTCGACGCTCACGCAGAAGCTCGCCGTCGGGCGAAGCTATCAATCCCTGATCACCTTTGCGCCCGGAGTGACGGCGATCAACGGGGGCGCCAACGTCAATTCGCATGGCGCCACGGCCAATACCAACCTGTACCTGTTCGACGGCGTCGACACCACCGACACCACGACGGGCACCTTCGGCCAGAACTTCAACTACGAGGCGATCCAGGAGGTCAACGTCTCGACGACGGGGATCTCGGCCGAATACGGGCGTTCCCAGGGCGCCTACGTCAACGTGATCACCAAGTCCGGCACCAATCAGCTCCACGGCTCCTTCAAGGCGATCCTGACCAACGACAACTGGAATTCGCAGAACAAGGGCGTCAACGCGACCAACTGCAGCCTTCCGGACCAGCCCGCTCCGTGCGGCGCTCCCTGGGCCCGAACCAAGGCGGACGTCCTGGTCGACGACAACGCGGCGACCCTCGGCGGGCCGATCTGGCAGGACCACATCTGGTTCTTCGGGGCCTACGAGTGGGTCAACAACACCGCCCCCCCGCGGCAGACGGCGACCTCAGCCGTCTATCCGGATCAAACGGGCCAGAGCTACACGCAGGTGACCAGCACGCGCCTTTGGGACGGCAAGCTGACCGCCCAGATCACTCCGTCTCAGCTGCTGACCGCTCAATTCAACAGCGACCCGATTACGGGCTTCGTCGTGGACTACTGGGGCGCTTCGGCAGACCTCGGAGCCCTGACCGCACAGAGTCAGAACGCCTGCAGCGGTCTCGGATGCCTCGGGTCGATTCACTGGTCGGGGGTCTTCGGTTCGCGTGTCTCGGCCGAGGCCCATTGGTCGAACCAGGCTGGCAACATCACCGTCGCGCCGTACTCCGGAGACGGGACCCCCTACTACTCAGGTGTCGACCAGCTGTATTACAACGGCGCGACGTTCACCGGAATCGTCGATCGTCCGCGCACGCAGGCCAACCTCTCGGGATCGCTCTACCACGAGCTCTTCGGCAATGCCGCGCAGTTCAAGCTCGGTGTCGACTACCAGCAGCTGCGCTCGGTGAGCGACTTCCAGTATCCGACCAACAACGTCTACTACATCACCCAGTACAACCCGAACCTGAGCCCCGCCGACCAGAACTTCCAGGTCGGAGACGAATGGGACCAGTTCATCAACCCGCAATCCTCGACTTCGCGCGGAAAGATCTGGGGCTTTTACGGTCTCGAGAAGTTCGAGGCGGGCCGCCTGTCGGCGAACCTCGGCGTGCGCGTGGACTGGCAGACCGCGGACAGCGATCTTGGCGGCGTCGTGCTCGATTCCACCAACTGGTCCCCGCGCCTGTCGGCCTCCTGGGACGTCACCGGGGACGGCAAGACCCTGGTTTCGGCGGGATTCGGCACCTACTACCAGTGGGTCGTCCAGAACCTCGCCGACTCGATCTACGCGGGTGTTCCGCAGGAAGTGAACAAGAACATCTATTTTTGGGACGGGTCAGAATTCGTGTTTGACCACACGGTCATCGTGGGGGGCAACAACCAGCCGGTCAATACCGACCTCAAGCCTTCCTACTCCAACCAGTTCAACGTCGCGATCCAGCGCCAGATCGGCAACACGATGGCGGTCAGTGCTCGCGGCATCTATAGCAAGTGGTACAACCTGATCGACGACGTCAAGCACTTCGACGGGAATCAGGAGATCACGACCCCGGAGAACTTCCCGACCAGTCAGGTCAACCGCTCATACAAAGCGATCGAGCTCACCTTCGAGAAGCGTTTCAGCAACAACTGGCAGGCTCTGTTGAACTACACTCTGGGCCGCACCTACGGGAATCAGTTCCCGAACGGCGCCGGGCAGCTTGTCACGCAACTCTACGACTTCCCGGGGAGTACCTGCAATGTCACCGGCGTCGGTCCGATCGACTGCGCCGTCGCCGCCAACACGAACCAGCAGGGCTACGGGCCGTACGATAGGACGAGCATCCTGAACGCCTTCACGGCGTACACCTGGAACTTTCCTTGGCTCAACCTGACGGCGGCGCCCTCGGTTGTTCTCTTGTCGGGCATTCCCTACGCGCCCCAGCGCACCTTCAGACTCCCGGACGGCACGAACGCCAACTACTACTATGCTTCCGACAAGACGCAGCGGACACCGACCTCCTATCAGGCAAACTTCTCTCTGGAGGCCCTGTTCAAGCCGCTCGGCAACAACTCCTACTCGATCGTGGGCGGGCCGATCGAGATCGGCGTCAAGGGAGAGGTCTTCAACTTCACCAACCAGCAGCCGGTCCTTCGCAACAACTCGACCTCGATCACGCTGACACCGGGACCGAATCTGGGTCTTGCGCGCACTCGCACGGCTCTCCAGGCGCCCCGCACCTACCGGTTCACCGCCCTTGTTCGCTTCTAGCGCGTCGCGCTAGGTCATCGGCTCACGGAGGGGCCCCGCCGAGGGGCCCCTCGCCTTTTTTGGGCACCCGTCGTGACTGGCCGGAGGAGAATGAACCTCATGCGCAGAATCCTGCCGGGGATGACGCTGGCACTTGTTCTGGCGCTGCCCGCGCCCGGTTTCGCGCAGCCCAGGCCGGGGAGCGAGGACTGGGCCGACTCGCCGGAGGCCTACTTCCTGACGTCGGAGGAACGCGCGGAGTGGAAGGCTCTCGACTCCCGTGAATCGAGAGCCTCCTTCCAGGAGCGCTACTGGCTGAAGCGCGACCCTTCGCCCGGCACGGAAAAGAACGAATTCAGGGACGTTGTCCTCGGCCGCATCCGCGTGGCCGATCAGCGCTTCCCGATCGAGAAGACCCCGGGTTCCCGGACGGCGCGCGGGTACGTCTTCATCGTCTTCGGCAGTCCCGCGCGCGTACGTGACTCGCACGCACCCCCACCAGCGGCGCCGCGCCGCGGCGTCCTGACCGGTCCGCTCGAGGGCACCGAGACGCTTTCCACGTGGATCTACGACAGGGATCGAACGCCCCGTATCCTCGAGGCCCTCGGCCGGCCCTCGCTCGAGATCGAGATCATGGTCGAGCCGAACCGGCATTCCGACTCCGTGCAGGCTCCGGGCCTGGTCAACGATCTGCGCGAGAAGATCGCCCGCCTGACGATCGTCAACCCCGACCTGATCCCGGGAGGCCCCACCGAGAGCGCCCCTGCGCTCGAGGAATCCGCCCCGGCGCCCGCAGGTGCCGCCCCGGCTCCGGCCCCGGTGCTGAGCGCCGCCCTCCCGCGAACCGCCCTCGATGCGGGGCAGAGGAAGCTCCTCGAGGAGGCCCCGGGCTCGAACCGGTCCGCAGACGCGGTCTTCGGCGACGCGGTACTCTGGCACGACGCCGGGCCGCCAGAGACGCTCGTGTGGTTTTCGCTCCCGCCGGCGTCCCCGGGCTCGGGCAAGCGGGTCCTCCACGGCCTGATCCGCAAGGAGAACGGCGGAGAGGAGGTGGCGTCTCTTTCGGAGCCCGCCCTGCCTTCCGACGCCTTCTCCACGTCCGTTCCCGGGGACGTCATCCTGCGCCGCCTGGTGCTTCCGCCGGGCTCCTACGATGCGGTCTTCGCCGTCACGGAGGGCGAAGGCTCCCGGGCCGTCGCCTCGGCGGCGGCCCGCATCACGGTTCCGGATCTCGCATCCGGTCTTTCCGTCTCCTCGCTCGTGCTCTCCCGCGGCCAGGCCGCGCGCGACGAGGCGGATGCGTCGGCGCCCTTCGGAGTCGGCGCCGCGGTCATCCCGCCGGGGGCCGACGCGACGTTTTCGGCGTCGGAGAACCTCTGGTTCTTTCTGGAAGTGGCGAACCCTCCCGACCCGGCCAAGGTCACCCTGGAAACACGCCTTCGGCGGGGGGCCGACACCGTCAGCCAGCGCCGGCCGTTTCCGGCGAAGCTCGACTTCTTCGCGCCCGGCCGGTCGTTCTGCGGCTTCGGGATGCCCCTGAAGGGGATGGCCCCCGGCGACTACCGGCTGTACGTGATGGTGCGCGACGGCGTGTCGCCTCCCGACAAGTACGTCCTGCGCTCGGCGGACTTCCGAATCCGCTGATCCGAGGGTGACGCCGGCCGGCCCGATTACTCGATGTGGACGTCGGCCCGAGCGGTCCCGATTTTTCCGGTGGCCTTGTCGCGGACGTTGACGATGATGCGCGAGTTTCCCTTGCGCATCTGAAGAGTCATCGGGTAGCTCAAGATCGCGTCTGGGGGCGTGTCCTTGGGTTGCGTGAACGACGCCTCTTCCCGTGCGATGTCGCTCGTTCGGCCGTCCTCGTCCACCACGCCCATGTAGATCTCCGCACCGGCCTTCTCGGAATCTCCCTCCGGTAGAAAGGTCAGCGCCGAGACGGGCATCATCACCATGACGGGCTGGTCGTACTGTTTCTTGGCCTTCGTCGCGGGTCCGAGCTGGAGCTTCACCGGGAAGGACTTGTAGGAAACATTGGCCATCAGGCCGGCCCGCGTGATGTCGCGAGCCCGCTCGTCGTTGGATCGCACGGCATATCCGCGGCGATAGCGGACGTTGACGCCTGGCCGGTTCACGGTGACCTGGATGTCCTGGTACGCCGCGGCAGGGAGGCTCGAGAGGTTGATGCCGATCGAGTAATAGGTCGAGGAGTCCTGGTAGATCTTCGAGAGGCCGCCCTGAAAATCGTTCGAGTTGATCATCGCGATTCCGCCGGTGTTGACCGCAAGCGAAAGCAGGCCCGACTGCGCGTTCTGGCGCGCGAAGAAGGAGACGCCGGGCCGGTTGGAGAGCGGGTCGAGGGCGGCGGAACTCGCCGCCGCCGTGCCGCCTTCGGCCGTGAGCCCCCAGGCATCGATCGTGTAGAAGGTCACCTCGTCCGCGTTGGCGAGCTTGGCGAGGTTCTCGATCCGGATGCCGACCTGCCGGTCGTCGAAAGGCGCCAGGCTGTTGATTCCCTGGTTGGCCCCGGCGGCGTAGTAGTACATCGTCTGGCCCGGCTGCATCGGAAGGCTGCCCGAAACGAAGAGGAACGCCTTCTTGCCGGGCAGCGGCGTCAGGGTCGAGAGCTGCGCCTGCATGTCATTGACCATGGTCGCGACCTGTAGCGCCTCCTGGTCCGAGTAGTTGCGGGCCAGGAACTGCCGGGACGATCGGGACCGGGTTCCGTCGATCTGGGACACAGTCTGCATCTGATTCTGCAGACGGGACATTCCGACGCCCTTCTCCATGGAAGAGATGGCCTCGATCAGCGTCTCTTTCGAAGAGGTCCAGTCCGTCAACTCCTTGGAGCGCCGGTCGAAGAGCACGACCCGCGCCGTGTCGGTGGGCCCGAGGCGCGTGACGAAGTCCTTCAACTGGTCGAGCGCCCGATTGCGATACCCGGGCGACAGGTCGCTCGAATCGACGTAGATGAGGAAGTGCCTCGGCACGAAGGCCTCGCCGCCGCTCTTGTAGATGTCGAGCACGCGGTCGGGCGAGGCCGCCGAGAGATCTGGCGCGTGAATCGTGCCTGCGTCCACGCGGGCGAAGTAGTCGATCGGGACCGGGCGGCCGCCGACCTTCACGGCGAAGTCCTGCCGGGTCAGGTCCGGAACGGGCTCGCCCTTCGAATCGGTGACGGAGACGTCCAGATCCATGACCCGCACTTCGACTGATTCCTTGAAGACGGGAACCCCCTGTGGCGGAGCGGGGGAGCTCTGCTGTGCGAGAGCCACCGAGGCAATCGCCATGAGGGCTGGAAGCATCGACTTTTTCATTGGCTCACCATCCCGACGCTATCAAACGCGGCGGCGCGGTGCCCGATTCCGCTCGAGTCCTGTTTTTAGGACGTCTTGAGGAGGGGGCGGATCAGGGGGCCCTGACCTCGACCGCCTCCAGTCCCAGGAAGTCGAAGACGACGTTGACCTCCTGGGCGATTTCGTCTGTCCAGAGCATCTCGACCGGCTCGGCGGATACGGAACCGATCGCGCAGGACGGGACGGCTGCCCGGGCCGTCCGCACGAGCGCGGCAGCCGCGGACGGCTCGGATCCATCGTCGGAGATGACCGACTCGAAGTCGATGGGGAGCCCCCAGCTCTCGGCCAGTGCGGCGCCCATGGCGGGACGGAAGGCTTCCAGGGCGGCGGCCCGGAAGGGACCCGACGGGAAATCGATTTCGCGGAGAATCTCGAGCATCTCTGCGTAGGCGATCATGTGCAGCAGACCCAGGGTGTAGCCGCGCTCGCGGGTGATCGTGTAACGCTCCGCGTAACGTCCCGCGGCGACCGCCGCTGCGACCGCGGCGCGGCGGAGCACCCGAGCGGGCCTGTCACTCTCGGGAATGGTCGGGAAATCGAGCCCCGAAAGACGGTCGATGAGCACGCTGACGGCGCGCGCTCCCACGCGGTGGATCGCGTCCGGGGCCGTTCCGACCGAGTTGTCGCGATCGACCGAGAGGGCGTTGGCCAGGATCAGGAGGTCGAGCGTCAGGTAGGGGTCGAGGGCGGCCACCGGGATCACCGCCGAGACGTCCACGGGCGACTTCTTGAGAATCTGGAGGAGCAGGTGAGCGGTGTCCTCGTGGACCGGGTGCATGACCACGTGCCGGGCGGAGCGGTCGCGCAGCCGCCGCGTAAAGTCGTGAAACTGCTTGTGGGCCACGCGGGTTTCTTCCGGATGGATCGGTGTCCCGATCCTCTCGAGAATCTCCCAGAACCGTTCGTCGGCCTCGGAAGACTCGAAGGGCAGAATCGGGGTCTCGGCAACGCCCGACGATGCCGTGCGGCGCCGGCGCCTCGTGTTGTCGTCCAAGGCCTTGACCCCTTCGAAGGCGAGGGCCTGACCCCTCAAGGACAGGCCGATTCGCAGGATCGGCTGAACCCGGAAATCGGGGTCGTACTCGAAATGGGCCTCGCGCCACTCGAAGGTTTCGTAGAGAAGCTTGCGGGCGAGCTCCTCGACGCGCAGCGACAGCCCGTCCAGCGTGTCGTGTCCGGCCTCGAGGATCAGGCGCGTCAGGTTCTCCTGGCTCGTGAAATTTCGGGCAAGCAGCTCGTAGAGGGTCGCGGCGGGAAGGGCGCCGCTGCGCAGCAGATGAACGCCCAGACGGTGCCGGGGTTGGGAGCCCGAGACATAGACGATCTGGCCCTCGCGCCAGTCGAGGATCCTCCGATCGCGCCCGTGCTCGAGCGTGAGGCGCCCGGTGCGGCGATTCAGCTCCATCCATTGCAGGAGGTCGGCAAAGCCAAAGACCTCCAGCCGGCCGGTCAATCTGGGGTTCAAGTTCGTCTCTCTATTCTAGCCCGAGCGGGGCTCGCGCGGCGCGGCAGGCCGGCGGGGCGCTGTGCCAGAATCCGCCCGTGCCACGGAAGGATCGCCAGGGAGAGGGCGTCGGTCGGGCGCCGGGCCGCCCCCCGGTCCCGGTGCAGACGGGTTCGGGCATCCCGATTCGTCCTCACTACGGCGAGCCCGCTCCGGGAGAGTACCCCTTCACGCGCGGGATCTCTGCGCAGATGTACCGCGCACGCTACTGGACCATGCGCCAGTACGCGGGTTTCGGCAGCGCGCGCGAGTCCAACCGCCGTTTCCGGTACCTCCTCGAGCGGGGCCAGACCGGGCTGTCGTTCGCCTTCGACTTGCCGACGCAGATGGGCTACGACTCCGATGACCCCGCGGCCCGCGGCGAGGTCGGCAAAGTCGGCGTCGCCGTCGCGTCGATCGAGGACATGCGGCTGCTCACCGAGAGTCTGCCGCTCTCGGAGGTCTCCATTTCCATGACGATCAACGCGACGGCCGCGATCCTGCTCGCGCAGCTGCTCGCGGTTTCCCGGGAAAGGGGTGTCGACTGGTCGGCCCTCTCCGGCACGGTGCAGAACGACCTCCTGAAGGAATATTCGGCGCGCGGCACCTACATCTTTCCGCCGAGGGAATCGCTCAAGATCACGACGGACATCTTCGAGTTCTGCGGCCGCGAGGTGCCCCGCTGGAACACGATCTCGATCTCGGGATACCACATTCGAGAGGCCGGCTCGACCGCGGTCCAGGAGGTCGCCTTCACCCTGTCGAACGGTATCGCCTACGTCGAAGCGGCGCTCGCGCGGGGGCTCGCGGTGGATGACTTCGCCCCACGCCTCTCGTTCTTCTTCAACGCGCACTCGAACCTTCTCGAAGAAGTGGCGAAATTCCGGGCCGCGCGCGGCCTCTGGGCCGAGATCATGCGCGAACGGTTCCGGGCGGCCGACCCTCGCTCCTGGAGGATGCGATTCCACACGCAGACGGCCGGCTCGACCCTGACCGCCCAGCAAACCGACGTCAACATCGTGCGTGTGGCCCTGCAGGCGCTGGCCGCCGTTCTCGGGGGGACCCAGTCTCTTCACACGAACGCCTTCGACGAGGCGCTGGCGCTGCCCACGGAGCGGTCGGCGCGCCTGGCCCTGCGCACACAGCAGGTGATCGCGGCCGAGTCGGGGGTCGCGGACGTGGTCGATCCTCTGGGCGGCTCCACGCTCGTCGAGGAGTGGACCGAGGAGATCCGCGCGCGCGCGCGGGCGTTGATCGCGAAAATTGACGAGATGGGGGGGGCCGTGGCCGCCATCGAGAACGGATTTCTCTCGCGCGAAATCGAAGAGGCGGCCTACGCGGCCCAGCGAGAGATCGAGCGGGGCGAGCGGATCGTCGTCGGCGTCAATGCCTACCGCGAAGACGAGATGGGAACACCCGTGCTTCTGTCGGTCGATCCAGGGATCGAGCGCGAGCAGATCGAGCGCCTCGCTGCCTTCCGCGCTTCGAGGGATGCCCGGCGGGTCTCCGCGGCGCTCGATTCGGTGCGAAAGGATGCTGCGGAGGACCGCAACGTCATGCCCGCGATCGTCTCCGCCGTGACCCGCGGCGCGACCGTGGGAGAGATCGTCGCCGCCCTGAAGACGGTCTACGGGGAATACAGGCCCGGGGGTTAGCGCCGCTTTAAGTTCAAGCCCGCGAAGCGGTTGGCCGTGTGGAAATCGATTCCCGGCCTGCCGGCCGGATTCGCCCGCTCGAGCGAAACTCCGGCGCAACTTTCTAAATTGTTCATGGGAAAGACGGTTGCGCCTTCGCACAGGAGTCGGTGCAATCCGTTCGGCGACCGCCCGGTTTGCCGGTTTTTCGCCGCTTTCCACAGGCATTTCGACAGGGTTTTCCGCCGAGTCTTCGGAAAACTCCGGCCAGCCCGGTTTTCATTGGCTTTTGACGTCTCGGATGAGGTTCGGTCTTGAGGCTCGAATCAGCGCCGGCAAGGCGTCTCCCATCTGCTCGGGGCTCCGACGACGACGCGCTCGGCGCTCTCTCAGCCGACGCCGATCCGCGGACAGAGGGCGAGCACCGGGCACGCCTCGCACCGGGGCTTGCGCGCCTGACAGATCTGACGGCCGTGGAAGATCAGAAGGTGTGCCGCGAGCGTGCGCCTCGAGCGGGGCACGAGTGCGTTCAAGTCCTGCTCGATCTTGACCGGGTCGGTCTGCCGGGTCAAGCCCATGCGGCGCGCCAGGCGCCCGATGTGCGTGTCGACCACGAAGCCCTCGGCCTTCCCGAAGGCGTTTCCCAGGACCACGTTGGCCGTCTTGCGACCCACACCGGGCAACCGGAGAAGCTCCTCCATCGTGTCCGGGACTCTCCCTCCGTGCTCCGCGGCGATCGCGGCCCCGGCGCGGCGAAGACTCCTCGCTTTCGCGTTGAAGAAGCCCGTCTGCCGGATGTCCCGCTCGAGCTCGCCCGGCGCGGCCCGCGCATAGTCGGCGGCCGTACGGTACTTCTGGAAGAGCGCGGGGGTCACCTGATTCACGCGCACATCGGTGCACTGGGCCGAGAGGATCGTGGCGACGAGCAGCTCCAGCGGGCTGCCGAAGTTCAACGCACAGCGGGCGTCCGGATAGGTCTTCGTCAGCCGCCGCAGGATCTGCCGGACTCTTCGCTTCTTTTGCTCGTCGGTCTCGCGCGCGGCGCCCCGGGAGCGCCGGCGGGCCGCGCTCGTTTTCGGGCGCGCTTTCATGCGGCGGCATTCTAGTTCGGCTAAGCTCGCGATTGCGGAGGCCAACGCGCCATTCGTCGAAAATTCGCGCTGACGCAGTTGCTTTCTCTCTTCGTTGCCGTTCTGAGCGCGGGCGGCTTCGCCCCCGGGGCGCGCCCGGCGAGCATCACCGTCACTCTCCTGCACACCTCGGATCTTCACGGCCGTGTGCACCCCCTGGATGCGCTCGCAAACCGAGACTTCGGCGAGGGCCTGGCGCGGATCGCGACAGCCGTCGCGGCGATCCGGGCGGAGGGAAATTCCGTGCTGCTGCTCGACTCCGGGGACACGATTCAGGGCGCGCCCGAGGAGGCGCTGGGCCTTACGGGAAAGTCCGGGGAGGCCGACCCGATTGTCGCCGCCATGGACCGCATGGGATACGACGCGATGGCGGTCGGAAACCACGAGTTCGATTTCGGCAGGGAAAGGCTGGCCCGCTCGCGGGCGCAGGCATCCTTCCCGTTTCTTTCGGCAAACGTCCTGGAGGAAAGTGGCAGCGCGGCCTTCCCTCCGTATGTGGTTCGCACGGTCGGCGGAGTGCGCGTCGGGATTCTGGGGCTGACGACGCCGCGGGTACCCTCCTGGGAGTCCCCGTCGCGGATCCCGGGCCTGCGGTTCGTCGATTCTGTGACGGCCGCCCGGCGGTTCGTCCCGCTCCTGCGGGAGAAGGAGCGGTGCGACCTGGTCGTCGTGCTGGCACACGAGGGGTTCGAGCGCGATCTCGAGTCGGGAGCCGAACGGGGCAACGCGCAAGAAAACCAGGCCTATGCCCTCGCCACCGGTGTCGAGGGAATCGATCTGTTGCTGACCGGGCATACGCACACCGTCATCGGCCCGCGCAGGCTCGGGTCTGCGTGGGTCTCTCAGCCGGGACGGTTCGGAAACACGCTGACCCGGTTCGACGTGACACTGTCGCGGTCGGGGCGTGCCTGGTCGGTCGTCGCGGTCAAGGGGGCGAGTCTCCCGATGAAGGCCGTCGAACCAGACCCGGAAATCGTTCGGCTGTCCCTCCCGTCGCACGAGGGGGCGATGGCCAGGCTCGCCCGGACCGTGGCACGTCTGTCCGAGCCTCTCTCGGCCCGCGAGGCCCGCACGCAGGACACGCCGATCGTGGACTGGCTGCACCGCGTCCAGCGGGAGGCCGGCCGGGCGGATCTGTCATTCGCATCCCTGCTGCCCGGCACGCTCGTGCCCTGGCCGGCCGGTCCTCTGACGATCCGCCAGATCTGGGCCTTCTACCCCTACGAGAACACCCTCGTGACGGTTCGGGCCACAGGAAGCCAGGTGCGGGAAGCGCTCGAAACGGCGGCACGCTGCGTGTCGGGCATCGAGTTCTCCGGGCGGAAGCCGTCCTGGAAGCGAAATCCCGCGGTCTGGGGTTACAACTGCGACACCCTCGACGGAGCCGAGTACGCGCTCGACCCCACGCGCCCGGAAGGAAATCGTGTGCTCTTCCTCAGGCGCGGCGGCCGGCCCGTCAATGCCGAGGACACGTTTCTCGTGGCTTTGAACTCCTACCGCGCGGCTGGGGGAGGCGGATATGCGGTGTGGAGGGCCTGCCCTCGGGTGGCCGAGAGCGAGACCGGACTGCGAAGCCTGCTGATCGAGGACGCCCGTCGGCGGGGCGTGCTGCGGCTCGAGTGCGACGAAAACTGGTTTCTGGCGCCGAGCCTGCCCGAGGCTCCCTTTCGGTTTCCCGGACGCTGAGCCGGGTCCGGTTCAGGCGCTGCGGCGCCGCTCGAAGGCGACGACGTTGGAGGCGGCCCGAACGCTCTTCACCGCCTCCCGCCGGGCTCTGACGAGCGAGGCGTCGACGGCCGAGATCAGACGGTCGAGCTCCGAGGCGAGCGTCACGGCGCCGCGGCTCTCCGCATCGCGCCGTTCCCGGTGGATGCGCCGGCCGAAGGCTCGGATCTCGCTCCACCGTTCCAAGGCGTTCCGGGCGATGCGCGGGCCCCCGAGAGGCTCGTGCGCCTGCGCCCCACCGGTCTCCGAGAGCGCTTGAGCCAGCGCCGCGCGGCGGGCGAGGACGCGTCCCAAGCGGCGCATGGCTCGGTCGCTCGACTCCGGCGACGGCGGCTCGAGCCGGCGCCCGTTGCGCCGGAGCGCCTTTTGAAGCGACCGCCCGAGATCCTTCCGGGCGCGGCGGCCTCGGCGCGCGAGGGCTCGCCGAAACCGACGGATGGGACGTCCCTGGGTCGCCCGCATGCCGCGGTCCAGCCGCTTGCGGGCGCGCTCCTCCCAGCGAACGTCGAGGCTTGCGGCAGATTCCGGCGAGAGCAGCCCCAGTGCCTGCAGGCGGGAAAGGAGCTTGCGGTGCTTCTCGATCTTCTCGGACGAGCGGAACCGCCGCGCGAGCTTCTGGGCCCGCTTGGCAAGCCGTCGATCGCCGCCGGCATCCGCGGCCGCCGCGATCAGGGCGAAGGCCGTACGCAACTCGGAGACTGCTTCCGGCGATCCGCGACGCAGCAGCCTCCAGGATTTCTCGAGACGAAGCTTTCTCCGCTCCCAGAATGTATCCGCGTGGCGCACGGGGCGTTATTATAGAAACATCAAGACGCCGATTCCCTTCAAGCGGATTTCACGTCCCCTTCAGGGCGGTCAAGGGTCCTCCCGCGAGAATCGTCCCGCCGTGAACCAACTGGCCGCCATCGACATCGGCACGAACACCATCAAGCTCCTCATCGCCTCCGTGGAGGACGATGGCTCCATGCAGATCCTCTCCCGCGAGAAGGCGCTCGTGCGCCTCGGCAGCGAAACGCTGGCAACCGGCCGGCTGTCGGAGGAGGCCATCGAGGCAGGCGTTTCGGCGGTCGAGCAGTTCCTCCGCTCGATCCGGTCGGCTGGAGCGGAGCTCGTGCGGACCGTCGCGACGTGCGCGGTGCGGGAGGCCACCAATTCCGGCGAGTTTCTGGAAGCGGTCCGTCGGCGAACGGGCGTAACCGTGGACGTGGTCTCGGGCGAGGAGGAGGCGCGGCTGATCAACCTGGGGGTTCGCAGCGAGTTTCCCGCGCGGTTCGATCCGCTCTTCCTGATCGACATCGGCGGCGGGTCCACCGAGTTCGTCATCTCCGAGGGCTCGCGCGTCCGCCTCACGGAGAGCCTGCCGCTCGGCGTCGTCCGCCTCTCCGACCGGTTTTCCCGCAGCGACCCGCCGAGCGAGCGGGATCGCCGCGCCATGAAGAAGGCGATTCGAGCGGCCGCCCGGAAGGCGGTCGAGAAAGTACGGCGGACGGGCTTCAAGACCTGCGTGGGCTCCTCCGGAACCATCCAGTCCCTCTCCCTGGTTCACGAGGCGGCGATTCTCGGCCGGGAGGCGACACCCACGGGACACCGGACCCTGACCCGCGACGGCTTGAAGAAGGTGAATCGGCTGCTACGCCGCACCAACGCGCGCGAAAAGCTTCGAGTGCCGGGCCTGGATCCCCGCCGGCGCGACATCGCGGTTCCCGGCGGCATCCTGCTCGCCTGGATCTTGAAGCGAACGGGCGCCAAGGGAATCGTCGTGGGAGAGCGAGGGCTACGGGAGGGGATCCTTCTGGACCACCTGTCCCGCCAGGGCCAGAAGCGAGCACTGGACCGGGATGTGCGGGCGCGCTCGATCGACCGGCTGCTGCGGCGGGGCAACGTGGAGGTGCTGCACGCCGCGCACGTCGCCCGGCTGGCTCTCGAGATCTTCGACCACACGCACCCCCTCCACCAGCTCTCGGCGACCGAGCGCGAATGGCTCCAGTACGGGGCGCTGCTTCACGACATCGGCTGCCACATCGGCTACACGAAGCACCAGCGACACTCGTACTACCTGATCACCCACGGGGAGCTGACCGGGTTCTCCTCCGAAGAAGTCGAGGTGCTCGGCTCGATCGCGCGGTACCACAAGGGGGGAGGCCCCAAGGAGCGCCACGAGAACTGGAGGCGGCTCGACCCCTACCTGCGGCCCGTCGTTGCCAAGCTGGCCGCGATCGTGCGCATCGCCGACGGGCTGGACCGGAGCCACCGCCAGCTCGTCACGGGGGTCGAGTGCCGCATCCGGGCTCGCCGGATCGAGATGACCGCCGCGGCGCGCGCCGACTGCGAGGCGGAGCTGACGGCGGCCCGGGACAAGGCCGACCTCTTCGAGCGTGTGTTCGACCGGCGCTTCTCGATCCGCGCCGTGCCGGCCGAGCGGGAGCAAAAGGTCCACCAGAAAGACCTCGAAATTCTCTCCGCCGAGGCGCTCTGGGGCTAGGCAGCCGGAAGGAAGGAAGGACGATGAAGGAGCACTTCGCGGAACAACTCGAGGAACTGCGCCGAAACCTCATCCTGCTCGGCGGGGAGGTCGAGAGGCAGATCCAGCACGCCATCGAGGCGCTGATCGAGGCCGACGAGAAGAAGGCGGAAGACGTCATCGCGAGCGACTCCGAGATCGACCGCATGGAGATGACGGTCGAGGAGCAGGCCGTTCAACTGCTCGCGCTGCAGCAGCCCGTTGCGGTGGATCTGCGCTTTCTCGTCGCTGCCTTGAAGATCAACAACGACCTCGAACGCATCGGAGACCACGCGGTCAACATTGCCGAGGGCGCGCTCCGCCTGTCCGGGCAGAAGCCCTTCAAGCCCTTCATCGACATTCCGTACATGGCCGAGGTCGCGATGTCGATGCTCAAGCAGTCGCTCGACGCCTTCGTCAACCGCGACGCGGAGCTGGCCAAGAAGGTCATCAAGAAAGACGACATCCTGGACGAAAAGAACGTCTCGATCATCCGGGAGCTTCTGACCTACATGGCCGAACACCCGTCCCTGATCACCTATTGCCTGGAGCTCATCTCGATCTCGAAGAATCTCGAGCGGGTCGGCGACCTCGCGACCAACATCTGCGAGGACACGATCTTCATCGCCGAGGCGCGCTGGGTCAAGCACCACGCGACCGAGCTGACCCAATAGCGAAGCTCCGGAGAAGGGGTTGGGGTCCGCCGCGGCTCGATTCCGGCGGGTCTCCATGAGGCAGGGTGGGACCGCGAAGCCCTTTCTCTGGGGCGTGGCTACGTCCGCCTACCAGGTGGAAGGGGCGGTCGAGAACGACTGGACCGAGTGGGAGCGCGCCGGGAGGCTGAAGCCGGGCGCCCGGGGGTGCGGGGAGGCGGCGGGGCACCGCACACGCTGGCAGGCCGACTTATCGCTGCTGCCGTCGATCGGCGCCAACGCCTACAGGTTCTCCGTCGAATGGAGCCGGATCGAGCCGCGGCCGGGAGAGTTCGACGAGGCCGCACTCTCCCTCGAAGCACGCCGGGTCGCATTCCTCGAGACGCTCGGCGTCGAACCCGTCGTGACGCTCCTGCACTACACGCACCCGCTCTGGTTCTGGCGGAACGGGGGCTGGGAGAGCCCGGAGAGCGTCGCGACGTTCGCGCGCTTTGCCGACCGCGTGGCGGAGGCCCTGGCGCCGGGAGCCCGCCTCTGGATCACGCTGAACGAGCCGGTGGTCCTCGTGCTCGGGGGCTTTCTGGCAGGTCTGATTCCTCCCGGGCACCGGAGTTTTTCCCGCTCGGCCGGGGCTCTTGAGCACCTGCTGCGCGCGCACGCGGCCGCGGCCGCCGCCATCAAGGCCCGGGATCCGCAGGCCCGGGTCGCCATCGCGCACAACATGCTCGACTTCGCTCCCGACCGGCCCGGCCACCCGGTGGATCGCCGGCTCGTCACCGATGGGGAAGCCCTGTACAACACGAGCATGATCGAAGCGATCGCAACGGGCCGGATGCGCTGGGCCTTCCCGGGCGAGGGCCGCACGGTCTTCCGGATTGCGGACCTGCCCGGCTCGTCGGACTTACTCGGCGTCAACTATTACAGCCGGGTACACTTGCGCTTCCGTGGGCTGCCGGGGCTTGCCGGGGATTTCTTCTATCGTGATCCTCGCGGCCGCGGCCTGACGCAGACGGGCTGGGAGATCCATCCGGAGGGATTCGGCCGGGTCTTGCGCGCCGCCGCCGCGTCGAGCCTTCCCGTCCTGGTGACGGAGAATGGCATCGCGACGGAAGACGATCGGGTGCGGCGGGATTTTCTGCGCGAACATGCGCTGGTGCTCGCGCACGAGTGCGGGCGCGGGCTGCCCGTGGAGGGCTACTTCCACTGGTCTCTGCTGGACAACTTCGAGTGGCTGGAGGGGCTGCGGCCCCGCTTCGGTCTCTTCGAGGTTGACTATGCGACCCAGCGCCGCCGGCGCCGTCCCTCAGCGGATCTCTTTCGTGAGCTCGGCCGCCGGTTCACCTCGGCAGGGGATGCCGAATCTTCCTCCGTTTCTCGAACGTGACGAACTCTTTCGCCCCGCACGCACGGGCGAGCGCCAGCGTGCGGTCGTAGCCCCATCCGACCTCGGCCGGGGCGTGGGCATCCGAAGAGAACGTAATCGGAACGCCGGCAGCCACGAGCTTGGCGAGAAGCCGGGCCTCGGGGTAGGCCTCGCCCACCGGTTTGCGGAGCCCCGCAGAGGAGACCTCGACCGCACAGCCCGCCGCCCGCGCCGCCTGGATGGCGTCGTCCTCGGCCGCTTCGAGCGCCCTGGCCGGGCGGTGGCCGTGTTTCTTAGGAAGGTCGAAGTGCGTCAGCACGTCGAAGAGTCCCGTTGCAGCCGCTCGGGCGAGGAGACGGTAGTACTCGGCATAGAGGCGTTCCGCGCCCTCACTCTCGAACCGACGGTGGGCGGACTCAGGCGCGTCGATCCAGTCGCCCGCGACCCAGTGGACGGAACCGAGCACCAGATCCCAGTCCGCCCGGTCGAGCCACGCTGCGAGCGCCGTCTCGTGGCCCTCGGCGTAGTCCGCCTCGATCCCGAGGCGGACCGGGATCTGGTCGCGAAACTCGCTCGCGAGCGCGGCGACCTCGGTCACGTAGCCCTCGAGCGCTTCCTCGGGCATCGCGAGTCTCGGGTCCCGCGCCTCGGGTGGCAGAAAGTAAAGGGGGATGTGGTCGGTGAACGCGATCTCGCCGAGGCGCCGTTCGACCGCCCGGAGCACGAATTCGCGCGAAGCACCCCCTGCGTGCCCGCAGCGAAACGTATGCACGTGGTAGTCGGGCAGACCGGAACGCGGCTCGTCTGCCACGTCCGCTCAGCCCCGCTCGGCGAGGACCTGGCGGGCGAAGGTCTTCGGATCCTCCTCGAAGAGCTGCGACCCGAGGGAGAGGAGCTCTCGCGACCGCTCCGTGGAGAGACGTCTCAACCGCTCCGCGAGGCCGCTGGCCGGCGGGATTTCGCCTTCGTGCTCGCGGCGCCCGATCTCGCGCTTGAGGACGAAGAGGTCCGTGACGTCGCCCAGGTCCTGAGCCAGGCGACCGAGATCTTTCTCGCGCCTGCGAAGCTCCCGGCTTCCCGTCGACGCGAGCAGCTCGAGCTGGTAGCGGAGCTCCTTGACCCGCTTTCGCCATTCGTGGACGTCCTCATCCCGCCCCGTCTCCAGCGCCCGGGCCAGAGTCCTGCGCTCCCGCCGCCGGCTGCGGGCCAGGCCACGCTCGACGTCGTGCACGGACAGAGCCGGATCGAGCACGATCTCCATTGCCGCCGGGAGGGCCGCCAGCCCCCGGACGCCCCGGGACAGGGTCTCGGCGGTCTCTGCCTGCGTGCGCCGGCGCTCGAGCTCGAGGGCGACCTCGATTGCGTGCCGCGGCAAATCCTCGTCGGGCTCCGGCGGGACCCCGCGGAGCGTCTTCAGGAGAATGTCGGCGTCGCGAAAAGCGTTGGTGACGCGAAAGGCCGCCTTCAGGTGTCCGGTGAGACCGCGCGCGGCGGGTCTGCCGAGGGAGGGAGACAGAAGTGCGACGACGGCCCGCGCCCGGCGCAGCGCCTTGCGGTACTCGTGCACGGCGCGGACCGGATCCTCGGCGCTCCCGCGCGCCGCCCGGCGGGCGCCCCGGAGCACGCCGGCAAAGGCCGAGAGCATCGCCGCGCGCAGCGGACGCCCGCGCGGCAGGCGGAGCTTGCCTGCGGGCGCGCGGCGCGCCGGCGGAGCTGAGGAATGCGTCTGCGTCTCGGGGCGCTCACCGTCTTCGGAAATCTGCCGGGGTCGCGCACTCGAGTCGGTGGCCATGGAGGTCGGATCTTACGCCTCCGCGCCTCGTAATTCACGCGGGCTTCTCGCCGTCTCCAAGTGCGGGTGATTCCATCCGGCGCGGGAGGTGGCGCATGGCACAATTTGCGGGTCCCAGCCTCGACCGCGAGATCGCGCGGCTCGTCTTCGGAGAAACGCCGCCCCACGTGCCGCCGTACTCGACCGACGATGCCGCTGCCGATCTCCTCCTGTGGCGCATCGCGCAGGCCGACGTCGCCTTCAAGGTCCAGCCGCTCGACGGCGTGCACTACTGCATGCTCTGGCGCTCGGCGCCTTCGCGCCGCCGGCTGACCGTCGCCCATTCGGAGAGCCGGCCCCTCGCCATTGGACGCGCCGTGCTCGCCCTGTGCGCGGAGGCTCCGTTGCCGACGGCTCGCCTGCCGCGGGCGAAGCCGCCCGCGCCTGTCCAGTCCTGAGGCGGCCTTCTGCGGAGGGGGTTGCCAGGGTTGGATACACTCTCCGGGAGGCTCACGCGGCGTGGAGAATCATTCGTACGACCTCATCGTCATCGGGTCCGGTCCGGCGGGCCAGAAGGGGGCGATTGCCGCGGCGAAGCTCGGCAAGCGCGTCGCGATCATCGATCGCAAGACGATGGTCGGCGGCGTCTGCCTCCACACCGGAACCATCCCGTCCAAGACCCTGCGCGAAGCGATCCTCTATCTCTCGGGCCTGGGGCAGCGGGCCTTCTACGGCCGCGACTACACCGTCAAGGACGAGATCTCCGTCGCCGACCTGACCTTTCGAGTCCAGGCCGTGCTCGCGAGGGAGCTGGAGGTCGTCCGGTCTCAGCTGAAGCGCAACGCCGTGACCATGGTGCACGGAACGGCGCGGTTCGTCGATCCGAACACCCTGGAGGTCGCGGCCGAGGAGGGCGCCCTGCTGGTCCGCGGAGATCGGTTTCTGATCGCCTGCGGAACGCGTCCCGCTTCCAGCCCGACGATTCCGCTGGATGGCCGGCGAATCTTCGACTCGGATCAGCTGCTGCGCGCTGATCGGCTGCCGCGCGAGCTCATCGTCGTCGGCGCAGGGGTCATCGGTCTCGAGTACGCGTCGATGGTCACCGCCTTGAACATCAAGGTCACGATCGTCGAAGCGCGGCCCACTATCCTCGATTTCGTGGACCGGGAGATGATCGAGGCACTCAGCTATTTCATGCGCCAGCGCGGCGCAACCTTCCGGCTCGGAGAGAAGGTGGTTTCGGTCGGGACCGACGAGCGGGGGCGGGTGGTCGCCGACCTCGAGAGCGGGAAGAAGGTGCACGGCGAGGCGCTGCTCTACTGCGTGGGCCGACAGACGAATTCCGATCTGCTGGATCTGTCCGCCGCGGGGCTGGCGGCGGATGCACGCGGGCGCCTGCAGGTGAACGAGTACTATCAGACCGCGGTGCCGCACATCTACGCGGCGGGTGACGTCATCGGTTTCCCGTCCCTCGCCTCGACGTCGATGGAGCAGGGGCGACTGGCGAGCTGCCACATGTTCGGGGCGGCCTGCGAAAGCCGGACGGAATTTCTTCCCTACGGCATCTACACGATCCCGGAGATCTCGATGGTGGGGAAGACCGAAGAAGAGCTCACCGCGGCGAAGGTTCCCTACGAGGTCGGCCGATCGAAGTTCGCCGAGCTCGCCAAGGGGCAGATGCTGGGAGACGAGGTCGGGATGCTGAAGATCCTGTTCGATCCCGAGACGCGGCGGCTGCTCGGCGTCCACGCGATCGGCGAGCGGGCTGCGGAGATCATCCACATCGGGCAGGCGGTGCTCACGCTCCAGGGGACCATGGACTACTTCCGCGACACGACCTTCAACTACCCGACGATGGCCGAGGCCTACAAGGTCGCGGGGTTGGACGGCTTGAACAAGCTCTGACCCCGGGAGCGCCCGCCCGGCGTTTCATCCGCTCCTCATAGGAATTTCTCGCGGGTTTTGCGGCGTCCTCGCTCGCCTTTCACGCCGGAGGCCGACAATTCGGGCGGCTTGGCCAGCATGCTCCTCTGCGACTTTCACGTACACACGACGTATTCGGACGGCGTCCTGACGCTGCGCGAGGTCGTGGACCTCCTCGGCCGCTCGGGGCACGACGCCATCGCCATCACGGATCACATCGTCAACCGGGAGAACGGCCTCGGCAAGATCGCCCACGTGATGGGACGGTCGCTCGACCCGGAGACCTGGAAGCGGTACCGCGACGAGATCGAGACGGAGGCCGCGCGCGCCTGGAGCGCCTACGCGATGGTCGTCCTGCCGGGCGCGGAATTGACGCGCAACACGATCAACCGCGACACCTCGGTTCACGTGCTGGCCCTGGGCCTGGAAGAATTTCTATCGGCCGATGGCGACCCGATCGAGATGCTGCGGGAGATCCGGTCGCGGGGCGCCGTGTCGGTGGCCTGCCACCCCCACGAGATGAGCGAGTTCTACGCCAACACCTGGTACCTCTGGAACCGGCGCAAAGTCGTGGAGGGTCTGGTCGACCTCTGGGAGGTCGGCTGCCGCTGGGACCTGTTTCCGGTCGTTTCCCGCGAAATGCTTCCCCACATCGCCAATAGCGACTTTCACCGCCGGGAGCACCTCTATGCGTGGAAGACGCTGCTGCCGGCGCAGAAGACCGCGAGCGGCATCCTCGAGGCCCTTCGGCGGGCGACGGGAATCGGCGTTCGGCGTCTCGTGCCGGGGGAGGCCGCGGCGATCGCATGATTCTCGCGTTGCTGTTTCTGGCCGCGCTAGCCGTCTGCGTCGCCACGCACGCGGTTGCGGCCCTGGCGCTCGAGTCGGCCGTGCCGCCAGGGGGTCGTTTGCGCCCCTTGTCTCCATCGTCAAGCCCCTGGCGGGTCTGGATGCCGGACTCGAGGAGAACCTGGAGTCCTTCTTCGCACAGGACTACCCGAACTTCGAGATCATCTTCTCTTTCTCCTCCGATTCGGACGCCGCCTTTCGCGTCGCGCGTCGCGTCGCCGACCGCCATCCCGGCGTGCCTTCCGTGTTCGTCGTCGACGGGCGCGAGCCGGGGCGAAATCCCAAGGTCAACCGCCTGGCGGCAGGACTCCGGCGGGCGCGCGGTACGCATGTTCTCTTCTCGGACGGCGACGTGCGGGTTCCGAGGGGATTCCTCGCCGGAGCCTTGGCGCCGTTTCTGGACCGCGAGGTCGGGCTGGTCTCCCACCTGTTTCGCCCGGTGCGCGCCTCCGGTTTCGGGGCGCGCCTCGAGGCGCTGTACCTCGATGGTGTGCTGCGGCCGGGGACCGCTGCGATCGTGAGCGTGCTCGGGATACCCTGCGTCGTGGGCAAGTCGATTCTGGTGTCGCGCGACGCCCTGAACACGATTGGCGCGCTCGAGGCTTCGCCACTACCGGGCCGAGGATTACCTGCTCGGCAGGCTCGTGCGCCGCGCGGATACCGGGTTCGTGCTGTGCGAGGGCGAGGTCGAGACCGTGTCCGGCGCGAAGACTCTGTCTTCGGTCTGGCAGCGCCACCGGCGGTGGGCGATCCTTCGTCGCCGCCTGGGAGGCCTCACCTACGGCGCCGAGGCATTGGCGGGCACCGCTCCGTGGGCCATCGGCGCGGTCCTTGCCTCCGGTGGTGCCGCCGGCCTCCAGGCGGCGGCGCTCGGCCTCTGGCTGACCGGCCTCGCCATCGAGGCTCGGATCCTCCGGCCGACCTTCCGCGCCTCGGACCTCGCGTTGATCGCGCTGCGAGACCTGGGTCTGCCCGTGCTCTTCTGCGCCGGACTGTTCGGATCCCGGACGCGGTGGCGGGGCCGGAAGCTCATCGTGGGGTGCCAGACGCGAATCGAGACCGAGGAGCGACGCGGCCGAGTCGGCCGGGCACGCCGACCGGTTCCCACGCTCGCCTCCGCGAGGACCTAGACCTTGTCGCCTTCCGGGACGGCGCGCAGGCCGCGGCGGGCCAGCCGGTCGATGAGGGCCTCCTGGGCGTCGAACGGCGCGTCACCCGAAGCGGGGGCGCGTCTCTCGTAGACGCCGTCGGAGCGGAGATCGCGCGCGCGGGAATTGTCCCGGCACAGCGGTTCGAACACCTCCTGCCGGATCTTTTCCTTCGCCTTTTCATCAAGGATCGGGACCATCAGCTCGACGCGGCGGTAGAAATTTCGCGGCATCCAGTCGGCGCTCGAGATGTAGATCTCCTCCTCGTCGCCCACGCCGAAGGAGAAGGCGCGGCTGTGCTCGAGGAAGCGCCCGACGACGCTCGAGACGAAGATGTTCTCCGACGCGCCCGGGACACCGGGGCGCAGGCAGCAGATGCCTCGAACTGCCAGCGTGATCGGAACACCCGCCTGCGAGGCGCGGTAGAGCGAGCGGATGGCGCTCGGGTCCACCAGCGAGTTCATCTTGGCCACGATTCGGGCCGGTTTGCCCTCCGCGGCCTTTCCCGCCTCGCGGTCGATCAAGGAAAGGACCTTCTCGTGGAGCGAAACGGGCGCCGGGATGAGCCGCTTGTACTTGGTCCGCTTCGAGAATCCGGTCAGAAAGTTGAAGAGCTGGGACGCGTCCTGCCCGAAGTCGGCGCGTGCGGTGAAGAGACCGAGGTCGGTGTACACGCGCGCGGTGACCCGGTTGTAGTTGCCGGTCCCGATGTGGACATAACGCCGCATCGCGTTGCCTTCCCGGCGCACGACGAGTGCGATCTTGGCGTGGGTCTTGAGGCCCTCGACGCCGTACGCCACGTGGACGCCCGCTCGCTCGAGCGAGCGGGCCCACTGGATGTTCTTCTCCTCGTCGAATCGGGCCTGGAGTTCGACCAGGACGGCAACCTGTTTGCCGTTCTCGGCCGCGCGCGCCAGCGCCGTGACGACTGGAGAGTCCGAGCCAGTCCTGTAGAGGGTCATCTTGATGGCGAGCACGTCCGGATCCGTCGCCGCGTCCTCCAGAAACCGGAGGAATGGGTCGAAGGAATCGTAGGGATGGTGGAGCAGGATGTCCTTCTGGCGGATCGCCTCGAACGATTCCCCGGGCCGCGCGAAGAGGGAGCCGGCTGAGGGCAGAAACGGCGCGTCCTTCAGGTCGGGCCGCTCGAGGCGCTGCACGGCGAGGCAGTCGGAGACCGCCAACGGGCCGGGGCTCTCGTAGACGTCCTCCGGATCGAGCTCGAGCTGCGCACGGAGGAGCTCGCGGACCGTCTCCGGGCACCGCTCGTCGACTTCCAGCCGGATGGCCGCGCCGAACCGGCGTTGGCGGACGTTCTCGGCGACGGACCGAAGCAGGTCGCCCGCCTCCTCTTCCCGGATCTCGATGTCGGCGTCGCGGGTCACTCGGAAGGCCGAGGCGCCGCGGATCTTCAGGCCGGGGAAGAGCTGCGAGAGGTGGGCCTCGACGAGGTCTTCGAGCAGGAGGAACTCGCTCGACCGCGGGGTGTTTCCGGGCAGGGGGACGAAGCGCGGGAGCGACGGCGGCACCTTCACGCGCGCGAAGAAGACGCGACCTTCGTCCTTTTCGGTCAGCTCGACCGCGAGCGAGAGGGAAAGGTTCGAGAGGAAGGGAAACGGGTGCGCCGGATCGAACGCGAGCGGTGTCAGGATGGGGAAGACGACGCTCTCGAAATACGCCGTCAGCTCCTTGCGACGCTCCGCGTCGATCTCGGGCCAGCGGACGATCCGAATGCCGGCCTCGGCCAGGCGCGGGAGGAGCTCATCGTTCAGGAGTGCTGCTGCGGCGGCTGCGTCTTTTCGGACGGCTTCTCCGATGGCGCGCAGCTGCTCGCGCGGGGAGAGGCCATCGGGGCTTCGCTCGGTGACCGCCGCCTCGAGCTGCTCGTGCAACCCCGACACCCGGATCATGAAGAACTCGTCCAGGTTCGAGTGAAAGATCGACAGGAACTTGAGCCGCTCGAGCAGGGGCCACGACGGGTCGAGGGCTTCCTCGAGCACGCGGTGGTTGAAGGCGATCCAGGAGATCTCCCGATTGAAGTAGAGCGACCGATCGCGGAAGGCGTCCTCCGGAGCAGCCGCTTCGTTGACGAGTCGGGATTCGGTCATCGAAGGGAAATGAGGCTATCACCCCGCTCGGAAGTTGAGGTGAATCTCAATATCTGGACAGACTATTCGGCGGTGTTATACAGGTTGGCAACGCCACGGTTAGATCAAATAGCTAATAACAATAGGTTAATGTCATATTAGCGTCTGAATTATTCATGGTCACGGATGATCTTATGTCTATATAATTATATAGACATTATCTGGAGGTTTGAATGGATCGGTTCAAGCAAATCCCGACTCGGGGCGCCCCACATCTGACGATCGGTGCCGTGTCGCGGGCGACGGGGCTTTCTCCTGACATTCTGCGCGTCTGGCAGAAGAGGTACGGCTTTCCGATCCCCCAGCGCAAGCCCTCCGGGCATCGCCTCTATTCCCCGACCGACGTTCGCCACCTTCGTCGGATCGCCGAGGCGATCACGCGCGGGCACCGACCCGCCCAGGTGGTGGCGCTTCCAGAGGCGAAGCTGGAAGCGCTGCTCCAAGAAGACGATGTCCTTCCGCATGAGGACCGTTCCCGCATCGACCCGGTGGCTGCGCTCCTGGAACACGTGAAGGGTCACCGTCGAGCCGAGCTGACGGCGCAATTGCTCGCCGAATCTGCCACGATGGGACCGCTCGATTTCCTCGATTCGCGCATCGCGCCGCTGACCGACTCCGTGGGAGAGGCATGGGCCCGGGGGGAGATCGGGATCCACAACGAGCACTTCTACTCGGAGTGCGCGCAAGACGTGCTGCGCACGATCCGGCTTCCCTACGAGCGTGGCGCACGCGGACCGACCGTCCTTCTGGCGACTCTTCCCGGCGAGCAGCACGGCCTCGGGCTCCAGATGGCCGCTCTGGTGACCGCCGTCGCGGGCCTGCGCCCGCACGTGCTGGGAACCGACACTCCGGTGTCCGAGATCGCGGACGCCTGGGTCACCCGAAACGCCGAGGCGATCGGTCTCTCCGTGTCGCTTTCCTCCGGCGGCGTAGGCGCCCGGAGGTACCTCGCCGAACTGCGAGACACGATCCCCATGACCGTTCCGATCTTCGTGGGCGGCAGGGGAGCCCGCCGCTTCACTCCTCCGCCGGGCGTGGCCCGGGTCGACGATCTTCGGAAGGTGCACGACTGGATGCGGACGTTTCGGGCGCGGGCCTCCTGAGGGCGCTGGCTCGGCGCCTCGAATCGGTGGGACGGCTTTACACGGCCTTAACGCCCCCTCCCTAGAATCCCGCGCGGAAGGAAGGGTGATGAAGAGAATTGCCGTGCTGCCGCTGATGCTGGTGCTGGCAGGCTGTGCGACGGCGCTCACGAAGGGAGGCGCGCAGGTCAGGGTCTTTGGGCTCGATGAGGCGGTTCCCGACGCCATGAGCGCCGTTCCGGAAGCCTGCCGCCTGCTCGGCGCGACTCCCGAGTTCGATCAGGAGGAGAGCGAGCGCGCCGTCCTGGACCCATATGCGAAGCAGCGCAACGCCGTCGCCGCTCTGGGCGGCAACGTCCTGCTCGTGGCCTCCAAGGTGATCATCCGCCAGCCGAGCACGACCGGCGACTGTTCGCCGGGGAGCCGGACGCAGGAGTGCCTCTCGGCCTCTCAAACCTGGTACCACACGTCCTTTCGGTACTACGCCTGCACCCCCGAGGCGGTCGGCCGGCTCGAGTCGGACGCCGAGTCCTCCCCGAGGAAAGGTCCTCTCTTTACCTGGACCTTCGGAGGCTCGAGCGCTTCGCGCACCTCCGTCGCCCAGCTGAAATCGAAGATCCTGGCGATGATGCACGAAGACGTCGGAACGGACGTCATCGTCGCCTACGTCAAGGGCGAGCACCTCAAGGAAAAGCTGTCCTCCAACGACATCATCGACTGGAAGAAGGCGGGGATCGACGAGAAGGTGATCGAGGCCGTCGTCTCTCCCTGACCGGGGCGGACGCGAGCCTGCGCGCCGCTTGTGGCGCCATCCCCGCGCCGAATTGACCTCCCATACCCGTGGAGTTCACACCGGCGAGGGATTCTCCCTCGCGCAGGCTCGTTCCCCTCTTTTGCCCTGACCGATGTCGGGGCGTTTTTTTCGCTCGTCCCGCTCCTTCAGGCGGAATTTACGAAATGTTCCATTGCCATTGACGGCGTGCCTTTACAAATCGCCACCCAAAAAGGGAGGGATGACTGCCATGAAGAATCGATTCGGAACTCTGCTGCCGGCGGCCGCGCTGATCGCGCTGTTGGCGGGCCCGAGGACAGCGCGCGCGCAGGTCACGGAAGCCGGCGGCTACACACCGCCCGACGACACGCCCAAGGTCAGCGTCGGCGGCACGATTTTCGCGGACTACACGTATCTCGCGGATCCGAAGTCGACGGACAGCGACGGGAATTCCTACCATCCGAGTGCCTTCAACGTCACGCGCGCCTACATCAACGTGACGGGGCAGATCTCGCACTGGGTCGCGTTCCGCATCACGCCCGACGTCGTGCGGGTCGGCCAGGCTGCCGGACAGGATGTTTCCGGTCTCACCGGGACCCTGACCTACCGCCTCAAGTACGCCTATGGCCAGTTCAACTTCAGCGACGTAGGGGGCACGACCGGCCCCTGGCTGACGAATGGAGACTGGATTCGGCTCGGCCTGCAGCAGACGCCCTACATCGACTTCGCGGAGGGGATCTACCGGTACCGATTCCAGGGGACGATCTTCCCGGACCGTGAGGGCTTCATGACCTCGTCGGACCTCGGTGCCTCCATCCACTGGGTGTTTCCGGGTAACTTCGGCGACGTCCACGGCGGCGTCTACAACGGCGAGGGATACACGAAGCCGGAGCTGAACGACACGAAGGCCTGGCAGATCCGGCTCACGCTGCGTCCTGCTCCGATGGTCCCGGTCTTGAAGGGCTTGCGCCTGACCGGGTTCTACGATGGCGACTCGTATGTGCACGGCGCCAAGAAAGATCGCACGATTGCCTTTGCGAGCTTCGAGACCCCCTGGGGCAACGCCGGTTTCGAGTACCTGTGGACGAAGGACCAGAACGCCTCGGTGGCGAAGCCCGTCATCGAAGCGGAGGGATATTCCTTCTGGCTGACACCCCAGTTCCCCAACGGAATCGGGGCGCTGCTTCGTTACGATGACCTGAAACCCAACAAGAACCTCTCCGGGCACAAGAAGCGCTACATCGCGGGCCTGGCCTACTGGTTCCCGGTGACCAAGCACGGGATCGCTGCGGCGATCATGCCGAACTTCGAGGAGGTCAAGTACGACGGGTTCCCCGTCGGCGACTCCAACCACAAGCCCGAGGAGCGACGCTACATTGTTAGCTCGCTCTTCAACTTCTAGTTAACGCGATTTTCACTCCGATTTAACGCGCGAACTTCATGTTTGCGAACGAGGTGAGGCAATGAGGGCAATTCGATTGCTGGCTCTGGGGGCGGCGGCGTGCCTGCTCGCGATTCCCGGGCTGGCTCAGAACGTTCAGATCAACGGAGCCGGGGCGACCTTCCCGTACCCGATCTACTCGAAGTGGTTTTCCGAGTACAACAAGCTCCATCCCGACATCCAGATCAACTATCAGAGCATCGGCTCGGGCGGCGGAATCCGACAGCTCACGAACGAGACGGTGTTTTTCGGAGCCAGCGATGGGCCGATGACGGCCGAGCAGCTGCAGAACGCTCCGGGCAAGGTTCTTCACTTTCCCACGGTGCTCGGGGGCGTGGTTCCCGTCTACAACATTCCGGGCGTGGATGCCGAGCTGAAGTTCACGGGCAAGGTGCTGGCCGACATCATTCTCGGCAAGGTCACCAAGTGGAATGACGGCTCAATCGCCGGGCTCAACCCCGGAGTCAACCTTCCGGACTCGGCCATCACGGTTGTACACCGCTCCGACGGTTCGGGGACGACCTACATCTTCGTGGACTACCTCTCGAAAGTCTCGCCCGAGTTCAAGAAGACCGTCGGCGTTGCGACGTCGGTCAACTGGCCGGTCGGGTTAGGCGGCAAGGGCAACGAAGGGGTGGCCGGCCTCGTCAAGCAGACGCCGGGCTCAATTGGCTACGTCGAATTGATCTACGCGATCCAGAACTCGATTCCCTACGGGTCCGTGCAGAACATGGCGGGCGAGTTCGTTCGATCCTCGCTCGAATCGGTGACGGAGGCCGCGGCCGGCGCTGCCAAGAGCATGCCCGCGGATTTTCGCGTTTCCATCACCAACGCTCCGGGCCACGGCGTGTATCCGATCTCATCGTTCACGTGGCTCCTGCTCTACGAAAACCCCAAGGACAAGCAGCGTGCCAAGATCATGGTCGATTTCGTCAAGTGGGCGCTGACGGACGGTCAGAAGTACGCGAAGGACCTGGGCTACGCGCCGCTTCCGGAAGCGGTCGTGGGTCTCGAGATGGAAGCACTCAAGAGGATCAAGATCTAGGAAGGCTCGCCCTTCGAGGATCGTCGCATGAGAGACTCCCCGTCCCAGCGCCGGAGCGCCGATGATCGCGGGTTCCGCGTCGGGACGGGGTTCTTTGCGCTTCTCGTCGTTTTGCTGGTCGCAGGGATCGGGTTCGAGTTGTATCGAACGTCCGCGCTCTCGATCCAGAAGTTCGGGTCCGACTTCTGGAGAACGAGAGTCTGGGACCCGGTAGCGGGCGAATTCGGAGCGTTGCCCTTCATCTGGGGCACTCTGTATTCGTCGATCCTGGCCCTCGTGATCTCGACACCCGTGGCGATCGGCATCGCGATCTTCCTGTCCGAGCTCTCCCCCCGGTTCCTGCGCACACCGCTCGCATTCATGACGGAGCTGCTCGCGGCGATCCCGTCGATCGTCTACGGTCTATGGGGCGTCTTCGTGCTGGTGCCGATCGTGCGGAGGCTCGAAATGCTGACACCCGAGTGGCTGCAAAAGACACCCCTCTTCTCCGGCCCCCCGGTCGGGGTCGGAATGCTGGCCGCCGGCCTCATCCTGGCGGTCATGGTCGTGCCCTTCACTTCGTCGGTGGCGAGGGAGGTACTCAAGGCCGTGCCGGCCACGCAGCGGGAAGCCGCCCTCGCCCTGGGGGCGACCCGGTGGGAAGCCATCCAGGCGGCGCTGCGGTACGGCCGCACCGGTATCATCGGCGCGATCATGCTCGGGTTCGGGCGGGCCATCGGGGAGACGATGGCCGTGACGATGGTCATCGGCAACAATCCTCAGATATCCGCCTCGCTCTTTGCGCCGCAGTACACGATGGCGGCCGTCATCGCCAACGAGTTCACGGAGGCGGCCGACGACCTCTATCTGAGCGCGCTGATCGAGATCGGGCTGGTGCTCTTCGTGATCACTCTGATCATCAACATCCTCTCGCGCCTGCTGATCTGGAGCGTGAATCGAAAGGTCACCGTGAAAACTCCGAAGGCCGTTGCGACACCGACGGCCGCCCCGGAGGCTGCGTGAGCCAGGCCGGGAGGCGGCGGCTCCTGTCGAATGTCGTCGTCACTCTCTGCGGCGCGGCGGTCGCGTTGGCACTCGTTCCGCTGGTGTTCGTGTTCCTCTACGTCATCAAGCAGGGCTTTTCGTCGCTAAACTGGGACTTCTTCACGAAGATGCCCAAACCCGTCGGCGAGGTCGGCGGGGGGATGGCCAACGCGATGGTGGGCTCACTCTTTTTGATCGGTATTGCCTCGCTCATCGCCGTCCCCGTGGGATTGATCGCCGGTGTCTATGTCTCGGAATACTCGGCGAAGCCCTTCGCGTCCCTCGTACGGTTCACGGCGGACGTGCTGAACGGGATTCCGTCGATCGTGATCGGAATCTTCGCATATGGGCTCGCGGTGCTCCCAGTGCACCGGTTCTCGGCGCTCGCCGGCGGCCTCGCCCTCGGGTTCATGATGATTCCGATCATCACCCGAACCACCGAAGAGCTGCTCAATCTCGTTCCTTCGAGTCTCCGCGAGGGTGCGCTCGCACTCGGGGCGACCCGCGCCAGGGCGTCGTTCTCCGTGATGGTTCCGGCCGCGCTGCCCGGAATCATGACCGGAATCCTCGTGTCGCTCGCCCGGATCTCGGGAGAGACGGCTCCGCTGCTCTTCACCGCCTTCAACAACCGGTTCTTCTCGACGCGACTCGACCAGCCGATATCGTCGCTGACGGTCCAGGTCTACACCTATGCGATATCTCCGTACGAAGATTGGCACCGGCAGGCCTGGGCGGGGGCGCTCGTGCTCGTCGGGCTGATCTTCCTGTTCTCGGTGCTGGCTCGCATCGTGACGAGGCGGCTGGAGAGGATGCATCGGGCATGACCGAGATCGGAGACGCTGTCATGACGACCGGCACGGACGACCCCGTATCGCTTTTCAAGACGCATTTGCCGGATCGGCCTCCGGCCGAACCGAAGGCGCCTCCGCCGATGGCGCGCACGCGCATGGAGACACGAAGACTCGATTTCTTCTACGGAAAGAATCAGGCCCTGTATGAAATTTCCCTGTTGATTCCAGAGAAGTCTGTGACGGCATTCATCGGACCCTCGGGTTGCGGGAAATCGACATACCTGCGCTGCCTGAACCGGATGAATGACATCATTCCGGAGACACGGGTCGAGGGCCAGGTGCTTTTGGACGGAAAGGATATCTACGGGCCGGGCACCGACGTGGTCAATCTGCGGCGTCGCGTCGGGATGGTGTTTCAGAAGTCGAACCCCTTTCCGAAGTCGATCTTCGACAACGTCGCCTACGGCCTGAAGATCAACGGACTGGCGAAGGCCGCGGAGATGCCGGCGCGCGTGGAGAAGGCTCTGCGCGGAGCGGCGCTGTGGGACGAGGTGAAGGATCGGCTCCAGACTTCTGCCCTCGGACTCTCGGGCGGGCAGCAGCAGCGCATGTGCATTGCCCGGGCCCTGGCCGTCGAGCCCGAGGTCGTTCTCATGGACGAGCCCGCCTCCGCCCTCGACCCGATCGCGACGCAGAAGATCGAGGAACTGATCTACGAGCTCAAGAAGGAGTACACGATCGTCATCGTGACCCATAACATGCAGCAGGCGGCGCGCGTATCCGAATTCACCGCGTTTTTCATGTTGGGGCGTCTGGTCGAGCACGACCGTACGGACAAGATCTTCACCAACCCCGGCCAGAAGATGACGGAGGACTACATCACCGGCCGTTTCGGCTAGGCAGGTGGAAAAGGCCATGAAGACGACCGTCACCCGCGGAAAGACCGCTCCCCCTCCGGCCGGCCGCGAAGCCGCCAGCCTGAAGCGGATCGCCCTGATCGAGGACGACGCCGACATCGCGTACACGATCCGGCTGAACCTCCGTAAGGAAAAGCGCTACCAGGTCGAGCACTACATCTCCGGGATCGCGGCCCTGGCGGCGCTGCAGGAGAAGCCGTTCGACCTCGTCATCCTCGACCTGAACCTCCCGGACATCGACGGCCTCGCTCTCTGTCGGGAGCTGAGGCGGGCGGACGAGACGCGGAAGGTTCCGATCATCATGCTGACGGCGCGGGTCGAGGAACGCGACAAGCTGCTCGGCTTCGAGATCGGCGCGGACGACTACATCACCAAACCGTTCTCGATGCGCGAGCTGCTGGCCAGGGTGAACGCGCACCTGCGACGCGTGGCCGCCTTCGAGACCTCCGAGGAGGAGACCTTCGACGACGGCGATCTGCACGTGGATCGGGCCCGCTTCGAGGTGCGGCTGAAGGGTGTGCGGGTGCATCTGACCAAGAAGGAGTTCGACCTGCTGTGGCTCCTGATCCGAAACCGCTCTCGGGTGGTCACCCGGGATGCGATCCTGGCCCGGCTCTGGGACTACGACGCCGACGTCGAGACGCGCACGGTCGACGTTCACATCCGAGCGCTTCGGCGCAAGCTCGGCGAGGACCGGATCGAGACGGTCGTCGGACTCGGCTATCGCTATCGCGAAACGCCGCCGAAATAGACTCTTTCGCGATGCACGCCGCCCGGCAGGCCCTCCCGCCGATCTCCTCCGACGGCAGGTCCTGATGCGCCTCGGATCCCGGCTCACGTCCGTCTTCGGAGTTCTCTCCGCCGCGGCGGCGATCCTTCTCATCTTCGTTTTCGACGAGACGCTTCGCCGCGCAGTGCAGGAGCGTGTCGCCGAGCGCGTCGAGCGAGAGCGCGACCATCTCTCCGGGGAGATCGGAGCCTTCGCCGGACGGCCGGAGGCCCTGGACACCTTCCTGCGGCGAGCCGGTCGAGAGCTCCAGTGCCGGGTGACCCTCGTCGGATCCGACGGAAGAGTGACTCACGATACCGACCTGCTTCCCGCCGACGTGCCCGCAATGGAGAACCACGGGAGCCGGCCGGAGATCCGAGAGGCCAGGGAAAGGGGTACCGGCACCGCGGGGCGTTTCTCCGCCACGGAGCGCGAGGACCGCCTCTACTTTGCCCGGCTGCTTCCGGACGGCGACGTGCTGCGCTTGTCGGTCGCCGCCGCACAGATGCGGGAGCTCGAGAGCCCGTACCTCTGGTCGGCCCGCGCGGCGATCGCGCTGGCCTGCCTCATGCTCTTTCTCATCGGTCGCTCCCTCTCGCGCCGGTTCTCGGAGCCCATTTCCGAGCTGACGCGAGCCGCTTCGGCGATCGCGGCGGGGGACGCGGACCGCCAGTTGCCCGGGGGCGGGGGAGAGGAAGTGCAGCTGCTCGGCGCGTCGCTGCAGCGCATGCGCGCCTCGCTCGAGCAGGCGGCCCAGCGGGCCGACGCCGAGCGGAGGCTGACGGCGATGGTGTTCGAGGAGCTTCCCGACGGACTGGTGGTCGTGGACGAGCGGCTCCACGTTCTCGAGTCCAACGCGCGATTCACCCGCATGATCGGGGTTCCGGCGCCGGCCGGGCGCGCCCTCTACGACCTGCTGCGGCATCGGGCGCTGTACGAGCTCTTCGAGACGACGCTCAAGACCCGGGAGACGGTGGAGCGCACCGTGCGGCTCGCCGACGATCTGGTCTGGCAGGTTACGGTGGTCGCTCTCCCGGAAGGCGCCCGGGCCGCGGCCGTCGGCGTGCTGCGTGACGTGACGCGGCTCGAGCGAACCGAATCGATGCGCCGCACGTTCGTCGCCGACGTCTCCCACGAGCTGCGCACCCCGATTGCCGCGATCGCCGCGGCGGCCGAAACCCTGTCGGAGGGCGAGACGGAGGAGGCGGACCGGGAGGAACTGCTCGGCCTCATCCGGCGCCAGTCCGAGCGCATGCGGGAGCTGATCGACGACCTCATGGACCTCGCCCAGATCGAGAGCGGGGCCGTCGAGCTGCGCAAGGAGGAGCTCTCGCTCTCGGAACTTTTGCGCGAGGTCGCCCAGGATCTGGCCGCGACGGCCGCCGACCGCGGGATTCGGGTCGCCGTGGATGCCAACGGCGCCTTGCCCGTGCAAGCCGACCGGCGACGCCTCGGCCAGATCATCCGCAACCTGCTCGACAACGCGATCAAGTTCTCGCGCGACGGCGGAACGGTTCGACTCTTTGCTGGCCGCGACGCGGGTTCGGTCTTCATTTCGATCGTCGACGAGGGCCCGGGCATTCCGCGCATCGAGCAGGAGAAGATCTTCCAGCGCTTCTATCAGGTCGACCGTTCGCGCTCGAAGACCCGCCCGGGCACGGGCCTCGGCCTCGCGATCGTCAAGCACCTCGTGCAGCTCCATGGCGGCCGGGTCGAGCTCGAAAGCGAGGTCGGGCGGGGGAGCACGTTCCGCGTGCTCCTGCCGCCGGGTTGAGCGGCGCCTGCCGGACCTGAAGCCGGCGCGAAGAGGCGTGTTCAGGCCGTGTGAAGAGCTGCGATAGCATACGCGCCGCCATTCGGGGGGCCGCATGTTCAACTTTCTCCCGCGCGACGGAAAATACTTCGACCGCTTCAAGGACCTGGCCGACCGGATCCTCGAGAGCGCGCAGATCCTCGCGCAGTTCTTCTCGAGGGAGATCTCCGTCGCCGCGGCCGCGGACCAGATCAAGCGTCTCGAGCACCAGTGCGACGAGATCTCCCACGAGATCCTGCGCAGCATCGACCAGACCTTCATCACGCCCATCGATCGGGAGGACATTCACCAGCTCGCCGTTCGGCTGGACGACGTGATCGACCTGATCGACGGCACCGTGCGACGCGTCTCGCTCTTCAACGTGACGGAGCCGACGCCCCGCTCGACCGTGCTCGCACAGATCATCGTGCGGACCACCCAGGAGCTCGTGAAGGCAGTTTCGGAGCTGCGCCGGCAGAAGGGCGTCGTCGAGCACTGCATCCGGATCAAGCAGCTCGAGAACGAGGGCGACGTCGCCTACCATGACGCCGTGGCCTCGCTCTTTCGAGAGCAGATCGCCGCGATCGAAGTCATCAAGTGGAAGGACATCTACGACAACATGGAGCGTTGCATCGACCAGTGCGCGGGCGTGGCCCATGTTCTCGAGAGCGTCGTCTTGAAGCACTCCTAGGCGGCGGCCGAGGTCCGAAGGGCAGCCGGCATGAAGTACGTCCTCTTCATCATCGCGGTCGCTCTCGTTTTCGACTTCATCAACGGCATGCACGACTCGGCGAACTCGATTGCCACCGTCGTCTCGACGCGCGTGCTGACGCCTCTGATGGCCGTCTTCTGGGCGGCCTTCTTCAACTTCGTCGCGGCGTTCGTGTTCGGCACGGCGGTCGCCAGGACCATGGGAACGGGCCTGATCGATGTCGGCATCGTCAACTCGGACGTGGTTCTGGGAGGTCTCGTCGGAGCCGTCGTCTGGAACCTGATCACGTGGTATTTCGGAATCCCGTCGTCTTCCTCGCACGCGTTGATCGGCGGATATGCCGGGGCGGCCGTGGCCAGGGTCGGGATCCGGGCGATCGTGCCGGGCATGGCCTGGGTGAAGACGATCTCCTTCATCGTGCTCTCGCCTCTGATCGGCATGCTGTTTGGCTGGCTCCTGATGGTCGGCGTCTCCTGGACCTTTCGGAATTTCGCCTATGGCTCCGTCGACCGGTGGTTCCGCCGGGCGCAGCTCGGGTCCGCGGCGCTCTTCTCGCTCTCGCACGGAACCAACGACGCCCAGAAAACCATGGGGATCATCGCCGGTCTCCTGGTGGCCAACCGCAAGCTCTTCGAGGACCCCGGGTCACCCCTTCACTGGATGCACCTGCCGGACTTGAAGACCGTACCCCTCTGGATCGTGCTGTCGGCCCACGCCGCCATTGCGTTCGGAACGTTCACGGGAGGCTGGAGGATCGTCCGCACCATGGGAACGCGCATCACGAAGCTGAAGCCGTTCTCGGGTTTCTGCGCGGAGACGGGCGGCGCGGCCTCCGTTCTGCTCGCGTCGGCCTGGGGGATTCCCGTCTCGACCACGCACACGATCACCGGAGCGGTCGTGGGGGTCGGGACGACGCAGCGTTTCTCCGCCGTGCGCTGGGGAGTGGCCGGCCGCATCGTCTACGCGTGGGTGCTGACGATCCCGGTGGCCGGGGCGATCGGGGCCATCGCCTTCGGCATCCTGTCGGCCCTGGGGTCCTAGCCTTGCGGCGCCTGCTGCTGGCGACCTCCGCTGCGCTCGCGGTCGCTGCGCCGCTTTTGGCGTCCGGGCTGCCGGATCCGGCCCCGTTCGACGCGGTGCTCGCGCTCCGGGCCCGCGGGGGCGGATACGACTACCGGGAAACGACGGGGCAGGACCGCAAGCGCCTGGCGGCGTACGCGGCGAACCTGGGCGATGCCCGGCCCGGCGAGATGACGGCCGACGAGCGCAAGGCGTTCTACATCAACGCCTACAATCTCTTCGCCATCGCGACGCTTCTCGGGAATCCGGGCAAGAAGATCACGGACGTTCCCGGCGCCTTCGACTCGGCGCGGCACCGCCTCGGTGGAGAGATGCTGACCCTCGACCAGATCGAGAAGCGGCTGCGAGAGATGAAAGACGCCCGTATCCACTTCGCCATCGTGTGCGCCTCCAGGTCCTGCCCGCCGCTCGCCCCTCGGGCCTATCGGGCGGAGGGTCTGTCCGAGTCGCTCGACCGGCAGGGCAGAGAGTTCGTCGGCGATCCGGCGAAGAACGTGATCGAGCGCGCCCGCGCACGGATCCTGCTCTCGATGATCTTTCGCTGGAATCGCGCGGAGTTCGAACGGGAGGGCGATACCCTCAAGCGCTACGTCGCGAAATTCGTTTCGGATCCGGAGACGGCGCGGTGGCTCGGGGAGACCCCGACCGAACCCGATTTTCTCGAGTACGACTGGACGCCGAACCAGCCCTGAGGCAACCGAGCCCAGGATCCGGTCGATCCGCGCGAGACCCTCCTGCCGCTTCTCGCCTTCGATCGCGGCCGCCGACAGTCAAAAGGACAGTCAAAAGGAAGGCCCCCCTTGCGGGGGGCCCGAGGAGAGGAGATCGTCTGCCACGGATTTGTACGGAGTCGCCGGCCGGAGCGTCCAGGCTTTTTTCGCTCCTCGGAGGGGCTCGGATCCGTGTATTTTGGGCCTCGCGTGAGCCCTTCCCCCGGAATGCGCCTGGGTTCCTTCGAGCTGCTCGCCCCGCTCGAGGCCGGCGGCATGGGAGAGGTCTACCGGACCCGGGACACCCGGCTCGGGCGTGACGCGGCGAAAAAGGTCCTTCCCGCCGAGCTGGCCGGAGACGCCGACCCGTGGGGGAGGTTCGAGCGGGAGGCGCGTGCCGCCGCCGCCCTGAACCACCCGAACATTCTGACCGTCTCCGACATGGGAACGGTCGACGGTGATTTCTCGGTCGCGCGCAAGTCCGGCGACGTCTATCTGCTCGAGGGCTTTTGATCCACCTGCGGCTGAAGCCCGGGCGCGAGGAGTCGGTCCTCCGCCGGCATCCCTGGCTCTTCTCGGGGGCGGTCGAGGCGCGCGAGGGCGACGGGTCGGATGGCCACGCGGATGTGCTCGCCGCCGACGGCCGGACACTCGCCCGAGGCGCCTATTCGCCCGGCTCGCAGATCCTCGCGAGGTTGTGGTCCTTCGACGGCCGCGCGGTGGACGCGGCGCTCATTCGCGAGCGCTTTCAGGCGGCGCTCGCTCTTCGCGAGCAAGTCCTCTCTCCCGACACGACGGGATACCGAGCAGTCAACTCCGAGGGCGATCGCTGTCCCGGCGTTCTGCTCGACGTCTATGGGGAGACGGCCATCCTGGAGCTCCTGACCGGAGGCACGCAGGCCTGGGGGCTCGACCTGGAGCAAGCCGCACGTGAAACCTTCACACCAAAGAGGCTTCTGGTGCGCGAGAGCGGCTCGGAGCGGGATCGGGGCCGCAGGTTCCCGCTCCCCCCTGCGGGGAAAGAAGGGCAGGCTGAGGGAGGTCTCGCACCGTTCCTCGAGAACGGCCTGCGCTTCTTCGCCGACACGACCGCCGGCCAGAAGACTGGCTTCTATCTCGACCAGCGCGACAACCGGGCCCGCCTGCGCGGGCTCGCCCGCGGCAAGACGGTCCTCAACCTCTTTTCCTACTCGGGGGGCTTCTCCGTGGCCGGGCTCGCCGGCGGGGCCCTCAGGGCCGTGGACGTGGACTCCTCGCCTCCGGCGCTGGCCCTGGCGCGCGAGCACCGGCGAGAGAACGGGCTGCCCGCCCCGCCGGAAGACTTCGCCGAGGAGGACGTCTTCGCGGATTTGCGCCGGCGGGTCGGGGCGCAAGAGTCGTGGGACATCATCGTGTGCGATCCTCCGGCCTTCGCCAAGAAGAAAACGGACCTCGATCGGGCCGCCCGGGGGTACAAGGACATCAACCGTCTCGCGATGAAGCTGGTGGCGCCGGGCGGGTGGCTCCTCACCTGCTCCTGCTCGGGATTGGTTTCCTCCGACCTGTTCCAGAAGATCGTTTTCTCGGCCTCCGTCGAGGCGGGTCGCGCTTTCGCCATCGCGGCGCGTCAGGGCGCGGGGCCCGATCATCCGGTTTCGCTCGACTGCCCGGAGGGGGAATACTTGAAAGGCCTGTGGCTAACCGCGCGCTCGTGATCGGGCTCCTCGCGGCGGGACTGGCGGCCGCGGCGCGGCCGGAGGAAGCGCCGAACGCCGTCGTGTCCGGCCGGATTCTCGTGTTCTCGAAGACCGCGGGCTTCCGGCACGCCTCGATCTCGGACGGCATTGCCGCGATTCGGGCGCTCGGCGATGCCAACGGATTCCGGGTCGATGCGACCGAAGACGACGCGGCCTTCCAGGACGCGAGGCTGTCTCTCTACGACGCGGTCGTCTTCCTGTCGACGACCGGCGACATCCTGGATCCCCTCGCTCAGGCGGCCTTCGAGCGTTATATCCGCGGCAACCGGGGCTTCGTCGGAATCCACTCCGCGAGCGACACCGAATACGGGTGGGCCTGGTACGGCGACTTGGTGGGGGCGTACTTCGCGAATCACTCGGCGATTCAGAACGCCGATGTCGTTACGGTCGATCGCCTCCACCCTTCGACGCGTTCCCTGCCGCAGCGCTGGAACCGCACCGACGAGTGGTACAACTTCGCCTCGAATCCGTCCGGCCGTGTCCACGTTCTCGCGACCGTGGACGAGTCCACCTATTCGGGCGGATCGTTGGGCACCAACCATCCCATCTCCTGGTGTCAGTATGTTCACGGCGGCCGGTCCTGGTACACGGCCATGGGCCACACGAGCGAAAGCTTTTCCGATCCCCGTTTCCTCGAGCACCTGCTCGGCGGCATCCAGTTCGCGGCGGGTTATCCGGATTGCCAGGGCCGGCGGAGGCCGCGCTCTCTGTCGCCCCGGTGACGTCGCCGGTCCACCGGATCGCGATCCTGGGACCCGCCCCGCCGGATCGCGGGGGCATCGCGCGGGAGACTTCGCTCCTCGCGGAGGAACTTTCCCGCTGCCTGTCGGTCGCTTACTTCACGTACTCGCGCGCCTATCCCCGGTGGCTCGATCCGCGGCGTTTCGCTCAATTTGCCGGCGGGAGCGCCTCGAGGGCCGAACCCGTGCTCGACTGGCGCTCGCCGGCCTCGTGGTTTCGGACCGCCCGTGAGATTTCGAGCCGCCGGGCGGAGGCTCTGCTGGTTCCCTGGTGGACCGCCTTCTGGGGATTGCCGCTGCGGGCCGTGTTGCGCCGGGTCGGTCGGAGCGCCCCGGACCTGCCACGCATTCTGATCTGTCACAACGTCGAGGATCACGAGGCGACGGCCCTGCACCGGTTCCTGTCGCTCGGAGCGTTTCTCGCGGCCGACGCCTTTTTCGTGCACTCGGAGTTCGCACGCGCGCAGCTCCTGCGGCTGGTTCCCGGCAGGCGGCTCGCCGTCCACCCGCTTCCGTCGGCCCGGATCGATCCACCCGATCGCGGCGCCGCGCGCCGCCGTCTCGGAGTCGAAGGACCGCTGGTGCTTTTCCTCGGCCTCGTGCGGCGTTACAAGGGCGTCGACGTCCTTCTGAGGGCGGCGCCGCGGATCACCGGCGGGTGGGGCGCGCGTGTGGCGGTCGTCGGAGAGAGCTTCCCCGACGCCGCGGATGTCGAGAAGATGCTCGCCGAAGGCGCGGCCCGCGGAGAAATCCTGCGCCGCAACGCCTACGTGCCCGAGCCCGAGATGGACGATTGGCTTGCCGCGTGCGACGTTCTGGTCTTGCCGTACCGCAAGATTGCGGGCAGCGCGATCGCCGCCCGCGCCATCGGCGCCGGCTGCCCGATGGCCGCCGCGCGGGTCGGCTCTCTGGCGGAGACGGTCGTGCCCGGGATCACGGGCGAGCTCTTCGACGCGGGAGACGCGGAGGGACTCGCGGTCGCCGTCGGCACGATCCTCTCCCGAGGGAGGGCCGCGTACGGGCCGGGGCTGCGGGACGCGGCGCGGCAAAACTCGTGGGCGAGCTATGCTAAGCGGCTGATGGCGCTGGTCGATTCGCTCCGCGCGCCGGAGCGATGAGCGCGGAAGGCTCCGGTTATACTGCGCACCCCATGGATCTGGACCTCTCGGAGGAGCAGTCTCTCCTTCAGTCGGCCGTGCGGCAATTTGCCGAGGAGCGGGTTCGGCCCCAGGCGGCGGCGATCGATCTGAGCGGCGAGTTTCCCCGCGACCTCTTCGCCGAGGCGGGACAGCTGGGGCTGGCCGGGGTGTGCGTCCCGGGCTCCTTCGGCGGGGCGGAGATGGACACCGTGTCGTACGCGATCGTGATCGAGGAGATCTCGCGCGCGTGCGCGAACCTGGGCGTCATCCTCTCGGTCAATAACTCGCTCGTCTGTGACCCGATCGACCGGTACGGCAACGAGGACCAGAAGCGCCGGTTCCTGACCCCGCTCGCCCGCGGCGAGAAGCTCGGCTGCTTCGCCTTGACGGAGCCCGATGCGGGCTCCGACGCCGCGAACCAGCAGACGCGGGCGATCCGCGAAGGAGACCAGTACCGCATCTCCGGCCAGAAGGTGTTCATCACGTGCGGACAGAAGGCCGACCTCTGCGTTCTCTTCGCGATGACGGATCCGAAGAAGAAGGCCCGGGGAATTTCGGCCTTCATGGTCGAGACGGATTCTCCCGGGTTCGATCGCTCGCGACACCAGGTCAAGCTTGGAGTCAATGCCTCGGGAACGGTCGAGATCTTCCTGACGGATGTCCGGGTTCCCACCGGCAACCTGCTCGGCCGCGAGGGCGACGGCTTCAAGATCGCGATGTCCACGCTCGACGGCGGCCGCATCGGAATCGCCGCGCAGGCGGTCGGGATCGCGACCGAAGCGTTCGACGCGGCGCTGTCCTACGCGAAGTCGCGGCGCGCCTTCGGGAAGCCAATCGCGGACTTTCAGGTCATCCGTTTCTACCTCGCCGACATGGCAACGGAGCTCGACGCGGCGCGCCTGCTGACCCGGCGAGCGGCGGTTGCCAAGGATCGCGCCAAGACTTCGGCCGGCCGATTCGGCCTCGAGGCCGCCGAGGCCAAGCTCTTTGCGGCCGAAATGGCGCAGCGCGTGACGACCAAGGCGCTCCAGATCCACGGCGGCTACGGGTACACGAAGGAGTACCCGGTCGAGCGCAACTTTCGCGACGCGCGAATCACCGAAATCTACGAGGGCACCAGCGAGATCCACCGCCTCATCATCGCGAGGGAGATCTTCAAGGACGCTGGCCTGGTGATCGGGTGAAGGAGAGAGTCGCCGGCATCCCGGCCGCCGACGCACGGCCCGCGGCCCCGACTCGCATGTTCCGGGACCGGGTCGTCTCCATGGAGCAAACCCTCGAGGGGGGAGAAAGGCATCTGGAGCTGCTGCGGGCCATCTGCCTCGAGGCGCTCCCGGATTTCCCCTACCGAGAGCACGTCCTCGATCACGAGCGCGACCTGTTCGTGATGGTTCTCGAGGCCGCCGATGGCCGGCGAAAGTCGGTTGCCTGGACGCGCATGACCCTGTTCGATGCCGAGCGGGTCCCGGCGCTCGCGGCTGACCCGAACGGCCTCCTGCGCGGAAAGCTCGTCGGGTTCCTGCGCGAGCGGGCCGGGCGGCCCGAGATTCTCGTGACGTTCCGTCACCTCGAAGAAGGTTGGGCCGACACTCCGGAGCCGCGTCCCTCGCGCCGGCGCCGCCGCCGCGGCGGGGGCAGGGGAGGTGGCCGCCCAGCCGAGAAGGGGCGGGAGGCGCGTCCCGCGGCATCGCGTCCCGGGGGTCCGGGCGGCCCGCGAGCGGGCGCTCCCGCTTCACGTCCGACCCAGCCTTCGCCGGGCCAACGGCCCGGCAGCGGTTCCCCGCCCGGAGAGGGGCGGCCTGCGGGCGGGCGCCGGCGGTCCCGGCGACGCCGCCGCGGACGTGGCGCCGGCGCCGGTCCGGGGGGTGGTAGTCCGTCGGGGACGCCGCGCACCCCATGAATTTCGAGCTGACCGAAGAACAGGTCCGAATCCGGGAGGCGGTTCAAGAGTTCGCGGACGCAGAGATCGCGCCGGGAGTCGCCGAGCGCGAGCGCAAAGAGGAGTTCCCCGCCGAGATTCTCAAGAAGCTCGCCGGGATGGGGATCCTGGGAATGATGGTTCCCGAGCAGTATGGAGGCGCCGGCGCGGACGCCCTCTCCTACATCCTCGCCGTCGAAGAGCTGGCACGGGTCTGCGCCTCGACCGCGGTCATCGTCTCGGTCAACAACTCGGTCGCCTGCTATCCGATCTGGAAGTTCGGTTCCGAGGAGCAGAAGAAGACGATCCTGAGGGATCTTGCGTCGGGCCGGGCGTTGGGCGCCTATGCCCTGACCGAGCCGCAGTCGGGGTCCGATGCGGCGAACCAGAAGACGCGGGCCGTTCGCCGGGGCGGCCATTACATTCTGGACGGGGCCAAGGCGTGGATCACGAACGCCGGTGTTGCCCGCTGGTACGTGGTGATGGCGATGACGGAGCCGGCCCAGGGAACCCGCGGCATAACGGCTTTTCTGGTGTCCTCCGAGGACGAGGGCCTGCGCATCGGCGCTCCGGAGGACAAGATGGGCCTGCGGGCGTCGAGGACGGCCGGGATCACGCTCGAAGGAGTTCGGGTGCCCGAGTCGCGGCGGCTGGGAGAGGAGGGGCAGGGCTTCACCATCGCCATGACGACCCTCGACCACTCTCGGATCGGTATCGCGGCGCAGGGCATCGGGATCGCGCGGGCCTGCTATGAAGCCTCGGTCGCCTACGCTTCGACCCGAGAGACCTTCGGGCGGAAGCTCGCGGAACACGAGGCGATTGCCTTTCAAATCGCCGACATGCGCCTGAAGATCGAAGCGGCGCGGTGGCTGACGTATCGGGCGGCGCTCCACTCGGAGAGGCCGGACTTGCGCCACTCGAAAGAAAGCTCGATGGCGAAGGTCTACGCCACGGAGGCGGCCAACGCGATCGCGGCGCAGGCGGTGCAGATCTTCGGCGGCTACGGGTATTCCCGCGAGTACCCGGTCGAACGGTACTACCGGGACGCCCGAGTGACGACCATCTATGAGGGCACGAGCGAGATCCAACGCATCGTCATCTCCAAGAACCTCCTGGCGGGTCGATGAGCGACGAGACGACCCCCTCGGAAGGCGCGCCGGAGCCCGCCGCGGAAGGGCCCGCCACGGCCGAGCCGCCTGCCCCTTCCGAACCGGAGCCCGCCCCGAGTTCGGAGCGCGTGGGCGCTCCGGCGCCGTCGCCTTCGGGGGCCGCGCCCCCCGCCCTCGTAGAGAACCCGGAGCCCCTTTACCGGGAAGCGGGAGGTTTTCGGATGCGCCTCGAGCCGGCGGACCTGGTCCGGCTGAGGGAGCTGCCGGGATCCAAGGGGAAGACCGACCGCGAGCTCGGCGAGGAATTCTTCGAGAAGCTCTCGTCCCGCTTCGCGGCGTCGCTCGCCGAGGATGTGGAGCCGCCGGCGGAGGTCCGGGTCGTCGTCGATCCGTACTCGCGGCAGGCGTTTCTCGCGATCGAGCGGACGATCCGGTCGATCTTGAGCTTCTAGTCGGGCTGCCGGCGGCGGGGCTCGGATTAGATCTCGGCGGAGAAGAGGAGTTTTTCCGCTCGGTGGAAGTTGGCCCGGCGCGCATGCACGTCGATGCGAACGTCGACGATACCGGGAGCCACGCCGGCGTCCGAGAGATTCTCCGCCCACCGTTCGGCGCGATGGCGGAGAAAGTCCTCGGCGACGGCCGGCTCCTGCCCCAGCTCGAAATCGGGGAGGCGGCGCAGCAGCTCCACCGCCTCCGGCAGAAGCTCGAACGCGAAGCCTCCCCGCTCGAGCCGGTAGGGACCGCGGCGTCCGCCCGTCGGAGGAGGCATTCGGGGAATATAACCGGTCTTCGAACGTTTTCGTGCGTTCGATGAAAGACGCTTCCCGCACCGTCCTCTGTGGAATTGCCGCAGCCTGGCTCGCCGCGGCGCCGGCGTCCCGAGCCGAGGTCTGGCGAAATCACTTCGAGTCCGATGCGCAGTCGCGCCCTCCCGCGTTTTTCGATCTGCAGGTGCTCGGGGAGCCCGGTCGGGCGAACTGGATGGTCCTCGCGGACCACAATCCTCCCTCCGCGCCGAACCAGCTCACGCAGACGGTCGCAAACCGGCCCGAGGGCTCGGTTGCGGTTGCGGTGCGCCGCAACGTGACGCTTCAGGACGGAAAGATCTCCGTGGCGCTCAAGAAGCTGCCCTCCGGGGCGGGCCTCGTCTTCCGGGAGGCGTCGGAGAAGGATTTCCTCGTTCTGCTGCTCGACGGAAAGACCGGAGCGAGCGTCCTGTCCGCCTACCGCGGCGGCAAGCGGACGGAGCTGGCGCATGGAAAAGCCGTTCTCGACCAGGACTGGGGACTCCTCGCCGTATCGCTCGCAGGCCCCTCCGTCACGGCGACCTGGAACGAGAAGCCGCTGCTCGAAGCCAGCGACGCGAGCCCTGCGCCCGGCCGGGCCGGGGTGGCGACCGCCGGCCCGGGGATCGCCGCGTTCGACGAGCTCGTCATCGACACCGGCACCGGAAACCCGTGACCCGCCGGCGCTAGGGCTCCACGTTTCCGGCGAACCGAAACTTCCCCTTCTCGACCCTGAGAATCAGGACCGGCTTGACCGGGTTGCGCTCCGCGTCGAAGGAGATCGCGCCGGTCACGCCCGGAAAGTCCGCCGTCGCCGCCATCGCGTCGCGCACGCGCTTTCCCTCCGTCGAGCCCGCGCGCCGGATCGCGTCGGCGAGGATCCGACACGCGTCGTAGGAGAGGGCCGCGATGCCGTCTGGAGCGCTGCCGAACGCCTCGGAGTAGGCGCGAACGAAGGCCTGGACCGAAGGCGAGGGATCGTCCACGGAAAACGGATTCGAGAAGTAGGCGCCCTCGATCGCCTCGCCGCCGATCTCGACGAGCTTCGGGGAGTCCCAGCCATCGCCGCCGAGCAGCGCCGCCGTCAGGCCCAGGGCGCGCGCCTGCCGCGCGATCAGGCCGGCATCGGTGTAGTAGCCCGGGACGACGAGCACCGCAGGTGTCAGCGCCTTGATCGCGGTCAGTTGCGCCGAGAAGTCGCTGTCACCCTCGGAATACCTCAGATCCGCGACCACGCGACCGCCGGCGGCGAGGAAGGCCTGACGAAAGGCTTCCGCAAGGCCAACGCTGTAGTCGCTGCGCGCGTCGACGAGCAGAGCGGCGGTCGGGGCCTGAAGGGTCTTTCGCGCGAAGGAGGCCAGCGCCCTGCCCTGCGCCGGGTCCGTGAAGCACGCGCGAAAGACGTAGTCGCCCTTCTTGGTCACCTCGACATTGGTGGAGCTCGGGGAGATCATCGGAATGCGGTAGCTCTGGGCGATGGGCGCAGCGGCGAGGGATCGGGACGAAGCGTTCTCGCCGATGAGCGCGACGACGTGGTCGCGCGTGATCAGTTTCGAGACGACCGATGCCGCCTCGGCGGGCTCGTTGTGGTCGTCCTCGACGATGAGCGTGAGGGGGACGCCGAGAACTCCTCCCGACCGGTTGATCTCCTCGACGGCCAGCCGCGTTCCGTTGCGGCCCGACAGGGCGAAGGTGGCTTCGGGGCCGGAGAGGGCGCCGTAGAATCCGATCGGAATCCCCCGGGACGCGGGGCCCCGCTCCTCGCCGCAAGCCAGAAACCCGAGCGCCGTCGCGAGGAGACCCGGCAGGACGGCGCGGCGCACGGCCTGGATTCTACGCAGAAAACCGCCGGGGCGCGGGCGCGCCGGTTCGGGGAATAATGGCGGGAAAGGGGGACTCATGGGACGGATTTCAAGGGTCGGGAGGTCGCAGCTGCAGGGTGCGGCGCGCGAGACCTTCGAGCGCAAGATCGCCGAGCGCGGCAACATTCCGAACCAGTACCGCGTCTTCGCCCACCGGCCCTGGCTGCTCGCCACGATGGACGCGCACTTCTCGGCGGTCATGGGCTCGGGGACCGTTCCGGTCAAGCTGAAGGAAATGCTGGCGTTGCAGACTTCCCTCGCCAACGCCTGCCACTATTGAACGCGCTCTCACACCGTTCTGGCAGAACGGACCGGATCCACGCCCGAGCAGATCGCGAGCCTCCTCGACTTCGAGGAGGGGCCCTTCGACCCGCGGGAGAAGGCGGCGCTCCGATTCGGACTTCAGATGACCCGCGATGCGCAGGCCGTCTCGGACGAGATCTTCGCAGACCTCGCACGGCACTTCGACGAGGGAGAGATCGTCGAGATCGCCTGCGTCGTCGGCCTCTTCAACTACTTCAACCGATTCAACGACGCGTTCCACAACGAGCCGACGGGGCCCGGAGAAGGCGTGGACTCCTAGAACGCGGGCCCCGGCGGGCGCGGGCTGACAGCGCCCGGCTCGCTTGATACGCTAACCCGCTCTTCGGAGACGCAATGGCAGAAACCAAGACCTACGACGTCGCGATCATCGGTTCTGGTCCGGGAGGTTACGTGGCGGCGATCCGCGCCGCGCAGCTCTCGATGTCGGTGCTCTTGATCGAGCGGGACTCGCGCCTGGGCGGCGTGTGCACGCTGCGCGGCTGCATTCCCACGAAGGCGCTCCTGCACACCGCGGACCTGCTCGAGGAAGCCAGACATGGCGCCGACATGGGGGTCGCCGCCAAGGAAGTGCGGCTGGACCTGCCGGCCGCGATCAAGCACAAGGAGAAAGTGGTCCGCCAGAGCTCGAACGGCGTGGCCTACCTGATGAAGAAGAACCGCGTGGACGTCGTGAATGGTTTCGGGCGGATCGCCGGGATCGGGCGCGTTTCCGTCACGGGGCCGGATGGCGCGGAGACCGCCTACGCGGCCAAGAACGTCCTGCTCGCCACGGGCTCGGCGCCGAAACCCCTGCCGGGGATCGAGATCGATCACAAGACGATCCTTTCCTCCGATTCGATCCTGGAGCTCGCCGAGGTGCCGCGATCGCTTCTGGTGATCGGCTCGGGGGCGGTGGGAGTCGAATTCGCGTCGATGTACTCGCGTTTCGGGTGCAAGGCGACGATTCTGGAGGTCCTGCCGCGGATCGTCCCGGTCGAGGACGAGGACATCTCGAGGGAGCTCGCCGCGTCCTTCAAGCGGCAGGGAATGACCGTCTACGTCGACGCCCGGGTCGACCGCGTCACACGCTCGGAAGGGGGAGTCGAAGTCCTGGCGCGCACCTCGGCCGAGAAAACCGAGACGATGCGGGCGGAAAAGGTGCTGCTCGCCGTCGGGCGACGGCCCCTCTCGGAAGGGATCGGCCTCGAGGGCGTCGGCGTGGCGACCGAGCGCGGCTACATCCAGGTGGACAAGACCATGCGGACGAACGTGCCCGGGATCTACGCGATCGGCGACGTGGTGCCCACACAGTGGCTCGCCCACGTGGCATCGGCGGAGGGCGTCGTGGCGGTCGAACACATGGCCGGGCGCGAGACCGTCCCGATCAACTACGACCAGGTGCCGGGCTGCACCTATTGCTCGCCGGAGGTCGCCTCGATCGGATTGACGGAGGCCAGAGCCCGGGAGCGCGGCTACGACGTCGCGGTGGGCAAGTTCCCCTTCTCCGCGATCGGCAAGGCTCGCATCTTGAACGAGACGGCCGGCTTCGTGAAAATCGTCGCGGAGAAGAAGTACGACGAGGTTCTGGGCGTCCACATCATCGGTCCCTCGGCGACCGAGCTGATCGCCGAAGCCGGAGCAGCCATGAGGTTGGAGGCCACCTCCGAAGATCTCGTGCGCACGATCCATGCACACCCGACCCTTTCCGAGGCGATCCACGAAGCCTCGGAAGCGGTTTCGGGCCACGCGATCCACATCTAGCCGGGCGACGGGTAGAGAGGTTTCAGGTTATCCCGGAAAGGGAAGGGAAGGGGCGCCGCCACTCGCCTCGCCAAAATGCTTTGAAAGCTCTCTGTCGGCGTCGGGCGGCGGACTTGTTGGCGGCGCGACTCGGGTTTCTCGCCCGGCGCCGCTTCCGTGCCTACTCCGGCATCTTCGGCACGTCCCCGGGCGCGCCCTGAACGGCCTGCGCCGGTGGAAACGCGATCGTCTTGCCCTCGACGTAGTCGTTGGGAGAGTTGGGATAGGCCAGACTCAGTCCCGGCACCCGCGTGGCATCCCAGGCCGGGTTGTACGGGCGATTCGGATCGAGCAGCGCGGCGCCGTCGGGGCGTTCTCCGAGATACGGCTTCCGGTTGCTGATGGGTGCTGTGGTCACACCGGCTGCCGCGCCGGCGGCCGCGGTGCTGCCAGCGGGACTGCCTCCCGTGGCGCCGACCTCGATCGCCTCGCCCGGCTGGAGCTGCTTGCCCTCCGTCCTGGGCGCTCCCCGGACGACCTGCTTGACGTCCTTGCGGCGCACGCTCATCAGGGCGCGGTCGGGGTAGTGTCGGAAGAGAAGGAGGGCCCCGTTGGGCTGCGGCTTGCCGATCGCCCAGGACGACGGACCGCCCGCCAGATCGACGCGGTAGAGTACGGGGCCGGTGGTGTGGGCCGCGGCGGCAGAGGCGGCGCCGGCAAGAAGCAGGGCGAGGTGAAGCATGCCCGATCCTCCTCGCCAGCAATTATCGTGCTTTCCCGCCACCGAGTGAGCGGGCGGGCGGTCTCGAGGGCGGGCAGATCGTTGGAAGCCTCTCGCCATAAGTGGTTTGCAGCCGCGCTGCCGGCGTGAGAGTGCGAATAGAATGCGCGCTTCTGAGTTACGAGAAATGAGTCAGGAACGAAAGGGCCCGGCCGACCTGGCGGCTCTCCGGATCGAGAGGCAGCCGGAGCGGTCCCGGGGCGGGCGAGCCTGGACGCTTCTGGCGGCAATCGCCGTCGTGGCCGCGGGGGTGGCTGCCTATTTCTTAAGCGGCCGTTCGCTGCGCCCGACGACCGTCGAGGCCGTCACCGCAGCGATCGTGACCGAAGGCCAGGCGACCACCCTCTTGACTGCCACCGGCTACGTCGAGGCCGAGCGAAAGGCCGACCTCTCTCCGAAGATTACCTCCCGGATCACCGACCTGACCGTGACGGAAGGGTCACGCGTCCGGAAGGGGGAGATCATCGCGCGGCTGGACGACACGGACTTGAACGCCCAGCTTGCGGAGGCGGAGGCCAACTGGGTCAACGCGAAGGCGGAGTTGGCCCGCCAGGAATCCCTCTTCCAGCAGGGAGTCTCGCCCAAGTCCGTGCTTGATGCCGCCGTGGCCTCCGAGCGGGCGACGCGCGCGCGCGTCAACTACGTCAAGGCCCTGATCGATTACACCGTCATTCGAGCGCCCTTCGCCGGAGTCATCACGGCCAAGCGGGCCTTCGTGGGCGAGGCGGTCTCGCCGTTCGGATCGTCGCCATCGGGTGGAGGGTCCGGAGGGGCCATCGTGACCCTGGTCGAGTTTTCGAGTTTGTACGTGGGGGCGGACGTCAACGAGGCGAATCTTGCCAAGCTGGGCCTCAAGCAGCCGGCCGAGATCACTCTCGACGCCGTGCCCGACAAGACGTACCACGGGTATCTCCGACAGGTGGTGCCGGCCGCAGACCGCCAGAAGGCGACGGTGCGGGTGAAGGTGGCTTTTCTGGACGCCGACGAAAAGATCCTGCCGGATCTCTCGGCACGGGTCGCCTTCACCTCTGAAGCGACCAGGGCCGGAAGCAGCCGCTCCCGGGTGGTCATCCCGAAGGCCGCGGTCGCGAACCTGGACGGCAAGACGGGCGTCTTTCGAATTCTGGACGGCGAGGTGCGGTTCACGCCGGTGGAGATCGGGGGCGACGTGCAGGGGCAGGTGGAGGTCACCCGAGGCCTCCAGGGAGGCGAGCGGCTGGCGGCGCTGTCAGCCGGCATGACTCTCCGGGATGGGCAAAAGGTCCGCGTGGAAGGGGAGAAGGAATGAGCGAGTCACTGATCGAGATCGACCACGTCGAAAAGGTTTACCACCGGGACCAGATCGCGGTTCCGGTCCTGGAAGACGTCAACATGCGCGTTCCCGAGGGCGAGTACGTGGCCTTGATGGGCCCATCCGGCTCCGGCAAAACGACGCTCCTGAACCTGATCGCGGGGATCGACTCGCCCACGCGCGGCCGGATCGTGATCGGCGGGCGCGACATCGCCACGATGTCGCAGACGGAGCTCGCCCGATGGCGCTCCCGCACCGTCGGGTTCATCTTTCAGCTCTACAACCTGCTGCCGGTCTTGAACGCCTTCGAAAACGTCGAGCTGCCGCTCTTGTTGACGAAACTCTCGAAGGCCGAGCGCCGCAAACACGTCGAGACCGCGCTTTCGATCGTCGGGCTGGCGGACCGGATGAAGCACTACCCGAGGCAGCTCTCGGGAGGCCAGGAACAACGCGTCGCGATCGCGCGGGCGATCGTCTCGGACCCGAGCATTCTGGTTGCCGACGAACCCACGGGAGACCTCGACGCGAAATCGGCGGAGGAAATCCTCGAGCTCCTGAAACGCCTGAACGAGGAGTTCCGGAAGACGATCGTCATGGTCACGCACGATCCGAAAGCGGCCTCCCGGGCGCACCGCATGGTACATCTGGATAAGGGTGTCCTTCACGCCGAGGAGCTGACTGACGCGATGAGGTCCGTATGAAGTACTTCCGCCTGATCTGGAAGAACGTCTTCCGAAAGAGGCTTCGGACCTCCCTCACGGCGAGCTCGATCGTTCTGGTGCTCGTCCTGATCGTGATCCTGACGACCCTTCTTCAGGCGATGCAGGCCGATCCCTCGGGCGGCAAGGGCGCCAACCGCCTCGTGGTGCAGCACGCGACGGGTCTCGGGAATTTCTTGCCGCTCTCGCAGCGCCAGCGGATCGAGCAGATTCCGGGAGTGGTGGCCGTTTCCCCCGAGACCTGGTTCGGCGGCGTCTACAAGGACGACAAGCCCGAGAACTGGATCGGCCAGCTCACGGCCGATCCCGACATCTACTTCGACAAGATCTTCGACGACGCGAAAATCGACCCGGCGGTCAACGCCGAGTGGAAGGCCACCCGCAACGGCTTCGTGGCTGGCGAGAAGATCGCGAAGAAATTCGGGTGGAAGAAGGGCGACCACATCATTCTCAAGGGAACCTACATCCCCTTGAACCCGGATCTGGTCTACATCGGGTCGTACAACGCGGGAGACGAGTCCAACATCTTCTTTCACAACGAATACCTGAATCAGTCCAACTGGTTCGGGGCCAACAAGTACACGGGCCTCTACTACCTGAAGGTCGACAGCGGAGAGAACGTGCCGCGGGTTGCGGCCGCCATCGACAAGATGTTCGAGAACAGTGACGCTCCGACGAAGACGCTGACGGAGAAACAGTTCCAGCTCCAGTTCATGGAAATGATGGGCAACGTCAAGCTGCTCATCAACGGGATCTCGCTGATCATCCTCTTTGCGGTCACTCTGATCGTGGCCAATACCGTGGCGATGTCGGCCCGTGAGCGCGTGACCGAGATCGCCGTGATGCGCACCCTCGGGTTCCGGCGCAGCCACATCCTCGCCTTCATCCTTTCGGAATCGGTCTTGATGTCGCTCTTCGGGGGCGTTCTGGGCGTCCTGCTCGCGAAGTTCTTTTTCATTCCGGCTCTGGTCGCCGCGGGCAACAAGACCTCCATTTCGGTCTGGCTGATCAACTTCCGGGTGACCGGGCAGACGCTCCTGCTGGCGTTCATCGTTTCGGTCGGCGTCGGTATCTTCGCCGGCTTCATTCCGGCCATCCGGTCCTCCCAGCGAAAGATCGTCGACGGCTTGCGTCAGGTGGTGTGACGATGGCGATTCCCCTCAAGTACAACCTGCGCAACCTGGTCGTCCGAAAGACGTCGACAGGCATGACGGCCTTCGTCATCGGTCTGGTCGTGGCCGTGTTCCTCTGCGTGCTGGCGCTCGTCCAGGGTGTGACGCGCACGCTTTCGGTGACGGCCTCGAACCGCAACGTCCTCGCGATGCGGGTCGGGTCCCAGGCCGAGATGCAGAGCGTCATCACGAGGGACCAGGCCGACCAGATCGCGGCGATGCCGGGCCCGGAACGAAACGCCGCCGGCAAGCCCTACGTCTCGCCGGAGCTCATCACCCTGATCAACGTGCCCCGCGCCGGCGGAGCATCCAGCTCGAACGTCCAGGTTCGCGGCATGGCCCCGATCGGGCTCGAGGCGCGGACCGGCGTCAAGATCGTCGACGGGAGGATGTTCAACCCGGCGACCAATGAGGCGATCGTCTCCAAGAACCTCTCGAAGCGGTTCGCCAGCATGAGGGTCGGCGACACTTTGAAGACCGGCAGCTACCGGTGGGTCATCGTCGGACTCTTCGACGCGCAAGGGAGCGCCTACGAGTCGGAGATCTGGACGGACGTCGCGGACCTCCAGCAGCAGACCAAGCGCAACATCTACTCCTCGGTGTTCGTCCGGCTGCCAGGCGCGGACGCCGCCGCGCAATTCATCGCGGCCATCAAGGGAGACCAGCGCTTGAAGCTCGAGGGCAAGACCGAGCGCAAGTACTACGACGAGCAGATGATCACGGGCGATCCCATCAAGGCGCTCGCCTTCATCGTGGGGATCTTCACGGCCATCGGCGCCGCGTTCGGGGCAATGAACACGATGTACGCGCAGGTTTCGGCGCGCACGCGGGAAATCGGGACTCTGCGCGCCATCGGGTTCTCCCGGCGCTCGATCCTCGTCTCATTCGTGTTCGAGGCGCTGATGCTCTGCCTGATCGGAGGCATTCTCGGGGTCGTCTTCACCTTCCTCGTCTTCAACCTCTTCCTGACCAAGCCGACGGGCACCATGAATTTCCGGACCTTCTCCGAGGTTCTCTTCAACTTCCGTTTGACCCCCCCCTTGATCGCCGGCGGGGTCGCTTTCTCCCTGGCCATGGGGCTGCTCGGTGGCTTCTTCCCGGCCTTCCGCGCCGCGAGGTTGAAGATCACCTCGGCGCTTCGGGCGGTGTGATTGCGCGAGGGGAACGCATGAGCGGGAGCCTCCGGCGCACGACGGTCCTGCTCGTGGGGGCCCTTCTGGCCCAGGCAGGGGGAGCCCTCGCGGCCGCGCGTGTCGTGACGATCGGCTACGCCTTCGACGGAGGGTTGGTCAACCTCGCGGTGGGCGACGAGCTCGACGTGCGGGTGGGCTCCACACCGGGGACGGGCTATTCGTGGACCGCCGCGATGAACGACGCGGCAATTCTCGAGCCGATCGGGAAGCCCATCGACGAGAAGTCGCAGGACGTGCGGCCGGGCGCGCCCGGCAGCCGTCTGTTCCGCTTTCGGGCGGTCAAGGCGGGCTCCTCCAGCCTCGGCCTCGTCTACGAGCGGCCGTGGGAGAAGAACGCCCCTCCCGCGCGGCTGTTCTTCGTCGTGGCTGCGGTCGGGGAGTCGCTCTCGGGCAAACCCGTCGCGCTCGTCCAATCGGACGGCGGCGCGAGGTACTTTCTGCTGCAGGGCGAGACGCTGTTGGTCAAACTGCCTTCCAATCCCTCGACGGGCCTGGCCTGGGCGGTGACACGCAACGCGTCGTCCATCCTGAAACCCGCAGGCGACCCGAAGCTCGAGATGCCCGAGAAGGCGGCGCCGGGAGTGGGCGGGTTCCAGGTCTTCACGTTCCAGGTGGCCGGAGCTGGGACCGCAACGCTCGAGCTCTCGTACCGAAACGACTCGGAGAAGGACAAGCCACCGGCGCGGACCTGGACCATCTTCGTTTCCGCCGCGCGTGTGGCAATCGAGAAGCCCGCCAAGTAGAGCGGCGCGTCCCGGCCGAATGCTCCTGCGCTTCTTCGGGACCAAGGGATACGTCGAGGAGGAATCCGCCGCGCACCGGGGGCATTCCGCCTGGACGCTCGAAGTCGCGGGCTTTCGGCTGCTCTGCGACTTCGGGCAGAACCGCAAGGGGTCGCTCGCAAAGATTCGGCCGGACGCGATTTTCGTCTCGCACGCCCACCCCGACCATGCCGGAGGCCTGGAAGAGGGGACTTCGGTTCCGGTCCTCGCTTCGGCGGTGACGCACGAGATCACCGGCAACCTGCCGCTCGCCGAGCGGCGCGTGCTCGAACCTCGCAGGGCGACGCGGGTCGGTCCGCTTCGGCTCACGACTTTTCCCGTCGTGCATTCCGTTCGCTGCCCGTGCGTCGCGGCGCGGATCGAGACACCGGAGGGCATCGTGGTCTATTCGGGCGACATCGTCGCCTTCGAGGACCCCGCCGCGGCGCTCTCGGGCGCGGGCGTCTACGTGGGCGATGGATCGACGCTTCGCGGGTCGCTCGTGCGCCGGCATGCATCGGGCGTCCTGATCGGCCACACGACGGTCCGCGCGCAGCTGGGCTGGCTCGGCCGGCACGGCGTCCCCCGCGCGGTCTTCTCGCACTTCGGCAAGGGCCCGATCGAAATGGGGGAGAGGGCACTGGCAAAGAGCCTCGCCGAACTCGCGAAGGAGAAGGTCCCGGGATGCGAGGTGACGGCGGCCCGAGACGGCCTGCGCCTGAGGCTGTAGGCGGCTAGGACTGAGGCGGCCCGGCTTTTTCCGCCGGGGTCGGTTCCTCGGGTTTCTTTGCCGTCTTGGCAGGAGCGGTCTTGGGTGCGGGGTAACGCTTCAGGAACGCCTTGACGGAAGCGTCTACGGGATCCTCGGAAATCGGCAGAGGAGCCGGCTTGTCGAGCTCGACTTCGAACTTGCCGTTCAGGGCCACGTGTGCCGACACGGCCGACGCCGGAGCGGCGGCAGGATACGGACCTGCAATCAGCGGATCGGGCTTGTACTGGATCTCGTAGGGCCGGTTGCAGGGATAGGCGCCATGGCAGCGCGTGAACGGAATGAACTGAGCGCGCACGGGGGCCGCCGCCAGAAGACCGCCGGCGGCGAGGAGGACACCGAGGCAGCGCCGCATCGCCACGGCGGGATTCTACACCCGCGATCGCCCGTGAGCCGGCAGCGCGGGGCCGGTGGCCGCCGGGACCGGCTCCGAGCGGCCCGGAGCCCTCTCCGGGGATTCGGCCAGCACCGCTCGCTTCGCCTCGCGGGAACGCTTGACGAGGGCGAGCATCGCGCCCGCCATGAGAACGTAGAAGCCGCCCCACACGAGGGAAATGAGCGGTTTCTGCGTGACGTCCACGGAGAGAGATTCGGTCGTCGCCGCGGAGAACTCGGCCGCCGGATCCTTCGAGACGCCGGTCAGACGCAGCACGACCGAACCGTCGTTGGGAGACACGGCAATGACGCGCATCTTCCCTCCGGGCACGCCCGGAACGTCGAGCAGGGGCGTCTCGGACTCGCGGCCGTCCAGATGAAAGACGCTCCTCAGCGTCGCGTCCCGGTTGACTCCGTCGGGTGCCGTGATGGTCACGTCGGTCAGGACGAGCACGGTTTTCTCGCCGCGCATCATCGCGGAGCGGTCGGCGTTGAAGTCACGGAACGTGAATCCGATCCCGTCGATGTTTTGCGTGGTGCCCTTGGTCAGGCGAATGTCGCGCCCGACCTGTTCGGGCTGGCCCGGATCGTAGGACTGCGGCGCGATGTAAAAGTCCGCCACGGGCGAGTTGCGGATCGAGGGGTTGGCCATCAGCTGGTTGGTCCGCGAGTTGACGTACATCTTCGGGTACGCATAGAAGGTCTTGCCCTTGGGTGTCGTGACGCGCACCTCCATGGCCTGCTTTTCGGTCGCCGTGGCGGGAAGCACGCGCAGGAAGGTGAGCTCGTTGCCGCCTACCTTGACCGGTTTGTCGACGGGCAGCGTTACCCTGGTGGACTTCGCGTAGACCCCGGAGACGATGATGCCGGCGAGCATGATCCCGATGCCGACATGGGCCAGGTAGCCTCCGGCGCCCGCGACCTTCCCGTTGCGCGCCTTTCGGATGACCGCGCGCAGGTTCATGTCCGCCGCGAAGACCGCCACGAAGAGCACCGCGAGCGAAACGGGCTCGGTGGCCCGCAGGCCAAAGGCCAGGAGGACGCCTGCGGCCGCGACCGCAAGCGAGCGGCGGGCGCTCTTCCACAGGGCGCTGCCCGACTCGCCCTTCCACGAGACGAAGGGCACCAGGGCCACCAGCAGGGCGATGAGGACGGCTGCCGGCGTCGCGGTCCGGTTGTAGAAGGCCGTCTGAACCTGCGAGGGATTTCCGGTCCATCGCGTGACGAGCGGCGCCGAGGTGCCGAGCAGGATGACGAAGGAGAGGGCACAAAAAGACGCGATGCCCAGAATGAACAGGACGCTGCGCGAGAGAGCCGTTCCTTCCTCCTCCGTTTCGACGGGAATCGCGCGCCAGCGCCAGGCGATGAGGGCGAGCGACAGCACGAGGAACGTCATCAGGATCGCCACGAGCCAGCCCGTGATCCCGAGGTCGATGAAGGAGTGCACCGAGAAATCGGCCAGGATTCCCGATCGTGTCAGGAACGTGCCATAGAGGATCGTGATGTAGGCGAGACAGGCCAGGAGCAGGTTGACCTTCCGGTGGCGCCGCCGGCTGCGCTGCAGAAACATCCCGTGCACCAGGGCCGCGGTGCAGAGCCAGGGCACCAGGCTCGTGTTCTCGACCGGATCCCAGCCCCAGTAGCCGCCCCACCCGAGCGTCTTGTAAGCCCAGTACCCTCCCATGAGGATGGCGGTTCCGAGCGTGACGAAGGTGAAGAGCGCCCAGGGAAGCGCGCGCGTGACCCAGCCGTCCCAGCGCTTCTTCCAGAGGGCCGTGATGGCGAACGCGAAGGGAACGGAGAGGGATGCAAACCCCGAGAACATCACCGGCGGATGAATCACCATCCAGGGATCCTGCAGAAGCGGGTTCAACCCCACCCCGTCCTCGGGAGCCGGCGGCGGAAGCAGCTTGAAGGGACTCTGTTTGCAAAGGATCGCGATGATGCCGAGAAAGCTCGCCAGGTAGACCACCATGACCGGCGCTTCGAGCTCCTTGGCGCTGCGCCAGACGACCAGCCCGATCAGCGCTCCCCAGAAGCACCAGAGCAGGAAGGACCCTTCTTGCCCGCCCCAGAACGAGGAGATCAGGAAGTGGAGCGGCAGGTCGCGGCTCGAATAGGCATTGATGTAGGAGACGTCGAAGCGGTGCTGCAGCAGCAGGATCATCAAGACGGCGGCCGCCGCGACGACGCAGGTTGCAAACGCCGCATACAGGCTTCGCGCCAGGGGCAGCAGATCCGGGCGCTGCCGGTCGGCGCGCCAGTAGGTGACCGCCGACGCGATCCCGGCAAAGAGGGCGCCCCAGATGGCGGCCACGCCGGGCCAGAAGTAGGTGGGGCTCATGCGGGGGCTACGACCGTGGCGCCGGGGCCGCGGCCGACGAATAGCTCTTTTCCACCTCGGCTCCCTGGTACTTGGAGGGGCACTTGACCAGGAGCTTCTCCGCCTCGATCCGTCCGTTCTTGTACCGGCCGATGGCGACGATCGAGATGGCATCCTTGAAATTGCCGGGCTTGATTCCATGGTAGGCGACCGACATCGAGCGTCCATGGTCGTCGAGAAGGTCGAAGGACAGCTCCTGAGACGTCGTGTCGTAGCGGTCGCTCGACTTGTCCAGGGCGCCCATCACCTGAACAATCCCCCGGGACTTGCGTGCCTCGTCGAACGTGACATAGGGCGTCAGAGTCTTCTGGAAGGCGGTCAGGCCAAGCGCCACGAAGGCAAGAGCCAGAACGGCGGCGATCCAGTACCCTTTCTTCATTGATCCCGCTCCTTTTCAGAAAGGTGCCGGTCCAGCCGCCAGAGATAGAGAAACAGCCCTCCCCAGATGACGATGTTCACCGCCGCGAGGAATCCGAGGCTGCCCACGGCCACGATTCTTCCCGCAGAGCCCCGAAAAAGCAACTGCCTTGCTCTGGTGCGAATACATCATTCTCGTGGCAGAGACCAGGGCGGACCGGGGCTTCTCGGGCGGACCCTTCCGATTCTGAACCCGGTTCAGGACCTCCGGCGAAGGCGTGTCGCCCGGCTGTCGAGGGAGAGCATCCAGAAGAAGAGTGCGGAGAAGCCGATCAGGCCGCCGAAGAAGACGACCCGGGTCGGCGTGTCCATCAGGATCTTGCCCTGTGGGTTGATCACGGTCTGGGGATGGAGCGACTGCGTGAGGCGGGGCGCCACGAAGACGAGGAACGGCATCAGCACCGCAGCGAAAAGCGCATAGGCGGCCGAAACCGTGGCCCGGCGGTCCGGGTCCTCGATGGCGTTGCGCAGGAAGAGGTACGCGGCGTAGAGGAAGATCAGGAGCAGGAAGGACGACTCGCGCGGGTCCCAGTTCCAGTAGGAGCCCCACATGATCCGCGCGAAGAGGGATCCGGTGACGAGCGCCAGGACCGCAAAGAGAAGACCGAGCCGCACCGCGCTCGCAGCCAGAACGTCGTGGCTCGGGTTTCGCCGCATCAGGTAGACGAGCGAGTAGACGGCCGCGACGATGAAGGCGAGGCTCGCCACCCAGGCGCAGGGAACGTGGAAGAAGACGATCCGCGAGGACTCGCCGATGAAGCCCTTGGCGGGCTCCGGCCAGAGAAAGGCCGCGCCGGTGAAGGCGGCCATGTAGAGTCCGAGGAGAACCTTTGCCCCCTTCATCGGCGGAAGCCTACCGCAACGCTTCGAGGCGCTGGCATTCAGTCCTCCCAGGCGGCTCCCGCCAGCAGGTACGCCGCGCAGGTCGCGGCGCCGTCGTAGGCGAGGATCACGCGCAGCGCCGGTCCCGCGAGGTGCCCTGCGGCGGCGGCCACCGTCGCCGCGATGGAGGAGAGAAGCAGGGGCACGAGCAACGGGAAGCAGACCAGAACGAAGAGAACGTTCTTCTGCCCGGCCCGCGCCACGAGCGCCGAGAGAAACGTCGAGACGACGGTCAACCCGTAGCCCGAGGCCACGAGCACGACCACCATCGCTCCGGGTCCGGACACCTCCCATCCGAGCAGGATCCCGAGGCCGGGGACCGTCACGGCGGCGATGGCGAGAAAGAGAAAGAAGTTGAAGAGCGTCTTTCCGGCGAGCACGAAGATTCCCGGAGCCACCTTGCGCAGCGCGAGCGCCGTGCCCGTCTCCTCCTCGCGGACGAAGGCGCGCGGCAGACCGGTGGCGCTCGAGAAGAAGAGGAGAACCCAGAGCAGGGCGGCGTGGAGGGAGGCGCGCTCCTCCCTGGCGAATCCGGCCGGGCCCACCGCGAAGGACACGAGCGTCAGGGCCGTCGCGGCGAAGAAGAGGACCGATGCGAGAGCGATCCGGCGCCGGGCCTCCTGGGCGGCGTCCTTTTCGCAGACCGACCAGATCCGGGCCAGCGCGCTCATCCGGAGAGGTCGATCCGCCGCTCCGGAGCCGCGAAGTCGCGGGGATCGTTGGACGCGAGCAGCACGGGACCGGCGCGGCGTTGTTCCTCGACGATGCTGGCGACGATCCCGCGCCCCGCTTCGTCGAGTCCCGCCGCGGGCTCATCGAGCAGGAGCACCGCCGGGTCGAGCAGCAACGCAAAGGCGAGGCGGAGGCGCTGCTTCATGCCGGTCGAGAAGGCGCCCACCCGGCGATTCGCGACGGTCCCGAGGCCGACGCGCGCCAGGCGCCGGTCGATGTCGGCGGCCTGCGCCGAAAAGCCCGCCGCTCGCCGGAAGAAGACGAGATTTTCACGTGCCGAGAAGTCCTCATAGAAGGCGAGGTCGAGGCCCGCCCATCCGATGGCCCGCCGGCGCTCCTCCCCGGCGAGCTCGCGCGCGCCGTCGAGGATGCGCACACTGCCTCCCCCGGGCCGGATCAGAAGAGCCAGAATCTTCAAGAGCGTCGTCTTGCCGCTGCCGTTTCGGCCCGAGACCGCCGTCAGCCCCGCGCCCGCTGAAAAGGAGAGGCCGGAAAAGAGGGGAGGGCCGGAGAACGCCTTCGAGAGTTCGCGGGCCTCCAGCGTCGTCGCGGGCACGTTGGCCGACGATAGCAGATTCCGCGGCGCGCCCGATCGCGGGGAGATTGCTTGAAAGGAGGCGGGCCCTTCTATATGATCCTGCGCGCTTTGGATGATCTTCGCCTGCGCGGCGGCCTGCGCGCCACCACCCCGCGCGAACCGTCGCGACACTCTCGATCGGTACCGTCGTCAAGGAGATTCTTCATGTTCAAGCGCTCGCTCGTGATGCTGCTCGCAACCGCTGTCGGCCTTTCGCTCCTGGCCTGCGGGGGAGGGAAGGAAGAGGACGCCCTGGAAGAGGAGTCGGCTCCGGCAAGCTCCACCGCCTCCGCTCCGGCGACGGCTCCCGCGGCCGCTCCCGCCGCCGGTGGAGCGACCGTGAGCGGCAAAGTCACCTTCGAAGGGACGGCCCCGGCCAATGCCGTCATCAAGATGGACGCGGACGCTTACTGCAAGGCCGCGCACAGCGCGCCCGTCTACACCCAGGAGGTGGAGGTCAATCCGAACGGGACGCTGAAGGACGTCTTCGTCTACGTGAAGGAAGGGGTGACCGGAACGTACCCCGCCCCCACGACGCCGGTCGTCCTCGACCAGCAGGGCTGCCAGTACCATCCCCACATCTTCGGCATTCAGGTGGGGCAGCCGCTCAAGATCGTGAACGACGACGGCACGCTGCACAACATTCACGCGCTGCCGAAGGTCAACACCGAGTTCAACATCGGCCAGCCCTTCAAGGGGATGGAGACGGTCAAGAAGTTCGACAAGGCCGAGATGCCGTTGCGCTTCAAGTGCGACGTCCACAAATGGATGGGCGCCTATGCCGGAGTCGTGAGCAATCCGTTCTACGCGGTCACCAACGATCAGGGCACCTTCGAGATCAAGAATCTGCCCCCGGGCACCTACGTGATCGAGGCGTGGCAGGAGAAATATGGACCGCAGACCCAAACCGTCACGATCTCCGGCAACGAAGCGAAGACCGTCGACTTCTCCTTCAAGGGGTAGCGGGGAGGAAACGCCGGACGTGACCTCCCGAGTCGCCCGCGCCCGGCGCACCCTCGCGGCCGGGCTTCTGCTCGCTGCAGGGGCCGCGGCATTTCCGGCCTCCGCGGTGGGCCTGCCCTTCTGGATGAAGCTGCCGGAGGGCATCTCGACCTACAGCGACCGCATCGACGGCCTCTTCCGGCTGATCCTCTGGATCACGGGAGTCATCTTCGTCGTCGTCGAGGTGCTCCTGCTCTGGTTTCTGTTCCGTTACCGGCACCGGGAGGGGCGACGCGCCCACTACACACACGGCTCCAACAGGCTCGAGGTCATCTGGACCATCGTGCCGGCGATTATCTGCGTCGTTCTCGCGTTGCTCTCGCGCGCGACCTGGGCCGACGTCAAGCAACACCTGCCCCGGGAGGCCGTGCAAATCGAGATCACCGCGGAGCAGTTTGCCTGGAACATCCGCTACGCGGGTCCGGACAACAAGTTCGAGACGCCCGACGACGTGCAGACGCTCAACCAGCTGCACTTCCCGGTCGGCAAGCCCGTCGTCGTGACCCTGCGCTCGAAGGACGTCATCCACTCCTTCTTCCTGCCGGAGTTCCGGGTCAAGCAGGACGCCGTTCCGGGCCTGCCGACCCGGGTCTGGTTCGAGGGCACGCGCACGGGACACTGGGAGATCGCTTGCGCCGAGCTCTGCGGGCTCGGGCACTACCGGATGAAGGGATTCGTGACGGTCGAGACGCCGGAAGAATTCGGCAAGTTCCTCGCCGATCAGGCCGTTGCCGCGGCCGCGGAGGCCGCTCCGGCCGCGCCCCCCGCTCCCGCTCCACAGGAGAAGAAGACCTCATGAGCTCCGTCGCCGTCGCCCACGAACTGCCGCCCGGAGTCCATCCGGCGCCGACCTCCTTCTGGCGCAAGTACATTTTTTCCCTCGACCACAAGGTCATCGGCAAGCAGTACATGTTCTACGCGCTCTTCATGCTGGTAATCGGCGGCCTTCTGGCCACACTGGTGCGCTACCAGCTCGCGTGGCCCGGGCGCCCCCTGGCGTTCATGGGCAAGCTCGTGCCCGAGGGGATGCCGGGCGGCCAGATGCTGCCCGAGTTCTACAACTCGCTCTTCACGATGCACGCAACCATCATGATCTTCTTCGCGATCATGCCGATCTTGATCGGCGCCTTCGGCAACTTCGTGGTGCCGATCCAGATCGGCGCGCGGGACATGGCCTTCCCGACGCTCAACATGCTCTCCTTCTGGACGGCGGTGCCGGCGGCGGTGATCATCATCTGGTCGTTCTTCGTGACGGGAGGGGCGGCGCAGGGAGGGTGGACGTCCTATGCGCCGCTCTCGGCTATCTTGCCGAAGGGTCAGACGCTCTGGCTGATTTCGCTCGGGATCCTCGGAATCTCCTCCCTGCTGACCTCGGTCAACTTCATCACCACGATCATCAACATGCGGGCGCCGGGGATGACCTTCTTCCGTCTGCCGCTGACCGTGTGGGCTCTGTTCATCACCGCGATCCTGCTCCTGCTCGCCCTTCCCGTGCTGACAGGCGCGATGATCATGCTGCTCTTCGACCGGGTGCTCGGCACGACGTTCTTCCTGCCGCGGGGACTGGTCGTTTCGGGGCAGCCTTGGACGAACGCCGGGGGCGGGCAGCCCCTGCTGTGGCAGCATCTCTTCTGGTTCTTCGGGCACCCCGAGGTCTACATCATGATTCTGCCCGCCATGGGCATCACCTCGGAGATCCTGCCGGTCTTCTCGCGCAAGCCGATCTTCGGCTACCGCGCGATGGCCTACTCGATCATGGGCATCGCCGGTCTGGGTTTCATCGTGTGGGGCCACCACATGTTCCAGAGCGGAATGAACCCCTACCTCGGGACCACGTTCATGATCTCGACGATGGTCATCGCCGTGCCCTCGGCGATCAAGACCTTCAACTGGTTGGGGACGCTCTGGGGCGGCTCGATCCGGTTCACGACACCGATGCTTCACGCCCTCTCCTTCGTTTCGATGTTCGTCATCGGCGGGCTCTCGGGACTCTTCATGGCCAGTACCCCGGTGGACATCTATATCCATGACACGTACTTCATCGTCGGCCACATTCACTACGTGCTTTTCGGAGGCTCGCTCTTCGGGGCCTTCGCGGGAATGTACTTCTGGTTCCCGAAGATGTTCGGCCGGTTGATGAACGAGCGGTGGGGCAAGATCCACTGGGCCATCACCTTCGTCACGTTCAACCTCGTCTTCTTTCCGATGCACTTTCTCGGCATGCGAGGGATGCAGCGGCGCATCTACGACTACACGCAGTACACCCACCTGAAGGGCCTTCAGCCGTTGAACCAGTTCATGACGATCTCCCTCTTCGTGCTGGGCATCGCGCAGATCATCCTCGTCTTCAACTTCTTCCTTTCGATGCGGCGCGGCAAGCTCGCCGGCCCGAACCCGTGGCACGCCAACACGCTCGAATGGCAGACGTCCTCGCCGCCGCCGCACGAGAACTTCACGGGCGCGGTACCGTCGGTCTACCGGGGCCCCTACGAGTACAGCGCTCCGGATCACGCCTCGGACTTCTGGCCCCAGAACGAACCGCCGGCCGCCGGCCGGCCGGCCGGAGCGCATGGCCACTAGCACGGGCGCGGCGGCCGTCGGCCTGGGACTGCACCGCTTCGCGGTGGCTCTGTCGATCGCGACGGTCGGTCTGATCTTCGCAGGAGGTCTCGTCACGTCGACGGAGTCCGGACTGTCGGTTCCCGACTGGCCGACGACGTACGGTCAGAATCCCTTCACGTTTCCGGTCTCGAAGTGGGTGGGCGGGATCCGCTTCGAGCACTCGCATCGCTTGATCGCCTCCGCGGTCGGTCTCATGGCTGTCGTGCTCGCCCTCTGGCTCGGACGTCGCGAGCCGCGGGCGTGGGTCCGGCGCCTCGGCTACGTCGCCCTCGCCACCGTCGTGGCGCAGGGAATTCTCGGGGGCCTCACGGTGAAGTTTCTGCTACCGACGCCGATCTCGGTCGCGCACGCGTGTCTGGCGCAGACCTTTTTCTGCCTCACGGTGACGCTCGCCGTCGTGACGTCCCCACGATGGCGAAACGCGGAGAGAGGGGGGGCGAATCCCGTCAGCCGGGCCGCGGCCGTGGCGGTTGCGCTGGTTTTCGTGCAGCTTCTGGTCGGCGCGGTGATGCGGCACACGAAGGCCGGTCTCGCGATTCCCGACTTCCCGCTCGCCTTCGGGCGGCTCGTGCCGCCGATCTCCTCCTTCGCCGTGGGAATCCACTTCGCGCACCGCGTGATGGCGCTCGCCGTCGCGGGGGCGGTCGGCATCTGCCTGGCGCGGGGGCTGCGCTCCGGTCGGCAGGGTCTGCGCCGGATCGCTTCCCTGATGGCGGGCCTCGTGGCGCTGCAGATCTGTCTCGGCGCCCTGACGGTGCTTTCGAAGAAGGACGTGATCGTGACCACCCTGCACGTGGCGACGGGGGCACTCCTGCTCGGCACGGCCCTCCTGCTCATGCTCGCCTCGCGCGTGCGCCCGGCTCCCGTCGCGAAGTCCGCGGCGCTTGCGGCGCCCCTGTCCTCCCTGACGCAGGAGCCCGCGTGGAAATAGCCGCCGTCGCCTCGGCTCCGTCGAGGGCGTCCGACTTCCTGGCGCTTTCCAAGCCGCGCATCACGTTTCTCGTGGTCGTGACCGCGGCGGTCGGCTACGCGATCGGTGCGCCGGTCTTTCAACCCGGCGTCTTCCTGGCCGTGCTGGCGGGAACGGCTCTGGTGGCGGGAGGAGCATCGGCCTTGAACCAGTACGCCGAGCGTGACGTAGACGCGCGGATGCTCCGCACGCGGGGCAGGCCCCTGCCGGCCGGGAGACTGGCGCCGGCCGAGGCCTTCGCGTTCGGCGTCGTGATGGCGGGCGCCGGACTCGGCATCCTGTCCGTCGGAACGACCCCGCTGACCGTGGCGCTCGGACTCGCAGCCTTGGTGACCTACGTCCTCGCCTACACGCCGCTCAAGCGGGTGACGTCCCTGTGCACGGTCGTGGGAGCCGTGCCGGGCGCCCTTCCTCCGTTGATGGGCTTTGCCGCCGCGCGCGGAACGCTCGACCGGTCCGCCTGGGCCCTCTTCGCCGTGCTGTTCCTCTGGCAGCTTCCGCATTTCCTGGCGCTTTCCTGGATGTACCGCGAGGACTATGCGCGGGGCGGTTTTCCCATGCTGGCGGTGTCCGACGAGGGGGGCGCCTCGACCGGGCGCCAGGCCCTCCTCTACGCGGCGGCGCTGCTGCCCGTCACCCTGACCGCCGGCCTCTTCGCGCAGGCCGGCTCCGTCTTTCTGTGGGGGGCGCTCGGTGCGGGGCTCGGGTTTCTCGCCTGTGCGGCGCTTTTCGCCCGACGCCGGGAGATCGCCTGGGCGCGCCGACTCTTCCTCGCCTCGGTGCTCTACCTGCCCGCGGTCTGCGCGCTGATGGTGTTCGACCGGTGAGCGCGATGGACCGCACGACCGGCAACCGCCGTCTGCTGTGGTTGCTCGTCCTCTTCGCGGCGGCGCTCTTCGCTGGGTCGGTTCTGTACATCGCCTCGCAGGCGAAGCTCTACTAGGGTAAGGAGGAACGCCGTGTCCGACGAAATGGCCCATCGCACGGAGCTGGCCGAGGACGAGGAGAGGCGAACCGAGAAGCAGCCCAACTACATGGCGATCTTCTGGTGGTTGTTCGGGCTGACTGTCGTCGAGGTTTCGTATTCGGTGTTCACGCATCCGCCGAAGCTGATTCTCATCACCGTGCTCGTGGGCCTCGCGGTCATCAAGGCCACACTGGTCGCCCTGTTCTTCATGCATCTGAGATTCGAGCGCAAGAGCCTCGGGATCATTTTCGCTTCGACCCTGATCCTCGGACTGATCCTCGTCTCGGTCGGGATTGCCGAGCAGGTTCTGCCGAGACCATAGCCGACGAGTCGCGAGGAGGACGACCTTGGACCACACCGCCGCCGCCGCGCTCCCTGCCCACGGCCCCGGGCACGGACTTCACGGAGCCGCGCACGGGCACGGCGAAGCGCCCACCACGGGGATTCCGCACGACAAGATGGGGATGTGGGTGTTTCTGTGCTCCGAGGTGATGTTCTTCACGGGGCTGATCGGTTCCTACATCGTGCTCCGGTTCGGCACTCCCGACTGGCCGCACCCCGGAAACACGCTCAACATCTGGCTGACGGCCGGGAACACCTTCCTGCTGATCTGCTCCTCGGTGACGATGGTTCTCGCCCTCGCCTCCGTCCAGCGCGGCGATCAAAGGAAGCTCCGGCTCTTCCTCTCTTTGACGCTTCTTTTCGGGGCGTGTTTCCTTTCGGTCCAGGTGATCGAGTACTGGAAGCTGCTGCACGAGGGCTTCAACCCGCACGTGTCGCTCTTCGGGTCGGTCTTCTTTACGACGACCGGCTTTCACGGATTCCACGTGTTCTGCGGCGTGGTCTGCATGGCCTTCGTGACGGGAAAGGCCTTCCTGGGGAAGTACACGCAGGCGAGCCACCAGGGGGTCGAGACGATTGGCCTCTACTGGCACTTCGTGGACCTGGTGTGGATCGTCCTGTTCACGATCATCTATCTGTTCTGACGCGATCGCGAGGGAAGCTCGGGGTTCCTCGTCGGAGACCCACCGCAATGACGGGCTCGAACGCATGCTGAACCCGGGGCTCCGGGATCTGCCGGCGTTGAACGCGATCCTGAACGCCACGAGCGCGGTGCTCGTCGTCCTGGCGTACCGTGCGATTCGAAGGCTCCAGATCGAGCGTCACCGGACCCTGATGCTCACGGCGGCGGCGGTTTCGGCGCTCTTTCTCGTCTCCTACGTGACGTATCACGCGCAGGTCGGCTCCGTGCGTTTCACCGCGCAGGGGCTGCCCCGTGCCGTCTACTTCGCCGTGCTCGGCTCGCATACGCTGCTGGCGGTGGCGACCCTGCCGCTCGTCGTTCGAACGCTGTACCTGGGCCTCAGGCGGCGGGACGATCGACACCGGAGAATCGCCCGGTGGACGCTGCCGATCTGGCTCTACGTATCGGTAACCGGCGTGGTCGTGTATCTGATGCTTTACCGGCTTTACCCGCCCGGGGCGGTTCGATAGACTTGCCAGCGATGTCGCCGCGCAGCAGAGTCGTTCTGGCAGCGCTGATCCTGCTGGTGATCCTGCCGGCGTTCCTGTCGGCCTGCCCGCTCTGCAAGGATGCGCTCGAGGGCGCCGGCTCGGGACCGCCCAACCAGCTCAGCCGCGGCTTCTACTACTCGATCCTGTTGATGATTGCAGCGCCCTTCACCATGGTCGGGGTTCTCTTCTTGAAAATCTCCCGCACGCGGCGGCACCGTTCCGTCGATGGAGCGGCCGCCGTCCCGGCCGCCCTGCCGCACGGCTTTTCCGCCGATCCCCGGGGGGCGCAGACCTGACGCGGGCGGCCGCGGCTGCGGCCCTTCTTCTCCTCGCCGCGCCCGTCTCGGATCTGCTCGCCGCAGGGAGGAGCCCCGTTTCGCCCCTGGACGCCTCCAGGGAGCTCGACGGGATGGCGGCGCTCGTTGCGAAGGAGACGGTCGCGGAGTTTGCGGACAGGGGCTTGACCGAGGACGGGCTGGCAATCGCGCTGATCGACCTTTCGGCCCGGGGCCCCCGCCCGTCGGTCCCGGCGGGCGGCTTCCACGCCGACGTTGCCTACTATCCGGCTTCGGTCGTCAAGGTCTTCTACCTCGTCTACTACGAGTCCCAGAAGGAGGCCGGATGGCTCAAGGAGAACTCGGAGCTCTCTCGGGCGGTTCGGGACATGGTGACGCTCTCCTACAACGACGCGACGGGCTTCGTCGTGGACTCGATCACGGGAACGACTTCGGGGCCCGAGCTTTCGGGCCGAGAGTGGGAGGACTGGAAGACCAGGCGCAACGCCGTCAACCGGTTTTTCGCCCGGCGCGGGTATTCTACGCTCAATGCCAACCAGAAAACCTTTTGCGAAGACGCGTACGGCCGCGAGCAAGCCTTCCGTGACGGCGGCAAGAACCTCAACCGCATGACGGCGGCCGAGATCGCCCGTCTCTTCAAGGAGATCGTCCTCGGCGAAGCCGCCGGTCCGGCCGGGACCGAAGAGATGCTGCAGCTGCTGTCCCGGGACGTCACGCCGGAGAGACCCTTCGAAGAGATGGAGCCGGAGGACGCGCGCCTTGCCGGAAAGGCTCTGCCCGCCGGAAGTCGCCTCTGGTCGAAGTCGGGCGACGCCTACGACGTGCACCATCTCGTCGGTCGGGTGGTTCTCCCAGACGGTTCCGACTTCGTCATCGCCGTCTTCACGCGGGGGGTCAAGACCGTCCCTGGCGTCATTCCGAGCGTCTACGAAAGGGTGGCGCGCCACTTCGCCGCAAGCCGCCTGCAAACGCACCGATAGAGCCCGCCACGGAGCCGGGCGGACACCGTCCAGGTCGGACCCGGAACGGTGTCCTGCAACCTGCTAGCCTCTTTGAGATGGTTCGGTCCGCGATCCTCGCCCGCCTGGCGGGAGTCTCCATTTCGCTGCTGCGCTCGACGCTTCGGATCGAGCGCCTGCACTTCGAACGGTATCTGGAGCTTCGCTCGCGCGGCGTGCCGATCCTCTTTTCCCTGTGGCACGGCCGAATGTTCCTGCCGATCCAGATGCATCGACGCCAGGGCATCGTGACGATGGCATCGCAATCGCCGGACGGCGAGATCATCGCCCGGTGGCTCGAGCGAAACGGCTACCGCGTCGTGCGCGGCTCGACGACGCGCGGGGGAGGAGAGGCGTTGCGCCGGATGGTCCGGGAGGTCCGCTCCGGCCGGCATGCGGCCCTGACCGTGGACGGGCCCAAGGGTCCGCCGCGCACCGTCCAGCCGGGGGTTCTCGAGCTCGCCCGCCTGACCCGAGCCTGGATCCTTCCCATCACCGCCTCGAGCGCGCGTCCCAGGTTCCTCAGGTCCTGGGATCGCTACCTCCTCCCGATGCCGTTTTCCCGGAGCGTCGTCGTCTGGGGCGAGCCCTTCACGATCCCCGACGACATGCCCGATAACTCCGCGCTTTCGCGCATCGCCGGAGCCCTCGACGCCGCGACCCGCGAGGCGGACGAGACCGCGCGGATCGAGCCCCCGCCGCCGTGGAGGGATGGGGTTTCCGCGGCCGGCCGGGAATGAATCGACGCGATCGGGATTGCCTGCCGGGCGGGGAACCGTGCTGCCGCAAGAGACGCCGGCCGAGAGGCGAAGCGCCGGGCCGGCGACCCTGACTATTTGCCCTGTGCCGGGCGCCGGAGGGCGGCGGCCAGGATGTCGAGAACCTTCCTCTCCTCGCCGGACGTGCCGCTCGCGAGCCCGAGCGCCCGGGCGAGACCGCCGCCGGAGGCCTCGGACACCTCGTGGCAGGCCCGCAGGATTCCCGTCAGGCGCTCTTCCCGCAGGTCCGCGGGGACCTTGGAGAGTCCGACGCGGATGACCTCGATGGCCGTCTCGAAGAGGTCCTCGGTCGGCCGATTGCGGAGCCACTCCAGCAGCAGGGCGTGAGCGGGTGAGCCGTCCTCGACGCCCCGGACGCCCGCCAGACGCAGGACCACCTCGCGCTCCCGATCGGTGACCTCGCCCTCGGCCCAGGCGACCTGAACGAGCGGCGCGAGAAGAAACGCCGGCCCCGTGCGCATGTCGATTCCGACGGCCGTGACCCGCTTGAGCAGCTCCGGATTGTCCACCTGCAGCTCTTCGGCCAGGGCATGCACGATCTCCTCGAGCCTGGCGTTCTCCCTGAGCTTCTGGATCAGCTTGCTGTCGCGGTTGCGAAAGAAGGCCTCCTCTTCCGCACGCTCCCGTTCCTTGAAAATGTCCTTGACCATCTTTTCCTCCTGCGTCCCTCGTGAGGAGCGCCGTTTCCGGATTCACGGAGCCGCCGGAACGCTTCCCTCGAACGCTACGACCGAGAGCCCGATCATATTCCTGCAATCTCGGCGGCCTCGCCTCACCGGGGCGCTCGGGGCGCCGTGCTACCCTCGCGGCATGACGATCCGGCGCAGGGAGGAACTCGACGCCCTCGAGGCCGCCGGGCGGATCGTCGCCCGGGCGCTCGACGCGATGCGCCGGGCGATCGGGCCGGGAGTGTCGACGAGGCGGCTGGACGACGAGGCGGCGGCGGTCTTGCGCTCCGAGGGCGCCCGGTCGGCGCCGCGGGTCGTGTACGACTTTCCCGGGGTGACCTGCATCAGCGTCAACGACGAGATCGTCCATGGAGTCCCCGGGGAGCGCGTCCTCTCGGCCGGGGATCTCGTCAAGCTGGACGTGACGGTGGAGAAGGACGGATTCATGGCAGACGCCGCGCGAACGGTGTCTGTCGGGCCTGTCTCGAAGACCGCCGCCGGGCTGGCGGCGAGCGTGCGCTCCGCGTTTCGTCGCGCCCTCTCGGCCGCGCGACCCGGCGAGCCCGTGAGCCGGATCGGGCGCGAGGTTGAGGCCACGGCGCGGCGGTTCGGGTTCTCGGTCGTGCGGGAGCTGTCCGGCCACGGGATCGGGCGAACGATTCACGAGTTTCCGCCGATTCCCAACTTCGATGATCCCCTGGCGACCGCCCGTCTCGAGGAGGGGATGGTCGTCACGATCGAGCCCATCATTTCGGCCGGCAGCGGCGCGGCGTACCTCTCGCGCGACGGGTGGACCGTCCGGACGAGCGACGGCAGCCTTTCGGCGCACCACGAGCAGACGCTCATCGTGACGCGGCGCGGTCCGATCCTCCTGACCCGCTGACGGAAATTTCCGGCTGGTGGCGGGCGCGGCTTCACGGTGAGCGAAGCCGCCGATTCGGGGGAGCCATTGGCGGCGTGGGTCCTCCGAGCTGCTATGATGTGGCTCCCTGCAGTCGCGTTCCGCGAGGGAACTGCTCGAAAAGACGACATGACGACCGACGAGCTTGTCCGTTTTCTGCTGCAGAATGCTCCGGGCTGGGTGGAGCGGGAGCGGGAGGCCTTCCTGCCGACCGCAGATCCGATCTCCGAGGAGGACCGGGCGGTCCTGCGACAGTATTTTGGTCATGCCGTCCTGCAGGCGAGCCGCCTCGTGTGGGTCGACGAGATCCCGAACCCCGATTTCTACGCGGCCCTCGAGCGGGCCGGCCAGCCGCGTCCCCTCGACTTCGGGTTGATGACGGCGATCACGTTCGTCGACACGATCGTCGTCTCGCGGAGCCAGTACGAGGGCCCGGCGACGTGGCGGCCATTGCTCTTCCACGAGCTCGTCCACGTCGTCCAGTACCGGATCCTGGGCCGAGACCGGTTCGTGCGAGAGTACGTCGAGGGATGGGCCCGCAACGGTTTCTTCTACGAGTCGATTCCGCTCGAGCGCATGGCCTACGAGCTTCAGGGCCGCTTCGACCTGGGCTCCCGGTTCTCGGTCGAGCCCGAGGTCGTGCGTGCCCTGGGCGGAAACGGTTAAGCCGCCGGCGCCGCGAGACGCGGCCTGGGCCTGCCCCTTTCACTGCTCTCACCCCGGGGAGATGGTCTCGTCCCGGAGGCGAGGCGGTCCTATTGCGTCAGCGTCGTACTCGCGGCACTCCGGCTTCGGGCGCACCCGGGGGCTCGCGGTCGACCAGATCATCTGCTTGCGCGGAGACTCGCCTCCCGGCGAGACGCAACCCGGGGACGCCGCCGTTGCCTACGGGGCTCCGGAGCCCCCGGAAAGCGTGTGCACGGTCTCGAAGTGCCGGTCGAGGGCGAACCAGTACATCGGGACCACGGCCAGCTCGAGCCGCTCGCTCTGGCCGCTTCCCTCCAGGTAGGCCCGGGGGGCGTCGTCGGCCGCGTCCCACTCGAGGAGGATCGTGGCCGGGCCGAGCCTTCGTTCGAGACAGCCCTGACCCTTGAGGTCGCTTTCGGTGAAAGCCAGCGCCTGCCGCCCGTCGGAGACGGAGTAGAGCGTCGCCTTCGGCTTGTATCGCCGGTCGAGCGTCTTGACGCCGGAGACGCCCTCCCAGGAAGACAGGGCGTACAGGGAGAGCGTCACCGGCGTCTCGGTGGACTCCCCGGTGTCCAGGTAACGGGTGTCGGGGCAGGCTTCGCTCCATGCGCGCGAGGTGGCGAGGATCGCCGGGATCGGGGTCAACCGCTCGCCCGCGAGCGGCCCGTAGATGGCCTGCCCGGTCGCGACGGTCCACAGGGTCCCCGTCTCGCGGTCCTCGATCACGAGCGTGTCCCGCCAGAGAGCGCCCGAATTGACGAACGTGAGCGTTCGGCCCGCGACGTGCCGGTCGTACACCGCCGCGATCTGCGCCAGCGGACACCGTGTGACGACGTACTCGGCGCCAGGCGGGCCGTCATTGACGACCTCGTAGGTGTCGAGAAGGCCGAGCGGATAGGCGCGCCCGCCGTCGGCGGTGCGCAGCGCCACCACCGGCTCCCAGGGCGCGGGTGGATCGGTGTGTCGGGAAAGAGGCGACGCATGCGGGTTTTCCAGGCTCGCAAGGCTGCCGGCGGCGGTCATCTGCACGATCGGATCGCCGCCGACGACGGCAACCCGGGGCTTCGTGCGGAAATCCGAGTGGAAGCAGGCCGGGGCGCACAGCAGCACCGCGAGCGAGAAACCCGTCAGGAGGCGTCGGCTCCCGGCCGAGGCGCTCAAGGGCTCTCTTACGCCGGCGCCCCCGCGGCGACGGCCTGGACCGCCCGCGGCCGCACGACGCGCCGGTAGTCCGAGTCGCGCTCGACGGCCTCCCGACCCGACTCCCGGATGACGCGCTCGAACTCCTGGCGCGTCATGCCGGAGGCGGTCGTGGCGCCCGCGGCGTGCGTGATCGTCTCGTCGACGACCGTGCCGACAAGATCGTCGGCACCGAAGTGCAGCGCGATCTGCGCGAGCTTGGTGCCGATCTGAATCCAGTAGGCCTTGATGTGCGCGAAGTTGTCGAGCAGGAGGCGTGAAACCGCGATCACCTGGAGATCGAGCCGGCCGGTGGTCTCGGGCAGGGAGGCGAGCGGCGTGTTCTCGGGGTGAAAGGCGAGCGGGATGAGCCCCGAGAAGCCCCCCGTCTCGTCCTGCAGGCCCCGAAGCCGCATCAGGTGATCGACCCTATCTTCGACGGTCTCGACGTGCCCGTAGAGCATCGTGGCGTTGGTGCGTACGCCCTGAAGGTGGCACTCGCGGGCGATCGCGAGCCACTCCTCGCCCGTGATCTTGTTCTTGCAGATCACGTCGCGCACCCGCTTCTCGAAAATTTCCGCGCCGCCGCCGGGACAGGAGTCCATGCCGGCCTCTTTCAGCTCCCGAATCGTGTCGGGGATCGAGCGGTGGCCCACGCGCGCGATCCAGTCGATTTCGACCATGGTGAAGGCCTTCAGGTGAACGCCCGGGAAGCGCGCCTTCAACGCCCGGAGCAGGCCCGTGTAGTACTCGAAGGGCCAGGTCGGGTGCAGTCCCCCGACGATGTGGAACTCCGTCACGGCCTCGCCGTACCCCTTGCCCGCCTCCTCCACACACTCGTCGATCGCCATCTCGTAGCCGCCCGGCTCGTTGACCTTCTTCGCCCAGGCGCAGAGGGCGCAGTCCACCCAGCAGAGGTTGGTGGGATTCAGGTACCGGTTGACGTTGTAGTACGCGACGTTCCCGTGCCTCCGCTCGCGAACCGCGTTGGCCAGACGGCCGAGGGCGAGCAGATCCCGCGTGGAAGAGAGGAGAACGCCGTCCTCGAAGGAGAGCCTTTCGCCCGAGAGAGCCTTTTCGGCGAGCGGAGCCAGCGAAGAGCCGTGGAAGGGATCGAGGACCGCCATTACGGAATGGCCGGCTTCGTCACGGGCTGGTAGGGGTCCGCCGACACGGGGGCCACCTCGTCGACGAACGGCTTGATGTAGGCGTAGCACTCCCAGCAGTACTTTTCCTCGGGCTGGAAGCGAAAGTCGACGACGCGCCCGACCGCCGGAAAGTCCTCGATGTCCCGGCCGCAGCGGTCGCAAGTGTCGGCCTGCCCGCGGATGAGTTTCCAGACCGGTCCCATACCCCGGGAAATCGTATCACCGGCCCTTCGAGAGCCCGAGAATGTCCGCGTATCGTCGCCGCCGCTCTCGGCCGCGCGCTCCCGGCTGGAGGCACGCGAGGGCGAGGCGCAGCCGCGCGCCCCAAACGAGCGCACGGCGAGTCCCTCGCTCGCCGCGCTCGCCGTAGTGCCGGCGTGCATAGAGGCGGAGGCCGTCGTGAAGGCGGCGATCGAGCTCCGCCTGCGGAACCCCGGCGCTCGCCCGTCCGCCATGGTGAACCACGCGAGCGGCGGGCTCGAAGCGGATTCGCCAGCCGGCGCGCCGCAGGCGAGCGAAGAGGTCGCTTTCCTCGGCGTAGAAGAAGAAGGCCTCATCGAAGCCACCGACCGCGTCGAAGGCCGATCGCCGCACGAGGAATGCCGCCCCCGAGAGCGTCTCGACATCGCGCGCCCTGCGGTGCGACGTGTAGGCGGTGTGGTGACCGTGGAAGAAGGGCAGCCCCGGCAGAAGCCGCGGCAGCAGGAGGCTCTCGAAGAAGATGCGGCGCGGCGAGGGGGCGCGGTGGATGGAGCGGACCGGACGGCGCCGGGAGTCGAGCAGCCGCGGGCCGACGGCGGCCACGTTCGGGTCGGCGAGGAGCACGGCGTCCATAGCGGCCACGGCGCCGGGCTCGAGCTCCACGTCATTGTTCAAGAGCAGGAGACTCTCCGCGGAGCTCTCCCGCGCCGCGAGGTTACAGGCGGCGCCGTAGCCGAGGTTTCGGCCGGGGCGCAGAACCCGCACCGATACCGGTGTCTCCCGGGCCGACCCGGAGTCGTCCGGCCAGGCGTTGTCGACGAGAAAGACGCGGATCCCGGGCGCCGACCGCTCGAGGGAAGAAAGCGCCGCCTCCGTCGAGTCCCAGGGACCGAAATGGACGAGGACGGCATCGACGGTCGGCGCTGGCTCTTGCCTCACTCGGCGCCCTCGGGGATCCGAGTCTGGCGTCGAAGGCGCGCGCGCTCGCGCGGGCGATCATACCTGGTGGCGCCGCCGTGGCGGGCCTCGCCCTTGCGGGGCAAGGGCGGGCGGGCGGAGATCGGCGACGACCTGCGACCCGCGCCCGGCTCCTCTCTTCTTCGGGGCGTCATCGCGCCTCCGCCGGCTCGATCCCTCCGCGAAACGCGAGGAGCAGCAGCGTCGCAGCCAGCGAAAGCCCCGCGCCGACGAGAAAGGCGGCCCGGGAGCCGGCCGTATTCCAAAGAATCCCGAAGAGCAGCGACGCCGGGAGCGCCGTGAAGCCGATCGCGGCGTGGAAGACGCCAAACGCCCGTCCCCGGAGACGTTCGGGCACAAGATCCGCGACCAGAGCGCGTTCGGCTCCCTCGGTCATCGCAAAATAGAGGCCGTAGACGGCGAAGAGGGCCCAGAGGACGAGAGGCCTGGCGGCGAAGGCGAAGCCAACGTACGAGACTCCATAGATCGCCCAGCCGAGGACCAGCGTCGGCAGACGCCCGATGCGGTCCGACAGTGCGCCTCCCGGTACCCCCGCCACCGACTTGATCGCCTGAAAAAAGGCCCACAACAGCGGCGTCTGCCAGAGCGGCACTCCCGTCTCCCGGGCTTTGAGGAGCAGAAAGGCGTCGGTGGAGTTCGCGAGGGCAAAGAATGCAAAAATCCCGACCGCGAGACGTACGGTGCGCGGGAGCCGTTCCGGCGAGTGGCCGCCGGGGGAGGGCGGCGGTGCCGGTCGGGAACGATCGGGCACTTTCCAGAGGAGCAGCCCCACCGCGGCGAGTCCCGGCACGAGGGCGAGCAGAAAGACCGTTCGCACGTCAGAAAAGACGAACCGCAGCAGGATCGCTGCCAGGATCGGCCCGGCGAAGGCGCCCGCGTTGTCCATGGCCCGCTGCAGACCGAAGGCGCGGCCGCGGCTCTCGGGCGCGACCAGCGCCGCGAGCATCGCATCGCGCGGCGGCGTGCGGATTCCCTTTCCCACGCGATCCGAGAATCGGATCGCCAGAACCTGGCTCCAGGACTGGGCCAGCCCGACCAGAGGCCTCGCGACCGCCGCGAGCAGATAGCCGAACACGACGAACCTCTTGCGGTGGCGGATCCGATCGGACCACCAGCCCGAGACCGCCTTGGTGACGGAAGCCGTCGACTCGGCCAGTCCCTCGATGGCTCCCAGAGCCGCCGGACCGGCCCCGAGGGTTCGCGTCAGGAAGTCGGGCAAGAGGGGGTAGATCATGTCGGAGGCCACGTCTGAGAGAAAGGAGACCCAGCCGAGGGTCACGACACCGGGGTCGAGACGATCCGTACGGGCAGGTCTGGATGCCATAAGAAAGTCGGAATTCCTTGCCGTTATCCTTATTTTATTAGGCCGCGATCCGCGGCTCGGCGCTTCATCATAATCGGTCCGTGAGGCACGTCGCGTGCGAGGCGTTCATCCTGGCGACGCATCCCCTTCGGGAAAAGGATCGCATCGTGTCCTTCCTGACGCGCGACGGAAAAAAGCGAGGGGTCGCTCGGGGAGCCCGTGGGCCGCGGAGCCCCTTCTCCGGAGCGCTCGAGCCCATGACCGAGGCACGCGTCCTGTACTTCGAAAGGGAGGGCCGGGAACTCGTCTCCATCGACTCGGCCGACATCATCCGGTCTTCCTTTCCGCTGGCGACGCCGCTCGACCGGGGCCTGCTGCTCTCGGCGCTGGCCGAGAGCCTCCAGACCTTCGTGGCCGACTCCGAACCCGCGGAGCCGTTTCACCGGCTGGCGCGCCACGCGATGGACGCGCTCTTTGCGGGAGCGGCGCCGGAACTGGTCACCGCCTACTTCGACGTCTGGATCCTGCGTCTCTCGGGGCTCTTTCCGAGCCCGGCCGAGTGCGCCGCCTGCGGCCGGCCGCTCGATCCGGCATCGCCCCTGCTCTTCGACGAGGCGCGGCCCGGCTTCGTCGGGCCCGAGTGCCGCCGCGGGGAAGCCCTCCGGCTCTCCTCGGCGGCCCGGCAGACACTGCTCGGGATCCTTGCCTCGCCACTCGATCCGGCGGCGCGGCCGGCCCGCCTGGCCGAGATTACCGAGGTCGCCCGGCGGGCGCGCCGCCACTTTCTGGGGCATGAACTGAAGTCGCAGCGGGTGCTCTCGGAAGTCCTGGGATAGAGGGCGCGTGCTCGACATCGAGGTCCTTCCCGACCGTCTGGCGGTCTGCCGCCTGCACCCGGAGGAAGCGATCCCCTCCTGGGCACTCGAGGGCCGCCTCTTTTCCGTGACGCGAACCGGACGGGAGCTCTCAATCGTCTGCGACGAAGCCTGTGTTCCTTCCGGAACCGCCGCCCTGCGGGGCCTTCGCGCCTTCGAGGTCCGGGGCCCGCTCGATTTCTCTCTGACCGGGATCCTGGCCTCCTTGCTCGATCCGCTGGCCGCGGCCGGGATCTCGGTCCTCGCCCTCTCGACCTACGACACGGATTACGTGCTCGTGCGGCAGGAGGCTCTCGTTCGCGCCGTGTCCGCGCTTCGGGGGGCGTCCCACCGCGTTGCCGACTCGGGTACACTTTGAAAACGATGCTCACGCTCCAGAGACTGATTTCCGAGCTCACCGCGTACTGGGAGGAGCAGGGATGCCTCATCGAGCAGCCCTACGACCAGCCCATGGGAGCGGGGACGATGCATCCGGCCACGTTCTTGAGGGTGCTCGGTCCCGATCCGTGGAGGTGTGCCTATGTCCAGCCGTCCCGCCGGCCGGCCGACGGCCGCTACGGCGAGAACCCCTTTCGCCTGGGCAAGCACCTGCAGCTCCAGGTCGTCCTGAAGCCTTCCCCCGACGACGTCCAGGACCTCTACCTGCGCAGCCTCGAGCGGCTCGGGATCGACCGGACGGAGCATGACATCCGCTTCGAGGAGGATAACTGGGAGTCGCCCACGCTCGGAGCCTGGGGTGTCGGCTGGCAGGTCGTGATGGACGGAATGGAGATTACGCAGTTCACCTACTTCCAGCAGGCCGGCGGGATCGATCTGGCGCCGATTTCGGCCGAGATCACCTACGGCCTCGAGCGAATCGCCATGTTCCTTTCGAAGGTCGATTCGATCTACGACGTCCGCTGGAACGAGCAGTGGACGTACGGGCAGGTGCGGCGGGAGGAGGAGCGCGAGATGTCGAAGTACGCCTTCGAGGCGGCCGACACGGACCTGACGGCGCTCCTGCTCGACCGCTACGAGGGCGAGGCGCGGCACTGTCTGGACGCCGGACTGGTCCTGCCGGCCTACGACGCGACCCTCCAGTGCTCGCATCTCTTCAACATCCTCGACGCGCGCGGCGCCGTCTCCGCGACGGACCGTGTCGGCTGGATCCGCCGGGTCCGAGACCTGGCTTGCGCGTGCGCCCGGGCCTACCTCGCCGCGCGGGAGCGGGCGGGTCAGCCGACGGAGCCCGTGCCCGCAGCGGTCTGAGCGCTCCGCCGGTTCGGGAATGACGACCCACGATTTTCTCCTCGAGGTTCGGACCGAAGAGATCCCGGCGCCCGTCGTCGCCACGGCCCGGCGGGACCTCGCGCGCCTAGTCGCGCAGGGCCTGGCGGAAGAGGGTCTCGCGGCGTCCCGGACCGAATCCTACGCAACCTCGCGCCGGCTGATTCTCGTCCTGCGCGGTCTGCCGGAAACGCAGGAGGACCGGTATTCCGAGGTGCTCGGGCCTCCGGCCTCCGCGGCATACGACGCCGAGGGGCATCCGACCAAGGCGGCGCGGGGCTTCGCCCGAGCCCAGGAGGTCGCTGTCTCCGACCTGGTGGTCGTGGACTCGCCGCGGGGGCCGACGCTGGCCGCTCGCAGGACCATCCCGGGCAAGAGTACGGCGGATGTGCTGAGCGCCGTGGTTCCGCGGTCGGTCGAGGCCATGACGTTTCCGAAGACCATGCGGTGGGGCGAGGGCATCCGCTCCTTCGTCCGGCCCGTGCGGGGTGTCGTGGCGGTGTTTGCCGGCGCGGTGGTCCCGATGCGGATCCTGGGTGTCGAGTCCGGCGCCCGCACCGTCGGGCATCCGGTTCTCTCCGAGCTTCCGATTCGGGTCTCCGGACCCGACGACTACTTCCAGAAGCTGCGGGTCGCACACGTCGAGCCCGACTCCGAGGCGCGCCGCATTCGGATCCTGGAGGGCGCGCGAGAGCTCGCCTCGGCGGTCGGCGGGTCGATCGAGTCGGAGTCGGACCTGGCCGCGATGCTGGCCGATCTGGTCGAGTGGCCCGGGGTGGTGCGCGGGTCCTTCGCGCCGGAGTTTCTGGAGCTGCCCGAGGAGATCACGACCGCGGCCATGCGCACCCATCAGAAGTACCTGGCCGTGCGCGGGCCCTCGGGCCTGCTCCCGTACTTCGTGGCGGTCATGGACAATTCCGAGGACCGGCGGGGCCTGATCGCCAAGGGCAACGAGTGGGTCTTGAACGCGCGGCTGGCCGACGCGCGCTTCTTCTTCGAGGAAGACCGTAGGCGAACGCTCCAGGCGCGGTTGCCGGAGCTTTCACGCCTGACGTTCCAGGATCGGCTGGGGGACTACCGACAGAAGACCGAGCGTGTCGAGGCACTGTCCCGCACGATCGCGCAGGCCGTGGGCCGACCGGACCTTTCCGACACGGCGGGGGAGGCCGCGCGGATCGCGAAAGTGGACCTGACGACCCGCATGGTCAAGGAGTTCACGGATCTCCAGGGAGTCGTCGGGGGGATCTACGCGCGCCGGGAGGGGTACCCGGAGCCTGTCTGGAAATCGATCTACGACCAGTACCGGCCCTCCAGCGGCACCGGCGAGCCTCCGCGCGAGGCCGCGGGCGCGATCCTGGCGATCGCCGACCGGCTCGACACGCTGGCCGGGCTCTTCCGGTTGGGGATGGTCCCGACGGGGTCCCGCGACCCGTATGGCCTGCGGCGTGCAGCCGCTGGCGTCGTCGCGATCGTCACGGGCCGGGGCTGGCGGCTCGACTGGAAGCCGATCGCGCGGGAGGCCCTGGCCCGGTACCCGACGGACCTGCAAGGTCTCGGCGTCGACGAGGCGCTTCCCGAGCTCGAGAAATTCTTCGCGGAGCGGCTGCGCAACCTCCTCGAGCGGCGCGGCCACCCGTACGACGAGATCTCGGCGGTGGCGGGCGCCGGAGTCTGGGACTTCGCCGACGCCGCGGACCGCGCCTCGGCGCTTTCCGAGGCCCGGCGCAAGACGGACTTCCGATCCTTGATCCTGGCCTCGAAACGCATTCGCAACATCCTGGGCGAAGAGCGGGCCGACGCGCCCAGGGGCGAGCTGTACCGGGAAGACGCGGAACGCCAGCTCGCGTCCGACTTCCTCCAGGCGCGTCAAATGGTCGAGGACCTCGCCTCGGCACACCAGTACCGTGCCGCCATGGAGACGATCGCCTCGATCGCCCCGTCGCTCGACCGCTTCTTCGTGGAAGTGCTCGTCAACTGTCCCGAGGAGGATCTGCGCCAGAATCGCCTGGCGCTGCTCGGGGCGATCCAGAAGGAGTTCTCGCGGCTGGCCGACTTTTCTGAGATCGTTGTGGAGAAATGAAGAAGGTCTATTTCTTCGGCAACGGTGTCGCGGAAGGGGCGGGGCTCGGGAAAGAACCCCTGGGCGGGAAGGGCTCGGGGCTGGCCGAGATGACCGCCCTCGGGATTCCCGTGCCGCCGGGCTTCACGATCGACACGTCCGTCTGCGCCGACTACACGCGCGGCCTCCCGCTCGAAGGGGTACGCGCGGAAGTCGCCGGCGCCCTCGCGCGGGTCGAGGCGGCGGCCGGAAAGCGCTTTGGAGACCCGAAGGACCCGCTGCTCGTCTCCGTGCGCTCGGGGGCGCGCTCCTCGATGCCCGGAATGATGGACACGATCCTGAACCTGGGTCTCACCTCGAAGACGCTGCCGGGCCTCTCCGCCCTTCTGGGGCCGCGCTTCGCGCTCGATTGCCGTCGCCGCTTCATCGAGATGTACGCGAACGTCGTGCTGCGGGTCCCGCGGCACCACTTCGAGCAGGTCCTGTCGGGCAAGAAGAAGGCCCGCGGCGTCGCTTCCGACACGGATCTGACGGCCGAGGATCTGGCCGAGGTCGTGAAGCGCAACGAGGCGATCGTGCGCGAAGAGACGCGAAGCGACTTTCCCGACGATCCGAAAGAGCAACTCTGGGGCGCGATCGGCGCGGTCTTCAAGTCCTGGGACAACGAGCGCGCCAAGACCTACCGCAAGCTGCACCACATTCCGGACGACTGGGGAACAGCGGTCAACGTGCAGGCGATGGTCTTCGGCAACCGCGGCGAGACCTCGGCCACCGGCGTGGCCTTCACGCGCGACCCCTCCACGGGCGAGAAGCGGTTCTACGGAGAGTTTCTTCCGAACGCGCAGGGCGAGGACGTCGTGGCCGGCATCCGCACGCCACGACCGTTGAACGCCGACGGTTCGGGCCTCTCGCTCGAAGAAACGATGCCCCGGGCCTACGCGGAGCTGCAGCGCGTGCGGGAGCTGCTCGAAAAGCGTTTCCGCGACATGCAGGACCTCGAGTTCACGATCGAAGACCGCCGGCTCTACCTGCTCCAGACCCGCAACGGGAAGCGGACAGGCTTCGCCGCCGCCCGGATCGCGACCGAGATGGTCGACGAAGGGCTCATCTCGGAAAACGAGGCGCTGACCCGCGTCGAGCCGGAGCAGCTCGTGCAGCTGCTCGCCCCGGTGTTCGACCAGAAGGAGAAAGACGCCGCGTTGAAGGCGAACCGCCTGCTCGGCAAGGGACTGCCCGCCGGTCCCGGCGCCGCCTCCGGCCGGATCGCCCTGACCGCCGTGGGCGCCGTCGCGATGGCGGGCGAGGGCAAGCCCGTCGTTCTCGTGCGCGAGGAGACCTCGCCCGAAGACATCGCGGGCATGCACGCCGCGGCCGGGATCCTGACGACGCGGGGGGGCGCGACCAGCCACGCCGCCGTCGTCGCGCGCGGCATGGGAAAGACCTGTGTCGTGGGCGCGGGCGAGATCACCGTCGACGAGGGACGGCACGAGGTGCGCGCCAGGGGGCTCAAGGCCTCCGAGGGCGACTGGATCTCGGTCGACGGCACCAGCGGCGAGGTGCTGCTCGGCCAGATCCCGACGCGCCCCTCCGAGGTCCTGCAGGTGGCCCTCGAGAAGACGCTGCCACCCGGGAAGTCCGCCGTCTACCGCGCCTTCGATCGAATCCTCTCCTGGGCGGACAAGCGGCGGCGGCTCGGCGTGCGCGCCAACGCCGACACGCCGACCGACGCCCGCGTGGCGGTCGTGTTCGGCGCGGAGGGAATCGGCCTCTGCCGCACCGAGCACATGTTCTTCGAGGAGCGGCGGATCCTGGCCGTGCGGGAGATGATCCTCGCCGAGACCGCCGAAGGCCGTCGGGCCGCGCTTGCAAAGATCCTCCCGATGCAGCGGGAGGATTTCGTGGGCATCTTCCGGGAGATGGGAGAGCGCCCGGTCACGATCCGGCTCCTGGATCCGCCGCTGCACGAATTCCTCCCCGCCGAAGAGAGCGCGCTCGCGAAGACGGCCGCGGATTTGAAGATTTCCGTCGAGAAGCTCCAGGACCGCGTGCGGCAGCTCCACGAGTTGAACCCGATGCTCGGCCACCGCGGCTGCCGCCTCGGCGTGACGCACCCGGAAATCTACGAGACCCAGGTGCGGGCCATCTTCGAGGCCGCGGCCGAGGCCGTCAAGAGCGGCGGCAAGCCCAACCCGGAGATCATGATCCCGTTGGTGGGCACCGAGGCGGAATTCGTCCGGCTGAAGGCACTCGTGGACGACACGGCCCGGGTCGTCGCTCGCGAGACCGGCCGGCCGGTGCCCTACAAGACCGGTACGATGATCGAGATCCCGCGCGCCGCGCTTCAGGCGGCCCGGATCGCAGAGACGGCGGATTTCTTCTCCTTCGGCACCAATGACCTGACCCAGATGACCTTCGGCTACTCGCGCGACGACGCGGGGTCCTTCCTGCCCGCCTACATCGAGGCGGGGATCCTCACGGAAGACCCGTTCGCCAGCCTCGACCAGGCGGGCGTGGGCGAGCTCGTGACGATTGCGACCCGCCGCGGCCGGGAGTCGAACCCGAAGCTGAAGGTCGGGGTCTGCGGCGAGCACGGGGGCGACCCGCGCTCGATCGAGTTCTTCCACGCCGCCGGGCTCGACTACGTCTCCTGCTCCCCCTACCGGGTTCCGGTGGCGCGCCTCGCCGCCGCGCGCGCGGCGCTCTCCGAGGGGAGGGACGGCGCGTCGTCCACCGCGTGATGGGGCCGGGCGCCCTTCTGCTGATTCTCATGGCCGCCCCTGCCCCGCAAGCGGCCGCGCCGGCGGATCTGATCCTTCTCTCCGGAAAGGTCTGGACGGGCAATCCGACGCACCCCCGGGCGGAGGCGCTCGCCGCGCGCGGCGGACGGCTCGTGGCCGTGGGCTCCGACGCCGAGGTTTCGCGCCTGCGGGGGCCGAAGACCCTCGTGCTCGACGCCCGCGGGCGGCCCGTGGTGCCCGGCTTCATCGACGCGCACACGCACATGACGATGGGTGGCTTCAACCTGCTGGCGGTGGACCTGCGCCGCACGAAGGACGAGGCCGACTTCACGCGACAGCTCGCGGCCTACGCGCGCACGCGGCCGCCGGGCGTCTGGCTGACCGACGGCGCCTGGGACCACGAGCAATGGACGCCGCCGCGCCTCCCAACCAAGGCGCTGCTCGACCCGGCCACGGGCGACCGTCCGACCTGCCTGTCGCGGCAGGACGGCCACATGATCGTCTGCAACAGCCTCGCGCTCCGGCTCGCGAAGATCACGCGGGAGTCTCCCGATCCCCCGGGCGGCGTGATTGTGCGCGATTCCTCCGGCGAGCCGACGGGGGTTCTGAAGGACGCCGCGATGGACGCGATCGGGAAGGTGCGCCCGCGGCGCACACCCGCCGAGATCGCGGAGGCCCTGCGCGCCGCCATGAAGGAGGCCGCGCGGGTGGGAGTCACCTCCGTGCAGGACCTGGGAGGCCCGGACGACCTGGATGCCTGGCAGGTCCTGCGCGAGGCGGGAATCACGGTTCGCGTGAACTACCGGCTGCCTCTCGCGCAATGGCGCCGGGCGCAAGACCGTCGCGCCGCGCTCGGCGGCGACGAATGGCTGCGGGTGGGAGGCGTCAAGGGCTTCGCCGACGGCTCGCTCGGCTCGACGACGGCGCTTTTCTTCGAGCCGTTCACCGACGACCCGACGACTTCCGGGGTCTACGCGTCCGATGCGATTCCGATGGCGCAGATGGAAGAGCGGGTTGCGGCCGCGGACCTGGCCGGGCTCCAGGTCGAGATCCACGCCATCGGGGACCGCGCGAATGCCGAGATTCTCGATCTCTACGGGAGAGTCGAGAGGAGGAACGGGTCCAGAGACCGGCGGTTTCGGATCGAGCACGCTCAGCACCTGCGGCCGGCCGAGATTCCCCGATTCGCGAAGCTCGGCGTGATCGCTTCGATGCAGCCCTACCACGCGATCGACGACGGCCGGTGGGCGGAGAAACGGATCGGACAGACCCGGTGCCACGGCGCATACGCTTTCCGATCGCTCCTCGAGGCCGGTGCGCGCCTTGCGTTCGGATCCGACTGGGACGTGGCGCCGCTCTCGCCGGTGCTCGGAATCTACGCGGCCTCGACGCGGCGAACGATCGACGGAAAGAACCCCGGCGGCTGGTACCCGGAGCAGCGGATCACGGCCGAGCAGGCGCTGCGCGCATACACGTCGGGAGCCGCGTACGCGGCCTTCGAGGAGAAGGAGAAGGGAACCCTCGAGGTCGGAAAGTTTGCGGACTTCGTGGTTCTCTCCGCGGATCCCCTGTCGATTCCCCCGGCGCAGATCGAAACGATCGCGGTGGAGATGACAGTCGTGGGCGGCCGGGTCGTTTCGGGCGCCTCGCCCTGACCGGATTCGGCGAAGGCTCGGCCGTGGCTCGGAAAGGCTCTCGTCGCCGCCGCGGTCCGATAGACTGCGGACTGATGCCGAGGATCCACCGCCTGGCCGGAAAGGTGATCGACCGGATCGCCGCCGGAGAAGTGGTGGAGCGGCCGGCCTCGGTCGTCAAGGAGCTGGTCGAAAATGCGCTGGATGCCGGAGCCTCCCGCATCGAGGTCGAGCTCGAGGGGGGTGGCATCGAGCGCATCCTCGTGCGCGATGATGGAACGGGGATGGCGCCCGAGGACGCACGGCTCTCCGTCGAGCGCCACGCCACTTCCAAGATCACGTCGGACGAGGACCTGCAGAGCGTGGGAAGCTACGGGTTCCGTGGCGAGGCGCTTCCCTCGATCGCCTCGGTCTCGCGTTTCCAGCTGACGACCGCCGACGGCGCATCGCCGGAAGCGATCCGCCTGCGTATCGAGTACGGAGGCGCGGCGCACGAAGAGCCCGCCGCCCGGCCGCGCGGCACCGACGTTCTGGTCGAGGGGCTCTTCGCCCGTACGCCGGCGCGGCGCAAGTTTCTCTCCTCGCCGGAGGCCGAGGGCCGCGCGGCCGTCGCCGCCGTCACGAAGGCGGCGCTCGCGAATCCAACGGTGGCCTTCTTCGTCCGCTCCCGGGACCGCCAGGTGCTGGACGCGCCGGCCGCGGTCGATCGCGCCGCGCGCATCCTGCAGGTCTTCGGACGCGAGACGCTCGGGGATCTGCTGGAGTTCGAGGCAAAGGCCGGAGGGCTCCGGCTCACGGGCTACACGACGCGCGGCTCGGTGACCTTCGCCTCGCGCCGCAACCAGTACCTCTTCGTCAACGGAAGGCCCGTAGAGGACCGGTCGATTGCGCGCGCGATCAGGCAGGCTTCGCGCGAGGCGATCCGGACCGAGCGGCATCCCGCGCTCTTTCTCTTTCTGACGGCAGAAGCCGGATCCGTCGACGTCAACGTCTCTCCCGCCAAGACGCTCGTGCGCTTCTCGGACTCGGGCACCGCCTACCGGCTCGTCTTCCACGCCCTCCACTCGGCGCTCCTCTCCGGCAAGGAAGAGCGGCGGCTCACGGCCGTGCCTCCGGAGGCCTCGGTTGCCGAGCCGCCGCGGCCATACGGCGAAACGGCGAGCCCGGGACCGAGCCAGCCCGTCGGACTGCCTCCGTTGCCGTGCCCCGAACCGCCCCCGGCCGAGAAGAAGCCGCCGGAAATTCTTCCGATCGGTCAGCACCGCGAGTCCTACATCCTGGCCACCGGTCCGGACGGCCTGCTGATCCTCGACCAGCATGCGGCGCACGAGCGAATCCTGTACGAGCGGATCCGCGACCGGATTGCCTCGGGCCGGATGCTGTCGCAGCGCCTGCTCCTTCGGGCCCTCTTCGAGGCGACCCCCGAAGAGGTCGAGACGATCGCGGCCCGGTTCGAGGACCTTCGCGCCGCGGGCTTCGAGATCGAGCCGATGTCGGGGCGCTCCTACGCGATTGCCGCGCTTCCCGCCGAGGCGACAGACCGCGAGCCCGCCGAGACGCTTCACGACGTTCTGGCCCGCCTCTCCGAAGGAGATGTCGCGACGCCCGCCGAGCGGCGCGATCGGCTCGCGGCGAGCATCGCGTGCCGCTCGGCCGTCACCATCCGCTACCACCTGGCGCCCGAGGAAATCCGGCGGCTGCTCTCCGACTGGGGAAAGACCGATGACCGCTTCACCTGCCCGCACGGCCGGCCGGTCGTGTTGTCGATGACCGAGGAAGAGCTGGAGAAATACTTCAAGAGGAGGTAGGGCGAATGGACCGACGAGCATTCCTGCAGGGCGTCGCCGCGGGCGCCGCCACGCTGGCCTTTCCGCCACCCGCGGCGCCGGGTTCGAGCACTCTCGACCCCGTTTTCGCGCAGATCCCCAGGCGCCACGACGAGGCCGTCGCCCGGCTGCAGCAATGGATCCGCCAGCCCTCCATCGCGGCCGAGAATCGGGGGATGTCGGAGGGTTGCGAGCTGCTGATCCATCTCCTGCGTGACGCCGGCTTCGATACGGCCGTGCGGGTGCCCACCGACGGCCAGCCCGGCGTCTTCGCGACGCTCGACGCGGGTGCCCCCCGGACGGTCGGCCTCTATTTCATGTACGACGTGAAGCAGGTGGATCCGGCGGAGTGGTCCTCGCCGCCGTTCGAGGCGAAGATCGTGGACAAGGCGGGGATCGGCAAGTGCGTCGTGGGGCGCGGCGCGGTGAACCAGAAGGGCCCCGAGTCCGCTCTCCTGGCAGCCCTCCACGCCTACAAAGGGGCCGCCCGAAGGCTCCCGGTGAACCTGGTCTTCGTGGCCGAAGGGGAGGAGGAAATCGGCTCCCCGCACTTTGCGCAGATCGTGCGCCGGCCCGAGGTGGAAAAGGCCCTCTCACGCTGCACGGGCATCTTCATGCCGAGCGCGTCGCAGAGCCTGGACGGCGTCGTCACCGTTTCGCTCGGGGCCAAGGGTGTGGTCGAGTGCGAGCTCACGTCGAGCGGCGAGCGCTGGGGCCGGGGGCCGAAGAAGGACATCCACTCGAGCAACAAGGCGCGCGTGGACAGCCCCGCCTGGCATCTGGTTCTGGCGCTCTCCACTCTGGTGACGCCCGACGGCAACACGCCGGCGATCGAGGGCTTTGCGGAGTCGGCGCGCCCGATTTCGCCGTCGGAGAAGGCGATGATCGAGGAGGCCGCCCGGAGGATCGATGAGGCGGTCGCGAAAAAGCAGCTCGGTGTCGGGCACTGGGTCGACGACGTCGGCTGGGTGGAGGCCCTGGAGCGGCTGATCTCGCGGCCGACCGTCAACATCGAGGGTCTGGTCGGCGGCTACACCGGCCCGGGCGGGAAGACGATCCTGCCGCACCAGGCGGTGGCCAAGCTCGACCTGCGCCTGGTTCCGGACATGAAGGCCGCGGAGGCATTCGCGGCCCTTCAGAAGCACCTCGAGAAGAAGGGATACGGCGACATCGAGGTGCGGATGACCGGCGGGTACGATCCGACGAGCACTCCGGCCGACGCAGCGCTGATCCGCGCGGAGATCGCCGTCTATCGGCGCGGGGGCATCGATCCCGTGATGTGGCCGCGTAACGCCGGGTCCTGGCCCGGGTACGTCTTCACGGACGCCCCCCTCCGCCTGGCCGCCGGGCACTTCGGCCTGGGCCACGGCAGCGGAGCGCACGCCCCCGACGAGTACTACGTCATCGAGTCGTCGAGCCCGAAGGTCCAGGGGATCGACGGCGCGACCCGTTCGTTCGTCGAGTATCTGCAGGAACTCGCAGCGATCGGATGAGGGCTCCGACACCCTCTCCCCTGGTGGGGGAGAGGGTGGGGTGCGGGGGATCCTCTAGGCCGAGCGTGGCGGCATTCCCACGCCGCTCTCGTTCTCGCGGCGCTTGCGGCGGATGTGCGAGACGATGAGAACCAGCCCGAGAAGGATGATCGCAGCGGGTCCGCCCCAGTCGCCCATCCAGTCCCAGAAGCGCTCGAGATCCACGTACCGGTCCGCCAGCCACAGGGACCCCAGGCCGACGAGGATGACGCCCCACGTGAGGGCCCCCGTGCCTTCCGAGGCCTTTCGGAGCTGCTGCGATCCGGCGAAGCCCGACTCGGCCACCTGGCCGCGATTGATTGCCTTGGCCTGCCGCACCGCGTCGATGATGGCGAAGACCCAGAGAAAGAAGATCAGCGGTCCGAAGAACTCTCCGGCGCGGCCGTGCGAAGTGAAGGTGATCAGAAGAATGAAGGCACCGCCGATCGCGAAGGCCCTCTGGTAGAGGCCGAGATACAGATGCCCGAGGCCCGGGAACATCGAGAGGAAACCCGCGAGACCGGGAGACTTGCGCTCGACGAACACCGGCGCAACGACCGGGGGCGGTGTCGGCGGGGCGGGCGGGGGCGCCGCCGGCGGTGGCGGCCCGGGGGCCTGAAAGCTCGGGTTGTCACTCATGATTGACCTCCTGACGAGCCGTCGGCCCGCCACGTCCAGATTTCGGTTTCGTACTGCTTCCATGCGCCGCTTCCGTCCTCGTTGCGCGGACGCGACGGGCGGCGCGAAGAATCACTTCTCATGACCAGAGCCAGAGCGTTGGACAGTGCCGCGCGGCCGTAGCCGCTCACGCGCCCCTTCACGGCCTCGAACGTCCGGAAGGCCTTCTCCTGGAAGGCTCCGAAGTGATCCACGACCGTGTTTCGGGCCACCTGAACGCCGGCGCGCGCGGTCTGCTCGAGCCGGGCAGTGCCCGTCTTGCGAGCGAGGTCGGCCGGGTTCAGTCCCAGGAACATCACGACGACGGCCGCCGCGTACGCGACCGCGATGGCCCCGCGCGGCCCGAAAAGAAAGCCGCGCGCCTTTCGAGCCTGTGCCGCGGGCACCGCTGGCCGAGAAGCCACCAGGCGCGTGGCGAACCAGGGGGCGGGCGTCGGCGGCGAAAGCTCGCGCGCGACCCCGAGGACTCCGGCGGCGGAAGCGCATGCCTCGCAGCGGGAGAGATGGCGCGTCAGACGCGTCTGGTCGGAAACGGCGAGTTCCTCTTCGGCGGCGCGCGCCAGAAGCTCCGGCGCCGCTTCGCAGGAAACCGTCTGCTGTGGGATCGCGTAGAGCGAGCGCAGCAGCTCTCGACTCGGCACCGGGGCCCGGAGGCGGCCGGCCGTCTCGACGTTGCGCTCCATCTCGCGCGCGAGCGCACCGCAGGTCGCGCAGGACGCGCCGTGGGTCGCGAAATCGGCCTCGCGTCCGGCGGCGAGCAGGCGGTCGAGGTCGCGGCAGGCGGCGCTCATACGAATCCCCCCACGGCCACGGCCAGGGTGGCCATGGCGCCGGGGCCGGCGCTCTGGTGCCGTTCGCGCACCTTGCGGGCCACCTCGGCGCGTGCGCGGAACAGGCGCGACTTGACCGTGCCCTCCGGCAGGTCCAGAGCCTTTCCGATCTCGTCGTAGGAGAGCGCCTCCAGGTCGCGCAGCACCAGGATTTCGGCGAGGTCGTCGGGGATCTCGGAGAGGGCCCAGAACAGGAGCTTCGTGCGTTCCTTCTGGATGGCCGCCGCCGCCGGGTCGTCCCCGGACTGCAGCATCGGGGCGACCGCGTCGTCCGAGACGAATCGGAAGGAGCGCTCGCGCTTGCGGCGGCGGTACCGGTCGATGCAGAGATTGCGGGCGAGAGACACGACCCACGCGACCAGGGGGTAGCCGCCGTCGTAGCGGTGCAGGTTCTCGAAGATCTTCAGGAAGATCTCCTGCGAGAGCTCCTCCGCATCCTCCCGCTTCAAGCTGAAGTGGTAGGCGACGGAGTAAACCCTCTGGCCCAGTTGGTCCACCATTTCTCTCCAGGCCTCGTCGTCGCCCTTGCGGCAGCGCTCGACGAGGTCCTTGTCGTTGGGCACGCTCAACGCTTCCTCATCCCCTCAAGACGCATCCGCTGGAAGAAGGTTCATTGTTTTGAAGGACCCGCGGGCGGGCGCCACGCGTCCGACGGAAAGCCATTCCCGTAAGCCTTTTCGGCCCAAAGAGATGCCTCCGATCTCCGCGTTTTCGCTCCCGGCGGGCTACTCGGGAGAGAGGACGGGGTGTCGAGTCTTCGCGGGAAAGTGCGCGTAGCCGAGCAACTTGTAGCAGAGCTTGGCGACCATGAAATCGGGCGCGCGGTTGCCCGGGACGGGAGAGTGTTCCACCACGTCGGCGCCCACGATGCGGCGGGAGATGGCGAGGCGGCGCAGGATGTTCAGTGCCTGGTCGTAGGTCCCGCCGCCGGGCTCGGGCGTGCCGGTGCCCGGCACGAGCGACCCGTCGAAGAAGTCCACGTCGAAGGTGACGTAAACCTCGTCGGACAGCAGCCCGAAGGCGCCGTCGATCCAGTCGTCCGAGCGGTGCATCTCACGGTTGGAAACGACACGGATATTGCCCTTCTGGCGGACGAACTCGACTTCTTCCCTGGAGATCGAGCGGATCCCGACCTGCACGGTCGGCAGGTCCAGCTCCACCCATCGCCGCGCCGCGCACGCGTGCGAATACTTCTGGCCTTCGTACTCGTCGCGCAGGTCTCCGTGGGCATCGAAGTGGAGGATCGACAGGGCGGGGTAGCGGTCCCGATGCGCGGCGATCGGTCCGCGCGCGATCGAGTGTTCGCCGCCGAGCGTCAGCACGAACTTGGACTGCTCGAGGACGCCCGCCACGATGCCCTGGAGCTCGGCGACACAGGAGGCGGGCTCCATGTTCTCCGGAAGCCAGGCCGGAAGGGTGTGGATGCCGATCCGATAGGTCTCCTCGTCGAGCTCGTCGTCGTAGAGCTCGACATAGTGCGAGGCCTCGATGATGGCGCCCGGGCCGTTCTTCGTTCCGACGCCATAGGAGACGGTGCGTTCGTAGGGGACCGGCAGGACCACGACCCGGCTCTTCTCGAGCGTGTGCTCGGCTTCGGGGATCCCGAGAAAGTTCTGGGAGAGGAACATTGCGCCTAATGATATTGGGGAATTCCCGCGATCACCGGATTATTCGCCGCCATCTCCCGCCGCCCGTCACCTTCTCCCGCCCCGACGCCTCCGTCGGCGCTTGCGCGGCGGCGCTCCCGCGGCGGCCGGCGGAGCCGCGAGCCCCGTCTCGGCCTCGAAGCTTTCTCTGGCGCGCTGCATGCGTTCGAAGAGGCTGCGCCATTCGCGCGCGAGATCCTCCCCGCGCCCGGTCGCCATCGCCCGAAGCTCGAAGAGGGCGAGTGCCGCCGGGAAGGAGTCCCGGAAGACGAGGCGACGTGTCGCGATCTTGTTGTCGGGCCGGTGCGAGAGCCTCCCGACGAGCGTGAGTGCCTGCTGGATCCGGTGGGAGACCGCGTGCGGCCAGGCCATCCGAATGGCGACGGGAGGCACGATCTCCTCGAGCACCGTCGTGAGAAGCGCGGGAGAAGGCTCGCCGTCCGGGGCGCGCCGGGAAAGGGCGGCGCGAACGACCGGCAGAACGAGCAGCGCGAAGAGCACGGCATCCTCGAAGCCGCGCCCGCGGCGACGCTCCGCGTCGAGCACGTCGAGCATGGCCCAGAACAGGTGCCCCGTGCCGTGCGGATGCTCGGGGTCGATCTCACGGAGGACGGAGGCGAGCTCCGGAAGCAGGACGTCGAGAAGCCCCACCTCGCGCAGCAGCAGGAAGGTCGGGAGCGCGTGGCCTCCCCGCAGCATCTGCACGATCTCTTCGGTGACCCGCGGGGCAGCGGACTTGGCGATCTCCTTGCGGTGGTCCAGGATCGCTTCGTAGGCGTCCGGCGTGATCGCAAACCCGAGGCGGCTCGCGAACTCGACGGCGCGAAGCATCCGAACGGGATCCTCCTGGAAACGGATCTCGGCATCTCCGATCGTGCGAATCAGCCCGGCCTCGAGGTCGTCCAGGCCCCCGACGTAGTCGAGGATCGAAAAGTCGGAGATGTCGTAGAAGAGCCCGTTGACGGTGAAGTCGCGGCGCAGCGCGTCCTCGCGAGCCGTCCCGAATGTGTTGTCGGAGGTCATCAGGAGCTCCTCCGGCGCACCCGGCTTGACGGGTTCGGGTCGCCGCCGGAACGTGGCGACCTCGACGACCTTGCCGTCGGCAAAGAGGATGTGGGCGAGGCGGAAGCGGCGGCCGATGAGGCGGCAGTTACGGAAGAGGCGCCGGATCGCCGAAGGGTGAGCGTCGGTGCCGATGTCGAAGTCCTTGGGGACGCGCGAAAGAAGCAGGTCCCGAACGCTTCCTCCCACCAGGTACGCCTTGAACCCGGCTCCCGAGAGCCGGTAGAGCACCTTGAGCGCGTCCGGGTCGATCTGCTTGCGGGAGATCGGATGCTGGCTGCGGGGCCGGACGCGGGGGGCCGGATCGGTTCCGGCCCTCTCCCGGCTTGCCGGCGGAGTCGACGTCATCCACGCGGATTCTATCCGAAACGATTGATCGAATTGGGGTTTTGACTTTGGGGCACCCCTGCGAAACAATACCGCGTCTTTCGGACAATCGGGTTGAGGAGGAAAGAGATGAGGCTTCGCTGGTGCGTTGCGGCCGGGCTTTCGGCCGCATTTCTCTCGGCCGCGGCGTGCGGCAAGCGCGGGGCGGGCGATGAGATTCCGATCGGCGAGTACGGCTCGCTGACCGGTACGACCGCGACCTTCGGCATCTCGACGGACAACGCGATCAAGATGGCTTTCGACGAGATCAACATGGCGGGCGGCGTGCTCGGCAAGAAGCTCAAACTGTACGTCGAGGACGACCAGTCCAAGCCCGAGGAGGCGGCCACCGCGGCCACCAAGCTCGTCAACCAGAACCACGTCGCGGCGCTGCTCGGCGAGGTCTCCTCCTCCCGGTCGCTCGCCGCCGCGCCGATCGCTCAGGCGGCCCAGATTCCAATGGTCTCGCCCTCGTCCACCAACCCGCGCGTCACCCAGGTCGGAGACTTCATCTTCCGTGTGTGCTTTACCGATCCCTTCCAGGGAGCGGTGGCGGCGAAGTTCGCCTTCGACACGCTCAAGGTGAAGAAGGTCGCGATCCTCGTGGACGTGCGCAACGACTATTCGGTCGGCCTGCAGACCTTCTTTCGTCAGAAATTCAAGCAAATGGGCGGCGAGGTCGTGGCCGAGCAGTCTTACAGCGAGGGCGACTCGGACTTCCACGCACAGCTCACCCAGATCAAGGCGGCCAATCCCGAGCTGATCTACGTTCCGGGCTACTACACCGAGGTCGGCACCATCGCCCGCCAGGCCCGGGAGCTCGGGATCACGGCGCCCCTCCTGGGAGGCGACGGCTGGGACTCTCCGAAGCTCTGGGAGATCGGCGGCGAGGCGTTGAACGGCTGTTACTTCTCCAACCACTACTCGACCGACGACCCCTCGCCGATGGTGCAGAAATTCGTCGCCGAGTACAAGCGGCGGTACAACGGAACGCCCGACGCTCTGGCGGCGCTCGGCTACGACGCGGCCCGGATCCTCGTGGACGCGATCGGACGGGCGGGCTCGGCCGACGGCGCCAAGGTGCGCGAGGCTCTGGCGTCGACGAAGGATTTTCAGGGCGTGACCGGCACGATCACGATCAACAAGGACCGCAACGCGGTCAAGCCGGCCGTCATCCTGAAGATCGAGAACGGGAAGTTCACGCTCGTCGAGACGATCAAGCCCGAGTCGGTGGGGCTATAGCCCAAGGCCCTTTGAGGGGTTGAGGTCTCCGGTGCGGACGCCCCACGGCCCGTCGCGCCCGCCCCGGACCCGGCGCGGGGCTCCCGGCCCGTGACCGGCGGCGCGCAACGCCCATGAGCACGTTTCTCCAGCAGGTCGTCAACGGGGTGTCGCTCGGGTCGATCTACGCGCTGATCGCCCTCGGTTACACCATGGTCTACGGCGTGCTGCGTCTGATCAATTTCGCCCACGGCGACGTCTACATGCTGGGCGCCTACACGGGCTACTACCTGTCGCGCAAGCTCCAGGGCAGCGAGCCGTCGCTCGTCTCCGCGCTGATCGTGATGGCCGGCTCGATGCTGACCTGCGCCGTCATCGGCGTGCTGATCGAGCGCTTCGCCTACCGGCCGGTGCGCCGGGCCTCGCGCCTGACCCTCCTGATCACCGCGATCGGGGTGTCGCTCTTCATCGAGAACGGGGCGCAGCTCGTTTTCGGGCCGGACCCGAAGTTCTTTCCGTCACTCGCGCCTCGCGCCGACCTGCGCTTCGGAAACGTGCGTTTTACGAGTGAGCAGCTGACCGTCATCGTCGTGTCGTTTCTTCTGATGCTCGGCCTGCGCTTCTTCATCATGAGGACGCGCACCGGCAAGGCGATGCGCGCCGTGTCCTTCAACATCGACGCCTCGAGGCTGATGGGCATCTCGACGGATGCGATCATCGCGATCACCTTCGCCCTGGGCTCCGCCCTGGCCGCGGCGGGAGGCGTCCTCATCGGCATGCAGATTCCCAAGATCGATCCGCTGATGGGGATCGTCTACGGTCTGAAGGCTTTCGTCGCCGCGGTTCTGGGCGGAATCGGAAACGTCCCCGGCGCCGTTCTCGGGGGCCTCCTGATCGGCGTCTCCGAAGTCATGGTCGTCGGGTATCTGTCCTCGACCTACCGGGACGCGATCGCGTTCGGGATCCTGATCCTGGTCCTGCTGCTGCGCCCGCAGGGGATCCTCGGGCGCGTCCAGAAGGAGAAGGTGTGAAACGCGCCGCCACGGTCGTGGCCGTGGTCGTTGGCCTGTGGCTCGCCAACGCGCTTTTCACCGGAGCGCTCGTGCCGGGCTATCGGATTTCGCCCTATGTCCTCCAGGTCGTCTGCCTGGCCGGGATCAACATCATTCTTGCTGTGAGCCTGAACCTGATCAACGGCTTCACGGGACAGTTCTCGATCGGCCACGCCGGCTTCATGGCGATCGGGGCGTATTCGTCGGCCTTCCTGACGGTGACCTTCGGGGACCGGATGCGCGCGGCGCTCGGGTTCCTGCCCGTCCAGGCCCAGGACGGCGTGCTGTTGCTTTCGGGCCTCGCGCTCGGGGCGCTTCTGGCGGCCATCGCCGGGTTTCTCGTGGGCGTGCCGTCCCTTCGCCTGCGGGGGGACTATCTGGCGATCGTGACGCTCGGCTTCGGAGAGATCATTCGCGTCTTTATCCTGAACATCGACGCGGTCGGGGGTGCGCGTGGGCTTTCGGGAATTCCGAAGCTCGCGAACTTCTTCTGGATCTATCTCTTCGCGGGCATCACGATCCTGGTCGTGTCCCGCACCGTTCACTCCTCCTTCGGCCGCACCCTGATCGCGATTCGCGAGGACGAGATCGCGGCGGAGGCGATGGGGGTCGACACGACCAGGAGCAAGGTCATCTCCTTCATCGTCTCCTCGGCGCTTGCGGGGATCGCGGGCGGGCTCTTCGGCCATTACCTGATGTACCTGCACACCAATTCCTTCACGTTCATCAAGTCGATCGAAATCATCATCATGATCGTGATCGGTGGTCTGGGCTCGATCACCGGCTCGGTCCTGGGAGCGGTCTTGTACATCGGCCTGACCGAGGGGCTTCGGGAGTTTGCGCAATACCGGATGGTCGTCTTCTCCTTCCTTCTCGTGGTCCTGATGATCGTCCGGCCCCAGGGGCTCCTCGGCCACCGCGAGTTCACCGATCTGCTCCCGCGACGCTGGCGTCTGGGCGTCGACGCGCGGCCCGCCCGCGGCTAGTCTCGCGATGCCGCTGCTCGAGCTTTCCGGCGTGACGATGCGTTTCGGCGGCCTCGTGGCCGTCAACGACCTCTCGCTGGCGCTCGAGCCGGGGCAGCTCTACGGGCTCATCGGGCCCAATGGCGCCGGCAAGACGACGGTCTTCAACGTCATCACCGGCGTGTACCGGCCGACCGGCGGTCGGATCACGCTTGACGGAGAGTCTCTGGGCGGCAAGCGCACCGGCCGGATCACGCGGCACGGCGTGGCGCGGACGTTCCAGAACATCCGTCTCTTCGCCAACATGACGGTGGTCGAGAACGTGAAGGTCGCTTTTCACTGCCGACAGGCTGCACACCTTGCCTCGGCCGTGTTCCGCACCGCTACGCACACCGAGGAAGAGGCCCGGGTGGACCGCGACAGCCGCGAGCTTCTCAAGATCTTCCACCTGGATCATCTGGCGGAGGACCTGGCCAAGAATCTGCCCTACGGAAGCCAGCGCCGGCTCGAGATCGCGCGCGCCATGGCGACCTCGCCGCGGCTGCTCCTGCTCGACGAGCCGGCGGCCGGAATGAACCCCCAGGAGTCGCGCGAGCTGATGGATCTGATCCGGTGGATCCGGGACCGCTACGGCATGGCGGTCCTGCTCGTCGAGCACAACATGAAGGTCGTCATGGGCATCTGCGAGACGGTGCACGTGCTCGACTACGGGTCCACGATCGCCGTGGGACGCCCAGCCGAGATCCAGAGCAATCCCAAGGTGATCGAGGCCTACCTGGGGGGCGCGTGACGGGGGAGAAGGCCGAGCCGATCCTCGAGGTCCGGGACCTCTCCGTGTCCTACGGCGCGATCAAGGCGCTCAAGGGCGTCTCCGTCCGGCTGATGCGGGACGAGATCGTGACGCTCATCGGCGCCAACGGGGCCGGCAAGTCGACGACCCTGCGGACGATCATGGGCCTCGTGGCGCCTTCCGGGGGAGAGGTCCGATTTCAGGGAGAGCCCACGCGCGCCGTGCCCACGTTCCGGCTGGTTCGCCGCGGCCTGATCCTGGTCCCTGAGGGCCGCGCGGTCTTCGCGAACCTTTCCGTGCGGGAAAACCTCGAAATGGGCGCGTACGCGCGCCGCGACCGTGAGATCGATGCGGACTTCCAGAAAGTCTTTGCGATTTTTCCGCGCCTCAAGGAACGCGACAAGCAGACGGCCGGAACCCTCTCGGGAGGCGAGCAGCAGATGCTCGCGATCGGCCGCGCCCTGATGTCCCGCCCGAAGGTTCTGCTCTTGGACGAGCCGTCGCTCGGCCTCGCGCCGCTTCTCGTCCACACGATCTTCGAGGCGATCGAGGAGATCCACGAGGAAGGCACGCCGGTGCTGCTCGTCGAGCAGAACGCCAACGCGGCGCTCAAGCACTCCAACCGCGCCTATGTCCTGGAAACGGGAACCGTGGCCCTCGAAGGCCCGTCCGCGGACGTCGCCGCGAACCCTCGGGTCAAAGAGGCCTATCTGGGGGAGTAGCCGCTCTCTCCACCCTCTCCGTCCGGGACGGGGCCGGGATGAGGGCGTTTCCTGGCCCTCGCCGACACCGACCACACGATCCTCCGCGAGCTCGAGCGGTTGCAGGGGTCTTCCCGGAAGCTCAAAGGGACCTTCTGAACCTCCTGGCTTCAGGGGATCCCGACCATCCGAACCAGTTCCAGCTCGCCCGGCTCTATCGTGAAGTCGGTCGCGAAGCGGACGCAGCCGCGGTCGAATCGGAGCTGTTGAAGCTGCTGGCGCTCGCCGACGCCGACCATCCGATTCTCATCGAGCTGCAGCGGCCGAAGACGTCCCGGCCGTAGACCTGCGCCCCTGGGTGGCCGATTCCGGGGCCTTCCTCGTCGGAATAGATGTCGCAGTGCTCGGGTCGACTGAGTGCCTGCGCGGCAATCCTCTCTTGACAGGGACCTTAGGCACGTCGGGCACGAAAGCTGCACTAAGGATGGACCGGGAGGCTCCGACCCGGATTGGGAATCAAAACCAACGGGGGGAGCCCAACAAAGGAGGGAGTGTCATGAGAAAGCTATCCACTCTGGGGGCGGTCGCGCTGCTGGCTCTCGCGATCGGATGCGCGCAGAGCGACAGCGGGATCACGGCGAAGGTCAAGACCAAGCTCATCGCGGATTCGACGGTGCAGGCGGCCGATATCAACGTCGACACCAAGAATCGGGTCGTCACGTTGACGGGAACGGTCGGCACGCAGGCGGCCAAGGACAAGGCCGAGGATCTCGCTCGATCGACGGACGGAGTCACGGATGTCGTGGACAATCTGATCGTCAACCAGGGCGAGGTTGCGACCGGCATGACGACGGGAGAGGCCGTCGCGCAGACCGTCGATGATGCTGCCATCACTGCCAAGGTGAAGGCCAAGCTTCTCGCAGATTCCGTCATCGGCGGCTTGAAGATCGACGTCGACACCCAGGATGGCGTCGTGACGCTGTCCGGCGACGACCTGAAGAGCCGGGCGGAGATCGATCAGGCGATCCGGCTCGCGAAGTCGGTCGAGGGCGTTCGAGAGGTCCGATCGAACCTGACGACGCGCAACGCCTAGAAGAGGGCCGGCGTTTCGAGATCGGTACGCCCGGCATGGCCGGGCGTTTTTTGTCCGGGCCTAAGGCTCGACGGCTCCGGGGATGACCGGCTCAAGCCCCGCGAACGTCGCGAGCCACGCCCGTCGCTCGGCGCGCAGCTTGTCGACCAAAGCCCGATATTCGGCCTCGGAGTAGTGCGCTCTCGGGTCGTACTTTGCGAGATCCACGCCGGGCACGTTCTCCGGAACCTCGTAACCCCAGTCCGGGTCGCGGCGCCAGGTGATTCCTTCTTTGGCGATCTGCTTCATGATCTCGGTGGAAACCTTGATCGTGATCTTTTCGCCCGGGTCGGCCGGCTTCGCGCCGATCGAGCCGGTGTTCAGGATGTAGGCGTGCATGTCGGGATTTCCCCGAAGGATCGCGAGGACGCGGTTGCCTTCCTCGAACTCGGGGCCCACGATGAAGGGATTGGTCCCCACCTCGCGCTTGGCCTGTCCGGCCTTGGTAGGGTCGCCGGCCGAGGTCTCGATCGATTCGCCGAGCATGAAGTACGCGGCGGCTTGCTCGGAGGTCAGGCGCGCGCAGACGGGCACGATGTCGTTGCGCCGCGTGATGAACACGATCTTGTTGGCCTTGGGCAGGTCGATGCCGTCGCCGGTGCCCTTGATGTACCGGCGCAGCACGACACCCCGCCCGTTGGAGGTGATCGACGTGTCGAGGAAGTCGACCTTGCCCGTCGCCGGGTCGACCTTGATGTTCTCGTAAGTCGCGGTCGGGTGGGTGGCGGCGCCCCACAGGACCGTTTGCGACGGCTCGAGCCCCTCGGTCTTGATGTAGAAGCCGTCTTCGGTGCCGAAGGCGCGTCCGTCGGGGGTGAGCAGCACGACGTCGTCCTGCTTGATGATCGCCTTCTCGGGCGGCTGCAGGCCGTGATCGTGGAGCGTCAGGGTCGTCTTGCCGGTGCCCGAGAGGCCGAAGAGCAGGAACCCGACGTCGCGCAGCTTCCCGTCAGGCCCCGTCACGCGCAGGATCTTGGAGCCGGCGTGCAGCCCGAGGCCGCCGCGCCGCTTCATCCAGTACATCGCCTGGCGGAGCATCGACTTCTTCGCCTCGCCCGGATAGTCGGAGCCCAGGATGTAGGTGTAGCCCTGGTGGACGTCGCAGAAGATCAGGCGTTCGGGCCACTCGGGCACGTAGACCGACACGAAGTCCGGCTCGTGGGATGAGTCGGAAGGAAACAGCATGTTGTGCCACATGTATGCGATCCGGGCGTACTCGACGGGAACGTAAAGGCGGCACCTCAGCGTCGCCTCGGCGCTGTCGCCCATGCGCCGGTCCACCTGCAGCATCTCCATGCCGAGGAGCTTCTCCTGAACCTCGCGAATCACCTCGCTCGCTCGCTTCGGGTCCATGGGCTGCTGCATGACGCCGACCGTGACGCCGTCGACGACGATGTAGGTGTTCTTGGCGGAACGGCTCTTGACCTTCGTAGCGTAGACGGGCGAGCCGTACTCGGTCGTCGTCTCCCCGGAGCGCGCCAGCGCGCGCAACTCCTCGCCGGAGAGGTCCTTGCGGATCTTCTTCGCCCTGACCGTGCGGGGCGAAATCGTCTCGACCGTGCTCATCTCTGTCCCTTCTCCCGATGGGGCGCGGGGGAAGCCCACAATTATGCCTCATGCGCCCGGCCGACCCGAAGGGGGCGGCCCGAGTGTCCGGAGCTAGAGGCCGATTTCGTCGGCGATGGGCTTCAAGGCTTCGATGACGAAGCCGATGTGCTCCTCGAGCGGGAGGCCCAGAGACTCGGCGCCGCCGTAGACGTAGGCGCGGTCGACCGAGCGGGCAAAGGCCTTGTCCTTGAGGCGTTTGACGACCGAGGCCACCGGCAGATCGGCGATCTTCCTGGTCGGACGGACCTTCACGCACGCCCCGATGAACCCGGTGAGCTCGTCGCAGGCGTAGATCGCCTTCTTCATCGGCGTGTCGCGGGGGATCTTCATGTAGCCCGCGTGTGACTGGATGGTCTCGATCATGTCCCGCGCGTAGCCGCGTTCGGCGAGAATCCGGCCGCCGACGTGGAGGTGCGTGTCTTCGGTGGGGTTCTGCTCGTAGTCGAAGTCGTGGAGCAAACCCACGATGCCCCACTTCTCGACCTCGCCGGGATCGGAGACACCGAACCGGTTTGCGTAGGCCCGCATGACCTCCTCGACCGCGCGGCCATGCTTGCGCAGGGCCTCGGACTTGGTGAACTCGAAGAGAAGCGCTTCTGCCTCTTCGCGCGAAGGCCAGCGGCCGGCACCCTCAGTCATGGCCCGAGATCCTATCCCGCCAGGCCGCGGCGGGAATGCCCCGAGACTTCACACGACCTTGACAGTTCCACCCGCCCAATGACAGCCTGTCCAAAACGGAATCCCCGAAACAAAGGAGCCGGCACCATGACCAAGCATGCCGCTTTACTGGGTTCCGCCCTTGCGCTCATTCTTCTTTCCTCCGGGGCCGCTGCGCAGACCACGGGATCCATCCGAGGGACCGTCGAAACCCAGGGCACGCCCCTCCCCGGCGCGGAGGTCGAGGCGAGGAGCCCGAATCTTCAGGGAAGCCGCACCTCGACGACGGATGCCGAGGGAAGGTTCAATCTGACGCTGCTGCCGCCCGGCACCTATACCGTCACGGCAACTCTCCAGGGGTTCGGGCCGAGGAGCCAGACGATCCCCCTGGGTCTCGCGCAGAACGTCTCGACGCGGATCGAGCTGCTGCCGGTGGCGACCGAATCCGTCGCCGTGACCGCGGAGGCGGCCGTCGTCGAGACCGAATCCAACACGGCCGGCCGCACCATCAGCTCCAAGGTCTTCCAGTCTCTGCCGACCGGACGAAACTACGCGTCGGTCGCCCAGCTCGCCACGGGCGTCAACACCGACACCTCGGATGTCCGCAACCAGTCGATCACCGTCTACGGCTCGACCGGCCTGGAGAACAGCTATCTGGTAGACGGCGCCAACACGACCGGCATCGAGATTGGCAGCCAGGGCAAGGTCCTGAACTTCGAGTTCATCCAGGAGGTCGATTTCAAGTCCGGGGGATACGAGGCCGAGTACGGCGGCGCGCAGGGAGGGATCCTGAACGTCGTCACCAAGTCCGGGGGGAACGACTACCACGGCGACGTCTTCGGATACCTCGATGACGACTCCCTCCAGGCCGAGAACAAGCACCTGGACGAGCTCTCCTCCGAAGGCATCCCGGCCGGCTTCCAGCGCTACGACGTCGGCCTGGACGTCGGCGGCTACATCCTGAAGGACAAGCTCTGGTTCTTCGGGGCCTACGACCGGGTCAGCAACACGCTCACGCGCCAGCTGACGACCGATCCTTTCACGGGCACGCTCGCCGACACCGATACCTCGGGCGACCTCTACGCCGGGAAGCTGACCTTTCACATCAACGACAGCAACACTTTGATCGGGACGGTCTTCGGCGACCCGACGACAGACACCGGGGCCGTTGGTCCCCTGATCGGGCCGCCCTCGACCTACGAGGGCGTCGTCGACGTCGGGGGGACAGACTTCGGCGGGCGCTATGAGGGAATTCTCTCCCCCCAATGGTTCGTGACGGCTCAGTTCGGTTACCACCGCGAGAACGTGAGCCAGCTTCCGGCGCCCGGCGGGGACGAGATCTACACCGTCGACAATACGGGAGACGTCGTCACCGCCTCGGGCGGGTTCGGAGGCGTCGCCGGAGACGGACAGTTCGCTCCCACGAAGACGCTCACGCGCTACGACTACCGGGTGGAGGCAAGTTACTTTCTGGCCAACCACGACATCAAAGCGGGCTTCGGCTTTCAGCGGCTGGACGCCGATGTCCTGCGCACGACGAGCGGCGGGCAGTTCGTTTCGATCCTGTCCCCGTTCGAGGACGACCCGCAGCAGCGCCTCGTCTACTCGCATCTCTTTTTCGCCGGCCTGGACGCGACGATCGACAACCCGACCATCGCGCCCGTCGTCGCCACACCCCAGCACGACATCTACGGAGTCTTCGCTCAGGACCGCTGGAGCGTTCTTCCGAACCTCACGATCAATGCGGGCGTACGCTGGGAAAAGCAGGTCATCAAGGGCCTGGACAACATCACGTTCATCAACATCGACCACTTCTCGCCCCGCGTCGGCTTCGCGTGGGACTTCTTGAACGACGGGAAGACGAAGGCCTACGGCTCCTACAGCCATTTCGGCGAAATGATCCCGATGGACATGAACATCCGGTCCTTGAACGGCGAACGAGACGGCTCGACGTTCAACTTCTCTCCGACCGACCTCGCCTGCGACCCCGAGGCCGACACCGAGGACACCCCCTGCGAGATTCGGGGAAGCGCGCTCGACGACGTCGACCCGAACATTCGCGCGCCCTACGCCGATGAGATCCTCGTGGGCTTCGAGCGTCAGGTGGGCGCCTCGTGGAGCTTCGGTCTGCGCGGCATCTACCGCAGCCTTCGCATGGTGCTCGAGGACGGGTGCGTCCCTTCGGACGTCTGCGAGAACTACGCTTTCTTCAATCCCGGCTTCTCGACCGAAGTCTGCCTGGAGGGGGTCTGCCAGCCCGCGCCTCAGTTCGGGCCCGGCCGGAGGTACTTTCGCGGCTTCGAGGTCACGGCGCAGAAGCGCCTGTCTGACAACTGGATGCTCTTCGCGAGCTACCTGTACGGGACCCTGGAGGGAAACTACGACGGGTCGTTCCGGGCGATCGGCGGCTTCTTCGCCCGCAATCCCAACATCACCGATGACTTCGACTACCCGGAGTTCCAGGTGAACGCGAACGGCAAGCTGACGCTCGACCGGCCGAGCACGTTCAAGCTTCAGGCCGCATACGTTTTTCCCTTCAACCTGACGCTCGCCGCGTCAGGCTTCTACCAGAGTGGAACGCCGCTTTCGCGGATCGGCTGGTGGAACGGCTATGCAGGTCCCGAGCTCTTCATCACGCCGCGCGGGAGCGAGGGCCGCTCTCCCGAGACCTACGAGGTCGACCTGCATCTGGACTACGGCCTGCGCCTGGGGCCGGTGACGGTTCACTTCCTGGCGGACCTCTTCAACACGCTCAACCGCCAGCAGGTGCTGGAGGTCGATCAAGTCTGGGCCTTCGACCAGGCGGACAACGAGTCGCCCGTGCCGACGAACTCGCACTACGGCTTCGGCAACACGTTCCAGCAACCGCGAACCCTCAGGGTTGGCCTTCGGGTCAGCTTCTAGAGGCCTCCGCCGTCCGGGCCCGCTCCCGGCGGGCGGACAAGGCATCACCGGGATGGGTAACGCAGGCAACGTCGAGATTCGCGGGGTCACGAAGCGGTTCGGGGGCATCACGGCCGTCGACGCCGTCTCGCTCGACATCCGCCCGGGCGAGTTCTTTTCCCTGCTTGGCCCCTCGGGTTGCGGGAAGACCACGCTTCTACGCATGATCGGAGGGTTCGAGCGGCCCACCGAGGGGACGATCGCGATCGGTGGCGCCGACATGACGGGCGTTCCTCCCTATCGTCGGCCCGTCAACATGGTCTTCCAGCACTACGCCCTCTTTCCGCATCTGACGGTCGAGGAGAATGTCGCCTTCGGCATGCGCTACAAAGGCGTGCCGCGAGGGCAGGAGGCGGGCAAGATCGCGGCGGTGCTCGAGCGCGTGCAGCTTGCGGGCTTCCAGAAGCGGCGCCCGCAGGAACTCTCGGGCGGCCAGCGGCAACGCGTGGCGCTCGCCCGCGCCCTGGCGCTCGAGCCGCAGGTGCTGCTGCTCGATGAGCCGCTCGGCGCCCTCGATCAGAAGCTTCGCAAGGAGGTCCAGGTCGAGTTGAAGCGCCTGCAGCGGGCCCTCGGGATCACATTCATCTTCGTCACACACGACCAGGAAGAGGCGCTCACGATGAGCGATCGGATCGCCGTGATGAACCGGGGGAGGGTCGAGCAGATGGACGACGCGGCGCAGGTCTTCGAGAGGCCGGCCACCGAGTTCGTCGCGAACTTCATGGGAGCGTCCAACTTCTTCTCCGCCCGGGTGGTCGACGCCTCGGAAGGTTCGATCCTTCTGGCGCTCGCCGGAGGCGGGCAGGCGCGGCTGGCGGCGCCCGAGGCCCGGTTCCGCCCGGGCGAGAGCTTGCGGTTTCTGGTTCGGCCCGAAAAGCTCGACCTGCGGCGCCGCGACCTTTCTCCGCACGGCGTGCCCTCGGTCGCCGTGACGATCGAGGATCGGGTCTACCAGGGAATCCAGACCCTCTGGATGGTCCGCGACGCTGCCGACGAGCACTTCGTCGTCTACGAGCAGAACGACCGGCCATTCGAGGAGGGCTCGAGATTCGCCGTCGGAGGGCGCGCCTTTCTCTGCTGGAACCCGCGGCACGCAGTCCTCGTGCGCGGCGAGTCGGGGCCGAAGTGAGCGGAGGGGAGCGGAGCGACGGACGCGCGGGCTACGCGCTCGTCCTGCCGACGTGGGTCACCCTCGGCGTCTTCTTCCTCTTTCCTCTGGCGATCCTCTTCGTCGTCAGCTTCGGCCAGCGCGCAACGTACGGGGGCCTGAAGCCGATCGAGGACCTCGAGGTCTACATCACCTCCGGGAAGTTTCTCGCCAACTACGCGCGCTCCTTCCATCCGATTTATCTGCAGATCCTCTGGCGTTCGGTCTGGATGGCGGTCGTCACGACCGGGTTTTGCCTCGCCATCAGCTACCCCGTCGCCTACTCCATCGCCGTCACGGCACCGCAGCGCCGGCGCAACCTTCTGCTCGGTCTGGTCGTCGTCCCGTTCTGGACGAGCTTTCTGATCCGGACCTACGCGTGGATGTTCCTCCTGAGGACGGAGGGTTTGATCAACCATGCCCTGCTCGGCGCCGGGCTGATCTCGCGGCCGCTCGATCTGCTTTACAACAACTTCTCGGTGCTGCTCGGTCTCGTGTACGGCGAGCTGCCCTTCATGATCCTCCCGCTCTACGCCTCGCTCGAGAAGCTCGATCGGTCGCTGCTCGAGGCCTCGGCCGACCTCGGGGCGACCGCTCGCTCCAGCTTCTGGCGTGTGACGGTCCCGATGACGATGCCGGGCATCGCGGCGGGGGTCGTTCTGGTGTTTGTGCCGAGCCTCGGCCAGTTCATCGTGTCGGATCTGCTCGGGGGCGCGAAGACGATCCTCGCGGGCAACCTGATCCAGAACCAGTTCGCCGTCGCGCGCAACAAGCCGTTCGGGTCGGCCGTGGCTTTCGAGCTGACGGCCGCGGTTCTGGCTCTGCTCTTCTTCTACGCCCTGTACACGAAGCGCAGGGGGGAGGACGTGCTGCTATGAGGAAGGGCCGGCTTCTCGCGGCGCACGCCTGGCTCGTGTACCTCTTCCTGTACGCGCCGATCGCGATTCTCGTGGTTTTCTCCTTCAATCGGGGGAGGCAGACCGCCGTCTGGGAGGGCGCGACGCTCGACTGGTACCGCGGTCTCGCGCACGACGATCTGATTCGGGCGGCGGTGCGAAACAGCCTGGTCGTCGGGATCGTGAGCACTGCCGTGGCGACGGTGATCGGGACCCTCGTGGCCCTGGCTCTCGGACGCCACGAGTTTCGAGGCGCGGGGTTTACACGCAGTTTGCTCTACCTGCCGATCATCATTCCGGAGATCGTGCTGGGAGCAGCGCTCGTGACCTTCTTTGGAGCGACGGCCTTCCGGCTCTCACTCTGGACGGTGCTGATCGCGCACGTTGTGTTTTGCATTTCCTACGTCGCGATCGTGGTGCGCGCCAGGCTCTCGGGCTTCGACCGCTCGCTCGAGGAGGCTGCCCTCGATCTCGGCGCGAAGCCCCTGCAGACCTTTTTCCGGGTCACTCTGCCCCTGATCCTGCCGGGGATCGTCGCCGGGGCTCTTCTGTCCTTCACGATCTCGATCGACGACTACGTGATCACCTCGTTCGTGGCCGGTGTCGGCGCCACGACCCTGCCTCTCCAGATCTACTCGATGTTGAAGGTCGGTGTGACCCCCGAGGTGAACGCCGTGTCGACGCTCCTGCTCCTCGTGACCGTCCTGCTCATCCTGATCGCCCAGAGGCTCCAGCGTCCGCCCGTTGAGAGAGGAGAGACCTCGTGAAGCGGGCGCTCCTCGCGGTGCTCGCGGCCGCAGCTCTCGGGACGGGCGCCTGCCGGCGCGCCGAGGAGCCGCCGTACCCGGGGCCCGGAGAAAAGAAGCTCAACCTCTACATCTGGTCGGAATACCTCCCCAGCGAGGTGATCGAGGAGTTCACGCGCCGCACGGGGATCAAGGTCTCCTACGACCTCTACGACTCCAACGAGGCCGTGCTCGCAAAGCTGGAGTCGGGGGTCACGGCTTACGACCTGGTCGTGCCCTCGGACTACATGGTGCGGATCCTCAGCCAGTTGAAGCTCCTGCGGCCCCTCGACAGGTCGCGCCTGAAGAACTTCGGCAACCTCGATCCGCGCTTTCTCGATCAGGAGTTCGATCCGGGCAACGCCTACTCGATCCCGTACGTCTGGGGCACCACCGGATACGGCTACGACAAGCAGAAGGCGGGCAAGACCCAGGACAGCTGGGCGCCCCTTTTCGACCCGGCCAACCGGGGACAGGTCCTGATGCTCGACGACATGCGCGAGTGCTTCGCGGCCGCACTGAAATACCTCGGTCACTCCTTGAACAGCACCGACCCGGCGGTCTTGAGGCAGGCGGCCGACCTCCTGAAGAAGCAGAAGCCTCTGGTCAAGACCTACAACAGCAGCGACTACGAGAACATCCTCGCCTCGGGCGACGTGACGTATGCGCACGGCTACAACGGTCAGATCGCCAAGGTCGTGGCACGGCAGCCCGAGCGGTTCGCCTACGTTCTGCCGAGGGAGGGGGCAACCCTCTGGATGGACAACGTGTGCCTGCCGGCCCGTGCGCGCAACGTCGAGTCGATCTACGCCTTCCTCGACTACATCCTGGAGCCCGAGGTCGACGCCCGGATCGTCGACGGGATCCGATACGCGAGCGCCAACGTCCCTGCGCGGCAGTTCATTCGCCCGGAGATCCTGAACGACCCGGCGATCTATCCGCCGCCCGAGGCGTTGTCCCGGTGCGAGTTCGTCAGGGACATCGGCGACGCGACGACGATCCTCGACGAGTACTGGACCGAGATCAAGGCGCAGTAGAGGGCCGCACGCCGCTGTAGGATTGCCGGGCGAAAGGAGCCGGCCTTCCATGAGGAGCTATAAGAATTTCGTCGGCGGCCAGATGGTCGCCGCGGTCGAGGGACAGGAGGAGCCGATCCTGAGCCCCGTCAACGAGGGGGTAATCGCCCGCGTGCCGAAAGGCACCGAGAAAGACGTCGACCGGGCGGTCTCCGCTGCGGCTTCCGCGCTCGAGAAGTGGATGGATTCGACGCCTCAGGATCGAAGCCTGATGCTCTTGAAGCTCGCCGACCGCATCGAGGCGAACGCCGAGGAGCTCGCGCAGCTCGAAGCCGAGAACGTCGGCAAGCCGATCGGTCTAGCACGCTCCGAAGTGCCGTTCCTCGTGGACAACCTGCGCTTCTTCGCGGGCGCCTGCCGCTGCCAGGAGGGAAGGGCGGCGGGGGAGTACCTGGCGGGTTACACGAGCATCATTCGGCGCGAGCCGGTCGGCGTCGTCGGGTCGATTGCCCCCTGGAACTACCCGCTCATGATGGCGATCTGGAAGATCGGGCCGGCGCTTGCGGCCGGAAACACCGTCGTGCTCAAGCCGTCCGAGCAGACGCCGCTGACCTCGCTGCGCCTGGCGGAGCTCGCGGCCGACATCTTCCCGCCGGGGGTCTTCAACGTCATCACCGGGCACGGCGAGCCGGTGGGCGCGGGTCTCGTGCGGCACCCGAAGGTCAACATGGTTTCCTTGACCGGCGACGTGGCGACGGGCAGGGAGGTCGCAAAGGCGGCCTCGGCGACGTTGAAGAAGGTGCATCTCGAGCTCGGGGGCAAGGCACCCGTCCTGATCTTCGACGACGCGGACATGGAGCTCGTCATTCCGGGCATCAAGATGGCGGGCTTTGCGAACAGCGGCCAGGACTGCACGGCGGCCTGCCGCCTCTATGCGAGCGGGCGCATCTACGACCGCTTGCTGGCCGACCTCGTGCCCGCCGTGGAATCGCTCCAGGTCGGCGACATCAAGAACGAGAACACGAACATGGGCCCCGTCATCTCGGCCGAGCACAAGAAGCGCGTCTCGGGATTCCTCGAGCGCGCGAAGGCGGGCGGGCATGTGCGCTTTCTGACGGGCGGGGGCGCCGCCGCGGGCAAGGGCTTCTGGCTCGAGCCCACGATCGTCGCCGACGCGAGACAGAACGACGAGATCGTCCAGAAGGAGGTCTTCGGTCCGGTCATCACGGTGACACGCTTCGAGGACGACGATGAGGCGCTGCGCTGGGCCAACGACGTCGACTACGGGCTTTCGGCCTCCGTCTGGACCTCAAACGTGAATCGCGCCTTGAATGCCGCGAGGAGACTGCGCTTCGGGACCGTCTGGATCAACGACCACCTGCCGCTCGTCTCCGAGATGCCCCACGGCGGCTACAAACAGTCTGGCTACGGCAAGGACATGTCCATGTACGCTCTGGAGGACTACACCCAGGTCAAGCACGTCATGGCGCGCATCGCCCACACGGTGGGGACGAGTTTCCTGCCGGGCGCGTAGAGAGGCTCGGGAGCCAGTTCGACGTTCACGCATTGAAGAAGGGCCGCCCCTGCGCAGGGCCGTGCCCTTTGTGTCTCCGGGGGCTGTGACAGAATCCGGTTCAGCTCGGGCGTCTACCCGGCGCCCTTCCATTTGCGGCGTCCCTGGCGGACGCAGGAGGTGTTTGATGTCCTTTCGACGTCTCTGTACCGCTTTTCTCCTTCTCTCCCTTGCCGGGATCTCGAGCCTCGCGTCGGCCCAGACGTGGAGCCCGGAGCAGCAGGAGATCTGGAGGTTCGAAGAGCTCCAGTGGAAGATGAGCATGGACAAGGACATCAGTTGGATCGACAAGATGGTGCACCCCAACATCAGCTACTGGGACGTGGATCGGCCGGCACCCCAGAACAAGGCGAGCCTGACGAGGTGGACGCGCTTCAACGATGCCAGCACGACGACTCTGGAACAGGAGATCTCCCCGATTTCCGCGACGATCACCGGCAACGTGGCCGTCGTGCAATACACCTACACGGCCGTGAGGGAGAACTACAAGAAGGACCGGGAGACCGCGACGGGGCGGTACACGGACATCCTGATCAAAGAAGGGGGACGCTGGATGTTCATCGCCTGGGCCGGCGGAGACAATCCGAAGAAGTAGCGATCCGAGAGGGCCGGCGTGATCCGGACAGGCCGTCCAGGGAGCCAGGGCGGCCAGGTGTGAATTCTCAAGACGTTGTTCACCCTACCGCCCCCTCTGAAGAGTCCCCAGGCTCAGAATTCCCCTCTCCACCCGGGTTGGGGGGAGAGGGGGTCCGCATGACCCGCCCTGGCTGTGAACAACGTGTTGAGAAACGACACCTAGGCCACCCAGACGGTCTTGACGTTGACGAACTCGCGGATGCCGTGCCGCGAGAGCTCACGGCCGAAGCCCGAATGCTTGACGCCTCCGAACGGGAGCCGCGGATCGCTCTTGACGAGGCCGTTGATGAACACGGCGCCGGCCTCGATCCCATCGATCAGCGCCTCGCGTTCGTTCGCGTCGTTGGTCCAGGCGGAGGCTCCGAGGCCGAAGCGCGTCGCGTTGGCAAGCGCGATCCCTTCCGCGAGCGTGTCGAAGGGCATGAGGCTCGCCACGGGGCCGAAGATCTCCTCCTTCGCCCCGGGGCTGCTCGGGGGAACGTCCGCCAGCACGGTCGGGGCGTAGAAGTTGCCGGGCCCGCCGAGGGGCTCGCCGCCGAGCCGCAGCCTGGCGCCGGCGGCGACCGTCTTCTTGACGAGAGCGTCCACCTCGTCGCGAATTGCGGGCGTGGCGAGCGGGCCGATCTCGGTCGCAGGGTCGATGGGATCGCCGACCTTGAGTGCCGCCATCTTTTCGACGAATCCCGCCTCGAATTGCTTTGAGACCGCCCGGTGCACGAGAAACCGCTTGGCGGCGATGCAGGACTCACCGTTGTTGATCGTGCGCGCCTTGACCGCCGTCGAGACGGCGGTTTCCAGGTCTGCGCTGGGCATTACGAGGAAGGGGTCGCTGCCGCCGAGCTCGAGGACCACCTTCTTGATCTCCGCTCCTGCGGCCCGGCCGATCGAGACGCCCGCGCCCTCGCTTCCCGTCAGCGTGACCGCGTGAATCCGCGGGTCGGAAATGAGGCTCGCCACCCGGTCCGCTCCGATCAAGAGCGCCTGGAACGAGCCCGGCGGGAAGGCTGCCTGCTCGAAGATCTGGGCGATCGCCAGGGCGCACTCGGGCACGTTCGAGGCGTGCTTCAGGACCCCGACGTTGCCGGCCATCAGCACCGGCGCGGCGAACCGGAAGACCTGCCAGAAAGGGAAATTCCAGGGCATGACCGCGAGCACCGCGCCCAGCGGCTGATAGCGCACGAAGCTGCGGGAAGCGTCCGTCACGATCGGCTCGTCCGCGAGGAACCGCTCGGCGTTCTCGGCGTAGTAGCGGCAGACCCAGGCGCACTTTTCGGCCTCTGCGACCGCCGAGCCGATGGGTTTGCCCATCTCGAGCGTCATGAGCTCTCCCAGGCGCTTCTTCTCGGTCTCGAGAATCTCCGCCGCCCGCATCATGTGCGCCGCGCGCACGGAAAAGGGCGCGGCCCGCCAGGTGCGGAAGGCGCGGGAGGCGGCGTCCAGTCGCCGGTCCACCTCCTCCCGGGAAACGGGCTCGAAGCGCCTCCTGAGGGCGCCGGTGGCGGGGTTTGTGGATTCGATGCTCACGTTCTCCTCCTGTTGGAACTCAGACCGACTCGAACCGGGCCCGCATTCCGCGGAGTTCGAGCTCCCGGAAGAACGGTCCTTCCGGGACCGCGGTCTCGGGGCACAGCACTCCGGCCTCCCGAATCTCCCTCCGGGCGAGCATCTGGGCCGCGACCGAAAGGGGCACGCCGGTGTCGAGCGCTCCCGCGCCGATCTTCCACCCGGGGTGAGGCCGCACGATCATCTCCGCGCGCGTGGAGACTTTCTGGCCGCCGCGCAGGCCCGTGGCGTCGACCCGCAGGACGTCGCAGTCGTTCGGCTCGCCTCCGGGCGCGGCCTGCCGCGCCGCAAGCGCGAGCAGGGTCTCGCGAGGCGAGGACCCGGAGGAAAGCTTCTCCCGCGAGGCGAAGCCGAGCTCGACCAAGAACCGCACCTTGGCCGTGAAGTCCGGCTCGAAAGCGACCTTGAAGCTCGCCTCCTTCAAGCCGGGAAACGAGCGGGGGAACATGGCGACCTCGGAGTGAAGAGTGTAGAACGCCCGAGCCTCGCCTACAGGCTCGGGGAAGGCGATGGTTTCCTCGCCGCTCGTCGGCGGCACCGCCCGCGCGCGCCCTTCGTGAAAGACCATCGGCTCGAGCGAGAACTCGTCGAGCACGGTGTCGAAGGCGTAGGGAATCGGCAGCGGTCCGCTCGCCGATCGGTCGACGCAGCCCACCCGGACGTGAATGGCGTCGACGCGGTCGAGCCCTCGGGCCAGGGCCCCCCCCATGACGTTGGTGATGCCCGGGGTCGATCCCATGCCGAGCAGGGCCGGAACACCGGCTTTCCGGAACTCCTCGTCGAGCGCGAATTGCTTGAGGGTGCCGTGATAGAGGCCTCCGAGATCCGTGTAGGGCACCCGGGCCGCGAGCGCCGCGCGCATGACAGGCACGTTCAGATAGTAGGTGACGCAGTTTGCGACCGCGTCGTGCCCTTCGAGCAGGCGCGCCGTGGCCGCCTCGTCCGAAACGTCGACCGCGACGCTTCGGACCCGGGGGTCGGAGCTTTCCACCGGCCGCCGGTCGGCCAGTGTGATGGAGGCGTCCGGCGCGAGCTCGAGCAGGTCGCGCAGGACGACCGACGCCATGGCTCCTGCCGCGCCGAGCAGAGCGATCCGCACGGCTCGCTAGTCCTCGTCGTCCGGCGTGATGTCCGGTGTCGATCGGTCGATCTCCTTGAGCGTGTCTTCCAGGGCATCCAGGACCTTGTGGATCAGCGGGTCGGGGATGTTCAAGGCCGGCTCGATTCGCACGACCTTCGAGTTCGTCAGCGTCCCCGCGACGAGGACGCCCCGCTTGAAGAGGCCCGACACGACGCGGTAGCCGATCTCGGTGTTGGCGAACTCGAGGCCCAGCAGGAGGCCCTTGCCCCGGGCCTTCCGGATGATGCGGTCGTAGGTCAGCTGCAGAGCGATCAACTGTCCCAGGAAGTACTTCCCCTTGCGGGAGGCCTGGCCCGGCAGGTCCTCCTCGAGCGTGACGTTGACGGCCGCGATGCCGGCCGCACACGCCAGCGGGTTTCCCCCGAAGGTCGACGTATGGATGAACGGATTCGTCTCAAGCACGCTCCAGATCTTCGGCGTCGAAATGAAGGCCGACAGCGGCATCACACCGCCGCCCAGGGCCTTTCCGAGGCACATGATGTCCGGAACGGTCTTCCAATGCTCGACCCCGAACATCTTGCCCGTGCGGCCGAGCCCGGTCTGCACCTCGTCGGCGATCAGCAGCGCCCCGTACTCGTCGCAGGCCTTGCGGATACGCGGCCAGAAGTCGTCCGGCGGCACGATTGCGCCGGCCTCGCCCTGGACCGGCTCCATGATGACCGCGGCGACGCCCTTGCTCGTGGCGTCGGCCTTGTAGAGCTCGTCGACCACGGCGTCCGCGTCGCCGAACTCCACGAACTGGATGCCGGGAAGGAGCGGCAGGAAGGGCTCCCGGTACTCCCATTTGCCCAAGAGCGACAGCGAGCCGCAGCTCTTGCCATGAAATCCGCGAAGCGAGGAGATGAAGTTGGACTTGCCGGTGAAGAGGCGGGCGAGTTTGATGGCGCCCTCGACGGCGTCCGTGCCGTTGTTGATGAAGAAGGAGTACTGCAGGTCTCCGGGAGCGATCTCGCCCAGAAGCTCCGCGAGCGCCCCGCGCAGCGGATCGAGCAGCTCCTGGCTCGAGAGCGGCATGCGGGCAAGCTGATCCGCCACGGCCTTGACGATCTTGGGATGCCGGATCCCGGCGCTGTAGATGCCGTACCCGCCGAGGCAGTCGATGAACTCGCGCCCCATGATGTCGCGGAAGGTCGAGCCCTGTCCCTCCCATTCGAGGGCGGGGCTGTCGCGCATCTCGATGACCGACTTGCGGTAGTCGAGGTAGCCGCGGTTGTAATAGAAAGAGAAGTTGTCGACGGTGTCGGCGACGATCTTGGCCTTCTGTTCGACGGAGAATTGAGGCGTCGAGATGATGTCGAGCCAGCGCTGCGACTCTTTCAGGAGTTCCTTCGTGTCCATTGGTGACCCCACCTCCTCTCGGTTCGAGACTCCCCGATGCGGTGCAGGACTCCGCGAGTCTTCGCCTAGGAGTCGGCCACCGAAAAGAGGAAGCGGCGTCTATTCGAGCGCATGCTCGAGAACCTCCAGCCCCTCGTGGAGCTGATCGTCGGTGATCACCAGAGGCATCAGCGTTCGGATCACGTTGCCGTGGGTTCCGGCCGTGAGCACGATCAGACCGTTCTCGCAGGCCTTCTGCACCGCACGGCCGGCGCGCTCCTTGTCCGGCGCCTTGCCGGCCCGGTCCTTGACGAGCTCCAAGGCGCGCATGGCGCCCAACCCGCGCGCCTCGCCGATGAACGGAAAGCGCTCGAAGAAGCCACGGAACCGCTGCTCGACCTGGCGGCCGATCTCGGCGCCCCGCTCGGGCAGTCGCGCGGACTCCATGAAGTCGAGCGCGGCGAGGGCCGCGGCGCAGGAGACGGGGTTGCCGGCGTACGTGCCGCCCAGGCCTCCGACCGGGGCGGCGTCCATGGCCTCGGCGCGACCGGTCACGGCGGAGAGCGGGAATCCCCCGGCCAGGGACTTGGCCATCGTCAGGAGGTCCGGTTCGATTCCGTAGTGCTCGCAGGCGAAGAGCCGGCCCGTCCGGCCGAAACCGGTCTGCACCTCGTCGATCACGAGGAGAATCCCGCGCTCGCGGCAGAATTGCGCGAGGAACAAGACGGCTTCGCGCGGTGCGACGACGAAGCCGCCCTCACCGAGCACGAGCTCGAGCACGATGCAGGCGACCTTCTCGGCGGCGACCTGGGTGTGAAAGAACTCTTCGACCGCGGCTTCCCAGGCCTCGGCGTCCTCGTAGGGAGTCCGGTACGTGTAGGGGTAGGGGAGCCGATAGACCTCCGGCGCGAAGGGACCGAACCCGAACTTGTACGGGCGCACCTTGCTCGTCATGCTCATCGTCAGGAGCGTGCGCCCGTGGAAGGCGTGGTCGAACACGACGACGGCCTCGCGGCCCGTCGCGCTGCGCGCGATCTTGACGGCATTCTCCAGGGCCTCGGCGCCGCTGTTGGCGAACATCGTCTTCTTCGCGAAGCCGCCGGGCGTGATGCGGTTCAACCTTTCGGCGAGAGCGATGTAGCCCTCGTAAAGGGCGACGCTGAAGCAGGTGTGGGGAAGGCGAGAAAGCTGCCCGGACGCCGCGGCCACGATCCGGGGGTTGGCATGGCCAACGTTCAAGGTTCCGATGCCCCCGGCGAAGTCGATGAAGGTGTTGCCATCCACGTCCGTCAGCAGCGCCCCTTCGGCTCGTTCGGCGAAGATCGGCGTGGCATGGGCGATTCCGGCCGGAACGGCCTGGCCTCGCCGCTTCAGGAGGGCGGCGGAGCGGGGCCCCGGCACGGCGGTCTTCAAGACGATCGAGCGGGTCATGGGTAGCGACCCTAGGGTCAGAGAAGATGAGCCGGATTCGACTCGCCGGGAGCCTATCATGGGCCCCTGGAAAGCCCGGGCAGGGCCTTAACCTACTGAGGAGCAGTCATTTCCACGGGCTGTTCGTGTAGGATGCCAGGGATTCTCCCAAAGGCGGTCCGCAGGCCGAGGAGGCGCGGCGAAGCATGAGCGAGACGGCGATTTCCGGCGCCGGGGAAGGACATGGCCTGCCCGCCGAGGGCCTGGACCGGGTCCTCGGGCACTTCGATCTGGTGCTCTTCTCGGTCTGCGCGATCCTGACCATCGACACCGTCGCCTCGGCCGCCTCCATGGGGGTCGCCTGGTTCTCCTGGTGGGTGATCACGATGGTGGTCTTCTTCATCCCGTACGGCCTGATCACCGCGGAGCTCGGCGCGGCCTGGCCTGGGGAGGGCGGCGTGTACCTCTGGGTGCGCGAGGCCTTCGGCCCCCTCTGGGGCTCGACGGTGGCCTGGCTCTACTGGATCAACAACGCCTACTGGGTCCCCTCCGTCTATCTGATTTTCGCTGGAACCTTCGAGCAGATCTTCCTTTCTCACCGCTCGACCTGGCAGGAGGCGGGGATCGCGATCGTGCTCACCTGGCTGACGGTCGGTGTCGGGATCGTGCGCCTCGAGGTTTCCAAGTGGCTCCCCAACCTCGGCGCCGTCGTGAAGGTCATGATCTTCCTGGCCCTCGGCGCCCTCGGGTTCGGCGCGCTGCTGAAGGGCCGTCCTCCGGCCAACGACTTCTCCTTTTCGAGCTTCCTGCCCAAATGGAACGACTCTCTCGCCTACCTTCCGGTGCTCCTCTACAACACGCTCGGGTTCGAGCTGATGAGCTCGGCCGGCGGAGAGATGAAGAACCCGCGGCGCGACGTGCCGCGGGTAATCCTGCTCTCGGGCATCGTGATCGCCGGCGTGTATGCGCTGGGGGTGGCGGGGATCCTGCTCGCGGTTCCAATCGGCAAGCTCTCGATCGTCACCGGCACCTGGGATGCCCTGGCCGTGCTCGGCCGCGAGTGGGGGCCGGCGGGCGGCGCCGGCATCTTCCTCCTCGGGATCGGCTTTCTCTACGCGTGCATCGCCAACATCGTGACCTGGAGCCTCGGAGCCAACCGCGTAGCGGCGGTTGCGGCGGAAGAGGGTGTTCTGCCCGCCGGCCTGGGCCGCCTGCATCCGCGGTTCCGGACGCCTCACGTCGCGTTCATCGCCATGGGCCTCGTCTCGACGGCGCTTCTCGTGGGCAACGCCCTTCTTTCCGACAGCCAGTCGAACGTCTTCTGGATGACGTTCAAGCTCTCGGGGTTGTGTTTCCTGCTCTGTTACCTGCTCGTGTTTCCGGCGTTCCTCGTCCTGCGGCGCCGCAGGCCGAACCAGCCGAGGCCCTACCGGCTGCCGGGCGGAGCGGGCAACGCGTGGCTCGCCTCCGTCGTTTGCACTCTCTACATCGCGGGCGCAGCCGCTCTCTTCTTCGCTCCTTCGCCGACGAGCCAGGCGCCCCTGAAGGAAGGCCTGATCCTCGGCGCCGAGACGCTGGCGACGATCATCCTCGGCGTTCTCCTGATCCCGCGGCGGGGCGGTATGATGCGCCGCGCGTCCGAAGAGTGACCCCCATCCCCCAGACAGGAGCGTTTCGATGCCTCAGAATCTCAAGAGCGCGCGCGAGGAATCCGCCTACGTCCTCGATCTGATCGGCAGGAAGACGCTGACGGCCCCCGAGCAGCGCCGGGTCATCGAGGACTCGGTCCGGTACTGGACCGACTATGTCAACCCGGGATTCCTCGAATACCGCAAGTCCGTCTCCACCGACTACACGGCCGTCGAATGGCAGGACGAGGGAGCCGTTTTCCGCGACGTGCAGGGCAGGGAATTCATCGACATGCTCGGGGGCTTCGGGATCTACGTCACGGGCCACCGGCACCCGAAGGTCCTGAAGGCCGTCCGGGAGCAGCTCGACCGGCAGGCCATCCATTCGCAGGAGCTGATCGATCCGCTGCGGACGTACCTGGCGCACCTGGTCTCGATGATCACGCCGGGGGATCTCCAGTACTCCTTCTTCACCAATTCGGGCACCGAATCGATCGAGGCCTGCCTGAAGATGGCGATCCTCACGACCGGGCGGCACCACTTCGTCGGGACGCTCGGCGCCTTCCACGGGAAGTCGCTCGGGTCGCTCGGCGGCACGTCGAAGGCCATGTTTCGGGAGCCCTTCCTGCCCCTGAAGCGCTGGACCCACGTGCCGTTTGGCGACGTGGATGCGCTCCGGATGATCGTCGCGAGCGGCGACTTCTCGGGAGACAGGGTCGCGGCGGTCGTGATCGAGCCGATCCAGGGCGAGGGGGGCATCAACGTCGCGCCTCCGGGGTATCTCGCCGCGGCGCGCGAGATCTGCGACCGGTACGGCGCCATGCTGGTGTTCGACGAGGTCCAGAGCGGCATGGGCCGCAGCGGCAGGATGTTCTGCTGCGAGCACGACGGCGTCGTGCCGGACCTGATGGCGCTCGGCAAGGGGTTCGGGGGCGGCGTCATGCCGATCGGAGCTTGCGTGGGCACGCCGAAGACCTGGGAGCGCTACATCGATAATCCCTTCCTGCACACGACGACCTTCGGCGGAAACCCGGTGTGCTGCGCGGCCGCGATTGCGACGATCAACGTCCTGATCGAAGAGGACCTGCCGCGCCAGGCGGGGGAGAAGGGCGAGTACCTGCTGCCCCGGTTGAACGCCCTGGCGAAGAAGTACCCGAAGGTCATCCAGGGCGCGCGCGGGCGGGGCCTGATGCTCGGGATGGAGTTCGTCGACCACGACCTCGGCTACGCGGTGGCCAAGGCCCTCTTCGGGCGCGGCATCCTGATCTCGGGGACCTACATCAACGCGCGGGTGCTGCGCGTCGAGCCGCCGCTGGTCGTGGGCTATCCTGTCCTCGACCGGTTCCTGGCAGCCCTGGAGGACTCCCTCCAAGAGGTCTACCGCGAACGCGGGCTCTAGGCGGGCGCCGCCGCAGGCGGGCGATCCCCCCATCGAGGCCAGCTGCTACTGGCTGGCGACCCGGCAAGCGCGCTCCTGCGAGTCTCTCCCGGGCGACACGCGCGTCGACGTTTCGGTCATCGGCGGCGGGTTCACGGGTCTCTGGACCGCCCTCTTTCTGAAGGGCCTCGATCCGTCGATCCGCGTCGCCATCCTGGAACAGGGCCTCGTCGGGCACGGCGCCTCGGGGCGAAACGCCGGGATCGTCGGCGAGACGCTCGACCACTCGCACGAGCTCGCGGCGGCCCACTTCGGGGAGGAGGAGGCCCGGGAGCTCGCGCGCCTCGGACGCGAGAACCTGGACGAGCTCGAGCTCTTTCTCGCGGAACGGGGAATCGACGCCGAGCTCGAGCGGCCGGGACAGCTCGTGATGGCGCTGACGCCGGCGCACGTCGACTCGCTTCACGCTTCGGTGGCATTCGCCCACCGGCTCGGGCTCACGGATTGGAGATTCCTGTCCGCCGGGGAGGCTCAGGCGGAGGTGCGCAGCTCCCTGTATCTCGGTGCGGCGCTCGCGCCTCGCAGCGGCACCCTCCACCCCGTCAAGCTTCTCGAAGCCCTGCGGAAAGAGGCGCTGCGCCTCGGCATCCGGGTCTTCGAGAGGTGTCACGTGACCGGACTCTCCTTTTCGGCGGCAGGAGTGGCCGTGAAGACGGACAGGGGGGTCCTGTCCGCCGAGAAGGCTGTCCTTGCGACCAACGCATACAGCCACCGGCTCCGGCCGAGCCTCCTGCCGCGCTTTCTGCCACTCTACGACTACATCCTCGTCAGCGAGCCCGTCTCTCCCGCGCAGCGCAGCGCGATCGGCTGGCCGCGCCGGCAGGCAGTGACGGATGCCCGGACCTTCTTCAACTACTATCGTCTGACCGCCGAGGGCCGGATTCTCTGGGGCACGAGCGAAGCGGTTTACTACGCCGGCAACCGCGTGGAGGAGGGGTGCGACCAGTCGCCGAGGCACTTCGAGGCCCTTCGGGCGAGCTTTCGCCGGCATTTTCCGAAGCTTTCGGACCTGCGTTTCCCCTTCGCGTGGGGCGGGCCGATCTGCTCGACGACACGGCTGACGCCGTTCTTCGGCGCCGCCGAGGCTGGTCGCCTCCTCTACGGGCTCGGCTACACGGGGCATGGCATCGGCAGCACGCGTGTGGCGGGCAAGATCCTGGCACATCTGGCCCTGGGGCGGGAAAGCCCGCTGCTCGCGCTGTCCATGGTTCGCCGCAAGCCGTTGCCTTTCCCCCCCGAACCCCTGCGACGGCTCGCGGTCCGCGCCGTGACGCGGCGGCTGCAACGGGTGGACCGGGGGGAGCGTCCCGGCCTGCTGCTGCGCGCCCTCGACGCACTCGGAATCGGGTTCAGTTCATGAAGCGTTGCACAGGTTTCTGTGCAGGGCTGCACAGTTTCATGGTCATTTTGCCCGAAGGTGGCTTGAAAGCTGCAAAACTGTCGCTAGAATCGCGTCCATTCTGCAAAAAGTGGAGGTCAGAATGGCAAAAGCGAAGGTCCTGAAATTCGACGCCTCGGGGCCGGGGCTCTCCAAGGCGGAGATCCTCAAGGTCTGCGACGCCGAAAACGTGCGATTCATGCGGCTCCAGTTCACGGACATCCTCGGGGTGATCAAGAACGTCGAGATTCCACGCTCCCAGTTCGAGAAAGCGCTCGACGGCGAGATCCAGTTCGACGGCTCCTCGATCGAGGGCTTCACGCGGATCGAAGAGTCGGACATGAACCTGGTTCCCGATCTGGCCTCCTTCGCGATCTACCCGTGGGCGCACCAGGGAGGCGAAAAGGTGGGGCGCCTCATCTGCGACGTTTACAACCCGGACGGGTCGCCCTTCGCCGGTTGCCCCCGCATGACCTTGAAGAAGCAGATGGACAAGGCGGGCGCCCTGGGCTACACCATGGTCACCGGCCCCGAGGCGGAGTTCTTCCTCTTTCGCCGCGACTCGAGCGGCGATCCGATCGTGGATACCCACGACGAGGGCGCCTACTTCGACCTGACGCCCGTCGACCGCGGGGAGGAGGCGAGGCGCGACATCGTCCTCGCCCTCGAGCAGATGGGCTTCGAGGTCGAGGCGGCACATCATGAGGTGGCGCCCGGCCAGCACGAGATCGACTTCAAGTACGCGGATTCCGTGACGACGGCCGACCGCGTCTCGACGTTCCGGTTCATCGTCAAGAAGGTGGCGATGGACCACGGCCTCCACGCGACCTTCATGCCCAAGCCCATCTTCGGCGTGAATGGATCGGGCATGCACGTCCACCAGTCGTTCCTGGACAAGAAGGGCAACAACGTTTTCTACGACGCCAAGGCGAAGCATCAGCTTTCGAAGACGGCGTTGCACTACACGGGAGGGATTCTGCGGCATGCCCGGGCCTTCGTGGCGGTGACCAACCCGCTGGTCAACTCCTACAAGCGCCTGGTGCCGGGCTACGAGGCTCCGGTCAACGTGGCGTGGTCGATGCGCAACCGTTCGCCGCTCGTACGCGTTCCGGCCCGGCGCGGCATGGGCACGCGCATCGAAGTGCGCATGCCGGATCCCTCCTGCAACCCGTACCTTGCCTTCGGGGTGATGCTCGCTTCGGGCCTGGACGGCGTGAAGAACCGCATGGACCCGGGGGAGCCGGTGGACCGCAACGTTTTCAAGATGAGCGAGCGCGAGAAGCGGCGTCTGCGAATCGACCAGCTTCCCGCCAACCTCTCCGAGGCTCTGGACAATCTGGAGAAGGACGAGGTCGTCACGGAGGCGCTCGGCGAGCACATCCTCACGCACTTCCTCGAGGCCAAGCGCGGCGAGTGGGCGGAGTACATCTCTCGCGTGCAGCCCTGGGAGACCGAGAAGTACCTGGAAGCGTATTAGATTAGAGCGAAGGCCTTCGGTTCAAAACGAAATAAGGCTGGAGACTTCTCCAGCCTTATTTTTTAAGGAATGAAGAGTCTGCCATTGAAGCAGCGGCTGGGCAATCCGCCCCCTCTGCTGCTCGACTCGGCCATGGGTACCGAGCTCGAGCGGCGGGGCGCGCGCTGCCAGCTTCCGCTGTGGAGCGCCTGGGCCCTGATCGACGCCCCGTCCGTCGTCCTCGCGATCCATCGTGACGACGTCGAAGCCGGGGCCGACATCTTGACGGCGAATACGTTCCGCACGCACCGCCGCTCCCTCGAGAAGGCCGGCAAGGGAAAGCGCGCCGAGGAGCTGACCCGGCAGGCGGTCACGCTCGCCCGGCGCGCCGCCGGCGAGTCGACGCGGGCGATTCTTGTCGCCGGCTCCCTTTCCCCCCTGGAGGATTGCTACCGTCCCGACCTGGTTCCCGACGAGGGCGCTCTCTGGCAGGAACACGGGCAGCAGGCCATGCTCCTGGCGCAGGCGGGCGCCGATCTGATTCTCGCCGAGACGCACAACACGGTGCGCGAGCTCGTCGCGGCCGTTCGCGCGAGCAAGGAGACGGGTCTCCCGGTGATTGCGTCCATCATCACGGACGGGCAGGGGCGTCTGCTCTCGGGAGAATCGATCGCCGAGGCGGCGCGCGCCGTGGAGCCGCTCCGCCCGGATGTCCTCGCGATCAACTGTGTTTCGGTGCGGCGCTTGCTCCCGGACCTGCGCGTGCTCGCCGAGGCGGCGCCCGGCGCTCCGCTGGCGGCCTACGGCAACCTGGGGCCGCCGGCGGGCCGGGGAGGCACCCTCTTCAACGAACCGGTCGATCCGGAGGAGTACGCCTCGATCGCGCGTCAGTGGCTGGCGATCGGAACGCGCATCGTGGGCGGCTGCTGCGGAACCACCTCGGCCCACACGGCGGCGCTGCGGAAACTGATCGACGTCTATCTCACCGGATGAGCATCGCGTCGCCGTAGGAATAGAAGAGATACCGCTCGCGAATCGCCTCTTCGTACGCCGCCAGGACGTTCTCCCGCCCCGCGAACGCGCAGACCAGCATGAGAAGCGTCGAGCGCGGCAGGTGGAAGTTCGTCAACAGTGCGCCCACCGTCCGGAAGTCGAAGCCCGGCGTGATGAAGAGGTCGGTCGAGAAGCGCCAGTCGCCGTCGGGGGCTTCCGCCAGACGGGCGGCAGCCTCGAGGGAACGGGTGACGGTCGTTCCGACCGCGACGACGCACCTGCCGGCGGCCCTGGCCGATGCGATGCGCGATCGCGTGGTCCGGGGAATCAAGACTCGCTCGGCGTCCAGCCGATGGGACTCCGTGTCTTCGGAGGTCACCGGCTTGAAGGTGCCCGCGCCGATCGAAAGCGTCAGATCGGCGATCTCGCAGCCGCGGGCCTGGATGCGATCGAGAATCTCGAGCGTGAAGTGCAGCCCCGCCGTCGGAGCCGCGACGGCGAGGGGCTCCCGGGCGAAGACGGTTTGATAGGCCTCGCGGTCATCGGGTCGGTCGGGAGCTCCCGGCTCCCGGTGAATGTAGGGCGGCAGCGGGACGTGGCCGATGCGCCCGAGCACCGCGTCGTCGACCGGGCGTTCGAAAAGGAGGCGCCTCCGGCCGTCCGGCTCGACGCGCTCGACGACCGCCGAAAGATCCTTCGCAAAGCGCAGTGTGCGGCCTTCCTTCGCCCTGCGGCCGGGCTTTGCCAGGGCGGTCCAGGAGCACGGATCTCCTTCGGCCGCCCGGAGCAGGAAGATCTCGACGAGCCGTCCTTCGGGGTCGGTTCCGTAGAGGCGCGCAGGCCGCACGCGGACGTCGTTGCGAACGACGAGGTCGGTCGGTGAGAGCAGTTCGGGAAGCTCGGCGAAGCGCCGGTGGGCGATGGCCCCGCTTCGGCGGTCGAGCGCCAGCAGGCGGCTCTGCCCGCGCGGCCGCGCCGTCTGCGCGATCCGGTCGCCCGGCAGATCGTAGGCGAAGAGATCGACGCGCACGCAGCCTAGAGTAGTCTGCCTCCATGGCCGCCGGCGACTATCCGGAGGGGCGGGGCCGCGTGCAGGTGACCGCGGCCGGAATCGAGATCGAAGGTGTCTCGATCGCGGGCCACGAGTCCTTCTACAAGGTCCCGACCTTCCACGCGCTGCTCGACTTCGGGCGCGCCCCGGACGACGTCGTCTCGTACCCGACCGTCTGTCTGACGCACGGGCACCTCGATCACGCTGCGGGACTGGCCCACTACGCCTCGCGGCGGCGCCTGGCCGGCCTTGGCCCCGCACGGGTGCTGGCTCCCGAAGAGGCCGTGCCCGATCTGGAGGCATTGCTGCAGGTCTGCGAACGCCTCGAGAGAGTGGACTACGGGGTCCGAATCCAGCCGGTCGCGTCCGGGCAACGCGTCGCGCTGCGGCGGGACCTGGAGCTTTCCGTTCTCCCGGGGCGGCACCGCGTGCCGACGGTCGGCTACGTCTTTTCGGAGGTGAAGCAGAAGCTCAAGCCGGAGTTCGCCGGGCGGACGGGTCGGGAAATCGCGGCCCTGCGGGAGGGGGGCGTCGAGGTGACCCGCCGCGAAGAGATTCCTCTTCTGGCCTACCCGGGCGACTGCGGTGTGGAAATCTTCGAGGCGGCGCCGGAGCTCTTTTCGGCGGGCGTTCTGCTGATCGAATGCTCCTTTCTCCGGTCCGACGACGTCGATCGCGCCCGCGTCTACGAGCATCTGCACCTGCGCGATTTCCTGGACAGGGCAGATCTCTTTCGCAACGAGGCGATCGTCCTGACGCACTTCTCGCAGCGGTATCGGAACGAGGAGATCCGGGAGGCGCTGCGGGGTCTCCCGGCGTCTCTGGCGGGGCGGGTGATCCCCTTTCTTCCGGCTGCGTGAGGGGAAGAGGCGTCCGCGGCTGTCGGGAGCGCCCGGGAAGCGGACTCTACGTCGACGAGGACTCTCCCGTCGGGACCCGTGATCTTCCGACGTCGGGCTGCCGCGCTACCATGGTCGCCGGTCCGTTGTGGGGTAGTTGAATTGGTACAACGTCCGGCTGTTAACCGGAAGGTTGGTGGTTCGATTCCACCCCCCACAGCCAGCTTTTCCGGAGCTGCTCACCGGCTCTTGTCCGTCGGGGGGATCCCCCTCGTCGCCGTCTCTTTTCGCCGGTCGATCGCGGGCGGCGCCCTGAGCCGGAGCGGGGTAGAGTCGCTTCTGTGAGAAGGCTTGGGCAGAGCCTGTCGATCGTCCTGGCGGCGGTACTGTGCGCGGTCGTCTCCAATTCGCTCGCCTCGGCGCAGAGGCGGCTCGCCTGGGCGGGAACCTATCCCGACGCCTTGAAGGTTCCGCAACCTCCGGCCACGCCCGCCCCGGCCGGGCCCGCGGCCGCCTCGCCGGCCGCTCAGGCCGCCGTCCCGCCGGGCAGGGACTATCCGCCCCATCCCGACAAGCCGTGGGTCTCGATCTCGGGCGAAGAGGCAATCGATCTTCATCGCCGCGGTGTTCCGTTTCTGGACGCCCGCCGAACGTCTGTCTACGTCGCCGGACACATCCCGGGGGCGCGAAGCCTCCCGATCTGGGAGGCGACGGTCGATGACGGGATCAAGAGGCTCTTCGACGAAGGTTACGACGTAAACGCGCCGCTGGTCGTGTACTGCAGCGGCGGAGACTGCGAGGACTCGCACATGCTCTCGCAGAGGCTTCACGGCTACGGCTTCAACAACGCGCTCGTGTACGCCGACGGCTTCCCCGATTGGGAGAAGCGGGGCATGCCAGTCGAGAAGGGCGCTCCGAAGTGATCGAGGATCCGCGCCCCTGGTGGCTTTCGCCGTGGCTCTCGATCCGCGCCCAGCTCGCGCTCGGGGCGATCTTCGTCGTGGCGGCCCTTGCGAAGATCGCCGACCCACCCTCCTTCGCCCACATGGTCTACAACTACCGCCTCGTGCCGGGTTGGGCGGTCAACGCTCTGGCGCTCTGGATGCCCTGGGTCGAGCTGATCCTGGGGCTGGCCTTGATCGTGGGGTTCTGGAAGCGGACCGCCGCGGGCCTGGCCGCCGGCCTCCTGCTCCTCTTCATCGGCGCGCTCTCGATCAACCTGGCGCGCGGCAATCCCGTCGCCTGTGGCTGCTTCGACATCACGGCCAGGGACAAGCCACGCGCGGAGCGGCTTTCCGAGATGCGCTGGACGATTCTGCGTGACGTGGGGTTTCTGGCTCTCGCGGCGCAGGTTCTGGCCGCCAGTCGCCGCAGCCGCTAGGAGGGCGACCGCCCCGGGACGACGCGGTCGGCGTCCGCCTGGCGCTCCTTCATCGCCCAGAGACCGAGGTGGCTGCGCCAGGCAGAGGCCGCCGCGGGCGTCAGCACGAACTCGAGGGGCGAGCCACCGGAGGGCGTGATTCGAAGGACTTCGCGCCGCAGAAGCACGCGTCCGTTGGCGAGTCGCCGGCCGGTCTCGATCTTCTGGATGCGGGAGGTCGCGAGCTCCTGCGACTCGCCGAAGAGCCCTTCGAAGAGGATCCGGTCGGCCGTCAGGCCCAGGATTCCCGGCAGGCGCCGGAAGCGCCCCGTCACGAGCTCGGCGCGCGTCAAGAGACGGAACTCCGATCCTCCGTGTGCCAGGCGGGCCCGCGCGAGGCGATCCTGCGCCTTCGCCAGCAGCCGCCGCGGCACCACGAGAAATGCCGCAGCCGAGAGGATGAGCCCTCCAAGGAGGAGCGCGAGCGTCAGGCTCAATGCAGGAACTTCTTGCGGTTCCGGATGTAGTCGGTGAAAAGGAACTCCGCCAGGTTGTAGGGCGAGGCGTAGTAGGCGCGGCCTCTGTTGATCTTGGTCAGCTTGTCCACGAAGTCGACGAGGTAGGCATCGGTCGCGATCATGAAGGTCGTGATGGTGATTTGATCCCGCCGGCAGGCGTCGGCTTCCTCGAGCGTGCGGTTGACGATCTTCAGATCCAGGCCAAAGGGGTTCTTGTAGAGCCGCCCGTGCTCCCAGATTGCCGAAGGCTTGCCGTCGGTGATGAGGAAGATCTGTTTGTTCGGGTTCTTGCGGTGGACCAGGAGCTTGCGTGCGAGGGCGAGGCCCGCCTTGGTGTTGGTGTGGTACGGCCCGACCATCGTCTTCGAGATCTCGGAGATCGGAACGCGGGTCGCGTCGTCGCCGAAGAGCAGGACGTCCACGGAATCCTTGGGGTACTTCGACTGGATCAGCTCCACGAGCGCCAGGGCGACCTTCTTGGCCGGCGTGAAGCGGTCCTCGCCGTAGAGCACCATCGAGTGGGAGATGTCGATGGCGAGGACCGTCGCGCAGGAGGTCAGGTGCTCCTCCTCGTGGATCTCGAAGTCTTCGGGCTCCAGAGCGATCCTGTCCGCGTCCCGGCGGACGGCATTGCCGATGGTGCGCACGCCGTCGATCGCCGTCGGGTTGTCGCCGAACTCGTAGGCGCGCGTCTCGGGCAGCAGGTCCCCGCCGCCGCCGGCCCGAGGAATTGCGTGGTAGCCCGAGCCGGCCTTCGACAGGGAACTGAAGATCTCCTCGAGGGCCGAGCGCCGGATACGCCGCTCGCCGCCCGAGGAGAGCGCCAGCGAGCCGCCGCGGTCTTCGACGATCTCGTTCTTCTGAAGCGCCCGGGCGAACTCGTCCAGGTCCACTTCTTCGCCGATGATGCCGCGCTCCTGCAGATACTTCATCCAGCGCAGAGCCTCGTCGACGTCCCCTCCCGTCTGGAGGACGAGCTGCAGGAAGAGCTTGACGAGCTCCTGATAGGTCAGCAGCTGCCGAAGCAGATCCGTGGGGAAATCGCTGTAGCGGTATCGCATCGGCGATTCGATTCTACGGCCGCGCGGCCACGGCGGCACGCCACGCCCGGCCGGACTCGAGCAGGAGAGTCCGCTCGCTCACGGTGAAGACTCGATACCCCATCGCGGTCAGCTCCGGGACCTGTTCACGGCGGGTCAGCATGATGCCGGCGGCCTTGCCTCCCTCGCGTGCCGCTGCCGCGACTTGCCCGAGGGCGTCCTTGAACCGGGCGTCCTCGAAGCGGCCGGGGATGCCGAGGGCCTGCGACAGGTCGTTTGGGCCGACGAAGAGGACGTCCAGGCCCGGCTCGCGGGCGATCGCCGGGAGATCCTTCAGCGCACCGGGCGTCTCAATCTGCGCGGCGAGCAGCGTGCGTTCGTTCGACTCAACGACATGGCGGTCGAGCGGGATCGTCCCGTAGCGGTTGGCCCGCACCCCGCCCAGGCCTCGTCTTCCGGTCGGCGGGTAGCGCGCGCTTTCCAGGGCCGCCCGGATCGCGGAAAGGCCCTCGCCCCGCGGGAAGAGCAGACCCGCCGTCCCGGCGTCGAGGCACCGCGAGACTTCCGGGGCGGAGCAGGAGGGCACACGCACGATGGCCGGGATCCCCGCGGCGTCGGCGGCGATCGCCATCGCCTGGATCGACTCGATCGAAAAGAAGCCGTGCTCGGAGTCCAGCACCAGAAAGTCCAGCCCGGCGAGAGCGACGAGCTCCGCGAGGCCCGCGGTCGGCCAGGTGAGGAAGCAGCCGAGAAGCGTCTCGCCGGAAAGGACGCGGGAGCGGAGGGACCCGGGCATCCGCCCCCCTCACCCTGCCCTCTCCCCCTGCCGGGGGGAGAGGGTTTGCGGGGGCGGGAGACCGCAACACTCCCTCTCCCGCCGGGAGAGGGTAGGGGTGAGGGGCCATCCCCACGGCTTCAGTTGACCCGGCTCCTGACGAGATTGAACTTGAGCATCTCCATGTAGGAGACCTTGGAGTCGAGGTCCTCGCGGGCAATCTTCAGGTGCTGCGTGAGGCCCTCGAGCACGAGCTCCATGCCGATCGCGAGCTCCTCCGGAGAGGCCGGGGCGAAGTGTTCCTCGACGGCCTTTCGCAGGCCCGGCACGGAGTCGAGCGCGGCCAGGTGGTCCGCAAACGGAGTGTCGTCGGACAGGGTGACCTTGCCGCCGCCCCCGAACCACTCGACGATGGGCTCGTAGATCGGGTGGATCTTTTCGGGCGCCGGGGCGCGTCCGCGCCGGGGCGTGGGGCTCTCTTCGGTGGCCTCCTCGAGCTCGACGCGGCGCCGATCCGTCGGGCGGCCGGCATCCGGCGCGGGAAACTTGGCGTCGAAGAGCTTCTTCAGGGTCACGCCGATCAGCTTCTTGGCCACGACCTCGGCGCCCTGCTGCTCGCCCTCGTAGACCATCTCGACCTTTCCGGTGATGGCGGGCAGGGTGGCCGGCAGATCGCACAGCCGCGGGAAGACGCGGGCCTCATGGTTCGCGAGGCCCCGCCGCTCGAGATTCGAGACCAGGATCTCAATGGCCGAGATGGGCATGCGGGCCGAAACACCGGAGGACTGGTCGACGAACTCGCTCGAACGCGCGGTGAAGGCGATCTCCTCGATCAACTCGCGAAAGAGGTCCGGCACTTCGGCGTGCGGCTCTCCCTCTCGCTCGACCCAGGCCTCCTGGGCCGTGATCCGGGCGGCCGTCTTCACGTCGTCGGGGTAGTGGGTCAGGATCTGTGACGAGATCCGATCCTTCAGGGGCGTGATGATGTTGCCCCGATTCGTGTAGTCCTCGGGATTTGCCGAGAAGACGAGCAGGATGTCGAGCGGAATGCGAATCGGAAAGCCGCGGATCTGAAGGTCGCGCTCCTCGAGGATGTTGAGCAGCCCCACCTGGATGCGAGGCTGGAGGTCCGGCAGCTCGTTGATCGCGAAAATTCCGCGGTTGGTGCGGGGAATGATTCCGAAGTGGATGACTTCTTCGTCGGAGTAGGTGCGCCGCTGGGTGGCCGCCTTGATCGGGTCCACGTCGCCGATCAGGTCGGCGATCGTGACGTCCGGTGTCGCGAGCTTCTCGCGGTATCGTTCTTCCCGGGGAATCCAGGCGAGCGGCGTCTCGTCGCCCTTCTCTTCGAGGACCCGTCGTCCGTACTTCGTTGTCGGGAGATGCGGATCTTCGTTCAATTCGCTGCCCTCGATCGCCGGGATTTCCGGATCGAGAAGGTTCACGAGCATTCGGAGCAGGCGCGTCTTGGCCTGCCCGCGCAGGCCGAGCAGCAACAGGTCATGCCGGGAGAGCACGGCGTTGTAGAGGGAGGGAAGGACCGTACGCTCGTAGCCGTGGATGCCGGGGAACGGGTTGCGGCCGGCCGCGAGAGCGCGTCGCAGGTTGTCGCGAAGCTCCTCCTTGACGCTCCGAGGCCGATACCCGCTGCGCTTCAACTGTCCGAAGGTCGACGGCTTGCTCAAGGTTCCCCCGTGGTTCGTCCGTGTTCTCCCATTCTCCGAGATGCTGGTCGCTCAGCCTAACTGCCGGCGTTTCGCGAAGATCAACCGGGGCGGACGGCCGGGACATTCTCGTCCGGCCGGAAGAGGGCGCTCTCGGCGCGGCCGGCGAGTAACGCCGATCGGGCGGCAAACGCCTCCATCCTGTCCCTCTGGAACCCGACGACGAGCTCCTCGAGGCGGCCCTCGGGGCTCACGCGCGCAAAGGCCGGCACGCTCTCGAGGCCGAGCGCTTGCGAGGCCTTCCAGGGCGGCGGATCGTAGAGCGTCTCGAGCCGGGCCCCGAGGCGCTCCTGAAACCGGTTCGCCTCTCCGGGTCCGTCCTGGGACACCGCGACGACACGCAGTCCTCGATCCCCGCCGAGCCTCTGGAGCCGCGCGAGATAAGGCCACGCCAGCTCCGAAGTCGGGCACCCGGTGTGGAAGAGGGCGTAGAGTGTCTCGTGCCGCGCAGGCGCGGCCGTCCGTCCGTCCTCGGTGAGAAGCAGGCTCGCGGGGAAGGGCATCGCGGGATCCGGGAGGGCCACGGGGCGATTATAGACTCTCGCCCGCGGCGGGCCGTCCTGCCGAGGAGCGCGGTTTTCATGAAGAGAGTCGGAGATGCGGCGCGCCGCCTCTCCCGCCGTCGTCGGGCAGCCGTCGGCCTCGCGCGGCGCGAGTTCGAGAAGGGGGCGAGGAGCGGAAGGTCCTTCGGTTTCTCCGGGTCGTGCGTTCCGGACCCTGGAAGCCATCGGCGAACCGCACGGCGGCCGTGACGCGCCCCTTCCCCTTCGCCGATCACTTCTCGGCGGCCTCCGCCGACTACGCGAGATACCGGCCGGACTATCCGGCCGCGCTGTTCGCGCGCCTCGCCGAGATGGCTCCCGGACGGCGGCGCGCATGGGACTGTGCGACCGGAAGCGGGCAGGCTGCGGTCGGCCTGGCGGCCTTTTTCGAGGAAGTCGTGGCGACCGACGCCTCCGAGCGCCAGCTCGGGAACGCGAGGCCTCATCCCCGCGTGCGCTACCGGATGGCGGCTGCCGAAGATTCGGGGCTCGAGGCCGAAACGGTCGACCTGATCACGGTGGCGCAGGCGCTGCACTGGTTCGACCGCACGCGCTTCTGGAGCGAGGCCCGTCGGGTCCTGGTCGCCCGCGGCGTCGTGGCCGCGTGGTGCTACGACGTGCTCTCGGTCGATTCGGACGTGGATGCCGTCGTCGAGCAGTTGTACCGCGGCGTGGTCGGCCCATACTGGCCTCCCGAGCGTGCGATCGTCGACAGGGGTTACGACACGATCGACTTTCCCTTCGCCGAAGAGGCGCTTCCCCTGTTCCGGATGGAGAAGGACTGGTCCCTGTCCGATCTGGAGGGATATCTGCGAACCTGGTCCGCCGCCAGGCGCTACCGGGAGGAGCGAGGATCAGACGCCCTGGACGTCGTTCGGAGGGATCTGGAGGAGGCCTGGGGCGAGCCGGATCGGGTTCGCCGGGCCGTCTGGCGCCTCGACCTGCGGGTAGGCCGAAAAACGTAGAATGTCGGGAATGCCCGTCTTCGACACCCTGCGGCGGCCGCTCCGGAACCTCCGGCTTTCGGTCACGGACCGGTGCAACCTGCGCTGCCAGTACTGCATGCCGGAGCGGGACTATGTCTGGCTGCCCCGGCGCGACATTCTGGATTTCGAGGAAGTCAGCCGGCTCTGCGACGTCTTCACGACGCTCGGCGTCGATCGGGTCCGCTTGACGGGCGGCGAGCCTCTCGTGCGGCGGGATCTTCCACGTCTCGTGCGCCTTCTCTCATCGAAAGCGTCGCTGCGGGATCTCGCGCTGACGACCAACGGCGTCCTTCTGGCGGATCAGGCCGCGGCCCTTCGCGAGGCGGGCCTGCACCGCATCACCGTGAGCCTCGACACGCTCTCTCGGGAGCGCTTCCTTCGGCTCGCCCGGTTCGATCACCTGCCGCGCGTGCTCGCCGGGATCGAGGCCGCGGTCCGGGCCGGCCTTTCGCCGGTCAAGATCGACACGGTCGTGATTCGCGGCGTCAACGAAGACGAGCTGCTGCCGCTGCTCGCCTACGGCCGGCGCGTCGGGGCCGAAGTCCGCTTCATCGAGTACATGGACGTGGGGGGCGCCACGCTCTGGTCGCGGGAGAAAGTCGTTTCCCGTGCCGAGATGCTCGACCAAATCGGGCGCGCGCTCGGCCCGGTCGAAGAGTTGCCGCCGGCCGGCTCGGCGCCCGCCGATCGCTTCCGCCTGCCGGACGGCAGCGTCTTCGGCATCATTGCCTCGACGACGGCGCCTTTCTGCCTCTCTTGCGACCGCAGCCGGCTGACGGCCGATGGTCTCTGGTACCTCTGTCTCTACGCCACGAAGGGGATCGACCTGCGGGGCCCCCTGCGGTCGGGAGCATCGGCTGGAGAGATCCGGGCCCTGATCGAATCCGCCTGGGCCGGGAGGGCCGACCGCGGCGCGCAGGAACGCCTGGCGATGCGCGATCGGGCGCCCCTGGCACCCGTCGAGACGTTGCGGCGCGATCCGCACCTCGAGATGCACACACGCGGCGGATGACGACGGTGCCGGAGCCTTCCTGCGCGGTCGTCGACGGGCTGACCGGTGCGCGTGCGGTCGGGCTCGAGCGCGTGCTCACGCGCAGCCGCGAGAGCGCGGTGACCCGGTCGTCCTGGCGCCTTTCGGTCGCCAGCGACGGGGGAGAGGGCACGATCGTGCTCCTGGAATCTTCCGATTCGGACCCGATTCTTCGGGGAGAGGGTGTCTTTCTGGGCTGGACGGCCGAGCGCCTGCGGGCGGCCTACGAGGCGCTCCGCCCGAGAGATGAGGAACCGCTCGCCGACACGCCACAGCTCGGCTAGGGAGGCGGCTCCGCCTCCGCGAGCCGCCTCCAGGCCTCGGCGCTGAGCCCCGCCGACACCGCCGGGTAGTAGACGGTTCGCATCTCCGACTCGTGCGAGGTGAGGCGCCTGTCGAGATTCTCGACGAGGCCCAGGACATCCCCCATCGGGGCACGCGTGGCGAGCTGTGAGAGAAGAAACCGGGTCAACTCTCGGATCTGGACGTACTGGAGGCGCAGCTCCCGCCGGGGGTCGCGCCCGGGGAAGCCGTCGGGAGGGAGCGAGGAGAGCAGGGTTTCTTCCTCCGCCGCCGTCCACCGGCACAGATGCCCGTGAAAGTCCGAGAGCGCCATCCGGTAGGCGGCTTCGTCGCGGCGCTCGAGGGCGCCCCGAAAGTCGTCGAAGCGGCGGCGCAGGGAGTCCTGCACCGCGAGGAGGCCGGCGGTGTCCCGCGTCATGTCTAGAGGCCCGCGAGGCCGGGCTCGATTCGGGTGAGACCCTCGCCGGCCGCCCACAGGTCGAGCGAGAGGGAGACGAGGTCGTCCACCTCCGGGATCGGACGGGCGTCCTCGGAGAGGTCGATCGACTTGACGTATCGGCGGCAGGTCTCGCAAGCCTCGATCCGCACGGTCGGATGGGCCTCAACCTGAAAGGAGGGGAGCTTAGTCGGTTCCTGCTCGAAGCAGGAAGGGCAAAGGATACGTCCAAACGACCACTCTCCGCCGCAGAGCGCACAGGCGAGCATCCTCCTCGCCCCTTCCATGAGCGATCCCTCGCGCCGCGCCGAAACCCAGGGACCGCCGCCGCAAAACGGGCACTGTCCACGTCGGTGAATTCGGTCGGGGGCGACGTTGAGCTCCCGCAGGACCTCCACGTACGGTCGCAGGATGGCGCGCGAAAGGTAATCCTCCGAGGAGCGGCGATCTCCCGTCCAGTAAACCATCAGGCGCGTGCGGGCGGTGGCCTCGAGATCTCCCTGACGTGCGCTGGCCTCCGTCGCCACGGCCGGCGGCCCCTGGCTTGCCGCGTAGTCCAGAACGGCCGGTGCCTCCTCCAGGACGCGGGCCGCATCCTCGTCGAGGTGGCCGGTCAAGGCAGCGCGAGTCCGGGCCGACGACTCGAGCGCCTCGGCGATCGTGCCCTGGGCGTGGTACAGGCCCGCGGCAAACCGCAGCGGATCGGCTGCGGTCGGTGCGGAGGCGGCGAGAGCCTCCGCGCGGGAGGCTCTCGTCTCGAAGCGGGTGCCCACGGCCCCGGGAGAAGGGATCTACTTCTCTCCGGTGACGTCCCGGTACCAGGCCGGGTGATGCAGCTTCGCCCAGGCCTTGGTGACCGTCCCTCGCGTCATCGCCTGAAAGGTCCCGGGCTCGGCCAGGGTGCCCAGGTACACGTGCCAGACGACGAGCATCAGGAAGAGGATGAACGTCACGTCGTGGAGCAGGTAGGCGAGCACCCGCACGACGGCGCCGAAGCTCCCCGGGAACCACATGACGAGGCCCGAGACGAGGAACCCGAGCGCCCCGAGCGACGCCCACCGGAAGAGCATTTTTTGGCCGGGGTTGTACTTGCCAATACCGGAGTCGTCGCTCTCATAGCGGAGATAGCGCATGAGCCCGCCCCAACTCGCCCACTGGCGCTCGCCCGCTTTCAGGGCCATCTCGCCGCTCCAGTGAACGAACATCCACAGGGCCGCGAGCGAAAAAGCGATTCCGGCCCAGGGATGTAAGACGCGGCAGACGGAAAGGCCTCCGAAGAGATGCGCCATCCATCCGAAGACGGGGGTCCAGATCGGCATGCCGGTCAGCAGGCAAACGGCGAACGTGACAGCGACGGACCAGTGCATGACGCGCGCCGAGCGGCGGAAGCGCACGATCTCATGGCCGACGACGACGTCTTCACGTTCTCGAGCCGCGGCCACGGCCATGTCCATGGCGTGCGACCGGGGCGGGCTGGCAGCGCTCATGGTTCCAATCTCCTTTCTCAGGCTCGGGGGAGGTTCTTGGTGTCGTCGGCCGCCCCCTGAACCTCCTTCTTGCCGTAGCTCAGGTAGTGGCCGAACGCGCCGACGACCGCGCCGAACACCGCGACGACGCCGAGCGGTCGCAGGACGGATTTCCAGAGCTTGACGAGGATGGGCACGTGCGGATCGCTCGGCAGGTCGTACCAGTCGGGGTGGTCGCCGTGAGCGAGCACCGTCACGACGCTCGTCCCGCCCACGCCCTGGGGATCGTACAGGGAGGCGTTGGCGAACCCGTACGACTTTAGCTGGGCGACCCGCGACTGGCCGAGGGCCAGCATGTCGTCTTTCGTCCCGAAGTGGAGGCACCCGGTCGGGCACGCCTTGATGCAGGCCGGCTCGAGACCCACCGCGACCCGGTCCACGCAGAGCGTGCACTTGGACATCTTCCCGGTCGTCGCCGAGAAGCGCGGCACGTCGAAGGGACACCCCGTTTCGCAGTACTTGCAGCCGATGCATTGGTCCGGGTTCACGTCCACGATGCCGTTGCCGTACTGCACGATGGCACCGGGCGCGGGGCAGGCGGCGAGACACCCCGGCTCGTCGCAATGCATGCACTGGTCTTTCCGCATGAGCCAGACGATCCCGCCGTCGAAGTCGTGCTCGTTGAATCGGATCAGGTTCCAGTAGTCGGAGTGCAACGTCGGCAGCGTCTGGTAGCTGCCCGTCTGCTCTGTCGGCACGATTTTCAGGTCGTTCCATTCCTGACAGGCGACCTCGCAGGCCTTGCAGCCGATGCACGTCGACGTATCGATGTACTTCGCAACGGTCGTCGCCCGGCGCAGCCCCGAGAGGCTGCCGAGAACCGAAGCGGAAGAGCGGCGGATTTCGAGGGCTTGTGTGCTCATCGCGCTCCTCCTCTCAAGCCTTCTCGAGTTTCACGAGGAAGGTCTTGTACTCGGGCGTCCACGTGTTGGGGTCCATTGCGGAGGGCGTCAGGAAGTTCGCGAGCGGACCCGTATGATCGGCGGTGGCGTCGTATCCCCAGTGAAGGGGGAACCCGATCTGCCAGTGCTGCTTGCCGTTGATCTGCATCGGAAGCAGGCGCTTGGTGACCATCGCGACGCCTTCGATCGAGCCGCGGGCCGACGTGACCTTCGCCTTCCCACCGTTGACGATGCCCTTCTCCTTGGCCAGGGCCTCGGGGATCTCGATGAAGAAGCCCGGCTGCAGCTGGTTGAGGCGATTGATGTTCTTCGTCCAGTAGTGGTACATCTCGGTCAGCCGGTACGTCATGCAGACGATGGGGAAGTCGGCGGCCGTCCCGTAGACGTCCTTGTTGGACTTGAACTTCTTCGTGACCGGGTTGGACGTCACCTTGGGATGCAGGATGTTCTCGACCGGGGCTTCGACGGCCTCGTAATGCTCCGGGAAGGGACCGTCGTTCAAGGGGGCGAACAGGCGCGCGCTCCCCTCCGGCAGCATGATGAAAGCTCCGAACGTCCCCGGAGGAGCGTCCGGTTTCATGTCGGGAACGTCTCCGACCCACTTCGAGCCGTTCCAGCGAATTCCGACGCGGGTGGGATCCCAGGGCTTGCCTTCGGCATCGGCCGAGGCGCGGTTGTACATGACGCGGCGGTTGGCCGGCCAGGAGAAGGTCCAGTTGTGGTACATACCGAGGCCGCTCGGATCGTCGACCGAAACGCGGCGCTGAGTGAGGTTACCGGCCTCTGTGTAGCAGCCCGACATCAACCAGTTGCCGACCATCGTCGAGCCGTCGTCCTGGAGCTGCCCGAAGCCGTCGAGCTGCTGGCCCGCGGTCTTGAGCACCTTCGTCTTGTCCTTCGGATCCGGGATGTCGGCCAGGGCCTTACCGTTGAGCTCCTTGAGGACCTCGGTGAGGTCTGGCGCGGCGGGGTTGGTGTAGCTCCAGTCGACGTTCAGGATGGCCTCGGGTAACGCTCCGCCCTCCTTCCGATAGAGCTCTCGGACGGCGAGAAAGATCCGGGCCAGGATCTCCTGGTCCGTCTTGGCCTGGCCGGGCGGGTCCACGGCCTTCCACTTCCACTGGATCCAGCGCGCGGAATTGGTGAAGGAGCCGTCCTTCTCGGCAAAATTGGCCGCTGGCAGCTGGAAGACCTCGGTCTGGATCTGCGAGGGGTCGGGGCCTCCGTACTCCTTGGGGGCCTTCCAGAAGTTGGCGCTTTCGATCTCGTGGTTCTCGACGACCACCAGCCACTTGAGCTTGGCTTGAGCGGCGATCATTTTCGGCGAGTTCGGACCGATTCCGACCGGGTTCATTCCGAAGGTCATGAGGCCCTCGGGACCGGGCTCCTGTCCGCCCGCCCGCTGCGAGTTGCCCCGGTACATGTCGTCGAAGATGAACATCCAGGAGTAGTTGCCATCGACCTTGGGAAGCCAGTTGTAGCCGAATTCGTTCTCTTTCGTGGCCGCCTTCCCGTAGCACGCCTTCAGCGTCGAAACCATGAACTTCGAGTAGTTCTGCCAGTAGTTCATGGAGGGGCCGAGAGCCTTCGGGGTGTTGGAGTCGACGTATTCCTTGAGGCTCTGCCACTGGGCCTGCGGCGTCTTGATGTATCCCGGCAGGATGTCGAAGACGCCCGCCGTGTCGGTCGCTCCCTGGATGTTGGAGTGCCCCCTCAGCGCATTGACGCCGCCTCCGGGTCTGCCGACGTTGCCGAGCAGCAGCTGCATCATGGCGGCGGTACGGATCATCTGGACGCCGATCGAGTGCTGCGTCCAGCCGAGGGCGTACATGATCGTGCCGCAGCGTGCGGCATTTCCGGTCGACGTCACGACCTCGGCGACCTTCAGGAACGTCTCCTTGGGAGTGCCGCAGATCTTCTCGACCATTTCCGGCGTGTACCGGTCGACGTGCTTCTTCAAGAGCTGGAAGACGCAATTGGGATCCTGGAGCGTCGGGTCGGTCTTCGCGTATCCGGTCTTCGGATCGATCTGGTAGGCCCAGGTGTCGCGCTTGTAGCTGCCTGCGGCTTCGTCGAACCCCGAGAACAGGCCCTCCTCGAACTTGAAGTCCGGGTTGATGAGCATCGGGCCGTTTGTGAAGAGCTTGACATACTCCTCGTGGAACCGGTTGTTGGCGATCGCGTAGCGGATGATGCCGTGGAGGTAGGCGATGTCGGTACCGCTGCGAATCGGCGAATAGAGGTCCGCAACGGCCGCCGTCCGTGTGAATCGCGGGTCGACCGCGACGATCTTCGCGTTACGGGTCTTCTTCGCCTCGATGGCCCACTTGAATCCGCAGGGGTGGTTCTCCGCGGGGTTGCCCCCCATGCACAGGACGACGTCGGCATTCTTGATGTCGACCCATCCGTTGGTCATCGCCCCCCTGCCGAACGTGGCGGCCAAACTGGCCACCGTGGGGCCGTGTCAAACCCGGGCCTGGGTATCCCGGTACGGCACCCCCCAGGCCGAGGCGGATTTCCAGTACAGGAAGTTGAACTCGGTCGTGTCCGTGCAGCCGCCGATCATGGCCATGCCCGGATTGCGGTTGACGACCTGGCCCTTGGCGTTCTTGGCGACGAAGTTCTTGTCCCGCGTGTCCTTGACGTGCCGCGCAATCTTGGCGATGGCCTCGTCCCAGCTGATGTCCTCCCACTTGTCGGAGCCCGGGCGCCGGACCTGGGGCTTCGTCAGCCGGTCCGGGTTGTTGATGTCGTCCTTGACGGTGGCTCCCTTGGGACAGAGGGTGCCGCGGTTGATGGGGTGATCCGGATCGCCCTCGACGTAGACCACTGCGGGTGTGGCGTTCTTGGCCTTGTCTCCGAGCGTGTGGATGATCATTCCGCACGAGACCGCGCAGTAGGGACAGGTACTTCGCGTTTCGGTCGTGCGCGAGATCTTGAACTCGCGCATCTCCGCTTCGGCAGGGGAGACGTCGAAACCGAGGGCGATCGTGGTTCCGACGCCCGTTGCCTTGAGGAACCCGCGGCGAGAGATCTGCATGGGACCTCCTCGAAAGCGATCCCATTCCAGAACTTTCGACCAGGGTTGTCAAGCGGGAAATGCGGACGTATACAGGATTGCGATATTCGTTCCGGCGTCCGGTCGGCCGACGGCCTCCGACACGCCTCAGGCCGACTGCCCTCCGGCGACTCTTTTCGGGTGGGTATAGACGTTGAACCGGCGATCTCTGAGAAAGCCGATCAACGTGATCCCGGCCGTATCCGCGAGCTCGACGGCCAGGCTCGACGGTGCCGAGACCGCGGCCACGATCGGGATCCCCGCGTTGTACGCTTTTTGAACGATCTCGAAGCCCGCGCGTCCCGAGACCATCAAAATGGAATGACCGACGGGCACCTGTCCCGCGAGGAGGAAGTGGCCGACGACCTTGTCGGTTGCGTTGTGCCTCCCGATGTCCTCCCGGAGCGCCTCGGCGCTCCCGTCGGCCCGAAAGAGCGCCGCGGCATGGAGCCCGCCGGTCTTGGAGAAGATCGACTGACGGTCCCGCAACCTGCCGGGAAGCGCGTACAAGAGCTCGGCGGAAACCCGCCCGTCGGAGAGGAGGGGAGGAGAGTCGACGGGGAGCACTCTTTCGATCGAGGTCTTGCCGCACACGCCGCAGGCGGAGCCCCGGACGGTGGCGCGGCTCAACTGTCCGGCTCGGAGGAAGGCCTCGGCGCGCAGCCGGGCGATGAGAACGTTTGCTCGCAGGTCCGCCGACAGGCGGGCATCGGCGGGCCGGTCGAGAGCGAGGAGGTCCGGGCGGCCGGTCAGGACTCCCTCGGCCAGGAGGAGTCCCGCGGTCAGCTCCTCGTCGTGGCCCGGGGTCCTCATGGTGGTCACGAAGCTCGTCGCCGACGGGTCCCCGGGTCCCTGGATTCGGATCTCCAGCGGTTCCTCGACGGCGAGCGTGTCGGTGCGTTCGACCTCGGTCGAGCCCTCGAGGGCGCGAACGCGGACCCTTTCGATCGGCTCCACGGCCAGATGCTAGCAGGCGGCGCGTTCCCCCGGGCCCGCCGGGCGCCCGGACAGATGCAAATGCACCAGAGCACCCGCTGGTCGCAGACGTAGAGTGAGGCCCATTGCGGAGGTGTCGTCATGGAGCTGATCAATCCCTTGGTGCGCCGTCTGCTCGACGCCGCGTCGGCAGACCCCGAGGCCTTTTGGGCGAAGGCCGCTTCGAGAGTTCCCTGGTCAAAGCCCTGGACGAGTCCCTTCGAGTGGGAGCCGCCGACCTTCCGTTGGTTTGTCGGCGGCGAAACCAACATGGCCTGGAACTGCCTCGATCACCACCTCGAGCGGGGCAGGGGCGGGCACACGGCGCTCGTCAGCCTGAACGAGAGGGGAGAGCGGCGACTCTTCACGTACGCCCAGCTCACCCATGAGGTCGTGCGCGTCGCCGCCGCGCTGCGCGGAATGGGCATCGACAAGGGGGACCGGATCACCATCTACATGCCGACGTTTCCCGAGGCGATTGTGCTCATGCTCGCCGCCGCCCGGATCGGCGCCATCCACGTCGTCGTCTTCGCGGGATTCGGTTCGGGGGCCCTGGGAGACCGCGTCCGGGCGAGCGGCTCGCGCCTGATCTTCACCACCGACGTCACCTACCGCAAGGGCAAAGACGTGCGCCTCAAAGAAATCGTCGACCAGTCGCTTTCGGCCGGCGGCCACGCCGTGGAGCATGTGGTCGTGGCGAGCCGCACGAAGCAGGGCGCGCCGATGACCGCCGGGCGAGACCTCGCGTGGAGCGACTTTCTCGAGAGGGCGCACGGGCAGAGCGGCGCAAATGTGGCCCTCGAGTCGAACGAGCCGGCGTTCATTCTTGCCACGTCGGGGACGACGGCCAAGCCGAAGCTCGCCGTGCACATGCACGGCGGCTACCAGGTCCACATCGCGTCGATGGGCCACTGGTGCTTCGGCCTGAAGCCCAACGACGTCTGGTGGTCGACGTCCGACATCGGTTGGATCGTCGGCCACAGCTACATCGTTTACGCTCCGCTGCTCGCAGGGTGCACGACACTCGCCTACGAGGGGTCGATCGACTATCCCGATCCGGAGACGGTCTGGAAGATCGTCGAAGAGTTCGGGGTGACCGGCATTTTCACGTCCCCCACGGCCGTTCGCCTCCTGATGCGCTACGGCGAGGCGCACGCGCACAAGCACGACCTCTCGTCTCTCGAGCGCGTCTTCTGCGCCGGAGAGGTCTTGAACGCGCCCGCATGGGAGTGGCTGCAGAAGCGCGTCTTTCTCGATCACGTTCCGGTGATCGACCACATGTGGCAGACGGAAACCTCCGGGCCCGTTTTCGGGAATCCCTACGGCCTGGGAATGCTCCCGATCAAGCCCGGCTCCTCCTGCATTCCTCTTCCGGGCATCGAGTGCGGCATCGTGGCTCCGGACGGCACGCCCTGCGGCGCCGGCGAAAAGGGCATCATGGTGATCCGGCGGCCCTTCCCGGGTCTGACGCCGACGCTCTGGGGCGAGCCCGAGCGGTACGGCCGAGACTACTGGGAGAAAGTCCGCGGAGTGTATTCGACCGGCGACTCGGCGCACATCGACGAGGACGGCTACGTCTGGTTCGCGGGCCGCGCCGACGAGATCATCAAGATTGCCGGACACCGCATCGGCACGATCGAAGTCGAAACGGCCTGCCTCAAGCACTCTTCGGTCGCGGAGGCCGGAGTCACGGGCCGCCCCGACCCGCTTCGGGGCGAGGTGATCTCCGCGTTCGTCGTCTTGAAGCAGGGGCACGTGCCCAACGACGGACTCCGGCAGGATCTGCTCGAAACCGTGCGTCGGGAGCTCGGCCCGGTGGCGGTGATCGGAGACCTGAACTTCGTCAATTCCCTGCCGAAGACCCGGAGCGGCAAGATCATGCGGCGGGTTCTGAAGGCCGTCACCCTCGATCAGGAGCCCGGGGACATCACGACGATCGAGGACGAGGGATCCGTCGAGGAGGCCCGTCAGGCCTGGGAAGCGATGCGGGCCGAGGTGCGCGGTCCCCGCCGCTGAAAAGCAAATGGGCGGGGACCCGAGGTCCCCGCCCATGGAATCCGGCGGAGCCGGCTCCTAGAAGTTGTAGAGACCCGAGAGGGCGAGCTGGTGGCCGTTCGTCTTCGTGGTCGTCACCAGATCCGGCGTCAGGGTCGTCAAACGGTCGTACATGTACTCGAGGCCGAACGCGAGCGGTCCCGACCTCCAGCGAAGCATGCCCGCGTACATGGTGTTGAGAACGCGGCCGTTGTTTCCGACGGCGGTCGCCACATCGTTGTTCTTCGGGTCGTCCTCTCCCCAGAAGGCGAAGAGCGCCCAATTCTTCGTGAAGTCGAAGCCGGCCTGCACCCAGCCTCCGGTGCTCTGGATCTTGCCGAACTGGGTGATCGCGGCGAACTGTTGACCGATCGCATGGCCGGTGTACGCGTTGCCCTGCAGCATCACCGGTCCGAACTGAAACTTGGCGCCGATCTCGACGGCCGAGCCGACGAGCTTGTCGTCCGGTGTGGAGGCGCCCACCCCGGAGGTGTCCTTCGCGTCGATGTGCCCGACGATGTACGTGCTCCACGTGCTGCTGTCGCCGATCTTGCCTCCCAGATTGAACCGCGCCTCGAACTGGGGCCAGGTCGCATTGCCGGCCGTCAGATAGTTGACGCAGTTGGTCGTCGTGTTGCAGGCGGGGCCGTTCCACGATCCGCTCATGACGGCGAAGGCCGCGTCCGCCTTGACGGCCGAGTCCTTGGGGGTGATGTTCTGGTAAAGGAAGATGCCCGGAAAGCGCCATCCGACGTCGCCCGCGGCCCCATATCCGAGCGGGAAGGCGATGTGGGAAAGCGAGACGGCCACGTTGCCGAAGAGGGGAGACCATTGCTGGCCCATTCGGATCGTGGTGCTGCCGTTGCCGAATTCGATGTAACCCAGGCGCAGCCGGGGAACCGGCTGCTGGTCGACGAACGCGCTGTTGGTCGAGCTGCCGAACCCGCCGAAGAAGTCCATTTCGACGGTGCCGCCGACCTTCCAATCGCCCACCACCTTGGGCCCGCTGAAGACCAGTGTGAGCCGGGTGTTGCGAATGTCGCCGCCGCCGAACCAGCAATCGACCTGGCACTGGCCCGGAACGGGGAACTCCGCGTTCTGGCCGTTGCCGAACGTGAAGCTCTGGTCCTGAGCGAAGGCGGTGGCGCTGATGAATCCCTTGAACGTCAGGGTCGAGCCCGATCCGATATTGACGGTCGACTGGGCCAAGGCCGTCGCCGCCCAGAGGACGGCGCACGCCGCGACGACCGTTGAGCGAACCATTGACCTCATCTCGTAACTCCTTTCTCTTCGAAGGGAAGGACGCCGCCGCCGCAATGCGCCGTGCTCGGCGGAGCGCTTGTCGTCGCCAGTCATGGCGGCTGGCGGCCTCCCGGCCGCCCGGGGAATCGCCGCCCGGCCCTCTGCGGTCGCGCAGGTGTGGAGAGCGATCCCGGTTTCCGTCCGTTCGCCATTTCCGTCTCGGTCGCTTCGTCGGATCTTAACACTGCTCCTCCCGACCCTTCACTTGACCGAGCCGAACGTGAAGCCGGCGATAAAGCGGTCGAGGAAGAGGTTGTACACGATTCCGATCGGCAGGCTCGCGATCAGGCACGCCGCCATCAGGGACCCCCAGTAGTAGACGTCTCCCCGCACCAGGTAGATGGGCACGCCGACCCCGACGGTCTGGTGGGATGCGGAGGAAATGAAGGTCAGCGCATAGACGAACTCCTGGGTCACCAGGGTAAAGGTGAAGATCACGACGGTCAGGATCCCGGAGATCGAAATCGGGATCACGAGCTTCCGGAAGGCCTGGAAACGGGTCAGACCGTCCACCATCGCGGCGTCCTCGAGCTCGAGCGGGATGGACTTGAAGAATCCCATCAGAAGCCACGTCGAGAAGGGGATCGTGAAGCTCGGGTAGACGACGATGATCGCCCAGAGCGTGTCCTGAAGCCCGAGCCAGGCCACGATGCGTGAGAGGGGAATGAAGAGAAGGCTGGGAGGGATGAGGTAGGTCAGGAAGATTCCGATTCCGAGGCGGGTGCCCCACTGGCCCGTCAGGCGCGCCAGGGCGTAGGCCGCCGGGACGGCGAAGAGCAGCGTGATGACGACGACGAGCAGCCCGGCAAACGCGGTGTTGCCGAGCCATCGGAGAAAGAGGGTCTCGCGAAAGAGCAGCCTCAAGTGCTCGAGAGTGGGCGGTTCGTTGAACACGAACGGGTTGTTCTTGAGGTCGTACAGGTCTCGCGTCTTCTTGAAGCTCGTGATGAGCATCCAGTAGAAGGGGAAGGCGAGCAGCCCCGCGATCCCGAGCAGGGTCGCCCACCGGAGCAGCCGCCCGACGGTTCGCCGGGATTGCAGGCCCGCCGCCATCAGGTGACCTCGGCGCGGTGGGCGGATCGCAGCATCAGCCAGGCGACCACCACGAGCATCGGCACGATGAACATCGAGATGGCGGCGCCTTCCGCCAGGTCGCTGCCGAGGATGCCGGTGAAAAACGCAAGTGACGGAAGGACCTGTGTGGTGTCGTAGGGGCCGCCGCGCGTCAGGATGTAGATGACCGTCATGTCGGTGAACGTGAACACGATGCCGAACAGGACGGCGACATTGATGATGGGCAGCATCATCGGAATCTCGATCTGAAACATGCGGCGAAAGAAGCCGGCGCCGTCCACCTCCGCGGCCTCCGGGATGTCCTTGGGGATGGCGGTCCAGCCCGCGAGGATGATGACCGTGGCGAAGGGCAGCATGTGCCACGTGTGCACGAGGACGACCGAGAGCATGGCGAGCTTGGGTTCGCCCAACCACATCGGCGGAGAGAACTCGTTGACCAGATGCATTCGGATGAGGACCCAGTTGATGACGCTGTAGAGCGAGTCGAGGATCCACTTCCACCCGATCGAGCCGATGGAGACCGGGGCCACCCACGGCAGGAGGATCAGGAAACGGATCAGGCGCCGGCCGCGGAAGGCGTCCTTGAGCGTGAGGGCGAGCAGCGTCGCTCCCACGAGCACCAGGACCTGCGAGGAGATCGTGAAGATGAAGGAGTTGCTGAGCGAGCGCCGGAACGCCGGGCTCTGAAGAACCGAGCGGAAGTTCGCCAGACCCACGAAGTGATAGCCGCGGCTGCCGACCTTCACGTCGCCGACGCTGTAGATGAAGGCGAGGAGAAGCGGGACGCCCACCAGGGCAAGCACGTAGAGAACGGCCGGCAGAAACAGGACCGGCCCGAGCCAGCGCTGACGGGACCCTCTCACGCGAGTGCCATCCGAACGGCCCGGGTTCCCTTCTGAAGCTCGAAGAACTTCAGATCCCTTTCCAGGACCGCGAAGTCGTGGACGGAATCGGGCGCGAAGCGTGCGGCCAGCGTCGAGGACATCCGCGCCACCGCCTTGTTTCCATCGAAGGGACCCCCCTGCAGGACTCCGTAAAGGATCCGCTCGGCGCCCAGATACTCCTCGTGGGTCACACGAAGGCCAAGACGCAGGGCGGGCTCATCGGGCGGCAGCGCTCCCGCGGGATAGAAATGCTCGGGCCGGAATCCGGCGATGACGCGCGGCGTCGTGACCAGGTTCATGGGAGGGGAGCCCAGGAAGGTCGCGACGAAGGTGTCGGCCGGATCGTCGTAGACCTCCGCCGGCGTGCCGATCTGGCGGACGGCACCCTGGTTCATGACGACGATCCGGTCCCCCATCGCCATGGCCTCGACCTGGTCGTGCGTGACGTAGATGGTGGTCGTCCCGATCTGCCTCTGGAACTGTTCCAGCTCCTCGCGGGCGGAAGCCCGGAGCTTTGCGTCCAGATTCGAGAGAGGTTCATCCAGCAGGAAGAGGGTCGGTTCGCGGACGATGGCCCGCGCGAGAGCCACTCGCTGGCGCTCTCCCCCCGACAGCTCGCGCGGCTTTCGGCCGAGCAGGGATCCGATGCCGAGCAGTCCCGCGGCCCAGTCCGCCTTTTTCCGGCGATCGGGCTTGCGCATGCCGAGCGCCTTCAGCGGGAACTCGATGTTTCCCAGCACCGTCAGGTGCGGATAGAGGGCATAGCTCTGGAAGACCATTGCGATTCGCCGCTGCCGGGGCGTCCAGTCGTTGACGACCACGCCTCCGATGAGAATTTCGCCGGAGGTCGGCTCCTCGAGGCCCGCGATCATCCGCAGCAACGTGGTCTTCCCGGAACCGGACGGGCCGAGGAGGACGAGAAACTCGCCCTCCCGGCTCTCCAGGTCCACGTTGACGACTGCCCCGACCTGCCCCTTCCGGAAGAGCTTGGTTAGGCCTCGGGTCTCGACGGAGGCCATGCGTGGCGCAGTCCCTCTACTTCCACTTGTCGAAGATGCGCCGGACCTCCTTCTCGGCGGCTCGCGCGGCCTCTTCGGGGCTCATGTCGCCGCGGGCGGCCTTGGCGAACATCGTCGGCAGCACGAAGGTGTTGAACACCTCGTCGATGGCGGCCGAGGCGTAGCCGGGATAGCCCACGTTGGTGGCCCAGTCGAGGACGTTGCCGAGAACCTTGTACTTGTCGGGCGGATCGGCGTGCGGGTCGTTGGCGATCTGCTTCTGGAGATCGGGAACGGTCGTCGGGAAGCAGGGGAAGTTGTAGAACTCGCTCGCCTTGAAGGCCTCGCCGAAGGAATCGAGGTAGTCGACCAGGAACCGTTTGGCCCCCTCTTTGTTCTCCGCGAAGTCCCAGATGACGTAGCAGTCCATGACGTGCTCCGCCGCGATCCGGCGCACCGGGCCCTTTGCTGCGGCGCAGACCCAGATCTTCTTGGACATGTCCGGGTTGTCCTTCTCTGCGGTGCGCGTCACCGAGATCGCGTTGCAGACGAAGGAGAGCTTTCCGGCGAGGATGCCCCGATTGTTGGAGGACGGATCCCAGGTGAACACCTCCGGTGTCATCGTCTCCTTGTAGAGCGCCTTCACGTACTCGATCGCCTCGACCGTGTTCTTCGAGTAGATTGCGGGATTTCCGTCGGCGTCCTGCACGGCGCCCCCGAACGACCAGAGAACCGCCCGCAGGGCCATGTTGCTGTCGAGCTCCTGGGAGAGTCCGACGCCGACGGGATTGCCCATCTCGTCCTTGATCTTCTTGCCGCCCTTTCGCACATCGTCCCAGGTGTCCGGTCCGTTGGGATAGCCGACTTTCTCCCAGAGGTCCTTGCGGTAGTTGCCGGGGTCGGGAACGTACGAGTCGGAGAAGGCAAAGTACTTCTTGGTCTTCGGGTTCAGGGTCGATCTTTCCGCGAGCGAGATCATCTTGCCGTGCTTCTTCTCGACCTCCTCGTAGATCTCCCGGTGGTCGATGACCTGCTTCTCGTAGGCGGCCGGAGGCGCCAGGAACATGAAGAGATCGTGACCCTTTTTGGCCGCGACTTCGGCGGCCGCCCGGGCGTTGATCTCCCCGATCGAAATGTGATCCACGACGACGTTGGTGTCGTGCTTGGCGCCCCATTCCTTGGTGAACACGCCGTCGAACCACTTGTCGTAGCCCGGGACGAAGTGGCTCCATTGCAGGATCTTGAGTGTCTTCTGTTGCGCCGCCGCCCGTGCGGGAAAGAGAAAGGCCGGGCCGCCGGCCGCGAGCGCACCGGCGCCCGCGAGTTTTGCAAACTGCCTTCGAGTCAGACCATTACGGCGTTTCCGGGACATGGGAGTCCTCCTTCAGCCTCTGGCGGCGACTGTTGTTCGACCCGGCCGCGCGGCCGCCAGGCGGCGTAATGCCGGGAAGTTGTCGCATCGGGGACACGAGGCCGGCGATCGGCGCCGGCCCTGAATCATGGGGAGCCTCATTCGCCCTTGCCGGGACCGCGAAGGTGCCGACGAGAGCCTCACGAGGTGGCCTCCGGCCGCGGCCGGCCGCGCAGAAGACGCCAGACGGCGATCGCACTTCCAGCCAGATTGACGAGTGCGGTGAGCACCATGGCGATCATCAACAGAAACATGGTCCGATTCAGGACGACGTCGAACCGGTAGCTCGAGGGAAGGGCGTGAAAGAGCCAGAAGAGCGGCATCAGGACGAGGACGGGCGAGAGGACCGCGGAGAGGGCGAGCGCCGCGACCGACCGGACGGCCCGGCTGGTCGGAGGAAGCCGGCCGCCGCGCGCCCCTTCGACGCGGACCCAGAGCACCGTGGCCGCCAGGAAGAGCAGGACGAGCAAGGGGGGAAATGCGGCCTCGGGCACCCTGCCGGCGGCGGCAGCCGCATAGATGCCCAGGAACAGCAGGACACTTCCAAAATTCGTGGCCGCGAGCGCGAGCATGATTCAGGGGACCGACCGGGCCAGGACGGCCGTGACGGAAGCGAGCACGATCCAGACCGCGACGAGCGCGACGAGCGTGAAGAGTCTCAGGCGCGACTCGGCGGTTCCGGGCGGAGCGAGCGCCCGAACGGGGCGGACCAGCGGTGATGTGACAACCGTGAAGAATGCGGCGATCTTGCTGTCGGGCTTGTGGATCAGGAGAGCGATCAGCACGTGCAGCGCCATGTAGACGACTCCCATGAAGGCCAGCAACCGCAGCACGAACAGCACCCGCAGCAGGAACTCGTTCATGAAAGAACCCCCGCTCCGGACGGAGCCCGAAGGCCCCGCCCGGAACGGAATGGATGACTAACTCGCGGCAGCCTCCCGGCCGCCGAACGTCGGGGGCGGCATGCGCTTGCCCGACTCGGGATACCGAACGCTGACGACGAAGTCCTGGATTTCCTGAGGCGGCGCCTTCGTCATCAGGGAGACGATCCAGATCGTCAGGAACCCGATCGGGATGCCGAACACTCCGGAGGCGACGGTGCCCGTGCCGAACCAGGAGAGACCGTAGAACCGGCTGCCGATCATGTAGAAGAGCGTCAGCAGGAATCCCACGAGCATTCCGGTGACGGCGCCTTCCCGGTTCGCCCGCTTCCACCAGATGCCGAGCACCAGGGCCGGGAAGAAGGAGGCCGCGGCGAGGCTGAAGGCCCAGGCCACGAGCTCCACGATGATGGCAACCCGGAACGTCGCCACCGCTGCCGAGACCAGGGCCGTGATGACCAGGAGCACCTTCGTCACGGTCAACCGCTTGATCAGAGACGCATTCCGATCGATGACGTTGTAGTAGAGGTCGTGGGAGATGGCGTTGGCGATCGTCAGGAGCAGACCGTCGGCCGTGGAAAGCGCGGCGGCCAGGCCGCCCGCCATCACGAGGCCCGTGACCACGAAGGGGAGCCTGGCGATTTCGGGGGTGGCGAGAACGACGAAGTCGGTGCTCTTGATGACGAAATCGGCGAAATGGACGACGCCGTCACCCGCCTTGTCGACGATCGCAAAGAGGCCGGCTGGCTTCCAGAGATTGACCCAGTTCGGAAGGTCGGCGATCTTCGTGCCCACGAGCTTCGTGTAGACCTCGAACCGCGCGAAGGCGGCGTAGGCCGGTGCCGTGAAGTAGAGAAGGAAGATGAAGAAGAGGGACCATCCGACCGAGGTCCGGGCCTGGCGGACCGACGGGGTCGTGTAGTAGCGCGTCAGGATGTGCGGAAGCCCGGCGGTCCCGACCATCAGACAGAAGGTCAGCGCCAGGAAGTTCCACATCTTCACGCCGCTCGGGACGGTCATGTAGTTGCTGACCGTGGCTTCGTCGCTCGCGGCCGGCGCCGTCGCCTGCGCGTCGGCGATCTTCTTGTCGGCCTTCAGCTTGTCGGCTTCCGAGGCCGAGAGGCCTCCCGCCTTGAGCTTGGCCGCGATTTCGTCGGATTCCTGCTTCCAGATCGCCCGCGTCGCCTTTTCGGCGGGATCGCGGGTGATTGCCACGGCCTGGGCGCTGTTCTCCTGCAAGAGCTTTCCGTAGGTCAGCTCGGGAATCGGAACCTGGAAGATTCTCCAGGACAGCATGACGACCGGGACGAGGTAGGAGAGGATCAGGATGATGTACTGCGCGACCTGAGTCCACGTGATCGAGCGCATGCCCCCGAGGACCGAGCAGAAGAGGACGCCGATCAGGCCGACGAAGCACCCGACCTTGAAGTCGAGGCCGATGAAGCGCGAGACGATGAGCCCGACGCCCGTCACCTGGGCGATCAGGTAGGTGAACGAGCAGGTGATGGCCGCGATGACGCCGACGATGCGGGCCGTGTGGCCGCGGTAGCGCGCACCGAGAAAGTCCGGGATCGTGTAGGCGCCGAACCGGCGCAGATACGGACCCAGCAGGACGGCCAGGAGGAGATACCCCCCCGTCCAGCCCATGACGTAGGCGAGCCCCGCGAAGCCGAGGGCGAAGAGGGCTCCGGCCATCGAGATGAAGGAGGCGGCCGACATCCAGTCCGATCCGGTGGCCATCCCGTTGAAGATGGCGGGGACGTTGCGGCCCGCCACGTAGTACTGGTCGGCATTGGAAGTGCGGGTCAGGATCCCGATGACGATGTAGATGCCGAGCGACAGCCCCATGAAGAGCCACCCGACCCACCTGTTCGGCAGCCCGAAGGCTGCCTGGGCGATGCCGATGAGAATCGTGACGCCCAGGAAACCAACCGTGTAGAGAGTAAATATCTTTTTGAGGCTCAAGAGACTAGCCCTCCTCTCGGATGCCGTACTCGAGATCTTTCTTGTTCATGAGCTTCGCGTAGATGGCGATCTCGATGACGAAGATGACGAGCGATCCCTGCGCGGCCATGTAGTAGCCGAACGGGAAGCCGAGGAAGGTAATGTGGTTGAGCGCCCCGGCGAAGAGGCCGGAGATCAGGTAGGCCACGACAAACCAGATGACGAGGAGGATCGTGACGAGGCGGATGTTGTATCGCCAGTATGCGTCCTTCTGTTCCTGGGTCAGATGCACGGACATCGTCCACCTCCTTCGTCTGAGAGCCTCGATACCCTCGTTAAATCCATGCTCTTCCTCCTTCTAAGAGAAACACGTTCTGCCTGGAAGAAGCGGCCGGGAGAGGTTGTAGGGCTGGGCGACGGACGCGGCCGGGCGGCCGCGGGCAGGGAGAGAGGCGCATCGGGCACGAGGCCTTACGGTTCCCTGTTCTCATGGCGTCTCGAGGTCGCTGGTCTCCTCTGAAATCGCCCCTTTTGTCCGCCTTGACTCTTCGACTGCCCGCTAGCCTTTGAAAAGTGGAGACCGATGTCAAGACCTTTTTCGGGTTGGATCGAGCCGGTCACCTGGATCGCGTGAGATCAGGCTCTGCACGGGGTGCCGGGAGGCCTCCGGGCCGGAGGGCCGAAAGCAGCGGAGGCGCCGCGAATGTCGTGGCGAAGATGGCAATCACGACGGCCGTAAAGACGCCCGGGGGCAGGCCTCCCGTGGCCTTGCCGATGGCGGCGAAGATGAGGCCGACCTCGCCGCGGGGGACCATGCCCGCGCCGATGAAAGACCGACGGACCGTCCCCCAGGCGCAGAACCCCGCGGCGAATTTGCCGGCGAGACCGACGAGGGTCAGGCCGGCGGCGAGCAGCAGGGGCCCGCGATTGGCGGCATCGAAGGGGTTGAGCCGATCCACCTCCACTTGAGCGCCGACCGAGACGAAGAAGATCGGACCGAACAGATCCACGATCGGGCGCAGGGCGTGGTTGATGTCGTGGCGCCGGTTCGTCCGAGCCAGGACCAGGCCCGCCGCGAAGGCCCCGACGATGGGAGCGGACCCGGCGCGCTGCGCACCCCAGGCGACCAGCAGTGCGAAGGCCACGGACGCCACGACGAGGACCCCGCGGACCCGTGCCCGACCCACCTCGCGGACCAGGCGATGGCCGATCGGGATTCCGAGGACGAGAGCGAGCAGCAGGAATCCGATGGCCAGCCCCGTCGACTTGACGACGATGGCGGCGTTCAGGCCGGCCCCGTTGGCAAGCTGGCTCACGACCGCAAGGACGACGAGGCCGAGGACGTCGTCGGCGACGGCGGCGCCCAGGATGATCTGCCCCTCCCGGCTCGCCAGAGCGCCGAGTTCCGAGAGGACGCGTGCCGTGATGCTGATCGACGTGGCGGTCAGCGCAGCGCCGGCGAAAATCGAGATCAGGGCCGAGAAGCCCGCCAGCCGGGTCAGGGCGTAGCCGCCCGCAAACGGAAGGAGCATGCCGACGACCGCGACAGTCAAGGCCGGCGCCCCCACGCGCTTCAATTCCTCGAGATCGGTTTCCAGACCGACCTCGAAGAGCAGCAGCACGACGCCGATTTCCGCGACCAGAGTGATTCCGGCCGACAGCGGAACGAGCCCCAATACGGAGGGTCCCACGATCGCGCCCGCGACGAGCTCGCCCAGCACCGCCGGCTGGCCGGCGCGATCGGCCAGCTCTCCGAAAAGCTTTGCGCCGACCAGCGCCGAAGCGAAGGCGAGAAGGAACGGGCCGAACTCGTGCTCCATGGCGACTACCCCCCGGAGCGTCCGATCATAGGAGCTCTCTCAACGTACGAGCCCCCAGTCGGGCACGCAATGCCAGGAAGAGCTCGGCCGTAGCGATCGCGTCGATGAGAGCGTCGTGCGCGGGATAGGCGGGCAGTCCGAATCGCCTTCGCGCATCCGCCAGGTTGACCGAAGGCTCGGCCTGAGACGAGGCGAGGAACCGCTCACGGGACGCCCATTTCCAAATCAGCGCGACCGTATCGACGGTCGTGGGGTTCGGCCATCGGGTGTCGAGCGTCGCGTACGCCCGCTTCAGGAATGCCTTGTCCAGCCGGGCGTGATGGAGAAGAACAATTCCTTCCCGAAGGCGTCGATCGATCTGAGGGAGCACCTCGGCCAGAGGGGTGGCGGCGCGCGCTTCTGCCGGCAGGATGTGGTGGGCGGCCACGGCATCGGAGGCGACGACGAGGTCCCCCGCCGGGCAAACGAGAGTCTCGTAGGCCTCGCCGAGCTGGATGAGGCCGGTACGAATCGGCACCATTCCGACGGCGAGAATCGCGTGCCGGCTGGCCGACAGCCCGGCGGTCTCCAGGTCGAGCGCCCAGAAGACGAGGTCCTTCCAGCCGACGGAGCTCCGCCGAAAGAGGGCCACCTAGAGTTCCGACGTATGGAAGTGCCAGGACGCGGCGGTCTGTGCCTCGGAAACGCACTGAAAGAGATCCTTCAGGTGCCGCCGCTCGACGGCGGACAGGCTCGCCAGCGGCACGCGATTGTCGAGCCGGTGTCCTTCGGCGACCGCGTGCAACTGGGCGGCGAGGCGCAGGTGCATCAAGAAGCCGTATGCTTCGGCGAGGTTCTCCGCGTCTTCCTCGGCGAGAAATCCCGCGCGTCCCGCCTCACGAAGCCGCTCGATCGTGTTGGTCGAGGCGGTACCGGCCTGCAGCCCGTAAACCCGCGCGAGCCCGGAGATGGGCATGAGACCTCCCTTCTTGACGTCGATCCCGCCGTCTTCTTCCTTCAGCGAGCGGAAGATCGTGAGCGGGGGACGAAAGGCGAGCCCCGAATTGGCCAATCGGGCCAGGAACGGGGCATGCGAGGGGGCTGTGCGCAGAACCTCCGAGATCGGCGAGAGATCGAGGTTGCCACCGACCCTCCGATAGTCGAAGAAGATCGAGGCTTCGAGCAGCGCCTGTTCCTCGGGCTCCTGGATCCAGAGAGAGAAACGATCGATCCAGCCGGCCAGGGGGCCGTTCCACTTCGTGGCCATGTAGCCGCCCGGGCACTTCGGGAAACCCGCCGAGAGCAGATCCGTGACGACGCAGCGGGCGAGGTCCGGGAAATAGCGCCGGGCCTCGGCGGAGTCGTCTTTCCAGATCAGAGCGTTGTCCTGATCCGTCAGGAGCGTCTGCTCGTATCGACCTTCCGAGCCGAAGACGATCCAGGCGAAGGGTTGCGGCGCCTCTCCGAGATCCTCGCGCGCCCAGTCGAGAATCCGGCGCAAGAGAGTGTCGTTGATCGCGGAGACAAGCCGCGCAATGGCCGTGGCCTCCAGTCCGGCCGCCAGCAGCACGTCCGCCATCCGCGCCAGATCGTCTCCATAGCCCCCCAGGGCCGATCGGTTCGGGAGCCGCTCGATCCGCTTGAGCATGAAGAGCGGCCCGTGAGTCTGGTGGCGCATGAGGTCCGTGTCCGTGAGGACGCCGACGATGCCGTCGCCGCGAGTCACCGCCAGGTGCTTGATGCGCTCGGACAACATCATCGTCCACGCTCCATAGACGGGTGTCTCCCCGGGCGCGGTCTTGAGCGGAAAAGTCGCCGCCTCGCGAAGGGGCGCCTCCGCTCCCCGGCCATTGGCCAGGATTCGGCTGCGCAGGTCGGAGTCCGTCACGATGCCCCATGGCGGACCTTCCACGAGAACCGAGCTCACTCCCGCTTCCCGCATCCGCCGGGCCGCGTCTCCAACCGAGCGATCCGAGGCGATGGTGACCGGCGGGCGTCGAATCAACTTCTCCACGGGAAGGTAGAAGTCGACCCCGAGGCGGTTCTCCTGGGGTCCGGAGACGACGCGCCGGAGCCGTTTGGCGAGGGCAACGGTGAAGGCCTGTGCGAAGACGGGCTCGGAGAGAAGGGAGCGAAACACTTCCTGCGGGACCAGGTAGAGCAGAGCGTCCTCGTCGACGACGGCGTCCAGGACGACCTTTCCGGAGAGGATCGATGGGTAGCCGAAGAGGTCTCCCTCCTCCAGTGTCGTGATGAGGTCCCCCTGGCGCTCCAGGCGCACGGCTCCCTTGCGGATCACATAGAGCGCCCGGCTCGGCTCCTCGCCGACCGAGAGCAGCCGCGTTCCCTTCTCGAAGAAGGCGATCTGAAGGCCGCGGACCAGGCGCTCGAACGATTCTTCGGGCAGGGCGCCGAAAGGATGGAGGCTGCGCAGAAAGCCGCCCGGATCGATCGGGTCCCGGGACGCCGGACTGGCCACCATGCTCCCCTCCGGCCCGCCGAGTGGCGGGCTCACGGGGAATGGTATGGCACCTCGGGCCGGGGCAGGGCAGCACTCTCCGCCTTTCGTGCAATAAGATTCCGGCCAGGTGCCAAGTGGCGTCAGGACGATCGAGACTGGATTCGTGTGTGAAACCCGTCACGGCTTCGTCGGGTGGGAAAGCGTTCCCGGGAGGGTTCGCGCAGAGCAGCGGGGTCGGCGCGGGATGCGCGGCAAGAGCCGTCGCCGTCTCGGCGAGGCGCAAGCGCATAGGATGAGAGAGGCTCGGGGCGCGGCGTTTTCCCGGATCTCGCCTCGCCCGTCGGATTCGCACCGGGCGAGGCGCGGCTTCTCGGCAGTTCCCTCGAGGGCGGCCGGGGAAGGTCTTCTGAATCGAATGGAGGAAGCCTCATGGCAAAGGTGAAGGCGGCAAGGAAGGTCAGGGGAACCAGCGAGGCGCAGATCGCGGTCCACTGGAAGGAAGAGAAGTATGTCTTGCCCCCGAAAGAATTCATCGCCCAGGCAAATCTGAAGGACCGGTCGGTCAACAAGCGATTCGCCGAGAAGAACTTTCCGAAGTGTTTCGAGGAATACGCCAAGATGCTCACCTGGTCCAAGCCGTGGCGTAAGGTCCTCGACACGAGCGACCCTCCGTTCTGGAAATGGTTCGTCGGCGGGAAGATCAACGCGTCGTTCAACTGCGTCGACCGGCATCTGGCCGAGTATCGGAACAAATCGGCAATCATCTTCGTGCCTGAGCCGGAGGACGAGCCGCCCGTCGCCCTCACGTATCAGGAGCTTTTCGTTCGCGTGAACGAGTTTGCCGCGCTCCTGAGAGATTTCGTGGGGCTGAAGGCGGGCGACCGGGTCACGATTCACATGCCGATGGTCGCGGAGCTGCCGATTACGATGCTTGCCTGCGCGCGTTTGGGCGTCATCCATTCCGTGGTGTTCGGCGGTTTCAGCGGTGAGGCGTGCGGTCTGCGCGCCGCGGATTCGGGCAGCCGAGTCCTCATCTACATGGACGGGTACTTCCGTAACGGCAAGCTGATCGACCACAAAGCCTCGGCCGAGATCGCGGCCGCCACCGCCGAGCAAGAGGGCCAGAAGATCGACAAGATCCTTGTCTGGAGACGGTCCGCCGGCAAGTACAGCTCCGCGACGCCCATGGTTCGCGGCCGCGACTTCTTCGTGGACGAGGTCTTGAAGGACTACCGCCGCAAGCGCGTGGATCCGGTGCCGATGGACTCGGAGGCGCCCCTCTTCCTGATGTACACCAGCGGGACCACGGGGAAGCCCAAGGGCTGTCAGCACCGCACCGGCGGCTACCTGGCCTACGTGACGGGGACGTCGAAGTACATCCAGGACATCCATCCGACAGACACCTACTGGTGCATGGCGGACATCGGATGGATCACGGGACACTCCTACATCGTGTACGGGCCGCTCGCTCTGGCGGCGACGTCCGTCATCTACGAGGGCGTGCCGAACTATCCGGACGCGGGACGGCCGTGGCGGATCGCGGAGCGTCTCGGCGTGAACATCTTCCACACGTCGCCGACGGCGATTCGGATGCTTCGGAAGGCCGGCCCCGACGAGCCTGCGAAGTATCCGTACCACTTCAAGCACATGACCAGCGTCGGAGAGCCGATTGAGCCCGAAGTGTGGAAGTGGTACTACAACGTCGTCGGGAAGCGCAAGGCCGTGATCGTGGACACGTGGTGGCAGACGGAGAACGGCGGGTTTCTTTGCAGCACGAAGCCGGCAATCGACCCGATGAAACCGGGCAGCGCCGGGCCGGGGATGCCCGGTATCTACCCGATCATCTACGACGAAAAGGGCGAGGAAGTGAAGGCCGGCTCCGGGAGGGCGGGAAACATCTGCATTCGGAATCCCTGGCCGGGGATCTTTCAGACGATCTGGGGCGACCGGGAACGCTTCGTCCGCCAGTACTACTCGAAGTACTGCAAGAACCCGAAGAGCAAGGACTGGCGCGACTGGCCATACTTCGCGGCCGACGGCGCGGTGCTCGCGAAGGACGGCTACTTCCGGATCCTCGGCCGCGTCGATGACGTCATCAACGTCGCCGGGCACCGCCTCGGGACCAAGGAGCTCGAGTCGGCGTGCCTCACGGTGCCCGAGGTGGCGGAAGCCGCGGTCGTGCCGGTCGTCGACGAGGTCAAGGGCCGCGTTCCCGAGGTCTACGTGGCTCTCAAGCCGGGCCTCGCTGCGAGCAAGCAGATCACGGACAAGGTGGTCGGCATGATCGAAACGACGATCGGCAAGATCGCGCGGCCCAAGAACGTTCATATTGTTCCCGACATGCCGAAGACGCGATCCGGCAAGATCATGCGGCGCGTGCTCGCCGCAATCTCGAACACCATGGATACCGGCGACATCTCGACCCTCGCTAATCCCGACGTGGTCGAGCAGATTCGAGTCTCGGTGCAAGGAGCCGCGCGGCTCGCGACGCGAGAGGGCCCCGAGGACCTGAGGCAGTTCGGGAAGGAGGAGTAGGCCGAGGGGAGTAGCCTTACAATGGCCTTCGGTGAGGGATCTCGAGTCGATCATCGACAGCCGCACGGTCGCACGCCTCGACCGCTGGCGTAAGGCACGCTCGCTCTTCCTGCGCCCGGATACGGTGGAGGCCGAACGGGCCCTCTCCGAAGCGCTCGAGAAGCGCTGGCTGAGGGCGCAGGTCTACGGGCGCGCGCGGCGCGTTCTCACCGAGCGTATCCCGACGCTCCTGCCGGACCTGGCGGAGCGGCTCGGCCCCGCTGCCGAGCACGTGCGTGTCTCACCCGAAGACACGAACCAGACCAAGTGGGACGCGGTCGGCAACCTCATTCCGCTGCGGCATGCCTGCGGACAGGTGCGTGCTCTCTGGCTCCTCGACGCCCTGCGCTCGGGAAACCTCTACGTCGAGTTCCAGCCGATTTTCGACCTGCGTGGCGGGGAGCCGCTCGGCTACGAAGGGTTGCTGCGGGCCCGGTCGGCCGACGGGACGCGGCACCTGGCGGCCGAAATCTTCCCGGCGGCGGTCGTGCTCGGCATCGAGCTCGCCTTCGAACGGCTCTCCTGGGTCACCGTGCTGGAGGCCGCCCAGCGCCTGCCCCGCGACGCGATGGTGTTCTTGAACGTCAACCCGCTTCTGCTGGCGCATCCGGACTCCTCGCTCTCGCGTCTGGGCGAGGAGGCGGAGCGCATGGAGTTTCCCTACGCTCGCCTGGCGCTCGACCTGGTCGAGATCGAGAGGATCGAGTCGCTCGAGCTGCTGCAGAAGGCGCTCGCGGTGCCCCACGACCTGGGCGTTTCGATCGCCCTGGACAACGTGACCTCGGGCTACGGGACGCTCAAGTACTGCTCGGGTCTGGCTCCCCGATGGATCAAGGTGGACAGCGAGATCACCCGGGCGATCGGGGGCGACCCGCAGAGACGCGCGATCCTGCAACTTCTGGCGCAGGTCGCCCGCGAGGCGCGCGTGGGCTTGATCGCGGAAGGCATCGAGGACGGAGCCGACCTGGACGTCTGCGTGGAGGAAGGTGTGCTCGCGGCGCAGGGGTATTTCCTGGCGAGACCCGCGACGGAGCCCGCCAAGGCTTCGCAGGAGTTCCGGGAGTGGCTGCGAAGACGCCCCGGGCTCACACAGCCGGATCTGCCTCTTGCGGCGGGAGCCGAGCCCCTGCAGCCGCCAGACGACTTCTAGGGATGGCCGGGAGGGAGGGCCCTCTGCCGGCACCCCCCGAGTCGGTGCGTCTGGATGTCTGGTTGGACGTGGCGTGCGTCTATCCCACTCGGGCGCAGGCGAAGGCGGCCTGCGAGGGCGGGAAGGTCGACGTCAACGGAACGCGTTCCAAGCCGCACCGTGGGCTGCGCGCCGGCGATCGGGTCACGGTGGCGCGGGCCGAGGGGGTGCGCCGGGAGCTTCTCGTTCGCGGACTGGCGGAGCGCTCGCTCCCGAAGGCGCAGGCGCGCGAGCTGTACGAGGACGTCACGCCCGCGCCGCCGGCGGAGGTCGCGCAGGCGCGCCGCCTGGACCGCCTTCTGACGCCGCGCACAGACGCCGGGCGTCCCGACAAGCGTGAGCGTCGCGAGCGGCGGCGGCTCAAGGGCTGGTGAGCCGCATCGGGGCGCGGCCTGCTAGACTCGAACCATGGATTTCGAGGTGCTCTGCCCCTGCTGCAACGCGAGGCTGAAGGTTGACGCAGACCTCAAGGCCATCATCGATCACGAGGCTCCGAAGGTCCCGCGCAAGTTCGCTTCCGTCGACGACGCCGTGGGAGCGCTCAAGACGCACGACCAGGAGCGGGAGAAGAAGTTCGCCGCGTCCGTCGAGGCCGAGAAGAGCAAGAAAGACGTCCTCAACCGAAAGTTCGAGGAGCTGTTCGAGAAGGCCAAGGGCGACACCTCGAGGCCCGTGCGGGACATCGATCTGGAGTAGCCGCGGACCGATGACCCTAGGCCTCGGACTGGGCTTCCCGCGCACCATGGTTCCGGTGGCCGTTTTCGGCTCGAGTCTTCCGCGCGAGAGCCACCCGGCCTACGAGCTCGCTCGCGACCTCGGCGGCGAGATCGCCCGGCGGGGGGGCAGTGTCCTGTGCGGTGGGTACGGCGGCGTGATGGAAGCGGCCTGCCGCGGAGCGGTCGAGGCCGGCGGGCAGGCGGTTGGGGTCGTGCTGACGGCCGGAGGAGAGCCGAACCCCTTCCTGACCCGGCGCGTTCTTGCCGAGGATCTGGCCAGCCGATTGCGCCGGCTGCGAGACGACGCCGGGAGCTGGATCTTCCTGCCGCGCGGCCTGGGGACGATGCTCGAGCTCGTCTTCGTTGCCGAATCGATCGTGAAGGCAGAGACAACGCCGAGGCCGCTCGTGCTTCTCGGGGAGTTCTGGAGCGCGACACTCGATAAGGCGATCGCGGAGGCGTCAGGGGCAGACGGAGCAAGAGCCCTTCGATCGTGCGCGAAAGTCGTGACGGCCACGCGCGACGCTGCGGTGGCCGCTCTCCCCGAATGAGCCTGCCCGGCGGCGAGCGGGCTGGAGGTGTCCCGATGCGGGCAGCTCCACGTGCTTTCTGAGTGGCGCCGGACGACCGGTCCGGCGGCGGCGGGTCCCACGCGGGCCCGCGCGGCTTTTCTGACCCTCGCGATCTGCTTTCTCGCCGCGAAGCCTTCGCAGGCGTGGATCTACGCGGAGCACCGCGCGATCGCGGCCCGAGGAATCCAGACACTCGATCCCGAGCAGCGGGGCGCGCTCGATGCGCTCTGGAGCGAGGCCCGCGCCGGGCACGACATCCGTCTCTGCGCGGATCCCGCGGCCGGGGACCAGGGCCTCACGCCTTCCTGCATCGACCTGGCCGCCTGGGCGGCGATCGCCGGCGATCACTCCTGCTCCCCCCAGGACCTTCTGCGCGTGGTGCTCGGGAGCGACTGGATCTTGAAAGTCGCCGCGATCTCCGCGAAGACCGAGGCCGGCCTCGCCAGGGCGAAGAACGATGCGGAGCGTCGCAACGTCCAGACCAACTGCGACCTGGGGCTCGAGCGGACGGACAAGGACTACAGCACGCGTGCGGGTGCCAACAATGCGCATTTTCTCCTGCCGCGCGCCGGCGACGACGACCCGCAGCGGTACTTCCTCCTTGCGCTCAAGCCGGGCGCCGAGCCCAACGCGATGGCGATCTATGTGCTCTTCCACGTGGCCGCGCTGCACCAGGCGGCCCTGCTGGACGGCACGCCCGCCGAGGAGCGCGCTTCGGGTGCGCGAGACGTCCTCGCCCTGGAGTTCTTCGCGCTCCACTTCCTCGAGGACTCCTTCGCGGCCGGCCACATCGCCGGCTCGTGGGGAGCCGCCGCGGTGCGCAAGGGAACCCACGACTACTACAACGAGCACGGCCTGGAATCCGTGTCGTGGGACCGGGAGTCAATGCTCCTCTTCGGGGACGGCCACATGCAGGCCTCCGACTTGGATCGGGCCGGCCATGCGGTGCGGCTCTCGCTTTCCGAGTTGATGAACGCCGAGAAGGCCGGCTCCCCGACGCGTCGCGACGCGTCGGGATTCACCGTACCCGCAGAAGGCCGTGACGGCACGTTCGACGTATGCAAGGCAACGACGATGCCCGACTGGATCCTTCCATCGGCCACGTACCCCTACCTGAAGACCGTGGTAGAGGTGATGCCGGTCCCGTTTCGCGGGCCGGGCTACGCTTCGCTGCCGCGCTTCCGCGCGGAGATCGGGCCCTTCCTCGGCATCGCCTCCGGTGTGTCCTTCGAGGGCGCGGATGGCGGCTTCACGACGGGAAAGAGCGGGGGAGGCCTCGGCGCGCTCGACGTGGGACTGCGATTGGGGCTCGGCCTGGATGCGCTGCTGGTGGATTCGGGGGACGGCCTCGTTTTTCTCCAGGCCGGCCTGGTGATGGAGACTCAGTCGACCGGAGGGTGTGAACCCGACTGCCCGACCGATCCGGTCCTGCAGCAGTTCGTTCCGGGCGTGCCGGCCCGCAGCGCCCTGCAGTTTCGTCTGCGATTGCCCTTCTGGCTGATTCCCGGGGATCTTCTCGTTGCCGCGCCCATCCTGGCTTTCACGAGCCCGAAGACGCTCGAGAAGATGGGAATCACGGCGGCCGACGGCGGGCTCATTCCCTGGCAGACGAAGCTCTCCACACCCGTCGGACAATTGCAGTTCATGGCGGGCCGCGAGGTCGCGGTCAGCCTCTACGGCTACACCGGCGAGAAGGACGCTTTCCTGACGGTGACGGGACAGACGCCCGAGGGGCGTCCGATCCTTCAGCCGATCGCGATCCGCTCGGTCGAGTGGAATTTCCCACTCGTCGAATTGCGCGCCTTCCGAGAGTACGGAACCCGCTACAGTTTCGCGGCGCTTCTGCAGATCGGAGCCGGATTCGATACTCCCAATCAGATCGAGTCGTTGATTCCAGGGATCCCTCCGCCGCAGCTGAAGACCCGGTATTTCGGTTACATTCGGATCCTCTTCGACGCCCGCCGCTACTTCTGAGCCGAGTCGCAGCGGGGCCTCAGGAGCCCGCCGGCGCCTGATAGCTCATCCCGCGCAGGAGCGCGACCCGCCGGGCAATCGGCGGGTGCGTGGCAAAAAGGCTCGCCCACGCGCCTTCCCGCTGGTTGACCGCACGGCCCTTCGGATCGGCGATGCAGAGGTGCGCCACGCCCTGCTTGATCGACGGCGTGGGCTCGACGGCGGCGTCGATTTTCTCGAGGGCCGAGGCCAGGGCGAGAGGATTGCGCGTCAGCTCGGCGCCCGAGGCGTCCGCCAAGTACTCCCGCTCGCGGGAGACCGCCATGGCGACCAGCCGCGCGACGATCGGCGCGAGCAGGATCGAGAGGAGCCAGACCGCGAAGAAGAGGATCCCGAGGAGCCCGCCTCCGCCGCTGCCCCGGTCGCTTCTCGAGCGCCGCCCGCCGCCCCACCAGAGTCCCCTGCGCGCCCAGTCGGAAAGCAGCAGCGTCGCGCCCGCCAGCGCCGCAACGACGGTCATCAGGCGGATGTCGAGGTTGCGCACGTGGGACATCTCGTGAGCGATGACCCCCTGGATCTCCTCCCGGTTCAGCTTCTCGAGAATCCCGCCCGTGACGGCGATCGAAGCCTTCTCGGGCCCGGGCCCCGTCGCGAAGGCGTTGGGATCGCCATCGGGGACGACGTAGACGCGGGGCTTGGGGAGGCCGCCGGCGATCGCCATCTCCTCGACGATGTTGTCCAGGGCCCGCTCGCGCGGGTTGGTGGGGTCGATGGGCCGGGCCGCGGCCGACTGAAGCACGGCCTCGTCGCCGCCGTGGAGCGACCACCACGCCGAAAAGCCTCCGAAGGCGAGGGCGCCGAGCGTGCAGACGGGCAGTCCCGGGGATCCCCCCGCACCGTAGAGGAAGGCGTCCGCGCCGAGCCCCAGAAACGCAAGGAACGCGACGAATCCCGCGAGGAACAGGGTCGTGCGCTGACGGTTTCGCTTCTGCTGATCGTAGAGGTTGAGAGGAAGCATCCGGGGAGGCCGTCAGCGATCCACGGAACCTTGCCGCACCTACTGGGGCCGGACGCTCAGGTCTACCTTCGGGACTTCCCGCTCCGCCGCGTCGCGGATCTCGTAGAGCTCGACCGGCTGAAACTTGAAGGTCTGGGCGATGAAGCTGTCGGGGAAGACCTGCTGAGCCGTGTTGAAGCGCGTCGCGAGGTCGTTGTAGAACTGGCGAGCGAAGCCGATCTTGTTCTCCGTCGAGGAGAGCTCCTCCATCAGGGCGCGCACGCTCTCGTTGGCCTTCAGGTTCGGGTAGTTCTCGGCGAGGGCGAAGAGGCGGGACAGCGTCTGTGTGAGCGCATTCTCCTTGTCCGCCGTGTCGGCGACGCCCCGGGCCGAGACGGCCGTGTTGCGGGCGCGGATCACCTTTTCGAGGGTGTCCTGCTCGAACTGCATCTCGCCCTTGACCGAGGCGATCAGGTTGGGGATCAGGTCGTGGCGACGCTTGAGCTGCACGTCGATCTGCTTCCAGGCGTTTGCGACCTGGTTCTTGAGGAGAACCAGATTGTTGTAGCGCCAGATCGCCCAGATGGCCGCGAAGAACGCGACCGCAATGAGCAGGAACAGACAGCCGCCCAGAGCCGCCATATGTCTTCGCCTCCTGTCAGATTCCTACGGAACGCGGGGTGGAGAGTTCTCGTCCGGCACGAAAGTGGCGGCCGCTAGGCATTCAACCCCTGCCTCAGCTCGCGCCCCAGAATCTCGACGGCCGAACGGGTGCCGCCCGTCATCTTTTCCTTCCAGACCGTCTCGGTCTCGAAGCGACGGTCCCCGATCGACTCGGCCCAGGGGCGCAGCGCGGCATCGAGCTCGCTCGCCGACCAGACGTCGCCGCCGCGGCTTCGGATCATCGCGATCACGTAGGGGACGATCCGGATGAAGGCGCGCAGCGCGGTCGAGCTCTTGATCGAGTACTTTCGGCCCGCGAAGGCGACCGGGAAGGCCTTGGCGGCGGCCTTGAAGTAGTTCAGGAAGAAGCGGCGGGCGTTCTCGCGGAACTCGCGCGCGATGCGTCCGCCGGCGGCATCCATGGCCGCGAAAACGTCCCGCAGCTCGTCGGCCAGCGAAGCCTGGGTCACCGTTCCCTTCCCGATGCCGAGGACCTTGATCTGGCCTCGGAGGGGGGAGTGCTCCTCTTCGTTCAGCGCCCGGATGATGTCGTGCGCCGCGGCGAGGTTGTCATCCCGGTAGAGGCGCCTGCCCGAGAGCGAGATCAGGTGAGACGGGTTGAGCTTCGTGTGCTTGCTGTTGATCGTGACGAAGAGCTCCACCACCTGGTCCGCGGTCAGGTTGTCGAAGACGACGGCCGGCACCTGGAAGTCCTTCAGATTGTGCTTCTCGGCGAGCTGATGCAGGGCGAGGAGGCGATGCTGGCCGTCGAGCGCGCGCAAAATTCCGGATTCCTCGGGAAGCTTCAGCGAGCCGATGTCCGAGCGTCCGCCGGACGGGGTGAAATCGAGGCGCCGCTCGGAGACGAGCAGGACGCTTCCCGGAATGGCCGGCAGGGTTCCCGAATCTGCGCACTGGAGGTAGTAGGCGACGAGCTCTTCGATCTTCTTCTGGATGATCGGGCGCTGGAAGGCGTGCTCGGAGGCGGAGATCTTGCGCTCCAGAAACTCCCAGTTCACCCGCCCCTGCTTGCCCTTCCGGGGATGCGGCCGGGTCGTCTGTGCCTGCGGGCCGAAGGAAAGAACCTCGAAGCCCACCAGCGATTGCAGATCGGCGCCCGAGAGCAGCGCCTCGTAGAATCGAACGCCGAACTGGTTGAGCCGGAGCGAGGGAACAGACAGCATCCTGACCCCCCTTTTTCGCGGGGGATTATATGAAACGCGGGAACGCCCCGTTTTTTGGGGCCCGGGACCGCTCCGTCAGGGCGGGGGAACCGCGCGCCAGTCGGCTTCGCCGCTCATTCGCTCGTGCATCTGGGAAGCGCCGGCCAGAATCCCCTTCAGCTCGGCGGTGAGCACGCGCTCGAGCTCCGGCAGCGAGCCGGGATCGGCCAGAGGGACGGAGCACTCGACCTGGGACTGGCCGAGCGACGCGAAGAAAGGCGATGCACGACGCGTCCAGTCCGCTTCGTTGCGCCGGTGCTTGACCATCAGGAACGCGGCGAGGCGGCGCTCATCCCAGGGATCCGCCAGAGTCCAGCGGAAGTTCGCCCGGGCGCCCTTGTGCTGGACCTCCGGTTTCTCGCTGGCCAGAGCAATCGACATCGGTTTCCTTTAAAGATAGCATCGCTCGAAAGACGAAAACCACCATGAAGGCCGCTCTCGCGACGTCTTTGGCGCTGTGTCTGGGGTCCGCCGGGTTGGCGGCGACCCCGGAGGGGCGCGTCTATTCCTCCCACCTCATGGTCGACGAAGACGTGATCGTGACCGCACGGGTGACGGGCATCGTGTCCGAGGTCCTGGCCGATCGCGGGACGGTCGTCGTCAAGGATCAGCCGATCGCCCGGCTGGACGCTCGCGAGCTCGACGCCGAGGTGCTCCAGGCCAAGGAGGACATGGAGCTGCGAAAGCTGGAATACGAGCGCGCCAAGAACCTCGCCGCGGGCAAGGTTCTCTCCGCCGCGGATCTGGACGAGAAGAAGGCCGTCTATCAGGTCGCGGTGGCCCAGTACGAGCGCGTCAAGACGATGCGCGACTACGCCGTCATCCGCGCTCCCTTTGCCGGAGTCGTGACGGAGAAGTACGCGAAGATCGGCCAGAAGGTGATCGAGGATCGCAACGAGCCGCTCTTCAAGATCACGGCCTCCGAACCCTTGCTCGCACGGATCTACCTGCCCGAAGAGGAGCTCCTGACCGTGCGCCGGGGCGACCCGGTGGAGGTGGTGCTCGACCGCTTTCCCAGTGTCCGCGCGAGCGGCGTCGTTCAGTTCATCAGTCCGACCGTGGACGCCGGCAGCGGGACCTTCCAGGTCGTGGTCCGCGTCCGGAAGGAGCCGTCCCAGCCGGCTCTGCGGCCGGGAGTCTCCGTCCGGGTGCGATTCCCTCCCGCCAAGCACCCCTGATCCCATGACCGGCCGGCGCCCCCGTTCTTCGCGAAGACTGCGCGATACGATCGATCGCGTTCTCATCCACGACATCAAGAACATGGGGTTCCGCCTGGAGATGCTGCGCGCGAACATGGACGAGCACTACGGGGAGCCGGAGTTCAAGCGCGCGGTGCAGGAGCTGCTCGCGGCGACGGCCGAGAGGCTCGACCAGATCGTCGGCCGCTTTTCGGCGCCCGAAGACGCGGTCCTCATCAAGGTCTCCCTCGACTTGAACGGCCTCGTCCGGGAGGTCGCCGCCGCGCCGGCGCGCCGGGGCGGACGGGACTCGCGTTCGGCCGGCAAGCTCGCGGCGCTGTCGCTTGCGCTCGGAGATCCACCTCCGATCTGGGGGGATCCGTACTACCTGCGGGACGCGCTGTCGAGCCTGGTGGACAATGCGCTGGAGGCAGCGGGCCCGCGGGGGAAAGTCCTCGTGCGGACCTTCCGCACGGGTCGAGGCGGGAGGGTGCGCGCGCACGTCGAAGTCATCGACAACGGGCCGGGCATGTCGACCGAGTTCGTCCGCGAGCGATTCTTTCAGCCCTTCCAGACGACCAAGGCGAACGGGGTCGGCCTCGGGGTCTTCACCGCGGCGCAGATCGTCAAGCATCACCGGGGTACGCTCCGCGTGCGGAGCGGTCCTGGAGAGGGGACCGTGATCCGGGTGTCGTTCCCGCCGGTGCGGCCGGAATCGTGACGGACGAAGGCGGAGAGCTCGGCCGGATCCTCGTCGTCGAGGACGACCCGTTCCTGCTGGAGCAGCTGGTCTGGTCCCTGAAGGGAAAGTTCGACGTGACGGGCGCGCGGGACGCCACCGAGGGCCGGGCAGGCATCGAGGCGGGGCCGGACCTCTACCTCTTCGACCTGCGCCTGCCCCCGTCGAACAGCGTGGAAGAGGGGCTCGGCCTCCTGCGGGAGGCCCGTAGGCGGGACCCGGACGCCACCGTCGTCATCATGTCGGGCGAGACGGAGCGGCGGGAGGCGCTTCGGGCGGTCGAGTTGGGAGCGTTCGATTTCTTTCGAAAGCCCATCGATCCGGCTGAGCTCCTGGTCATTCTGCAGCGGGCCCTGGAGCGGCGGCGGCTGCTCGTGGAAAACCGCGCCCTGCGCATCGAGGCGCAGGCGCCGGGACCTTTCGACCGACTCGTCGGCGAGAGCGCGCCGATGCGGCGGCTTCTCGAGGACGTTCGCCGGGTCGCGGCTTCGCATGCGACGGTCCTGATCGTGGGGGAGAGCGGCACGGGAAAGGAGCTGGTGGCCCACGCGATCCACGAGGCGAGTCCGCGCGGCAAGCGGGCTTTCGTCGCGGTCAACGCCGCCGCCCTGCCGGAATCTCTGGCGGAGTCGGAGCTCTTCGGCCACGAGAAGGGCGCCTTCACCGGAGCCGTCGCCTCGCGGCCCGGGCGGTTCGAGCTGGCGAGCGGTGGCACCCTATTTCTCGACGAGATCGGAACGCTTTCCGCTGCGCTGCAGGCCAAGCTCCTGAGGGCGATCGAGTCTCGTGAGATCGAGCGGGTGGGAGGCCGCAGGACCATTCCCGTGGACCTGAGGCTCGTCTCCGCGACCAACGAAGACCTGGAAGGGCGCGTGGCGCAGGGCACCTTCCGGGAAGACCTGTACTACCGCATCAACACGATCCCCCTGCGGATTCCGCCGCTTCGCGAAAGGCTCGAGGACCTGGAGCCACTCTGCGCGCACTTCCTCGCCAAGTTCGGTGGGCGCCATGGGCGCCCGGCCAAACGCCTCGCGCCGCCGGTTCTCGACCGGCTGCGTGCGCATCCCTGGCGGGGCAACGTGCGGGAGCTTGAGCACGCCATCGAGATGCTCGTTCTCTTCTCGGATGGCCCGGAGATTGGCGAAGAAGACCTGCCCCGCCTCCTGCGCGGCTCGGCTCCCGGCAGGCATGCGGGGGTCCCTCCGACCGACGCGTCCCTACCCTTTGGCGAGGCCGTCGAGCAGTTCGAGCGCCGGCTGCTGACCGGAGCGATTGCCGAGGCGGGAGGCGTCAAGGCGGAAGCGGCCCGGAGACTCGGCCTCGACGCAAACCAGATCAAGTACCTTTGCCGGAAGTATGGGATCTAGGTTCTTCGCCGGTTGAATTTCTCATCTTCGGTTGAGAATTTCTTCAGAAAGGCCGGCGCTGACTTCCGATGCGTTTTCATAAGTCATTGAAAACACATCGTCTCATTGACTTCTGGCGTGCCTGAAGAGCTGGCCTCCATCTTGCGAAAGAAGACCTGCAACAGAAGGAGGCAATCATGGCAAATGAAGTGAGAATCAAGCTGACGGACGAGCAGAAGGCGAAGATCAAGGAAGCCACGGGCAAGGAGATGCCGGAGATTCGCGTGGGCAGCCTCGGCGACAACCCGGCCGTCAAGACGGCGAGCCCGCAGGCGTCGGCCCGGTCGATCAACGCGGCCCGGTCGATCAACGCGGCCCGGTCCATCAACGCGGCCCGGTCCATCAACGCGGCCCGGTCGATCCAGTCCGCCAAGGCCACGCGCACGGCGAAGGCCGTCATCGCGGCGAAGTCGATTGCGTCGGCCAAGGCGACGCGCACGGCGAAGGCGGTGGTCGCGGCCAAGGCACTGCGTTCGGCCAAGGCGACGCGCACGGCGAAGGCGGTGGTCGCGGCCAAGGCACTGCGTTCGGCCAAGGCGACGCGCTCGATGCAGTCGGCCAGGTCGACGCGTACGACGCGCAGGGTCTAGCAGCGACGTCGGGAAGCTCGGATCCGGAAGCGCCCCGCTTTGCGGGGCGCTTCCTTTTTCACCAGACCAAAGTCTGGATCCAACGTCTGAGCATCCGCAGGAGATTGACCAGAGGCGAGGCCCGGGGGCCCGATATCTTCGCGCGGCCCGTCATTCCCGGGCGAAGCGACCCGTCCGGGTTGTCAAACTCCGCGCGGGCGACGAACTGGTCCGGGCGCGTGTGCGGGGGGGCGGGTCCCACGCGGGCCGACACCGTCGCCGGCTGGGCGAGGGTCGCCGGCGAGACCTCCACGACTTTTCCGGTCACGGGCCGCAGCGGCCTTCCCGGAAGCATGGCGGAGACGGCTGCTCCCGGATGGACGTCATCCATTCTCCGCTCGGAGAAGGCGAGGTCGGCCTGCAGCTTACGGCAATCGCCGACTTCTGCAAGCACCGTCCCGGCGGCCACGAACCGCCCTTCCAGGTCCTGCAGCCGCGGCGTCAGGATCGTGCCCGCGATGGGGCTTCGCACAACGAGCCGGGCCTGGCGGGCGGAATCGGACTCGAGGGCGGATCGGATCGATGCGCTCTGCCGCTCGGCGGCGTAGACGCCGGCGGCCTGACTGGACACTCGGGCCTGGCCCGCCAGGCCCTCCAGGCGCTTGCGTTCGGCCTCGTCCGCGCGCGCATCCGCGGCCACCGCCGGACTCTCGAGGCGCAGGACCGGTTGTCCCACCCCGACCCGGTCGCCCTCGCGCAGGAGCACCTGCGCCACGTAAGCGTCCTCGGGGGCTACCAGCCGCACCTGGGTCGAGGGACGCAGCAGGATGTCCGTCCTCACCTTTCGGTGGGTCCAGGGTGTCAGCAGCAGGACGGCGAGCAGGGCGGCGGCGATGAGAACCGGTCGTCGGACTCTTGAGGACATGAGTAGGTCCTTCTTGTCCAGATAGAACAGCCTTGCCGTCCGGGTCACGAGCCGGACGCGTTTTCGGAAGAGACGCAGCATCGTAAGCACGAGCAGGAGCAGAGCGAGGTTCGGGAAGTACTTCGAGAAGAAGTTGTAGAAGAGCCCGCCGATCAGAGTCATCAGGAAGGCGAGGTAGCCCAGGGCGAGCGGCCCGTAGATCCAGAAGATGCGTCGCTTGCGGCGGGAGATTTCCGGGACCTCCACCGGGAGGCGGAGGACCTTCTTCTGAAAGAGCGCGCCCAGATACTCGAGCGACTCTTCCCGCAGCTCGGGGATCTCGAGGTAGCTCGAGAGGGCGTAATAACCGTCGATCTTGATGAGCGGATTGATGTTGAAGAAGACGGTCGAGACGCCTGTGAAGAGCATCGTCTTGTAGGCGAAGTCGTGCAGGAACGTGTCGGGGTAGGAGACGACCCAGAGCAGCGTCGCCCCCATGCAGATGAAGCCCTCGATGTAGATGCCGGCAGTCGTCACCCAGAGGCGGTGCCACTTGCTCTCGAAGAGCAGAGCGTCGGTCGTGTCGCAATAGAAGGCGGGGGTGATGACGTAGAGCAACGCGATGCCGATGTCGTGAACCTCTCCGCCGTAGATCTTGGTGGCATAGGCGTGCGCGAACTCGTGAATGCACCCGATGATCGACAGCAGCAGGAAGAACTGGATGGCGTCGAGCAGGGGCTTGGACAGGAAGGCATAGAGCTCGAGAGTCCCCGTCCAGATGGGCTGCCAGTGGCGGATGAAGATGCTGATGGTCCAGAGCGCGCCCAGGCACCAGGCCAGCACGACCGGTGGTGTCCAGAGCCAGCGCACGTACCGGACCGTGCGGTTCAAGAAGCGGTCGGGGTCCAAGACGTGGAACGGGATGAAGAAGATGTTGCGTCCCTCGGCCTTCTCGTCGGCGGCCCGCTGCCGGGCGGTCTTGGCGTTGGCGAGAAGGGAGAGGTTGCGTTCGGCGACGCTCTGTTCGATCAGATCGATCTTGCGCAGCATCTCCTCGAAATCGAGGATGAGCGAGAGCTTGATGTCATCCTTGGGGAACTGCGCCCGGTATTCTTCGAGGATCTCCGTGCGGGTCCGCGTGCCGTCGAAGAGGTGGATCAGGCCCCACTCGGACTCGCCGAAGTTGTAGTACTTGACCGTCTCGGGGTTCTTGACGACCCAGGTGACTTCGCCCATCTGCACGACCCGGCGGATGACGAGGTCGCGGCGCAGTGCCGGACGGTCGCCCGCCGCGCCATGACGCCGGGCCAGAGCAGTGGCCGCTTCGCCGTGCGCGGCGAGCAGGCGTCGTGCTCTCGGGTTGGCGCTCAAGGCAGCAGGGGCCAGATTTTCTTCCAGAGCCAGCGCGCGGGCTTTCGCAGGAGCAGCGTCGCGATCGAGCGGCGGCCGGCCCAGACCTTGCCGGTCCCGAGCATTCCCGTCTTGAGCACGCCAGCGGGGTTCGCGGCTCGGGCCTCGGCGATGAGAAACCGGTCTTCTCCGTCCTCCCGCACGCGGGCTCCGAGGCGTTCCACCGTCGCCGGAAAGGTGCGGGTCGGGTACGGATTGAGCTTCAAGGACACGGCCTGGCCGGTGCGGACGAGGGGAATGTCGCTTTCCGGAACGGCAACTTCGGCCGTCACGGAATCGAGGTCGGCGACCACGCAGAACTCCTCGCCGCGGCCGAGGAGCTGCCCGACCTTCTCTTCGATGCGCGGCGTGACGATGACACCCGAAGCCGAGGAGGTCAGCCGCGTGCGGTTGAGCTCCTCGCGCGCCAGGACCGCCTTCGCGCGCAGCTCGTCCCGGCGCGACTGCGCCTCGAACATCCCGGCGGCGTCTCCCTCGTCCCGTCGCCGCGCCACCTCGCTGTCCGCGATCGCCGCTCCTGCCAGGGCTTCTTCCAGATTGGCCCGGTACGCTTCGTCCTTGAGGGTCGCGATCACGTCCCCGGCGGCGACCCGGTCGCCTTCGTGCTTGACGACGGTCGCAACGACCCCCTCCACTCCGGCCGTCACCGAGGCGCGCTTGGTCGGCAGGATGCGGGCGGGACCGGCGATCCGCAGGCGCCAGGGGACCAGAAGCAGCAGGACGACTCCCGCGGCGACGGCGGCCCACGCGGCGCGGCGGCGCTTCGGCAGGGCCAGCAGGCGCCTCTGCCTTTCGATCAGGGGCTTCAGGAAGCCGACCAGAGGGACCTGCTGGTAGAGCTGCGCGTTGCGCACGGCGACGGTGGCCTGATTGACCAGGATCTGCAGGAGGTCCCGGGTATCGTCGTCGAAGACGAGCGGCTCGGCGCTCTCGAAGGCGAGCACACCGAGTTTCCCCTCCTCGTCGGAGAGCAGAGACGCGTTGAAGGACTTGAGCCCCGACTCGGCGAAGACCGCGCGGAATTTCTCCTCGGTCTCCGGCCGATCCGCCAGGACCCGTCCGTCCTCCTGCTGGGTCACGGAGACGCCCGACCCGGAAAGGAAGACCCACTGGAGCAGCTCTTCCATCCGGCGGACCTCGGGCTTGGAACGGTCGACCTCCGCCGCGCCGGAGATCGCGCCGACCCGCAGCCGGCCTCCTTCCAGGATTCCGATCGCGCAGCGGTCGTAGGTGATCAGCGCCGAGGTGGCGTTGACGATCGTCTGCATGACCTTGTCCAGATCGAGCGTCGCGGTGACCTCGCGGCTGACGGCGAGCAAAGCGTCCAGCTCCTCGACCTTCTTTTCGGCCTCGTGCTGGCGTGCGGTGCGCAGGGCGCGAACGGCCTGGCGCGAGACGTCCTGCAACAGCTCCTCGTCCTCGGGCGCGAACTCGGGATGGCGCCCGCGCTTGTTGACGAGCACGAGCGCTCCGATGGCGGCCTCCTCCTCGACCAGGGGCACGGCGAGCAGCGAGTGGATCGGGTAGCCGGGGCTCTCCGAGGAAGTGGGGTCGGATTCGGGAATCCGGTTTCTCCGGACCGCCATCTGGTCCGCCAGGATGTCTCCGACGACCGTCGCGCCGACCGACTCGGGCGCGTTTTCGACGTCATAGTTGTCGTTGACCGCCGAGGCGGCGAGCGCCACCTCGTCGCCCTCCAGCAGCCAGAGCGAGGCCGTCTCCGACATCACGAAGTCGGCCGCCTTTCGCACGATCAGCTCGGTCAGCTCCGTCCACTCGATCGTCGATCCGAAGGCCTTTGAGAGATCGTAGAGGTTGGTGAGGCGTTCGATCGCCCGCAGCATCCCGACGGTCTTGCGCTCGGACCGCAGTGCGCGTCCGAGCGCGGGTGTTGCGTCCTCGAGGAAGCCCGATAGTCTCTCGAGCGCCGCGTCGGGGTCCTCCTGCCGGCGGAAGAGGAGCAGCAGCAGGGCGACGACCAGCCCTTCGGCCTGCAACGGCACCGCGACGCCGGCTTCCACGTCCTCGGAAAGGCCCTGGAGAAAGGGATCGGAGGAGTTTTCGAAGTCCGACCGCTCGAGCGCAATCGGGTTGCGGTCCCGCACGAGCTCCCAGATGATGCCGGCGTCGCGGGGCGCGGATCGGCGCAGAAATCGCTCGGTTCCCTCCCCGTACGCGCCGATGCAAAGGAAGAGCGGGTGGACCGTGTCCGGTGCCCAGAGGAGCGCCCCGTCGGCCTCCGACATCTCGGCGCTCCAGTGCGCGGCCCATCCGGAGGTCTGGGCGAGATTCTCGCAGAGCGCCAGCTCCGCCAGGGCGGAGATGGGGTGCCCGGTCTCGTGCCCTCCCGGCGGCGTTCCTGCGGGATCGTCCGGCATGACCTCTTCTCCGACTCTAGAAGCTCGAGACCGCTTTCTCCAGGTCGTCGTGGATCTCGAAGACCGAGTCGAGCTTGGTCATCTCGAGGAGCTTACGGATCTGGGGCCCGGCGTGCAGGAGCTTGGTCTGGCCCCCCTCCTTCTGCGAGTGGGTCAGCGCGCGCACGAGAGCGCCCAGGCCGGAGCTGTCCAAAAAGCCGACCTGCTGCAGGTCGACCAGCAGGAGGGTTCGGCCGCCCTCGAGAAGACGGTTCACGGCCTTCTTGAACGTGGATTCCGGATCGCCAATGACCAGATCCCCGCTGACCGTCAGGATGGTGACGCGCCCATCGTCTCGTGTCGTAAGTTCCATGAAAGCGGCGACATTATGTCAAAACGTGCGGGCACCATGAACAGGCGCCGGCCTATCCTTTCGGATGGCGAGCGAGTGTTTCGGATAGGCTCTCCACCTCCTCACACTGCGCGGTCTCCTCGCGTCTTCGCGTTCATCTGCCTGCGGCCGCGTGGCTTTTGGGCCGTCGCGGCGACGACCCATCCACCCGGGCGGACCGGTATCGACCTTGCGCCTTCGCCGGCCGGCGCCAACGGACGCTGCAGCCTTCGGTTTCTGGCCCGTCTAGCGTGGAGGCAAGCGGGACGGCACAAGTCCTCAGGCGGGGCCGACGCGCCGCTCCGTCTCGCGGGCACGACCTTGCCCTATGATCGGCGTTGACGCCGAGCGGGAGGTGCGCGTGGGTGGGGCGGCTGAGACAGTGCCGGGGGAGTTGGAGGATGCTACCTCGGCCTTCCTGCAGGTCTACCCCTCCTACGCCAGCACTCGGATCCTCGACGACCTGCGCGCGAGCGAGTACGGCCGGTTGGATCGCCAGGGGCACGTCTATCTCGATTACACCGGAGGCGGACTCTACGCCGAGAGCCAGCTTCGCCAGCACCTGGAGCTGCTCGAGGACGGGGTCTTCGGCAATCCGCACTCCAACAACCCGACATCTCTGGCGACGACCGAACGGGTGGAGCGGGCGCGGGCATCCGTGCTCGAGTACTTCAACGCTTCACCGGACGACTACTTCGCCATCTTCACGCCCAACGCCAGCGGGGCGCTCAAGCACGCCGGCGAGTCTTATCCCTTCGAGCCGGACGACCGGTTCCTTTTGACGTACGACAATCACAATTCGGTCAACGGCATCCGGGAATTCGCGCGTGCCCGGGGCGCGCCGGTTGCCTACCTGCCGGTGACGCCGCCGGAAATGCGAATCGACCGCGCGCAGCTGGCCGCGCGTCTTTCCGAAGCGCGGCCGGGCCGCAACAACTTGTTCGCCTATCCGGCCCAGTCGAACTTCACCGGGGTCCAGCATCCGCTCGAGCTCGTCGAGGAGGCGCACGCCGCAGGCTGGGACGTGCTGCTCGATGCCGCCGCGTTCGTTCCCACCAACCGTCTCGATCTCGGCCGGTGGAAGCCGGATCTCGTGTCCGTCTCGTTCTACAAGATGTTCGGCTACCCCACGGGGGTCGGGTGCCTGCTCCTGAGGAAGCCGATGTTCGCGAGGCTGCGCCGTCCGTGGTTTGCTGGCGGGACGGTCCAGATTGCGTCGGTTCAGGGCGACGGCCACTACCTGGCTCGGGACGCGGCCGCCTTCGAGGACGGCACGGTCGACTACCTGAGCCTCCCGGCGGTGGAGATCGGCCTTCGGCATCTGTCGGCCGTCGGTCTCGATCTCATCCACGAGCGCGTGCGCTGCCTGACGGGCTGGCTGCTCGCGAGTCTCGGCCGCCTGGTCCACCGCAATGGAACGCGGCTCGTTCGGGTGCACGGGCCCGGCGGCCTCGAGCACCGCGGCGGAACGATCGCCTTGGATTTCGTCGACCCGAATGGCGAGAGCTTCGACATCCTGCGCATCCAGGAGCTCGCAAGCGAAGCCGGGATCTCGCTCCGCACGGGGTGCTTCTGCAACCCGGGAGCGGGCGAGGTCGCCTTCGGTCTCAGCCGGTCCGAGATCGCGCAGTTTTTCCGGGGCGGGGAGGGGATGAGCTTCCAGGAGTTGCGCTCGCGAATCCGGAGGGAATACGGCAAGCAGATCGGAGCCGTCCGCATTTCTGTCGGCCTCGCAACCAACTTTGCGGACGTCCTCCGATTCTTCCGGTTTGCCCGGGGTTTCCTGGACACGACCGCGGCGGAGCTGGGCGTCTCGAAGGCCGGAGCAGAAGGCGCGGCGCCGATGCGCGACAGCGCTTAGGTGGGGCCAGCAACACCCGGTCCGGCAGCCTTCGCGACGGATTATCTGGAGCCGACGACCGGACTTGAACCGGTGACCTGCGGTTTACGAAACCGCTGCTCTACCGACTGAGCTACGTCGGCCCTGCCGAGGAGCGAGAGCGGGGCATCTTACGGAAAGCCGCGGAGCCCGTCAACGACGGGGTGGGCTCAGTCGAACCGCACCGAAACGATCTTCGAGCAGCCGGGCTCCTCCATCGTCACACCGTACATCGCGTCCGCGGTCTCCATGGTCCGTTTGTTGTGGGTGATCGCGATGAACTGCGTCTCCTCGGTCATGTCCTTGAGGAGCCTGGTGAAGCGGTCGATGTTGGCCTCGTCGAGAGGCGCGTCGACCTCGTCGAGGATGCAGAAGGGAGAAGGCTTGTACCGGAAGATCGCGATCAGAAGGGCTATGGCCGTCAGGGCCTTCTCCCCGCCCGAAAGCAGGAGGATCGACTGGTTCCGCTTCCCCGGCGGATGTGCCACGATCTCGATGCCCGATTCGAGCAGGTCGTTTTCGTCGAGAAGTCGCATCTCCGCGGTGCCGCCCTGGAAGAGGCGTTCGAAGACGCCCTTGAAGTTCTCGTTGATGGCGGTGAACGCGTCGCGGAACCGCTCCGAGGAGGTGGCGTTGATCTTGCGAATCGACTCCTGCAGCTCCGCGATCGAGCGCAGCAGATCGTCGCGCTGGGTCGTCAGGAAGACGAGACGCTCGGTCTCCTGGCGGTGCTCCTCGTAGGCGAGCACGTTGACGGGTCCCATCCGCTCGATCGAGGCCGCGAGCTCCGCCGCCTCCTGCTCGAGCGCGGCGAGCGCCTCTTCAGACGCATCGGCGGGAGGCTCGAGATCCGAAGCCTCGACGCCGAATTCCGCGCGAGCCTCCGCGAGCACGTGGTCCAGGTCCGAGGTCACCCGCGTCTGCGCGACCTCCGCCTCGAACCGCGCCTCGCGGGCGAGGTCGAGCTCTGCGCGCCGCGCTCGCGTGTCCTCCTCGCCGCGTGCGATTCGGGCGTCGGCCGCCTCGGACACTTCCCCCGCTCGCGCGAGCTCCTCGGAACGTCCGCGGCGGTCGGCGAGGTTCGTGGCCTGCCTCTGCCGGGCGTCCTGCTCCTCGTTGTGGAGCTCGAGGGCGCGCTCGGAGAGGCGGCGACCCTCCTCTTCGGCGTCGTTCAGGCGCCGGTCGAGCGCGCCCCGGGTCTCGATGAGCTTGTCCCGCACGCTCTCGAGCGCGCGCCGGCGCTCCGCCGCGACCTCCGCTTCGGTGCGCCGATGGGCGAGTCCTTCCGTGGCCGCCGTCGCGAAGGACCGCGCCTCGGGAAGCTGGGCGGCCAGGGCGTCGGTTCTCTCCCGGACCTCCGCCTCGCGACGGGCGCAGCCCTCCTCCTCCTGCGCCGCGGCCCCTCGCTGCACCTCGAGCGCCGCACGCTCCTCCGCAAGCGCCGCGCGCTCCGTATCGACCGTGTCCTTCTCGCGCCGCAGCCGATCGCGCTCCGCCCGGCGCTCCTCGAGCCGACCCAGGAAGGCGGACAGCGCGGCGGCGTGCCGGCGCTCGGTTTCCCGGCGTGCGGGCGTCTCGGAGGCGACCTGCTCCCTTTGCCGCCGCGTGTTTTCCGCGAGGGCCTCGGCGGCAAGCGCGGCTGCGCGCGCCCGGCAGATCGCCTCCTCGAGCCGCGCCCGCTCGCGCGCGAGCGCGAAGCTGCCCGAGGCGGCCGGATCCGTCCGAACCACGCGCAGAAGAGAGCCCCGCACGAGCTCGCGGCGCCGGGTGACGAACGTGGCGCCGGGGCTGCGGCGGGCCTGTTCGGTGGCGTCTCGAAGGCTTTCCACGAAGACCGCCGGCGGCAATGCCGCGCGCTCGGCCGGCGTCAGGGCGGTGAAGTCTTCGAGGATCGAGGCCCAGCCGCCCGGGGAACCGTCGGAAGGCGAATCTCCGTTCCAGTCGGCAGCGACCACGCGCGCCGCCGGAAGGGCGCCCGTTGCAGCCAGGGCGTCGACGGCGTCCCCTTCGACCAGAAGGGCTTCCGCGTCGCCGGCGAGGAGCAGATCAACGGCTTCTTCCCAGCCGGGCCGAGGACGCAGGCGCCCCGACAGGCTGCCTCGGACGGTGTGGCCCCGCGACGAAAGCGCCTCGCGGACCTGTGCCGCGGTGACCTCGCGCTCCCGCGTGATCTCGGCGAGCGCCGCGGAGCGGTGCTCCAGATCCGCGAGGGCTTCCCGTGCGGTCCGATGGGCGCGCTCGGCGTCGTCGAGCGCGGCCGCGAGCCGCCCGAGCTCCGCCTCGAGGGCGGCGACGGAGGCGGAGGCTCCGGCCGCCTCGGCGTCGAGGCGGCGGTGCTCCTCCTCGGCATCGGTGACCTCGCTCTCGCGCTGCGACAGATCGGCGGTGATCTTGGCTGCCGCGGCCTCCAGCCGCGAGAGAGAGGCGGAGAGGCGCTCGGCGGCGAGGTCGGTCTCGTGGCGGGCGTTGCGCGCGATGACACGGTCGCCCGCCGCACTCAGGGAGTCGGCGCGCGCGCGCTCGATCTCCTGCTCGAGCCCCACCAGCGCGGCCGAGGCGGCCGAGGCTTTCCGGTCGGCCTCCTCTCGGTCGAGCGATCGGGCCCGCGCTTCCGCCACGGCTCGCTCGAGGCGGTCGTCGAGCTCCGCGAGCTCCCGGAGCGACCGTTCGCGTTCCTCGGCGTAGTCTCGCCCCTCGCGCTCGAGCGTCTCGCGCCGCCGGGCCAGGTCCTCCGCGGCCCGCCTGTTCGACTCGATCAACGCCTCGTCGCGCTCGATCGACGACTCGAGCGAGGAGACGAGGGCGCGCACCCGGTCCCGTTCGGCGAGCGCCTCCGCAGCGGAGAGCCGGGCCTGGGCCAGCTCCGCCTCTGCCCGTGCCAGCTGAGCGGTGGCCTCCGCCTCCCGGTCCTGCCGCTCGGACCGCAAGCGCGTCGCGGACGCGGCGGCTTCGACGAGCCGGTCCTGCCTCGCCCGCAGCAGCGCCGAGCGCTTGCCGCGCAGCGCCTCGGTCTGTTCCTTGTAGCGCGCCGCGCGTGAAGCCTGTCGCTTCAAGGACGCGACGTTGCGCTCGATCTCGGAGATGATGTCGGAAAGCCGCAGCAGGTTGCCCCGCGTCTCCTCGAGCTTGGCCTCGGCGAGTCGTTTCTTGAGCTTGTAGCGCGTGATACCGGCGGCCTCCTCGATGAGCCGCCGGCGGTCCTGGGGCTTGGTGGAAAGCACCTGGTCGATGCGACCCTGCTCGATGACGGAGTAGGCGCGCACGCCGAGCCCGGTGCCGAGCAGCTGATCCTGGATGTCCTTCAACCGGACCTGCTTGTCGTTCAGGAAGTACTCGCCGTGGCCCTCGCGGTACACACGGCGCCCGATCCGAAGCGACTCGGGCTCCTCCTCGGCATCGCCGTTTCCATTGCCGCCGCCGTTGCGCCGGGTCAGTGTGAGGGTCACCTCCGCCATGCCGACAGGCCTCCTCCGCGAGGACCCGTTGAAGATGACGTCGTCCATCCGTTCGCCGCGCAGGACCCGAGCACTCTGCTCGCCCAGGGCCCAGGCGACCGCGTCGCAGATGTTGGATTTGCCGCAGCCGTTTGGCCCGACGACCGCAGTCACCTTGCCGGGGAAGGCGAGATCTACCTTTTCGTAGAAGGACTTAAAGCCCGCGATCTCGACGCGTTCGAGTCGGAACATCGATATTTCCAGTGAAATCTAGCAAATGCGTGGCGCTCCCGCCACAAAATCTTGTGGTTCGTCGAGCCGGCGCCCCAAATCGTGGTGCTTTTGACGAATTGAGAAAGGTCCTCGAGAGCATTTTTGTTTCGAAACCGTACAGGGCATCGGAAGCTCTGGCGCTCGGAGCGATGTTGGGGAGGCTCATGACTGCCCGAGGAGGGGACTCTGAGGATTTTCAACACGTTTGGTCGTCTCGCGGAGGCTTTTGCACGGCCTCAGAGGGGTGTTTGCCACCCGTTCGAGCACTTTTGCCCCCGTTTGGCGCGTTTGTATGGGGGTCGCCCCCATCGCCACGGGGATCTGCTGTCCCCCTATTGGACACTGGCGCGAGATTTTTGTGTTTGAGGGGTTGAGAAAGGATGTAGATTCGGGTCCAGCGAACTCGAAAGAAAAACGATGCTGAGCTTGGAGGTCCGTAAGAAGACGGGCGGCGCGGAAGTTCACCGCGTCAATCTTCCCGCTTTGACGGTCGGCGCTTCTTCGGGCAATGAAGTCGTCGTTCGGGCTCGCGGTGTGGCGGGCCGCCATTTTCGGATCTGGGAGCAAGAGGGCAAGTACCACCTCGACCTCTACAAGGGCGTGGAGGCCGTCAACGTCAACGGGCGCCAGTTCACGGGCGGCCCGATCGCAGTGGGCGACCGCATCACGATCGGGGAGGCCACCCTGACGGTCCTGGGCGGGCGCCCGGCCCTCCGGGCCGCCTCTCTGTCCGATCTGGCGCTTGCCGAACCGCCCGCTCCCGCGACACTGCTCCAGGTCACCACCGGCCCGACGACCGAGGTGGAGTATCGCGCCCTGCGCCTTTCCGCCTATCGCCTGTGCCGGTCGGAGAAATCGCCGGAGGATCTGGCGGCCGGTCTGGTGGACTTCCTCGACCGCGAGCTGCCGCCCTCCGAATGGGCCATCGGCCACTGGGCCGGGGGCGTCTTCCGGCCGCTTTCTTCGACCTTCCGCGAGGCGCCAGCGGTTCCGCAGAAGCTTCTCCAGGATGCGCGAGCCGGCGAGCGTGTGGCGCGGCTCGATACGGTCAGCGGGATGTTCAGCTTCGTCGTGGAGCACGACGTGCCGGCAGAGGAGCCCGTGCTCGCGCTCTTCGTCCGCGAGGACCCGAGACTCGCGGCGCGCGCGCTTCTGTTCCTGGAGGAGCTCGTGGCGGTGGCCGGTGTGGCGATGGCCTCGCCGGGCGGTGCCGCGCCGCCCCGTCCAAAGGCGGCCGGACCCGCGACGACTCCCGATCCTTCCGGCTCCGCGCCGAGCGACACGGAGGCCGTCCTGCGCCAGACCGACGACCTGAAGAAGATCATCGAGTCCGTGGAGCACGAGGTCATCGACCGCACAATGCGCCGCGTCGAGGGGAATCAGAGCCGCGGGGCGCAGCTGCTCAACATCTCGCGAGGATCTCTGATCGCGAAGCTCAAGGAATACACGATTCCCGACTACCGCTATCTGCGCCGCGAGCGAAACCGTAAGGGCTGATCGGCCCTCGCCTCCTTGGCTTTTTCCACCCTCGACCGGGTGAGCAGCCACCAGATCGCGAACGGAGCGGCGAAGCGCCCCGCGATCTGGTAGAGATGGAAACCCCAGGACCAGAAGGCGCGAGACGTGGCGCCGTAGCGGGCGGCGCTCCAGTCTCCAAGGCCGGTCACGTAGACGGAACGGACCTGGAAGGCCAGGGCGGCCAGGTGGACGAGGAACAGAATCCCGCATCCGATCAGAAATGCCGCGACGTTCTCCGAGCGCCACGGCCGCCGGTCGATCGCGAAGAAAGCCGCCAGCATCACAAAGTTGAAGTGCAGGTCCGCCGCGGGCAGGCCCGGGGTTGGTGTTCCCGGGGCGATGTCGCTGCGCTCGATCAGAATCTCTCCGCCGCGCGCGGAAAGCCGGGTGATCGGCGGCCGCTCCCCGGTGCGCAGGATGAGCTCCGCCGACTCGGCCAGGAGCCTCTCGTAGGGCTCGGAAAAGGCGAACCAGAAGCCGAGGGCGAGAACGAATCCCGCAAGCACCCGGCCGGCGGCGGGGAGCACGGCGAAGGGATGCGCCCGGCTCATGTTCCCGAAGCGGTCGCGCCGGGCCGGACGCCGCCGGACCGCGTCGCCCAGGCGAGGAACAGAAGCACTCCGAAGATCACGACCAGGGATTGCCAGATCACCGTGTGGGAGGTCTGGAAGAGGGCCGGACGATGCGCGCCGATCCAAAAGAGCGTGACGACGCGGAGGAGATTGAAGGCCTGGATCGCGGCCATCCCGAGCAACAGCCCCGACAGGCGCTTCCTCCAGGGTGCCGGAAAGGCGAGGACGGCCGACGCATAGAGCAGGACCGTTTCGAGTCCGTTGCAGCCGTTCTCGATCTCGACAGAGAAGGTTTCGGACCGGATCTGGGTTCCCTGCACGGTGACCGGCTCGCCGGTCGCGCGGAGGATCGCGCCGCAGATGTGCGCGATGCCCGCGGTGAAGGGCCGAACGACCGCCTCGTCGACCGGTGCGAGGGCGAGAGCGCCGGCAAAGAAGAGAAGGAGCCCCGCAAAGCGCGCCAGGAAGGCGAGAGCCCGGCCTCGCCTCGGCGTTTGCTCCTTCACGCGCGCCACGGCTCGGTCTCGCCGGCCTACCGGGCTCCGCTGCCGCGCGGCTCCTGGGATGCGAGGATCGATCGCACGAGGCGGGAGAGCGCCGCCGGCAGGGTGACGAGCAGCTCTCCATCCGCGCCGAGGACGACCTGCTCGGTCTCGGCGGACGCGAGGAGGCGCCCGGCGGCGTCCCGTATCTCGTAGTCGAGCACGAGGCGGGCCACCTCGGGCGGCCGGAGCCTCGCCGTGACGCGAACCGTCGTGTCGCAGAGAACAGGCTGCCGGTAGCGGATTTCCATTCGGGTGATCGGTACTTTGTAACCGAGACCGAGGGCGCGACTGGCGGTGAAACCGTAGCGCCCGGTCAGTGCTTCGCGAGCCTGCTCGAGGTAGAGGGCATAGTGCCCGTGCCAGGCGACACCGTAGGCGTCGCACTCGGCAAAGCGCACCGGGATCTCGACGGTGAATCCCTCCAGGGGCGGCTTCTCCGCTCGCCCGCGGCTCATGGATTCGGCTCCGCGGCGGACTCCAGGACGGCCGAAAGAAAGTTGCCGCCCGCGCCGAAGGAGTTCACCAGAGCTCGACGCGGGCGTCCCGATTGGGCGAACGGCCCTGCCGGATCCGAGAGGGCGCGGCAGGCCGCGACGAGCTGCCCCCCTCCGGCGGCGGCCATTTCTCCGATGGCCTGCTTGACGAGGATTTCCGGAGGCAGAGAGGACCCGAAGACCCCGCGCATTGCGTCGAGCTCGGCCGCGTCCATCTCCTCGACGCCGTCGCGCGAAGGGAACCAGAGCCCGATGCCCTCCGGTGCGGCGCCCGCGTCGGCCAGGGCGCCGCGCACGGCCCGGCCCATGGCCTCCCGGTCGGGCGCGAAGCGGTACGGCTCCGTGGGGACTCCCGCGATTCCGATGCCGCAGAGCCGGGCGATGGGACGCTTGCCCCGATGTCTCGCAGACGTCTCCGATTCGAGGAGCAGGGCGAAGGCCCCTTCTCCCTGCACGATCCCGGAGGAGCGCTTCTCGCCCTGCAAGGCGCCGACGCGGTCGAACCCGAGGGCATAGACGGGATTCCATTCGTCCACGCCCCCGACCAGCATGGCGCGGGCCTTGCCCGACGCGATCGCGAGGGACGCAAAGAGCAGGGCGTTGACCGCCGAGGGATCCTTCTGCGTGACCGTGACGTTGGGCCCATGCAGCTTCAGCTCGATCGAAACCTGGGAGGCCGGCGCGTTGGCGACCGTATTGGCGAAGTGGAACGGCGGGGCGGCTTCCGGCGACTCGGTCAGGAGCACGCGCAGGAATTCCGTCAGGGCGCCGGCGCCCGCCGAGCCTGTGCCGACCGCGATTCCGATCGAGCCCGGGTCGCTCGCGACGTCGTAGGCGGCCTCGGAGAGGGCCTGGCCGCAAGCCACCAGCGCGAACTGGCTGCCGCGGTCGAAACGCCTCGCCTTCATGGCGGGAATCTCGGGTTGCGGCGTGAAACCGTCGCAACGCGCGACGTGCGTGGCCTGAAGCGTGCCGCGCTCCTCCGGCGTCATGCGGCGGATGGCGCTCTCGCCGGCGAGCAGTCTCCGGTAGAACTCGCTCGCCGAGCGGCCGAGGGGGCAGGCCGCGCCGGTTCCGGTGATCACGCCTCGAGACATGGAAAGGCGATTGGAAGCGGCTGTGGGGAATGACGGTCGGCGAGCAGGGTCTTACGCGCGGCCGAAGGCCACGACGGTACTGTTGCCGCCGAAGGCGAACGAGTTGGACAGGGCGATCCGGACCTGGTGCTCGCGGGACCGGTTGGGCACGTAGTCGAGGTCGCAGGCCGGGTCCGGGTTTTCGTAGTGGATCGTGGGGGGCACGACTCCCTCGCGAACGGTCAGAACGGTCGCCACCGCCTCGATGGCTCCGGACGCGCAGAGGCAGTGCCCGATCATCGACTTGATCGAGGAGACCGGGATCCGCCAGGCGCGCGGCCCCAGGGCAGCCTTGAGCGCGGCGGTCTCGGCCGAGTCGTTCTGGGGAGTCGCCGTGCCGTGCGCGTTGACGTAATCGACCTGGTCCGGGTTGATCTGCGCGCATTCGAGCGCGGCCCGGATCGCGCGGCCCCCGGCGGCTCCCGAGGGATCCGGCGCCGTCATGTGGAAGGCGTCGGCCGTCACGCCGTAGCCCAGGAACTCCGCCGCCACGGGCGCTCCGCGCCGCTTCGCGTGCTCGGCCTCCTCGAAGATCAGGATCCCGGCGGCCTCGCCGATGGAGAGTCCGCGGCGCTCGCGGTCAAACGGGCGGCAGGGATCCGGGTCGACGGACCGCAGCGAATTGAACCCGCCGTAGGTCAGGCGCGCCAGAACGTCGGATCCCCCGGTCAGCACGACGTCGGCCAGGCCCGCCGCGATGGCGTCGAACGCGTAGCCCATGGCATTGGCCGAGGAGGAGCATGCGGTCGTGATCGTGGACTTGATCCCCTGCAAGCCCCAGCGCTGGGCCACGCGGTCGGTGATCGCGTCGGGCAGGTGGTTGAGCACCCGCGAGGGCCGGCCCTTGCGTCCCCGGAGGTGGAGGTCGTAGAAGGTCTCCGAGTCGAGAAGCCCGGAAGTCCCGCCTCCCAGGATGACGCCCACCCGGGTCGGATCCTCCCGGGAGAGGTCGAGGCCGGCCGCGGCGGTGGCCTCCGCGGCGGCCGCGATCCCCATGCGATCCGCGCGCGACATCCGGCGCCGTTCGGCGGGGGAGAGGAATCCGTCGGGGATCTCCGAGACTTCGGCGGCGGTTTGGGTCCGATATCCGGAGGCGTCGAAAAGAGAGAGAGGGCGAATGCCGCAGGCGCCGGCCGTCAGGTTTGTCCAGAACTCCGCCACATTCGATCCAATCGCCGTGACGGCGCCCAGGCCCGTGACGGCTACGCGGCGGTCGCTTTTCATCGCGCAAAGGATTCTGACACAACGCCGCCGCAGGGGCCGGGCTGTCGGGGCGGCGGGCCCGAAGGGTGGGGCATAATCCGCCGCGTGTCTGAGCGCGTGGACTGGCATACCTACTTCATGAACATCGCCCGCCAGGTGGCGACGCGCTCGACCTGCCCGCGCAAGCACGTGGGCGCGGTCATCGTGCGGGATCGAACGATCCTCTCGACGGGATACAACGGGTCGATTCGCGGCCTTCCGCACTGCGAGGACGTGGGCTGCATGATCGAGGACGGCCACTGTGTCGCGACGGTCCATGCGGAAGCAAACGCGATCCTTCAGGCGGCCAAGAACGGCGTCTCCGTCGGTGGCGCCGAAATCTACACGACCGCGAGCCCCTGCTGGCCCTGCTTCAAGTTGATCGCCAACGCCGGACTCGTCCGCGTCTTCTACGGCGAGTTCTATCGGGATGAACGCTCCCTCGCGGTCGCGCGCCAGGCGGGAATCGAGCTGATCGATCTCGGCCGGCCGTCGCCGTAGCTTGCGAGGAGGCCTGGCCTCCTTGCTGCGCTGCGGCTCCCGCATCGCAAACCCTCCTTCCTCCCTCCCTCCGGTCGGGAGACACTTTGCGATACGAGTGGATGCTCCTTGGTTCCTCGATAGACAACCTTCGCACGCGGTGCGCCGCGAGGGATCAGGCGGGCGGTCGAGCCCGCATCCGAGCGAGCCGCTCGTCGGTGCGCCTGAAGGGCGCAGATCCCTCGCAAACGCGAGCGACGGTTACAGCGACGCTTCCGGGACTTCCGACAGGGAGAGCAGACGGAGACAGTCCTCGAGGTAGGCGCGGGAGGCCTGCGTGATCCGGAAGAATCGGCAACCCAACCCGTGATCGGCGTCTCTGCCTAGGCGCACGACGATGGCCTCGGCCACCATGCTCCGGTCGTTCTGCTCGGAGGGGATCTCGAAGGAGACCTCGATGCGTGCTCCGATCGGCAACCGGACCGGCGTCGTCACGAAGAACCCTCCGCGCGAGAGGTCCCGAATGGTGCCCTGCAGCTGCCGGCCGTCTCTCCAGAAGGTCACCCTCCACTGCACGGAGGAGCGCTCGTTGTTGCGCGGAAAGAGCTGGAGAAAGCGCCGGAGTGTTCCGAAGAAGGCTGCGTTGTCGAAGGAACGGCTGAGAGTGCCGTCCGCCAAGGCCCGTCGCACTTCCGTCCCGTCATCGTCGGTGACAATGATCGTGGGCGTACGGGAGAGCCGCGGATCCGCCTTCAGGACCCTGCACACGTCGGTGCCGCTCATACCGGAGAGCTCCGAGTCGAGGAAGATGACGTCGGGCTTTTCCTGCCGGGCCACGGCGAGGGCCTCCGGGCCGCCGGCGGCCGTCAGGACGCGGCACGAAGTCCGGCGCGCCATCGCCTCGGCCGCCTCCCGGAAGAGGCCTGTGTCGTCGACCAGGAGTACGCTGTTCACGGCCTGATTATAGGGCCGGCCGACCCGGGTGCCGCCCCGGCCTCGCCGGTATCATCTTGTCGTTGTGGACACGCTGACTCACGGCCTGGCGGGATCCGTTCTGGCGCGCGCTTCTTCCGAGCGTTCCGCCGCGCGCGCGGCGCTCTGGACCGGAATGATCGCCGCGATGCTTCCCGATCTCGACATCCTCTTCCTTCGGACGCGGCTGGAGTACCTGCGCTTTCATCGGGGCTGGACGCACTCCTTCCTCCTGCTTCCGGTTTTCGCGCTGGGCGTGGCCCTCGCCAGCCGGCTCGTCTTCCGCAAGGCGCGGCTTTCTAGGCTGTGGTTCTTCGCGGGCATCGGTATCGGGTCGCACATTCTCTTCGACTGGATCACCTCCTTCGGCACGATGTTCTTCTTCCCGCTCTCGCGAACGCGCTACTCCCTGGACTGGGTCTTCATCCTGGACCCGGTCTTTTCCGGAATTGCGGCCGCGACACTTCTCGCGAGCCTGCTCTGGCGAACCCGAAGCCGGGCGATCGCTTTCGGGGGCGCCGCCCTCCTCGCCGCCTATGTCGGCTTCTGTGCGGCGATGCACGCGCGGGCTCTCGAGGCATGGAAACGATTCGACCGACCTCCTCCGAGCGCGCACGTCGCCGCGCTGCCGCAGTTTCTCTCGCCCTTCCGCTGGCTTGGCCTGTCGGACCACCCCGACTCGGTGCACGTGGGTTTCTTCGACGTGGGACCGTTCGCCCGTGGGGCCTCGAACCCGCGTCCGCCGGCCCGTCTCTCAGACGTGCTCCAGAGCCTCTCGGACTTCTACCCGCCGCCCGAGCGCATGTCGATCCGGCGCTTCTCGCAGCCAGCGCCTTCGGCCGCTCTGGAGGTGGCGCGCGCCCTTCCCGACGTCGAAGGGTACCTCCAGTTCGCCCGCTTTCCGCGGGCCCTCGTGCGATCCGCGCCCGACGGCGGAACGGTGATTGTTTGGGAGGACCTTCGTTTCCTGCCCTGGTTCGCCGGCCCCTGGGAGGTGGACGGACACGGCGCGCTGCGGCGCCGGCCCTTCCTCTACCGCGTGCGCCTAGACGCCGGCGGGCGGGCCCTGGAGAGCGCCGTCGTCAGCAACTTCCGTCTTCCCTGAGGCGGCGGGCTCTCCGGCGCTCGGGCGGTAGGAGTATTCCGGGGAGGGTGTGCGGGTCAGCGCTTCGGAGATGGCCGCATAGTACCCGACCTTCACGAGAGACCGCACGAAGACGAAGACCTGCTGGGTCAGGATCAGCGGAACCAGAGCGAAACGGGCCTCGCCGCCGGCCGGGGGATCGAGGATGATCCAGACAACGTACAGGCCGCCCGTCATGGCGCCGTACCAGAGCAGCACGCCGAAAAGGCGGCGCGATCTCGCGAGCGCTCCGCCCAGGCCCATCAGGAAGCGGGACACGGGAGGCAGGTCCGGCCGCGCCACCCAGATCGCGCGCACCGAGTCGGTCGCGAGCTTGATGGCCGAAAGCGCCAGAGCGAGCGCGAGCAACCGCAGGCCGGTGACCGCGAGCGCCTGGCCCTCGGTCGAGAAGTCGTTCACCCGTTGCTGAAGCGCCTTGCCCGTTTCGAGGTAAATCCACCGGTAGGAGGCGAGGGCTGCAGCGAAAGCCGCCAGGGTGAAGGCCAGAAACACCGGCAGACGCCGCATCCCCTCGCGGCCGAACGTCACGAGCGAGCTCGAGGGCTCGCGCAGCGTTCCGAGGAGGCCTCCGAGCGAAAAGGCGTGGAGCACGATGGCGAGGAGGGCCAGGGAGAAGGCGGCGGCGCCGATCCCGCGCAGGCCGTCGAGGCTCGAGGACTCGACGCCCTCGGGCGAGAGCAACCCTTCCGCAACCTCGCCGAAGTTGCCGAGCAGGTCGGGATGCGTTCGCCGGAATGTCTCCCACCACCCGTAGTCGGGAACGCCGATCATGCGTTCGGCAACCGGGGAGTGGTCGAGGTTCGCATGGAGGGAGTTGGAGACCGGCAGGACGAGCACGGCGGCGAGCAGCAACTGGATCAGCCAGAGGGACAGGCCGAGGTAGGGCTTGGAGAGCGATAGACGCAGCCCCCGGCCGAAACAAGAAGTCGCCGTCGGCCGGGTCACCAGGCCACCGTCGCGAAGTCGAAGAAGTTTTCGAGCCAGAACACCGCGCGGGCCGTCCACCGGCTGGCAGCGCGCGGGTCCGCCTCAGGCCGCCGGCCGTTGTTGGTGCGGTCGGCGTCGAGCAGGATCTTCTCGTCGGGATCGAGGACGGCTTCGATCAGGCGGGGTCCGTTCTCGACACGGAACCGCTTCCAGCGTTCCTGTCCCTCGAACCGCGCCCGATAGCTGCGACCGCCCTCGAATCTGAGCAGAACGTCGACGGGAAGAGCCACGTCTCCTCGTCGGACCACGGTCACCAGGCTGTCCCAGCCCCGGGTGCGCGCGAGCCCCGCTGCCGGGCCGGGCGCGAGGGCTCCGTCCTTCTCGAAGAGGCCGTGAGGCCGTTGCGCCCGCTCCGTCCTGGCCTCGATGACGGCGTCGTCGACCCTCCCCGAGGAGAAGAACGTGCGGTCGAAGAGCCACCGCGTGTCCTGTCCGGTTGCGTCCGAAAGCGCGCGGATGAAGTCTCCGGTCTTCGGGTGCCGGAAACGAAACCGGTCGGAATAGAGGCGCAGCGCCCGATCCATCGCGGGCCGGCCGACGATTCGCTCGATCGTCGCCAGCGCGAGCGCCGCCTTGCTGTATGCCAGGGCCGCGTAGATCCGGTCGCTCCGGAATTTCCAGCTCGGAATTCCGAGGGGATCAGCGGTGGCGTCCGCGAAGTAGCGCCGGTTGTTGTCCAGAGGGAGACGGACGTCGATCCCGAGCGGGAACGGGATTCCGAAGACGTCCAACGCCGACCGCCGGTCCCCGTAGACGGCCTTGAGGATGCGATCGGCGACGTAGGTCGTGAAGCCTTCGTCCAACCAGGGCTCCTCGAACTCGTTGGAGGCGAGCAGACCGTAAAAATACTGGTGGCCGACCTCGTGCAGGATGATCGCTTCCGGGGCCTGAAGGGAGGCCGGCGCGACGAGCGAGGTTCCCGCCGTGATCAGGGTCGGGTACTCCATGCCGCCGGCGGCGCGCGCGCCCCACGGAGGATCGACGACCGTGAGGGTGGGGTAGGGGTACGACCCGAGCAGGCGGCCGAAGCCCTCGAGCCCCGCGTGGACCGCGTGCAGGTGGCGTTCGGTCTGGGCCGCGTGCTCGGGCTGGAGGAGCAGCAGGATCTCCACGTCCCCGATGCCCGGCTCCCGGAAGATGTCGCGCCGGACGAGAAAGCCCGGGTCCGCCGTCCAGGCGAAATCGTGGACGCTCTCCTGGCGGAACCGAAGGAAGACGCGGCCGTCGGAGGTCTCCCTCTGCGACACGAGGGACCCGGTCGCTCCAATCCTTCCCTTGTAGCGCGCGGGCGCTTCGATGGTCACGTCGTAGTTCCCGAAGTCGGCGAAGAACTCGCTCTCGGCGTGGAACTGATGACAGTTCCATCCGCTCGGCTCCAGAACGCCGACTTTGGGAAACCACTGGGCCACGAGGAAGAAGTCGCCCTTGTAGCCCGTGCGGCTGATGACTCGCGGCAGCCGCGAGACGAAATCCATACTCACCGCGATCGTTTGGCCGGGCTCGACCGGGCGCGGCAGGTCGACCTCGGCGACCGTTCGGTCGTCGGGATTTGCGTCGTCGGGCGCCAGGTAGCGCAGCGTCGCGAGCAGATCCGTTCCGTCGGAGGAGAGCGTCATGCGGGTCAGTTCGATGGATCCCCAGGAATCCGGTAAGCGGGTGGCGTCGCCGTTGTGGAAGGTTTCCCGCCAGTAGGTCGAAAGCGTGTTTCGGAAGGCGTTCAGGTAGAGGTGCATCTGGAGCGTGGCCGCCGGACGTGTCGTGCGGTTGGTCCAGGTCAGAATCTGCGAGCCCGAGACGGTCTTCTTGTCGGGGTCCAACCGGCACGAAATCTCGTAGGACGCGATCGGAGGCGTCCATTCCCGCGCCGACAGAAATGTGGAAAACGAGAGCGCCCCTAGAGCGAGAAACGCGAGTCGGGTTTTTGCCCCGAACATTGGCCAGACTGTAGCATGCGGCCGATGGGAAGGGCCGCATCGCGCAAACCGCCCGGCGGCGGAGGAGCGGAAGGGGAGGAACGCCCGGCCGCCCCGCCGTCGGCCGTGCGCCGCGCTCGCGAACTCGCGCGGGAGTTGTCGCGGCACGAGCGTCTCTACTACGTCGAAGGCCGCCCGGAGATCACCGACGCCGAGTTCGATGCTCTGATGCGCGAGCTGGCCGCCCTCGAAGAAGAATTTCCGGAGCTGGCCTCCTCCGACTCTCCGGCGCGCCGCGTGGGGGGAGAGCCGGCCGAGGGGTTCGCCACGGTGACGCATGTCTCGCCGATGCTGTCGCTCGAGAACGCGTACTCCTGGGAGGAGGCGGAGGCCTGGCGCACCCGTCTTCGCCGCGCGCTCGGAGGATCGGAGCCCGAGGCTTACGTGGCGGAGCTCAAGATCGACGGCCTCTCGGTGTCGTTGCGCTACGAAGAGGGCGTGCTGGTCCGCGGCGCGACCCGGGGGGACGGAGTGCGGGGCGAAGACGTCACCGACAACGTCCGAACGATCCGCACGATCCCCCTCCGGATTCCCGAGGCGGGGCCCTTGGAGGTGCGCGGCGAGGTGTACTACTCCAAGAAGGCGTTCGCGAGGCTGAATGCCGAGCGTGAGGCCGAGGGCGAGCCGCTCTTCGCCAACCCGCGCAACGCCGCGGCGGGAACCCTGCGCCTGCTCGACTCTCGAGTCACCGCCCGCCGCCGGCTCGGAGGCTGGCTCTACGCGATCGCGGAGGCCTCGGCACCCCCCGGCACGCAGGCCGAAACCCTCGAGCGGCTGCGCGCCTGGGGTTTTCCGGTCAACCCGCACTGGCGCCGGTGCATGTCGTTTGCGGAGGTGCGGATCTTCCTCGAAGAGTGGGCCGAGAAACGCCATGCGTTGGAGTTCGAGACCGACGGCGTCGTCGTGAAGGTCGATGACCGTACTCTTCAGGCCGAGCTCGGATCGACGGCGAAGTCTCCGCGCTGGGCCCTCGCCTACAAGTATCCGGCGCAGGAGGCGGTCACCGTCGTCCGCGAGATCTCGGCGGGTGTCGGCCGTACGGGCACGCTCACGCCCGTGGCGCTCTTCGATCCGATCTCCCTTGGCGGGACCACGGTCAAGCGGGCAACCCTTCATAACTACGAGGATCTCGCCCGCAAGGACGTGCGGGTGGGCGACACCGTGGTCGTCGAGAAGGGCGGCGATGTGATCCCCAAAGTCGTCCGCGTTCTTCTCGAGAAGCGTCCAGCCGGCGCGCCGCCCTTCGTCATGCCGGACCGTTGCCCGGCCTGTGGCGATCCGGTGGTGCGGGAGGAAGGAGAAGTGGCCTCGCGCTGCGTGAACCCCGGGTGCCCGGCGGTGGTGCGAGAGGCGCTCCGGCACTTCTGCTCGCGCCGCGCGATGCGGATCGAGGGTCTCGGGGAGAAGCTCATCGACCAGCTGGTCGGTGCCGGCCTGCTCCGGGACGTAGCCACGATCTACGACTTGAAGGCCGAGGACCTGGTGAGGCTCGAGCGCTGGGGCGAGAAGTCCGCCGCCAATCTGATGGACGAGATCGTCCGCAGCAAGGCCAGCGAGCTCTCTCGGCTCGTGTTCGCCCTTGGCATCCGGCACGTTGGGGAGAAGGCCGCCCGAAGTCTCGCGCGCCATTTCGGGACGCTCGACCGCCTGGCCGAAGCCGGGCCCGAGGAGCTCCAGGCCGTCGAGGAGATCGGTCCCAACACGGCGGCCACGGTGACGGCCTGGTTCTCCCACCCGCGCCACCGGGACCTCGTCGAGCGGCTCCGGCGGCACGGATTGAACTTCCTCGAGGGGTCTGGAGCCCCTCCCGCGAGGGGCCCGCTCTCGGGCAAGACCGCCGTCATCACGGGCATCCTCGCCGGCATCGGACGTGAAGAAGCGGCCGCGAGGCTCGAAGGCGCGGGGGCGAAGGTCTCGGGATCCGTATCGCGGAAAACGGACTTCCTCGTGGCGGGCGAGGCCGCCGGCTCGAAGCTCGAGCGCGCCCGGGAGCTGGGGGTTCGCGTGGTGACGTGGCCGGAGATGCTTGAGATAATCGGGGGGTGACGGGCGCACCGCCGGCGCACCGGGGAGGATCGCTTGGACTTACCCGCTCGTGTCATCGTGTTCTGCCCGGCTCTCGAGCTGAAGAACAAGCCGGGCCGCCTGATCGCCGTTTCTCCCCACGGGTACTATGAGGTCTGGCTGGACTTTGCCGACCGCAATCACGCGGTCCTGCTGCCGGTGGCTGGAACGGCGCTGATCTTCCAGGAGCCCAACAGCGTGGTCGGGGAGATCCCGGACCTGGAACGGTAGGAAGCGCGGGTCAGGCGCCCGGAAAAAGCGCGAGCAGCGCCGTCAGGTTCTCGACCCTGGGCACGCCGGAGGGCGCGTCGGCCGGACCGATCAAGACCGCCTCGAGGCCCGCCTGCCGGGCCCCCACGACGTCGATTTCGTAAATGTCGCCCACGTAGGCACACTCCCCGGGCGGAAGGCCGAGCCGGCCGGTCGCCGCCAGAAAGATGCGCGGGTCCGGCTTTTCGACGCCCGCCTCGGCGGAGTCGACCACCAGCTGGAAGAAAGGGGAGAGTCCCGCGCGGTCGAGAAGGCCTCGCACCCGGCCGTCCGCATTGGAGACGACGCCCAGCCGGTATCCGCGGGAGCGCAGTGCCGACAACGTGTTCGAGGCGTCCGGGTAGGCGCGGGACCAGAGGTTCGATCGACGGTGCTCCGCCCCGATGGCGCGTGCCGCCTCCGGCCGCGCCCGCGAGGGCATGCCGAGACCTTCCAGGATCGTGGCCAGGAACAGGGGAAGACGCTCGGCGTCGGTCGAGCCGGGGTGCGACCTCACGAATCGCTGGACGGCGGCGATCGCGACGTTCTCCGCGGCCTCGAAAAGGGCCTCGTTCCAGGCGAGGTCGGCCGCGGCGCAGAATCGTTCGCCGTCTACGTGTAGGAGAGTGCCGCCCGCATCGAAGAGGATGGCCCGAACGGAGGCCGACCGGCTCACGGGCTTGCGCCCCTCAAAGAGGCAGCTCTCTCTTCGCGACGGTTTCGAGCTCCTCGGCCACCGAGAGGACCTCCCGTTCGTCGAGCCCCTCCACGAGAATCCGCAGCAGCGGTTCGGTGCCGGAGTAGCGCAGGAAAACGCGCCCCCGGCCCGTGAGGGCCCGCTCGGCCCGCCGCGCCGCGGCCAGGATCGCCGGAAGCTCTTCCAGCGGAATCCGCCTCGCGGCCCGCACGTTGCGCAGCGCCTGCGGCACCTTTTCGAGCGTGGCCAGACTCGAGAGACGGCCGCCGCTCTCGGAGAGGATCCGTGCGAGCGTGAGGCACGTCAGGATGCCGTCACCCGCCGGCGAGAGCGACAGCAGAATGTGGCCGGAGGTCTCGCCGCCGATCGTCGCCCCCGTCTCTTCCATGAGGCGGGCCACGTTGCGGTCGCCGACCGACGCGCGGTGAAAGGCGATCGCCTCCCGCTCGAGGGCGGCCTCCAGCCCGAAGTTGGACATCACGGTCCCGACGACTCCTCCGGCGGCCAGCCGTCCCTGCCGCTTCCATTCGCGGGCGACGATCCAGAGCACGTCGTCGCCATCCAGGATCCGGCCCTTCTCGTCGGCGAAGATGGAGCGGTCGGCGTCGCCGTCCAGGGCCCCGCCCATGGCGGCGCCGGTCTCTTGCGTCCGCCGCGCCATCGTTTCCGGATGGAGGGCACCGCAGCCGTGGTTGATGTTGCGGCCGTCCGGCTCTACGGACATGGCCGTCACGCGCGCGCCCGCCCTCTCGAGGGCCGCCGGGCCCAGGGCGAACGCGGCCCCGTTTCCCGCGTCGAGGACGATAGGGAGACCATCGAGGTGCGCCGGCATGTAGGCCGCGAGCCGTTCGAGATACGTCTCGGAGAGCCTCGGGTCGGTCGGCGGCGCCGCCGCCTCCGCGTCCCGCAGCACGCCGGACGCTTCCCCCTTCGAGGCGAGCAGGATCTTCTCGAGGGCCTCCTCCTCGGAATCAGGCCACTTTCGGCCGTCGGGACCGAAGATCTTGACGCCGTTGTCCTCGTACGGGTTGTGCGAGGCGGACACTGAAACTCCGGCCCCGGCGCGGCACGCGAGAACGAGCTCCGCGACGCCGGGCGTCGTCATGACGCCCGCGCAGGCCACGTCGCAGCCGGCATCCGCAAGCCCGCTGGCGAGCTGTCCGATCATGTCGCGCGTGGATTCGCGCGTGTCGCCTCCGAGCACGATGGGAGAGCGGCCCCCGGCCCGCACGCGCCGGCCGAGCTCTTGCCCGATCCGCGCCAGAGAGGCGGCGTCGAGCGGGAAGACCCCCGCGCGCCCCCGCAGGCCGTCGGTGCCGAAGAGCCTCATCCGGCGCTCCCTTGACGTTTCGCCGGCGTGGTCGGCGCGGGGGAGGGCTCGGGCACGAGGACGACCGTCACCGAGACGACCGGGCTCTGCCGCACGCGGATTCCTGGCCCCGTCGCGAGCACGGCCGCCGGGGTCGAAAAGGTGGCGGAGCGCCCGTCGGCGGAGACGGGCACGGTGCGAACCGTGCTCATCCGGGAGAGGGCGCCGGCCGGACCCTCGATTCTCACGGCGGCCGGTTCCACTCGCACGTCGGCGATCCGCATTCCCGCGGCCGGCTGTCCGGTCACCTCCGGGGTGACGGGAATCTGCTTCTCTTCGAGGGTATCGAGCAGGAACGGAATCGCCTGGGGAGCGAGGGAAATGACTTCGATGTCGGGGGGAACGTTGACGTCCTCGGCGGTCAGGCGATACACGCGCTCGCCCGGCTGCGCGCTCGACAGGTCGAGGACCGCCTCGAGCTTGTCGGGTTCGAGCTGGCGGAGGGCGGTGAACGGGCCGCGCAGCCGGATGTCCACTGAGGCCGGCAGAGGAGACGCGATCAGGGTGCGCCGCGGAATGTTCACGATCGACAGGGGGACATGGTAGCTGCGCTCGGAGGTGCGCTCGCGGCGCTCGCCGGAGAGCGCGAACCATACCGTCAGGGCGATCACCAGTGCCAGGACCTTCAGGCCCGGATTCCGGAAAACGGCGCGCGGGAGAGCCATGGAGCCTCCCCTACCCTCGCGCCGCCAGCTCACGCAGCAGGTTGTCGCGCAGAGACTTGGCGTCGAGCGCGTCCAGCAGCTCGCCGTCGCGGGCGAGCGAGATCGTTCCCCGCTCTTCCGAGACGACGATCGCGAGGGCGTCGGTTTCTTCGGTGATGCCGATCGCGGCGCGGTGGCGCGTGCCGAAGCGTTGAGAGAGATTTTCCTTGAGGGAGAGCGGAAGGAAGCAGGAGGCGGCGGCGATGCGCTCGCCCGAGATGATGACGGCGCCGTCGTGCAGCGGTGTGCCGGGCGCAAAGAGCGTCACGAGCAGATCATACGAGACTGCCGAATTGAGGCGGACCCCGTTCTCGATGTAGGTCTTCAGCCCCTCACGGCGCTCGAGCACGATCAGGGCGCCCACCCGCCGCGTCGAAAGGGACGTCGTTGCGAGGACGATGTCCGAGATCATCTCCTCGGCCCGATACGCCGAGAACCAGAGGGGCGTGCGGCCGAAGGCGGCGAGCGCGCGCCGCAGCTCCTGAGCGAAGAGCACGATGATCAAGAAGGGCAGGTAGAAGATCAGGGTCCGGAGCACCCCACGAAGGGCCACGAGGTTCAGCCAGACCGCCGTCTGATAGGCGAGAAAGACGATCAGCAGACCCACCGCCATTTGCATCGCACGCGTGCCCCGGATGAGGCGGAGCAGCGTGTAGGCGATCAGGGTGACGGCGAGGATGTCGACAGCGTCCCGCCAGGTGAAGGAGAGGCGCGAGAGAGCTCCCAGCGGGCCCGTGAGGCGCTCGATCATCGGGAGGCTCCCGCCCACTCGGCGGTCCGCGCGGGACCGGCCAGAGCCCTTTCCATCCGCAGAAACGCGACGGTCCCGGCGACATCGTGGACACGCACGAGAGCCGCCCCGGCGCGCGCCGCCGCGCCCGCCGCGGCGAGCGAGCCCGGCAGGCGGTCGGGCGCCGAGGCGTCGTCGGGGACCCCGGAGAAGCGACGCACGAAGGCCTTTCGCGAGGCTCCGATGGCGACCGGAAACCCGAGCGAGCGCAGCGCCCGCAGATGTCGCAGCAGGAGCAGGCTTCCCTCGGGGCTCTTGCCGAAGCCGAGGCCCGGGTCGACGGCGATGCGGTCGGCCGCAAGCCCCGCGGCGAGCGCGGCCTCGGCGGCGGACGCGAGCGCCGACGCGATGTCGGCGACCGGATGGTCGTAGGCGGTGTCGTCCTGCATCCGCCGCGGGTCGTCGCCCTTCATGTGCATCAGGATCAGTCCTGCCTGGCCGCCGGCCACGGTCGATGCCATCGCGGGATCGTGCCGAAGTGCGGAAACGTCGTTGACGGCGACGGCACCGGCGTCGAGCGCGGCCCGCGCGACCGCGGCCTTCCGCGTATCGACCGAGAGAGGGGCGCCGGTTGCCTTCCGAATGCCGGAAACGACGGGGACCACACGCCCGAGCTCTTCTTCGACGCTGACCTCGGCCGCCGCCTCGTAGGTCGCAGGGCGGGTGGACTCCCCGCCGACATCCACGATGGCGGCGCCTTGGGCGAACATCTCGAGCGCCACCTCGACCGCGCGGCCCCGGTCGAAGTGGAGGCCGCCGTCGGAAAAGGAGTCGGGCGTGACGTTGAGGACACCCATCACGGCGGGCCCGGCCGAGAAGTCGAGGTGCGCGCCGCCTGCCAGGTACAGGCGCTGGGCGGGCCGCTCCATCCGCTCGAAGACCGCTCGGGCCCGCTCCCGAAGGCTCGCCGGCAGGGCGCGGAGCGTGTCGGCGCGGCGGGCCCGGGAAACGACGAGGGGCGGGGAGGAGGAGCCGGCGAAGCGCACGACGTCCACGGGAAAATCGCCCGCCGCGAAGCTCGGCAGGCGGACTTGATCCCATCCTGCAATCTCGGCCAGGGACTCGCGAGTCTCTGCGGGGAAAACGAGGTCTGCGGCGACGGGCACGGCGGGAGTGTAACCGGTGACGCCTCCGAGCCGGTCTTCGAGCCGCGGAACTCCTACTCGGACGCGATGCCCTCGAGCAGCGCCGCGAATCGCGGGTCCGAGCGAAGCGAATCGAAGAGCGGGCTGTACCGGATCCACCAGAAGAGGGCATTGCGCTCCTCGCCAGCCCGCGCGAGCAGGGCGAGGGCCGCGTCCTTGCGGCCAAGGCCGATGGCGATGAGGGAGAGGTGCAGCGGCGGGACATATTCCCGCGCGTGCCGCTCCTCGAGCTCGCGGAGGATCCGCTCGGCTTCGTCCCGGCGGCCCGCAGCGCCCAGAGCGCCGCCGAGCAGGGCGACGGGGAACGTCAGCCGCCGCTCGGTGACAGCCACCGAACGCGTGTAGGCCTCGATCGCCCCCGGCAGATCTCCGAGCGCCTGGCGACAAACGCCGATTCCCCAGAGCGGGTACATCGCCTGCGCGTCGAGGGCCAGGGCCTTCTCCATTTCCCGGTGAGCGTCGTCGAAACGCCGGACCCCGTAGTAGGACCAGGCCAGATTGGTCTGCACGTTGGCGGACAGAGGCTCGAGGCGCACGGCCTTCCGTGCAACTTCGAGCGCCTCGTCACAGCGGCCCACGAGGCCCAGGAGCAGGCTGAGCCAGGAGTAGCCGTCGGATGTTTCGGGGGCCAGGGCGATGGCGCGACGCAGGTGGCGCTCCTCCGACTCGAAGTCCCAGCCGTAATAGTGGTCGATGATGCCGAGTGAAAGATGGACGTCCGGAGAGTCCGGCTCGAGCTCCCGCGCGCGGTTGGCCGCGGAGCGGGCGCGGCCGAACGCCTCGCGCGTCGGGAAGCCGCCGTAGAACCCGTAAATGCCGTAGGACTCGGCCAGGCCCGTATGGGCCGCCGCGTACCGGGGGTCTCGGGCGATCGCCGCTTCGAAACTCTCGATCGCCCGGCGGGGGTCCCGCTGGTTGAAGAAGTAACGACCCTTCAGGTAGAGGTTGTACGCCTCGATGTCGCGGGTCCCCGGAGTCACGAGGGTCTGCTCGCCGGCCAGCAGCCGCACCTTCAAGGCCGCCGAGATCGCCCGGGCGATCTCCTCCTGCACCTCGAAGACGTCGCGCATCTGCCGGTCGAAGTTCTCGGACCAGACCTGGTAGCCGTCGGCGACGTCGATCAGCTGCGCGGTGATCCGGATCCGGTCCCCCGCACGCCGGACACTGCCTTCGAGCACCGTCCGGACGCTCAGCTTCTCGCCGATCGACCGGACGTCCTCGTTCTTGTCCTTGAAGGCGAAGGATGAGGTGCGGGCCGCCACGCGCAGCGCTTCGATCCGGGACAGGGCGCTGATGATCTCTTCGGTCATGCCGTCGCTGAAGTAGGCATTCTCCGGATCCGTGGACAGATTCCGGAAAGGGAGCACGGCGATGGAGGCCGTCGCGACCGTGCGGGCCCGTCCCGAGGCGGTCAGCCGTTCGGTTCCGCTCGTCGTCGAGCCCGGAGGACGCGAGGCCGTCCCGTCGCGCTCGAGAACGTGCAGCGCGAAGGCCAGGTCGCGGGCGGACTGGAACCGTTCTTCCGGTTGCTTCTCGAGGCAATGGAGGATGACCTGCTCGAGATCCGCGGGGGCGTCTGTCCCCGGAAGTGTCAGCCGCGGCGGGTCGTCCCTCAGGATCGCAGCCATCGTCTCTGGAGGGGAATCGCGCCGAAACGCCGAGGAACCCGTCAACATCTCGAAGAGAACCAGGCCCAACGCGAAGAGGTCGGACCGAGCGTCGACCCGCCGCCCGCGCACCTGTTCGGGAGACATGTACGCGAAAGTTCCGAGGACGGTGCCGGGGTCCGTGCGTCCGGGAGTCGTGGGGGCGTGGCTCGCCCCGGGCCCCTGCGGCGTCGCGATTTGAATCGCGAGGCCGAAATCCAGGATCTTCACGATCCCGTCGACCGTCACGAACAGGTTCTCGGGTTTCAGATCCCTGTGGACGATCCCGCGGTCGTGCGCGGCGGCGAGGCCCTGGGCGATCTGTTGGGCGTAGGCGATTGCCTTTCGCGGCGGAATCACCGCCTCGGAGAGCCTCCGCCGCAGCGTCTGCCCGTCGAGCAGCTCCGTGACGGCGTAGGAAATCTCCCCGCTCTTGCCGAAGTCGTGGATGGCGAGGATGTTGGGGTGCGAGAGCGCGGCGACGGCCTTCGCTTCCCCCTCGAAGCGGGCGAGCGCCTCCGCATCTGTGGCCAGCCGCTCGGGCAGGACCTTGATCGCCACGCTGCGATCGAGCCGCGTGTCGTGAGCCCGGTAGACCTCTCCCATGCCGCCTGCGCCGAGGGGCGACCGGATGCGGTAGGGGCCGAGGCGGGTGCCCTCCGGAAGGGTCATAGGAGCGCCCGGAATACTACCGTGGCGCCCGGGCGGCCGCCTGAACGAGTCCTAAAGAGACTCGTCGGCCGTCGGCCCGTAGACCGAAGGCAGGGGCACGTCCTGGAGGCGCAGGTACACGGTCAGCTGACCGCGGTGATGGATCACGTGGTTCAGAAGGAGGCGGCGAATCGCCGAGCGCCGAGAGAGCTCGAAAAACACCTCGCCGTTGGGTCGCCGGACGATGAACGGCTGCAGCATCTCCTCGTCGCTCGTTGCCCCGATCGAGGCGCGCGATTCCGACACGTTTCGATCGAAACGGTCCAGAAGCGCCTCGCGAGTGCGCAATTCGGGGGCCTTCTCGCTTCCGACGACGAACTCGGCCTTCCTGAAGCGAACGCCCCACCGCATGTTCTCGGTCACGTGCGTGGCCAGCTCCCCGAGCGATCGGGACTTCGGATGGGGTTTCCAGTCGAGGCGATTCATCGGGATCCGCTCGAGCAGGCGCCGGGTCGGCGCCACCTCGGAGTCGAACTCGGGAAGAAACGCCTCCGCGATGGTCATGGCTCCGACGTCACGAGAGGCGAGGGCCCTAGGTGTCGTTTCTCAACACGTTGTTCACAGCCAGGGCGGGTCATGCGGACCCCCTCTCCCGGCGGGAGAGGGGAATTCTGAGCCTGGGGACTCTTCAGAGGGGGCGGTAGGGTGAACAACGTCTTGAGAATTCACAGCTAGGCCGGCTCCGGAACGAGCGGTCCGACCTGGCCCCCGGCGACCTCGGGTGTGCCGGGCGGGGTGACGATCGGCGGCTTCGGCGGTCCGGCCTTGCGCAGCTTCGCGATGTCGATGCCGGTCTCCTCGGCGATGATCTGGAGCACCTCTTCGCCGTCCAGCACTTCCTTCTCGAGCAACGCGCGGGCGAGCCGGTGCATCGACTTCTCGTTCTCGGTGATGATGCCGTGCGCGCGGTCGTAGGCGGCCGTCACGATCCGCTTGACCTCCGCGTCGATCTGGTTGGCGGTACCCTCGGAGTAGTCCTGCGTGCGGCCGAAGTCCCGGCCGAGGAAGATCTCGCCCTCGACCTTGCCGAAGGTGAGCGGGCCGAGCTCGCTCATCCCCCATTCGCAGACCATTTTGCGGGCCAGATCCGTCGCCTTCTCGAGGTCGCTGCCGGCGCCCGTCGTCATGTGGCCCAGGAACTTCTCCTCGGCGATCCGCCCACCCATCATGACGGTGATCGTCGACTCCAGGTACTCCTTGGTGTGCGAGTACTTGTCCTCGGCCGGCAGCTGCATCGTCACGCCGAGGGCCCGGCCGCGCGGAATGATCGTCACCTTGTGCAGCGGGTCGGCGTCGGGCAGCATCGCCGCCACGAGCGCGTGCCCGCCCTCGTGGTAGGCCGTGTTGCGCTTCTCCTGCTCGGTCATGATCATGGACTTGCGCTCGGGGCCCATCATGACCTTGTCCTTGGCGTACTCGAAGTCGATCATCTCGACCTTCTTCTTGTTGAATCGGGCCGCATTCAGCGCCGCCTCGTTGACGAGGTTGGCGAGGTCCGCTCCCGAGAAGCCCGGCGTGCCCCGGGCGATGACCGAGAGGTCGACCGACTCGGCAAGCGGCGTCTGCCGGGTGTGTACCTTCAGGATCTGCTCGCGCCCGCGCAGGTCCGGACTGTCGACCACCACGCGCCGGTCGAAACGGCCGGGCCGCAGCAGCGCCGGGTCGAGCACGTCGGGCCGGTTCGTGGCCGCGACCAGAATCACGCCCTCGTTCGTGTCGAATCCGTCCATTTCCACGAGCAGGGCATTCAACGTCTGCTCGCGCTCGTCGTGTCCGCCCCCGAGGCCCGCTCCCCGGTGCCGCCCGACGGCGTCGATCTCGTCGATGAAGATGATGCACGGCGCGTTCTTCTTGCCCTGCTCGAAGAGATCGCGCACCCGCGAAGCGCCCACGCCGACGAACATCTCGACGAAGTCCGAACCCGAAATCGTGAAGAAGGGTACGTTCGCCTCGCCGGCCACTGCCCGGGCAAGAAGGGTCTTGCCCGTGCCCGGAGGGCCGATCAGCAGAACGCCCTTGGGAATCTTTCCACCGAGCTTCTGGAACTTCTGCGGATCCTTCAAGAACTCGATGATCTCCTGCAGCTCCACCTTGGCTTCTTCGACGCCCGCGACGTCCTTGAACGTGACCTTCTTCTGCGTGGGGGTGAGCAGCTTGGCGCGCGACTTGCCGAAGGAGAGGGCCTTGTTCCCGCCCGCCTGCATCTGCCGCATGATCACGAACCAGATCGCCACCAACAGGATCAGCGGCCCGTACATGACCAGGGCCGAGACGAAGGTCGAGTCCTTCATCGGCATGACTTCGATGCCCACCCCCTTCTCGCGCAGGTCCTCCACGAGCTTCGGGTAGTTGGGCGCGTAGGTCTTGAAAGCCGGCTCGCGCTTTCCCGCCGAGGGGGCGTAGACCCCGCGGATCTCGTCGCCGCGCAGGGTGACCTTCTGGACGTGCCCCTGGGCGACCTGATCCATGAACTGAGAGAAGGTGACTTCCTCGACGGTCGTGGCGCCGGTCTTGAAGACGTTCCAGGCCAGAATGATCAACACGAGGATGACCATCCAAACGAGCAGGTTCTTGATGGTGGCGTTCAACGGGTGCTCTCCTCCGGCTCTCCGAGCCAGGACATCAGCATAACGGAGGATAGCCGGAATTTATTGCCCGGGCGAGATTTCGGCCACGTAAGGCAGGCTTCCGTGGCGTCCCTGGTACTCCATGCCGTACCCCACGAAGGTCCCCCCTTCGGAGGTGAAAAGCGAATAGTCCACGCCGAGATCGGTCTTGCGCTCGTGCGGCTTGTCGATGATGGCCGCGATGCGCACGCTCGCGACGCCGCCTCCGCGAAGCTGGTCGGAGAGGTAGGTCTCGATGACGCCGGTGTTGACGACGTCCTTCAGAAGGAGAACGGATTTGCCGGCGACGTCGAACCCGGTCGCGAAATCGATCTGGAGAATCTCGTCGGCGCCCTCCGCCCGCCGCACACTGACGTACTCGAGCACGAGCGGCGTCGTCATGCGGCGCGACAGGTCGGCGGCGAAGAAGGCGCCGCCCTTCAGGATCGCCAGGAGCATCAGGGACCGGTCCCGAAAGTCCTCGTCGATCCGGCGGGCCACTTCCGCCACACGGGCGGCGATCCGCTCGGGCTCGAAGCGTCTCTCCAGAGTGAGCGCGTCCATGCGTCCTCGATTGTCTCCTGCCGTGCTTGGAGAATCCTACGCTCGCGGGTCGGTCCTGTCGACCGGCACGGCACGGCTCGGCCTCGGGCAGATTCGCAGCAGCCGTCCGTGGCGCTCGAATCGGATCCGCCGGCCCGCCTCGAAGCGAAAATCGTTTCCGACGGCGAGCAGGTTAAGGATCTGCTCCCGCTCGGGGCCGGTCAAGGGCGGCCGGCCGGGACGCGCGAACGGGGAAGACGCCTCCTCGAGCGCCCGCCGGGCGAGCTCGCGGGGGCTCGACGCGAGCCAGTTCGCGTCGGCCACCGTTGCGCCCGGCGCCCGCGCGAGCCGCGCCGGGGCCTCCCGCTCGAACTCGAGGTCGATGCGTCTTCGATTCGCCGCGTGGCGCTTGGCCTCCCGGGCCAGAGCGTCGATGGGATCGGAGCCCGTCTCGGTGTCCGCGGACGCGAGCGAGCGGCGTACGCGGTTGCGCGCAAAGTGCAGGTCGCCGTTCGAGGAGTCGCGCCGGTAGCTGATTCCCCGATCGGCGAGATGCGCCAGGATCTCCCGGCGCGAGACCGCGAGCAGCGGTCGCACGACCCCGTCGTCCCGGCGTTCCCGCGGGCCGGCGAGCGACGCGACTCCGCCGCCCCGGCGCCTCGCGAGGAGCACGCTTTCCGCCACGTCCTCCTTCTGGTGCGCCATCGCGATGCGATCGCATCCCGCTTCCCGAGCCATTTCGCGAAGCGCCTCGTAGCGAACATGGCGGGCGGCCGCTTCGGGGGAGATCCCGAGCGCGCGCGCGACGTGCGCGGCCTCGCGCCGGCGAAAGAGGAAGGGGAGTCCCGCGCGGCGGGCCTGCTCGCGCACGAACGCGAGGTCGCGGTCCGCTTCCCGGCCGCGAAGGCCGTGGTGGACATGCGCGACCGCCAGCCTCCAATCCGTCTTGCGGGCGGCCTCGAGGCAGCCGCAGAAGAGCGCCATGGAATCGGCGCCGCCAGAGACGGCAAGAAGGACGGACGAGCCCGGGGGGATGAGCCCCTCTTCGGCTGCCCGCGTCAGCGCCGCGACGACACGATTCACGGGTAAATGGTAGCGCCGAAAGGTCCCCCAGAGCGCCGGGGACGGCGGAGCCGCGGTGGCCTGAGCGGCACTGCGTTCAATTCAGCCCGACGCGGCGCAGAAGATCGACGAATCGCGGGTCCGACCGGAGTGCGTCGTACATGGGCTCCACTTTGAGGCTCGTGATCCAGGGGTCCCGCTCCTCGAGGGCCTTCTCGAGCCATGCCAGCGCCTGGTCCCGCTCGCCCAGGCTGGAAAGGACGCCGGCGACCATCGCGGGGGGCACGTAGCGCTCCCGGGACCGCTGCTCGAGTGTCTCGACGATCGCGAGCGCCTCGGCCCGGCGATTCGCGACAGCGTACGCATATCCCAGGGCCGCCAGCTGCGCCGCGCCACCTCCCGAGAGCGCGACTCCTTTCTGGAGTTCGGCGATGGCCTCGTCGTACTGTCGTTTCTGAATGAGAGCGAGTCCGAGTCCAAAGCGCGCCCGGACAAAGTTGGGATCCACCTTGAGCACCCGGCGGAGCCTGGGGATGGCCTCGTCGTAACGCCGCCCAAGGCTCAGGACGATTCCCATCATCGTGTTGACGCTGACGGAGGCGGGATCGAGCTCCTGTGCTCGCGTGATCTCCCGAGTGGCCTCCTCGAACCGTCCCATCCTCGTCAGGAACATCGCGTAGTTCTCATGCGCGATCGGGTAGTTCGTGTCGAGCTGGAGCGCCCGCTGGAACTGGTTCTCGGCGGTCTTCCAGTCCCGATCGAAGACGAAGCTGCTCCAGGCCAGTGAGGCATACGCTTCGCCGAGCGTGGGGTCGAGCTCCACGGCCCGCATCGCGGCTGCCTTCGCGCTCGGGAAGGCCTCCCTCGGAGGGAGGGCGCCCTGGACCGACCCGGCTGCCGTTTCGTAGGCCTCCGCGATCGCCGCATAGGCCAGGGCATAGTCCGGCTGCTTCTGGGCAGCCTGCTGAAAATACTCGAGGCTCTTGAGCGCGTCGGCCGCGCTGCGTCGGAAGAGGTGATATTGGCCCTTCAGGTACAACTCGTAGGCTTCGGGGTTGACGGCCTTCCTATCGGTGAGCCGAGAACGCTCCTGCGGCGTCAGCCGGACTCCGATCTCGCCGGCGATGGCTCGGGCGACCTCGCCTTGAAGCGCCAGGACGTCCTTCAGCTCGCGCTGAAAGGAGTCGGCCCAGAGGTGCCGATCGTTGACGGCGTCGATGAGCTGGGCCGTGATCTTCACCTGCGAACCGGCCCGCGTCACCGAGCCCTCGACCACCGCATCCACGCCGAGCTCCCTGGCGATCTCGGGCAGAGACTTGGACGAGCTCTTGTAGCGCATCACAGTCGTCCGCGACGTCACCCGCAGGGCCGAGATCTTCGCGAGATCGCTGATCAACTCCTCCGTCATGCCATCCGCGAAATACTCCTGCTGGGGATCGCCCGAGAGGTTGGCGAGCGGCAGAACGGCAATCGAGTCGATGCGGGCGGCGTTTGCGCCCGGCCAGAGGCGCCCGCGAAGTCCTCGAGAGTTCCCGATGAGGAAGGCCGCCAGGAGCCCGGCGGCGCCGAGCAGGGCGAGCGGCCACGTGGGGAGTCGACGGGCTGGCGGACGGGAAGGGGCCCCCGACTCCGCGGACGGCGTCGAGAGGTTCGCCGCTTCGCGCAGCGCAAACGCGAGATCGCGCGCGGACTCGAATCGCTCCTCGCGGTTCTTCTCGAGGCAGCGGCGAACCACCCGCCCGAGCGCCGGAGGAAACTCGGCACCGCCTCGCGAAAGCTCCGGCGGCTCTTCCTTCAGGATCGCGCTCAGCGTGTCCGCGGGGGAGACGCCGCGAAACGCGCGGCGGCCGGTCAGCAGCTCGTAGAGGATTGCTCCGAAAGAAAAGATGTCCGAACGGGAATCGACCGGAAGGCCCCGCACCTGCTCGGGCGACATGTAGCCGATCGTGCCGAGCGCAACGCCCGGCTCCGTCGCCGCCGTCGCGGTGGGAACTCCCGACAGGGGAGGACCGTCCGGTTTCCTCTGCGTCACCTTCGCGAGGCCAAAGTCGAGGATCTTCGCGAAGCCGTCCTTCGTGACCATGACGTTCTCGGGCTTCAGGTCGCGATGGACGATCCCCGCGCCGTGAGCCTTCGCCAGGCCGTCGGCGATCTGCGCGGCGATCGCGAGGGCCTTCGAAAGGGGAGGCGGATCCGCGGCGAGAAGCTCTCTGAGGCTCTGCCCCTCGACGAGCTCCATCGCGATGTAGGACGTCGTCCCTTCGCAGCCTACGTCGTAGACCGAGATGATGTTGGGGTGGTTCAGGGCGGAGGCGGACCGGGCCTCCTGCTCGAAGCGGTTCAGGCGTTCCGGCCGCTCGGAAAACTCGGCCGGCAGGACCTTGATCGCCACTTCCCGTCCAAGGCGGGGATCCCGCGCCCGGTACACCTCGCCCATTCCGCCGGCGCCAATCGGCGCAAGGATCTCGTACGGGCCGAGGCGCGTTCCGGCCGGGAGTGTCATGGCCTTACCGTAGGGCCGACTCTAGCGCAGCGCCGGACGACGGTGGCCGGTCGGGGGCGCAACCCCCGGATGAGTGGCGAGACGCCGTTGACGGGGTCGCCTTCAGTCAGTTGTTCGCGGCATGGCCCCGTCGCTCCCGACGTCTCGTCCAAAGGAGCAGCAATGCCACCACTCCGTGCAGCGCGACGGCCGTCCACAAGAGGGGGCCCTCGAGTTGCCTGGCCGCGCCGAGGAACGCGAGGTACAGCGCAATCACCGCGTTGTAAGTCGCCATCCCCCGAACGGCGGACGAGCCGGACTCGGCGTGCCGCCCGCTCGGCCAGCACGCCAGGCTGAGTGCGAGCAACGTGATGCCGAAGCATCGGCCGAGCACCGCCCCTAAGTCGTCGAGCTCGATGCCCAACAGGAGTCTTGCGGGAATCGCTGGATCGATCATCAGCGCGAGGCTGGTGCCGGCCTCGACGATTACGGAAAATGCGAGGACCTTCCTCGGCGTTCGGACGCTTATTTCGTTCAACGGTTCCTCTGAGCATTCCCACGGGTTCGCTCCGGGTGGCGCCAGACCGCCGGACAACGCCGCAGGAGGCGGCGCTGCCCGGCGACTCCACGCGTCTTCAGCTCTAGTCGGACGCCCGGGCGATCGCCTGTTGCGCCTTCCTATGGTCCTCCGCCGCCAGCTGCGAGGGGCCGAGCTTGAGAGTCAGTTTGTCGATCTTGCCGTTGAAGCGGAACGGGATTTCATAGCTTCGGTCCACGGGTGTGCGGGTATCGACGCCGACATCGAAGGTCTCGTCCGGAGGCATCAGGAACGGAATCGTGTGCTCGATCTTCTTCGTGGCGAGCTCATGGCCGTCGACCGTCAGTACGCCCGTGCCTCCCTTGGCGATCCCGGGCCCCGCATACGTGAAGTCGAAGACGATCGTGTGTTTGCCCTCCTTGAGAGAATCGCCCATCCAGTCGCGGGCTCCCACGCCGCCCTCCCAGCGGAATCGCTCGAGATCGAGGAGGTTGTAGACGAAGACCGGCTTGCCCTTGAGGATGTAGAGGCCGTAGCCGCCGAAGCGTCCGCCTTCGGTGACGATCATCCCGTCGCCGCCACCCGAGGGGACCTCGATCTCGGCGGTGATCGTGAACGACTTGTTCAGGATGCTCGGCGAGTTGCCGACCGGGATGCCGGGATTCTCACCCGTGTAGGTGAAGACTGTCTTTCCCGCGACGGCGCTCGGCCGCGGCGCAATCGCCCGCTGAAACTGCGAGTTGTCGATCGGCAAGACTCCGTATTTGACGGCCTCCTGCTGGAACAGCGCCTGCATTTCCTTGAGCTTGTCCGGCATTCTTGCCGCGAGGTCGTTGTCCTGGGAGAAGTCCTCGGTGAGGCTGTACAGCTCCCACTTGTAGTCTGCGATGTCCGGGAACTTCGCATTCAGCTCCCAGGGCGGCACCGGCGGGTGGGTATTGGCGTACCAGCCCTCGTGATAAATCCCGCGGTTGCCCGCCATCTCGAAATACTGGGTCTTTCGGGCCGAGGGGGCATTGGCGTTGGCCGCTACGAACGTGTACGCCATGCTCACGCCTTCGATCGGCTTCTGCTTGATGCCGTCGACGGTCTCGGGGGCCTTGATGCCGGTCGCCTCGAGAATCGTCGGCACGATGTCGATCATGTGGTGGAACTGGTGGCGGATGCCACCCGCGTCCTTGATGTGGCCGGGCCACGAGATGGCCAGTCCCTGCCGGGTCCCGCCGAAATGCGAGGCGACCTGCTTGGTCCATTTGAACGGCGTGTCGAACGCCCACGCCCACGCGACCGCCATGTGCGGGTAAGTCGCCGAGGAGCCCCAGTCTTCGTAGTGCAGCAACTGCAAGGGCATGGGCGCATCCAGGATGCCGTTGTAGGCAGTCATCTGATTGAACGTGCCCGACAGGGTTCCCTCGGGGCTCGTGCCGTTGTCGCCGTCGATGTAGATGATCAGCGTGTTGTCGAGTTTGCCCATGTCCTCGACCGCCTGGATGACACGGCCAATCTCGTAATCGGTATAGGCCGTGTACGCCGCGAAGACCTCGGCCTGCCGGGCATAGAGCTTCTTCTTCTCGATCGAGAGCGACTCCCACTTCGGAAGGACGTCCGGCCAGGGGGTGAGCTTCGCGTTTGCGGGGATGACGCCCAACCGCTTCTGGTTTGCGAAGATCTGGTCCCGAAGGGCGTTCCAGCCCATGTCGAACTTGCCCTTGAACTTCTGGATCCACTCCTTCGTCGGCTGGTGTGGCGAGTGGCTTCCGCCGGGAACGTAGTAGACGAAGAACGGCTGGTCGGGCGCCGCCGCATTCAAGCCCCTCATGTGGGCGATCGCCTCGTCCGCCAGGTCGGTGGTGAGGTTGTAGCCGGGCTTGCCGATCCACGGGAAGACCTGCGACGTGCCTTTGAAGAGATACGGCTGCCACTGGTCGGTTTCGCCGCCCATGAACCCGTAGAAGTACTGAAAGCCCATCCCCGTCGGCCACTGATCGAAGGGACCCGAAAGGCTGTACTGGAAGCCCGGCGTGTTGTGGTTCTTGCCGAACCACGAAGTGGCGTAGCCGTTGTCGGAGAGGATCCGGCCGACGGTCGCGTTCTCGACGCCGATGATCGAGTCGTAGCCCGGGTATCCCGTCGACAGCTCCGAGATCACGCCGAAGCCCACCGAGTGGTGGTTGCGCCCGGTGATGAGCGCCGCTCGCGTCGGCGAGCAGAGAGCGGTGGAGTTGAAATGCGTGTAGCGCAGCCCGGCCTTCGCAACGCGGTCGAGCGCCGGCGTCGGGATGACGCCTCCGAACGTGCCGGCCACGCCGTAGCCCTGATCGTCGGTCATGATGAGCAGGACGTTGGGCGCGCCCCTGGGCGGCACGACCCGGGGCGGCCACCAGGGCTTGGAATCCCGGGCGCTCTCCCTGATCACGCCGCCAAATTTCGGGGGCGGCGGCGGAAGTTGCTTCCCGTCGATCGAGGTCGTGGCACTCGGCGACCCGAGCTCACCCGTGACCTGCTGCGCCGCGGCGGGCGCAGTGGCCAGCAGAACCGGGAGCAGCAGGGTTCCATAGACGAATCGTTTCATCGGGCTTCTCCTTCTCGATGGGGACCGGGCGCCTCGCGGCGCCCTGTCGGACTCGGGTTCCGGCCGACGGATTTCTCATTCTTTCGCGGCGACCGCCGGAGGCAACGCAGGATCCGTTCGGCCGAGCGCCCGGCGACCATGGGAGGGCCCGATCGGAGCCCGGTGGCTCCCATTGCCTCTTTCTGCTCGTATGCTTCGATGATCGCGAGGGCCCCGAAGAAGGTAAACGGGTCCCTGTGGAACCGTTGCTTGGGGTCGTGACGCGGACTCTATCTCAGGCATGGTGGCGGTGGAGGGATTTGAACCCCCGACACAGCGGATATGAGCCGCTTGCTCTGACCAACTGAGCTACACCGCCGTCGCGGACGGCGGATTATAGAGCCTTATACTGACTCTCGTGTCGGGCTCCGGACTTCCCCACACGGTCTTTCGCGGCTAGGGCAATGGACGAAACCGCAGGACCCGCGGAGACCCGGCCCTCGCGCTTCGGCCTTCCCCGGTTCGGGCAGTTCTTCTGGAAGGATCCGAACACCCAATTCCTCTTTCTTTCGGCGGTGGCGGGGGTGCTCGGCGGGCTCGGCGCGATCGTCTTCCGGGCCGCGACGGCTCGCCTGACGCAGCTGCTCGTGGACGCCCGGGACATCGTCTCGGGCGCGGAGTCGCTTCCCGTCGCGCTGCGCGTATTCCTTCCGGCCGCCGGAGGCCTCGTGGGCGGGTTCGTCATCGCCCACCTCTACACGGAGAAGGGTCCTCACGGGATCTCGAAGATGATCGAGGTCGTCTCCCTCGGGAGGAGCCTCGTGCGCCTGCGGCAATCGCTCGGTCGCGCCCTCTCGTCGCTCGCCGTGATCTCGACGGGCGGTTCCGAGGGGCGCGAGGGCCCGATCATTCAGATGGGCGCGGCGCTCGCCTCGTCCCTTTCCCGCCGGATGAAAGTTTCGCCCGAGCGCGTCCGGATCCTGACCGCCTGCGGCATGGCGGCCGGCGTCGCCGGGGCCTACAACACTCCGATCGCGGCGACTCTCTTCGTGCTCGAGGTCGTCGTCGGGACCTTCTCGATGACGATCTTCGGGCCCGCGGTCGTCTCGGCCGTGATCTCGACGGTCGTGGTGCGCTTCTTCCTCGGCGACGAGCCCGTCTATCGCGTCGCCGCGTTCCGCCTGGAGTCCGTTGCGGAGTTTCTTCCGTTTGCCGTGATCGGACTGCTCGCCGGGCCGGCGTCGGCTCTTTTTGTTCGCAGCCTCCGGGAGAGTCGAAAGGTCTTCGCGGCGATCAGGCTTCCCCCGCCCCTGGCCATGGCTCTGGGGGGCGCGGTCGTGGGAACCATCGGGATCTTCCTGCCGGAAGTCTGGGGCAATGGCTTCGAGGGAACCGACCGGATCCTTCACGGCAATCCGACGCTGCTCTTCCTTTTGCTTCTCTTCGTCGGGAAGATCCTCGCCACCTCCGCGACGATCGGCTCGGGGGGCGTGGGTGGCGTCTTTACGCCGACTCTTCTGCTGGGAGCCGCGGTGGGAGGGGTCGTGGCGCACCTCTGTCAGGCTGTCTTCCCGCACCTCGATGCGCCGGTGGGCGGGTACGCGCTGCTCGGCATGGGAGGGCTGATGGCGGGCGTGACGCGGGCGCCTCTCCTGGCGCTCATCATGATCTTCGAGCTGACGCAGAACTCGCAGGTGCTCCTGCCGATGATGGTCGTGTCGGTTCTCGCGGTCCTCTCCGCCCGGGCTTTCGAGCAGGACTCCATCTATGTTGCGAGCCTGCGCTCGGCGGGGATCGTGTGGGAGAAGACACCGGAGGCGACGGCCCTCTCGACGCTCAAGGTCTCCGACGTCATGCGCGAGGACGTCAAGCTCGTACCGCGCACGGTCCCGTTCGCCGAGGTCGTGCGGACCTTCATGGAGACCCGAAGCCTCTACCTGTACATCGGGGACGAGGAGGGGAGGCTCCTGGGCGTGATCGACCTGCACGACGTCAAGAGCCGCTTCGCCGATGCCGAGCTGACCGGGCTCGTGATCGCTGAAGACCTCGTCACCGAGATTCCCTTCGTCACGCCCTCGGAGCCGCTCATCAGCGTGAACGAAAAACTCTGGTTCCGAGACCTGGGGCAGCTTCCCGTGGTCGAGTCGGCCGAAAACCGCAATTTTCTCGGAATCGTGACCCGGCGGGACCTGCTCGGCGCCTTCGACCGGGAGGTCCTTCAGCGCAACCGGCTGCTCGCGCGGGTGCGCACTTTTCGGGATGCGGAGGCCGAGGGCGAAGTGGACTATTTCGAGCTGCCGGAAAACCACCGTCTGGCCGAGCTGCAGGTTCCGGCGGCCTTCGAGGGCAAGACGATGGGGGAGTCGGGTCTTCGCAGCCGATACGGCGTTTCGGTGCTGGCGGTCAAGCGGCTTTCGCGTGACGGCCTCGAGCGCCGGTTCGTGCCCGGGGCCGAGGAGCGCTTCGCGCACGGGGACGTGTTGATCGTGCTCGGCACCGAGGAGGCGATTGCAGGGCTTCAGGCGGCCGCCGGCCGGCCGTCCGCAGTGCTATCCTGAGCAGGGTCCATCGCCTCTCATGAACAAAGGCCGCGAGAGCGAATTCGTCGCCCTAAGGGGCAAATGGCTCAAGGAACGGACCCGGCTGTACGACCGGGACACGGGCCTGCCGACCGTTGCGACGCTGACCGACGAGCTCGGAAAGCAGATCCAGCAGCACGGGTCGCTCGCGGTGCTGATCTTTCGGCCCGGCTCGGAGGGCAAGGTCGAGGAGGTCTGGGGTTACGAGGCCTACGACGACCTGCTTCTCGACTTCGTTCGGAGGCTGAAGGCCTTCCAGGCGGACGGCATCGTCCCCGCGGGAACCCTCTGTCTGCCGTACGTGCGCTCCGACGAGATCATCCTCATCATCAGCCCCGAGGAGCCGTTCCTGCACGACTCGGGAGCGCTCGATCAGAAGTCGGCGGAGCTCGACCAGCTGATCCGAGGCTACCTCGCGGAGCGCGCGGACCTTTCGGGGCGGTTTCGCTCGTTCGTGGGCGCCGGCCGCATCACCTTCGACCCGAAATACCGCCCCGAGCGGATCATCTACCGCGGAATTCAGGAGGCGCGCGACCAGGTCACGCGCAAGACGGTTCGCGCCGAGATCCGGGGAGGGGAGCTGCTCCAGGACGCGATCCAGCGCCGCGAGATCCATTCGGTCTTCCAACCGGTTTTCGACCTGGCGACCGGGGAGATGATCGGCATGGAGGCGCTTTCGCGAGGGCCGCGCGGCAGCGAGTTCGAGTCCGGCGAGACGCTCTTCTCGCTCGCCGAGCGGACGGAGCTCCTGATCCCGCTCGAGCGCGTCTGCCGCCAGCGCTCGCTCGAGGCCGTGGCGGGGACCAACAGTGAGCGGCAGATCTTCATTAATCTCTCTCCCGCGGCGGCCTCCGATCCCGAGTTTCTGGGACCGCTCTTCCTCGAGCAGGTCGGCTCCTTCGGCCTGGCTCCCGAGCGGATCGTGCTCGAGATCACCGAGCGCACCTACGCGATCTACGAGAGCCTTTTCCGGGAAGTGCTCTCGAAATTCCGCTCCCAGAACTTCCGGATCGCCGTGGACGACGTGGGGACCGGCTACAGCAGCCTTTCCTCGCTCGCGGAGATCGAGCCCGACTATCTGAAATTCGACAACGTCTTCGTGCGCGGCATCGATCGCCGGCGCACCAAGCAGGATCTGCTCGAGGCCCTGCTTTCCTTCGCGCGGAAGATGCACACGCGGGTCATCGCCGAGGGAATCGAAACGCGCGAGGAGCTGCGCGTGCTCCAGAGTCTGGGAGTTCCCTACGGCCAGGGCTTCCTGCTCGCGCGGCCGATGCCGCTCGCCGACCTGCAGGGCTTCAAGAAGGTCAAGGTCTAGGAGCGCTCTCGGTCTCGCATGGGCGGCCGCCTCGCGGAGCGCTAGGATGACGGCGCCGGCTCGCGGGAGGTTAGCTCAGCGGTAGAGCGCCTGCTTTACACGCAGGATGTCGGGGGTTCGATCCCCTCACCTCCCACCACACCCTCTCGAGCCGGTTCTCGTGCCCGGCGGTCAGCTGCCCGGATCGAGGCGCCGCCTCCCGAGCCGCTCGAGCTCGAGCACGTAGCAGAAGACGGCAAAGAGCGCGCCCAGAAAGATGGCGACGCCCCGGGGCGATCCGGTCGTGTCGGAGGACCGGACGAGGAAGACGAGCGAGGCGTAGCTTCCGACGAAGACGAACGTGAGACGGCTCAAGAAAAGAAGGACGTGCCCGCCGACGTCTCCGTGGCCGATGCGCAGGGTCGGAGCGAGGCGCCGCTTCATCCAGTAGGAGGCCTGCATGAGCGCGATGACGGGAAGGATCACCCGGTGAAGCGGCTCGGCCGGGCGGTCGCCCGCGGGCCCCGCCTGCAAGAGGCGATAGAGCGGGATCGCGACGTACAGGAGGAGGAATAGACAGGCGGTTTCGATCGAGAAGAGCAGCCAGTACCGCACGGCGGCCTTGCGCGAGGAGGTGGCCGAGTCCTCAGGGCTCATGGGGGCGCCTCATCCTCATTCGTGAGCGGTCAGGCGGAGGGTGTTGCGTCGGCGGCGGGCAGCTTCCGGACCTCTCCCTTCGAGGCGGAGACGACGGCGCTGTCGCCGATCGAGGAGTGCCGGCGGAAGCCGGCCGTGGGCTCGGCTGCGGCCGCCGGGAGGCTGGGGAGAAGAGAGAGAATCCCGCCGAAGCGTCGCATCCAGTTCCTCATGGCTTTTCCTGTCGTTGAGCGGGTGGGATTCTATTCTGGAACATGCGCGCCGCTCTGATAGGGTTCCCGCTCCGAGGCCTTCGGCCGGAACGAAGGCTTCATTCCCCCCTGAAGAGGATGAAGGAGACAAGCGCATGCGTCCCGTCCCAATGATCGTCGCCCTTCTGCTGGCCGCGGGGGCTGGTCTGGCCGAGCAGCCGGCCCAGAAAGGCATCGAGCTCGGCGACCTCGACCGGAGCGTCGATGCCTGCACCGACTTCTTCGAGTTTGCCAACGGCGCCTGGCGTGCCGCCAACCCCATCCCGCCTTCGATGTCCCGGTGGAGCCGGCGCTGGGCCGCGGGGGAGGCCTCGAAGGAGCAGTTGAAAGGGATCCTGGAAGAGGCGGCCGCCGTGAAGAGACCCGCCGCGGGTAGCGTCGATCAGCTCATCGGCGACTTCTACGGCGCCTGCATGAGCGCCGAGCAGATCAACCGCCTCGGGGTCAAGCCGCTGCAGCCGATGCTGTCCGAAATCGACGGAATGAAGAGTGCGGGCGACCTCGCGCGCATGATCACGCGGTTCCAGGGCATCGCGGTCTATGCCCCCTGGGCCGTGACGGCGGGATCCGACAATCACAATCCGACCGACGTCATCGCGCAAATCTACGCCGCCGGCCTGGGTCTGCCCGACCGGGACTACTACGTCAAGACCGAGCCACGCTTCGAGGAAGCCCGGGAAAAGTACCTCGTTCACGTCGCCAGGATCTTCGAGCTCGGCGGTGCGAGCCCGGTGGCGTCGAAGGCGGCGGCCGACACGGTCTTTCGAATGGAGAAGGCTCTGGCCGAGGCCTCGCTCGACAACGTGGCCCTGCGCGATCCGAGGGCGACCGACCACAAGACCTCGATGGCCGACCTTCAGAAGCTTACGCCCCGCTTCGACTGGGCGTCGAGCTTCTCGACTCTCGGCGTCAAGCCGGGCGACGTGAATGTCGCTGAGCCGCGCTTTCTCCAGGAGGTCAACCGACAGCTCGGGAAGACGGCGCTCGCGGACTGGAAGTCTTATCTGAAATGGCAGCTCTTGAACGCGGCGGCTCCCTCGCTTTCCGACGCCTTCGTCGAGGAGGACTTCGCCTTCAACGGGGCGTTCTTGAACGGCGCCAAGGAGCTCAAGCCGCGCTGGAAGCGGTGCGCCGAGGCGACGGACCAGGCCCTCGGAGAGGCCCTGGGGAAGAAGTACGTCGAGAAGTACTTCCCGCCGGAGGCGAAGGCCCGGATGCAGGAGATGGTCAGGAACCTGCGTCTGGCGATGCAAGAGACGATCGAGGGGCTCGAGTGGATGAGCGCGGAGACGAAGAAGCGCGCACTCGAGAAGCTCTCGACCTTCAATCCCAAGATCGGCTACCCGGACAAGTGGAAGGACTACGGCAACGTCGTCGTGAGCCGGACGGCGTACTGGGACGATGTGGTCGCGGGCCGCAAGTTCAACGTCGAAGACAGCCTCGAGACGATCGGAAAGCCCGTCGACCGCGGACGCTGGGGCATGACGCCGCCGACCTCCAACGCCTACTACAACCCGCTCTTGAACGAGATCGTGTTTCCCGCGGGCATCCTGCAGCCGCCGGCCTTCAGCATGCAGTCCAACGACGCCGTCAACTATGGCGCGATCGGCGTCGTGATCGGGCACGAGATCAGCCACGGATTCGACGACCAGGGGGCCCAGTTCGATGCGCAGGGGCGGCTGAACAACTGGTGGACCGAGGAGGACCTGAAGAAGTTCCAGGAGAAGACGGCCTGCGTCATCAACCAGTTCGATCACTACGAGGTCGAGCCCGGCGTGCCGCAGCGCGGCAAGCTCGTCGTCGGCGAGTCGATCGGGGATCTCGCCGGCGCGCGCATCGCCTACCGTGCCTTCCAGATCTCCCAGAAGGGCAAGCCCCCCCTGCCAACGATCGACGGCTTCACGCCGGACCAGCAGTTCTTCATCGCCTGGGGCCAGTTCCGCGGCGACGCGATACGCCCCGAGGCGGCCCGCACGATGGCGCAGGGCGACCCGCACCCGATCGCCAAGTACCGGGTCATCGGGCCGTTGTCGAACCTGCCGGAGTTCCAGAAGGCCTTCGGCTGCAAACCGGGATCGGCCATGGTCCGAGCGGAGGCCGAGCGCTGCGAGGTCTGGTAAGGCTTTCGGCAGAAAGGGTTCCGGTTCGGTCCCCGGGGGCTGAAAAAGGGCGGGCGAGAGCAGCGGGGGCCCACGGGGTCTTGACATATCAATATTTATTGATCTATTATCTCTGTCATGAAGGCCAGGAGTGAGACGAGGCGGCTTCTCCGCGGGAAAGCGGACCCGGCCCGGGTCGCTCGGCTGTTCCATGCCCTCTCGGACGAGACCAGGCTCGCGATTCTCGACCGGCTGCGAAACGGCGAGGAGTGCGTGTGCAATCTGATGGACCTTCTGGACGCCGCCCAGTCCCGCCTCTCCTTCCACATGAAGACCCTGAAGGAGGCGGGTCTCGTTCGCGACCGGCGGGAGGGGCGCTGGATTCACTACTCCTTGAACCCGGGGGCGCTCGACGCCGTGCACGACTTCGTGGCTTCGTATCGGAGGGTTTCGGCTCCATCGGAGGCCGCTCCCTGCTGCACGAAATGATTTTCGCATCCCCAATTGATCAACTTTGCTTGATGAAAGGAGCAATTCCATGACCGCCCCGAGCATCACCGACGTCATCCGCGAGAAGTACGGGCAGGCCGCCCGCCAGGTCACGACAGGCAAGACCGCCTGCTGCGGAACCGCCCCTTCGGCCTCAGGACTCTCCGGGGATCCGATCACGTCGAACCTCTACGGGATCTCCGAGAAGGCCGAGGTTCCCGAGGATGCCTTCCGGGCCTCGCTCGGCTGCGGCAACCCGACGGCGCTTGCGAAGCTCGCCCCGGGCGAGGTCGTTCTCGATCTGGGTTCCGGGGGAGGCATCGACGTCCTCCTGTCCGCCCGGCGCGTGGGGCCCTCCGGCAAGGCCTATGGGCTGGACATGACCGACGAGATGCTGGAACTTGCCCGCAAGAACCAGAGCGAGTCCGGCCTCCAGAACGTCGAGTTTCTGAAGGGGCAGATCGAGGAGATCCCGCTGCCAGACGGCACCGTCGACGTCATCGTTTCCAACTGCGTCATCAATCTGTCGGCCGACAAGGACCGCGTCCTGCGCGAAGCCTTCCGGGTATTGAAGCCCGGCGGCCGATTTGCCGTCTCGGACGTCCTCGTCGCCTCCGATGTGCCGGAGGCAATCCGCCAGAGCGTCCTCCTCTGGGTCGGATGCGTGGCGGGCGCCCTCTCCGAGGAGGAGTATCGGGGGAAGCTCGCGGCCGCGGGCTTTGCCGAGATCACGGTCGAAGCGACCCGCGTCTATTCGGTCAACGACGCTAGGGAGTTCCTCGCTTCGGCGGGAATCGATGCCGATGCCATCGCGCCCGACGTGGACGGCAAGATCCGCAGCGCGTTCGTCCGGGCGATCAAGCCACGGGCCTTAACCGAACGAGGGGGGCGGCGTTTGACGGGGGGGCTCCTTCCGGTATGATGCGCCGTTCCTTCGCGGGGTCGTAGTTCAGTTGGTTAGAACGCCGGCCTGTCACGCCGGAGGTCGCGGGTTCGAGTCCCGTCGGCCCCGCCACATCTGAGCCGCCGGCCTCGCCCGAGCCCGGGGCCGCCCTCCTCGGGCCGGCAGTTAGACTGCCCGGGTGATCGTTTTGGCTGCCCTCGCGGGCTTCGCGCTGGTCGCGCTCGGCGCGCGGCAGGTCGGAGATTTTTTCGCTCGGGCGCGCCTTCCCCTGATCACGGGATTCCTCCTGACCGGGATCCTCGCGGGACCGCACGCCCTCGGCCTGATCCCGCCCGGTGCGACCGAGCGCCTGCGCTTTGTGGACCAGATTTCGCTCGCGTTCATTGCCTTCGCCGCCGGGGCGGAGATCCACGCAGCCTCCCTGCGGGGACGATGGAAGAGCATCGGCTGGGTGACCGCCGGCCTTGTGGCGGTGACGCTCGTGGCGGGCGCCTCCGGCTTCTATCTCCTTTCGCCGCGGCTCACCTTCCTGCAGGCCTTCGGACCGCCGAGCCGCGTCGGCATCGCGCTCGTCGCGGCCGCGATCCTCGTCGCGCGGTCGCCCTCGTCGGCCATCGCGATCGTGTCCGAGCTGCGCGCCCGAGGCCCCCTGACCCGGACGGCCCTGGGCGTCACGATCATCTCGGACGTCGTCGTCATCATCGTTTTCGCGGCCAGCATGTCGGTCGCCGATACGCTGTTGCAGGGGCGGGGCTTCGATGCCTCGTTCCTCCTGGTTCTGGGTCTCGAAATCGTCACGTGTCTGGCCGCCGGCTACGGTCTGGGGCGGATCCTCGCGGCGATCCTCTCCCGGAGGGTGGCGCCCGCGGTCAAGACGCTCGCGATCCTCGCGTCCGGCTACGCCGCCTTCGCAGGGGCGGCTGGATTGAAGGCCGTTACGTCAGCCCGCTTTGCCGAGGAGATCGCGATCGAGCCGCTGCTCGTCTGCATGGTGGCGAGCTTCTACGTGGTGAACTTTTCCGCGCATCGGGCGGAACTCTCGCTGCTGCTCGAGTCCGTCGCGCCCGGAGTCTACGTCGTCTTCTTCACGCTGACGGGCGCCACACTCGCGCTCGACATCCTCGCACGAACGTGGCCGATCGCGGTCGCACTCGTTCTGGTGAGGCTCGCGGCGATTTTCTTCGGTTCGTTTTTCGGCGGCGTCGCTGCGGGCGAGCCCGCGCGTCTGAACCGGATCGCCTGGATGGTCTACGTGACACAGGCGGGCGTGGGCCTCGGCCTCGCGCGGGAGGTGGCCGACGAGTTTCCGGAGTGGGGCGCGGCGTTTGCCACGGTTCTCATCGCGGTGATCGTGCTCAACCAGATTGCGGGACCGCCGCTCTTCAAATGGGCCATCCACCGGGCCGGGGAGGCGCACCTGCCCCCCGGGCCCGGGGAGCGGGGCTCCCTCGAGGTCCTCATTTTCGGTCTGGAGGATCAGTCGCTCGCCCTCGCCCGGCAGCTTCGCGCGCACGGCTGGACCGCCCGCGTCGCTTCACGCAAGGCCGCCACGCGGGCGGAGACGGCGGACTCCGACGTTCCGATCGAACCCATCGCCGACCTGACGGCGGAGGAGATGCGCCGCCTGGGAGCCGAACGAGCGCGGGCCCTGGTGATGATGCTGTCCGACGAGGAGAACCTGCTCCTCTGCGAGTTGGCCTACGAGCATTTCGGGACGCCGCAGAGGGTCGTGCGGCTCGGGGACCGCGCCAACGCGTCCCGGTTCGTCGATCTGGACGCCCGCATCGTCGAGCCCGGGACGGCGATGGTCCACCTCCTCGACCAGTTCGTGCGCTCGCCGGCGGCGGCGTCGCTGCTGCTGGGCATGGAAGGGAATCAGCAGGTCGCGGATCTCGAGGTTCGCAACCGGCGGGTCACAGGCGTGGCGCTGCGCGACCTCCGTCTTCCCCTCGAAACGCTCGTTCTCTCCGTGCACCGCGACGGTCAGGCGATCGTCTCGCACGGGTATACGCGTCTGGAAATGGGTGACCGCGTCACGGTCCTCGGGCCGGCCGAAAGCCTGAACGAGATCACGCGCCGCTTCGAGCCCGAAGGCTGAGCCGTCCGAACCGCCAGAGGTCGGCCCCGAGGAGCGGGGGGCGCGCAGGGGCAACGGCGTCTTGACGAGAATCCCCGACACTCCTGGACCCTCCGGCAGGCCGCGGGTGCGGGGGAGGATATGAGGGGAGGAGCGCCCTCATGAAGGCTGGCGGGCAGGCACTCCGGGCAGAGCCCACCTCGCCGGGCCTGTCGAGGCCTTGCGAGACTCGCGCTGACGACCCCTCTCACCCCGCCTGTCCGGACATGCGCGCTGCGGATGACCCGCGGGTCGGGGTGGATGGGCTCTAGGCTTCCGATCGGCGCAAGCGGGGCTTGCGCTGCGGGGTCCAGTGCTCGCAGACCTGCTGCTTCTCGCGCCCATCGCATCGGGCGCAGTGGAGCACGTTGTCCGCAAACGCCCGCCACCCATGGACGAGCACCCGCGTTGCGGCATCCTCCAGGTCGTAGCCACGGACCAGGAGGCTCTTCTCGCAGTGCGCGCACTCCATCAGGAAGGGGCGTTTCCCTCTTGCGTGAACGTGTGTCATGCGGCTTCCGGGCATCACCTCCACCCCCAATCGTATCTGGAGCCTATCAGGCGGCAATGGCACCGGGGTGGTGCGCCGGCAAATACAGGAGGCCCCCGCCGCCGGGGATTCTCCCGAGCTGAAGCGGGGTGCAGCTGCTAGGGAACGACGCGGATCAGGCCGTGCATGGCGTCGTGCTGGTTGGCCCCGGTGCCGCAATCGCTGTAGGTGCAAAGGTAGGGGAAGTCCCCGATGACCTGAGGCGTGATCGTCTGGACGACGTCCGTTGCGCCGGTCTCCAGAGGGGCGCCGTTCAAGCCGAGGGCGGCCACTCCGCTGAAGGAGTGCGGCGGCAGGGAGGGCTCCAGAACGGGTCCGTCGTTGTAGATGTGGAATTCGTATGTCTGACCCTTTTTCAGCGTAATCGTGTTCACGCCGGGATAGGGCGCGGTGCTCGACGTATCGGGTCCGGCAACGAAGTCCCATTGCCAGTAGATCGCGCGCAGCCGCACGACGATGACCGATGGGCCCGCGGTCGGAGTGGGTAAGGGCGGCGTGGTCGTGCGGGTGGCCGTGGGCGTGGCCGATAGGGGTGGTGTGCGGGTCGGCGTCGATGGGGGCGCTGCGGAAGTGCGCGTACGGGTCGGCGTCGGGGACGGCGATATCGGGGCGGGGAGGTCCTCCCTGTTGATGCGCAATGGCGATCGCCGCCGTGGCGGCGCTGGCTGGAGAACCGCTCGTCCTCCAAAGCCCGACGTGTCGGTTCCCAAACAGCCCGGGCTCTCCGAGGCGGGATTGCGGAAAGTCTTCGTGGCGCCGGTCGACGTTTCCCGAACCGTCAGAGTGTACTCGAGGGAGGTCAGGCCACCCCAGAAGACCCAGTAGTTCTGCCCGTTCGCCGAGGCGTCAAGGATCTTGACGAAGACCTCGGGAGTGGGAGGCTCCGTGGTCGGCACCAGGTCGGGAATGGTGAAATACCCGAACAGGTTGTTCTGCGGGATCGCCTTCCCCGGTCCGGTGCGGCCGCTGGTCTGGTCGCGCGCTTCGAGCGTCACCTCGAAGGGGTGGCTGGCGACCAGGCGGAGCGTATCTTCGGGCGCCACCTCGATCAGGATCGCGGTCACTGTTTGCCCGGCGGCGTTTCCCGCCGTCAGGCTGACGGAATAGGTTCCCGCGTACGGGTACACGTGCGTGGGGCTCGCGGCCGAGGATTGGGAGCCATCGCCGAAGTCCCAAGACCAGCTCGTCGGGGAGCCGGTGGAGGCGTCGATGAACTGCACGGGCGCTCCGGCCGAGGGGCCGCCGGGAGCAAACGAGAAGGAGGCCTGGGGAGCCGTCTCCACACCGGTCCCGAAGGGAGCCAGTGCCAGCAGCAGAGCCACCGCACCGCGCCGAAGGATCTCGAGCATCGCGTTCGTTCGCGGCCGGCCCCCGGCGGGCCGGCCGTCCCCATCAGGTCAGAAACCCCAGGTCCGCCGGGTCGAACCGGTCGAGCAACGGAAAGACCGTCGGGACGTCCGAGGGGGCGAGGCCATACCAGCGGGCCAGAGTGGCGGCGTATTGCTCGATCGCGCAGGTCGGGATCCATCGGCCGCGGGTGTCGGTGTCGTCGGGCCCCCCCAGGGAAAGCGTCGGATAGACGGTCGCGTTGGATCCCGGAACTCCGTAGAAGTCGCCGCCGGTGACCGCACCTCCCAGAACGAACTGGTGATTGCCCCAGCCGTGGTCGGAGCCGACCGATCCGGCGCCCGAGCCGGAGGGCTGAAGCGTCCGGCCGAAGTCGGACAGCGTAAACGCCGTGACCCGCGAATCCACGCCGAGCTCCACGGTCGCGTCGTAGAACGCTTTCATGGACTGCGAGAGATCCGCCAGCAGGCCGGCCTGGCTCGCGAGCTGGTTCTGGTGCGTGTCGAAGCCCCCGAGGTTGCAGAAGAAGATCTGGCGGTTGAGCGACAGGGTCGCGGAGCTCTGATTCAGGCTGATGAGCTTGGCGACCTGCTTCAACTGGTTGCCCAGCTTCGTCGAGGGAAAGACGGTCGTGAGCGACGGGTCCGAGGAAAGCGCCTGGCCGATCGTGATGGCCTGCTGCGTCGCATCGCTCGTGGCGGCGACCATGGTCACGCCGGTGTCCATGCCGCGGATGGCGTCCATGGCGTTGCGGCGCGCGACCGACGAGCTCGATCCGGAAAAGCCCGAGAGCACAAGCACCTGATTGAGCGGTGTGGGCGCCGGCGAGATGGCGAGCGGCTGGGAGTTCAAGCCGATGCCGAAGAGCTGCTGGCCGGCCGTGGACGTGACGATCGGGAAGCTCGATCCGTTGTTGAAGGGGAGTGTCAGGTCGGCCGTCCGCCCCCCCCAGCCGACGTGCTCGCGCGTGTCCGCGCGGGAGGTCTGCCACTGCGCCACCTGGTCCGAGTGCGAGAAGAGCTGGAAGGGCCGCGGGGCCCCGTTCTTGTAGTCCGTGCGAGTGATCGGCTGGACGAGCGGCCCGACGTTGCAGACAACGGCGAGGCGCCCGTCCCCGAACAGGGTCTGCAGCTCCGGCAGGCTCGGGTGCAGTCCGAAGGCGCTTCCCAGGCTCGACGGCGTGATCGACAGGAAGCCTCCGGCGACATCCTTCGGCAGCGCCAGCCCGGAGGGATTGCGCGCCGCGTAGTAGGCGCCGTAGCCGGTCGTGTCGAGCGGCACGAGCATGTTGTTTCCGTCGTTTCCGCCCGAGAGGAAAATGCAGACGAGTGCGCGGTAATCGGTCGGCGCGTTGGTCTCCGCCATCGCGCTGATGAGGCCGAACTTCCTCATCCCCGAGGAGAGAGCCGCGGCGCCGAGCGCCGCGCAGCTGGTGCGAATCAGGAATTCCCTTCGCGACTGGTCCATTTTCACCTCTGCGTCTGGAACTGCGACGACGTGGCGACGAGATACAGGGCCTGCTGCGCGCGCAACAGCGTGTTGCTGCTCGAGACGGCCGCGACGGCGGTCACGATGGCCGACTGCATCTCGGAGGACATCGAGCCGTGCATCAGGGTGTGGTTGAGCTCGGTGACCAGCGCCTCCGGGTTCGAGGAGAGGGCCTGGAGCTTCGAGAGGTCGAGCGAGGTGCCGTTGGGCGCGTTGGTCGAGGTGCCGATCGAGCCGAAAACCATCGTGTTGACGAAGTTGGCGCGCTTCAAGGCGGTCGTGGCGGAGAGGATGCCGAACTCGGGTCCGAGCAGGTCGGTCGAGCCCGGCACGAGGAAATCGGCCGGGTAGTAGGAGAAGACGCTCGCCGGCTTCCAGACGTCCTCGCCCATGTTGACCGACTGCGGGTTCAGGTACCCGTCGCTCGTGGTCGTCCCGTTGGCCGAGCGCGCGTTCAAAGCCCGCAGGAGCTGAGCGATGAACTGGACGGGCTCCTTCAGCCGCCCGTAGTTCGGGTCCGGTTTCGTGTCCCCGCGCGCCTCGGGGTCGAGCAGAAGGGCCTGGACGACGGCCTTGAGGTCGCCGCGCACCCCCGAACCATTGTTATTGAAGACCGACGCCACGCGCTGGATGTAGGCGGGGCTCGGGTTGGACGTGACCAGCGCGTGGATCAGGTGCATCGAGACGTAGGGACCCACGTTCGGGTCGTTGAAGATGTTGTCGAGCGCGTCGTTGAGGTCCTTCGTTGCCGTCTGCCCCGAGGGAAGGCTGACGCCGTCGAGGAGCTGTTTGCTCCCGGTGTCGTGATTGCTCGACTGGAGAACCATCGGGTCGAGGTAGTTCTGGGTATCCGGGGCCGGCTGCGGCGCGATCTTCCAGCCGGTGAAGACCCGGGCGAACCCGGTCACGGTGTCCTGATCGTAGGTCGGCAACGCCTCGTCGTTGGCGTCGGTTTGGACGGTTCCGTCGGGGTTCAGCTTCTCGAGCCCGATCGAAAAGAGCTGCAGGACCTCGCGCGCGTAGTTCTCGTTCGGGTTGTACTTGGTCGAGGTGATCATGTCGAGGTACCGGCCCATCGCGGGGTTCAGGGTGACCTCGGAGAGGAGCTGGCGGAAGTTGCCGAAGGCGTTGCGGTCGAGGACCTGGAGGTAGGGGACGAGCCAGCTCGGCTGGTTCAGGTCGACGCCGGAGACGACGATCAGGCGGTGAAGCGCCCAGGCGACCCGCTGGCGCAGCTGATCGGTGCCGTACAGAGCGTTGGTGAAGAAGCGGCGCTGCGGCAGGTACATCGTGTAGTTGTCCCGCTGGCAGGTGGAGTCGCAGTCGAGCGGTACCGAATTGGGCCATAGGGCCATCGTCGGATAGCCGGTCGACGGCGTCGTGAACTGCGCGTTCAACCAGGCGGGCATGCCGACGGTCCGCACGCGGGAGATCAGGTAATCGGTCGGACCCCAGGTCGCCTGCTCGAGCAGCCGCAGGATGTCGCCGTTGAACGTCCGCGAGAGGAAGACGGCCATCTGACCGCGCGTCACGCTCGAGCCCGGGCAGTACATTCCGGGGTTGCAGCCGCCGGTGATGCCCTCGTTGGCGAGCTGTTCGATCCAGTTGGCGAAAGGTGCGGAGGTCGGCACATCCGTGAACAGGCCCGTCGGCGCCGGCGGAACGAACCCTGCCCCATGCTCGGAACGCAGCAGGAAGACCGCCATGGCATCCCGCGTGACGTTCTGCGTGGGGCAGTACTTGCCGCCGCCGCAGCCGGTCGTGATCCCCTCGGCCGCCAGCTGCTCGATCCAGGGCGCGAAGGGCGTCCCCAGGGTGACGTCGGTGAATTTCGTTCCGGTGGCCGCCGGGGGCGAAAAGCTCGAGCCGTGCTTGCCCCGCAGGAGGAAGACCGCCATCTCCCCGCGCGTCACGAGGTTCTCGGGGCAGTAGTTGCCGGCGCCGCAGCCCGTCGTGATGCCCTTGCGGGTGATCTTTTCGATCGCGTCGTGGAACAGGTAGCTCTGGGGGACGTCGTTGTAGTTGGCGAACCAGCCGCCGGGCAGCGTCGCCGTCGAGGTGTCGGGGTTGGCGAGCACGACGTCGCTGACCGTTCCGGGGCCGGCCGCCGGCGTGGTCGCGTCGATTGCGACGGTACTCGTGTACGCAAGCGCCGAAGCGAACGAGGCGCCGACCTTCAGCGTGGCTCCAGACTGCATTCGGTATCCCGTGACGGTGACGCGCGTGCCGCCTCCGGCGGAACCCGAGGATGGACTGAGGGCCGAAACCTGCGGTGCCGGTGGAGGAAGAGCCGGCATGACCTGCGCCCGGGCGTGCCCGGGCGGCATGACGTCGACGGTTGCGAGCAGCCCGAGGCAGAGAAGAAGGCCCCGGACTCGAGGCCGATGCCTTCGGTTGCGACCATCCGGTTCGGATCCCATTCGCCAACCTCCCTGTGCGCGGGCCCGGACCCGCCGGGACCGCAGCGCCAACGGCCGATCTCAGGTGCGGTTCTGCGCAAACCCTCCCGCGGGAACGACAAGGACTGCCGGGAACTCGACGTGTCGAGGGGTTGGACGAAAAAGGGAACGAGGTTGATTACGCGCCGTACGGAAATGCCCCGATCGAATGCAACTCGGGAGACGGCGGGCATTCCCCTCCCGCGATCTCCCGTCGGCCGGAGTGTCGGGGAAAAACGAGCGGCCTTCGCGCGGGCCCTCTTTTCTCCCCGTCCCTCCCGGGTCGGGGCAGTGCATGTTGACCGATGAGGGTAGCAAGCCATGTACCACGGGGGGAGGGCACGTAAGTGCCCTTTGCCGCAGCAGCTTGCTTTTGCCGCATAGAACTATTTTTGACAGTGTGGGCGGAAGACGCTGACAAGGCGAGTCAGCCGCCGCGGGAGTCGCGCTACGGCAGGGAAAAGGTCCGCGTGAGGAAGGCCGCCATCTCTCCACGAGTAACCGTCTGTTGGGGACAGAAGTTGCCGCCGCCGCAGCCTGCCGTGATGTCCTCCGAGGCAAGCTCTTCGATCCAGGAGCCGAGGAACGCGCCGAGCGGAACGTCGCCGAACACGCCGCCCTGCGCCGCCGGCGGTGCGTAGGACGGCGCATGTTTCCCCCGGAGCAGAAAAACGGCCGCCGCCGAACGGTTCAACGAAGCGTCCGGACAATATTTGTCGTTGCCGCAGCCATTGGTGAACCCTTCGGCGGCGAACTCCTCGATCCAGTCGGCGAGGAACGTCCCCGGGGGGACATCGGCGAACCGCGTCCCGGTGGCCGGCGGAGGCTTGTATCCGGCCGGCTTGACGGCCCGCAGAACGAAGACCGCCATCTGCGCGCGCGTCACCGCGTCTTCCGGACAGAAGTTCCCGCCTCCGCAGCCCGTCGAGACGCCGGCGCGGGCGACCCTCACGATCGGCGTGTGGAAGAGGTGCGAGGGCGGGACATCGGAGAAGTCGACCTGCACCTGCGCGGAGCCCGAGGGCGATGGGCAGCCCCCGACGGAATCGATGACGGAGAGGCCAAGGAGCGTGCCGGGAGGCCCGCTGCCGAACGAGATCGCGTTCTGGCCTTGTCCCGAGGCGATCGACCCTCCGGTCACGCTCCAGGAGTACGCGTGACCCGGAAGGCCCGGAACGCTCGCGGCGTGGCCGCCCGTCTGCGCGGGAACGGAAAGGGGAGCGTCGATCACGGGCGCGGACGCGGGGCACTGCGCGGCCAGAAGCGCGGCGCCGGCGTCGATGCGCCCGTATCCGGCAGTGTCGTTGGGAACCGCGCCCGGCGGGAGGCCCCCGCAGGTCTCGCCGCCGGTCTTTGCCACGGCGGTCTCCCGGAGGATCGCCTCGAGCGCGTTGGTGTCTCCCGCGAGGCCCGGCGAGGCGGAGAGGAGGAGGGCGGCGAGACCCGCCGCGTGCGGAGCCGACGCGCTCGTGCCGCCGAAGGTTCCGAAACCTCCGCTCCTCTTGCTCGAGAGGATGTCCACACCCGGGGCGACGACGTCCGGCTTCGCGTGCGAGCCTTCGCCCGGGCCGCGGCTCGAGAAGTCTGCGACGTCGTCGAAGGGATCCGAGGCTCCCACCGCCAGCACCGCATCGTAGATCCCCGGCACGCCGATCGTGCCGCAGGCGGGACCATCGTTTCCCGCGGACACGACCACGAGGATCCCGGCGGCGCGCACGTTCTCGACGACGGTCCGCAGGACGTCGGGGCTCGTGCAGCCTTCGCCGGGGGGACAGTCCCAGGAGTTCGTGATCACGTCGGGCGCCAGATCCGGACGGGGGTTCGCGCCGTTGGCGTCGGTGGGAGCGAGGAACCATTGAAAGCACTCGGCGTAGCGCGCGGGCGTTCCGACGCCCTGGTCCATGTTCCGACAGGCGATCCACTTCGCGCCGGGCGCCACGCCGACGCGGTTGCCGGTTCCGTCGTCGCCGACCGCGACGCCGGCCGTCAACGTTCCATGGCCGTCGTCGTCGCAGGGTTCGGCGGCATCCGAGCCGCAGTCGTTGCCCGCGCCGGCGTCGTGCACGGCGTCGTGCCAGTTGTAGGCATGGTCGGCGCTCGTTCCGTTCCATCCCCGGTAGTGCGGCTGGAGGGCCGGATGATTCCAGGCGACGCCCGTATCGGCGTTCCCGATGACGACGCCCTGGCCTTCGAAGCCCGCGGCCCAGAGGTCCGGGGCGCCCAGGATGGCGAGGTTCCACGGAATCGCCGTCGCGGCGCGCGGCGACGCGGCAGCCTCGGCGGTGGCCGGCCGTACCGGCGGCGGAGGGGGGCGGCGGCGCACCGGGAGGTTGGCCTCGATCCGTGCGACGTCGAGGCGCCTCGCGATCGCCTCGATGACGGAGCGGGAGGCGCGGACCCGGATCACGTTGGCGATCCAGAAGGCCTGGTAGGGGAGCCCCCTGGCGTCCAGCCACGCCGACAGCGGAGCCTGGGATTTGCGGGCCTCCTCGACGAGGCGCCGGTAGGCCCGCTCGCGTCGATCCCGCTTCTGCGTCCGGGCTCCCATCCCGGAGAGATCCGCCTGCGCCGAGAGCACGACCAGAACGTCCTGATCCGCACCGGCGTCGGCGAGCGTCGACGGATCGACCTTCGACTTCCAGTCGTCGAGTCTCCCGAGGCGCGGGGCGCGTCCGGAAGCCGCCGAAGCGGCGGCAGAAACCGCCAGCAGCATCGCGAGGACGCGCCCGGCGACCGCGCGGAGCTTCCCGGTCATGACGAGAGCGTAGCAGCCGGAGGCCCGGCCGCGCCGGCCACCTAGGTGGGGCTCAGTCGGAAAGCGACTCCAGGAACGTTCGGAGATGCTGCTGCCAGAAGACGGGGTAGGAGTGCGTGGAGTGGCCTCGGGTCCGCTCGGTGGCGGGGATCAGGACGGCCTTTCCCCTTCGGACGCGCTGGATCGCCCGATCCAGGATGCCGAGCTCGGGAGGATTGATCTCGTCGTCGGCGAAGTTGATTGCCAGAAGCGGTCGTTCGATCCGCGCCAGTCCGCTCGAGGGATCGTAGTCGCCCGAGGCCTCAAACGCGTAGAGCAGATCGTTGGCGTCACGCCCCGCCAGGCGGGCCGCCATCTGCTGGGCGAGGTCCCGGTCCGCCTCGTCCCGCGTGGGGGCCGCCAGCTGCCACTGCAGAGGACTGCCGACCATGAGCACGATCAGCTCGACGGCTTCCGTCAGGCCGGGGGGCTGATTCTCGTAGTCGCCTCCCTTCCAGTCCGGGTCGTCGCGGATGTCTTCCGAGATCATCTTGCGCCAGGCGCGGTTTCGCCCCGCGATCGGCGCCGGGAGGCACGCGAGTGGCACGAGACCGTCCATGAAGGTCGGGTACTTCTCCGCCCAGACCCAAGTGTGCATGCCGCCCATGGAGGTCCCGAGCACGAGTCGCAGATGGTTGACGCCGAGTCCCTCGGCGAGCAGCTGGTGCTGCGCCGCCACCATGTCGTCGTAGGTGTACCGGGGGAACCGCGCATGCATTCCGTCGGAGGGCTTGCTCGAGCCGCCGTGGCCGATGCCGTCGGGCAGGATCAGGTAGTAGCGGCCGGCGTCGAGGAGTTGCCCGGGGCCGAAGAGCACGCCGGCGAAGTTTTCGGTGAAGAACTGCGCGCCCGAGCCGGTCGTGCCGTGGAGGATCAGAACGGCGTTGCGCACGACTCCGTTGGCGTCGCGTCGCGGCGCCCCGAGTGTCCGATAGTGGATCTTCAGGTCCGGCAGCGATTCGCCGGTCGCGAAGCGGAAATCTCGAAGCACGTAGTCGCCCTGGACCGGCGTCGGGACCTCGCCGCCTGCGAGTCGCGCGACGAAGCAGACGACGGCGGCGGCAAGAGCTCTCTTCATCTCGGGTCCCGAATCCCGCATCCGGCATCTCCTCTCCCGCATTCTGTCGTCCTCACGCCACGTCCCACCGGTGCGCCAGCCGCCGGGCGAGGCCGAAAAGAAGGATCGCCGCAAGGAGCAGAACGGCCACCTGAGGCCAGAGCTTCCAGAGGGGCTCTTCCCTCCAGAAGACCTTCAGGAATCCGTCGATTGCCCAGGCGTTCAACGTTATCAGGCCGAGCTTCTGGATGGTCTCGGAGAGCAGGTATCTCGGCACCATGCTGCCGCCGAGCGCGGACATCACCAGAATGAGCAGGTTCGACAGGGCGACGAGCTGGATGCGGGTCTTCGAAGCCGCCGCGAGAACCAGGCCGAATGAGGAGCAGGCCACCGCGGTGACGGCGCTCATCACGAGAAAACCCGGCAGGTGCCGGATCAGCTCCACGCCGAAGAAGGCCTGCCCCCAGGCGAACATCACGGTCAGTTGCGCGACGGCGACCACGGAAAGGTAGAGGAGCTTGCCGAGCAGAAGCTGCGTCATCGTGACCCGCGTTCCGAGGATCCGGTCCAGGGTACCGCTCTCGGATTCCTCGATCAAGGCGCCGCCCGCGCCGGACGCCGAGAAGAGCAGGAACATGACGCCGAGTCCGGCGGCGAGCAGGGCCGACGCGGGATTCTTCTTGCCTTCGCCGAGGACATCCTTCACGTCGACCGCCACGAGACCGCCGCCCGCCGCACCGCCATCCTCCGCGGCGGTTCCCGGGGCGGGTGCGGAGGCCCGCCCGCGGAGTGTCTCCATTCCTTCGCGCAGGCGCGACTTCTGTTCCTCGGTGAGCGAGGCGCCCCAGCGGTCCATCTGCGCGATCCCGGTCGACGCCATGACGTCGGGCAGAGCCGTCAGAGCGACCTTCTGAAGGAGCCCCGTGACGATCTGCGGCGCGACCGGGTCCGCGCTGTCGGCGTACAGGGAGAGCCGCGGCGCCTCGGCCGACGGGCCGAAGTGAATCGGCGCGTTTCCGAAGCCCCTGGGGATCACCAGCGCGAGCGGCACCTGTCCCTCCCGGACGGCGTCCTCGGCGCTCGCGAGGTCGTAGGGTGTTTGCGCGCCGCCTCCTTCGAGGACCCGCCCGGTTTCGACACGGAGGGCCTTTTCTCGCCGGAGCGCGGCCACAAAGCGGGCGGAGGTCTCGGTCCGGTCCTCGTCGACGACGGCGACCGGGACACGGCGCGTGGTCCCTCGGGGCCCTCCGAAGACGAGGGCGAACACCGAAAAGAAGACCACCGGAACGATGAATGCGAGCGTGAAGCCCGCGCGGTCACGCTTCAGCCTCGCCAGGTGCGTTCGTGCGACCGCGAGGATCAATCGCGCAGCTCCCGCCCGGTCAGCTGGAGGAAGACCGCTTCGAGCGTCGAGGCCTTCAGCTGAAGGTCTCGGACGGGGGTCCCGGCCTCGCGAAAGAGGCCGAGCACCTCGGGGATTTCGCGGGCAGGCTCCTCGACGGGGATGACGGCGCCCTCGGGCCGCAGTGTCGCGCCGCGCGTGGCGAGGCTGCGCCGCAGTGCCTCGGGCAGCGCCCCGTCGGCGTCGATCGAGAGCATGCGCTCCCTTCCCAGGGTGCGCCGGACGAGCTCGTTCTTGGTGCCTTCCGCAATGATCTTTCCATGATCGATGATGGCGATCCGATCACAGAGCCGCTCGGCCTCTTCCATGTAGTGAGTGGTGTAGAGGATCGAGACGCCGCGGGCGCGCAGCTGTCCGATCATCGCGTAGATCCGCTCGCGAGACTGGGGGTCGACGCCGACGGTCGGCTCGTCCAGCAGAAGCAGCCGCGGCCCGTGAATCGTTCCGGCGGCGATGTTCAACCGGCGCCTCATGCCCCCCGAGAGCCGCTCGGTCCGCTCGCCGGCCCGTTCGGTCAGCGCCGCCCACTCGAGGCTCGACGCGGCGGCCGCGGGAAGGTCCCGCTCGGGGAGTCCCTGGTAGCGGCCGAAGCTGAAGAGGTTCTCCCTCGGCGAGAGAAGGGGATACAGGGCGATTTCCTGCGGCACCCACCCCCGAAGAACCGAAGCGCCGGGGTCGGTTGGGCGGAGGCCGAAAACGCGAAGGCTCCCCGAGTCGGGCCTCACACGCCCGACGACGCTCCGCACGAATGTCGTCTTGCCCGCACCGTTGGGGCCGAGCAGGCCCAGGATCTCGCCCGCAGCGAGCGAGAGTGTGACGCCGGCTAGGGCCGGGCGCCCGTCGAAGGCCTTGGCGACCTCACGGGCTTCGATCGGCGGTGGGCTCGTCTCCATGAGCGGGGGCCGAATCGTCTCCCGGAGAGAACCGAAAGTCCAGCCGGCGGCTCCGCGGCGTCGGCTTGCGGTATGCTGCCCCTCTGCCTCGTGAGGCTCCCTTCGGCATGAACCGGCTCGTTTTTTCCCTCTTGCTGCTGCTCGGCAGCCTCGGCATGCTCCTGTCGTTCCTGAGGGCGCGTTCGCGGGCCGCCTTTCTCCAGGACGGCTTCGCGACCTCCGCCCGCAGGACCACCGCGATGACACTGCTGGCGGCTGTTCTTCTGGTGACTGTCGCGCTGCCGTTCGCGGCGGGCTTTGCGGCGGGGGAACCCGAAGCGCATGAGCTGTCCCTGGTCTCGCTCTTCTTCGTGCAGGGTCTGCTCGCGCTGTTCCTGGTCGTCTACTACGTGCTGTCGGGACGCCGTTCCGTCGCGGACTTTCTGCGGCTTCGCAGCGACCGGCCGGCAGCGGATCTGACGGCCGGTGTCTTCATCGGCTCGGCCGGCTGGCTCCTGACGATCCTCCTGGCATTCTTCTTCGTCGGGCTCTGGTACGTCGTGCAGGGTCTGCCGCCGCGGAACGAGGCCGAGGCCGGTTCGCGCGTGGCGCCGATGGTCGTCTGGCTCATCGCCCAGCCGGTCGCCGTCAAGGTCGCGATCGTGGTCTCGGCCATGTTCATCGAGGAGTTCTTCTTTCGCGCGTTCCTCCAGACACGGGTCGGTGCCCTCGCCGCGACACTGATGTTCGTCGCGGCCCACGGTGCCTACGGGCAACCGCTGGTTCTTGTCGGGATCCTCGTCATTGCGACGGTTCTCTCTCTCACCCTCGCGCTGTACCGGAACATTCTTCCCTGCATCGTCGCGCACGGAGTCTTCGACGCGATCCAGATGTTCGTGATGATTCCGTTTTTGCTCCGAGTGCTGCGGGTCTAGCACCGGAGACGCCGGCCGCCCGCGGGCCTAACGCGGCAGGGCTCCCATGAGCTTGCTCCAATCGGGAGTCGACGGGAAGCCGCCTGCGACGAGCACGTCGGCGTTTTCGCGGAAGGTCGTCTCGGCCCGGGGCGGCGGATTGACCTTGCGAGACTTGCGCAGCGCGGCCTCGAGGCGCTCCGCCGCGGCGGCACTGTCGAGGCGCACCCTCCAGAGGTAGGCAATGCCTCCTCCCGGCTCAGAGAAGAACGCGATCCGGTCGCCCCGCCAGCCGGCCGCGGCCGGGTCGGCCTCCGCGGCTTCGAGGCCTCTGCGTAACAGAAAGCGAAGACTCCATTCCCCGAGCGTGTCCGTGTAGAGGGGGCGGTAGCCGGCCGGAGCGAGTCCTGCCGCCGGAGGCAGAAGCCGAGAGACCGGAGGGACGGCGGGCGCCTCCGGGTGGAGGATCTCGCTCGTCGAGACCGGAGGATTCTTCCAGAGCCGGTCCACCTCCCGCCAGCCGCCCATCTTGACGGCGCGCCGGATGTAGGCCGTTCCCTCGACGTAGGGGAAGAAGAGCTGCTCCGAGAAATAGGCCGGAATGTCCTTCGAGACGTTCGCCCTTTCGAGGTTTCCGGCCGACAGCAAGGGAGCAATCTGCTCCTCGACCGAGTCGCCGGCGCCGGGGAGATCGGCCAGGGCCGCGCGGATCATCACCAGCGTCGCCTCGCCCTCGAGCATGCACTGGAGGGCAAGCGCGCGGTCGCCGTCGTCCTTGAGGCTCTTGATCCTCCGGTCGAGGTCGAGGTTCTGGTCCTGAAGCGCGTGCGTCAGCTCGTGGGTGTAGATCAGTTTCTCGGCCGCCCCGTCCAGTTCCTCCGCCTCCAGGGCCGCGGGAGCTCCGGCGACGACGTAAAAGCGGCGAGTCTCGGGGTCATAGAACGCGATCACCTGGGAGGCGTAGAAATCGATGAGCCGGTCCATCAGGTGGGGGGTATCCGGGATCAGGCCGAGGGCCACGAGGGTGCGGCGCGTTTCCTCGGGCGATGCCGGAAAGGAATCGCCGAGCTTAGCCCGAAGGGTCTCTTTCAGTTCCTTGGCGTCCAGCTGACCCGCCGGGACCGCATGATCGAATCGGTGCCCCCGGACGGTCTCTACGACCTTGGCGAACTCGGAAACCTTGGCGGGGAGCAGGTCGGTCGCGCCGAGAGCCAGCCCCGCCAGCATCAAACCGCAGACCGCTCGGAGGGTGGGAGTGCACCGCACGTCCGGCGCAGGGTAGCATGCCGCCCGGCGCGCGCCGGCTTCGCGGGGCCAAGGTTCCTTTTTGTGGGGGATTTCGCATAAGATCCGCCGGATTCGCAGCCACAGTCAAATGAGTGTGTCCAGACCGTCCGTCGAAGCCGGCCCCGTGCGCATGTCGCTCTCGAGCCGCTTCGAAAACATCGAAATGGCTCAGCACCTGTGCGGTAAGCTGATCGAGGGTCGAGACGTCGGAGAGGAGACGAAGCACTGGATTCTCATGGCGCTGCGTGAGGGGCTCGCCAACGCCATCAAGCACGGGAACGGCCAGAACCTCGCCAAACGGGTGCACTTGGAGATGCGCGTCAACCAGGACGTTCTCGAGATCCGGATCCGCGACGAAGGAACGGGCTTCGACCCGGAGAAAGTCAGCGATCCGCTGGCGCCGGAGAACCGGCTCAAGACCTCCGGGCGGGGAATCTTCTACATGAGAACGTTCATGGACGACGTCCGATTCGGCAGGCATTCGGAGGGCGGGATGGAGATCGTCCTCACGAAGAGTTTGAATGCGGGCAAGGAGTAAAGAGGGAGGAGAGCGATGAAGACGAGTGTTCGTGAGGTCCGGGGTGTCTCGATCCTGGATCTCAAGGGAAAGATCACCATCGGTTCGGGCGACATCCAGCTCCGGGAAACGATCAACAAGCTCGTGGAGGACGGCCGGAAGAACATCCTCATCAACATGAAGGAAGTGACGACGATCGACTCTTCCGGCATCGGCGAGCTCGTCGGCTGCTACACCTCCGTCACCAACAAGGGCGGGAAGTTGAAGCTCCTGCACCTGCCGCCCAAGATCAGCGACGTGCTGACCGTGACGCAATTGATCACCGTCTTCGACGTATACGAATCGGAGCCGGAGGCCGTCGCGAGCTACGGCGCCTGACGGCCGGCCGGCGCGGCTGCCGCAGCGGTCCCGTCCCCTTCGACGAGGGACGGGAAGCCGCCGCACACGCCAGGCCCCGCCATGATGGCCTCCGCCGATAGCCCCTTCGATCGGTTCGCCGAGTCGGCGCGCCCGGGGCTCGAGGCCGAGCTCGAGCGGTGGCTCCCGGAAACCTCCCCCGAGAGCCTCGCACGGGCGGTCTCCGACGCGGTGCTCTCGCCCGGAAAGCGCTTGCGGCCTCTGGTGGCCCTGGCAGCCGGACGCCTGACAGGCGCCCCCGCCGGGGCGGCCGATTCGGTGGCCGTTGCGGTCGAGTACGTGCACGCGGCCTCGCTCGTCCTGGACGACCTGCCCTCCATGGACAACGCGCGGCGGCGGCGTGGCCGTCCCGCGCTCCACATCGTGCACGGAGCGGCCACCGCGGAGCTCGTCTCGGTCCTCCTGGTGGCGCGAGCCGCCGAGATCGTGGGTGGCGCGCCCGGCGTGGCCGCGGGAACGCGCACACGCATGGCGCGGGAGCTCGCCAGCGCGATCGAGGCCTGTTGCGCCGGCCAGGCGGCAGACCTCGAGGCGCGGCCCGAGCGTCTTCGCCTGGAAGACCTCGAAGCCATCCACGCCCGCAAGACCGGAGCCCTCTTCATCGCGGCGGTGCGCGGCGGAGCCCTGGCGGGCGGGGCGCGGGACCCTACGCTCGAAGCGCTCACGCGCTTTGCGCGCAATCTGGGGCTCGCGTTTCAGATCACCGACGACTTGCTCGACCTCGAGGGGGACGAGGCGCTCATGGGAAAGGACCGCGACCGCGACGCGCACCGCGCCAACTTTGCGCGCCTCCTCGGAGTCGACTCCTCGCGCCGGCTCGTCGAAGAGCTCTCGGGCGCGGCCGCGGAGGCGCTGCGGCCGCTCGGCCGGCGGGCGGCCGTGCTCGCGGACCTCGCCCGGGTCGTTCGTGAGCGGCGCGCTTGAGCGGCTCCCCGCCCCTTGCGCTCGAGGAGGCGCGTCGCCGCCTGAAGGAGCTCGGCTACCTCGAGGGGCGCGTCGACCGATTTCTCTTCCGGCGCGCCTTCGCGGGTCGCGGCGGGCTCCTGCTGCCCGCAGTCGTGCTCGGTGCCCTTTCGGCGGCTCTGGCGTCCGTTGCGGCGATCGAATCGGGAGAGCCCGGTTTCGCGGCGTCGCTCGCCGCGGTCGCCGCCGTGGCCGCGCACCTTTTCGGGGCCAACCTCCTGCCGGCGGCATTCGCGGCGTTCGCGCTGGCGCTCTGGGCGGACCGTTCCCGTGCTCCGGGCAGCGCCGGGGCGGCCGCGGGTGTGGCGACCGCGCTCGCGTTGCTCACCCTCTGGGTCGCCGGCTCCTACAGCCTCTCCCGTCTGCCCGATCCGCGAGCGCTCTTCTGGGGCATTCCGATCGCCATCGGAGCGTTTCTGGCGGCTTCGAGCGCTCGGGCGGGCTTTCTGGCGCGCGCTTACGCGCATTCACGGGTGCTGCCGTCGCGCCGGCGGGGCCGGGTGCTTCTGGGCGCCGCGGCTCTGGCAGGGCTCGCGTGCGCCGTGGTTCTTCTGGTTTCCCGTCGCCCGGCCGCGCCCGTGGCGGCTCCGCGCCCGGCCCCTCGCTCGGGCGCGGTCGTCGTCGTCGCAGTGGACGGCTTATTGTTGGATCCCGACACCCGAGGCCTCGATGGAACGAAGGAGGATTTCCTCGCCCGTGGGGCCCAGGGCTGGTGGACGGCGAGACCCGCGGCGCCCCCGGAGATCTGGATGGATCTGGCCACCGGCGAGCCGCCAGACCGGCACGGTGTGAGGGCGCTCGAACGCGTGCGGCCGCTCGGCTCTCCCCTGGCGGTGCGGGCCCCGTTTGGGTCGGCCTGGTACCTGAAGCATCTGGGCCCCGCCCTGGGCCTCGTGTCGAGCGCTCCGGTGTCGGCGACGGACCGCCGCCGACTCGCGTTCTGGGAGGTGGCGGCGTCGGCGGGACTTCCGACGCTCGCCGTCGGCTGGTGGGCGTCGGGACCGTGGCCGGGCGCGATCGTTTTCGGCAACGAAGACATCCTGGCGGGAGCGAGCGACGGTCTCGAGGCCGATCGCCGTGCGCGGGAGGTCTTCCGGTCGCACGCGGGGGGCGGCCAGCGGATCGCGACGGTCTATCTTCCGGGCCTCGACATCCTGCGCACGGATCCGGAAAAGCGGCGCCAGGCTCTGCGCGAGACGATGTCCTTTCTGCGCCACGAGGCGGAGACGGCACGCTCACGAGGAGATACGCTGATCGTTCTTTCCGCCGACAGCCACGCCCGGCCCGGAGCTCGGGAGCGCATGATCGTGCTCGACGGCCCTGCGGGCACAAGCGTCGCGATTCGGCCGGAGGACGTGGCGCCCTCGATTCTCGCCCGCGCCGGCGTGCCCTCGGCGGCGGACCTCGTCGGACGCCCGGTTCCCGCGCTCTTCGCGCCGGGCAGCCTGGACACGGAAACGGTGCCGAGCTACGGTCCACGCGTCGCTCCTGAGGCGCCTCCTCGGCGCGGGAGCGATCGCGAATATCTGGAGAAGTTGAAGTCGCTCGGGTATCTGAACTGAACGGTGGTTTGCGATTTGTGAAATGTGAACAGGATGAGCGAGGACAGCGGTCGCGACCGCTGAGGGGGGACCGATGAAGGCGGTCTTTTTCCGGAAGCACGGTGGCAACGAGGTGCTCGAGTACGGGGACTGGCCGGAGCCGGAGCCCGCCGCCGGGGAGGTGCGCGTCGCGATTCGAGCGGCGGCCCTGAACCACCTCGACCTCTTTGTGCGAAACGGAATTCCCAACGTGCCGCTGCCCCAGGTTCCCGGGGCGGATGGCGCCGGTGTGGTGGACGCGTTGGGATCGGGCGTGGAAGGTCTGGCGCCGGGAGACCGTGTCCTTCTCCAGCCGGGCGTCTTCTGCACTGTCTGCGAGTTCTGCCGGGCGGGCGAGCAGAGTCTCTGCGTCCGCTTCAAGCTCCTCGGCGAGCACCTGCCCGGGACTTTTGCCGAAAAGGTCGTTGTGCCGGCCCGAAACGTCTTTCCCGCGCCCTCCCGCCTGAGCTTCGAGCAGGCCGCGGCCTTTCCGCTGGTATACGAGACGGTCTGGCGGATGATCGTCAGCCGCGGCGCCCTCCGTCCGGGGCAGACCGTCCTGATCCACGGGGCGGGAGGCGGGGTCGGGGGTGCGGCCGTCGAGGTCGCGATCCTGGCGGGGGCCCGGGTCTTTGCGACGACGTCCGGGGAGGGGAAGGCGAAACGCCTGCGGGAGGCGGGCGCGGAAGTGGTTCTGGACTACCGGAGCCAGGATGTCGCGAAGGCCGTCCGGGCAGAAACGGGGAAACGAGGCGTCGATGTCGTCATCGATTGCGTCGGGGAACAGACCTGGAGCTCCTCGCTTCAAGCGGTGGCCAAGGGCGGGCGCATCGTCACCTGTGGAGCGACGACGGGCCCCAATCCGAAGGAGGAGCTCCGGCTCATCTTCTGGAAGCAGATCTCCATCCTGGGCTCAACCATGGCCAACGACCGGGAGTTCCGCGCGCTTCTTTCGGCCGTGACGGCGGGTCGCCTCACGCCCCGGATCGACCGCGTCTTTCCCCTCGAGCGAGCAGGCGAGGCCTATGCGCGGCTGGAAGAGGGGAGTCAACACGGAAAGATCGTTCTGGTCACGGCCGCGGCCGAGCACAAGTGGCCGGACGGCGACTGAAGCCGAAATTGTCAGTGGGGAACGGGTGAACTGTGAGCGGTGATTGGTGATCGGGGAACCGGAGGAACCGCTCTCGGTGCTGCAGGTTCTGGAGAAGGGGAACTTCAACACCGGAAGCGTCGTCCAGATGTATCAGCTCGCCCGGGGCCTCGCCCGGCGGGGGCATCGCGTCGCCATCGTCACGCGGCCAGAGGGGGAAGTTCTTCGTCGGGCCCGCGAGGAGGGTGTCGATGTCGTTGCCCTGCCGCTGCGAGGCTCCTTCGACCTGGGAAGCGCGCGCGCCCTGGCCCGCCTCTATGCCGAGCGCCGGGTCGACATCGTGCACGCGCACAAGGGCCTTTCCCACGCGGTGGCCCTCGGCGCGACGTTCTTCTCGGCGCATCGGCCGTTGTTGGTCGCCAATCGCGGCGTGACGTTCCCGCTCGATTTCCTGAATCGCTGGAAGTACCACCTGCGCCTGGCGGCTTTCGTGAGTGTGTGCGAGGAGGTCAAGCGCGTCGTGGTTGCCACGGGAAAGATCCCCCCGGAGAAGGTTCACGTCGTGTACGCCGGAGTGGATCCCGGGCGATTCGATCCGGCCCTTGCCGACGGCGCGCGCGTCCGCCGCGAATGGGGCCTGGGATCGGGCGAGAAGGTGATCCTGCAGGTGTCGGTTCGTGAGGAAAAGGGCTGGCGCGAGCTACTGGCCTCGACCGCGATGCTCGCGCGAGAGCAGCCGCGTTTGAAGACGGTGCTCGTCGCGTGCCCCGAAGGGCCGGTTCGGAACCGGGTCCTCGCCCATGCTCGCGCTCTCGGGGTCGCCGAGCGCGTCCTTGCGGTGGGCTATCGCGCGGACATGCCCGACGTGCTCGCAGCCGCCGACGTCGTGGTCGACCTCTCGTGGGGGGGGCTCGGCATCACGGGGACGCTGCGGGAGGCGATGGCGCTGGCCAGACCCGTCATCGCCTCTTCGGCGGGCGGCAATCCCGAGCTGGTGGAGGACGAGCGATCCGGATTGCTCGTGCCTCCCCGGGATGCGGCCGCGTTCGCCGCGGCCGCGAGCCGCCTCTTCTCGGATCCGGACCTCGCGCACCGTCTTGGCCGCGGAGGGAGGGAGCGGGTGCTGGCCGGCTTCACGGCCGAGGCGCGGCTCGATCGCATCGAGGCGCTCTACTGCCGGCTCATCGGCGCAGCAGCGCGATCAGAAGCGAGAGCAGAAGCGACAGGATGAGGCAGGTGACCAGGGGAAACACGAACGTGAATCCCGGACGGCGCACCACGATGTCTCCGGGCAGCCTTCCCGCGTAGCGAGACAGGATCGGCCACAGAAGCCCCGCCGCGAGCAGGAGCCCGCCGGCGGCGATCAAGAGCGCGCGCATCGTGTTGCATTCTCCCGCCCGGCGTGTCAGGATGCCAGCGTCCTCACGGTCTCGCTTCCGGCGGGCTCCGGCAACACGCCATGACGGAAGCTGCTACGCTTCGGGCCCTTCGCATCCAGGACATTCCCTTCGAAGACCGGCCCCGCGAGCGACTGGCGCGACTCGGCCCGTCGTCGCTCTCGAACGAGGAGCTCCTGGCCCTGCTGCTCGGGACCGGCTCGCGCGGCGAGAGCGCGCTCGATCGGGCTCGCCGCCTTCTTTCCAGACACGGGGGCCTCGCCGGACTGGCCGGCCTCTCGGGCGCGGAGCTGCGCCGGGAGCGGGGAATCAAGCAGGCCCGGGGCGCGGCGATCGAGGCGGCGCTCGAAATCGCAAGGCGCCTCGCCACGGAGACCCTGGGAGGCAGAGATCTGTTGAACGAGCCGCGCCTGGTCAAGGAGTGCCTGCGCAACTCGCAGGGAGACGCGACCCAGGAGCGCACGGGAGCACTCTTCCTCAATGCCCGAAACCGATTGATCCGACACGATCCGGAGATCTATCGTGGGACGCTCGACCGCGCCGTCGTCGAGCCGCGGGAGCTCCTCAAGAGGGCCCTGCTCTGTAACGCGGCGGGACTGATCGTCTATCACAATCATCCTTCCGGGGACCCCACGCCGTCGCGCGAGGACCGGGAGTTCACCCGGCGCCTCGCGTTGGCCGCCGAGGCCGTCGGTCTGCGTCTGCTCGATCACATCGTCGTCGCTCGCGACGGGTGCGTGTCTTTTCGCGAGGCCGGGATGATGTGAGCGGGGGATCCCCCCTTCGCCGTCGGTCGTGGGTCTCCGGAAACGGAGCACGGAAAACTGATAATTTCCGCACCCGTGCGTCCTTTCTACCTGACCACCCCCATCTATTACGTCAACGACCTGCCGCACATCGGGCACATCTACTCGACCGTCGTTTGCGACGTCGCGACGCGTTTTCACCGGCTGGTGGGCGATCCCACCCGCCTCCTGACGGGGACCGACGAGCACGGGCAGAATATCGAGAAGGCGGCCGCGGCTCAGGGCACGACCCCGATCGCCCTGGCCGACCGCGTCGTTGCCCGCTACCACGAGCTCTACGAGAAGTTCGAGATTGCCCACGACGACTTCATCCGAACGACCGAGCCGCGCCACCGTCACGGAGTCGAGGCGCTGATCGCTCGAATCGAAGCGACCGGCGACCTCTACACGGCCCGCCACGAGGGCTGGTACTGTTCCAGCTGCGAGGCCTTCTACACCGAGAAGGAGCTCGACGCCGAGAAGCGATGTCCCGTCCACGCCACGCCCTGCGCCTGGGAGTCGGAGGAAAACGTCTTCTTCCGCCTCTCCCGATACGCCGAGCCCCTCCTCGACCACTACGCCCGTCATCCCGAGTTCGTAAGGCCGGAGAGCCGCCTGGCCGAGGTCGTTTCCTTCGTGCGCGGCGGTTTGAACGACCTCTCGGTCTCGCGCTCGAAGGTCAAGTGGGGGATCCCCTTTCCGGGCCGGCCCGGCCACGTCGTCTACGTCTGGCTCGACGCCCTGGCCAACTACATCACCGCGCTCGGGTTCGGCTCGTCGGACGACCGCTTCTACCGGGAGTTCTGGGCGGCGCCGGGTGGCAGGCGCGTGCACTTGATCGGAAAGGACATCCTGCGATTCCATGCGGTCTACTGGCCGGCCTTTCTCCTTTCGGCGGGGCTGCCGCTCCCGACCACCGTCTGGGCGCACGGCTGGTGGCTGCGCGACGCCCGGAAGATGTCGAAGTCGGTCGGCAACGTCGTGCGCCCGGACGCCCTCGTCGAGGCCTTCGGCCCGGAGTCGCTCCGCTACTTTCTGATGCGGGAAATGGCGTTCGGGCAAGACGCGAGCTTTTCGGACGAGGCGTTTCTGACGCGCTACAACGCGGACCTCGCCAATGACCTCGGAAACACGGTCTCGCGCGTGGCGGCGCTCTGCCGGCAGTCCTTCGCCGGCGTGCCGCCGGAGCGCTGCGCCGACGGCGAAGTCCGGCGCGCGTTCGAGCGGGAGCTGCCCGAATGGAGCGCGGCGATGGAGGAGTTCGCCTTCAACAGGGCGCTCGAGGCCGTCTGGCGCCTTCTGACCGAGATCAACGGCTACGTCGTGGCGTGCGAGCCCTGGAAGGTGCGCAAGGAGGAGGGGCCCTCGGCGCGCCTGGCCCGGATTCTCTATGCGGCCGCCGAGGGCGTGCGTGGCGTCGCGGCGATGCTGTCGCCGTTCCTTCCGGCGACCTCGCGCCGGATCTATGAGGCCTTCGGCCTTCCGGACCACCCTCCGGAGTCGGCCGATCTCCAATGGGGCCGGCTCACTCCCGGCGCCCCGATGCCCGAGCCCCCCGCCCTCTTTCCCCGCGCCGACTCGGGCGCGTACTTCCATGAGAAGGAGCAATCCATGAGCGAAAGGGCCCCCGACCCCCCCGCGGCCGCCGCCCCGGCGTCCGTCCCTGCGGCCGAGGCCAGGGTCGGAATCGAGGATTTCCAGAAGATTCAGTTGAAGACGGCGAGGGTGATCGCCGCCGAACGCGTTCCCAAGTCCAACAAGCTGATGCGCCTGCAAGTGGATCTGGGAACCGAGCAGCGGCAGATCGTGGCGGGCATCGCCGCGCGCTACGAGCCGGAGGAGCTGGTGGGCCGGAACGTGGTCGTCGTCTCGAACCTGAAGCCCGCCAAGCTGATGGGGGTGGAGTCCAACGGCATGGTGCTCGCCGCGACGGTCGGCGAGGCCGGAGAGCCTTCGCTGCTCGAGGTCGCCGCGGACGTCCCGCCGGGAAGCAGGGTCAAATAGGAAACGCGCTTCGGGCCGGGTGGACGGGGAATCGAACGTGAAGGGAGACGGCGGTCCGCCCCCCGTCGAGCTCCGCTCGAAACTCGAGGCTCACGATTCCCCCGTTCTTTCCGACTCCCACTGCCACCTCCAGATGAGCGCGGAGGCTCCCGCCCTGCTCGAACGGGCGCGTGCGGCGGGTGTGCGGCGGTTTCTCGTGCCGGGCACGACCCTCGGGGATTCGGCGGCGGCGGCGGTCCTGGCGGGGGAGCACCCGGACGTCTGGGCCGCCGTGGGTGTCCATCCCCACGAAGCGAAGGACTTCGACTGGAGGCGAGACGGGGCGGCGCTCGAGGAGCTTTCGCTCCGCCCGCGGGTGGCGGCGATCGGCGAAATCGGCCTCGACTTTCACTACGACCACTCCCCGCGGTCCCGGCAGCTCGAGGTCCTCGAGTGGATGCTCGATCTGGCGGCGAGGCGGCGCCTTCCCGCCCTCCTGCACAACCGGGAAAGCGGAGAGGAGATGCTTGCGGCGCTCGGGCGGCTCGCGCCTCGAGGCCGCCCCGGCGTCTTCCACTCTTTCACCGAGAGCGCGGAGTACGGCCGGAAGGCGATCGGCCTCGGGTACCGGGTGTCCTTTTCGGGCATGATCACGTTTCGGGCGGCCGAGAACATCCGCACGGCGGCGGCGGGGCTTCCGCTCGACGCCATGCTCATCGAAACCGACACGCCGTACCTTGCGCCTGTGCCGCACCGCGGCAAGCCGGGGGAGCCGGCGTTCCTCGTCGAGACGGCGAAGAAGCTCGCGGAAGTTCAGGGTGTGGCCTTCGAGGCGGTCGCCCTGGCGACGACGGGAAACTTCGATCACCTCTTCGCTTGGATGCCGTGAGCTCCTCCCGCGTCACGAAGGCACAGTTCGAAAGCTACGTCGAGGAGGCTCTGGCTTCGGTGCCCGAGAAGTTCCGGCGCTACCTCGAGAACATCGTGGTCGTCGTCGAGGAGGAGCCGGCCGAGGAGGACTACGAGGAGACCGGCACCTCCCCGGACGAGGAGCTCTTCGGGATCTTCCGCGGCGTACCCTATTTCGAGCGGGAGCACTCCATCTCGAGCCTTCCCGCCCAGATCGCGATCTTCCGTGGCCCGATCCTTCGCTGTTGCGAGAGCCGCGGTGGGGCGGTCGCCGAGATCCGCGACACGGTCGTCCACGAGATCGGCCACATGCTCGGCCTGGGGGACGAGGAGATGCCCTACTGACCGCACCCGGGCCGCGGCGTACGGCCGCGGCCAAATTCGAATTTCGAGCTTTCGGACTTACCTCTTCGGTCCCCTCGGTCCGCGGTGATCCCGGTTGGGGTGACCGCGGTGCTCGGCCGGGCCACGCCCGCCGCGCGGGAACTCGCCGCGCCCCTCGTCCTCGCCGGGAGCCCCCACGGGAGCCAGGGCCATCTCGGCCTCGAGCTCCTCCTTGGAGAGCGCCTGCTTGCGCGAGAGCTTGATCTTGCCGGTAGGATCGACGGCGATGATCTTCACCGTGACCTCGTCGCCTTCCTTGACGACGTCGGTCGTCTCGCGAACGCGGTAGGGGGCGAGCTCCGAGATGTGCACCAGGCCGTCCTGACCGGGCAGGATCTCGACGAAGGCCCCGTAGGGCTCGACACGCCGCACCTTTCCCTTGTAGATCTTTCCGATCTCCGGCTCCTGGGTGAGACTCTCGATGATCTCGATGGCGCGCAGCGCCGCGGCCTCGTCGGAGGAAGCAATCGACACGCGCCCCGAGTCCTCGACGTCGATCTTGCAGCCCGTCGATTCGATGATCGACCGGATCGTCTTGCCCCCGGAGCCGATGACGTCGCGGATCCGGTCCCTCGGGATCTGCATGGTGAAGATCCGCGGGGCATAGGGAGAGATGTTGGCGCGCGGCTTGTCGAGCGCCGCCGACATCTTCCCGAGGATCTCGAGCCGTCCCTGGCGGGCCTGCTCGAGGGCGCGCTCCACGATCTCGCGCCGGAGACCCTTGATCTTGATGTCCATCTGGAGGGCCGTGATTCCCTCGGCCGATCCCGCTACCTTGAAGTCCATGTCGCCGTAGTGGTCTTCCTGGCCGGCGATGTCCGAGAGGATCGCGTAGCGGTCGCCGTCGGACACCAGACCCATGGCGACACCCGCGATCGGAGCCTTGATCGGCACGCCGGCATCCATCAGCGCGAGCGTGCCTCCGCAGACGGTCGCCATCGAGGAGGAGCCGTTGGACTCCAGGATGTCGGACACCACCCGCACCGTGTAGGGAAAGGCTTCCTCACTCGGAAGGATCGAGGACAGGGCGCGCCGGGCGAGGTTTCCGTGCCCGATGTCGCGGCGCGACGGGCCTCGGAGGAACTTCGTCTCGCCGACGGAGAAAGGCGGGAAGTTGTAGTGGAGCAGGAACGTGTGCTCGGACTCGCCCTCGTACTCTTCGATGATCTGCGCGTCGTCGGAGGTGCCGAGCGTCGCCGTGACGAGGGCCTGGGTCTCGCCGCGCGTGAAGAGTGCCGAGCCGTGGGTGCGGGGCAGCAGGCCCACCTCGGCGGTGATCGGCCGGATCTCCTCGAACCGCCGGCCGTCCAGGCGCTGGCCTGCCAGGATCGTCTCGCGCGTCAGGGTCTTGACAAGATCGTCGGCGGCGGCCGCCGTGTGCTCGCGCTTCTCCGTCTCGGTCTCGGGGACCAGGGACACCGCCGCCTTCTTGACGGCCTTGATCTCGGCGTAGGAGGCGATCTTTCCCTTCATCGTCAGCGCTGCCATCATCGGCGCCTCCCACTTGTTGCGCACCTCGGCGGCAACCGAGGGTGGGTATATCTCCTGCGCCTGCCAGTGCGGCTTCATGTAGCCGGCCCTCTGGGCGAGCTCCTGCTGTGCGGCGACGATCTTGCGGACCGCCTCGTGCCCGTAGAAAATCGCATCGATCATGGCGCGCTCGGGGACCTCCCGCGCTCCGGCCTCGACCATCACGACCGCGTCCGCCGTGCCGGCGACGATCAGGTCGATGTCGGAACGGTCCCGGTCGGCATTGGAGGGGTTCAACGTGAACTGGCCGTTCACCCGTCCGACGCGCACGGCGCCGACGGGGGAGTAGAACGGGATCAGCGAGCAGGTCAGGGCCGTCGAGGCCGCGTTGAGCGCCAGCACGTCGGGATCGTTCTGGCCGTCGGCCGACAGGACGAAGCCGATCAGCTGCGTCTCGTGAAAGAACCCTTTCGGAAAGAGAGGCCGCATCGGGCGGTCGATCAGGCGCGAGGTCAGGATTTCCTTCTCTGTCGGACGGCCCTCGCGTTTGAACCATCCGCCCGGGATGCGCCCGGCGGCATAGGTGTTCTCGCGGTAGTCGACGGTGAGGGGGAAGAAGTCGGCGGCTTCCTTGGGCTCCTTGGCGAAGACGGCCGTCGCGAGGACGACCGTGTCGCCGAACCGCACGACGGCCGCGCCGTCGGCCTGCTTGGCTAACTTGCCGATCTCGATTTCGAGGGAATGGCTCCCTAGGGGGAGGCTGGTCTTATGGATCATGGCACTTCCTTCAGTTCAAGCGGCGCCGCGGCGGGCGAGACGGAAGCTGCGGCTGCGGGCCGCGCCTCTCCCGGGAACGATTGCCCGAGACCCGACGGGGGCCGTCGGGTTTACTTGCGGAGATCGAGGCGTTCGATCAGCTTCTGGTAACGCCCCGCGTCCTCGCTCTTCAAATAATCGAGCAGGCGCCGCCGGCGGCTGACGAGCTTCAAGAGGCCGCGCCGCGAGTGATGATCCTTGGCGTTCGACTTGAAATGCTCCGTCAGGTATCCGATCCGGTTGGTCAGGAGCGCGACCTGGACTTCCGGGGACCCCGTGTCGCTCTCGTGGGTGCGGAATTGCCGGACGATGTTCGGCTTTTCCGTTGCGTATTCCGTGACGTTCACTCAACCTCCACTACGTTCTCGCTCACTTCACACTTTTTCTATAAACAGCCAGCCTATCACGAAGGCCCCCGGGCTGTCAGCTATGCCCCGAGGACGATCTTCGGGCGGACCAGGCTGACCCCGCCGTGCCCGATGGGGGTGACCTGGCCCAGGGCGATCATCTCTTCGCCGGGACCAATCAGCGTGACCCACTCTCCTTCCCGGGCAGCGAGGCTGCGCAGGGGAATCGGTTGACCTTTTCGCAGCTTCCACGCCTCCAGGGACTCCACGCGCACACGCTCGAAGGGAAAGGGAACCCGCAGGAGCGGGACGGCGTGGGGAGACGCCAACCGTTGAACGTCCGGCATCTGCTCGAAGGCCTCCAGGGCAAGGGCGTCGGCGACGCGGAAGTCCCCCACCCGCGTGCGCCGCAGAGATTCGAGATGCGCACCGCAACCCAGGCTTTCGCCAAGCTCGCTCGCGATGGAGCGAATGTACGTACCCGAAGTGCACGAGATGGAGAAGGGGAGCGCCCCGTCGCTCGGAGGGCCGAACTCGAGCGAGGTGACGCGAACCTTCTTGGGCGCGACGGCCACGGTCTCGCCTTTTCGGGCGAGCTCGTAGAGCTTTCGGCCGCCGACCTTCTTTGCGGAGAACGGGGGCGGTGCCTGGAGGAAATCGCCACGGAAGGCGCCTGCAGCGGACTCGACGTCGGCGCGCGAAATCCCGCGGGCATCCCGCTCCGGTCCCAGGGATTCGCCCTCGCGGTCGTAGGTGGTCGTCGCCCGGCCGAGGCGGATGACGCCCTCGTAGGACTTGTCCATCCGCGTGAAGAATCCCTGCAGGCGCGCGGCGCCTCCGGCGCAGAGCAGAAGCAGCCCGGTCGCCATCGGATCGAGCGTGCCGCTGTGGCCGATGCGGGGCAGGGAAAGGGCGCGGCGCGCCCGTTCCACGACGTCGTGCGAGGTCAGACCCGATGGCTTGTCGATCAGGAGGAGGAATCCCCTGCGAAGCTCGTCGGGCAGCCTCGGCGGGGCCGGACGGCTCACGGCTCGTCGTCCTCGGCTGGAGGAGATGCTGCTCGAACTTTCGCGAGCAGCTCCTCGATGCGTGCGCCGCGCTCGAGCGTGGCGTCGAAGACGAAGTGGAGCTCCGGCGCATACCGCAGACCGCAGCGCCGCGTGACCTCCCGCCGCAGGTAGCCGGCGGCCCGCGCGAGCGCCTCCGTGGCCCGGGCGCGTTCGGCCTCCCCTCCGAGGCAGGAGAAGTAGACGCGCGCCGATTTCAGGTCGGCGGGCATCTCGACGTCCGTGATCGTGACCATCTTCAGCTCCGGGTCGTGGGCCTCGGTGAGCGCCAGACGCGAGATCTCCTCTCGGACGAGGAGCGCGACGCGCTGGCTGCGCCGGGTATCGGTCTTCATGGCCGCGGAAGGCCGGTCCTTCTCTCAGACATGGATGAACTCATTTTCGTAATCGAGGATCTCACCCTCGAACGTGCGCTCGACGAAAGTCAGAATCTTCTGGAGCAGGGCGTCGAGGGGCGGCTGGTCGGGCCCGACGGCGGCGATCGCCAGGCTGCCGCGCTGGAGCAGGTCCTGACCGTCGACCTCTGCGGCCGAGACCTCGAACTCGTTGCGGATCCTGCTCTTCAAGCTCTTCAAGACCATCCGCTTCTCTTTCAGGCCGCGCGAGCTCGGGAAGTGCAGATCGAAAACCGCGTAGGCGATGACCATGGGGAGGGGGCCGCCCTTCAGTTGTCCATCATCCGTTCAGACCGGCGGCGCTCCGGGCTGATCGCCGAGAGGTGAAGGCGGACGGCCCGGTCAGCCGTTCATCACTCCCGCGACCTTCTCGACCTGGAACGCTTCGATGACGTCCCCGACCTTGATGTCCTGGTATTTGTCGAGGCCGATACCGCACTCGAACCCCTGCTTCACCTCGGAAACGTCGTCCTTGAAACGTCGCAGCGAGCCGACCTTGCCCTCATAGATCACCCGGTTGTCGCGCAGCAGCCGAAGACTGGCGCTGCGGGGAATCACCCCTTCGGTGACGTAGCAGCCGGCCACGACCCCGAACTTCGGCACCTTGAAGGTGTTGCGGACCTCGGCGCGGCCGCGGGTGACCTCCTTCAAGGTCGGGTCGAGCAGCCCTTCCATGGCGGCCTTGATCTCGTCGGTGACGTTGTAGATCACCGTGTGGAGCCGGATCTCGACTCCCATCTTCTCGGCCTCCGCCTCGGCCTTCTTCTCGGGCCGGACGTTGAAGCCCACGATGATCGCCCCCGAGGTCGACGCCAGCAGAACGTCGTTGATGTTGATGGCCCCAACGCCCGCGTGCAAAAGCGAGATCTTGACCTTCTCGTTGGAAAGGCCCTGCAGCGCCTGCGAGAGCACCTCGACGGAGCCTGTCACGTCCGCCTTCAGAATGATCGGCAGGTCCTTGATCTGGCCTTCCTGGATCTTGTTGAAGAGCTGATCGAGCGAGAGCCTGCCGGAAGCGGCCGCCGCCTTGTCGCGCTCCCGCTGCTGGCGGAAGGAGACCACCGACCGGGCCTTCGCCTCGTCCTCGGAAACCTGGAAGGGATCTCCTGCCTGCGGCAGGTCCTCGAATCCGGTCACCTCGACAGGCGTTGCCGGCCCGGCCTCGGTGAGCTTCTGCCCCCGTTCGTCGTGCATCGAGCGCACGCGGCCGAAGGCGGATCCGGCGAAGAAGACGTCCCCGATCCGGAGCGTCCCCGACTGGACGAGCACCGTCGCGATGTTGCCGCGTCCAGCCTCCCGCCGTGCCTCGAGCACGACCCCGCGGGCCTCCCCACCGACGGGCGCGGAGAGCTCGAGCAGGTCGGCCGAGAGCAGGATGAGCTCGAGCAGGTGTTCGATCCCCTGTTTCTTCAAGGCCGAGATCTCGGCCGAGGGGACGTCCCCGCCCCACGACTCGAGCAGAACGCCCTTGTCCGCGAGCTCCTTCTTGACCCGATCCAGATTCGCGTTGGGCTTGTCGATCTTGTTGATCGCGACGACGATCGGCACCTTCGCGGCCCGTGCGTGGTCGATCGCCTCGATCGTTTGAGGCATCACGCCGTCATCGGCGGCGACCACCAGGACCACGATGTCGGTGGCCTTCGCTCCGCGCGCGCGCATCGAAGTGAAGGCCTCGTGGCCGGGTGTGTCCAGAAACACGATGGCGCGGCCCTGTACGTCGACGCGATAGGCGCCAATGTGCTGCGTGATCCCGCCCGCCTCTCCCTGCGCCACCTTGCTCTGCCGGATGGCGTCGAGCAGCGAAGTCTTTCCGTGGTCGACGTGTCCCATCACCGTGACAACGGGCGCCCGCGGCACGCGCGCTCCGGACTCCGCCGCGGCGTCTGCGCCGGGGGCGCGCGACAGCTCCATCTCCTCTTCGAAGGACACGACCGCGGCTTCCACCCCGACCTCTCGCGCGATCTGAATCGCGGTGGCCGCGTCGAGAGGCTGATTGACGGTGGCCATGATCCCGCGCTGCAGCAAGAGGCGAACGATGTCCTTGGCCAGCACGCCGAGCTTCTCGGAGAGCTCCTTGACGGTCACGCCCTCGGAGAGAAAGACCGGGCCGGTCGGCAGAGGCTTCTTGAACTCGAGCAGTTTGCCCGAGTCGTGGGTGCGGGTTTCCTTGCCGGCGCGCCGGAGCGCCGACTTGGACATCGGGCGGGGCTCGGCCGGAACCTCTTCGGCCTCCGCGCTCTTTTCGATCAGGGGAAGCGTGATGTCCGAGTACGTGTCTTCCTCGTAAGCGCCCACGAACTCCCGAAGGTCCACCTCGTCGGCCACGGTGATCTTCGGCTTGGCGCCGGTTTTCTTGGCCGGCTTCTTGGCGTCTTCCTTGTCGTCCTTCTTGCGCTTGGCCGAAGGCCGTTCGGTGGTCGCCGGCGGGGCTGCCCGGCCCGCCGGGGGCGCTCCCGGCCGGCCCATGGGTCCTCCCGGACGGGCAGGTCCTCCCGGACGCGGGCCCATGGGGCGAGGGGGAGCTCCGGGAGCCGGACGGTAGACCGACGGTCCCGTCGGTCGAAGAGGAGGTCCGCTCGGTCCCATCGGCCGTGTCGTGCCCGCTGACCCGGTGAGTCGCGGTGCGTCCCGCCGGACCGTCGCACCGGCGCCGACCGTCGCGCGGACGCCCCCGGGCGCCACGGGCCGCGGCGGCAGGACGATCTTGCGGGGCACGGGCGGCGGCGCCGGCTTGGCGGGTTCGGCTTCGGGCTCCGGCGGGACGACGGCCGTACGCGCGGCCTCGGAGGGCGCCTTGCCTCGCGCCTCGGTGGCGCGGGGCGCGGGCTCCCCGTCCAACCCCGGCTTGACGGGCGTCACGGTCTTCTCGACGATCTTGATGCGCGAGAGCGCGCTCTTCTGTGGCTGAAAGGACTTCGCCTCGGGGTCGCGCACGATCAGCTGTTTGGGCGCGTGGGTCTTGCCCTGCAGGATCGCAAGGACAGTGGATTCGTCGAGGGCGGCCTGGGGCGACTGGACGTCCACGCCGATCGACTGGAGCAGGAAGAGGACTTCCTTGCTTCCGATGCCCATCTGGGCGGCGAGCTCTTCGACACGAATCTTTCCCATAGAAGCGTGCTACTCCGTGACCGTCGTCTCTTCGGGCGTTTCGGAGACCGCGTCTTCCCCGGCGTCGTCATCGGCGGGCGGCTCGCGCTCGGGTGCCTGGTCCGCGGCCCCCGCGGCCTCCAGGATCTTCTCGGCGGTTTTCTCGCCGATCCCGGGAAGCTCCGCGAGCTCCTCGGCGCTCTTCTCCAGCAGCTCGCCGAGGGTCGTGATCCCGGCTTCGGCGAGCTTCTCGGCGGTCTTTTCGCCTACTCCCGGAATCTCGGCGATCGGAGTCTGCCGCCGCCGCGAAGCCTGCAGCATGCGCGAGAGCGCCTCGGCCACTTCGCCCTTGACCTCCGACTCGCCCTTGATCTCGATCTTCATGCCGATCAGGGCCGAGGCCAGGCGCACGTTCTGTCCCTTCTTGCCGATGGCAAGCGAGAGCTGGTCGTCCTCCACCACGCAGTCGAGCGACATCGCGCCGTCGTCGTGGTGGATGGGGGAGACGCGGGTGATCTTGGCCGGCGCGAGGGCGTTCTGCGCGAAGGTGATGAGGTCATCGGAGTAGAGAATGACGTCGATCTTCTCGCCGTGCAACTCTCGCATGATCGACTGCACACGGCTGCCCCGCATTCCGACGCAGGCGCCGACCGGATCCACGTCGCGCTCGCGCGAGCGAACGGCGATCTTGGCCCGCTCGCCCGGCTGGCGGACCGCCCCCTTGATGACCACGGTTCCGTCGTAGATCTCCGGCACTTCCATCTCGAAGAGCCGGATGAGCAGACGCGGGTCCGTGCGCGAGAGGATCAGCTGCGGGCCCTTCGGGTTTCTGTGCACGTCGTGGAGGACGGCGCGGATTCGCTCGCCCTGTCCGTAGCGCTCCATCCGCGACTGCTGGTCGCGCGGGATCACGGCCTCGGTGCGCCCGAGATCGACGACCATGTCGCCGCGCTCGAACCGCTTGACCGTTCCGCTCATCAGCTCTCCGACCTTCGGGAAGAACTCGTTGTAGATGTTGTCGCGTTCGGCCTCGCGGACCTTCTGATAGAGCACCTGCTTCGCCGTCTGGGCGGCGATCCGGCCCAGTCCCACGGGCTCGCGGTGCTGGCGGATCTCGTCTCCCAGGGCCACGTCATCCACCTCGACGGGTGGTTCGCCCTCGGCGCCGGGCCGCAGGATCCGAACGTCGCCATGCGCTCCTTGCTTGGCGACCAGCTCCCGCGCTTCCTCGAGCAAGATCTGCGGCGGCGGTTCCTCCGACTCGGTGTCGAGTTCGGCGACGACGGTTCGGCGCGAGGTGACCGTCATTTCGCCCGTCTTCCGGTCGATCGCCGTGACCACGGCCTTGTCCCGATAGTATTTGCGGGCCGCCGAAGACATGGCTTCCTCGAGCGCCCCGAACATCTTTTCCGGGTCGATGTCCTTTTCCCGCGAAACCTGTCGAATCACCGACGGATCGATGATCATTTCGGAAGAGCTCTCCTGCTCCGCTCCGGCCACTCGAAGTCGAGCCGGGCCAGCCGGATTTCGGCAAAACGGACATTATAGATTTTGTGATTCTCCTCATCAACGACGGTCAGAATCTCGCCGTCCACCGAGCGAAGGACGCCGCGGAAATTTCGGGCCGGCGAAGGGGGGACCCTCGAAGAACGCTGCTCCAGAGGGAGAACGGGCTCCTCGGTCCTGACCCGGATCCGTCGGCCGACGAAGCGCACGGCGTCCTCCGTGCTGTAGAGCTTGCGATCGAGCCCCGCCGAGGAGACCTCGAGGCTGTACCGGTGACCGATCTCGTCGGCCGCGTCGAGAAGCGTGGAGGCTTCCCGCGACACGGCTTCGCACTCGTCGATCGTGACCGGCGAGCCGTCGGAGCGCTCGAGCACCAGACGCAGGACGGAGGAGCTCCCTGCGCCGCTCGATTCGGCAGCCAGAAGTCGACACCCCTTTTCCGCGGCGATCGCCCGGATCTCGTTCAGCGTTCCCTCGCTCAAACCCAGCATCGAACAAAAAAGCGGGCCAAGGCCCGCTTCCTTCTCCTCCAGAAGCCGAAAGCGTTGCCTTTCTATCAGAAGGGGCAGGCTTTACGCAACGCGGCGTGGCCGCAGGCGCCCGCAAGCGACTGTCCCGAAGCGCCTTTCGGACTCCTGGGATGAAAAAAGGTGATCCCGGAGAAATCGGGCAGGAAAGGGCCGCGTTAGAGAATGAGGACGGAATCCTACGGCCGAAAATCGCGTGTTCAATCTGAAAAAGAACGATGATGAGGAGGGCGAGGCGCCCACCCGATCCATCCTGGGTCTGGGCGGCCTCGGCCCGTCGCCTTTTCGGGCGGTCGCGGCCGCCGTCCGGCACGATCAGGAGCCTCCCGGGGAATCGTTGCTTGGGCTCGGGGGAGAGCCTCTGCGTCCGTTCGGGTCGATTCCCCGGCCCACCGGAGAACCGCCGACGGAATCCCTCCTGGGGCTTCGAGGGATCCCGACGGGACCCATCGCGCGTGAGGCCCTGACCAGGGTCGGGGACGCGGAGCCTCCCAACGCGTCGCTTCTCGGCCTGGAGAGGATCGCCCCCTCGCCCCTTCCCCCCGTCTTCCGAACTCCTCGCCGCGGCGCGCGGACCGCCGTTTCAGGTTTTGGACCGACCGGACCGCCGAAGGCAACGAGCATCGGCCCGGCGCCGAGCCGCTCGTTCTTCGGCTTGCAGGCCCCGTTTGATGCTTCCGGGCGCCCGGCCCGGGACCTCGCCGAGATCGAAGTCCCGGAGTTCGAGCGGGACGTATCGCACCACGCGGAGCCGGCCTTTCCGGTGGAACGGGCGATTCTCATGTCGCTTGCGGCCCACGCGCTGATCGTCCTGCTGCTTCTCTGGGTGCCGGCAGGAAAGCAGGATGCAAGCAAGGGTCTGCTCGCGGCGCTGGTGCCTCCCGCGCAGACGGACCAGGAGAAGATCCCCATCATTTTCCGGGAGGCGCCCGGCCCCGCTCGGCAAAACCCCAAGAAGTCGGACCTTTCCGACGCCGATCGGCGGGCTGGAGGAGGCGACCGTTCCAAACCCAAGGCCGAGTCGCCCTTTGTGGCGCAGCGCCAGGGCAAGCAGGGCCTCGCACCGGGGCCGCGCCGTCCTCCTTCGGCGCCGGCCCTTCCGCCGCCAGGGTCGGAGATCCGGCAGGCTCAGGCCGGCAAGGGGCCCAACGCGTCCGCGCCCGGGGAGGGAAAGCCGGCCGCGCCGGAACCGTCCGCGGCGAGCGAGCAGGCGCTTCTGGAGCCGCGCTCCGCGCCCGGTACCTCGGGAACCACCCCTGGCGGAAAGACCGCACCGACACTTCAGGGGCTCCATCAGGCCATCCGGGACGCCGCCCGGGGTGTGGGCGCTTCGGGGGAGGATGGGGCCGGGTTCCCGAATCCGGGTGGCGGCTTCGTCGATTCCGGACCGTTGTCCTTCGACACGACCTGGTACGACTGGGGCCCGTACGCGGCGGAGATGATCCGTCGCATCAAGCTCCACTGGGACGTGCCGGAGCTGGCCCGGTTCGGGTTCAAGGGCAGGGTGACCGTGCGCTTCTACATCAGGGCCGACGGATCGGTCGAGGACGCCAGGATCCTGTCGGTCTCGGGAACGCCTCCCTACGACTATGCCGCCCTCCAGGCGATTGTGACGTCGTCGCCCTTTCGGCCCCTGCCCAGGGATCTCGGCGAAGACCGGGAGGGTGTGACCGTAACCTTCTTCTACAACCTGCGTCCCGGAGAAGCGGGGACCGGGGCTTCGAATTGAACGATCCGGACGAGATTCGGCGGGCGCTGGAGTCCGCGCGCACGATCGCCGTGGTCGGCTGCTCGCCCAACCCCTTGAGGCCGTCCCACGCCGTGGCGCGGTACCTGATGGAGGCCGGGTACCGGGTGGTTCCCGTCAACCCGGGACACCGCGAAATTCTCGGCCAGCCCTGCTACGGAAGCCTTTCCGAGATCCCCAAAGGGGTCCCCATCGACATCGTGGACGTCTTCCGCCGCTCGGAGATGGTCGCCCCCGTCGCCGCCGAGGCCATCGCGCGGGGAGTCTCCTTCTTCTTCATGCAGCAGGGTGTCCAGGACCCGGAATGGGCCCGAAGACTGGAGGCCGCGGGCATTCCGGTCGCGATGGACCGCTGTCTTGCCGTCGAGCACGGGCGAGTGGCGGCGTCGGCCAAAAGGAATTCGTAGGGCGGGCGGGACGTTCCCTGTTTTTGTCCGGGGCGTGCCCCGGCGTCAACGTAAGGAGTATGAGGATTCGTATGCAGAAGTCCACCAAGCGGGCCCTTTCGCTTTCGGTGCTCATCGCCGCCGCCGTCATCTTTGGGATGGTCGTGGCCTCGTCGGTCGATCTGACGCCGAGGTCCGAAGCGCAGCGCGAGGCGCCGGCCCCCTCCTCCCGCGCGACCTCCCTGGCGCTTCCCTCCTTTGCCGACATCGCCGAGGAGGCAATGCCTTCGGTCGTGTCCATCACCTCGACGGACATCGTCAAGGGGCCCTCGAGCCGCTACCGGATGAACCCCTTCGGCGGCGACGGCGGCGGGGATCCGTTCGAGTTCTTTTTCGGCCAGCCTTCACCGCGCCGGGGCCAGCCGCGGGACGAGGATGAGCAGCACAAGGAAATGCAGGGCGGCACCGGCTTCGTGATCTCCGAGGACGGCGAGATCGTGACGAACAACCACGTCATCGAGGGCGCCGACAAGATCGAGGTCCGGATCGGCCGGGACCGCTTCGTTGCCAAAGTCATTGGACGGGACCAGGCGACCGACCTCGCTCTGCTGAAGGTCGACGCGAAGAAGAAGCTCTCGCCGCTGCCGCTCGGTGACTCGAACCGCCTGCGGGTCGGGGAGTGGGTCATGGCGATCGGCGACCCGTTGAACTTCGACAAGACCGTCACGATCGGCGTCGTGTCCGCGAAGGACCGCTCGGGGCTCACGGCCGACAGCACGAGCCGTTCCTTCGAGAGCTTCATTCAGACGGACGCCGCGATCAACTTCGGCAACTCCGGCGGCCCGCTGATCAACGTGCGCGGCGAAGTCGTCGGAATCAACACCGCGATGTACCGGCCCGCCCAGAACATCGGCTTCGCCGTCCCCGTCAACACGCTGAAGGATGTCCTGGGCCAGCTCCGCGAGCACGGCAAGGTGGTTCGCGGGTACCTGGGAATCAACATCCAGAACGTCGACAACGACAAGGCCGCCGCCTTCAAGCTGAAGTCCCAGGACGGCGCCTTCGTGCAGTCGGTGCTGCCGGGCGAGCCGGCGGACAAGGCGGGCATCAAGCCGGGCGACACGATCGTGAAGGTCGACAACACCCAGGTCAAGGACATCCGCGATCTGATCGGCTACGTTTCTTCCCGTCCCCCCGGCAGCAAGGTCAAGCTCGAGTTTGTGCGCGACGGGAGGGACCTGACGGCCTCGGCCACGCTCGCCGAGCGCGGGGCCGAGGGGTCCGATGAGGACGCGAAGGGAAAGGCCAGCTCCGACGATTCGCGCGGAAAGATCGGCGTCCAGGTGCAGGAGATCACGTCGCAGATCCGCCAGATGACGGGTCTGGAGCCCTCCGTGCAGGGACTGTTCGTCGTGCACGTCAAGGAGGTCTCGCCCGCGGCGGACGCGGGACTGGCCGACGGGGACGTCATCACCCAGGTCAACGGCCAGAACGTGGCCTCGACAGAGGAGTTCGGCCGCATGGTCAAGGCGGCCAAGAGCGGGGACTACCTGCGGCTTTACGTTTTCCGGCCGCAGGCGAAGGTTTCCTTCTTCGCGCTCGTGAAGATCGAATAGCGACACCGGCCCTCTTATCGGCTCTCGAGCGCCCGCCCTCCGGCGGGCGCTTTCGTTTTTGGGGGAAGGAAAGCGGGCGGGGGGCAGTTGAGAATGCCGTGAAAACCCTGTCGGCCAGATCCCGTAAACTCGGCTCTTCGGACGCACTCGGCTAGACGGCATGGCCCAGAGAATCCTCGTCGTCGACGACGAATCCGGCATCCGCGACGCCTTGCGGATGATCCTCGAGTACGAGGGGTACGTCGTCTCCGCCGCGGCCGACGGTCAGGAGGCCCTGTCGGAGCTCGATGCGCGGCCCGCCGCGGCGGTCCTGCTCGACATCAAGATGCCGGGTATGGATGGGCTCGAGGTGCTCGACCGCATCGTGTCGCGGGAATCGGCCCCCCCCGTGCTGATGATCTCGGGACACGGCGACATCGCCACGGCGGTCGAATGCACACGCCGAGGGGCCGTGGACTTCCTCGAGAAGCCGCCCCAACGGGAGCGCATCCTGGTGTCTCTCGCCAACGCGCTCGCTCGGGGGTCGCTGCAGGCCGAGAACGAACAGCTGCGCAAGCGCCTCGAGGAAGACTCGGTGCTGGTGGGCCAGAGCCCCCCGATGCAGCGCCTTCGGGAGGAGATCGCGCGGGCGGCGCCAACCGGGGCGACCGTCCTGATCCAGGGGGAGAGCGGGACGGGCAAGGAGCTCGTGGCGCGCGAGATTCACCGGGCCTCCCGGGTCGCCAACGGTCCCTTCGTCCAGGTCAACTGTGCCGCGATTCCCGAGGAGCTGATCGAGTCCGAGCTCTTCGGGCACGAGAAGGGTTCCTTCACGGGAGCGATCCGACGCCAGGTCGGAAAGTTCGTCGAGGCCGACGGCGGCACGATCTTCCTCGATGAGATCGGCGACATGTCGGCCCGCGCCCAGGCCAAGGTCCTGCGCGTGCTCGAAGTGGGAGAGGTGGAGCCGGTCGGTGCGGCACGGGTGCGCCGGGTGACGGTCCGAACCCTCGCGGCGACCAACCGGGACCTGCCCGCCTGGATCCGGGAGGGGCGATTTCGGGAGGACCTGTACTTCCGGCTCAACGTCGTTCCCGTGCACACGCCGCCCCTTCGCGATCGCAAGCCGGACGTCCCCGAGCTCATCGAGCACTTCACGCGCGTTTTCTCCGAGCGCGATCACCGCAAGGTTCGCCGTTTCGCTCCGAGCGCTCTCGCCATCCTGGCCGAGCGCTCCTGGCCCGGCAACGTCCGGGAGCTGCGCAACCTGATCGAACGCGTCCTCATCATGACCGACGCCGACCCGATCGAGGCGAAGGACCTCCCTCCCGAGGCGCGTCTGTCGCCGGCGGAGATCTCGGAGGAGAGCGTGGAGCTGCCGACCCTGTCGGAGTTCAAGGAGTTCTCCGAACGCCGGTTTCTCGTCGCCAAGCTCCGGGAGAACGGCTGGAACATCAGCCGCACCGCCGAAGTGATCCGGACGCCGCGTTCCAATCTCTACAAGAAGATCGAGCACCACGGGATCTCGAAAGAGAGCGACGGATGAGGGGATCCGAGGTCGCGGCAAGCACGAAATCCGAAGCTCGAAATCCGAACTTCGAGATTCGGATCCCGTGCCCCGGATCCCGGATCCCGGATCTCGCATGATTTCCCTCAAGGACTTCGAAGACACGGGCGCCCTCCTGACCGGGCACTTCCGCCTTTCGAGTGGCCTGCATTCGGACCGCTACCTCCAGTGCGCGCGGCTTCTCATGTGGCCGGACCGGGCCGAAGCCGCGGGCCGGGAGCTCGCGACGAGGCTGGCTGAATTCGCGCCGGCCGCCGTCGTTTCCCCGGCGCTTGGAGGCCTGATCATCGGGCACGAAACCGCGCGTGCGCTTTCGCGCCGCTTCCTGTTCGTCGAGCGCGAGCGGAGCGAATTCCAACTGCGCCGCGGGTTTCGCCTCGAGCCGGGCGAGCCGGTTGCGATCGTCGAGGACGTGTTCACCACCGGCAAGTCGACCCGCGAGGCGGCCTCGGCCGTCGAGGCATCGGGCGGCAGGGTCGTCGCCGTCGGCTCGATCGTGGACCGAGGCCTGCCTGCCGGCGCGTTCTCCGTGCCGAGCCGGAGCCTGCTCTCGCTCTCGGTGCCCGCCTGGACCGCCGAGGAGTGCCCGCTGTGCCGCGAGGGTGTCCCGCTCGACACGCCGGGAAGCCGGTTTCGGGAAGGTGTGACCGGCGATTTGTGATCCGGGAAAGCAGGGCCGGAGCTAGACTTCAGGCATGGAGCTGAGGCGCGTCTGTGTGTATTGTGGGAGCGCCGCCTCCTCCGACGAAGCCACGGAGAAGGAGATTCGAGCCTTCGGCCGCGAGATCGCCCGGCGGGGCGTCACGCTGGTGTACGGCGGTTCCTCGCGCGGACTGATGGGCGCGCTCGCCGACGAGGTTCTGGCGGCTGGCGGCAAGGTCGTCGGCGTGATGCCGAGAGCCCTCGAGGGGCGGGAGTCCGCGCACCGAGGCCTGACGGAGCTCCAGGTCGTGTCCACGATGCACGAGCGCGAGCAGCGGATGTTCGATCTCTCCGACGCCTTCGTGGCGTTTCCGGGCGGCTTCGGCACGATGGAGAACTTGATCGAGATGCTGACCTGGAAGCAGATGGGGATTCACGGAAAGCCGATCGTCCTCGCCAACATCGGCGGCTACTTCGATCCCCTGCTCGCGCAGTTCGAGGCCGCGATCCGCAGCAAGTACGTTCGCGCCGAGGATCGCATCCTGTTCGCCGTTGCCGAGAATACGAAGGCGATTCTGACCCTGCTCGAGGGAGCGCCGGTCATGTCCCGCAAGGCGGGCGACTGGGCCTAGGGTTCCGGCGGGCGTGGGGGAGGTCCGACGGCACCGCCTTCCCCGGGCGGCGCGGGGGGATTTCGCAGGCGCAAGTCCTCGAGCAACATCCGGTTGATTGAGACCAGGTCGGCCAGCAGGGCAATCAGAAACGTCAGCGCTCCGACGAGAACCAGAACCGCCGCGAGGATCAGGGACTGGACGTGCCCCGCCGCGCGTTCGGTAAAGAAGAAGTAGTACAGAAAGCGCGCGCCGAGCGCGGTCCCCGCCAGGAGAAAGACGGCCGCGGCCGCGGAGAAGAGCTTGAGCGGCTTGTAGAGAGCGGTGATCCGGAGGATGTTTGCGCCCTGGACCAGCACGTAGTGCGGGATCGAGGACAGCAGCCGCGAGCGCCTGGGCGTCTCGCGCGCCCGCACCGGCACCGACGCCACGCGCAGGCCCTTCGATCCCGCCTGGATGATCGTCTCCAGGGTATAGGTCATCTGCGAGAAGACATTGACCTGGCGCGCGGCTTCGCGCGAGAACGCCCGGAAGCCCGAGGTCGCGTCGGGCACCGCGATCCCGGCTGCCTGCTGGACGACCCAGCTTCCGATGCGCTGGAGCAGGCGCTTGGCGGGCGAGAAGTGCGCCAGAGTTCCGGGGCCCCGGTCGCCGATGACCAGATCGGCGCGCCCTGCCAGGATCGGCTCGACGAGCGCGGGAAGGTCGGCCGGATCGTACTGGCCGTCGGCGTCCAGGTTGACGATGACGTCGGCGTGCAGGTCGAGGGATGCGTGGAGGCCGGCCCGGAACGCCGCCGCCAGTCCGCGATGTCCCGGCATGCGGACGACGCGGTCGGCGCGGGCACGCGCGACGTCGCCCGTGCGGTCCGTCGAACCGTCGTCCACGACGAGGACCACGAGCTCCGAAAAGGGGGGGAGCCCGCGCGGCAGGCCTTCGAGCGTCCGTCCGAGCGCCTCTTCCTCGTTCCAGGCCGGAACCTGTATGACGAGCTTCATCGGGGTTCTTCGCCAAAGCTAACACCGAAGAATCGCGTGGAGCGGGCCGGACGGTCGCGCGCGAGGCGCCTTTGTGCTAAATTGCGCGCCTTCCCGGCGGCAGGCCGGGTCCGTTCTTTTTCAAGCAGGGACGAAGGCCGGGATCGAGAGGGGAGGGCTGCCATGCGGCGCCCGAACCTCCAGGAAAGCCCCCGCGGGCTCCCGGCCCGTAGCCCCCCGGGAGAGCTCCCGGGATGCCCGGAAGGCTCGTAGCTCAGGGGGAGAGCACCACCTTGACACGGTGGGGGTCAGCGGTTCAAATCCGCTCGAGCCTACCAAATTCGTTCGAGACGAAGGCGCTTAGCTCAGCTGGAAGAGCGCTACCTTCACACGGTAGAGGTCAACGGTTCGATCCCGTTAGCGCCTACCAGGACGAATCGAATCGACGCGGGGCGACCCGCGTCTTTTGCTTTTTGAGGGAGACGAGAGAAAAGGCCATGGAGGCTCTGGCGCAAACCGTGACGGTCCGGCTTCCCGACGGCTCGACGAAGGTCGTGCCGAGGGGAACGACTCTGCGCCAGATCGCCGAGTCGATCGGTCCGCGTCTGGCCAAGGACGCGCTTGCGGGAAAGCTCGACGGCAGGATCGTCGACCTTTCGCGGCCGGTCGTGGCGGACGCCGCAATCGAGATCGTCACGCCCCGGTCGCCCGAGGCCGTCGACGTATACCGGCACTCCACGGCGCACCTGACGGCCAACGCGGTCAAGCGCCTCTTCCCCGACGTCCAGATCGGCATCGGTCCGGCGATTGAGAACGGCTACTACTACGACTTCAACCCGACGCGGCCCTTCACGCCCGAGGATCTGGACGCGATCGAGGCCGAGATGCGCCGGATCGTCACGGAAGACAACCCGATCGAGCGGATCGAGATGTCCAGGGAGGAGGCGATCGGGATCTTCGAGGGCCAGCACGACGCCCTGAAGGTCGAGATCATCCGCGGCATTCCGGACGAACGCGTGTCCTGCTACCGCCAGAAGGACTTCATCGATCTCTGCCGGGGACCGCACGTGCCCTCGACGGGGCGCCTGGGGGTGTTCAAGCTCACGCACACGGCGGGCGCCTACTGGAAGGGCGACGAGAAGAACCCCATGCTCCAGCGGATCTACGGCGCTTCGTTCTTGACGCAGAAGGAGTTGGACGACTACCTCAAGCAGGTGGAGGAGGCCAAGGCGCGCGATCATCGCCGGCTCGGCAAGGAGCTCGATCTCTTCTCCTTCCATCCCCTGGCGCCCGCTTCCCCCTTTTTCCATCCCAAGGGGGCCGCCCTGTACAACGGACTGCTCGCGTATCTGCGCCGGGAGTACCGCAGCCGCGGGTACCAGGAAGTCATCACGCCGCAGATCTACGACGCCGAGCTCTACCGGATCTCCGGGCACTACGCGAACTACCGCGAGAACATGTACTTCACCGAGATCGACGAACGGGAGTTCGGTGTGAAGCCCATGAACTGCCCCGGCCACCACCTGCTCTTCAGGGAGCGCCTCTGGTCCTACCGCGAGCTCCCGGTGCGCTACGCGGACTTCGGGCGATTGCACCGGTACGAGCGTTCGGGCGTGACTGCGGGCCTGACGCGCGTTCGGACGTTCTCCCAGGACGACTCCCACATCTACTGTCCGATCGGCCTGATCGGCTCCGAGATCGCGGCCTTCGTCGACTTTCTCGACGAGGTCTATCGAACTTTCGGCTTCCACGATGTCGACATTTCCCTCGGGACCCGCCCGGACCAGCGCATCGGCTCCGACGAGAACTGGGATACGGCGGAGGCCGTTCTCGCCGAGTCGCTCGAGAAGCTCGGCCGGCCGTACGCGCTGACGCCGAAAGATGGAAACTTCTACGGGCCCAAGATCGATTTCCGCGTCAAGGACGCCATCGGCCGGCCCTGGCAGCTCGGGACGATGCAGGTCGACTTCGCCCAGCCGGAGCTCTTCGACCTGACCTACGTCGCCGAGGACGGCAAGCCGCACCGCCCGGCGGTGCTCCACCGGGCGATCCTCGGCTCGGTCGAGCGCTTCCTCGGGATTCTGATCGAGCATACGGCCGGCGACTTTCCTTTCTGGATCGCACCCGTCCAGGCCGTCGTCCTTCCGGTTTCCGACAAGTTCGCCGACGCGGCGCGGACGGCGTCCGCGCGGCTGGCCGAGGCGGGGCTGCGTGTGGAAACCGACGACCGCAACGAGAAGCTCGGGGCGCGCATCCGCCGCGCGGAGCTGCAGAAGGCCCCGGCCATGCTCGTCATCGGGGAGAAGGAAGCCGCTTCGGGCGCCGTCGCCGTGCGCCTCCGGCACGGGGGCGACGCCGGGACCATGTCGGTGGAGGAATTTCTCGCGGCCGCCCGCGCGGCGGTCGAAGGCAGAAGGAAGAACATTTTCGCGGAGGTGAAGAATCGATAAGAAGAGCATTCGCGTCAACGAGCAGATCCGGTGGAAGGAGGTTCGCCTGATCGGCGAATCCGGCGAGGCGCTGGGCGTCGTGGCCATGGCCGACGCGCTTCAGAAGGCCAAGGAGGCGGCCCTCGACCTGGTCGAGATCGCCCCCACCGCCAACCCTCCGGTCTGCCGGATCATGAACTTCGGAAAGTTCATCTATCAGCAGAAGAAGAAGCAGCAGGATTCGAAGAAGAAACAGAAAACGACCCAGGTCAAAGAAGTGAAGTTCCGGCCGAACATCGACGATCACGACTACGACTTCAAGGTGAAGAACATCGTGAAATTTCTCGCGCACGGCGACAAGGTCAAGGCCACGGTTCAGTTCCGGGGCCGGGAGATGGCCCGGCGGGAGAACGGCCAGAAGGTTCTGGACCGCCTCCTGAAGGACCTGAACGGGGTCGCCGTGGCGGAGTCGCGGTCGGAGATGCTCGGAAATCGCCTCTACCAGATCCTCGCGCCGGTGCGGGCGCACGAGAAGGGCGTCAAACCCGCGCCGGCGGCGGCGCGGTCCGGGGAACGCTGAGGATCGTTTCGAAATCGAAAGGAATGCCTCCATGCCGAAGCTGAAGACCCACCGGGGGGCCGCGAAACGGTTCAAGCGAACCGCCTCCGGCAAGTTCAAGAGGGCCAAGGCCTTCAAGAGCCACATCCTGACCAAGAAGGCCCCGGGACGTAAGCGTGGGCTCGCGCAGTCGACCCATGTGTCCGCGGCGGACATCCGGCGCGTGCGAGAGATGCTGCCCTACGCGTAAGACCGACACCTGACGAGGAGTTTCCGATGCCACGCGTCAAACGAGGACCCAAGAGAAAGAACCGCCGGGCGAAGACGCTCGGCCTGGCCAAGGGCTACTACGGCACGAAATCCAAGTCGTACCGGATGGCGAAGCTCCAGGTCGAGAAGTCGCTCGCCTACGCGTACCGGGACCGCAAGGCCAAGAAGCGCGAGTTTCGCGGGCTCTGGATCGTGCGGATCAACGCCGCCGCCCGGGAGAACGAGATTTCCTACAGTCGCCTGATGGATGGCCTGAAGAAGGCCGGCAACGACATCAATCGCAAGATGCTGGCGGATCTGGCGATCAGCGATCCGCGGGCGTTTTCGCACCTGGTGGGTGTGGCCAAACAGGCGCTCGGCTCGGCGTAGGAGATTGTCCCAGGACGCGTCGGCGGATCCGGTCGCCCGCGTCCTCGCGGCGTTCCGCGAGGAGGAGGGGCGCGGTGTCTCTTCGCGCGCCGAGTTCGAGCGCGTGAAGGGCCGCTTTCTCGGGCGCGACAAGGGCCTGCTTCCGGCGCTCTTTGCGGGCGTCAAGGACCTACCCCCCGAGGAGCGGGCCGCCTTCGGGGCGCGCGCCAACGCGGCCAAGCGAGAGGTCGAGCTGGCGATCGAGCGTCTGGGCCAGGCGCTCGCCCGGCGCGAAGCGGAGGCCCGCGAATCGGCCGGCGCCGTGGACGTCACGATGCCCGCGCGGCGGCCCCGCACCGGAGGGCTCCATCCCATCACGATCGTTCGGCGCCGCATCGAGCGGATCTTTCTGCGCATGGGCTACTCGATCGCCGACGGGCCGGAACTTGAGAACGATCGCCACAATTTCGAGGCCTTGAACTTCCCGCCCGAGCATCCGGCGCGGGACTCCCAGGACACGCTTCTCGTGGATCGCAAGGCTCCGTCGCCGCTTCTCCTGCGGACGCATACGTCTCCGGTCCAGGTGCGCGAGCTCGCCAGACGGGGAGCCCCTCTGAGAATCCTGGTTCCGGGCCGCGTCTACCGCAGAGACGAGGTGGACGCGACCCACTCGCCCGTCTTCCATCAGGCGGAGGCCCTTCTGGTGGACCGCGGGATCACCCTGGCGGACCTGAAGGGAACCGTGACGGTGTTCGTCGAGGAGCTCTTCGGGCGCGGGACCCGGACGCGGTTCATCCCGACGTTCTTTCCCTTCGTGGAGCCGGGTGTCGACGTGGCGATGAGCTGTATCTTCTGCAAGGGCGTCGGGTGCCGCAAGTGCAAGCAGTCCGGCTGGATCGAGATCATGGGGGCCGGGCTCGTGCACCCGCTCGTGCTGCGTGGAGTGGGCGTGGATCCGGAGGAATACTCGGGGTTCGCCTTCGGGCTGGGCCTCGACCGCGTGGCGATGCTCGCCTACGAGTTCCCCGATCTGCGGCTGCTCTTCGAAGGCGACGAGCGATTCCTTTCCCAATTCTCGGAAGAGACGGCGTGAAATTCTCTCTGGAGTGGTTGAATGACCACGTGGACGTTGCGGCCGCCGGGGGTGCCTCGGGCGTTCGCGAGCTGCTCGAGCAGGCGGGCCTTCCGGCCGAATCGGCGGAGGCGTCGGGCAGCGACACCATCCTGGATGTCGAGATCACGCCCAATCGGCCCGATGCCATGGGCCACCGCGGCCTGGCGCGAGAGGTGGCGGCGATGGCGGGCCTTCCGGGCCGTAGCGACTCGGCGACGGAGCCGGCGTCCTCCGGCGAGTCGGTCGAGAATCTGACGTCGGTCGTCAACCAGGTTCCCCGCCTCTGCCGCCGTTTCGGGGTCCGCCTCCTTCGCGGCGTCCGCAACGGCCCGGCCGCGGAGGCGGTCCGCTCCCGCCTCCTGCGGATCGGCGCGAAACCGATCTCCTCGGCGGTCGACGCGACCAACTACGCGCTCTGGGACACGGGTCAGCCTTTGCACGCGTTCGACTTCGACAGGCTCGCCGGCGGCCTGCTCGTCGTGCGCAAGGCGCACAAGGGAGAGCGCCTGGTCACGCTGGACGGGGTCGACCGGGAGCTGGCGGCCTCGGACATCGTCGTGGCAGATGCGAAGCGCGCGGTCTCGCTCGCTGGAATCATGGGCGGCCTCGACACCGCGGTCACGGAGCGCACCAAGACGGTATTGCTCGAGGCTGCGTGGTGGGATCCGGTCACGATCCGCCGGACGTCGCGGCGGTTGGGGCTCCATACGGACGCCTCGCACCGGTTCGAGCGGGGAGCCGATCTCGAGGCGATTCCCATGGCCCTCGATCTGGCGGCTCGCCTTCTGCTCGAGGCTTCGGGCGGCACCCTCGCGCCGGGGCTGCTCGACGCGCCCGGGAGTCCCTTTCGCGTCCGCAAGGCGGACCTGCGTCTGGCGCGCCTCCGGCAGCTCTCCGGCGAGGAACGGCTGACCCTCGAGTTCGCGGAAGAAGCCCTCCAGCGCCTGGGGTTCGCCTCCGAGCGGCGGGGCAAGCACCTGTCGGTGTCGATCCCGCTCTTTCGGCCGGACGTCCGGAGGGAGGAGGACCTGATCGAAGAGGTCCTGCGGGTTTATGGGTACCAGCGCCTTCCGTCGACCCTCCCGGCCTCGCGGGGCCCGGGCGGGTATCTGGAGCCCCTGCGCGAGGTCGAAGAGCGCGCCGCCGACGCGGCCGCAGGCGCGGGGCTCTTCGAGACGGTGAGCTTTCCCTTCGTCGATCCCGCCGAGGAACGTCCCTACGATCCGTGGCTCGCCATTTCGGGGACGGCCGCCGAACGGCTGCGTCTGCGTCTGGTCAATCCCCTCGACGAGACCCGGCGACACCTGCGCGCGACGCTGCTGCCGGGCGTGCTCGACGCCGTGTCCTTCAACGCCCGCCACGGTCAGGCCAACGCGGGGATCTTCGAGATCGGCAGGTCCTTCGGCCGGGAGGGCCGGCCCGATGCGCCCGGGTCCTTCGAGTCGCGCCGCCTCGCATTTGCTCTCTGCGGAGAGTTTCGGCCGCACTGGAGCGAGCCGCCCGCCTCGCGCGCCGCGGACTTCTTCGACGCCAAGGGAATTGCCGAGCGGCTGCTGGTACCGTTCGCCGGGCCAGAGTCGCTCTTCTGGAGCCCCTTCGAGGCCGATGGCTTCGCGCTCGGCGCGGCCGCGCTCGCGCGCTCGACGGCGGGCGTGCCGCTGGCGGTTGTGGGCAGGATCGCCGGCTCGGAGCGCGAGAAGAGGCGCCTGCCGGAGGCGGTCTTCGCAGGCGAGATCCTGCTCGACGCGGTTCCCGCCCGAGTGTCGGGTGCGACTTTTCTTTCCTACTCCGCGTTTCCGCCGGTCGAGGCGGACCTCTCCTTCGCGCAGCCGCGGGACCTGCCGTGGGTCGCGATCGAGGAGTTCGTTCGCGCCCAGAAGCTCGCCAACCTCGAGGCGTTGCGGGTGCTCGACCGGTACGAGGGACGTGGCGTTGCGGAAGGCCGCGTGAAGACGACCGTGCGCCTGACGTTCCGCTCGTCGGAGCGTACGCTCGAGCAGGAAGAGGTCAACGCCCAGGTCGCGCGGCTCGCCTCCGCCTTGAAGCAGAATCTCGGAATTGCCATCTAATCGATTCGCTGGAGGAAGGACATGGACAACGCGAAAATCTTCGACACCCTGGAGCGCAAAATCGAAAGGCTCCTCGCGCGGCTGCGCACCCTGGAGCAGGAGAACGAGAAGCTCAAGGGCGATCTGGCGAGCGCACGGCGGGCGGAAAAGGACGCCGCCGACTCCCGCGGGGCCACCGAGCGCCTCGAAAAGGAGCAGGAAGCCGTCCGGGGGCGCCTCCAGAAGCTGATCGAGTCCCTGGAGGCGGCCGAGGGGAAGGGGTAGGGTCCGCCGGAGGGGTGGAGGATGCGTTGACTCCCTCCCGCCAAGGCGGCTAGACTCCCGCTCGGAAAGGAGTCTGCGTCTCGATTGGACAAGCGGGGCAGCGTGACTCAAGTGGAGATCTTCGGCCAGACCTACAGCGTCCGCGCCGAAGGCGAGAGCTCCTACATCCACGATCTGGCCCGCTTCGTTGATTCCCGGATGAAAGAGGTGGCCGAGCAGACGGCGACCGTCGATACGACGAAAATCGCCATCCTCGCGGCCCTTAATATTTCTGATGACTTACATCGGGTCGAGAAGAACCGAATGGACAACCCGACCGACGCGCTGGCGCGGGCGGAGCGTCTGATTCGGAAACTGGACGACGCCCTGGACGCCTGAAGGCGGCGCGTCGGCAACCCCCAGGGGGGACACGAAGTGAAACGATCGGTCGATGGGTATCTCCTGATCTCGGCAAGTTCGAACCCGTTCCGGGTGAGAGCCTTCCGCATCGTCGTGTAGCCGCGGTCGACCTTCGGCGTCCCCCGGGCAGAGGGGAGCCGACATGAGCACATCTCTCGCGATCGCCGTCGCGGCGGGGCTGGCTGTTGCCGCCGTGCTGGGCGGCATCGTCGTGGCCATCGCGCGCCGGAAGATCCAGCAGGAGCGCGCGGGAATCCGGACCGAGGCGGAGCGGATCCGTTCGGAGTCGACGAAAGCCGCCGAGGCCAAGCTGCGCGAGGCTTCCGTCGAGGCCAAGGAAAAGGTCCTGGCGGCTCGGGCCGAGTTCGAGAAGACCGTACAGGCCCAGCGCCAGGAGCTCGTCGCCCTGGAAAAGCGCGTCCTCTCCAAGGAGGAAAACCTCGACCGAAAGCTCGCGGCCCAGGAGCGGCGAGAGGAGGAGTTTTCCCGCAAGGAGCGAAATCTCGCGGACCAGCAGAAGAAAGTGGAGGACCTCCAGGGCGAGGCCCAGCGCGTCGTCGACGACCAGCGCAAGCGCCTCGAACAGATCTCGGGGCTGACGGCGGTGGAGGCCAAACGGGACCTCGTCAAGTCGATCGAGAACGAGGCGAGGGTGGAGGGCGCGGGCCTCATGCGGCGCATCGAGGAAGAGGCCCTGGAGCAGTCCACCCAGAAGGCGCGGCACATCATCGGCATGGCCATTCAGCGCCTTGCCTCGGATGCCGTTGTGGAGGCCACCGTTTCGGTGGTGGAGCTTCCCTCCGACGACTTGAAGGGCCGCATCATCGGCCGGGAGGGCCGGAACATCCGGGCGCTCGAGGCCGCCACCGGTGTGGACCTGATCATCGATGACACGCCGGAGGCCATCGTCATCTCCGCCTTCGAGCCGCTGCGGCGGGAGGTCGCGCGCCTCGCGCTCGAGAAGCTGATCGTCGACGGCCGCATCCACCCCGCGCGGATCGAGGAGATCGTCGAGAAGGTGCGATCCGAGCTGTGGGAGCGAATCCGGCAGGAAGGAGAGGCCACGGCCCTCGAGTTCGGCATCCCGGACCTGCACCCGGAGCTGATCAAGCTGCTCGGGCGTCTGAAGTTCCGGACGTCCTACGGACAGAACGTCCTCCAGCACTCCAAGGAGGTGTCGTGGCTCGCCACCGCAATGGCGGCGGAGCTCGGCGGAAAGGTCGAGGTCGCCAAGAGGGCGGGTCTGCTGCACGACATCGGGAAGGCGATCGACCGCGAGATGGAAGGCACGCACCTCGAGCTCGGTCGCGAGGTCCTGAAGAAATTCGGCGAGCACAACGAGGTCATCCATGCGATGGAATGCCACCATGGCGACTACGAGCCCCGGTCGCTCGAGGCCGTCCTGGTCAACGGGGCCGACGCCCTCTCGGCGGCTCGCCCGGGCGCCCGGCGCGAGATCCTGGAGACCTACGTCAAGCGTCTCGAGAAGCTCGAGCACATCGCCGACGGGTTCAAGGGTGTCCAGAAGGCCTTCGCGGTGCAGGCAGGCCGCGAACTGCGCATCATCGTGGAGGCCAACCGGGTGACCGACGACGAGGCGCTGTGGCTGTCGCGCGACGTCGCCAAGAAGATCGAAGCGGAGCTGCAGTACCCCGGCCAGATCAAGGTGACGGTGATCCGCGAGACGCGTGCGGTGGAGTATGCGCGGTAGCGGATGCGACGTGGGGGGAACGAGATTCGAGATTCGAGATTCGAGATTCGAGATACGAGATACGAGATACCGGATGACTGATCCACGCATTCAAGTCCGAAATTCGAAGTCCGAAACCCCGATCCCGAATCCCGGATCCCGGATCGCGCATCTCGGACTTCCATGAACCTCCTCTTTGTCGGCGATGTCGTCGGCTCGCCCGGGCGCCGCGCGCTGCAGGAGGCGCTCGAGTCTCTCATCGACAAGCGCCGGATCGATTTCACGATCGTCAACATCGAGAACGCCGCCGGCGGCTTCGGCCTGACCGTGGAGCTCTTTCAGGAGCTTTCGAAGATGCCCATCGACGTCTTCTCCTCGGGAAACCACATCTGGGACAAGAAGGAGATCTACGATTCCTTGAACGCATCGGACAGGCTGCTGCGCCCGGCCAACTACCCGCCCGGAAACCCGGGGCGCGGGGCGGCGGTCCATGCGACGGCATCGGGAATCCCGGTGGGCGTGCTCAACCTTCAGGGGCAGGTCTTCATGCCGGCCAACGCCGATTCGCCGTTTCGCGTCGCGGACGAGGAGCTGGCGCGCATGAAGGCACGGGTGATCCTGGTCGACATGCACGCCGAGGCGACCTCGGAGAAGATGGCGATGGGCTGGTACCTGGACGGCCGCGTGTCCGCGGTCGTCGGAACCCACACGCATGTGCCGACCGCCGACGAGACGATCCGCCCCGGCGGAACGGCCTACGTGACGGATGTGGGCATGACGGGCGCCTACGAAGGGATCATCGGCTTTACGAAGGACCGAATCATCGAAAAGTTCCTCTCCCAGACGCCGCGCTCTTTTGAGACCGCCAAGCGCGACATCCGACTCTCGGGAGCGGTCATCGGCGTCGACGAGGAGACGGGCAAGGCCACCTCCATCGAGCGGGTGCAGGTCCGCGTGGACTGAAGTTGAGCCCCTCCCGCCCAACGCTGTCGGCCATCGTGCCGACCTTCAACGAGGAGGGGAACATCCGGGACTGCCTCGCGACTCTCGATTTCGCCGACGAGATCCTGGTCGTCGATTCCTTCTCGACGGACCGCACCGTCGAGATCGCCCGAGGCGCTCCGAAGACGCGCGTCCTGCAGCACGAATACTTCGGCAATGGTCCGCAGTGCAATTGGGCGATGGAGCAGGCCGCGGGGCCGTGGCTTCTGATCGTGGACGCCGACGAACGGGTGCCCCCGGAGCTGGCGAAAGAGATTCGGGGGCTGCTATCCCGAGGTCCCTCCTCCGATCACTATCGCGTGCGCCGCGACGACGTCTTCTTCGGGAGGGTGCTGCGCCACGGGGGGCTCGGGGCGCATGGACTCGTGCGGCTGGTCCGAAAGGGATCCGCGTGGTACCCGAACCGGCGCGTCCATGCGGACATCGAGGTGCGCGACCGGGCGCCCTTCCTCGAAAACCGGCTGACGCACTACACGTATCGCTCCTTCTCCGACTACGTCTCCAAGCTCGAGCGCTACGCCGAGTGGGGCGCGGCCGACCGCTTCCGCCAGGGCCGGCGCGCGGGACTGCCCGCCGTCGCCTTCCACCCCGCGTGGCGATTCTTCCGGATGTATGCCGTGCAGAGGGGCTTTCTGGACGGCGCGGCGGGTCTGGTGGTCTGCGGCCTGCAGGGCTACTGCACGTTTCTCAAGTACGCGAGGCTCTGGGAATGGACCCGGATGGAGAAGCAGGGGCTCGCGGTGCCCCTGCCGTCCTTCGAGGCGAGGCCGGCGCGGCGAAACACTCCGGGCGCGCAGGTGTAGGGTGCGGTTCTTCCGGCGGAAGGAGCGCCCCATGTTGAAGGCCGGCGATCCGGCTCCCGATTTCCAGGTTCCCGACCAGACCGGAAAGCTGCACCGTCTCTCCGACTATCGGGGTCGAACCGTGGTGCTCTGGTTCTATCCGATGGCGGACACCCCGGGCTGAACGGCGGAGGGTCGCGGGTTCCGCGACCTCGCGGCTCAGTACGAGAAGAAGAACACCGTCATCCTGGGCGTCTCCTTCGACCGGATCGAGAAGAACGCGGCATTCGCGAAGAAATACGACTTTCCGTTCGCGCTGCTTTGCGACACGGAGCGCAGAATCGGGATGGCCTACGGCGCGTGCGATTCCCCCCGCGCGCGATTCGCCGATCGCATCACGTACGTCATCGGGCCGGACGGTGTGGTCCTCCAGGCGCATCCGAAGGTGTCGCCCAAGGCCCACCCGGCCGAGTTGCTTGCAAGCCTCTAGGCCGCGCGGTTCAGGATCTGATCGAAAAAGCGGAGGGCCGTCGGCGCGAACTGCGCCGCCGTGAACGCGAGGGAGCGGGTGCGCGCCGCGGCTCCACATCGTCGACGCTGCGGCGCGGATCCGGCCAGTCCCGCCAGCCCCGCGGCGAGGCCGGCACCGTCCGCAACGACCGCGCCTTCCACGCCGTCGGTCATGAGATCCCGCACTCCCGGGACGTCCACCGCGAGAACCGGAAGCCCGGACGCCATTGCCTCGAGAATCGCGCGCTGTCCCTGATCGGCGCCGGAGGCGGGGAACAGGAAGAGGTCCCAGGCCCGGTACAGCTCCGGCAGAAGCTCCTCCTGGTAACCCAGCCAGAGATTTCGGTCGACCGCGCCGAGCGCCTCGGCACGCTTCTTGAGGATCGGCATGCTCTCCCCGTGCCCGACATGGACCAATGTGACGGAGGGCAGCGCGGCCGCCGCCGCGATCGCCTCCTCGTAGCCGCGTCCGGCCGACATTTTCCCGACCGTACCCACGAGCACCCCGTCTTCCGGCAGGCCGAGGCGGCGCCGCAGTCCCGAAGGCCGATTCTCCGGGCGGAACCGTTCCGCATCGACGACGGGCGGCAGCACCGGGCCCGGCCTGCCAAACCGGTCCGCGATCGCCCTGTTGGAAAAGGCGAAAGCGTCGGTGCGGCGGTATACGAGGGCGGTGAAGGGGTCGGGGCGCGTATGGCGAACGTGATGCAGCGTGCGGGCAAGGCGCGCCCCTGTGCCCCGAACCGCGAAGGCCGCCAGCGTGTGGTCGTAGGAACGGTGTGCGTGAACCAGATCGAACTTTTCCCGGCGAAGAGTCTCGCGCAGGAATCGGATCTGGCGTCCATAGTCGAGGGGCCCGATCGGGCGCCGCAGAATCGGGCGGGCCCAGCCGACGTCTTCGAGGCGTGCCGAGAGCAGGCTCCCACCCAGGAAGGCGAACTGCGCTTCCACCCCTGCCGCCAGCAGGGCTGCCGTCTGATCGTAGACGACCGCCGCAGGCCCGGTCCACCGGTCTCCGTCGACGAGCTGGAGGACGCGCACGGCTCAACGCTAGCAGAGCCCGCGGAGGAAACCGTTATAGGATGCGCGACCGCATTGCCCGGAAGACGAGAGAACACGAAAGAAGGAGACGAAGCATCATGAAGAAGGCCCTGGCCCTTTCCCTGATTGTCGGCGTCGCTGCCTCGGCCGCGGCGCAACAGGCCCCGTCCAACGCCCCCGCGTCGTCCACTCCGGCTGCCCGGAAATCGGTGGACATGAGCAAGGTCAAGATGGCGCTCTCGGAGGAACGCCGCAAGCTCTTCGCGTCCGGGATGGGCAACCTCACGGCTGCCCAACTCGAGACGTTCTGGGCCGTCTACGCGGACTATGAGAAGGAGAAGGATGCCCTGACCGCCGCCCGTCTGGAGCTTGTGCAAAAGTACGTCGAGACCTACGCGACGCTCACGGACGCCGAAATCACGACTCTGATCAACGAGGCGGCCGACGCGCAAAAGAAGAGCACGGACCTGCGCGCGAAGTACTTCGGGATCTACAGCCAGAAGATCAACGCGAAGGCCGCCGGCCGTTTCGTGCTGATCGACGACTTCATCACGACGGCGCTGCGGCTGAGCATCCTCAGCCAGCTTCCGATGCCGACAGGAGGCGCCGGGAAGTAGCCGGGGTCGGACGCGGAGCGGGACTCGAAAGGGGGTCGGCCGCGGGCGGAGGCGGTGTCCCTTCGGAGCGGCGCCCGGCCGGTCGGCCCCCGATCTCTTTGATAGGCTCGGGGTCGGAGGCCGCGATGCCCGTCGATCCCGAACTGCTGGCGATCCTGGTCTGCCCGAAGACGAAAGGGCCCCTCGAGCTGATCGAGCTGAAGCCCGAGACGCGAAAGATGCTCGTCGACAAGTATCGCGAGAAGTTTCGCGACGAGGAGCCGGTCGTGACGCAGGGCCTCTTCTCGCGGCAGGCCGATCTGGTCTACCCGATCGTCTCCGACATCCCGGTCATGCTCGTCGACGAAGCCCTGCCCGGATCCGAAGCCCGCTGAGCGTCCCGGGCCGGGAGGCAAACGGGGATGACGCTCCGCCGGTTTCTCTTCGCGGCCCTCCTCCTCTTCACCTTCTTGACCCCCTACATCGCTCCGGCGACGATCGCCGCGTCCCTCCTGGCCGCGCTCTGGATTTCCGACGCGGCGCTCCGGCGGCACCTTCCGGGAGCTCTCTCGACCACCCCCGCGGCGCTGGCGGGCATGCTGGCGCTCCTGATCGCGGTGTCGACTCTCTTCTCGCACGATCCTCTGGCGAGCGCGCGGCACCTGGCGGGCGTGACCTACCTGCTCGTTCTACCGATCGCGATCGACCTGCTGGACACGGCGCGAAAGGCGACGGCGATGATCCTGACGCTCGCAGCAAGCTGTGTCGTGATGTCGGTCGTGGGGCTCTGGCAGTATGCGCACGGGGGCGACGATCTGGCAAACCGGATTCATGCGCACTTGTCCCACTACATGACCTTTTCCGGTCTGGCGATGATCGCGGGGCTGCTTCTGCTCGGGTTCGCGTTTGAAGCGCGCGGCCGCACGCGTGCCGTCGGGTTCGTCGCGGCCGTCCCGATCTGCGCTGTGCTGCTGACGTTCACCCGAAACGCCTACGTGGGAACCCTCGCCGGAATCCTGGCCTATCTGGCCTGGAGGCGTCCCTGGGCGCTCCTGCTCCTGCCGCCCGCACTGGCGGTTCTCTTCCTCCTCCTGCCCGCGGACGTGCGCCATCGCGTCCGTTCGATCGGCGACCTCCAGGACGCGAGCAACCGGGACCGGCTGGCGATGCTCCACGCCGGGGGTCGGATGATCTCGGATGACCCCCTGACGGGGCTCGGGCCCGACATGGTCAAGCCCTATTACGTTCTCTACCGCGATCCGGACGCCACGCGATGGCGCGTGCCCCACCTGCACAACAACACCCTGCAGATCGGGGCGGCGAGCGGGGTCTTTGCCGCCGCCGCTTACCTGGCGCTGGCGTGCGTGGTCATGGGGGCCGCGGCCGGGCGCCTGCGCCGCGAGCGTCGGCCGCTTCCGGCGGCTCTCCTGGCCGGCACCCTCCTCGTGTCGGTCGCCCTCTTCATCGCCGGCTTCTTCGAATACAACTTCGGCGACACCGAGATCGAGATGGCGACGCTCCTCGTTTGGGCGATTCCGTTTTCGCCCGCGACGGCGCCCGAGAGCACGTCCGATTAGAATGGCGCCGATGTTCCCGAGCCCCGTTCCCGCCGCCGCCCCGCCGCGGCCGTACACGGTCTCGGAGCTGCTCGCCGAGGTCGGGTCGAGCCTCAAGACGCGCTGGCGCGACGTTGCAGTCGCGGGCGAGATCGGCCGCTTCGATCTGCGCGGAGGGCACGGATATTTCACGCTGAAGGACCGCTCGGCGACGCTGAATGCAGTCATCTTCGCCTCGGAGCTGGCGCGCGTCGCCTTTCGCCCTGAGCCGGGGCTCGAGATCGTGGCGCGCGGAACCCTGGATCTCTGGGCGCCGCAGGGCCGCTTCCAGCTGAAGGCGTGGGCCCTCGAGCCGGTCGGCGCGGGGGCCCTCCAGCTCGCCTTCGAGCAGCTGAAGAAGAAGCTCGAGGCCGAGGGTCTCTTCGAGCGTTTTCGCAAGCGTCCGATCCCGATGCTGCCTCGATCCATCGCCCTGGTGACCTCCCCGCAGGGAGCCGCCGTGCGCGATGTCCTCTCGATTCTGCGCCGGCGGTTCGACGGCCTCTCGGTCACGATCTACCCCGTCCGCGTTCAGGGAGAGCAGGCGGCCGGTGAGATCGCGGCGGGAATCCGGGCCTGCAGCGCCCGCGGGGTCTTCGACGTTCTCATCGTGGCGCGAGGAGGAGGCTCGCTCGAAGACCTCGCACCTTTCAACAGCGAGCGGGTGGCCCGGGCTCTCGGCGAATGCCGGATTCCCACGATCTCGGCGGTCGGGCACGAAGCGGACGTCACGATCTGCGACCTGGTCGCGGACCTGCGGGCCGCGACTCCGTCGGCCGCCGCGGAGCTCGTCGTCGAGCGCAAGGACGCGTTCTCTCGCCGCATCTCCGATGCGAGGCGGCGCGGGGAGCGGGCCATCGGCGCGAGGCTTTCGCTCGAGCGCGCGCGGCTGGCGGCCCTCTCCCGCGCCGAGGGGTTGATGCGCCTGCGGTACCGCCTGCGCGAATGGCGGGAGCGTGTCGCGCAGTCTCGCGAGACGCTCCGCGAGACACTCGCACGGCGACCGGCGGAGGAACGGGCGCGATTGTCCCGGGCGCGTCGGGCGCTCGAGGTCTTTGGCCGGATTGCCCGCGTCGGAGAGCGGCGCGGCCGGCTGTCCCACGCCTCCCACCGGCTGGGGGTCGGGATGCAGCGGCACCTAGAGCGCCAGCGGGAGCGGGTCGCGGGGACGACGTCGAAGCTCCACGCGCTCTCGCCACTCGCCGTTCTCGCGCGGGGCTACGCCGTCGCCTACAAGCAGGGGGCGAGGCGTCCGCTGCTCTCCTCTTCGGAGGTGAAGGCGGGCGACCGCATCCGCATCCGGCTCCATGAGGGGGAGCTCTCCGCCGTCGTGCGGGAGGGAGCGCGGCTGCGAGAAGACGCCCCGCTCTTTCGCGAGGAGTCGGCCGTGGCTCCCACGCTCTTTCCCGAGGAGGAGAGCAGAAAGTGACGGCTCGCGCCAAGGGGAAGAGCTTCGAGGACGCGATGGCGCGCCTGGAGGAGATCGTCGCCGAGATCGAGTCGGAGGAGCTCGGCCTCGAGCGGCAGTTCGAGCTCTTTCGTGAAGGGATGACGCTCGCGCGATACTGCGACGGCAAGCTTTCCGAGGTTCAAAAGTCTGTCGAGATCGTTCTGAAGGAGGCCGCAGGGGAGTGGAAGACCGGGCCGTTCGATTCTGGCGGCGAGGCCGGCGAGCATGAGGACGACGAGCGCGGCTGAAGGCACAGCGGAGTACCTGGCTTCCCGCAAGGCGGAGTTGGACCAGGTTCTGGAGGGGCTGGTCCCCGCCGGCGACGCCTGGCCCTCCACGCTTCACCGCGCGATCCGGCACTCCCTCTTCGCCGGCGGCAAGCGGCTGCGCCCGATCCTCGCCCTCGCAGCGGCCGAAGCCGTCGGCGGTGAGTCGCTGCCGGTGCTCGAGCCGGCGTGCGGCATCGAGATGATCCACACCTATTCGCTCATTCATGACGATCTTCCAGCGCTCGACAACGACGACCTGCGCCGCGGGGTGCCCACCTGCCACGTCGTGTTCGGCGAGGCGATGGCGATTCTGGCGGGAGACGCGCTCTTGACGCATGGCCTGGGGACGCTCGCACGCTGGCCGCTCGGCGAGATCTACGACGCGGCGAAGCTTCGCGCCCTCCAGACCGTCGTGGACGCGATCGGGACGACGGGGATGATCGGCGGCCAGGTCGCGGACCTCGAGGCGCCGTCCGCGGGCGCCGTCACCGAGGAGCTCGTGTCCCGCATCCACGAGAGCAAGACCGGGCGTCTGATCCGCGCCTCGCTCGCCGCGGGGGGCATCCTTTCCTTCGCGGGCGAGGGGGACCTCGATCTGCTCGACCGGTACGGGCGCGCCGTGGGCATCGCCTTTCAGATCAAGGACGATCTACTGGACGTCGAATCCGACGCCGCGACCCTCGGCAAGACTCCCGGCAAGGACGCGGCGGCGGGCAAGGCCACCTTTCCGGCGGTCTGGGGAATCGAGCGCTCGCGCCAGGCGCTCGACGCGGCCGTTCGGGAGGCGGTCACCGCTGCCGAAGGCCTGCCGGGCGGAGGTGGAAGGCTCCCGGATCTCGCCCGCTTCGTCGGCTCCCGCAACTCGTGACGGCGACTCGTTCTCGGCCTCTGCGCACTCGAGACTTCCGCTCCGCGCTTCCGGTATGAGGTCCTTCGTCCAGACCGCGATCGACCGCTTCGAGGAGCGCGACCTGCCGCTTCCTCAGGCCGGCGCGGGGGAAGTCATCGTTCGCGTGCGGACGGCGATCACCTGCGGCACGGACCTGAAGCTCCTCCATCGCGGCCATCCGAAGATTTCGCTCCCCGTGACGATGGGGCACGAGTTGTGCGGGGAAGTCGTCGAGGTCGGAGCCGGGGCGGATCCCGCATGGCTCGGGCAGAGGGTCGTCCCCGCCGTGACGGGGCCCTGCGGGAGGTGCGCAGACTGCCGAAGGGGCCTGGCGAACCTGTGCGCGTCCGGACACGCCGATCGGACCTGGGGAGCGTTCGCGGAGTTTCTGCGTGTGCCGGCGGGCGTGGTGGCGTTTAACCTGCTCCGGCCTCCGCCAGCGCTCTCCGACGAAGCCGCGGCGTTTCTCGATCCACTCGCCTCGGTGCTCCATGGCTGGAACCGGCTCGGACCAATGCCTCCCGAGCGTCTGCTGATTTACGGTTCCGGGGCGCTCGGCCTGCTGTGGGCGGCCACGGCGCGGAGCCGGAGCGTCGCTGCGATCGTGGCCGGCCGCCGCCCGGACCGACTGTCGCTCGCCGCGGGGTGCGGAGCGGAGATTCTCGACCTCGGGCGCGACGAGCCGCAGGAGCTGTTCTCGCGCACGGGAACGCTGCCGGAGGCGGCCGTCGACTGCACCGGAGACGCCGCCGTCTGGATGCGTCTGCCCGACCTCGTGCGCCGCGGCGGGCGAGTGCTGCTCTTTGGCGGCTGCGCCCCCGGGGCGGCGGTGACCTACGACGCGGCGCGGCTCCATTACGGGGAGCTCTCGCTGCTCGGATCCTTCCACTACACGCCGGAGGAGGCGCGCTCGGCGATGGCGATGCTGGCCGACGGCGAGATCGATCCGCGTCCCCTGATCACCGAGGTCGGTAACCTGTCGGACCTGCCCCGGTTTCTCGAGGCGCAGAGTCGGGGCGACGGTGTGCGCTATGCCGTGCGGATGGAGTAAAGAGGCCCGATGAAGGCCGCGCGCTTCGAGCCGGACGGCGGCGTCTCGGTGGTGGACATGCCCGAGCCCGGAATCGGTCCCGGCGAAGCGCTCATGCGGACCCGTGCCGCCGGAATCTGCGGGTCGGACCTGCTCGGCTGGTATGCCAGGAGGAAGGCCGGCTCGGTGGCGGGACACGAAGTCTCCGGCGAGGTGGAGGCTGTCGGGGAGGGGGTGTCGGATTTCCGGGTGGGGGACCGAATCGTGCCGCACCACCACGCGCCGTGTCGGGCGTGCGCCGCTTGCCGGCGAGGGCGCTTCGTTCACTGCGCACAGTGGCGGGCCTCGCGGCTCGATCCCGGCGGCATGGCCGAGCTCGTGAGGATTCCGGCCGCGAACCTCGCGGGCGACACGCAGAAGATTCCGGAGTCCCTTTCGTACGAGGAGGCGAGCCTCACGGAGCCGCTCGCAACCGTCGTGAAGGCCTTTCGCGAGGGCCGCTTCCATCACGACGACCGGTTGCTCGTCGTCGGGCTCGGGACGGCGGGACAGCTCGCCATCCGCTACGCGCGCCTGCTCGGAGCGGAGCGAATCGCCGGGGCGGATCCCGTCTCCTCGCGACGAAACAGAGCGGTCTCTTCGGGCGTGACCGACGTGATCGACGCTTCCCGCGAGACGCTTCCAGACGCGTCGGCCCGGGTCACGCGCGGCTCTGGATTCGACTTCGTGTTCGTGGGGCCCGGCAAGAGCCGCGTGATCGCCCAGGCTGTGCGCACAGCCGCGCCCGGCGGGACGGTGCTTCTCTTCACGATGCCGCCCCCGAACGACGAGCTGCCGCTCGACGGCCACGATCTGTACTTCCGGGAAGTGCGGCTGGTACCTTCGTACTCCTGCGGCCCCGTCGAGATGAAGCTCGCGCTCACGCTCCTTTCGGAGGGCCGCCTGGCCGTCGCCGATCTGATCAGCCACCGCTTCCCGCTCGAGAAGGCCCCCGCCGCATTCGACACCGCGCGCGACTCCGAAGCTTCCCTCAAGGTCCTCTTGACTCTTCCGTAGTTACAATTCATCGCTCACAATTCACAATTTCCTCCTCATGCGCTCCCGCCTCGACCTTCTCCTCGTCGCCCGCGGCCTCGCCCCGACGCGCGAGAAGGCACAGGCGATGATCCTCTCGGGTGCGGTCGAGGTGGACGGGCGCCGAGTCGACAAGGCCGGAGCGCCCGTCCCGGAAGACGCCGAGATCCGCGTGTCGGGCCCGCCGCATCCCTATGTGTCCCGCGGAGGTGTCAAGCTCGCGGCGGCCCTGGATGCTTTTGGCATCGATCCCTCGGGCGCCGTGTGCCTGGATGTCGGCGCCTCGACCGGCGGGTTCACGGACTGCCTGCTGCAGCGGGGAGCGGCGCGCGTGTACGCGGTCGACGTGGGATCGGGGCAGATCGACGCCCGGCTGCGGTCGGACCCGCGCGTCAAACTGCGCGAGAAGGTGAATGCGCGATTTCTTTCGGCCGAGCACGTGCCGGAAGCGGTCGGCGTCGCGGCAGTCGACGTGTCGTTCATCTCGCTGCGACTCGTTCTTCCGGCTGTCGTCGAGCGGCTCGCGCCGGGGGGAGTCCTCGTCGCGCTCGTCAAGCCGCAGTTCGAGGCGGGCCGCGGCGAGGTGCCGCGCGGGGGCGTCGTGCGGTCCGAAGAGACCCGGCAACGCGTCGTCGACGAGATCGATCGCTTCTGTCGGTCGATGCCGCTCGAGGCGCTTGGACGGCTCGAATCGCCAATTCGTGGCGCGCGCGGCAACGTCGAGTTTCTCCTTTGCTTTCGCCGTCCTCTCGCAGGAAGGCACCCGCCTTCGACGGAACCCGGCGAGACACTCTGATCGGCTCTGAATCACCGGCGAGACTGTGGGAGACTTTCAATCTGTTTTCGAGCTTGAGGGAGGGACGATCTCGATCAGCGACGAGGCGATCCGAAAGTTCGGCATCCTCAGGTCGGCCCAAATCGTAGGATTCGAGAAAATGGAGGGATTCCGAATGCGATCGCTCTTTGCTTCCAGGCTCGTGACGGCCGTCGTCATGTCAGCGCTTCTCGGGGCCGGAGCCGTGGCGGCGGCTCCCGCCGCGGTGTCCCGGCCCGCAGACTCGGCACCGCCCGGGTCCCTCACGGGCACAGTGCTCGAGACGATCGACTCGGGCGGCTACACGTATCTGCACTTGAAGACGTCGACCGGGGACGTCTGGGCGGCGGTGAACAAGGCGACCGTCCGGAAGGGCGCCCTCGCCACGGTTCTCGACCCGGTCCTCATGGAGAATTTCGAGAGCAAGACGCTCAAGCGAAAGTTCACCCGGATCTATTTCGGAACTCTCGGCTCCGCTCCGGAGCCTTCGATGGATGCGTCGCGTGCCCTTCCCCCGGGCCATCCTTCGGTTTCGGAAAAGGACGCGAAGTCCGCGATGGCCGCGCAGCACGCGGCTGCGGCCGCGGGGCCTTCCGATGTCGCGCCCGTCAAGGTCGCAAAGGCGACGGGTCCGAAGGCGAAAACGGTGGCCGAGGTGTTCGGGGAGAGGTCGGCGCTCAAGGACTCGCAGGTCGTCGTGCGAGGCAAGGTGGTGAAATTCCTTCCCCACATCATGGGGAAGAACTGGCTGCACCTGCGCGATGGGTCGGGATCGCCGCAGAAGAAGAACGACGACCTGACGGTGACCACCAGGGACGTCGCCGCCGTCGGCGATGTCGTGACCGTTACGGGCACCGTACGTCTCGATCGCGATCTCGGCGCCGGGTACTCCTATCCGGTCCTGATCGAGGATGCACGCGTCTCCCGCTGAGCTCGGAGCCATCACAAACGCCAAGAGACCGAGCGAATTGAGGTAAATTTGTCGGGATGAGGCGGTCGCGCCCGGCGCGGAGAAGGCGCTTTTCTCGGGTCGGGCTGGTCGCCAAGGCCTTTGCTCCCGAGGCCCTGGAGGTCGCGCTTTCCTTCGAGAGGGCGCTCAAGCGCCGCGGGATTCCCATCCTCCTCGATGCGGACACCGCGGCCGCCCTATCGAGGCCGCCAGGGCCTCGGCGCGACCGCATCGCCCGGGACGCCGAGCTCGTGATCGTCGTCGGCGGGGACGGCACCCTGCTTTCGGTCGCCCGGGAGGCGCCGAGGGCCGCTCGGATCCTCGGCGTCAACGTCGGCGCCCTTGGCTTTCTGACCAGTCTCTCTCGCGGCGAAGCGCTCGCCCGGCTGGACGAGGTCCTGGCCGGGCGATTCCGCGAGGAAAAGCGCCGGCGGCTCGAGGTGCGCATCTTCGACCACGTGCGCCGCCGCGCGTTGCGCGCCTTGAATGACGCGGTGCTCTCCAAGGAGGCGATCGCGCGGATCTCGACCTTTTCGATTTCCATCGGGGGCCGGCCCGTGTCTCAGTTTCGCGCCGACGGCGTGATCGTGTCGACGCCGACCGGCTCCACGGCCTACAACCTGTCGGCCGGCGGACCCATCCTCCATCCGGCCCTGCGCGCGATCGTCGTAACGCCCATCTGCCCGCACACGTTCTCGCTGCGTCCCCTCGTCGTGCCCGGTTCGACGCCGATCGACCTGCGTGTCGTCGACAGCGGGAGCCTCGAGAGCGTGTACCTGACCCTGGACGGCCAGGCCGGCTTTCCCATCCAGACCGGATCGCGCGTGCGGGTGCGCGAAAGCCCCTCTCCTGTGACACTCCTGCGTCCGCCCGAATCGGATCACTTTCATAACCTTTCGGAGAAGCTGAACTGGGGCACCTAGCGCCCACTGACCCCTGCCGCGGCCGCGCGATGGCCGGGCTCCGAGGAGCCGCAAAGATTGTCTGACCCGAAAACGTCGCGAGAGACGCCGGCGCCCCCGCTCCCGCAGCGCCTCTCGACGCTGCGGCTCTTCACCGTCATTGTTCTGTTTCTCGCCGTGGCCGGCTATTCGGTCTGGAAGTCCGAACGCTTTCAGAGTCTCCTGCACGGCGTCTCCCAGGTTCGCCTCTCGGAGGCTCTCGGCGTCCCGGTGGACTTCGAGACGGTGGGTCTGCGCCTGCTCCCGCCCTCGGTGAGTCTCGTCCACGTCCGCCTCGGCAACGATCCGGCGCTTGCGCTTCCGGCGGACCGGCCGCTGCTGACGGCCGAAGAGATCTCGATCGCCGGCGGCCTCTCCCTTTCGGGAGGCGAGCTGCGACTGGGCCGCTTGCGCGCCCTGAGGCCGCGCCTTTTCTTGACCCAGCTGCCCGACGGCAGGTGGAACCTGCCCCCGGGCCTGAGCCGCCCCTCACGGAAGGAGGGCGGAATCAAAGTGGCGATCGGGTCGCTTCTCGTTCAGGAGGGCGTTCTCGACCTCGAGGGACGGCGCATCGGGATCGACGGGAAGCTCGAGGAGTTCGCCGCAGAGATCTCCTCGACGGGACCGGAGCGCTACCGGGGATTCCTGCTGGCCCGGCGGGGAACCTTTCGCCTGCCTCAGGCTGAACCGATCGTGGCGGCGCTCAGCCTGGGGTTCGAGATCGACGGCAGGGGCGGCCTGACGGTGGACGACCTGCGCCTGCAGGGCCCCTTCGGCAAGCTCACCGCGTCCGGCTCCCTCGAGAACTTCGCGGATCCGAGGGCCGGGCTTCTGGTCTCCGCCGAAGTCTCGATCCAGGAAGTCGAACGGATCTTCCATTCCTCCCTGGGCTTCGAGGGGGAGGCCTCGGTGCGCGTGCGGGTGGCCGTTCCCCCGGCTGGGGGCTTTCGCATCACGGGGAGTCTCCGCGCACCGCGAGCCCGCCGGCCTCCCTTCGTTCTTCAGGACATCTCCGCCACGGTGGTCGCGCGTCCCGAGGAGCTGATCGCCCGGATCGAACGCGCCCGCTACGCGGGCGGCGAGGCGCAGGGATCCTTCCGGATCGCCGAGCTCGCGGGCGAACAGTTCCCCATGACCCTGAACGTGGACGCCTCCGGCCTGGCGCTCGAGAGCTTCTTCTCCGACATCGGCCTGCCGGGAACCGGGCTTTCCGGATCCGCCTCCCTCCAGGTCGCGCTGCATTGGGGAAAGGAGGGCATCGAGCGTGCGGGCGGTGGCGGCCGCCTCGACATCCGTCCCGGCGCCGCCGTCTCCCAGGTGCGCGGACGCTTCGGCATCCCGACCTCGGGCGGCGGAGCGCTCGCGATCGTCCGCGGGCGGATCGGCTTCGAGGCCTGCACGCTGCGGTTCCCGCACGGGACGCTCGATTTCACGGGAGGGATTCCGATCGGGACCTGGGAGCCCGACTTCGACTTCCTCCTGCGGTCGCGCGACTTCTCCGAGGAAGACCGCATTTTCCAGAATTTCCTCGCCGCGGGCGGCACCAAGGCCGAACCACTCGGGTTGGGCGGCTCGGGAGAAGTCGCCGGCCACATCGAGCGGTCCTGGTCCGATCCGCTCGTCACGGCTCAGGTGACGGCCGAGGACGCCCGCTACGGCGGCGTCGCGTTCGGAAGCGCGCGCGGAACGGTCGACATGGCCGAGGATGCATTCGTTTTCCGCCCGCTTCGCGTGTACGACGCGGATGCGACGTTATCCCTGGAGGGCATGGTCGCCTACCGCACCCGCCCCGGCCGCGAGCCGTTCGATCTCGTCGTCTCCGCGCACGGGTTTCCCGTTTCCCGAATCCTCAAGTACCTGGATCTCGACCTTCCGATCGAAGGCAGGCTGACCGGAAGCTTTCCCCTTCGGGGATCCCGGGAGGCGCTGTCCGGGGGCGGGACCGCGGAGCTCGACGGCGCCCGCGTGTGGGGCCAGCCCTTCGAGCACATCACGGGGCGCGCGGTTCTGACGCCCGGCGGGTTCGCCCTGGAGGAACTCCGCGCGCCGCTGGGCCGTGGAATGATCGGCGGGAACGGCTCGTGGGCGATTCACGAGAAGGAGTTCGCCGCGCGGCTCGCGGGCGACGGCGTTTCCCTCCACGCGGTCGAGGCGCTCCGGTCCTTCGGGACCGATCTGGACGGCGTCCTCTCCTTCCAGCTCTCCGGCTCGGGAACCCTCGAGCGCCCGGACCTCGACCTGACGGCCTCGTTGTCGGGCGGGACGTTTTACGGGCACGCTGTCCCGGAGAATGGCCAGCCCACGCTTTCGGCGCACGTCGAGAAGGGAGACCTGGAAAGTGAGATCGTCGTGCCCGGCGGGTTCCGGCTGCACGCCTCGGGAGAAGTCTTTCGCGAGGGGGCTTCAGTGGAAGTCTCCCTCGATGCGAAGAGCTTGCCGGCCCTATTTCTCTTTACACCCGTCGACTTGCCCGAGGGATACGGAGGCTCGCTCACCGTCGGGGGCACGCTCGTCCTGCCGAAGGCCTCCGGCGATTTTCCAACGGGCAGCCTGCGCATCACTCACGCCGTCGTCGACCTGCCGGGAATGCCGGGCGCGCTGCGCACGCCGTCGACTGTCCAGGTGCGGCTGGACGGTCGTTCGCTGGTCTTGGAGCCCTTCCGCATCGAGGGAGAGGCAACGGCGCTCGACGTGCGAGGCTCCGTTGGACTGGCAGGGGAGCACGCGCTCGCGCTCTCGGTCTCGGGGCCGTTCGACCCCGCCCTCCTTTCCGCCGCGATCCCCGGCGTCGGCCTGACCGGTACCTTCCGTGCGGATCTGACGGCTTCGGGAACTGTCTCGAAGCCCCTGCTCTCGGGCGAGCTGCGGGTCGAGAACGGCCGGTATCGCCTGGCCTCCATGTCCCAGATCGTCGATGGCATTGACGCCACCGTCCGATTCTCCGGACCGGGGGGAGCGGAGCTCGAGGCCCGCGCCCGAGTGGGCGGAGGCGAGGCCTTTGCGGCAGGGCGGTTCGGTCTGGAGGGACTCGCGTTGAAGGACTTCCGGGTGACGCTTCAGGGGCGGCGTGTCACCGTTCGCTACCCGGAGGACGTGCGGCTGGTGCTGGACGCGGATCTTGTGACGACCGGCGGGCCCGCTGGATACCTGCTGCGCGGCGAGATCGTTCTCCTGCGGGGCACCTACTCGCGGGACGTCGACCTGACGCTGACCGACCTTCTCTCCCGTAGCCGCCCTTCGGGAGTCGCCGTGCAGGAGCCGTGGAAGGAAAGGACGAAGCTCGAGGTCCATGTCGTGTCCTCGCAGTCCCTCGAAGTCCGCAACAATCTCGCGCTTCTGACGGGAACCGTGGATCTGCTGGCGAGGGGCACCCTGGCCGACCCGCAGTTCATCGGTCAGGTCGTGCTCGACGAAGGAGGGCGCGTCACGTTCCGAGACGTGCGCTACGACATCGAATCGGGCACCGTCACCTTCGCGGGATCACGGGGGCTGACTCCGATCCTCGATTTGCGCGCGAGGGCGGACCTGAAAGGCTACGACCTGGTGGTGAATCTTTCGGGCACCTGGCCGAGGGTCGAGACCACGTTCAGCAGCGATCCCCCGCTCTCCGACGAGGCGATCGTCAACCTCTTGCTGACGGGCACGCGCCCCGGCTCCTCTACGACGACCGACCTCACGGGCACGCTGACGTCGACGGCGGGAAGCATCGTCGGAGGGGCGGCGGCGGGTGTTCTGACGCGTCCGGCCCAGAAGCTCTTCAAGCTCGAACGGTTCCAGATCGAGCCGATCTTCACCTCGAGCGGCCTCTCCGGCGCCACGACCACCGTAGGCAAGCAGATCAACCCGAACTGGTCGGTGACCTACTCGCAGCCTCTCTTCGAGGCTGGCATCAAGCAGCCGATCGTCGAGATCGAGGGACGGATCTCGAAGACCTGGGTGCTACGCGTGCGAAAGGACGAGAACGGCGTCTACCTGGTTGATCTGCGGCGCCGGACGCGCTCCTAGGGCATGGAGAGGCGTTGCGCGGGGAGCTCGGATTGAGACTCGGGCGCCGCCTCCTGCTCCTGGCCGCTCTCCTCGTCGCCGGCGGCACCGCGGCCCGCGCCCAGATTCCGGTCGAGAGCCTCTACGGCAGGACGGTTCTTTCGGTCGCGTTCCGCTGCGACGGCGCGGTCGAGAAGGCCGATGTCGAGCGTCTCGTCACCATCCGCGCCGGTCTGCCGCTGACGGACGACGATACGGCTCAGACCATTCGCAATCTCTTCGCGACCCGCCAGTTCTCCGACGTTCAGGTGGAGGCAATCGCGGCTCCCGATGGTGTGGACGTCGTCGTTCTGCTCTTTCGCGCGTTTCGTCTCTATCCTGTGCGGTTCGCCGGACGGCGGGGAATTCCCCGGGAGGATCTGCGCCGCGCGCTTCCGTTTTTCGAAGGAACCGTCTATTCGGCCGACGATGTCGAGGAGGGTGCCGAGGCGCTCCAGCGCCGTCTCGTCGCGGAAGGATTCCCGTCCGCTACGGTCGTGCCAGAGACGCGCTTCGACCGTCGACGCTTCGACGCGGAAGTGACTTACCGGATCGATTCGGGACAGCGCGCCCGGGTTGGCCCGGCCCTCCTCCAGGGTCCAACCGAGCCCTACACCGCCGCCGAGCTGCTCGCACAGACGCGCCTGAAGCCGGGGGATCGCTATCGGGAGTCGAAGGCGCTCTCGGACGCGGCCCGGATTCGCGAGTTCCTGCATCGCCAGGGCCGGCTGAAGGCCTCGGTCGACCTGATCGCCGCCCAGCCAACGGAGGACGGACGCATCCGGCCGGTCTACCGGATCTCCGTGGGGCCGGAGATCGTCATCGAGGCCATCGGTCTGAAGGTGAGCCGTGTCCAGAAGCGGTTCCACGTCCTGGTCGAGGGTCAGCCCTTCGACGAGGACCTCGTTCTGCAGTACGTCGAGCAGCAGCAGCAGGAGCTCCAGAGGAAGGGGTTCTATCGCGCCAAGGTCGACTACTCGGTCGAAACGAAGCCCGACACGGTTACGATCGAGATCCGCGCCGACCCGGGTCGGAAATACGCCGTCGAGCGAATCGCCTTCGAAGGAAACGCTTCGATCGACGACACGGCGCTCCGTAAGCTCCTCCTGACCTCCCCGAAGGGCCTGCCCCTGCTCGCCCCCGGCCGCCTGACCGACGCGGACCTGAAGGGCGACGTCGACGCAGTGCTCGGCTTCTACCAGGCCCGCGGCTGGATCGGCGCCAGCGTGGGGCCGGCCGAGGTTTCCGACGGCACGAAGCCGGGCCTCCTGATCCTGACGATCCCCATTCACGAAGGGCCCAGAACCATGGTCGCCAGCCGGACTCTTCTGGGCGTCCAGCACGTGGAGTTGGCCGAACTCGAAGGCGGCCTTTCGGTCGACGTGGGCCGGCCGTTCAACCCGGCTCTGCTCCGGCAGGACGTTTCGGCGATCCAGAATTTCTATCAGGGCCGCGGCTGGGTCGAGGCCGCCGTGCGGGAGACGTACCGACTGTCGCCGGACCACACGTCCGCCGACGTGACCTACGCGATCGAGGAAGGGGAGCGTTCCTTCTTCGGGAAGACCATCGTTCGCGGCAACACGGTCACCAAGACGGAGAGGATCCGGCGCCTCGCGAACTGGACCGAGGGGGCTCCCTTCTCGGAGGAGAAGGTTCTCGAAACTCAGCGCCAGCTCTCCCGCACGGGGGCGTTTCAGAAAGTGGACGTGCGGCCGGAAGCCATGAATCCGGCCGACCACGAGCGCAACGTCGAGGTCGAGGTTCGTGAGGCCCGACCCTTCTCCTTTCTCTACGGCTTCGGCTATCAGTACCTCCCGGAGGCGGCAGAGAACCAGAACGACCCTTTCATCGTCGGCGGGGTCTCCTCGCGCAACCTCTTCGGAGGCCTGCGCTCGGCGGGTCTGGAGGCCTCGATCTCGCTCTCGGGCCGTTATCGCATCCAGGCAAGCTACCGCGATCCGTTTCTGATCCGTTACGGGTTTCCCCTCACGTCCGTCCTGTTCGCCGGGATCGAGACAATCCAGAACGTGAACCTCGAGCGGTTCGGATGGGTCAACGAGGTCGGGCACGCTTTCACCCCCCACCTGCGGGGCTCGCTGCGCGTCGAGTACCAGAGCAGCCGGCCGACCAACCCGGAGAGCCTCTCGTACATCGACCTCGGCGAGTTCTCGCGGCTGGACCAGCCGATCGAGGAAGCCGCGATCGGAACGGCGTTTCTCTACGACCGGCGGGACGACCCGATCAACCCGCACCAGGGCTACTATGCTTCGATCGCCGGGAAGTACGCCTTTCCGTTTCTCGGCGCGCAGGCGCAGTTCTCGAAGTTCGCAGCGCAGGGCGTCTACTTCCAGCCGATCGGCCGCGCGGTCTTCGCCGTCTCGGGGCGCGTGGGCGGCATCTTTCCCTACGGTGTGACGAGCGCACCTGTCGGCCAGGCCCTCGTGCCGGTCGCCGAGCGTTTCTTCGTCGGCGGGCGGTCCACGGAACGCGCGTTCGAGACGGACCTGCTCGGCGTTCCGGGAAGCCTGTACCTCCCCGGTTTCGAGAAGGCGACGGTCGACTACACGACACTCGCGACCCTGGCCTCAAGCCCCGGCCAGGGAAACTGCGGAACCACAGAGCCGCTTTCCGACTACGACTGCACCGCCGGCCCGCGGATCATCGGCGGCAACGGATTTGTCTCAATCAACGCGGAGGTTCGCATCCCGATCGCGGGAAACTTCGGCGGTACCGTCTTCTACGACGCCGCACAGGTCTGGAAGGATTTCTCGAGCATCACGCTGCGCTTCGAAGGGGACAACGGGCTTCGGCAGGGCGTCGGAGTCGGTCTCTGGTACATGCTCCCGATCGGGCCTTTGCGCGCGGAATACGCATGGAAGCTGACTCGGCGGGTCATTCCGACGACCATCGTCAACGTCACGGGTTGCACGACGAAGGATCCCTGCCCACCGTTTCCGGGCCCCCCCGACTTTCCGGAGAATCCCATCGGAATTACGCAGACTCGTGAAAGCGCCGGGCAGTTCTACGTGTCGATCGGGTTCCCGTTCTAGAGACCGCTCGCGGCTGATGCGCCGGCAGGCACCGTGCGCCGTCAGTTCACCTTCGGTATCGAGAGGGCCGGCACGCCCGCCGGCGTTTTCGAGAGCCCTCGCTCCGCATCGGCGAGGGCCGCGCGCAGGGCCTCAGGCTCGTTCTCGGTCGAGGACGAAAGCCCCGTGAACGGCGCCTCGGCGAGTGCCTCCCGCCATGGAATCGAGGCGAGGCCGCCGTCGCGCAGGGCATGCGCGAGCTTCAAGGTGCGGAAGGCGTCGAACCAGGTGTGCAGGTGCCGGCGCAGGGTCGCGGCGTCCGAAGAGCGTTCCCGCGACTGGCCGATCGCCCGGGCGACTCCCAGGCCTTCGAGGGATTCGCGCAGCAGGTCCGTGTGGAAGAAGGGGCTCGAAGGCGGCAGGGCCGAGAAGGCCCCCTTCGCGTCGCCGCCGGAGGCGGCAACACGGTCGAGCAGGGACAGCCACGTGGCGATGTGCGCGAAGACGAGCGGATGGTACAGGCGAAAGTTCGCGAGCGCCTTCCGCCGGCCGGTGAGGTCGCGAAGCGCGCGGCCCGTGCCGAAGGGCACCCGGTTGGAGGGGCGCCCCTCGAGAGTCAGAGGCGAGCCGGCCAGGCGCTCGATGGCCCCCACCTTCGCGAGCTTGTCGAGGACGTAGAAGTCCTCGGCGGCATTCTTTCGAGGGAACCCTCGCACCTGCGCGTAGGAGTCGGCTGGAATCGCGAGGCAGCTGCCCATGCTCTGATAGGCGTAGGGCGAGCCGGCCCACGCGAGCCCCAGCACGTAATAGCGCAGCGAGATCTCGTAGAGGCGGCCCGCGAGCGCAAGATCCGGGTCGGCTTCGAAGCGATGCTCGAAGAAATAGATCGCCGCGCCGGTTCCTGTTGAGTCGAGGCTCTGCGTCTGATCGAAGTAGTCCCGCGGCAACAGGGTGTCGGCGTCGGTGTTGTGGAGCCAGGGGGAGGCAAGGCGTCCCTCCGCTCGGAGCCGGAGGGCGATGTCGTTGCCGATCTTTCGCGCGAGGCCAACTCCCTGGCCTTCCGGGAGGAAAGTCCCGGGGGCGGCGCGGTCGACGAGCAGCAGCGCGCTGCCTCGGTCGAGGGAATGGACCCGAATCGGAGGCAGATCGGAGAGAACCACCGGCTCGGGAAGCTCTCGACCCAACTGCTCGCGCGCGGCCTGGTTGGCGCGGTGGGCGGTCTCGGGCGAGTCCGCGCGGGCGTTCAGGACCGCGATGATCAGGACCGGTCCGGAGGTGCCCGCCGGAACCGACGCAAGAAGCGAGAACAGGCATTCACGCTCGCCGTAGGCCGGCACGACCAGAGCGTGTCCGAACGCGCCGGGCAGGCGCAAGGCGATGTCGGATTCCGGCTCGGCATGGCGCGCGAGGTATTGGGAAGCGGCCTTCGAGAACTTGGCCATGGCGGGCAGAGCCTATCCCGGCGATCAGTACATGGCGGCGCGGGCCGGAAGCTGCGCGACGACCCGCGCCTCGATCGTGAGGAGCTCCTCCAACCGACGCTCGACGGTCTCGGGCGGAAAGTATCGCCGCGCCAGAGCGAGGTACAGCTCATGGTGCCGGACCTCCGAGCGCGCGAGCTCCTGGTAGAGCGCCTTCAGGTCTCCTTCCGGCAGGGCCCCGGCGACCAGGCCGAACCGTTCGCATCCCCTTGCCTCCACGAGGCCCGTGACGAGCAGGCGGTCGAGGAGATAGGCCTCGCTGCTGCCGCGGTATTCCCTGGAGAGGCTCGCCATGTAGGGATTGCGTTTGTCCGGCGGGAGCACCAGGCCGCGCTCGGTCAGCTTCCCCCAGACCCGCTCGAAGTGCTCGAGCTCCTCTCGCGCGACCGTCAGGCATTCTCGAACGAGCTCGGAGCGATCGGGATAGTGGGCGATCAGCGTCATGGCCGTGCCCGAGGCCTTGCGCTCACAGGCGGCGTGATCGAGCAGAAACGCGTCGAAGTCCGCCAGAACGGCCTCGAGCCACGCGGCCGGTGTGCGGATTTTCAGTCGCATGAGTGGCGAGCGCTCATTCTTCCGTCCATTCCCGGTAGAGCCGCTCGGCCTTCCGCCGCAACTCTTCGATCGAGCCGTCGTTGACGATCACGTCCCGGGCGCGGTCGAAGGCTTCCGCGGGCCGGATCTGCGACGCCATCCGGCGCCGGGCGTCCTCGGCGTCACCGCCCTTCGCCTCCCAGCGCCCCAGACGCTCGGCCTCCGGCGCCACCACCAGAAGAACGCGGTCGTAGTCGCCCTCGGTGCGCGACTCGAGAAGCTGCGACGCCTCGGCCACGGCGACCCGGGCGCCGGCGCCTTCGGCTTGCGCAAACCGACGCGCCCGCTCGGCGCGGACGAGGGGATGGATGCGAGCCTCGAGCGCATGCCTCTTCGCCGGATCCTGGAAGACGATTTCCGCGATCCTGCTCCGGTCGACCCGACCGCTCGCGTCCCGAATGGCGTCTCCGAAGAGATCCCTTGCGGCCGCCTCGCCGGCGCCGCCGGGCTCGTAGAGCTCGCGAACGATCGCGTCCGCGTCGAACACCACGGCGCCGAGATCCGCCAGCATCCGCGCGACGGTGGACTTGCCCGAGGCCAGACCGCCCGTCAGTCCGACTCTCAGCATCGTCCCGGGGGAGGCGACACCGTCCTATCGGCCGGGCGTGCGGACGACCTGTCCACCCTTCATCACCCAGTCGATCCGCGTAAGCACGGTCACGTCCGAGAGGGGATCACCCTCGACGGCGACCAGATCCGCCCAGGCACCGGCCTCGATCGCTCCCGCCTTGCCTTGCCAGCCCAGCATCTCGGCGGCAACCGTGGTCGCACTGCGGATGGCCTCGAGGGGCGACATGCCGGCCTTCACTTCCCAGTCGAACTCCCGCGCCTGCGGGACCTCGGTCCAGGGGAACCCTCCCGCGTCCGTTCCGAAGACGATCTTGACGCCCGCCTTGCGGCAGTTGGCGAAGGACTTCGCATGGATCTTTTCCGACTCGGCGCAGACGGCGCAGCCGGCGGCCGCCCGCGGGCCGGAAACGTAGTGGACCGCGGTCAACGTGGGGCAGAGGTAGATTCCCTTGCGGGCCATCTCCGTGGCCATCTCCGGCCGGATCGAGTCGCCGTGCTCGATCGAGTCGACACCGGCGTCGACGGCGAGCCTGAGGCCGCCGTCCGACCGAGCGTGCGCAGCGACCTTCGCGCCGTGCGCGTGCGCCTCGTTGACCACCGCAGCGATCTCCTCGCGGGTCCAGTTGGGCGGCGAGTCCACGTAGCCGTCGGGAGTCAGCCGCAGCCCTCCGGTGTTCGCGTAGACCTTGACCCAGTTGGTGCCATAGGAGAGCTGCTCGCGCACCGCCTTGCGGCAGGCGTCGGCCCCGTCGCAGATCTGCACGCCCGTCGGGAACTTCCAGTCGGGCCGGAAGTGCGTGATGGGATAGCTGCCTGTCGTCGAGAGGGCCGGTCCGACGACCTGCATCCGCGGTCCCGGAATCACGCCCTCCTCGACCGCGTCGCGCAGGGCGACGTCGGCGTAGCCGGCGCCCTCGGTCTCCATGTCGCGCAGGACCGTGAAGCCGTTCTCGAGCGCGATCTTCAAGGCCCGGACCGCGCGGGCCACCCGGTGCGCCGGGTACTCCTGGAGAATCTGGTCCTGATACTCGGCTTCGGTCGCGTCCCCCTGCAGGAGGACGTGCGTGTGCGCATCGATGAGGCCGGGCAGGAGCGTCCGGCTGCCGAGATCGAGAAGCGCCGCTCCCGGCGGGACGGCGGCGCCCACGCTTTCGATTCGATCTCCGCGCAGCACGACCACCGCACCTTCGACGTAGCGCCCCGAGCGCACGTCGAGGAGACGCGAAGCGCGAACCGCGACCGGCACCGGTTCCTCGGCAGACGCACAGAGGCACGAGAGTCCCGCGGCGAGCGCGAAGGCGGCGATCTTCCTCATCGGGTGATCTCCTCGGCGGAGATTCTACGCGGGACCGCAGAAGGTCTCTCGCCGCGGACGGGTCAGACGAGCTCACCGCGCGAGACCGTGACGGCGCAGCCTAGCAGACCGATCCGTCCGCCGCCGGAGTGGCGCACGCCGACCACGCCGCCCCGGGCGGAGGCCTGGTAGCCTGACAGCTCGCGTTTCCCTAGGCGCTCGGCCCAGAAGGGACCCAGACAACAGTGGGCCGAGCCCGTCACGGGATCCTCGTCGATGCCCGTGGCGGGAGCGAAATATCGGGAAACGAAGTCGTAGGCCGGGGACGCCGAGACCGCCGTCACGATGACCCCGCGGGCCGGCTGCGTCGCGGCGGCAAGCCGCGCGAAATCGGGCGCGAGCACCCGCACCGCGCCCTCCGATTCGACCTCGACGAGGTAGTCGAGGCGGTTGCGGCCCGTGTAGCGCGCCGCCGTCAGGCCGAGCGCCGGAAGGAGCCCCGCCGGAGCGGGGCCCGGGGAAGCAGGCTCGGCGGGGAAGTCGAGGACGATCGTCGGGCCGACACGAGCCGCCGAGAGCGGGCCGCTCTTCGTGAGGAAGCGAAGCGCATGCGCGGAATCGGCCAGACCCTGCTCCCAGAGGGCGTGCGCCGCGGCCAGTGTCGCGTGACCGCACAGATCCACTTCGACCGTCGGAGTGAACCAGCGCAGACTCCACGCGTCACCGGAGCGCTCCAGAAACGCGGTCTCCGACAGGTTCATCTCCCGCGCGACGTCGGCGAGCCACCGGTCTTCCCGCGGCATGTGCAGAACGCAAACGCCCGCCGGATTGCCGGAAAAAGCGCGGTCGGTGAAGGCATCCACGACGAAGAGCGGCGTCCTCATGCCGCGAAATTTGTATCCCCGGCGCTCCTTCTCTTCCAGAGCCGGCTTCGGAAAAGTGGACTGGGACGGAGTGTCCCGACTTCGGGCCGCACGGCCACCGGAAGACTCCGCTTGGCTCCACGCCGCCCCTCGCGTAGCCTTTCTCCGTGCTCGCAGCCCGAAGCACCCTGCCGGCACTCGCCGCCTTTCTCGTGTCGGCCGTTGCCGGCGCGCAGACGATGTCGATCGAGGACTACGAGCCCCGGTCGACCCTCGTCGTGCCGCAGCACCCCGTCGTGCGGGCCAGGTATCCCTTCATCGACGTGCACAACCACCAGGACACCGACCTCTCGGAGAAGGCGGTCGCGCAGATGGTTGGCGAGATGGACGCGATGAACATGCGTGTGATGGTGAACCTCTCCGGAGGGCAGGGGGACGAGCTGGTCCAGGCGGTTGCAACGCTCAAGGGGCGGTACCCCAAGCGGTTTGCCGTCTTCGCCAACCTCGACTTCGCGGGGATCGGTGAGCCGGGCTGGGGCGAGCGGGCCGCGGCGCAGCTGGCCCGGGACGTCGCCAACGGCGCGCAGGGGCTGAAGATTTTCAAGAACTTCGGGATGACGGTCCGGGACCGGGACGGTCGCCGCGTTGCCGCCGACGATCCGCGGGTCGATCCGGTCTTCGAGAAGTGCGCCGCGCTCGGAATTCCCGTGCTGATCCATACGGCGGAGCCCCGGTCCTTCTTCGAGCCTCAGGACCGCTTCAACGAACGGTGGCTCGAGCTCAAGCAATTTCCGCAGCGGGCGAGGCCCCCCGACAAATACCCCCCCTGGGAGCAGCTGATCGGCGAGCAGCACCGGCTCTTCGCAAGGCACCCGAAGACGAAGTTCATCGACGCGCACCTGGGCTGGCTGGGCGGCGATCTCACGCGGCTCGGAAGGCTGTTCGACTCCCTTCCCAACGTCTACACGGAGATCGGCGCGGTCCTCGCCGAACTCGGGCGGCAGCCGCGGTTCGCGCGGGAGTGGTTCGTCAGGTATCAGGACCGTGTGATGTTCGGCAAGGACACCTGGGCGCCTTCGGAGTACCCGGTGTACTTCCGGGTTCTGGAGACTTCCGACGAGTACTTCGACTACTACCGAAAGCGCCACGCCTTCTGGAAGATGTATGGTCTGGACCTGCCCGACGAGGTTCTGAAGAAGCTGTACTACGCCAACGCCCTTCGCGTCATTCCCGGCCTCGATGCGGCCGGCTTTCCAAAGTAGGCAAAGCGATGGATGTCACGCACGTTACTCCGTTTCTCGAATACTGGGAGAAGGTCCGCGGGCGGACGCGCCGCGTCGTGGACCGGATCCCGGAGGATCGCGTCGAGTGGTCGTGGCAGCCCGGGCGGTTCACGCTGGGGGACCTCGTCCGGCACCTGGCGGGTATCGAGCGGTGGATGTACGCCGAAAACGCGCGTCGCCGGCCGTCGCGCTATCCGGGCCACGGGGAGGAGCTGGCCCGGGGGTTGCCCGCCGTTCGGGAGTACTTCGAGCGCCTGCACGCGGATTCGATGGAAATCTTCCGGGGTCTGCGCGACGCCGACCTGGCGGAGAAGTGCGTCACTGCGGGAGGCGCCGAAATCTCGGTCGGCAAGTGGCTCCGCCTCATGATCGAGCACGAAGTCCATCACCGCGGACAGATCTACATGGCGCTCGGTGTCCTCGGCATCCCGACGCCTCCCCTCTATGGTCTGACGTCCGAAGAGGTGCGCGCGAAGAGCCTGCCAATTCCGAAGGAGGAGTCGTGAGGGTACAAAAGGTCAACCTGACCGAGAAGTTCGCCCTGTTTCGGGACCCCTTCCAGCCGAGGGTCGTCGCCGGGCTGAATGATCACGAGGTCAAGGTCGTGAAGGTGCGGGGTGAGTTCGTGTGGCACAAACACGAGCGGGAAGACGAGCTCTTCCTGGTCGTGACGGGCAGGCTCACGATCCGCTTCCGGGACGGCGACCAGGTGCTCGGGCCCGGCGAGCTCCTCGTCGTTCCCAGGGGGGTCGAGCACATGCCCCTGGCCGACGAAGAGACGGAGGTCGTCCTGATCGAGCCCGGCACGACGGTCAACACGGGCGACATCGTGAACGAGCGGACGGTGACGAAGCCCGAGAGGATCTGACGCCATGAGCAATTGCTTGATAGCCGGCCGGGCCGCGAGGCGGTAGGGTTTCGATCGTGGAGGCTTCGGCTCTGCCCCGACGCGAGGCATCGGCTGCCGGCGCGAGGCCCGAGGATCCGATCCTGCGGGGGATTACCCGCGTCGATCGCCTGATCTTTCGCAGTCCGCTCGTCGCGATGGCCACCTTCCGTTGCGCGGCCGACGATCCGATGTTCGAGAACTCCGGACCGGCCCGCAACGCGATCTTCGTCTTTCCCCGGACGGTCGTGCGGATCCAGCACGCGGGGGAGCGCGCCTTCGTCGCGGGTCCAAACGTGGTCACCTTCTACAATCCCGGGCAGGTGTATCGGCGTTCCCGGGTCGGGTCCGAAGGCGACGCGTGCGACTGGTACTGGGTCGAGCCCGGCACGCTGCGGCACGTCCTCGCCCGGTACGATCCTCCGGCGACCGATCGGCCGGACCGCCCGTTCCGGGTGGCATGGGGGCCGAGCGACCCGCGAACGTACCTCGAGCAGCGCCGCGCCCTTCTGCACGCCTTGGGCTCGCAACACCCGGACCGGCTGTATCTGGAAGAAACAATCGTTCGGGTCCTGGAGCGCGTCGTCGCGAGCGCTCTCCTGGCCCGCTCGAGGCGGGAGCGCGAGACCGCCGGTGCCATGCGGCGCCACGCCGACCTCGCCGAGGCCGCCAAGACGCTTCTGGCCGACAGGGAAGCCGAGCCTCTCGACCTGACAGGCCTGGCATCGCAGCTCGACTGCTCGCCGTATCACCTCTGCCGCGTCTTTCGTCTGCGGACCGGTTTTACGCTCTCCCAGTACCAGCATCAGGAGCGCCTCCGTCGCTCGCTCGAGCGCGTCGCGCAACCGGACACGCGTCTGACGGACCTGGCGAGCGAGCTCGGATACGCGAGCCACAGCCACTTCACGTTCTTCTTCCGCAGGGCCTTCGGCCTGACTCCCTCGGCCTGGCGGCAGCGTGTCGGAACGGAACCCGCCGCCCCCGCACACGGATAGCTCGTCCGCTGCGGGGCCCTTCGGCCCGGCCTGGCCCGGGGAAGTTCGCGTATTCTCCCTTGCCGCGTGCAAGACGACACCGGCACCGGCGGATCGCGAGGCCGATTTCCCACGACACGTCTCTCGGCGGTCCGCGAGGCGGGCAGCGCGGACCCCGCGGCTCGGGAGAGGGGATTCTCGGCAGTGGTGGAGGCCTACTGGAAACCGGCTTACAAGTACGTCCGGCTCCGCTTCCGCAAGGATGGCGAGGCGGCCGAGGATCTGACCCAGGGCTTTTTCACGCGCGCCTTCGAAAAGCGCTGGCTCGCCGCCTACGATCCGCGCAAGGGCAGCTTCCGGACCTTTCTGCGCACTTGCCTGGACGGCTTCGTGGCCAACGAGCAGAAGGCAGCGCGGCGGCAGCGTCGACACCCGGGAACGCCGCTACTCTCGCTCGACTTCGAGGGCGCCGAGGGAGAGCTTCGCGAGAGGCCCATCGCATCAGGCAAGTCCGTGGAGGACTTCTTCCACGACGAGTTCGTGCGGGGCCTCTTCGCCGCGTCGGTGGTCGATCTCGAGAAGGAGTGCCGAAGCCGCGGCAAGGAGGCCGCGTTCGGCCTCTTCGAGCGTTACGACCTCGACCCGCCGGAGAGCGACGCGCCGACCTATGCGCGGCTCGGCAACGACTTTGGTCTCACGACGGCGGAAGTCACCAACCAGCTCGCCTTCGCGCGGCGGACCTTCCGGAGAATCGTGCTCGAACGACTTCGTCGCATAACCGGCGGCGACCGCGAGTATCGCGCCGAGGTGCGGGCGATCCTCGGCGCGGACGGGGGCTGAAGGACGGCCGGCCCGGCTACGCCTTGCCCGCGGCGTGGGGTCCGAGGATCCCGCAGAGGAACGTGTGGACCGGCGTCTCGACTCCGGACTCGCGGCCCAGGCGCATGGCGGCGCCCGAAAGCCACGGCAGCTCCAGGCGGTTGCCTTTGGTGAGGTCCGTCAGCATCGAGGAGACCGAGTCGGCCGGCAGGCGGTCGCACAGCGCCAGCTGGCGATCGACCACGTCCTCCGGCAGGGGAATGCCGCGGGCCCGCGCGAGCGCCGCGCTTTCCTGCATCGCCCTGGCGATGAGGTCTCGGGCGCCCCGGTCGGCGCGCAAAGGGCCGATCGGAAGGCGAGAGGCCGCGGTCACGCCGCTGACCGCCGCGAGAAAAACGAATTTCTCCCAGATGGTGACTTCGATGGCCGCGGGCAGGGCGGCCTCGAAACCGGCGCGGACGCAGGCCCCGGCGAAGGCCTCCGCCGTTTGAGACCGTCGGCCGGCGAGGCCCCCGAGGGCGAGCCGCGTGATGCTCGCTCCGTGACGAATCCGGCCTGGCGCGTCGATCCACGCGACGATGTAGGCGACGCCGCCGAGAACGCGGTCGCGTCCCACCTCCCGGGCGAGGATGTCCGGCGCCTCAACCCCGTTCAAGAAGGAGACGACCTCGGTCGCGGGGCCGACCAGGCGGCGAGCAACCGCCGCCGCTTCCTCCAGATCCCAGTGCTTGACCGCCACGACGACCAGATCCACCGGGCCGACTTCGCTCGCCTGGTCGGTTGCGCGCACCGGATGGACGCGAACGGTCTCCTCCGGACCGGCCAGAAAGAGGCCCTCCCGCCGCACCGCCTCGAGGTGCCGCCCGCGCGCCAGGAACGTCACGTCTTCTCCGGCCGCGGCGAGGCGCCCGCCGAAGTAGCCGCCGACGCCGCCCGCTCCAAGAAATGCGATCTTCACGGCCGTGCCTCCGGCGGAGCGGGCCGCATGGCGACTGCTCGGGTCCCCCGGGCGGCGTCGCCGGAGCGGCAGGCCGAGGCCGAACCGGCCGTGGGAGAGATCCCCCGCGCGGGCGGTGACATCGGCCGTGCAGGTTAGCACGGCCCGATTCGGAGCGGCCCGCACGCAACCCGCGGCGGCTTCTCCCGTAAGAAGATCTGAGGAGGAGCCATGGCGCGTCTTGCCCTGACGGTCAACGGTCGGAAGCGTGAGGTCGTGGTCGCGGATCCCGACATGCCGCTTCTCTGGGTGCTTCGCGACCGCCTCGGCCTGCCGGGGACCAAGTACGGGTGCGGAATCGGGGCCTGCGGAGCCTGTACGGTCCTGCAGGATGGGGAGGCGGTTCGCTCCTGCCAGGTCCCGGTCTCGATGGCCACGGGAAAGCGCATCACGACGATCGAGGGGCTGTCGCGGGACGGAAGCCATGCTTGCCAGCGGGCCTGGCTCGAGGTCGACGTGGCGCAGTGCGGCTACTGCCAGCCCGGGATGATCCTGGAGGCCGTGGCGCTGCTCGAGCGCAATCCGCACCCCGGGGACGAGGACATCGATTCCGCCTTCGGGGACCACGTCTGCCGGTGCGGGACGCACCAGAGGATCCGCCGCGCCGTGCACCGGGCGAGCGAGCTCTCCGGAGGTGCGCGATGAGCGCCACCCGCCGCGCGTTTCTCCGAAACGGGTCGCTGGCCGGCGCCGGAGCCCTCGCCCTGCGGGTTCCGCTGCTGGCCGAGGCGGCGAAGGCGGCCGCCGCGACGTCGCGGTTCGCGCCCAACCAGTGGGTGCGGGTCGGCGCGGATGGCCACGTGACGCTCGTGATCGCGCGCTCGGAGATGGGACAGGGCGCCCGGACCGCGCTCGCGATGATCCTCGCCGACGAGCTCGACGCGGACTGGGCCTCGATCTCGATCGAGCAGGCGACGCCCTCGCCGGCCTACAAGGACATGAACACCGGAGGCAGCGACAGCGTGATCTCCTCGTGGACGCCGCTGCGGCAGGCGGCGGCCGCGGCGCGGGAGATGCTGCTCGAGGCGGCGGCGCAGACCTGGAAGGTCGACCGATCGGCGTGCCGCGCCGAGAAGGGCTTCGTGATCGCAGGCGGCCGCAAGATCTCCTACGGGGAGCTGGTGCCCCGGGCCGCCAGGCTCTCCGTTCCGAAGGAGCCGGCTCTCAAGGACCCGAAGGACTTCCGGCTCATCGGCACTCCGGTCCGCCGGATCGACGGCCCCGCGATGGTGTCGGGCCGGGCGACGTACGGCCTCGACACCCGCGTGCCCGGAATGCTGTTTGCGGCGGTCGCGCGTTGCCCGGTTGCGGGAGGGAAGGTCGCGCGCTTCGACGCGGGGAGGGCGAGAAAGGTCCCCGGCGTGCGCGGCGTCTTCGAGGTTTCGACCGGTGTCGCCGTCGTGGGAGAGGACTCCTGGTCGGCTCTCTCGGGGCGCGACGCGCTGAACGTGTCGTGGGACGAGGGCAAGAACACGAAGCTGACGACGGAGGAGCTCTGGCGCCGGTTGGACGAGGGCGCCGCGCGCCCGGGGCACATCTCCCGCAAGGAGGGAGACGCCGACGCGGCCCTCGCCGCCGCGCCGACCCGGCTGACGGCCGTCTACCGCGACGCCTTTCAGGCCCACGCACCGATCGAGCCCATGAACTCGATCGCGCGCGTTTCGCAAGGCGCCTGCGAGATCTGGACGCCCACGCAAAACCCGCAGCGTGTGCAGAGGGAGACGGCGAAAGTTCTGGGCATTCCCCTCGAGAAGATCACCGTGCATACGACCTTGATCGGCGGCGGATTCGGCCGGCGCCTCGGCGCAGACTACGCGACGGAGGCGGTCGAAGTGGCGCGCGCCGCCGGCCGCCCCGTGCAGGTCGTCTGGTCGCGCAAGGACGACTTCGAGCAGGATTTTCTGCATCCTGGCGGACGAGTCGATCTGGAGGCGGGCCTCGATGCCTCCGGAAAGCTCGTGGCGTGGACCCACCGCTTCACGACTTTTCACCTCTCGATGTTCGGGGCGTTCGATGCCAATGCCGTGGACGACCCGGACGTGAGCCCCTGGGGCGGCTACGACAATCCCTATGCGATCCCGAACATCCGGTCGGAGTGGACCGACCTCGAGTCTCCGATCCACACCGGTGCCTGGAGAGCGGTGTACTACCCCCCCAATGTCTTCGCCCGCGAGTGCTTTCTCGACGAGATCGCGCTGCGGACCGGCCGCGACCCTCTCGAGCTGCGGAGGGAGCTTCTGATTGGAGACTTTGCTTTCGCCTCGCGTCGGGTCGACCGCAGCACCCTGCGCGCCGTGCTCGACCTGGCCGCAGAGAAGGCCGGCTGGGGCAGGCCCCTTCCGGAACGTCCCGGCCGGCGCTTCGGCCGCGGGATCGCATGCAACGTGTACCACGGGCGCACGGTCACCGCCCAGGTCGCGGAGGTCTCGGTGGGACAGACGGGAGATGTCCGCGTGCATCGGATCGTGTGTGCGACCGACTGCGGCGTCGTCGTCAACCCTCTGGGTCTCGAGGGCCAGGTCGAAAGCGGCGTGGCGTGGGGCCTCTCCTATGCACTGAAGGGCGAGATCACGATCCAGAACGGGCGGGTGGCGCAAACGGGCTATCAGGACTATCCGCTGCTGTCGATCTCCGAGATGCCGCAGGTCGAGACGCACACGGTACCCGGTGGAAGCCGCCCGAGCGGCTTCGGCGAAATGCCCGTGCCGCCGGTCGCGGCGGCGGTCGGCAACGCGATCTTCGCGGCAACGGGACGGCGACTCCGGCGGGTCCCGATTCGGGCATCGGAGCTCGCCGGAGAGCCGCAGGGTTAGCGACTCCCGGCGTATCCTCCCGCAATGCGCTGGCTCTCGGACGAAGCCGTCGGCAGGCTCAGGCTCGCGGCGGACCGGCCGGACCTCTCGGGCACGCGTTACACCCTGCGCGAAGAGATCGGCCGGGGCGGCATGGGCACGGTGTATCGGGCCGAGGACTCCGTGCTCGGGCGCGAGGTGGCGGTGAAGGTCCTCGCCCTCGAGGACTCCGACCCCTCCGAGGCCGACCGGCTGTTGCGGGAGGCGCGTGTGATGGCCCGGCTCGAGCACCCCGGCCTGGTGCCGGTGCACGACGCGGGGACCCTTCCGGATGGACGCGTCTTCTACGTCATGAAACTCGTCCGGGGTCGGCGGCTCGACGGGTTCGCGGCCACTGCGCCAACCCTCGCGGAGCGGCTTGCCGTCTTCCGGAGGATCTGCGACGCGGTCGCGTTCGCGCACGCCCACGGCGTCGTCCACCGGGACTTGAAGCCCGAGAATGTCATGATCGGAGCCTTCGGCGAGGTGCTCGTGCTCGACTGGGGAGTGGCCCGGCGGATCGAGGATCCCGCGGAGCCCGGCGGGACCGTCCTCGGGACGCCCGCTTACATGGCGCCCGAGCAGGCCGAGGGCTGCACGGATCGGGTGGGTGCGCCTGCCGACGTCTACGCGCTCGGCGCCATTCTTCAGGACCTCGCCGCGGCGGCCCCTCGCCCTTCGGGCTCGGCCGGCAGGGCCCTCGGCGCCGTGGCGGCACGCGCGATGGCCGCGACTCCCGAAGAGCGGTACGCGTCGGTTCTCGACCTCTCCGGCGATATCGGGCGGTTTCTCGAGGGGGAGTCTCCTGGAGCGTATCGGGAAGGGCCGCTCGAGCGCGTCGCGAGGTTCTTTCGGCGATACCGGGCGCCCATCCTGCTCATCCTGGCCTATCTGGCGATGCGGGCGCTCCTGCTTCTGGTCCTCAAGCGGTAAGAGGGGAAGGGACGTCGGGTCCGCCGCCTCAAGGAATCCGCGGATTGGCGTAAGAGAGTGCCAGGAGGAAACTGCATGAGCAAGCCGGTATTCGGCCTCGTTCTCGGGGGGATCCTGGGCGTCTTCGACGGGCTGACGGCCCTCTTCACGCCGGAGGTTCGCAGCCAGATCGTCGGAATCGTCATCGGCTCGACGATCAAGGGGCTCATCGCGGGAGTGCTCATCGGCTGGTTCGCCAGAAAGGTGAATTCCCTGCCGCTCGGCATCCTCTTCGGCCTCTCGGTGGGGCTCCTGCTCGCGTGGCTCGTCGCGGCGATGCCCAGTCCCGAGGGCAAGCACTACTACTTCGAGATCATGCTTCCGGGCGCCATCGTGGGCCTGATCGTCGGGTACGCCACCCAGAAATACGGAGCGCGCCTGCCGCAGCGGGCCTGAGTCTGCTCGTCACGGTGCGGGACGAACGGACGCATTCCGGGGACGAACGGCCGGAGGCCGACGACGGTTGCCGGCCCGTTTCGAATCTTTCCGGAGGACCTCCCGTATCAACGGCAGGAGAGCGCTGCTTGAGATATCTGGAGCAACAGCCGACCGGCGAGTTGGAACGTTTCGTGGAGTGCTTCTGGTTTCTCGCGCAGGATCGGGCGGCGGGACTCGGGTCGCTGCCCGTGGAGCGCCTTCTTCCGGTCGGCTCGATCGAGATCGTGCTCCATCACGGCAGTCCCTTCCGTCAGTGCGCCGAAGGGGAGCCGGCCCGCCTCTTGCCGCGAGGCGTGATCGCCGGACAGCAAACGGGGCCGATCTTCATCCAGCCGGAGGGCGCCGTGGCCACGATGGGGGTGCGGTTCTTTCCGGGAGGGGCCTATCCGTTCTTCGGCACGCGGCTGGATGCGATCACGGGCCGGCTGACGAGCTTCGAAGAGGTCTGGGGAGGCGAGGGCGCCCGCTTCGAGGAGGACCTCATGGAGGCCCGCGACGACTCCGGGCGCGTCCGTGTCGCTGAGCGGTTCTTGCTCGCGCGGCTGTCGCGGGCCGAACGGCAGGATCCGCCGATCGAGGAGGCAGCCCGACAGATCCGACGGGTCGGGGGGCGCGTGAGCGTCTCGAAGCTCGGGGGCTCGCTGGGTCTTTCACCCCGACAGATGGAACGACGGTTCGGAGCGGCCCTGGGAATCGGCCCAAAGTCGCTCTGCCGGGTCGTTCGCTTCCAGGCGCTTCTGCGCCGGCTCGCCCGGCGGGGCCGCGCGGATTGGGCAGGGCTCGCCGCCGAGTGCGGGTACGCCGACCAGTCGCACCTGGTCCACGAGGTGCGGCGGCTCTCGGGCGCGACACCCCGGGAGCTTGTGGTCCTGCGGCGTCCGGAGTCTCGGCGGGAGGGCGGATTCACGCTCGAGGGCGCATCGGGCCTGAGGGTGTGTCCGGCGGGCATTGGTGCGTGAGCCGCGCCGTCGTCGGATGTCGGATTCTTACAAGACGCCGCGTATGCATTCGCCTAGATTGGCCCGCATGCCGAGCCTGAAATCACTACCGAGCCCTTCCGCGGGATTTCCGGCGGCGACCCCGACCCGGCAACGGCCGCCGCTCGGCCTCGCGCCCGCCGTGGAGGCAGCGTCTCTCGGCGTCTGGGTCGCCGAGTCGGATCCGCAGTCGCGCGCGGCCCTGGTCGCAGCGCTCGAATGCGCGCCCGGAGTCCGGGTCTCGGGTCAATCCGCCAACGGCATCGAGGGTCTCGAGGCGATCCGAAGGCAGAAGCCGGACGTCCTGTTTCTCTCCGTCGACCTGCCGGGTCTCTCGGGCTTCGAAGTGCTCGAGGCGCTGGACGTGCTCGCGGCGGGCGACCGGCCCGAGGCCGTCTTTCTCGCGACCGAGGCCTCCCAGGCCGCACGCGCCTTCGATGCCGACGCGGCGGACTGCATCGTGAAGCCCTGGACGCCGGAGCGGATCGCCGTGGCGGTCCAGCGTGTGCGCCGGAGGGCCTCCCCCGCCGCGGCCCCGGTTCCTGCGGCGCGGCGTCTGGAGGACTGGATTCTCGTCAAGAAGGAGGGGCGCTCGGTGTTCGTGCGGGTGACCGACATCGACTGGATCGAATCCGCCCGCAACAATGTCATCCTGCACGTGGGCGGGGAGTCCTACGTGCACCACGAGACGACCTCGGGTGTGGAGGCGCGTCTCTCTTCGAACAGGTTCTTGCGCATCCACCGCTCGACGATCGTACGCATCGACCGGATCAAGGAGCTCACCCCCTGGTTCAACGGGGACTACCGCGTGACGTTGAAGGACGGCACGGAGCTCACGCTCTCGGAGACCTATCGCGACCGGCTCAAGCGGTTCCGCGTCTAGAAGAGGGAACGCGGGCTCAGGCCGGGAGAAGCAGGCGTGCCCGGCAGCCCCGAGCGCCGGCTCGGTTCTCGAGCGAAAGGCTTCCGCCGTGCGCTTCGGCGATCTGGCGGGAGAGCACCAGACCGATTCCCGAGCCTTCGGGCTTGGTCGTAAAGAACGGCACGAAGAGGTTTCCGGTGTTGGGCAAGCCCGGGCCCTCGTCGCAGATCTCGATCTCGATCTGTTGGCCGGAACGGCGCCAGGCGACGCTGGCGCTGCCGCCCGTCTCCAGGGCCGCGTCCGCCGCGTTGCGGATCAAATTGATCAGGAGCTGCTCGAGCTGGTCGGGATCGGCCGGAACCGCGACCGGAGGCCCGGCCCGCAGGCCCAACGGCACGCGGGTCTCGAGGCCGACCACGCGGGAGAGCAGCGGCCCGATCTCGACGCTCGCAAATCGCGGAGGCGGGAGCTTTGCAAGGCTGGCGTAAGCGCCCGTGAAGCGCGAGAGCGCCTCGGCGCGGGAGGCGATCACCGCGAGACCCCGCTCGGCGTCCTCGCGCCAGTCGTTCGGGGGCGCCGGCTGCGCCAGGAGCCCGGAGAGACTGGCGGCGATCGACTGGATGGGCGCGAGCGAATTGTTCAGCTCGTGGCCGAGGACCCGGATCAGTCGCTGCCACGCCTGGCGCTCCTGTTCGCGCAGCGGCCGCGACAGATCCGCCAGAACCAGCAGATGGTGAGGGCGTCCGTCCAGGCGGAAGGCGCTCCGGCGAACCTCCCAGCGGCCTGCGCCGGAGGGGAAGGTCGTGTCGAGGACTCGCGGCGATCCTTCACGCAGGCACTCCTCGAGGCCGAGCGCGGCGGCGCTCCTGCCGAGCAGCCGCGGCTCAGGCTGTCCGAGCAGGCGCTCGCCTGCCCGGTTGGTCAGGCGCAGCTCGCCCTGCTCGTCGAAGGCAAAGACCGCCACGTCGATCTCGGCCATCACGCGTGCGAGCAGCGCCGTCGCCTCGAGCGCACCCAGGCGCTGGCGCCGCAGGGTGTCGGCCAGGGCGTTGACCTCCACCAGGACCTCGCCCAGAGGATCGTCCCCCCGTGCTCCGCGCGCACGGATCGAGAAGTCCTCTTCCCGCATCGCCGAGAGCAGGTTGGAAACCGTCTGCAGCGGGCGGACGACACGCTCCCAGAGGGCATTCAAGAAGAGCGCGGCGCCGATCAGGATCGCGGCGGCGAGCGTCCATCGCAGCTTGTCGCTGTAGTCGCCCGTCCAGAGCAGCGCGATCGCCACGCCCGCTCCGGGCAGCGCGGCGAGAGCAGCGAGCAGGACGACCCGGCGGTCGTGGGTGAGTTTCATGGCGCGCGAAGCTACAGCCCGAACTTCTCCATGCGCCGGTAGAGGGCACTGCGGGAGAGGCCGAGCGCGCGCGCCGCCTGGCTGACGTTTCCCGCATGGCGGGCGAGTGCCTTGCGGATGAGAATCCCTTCGACCTCCTCGAGGCCGAGCTCCTCCAAGGGCGGCACGCCTCCGTCGGAGGACTGCCGCAGGCCGAGGTCGGAAGGTCCGATCCGGAAGCCCCGAGCCATGAGGGCCGCGCGCTCGACGGCGTGGTCGAGCTCGCGCACGTTGCCCGGCCACGTGTGCGTCAGAAGAGCCTGAAGGGCCGCCGGCTCGAAGGCCGACACGTCCTTGCGGTACCGTCTCGCGTGCGCGCGCAGGAAGTGCTGCGCGAGCAGCGGGATGTCCTCGCGCCGCTCGCGCAGGGGCGGCAGGTGAATTTCGATCGTGTTGAGACGGAAGAGCAGATCCTGCCGGAAGCGGCCGGCCGCCACCTCCGCGTGCGGGTCCGCGTTGGTGGCCGAAACGATTCGAACATCGACCTTCCGGGTCCGCGAGGAGCCCAGGCGCTCGAATTCGCCGGTCTCGAGCACGCGAAGCAGCTTGGCCTGCTGGCTGGCGGGAACGTTAGCGATCTCGTCGAGAAAGAGGGTCCCGCCGTCGGCGAGCTCGAAGCGCCCCACGCGGTCGGAGCGCGCGTCGGTGAACGCTCCCTTGACGTGTCCGAAAAGCTCGCTCTCGAAAACGCCCTCGGAGACCCCGCCGGCGTTCAACGTCACGAGCGCTCGGGCGGCCCGCCCGGAGGCGGCGTGCAGCGCGAGCGCGACGAGGCCCTTTCCGGTCCCGTTCTCTCCAATCACGAGCACGTTGGCGTCGGACGGGCCGACGCGGGCGATCAGCTCGAGCACCGGGCGCATGGCGGAGGACTGCGCGATGATGGGCGAGTCGGGCTGTCCCCTCAGGATGAGGTTCTCGGCTTCCAGGCGCTGTCCCTGCCGCAGCGCCTGGCCGAGCGCCACCTGGGTCCGGAGAGTCGCGAGCAGGCGCGTGTTCTCCCAGGGCTTCTGGACGAAGTCGCGCGCGCCGCGCCGCATCGCCTCGACAGCCAGGTCGACGCTGCTCCAGGCGGTCATGACGACGACCGGCAGCGTTGCGTCGAGCTCCTGGAGCCGGGCGAGCAGGTCGAGCCCTTCCTCACCCGAGGTCGTATCCCGCGCGTAGTTCAAGTCGATCAGCGCGGCGTCGAATTCCCGCTCCGCGACGGCGGACAGCACCGCGGCGGGCGAGGAAACCGCGACGCTTTCGATGTCCTCGGTCTTGAGGAGAAGGCGCAACGCCTCCAGGACGTCTTTCTGATCGTCGGCGACGAGAATCCGGCTGGGCCGCGGCGGCACGTGGGGAGCTTACCGGATACAGGTCGACCCGCTCCGAAGCCTTCCGGGCGGGGCGACGCCGGCGCGCGAGTCCGCCGTCAGTCCTCCCGCAGCGCCCGCGCCGGCTCGATGCGCGTGGCCAACCGTGCCGGGACGAAGCTCGCCGCGTCCATTCTCGGCCTCTCCTCGGCCCCGCAGCGCGCCGATGATCAGCGTTCGGAACGCGTAGCGGACGTCTCGAAGGAGAGCCGCCATGGGCCTCCTCCTCTCAGTCGCTCCGCAGTGCGTCCATCGCGCTCGTGCGCGCGGCCCTCGAGGCGGGGGGGTATGCCGCCGCCAGAGCGATCCCCGCCAACAGAGCGATTCCGCCGGCAAAGATCGTGAGATCCGCCGCCCGGACGCCGTAGAGGATGGATTCCACGCCTCGCCCGAGCGCGTACGCGGCGGGCAGGCCGACGAGGCTTCCCACCGCGAGAAAGAACCCGACCTCCGAGAGCACGAGGCGCCGAATGGCCGAGGGGCTCGCTCCGAGCGCGACGCGCACGCCGATCTCTCGTCGCCGCTGCGCCACGGCGAAGGCGAGGACGCCGTAAATGCCCAACGCCGAGAGAAGTGCCGCCAAGCCTCCGAACGCGGCGGAGAGCAAGGTGACGAGGCGCCGGGGAAGCAGGGAATCGGAGATTTGCGCGGGCAGTGTCTTGATGTCGAAAATCGGGAGTTGTGGATCGATCCGAGCCACGGCGGCCCGGACGGCTGCGACCAGAGCATCCGGGGCCGCCTCCGAACGGGCGTAGAAGGTGAGCGTGCCGAGCTCGGGATCCTGCTGCCAGGGCTGGTAGACGAAGGGCTCGGTCCTTTCGTCGACCTGAGCGGACTTGCTGTCGCGAACGACGCCGACGATCTCGATGTCAGTCTTCGGCGAGGCCTCTCGACCGAAGCCGATCCTCCGGCCGAGCGGGTTGTGTCCGGCGAAGAAGCGCCGGGCCATCGTCTCGTTGACCACCGCGACTTTCGGTGAGTTGGCGTCGTCGTGCCAGGTCACCTCCCGGCCTGCGACGAGCGGAATGCCGAGTGTGGCAAAGTAGTCCGGCGCGACGCTGTTCCGGCGGACATGGGTCGCATCGCCCGGCCCGGGCTCGATTCCCTCGATTGTGACGTTGCTGCCGAAGGTCGAGCCGGCGAGAGTCGGCAGTTCTGCGGCGGTCGCCGAGTGTACGCCGGGGAGGCTGGAGAGCGCTTCGGTGAGCTCTCGACCGAAGCGGGCCGTGCGCTCGGCCGTGTAGCCGTTCGAATCCGGCGCGACGGTGAAGCCCAGGACGTGGTCAGGCTTCAAGCCCAGCTCCACACTCCCGAGGTTCTGGAGGGTGCGCGTGAAGAGGCCGGCCGCCACGAGCAAGACCAGTGTCAGAGCGACCTGGGCCGTCACGAGCCAACGCCGGAACCTCAGGGCTTCTCGCCCGGGCGACCCGCCGCGATCCGATCCGCGCAGGGTGGCAGCCGGATCGAGTCGGATGGCGCGCAGCGTCGGCGCCAGGGCGAAGAAGAAAGCCGCCAGAAGGGAGAGCCCGGCCGTCAGGGCCACGACGCGGGAATCGATCTGGATTGGGATCCGCCGCAGGTCGAAGTCGGGTGGAAACGTCGAGAGCAGGGCCGCCAGTGCCCATTGCCCGACGAGCAATCCGAGAGCGCCTCCCGCCGTGGAGAAGACGAGGCACTCGACGATCGACTGCCGCAGCAGCTGTGCTCTTCCCGCCCCGATCGCGAGTCGGATTCCGTACTCGCGCTGTCGGGCGGCGCCCCGGGCTGCGAGCAGGCCGGCCAGGTTCGAGCAGGCGGTCAGAAGCACGAGCGCCACCATGCCCATCAAGGACGCGAGCGGCGTTCCCACGCTGTCGCGCAGCACCGCACGACCCATGCCCCCCGGGAGGAGCTCCAGTCTCTTCTCCAGGAACTGCTGCCGCTTCTTCTCGTCCCACCCATGGATCCCGGGCAGCAGCTCTCGAAGGAGGGACCGATAGAGGGGGGCGAGCCGCGCCTCCGCCTGCCCGCGCGTGACGCCCGGCTTGAGCCGGCCGACGATTTGGACCCAGTAGTCCTTGGGATCGTCCAGGCCGTTCCAGAAGGGCGTCATCTGCGCTTTTTCCATCATGGGTACGAAGAGATCGGCCGGTCTCCCGGGTTGGATTCCGGAGAACCCTTCCCGTGCGACACCGACGACGGTCAAGGGCTGCCCGTTTGCGATGATCGTCTTGTTCAGAACGGCAGGGTCTGCGCCAAAGCGGCGCCTCCAATAGCCGTGCGAAAGGACGGCGACGGGATGGGCGCCGGCAACCTGGTCGTCGGCCGGCGTCAGGACCCTGCCGAGGGCCGGCACCACACCGAGCACCTCGAAGGCGTTTCCGCTGACGAGCTCTCCCGAAGCACGCTCCGTTCCCCCGCGGGCCGCGACGCTCGCGTCGAAGGGGTACTCGGCCAGGAGTCCCGTGAAGGCGTCGCTCTTTCCGGCCAGATCCCGGTACATCGGAAGTGTGAAAGAAGTGGCGCTGTCCGAGTCGTCCCAGACGTGCCCCTGCACCGGCCCTTCCGAACGCAGCAGGACGAGTTCCTTCGGATTTTGCACCGGAAGCAGCGTCAAAAGAACGCGGTTGACCATGGCGAATATCGCCGCGTTGGCGCCGATCCCGAGGGCCAGCGTCAGCACGGCCGCCGCCGTGAACCCCGGGCTCTTCGTGAGCGTGCGCAATGCGAACTTGAGGTCCTGCGCCAGAATCGTCATCGCACCTCCTCACTGCTCGGTTCGTGGGCGTCGACGAAACTCGGCGTCGACATCGGGCCCCTCTTCACGGTTCCTGTTTGCAGAGTTCGATCACCGGCTCCTCACTCGCCTCTCAACGCCGATGCCGGATCGACCCGCATCGCCCGGCGCGCCGGGACATAGCTCGCGGCGATGGCGATCAATGCAACGGCGAGCGTCACGCTCGCAAACGCGATCGGATCGGAGGGCTCGATTCCAGGGAGCTCGCTTGCGATCGCGCGCGCCATGGCGAAGCCGCCCGCCAGACCCGCGGCCGCGCCGAGTCCCGCCAGACGGAGCCCGTCCGCCAGGAAGCCGCGGAGGAGACGTCCGGGGCTCGCGCCGAGGGCGATCCGGAGACCGATTTCCCGCCGGCGCTCCATCACCGCCTTCGCGCAGAGGGCGTAGAGGCCGATTCCCGAGAGCAGGAGCGCCAGGCCGCCCACGGCTCCGAGCAGGCTCGATCCGACCCGTTGCCCGAAAAGCTCCTCGCCCAGGTGCTGCTGCATCGTCTGGATCTCGAAGAGAGGCAGCCCGGGGTCGAGCGTGCGGATCGCCGCGCGCACGGCGGGCAGGACCTCCGACGGGTCGCCGGAGGTGCGCAGGTGAAGCACCGCCTGATCCGGACTCGTCTGGGAGAGCGGCAGGAAGAGGAAAGGCAGCGGCGCCTGCCCCAACTTTTCGTAGCGCGCATCGGCCGCTACACCCACCACGCGCCGGGCGATTCCCTCGAACCGGACGCGGCCGCCCAGAGCCTCCCGTCCCTCGAAGGATCGCCGCGCGAACGCCTCGTTGATGATGGCGACGGGCTCGGAGTCCATCCGATCCGAGGGCGAGAATTCGCGCCCCGCGATGAGGCGGGTTCCGAGGGTTCGGAAGTAGTCTTTCGAGACGGCGTTGTACCGCACCCGCGTCTCTTCGCCGGCGCGGGGCGCGTAGCCTTCCACAGTCGCAGGCGCCGAGGGGAACCCGCCGAAGCCCAGGGGGACCCGGCGAGCGAGCGTGGCGCCGCGCACGCCCGGCAGATCGCGGGTGCGCCCCTGGAGCGCGTCGAGAAAGGCGGCACTGCGGACGGGTGTGTAGCCGGCGGAGAAGAGCCGCAACTCTACGAGCAGAATCCCTCGCGTCTGGAACCCCGGGTCCAGGCGGCGGCTTTCCACGAAGCTTCGCAGGAAGAGGGCGGCCACCGAAAGAAGAGCGAGCGACAGCGCCATCTGGCCTGCCGCCAACGCGCGGCGCAGTCGCGAGCGCCCCCGCCCACCCGCTATGGCCGCCGATTCGGCGGCGAGATGGCCCGTGACTCCCATGCGCGAGAGTTGAAGTGCCGGAAGAAGGGCGAAGGCGAGACTGCCCGCGAACGAGACACCGAGAGCGAAGGCGACGATCCGCCAATCGACCCCGAGGTTCATCCGGACCGGCAGGCCGGTCGGCGGGACGAAAAGGAGCAGCAGTCCCGAGGTCCAGAAGGTTGCGAGCGCGGCGACCGCACCCGAAAGACCGGCGAGCAGGAGGCCCTCCAGGAGAACCTGCCTCGCAATCTGGCCGCGGCTTGCTCCCAGCGCGAGGCGGATCGCGATCTCTCGGCGGCGGCCGAGGGCGCGGTTGACGAGCAGGTTGGCGACGTTGGCACAGGCGATCAGGAGCACCAGGGCGGTCAGCGCGAGCAGCGACTGAACGATCGGTCCGAACTCCGCGGGTCCTCCCCAGGGACTCTCCCGGAGCGCGACGACGCCGATTCCGTAGCCGTCGTGGAGACCGGGATAGTCGCGGTTCAAGCGCGCCGCCTCGGCCTCGAGTGTCTCCCGGGCCCGCGCGGTCGTGACGCCCTTCTTCAGCCGGCCCAGACAGAGGACGGAGCGCTGTCCTCGATCCTCGAGGCGATCGCAGGCCGGCTCGAAGGTGCCGGCCTGCGAAATCGGAATCCAGATGTCCGCGCCGATGCCGAGGAAGCTTCCGAAGAAGCCCGGCGGGGCGACGCCGACGACGGTGAAGGGCCTGCCGTTCAGTCGGATCGCTCGTCCTACGACTGCTGGGTCCGCCCGGAAAAAACGTTGCCAGGCCGAATGGCCGAGCACGGCCACCGGCGGTGAGCCCCGTCCGGCGTCCTCCCCGGGAGAGAAGCCGCGGCCGAGGAGCGGCCGAACCCCCAGCACGTCGAAATAGTTGCCGGACACGAGCGCGCCCGAGAGCCGCGGCGGTGCCTCGCTCGAAATGGTCCCGAGCGCGACGTCGATCCAGCGCTGCGCGAGTAGCCCGCTCAAGACGTCCGAGCGCCGGGCGAGGTCCCGGTAGTCCGGCAGCGAGAATCGGGCCGCCTCGCCGGAAGGGGCTCGGGAGAAGATCACGCGCAGGCGGGCCTGATCGAAAGAGCCCGGGACCGCGTCGAGCAGGACGGCCCGAACCCAGGCGAAGGCCGTCGTATTCGCTCCAACGCCGAAGGCGAGCGTCAACACCGCGGCAGCCGTCAGGCCCGGACTCCTGGCGAGGCTGCGACGCGCGTAGCGTAGATCCTGAAGGAGCGCGCTCACTTCACTGCCGCGCAGGTCGCGGTAACGGTATCAAGGAAACTTGACATCTTGAAACGCTCTCTCACTCTCGCTCCTGGAGCACCGCGGCCGGGTCGAGGCGGGACAGCCGGTGCGCGGGTGCGAGGAGCCCTCCGGCGGCGGCGGCGGCGAGGGCGGCGCCGAGGCCCGCGGCCAGGCCCGCCGGCACGCCCTGAATTCCGGGTACGAGCCGCCGAAGGAGCGCGGCCTCGATGAGCACGAGCGCAGCGCCGCCGGCCAGTCCGGCGGCCACCGGGGAGAGCCCCTCGCGGAGGCACTCGCGCAGAGCGCGCGCGGGCGCGGCGCCGAGCGCGAGGCGAAGCCCGATCTCGCGGCGGCGCCGCTCCATGCGGTAGGCGGCCACCCCGTAGGTTCCCAGGAGCGCGACGAGCGTTCCGAAGGCGGCGAGCACGCCGATCAGGAGGCTCCCCACGCGCTGCCGCGCGAGGACCTCGCGGCGAACCTCCTCCATCGTGGTGACGGCGTAGGCGCCGAGGTTTCGATCCTCTCGCGCGATCGCGCGCCGCACGGGGGTGGACAGAGCCCCGGGGGAGACTCCGGCTCGGGAGCGAACCATGACGAACAATTCGTCGGCCGCGTCGGCGTCGGCCCGCTGCTCGTAGGGGAGATACCAGGCGTCGGCCACTTCGCCCGCGTCGGCGACGTCCCCGACGATCCCGACGACCGTCCGCCAGGGCTCGCCCTCCGAACCGGCCAGCCGCAGGCGCTTGCCGACGGCGCGGCTGTCCGGCCAGAACCGCTGTGTCAGCGACTGGCTCACGAGGGCCACGGGCGTCGATGCCGCGGCGTCCCGGGAGTCGAAATCCCTGCCGTCGAGAAGACTGGCTCCCATGGCAGCCAGCAGTTGCGGCGTGATGAGGCGGTAGTTGGCGAGAAATCGCAGGGAGGGATCCGGCGGAGGCGCGCCCTCGACCTCGATCGGCGTGACCCACGTGCCTCCGGCAAGCGGATTGACGGTCGTGAGACCCGCCGCGGCGACTCCCGGCACGGCCCGGACGTCCCGAAGGATCGCCTCCGTCAGGGAGGCCCGGCCCGCGCCTGGGCTCAATCGGCGGGGCAAGGCGAGCTGCATGGTGAGAACGTTCGCGGTCTGCAACCCGAGGCGCCGCCGCTCTTCGCGGCGCAGGTGCAACCCGAAGGAGCCCGCGCCGCACAGAAGCGCCAGGGCGAGGGCGACTTCCACCGAAACCAGGAACGCCAAGGCCCGGCTCTCACCCCGCGCGAGGGTCTGCGAGCGGCCCGCGTCGCGCAGCGCCGCGCCCGGGCCTTCCCGCCGCCCCCTCCAGGCCGGCGCCGCCGCGCAGACGACGGCGGCCAGGGCGGCCGTCAGAAAGCAGAACGCGAGAGTGTGCCAGCCCATCGTCGGTCGCGAGAGGCCGAGCTGGTGCCGGAGATTGTCGGGCACGAGGGTGGCAAGGGGACTCTGGAGCGAAAGAGAGATCAGAAGCCCGGCGCCCGCGGCCGTCGCCGCGAGCAGGAAGGCCTCGGCGGCGGCGGGGCCGGCCAGCCGGGCGCGGCTCGCCCCGAGCGCCGCTCGGACGGCCTGTTCCGTCCGTCTCGATACGGACCGGGCGAGCAGGAGGCTCGCGACGTCGGCGCCGGTCAGAAGCAGGAGCAAACCGACCAGAACGAGCAGCCCGACCGTCACGCGGTCCTCATCACCGATCAGGCTTCGGCGAGCCGGAGTTGCGAGGATTCCGAAGCCCCCGCCGACCTCTGGATGCTCGGCGCGGACCCGGTCGGCGATCGCCGCGAGGTCGGCGTTGGCGCGCGCGAGCCCGATGCCCGGCTTCAGGCGGGCGAACACCGCGGGCTCATCCAGCGGCTCGAGCCGCGCGGGAACCCACGCATCGGCGTCGTAGGGGAAGTGGAACCCGGGCTGCATGACGCCGATCACGGCATGCGGAATTCCGTCGAGCGGAAGGGCCGCGGTCTCGAGCGGCGCTGCCGAGAAGCGGCGCTGCCAGAGCGCGTGCGAGATCAGCACGACGCGGCTGTCGCCCCCGGCTCGCACCTCTTCGCTGCCGAAGTCTCGACCGATCACCGGCCGGACTCCGAGAGCGGAACCGAGCGGCGCGGTCGTCCCGACGACGCCCAGGCGCTCGGGAGCCTCCGCGCTCGGCACGGTCGCGCTTCCGTACCGGAAGGCGGCGATCGCCTCGAAGGCCTGGTTACCGGCGCGGATCGCCTCGAAGCTCGCGGCGGAGGTGTTGGATTCCTGGCGCCGACCGTCGGCGGCTCGCACGAAGTCGCGCAGGCGCACCAGGCGGTCCGCGTGGGCGAGCGGCAGGGGCCGAAGGAACACGACGTCGAGCACCGAGAAGACCGCGGTGCTCGCGCCGATCCCGAGAGCCAGGGTCAGCACGGCCGACGTGGCGAAACCGGGGCTCCGGCGAAGCGAGCGGGCCGCCTGGCGAAGATCCTGAATCATCACACTTTCGAGGCCGAGCTTGCGTTCATCGGAGCTTCCTCGGGCGAGTTCAATCGTTGACGATCCAGCCGTCGCGCAACCGAACGATCCGGCTTCCGTACGAGGCGTTCTCCTCGGAGTGGGTGACCTGCACGATCGTCATGCCCTCTTCGTTCAGCTTCTTGAAGAGGCGCATGATCTCCCGGCCCTGGTCGGAGTGGAGGTTGCCCGTGGGCTCGTCGGCGAGCAGCAGCTTCGGACTCGCGATCAGCGCGCGCGCGACGCCGACGAGCTGCTGTTGTCCGCCCGAAAGCTGGCTCGGGAAGAGGTCCTTCTTGCCGACGATCTGGAAGCGGTCGAGCGTATCGGCCACGGTCGCCGCGCGCTCGGAGCCCTTCACGTTGCGGTAGGAGAGCGGGATGTCCAGATTCTCGGCGACGGTCAGGTCGTCGAGAAGGTGGTACTGCTGGAAGACGAAGCCGATGTTCTTCTTGTTGAGCTCGATCCGCTGCTTCGGCTTCATCTGGTGGACGGCCTGTCCCAGGAACCGGTATTCGCCCGTCCAGGCGTGGTCGAGCATGCCGAGGATCGAGAGCAGAGTCGACTTGCCGGCTCCCGAGGGGCCCATGATCGTCACGAACTCGCCCTCCGCGATCGTCAGGTCGATCCGGCGCAGGACGAAGGTCTGTCCGGCGCGGGTGTCGAAGGCCTTTTCCAGGTTGGAAAGCTCGATCACGGCTTCCTCACTCGCTTCTCAGGGCCGACGCCGGATCGACTCCCATCGCCCGGCGCGCCGGAAGGTAGGAGGCGGCGAGGCACGTCGCGAGCAGCACCGCCGCGACCGCGGCGAGGATCGCGGGATCGCCCGGCCCGACTCCGTACAGCAGCCCCGACAGCAGGCGGGTCAGCGCCAGCGCGGCCGCCGTACCGACTGCCAGTCCGGCCAGGCAACGGGTCATGGCCTGGCGGAGGATCAGCCCGGCCACATCCCCGCGCCGGGCCCCGAGCGCGACGCGGATCCCGATCTCACGCTCGCGCCGCGCGACGGCGAACGCGAGCAGGCCGTAGAGGCCGATCGCCGAGAGAAGCAGCGCCATCAGGCCGAAGATCCCGAGCAGCGAGGCGCGGTATCGGGGCGAGCCCACGGACTCGTCGATGAGCGCCTCGGCGGTGCGGATGTGAAACAGAGCGACGTTCGGGTCCGCTTCCCGCAGCGCCTGCCGCAGGGCGGGGACGAGCGATGCTGGGTCCCGGCCGGCGGGTGCCCGCACCACGACCGCGAGGGAGCTCATCGGCACCTGGAAGAACGAGGGGTAGACGGCCGGCGAGGGTTCCTGCGCGAGTCCCCGGAACCGGACGTTGCCCACGACACCCACGATCTGTCGTGGCTTGTTCCAGAAGGTGACGGACCGGCCGACGGCGCTCTGCCCCGGGAAGTAACGGCGCGCGAAGGCTTCGTTGACGACGATCACATCCGCGGAGCCGCGCCGGTCCCGGTCGTCCAAATCGCGGCCGGAAAGGAGCGGCGCCGAGACCGTCTGAAAGTAGCCCGGGGCCACGGGGCGGATGTACACCTCGTCGCGCTTGCCCGGCTGCGAGGTCTTGCCTTCGATCTGGATCTGCGAGGTCCATCCCGTCATCAGCGGGTGATTGAGCGCGATCGCGGCGCTCGCCGCGCCCGGAAGCGACTGGAGCTTTGGGAGAAGCGTGGCGTAGAAGCGCTGAACCTGCGGCCAGTCGAAGAAGTTCTCCCGGGGAGGCTCCGGATAGGCCGCCTTGGGCAGCTGGATCTCGGCCGTCAGAAGGCCCGCCGCCCGAAATCCCGGGTCCACGCTCTTGAGGTTGTGCAGGCTGACGAGCAGGAGCCCCGCGGTGGTCGCAAGCAGGCAGGCCAGAGCGACCTGGCCGACCACGATCGTCGACCCCAGCGTCTCGCGGGAGACCCGCGAGGCGTCCACCCGATCGAGGCCATGGGTTTCCCGGCGGAGCATCCGGAAGAGGGGAGCCAGCGCCGACAGCAGGCCGGCGGAAAGGCTCGCGACCGCGGTGAAGATCAGGACCGGAACGTCCAGGCGGACCTCGCCGGTTCGCGGCGCCGTATCCGGAAAGAGCGCGAGCAGCGCCTGGATGCCCCATGACGCGAGCAGGATTCCGGCCAGGCCCCCCGCCGCGGCGATCACGAGGGCCTCGGCCAGAATCGGAGCCGCGATTCCCGAGGTTCCGGCTCCGAGGGACCTGCGGATGGCCATCTCCTGCGCGCGCGCGCGCGCCCGGGCCAGAAGCAGCCCCGACACGTTGGCGCAGGCGATCAGGGCAACGGCAACGACGGCCCCGAACAGCACGTAGAGCTCGCGCCGCATGTCGCCCACGACGGCCTCGTCCAGGCGCTGCACCCGAGTGCCCCGTCCGGCATTTTCGTTCGGGTAGGCGCGTGCGAGTCGTGCGGCAATGGCGGCCATCTCCGATCCCGCCGCTTCGAGGGACACCCCGTCGGCGAGTCGCCCGATGGCGAGCATCGCGTGGACGCCACGCTCGTGGAGGAAACCCCCGAGGGTCGGCGTGAGCGCGACCCATGCCTCGGTGCGCGACGGAAACGTAAAGCCCTCGGGCATGACACCGATGACCGTGGAGGGAATGCCGTCGAGGGAGACCGTCTGTCCCAGGACCTTGGGCGAGCCGCCGTACCGGGAGTGCCAGAGCGCGTGGGAGAGCAGGACGACGCTCGGTGCGCCCTCGCGATCGTCGGCGGGCGAAAGGCCCCTCCCGAGGGCGGGCGCGGTGTCGAGCAGAGGGAAGAGGTCATGGGAGACGGGAGCGATCGAGACGCGCTCGGGCTCCCTCCCGGTCTCGGTCAGATTCATGTCGATGCGCCGCCAGGCGCCGAGCGCCGCAAACGACCGGGATTGCCGGCGCCAGTCCTCCAGGTCCGGAGCGGAGACCCCTCCGTCCAGCTCGCCATTGTGCAGGTCGGTCTCCCAGACGATTGCCAGACGGTCGGGCTCGCGAAAGGGAAGCGGCGTCCAGAGAACCGCGTGAACGACGGAGTACACGGCAGTCGTCGCCCCGATCCCGAGAGCGAGTGTCAGGATGGCGGTCGCGGCGAAGCCGGGACTCCGGGAGAGCGTGCGCAAGGCCAGACGAGTCTGCGGGATCAGGCCGGTCATCGCTTCCACCCGCCGCCGAGACCGGCGCCCTTGGCGACAGGCCCCATCAGCTCACCCGGTATCCGCTTTCCTTGAGCTCCTCCTCCGAGTGCGCCCGCTCCTGGCCCTTTTCGTCTTCGACGACGCGGCCGTCGAAGAGCAGGATCGTCCGCTCGGCGTGCTGGGCGAACCGGGGATCGTGCGTCACCATGCAGATCGTGGAGCCCTCGCGGTGCAGGTCGCGCAGGAGGCCCATGACCGCTTCCCCGTTGGCCGAGTCGAGGTTTCCCGTGGGCTCGTCGGCCAGGAGAACCAGCGGCTTGCCCGCGATGGCGCGGGCGACGGCCACGCGCTGCTGCTGTCCTCCCGAGAGCTGCGAGGGGAAGTGCTTCATGCGGTGCGCCATGCCGACCTTCTCGAGGGCTTCCTGGGACCGGCGCTTGCGCTCTGGGCCCGGCATTCCGCGGTAGGTCAGCGGCAGCTCCACGTTCTCGTAAACGGAGAGGTCTCCGATCAGGTTGAAGCTCTGGAAGATGAAGCCGATCTCGCGATTGCGGATGCGCGCCCGCTCCGAGAGCGTCAGGGCCTCGGCGGGCTTGCCATTGAGCCAGTAACGGCCGCCCGTGGGCGTGTCGAGCAGCCCGAGGATCGAGAGCAGCGTCGACTTGCCGCACCCCGACGGGCCCGCGATCGAAACGTACTCGCCGTTGCGGATCGCCAGGTGAATGCCCGAAAGCGCGTGGGTCTCGACCTCGTCGGTGTAGAAGACCTTGGTCACCTCTTCGAGCCGGATCACCGGATGCCCATTCGAGCTCATTACCCCTCCTCGACTCTCCGCTCTCAGCTTCCGGCTGATCGCCGACAGCCTTCCCTCACTTCAACCGCACCCTGTCATACGAATCCCACGCGCTCATGTCGGAAAGGATGACGCGGTCGCCCGGCTTGAGCCCGCCCACGACCTGGACCGTCGTCACGGAGCTCTTTCCGAGCTGGACCTTCACGCGCGTCGCCTCGTCGCCGTCCGCGTTGACGCGGAAGAGACTGATCTGGCTCTGTTCCTGCCCGAACGCCGGCCGGCCGACGTACACGACGTCGGCAAGACGGTCGAGCTCGACGGTGCCGTCGACGGAAAGGTCCGGTCGGGCGCCCTTGGGCAGCGGGCCCTCGAGCGCGACGTCGACGGTGACCGTGCCGTTCTGCGCCGCGGGGTCCACGCGGGAGACTCGGCCGGGCACCATTCCGTTGCGCGTATCGATGGAGGCGGCCTGGCCGATCTCGATGTCTTTGGCCTGCGTCTCGGCGATCTTCAGCTGCGCCTTGAGATGGTCCGGCTGGACGACCCGGGCGAGCGCGGTCCCGGGCGTGACGCGCTGACCGACCTGAAGCGGCAGCTCCTGCAGAACCCCCGCGATGCCCGCCCGGACCCGCAGCGCCTCGACCTGCGAGCGCTTGAGCCTGGCCAGGGCCCGCAGCTGTTCGACGTGCGCCTCCTGCACGTCGCTCTGAGCGCGAGCGGAATCGGCGTAGACGCCGAGGCGCTTCTTCTCGATCTCGTTTCGCGTGGCGAGCTCTTCCGCGCGCACCCTGGAGAGCTTCAGGGTCAGGCCCGCGACGAGCCCCTCCTTGAAGAGGCCCTCGTTGGTCTCGGACTGAAGCTGGGCCTGGTGGTAGTCGGACTCGACGGTGGCCGCCGACGCCTGCTGGTCCAGCAGGTCCCGCTGGAGGCGCACGCGGACGTTGGCCGCCTCGGCCTGAGCGGCCTTCAACTGCCACTCCGCGTCGAGGGCGTCGCGCTGCAGCTCCGGGTTGGAGAGCTCCAGCAACACCGTGTCCGCCTGTACGGCCGCGCCCGGTTGCACGAGCAGGCGCTCGACCCTTCCGTCGGTGGCCGAGGAGATCACCCGGATCCCCTCCGCCTCCGGAACCAGAGACCCCGGACCTCGGACCTGGCGCAGCATCGGCCCGCGCTTGACGGTGTCGAGCCAGACGGTGCTTTTCTCGACGGTGGGAGCGGCGGGTTTCAACCGCGAGAGTCCGAGTGTCACCAGTAGCGCCGCAACCACGCCGCCGGCAGCAAGGATCAGGCGCTTGCGGCGTTTGCTCTCTACGATTCCCTCGCGGGCGATATCCACGTCGAGGACTTACTAGGCGAGAGACGTGCCAAGAGGCCTGACACGCAAATCATTGGTGTCGAGCGACTTCGCGAATGGAGGGGATCAAGAGTGGTCGACTGCGGGACTGGAGTGTCCGATCTCGGACAGCCGCGGCAGAGATCCACCGGTCGGAATTGGAGGTTCGGCCCGATCGCAGTGACGATGCTGTCAGGGGTTAACGGTCTGAATATTATTAGGTGAAAACATACTTCTTCCTAATTTTATTCGAACTCCGGTTGCCTCCTCCGAAATCCCCAGGCACGGACCGTATTCTTCAGCAGCATCGCGACCGTCAAAGGGCCCACCCCACCGGGAACTGGCGTGATGGCGCCGGCGAAGGGCAGCAGGGCGTCGAAGTCCACGTCCCCGACGAGCGCACGGCCTTTGGACTCGATCGCCTGCCGGATGCGAGCCGAGCGTTGCAGATTGTCGGGCCCATCGGAGAGGGAGCCCAGCCGGTTCATTCCGACGTCTACGACGTAAGCACCCGGCCGGACGAACTCGGGAGTGATGAACCCGGCTCTCCCGATCGCCACGACGAGAAGGTCTGCCTCGCGGCAGAGGTCAGGCAGTTGCCGTGTGCGCGAGTGGGCGAGCGTGACGGTGGCGTTTTGCGACGTGAGGAGCGCCGCCATGGGCTTTCCGACGATGTCGCTCCGGCCGAGGACGACCGCGCGGCAGCCCGGGAGCGGGAACCGGTAGGCATCGAGAAGCGCGAGGATCCCCGCCGGGGTGCACGGGACGAATCGAGGGCGCCCCTGGTGCAGGAGACCGACGTTCTCGGGATGGAAGCCGTCGACGTCCTTCCAGGGATCGACCGCGTCGAGCACGCGATGCGAATCGTGTCCCTGTGGAAGGGGGAGCTGAACGAGCAGGCCGTCGATATCCGGGTCGGTGTTGGTCCGCTCGATCTCTTCGATCAGCCGTTCCGGGGAGATCGTGGCCGGGAGCCGGAGCGTCTCGGCGCGCAGGCCGGCGTCCCGGGCCGCACGCGTCTTGGCTCCGACGTAGGTTTCCGATGCCGCGTTTTCTCCCACCAGCAGGACCCGAAGGCGCGGCGGCGGACTCGAGCGGGCGATCTCGGCGGCCTCCACGCGAATCTCCTCGCGGATGCCGCGTGCAACGGCCGCACCATCCAGAAGATTTGCCGTAGCCGCCGATTCATGCGACATTGAACGAAGGATAAGACAGATGCGCTTTCGGATCTCGGCGGCTCTCCTGCTTGCGGCCAGATTGATGCGGGGAGAGGACTTCTACGAGCTGCAGCTCCGGGCGGGCGAGGCGGCGCTCGCGGGTGGCCACTTCGCCCAGGCGGCAGAGGATCTGCGGATCGCGGCCTTCGGGTTTCTCGATCGGCCGGCGTTGCTCTGCCAGGCTCTTCAGGCTCTCTCGCTCGCGGAACAGGCCGAGGGCCAGCCGGAACGCGTCGACGCGACCCTGACGCGTCTCTCCTCGATCAGCCGGGGATTCCCGGCCTGCCGGGAGGCGAAGCTCGACCCGAATCTCCGCGGACAATTCGAGGCGCTTGCGCGCAAGAGGCTGCCCGCCGCGGCGGCCGAGCAGCTGCTGGCGCCGCCTCCACCGCGGCCGACCGCGACGGCGACACCCACGACTTCGCCTGCCCCGTCCACGGCGCGGCCGACCGAGCCGCCGCGGCCATCCGTGACCCCGTTGCCCGGCGTCACATCCCCGGTCCCGCCGGCAGCGTTGTCGCCGCCGGTCCCGTCTCCGACCCGGGAATCGCCATCGCCGTCGGACGGGAGCGCGGCGGGGCCGACTTTCCCCCCTGAAGATCTGGACCGCCAGCCTCAGCTCAAGGTGGCGACGCGTGCCGTCTACCCGTCCGCCGCTCAGCAGGCCGGCATCGGCGGAATCGTTCTGCTGCGAGTCCTGGTGTCGGAGAAAGGAGAGGCTGCGCGGGTCGAGGTCGCCCAGGGCGTTCAGACGGATCTGGACCAGGCTGCCGTGGCTGCGGTTCGCCAGTGGCTCTTCGAGCCGGGAAAGAAAGACGGCAAGTCCGTCGCCGCCTGGATGACCGTGGCGGTGCCGTTCGAGGCATCTCGCAAGTAGCCAGGCCTACTCTCTCCGGGCCGCCGCCCAGGAGGCCCCCAGCACGCAGGCCAGCGTCGCGGGAATGATGGGGATCGAGAGGTTGAACTCGACCAACCCGTGAAGCGTCAGCGAAAGCAGCGCGCCCAGCCCCGCGAGGGCCAGAGCGCTCTCCTCTCGGTGCCGCTGGCGGGCCCACGCGCGCATCAGCAGTGCGAACAGGGACGCGAAGAGCAGGACGCCCAATACCGCGCCGACGGCGCCCCCTGTCACCGCGAGCTGGAGAAAGTCGTTGTGCGCTTGCTCGATGAGGCCGTGCAGTTCTCTCGGCTGGACGCGCCGAAAAGCCTCCCGGAAGGTGCCGAGCCCGGAGCCGACATAGGGGAACTCGCGCCAGGCCGCCAGAGACGTCTTCCAGAGCGCCACACGCGTGTTGCCGGCCAGGTCGCGGGGATCGGTTTCGAGAAATCGGTAGAATCTCGGTGCTCCGACCGCCACTCCTACGAACAGAGCGCCGAGGAGAAGCGCGATGCCGGTTGCGGCAGCCGCGCGGCTGTGCGCTCGCGAGCGCCGGTGGAGGATCGCGGCGGCGAAAAGGAAGAGCGTCGTCGCTCCGGCCGCGAGCATTCCCCCACGCGACTCCGTCAGTGCGATGCCGGCCGCGATCAGGCTCCACAGCAGGAGCCGCCCCGCCATGGCGGGAAAACGCCGCTCGAAGCGCTCCGCCCGTTCGATGGCCTCGGCCGCACGGTCGCGGCTCGTCAGGATCTCTGCCCAGAGAGCCCCGAAGGCAAGGGCCAGGGCAATCTCCAGATACCCGGCAAAATGGTCCGGGTTCGTGAAAGGGCCGTGAACACGGTTCTCGCCAGACTGGAGGGCGGCTGCCAGGACGATCTGGACGACTGCGGAGGCGAGGAGCACCCCGACGGCGAGGCGCCGGCGGGACCGGTTGTCGAGAAGGCTCGTCGTCGAAAAAAAAAGGCAGGCATAGCAAAGGAGCAGCAGTATCGTGTCGACGGTCTCCGTCGGTGCGATCGAGATCCGGGCCGCGGGCGAGGCATGGCCGAAAAGCCCGAGGGACTCTGCGGTTTCGTGGTAAATTATTGAGTTTACGGGGGCAATGGACTCGAGAATCCCTTCCGGGAGGGGAAGAAGTTGCACCGCGCCCAGAAGGGCGAGTGCGGCGACTGCTCCCAGGGGGATTGCAAGAGGTCGGGTCGAAGCGAGCGAACGACCGGACACGAATGTCAGGGCGGCGATCAGAAAGGCGATCGAGCAAAGAAGTGTGTTCCCGACCGGACCGACCGCCCCTCCTCCCATCGCCATGCGAGTTCCGACGGCGGCGTCGAGAGAGTAAGAACCTAGGGGGCCGACCCCGATGAGAAGGAGCAGTAGCGTGAACGCGGCTCGAGAGGGGCCATCGCCGGTCCACGCCTCTCGCGCGATCTTCCGAAGCCCATCTCCTCGACTCAAGCGAATTGCCTCCCTTCGGTCAGCGATGATGCCACCGCTTGCCAGGGCGCCGCGAGGATCTCGGCGAGAAATAAACGATTGCCCCTCTGTCCATTCCTTGATCCGCGGGTTGCTCCGGGTGAGCCTCAGCGTGGTTCTTCTGCTGCTACCGGTGCATGGTGTCGCGCAGCTCGCGGTCGACCAGGTGCCGCCGCGGCGCACCGTGCCGATCCGAGACCAGGTGGAAATCGAGATGGAGAGCGCTCGCCTCCGGTTCGGCCCCTTCCACGTGACTCCGCTCATTCGCGTGGAGAACGCCGGATATGACGCCAACGTTTTCCATGTCTCCAATGGGCAGGAAAAGACCGGCGACTGGACGGCCACAGTCGGCGCCGGCGGACGGGCGCTCCTGCCGATGGGCTCAAAGTTCTACCTGCGCCTCGTCGCGGTGCCCCAGTACATCTGGTACAACACGCTGACGGGGCTGAACTCCTGGGGCGGGGATTTCTCGGCGGGCTTTCCTCGCCCTCGGGAATCACCTTTCGTTCGAGGCGAATGGGGCTGCCAACAAGAGCTCGGTCGTCATCAATTCCGAAACGCAAGCCAACGCCATCGAAACGACCAAATCCGCCCGGGGCAATTTCGAGGTTGACATCACACGCGCACTTTCGTTCGTCGCCGGAGGGGAGGTCCAGGAGGACCGCTATTCTCCAGGCGGGGCGAGCAGCGTCGTGGACGTCCAGAAATTCGATCGCACCGACGCCGCCGTTCTGGCTGGTCTACGGCTTCGGCTCACGCCCGATCTGATCATCACCGGCGGAGTGCAGGGTACGAGGACCGAGTTCGTCCAGGAATCGGAGCTGCGCGACAATCAAACGCTCGCCTACCTCGGAGGTGTGCGCTACGACCGCCCGCGCTTCTACGTCAACCTGGCCGGCGGATACCGAAAGGCGGAAGCCTTCAATGGTTCCCTGTTTCCCGACTTTGCGACGACGGTAGGGTCCTATTTCATCTCGTGGTTCGTGGCGGGTCCCTTCGAGCTCCAGGGGTACGGCCATCGAAAGCCGGTTTACAGCCGAGTCGCCCTCGATCGCTTCTACATCGAGACCCGAAATGGAGGCGGCGTCAGGTTCCACATCGGCCCGCGATTCTGGGTACGGGGCTATGCCCTCATCGGAACAAACGACTATCCTTTCAGCGTTCTGGACGAGGTGACCGGAACGAAGAAGGTGGACGACGCCTTGAACTATGGAGGCAATCTCGCCGTGCACCTGTTCGGCTCGACAGTCCTCCAGGCCCAGGTTTCGCAAAACGTCTTGACTCCGAGGTACACCGGTGAGCCCTCGCGAACAACCCTCCGATTCACGACCGGGATCTCCTTCAACGGGGAGTGGACGCGATGAAGGCCCTCCGCGCTGCTGCGGCCGCGCTGCTGCTTCTGGGGCTGCTCTTTCCGGCGGCAGCCGCCGCTCAGGAGTCCCCCTCGGCTGTTTCTCCCCAAACGCTCCCGAGCCCCGCCGGTTCCGAGCCTTCGGGCGACTATCCAGTAGGTCCCAAGGACCTGCTCGACATCAGGGTCTTCGAGATTCCGGAACTGAACCTGGAGCGCCGCGTCACCGACGCCGGGACCATCGATCTGCCGTTGCTCGGGGACTTTTCCGTGGCGGGCCTAACCGCCTCTCAGGTTCGCGACAAACTCGAGAAGATGCTGACAGCCAAGTACCTCAATCGAGCAAATGTGTCGGTCGTGGTGAAAGAGTTCGGCAGCAAGCCGATCTCGATGGTCGGTGCCGTACAGAAGACGGGATCCCTGAACCTCGCCGGCCAGTGGACGCTTCTGCAGGCGATTTCGGCGGCAGGTGGCCTGACAGAGCGGGCGGGCAAGACGATCTATGTCATGCGGCGATCGGACAATGGGCTCTCCGACACCATGGCGATCAGCGTCGACGATCTTCTGCACGGAGGCTCCGCCAAGTGGAACATTCCGCTCCAGCCGGGCGACATCGTCAACGTCGAGGCGAAGCGCTCCGTTCGGGTCTTCTGCCTCGGAGCGGTCAAATCGCCCGGGGCGCTGGATCTCGACGCGGACGACCGAATCACGCTCCTCTCCGTGATCGCGAAAGCGGGGGGCTTCACCGACAAGGCCTCCTCCAAGGTGCGGATCAAGCGCCGGGGGCCGGACGGTAAGGACACCGAATTGGTCGTCAACTTCAGCCGCGTCGTCTCCGGAAAGGATCCCGATCCACCGCTCAAGGCCGATGACATCGTCATCGTGAAGGAGTCTTTCTTCTGATGGCACAGGAACCCGAATTCCTCGAAGAGCCGTTGCCCGATGAGCCCGCGATCCAGGAGCGCCTCAGGGAGTATGCCGCGGTGGTCTGGAAGCATCGGCGTCTCATCCTGGCCACTGTTGCTGTCGGTCTGACCGCCGCCTGTCTCTATTCCGTGCTGTCGGAGCCGAGCTACCTGGCGACGACGATCCTCTCGGTGGACAAGGATGTTTCGAGCCCACTCGACTCCAACTGGCGCCCGCAGCTCTATGCGACGGCCGATCCCGATTTCCTGCCGACACAGGCGAAGCTGCTCGAAAGCCGCGAGATCGCGGAGCGCGTCGTGCGAAAGTTGAACCTGCTCGACAACGCCGAGTTGAACCCCAAGAAGAGCGGGCTCTTTCAAAAGCAAGGGAAGAGCGGCAGTCAGGCAGCGCCTCGTGCCCAAGGCGAAGTCATCGCGATGGCAAGCTGGATCCGGAGCGGCATCGACGTCACACAAGTCAAGGGAACGAACCTCTTGCAGGTTTCCTCCGACGCCCCAACGCCCAAGCTGGCGGCGTCGATTGCCAATGCGGTCGCGGATGCGTACATCCAGTGGACGCTCGAAGCGAAGTCCGAGATGCTGACCCGCGCGTCCGAGTTCTTCTCGACCCAGATCGTTCAGATGAGGAAGGAGCTCGACGAGCTCGAGCAACAGCTGCTCGCCTACGGACGGCAGAAGGACATCATCTCCGTCGATCCCCAGACCAACGTGACGTTGCAGAACCTCGAGGCCCTGAATCGCGACTACGCTTCCGCCGTCGCGGACCGGGTCTCCAAGGAGGCCCGGTACCACCAGGTCGAGACGGCCAGGCCGGAGACGATCGCCGACACCCTCTCGGGCGGTCTCATCTCATCGTTGAGATCGGATCAGCTCAAGCTCGAGCGCGACTACGCGGAGCGGCTGAACCTCTTCAAGCCCGAATGGCCGGCGATGCAGCAGTTGAAGGCCCAAATCGACAAGGGCAAGGAGCACATCGACCAGGTCGTTTCCGAAACGGTTGCGAAGGCGCGGGAGGCTGCCAAGAGCGAATACACGACCGCCTTGCGGCGCGAGGAGAGCCTCAAGGCGGTCCTCGGAACCCAGAAGAGCGAGGTGATGACGTTGAACAGCAACGCCGTCGAGTACAACCACCTCAAGGTGGCGGTCGACGCCAAGCGGGCCATGCTCGACAGCCTCCTGAAGAGACAGGGAGAGATGGAGGCGATGGCGCGCCTGGGTGGAGCGGGGGAGTTGGTCGTGCGGGTCGTCGACCACGCCCTCCCACCGGGAGCCCCGTATCGGCCTTCGTGGACGAAAAATCTGATTCTTGGAGTCATCGTTGGCGGCGCTCTTGGCGTGGGGATCGCCCTCCTGTTGTCGTTCCTCGACCGAAGCCTGCGCACGGCCGAGCAGGTGGAGCAGGTTCTCGGCCTTCCGTCGCTGGGCGTCATACCCTCGGTCGGCGGGGCCGCCAGGGGATACGGGTACCGAAAGCTTCTCGGCAAGGGAAAGCGGGATTCCTCCGAGGACACGCCCGACGCCATCGAGTTGCTGCCTCACGCACACTCGCGCTCCCGGATCGCCGAGCGCTACCGGGACATGCGTACCGCGCTTCTGCTCTCCCGCGCCGGGGGCGTGAAGTCGATCGTCGTCACGTCGTGCTTGCCGAAGGAGGGAAAGACCTCCACCGCGGTGAATTTGGCCGTCGTTCTGGGGCAGCTCGGCAAACAGGTGCTGATCGTGGACGCCGACCTGCACCGTCCGCGCCTTCACGAGATCCTGCGCGTTCCGAACCGCACAGGCCTCGTTTCGATCCTGGCGGGCAACATCGATCCAGCTCGGGCGATCGTGAAGACAGACCTTCCCGACGTTTCGGTGATTCCCGCCGGGCCGGCCTCCCCCAACCCCTCGGGCCTGCTTTCCTCGGAGGCGATGAGTCGGTTTCTCTCGCTCGCGCAGATGAACTTCGACTACGTCGTTCTCGACGCACCGCCGGTGATGCCGGTCGCGGACGCGCTCGTTCTCGGCAATCAAACCGATGGCGTCGTGCTTTGTGTCAAGGGGGGCAAGACGCCGCGTGAGCTGGTCGCGCGCGTGCGCGACAAGCTTTTTCGCAGCAACGTCCGGATCCTCGGTGTCGTGATCAACGATCTTCTCGAGGAAAAGTCCGGCTACGCCGATCACTACGGATACGAAGACGGTTACCCGGGCCAGGACGCGCCCGAACGCCCCGAGCGAACCACCCCGAAGGCGAGCACAGTCTAAGTATCGCTCTGACAGCCGCCGCGCGAATCTCTCGTGATCGACGTCCACTTTCATTGCCTTCCTGGAATCGACGACGGCCCTATAGACTGGGAGGAGGCCGTCTCTCTCTGCCGCGCCGCGGCCGCAGACGGCACGCGGACGCTCGTAGCGACCCCGCACGTCCTGCGGGACGGTTGGATCAACGAAGATCCGGCCGTGCGGGATCAGCTGATCTTGAAGCTCAATACGCTTCTCGGCGGAACACCGGCGGTGCTCGCGGGGTGCGAATACGCCTATTCCTCCGACGCCGTGGACCTTCTCGAGCGCGGCGCCTCCGGGCCTCTGACGACCTTGAACCGTGGCCGCTATCTGCTTCTGGAGTTCCTGGCAGGAGCTCTTCCGGCCTCTGTGGACGCCGTGTTCCACGAGCTCTCCCTCATGGACATTACGCCGGTCGTGGCTCATCCCGAGCGCAACCGTCGCCTCTCAGGCGACCCCTCCCGGCTCGAGGGGCTGGTCGCGCGGGGAGCGGTCGTGCAGATCACCGCGGGCAGCCTGCTCGGCGACTTCGGCGATCACCCTTTCGAGACCTGCGAGGAGTTCTTCCGCAGAGGCCTCGTGCATCTGGTCGCCTCCGACGCGCACTCGACGGGCCGCCGGCCGCCGCGTCTTCTCGCGGCGCGCCAGCGGGTTCGGAGGGATTGGGGCGGCGAGGCCGAGGTCGGTCTCTTCGACGCCAACCCGTCTGCGTTGTTGCGATCGGAGCCTCTGCCGTGGCGGCTTGCCGCACGACGGCTTCCGGATGACGGATGATGGGAAAGGGCTCGGAAGAAGGGGCGGGATCTCGGAGGGACGGCCTGCGGGCGGGCCGCTTGTTCCTTGCGGGCCTCTGCGTCGTCGCCGTGGCCCTCTCTGTTGCCCGGTCCGTTGAGGATTCGCGCGGCAGGCGGTCTGTTCGCAAATTCCTCGAGATCCCGGGCGTCGAGACGGGAAGTCCGGAGGGCTTCGAAGCGGGTTCGGAGCCCGCAGCCGATCTTGCGTCCGCCGCGGCCGTTTCCGCGATGATTGGTAGCGGTCGGACACCTTCGGCCGAGGTGCTTTCTGCTGCGAACGCGCTCGCCGCGGAGGCGTCCGCCACGCGCCCCGGGTGGGCGTACCACCGTTTTCTTCTCGCTCGCACGGACCCTCGAGTCGGCGGAGGGCGCGCGCGGCACACCCTTCGCCTGGCCGCCTCCGGCGCTCCGGGGATGGACGTCATCTGGACATCCCTTGCTCGAGCCGACATCGAGTCCTGGTCGACGCTGTCTACGGTCGAACGGTCGGAGGCAATGGTGGATTTTCGGCGCGCGCTTCGCAGCGAAACCTTCGTCGAATCCGACCTCTCCGCCGTGTCGGTCGTGCTCGGGCAATCCCGGGCGCTAGCTCTGCTTCCCGACGATGCGGACGTTCTGAACGCAGCGGCCGGAACCGTTGCGGAGAGAGGCGACGCACCAAACGCGGCGATCCTGCTTTCTCGCGCCGAGGCTGCCGAACGTGTCGAGCGGGAGGAAGGTCTGCGGGAGCTCGAGCGCCGGGCGCGCCTGGGCGATCTCGAGGGCCTGCGCAACGGCTGCCGGGCCTGGTTCGACGACCATCCTCACGAAGACCTCGATGATCCTGCCGGGCGGCGGCAGGTCGCGAGGTTGCTCGACCTGTGGCCGGACAGCCGGTTCGGCTCCTGGTCCAGGGATCGCCGGGCACGCCTCGTGCGATTCTTTCTGGAAGGACGTACCTCGGAGGTTTCTCCTGAGGCTCTGCTTCGGACGATCGAATCGCTGACTGGAGTTCCGGAATCCGTGCGCGCACGTGTGTACCTGATGGCGGGTGACCTTGGCGCGGCGAGATCGCTCGCTCAGGCCGCCGGGCCAATCGGCACATTCGAGTGGGACCCATATTTCCTCGAGCTCTCGCGTCGGTTGATCGGCTCGGGAAAGGTCGACGAGGCACGTGAGACGACTTCCCGACTGTCACTGGCTTCCAGGGGCCGCTGCGAGGCGCTCCTCCTGCGGCGGGACCTGGCCCGTGCGGCCAGGGATTCGAGCGAAATTGCCGAGATCCAGGCTCGGCTGGATGCTCTGCAAAGAGCGTCCTTCGAAGAATGGAGCTCGCGCGGCTCGTTTCCCGTCTGTGTGGATCCGGCGGCCGCGTCGGCGGAATCCGTCGAGGTCGCGGTCGCCGCGGGCTCGCCGGCCCTCGTCGCGTACGGCTTCGACGGCGCGCGCTCCGGCACGGCGTCGATTCGGAGCGAGGGAGGGACGTTTCGTGTCCCGCTGGCCGGTCTGGCCGGCCAGCACACGCTATGGGCTTCCTTTCTCATCGGCGGTGGGGACCGCTCCCTTCACGCAGCCCTCAAAGAGGCTTCCTAGACCCAAAAACCTAGACACGCTAGGTATTTACACCGAGGTCGGTAGCGCAACCTCATGGTAAGATTTCTGTCCACAAACTGACAAAAGTTCCCGCCGGACGCTGGGCGCGGGAGGATGAAGCACAAGTGCCGCTGCTCAAACGCGAACCGGACATTTATCCGACAGAGGTTTTCGAATTGTCCTCTCGGGATACCCCCTGGTGGGTCGCGCACGTTCGTAGCCGCCAGGAGAAAGCCCTGGCGCGTTTCCTCCGTCCGCTCGGAGTGCCCTTCTACCTTCCCCAGTGGGAGCGTCGGAGTCGGAGGGCCGGGCGAACCCTCCTTTCATTTCTGCCGCTCTTTCCGGGATATCTCTTCTTCCGGGGCTCTGCCGCTGAACGGTTGGCCGCGCTTCGAAGCGACCTGATCGTCAGGGTCTTGGACGTCGAGGACCAGGAGCTCCTCAGCCGGGAGCTTTCGCAGGTCCATGCGCTCCAGCGGTCGGGTGCGTCCCTGGTTCCCTGCGATCCGATCGCAGCAGGGGATGGCGTGCGCATCGTCGATGGGCCCTTCAAGGGCTATACAGGCGTCGTTCTGCGGGGGGGGGATCGGCCGCGGCTGGTGGTCTCGATTTCCATCTTGCGCAAATCCGTGTCGGTCGAGCTCGAGAGGAGCGCGGTATCGCTCTCTCCACCCTCGGCCGCACGATCCCGACGGAGTATTCGACGCGCCGTCGCGTGACCCGTAGTCCGGGCACGGCGCGTGACAGATCATCGGGCTCCTCTTCGGTTCGTATACCGAAGGGGGCGAAGCCCGCCCGGGAGATCAGCGGCGGGAGCGGGAAGCAGCGAAATCATCACAGGAGGCTTTCAGAGATGTCGAGCTCACAGACGCGAGTCGACTCGGCGGTGGCGCCGTCGTCGACCTCGAAATCGGTTGGAACGACTCTGGCCGCCGACCTGCGCCGGAAGATTGAATCGCGATCGGCCCTCCTCGGCGTGATCGGGCTCGGTTATGTCGGACTGCCCATGACGCTGACGATGGCGGAGAAGGGCTACTCGGTGATCGGGTTCGACATCGATCCGACGAAAGTCGAAGCCCTCAATCAGGGCCGCAACTTCATCCAGCATCTGGACGACAAGCGGCTGACGGCCGCGACTGGCAGCGGAAAGTTCCACGCGACGGCGGATTTCCTGCGCCTGCGGGAGCCGGACGTTCTTCTGATCTGCGTGCCGACACCGCTGACCCCTCAGCGGGAGCCCGACATGAGTTTCGTGGTCGAGACCGCGCGCCAGATTCGGGCGTCCCTGCGGCGGGGACAGCTCGTCATCCTCGAGTCGACGACCTATCCGGGAACGACCGACGAGCTCGTGCGCGGCATCCTCGAAGAGTCGGGGCTCAAGTGCGGCGAGGATTTCTTTCTCGCCTTCTCTCCCGAGCGCGAGGACCCTGGCAACAAGAGCTTCGGCACCGCGACGATTCCCAAAGTGGTCGGCGGAGTGGACCCCGTCTCGGGGGATCTCGCCCAGGCGCTCTACGATCGGGTCATCGCCCGCACCGTGCGGGTTTCGAGCTCCCGCGCCGCCGAGGCCACCAAGCTCGTCGAGAACATTTTCCGCGCCGTGAACATCGCTCTCGTCAACGAGCTCAAGATGGTCTTCGATCGGATGGGCATCGACATCTGGGAGGTCCTCGACGCCGCCTCGACCAAGCCCTTCGGTTTCATGCGGTTCAACCCCGGCCCCGGCTGGGGCGGCCACTGCATTCCGCTCGATCCCTTCTACCTAGTTTGGAAGGCGCGGGAATATGGCATGACGGCGAGGTTCATCGAGCTCGCCGGCGAGGTCAATGTCCAGATGCCGCACTACGTGATCGAAAAGCTTCAGCTCGCCTTGAACGACCGGGGAAGGGCTCTCAAGGGCAGCAGGATCCTGGTGCTCGGCCTGGCCTACAAGAAGGACATCGACGACGCGCGGGAGAGTCCGGCGTTCGAGATCCTCGAGCTGCTCCTCCATCGGGGCGCCGAGGTCTGCTATCACGATCCGCACGTGGGAAAGGCTCCCCGGACACGCGCGCGTCCCGACTTGCCAGAGATGGAATCGTGTGGCCTGACGAGGGAGCTGCTCGAAAAGCAGGACGCGGTTTTGATCGTGACGGACCATACCCTCGTCGACTATGCCCTCGTGGCGCGACACGCTCCGCTCGTGATCGACACGCGCGGGATCTATCGCCAGAGCCTGCCGAACGTGGTGAAGGGGTAGGGAAGCCCCGCATTGAATCCGCGTCCGGAGCCTCTCGTCAGCGTCGTGACCCCTGTCTACAACGGTGCGCGAACCCTCCGGGCATGCATCGAAAGCGTTCTCGCGCAGACGTATCGGAACTGGGAGTACATCATCGTCAACAACCGGAGCACCGATGGGAGCCTCGAGATCGCGCGGGAGTACGCAGGCCGCGAGCCGCGGATCCGGGTGCGCGACAACGACGTCTTCGTCGAGACAGCCGAGAACCACCACATCGGGTTCCGGGCGATGGCCGCCGAGAGCCGGTATTGCAAGATCGTCCATGCGGACGATTGGATTTTTCCCGAGTGCCTCGCGCGCATGGTGGAGGTCGCGGAGGCCCACCCCTCGGTCAGCGTCGTCAGCGCCTACCGGCTGGAGGAGACTGACGTCACGCTCGATGGTCTGCCGTATCCGAGCACCGTCGTCTCGGGCCGCGAGATCTGCCGGCTGGCGCTGCTGGGACAGGTCTATGTCTTCGGCACGCCGACGTCGCTTCTCATTCGCTCCGATGTCGTGCGCAGCCGCGACCCCTTTTACGACGAAGAGGAGTTTCCCCGGCACTTCGACACCGCGGTCTGCTACGAGCTCCTGGCCGGCCGTGATCTCGGGTTCGTGCATCAGGTCCTGACGTTCACGCGCCGGGGCGACTCGGCGAGGCTCCGGGTGTCGCGGCGTCTCGGCAGCTCGCGTCCCGAGCACATCGCCATCCTGAAAAAGTACTGGAGGGCGAATCTCGCGCCTTCGGAGTACGAGAAGAGGCTGCGCGAGATGGTGCGACACTACTACCACTTCCTCGGCCGAAGCCTCTTGCGCCGTCGCGGCCGCGAATTCTGGACGTATCATCGTCGCTTCCTCCGTCGGCTCGGTCTCTCGAGCAGCCTCGCGAGGATTCTCGGCGGGACCCTGGGAGCGGCGCTGGAGTCGCTGCTTCGCCCGCTGGCCGGCGTCTCGAGGGCCCTGCGGGCGGAGAACGAGACACCTTGACGACGCCGGCCGTCTCCGTCGTGATCCCTACCCGCAACCGGCCCGAGCTCGTCGGGACCGCCATCCGGAGCGCTCTTGCGCAGACCCTGTCGGACATCGAGGTCCTCGTGGTCGACGACGCATCCGAATGCGGGGTCGCCGACGTCGTCGGGAAGTTCCAGGATCCGCGGCTTCGCTTCCTTCGGCAGAGGGTTCCACAGGGCGCGCCCGCGGCCCGGAATGCCGGGATCCGCGCGTCGGCAGGCGAGTACATCGCCTTTCTGGACGATGACGACGAGTGGTTCCCTCAGAAGCTCGAAAAGCAGCTCGAGGTGTTTCGGAGCGGCGCTCCGGATCTCGCAGTCGTGTATTCGAGCTACGCCGTCGTGGATCGGGAATCGGGAGGCGTTGTCGGGCGCAGAGTCGCGCAGAAGCGCGGTCACCTTCACGAGGCGTTCTTCGAGCGGAACCACGTGGGATCAACCTCCTGTGCGATGGTTCGGCGCCGCGCCCTTGATTGCGTCGGGCTCTGGGACGAACGCCTTCCGAGCTTTCAGGACTACGACCTGTGGATTCGCCTGTCGAGCGACTTCGCTTTCGATTTCGTCGACGAGGATCTTCTCAAGTACTCGCTCCACGGGAAGAGAATCTGGACGAACCTGGAAGCCCTCGACCGCGGGATCGCGCTGATGGTCGAAAAGCATGGTTCCTCGCGGGCGATGCGTCGGAATCTCTCCAGGCAGAGCCTCGGCGTCGGGGTCCAGTACTGCTCGCGCGGTCAGATGAGAAGGGGGCGAGCGTCGCTCCGGCGGGCGTTGCGGCTCGATCCGATCTCGCCCCGGGCGATCGTGAATGTCGTTCTCTCGCATCTCGGGGGGACGGTCTTCCGCGGCGCGCGCGAGATCAGAAAGAAGATGCTCGCCTCGAGGGGCGCGACCCCGCCGGCGAGCCCCCTCCCGAGAGAGGTCGGTCGGTGAGCACGGTGGATCGGGCGACGGGAGGCGCGGCCACCGGCACCGGGCCGCTCGTCAGCGTCGTCACGCCGGTCTACAACGGTGCAGAAACGCTAGCGCAATGCATCGAAAGCGTGTTGGCTCAGACCTACCCCAACTGGGAGTACATCATCGCCAACAACTGCAGCACGGATGCGACCCGAGAGATCGCATGCTCCTATGCGAGAAAGGACTCCCGAATCCGCGTCCTCGACAACGCGCGATTGATCGATGCGCAGAGGAATCACGATGTCGCTTTCCGCCGGATGTCGCCGGAGAGCCGCTACTGCAAGGTCGTGCACGCCGACGACTGGATCTTTCCGGAGTGTCTCGAACGGATGGTGGCCGTCGCAGAGCGGCATCCGTCGGTCGGCATCGTCGGGGCGTACGCGGTTCGGGAAGAGAAGGTGTTTTGCGACGGCCTGCCCGTTCACGAGGAGGTCTTTCCGGGAAGAGAGGTTTCCCGTCGGACCCTTCTGCGCGAGCTCTATGTTTTCGGGACGCCGACGTCCATCATGTTCCGTTCGGAGGTCGTTCGCCGTCGCGACCCGTTTTACGACGGGGAACGCTACCCGTCGAACTGCGATGCCGCCGCCTGCTACGAGATCCTGCGCGACTGGAGCTTCGGCTTCGTGCACCAGGTCCTCACCTTCACGCGAAGCAGCGGACGGGGCATCGCGGCGGAGGCCGTTCGGTTGGGAAGATCACGCCCCGAGAAAATCCGGATGCTCGAGCAGTATGGACCCGGCTGTCTCTCATCCGAAGAGTACGACCAGCAGCACCGCCGGGAGATCCGCGACTACTACCGCTTCCTGGCGACGAACGTCTTCTCTCGACGGGGAAAGGAGTTCTGGATGCACCACCGCAACGAAATGCGAGGGTTGGGGCTGTCTTCCAGCCGGGCAAGACTCGCCGGTGCTACGGTCGAGTCGGCGTTTCGCTCCCTGACGCACCCCCTGCGGGTCTGGAGAAGAGTGGGACAGCCGGGTCGAGACAGCGGAAGAGTCGAGTCATGAGCGAGCGTTCGTTGGCACTGGCCACTGACTTGCCGACTCTCGTGATCCGGCCGAGTCGCGGCTGGTCTTCGCTGGGCCTCCACGAGATCTGGACCTACAGGGAGCTCCTGTACTTCCTCATCTGGCGGGACGTGAAGATCCGCTACAAGCAGACTGTTCTGGGCGCCTCGTGGGCCATCCTGCAACCACTCCTGACGATGCTCGTCTTCACGATCTTCTTCGGAGGGCTCGCCAAGGTCGGATCGGATGGCCTGCCGTACCCGATCTTCTCGTTTGCGGGCCTGCTTCCCTGGACCTTTTTTGCGCAGGGGCTGAGCCAGTCCTCCAGCAGCATCGTCGGCTCCTCCGGTCTGATCACAAAGGTCTATTTCCCGCGACTCGTGATTCCGATCTCCTCGGTGCTGGCCGGGCTGGTGGACTTCGCGATAGCGTTCGTCGTCCTCCTCGGGATGATGGCTTACTACGGAATCTGGCCCGGCACAGCGGTGCTCTGGCTTCCGCTCCTTCTCGTGCTGGCCACGCTCACGTCCCTGGGGGTGGGCCTCTGGCTTTCTGCTTTGAGCGTCGAGTATCGGGACGTGCGCTTCGTCGTGCCCTTTTTCGTTCAACTCTGGTTGTTCGTGACTCCCGTCATCTACCCCACCAGCAAGGTGATCGCAAAGCTCGATCAGCTCGGTCTGCCGACGTGGCTTTACGGACTCAATCCCATGGCCGGCGTCGTCGAGGGGTTCCGCTGGGCGCTGCTCGGAACAGGCTCTCTGCAGCCGTCCGCGATGACGGCGAGCACCGTGGTCGCCTTGCTCCTGCTCGTCTCCGGAGCCTTCTACTTCCGGCGAATGGAGAGAGGATTCGCAGATGTCATCTGACGGACGACACGGAAAGGCTGCCTCTGCAGCCCGGAGCCGGCCGGAGGCTCCTGGCGGGCAATGCTTTTCGTCCCCGCGGTATCAGGAGGCGGAATGAGCGACCTCTCGGTGAGCGCGAACCGGCTCTCGAAGCAGTTTCGTATCGGAGAGTGGGAGGCGCCGTACAAGACGCTGCGGGAGTCGCTCGTCAGCCTGACGGCGGCGCCGTTCCGAATGTTTCGGCGAGGCAAGAGGCGAGCCCGCCCGCAGCCGGAGACGTTCTGGGCTCTCAAGGACGTGAGCTTCGACGTCCACGCGGGCGAGGTGATCGGCATCATCGGCCGCAACGGCGCCGGCAAGAGCACTCTCCTGAAGATTCTTTCGCGCATCACGGAGCCGACATCGGGCGAGGCCGTGATCCGCGGGCGTGTGAGCTCGCTGCTGGAGGTCGGAATCGGTTTTCACGGCGAGCTGACGGGCCGGGAGAATCTCTTTCTGAATGGCGCGATTCTCGGAATGCGCAAGGCGGAGATCGACGCGAAGTTCGACGAGATCGTGGCCTTCGCGGAGGTGGAGAAGTTCATCGACACGGCCGTGAAGCACTACTCGAGCGGCATGTACCTGCGTCTCGCGTTCGCGGTGGCCGCTCACCTGGAGCCCGAGATTCTGATCGTCGACGAGGTGCTGGCCGTGGGCGACGCGAACTTCCAGCGGAAGTGCCTGAGCAAGATGGAAGACGTCGGACAGCGCGGCCGTACGGTGCTCTTCGTGTCTCACAACATGCCGGCCGTCGACGCGGCTCTGCAAGCGCGTCGTCCTTCTCGACGAAGGCAAGGTGCTGCTGGACGGACCCGCTGCGCAGGTCGTCGGCGCCTACCTCAGCACGGGTCTCGGCACCACGGCCGCCCGGGAGTTCGACCCGTCAGACAGGCCGGGCGGGCCCGTGGCGGAGCTCGTCGGAGTGCGCGTCCGTTCGGAGGCGGGACAGGTCACCGATGCCCTGGACATCCGACGACCCGTCGGTGTGGAGATGGAGTACGAAGTCCTGCAACCCGGCTACGCCCTGACGCCTTTCTTCACCTTCTACAACGAGGAGGGGATCCTGGCCTTCCGGACGTTCGACGCCGATCGGGCATCGCGTCGTCGCGTCCGGGAAAAGGGCCGGTACGCGAGCACGGCCTGGATTCCCGGGAATCTTCTCGCCGAGGGCACGATGTTCGTCGCTGCGGGCCTCGTAACGGTCGAGCCTCAGATCCGACAGTTCTACGAGAGAGACGTCGTGGCGTTTCAGGTGGTCGACAGCCTCGAGGGAGACTCCGCTCGTGGAGAATTCGGCGGGAACATCGGAGGAGTCGTCCGGCCGCTGCTGCGCTGGAGCACCGAGTCTGTGGGCGAGTCGGCGGAAGCTGCATCGGGCGGAAGGGGTGGCGGAAGTTAGCGCTACCGACCGGCTGCGTCGGAGAGCCACGAATGCCCGCGTTGCAGCACGCCATCTGGAGCAACTCCAGAGTCCACGCTGGACCGGTTGAAGGTTCTCTTTCTCACGCCATGGTACCCGACGGCGGCAAGCCCAACCGAAGGTGTGTTTGTTCGGGAATTTGCCCGGGCAGCGAGCCTCCATGCCGAGGTCGTGGTCCTGCATCTCGCCGGACCGGACCGTCAGTCGAATGGTCACGTCTGGCGCATGGACGAAGTACCGAACCGGAGTGGACCCAGGGGATTCGGACGTACCGGCTCTTCCACCGCCAGGTTGCCGTTCCTGGAATTTCCTACGCTCTTTCCCTGGGTGGGGCGCTCTCCGCGGCGCGGCGCATCGCTTCACGCGGGGGTTTCGGCCGGACATCATCCACGCGCATGTCTACACGTCCGGGGTCGCGGGGCTGCTGCTCGGTCGGCTTTTCGGCGTGCCGATCGTGCTCTCTGAGCATTCGTCAGTTCTTGTGAGGAAGCGCTGTCTAGACTGGAGGCCTGGAAGGCCCGCTATGCCTTCCGATCTGTCGACGCCCTTCTGCCTGTCAGTGCCTATCTGCGCGAGGCGATCCTATCTTTCGGTCTCCCGAGACGACTTCGCGTCGTTCCGAACGTCGTCGATACGTCCCTCTTTCGGGCGCCCGAGGCCCTTTCCGCCGCGGGCTCCTTCTGCGATCAAGCGAATCCTGTTCGTCGGCCTCCTCGACTCGAAGCACAAGAAGGGAATCCCCTATCTGCTCGACGCGCTCGCCAAGCTGGAGGGTCGGCGCCAGGACTGGCATCTGGACATCGTGGGCGACGGACCCGCGCGCGGGGAATACGCCCTTCGCGCAAGCAAGCTGGGCCTGTCGGCACGCATCACTTTTCATGGACAACAGCCCAAACGCGCAGTTGCGGAGCAAATGCGACAGGCTGCATTTCTGGTTCTTCCCAGCCTTCGGGAGACGTTCTCGGTCGTCTCGGCAGAGGCGCTGTGTTCGGGACTTCCCGTTCTTTCCACGAGATGCGGAGGGCCGGAAGAATTCGTTGGCCCGGAGTTCGGCCGTCTGGTGCCGGCCGGGGACTCCGAGGCGCTCTTCGTGGGGTTGATGGACATGCTGGACGGATTGGGCCGCTTCGATCCAGTAGCCCTCTCGGCCTACGCTGCCGGGCGCTTCGGTCCGGATGTCGTCGGAAAGCAGCTGTACGAGATCTACCGGGACTGCCTGTCGTGATCTCGAGCATTCTCCGATCGAGATCGGTCGGATGGGTTTCGGATCATGCCTCGCGCCGGCCGCCGGGTGGACTTCCCGTTGCGTAGGAAGACGAACGTCGTCCTCTACGAGCCGTCAGGGCGGGGCGGTATCTGCCATTACACCTATCAGCTCGCCGGGGCTCTCGTTGCGCGCGGGTGCGGCGTCACGGTTGCCACCCCGGAGAAGTACGAGCTCGGCCATCTGCCGCGCCGATTCGGATATCTGGCCCTTTTCCGGCCGAGTCGTGTCAAGAGGCTGCTCTCGCTCGTGTTTCCATCCCTGCGGAGAGTCGGGGGCGGCGAAGGGCGCGACACGGCCGGGTCGAGCGGACGAGGCGAGGGTCTCGGGAGCGTCCTGCGGGCATGGCGGCTGCGGCTGATCTTCACGGGTCTCGTGTTGCGCATCCTGCGCCGGCGCCCCGATGTCGTTCATTTGCAGTCGGTCAAGGGGGGGCGCGATCTGGTGCTCGTAAGAATGCTCAAACGGCTCAGATTCCGCATGGTGTATACGGCTCACGACCTGCTCCCGCACGACTCCGAATCTGCCGCAGATGAACGGACGCTTGCCGAGACCTGTCGGATGGTCGATCTCGTCGATTGTGCACGCCGAGAGGAACCGCGAGGAATTGATCTCGCGCTTCCAAGTCGAGCCGACGAAGATCGATTGCATTCCGCATGGGAGCTACGATTTCTTTTTCCCCGAGCCGAGGGTCGCCCGCAATGAGGCAAGGGAGCGTCTCGGCCTTCCGCCGGGCGACCGTATCGCGCTCTTCTTCGGTCTGATCAAGCCGTATAAGGGCCTGGAGTACCTGCTCGAGGCCTTCGAACGGATCGGTTCGGAGATCCCGAGCGCGCGGCTCGTGATCGTGGGAGCCCTCTTTCAAGATCCCGGTGGTTTCTATCGCAACCTTCTCGAGGACGTATCGAAACGCGGCAACGTCACCTGCGTCATCGAGTATGTCCCGCTCGAGAGTGTCGGCCTCTACTTCTTGGCGGCGGACGTCGGTCGTGCTGCCATACACGAAGACCTACCAGAGCGGCGTTCTGATGGCGGCCTATGCGGCCGGGCGACCCGTTGTCGTGACCGACACCGGCGGTCTCTCGGAGGTCGTCGAGGAGGGCAGAACCGGTTTCGTCGTTCCGCCTCGCCAGCCGGAGCCTCTGGCGACCGCCATCGGTCGCCTGCTCGCGGACCCTCCTGCCGCGGAAGCGATGGGACGGCGTGCCATGGAGCTCTCTCGAACGAACTACTCCTGGGACCGCATCGCCGGCGCGACGATCGGGCTCTACCGTTCCCTCGCGACGAGGCGAGCCTTCGACAGTGTGTCCCCGGTGCGAGAGGAGCTGCGCAAGACTGGCGCCCCGTCGGTGGAGCGAGGCAAGCGTGCCTGAGCCAGATCCCGTTTCTCGACTTCGCCGGCTGAGTGTCAGGGGCCGCCTTTCGAGTTGCCTCCGAAGGTTGCAAGGCGTCAGGAGGGGGTAGAACCGAGAATGCCGCTCCCGGAACTTCGCGACGTTCCGGTCCTCGTGACGGGGGCCGCCGGATTCATCGGCTCGCACCTCGTCGACGCCCTGCTCGAGCGCGGCGCTCGGGTTCGGGCGCTCGACAATCTGGCCACGGGGCGGCGCGAGAACCTCGCGCACTGCCTCGACCGGATCGAGTTCCTGGAAGGAGACACGCGGGACAAGGAGACTTGCGATCGGGCGTGCCGGGGGGCGACCTTCGTTTTTCACCAGGCCGCCCTGGGCTCGGTGCCACGGTCGATGGCCGATCCAGCGACGACGATTGAATGCAACGTCGGCGGCGCCGCGCGAATCTTCGCCGCCGCGCGGGATGCCGGCGTCCGCCGCGTGATTTTCGCCTCCTCCTCGAGCGTCTACGGTGATAGCGAGAGGCTGCCCAAACGAGAAGGGGAGGAAGGCAGACCGTTGTCGCCCTATGCCCTCTCGAAGGTCGTGAACGAGCATCTTGCCGCGGTCTTCGCGCGATGCTACGGAATGGAGCTCATCGGCCTCAGGTATTTCAACGTGTACGGTCCACGGCAGGACCCGGAGGGTCCTTATGCGGCCGTGATCCCTCGCTTCTTTCGAGCACACGCTCGCGGCGAATCCCCGGTCATCTTCGGCGACGGGGAGCAAAGCCGTGACTTTACGTTCGTTGCGGACACGGTCTACGGCGAATCTGCTAGCGGCCGGGGCTCCCGCCGAGGCGTGTGGCCGAAGTTACAACGTCGCCACCGGTCGGGCCACTACGCTGAACGATCTAGCTCGCTTGGTCTGGGATGGCGCAAAGGGCGGCACCGACGCCCCGCTACGAAGCCTCTCGGCCTGGTGACGTCAAGCACTCGCTCGCCGCCCTGGAACGGGTCGCTGCCGACATCGGATATGCCCCGATGTTCGATTTGCAAGCCGGGATTCAGCTGACTCGAGCCGCGTTCGCAAAAGAGTTCCACGAGGCTCCTCGCGATACTCGGTAGGATGGCGAACCCTGATGGCCCGAGTTCCAGGGCGACCATAGAGATCTCGTATTGATCCTAGGTGAAAGAGCGCCCAGTGAGCAGTACTGCGCCATGAGTATCGGTGGGCCCGTTGTCCCGCCGAGCCAGGCCTGGTCGGTTAGGCGATCGACTCGCAATTTTGTGAGCTGAGGAGGCTGCTTGAATCAGAACTGCACGGAGACTCGTCAATGCCGGGTCTGACCCTTTCTTTCAGCGCGAGTAGCACGGCCGCCGAGCTTCTGCCTACCTTCCGCCGCGCTCAGGAGTTGATGCGTCATGCCCCCGACTACGAACAAACCGTGGATTTTGCTGCCGGCCGCTTGCTGATCGGACATGTGGCGTACCCAGGCTATCCGATCTTGTCGTTCGAGCGTGGTGGCTTCTCGTTTCTCGTTGAGGGTCATGTCTACAACCAGGATTTGGAGTCGTTGAAGACGGATCTCGCGGAGTTGGCCGCGGTCGCGTTTCGAGAGCCTGGTGGCATGCATCATGTCCGCCGCTGGATTCAGAGTGCGGACGGTGATTTTGTTGTCGTTATTGCAGGATCTCAGGGCGAGGAATTCGTCGCCTTTACGGACGCGCTCGGGCGTTTGCCAATCTACGTCTTTGAAGACGAACAGCAGCTCTACTTGGCACGGGAATGCAAGTTCGTCGCTGCCGCGCGCGGAGTGTGGGAGCTCGATCAGCTAGGTTGTGCCCAGTCCCTGTGGATTGGATATCCACTCGGCCGTCGAACTTTGATGAAAGGAATCGAGCGAGGAGGCTGTGGGTTCTTCGTACAGGGAACGACTCGCCAGTCTCGTCTTGACGTGGTGCGTCGGGAGCTGGTGACATGGAGCTTCGGATCGGGCTCGAGCGGAGCGAAGCCAGTGCGCGCGCTGGCGGCGGACCTGGTCGAGCTGTTCGGTACAGCGATTCGGCAACGAGGCAAGCGCGAAGAGGGTTCGCCTCGAGTTGTCTCACTGAGCGGCGGACACGATTCGCGGTCTGTCGCCGCAGGCTTGCGGCGTTTCAATGGCGAGTTTACGGCCGTGAGCCGGGAAGACATAGGGCGCTCTGGTAATGACTGGCGGCTGGCCCAAGTCATTGCGCGGGAGCTCCAGGTGCCGTGGGAGTTGATTCGCGTCCCTGAGGCCTCGCCCGACAACCAGGCACGCCTGGCATGGCTCAAGGACGGGCTGAACTACGTGGGAACGGCGTTCATGATCGAGTACCTCACCACCATCATGGCGAAGCACGGCAGGCGAACCGTGTACATCACCGGCGACGGCGGAGACAAGGTATTCCCGGAACTGCGGCCGTGGAGACCTGTGGCGACGCTGGAATCGCTCATCCGGGAGCTCGTCGAAGAGCACGCATCCGGCGACGCGGGAGTCATCGAGGAAATGATGGGACTCGAGGGTGGCACCCTGGAACAGGACTTGAGAACCCATGTGGCCGCCTATCCCGAAGAGCGATGGGACGCGAAGGCCGTGCACTTCTCTGTGTGTGAACGCGGTCGAAAGTGGTTATTCGAGGGGGAGGACCGCAATCGATTCTTTCTCTGGCAATCGAGTCCGTGTTATGCGCTTACGGTATTCCGCTATTCCATGGACCTCCCGAGCAAGCTGAAGCGACATATGCGACTGTACCGTGAGTTCCAGACTCAGCTGTGGCCGAAACTCGCCAGTATCGACCACGCTAATGTCGGCTTTCCGATCGCCTCGACCCGATTTCGACTAAAGACTCGCGTGCAGAGCTGGTTTCTCGCCCTCCCGAAGCCGGCAAAAGACGCTGTCAAGAACACCGTGCGGCGGCAATCGCAATTCCATCGGCATATCTCCGTCTCAGCCGGCGAGCGAGTCCTGAGTCTATGGCGGCAATCGGGTAATCTGCCCGCCCTGATGAACGAGACCGGCTTGCGTCGATACTTGCGTCTGGCGACACGGCGGAGCTTTGAGAACATCCTGACCCTCGCCCTGTTTTCAGCGCAGTGCGGCACACGGCCTTCTCGATGCTGACGAACAATTCGTGACGAGAGGCGAGCGACTCTCCAGCCAGGGACGGTTTTGTTGCAGAGGTGAAGGATAGGAAAGAGCTGAGTATGCCTCGAGTCAGCGTCATTATTCCAACGCGCAATCGGGCCCAATTGCTGGGTACGGCGATTGCGAGCGTGATCCGACAGACATTCCAAGATTTCGAAATCATCGTCGTGGACGATGCCTCGGACGATGCCACCGAGTCGGTGGTTCGAGCCCTGGTGGACGACAGGATCCGGTATTTCAAGCACTCAACTCGGCGAAACGTTTCGGCAGCGCGAAATACCGGCGTTGTGGGTTCCCGTGGAGAGTTCCTTGCCTTCCTCGACGACGACGACGAATGGCTGCCCACGAAGCTCGAGCGACAGGTGAACCTGCTTGACCAGTGTGCTCCGGTGGTTGGAGGCGTCTACACCGGCTTTGTCATGGTGGATCGCATGGCCGGCGATGTGCTGGGGGCGATCGTGCCTTCCAAGGCCGGTCACATTCTTCATGAACTCTGTCGACACAACTGCATCGGCACGGCGTCCACAATGGTGCTTCGGCGGAAGTGCCTTGAGGAGGTCGGTCTTTTCGATGAAACAGTCCACTTTGGCGAGGAGTACGACATGTGGATCCGTGTCGCCCGTCGATTCGAGTTCACGTATCTTGGCGAGCCGCTCGTGCGGTATAGCGTCCACCCCACACAGCTCTCCACAAACTACGCGGCGATGATTCAGGGTTCGGAGCGCAAGCTCGCGAAGTACGTGGCGTTCTTTGCGACTTATCCAGACGACTTGGCGCGTCGCTATCTTAGCCTGGGGACCTACCGCTGCTTTATGGGCGACGTGAGAGGTGGCCGGCGGGAGTTCCGTCGAGCGATTCGGGTGTCGCCATGGCCGTTCAAACAGTACGCCTACTACATGCTCTCTCTCCTGGGCCCGGCCCCGTTCCGGCGAACCCTCCGGCGCGGCGATGAAAGGTGGGGCGACCGAAACGGTCGTAGGCGAAAGTGACGAAAATGGTCGCTCGTGCCGAAGATACGTCGATTTTGGGAAAAGAGTCGCTCGGACGCCGAGATCGATCATCCTCCATTGCCGTTCTCGGATGTGGATATTGGGGTCAGAACCTCGTTCGGAACTTCTATCGACTGGGTGCCCTGACTCTGGTCTGCGACCCTGCGGTTGGAGCCCGTGAGCGAGCCGCCGAGGTGGCTCCGGGAGTCCCCGTTCGAACCGATCCTCAGGAGGCCATCGACCGGTCCGATATCCAAGCGGTCGTCATCGCGACCCCGGCACAGACGCATCATGACCTTACCCTGCGGGCGCTGGCGGCGGGCAAGGACGTGCTCGTCGAAAAGCCTCTCGCCCTCAACTACGAGCAGGGCGTCGCCATGCGAGCCGACGCCGAGCGCCGCGGGCGAGTCCTGATGGTGGGGCACCTGCTCGAGTACCATCCTGCGGTTCTGGAGCTTCGCCGAATCATCGCGGCGGGGGTCCTGGGTCATGTCAACTACATGTACTCAAACCGCTTGAATTTCGGCAAGATTCGGACGGAGGAGAACGCTCTCTGGAGCTTCGCGCCGCACGACGTGGCCGTCATCCTTCGTCTGATGGGCGAGTTGCCGATCCAGGTCACGTGCACCGGCGGAAGCTACGTCACGCCGAACCTGGCCGACGTGACCGTCTCCTGCCTGCTCTTCTCCTCCGGAGTCCGCGCGCACGTATTCGTCAGTTGGCTGAACCCATTCAAGGAACAGAAACTCGTGGTGGTGGGCGACCGGAAGATGGCCGTATTCAACGATGTCTCGCCTGATCAGAAACTGATGCTTTACGATCAGCGGGTCGACGTCAACAATCGGCAGCCGGTGCTTCAGAAGGGCGAGGCGGAGGTCGTTCCCCTGCCCGCCGAGGAGCCGCTGCTGCGGGAATGCCAGCACTTCATCGATTGCGTGCTCAGTCGAAAGCCTCCACTGAGTGACGCCTCGAGCGGCATCGACGTGCTGCGCGTCCTACAGGCGTGCCAGACTTCGCTGCAGCTCGGCGGCCACCCCGTCGTCGTTTCGCAGGTCTAATCGCTTCGTCGGTACCCGGAGCCGAGCGACGATGGGGACCGGCCAAGACAGGAGCAACGTGACTTACTTCATCCATCCCACGGCGGTAGTCGACAGCCCTTGCGAGATCGGCGACGGCACGAAGATCTGGCACTTTGCCCACGTCTTCGCCGGGGCGAGGATCGGGCGGCGGTGCATCTTCGGTCAGAACACGATGGTGGCCGACGGCGTGGTGATCGGCGGCAACGTCAAGGTGCAAAACAACGTGGCGATCTACACGGGAACGACCATCGAAGACGACGTGTTTCTGGGACCCTCGTGCGTCCTGACAAACGTCACGAACCCTCGCTCACAGGTCAATCGCCATTCGCTGTACGAGAGGACCCTCATCCGGCGCGGCGCGACCATTGGGGCCAACGCCACGATCGTCTGCGGTATTACGCTGGGACGCTACTGCTTCGTCTCCGCGGGCGCGGTCGTCGTCAAGAACGTCCCCGACTACGCCTTGATGGTGGGAGTCCCGGCGCGCCAGCGAGGCTGGATGAGCCGCCACGGTCACCCCTTGAAGCCCGACGCGTCCGGACTCATGCGCTGCCCCGAGTCCGGGCTGCGGTACCGGGAGGTCGAGCCGGGGCGACTCAATTGCCTCGACCTCGACGAAGAAGCGCCACTGCCGGAAGCCCTCGCAGTCGGCAAGGTTTCGTACGATGAGCTCAAACGAGACTAAGGATCCGCGAATCACAATGTCAGCGGTCTTTACCCCACCAGGAAAGGACGATCGATGCCAGTTCCACTTCTCGACCTGAACGCGCAGAACCTGGCTCTGGAGGTGCAGCTCAAGGACGCCTTCGAGCGGGTGTTGCGTTCGGGGCAGTTCATACTGGGACCGGAGGTGCAGCGGCTGGAGACCGAAATTGCCGAACTGGTCGGCGTTCGCCATGCAATCGGCGTGTCCTCCGGCACCGACGGCATCCTGCTGGCCCTGATGTCACTCGGGGTGGGTCCGGGGGACGAGGTGCTCTGTCCGAGCTTTACGTTCTTCGCGACTGCCGGGTGCATCTCGCGGGCCGGAGCCACTCCGGTCTTTACGGATTCGTGCCTCTACTGTTTCAACATGGACGTGGCCGACGCCGCCCGCAAGGTGACGCCGCGGACCAGGGCCATCATGCCGGTCCACCTCTTCGGGCAGTCGGCCGACATGGATGCGGTGATGGAGCTGGCTCGGCGCCACGGGCTGCCTGTGATCGAGGATGCCGCGCAGGCGATGGGCGCCGCCTACAAGGGCCGCAAGCTCGGGACGATCGGCACGTTTGGCATGTTCAGCTTGTTCCCATCCAAGAACCTGGGCGGCTTCGGCGACGGGGGAATCCTCGTGACCGACGACGATGAGCTCGCCGCGAAGGCCCGCATGCTCAGAGCCCACGGTGCGAAGCCGAAGTACTTCCACAAGTTCGTCGGAGGAAATTTCCGGCTCGATCCACTGCAGGCGGCCCTCCTGACGGTCAAACTCCCGCATTATGAGGAATACACGCGCAAGCGCCGCGAAAACGCGTCCTACTATGCGTCCCGACTCGGCGCGATACCCGGTGTCTCTCGAATCGATCTCGCCGTGTCCCGCTGCGCTGGGAACGCCGAGGTCGCGCCGCACCATTCGGGCGTGCGGATCCTGACTCCCTCGGCCTATCCTCACAACGATCATATCTGGAACCAGTTCACTCTTCGGGTCCTGGGCGACGGGCAGCGCGATGCCCTGCGAGCGGCGCTGACCGAAAAGAAGATCGGAACGGAGGTCTACTACCCGGTTCCAATGCACCGGCAGGAGTGCTTCGCGAACTTCGAATCCTCGCGGGTCGACCTGCCGGGCGCCGACCGGCTCGCCGCCGAGGCCCTGAGCATTCCGATCTATCCCGAGTTGACCCTGGCGCAAAAGGACGAGGTGATCGGGGCGATCGCGGCATTTCTCCAGGACTGACGCCCGATGAAGATCGTGACGGTCGTGGGGGCGCGGCCTCAGTTCATCAAGGCCGCTCCGGTCGGCCGCGCCCTGAGGGATGCGGGGCATCGCGAGGTCCTGGTTCACACGGGCCAGCACTACGACGACGTCATGGCCGAAGTCTTTTTTCGGGAGCTGGAGATCCCGCAGCCAGACTTCAACCTGGAGGTCGGCTCGGGTTCCCATGGCGTGCAGACCGGACGGATGCTGGAGCGCCTGGAGGACGTGCTGGTTTCCGAAAGGCCGGACTGGGTTCTGATCTATGGCGACACGAACTCGACCCTCGCCGGGGCACTCGCCGCATGCAAGCTGAACATTCCGGTCGCACACGTCGAAGCCGGAATGCGCAGCTACAACCGCGTCATGCCCGAGGAGATCAACCGCGTGCTGTCAGACCACGTTTCCCGGCTGCTCTTCTGTCCGACGAAAACGAGCGCTGAGAACCTGCGACGGGAAGGCATCACCGAAGGCGTCCACCAGGTGGGCGACGTTATGTACGATGCCCTCTTGATGTTCCGACCTATCGCCGACCGACGGTCGCGAATTCTGGATGACCTCGAGCTTGCGGCCGGTACTTATGGCCTCCTGACCGCGCACCGCGCGGAGACGGTCGATTCCGAGGAGCGTCTCCGGACGCTCTTGAAGGCGATCATGGAACTCGACCTGCCCATCGTTTTTCCTGTTCATCCCCGCACCCGAAAGCGAATCGAAGGGCTCGGCCTGATCGACCGGCTGCCCGCGACCTGGAAAGTCGTTTCCCCCGTCGGGTACCTGGACATGCTCCGGCTCGAATCGCAAGCCAGGGTAATCCTGACCGACTCAGGCGGGGTGCAGCGCGAGGCGTTCTTTCTCGGGATTCCCAGTGTGATTCTCAGGGGGGAGACCGAGTGGCCCGAGCTCGTCGAGTACGGGGCGAGCGTCCTGGCGGGAAGTGATTTCGACGCCATTCGAATCGACGGCGACGACGCCGGACAGAGAATCGATCCGGGGGTGCTCTTTGGGCTGGGGGACGCCAGTGTGAGAATCGTTAAGGAGTTGGGCGAGGCATGAGTTGGTTCCTCTCAACTGCATTCTTTGTTCCGGCAGATCACTTCGCCGTCCCGATGGTGCCACCTGCCTTCGATCGGGCTCTCCCCAGGATCGGTTGTTTCTGCGATGAGCCTGGGCGTTGCCGAGCGGCATGGATTGGGCGAAAGACCGAGGCTTCTCTTCTTGGCCCATGGTTTCCCGCCGAAGAACACGATCGGGTGTGTTCGGACCTACAACATGGCCAAGTGGCTTACGCGGAGGGGCTGGGAAGTCACGGTCGTGACTCCCTTGGAGTCGATCTGGGGTCAGCGTAACGGCGCGACAGACGTACACAGGAGCCTTCTCCGCGAGGGAATTCGTTGCATCCGGACGGAACATCAATGGCTTGCTCTTCTGTCGGGGGGTCCGGACCGTCGACGGGGCGTTCTTGGATGGATCGCGGGTGGGTTAGCGCGACGCGGAGCTGCGATTCTCGGAATCGAGCGCGAGGCCGGCTGGATCCGCGATGCGGAGAGGGCCTGCGCGGGGCTGACGCGGGACGACGTCGATCTGGTTCTTGCGTCCGGGCCGCCCTTTGTGTCTTTTGATCTAGCCCGACGTCTGGCCAAGCGGTTGGGATGTCCCTACGTGTTGGACTACCGGGACCTCTGGACGAGAAGCCCGCACGCGTACCGACGGGCTCCTCAGCGAGTTGTCAAAAGGGAAGGCCTTGTTGTGGAGGCGAGTGCGGCGACGATCGGCGTGTCCCCGAGCCTTGCCGGGAGCCTGCAGGAAGAGTTCGCGTTGCTCAAGGCGACCCACGTGATCACCAACGGCTTCGATCCGGAGGAGCTGGCGCGAGTTCCAAAGCTCGACTTTGGTCACTTCGCGATCGTCTATACAGGTTCGTTCTATCCGCCGAAGAGAGGGGTCGAACCCCTGATGGCGGCGATGCAGCGGTTGGACAGCGTCGTGCCGCCCGATGACCGCTGGGCGTTTCACTACTACGGCAATCAGGGCGATTACGTCCGTCGGGTGGCGGATGCGTTTCGTGTCGGCCACAGAACGCTGATTCACGGCAGCGTGCCCCGGGCGGAGGCGCTCTGCGCGATCCGTGGCGCGAGTGTTGCGGTTGTGATTAGTTCAATCTTTGAGCGCGCCTCGCTGGCGGAAAAGGGGATCGTAACGGGGAAAGTGTTTGAGGAAATCGGCCTGGGCGCCCCGCTTCTCGTGATCGCTCCGGAAGGAAGCGATCTGGACGGGATTCTCGCGACGACGGGACTCGGGAAGCGCTTCGCAGGGACCGAGATCGACGGAATTGTCGCGTTTCTCCGGGAGCGAATGGATGGTGGCGAATTGAGACCACGAAACACGGAGATGTATAGCTGGGCGAGTATTGGAGATCAACTCGACGCGGTACTGCGCGATTCACTCGCGGCGGGACGGTGAGACCTCAATCCGTGCGGTGCTTGGACGCAAATTATGGCCGGCTGCGACGGGAGGAAGAGGTCCTTGGAGCCTCGCCCACACGCGGAGACTGATTGGGGGATATGAAAAGCGGGTTCAGGCGGCAGCCATGGTCGAACGGGCAGTCCCGCAGTGGGGCGGAGGCCACGCCGGCGGTTCAAGCGAGGATGCTCAGGGCAAGGGTCGTCGCGACGGGTGGCCGGACGCCGGCACCGCTTCGCTGGGCACTGATCCTCTTCGTGTTGGCGATTCCCTTCGAGGCCATTGACATTGGATTCGGAGGGTTTCTCTCGCCAGCCCGGGTCGCCGCTCTTCCGTTCTTTATCGTCTCCCTCTTCGTGCCGAAATTGTGTTTTCGGTTGCCGTCGGCTGCCGTGTGGTGGTTTCTCGCCTATTTGGGCGTCGTGGCCGTCGCGGGACTCTACACGCCGCCGAGTTTGCTTAAGCAAACATCTGTCGTATTCCTGTCGAAGGTCCAACTCGTGATTTTCTTCTGGATCGCGTCGAACTTGTTCCGGGACAAACAGCTGGCGACCCAGGTCCTTAGAGGTTACGCTGTCGCCACGATCGCGTTGGCGCTCGGCGTGCTGGCCGGCGCGCCCGGTTTCGCGGTGACGTCGGCGACAAAGGAAATCGCCACGGCGCAGCGGTTGACGGCGCTCGACTACAATCCGAATGCCCTCGCAACGATGGTGGCGGTCGCAGCGGTGATCGTGCTGGGTGAGTTCTTCCGCACCACGAAGCTGCGAAACCGACTCTTCATCGGAACCGCGGCTGTCCCGCTCGTGCTCCTGATCGTCCGTACGGGGTCCCGGTCGGGCGTGCTGGCGTTCCTAGCAGGCCTGGCGGTCTTCTTGATTCCGGCAGGAGGGACCGGGCGCGGCGTCGGCGCGTCGGCGCTGGCGGCGGTCCTGTTGCTGGGCGCCGCCTACCTGGCGATCACGGATCCCCTCATGGAAGCCCGTCTGAGCGCGGCGTATGAGCAGGGAGACTCACGCGACCGGATCTACACGGTCGCTTTGCAAATGATTTCCGAGCGGCCGTTGGTGGGCTGGGGGCCGGCATATGGCTTCTACACGCTCGGACGGAGGGTGAACTATGTCGGTAAAGCTCTCGACGCTCACAGTCTTCCTCTCTACCTTCTTCTGGAAGTCGGAATCGTGGGAACGGTTCCGGTTTTCGTGGGCTTGTGGTTGGTGTTCAGGGCGGCGTGGCGAGCACGCCGGGGACCACTCGGCGTGTTGCCACTTGCCCTGGTTACTGTCCTCTTGATGGCCAACCTGGCGCACACCTCCCTCGCGCGAAAGCCCATGTGGCTGGTGCTCGCGGTTGGACTCGCGTCGGTGGGGAGCGACAGTCGCGGACGGGGAACTGCGGTCCGGAGGCGGACCCACGGCAAGAGTGCCAGAGCCCGCGCAATCATGAGGCCCGGGAACGCGTGAAACTCCTTCTCGTCGTCCCAGCATATCCGTACGCCGGGTTTCCGTCCTCGGGGATCTTCAGTCAGAGAAGCGCCGCCGCTCTCGGCGATATCTGCGAACATGTGGAGGTTCTGTCGCCACGGCCGTATGTGCCACCCCAACTCGCACGGCTGCACCCTCGCTGGAACTCCTACTCGCAGATTCCGGCGTTGCAGCGGGAAGGTTCCATTGCGGTCCATCGTCCCGCATATCTGCAGATCCCCGGTGCGGCCTGGCCCCTGTGGGCCGAGAGGGCCGCGTATCTTGGATCCCGGGGGCTCGCCGCCGCACGGCACGAGCAAGTTCGGTTTGACGCAGTCCTGTCTTTTGACTTGCGGGGTGCTGCGCCGCTGGCGTGGCGCCTGGCAAGACGGCTGCGTCTTCCTGCCGCAGGATGGGCGACAGGTGGCGACGTTCGCGTCGACAGGGGGAGCGCCGCCGCCCGGACGGTTGCTCGATCGTTGAGAAACCTGGATCTGGTCTTCTACCAGAGCCAAGAATTGCTTGGCATTGCCGCCCGACACCTAGGTGTCGATGAAGCGGATCTGGATCGAGGTCGCCATGTCGTGCTCTCACGAGGGATTAGCGATCCTCCGGCGAGGGACTGGCGGGAGTCGAGGTCGCGGATTCGAGCTCGCCTGGGAATCACAGAAGAGCAGACCGCAATCCTGAGCATCGGACGCATCTGCGAGGGAAAGGGAGTCTACGACCTGCTTGCCGTCGCTTCTCGCGTTGCGGATTCGGTGCGGCAACTTCGATTCTTTCTGGTCGGTGCTCGTCCAGATTTCGATGAGAGCGCGCAGGTGATGACGGCTATCCAGGAGGATCCGCGTCTGCGCTCATGCGTTCAACTCATCCCCGCCTGTTCGCCGGACGAGGTCTGGGACTATCTCGCCGCCGCCGACATCTTCGCCTTTGCGAGCCATGCCGAAGGGATGCCGAATAGCCTCCTGGAAGCGATGGCGATGGAGGTGCCGGTCGTCGCTTTCGCGATTCCTCCCGTCGTGGAACTCAACGGAGGGGCTCGAGCCGTCGCGCTCTGCCGCCCGTTCGACGTCGAGGCCTTCGCCGAATCGATACGGCGGCTTTCGGTGGCGGAGGACGAGCGCCGCTGGAGGGGCAGAGAGGGGCGAGCTGTCGTGCAGAGCCGGTTTCTCGTCCGGCGAAACATGGCCGTCGCTGTGGAGCGGCTGGAGGAACAGATCCTTGCCAAGGCGAAAAGGGAATCGGGTGCGCGATCCGAAGTGGGAGCGCAACAGGCTGGATAGGCTTCGTGGCCGTAGAGCCGGGAAAACGGCGCTCCGGCTCCGACCGTCGGGGCCTGGGCACTGGCGCGATCCGGATGATCCAGCGACTTCGTCGGCAGAGGTTTCATCCACTCTCCGGGGTGCCGGATAATGGTTGAAAGGGTGCAGACTATTTCACGGTCACGAAATGTTCGCCCCTTGAACTGCCGTTCGCGTTCGAGGCGGTTAGCTTGACCCGGTACTTTCCGGGCACGGCGTACTTGTGTGTCGGGTTTCTGGCGGTCGAGGTGTTGGCAGATCCGGAGTTGGGGTCTCCAAAGGTCCAGGACCAGGAGGTGGGGGAATTCGTCGAGATATCGGTGAACTGGACCGATGGCGCCGAGTGGGCCTGGTGGGCTGTAAGTGAAGTTGGCCTTCGGCGGGTCCTCCGGTTGTCGACATCTCGTAGAGGACCGTCTCACCCGGGTCGAGAGTCTCGGACAGGATGATGTTGGCGCCGCTTCGGCTCACCGAACGATTGGAGCCGCTCAACAGCTCCCGGACGGTCACCGCCGACGAAGCCGGGATTCCCAGGCCGGCGCCATCGATCGTGATTTGTGTCGTCGTGATCGAGGCGCTCGAGTTCTGAGCGGTGAAGTAGAGGTTGCCGTCCGAAGTGAGGCCGAATCGTTCGATGAGCGTCGAGGGATCGGAGGAGGAGGCGTAGTTGACGGGTTCCCATCCGGCCTCGGTGATGGATCTGGATGAGGGGAATGTACTGTCTGGAAGAGGCCTCGGTCGCGTTCGTAGGCGGAGGGGTTATCCCAGTAGACTCCGTTAATTCCGGGGAAGTAGCCGAGCAGCAGGGCCTGGCGCAGGTAGGCGAGGACTTCGGCGGCGGTCGGGGGTCCCGCGCCGGCGGCAGGACGAAGAGATTGCTCCAGGGCTTGCCGTAGCTCAGTGCCCGGCGGAGATAGGCGTAGTCGAGCGGGTCGGCTCCCTGGACCTCGCCGCCGACCGTATCCAGCAGGTGGGCGAACCAGCTGAAGGCGCCCGCGCTGGAGCTGCCCATCAGGATCATGCCCTTGCCGTGGAGATAGCTGCGAAGGGCGATGCAGAACTTGGCCATCGAGTCGCCACTGTAGGCGGTGACCTGTCGGGTCGCTGTAGGAGAAGGAGAGCGGCGTATTCGAGGTAGGCCCAGAGCGGCTTGCGGTAGTTCTCGACGTTGGCATAGGTCAGGCCGATGTTGTCGAGAAAGATCCCATCCAGAGTATCTGCCCGCGCTCTGGGCAGCAGCTGATCCGGGCTATCGACGCTGTACTGCTTGACGATGCCGTACCGGCTGCCCGGAATGTCGGGATCCGGCAACATCGGATAATTCTGCACGCCGCTGGCTTTCCAGAAGTAGTCCGTTGTAGTCGAGCTGTTGGAGGCCGTTCTCATCGTAGGGGGCCGTGTCGAAGACGGATTTGGCCATCTTCGAAGCCGGCACACCGTCTTCGGTGTTCCTCGTGCTGGTGAGGTCGCTCTGCAGGCCTGCAATCAGAGTCGGAATACGGAGGCTGCGGCTGTCCGGCATACTGCGGGAAGTCGCGAGCCCAGGCACGCCGGGCTCACGTAGTGGAGAGCGACTGAATGCCGTTGGCATTGTCGAAGTCCAGCTCGTCGTCCTGCTCGTGGTAGGCCCAACCGAAGTCCTCCCAGTCGGGAACCGAGCTGATATCGCGATTGCGCTCCGAGCACCCAGGCACCCAGGGCCGTGGCAGGAGAGGTAAAGCTTGCCGAGTCAGAGCGTAGTACTTCTCGGCAGCCGACCGCATGCCCCACTTGGGATTCTGCGTGTAGATCCAGAAGGACACGGTCGCCTTGGAAGGGTTCTTGGTGGTCGCCGGCGAGAGCCCCAGATCGTAGGTGATGCGGAAGCCGTCGAAGTCGTCGTAGCTGAAGCGGTACATCAACGGGCCCATGGGAACGGCCAGCGAGAAGGACTGCTGCAGAGTTGCGTACGGTGGCGAAGGGATAGACCGAATGGGTGTGGCCCTTGGTCTGGATGCCGAAGTACTTGTCCAGGTACTCGTAACGGGTCCCCGAGACGATGGTCACCGGGTGTGACGAAGTCCTTGTCCCAGATCCAGCCGGGGACATCCAGGGGAAGCCGGTAGGTCAGCTCCAAGGCACGGTCGGCGCCGTTGGTGTCGGTCACCGTCGCGTCGACCTTGATCGCCGAGCCCACGCTGGTGAACTTGGCGCTCAGATTCAAGCCGTTCTTGCTGGCCGTCTGGGTCAGGACGCCGCCACTGCTGGTGACGGTTCCCCCAAACGCCACCGGCACGTTGGCTCCGAAGACCCCGGTCAACTGGATGTCGTCCAGCCATGCCGTGCCGTAGCCGCTCGAAGATGTAGACCTTCAGATACCCTTCCACGGTATCCGGACGGGTCGTAATCGCCAGGTTGTAGGTGGTCCAACCGCTCGTGCCCGTCTGGCTCTGAAGCCCGGTCTGGATCCCTGCTCCGCTGGCGTTGCGCTGGATCAGATAGATCGTCAAGCCGTTTGCTCAGCCCCGAGGTCTTCATGCTCGCCGAGAAGGTGTACGTCGCGTTGCCCGGAAGTGGAAACACGCCGGTCATCAGATCCGGACTGCGCTTCTTGGTCGTCCCGGGAATCGAAAGCTTCATCGACCGAGACCCGGCCGAAGCCGTCGTCGAATCGATCGACCAGGACGTCCCTGTCGCCCCGCCGGAAATCGTCCAGCTGGTCGGCGTGCCTGAACCCGACTCGAACGACGCGTTGGGAGCCAGATTCGTGGTCGTGGACGGAAGCTCCCGAAAGAAGAAGCCCGACGGAATCGCCGCCGAAGCGCGGTTGGACCCCGCAACGCTCAGGGAACTCACTCCACCCGATGACGTCAACCCGAAGGTCATCCCATCGTTGGTCGCCACACTCCCCTGCGCCCCGCCAGCGCCGGAAACCCCGCAAAGACCGCCAAGACCGAGACGGCCAGGCGCGCCAGAGAAGACACCGCTGCGGATTTCCGTGCTGGAGATCGCGGGTCAAGCCGGCGTCGCAGTCGGGGAAGGGTGCCGTCGGCAATGGAGCCAAGTACGGATTTCAAACACGCCGAGGTTCTCATGAGGGCTTCCTTGAGAAGGTCGGCTCCGGAAGACTCTCGATTTTCAACGCTCAGCGGCCGGAACGATGACCATCGAGACACTCTCGGGGCCACGGAATAGGACTCGAACTACATCAGCAGGCGCACTTCCACGGCCGGCGCCGAGCCTTCACTTGTCTGCACGAGGTCGCCATGGTTCTCAATGGTTCTGAAGTCAACGGCAGACTACGCCGAAATGCCGACGAAGGCCACTGGCCCCGCGGCCAAAAAACGGCCCGGTTTTGCTTGCTGTCCTCGTCCTGTTCGACCGGCCACCGGCCGCAGGGAGGCCTGCCAGACCATACGGGCAGCCATTTGAGGAAAGCACGCGATCGCGCGCCCTCCCGCGGCTCGAATCCGAAGCGGGGTCTTCGGAACGCAAGGCCGCCGAGCGCAAACGCCGGCCGTTCCAGGAGCCTCCCCATGGTGGCAGTTGGCGGCGAAGCGATCAATCTGCAATACTTGCGATCCAACAGCGCGCCAGCTGATTGCTCGCCGGCCGTAGAGCCGGCCGGTCGTTCAAGGAGAGAGCAAACGCATGCAATCCAGAGAACACGTGGGGAAAGCTGTCATGGAAGCGATTCGGCAGACCCTTGCCGCCAAGGGGGTGAGGCCTCCGGCGTTGAGTCTCGGCACGCCCATTGATGGTTCGCTGGGGCTCGACTCGCTCGACTGGGCCGCGGTGATCGTCCGGCTCGAGGAGGCGGTCGGTGTGGACCCCTTCGAGAAACCCATGGCCCGCGAGTTGAAGACGATCGAAGACCTCGTGAGCCTTTACGCGGAGAATCTCGGTGGTTGAGAAGTCTCACTGCCACGATCCTCGCTACGTCCTGAATCGAACGTGATTTCGGGCTGTCTGCAGGACCGTCTGGATCGTTTCGGGGACCACGTCGCGGTCATCCGCGGCGAGCGTCGAGAAACCTACCGTGCTTTTTACAACTCGAGCATCGGTCTGGCTCGCCGCTGGCAACGGCTGGCCGGAAAGCGCGTGGGGCTCTGCGTCTCGGATCCGTTCGCCTTCATCCCTTCGGTCACGGCGCTCGACCGGCTCGATGCGCACGTCTTTCTGGCCGGGCGCCGGTCGGCCGATGAGGCGCTCCGTCTGTCGCGAACCTTCGGCTGGGAGGCCTGGCTTGGCGAGGACGATGTCAAGGAAATCGCCTCCGAGCGACAGGAACGCGAGGCACAGCCGGCGCTCGGGCAGCGCGGGGGCAAGGGGCTCGCAACGATCCTGACCTCGGGCACGAGCGGGGTTTCCAAGGCGGCGAATCACACGTGGGAGACGCTCGCGGGCTTCGTCCGGCGGGAGGACAAGTTTGCCGGAATGCGGTGGCTCTGCGCTTACCCTCTCAACTTCTACGCCGGGCTCCAGACCTTCCTTCAGGCTTTCCTCACCAATGCGACCCTCGTGATCCCGGTGGCGCTCGACCCTCGGGAGATCGCCCAGGCGATGGAACGTGAGGGGGTCCAGTTCGCCTCGGGCACCCCGACGTTCTGGCGATGGCTGCTCGCGTTTGCTCCGAGGGAAATTCTGCAGGCCTGTCCCCTCCGAGCAGATCACCCTCGGAGGCGAGATCGCGACGCAGGACGTGCTCGACGGCTTGCGGCAGGTGTTTCCAGGGGCGCGAGTGGTGCACGTTTACGGGCTGACCGAGACGGGGCGCCTCTTTTCCGTCACCGACGGGCGGGAGGGCTTTCCCGTCCGATTCCTCGAGGAATCGCCTCGGCCGGGCGTCGAGATGCGGATCGACGGCGGAGAGCTCCAAGCCCGCAGCTCTCGCGCGGCGATGCTCGGCTACGACGGCCAGGCGACCCTGCGCGACCAGAGCCAGGGTTGGTTTGCCACCGGCGACCTCGTCGAAGTCGAGGGCGATCGGGTCTTGTTCCGCGGTCGCAACAGCGACGTGATCAACGTCGGCGGCCGAAAGGTGATGCCGGCCGACGTCGAGGCGGTCCTGCGGACGATCCCCGGGGTCGTCGAGGTCCGGGTGTACGGGCGAAAGAGCAGCCTCGCCGGCCAGCTCGTGGCGGCAGACCTCGTTCTGGCGGCCGGCGTCGATGCCGGGCAAACCAAGGCGCTCGCAGAGCGCGTGGCTCGCGAGAGGCTTTCACCCTGGCAGGTGCCGCGCTCGCTCAACGTTGTCGCCGAGGTCGCCAGGAATGAGGTCTTCAAAATCCTGCGAAGGGATTTGCAGGCATGAGCCCTGGGACCGCTGGTCCTTCTGAGCGGAGGAAGTCGAGGGCTCGGCCTGTCGATCGCCCGGTCGCTGCTGGAATCCGGCTATCGGATCGCGACCTTCAGCCGCAAGTCGACCGATGAGCTCGAGGAGTTGCGCTCCGAGCACCCGGACCGGCTGACCTATCTCTCGGGCGACATGGCGGACTCTCCCTCTCTGGCTCGGGTGGTCGCCGCGGTCGAGAAGGAAGCCGGGCCGATCGACACCTTGATCAACAACGCCGGGATCGCGTACGATGGAGTCCTCGCCGGGATGCCACCGGAACAGATCGAGCGGCTGGTGCAGGTCAATCTCACCGGGTCCCTGCTCCTGACCCGGCTCGTCGTCCGACGCATGCTCCTGCGCAATTCCGGAAACATCGTGAACATTTCGTCGATCATCGGGATCCGCGGCTATTCCGGGCTGGCGGCATACAGCGCGACGAAGGGCGGCCTGGACGCGATGACGCGGGCCCTGGCGCGGGAGCTCGGATCCCGCAACATTCGAGTAAACGCGATCGCCCCGGGCTATCTGGAAACGGAGATGACCCACGGACTGAGCGACTTTCAGCGCGATCAGGTCGTTCGAAGGACGCCGCTCGGCCGTCTGGGGGTTCCGGCCGACGTCGTCGGCGTCGTGCAGTTCCTGCTCTCTCCCGCCTCGGCCTACATGACGGGCCAGACGCTGGTCGTCGACGGGGGGGTCACCTGCTGACGGGCGGCGCCAACGCTCGTAGTCTCTTCCCGAGCCTTGCAGCCTGACGGCGGCGCCGGAGCCGGCGCTCGAGCTCGATGAACCCCAGACGCCTCATCGTCAACGCAGATGGGTTTGGGTTTGGGCCAGGCGCAACCCAGGGAATTCTCGACGCACTGGCTGGCGGAGGGCCCATCACGAGCGTGAGCGTGAACGCGAACTTTCCCGACGTCGAGCGCCTCCCCGAACTGCTTGCCCACCATCCCGATCTCAGTGTTGGTGTGCACTTGAATCCGATCGTCGGCGCCCCGTGCCTTCCCGCCGCCGAAGTCCCCAGTCTCATCGACGAGACCGGTGAATTCCATGGCACACGATTCCTCGGGCTCTGGAATCGGGGCGAGATTTCCGAACGCGAGCTGGAAAGAGAATTCGATGCGCAGATTCTCCGAGTTCAAGAGCTCGCGGGGGGACGCGTGACGCATCTGGACTCGCAGGAACACTCCCATCTTCGCTACCTTCCGCTCTTTTTTCGCGTGGCCAAGAAATGGGACATTCGCTGTCTTCGGACGAATGCGAGCTACATCGGGCTGGAGGCGCGCCGTCCCGGTGTGGCGCGGCTAAAAGCCTATCTTCGACGCCCGCACATCTTGATCGGCCACGCCTTCCGGAGGACGCAGATGAAATCGGCCGTGCGCCGCGGGTTCCGGCTGGCAGACAGACTGGTCGCCGTCGGCTATGCGGGCACGGGCAACAAGACGGTTCTCGAGAACTGGGTGAACGTTCTCCACAACCTTCCGAGGGGAACCTCGGAGATCTTCTGTCATCCGGGCTACCCGGATGCCGTGCTCCGGCGCTGGTCGACGAGGTACGCGGAGCCACGCCTCGCAGAGCTGGCGATCCTCAGGAGCCCGACGCTCAGGGAGGTCGCGAGGGACGAGAGAGTCTCGCTGATCAGCTTTCATGACCTCCTCGCCGCATGACATGAAGCGCGACTGGAAGATGTCGATCTACTGGCGCCTTCCCGTAGCGGTCCAGGAGATGTCCCTGTCGCTCTACGCGCGACGCCTCTCTCGGCTCTATTACGGCGGCTCCTTCGAGTCGGAATGTGAGACGCTTCGAAACACCCGCTGGGGAAGTCGGGAGGAAGTCGACTCCTGGCAGTTGGAGCGCCTTCGGCGGCTTCTCGAAGAAATCCGACTGAAGGTGCCGTACTACAGGCGGAAGCTGCCGGCGGGAATCGAGACCATTCGATCCCTTTCGGAAATAGGACGGATCCCACTGCTCGATCGCCAGTCCGTACAGCAGCGTGAGAACGAGTTCCTCGCCGAGGGACTCGATCCGGCCAAGCTCTTCCAGGACAAGACGAGCGGATCGACAGGATCGTCCGTCACGGTCTACTGGCCCGTGCGTCCGATGCGGAGGCTCCAGGCGATCATCGAGGTTCGTGTCCGAAACGCCGCGGGTGTATCCCGGAGGACTCCGCGCGCGATGGTCGGAGGCCGTCCGATCGTGGCGGGCGACACCGATCGTCCCCCTTTCTGGAGGTGGAATCGGTCCTGGAGACAACTCTACCTCTCGAGTTACCACATCTCACGGGAAACCGCGCCGTTCTATGCCGCCGCGCTCCGCGAGTCCGGCGTGGAGTGGGTCACGGGATATGGTTCGGCCATTGCGGCCCTCGCGGAAAGTGCGACCGCCGCGGGCGTACCGGCGATTCCGATGAAGTGCGTTGTCGTCAGTGGTGACACCCTCCAGCCCGGCATGCGCCGAAGTATCGAGGGGTTTTTCCAGTGCCGTTGCTACGACCACTACGGGCAGGTCGAAGGGGTCGCGATGGCGATGGAATGCCAGGCGGGACGACTTCACGTCGTGCCGGAGATCGGCATCCTGGAGATCCTGCGGCAGGACGGCCGGGCTTGTGAACCGGGTGAGGTGGGGGAGGTCGTTGCGACCGGACTCGTCAACGACGGAATGCCCTTTGTCCGTTACCGAACGGGTGATTCCGCATCGTTTGCAGCCGAACAGAACTGCGCGTGTGGATCGAGCGAGCCCATCATCGAGGGCTTGGAGGGACGAGTCGACGACTATCTCGTGACCTCCGACGGGAGAGAAATCGGCCGTTTGTCGACGGCGATGAAACGCAGCCCCAGCATCCACTCCGCGCAGATCGTTCAGGATCGGCCCGGCCACGCGTATCTCCTGGTTCGCCCGGGCGAGGGTTATCAATCCCGGGATGCGATTCCGGTGAGAAACGACGTGATCGAACGGATTGGGAGATTCGACCTCGAGATCCGAGAGGTCGCGGAAATCCCGAAGACACCCACCGGCAAGACGCGCCTGGTCGTCCGTCTAAACGATCGCCCTCAGCTGCGTGACCGCTATGCGGCGCTCCTCCGGGGCGCGGTGCCGGGCCGCGAAGAGGACAGGCGCCTGTGAACCCAGGGTCGCCCGGAGCGCCGACTCCCTTGCCTCTCGCCGGTGTTCGGGTCGTCGTCCTGACTTCGGGCCACGAGGCGCTCGATTCGCGTGTCTATGGACGTGAGGCGAGAAGCCTTCGGTCCTTTGGCGCGACGGTGACCGTGATCGGAAAGGTGACACGGGGCGACACCAGCGACCCGGATATTGTGCCGATCCCGGCCGCCCCAACCCGTTTCAGACGCTTTGCTCTTCAGCCGTGGCGGTGCTTTTGGAGAGCCAGAGCCTTGCGTCCGGATGTCGTTCACTTCCACGATGCCGAGATGCTTGCCGTGCTGCCTCTGGCTCGCCTCTGGTGGCCGAAGGCGAAGTTCGTGTACGACGTTCATGAGAACTTCGCGGAGCTGATGATGATCCGGGATTGGCTGCCGGATCCGCTGAAGCCGATCGCGCGGGCTCTGACCGCTGGCTGCGAAAGGTCTTTGTCCCGCCTCGCCCACGGCATCGTCGCGGTCACGCCTCCGCTGGCGGCGTCCTTTCCTCACTCGAAGAAGACGTCCGCGATGAACTTCCCGACGGCCGACTTCTTCGAGAGCGCTCTCGTGGCGAGCCGGCCGGCAAAGTCTCGACGCTTCGGCATCGTCCACCTGGGAACTCTCAACCGCCGACGGGCTGCGTTCCTTGTCGACGTTCTCACGCGGATCAGGGAGTCATTGGCGGACGTGCAGTGTCTCATCGTCGGCGCATCTCCGGAGATCTTCCGGTTCTTGCGCGACAGGGTTCCGGCCGGCTGCGAACTGCGAGGAATGATCCCTCACGAAGAGGTTCCGCGACTACTGGCCGACTCCAGGGTGGGGATCGACGTTCACCCCTGGATGTCACCTCACCTGAGACCGGCTCTTGCGGTCAAGGTCTGCGAGTACATGGCGGCAGGGTGCGCGGTCGTGGCGTCGCCGATGCCGGTGCTGGAAGAGATCCTGTCCCGGCCACCGGAGCCTCCGGACGGCATTGAGATCGTGCCGGGTGAGAGCCCGGAGGAATTTGCCGGGGCTGCGTTGCGACTCTTGAGTCAGATCGACGCCGGCGAGAGCCCGGGCGAATCGGTTCGCCAATTTGCCTTGAGGCACCTGAAGTGGGATCGCGAGGCGATGAACATCGCCACCCTGTACCACGACTTGTTGAACGGTGCCTCGTGAAGTTCTTGATCATCAATGCGGACGGCTACGGATTTACGGAGGGCATTTCCCGCGCCATCGAGGAATGCATCGAATTCGGCACGGTTCGCAGCCTTTCGGCCAACGTGAACTGCTCGGGATCTGAGGGGCTTCGGAAACTCGTCGCGAAACATCCCTACCTGTCGGTAGGCTGCCATTTGAACCCGGTCGTGGGGCGTCCGCTGCTTCCCCCCGGGGAAGTGGCCAGTCTGGTGGACGGCGACGGGTTCTTCTTGTACCGGCGGTTCGCTTCGCGTGTCCAGAAAGGACTGGTGCGCTTGAATGAACTGCGGGCCGAGCTCATGGCTCAGATCGAGAAGGCCCGGGACCTCGCCGGGAAGTGCTTCAGTCACGTCGATTTTCACATGGGTCTCCATCGCCTTCCCCGCCTCTATCCGCTTTTCCTCGAAGTCGCGGCGGCGAGCCGTACGGGGCGGATTCGAACGCATCGGTACCTCGCCGGAATGGAGAGTCGGTATCCGCGCCTTCGGCACGCGGTCTACATGTTCGAGCGGCCAGATCGAATTCCCAAGTACGGCTGGAATCTCAGCCTGAGATGGAGAGCGGCGCGACGGGGATTCGTGATGCCCGATTACTGGCTGTCGATTTCGAACATGGGCCGGCCAGGAACGATTACTCTCGCGAATTATTGTCGCCTTCTACGAAATCTGCCTCGCGGTGTCAGTGAGTTCGTCGCTCACCCTGCTTACGTGGACGAAGAGCTCCGGCGCTGGTCGACATACATCGAGCAGAGAGAAGAGGAGCGTCGGATCCTTACGAACGACCATTTTCGAAATGCCATTGGAAGCCTGGAAGTCAGGCTTCTCGGCTACAGGGACCTGCCCGTGTGGAACGCCGAGACGCCCGCAGCGTGAAATCGACATTCTGAGAATCGCGATTCTGACCCAGTACTATCCGCCGGAGCTCGGAGCCCCGCAGGGAAGGCTTTCGGACCTCGCGCGCCGACTCTCCGAAAGCGGGCATGAGGTCCTCGTGCTGACAGGGCTCCCGAACTACCCGAGAGGGAGGATCTACGACGGCTACGGGGGACTCTTCCGCCGGGAGAAACGAGACGGTGTGAGGGTATTGCGGTGCTGGCTCTACGCGTACCAGGGCCTCGGCGTCATGGGGCGGCTGGCGAATTACTTCTCCTTCGTCGTGACGTCTCTGGCCTTCGGGGCACTGTTTCTTCCGAGAGTGGACTATCTCCTTACCGAGAGCCCGCCGCTCTTCCTCGGGCTCAGCGGATATCTGTTGAGCCGTATCAAGAGGGCGCGCTGGATCTTCAACGTCTCGGATCTCTGGCCCGAAAGCGCCGTTCATCTGGGGATCCTGGGGCCGGGGTGGAAGCTGTCGGCGGCGAACCGACTCGAAGCTTTCTGTTATCGTCATGCCTGGCTCGTCACCGGACAGAGTCTGGAGATCCTGCAGAGCATTACGAGACGCTTCCCCTCCGTTCGCACCTACCACCTCTCGAACGGCGTCGACTCGGATGACTTCCACCCCCGGCGGCGATCCGAGAAAGCACGGCAGGATCTGCTGAGCTTCGCCGGAGCCGGCGAGGGAGCGTGTGTCGTCGTGTACGCGGGCCTGCACGGTCTCGCGCAGGGCCTCGAGCAAATCCTCGAAGCGTCGGCCAAATTGCGGCATCGACCGGAGATCCGCATCCTGATGGTTGGTGAGGGCCCTACGAAACGAAAGTTGCAAGATATGGCGGAAGATCTTCGCCTTGAGGGCGTAAGGTTTCTGGACTCTCTCCCGCGCGAGAGCGTGTCCTCGGTGCTTGCCGCCGCGGACGCAGCCATCGTCCCGTTGAAGGTGCACCTCCCCGGCGCCGTGCCATCGAAGATCTATGAGGCAATGGGTGCGGGGATACCGATCGTACTCGTCGCCGAAGGTGAGCCGGCCGAGATCGTGCGCTCGACGGGGGCAGGGATCACGGTGGCGCCGAACGACGTTGCGAACTTGGCCGGGGCCCTGGAGCAGCTCTCGAAGGACGCATCCCTCAGGTCGAAGCTTGGTGCGGCGGGACGCCGGGCCGCCGAAACCCGGTTCGATCGACGTCGCATCGCTGAAGCCTTCGCACGGTATCTGGGAGAGAGCGCGTGCTGATCTGTACCGTCGTCGGGGCGCGGCCGAACTTCATGAAGATGGCGCCCATCGTCCTCGAATTGAAGCGCCGGGGATTGAGACAATTGTTCGTACACACAGGGCAACACTACGACAAGGCCATGTCCGACGTTTTCTTCGAGGAACTGGCCCTTCCAGCGCCCGATATCCATCTGGGTGTCGGCTCCGACAACCATGCGAGGCAGACGGCCCAGATCATGATGGCGTTCGACCGGGTCGTCGCGGAGAGCCGGCCAGATCTCGTCGTCGTCGGCGGGGACGTCAACTCGACGATGGCCGTAGCGCTCGTCGCTGCCAAATGCGACGTGCGCATTGCTCATGTGGAGGCGGGGCTGCGCTCGTTCGATCGCTCGATGCCCGAAGAGATCAATCGCGTGGTCACGGATCATCTTTCGGAACTGCTGTTCACGACCGAGGAAAGCGGGAACGTGAATCTCCGTCACGAGGGAATCGCCGAGAATCGCATTCACTTTGTGGGCAACTGCATGGTCGACACGCTCCGGAAGCATGCCGCAGCCGCGATCGCTCGGGAGCCATGGCGATCTTTCGGTCTGGCTCCGGGCGGGTATGCGTTGCTGACACTTCATCGTCCGTCGAACGTCGACGCGGTCGACTCTCTGAAGAGCCTGCTCCGGTTGATCGGCGAAATCGGCCAGCAGATCCCGATCGTCTTTCCGATTCACCCACGCACGCGCTCTCGAATCGAAGGTGTGGGTTGGACGGCAGACAGCGGAGTCCGCCTCGTAGAGCCACTGCCGTACCTGACTTTTGCGGGACTGATGGCGCGCGCGCGGTTCGTGATGACCGATTCTGGCGGCATTCAGGAGGAGACGACCGCTCTTGGAGTGCCCTGTCTCACACTCCGAGAGAATACGGAGCGGCCCGTCACCGTGACCGACGGAACGAATGAAATCGTGGGCACTGATCCAAACCGCATCACGCAATGTGTCGAGAGGATTCTGGCTGGCTCCCGCAAGACCGGTGGGCTCCCGCCCCTGTGGGATGGTCGTGCGAGCGAGCGCGCAGTCGAGGTGCTCGAGACGCTTACGGAGTAGGGCGGTAGGGATGTGTGGTGCGCCGCGGGAGCGGCGACGGTGCGGTCCGTTGGTTTGTCCGCGCTCCCCCCGGCCGTCTCCAGGATCAAAGAAACAAGGGAGGTGGGCAGGAGGGGAGAGATCGATCCATCGCGAAGGCGGCGTGAATCGCGGTTGCCGCGAGCTTGGTAATGGTCGTTGGTTCCACCCGGTGGGTGCGGAGGTGGCGCGACACTCTATCGGAGTCGAACAAGTGGGACTCCAAGATCACGTGAATCAACCGCGCTTGACGAGTTGACAATGTCTGGCCTCCAATCGACCGACCCCTTCGGGCCTTCTTGAGACGCAGCCATTGTCGGTGGGCGGACCGAATCGGTTCCGTGGCTCGAAGAAGGCGTAGTTCGTTTCGCAGTGACAGCGGGCTCTGGTTCGAGGGAACGGTACCGAGCGGCGTTGGACCGCTCATGGCCGCGGCGATATGGGCTGCCTGCCCGCGCAGGCTCGCGATCGGCAGCGCGAGGTAGGCATCCATCACGCGTCGATCGGCGAACGGGTGCACCGGAATGCTCAGGAGTCTCATTGAGTGAAAGGCGAGCCCGGGCCTCCAGCGGTTCCGGTGAGCGAGGCGTTGACCGATGTACGCGGAGAGCAGGTCGGAAGGCCGGGAATCCGGTGGAGAGAACGTCGCCGTCCAGCTCGACAGAGTCTCTTTCTCGGGAACTCGGAACTCCTCGCGGAGCCATGAGAACGCCAGATTCTGTGGAACCGCGAAACCCTGAGCCTCGAGGACTCGGCGCGCGAGAACGGCCGGAGACCGAAGCGACCAGGGTTGCACCCCGAGCATGGACCCTGAGAGTGCATCTCCACTAAACCCCGTCAGGATGAGACACCCTTCAAGGGCGGCCAGCGCCGCGAGCATGAGAAATCCCCACGAGGGGGCGTATCCCAAGGAGAGAATCGAGGAGTCCCAATCGAAGGCGCCCGGACCCCAGGAGAGCGCGTATGCGACCACTCGAGCCGGGATCTGGAGCTCGGCAAGAAGCCTGAGAGCGTCTGAAGTGTCCGGGTCGCTGGGCGAGGTTCGGAAGATCAACCCCTTTGGCTTGATCCCTCCTCGAAGGAGGGCGGCCAGAACGACTCGGGAGTCTCGCCCACTCGACATGGCGACGCCGACCCGATCGGGTAGGCGCTCGCGCAATGATTCGACGTGGCTGTCCATGGCGTCGCACAAGGTCTTTCTCGCCACTGCGAGGGACGCGGGACGACGCTCGGGGAACAGGTAGTAGGGCGATTCAGTCGCCAGCCCCGGAGTCAGTCGCACAACCTGGCCCGGTTGAACGATCCTGACATCGCGGAAGATCGTCTTGCCCGAAAGGGGTGAGCCGAAGGTAAGATGCTCATTGAGGGACAGGGGCTCGACTTCGAGGCGAGCGGGTCGGTGCCGCAGTCCATAGAGATCGGTCGCGACGTACCATTGCCCCGATTCTCCGGGACGATAGAAGAGGAGGCGAGCCCCCAGCCGGTCGACGAAGATCCAGAGCTTGCCTTCATGAGCAGAGAAGACAAAACCGCTGAAGAGACCGTTCAGTTTGTCGAGTTCCCTCGCACCGCCGGAAAGAACTCGGTCCAGAGTCCGCTGAGCGAGTTCTGAATCGCGACCAACTCTGGGGCTATGCCCCCACGCTCCTGAATAGAAGTCTCCCTCGATGAAGCACGAGCCTCTCGGATCCGTGTGGCACGACCAGGTGGAGAGGAGGGGTTGTCGTCCCGGGACTGTCGCCGCCCATTCGATTTGAGTTTGACTGTTCTCTATCCCTGCGTCGCAAGTTGAGACGGCAAAATCCCGAAGCATCGAACGGGCCGTTTCCTGCCCGTCCTTTGCGTCGAACTGGCCGAGGCGCATGATCAGAGCGAAGCCGACGATCGGCTGCTTCGCAGCGCCCATAGCCTCGAACTGCGCGAGGACGTCGGGAATTTCGATGAAGTCGTTCATGAGGGTTCGTCGGGCGGACGGTTCGCTACAGTAACTTCAGGGTCTGGATTCGGCAAGTGCGTCAGGCCCGAAACCATTTCCAAGCTCGTAGAATAGAAGCGCGCGCACAGAGCTCATGGAGGTCGCATGGAGCAGCAGGTACCCTTCTTTCGGCCGGACCTGTCAGAGAGGGAAATTTCAGAGGTCGTCGATGCGCTCCGGTCAGGGTGGCTGACGACGGGGCCGCGCGTTCGGCGCTTCGAAAAGGAGTTCGCTGCTGCGGTGGGGGCTAGCCATGCCGTGGCGGTCAACTCCTGCACGGCGGCGCTGCACCTGGCGGTGGAAGCGCTGGGGCTCAAAGCGGGTGAGGCAGTTCTGGTCCCGGCGATGACATTCGCGGCCTCGGCCGAGATCGTGAGATACCTCGGTGCAATTCCGATCCTCGTCGACTGCGATCCTTCGACGCTGAACATGGATCTGGCGGACGCCGAGCGCAAACTCGCGGATCTCCCGGCGGGAAGGCTTCCCCGGTCGATCCCGCAGCAGGCGCGTGTTGTCGGAATCATCCCCGTTCACGTCGGCGGCTGGATGATGGACACGGATGCCGTCAGGGCCCTGGCGGAACGCCACGGGATCTGGGTCGTCGAAGACGCGGCCCACGCCTTTCCGGCTGCCTGGCGGCCACGGGCCGGCGCGCCGTTCAAGCGCTGCGGAGAGGGCACGTCCGACGTGGCGTGTTTTTCCTTTTATGCCAACAAGACGATCACGACGGGGGAGGGCGGGATGGCGGTGACGGAGAACGCCGACCTGGCCCGGCGAATGCGGATGATGTCGCTTCATGGCCTCTCGCAGGACGCGTGGGACCGTTACTCCGGCGGCCGGAGCTGGGACTATCGGATTGTCGCTCCCGGCTTCAAGTACAACCTCACCGATGTCGCCGCCGCGATAGGCATCCACCAGCTCGCGCGGGCGGAGGCGATGCGGCTCGAGCGCCAGGCGATTGCGCAGCAGTACCTCGAGGCATTCGCAGAGATCGAAGCGCTCGAGCTGCCTCCGGTAGGCCCCGACCGCATCCACTCCTGGCACCTCTTTCCGATCAGGCTCCGATCGGGCCGGCTCGCGGTGGATCGAAATGTCTTCCTCGACGAGCTGAAGGAATCAGGCGTCGGTTGCTCGGTCCATTGGAGGCCGCTCCATCTGCACCCCTACTATCAGGAGACCTTCGGGTGGCGCCCCGCGGATCTGCCGGTCGCGACCGCCGTTTGGGAAGGCCTGATCAGCCTGCCTCTCTTTCCGGGAATGCGCGAGGAGGAGATCGCTCACGTCATCGAGACGGTGGAACGGCTCTGCGCCAAGTACGCGCGGCGTTCCGTGGCGGGAGCGGCAGCGGCCAAGGGATGAATCGGGGGATCCCGCGCGCCATCGAGGCCGCTCTCGGCGTGGCGGGCCTGGTGCTCGCGTTTCCGCTGGTTGCGGCCGCGGCCCTTCTCGTTCGGGTCACCTCACGGGGCCCGGCCTTCTTCCGCCAGCAGCGAGTGGGCCGTGGGGGAAGGCTCTTCACGCTCTACAAGCTGCGCACGATGCGGTCTCGGTCCGAGGGGCCGCAGGTGACCGCGCGAGGGGACGACCGGGTCACGCCGGTCGGGAGATTCCTCCGCCGGTCGAAGCTCGACGAGGTGCCGCAGCTCTGGAACGTGGTCAAGGGAGACATGTCCCTGGTGGGACCGCGTCCGGAGGTCCCTCGCTATGTCGATCTTGCGGATCCGCTGTGGGAACGCGTCTTGCGCGTTCACCCTGGCATCACCGACCCGGTAACGCTTCGTCTCAGAGACGAGGAAACGCTGCTCGCAGGGGTCGAAGGAGACCCTGAGCGCTTCTATCGGGAGCGCCTTCTGCCGGAAAAGCTGCACCAGTACCTCGCCTACCTCGAGTCCCGAACCGCCTGGACGGATGTCCAGGTGCTATACAAGACCGCGTGGGCCGTTCTTTTCCCCGGGAGGGGGGACGCGCCCGACCCCCCCCTTCCCGGGGCCTGCCCCCTCGCCCACGAACAAGATATGAAATCTCCCAGGCGGGCGGCGCCGTGGGCAATCTCTCTGTTTTGTGTGAAAATAGCAGGATGTCCCCGACCATGGCTGGGCGGGGAGGAAAGAGCGCCGGAGTCCGGAGCCGGCCCTGTTTCTTCCTTGTCAAGACAAGCGACGGAACCATTTTTCGGAAGGGAAGGATTGGCAGAGGATGGCGCAGCGCGTCAGCCGGGGCTTCGTGTTTGGGCCGGAACCGGCAGAATGAGAACGACAAATGTCGGAATGGGCTGAACGGGTCGAGAGCCGGCCAAGATTGATTCGGTTCTCACCGGGTCGAGGGGTCATCCGCGCGATCCAGGTCGGGCTCGATCTGGCTGCGCTGGTTGCGGCGTTCTGTGCGGCCTACCTGCTCCGCTTCGAGTTTCAGATTCCACGCGAGGCCTTGACCGACGCGAGGCGGCAGCTTCCCCTGGTCGTGGCAATTCAACTTGCGACGCTGGCTCTCTTCGGTGTCTATCGTTTCATCTGGCGGTACGTCGGCATGTCCGAGATCCGCACGTTCATCGGCACGGCGTGCGCCTCCGCGCTTCCGATCCTGATCCTGCGCCTGTCTCTTCCCCCGGCGCTGCACACCTGGAAGGTGCCCCTCTCGATCATCGTCGTGGACACGATCCTCGGCTTCGGCGCCGTCCTGGGATTGCGCGTGTTGCGCAGGGCTCTCTTCGAGTTCCAGGAAAAGCACGAGCGGGCACAGGGGGCCGACAACCCGGAAAGGAACCCGGCGCTACTCGTCGGGGCGGGTCGGGCGGGGCTCCTCGCGGCCCGGGAGATCGTGGGTGTCGGCGACATGGCGCTCGAGGTGAAGGGCTTCATAGACGACGATCCCGCCAAGCAGGGGAGCGTGATCCACGGTTTTCCGGTTCTCGGCACGACCGAGGACCTGCCCCGACTCGTCAAGGAGATGGAGATTGAACGGGTCGTCATCACGATCGCCCGGATCTCACGGCGAGAGATCCTGCGAATCATCGACATCTGTCACAAGATTCCCGTCAAGCTCCGGATCATCCCGGGCCTCTACCAGATCATCCAGGGCAAGGTGCAGGTGTCTCGCATCCGAAATGTGCAGATCGAAGACCTGCTTGGCCGGGAACCGGTCGATCTCGACGAGGAGCAGGTCGGAGGCTTCCTGGCTGACAGGACCGTCATGGTCACGGGCGCCGGCGGTTCGATCGGGTCAGAGCTGGCGCGCCAGGTGGCGAGATTCAAGCCGGCGCGGCTTTTGCTCGTCGAGCGGGCGGAGTTTGCACTCTTCGAAATCGATCAGGAGCTGCGACGTTCTTTTCCGGAGCTCGTGATCGTTCCTCTAGTGGCGGATGTGGGAGAGGAGCCGAGGATCCGGTCCATCTTCGAGACGCATCGGCCCCACGTCGTACTGCACGCCGCGGCGCACAAGCACGTGCCGATGATGGAATCCAATCCCGCCGAGGCAATCAAGAACAACATTCTGGCGACTCGGATTCTGGGCGAGCTGTCCGGCGAGCATGGTGTGGAGGCCTTCGTCATGATCTCGACGGACAAGGCCGTCCGGCCGACCTCCGTCATGGGAGCTTCGAAGAGGGTCGCGGAACTGGTCGTGCAGGACCTCGGCCGGAGGTATCCGACCCGCTACGTGGCGGTACGCTTCGGAAACGTCATCGGCTCCGCCGGTTCGGTCGTTCCCATCTTTCGCGAACAGATCCGTCGAGGTGGCCCGGTCACTGTCACGCATCCGGACATGCGCCGATACTTCATGACCATTCCGGAGGCGGCCCAGCTCGTTCTTCAGGCGGGAGCCATGGGCGAGGGGGGCGAGATCTTTATTCTGGACATGGGAGAGCCTGTTCGGATTCTCGATCTGGCCGTCGCGATGATCACCCTGACGGGGCTCAAGCCGTTCGAGGAAATGGACATCGTGTTCACGGGCCTCCGCCCGGGGGAGAAGCTCTACGAGGAGCTCGAGCTCTTCGGCGAGGACATCGCCAAGACCCGGCATTCGAAGATCTTCATCGGCAAGCTCGGCGCCTACTCCTCGGAAGAGGTCGAGCGCGCGCTGGCGCGGCTGGCGGATTTCGCTCGCGACGGGAACAACGACGAGACCCGCCGCTTCCTGAACTCGTTCCTGCCCGAGGCGAAGCTCTCGGTACGGCGGGAGACCCGGGACCGGCCGAGCAAGCCGGAGGGTGTGCCCGCGGGAGACAAGGCGCGGCCTTACGCCTGATGCAGCGGGCTGCCGGCGAACCCCGGCGCCAGGGCGGGGGAGGGACGGGAATTCGGTGAAGTCCTTCGAGTCTGCGGGCATGCCTTCCATGAATCGAACCGCCAGAATTCGATCATGAGCGACTTCTCTCAAAGAATCGCGAACCTCTCTCCGGAGAAGCGCGCCCTGCTCGAGGCGAGGCTATTGCGGGAGAAGGCGGCCGCCGTGCCCGTGCCGGTGATCGGTCGCCGCGAAGGGAACGGCCCGGCGCCCCTCTCGTTTTCTCAGCAGCGCCTCTGGTTTCTCGACCAACTCGACCCGGGGAAGGCGTATTACAACCTACCGCTCGCTCTGAGGCTGATCGGCGAGCTCGATATCCCAGCCCTTTCCCGCGCTCTCGACACGATCATCTCCCGCCACGAGTCTCTCCGAACGACGTTCGCCGCTCGGGATGGAGAGCCCGTTCAAGTGATCGGCACTCCGAGGCGGCTGGCTCTGGAACGCAGGGATCTCACGGGAGCCGCGGAAGGCGACCGCCCGGACCTTCTTCGTCAACTCCTGGCCGAGGAGCTCGGAAAGCCATTCGACCTCGGCAGGGATCTCATGCTGCGAGCCCAGCTCGTGAAGGAGAGCGACCGCTCCCACGTCCTCGTCCTCATGATCCACCACATCGCTTCGGACGGATGGTCGATTGGCGTCCTTCTCGAGGAGTTGGCGGCGCTCTACGATGCCGAACGGTCGGGCGAACGGTCCGGACTTCCGGAACCGCCCATCCAATACGCCGACTATGCCGTGTGGCAACGAGGCTGGTTGGAGGGGGCCGTCGAGGACGCGCAGCTCACCTACTGGAAACGGCGACTGGGGGGCGAACTGCCGCGGCTCGCGCTACCGACGGACCGTCTGCGTTCGGCGCAACAGACGTTCGCGGGTGCCCAGGAGAGGAGACTTCTTTCCCGCCGGCTCGTGGATTCCCTCGATGGGCTCTCGAGGGATCATGGCGCCACGCTCTTCATGACGCTGCTGGCTGCCTTTCAGGTCTTTCTCTCGCGCTATACCGGACAGGAGGACCTCCTGATCGGAACGCCGATTGCGGGGCGCAACCGGTCGGAGACGGAGGACCTGATCGGTTTCTTCGTGAACACGCTCGTCATCCGCGGAGACCTCTCAGGCAGGCCGACGTTTCTCGACGTTCTCGGGCGCGTTCGCGAGCGTGCCCTGGAGGCGTACGCCCACCAGGACTTGCCGTTCGAGAGGCTCGTCGAGGAGCTGCAGCCCGAGCGGGATCTCGCCCATCCTCCGCTCTTCCAGGTGATGTTCGCATTCGAAAACTATCCCATTGGCTATCCCCACATGACCGGCCTCGATCTGGAGAACATCGAAATCGACACGCAGGTTTCCAACTTCGATCTGACACTCGACATGTCGCTGCAGGAACGCGGCCTCGCAACCTCGATGGAATTCAACACCGACCTCTTCGACCGCCCGACGGTGCGTCGGTGGTTGGAGAATTTCGAGGTCTTGCTGGAGGGGATTGCGATCAACCCCGGACGTCCGGTCTCCGACCTGCCGCTGATGACGCCCGCGGAGCGCGAACGCCTGGTGTTGACCTGGAATGCCAGTTCCGCGGAGTTTCCGTCGGAAAGTTGTCTGCACAATCTCTTCGAGGCGCAGGCGGCACGAGAGCCTACGGCGGTGGCCGCGGAGTTCGAGGGCCAGACGCTTTCCTATGGCGAATTGGACCGTCGCGCCAACCGCCTCGCGATCCGACTCCGAGAGCTCGAGGTCGGGCCGGACGCGCCTGTCGGGATATTGCTCGAGCGTTCCCTGGACCTCCCGGTCGCTCTACTCGGCGTTCTGAAGGCAGGCGGTGCCTACCTCCCGCTCGACCCCTCATATCCCGGTGCGCGGCTGCGGTTCTTCCTCGAAGACTCCGGCGCGCGAGTGCTCCTGACGAAGTCGCGTTTGGCGCCGATCGTTGGGGAAGGGCCATGGCAGACCGTGTCCGTCGACCGGCAGCGGGAGGATCTCGACAGGGGGGATGCGGCGCCCCTGCCTCCAGGCGGAGTCGAGCCGAGCAATCTGTCGTACATCCTCTACACCTCCGGATCGACGGGGCGGCCCAAGGGCGTGATGGTGACGCATCGCTCCGTCGTCAATCATGCGGTGACGATGCGACGACGGTATGCTCTGCGGCCCGACGATCGCGTTCTTCAGTTCGCGTCGCTCTCTTTTGACGTTTCGGCCGAAGAGATCTTTCCGACCTGGGCCGCGGGAGGTGCGGTCGTCTTTCGCCCGGGCGAGGCGATCGGGGTCGCGGAGTTCGAGCGGCTTCTCGTGCAGCGTCGTCCGACCGTGGTGAATCTTCCGGCGGGTTTCTGGCACGAGTGGGTCCTGGAGCTCTCTCGCTCAGGTCGCTCTCTGCCGCCGTCGTTGCGGCTGGTCATCGCAGGGAGCGAGCGGGTGCACCCCGAGCGCCTCGACTGGTGGAAGCGTCATGTCCCACCCTCCGTCCGCTGGCTGAACGGCTACGGGCCGACCGAAACGACGATCACGGCGACGCTCTACGAGCCCGCCGAGGGCGATCCGCCGGCTTGCGCGAGCGTGCCCATTGGCAGGCCGATCTCCAACGTTCGCGTGTACGTCGTGGATGCGCATGGCGGCCTGTGCCCGACCGGCGCCGCCGGAGAGCTCTGGATCGGAGGCGAGGGCGTCGCCCGGGGCTATCTGGGCCAACCGGAGCGGACCGCGGAGGGTTTTGGCGCGGATCCCTTCGGTCCTCCAGGCGGGCGGATCTATCGAACGGGCGATCGTGTCCGGTACCTCCCGGACGGAAACCTCGAGTTTCTGGGTCGGCTGGACGAGCAGGTCAAGGTCCGCGGATTCCGAATCGAGCTTGCCGAGGTGCAGGCGGCTCTCGAAGAGCACCCGGCGGTACGTGAAGCGGCAGTGGTGACCTTCGAGATTGGCTCGGAGACCCGCCTGGCCGGTTACGTCGTTCTCGAGCCGGGGACCGCGCCTCCGTTGTCCGAGCTTCGCGCGCACCTGAAGGAGCGCCTTCCAGGCTACATGGTGCCGGCCGCCTTCGTCGTCCTGGATTCCCTGCCGCGGACGGAAAGCGGTAAGGTCGACCGAAGGCGACTTCCGGAACCGGGACGGTCGCGCGAGTCGGCGTACGGGTTCGTGGCGCCGCGAACGCCCGTCGAACAGACGCTGGCGGAGATCTGGGGAGAGCTCCTCCGGGTCGATCGCGTCGGGGTGGAAGATAACTTCTTCGATCTCGGCGGCCACTCGCTCCTGGCAACTCAAGTCGTCTCGCGGGTGCGCGAGGCCTTCTCGATGGAGCTTCCGCTGCGGTCCCTGTTCGAAGCGCCAACGGTCGGCGGACTTGCCCTTGCGATCGCCCAGGCGCAGGCGAGCCGATCGGCTCCCGGCGAGCTCGCGCGACTCCTCGACGAGCTCAGCGGAGGATGCCTCGAAGCCTCCAGTCCCACCTCGCCCGGCATAACCCCGAAATCATGGACGATCTCGCGGCCCGGATCGCAAGACCCATCCCCCGAGAAGCGGGCGCTCCTCGAACGGCGGCTCTCGGTGGCCCCCGCGCCGCGCGGGGCCGGAGCAGCCATCCCTCGACGGGCGGCGGGACCCGCTCCGCTCTCGTTTGCGCAGCGCCTTCAGGGCTTCCGAGCCTTTCCTACCTGGGCTTTCGAGCCATCGCCTACCTTGTCAGCGCCTATTCGCGGGGCACGGTGACGCTCGGGAGCGGGTTGGCCCAGATGTTCTTCCTTCCCATGCTCTTCATGGGCCCGATCGCCAGGGTCGAAGATTTCCAGCAGGTGCATCATGACGCGATGGAGGTTCTTCGCCGGCTGGCCCGGGGCTTTCCCATGCTCATCGCCGCCCACCTGATCCAGCCGTACGTCCTTGAGCGGATCCTCTTGTTGGAAGGCGTCCCAACGTGGAAGTTCTGGCTCGGAGCGGTGGCGAACTCATTTCAGTTCTATTTCACATTCGCCGGCTACACGCACCTGATCATCGGGTTGGGACTCCTGGCCGGCTTCAAGCTTCCGGAGAACTTCAACAATCCTTACATCGCCAGGAGCATCGGTGACTTCTGGAGGCGTTGGCACATGTCTCTTTCCTTCTGGATCCGGGACTACATCTACATACCGCTGGCCTCTGGTTTCTCGACCGCCTCGATCCGACGCGGTCCCTCTACAACGTCCCGGAGTCGTTCGTCGTGCGTGGAGATCTCGACCGAAGCGCGCTCGAAAGGGCGCTTCAGGAGATCGTGCAGCGTCACGAAATCCTGAGGACATCCTTCGGGGGGAGCAATGGAGAGCCCTCCGCCTGTCTCGAGGATGTCGCCCTCGCGGTTCCCTTCGTCGATCTGACGGCGATCCCGGCCGAAGCGAGACAAGCCGAGGCGCGGCGCCTAGCCGAGGCGGAAGCCATTACGCCGTTCGACCTTGCGAGGGCCCCGCTCCTGCGCGCAAGGGTTCTGAAGCTCGCGCCCCGAGAGCATTGGTTTCTTCTGACGATGCACCACATCGTCTCGGACGACTGGTCGATGGGTGTCCTCTACCGAGAACTCGAAGAGCTTTATTTGGCTTTCTCGACGGGACGGGACGCGCAGCTGCCAGAGCTCCCCATTCAGTACGCCGACTACTCTGCCTGGCAGCAAACGTGGCTACAGGGTGAGAGGCTTGCCGGCCAGCTCTCGTTCTGGAAGCAGCATCTCTCGGGCGAACTGCCGGTTCTCGATCTGCCTGCCGATCGGCCGCGCCCGCCACGGCGAGCCTTCCGGGGCGCGGACGTACGCCGCAGGCTGTCGCCGGAGCTCACGGCGGCTCTCGAGTCCTTGTCCCGACAGGAGAACGCCACACTCTTCATGACCCTTCTCGCAGCGTTTCAGGTTCTCATCGGCCGCTTCTGTGGTCAGCAGGACGTTCCGGTTGGAACGCCCATTGCCGGGCGCAACCGTTTCGAGACGGAGAGTCTCATCGGGTTCTTCGTAAATACGCTCGTCTTGCGCGGGGACCTCTCGGACGATCCGCCGTTTGCGGTGCTGCTGGCGAGGACTCGTGACATCGCACTTCAGGCCTTCGAGCACCAGGACCTCCCCTTCGAGAAGCTCGTCGAGGAGCTGCGTCCGGAACGGAGTCTCGCCCATTCCCCGCTGTTTCAGGTCATGTTCGAGCTCGACAACGCGCCCGGCGAACCGTTGGCGATCGAGGGGCTCGCCGTCGAGCCGCTCGAGCTGCCCGACGCGTCCGCGAAGTTCGACCTCAGACTGCTCGCGATCGTGGAGGAGGACGGGGTCGAGCTCGTGTTCGAATACGCGACCGACATCTTCGAGGAACCGACGATCGCGCGTATGGCCGCCTGCTTCGAAGCGCTGCTCGAGGGGATCGCGGCGGATCCATCGCGGACGGTGTCGCGGATTCCGCTCCTGACCCAGGACCAGACCCGCCTGCTTCTTGGCGATTGGAATGCGACGGCGCGGGAGTACCCGCGCCAGAAAACCCTCCACGAGCTGGTTTGGGAGCAAGCCGGCCGGTCGCCGGACGCGATCGCCGTGGAGCACGGGGATCGCAGGCTCACGTACCGCGAGCTCGAGCGGCGCTCGCGCGCGCTCGCGCGGCGCCTTCGGGAGCTCGGGGCGGGCCCCGGTATCCTTGTGGGGATCAGCCTCGAGCGCTCCCTCGAGCTCGTGGTGGGCCTTCTTGCCATTCTTGAATCGGGCGCCGCCTACGTTCCCCTCGACCCGACCTATCCAGAAAAACGACTGGCGTTCATGCTCGAGGATGCGCGCTTCGGGATTCTCGTCACCGGGAGTCCGCCGCCCGAATCCCTCCCTTTGCGGGACCACCTCGAGGTGGTGTGTCTCGACATGAGCCTTCCGATCCTGGCTTATGCGAGCGAGCCGCCGCACGTCGACCGAGCCTCCCCGGAGGAGGCCGCATACGTCCTCTACACATCGGGCTCGACAGGGACACCGAAGGGTGTCGTGATTCCGCACCGGGCGATCGTCAATCACATGGCCTGGATGCAGCGGGAGTTTCCCCTGTCGACTGGCGACGCCGTCGTTCAGAAAACTCCCGTGAGCTTCGATGCCTCGGTCTGGGAATTCTGGGCGCCGCTTCTGTGCGGGGCGAGGCTCGTCATGGCCGGGCCGCAGGGGCACCATGACACGTCGGATCTGATCGCGACGATCCGCCGACATGGCGCCACGGTGCTCCAGGTCGTTCCGTCCCTGCTGGTGATGCTCCTCGAGGACGAGGACCTGCGGGATTGCGGTTCCCTCAGGAGGGTCTTCTGCGGCGGAGCACCGCTGCCGCCTGACACCGCCCGAAAGCTCCTCGCCACGCTCCCTGTCGAGCTCATCAATCTCTACGGCCCGACGGAAGCGACGATCGATGCGACGTTCTGGGTCTGCCGGGGCGAGGCGGGATCGAGACCCTTGCCGATCGGGCGGCCGATCTCCAATACGCGGGCCTACGTGACCGACCCTCGGGGACAGCTCGTTCCGATCGGAGTCGCTGGAGACCTGTGGATCGGCGGAGAAGGACTGGCGCTCGAATACCTCCGCCGGCCGGAGCTGACCGCCGAGAGGTTCACAGCGGATCCATTTCGAGAAGGCCAGTCCGGTCGTGTCTACCGGACCGGTGACCGCGCGCGATGGCGTCCGGATGGCGTCCTCGAGTTTCTTGGCCGCCTCGACGATCAGGTCAAGATTCGCGGCGTCCGTGTCGAGCTCGGGGAGATCGAGGCGGCCCTTCGAGCGTGCCCCGGCGTGCTCGATTCGGTCGTCGTGGTGCGCGAGGACGCGCCCTGGGACCGGAGGCTCGTGGCGTACGTCGTTCGCTCCTCCGGGCCGCCGGCTTCGCCCGGCGAGCTGCGGCGGCTACTCGCCGAGAACCTTCCCGACAACATGGTCCCCGCCGCGTTCATCGAGCTGCCGGGACTCCCACGCCTGCCCAACGGCAAGGTGGATCGAGCGGCCCTGCCGGCGCCGGATCCCCTCCGACGGCAAGTCGACGGAGACTATCAGGAACCGGAGGATGCGCTCGAATTGCATCTCGTAACGACCTGGGAATCGGTTCTCGGGGCAGGCCCCGTCGGACTCGACGACAATTTCTTCGACCTCGGGGGGCACTCCCTGCTCGCGGTGCGGCTCTTCGCCGAGATCGAGAAGGCGACCGGGCGCCGCTTGCCGCTGTCGGCCCTTTTCCAGGCGCCGACTGTGAGGCAGCTCGCGGAGCTGATTCGGCAGCGCGGAGGGAGCGCGCTCTGGTCGACCCTCGTTCCGATCCAGACCGGCGGCTCGCGCCCGCCGTTTTACTGCGTGCACGCGGCGGGCGGGGGCGTCCTGCCGTACCGGTCGCTCGCGCGCCGCCTCGGGCCGGATCAGCCGTTCTACGGCCTGCAGGCGAAGTCGTTCGTCGAGGGGGCCGCCACGGCGACCCCGGTTCTGGAAATGGCAGAGACGCTACCTTGCCGAGATCCGGAAGCTCCAGCCTTCCGGCCCCTACTATCTCGGCGGGCACTCCGCCGGTGGCACCGTCGCCTACGAGATGGCCTGCCAGCTGGCTGCCCGCGGAGAACGGGTGGCCGTCATCGCTCTCTTCGACACCTGGGCGCCCGGACACGGCGACCTGATCCCCGAGAAGCTGATTCGCGTCATGTTCGGCGAGGGGCGCCGGAGGCTCGGCCGCTTCTACACGGGGCTCCGCAAGGGGGCGCCGCTCGCCTACCTGAAGGAAAAGCTGGCAATCCGCGCGAGGGTCCTGTTCGGCCGCGCCTCGGAGGTTCCCCGGGAGCTGGAGCAGGTGCGCGCCGCGATCGAGACGGCGGCCGAGAATTACCGGCCCCTCCAACGCTATTCGGGCCGTCTGACGCTCTTTCGCGCGAGACGCCAGCCTCCGGAATACGCGCTCGATCGGACCCTCGGCTGGAGCGCGTTCGCGGCGGGCGGTGTGGAGGTGTACACCGTGCCCGGCTATCACGGGGAGATCGTCGACGAGCCGCAGGCGGCGATCCTGGCGGAGAAGCTGCGAGAATGCCTCGACCGGGCGGTCGAGAGGGCGCACGGGCTCGATCGACGGGTGGATGGGGCCCTCAAGCGGTAGCGTGCCCGGCGCGATCCACATCCACGTCGACGTTCCCGAGCCTGAGGCCGCGCAGTACGCCTGGCGGGTGCTGCTCGCCGGTGCGGACGCGCCGGTCTTCTTTCACCGCGGTGCGCCGTCGGGTTTGTCGCGCGACGCCACCTTGATCTCCTACGGAACGGATCCGGTTGCTTTCGAACACTGCCGACAGCTCGTGATTCCCGCGGCAACGAGACTCTGGGAGCACTACGGTCGGGAGTCGAGTCTGCCGCGCTCTCCGCTCGGGCGCCTCCCCCTCGAGGCGCTGCACGCCCGGCCGAGCGAGCGCCTCCGGGATCCCCTCGTGCTTCCCTACGTCTCGGACGCCCGGCCTCCCGAGGCCGAAGTCGTCCGAGACGCCGCCACCGGATCGGTGACCCGCATCGTGACAGGAGCCGACATCGTCGCTTCCACGTTCTTCTGGATCTCCCGCTACGAGGAGACCCTCATCCGGGAACGCGACGAGTTCGGCCGCCTGCCGCAGAAGCTCTTCCGGGCCGTTGCCGAGGGCATCGCCGATCGGCCCCTGGTCGACGAGTACGCGGCGCTTCTGGAGGGCTGGCTCGAGGCGCTCGGGGCGAATGTCCGTTTTCGGAGAGAACCCTTCCGCGCCTTCGTGACGCACGACGTCGATTCGGGCATCGGTGTCAGGGGGTTTCGGGAGAACGCGGAAAACGCGCTTCGGACGTTCTACCGTGAGGCCATTCGCGGCCGCCGGCTGGGGACGGGGTTGATCGGGCTCGCCGATGGGACGCGGAGGGCGTTCGCGCTGCAAAGCGAAGCGGATCTCTTCGCACGCATCACGAAGCTCGATGCCCGGTTCGGGTTCCCGTCGTTCTTCTTCCTGATGGCAAACGGGACACACCGCGTCGACGCGAGCTACGACATTCTGGGTCCTGCCTCGCGGGACGTGATCGCGGCGATTCGCGCGGCCGGCGGACGCATCGGGCTTCACGTCGGCCTCGATGCCCATCGAAGCGCGGCGGGGCTGCGCGCCGAGTGGAATCACCTCCGTCAGGCCGACCCCGCCGCCTGGCCCGCCACTCGCTGCCACTTTCTCGCCTTCTATGCTCCCTCGACCTGGCGCAGTTTCTGCGAGCTGGGAATCCGGGTCGACTCCACGCTCGGCTACAGCGATCACATGGGCTTCGGGGGAGGGACCTGCCGCCCCTTCCGGCCGTTCGACGTCGAGCGCCGTGAGACGCTTCCGATCTGGGAGGTGCCCATGACGCTCATGGACAACAACTTCTTCCGCCAACCGGCCCGAGACGATGCCGAGCGGATTTCCAGGGTTCGCGATCTCGTGTCCCGCGTGAGGGCTCACGGAGGATGCTTCGTGGTCAACTGGCACAACGTCGTCTTCTCCGGTCACTACCGCCGCGCTTATCTGGAAATCCTGGGCTTGCTGCGAGGAGCCGAACCTCTCCGGCTCGAGGGCCTGCCGGAGGATGGGAGGCTCATCGGGTGAGGAGCCCGAGCGAATCGCCGCAGATGTGCCCTTCCGGCAGACGGGCAGAGCCGCTCGCGGGACGTCCCGGCTGGGAGAATCCGGCGGAAGTTCCCGCGATCGGGCCCGACGAGATCCACATCTGGTTGGCGGAGGCCGGCCCGTTGGAGCCGTGTCTGGGCCGGCTCGAGGCCACGCTCGATGACTTGGAGCGAGCGCGGTGCGAGCGATTCCGCTTCGAGAAGGATCGAATCGCCTTCCTCCTGGGTCGAGGAGTGCTGCGATGTCTGCTGGGTCGATACCTCGGCCTCCGGCCGGAGCGTCTCCGCTTCGCCGTTGCCGCTCACGGAAAGCCCTTCCTCGAGGCCGGGCCGGGGGAACCGACCCTTCGATTCAATCTCTCGCATTCGGACGAGGTCGTGCTCCTTGGCCTTGGAACGGAGGCCCGCTTCGGCGTGGACGTCGAGCGGATCCATCCTCGGGCTTCTCTCGAGCAGATCGCGCGGCGATTCTTCTCGCCCCGTGAGGTGGCGGCGCTTCGGGGTCTCGCACCCGAGCTGAAGACTCGGGCGTTTTTCTCCTGCTGGACGCGCAAGGAGGCCTACGTCAAGGCTCTTGGCGAGGGGCTCTCCCATCCATTGAAGAGCTTCTCCGTCTCTCTCGCGCCAGACGAGCCCGCTGCCTTGCTCGAGAGTAGCTCCGGGCGGGCGGGGGAGAGTTGGTGGCTGGAGGATGTGTCTCCCGCCCCGGGATACGCCGGAGCGGTCGCGAGTGAAGGGCCCCGCCCCAGCCTTCGGAGGCTGAGAGTTCGTCCGGACCTTCTCAGCTAGCCCCCGTGGACTCCGGTCATTCGACCGGTCCACGATCTCCCGCGCGATGGCGAGCGGCGAGGTTGCCGACGACGAGGGAGCTCAGGCGCCGAAGGATCTCGCGAGGCACGGCGAGTCCGACGATGCCGCCGCCGACGATTCGGTCGAAGGGTGGGTCTTGGCTCAGGGGGTCTTGGCGACGCTGTCGAGCGTGGCCATCCCGACCACGCTGTTGTCGTTGCTGGTCATGACCAGGCCAACGTAAACGTTGGTGGACATCGGGACCGTGATCGGCGATGCCGCATACAGTGTCCAGGACACACCGTTGGAGGATCGGTAGGCGGTGAACGTGTCCCCGCTGCGGACGAGCTTGACCCAATGAGGCGGCGTCTGGTTTCCGGACCAATTGGAGGTCTTAGCTCCGGTTGAGGCGCGGACCTGGAACTGGAACCTGTTTCCTCCGGTGATGATCATGGCGGCGTTGGCGGAGTCGGCCGCCAGGCTCTCCCGGATCATGATGCCGCCCTTGGAATTGTTGGTCGTGTTCTGGACGCCCGTGATACGGGCAACGATCTCACCGTCTCCCGACATCGGCTGATACACGAAATGGAACGCGTCGGAGATGCCGGCGATGTTCGTGCCCGAGCCCGTTCACCTGGAACACGCCCGACGCGTACGTGGCCATGCCGGCGACACCGACCGCGCCCGACGTCCTGCTCCGTCCAGGGAGCCGGAAGCTGCGTGGTCGGCGTGTAGGAGACGGAGATCGTGACCGGGCTCGAAGTGGCCGTCGCGCCGATGTTGTCCGTGGCAACGGCCGTCAGGCTGCGGGTGCCGGCGGGCGGGGAGTTCCACGTGTAGCTGAAGGGAGTCGTGGTATCCGAACCGAGCAGCGTCGTCCCATCGAAGAAATCGACGCGGCTCACGCTTCCGTCGCTGTCGGAAGCGCTGGCGTCGATCGAAATGCTGCCGGATCGGTGAACGAGGCACCGTCGGACGGGCCCGTGATGGCCACGGAGGGCAAGGCGTTCGGGGGGCCCGAGACGACAGTTACGCTGTCCAGCGTCGCTGTTCCCACGACGCTGTTGTTGTTGCTGCTCATGACGAGGCCACCCACGGCATTTGCAGTCATCGGGACCGTGATCGGAATCGCCGAACTGTGCCCAGTTGATCGCCGTTTGCGGAGCGGTAGGCGGTGAAGGTGTTTCCGCTGCGGACGAGCCGGAGCCATTCCGGCGTCGGCTGGTACCCGCTGTAGTTGGAGGTCTTGACGCACCGGTCGAATCCCTGCGCTGGAACTGGATCCGATTCCCTCCGGTGATGATCATGAGCGACGTTCGAGGAGTCGGCGGCCAGACTGTCCCGGATCATGATGCCGCCCTTGGAGTTGTTGGTCGTGTTCTCGACGCTTGCGACGCGGGCCACGATCTCACCGTCTCCCGACATCGGCTGAGAGACGAAGTGGAAGGCGTCGGCGGTCCCGTAGATGTTCGTGCCGGAGCCGACCACGGTGAAGGTTCCGTTGCTATAGGTCACGCTGCCCGGGGGTCCCACCGCGCCGACGTCCTGGTCGAGCCAGGGCGCGGGAAGGCCTGCGGGGCTGTTCACGGTGATCGCGACTGGGGCGGAGGTCGTCGTCGCCCCGCTGTTGTCGGTCGCGACCGCCGTCAGAGAGTAGTTGCCGGCGCCAACGTTGTTCCACGCGAAGGAGTAGGGCGCGGAGGTGTCGGAACCGAGCAGGGTCGTGCCCTGGTAGAAATCCACGCTGGGTCACGGCTCCCATCCGTGTCGGAGGCAGTGGCGTCGATCGTGATCGATGGCCGGTGCTGCGAATGTGGCATCCGGCGAGGGGTTCGTGATCGCAACGGAGGGCGGGACGTTCGGTCGGGTTGTCACCGTCAGGACCGTCGCCGAGTTGCCCCCCCCGTAGAGGGCGGTGAGGGTGACGGAGGTGTCGCTCGAAACCACCGCGGTCGTGATGGGGAAGGTGGTCGAGGTGGTGCCCGGCGCGACCGTCACGCTCGGGGGCACGCCGGCCACCGGCGAATTGGAGCTGGTCAATGCCACGACCGCACCGGAAGCTGGGGCCGGCCCCGAAAGAAAGACGGTGCCGGTAGAAGTGTTGCCTCCCACCACGGGGGACGGATTGGCCGAGAGTGATGTGGGCGGAGGCTGCAGGACGAATGTCGCCGTGTAAGTGGCCGGTGTGGCCGGAGCGATGAGGTTGTGACTCGCGGCACCGCCGTCGGACCAGGACACGAACTCGTAGCTGCTGTTTCCGAGCACCTGCGGCGACGGAGCGGACACCGAGTTCTGCGATCCGATGATGACGCTCTCCGAGAACGGAGCCGCACCGCTTGTGGCGTTGTGCGAGAGCTGCAGACCCGGAGGGCTCGTCGCGAAGACGAGGGCGACCGCCTGCGGGTAGAGAAAGACGGACGTCGATGCCTGGAGACCCTGCGAATCGGTCGCCGTCAGCTTCAGCTCGAGGTGCGAAGGGTACTCGTGGTCCGGGGCGACAAATGAGCTGCCGAGGACCGACAGAGGGTGGGTGTGACAGTTCGAAGGGCAGTGATGCAGTTCGAGAGACCAGGTCAGCGCCGACGGCGGCAAGGTCCCGTCCTGCGGGTCGGTCGCGGATCCTGCAATGTTGATGACGTCGTTGACCCTCCAGGTGAGTGTCGGCAGCGGCGCTGAAATCACCGGGGCCGGGGGGGCGTTGTCGACGCTGATGACCACCGACTCGGTGTCGGCGCTCCCGTGCGTGTCGGTCACGCGCAGCGTCACCGTGTGGCTTCCGACGCCGGTGAAGGTGTAAGTCGTCTGGACCGTTGCGGCGTCCCCGAAGTTGCCGTCGCCATCGAGATCCCAGGAGTAGCTGAGGGTTTCGGTCGGATCCGGATGCGTCGAGCCGGCCCCGCTGAGATTGACCACGAGGGGAGCCGGGCCGCTCACGGGATCGGCCGAGATGGCCGCAACCGGAACGAAGTACTGAATCCGGCGGATGGTCCCGCCCGCGATGTCCGTGTAGAAGAGGTCTCCGCCGGGCCCGATCGTCAACTGGACGGGTGTCGCCGCGCCCGCAACGAACGTCCGAAGGTTCGAGGGGTTGGGAGCCCCCCCCGAGCCGGGCATCATTGCCCAGATGCAGCGGCGGGAGTAGTCGCTGAAGAAGAGCGCGCCCTGGTATTCGGCGGGATAGGTCCCTCCCGTGTAGAAAGCCAGCCCCGTGATCGACGAGCTGCCCGTCGGGCACGATTCGGAAGGCACGATCCTGGCACCGTGGTTGTACGTGTAGTAAGGGGCCTTGACGGCGCCTGCCTCGTTGTAGAGGTTCTCGCAGATGTTCAGGTTCAGATTGTCGTAGCTCGACATACGGCCAACCCCTTCGTAGCAGGGCCACCCGAAGTTGGTGATGGCCGTCGTCGTCTGGACCCGGTTGATCTCCTCCCAGGTGTTCCAACCCACGTCGCCGATCCAGATCTCGTTGGTTCCCGGGCGGAAGGTCATCCGGAAGGGGTTGCGCAGGCCGTGGGCGACGATCCTCTTCGCGTTCACGTCGGGATTGGAGAAGAGCGGATTGCTCGGCAGGCCCGCGCCCGTATCGGGGTCGATCCGAATCAGGGTTCCGTCCAGGGTCACCGGGTCCGTGCCGGTCGTGGTCCGCAGATCCTGCGACCGCAGCGCCCCGCCCTCGGCCGTGGGCGGCGTCTGGACACCGCCGACTGGGACCGGTGGATCGCCGCCCGGATTCAGAGGATTTCCATCCTGTCCATAGTCGGCGAAGTTGAAGCTCGCCCCGTCGCCGCCGGTTGCGTAGAGAGCTCCGTCGGGTCCGAAGGCGATGCTTCCGATCGAGTGGCTCGGGTACTGCTGGAACCAGTCCTCGACGAGCACCTGTTCGGGCCCGACCATCACGTCGCCGGAGGCCTGGAGTCGGGACAGACGCCCGCTCACCACGCAGCCGTCGTTCGTGAAGCCGGGCGGATCCGGGCAGGGGTCGCTGCTGCCGTCACCCGGGCCCCACCGAGGAGCCGTTCCACCGATCGCCGCGTCGTAGGTGTAGAGGACATAGACATAGGGGGTCGTCGGAAAATTGGGGTGCAGTGCCAGTCCGAGCAGACCCCGGTCCCAGTTGTTGTAGACCTTGGCGCGGAGGTCCGCGAAGACGGTTGGGGTCGTGTCCGAGAGGTTGGAAAACACCTTGACCGTGCCTCTCTTCTCCGCCACGAAGACTCGGCCGTCCGGCGAGAAGGCCACCGCCGTGGGGGAGCTCAGCCCGGTGAAAACGGTCTTGTCTCGAAACGCCGGCAGGGTCGTCTGGCCGAGGAGATTCCCCGGGTCGGCAGCGAAGAGGAGCAGCAGTGCACCCGACACGACGATCCGGCGCGCCGTCCCATTCGCGGAAAGCGCCCGCCGCGACGTCACGAACTGGATGAGCGTCATCTGTCGGGAAGACTTTAGGCGGCAGCGCCCGGGGGGTAAATCGACAGCAGAGTCGAGCCTCGATGGGAAAGTCCCCTACGACTTAGGTGCCAGGCCCACGGCCACTGCGCCGGTTTCCGGCCGCCCCGTTTCCCGCGCTTTCCGGGCAAGAAGGGAGGGTTCGCCCGAATCGCGGACGGACCTGTCTCGGTACCGCCGTCTCTGCGAGCCCGGGCGGTTCTCCTCAACGGCCATCCCCTTCGGCGCCTGACGACGCTTCAGGAGGAGGGGCTGGCGGAGTCCCCCGCTCCTTCCACCCGATCGGCGATCTCCCGCGCAATGGCGAGCGACGAGGTCGCCGCCGGCGACGGAGCGTTGACGACGTGCGTAACGCTTCTGTTCTGCTGGATCACGAAGTCGTCCACGAGGCTTCCATCGCGGCGGAGCGCCTGGGCCCGGATTCCACAGGGACCGGGGAGCAGGTCCTCCGAGCGCACCTCCGGAACGAACGACTGGAGGCGCCGGAGGTATGCGGCCTTCACGTAGTCGCGCCACATCTCGCCCATGCCGGTCCACAGGTGCCGTCGCGCAAAGCGCCAGAAGCCGGGCCAGGAGAACGTGCTCCAGTCGTCGGCGAGGCGGAAGCGGAAACGCCCGTATCCCTCCCGCGCCAGAGCCAGGACGGCATTCGGACCGGCGAGGACCTCTCCATCGATACGCCGCGTGAAATGGACTCCGAGAAACGGGAACCTCGGATCCGGCACCGGATTGATCATGGAGCGGACCAGATGCCTCGCCTCCGGTCGCAGAACGAAGTAGTCGCCGCGAAAAGGGACGATGCGTAACTCCTCGGTCCGGCCCGGCAGCGCGGCGAGGCGGTCGGACTGGAGACCCGCGCAGGCAATGATCTTCGAGGCGCGGATGACGCCACCCGCGATGTCCACGCTCCCATCGTCGCCCCGCTGCTCGATGCGGACAGCCTGCTTTGCGAGCAGAATCGTTCCTCCCCGGCTTCGGACGTCGTCCGCCAGGGCCGCCGCGACGGCCCGGTAGTCTACGACCCCGGTGCCCGGCACGCGGATCGCCTCGAGGCCTCGCGCATGGGGTTCGTGCTCCCGTATCCCCGCCGGCCCGAGCCGCTCGATCCCGACGACGCCGTTGGCCTGGCTCCTCGCGAAGATCTCCGCGAGCGGCGCGAGGTCCCGATCTTCGACCGCGACGATCAGCTTGCCGTCAATTCGATACGGAATCGCCTTTTCGTCGCAAAACTCGAGGAGCCGGCGGCGGCCCTCCAGGCACAGCCTCGCCTTGAGCGAGCCTGGCTTGTAGTACACACCCGAATGGATGACGCCGCTGTTGTGGCCGCTCTGGTGGCGCGCGATGGCGGCTTCCTTCTCGAGCAGGGCGAGCCGCAGACCCGGCCGGCGGCGCAGGATTTCGCGAGCCACCGCGAGACCCACGATTCCGCCGCCGACGACGATGCGATCGAAGTCTTGCCGGGCGCTCAGAGGTTCCCGGCGACGTTGTCGAAAGTCGCGGTGCCGAGCACGCTGTTGTTGTGGCTCGTCATGGCCAGACCAACGTAGACGTCCCCGGTCATCGAAACCGTGACCGGGTGCGCAAACGGTGTCCAGTTGACCCCGTCGGAGGATCGATAGGCTTCAAACGTGTCGCCGTTGCGGACGAGGCGAATCCAGGAAGGCAGGGTCTGGGACCCGCTCCAGGTGGAGGTCGTGGCACCGGTGTCGGTGCGACGCTGGAACCGGATCCTGTCTCCGCCGGTGATGAGAAGAGCGACGTTCGATGCGTCGGCCGACAAGTTGTCCCGGATCATGAGTCCGGCCTTGGAGCCGGGGGTCGTGGGCTCGATCTGGGTGACCCGGGCCAGGATCTCCCCATCGCCGGACATCGGCTGGTAGACGAATTGGCACGCATCGGAGGTACCGCCGATGTTCGACCCGGAGCCCCTCACCTGGAACACGCCCGCTGCGTAGGTTGCCGTACCGGCGACGCCGACCGCCCCAACGTCCTGGTTCGTCCAGGGGGGCGGAAGCTGCTCGCTCCCCGTGTAGGAAATCGAAACGGCGACCGGGCTCGAGGTTGCGGTTGCTCCGAGGTTGTCCATGGCTCTGGCCGTGAGGCTGTGGCTCCCGGGCGGCGGCGTGTCCCATTCGTAGCTGTAGGGCTCCGTCGTATCGGTCCCAAGAGGGGTCGCATCCGCGAAGAAATCGACCTCGCTGATGCTTCCGTCGCTGTCGGCAGCGTCCGCCTCGATCGTGATGCTCGCCGGATCGGTGATCGAGAGCCCTCGGGCGGGCTCGTGATTGCGGCGAAGGCGAGGCGTTCGGGGGCCCCGAAACGACGCTCACGCCATCCAGCGTGGCTGTTCCCGAGAACGCTGTTGTTGTTGCTCGTCATGACCAGGCCAACGTAGACGCTGCCGGACATCGGGACCGTGATCGGGGAGGCGGCATAGAGGGTCCAGCTGACGCCATTGGAGGACCGGTAGGCCGTGATCGTGTCGCCGGAGCGAACGAGCTTGACCCAGTGGGGCGGGGTCTGGCTCCCGGTCCAGTTGGAGGTGCTGGCGCCCGTCGAGCTGCGGACCTGGAACTGGAACCTGTTTCCTCCGGTGATGATCATGGCGGCGTTGGCGGAGTCGGCCGCCAGGCTCTCCCGGATCATGATGCCGCCCTTGGAATTGTTGGTCGTGTTCTGGACGCCCGTGATACGGGCCACGATCTCACCGTCTCCCGACATCGGCTGATACACGAAATGGAACGCGTCGGCGACGCCCGCGATGTTCGTGCCCGAGCCCTTCACCTGGAACACGCCCGCCGCGTAGGTTGCCATGCCGGCGACACCGACTGCGCCCGACGTCCTGCTCCGTCCAGGGAAGCGGAAGCTGCGTGGTCGGCGTGTAGGAGACGGAGATCGTGACCGGGCTCGAAGTGGCCGTCGCGCCGATGTTGTCCGTGGCAACGGCCGTCAGGCTGTGGGTGCCGGCGGGCGGGGAGTTCCACGTGTAGCTGTAGGGAGTCGAGGTATCCGAACCGAGCAGCGTCGTCCCATCGAAGAAATCGACGCGGCTGACGCTTCCGTCGCTGTCGGAAGCGCTGGCGTCGATCGAAATGCTCGCCGGATCGGTGAACGAGGCACCGTCGGACGGGCTCGTGATGGCCACGGAGGGCAGGGCGTTCGGGGGCCCCGAGACGACAGTTACGCTGTCCAGCGTCGCTGTTCCCACGACGCTGTTGTTGTTGCTGCGACATGACGAGGCCGACGCAGACATTGGCAGTCATCGTGACCGTGACCGGAATCGCGAACTGTGCCCAGTTGATCCCGTTGGCGGAGCGGTAGGCGGTGAACGTGTTTCCGCTGCGGACGAGCCGGAGCCATTCCGGCGTCGGCTGGGACCCGCTGTAGTAGGAGGTCGACGCACCGGTCGAATCCCTGCGCCTGGAACTGGATTCGATTCCCTCCGGTGATGATCAGAGCGACGTTCGAGGAGTCGGCGGCCAGACTGTCCCGGATCATGATGCCGCCCTTGGAGCCGTTGGTCGTGTTCTCGACGCTTGCGACGCGGGCCACGATCTCACCGTCTCCCGACATCGGCTGAGTAGACGAAGTGGAAGGCGTCGGCGGTCCCATAGATGTTCGTGCCGGAGCCGACCACGGTGAAGGTTCCGCTGCTATAGGTCACGCTGCCCGGGAGTCCCACCGCGCCGACGTCCTGGTCGAGCCAGGGCGCGGGAAGGCCTGCGGGGCTGTTCACGGTGATCGCGACTGGGGCCGGAGGTCGTCGTCGCCCCGCTGTTGTCGGTCGCGACCGCCGTCAGGGAGTAGTTGCCGGCGCCAACGTTGTTCCACGCGAAGGAGTAGGGCGCGGAGGTATCGGAACCGAGCAGGGTCGTGCCCTGATAGAAGTCGACCTGGGTGACGGCTCCATCGGTATCGGAGGCGGAAGCGTCGATGGTCAGTGAAGCGGGCTCCGTCAGGACCGCACCGGGTACCGGATTCGTGATCGCGACGCTGGGCGGGACGTTGGGCGCATTCACCGTGATCGCCACCGGTCCGGAAGTCGTGGTGGCCTGGTCATCGTCCGTCGCGACGGCGGTGAGGCTGTAGTTGCCAGCCGGGACGTTGCTCCAGGTGTAGGTGTAGGGCGCCGACGTGGCCGAGCCGAGCAGGGTCGCTCCCGAGTAGAACTCGACCTTCGTGATCGTTCCGTCCGTGTCGGAGGCCGAGGCCTGGATCAGGACCGACGCGGGCGCCGTGAACGTGGCGCCCGGCGCGGGACTCGTGATCGCGACGGATGGCGGGACATTCGAGCCGGTGACGGTCAAGACCGCTGTCTTGCTGCCTCCCCCGTAAAAGGCGGAGAGGGTCACGCCCGTATCGGTCGAGACCGCGGCAGTCGTGATTTGGAAGTCGGCCGACGTCGCTCCGCCTGCGACCGTCACGCTCGGGGGCACGCTCGCCAGAGGCGAGTTCGAGCTCGTCAACGCCACGACGGCGCCAGAAGGGGGGGCCGGGCCCGAGAGAACGACCGTGCCCGTCGAGGGGTTCCCCCCGACGACCGTCGAAGGACTCGCGGAGAGCCCCGACGGCGGAGGTTGGAGAACGAAGGTCGCCGTGTACGTGGGAGGTGTGTCCGGGGCGATGACGTTGTGGCTCGCGGCGCCGCCGTCGGACCAGGAGACGAACTCGTAGCTGCTGCCTCCCAGCACCTGCGGCGACGGCGCGGAAATGGAGTTCTGCGACCCGATCATGACGTCGTTCGAGAATGGGGCGGGACCGCTGAATGAATTGTGCGAGAGCTGGAGGCCCGTCGGGTTCGTCGCGAAATTCAAGGTGACGGTTTGTGGGTAGAGAAAAACGGACGTCGACGCGGACAAGCCCTGAGAATCCGTCGCTGTCAGTTTCAACTCGAGATGGGAGGGGTACTCGTGGTCGGGCGCCACGAAGGAGTTGCCGAGAATGCGTCAGGAAGTGAACGTGACAGTTCGAGGGGCAGTGATGCAGCAGAAGCGACCAGGTCAGCGAGGAAGCCGGAAGCGTCCCGTCCTCCGGGTCCGTCGCAGATCCCGCGAAAGGAATGACGTCGTTGACCCTCCACGTCAGATTCGGCAGCGGTGTCGTGATCACCGGGACCGGCGGGCTGTTCTCGACGCTGATGACGACGGACTCCGTGTCCACGCCGCCGTGCGTATCGGTCACCTTGAGCGTCACGGTATGGCTTCCGAAACTCGTGAACGTATAGCTCGTGTCGACCGTCGTGGCATCCCCGAAGTTGCCGTCGCCGTCGAGGTCCCACGAGTAGCTCAAGGTCTCCGTGGGATCCGGATGCGTCGAGCCGGCCCCGCTGAAGCTGACCTGCAGAGGGGCCGGTCCGCTCAGGGGGCTCGCGCTGATCGCCGCCACCGGAACGAAGTACTGGATCCGCCGGATCGTCTGGCCGATGATGTCGACGTAGAACAGATCCCCGCCAGGGCCGATCGTGAGCTGGACCGGAGTCTTCGCGCCCGCAACGAATGTCTGGATGTTCGAGGGATCCGGATTTCCGTTTGCGTCCGGCAACATCACCCAGATGCACTGGCGAGAGTAGTCGCCGAAGAAGAGCGCGTTCTGGTAGGTGGAAGGATAGGAGCCGCCCGTGGGGGGGTAGAAAGCGATGCCTGAAATCGAGGAGCTGCCGGCCGCACAGGACTCGCCCGGAACGACCTTCGCGCTATGGTTGTAGGTGTAGTAGGGAGGCTTGACGGCACCCGACTGCGCATAGAGGCTCTCGCAGAGGTTCAGGTTCAGGTTGTCGTAGCTCGGCATCTTGCCGACGCCTTCGTAGCAGGGCCAGCCGAAGTTGGTGACGCTCGAGGTCGTCTGCAGCCGGTCGATCTCTTCCCAGGTACCCCAGCCGACGTCCCCGATCCAGATCTCGGAGGTGCCCGGCCGGAACGTGAACCGAAACGGATTCCGCAAGCCGTAGGCGACCACTCGCTTGGCGTTCACATCGGGATTGGAGTAAAGCGGATTGTCCGGCAGGCCGGCACCCGTGTTGGGATCGATCCGTATCAGGGTTCCGCCGAGCGGGATGGGATTCGTGCGCGGGTACGTCGATCGGAGCGCCTGAGACCGCGAGCGCCCCGCCCTCGGCGGTAGGTGGCGTTTGAACTCCGCCCACTCCGACGGGCGGGTCGCCACCCGGGTTCAGGGGATTTCCATCCTGCCCGTAGTCCGCAAAGTTGTAACTCGCTCCGTCGCCGCCCGTCGCGTAGAGCGCGCCGTCGGGACCGAAGACGAGGCTGCCGATCGAGTGGCTCGGATACTGCTGGAACCAGTCCTCGATGAGCACTTGTTCGGGTCCCGACCATCACATCGCCGGAAGCCTGCAGCCGGGACAGGCGGCCGCTCACGACGCAGCCGTCGCCGGTGGCTCCCGGGGGTGTCGGGCACGGATCGCTTCCGTCGCCGGGCTCCCCCAGATCGGCGCAGTTCCGCCGATCGGCGCGTCATACGTGTAGAGCACGTAGACGTATGGCGTCGCCGGGAAATTGGGGTGCGAGGGCCAGCCCGAGCAGGCCGCGGTCGTAGTTGTTGTAGACCTTGATCCGAAGATCCGCGAAGGTCGTTGCGGTTGTGGCCGACAGGCTCGAAAAGACCTTTATGGTCCCTTTCTTCTCCGCGACGAAGACTCGGCCGTCCGGCGAGAAGGCGACCGCAGTGGGCAGCTTGAGGTTGATGAAAGGGAGGGGCTTGTCCCGGAAGGCGGGAAGGGTCGTCTGGCCGAAGAGCTCGATGGACCCAAACCCCGCGAACAGCAAGAGTGCCCACACGACAGCCTGTCGCACCACAGACTTCGCGGGGAACACCTTCGCCCTGGCCACCAACGGGATCGATCCTCCGGTCCAAGAGTAAGACTCTAATCGGCCGATCCGGAGGAGGCCATCGACGGGACAGTCGATACCTGGATCGGAAATCTCCCTAGCACTTAGGTGCCGGAGTCATGGCCGCTGGATGACCTCTCGCGCGAACAGGGCGAGCGCGATCCTGTTGCCCATCTGGAGTTTGCGGAAGATATTGTTCAGATGGGTGTGGACCGTCTTTTCGCTGATCCGGAGCTTTTCGGCGATTTCCCGGTTCCGAAGGCCTAGACCCACCTCCGTGACGATCTCCGCTTCGCGCTGGGTGAGATGACCGTTGGCGGCGCCGCGCGCCACACCGAGGTCCGAAAGCCCGGCCAGGTATTCGAGCGCGTGGGCCGTCACGAGGCGGTTAGCCCAGACCTCGCCGGCGGCGACGGTTCGAATCGCCCGCACGACCGTCTCGACGTCGAGCTCCTTGCCGACGAGACCCGAGGCACCCGCCCGCAGCACACGCTCCACGGTATCGGCTCCCGACCGTGTGGCGAGCACGAGAAACCGGGTTGTCGGGGACTCCCGGCGCAACCGCGAGATGAGGCCCTCTCCGCTCGGGCCGAGCGCCTCGAAGTCGAAGAGGAGCACACGCGGTTTCTCGGTCCGAAGGAGCTCTCGCAGGGTCGTTTCGTCCGAAGCCTGCCCGGCCACGACGAGGCCCGGCTCCGAACCCAGGACCCGACACAGGATCTCGCGAATGAGGGCCGGCCGCGTTGCGACCGCGATCCGAAGCGGAGCTTCTCCGGGCTCCTCCTGACCGGTGGGAACGGCGCGTTGAGCCGGACGGGACGCCTTCAACCGCTTGGTGCGGCGCGTTCTCGAGCGCATTGTCGACCTTCTAAGAATCCTTTATTTTATCAGGTTTGGACCCCGGCCAAGGCGGATAGCGTCTCGCTGGTGACGGTCTTCGCGGCTTCGGACCTCGCAACGCAGTTCTGCAGACGGCCCCGGTTCCTAGAGGATCGCCTTCCTGCAGTAGAAGGCCTCGGCGAATCCAGACGAGGCGTTGGACTCGATGCCACGGAGGCGCAACAGCGACCAGAAGGTGTCGTCCCGAAACCAGCGGCGTCGCGTCTGCGACCGAAAGGCCTTGCGAAGCAGCGCGATCTTCTTCCGACAGAGGTCTCTCGAGAGGGGCACGAAGAATCCCGGGTTGCCGAGATCCCCGTCGTACTTGGGAATCTCATACTCGAGCACGAGATGGTCGCGAAACGTGTTCCAAACGAGCTCGGCCACCGTTCGGTGATCCTGGTGGGCGTCAAGGCGTGCGGGACTTAGGATCAGGTCAGGCGGCGGCAGCTTCTTGAGCTTCTCGCAGTCGTCCTTGATCGCGGCGAACTGCGCCGGAAAGAACCCGTCGCGGAATCGCCTGACCACGACCTTCGATCCTGCCGACCCCTCCAGAAAGAGCGAAGCGGCCCGGCGCGCTTCCCTTGCCCGGTCCACCGTCGCGCTGAAGACGATCCAGTGCACCTCGACCTTTCGCTCGGCGAGCAGGCGAAGGATCGTGCCTCCGCAGCCGATCTCGATGTCGTCAGAGTGCGCGCCCAGGCAGAGCAGCCGCAGCCGCCCGGGGGGCAGCCGAAGCGCGAGCATCAGCGGATCACCGAGGGGCCCGCAGGCGGGAACACCGGCCGGACCGGAGGCCCGTCGAGATACTTTTCGATACCGTCCTCGAGGGCCCGCCGATAGATGCCGAGAGCCCCGTGTACGGCGTCGACCGTGCGGTCGATGTCCGCATCGGTATGCGAGTAGCTCACGACGAAGGAAGGGGCCAGGATTCCCCGCCGGAGGAGCTCTTGAAGGAAGAGCGCGCGGAAAGCCTGAGAGTGGCCCCCTTTCCATCGCGAGTGGCGTAAACGAGGCTACACGGCTGGCCGAGCAGGCCGAAATGAGACGCGACGCCGGCGTCGGCCGCGGCGGCCTCGACCCCGCGGCGAAGGCGCCCGCCCTGTCGCCAGAGAACCTCGACGACGCCTTCGTCCCGGTATATTCGCATCGTCTCGAGCGCTGCAGCCAGCGCGTGGGCTTCGGCGCCGTGGGTCGTCGAAAGGAGGAACACTCGGTCCTCATGGTGATCGAGCGAGCCGAGCTCCATCAGCGAGCGCTTTCCGACGAGAGCCGACACGGAGAATCCGTTGGAGATCGCCTTGCCGAAGGTCGACAGGTCGGCCTCGATGCCGAAATACGCCTGTGCCCCTCCCAGGTTCCAGCGGAAGCCGGTGATGAGCTCGTCCAGGATGAAGATGGCGCCATTGTCGTGGCAAAGATCCCGGAGGCGATGGAGAAACCGTTCCCGCGGCTCTTCGATCCTTTCTGCCTCGAGGATGACGCAGGCGATTTGTCCGGGGTGCTCGCGGAAGAGCGCCTCGGCCCCCGGCAGGTCGTTATATCGAAAGCTAATCGTGAGGCGCCGGACCGCGTCCGGGATTCCCGCCGCCAACGTTGTGGTTCCGATGAACCAGTCGTCCGTCGAGAAGAAAGGGTGGTCCCGGCAGATAGCGACGAGGTCGCGCCCGGTCGCCGCCCGCGCGAGTTTCACGGCCGCCGTCGTCACATCGGAGCCGTTCTTGGCGAACTTGACCATGTCCGCACCGGGGATGAGATCTCTCACGGCCTCGGCGCACTCGAGCTCGATCCGAGCGGGGCGCGTGAAGTTGATTCCGAGGCGCATCTGGCGCGCCGCCGCCTCGACGACCGGCGCGTAGGCGTGGCCGAGCGTTACCGCCCGAAGGCCCATTCCGTATTCGATGTACTCGCGCCCATGGCCATCCCAGACATGGCAGCCGAGGCCGCGGACGAGAAACGGGGGAGCGTTCGAAGGGAACTGGTCGTCGCCCTTGGCGTAGGTGTGAGTGCCCCCTGGAATGACCTTGTGGAAGCGCGCCCGCCAGCGCGAGTCGTCGTCCTCCGCGTGGTACGCGCTGACTGGCGGCGGGATCTCCGGAGCGCTCACGCGAAAACGGGGGCCGCAGCCTTCCAGACCTCCCAGGGCGTCTCGCCCCGGGCGTACATGTCGTCCAGGCGCTGCTTCTCCTTGAACGTGTCCATCCCCAGGAAGAAACCTTCGTACCGGTGCGTGATCAGCTCCTGTTTCTCGATCAGGCGCCGGAAGGGTTCCTGAACAAGCTCCTCTCCGGGCCGGATGTAGTCGAAGATCGAGCTGCGGAAGACAAAGAATCCTCCGTTGATCCAGATCTCCGACTTCGAAACGTCCATGATGTCTCGGACGACGCCGTTGCCGTCCGATGAGACGATGTGGAACGTGATCCCCGGCCGCGTCGAAAGGAAGATGGCCGTCTTCTTCCGCGCTCTCAGCGATTCGATGAGGATTGGAAGCGGGCAGTCCGAAAGGCCATCCGCGTAGTTGGCGAGAAACATCTCCTCTCCAGCGACGTAAGGCTGCACAGCCTTCAGTCGCTGGCCGATGTTGCTCGTCAACCCCGTGTCGACGAACGTGATCTTCCAGTCGTCGATGTCGCTGTGAATGAGCTGGAGATCCTTGCCGCCGTTGGACAGGACAAAGTCGTTCGAGAGATATTCGTTGTAATTGAGAAAGTAATCTTTGATGACGTCGGCCTTGTACCCCAGACACAAGATGAACTCCTTGTGTCCGAAGTGTGCATAGTACTTCATCACATGCCAGAGAATCGGGCGGTATCCGATGGTCACCATCGGTTTCGGGATGATCTCCGAATACTCCCGGAGGCGCATCCCGAGACCGCCGCAGAAAAGGACGACCTTCACTTCATTCTCCGGAATTTCTTAATATTATCGCACCGGTCTCAGCATCGCGTTCCCGGGTTGGCGCGGCAAAGTCTTGGTACCGGACGAAGGCGTTGCGGGAGCGCGAAACTCCAGGATCGGGATCGACTACCTTCCGGGACCGGTCCCTGGGCCAAGAAACGGACGTCTATTCGTCTGTTGGAACTGGATTTCCTTGGGTTGCCGGAAGGAAGTGCTAGCGCGGACGTGCCATGCTCATTCGAGACCCGGCGAAGGAATGTCTCCTCTGGAAATGGCTCATTCTCTTCGGAATATGGCATCGTTCGGCCCACCGTCCCTGTATACTGCAAGTTCACGGGGCCGGCCAGGAGCCACTCCCCCGTGTGGGCAAGCCAGCTTCCCAGCCACGAACCCCTGGAATTGCGCTTCGGAGCGAGCAATCGATAGACGATCCGGGTCGGATGTGACCGACGTCCATCGCCCGGCAACAGACTCGAGCGAGAGGTGTTGATGCATTGGGGGAACTTGTTGGGCAAACCGGCCGCTCTCGCCCGCGCACCCGCAAGCTCTCTTCTCCGGTACGTCTTCAGAGTCAAGCGGATGATCGGCGGAGCGGGCGATCGGATGTTCATCGCGGCGATGCCAAAATCCGCCTCGTCCTTTCTGCTGAACGCTCTCGCCGCTGCCACAGGCCACCAAGTCACGGACCTGACCACTGGCAACGAGCGGCAGGAGCAGGATCTCTACTACCCGAAGCTCGTCGACTCCTACGGAAGCCGCACGATTACGCGGCATCACACGCGGGCGACCCGACCCAACCTCAAGTTGATGAGAAAGTTCAGGATCAGGCCGGTGATTCTGGTTCGAAACCTCCTCGACGTCATTCCGAGCACGCTGGACCACCTGTTCAACGAGGGCTTCGAGCACTTTCCGTTTCTCTATTGCAACGAGAGGTTTCCGGAACTCGACAGGACCTCCCAGATCGATTGCATCATCGAAATGGGATTGCCATGGTTCTACAGCTTCTACGTGTCCTGGTATGACGCCTGTGCCAAGGGAGAAATCGAGGCCGTGTGGCTGACGTACGAAGAGATGGTAGGAGACTGGCCGGCGGCGCTCCGGAAGGTTCTCGAATTCTATGGACTTGAGCGAGATGACACTAGGATCGAGGAGGCGCTGGCCTACACGCGCCGGCTCGACTACGAAAAGATCCGGGTCAACGAGGGTAGGGTTGGCCGGGGCGAGTCCCTGTTGAGCGCCAGACAGTCTCAAAGAATCGTCGACATGGCGCGTTTCTATCCTTGGGTCGATTTCTCTAGGGTGGGGATTCCGGTCGACCGCAGGGCGAGTCAGGCGTTGGGGCCTTCCGATCGAGCTCTTCCAATTTTCAGAAGCTGATCGCACCATTCGACGATGATCCGCCTTCTTGAGCATCTCTTGCGCGACGCGGCCCGATTGAGAGCAATGCCGGCCGGTTCTCTTCCCGGGTTCGTATTCGGTCTCAAGCGAATGTTAGGGGGATCCCTTCCCATCCTTTTCCTAGCTGCGGCCCCGAAGTCAGGTTCGACGTTTCTGCGGAATGCGCTTTCCGCGGTCACGGGCTTTCCGGTAAGGCCGCTCCTCTACGACCCGAATGGATGGCGCGAGCAGGCTCTCTACTACCCTCGTCTGGTCGACGCGTATGGCCGTGGAACTGTCAGTCGGCACCATACACGCGCGACACGTCCAAACCTCCAGTTGATGAGAATCTTCAAGATTAAGCCCGTGGTCGTGGTCAGAAACTTCTTCGATGCCGTCCCAAGCATCCTCGACCATTTCGCAGCCACCGATAAGGGGTTCGCGACGTTTCCGTTCCTGTTTTGCAACGACAAGTTCCCAGAGCTCTCCAAGAGTCTGCAGGCCGATTGCATCGTCGAGATGGCCATGCCGTGGTTGTTCAGCTTCTACGTTTCGTGGTTCGACGCTAGCGCGAGGGGAGAGATCGAAGCCCTCTGGATCACGTACGAGGAGATGACGAGTGACTGGCCGGGGACGATCAAGAAGATCTTGACGTTTCACGGTCTCGAAAGGACTGATGCTCAAATCGCGGGGGCTCTCCAAAAGACTCGAGGGTTTGGTAGAGAGATCAACCGGTTGAACCAAGGAAGGATCGGCCGCGGGGAGGAATTGCTCACGGAAGAGCAGCGAGGGAAGGTCATCGCCATGACCCGGTTCTATCCTTGGGTCGATTTCTCCAGAGTGGGAATTGCTTCTTCACCCAATGCTCGAACTGTCACGTTCGATCTCCCGGCGGGCGAGCGTACGGACGGGTGAGTTCCACTCCTTCGCTCATGCAAGCGTTCATGACGTCACCAAAGGGTATGAGTCGTCTGCCCGTGCATCTAAAGAGACTCGAAGCCGAGTCAATCGGCGTCTTTCGCGAAGTCGCAGCGGAGTTTCGCAACCCGGTCCTCCTGTACTCCATCGGCAAGGATTCGGGTGTCATGCTCCACATTGCGCTCAAGGCTTTCTTTCCATCGAAACCGCCGTTTCCTCTGCTCCACGTGGACACAGGCTGGAAATTCCACGACATGATCGTTCATCGGGACAGGATTGCGGACCGCTACGGAGTGAAGCTTCTTGTCTACACGAACCCGGAGGGACTGGCCCGCGGCATTAACCCCCTCACGTCGGGTTCGCAACTCCACACTCAGGTCATGAAGACCGAGGCTCTCAAGCAGGCGCTAGACCGCTGGGGGTTCGACGCCGCGTTCGGCGGCGCCCGCCGCGACGAGGAGAAGAGCCGGGCAAAGGAGCGGGTGTTTTCCTTCCGATCCCCGGGCCATGTCTGGGATCCCCGGAATCAGCGACCCGAGCTATGGCGTCTGTACAACACGAAGATCACCAAGGGAGAAACGATTCGTGTCTTTCCGCTCTCCAACTGGACGGAGCTCGATATCTGGCAATACACGCGCGCCGAGGGCATCCCGATCGTGCCTCTCTATCTCGCGGCGCCACGGCCCGTCGTGAATCGGGATGGGATGCTCATCATGCGCGATGACGACCGGCTACCTCTGTTGCCGGGAGAACAACCCGAGCTACGCATGATTCGGTTTCGGTCTCTTGGCTGTTACCCCCTCTCGGCCGCCATCGAGAGCACGGCGACGACACTCGACGCTGTCATCGAGGAGATGACGACCGCGCGGACTTCAGAACGCAGCGGTCGGCTGATCGACAGCGACGAAGCGGCCTCGATGGAAAAGAAAAAGCGAGAGGGCTATTTCTGATGACGCGGGCGTCGGCTCAAGATTCCGAAGTGGTGTCGGCCGGCAGGCATCTACCGGAGAAAGACTTGTTGCGATTCCTGACGTGTGGATCCGTTGATGACGGAAAGTCCACGTTGATCGGTCGCCTCCTCTATGACACACGACTCATCCTCGACGATCAGCTCGCGGAGCTTGAGCGCGATAGCCGAAGGCATGGCACGACAGGTGACGATCTCGACCTCGCGCTGCTCGTCGACGGGCTCCAGGCGGAACGGGAGCAGGGCATCACGATCGACGTTGCCTACCGATTCTTCAGCACGCCGAGACGCTCGTTCATCGTCGCGGACACGCCGGGCCACGAGCAGTACACGCGCAACATGGCGACGGGAGCGTCCAACTCGGACGCCGCAGTCATTCTGATCGACGCCCGGAAGGGTGTCCTCCCGCAGACTCGCCGCCACAGTTACATCTGTTCCCTGCTTGGCATCCGCCACGTTGCGGTCGCCGTCAATAAGATCGACCTCGTCGACTTTTCGAATCAGCGGTTCGAGGAGATCGTCGGCGGATACCAGGGTTTCGCTCGGGCCCTCGGTTTCGAATCCATCACGGCGGTGCCGGTTTCGGCACGATTTGGCGACAACGTGACGCGCCGCTCGGAACAAACCCCCTGGTACGGGGGCCCAACGCTGATCGAGTACCTTGAGGGTCTCGACGTCGAGCACTCATTGGACGAGAAGCCCTTCCGCTTCCCCATCCAATGGGTGAACCGCGCCAATCTCGACTTTCGGGGGTTATCTGGAACGGTAGCTACGGGGCGTGTGCGCCGCGGAGATCGGGTCATCGTCGCTGCGTCCGGACAGGAGACGGCTGTGGCGGAGATCGTGACGGCCGACGGGGAATTGGAGGAGGCTCTTGCCGGCGAGGCCGTGACTCTTCGACTCGCGGACGACGTCGACGTCTCGCGAGGGGACCTGCTTTGCGAGGCACAGGCTCGTCCGGAGGTCGCCGACCAGTTTGCGGCCCACGTGCTCTGGATGGCCCCGGAGCCGATGCTTCCGGAGCGTTCCTACCTGATCCGGGTCGGAACGAAATTCGTTCTGGGCCGTGTGACGCGGCTCAAACACAAGATGGATGTGAACCGTCTCCAGCACATCGCAGGAGATCGCCTCACGCTCAATGAGATCGGATTCTGCAATCTGGCGACCGCGACTCCCGTCGCTTTTGATCCCTACGCGGACAACCGAGAGACTGGGGCGTTCATCCTCATCGATCGCTTTACAAACGCGACGGTCGGAGCGGGCATGATCTCCTTTGGCCTGAGGCGGGCGACCAACATTCACCGGCAGAGACTCATTGTGGATAAGGCGGCTCGGTCGCAGCTCAACGCGCATCGACCGGCCGTCCTGTGGTTCACCGGTCTGTCGGGCTCGGGAAAGAGCACCATCGCCAACATCGTCGAACGCGAACTCCACGCGCGCGGCGCTCACACCTACATGCTCGACGGCGACAACGTTCGCCACGGGCTGAACGCGGACCTAGGGTTTACAGACGCCGATCGAGTGGAGAACATTCGTCGTGTCGGAGAAGTCGCAAAGCTGTTCGTAGACGCCGGCATGATCGTGATTTGTTCTTTCATATCGCCGTTCCGAGCGGAGCGGCGAATGGTGCGGGAGCTGGTCGAGCCCGGAGAGTTTTTGGAGGTGTTCGTCGACACACCGCTCGAAGAGTGCGTGCGGCGGGACCCGAAGGGACTCTACGCGCGCGCTCGCGCGGGAAAGATCAAGAACTTCACGGGTATTGATTCGCCCTACGAGGCGCCCGAGGCGCCGGAGATCGTCCTCGGTGCCGAAGGTTCTGCCGAAGGATTGGCTCAACTGGTCGTTCAGAGGCTCGTCAAACAGGGTCTGCTCAGCTAGGGCAGATCAGATCGGGCTGTTCGCTGGTAACAATGGACGACTCGGGTCGCAACTTGGTAAACTATTGAACAGATGGCAGTTCTCCGTCCTATTTTGAAGGCGGGAAACCGGGTGCTCGACGCCCTGGCGTCGCGCAGCCACTCGGCCGCGGAGGTAAGGGCTTACCTTCGCCTTCGTCGGTCCGAACGCAAGGTACCCCTCCTCGTCTACCAAATGGGCAAGGTGGGCTCCTCGACTCTCGTCGCGTCGTTGAGGGCCAATCCTTCCGTCGTTTCCCGCTACTCGATCTATCAAGTGCACCGATTGACGGCAAGCGGCCTGGAGTTCGTGGAGCGGGTTTCCGCAGAAGCGAGGGTCCGACTCCGAGAAACCTCGAATCCCAAGAGGCGATTCTACCCGGAGCATGCAAGAGTGGGGCGATGGCTGAGACCGAGACTCATCGACCCGAAAAACAACCGAAAGTGGCTGGTGATCACTCTCGTTCGAGAACCGATCTCGAGAAATGTATCGTCGTTCTTCCAGAATCTAGAATTCCGACTCTCGTACGACTACCGATCCGAGCTTCAGAGGAAAGGAAAGGAGGCCGTCGCCGCCGAGATCCAGCGACTGTTCGACGTGAACTATCTTGACCCGTGGGCGATGGAGCGAGTTGACGCGAACCCGCTAACGTGGTTCGACTCTGAGCTGAAGGCCGTATTTGGTGTGGACGTCTATGCGAGCGACTTCCCGACAAAAAAAGGCTACCAGATCTACGAATCAGATCGGGCACGCGTCCTCCTTCTGAGGCTGGAGGATCTTAACCGGATCCATTCCGCCGCGCTGAAGGAATTTCTTCAGCTTGACGACTTCACGCTCGTGAGCGCGAATACCGCCGAGGCGAAGGCCTACTCGGAGTTGTACGAGATATTTCTCCGCGACCTCACCTTGCCCGCGAGCTACGTGGATGATCTTTGTAACTCCCGTCACGCACGGCACTTCTACACGGATGCTGAGATCAAACACCTTCGAGCGCGCTGGAAAGAGCGCGAGCGGCTGACCTTGCCCCCGATAACTGGTCCATCTGAGAAGGGAGTTTAGACTCCCGGAAGGAGGCCAGGGATGAAGGGGAAGCGGTTTTCCGAGGAGCAGATCATCGGGGTGATCAAGGAAGCCGACGCGGGTCTGTCGACCAAGGAGCTGTGCCGGCGGCACGGGGTATCGGAGCAGACGATTTACCGGTGGAAGGCGAAGTATGGGGGGATGCAGGAGAGCGATGTGCGAGCGATGCGCCGGATGGAGGACGAGAACCGTCGGCTCAAGCATCTGGTGGCGGAGCTGACGCTGGACAACCAGGCGTTGAAGGGGGTGTTGTCAAAAAAGTGGTGACGCCACGAGCGAAGCGGAAAGCCGTTGGCGTGATGAAAGAGGAGTTCCGCCGGAGCCAGCGGCGATCGTGTCGGCTGGTGGGGATGTGGCGGTCCAGCTGTCGGTATCGTAGCCGGCGAGCAGATGACGGGTGGATCCTGGAGAAGCTTCGGGAGCTGGCCGGGCGGCACACGCGATGGGGATACCGGACTCTGGAGGTTCTTCTTCGACGGGACGGGCTGTCGATCAACCACAAGAGGGTCTGGCGGCTCTACAAGGAGGCGGGCCTCAGGCTGCCGCGTAAGCGACCACGGCGCGGGCCACGGCCCAGGCCGCAGAAGCTCGAAGCGGCCCACGGCATCAACGACCGCTGGTCGATGGACTTCGTCTCAGACGCCCTGGCGACGGGGCGCAAATTCCGGTGCCTGACGATCGTGGATGACGGATGCCGGCAGTCGCCTGCGATCGTCGTAGACAGCTCGATCTCCGGAGTGCGGGTGACGCGCGAACTGGATCGGCTGGCGGATGGCCGAGGTCTGCCGCGGACACTGGTCGTCGACAACGGGCCCGAGTTCACGAGCCGGGCGATGGTCCTTTGGACGAGGGCCCGAGGGATCAATCTGCACTTCATCGACCCCGGCAAACCCGTCCAGAATGCCTTCATCGAGAGCTTCAACGGGAAGTTCCGAGACGAGTGCCTCAACACTCAGTGGTTTCTATCGCTCGAGGAGGCGAAGCAACAGATCGAAGCCTGGCGGCAGGAGTACAACGGCATCCGCCCCCACAGCTCGCTGGACAATCTCACGCCGGACGAATACGCCAAGACTCTGGAAGGGGCACCAGCTGTGGGAATCGCGCAGCGATTTCCACAGCCCTACGACGACGAAACTCTCAAGTAAAACGGACCAACGTTGGGGGCAAGGTCACGGCAAGCTCAGCCGCTCGACGGATAGAGCACCAGTCGGGTTGTTCCCGCGGAGCAGGTTAGCGCTCGAGGCTGAGGCTACCATCACGGAGCGCACGACGGTACCAGTCCGCTGTGCGACCGAGGCCCTGCTCCAGTGCGATCCGCGCGCGCCAACCCGTGCTCGCCTCGGTGGCCAGGGCATCCGCCACCCTCTCGCGTTCCTGTGGGCGGTCGGGAATCGCTCCGAAGAGGGCCTCAACGTCAGACGCTGTGCTCTGTGCGAGAAGGCCCACGACCTCTCGAATGGTGACGAGGCGTCCGGACCCCACGTCAACGGCCGCTCCCTCCAGTTTCGCGGTGCACGCGACGGCCACGAGCCCGTCGACTGCGTCGTCCACATACACCCAGTCGATCAGCCGCTCGCCGCTCGTCAGCTGCGGCGCTTCGCCACGGAGAAAGGACAGCGTGACGTAGGGCACGAGCTTCTTCAAGTCCTCCTGCTCCGGACCGTAGACCATGAAAAGCCTGGCGACAACCACCGGTGTTTCGTAGGTGGAATGGAAGAAGCGGGCATATCCGCTGGCGGCCCATTTCGAGGCCGCGTAGGGGGAAGCTGGCACGGGCTCCGCCGTGCCGGGGTCGGGCTCCTCCAAGGAACCGACGAGAATGAGCCGTTGGCAGCCCACTTCCGTGGCGGCGGTTAGAAGGTTCAGCGTCGTCGTAAGATTGCCGTGGAAGGTCGGGAGAACCAGCGCGAGGTCGCGCTCCCCGGCGACATGTCCGGCGAGATGAAAGATCCAGTCCGGTCGAACCTCGTCGAGCGCCGAGCGAACGCTCTCAAACCGAGTCAGGTCTCCCTGCCGCCAGGACGCGATAGGTGTGTCTGAGGGTTGTGTGCGCCTCGACAGCCCATGTGCCTCGATTCCTTCCGCCGACAACCTGCGGCAAAGGTGCCGCCCGATGAATCCGGCGGCACCCGTCACGAGGGCCTTCATCCTGAACCCCTATCGTGCCACTGCGTCGAGTGTTGCTCCAAGCAGGTCCGTCCTGGAGGCGCCGTTCCCTTTGTCGAGAGACGAGGAGGTCCCGGCCGGCCTGCGCGCGCGTGCGCGCCAGAGCGGAGGGAGCTCCAGGTGAGGAAGGCCTCTTCGGGGCGCTGCCGCGCCCCGTTTGTCTGCTCGCATTTCCGCATCGGATCGAGGAATCCTCTCACAAGCCTACCGTCTCGATTCAACAGGGTCCTGAGGGTCGGCCGCACGGCCGACAGGCACGCCGACCGATCATCGTTAGACCGGCACGAGCAGGCCACTGTCCACGAGGCGCGCCGCCGCGGCCTCGACCAAGCCGAAAGGCAGACCGGAGCGCTCGGCGATCGAGAGCAGGTCGTTCTCGCCGTCGGAGAGGTTGAGCACCCAGAGCATCGCGAAGGAGTGCCGCCCGGGATCGGGCAGCCCGCCGATCGCACGGTAGAGGCCGCGCCTGCCGAGCTGGGGCTCGCACTTCGGGTTGGTATTGCGGTAGCGCCCGTTGCCCTCGAGCACGGACAGCACTTCGAGGTAGGTCGCAAGCGAATCCGCGAGTGATTCGCCGCGAACGAACGTGAGGTCGTCGGCGGACGTGTGGTACTCGGGATAACGCCCATGCGGCGTTCGCGTCAGGCTTCCCACCGGAAGGTCGAAGCCCGGGGAGCAGTACTGGCGTTCGTCGTAGCCGTAAGGCGAAAATTCCAGGATCCGATGCTCCCGCCCGGATTTCGCGAGCACATGAATCGAGGCGCGATCGATTTCGGCGGAGCCGCGCCGGCTCTTCTTGTAGTGCAATGGGCCTGCGTCCCCCACGCAGGCGACGACGAGGCCGTGGCGAATTTGCGCGGCCGCGGCCTCGTTGCGCGACAGCCACGCGATCGACCCGATCGTGCCGGGCAGAAAGAGAAAGCGGTACGAGTACCGCCGGCGCGCCGTGGAAAGGGCCCTCGCGAGCTCGACCGAGAGCGCGATGCCGGACAGGTTGTCGTTGCAGAGCGACGGATGACAGCAGTGGCAGGAGATCAGCACTTCCTCCTTCGTTTCCCCCGACAGCAGGAGCTCGCCGTAGGTCAGCGACCCGGGCTCGAGCCGTGACTCGATGACCGCCTCGTACTCTCCGTCCGGCAACGCGTCGAGCTGCCGCTGGCTCAGGCAGAAGCCCCAGCCGCGCTCGTAGTAGTTCGTTCGGTACGGGACCCAGTCCGGGTGCTCGGGCAGGGTGAAGAGGTGCGCCTTCAACTCCGCGAGCGGGAGCCTTCGCCGGACAGGCTCGCTGTAGTTGACGACGTGCAGGTTCGAGCGGCGGAAGTCGATGATGCGGTGGCGGCCGGCGTCGAGCACGTAGGCGTCGGAAATGTTCCACTCGTCGGGAACGGTCCAGTCGAAGACTTTCGTTCCGGAGGGAATCTCATGAAGGTCGATCGGGATCCGGCGCTGCACTGCGTGAAGGGTCGCCCGCAGGCCGTCTCCCGTGATGCTGCGGCAAATGGGGTAGAGCTCCGCGATCATCGCGAGCATTTCGCGGGAGGCCGCCTCGGCGTCGAGGCCTGCGGAGAGCTCGGCCAGGCGCATCGCGGCTCAGCCCCGGAAGTCGGGGTACGAGCGATCGCGGTCGGCCATGACGACCGGCTCGAACGGCCACGCGATTCCAAACGCCGGATCGTTCCAGCGAACTCCGGCTGCGTGCGAGGGCTGGTAGGTCTCGGACATCTGGTAGAAGATCGAGGTGTCGTTCTCGAGCGTCAGGAAGCCGTGGGCGAATCCTTCCGGGACGTAGAGCATCCTGTCATCGGCCGGCTCGAGCCGCACGCCGAAATGGCGCCGGAAGGTGGCGGAGCTGTGCCGCAAGTCGATGATCACGTCGTAGATCGCTCCCGACGTGCACCGGATGAGCTTCGCCTCGGCGTGCGGGGGCCGCTGATAGTGCATTCCGCGAAGGGTGCCGCGGCGCGAGCTGACGGAGATGTTGCACTGGGCGACGGCCGGGTTCAACCCGTGGGCTTCGAAGTCGCGGCGGCAGAACGTCCGGGCAAAGAACCCGCGCTCGTCATGCAGGCGTTCCGGAGTGATCATGAACGCTCCGGGCAGCGGCGTCGGCTCGAAGATCACCCGCGCCTCGCAGGTGCGCGCCAAGCGGGATCAGGAATAATCACGCACCTCGGGGATCGGCACGAGGAATCGCCCACCCCACTCCCGGATGTAGCCGAGCTGTCCCATGATCTCGTCCTTGAGGTTCCAGGGGAGGATGAAGACGTAGTCGGGCCGAGTTTCGCGAATCCGGTCGGGCGGAAAAATCGGGATGTGCGTACCCGGAAGAAATTTTCCGTGCTTGTGCGGATTGCGATCGACGGTGTAGTCGAGAAGATCGGTGCGAATGCCGCAATAGTTCAAGAGCGTATTTCCCTTGCCGGGCGCGCCGTAGCCGGCGATCGACTTGCCGGCTTCCCGGGCGGCGACCAAGAACTTCAGCAGGTCCCTCTTGACGCGGTGAACCTGTTCGGGGAAGGAAGAATACCGCTCGATGCGGTCGAGCCCGGCTTCGCGCTCGAGCCTTCGCATCGCCTCGACGGCGGGAGTCTCGGGAAGGGCCGCGGCGCTTCCCGGCGACGCGTAGATTCGGAGTGACCCTCCGTGTGTGGGCAACTCTTCGACGTCGAAGAGCCGCATGCCGTGCGCGCTAAAGATGGCCTCTGCGGTGAGGAAGGAGAAATAGGAGAAGTGCTCGTGATAGATCGTGTCGAACTGGTTGCCTTCCATCAGGCGCAGGAGGTGGGGGAACTCGAGGGTCGCAACACCCGAAGGCTTGAGCAGAATGCGGTACCCCTCGACGAAGTCGTTCAGGTCGGGAACCTGAGCGAGCACGTTGTTCCCGATCATCAAATCCGCCTGTCCCCGCGTCCGCGACAGGTCGCGGGCGCTCTCCGCGCCGAAGAAGCCGACCCACGTCGGGACACCCCGCTCCTCGGCGGCACTCGCGACGTTGGCCGCGGGCTCCACGCCAAAGGCCGGGATGCCCTTCTTCACGAAGTACTGCAGCAGATAGCCGTCGTTGGACGCGATTTCGACGACTCGGGAATCGGGGCCGAGCTTGAGGCGCTCCGCGATCATGTCCGTGTACCGCCGGGCATGGTCGAGCCAGGATGTCGAGAAGGAGGAGAAGTACGCGTAGTCGGTGAAGATCTCGGCTGGTCTCACGTACTCGGAAAGCTGAACGAGAAAGCAGCCGTCGCACACGCGGACGGTCAGGGGATAGAACGGCTCCATCCGATCGAGTTGCTCGGCTGAAAGAAAGCTCTCGCATAGCGGCGACATGCCGAGGTCGACGAACGTGCGAGAGAGCGGCTTGTAGCAGAAGCGGCAGGAAGGCAGTTGCGAAGCGGTCAGGCCGGAGTTGGAGGAGGTCATTCGATCGCAATGGTGTCGTATGCCGACGGAACTGCGGGCGAAGGGTCTGAAAAGGGCAATCGTTCGTTCTCTAGGCCCGGGCCGCGGCGGTCTGTTTCCAACGGAGGGTCTCGTCCAGCCGGCCGTTGCCGAGAAGCTGACGAATCTGGTCGATCCGGCGGTAGCGCGGTCCCTCGAATTCCTCGAGACGCAGCTCGCTCGCCCGGAAAGCGTCGTAGAGCTGGCGGGCACCGGCTCTTGCCGTCCATTGCGGACGGAAGCCGGGCAGCACCCTCGCGATCTTGCCGAAGTCTACCCGGTAGGAACGCGCATCCGGTCCGGCGCCCTCAGCGAAGTCGAGGCGGCAGCCCGGAACGGTTTCGGCGACGATCTCCGCCAGCTGGCGAATCTGGAAGTTCTCGTCGCTCCGGCCGACGTTGAAGACCTCGTTATGGACGAGCTCGCGCGGCGCTTCGAGGACGGCGAGAAAGGCTCGGGAGATGTCCTCGATGTGAACGATCGGTCGCCAGGGTGTGCCGTCGCTCTTCAAGTGGATCCGGCCCGTCGTGACCGCCCACGCGACGAGATTGTTGAGGACGATGTCGAAGCGGAGGCGGGGCGAAACCCCGTAGGCGGTCGTGGGGCGCAGGAAGGTCGGGCTGAATCGATCGTCCGCGAGCTTCGCGACATCGTGCTCGGCCCTGACTTTCGACTCCCCGTAGGGAGTCACCGGATAAAGCGGCGATTCTTCGGTGACCATGGCATCGCCGGCGGCACCGTAATTGCTGCAGGAAGAAGAGAAGACAAACCGGCGCACGCCGGCTTCCCTGGCCATCTGGGCGACGCGCACTGTTCCCCGGTGGTTGATGTCGTAGGTCAGCTTGGGATTCAGGTCGCCGAGGGGGTCGTTCGACAGAGCGGCGAGATGGACGACGGCGTCGAACCCCTGGAGATCTTGTCTTTGGACGTCCCGGATGTCCTTTCGGATCTCGGGGACCGTCGGGAGCCCGCCGCCGAACGTGCAGGCCTCGTAGAAATCGCTGTCGAGGCCCACGACGTCGTGTCCCCCCTGCTCCAGCAAGGGGACCATGACGGAACCGATGTAGCCCCGATGGCCGGTTACGAGGCAGCGCATTCCGCTAGCCCCTCATCGGCTGGCCATCGAGCGCTTTGCTGACGCCTCTCCCGCTCTCTGTCTTCGAAGGTCTCAAAGTCACACAATTCATTGACCATGCGCTTCTTCCAAAAACGAGGCCAGCAGGTATGGCGTCGCTCGATTGCGCCGTAGCTAATGGAGGATCCACAGCTGGATCCGCAAACTTTCCGAGTCTTGAGATTCTAGCACACGGCCTCCCCCTCCCTGCTACTCTGGAGAACAAAGTGCCCAATCCCAAATCGCGCCGCACGACGGCCTGTCTCTACTATTCGCATCCTCTGCTCATGCCGGAGTTCAAGAGGATTCTGCCGGAAGAAGAGTTTCGGCTCATGTTCCGGCGGTCCGATCCGGTTTCCGGACCGAGGCCGGCGGAGCAGCGGATCAGCCGGGCTTCAGTCTACGTGCTGGAGGCTCAGGGCCGACAGGAAGGGACGGAGGCGCTTGCCCAAGCCCTCATGTCGGCGCATGCAGGAGCAAGGGTCCTCGTCATCGGCGAGAAGCTTCTCGAGTCCCTGATGTTTCCCTTGCTCCGGATCGGAGTGAAGGGGATGTTGACCTACGCGGAAGTTCCAACACAACTCGTCCGGGCTCTCCACACCGTCGCCAACGGCGGGTACTGGGTGCCCCGGTCCCTCCTTTCTCACTTCGTGGAAGAAACTCTGAGCTCGACTCGGCGCACCAGGCCCCTCATGGCTGCGAGCACCCGAAGCCTCTCGCGGCGCGAGAAGCAGGTGTTGGACCTTCTTCTGCAGAACCTCTCGAACAAGGAGATTGCGAAGGAGCTTCACATCTCCGCCCGGACTGCGAAATTTCACGTCTCGAACCTGCTCGCCAAGCACGGAGTACGGCGCCGGGCCGATCTGATTCTACTGGCTCACGCCGGATCAGGAGCTCGGGCCGAGTCTGCCGATTCGTAGGCGTTTCCCACCCGGGTTGGCCCATCGGCCAGGGATGGGACAGCTGGCCGAAATCGGAACGCGCGGACAGTAGTTTTCGCTCCTCGCGAGCCGCTACAGTGGGGCGGCCGCATGAAAAATCGGACTCGCTTTTTTTCCCTTTTCGGGTGGGCCGCGGACGCCTCGGCCTGCCACTGGTCGGCGTCGGATCCGACCCAACGGGAAGAGCGGTCGAGGCCGCCAGGAGGTTTTCCGGAGAGCACTAAAGCCGCACTGGCTTTGGCGGTCTTTGCGGGGTTTCCGGCATTGGCGGGAGCGCAGGGGAGTGTGGCGACCAACGATGGGATGACCTTTGGGTTGTCGTCATCGGGTGGGGTGAGTTCTCTGAGCGTTGGGGGGTCCAACCACGCTTCGGCGTCGATGCCGTCGGGCTTCTTCTTTCGGGAGCTTCCGTCCACGACCACGAATCTGGCTCCCAACGCGTCGTTCGAGTCGGGTTCGGGCACGCCGACCAGCTGGACGATTTCCGGCGGGGCGGCAGGGACGTCCTGGTCGATCGATTCGACGACGGCTTCGGCCGGGGCTCGGTCGATGAAGCTTTCGATTCCCGGGACGACCAAGAAGCGCAGTCCGGATCTGATGACCGGCGTGTTTCCGCTTCCGGGCAACGCGACGTACACCTTCTCGGCGAGCATGAAGACCTCGGGGCTGAGCAACGGCTTGACGGTCTATCTGATCCAGCGCAACGCCAGCGGAGCAGGGATCCAGACCGGGCTTCAGAGCCGTCGGGCACGAGCGGTTGGACCACCTACAACCTGGCGATTACGACCCGTCCGGATACCGTGGAGGGGTATCTGAAGGTCTACATCTCGAGCGGCTACGGCACGGCATGGCTGGACGACATCCAGTTGACTGGGGTCTTCGGAGCCAACGTGCCGGTGGCGTTTGGGGGAACCGTCACCAGCAGTGGCGGCGTCCTGACCCAGACGGCCAGCAAGAACGGCTTCAATCTGAGCGCCAAGTTCACCAGCGTCGGGCTCGGCGATCAAGGTCGACGCGACGGTGACCGACACCACGGGCGCCGACCGGGCCTTCGAGCTGACCTACCGGCTTCCTCTGGATGTCCCCGGCTGGATCTGGGACAAGGATTTCGTCACCCCGGTGACCATCGCCTCGGGGACCCGTTACGAGTACCTGGACAAGTACTTCGGCCTCCAGACCAAGGGCCACACCCATTCGGTCTATCCCTTCGCCACGGTACGCAACTCCTGCAGCAGTCCTTCTCGCTGGCCGTTCCCATGGGCCCGCTTGATGTACCGCTTCAGCTACGACGACTTCGACGGCTTCCGCATCACCTACGATCTGGGGCTTTCGACGGCGACCACCAAGAACCCTTCCAAGGCGACGGTGTCCTTCTGGATCTACACGCAGAATCCCAAGTGGGGCATGCGGTCGGCTGCCGAGAAGTACTACGCTCTGAACCCGGCAAGCTTCACCATCTCCCGCCACGGCCCTGGGTGCCTGGGTACTCGGAGCCAATCGTCCTATCAGCTCGGTTCCCGACTGGGAGGACTTCGGTTGGGCCTACCACGAGCAGGACGACGAGCTGGACTTCGACAATGCCAACGGCATTCAGTCGCCCTCCACTACGTGAGCCCGGCGGCCTGGGCGCGCTGACTTCCCGCAGTATGCGGGACAGCCGCAGCCTCCGTATTCCACGCTGATTGCGGCCCTGCAGAGCGACCTCAGCAGCACCGGGCAACACCGAAGACGGGTGCCGGCTTCGAAGATGGCCAAATCCGTCTTCGACACGGCCCCCTACGATGAGAACGGCCTCCAACAGCTCGACTACAACGGCTACTTCTGGAAGGCCAACCGCACGCAGAAGTATCCGATGTTGCCGGATCCCGACATTCCCGGGCAGCCGGTACGGCATCGTCAAGCAGTACAGCGTCGATGCCCGGATCAATGCTGCCCAGAGCGCCGGCAGTACGCTGGATGGGATCTTTCTCGACAACATCGGCCTGACCTTTGCCAACGTCGAGAGCTACCGCAAGCCTCTCTGGGCCTACCTCGAATACGCCGCTCTCCTTCTCTTACGCGACCCGACAGGTCATCGCCTACAGTGGCGACTCGATGGCCAAGTTCTGCGCCGCCCTTCGCAGCTATCTCCACGGCAAGGGCATGATCCTGATGGGCAGCTCCAGCGCGCAGCTCACTTCAGCTGGTTCGCCCACCTGCTGGATGTGGTCGGCGGCGAAGTCCAGGGAGCCGACCCGCTCGAGAACGCCTACCTCCGCCGGGCCCTGAGCTACGGCAAGCCCTGGAGCAACCTCTTCGTCCCTGCCGCCGGCGCCGGCCCCCCGACCGCCGCCGAAGGTCCTCGCCTATCTGCGCCAGGCCCTGCTGCTCGGCTACTTCCCCGGAATTAACGGCGTCTACTGGGATAACCCCTCCGCCTACGAGCGCGACCGAGGCCTCTTCCAACTGTACGTCCCCCTGATCCAGACCATCACCCAGGCGGGATGGAAGCCGATCAACGGCGCGATCCCTTCGGATGCGGCGATCTACGTCGAGCGCTTCGACAGTCAAGCTGGCAACACCTTCTACCTGACCGCCCAAAACTCTTCGACTGGAACGAAGACCTTCCAGATGACCGTGGACGGCGCCTATCTCGGCCTCGGGTCGGGCGCCGTTACCGTCAAGGAGCTCGTCGGCAAGACGACGCTCTCGGCATCGCGCTCCGGCTCCAACGTTCTCTTCTCCGACACCCTCACCGCCGGCGAGACCGCTCTATACGAGGTTACCGTCGCCAGCGGCTGTGACGCGACGTACGGGGACCTGAACCAGGACGGCAAAGCGGATGCGACGGATCTGGTGATCATGAGCCACTATCTCGTCGGGAACATCGATCCGGGGGCTGCCCCGTTTACGGCATCATTGACCAAGGCGGACCTCGACCGGTCCGGAACGGTCAACGCCGTGGATCTGGTGATCCTGCAGAACTATCTCGCCGGAAACGTGGCGTGCCTGCCGAAATGAGGATTCTGGCCGCGATCCGCCGCGACCCGAAAGGTCTTCGGAGGTTCTTCGCGGCGTTTCTGTTGGCGGCGGGACTCCTGGCTCCGAGTCGCCTGCTCGCGCAGGGCGCGCCGATCGTGGGCACGGCGGCCGTCACCGTTTCCCCCAGCCCTCCCTCGGTCTCGATCGGGAGTGTCGTTCAGGTCACGCTGAAGGTGGACCTCTCGACGGTGACGGGACAGGGCCCGGGAGGGCCGGGAGCTCCCGCGGTGCTGGGCGGCTATCAGATCGCGGTGTCCTTCGACAAGGCTCGCCTGCGGTTCGACTCCGCCGCAGGCGGCAATGCGGCTGGCTACACCGGCGCTCCGACCTATACCTCGCCGTCGACCGCGAACGCCAACGGGAGCGTCACCGTCGTGGCCTCCCAGACGTCCTCGAGCGCTCCGACGGGCAATGTGAACGTGGCAGTTCTCTCTTTCACCGCGATCGGCTCCGGGAGCGCCTCCCTGCTGGCGAGCCCCACGAGTCTCGTGAGCGCATTTCAGCCGGGCCCCCCGGCTGTAGGACCCACCTCGATCCCGGGAACTGGAAGCGGTGCGGCCGTCGCAGTGAGCGGGCCGACATCGACTCCGACGCGGACCTTCACGTCGACATCGACGCCGACCCGCACGCCGACGCGCACTTCGACACCTGTTCCGCCGACGGCCACGCGCACCTTTACGCCGACGCGCACGCCGACAAGGACTCCGACGCGCACTTCGACACCCGTCCCGCCGACGGCTACGCGCACGTTCACTCCGACGCGTACGCCGACAAGGACTCCGACGCGCACTTCGACACCTGTTCCGCCGACGGCCACGCGGACCCTCACTCCGACGCGCACGCTCACCCCGACCCGCACGACGACGGTGGTGCCGCCGACGGCAACGCCGACGCGGACCGCGACGTCGCTTCCCGCCACCGCGACCCGGACACCGACCAAGACGTCGACGCCGACGCAGGTGCCGTCGAGCGCGACGCCGACCCGCACGACGACGTCCGTTCCCGCAACCACGACGCGCACTTTCACGCCGGCGGCCACTCCCACCCGGACGCCAAGCTCGCCCGCAATGACATTTACGGCGACCCCGGCCATTCCATCGGCGACACCGAACGCGAGCCCCACGCCGCCACCCAGCGGCCCGACGTCGACGCCGGTGGTCTCGCCTCCCGCGCCGACGCCCACTCCGACGAGGACTCGAAGCACGCCGACCCGGACCCGTACGCCGGGTGTGGTGGTCAATGCCACAGCCATGCAGACTCGAGGGTTCCTGTCGCATCGGCACCGCCTGCCGATCCGCATTCCTTCGCGATCGACGCTCGGCCGGGGGCCATCGAGTGCTTCGATCCGGGTTGATTCCGCGTGGCTCGTGGGATCGGACGATCCCGGGGACCCGATCGCGGCCGATCTTCGAATCGAGAATCGCGAACCGCATGCCGTGGAAGCGAGGATTTCCTTCGCGCCGGAAAACGGGCAGGCTCCGGAGGCGGTTCGCGTGACCCTCGAGCCTCTGGAATCGATGGACGTCCCGAACGCCCTCGCACGGTGGTTCGGGGATGTGCAGGCGCCGGGGACCCTGAGCCTGGAGACGGCCGAGTCCGCCTCGGTGACGATGAGCGCTCGGACCTACCTCCGCTCGAGCTCTGCGATGGAGGCCGACAGATGGCTGGCGGGTCTGGCGCAGAGTGACAGCTTCACGACCGACGTCGAGGCCTTCAACGCGTCGCTGGAGCCTCAGGCTTTCGAGGCGAGTCTGTTCGCGCGCTCCGGAGCGCTGCTCGGCTTGCGTGAGGGTCTCACTCTCGACGCCGGCCAGACCCGGGAGTGGGGCCTTCGGGAGCTCTTTCCGGAGGCGGTCGGGGAGGGGCTGACGGTGCGGATCTCTGCCGCGGGCGGCGTCCTGCCGACAGCGCACGCGACCATCACGGACCTGCGGACGGGCAGCGGGTGGACTTCGAGCGCTGCGCGTCCTTCCGAGCGCGTGTACCTGCCTGTCGCCGGCAGGACCGCAGGCGGGGGAGACACCTATCTCTCGACCGATATCGCTCTGGTCAACTCTGGCGAGCGGAGCGTTGCCGTGACTCTCCGGTTTCTGGAGCGGGATCTCGAGAACGCTGCGCCCCCTTCGACGACGTTCCGAATCGGACCTCGCGAGGGCCGATCGATCGAGGACGTGCTCGGCACGCTCTTCGGCACGAGCCAGGTTTCCGGCTTCCTCGAAATCCGAGCCGACTCGCCGGTGATCGTTGCAACGGCGGTCGAGGCCGCTCGCGCCGACGGTATTCCCGGAGAAGTTGGGGTCGCGGTCTCGTCGATCACGCCGCCGCAATTCTCGAGCCGGAGTGTTCTGCGGAGCTCGTCCGCGGGCATCGAGAGCCTGCGCGTGGGGCTGCTCAATCCCGGCGACGCGCCGCTTCCCGTGACGCTTCGCTGGCTCGATACACAGGGTCGGATCCTGGTCGAGACCTCGTCCGTCGTACCGGGCCGCGGGTCTGTCGCGGTCACTGGCGATGCACCCGAGGCGCTAGGCGCCGCCGCGATCGTCATCGAAAGCGATCGCCCCCACCTTGCATTTCCCGTTTCCGTAGGTAAGATGGCAGCCAAGTCGGGCGACACCTCTCCTCGGGAGCGGGTCATTCGGTGAGGATTCCTTTGGGAAGGGGAGGACTATCGGATAAGCGCGTCTGACCGCCGGACCGGGCGCTCGCGCGTCGGGTCCGTTCGGTCGGGCGCTCATCCTGGCTCATGAGGTCGCCTGGCTGTCGCGCCTTTCTGCGGAGCCCGTCCGAAGGACGGAGCCGCAGACCCAGGGTCATCGAGTGTCTGACCCTGTTTGCGCTCGCGCTCCTGACTGCCCTTCCGGCATCTTCCGTAACGCTTCCGACCGGCTTCTCGCAGTCCCAGGTCGGGGGAAGCCTCAAGAGCCCAACGGCCTTCGCGATCGCCCCCGACGGGCGAATCTTCGTCTGCGAGCAGGCCGGCAAGCTTCGCGTCATCAAGAACGGGTCGCTTCTCTCGACGCCCTTCCTGTCCGTCACGGTGGATTCCGCCGGAGAGCGAGGGCTTCTCGGGGTCGCTTTTGATCCCGCGTTCGGGGCCAACGGATACGTCTACGTCTACTACACGACGGCGACCGCCCCGAAGCACAACCGCTTGAGCCGGTTCACGGCGAGTGGAACCACCGGAGACGTCGCGGTGGCTGGCAGCGAGCTCGTCCTCCTCGAGCTCGACAACCTGTCGAGCGCCACGAACCACAACGGAGGAGCGACGCATTTTGGGCTGGATGGGAAGCTCTACGTTGCCGTCGGGGAAAATGCGACGGGCTCCAACGCTCAGACGACGGCCAACCTTCTCGGAAAGCTTCTGCGCCTGAACCCGAACGGGAGCATCCCGACCGACAACCCCTTCTATGGATCTGCGTCCGGGAAGAACCGCGCGATCTGGGCGCTCGGGCTGCGGAATCCCTTCACGTTCGCGATCCACCCCGTGAGCGGCCGCATTTTCATCAATGACGTTGGGCTCTCGACTTGGGAAGAAATCGACGACGGCTTCGCCGGCAGAAACTACGGCTGGCCGACGACGGAGGGGGACACCACGGACCCCCGGTTCGAAGCCCCTGTGTTCGCCTACGGGCACGGGTCCGACGCGACTCACGGCTGTGCCATCGTCGGGGGCGCCTTCTACAGGCCTGCGACCGTGCAATTCCCGAGCTCCTATTTGGACGACTATTTCTTCGCGGACTACTGCAGTGGCTGGATCCGCTTTCTCGACTCCGCGGGAGGCTACAGCGCGGCCTCCGGCTTTGCGACCGGCGTCTCGGTCCCCGTGGGCCTCGCGGTGGCGCCGGATGGCAGCCTCTACTACCTGGCGCGCGGACAGTCCTCGAGTGCCGGGGGCGTCTACCGAATCCAGTACACGCTCAACACGCCGCCGACGATCACGGTTCACCCGTCGAACCAAATCGTCACGGTCGGGGACCCGGTCACTTTCAGCGTCAGCGCCTCCGGCACCCCGCCCCTCTCCTATCAGTGGCAGCGCAACTCGACGAACATCTCGGGGGCGACTTCTTCGAGCTACACGATTTCCTCGGCGCAAAACGCGGACAACGGGGCCGTCTTCCGGTGTGTGGTGAGCAACGCCTACGGCAACAAGACGAGCAATGGCGCGACGCTGACGGTCACGCCAAACTTGGCACCCGTCGCGACGATCACCTTGCCGACAGCCGGGACCACCTATGCCGGCGGCAACACGATCAACTACGCCGGAACGGGGACCGACCCGGAGGACGGCGCCCTTCCAGCGAGCGCGTTCACGTGGGAAATCGTCCTGCATCATGACACCCACACGCATCCATTCATCGCTCCGTTTTCGGGCGTGAAGAGCGGGTCCTTCGTCGTTCCCACGACGGGGCACACCGAGGACAACGTCTGGTACCGCATCCACCTGACCGTCACCGACTCCGACGGACTGACGAACTCCGTCTACACGGATGTCGTTCCACGCAAGACCACGATGACCTTCGCGACGAACCCGCCCGGCCTCCAGGTCACCCTCGATGGACAGCCGTTGACGACGCCCGCGACGGTGGTCGGCGTCGAGGGGATCGTCCGGACGCTCGGCGTTGTCTCTCCGCAGTCGCTCGGGGGAGTCACCTATACCTTTGCGTCCTGGTCCGACGGAGGGGCTGCGACTCACGACGTATCGACGCCCGTTCCCGATACGACCTATACCGCGACTTTTGTCGGGCCGACCCCGACTGCAACCCGCACGTTCACGCGGACACCGACGCGGACCAACACGCCGGTGCCGCCGACCTCGACGCCGACCCGGACTTACACGCGGACGCCGACTCGGACCAACACGCCGGTACCGCCGACCTCGACGCCGACCCGAACGTACACGCGGACGCCGACGCGGACCAACACGCCCGTACCGTCAACGGCCACACGAACCAACACACCGGTGCCGCCGACCTCGACGCCGACGCGGACCTACACGCGGACGGCGACTCGGACCAACACGCCCGTACCGTCGACAGCGACGCGGACCAATACGCCGGTGCCGCCGACCTCGACGCCGACGCGGACTTACACGCGGACGCCGACTCGGACCAACACGCCCGTACCGTCGACAGCGACGCGGACCAATACGCCGGTGCCGCCGACCTCGACGCCGACCCGGACTTACACGCGGACGCCGACTCGGACCAACACGCCGGTACCGCCGACCTCGACGCCGACCCGAACGTACACGCGGACGCCGACTCGGACCAACACGCCCGTACCGTCGACGGCGACGCGGACCAACACCCCAGTGCCGCCGACCTCGACGCCGACTCGGACTTACACACGGACGCCGACGAGGACGAATACGCCGGTGCCGCCGACCTCGACGCCGACGCGGACCAACACACCGGTGCCGCCGACGGCGACCCCTTCCGGGCCAACGCCAATTCCACTCACTCCGTCGATTCTTGGAATGACTCCGGACTCAGGGCCGGCGTCCGGAGCCATGCTCGTGACGCTGACCGGATCGAACTTCGTCTCCGGAGCGACAGTCCGAATCGGCGGCGCGATCGCCACCGGCGTGAACGTGTCGAGTCCGACCCAGATCCTGCTAACGCCGCCCGCTCTGCCACCGGGCACGCTCCATGACATTGTCGTTCAGAACCCCGGCGGCGGTTCGGCATCGAAGACCAAGGTCTGGTTTGCCGACTTCCGAGACGTTCCGCACACGGATCTGATCGAGCCCGCCGTCGAGAAGCTCGTCCGCAACGGTGTGACGTCAGGCTGCGGGGGAGGCAACTACTGTCCCGCGCTGTCGCTGACCCGGGCCGAGGCCGCCAAGTTCCTGCTCAAGTCCAAGCACGGTGCGGCGTACGTGCCGCCGCCGCCCAAGGGAACGGTCTTCCTCGACGTGCCAAAGTCCGATCCTTTCGCGGGCTGGATCGAGCAACTCTGGGCGGAGGGAATCTCGGGCGGATGCGGTGCCGGCAATTTCTGCGGCTCGGCCACACTGAACCGGGCGACCCTAGCGGTCCTGCTGCTCAAGGCAACCCGCGGCGCCGCCTATCGCCCGCCAGCGGCGATCGGGATGTTCTCCGACGTCCCGGCGACCAATATCTACGCGGGCTGGATCGAACAGCTGTACCGGGACGGGATCACCTCCGGCTGCGGCGCCTCGCTCTTTTGCCCGGCCAAGCTCGCCAGCCGCGGAGAGATGGCTCTTTTCCTGGTTCGGGGGTTCGCCCTGCCGTAGCGGGAGGGCCCTCGTGACCCGTTCCGAGGCCCGGACCAGGGCCCTGATCCTTGCTCTGACCCCTGAAATTGGCTAACCTGACACCCGTTGCCTAGAGAACCACGGAGCCAGCGGGTCGCTCTCTACTCATTCCATCCCTTGGTTTTGGCGGAGCTTTGTCGGCTGCTCGAGGAAAGCGGCTGTCACACCCGGTCGCACCGGCTGGAACCCTCTCGCCTCTCCGCTCTCGAGCAGCTGCCGGTGCTTCCAGCCTCGGCGCACGTCGTCGAGGCGAATGCTCGCAATCGCGCCACCAAGGTCATCGTCGAAGAAATTCTTTCCAGGCGGCCGGACGCTCGGCTTCTCGTCGTCGCCGAGCGCTTCGATGACGCCGACGCCTTCCCATTGCTTCGGATGGGAGCCAAGGGGTTCGTTCGATACGTGGAGTTGCCCCGCCACTTCGTGCCCGCCGTGCGTGAAGTCGCCGCCGGGGGGTTCTGGGTCCCGAGGGCCGTGCTCTCCCGGTTCGTCAACTCCACGCTCGGGTCTCTCCGCCGACCCAAGCTCGTCAGCGCCCGGGCCCACATGAGCCGGCGGGAAGTGGAAGTGCATCAATTCCTGATGGAGAACCTCTCGAACAAGGAGATCGCCAACCGCCTCAACATGTCCGAGCGGACCGTCAAGTTCCACGTTTCGAACCTGCTCGGGAAGCACGGCGTCAAGCGGCGGTCCGACCTGATCCTGCTCTCCTTCGCGGAACGAAGGCACGCCTAGCACGGCCAGGAGAGGCGGCGGCGCGAAGCGCTCTCGGCCCGAAGAGCCCGTTTCCTGGCCCCTGAGAAGCCCCGGATCGCCTTGACAGGCCCGCCAGCCTTGCGTATTCTTACGCGCCCTCCTGCGACGGATGGCCGTCCGGAAGCGCTCTTTCCGCCCGGCAGGGGCGTTTTCTTGTCAACGTCTGAGGTCTTGAAATGAGTTCTGGCACCCCGATGGTACGCGCGGCCGACATCCGCCACGACTGGTTCGTGGTGGATGCCTCCGATCAGGTTCTGGGCCGGTTGGCCACCGAGGTCGCCCGCGTGCTGTCCGGCAAGCATCGGCCGAACTGGATCGGGCACCTGGACACGGGCGATTTCGTCGTCGTCACCAACGCCGAGCGCGTCCGGCTGACCGGTCGAAAGGCCGAAGACAAGGTGTATCGGCGCCACAGCGGCTACCCGGGCGGCATGAAGTCGGTCGCCGCGAGGGAGCTGCAGGCGAAGTATCCGGAGCGGCTGGTCGAGGAGGCGGTCCGTGGCATGCTTCCGAAGACCAAGCTCGGCCGCAAACAGTTCAAGAAGTTGAAGGTCTACCGCGGCGGCTCACATCCCCACGCGGCCCAGCAGCCGAAGCCGCTCAAGCGTTCGCGGGCCGCCAGGGCGTAGTGGAGGGAGGATTCTTGACGGTCGAAATCCAGCACAGGGCCACGGGGCGGCGCAAGACCTCCGTGGCGCGCGTCCGACTGGTCCCCGGCACGGGCGCGATCACGGTCAACCGGCGCACCCTCGACGAGTACTTTCCCAACAACGTCCTCAAGATGATCATCAAGCAGCCGCTCCTTTCGACGGAGACGGCCGAGCGTTTCGACATCCACGTGGCCGTCACGGGCGGAGGCCCCTCGGGCCAGGCCGGCGCGATCCGTCACGGCATCTCCCGCGCGCTGACCGAGTACAACGCGGAGCTGCGCAAGCGGCTCAAGAAGGACGGATTTCTCTCCCGCGATCCCCGCATGAAAGAGCGCAAGAAGTACGGCCAGCGCGGCGCGCGGGCCCGGTTCCAGTTCAGCAAGCGTTGATGCGTTCCGTTGGCAGAGTGCGGTTCATGGTTTTCCGTTCGGGACACCGGACTTGACCGAGGAGAACCGATGACCGACAACCAGAAAGAGAGGTGACATCTGTCCCTGATTTCGATGAAGGAACTGCTCGAGGCTGGCGTCCACTTCGGTCATCAGACCAAGCGCTGGAACCCGAAGATGAAGAAGTACATCTTCGGAAAGCGCAACGGGATCTACATCATCGACCTGCAGAAGACGCTCAAGCAGTTCAAGGAAGCCTCGAAATTCGTGACCGACCTCGCGGCGTCGGGGAAGAATCTTCTCTTCGTCGGCACGAAGCGGCAGGCGCAGGACGCCATCTACGAAGAAGCCAACCGCTGCGGGATGTTCTATGTGAACACCCGGTGGCTCGGCGGCACGTTGACCAACTTCACGACGATCCGCAAGTCCATACACCGCCTCAAGGAGATCGAGGGGGTCCTCGCCCAGGAGGACAACGAGAACCTGACGAAGAAGGAGCGCCTGCGCCTGGAGCGCGAGCGCGAGAAGCTTCAGAAGAACCTGGCCGGGATCAAGGAGATGGACGAGCTGCCGGATGCGCTCTTCGTGATCGACCCGAAGCAGGAGTACATCGCGGTCAAGGAAGCGAACATCCTGGGGATTCCGGTCGTGGCCGTGGTGGACACCAACTGCGATCCGGACGTGGTCGACCACGTCATCCCGGGCAACGACGACGCCATCCGGGCCATCCGCCTGTTCACCGCTCGGGTCGCCGACGCCGTGCTCGAGGGGCTGCACGCGCAGGAGAGCCGGGGGGCGGAGGCCGGCGCGGAGGAGGGCCGCCCGCGCACTCCGGAGCTATCGACCACGGCCGTCGTATCCGACGTCGCTTCGTAGAGCGAGTGCGGGCCCGAAGTCCGGAGGCCAGGGGCGCGCGGGGCCGCGCCGGGGCCCGGATGCGGGAGTTCGGGCCGCGACCATCACGAGAGGAGCCATGGAAATCACGTCCAAAGCCGTAGCCGACCTGCGCGCCGAGACCGGCGTCGGGATGATGGAATGCAAGAAGGCGCTGGTCGAAGCCGGCGGCGATTTCGAAGAGGCGCGCAAGATCCTCCGCAAGAAGGGGCTCGCCGCCGCGGCGAGCAAGGCCGGCCGCGCGACGAGCGAGGGACTGGTCGTCGCGCATGTCACGCCGAAGGCGGCCGTACTCCTCGAGGTCAACTGCGAGACGGATTTCGTGGCCCGCACGGAGGCGTTCCGGGTCTTCGTGGATCGGCTCGCGGACCGGATCGCGACCCACGAGCCCTTCGGAGAGACGCGCTCGGGGACGGGCACCGATGTAGCCGCCCTCTCCTGGCCGACCGAGCCGACGGTGGCCGACGCCGTGGCGCAGCTGGTCGCGACCCTCAAGGAGAACATCCAGATCCGCCGCTTCGTGCGCCTCCAGCCTCGCTCCGAGGAGCGCTTCGGCTCCTACGTCCACGGAAACGGCCGGATCGGCGTGCTCGTCGGCGTCCCGGCGGGAGACGATGAGCTGCGTCGGGACGTGGCGATGCACGTGGCCGCCTCGGACCCGCGCTTCGCCACGCGTTCCGAGGTGACGCCGGAGATTCTCGCGTCGGAGCGGGAGATCGCCCGGGCGCAGGCCACGGCAGCCGGCAAGCCCGCCAACGTCGTCGAGCGGATCGCCGACGGCAAGGTCGAGAAGTTCTACCAGGAGAGCGTGCTGACGGAGCAGGCGTTCGTCAAGGACCCCGAGAAGACCGTCGGTCAGGTCCTGGTCGAGCGAGGCGGCAAGGAAGCCCTCGAACTGCGCTTTGCCCGCTTCAAGCTCGGCGAGAGTCTCGGCCGCGCCCCCGCGCAGGGCGAGACCGCCAGCGTGGCGAGCGCGTAGCCGTCCCGCGAATGGGAAACCCTCCCATCTACCGCCGCATCCTCCTGAAGCTTTCGGGAGAGGCGTTGATGGGAGACCAGCGCTTCGGCATCGAGCCGGCGGTCGTGGCCCGCCTGGCCGACGAAGTCAAGGACGTCCACGGGCTGGGTGTCCAGACGGCGGTTGTCCTGGGCGGGGGCAACATCATCCGGGGCGTGGCGGCGGCCGCGCAGGGCATCGAGCGGGTGGCGGGAGACCACATGGGCCTGCTCGCGACCGTGATCAACGGGCTCGCGCTCCAGGATGCGCTCGAGAAGCGTGGAGTGACGACCCGCCTGATGTCCGCCGTCGAGGTGCGCCAGATCGCCGAGCCCTTCATCCGCCGGCGGGCCATACGCCACCTGGAAAAGGAGCGGGTCGTGCTCTTCGTCGGAGGAACCGGGAACCCCTTTTTCACCACGGATTCCGCGGCCGCGCTGCGCGCGAACGAGATCCGCGCGGACGTCCTCCTGAAGGCGACGAAGGTCGATGGCGTCTACGACGCCCACCCCGACAAGGTTCCGGAGGCGAAGCTTTTGAAGGTTCTCACGCACCGGCAGGCGCTGGCCGCGGGGCTCGCCGTCATGGATGCGGCGGCGATCGCGCTCTGCATGGATAACGGGATTCCGATTCGCGTCTTCGACCTCCGGAAGAAGGGCAACATCGAACGCGTCGTTCGGGGCGAGGACATCGGCTCGCTCGTCACGGCGGAGGGGGCGGTATGAGGCAGGAGCTCAAGGACATCGAGAAACGGATGTCGGAAGCCGTCGAGGCGCTCCAGGAGCGCTTCAAGACGCTGCGCACGGGGCGCGCCAATCTGGGGATCCTCGAGGGCGTCCGCGTGACGGCCTACGGGGCCGAGGTTCCGATCAACCAGGTCGCCAATCTCTCGGTCCCCGAGCCGACGATGATCGTCGCGGCCCCCTGGGATCCGAAGATGGCCGCGGAGATCGAGCGCGCGGTCCGAACGTCCGATCTGGGATTGAACCCGCAGTCCGACGGCAAGGTCGTGCGGATTCCCGTTCCGGCCCTGACGGAGGAGCGGCGCAAAGAGCTCGCCAAGAAGGCGCACCACATGGCCGAGGAGGTGCGCATCGAGATCCGGCGATTCCGCCACGAGGGCAACGACCGGATCAAGAAGATGTTCAAAGACAAGGAGATCTCCGAGGACGACGAGCGCCGGGGGCTGGAGGAATCGCAGAAGCTCACGGACCGGAAGATCAAGGAGGTCGACGACTTGCTGAAGGCCAAGGAGCAGGAAATCCTGGCCGTGTAGCCCGGGATGTCGACGTTTCTCATCATCCCGGCCGCCGGCTCGGGGGCGCGGCTGAAGAGTCCAGGGCCCAAAGCCCTCGTTCCCATCCTCGGCCACTCGATCCTCTTCTGGACTCTGGAGGCCTTCGCGACCGTCGCCTTCGACAGAACCGTGATCGCGGCCCCGCCGGAGCGGATGCCGGAGTTCGAGAAGATCCTGCGCGGGCGGGCCGCCGTCGTCGCCGGCGGCGGGACGCGCTCCGCTTCGGTGCGGCGAGGCTTCCAGGCCCTCCAGGCGGGCTCCGCCGACATCGTCTGCATCCACGACGCGGCGCGGCCACTGATTACCGCACCCGAGATCGAGGGCGTGTTGTCGGCGGCCCGCGCCGGAGGCGCCGCGACGGCGGCCACCCCCATCGTCGACACGATCAAGCGCGTCGAGGGCGAGCGCATCGTCGCGACGATCGACCGCGAGGGGCTCTACGCGGCCGGGACCCCTCAGGCGTTTCGGGCCGACCTGCTGGCGCGCGCGTTCGACACGGGCCGTGAGGCGACCGATGAGGCGGGGCTGCTGGAACTGCTGGGGGTTCCCGTCGCCGCGGTGCCGGTTTCCCGCTGGAATCTGAAGATCACCACACCGGAGGACCTGGAGCTCGCCGAGGCGCTCTTGAGGCTCCGGGAAAGGGGGGCGCCTTGAGTCATCGCGTGGGTCTGGGGTTCGACTCGCACCCTTTCGATGCCGGGCGGACGCTGCGTCTGGGAGGCCTCGGGCTTCCCGGACCCGGTCTGGCCGGGCATTCCGACGGAGACGCCCTTCTGCACGCGATCGCCGAGGCGGTTCTGGGAGCCGCGGCCTTGCCGTCTCTGGGCGAGCTCTTTTCCGACGACGACCCTGCGTGGAAGGGCGCCGACAGCGCGCGCTTCCTCGAGCGCGCGCGCGACCTGGCGCTGGAGAAAGGATGGGGGATCGGAAACGTCGACGCGGTCGTGGTCACCGAATCCCCGCGCCTTTCCCCTCACGCTCCCGCCATTCGTGCCCGAATCGCCGGTATCCTGGGCGTCGATTCCTCGCGGGTCAACGTGCGCGGCACGACGACCAACGGTCTGGGCTTTCCGGCACGGGGCGAGGGCCTCGCCGTCATGGCGGTGGTCCTGCTCGAGACGAGGTCGTGAAGGGGGAATCGTGAATTCTGAGCACGGCTTCGTTCGCCGTTGTCCCCTCATGGCCCTCCGCTCCTCATGATCCTCTCCCGCCTGCGCCCCGTCGAAGAAGCTCTGGCCTCCCGCCCCCGCGAAATCGAGTGGATCCTGCTCGATTCGGGCCGACGGGATCGCCGGGTTCGGGAACTGGAGCTCAAGTGCCGCCGCGAAGGGGTGCTGGTTCGCCACGGGGATCGAGCGACGCTGGATCGAGCCGCCGGGGGGGCGGGCCACCAGGGAGTTGTGGCGCGCCTGGCGGTCCGTGCGTATCTGTCCGAGGATGAGGCGTTTTCGGGGGTTTCCGGGCAGAGGTTCCTCCTCGTACTCGACGGGGTCCAGGACCCCCAGAACCTGGGCGCGACCCTTCGGGTGGCCGACGGTGTGGGCGCCGGGGTCGCGCTGCCGGAGCGGGGATCCGCACCTCTGTCCGACGGGGTCTCCCGGAGCTCGGCCGGGGCCGTGGAACGGGTGCCTGTCTACCGCGTAGGGAATCTTCGCCGATTCCTCGATCGCCTTAAGGATCAAGGGTTTCGAGTGATCGGGCTGGATCCTCGGGGCGAGGAGCTCTTCCAGGTCGACCTGAAGGGAGATCTGGCCCTGGTCCTGGGGGGCGAGGGGCGGGGAATGCGGCGCCTCGTGCGGGAGGGCTGCGACCAGCTGGCCCGGCTCCCCATGAAGGGGGAGCTCGCCTCCCTGAACGTCTCGACCGCGGCCGCTGCGGCGGCCTACGAAGCTGTTCGGCAGCGCTCCTTGTCTAAAGCCCCTTGATCCGTGGAACTTGCGCTGGTAGACTCCGCGGTTCGCGCCGTCAGGAAGGGTGTGCTCTTTGAAGGCCGGCCATCGTGCCGGCGTAGCTCAAGTGGTAGAGCATCCGATTTGTAATCGGAAGGTTGCGGGTTCAAGTCCCACCGCCGGCTCCAGAGAGGCGGCGGCGCGGACCGACGAGGGCGGGGCACGGTTCATCCTCGGGTGGGTTCAACGTTCGTTTCGAGTGAGCTCGGGCAGGTGGCCGAGTGGTTAATGGCAGCAGACTGTAAATCTGCCGCGCTTCGCGCTACGGAGGTTCGAATCCTTCCCTGCCCACCAATGACGGGGAATCGGTCACGGAGGACGGAGACGATTCAAGAGTTTCGGTTCGCGATTGGCGGCGGTGTGGGCCGCGTGCGGGAGTAACTCAGGGGTAGAGTCACAGCCTTCCAAGCTGTTGGTCGCGGGTTCGAATCCCGTCTCCCGCTCCATGTTCGGACGGCAGGCGGTCGGCGGAAGGCGTTCGGCGAGAGACGGAAGGAACGGGAGAACGGAACTTGAAGACGGGTTCGCCTGCCGCCTCACGCCCAACGCCTTCGGGCGTGAGCGCCCACGTAGCTCAGTCGGTAGAGCACGTCCTTGGTAAGGACGAGGTCACCAGTTCAATCCTGGTCGTGGGCTCCAGAGGAAGATTCGAAGGACGAAATTCGAAATTCGAGGGTTGGGGCCCGGATTTCGGATTTGGAGTTTCGAATTTCGAATTTGCTTTTTCGAATTTGGAGTAAGAGAGATGGCGAAAGAGAAGTTTGACCGATCGAAGCCGCACGTGAACATTGGGACGATTGGGCACGTGGATCACGGGAAGACGACGTTGACGGCGGCGATTACGTTGATTTTGTCGAAGAGGGGATTGGCGACGGCCAAGGCGTACGAGCAGATCGACAACGCGCCGGAGGAGAAGGCGCGAGGGATCACGATCAACACGGCGCATGTGGAGTACGCGACGGACAAGAGGCATTACGCGCACGTGGACTGTCCGGGGCATGCGGACTACGTGAAGAACATGATTACGGGTGCGGCGCAGATGGATGGAGCGATTTTGGTGGTATCGGCGGCGGATGGTCCGATGCCGCAGACGCGGGAGCACATTTTGCTGGCGCGTCAGGTTGGGGTGCCGTACATCGTGGTGTTTTTGAACAAGACGGACATGGTGGACGACCCGGAGTTGCTCGAGTTGGTGGAGTTGGAGGTTCGGGAGTTGCTGACCTCGTACGGGTTTCCTGGGGAGAAGATTCCGATTGTGAAGGGATCGGCGTTGAAGGCGGGGGAGTCTGGGGATCCCAACGCGCCGGAGGCCAAGTGCATTTTGGAGTTGATGGACGCGGTGGATGCGTACATTCCGGTCCCGGAGCGGGCGGTTGACAAGGATTTTCTGATGCCGATCGAGGATGTGTTCTCGATCTCGGGTCGCGGGACGGTGGTAACGGGGCGGGTCGAGCGGGGAGTGGTGAAGGTTGGCGAGGAAGTGGAGATCGTGGGGATTCGTCCGACGCAGAAGAAGGTCGTGACCGGGGTGGAGATGTTTCGCAAGCTCTTGGATCAGGGGCAGGCGGGGGACAACGTGGGGTTGCTGCTGCGTGGGACCGAGCGCAAGGACGTGGAGCGTGGGCAGGTGTGTGCCAAGCCGGGGTCGATTACGCCGCACATGAAGTTTCAGGCGCAGGCGTACATTTTGACCAAGGAGGAGGGGGGTCGGCACACGCCGTTTTTCAACGGGTACCGGCCGCAGTTTTTCTTTCGGACGACGGATGTGACGGGAACCGCGCAGCTGCCGCAGGGGGTGGAGATGGTGATGCCGGGAGACAACGTGAACCTGGAGGTCAACCTGATCACGCCCATCGCCATGGAGAAGGGGCTGCGGTTCGCCATCCGCGAGGGCGGTCGAACGGTCGGAGCGGGCACGATTGTGGAGATTTTGGAGTAGGCAATGCGCAAGAGCCATGGGATGGTGCGCAACGGCCGTTTGTTCTCTCTCGGCCGCGTCGAACGGCCGCTGAGAAGGACTGCGGCCGCTTGCTCATTCTCGGCGGCGTCGAGCCGCCGCTAATAAGAAGTAGCTCATCATGCAAGAAAACATCAGTCTGGCCTGTGCCGAGTGCAAGCGGCGCAACTACACGACGACGAAGAACAAGAAGACGAACACGGAGAAGCTGGAGCTCTCCAAGTACTGTTCCTTCTGCCGGAAGCACACGGCGCACAAGGAAGGAAAGGTTTGAAGATTTCGAAATTCGAATTTCGAAATTCGCGATTGTTTAGGGGTGTAGCTCGAATTGGTAGAGCGGCGGTCTCCAAAACCGTAGGTTGGGGGTTCGAATCCCTCCACCCCTGCCATGGAAAAGTTCGAAATTCGAATTTCGAATCTCGAAATTGAGCGCGAGCAAAGAGGAGCGATGCTACCGGTAAGAGAGTGGTGGCCCACGACGAAGGAGTTCTTCCGCGACGTCTGGGTCGAGATGAAGAAGTCGAGCTGGCCGGGCCGCCCGGAGGTCGTGGGGACCACGGTCGTCGTGGTCATCGCCTGCTTCCTGTTCGGGTTCTACCTGTTCCTCGTCGATGCCGGGCTCTCCTGGCTGATCGACCGGATCTTCAAGCTGGCGGGGGTGTCTGCGTGACGACCACGACGGGAGGCGAGAGCGTGCAGTCCCCTCAGGATGCGGGCGCGGCCAAGGCCAAGAGCTGGTACATCGTCCACACGTACTCCGGATTCGAGGAACGGGTGCGGCAGAACCTCAAGCAGCGCATCGAGGCCATGGGCATGGCCGACGCCTTCGGGGAGGTGAGGATTCCGACCGAGACCCTCGTCGAGATGAAGGGAGGCAAGCGCCGGGAGATCCAGCGCAAGTTCTTCCCCGGGTACATCATCATCGAGATGGAGATGTCCGACGACGCGTGGCATCTGGTCAAGAACACGCCCAAGGTCACCGGGTTCGTCGGATCCGGCAAGGAGCCGACCCCTCTCACGGCGGACGAGGTCGAGCAGATCCTGCACCGGGTTTCGGCGACGAAGGAAAAGCCCAAGCCCAAGCACACGTTCGAGAAGGGCGAGCACGTCCGGATCACCGACGGCCCCTTCACGAACTTCACCGGTGTCGTCGAGGACATCAACCTCGACCGCTCGACCCTGAAGGTCATGGTCACGATCTTCGGCCGCTCGACACCCGTCGAGCTCGAGTTCCTGCAGGTTCAGAAGCTATAGCGGAAATTTCGAAATTCGAATTTCGAAATTCGAATTTTGGAGATCGAAGGAAATGGCAAAAAAGATCACCGGGTACGTGAAACTGCAGATTCCCGCCGGGGAGGCGACTCCGGCGCCGCCGGTCGGGCCGGCGCTCGGCCAGCAGGGCGTCAACATCATGGACTTCTGCAAGAACTTCAACGCGAAAACCGCGTCGCAGAAGGGCCTGATCATCCCCGTCGTGATCACGGTCTACGCCGACCGCTCCTACAGTTTCATCACGAAGACACCTCCCGCCTCGATCCTGCTGCTCAAGGCGGCCGGGGTCGCGAAGGGCTCCGGCACGCCCAACAAGGAGAAGGTCGGGAAGGTCACGCACCAGCAGGTCGAAGACATCGCCAAGACGAAGCTGCCGGACTTGAATGCCGCGGACCTTCCCGCAGCGGTGCGGATCGTGGAGGGCACGGCGCGGAGCATGGGGATCGAGGTCGTCTAGGGCAATTTCGAAATTCGAAATTCGAGATTGGAAAGTCGGAGGCCGAGCGCAAGCGAAGCCGTTGGAACGACGAAAGGAGAAGATGGGAAGAAGCGGTAAGAAATTTCTGGCGGCCAAGGCGAGGGTCGAGCCCCGCGCCTACGCCCTGGGAGAGGCGGTCAGGCTCGTCCGGGACCTCAAGTACGCGAAGTTCGACGAGTCCGTCGACATCGCGATGCTGCTCGGCGTCAACCCGAAGCACGCGGACCAGATGGTCCGCGGGACCGTCGTGCTTCCTCACGGGACGGGCAAGTCCAAGCGCGTGGCCGTGATCGCCGGCGGGGACAGGCTGAAGGAGGCCGAAGAGGCGGGAGCGGATTTTTCCGGCGCCGAGGACCTGGTCGAGAAGATCCAGGGAGGCTTCCTGGACTTCGAGGCTCTCGTGGCGACCCCCGACATGATGCGGCTGGTCGGCCGCCTCGGCAAGCTGCTCGGCCCCAAGGGCCTGATGCCGAACCCGAAGGCGGGCACGGTGACCATGGAGGTCGGCAAGGCGGTGCGCGAGATCAAGGGCGGAAAGATCGAGTTCCGGGTGGACAAGACTTCGATCATTCACGCCGCGATCGGAAAGACTTCCTTCGACGAGAAGAAGCTCGAGGAAAACGCCGCGGCCTTCCTCCGAGCGGTGCACCGCGCCAAGCCCGCCTCCGCCAAGGGAAAGTATTTCCGGACCGTGTCCCTGTCTTCGACCATGGGACCCGGCATCGAGATCGACGCCGCGTCGGTCGAAGCGCTGTAGGAGGGAACGGATGAACCGAACCGAAAAAGCCACGTCCGTCGAAACGCTGGAGCGGGACCTCGCCCGGGCGGGCAACGCGATCCTCTTCGGGTTCGCCGGGCTCAAGGTTCCCGAGGTGACGGAGCTGCGCCGCCAGGTGCGCGGCACGCAATCCCGTTACGTCGTGGTCAAGAACACGCTGGCGTTGCGGGCCGTGAAGGGGACTCCGCTCGAGCAGATGTCCGAGCACTTCGAGGGCCCGACCGCCGTCGCCTACAACGCATCCAACCCGGTGGGGCTCGCGAAAGTCCTGACCGCCTTCGCGAAGGCCAACCCGAACCTCGTCTTCAAGGGCGCCCTCGTCGAGGGTCGACCCATCACCGCGAGCGAGATCCAGGCGATCGCCGACCTGCCGAGCCGCGAGGAGCTCGTTTCGAAGCTCCTCTTCCTGATCCAGTCGCCGCTGCGGCGCCTGGTCATGGTCTTGAACGGCCCGGTGCGGAACCTGGCCGGCGTGATGCACCAGATCGCAGAACAGAAGTCGAAGTCGGGCGGGGCCGAGGCCCCCGCCGCCAACTGAGCATTTTGAGAAACACGAACGAGTCGTAAGGAGAAACGGAAATGGCGATGACTGCGGAAACTTTCGTGAAGGAAATCGAGGGCATGACCGTGCTTGAGCTGAACTCCCTCGTCAAGGCGCTCGAGGAGAAGTTCGGCGTCTCGGCGGCGGCGATGGCGATGCCCGTGGCGGCCGCGGGCCCGGCCGCCGCCGGCGCGGCTCCGGCCGAGGAGGAGCAGACCGAGTTCACGGTTCACCTGGCCGCGATCGGCGACAAGATCAAGACGATCAAGGTCGTCCGCGAGGTCACCAGCCTCGGCCTCAAGGAGGCCAAGGACCTGGTCGACGGCGCCCCGGGCGTCCTCAAGGAGGGCGTCTCCAAGGACGAGGCCGCCGCGATCAAGAAGAAGTTCGAAGAGGTGGGCGCCAAGGTCGAGATCAAATAGCCGTTGGACTCCCATCGTCCCGGTTTTCTTGGTGCTGAATTGCGAGGGCGCACCGCGTCTCTCGCGCTAGAGGGAGTCTGCGAATGACTGAGGTGGCTGTCTCGGACGGGCGGAAGAACTTTTCGAAGATCCGCTCGTTCATGGATCTTCCCAACCTGATCGACGTGCAGCGCCGCTCCTACGAGCGGTTTCTGCAGATGAACCTGCTCCCCGAGGAGCGGGAAGAGTCGGGCCTCCAGGCCGTGTTCACGAGCGTCTTCCCGTTCACGGACTTTCGGGGCGCCTGCGAGCTGCAGTTCGTGCGGTACGCCATCGGCAACTGGGAGTGCAAGTGCGGAAGGTTGAAGGGCCTCGAGCACCTGCGGATGGAATGCCGGCACTGCGGCAAGCGCATCGTCACGGCGCACCCGCACGAGGAAGTGGTTTCCTGCCCCAACTGCGGCATGCAGAACGCCAACCGGGTCACGCTCTGCGACGTCTGCGGCAATCCCGTCGACCTCCAGATGAAGTATTCGGTGGCCGAGTGCCAGGAACGCGGCATGACCTACTCCGTGCCCCTGAAGGTCACGTTTCGGCTCTTCGTCTACGACAAGGACCCGGAAACGGGCGTCAAGACGATGCGGGACGCCAAGGAGGAGGAGGTCTTCTTCGGCGACATCCCGCTGATGACCGAGCACGGCACCTTTGTCATCAACGGCACCGAGCGCGTGATCGTGTCGCAGCTCCACCGGTCGCCCGGGGTGTTCTTCACGCGCGAGTCCGCGCACGGGTTCCTGGCGAAGATCATTCCGTACCGCGGTTCGTGGGTGGAGTTCGAGTACGACCAGAAGGGGGTTCTGTTCGTCCGGATCGACCGCAAGCGCAAGTTTCCGGCCACGATCTTCCTCCGGGCGCTGGGCCTGGAGACCGATGAGGCGATCCTGCGCCAGTTCTACGTTGCGGTACCGACCCGCTTCGAGCGGGGGCGCGCCTACCTGAGGATCGCGAAGGACGTCCTCAAGCAGGAGGAATTGAAGGAGCGCTACGCGCGCGTCAAGCGCGAGACGCGCCAGGTGTTCGCGGGGATCAAGCTCTCGGCCGACGACCAGAAGGAAATCGCGCGGAAGGGATCGATCGAGCGCTCCGTCGACGACGCAGCGGTCGAGAAGGCCTGCTTCTTGAACGACGTCGTCGATCTTTCCACGGGCGAGGTCCTGTTCGAGGCCGGGCAGGAGCTCGGCCCCGACGCCATCGAGCAGCTCAAGGAACGCAACATCAAGGAAGTCGACCTCTGTTTCCCGGACTGGGAGCTCTGCAGCGATACGCTCGTCAACACGATCCGCAAGGACACCCACAAGACGAAGAACGAGGCGATTCTCGAGATTTACCGGCGCCTGCGGCCGGGAGACCCGCCGACCTACGAGTCGGCCAAGAACCTCTTCGAGGGAATGTTCTTCGATCCGAAGAAGTACGACTTCTCGCGGGTGGGCCGCTTCAAGTTCAACATCAAGCTCGAGGCGGATTCCTCCGAGGGGACGCGGACGCTGACCGCGCAGGACATCTACCGCGTGGTGGCCTACCTGCTGCGCCTGAAGCGCGACGTCGGCCGGACGGACGACATCGACAATCTCGGCAACCGCCGCGTCCGGTCGGTGGGAGAGCTCCTCGAGAACCAGTTCCGGATCGGCCTCGTGCGGATGGAGCGGGCGATCAAGGAAAAGATGTCCGTCCACCAGGACATCGACTCGGCGATGCCGCACGATCTGATCAACTCGAAGCCCGTCATTGCGTCGATCAAGGAGTTCTTCGGGTCCTCGCAGCTGTCGCAGTTCATGGATCAGACCAACCCCCTGTCGGAGGTCACGCACAAGCGGCGCCTCTCCGCCCTCGGTCCGGGCGGCCTCTCGCGCGAGCGCGCCGGGTTCGAGGTGCGCGACGTTCACCCGACGCACTACGGCCGGGTCTGCCCGATCGAGACGCCGGAAGGCCCGAACATCGGCCTCATCTCGTCGCTCTCCTGCTACGCCCGGATCAACGACTTCGGGTTCATCGAGACGCCCTACAAGCGGGTCGAGAAGGGGCGCGTGATCGACCACTTCCAGGTCACTCAGGTGGGAGACACCTCCTTCAAGCTCGGGCAGATCGTCGAGAAGAAGGAGCTCGAGGACGAGAACGAGCGCGTGCGGCGCAACCACAAGCGCTCGGCCGACGCCGCGCCCTATGCCTTCTACCTGTCCGCCTGGGAGGAGGAAAACTACGTCATCGCCCAGGCCAACGCCGAGACCGACGCCGCCGGCCGGATCAAGGAGGACCGGGTCATCGCCCGGTTCAACGGGGAGTTCATCACGGCCGAGCGCGACAAGGTCGACTACAAGGACATCTCGCCCAAGCAGCTGGTCTCGGTGGCGACGGCGCTCATCCCGTTTCTCGAGCACGATGACGCCAACCGCGCCCTGATGGGCTCGAACATGCAGCGCCAGGCCGTGCCGCTCTTGAAGGTCAAGTCGCCCCTGGTGGGCACGGGCCTCGAGGCGACGGTCGCAAGGGATTCGGGAGCCGTGGTTCTGGCCAAGCGCGGGGGAGTGGTGGATCAGGTCGACTCGGAGCGCATCATCGTGCGCGTCGAGGGCGGCGAGGCCGCCGCCGGCAAGGAATTCGGCGCGGACATCTATCCGCTGACCAAGTTCCGGCGGTCCAACCAGAACACCTGCATCAACCAGAAGCCGGTGGTGGAGGAAGGAACCCGGGTCGAGCGCGGCCAGGTGCTGGCCGACGGGCCGTGCACGGAAAACGGCGAGCTCGCGCTCGGCCGCAACATCCTGGTCGCCTTCATGCCGTGGCGCGGGTACAACTACGAGGACGCCATCCTGGTCTCGGAGCGCCTCGTGAAAGACGACTTCTTCACCTCGATCCACATCCAGGAGTTCGACATCGAGGCGCGGGACACCAAGCTCGGACCCGAGGAAATTACGCGGGACATTCCCAACGTCTCGGAAACCGCGCTGCGCGACCTCGACGAGTCCGGAATCATCCGGATCGGCGCGTCCGTCAAGCCGGGTGACATCCTCGTCGGCAAGGTCACGCCCAAAGGCGAGACGCAGCTGACTCCCGAGGAGAAGCTGCTGCGCGCCATCTTCGGCGAAAAGGCCGGCGACGTGCGGGACGCTTCTCTCAAGTGCCCGCCGGGCATCGAGGGCACGATCGTCGATGTCAAGATCTTCTCGCGCAAGGGCACCGAGAAGGACCTGCGGGCGCTCTCGATCGAGCAGGATCAGATCGCCAAGATCGAGAAAAACTCGCGCGACGAGATCCGAATCATCCGGGAGGAGGCTCACAAGAAGATCCGCGACCTTCTAGTTGGCAAGGTCTCAAACGACGAGATGCGGGACCGCGAGGGCGAGGAGCTCGTCAAGAAGGGCGGCCGCTTCACCGACGAGAGTGTTGCGAAGCTGACGCCCCAGCAGTTGAAGCGCCTGAAGCTCAAGGACGAGGAGGCGGCCGAGGAGGTCGCCACGATTCTGCGGCGCCAGGACTCGCAGATCGAGGTCTTGAACCGCGTCAATGCCGAGCGGATCGAGTTGCTCCAGAAGGGCGACGAGCTGCCTCCCGGCGTCATCAAGATGGTCAAGGTCTACGTCGCGATGAAGCGCAAGCTCTCCGTCGGCGACAAGATGGCGGGGCGCCACGGCAACAAAGGCGTCATCTCGCGCATCCTGGCCGAGGCCGACATGCCGTACCTTCCGGACGGCACGCCGGTGGACATCGTGCTGAACCCGTTGGGCGTCCCCTCGCGCATGAACGTCGGGCAGATCCTGGAGACCCACCTGGGGTGGGCGGCCCGGGTCCTCAACATCAAGGTTGCGACCCCGGTCTTCGACGGGGCGGCCGAGCCGGAGATCAAGAAGCTGCTCAAGGAGGCGAACCTGCCGTCCGCCGGCAAGACGGTCCTCTACGACGGCATGACCGGCGAGCCCTTCGAGCAGCAGGTGACAGTCGGCTACATCTACATGATGAAGCTCTCCCACCTGGTGGACGACAAGATCCACGCGCGCTCGATCGGTCCGTACTCGCTCATCACGCAGCAGCCCCTGGGCGGCAAGGCTCAGTTCGGCGGCCAGCGTTTCGGTGAGATGGAGGTGTGGGCCCTCGAGGCCTACGGCGCCTCTTACACGCTGCAGGAGCTTCTGACCGTCAAGTCCGACGACGTGGAAGGCCGCTCGCAGGTCTATGAAGCCATCGTCAAGGGAGAGGTCCCGGCCGAGCCGGGGCTTCCCGAGTCCTTCAACGTCCTGGTGCGGGAGCTCCAGTCCCTCTGCCTCGACGTGGAGCTGATCAAGAAGTGAACCGCCTTTTCATTGTCGGGTCGACGCGGCCATTGCGTTTCCGCCACGGGATGGTGAGCAACGGCCGCTTACTCTCTCCGGTCGCGTCGAGCGACCCTCAAAATGTTTCCTCGCTAAGTCGTGATGAACGCCTTGTGAGAAGGAGCAACTAACTTGGATACGCTCGCCTTCGCCAACAAGCCGACCACGCTGAAGGACTTCAACGCGATCAAGATCTCCCTGGCCTCGCCGGAGAAGATCCGGTCGTGGTCCTACGGCGAGGTCACCAAGCCCGAGACGATCAACTACCGGACCTTCAAGCCGGAGCGTGACGGGCTGTTCTGCGCCAAGATCTTCGGACCCATCACGGACTGGGAGTGCCTCTGCGGCAAGTACAAGCGCATGAAGCACCGCGGCGTCGTCTGCGACAAATGCGGCGTCGAGGTCACCAAGTCGAAGGTGCGCCGCGAGCGGATGGGCCACATCGAGCTCGCCTCGCCGGTCTCGCACGTGTGGTTCTTCAAGGGGCTGCCCTCCCGCATCGGGCACCTGCTCGACATCTCGCTGCGCGACCTGGAAAGGATCCTTTACTTCGAATCCTACGTGGTCATCGATCCGGGGGAGACGGAGCTGAAGGAGAAGGAGCTGCTCTCCGAGGAGCGCTATCGGGCCCTGCGCGGCGAGTTCGGAGACGTCTTCGTGGCGCGCATGGGCGCGGGGGCCATCAAGGAGCTGCTCCAGCGGGTCGACGTCGACATGATGGCCGAAGAGCTCCGCATGATCATGAAGACCGAGACGTCCCAGATCAAGCGCCAGAAGGCCGCCAAGCGCCTGAAGGTTTGTGACGCCTTCCGGCGGTCCGGCCACCGCCCCGAGTGGATGATTCTCGACGTCATTCCGGTCATCCCGCCGGAGCTGCGCCCCCTGGTGCCGCTCGACGGCGGACGGTTCGCGACGTCGGACTTAAACGACCTCTACCGGCGGGTGATCAACCGGAACAACCGGTTGAAGAAGCTGCTCGAGCTGCGCGCGCCCGAGGTCATCGTGCGCAACGAGAAGCGCATGCTCCAGGAGGCCGTGGACGCGCTCTTCGACAACGGCCGGCGCGGTCGGGTGCTCAAGGGCTCCAACAACCGCCCGTTGAAGTCGCTGTCCGACACGTTGAAGGGCAAGCAGGGACGCTTCCGCCAGAACCTGCTCGGAAAGCGCGTCGATTACTCCGGCCGCTCGGTCGTCGTGGTCGGGCCCGAGCTGAAGCTTCACCAGGCGGGGCTGCCCAAGAAGATGGCCGTCGAGCTCTTCAAGCCGTTCATCTACAACCGGCTCGAGAAGAAGGGGCTCGCGCCGACCATCAAGGCCGCCAAGGAGCTCGTCGAGTCGGGCGTCACCGAGGTCTGGGACGCCCTCGAGGAGGTCATCCGGGACCACCCGGTGCTCTTGAACCGCGCGCCGACGCTCCACCGCCTCGGCATCCAGGCCTTCCAGCCGGTCTTGGTCGAGGGCAAGGCGATCAAGATCCACCCGCTGGTCTGCCCGGCCTTCAACGCGGACTTCGACGGCGACCAGATGGCGGTTCACGTTCCGCTCTCGCCCAAGGCCCAGGTCGAGGCGGAGATGCTGATGCTTTCCTCCAACAACATCCTGTCGCCCGCTTCGGGGCGGCCGCTGGCGGTGCCGTCCCAGGATCTGGTTCTCGGCATCTACTACCTGACCAAGTCCCGGTCGAACACCAAAGGGGAGGGCCGGATCTTTTCGGACTTCGACGAGGTCGTCCTCGCATACGAGGCCGCGGAGGTCACGACGCACACTCCGATCCGCGTGCGCTACTCGGGCAAGTACATCGATCTGACGACCCAGTACAACGACCAGGACATCACGCACGCGGAGGTGCAGGATGTCGAACGGACGCTCGTCGACACGACCGTCGGCCGGGTGCTCTTCAACCGCGCGCTGCCCGGGACCGTGCCGTTCATCAACGGGAATCTGAAGAAGCGAGGCCTGACCGACTTCGTCAGCTACGTATACCTGACCTTCGGCGAGGAGATGACCGTCCACATGCTCGACGACCTGAAGGCCCTGGGCTTCACGGCGGCGACGACGGCCGGCATCTCGATCGGCGTGGACGACATGGTCATCCCTGCCAAGAAGGGCGAGCTCCTCCACGCGGCCGACAAGGAGGTTCTCGAGGTCAATGCGCAGCGCAACTCGGGCGTCATCACCGCCGGAGAGCGCAAGAACAAGATCATCGACATCTGGCACCGGACGACGGAAGCCATCTCCGACGAAATGTTCAAGGAGATGAAGCGGTCCGACCAGGTCGGCACCGAGTTCAACCCCATCTACATCATGGCCGACTCCGGCGCCCGCGGGTCCAAGGAGCAGGTCCGGCAGCTGGCCGGAATGCGGGGACTGATGTCCAAGCCCTCGGGCGAGGTCATCGAGACGCCGATCACGGCCAATTTCCGCGAGGGCCTCTCGGTGCTCCAGTACTTCATCTCGACGCACGGCGCCCGCAAGGGTCTGGCCGACACGGCATTGAAGACCGCGGACTCCGGCTACCTCACGCGGCGTCTGGTCGACGTGGCGCAGGACGTCATCGTGATCGAGGAGGACTGCGGAACTTCCGACGGCATCACGGTCACGGCGATCATGGAGGGCGGCGACACGCTCGAGCCGCTGCGCGACCGCATCGTCGGCCGCGTGGGCCAGGAAGACGTCTTCGATCCGCTTTCGGAGGCGAAGATCCTCGGCATCGGCGAGGAGATCACCGAGGAGCTCGCCTCGGCCGTTCAGGAGGCGGGCATCGAGCGCGTCAAGATCCGGTCGGTCCTGACATGTGAAACCAAGCGCGGAGTCTGCCGGCTGTGCTACGGGCGGATGCTCGCCTCGGGCAAGATGGTCGAGATCGGCGAGGCCGTGGGGGTCATCGCCGCGCAGTCGATCGGTGAGCCCGGAACGCAGCTGACGATGCGGACCTTCCACTACGGCGGAACGGCCTCTCGCGTCACGGAGCAGTCCAAGCATGCCGCCAAGAATCCCGGCACGGTGCGCTTCTTGAACGTCGCAACGGTCGAGCGCAAGGACGGAAACTTCGTCGTCGTCAACCGAAACGGCAAGATCCTGATCGTGGACAACAAGGGGCGCGAGAAGGAGCGCTACTCGGTCGTCTACGGCTCGACGATCAAGATCTCGGAAGGGCAGGAAGTCGTTCCGGGTCAGGAGCTCGTCGAGTGGGATCCGTATACGTCGGCCATCCTGACGGAGGTCGGCGGCAAGATCGCCTATCGGGACATCCTCGAGGGGGAGAACCTGCGCGAGGAAACCGATCGCGTCACGGGTCTGGCGCAGAAGATCATCGTCGAGACGGTCGGCGCGGAAAAGCGGTCGCCCCAGGTCTTCGTTCAGGGCAAGAGCGGAGAGCGCAAGTATCTGCTTCCGATCGGATCTCACATCATGGTCAGCGACGGCCAGGACGTCACGCCGGGCGACGTGCTCGCCAAGATCCCCCGTGAGACCACCAAGACCAAGGACATCACGGGCGGTCTGCCGCGCATCGTGGAGCTCTTCGAGGCGCGGCGGCCGAAGGAGGCGGCGGTCATCACCGAGATCGACGGCGCCATCTCCCACGGGCCGATCACGAAGGGCATGCGCAAGGTCATCGTCACCGGGGACGACATGGAAACGCGCGAATACCTGATCCCGCGCTACACCCACGTCAACGTCCAGGAGGGAGAGCGGGTGCACGCCGGGGATCCCCTGATCGACGGGGCCATCAACCCTCACGACATCCTCGCGATCCTGGGGGAGAAGGAGCTGCAGCGGTACCTGGTCGACAAGATCCAGGAGGTCTACCGGTCCCAGAACGTCGCGATCAACGACAAGCACATCGAGGTGATCGTTCGCCAGATGATGCGCAGCGTGAAGATCGAGGAGGTCGGCGACACCGAGTTCTTGATCGACGAGCAGGTGGACCGCTTCCGGTTCGAGGAGGAGAACGAGCGGGTGATCGGCGCCGACGGCCAGCCGGCCATCGGGCGGCCGATGCTGCTCGGGATCACCAAGGCATCCCTCTCGACGGATTCCTTCATCTCGGCTGCGTCCTTCCAGGAGACCACGAGGGTCCTGACGGAGGCCTCGATTTCCGGCAAGGTGGACAACCTGCGGGGCCTGAAGGAGAACGTCATCGTGGGCCGGCTCATCCCGGCCGGCACGGGCATGGAGTACTACCGGTCGGTGGTCCTCGAGCGGGAGGAAATCCCGCAGGTCGAGGAGCCCGCCCTGGAGGATTTCCTGACCGATCCGGCCGAGGAACTGGCGCTGGCCGAAGCCGATGCGGAGGTGGATGCGAGCGAGGAGGAGTAGAGAAAGGGGAGCGGATGTCGGGACGCTTCCGGTCGAGGAAGGGGCCGGACCAGCTTCCGGAGTCCGTGACCTGGGGCTAGCTCGGGCGCTCCGATACCCAAAAGCCGAAGGCCCACAGCTTTTTACCCCTTGACAGACCCCGGGGACCCGCGTAGCATTCGCGGGTTTTTCTCCTCGGCTCCGGGCGAGTCGGTGGGACTGTCTCGCCCGGTCTGAGCTAGCAGGTTTTCGGTCGATCTCGGGCCCCTTCTCGGCTCCGGGGGGCTACGGGGTGACTTAGGAGAGTCGATGCCGACGATTTCCCAACTGGTTCGAAAAGGCCGCGAGCGGGTGCGGGAGAAGACCGCCTCGCCGGCCCTCGAGTCGTCTCCGCAAAAGCGCGGCGTCTGCACGCGCGTGTACACGACGACGCCGAAGAAGCCCAACTCGGCCCTGCGCAAGGTGGCCCGCGTCCGGCTGACCAACGGCATCGAGGTGACAACGTACATCCCGGGTGTGGGCCACAACCTCCAAGAGCATTCGATCGTCATGATCCGCGGCGGGCGCGTCAAGGACCTGCCGGGGGTTCGCTACCACATCATCCGGGGAACCCTCGACGCGGTCGGTGTCGCCAACCGCAAGCAGGGGCGCTCCAAGTACGGCGCCAAGCGCCCGAAGGCCTGAGGACACGCCATGCCGAGACGCCGCGTCGTCGCCAAGCGCGAGATCCTGCCGGATCCGCTCTACAACTCGCAGCTGGTCACCAAGTTCATCAACTCGGTGATGGAGCGGGGCAAGAAGTCGCTTGCGGAGGGGATCCTGTACGGGGCCCTCAACCGGGTCGCCGAGAAAACGCAGGACGATCCGATGAAGACGTTCAAGAAGGCGATCGAGAACGTCAAGCCCGCCCTCGAGGTCAAGTCCCGTCGCGTGGGGGGCTCAACCTACCAGGTTCCCGTCGAGGTTCGCCCGAACCGCCGCACGTCGCTCGCGATCCGGTGGCTCATCCAGTACTCGGCCGAGCGCGGCGAGAAGACGATGCGCGAGAAGCTCGCGGCGGAGCTGCTCGACGCGGCGAACCTGCGCGGCGGCGCCGTGAAGAAGAAGGACGACACGCACAAGATGGCGGAGGCCAACAAGGCCTTCGCGCACTACCGCTGGTAAGCGCGAAATCCCGCTGACGCAGAGAACCCGAGCCCGATCATGCCCCGCATCCACCCCCTCAAAGACACCCGCAACATCGGGATCATGGCGCACATCGACGCCGGAAAGACGACGACGACCGAGCGGATCCTGTATTACACCGGCGTCAACTACAAGCTCGGCGAGGTGCACGAAGGCACGGCGACGATGGACTGGATGGTGCAGGAGCAGGAGCGGGGGATCACCATCACCTCCGCGGCGACCACGTGCTTCTGGAAGGCGTCCGGCTCGGGGGACCTCGTCCGGATCAACATCATCGACACGCCGGGCCATGTGGACTTCACCGCGGAAGTCGAGCGGTCGCTTCGCGTCCTCGACGGCGCCGTGGCGGTCTTCGACGCCGTGGCCGGGGTCGAGCCCCAGTCCGAAACGGTTTGGCGCCAGGCCAACCGGTACAACGTTCCCCGGATCGCCTTCGTCAACAAGATGGACCGCGTGGGAGCCAACTTCCCGCGCTGTGTCGAGATGATGAAGACGAAGCTGAACGCCAAGCCCGCGCCGATTCAGATCCCCTGGGGGATCGAGGCCGGTCACCGGGGCGTGATCGATCTGATCGCCATGAAGGCGATCGATTTCAAGGACGACGCGCTCGGCTCGAAGTACGAGGTCGTCGAAATCCCGGCCGATCTTCAGGCGGAGGCCGAGAGGGCCCGCGAGCAGTTGATCGAGGCCGTGGCCGAGACCGACGACGCCCTGCTCGAGAAATACCTCCACGGCGGCCAGGTCGAGCCCAACGAGATCCAGGACGCGCTGCGGCGCGCCGCAATCGCCGGGCACGTTCAGCCGGTCGTCTGCGGGTCGGCCTTCAAGAACAAGGGCGTGCAGCAGCTGCTCGACGCCGTCGTCGCCTACCTGCCCTCGCCGCTCGACATCCCTCCGATCAAGGGACACGACGACGTGGGCGCGGAGCTCTTCCGAGAAGCCAAGGACGACGCGCCTTTTTCGGCCCTGATCTTCAAGATCATGACAGACCCCTTCGTGGGCCAGCTCGCGTTCTTCCGCGTCTACTCGGGCGGCCTTTCGTCCGGCTCCTCGGTCTTCAATTCCACCAGGGACGCCCGCGAGCGCATCGGGCGCCTCTTGAAAATGCACGCGAACAAGCGCGAAGAGATCAAGGAAGTCTGGGCCGGCGACATCGCGGCGGCCGTGGGCCTGAAGAACGTCTCGACGGGTGACACGATCTGCGACGAGAACGCCCCGGTCATCCTCGAGGCGATGAACTTCCCGGAGCCCGTCATCGCCGTCGCCATCGAGCCGAAGACGAAGGCCGACCAGGAAAAGATGGGTATGGCGCTCGCGAAGCTCATGCAGGAGGACCCGACCTTCAAGGTCCACACGGACAAGGAGACGGGCCAGACGATCATCCGCGGGATGGGAGAGCTGCATCTGGAGATCATCACGGACCGGATGGTCCGCGAGTTCAGCGTCGGCGCGAACATCGGCAAGCCCCAGGTTGCGTACCGGGAAGCCATCACGCGGGAGGCACAGGGGCATGGGAGGTTCGTCCGGCAGTCGGGCGGGCGCGGGCAGTATGGCGACTGCAAGATCCGCATCAAGCCGGCCGAGGAAGGCCACGACTTCGTGTTCGACAACCAGATCTTCGGCGGCGTCATCCCCAAGGAATTCATCAAGCCGATCGAGCAGGGCATCAAGGAGGCGCTCGAGACGGGCGTCCTCGCGGGTTACCCGACGACGGGCGTGCACGTCGAGCTCTACGACGGGTCGTACCACGACGTGGACTCTTCGGAGATGGCCTTCAAGATCGCCGGTTCCATGGCGTACCAGGACGCGGCGAAGAAGGCCAAGCCGATCATCAAAGAGCCCATCATGGACGTCGAGGTGGTCGTGCCCGAGGACTACATGGGCGACGTCATCGGCGACCTAAGCTCGCGCCGCGGACACATCAAACACATGGAGCCGCGCGCGGGGGTGCAGGTCATCACGGCGCGGGTGCCGCTTTCGGAGATGTTCGGGTACTCGACGAACCTCCGCTCCATGACGCAGGGACGCGGCAACTACACGATGCAGTTCGCGGTGTACGACGAGGTCCCGAAGTCGGTCAGCGAAGAGATCATTGCGAAGGTGGGGAGCAAGTAGTTTCGAAATTCGAGTTTCGGACTTCGAATTTGGAGTAAGAGAGATGGCGAAAGAGAAGTTTGATCGATCGAAGCCGCACGTGAACATTGGGACGATTGGGCACGTGGATCACGGGAAGACGACGTTGACGGCGGCGATTACGTTGATTTTGTCGAAGAGGGGATTGGCGACGGCCAAGGCGTACGAGCAGATCGACAACGCGCCGGAGGAGAAGGCGCGAGGGATCACGATCAACACGGCGCATGTGGAGTACGCGACGGACAAGAGGCATTACGCGCACGTGGACTGTCCGGGGCATGCGGACTACGTGAAGAACATGATTACGGGTGCGGCGCAGATGGATGGAGCGATTTTGGTGGTATCGGCGGCGGATGGTCCGATGCCGCAGACGCGGGAGCACATTTTGCTGGCGCGTCAGGTTGGGGTGCCGTACATCGTGGTGTTTTTGAACAAGACGGACATGGTGGACGACCCGGAGTTGCTCGAGTTGGTGGAGTTGGAGGTTCGGGAGTTGCTGACCTCGTACGGGTTTCCTGGGGAGAAGATTCCGATTGTGAAGGGATCGGCGTTGAAGGCGGGGGAGTCTGGGGATCCCAACGCGCCGGAGGCCAAGTGCATTTTGGAGTTGATGGACGCGGTGGATGCGTACATTCCGGTCCCGGAGCGGGCGGTTGACAAGGATTTTCTGATGCCGATCGAGGATGTGTTCTCGATCTCGGGTCGCGGGACGGTGGTAACGGGGCGGGTCGAGCGGGGAGTGGTGAAGGTTGGCGAGGAAGTGGAGATCGTGGGGATTCGTCCGACGCAGAAGAAGGTCGTGACCGGGGTGGAGATGTTTCGCAAGCTCTTGGATCAGGGGCAGGCGGGGGACAACGTGGGGTTGCTGCTGCGTGGGACCGAGCGCAAGGACGTGGAGCGTGGGCAGGTGTGTGCCAAGCCGGGGTCGATTACGCCGCACATGAAGTTTCAGGCGCAGGCGTACATTTTGACCAAGGAGGAGGGGGGTCGGCACACGCCGTTTTTCAACGGGTACCGGCCGCAGTTTTTCTTTCGGACGACGGATGTGACGGGAACCGCGCAGCTGCCGCAGGGGGTGGAGATGGTGATGCCGGGAGACAACGTGAACCTGGAGGTCAACCTGATCACGCCCATCGCCATGGAGAAGGGGCTGCGGTTCGCCATCCGCGAGGGCGGTCGAACGGTCGGAGCGGGCACGATTGTGGAGATTTTGGAGTAGGCAATGCGCAAGAGCCATGGGATGGTGCGCAACGGCCGTTTGTTCTCTCTCGGCCGCGTCGAGCGGCCGCTTGAGAAGGACCGGAACCATCGTCGAAATTCTGGAGTTGCCGTGAGGGAGCGAAAGGACTTGGCGGTTTCGAGCCGACGGGCGCAGAGCATTTCTGCCACGGGGCATTACCCCGCGGCCGCTTGCTCACTCCCGTCCGGGTCGAGCGGACGCTAAAAATGACCAAGAACGAAAAAATCAGGATCCGGCTGAAGGCCTTCGACTACCGGATCCTCGACCAGTCGGCGACCGAGATCGTGGACACGGCGCGGCGCACGGGCGCCAAGATCGCCGGTCCGATTCCGCTGCCGACGGCGATCTCTCGCTACACCGTGAACCGCTCTCCTCACATCGACAAGAAGTCGCGGGAGCAGTTCGAAATGCGGACACACAAGCGCTTGCTCGACATCCTGGAGCCGACTTCGCAGACGGTCGATGCGTTGATGAAGCTGGAGCTTCCGGTCGGGGTGGACGTCGAGATCAAGGCGTTCGGGAAGTAGGTCCCGCGATGGCAGTGCACGGAATTCTCGGCAGGAAGGTGGGGATGACCCAGATCTTCGGCGACGACGGAGCCGTCGTGCCGGTGACTGTGGTTCAGGCGGGGCCCTGCCTCGTCGTGCAGAAGAAGACCGCAGACCGGGACGGCTACGATGCCGTGCAGATCGGCCTGGTCGATTCGCGGCCGGACCGCCGCGCCAATCGGGCCTCCAAGGGCAGGTTCGAGAAGGCGGGTGTGGCGCCCATGCGCACGCTGGCCGAGGTGAGCCTGGACAAGGGCGACACCCTGAAACCGGGAGACAAGGTCCTCTGCGATGCGTTCCAGGTCGAGGACCACGTGGACGTGGTCGGCGTCTCCAAGGGCAAGGGATTTGCGGGCGTCGTGCGCCGCCACCACTTCCGCGGCGGCGCCGCGACGCACGGCTCGATGTTCCACCGTGCTCCGGGCTCGATCGGCCCTTCGGCCTTTCCCTCGCGCGTCTACCCGGGCACGCGCTCCTCGGGCCGACTCGGCGGGCGCCAGGCGACCTCCAAGAACCTGGTCGTCGTTCGGGTCGATGCGGAAAAGAACCTTCTCTACATTCAGGGCGCCGTTCCCGGCGCGCGCAACTCGATCGTGAAGATCGTGCGTTCGAGCTTCGTCAAGTAGGCGGCAGCGATGGCAAAGATCGAAGTCTGGAATTGGAAGCGGGAGCGGGTGGGCGAAGTGGAATTGCCCTCGGAGGTCTTCGACTATCCCTACCGCCGACACCTGGTCTGGGAGGTCGTCAAGGCGTATCTGGCGGGGACGCGCCGGGGCACGCACAAGACCAAGACCCGCTCCGAGGTGTCCGGGTCAGGCAAGAAACCCTTCAAACAGAAGGGGACCGGCCGCGCCCGCCAGGGAGGCGGACGCCCGCCCATCCATCGGCACGGAGGGACGGCCCATGGCCCGGTCCCGCGCTCGTACGCGCACGGTGTGTCCACCGGCCAGAAGAAGAACGCCCTGAAGGCGGCCTTGTCGCAACGTGCCCGGGAGCAGCGGCTCGTGGTTCTGGAGGGCATGGAGCTCTCGACGCACAAGACCAAGGACCTCAAGACCGCCGTGGGGCGTCTCGGAATCGAAGGCAAGGCCCTCTTCGTCGACTCGCGGGAGAACGAGAACTTCGCGCGCGCCTCGCGCAACGTTACCGACTGGAAGCTGGTGGATTCGCTCGCGGTCAACGCCTACGACGTCCTGAACCACGGCACCGTCGTGCTTTCGAAACCGGCGCTTTCGCGCGTCGTCGAGACCCTGGGAGGCTGAGATGGAGCCGCAACGCATCATCCTGCGCCCTCTGATCACCGAAAAGGCCACGCGTTTGAAGGAAGGGGCCAACACGATCTGTTTCGAGGTCGATCCGACGGCCAACAAGATTGAGATCGCGCGCGCCGTGCACAAGCTCTTCGGGGTGAAGGTGGCGCAGGTGCGCGTGGCCAACCGGGAAGGCAAACTCAAGCGGATGGGCCGCTTCGCCGGGCGTCGGAAGGCATGGAAGAAGGCCTACGTGCGCCTGGCCGCGGGAGAGAAGCCCATCGAGTTCTTCGAGGGCGTGTAAGGACACCAAAATGGCGGTCAAGAAATACAAACCCACATCGGCGGGGCGGCGTTTCCAGACGGCTCTCGGCTTTCAGGAGCTGTCGGATCGGCGCCCGGAGAAGAGCCTCACCGTCGGACTGCGCGCGACGGGCGGCCGGAACAACCAGGGCCGGACGACCTCCCGCTTCATGGGCGGCGGCCACAAGCGCCTCTACCGGATGATCGACTTCCGGCGCGACAAGATGGGCATTGCGGCGAGGGTCGCCGCGATCGAGTACGACCCGAACCGGACCGCGCGGATCGCCCTTCTGCACTACGCCGACGGCGAGAAACGGTACATCCTGGCGCCCAACGGTCTCCAGGTCGGCGCCGAGGTCGTGGCGGGCCCGGCGGCGGACATTCTCCCCGGCAATGCGCTTCCCTTGAAGGGAATCCCCCTCGGGACGACGATCCATAATCTGGAGTTGAAGCGTGGCAAAGGGGGCCAGCTCGTCCGGTCCGCGGGAGCTGCGGCCCAGCTGATGGCCAAGGAGGGCGAGTACGCGCAAGTCCGCCTTCCGTCGGGCGAAGTTCGGCAGATCCACATCGAGTGCTATGCCACCATCGGTCAGGTCGGCAACCTCGAGCACGAGAACGTGTCGATCGGCAAGGCGGGCCGCAACCGGTGGATGGGCTGGAGACCTCACAACCGCGGCGTCTCGATGAACCCGGTGGATCACCCGATGGGCGGCGGAGAGGGGAAGACCTCCGGCGGCCGGCACCCGACTTCTCCCTGGGGATGGAAAACGAAGGGCTTCAAGACCCGCAGCAACAAGCGGACGGACGGCTTCATCGTCCGTCGGCGTCGGTCCAAGGCGTAAAGGAACGGACTCATGACGCGTTCGATCAAGAAAGGGGCGTTCGTCGACGACCACCTGGTCAAGAAGGTGGCGGCGTTGAACGCAACCCGCGAAAAGAAGGTCATCAAGACGTGGTCCCGGCGCTCGACGGTCATTCCGGACATGGTCGGCCACACGATCGCGGTGCACAACGGCCGGAAGTTCATTCCGGTGTACGTGGCCGAGAACATGGTCGGGCACAAGCTCGGAGAATTCGCCCCCACGCGGATCTTCAAGGGCCACAGCGGCAAGAAAGCCGCGGAGGCCGGGGCGGCGGTCGCCGGCAGGCCGGTCACGGCCCCGGGCGCGGCCCCTGCCGCTGCGGCGCCCGCGGCTCCGGCGAAGGGTTAGGGCGATGAAGGCGACGGCGAGACTCCGCTACATGAAGGGCTCGGCGCAGAAGGTGCGCCTGGTCGCGGACCTGGTTCGCGGCAAGCCGGTCAACGATGCCGTGGCGATCCTGCGCCACACCCGCAAGGTCGCGGCCCGGCACCTGCTCAAGACGCTCAAGTCGGCCGTGGCCAACGCGGAGCAGAAGCAGGCCCACCTGGACGTGGACGGGCTGGTGGTCCGCAAGATCACGGTGGACAAGGGCCCTCAGGAAAAGCGGGTGCGACCGGCGCCGATGGGCCGCGCATACCGAGTGCTACACCGCAAGAGTCACGTGACGATCGAAGTCTCGGACGAGGTTTAATCGATGGGCCAGAAAGTACATCCCTACGGATTTCGGCTCGGGTTCAATCGGACCTGGCATTCGCGCTGGTTCGCGACGAAGGAATACGGGAACCTGCTGCACGAGGACCTGAAGCTGCGCAAGGAGCTGAAGGGCCGTCTGTCGCACGCGGGAGTCTCGGAGATCGACATCGAGCGGTTTGCCAACCGGCTGAAGGTGAACATTCAGACCTCGCGCCCGGGGATCATCATCGGCAAGCGCGGCGCCGAAGTGGACAAGCTGCGCGACGAGCTCCAGAAGCGGACCAAGTCCGAGGTCCACATCAACATCATCGAGATTCAGAGGCCGGAGACCGACGCGCAGCTGGTGGCCGAGTCGATCGCCCTCCAGCTCGAGCGGCGCGTCGCATTCCGGCGCGCGATGAAGAAGGGGATCGAGTCGGCCATGCGGTTCGGCGCCCAGGGGGTCAAGATCCGCTGCGCCGGCAGGCTGAACGGTGCCGAAATCGCCCGCGACGAGTGGTACCAGGAGGGGCGCCTGCCGCTGCACACGCTCAAGGCCGACATCGACTACGGCTTCGCCGAATCCAACACGACCTACGGAAAGATCGGCGTCAAGACCTGGATCTATCGCGGAGAGCAGCACAAGGCCAAGAACCGGAGGAAGACCGCGTAGAGGAAAACTCGAAATTCGAAATACGAAACTCGAAACCGGGACCGCCCCGGAGTTCGGATTTCGAGGTTCGGATTTCGAATTTGAATTGTTGGGACTAAAAGATGTTGATGCCATCCAAGGTCAAGTACCGCAAGCAACAGCGGGGAAGGATGCGGGGGAAGGCCCACCGCGGGTCGACCCTCGCCTTCGGCGACGTCGGCCTCCAGATCCTGGAGCCTGGCTGGGTCACCGCGCGGCAGATCGAGGCGGCCCGAATCGCGATGACGCGCGCCGCCAAGCGTGGCGGGAAGATCTGGGTTCGGATCTTTCCGGACAAGCCCTATACGAAGAAGCCGGCCGAGACACGAATGGGCAAGGGCAAGGGCGCGCCCGAGGGCTGGGTGGCCGTGGTGAAGCCGGGCCGCATTCTGTACGAGATGGAAGGCGTGGACATCTCGACCGCGCGGGAGGCGCTGGGGCTCGCGGCCGACAAGATCGGCCTCAAGACGCGGTTCGTGACCCGGGAATCGGAAACGGAGATTCGATGAAGAAGAAGGAACGGGAGGCGCTGGCCCATCAGGGCCTGGCGGACCTCGTCGAGAAGGAGAAGCAGCTGAAGGAATCGGCCTGGAAGCTGCGCCTGCAGAAGGCGACGGGCCAGCTGGAGGATCCCAGCCGGCTGAAGGCCGTGCGCCGGGACGTGGCCCGCGTGAAGACGTTCCAGCGGGTGCTCGAGCTGGCGGAGAGGAAGTGATGGAAGGCAACCCGACGGCCGCGCGGCGGCGCGCCACGAAGGTGGGACGGGTCGTGTCCGACAAGATGGCGAAGACGATCGTCGTCGAGGTGGAGCGGCGCGTCCAGGAGGCTCGCTACCAGCGAACGATCCGGCGCACGAGCCGTTTTCTCGCCCACGACGAGACGGGCCAGGCCCGGGTCGGAGACCGCGTCCGGATCGAGGAGACCCGGCCCCTCTCGCGGTGGAAGCGGTGGCGGTTGCGGGAAGTCCTCGCCAAGGCGGAGGCGTAGGCCATGATTCAGATGGGCACGATCCTCGAGGTGGCGGACAATTCCGGCGCGCGACGGATTGCCTGCATCCGGATGCGGGGAGGTTCGGCCGGGCGGTACGCGCGCCTGGGCGACGTGATTACGGCCTCCGTCAAGGAGGCCGCGCCGGACTCGCCGTTCGTGGAGAAGCATGGCAAGCGTGTGGTGCGGGCGGTCATCGTCCGCACGCGGCGCAACCACCGGCGGCGCGACGGTTCCTACATCCGCTTCGACGACAACGCGGCGGTCCTGATTTCCAACGAGGGCGAGCCGGTCGGAACGCGCGTCTTCGGCCCGGTGGCGCGCGAGCTGCGCGAGAAGAAGTTCATGAAGATCATCTCGCTCGCGCCGGAAGTGCTGTGATGAAGAAGCCGAGACTCAAGACGAACGATCTGGTCATGGTGATCGCCGGCAAGGACCGGGGCCGGCAGGGGAAGATCCTGCGCGTGCTTCCCGTCCGCGGGCGTGTGATCGTCGAGCGCGTGAACCTGATCAAGCGGCACACCCGTCCCAACCCGGCCAAGAACATCGCGGGCGGCATCTCCGAGAGGGAGGCTCCGATTGCGATTTCCAACGTGATGCTGGTCGATCCGGACCGCAACGTCCCGACGCGCATCGGCCGCCGCCGGGATGCGGAGGGGCGCCCGGAGCGATTCGCGAAGAAGAGCGGCGCCGCTCTCGCCTGAAGAGACCGCCGAGAACGGATGACAGAGAACGGAATATGGCAGCGAGACTGAAAGACCGGTACGTCAAAGACGTGGCCCCGGCGCTCCAGAAGGAGCTCGGGATCGACAACTCCATGGCCGTTCCACGGCTCGACAAGATCGTTCTGAACATGGGACTCGGCGAGGCCGTCGGCAACCCGAAGATCATGGACGGAGCCGTGGACGAGCTGTCGGCGATCGCCGGACAGCGGGCGGTCGTGACGAAGGCGAAGAAGGCCATCGCGACCTACAAGTTGCGCGCCGGAATGCCCATTGGCGCCCGCGTGACGCTGCGCGGCGAGCGGATGTACGAGTTTCTGGACCGCCTGATCAACATCGCTCTGCCGCGCGTCCGCGACTTTCGGGGCGTCTCGACCAAGGCGTTCGACGGGCGGGGCAACTACACGCTCGGCATCCGGGACCACTTCATCTTTCCGGAGATCGACTACGCCAAGACCGACAAGTCGAAGGGATTGAACGTCACCATCGTGACGACGGCCGGGCAAGATGACCGGGCGCGCGCGCTTCTGCGCGAGCTCGGAATGCCGTTCGGCAAGTAGAGGAAGACCATATGGCCACCCGGGCAATGCGGATCAAGGCGGCAAGGAAGCCGAAGTTCATGACGCGAACCGTGAGGCGCTGCCGCTTGTGCGGCCGTCCCCGGAGCGTCCTGCGCAAGTTCGGCTTGTGCCGCATCTGTTTTCGCCAGAACGCGTCGTCGGGGTACATCCCCGGCGTGCTGAAGGCATCCTGGTAGGGGCGACATGAACGTCAACGATCCGATCAGCGACCTCTTGAACCGACTGCGCAACGCCATGCGGTCCGGGCACGACCGCGTGGACCTGCCGGCCTCTCGCCTGAAGGAGGACCTTCTCAAGGTGATGGCCGAAGAGGGATACATCGCCTCGTACCGCCGCGTCGAGGAAGAGGGCCGGCCGGTCCTGCGCGTGGGGCTCAAGTACGATGCCGACGGCGAGCCCGTGGTGGGCGGAATCGAGCGCGTCTCCCGTCCGGGCCGCCGCGTCTATGCGGCGTCCAAGCAGATCCCCGAGGTTCTCGGGGGACTTGGCACTTCGATCATTTCGACGTCCCGGGGGATCCGCTCGGGCCGGCAGGCGCGCGAAGAGCGCCTCGGCGGCGAGATCCTCTGCAACATTTGGTAGGAGCCGACGTGTCACGCATTGGAAGAATGCCGATTCCGATTCCGAAGGGCGTCGAGGTGCGCGCAGAGCAGGGCGTGGTGCGGGTCCAGGGCCCCAAGGGAGCCCTGGAGAGCCGGATCCCTGCGGGGCTGGCCGTGGCGATCGAGAGCGGCGAGGTGCGCATCACGCGCGCAAGCGACGAGCCCCGGCAGCGGGCCTTCCACGGGCTGCTGCGGAGCCTCGTGGCCAACTCCGTCAACGGCGTGACGAAGGGATTCAGCAAGGATCTCGAGATCGTGGGGGTCGGCTACAAGGCCGAGGTCAAAGGAAAGGCGATCATCTTCTCCCTCGGGTACTCGCACCCGATCGAGTTCCCGATTCCGGAGGGCATCGCGGTCGCGCTCGACGCGAAGGCGGGCAAACTCACGGTCTCCGGCGCGGACCGACAGCAGGTCGGGCAAACGGCCGCCGAGATCCGCAAGCTGCGTGTTCCCGACCCCTACAAGGCCAAGGGCATCAAGTACGGCAACGAAGTGATCCGCCGCAAGGTCGGAAAGGCGGGCGGGAAGTAGACCATGAAACCGCAAGCGAGAATCGAGGCGCGCCGGCAGGTCCGTTCGCGGATCCGGCGCAAGGTCAAGGGTTCGCCGGAGCGTCCGCGGCTGGCGGTCTTCAAGAGCGGGCGACACATCTACGCGCAGGTCATCGACGACTCGTCGGGCCGGACCGTGGCGCACGCGTCGTCCCTGGACGAGGGGCTGCGAAAGGAAGCGAGCGCCGGAGCGAACGTCGCGGGCGCCAGGCGAGTGGGCAAGCTCGTAGCAGAGCGCGCCAAACAGAAGGGCGTCGCCCGGGTCGTCTTCGACCGGGGCGGCTACATCTACCACGGCAAGGTGAAGGCGCTGGCGGACGCCGCCCGAGAGGGCGGCCTGGAGTTCTAACGATGAGGACATCTCGATGAGCAGCAATCGCGGGGGGCCTCGGGCGCCCCGGGAACGTGAGAAAGAGCGCGACGCCCAGGGCCGGGAGTTGATCGACCGGGTCGTGCACATCAACCGCGTGACCAAAGTCGTCAAGGGCGGCAAGAACTTCTCTTTCTCGGCCCTCGTCGTGGTGGGCGACGGGCAGGGGAGGGTCGGCTACGGCTCAGGAAAGGCGAAGGAAGTTCCCATGGCCATCAAGAAGGGCATCGAGATGGCCAAGAAGAGCATGCGCGTGATGGCGCTGAAAGGAACGACCATCCCGCACGCGGTCATCGGGCGCTTTGGAGCGGGCCGCGTGCTCCTGAAGCCCGCCGCCCCCGGAACGGGCGTCATCGCCGGCGGACCCGTCCGCGCGGTTCTGGAGTCGGTGGGCATCGCCGACATCCTGACGAAGTCCCTGCGCACGACCAATCCCCACAACGTGATCAAGGCCACCTTCGATGGGCTGCGGCGCCTGAAAAACGAGGATGAAATCCGCCGTCGGCGCGGCGTCGCCGCTCCGCGGACGGAGGGGGAATCGTGATCGACGCCGAGAAGGAGCTCGCGAAGATCGCTGCCTCGGCCGGCAAGTCCGCCGGGACGAAGGGCGCCGGGAAGCCGACCCGGCCGGCCGGGTTCCTGACGTTGCGGCTGGTGCGCAGCGGGATCTGCACGCCGAAAGACCAGAAGGCCACACTCCGGGGCCTCGGCCTGCGGCGGCTCGGGCAGCGCGCCGTACGGCCGGACGCGCCTGCGATCCGGGGCATGGTCCACAAGGTCCGTCACCTCGTGGAAATCGAAGCCGAGGGTGGAAAGAAGTAATCGTATGGTCGAGAAGAAGAAGACAACGGGCAAGCCAGCGGCAAAGAAGGCGCCGGCGTCCCGCGCCAAGAAGCCGGCCCGCCCCGCTGCGAAAGCGGCGCGCTCGGCCAAGGCCGAGGCTCCGGCCCCGGTGGCTCCGGCCCCGAAACCGTCCCGTCCCGTCCGCAAGGCCCCGCCCGCTGCGAGCCGGCCCGCGGCCGTCGGCCTGCACGGCCTGGCGCCCGCACCCGGCTCGACGCACTCGCGCAAGCGTGTGGGACGCGGCCCGGGTTCGGGTCACGGAAAGACCGCCGGCCGCGGAAACAAGGGACAGCGGTCGCGGTCCGGCTACCGCCACCTGCGGGGCTTCGAGGGCGGCCAGATGCCGTTGCACCGCCGCGTGCCCAAGCGGGGCTTCACGAACATCTTCCGAGTGGAATACGACGTCGTCAACCTTTCCGACCTCGAGCGGTTCGGAGCAGGGGAGGCGATTACGCCGGAGACGCTGGCGGCCGCGCGTCTCTCGCGCCGCAACCGGCCGGTCAAGATCCTGGGCGACGGAGAGATCGGCAGGGCGTTGACCGTGTCGGCTCACAAGTTCTCGGCGGGTGCGCAGGCCAAGATCGAGGCGGCCGGCGGACGCTGCGAGGTGATCCCGCGTTGAACGCGCTCGCGAGCTTTCTCAACATCTTCAGCATCCCGGATCTGCGCAAGCGGATCATCTTCACGTTCCTCCTGCTTGCGGTCTATCGCCTGGGGGCGCACATCCCGACGCCGGGAATCGACCCGACGGCGCTCCGCGCCTTCTTTCAGGGGACGGCGGGCGGCGCCCTGGGTTTCCTGGACATCTTCTCGGGCGGCGCGCTGCGCCGGCTGTCCGTTTTCGCGCTCGGGATCATGCCGTACATCTCGGCTTCGATCATCCTGCAGCTGCTGACGGTCGTCTGGCCCTATCTCGAGAAGCTCTCGAAGGAAGGCGAGATGGGGCGCAAGAAGATCACGCAGTACACGCGCTATGGAACGGTGCTGCTCTCGGTGATTCAGGCCACCGGCATCGCCTTCTGGCTCGAGAAGCAGAGTCCCAACGGGGTGCGCCTCGTGCCCCATCCCGGGTGGGGATTCCGCCTTCTCACGGTTCTCACGCTGACGACGGGGACCATCTTCATCATGTGGGTGGGCGAGCAAATCACCGAGCGGGGCGTCGGCAACGGCATCTCGCTCATCATCTTCGCCGGCATCGTCGTGCGGCTGCCGTCGGCGATCTTCGGCTTGTTCGACCAGGTGCGCAGTGGAAATCTGAAGATCCTGACGCTGCTCGGCATCCTGGTCTTCATGATCGCGATCATTGCGCTCATCGTGTTCGTGGAGAGGGCGCAGCGACGAATCCCGGTGCAGTACGCCAAGCGCGTCGTCGGGCGCCGGGTGTATGGCGGTCAGAACACGTATCTTCCGCTTCGTATCAACACCGGGGGCGTGATCCCGATCATCTTCGCGGTCTCGATCATCCAGCTGCCCGCCTACGTCGCGCAGCTCTCGGGCGCCGATTGGATGAAAAAGGTTTCGAGCTCGCTCGGCCAGGGGCAGCCCCTGTACGTCCTGCTTTACGGCTTCGGCATCCTCTTCTTCTGCTATTTCTACACGTCGATTGTTTTCAACCCGGTCGACACAGCGGACAACATGCGCAAATACGGCGGGTTCATTCCGGGCATCCGGCCGGGCAAGAAGACCGCCGACTACATCGACCTGGTGCTGTCGCGGCTCACGATCATCGGCGCCCTCTATCTGACCTTCGTGGCGCTGTTGCCGGACTTCCTGGCGAGCGGATTCAAGGTTCAGTCGATTCCATGGATCGGTCCGGGGCTCGACGCCGTCCTGCCGCAGTTCTTTACGCAGGGCTTGAACGTGCCCTTCTACTTCGGGGGCACGTCCCTCCTGATCGTCGTCGGCGTCGCGATGGACACCGTCCAGCAGGTCGAGTCGAAGCTCGTCGAGCACCACTACACCGGGTTCCTGAAGAAGAGCCGGATCCGGGGGCGGCGCAGCTGATGCGGATCCTCTTTCTCGGAGCGCCGGGAAGCGGCAAGGGGACGCAGGCGCGGCTCCTGGCGGAGCGCCTCTCGATCCCTGCCATCTCGACGGGAGACATCCTTCGGGAGGCGGTCCGGACGGGAACGCCGCTCGGCGGGAAGGTCCAGGCGACCATGGAGCGCGGGGAGCTCGTGCCCGACGCCACGATGATCGCCCTCGTGAAGGAGCGCCTGGCGGCGGCGGATACCCGTGGCGGTTTCATCCTGGACGGGTTCCCGCGCACGGTGGCGCAGGCCATCGCCCTCGAGAAGCTGCTCGAAGGAGGCGGAGGGGGGATTTCCGCGGTGATCAATTTCCGGGTTCCTGAGGCGGTCCTGGAGGAGCGGCTCCGCGGCCGGTCCGGGGCCGAGCACCGGGCGGACGACCGGCCCGAGGCCGTGCGCGAGCGGTTGCGTCTCTACTACGAAAAGACCGAGCCCCTGATTCAGTTCTTCCGCGAGCGACGATTGCTGTCCGAGATCCAGGGCGTCGGAGAGATTCCGGAGATTGCCCGACAGATCGACCAGGCGCTCGGCGTTGCCCACCCCCAGGGGGCGGCATGATCACGGTCCGGGGCAGCGAAGAGCTCCGGCGCCTCGAGGAGGCGTCGCGCGTCGTGCTGGAGGCGCTCGACGTCATCGAGCAGGCGGTCCGGCCCGGCGTTACGACGGAGGAGCTCGACCGCGTCGCGGAAGCCGAGATCCGGCGCCGGGGGGCGAAGCCCGCCTTCCTGGGATACCGCGGGTACCCGAAGACGCTCTGCACGTCGGTCAACGACGAGGTCGTGCACGGCATCCCGGGGCCGCGGGCGCTCCGGGAAGGCGACATCCTGGGGATCGACTGCGGGGCCATCGTCGAGGGCTACTATGGCGACGCGGCGCGGACGATCGGGGTGGGCCGGATCGATCCGGAGCGCTCGAAGCTCCTCGATGTGACGCGGGAGGCCTTGCGCGCCGGCATCGCCGCCGCGCGTCCGGGCGGCCGGGTGTCGGACATCGGTGCGGCAGTGGAGGCCGTGGCGATCGTGCACGGTTATGGAGTCGTCCGCGATTTCGTGGGACACGGGGTCGGAACGGCACTTCATGAAGAGCCGCAGATTCCCAACTATGGACCCGCGGGACGCGGTGCGATGCTGAAGGCGGGAATGGTGATCGCCATCGAGCCGATGTTCAACCTCGGGCGGGCCGAAGTCACGGTAGACTCGGACGGCTGGACCGTTCGGACCCGCGACGGCAGCGCCTCGGCGCACTTCGAGTTTACGGTGGCACTCGAGCCGCACGGAGCGGTCATCCTGGGAACCGGAGCAGTGTCCGCGACGTCGTCGGCGGTCGCGGCGGGAGCGTCGCGGTGACGAAGGAGGAAGCGATCGAGGTCATGGCCACGGTCGTGGAGCCTCTGCCCAATGCCATGTTCCGCGTCGAGCTCGAGAACAAGCATCAGGTTCTGGCGCACATCTCGGGGAAGATGCGAAAGAATTTCATTCGGATCCTTCCGGGGGACAAGGTGCTCGTGGAGCTCTCGCCCTACGACCTGACCCGCGGAAGGATCATCTACCGGTACAAGTAGGAGACGTCGTGAAGGTTCGAGCGTCGGTCAAGAAAATTTGCGCCAAGTGCAAGATCGTTCACCGCAAGGGAGTCGTGCGGGTCATCTGCTCGATCCCGAAGCACAAGCAGAGGCAGGGGTAGGGGAAACTCGAAATTCGAAGGCCGAAATTCGAAATTCGAAAACGGAGTTAGACCATGGCACGAATCGCGGGCGTCGATCTTCCGCTCAACAAGAGGGTGGAGATCGGCCTGACCTACATCTACGGAATCGGACGGCCCAAGGCGAACTTCATCCTGGAAAAAGCCGACGTGCGGCCCGACACGCGCGTGAAGGATCTCTCCGAGGAGGAGGTCGTCCGGATCCGAAAAGTGATCACGGATGACGTCAAGGTCGAGGGAGACCTGCGCCGGGACATCGCCGTCGACATCAAGCGGCTCATGGACATCGGCTGCTACCGGGGGGCACGTCACCGGCGGAACCTTCCGGTGCGCGGGCAGCGGACCCACACCAACGCGCGCACCCGGAAGGGACCCCGCAAGCAGACGATCGCGGGCAAGAAGAAGGCGACGAAGAAGTAGTTTCGAAATTCGAAATTCGAAATTCGAATTTCGAGAGGGAGGCTTGAGAAACAGACATGGCTGAAGCGACGACAGCAACCGCGACACCGGAGAAGGCCGCCAAGCCGGCCAAGGGCAAGCGGCTCCGCACCGGAAAGAAGGAGAAGAGGACCGTTCCGCACGCGGTCGCCACCGTGCTGGCCTCCTTCAACAACACGATCATCGCGATCGTCGACCAGGAGGGTGGGGTGCTGGCCTGGTCGTCGGCCGGACGCATCGGCTTCAAGGGCTCCCGGAAGGGCACGCCGTTCGCCGCGCAGCTGGCCGCCGCCAACTGCGCGGAGCACGCCAAGGAGTACGGCGTCCGATCCGTGGACGTGCGCGTCACGGGTCCGGGGGCGGGCCGCGAGTCCGCGATCCGTGCCCTTCAGGCCAACGGCCTCGACATCAAGTCGATCAAGGATACGACGCCGATTCCGCACAACGGCTGCCGGCCGAGAAAGCGGAGAAGGGTCTAGAAGAAAATTCGAAATTCGAAATTCGAAATTCGAAATTCGAAATTCGAATTTCAGAATTCGTCCGTAAACCGGCTCACGGTTCCTGGCCGGGAGGAAGGACGTAAAAGAAACGCAGGAGCCGCGGAGGGTTTCGATGGCTCGTCATACCGAGGCGGTTTGCCGGCTCTGCCGGCGCGAGGGGATGAAGCTGTTCCTGAAAGGGGACCGCTGTTTCAAGGACAAGTGTGCCATCGAGCGGCGCAACTATCCGCCGGGGCAGCACGGCCGCCGGCGGAGCAAGCTCCTGGGCTACGGGATCCAGCTGCGTGAAAAGCAGAAGGTCAAGCGCATCTACGGTCTGCTGGAGAGCCAGTTCCGGCTCACATTTCAGAACGCCGAGCGGCGCAAAGGGATCACCGGCGCCAACCTGCTGGAAAATCTGGAGAGGCGGCTGGACAACGTCGTATTCGCGCTCGGCTTTGCGGCCTCGCGGGCCCAGGCCCGCCAGCTCGTGCGTCACGGGCACGTGACGGTGGGCGGACGAAAAGTCACCATCCCGTCTTTCGGCGTTTCCAAAGGCCAGGTCGTGGCCATCAAGGAGAAGAGCCGCGCCAACGATCAGATCAAGGCCTCCGTCGAAACCGCTCGGGCGCGCGGCGTGCCCGCCTGGCTGGATCTTTCGCCGGAGACGTTCTCCGGCACGGTCGTCGAGCTGCCCAAGCGCGAAGACATCAAGCTGCCCATCCAGGAGCAGCTGATCGTCGAGCTCTATTCGAAGTAACCCGTCAAAGGGGGAGAAATCTCATGACACTCTGGAAAGGGTTTCAGAAACCGAAGCGGCTCGAAGCCGAGACCGAGACGCTGTCCAATACCTATGGCAAATTCTACGCGCAGCCATTCGAGCGCGGGTTCGGCACCACGATCGGCAACGCGCTGCGGCGCGTGCTCCTCTCGTCGATCGAAGGGGCGGCAATCACGGCCATCAAGATCGAAGGGGTGCTCCACGAGTTCTCGTCCCTGCCCGGAGTGGTCGAGGACGTGACGGACATCATTTTGAACCTCAAGTCGATTCCCATCAAGATGCACACGACCGACGAGAAGATCCTGACGCTCGACGTCGAGCGCAAGGGAAAGGTCACGGCGGCCGACCTGCAGGGCGACTCCTCGATCGAGATCCTGGATCCCTCGGCGCCGATCGCCACGCTCTCGGAGAACGGCAAGCTGCAGATGGAGCTGCGGGTCTCGATGGGCCGAGGTTATGTTTCGGCCGACAAGAACTTCGACGAGGACATGGGGATCGGATACATCCCGATCGACTCCGTGCACTCCCCGGTCCGCCGGTGCAACTACCATGTCGAGGCCGCGCGCATCGGCCAGGCGACCGACTACGACCGCCTCGTCCTGGAGGTCTGGACCAACGGTACGGTCACGCCGGCGGACGCCGTGGGGCTGGCCGCCACCCTGCTGAGGGACCACCTGACCATCTTCGTCAACGCCGAGCATGAGACGGCGCTCGAGGGCGTCGGAGAGGGCGAGCTGCCGGAGAACCTGGCGGAATACCTGAATCGCTCGGTCGACGAGCTCGAGCTCTCGGTCCGCAGCGCGAACTGTCTGAAGAACGCGGGGATCCGGACGATCCGCGACCTGGTTCAGAAGACCGAGCGCGACATGCTGGAGACGAAGAACTTCGGCCGGAAGTCCTTGAACGAGATCCGCGACATCCTGCGGCCGATGGGCCTGTCGCTCGGCATGGAGCTTGAGACCGCCGAAGCGAAAAGCGAGTAAGCAGGCCATGATGCACAATCGAGCCGGGCGAAAGCTCCGGCGCACGACGTCGCACCGGCTGGCGATGTTCTCCAACCAGCTCCAGTCGCTGATGACGCACGAGCGGATCGAGACGACCCTGACCAAGGCCAAGGAGCTTCGGCCCCTGGCCGAGCGCCTGATCACGACCGCCAAGACCGACGGTGTCGTGGCGCGGCGAAAGGTCGCCCGCTGGATTCCCGACCGCAGCACCGTCAAGAAGATGTTCGAGAGCCTGGCGCCGAGGTTCGTGGACCGGCCGGGCGGCTACACGCGAATCCTGCGCCTGGGATCCCGGAAGGGAGACGCTGCGGAGGCCGCGATTCTCGAATTCGTGGACTTCAAGTTCGAAGCGCGCGAGAAGGCGCCCCGCCGGGAGTCGATGGTGGATCGGGCGCGCCGCGCGGCCGGCGGTCGGGTGGAGACGGTTCGGAAGGAGAAACCGGAGGGCGCCGAGGGGGCCGAGGAGGCGCCGAAGGTGCCCAAGAAGGCTCGTCCCGCGCGTCCTGCCAAAGGTGCCGCTCCCGCCGCCAAGCCCGCTCCCAAGAAGGGGCCGAGCCGAACGGGGCACACCAAGAGGGGAGACTGAGGGACGGAAGGTTCGCCAGAGGGTCGGCTCATCGGGCGCTCGAAAGGCCGACCCGAGGGCTGATCCGCCGGTGAAGCAATCCGTCGCCCGAAGGGCCGCAATTCTCTGGGGGCTTTTCCTGCTCGGGCTCACGTCGTGGCCATCGCTGCCGGAGGTGCCCGTGCTGTCGGGCATTCCGTCGATCGACAAGGTGGTTCACGGGCTTCTCTACGGGGTGTTCGCGGTCCTGATCTTCCAGGCGGTGCGCTGGCCGGGGCTGCCGGGCCTCACCGCATCCCGGGCGCTGGCTGTTGTCGGAGCGCTCGCGGTCTTTGGAACCGCCGACGAGACGCACCAGGCGTTCATCCCCGGTCGCTCCATGGAGGCGCTCGACGCCGTGATGGACACGGCCGGAGCGGCGCTGGGCCTGGCGGTGCTGGCCGGGTGGAAGAGGGGACGGGCCTTGGGGTCCAGGCCCGGGCGGGGCCCGGCTTAGCTCGGGATCCCTCGCTGCGCTCGGGATGATTCCGCGCGACCGGCTTCGCCGGCGCGCGGAATCACTTCTTGAAGAAGCCGCCGCCCCCCGCGGCGGCCTTGCCGCCCTCGGCCATCATGACTCGCTGGTTGAGCTCCTTGATGCGTTCGTTCAGCTGGGCGATCTTCTGCTGGAACTCGCGCGTCGTCCGCTCGTTCTCCGACTTGAGGCGACCGATTTCCTCTTCCAGTTCGCCGATGGACTGCTCCCGGGTCTGCGTCAGCCGCCGCGCCTCGCGCAGCTCCGTCACGTACCGGGCGGCTTCCTCTTCTTTCTCGCCGATCCGTAGCTTCCACTTCTCTTCCTGCTCCTCATAGAGGCGCTTGACGTCCATCAGCTGCGTGATGGCGGAAAAATCGTTGTCCGAAGCCATGAGGCCACCTCGCTGTTCTTCCTCGATCTGCGGGAAGAGTTTCCGCAGTTTCAGGGAAAGGTCTTCCGGATCCGTGGAGAGCTGCATCGCCCGCTCGTAGGTGATGCGTCCGTTGACGAGCAGGGCGATCAGGGACTGGTTCATCGACTGCATGCGGTAGTAGCCGACGGAACTCTCCACCTCGTCCAGGATGTCCTTGGTCTCGCCGAGCTCGATGTGCTTGGCGATCTTGGGAGAGTTGATCATGATCTCGCACACGGGAGCGAGGCCGGAACCGTCGGACTTTTCGATCAACCGCATCGACACGATGGCCCGCAGGACGAGGGCGAGCTGGGAGCGCAGCTGCTGCTGCTGGCCGACCGGACACGTGTCGATCATGCGGTCGATCGACTGTCCCGCGCTGTTGGTGTGCAGGGTCGAGAAGACGAGATGGCCGGTCTCGGCGGCCGTGATCACCGTCTGGATCGTCTGCCAGTCCCGCATCTCGCCGACCATCACGACGTCCGGGTCCTGACGGAACATGTTCTTCAGGGCTTCCGAGAATCCGGGCGTATCGGTTGCGACCTCGCGCTGCGACACCGCGGCCTTGCCGTCGGCAAAGAGGTACTCGATCGGGTCCTCGATGGTCACAATGTGCACGGGCCGTTTCTCGATGATGGAGCGCATGATCGCGGCGAGGGTCGTGGACTTGCCGGAGCCGGTGGGTCCCGTGATCAGGACCAGGCCGGCGGGGATGTGGACGAAGGTCTCCAGGACCTCCGGCAGGCCGAGTTCGGCGATCTCGGGGATTTTGAAGGGGATTCGCCGAAACACGGCGGCGATCGAGCCGCGCTGGACGAAGTAATTGGCGCGGAACCGCGCGACACCGGTCACGCCGTATCCGATGTCGACCGACTGGTTCTGCTCGAGTTTTTCCCGCTGCGCCGGGGACAGAATCCCGAGGAGCATCTCCTCGAGGTCCTTGGGCTGGAGTGCTTCGGTGTTGATGGGAATGAGCTTCCCCTTGACCCGCAGGAGCGGGGGGCGCATGGGCTTCAAGTGAAGGTCCGAGGCCTCCTTCTTGGCCATGAATTTGAGAAGCTCGGCGAGAGTCAAATTGCGCGAATTATAACCCCGTTCGGCCACGGGGAGCTTGGGTCGAAAATTCGAAGGTGTCAGACTCTGCTGGTGCGCCTAACTTAGGCCCCGGAAGGCTTTGGCCTTATGAACTTCGGATTCGCGGCTCCGAAGCGTAAGGGACCGGAGGGGCACGCCGGGTCATTGCCCAAGTGCGGGCCTGCCCACGGGTCCTCACTCTTCCGCGCAGCCCCTCGATCTGGAGCTCGCGCAGGAGCCTGCCAATCCGGGGCCCACCGGGCTCCTCGAGCCAGAGCATCAGGTCGCGGCCCGTCACCTTCGGACCCTGCCGTCGACGGTTCGCCAGACGCCTCAGCCTCCTGGCCCGGTCGAGAAACGGCGGTTGAATGGCACAGGCAAGCTCCAGGACATCGGGGAGGTCGTGCCCGGCGTCGTAGAGCAAGGTCCAGCGCTCGCCGGGGGAGCGGGCGTCCCGGGCCGCGTCGACGAGCTCCAGGAGGCGGGCCACCCTTCCCGCGTCGCTCCGACCGTGACGGCGCCTCAGGAGCCAGTTGGAGGCCTCCCCGGGGGAGAGGCGAAGACCCGCGGCGATGCCAGCCAGGCGCAGGACCCTGCGGCTGGCTGCGCGACGCCTGCTTCGACCGTCCAGACGAGCCAGAATGGCCGCGGCGGCGCGCCACCGGATCGGCGCCGCCTCGATCCCAAGGGCCGGTGCGAGGAGACCGGCCCTTGCGGCCCACCGAAAAGCGGCGGCGCAACTTCGGGCTTCGAGCATCTTCGCGAGCTCCGTCTGGACCCGCTCGGCCGCCGCCTCGGCCAGCCTCGGAGCAACCCGGGCGCAAGCCCTGCGGGTGTCCGCATCCGGACGCAGCCCGTGGGTGGCGTATAGGCGCGCGGCCCGGAAGGCTCGCAACGGGTCCTCGGCCAGGTTGGACTCCCGCACGAGTCGAAGTCTCCGCCTGGCGAGGTCGCCCACGCCGCCGTAGGGATCGATCCAGCGTCCGTCCGCAAGGTCGATTGCGATGGCATTGGCGGTGAAGTCGCGGCGCGCCAGGTCCGCTTCGATTGTTCCGCCTTCGACTTCTGCGAGGTCGACCGCGAGAGGCCCGGCCACCCGATAGACGCGGGGAGTCGCCTCGGAGATCTCGACAGCCCTTCCCATGCGACGCGCCTCCAGAGCCTGCGCGAAGCCTGCCGCGTCCCGCGACACGGCGACGTCGACGTCCAGGGCCTGCCGCCCGAGCAGGCCATCTCTCGGCGCGCCTCCCACGATCCAGGCGTCGATCCGTCGGGCGCGGGCCAGCCGGGCCAGAGCCGCCAGCGGCCTGCGGCGCCGGAGGGAGGCGGCCACAGCCTTTTTTTTTCGGTGAAAAGCCGTCACTAGCGTCGCAATATTCGGAAACCTCGCGAGAAGCCTTTACAATTATTCGAATGAGCGTCAACCGCAAAGCGGTGAGTCCGGAGGTCGTGCAGCGGGTTGCCGAACTCGCGCGCCTGCGTGTTCCACCGGCCGAGCAGGCCGCCTGGGCCGACCAGCTCTCGCGCATTGTCTCCTACATCGGCCAGATCGAGCGGATACCGGATGAGACTTTTGGAAGGCCGCCCGAGCCCGCGCCGACGCCGCTGCGTGCCGATGACGCCGTCGCCGGGGCCGGCCGGGAGGCGCTCGATCGCAACGCGCCGCGCCTCTTCGAGGGGTTCGGCGTGGTGCCCCGCGTCGTCGGATCCGGGGAATGACGGACCTGGTCCGCGAGGTCGCCGCCGACGTGGCCCGCCGCCGCCGGTCGGCGACGGACGTGGCCGAGGAAGCCCTGTCCCGAATCGAGCGGGCCAATCCGATCCTCGGCTCGTTTCTGGAGGTGTCCCGGGAGGAGGCCCTGCGCGAGGCGCAGGAGGTCGACCGAAGGGTTTCCGCCGGAGAGGATCTGCCGCTGGCCGGCGTGCCGCTCGCCGTCAAGGACAACATGTGGGTGTCGGGCCGCTCGGCCACGTGCGCCTCGCGGATCCTGGAGGAATTCCGGCCACCGGACGACGCGACGGCCATCGCGCGCCTGCGCCATGCGGGCGCCGTGTTCGTCGGCAAGACCAACCTCGATGAGTTCGCGATGGGCTCTTCCACCGAAAACAGCGCTTTTCAGACGACGCGCAATCCCTGGGACCTGCACCGGATTCCCGGGGGTTCCTCGGGTGGAAGCGCCTCGGCGGTGGCCGCTCGGGTCGTACCGGGCGCCCTGGGCTCCGACACGGGAGGCTCGATTCGACAGCCCGGCGCCTGCTGCGGCGTGGTGGGCTTCAAGCCGAGCTACGGACGCGTGTCCCGATTCGGGCTGGTGGCCTTCGGCTCCTCGCTGGACCAGATCGGGCCGCTGACGCGGGACGTCTCGGATGCCGCCCGCCTCTATCGGGTGATGGCTGGCGTCGATCCCAAGGACTCGACGACGGCGCCGGAGCCCGTCGGCGACCCCGAGGGGGCCCTGGAGAGGGGGATCGAGGGAATGCGGGTCGGGTTCCTGAAGGAAGCCGAGGCGGAAGGCCTCGATTCCCGCGTCGCCGAGAACCTGGAGGCCTGCCGCCAGGCTTTCGGGCGTGCCGGCGCGGCCCTCACGACGGTATCGGTTCCCCGGGCGGACGCTGCGATCGCGATCTATTATGTCGTCGCGAGCGCCGAGGCCTCGTCGAACCTGGCCCGCTACGACGGTGTTCGCTTCGGTCCGCGGCGGTCCGAGAAAGATCTCGCCGCGCTCTACTTCGAAAACCGAACCCGGGGTTTTGGCGCCGAGGTCAAGCGCCGGATCCTGCTCGGCACGTTTGCACTTTCGGCGGGCTACTACGAGGCCTACTACGGCCGGGCCATGCGCGCGCGCGCGCTTCTGGCCGAGGACTTCAGCCGCGCATTCGCGGAAGCGGACGTGATCGTCTGCCCGTCGATCCCCTCGCCGGCCTTCCGCCTGGGGGAAAAGGTCGATGATCCCCTGCAGATGTACCTGTCGGACATCTTCACCGTTCCTGCTTCTCTGGCGGGCCTGCCGGCGATCTCGATTCCTTCCGGTCTTTCGCCCGAGGGATTGCCGCTCGGCCTCCAGCTGATGGCGCCCCGCCTGGACGAGGAGCGACTCTTTGCCGCGGCCCGGGCCGTCGAGCGGGAAATCGGCTTTTCCGACGAGATGCCGCGGGCCGTCCGCACGGCGTTGGCCTGAGTCGCCGCGTGCCCGCCGCTGCCCGCATCCTCCGCCCCCTTCTCGGTGCGCTGCTGCTGACGATGTGTGCGCGCACACTGGTCGCGGAGAAGATCGTGGCCGTCTCCCCGGAACTGCGCGTCGCGATCGCGGAGGGAAACGACATTGCCCTCCTGGCCCGTCCCCTTCCCGGGGAGGGAGTCGATGCTTTCGTCCGCCGGCTCGCCGGCGACGTGCGCGCCCGCAAGGAGGTCCTGGGTGGCGACGCCGGACGGCGGCTTCTGCGGCGCGACACGTTCTACCGCGTGCCCTACGCGCGGCTGTCGGCGACCTATCGCAAGATCGCGATCGAGACGCTCTTTCCTTCCGACACGGCGGACGTCTCGGGCTGGACACATCGCGTCACCGCTCCCACGGGGCGGCCAGAGAGCCTCTGGCGCATTGCCGAATGGTTCACCGGAGATCCCGCGCGCTACCGGGACATCCGCGAGGCGGGGCGGATCGCGTCGCTCGAGACGGAGAAGGGCCAGGTCGTTCGGGTCCCGGCCGATCTTCTCCTGCCGGTCTTCCGCAGCGATGCCGCGGCCATGCCCGAGGAGGCGCCGCTCGAGTTCGGCGCCGACGCGGCCGGCCGGTACGCGATCTACCGCCTGCAGCGCGGCGAGGCCCTCTACTCGGCCGTCGTCGTCCGCTTCACGGGCCGCGTCCACGCGGAGGACGTCAACCAGAAGGCCACCGAGATCGCGGCCCGGAGCGCGATTCCCGACGTCCGGGCCATCCCGGTCGGATTTCCGGTGAAGATCCCCGTCGGCGACCTCGCCCCCGAGTTTCGGCCGCTCGACGACCCCGAGCGTATCGAGGAGGAGGCCGCCCGCCGGGAGACCGCCCGGTTCGTCAACCGCGTCCGAGCGGCGGACCTCTCGGGGGTCACCTTCGTCCTGGACGCCGGGCATGGCGGCCGCGACACCGGGGCGATCGTGGGCGGGATCGAAGAGGCGCAACTGGTCTACGACCTCGCCTGCCGGGTGGAGCGTCTGATCGAGCACCACACGAAAGCGACCGTCGTGCGCACCGCGCGCGGCGACAAGCCCTGCGGGGCCCGGCGTTCCGGAGCCGCAGGAGAGTGGCGCACGGCTCGTGTCCTCACGACGCCGCCCTATCAGCTGGAAGACGCGGTGGCCGGCGTCAACCTCCGCTGGTATCTCGCCAACGCGGTGCTGCGCCGCGTCGAGCGCAACGGCGGTTCCGAAGAGCGAACGGTTTTTGTGTCGCTCCATGCGGACTCGCTCCACCCCGCCGTGCGAGGGCTGATGGTCTACATCCCCGGCGAGAAGTTTCTGCAGGGAACGTACGGAAAAACGGGAGAGCCCTACGCCTCGCGCCGCGAGGTGCGCGAGGCGCCGCGGGTGTCCTTTTCCCGCAGGGAACGGATGCAGGCGGAGGGCATGTCGCGCGACTTCGCCGAGAGGGTGGTGGCGGCATTCCGCGCCGCCGGACTTCCGCTCCACGACTTCCAGCCGGTGCGCCGCAACGTGATCCGGGGCGGGCGGGAATGGGTGCCGGCGATCCTGCGGTACAACCGGATCCCGACGCGGGTCCTCGTCGAAGTCTGCAATCTGAACAATCCCGAGGACCGAAAACTTCTGGTTTCCGCCGCCTACCGGGATCGGGTCGCCCGCGCGCTCGTTTCGGCGCTCGTCGACTTTTACGGCGGCGATGGCCCGGAGACGGTGACGACTTCCGTCGGCCAGTAACCGCGCCCGTTCAACGGACGGCGGGAGCGGTCGGCAGGGCGGACGGCTGCGGCCGCTCGTTGAGAAAGGCGATCCACACGGGGTCTTCGGCGATGGGCAGGTAGGCCGGATCGGCACGCAGTGCTTCACGATCCAGGCGTCCGAGGGCCTCGAGCTCCCGCAAGGCAGCGACGGCCCCGGCGGCGTCGGCGGTGCGGGCGCGGACTCTCGCCTCGAGCTCCGAGCCCCTGGCCCCACCTCCGACGAGCTCCCGTGCCTGCCGGATCGCCGCCAGGGCCTCGTCGGGATGTCCGAGGTTGGTCTCGATGACCGCCTCGATCGCCAGGGCGTCCGGGTCCGGACCCGCCGCCTCGAGATACCGATCCATCCAGGGTTTGGCCTCGGCGCCTCGGCCCTCGGAAAGGGCCAGCAGGGCGAGCTCCCGCGCCGCGCCGGGAGCCGGCCGCGCCGCGCCGAGGGAGGTCTGGAACTGCCGGGTCGCCAGCCCGGCGTCCCCCCGGTCGCGTGCGGCCAACCCGCGCTCGTAGGCGACGGGACCGGGCGCCGCACCGGCGGCGAGGGCTCGGTTCCAGAGCCCCTGCGCGTCCTCCAGGCGCCCCTCCCGCTCGGCGTCCCGTGCCATCCGCAGCCACCGGGCCGAGGTCGAGGCGGACGGGGCCGCCGTGATCGCGTACGGCTCGGCGAGGGCCCGACGCACCGCCAGCGCGCCATCCACGAGAAACAGCAGTGCGGGCGCCGGAGCGATCAGCAGGAGGAGCCTGCGGCCCGACGTCGGCAGATGCCGATACGCAAGCACGAAGATCAGCGCGATCGCGACCAGCCCGAGCAGCCGGGGAAGGGCTTCCTGACGAGCCTGTTTTCGGCGGTCGCGGCGCGTGACCGGATGGTCGCCCAAAGAGCGCAGCGCCTCGGACGCCAGGGACACACCGGGGTCGGAGAGCGTCACGTCCCGGACCCGCCATCCGCCGCCGATGGATCTCGAGAGCGACCAGCGCGTCTTGAGCCAGCGGTCGCCGAAGCGGATTCCCAGAAAGACCGCAGCGCCTGCCCCCTCCTCCCGAGAGGAAGACCAGGCGATCTCTCCGGTCGTCGGCCGCACCGGCAAAAGGGGCGCGGCGAAGGTGTGGAGGATCACCTGCCGCAGCTGCTGCCGCTGGCGCGGAGTCAGCTGCGCCCAGGCTCCGCCGCCGATGCGCCCCTTGAGGATGTCGTCCAGATCGAGGGCCTCGGAAAGGACCCGGATCTGACCCCGCAGGGCCGCCCCGGCGGCGCGACGCGCGACTTCCGAGGCCTCCTCGAGGTCGGCGGACGACAGCTGGGCCTCGAGGCGTGGACCGGCCGCGAGCAGAAGCGAAGAGATGAGCAGGAATCGAGAGAGACCGGCCGACGAAGCCATCAGCCGGAGGAGCGCTTCCGCCTCAAGCCGCGAGCGGTTCGAGCCGGCTCACCCTGGGCGACAGAGACTCGGCGCCACGCTCGGTCACGACGACGTCGTCCTCGATCCGGACGCCAAAGCGGCCGGGCAGATAGATGCCGGGCTCCGACGTGAACGTCATGCCGGGCTCGAGCACGGTCGGGTCGTGGCCCACCATGTACGGTGGCTCGTGCACGTCGATGCCAAGCCCGTGGCCCAGCCGGTGAGTGAAGAACTGGCCGTAACCCGCTTTCTCGATGACACGCCGGGCGGCGGCATCCACCTCGAAGCAGGGGACTCCGGGAGCCGCCTTCTCGATCGCGGCACTCTGAGCCTCCAAAACGACAGACCAGATCGTGCGGTATTCCTCGGTGGGTGTGCCGAAGAAGGTGGAGCGCGTGATGTCGTAGTAGTACCCTTCGGGCCGGTCCCACGCGTCGATCAGGACGGCCTCGTTTTGGGAGAGAGCACGCGGCCCCGAGGCACCGTGGGGGAGCGCCGACGAGGGCCCGAACTGCACCATGTTCTCTCCCCCGAAGAGCCGGGATATGTCCGCCTCACGGGTCCCCGGAGACAGCGACGCGAACGCCTTGCCGAATCGCTCGAGAGCCACGGCGATGGCGCGGCGCATCGCCTCGATTTCCTCCGGGGTCTTGACCATCCGCATGGCGCCCAGGACGGCGCCGGCGGACACCGGCTTCCACGCAGGCCGCTGCCGCAGGAGGCGCTCGACGTCGTCGTACGCGGTGGAGGGTTCCACGGCCAGTGCGCCGGAAGAAGCCGGCAGAAGGCGCGCGGCCTTTTCGAAGGCGTCCTCCGTCTCTTCCCATGTCACCACGCGGGTCACGGCCGACATCCCGCGCAGCCTCGCCTCCTCGAAGGCGGGGCAGATCATGACCGGCTCGCCGTCCTTCGGGAGAAAGAGAGCCGTCAGCCGCTCGCTGCGATGAAAGTCGATGCCGGTCAGGTAGAAGAGATTCGATGAGGGGGTGGCAAAGAGCGCGTCGGCGGGCACGGACGCGAGCCTCGACCGCATGGCCTCGAGACGTCGGAGGAAGATCGGCTTGGCGAGTGTCACGGCGGCGATACTAGCATCGCAGCTCCCGTCGAGCGCTCTTTCACCGATCGCGTCTCCGACGACGGTGGACGGGGAGACCTGAGAACCTAGGCCTCCTGACGCCCGGGATTCCGAATCAGCGATCGACCCGTCATCGGCTTCGGAGGCGTCAGGCCCTGGAGTCGGAGCATCGTCGGAGCGACGTCGGCGAGCGTCCCCGATCGGTGCAGGGACGGGCTTTCGCCTCCGACGAGGACGAAGGGAACGGGGTTGGTGGTGTGGGCCGTGTGGGGCTGGCCGGTCTCCGGGTCGATCATCTTCTCGGCGTTTCCGTGATCCGCTGTCAGGAGCAGGACCGCGCCCGCCTCCCGCGCCGCAGTCTCCACGCGACCGAAGCACTCATCGAGCGTCTCGATCGCGGCGATGGTCGGCTCGAGCTTACCGGTATGCCCGACCATGTCCGCGTTGGCGTAGTTGACGACGATGGCGGGTAGGTCCGGCCGAAGGAGCGCCTCGCACAGCGCGTCGGTGATGGCACGCGCGCTCATCTCCGGGTGCAGATCGTATGTGGCTCCCTTCCAGGACGGCACCAGGAGGCGCTCCTCTCCGGGATAGGGGCTCTCGACGCCTCCGTTGAAGAAGTAGGTGACGTGGGCGTATTTCTCGGTCTCTGCCAGGCGCAGATTGGCGACGCCGTGCTCGGCCCACGCGTCGGCGAGGATTCCCTCGAGGGCGAGCGGCGGGAATGCGACCGGCAGCCCGAACTCCTTCTTATACTCGGCGAAGCAGGCGAGGAAGAGGCGGGCGGCGGCGCCGCGCGGAAACTCGGTGAACTCCGGGTCCGTGAGGGCCCGGGTCAGCTGGCGAGCGCGGTCCGCCCGGAAGTTGAAGAAGATCGCCGCGTCGCCGTCCCGGATGTTTGGAGGCTCGGCGCCGACCCCGATCACCGTCGGCTGGATGAATTCGTCGTCCTCGCCCCGCGCGTAGGCGGCCTCCACCGCCTCCCGGGCGTCCGAGGCCCTGAGGCCGCGTCCCGAGGCCAGGGCCTCGTAGGCCCTCGCGACGCGGTCCCAGCGCCCGTCGCGGTCCATGGCGTAGTAGCGGCCCGAGAGGGTTGCGATCCGGGCGCCGGAAGACCGAAGAGCGGGCTCGAGGCGGGCGAGATACGTGAGCGCGGATCGGGGGGGCGTGTCCCGGCCGTCCGTGAAGACGTGCAGGGCAACGCGCGGGACGCGCTCGCGCCCGGCGAGCTCGAGCAGAGCCAGGAGATGGCGCTCATGCGAATGCACGCCCCCGTCCGACACGAGTCCGAGCAGGTGAAGCGTGACGCCGTCCATTCGAGCCCTTCTCGTCGCCGCCAGGAGGGCTTCGTTTTGGAAGAACGAGCCGTCCCGGATGGCCAGATCAATGCGCAGGAGGTCCTGGGGGACCATCCGACCGGCGCCGAGGGTCAGGTGGCCGACTTCGGAGTTTCCCATCAGGCCCGCGGGAAGGCCGACCGATTCCCCGGACGCTTCGAGCAGAGTCCAGGGATTCCGGGCGAGCCAGCGGTCGAAGACCGGCTTCCGGGCCCGTGAAATGGCGTTGCCCTCCGACGGCGGGGCCCACCCCCAGCCGTCGCAAACGAGCAGGACGAGCCGCGATGCGATCAAGCGGGAAGCAATCCGGCCGAGAGCGACTGCTCCGGGCGCGGCCGGGGGAGCCGGTGCTCGAGGTCCCGGACTGCGTGCCGGAAGGACATGTAGACCTCGTAGGGAGACTCGGGGGCGTCCGTGTCGATTCCCGCCGAGTCGCCCCGGCGCAAGGCCATCGCCTCGAAGTGATCGGACGCCATCAGCCCCCGGAAGTCCTCGAGGAGGGCCGACGATCCGCTCGCGCGAATCCGGCCCTCGAGCTCGACGAGCTGGCTCGAGGCATCCCTCTGCATCTCGTTGGCCGCCAACGGTTCCGAGGCGCTTCGCGGGAGAACCTTCCTTGCGGGAATGCGGGCGAAGACCTCGGAGGGCGTGAGGAATTCGGCCCCCTGGTTTCGGAGCGCCCGCCCCACCCATTCCTCAAAGAACTCGAAGATGCCGCTCTCGCGCCGATGGGTCAGACCGAACGTCGCGAGATCGAGAGACAAAGACGACACGTCCCCGTCGCTTGCGTCGAGCCAGGAGTCGAACCTTTCGGCGGTCAACGGCCCATCCGTATCCGCCAGAAGGACCGGGAGATCGTCGGCTCGGTAGACTCGCCGTCGGGCCACCCCGGGAGCGAGGCTCCCGCAGCCGTCGAGCTGCATCCCCGTCCGCCCGGCGGAGGCCAGCAGCGGCGCGAGCTCCTGCGGGTTCGGCGGTTGCTCGCCCCCGAACACGACGGGATCGCGGCCCAGATGACGCCGAGCGCGCTCGCGCTCGAGTGCCAGCTGCTCTTCAAGCTCCCTCGGGGAGGAGATCCAGGGAAGGCAGCGGTGTGTGGTCGCCGCCAGAGGCTCGGCGCGGCCGGTCGCGACCAGACGCCGGAACGCCGCGAGGAGGCCGGGCATGTGTTCGGCCAGCTGCTCGCGAAGGGGACCCGAGAGCGCGAGAGAGAAGGCGAAGCGCGCGTGGCGATCGAGCAGGCGCCCGAGGAGCTCCAGGGCTGGCGCATAGGAGTTCTCGGCGCAATGGGCGAGCCGCCGGCGGTCGCCCTCGGCGTCGAGATAGTCGTGCCGCGATCCGACGTCGAAATAGTTATACGCGCGCAGGCGGCGCGGCTGATGGGCGCGGAGGCAAAGACAAATGGGAATCATATCGCGAAGGACGATTTTACGCCGGGTGGCGGAAGGACGCCGCGGCGCTCCGGGCTGGTGGCGCTTCGACGCGCAGCTCGCGGTACACCTCGAGGCAGCGCTGCGCCGACTCGCGCCACGAAAGCCGCAGCACCTCCCGGCGCCCGCGGGCCGAAAGGGAGCGGGCCAGCGGAGAGAAGAGAAGCACCGAGAGAATCTTGCTGGCGAGCTCCTCGACGTTTCCGAAGTCGACGCGAAGAAGGTTGCGGACGACTTCCGAGACTCCTGCCGAGCGCGAGACGATGACCGGGGTTCCATGCTGGAGGGCCTCGAGCGCCGTCAGGCCGAACGGCTCGGAGACCGAGGGCATGACGTACACGTCGGCCAGGGCGTAGAGACGATCGAGCGCGGGAGGAGGCAGAAATCCCGTAAAGAGGATGTTGCGCTCGAGGCCGAGCGCGATCACCCGCTCCCGCATCGCGGGGAGCCGGTCGCCCGCTCCCGCCACGGCGAAGCGGACGCTGGGAATCTCGCGGGCCACCCGTGCGGCCGCCTCGATGAAGTACTCGGGCCCCTTCTGCCACGTCACCCGGCCCGCGAAGAGGACGAGCGGTTCCGAGGCGGCGCGCGTCCCGTTGACGCCCTGGGCGCGGCCCGGGTCGATGGCGTTGTGGACCACCCGGATGCGCCGGCGCGGCACCCCGTATTCACGGGCGATCAGGTCGGCCGTGTAACGGGAGACGGCAATGATCCGGTCGGCGCGGCGGAGGGCCTCGCGCTCGATGTCACGAACGAAGGGATTCCCTCCGGTTCCGGCCCGGTCGAATTCGGTCGCATGCACATGCAGCACCAGGGGCTTCCCCGTCACGCGGCGCGCCTCCAGGCCTGCCCGAAACGTCATCCAGTCGTGGGCATGGATCACGTCGAACCGTTCCTGCCGCGCGATCGATCCGGCGCGCTCGGCGTAGCGCAGGACGTCCGTCGCGAGGTTCGGACCGTAGTTGGACTCGGGTGCCGGCGCCTCTTCGGGGGATTCGACTTCGGTCTCGAGCGTCTCGACGCCGGAACCCGGGTAGGGCACGAGCGTCGTCGGGAGAAAGCGGATCGTCACGCCGGGTCGCGCGGACCGGTCCGGCACGGTCGCTGCCGCCGGCGACAGCGACTCGATGATGCGAAGCCTTCCCCTCGGCTTCCGGTAGGGATGGCGCGGCAGCACGAGCGCGATCTCCGTTCCCGTCTGAAGCAGACCGCGCACGAGCCCTTCGCAGGCGACGCCGAGACCGCCGCTGACCTGCGGGGGGAACTCCCAGCCGAACATGAGGACGCGCATGGAACTCGCTCTTTAGTGGCTGTTCTCGGCGGTCGGACCCGGAACTCTCAGCCGAGATCGCTCCATCCTAATCCTTCCGTCCGAAACGGCGAAGACAGCGGACCGAATCCTGGTGACTCGGGACTATTGCCCTTCCTGGGCCTGCAGGTGCGTGTAAACGATCCGCGAGATCTCCGCGACGCTCCAGGCCTGCGCGAAGCAGCCGCGCGGAGTGTGCGGCGGATCCCCGTCGAAGATCTCGGAGATGGAGCCGAGGCCGGCTTCGCGCAGGTGCGCGCGCAGAGGCGCCAGCCACAGGCGCATGGCCCGGCGCGACTCCTCGGTGCTGCCGAGGACGCGAAAGTGCGCATCGGCGAAGGGGCCGAGCAGCCATGGCCAGACCGTGCCCTGGTGGTAGGCAAGGTCGCACGCCCGCTGCGTGCCCTGGATCGTCCCGCGGTAACGGGGATCCTTCGGGTCGAGCGTGCGCAGGCCGAAGGGCGTCAGCAGGTGACGGCGAACCGTCCAGTAGACGGCTCGCGCGCGATGCGGAGGCAGCAGATCCTCGGTCAGGGAGACGGCAAGAATCTGGTTGGGCCGGACCGAGGGGTCCGGCCCCTCCGGGCCGATGACGTCGAAGAGGTTTTCCTTCTCGGCGTTCCAAAAGCGATCGTTGAATCGCCGGGCGACGTGCCAGGCCTCCGACTCGAGCTCGCGGGCCCGGGCGGACTCCTCGGCCAACCGCTCCAGCCGCGCGGCGGCCTTCAAGGCGGCGTGCCAGAGCGCGTTGACCTCGACCGGCTTGCCGGCTCGCGGCGTGACCGGCTGACCGTCCACGACTGCGTCCATCCAGGTCAGGGCGCGCCCTGGCGCGAAGGCCGAAACGAGCCCGTCGCCGGCCGCGCCGATCCCCAGTCGGGTGCCCTGCCGGTAGCCTTCCAGGATCGATCGCACCGCCCCCAGCAGCGGTGCGGGCCTGCTCGCGTCGCGCCGCGCGTGCGCAAACCACTCCACAGCCAGGATGAACCAGAGCGGCGCGTCGACCGAGTTGAATTCCGGCTCTCCCTGGTCGCCCCCGAAGGTATTCGGCAGCAGGCCGTCGCGGCGCAGCGCCGCGTAGGTGTTCAACACGCGGGCCACCGCCCCGTAGCGGCCCGTCGCCAGGGCCAGTCCCGGGGCCGAGATCATGCTGTCCCGCGCCCAGTCGGTGAACCAGGGAAAGCCCGCGAGGATCGTGCCATCGCGGTAGTCGCCCTCGACAAGGAAGACCTCCGCGCGACGCGCCATCTCGTCCAGCACCGGGTCGCCTGTGCGCGCGAACATGTCGCGGCGTCGCCGCTCGGCCTCCATCAGGTGTCCGGGATCGGCCGCGACGTCCTCCAGCGAAAAGAGCAGGAAGGCCTCGCCCCCCGGTGAGAGTGTCCAGCGCCACTCGACCGGGCTCCAGAGGTCTTCCGAGGCGTCGTAGCCTCTCTCCTTCTCGTCGGAATAGAAGAAGTCGCGATACCAGGTCGGCTCGGCGTGCGTGGTGGCGCCGACGCCGCGCAAGTAGAGACGGGGGAGGTACGGCACCGGACGCACCCAGCACATTTCCCCGCGCACCTCGGTCGAAGCGTCCAGGTCGGCGGTTTCGTGAAGAAGTTCGCCCGCCGCCCGGAATCGCAGGAGCGGTCGGGCCCGCAGCGAGACCTCGGCGGTACCCCGATTGACGTAGCGCACGATCGTGACGGAACGGTCCCGCACCAGGCAGAGGGAGCGCTCGATTTCCCAGCCGTCGGACTGATAGGTCCAGGTCGGGAAGGGCGAAAGGGTGAACCGCGAGAGGTTTGTGTCCCCCTCGGGATAGACGGCGTTGGCGTAGACCTGAGTCGAGAGGCCGGTTTCCTTGCCTCCGGCGGTCAGGAATTCCTCGCATCCCGAGACGAGCATCCAGCGGCGCCGGGGCGGAGGAATGGCCGGGATGTACCAGCCGTGGTAGCGTCGGGTCCTCGCCCCCGCCACCGTGCCGCACGCGAACCCTCCGAGGCCGTCGGCCTCCAGCCACTCGAGCGACAGCCTCTTCTCGCGACCCTGCAGCTCCGCCGCAGACCACTCGAGGTGACTTCGCAAGGCTCGCGTCGCAGTCTCGTCGTGATTCCTGGCCATTTGGGGTTCTCGGCGATTCTCTTACAGAAGGGCGAGCACGCGATAGCTTCACGCGGGCCAAACACGGCGCGGCGACGCGGGCGCGTATAAGATTCGGTGCTGGGTGGGCCACGTCCGTCCGCTCGGCGTATGGGAGGAGATCCGGCCTTGAGCACCGTTGCGAAAACCATACCGGAGCTGGCGGTCGACACGATCCGCACGCTTTCGATCGACGCCGTCCAGAAGGCCAACTCCGGGCATCCGGGCCTGCCTCTGGGAGCGGCGCCGATGGCTTATGTCCTGTGGCAGCGGTTTCTGAAGCACAACCCGCGCGATCCGAAGTGGCCCGATCGCGACCGCTTTGTCCTCTCGGCGGGGCACGGCTGTGCGCTCCTCTATTCGCTCCTGCACCTGACCGGATATGACCTCACACTCGACGATCTCAAGTCTTTCCGGCAGTGGGGCAGCCGTACTCCAGGGCATCCGGAGGTGCTGCTGACCCCCGGTGTCGAGGCCACGACGGGTCCGCTCGGGCAGGGCACCGCCAACGCCGTCGGCATGGCCCTCGCCGAGCGCTCCCTGGCGGCCCGATTCAACCGTCCGGACCACGAGATCGTGAATCACCGCACCTATGCCCTCGTGTCGGACGGCGACCTGATGGAAGGGATCTCTTCGGAGGCCGGCTCCCTGGCCGGCCACCTGCGCCTGGGCAAGCTCGTCTACATCTATGACGACAACCACGTGACCCTGGACGGCCCGACGTCCTGGTCGTTTTCCGAGGATGTTTGCCGCCGGTACGAGGCCTACGGGTGGAAGGTGCTTCACGTGGACAAGGGCGACACCGATCTGCAGGCGATCGAGGACGCCCTGCGCGCCGCCACGTCGCAGACCGAGCGGCCGGCGTTGATTCGGATCCGCACGACGATCGGATACGGCTCGCCTCACAAGGCCGGGACGAGCAAGGCGCACGGCAGCCCTCTGGGAGTCGAGGAAGTCGCCCTCACCAAGAAGGCACTCGGCTGGGAGTGGACCGAGCCGTTCTTCATTCCTCCCGATGCCCTCGCGCACTTCCGGAGCGCCGTCGAGCGGGGCATCCACGCGCAGAAGGAGTGGGAAGAGCGCTTCGCGGCGTACGCGAAGGCGTTCCCGGACATGGCGGAGCAGTGGCGCCTCGAGCGAAAGGGGGATCTCCCGCCGGGCTGGGACGCAGGACTGCCATCCTGGAAGCCGGCGGACGCGGTGGCGACCCGGGACGCCTCCCACGCCGCGATCGAAGCGGTTGCGGCGCGCGTTCCCTGGCTGCTCGGCGGCGACGCCGACCTCTCCGAGTCGACGAAGACCCGGATCGAGGACGGCGGCGACTTCGACGGGCAGACGGGCGCGGGGCGCAACGTTCATTTCGGCGTCCGGGAACACGCGATGGCATCGATGGCGAACGGCATGGCGTATCACGGCGGCGTGCGGCCGTACGTGGCGACGTTCTTCTGCTTCTCCGACTACATGCGCCCGGCAGTGCGGCTGGCGGCGATCAACGAGCTACCGGTCATCTTCGTCTGGACGCACGACTCGATCGCGCTCGGTGAGGACGGCCCGACGCACCAGCCGGTCGAGCATCTGATGTCGCTCCGAGCGATCCCGCATCTCTCGGTGGTCCGGCCGGCCGACGCGACGGAGACCGCCGAGGCCTGGCACGCGGCGATGGAGCATCGTAGCGGGCCGGTGGGCCTCGTTCTGACGCGCCAGAAGGTCCCGGTCCTCGACCGCGCCTCGGCTCGCGGCGATCTATCCCGAGGAGCGTACGTGCTGGCGGAGGCGTCCGGGGACAAGCCGCACCTGATCCTGATCGCGACGGGCTCCGAAGTCTCGCTCGCGGTCGGTGCGCGAAAGATCCTCGAGGGGGAGGGCATTCCGACCCGGGTCGTGTCGATGCCCTGCTGGGAGTTCTTCAGCAAGCAGCCGGCCGAGTACCGCGAATCCGTCCTTCCGGCCGACATCCGGGCCCGCCTGTCGGTCGAGGCCGGGGTGACGCTCGGCTGGCACAGGTGGGTGGGAGACCGCGGCGGATCGATCGGGCTCGATCGGTTCGGCGCTTCGGCACCGGGAGAAATCGTCCTGCGCAAGCTCGGTTTCACCGTCGAGCACGTCGTCCGTTACGCGAAGGACCTGCTCAAATGAAGATCGCCGTCGGCTGCGACCATGCGGGATTCCCTCTGAAGCAGGAGGTTCTGGAGATCCTGGCCGCCCTGGGCCATGCGGCCGATGATTTCGGGACCTTCTCGACGGCCCCTGCCGACTATCCGGACTTTGCGCGCAAGGTCGCCGAGGCGGTCGTGTCGGGCGCCTGCGACCGGGGAATCGTCGTGTGTGGCAGCGGTGTCGGCGCCTCCGTGGCCGCCAACAAGGTCCCCGGGGTGCGGGCGGCGCTGTGCCACGACACCTTCTCCGCGCGCCAGGGCGTCGAGGATGACGACATGAACGTCGTTTGCCTCGGGGCGCGCGTGATCGGCCCGATGCTCGCGGCGGAGGTTCTCAAGGCCTTTCTCGCGGCGAAGTTTTCGGGGCTCGAGCGCCACGAGCGGCGCCTCGGCAAGATTCGAAAGATCGAGGAGGACGCCCGGCAGGGCGTTTTCGATACCTACCAACGGAGGTCCTCATGAGCGACAACCCCCTGCGAAGGCTGGCCGGGCTCGGCCAGAGCGTCTGGTACGATTTCATCCGCCGCGATCTCTACCAGGACGGCGAGCTCGAGCGGCTGATTCGAGAGGACGCCCTCGCCGGCATGACGTCCAACCCCACGATCTTCCAGAAGGCGATCGCGGAGTCCAACCTGTACGATGCCGACATTCGTCGGCTGGGCGCCGATGGCAAGAACGCCGCCGAGATCTTCGAAGGCCTGGCCGTCGCAGACGTTCGTGGGGCAGCCGACGTCTTCCGGCCGGTCTACGACGCGGCCGGCGGCAACGACGGCTTCGTCTCGATCGAGGTTGCGCCCCGGCTGGCACGGGACACGGCGGGAACGATCGCAGAGGCCCGCAGGCTCTGGAGCCGGTGTGCGCGGCCCAACGTGATGGTGAAGATCCCGGGCACGGCGGAAGGCCTCGAGGCGATCCGCACGTGCCTGGCCGAGGGCATCAACATCAACATCACGTTGCTCTTCTCGGTCGAGCGGCACCGGCAGGTGATGGAGGCGTACCTGGCGGCGATGGAGGAGCGGGTGGACAAGGGCCTTCCGGCCGGCAACGTGCGCTCGGTGGCAAGCTTCTTCGTCAGCCGCGTCGACACGAACGCCGACAAGAAGCTCGACGCCCTGGCACGGTCGGGCGCGCCCGAGGTGCAGGCCGCGGCGCGGGCCCTGCGGGGCAAACTCGGGATCGCCAACGCCCGCATCGCTTACGAGGCCTTCGAGGAGGTCTTCGGATCGGCGCGGTTCCAGGCGCTGCGCTCCCGGGGTGTGGCGGTACAGCGGCCGCTCTGGGCGTCCACGTCGACCAAGGACCCGGCCTACCCCGACCTCTACTACGTCGAGGCCCTGATCGCCCCCGAAAGCGTGGACACGATGCCTCCCGAGACCTTCGAGGCCTATCGCGATCACGGCGACCCGAAGGTCCGGATTCGCGACGACCGGTCCGGGGCGCACGCGGTGCTCGGGAACCTCGCCGGAATCCGGGTCGACACGGCCGGCATTTTCCGGGAGCTCGAGGACGAGGGGATCAAGAAGTTCAGCGACTCCTACGACGCCCTGCTCAAGGCCGTCGCCGAGAAGGAAAAGGCCGTGAGGGTCGCGTGACAGCGGAGGTCGCGGCGGAGCTGGCCGATTCGGCGGCTCCGCAGTCGGGGGTCGACGCGGGCTCCGACTCCGAGGAGCAGCTGCGCCCGCCCTGCACGATGGTCATCTTCGGCGCCTCGGGCGACCTGACGCGGCGGTTGCTCGCCCCGGCACTCGCGCACCTCTCGCGCGATGGGGCGATCTCGCCCGACTTCGCGATCGTCGGCGTGGCCCGTTCGCCGTATACCGACCAGGAGTTCCGCTCCCATCTGGCCGCCGGCGCGCGCGAGCACACCCCGCCCACGCAGGGACGACCCGGGGAGCTGCCGGCAACCGTGCGGTATCTGCCGGGCGCATTCGACGACCCGGACCTCTACGGGCGACTCGAGGGCGCGCTCGGCGCGATCGAGGCGCGGCCGGGGCGGCCGCGAAACCGCATCTTCTACCTGGCGACGCCTCCGGAGATTGACCCGCTGATCGTATCGAACCTGGGCGAGCGCCGACTCGCGCACCCCGAGAATGGCTGGGCGCGGGTCGTCGTCGAAAAGCCCTTCGGGCGGGACCTTGCCTCGGGCACGAAGCTGAACGCCGACCTTCGCCGGGTCTTCGAAGAACGCCAGATCTACCGCATCGACCACTACCTCGGCAAGGAGACGGTCCAGAACATCTTCGTGCTGCGTTTCGCCAACGGCATCTTCGAGCCGCTCTGGAACCGCCGCTACATCGACCACGTACAGATCACGGTCGCCGAGTCGCTCGGGGTGGAGCACCGGGCCGGCTACTACGAAACCTCCGGCGTGATCCGAGACATGTTTCAGAATCACCTCCTGCAGCTTCTCTGCCTGACCGCGATGGAGCCGCCCGCGGCCTTCGAGGCGGACGCCGTCCGCGCCGAGAAGGTCAAGGTCCTCCAGTCGATTCGTCCCTTCGTGCCCGCATCGATCGACGACTGGGCAGTGCGGGGCCAGTACGCCGCCGGAGTCGTCGGGGGCAAGTCCGTTCCGGGCTACCGCCAGGAGCCGAAGGTGGCGGCCGACTCCCGCACGCCGACCTGGGCCGCCGTCAAGTTCGCGATCGACAACTGGAGGTGGGCCGGCGTGCCTTTCTACCTGCGCTCGGGCAAGCGCATGGAACGGCGCATCTCGGAGATCGCCATCGAGTTCAAGCGCGTGCCCCACGCGCTCTTTGGCGAACGGGCCGGGAGCTTGAACCCCAACGTGCTGCGCCTGCGCATCCAGCCGGATGAGGGGGTGTCCCTCAAGTTCGAAGCCAAGATCCCGGGCACCGTGATGCAGGTCGAGTCGGTGACGATGGATTTTCCTTACGCGCAGCTCGGTGCCGCCAGTCACGGAGGTTACGAGCGCCTCCTGCTCGACGTGACCCACGGCGACCAGACGCTCTTCACGCGAGGGGACGAGGTCGAGCAGGCCTGGCGGGTCGTCATGCCGATCCTCGAGGCGTGGGAGAAGGGGCCGCCTCCGGACTTTCCCAACTACGCCGCCGGCACTCATGGCCCCGACGCGGCTGACCGCTTCCTCGAGCGGGAGAGCCGGCGCTGGAGGACCCTCAAGAGCTAGCGTCCGGACCTTCGCATCGCGAATAGTCTCCCGACGAAGGAGGGAGGAGGTTCGCGATGCGGGAGCGAGCGCAGAGTGAGGGGTCAGGCGGAGGGCCGAGGCCCTTTGGCCGAGCCGACCGCCGGTCGCGCAGCGAGACCCCGAACGTCAGCGCGAGCGACGGTTAGGCTTGTTCTGCCGCCGCGTGCTGGGCCTTGGACTGCGCGATGATCTTTTCCTGCGAGGCGTGGGGCACTTCGGCGTAGTGGGAAAACTCCAGGTGGAACGATCCGCGGCCCTGCGTGATCGACCGTAGCTGGGCGCCGTACGTCAACATTTCGGCCATCGGGACCTGGGCCCGGATGATCGTGTCGTCGGCCGAGGTGTCCATACCCTGAACCTGACCCCGCCGGGACGACAGATCGCCCATCAGGTCGCCGACGTACTCGTTGGGCGCGGATACCTCGACGTTCATGATCGGCTCGAGCAGCGTGGGCCGCGCCTTCTCCATGGCCTCCTTGTAGGCGAGGGCGCCGGCAATCTTGAAGGCGAGCTCCGAGGAATCCACGTCGTGGTACTGGCCGTCGTACAGCGTCACCCGGAAGTCGACCATCGGATAGCCGGCCAGGAAGCCGCGCCGGCGCGCCTCCTGAATGCCCTTCTCGACCGCCGGAATGAAGTTGCGCGGTATGGCGCCGCCGTAGATGTCGTCGACGAACTCGAAGTCGGCGCCCCGCGCGAGCGGCTCGACGCGGATGCGGCAGTCGGCGAACTGCCCATGCCCGCCCGTCTGCTTCTTGTGGCGGCCGTGGGCCTCGGCCTTTCCCTTGATCGTCTCGCGGTAGGGCACTTTGGGCGGATGCAGGATCACTTCGACGCTGTAGCGCTTCTTCAGGCGCGCAACCGCGATCTCCACGTGCAACTGCGAGGCGCCCGCGAGGTGGAACTCCTTGGTCTCCTCCTCCCGCTGGAAGTGGAGCGATGGGTCCTCGTCGATCAGCTTGTGCAGGGCGACGGAGATCTTGTCCTCGTCGCCCTTGGACTTCGGCTCGATCGCGTAGGCGATCGAGGCCTCGGGAACGGTCAGCTTGGGCAGCACGACGGGGTGGTCCTTGGTCGTCAACGTGTCGCCGGTGATCGTTTCCTTCAGCTTGGCCACCGCGACGATGTCTCCCGCGCGCGCCTCCGAGACGTTGAGGTGCTCTTTGCCATGCGGAAGGAAAAGGCCCGAGAAGCGCTCGTGCACGCCGCGCGACGCGTTCCAGTAGCTTCCGTCGGATTGAAAGTGGCCGCTTCGCACCCGGATGTAGGAGATCCGTCCCGCGAAGGGGTCCGAGACCGTCTTGAAGACCTGGCCCACCGCCGGATCCTTCTCGTTGCAGAAGACCTTGACCACCTTGCCGTCCTTGCCGGTTCCATCGATGGTGGTGCCTTCGGGAGAGGGAAGCAGCGCGACACAGGCGTCGAGGACGCGGAGCACTCCGATCCCGAGGGCCGAAGAAGCGCAAAGAACCGGAAAGACCTTCCGCGCCGCGATCTCCTCCTGCAGCCCGGGCAGCAGGTCGCCCGCCTCGAGCGTTCCCTTCGCGAAGAACTTCTCCATGAGCTCGTCTTCGCCCTCGGCGACCATCTCGACCAGGCGTTCGTGCTCCTCCTTCGCCCGCGCGGCGAGATCCTCGGGGATGGGGCCGTCCACGCGTTTGCCGTCCTGCTGGAAGTGGGCCTCCATGCGGACCAGGTCGACGGTTCCCCGGAACGCCTTCTCTTCGCCGACGGGGATCTGCAGGGACACGACTTCCCGCCCGAACTTGTTGTGCAGCGACTCCATGGCGCGCTCGAAGGAGGCGCGCTCGCGGTCCATCCGGTTGACGACGAAGAGGACCGGCCGACCGAATTCGGTGGCGAATTTCCAGGCCTTCTCGGTCTGGACCTCCACGCCCGAGACCGCATCGAGGACGATCAGGGCGGCGTCGGCCGCGGCGACGGCCGCCCGCGCCTCGGGCGAGAAGATCCCGTACCCGGGCGCGTCGAGGAAGTTGATCCGCACGTCCCGGTGCATCGCATGGGCGCATGCCAGGTTGATCGAGATCTTGCGCTCAATCTCTTCGCCGTCGAAATCCGTGACGCAGGTGCCTTCCTCGATCTTGCCCGGCCGCGTCGTGGCACCCGAGGCATACAGCATTGCGGACACGAGGCTGGTTTTTCCGACGGAGTTGTGGCCCACCACGGCCACGTTGCGCAGGTCGGGAGCCGAGAAGATTTTCATGAGCCGGGATTATATTTAAGCTCTCGGCTGCCGGATCTCAGACCAGGACCGTGCGCCCGGCAGGGGCCGGTGGGCCGATCGCTGACACGCATGACCTACCTGTCCTGCCTCGCGCTCGGCCTTGCCCTCGCGATCGCCGTGGGCCTTCTGCTCTTCGCGGGAATTCTGCTCGGCTGGATGGTGCCAAATTGGATCGACCGGTTCCGCCGGGCCCGTTCGGCCCGTTCAGGCCCTCGGGTTCCACCAGGAGTCGGGAAATAGTGTCGAAGGACTGCCGCCGCGATTGACCCTCCGGGGAGGGGGGGCTAAAATTTGAGCCCGTCCCAGGCCCCCAGCGGGAACGGCGGGGATATTTTCGTCTCAGAAAAGAGAGGGTAAGCCCTTCGATCGATGGCGGAAAAAGGAATCGCCGGGCCCAGGGTGACCAAGCTCGGCCGGTACGAGGTCCTGAACGAGCTCGGCAAAGGGGCCATGGGTGTGGTGTACCTCGCCAAGGACCCCGTCATCGGACGGATGGTCGCGATCAAGACGATCCGGACCTCGAGCTTCGGCGACGACGACTCGGAGTCCCGCGAGTTTAGGGAGCGCTTCATCCGCGAGGCGCAGACGGCCGGCATCCTTTCTCACCCGAACATCGTCACGATTCACGACATTGGCGAGGATCCCGAGACCCTGACTTCCTTCATCGCGATGGAGTACATCGAGGGCCGCAACCTGAAATCCCTGCTCGCGGAAAAGAACCGGTTCGGCTGGGAGCAGATCGCCGACATCATCGCGCAGGTGGCCGAGGCGATCGACTACGCTCACCGCAAGGGCATCATTCACCGCGATATCAAGCCCGCCAACATCATCATCACGACCGACGCCAAGGTCAAGATCATGGACTTCGGGATCGCGAAGATCGCGTCGTCCAATCTGACGACGACCGGCCAGTTTCTCGGAACGCCCAACTATATGTCTCCCGAACAGGTCTCGGGAGCGGCCGTAGACGGCCGAAGCGACATCTTTTCGCTGGGGGTCGTCCTCTACGAGCTGCTGACAAACCGCAAGCCGTTCCAGGGCGAAAACCTCACGGCCATCTCCTACAAGATCGTGCACGAGGAGTTCACGCCGCCTGCCGACCTCGCCCCCGAAGTGCCGCCGGACTTCAACGTGATCGTCGCGCGTGCGATGGCCAAGGATCCCTGGAACCGGTACCAGCGAGGCAAGGATCTGGCGCTCGCCCTGCACCAGCTCAAGGCGCGCCTGGAAGAGCAGAAGGCCCTGCGGGATCTGGGCTCCATGGTCTCGGCGGCCGAGAACATGCCCACTCTGCGCCTGGAAAATGTGGAGAAGTCTGCCCCGGGCATTTCCGCCGGGGCGGCGACGACCGTTCTGCCGCGCGATGCCGATCGCGCGGATTGGACCGAGGACAGCGGTGCGAGCGCAGCCCCGCGGATCCCTCGGCCGAGCGCGGCTTCGCCGGCTCGCGCCAGCGACTCCGGCAACCGCCGGACCGGCTCCGGAAGCCTCGACCGGAGGCCCGAGGCGCAGACACAGGCCATCCCCGTCCCGCCGCCTTCGATGGAGCCTCCGTCCGCGGACGACGCAGTCTCTGCGCCTCCTGCCCCTCCGCCGGGGCCGGCTCAGAGTCTGCCGCCGACCCAACCCCTTGCCGCCGCGGCGAAGGCGGCCCGCCTGCCTCCGATATGGGTCCGCGCGCGGGAGATCGGCGCGAGGCTGATCGGCGAAGACTGGAAGCATTGGCTCAAGTCCGAGGTCAACACCCCGTATTTCTGGGGCGCCGCCGGCGCGATCGCACTCTTTGCGTTTCTGGTCTGCGGGGCGCTTCTGCTGCGCGCTTCCATGGCAGCCCGTCCGACCGCTCCGATGGATCCCGCCGTCGAGAAAGAAGCCCTCGACCGCAAGCAGGCTCTGGAGAATGCCAAGACCCTCTTCTCGGCCGGAAAATACGAGCAGAGCCTGGGGCTCCTGCGCCAGGTCCTGTCGCATAGCCCCGGCAACGAGCAGGCCCGACAGTACGCCCAGATGGCGGAAAATGCCCTCGCCGGTCGCGCGGAGCAGCAGCGCCGGAGCGCCGAGGCTGACTCGAGCCTGGACGCGGCCCGCGCAGCCCTCGCCGGGTCGCGGTATGAGGATGCGGTGCGCTACGCCGACGAGGCGCTGGCCTTGGACGGCGGAAAGGTCGAGGCGCAGGAGCTGAAGAACCAGGCGACGGCGAAGCTCGCCGAAGCCAAGTCGGCGCAGGCCGAGGCGGCGCGAAAGAGGCGGGACGAGAAGGTCGCCAGTGTCCGCCACCAACCCACCGCCGCGCCCGCCGCTCGGGCGGAGCATGCCGCCCCAACGCCCGCGGCGGCGCCGGCTGCGGCGGCCGGCCCGGGAACGCTCAGGCTGCTCTTCGACTCGCCGATCTCCGAAGGCAGCATCATGATCTACGTCAACGACGAGAAGGTCCTTCAGAAGCCATTCGATTTCTCAAAGAAGGTCGGCTTCTTCAAGAGGGTCGAGGGGACGGGAACCGTCGAGGAGCCGATCACCGTCAAACCCGGGTCCGTCAACGTCAAGGTCTGGCTCTATGGGAAAGGGCTGACCGCCACTGCGTTCACGACGGTGACGGGGCAGATCTCCGGGGGCGAGACGCGCACGCTCCGGCTCGAATACTCCGGGAAGAAGCTCTCCGCGCACATTCAGTAGGTCGAAGCCGCACGCTCCAGGCTCCCGCGTCGCCTCCGGCTTTGCACTCCCGCTTCAAATCGCATATAACCCGCACACCCGGGGCGTAGCGCAGCCTGGTAGCGCACTCGGTTCGGGACCGAGTGGTCGGAGGTTCAAATCCTCTCGCCCCGACCAATTCCCTCAACGGGTTACGCGATCACCCGGCGGTCACTTCAGCACCCCTCCCGGCGTGTACGCTGGATAGAGCCTGAAGGACTGCCTCCAGCCTCTCTTTGCACTCCTTCTCGCCCCATCTATAGTGCTCGGAGACGGATGTGGAGCGCACGGGCTCAATGACTCCTTCTCCCGGCCACGCCTCAGGCATCGAAGTGGAGCCCCATGCGCAGGGGCCGGAATGGGCCTCGGTGACGATCATCATCGAGTGGGACAACGCAAAGCTCTGCGATGTTGCGCGGCCCCTCGGAATGTTTCGGGCTCTGTATCGCCAGCTTCGCGAGATGCAAGGGACTTTCCGCTCCCGGCCGGAGATTCGGCTTGTCTACGACTCGGCCAAGATAGACCGCGCGTCCATCGAGCGACTGATGAACGAAGCGATAGGCGGCGCGTCATGGCCGGCGGACGTGGTCATGCTTCCTATGGCGGGGTGCCGCTACTACGAGCAGAAGAACCGTGGCGCGCTGGGTACCAGAACCGATGTCATACTGTTTCTCGACAGCGATGTGATCCCGGAGGCAAAGTGGCTACGGTCTCTCGTAGAGCCCTTCTGCGACCCGCGCGTATCCGTCGTCGGCGGGAGCACCTATGTGGCTCTCGATGGCCTACTTTGCAAGGCGTTTGCACTTTTCTGGTTCTTCCCGCTCAGGGAGGACACGAACGGGTTGGTGGAGACGGACTCCTTCTTCGCCAACAACGTCGCGTTCCGGCGAGAGATTTTCGAAAAGTTTCCCTTTCCCGATGCTCCCGTATACAGGGGACGCTGCAGCTTGCTGGCGGCCGAACTTCGTGACCGGGGAGTGCTGATCTTCCGCAACCTGGGCGCTCGTGTCTCGCATCCTCCTCCAAATGGGATCTCGCAGTTCCTACTTCGCGCTCTCCGCGAGGGCCATGACCAGATCGTTCTGTTTTCGTTGAGGCCAAGAGGATCGGCGAGGTTTGTTTTCAAAGACTTCCTGGAGAGGATCTTTAGGTTGCCATGGACCGTTTTGGGGCGTCATGAGCGGGTCCAGCTCGGCGTGTTAGGGGCCCTCGCAAGCCTCGGCATCGGCTACGCTTACCACTCGTTGAAGCTCTTGGGTGGGTTCATGGCCTGGATACACCTTCGGGGATTCCGGCGGTTAATGCGTAGCCGAGTTTAGACCCCATCCGCCGAAGCTTGAGCCTGCCCACATCGCCATTGCCCCAGACAAAGCAGCCTAAGGACGCCGTCGCTGTGCCCGAACCTGTGCCCAAACCCACGCGAATCGACGAAGCCCACGGAACAGAATCTCTGGAGTTTCTGCCGATTCCCTGACGCGGGTTCCCTGAGAGGGCCGCGGAATTCGCGTCGGGACCGAGTGGTCGGAGGTTCAAATCCTCTCGCCCCGACCAGTTCCCTCGAAGAGATAGGGCTTCATCTTCTCGGCCAGGACTGCAACGTGCCGGGTCACTGCGGTTTGATGGTCTCCCGGGAGCCAGTGGACGTCCACGCCCGAGGCGACGTGGTGCCAGCCGGCCGTCGATCCGCCCGGCGGTTTGTCGCGCAGATAGTCGCTACGAAACAGAGCGATTCGGCCGTTGATCCGGCCGGGGAGATAGTCCCGGCGCCGAGCGCCGTAGGCGAGGTGCCGGGTGAGGTACGGGCCGATGTCGGCGCCGGTCTGCGCGGGGTCCGAGCTGCCCTTTCCCGCCGCAAGCACACGCTGCCGCAAGCGGCCGAAACCGTCGGCCAGAAAGCGAGTCCTGGCGCCGGACCGCGCACTCTCGGTGTATGCCAACAGGTGCGACCGCAGCCGAAGGTGGATCTTCCGTCGCGTCGCCTCGCTCCAGCACAGCCCGGCCGCCGCAGCGCGGCTCGCCCGGCCGAGCAGCCGAAACGGGAACGGGCCGTTTTCGAGCGGTCTCGGTCGTCGACAGCGCGTTGACGAGAAGGCACTCCGGAAGGAAGTGCGAGCGGTACAACTCGAAGTCCTGGCGATAGACGGGCTCGCCTCCGACGGCGAGCAGGCGGAGTGTCGGACAAAGCTCACTGGCGCTCAAGTGCCTGGCCCAGTGGCGGAAGGTCGATGCGCTCGAACGGTAGTAGGTGATTCGCTCCCGGGTGAGCCAGGCGGCGAGATCGGCCAGCCCATCCTGCTTGAGATCCTTCGGGAACAGGGCCGCCCCGTTGAGCAGGGCGACGTGGAGCTGGGTGTTCGCCTGTGCCGCGCTCGCCGAGCCGAGCATCGTCACCCGGTCCTCGACCCCGATCCGCAAGGCGATTGTGTGCCGACGGATCTGATGGAGGAGACCGAAGTGGCTGTAGGCCACCCCTTTCGGCTGCCCGGTCGATCCCGAGGTGTAGAGGATGTACGCGAGGGTGTCGGGGGAGAACGTCAGGCCCGGATCCTCCGCCGAGCTTCCGGGGTCGATCGTCTCGACGTTCAGGACTTCGCGCGGTTGCCCGCGCAGGCGGCTGGCCAGGGTCTGACACCCCGTGCTCGTGAGCACGAGACGTGGCTGGCAGTCCTCGAGCACCTTCGCAAGCCGCGTCTCCGGAAACGAAGCATCGAGCGGGACGAAGATCTTGCCCGCCTTGGCGAGCGCGATCACGGAGGCGATCTGCGGCGTGCTCCGCTCCATGAGCACCGCGATCGGCTCCGAACCTCCTCCCCGACGGTCGAGCACCGAGCGACTGATCCGATTGGCTGCCCGATTGAGCTCCTCATAGCTCGAACGGTGCGTGCCCGTCTGGAGGGCGAGCCGGTCGGGATGGCGCCGTGAGATCTCTTCGAACCTCGCGCCGATCGTTTGCTCGACCGCCGCCCGGGGGAAGAGATCGCGGTCGCCGTTCGCGGCGGCGACATGATTGCCCGATGTGTGCAAGTGACGAGGAGACTTCACGAGAAGCTCGGACGCGTTTGATGTCTGGCCTTCCGCGTCGGCACCGCCCTGCGGACTGTAGCTGTCGGGAGCCAACGATACTTCAGTTGTAGGGCTCGTCACCGGATGCCGGCCCGGGCCAGAACGGGGTGCCCCGTTCGTGCCAGAGGGACTCGGGCTCGACGTCCTGTCCGTCACCCGATCAGGCGCCACGCGCCGAGTCTCCTTTCGCCCTGATTCTGGGAGAAGGAACCAGAAACCCATGCAGATCCGGGGCGAAGCCGCCTCGATCTCGCTTTCGCCATCCTGTCGATCGCGCCAACATCAGGTCCGGCGAAGAGTTCCCCCATACCGCCGCCATCACAGATGGTGTCGGGACTGACCGACAAGACGCTCGCCCTACACGCTGAATAACCGGCTGAACTCCACGTTGCCGCCTTTGAGGTAGAAGTCATCCGTCGACTTTGTGAGGAGGGAGATTGGAATCCGTTTTGGAAAAAATCCCAGCACATGGAGAGGGAACCGGAGGGAGGGGCCTCCCTCTGACGCGAGCAGGCGAGGGATCGAGACCACGCCGGCTCGGTCCCTGACGCATCCCGCGAGCAGCCCGCAGACGATCGAAAGGCCGCTTCGCCTGTCTCCAGCCGGCACTCGCCAGAGCAGCAACTCGCTCCTGTGGCCCTTCACCATGACCGCGAAGTGCTCCGGTCGCCCGGAGATCGAGACAACTTCGAGCCGCCCGAGACGCTTCATCCACATCAGGTTCTGGGGATCTCGTGAGATGGCCCAGGTGGTGCCGCTGCCCGTGTCGGTGGCCGCCAGGGCCGCGAGGTGCTGGTCCGTGTAGGCGGCGGCGTTCACCTCGATCGGCGGCGCCGCCGCAAGGCGAAGGGCTGTCCGCGCTGCCGCGAGCAAAGTACGCTGGCCGGCGCAAGTCACGCGCGCCAAGTAGGCCTGAGCTCGGGAGCTCTGCCTGAGCTCGGGCGGCGTAATCAAGAAGTGCAACTGGTCGAGGGAGAGCTTCAGCATCCGGAAGCCCTGCATCCGGAGGATCACCCCGACTCCCGGCGTGGTGATGCTGTGGATGACCGCGATGCCTTCGGAGAGGACGCGCTCATGGAGCGCGTTCATCATTGCGAGGCCCGCCAGGACGTCGCCCGCAGGCGTTGCGATCGTCCTTTTCCGATAGGGCTCGGCGAGATAGAGCGCCTCGCCCTTTCCCGAAATGACGGTTGAGCCGCGGGCGCGGGTTCGCATCGGGATCACGGCGTAGTGACCCACAACACGGCGCCCCTCGCGGACGAACGCGTGGTACGAGTAGCCGATCGGATTCTCGTTGAACAGGATGCGGCAGAAGTCTGGGGAGGCATAACGGGAATCGACCCCCGAGCCGTAGGTCGCGGCGATGGCTTCCAGGTCATCCTCGGCGAGCGGGCCTCGGATCACGGAAAGGTCGAGCGGCATGGAATGGCCTTGCGTTGTCGACAGTCGAGCTCCCGCGGTTCACCGACAGGGTGCGGCGTAGTCCATTTTCCCGGTCGGGGTCTGTCGAGCCGCGATGATACACGGAGCCTCCGTTGAGGCTGCCCGCGGGGCCGTACGGCCTTTCACTCACACCGCGAGAGGTACCACTCGGCGCGTCTTCCGCGGGGCACCTGTCCCTAACGGATCTCGAGCTGCGTCGTCTGGCCCTCGATCACGTTGAAGGGGTGCGCGGACTCTCCGCCGCCGTCGGAGACCATGAGGCGATAGGCGCCGGGTGCCAGATGCTCCCAGACCGTCACGGGCGGAGTCACCGAGAGCGAGCCGTCGAGCCGCCAGGGTGTGAGCAGGACGATCGATCCCGAGGAATCGAAAAGACGGCCGCTCACGGGAGCCGACGCCCGTACCTCGACGCGGCCGCCGGGCGTCATCGCGATCGTCATGGCGGGTGACGGCACGTTGACCGTCGGGAGGCTGCGCGTCGCGTAGCCGTCGGAAAACGCAGAGATCGCGTACGTTCCATCCGCGAGCGACGGCACCTCGCCCACACCACCGCCGTCGAGCGTCACGCGCCCCTGGAAGGCGACGGTGCCGTCTGAGGCGAACGCGAGCACCTGAACCGAAGAGAGAGGGATGCCTGTCTGGCCGTCGGCCACGCGGATGGAAAGGCCCGAGCCTTTGGCCAGCGCGAAGTCGAGAGTCGCCGGGTCGGTGCCGACCGTCGCCGACTGCGTCTTCAGGCGGTAGCCCGTCAGGCGCGCCGTGACGCGGTAGGTCCCGGCGTCCACGTCGGCAATCGAGTAGTTGCCGCCGGAGTCGGTGGCGGCGCGCTTGACGGCGAAGGTCTGGGTCTCCTCGCCCGTCTCGGCCTGAACGTCCGCCCCTTCGAGGGGCTGGCCGTTTGACTCGTCGGTCACGACGCCAGTCAGTGTCGTCGCGGGCAGCGTCAGGTCCCCCTGCGTGTCGCCCGACACCTCGAAGGCCTTCGTGTAGGACACGCCGGGTCCGTTGGCCGAGACGCGGTACGAGCCGTCGGACAATCCTTCGAGGGCGTAGCGGCCGCTCTCGTCGGTCTGGCTGGAGGAACGACCGGCGCCGGTGGGGGGATCCGGGACCGCGATGACGAAGAGTCCGGACAAGGGCTTTCCCGCCCGGGTCACCTGGCCCGAGAGGCGGGAGCCTCCCTCGAAGGCGATCTCGATGGGTACTTCGGGGGCGCCCTCCGGGACTTCCACCGTCGCTTGCGCGGTGCGGCCTTGCCCGAGAGCCGTCGCGGCGGTCACGCGCAGCACCCCCGCCGGGACATCGGGGATCGTGAAGTGCCCCTGGTCATCCGTGGTCGCGCCATCGTTGTAGGCGGAGCCCGAGGCGAAGACGCGCAGCCCGCCGAGCTTGTCGGCGGGAAGTCCCGTTACGGTCCCGCGCAGAAGGGCCCCTCCGGCAATCTGCAAGAGAACCCCATCCATCCGCTGGCCGTCGGTCAACGTGACCTCCCGCGCGGGCGCCGTGCCCGCGTTGTCCTGGGCCGTGAGCTGGTAGCGGCCGGCCCGAAGGTGCTCGAAGAGGAAGCCTCCCGAGCCGTCCGCGGTCGCCGACTCCGATCCGAAGCGTCCGGCCTCCCCCTGGGCATCCAGTCCCACCCGCGCTCCGGACGCCGGTGTACGGCCGTCCGACGTCACGACCGAGCCGGAAATCGTCGCGCCCGAACCGAGCGAGATGTCGGCCGTCACCTGCTGGTCCGGGTCCACGTCGAGGGAGGCCTCGAGGTAGTCCGGGTGCGAGGCTTCGAGGTGGATCTTGCCCTCGGGCAGGCCTTCGATGGCGAACTTTCCGTCCGCGTCGGTCGAGACCTGCCGGTCGCTGCCGCTGCCCAATATGAAACCAACCGGCCCCCCGGTGCCCGACGGCCGCCAGGAGACGGAGGCATTGGCGATACTGTTGCCCCTCGCCCCGTCGATCACGCGCCCGGAGAGTTTGCCTCCGACCTTCAGTGACAGGACGATGCCTTCCTTGACCTCGCCGGGCGCGAGCTCGACGGCCGAAACGTCCGCGGGCCTGTAGCCTGCGGCTTCCGCGCGGATGCTCCACTTGCCGGGAGGCACGTCGGAGAGCTCGAAGGACCCATCTTCTGAGTGAAAGCTTCGTCCCTCGTTGCCGAACCCCAGGCGCATCACGATGCCGCCGGCTCCCGACGCCGGCTCGCCGCGGGAGACCGAGAAGTCCGGAATCGGCGCCTTCGTCACCGCGTCCTCCACGCGGCCGCGGACCGTCGCGCTCGTGTCGAGCGTCAAGGCGAGGTCCTCGGCGGGAGGCGTGGTATTGGTCTGTTTCGGGGCGAAGCCGTCGGCGGTCAGGATCAACATCACAGACTTGCCGGCAGGGAGGCCCGCGATCCGGAACTTGCCGAGCGCGTCGGTCGATCCTTCGTTTGGTCCCCCACCGCCCTCGCGAGCGACGAAGATCTGGACCGCCGGGACGGGCTCGCCCTTCGTGTTCCGAACCACCCCGGCCAGTGCCGCTCCTGCCTCGAGCACGATGGGCGCGAGCTTGTTCTCGGCGCCGTCGACGACGTCCAGGGTCGCCGGGACCTTTTGGACCAGATCCTCCTTCTCGGCCGCGACCTGGTAGCGGCCCACCTCGAGGCCTGTCATTCGGAACTGACCCTGAGCATCCGACACGGCATCGGGCTTTTCGGGCGCTGTGCCGGCGCGCACGAACATGAAGCTTCGCCGGCCCTTCTCGACGCGTGTCGTCCGGATCTGCGCGCTGGCGACGGGCTTGCCCTCGACATCCACGACCTTGCCTTCCGCCTGGAGTCCCTGTCTTACGACGAGAGAGACACCGGTGACGGCCTCGCCCGCCTTCAGGCGCAGGCCGGCTCGGCGGGCCGGAACGTAGCCCGTCTTGACCGCCTGTACCGTCACGCCCGTCGAGGCGCCGAGCTTGCGCAGGGTAAAGCTCCCGTCTGCGGCCGAGAGAGTTTCCGGCTGCGAGAAGAAGGATCGGCCGAGGGCCCCCCGCATCTGGCGCCTCGAGCCGAAGTCCCTCGGGATCGTGACGCGCGCTCCGGCAACCGGCTTTCCCTTCTCGTCGTCGACGCTGCCGGCGATCGAGGCCTCCCGGCGCAGAGCGACCGAGAGCGGGGGACCGGACGGGATCGACGCGGCGACGTGAGGCAGCTCGCTCGACAGGTAGCCGGCGCGGCTGACCTCGACGGTGTAGACCTTCGGCGCGAGGCCGCCCGCCCGAAAGCGCCCGCGCGCGTCCGTTCGGGCGCGGCGCGCCGGAATTCCCTCGCCGAACGCAGGCCGTCCAACCTCGATGCTCGTCCCCGGCACCGGACGGCGCGTCGCCTCATCGACCACCGTGCCCGTGATCGCCGCCGCCCGATCGAGCCTCAGGTCCGCCGTCGTCTCGGCCCCGGCGAGGACCTTCACCTGTCGCGAGGCAAAGAAGTCCTGCTTCCACTGCGTCTCGACTTCCTGCAGGCCCGGCGCAACGCCGGCCATCCGGTAGGCGCCGGCCGCATCGGTTCTAGCGGCCTGGAACCCCGCCACGACGATAGCGCCGGCCACGAACGTTCCCGACGCATCGAACACGGAGCCTCCCAGGACTCCCCCGGGTTTCAGCGTCGTGGTTTGAGACGGGCTCCTGCGGAAGAGCGACCGCTCCTGCGGCGCGAAGCCGTCGGCGCGAACGGTCAGGGAGCGGGCCCCGTCCGGCGCCGCGGCCATTTCCCAGGATCCGTCGGTGCCGCTTCTTGCTTGGGCGACGAACTCGACCTCCAGGGCGGTGTCTTCCTTCAGCCGGACCTCCACGCGTGCGCCAGCGACGGGCTTGCCCTTCTCGTCCGTTACCCTGCCCGCGAGCTTCGCCAGCGGAGGGAAACGGATCTCCTCGAGTGTCGTTGTTTCGCCGGACTCCCACGGCCCTGGAAGTCGCGCCTCGGGAAGCCCCGCCGGCGCGATTCGCACCGCAATGGAGAGGCCCGGCTTCTCGATGGCGATTCCGAAGCGACCCTGCTCGTCCGACCGCGTTTCCCCGAGCGGCTCGGGTGTCGACCCGCTGGTCGCGAGAAGGAGGGAGGCCTCGTCGGATTCGGAGAGAGACCAGACGACGGGGGCCCCGGCAATCGGCTTGCCGTCGTTTCCGACGATCCGGCCGGTCACCGTTCCGGCTGGAAGGTCCGCGGCACCCAGCAAGAGCAACGGAAGGGCGGCAGCGGCGCGCCGAAGAGTCCTCCTCACGACACACCTCCTGCGTTTGGATTCATCCTCTCATGACGTCGAAACCGGCCTTGAAGTTACGGGGGCAACCTCGAAGCGGCATTTGCGGTCGCTCCGGGCGTATCATCGCGGCAGGGCGAAGCCCGAGAGCGGGCCTTCGCGTTCAGAACGGGTTCCGATGCGGCTGAATGTCGTCGCGCGCTGTCGGCAGGGGTGTGGTGTTCTGGTCGAGGGGGAGGTCGAGACCTCCTCCTGCGAATTCGTCCATCATTTCTTGTTTCCGTCGCGCGCGGCGGGTACGGTCGCTCCGCCAGCGACCGAGGTGGAGGAGTTTCGGCTCGTGACCTTCTCGCCCGATTCCAAGAGCTGGCGGGTCGACTGTCCCGTCTGTGGCGGCGCGATAGCAATCGAGCCAGACGCCCCGAAGCAATCTTGACTTACGCCTGTTTTACGCCTAGACTGCTTCATCGAGGCCGGCGGGTCGTTCTGGAGGCCACGGAGCGACCGCGATGGTTCCGTCGGCCTAACTAAATTTTGAAAAAGGCTCAGATTTCCGAATTTAATTAGGAATGCGATGAACCTCACGAGACGTCAGAAGGAAATCCTGGACTACATCCGCTCGTACCGGACCGAGCATGGGATCTCTCCCACCCAACGGGAGATCCGGGAGCGCTTCGGCCTGTCGTCCTTCGGAACGGTGCAGAAGCACCTGAAGCGTCTCGAGGAGAAGGGGGCACTGTCGCGGGAGTGGAACCGAAGCCGTGGAATCGCGCCGTCCGAGCAGGGCTCGTCCCGTCCGGTCGCGCTACTCGGCCTGGTGGCCGCGGGCCGGCCGATCGAGCCATTTCCGGACGAAGAGTCGATCGAGGTGCCGGCATCCTTGCTCGGAAAGGGGGACCACTTCGTCCTGCGGGTCCGCGGCGACTCGATGATCGAGGATGGGATCCGCGACGGAGACTTCGTCATCGTAGCCCGAAGGTCGCAGGCGCAGAACGGGCAGACGGTCGTCGCCCTCGTCCGCGGCGAGGCGACCCTCAAGCGCTACTACGGGGAGGGCGCGAAGGTGCGGCTCCAGCCGGCCAACGGCGCGATGAAGGCGCTGACCTACGACGTGCGTGACGTCACGGTTCAGGGAGTCGTGACGGGCTTGATGCGCAGTTACTCCGCCCCCGTCGCGCGCGCGGTGCGCCCCGCCCCGAGGGTCCGGTAGGGGTCGGGGATCCGGTCGTCCCCCTGTTAAAATGACGCCGTTTCGATGGCGACGTACCCAAGTGGTTAAGGGAGAGGTCTGCAAAACCTTTATTCGGCGGTTCGAATCCGCCCGTCGCCTCCAATCCCGACCGACTCCACGACGGGCTTTGTTATCTAAGGTCGATTTCGAGGGTCGGATGACCTATCGCGCTCCGTTCGGCCGTTTTCAGGATTCACAACCGCTTCCTGCCGGAGTGGCGGAATTGGGTAGACGCACGGGACTTAAAATCCCGAGGGCCGAGAGGCCCGTGCCGGTTCGACTCCGGCCTCCGGCACCAGCCAACGGGAGGGGTTTTTGTCGAGCGCGGTAACCGAGGCGGCAGGAGGCCTGCAGGAGCGCATCGGGTACGTTTTTCGCGACCCGAGCCTGCTCGAGCGCGCGCTGACGCACCGGTCGTTTTCCAACGAGCAGCGGGAACTGCGCTCTCCGAACAACGAGCGGCTGGAGTTCCTCGGGGACACCGTCCTCGGGTTCGTCGTCGGCGACCTGATCTTTCGCGCCTTCCCGGCGCTTCAGGAGGGGGCACTCTCGAAGATCAAGGCGCACCTGGTCTCGGCCACGACCCTGGCCGCCAAGGGCCGCGAGCTGCAACTGGGGCGCTATCTGCGTATGGGCGCCGGCGAAGCGCGCTCGGGCGGGTCGGAGAAGCTCTCCCTGCTCGCGGACGGATTCGAGGCCGTGGTGGCGGCGATCTACCTCGACGGAGGCCTTTCCGCGGCGGCCGCCTTCGTGCGGCGCATTTTCACACCCGACGTCGCGGGAATCGACATCGGCGACCTTTCCTTCCATGACTACAAGACGGCGCTGCAGGAAACGGCTCAGGGCCTGGGACTGCCGTTGCCCGAGTACCGGGTCGTCGACGAGTACGGCCCGGACCACGAGAAGTGTTTCGTCGTGGAAGTCTTCTGGGACGGCGAGTCCTTCGCCTTCGGGAAGGGGTCCTCCAAGCGTGAGGCCCAGCGAAAAGCAGCCAAGGAGGCCTTGAAGAAGCTGGGGCGGTTGCCGTCGCCGTAGCTTGCTCGGGATCTGGCTGACGCCACCGCCGCGAGCCGGTGCGCCGTGAGGCGCAGACCCCGAGCAAGCGCGAGCGACGCTTAGGGCGCCTTCTCCAGCCTCTTGAGGAACTCCTCGGGCCCCTCGAATCCGACCAGGCGAAGGTCTTCGCGCTCCTTGCCGTCGCTGTCGAGGAAGACGATCGTGGGAACACCGAGGACGCGGTATTTCTCCGAGAGCGCCACGACCTCGGGCGCCGCCGAGTGCGTCATGTCCGCCTTCCAAAGCTCACGGCGCGAGAGGGCCTGCCGAACCCGAGGGTCCGAGAAGGTCTTTTCATCCAGCTCCCGGCACGGGATGCACCAGGTGGCCGAGAAGTCGACGACGGCGGGACGGCCGCCGCGAACGACCCCCTCGGCCGAGTAGGGTCGCCAGGCCGGTCCGGCCGCGGCTGCGGCGTTGCGGGGGGCAAGAAACGCAGCGGCCGCCAGCATCGCAACGGCCGCCGTCCCGCGGACCGCACGTGAGAGCCCCGGGCCGGAGCCGAGAGCGATGGCGAGCGCTCCGGCCGCCAGAACCGCCGGAAGCAGCCACGGGCCGATGGGCTGGGGAACGACGGTTCGCAGGAAATAGGCGGACATCGCAAGAAGGATCCAGCCGAAGATCTTCTTGATTCCCTCCATCCAGATGCCCGCGCGCGGAAGCCGGGAAAGGCTGCCCGAGAAGGCCGCCAGGAAGAGGTAAGGCAGGCCGAGACCGAGGGACATGACGAAAAAGATGAGGAAGCCAAACGCCGCGTCCTGACGCGCGGCCACGAAGGCGAGCAGAGCGAGGACGACCGGTCCGATGCAGGGTGCTGCGACGACTCCGACGAGGAGTCCCATCGCGTATGCCCCGGCGGCTCCGGACCGAGCTCCCGCCTTCTGCATCCAGGAAGAGGGCATCTGGATGTCGTAGAGGCCGAACATCGAAAGCGCGAGGGTCGCCAGGACCAGGGCGACGCCGACGAGCACCCACGGCGACTGCAGGGCAGCGCCGAAAAGCCGTCCCGAGAGCGCCGCGGCGACGCCCAGGGCCGAGTACATGGTGGCCATGCCGAGCACGTAGAGGGCCGCGAGTCCGAAGACTCGGCGTCCCTGGCCGGCCGCCTGACCCCCGAAGAACCCGACGGTCAGAGGAATCATCGGATAGACGCAGGGAGTCAGGTTCAAGAGCAACCCCCACCCGAAGACGACGAGCAGGGCGCCGGCCAGACCGCGCTTCTCCAGCAGCGCGCCGAAGTCGCTCGATGTCCCGGCGGCCGGGACCGAGGTGCCCGCGGCCGGGGGTGCGGCGGACAGCGAGACCGCGCCGCCCGGAAGGGAGCCGGAGGCCTGCGCGTTCGCCCGGAACGAGGCAGACGCCGGCGGATTGCACTGCCTGTCGTTGCAGGCCTGGTACTCCACCTTTCCCGAGAGGGCGGGTGGCGGTCCGGAGGGCCAGGTCACGGGAATCTCGACCTTGAAGGCGCCCTCGTAGACGGAGAGGGGTTTCTCCGAGAACGAAAACTTGCGCGGGACTCCTTCGGGATATCGCGGCTCCTGGAACACCGCACCCGGGGCCGGGTCGACCGCGACCTGCGTCGGGATGAGGTACTCCTCCGAGGGGTGGTGGCTGTTGACATGCCAGTCCGGCGCCACCGTCGCCTCGAGGACCAACACGCCGACGCCCGGCGACTCCGTCTGGAGCGTCGCCCGAACGGTCAGAAGCGGGCCCGCGGCCGGCGCTCCGAGAAGACCTGCGGGCAGCAGGCACCCCAGGAGAATCGCGCCGCGCGCTCTCGCCTTCACTGCGGCCTGGAGTCGAGCAGCTTCTGGATGATCACGTCCACGCCGGGCATGTAACGGGACTGCGGGTGCGACGTCTTGAAGGCCTGGTAGAGCTTCAGGGCCTCGGCGCCGTTGCCCTCCGACAGGGGGATCTGGGCGCGGAAGAGCTCGGCGCGCTCCTTCCGGTCCTCGTCCTTGGTCGTCGCGATCAACCTGTCGATTGTCTGCCGGGAGGAGGCGGGCTTTCCGGCTTCGAGCTCGGCGGCGGACTGGAGCTCCAGCGCCTCCTCGCGAATCTGCGTCGTCGCGCCCGGAGCGCGCTGGGCGCGCTCGAGCCGCGGCAGAGCGGCATCGGGATCGTGACGCTGGAGAAGCTCCCGACCCGTGTCGAGCGCTTCGGCCGCAGAGAGCTTCGCCACGTTCTGCGCCTGGACCTTCCGGGCGAAGCGCCGGTACGCGTCCAGGTCCTGGTGGGCATGCGTGTAGAAGTCGGGGGCGTTCTGGAAGCCCTGCATCAGGAAGACGAGCCGGCCACCGGGCTCGAGGATCAGGACCGAGGGCGCTTCTTGCACTTCGTATCGTTCGGCGAGCCGACGGCCCTCTACGGAGCCGAGATCGAGCTTGACGGGGACCATCGGCACGAGGAGGGCCTCGAACTCGAGAGCGTTGTACAGGAGAGCGTCCATGCGGTGGCAGTTGCCGCAGTCGTGCTGCTCGAACTCGACGTAGACGAGCTTCTTCTGCGCGCCCGCCCTGCGGCGAGCCTCCGAGAGATCGCGGGCCCATTCCGCGTTTCCCGGGCTGCGCACGAGCGGAGTCCGCGTGGGAGACGGCGGGGTCTGACCGAAGAGGGTGGCGGCCGCGATCAGAGGCAGAGCGGCCGCGAGGCCGGATCGAAGCGGAGCCGTCATTTGGAGGTCAAACCGAGGTGTGGGGTTCCGAATTCCCGCGCCGTTGTCAGGCGGGGCGGTTTCCGCTAGACTTTCGCGCCCCGTGACCGGAAGGCGCGCGCCCAGGTAGCTCAGTCGGTAGAGCAACGGACTGAAAATCCGTGTGTCGGCGGTTCAATTCCGTCCCTGGGCACCATTTTGGAAGTCATGGATTTTCGGCTGTCGGGCGTCTCCGGGAGTGCCGAGCCGAAAACAGGCAACGGATGATGCGTTCCGCATGATTCTTAAAGTCGCCAAGCTCGGCGTGAAGACCCTTCGCCAGAAATCCGCCGTGGTCGATGCGGCGGCGATCGCGCGGGGCGATTACGAGGCCTTCCTCTCGGACCTTGAGGACACCATGCGCGAGTATGACGGGACGGGGATCGCGGCGCCGCAGGTCTTCACGCCGCTGCGCATCTTTCTGTATGAAGTGCATCCCGAGAAGCGAAAGCGCAAGGAGCCTGAGGTCGGGCTGACGGCCCTCTTCAACGCGAGCTACGAAGGTGTGGGTCCGGAGAGGGAGGAGGATTCGGAGGGCTGCCTCTCCGTGCCCTTCCTCTGGGGCGGGGTCGTGCCGCGCTTCGAGACGATCCGCGTTCACGCCGTGGACCGCGCCGGTCGAAACGTCGATTTCGAGGCGTCGGGGTATCACGCCCGCGTGCTGCAGCACGAGATCGACCATCTGGACGGCCTCGTCTATCTCGACCGCATGCCCGACATGAAGTCGCTCGCCTACACCGTCAACTTCGGGTAACCGTCGCCTTCGCTTGCTCGGGGATCTGTGCGCCTTCGGCGCACCGGCGGGCGGCTCGGCCGGATGCGGCCTCGACCGACCGCCTGATCCCCTCGCGGCGCTCCGGCTCCCGCGACGCGAGTCGTTTCGCTCGTAGCCTCCGCGAAACTTGGTCGCGTCGCGAGCGGCGGTTCCACCTTCTTCCGGGTAGGGATGGTGTCTTTCCAGGCCAGCAGGGACTTGGGCACGCGGATCCCGAACAAGCCAAAGCGACGATATAGAATCCGAGGCGATGGCCTTCGGGAACTCGGGAAAGTTGCCAGCCTTCGATCCCAAGGCGACAGGCGGGGGAGGGGGCGCGGATTTCCTGACCACCAAACTCGAGACGATGGTGGGTTGGGCCCGGAAAAACTCGCTCTGGCCATTTCCCTTCGCCACGGCCTGCTGCGGGATCGAGTTCATGTCGGTCGCCGCGGCGCACTACGACATCTCGAGGTTCGGCTCGGAGGTGATCCGCTTCTCCCCGCGCCAGGCGGACCTCTTAATCGTGGCCGGCACGGTCACCGACAAGATGGCCCCGATCCTGCGGCGCATCTACGACGAGATGCTGGAGCCCAAGTGGGTCATCTCCATGGGCGTCTGCGCCTCCTCGGGAGGGTTCTACCGCGCCTACCACGTCACCCAGGGGATCGACGAGATCGTCCCCGTGGACGTGTACGTGCCCGGCTGCCCGCCCACGCCCGAAGAGCTCATTCATGCCGTGATCCAGCTTCAGAAGAAGATCGCCTCGGGCGAGAAGTCGCGCGACAGCCGCTCCCGCCGATTCGCTTCCGAAAGACCCGCATGAGCGCGACGGAGGTCTCGACCCTCTCGGCGGCTGCCGAAAAGCTGCGCGAGCGGCTGGCCGCCTCGCCGCTTTCGGGCAAGGTCGCCGTCGAGGATCTGGACCTGCCGACGATGGATGTGGCGCCGGCCGACTGGCCTGCCCTCGCGCGGTTTTTGCGGGACGACCCCGAGTGCCGATACGACCTCTTTCTGGATCTCGCGGGTGTGGACAACCTGCGGCGCGGGGGACCGAAAACCCGCTTCGAGGCGGTTGCCCACTTGCACTCCCTCGCCCACAACGGGCACGTCCGCGTGCGGGTGCCGCTGCCGGACGCGGAGAACCCGAGTCTGCCGAGTGTCGAGAGCGTATGGCCGGCCGCGAACTGGTACGAGCGCGAGGCCTACGACCTCTTCGGCTTCGACTTTCCGGGGCACCCGAACCTTCACCGGCTGCTCTGCCACGATGCCTTCGTAGGCCACGCGCTGCGCAAGGACTACGCTGCCGGCCAGCGCTGGTTCTACCAGGAGAGCGATCTGCGGGTGCCGGATTGGGCCCGCCACACCGATGAGCGCGCGGGCCACTTCGAAACGCAGACCCTCTCGATCGGACCCTCCCACCCGGCGACGCACGGCATCGTTCACCTGCTCGCGCGCCTGGACGGCGAGCGGATCATCCGCGCGGAGACGATCATCGGGTACCTGCACCGCTGTTTCGAAAAGATGGCCGAGAAGCACCACTGGAACCAGGTGATCCCCTATGCCGACCGCTTGAATTACGTGTCGGCGATGGTCAACGGCGTCGGCTATGTCCGAACCGTCGAGAAGATGCTGGGCCTCGAAGTCCCGGAGCGCGGACAACTCGTCCGGACGATCCTCTCGGAGTTCACCCGCATCGTGGACCATGCCGTCTGCATCGGCGCGAACCTCGTGGACATCGGAGCGCTCACGGCCTTCATCTACCTCTACCAGCCGCGGGAGAACTTCTACAGCCTGATGGAGGCCTGCTGCGGCGCGCGCCTGACGGTCTCCTACGTGCGGGTCGGCGGGCTCGCCATCGACGTGCCCGAGGACTTCGTCCCGCGCTGCCGACAACTGCTCGATTCGATCCCGAAGTTCCTGGAGGACGTCGAGAAGCTCATCAACACCAATCGGATCGTGCGGGGCCGTCTCCAGGGTACCGGCGTCGTGACGAAAGAGCAGGCCATCGCCTGGGGCCTGACCGGACCGATGCTCCGGGCCTCGGGCGTTCCCTACGACGTGAGGAGGGCCCGGCCCTACGACTTCTACGACAAGTTCGACTGGGAAGTGCCGATCGCGACCGACGGGGACAACTTCGCGCGCTACCTGGTGCGGATGGAAGAGATCCGGCAGTCTCTGAAGATCATCCGCCAGGCGCTGGACATCTTCCCGGCCAGCGGCCCCGTCAACCTCGACGACTGGCGCGTCGTGCTTCCGCCCAAGGACGCCGTGTACCACGACATGGAGTCGCTCATTTACCACTTCAAGCTCGTCATGGAGGGAATTCGCGTGCCCGCGGGCGAGCGCTACGAGTGGATCGAAGGGGTCAACGGAGAGCTCGGGTTCTATGCCGTTTCCGACGGCCGCGGCGGGCCCTACCGGCTGAAGGTCCGGCCGCCCTGCTTCCCGAACATGGCGGCGTTCGAGAAGATCATCCTGGGGGGCACGGTGTCCGACATGATCGCCACCCTCGGCACGTTGAACGTCATCGCCGGGGAGCTCGACCGGTGAGCGGAGTCATCGACGTCAGCCGGCGGGTCCCGGACCGTCTCACCCTGGCGCAGCGGCTGTACCTGCCCGAGATCCTCCGGGGAATGGCCGTGACGCTGCGCCACCTGGTGCGCAACCTGACGCACATCCGCAACCTCCCGACGATCCTCTATCCTGAGCGCAAGCGCGACTACTCGGGACGGTTCCGCGGAAAGCACATTCTGAAGACCCGGGACGACGGAACGCTCAAGTGCGTGGCCTGCTACATGTGCCAGCAGGCCTGCCCGGCCGAGTGCATCACGATCGTGGCCGGAGAGCATCCGAAGGTCGCCTACGAGAAGTATCCGGTCGTCTTCGACATCGACATGCTCCGGTGCGTGTTTTGCGGGTTCTGCGTGGATGCGTGCCCCAAGGACGCGATCTGGATGACGCGCGACTACGAGCTGGCGTTCTTCTCGCGCGAAGAGGCCGTCTTCGGAATCGACAAACTCATCGAGAAACCGGGTCTGCCGGTGAAGGACGGCTACGGGTATCGCCCGTACTATCCTGGAGACGGCACGAATCCTCCGCGCGACGCCTCGGCCGCCGCGCTCGTCCCGGGTTCCGGCGACCGCGCGCTCTTGCGCGAGAAGGGGGTCGCGCTCTCCGACCGGGAGCCGGGGCCCGGGCCCTTGAACGCCCCTTCCCAGGCGGAAAAGCCCGAGGCCGCCGCGCCCTGACGCGGTCAGTGAGTTGGCGGATGCCCCTCGGTACGGAACATCGAGTCGACCATCTGGATGATCTCCTCGTCGGAGGCGCCTTTTTGCTTCAGCTCCGCGGCGAGCAGGGCTTCCTTCATGCAGATCCCGCAGCCCGCGGCGTGGTTGTCGGTATAGCAGGTCAGCAGCGTCTTGTGATGAAACTGCGGGCTCTCGGCGCACTCGCAGAAGCAGTGAAGGCGGTCGAGCGTCGACGGAATCTGGCGAGCGACGCGGTAGGAAGGCTGGACGTCCGGGTCGTAGATGCGCCGGTCCCAGAAGAGGTTCGGGTCGAGGGTGGCCCCCTTTTCGACGCAGCTCTTGCAGCCGCCGGAGGGGGCAGGGGTCGACGCCGGGGCCGGAGCCGCCTTCTTGGCGGAGGACGCCCCCGAACGATCGGCCGCCAGAACGAGCGCGGCGGCCATGCCCGCCGCGGCGGAGATCCAGACGATCGAGGATTTGCGCATGAGTCCTCCGCGGCAAATAACCAGGCGGGCCGCCGGACTCTTCCCGGCGCCTGATCCCGCAGCTCACCTCGCCGGGATGCCTTGAAAACTCTCTTCCGGCGCCGGGCAGGACACTCGCGACAGCGCCTGGCTGGTTATCGCCCGGCGCCGCTTACCGCAGCTCCTCCATCATCGCCGTCAAGGCCTCCCGGGGCGGGCGCACCCGCTCCATCGGAAGAGTCGTGAGCGGCTCGTCGGGCAGGCCGAGGAGCGACAGGAAATCCTTTTTGCCGGGCTCGACGTAGATCAGGCCGGTCAAGAACTCGCCCTTCTCCTGCGCCTCGCGCAGCAGATCGAACGCCGCACCCCTGTCGGTGGCGTCGTAGTCGGCGCGCAGCTTCTTCAGGCGGATATGCGATCCGTCGTGCAGCTTCACGTCCTGGGTCGTGCCAGCGTCGTAGTCGACCTGGATCTCGTCGAAGTAGGGCACGAACCCGATCTCCTGGATCGGCTCCTCGTGGTCCTTCGCCCACTTGTAGGACTTGGTCGACGTTTCATGGTTGTTGAACGTCACGCAGGGCGAGATGACGTCGAGCAACGCCGTCCCCCGGTGGGCGATGGCCCCCTTGAGGAGCGCGACGAGCTGCTTCATGTCGCCCGAAAACGAGCGGGCCACGTAGGCGCAGCCGAGCTCGATCGCGAGCGCGCACAGGTCGACGGCCGGAAGGTCGTTGACGACGCCGGTCTTCAACTGAGAGCCGAGGTCGGCGGTGGCGGAGAACTGTCCCTTGGTCAGGCCGTACACGCCGTTGTTCTCGACGATGTAGATCATCGGAACGTTGCGGCGCAGCAGGTGCATGAACTGGCCCGCTCCGATCGAGGCGGTGTCGCCGTCCCCCGATACGCCGACGTAGAGCAGCGTCGGATTCACCAGGGCGGCGCCCGTGGCGATCGCGGGCATCCGGCCGTGCACGGCGTTGAATCCGTGCCCGCGTTCGGCGAAGTAGGCCGTTGTCTTCGACGAGCATCCGATGCCCGACAGCTTGCCGACCTTGTGGGGCGAGATCCCCATCTCGTACAGGGCCTGCGTGATCTGCCGCGTGATGACGTCGTGCCCGCAGCCGACACAGAGGGTGGACTTCCGGCCCCCGTACTCCTTGACGGTCAGGCCGATGCGGTTGGTGGGCGGTGTCTTGGGTTCGGCGGCGGAAGGCATCAGTCTTTCTCCCCGGCCTCGATCCCCTCGACGACCGTCTCGGCGTCGATGGGGAAGCCGTCGTAGTGGCGGATGGAGCGCAGCTTCGGGACGTCGCCCGCCGGGATCTCCAGCCGAATCAGATCGTGCATCTGGCCGTCCCGGTTCTGGTCGACGACGTACACGCGCTCGTGCTGCGCGATGAAGGCGTACGTTTCGTCGGTCAGGGGCAGGGCCTTCAGGCGCAGCGCGTCGGTGCGCAGGCCCTTGCGCGAAAGCAGGATGCGGGCCTCCTGCACGGCGAACTCCGAGGACCCGTACGAAATGATGCCGATCCGGGAGCCTGCGGTTTCCACGACGGGTCGCGGGACGCGCTCTCGCGCCGTCTCGAACTTGCGGGCGAGCCGGTCCATGTTGTCCCGATAGTCTTCCGGCCGCTCCGTGTAGGTGGCCCGCTCCGAGTGGCCCGACCCGCGGGTAAAGAACGAGGCGGCCGGACTGTCGATTTCGCCCGGTAGCGTGCGATACGGGATGCCGTCGCCGTCCACGTCCCGGTATCGAGCGAATTCCTTGAACTTGCGGATGTGCTCCTTCAGCTGCTCGTCCGTGCAGATCACCTTGCCCCGGTCGATCGGCTTCTCGGGATAGGGAAAGGGATCGGACATCCAGTTGTTCATTCCCAGATCGAGGTCGGTCATGACGAACACGGGCGTCTGAAAGCGTTCAGCCAGGTCGAAGGCATCCATCGTCATCGCGTAGCACTCCTCGACCGAACCCGGGATCAGCAGGATGTGCCGGGTGTCGCCGTGGGAGAGGAAGTAGGTCGACAGGATGTCGCCTTGCATCGTCCGGGTGGGAAGGCCCGTCGACGGGCCCACGCGCTGGACGTCGATGATGACGGCCGGCACCTCGGCGTAGTAGCCAAGGCCCACGAACTCGGACATCAGGGAGATGCCGGGCCCGGAGGTCGTCGTCATGGCGCGGGCGCCCGCCCACCCGGCACCCATCACCATTCCGACTGCGGCGAGTTCGTCCTCCGCCTGAACGATGGCGCAGGTCGGTCGTCCGGTGACGGGATCCTTGCGGTGGCGCTTGGCGTACTCGATCACGGCCTCCGCGAGCGAGGAAGAGGGCGTGATCGGGTACCAGGAAAGCATGGTCACGCCGGCCATCACGGAGCCGATGGCGGCGGCGGTGTTTCCGTCGATGATGATCTTTCCGGCCGTGGCATTCATGCGTTCGAGGCGGAAGGGGTCCCGCTTGGTCAGGTTCTGGGCCGCCCAGTCGTAGCCGCCCTGGATGGCCTTCGTGTTGATCTCGACGGCCTTCTCCTTGGCCTTGAACTGTTTGACGACCGCCCGGCGGACCTCCTCCATGTCGATGTCGAGCAGCCACGCGGCCACGCCGACGTAGATCATGTTGACGGCCAGGCGCCGCAACTTCCCGTCATGGACGAGCTCGAGGACGAGCTTCTGGAACGGGACGGGGTAGAAGTTCACGTCGTCGCGCAGCGTCTTGAGGTTGAGACTTTCCTCGTAGATCACGGCGGCCCCGGGATGGACCGTCCTCACGTCCTCGTGGGCGGTCTCGGGATTCATGCAGATCAAGACGCCGACGTCCCTCCGGCGGGCGATGAATCCTTCCCGGGAGGCCCGGATCGTGAACCAGGTCGGGAGACCCTGGATGTTGGAGGGGAAAAGGTTCTTGCCGGAAACCGGAATGCCCATCTGGAAGATGGACCGCATGAGGATGTTGTTCGAGGACATGCTCCCCGAACCGTTGGCGGTGGCGACGTGGATCGAAAAATCGTTGACGACAGGCCGGGATCGCCCCTGCGCCGTGTCTTTGTCTTCGAGGACGGCGGTGGACATGTGACTCCTTTGCCGATCGGTGGCGACCGGGGGCGCAAATCATACCAAAGGGAGGGGGTTGGCGCGATTTGCCGGTGCGCGCGCATAGAATCCCGCGGCGGAGGTACCGATGCGACAACCGGCGCACTGGCGCGATGCGGTGTTTGCTCTTTTTCTGCTGGCCCCCGGGGCCTTCGCCGAGCGCCCCTTTCGTTTCGATGACCTGCCACGGCTCGGGCGCCTGACGGCCTATGCCGTGTCTCCCGACGGGAAATCGCTCGCCTACGCGGTCACGACCTGCGACGTCGAAGAGAACAGGTCCCGTTCGGCGATCTGGATTCAGTCGGCGGGAGGCGGGCAGCCGCGGCGGCTCACCTCCGGGCTCTTCCAGGACATGGCACCCGCTTTCTCGCCCGACGGCCGGACGGTCGCCTTTCTGTCCAACCGCGAGGGCTTGCAACAGATCTGGACCCTCGAGCTCGCCGGCGGCGAGCCGCGCAAGGCGATCTCATTCGTCAACGACATCGGCGCCTTTCAGTTTTCCCCCGACGGGAAGTGGTTCGTTTTCACGGCCGACGTATCCCCCGACTGTCCGGACGCGGCCTGCACGGAGAAGCTGCTGAAGCAGCGGGCGGGCTCGAAGATCAAGGCGCGAGTGGCCGAGCGGCTCCTCTTCCGTCACTGGGATTCCTGGAAGGACGGCCTGCGCAGGCATATCTGGAAAGTTCCCGCCGGCGGGGGCGAAGCCATCGATCTGACTCCCGGCAATCGCGATGCACCGGCCTTTGGCGGGGATCACGACTTCCAGGTCTCGCCCGACGGGAAGCAGCTTCTCTACACCTCGAATCCCGACCCCATGGAGGCGGTCTCGACCAACGTGGACGTCTGGATGACGCCGTTGGACGGCTCCGGCCCGGCCACCGACTTGACCGCGGGCAATCCGGCCTTCGACGGCTCGCCCCGTTTCTCGCCGGATGGACGGTGGATCGCCTACCTCGCGCAGAGGCGGCCGGGGCGCGAGTCCGACCGGTTCGAGCTGATGGTTCTGGACACGCAGAGCCGGGCCCCGCGCTCGTTGACCGCGGACTTCGACAACTGGGTCATGGAGTTCGAATGGACACCCGACTCGAGGTCCATCGCATTTGTCGCGGACGTGGCGGCCCGCGGCAGCATCTACCGCGTCTCGCTGGCCGGGGACCCGATCCAGCAGATCTGGAAGGGCGGGACGGCGACCTCCCTCCAGTTCGCTCCCGACGGTCGCCGTCTGTACTTCTCGGCAAGCTCCCTGACACAGCCCGCCGCGCTCTGGAGTCTCGGGCCGGACGGCAAGCCCCTCGCGGAGACCCGGTGGAACGCGGGAGTGCTTTCCGAGGCCAAACGGGGGACCGTGCTCGAGCGATGGGTCACCGCCGCCGATGGCCGCAGGCTCCAGGGATGGCTGGTGCTGCCTCCCGGCTTCGACGCGAGCAAGAGCTATCCGGCGCTCTTCGTCGTCCACGGCGGACCCCAGGTTCCCATTTCCGATGCCTGGTCGTACCGTTGGAACCTCGAGGGCTTTGCCGGCTACGGGTACGTCGTTTACGCCGGCAACCCGCGGGGGTCGCCCGGCTGGGGGCAGACGTTCGTCGATGAGATCAGCGGGGATTGGGGAGGCAAGGTCTACGATGACTTGATGCGGCAGGCCGATGACCTCGAGTCGCTGCCCTACGTCGACAGGAAGCGCATCGGCGCGGCCGGCGCCTCCTACGGCGGCTACATGATCGCCTGGATCGCCGGGCACACGACGCGCTTTGCCGCGTTGATCTGCCACGATGGGACGGTCGATCTGGCGCCCGCCAACCTCGCGACGGAGGAGCTGTGGTTTCCGAAGGCCGAATTCGGCGGCTGGCCCTGGGAGCCCGGGACCGTCTACGAGAAATGGAGCCCGATCCGGTTCGCCGACAAGTTCCAGACCCCCACCCTCGTGGTCACCAACGAGAAGGACTTTCGCGTCCCCTTCGAGCAGGGCCTGGAGTTCTTCACGGCTCTGCAGCTGAAGGGCGTGCCGTCGAAACTCCTCGTCTTTCCAGACGAAGGCCACTGGGTGTTGAAACCTGGCAACGCCCTCTTCTGGCACAACATGCTGATGGATTGGCTGGCGAAGTGGCTGGACGGCGCCCCGGCGGACCCGAAAGTGCTCTCGCGCGTCTACAGCGTGACGCGCTGAGGGCAACTTACCTCGCCGTACTGCCTTCAAGACGATCCGTTGACGCCGGCTGGCCGGGTGCCGACGGCGAGATTCCGAGAACTCGCCCAGCGTCGCTTTTGACTTCTCGCCCGGCCTTGCGGCAGGCGTAGGTGTGAATTCTCAAGACGTTGTTCACCCTACCGCCCCCTCTGAAGAGTCCCCAGGCTCAGAATTCCCCTCTCCCAACGGTTGGGGGGAGAGGGGCAGGATGAGGGGGGCAGCCCGCCCCGATCATCCCGGACGGCGGCAGCCGCGGCAGGAGCGCCCCTCACCCCAACCCTCTCCCGCCGGGAGAGGGGTCTCCGCATGGCCCGCCCTGGCTGTGAACAGCGTGTTGAGAAACGACACCTAGTCCGCCGGCACGCACCGACCCGCGGCCCAGGCTCGGAGCGCCCCGATCGCCTCCGCCCGGACAACAGAGAGGGGGCGTGTCGACCGGAGGGCGACGAGAAGCCCCGCCGTGTCGAGCGGCAGCCGCGCCGCACGAGCCTCGTAGAGGGCCGATACGATCACCTGCTCGATCTCGGCGCCGGAGAACCCGGCCGAGGCCTCGGCGAGCTTGGCGAGGTCGAAGCGGTCGGGGAGCTCGCCGCGCCGCAGCAGGTGGAGGCGGAAGATCTCGGCGCGCGCGGGAGCCGCCGGCAGGTCGATGAAGAAAATCTCGTCGACGCGCCCCTTGCGCACCATTTCGGGGGGAAGCTCCTGGACGGAGTTGGCGGTGAGCACGAGGAAAGCATGCGCGGCGCGCTCCTGCATCCAGGTGAGCAGGAAGCCGACCAGGCGCTTCGAGACGCCGCCGTCGGCCTCCGTCGAGCGGCCCAATACGAACGCCTTCTCGACCTCGTCGATCCAGAGGACACACGGCGCCATCCGCTCGACACGTTTCAGGGCGTCGCGCAGGTTGCGCTCCGACTCGCCGATGTAAGGAGCGAGCAGGCGTCCGGCGTCGAGCGAAAGCAGCGGCAGCTCCCAGGAGGCCGCCACGGCTTTAGCGGCGAGACTCTTGCCGCAGCCCTGCACGCCCAGGAGCAGGATCCCGCGGGGCGGATCGAGGGCGCGATCCGCCGCGGCCGGCAGGAAACCCGCGCGGCGGGTGGCGATCCACTTCTTCAGGCGAAGGAGACCGCCGATCTGCTCCATCCCGCCGGGCGCGGGCACGAACTCCAGGAGGCCCCCTCCTTCGACGAGGCTCTTCTTGCTCTCGCGGATGCGCGCGCGGTCGGCCACTGTGAAGGCGTCGTCCGCCACGATCGCTCGCGCGAGCGCCCGCTCGGCCTCGAAGAGCGACAGGCCGCGCAGGTCCGAGACGACGCCTTCGATGTCCTCGGGCGAGAGCGCGATCCGGGTTCCCGGACTTTCGCGCGACGTGCGGCGGATGGTCTGTGTGACCAGATCCCGCAGCTCGTCGGGCCCGGGCAGATCGAACTCGAAGCGCACCGTGATCTCCTCGAGTTCGGGCTTTTCCGAGATTGTGGGTCCGACCAGGACGATCGTGCGCGCGGAACCCTCGAACCCCTGCGCCGCCTCGCGCAGAGCGCGCAGCGTCGCGGGGTTCTCCAGGTGCGCCTGCGGGTCCTTCAGGAGCCAGACACCGCCCTGCGTCGCGGTGCGGATGTGGCGCAGGGCGACGCCGAGATCCGTCGTCTTCGGCTGGTCCGCCGGATGGGAGGGCGTGAGCCCTGAGGCGGCGCTCCAGGTCCAGACCGGCAGATCGAGCGACGCCGCGACCGCGCGAACCAGCGCCTCGAACCGGCGCTCCTCGACGGTTTCGCAAACCACCAGCGGGTGGCGCGACCGGAAAAGGAGGGCCAGGTCTTGCGCGGGGACGTCCAAGTGGCGAAAAGTGTAACGGATTCTCTCGGTCTGGCTAGACTCAGCCCTGTGCCGCGGGTCCGCGTCGTTTCCCTCTGTCCCTCGATCACCGAGACGCTCGTCGCGATCGGGGGTCTCCGATTTCTGGCGGGCGCCACGCGTTTCTGCACCCGCCCGAAGGGGATGCTCTGGGGGCTCCCTCGTGTGGGAGGGACCAAGAACCCGGACATCGCCCGCGTTCTGGCATTGAGGCCGGACCTCGTCTTCGCCAACCAGGAAGAGAACCGGCAGGAGGACGTGCGCGCCCTGGAAGCCGCCGGTGTGCGGGTGGACGTGACGTTTCCCCGGGCCGTCGCCCAAGTGCCCCACGACATCCGCCACTGGGGAGGCCTTCTCGGAGAAGGATGCGAGGAGGAGGCCCGGGGCCTCGCCGCGCGTCTCGAGCGGGCGCTCGCGGATCTCGAGTCGGAGCCGGGTCCGGCGCCCTTCCTCTACGCGTACTGGATCTGGAAAGACCCCTGGATGACCGTCTCCGACGATACCTACGTCGGGGATCTCCTGCGCCTCTCGGGCGGGATCAACGTCTATGGCCGCGAGGCGCAGCGGTATCCCGCGACGACACCGCAGGAGGCGATCGCCCGGGGCCCCGCCGTGCATATCTTCCCGAGCGAGCCGTTTCCGTTTCGGCCGGAAAAGCACGGGGAAGAGGCGGCCGCGCTCTTCGGACGGCAGAGCCGGCGCCTCTTCGTCGAAGGGGACAACTACTGCTGGCACGGCGCGCGCACTCTCGCCGGCCTGGACGCGATGCGGAGTCTGCGCGGCGTCCTCGCGAGGCCCGAGATCCCCTAGCCCCGGCGGTTCAGGAGGTCCAGGAACTCCTCGCGCACCGGCTTGTTGAAGAAGATCCCTCGGATGGCCGATGTGACGGTCAGGGCTCCCGGCTTCTTGACCCCGCGCATCTCGACGCACAGGTGCCGCGCCTCGATGACCACCATCGCCCCCTGAGGGCAGAGCTTCTCCTCGAGGAAGCCGGCGATCTGCTCGGTCAGCCTCTCCTGAAGCTGGGGTCTGTGGGCGTAGAACTCGACGATGCGGGGCATCTTCGAGAGCCCTACGATCCGGTCGTTGGGAATGTAGGCGAGGTGCGCGTGGCCATAAAACGGCACGAAGTGGTGCGAGCACAGCGAGTAGAAGGGGATGTCCTTCTCCATCACCATCGCCGTGTAGCGCTCGTCGTTGGGGAAGAAGGTGACCTTCGGCTCCGCACCCTCGGAGAGGCCCTGGAACATCTCGAGGTACATCTTGGCCACCCGCTCCGGAGTCTCGAGCAGGTTCGGGTCCGAGAGGTCGAGCCCGAGCAGCTCGATGATCCGGCGCACATGCGTCGAAATCTCCTGCACCTTGCGTTCGCTGCCGACCGGGGGAAGGAGCACGCCCGTCTGGCTCATGGTGCCGCTCACGCCGCCCGGGTCTTCTCGATCAGCTTGCCGATGTCCCGCGCCACGGGGATGTCGCTCGCGACGATCTCCTTGACCTTCCCGTCCTTACCGATGATGAAGGCGGTGCGGGCCGAGATGCCCTTGTCCTCGAGGTAAACGCCATACTTTCGCGCCACCTCGCCCTTCGGGTGAAAGTCCGCGAGCAGGGGATACCCGATGCCGTTCTGAGCGGCGAAGGCCTTGTGCGACCAGAGCGAATCGACGGAGATGCCGAGGACGAGCACGTCGTCGGCGCCCTTGGCGGGGAGCATCTCGGCGCACTGCTTGTTCTCGACCGAGCAGACCGGCGAGAAGTCGAGCGGATAGAACATCAGGAGGACGCTCTTCTTGCCACGGGAGTCCGACAGGGTGACCTTGTCTCCTACGGTGGAGGGGAGCGTGAAGTCGGGGGCCGGGTCGCCGGGCTTGAGTTGCGCCATTGCGGTCTCCTTGAGTCGCGGGCGGGTCGATCCGCCTCCGCGGGGCGGGGATTGTATATGAGCTCCGGGACCCGGGCTTCGGCTGTCCCGCTCTTACGAGATGGTCTTCTTGAAGGCCCGGGTGCTCGCCAGGATCAGGACGGCGTCGATCGCGAGCAGGGCCGCGACGTTGGGCCAGAGCTCCGGAAACCCGGCCCCGCGGATGATGATGCCACGGGAGATCTTGATGAAGTGGGTTGCAGGCAGCAGGTTCGCGAAGGCCCGCAGCGGACCGGGCAGGGAGAAGAGGGGAAAGACGTAACCCGAGAGCAGGATCGATGGCAGCAGGAAGCCCTGGGCGAACTGGATCGCCTCCATCTGCGTCTTGGCCCGCGAGGAAATGACCAGTCCGAGGGCGAGGAGGGAGAAGAGGTAAATGGTCGCCAGGCCGAAGAAGAGGGGAAGGCTTCCGTGGATCGGCACCCGGAAGAGAGTGACCATCACGGCGAGGATCGTGATCAGCTGGACGAAGCCCAGGCCCATGTAAGGGAGGAGCTTCCCAAGCACGACACCCACGGGGGAGGCGGGCGTCACCATCAACTGCTCGAGGGTGCCCCGCTCTCGCTCGCGGACGATCCCGAAGGCGGCCAGGACCGTTCCGGAGAAGGTCAGGAGGATCGCGATCAGCCCGGGGATGAGCAGATTGGCGCTGCGCGAGTCGGGGTTGAAGAGGAGCAGGGGGTGCGCCTGGAGCGGCAGCTCGGCGATTCCGGTGCGGCGCGCGATCTCGGCCAGCGATTTCTCGAGCGCGACCCCGTTGGCCGCGGCGAGCGTTTGGGACGAGATCGTGGAATCGGAGCCGTCGATCAGCACGAGAAAGTCGGCCGGCAGGTTGCGCAGGCGGCGCCGCGCGAAGTCGGGTGGAATCTCGAGCCCGACCGAGGCGCGCCCCGCCACGATCGCCTCGCGCAGCGCCTCCCGGGAGGGCACCTCCTCGACGACGCGGAAGAAGACCGTGTTGACCAGGCTCGTGACGAGCTCCCGGCTCTCCTGCGTCCGGCTCTGATCGAAGACCGCGGTCCGAACGTGCTTCACGTTGGTGTCGATGACGCCGAAGAGGATGAGCTCGAAGACCGGGATCAAGAGCGCCATCATGAGGGTGCCGCGGTCCCGCAGCATCTGGATCCACTCCTTGCGCAGGACGGCGACGAAGCCCCTCACGGCGCGCTCCTTGCGGCAGAGGCCTCGGCGGCGGCCGCGGCGTCGGCCTGGAGCTTGGTCAGGCGTACGAACACGTCCTCGAGGGAAGGCGCGATCGGCCGAACGCTCACGGGAGCGTGGGCGGACGCCTCCAGATCCCGCACGATCCGTTCGTCGGGCACCGCGGCGTCGACGAGCAGATGCAGCGAATTGCCGAAGATCGTGACGTCCTGGACGTACGGGAGCGACCGCGCGCGGGAGAGCACCGCGGCGGCGCCGCCGGCGCATTCCGCCTCGACGCGGCGGGTGCCGGCGGGCGTCACTTCGCTGCGTTCCGTCAGCTCGTCCGGCTTGCCGAGCACGAGGAGCTTGGAGAGGTAGAGGTAGGCGACCGTCCCGCAGCGCTCGGCTTCATCCATGTAATGCGTGGTCACCATGAGCGTGACACCCTCCGCGGCGAAGTCGAAGAGCAGGTTCCAGAGCTCCCGCCGCGCGACCGGGTCGATGCCGGCCGTCGGCTCGTCGAGAAAGAGGACGCGGGGCTCGTGCATGAGCGCGGCGGCCAGAGCCAGGCGTTGCTTCCAGCCACCCGAGAGCTGGGCGGCGAGGCGGTGCCGGTAGGGCGCCAGCCCCGTCAGCTCGATGGCCCACCGGCGCCGCTGTCGAGCACGCTCGTTGCGGAGGCCGTAGACCGAGGCGAAGAAGTCGAGGTTTTCCAGGACCGTCAGGTCTTCGTAGAGAGAGAACTTCTGCGGGACGTACCCGATGCGGCGGCGGATCTCCTCTCCCGAGCGCGTCACATCGAGGCCGTCCACCGAGGCGCTGCCCTCCGTCGGCGCGAGAAGGCCGCAGAGGATCCGGATCAGCGTCGACTTGCCGGACCCGTTGGGTCCCAGCAGGCCGAAGATCTCCCCGCGGCGGACGCCCAGCGACACCTTGTCGAGGGCCCGTACCCGGCCGAAGTCCCGGGAGACCGAGCGCACCTCGATGCCGAGCCCGGCCGCGTCGGCTGGAGCGGCCTCGCTCACTTCTCGAGCCGCACCGTAGCGGCCATGCCCGGCTTGAGGTCGGAATTGGGCTCAATCGCCACCTTCACACCAAACACCTGGTCCATGCGCTGGTCGAGCGTCTGGACGTTCCGGGGTGTGTACTCGCCCTTCTGCCGGATCTCGACCACGTGGCCCGGGTATTCGCGGCCGGGGAAGGTGTCCACGCGGATCCAGGCCCGCTGCCCCACGCGCACGAGCCCCAGGCGCGGCTCGGGAACGTAGACGCGAACCCAGATCTGGTCCGCCTCGAGAAGGGTCGCCACCGGCTGTCCGGCCGACACGAGGTCGCCCGGGCGCAGGTCGATCGTCTGCAGAACGCCGTCGGCGGGTGCGCGGACGACGAGATCCTCGCGCTGCCGCTCCAGATAGGCGAGCTGGCCTTCCTCGCGCACGAGCGCCGCGCGGGCTGCCGCGATGTCTTCGGGCCGACTGCCGCGCTCCTTCTCCTGGAGAGTCTCCGAGGCCACGCGAGCCGTCGTGGCGGCGGCGTCGTAGGTCTGCTGGCCCACGATTCCCTGCGCGAGCAGGGAGCCAAGCCGCTGGCGCTCGCGTTCCGCGTTCTCGGCGTCGGCCCGCGCCCGAGCGACGTCTTCCCGCCGCGGGCCGCGCAGCGCCTTCTCGAGGTCCGCGCGCGCCAGGGCCACGCGTCCCTGCTGGGAAAGGATCTGCTGATCGAGGAAGTCCGTCTCGAACTCGACGAGGACCTGACCCTTGCGCACCGTCGAGCCCTCGTCCACCCGAACCGCGGCGATCCGCCCTCCGACGAGGGACCCGACATCCGCGTCACGGGCCTCGATGGTGCCCGACAGGACGAGGGATTCGTCCGTCCGAAACAGGCCGCTCGCAACGGCCCACCAGGCGCCCGCTGCGACCAGGGAAAGGACCGCCAGGAGGAGGACCAGGCCTTTCTTCATCTCCGCTTCCTTCCCGACGCGAGGGCGCCTCGCGTCCAGATCTCGATGAGCGTGTCGAGGTAGCGCGCCAGTGGAATCGGCGGCGAGATCCGCGCGATCTTGTGCATGAACACGTAGGACTGGACGGCGCCCACGAAGGCGAGGGCGGCCGCCCGCGGGTCCTTCAGGCGCACGCGGCCGGCCGCGCGGGCCCGGCGCAGGTAGGCCTCGAGCGCGGCGAGGAGGCGCGCGGGCGGGGAAGCGCGGTGCCTGGGATCGAATGGCAGGCGCACGGTACGGGCCTCCTCCTCGGTCCGCGCCTTGAGGAAGTGCGCGATGTTCTCGCCCATCTTCCGCTCGATGTAGGGGACGAGCGTCGTGGCGAGGCGCCGCAGGGCGCGCGCCGGGCTCTCCGAGTCGGGCACGTCCGTCAGGAAGTCGCTGGGCAGGCCGGCGTCGGCCTCTTCCGCCGCCATGGCCTCTCGGAAGAGTGACTCCTTGTCCGGCGCGTGGCGCAGCAGCGCGGCTGGGGAGACGCCCAGGCGCGCGCCGATCGCGGCCAGGGTCGCGCCTTCGTACCCGCGCTCGGCGAAGGCCTCCCGGGCGGCCTGAAAGACCTCCTGGCGGGTGACCCGGGGTCGGCGTCCCATAGTAAGTAAATAATTACTAATTTATTGCTGTGTCGTCAAGCCCTCCTGAACTCACGCTGCGGGAGGCGGCGCGCTGGCTTTTCCCCGGGCCACGGTAAGATTGCTCCCCATGCGTGTCGATCTGCACAGCCACTCGAACGTCTCGGACGGCCTCGATTCGCCCGCCGAACTCGTGCGCCTAATGGCCTACGCCGGCATTTCGGCCTTCGCTCTGACCGACCACGACTCGCTGCAAGGCCTGCCCGAGGCGCGCCGCGAGGCGGAGGCGCTAGGCATCGAGCTGATTCCGGGGGCCGAGATCTCCTCGAGCTTCGACGGGCAAGACGACATCCATATCCTTGCCCTCTTCGTGGACGAGAACAACGAGCGTTTCAACGGCCAGCTGGTGATCCGGCAGGAAAACCGCCGCCGGCGCGGCGAGAAGATGGCCGCGAAGTTGGTGGAGGCAGGCTACCCGATCGACCTGGACGCAATCCGCGAGGATGTCGGTGATGGTGTCTGGGGGCGGCCGCATCTGGCGCGGGCCCTCGTACGCGCGGGACACGCCCGCGACAACGATGATGCCTTCGACCGGTTTCTGAACCGTGGGGAGCCGGGCTATGTCGCCCACGAAAAGTGGGACGCCCGCGACGTCGTCCGCGCGATCCGCGCGGCAGGCGGGATCTCGGCCCTCGCGCATGCCGTGTGGTACAAGAGCGTTGAGGCGATGGCCAGAGCGCTGGCTCCCGAAGGCCTGGACGCCCTCGAGGTGTTCCACCCGGATCACGACCCTCAGATGGAGGCTCGCCTTGGCGAGCTCGTCAACGAGCTCGGGCTGGCGATGACGGCCGGCAGCGACTTCCACGGGACGCCCGAGGGGCGAAAGCGCCCGGGCGGCGTCTCGGGCGACGGCGAGATGCTCGGCATCCTTCGGGCGCGAGCCCGCCGCGCGTAGCGCGCCTCGCCGCGGGCTCCCGCGTCTCCCCGAAACGCGGTCGGACCTCATTTGTCCGTGCGCGGGGAGCCGAATGTCGTTGTGGAAAAGTCTGCTGCGGAAAAGGGCGCGCAAAAAATTATTTCGACGAGGCGTCCACAGCGCCCGTGCCGTCGGCGGGTGCGGAAATGTTGACAGGCCCGCGCGATGGATGAAAGATCCGCGCGCTTTCCCACGATGCAAGAAGAAGCGACACTCGAGAAAGGCCTGCCGCAGAACCTCGAGGCCGAACGCTCGGTGCTGGGCGCGATCCTGCTGGATTTCTCCTCCCTCTCCTTCGTCGTTCCGGTCCTCCGCCAGGAGGACTTCTTCCCGGATACGCACCGACGCATCTACCGCGCCATGCTCGAGTTGTACGAGCGGTCCGCCGAGATCGACACCCTCACGCTCAAGGAGGAGCTCGACCGCAGCGGCGGCGTCGAGAAGGCCGGCGGCTCGGCGTATCTGGCCGCGCTGGTCGATGCGGTTCCCGACGTCGGCAACGTGGAGCACTACGCCCGAATCGTCAAGGAGAAATCGACGCTGCGGCGGCTCATTCAGGCCGGCCAGCGCCTGGTCCGGCAGGGACTCTCCCAGGAACAGGACGCGGAGCACCTGCTGGGGACCGCGACGGGAGAGATCTTCGACATCGCCGAGGACGCGGTTCGGGGCGGCTTCACGCCGATCGGCCAGATCGTCAAACACAACCTGGAGGTCATCGAGGACGCGCGCAACCGACAGGGCGTGCTCTCGGGGCTGCCGACGGGATTCCTGGAGCTCGACCGCATGACCTCCGGCCTCCAGTCCACGGACCTGATCATTGTGGCGGCGCGGCCCTCGGTGGGAAAGACGTCGTTCGCCCTGAACATCGCCCAGCACGTGGCTTTCCGGGAGGCGCGATCGGTCGGTTTCTTCTCTCTCGAGATGTCCAAGGAGCAGATCGGCTTCCGGGTGCTTTGCTCCGAGGCCGACGTCGACGCGAAGAAAGTCCGCGATGGTTATGCCTCGCGCGAGGCGACGGTGCGCCTGGTCACGGCGCAGGCGAAAATCGCCGGTGCGAACTTCTATCTGGACGACGGGGCGGCACTCTCCGTTCCCGAGATGCGTGCGAAGGCCCAACGACTGAAGCGCGAGAAGGGTCTGGACGTGATCATCGTCGACTACATGCAGTTGATGATGGGTCACGGGCGCTTCGACAACCGGACGCAGGAAGTGTCCCAGATCTCGCGAGGCCTGAAGCTTCTCGCCAAGGAGCTGCGCGTGCCGATCGTGGCCCTCTCACAGCTCTCGCGGCAGCCCGAGCAGCGCAAGGGCGAGCTGCGCAAGCCGCAGCTGGCCGACCTGCGCGACTCGGGCTCGATCGAGCAGGACGCCGATGTGGTGATCTTCCTCTACCGCGAGGAGCTCTACGACCGCGACACCGAGCGAAAGGGAATCGCGGACGTCATCATCGCCAAGCAGCGCAACGGCCCGACGGGCGACTTCCCGCTGGTGTTCCTCGCCGACCACATGACCTTCGCCAACTACGCGGCGTCGGCCTCGGCGCCACCGGAAGGCGGATCTCCCTTCTAGCGGGAGGGTTTTCCGCGGCCGCCGGCGAGAAGGACGCTTCAGACGCGGCGACGCCGCTTCACTTGGTCTTCGAGTAGTGCTGGAGCGTCAGGATTTCGTCGAGCTCTCCGATCCCGACGAAGACGTACTGCCATTTCCCGTCCTTCTTTCGGGCCACCGTCGAGAAGCGGCCCTGGATCGTGGAGGGTTCCTTCCCCGACTTCGGCTCGAGACGCATGAACACGTTTCCCCAACCCGTGGAGAGGTTGACCGATGTGAGGTAGTGCGCGTCCTTGAAGCCAGGCTGGGTGACTTTGTTGGCGTTGAGCACGGAATTCCATTTGAAGCGGATTTCCTCGAGTCCCTTCGCCGCTTTCTCTCCGGGAGGAAAGAGAACGGCGTCGGGCGCGTAGAGCTTCATGACGGCCTCGATGTCGCCGGACTGGAGCGCCTTGACGAAGGCCTCATTCAACTTCTCGACACCGTCCGGAGCGGCGGACAGCCGTGAGGCCGCAAGGAGCCACAGGACGAGGGCGAGCCCCGATTTGATCACTCGCTTCATGACATTCTTACCTCCGGCGGACGTTGGCCATTCTCTCTCTGGCCGGGCCACCAATTCCACTTCCCGGCCAATCGCAGCAGTGCGGGACCGATCACCGTCCGGACGACGGTCGCATCCAGGAGCACGGCGACGGTGAGTGTAAAGCCGAGCATCTGGATGGGCAGGAATTCGCCCAGCGCGAAAGCGGCGAAGACCGCAGTCATGATTGCCGCCGCGCTGGTGATGACCCCGCCGGTTCGAGACAGGCCCTCGACGATCGCGTCCCCCTCGGGGAGTCCGGCGCGCCGCGCCTCGGCGACGCGCGACACCAGGAAGACCTCGTAGTCCATGCTCAAGCCGAAGACGATGCAGAAGGCGAGGACCGGGACGATGGTGAAGACACGCTCGGTCGGCCCGGCCAGACCGAACCATTGCGCCCCGTGGCCTTCCTGGAAGACGAGGACGAGAGCTCCAAATGCGGCGCTCACCGTGAGGAGATTGAGCGCCACGGCCTTGACCGCGACCAGAACGGATCGGAAACCGATGAACAGGCCGAGGAACGTGATGCCGATGACGAGGGCCACGACCCTGCGGAAGCGCCCGGAAACCATGTCCTCGAACTCCGTGGCCGCGGCGGCGAGGCCGCCCACGCGCAGTCGGGTACCGGCGAGTCCGGTCAGCGTCGCCGCATCAGCGTCCCGCAGCTCGCGGGCGAGCTTTTCGGCGTCGGCGCGAAGTCGGTTCGGATCCGAAGAGCGCGCCGCCGGAACCACTTCGAAGAGCACGGAGCGCTCGTCTGTCGAGAGCAGACCCTGGCGGGCGTTGCGCGAAAGGCTTCGCAGCTTTTCCCGCGTAACCCCGGCGCCGGCGATGGACGCCAGGGAATGGGCTCGTTCAACGCGGGGGTCGGCCTCGAGGAATTTCTCGAGGCGCCGCGTCGCGGCCCAGCCGTCCTCACTGGTGACCGGGGCGTCGGGGGGAAGGTCGAGCAGAAGGCGGAGCCCCTGGATGACATTTCCTCGTCCCATGCTCTCCAGGCGCTGCGCGGCACGGACCGACTCGAGATTGGTCGGCAGTCCTTCCCCCCCGAGCGCTCCGGTCCTGAGCCGTGCGGCCTGGAGAGCCAGCAGCAAGAGGGGCGCTCCGCCGAGGGAAACGGCCAGCCAGGGTCTGGCGACGACAAGGGCTCCCCAGCGGTGCCACCGCTTCGAACGGGCCTCCCCCCGGGCCCTTCCCGGGCCGAGGATGCGCCCCGCGTCGACGTGTCTTCCCAGCAGCGCGAGGGTGGCGGGTAACAGAGTCAAGGCCAGCAGCAGCGTGAAGAAAGCGACAAGGAGGCCCGCCGCTCCGATCGAGCGGAAGTCGCTGGCGGGCACGCTCAGGAGAGCCCCGAACCCGATTCCGACCGGCAGGGCCGAAAGGAGCAGGGTGTGCCCGACCTTCGGAATGCAATCCTCCGCGGCGTCTTCCCCCGAGCCGGTCAGTGCCAGCGACTCACGAAAGCGACTCACCATGAGAAGGGCGTAGTCGATGCCGAGCCCCAGACCGATCATGGACGCGATGTTCTGAACGAGGATCGAGAGATGCCAGACTCGGGCCAGAATCGCGGAAGCGCCGAGCGTCATCAGGACGGCGAGGATCCCGACGGTCACCGGCAGCAGGGCCGCAACGATCGAGCCGAAGGCCACGACGAGGAGGAGGAGCGTGATCGGGAGCGCCCGCCTCTCGGCCGCCTTCGCGTCCCTCGAGCTCGCCTCCCGAACATCGATGTTGAGCGGAATCTCGCCGGTCCACCCCAGCTCCGCCGTCGGAAAGACCCGCCGGAGTTTGGGCTGAAGATTCTCCGTGGCGCGCCGCAGCGGTGCCATGAGAGACTCGGCGGGCCGATCGCCCGGGTCCAATCCCACGAGCAGGAACGTGCCGCCTCTTCCGCGGAACACCGGCTCGGGGGAATCGAGGTACGAAACCGTACCCGTGACACCCGGCACTGCCGAGACAGCGGACACGATCCGTTGGAGAGCCTGGCGGCCGTCGGGAGTCTCCGGGTCGGGTATCCCGCCGGCGACCAGAACGACCCGATGCACAAAAGGGGAATGAAAGCGCCGCGAGAGGTCTTCGTCGACGCTGGCCGCGAGGGTTCCTTCCACGCGGACGATGGACTGGAGACGGTGTGCCGCGTTGCGCGCTTCAGGCACCAGGACGGCCGCCACGATGCCCCAGAAGATCAGAATCCCGAACCGGTGCCTGCGGACCAGCCGCGCCAGCCCGGCCAGGGCGGCTGGCAGGGCGCTACCCGGCGACACGCGGTCTCGTGGGAGCGCGACGCGACCCAACCTTCATGACCGACACCCGATGATTCTCACGATGAGCTCCTCGGACTTCGAACCAGCCCCGCATCCTAGCCCAGAGACCCGAACGAACCCAGCGCGGGACGGGCTCGAGGGTTTCTCCTCGAGACTCTCGGAGCCTTCCGGTCACCGCCCGGCGGCGCGTGTACCGCCCGAGCGAACGTGGCCACGTGTCGTGGCCCGGGCGCTGGATCCTGGCCGCGGCGGATGGGGGCTAGGCGTTGTTCAACGCTGCGCAGGCAACACGATCGTACAACCGCGCGAGCGACTCGACATGTTGCGCGGGTCGAAAATGTGCGGCGAGGCGCAGGGAGGCATGAATCAGGCGTTGCCGGTACGCGGGAGAGTCCAGAAGTTCCCGAAGCCGGTTGATGAATCCCGGGATGTCTGCAGCCGTGGCGTACTCCGAGGGGTAGAGCAGGCGATAGCCGGGGAGATCCCGGAAAATCACCGGAACACCGCAGCCCGCGGCTTCCAGCGGCGCGTAGGGGCAGTTCTCTTGAAAGGAGGGAAAGAGCATCGCGTCGGCGGCGTTGTAGACCATCGGCATCTGCGTCAGTTCGATGGTTCCCACGAACCGGAGATTGCTCGGGGGGCGGGCCACCAGTCGCCCGAGCTCGCGGATGCCCGCGCTCAGGAGACCAAACGGCCTTCCGCCGATCCAGAGAAACTGAGTCGCAGGGAAGTTGTGCGCGATTTCCGCAAAGTCCGCAATTCCCTTTCTGGGCTGCAGTTGGCCGACGCCGATGACCAACGGTCGTTCCTCGGGGACTCCCAGTCGGATCCGCCCTTCTCTCCGGAGCGCGGCAGACGGGAAGAAGCGTTCATTTCGAAGGGCGTTGGGCAGGACTTCGATCCTGGAATGGACCCCAAGGCGCTTCAGAGACTCGGCCGTCGCGGGACCCACCGCGATCACGACGTCGGAGAAATTGTAGATCGCCCTCAAGTAGGTGCTTACGAGGGGGCGGGTCAGCGGACCCATGAGAGGGAGCGCCCCTTCGGCCGTTTCCGGCAGGGCGTGGACCGTGAAAACACGCCGTCCCTTGTAGGGCAGGCCCTTCACGACATAGAAGGGTCCCCAGCTGTGGGAGTGGAGAATGTCGCACGCATCGCGACCGTTGACGTGGATCTCGAGATCCGGATGTTTGCCCATGAGGTCCGCGCAGTCCAAGAAAGCGGTGTGGCCCCCCTGCGCGGTCAGCCCAAATCGTGAAGTTTCCGAAACGACGTTCACCCTGAGCCTGCGTCCGAGCCTTCGCGAGATTTCGAGCGGGGAAAACACGCAAGGAGAGGTCTCCGCATCGCGATCTCGAGGGCGCGGCGCGGCCCCGCGACGATCCATTGCGCGAGCCAGAGGAAGTTGGTGCGGCATTGAGGTCAGCCCTCGATGAGGCCTTGAAACCGGACCGTTCGCATCGTCTCCGTGAGTCGGTCGTATGCCGCTACGGCCGCCTGAGCCCTTTGGGGCCGCGGACAGCCTACCTTTTTGAGAATGAATGGAGGATGAATGGTCGGTTGCTGCGCTCAGCCTCGTACTTCGCTCGGAGGCGTCGGAGATTTCCGCTACCGCTCGAGATCGTGGGGCTCTGCGGCGGGAGCCGCCGGTTCTCCTGCGAGAGCTTCGCCAGCAGGCCCGGCCGGAGCGGTCGATTCGTTGACCGCCGCCGCCAAAGTGTCCGGAACGAACCGGAGGTGCCCTCCGGAACTGGGCGCCCAGTCAAGGATGTCCGGCTTTTGGGTTAGTTTAGGGGCCGAATGATCCCGACGACCAGTACGCGACAGTCGGCGCCAGCCTGTGCGATTGTGGATCTCGATGCGATCGCGCGAAATTTCAATTCCTTGCGGGCGCGCGTCGGATCGGGGCGACCGCTTTACGCGGTCGTCAAGGCGGATGCCTACGGTCATGGAGCTTCGGCCGTGGCGGAGAGGTTGGCGAACGAAGGCGCGGACCGATTTGCGGTGGCGAACACCGGGGAGGGCATGGCCCTGCGGCGGGCGGGCATCGGCGGGGAGATTCTGCTGTTATCCCACGCCGAGCCGTCGGACCTTCCGCGTCAGCTCGCGTACGGCTTGACGCCCACGCTGTACGACCGAAGTCAGGCCGAGGCCGTCGTCCTCGCCTCCAGGGGCCTTTCGGTCCCCCTCCGCGTCCATTTGGAGTTGGACGCCGGAATGGCTCGCGCCGGGATCCGCCCAGAAGAGCTCGATTCGGTGATCGAGCTTCTGAAGGGGGCTCCCGGCGTGCGGCTGGCCGGGACCTTCGGAAATCTTTCCTCCGCGGACAACCCTGCCTCTCTGGCGACCGGCCGCGAGGTCAGAGCGATTTCGGCTTGTGTGGAACGGATTCGTAGCGCGGGTCTGTCTCCGGGACTGATTCACGTCGCCAATTCGGCGGGAGTCCTCTCGCACCCCGATTCCTGGTTCGACGCGGTGCGGCCGGGCTTGGCACTCTACGGAATCTCTCCCTCGCCGGCGACGGGCGCGACGGTTCTCGTCCCGGCGATGACCCTGGAAACGCGGGTCGTGGGCGTGCGCCGTGTGCCGATGGGGACACCGCTCGGATACGGCGGCCGCTTCGTCGCAACGCGGGACACGACGGTCGCCGTGCTCCCGATCGGCTACCATGACGGCTTCCGGCGTTCCTTTTCCGGGCGGGTCGGCGTTATCTTGCGGGGGAGGCACGTTCCCGTGGTGGGGGCTGTCAGCATGGATGTCACGCTGGTCGATGCGACCGACACGGGCGCGCAGCGGGGTGACCGCGTGGTCTGTCTCGGGCGGGATCGGGATGAGTCCGTCACGGCCTGGGATCTGGCCGGCGCCGCCGGCACGATTCCCTACGAGATCCTCTGCGGGATCGGGCAGCGCGTCGAACGCGTGTATGCAAAGAGCGCCGCTTGATCGTATTCCTCGAGGCCGTCGGCCGGGGGGTCCTGCGCCTGCTCGAGGAGCTCGGCCGGTTCTTTACGATGCTCGGGCGCATCCTTCTCTGGGCTCCGCGGCCCCCCTACGACGTTTCGGAACTGCTCCGACAGATGGTGCGGGTCGGAGTGAATTCCATCCCGGTTGTCTTCCTGACGACGCTGTTTACCGGCATGGTGCTGGCGCTCCAGAGCCACCATGCGTTCGCAAAGTTCAACGCCACGAGCCTCGTCGGCAGCGTCGTCGCCCTCTCGCTGATGCAAGAGCTCTCACCGGTCCTGTGTTCGCTGATGGTGACCGGACGCGTGGGGAGTTCGATGGCGGCCGAGATCGGTTCGATGCGGATCACCGAGCAAATCGACGCCCTGAAAGCCCTCGCGACGGAACCCGTCCAATATCTCTTCGTGCCGCGTGTGCTCGCGTCGGTTCTCGTCATGCCGCTGCTCGTGGTCGTGGGAGACGTCGTCGGGATGTACGGCGGCTACTTCGTTTCCGTGGAGCTTCTGGGGTCGAACCCCACGGCGTACTACGAGAGCTCGTTCCAGTATGTCGACCTGAACGATTTCACGGCCGGCCTTGTCAAGGCGGGGGTGTTCGGCCTGATCTTCTCGGTCGTTTCCTGCGTGCGCGGGTACTACACGACGGGCGGAGCCGAAGGCGTTGGGCGATCGACGACTCAGGCGGTCGTTACCGCCAGCCTGGCGATCCTCTTGACCGACTTTTTCCTCACCAGGCTTCTGTTCTCACCGTGACCGGATCCGTCGAGGCACTCGCCCCTGGCTCGGCGCCGCCGGCGCTTCGCGTCGAGGGCCTGCACAAAGCGTTTGGAAAGCTCGTTGTTCTCGACGGGATCGACCTGTCGATCGCGGCGGGGGAGTCGTTGGTGATCGTAGGCCCCTCGGGGACCGGCAAGAGCGTGCTCCTGAAACACTTCGTTGGTCTCATCCATCCGGACAGCGGAAGAGTGTTCGTCGACGGCGAGGATCTTTGGGCTCTCGACTCGGTCGAGCGCAACGTGGTGCGCAAGAAGTTCGGCATGGCGTTCCAGGAGGGTGCTCTCTTCGACTCGATGAGCGTCTACGAAAACATCGCGTTTCCGCTACGGCGCTCGGGACGCTCCGCGACACAGGTTCGGGCGCGCGTCGAGGAGTGCCTGGAGCTCGTGCGCCTGCCCAACATCGGAAGCAAGCGCCCGTCGGAACTGTCCGGCGGCATGCGACGCCGCGTCGGCTTCGCGAGGGCGATCGCACACGAGCCCCGAATCCTGCTTTTCGATGAGCCGAACACCGGGCTCGATCCGATCACGACCGACGTGATCGCGGAAGTGATCCTGTCGATCCGCCGACAGCTCGGTGTGACGATCGTGACAATTACCCACCATATGGCGAGCGCACGCAAGATCGGAGACTCGCTGGCACTGCTCTTCGGCGGGCATATCCTGTTTCAGGCCGCGCCCGACGATTTCATGAAGTCCCACGACCCGGCCGTGCGTCAGTTTGTCGAAGGGCGGGCCGACGGCCCCCTGACCGTGGAGTTCGAACGGACGGTCCGCAAGGAGAGTTTGGAGGCACGATGAGTACCGCAGCGAAAGTCGGGGCGTTCTTTCTCGTGGCGCTCGTTCTGGCCGGGCTTCTGATCTGGAAGATCAAAGACCTCAGGTTCGGCAAGCCGTCGGAGCGAACGCTATCCGTGCAGTTCGACGACGTCGCAGGACTGAAGAACAAGGCGGACGTTCGCCTGGCCGGCGTGCTCGTCGGCAAGGTCGGCAAGATCCGTCTGGTCGGGGGCAAGGCCCTGGTCGACCTCGAGCTCACGACGGACGTCGAGCTGCGCAAAGGCGCATCGGCCACGATCCAGAGTCTCGGGATGCTCGGCGACAAGTACGTGGAGCTGGTCCCGGGTCCCGTCGGGGCGGGCCCGCTCCCGGAAGGGACGACAGTCCAGGGTAATGTGCCCGTCAACTTCGACGAGATCACGAAGCTCGCACGCGACATTGAAGTCGACATGCGGGACATCACCACGAATCTCAAAGACTCCCTCGGCGGCGCGCTCGGCAAGGAGCGACTGACGGGTATCGTCGACGACGTGCTGGCGTTGTCCAGCGAGCTGCGCAAACTACTGGAATCCAATCGGGCGAACATCGATGCGACGACGGAAAACTTTCGCGAGTTTTCCGCTCAGATGAGCCAGCTCGTCGAGCGCATCGACCGGCTCGTGGCGTCCAACCAGAGTGGCGTCACCGAGACCGTCGCCAGTGCGAAGGAGCTCTCGGGGAAGCTCCAGTCGACCGTCGACAACATGAACGCCATCACGGGGCGCATCAACTCCGGGGAAGGCACGATCGGAAAGCTGGTCTCGAGCGACGAGACCGACAAGAACTTGAACGATGCGCTCATCGCGGTCAAGGACGGCGTCCAGAGCCTGACGTCTGCGATGGAAACGGTGAAGAAGTGGAACGTCGACCTGGGGCTGCGAGCGGAATACCTGGGGCGCTTCCAGAAGGGTCAATCCTTTTTTACTCTCGACCTTCAGCCGAGGGGCAAGCCCCGCTTCTACCGGCTGGAGCTCTCGAGCGAGCCCTTTGGCGTGCGAAAGGAGACGACCTACGTCACGACAACGACCTATCCGGACGGGCACACGGAGACCACTGAACAGAACCAGGTGGAGTTCCGGGAAAATACGGTCGCCCTCTCGGCGGAGGTCGGTTTCCGCCTCGGACACTGGATTGGCCGGGCGGGTCTCATCGAAAACACGGGCGGCTTCGGAATCGACTATCTGACGCTGAAGAACCGCATCCAGCTCTCGGCGCAGCTCTGGAATTTCGATCGCCAGGACCTCAATCCGCAAGCCAAGCTCTCCGGGCGCTACTACTTTTCACCGTCGGTCTTCGTGGTCGGCGGCTGGAATGACTTCCTCAACACGAAGGCGCACCTGGACTCCGGTTTCGTCGGCGCCGGCATCCGCTGGGGTGACGACGACTTGAAGTACTTCGCGGGATCCATACCGACGCATTGAGAACCGCGTAGCCGATGTCACCCCGCGCGGAGCACGTCTTCGCCTGCCAGGGCTGCGGCGCCGTCTCGCCGAAGTGGCTGGGCCGGTGTCCGGAGTGCAGTGAGTGGAACACGTACGTCGAAGAGCTCACCGGGGTGAGCGCCACGGGCGGGTTCCAAGCGCGGGCGGCTCCCATCTCGGAGGCCCCCGCCGAGCCGAAGGAGCGCACTTCGACCACGTTACCGGGATTCGATCGGGTGCTCGGGGGCGGCCTCGTTCCGGGCTCCCTGGTGCTTCTGGGCGGGGAGCCGGGCATCGGAAAGTCGACGCTTCTCCTCCAGGCCGCTCGGGGGATCGCGCGGTCTCGGGAAGTCCTTTACGCGACGGGCGAAGAATCGGCCAGCCAGGTGCGCCTTCGGGGAGAGCGCCTCGGCATTCGGGAGGAGAAACTGTTCGTCGCGGCCGAGAACGACGTTTCGCGCATCGTGGCACTTGCGGAGAAACGCATGCCTGGCCTCCTCGTGGTCGACTCGATCCAGGCCGTGCGGGACGCGGCGCTGACCTCGGCCGCCGGGACGGTCTCGCAGCTGCGCGAGTCGGCGCTCGTGCTGCAGCGTCTTGCTAAGCTTTCCGGCTTGCCCGTGATCCTGATCGGGCACGTGACCAAGGACGGCAGCCTCGCGGGGCCCAAGTCGCTCGAGCACCTGGTCGACGCCGTGATCTCGATCGAGGGCGAGCGCGGCGGATCGCGTCGGATCCTGCGGGCTACGAAGAACCGCTTCGGCGCCGTCGATGAGATCGCGCTCTTCGAGATGACGGGGGAAGGCCTCTCGGAGATCGCAAACGCCTCGGCTGCCCTCCTGTCGGAGCGACGGGCGGGATTACCCGGCAGCTGCGTGACGGCCGCGCTGGAGGGGACCCGATCGCTGCTCGTCGAGGTGCAGGCCCTCGTCGGTCCGGCGGCCTCGGGCTCGCCCCGCCGCGTGGCGATCGGTCTGGACAGCTCGCGACTGGCGTTGCTCCTCGCCGTTCTGGAGGGTGCGGGCCTGCCGCTCGTCTCCCGGGAGGTTTTCGTCTCCTGCACCGGAGGCCTCGAGGTGGGGGAACCGGCGGTCGATCTGGCGCTCGCGGCTGCGCTCGTCTCCTCGTTGCGGACGGTTCCCCTGCCTGAACGCGCCGTCTTCTTCGGCGAGATCGGTCTTCTCGGAGAGGTGCGGCGGGTCCCGGCCGCGGCGGCGCGCGTGAAGGAGGCCGCGGCACTCGGATTCTCGACGGTTTACCTTCCCGCGGGCAACGCCGGCGAGCTGGTGGGCTTTCCGGACCTGGAACCGCGGCCGGTCGAGCGGGTCGCGGACTTGCTTCGGGCGATCGGGTCGGTTTCCAGGCGGGCGTAGAATTCCACCGCTCGCGGCGAAACGCTCGTTAGCAAGGAGGTCCAGATGGCAAGGAAAGCAAGGCTCGCCGTTCTTCTGCCCGCCGTCGCGGTCCTGGCAGCCTGTTCGTCGATTTCGACCACGGAGGACTACGACCGGGCGACGAATTTCTCCCAATACAAGACCTACGAATGGAAGACCGTCGACCCGATCCAGAATCAGATCCTCGAACAGCGGCTCAAGTCGGCGGTGGAAAGCACTCTCAGCTCCAAAGGCCTACGGAAGTCGGCGGAGAACCCCGATCTCTGGGTTGTTCCGCACACGCGGCTCGACAAGCAGACGCAGATCAGCACGTACAACTCGGGCTGGGGCTATGGCTACGGGTGGCGCGGGGGCTACGGCGGCGGCGGGATGACGGCCTCGACCGTCAGTGAGATCCCGGTTGGAACGCTGATCATCGACCTGGTCGACGCGAACAAGAAGCAGCTGGTCTGGCGCGGCACCGCCAGTAAGACGCTCGAGCCCGACGCCTCTCCGGAGGCCAAGGAGAAGAACATCAACGCGGCGTTGCAGAAAATGTTCGCCGGGTATCCTCCAGGGGTGGCCAAGTAGACGAGAGAACGTCGGAACGGCTGACGGCGACGGTTCGCCGGTTCTCCGAGCGGTGGTTCAGGGCGTGAGGTGCTTCGGAAGGCCTCCCGTGAGAAGCCGGAAGGCCTCCAGGTACTTTTCCCTCGTCGTGCGCAGGACTCCCTCCGGCAACTTCGGCGCCGGCGGCCGCTTGTTCCAGCCGGTCGATTCGAGCCAGTCCCGAACGAACTGCTTGTCGTAGGAAACCGGGCTTTTGCCGACGCGGTAGAGCGCCGAGTCCCAGTAGCGCGTCGAGTCCGGGGTGAACGCCTCGTCGATCCAGATCGGCCGGCCCTCGAGCATTCCAAACTCGAGCTTGGTGTCTGCCAGGAGCAGCCCGCGCGCCTCGGCGACCTCTCGCGCACCGCTGTAGAGTGAGAGGGTCGTTGCCCGAAGCCACTCGGCCTCGGGAGTGCCGAGCGCATTGGCGATCCGGGAAAAGGGAACGTTTTCGTCGTGCCCCTTTTCGCTCTTGGTCGCCGGGGTGAAGATCGGCTCGGGAAGACGCTCGGCCTCGGACAACCGCTCCGGAAGGCGGATTCCGCACACCTCGCCGTTGCGAGAGTACTCGGCCCAGGCGGAGCCCGCCAGGTAACCGCGCGCCACACACTCGAAGGGAATCACCTCGGCCTTCTTCACCAGGACCGCCCGACCCGCGAGCACACCGGCCGCCGGCTGGAGCTCCTCCGGGAAGCGCTCGACCTCCGTTTCGAGCAGGTGGTTCTCCACGTCCGGGAACCTCCTGAACCAGAAATTCGACAGCTGCGTCAGAATCTTTCCCTTGTCCGGAACCCCGGGCTGCAGGACGCAATCGAACGCGGAGATCCGGTCGCTCGCCACGAGGAGCAGCGCGTCCCCGACGTCATAGAGATCTCGCACCTTTCCCCTTCGAGAGAGCCTCGCAACGGCGAGGTGCGTCTCGGTCACGTCGGGCATGGACGAAAACCCTATCCCAGCAACGGGCGGAGTCCAAACCGGACAGGCGGGCGGTCCTCTGCTACTCTTTCCCGCCATGCAGATCGACCTGACGACCTCCCTGCCCCGGGGCGCCGCGGTCCGGCGTGTCGGGTTTCTCTTCGAGGGAGGCGATCGCGCCGCCGCGACGCCGGTGGCCGCGCGGGCCTCCCTTTCGCGGGCCTGCAAGGCTGCCGGGTTTCGAGGAAAGGAAAAGGAAACCGCGACGTTCGCCGGCAAGGATGGGGTCTGGATACTCGTCGGCCTCGGGAAGGCTCCCGCTTCGTCGGGGCGCCTGCGCAGGGCGATTCGCCATGCCGCCAAGGACGCGGTCGGCACGGGCGCCTCCAAGATTGTGTTCGTCTTCGACACACGGGTCACACAGGACGGCCTGCGGTCGGTCCTGCCGCAGCTTTCCGGCCTCGACTACCGGTTTGAGCGCTACCGGTCGCGGGCGGGCGGCCCGCGCCCGCTCAAGGGCCTGCTGCTGGTCTCGGACGCGGCGGCCTGCAGGGCGCTCGCTTCCGCCGCCCGGGATGCCGGCGTCGTCGCGCAAGCGGCCGCGTGGGCTCGCGATCTGGGCAACACTCCGGCCAACGACCTGGGTCCCGTCGAGTTCGCGAAGGAAGTCGAGGCCATGGGCAAGCGCCACGGACTCGCCGTCACCGTCTTCGACAAGAAGCGTATCGAGAAGGAGCGGATGGCGGGGCTGCTGGCGGTCAATTCCGGCAGCGCTCGTCCGCCGCGCTTCGTGATGGGCGAGTACCGGCCCGCCAAGCCGCGCGGGACGGCGGTGCTCGTGGGCAAGGGGATCACGTTTGACTCGGGTGGCATCTCGATCAAGCCGGCGGCGTCCATGGGGGAGATGAAGTACGACATGATGGGTGCGGCCACGGTCTTCGCGGCGCTCCAGGCCGCGGCGCGCCTGAAGGTCGCCGTTCGGGTCGTGGCACTCGCCCCCGTGACCGAGAATCTGCCGAGCGGCTCCGCCTGCCGGCCGGGGGACATCCTCCGCATGCGCAACGGCAAGTCGGTGGAAGTCGACAACACCGACGCCGAGGGGCGCCTGGTGCTGGCCGACGCCTTGACCTTCGCGGAAGGCCTTTCGCCTGACGTTCTGATCGACTTTGCGACGCTGACCGGGGCGGTGCTCGTCGCGCTCGGTGTCGAGTGCGCCGGAATCATGACCCAGGAGGATAGCCTCGCGCGCGAACTCAAAACCGCAGGAGAGGCCGTAGGGGAGCGGGTCTGGCGGCTGCCCCTGTGGGACGAATATCTGGAGAACCTGAAGTCCGAGTGGGCGGACATAAGGAACACCGGAGGCCGCAACGCCGGGACGATCAACGGCGGAATCTTCCTGAGCCAGTTCGCTCCTGCGGGTGTTCCCTGGGCGCACATCGATTTCGCCGGCGTCGCCCATATGGAGAAGGAACAGGCCGGCTGGCCTGCGGGCGCCACGGGATTCGGCGTCGCGTTGACTGTCGAGTTCCTGAAGCGGCGTTTCGGAACGGCCGCGCGCTGAGGGACGGACCCCCAGCGAGATCGGTTCGGTCGAGCGGGCGCTCTCGCGGTCGGCGGTGCGACGAAGAGAGGCTCGGCCGGATCCTGGCCCATGGCGGTCGCCGCCAGGAACAGAAAAGCGCGAGTTTGACTGCGTGGGGGGGCTTTGCTAGGTTGCGCCTCTCCATATGCCTCTCCGAAAATTTCCGATCGGGGCAGTCGGCGAAGAAGTCTACCCGGCCTTCGTCGGTGAGCTCGCGCGCCTCTTCGACGACACCGGGCGGGATCGCAACATCACGGTTCGCGAAGCCCTGGCGATGCTCTACCTCGGAGAGGTCCCCGACTTCGAGCGCGAACTGACGGACGAGAACGTCCCCCTGGCGCGACGGACTTTGCTCGCGACGTTCGATCCCCGCCACGCGACGATGGAAGCCGAGTACTATCGGGAGATCGATTTGGCGAAGTGGGGATCCGTCAAGCCCCTGCTCTGGTTCTGGCAGATGTTCGACCATTCGCCGGTGGGCCGTAATGTGCGTCTCGGCACCCAGATGCGCCATATGCTCGCTCAGCGTGTCTTCAAGCACTGCGGGAAGGACGTGCGCATCTTCCACGAAGTGGAGTTCTCCTTCGGATACAACCTGTCGGTGGGAGATGGCACGACGATTCACCGCAACGTTCTGATCGACGACCGGGGCGAGGTCGTCATCGGGACCGACGCCTCGATCTCCGACTACGCCAACATCTATTCCCATTCCCACGCGGTCGAGGACCTCAACGACGTGTCGCTCCACAAGACGGTCATCGGGGACAGGGTCCGGGTCACCTACCACGCGGTCGTCCTCTCGGGCGTCGTCGTCGAAAACGATGCGATGGTGGGGTCGATGGGGGTCGCGTCCAAGGCGATCGGCCCGGGAGTCATCGCCGCGGGCATTCCGGCCAAACCCATCGGGCAGAAGAAGGTCCGGACATAACCCGAGGCCCGCGGGCCTTCGACGCGCCGGCCGGAAGGCTAGACTTCGCTCATGCTTCGTCGGCTGACGGTCAGGAATCTCGCAATCGTCGAAGACTTGGACCTCGAGCTCGAGGGTGGCCTGACGGTCATCTCCGGCGAGACGGGAGCGGGAAAGTCGATTCTCGTGGACGCCGTGACATTGCTCGGGGGAGCGCGGGGATCCTCGGATCTCATCCGCCAGGGCGCGGCGAGGCTCGTCGTGGCGGGTGAGTTCGACTCCAACGCATCGACGCGGGCGATTCTGGCTGAGGCGGGGTTGCCCGAGTCGGACCGGCTTCTCGTGCGTCGAGAGCTCGCCACGGATGGACGCGGGCGGGCGTTCGTAGAGGACGAGCCGGCGGCGGTGCGCACGCTCGCACGCCTGGGGGAAGCCCTCATCGCGGTCCACGGCCAGAACTCGGAGTTGGAACTCACCGATCGCGGGGCGCCGCTTGAGCTGCTCGACGCCTTTGCGCACGCGGAGGGCGAGCGGGATGCCACCGCCGCCGCGGCCTCCCGGTGGAAGGCGGCGGGCGCAGCGCTCGAGGAGCTCGAAGCCTCCCGGCGCGACCGGGCGGCCCGGCTCGACCTGCTCGACTACCAGATCCGGGAGCTCGAGGCGGGCGTCCCGGCGGAAGGCGAGGAACCTCAGCTTCGGATCGAGCGGGAGCGGCTTCTGCACGCCGACCGAATCCGTGTCGCCGGAGAGGCCGCGCTTGCGGCCCTTTCGGAGGCAGAGGGTTCCGCCGCGGACCGCCTGGGCGAGGCGGTTCGAGCCTTCGCGGAGCTCGCGGCGATCGATCCGCGAGAGAAAGCGCACCGGGACGAGGCCGAGCAACTCAAGAGAGCGGTTGCGGACCTGGCGGCGGCGGCTCGAGACGCCGCGGCAGGAATCGAGTCCGACCCCGACCGGCTGACGGCGATCGAGACGCGCCTGGAGAGAATCTCGCGGCTGACGCGCAAGCATGGCGTGCCGGCGGAGGCCCTTCCGGGACTCCTGCAGGGATTCCAGGTGGAGCGGGGAGAGCTCGCCCACCTCGAGGATGCCCTCGAGCGCCGGCAAAGGGCGATGGAAGAGGCCCGCGCCGTCTACCGCGAGGCGGCGGGACGTCTCTCTCAGAAGCGACGGGCCGCCGCGAGCCGTCTTTCCGCCGTCGTCGAGAAAGAGCTCGCGGCCCTGGCAATGGAAAAGGCGCGCTTCCGGGTTGACCTGTCCCCCGTGCCCGACGAGGCGCCGCGGTCCACTGGCGTGGAGACCGCCGCCTTCCTCTTCGCGCCGAATCCGGGCGAGGCGGAGAAGCCCTTCGAGCGGATCGCCTCGGGAGGCGAGCTGTCGCGGCTGCAACTGGCAATCCGATCGGCCGCCGCCGGCCGGAAGGCGAAGGGCCGGACCTTCATCTTCGACGAAGTGGACGCGGGAATCGGCGGGCGGACGGCAGAAGTCGTCGGAAAGAAGCTGCGGGAGCTCTCCCGCGGCGACCAGATTCTCTGCGTCACGCACGTTCCGCAGATTGCCGCGCTCGCCGACCGCCACTTCCTTGCGGAGAAGAGGCAGAGCGGCGGCCGAACGATCGCGACGGTGCGGCTGCTGAAGGGATCCGAGCGGGTCGAGGAGGTCGCGAGGATGCTCGCCGGCGAAAAGGTGCCCGAGACGGCCCTGCGGCACGCCCGCGCTTTGCTGGAGGCCGGCCGGTGAACGCGACGGCCGACGAGATCTACTCGCGCTCGATCCTGTTTCCGGGAATCGGCGTGGCGGGCCAGCGGCGCATCACCGGGGCGTCGATCGCTTTTGTGGGCGTGGGCGCCGTCGGAGCGGCGGCCGCGGAGGGGGCCGCGCGCGCGGGGTTCGGCCGTCTGACGCTGATCGACCGCGACGTCGTCGAGGAGTCCAACCTCGCGAGACAGTTTCTCTATGATAGGGAGGACGCCGCGGCGGTCGCGCCGAAGGCCGAAGCGGGCCGGTGCCGACTCCGGGAGATCGCGCCCGGGATCTCCGTCGAGGCAATCGTGGCGGACCTCGACCACCGTAACGCCCGGAGCCTGCTCGTCGGCCACGACCTCCTCTTCGACGGATCGGACAATTTCGAGACCCGCCTGCTCGTCTCCGACGCCGCGCGTGCCCTCAGGGTGCCCTCGATCTACGCGGCGTGCGTGGGCTCCGAGGGACTCGTCGCCGTCTCCGTCCCCGGGCGAACCCCCTGTCTTCGCTGCTACCTGGAGTCCCTGCCTCCGGCCGGGGAAGGCCCAACCTGCGACACCGCCGGCATCGTGCCGACCCTGCCGCCTCTTGTCGCGGCGGCCGCCATGACCGAAGCGCTGCGGATGGCCGTGGGGAGGGAGCCAAGCCGCGGAATCTGGCGCCTGGAGGTCTGGGAGGGCGCCCTCTCGGGGCGGCGCCTGCTCGCCGATGTACGCCCCTCCCCGAGCTGTCCCGTCTGCGCGGGCGAGCGTTTCCCGGCGCTCGAGGGCGAAGGCGCCTCGGACGTGATCAAGCTCTGCGGAAGGCGTTCGGTTCAGGTATCTCCCGCGGGCCGTGAGCGGCCCGACTTCGACGCGCTGGAGAGACGCCTTGCTCGCGTGGGCCCCGTGCACCGCTCGCCCGCGCTGCTCTCGGCCGAGGTCGAGGGCGTGCACCTGACGCTGTTTTCCGACGGCCGCTGCGTTGTCCGCGGCACCGAGGACGCGGCGCGCGCCCGGGCCCTGTACCAGAAGTATGTTGGCCGCTAGCCGTCCGGGTAGACTCAGCGTCCTCGCATGCGCCGAATCTCCATCGACGACCTCAACGCCTCGCCCGAGGAGCGCTTTCGGCTTCGGGAGTTGCTCGGCAACGGCGGCGTCATCGCCCTTCCCACGGAGACCTTCTACGGCCTGGCGGCGGACCCCTGGAACGACGCGGGAGTGCGCCGGATCTGCCGGATGAAGGGAAGGGATGACGTCAAGGCGCTGCCCGTCCTCTTCGCGGCACGCCCGCAGCTGGCGCGGCTGGGGATCGAAGCCGAGGCGGGGGTGCTCGACTCCTACTTCCAGATCTGGCCCGCGCCTCTGACGGTCGTGCTCGCGATCCGCGAGGCGATCGCCGCGTCGCGTGGCTTCAAGAAGCTCGGCGTGAGGATGCCGTCGGACCGCAGGCTCCGCACGCTGCTCGAGAGCCTGGGCCCCGTCACGGGTACGAGCGTCAACCGGTCCGGCAGCCCTCCCCTGGACGATCCGGACGCCGTCGAGGCGTTGTTCCGGCGCGAGATCGACTGGCTCGTGGACGGCGGCCGCACGCCGGGCGGCCGGCCCTCGACGGTGGTCGATGCGACGGCGAGACCTCCGCTGGTGCTCCGCGAGGGCGCGCACGCCTGGGTGCGGCCCGAAGACCCCCGCCCGTAGGCCCCACTCGCCGGTTCGGGAGGCGGCGGCCCTCCTGCTAATATCCGCGGCTTCATGGGGTTGATCAAGGAATACGCCGGCAAGCGGCCTCGCCTGGGAGAGCGCGTCTATCTCGCGGAGACGGCGGCCATCATCGGGGACGTCGTCCTCGGAGACGATGTCTCCGTCTGGTACAACTCGGTCGTGCGCGGCGACTGCCACTCCGTGCGCGTGGGCGATCGCTCGAACATCCAGGACAACTGCGCGATTCACGTGACCGCTGAGCTGTACCCGACCGTCCTGGAAGAGGAGGTTACCCTCGGGCACGGAGCGATCGTCCACGGGGCCGTGGTTCGGAGGGGCGCGCTGATTGGTATCCGCGCGACCGTCCTCGACGGCGCCGACGTGGGCGCCTCGGCCTTCATCGGCGCCGGCGCTCTGGTCGCGCCCCGAACCCGCGTGCCGCCCCGGACTCTCTGGCTGGGGGTGCCGGCGCGTCAGGCGCGCATCCTCACCGACGAGGAGGTCGCGGACCTGGAGCACTACCACCGCAACTACCTCGGCTACAAGGAGGAGTACTTCCGGGTCGACGGAAAGTGGGCGCGATGACGGCCCGCATGAAGGCCCCCAAGGGCACCCACGACCTCTTGCCCCCCGCGAGCGAGCGCTTTGCCGCCGTCGAGGAGACGGCGCGCCGCGTCTTCGGCGCGCACGGATACGGGGAGATCCGCACGCCGATCTTCGAGTCGACCGAGCTCTTCGCCCGGTCCGTCGGAGAGACGACCGACATCGTCCACAAAGAGATGTACACGTTCCCCGACCGGAAGGGGCGCTCCCTGACCCTGCGTCCGGAGAACACGGCCGGTGTCGTCCGCGCGCTCGTCGAGAAGGGGATCGCGGAGATCCCGAAGCCGATTCGCCTCTGGTACGCGGGGCCCCAATTTCGGTACGAGCAGCCCCAGGCGGGACGCTACCGGGAATTCCGTCAGATCGGCGTCGAGCTTCTCGGCGTGCCGTCTCCCGCCGGAGACGCCGAGGTGATCGGAATGCTCTTCCGCTTCCTTCGCGCGCTCGGCCTGACGGACTCCTCCGCGACGATCAACTGCATTCCCAAGGGCGAAGCGCGCGAGGCCTTTTCCCGCGCGCTTCGGGAGCACGTGCGGCCCCGGGCGGAGAGCCTCGGGACCGAGGACCGCAAGCGCTTGGAGGAGAACCCGCTGCGGCTCTTCGATTCGAAGGATCCGGAGACCCGAAAGATTCTCGAGAACGCGCCAGCGACGCTCGAATATCTCGACGAGGCGTCTCGCGCGCACCACGAAGAGTTGAAGCGCCTGCTCCCGCTCGAAGGGGTACCCTTCACAGAGAGCGCGTCGATCGTGCGGGGAATCGACTACTACACGCTCACGGTCTTCGAGGTGGCCTCGGCGCGGCTGGGGGCGCAGAACGCCATTCTGGGCGGGGGACGATACGACGATCTCGTCGGCGTGCTCGGCGGCCCTTCGACGGCCGCCGTGGGCTTTGCCATCGGGGAGGACCGGCTCGTGGAGGCGATGACCGCGGACCTGCGGCCGGGCCGGTCGCTGTTTTTCGTGATCCCGACCTCGACTCGCGAGTTCGACTATGCGCTCGGCGTGGCCGATGCGATCCGGAGCGGAGCCCCGGAGGCGGTGGTGGAGACCGATCTGACAGGGCGGGGGCTCGGAAAGGGGCTCGCGAGAGCCGCACAGATTCTCGAGAGCCGCGGCGATTACGCCTTCCACGTGGAGGCCGTCCGCGCCGTCATCCTGGGCGGCCAGGAGAGGCAGGACGACACCGTGACCGTGAAAGATCTTGCCACCAAGGCACAGGAGACGTTCCCGCGGCGCGAGTTGCCCGAGCGGCTGGCCGGGAGGGAGCGGTGACGCCCGGGCGGCAGCCCGCCGGGCAGCTGCGCGCGGCCGACGCCGGCCGGCGGGTGCGGCTGTGCGGATGGGTCGGGAGACGGCGTGATCTGGGCGAGCTCATCTTCCTGACGCTCCGGGACCGCAGCGGAATCGTCCAGATCCTCTTCGACCGGGCTCGCTGTCCCGCTGAAGCGGTGGAGGCGGCGGCGGAGGCGCGAGCGGAAGACGTCGTCGAGATCGAGGGCGAGGTCGTGCTGCGGGCCGAGGGGCAGAGACACCCCGACCAGCCGACCGGAGAGGTGGAAGTCGTCGCCGCTGCGCTGACGTTCCTGGCCCGCTCCGACACGCCCCCCTTCGTGGTCGAGGACCGCACGAACGCGACCGAGGAGCTGCGCCTCCAGTACCGCTACCTGGACCTGCGCCGCCCGGCCATGCAGAAGAATCTCGTGCTGCGCGACGAGATCGCCTTCCGGATCCGGCAGACGCTCCACGAGCGGGGCTTTCTGGAGGTCGAGACCCCGATGCTGACCCGCTCGACCCCCGAGGGCGCGCGCGACTTCCTGGTGCCGTCGCGAGCGCATCGCGGGAAGTGGTACGCGTTGCCTCAGTCGCCCCAGCTCTTCAAGCAGATCCTCATGATTTCGGGCCTGGAGAAGTACTATCAGCTCGCGCGCTGTTTTCGCGACGAGGACCTGCGCGCGGACCGCCAGTTCGAGTTCACCCAGATCGATCTGGAAATGTCCTTCCCGACGGAAGAGGACATCTTCGAGGCGGTCGAGGCCTTCCTCGAGGCCGCCTTTGCGGCGGCGGGTATTGCGGTCGCGCGTCCCTTCGCGAGACTGACCTTCGCGGAGACGATGGAGCGTTACGGCACGGACCGGCCGGACCTGCGCTTCGGCTTGCCCCTCGTCAGCCTCTCCGCGGCGGCGGCGGACTCGGGGTTCGTGCCCTTCGAGAGGGCCCTGTCCTCGGGCGGCGCCGTTCGAGGGCTCCGGGTGCCGGGGGGGGCCGCGTTCAGCCGAAAGAAGCTCGACGAGATCGCCGCGCTGGCGCAGGAGCATGGCGCCCCGGGACTGGTCTGGTTCAAGAGGGCCTCGGGCGAGGTCACCTCTCCGGCGAAGAAGGCGCTTCCCAAGGCCATCCTCGAGCGCCTCTTCGAAAAGGCGGGAATCTCCGAGGGCGATCTTCTCCTGGTCGTCGCCGGGCCCGAGAAGGCTGCCTTCGCTGCCATGGCCGCGCTGCGCAACGCCTCGGCCCGCGCGTTGGGTCTCGTCGACGAATCGCGCTACGCATTCTGCTGGGTGACGGAATTCCCGCTGCTCGGGTTCGACGAGGGGACCGGAGCATGGTTTCCGATGAACCATCCCTTCACGTCTCCCCGGGATGAAGACCTGCCCCTGCTCGAGACCGAGCCCGCCCGGGTACGGGCTCGTGCCTACGACGTGGTCGTCAACGGCTGGGAGCTCGGCAGCGGCTCGATCCGGATCCATCGCGCCGACGTGCAGGAACGCGTGTTTCGGCGGCTGGGAATCTCCGAAGAGGAGGGGCGCGAGCGGTTCGGCTTCCTCCTCGATGCCTTGCGCTACGGCGCTCCGCCGCATGGCGGCATCGCGCTCGGCCTCGATCGCATCTGCGCGATCGCGGCGGGAGCGAGCTCGCTGCGCGAAGTAATCGCCTTTCCGAAGACGACCTCGGGGATCTGCTTGATGACCGGCGCTCCCGCCCGGGTCCCGCAGTCGCAGTTGGACGAGCTCGGAGTCGCCCCCTCTCCGGATCCCGCGCGTTCGTGAGCGGTCGGGAGCTCGAGGCGATCGACCTCCGGTCCGTCGAGGCCCCGAGCCCCGGCACGCGCATCTGGATCGGCTCGGGACTCCTGGAGGAGGCGGGCGAGCGTTTGGCGTCTCCGTCGGGCCGATTCGTGATGGTCTCTTCGCCCGCCGCGCACCTGGCGACCGAGACGCTGCGCCGCGGCCTTTCCGGGCGGCTGCTTGCCGACCTTGCCATAGACGACCGCGAAGAGGCGAAGAATCTGGACGCTGTGCGCGCGATCGCCGACCGAGCGCTCTCCGCAGGGCTGCGACGCGACGACGCGATCGTCGCCGTCGGAGGAGGGGTCGTCTCCGACGTGGCAGGTTTTGCCGCCGCGATCCTCTTGCGGGGCGTCGCCTGGAATGCCGTTCCCACGACGACCGGCTCGATGGCCGATGCCGCCATCGGCGGCAAGACCGGAGTCGATCATCCGGCGGGGAAGAACCTGCTCGGTGCCTTCCACCCGCCGGGGGTCGTCCTGATCGATCCCCGCGCTCTCGAGACGCTCCCCGAGCGAGACTTTCGGGCGGGGTTGGTCGAGGCCTTCAAAGCGGCCTGGATCGGGGATGCGCCTCTGGCCGGGCGTGCCGCCGCCGGCCTGGACCGGATCCTCGCGCGCGAGATGCCCGATCTGCTCGATTTGCTCGGCGGGGCCGTGCGTGTGAAGTCGCTGATCGTGGCCTCGGACCCACGGGAGGGAGGGCGCCGGCGCCTCCTCAATTTCGGGCACACCTTGGGACACGCGCTGGAGGCCGCAGGCGGCTATCGGGCCCTTCGGCACGGAGAAGCCGTGGCCTGGGGAATCGCGGCCGCGCTCGAGATCTCACGGCGGCGCTGCGGGCTCGCCGATTCCGACGCCCGGGCCGTTCGGGAAGTGCTCGGCCGCCTGGGGCCTTTTCCAGAGCCCGTCCGGGACGGGGCGGCGCTTCTGCCCTTCCTGGAACGCGACAAGAAGGCGACCGCGCAAGGAATTGCGGGAATTCTGCTCGAGGCGGTGGGCCGCCCGCGCATCGAGGAAGCCGTCGCCCGCGGCGAATGGCTCTCCGCGGCGGCTATAATGTCTCTCAAGTGAACAAGCCTCGCGGGCGGTCTCGGATCCGCCTCTTTGTGCTCATTTCGAGCGCCCTGGTCGTCGCCTCTCTGGCGCCGCTGCTCGTTTCGGATGCCGTCCTCATCCGGCGCAATCGTCGGGCTCTCGAGACGCTCGAGGAGAAGTACCTGACCCGTTCCTCGTCGGCCCTGGCCGACCGGGTGTCCGCCTACTATGCCTCGGCTTCCGCGCAACTCTCGAGCGCGGCCCAGGAGATGGCCCTGGCCGCTCAGCTGACCGGCGCCGATCCCTTCACTTCGAGCGCGGGTCCCCGAATGCTCGGCGCTGCGCTCCAGGGCCAGAAGTCTCTGCTGGCTCTGCGGGGAGTCAACCCCGAGGGCCTCGGTTCCTTTGCCGGCCCGGATGTCGGCGCGCCCCGGGTCGACGAGGAGTTTCGGAGGGGCTTTCAGACGGCCCGCCGCGGAGAGCACTACTCGGGCAAGCCGTTCTGGGTGCCTTCGCTGGGTCCGGTGGCGGTTCTGGCGGCCCCCGTGCAGGACGCTGCGGGCAAGCGGCTGGGGGTCGTCGAGGCCCTCGTCTCCTGGGGACCGATCCTGCAGGAGTTCCTGGCCGAGGCGCGCCGCGAGGTGCGCGCCACCCTCGTCGACCGGCAGGGCGTCATTCTCTTCCCGTTCTCGCCAGGCTCCCAGGTGCGTCGCCATCCCTCGACACTCGTGGCGGACTTCACGCGCTTTCCGGCCCGGGTGACGCGCTCGGAAGGGACGCGGCGCGGCGATGTGCTCGCCTCGATCGCCCCGGTCGGGGAACCGGACTGGGGAGTCCTGCTGGAGCGCGATCTCGACCTGGCATTCGCCTCGGTCAACCTGATGGTGCGGGATACGGTGCTCTGGAGCGCCGTCGCTCTGGCCGGCGCCCTCCTGCTCGGTATCGTTTTCGCGCGGCGGCTCTCGGAGCCGATCGCGAAGCTGGCCGCATCGACCCGCGCCATCAGCGAAGGGGAGTATGGCGCGACCGTGGAGGTCGGCGGCGCGGCCGAGATCGCGGCCCTTTCGGCCAGCTTCAACCGGATGAGCGAGTCGATCCGCGACGCGTTCTCGCGCGTTCAGCGAGCGGCGCGCGAGAACCGCGAGCTGTTTCTGTCTTCGATTCGGGCTCTCGCCGAGGCCATCGACGCCAAGGATCCCTACACACGCGGCCACTCGGAGCGCGTTGCCCGGTACGCGTCGGCGATCGCGGAGGAGATGGGACTCTCGGCGGAGGAGGTCGAGCGGGTGCGACTGGCCGCCCTGCTGCACGACGTGGGGAAGATCGGCGTCGACGACCGCATCATCCGAAAGCCCACGGCGCTGACCGAGGAGGAATTCGAAGTGATGAAGACGCATCCGGCCAAGGGGGCCGCCATCATGGGGGCCATCCCGCAACTGGCCGACGTCATTCCCGGGATGAAGCACCACCACGAGAAGTGGGAGGGCGGCGGCTATCCGGACGGAATCAAGGGAGAGGCGATTCCCATGCAGGCGCGCATCGTCACGGTCGCCGACACCTTCGACGCGATGACGACGACGCGCCCCTACCAGAAGGCCATGGAAATCGGGTACGTCGTCGAGCGGATCAAGAGCTTCTCCGGTGTTCGGTACGATCCCGTCGTGGTCCAAGCGTTCCTGCGCGGGCATGCGCGCGGAAGGTTCGTTCCGCCCCCGCGCGAGCAGCTCGTCGAGCCTCCCGAGGAAGTGGTGACGCCGCTGCGGCAGGCGCTTTGAAGAGGCGGAGGGGGCTTCTGGCCGTCGCCGTCGCGCTCGCGACGGGCGCCCTCGCCGGCTGCTCGCACGCGGCGCCGAGCTCGAAGACTTCGGCCGAGGTCCTTCTCAACGAACGCATGGCGGCCGTCCTCCTGCGTCAGGAACAGCCTGTGGACGCCGAACGGGCCTACCGCGAGGTCCTGAAAGATGACCCCAACAACCCTGACCTGTACGACGGTCTGGGCTCGGCCCTCCTGATGCAGGGCCGGGTCAAGGAGGCGGCCGACCAGTTCGATCGCGCCGTGAAGCTGGCGCCGCAGAACGCGAGCTACCGGATCAACCGGGGCCTCGCCCTGGTGGAGCTGGGGCGGTACAAAGAGGCGGAGGAAGATTTCCTGGTGGCGGATGCTTCGAACAATCCCGAGGATCGGATCGCCGCCGCGATCAACCGGGGCCGCCTTCTGCAGATCCAGGGCAACTACGCCGGAGCCGAGGCCCAGTTCACGCTGGCTCTCACCATCGATGCCGGATCCTATGCCGCCCGTCTGGGCCGCGGGGTCTCTCGGGAGGCGCGCGGGGATCTCGCGGGCGCGGCCGAGGACTATCTGGAGGCCGTGCGGCTCCAGCCGCGTAGCGCGGACGCCAACCTGCGCCTCGGTCTGACGCTGCTCGAGCTCAAAAAGGCGTCGCTCGGGTGCCGGTACCTCGAACGGGCCGTGGAGATCGATCCTGCCGGCGATATCGGAACCAAGGCGCGCGTGGTTCTGGAGGCCACCCCGCCTCCCTGCGAGGAGCACCCGCTCCAGAAGACGGGCTGAGACAGTCTCCCGGAGCCCGGCCTCCCGCCCGTGCCCGGTGCGAGTCGGGATATTTTTCCCTCGAATGAACGAGAAGCCGAAGGACGGCGGCGGCGAGGCCGAGGCCGCCGCCAGCTCCCGGAAGACTCTCTTCTCCAGGATCCGTCGGGGTCTTTTCATGACCCACACCGAGATCCTCGAGAAGGTCGGCACGGCGGTCAAAAAAAGCCTCGGAATCGACGAGACGGTCTTGGAGACGCTGGAGGAGGCCCTGATCGAGGCCGACGTCGGGGCGGAGACCGCCGCCGCGCTGAGCGAAGCCGTGCGCCGGCGCGCCGACTCCGAGGCGCAACGGGATCTCGACGCGCTTCGCCGGCTGTTGATCGAGGAGATCGAGAAGCTTTTGCCTTCCGATTCCGGATCCGCGCCCGGCCCGGCGCCTGCGCCGCCTCTCGAGGTCGTCTTTCTGGTCGGCGTCAATGGTTCGGGTAAGACCACGACGACCGCCAAGCTCGCCCGCCACGCGACCGCGCAGGGAAAGACGGTCCTGCTGGCCGCGGCGGACACGTTCCGCGCCGCGGCAATCGAACAGCTGGAGATCTGGGCGCGCCGCCTGGACGTTCCCGTCGTTCGGCATCGCGAGCACGCCGATCCTTCGGCCGTCCTTTTTGACGCGCTGTCGGCGGCCAGGGCGCGGGGCTCTCAGATCCTGCTCGTCGATACGGCCGGACGCCTCCACACGAAACACAACCTGATGGACGAGCTGGCCAAGATGCGGCGGATCGCCGCCCGGGAGGTGCCGGGAGCGCCCCACCAGACGCTCCTCGTGCTCGACGCAACGACGGGAGGAAACGGCCTCGCGCAGGCGAGGCGCTTCGTGGAATCGGCGGGCGTCACCGGGGTCGTGCTGACCAAGCTCGACGGCAGCGCCCGCGGGGGCATCGTGCTGGCGATCTACAGGGAGCTTCGTCTGCCCGTGCTCTTCGTCGGGGTGGGGGAGGGCCTGGACGATCTGATTCCGTTCGACGCCTCGCAGTACGCCAGGGCTCTGCTGGGGGAGCCGTGAGCCGACAGGCGCGCTCGCGAGCGCGGCGCGGGAGGGGCACGCCTATCGATCTCGACTTCATGGACCTCGCTCTCAGCCTGGCCGAACGGGGGCGGTTCGGCGTCTCTCCGAACCCGATGGTCGGCGCGGTCGTCGTGCGCCGTGGGCAGATCGTGGGCCGCGGCTACCACCGGCGGGCGGGAGGGCCGCATGCCGAAGCGCGGGCGCTTTCGGAGGCCGGTTCCCGGGCCCGCGGTGCGGACCTCTACGTCACCCTGGAGCCCTGCAACCATTTCGGAAGGACTCCGCCCTGCACGGCGACGATCCTTGCGGCCGGAATCGCGCGCGTGATCGTGGCCCTGCGCGACCCGAATCCTCAAGTCCGAGGCGGAGGATGGAAGGTGCTTTCGCGGGCCGGAGTCGAAATTCTGCGAGCGAATCCCGGACAGGCTCGGACAGCGGCCCGGCAGAACGAGAAGTTTCTCGCCTGGAGCGAGCGAGGGCGCCCGTTCGTCCTCGCGAAATGGGCGGCGACGATGGATGGACGGATCGCGGCCGCCGACGGCCGAAGCCGATGGATCACGGGCCAGGAGTCGCGGCGACGCGCGCTGCTGCTGCGCGAGGAATACGATGCCGTCCTGGTCGGCGCCGAGACCGTGCGGAAAGACAATCCCCGGCTCACGCGCCGCCTGGGCATGAACTCCGGGGGGCGGCATTTCCGGATCGTCCTCGATGGCCGCCTGCGTCTGCCGCTCTCGGCGAGGCTGATTCGACACCCGGAAGACGTCATCGTCGTGACGGCCCGCCCGGAGCGCGATCCGAGGGCAAGAGGGCTCGTGGCCCGCGGTGTCGAGGTCTGGAGCCTGCCCGAGGGCCGTTCAGCGAGCGTCTCGATTCCGCGGCTGCTCCGGCGCCTGGCGAGGCAGGGCGTCACGAGCCTGATGGTGGAAGGAGGGGCGCGCACGCTCTGGAGCTTTTTCGCGGCCGGAGCGGTGGATCGGGTCTGCGCCTTTCTGGCGCCCCGAGTCCTCGGCGGCACCGGGGCGCCGGCCCCCGTCGGGGGCCAGGGCTTTTCCCTCGGGTCGGCGCCCCGGCTCGAAGATCTCGCTGTCGAGAGGGTCGGCGAGGACTTGATGGTGACCGGCCGTGTCGCGCGGCGCGGCTCCTGACGCGTCGCCCGCCGGAGGGTAGACTCCCCGGCATGTTCACGGGAATCGTCTCGAGTGTCGGCCGCGTGGCCGCCTTGGAACGATGCCGCGCAGGCTCACGCCTGATCGTCGATCCTCCCGCGGGCCAGAAACCCTTTGCGCGCGGCGAAAGCGTGAGCGTTTCGGGCGTGTGCCTCACGGCCCTCTCCTCCGGCCGGCGATTTGCCGCGGACCTCTCGGACGAAACGCTGTCCCGGACGACTCTCGGGAGCCTCTCGAAGGGACAGACGGTAAACCTCGAGCGCGCCTTGCGCTGGGGAGACCGGCTGTCGGGCCACTTCGTGCTCGGACACGTCGACGGTGTTTCGACGATCCGCGCGATCGTCGACCTCGGAGGGTCCTGGACCTACCGGTTCACGATCCCCCGCGGCCTCTCGCGGTATGTCGTCGAAAAGGGCTCAGTCGCCCTCGACGGCGTGAGCCTCACGGTCGCCAGGCGCCTGGCGCGGGAGTTCGAGGTCGCCGTGATTCCGCAGACCCGGCGCAGGACCACGCTATCGCGCCAGCGCCCCGGAGAGTGGGTCAACTTCGAGGCGGACGTCTTTGCGCGCTATGGCCGTGCCGGCGCCCTTTCTCGGGTTCGCCGACGGGCGACGCGCCGGTGATCGTCTTCGAGCGCGCCCAAGCCCTCGTCGAAGGCGGCGAGGTGGATCTGGCGGGGCGTCGCGTCGCGGCGCGGGCCATTCCCTATGGCGGGGAGGCCGGACCGCCCGCCTTTCGCTTCGATCCCGTCGACCGCGTGCTGCGGCTGCGGGACACCGGAGGACGCGTCGCAACGGGGCCGCCCGACTCCGAAACCTGGCGGCACGCGATCACGCGGGCTCCCGCGGGACCGATCCTGGTTGGCCCCGCTCATCCGGCGGAATCGGTGCGGGGCGCGGCGCTCGCCGCCGCCGAAGGGGCCCGCGCGGCGGGCCGCGCCGTGTACTTGCTCGATCCCGAGACGGAGACAATGCCCGAGGCGCCCGGAGATTGCTTCGTGGCGCTCTTCTGCGGCGTTCCGGAGGAGTCTCTCTTCCGGCGCCTCGAAACCGCCGCGCGGGGAATGCCGGCCGGACTCCTCCTGCCGGTGATTCCGGCCTGGACCGCCGGGGAGCAGTTTTTCGAGGAGACCGCCGAGCGATGCGCACAGGCGGGAGCCGCCTTCCTTGCGGGCCTGACGCTCTCGGGCGACGGCGAGTCCCGGCGCCGCATCGTCGCGGCGCGGGCCCTCGTCGCGCCCGACAGCGAAGAGGAGTTCTTCGACCGAGTCCACCACGGGGACTGGGAAGGGGAGAGCGGGCGGGCCATGGCGCGGCTGCGCGGCGCGGCGGCAGCCCGCGGACTCGCCTCCCGCCCGCCGCGTCCGCGAGGAGAGGCGGAGCCCTCGCCGAACGCCGCCGCGTCGGCGCGGCTCGAGGAGCAGGCCGATGCCGAGGCGGCCAACGAGCACCGGGCCGCCTTGCTGCGCGCCGCGGTCCGCTGGCTCGACGAGCACGGCCGGGACCTGGCGCCCGTCGTCGCAGAAGGCAACTTTCGCAAGATCTTTCCTTTCGGCGCCGAGGTCGTCGGGGACGTCGAGCGCGCCCTTGGCCGCGGGGCGTGAACGCCGGACTCTACGTCCATCTCCCGTACTGCGCCTCGCGCTGCGGCTACTGCTCCTTCGTGGTTTCGACGGACCCCTCTTCGCGAGAGGCGTATCTGGCGGCGCTCGGCCGCGAGGTCGACCTGGCGGCGGCGGAGGCGGTCGGTGCCCGACTCGACTCGGTGTACCTGGGAGGAGGAACGCCCTCGCTCGTACCGGTCGAGGACCTCGAGGGGCTGCTGCACCGCATCCGGGCCCGCCTTCCGGTCGACCCGCAGGGCGAGGTGACCCTGGAAGCGAATCCGGAAGACGTCAACGCGTCGACCAGGGACGCCTGGGCCGCCGCCGGCGTCACACGGATATCGGTCGGCGTTCAGTCTTTCGAGGACCGAGAGCTTCGGGCCGTCGGGCGCCGCCACGACTCCGCGCGGGCCCGCGAGGCCCTCCGAATCCTTACGGGCGGCTCGCTCTCGGTCTCCGGGGATCTGATTCTGGGGCTTCCCGAACAGACAGCCGAGAGCTTCCGTCGCAGCCTGCAAACGCTCTGCGAGGCGGGAGTCGATCACGTCTCGGTGTACCTGCTCGAAGCGGAGAAGTCGAAGTCGCTCGAGGAAGACCGTCGGGCGCGTCCCGAGTGCTACCTGTCTGACGACGCGCAGGCCGACGTCTGGCTCGAGATGGCCGAGTGGCTTTCTCAGCGGGGGTTCGGGCACTACGAGATCTCCAACTGGGCCCGCCCCGGCCGGCAGGCGGTTCACAATACGAAGTACTGGAAGCGCCTCCCGACCCTGGGCCTCGGTGTCTCGGCGCACGAATTCTGGAAAGGGCGGCGCCGGGCAAACGTGGCCTCCCTGGAGGCGTACGTCCGCCGGCTCGAACGGGGAGAGCGTCCGGTCGCGGTCGATCGCGGATCTTCGCCCGAGGGGGATTGCGCGGAGGCGATCATGCTCGGCCTCCGTCTCTCGGAGGGCGTCCTCCAAAGCGAGATCGAGGGCTGGATCTCCCGCTGCGGCGACTCGCGGCTGGCCGCGGACTATGCCGGATGGTGGGAACGGGGGCTGTTGCGCCGCCGGGGCGAACGCCTCGCGCTGACCGAACGGGGTTTCCTTCTCTCCAACGAGATCCTCTGCCGCTTCGTTTGACGGTTCCCCCCGGCTGCCGCCGGCGTAAGATCCGGTCCGAATGGCCTCGGGAATCTCCCGCCCACTCGCCGCACTGGTCCTGACACTGGCGGTTCCTTGCGCGCGCGCCGAGGGAATTTCCTCGGCCAGCTGGCGATCGGTCGTCACGGCCGAAGGGGCCCGGCCGGGGCAGACGCTCCAGGATGCCCGCATCTGGATGGCCGGCCCGGACTCACTCGTGGAGGAGCAGGGAAAGGGTGGCGCGAAGACTCTCGTCCTCCGGCTCGGCGGCGAGGTTTACATCTGGGGGGAGGGGCAGAGCAGCGGTTCGAAGATGGCGGCCGCTCTGGCGGAGCGCAGCGGCCGGCCCCCGCACGACTACGTTCGAAACGTCGGAGAGATCCGGTCGCGTGGCAAGAGAGTCGGCAGCGAGAAACTGGACGGGCAGCCCTGCGAAATCTTCGAGTTCGAGAGCTCGCAGGGCGAAAAGGGCACCTACTGGCTCGCGACGAAGCTGCATGATTTTCCCCTGAAGGTTCTCCTCGAACGGCCGATCCCGCTTCCCTATCCCACGGAGGCCCAGCGACGGACTCGGCTGGAGTACCGCAACTTCGACGTGCAGATCCCCGCCCGGAAGGTGGAGGCGAAGCTCGTCCTGCCCTCCGGGGTGGAGTTCCAGGACCTGACCGAGCTGATGCTCACCGGACGCCCGCCGAAACCCTGAAGGGCGCCGGCTCGCCGCTCAGATGAAGAGCGGCGCAAGCACCAGCGTGATCGTCGCGAGCAGCTTGATGAGCACGTGCAGCGAGGGACCCGCGGTGTCCTTGAAGGGATCGCCGACGGTGTCTCCGACGACGGCCGCTTTGTGCGTCGGCGAGCCCTTGCCGCCGTAGGCGCCCGCCTCGATGTATTTCTTCGCGTTGTCCCAGGCGCCACCGCTGTTGTTCAGGAACGTCGCGACGACGATGCCCGCGATGGTGCCGACCATCAGAAGCGCCGCGACGGCCTCCGCCCCCACCTGGAATTGCTTGAAGACGAGTCCCACGGCGATCGGGGTTCCGACCGCGACCAGACCGGGCGCGATCATCTGGCGCAGGGCGCCCCGGGTTACGATGTCCACCGTGCGTCCGTAGTCCGGCATCTCCGTCCCTTGCATGATGCCCGGATGCTCCTTGAACTGCTCGCGGACGTCGGTGATGACGACGTAAGCCGCTTTGCCGACGGCCTTGATCGCGAGGCCCGAGAAGAAGAAGACGAGCATCGCGCCGATGAGGGCGCCCACGAAGACTTCCGGCTTGGCCAAGTTGACCGAGGTCAGCTCCGCGCCGTAGTTCTTGAGCTCGTCCAGATAGGCGGAAAAGAGCAGGAACGCCGCCAGCGCCGCCGAACCGATCGCATAGCCTTTCGTCAGGGCCTTGGTCGTGTTGCCGACGGCGTCGAGGCGGTCGGTCTTCTTGCGAATCTCCTCGGGCTGCTTGGACATCTCGACAATGCCCCCAGCGTTGTCGGTGATCGGGCCGAACGTGTCCATCGCCAGGATGTACGCTGCGGTCCCGAGCATTCCCATCGTGGCCACCGCCGTGCCGAAGAGCCCGCCTCCGGGGAGCGCTGCCGCGCCGATCTTGTAAGAGGCCAGGATGGCGATGGAAATCGCAATGACGGGCGCGAGCGTGCACTCGAACCCGACAGCGATGCCGGCGATCACGTTGGTGGCCGGTCCGGTCTGTGACGCCTCGGCGATCTCCCGCACCGGCCGGTACTTGTACTCGGTGTAGTACTGCGTGATGTAGACGAAGGCGATCGAGGTCAGGACGCCGATCATGCCGCACAGGAAGTACATCCACCAGGCGTCGGGCTTCGCCGGATTGCCGAGCAGCCACTTGGTCGCTACGAAGAAGCCGCCGATCGCCAGAATGGCGGCGATGTAGTAGCCGCGGTTCAGAGCCTGCAGGGGATCGGCGTCCTCGCGGGTCTTGACGGCGAAGATGCCGATGATCGAGGCGAGCAGCCCGAATGCGCGCGCCACCAGCGGAAAAAGCATGACTCCCACGACGCCAGCAGAGAACGCCATGCCGTGCTTCTGGAGGGCGGCGGCGAGGGTGGCGCCGAGAATCATCGCTCCGATGTTCTCGGCCGCCGTGGACTCGAACAGGTCGGCGCCGCGGCCGGCGCAGTCGCCGACATTGTCGCCGACGAGGTCGGCGATGACTGCGGGATTGCGCGGATCGTCCTCGGGGATACCCGCTTCGACCTTGCCGACGAGGTCCGCGCCGACGTCGGCGGCCTTCGTGTAGATGCCGCCGCCCAGCTGCGCGAAGAGCGCCACGAAGGACGCGCCGAAACCGTAGCCGACGATGAGCAGGGGAATCTGGACCGAAGGCACCTCGGTCAGATGGCTCACGAGCCAGTAGAGGCCTCCGACCCCGAACAGGGACATCGCGACCACGAAGAGGCCCGAGACCGCGCCGCCCCGCAGGGCGATCCGCAGGGCGTCGTTCAGCGAGGAGCGGGCCGCCGACGCGGTCCGGATGTTGGTACGGATCGAAACCCACATCCCGATGTACCCGGCGATGACCGAGCAGGCGGCTCCCAGGGCGAAGGAAAAAGTGGTCCAGAACGCGAGCCTCAGGGCGGTGGGCACGGGGTCGAAGTCGTGGTGGGCGCGGACGAAGGCGTAGAGGACAAAGATGATGCCCGCGAGCAGGACCGCGAGCATGCCGATCGTACGGTTCTGCCGCCGGAGGAAGGCCTCGGCGCCCTCCTTGATGGCGTTGGAGATCGCCTGCATCGCGGAGGTGCCCGTGTCCTTCTTCAGGACCCAGGAGGCGAGGTACCCCGCCACGAAGAGGGACCCGACCGAGAAGATCAGGACGAGGGGCAGGGCCAGATCATGAGACATCGACAGACTCCTGTTTCTCTAGGGTTTGCGGCCCGCTTGCGCGGCGGGGAAGGATATCAGAGACGAGTCGTCCGTTGGCAGTCCCGGATTTCTCGGGTCGACAACGGGAAAGAAACGACGGGTCGCGGACTACTGAACCGGGACGGTCTCGAGGACGATGCCGATATTGGTGGCCCCAGCGCCGCGGCACAGGTCCATGATGCGCGCCACTTCGCCGTAGGGCGCCTCATCGTCGCCTGAGAAGAACACCGTCTTGTCGCGCCGGTTCTTGAGGATCGACGAAAGCTGGGTCACCAGTTGGGGCGCGGTGAGCTCCTGCTTGTTCAAATAGATCTTGTTTCCGGGCGCCAGCGAGACGATGAGCTGGTCGGGGTCGATCTGCGGATTGGGGTTGGTCGACTTGGGCGGAACTTTCACGTCGTACCCCATCTGGAGCAGAGGCGTGATGACCATGAAGATGATCAGGAGCACCAGCACCACGTCCACCAGGGGCGTGATGTTGATGTCGCTCTTGTATTCGTTGGAACCGCCCGCGGCCATGCCCATCGAGAGAATCTCCTCCTGGCCCTTACTTCGACGTGGGGGCGACGACCTTCTTGTCCGCGATCAGGCCGACGTTCTGGAACCCCGCGTCCTTTGTCATCCGCATGACTTCCTTGACGTCGGCGTACTTGAGGCGCTGGTCCGCCTTGATGACGATCTCGGCCGTCGGCTTCCTCTGGTAGAGCTCGTCGAGCTGGCGCTGGAAGTCCGACTTCGAGAGCGCGTCGGAGGCGAAGTAGTACACGGGAGGCGTGGCCCACTTGACCGAGAGAAGGGTCTGGTTTGCGTTCTCGGGCTTCTTGTCCGGGTTGTCGGTGACCGGCAACTGGACGTCGACGCCCTTCTGGAGCAGGGGCGTGACGACCATGAAGATGATCAGGAGGACCAGACATACGTCTACCAGAGGTGTGACGTTGATGTCGCTTTGGAGCTTGTCCCGGCCGCCGCCGCCGCCCATTCCCATGGAATTGCCCCTTTGCCTTCGCCTAGGCCCGTGCGGACGAGCTGCGGCGCTTGATGAAGTAGTCGATCAGCTCGGACGCCCCGTTGGACATCTCAACCTGGAAGCGCTCGATCTTGTTCATGAAGATGTTGAAGAGCCAAACCGCCGGGATCGCGACGAAGAGTCCGAGCGCCGTCGTGATCAGGGCCTCGGCGATTCCAGTCGAGACGGCCGCGATGCCGCCCGAGCCGGTCATTGCCATGCCCCGGAAGGCGTTGATGATTCCGATGACCGTTCCGAACAGCCCGATGAAGGGCGCGGTCGTGCCGATGGTCGCCAGGCCCGAGAGCCCCTTCTTCATGTCGGCGGTCGTGACGAGCGCCTCCCGCTCGAGCGCCCGCTCGGCGGCTTCGATCGGATCGTGCCCTGGGGTGTCGGCCGTTCCGCTCGAGATGTCGTGCTGGAACTCGTAGAGGCCGGCAGCCAGGACGCGGGCCAGGTGGCTCTGCTTGTACTTCTTGGACGAGTCGATCGCCTCCTGGAGCTTGTCCTGCTTCAGGTAGCCCGTCACCAGGCGGGCGAAGTCGACCGACTGCTTCTTCGCCTTCCGGTAGTACAGGAAGCGCTCCGCCGCGACGGTCAGCGAATAGACCGACATGATGGCCAGGAGGAGGGCCACCAACTTGGCCAGAATCGTCATGCTGTGCCAAAGCTCAATAGGGTCGAAACTCATGAAGCGCTCCTTCTCATCTCAAAGTTCGGGCGATCGACCTTCCAAACGCGAATCCTAGTGCAGATTAAAGGTGACCGTCACGGTCAAATAGACCCGAACGGCCCTGCCGTTCAAGGTGGCGGGCTTGTATTTCCACTGCTGGACGGCCCGAACGGCCGAGGCGTCGAGCAGCGGATTGACGGACTTCAGGACCTTGACGTCCTGGACGCTGCCGTCGGCCGTGATGATCGCTTCGAGGATGACGACGCCCTCCATGCGGGCCTTTCGGGCCGCCTCGGGGTAGCTCGGCTCGATCTTCTGCAGCAGCTGCGGAGCCTTGACGTCGCCGCCCACCCGCAGCGGTTCGTCCCCGGTGCCCGGCCCGGTGCCCCCGACGACTCCGCCGAGAACTCCTCCCGGGACGCCGCCCTCGACGCCGCCCTCGACGCCGCCCTCGACGCCGGAGGGGGCCTCCGGCTCGGGAGCCGACAAGGCTTCGGGGATCTTCTCGGGAATGATCGTGGGAGCGGTCATTTCAGACGGTTTGATCGGAACGATCTTTTGAACCTGCTGCTTGGGCTGCGGAGCCGCCTTGGGCGCCGCCGGCGGAGGAGGCGGGGGCGGGGGAGCCGAGGCATAGAAAGTGACCGGAATCGGCGGCTCGGGCACGTCCTCCACGAACCAGATGGAGGCTCCCAGGGCGGCCCCGATCACGAGCGCGTGGACCGCGATCGAAACCGGAAGCGTCATGGCCTTCCGGCTACCGCCCTTGTGGTGCGCCGACTCGATCAGGCTGTTCTCAAACATGGACTACCCTCCCGACCCTTCCAGACACCGAACCTATTGCGCCGGTTCCGTCGCCGGCGTCGTCGCCGACTTGGCGGCTTCCTGCTGCTTCTTGCGCAGCTCCAGGGCCTGGGCCAGGTACTTGTTGGCCTCGTCCGTAAACTCCTGCGCCTTGGCCGGGTCCTTCTCCATCTTGGCCTTCTCGCGGTAGAGAAGGTTGACGTACGTGATGGCCTCGAAGGATTCCGGCTTGATCTGGAGGGCCTTCTGGAGGGCGTTCATCCCCTCTTCGATGATGTGGGCGCGAGTGGCTTCGTCCAGGTCGGGATAGTGGTACGAGCGGTCCCAGGCCTGCACGCCGATCATGATGTAGGGATCGGGATTACTCCCCTCGGCGTCCGCGACCTTCTTCTGCCATTCCATGCCCTGATCGAAGTCGCCCTTCTTGAAGTACATGGACGCGATCGAGCCCATCGCCTTCGTGTCGGTCGGGTTGGTCTTCAGCATCTGCTCGTAGAAGCCGATGGCTTCGTCGTAGCGGTCCGTGGCGAGGTACATCGAGACCAGAAATTCCCGTGCACGCCGGTCATCCGGGTACTCCGTGACGTATTCCTTGAGGTTGTCGATGGCCTTGGCCGCGTACTCCAGGTCCTTGGGATGCTTGGAGCCGGGTTGATAAAGGCCCATGTAGGCAAGGCCGATGTTCTTCTTGAGCTTGGTCGCGCCGGGGTCCAGGCGCTGCGCCTCCTGGTAGCTCGCCAGCGCCGTCTCGTACTTGCCCGCCTTGAAGAACTCGTTTCCCTTCTTGGTGGCCTGCTTGGAAGCGATCTTGTCGCACGCCGCTGTGGCCAGAAGAGCCAGGGCGAGGGAGGCAATGGCGACTGCGCGCTGCCCGTATCGAGGCATCCTGAAACGCTCCTTGCTCTTTCGCTTCCGAACCCGGACGCGGCGAGCCCGGCCCGGAGAGGCCGAATTCTGTTGAATTCCCCCCGACAAAGCAACAGGGTTTTTGGGGAAGGCCCCGCGACTCGTTCCGGGCGGGAATTTTGGCTTTCGGCAGGCACTTGCGGTCATGAGAGGAGGAGCCCAATTTGAAGAGACTGCTGGTTCTGGTCCTGGCCCTGGCCGCCGCGGAGGCGGGTCGGGCTCAGGAGAAGCCGGCGGCGCAACAGTCCCAAGGCCTTCCTCCCGTCGCCGAGAGCGTCGAGGTCTCGATCACCAACATCGACGTCATCGTCACGGACTCGAAGGGCAAGCGGGTCAGTGGACTGACGAAAGACGACTTTCTGGTGCTCCAGGACAACATTCCCCAGACGATCACCAACTTCTATGCGGTTTCCGGTGGAAAGCTCCTCCTGGAGGACGGTAAGACCGTCTCGATCGAGGAGCCGGCGGCCGCCGAGGCGGTGCCCGACGAGCTCAAGGCGCGCTACGTGCTTTACGTCGACAACCTGAACATTCAGCCCTTGAACCGCAACCGGATGTTCAAGAGCCTGAAAGAATTCGTTCGGCAGACGGTCGGGAAGCAGGCCGAGGCGATGGTCGTCGTCTTCAACCGGTCCCTGAAGGTCCGTCGCCGCTTCACGTCCGATCCCAGCGAGGTGATCGCCGTTCTCGAGCAGATCGAGGGCGAGACCGGGAGCGCGACGTCGCACGCTTCCGACCGCCGCGACGCCGTCTCCCGGATCAACGACGCCCAGAGCGCGTCGCAGGCCGACCTGATCGCCCGCCAGTTTGCGCAGGCCTACCGCAACGAGCTCGAGTTTGCCGTGGATGGCATCAAGACCACGATCGACGGGCTCGCCGGCGTCACGGGACGCAAGGTTCTCGTCTACATGTCCGAAGGCCTGCCCTCGACCGTCGGGCTCGAGCTCTACGACACGATCCAGCAGAAATTCCGGGAGCAGACCACCTCGCTCAACCAGTTCGAATTCGACATGAACTCCCGTTACGCCAGCATCGTCCAGGAGGCCAACGCCCAGGGCGTCACGATCTGGGCGCTCGACGCGTCGGGCCTCGCGGTGGACGACATGATCACGGCGGAGAACAGGTCGATGGACGTGCGTCCCTCGGCCTTCGTCATGCGGACGAACATGCAGGCGCCCCTCCAGATGATGGCGGAGCAGACCGGCGGGCTGGCCGCCATCAACACCAACGACTGGAGAGACAGCCTGGACGACCTCGCATCGGACTTCTCCAACTTCTACTCGCTCGGATTCCGATCCTCCAAGGCTTCCGTCGACAAGCCGCACTCGATCGAAGTGAAGGTCAAGCGAAAGGGCTTGACGGTGCGCACGCGGCGGGGTCTGCTCGAGAAGTCGGTCGAGACGAAGACGGCCGAGACGGTGCTCGCGAGCCTGCACTATCCGCGCAACGAAAACCCGCTCGGAGTGACGGTCTCGATGGGCCAGGCCAAACCCTACGACAAGGATTACTATCTGATGCCCGTCCGGATCGCGGTGCCGATCGGCAGGCTCGGCCTCGTCCCGTCGGGAGACCGCTACGAGGGAAGCTTCAGCGTCTACTTCGTCGTGCTCGACGCGTCCGACAAGCAGTCGGACCTGGCCGTCCAGCGCCAGAAGGTCGAGGTCCCGGGCAAGGACTTCCAGAAGGCGCAGTCCCGGGACTACTACTACGATGTTTCGCTGATCTGCGTGCCGGGCGGCCAGAAGCTCTCGGTGGCGCTGCGGGACGGAGTGACCAACGTGACCTCGTACGTCCAGAAGAGTTTCTTCATCTCCGTGCTTCCTCCCGAAAAGAAGGCCTCGGCCAACCCTGGCTCCTAGTGAACCGTAACAGTTAAAACGGCAGTATACTCGTGTCCATGAGAGGCACGATTACGTTGTCGAAAGGCGAGCGGTTGGAGCTGATGCAACGAGCAACGAGTCAAGCCGGTCGAGCAGACGATGCCCGTCGTGCGCGGCTGATTCTGAGGCTCGAGGCCGGAGACACCTGGGCGGAGATCCGCGACAAGCTCGCCTGCAACGACGGCTTCATCGACCGGTGGAGTAAGCGTTTCGTTGCCGAGCGGCTGGCGGGCCTGTTCTCGCGCCACGCCGGGCAAGGCGCAAAGATTCTGACGCCGCAGCTGGAAGCCCGGATTCTCGAGTGGACCATCAAGCGCAAGCCCGCGGACGGCTCGACGCACTGGAGCACCCGTAAGCTCGGGGAGCGGCTTTCGGTGTCCCACATGATGATCGCTCGGGTGTGGCGTAAGCACAGCCTCAAGCCGCATCGGCTGGATCGGTACATGGCTTCCGATGACCCCGACTTCGAGACGAAGGCCGCCGACATCCTTGCGCTCTACCTGCACCCGCCGCAGCATGCCGCGGTGTTCTGTGTCGATGAAAAAACGGCCATCCAGGCACTCGATCGGCTCGATCCCGTGTTGCCCCTCTCGCCAGGGCGTGCCGAACGGCATGGCTTCGAGTACTACCGGCACGGCACGCTCTCGCTGTACGCGGCCTTCAACACTCGAACCGGACAAGTCCTCGGCAAGACGGCTGCGCGCCACACCTCGGCTGAGTTCGTCGCCTTCTTGACCGATATCGTAGTCAACCAGCCCCGAGGCAAAGAAATCCACGTGATCGCCGACAACCTCTCGGCCCACAAGACCGCCCAAGTCGACGCGTTCCTCGATCGTCACAAGAACGTCCGCATCCACTTCACTCCGACCTACTCCTCCTGGCTCAACCAGGTGGAACTCTGGTTCGCCAAGATCGAGCGAGACGTCATCACCCGAGGCGTGTTCACCTCGGTCCCAGACCTCAAGAGAAAACTCATGCGCTACATCCGTCACTACAACCAAGCACCCAAAACCGTGAAGTGGAAGTACTTCGATCCTTCCAGACGAATCACTCCCACATCAGACGTTACAGTCCACTAGGCGCGGAGAATCGGGCGTTCCAGGCGGCGGCTGACCGATAATCGGTGCATGGAGCCGGGGCCTCCGTCCCTGATTCTCTTTGCCAGGACCCCCAAGGCGGGCCAGGTGAAGACGCGCCTCGAGCCGGTGCTCGGTGCCGAGGGAGCCGCGCGCCTCTACCGAGCGTTTCTCGAGGATGCCGCGCGCGGGTACGGTCCCCCGGCCGCCTGGTCGGCGGTTCTGTTCGCAGACGGGGACCCGAACGCTCCGGGGCTCGGGGAGCTTTTCCCGAGCCCCTGGCGCCGAGAGCGTCAGGCGGAGGGCGATCTGGGCGCCCGGCTCCTGGCGGCGTTTCGCGAAGAGTTCCGGCGCGGAGCCAGATCGGCTCTGGCCGTCGGGTCGGACCATCCTGTCCTCGCGCGGGACCGCCTCGAGGAGGTCCTGGGCTTGCTCGAGGCGGGCCATGAGGCCGCGGTGATCCCGGCCGAGGACGGCGGGTATTGCGCAATCGGTCTTGGCCGCGGCGCGCCTGCAGAAGAAGTTTTTCGCGAGATCCCCTGGTCTTCGCCGCGGGTTCTCGGGGTCACGCTCGAAAGATTCGCCGGTGCCGGTCTTCGCTTCGCCTTGCTGGCCGGCTCCTACGACGTGGACCGGCCCGAAGATCTGGCGCGGCTGCGCAAGGACCTCGCCGCCTGGGATCCCGAGGAGCCGGACTTTCCGGCCGCGACCGCAGCCGTGCTTTCGCGGACGCGAGGGGGCGCGTCATGATCCCGGTGCTCGACGCGGCGAGCATGAGGAAGGCGGACGCGGAAGCGATCCGGGGAGGGATCCCCTCGGCGCAGCTGATGGAAAGCGCGGCTTCGGCTCTCGTGGATTCCCTGCGCCGCGCCTATCCCGACTGGCGCCGCATCGCCGTGGTTTGCGGGCCGGGCAACAACGGCGGAGATGGGCTCGCCGCGGCCCGTTTGCTCGCCCAGCGTGGTCTAGCCCCGCGCGTCCTCACCCTGGCCGATCCGGGGGCCTATCGAGACGATGCGGCCGAGAACCTGAGACGGGCGATCGCAGCCAGGGTGCCGGTCCTTTCTCTGGACTCGCGCGGAGGGGCGGCGACGCTTTCACGGGCGCTCGCGGAGGTGGACGGTGTCCTGGACGCTCTCTTCGGCACGGGGCTGGGTCGGCCCCTCTCGGGCCGGGCGGCGAGGGTCGTGGAGGCGATCAACCGCTGCGGCCTGCCGGTCCTTGCCGCAGATCTGCCTTCCGGTTTCTCATCGGACACGGGCGCGCGGATCGGTGTGGCGATCCGCGCCTCGCGAACGGTCGCATTCGGGGCGCCGAAGATCTGCCACGTGTCCTTTCCGGCGCGGGAGAGCTGTGGATCGATCGAGATCGCGGACATCGGAATTTCGCGCGCGATTCTTCGGAAGGTGCGTTCCGGTCTCGATCTGGTCGAGGCTGCGGACGTGCGCCGACTGTTTCTGCCCCGGCCGGGGGACTCTCACAAGGGTCGCTTCGGGCGACTGGCGATCATCGCGGGCTCTCGCGAAAAGTTCGGCGCCGCGATCCTGGCGGCGCGGGGTGCCCTGCGGGCCGGTGCCGGGCTCGTCACGGTCTTCTGCGCGGATTCCCTGCAGGGTTCTCTCGTCACCGCGCTCCCGGAGGCCATGGCGCTCGGACTTCCGGAGCGGGACGGAGCCCTTTCGGAGGAGGGGGCCACTCGCGCGCTTTCCGCCCTGCGGTCCTTCGACGCCGCCGTGGTGGGCCCGGGGCTTTCCACGGCCCCTGGAACCGTCGCGTTCCTCCGGCACGTTCTCCGGGCCCGGATCCCGCTGGTCTGCGATGCGGACGCTTTGAATGCGTTTGCCGGGAGGCCTCGGATTTTCGCCACACGGCTCCTGACTCCCCATCCGGGCGAGGCGGCGCGCCTCCTCGGCCTTTCGACGCGCCAGGTCCAGGCGGACCGAGTCGCCGCCGCGCGGCGCCTTGCGCGGGAAAGCCGCGCGGTCGCGCTTCTGAAGGGAGCGTCGAGTCTGGTCGCCTCCGAGTCCGGCCGATCCGTGACGGTGAATCCTACGGGAACGCCGCTGATGGCGACGGCCGGGTCCGGAGACGTGCTGGCAGGAGCGATCGGAGCCCTGGTCGCCGGAGGAATGGGCCTGGCGGACGCGGCGCGGGCGGGCGCCTGGTTGCACGGCGCGGCGGGTGAGCTCTTGGCGCGCCGGCTCGGCGATGCGGGTCTGCTCGCGCACGAGTTGGCCGACGCCCTGCCACTGGCGCGCAGAACGCTTTGTACGGTCGGGCTCTCAGAAGGCGAGGCGAACCGCTGATTCCCCAGGACTCGGAAGCCGTTACCGGGAGCGAGGAGGAGACCGAAGCGCTCGGGCACCGTATCGCGTCGACCCTCGCGTCGGCCGACGTCGTGTATCTGGTCGGCGATCTCGGGGCGGGCAAGACCTGTCTCGCCCGCGGAATCGCTCGCGGCCTGTCCGCGGGCCCGCGCCAGGTCGCGTCCCCGACATTTGCCTTGCTGCATGAATACGCAGGACAGGGTGGGGGCGTCGTCCTGCGGCACCTCGACCTCTACCGGTTGAGGGACACGCCGCGCGAGCTCGAGGTCCTGGCGTTGCCCGAATCCGTCCGGGGCGCTCCGCTTCTCGTCGAATGGCCGAATCGATCGCTCGAGGCCATTCTGCCGCCGACGGTCCGCGTGGCCCTCGAGACCCTGCCGGAGGGGCGTCGGAAAGTGCGGATATCCCGGGCCCCGCGCCCCTAGGGCGCCGCCTCAGAACGCGACGATGATCCCGCCCGTGGCCGATCCATTGGTCAGCCAGTTCGAGTTCGTGCACCCGTACGGGTCGCACGAGTCGTAATTGCCGTTACCGAGCGAGGTCGAGTAGCCGCGCCCATCGAGGCGAAGCGCGAAATGCGGCGAGAGGAAGATCTTGATTCCGGCCCCGAAGCTCGCGGTGAAGCGGGTGTCCGAGGAGGCGTTGACGTTGGCGACCTTCGGGGTCAACTCCGCGGCCCCGGCGCCCAGCGTGAAGTAGGGCACGAACCGCGAGTGGCCGAAATTGAAGGTCGTGTATGCGAGAAAGTACTGGATCTTCAGGTCGCCGAGCGTATTCGGGCCGGGGCCGAAGATCCCTCCGTTGTCTCCCGTGACGAAGGACGTGTTGCTCTGCGAATACTGAAACTCGATCTCGAAGAGGCTCGTCGCGTTGAACCCGACACGCCCCCCGTAGATCGGAGCGTCATCGACGTTCACCGAATACGGGAAGAGCGCCGTCGATCCGCGCGAGAACCGTCCGCCGAAGAGATATCCGGCGAATGGCTCGAGCTCGACGGTGCCCTGTCGGACCTGCGCGAAGAGGAGAGGGGCCGAGAGAACGGCGGCAGCCGCAAGCGAGAGGACACGAAGCTTCATTGCGAGACCTCCGTGTTGTTCGGGAGTGATGAGCTCAGCGCGCCGACGCCTTGCGCGTCTTCAAATGCTTTTCGAGAACGCGCTTCCACCGCTCTTCCACATCCGGGGAGTAGCCGACGGCCCGGTCGATCAAGGCCCGATCGGGCCCCAGGATGAACGTGGAGGGAATGCCTCCCTCGGTCATGGCGCCGGCCTCTTCCGGCGCCGCGTAATAGATCGGCAGAGAAAGGTTGTAGTGCTTCAAGAAGGGCTCGATCCGGCGGCGGTCGGCGTCGATGTTGACGGCCAGAACGACGAAATTGCGGTCGCTGTAGCGGTCATACATCTTCTGGACAACCGGCAGCTCGAGGCGGCATGGCCCGCACCAGGTCGCCCAGACATTCAAGAGAACGACGTTGCCTTTCAACTGCGAGAGCCGCACCGAGCCTCCATCGGCCCCCGCCAACTCCAGGTCCGGGAACGTCACCGGAGACTCCTGCGCGACACCCAGGCATGCGGCCAGTCCCAGGCCGACGGCAAGCAAAGCAGCGCGCATCGGCCACCGAAACGGGCCTCCCGGCCCGATTATTTCCGCGCCGGTCGGCGGCGCATGCGCCCTTATACTCGGGGCTTCGTGCGCCAGCGAGCAGATGCGTGAGCCCTGATCGCGCCAAGGACCGGAGCGTCCGCGTCCGCGCCGCTCCTCCGGTTGTTGCTCGAGTCCTTCGCGGAGGCCGGGTCGAATCACGGCACCGAGCCTTCGCCGCGGTCCTGAATGCGGACGGGCACCTGTTGGGTAGCGTGGGCGACCCGGAGCACGGCATCTGGCTCCGCTCGGCCGCAAAACCGTTCCAGGCGATGCCGCTGCTCGAGGCCGGAGGAGAGCGGGCCTTTCGCCTGGGAGACGACGAGATCGCGCTGATGTGCGCCTCGCACGGCGGTGAGCCCGGACACGTTCGCGTGGCCGCGCGGCTGCTCGCACGCGGGGGTTTTCGGGAGCGCGACCTGGCGTGCGGATCGCACTGGCCCATGCATGAAGCCTCGGGGCGAGCGCTTGCGCGTCGCGGGCGGCGGCCCGGCCCGCTCCACAACAACTGCTCCGGAAAACACGCCGGGATCCTGCTCGCGTGTCGCCTGCACGGATTCCCTTCTTCGGGCTACACCGATCCGGCCCACCCGATCCAGAAGGAAATCCTTCGCAGCGTGTCGGACCTCTGCGGCGTGCCGGCGGCCGAAATTCCTCTGGCGGTCGACGGCTGCAATCTGCCGGTGTTCTTCCTGCCTCTCTCCGCGCTGGCGCGGGGCTACGCGCGGCTGCTCGCGTCCTCCGCCCTTCCCGGGGAGAGTGCGACGCGGGCTTCGGCGAGGCGCAGACTCGTCCGCGCCATGACGGCGAGCCCCGACATGGTGGCCGGGACAGGACGGTTCACCACCGACTTCCTTCGGGCTGGCCGAGGGGCCTGGATCGGAAAGGAGGGAGCGGAAGGTGTCTACGCGGTCGGCGTTCGCCGGCAGGAAACGGAGGGCGGCCGCTCGGTCGGAATCGCCCTGAAGATCGAGGACGGCTCCTCGAGGCCACGGGACGCGGTGACCCTGGCCCTGCTCGACCGCGCGGGGCTGCTGCCGGAGCGGGCGCGCTCCGCTCTGTCCGGGTATCGGCTGGCGGCGATTCACAACGCGAGGGGAGAGGTCGTCGGCGCCATCGAAGCGGACGTCAGCCTGCAGGCTGCGGGATAATCGCGGCCGCGACGATGGCGTACCGAGACCTCAGCGCGTTTCTCGAGGCTCTGGAGCGCGCGGGAGATCTCGCGCGGGTCCGGGCGACGGTGTCGCCGCGCCTGGAGATCACCGAGATCGCCGACCGGGCGGTCAAGGGCGGGGGGCCGGCGCTGCTCTTCGAGAACGTGCAGGGCTCCTCGATGCCCGTGGCGATCAATCTCTTCGCCTCCCGGCGCCGGATGCTCATGGCCCTCGAGATCTCGTCCTTCGAGGACTGGGAGCGGCGTCTCCAGTTCTTTCTCGATCCGGAGCCGCCCGAGGGAATGCTCGAAAAGCTCAAGGCGCTGCCTCGGCTGACCGAGCTCGCCGCCGTTTTTCCGAAGACGGTGCGGGCGGGGGCCTGCCAGGACGTCGTGGAGACGGGAGACGACGTGGACCTGGGCAAGCTTCCCGTCATCACGTGCTGGCCGGGAGACGCGGGACCCTTCATCACGATGCCGCTCGTGATCACGCGTGACCCGGTCTCGGGAAAGACAAATGTCGGCATGTACCGCATGCAGGTCTTCGACCGCGCCTCGACCGGCATGCACTGGCAGAAGCACAAGGACGGAGCCGGACAGGCGCGGGGCTACGAGCGCGAGGGGCGGCGCATGGAGGTGGCGGTCGCGATCGGCTGTGATCCCGCGACGGTCTTCTCGGCCATCGCGCCGCTGCCGCCGGGCATCTCCGAGCTTCTGTTCGCGGGATTCCTGCGGGGAGAGGCCGTCCCACTCGTCGCGGCGAAGACCATAAACCTGCTCGTGCCGGCCGAAGCCGAAATCGTTCTCGAGGGCTACGTGGAACCGGGCCAGCGCCGCCGGGAGGGACCCTTCGGGGACCACACGGGCTTCTACTCGCTCGAGGACGATTTTCCGGTCTTTCACGTGACGGCCATGACGCGCCGCCGACGCCCGACGTACCTGACGACGATCGTCGGACGGCCGCCGATGGAGGACGGATTCCTCGGCGAAGCGGTCGAACGTCTGTTCCTACCGCTCGTGAAGAAGACGATTCCCGAGGTCGTGGACATGTCTCTGCCCGTCGAGGGGATCTTCCACAACCTGATGATCGTTTCGATCGACAAGCGCTTTCCTGGCCACGCGCGCAAGACCATGCACGCCATCTGGGGAACCGGACAGATGATGTTCACCAAGACGGTCGTCGTCGTGGACGCGGACGTCGATCTGCGGGCAAGACCTGAGCTGCTATGGCGGGTTCTGACCGCGATCGATCCCGAGCGGGACATCGAGTTCGTTCGCGGCCCGGTCGACGAACTCGACTTCGCTTCCCGGCTGCCCTGCTACGGCAGCAAGATGGGGATCGACGCGACGCGCAAATGGAAGGGCGAGGGCTTCGAGCGGCCCTGGCCGCCGGAGATCCTCATGAGCCCGGAGGTGAAGGCGCGCGTGGACGCCCTGTGGCCTTCGCTCGGGATTCGGCTGCCCGGCAGGGTCTGAGCGGAACGGGCGCGGCGCGGGGTCGCAGGGTGCTGAAAAATGGATGTCAGCGTCGCGCCCGGAACCGGCGTCGTGCCCCTCCGTGCATCTGACCCGAAGGGGTGGTCACGCCGCCCGGAACCCTGTCTTCAGCACCCTGCTAGAATCCTGCCTCCGGCCATGAGAGTCCTTTTGGTCGACCCTGAGGTTGAATCCCGCGACTGCCTGCGGCAGGCCTTCTCCGCGGCTGGGGACCAGGTGCGCGGCGTGGCGACACTTTCGGAGGCCGCGCGGCACCTGGTCGAGTTTCTCCCCGACACCGTCATCGTGGCGCTGGACGCTCCCGGTGGCCAGGCCACGGAGTTTCTCGCGGAGGCCCGCAATTCCGATCCGCACCGCGGGGTCTATGCCCTGATCGATGGTTTGCGGCTGGAGGACGGTGTCCGCGCGATGGCCGCGGGGGCGCACGATTTCCTCTGGCGTCCCGTCTCGGAGGGGCGCGTCGCGCTGCTGCGGGCCCGGTTCGCCGCGCGGCGAGAGCGCGAGGGGTGGCTCGAAGAGATGCGCCTTCGCCTGGCGCGCGCCGAGATCGCGGTCACGCTGCCCGGTCGGTCGGACCCCTGGAAGGCCGCGCTCCTCTCGCTCGAAAAAGAGGCGTCGCTCGAGTCGGCGGTCCTCATCACGGGCGAGGCCGGCACCGAGAAGGAGGCGGCCGCTCGCGCGCTGCACCGGCTTTCGGCGAGGGGCTCGGAGCCGTTCCGTGCGAGCGTCGATTCGGAGGGAGCTGTCGAGGCATCCGCCTCCGGAGGGTCGCTCTTCGTGGCGGGACTCGAGCGCCAGTCGACGGACGTGCAGGCGCGGCTGCTTCTGGAGATCGAGCGCCCGTCCGGCCGCCGGCTCCTGCTTTCGACTGACGAGGACCCGCAGCGCGCGGTCGCGGGTGGCCTCCTGAACCCCGCGCTTGCGGAGAGCCTGGCCGATCACATCGTCCACTTGCCTCCCCTGAGGGAGCGGGGAGGGGACGTGGAGGTGCTTGCGAGGCAGTTCCTGCACGAGGTCGACGCCGCCCTCACATTCGACCCGGAAGCGATCGATGCCCTGTGCGCGCACGACTGGCCGGGAAACGTCTGGGAGCTCAAGGTGGTCGTGCGCCGGGCGGCACGACTGGCCGAAGGCCGGGCGATCGGTCCGACCGTCGTCAGGTCCGTCCTCGGCCGGCCGCTCGCATCGCGGCGCGTGCGCCGGAAGAAGGCCCCCGTCGTGCGGATCGCCGTCGGCGACTCGCTGGCGGACGTCGAGCGGCGGCTGATCCAGAAGACCCTCGAGTTTGCGCGCGGCAACAAGCGCAAGACCGCCGAGCTGCTCAAGCTGTCGCTCAAGACGATCTACAACAAGATCAAGGAGTACGGGCTCGAGCACTAGGATCCGGGCTCTTCTGCAGCGAAGGGGAGGATCGGAGATCGCCCACCGGCGTCTGAATCTGTTCGCCCTGACTGCGGCGCTCGTCTACGGTTCGGCGATCGTTTCGGATGCGACCGCGGCAGAACGAGTCGGCAATAAGGACTTCTACGCGTCTCCCGACGGTGGAGGCAGCGGCCGATCCGCCTCGGAGCCGTCCTCCATCGAGCGGTTCTGGCGAGCCGCACAGCCAGGAGACACGCTCTGGCTACTCGACGGGCGTTATCGAGGCGCCTCGTCGATGATCGCTCCGCCCCCTTCGGTCAACGGATCGGCGGAGCGCCGGATCCGCATCCGGGCCGTCCACGACGGGAGAGTTCTCATCGATGGTGAGGGCCGGAATCTCCCGGTCGTTCTCCGCAAGAACGAGTACATGTCGATCGAGGGCGTGAATGCCTGCTGCTCGCGGCTCGATGTCGTGTTTCTCTCGCGAACCAGGGCCATTTCGCTGAACCGTGTCGTCGCCTGGGATGCGGCAGTCGATCAGAATTCGATGGTCTTTTCCATCGCCTACGGCAGCGATACCCTTCTTGAGGACACTGCGGGTTTCGGCTCGGGCCGCAAGATCTATTCATACTTCCAGACCAATGGCCCGGCAACGATCCGCCGCGCGTGGGGCGAGTGGAACCGATCGATCAACAAGGGCCCGAAGATGACCTTTTCTCTGATCTACAACAGCCGCAACCTTACGGTCGAGAACGCAATTGGAACCTGGCGCAACCTGATGCCCGAGCGGTACATACTTTTCAACAACGGGAAGCCATTCGTGGCCGGTGTATGGAGTGAGTACAACCACCGCAAGATCACCTGCGGCGTGGGTGAGCTCCAACCGGACGGGACGTGCCTCGTGACCGACCGCAGGATCGATCAGATGTACGCTGTGCTCACCGCCGATGCCTTTTCGCGTGGCCAGCCCAACCGCCGGGCGAACTCCCGCTATCTGGGGAGTCTGGCCTACGTGCTATCCGGTGTGGAGGCGGGGGCCCTGCCCCGACTCGTCTTTTCCACGCAGGTGGAGAGTGTCACTCTCGAGAACGTCGTCGCCTTGTGGCCAGAAGGCACCTCGGGCAAGGACGCCATCCTCCTCGGAAACTGCACGTATGCCGCTCCGGAGGTGCCCTGCTCTTCGACAGACTGGGCGCTCAATGCGCGGAGTCTGACGGCCTTCCGAGGGCGCCTTCGCGTCGCCTCGCCGAAGCAGTGGGACGTTCGTGACGGTGTCGAGGCGGCCTCGCCCGCGGCACTCTACGGATCCTCGGGGGCGAGTGTCTTCCTTCCGGGCGAGAAGGGAGGGGCGTCCCTGTGCTTTCAGTACCACGACGGAGTCCTGACCGGCATGCCCCTCTGGCCCTGGCCCATGAACGAGCGGATCAAGGAGGCGATGGTCCAGGCCGGTCGAGAACCCGTCGACGTCACGCGTACGATCGAGCGGCTCTTCGGCCCGATTCCGCCTGCCTGTCGGAGCGAAAGACCTCCCTCCCCATCGCCGACAAGCAGCTCCCGCTAGGAGGCTGTTTCGCGATGATGGTGCCGGAGGAGGGAGTCGAACCCTCATGCCCGCTAGGAGCGGGGGATTTTGAGTCCCCTGCGTCTGCCATTCCGCCACTCCGGCCCGATTGGGGAGGAACCGGGTCTAAGCCCCCGGAGGTGAGGATTTTAGCCTCGAAGCCGGGGAACCGCACGCAAACACCGCGGCCACGATGTTCCCCTAAACTCCTGTCAGGGTTGCCTTTTTGCCACTTTTGCCTTAAAATCTTTGGTTCCGCGTATCGGTTTTTTTACTTTTAGGAGGATTGAGTGAGCTTCAGAGTGGGTGAGAAAGTCGTGTACCCCAACCACGGCGTTTCGGTCGTCGAGAAGATCGGCGAAGGCTTCGGAACCGAACCGGTCTCTCCGCGCAGCTTCTATCACCTCCGCCTCTTGGCGAACAACTCCAAGGTGATGGTTCCCATCGGGAACACGGACCTGATCGGCCTGCGGCGTCTGACCCAGCGCAAGGACATCACCGGGCTGATGAAGATGCTGGCGGACGGGCGGTTCTCGGCCTCGGGAGACTGGAAGGGTCGGTACAAGCAGAATCTCGACAAAATGAAGAGCGGCCGGCTTCAGGACATCGCCGATGTCTTGAAGACGCTCAACTACATCTCCGCCCGCAAGACCCTGTCATTCCGGGAGAAGAAGATGTACGAGCGTGCCCGATATTTGATCATCTCCGAGATCGCGGTGATCAACGGCATGGACGAGCAGGAGGTCGAGCGCCAGGTCGATCGGGCGCTCGCCAAATCCGCTCAGAGCCGCGGCGCTTCACCGCGTTCGGTGGAGGCACAGGCCTCGCACTGACCGGAGCCCGACGCGGGAAGAGGGGGGAGGCGTGAGCCTCCCTCTTTTTTTCCACAGGCTGCCGCATCTGCGTCCTCTGCGGCGCTGCGGGTCTAGAATCCGCCCAGCATGAAGCGCCCCGCGGTCCTCGCTCTCGTCGCGCTGCTCGTCTCGGGCGGGATCGCGGGGGACACGGCCGCAGACGCGGCACGGGCGGAGCTGACGCGGGAGCGGCGGCTGCTTTCCGCCGATAACGGCCGGCTCGCAGAGGTCACCCATCGGCTCGAGGCGGCCCTGGCCGACCTGTCGACCGCCTGCCGCGCGGTGTCCGAAGCGGCCCGCGGCGCCGAGGGCTCGGACGAGCTCGTCCGGCGGGAGGAGACGCTGTCGTCGGCCGAACAGGATGTTCGTGCGCTGCTCGACAGGCGGCGCCTGATCGCCGAGCGCGTGGTAGACCGGCGGCGCCGCGTTGCGATGCTCGAAACCGAGACCCTGGCCCGCAAACCGGGCGACCTGCTCAACGGCAGGTGGTCGGTCGTCGTCCAGCCCGGGGAGCAGCGCGGTGTGTTTCGCCTGAGCCTGCAGGGGACGATCGTGTCCGGGGAGTACGCACTCGAGGGGGGCGCGACGGGCTCGCTGCGGGGCACGTTCGTCAACGAGCGCGTCCGGCTGGAACGCGTGGACTCCAAGCTCGGCTTCAACGCGATTTTCTACGGCAGGGTGTCGCCGGAGGGAAAGGAGATCTCGGGCACCTGGGAGGCCACGACCTTCGGCACCGGGGACACCGGCGGAGGGCTCTGGAAAGCGGTCCGCGAAGAGGAGAAGGAGGAGTCGCCGTGAAGGGGACGCCGGGAGCCGCCAGAACGGCGATCGTGCCGCTCGTCGTCGGTCTGTTGCTCGGCTTCATTGGGGGCTACTTCGCCGGAGGCGGAGGGCGTCCGGGAGCCGGCGGAACGGCTTCGGGGGCGCGTCCCGGCGGTGGCGGCCGGGTCGCGGAGCTTCGAGGCTCGCTCGAGAGGGACCCCGAGAATCCGCGCCTCTGGACCGAGCTTGGCAACGCGTACTACGACCGGGAGGACTGGGACCAGGCCATCCGCGCGTACCAGAAGGCGCTGCGAAAGGCACCGAGCGACCCCAACGTGCTGTCGGATCTGGGCGCCTGCTACCGCAATCGCGGCGAGTTCTCCCGGGCCGTCTCTCTCTTCACCAAGGCTCGCGCGGCGGACCCCGATCACTGGCAGTCGCTGCTCAACCTGGTCCTCGTCCAGGCTTTCGACATCCGCGACCCGGCCGCCGCGCGGCGGGCCTTCGAAGAGTTGAAGCGCCGATATCCCGAGACTCCCAACCTGGACCGCCTGCAGCAGCAGATCGACGGCCTCCGCCCGAAGGCTTAGACCGTGGCGCGGCTCGTCCTGGTGCTGATTCTGGTTTTTCTCGCGCTGGCCGTTCTGCGGGCTCTGCGGGCGGTCTTGGCGGCGTGGATGCGGGGCGGCCGCCCGACCGCGCGGCCGCTGCCGAAGGAGGGACAGATGGCGAGGGACCCGATCTGCGGGGTCTGGTTCGACAGGAGCCTGGCGGTGGCGGGCCGTCTCGGCGACGAGCGGATCGAGGTCTGTTCCGAGGCCTGCCGGCGGAGGCTCGAGGGACGATGACGGACCTCTTCGAAAGCGATCCGTCGCGGGAGGCGGGTCGCGACGGCGCGCCCGCCGCCGACACGCTGCTCGCCGACCGCATGCGGCCACGCTCCCTCGACGAGGTGGAAGGCCCCGAAGAGGTCGTGGGGGGCAACGGCTTTCTGCGCCGCGCCATCGCCGAGGACCGCGTCCCGTCTCTGGTCCTGTGGGGCCCTCCGGGCGTCGGAAAGACGACCCTGGCCCGGCTCGTGGCCGCTCAAACCGCCTCGACGTTTCTTTCGTATTCGGCCGTGGCGACCGGCGTCAAGGAGATGCGCGATGTGCTCGAGGGCGCCAAGCGGCAGCGCAGCCGCACCGGCAAGCGCACGATCCTTTTTCTGGACGAGATCCACCGCTTCAACCGGTCCCAGCAGGACGTTTTCCTTCCGTTCATCGAGTCGGGCGACGTCGTCCTGATCGGGGCGACGACCGAGAATCCTTCCTTCGAATTGAACGGGGCGCTGCTGTCCCGGTGCAAAGTCGTCGTCCTCGAGCCGCTGGCACCCGAGGCGATCGCGCGCATCGTCCGGCGCACGCTGCAGGACATCCCGAGGGGGCTCGGTGCCCGCGATTTCCGGCTGGACGACGAGGCGCTCTCCTTCATCGCCCAGACCTCGGGCGGCGACGCGCGGCGAGCCCTGAATCTGCTCGAAGCGGCGGCGGCCGACGCCGAAGCCGGCAAGACCAAGCGGATCGAGGTGTCGCGCCTCCGGGAGCTGCTGCAGCGAAAGGTTCTCCTCTATGACAAGGCGGGCGAGGAGCATTACAACCTCATCTCGGCGCTCCACAAGTCGATGCGCGAGTCGGATCCGGACGCCACCGTCTACTGGCTCGTGCGGATGCTCGAGGCGGGCGAGGATGCGCTCTACGTGGCCCGTCGGATCGTGCGGTTCGCCTCCGAGGACGTCGGGCTGGCTGACCCTCGGGCGCTATCCGTCGCGCTCGACGCGAAGGAGGCCTTCGACTTTCTCGGCCTGCCCGAAGGCTCGCTCGCGCTGGTGCAGGCGGCCGTGTATTGCGCCCTGGCGCCCAAGTCGAACGCCCTGTACGAGGCCGAGACCGAGGCGAAGACCGATGTCGCCGAGAAGCCCGCGGAGCCGGTGCCCCCGGTGATTCGCAACGCCGTCACGCGGCTCATGAAGGAAGTCGGCTACGGCCTCGGCTATCGCTATGCCCATGCCGAGCCTGAAGGCGTCGGGGGTATCGAGTGCCTGCCCGAGGCGCTGCGCGGGCGCCGCTACTATCGGCCGCGCGCGGCCGGCGAAGAGGGGGAGCTCTCCAAGCGCCTGGAGGCCATTCTCAAGAAGCGGCGCGAGAAATGGGAGAAGGAAGAGAGCACGGACACCAAGGCGCGCCGCCCCCGGAAGTAGCCGCCTAGTTTTCTTCTCTGCGGTAGTTGGGCGCTTCCTTCGTGATGATCACGTCGTGGGCGTGGGACTCCCTCAGTCCTGCCGACGTGACCCGCACCAGGCTCGCCCGCGTGCGGAGCTCCTCGATCGTGCGGGATCCGGTCAGGCCCATGCCGCTGCGCACGCCGCCGGTCAGCTGGTGGATCAGCGCCTCGACGCTCCCTTTGTAGGGCACCATGCCCTCGATGCCTTCCGGGACGAGCTTGGAGAGGCGACCGTTGGACGCCGCCTCGACCTCCATGGACTCCTGGAAGTAGCGGTCGGAGGAGCCAGCCTTCATCGCGCCGAGCGAGCCCATTCCACGGTACGCCTTGAAGGTGCGGCCCTGGTAGAGGATCGTCTCGCCGGGGGACTCCTCGGTTCCCGCCAGGAGGGACCCCACCATGACCAGGTGCGCGCCGGCGGCGATCGCCTTGGTGATGTCGCCGGAGAACTTGATCCCGCCGTCGGCGATCAAGGGAACGGACGTTCCGCGCGTGGCCTTCTTGCACTCGTGAATCGCGTGGATCTGTGGCACTCCGGCCCCGGTCACCACTCGGGTCGTGCAAATCGAGCCCGGTCCGATGCCGACCTTGACGGCGTCCGCGCCCCGCCGGACGAGGTCGCGCGCCCCCTGCTCGGTCGCGACGTTGCCCGCGATGACGGGTGTCGAGGGGAACTTTGTCTTGAGCAGCTTCAGGGCGTCGAGGACGCCCTGGCTGTGGCCGTGCGAGGAATCGAGCACCAGGACGTCCACCTTGGCGCGCACGAGCTCCCGGGCACGCTCGATCAGGTCCTTCGAGACGCCGACCGCCGCGCCCACGCGCAGGCGGCCGAGGCCGTCCTTGGCCGCGTTGGGGTACTTGATGGCCTTCTGAATGTCCTTGACGGTGATGAGCCCTTTCAGATTTCCCTGGCGGTCCACGACGAGCAGCTTCTCGATCCGGTGCTCGTGCAGGAGCTCCTTCGCCTGCTCGAGGGTGGTTCCGACGGGCGTCGTGACGAGGTGATCCTTGGTCATGCGCATCGAGATGGGCCGGTCGAGCCGCGTCTCGAAGCGCAGGTCGCGGTTGGTCAGGATGCCGACGAGCTTTCCCTGCTGGTCCACGACCGGCACTCCCGAGATCTTGTAGCGGGCCATCACCTCGAGCGCCTCGCCGATCTTCTGCTCGGGACGGCAGGTCACGGGGTCCACGATCATTCCCGATTCGGATCGCTTGACCCTGTCCACCTCTTCGGCCTGGCCGGCGACGGTCAGATTTTTGTGGATGACGCCCAGGCCTCCCTGCTGCGCCATGGCAATGGCCAGGCGGGATTCCGTCACCGTGTCCATGGCGGCGGATACGACCGGGATGTTCAGGGAGATCCCGTCGGTCAGGCGCGTGCGCAGATCGACGTCCCGAGGATGGACCCTCGAGTGCGCCGGCAGCAGGAGGACGTCGTCGAAAGTGAGTGCCAGGGGGATGTCGGACTCGCGGCGCGGAGCCGGCTTGCGTCGGACGGGCATCAGGCGGCGCTCGTACCGTGGCACTTCTTGAACTTCCTTCCGGAGCCGCAGGGGCATGGATCGTTGCGTCCGACCTTCGGCGCCTGCCGGTGCACGGTCTCCACCTTCGCGTCGTGGCCGCCGGAGGCGGCAGCGCCGTAGGAGTAGTTGGCCTGGGGGTTGCGCCTCGAGGGGAGCCCCACGGGCCGCGTCCGTCCCTCGCCGACTGCGATCGGGGCCTCCTCCTCCTCGGCGCGGCGCACGATGGGCTGGAGGCGAAAGATGTACTGGACGGTCTGGTCTTCGATGCGCTCCTTCATCAGGGTGAAGAGCTCGAAAGATTCCTTCTTGTACTCGACGAGAGGGTCGCGCTGCCCGTAGCCGCGGAGTCCGATGCCTTCCTTGAGATGGTCGATCGCGAGGAGGTGGTCCTTCCACTGCTGGTCGACGATCTGGAGCATGACGAACTTCTCGTGCAGCCTCATCGTCTCGTCGCCTAGGAGCTTCTCCTTCTGGTCGTAGGTCTCCCGGACGGCGCCGAGGAGTTCCTCGCGTACCTCCTCCCGGGTCCTCCCGGCGAAGCTCCGCGCGCCGGGCTCCAATCCGTAGTACTCCTTGAGGTCGAGCTCCAGGGCCGGAAGGTCCCACTCGGCGGCGTCCTTGTCGTCGGCCATGTGGCGCCCGAGCAGGTAGTCGAGAATCATCTCGGCCAGCCCCAGCACCTCGTCCTTGCCGCGCTCGCCCGCGAGGATTCGGCGTCGCAGCCGGTAGATCTCCTCGCGCTGCCGGTTCATGACGTCGTCGTATTCGAGCAGGTGCTTGCGGGTTTCGAAGTTGCGCTCCTCGACCTGCTTCTGCGCCCGCTCGATGGCGCGGGTCACCATGCGATGCTCGATGGGAACGCCCTCTTCCATGCCGAGCTTCCGCATGATGTTCTGCAGGCGGTCGGACGCGAAGATCCGCATGAGGTCGTCTTCGAGCGAGAGGTAGAACCTCGAGGCGCCGGGATCGCCCTGCCGGCCGCTGCGGCCCCGCAGCTGGTTGTCGACACGGCGCGACTCGTGGCGCTCGGTGCCCACGATGAAAAGGCCCCCGGCCTCGAGAACCCTCTTCTTGTCCTCCCCCGCCTCGGCGCGGATCTTCGCCTGCAGGCGGGCGAACTCCTCCTCGTTCTGGGTCTCGCTGCGGCGATGCTCGGCAAAGGCCTCAGGGTTGCCTCCGAGGACGATGTCTGTGCCGCGGCCGGCCATGTTGGTGGCGATCGTCACCGCGTCCGATCGGCCGGCCTGGGCCACGATCTCCGCCTCCTTCTCGTGGAACTTGGCGTTCAAGACGACGTGGGGAACCTTGCGGCTCTTGAGAAGCGCGGAGAGACGCTCCGACTTCTCGATGGAGACCGTCCCGACGAGCACGGGCTGCCCCTTCTCGCGCAGGGTGACGATCTCCTCCGCGATCGCGTCGTACTTCTCGCGCTCGGACCCGTACACGACGTCCTGGTGGTCCGCGCGGATCATGGGCATGTTCGTCGGGATCACGACGACGTCGAGCGAGTAGATCTGGTGGAACTCCGACGCCTCGGTGTCGGCCGTGCCGGTCATGCCGGCGAGTTTCTCGTAGAGGCGGAAGTAGTTCTGCAGCGTGATGGTCGCGAGGGTCTGGTTCTCCCGCTCGATCTTGACGTTCTCCTTGGCCTCCACCGCCTGGTGGAGCCCGTCGGACCAGCGGCGGCCAGGAAGAACGCGGCCCGTGAACTCGTCCACGATCAGGACCTGGCCCTCCTTGATCATGTAGTCGACGTCCTTCTTGTAGAGGGCATGCGCACGCAGCGCCTGTTCGACCCCGTGGAGCAGATCGATGTTCGTCAGCTCATAGAGGTTTTCGACCCGCAAGAGCCGCTCGGCTTTCGCAACACCGTCTTCGGTGAGTACGGCGGTCCGTGACTTCTCGTCGACCAGGTAGTCGCCGGTCGTGATCTTGTTGCCGGCCTTGTCCTTGTCCTCGGTTCCCTTCACGAGGGAGGGGATGATGCGGTTGCAGCGGTAGTAGTTCTCCGTGTTCTCTTCGGACGGCCCCGAAATGATCAGGGGCGTGCGCGCTTCGTCGATCAGGATCGAGTCGACCTCGTCGACGATCGCGAACACGTGCCCACGCTGGACCATGGACTCGAGCTCGAACTTCATGTTGTCGCGCAGGTAGTCGAACCCGAACTCGTTGTTGGTGCCGTACGTGACGTCGCAGGCGTACGCCTTCTGGCGCTCGTCGTCGGTCAGAGAGTTCTGGATGCACCCGACCGTGAGGCCCAAGAAGCGGTAGATTCGGCCCATCCACTCCGCGTCGCGACGGGCAAGATAGTCGTTGACCGTGACGACGTGGACGCCCCGACCCGTCAGCGCGTTCAGGTAGACGGGCATCGTCGCGACGAGCGTCTTGCCCTCGCCGGTCTTCATCTCGGCGATCTTTCCCTGGTGCAGCACCATCCCTCCGATCAGCTGCACGTCGAACGGACGCATGCCCAGGGTTCGGCGCGAGGCCTCGCGGACCACGGCGAAGGCCTCCTCGAGCAGGCCGTCCAAGGCTTCGGCGCGCGCCTGCTTGAGCTCCTCGGGAGCGACCTTCTCCAGAGCGGACTTCACGCGCGCGCGGAACTCGTCTGTCTTGGCTTGCAACTGCCCGTCGGAGAGCGCCTGCAGGGAGCCCTCCAGCGCGTTGATCGCGACCACCCGCGGCGCGAGCTTTTTCAGGTCGCGCTCGTGCTGGGTGCCGAAGACTTTGGCGAGGACGCGATTGATCATATTTGGACGGTAAACAGCGCCACGGTGGGAGTTTATTTCGAATTTCCCGCCGGGCGCAGTCGGGAGCCCGCCGCCGGCTGGCCGTGTAACGGCGCCGGGACGGTTCGTTATCGGGCGTCGAGGATGTAATCGAGGGGATTGACCGGGTGGTCGGCCCGACGCACCTCGTAGTGGAGATGAGGACCCGTCGAGCGGCCGGTGGACCCGACCAGGCCGATCCGATCGCCGCGCTTGACGGCCTGCCCGGCCCTGGCCAGGATCACGTCCAGATGTCCGTAGACCGTCCGATACCCGGCCGGATGGTCGATCTCGACGACGTTGCCGTAGTCGCCCGACCAGCCGCTGCGAAATACGGTGCCCGCCGCGGTGGCTAGGACGGGCTCGCGCCGCCGCGTCGAGATGTCGAGGCCCATGTGGAACGCGGGCGAGCCTGTGAAGGGGTCGAGGCGGGTGCCGAAGCCCGAGTTCATCGCTCCCCGCACCGGTGAGACGGTGGGCGTCGAGGAGGCCACCTCCTCGCTTCGGGCGAGCTGGGACTCGAGGGCATCCAGGCGCGCCGCGATTGCGTGGCGAGCCTCCGGTGAGGCGGGGTCGGCTTTCTCAAACGGCCCGCCCTGACCGATCTCTTCTCGCGGGAGGCCGGCCACGATCGCCAGGCGGCGCGTCCTGTCCTCGAACTGGGCCAGATCCCGCGAGAGCCCGGCCAGATTGTGTTCCAGCTTCCGGGTCGAAACGCGCAGGCGCGCGTTCTCCGCAATCGCGTCGAGGTATTGGCGGTCCCTTCGGGAGGTCGAGAGGTAGGCCCAGCCGAAGGCCACCGCGCAAACCAGCAGCGCGAAGGCCGCCGCTCCGGCCGCGGCGAGCAGGCGCGTGGAGACGGTGAACTTGCGGAACCGGGCACGGGCGTGGGGAACGAAGATGATGGTGCTGTACCGACTCATCCGCTTCTCCTCGACCGGGCCCGCGGACACTTGAGGCGTCTACGCCGCAGGACCGCCCTTGTCATCCCGCCGAGACAGGATGTTCTGATCGAAGTGCTGAGGCATCCTATGGACCGCCCGGGACCCTGTCAAGCCTGCCCAAAGGGTCAGGCGATGCGGGCATCCGATAGCCGAGTGCTTCGGAGAGGTGCTCTGCGCGGACGGGTTCACTGCGCCCGAGATCGGCGATCGTCCGAGCCACGCGAAGGGCCCGATGCAGCCCCCGTACGGAGAGGGAGAAACGGCGAACTGCCGCCTCGAGCAGGCGGCGCCCGGCGGAGTCGAGCGCCGCTGCGTCCTCGAGACCCCCCGCCGGCAGGTCTGCGTTGCGGAAGCCGGGGATGTCCGGGCAGCGTGCTTGAGCGCGGTCGCGGGCGGCGGCAACCCGCTCGCGGATGACGGCCGAAGACTCGGAGGCCGCCCCCCGGGAAAGATCCCCCCAGGGCACCGCCGGAACAGGAACGTGCAGATCGATCCGGTCGAGCAAGGGGCCGGATACTTTGCGCGCGTAGCGTCTGCGCGCACCCTCTTCGCAGGAGCAGCGGGAATCGGGACCGCCCGCGTGGCCGCAGGGGCAGGGATTCATCGCCGCCACGAGCAGGAAGTCGCAGGGAAACACGCACGCTCCTCCTGCCCGTACGACGACGATCCGCCGCTCTTCGAGCGGCTGGCGGATGGCTTCGAGCACATCGCGACGGAATTCAGGCAGCTCGTCGAGAAAGAGCACGCCGCGGTGCGCCAGCGAGATTTCCCCGGGGGCGGGGCGGCTGCCGCCCCCGACCAGGCCCGCGGCAGAAACGCCGTGGTGCGGCGCACGAAACGGAGGCGTCCGCAGCAGTCCGGCGCCGGCCGGAAGGCTGCCCGCCACCGAGTGAATTCGGGTCACCTCCGTCGCCTCGGGCCGCGTCAGGAGGGGAAGAATCGAGGGAATCCGTCGCGCGATCATCGTCTTGCCGGAGCCGGGCGGGCCCACCAGAAGCGCGTGGTGGCCGCCGGCCGCCGCGATCTCGAGGGCGCGGCGCGCCACCGCCTGTCCGCGCACCTCGGCGAAGTCGGCGCCTCCGGAGGCCCGTTCGGCGAGCGCGGGGAGCTCGGGCGGGCTGGGCACGGGCTGCCGACCGGAAAGGAGGCCGGCCGCTTCGGCGACCGAACGCACGGGCATGACCTCGAGGCCGCCCACGCATGCCGCTTCCGGAGCGTTGGCCGCAGGCAGCACGATCTGTTGGAATCCGGCCTCACGGGCCGCCAGGGCGAGGCAGAGTGCACCCCGCACCGGGCGAAGCTCGCCGGAGAGGCCGAGTTCGCCGACGAAGACCCGGCGGCGCTCGGGCTGCAAGTTCAGTCCCCCGATCTGGAGCAGTGCGATCGCCAAGGGAAGGTCCAGGGCCGCGCCGACCTTGCGCCAATCGGCGGGTGCAAGGTTGACCGTTATGGCGCCGAGCGGAAAGGGGAACCCGCTGTTCCGCACCGCGGATCGAACGCGCTCGCGGGCTTCGCGCACGCTCGCGTCGGGCAGGCCGACGATTCGGAAGGCGGGAAGGCCGCTGCCGACATCGACCTCCACCTCGAGCACACGGGCATCGATGCCGAGCAGGGCCGCGGAGTGGACACGGGCGAGCATGAAGCCTCCTCGGGTGCGAGGAGAAACGTCCGGGGGGGAGGGATGAGGACGACACGAGCCTAGCAGGGAATCGGCGCCGAGGCCAGGCCCGGCTCGCCGGCCGCCCTAGCTGTCAATTCTCAAGACGTTGTTCACCCTACCGCCCCCTCTGAAGAGTCCCCAGGCTCCAGAATTCCCCTCTCCCCCGGTTGGGGGGAGAGGGTCAGGGTGAGGGAGGCAGCCCGCCCCGATCATCCCGGACGGCGGCAGGCGCGGCAGGAGCGCCCCTCACCCCAAAACCTCTCCCGCCGGGAGAGGGGGTCCGCATGACCCGCCCTGGCTGTGAACAACGTGTTGAGAAACGAGACCTAGCGGGGTGCTGCGACGGGGATCGTCAGCCTGTCTCCCGGCCGAATCTGATCGGGGGACTCCAGACTGTTGGCGGCCATCAACGAGTCGACGGTTGTGCCCGTCCGCCGCGCGATCCGGGACAGGGTGTCCCCTCCCTTGACGCGGTAGCTGCGGGAGGTCGTCGCCGTCCGGTTCTTCGATGCAACCTTCGTCGAGGTCTTCTTCGAGGCCTTCTTGACCCGCTCCCGTTGCGGGATCACGAGGACCTCCCCTCGGGCGATCTTCGCGGAAGGGGAGAGGGCATTGGCCTCCGCCAGCCTGGCGACCGAAACGCCGTGACGCCGCGCGACGGCGGCGAGACTGTCCCCGCGCCGCACCTTGTAGCGCCGCGGGGAGGAAAGCCGTGCGGTCGGAGCCGCGGCGAATGCCACGAGGACGACGTCCCGGGATCCTGGCGGCACCTTGAGATCGTAGCCCTCGGGCTGCCGCGGCGTGACGCCCGTCTTCAGCTCCGGGTTGAGGCTCTGGAGGTCTTCGAGGGCGATGCCTTGCGCGGAGGCGAGGTCGCTCAGACGAACCGGCCGGTTGAGCGTGACCGTCTCGTACTCGAGGGGAGCTTCGTACTCGATGTCGAACCCGTAGTGCGTCGGGTTCTTCGCGATGAGTGTCGCGGCAATGACCGCCGGCACGTAGTTCTGCGTCTGGGCGCGGAGCATTCCTGAGGCGGCCAGCTGCCAGAAGTCGTTCAACCCGGTGCGCTCCTGGGCCCGCAGAATTTTTCCCTCTCCCGCGTTGTAGGCCGCCAGCGCCAGGTACCAGTCATGGAAGAGCTCGTGGAGGTAGGCAAGGTGCTTCGCCGCCGCCCGGGTCGCTTTCACGGGGTCGCTGCGTTCGTCGACCGTGGCGTTGGTCGTCAGGCCGTACTGACGGCCGGTGCGCGGCATGAACTGCCAGATCCCATGCGCGGCCTTGGGGGAGCGCGCACGCGGGAGAAAGGAGGATTCGATGAGCGCGACCTGCGCGAGGTCGGTGGGGATCCCCTCTTCCCGGAAGATCTGGTGGATCATGGGAACGTAGCGTCCCGACCGGGCGAGGCCGCGGGCGATGATCTCCTGCAGCTGACCCTGGAACGTCGCGAGGACCCGCAGCACCGCGTCGTTGACGACGATCGGAATGTCGTAGGTGATGCCCGAGGTGTCGGAGGCCACGGCCTCCCGTGCGGTCGAGATGGCTTCGGGGCTGGCAGCGGGCGCCTCGATCGGCGTCAGCTCCGGGGCAATCGTGTCCTCTGGCCCGGCGGCGTCTTCGGGCGGAGCAGCCAGGGCCTCATACCTCAGGATGCCTTCGTAGACCTCGAGAGAAAAGGCCAGCAGGTCACGCGACTCGGGCGCCTTCGACGCGGCGGGTCGCAGAGTCTCGATCGCCTCGTCGAAGCGTTCATGCGCGCAGGCAAAATCTCCCGAAAGCGCCGCCTCGCGCCCGGCGGCGAACTGGTCGCCGGCCTTCTGGATCGCACGTTGCTCGGCCGTCGGCGGCACCACCGCTTTCGGCGGAGCCGGAGCAGAGGCGCAGCCACTCAAGAGGAGAGATAGCGCAAAAAAGAAACAATCTCTCCTCCGAACACGGAGTCCCCGTTCGGTCATTGAGAAAAAGGGTACCGCCCGGGTTCCGACGATGCAAAGGCTTTTTCGATGGCGGGCTGTCCCTTGCCGAGGACAGGAGAGGTGGATGGCGTCGCCTACTTGGCGAAAATGTGGAACTTGAGCGAGAGCAGGAGCTTTTCCAGATCGGGCCGCGTGTGCAACTCGATGGCAAACGTCTTCTCTTCGCCCACGGGATTTCGGTCGCTGTCCTCGATGCGAAGCCCGATGGTGACCTGGTGGCCGCCCGCCAGCTCCTGTCGGGGCACTTGCAGCTCGAAGATCCGGTTGATCTCCCGGCGATGGTTCAGGCTCGAGGCCAGGAGGTCGTCGATGGAGATGCCCGGCGCGGCCCGTTTGGCGGGACGATCCGAGACCGGAGTCGCGGTCGCGTCCTTACGCAGCTTGTCGAGCTCCGCCAGGATGTCGATGTTCGAGCGGACCCGCACATGCTTGACGTCCTCGACCGACACGGCCTCGGGTTCCTGGGCCTGCGCAAAGGAGACGTCGGCGATCTCGGGCTCTCCCGCGACGCGCTCCGTTTCGGGAAGCGGCGAGTCGAGCGAGTTGAGTGCGTCCTCGAACTCCTGCACGGTCTCGACGGAGGCCGCGTTGAATTCCTGCGTCTGCCGTGGCGCGTCGGAAGGGATCGGAACTTCCGATTCGGGTTCGTAGGCGAGCATCTCCTCCACCGGCGGGCTCGCGGCGCGTTCGGGAGCCGCTCGCAGCTCTTCGAGAATCTCGGACATCGCCGGTGCCGACGGCTCGGCGGTGGCGGAAAGCGGCGGAGATTTCTCCGCGACCGTGGCGACCATCGTCGAGCGGGGAGCGCGGTCCTCGCCGAGCATGCGCTTCTTGAGCGACCGCAGGGTGAGGCGGGAGATCGCCTTGAGGGTTTCAAAGACGCCCTGTCCGAGCACGGCGCAGGCCTCGTAGCTCTCGTACGCCCGGGCAGCATTCAACGTCTCCTCGAGCTCCTCGAGGGCGAGGATGTTGGCGAGGTCGCGCTTGTTGTACTGGAGCACGAGCGGAAGCTCCTCGAGCTTCACGCCGATCTCCGCCAGATTCGAGCGGAGGTTCTGGAGGCTTTCGATGTTGGCCTCCTTCATCGCGCGCTGAGAGTCCGCGACGAAGACGATGCCGTCGACCCCTTTGAGGACCAGCTTGCGGGTCGTGTTGTAGAAGACCTGGCCCGGCACCGTGTAGAGCTGGACCCGGGTCTTGAATCCGCCAATGACCCCGACGTCCAGAGGCAGGAGGTCGAAAAAGAGAGTCCGATCGGTCTCCGTCTCGAGCGATACCATTTCCCCGCGGGACCCGGGTGCGGTTCGCCCGTAGATATGGTGGAGATTGGTGGTCTTCCCGCAGAGACCAGGACCGTAATAGACGATCTTGGCCGCCATCTGCATGGTGGCGTAGTTGAAGAACACCATAGAAGTGATTATGCGCCCACGGGCCGCAAGAACTCCGCGAAAATTGTAGCACTCGGCCACGCGGCGTTCGCAGCCGCAGGCGCGTTCATCGCCGGCGCGCTCTCGGACTCTGGCGCGGCGTCTTCTTGCCCCCGTCTTCCAGGATCGCTCGAATCACCCTCTCGCGGCCACGGCCGGGAGTGGAGGCGAGGATTTCCTCCGCGAGCCGGCGATAGAGATCGAAGAAACCGGGATCGCGGGCGGCCGCGATCCGGTGCGAGCGCACCGTTTCCGCGTCGCGGCGCGCGATCGGTCCCGTGAAAGCCTCCGCGAACGGCCGCGTCGCCGTGGCGGTCGCGGCCTCGGCCGCCAGCCGCGCCAGCGCGGGGCGCGCCCGGCTCTCCGGTACCCCCGCCGCGCAGGCCGCCCGGACTGCGACCGCAAGCAGCGCCATCGTCCCCCCGGCCGCCAGGGTCGCCGCCGCGTGATAGAGAGGCTTCGCCTCAGAGGGGATCCGATAGGCCGTTGCCCCGAGGCGCGCGATCAGGCGCTCTCCGAGCTCGACTGCGGCGGGGTCGCCTTCGATCGCCACGAGGGTTCCTTCCCAGTCGTCCTCCTCGCCTCCGGAAAAGGCGCGGAGGGGATGGAGCGAAGCGGCTGCGGCGCCGGCCTTCGAAAGAGGAGACAGAATCGCGGCCGCGAGTGCGCCGGAGAGATGAAAGACAAACCGGCATCTCGTGCGCCGCGCGAGCCGCCGTGCGACCGCGGCGATGCGATCGTCGGGAACCGCCAAAATCAGCAGGTCGCAAACGGGCCAGACGGATTCGAGCGTTCGGCCGTCGGCCGCGAGCTGCCGCGCGGCGCGGTCCGCCGAAGCCTGAGTTCGCGCGATCACACCCTGGAGGATCCCTCCCGCCCGCCGGAAGGCCCGGGCCAGCGCCATGCCCGCCCGGCCCGGGCCGACGAGGGTCAGGGAAGGGAGTGTCGAGGCGTCCACCCGCGGAGTCTACCGCCGGCAACTGCCGCCGTCCGTTGCCTTTATCCCCGTGGCGGTTGACTCGCTTCTGGTAAGCGGCTACCGTGACTGCTGGCACTCCCGATTTCCGAGTGCCAGCCGACGGATGCCGTGATGAACAAGGCCCTCGACAGCCGCAGCCGGGCGATCCTGCGCGAGATCATCCGCGTCCACGTGGACACGGGGCTGCCCGTGTCTTCCCGCACGCTCTTCAAATCGAGCCGATTCGCGCTGTCGCCGGCGTCGATCCGCAACATCATGGCGGATCTGACGGACGGAGGGTTCCTCCAGCAGCCGCACACTTCCGCCGGTCGGATCCCGACCGATCAGGCCTACCGGCTCTACATCGACGAGCTGATGCGGCACCGCAAGGTGAACGCCGACCTGCGGGAACAGGTGGACTCGGATCTGGCCTCCGCCGGCGGTGACATCACGCGGCTCTTCGAAGCCACCTCACGGCTACTGGCGCAGCTGGCCGGCGAGGTCGGCTTCGTGGTCGCTCCGGATGCGCTCCACACCGTCCTGAAGAGCCTGCGGTTTCTCTCGGTGGCTCCCGGCAAGATCCTCGCCGTCCAGGTGAACGAGCCCGACTCGGTCCTGTCCCGCGTGCTGGAGACGGACGTCGAGTACTCGCCGGCCGAGCTCGAGGCGGCAAGTGACCGTCTCACGCGCGAGTACGGCGGCCTCACCCTCCACGAGGTGCGGCGAAAGCTTCTGGAGGAGTTGACCGAGGAGCGAGCGGCCGTCGACCGGATCTTCCAGAGGGCGCGTTCTCTGGGCCGCCGGGCGCTCGAGCGCCAGGAGCCCGAGGAGCGCATTTACGTGGACGGCACCTCCCGCCTCCTCGACAAGCCCGAGTTTGCCGACGTCGAGGCCCTCCGGAAGGTGTTGCGGACCTTCGACGAGAAGACCCGCCTGCTCTCCCTGGTCGCGCGGTTCCTGGACGCCCGAGAAACCTTCGTCGTCCTCGGCTCGGAGGAGGCGGTCACGGGAGACCCGCGGCTCTCCGCGGTCTTGACGTCGTACGGATCGGGAGAGACACTGACGGGAATGCTCGGAGTCATCGGCCCCGCCCGGAGGGAGTATCCTCGCGTGATCCCCGTCGTGGAGCTGCTCGGGCGCGCGCTTTCGGTGCGCCTGGAAGGACGCGACGGAATCCCGGCTGCCGAGGACGAGGAATGAGCGACCGCGACGACCCGCGGCGCTCCCGCACGGCGCCCAAGGACGAGGACACCTTGGAGGTGCGGGATTCCGGGGAGAGCCTCGAGGAGGCCCTCGCCGAGGAAGAACGGTCGGCCATCCTGGCCGCCGAGGACAAACTGCGATCGGTCGAGCGGGATCTCGCGGAGCTCAAGGATCGGCATCTGCGCAAGCTCGCCGAGGTCGAGAACATCCGCAAGAGGAGCGAACGCGAGAAGCGCGAGCATTTCCGGATGGCCCTGATGGATCTGGCGCGCGACTTTCTGCCCATTGTCGACAACCTCGAGAGAGCGATGGCGCACGCCTCGCCGGAGGAGCGCAAGAGCCATTTCGGCCAGGGCATCGGCCTGATCCGCCGCCAGCTGATGGACCTCTGGAAGCGGCACGGTCTGGAGGAGGTGGACACCAACGTCGCCTTCGACCCGAACCGGCACGAGGCCGTGGCGACCGAGGCGACCAACGAGGTCCCGGCCAACACGATCCTGGAGGTTCTCCAGAGAGGGTACGTGCTGCAGGACAAGCTCGTTCGACCCGCGGCGGTCAAGGTGGCCGTTCGGGATCGCGAGAGCGCCTCGGAACGGAGCCCGGAGAGCTCCTGAGCGGGCGGGCGATCCGCGCCATCCGGAGTAAAATGCTCGCAGCGACAAGGCCGGAGTAGAGTCCGTCCCGGGTTTGGTCTTCCGTCAGGAGGGCGTTTGGGCAGGATCCTCGGAATCGATCTCGGAACCACGAACTGCTGCGCGGCCGTCGTCGAGGGCGTCACCCCTCAGGTTCTCACGAACCGCGAGGGGAGCCGGACGACGCCCTCCATCGTCGGGTTTACCGAAGACGGCGAGCGTCTGGTGGGACAGATCGCCAAGCGCCAGGCTATCACCAACCCGATGAACACGGTCTTCGCCGTCAAGCGGCTGGTGGGACGCAAGTTCGACGCCGAGGAGACGCAGCATGCCCGCGAGGTGCTTCCCTACGAGATCGTGCGGGCCGTCAACGGGGACGTGAAGATCCGTGCCAGAGGTCGCGAATACAGCCCCGAGGAGATCTCGGCGTTCATCCTGAAGGAGATCAAGGAGTTCTCCGAGGAGATTCTGGGCGAGGAGATCACCGAAGCCATCATCACGGTGCCCGCGTACTTCGACGACGCGCAGCGGCAGGCCACCCGCGACGCGGGACGCATTGCCGGCCTCGAGGTCCTGCGAATCATCAACGAGCCCACGGCGGCATCGCTCGCCTACGGGCTCGAGCGCAAGGGAAGCGAGATCGTCGCGGTCTACGACCTCGGGGGCGGCACCTTCGACATTTCGATCCTGCAGCTGGGAGAGGGCATCTACGAGGTCAAGGCGACGGCCGGCGACACGTATCTGGGTGGCGAGGACTTCGACAAGAAGATCATGGACTGGCTGCTCGACGATTTCAAGAAAGCCACCGGCATCGACCTGCGCCAGGACCGCATGGCGCTGCAGCGCCTGAAGGAAGCGGCCGAGAAGGCCAAGTGCGAGCTCTCGACGGCCAACGAAACGACGATCACCCTTCCGTTCATCTCGGCCGACGCGTCGGGGCCGAAGCACATCAACCGGACCCTGACGCGCGAGCGGTTCGAGGCGCTGGTCGCCGACCTGATCGACCGAACGGCGGCGCCCTGCCTCGATGCCCTGCAGTCGGCCGGCCTGAAGCCGTCGGACGTGGACCAGGTCATTCTGGTGGGTGGGCAGACCCGCACGCCGAAGGTCCAGCGCATGGTGGCGGAGCTCTTCGGCCGCGAGCCCAACCGGGAAATCAATCCCGATGAAGTCGTCGCAATCGGCGCCGCCATCCAGGGCGGCGTGCTCAAGGGGGAGATCAAGGACGTCGTCCTGCTCGACGTCACGCCGCTGTCGCTCGGTATCGAAACGCACGGCGGCGTGTTCGAGAAGCTCATCGAGCGAAACTCCACCATCCCGACCAAGAACACCAAGGTCTTCACCACAGTCGCCGACAACCAGTCGGTCGTCGAGATCCACGTGCTGCAGGGAGAGCGCGAAGTAGCCAAGGAGAACAAATCGCTCGGCCGGTTTGAGCTCGTGGGAATTCCGGCGGCGCCGCGCGGCATTCCTCAGATCGAGGTCACCTTCGCCATCGACTCCAACGGCATCGTCAACGTCTCGGCTCGGGACCTGGCGACGGGCAAGGCGCAGGGGATTCAAATCAATCCGGCGGGCGGTCTGTCGCAGAGCGAAATCGATCGGATCATCAAGGAGGCCTCGGCCTTCGCCGAGGCGGACCACCAGCGCCGGGAGCTGGCTCAGGTTCGCAACCGCCTGGAGGGAATGCTCGCGTCCAACGAGCGTGTTCTTGCGGAGTTCGGCGAGGCGCTGGCGGCGGACGAGCGCGAGCGCATCGAGGAGACGCTCAAGCGCTCCCGCGAGATTGCGGCGGGCGACTCGCGCGAGGCATTGAACGAGGCGATTTTCGACATGCAGGGCGTTTCGAAGGTTCTGACCCGGGTGATGCTGCAGCGGGTAGGCGGCGGCGCCGCCCCCGCGACCCCGCCGACGACCTGACCGATGGCGCCAAGGAGGGACTACTACGAAGTCCTGGGCGTGTCCCGGGACGCGGACGGGCAGCAGCTGAAATCGGCGTACCGGCGGATCGCGATGCAGTCGCATCCGGACCGTAACCCCAACGACACCGCGGCGGCCGAGCGCTTCAAGGAGGCCTCGGAGGCCTACGCCATTCTCTCGGACGAGGAGAAGCGCGCCCGATACGATCGGTTCGGCCACGCCGGCGTTTCTCCGGGCGCCGCGGCTGGCGGCCCGTTCGCGGGGTTCGATCCATCGGTGTTCGCGGATTTCTCGGACCTCTTTGGCGAGCTCTTCGGCTTCGGCGCGGGCGGAGCCGCGCGGCCAATGGAAGGCAGCGATCTCGTGTATCGAATCGAAATCTCCTTCCGCGACGCCGCTTTCGGAACCGAGGCACCCTTGCTCGTCTCGCGGCTGGAGCGCTGCGAGGCCTGCGGGGGTTCGGGCGCGGAGCCGGGATCGCGCCCCCACGCCTGTTCGGCCTGCGGCGGACGGGGCCGCCAGCGCTTTTCCCAGGGCTTTCTCTCGGTGACGCGGCCCTGTCCCAACTGCCGTGGAGAGGGAAGGGTGATCGACCGGCCCTGTGCGTCGTGCCGGGGCGAGGGCCGGACGCGACAGTCGCGAAAGCTCGAGATCCGGATTCCGGCAGGTGTCGAGACGGGCTCGCGCCTGCGTCTGCAAGGGGAAGGCGACGTGGGTCCCTCGGGGGGACGTGCGGGCGACCTCTACGTCGTGCTGACCGTGGCGGAGGACGAGGTCTTCGAGCGGGAGGGGGACGATGTCGTTCTTCGCCTGGACCTGCCGTTTCCCACGCTCGTGCTGGGCGGCGAAATCGAGGTTCCGACGCTGGAAGGCGAAGGCCCCGAGAAGGTCACGATCGCCTCGGGAACGCCCGCGGGCGCGGAGATTCGGTTGCGCGGCAGGGGCTTCGGCCGCCTGGGGCACCGGGGACGCGGAGATCTCGTCGTACGGGCGGGTGTGCGTGTTCCGGAGGCGCCCTCGAGGGAGGAAAAGGACCTGCTCCGGCGGTACGCCGAGCTGACGGGTGCTCCGGTGGGCAGCAAGGGCGTCTTCGGGAAGGCGAAGAAGATCTTCAAGTAGGCGAGAATCGCGTCGCTTGCCTCTCAAGTATTCGCGCTTCGTGGTCCCGCGCAAGGCCAAGGACGACGCTCTGACCGGCCTGCTCTATCGCTACGGGCCGCTCGGATTTCTCGAAGAGGGGCGAAACCTGGTCGCCTGTTTCCGTTCGGCGGGCGCCGCACGGGAGGCGATGGCAGCGGCCGAGGCGCACGGGTACCGCGGCTCCCTCTCGACCGACCTTCCGGAGGGAGATCCGCTCGAGGCGTTTCGCGCTGCCTCCCGTCCCTTCGCCGTCGGGCGTCGGCTCTGGATCGATCCCGGGGATCCGGGCCCCGCCGCGCCGCCCGCGTCCCGGGTCGCGTTGCGGCTGCCCGCTTCACGGGCCTTCGGAACGGGAGACCACGAATCGACGCGACTCGCCTTGCTGGCGCTTGAGGACATCGTGGAGCCGGGAACCCGAGTGCTCGACGCGGGGACCGGGTCGGGGGTTCTGGCGCTCGCCGCGGCGGGTCTCGGGGCCGCTCGCGCCATCGGCTTCGACACGGATCCCGACGCCGTCTTCGTGGCGCGCGAGAATTCCCGCCGCCACGCGTTCGGCGCGAGCGTCGCGTTCTATGCCGGACCGGTTCGGGCTTGCCGCGGGCAGTTCCCGATCGTTCTGGCCAACATGCTTCCGGAGGAGCTGCTTCCGATCTTTCCCGATCTGCTCGCCCGGCTGACGCCTTCGGGCCGCCTGGTCCTGTCCGGTATCCCGGCCTCCCGCGAGAAACAGCTGCTCGGCCGGGCGCGCGCTCGAAGACTGCGGCTCACCGCCCGGTACCGCGAGAAGGAGTGGAGCTGCCTGTGCCTCTCCCGCGTCTCTTCGTAGAGCAGCTTCCGGAGGAAGGGGCGAGCGTGAGGCTGCCGGCCTCGGAAACGGCTCACGCGCGCGCCCGGCGGCTCTCCCCGGGCGACGAGGTCCTGCTCTTCGACGGGACGGGCCGGGGCGCCAGCGCCCGCGTCGTGCGCGCGCCTCGCGCGGGGGTCGAGCTCTGCGTCGGGCGGTGGCTCGACGGGGAAGGCGCCGGGCCGGCCTTGACGATTCTGGTCGCCGGGGTGCGGACGGAGCGGCTGGCCTGGATTGCCGAGAAGGCGACCGAGCTCGGCGCGACGCGCCTCCTTCTCGTGCGCGCCGAACGCTCGCAGGCGTTCCGCGCCACCGAGGCGGTTCGCCGCCGGCTCGAACGGGTCGCGATCGCCGCGGCCAAGCAATCCGGGACAATGCGGGCAGTTCGAATCGAAGGGCCTTTTTCGCTGCAGGAGTCGTTGCGCACACAGACGGCTGCGCACCGGCTGTTTCTCGATCCGGCGGGCGGTGGCTTTCCGGCGACCCTCGAGCCCGGCGCGGCGGCTCTGGCCGTCGGCCCCGAGGGAGGCTGGACGCCGCGCGAAGTCGCGTCGGCGCGCCGTCTCGGCTGGGCGGTCACGGCGTTGCCTGCGGGGCGCCTGCGAACGGAGACTGCTGCGCTCGCCGGACTCACGCTGCTGCGCGCGGCGCTCTCGGGGAATGCAGCCTCCACTACGGTGTGATTGACACCGCCTTTTGCGCGGGGGGATACTCTCCCGTGCCCGCCACGCGCCTCGGAATTCCTCGGAGGTGACGATGTCCTACGACGACGTCAAGAAGGTCTGGATGAACGGCCGGCTCGTGGATTTCGCGGACGCGAAAATCCACGCCTTTGCCCACATCTTCCACTACGGCTCGGCGATGTTCGAGGGGGCCCGTGTCTACAAAACCCGCAACGGACCCGCCGCGTTCCGCCTGGAGGAGCACATCAAGCGGATGTACGACTCCTGCAAGGTTTACCGGATGCAGATCCCGTACACGGTGGCGGAGTTTCGCGATGCGATCTTCGAAACCATTCGCGCCAACGGTTTCGAGGAGTGCTACATCCGGCCGGTCGTCTACCGGGGAGTCGGAGCGCTCGGGGTCAATCCCTTCAAGAGTCCGATCGATGTCCTGATCGCCGTCTGGCGTTGGGGAAAGTATCTCGGCGACGAGGCAATCGAGAGCGGTGTGGACGTCTGCGTCTCTTCCTGGAACCGCATGGCGCCCAACACGTTTCCCGCCATGGCCAAGGCGACGGGCAACTACCTGAACTCCCAGCTCATCAAGATGGAAGCCATCACCAACGGCTACACCGAGGGGATCGCCCTCGACAACGCCGGGCGCATCTCGGAGGGGAGCGGCGAGAACATCTTCCTCGTCTATGGCGGCAAGATCCTGACGCCCCCGCTGTCTGGAACGATCCTGCCGGGCATCACGCGCGACTCCCTGATGACGCTCGCGCGCGACGCGGGCTACACGGTTGTGGAGCAGCAGATCGCCCGGGAGATGTTGTACGTCGCCGAGGAGGCCTTCTTCACGGGAACCGCGGCCGAGGTGACCCCGATCCGGTCGGTGGACCGGATCCCGGTGGGTTCGGGCGGGCGGGGCCCGGTTACGGAGCGGCTGCAGAAGGAATTCTTCGCGCTGTTGCGCGGAGACACCGAGGACCGATACGGCTGGCTGACGCCCGTGCCGGTCGAGGCCAGGGTCTAGTCCCCCAAGGAGTTATGGCTCCGGCGCGGGTCGAGTCCCGCCCGATGCGGCCCCTTTTGGCTCGCGCACTCTTTCTATCCGCGGTCGACCGGCGTAAACTGAACGGCTAAAAGAGGTTCAATCGATGCACATCAATGATCTGCTCAAGGTGGCAGTCGAGCGCAAGGCGTCCGACCTGCACCTGAAGGTGAGCGCGTTCCCCGTCATCCGCGTCGACGGGCAACTTCTCGCCCTGACCGACACGCGCCGCCTGATGCAGGAAGACACGATCGCGATGGCCTTCTCGATCATGTCCGCCCGGCAGAAAGAGAAGTTCAAGAACGATCTGGAGATCGACATCGCGTACTCGGTGCCGAACCTCGGCCGTTTCCGTTGCAACATCTTTCAGCAGCGGGGCACGGTCGGGCTGGTGCTGCGGGTCATCCCGGCCCGCATCCTCACGATCCGCGACCTGTTGCTGCCGCCTGTTCTCGAGAAGATCTGCCAGGAGCAGCGCGGGATGGTGCTCTGCACCGGGACCACGGGCTCCGGAAAGTCGACCACGCTCGCGGCGATGATCGATCACATCAATACCCTGCGCAACGAGCACATCGTGACCGTCGAGGACCCGATCGAGTTTCTGCACCGCGACAAGAAGTCCATCGTCAACCAGCGTGAGGTCGAGGTGGACACGAAGGGATTCTCGGTGGCCCTGCGCAGCGCCCTGCGGCAGGACCCGGACGTGATCCTGGTCGGCGAGATGCGCGACCACGAGACGATCGAGACCGCGCTGCTGGCAGCCGAGACGGGCCACCTGGTCTTTTCGACGCTGCACACCCTGGACGCCACCGAGACCGTCAACCGAATCATCTCGGTCTTCCCACCGCACCAGCAGAAGCAGATCCGGCTGCAGCTGGGAGCCGTGCTCAAGGCGGTCATCTCGCTGCGCCTGATGCCGCGCGCCGACGGGCTGGGCCGCGTTCCGGCGGCCGAGATCCTGATCCGCACGCAGTACATCCGGGAGTGCGTCGAGAACAAGGAAAAGACGAAGTTCTTGAAGGACGCGATCCAGGCAGGAACCTCGCAGTACGGCATGCAGACCTTCGACCAATCGCTCTACATGCTGTACAAGCAGGGGCTCATCACGCTGGACGAGGCCTTGAAGCGGGCGACCAACGCCAACGAGTTCAAGTTGAAGCTCCAGGGCATCCAGTCCACCTCGGACATCGCCCGTGAGGAGATGGACTCCGAGCTCGAGGCGCCGGGCGAGTACAGTGGGGTCGCCGGCGAGGAATCCCCCTTCGACTTCAGCAATCAGCCGCCGGCCGGCCGCTGAGCCGCGCCGGCCGCCGAGGCCGTGACGTCCCGCCGGATCGTCCGCGCCCGAGAGCCCGGGTCCGCGGAGGCCGCCTATGCCCGAGCCCTGAGGCTGCTCGGCGTTCGCTCGCGCGGCCGGGTCGAGCTCTTGCGAGAGCTCGAGCGGCGCGGCTTCGTGGCTGCGGCGGCGCAAGAGGCGCTCGATCGGCTCGAGTCTCAGGGCTGGTTGCAGGACCTCGAGGCGGCACGGGCCGTCGTCCGGGCGCGGGCGACGCGCTACGGCCGGGTGCGAATCGGCCGGGAGCTCGCCGCGCGCGGCTTCTCGAGAGAGACGGCGTCGCGCGCTCTCGACGAGCTCGACGGCGGGCGGGAATCCGAAGCGCTGGCGGCCGCCGCCAAGCGGCTCTGGAAGCAGACGGCGGGCCTTCCGCGGCGAGAGCGGGACGCGCGGGTGCGTCGCGCGCTGATCGCCCGGGGTTTCGCGGCGGATGCGATTTCTGCGATGATCTCGGACTCGCATGAAGTCGACGGAAGTTCGGGAGAAGTTCCTTAGCTACTTCGAGCGGCGCGACCACCGCCGCGTGCCCTCCTCGTCTCTCATCCCGGCCGAGGATCCGACGCTCCTCTTCACCAACGCCGGCATGAACCAGTTCAAGGACGTCTTCACGGGGAGGGAGCGCCGCGACTATCGCCGGGCGACAACCTCGCAGAAGTGCGTGCGTGCGGGCGGCAAGCACAACGACCTCGACAACGTGGGGTACACGGGCCGACACCATACGTTCTTCGAGATGCTCGGCAACTTCTCTTTTGGCGACTACTTCAAGGACGAAGCCATTGCGTTTGCCTGGGAGCTCGTGACGGATCGCTCCCAGGGGTACGGACTGGAACCCGGCCGACTCTGGGCGACCGTGTACACCGACGACGACGAGGCGGCCCGACTTTGGGAACGGCACCTGCCCAAGGACCGGATCCGCCGGTTCGGTGAGAAGGACAACTTCTGGGCGATGGGAGAGACGGGGCCGTGCGGCCCCTGCTCGGAAGTTCACTACGATCAGGGCCCTGGCGTCCCCGGAGATGCCATCCCCAACGGCGTAGGGGACCGGGTGCTCGAGATCTGGAACCTCGTCTTCATGCAGTTCGAGCGCGATGCGTCCGGAGCGATGACGCCTCTGCCCCGGCCTTCGGTGGATACCGGGGCGGGGCTCGAGCGCATCGCGGCGATCTTGCAGGGCGCCAACAACAACTTCGACACCGACCTCTTCCGTCCGATCATCGAGCAGGTGGAGCGGCTCTCGGGGCGTTCGTACCGCGGAGGCATGGCGGTCGAGGACGCGCCCTTTCGGGTCATCGCCGATCACGTGCGGGCGGCGACCATGCTGATCCACGACGGCGCCCTGCCCGCCAACGACGGCCGTGGCTACGTGCTGCGGCGCATCATCCGGCGCGCGGGGCGCTATGCGAAGCATCTCGGGGTCTCCTTCGAGCAGCCGTTTCTCCCCGAACTCGTCCGACCGGTCGTCGAGACGTTCGCGGAGATTTACTTTTTTCCCGACAGGCCCGCGGACGCTGCCAGGGAGGACGCCATCGCCCGAGTTCTGCGAGAGGAGGAGATCCGGTTCGCCCGCACGCTCGCCGAGGGGGCGGAGCGGGTGGGAGAAGAGGTCGAGAAGCTGCGCCGTTCCGGAGAGCGCCGCCTCCCGGGAGCGACGCTCTTTCGCCTCTACGATACCCACGGCATCCCCGTCGACGTGATCGAGGAGATCGCGGCGGACGAAGGACTCGCCATCGACCGGGAAGGTTTCGAGGCCTCGATGCGGGAACAGCGGGAGCGCTCCAAGGCTGCGGCCAAGTTCGAGGCCGCGGACGCCTCGGCCTTCGAGAAGCTGAAGCTACCGGACGCGCACTCGGTGTTTCGGGGATATCCCGAGCAGGACTTCGTATCGCTCGAAGGCGCGCGCGTGGTCGGCCTCCTGCGGGACGGAAGTCCCGTGTCGAGCCTGGAGACGGGTCAGGCGGGAGAGGCCGTCGCCGACCGGACCGTCTTCTATCCGGAGGGCGGCGGACAGGTCGCGGACACGGGAATCTGGGCCTGGGCAGGAGGCGAGGCTGAGGTGACCGACGTGCGCCGTCCGGTGCCCGGCCTGATCGCGCACCGGGTGCGGGTTGCCGCGGGGCGCCTGGAGATCGGCACGACGGTCTCGATGTCGGTTCCCGAATGGACACGCCGGCGGACGCAGGCCAACCACACGGGAACGCACCTCCTCCATGCGGCGCTGCGCCAGGTCCTCGGAGCATCGGCGCGGCAGATGGGGTCTCTCGTCGCCCCCGACCGGCTGCGGTTCGACTACGCGGCGGCCTCGGCGCCGGCGGCCGAGCAACTCCGGGAGATCGAGCGGCTCGTCAACGAGGAGATCCTGCGCGATCGGCCGGTCTCCAAGCAGGTCATGGACATGGAGGAGGCCCGCCGGAAGGGCGCGGACATGTTCTTCGGGGAAAAGTACGCCGAGCGAGTGCGTGTCGTGGAGGTGCCCGGGTTCTCGACGGAGCTCTGCGGGGGGTGCCATGTGGGCCGCACCGGCGAGATCGGGGCCTTCAAGATCGTTTCGGACAAGGCGCTGGCAGCGGGCGTGCGGAGGCTCGAGGCGGTCACGTCGATGGGCGCCGTGGAGTTGCTGTCGCGCGATGAGCAGATCTTGAACGAGATCGCCTCCGCCGTGCAGGCGCCGCGGGAGGAGCTGGCCGTCCGGTGGCAGGAGCGCGAGGAGAGGCTCAAGGGGCTCGAGCGCGAGCTCCAGGCGCTCAAGCTCAAGCTCGCCTCGGGCGATGGGGGAGCCACGGGCGAGACGGTGGAGGTGGGCGGCATCGCGCTCGTGCGCCGGATCGCGCCGGGCCTCTCGATCCCTGAACTGCGAAATCTGTCCGACACGCTGCGTTCGCGAATCAAGAGCGGTGTGGTCGTCGTAGGCAGCACGCACGAAGGAAAGACCTCGGTCGTGGCGGCGGTCACATCGGATCTTGCGGGCCGCGTGCCGGCATCCCGGATCGCCGCCCGGATCGGCAAGGCCCTGGGCGGCAGCGGCGGCGGAAAGGCCGACCTGGCGCAGGCAGGCGGCAGGAACGAGGCTCTCCTTCCGGCGGCCCTGGCGGAAGCGGAAGCGGCGTTGCGGGACCTGCTGGACGAGGTCGCGTAGGCCGCGCTCTTTTCGTCTGCGCTATAATGTGCAGACTCTCGGGACCGGACCAAAAACATCGCGATGAAGTGGAAGGGTCTTCTCGGCCTCTGTTTCCTTTTCCTCGGCTGCCTTTCCGCCGAGGCCCGCGTGCGCGTGACCTGGAAGAACGGGCGCCGAATCGTGTACAACGACGGGATCGGAGAGTCGGTGCACGTGGCTCTCCGGCACGCGGACGGCTGGCTGAAGGCGCGCGTTTCCCTGCCCTGCCTCTACGACGATCTCATCGAGGAGGCGGCGCGCGCGCACGCGGTCGATCCACGGCTCGTGAAGTCCGTCATGCTCGTCGAGTCGGCATTCAATCCCGCGGCCGTCTCGCGCAAGGGGGCTCGCGGTCTCATGCAGCTGATGCCCGAGACCGCGAAGCAGCACGGTGTGGAGAACATTCTCGATCCCGCCGAGAACATCCGCGGCGGGGCCACGCATCTTTCCTACCTCATGGGCCTCTTCGACAACGACCTGCCCAAGTCCCTGGCGGCGTACAATGCGGGCGAGGCTGCCGTGCTGCGCTACGGCGGCATTCCGCCCTATGACGAGACGCGGCTCTACGTGCACAAGGCCCTGACCGCCTACTACGGCGACTCCTCGCTCGCCGGCGCGTACGCCCTGCCCCCGGAGTCGACGTTCGGCGGCTCGAAGGGCCGGCCGGTTCACCTGACCCGGGACGCCAACAACCGGCCCGTTCTGACGACGGATCCGGCCGTTCGGCCGCCGGCCCGTCGGGAAGCCTTCTAGCAGGCGCGCGGCCATGGTCGCGCGCGCACCCGGCGAGACGCCTTCTGTCGATCAGGGCGTCTTTCTCGTTCACCTGATCCGCGCCCGCAAGGCCCTCCGGGAGGCCAAGCTCGACGCCGCGCGCGAGGAGCTCGAGCGCGCCCAAATGCTGCGGCCAGAGGATGAGGACGTGCTGAACCTGCTCTCGATTCTCGAGTTCAAGCGCGGCAACTTTCTGGAAGCGGCGCAGGTGGCTCGGACCCTCCTCAACAAGAATCCGGACTCGGCTGTGCTCCACGCCAACCTGGGCCTGATCCTCTTCAAGGCAGGCGTGCTCGAGGAGGCCGAGAGCGAGCTCTCGCGCGCCGTCGAGATCAAGCCGGACCATGCGCGGAGCCACCTGTACCTGGGGCTCCTCTACCGCAACCGCGGAAAGCTCGGCCTCGCCCTGGAACACCTGAGGTTTGCCGGAGCGAAGAAGCTCGTGAGTGAGATCGAGGAGGCGCTGCGCCGCGGACTGCGCGCGCCATCGGCGCCGGAGTCCGTGATCTCGGCCGACAGCGCCGCCGTGTCCGAGCACCCGCCCTTTCTGCCGGCGACCGAGGTCGAGCCGCCGGAACCTCCAGCGCGTCCGGCGCTTCGTCTGGCCGAAACCGAGCAAGCCGAGCCGTCTTCGTCTGTCTCGGCCGATGTGAGCCGCGGCGACGAATCGAGCGAGCCGCCCCCGGCTCCGGTGCAGGAGCCGTCTCCCGCGACGGCGAGCACGACGGAATCCGAGGCAGAGCGGTGGACCGACGAGATCGCGGCCGAGCGGCCGGCCGAGGCGCATCCGCTTTTTGTCGTTCGGGCCGACGGCGCGCTCGAGATCGCCTCCCGCGGCATCGTCTACGTGCGCAAGGGCTGCGTGGTCTGGTACAGCGGCAACGTCCGGTTTACCGCCGAGCAGGCCTTCCGCGGCACGCGTCTGGAAGCGATCCTGCGAGCAGACGGGACGGGTTATCTCTTCGTCAACGACCCGGGCCGGCATGCCTTCCGGCGGGATCTTTCGGGGCAGTCTCTTTCGCTCGAGGGGAGCCGCCTGCTCGCCCTGGACCACGGTCTGTCTTTTCGCCTCGAACCGATCCACGATTTTCGGATGAACCGCCGGGTGGACATCCTGCGCATCCAGGGCCAGGGCAGCGTGATCCTCTCGGTCACGGGCCCACTCCTGGCCCACGAGGTTACTGCGGATTTCCCGCTGATCGTCTCCGCGCACGATCTGGTCGCCTGGTCCGGGAACCTCCTTCCGGCGGTCCTCGAAGACCGCTTCCTGGAAGAAGTCATGCAGCCCGACTCGGCGTCGGCGCCCAAAATCAAGTTCGAGGGCGAGGGAACCGTCCTCACCGAGCCCCCGCGGCCGCGCCGCCGCGCGACCGACCGAGGTGCCGGCGCGGCCGACCGCCGCCGGACGTAGGGATGCTGCCTCGGGCCTAGCGCGGACCCGGCGCGGCAAGGGCGGAGGCCGCGAAACGCTCCAGGCGCGATGCCGCCTCTTCGAGGATTCGAGCCACCGCGCGCTCCTCCTCGTGTTCGCAGTAGAGGCGGATCATCGGCTCGGTTCCGGAGAGCCGCTGGAGAAGCCAGCCTCGGCCGCCCAGCATGTACTTGACCCCGTCCAGGTCCCGTACCTCCGTGACCGCCTCGCCGGCGACCGTGGCCGGCGGGGAGCCGCGTTCCCTCTCGAGGAATGCGCGAATCACCGGGACGGGGAGGGGGATGTCCCGGCGCGCGTAGGCAAACGCGCCGAATTCGCTCTCGAGCTCGGCCAGGGCGTCGTCCAGATCGCGTCCCGAGACGGCGAGGCTTTCGAGCAGCACGAGGGCCGACAGAACGCCGTCGCGCTCCGGCAGGTGGAATCCGAAGGCGTAGCCGCCACTCTCCTCTCCCCCCGCGGCGACCTCCCCGCGCGTCATGAATTCGGCGATGTGCTTGAAGCCGATCGGCGTCTCGTAGAGGCGGACGCCGAGGGCGGAAGCCACCCGGTCGATGAGGAGCGACGTCGAAAAGGTCTTTGCGATCCCGCCCGCGAGGCCGCGCCTGCGGAATCCGTGCAATAGCAGAAGGGCGAGGATCCGGTGCGGCGAGACGAACTCGCCCCGCCGGTCGAGAACGCCCAGCCGATCCGCGTCGCCGTCGTTTGCGACGGCGAGATCGAGCCCCAGCTCGCGCACACGGTGGCCCGAGGCTGCAAGGTTCTGGGCGATCGGCTCGGGAGGCACACCGCCGAAAAGGGGGTCGCGCGCCGCATGGAGGGAAACGACGCGGGTTGTACCGTTGTCGAGGATCTCCGGCAGGAGCGCCCCCGCGGCGCCGTGCATCGCGTCGGCGAGAACGGCGAGTCCCGCGGCGCGGATCGCGGGCAGATCCACGAGCGTGGTGAGGCGCTGGCGGTAGGGGGTGTACAGGTCGAGCGTCTCGACGCGTCCGGACGCCGCGGGTGTCGGCGCCGGCCGGCCGATCTCCCGGGCGACGGCTTCGTATGTCTCGGGTGGCGCGCTCCCGCCGAAGGCGGCCTTGATCTTGAAGCCGTTGTAGACACCGGGATTGTGGCTCGCGGTGATGGCGATGCCGGCGCACAGCCCGAGCCGCCGGACGTGGTACGAAACGGCTGGAGTCGGAATCGGGCGGTCCGAGAGGGCGACGTCGAGACCGCTCCGGGCGAGCTCGTCGGCGGCCGCCGCCGCGAATTCCGGCGACAGGAAGCGCGTGTCGAATCCGGCCGCCACGCGGCGCTCGGCGCCGGCCGGAGCCGTTTCGGAGGCCCACCGGGCGGTCGCGGCCGCGATCCGGCGGATCTCCTGGAAGGTGCAGTCGTCGGCGATGCGGCCGCGCCAGCCATCCGTCCCGAGGCGCAGGCTCACGCCCTCACGGTGCCGCCGACCGGCCGCCAGAGGCCAGGGCGAGCAGGCGCTCGTCGGTCTGCCCCATTCGCCTCAGGAAATCCGAGGCGCGGGCGAAGCGGAAACCTCGGCGCCCGAGGGCGTCCAGCAGCTCCGGCACGCGCGGGGCGACGGGATCGTCCCGGTCGCTTCCGAGGTGCAGGAGGATGATGCCGCCGTTTTCCGCGTGCGCGACGAGACGGTCCACGACGCCTCCGGCGCTGCGGTAGGCCCGCGAGGAGGGGTCGCTCACCCAGTCGAGGCCGTCCAACCCGGCGCGGCCTCCCGTCCAGCCGACGTGCCAGTAACCCTCAAGGGCCGCCCAGCCCCGAATCTGGGCGTTCTGCTCGCCGAACGGCGCGCGCCAGATCGGCGCGAGCGACCGTCCCGTGGCCGCACGCCAGGCCTGTGCGGTCCAGCGCAGCTGCCTCGCGAGAAACTCGCGGTCGACGCCAGCCCGGGTGGTCTGGCGGCCATCCTGGGCATACGTCGTCAAGTGCGGGTGGCTGTCGGTGTGGTTGCCGACCTCGTGCCCATCCTGCGCGATGCGGCGGGCGATGTCGGGATATCGGCGGATGAACTCGCCGGTCAAGAAGATCGTCGTTCGGATCCCCCGCTCCTTGAGCGAGTCGAGGATCTGCCGCGCTCCCCGGTCGGAGGAACCCGCGTCGAAGGAGACGAGCAGCTCAGGGCGGTCCTGGGGGCCGCGCGTCAGGTCGGGTACGACGAGCGCCCCGGAGGTTGGACCGGACGGCGCGGCCGCCGAAGGCGTTTGCGCCCACGAGACCTCGAGTCGCGCCTTCGGGGTGATTTTCGCGACCGTCCCCGGGGCCCCCGCTGCGGGAGGGGCAGCGACGATCGGGGACGGAGCCGGTCCTGCGCCCGCGGGTGCCGGCGGCGGGGAAGGCGGCACTGAGACGGTGGCCACCTCGGGGGAGAGGGGGAGGATTCCGACTCGATAGGGCCCGCGATCCCGGATCCCCTCGAAGTGGAACCGGCCGCCCGAGACCGGCGTGACCGCGATCTGGCCCGACGCGCCGAAGAGAAACACGGCGCCCCCGGGTGACGCGCGCCCCTCGATGCGGCTCCCGGCAGCCGTCTCGATGACGCTCTCGATACGCGCCGCCGGAGCGCGGCGCAGGGGAGGGACGGGAGCCTGGCGGCTCAACCGGTCGAGTTCTCCCACCGTCCGCAGCGCGAACAGCACGGGCGCGGCAGCCCCGAGGGCCAGGGCGATGAGTGCGAGGCGGGGCGGAACCGGGCGAGCCAGCCGCGCTGTCAGCGGTCTCCAGAACGCCTGACGCCCGTCCTCCCGGGCGCAACGGGAGGAGCAATAGACGTGCCCCCGCATCTGGAGCTCGCAGAGCCGGCAGATGGGCTTGCGGCAAAGGAAGCAGCCTCGGTGCGCGTTCCGGCCCTCGTGCACGGGGCAGGGGAGGTTCATGAGCATATTATGAGGGGTAGACTCGATGAAGCTCAATCTCCCAAACTCCCTCACCCTCCTGCGGATCTTCCTGGTGCCGTTTCTCGTCGTCGTTCTCTTGACGAAGTTCGACGGGCGCGAGACGGTCGGGCTCTTGATCTTCCTGACCGCAACCGCAACCGACTTCCTGGACGGCTACCTGGCGCGCCGTCGCGGCCAGATCACCACGCTCGGGACACTGCTCGACCCGATTGCCGACAAGCTCTTGATCTCGGCCGTCTTCATCTCGCTCGTGGAATTGGGGCTCGCCGCCGCCTGGATGGTCGTCGTCATCGTGGGACGCGAGTTCGCCGTCTCGGGCTTGCGCTCGATCGCGGCGGGTCAGGGCATCGTGATTCCGGCGTCGGGCTGGGGCAAGGCGAAGATGCTCTCGGAGATCCTGGCCGCCTCGCTCCTGATCCTGGCGCTGCGCCACGAGGTCTTCGCCCTGCCCGGGAAGGCGGCCCTCTGGGTCGTGGTCGCCGTGGCGCTGATCTCGGGAACCCAGTATTTCGTCCGGTTCCTTCAGCGCATCACATCGTTTGCGGGTGTCGCGCCCACGCCTCCGGAACTCTAGCCGTCGCTCGCGCTTCGAAGCCGCGCCCCGGGGCGCGCCGCCGGGCGGCTCGGCCGGATGGAGCCTCGACCGACCGCCCGAATCCTCGCTGTGCGTTTCTCCCGCCGAGCTCGCGCCTTCTTCGATGACTTCAGGAGACTTCGTGCGTCGCGAGCACCTCTCCCGATGCTCGCCGCGGAAAGTGCTTCCAGCGCTAGGCGGTCTCGCTCGCGGTCCGCCGCCGCAGGAGAAACCTCCAGATCCGCCTTCCCTCGGTGCGGTATTTGATCTCGTAGTGGGTCTGGGGCGGTGCCGGGAGCGCGTTCCAGTCCAGATGCTCGAGGTCGCGGACGGTCTCCAGAACCGGCTCGATCATGGCGGCGTAATCCGCGTGGTCGGTCGCGATGCGCAGCACGCCTCCCGGCTCCAGTCGGGAAGCGAGGCCTTCCAGTCCCGTTCCGTCGACGAGCCGGCGCTTGCGGTGCCGTTTCTTCGGCCAGGGATCGGGAAAGTAGATGTGAAAGGCACGGACCGAGCCCGCAGGGAGCGCGACCGCGGCGAACCGCTTCGCGTCGGCCCGCAGGACCCGGGCGTTGCGAGTGCCCGCCCGGGAAAGGCGCTCGCGGCAGATGCGATAGTAGGCGAGCGACAGCTCGAGTCCCAGGAAGTCGTGGGCCGGGTTGCGGCGGGCGGCTTCGATCAGGAAGCGCGCCTTGCCGCTGCCGATCTCGACTTCGAGCGGCGCGAGCCGTCCGAAAACCGCGAGCGCGACGAAAGGCTCGTCGTCCCAGACCTCCTCGTCTTCGGAGGCTGGAAACCGCCCGCGAGAGGCCGACTCGCCCATGCCTCGCGCGGCTAGGTGAGCCGTTTGGCGACGGCCTGGGCGAAGGCCCGCGTTCCCGCCGATCCGCCGAGATCCGGCGTCCGTACGCCGTCCGAAAGCGTGGCGTGGAGCGCGGCCCGGATGCGGTCGGCCTCGGCGTCCAGACCGAGGTACTGGAGCATGAGGATGGCGGAGAGAAGGAGAGCCGTGGGGTTGGCACGGTCCTGGCCCGCGATGTCCGGGGCGGAGCCATGCACGGCCTCGAAGATCGCGACGTCGTTCCCGAGGTTGGCGCCGGGGACGACGCCGAGGCCTCCCACGAGCCCCGCCGCCAGGTCCGACACGATGTCCCCGTAGAGATTCTCCGAAAGCAGAATGTCGAAGGACTCGGGGCTCATCACGAGCCTCATGCAGGCGGCGTCCACGATCCGGTCGTCGGCCTGGATCTCTGGATACGACTCCGCGACGCGGCGGAAACAGTCGAGAAAGAGGCCATCGGAGAGTTTCATGATGTTGGCCTTGTGCACCGCCGTGACGCGGCGCCGCCCGTGCCGCCGCGCGTACTCGAATGCGAAGCGCGCGATGCGGGTGGACGCCGCCTCGGTGATGATCTTCAGGGACTCGACCACGCCCGGAACGACGACGTGCTCGAGTCCGGCATAGAGGTCCTCGGTGTTCTCCCGGATGACCACCAGATCGACGCCGTCGAAGCGGCTTGCGACGGAGGGGACATTGGAGACGGGCCGAAGGTTGGCGTAGAGGTCGAGCGTCTGGCGCAGTCTCACGTTGACGGAAGCGAAGCCCTTGCCGATGGGAGTGCCGACCGGCCCCTTGAGCGCCACGCCAACCCGGCGGATGGCCTCGAGCACCCGCCCAGGAAGGGGGTCGCCATCCGCCTCTTCGGCGGCGCGGCCGACCACCGCCTCCTCGAAGGCGAGCGGCGCGGCGGCCGCCTCCAGGATCGAAACGACGGCGTCGGACACCTCGGGTCCGATGCCGTCACCCCGGATCAGAACGACGGTGCGCCGCGTCAGGCGTCCCCCTTGGCCGGTTTCGGCTCGGCCTTCTTCGGATGCAGGACCATCCGGACCTGTCGGATCGCGGTCGGCGTTGCGTCCTCGATGATGAAGTCCGCGAACCGGCCCTTCCAGCGCTCTCCCTTTCGGGGAATGCGTCCGAACCGGAGCATCAGGTGTCCCGCGATCGTTTCGGCCTCTTCGCGCGGCAGCTGCAGGCCGAATTGTTCCTCGACGGCCTGCAGCCGAAACCCGCCGTCGAGCACATAGGTGCGCTCTCCCGCCTGGACGAACCCGGGCCCCTCCTCCTCGTCGAACTCGTCCTGGATGGGGCCGAGAAGGGCCTCGATGGCATCCTCGATCGTCACGATGCCGGCCGTTCCGCCGTGCTCGTCGACGACGACGGCCATGTGCGTCCTCCTGCGGCGCATCTCGCGGAAGAGGTCCTCCGCACTCTGGAACTCGGGCACGAGAAAGGGCGGGTGCACGTGTCCGGACGGGCGGAACTCCCGTTCCTCGTCGTCGGAGAGATCGAAGAGGTCCTTGGCGTGGAGGATGCCGACGATGTTGTCGAGCGCCCCGCGGTAGACGGGCAGCCGCGACAGCTTGTGCTCCCGTAGCAGGAGCCGAACGTCCTCGAAGCGCGCGCTGTCGGGCAGTGCGATGACTTTCGTGCGTGGCACCATCAGATCCCGGACCGTCTTGTCGCCGAACTCGAGGACCCGATGCAGGAGCCTCCTCTCCTCGAGATGGATGGCGCCCTCGGCGGCCCCGAGGTTGATCACGCTCTTCATTTCCTCTTCGGTCAGGGTCGGCGCGCGCTCCGGCACGCCGAACAGGCGCAGCGCGCGGGTCGTGATGCGCACGCAGAGCGTCGCGACGGGCGCGAGCACCTTCATGATGGCCGTCAGGGGCACGGCCACCGCTCGCGAGATCGCCAGGGGCGAAGCCGCTCCGATCGCCTTGGGCGTCATCTCGGCGAAGATGAAGAGCGCCACCGTGGAGAACGCGATCGCCAGCGGCACGCCGTACTTCTCGCCGATCCAGTTCGTTGCGAGCGCGGTGGCGAGAGCCGAGGCCGAGCTGACGAAGAGGTTCTGTCCGATCAGGATCGTCGCGAGCAGGCGCGGGGTCTGGGCCTTGAGGTCCCGGATGAGCCGCCCCCGGGGGTCGCCGCTCTCGCGCAGGCGCTGGAGGTCGATCCTTCCGAGAGACACGAGGGCCGTCTCCGCACCCGCGAAGAAAGCGGACAGCGCAAGGGAGAGCACGAGCAGGGCCAGAAAGATCAGGGATTGCGGGTCCATGACGGATCCTTTCGTGAGGAGTCTATCCGGCGTCCAGCCGCCCGACGGCCCAGGCGGCGGCGTCGGAGAGTCCCGCTTCCTTCGCGTCGGCCGCGCGGCGCAGGACGGGAAGCAGTGTTCGGTCGCCGGACGCTCCGGCGGAAGCCGCGGCGTTGCGCTGCATGCCTCTGCGGCCCGCGCGATTGAAAGCAGATCGCGCGAACTGCCGGCGCCACTGGCCCGGTCCCATCGCGAGCCACTCGGCACGCGTGGGCGGAGACTCCGCGGGCGCCGCCTGGGACGTCGGGCCATTCCACGGACAGACCTCCTGGCAAATGTCGCATCCGAAGAGGCGATCCTGGACGGCGGCCTTGACGGGGTCCGGCATGCGGCCCCGGTGCTCGATCGTCCAGTACGCGAGGCACCGCCAGGCGTCGAGAATGCCCGGCGCAGAAAAGGCCTGCGTCGGGCAGGCGTCGAGGCAGCGCGTGCAGCTTCCGCACTGCTCGGCGATCGGATCGTCGGGTGGAAGGTCGAGGTCGGTCAGGATCTCGGCGAGCAGCAGGTAGGAGCCTCGCTCCGGATCGATGACGCAGCCGTTCTTGCCGATCCAGCCCAATCCCGCGGCGGCGGCGAAGGAGCGTTCCGCGAGGGGAGTCGTGTCGACGCAGACCCGGTAGGAGAACGGGTGCGCGATGCGCCGCGCGGAGCGCCGTGCGACGCCCTCGGCGCGTTGGCGCAGCGTCGCGTGGTAATCGGTGCCCCGCGCGTATCGCGCGAAGGTGGCTCCGTCGGTCGAGCGGTGCGGCGCCTCGGAGTAGGCCGCCGAGAAACAGACGATCGACCGGGCGCCCGGGAGAATCCGAGCCGGATCCGCGCGGGCCTCTCGGCTCTCCGCGAGGTACCGCATGCCGGCGTGCATGCCCGAGGCGAGCCAGGCCGAGAAGCGAGAGAACCCAGGAGGCTCGCCCGCCCGTGCGATACCGGTCCGCAGGAACCCTTCGCGGCGCGCCTCCTCGCGGAAGACGCGGGCGTCGGAAAGGCGGCCGGCTCCCGGCGCGCGAGCATCGGCTGTCACCCGGTCGATGCTAGCATCGGCTCCCTCCGTCATGGCGAACGACAGCGCCTTCGCTTCGCGGGTCTTCGGCCTCGTGTTCGTGGGCCTGGTCGCCTACGCCCTCGTGCTGATCCTCGGTCCCTTCCTCGGGCCGGCGCTCTGGGCGCTCCTGATCGCGTTCGTGCTCTTTCCGGTGAACCGGTGGCTGCGCGGCCGCCTGAAGGGCCGGAGAGGCCTCGCGGCCCTCGCTCTGACCGTCGGTGTCATCCTCGGAATCGTCATCCCGGCCACCGTGGTGTCGATCGCCTTCGTCCGTCAGGGTTCGGAGCTGCTCGTGAGGCTTTCGAGCATGGCCGACGAGTACAAGATCGCGCGGCTCAGCGACATCGTCCACGTACCGATCGTGGACCGGGTCCTGCACTTCCTTCAGGACAAGTTCCCGGTCTCGGCGGAGGACCTGCAACGGTGGATGGTCGAAGGCCTGAGCAACGCAGTCCAGTTTCTTCTCGCCGGCGGTCGTCGCGCGTTTGTCGGAGCGCTCGGGGCGATGGTTTCGCTCGGGCTGACGTTGTTTCTCGTCTACTTCTGTTTCCGAGACGGAGACGACCTCTCCGCGAGGAGCATCCGGCTGATCCCGGCCGACGAGAAACTCAAGGCGCGTCTGGTCGCGCGCATCTCGTCGGTCACCCGGGCCGTCGTGGCGGGCACGCTCGTAACGGCGCTGGCACAGGGTGCCGGCGTCGGAGTCGGATTCTGGATCTGCGGGCTGCCCTCTCCAGTCGTCTTCGCCGTGATCTCGGCGGTCTTTGCGCTGCTGCCCGTGGGGGGCACGGCGTTCGTCTGGGTGCCTGGGGCGGCGCTGCTCGGCGCGCAGGGACGCTGGGGTTTTGCCGTCTTTCTTGCGGTCTGGGGCGCCTTGATCGTGGGTTCGGCGGACAACTTCCTGAGGCCATTGCTCATCTCGGGGCGCGCGCAGATCTCGACATTGCCCGTATTCTTCGGCGTGATCGGAGGGCTCGCGGCATTCGGAATGATCGGAATGTTCCTGGGCCCGGTTCTCGTCGCCCTCGCCATCCAGCTGTTTCGCTTCGCCGAGGAGTACCGCTTCGGGGCCGGCCCCGAACGGCCCCGGGCGTCGGACTGAGTCCCATGGCGGAGACCGGGAAAACACTCGAACAGGAGCTGGCCGAAGAGATCCGGGCGGCCGTCGCGGCCGCGGTCCCTCCCGCCGCCCGCGCCACGCACGAAGATCGCGGCGCTCCGGATTCGCTGCGTCTGGCGGAGGCGTACCTCACGCCGTCGGTGCCCGTAGGCGCGAGAGCGGCCGTCGTCAAGCGAATGCTTCTCCGGGGATTTCGCTTTCTCTGGCGCGATCAGGGAGCCTTCAACGCGTTGACCCTGGATGCCCTCCGCCGAATGCGGCAGGAGAGGGAAGTGCGATTTGCCGAACTTCGAGACGCGGTGCACCGCGACCTGTCGGAGTTCCGACGGCGGGCCGCCATCCAGGACGCGCGCTTCGGCCTGCTCGAGGCGGCGCCCTCGGGCCTCGCCGTCCCGGAGGCCGCCCGGGAAGCCCGGGCCGAGGAGCTTCCGCCCGCGGTCTACAGCCTTTTCGAGGAACGGTTTCGCGGCTCTCCCGAGGCGATTGCCGAGGGCCAGCGCGCGTATGTCGCCATCGTGCGGGAGGCACCGGGTCCGGTGATCGATGCCGGGTGCGGCCGCGGAGAGTTCCTCCGGTTGCTGCGGGATGCCGGAATTCCCGCCGTGGGGATCGAATCGAATCCCGTGTCCGTGCGCCTCTGCCGCGAGACGGGGCTCGAGGTCGAAGAGGGCGAGGCTCTTTCCCGCCTCGCGGCGAGAGCGCCCGACAGCCTCGGAGCCGTCGTCGCCTTCCAGGTCGTGGAGCATTGGCCCGCCGCCCGGATCTTCGCGTTTCTTCGCGAGGCGCGGCGAGCGCTCAAGCCGGAAGGCATCCTCGTGGTGGAAACCGTCAACACCGACTCCCTCTCGGCCCTGCGCACCTTTTTCCTGGATCCGACGCACGTGCGGCCGGTTCCTCCCGCCGCGCTCGCCTTCCTCGCGGAGGCGGCGGGCTTCTCGGATGGGCGCGTCGAATATCGGGCGCCGCTTCCCGAGAGCGAGCGGCTGGCGGAGACGACCGGAAACGACGCGAAGCTGAACCGCCTCCTGTTCGGCCCGCAGGACTACGCGCTGATCGCGCGCGTTCCGAAGCCTTGAGGGCGTCGCCGCCCGCTCGTGTTCTCGTCCTGGCCGTGCAGAGCCTCTTCGTGCGCGGAGGCGCCGAGAAGCACGTCCGCCGCCTGACGGAGGAGCTCAATGCCCGCGGGGTCGAAGCGGATCTGGTGACGCTCCCTCTGGTCGAGCGGGAGCGCTTCGACATCATCCAAAGCGCCCTCGCCTGGCGGATGCTCGACCTGACGGAGGCCGGCGGCCGGCCGGTCGACGCGGTGATCGCGACCCGCTTCCCGAGCTACGCGGCGCGGCATCCGAACAAGGTGGTATGGCTCATCCACCAGTACCGCCAGGCCTACGACCAGTTCGGCACCCCCTTCAGTGACCTGACCGCCTCGTCCGAAGACCGTCGGACCCGCGAGGCGGTCGCCGAGATCGACCGCGTGGGATTGACCGAAGCAAGGCGCGTCTTCGCCAACTCCGCGACGGTCGCGGACCGGCTGCGGCGATTCAACGGGATCGACAGCGAGCCGCTCTACCATCCGCCGCCTTTGGTGGGCCGATACCGCTCGGGCCCGCCCGGCGACTACGCGCTTTCGGTCGGCCGCTTCGACGCCTGGAAGCGCACGGACCTGCTGGTCCAGGCCCTCGCCTGCGCACCGAGCGTGCGCCTGGTGCTGGTGGGACAGGGGCCCGAGGGAGAGCGCCTGCGCCGACTCGCCCGCGAGCTCGGCGTCGCGAAGCGCATCCAATGGATCCCTGCCGCCACCGACGAGGAGCTCCTCGAACTGTACGCTTCCGCCCGTCTCGTGACGGTCGCTCCATCGGGGGAGGATCTCGGCTACGTTCCCCTCGAGGCGTTCCTGTCGGGACGGGCCGTGCTGACAACCGAGGACGCCGGTGGCCCGCTCGAGTTCGTCAAGGATGGAGACACGGGCTTTGTGGTGCCCGCGCGTCCGGAAGCGATCGGCGCGGCCCTGGAGACGGCCTGGAGGAAACCGGAGATCCTCGCGCGGATGGGCGAGAAGGGGCGAGCTCGGGCCGAGGCGCTCGACTGGGAGCAGACCATCGGGACTCTGCTCGCGGCGGCCGGGATCGCCGGCCGATGACGCCGCGCGAGGTTCTCTCGCGGCTGGCCCGCGAGACGGGCGAGCGCCTGGCCGAAGTCGGCGTCCGCCCGGACGACGAGGCGTGGATCCGGAGCCACGCGGCGGCGCTCGAAAGTCTCTTCCGGCCAGGGCGGCTCGAGCGGGGGATTCGCCGCTGGCTCTCCCGTCTGGCGCGAACGGCCTCGCGGAAGGTGAGATAGTGGGCGGGCATTCCCTCCTGGACGCAGAGCTCGGCGTCTGCGCCGACGTCCGGACGGCTGTCGTCCGGCGAGCGCGAATACCACCGCCACTTCGTCTCGATGCGCAGGGCCACGGCGAGCCGACTCGGCCGCTCACGACCGGCGCGATCTCCTCACGGACGCGGCCTTTTCCGATCCCCAGACGAACACGCGGTTGCGGCCCCTCTCCTTGGCCGCGTAGAGCGACTTGTCGGCGCGGAAGAGCAGGTCGAGTCGTTCCGAAGCCCCGTTGGAGCCCGCGATCCCCGCGGAAACCGTGGCGCGAAAGGACGCCCCTTCCCACTCGAAGACCTCGCGCTTGAGCGCCCGCCGGATCCGCTCCGCCACCGCGCTCGCGGCGTCTGCCGTGGCCTCGGCGAAGAGGACGGCGAACTCTTCGCCTCCGTACCGGCAGGCCACGTCGGTCGATCGAATCTCGCGCCGCACGATCTCGCCGAAGCGGCGCAAGACGCGGTCGCCGGCGGCGTGACCGTACGTATCGTTGACGGTCTTGAACCGGTCCAGGTCGAAGATCGCGACGGACAGAGACGTTCCGTAGCGTTCCTTTCGGGACCACTCCTCGGCGAGCCGGCTTTCGAAGTACCTGCGCGACGCGAGGCCCGTGAGCTCGTCGGTCACGGCGATCTTCCAGTTGCGGGAAGCGTGCAGGGCCGCCGTCAGCGGCGCGAGCAGCGCTCGGATCTCTCCCTTCACCGGATCGCCCACCTCTGTCGGGCTCGACAGGTCGAGGTGCGCGATCAGGCGATCGCCCGAGTAGAGCGGCAGGCGCAGCTGCTTCGTGGCTGGGCCGCCGGCGAGCAGGTCTCTCGGCGCGAAGGACAGGCCGGTCTCGGTGGCTGTCAGGTCCCGCAGTCGCAGTGCGTCGATCGTCTGGCCGCGGCGCGGGCTGGATGGATTCCGGCGCGGGGGCCGACCCTGCTCCTGGCTCGCGAGTGTCCAGACGTCCTCGACGCAGCCCGCGTCGTCGATCGTATAGAGGTCGAATCGCGAGATGGGCAGCAGCTGCGACACGGCCTCGTAGGCCCTCTGGAGGATCGTGTCCGCGTCCGGAGACTCGGCGAGCAGGTGTGTCTCGCGTTCGCGCGATGAAAGACGCTCCGAGAGTCTGGCCGCGCGCGAGCGGGTTCGCAGGGCGTCGGCCGCCAGGGCCACCGCCGCGGCGGCGAGGCCGATTTCCGCCCAGAGGGAAAGCACGGCGATCGAGTGTACGCCGGGCCGAAAAGAGCGAGGCCCCCTGGACGGGGGCCTCGCAGATTCCTCTTTCTCCGAAACCGGTGACTAGTTCGTCCCGGTCGAGGTGGTGGCCGTGGACGTCGTCGTGGTCTCCATCGTGGAGGTCGACTCGGTGCCGGTCGCCATCGTGCTGGTCGCCGTCGTGCCCGACTCCTCAACCACGGCCGGGGCCTCGGTGGAGGTCGTCTCTGCCGGAGCGGCCTCTTCCTTCTTCTTGCATCCCGTGACGAGCGCCACTCCCAGCACCGCCACAAGGCCCAGGGTCAGAAACTTCTTCATAAACCTCATCTCCTTCTTTCGTCTCCCAATCTCTCAGCGCAAGAGAATCCCTAAGGGAAAAATTGAGCAGGAATGATATCCCATCGGGCAGACCTGTCAACTGAGAAACCCGGGGGGACCTCGGCCCGAGGGAGCCCTTTTTGGCGTTAATCTCTTCGGGCGCGCAAGTCGCGCGGGGAGGACCGGGATGTTCGAGGGGCTTGGGGATCGGATTCAGGGCGTCTTCAAGGAGCTGCGCGGCGAAGGCCACCTGACCGAATACCACCTGGAAACGGCCCTCCGGCAGATTCGGCTCTCCCTGCTCGAGGCGGACGTGGCGCTGCCCGTGGTGCGCCAGTTCACGGCCCGGGTCAAGGACCGGGCCGTTGGAGCGAAGGTCCTTCAACAGCTTTCGCCCGCGCAGGAGGTCACGCGAATCGTCCGCGACGAGCTCATCGCGTTGCTGGGTGGGCGGCGCGCGGAGGTCGACCTTTCGGGGCGTCCGGCGGTGATCGCGCTCGTGGGACTCCAGGGCTCCGGAAAGACGACGTCCGCGGCAAAGCTCGCCCTGCACCTGAAGGCGCGAGGACGATACCCGTTGCTCGTCGCCGCCGATCTCGCGCGGCCGGCCGCGGTTGCGCAGCTGCAGACGCTCGGGCGCCAGATCGGAATTCCCGTCTTCGATCCGGGAGGCCGGACCGATCCGGTGACGGTCGCACGCGAGGGTCTCGCGGAGGCGCGCCTGACCGGGCGCGACACTGTCCTGGTGGACACGGCGGGCCGGCTCCACCTCGACGAGGGGCTGATGCAAGAGGTCCGCTCGGTGATCGAAGCGATCTCGCCCGGCGAGGTCCTCTTCGTCGCCGATTCCATGACCGGGCAGGACGCGGTGCGGTCGGCGGCCGGGTTCGCCGCCGTGCTTCCCCTGACGGGGATCATTCTCACCAAGACCGACGGGGACGCGCGCGGCGGCGCCGCCCTGACCGTCGTCTCGACCCTGGATCGGCCGATCAAGTTTGTCGGGGTGGGCGAGAAGCCCGAGGATTTCGAGCCCTTTCACCCCGATCGGATGGCGTCGCGGATCCTGGGCCTCGGAGATGTCCTCACCTTCATCGAGAAGGTCGAGGCGCAGGTCGACGAGGCGTCCGCGCGGCGCATCGCGGACCGATCGGCCTCGGGCGAATTCACGCTGGAGGATCTGAAGGACCAGCTCGCCTCCATGAAGAAGATGGGTCCGCTGTCGTCGCTCGTCGATTTGCTGCCGAAGGGCGGGCCGTTCCGGGGTCTTTCGGCTCCCGAGTCGGTGGACGAGAAGGCCCTCGCCCGGGTTTCGGCGATGATCGATTCCATGACGCCGGAGGAGCGCCGTTACCCTCAGATCTTGAACGGCTCACGCAAGAAACGCATCGCCACCGGATCCGGAACCTCCGTGGCCCAGATCAATCAGCTGCTTAAGCAGTACCAGCAGATGCGCAAGCTCATGAAGATGGCCCGAAAAGGGACTCGCGGCATGGACTTCGCGAAACTGCCCCTGCCGGCCCCGAAATGATCGAAGACTAGCCCCGCCAGCCGTTTGCGACGCAGAGCGCGGCATCGACCAAGCTGCTAGAATGCACCGCTTCGTTCGAGAAAGGATGTCCGCCGACATGGTCAAGATCCGCCTGCGCCGCATGGGCGCCCGAAACCGTCCCTACTACCGCATCGTAGTCTCCGACTCGCGTCGAACGGCGCGCGCCGAGGTGCTGGAAGAGCTCGGATCCTACGATCCGGTCGTCAACCCAGCGCGGTTGACGTTCGACCGGGAACGCGCCCGGCACTGGATGAGCCGCGGCGCCCTCGTCTCGCCGACGATCCAGTCGCTGCTCGCCCGTCCCGAGCCGGCGGCTCCCGCCGCGTCCTGATGCGACGCCTGGTCGAGACGGTCGTGCGCCGGCTGTCGGACCATCCCGACGAGGTGCGCGTGAGCGAGAGCTTCGAAGGGGCGACCTCCGTCTACGAAATCGCCGTCCCCGAGGCCGACCGCGGCCGCTTGATCGGCCGGGACGGCCGAACCGTTCGCGCGCTGCGCGGATTCGTCAACGCCGTGGCCGCCGCCCGGGGAAAGCGCGCCAATGTGCGCGTGAAGGACTGACGCCGGCGCCGGACCTCCTGCTCGGAACGGTGGCCCGGTCGCACGGGCTCGCCGGGGAAGTGTCGGTTCAGGTCGCGACCGCGTTTCCGGAGCGATTCCGCGCGGGCGCACGCGTGTTCTGGCGCCGGGGCGAGGAGGAGCGACGACTCGTGCTCGTTTCGGCCCGGCCTCACGGGCAGCGCTGGCTTCTCCTTTTCGAAGGCGTGAGCTCCCCCGAGCAGGCCCGGCAACTCGCTGGAGGCGAGATCTCGGTCCCCACCGAGGAGGCTTTTCCGGCGCCCGAGGGCTATTACTACAGCCATCAGATCGAGGGCTGGCGGTGCGAGGACTCGCGGGGGCGCCCGCTCGGCACCGTCGGGGCTCTCGAGGAAACCCCGGCGGGGCCGCTGCTCACCGTCCGCACGCCCGGCGGAAGAGCCGTTCTGGTCCCTTTCGTCGCCGCCATCGTGGCGGCTGTCGACGCGGGGGGCCGCCGCATCGTGCTGGAGCCGCCCGAGGGGCTCTTCGAGCTTTAGACTGGCGGGGGCCGGCAGGCCCGCCTCCACTGCATGCACATCGAGATTCTGACGCTCTTTCCCGGATACTTCCGCTCTCCCCTCGAGGAGAGTCTTCTCGGCCGCGCGATTGCGGCGCATCTGCTCGAGGTCACCGTGACGGACATGCGGGCCTACTCGCGTGATCGCCACCGGAAGGCCGATGACGAGCCGTACGGCGGCGGACCCGGCATGATTCTCGCCGCGCCCCTGGTCGCCGAGGCGATCGAGGCCCGGCAAGGCAGCCCCCCGGCATGGCGTGTCCTCCTGTCGCCGGACGGACAGCGGCTGGATCAGGCGCTGGTCGAGCGGCTCGCAGGGCGCGACCGTCTCCTGCTGGTCTGCGGTCGGTACGAGGGCATCGACGAGCGCGTGCGAGGCCTGGGCCTGCTCGACGAGGAGGTCTCGCTCGGCGACTTCGTGCTCTCGGGCGGTGAGGCCGCGGCACTCGCCCTCGTCGAGGCCCTGTCGCGGCGCGTGCCGGGAGTCGTCGGCAGAGCGGAATCGGTCGTCCGCGAGTCCTTCATCGGCGAGCGGCTGGACTATCCCCACTACACGCGGCCGCGAGAGTACCGGGGCCTGGCGGTGCCGGAGGTGCTGCTCTCGGGCGATCATGCCCGAATCGAAAAATGGCGACGCGCCCGCGCCTTCGAGCGCACCAGGGCCCGACGCCCCGATCTCCTGGCTCGGCGACCCGAGGAGCCGGGTGAGGGCGAAGAGCCCTGAATCTCGATTCTCGGATCCTGTATCTGCGCCATCGGATTCGGGATACGAGATGCGGGATGCGGGATCAAGGCGGGTTGCAATATCAGCGCAACTCCGTATAGACTCACCGTTTACGCCGAAGGAATCCGTCATGACCGATACCCTGCTGGAGATCGAGAAGCCTGCCCTGCGCAAGGGCATTCCGAGCTTTGCCCCCGGAGACGCCGTTCGCGTCCACGTGAAGGTCCGCGAGGGAGAGAAAGAGCGCATCCAGGTCTTCGCGGGCGTCGTCATCGCGCGCCGCGGGGGCGGGATTCGCGAGACGTTCGCCGTCCGAAAGATCTCGAGCGGCATCGGCGTGGAACGAATCTTTCCGCTGCATTCTCCCGTGATCGACCGCATCGAAGTCGAGCGCAAGGGTGCCGTGCGGCGCGCGAAGCTGTACTACCTGCGCGAGCGCAGGGGGAAGGCCGCGCGCATCGACGAGAAGCGGGTCGACGAGAAGCGGGTCGAAGAGAAACGAGTCGACTAGGGGGAGGACCCGCGTCCCGTGACCGTCGACCCGCTCTCCGCATTCTTTGCGGAGCTGGGTCGTCTGGCGGGTCTGAACCGACTCGAGGCGGAGCTCGACCGGAGGGGCTACGCAAGGGTCGCCGGCGTCGACGAGGTGGGCCGCGGCTGCCTTGCCGGACCCGTCGTCGCCGCGGCGGTCATCCTGCCGCACGGCTGCGTTCTCCCGGGTCTGGACGATTCCAAGCGCCTCGATGCGGCCATGCGAGCCCGATTGGAGCGCGAAGTGCGTGCCCGGGCGATCGCCGTCGGCCTGGGTCAGGTTCCCGCGACGGAGATCGACGAACGCGACATCCTCCGGGCGAGTCTGGCGGCGATGCGGCAGGCGGTCGAGGCGCTCGATCCGCAGCCCGACGCGGTCCTCGTGGACGCCGTCCGCATCCCGGGCCTTCGGAGGCCCCAGATTCCCGTCGTGCACGGAGACGCGCTGTGCGCCTCCATCGCCGCGGCCTCGATCGTCGCCAAGGTGCATCGCGACGGTCTCCTGCGGGAGCTCTCGCGACGCTACCCGGTCTACGGGTTCGAGCAACACAAGGGCTATGGCACGGCCGAGCACTGGGAGGCCCTCCGGCAATACGGGCCTTGCCCGGAGCACCGTCTGAGCTTCGAGGGCGTTGCGCTCGCCGCGCAGGGCGCTCCGGCTCCCGGGGCACCCGAAGGACCGGGCAGGCGCGGCGAGAAGCGGCCGGCCGGCGCCCGCCGTTTGGGCTCTTCGCGCGCGCCGCTGCGTTGACCGCGGGCTCGCCGGACGCCTGCGGAATCCTGTAACCGGTTAGAATTTCCGATACATGGCCAATCGGGACCAGATCCTCCAGGGCGCCGAGAAGCTGCTCGCCAAGGGAAAGCTCGACGCGGCCCTCAAGGAGTACCTGCGGGTTCTGGAGGAGAACCCCAAGGACATCTCGACGCTCAACAAGGTCGGGGACCTCTACGTCCGGATCAATCGTCCCGCCGACTCCATCCCGTTCTTCACCCGGATCGCCGACTACTACGCCAAAGACGGGTTCTTCCTGAAGGCGATCGCCATTTACAAGAAGATCAACAAGATCGATCCCTCCCGGCTGGAGGTCTACGAGCAGCTGGCCGACCTCTACCACAAGCAAGGGCTCACCCAGGACGCTCGGAGCCAATACCAGGTGCTGGCCGATCACTATTCGAAGAACAACCGTCCGGAGGATGCGATTGGAGCCTACAAGAAGATGGCCTCCGTCGACCCTGGCGACCTGAAGATCCAGGCGCGCCTGGCGGACATATACCGCGCGAACAAGCAGATCAACCATGCGGTCACCCAGTACGGCGTCATCGGGGAAGCTCTCCTCGAGCGAGGCGCCAGCGAGGAGGCCGTGGCGGTTCTGCAGAAGGCGCTCGACCTGGTGCCGGGGGATCTAGAGATTCAGAAGAAGCTCGTGCGGGCCCTGCTCTCCCAGAAGAACGCGGCCGGGGCGATCGCGATTCTGAAGAAGTCCCCGCCGTCGGCCGAGGGCCTCGCCCTCCTCGCCGAAGCGCAGTTCGAGACGGGAGAGCCGGGGCAGGCGGTCGCCTCGGCCGAGCAGGGCCTCGTCCTCGACCCGAAGAGCGAAGCCTGCCGCGCGCAGCTCGCGCGCATCCGGCTGGCGCAGGGCAACCTGGAGGCGTCTTTTGCGGCCATCGAGCCGGCGGTGGACGCTGCGCTCGGAGCGAGAGACTACCCGCGCGCGGCCTCGTACCTGGCGCCCCTCCTCGAGGCGGAGCCCGCGCACAGGGGAGCGCTTGGCCGGATGGCCGACGTTCGCGAGGCCGAAGGCAAGGCCGCGGAAGCCGCGTCGTTTCTTCTGGCCGCCGCCCGGGAAGCCGAACGCTATTCGGAGCTGCCGGCGGCGGTCGATCTCTACCGGCGAGCGCTACGACTTTCCCCCGGAGAGTCCGAGGCCACCGCCCGGCTCCGGGAGCTGGCGCCGGAGCGGCCCAGTCAGGTTCCCGAGCAGCCCGTTTCCGTCCCCGAGATCGAGGTCGAAATCGACGAGGAGGCGACTCCCGTCCACGCCCCGCAGCCGCGAGTCCCCTCGATTCCATTCGACATCTCACCGTCGGCCTCCGCGCCGACGCCCGCGCCTTCCGTCGTTCCGCCGCCGCCGGCCGCGCCGGCAAGCGAAGAGCGCGAGATCGAGGCGCTCGTCGTCGAGGCCGAAGTGTTCGCGCGCTACGGGCTGGCCGACAAGGCCGTCGAACGGCTGCGCACGCTTGTGCGCCGCCGTCCGGACCTCCTCCGTGCCCGGGAAAAGATGGTCGAGCTCATGGCCGAGTCTGAGAACCCGGCGCTCTCCCAGGAAGTCCGGCAGCTGGCGCAGTTCTACCGCCAGGCGGGAAGGGTGGCCGACGCGGAAGGTGTCCTGCGGCGCTACGGCGCGGCGGCGCCGGAGGAGCCCCGGGAGGAGGCGGGCCCGCCGCCGCCCGCGCCCCCGCCCGCCGAAGCGGCCTTCGACGAGTTCGGAATCGAGGGATCGCTCCCGATCGCGCACGAGATCATGGAACCGGCGCCCCCGCCCGAGGCGATCGAGGAGCTTCCGGACGAGGTGCCAGAGTTTCCGGTGCGGCCGCCCGAACCGTCTGCGCGGATGACCGTCACGCCCGAAGCGTCGGCGCCCCCGGACTCCGAGTTCGTTTCCTACGAGGAGCTGGGCTCCCTGCTCGAGGAGGAGATGCAGAGGGCCGGCGAGGGCTCGGCATCGGAGGGGCTCCCGCCGGAGCCGGTTCTCGACGAGCAGAGCCTCTTCGCCGATGAGCAGCAGTTCTTCAATCTTGCCGAGGAACTCGAAAAAGAGCTTTCCGACGAGGCTTCCGCCCCCGAGGCTCCCGCGATGGCCGGCCCGGAGGGAGAGGTCTCGCTCGAGGAGATCTTCCGGGAATTCAAGAAGGGCGTCGAGCAGCAGCTTTCGGCCGAGGACTACGAAACGCACTTCAACCTCGGCATCGCCTACAAGGAAATGGGGTTGACCGACGAAGCGATCGGCGAGTTTCAGCTCGCGAGCAAGGACCCCGCGCGCATGGTCGAGTGCTGCAGCATGCTCGGCCTCTGCTTCCTCGAGAAGGGCATGCCGCAGCTGGCGGTGAAGTGGTACCGCAAGGGACTCGAAGCGCCGGACATCGAGGAGGTGGAGACCGTGGGCCTCCTGTACGACCTGGGCTGCGTCTATCAGGACACAGGAGACCTCGAGCTCGCCTACCGCACGTTCCTCGAGGTCTACGGCCTGAACACCAACTATCGTGATGTCGTCAACCGCGTGAAGGAGCTTGAGGCCGTCAAGAAGACCTAGCGTGGGAATTCGTGACGTGTGATCAGGGCGAAGAGACCCCCCCGGGCCCCGATCGCGGGTCACGATCGCAGGCCACCGATCCCATGATCCCCCTCCTCTCCGTCCAGGACTTGAAGGTCGAGCTCCCGCACGGGGGCCGCTGGCACCCGGCGGTCGACGGAATTTCCTTCGATCTCGCCCGGGGAGAAACGCTCGCAGTGGCCGGGGAGAGCGGCTGCGGCAAGACGCTGCTCGGCCGGGCCATCCTCAATCTGCCGCCGGAAGGGGCCAGACTCTCCGGCGCATTGCTCTGGGAAGGGAAGGACCTCCGGGGCGCCTCGGAGACGGAGTGGGATCGGATGCGCGGGGGGCGCATCGGAATGCTCTTTCAGGAGCCGGGAGCAGCTCTCGATCCGGTGGCGACGATCGGAGAACAGATCGCGGAGGCCGTCCGGCTCCACCGGGGTGTCTCCTGGCGGGAGGCCCGGTCCCTCGCCGTCGAAAAGCTCCGGGAAGTCTCCTTCCCCGACCCGCGAACGGGAGCGGCGGAGTACCCCCACCGCCTCTCGGGTGGCCAGAAGCAGCGGGCGATGCTCGCGGTCGCGCTCGCTGCGGATCCGGAGCTGCTGATCGCGGACGAGCCGACGACGGCACTCGACGCCACCGTGGCGGCGGAGGTGATGGAGTTGCTCGCGAGGCTGCGCGCCGAACGTGGCCTCACGCTTCTTCTGATCAGCCATGATCTGGCTCTGGTGGCCCGGGAGAGCGACCGCGTCCTGATCCTTTACGCTGGGCGAGTGGTCGAGGAGGCGCCCACGGTCGAGATCTTTCGAGAAGCAAGGCACCCCTACACGCAAGGGCTGCTGCGATCGGTGCCTTCCCTGGATCCCACCGGGGGAGCCGGCCGACGATTCGACGCGATCGAGGGTTCGGTTCCCGATCTGTTCGACAGAGAGCAAGGAGGTTGCGCGTTCTCGCCGCGCTGCCCCGACCGATTTGCGCCCTGCGAAAGGCGCGAGCCGGCGCTCTTTCCCGCCGGTGAGGCGCTCGTACGGTGCTTCCTTCACGAAGGCGCGGCTGGCGTCGGGGAGAAGCGGTGACGGAGACGGCCCTTCTCGAGGCAGGGGGGCTCGTCAAGGTCTATGCCGTGCGGCGGGGCCTTCTCGGGCGGGGGACGGGGAACCTGCGGGCGGTCGACGGTGTCTCGCTCCGGATCGGCCGCGGAGAGACGCTCGGGCTCGTCGGCGAGTCGGGAAGCGGCAAGAGCACGACCGGCCGGCTGCTGCTGCGCTTGGAGGAGCCGACCGCGGGCGCCATTCGGTTCGACGGCGAGGACTGGCTCGCACTTTCGCGCCAGGACCTCGCGCGCAAGCGTCGCAAGATTCAGATCGTCTTCCAGGATCCCCACAGCTCGCTCAACCCCCGGATGACCGCAGGCGACCAGATCGCCGAGCCGATGAGCGTACAGGGCCTGGCGCGCGGAAGCGACCTGCGCGGCCGCGTCGCGGCCCTGCTCGCGGAGGTCGGCCTCTCGGTGGCCGTGGCCCGCCGCTTTCCATCGGAGCTCTCGGGAGGGCAGAAACAGCGCGTCGCGATCGCGCGGGCGCTCGCGACGAAGCCGCAGCTGCTCGTCTGCGACGAGCCGGTCTCCGCGCTCGACGTGTCCGTGGCCGCTCAGGTCATCAATCTGCTCTTCGAGCTGCGCGACAGGATGGGTCTGTCGGCCCTGTTCATCTCGCACGACCTGGCTGTCGTCTCCCGGGTGGCCGACCGGGTCGCCGTCATGTACTTCGGCCGCATCGTCGAAGAAGGGCCCACGGCGGAAATCCTGCGCCGGCCGCGGCACCCCTACACGGTGGCGCTGCTCTCGGCCGTGCTGCCTTCCGGAACCGGCGGAGCGCGACCACGGCGGATCCTGCTTCACGGGGAGCTGCCCTCGGTCTGGGCGCCGCCCACGGGATGCGCCTTCCATCCCCGCTGTCCCATCGCGCGACCGCGTTGCCGGGAGACGGTGCCCGCGCTCGAGGGCGACGAATCCGGGCATCGGGCGGCCTGCTTTTTCCCGGGCGAGCTCATCGGGGTGCACGGGGCGTCGGGCGCGGGCGCTCCGGTATGATGGCCGCACGCGCGGGATCGGCGCCCGGAAGCCGTTAAAGTACGCGCAGAGAAGGAAAAGGCGCGCGAATCGGGAAACATTCGGCGGCCCGATGCGTAGAAATGGTGACGAAGGAGTGACAGGAATGAGCAGGTTTGCGATCTCTCGGTGGAGTCGTCTGGCGCTTGGGTGGGCGGCCCTTTGCGTGCTCCTCTCTCCCGCGTCGGCGCTGGAGGGGCCGGTCGTTTCGGCGCGCCCGGGCCAGAGAACACCGATGCCGATTCCCGCGCCCGTCGACGGCGCGATCCGGCTGTCGCTCGACCAGGCGATCGCGCTGGCCGTGGCGAACAATCAGGATTTGAACGTCGCGGTCAACGCGGCCGAAGCCTCGCAGTACTACCTCATGGCGAGTCAGGGCATTTTCGATCCGGTCCTCGGCGGCTTTGCCAACCGCAATCACCAGGAGCAGCCGGCTTCGAGCCAGCTCGTCGGCGCGGCGATCGGAGTCTCGGATACCTACAATTACGAAGCCGGGGTGCAGCAGCTCGCCCCATGGGGCGGTACGTTTACGCTCGGCACGACCGGAGGGTGGCTGCACACCAACTCGCAGTTCTACGACGTCAACCCCTCCTACACGGCGGGACTCCAGATTGCCGTCAGCCAGCCGCTGCTTCGGAACTTCGGCTTCACCGCGACGAAATGGCAGATCTACACGCAGCGCAACGCCCGGGACGCCACCTACCAGCAGTTCGTCCGCAGCATTCAGACGGGCGTGAACTCGGTCGAGCAGGCTTACTGGGATCTCGTGTACGCCTATCAGAACCTCGAGGTCAAGAAAGAGTCGCTGCGCATCGCTCAGGACCTGAATCGCATCACGAAGATCAAGATCGACGTCGGATCGCTCGCGCCGATCGACATCACTCAGACGGAAGTCGGAATCGCGACGGCCGAGCAGGACATCATCACGGCACAGGGTCAGATCGGCGACGCCGAGGATCGTCTCCGGCGCCAGATGAACATCGATCCGCTCTTGAACACGACCCCCATCATTCCGACGGATGAAGTCCGTGCGGAGGCCGTGCCGATCGAGGCGGAGACGGGGGCGCGCGAGGCCCTCACGCGGCGTCCGGACGTGCTTGCCCAGGCCTATGCGACGGACAACGCCCGCATTTCCTTCGAGTACTGGTCCAACCAGGCGCTGCCCGCCGTGAACCTCGTGGGGAGCTATGGGAACGCCGGGCTCGACGGGACCTTCTCGATCGCCAACCCCAATCCTCCTCCGAGCCAGATCACGATCACCAACGGCCTCGGCGACGCCTACCACCAGGTCATCAACCGGGACTTCAAGAACTGGTCGATCGGACTGAACGTTTCCTATCCGATCTTCAACCGCTACGCCAAGGGGCAGCGGGGCGCGGCCAGGTACAGCTGGGAGTCCGACAAGGCCCTGCTGACGACGACGCAGCAGAACGTCATCGTCGAGGTGCGGGCGGCCGCGCGCGCCGTCGACACCGCCAGGCAGCAGATCGTGGCCACCGGGAAGGGCAGGGAGCTCGCGGAGAAGAACCTCGACGCCGAAAAGAAGAAGTTCGACAACGGCATGACGACCTCCTTCCAGGTCAATCAGATCCAGCTCGACCTGTCCAACGCCCGAACCCGCGAGCTGCAGGCTCTCGTCGTCTACCGCAAGGCCCTCTCGGCATACCATTACGCGGTGGCCGACATCCTGGAGTGGAGGGGGATTCGCATCGAAGGCATGCCGGAGGCGGTGCCGCCGCCCCTGGAACCCATCGCCGCCGCGAGCCCATCGAAGTGACCGGAGAGGAACCGGCGGCCGCGCCGGCGTCGGGCGATTCCGCGTTCTCGCGGATCGCCGGCGTTTTCTTCTCTCCCTCGCGGACGTTCGAGGCGATCGCGCGCCGGCCGACCTGGCTCGCGCCCCTGGTTCTGTGGACGGCGGTGTCGCTGGTCGTTTCGGCGGTCCTGATTCCCAGGATCGACTACGACAAGGTCATCCGACAGGCCATGGAGAAGCGCGGTCAGACGGTTCCGGAGGAGCGGATGGCCTCGATCGTCCAGTCCCAGCAGAGGATCTGGAACGTGGTGGGATGGATCAGCGCGGGCGTCGTGCCGGCCCTCACCAGCTTGTTCGTGGCGGTCGTCATCTGGGGCTCGTTCAAGGCCTTCGGCTGGGACGCGACCTACCGGCAGGCCCTCGGGGTCACGACGCACTCCTTCCTGCCCGGGGTGCTCGGTGCGATCCTCCTGATTCCCCTGGTAGCGCGCCAGGAGAAGATGGACCCCGCGGCCATGGGAGACTTGCTGCGCTCCAACGCGGGGTTTCTCGTCGAGCGCGACGCGAAGGCCCTGCACTCGCTCCTGGGCTCGATCGACGTCTTCTCCTTCTGGTCTCTGGTACTCTTGGTCATCGGGTTTGCCGCGGCGGCGAAGATTCGGCGGGCTCAGGCGGCGGGCGTCATCGTGACCCTCTGGGCCGTTTTCGTTCTGGGAAAGGCCGGTTTGGCGGCCCTTTTCTGAGGCAGGGGGGCTTCCGGCCGCAAACCCGCCGGGCGTTTCGCCGTACAACTAAGAACCAGATGCTCATCGACATCCGCGACATCACGAAGGTCTATGACATGGGGGAGGAGCGGGTTCACGCGCTCGACGGCGTCACCCTGGCCGTCGACCGCGGCGAGTACATCGGCATCATGGGACCCTCGGGCTCGGGCAAGTCTACGCTGATGAATCTGATCGGATGCCTCGACACGCCGACGTCGGGCTCCTACGTCCTCAATGGCCGCGAAGTGGCGCGGATGACCGACGACGAGCTCGCCCAGATCCGCAACCAGGAGATCGGGTTCGTGTTTCAGACGTTCAACCTGTTGCCCCGCACGACCGCTCTCCAGCAGGTGGAGCTGCCTCTGGTCTACGCGGGGGTGTCGAAGAAGGAGCGTCGAGAACGCGCCGTGCGCGCCCTGACGGCCGTCGGTCTCGGCGACCGGATGGGCCACCAGCCAAGCGAGATGTCGGGCGGCCAGCGCCAGCGCGTGGCAGTCGCCCGCGCCCTGATCAACGATCCCTCGATCCTGCTCGCCGACGAGCCGACCGGAAACCTCGATTCGCAGACCGGTGCCGAGATCATGGCGCTCTTCGACGAGCTGAACTCCCGTGGCAACACGATCGTCCTCGTCACGCACGAGGAGGACATCGCCGCCCACGCGCGGCGCATCGTTCGGCTTCGGGACGGGAAAGTCCGCGACGATCGCCCGAACGAAACACGCACGATCCCCACGACCTCAACGGCCACCGCCGGTTGAGGCCTCGCCCTTCGTCCCGGAATCCCTTCGGGCTCTTTCCTTCGCAGGAAGCGAGTCGGGAAGCAGCCGCAGCGTGGACACGGGGCGGCCGTTCATCGGCAGGTATTCTCCACGCCGCCAGAGGGGCAGCAGGTCCCGGTACCGCCTCGCAAAGACATTGCCCGACTGGCCGGTCGTATGGACGAAGACGGACCGGGAGGCGTCCGCAAGGTCCACGATCTGGCGATAGCTCGGCCCGTCGGACATCACGTACGTCCCGTCGCGTCTGTAGGCGCCCACGTTGACGGTCGAGGCGTCGCCTCCCTGACCCGTCTCGAGGCTGAAGAAGGGGCGGAGAGCCGAGACGGCGTCGAAGACTCCGTGGGGGAAGCGTGCCCGATGGAGGCGCTCCCAGCGCCACGCCGCGGGATTCGGCCCGAACCGTCCGGTCAGGTCGGCGACCGCCATCGAGAGGGTCGAGGTCTTGAAGTCTCCACAGGACTCCTTCTTCGGTGTTGCGATGTCGTCGCACCACGTCGACTCGCGCGAGAGTGCATCGATCAGGAACCGGGAGCGCACCGCCCCCGGGGCCAGCGGGGCAAGCTCGTCCCGGGGCATGGCGGAGAGGGCGGTGTACCAGGCGGCGTAGATGGACGCAGCGACCGAATCGGGGGAGAAGACGTGGTCCCATGCGGAGAGGCGCGCGAGCGCGTCTCGGGAAACCGCGTCGGCGGGCTCGGTGGTGAGCAGGAGCGGGAGGAGCTCGTCGGCCTGCTCCGAGTGCCGGTCGAGCTGGATCGCCGCCATTTCGTCCCTGCCGAGCTTCCCGGCAGAGAGGATCCGCTTCGTGATCCGATCGGCCCGGTACGGCTCGGGCCAATCCACGGCGAGAGGCCAGGGGTACCGGCCGGACACGACCCGGTTGTTCGCCGTCGCGATGAAGCCTCGCGCGGGATCGAAGACACGCGGGAGCTTCCCGAACGGGACGTAGCCCTGCCATTCGTCATCGCCTTCTCCCGATACGGGGAGCAGCCCGTCGGAGCGCGGCCGAATCGGGATGATCCCGCTCGCGCTGTAGCCGATATGGCCGTCCACGTCGGCGTAGACGAGGTTCTGGGCGGGCGCCTTGAGTCGGGCCGCGGCGGCGAGGAACTCCGCCCAGTCCTTCGCATGATCGAAGCCGAGAAACGCTTCGGCCGTCGTGTCGCCCGGGTCGAGCCCCGTCCAGCGCAGAGCAACCGGCCGCCCGAGAGTTCCGGCTCCCTCGTAGAGGTCGGTGACGATCGGACCGTGAACGGAGGTTCGGACCTCGAGGGAGACCTCCGGGGCTCCGCGCACGGGAATTCGTTCGGTGTGTTTTTCGAAGCTTCGCCATTTGCTCTGGAAGCGATAGCGCGACGGATCCGCCGGGTCCGTCTGCTCCAGGTACAGGTCTTCGACGTCGGGCTCGACGCTGGTCAGGCCCCAGGCGATGCGGTCGTTGTGGCCGATGATGATGCCGGGAATCCCCGGCAGCGTCGCGCCCGCGACCGAAAGCCCGGGCGCCTCGAGACGGGCGAGGTACCAGACCGACGGCGCCCGAAGCCCGAGATGCGGGTCGTTGGCGAGCATCGGTCTTCCCGACTTCGTCCGCGAGCCCGCGACGACCCAGGAGTTGCTTCCGATCTCGGGGCCGTTGAAGGCCAGCGGCTCGAGCCGCGCGAAGATCTGTTGCAGGGCGGCCCAGGGCTCCGCAGGCGACGCCGCGGCGGCCGATCCCTGGGCGGGGGCGCCGGCCTCCGCCTCCCACTCCTCGTCGAGAAGGATCGTGGGTCGGGGCGGCGCGAGGGGCAGGAACTCCCGGGCGCGCTCCGCTCCGACGGCTGCGGTCAGGCGGGCGCGCCGGATCTCGTCGGAAGCGTTGCCCGCGAGATCCCAGGCCATCAGCTTGGCCCAGGTCAGGGAGTCGATCGGCGTGAAAGGCTCCGGCTTGACGCGCAGAATCCGGAACTCCACCGGCCGAGCGCCGTCGGTCGCGAGGTAACCGTTGACGCCGCTGGAATAGGCTGCCATCAGCTCCTGCGTGCGAGGCGACAGAGCGGGCCACGCCGCCTCGGCCGCCCGTCGGAACCCGATGGTGCGCAGAAACTTGTCCTTCTCGACCGCCGCCGGGCCGAGAACTTCCGCAAGCCGTCCGCTGCCGATCCGCCGCTGGAACTCCATCTGCCACAGGCGATCCGCCGCGTGAGCGTAACCGAGCCCATAGAGGGCATCGGCGGTGGAGGTCGCCCGAACCGTGGGAACCCCGTGGGCGTCACGCTCGATGGAAACGGCCCCGTCGAGCCCGGGGACTCGGCGTTCGCCCGTCTCCCGGGGGAAAGTCGAGGCCGCGAGCACCGCCAGGCCGAGGGCCGCGGTCACGAGCAGGACACCGAGCGCGCCGAGCGCCTTCTTCACGGGGCCGGCGTCGGGTGTTGGCCGCCCGGATCGCGTCGCGGAGCGCTCCGTGAACTTTCCGCTCTCATTCCTCGGCGCGGGAGCTTACCTTAGGGGCCGTGCCCCGCGTCCTGCTGCTGCTGCCGACGACGACCTACCGGGCGCCGGACTTCCTCGCGGCGGCGCGCTCCCTCGGGCTCGAGGTAACCGTCGCGTCGGAGGAGGCGAGTGCGCTCGAGGCGGCCAATCCCGAGGGCCTCTTGACCCTCGATTTTCGCGAACCGGCGGCCTGCGCGCGGCGGATCGCGGCCTTCTCCCGCGAGCATCCGGTCGCGGCGGTCGTGGGCGTCGACGAGGAGACCGCGGTCGTTGCGGCGGCGATCAGCGCGGTCCTCGGCCTGCCCGCCAATCCTCCGGGAGCGGCGGTCGCCGCGTGGCATAAGCCGACGCTGCGCCGCCGGCTCTCGGCGGCCGGCGTGCCGACGCCGAAGCACAGGGTGTTCTCGCGTGACGAAGAGGCCGCACGGGTCGCGGTGCGCGTTCGGTATCCGTGCGTCCTAAAGCCCACGTTCCTGGCGGGAAGCCGGGGCGTGATCCGGGCCGATAGCCAGGCGGATTTCATCGGGGCCTGGCGGCGAATCGACCGCCTCCTGGGGGAGCCCGAGATTGCCCGGCGGGGCGGCAAGCTCGCCCGGGAGATCCTGGTCGAGGACTTCGTGCCCGGCCGCGAGTTTGCCGTGGAGGGCCTCCTGCGGGACGGAGTCTTCTCCCTCCTGGCGCTCTTCGACAAGCCGGACCCGCTGGACGGGCCCTTCTTCGAGGAGACGCTCTACGTGACGCCTTCCCGTCTTCCGGTCGCCGAACAGAAGGCGATCGGCGAGGCCGTCGCCGCCGGGGCCCGGGCGCTGGGACTCACCGAGGGCCCGGTCCACGGGGAGGTGCGCCACGGGGCCGGGGGCACCTGGCTGATCGAGCTCGCCGCGAGGTCGATCGGCGGCCTCTGTTCGCGCGCGCTCCGCTTCGGAACGGGGATGTCGCTCGAGGAGATCGTCCTCGCAAACGCCCTTCGCCTTCCGTTTCCCACCCTGGAACGCGAGCGGCCCGCCGCGGGCGTCATGATGATTCCCATTCCGCGCGAAGGGATTCTCCATGAGGTCCGCGGCCTCGAGGCGGCGCGCGGCGTCGCGGATATCGCCGAGGTCACGATTTCTGCGCACATCGGGCAGCGCCTCGTGCCCCTGCCCGAGGGTGCGCGCTACCTGGGATTCCTCTTCAGCCGGAGCGACTCACCGGAGACGGCCGAGGCGGCGCTGCGCGAGGCGCACAGGCAACTGGAATTCGTGATCGGGGGGTAGCTCGGGATCCCTCGCTTCGCCCGGGATGATTTTGCGCGGGGCTTCGACGGCGCAAAATCACTTTGCCGGCGAGTAATAGGGATTTCTGCCCGAGGCGTGGTCGGTCGTGTCGAGGATTTCCCCGACGCCCGGCGCGAGATCCCGGATCGCCCTCTCGATTCCCTGCTTGAGGGTCACGTCGGCGGCGCCGCAGCCCTGGCAGCCGCCTCCGAGGCGCAGGTAGACGTTGTTCTTCTTGACATCGATCAGCTCGACCCAGCCTCCATGCTGGCCGACCGCCGGATTGATCTCGCGCTCGAGCAGATCGCCGATGGCCCACTTGAGGTCACCCTCCGACGGGAGGTTCTGGAAGTACGCCGGCTCGATGATCGGAGCCGCCGCCCGCAGGTGCTTGCGGATGAGGTGGCCGATGCCGAGCGCCGGCCAGTCCACCGCATGGGCTGCCGTGACCGTCACGACGTTCTCCGACAGGAGCACGGATTCGACACCGGCAATGCCGAGCAGCTCGGCGGCCAGCGGGGAGTGCCGGGAAGCGTCTTCGGCGGCCCGGAAGAATGCAGAACCGTCGGCAACGACCGGGCGGTCCACGAGGAACCGGCATCTCTCGCCGCCGCCCTGCGGCTCGCCGGTGATCTCGATCTGGTCAGACACCGCCTTCGAGTATAGCGTCCGCATTGACGCGGTTTGTGCCGGTCGACGATAATCGGCGGGATGAACGAGAAGATTTCCCGCAAGGACTTGAAACGAAACGATCTGGTCGACACAGTCGGCCGGACCGTAGACTACGTCGCCTCTCACCGCCGCGGCGTCACCGAGGGGATCGCGATTGCCGTGGGTGTCGCCGTCCTGGCCGCCGGTTTCTTCGCAGTGAAGGGATATCGGGAGGGACGCGCGGGGCGGGAGCTGTCGGCCGGGCTCGCGGCCCTCCAGGCGCCGCTCGCGACGGATCCCGGTGCCGCCGCCGCCTCGGCGACCTATGTCACCGCGCCTGCCAGGGACCGGGCGGCGGACGAGCACTTCCACAGGGCCTCCTCCTACGGGGGGACGGCGGCGGGACGGGCCGCGGCGGTGATTCTCGCGGCCCGAGCCGAAAAGCCCGGCGAGGCCGAAGAGACATTCACGCGCGCGGCCCGGGATGCCAGGGCGGAGATCGCGGCGGCCGCCGAAATCGATGCCGCCAGGCTACTGGCCTCGCAGGGCAAGGCGACGGAGGCGATCGAGCGGTTGAAACGGGCCATCGAGTCGCCCTCTGCCACGGTTCCGAAGGACGCGCTCCTCTATACCCTGGCAGAGATCTACGAGGGCAACGGCGCCTCCTCCGATGCGCGCGCCACCTACCAGCGGATCGTTAACGACTATCCCAACTCCCCGTATCGCCCGGACGCCCGTCAAAAACTGCCCAACGGCTAGTGCTGCGGGCTGAAGCCGAGCCGTATTAGAAACGCTCTCCGCAGAGGCGCCGACCGGATGACGAGGTGAGATCCTCGTTCCCGCGCCGCTGCGCTCTCATTGTCTGTGACGGTCTGGGAGTCGGGGCCGCGCCGGACGCCGAGGCCTACGGAGACGCGGGCAGCGATACGCTGCGGCACGTCCTGGAGCGGCATCCGCTGCCCCTCCCGAACCTGGAGCGCCTTGGCCTGACCTCGCTCGTGGGCATGGGCCGTCCCTCCGGCGTCCGCGGAAAGATGCAGGAGCTCTCGGCCGGCAAGGACACGACGACCGGCCACTGGGAAATGATGGGTCTGGTCGTCGAGTGTCCGTTTCCCGTCTACCCCGGGGGATTTCCGCCCGAGATCGTCGAACCCTTCGAGGCGCGTGCGGGGCGGAAGGTGCTCGGCAACAGGGCCGCCTCAGGCACCGTGATCCTGGAGGAGCTCGGCGCCGAGCACCTGGCCACCGGGCGCCCGATTCTCTACACCTCGGGCGACTCGGTCTTCCAGGTCGCGGCGCATGAGGGCGTCTGGCCGGTGGAACGCCTCTGGGAGCTCTGCCGGTTCGCCCGCACGCTTCTGACGGGTGAACATCGCGTCGGGCGCGTGATCGCACGTCCCTTCACGGGGCGGCCCGGAAGCTTCCGCCGGACCGCGAACCGGCGGGACTTCTCCGTCGAGCCCGACGGCGAAACCTGGCTCGACCGCCTCGCCGCCGCCGGGCGGCGGGTCTTCGGCGTCGGCAAGATCGTCGACATCTTCGCGGGGCGCGGGATCAGCGACGCCGTCCACACGGGCTCGGACGAGGAAGGGTTGCGCGTGACGCTGCGTGAGATCCGCGCCGGGCGGTGGGATTTCGTCTTCACGAACCTGGTCGACTTCGACAGCCGGTACGGACACCGCAACGACCCCGCGGGTTTCGCCCGGGCCCTGGCGGTGCTGGACGCCGCGATCCCGGAATTGCTCGAAGCGCTTCGCCCCGAGGACCTTCTCTTTCTGTCCGGCGACCACGGATGCGAGACCACGGACCTTTCGACCGACCACACCCGGGAATACGTGCCCCTGCTCGCCGCGGGACCAGCCGTCCGTGAGGAGTTGGATCTCGGGATACGGCGCGGATTCTGCGACGTCTCGGCGACCGCCGGCGGGTGGCTCGGCGTTCCCGCGCCCCGAGGAGAGAGTCTGCTCGACCGGCTGCTGCGGTAGGACTACCCCGTGCTGCATGCCTCCCTTGCCGTCTCCGTCCTCGTCTGTGCCGCAGGCCTCTTCCTCCTGCTCGTCAATCTGCTCCTGATTCCGCGCCTGTCGGTCGCCTCGCGGGCTCCCGCAGGCACGGCACCGCGGGTATCGGTCGTGGTGCCGGCTCGCAACGAGGAAAGGGACATCGAGGCGGGGGTGCGGTCCCAGCTCTCGCAACGCTATCCAGACTTCGAGGTCATCGTCGTCGAAGACCGTTCGACCGACGGCACGGGCGCGATCCTCGAACGGCTCTCCCGCGAGAATCCGCGGCTGAGGGTCCTGCGGGGCGTCGAACCTCCGCCGGGCTGGCTCGGCAAGCCCCATGCCCTGGCACAGGGCGCCGCGGCGGCTTCCGGGGAGCTCCTTCTTTTCGTCGACGCCGACGTCCGCTACGACTCCCGGGCGCTTTCCGAAGCGGTGTCGTATCTCGAGGCGCGCCGGCTCGACTTTCTGGTCCTGCTGCCGCGCATCGAGATGCGGGGATTCTGGGAAAACGTGCTGATGCCGTACCTGCTGGTGGCTTTCTTCCAGGCTCCCGGCTTCCTCGCGAACTGGCCTCGCCCGCGGTGGATCGCGGCGGGGGGCGGCGCCGGCAACCTCGTCCGGCGGCGCGTCTACGACGCGGTGGGAGGGCACGCGGCGCTTCGCGACTCGGTCGTAGACGACGTGCGGCTGGGATTCACGGTGAAGAGCGCGGGACACCGCTTCGAAGTCGTGCGCGCGGAGGACCGCATCGCCGTTCGGATGTACCGAGGATTCCGGGAGATCTTCGACGGGTTCACGAAGAACGTCGCCTACATCTACCGGGGCGCGGCGGGCGTGGTGGTCTTCGCGATGACGGCACTGACGCTCGCGACCGCACTCCTGCCGGCGGCGGTCCTCGTTTCCGCCGCTGCCGGTGTCTCCCTTCTGCCCGCGGACGTGGGTTTGGCGGCCGTCGGGCTCGCCGTCGCCGTGCTCGCTCGGATGGTCCTGGCCGGCGCGCTCGGCGACCCGCTCTGGCCCGGTCTGGCCAACCCTATAATGGTTTCGATCTGGTTCGGAATTCTCGTCCGATCCTTGTATCGCCGTTTCGTATCGAAGCGTTTGACCTGGCGCGGGCGCCACTTCGAGGCGCGCCGGGCGCGTTTCTGAGGGCGGAGGAAGGACATGCGCTGGATCGGCCTGGTGGGACTGGCCGTGATCCTCGGCACCTCGCTGCTGCTGTCCCGCAATCGCCGAGCCATCCGATGGCGCACCGTCGGGTGGGCCTTCGCTCTGCAGCTGCTCTTCGCGTTCCTGGTGCTCTCCTGGGAGACGGGAAAGGCCGGCCTCGAGGCATTCTCCAATGGGGTGGCCAACGCCGTCGGCTACGCGGATCGCAGTGCCGCGTTTCTCTTCGGCTGGCTCGCGGGCCCAATGGATTCCTTCGGCCGGAAGGTGGGGATGCCGGTCGCCGGCTACATCTTCGCCTTCAAGGTCCTCCCGATCATCATCTTCATCTGCGCCTTCTTCTCGATCCTCTACCACTTCGGCCTGATCCAGCTGCTCGTTCGCGGCATGGCCTGGGTCATGCAGAAGACGATGCGTGTTTCGGGCGCGGAGGCTCTCTGTGTCGCCGCCAACGTCTTCATCGGGCAGACCGAGGCGCCCGTGTTGATCGCTCCGTACATCTCGAAGATGACGACTTCGGAGCTGCTCACCCTGATGACGGGAGGCATGGCGCACATCTCCGGGGCCGTGATGCTGGCCTATGCGACGATGGGCGCGCCGCTGAAATACCTGATCACGGCTTCGGTGATGGCCGCGCCGGGAACATTTCTGATCGCCAAGATCCTGTGGCCGGAGACCGAGGAGCCCGCAACGATGGGTTCGGTGCGGGTTCATGTGGAGAGGACGAGCGCCAATTTCATCGACGCCGCGGCCTCGGGGGCCTCGCAGGGGATGATCCTCGTCCTGAACATCTCGGCGATGCTCATCGCGTTCGTGGCGCTGATCGCGATGCTCAATGGTCTGCTCGGCTGGCTCGGCGGACTCTTCGGGCGGCCCGGCTTCGAGCTTCAGACGGTTTTCGGGTGGGCGCTCGGCCCCCTGGCATACCTGCTGGGAGCGCCCCGGCAGGACGCCGCGGTCGTCGGCAACCTGATCGCCAACAAGACGGTGATCAACGAGTTTTTTGCCTTCGCGATGATGAAGGACGTGGCGGGCCAGCTCTCGGAGAAGGGCAAGCTGATTGCCACCTTCGCTCTGTGCGGTTTCGCCAACTTCGCCTCGATCGGGATCCAGATCGGGGGGATCGGAGGGCTCGCCCCCGGCCGCAAGTCGGACCTGGCGCGCCTGGGGTTTCGCGCCCTGCTGGCCGGATCGCTCGTCAGCTTCATGACGGCAGCGATCGCCGGGATGATCTACGGCCCGTAGGATGGGACCGGACGTCCGGCTCTCGCGCCTCGACAAAGCGGCCGCGAGCGTTCGGCGGGCGGGGGCTCCGACTCCCGTCGTGGGCGTGGTTCTGGGCTCCGGACTCGGCGTCTTCGCGGGAGGCCTCGCCGGTCGAACGGTCATTGCCTACGGGAAGATCCCGCACTTTCCGAGGCCGACGGGAGTGGTCGGCCACGCGGGCGAGCTCGTCCTTGGTCGTGTGGGCGAGACCCCCGTCGTGGTGCTCTCGGGCCGCGTGCACTTTTACGAGGGGCGGGAAATGTCGGAGGTGATCTTCCCGATCCGCCTCCTCGCGAGGCTCGGCGTTCGAGCGGTTATTCTGACCAACGCCGCCGGGGGAATTCGTCGGAGTCTTCATCCCGGAGATCTGATGCTGATCTCGGATCACATCAATCTCTTCGGAACGAACCCGTTGATCGGGGAGAACGAGGACGAGCTCGGACCGCGATTTCCCGACATGAGCGCCATCTACGACGAGGACCTGCGCCGCCTGGCCCGGAGCGTGGCGCGGCGCCTGCGGATCCCCCTGAAGGAAGGCGTCTACCTCGGCGTTCCCGGCCCCTCCTACGAGACACCGGCCGAGATCCGGGCCTTCGCGCGCCTGGGGGCCGACGCCGTGGGGATGTCGACCGTTCCCGAGGCGATCGCGCTCTCGCATGCGGGCGTGCGCGTGCTCGGCCTCTCGACGATCACGAACATGGCCGCGGGAATTCTGCCGAAGCCGCTCGTGCACGCGGAAGTCCTGGCGGTGACTCGAAGTGTGGGCAAGCGGTTCGCGTCTCTGCTGACGGCGCTCGTGCCGCGAGTCGCGGAAGCCGCGGGGAAGGAGAGCCGTTGACGAAAGACCGGCAGAACGTCCGGAGGGCGGCGGTCCGCCTCGCCGGAATCGCGTCTCTTCTCGCGCTGGTCGCCCTGGCCGCCTCGCCCGCGGGGAAAGAGCCGGTGGATCTGCTCATCGTCAACGCGCGCCTCGTGACGGTCGACAGGCGGCTGTCGGTCTTCGATCCGGGAGCCCTCGCGGTCAATGACGGCGTGATCGTGGCGGTCGGGCCCACGGCGGACCTCTCCTCTCGCTTCTCGGCACAGACGATCTTCGAGGCCGCGGGCAAAATCGTCCTGCCGGGCCTCGTCAACACGCACACGCACGCCGCGATGACGCTGCTTCGAGGCCTCGCGGACGACCTTCCGCTCGATCTCTGGCTCTCCGAGCACGTCTTCCCGGCGGAGGCCAGGAACGTCTCGCCGCAGTTCGTGTACGACGGGACGCTCCTCGCGGCGCTCGAGATGATCCAGGGGGGCACGACGACCTTCGCCGACATGTATTACTTCGAGGGCGACGCCGCCCGCGCGGTGGACGAGGCGGGCATGCGCGCGGTCCTGGGCGAGACCTTCATCGACTTTCCGGTGCCCGACCACAAGGACCTGCCCTCGACGATTGCGTTCACGCAGGCCTTCTTTCGGGAGTGGAAGAGTCATCCGCGAATCGTTCCGGCGGTGGCGCCCCACGCGCCCTATACGTGCTCGCGAGAGACCCTGCTCGCGGCGCGGGAGCTCGCGGTCGGCGACGGCCTGCCGATCTTGATTCACGTCGCGGAGACCCGGAAGGAGGCGGAGGAGGCGCGGGCGAAGTGGGGCGTTTCCGAGGTCGCGTACCTCGACCGGATCGGGTTCCTGGGAGGCGCATCCGGGAAGAGCGCGGTCCCGCTCGTGGCCGCGCACTGCGTCTGGGTGGATGCGGAGGAGCGCGCCCTGCTCAAGAGGCGTGGCGTCGCCGTCTCGCACAACCCCGAGTCGAACATGAAGCTCGCCTCCGGGATCGCTCCCGTGGCCGCGATGGCGAAGGAGGGCCTGCTCTGGGCGATCGGAACGGACGGACCGGGCTCCAACAACGACCTGTCGATGTTCGAGGCGATGGACGTTGCCGGAAAGCTCGCCAAGGCCACGACTCTGGACCCGACGGTTCTCCCGGCCCCGGATTTGATCGTCGCCGCCACCCGCTCCGGCGCTCGCGCGCTCGGCCTCGGCGGGAAGATCGGGTCGCTCGAGCCCGGCAAGCGCGCGGACCTGATCGTGGTAGACGTGCGCAACGCGCACGCGACGCCCTTTACCGACGTGTACTCGGCCCTGGTCTATTCGGCCAAGGCTTCCGACGTGACGGATGTCTGGGTGGACGGGCGACGCCTTCTGGCGGCGGGCCGTCCGACCAGCCTCGACCCGCGGGCGATCCTCGACGCGGCGGACCGCTGGAGGAAGCGGGTCGCGCGCTCGCTCTCGCCCTCGAAGAAAGCCTCGTGAGGTCCGTCTACGAGATTCTGCGGGCCAAGCGCGACGGCGAGGAGCTTCCGCGCGAGGAGATCGCACACCTGATCTCGGGCGTCGTCTCCGGCGCCGTCGCCGACTACCAGGCGGCGGCGTTCCTCATGGCGGCGATGATCAACGGTCTCTCCGCCACCGAGGCGGCCGCCCTGACCGAGGCGATGCGGGATTCCGGGGAGAAGTGGGATCTCTCGGATCTCGCCCCGGTCGTGGACAAGCATTCGACCGGAGGCGTCGGCGACAAGGTGACGCTGGTGCTGGCACCCCTCGTGGCGGCCGCCGGCGCGCGGGTCGCGATGATGTCGGGAAGGGGCCTTGGACACACGGGGGGCACGCTCGACAAGCTCGCCGCGATTCCGGGCTTCCGGACCGACCTGGATCTGCAGCGCGTGCGGCAAGTCCTCCAGAAGGTGGGTGCGGCGCTCTTCGCGCAGACCGACGCAATCGCACCCGCCGACCGGATTCTCTACTCGCTGCGGGACGTGACGGGGACGGTCGAGTCGCTCGCCCTCATCACCGCGTCGATCCTCTCGAAGAAGCTTGCGTCCGGCACGACCGGCATCGTCTTCGACGTGAAGACGGGCGACGGGGCCTTCATGAAGACGGTCGAGGAGTCGCGGGCCCTCGGCTCTTCACTCGTGGAAACAACCCGGGCGGCAGGACGCCAGGCCTCGGGCTGGATCACGGACATGAGCCGCCCTCTCGGCCGTGCGGTGGGCAACGCTCTGGAGGCCGAGGAGGCCATTCGCGTGCTGCGGGGCGAAGGGCCCGAGGGGGTGCGCAGCCTTTCCCTCCTGCTCGGGGCCGACATGCTGGCCCTCGCCGAGCCCGACCTGCTCGAGGCGGCCGCCCGGGAGCGCCTTTCGGCCGCAATCGCCTCCGGCCGGGCGGCGCGGGTCCTCGAGCGGCTGATCGAGGCTCAGGGAGGAGACCCCCGTGTCGTGGAGAATCCGGCACGGCTCCCGCAACCGAGGGCCCGGACTCCTGCCCTCGCGGCACAATCCGGATTCGTCCGCGCGATCGCGACGGAACGGATGGGGTACCTCTCGGTCGACATCGGATGCGGGAGGAGGCGGCGCGAAGACGAAGTCGATCCGGCTGCGGGCTTCCTGGTCGAGAAGACAGTCGGGGATCGCGTCGAGGTCGGCGAGCCTCTGGCGATCCTCTGCGAGGGGCAGAAGCCGCTGCCGCGCGCCGGGATCGAGCGGGAGCTCGCCGCCCTGTTCGCCATCGGGGACGACCCGCTCGAAACCCCGCCGCTCGCCCTCGAGAAGCTCTGATCAGCGTGCGCCTGCTCTAGAATCCCCGCGTGCTCTATCGCTTCGACCACGTGCGGAAAGCGTACGGACCCAAGGAAGTGCTCCGGGACATTACCTGGCAGCACAATCCGGGGGAGAAAGTCGGCCTGGTTGGCCGCAACGGCGCGGGCAAGACCACGCTCTTGCGGATCGCCCTCGGCCGCGAGGAACCGGACTCGGGGGAGTTGCTGAAGGCGAGCGGGATCCGGATCCACACGGTCGAGCAGGCGCTGTCGGCCGATCTCTCCGAGACGCTTCACGACTACGCGGCCGGCGCGTTCGAGCACCTGCACGAGATCGAAGCGACGCTGCGCCGGCTCGAGCACGCCATGGCGGAGGGCGACGACTCGGCCGCCGTGCACGACAAGTACGACGCGCTTTCGCACCGCTTCGAGAACGAGGGGGGATACGCGATGGTCGCCGAGGTGGAGAAGGCGCTCTCGGGACTGGGCTTCGAGAAGGCGGATTTCCTGAGGAGCCTCTCGGCGCTCTCGGGCGGCCAGAAGAATCGGGCCATGCTCGCGCGGGCGATCCTCTCGAATCCCGACGTGCTGCTGCTCGACGAGCCGACGAACCACCTCGACTTCAACGCGGTCGAGTTTCTGGAGGACTCCCTGGCGCGGTCGCGGGGAGCCTACCTCGTCGTCACGCATGACCGCCGCTTCCTCGATCGCGTGGCCGACGAGATCGTGGACCTGGAAAACGGGAGGCTGACGGCCTATTCGGGCGGATACACCTCCTACCGCAGGCAGAAGGCCGAGCGCGTCCTCACGGCAACGCGCGCGTTCGAGAAGCAGCAGGAGTTCATCGAAAAGGAGAAGGAATACATCCGCCGCAACATCGCGGGGGTCAACTCCCGGCAGGCCAAGGGCCGGCGGACGAAGCTCGCGCGCGTGGAGCTGTTGGAGAGACCGACCGAAGACGCGACTTCCGTCACGTTTCGCTTCGACGCCGCGCGGGTCGGCGGGCGCACGTTTCTGCGCGCCCATCGCCTGGATGCCGGCTATGCGCCGGCCCTCCCGGTCGTCCGCGACATCTCGTTCGAGCTGCTGCGAGGCGAGAGGATGGCGATTTTGGGTGAGAACGGCACGGGCAAGACGACGCTCCTGAAGACTCTGGCGGGGCGCCTCCCGGTCCTCTCGGGAAGCGTCACGGAGGGGCACGACGTGTCGATCGGCTATTACGACCAGGAGCTCTCCGACCTCGACCCGTCCCGCCGGGCGATCGACGCGGTGTGGGACGAGCACCCGCATGAGACCGAAGAAGCGATGCGCGCCTACCTGGCCCGCTTCGCCTTTCGCGGAGACGAGGCCTTGACTCCGATCTCGGGGCTCTCGGGCGGCGAAAAGGGAAGGCTCACGCTTGCCGTGGTCATGCGGCAAAGGCACAATCTCCTCCTGCTCGACGAGCCGACCAACCATCTGGACCTCGACTCGCGGGAGGAGCTCGAGGAGTCGCTCGAGGACTTTCCGGGCTCGATCGTGTTCGTCTCGCACGATCGGGCGTTCATCGACAGGCTCGCGACCCGCGTTCTCGACCTGCGGGCCGGGCGCGCGATGTTCTGGAGCGGGAACTATTCCGACAGCGCCGGGGCCCGCGCGCGCCGGCGGGAACGGCCGGCGGGCTCCGAGACGGCGGTGTCGAGGGCGGAAGCCCCGGCAGGCGGGACTTTCTCGACGCGCCCGGACGAACGGGCCGCGGCAGCGGCGCCCCGACGCTCCTCCCGGCGGGGTGAGTCGCCCGAAGGGAAGGAGTCCGCGCGCCGCCGCAAACGGATCCGGTCCCTGGAGGAGAAGATCGCCAACCTCGAGAAGGGCATCGAGGCGCTGGAGACGCGCCTCTGGGAGGAGGCCCTGACTCTGGGGCCCGTCGAGGCGCACCGCATCGCCAGCGAGAAGGCGGTGCGCCGCGAAGAGCTCGACCGGCTGGTGGAAGAGTGGGCCTCGCTCTCCGAAGAGGAGAACCGGACCGCCCCCTCCGGCCCCGCATGAGGCGGCGGCCCGCGGACGCCGCGGCGATCGTGGCGATCGGCAGCGAGATGCTCTCGCCCCTTCGCTCCGATACCAATTCGCTCTGGCTGACCGCGAAGCTCGAGGAGGTCGGGATCTCCGTCGTGCGCAAATCCATTATCGGAGACGACGTGGACCAGATCGGCGCGGAGCTCGATGCCGCCGCGGCGGCGGCTGCCATGATCTTCACGACGGGCGGACTCGGGCCGACCGCCGACGACCTGACGGTGGCCGCCGCCGCGAAGTGGCTGGGAGTTGGTCTCGAACGAAACGCGGCCTTCGTGGCCGCGATCCGGGCGCGTTTCGAGGCCCGGGGCATGCGCATGCCGGCCGTCAACGAAAAACAGGCGGATTTTCTGGAGGGAGCCCGGGTGCTCGAGAACCCGCGCGGCACCGCGCCGGGCTTCTGGGCGACGGGGCGGGGAGTCGAGGTCCTGATCCTGCCCGGCGTGCCCTCGGAGATGCGAGAGATCGCCGAGGAGAGCGTCCTGCCGGAGCTTTCCCGCCGCGCGGCGGGTGCGGTCATGAGGCGCCGCGTGCTGCGGGTCGGCGGGACGGGGGAATCTGCGGTCGAGGAGCTCGTGGCTCCCGTCTACGAGAAGTGGAAGGCCTATCCGGTGACGATTCTCGCCTCCCCCGGGGAGGTGCAGCTCCATCTCGCGGTCAAGGACACGCCCGAGAAAGCGGCCGCGACCGTCTCGGCCATGGAGAAGGATTTTCGCGAAGTGCTCGGGCATCGCGTCTTCGGAAGAGACGGCGAAGGCCTTTCCTCCGCGGTCGGTAATCTGCTGCGGGAGAAGGGCCAGACGCTCGCGCTCGCCGAGTCCTGCACGGGAGGAATGATCGCCGAGCTCGTCACGGACGTGGCCGGCTCGAGCGACTATTTCCTCGGCAGCGTCGTCTCGTACGCGAACGAGGCCAAGGAGAGGCTGCTCGGCGTCTCGGAGGAGACCCTGCGCCGCCACGGCGCGGTCTCGGAGGAGAGCGCGCGAGAAATGGCCCGCGGCGCGCGGGAGCGGTTCGGCGCGGACCTCGCGGCCGCGGTGACGGGAATCGCCGGTCCGGGTGGGGGCTCCCCGGAGAAACCGGTCGGGACCGTCTTCCTGGCGTTGTCGGGGCGCGACGGCTTCGAGACCGCACGCAGACGGTCCTTCGGCGGGGATCGCGCCGTCATTCGAAAGGCCGCCTCCCAGCTCGCCCTCGAGCTGATCCGGCGCCATTTGAACGGGACGCTCCCGGAGTGAACGACGCCGTTCGGGTCCGCGCCTTTCTCGCTGTTCCGACCGACCCGGGCTGGGGGGAGAGCGCCCGGGCCTTCATGGCGGACGTGCGCTCGGGCCTGCCGGAGGCTTCCTGGACGCGCCCGGAGAGCTGGCATCTGACGCTCAAGTTTCTGGGGGAGGTCTCGCGGGGAGTTCTCTCGCGCTTTGCCGCCGCGGTCGGGAGCGCTTCCGCGCGGGTGGCGGCGTTGTCGCTGCCGACGCGCGGCTCGGTCGTTTTCCCGCCGCGCGGGCCCGCCCGAGTTCTCGGCGTGGGCTTCGTTCTCGAGGGCGAGGCCGCGGGGCTCGCGACGCTGGCCCGAGAAGCGGAGGACGGCGCGCGAGCACTCGGGCTCGCGGCCGAGAGACGCCCCTTCCTTCCCCACGTCACGCTTGCTCGCCTTCGGCGGCCGTGGCCCGGCGCCGCTGTCGCCCGTTTTTGCGAGGCGGCCGACGCGTGGGCCTTTCCGGCCTGGCCGGTGCGCTCGTGCATTCTGTATGAGAGCCGGCTCTCGAGCGAGGGGGCGGTGCACACGCCGGTTGGACAGTGGGCTCTGGGAGTCGCCGGAGAAGCGTCGGTATGAGCACGCAGACCCTTCTTCTGGCGCTCGCGGGCTACGTCTTGGGATCCGTTTCGTTCGCCGTTCTGCTGGTTCGCCGCCGGAGCGGGACGGACATCCGGGAGGAAGGGTCGGGCAATGCGGGCGCGACCAACGTGCTGCGGGCGCACGGCAAGGGGCTCGCTCTCGCGGTCGCGCTGGCGGACATCGGAAAGGGCGCCGCCGCGGTGCTGCTCGCGCGACTCTTCACGGCGGATCCCCGGGCGGCCGCTGCCGCCGGCATCGCGGCAATCGTCGGCCACGTCTTTCCGCTCTTCTACGGTTTTCGAGGCGGCAAGGGGGTCGCCACCGCCGTTGGAGCCTTCCTTGCCCTGGCGCCGGCGGCGACCCTCGTCTGTCTTGGCGTCTTCCTCCTGATCGTCGCGGCGACGCGTTACGTCTCGCTCGGGTCGGTCGTGTCGATGTGCCTCTTACCGCCGGCGGCGGGCCTCTTCCACGCGCCGCGCCCGGTGATCGTCGCTGCGGCCGGCGCGGCCGTGCTCATCGTGGTCAAGCATCTGGAGAACTTGAAGCGCCTGGCCCGCGGGCAGGAGCGCAAGCTGGGAGGCAAGTGAGGCCGGCGATTCTCGGGGCGGGCTCCTGGGGCACGGCTCTCGCGCTCCACATGGCCCGTGCGGGCCTCGAGCCCGTCCTCTGGGGGCGCGATCCAGAGACGGTGGCGGCGCTCTCGCGCGACCGCCGCCACCCGCGGCGCCTCGCCGGGATCGACCTGCCCCCGGAGATCCGCTTGAGCTCCGACCTGCCGGAGGCCCTCGCCGAAGCCGACACGCTCGTTCTGGCGGTGCCATGCGCCTCGATGCGGGCTCTTCTCAGGGCGGCTCCGGCCTCCGGCGAGCGCCACCGCTTCGTTTCGACGAGCAAGGGCCTCGAGCCGGAGACGGGAAAGCGGATGTCCGAACTGATTCTCGAGGCGCATCCGGGCGCGGCCGTGGCGGCGCTGTCCGGTCCGACGTTCGCGGAGGGGGTGGCCCGCGGCGATCCCACCGCCGCCGTCATCGCGGGGGGCGGGGGCGCCTTCGCCCTGGAGCTGCAGTATCGTCTCTCCACCTCGCAGTTCCGCCTCTACACCTCGGAAGATCTGGTTGGTGTCGAAATGTGCGGCGCCCTGAAGAACGTCGTCGCGATCGCGGCCGGCATCGTTTCGGGCCTTGGCTTCGGGCACAACACGCTGGCGGCCCTGGTCACGCGCGGCCTGGCCGAGATCGACCGCCTCGTGCGCGGCCAGGGCGGAAAGGCGCAGACCGTTCACGGCCTGGCGGGAGTCGGCGACCTGCTCTTGACCTGCACCGGTCAGCAATCGCGCAACCGCCGGGTCGGAGAGGAGATCGGCCGTGGGCGCAGGCTCTCGGATGTCCTCCTGGAGATGCCGGAGGTCGCCGAGGGAGCGCGCACCTGTCTGGCCGTGCCGACGCTGGCGGCGCGCGCCGGGGTCGAGGCCCCGATCGCCGAGGCCGTCGTGCAGGTTCTTTACGAGGACGTTCCGCCCCGCGAGGCGATCGGACGGCTCATGACGCGGGCCCTGCGTTCCGAGTAGCCCTCCCCGAATCCGGCTAAGACACCCGGCGCGCGCCGGGCCCCTTGGAGGTGTCGAGGACCCGGATCGGCAGCACGATGGCCTGCAGGCCCGCGAACTGCAGCCGCCGTTGGATCGCGAAAGCCGTCTCGTTGTGCAGCAGCCGGAAGTAGAACTTGTCGTTCTCGAACACGAGCTGCCCCAGGTAGAAGATGGCCCGCGGAAACTCATCGCGGATGTTCTCGCACAGCTCGACGACCTGCTCGACGGCCTCCCGCCCGATCGCGTAGCGCATCTCCGCGCGGAATCCGAGCCGGTGGGCGAGGTCCACGTACTTTTCCAGATCCCCGACTGTCTGATCCTTCAGGGCCTCGATTTCGGCGACTCCCTTGAAGTGCGAGGAATCGATGACACCGACGGACACGAAGAGGTAGTTCTTGTACTGCCGCGGAAAGAGGTTCTGGACGGAGAGGACGGTGTGAACGCCGAGACCCGAGAAGCCCGAGACCAGCATGACCGCCACGGGCTCGTCCGGCGGGATCGGCGTCTGCGGCTCGGCGTGGGGGCGCAGTGGAATGTTGAGCAGCGTGTCGTCCAGGCGGCGGAGCTGCTCCCGAACGCGGGCGTAGTGGCGCTTGACGAGAAATGCCAGCGTCACGAGCGAGGTCGTCACCGCCACCGTCACCCAGCCGCCCTGCTCGAATTTTTCGTACAGCGTCACGATCAGGATCGAGCTGCACAGCAGGAATCCGAGCAGCATGAGCGCGAGGCTCCAGCGTCCGCCGGGCGCGGCCCGATGGCTGGCGAAATACCGCACCATCCCGAGCATCGTCAGGGAAAAGGTCAGGAAGACGTTGATCGAATACATGATCAGAAGCTGGGACACCGAGCCGTTCGTCCAGAGCAGTGTCGCGAAGGCCGCAAAGCCGACGAGGAAGATGCCGTGGTTGGTGACCAGCCGGTCGGACAGCTGCGCGAAGCGGTGCGGGACCCAGGAGTCCGTCGCCATGTTGGCGAGGATTCTGGGCCCGCCGAGAAAGCCCGTCTGGGCCGCGACGAAGAGGAGACACCCCGCCGAGACGAGGGTGATGACCACCAGGACGGGACCGAGCTCGACGCCGCCCACCCTCCAGGCGCCGAAGACCCTCTCCGCGAGCACGGCGTTCATGACCTTGTTCGGATCCGGGTGGGCTCCCGTGAGCAGGTAGGACAGCATGATCCCGCCGGCGATGAAGGCGAGCGAAAGGGCCATGTAGAGCATTGTTCGCTTCGCGTTGGGGACCCGGGGCTCGCGGATGAGCGGCATCCCGTTGGAGACGGCCTCGATCCCGGTATAGGCGCCGCCCCCGAGGGAATACGCGCGCAGCAGGATCAGGAGCGTCGGAATGAGGCCGATGGTCGACGCCGACGTGCGGACCTCCTGCACCGCCGCGAAGAAGACTCCATTCATCGCGAAGAAGCGCTGGACGATCGCGGCCAGGATCATCGTGAAGTGGGTCGCGATGAAGAGCAGGAAGATCGGCGCCAGGACCTGCACGCTCTCCTTGATCCCCCGAAGATTCAGGAGGACGAGCACACCGAGGATCGCGAGCTTCGCCACGAAGCGGTACGGGTGCCAGGATGCCGGCAGGAAGCTGAAGATCTGGTCGATTCCGGAGGCGGCGGAGGTCGAGATGGTGAGTACGTAGTCGACGATGAGCGCGCATCCGGACAGGGCGCCGAAACGCGCCCCCAGGAACTTCGTCGCCACGAGATATCCACCACCGCCCCCCGGGAACACCTCGATGACCTTGCTGTAACACGCCGAGATGATCAGGACCGTGCCGGCGATCATGAGGGCCAGGATCACCGCGAGGTAGGAGTGGGATCCGAGCGCGCGGAACGCCTCCTCGGGGCCGTAGGCCGAGGAGGAGAGGCCGTCGGCGCCCAGGCCCACCCAGGCGAGGAAGGCGACGAGGGTGACGTGGTGGAAGACGCGCGGGTCCATCGGATCCCGAGGCTTCCCGACCAGGACGTTCTTGAGAGTTATGGGCAAAGTTTCGGCCCCTCGTCGGGGCCGTCTTCGGATTATCCGAGAGCCCTCCATCCGGGTCAATCATTCGCAGTCCGCGCGCGAGACCCCCCTGTCCGACGGGGCAGGCGGGCCCCCGGGGACCTTTGGCAGGAACGGCTTAGGAGACCCCCCCCGAAGGCTTCCCAACGCGCTACCATCGTGGTGCGCTCAAGTTCTCCCCGGGAGGTGCCATTGGTTGTTTCTTCCCCGCGTTGGGAAGCAGCGAGCGCCGGCGCGATCCGGCGCTCCCTTCTCCCCACCGCAAACGTTCAGAGGACGGTTCGGATCCTCGCTCTCGCCCTGACCGGGCTCATCGGGCTCTCGCGCGGCCTCGCCGCGCAGGGTCCGCCGATCGCCGGCTCGGCCCGTGTGACTCTCGTCGCGAGTCCCGTGCCCGGGGTCGTCGGATCGGTCGTCAACGTCCGGCTTCGTATCGACCTTTCCTCCATGACCGGAAGGTCGCCGGCCGGGGCCTCGACGCCGGCCGTCCTCGGCGCGTACCAGGTCAAGGTCGCTTTCGACAAGACGCTGTTGCGCTTCGACTCGGTCTCCGGCGGAACGGCAGCCGGCTACGCGCCGGCCCCGATCTCCACCGACCCGGCGATCGCCAACGCGAACGGCAGTGTGACCCTCGCCGCAGCGCAGACGGGCGCCTACGAGCCCGCCGGGCTCGTGCACGTCGCGGTCCTGACGTTCGCGGTGCTCGACCACGGGGTGGCGACGCTGACGCCGACACCCCTGTCTCTCTCGACGGCCCTGCAGCCCGGGCCGCCCGACGTCGGTCTCGTTTCGGTTTCTGGTGCGGGAGTTCCCGCGATGGTCCCTCTCGACGTCGAAAGCGGATCGCTCGAGGCGCAGCAGATCCGCGTCGATCTCTCGGCCGGCGCTTCCGGCAACGGCAACGGAGTGCTCGAGCCGGGGGAGCAGGTAGCGGCCGTCCCGACCTGGATGAACGTCAGCTCGGCCGCGTTGTCCGTCACCGGAGCGGCCGAGGCCTTCTCCGGCCCGGCCGGCGCGACTTACACTCCCGTCGACGGCGGAGCGGCCTACGGCTCGATCGCGGCAGGCTCGACGTCCGACTGCCTGGACGCGACGGGCAACTGCTATGGCCTGGCTCTTTCCGCCCCGGCGGCCCGCCCCTCGGCGCACTGGGACGCGTTTTTCACCGAGTCCCCGAGCACGGGCGACATCAAGACCTGGCAGCTCCACGTGGGAAAGAGCTTCACGGATGTGCCGACCTCCCACCTCTTCTACAAGGGAATCGAGACGATCTTCCACAACGGGATCACCGGAGGCTGCGGCACCGCGATCTACTGCCCGGAGCAGGCCGTGACGCGGTCGCAGATGGCCGTCTTCCTGCTGAAGAGCAAGCTCGGCAGCACCTACGTGCCGCCGCTGCCGGAGGGCACCGTCTTCACCGACGTGCCTTCGGCTTCGTTTGCGGCCGGCTGGATCGAGGACCTGGCGTCGCGGGGAATCACGGGGGGCTGCGGCAGCGGGAACTACTGTCCCAATAGCTCCGTGACGCGGGCCTCCATGGCGGTCCTTCTTCTGCGCACGGAGCACGGCAGCTCGTATCAGCCCCCGCCGGCGACCGGGATGTTTGCCGACGTGCCCGTCACGGATGTCTTCGCGAAGTGGATCGAGCAGCTCGCGCGCGAGGGCGTGACCGGAGGATGCGGCAGCGGCAAGTACTGCCCGGGCGATGCGGTCACCCGCGGCCAGATGGCGGTCTTCCTGTCGAAGACCTTCAAGCTCGCGCTCTGACGCGAGGCGACGCCGGCGGCGACGGGGAACTATATCAAGATTGACATAGTTGGTCAAAATGCATCGGCGTCCTTCTTGAGTTTCTCCTGCCGTTTCTTCTCCAGTGCCTCGAGGTAGGAGCTCAGAAACAGGCTTCCGGTTCCCCTTTCGAGCGACTCCCCGTAGCGCTGGAGCGAGACGCTCACCCTGCGGCCATCCCAGTTCAGGGTCTCGTTGTCGTAGCGGGTGCCGCTGCGCGTCGTGACACGCGTGGTCTCCAGGCGTGAGGGCTCTCCGTACTTGACCTGGAAGACCTCTCGCAATTTTTCGTAGTCGTCCGAGGCAAACGACAGTGTCGCGCCCTCGAAGACGTCGTCTTCGAAGACGAACACGTCGTCGACCGCGACCCCGTTGGCCTGAAAGCCGTTGCCGTCGCAGGTGCGCGTTCCGGATTCATGCTCGCTCGTGTTGGGCCGGCATCCTGTCAGCAGCACCCGCCCGGCCATCTCCGCGTAGGGGAGGCCGAACGGAACTTTCTTGTAGGCGACGGGCTCCTGCGGCCAGGAGGGCGGGGGGGTCGGCGTGGCCACCGGAATTACGGGCAGGGCGAGGAAAAGCAGGGAAGCGAAGAGCATGTCGTCAATCCTAGCGTTGCCCGGCACTTTCGTGGGGTCTCGAGGGGGGTCGGATCGGCTTGACTCGATGTCGGCTGGGGCGCTAACTTGTTCACGAAAGACACAACCCTTCGCCTTCCGGAAAAGGCCAATCGGAGGAGAACCATGCGCACGCTTCTCTCGGCTCTCGTCCTGGTCGGATCGGCGGCGATGCTCTTGACCGCCCAGGAACCGGCGAGACCCGACGCTGCAACTCCGAAGGTGGCGCTGGCCCCCGCCAGGGCGCCGTCGGCGATGAGTGTCGAGACTCAGGGCGACAACCGGCGGGAGGCTCCGGCCGCTTCCTCGCCGGGAAGAACGGCATCGGGCGCGAAGTCGCCCCAGGCGCCGCTGATCGGCTTCATCGACAGCCCCTCAGCCACCTGCTACCAGCCCGACCCGCATCGTGACGTCTGCTTCATCAACTGGTACTACCTCTCCGTCAGCGCGAGCCCGGACTACATCATCAATCTGTGGGTTTTCTTGAACCCGAACCTCATCGCCCAGACGAACGGCTTCTTCCAGACCAGCGCGTACATTCCCTACAATCAGCTCGGGCAGGGCTTCCGTGTCGCCTGCGGCCCGCCCGTGCAGATGGACGCTCCTTGGGATTCGACGGGCACGACCAAGTACTTTGTCGGGAATTATTACGCGTACACGATCCGCGCACGGGACTCGGCGGGACTAGCGGCGGCAAACTACGGCACGGCGATCTGCCCCCCCTTCATTCCCTGAGTCGGTTCGGCGAGTCGCCATGAAGAACCTCCTCCGCGGTTTGGCCGGCCGGTGGATCCGCGTCGCCGCCCTCGCCGCGACGCTTGGAGCGCTCGTGGCGCGCGGCGAAGCGTCCGGGCAGGTGCCGCCGGCCCCCGAGCGCGCGACGCAACCGGTTCAGACCCAGGGCTCGAGCTCGCGCCGGATCTCTTCAGAAGGCGCAAAGCCGGCGTCGGCCGACGCCCCCCTCATCTCCTTCATCGACTCTCCGGGGGGGACCTGCTACAAGCCCGACCCGCGGCAGGACCTCTGTTTCGTGAGCTGGACCTACAACAACGTGACCGCCAGCTCGTCCCAGTACATCATTTTCATGCCGATTTTCCTGGACGGCCGTCTCGTCGCCTACCCGAGCGGCTTCTTCCAGACCTCGATGTACCTGCCGGGCGACTTCTTCGGGCCGGGGTTCAGGGTCTCCTGCGGTCCGCCCGTCTCGGTGACGGCTCCGTGGGACTCGTCTGGCATGACCAGCTACACCAGGGGGAACGACTACTCCTACACCATCCGCGCGAGAGATACGGGAGGCCTGTCGTCTGCCAACTTCGGGAGCGTGACCTGCCCGGCGTACTTCTCCGCGGACGGCGCCCCCATCGTGTCGATCTTTCCGACCTCGTTCTCGCGAACGCAGCCGGCCGACACGACGTTCGACGCGACGCTCGCAATCCAGAACACGGCAACGTTTTCTCTCCTCTGGGATCTTCCGGTCTCGCGCTTCGCGGGCTGCGGCGCCGGCAGCGTCCCGTGGCTGTCGCTCGGCGAAACGACGGGCGTCACACCCGGCCTCGGACGAGAGACGATTCCGATGACGTTCGACTCTGCCGGTCTGACGCCAGGAACCTACTCCGCACACCTCTGCGTGTCCTCGAGCGACCGGTTCACGCCGCAGGTCGACGTGCCGATCACGCTGACAGTCCCGTGTCTGGCGGGCTCGCCGGTGCTTTCGGCGGCATCACTTCGCGTCGACGAGCACCTCTCAGGAAGCTCCTCCAACTTGAACGGCGTCTTCGAGCCGGGCGAATTCGTTTTCGTCGATCCCGCCTGGAAGAATACGGCCTGTTCCGCCGGGACCCTGACCGGCACCGCGACGACCTTCACCGGTCCCGCGGGTTCGGGCGTGGCCTACACGCGTTACGACTCGGCGGCGGACTACGGGACGATCCCCTCGGTCGGCGCTTCGAGCTGCCTGAACGGCACGGGAAACTGCTACGTCGTCCGCGTTTCGAACCCGGCGACGCGTCCCGCGACCCACTGGGACGCCCTGCTCACGGAGCAGCCTTCGGTCGGTCTCGCGAAGGTCTGGAAGCTGCACGTGGGAAGGAGCTTCACCGACGTGCCGGTCACGCAGCCTTTCTACAAGAAGATCGAGACGCTGTTCCACAACGGCATCACGGCCGGCTGCACGACGACACAATACTGTCCCTCGACCGTCGTGACCCGATCCCAGATGGCGATCTTCATCGCCCGGGGGATCGCCGGAGGCGGCGCCGCGGTGCCCGTCAGCGGCACGGTGGGCTCGAGCGCCTACAACTGCGTCTCGGGCGGCGTTTCGCTCTTCACGGACGTCCTGCCGAGCGACAGCTTCTGCCGGCACGTGCACTACATCGCGGCCCAGAACGTGACTCTCGGCTGCGCGCCGTCGCTTTTTTGCCCTTCGGGAAACGTCAGCCGCGTCGAGATGGCGGCATTCATGGCCAAGGCGCTCGTCGCTCCCTCGGGCGGTCCCGGAATTCCGCAGTCCTACCCGCCCGACCCCGTGACCGGGTTGTCCTACTCCTGCGTCTCGGGGAGCCCCAGCGTCCACTTCTCCGACGTGACGGCGTCCAACACGTTCTGCAAGCACGTGCATTTCCTGTGGGCGCGCGGAGTCATCTCCGGTTGCTCGGCGACGCAGTACTGTCCGGGGGCCTCGGTGACCCGGGACGCCATGGCGAAGTTCCTGTCCAACGCCTTCGAGCTCGAGCTCTACGGGCCATAGGCTCGGGAGCCCCGCGCGGGTTCACTTCAGAAGCTCTTCGATCGCGGCCGACAGGCGTTCGTCTGTCATGCGGTACGGAAGGTATTGCCTCACGACTCCCTTGCGATCGACGAAGACGAAGGTCGGCGTCGCGGAAACCCCGTAGCGAAGCATGGCCTCGTCGCTGATGGGAGCGGAGACGGTGTCGGGAAGGTCATAGATTTCCCGCCAGGCCTTCTCGATCTTCGGCCGCTCCTCGGACCGATCGGCGTGGTAGAAGCGCGTGGGAGCGACGAAAACGACGCCCGCGGGCGCGTATTTCTGGACCGTCCGGCGGAGCGCCGGGGCCTGCATGCGGCAGTCCCCGCACGCTTCCCACCAGAGGAACAGCACGACCGGCTTGCCGCGCAGGGCCTCGAGGCCGGGGAACGGGGCGCCCAGGTGATCCTCGGCGGAAAAATCGGGCGCCTTCTGTCCGGCGAGCTCGATCAGGTTCCGGCGCTTCCAGACCCGCGCACGAAGGTTGTAGGGCGCCTTCTCGAGCGACCGGGAGCTCGCATCAAGGAACCGGACCGCCTCGGCGGCCTTGCCGGCGTTGACGAGCGCCTGAGCTTCGACCTCGATCGAGGTGCCGAGCGCGTAAACGGCCTCCGGGCTCCTCGTGTAGTCCGCCGGCGTTCCGAGCCACGTCGTCGCGAGGTTGCGGGCCGGACGCGCGTAACGCGCCGCCGCCGCCCAGTCTCCGGTGATTGCGGCGCCCCGGGCGAGCCAGGCCAGGCAGAGCAGGTATTCGCCGTCCTCGCCCTTCTCGGTCCGGTGGACCTCGAGGATCGACTCGGCGCTCATCAGGTCTCCGGCCGAGATCTTCATGCGCAGAAACCGCAGGTCGTCCATCGGCGGGGGCGCCGGGTGCGGCGTCGGGGTGGGGGTGAGCTGCTCGGCGATGGCGGTCGTCGCCAAAAGCAACGCAGTCGGAAGGGCGAGACGCGGGATCAGGCGCTTCATGCTGCGCCCGAACGCTGCGAGGAAGGCGCCCATTCCTGGGCTGTGGCGTTGCTGTGACTCCGGCAGGCACCGGCGCAAGAAAGCAGGACCAGGGCCCGTGCGGAATCGGCGGCTGTGCGCGGCGATTCCACCCCGCGTGCTATCGTTTCTCCTCGCCCTGGCCCCATCGTCTAGTGGTTAGGACACGGCTCTTTCAAGGCCGCGGCACGGGTTCGAGTCCCGTTGGGGCCACCAACCTCAAGACACGTCGACGGCGGCCTTCTTGAGGAACTCCGGTCGAACGGTCACCCCGAGGCCCGGGGCCGTCGGGGCGGACATGCGGCCGCCCTTGCGCCGCGGAGCGCCGTCGGCCGTGCTCACGGTGACGTAGCTGTTGAAGTCGGTCGCCGTGAAGAGGAACTCTGTCGGCGTCGAGTGGGCGAGGTGCGCGATGGCGGCCGTCGTCACGTCCCCGCCCCAGGTGTCCTCGATCGTCATGGCGATGCCGAGGGAGACGCACAGGTCGCGTGCCTGGCGGGCGCGCGTCAGGCCGCCGAGCTTCGAGATCTTGAGGTTCACGACGTCCATGGCTCGGTCCCCCGCGGCGCGCAGGAGGGCGTCGATCCCGTCGATCGTCTCGTCGAGGACGAAGGGATGGTCGGTGCGGCGCCGCACGGAAAGGCACTCCTCGTACGACAGGCAGGGCTGCTCGATGTAGACGTCTACGTCGCGCACCGCCCGGACGACGCGGGCAGCCTGGTGGGGGAGCCATCCGGTGTTGGCGTCGGCGATCAGGACGTCGCCGGGCGGAAGCGCGGCGCGGACGGCTCGGACCCGCTCCACGTCCACGTCCGGATCGCCCCCGACCTTCAGCTGAAAACGGCGATATCCCTCGGACCGGTATCCGGCGACCTTTCGCGCCATCTCCTCGGGCTCCTCCTGGGAGATCGCCCGGTAGAGCCCGAAGTCGTCTCCGTACCGTCCGCCGAGCAGTGTCGCAACCGGCAATCCCGCCACCTGGCCCAGGATGTCCCAGCAGGCGATGTCGATTCCGGTCTTGACGTAGGGGTGGCCCTTCATCGCTGCGTCCATTCGGCGGTTGAGCCGGTCGAGCTCCCGGGGGTCTTCTCCGAGCAGGCTCGGTGCCAGCACCGCGATCCCCGCCCGCACTCCTTCCGCGTATGCAGGCAGGTAAGCCGGGCCGAGAGGACAGACCTCTCCGTATCCGATCCGGCCGTCGTCGGTCTCGACCCGCACGATCGTGCTGTCGAAGACGGAAACCGACTTTCCGCCCGACCACTTGTAGCTGCCTTCATGGATCGGGAGCTCCACGCGGTAGGCGGCGATTCGGCGGATCTTCATGGCGGCGCGGCGCAACTCTAACGCAGCGCCTCTCTGTCCGTCCTGGGCTAGGATGGGCCGCAGTGCTCGATGCCCGAAGGGCGCTCGTCGCGGCTCTCGCCCTGCTGACCGCGGGCTACATCGTCTATTGGATTCGCAGCGTTCGGCGCCGGCCCCCGACCGGCAGGGGAGAAGGCCGCCCGAGCGGACTCCTTCTGGCGATCGGCGCCGTCACGAACTTCTTCGACACGCTCGGGATCGGGTCCTTCGCGCCCACCACGTCGATATTCAAGCTTCGCCGCCTCGTGCCCGACGAGCGGATTCCCGGGACGCTGAATGTGGGCCATACGCTCCCGACGATCACCGAGGCGTTCATCTTCATCGCGGTCGTGAAGGTGGAGACTCCGACGTTGGTCGGAATGATCGCAGCCTCGGTGCTCGGAGCCTGGCTCGGAGCTGGGGTCGTGGCGGGCCTGCCTCGCCGCCAGGTTCAAATCGGGATGGGAGCCGCTTTGCTCGCCGCCGCCGTATTTTTCGCGATGACCAACCTGGGCCTCTTTCCGGCGGGAGGGGACACGCTCGGCCTCTCGCCGGCGCTCTTGTTGGCGGGCCTCGCCGGGAACTTCGCCCTGGGAGCCCTGATGAGCCTCGGCATCGGCCTTTATGCTCCCTGCATGATCCTGGTGGCGCTGCTCGGCATGAACCCGAAGGCCGCGTTTCCCATCATGATGGGCTCCTGCGCGTTTCTGATGCCCGTGGGGAGCGCGCGGTTCATCCGAAAGGGGAGCTATCAGCCCGGAGCCGCCCTCGGGCTGACGCTCGGCGGTATCCCTGCGGTTTTCGCTGCGGCGTACCTCGTCAAGTCTCTACCTCTGACGGCGCTACGCTGGCTCGTGGTGGCCGTCGTGACTTATGCCGCCATGGCGATGCTTCGGTCTGCCCGCAAGGGCGGGCGGGAGAGGCGGGAGGCGGTTGCCGGACTCGCCACGCCCGGGGCCTGAGCGAACTCGGCCCCGGCGGCCCCTCCGTTCGTCCCGAAGGAGAGCGGGTTCGTCCCGTGCCGAGATGATCGGGCGGCCGGCGGGCTGGTTCCGGAAGGAGATGAAGGGCCGGCGAGCGAGGCGATTCGCATGGGCGGGTTTCGCCGCGTCCTTTCTCGGAGCCCTTGGAATGTCCGGCCAGCGAGCTCCCATCGGACGGGTGCGGGCTCCCCAGAGTCGGGGACCCGCTGCCTCGCGTGGAAATGCGATCGCTCTCGGGCGAGTCGCTCACCTTCGAGCAGCTCCACGGCCGGGCCGTCTGGGTCGCTCTCTTCCACTCTTCCTGAATGCCCTGCAATGCGGAGGCTCCGCACCTGCAAAGGCTCTTCGAGCGGGTCCGGCACCGAGGTGGCACCGTGATCGGAATTGCGATGGGCAACGACCGGAAGCCGCGAGTCCTGCGATTTCCGGGACCGGCACCGATTGACCTATCCCGTCGTCTTCGACGGGGATGACCGCTTCGACAGCAGCCGGACGGCCGTGCCCTGCACGATTCTCGCTGGGCCCGACGGCGTCATTCGGTGGCTGGAAGAGGGATTCGACCCGGAGCGTTCGCCTCGCTCCAGGCCCGGTTTGAGAGGCTCCTGCCGATGCAAGGCAAAGGCGAAAGAAGGCATGGAGGCGCCTCCCCCACGCCGTCTCCCGCCCGGCGAGCGACTAGAACCTCATCGTCAGCTCCGCGGTGAACCGACGCGGCGCGGCGACGTAGAACTGGGAGTCGCCGATCTCGCTCTCGGTCACGTAGTGGCGGCTGTCACCCAGATTGCGTCCGACCGCGGCGATCTGGCCCCACGGAAATCCCCAGCTCACGCCGACATCTTCCTCGAAGAAGCTCGGCGTGTAGAACGTGTTGCGGCGGTTCATGGGCCGGCGGTTCTGGTGCCGCACGGCCACGAAGGCCCCCGGCCCGAGCGCCGGCGCATAATTGACCTGGAAGTTCCAAAGGTCCCGCGGAACGAGCTCGACGCGGTTGCCGTCGACGATGCGCAGCTCGCCGTCGGGCGTGATGAACGAGAACTGCTCGTACCGCGCGTCGTGGTGGGCGTAACCGCCCGAGAAAGTGAGGCCGTGGACCTCCGGTGGCATCCACCGCAGGGCGAGCTCGGTGCCCTGAAACAACTCCTTGCCAGCGTTGGTCAGTTCGGGCTGCCCGTTCGGTCCGAGAATGCCGACGACCTGGTTGTTGAAGATCATGTGGAAGAGCGTCACGTCGAACCCGATCTGGCCGTCGAGCCAGAGCGTCTTCAGCCCGCCGGACTCCGCCAAGGTGGTCTCGGGTTCGAGGATGCGAGCCGACTCGGCTTCCGAGAGATTGGGGGCGGCCGGCTTGAAGTTGCTCGAGAAGCCCGCGTAGAGATTCAAGGCCGTGAGAGGACCGGCGGGCGCAGGGAGAAGCCGCGCCAGGGCCGAAACGCCCCCCGAGACGTGCGTCTCGTCGCGGCTGTCGTCGGCCACGTCCACGTTCGGCTCGCCGACTTCCTGCTGCTGCGCGTGGAGCGTCTCGGAGGTGATGTCGAGCCGAAGCCCTCCCGTCATGGTCAGCCAGCGCACCGGCGTCCACTCGTCGTTGGCGTAGATCCCGACGAAGGTTCGGTGGTCGTCGAAGGAGCGGTTGTCGCCTACGGCCACGTCGTCGATGTTGGGCACGACCGGCACGGGTGTCAGCAGGACGTCGATGTCGAAGCCGATGCCCGAGCCGCTCGAGTGGCCCCAGGTCAGGGATACGCCAGCGAGCAGGCGGTGCTTGCCGCCGGCCTCGAACTCCTTGACGAGGTGCGCATCGTCGTAGACGTAGGTCTCGTTGGGCTTCAAGGCCGAGCCCTCGGCCGTCGCCTCGAGACCGTCGACGCCCGTGATGAAGGAGCGGATGATCGTTTGGCTGTCGCTTGCGTACCCGAGGGTGTTCTGAAACTCGAGCGAGGAAGAAATCGGGAGCGTCAGGCTCGAGGTGAGCGAGACGACGTGGTGGTCGAGGCGCGCCCCGCCGACCGCGTAGTTGCGGTCGATAAAGAAATTGGGCACCGGCTCTCCGCCCTCGACCGGAAGAGGCGAGCCGAAGAAGTTCGTGTACTGAAAGTATCCGAGGGTGGTATCGAGGGTGGCCCCCCCCCAGGTCTTCCTGGCCGAAACGCCAATGCGGTCGTTGACGTGGTCCGTGCGGTCCTGCCAGCCCTGGCCCCGGTCGATGGCGCCGTAGACCGAGACGTTCAGTTCCGGCGCGACGTCCCGTCCGTAGCTCACAGTTCCGAACCCCTGCGAGAAGGAACCGCCGCCGCCGGTGGCCGATCCGCCGGTGCCGCCGTGGCGCGTGAAAACTTGAACCATGCCCGCGAAGGCGGAGACGCCGTACATCGTTCCCTGGGGCCCGCCCGCAATTTCGATGCGGTCGATGTCGTCGACGGGGATCTGCGAGAGCGACGGATTGAAGGGGCCGCCCACGGGGACCCCGTCCACCATGACGAGCAGGGCGTCGAACTCCTGGACGCCCCAGACGCCGATGTTCGGCAGCAGAGTGCCCTGGTCCGAGCCGTTTCCGGTGTCGAGGCCAACGACATTCTGGAGGGCGTCGGCGACGGTCTTGGCCCCCTGGCGGCGCAACTGCTCGCCGGAAACGACGGAGACTGATTGAGAGACGTCGACGGCGTCCTCCGGTCCCTTGGTGGCGGAGACGACGATCTCCTCGGAGACCTTGGCGACGGGCCCGGGCGTCGGCACCGGGGTCGGTGAGGGCGTGGGGGCCTGGGCCGAGGCGAGTGCGGCCTCGGCAAGCAACGCGGCGCCGACGAGCGCCGCTCGGGATGGAACGTTCCAAAGCATGGGGATCCTTCCTTTCACGTTCTTCGGGATGAAGGCGGCCGAAACCCGGAGAAGGAAGGGGTCTCTAGAGGCGAAGAGGCAGGGGGGCGCGGCTGCGGGAGGAGGCCGGAAAAGAGCCCGCCCGCGACGCGGAATCCTCTTGTGCCACGGCATGCCGCTCTTGAGTCGGCGCAGGGCCCGGCGAACGCACCCGGGTGGACGTTGCGAGCGGCGGTGTTTCGATCGAAGCGGAGAGGGAGGGTTCGGTGCCGACCGAAGATCGGTACGGGAGGGCAGCGTCCGGGATCGTCAGCGCTTCGCGCGTGCGTTTCTCCGTCTCGACCTGAAGCACCGGCTCCCGGGGTTCATCCAGGTCCGCGCGGATCTCGAATTCCTCGCTGATCAGGACGATCCGTTCCGACTCCCGCGATCCCGAGCCGATGCGCAGGGCCAGGCGCGCGTTGGCCGTCGGAAGCGACGGGACGCGCCAGTCGACTGCCGAAGCGTCGGGCTCGAGCTCGCCAGTCACCCGCACGGTGAACGTGCGGCCACCATCCAGCGAGAGAACCAGCTCCATCTCCCGTGCGTCTGTGCCCGCCGAGCTTGTCCAGCGTACCGATGTGATCGTCCCTGCGCGCAGCGAGGTCCGACTCCCGGGCACGTCGAATCCCGGCCCGCCTCGGGCCGCGGCCGCGGCCGCAAGACCCAGAAGGACCGCCCCGGCCGCCCTTGCCATCCGAGATCGCATCGGCGCTCCGCATCATATTGCGGCGGGCCGGAGGTTGGGGGTTCAAAAACGAACCCGGGGCGCTCCAGCGAACCGGTGCGCCCCGGGTTGGAAACGTGCTCCCGACTTAGTTGGTCTTCGGGGCCGGGGTCGGAGCGGGCGCCGTCGACTTCTTGTGCTTCTTGTGCTTGGACTTGGTCGTCGAGGACGCGGCCTTCGTCGGAGCGGGAGCAGGCGCCTGCGCCTGCGCGGGCGCCTGTGCGGGCTGTTGCGCCGGCTGGCTCGCCGACTGTGCGAAGACGCCTGCGGGCAACGAGAGAGCCGCCACGATGGCAACGGACCGGAGCAGAACCTTCTTCATGTCTTTACTTCTCCTTTCGACGCGTGCCCTTTGCACGCGCGATCGGGCAGAAGGCTAGGCCCAATGGCGTGAACGCAGCATGAACGCCCCGACGCGGCGATGGAGCCTCCGCGGGGCCCAACAAACGGGGGCCTGCGCCAGCCGACCGCGAGGTCAGAGCCGCCCGGCTCGGGCTTCGCGGCTCAGGGACTCGTAGAGCGAGTCGTAGAGAAAGGCGGCACGCTCGAGCACGTCGGCGTCATCGCGCCCGACCTCCGGGAAGCCCTGGCTGATGGCCCGGAGACCGGCCGATTCCGGCGTGTGACCGATCGCGCCCGGAAAGTCGGCGCCATGAACGATCTCTGCGATCCGCAGCAACGCCGTGTCGAGTGGAAGGCGCTCGTGGACGAGCAGCTCGAAGGAGCATCGGCCCTGTGCGTCCTCGTGGGGATAGCGCGCCCCGGGAGCGTCGAATCCGATGGCTCCCTGGCGACGCTGGATCTCGGACACGTCCTCGGGCTCGACGAAGAGGATATCGCCGCCGGGATCGAGGAAGCGGCGGATTAGCCAGCCGGTCGCGGTGCGGTTGACGCGGATGTGACGCCGGGTGACCCACTTCATGAGACGGTTCTCGCGTGGATCTTGTCACAGCGTTTCAACGACCGATCCCGAGGCTTCGCCCGGGAGCCCGGGCGCGCGATTCGGGAGCAGGGCGGCCGCCCACGCGGTCCCGGCCGCACCGAGCGCCACGGCCACGAAAAAGGTCAGCTGGGGGCGAATCGTCCAGAGCACGCCTCCGACCGCCGCGGCGCCAGCGACCGCAAAGCCTCTGGCCGCATAGTAGAGACCGACGGCCTTGCCGCGATGGGAGGGATCCGCCAGGTCGACGATCAGCGCCTTGCGTGCCGGTTCACCGATCTCGCGCAGCCCGCCCAGAACGTAGGCGCCGGCGAGAGCGAGAAAGGTACGGGACAGGACGACCGCGAGGGGAAAGAGCGTGAAGAAGACAAAAGTGAGAACGATGAAGGGCTTCTTTTCGGCCCGCCCGGCCAGAATCGCCGCCGGGAAGTACGAAAGGATCGCCGTCCCCATCAGGATGGACTGCAGCAAGCCGAACTGGGGCGCGGACAGGCCCACGATCTCGAGTGCCCAGATGACGAGGAATACGTCCGGTAATCCCTCGCAGAGGCGGATCAGGCAATCTGCCACCAGCAATCGCCTCAGGCCGGCGGGGATCCGCGGCCGATTCCCGGGGCCCGGGCTCCGCGGCCGCAGAGGCTCGGGGACGGGGTCCCCACGGGGTTCTCGCCGAAACACGAAGAACAGACCGGCGAGCATTCCCATCGCGAGAACCAGAGAGGTCGCAAATCCCGTTCGCATCCCGCGGCCGATCCCGAGCCGGGCGATGAGCAGCCCGCCCACCGGCGGCGCGAGGACGATGGGGAGGCGCCGGAGGATCGACTGGGCCGTGAAGCCCACGACCCTGCGGGAGCCGGACAGCTCTTCGGCGATGAGCGTGAAGGTCGCCGGGAGGCCGAGCGACTTCCATGCCGCCACCAGGAGCAGGCCGACGAAGATGCCGGCAATCGACCCGGACAGCAGATAGACCGCAACTCCGGCCAGCGTCAGGGCGCCGGACACGAGCAGGGCCCGGCGGCTGCCGATTCGATCCGAGAGGACACCGCCGGGATACGCGTAGGTCGCATCCAGGAGATCGCCGAGCGCACCGAAGAGGCCAACAGAGAACGCCGAGGCCCCGAGGAATCTCAAATATTCGGGCAAATATCTTGCCCAGAGCTCCTGGCCAAACCCGAAGACGAAGAGCCCTGCCGCGAGCGACGCAACGCCGCGCTCGAGGGCAAGCGCCTGCTTCCAGGACCGGCCGCCGGGGGGGCTCACAGCGACCGGTATAGCACCGCCGCCGTGGCTGCCCGGAACGGCGGTCTTCGGAGAGTGCCGAACGTCTATTGGATCCGGACCAGCAGCCGCCGGGTGCCTTCGCCCGCCTGGAACCGGAGCTTCCGGAGGCTCTCGGTGACGGTCTTCGAGAGCGGTGCGGACGGGTCGCGCTCGGCTTGCGACGCGACTTCGATCGGCACGCCGTCCGCTCCGACGACGAGCACGTACTGGCCTCGGTCCGCGGCCCGGAAGGCGACCTCATCGGCGTTTCGAAGCGCGGGCGGCGCTCCCTCCGCGTCGAGCGGCGTCACGAGCACCCGAATCGGAGCAGCGGCTCCCGCCGGGCCCGGCGCCGCCTGCCGCGCCTGCGCCGAGGGGTGTAGTGCCTCGCGGTCCGGGCGGGGCGTCGAAGGAGCCTGGTCATCGGCGTGCATCGAGGGCGGCGCGGCCGCGAGAGCCTCCTTCTTGTTGGAGAGCTTCTCTTCCACGGCGTCCCGGGCGAGGCCGGCGGCCGAACCCTGCGTCTGCGGGCGGGTCCTGGGACCGGCGTCGGCCTTCGCCCGCTGCGGCCGCACGGGCGCTTCGGCGGGCTCCGGCAGGGGGACCTTCCGGGCCTCGGCCGGCAGCGAGGGCACGGGCGCCGCAAACGAAACAGGAATCTTGCGCGGCTCCGGACGGCTCACGATGGCATAGCCGAAGATCACCGCGAGCAGAGCCGCGGTGAACGCGCCGGCCCACTTGAGGTCGATCCCGAAGGTAACCCCGGCGGGTGTTCGCCGCCGGTTCGACGACTCGAGGCGTCGCAGGATTCGGGCGGCGAGGTCCGACGGCGGCGCGGAGGTGCCCGCCGTTCGGTAAGCGGTGAGTGTCTCTTCGAACTCGGCGGCGGCCTTGCGGCACTCGGCGCAGTGGGCTCGGTGCGACGCGAAGTGTGCCCGCTCGGCCGGAGACAGCTCGCCGTCGTGGAGGCGCGAGAGAAAGTCGAGTGAGCGCGCGGGGTGCGGGTTCCCGCTCATGGCAACCCCTTCGACTCCCGCAGGAGAGGTCGGAGGATCGCGCGCAGCCGACCCCGCCCGCGAGCGATACGGGACTTCACGGTCCCGACCGGCAGCGCGAGCGCGAGAGAGATGTCCTCGTAGCTCCAGTCCTCCAGGTCGCGCAGAACGATCGGCATCCGGAACTCGGCCGGCAGGCGTTTCAATGCCTCGGCGACGAACCGTTTCGATTCGCCGGTCGACGCGTTCTGCTCGGGATCCGGCGTGCCCGAGGAGGCTTCGGCGCCCTCCGGATCGGTCGGCGAGAAAATTCTCCGGAAGCGGCCGAGAGAGCGGTAACGATTCTTCACCGCGTTGTCGGCGATGGAAGCGAGCCAGGCGCGTGCGGGTGCGTCTCCCCGGTACCGCGAGAGGCCCCGGTAGGCCTTCAGGAAAACCTCCTGCGTCATGTCCTCGGCATCCTGCACGCCGACCGAACGTGCCATCCAGCGGTGGACGGCCGGCGTATGGCGGCGGACGAACTCGCCGAATGCCGCGCCATCGCCCTGCCGCGCCCGTTCCATCAGGGCCTCGTCGGAAGGCCCATCAGGCTGGTTCAGGGACGTCCGCGGTTCATCGACAGGCACGGCTCTCGTCCGCAACAGTCTAAGGGACACCGCGGGAGCCGATCCGGTTCCGGCGGGCGTGCTGGGAAACCGGCATTTGGCCAAGGATCGTGCGCCGCCGGTCCGTGCCGGAAAGCGACGGTCCGGGGCGCCTGAGGACGGGGAACCGGTTCCGCAGGGGAGGGGCGGCTACACGAGTCCCTGGCGAATCGCCTTCCTGGTCGTTTCGCAGAACAGGTCGATCTCATCGGGTGTCGTGTAGACGTTCGGGGTGATCCGCAGGCCGTTGAACTCGGGATGCACGATCGGAGTCGTCATGATCCGGTTCTTCTCCCAGAGCCACGCCTGCAGCTTTTCGGTGTCGAGACCGTCCACGTGGACGAGGCCGATCCCGCAGGAATCCGTATCGTTGAGCGGCGTCAGGACCCTGACCCTGGTATCTGCCGCCGCCAGACCCTTCGCCCACCGGTCGCGCAGAAACCGGAGGCGCGCAGCCTTCCTCTCTCCGCCGATGCCCCGATGAAAGGCGAGCGCCACCGCAATCGCGTTGTGATTGGCCGCCGGGTGCGTTCCGATCTCCTCGTACTTGCGGATGTTCTCGTCCATCGAGGCCGGGGCGGCCATCAGGGGCCAGATCTTCTTCTGCTTGTCCTTGCGCACGTAGAGGAACCCCGTGCCGATCGGCGCGAAGAGCCACTTGTGAAGGCTCGTGCCGTAGTAGTCGCATTCCAGATCGTCTCTGAGGAAGGGAAAGTGCGCGAAGGCATGGGCCCCGTCCACGAAGACCTCGATGCCTCGTTCGCGGGCCATGCGGACGATGTCGCGCACGGGGAGGATCTGTCCCGTCAGATTCGTGATGTGAGTGACTTCGATGACGCGGGTGCGGGGCGTGATCGCGCGGCGGAACCGGTCGACGACGTCGGCGGCCGAAGGCGGGGGGACGGGAAAGGAGATCTGCTTCACGACGATGCCTTCGCGGCGCGCCCGCTGTTCCCAGGACGTGATCATCCGCCCGTAGTTCTGGTTGGTCAGAAGGACCTCGTCGCCAGGTGCGAGGTCGATCCCGAAGATCAGCGTCTCCAGCGCCTCCGAGGCGTTGCGGGTGATCGCGATCTCGTCCGGGCTGCACCCGAACTCGTCCGCCAGGTCGCGGCGCACGGACTCGATGCGGGGCTCGAGCACCATCCACATGTGGTAGACGGGAATCTCGTTCGAGAACCGCAGATCCCGGATCATCGCGTCGAGAACGTGCGAGGGAGTGGGGCTGCATCCCCCGTTGTTCAGGTTGACGAGCGTGCGGTCGCAGTCGAAGGCGCGCGCGATTTCGGCCCAGTAGGCCTCGTCGGCTGCAAGCTGCGCCGCGTCGCGCCCCGCGGCCGAGGAGGAAGCCGCGAGGAGCCGGGCGGCCGCGTCGGCCCGGAAGAAGGGCAGGGCGAAACCCGCGGTGAGTCCGGAGATCAGGGCGCGTCGGCTCACGGGCACGGCAGTCCTCCTCTAACGCCTTGCGGCGTGACCCAAAGACTCCAGAAGACGAGGGTCCGGATGTCGGTGACCTCGTGGATCCGTTTGGACGTCGGCACCTCGAGAAATCTGCGCCGATCCTACCGCCGCTTTTCCGCGCCGGTAACGGATCCCGTGATCAGCCTGGCACCGCGCTGCCAGGTGACGAAGGCCCAGGCCCACTCCAGAAAGACAATCACGCGATTCCGGAACCCGACCAGTTTCATGATGTGGACGAAGCACCAGAAGACCCAGGCGGGGAACCCCGAGAGGCGCACCCGCCCGAGGTCGGCGACGGCGGCGCCACGGCCAAGGACGGCCAGGTTTCCGAGGTCCCGATAGCGAAAAGCGAGGGCCGGCTCGCCTTGGAGGCGCCGTTTGATGTTTTCGGCCGCGTGGCGGCCCTGCTGGATCGCGACCTGCGCCACGCCCGGGAGGGGCTTTCCGGTCTGGTACACGAACGCTGCGAGATCGCCGATGACGAAGACCTCGGGGTGGCCCGGGATCGAGAGGTCTTCCTCGACGGGCACGCGGCCCGAACGGTCGAGTGCGACGCCGAGCGTTCCCGCCAGCACCGACCCGGTCACGCCGGCGTTCCAGAGCACCGTCGCCGCCTCCAGACGCTCGTCTCCCAACTGGACGAAACCCGGTCCGACTCCCGTCACCGTCGTTGCGACTCGCACCTCGACACCGAGTCTCTCGAGCTCGGCGGTCGCCTTGCGCGAAAGCTTCTCCGGAAACGCCGGGAGGATGCGGGGTCCGGCCTCGACGAGAACCACGCGCGCGTCTCTTGGATCGATCTGTCGAAAGTCGCTCACCATGACGCGCCGCGAGATTTCGGCGATCGCTCCGGCGAGCTCCGACCCGGTCGGGCCGCCGCCGACCAGAACGAAGGTCAGAAGGGCCTGGCGTCGGGCGCCGTCATGCTCCCGCTCGGCCCTTTCGAAGGCGAGCAGGATTCTTCGGCGGACCTCCAGGGCGTCCTCCAGGGTCTTCAAGCCGGGCGCCCAGCCGGACCAGTCGTCGTGCCCGAAGTATGAGTCCCGGGAACCTGTCGCGAGGATCAGGAAGTCGTACCCGAGTGACCCGTCGGAAAGCGCAATTCGATGCGGCTCCACGTCGATGGCCTGGGCCTCGGCGAGCAGGACCCTGGCATTCCTCTGACCGCGCAGGATGGAGCGAATCGGATAGGCGATGCTTGCGGGCGAGAGCGCCGCCGTCGCCACCTGATAGAGCAGGGGCTGGAACAGGTGATGGTTCCGGCGATCCACGACGGTGACCCGGACAGGTGCGCGGCGAAGGCTGCGGGCCGCTGCGAGGCCGCCGAAACCCGATCCGATGATCACGACCCGCGGCCGGCGGCTCGCGGCAGGGTCGCCGTCGCGCATGCGGGGAGTCTACGTCCGAGGGCCTCGGGACGTCGGGATAGAATCACGCGCTCCATGAGCACTGCGACGACGGGGAAGTTCCTCTTCCGGAAGGTGGAAAAGGCCATCGAGGCCATCGAGAGCGCCAAGGATCCCTCCGCCACGATCACCCAGACGGCCTTGACGGTGATCGAGCAGTTCGAGGGCGTGCTCGGCGTGCGCGGCGGCCGGCTTTATGAGCGACGCGATGGCGGGTACGAGCTCGTTCGAACCTTCGGGGGCGTGCCGGCGGTCCCGCCCGGGCTCTTCATCGCGGAGACCTACGCTCCCATCGAGAGAGTCGTGGACGAAGGCGTGGTCGTGATGGACCTGTCGGCTCCCGGCGTGGATGCCGAGCTCGAGCGGCGGCTCGGCGCGGAGCGCTTCGCGGCGATCGCGGTCGGCGACGACGAGTACGTCCTGTCCTTCAGCGTCGATCCGGCGGCCGCCGAGGAGGATCTGCTGGCGGCGCTCGGCATCCTCCGGCACGCCGTCGACCAGAAGCTGAAGCAGGATCGGTTCGTCTCGGCCCTCAAGGAAGCCCGAAACATCCAGATGTCGATTCTTCCCAAGCGCGCGCTGCGGCGCGGAGAGGTCGAGATCGCCGGGTTCACCACACCGGCGGAGCTCGTGGGCGGCGACTACTTCGACTTCATTTCGGTCTCCGACCGGATTCTCGGCCTCGCGATTGCTGACGCCTCGGGGCACGGACTCCCCGCGGCGTTGCAAGTGCGGGACGTCTACACGGGTCTGCGGATGGCGGTCGAGCGCGATTTCAAGATCACCCGCACGGTCGAGCGGTTGAACCGCATCATCCACGAGTCACGTCTGACGACCCGGTTCGTCTCGCTCTTCTACGGGGAGATCGAGGACAACGGCAGCCTGATGTACGTCAACGCCGGCCACCCGCACCCGCTGCACTTCCACGGAGCGAGCGTCACTCCGCTGCTCCAGACGGGCCTCGTCCTCGGGCCCACGGCCAACGCGGCCTACAGCCGCGGCTACCGGCGGATCGAGCCGGGGGACGCGTTGCTTCTCTACACCGACGGCATGATCGAGGCCCACGGCTCCGACGGTGCGGAGTTCGGTGTCGGACGGCTGGTGAAGGCGTTTCTCGACCTGCGCGACCAGCCCTGCGACGAGATCGCGCGCGCCCTGATCCGGCAGGTCGCCGAGTACGCGGGGGGCGGCGAACCGGAAGATGATCGGACGGTCGTCGTCTTGAAGCGGCACGAAGGTCCGGCGTCCGGTGCCGAAGAGAAATGGTCCACGGCGTCCGGGTCCTTCCCGAAGGTCCCCGAGAAGACTTCCGCCGGAGCCTGAGCGCCGCCGACAACCAGTCCCGACGGCCTCCTGCCCGAAGGGATTCCTACCGGCCTCGACCGAACAGGCGGGACCAGATCGTCGGCTTTTTCCAGGAGTCGATACCCTCGACGAGATACAACGTGTTCAAGTACTGCTGACACGAGTAGGCGTAGGACTTGGCATCGGGCGTCATCACGACCGCGCGCACGGAAACACCCGCCGGGTCGGGCGGCGCGAGCTCCCTCCAAAACGTTGCGCGGCCGCTTTCAGCGTCGATCCTTTCGACCCGTGCCGGAATCTCGCCCAGCCGATAGACGTAGAACCCCTTTCCATCCGCAGACCACTGAACGGGAACGAAGAGGCTGGTTGCCGGGCGCCACCGTCGGAAGGTTCGTCGCGCCGCCGGACGGCTCGGCCTCCGTCAGCTTCGCCAGCCCGAAGTCGAGGATCTTGACGCGGCCTTCCTTCGTGACGAACAGGTTCTCGGGCTCAAGTCCCGGTGGACGATGCCCTTCTCGTGCGCGGCGGCAAGCCCCTGGGCGATCTGGAGGGCGTGGTCGATCGCCGTGCGGGGCGAGAAGCGGCCGCCGGCAAGCTCCGAGCGAAGCGTCTCGCCTTCCAGGAGCTCCTGGACGACGTATGGGGCGCCGTCGTGCTGGCCGATGTCGTAGACGGTCGTGACGTTGGGATGGTTGAGCACACCCGCGGCCCGCGCCTCCTGCTCGAAGCGCTTCAGCCGGTCCTCATCGCTCGCGAATGAGGCGGGCAGCACCTTGATGGCGACGTCGCGGCCGAGCCTCGGGTCCTTCGCCCGGTAGACGTCGCCCATCCCACCCGCGCCGATCGGCGCGAGGATCTCGTAGGGCCCGAGGCGAGTGCCGGGCGCGAGGGGCATTTCCCGCGGAATTCTATGCCGGCCGGCCGGTGTGCTGGGTGCGGAAGTAGGCCGCCGTGGTCTTCAGGCCGTCCTCGAGCTTCGTGTAAGGGGGCAGCTGGAAGTCGCGCCGAACCTGGGAGCCGTCGAGGACGCTGCGCTGCTGCTCGCCGGCGGGAGCCGGGGCGTGGGGCGCCTCCGCGGTGTAGCCGAACTCCCTGGCGAGGAGCTCGAACAGGCGGTTGACCGAAGTCTCGACGCCGGTTCCCAGGTTCCAGGTTCCGCTGCGCTCGGACTCCATGGCTGCGGCCACGGCGCGCGTCAGGTCATCGACGAAGACGTAGTCGCGGGTCTGGTCACCCGGCCCGTTGATCTTGAGAGCCCGGTGGCCGAGCATCGCCTCGGCGAAGATCGCAACCACTCCGGCTTCCCCGGTGCCATTCTGAAAAGGACCGTAGACGTTGGCGTACCGGAAGACGAGAGTCTGGAATCCGTGGACGACCCGGTAGTAGTGCAGGTACTTTTCGATCGAGAGCTTGGCGCAGCCGTAGGGGGAGATCGGATTGGTGGGATGCGATTCGGGCGCCGGCCGGCCGCCTTCCGGCTCTCCGTAGAGTGCCCCGCCGGTCGAGGCGAATACCACGCGTTTGACTCCGGCGCGGCGGCAGGCCTCGAACACCCTGAGGGAGCCGAGAACGTTGGCGCGCGCGTCGAAAACGGGATCCGAGACGCTGTGGCGCACGTCGATCTGGGCGGCGTGGTGCGAGACGGCGTCGATCTCTTCCTGACGCAGAAGGGGCTCCAGGTCCGCGTCGGCGATGTCCGCCTCGACGAAGCGAGCGCCTTGCGGGACCTTCTCCCGCAGGCCCGTCGAGAGGTCGTCCGCGACGACGACCCGGTGGCCGTCCGCCAGATGCCGCGCCGCCATTCGCGAGCCGATGAAGCCGGCCCCGCCGGTCACGAGAATGTTCATAGAATCTCCCGATCGAGACGAAGCCATGATAGCCGAACGCTCGCCCGACCCGCGTCTGCGCTTCGAGCCTGACGTGCTCGGCCTCGTCGAGGCGGACCGCGCGTTCTTTCGTCGAAGAACGACGACCGTCGCGCGGGACCTCCTGGGAGCCTGGATCGGCCGGAGGTATCGGAGGCGGTGGTACGGGGCGAGGATCGTCGAGACCGAAGCGTATCTGGGATGGCATGACCGCGCGGCGCACTCCTTCGGCGGGCGGAGGACGGCGCGTGTCGAGCCGATGTACGCCGACGGCGGGCACCTCTACGTGTATTTCGTTTATGGCATGCACTTCTGCGCGAACGTCGTGACGCGCGTCCGCAACGTCCCGGAAGCGGTCCTGCTGCGAGCGGCGGAGGGGCCGGAAGGCGCACCGTCGCGGATCCTGGCCGGCCCGGCGAAGCTCTGCGCCGCCCTCGGCCTGACGTCTCGCGACAGCGGTCGGGACCTCGTCGCCGGCGGGCCCGTCCGGGTCTTCCGACGGCGCGGCCGGCGACGGCGCATCGTGGTCTCCCCGCGGGTCGGCGTCGATTACGCGGGAGCGGCGGCGTCCTGGCCGCTGCGGTTCTTCGAAGCCGACTCGCGGGCCGTATCCCGGAGGAGGCCTGCAGGGTCCTAGTGGGTCGTGGGGGGCAGCGGCATGTCGGGGAATCCGGGAGATGTCGCCACGACGGCATTCTTGCCGCCTCGCTTGGCCCGGTAGAGGGCGGCATCGGCTCGCTCGACCAGTTCCTTCTTGCTCGAGGCGTCGTCGGGATAGGCCGCGAGCCCGATGGAAACGGTGATGCGGATGATGTCGTCGGTCTCAGGCGGGCGGAAGAGCCGCTCGTCGATCCGGCGGCGGATGCGCTCGGCGACCTCGGCGGCCACGGCGATCGGCGTCTCGGGGAGGATGACGGCGAATTCCTCACCGCCGTAGCGGGCGACCAGGTCCATGTCGCCGCGGACCTCGCTCCGAATCTCTACCACGATCCTCTCCAGGATCGCGTCTCCGACGGGATGGCCGTACCGGTCGTTGACGGCCTTGAAATCGTCGATATCGAGCAGGAGCACGGAAAGGGCACGCCCCTGGCGCTCGGCCCGGCCGACTTCGCGCTGGAGGGTTTCCTGGAAGTGGCGGTGGTTGTAGGCCCCGGTCAATCCGTCGCGGATGCTCTGCTCCCGGGCGTCGTTGTAGCGCCGCGCGTTCTCGATCGCGGTGACGGCCTGGTTGGCGAAGATCTCCAGGGCCTGAATGGTCTCGTGGGAGGGCGCCTGGCCGCTGCGCGGCTCGTCGACCGAGAGACAGCCGACGAGGCTCTCTCCCGAGTGGAGCGGGATGAAGAGCATGTCGTAGGCGTGCCATCCCTGGGCGGTGCGGCGCCGGGGCGCCGCGGCCACGACGTCATACCTTCCGATCTCGTCGGAGGTGCGGTCCCGGACGTAGTAGGACTTGGAGCGCAGGTTCCGCTCGATCCAGTAGCGGGTGATTTCGGCCGCCGGCACTTCCTGGCCCTGGATCTCCGGCCAGCGCTGGTCCAGGCCGTACTGCGCCCTCCGGACGAAGAGGTTCCGTTCGGCGTCGTAGAGCGACAGGAGCACGGCGTCGAAGCCGAGGCTGCGCCCGACGGCTGTCACGATCGACTGGAAGAGCGTGTCCGGATTCAAATGCCGCTTGACCTCGTTGGAGATCTCGAGAATCTGGTGGAGCGTCTCGGCGCGCTCGCGGTTACGCCCGGAGAGCTCCTGGACCTGCGCGCGGACCGCCCGGTCCTGGAGCACGAGAGCGATCTGCCCCGCCAGCGTCCGGAGCGATGCCACGGCGAGCGGCGCCTGGAGGGCGGGAAAGGAGCTCTCGAGAACGAGCACGCCCGTGTGGAGCTCGTAGGTCGACAGCCGGGCGATCAACTGGTGCCGCGTCGCCCGAGACAGGCGCACTTCCCTCTGGTCCCCCGTGCGGGACCAGACCATCTCGGAGGACGGATCGAGCGATTCGTGCAGGCGCCGGCTGCGAATCCATTCGCGGATCTCCTGGCGGCTCGCCGTGGCCGAGCCTTCGAGATGGACCTCCATGTCCTCTCCGGTGTCCTCCGCCCACTCGGCGAGGGCCATTGCCTCGATCGGGAGCAGCCGGCGGAGCGCCTCGAACGTGCGACGGTACCTGTCGGCGCGGGCGCCGAGGGAGAAGATGTTGGAGATCTCCCTCATGACGTCGAGCTCCCGGTTCTCGCGGGCCACCCTCGCGTATTTCTCCTCCATCGAGGAAAATCCGCGCAGCACGAAAGAGGCCAGAACGACGGGGAAAAAAGCGAGGGAGAGGCCCACGACGCCGTAGTGCGCGTAGACGAGGATCTCGAGCACGATGATCGGCGCCAGAAGCAGCAGCGCCACCAGCTGAAAGAGAGCCATCCCGAGCAACCGTTCGGGGGGCACGAGGCGTCCGAGATCCAGGTAGGCGAAGACGAGAGCCGTGTTCACGAAGAAGAACGCGAGCAGCGCCGCCGCCGCGGCAACCGCGGTGCCAAGCGGGCCCGGGGAAGGGTGTTGCAGCGCCCGGTAGAACAGGGCGGCGAGCCCGTAGGAGAGGGCCAGTTGTGCGAGATCGAAGGACGTCGAGAGCGTCAGCCGGCGCGTCCGTCCCATCACCTTGGCGAGCAAGTCGGCGGTCAGACAGACGAAGAGCGTCGCTCCCGGCGAATTGAGCAGAAGAATGACGGGGACGAGGGCCGCTGCCTCGAGGCCTAGGAAGTTGCCGGCATAGCGGACCCGCAGGCGGAAGGCGAGCGCCGTCAGGGCGACGAAGAACGCGATCTCCAGGCCCTTTCCCGCGGGGATCGAGGGAAGCTCGAGAAGGAAGAGCAGCGCCGTTGCGCCGACGACGGCGATCTGCAGCGCTCGGAAGGCGTAATCGCGCCGGTCCGAGGCGGGGACGGGCGCCGATTCGCTCATGGGGCCTGGTCCGGCGTCCTCACTTCTTCGCCTTCCAGCGGATGACGCCGTCTTTGACGAACTTCTGAACGATCATGAGGACCTCGAGCTCCTTCATCGGGGAGATCTTCATGATCGACTTGACGTCCCACTGGCCGTTGATCCGGGAGAGGACGAACCCCTCGTGGGGGGAGAAGGATCGCTCGGTGATCGAAGAGATTGGGATCGCGAGCTCCGGAATCCTCTCTCCTTTGATCCCGTCCTTCTCGAGGCTCTGTTTGATGATGCGCTCGGCGTCGCGGATGCCCTCGGCCGCGCGCCCGTCGGAGGGATTCAGGTCCGAGGCGACCTTGAACATCCGGTAGGCGGCCTGCGGATCCTGCTTCAACTGCGCGACCCCGCGCTGCAGGAAGTGCTCGACCTCGTCCGCTCCGATCGCCGCGCCGCCGCCCACCGCCCGCCGGCGTACCGCCGAGTCTTCGACGATACCCATCGTTCCGGCGCCGAGGCCCTCGTAGACGAGGCGCGACACGTTGAACTCGGCGTTGTGGGTCTGGAGCGCGATCTCCTCGATCGTGCGCTGGCCATCGACGTAGGGGACCATGAGCTTCTCCTGCTCGGAGAGCGTGTCCAGGTTCAGCGGCTTGAGGATGCGGGGAACGATCTGGTTGTCCGGAACCGCCGCGCGGATGCGTTTCCACTCGTCGAAGCGGCGAAGACCTTCCATGATGATTCCGGTCACGTCGAGCGAGAGGGGCACCATCTTGAGCTCCGGCAGCTCGCCGTCCACGAACTCGAAGTTGCCCTGATCCCAGAGGAACACGTCGTAGATGGACTCCTCCGCCTTCTTGCGCATCAGGCGCAGGAGGTCCGTTTCCGCAATGGCGTTGATCATGACCAGAATCTTCCCGAGGAGAATGTTGGACTCCTCCTGGACCTCCATGGCCATCTTGAGCTCCTCCTCGGTGATGTAGCCGTGGGAGACCAGGAAGTGTCCCAGGTACTCGCGTTGGTCCGAGGAGGAAGAGGAGTTGATGCGGCCGCCCTGGAAGTAGACGCGCTTCTCGACACCCCGGCCCTCGATGAGCAGAGTTCCAGTCTTCTGCCCGAGGGACAGCCACTGAAGCAGCTCGGAGAGCTGCATCGTATTGAGATTGCCGGTAATTCCCACTACGTTGTCCGGAGCGTATCTATTCTAAACGAAATGGGTTGTGCGCGGACGGCTGGTCCTGCGGAAGGTGGCCGCCCGCAGGACCGAGCGGGCTAACGGTGGCGGGGATCGGGGCGCCCTTTCCGGAGGATCCCGGGCGCTGGTCGCTCGGCCGGGCCCTACTCCGCGGGCGGGTTGTAAGAGGGGATGCCGGTGACGGCCTCTCCGACGATCAAGGTGTGAATATCGTGCGTTCCCTCATAGGTGTAAACGCTCTCGAGGTTGGCCAGGTGCCGGAAAACGGGATACTCGTTGACGACCCCGTTGGCACCGAGAGTCTCCCGCGCGAGCTTCGCACACTCTCGTGCGACCCAGACGTTGTTTCGCTTCACCATCGATACGTGGTGGGGCTTCATCGTGTTGGCGTCCTTCATGGAACCCAAGCGCCACGCGAGCAGCTGCGCCTTCGTGATCTCGGTGATCATCCAGGCCAGTCGCTCCTGAACGAGCTGGTGGGCAGCGATGGGACGGTCCCGCCACTGCTTTCGGCTCTTGGCGTACTCGAGCGCCGCCAGATAGGTCGCCATCGCGCTGCCAATGGCTCCCCAGGCGACACCGTAGCGAGCCTGCGTGAGGCAGGAGAGGGGCCCCTTCAAACCCTCGACTCCGGGGAGGATGGCGTCGGCCGGGATCCTGCAGTCCTCGAAGGCGAGCTGCGAGGTGACCGAGGCGCGCAGGGACATCTTCCCTTTGTGCTCGGAGGTGGAGAAGCCCCTCGTTCCCTTCTCGACGAGGAATCCCCGAATGACGCCGTCGAGCTTCGCCCACACGACCGCCACATCGGCGATCGAACCGTTGGTGATCCAGGCCTTCGCGCCGTTCAAGAAGAAGGAGTCGCCCTGGCGGCGGGCGGTGGTGCGCATGCCGCCCGGATTCGAGCCGAAATCGGGCTCGGTGAGACCGAAGCAGCCGATCGCTTCACCCCGGCCGAGACGGCGGATCCATCGGTCCTTCTGCTCCTTGGAGCCGAAGGCATGGATCGGAAACATCACCAGGCTCGACTGCACCGAGACGAAGGAGCGAAGCCCCGAGTCGCCGCGCTCGAGTTCCTGCATGATGAGCCCGTAGGAGATGTTGTCGAGGCCCGGTAGCCCGTACTCCGAGATCGTGGACCCGAAGAGGAGCATCTGCGCCATCTCCGGGATCAGCTCCTTGGGGAACCGTCCCTCCCAGGCGGCCTCCTCGATGATCGGCAGGACCTTGTCTTCGACCCAGCCGCGGACGGTGTCGCGGACCAGGGTCTGCTCCTCGGTCAGGAGACTGTCACAGTCGAGGTAGTCGACGTTGGCGGCCACGGTCACTCCTTGTTCGAGCGGGGCATCGTAACTCAAGTCCCGGCCGCCGCTCCCTCGTGCGGCGCGGACTTCCGGCGCACTTTGGCGCCGGGCGCGTAGAATACCCCGGACGGCAATGAGTGTCTTCGCGGGTGGATCGGCCTACAACATGGCGCAGTCGATCGCCGACGGCTACATCATCACGACCGAGCTCACCTTCCGGCAGTTCAAGGACGCCGACCTGCAGACCTTTCTCTTCGAGACCGACCGCCTCCTGCGGGAGGTCCGCGGAAATCCCGCCCCGTCGGACGACGTGATGGCCACGCAGAACCGGCAGCGCAGGCTCCAGCGGCTCCAGCAGGCTCTGACGATCGCCAACAACGTCCGGAGCCGGCGGCGCTGAAAGGAGGGCAGAGCCGGCTCCGCGAGGCCGGCTTCGCAGCGCTCTTTCTCGCGGCCGCGACCGTTCTCGCGACCTGGCCGATCACGGCGCGTGCTGCAAGCGCCCTGCCGGACCTTTGGGACGCGAAGCTGACGGCCTGGGTCCTCCACTGGGACTTTCATCAGGCGTTTCGCGAGCCGCTGCGCCTCTTCGACGCGAACATCTTCTGGCCGGCCCGGTACACGCTGGCCTTTTCGGAAAACCTCTTCGGCGCTTCGCTTTTCGCTTTTCCGCTCTATGCGATGGGCGTCTCGACGCTCGCGGCATACAACGTCGTCTTTCTGCTCGGCATGTTCCTCTCGGCTCTGGCCGCCTGGGCGCTCGCCCGAGAGGTGACGGGCGATGCGTCCGCGGCGCTTCTCGCCGGCCTGGTGTACGCGTTCCTGCCTTGGCGGATCGAGCAGCTGCCACACATCCAGTTTCAGTGGGGTGCCTTTCTCGCTCTGCTTCTCCTCTTTCTGATCCGGTATCTCCATTCCGGCCGCCGGGCAGATCTTGCGCTCTTCGGGCTCTGTCTCGCCTGGAACGCGCTCTGCAACGTCCATTACGCGATCTTCTCGGCGGTTCTGGTCGGTGTCGCCCTGTCGTTCGAGCGCCTGACGGGGTCCGACGAGTCGCGCCCCCGCGTCCGAAAGGCCGCGATGGCCGCGGTCGCGGCCGCCCTGCTCGTCTCGCCGATCTTCATTCCCTACGTGAGGGCGTCCCGTCTGTACGGCATGAGGCGCTTCTTCGAAGAGGTTGTGACCTACTCTGCGGTCCCGACGGATTTCCTGTCGGCGGGCCTGCACAACGTCCTCTATGGCGCCGCGACGCAGAGGTGGTCCCACGCGGAGCGTGACCTGTTTCCAGGACTCGTGCCTGTCGGACTCGCCGTCTTCGCGGCGTTTCGGATCAAGCGGCGCCGTATCGAGTCGGGCGATTCGCGGCCGCCGGCGCCGACGGGAGTTCGCGGGATCGTCCGGGTCCTGGATGGAATCGCCCTTGCACTTCTGATCGCCTGGCTCGCATCCCTCCTGCGGCCGGGATTGCGGGTCGGGCCTCTTGGACTCTCCGATTCAGGACGTGTTCTCTTTCTTGCGACCGTGGTGCTCGTCCTGAGGCTTTCCATCGCGTTCCCGCGAGGGCTCGACGACCGAACCCTCGGTGCCTTCCTTCGCCGCCTCCCCCTGGATCGAAGGCTGACCCTGCTTCTTGTCATCGGCGTCACGGGTCTCACTCTCGCCCTCGGCGCCAACACTCCTGTGTACCGTTTTTTGTTCCATGCCGCGAGCCCCGTCTTCCGTGCGGTCCGCGCTCCGGTGCGGTTCATCGTGCTCTTTCACTTGGCTCTGGCGGTTCTGGCCGCATGGGGGTTGTCGCTGCTTGCGGGCCGCCCCCGCCCGGGGCGCCGTACACTCGTCCTCGCGGCCGGCCTGCTCGCGACAGGGTTCGAATACCGGTCCTTTCCCATCGCGCTTCACCCCGTTTCCGCCGAGGCGCCGCCCGTCTACCACTGGCTCGACCGCGACGCCGTGCCGCCTGGAATTGTCGAATTCCCCTTCGGCTTCGATTACGACTTCGAGTACGAGTTTCGATCGACGGCGCACTGGAAGCCGATTGTCAATGGCGACTCGGGGTTCGTTCCCCCCGCGCACGAGGCCCTGCGGACGCTTGTCGGGCAGGACCCGATCCCGGAGGCCATCTGGGACCGGTTGGGAGGAGTCCGGGCGACGCTGGTCGTGTTTCATCCTCACGATGCCCCCGGTCCCGTTCTCGAACGCTACCGGCTTCTGCTTCGGCGCGGCCTCGAGGCAGGCCGGATCGTGCCTCTGGACGCGTTGCCGCACGGGGAGGACACGGACTTCGTTTTCGCCCTCGCGAGCGCGCCCGACCTCACGCCGCTCTCGCCGACGGAGGCCCGCAGGCGGGCGGCCGAGCTCTTCGACCGGGTGGTGATGCGCCCGGGACCAGACACCCTGGCGCCCTTCGGGTACCTCGAGTATCCCTCGCAGGATCTCGAGGTCGAGCCCGGCCCCTGGGCCCACGGTTGGGCCGCGGACAACTCGGGCATCGAGGAAATCCGGGTCGCTTCGGAGCTCGGGCCGATCGGTCTGGCCGTTTACGGCGCGCCGCGTCCCGACATCGCGAAGGTCCTCCCGAACGTCGCCGACTCGGGCCGTTCGGGCTTCTACTTTCCGATCCCCAACCTGCCGCCCGGTCGGCACACGCTGATCGTGACGATCGTGGGCAGAGACGGGAGCACGATGGTCCTGCGGCGGCCGATTCGGCTTCTCCCGGGTCGGGCCGTGACACCCGCCCCCGACCGCTGAGGTCCCGATCAGGCCCGCGAACGCGAGGCTTCCCCTTATAATCCACGCCCTTTTATGGAAGCGACCTCGATCCGGCACATTGGAGGAAAGCGCGGGCAGACCGCGACGGTTCAGGGCTGGCTCTTCAACAAACGCTCTTCCGGGAAGATCCAATTCCTGATTCTTCGGGACGGGACGGGATACCTGCAGGCCGTCGTTCCGAAGGCGGAGGTCGCGCCGCAGGTCTGGGAGGCGGCCGAGAAGGCTACGCAGGAGAGCTCGCTCTCGGTTACGGGCTCGGTGCGCGAGGACGCGCGCGCGCCCGGGGGCTTCGAGATGACGGCGTCGGAGGTCGCATTGCTCGGTCCTTCGCCGGAGTATCCGATCACGCCCAAGGAGCACGGCGTCGACTTTCTCATGGGCCTTCGGCACCTCTGGATGCGTTCCGCGCAGCAGCACGCCGTCCTGCGGGTCCGTTCGGAGATCGAACAGGCGATCGCCGATTTCTTTTACGAGCGCGAGTACGTTCGCATCGATTCACCGATTCTGACCGGGTCGTCGGTCGAGGGGACCTCCACGCTCTTCGAGACCGACTACTTCGGGGACAAGGCCTACCTCTCTCAGTCGGGGCAGCTGTACCTGGAGCCTGCTGCGGCCGCCTTCGGAAAGGTCTACTGCTTCGGGCCGACCTTCCGGGCCGAGAAGTCGAAGACCCGGCGCCATTTGACCGAGTTCTGGATGGTCGAGCCGGAAGTGGCGTTTCTGGACTTCGAGGGGCTCTGCCGGCTGGCGGAGGACTTCGTCTTGGCGCTCGTGGGACGGGCGCTCGAGCGCTGCGGGGAGGAGCTGAAGCGGTTGGAGCGCGACACGAAGAGGCTCGAGTCGGTCCGGCTCCCGTTTCCCCGGACCACGTACCGGGAGGCCGTTGCCGCCCTCGCGCGAAAGGGCTTCCCCGTCAGGTTCGGCGACGATCTGGGTGCCGACGAGGAGACGGCGCTGGCCGAAGGCCTGGACCGCCCGCTCATCGTTTCGCGCTTTCCGGCCGCCATCAAGTCCTTCTACATGCAGCCCGACCCGGAGGACCCGGAGGTCGTTCTCGGCCTGGACATGCTCGCGCCGGAAGGCTACGGCGAGATCATCGGCGGCTCACAGCGAATCCATGATCTGGCGCTTCTGGAGAGGCGCCTCGCGGAGCACAACCTGCCCCGCGAAGCATACGAGTGGTACCTCGACGTGCGCCGCTACGGGACCTTCCCGCATGGGGGCTTCGGGATGGGCCTCGAGCGCGTCGTCGCATGGATCTGCGGCATCCACCACTTGCGCGAGGCGATTCCGTATCCGCGCACGCTGAAGCGGATCTACCCCTGATCCGCCTGTTCCCACACCCATCGCAAATGGTCAAATCGCTCCCAAGCGTCGGCGTCGTTTCTCTCGGTTGTCCGAAGAATCTCGTCGACACCGAGGTGATGCTCGGGCACCTCAAGCGCGCCGGCCACGAAATCGTGCCGGACGCCAAGGCGCGGGTCGTTCTCGTCAACACCTGCGGGTTCATCGACCGGGCGAAGGAAGAGTCGGTCCAGGCGATCCTGGAGCAGGTCGAGCGCAAGACCCGGGGCGAGATCGACCGCATCGTGGTCGCCGGCTGCATGGTGCAGAAGTACGGGCGGGAGCTTGCGGCCGAGATCCCGGAGGTCGACGCCTTCGTGGGACTCGACGAGCTCGAGAACGCGCCGGCCGCGGCGTCGGGCCTGCAGGGGATCGTGCGGTTCACCGACAAGCCCCTCGCCACGCGGCTCTACGACGAGTCCTCGCCGCGAGTCCTCTCGCGGCGGCGCGGGTACGCGTACTTGAAGGTGGGTGAGGGATGCGACAATCCCTGCACGTTCTGCACAATCCCGCAGATGCGAGGGCGCCAGAGGAGCCGGCCGATCGATTCTCTCGTCGCGGAGGCGCAGGCGCTCGAGGCACAGAGAGTCTCCGAGGTGGTCCTGATCTCCCAGGACACGACACGCTACGGCGAGGACCTGGACCTCGGGCGCCGGGGCCTGGCGGATCTGGTCGAGGCGCTCCTGGCGCGCACATCGTTTCCGTGGATCCGGTTCCTCTATGCATACCCGAAGACCCTCGACGATTCGGTGCTCGATCTGATGGCGCGTGAGCACCGCTTCCTGCCCTACGTCGACATTCCCCTGCAGCACGTGTCCCGCGCAGTGCTCGCTCCGATGCGGCGGGGAGGAGATTCCGCGTCCTATCGCTCGATGATCGCGCGAATGCGGGACCGCGTGGCCGACATCGCGATCCGGACGACCTTCATCGTCGGCTTTCCGGCGGAGGGGGAGAAGGAGTTTGCCGAACTCTGCGCGTTCGTACGGGAGATCGAGTTCGACAACCTGGGCGCCTTCGCCTATTCGGCCGAGCCGGGCTCCGGGGCCGAGCGGTTCGGCGACCCGGTCGCCGCGGAGGAGAAGGAGCGTCGCCGCGACTTCCTGCTCTCGCTCCAGCGCCCGATCGCGCGCCGGAAGGCGCGCGCCCTGCGCGGCGCGAGGCTCGAGGCGATCGTGGAGGGGTCGTGCGAGGAAACCGAGCACCTGCTGGAAGGGCGGCTGCGCTCCCAGGCGCCCGAGATCGACGGCCGACTCCTGATCAACGATACGGGCGGCCGCGACCTTCGGACGGGTGACATCGTCGAAGTCCGCATCACCGCCAGCCATGACTACGATGTGGTGGGTGAGGTCGTGGAGGGCGGGGGGCTCCGGCCGTCCTGATGCACGTCCTGCGCGACCCGCTCCGCTCGACCGATCTTCCCCGCGGCGGGATCGCAACGATCGGCAATTTCGACGGCGTGCACCTGGGGCACCGACGGATCCTGGAGACGCTCGTCACGCGGTCGCGCGTTGCCGGGCGCCCGTCGATCGCGATCACCTTCGAGCCGCATCCGCTCGCCGTCCTGCGGCCCGACCACGCCCCGCCGCGCCTGCAGACCCTGCGGCAGAAGGAGGAGGCCATCGAGGCCCTGGGGGTGGAGTGGCTCCTCGTGGTTCCCTTCACGCGCGACTTTTCCCTGACCGAGCCGGAGGAGTTCGCGCGAGGGTTTCTCGCGGAGCGTCTTCGGGTGACGGAGATCGTTCTGGGCGCGCACTTCGCCTTCGGGCGCGGGAAACGTGGGGACCTCGCGTTGTTGCGGCGTCTGGGCCCGGAGTGCGGCTTCGCGGCCGACGGGGTGGAGGAGGTCTTTCACGGCGGCCAGCCCGTCTCCTCCACGCGGATCCGGGAGGCCCTGTCGCGCGGCGAGGTCCGCCTCGCGCAGGAGCTGCTCGGGCGGGCCTACGCGATCGACGGCATCGTCGCGCGCGGGGAGCGGGTGGGGAGAGAGATCGGCTACCCGACGATCAACCTCGCGCCCGAGAACGAGCTCTTTCCGGCCGATGGTGTGTACGTGACCCGCATCGGGATCCGGTCCTTCGAGCGGCACTTCGATTCGGTGACCAACATCGGCCGCCGGCCAACCGTCTACGAGGATTTTGCCACCACGATCGAGACCTACGTGCTCGATTTCAGCGCCAACGTCTATGGAGAGCGCGTGCGCCTCTTCTTCTTCGACCGCCTGCGCGAGGAACACACGTTCCCGTCCGTCATGGCGCTCACGGAGCAGATCGGCCGGGACATCGAGGCGACACGGGAGTATTTCGTGAGAGCGCGGGGCGCGGCCGGCTGAGCGGAGGGATCGGACCTCCGTCCGGGAGCCAGGGCCTAAAAAGTGACGCTGGCGCGAACGGCGTAACGGCGCGGCGGGATCACGTGCGTGCCGCCGAAGACGGAAAGGATGTTGTAGACACCGGCTGTGTCGAACGCGTTCAAGACCATCGCCTGGACGCTGACCGGAATGTGATACCGCGCGAGGTCCACGCCAACCGAGAAGTCGAAGATCGTGCGCCACTTGATGCGGTTGGGATCGAGCGGCTCGCCGCTGTGGACGACCACGTAGGGCGCGGCGAAGGCGTTGTCCGGGTCGAGGAGGAGCTCCTCGGGGGTCGCGTCCGTCACCAGGCCCGAGTCGTATCGGACGTTGGCGCCGAGCCAGATGCTCGTTTTCGGGATGTCGTAGAAGAGGGCTCCCTGGATCTGCAGGACCTGGTCGTGATCGATCAGGAACGGCGGCCCCGTGATGTCTTCGACGAAAGCCTGATCGAGGAAGAGACCCCCCTGCGGCGGCGGATCGTAGATGGCGTGCACGTGTCCGAAGGAGGCAAACCCATGGAAGCCGAAGGTGGGGGCCAGATCGAGGCGGATGTCCCACCCGCTGTACTGGCCGGACGCAAAGGCGATCGGGAACACGATGCCGGTGTTCTCGAACTGGTCCTGGTCGCCGGCGTTTGTGGAGCGGCGCCACCAGTAGTCGAAGTCGAGGCGCACTTTCGAGCCCAGAGCCTGCTGAACACCGACCGTGTAGGCATTCTGGCGCTCCGACCGGACGGGCAGCACTCCACCGCCGAGCTCGCGAGATTCCTGGACTTCCGGTGGCACCAGCGCCGCGGCCTGCTCCGACGAGCTGAAGAGAATGTTCTCGAACTCCGGAGTGTAGAGGACGCGCGTGTAGGTCCCCCGAAAGACCGTCCCCGTGGACGGAATGTAGTACGCGAGCCCGATCCGCGGCTCGACCTGCGAGTCCGGAACGGGAATGTTGTTGTTGTCGTAGCGCAGGCCGATGTTTACGGTGAGGTTCTTCCACCGGATGTTGTCCTGTGCGTACATCGCGTAGTAGACGCCATTGCTCTTGCCCGAGAAGGTGAACAGGGATCCGCCCCGTGACAGATCGTAAGGAGCGAGGTTCGGGTTGTAGTCGGGGGACTCGGGATCGTTGAAGGCGGGGTCCGTGATCCCGAATTGGAAGAGTTCCTGGATCGGATACCGCTTGTAGACTCCGCCCACCTTGATCTCGTGAATCCCGGTCGTCCAGGTGAAGGACGGTGTGACCCCGTAGTTGTTCAGGTAACGGTTCGAATGGGCCGTGACCGGCGTGTCGCCTGCGGAAGGGTAGAGCGTGAACTTGGCGGCCCGCCCAAAGGCCGTGACATCGACGACGGAGTCGGCCGAAAGAACGCCCTGCCAGCCGAGGTTGTAGTTCTGGTCGTAGGTCTTCACGTCCTGCGCCTGGCCCGCCAGCTCCTGGGTGTAGGTGTTGCTGACGTCTCGATCCGTGCGGCCGAGGATCGCCGAAAGGCGGAAGGCGTTGGAGAGACCGGGCGAAGCCGCGTCGAAACGGATGAAGGCGCGCTGGGTGTCGCCCGTGTTGTGAAGATTGTCGGGATTCACCGGGTCGGTGAAGTAGTCCGCCCCGGCGGCGTTGACGGACGCGTAGAGGCCGAACGCCTCGGAGCCGCCCCCGACGGTCGCACCCCCCTCGTATGTGTCGAAGGTGGCGTAGCCGCCATAGACCGTCCCCTTGAAAGGCGATCCCAGACCCGATTTGGTCGTCATGTTGATCACGGCACCCACTTTCTCGCCAAACTCCGCCGGAATGTTGCCGTAGATGACCTCCAGTGACTGGGCGATGCCGGGGTCGATCGAGTTCGAGAAGGTCACCCCGGTCTGGTCCCCGATCGTCTGACCGTCGATGACGTACTCGCTCTGGCTGTGCGAGCCCTGAAAGTGGAATCGGCCGTTCTCGTCCTTGGCGAAGCCGGGCGTCGAGGTCACGATGTCGTCCAGGGCGCGCGAGGCGATCGGCGCGGGAGCCCGCGCGATGTAGGACTTGTCGATGTCGATGTGCGACGTGGAAGTGTCGGTCTCGAGCTCGGCCGCCGTGGGTTCGCTCATGACGCTGACCGACTCCTGGACGGCGGGCAGCTCGACCGCGATGTCGATGTCCTGCGGAATCGAGGTTCGGATGTCGACGCTCCGATGAACCGGCTGGAACCCCTGAACGTCGACGTGGAGCTCGTAGGGATTGAAAGGGATGGCGAAGAACCGGAAGGTCCCATCGCGGCCCGTCGTCGTCTCGGCCTTGAAGCCGGAGATGTCGTTGCGAAGCTGCACCAGCACACCGGCGAGCGGCTTGCCGTCGGGTCCTTTTACGGTGCCGCGGATCGCCCCGGCGGTTCCTGCCGCGCTGGCGAGCGCGGATGGAAGGCCGAGGATGAGCAGGAGAATCAAGCCCGCCCGGAGGCAGGGTCGGAACGTGACGCTTGCCATGGTGTCCTCTCTTCGAATGTCTCGAAAGGCCGGTCCAAAGACCGGCTGCCTCCCCCGTCGGGAGGCGCCTCAGGTCCTGCTTGTGTCGAGACTCAGAGGAGACAGGGAGGGCCGCGGGAGAGGTGCGTGAAGCGTGCGACGGAGATGGCGGAGCGTGGAGGAAGTGCCGTCAGCGCTCGGCCGCGAAGGATCGGCAGGAATAGGGCAGCCAGAGACGGAATGCCCGCATGCCGCTGTCCGTGGCACGCTAAGCAGGGGCTTTCCTCGACGAACCGGATGATGGCGTGCCAGTGGGCCGCGGACGAACGCGGATTGTGTGTCGTCAGGACTCGAAGGGATCCGGCCTCGCCGACGGGCTCTTCCTCCAGCCCGGCGTGGCGGTGGGGCGCCAGGGCGGCAGCGAGGATCGCCGCCAGCGAGACCGACGCAACCAGCCGGCGCGAGGTCATGAAGCCGGCACGACCCTTCGCCGCATGAGCCGAAACGCCGCAACTAGGAGCAGTGCGGCGCCGAATGTCGCGACGATCGTGGCACCCGTGGGCAGGTCGAGTGCGAAGGAGAGTCCGACCCCGCCCGCCGAGACGACGCCGCCCATCGTCCAACCGATGGCGAGCCGCGGTCCCAGCCTCTCCGCGAAGAGCATGGCGGTAACGGAGGGAACGATCAGAAAGCAAAAGACGAGCAAGACCCCTGCGATCGCGACCGAAGAGGTCACGACGAAGCCGAAGGACACGTAGAAGAGAAAGTCCCAGAATCGGACATTCAGGCCCTGGCGCTCAGCCTCCTGCTCGTTCATGGAGATGAGGAGAAACCGCCTGCGAAAGGCGAAATGGAAAAGCCCGATCGCCGCATACAGGAGGGCTGTCTTTCCGAGCTCCCGCCAGGAGACCGAGAGAATGTTTCCGACGAGCATCTCCTTCAGGTGCTCGGTTTCCTGCGTGGCCTTGGACATGACGAGGATCGAGACGGCCGCCGAGACGGCGTACACGATTCCGATGATCGCCTCTTGAGGGATTCGCGTCTGGCGGTGTGTGCGGGTCATGGAGAAAATGGCGGCACCGAGGAACGTGAAGCCGAGCGAAAAGAGGTACGCCATGCTCGAGTGGAGCTCGTACCCGGCGAGGTATGCCACCGTTGTTCCGAGGGCGGCAATCTGCGCGAGCGAAAGGTCGACGAAAATCACGCCGCGCTCGACGACGTGGACGCCCAGGTAGGCATGGATCCCCGTCAGGATGAGGCTCGCCACGAATGCCGGAAGGAGGATCTCGACCGCGGTCACTGCGCGCCGCCCTTCTTGGAAGACAGCGTGTCGGCCAGCAGCTTGACGTCGTAGTCGAAGAGCGAGAAGTAGTCCTTCGCCTCGGGCACGCCGCCGACCGACGGGATGAAGACGAGGAGTGCTGCCCCGGTCTTCTCGGCAATCTGGGCGGGAGTCTTCCGGTCGAAGTACGGCTCCATCAGGATCACCGGAACCTTCTTCGCTCGCATGAGGTCGATGACTTCGATCGTGTGCGAGGGCGTGGGGGGGATGCCGGGCTTGGGCTCGATGTAGCCGGCGGCCACCAGGCGGAATCGCTTGAGGAAATTGGGCCAGGAGTTGTGGTACGTGACCACCTCCGTGCCGGCGTAGGGGGAGAGGGCCGCCTCCCAGCGCTTCTCACCCTCCGTCAGCTTCGCCTCGAAGGCCTCGAGGTTCGACTTGTATTCTTCGGTGCCCGACGGATCGAGCTGCGTCAGCCTCTGGGCGATCGCGCGTGCGATGACGCGGCCGTTCTGCGGATCGAGCCAGAAGTGAGGGTTGCCAAAGGGGTGGACGTCGCCCATTGCTCGTGTGACGGTGCCGGTGGGTCTCTCGAGGATGTCGCAGCCGTTGGAGGCGTCGAGGTATCCGGCCGATCCTGGTCGAATCTTGTCGTTGCGACTCTGGTCGATCAGCGGCGGCAGGTATCCGATCTCGAGCTCGAGTCCGGCGACGATCAGTAGATCCGCCCGCGAGAGCTTCAGGATGAACGAGGGCTTCGGCTCGACGAAGTGGGGATCCTGGTATCCCTTGGCGAGCGCAAAGGTCTCGACGCGCTTGCCGCCGACCGCTTCGGCGATGGAGGCGAAATCTTGGAGGCTGGTCACGATCCTGACTTTTGCGAGGGCGGGTGTCGCCGCCAGAAGCAGGGCAAGGACCCAGGGGAGACGCTTCATGTCCACACTCCTCAAAACGGATGGGCGCCGTGGGCGCCGATGGCGAACTGGATCTGGAGAAAGCCTTCGTTGGCCTTGATCCCCCCGGCGTACACGCGCTGGCGGAACTCTCCCCGGAGCACGGAAAACTCGCTCGGCAGGAAGGTCAATGTCGCAGCGTAACCCTTGTCTCGCAGCGCCGCGTTGGTGGCGTCGTCCGAGAACTCGTAGCGCGCGCCCGTGAACCAGCGGCGGGCGAGCTGCCAGTCCCCGCCGACGTAGAAGCCCTGCGCCTTCTGTTTGCCGTCGGGTTGCTCGCGCTGGCTCCAGAAATACTCACTGCGAAGGATGAAGGAGCGGTACGGGCGCCCCTGGAGAGGTTTCCAGCGGTAGACGAGGGCGGTGTTTTGCAGGCTCGTCGTGTTGGTCGGCGACGTGCCGTTGTGTCCGTAGGCGTAACTGAACGACACCTCGAGATTGTGGTCGTCGCCGAAGTCCCGGAAGATCCGATACTGCCCGTTGTACGTCAGGTCGCTCTTGGAGGGCGCGATGAAGAGCCCGTCCCCCGACGTGCCGTCGAGCACCTGGAAGTAGGCCTCCGAGAACGTGTCGCCGGGCAATTCGATGACCTTGGAGGTGGAGATGCCCTCGGCCGCCCACGTCTCGAACTGCGGCTGGAGGAGGATGTCCGTGAACGGCAGCGGCTCATCCACCCAGGGCAAGACGTGCAGGTGGAGCGTATTGACCTTCCCGAACTGCACCTTGAACTTCCCGGCCTTCGCCTGCGTCTGCCAGGGCAGCGAGAGGAAGGTCACGTAGCCCTCCTCGACCTCGACGCCGTCATTGGTAAAGGACAGAAAGAGATCCGCCCGCGCGTAGGGGTCCACGACCGCCTGGAACGAGATTTCCGACTCCTCGACCTGGAATGCGGGCGACGGCTGCACGGGATTGTTTCCTGCCGACGCGAGGAAGTTGCCGATGACCGCGATGGCGGGATTGAAGAACGTCGGGTTGACGGCCGGGGCGGGCGCGGCGGGAGCCGGGGGCGGCTCGGGAGGCGGCGCGTCCTGGGCCATCGTCACTGCGCCGGCGAACACCCAGGGAACCGCGAGGGAAAGACGCAATCGCATGTTCATCAAGTCTCCTGCACACACCTCGTCACTCTCGAAGGGCCGCGACGGGCGCGGGCCCTTCCGAAGGGTTACGAGAGGGCGGGAGGAGAGCGGCCCGGGGGGTCAGCGACGCAAAGGCGGGGCCTCTCGACCGAAGGGCGGAGCGGGGCGGCGGGGGACGAGGGAGCGAGACCCGGTGAAAGCGACGCGAGCGGAGAGAACAGAGAGGCGCCGTGCGAGAGGCAGGCGATACACGTATGGGGCAGAGCGACCGCGCGCTCGGCCGAGACTCCCGCCCTGCTCCCTGTCGGCCGGTCGGAGAAGGCCGGTTCCGGATGCAGGCCGAACGCCGCTCCCGCAGCGAGCACAGTCGCGAGGGCGAGCGCCGCACGCACGCCGGACGAGCGTCGAATCCGCCGCAACATCGGTTTCTGCTAAGGTCTCCGAATTCCATTGTATTCCCCTTTTGCCCGCGGCCCCCTGGGCGCCCCTGCGTAGAATGCCGCCCGTGCCGGGCCCTTCCGAGACCCAGGTCGGTTCCCCCGCCTTTCAGGGGGTGTCGGACGCGGCCTATCGGCGCCGAATGTACTGGCTCCTCGGCCTGACGTTTGTGCACGTCTTCGGGGAGGGCGGCCTCGCACTCTACGAGGCAATTCGGACGGGAAGCCTGGCGCTGCTCGCCTTTGGCCTCGAGAGCGTGATTGAAGGGGGCGCGGCCTTTCTGGCGGTTCGCCACCTCGGGCATCTGGCCGACGAAGAAGAGGACCATGCCCGTCGGGATTTTCTTCTTGCCCGGTGGATCGGCGTCTCGTTCCTGATGCTCGCGGCCTACACGGCCACGAGGGGCGTCTCGGAGCTCGTCGTCGGCACCGCCCCGAAACGGAGCATTCTTGGCCTCCTCCTGACGATTTTCGCCACCTTCGGCATGCCGATCGTGGGTTACTTCAAATGGAAGACCAGCCGCCGCCTCGGCAGCAAGGGGCTCGCGGCGGAGGCGAAAGAGTCGATCGCGTGCTCGATCGATTCCGGCTTGACCATGATCGCGATGATCGCGGGCATGCTCCACGCGCCCGGATGGGTGGATCCGGCCCTCTCCCTTCTGATGGTCCCGTGGTTTCTGCGCGAAGGGATCGCCCACGTTCGCGGCCGTGTCCACGCGCATGTGGGTTAGGGGATGCGGCGGGGGCGCTGCTAGAATCGCCCGGCCCGATCGCGGCGTATATCTAGATCCTAGAGGAGTGAAAACTGATGTCTAACCCCAACATTGAGGCTGTCTCCGACGCGAGTTTCGAGGGGGACATCCTCAAGAGCGAGAAACCCGTTCTGGTCGATTTCTGGGCCCCCTGGTGCGGACCCTGCCGTTCCGTGTCGCCCATCGTGGAAGAGCTGGCGAGCCAGTACGCAGGGAAGCTCAAGGTTGCCAAGATCAACGTGGACGAGTCCTCGCAGGTCGCGATGAAGTATCAGGTCACCTCCATCCCGACCTTCATTCTCTTCAAGGGCGGCCAGGTCGCCGACCGGATGCTCGGCGCCGTCCCCCGCAGCGAGTTCGTGAAGTTCATCGATCGGAATCTCTGATCCGGCCCGAGCCTGTCGGGAAGGGGAGGCGGCGGCGCGAGTCGGCCGCCTTTTCTGTCTCCGGCGCCCGTTAAAGGGTTCTCAAGCGAATCCGGTTTCTCTCATCGGACGTAAGATCCGGCCGTGGCGCGCCGTCTCGTCCTCTTCGCCCGCGAGCCCGCCCGGCAGGCCCGGGAGAAGGGTCTGGAGTCACCCGGAGCCGCAGACCTGTTCGCGGCGTTTGCCGCCGGCTGGGCGGAAGCGGCCCGCCGCCTTGGAGCGGAGCTCGTCATTGCGACTCCCGCCGAGGACAGGCGGGCGTGGGTCCGCCGGTTCGGCCAGTCGCCGGCCTGGATCGTCCAGCGCGGATTCACCTTCGGCTCCCGTTTGGAGAACGCGGCGCGGGACGCCGTCAGGCCGGGCGGTCACATGATCCTGGTCGGCGGCGACGTGGTGCCTTCCCAGGCGGGGCTCCGCGGGGCGTTCGAAGCGCTCGAGGACGGCGCCGACGCCGCGATCGTTCCGGCGGCGGACGGAGGCATCTCCCTGCTCGGCCTCGCCGTCGAGGATCTGGATCTTCTCCCGGGAATTGCCCGGCGCCGCGCAGACGTGTGCGTGAGGCTGCTGGCCGCACTCCGACGACGCCGCCGGCGCGTCGACGTGCTCGGCGAGGCGCCGGACGTGGACTGCCGGCGCGACCTGCGCGCACTCTCGCGACGGGCGGCCCCAGACCTCGCGGCGGTCGTTCGCCGGTGCCTGCGCGGCATGACACCTCGCCCCGAGCCGGTCCGCCGAACGGCGTCCCGCCGTGCGGATCGTGCCCTCCCCATCCTCAGGGCGCCTCCCCGGGCCGCGTAGCGTTCGGTGGCCGCGAGCGGCCACGACCTCGGCGGCGGCCCGCCACTTCTTGGAGGAGCAACCGTGCCACATCTATCGGAGAAGAGCATCGTGTATGCGCCGGCCCTGTACGCGTTCCGAGACGACGGCATCGATTTCTTTCTGGACGAGGCATCGCCGCACTGGGTCGCGGCGGATGAAAGGGGCGCGGAAATTCTGCGCGAGCTCGACGGCCGGCGCACGTTTGGCGAGCTCGTCTCCGGCTACGCCCTGCGCCGCAGAATGGAGCCGGGGAAGGCGTGGCTCCACGTCCACGATTTTCTGCAGGCGTGCCTCCGATCGGGGTTCCTGGCGCTCGCACCGTTTCCCGAGCGCCGGTACGAGGGAAGGCGCCGCTACGCCGAGCCCGCTGGGCTCTCCGAACTGTGGATCCACTCGAACAACTCCTGCAACCTTTCGTGCACGCACTGCCTCGTCAGCTCCGGACCCGGGGAGACGCCGGGACTTGCTCCGGAGCAGCTCGAGGGCCTCATCCGCGAGGCCGCGGAGCTCGGCGTGACACGCTTTTATTGGACAGGGGGCGAGCCCTTCCTGCGCCCCGACGCCGATGCTCTGATCCGGCTCGTCACCGAGACGCTCGAGCGAGAGCTCATCGTGCTGACGAACGCGACGCTGTTGCGGGGGCCGCGGGGGGCGGGGCTCGCCGCTCACTCGCGGGAACGCCTCAAGTTCCAGGTCTCGATCGATGGGGCCTCCGCGGCGTCCAACGACCCGATTCGCGGTGCGGGGAGCTTCGAGAAGGCGCTCGACGGCATGGGTCTCCTTGCCGGGCTCCACTTTGACGTCTCGGTGACCACCGTGGTCACGCGGCACAACTTGCGGGAGCTGCCCGAACTGACCCGGCTGGCCGCCCGGCGCGGCGCACGGTCCCAGCACCTGATGTGGTCGCACAAGAGGGGCCGCGCGAGCGTCTCCGACGACGGTTTCTTTCCGGAGGCAGCCGACATCCTCGTGGCCCTCCGGCGCGTGGCCGATGAGGCAGCGCGCCAGGGCATCGCCCTGGACAACCTGGAGGCCGCGCGGCGGCGCGTCAACGGGCCTCCGGGCGTCAAGTACGATCTCGGCAACGCCGGATGGGACTCCCTGTGCGTCTACGCAGACGGAACGGTGTACCCGTCGGCGGCCCTGGCCGATTATCGACCGCTCGCTTGCGGCCGCGTTCCGGACAGTGCGCTCTCGGCCATTTTCGAAGCGAGCCCCGTTCTGGAGCGATTTCGCGAGGCGACGCTCGCGCACCGGCAGCAGGCTCTTCGCGACCCCTTCCGCTTCCTCACCGGAGGCGGCGACCTCGAGCACGCGTACCTGTTTTCCGCGGAGGCAAACGGCGACGGCGACCTCGACGCCCCGGATCCCTATTACCCGATCGCGGTCGCCCTGGTGCGCCGCGCCATGCTCGAGACCGCCGAGGCCAAGCGCCAGGCCGTGAACCGCAAGAGCGGTTACGACGCTCCTGCTCTTTATCACGCGATGGGGGATGGCGCGATCGCCTGCGGCGTGGCGGACGGCGCCGCCGCCGAGATGCCGGTCTTGACGCTCCACTCCAACTGCGTTCTCTCATTCGACGTAGACCGCCCGCGCTCGATCGTGCGCGCTTACTATGGGAAGGCCGCGCAGAATCCGCAGCCGGAGCTGTGCTGCCCGACCAAGTTCGACGAGTCGGAGATCGGGCACATTCCGCGCGGCGTCGTGGAGCGCTTCTACGGGTGCGGATCGCCGGTCGCGCTCGCCGGGCTCGGAGAGGGGGAAACGTTCCTCGATCTCGGATCGGGGGCGGGCATCGACGTCTTCATCGCGGCGAAGAAAGTCGGGAGGAGCGGAAGGGCGATCGGCGTGGACATGACCGACGCGATGCTGGCGGTCGCCCGCGAGAACCAGCCGGCCGTCGCCGGCAACCTGGGCTACGACGCCGTGGAGTTTCGCAAGGGGTTCCTCGAGGCGATCCCGGCGGAGAGCACGAGCGTGGACGCGGTGACGTCCAACTGCGTCGTGAACCTGTCACCCGACAAGGGCAAGGTCTTCGCCGAGGTCTGGCGGATCCTGAAGGACCACGGGCGGGTCGTGATCGCCGACATCGTCAGCGAGCGCGAGGTCCCGCCGCACCTCAAGACGAATTCCGAGTTGTGGGGGGAGTGCACGGTCGGGGCCCTCACGGCGGAAGGGTTCGTCGCAGCGCTCGAGCAGGCGGGTTTCTACGGGATCGAGGTCCTCGAGAAGACCTACTGGAAATCGATCGAAGGGGAGCGATTCTTCTCGATGACGGTCCGCGGTCGAAAGTTCGAGAAGAAGGCGGGCTGTCTCTACCGCGGCCAGCGCGCGGTCTATCTCGGGCCGGGGAAGGCCTTCCTGGACGAGGAGGGACACACGTTCCCGCGTGGCATCGAGGTCGAGGTTTGCACCGACACCGCGTCGAAGCTCTCGGGCGCTCCCTATGCCGGCTCCTTCGAAGTGCTCGAGCCCGGAGGCGGCTCGAATCTCGCAATGGCGGCCGGCCGGCCGGCCGACTCCTGCGACCCCTCGACCGGGTGCTGTTGAGGTGGAGCCGGGCGGCCGCCGCGTACCCGGCTGTCGCCGCTCTGGCGGTCCGGCTCGCCTACGCCAACGGCCGAACGGCATCTCCAAGGGAATCGCGACGCGGGTCGGCAGCGGCGATTCCTGCTTCCGGGGCGCCCGCGGTGAGGACGGTGGCGGGCATGGCGACCGCGGGGACCGTGACGCTCCCGGCGAAGGGCCGGTGGCTGCGGGCGTCTTTTTCCTGCTGAGAAACGGCACAGGGTAATCTTTCAGGCCCATTCGCCGTCTTCGTCGCGTCAGCCTCCGGGAAGAGGCGACCCAGGGACGGGGGTTTTCAAGGAAGATGAAGAAGACCGCAATCTTGGCCGCGGTGGCACTCGTCGCGGCGGGCCTGATCTGGGTGCTCGGCTTTCGCGGCAAGGAAGCGGGGCCCAAGTACCGAACCGCGAGGGTGGACCGCGGGGACGTGACCCAGACCGTGACGGCCACCGGGTCGCTTTCGGCGGTGACGACCGTCAAGGTCGGCAGCGTCGTTTCGGGGATCGTGGCCGCCCTGCACGCCGACTTCAACAAGCAGGTCAAGAAGGGAGATCTGCTCGCGGAGCTCGATCCGGCGCCCTTCCAGGCCAAGGTCGCCCAGAGTCAGGCCGCCGTGGAGAAGGCGGAGGTCGACGCGCGCAATGCGGAGATCTCGCTGCGACGACAGACGGCGTTGAAGCAGCAGGGGCTGGCGCCTCAGGCCGACTTCGACCAGGCGCAGGCGAATTACGACTCGGCGCGGGCGGCTGTCAATCAGGCGAAGGCTTCGCTCGAGCAGGCACAGACGGACCTGAAGAACAGCCGGATCATCGCGCCGATCGATGGGGTCGTCGTGGACCGCCAGTACGACGTCGGGCAGAGCGTCGCGGCGTCCTTTCAGGCGCCCACCCTTTTCACGATCGCGCAGGACCTGACCAAGATGCAGGTTTCGGCCGACGTGTCTGAATCGGACATCGGGCAGTGCAGGATCGGGCAGCCCGTTCGGTTCACCGTGGACGCCTACCCCGACCAGACGTTTCGGGGCACGATCTCGCAGATCCGACTGAACGCCACGATCAACCAGAACGTCGTGACGTATCCGGTGATCATCGAGGTCGCCAATTCGGACCTCGCCCTGCGGCCGAACATGACGGCCAACGTCGTGATCGACGTCGCCACGGCGCACGATGTCCTTCGAATTCCCAACGCCGCCCTGCGCTGGCGCCCCGAGGCGAAGGAGGGCGCCTCGGCGGGTCCCGAGGAGCGCGCCGCGCAGACCGCCGGCGAGCAGGGCCCGACCGGAGCCATGCGGCAGTTCGACCGGACCCGAGCGAAGCGCCCGTCCCGCCCGGGTCAGACCGTCTATCGGCTCGGGCCCGGGCCGGCTTCCGAGCCCAAGCCGGTCACGATCCGGGCGGGCGTCTCCGACGGCCGATACACGCAGATCGTGTCCGGGGAGCTCAAGTCGGGCGACACGGTCGTGACCGGCCTCGCCACGGCGAAAGCGGGGGCCGCGACTGTTCCGGGAAGCTCTCGGATCCCGGGCGGCCGGCGTTTCTGAGCATGGCCGAGGCCGTCATTCGTCTGGAAGGGCTCACCCGTGTCTACCGGATGGGAGAGGTCCAGGTGCGCGCGCTCGACGGGATCTCGCTTTCGATCGCACCGGGGGAGTTCGTCGCCGTCATGGGGCCCTCGGGCTCGGGCAAGAGCACATTCATGAACATCGTCGGCTGTCTGGACCGCCCGACCACGGGTCGGTATTTCCTCGACGGCGTCGATGTGTCGGAGCTCGACCGGGACGAGCGCGCGGAGATCCGCAACGGGAAAATTGGCTTTGTTTTCCAGGCCTTCAACCTGCTGCCCCGAACGTCCGCGCTGGAAAACGTCGAGCTGCCCTTGATCTACTCCTCCAACGGCCACACCGCCCGGGACCGCGAGCAGCGGGCGCGGCGGTGCCTCGAGATCGTGGGTCTGGCGGGTCGGGAGGGTCACGTGCCGAGCCAGCTGTCCGGTGGCCAGCAGCAGAGGGTCGCGATCGCGAGGGCCCTGATCAACGATCCCAAGCTGGTGCTGGCCGACGAGCCGACGGGAAACCTGGACTCGAAGACCTCGGCGGAGGTCATGGCGGTCTTCCAGCATTTGAATGACGCCGGCAAGACGGTCGTTCTCATCACCCACGAGTCGGACATCGCGGCCCACGCCAAGCGCATCGTCGGCTTCCGGGATGGCCGGGTCGTGGAGGACCGCGGCGTGGCGTCGCCGGCGCGCGCGGCGGACTGAGATCTGATGCTCAAGTTCCTGACCATCCTCAAGGTCGGGTTGAAGGCGATCGGACGCAACAAGATGCGCTCGACCCTGACGGCCCTCGGCATCATCATCGGGGTCGCCTGCGTGATCGCGATGATCGGCGTGGGGCAGGGCTCCCAGGCTGCCATCCAGTCGCAGATCTCCGCGCTCGGAAGCAACTTCCTCATGATCTTCCCGGGTGTCGCGACCCAGTCGGGAGCCCGGATTTTTACCGGCCAATCGACGCTGACCGAGGATGATGTGGCGGCCGTTCGGGCGGAGTGTCCGTCGGTCGCCTACGTGTCTCCCTCTTCCCGGACGGGCGGCCAGGTGGTCGCCGGGGCCCTGAACTGGGGTACGACCATCCAGGGTGTCGGCGTGGAGTGGCCCTTCGTCCGCTCCTGGAACGTCGCGAAGGGCGCCTTCTTCGACGAGTCCGAGGTGCGCGCGGCCGCGAAGGTCTGCGTGATCGGCACGACGGTGGCCGACGCTCTCTTCGACGGCCAGGACCCCATCGGTCAGACCGTCCGCATCAAGAACTTTCCGTTTCGCGTCGTGGGCGTGCTCGAGAGTAAGGGCGGAAGCGTGATGGGTCAGGACCAGGACGACGTGGTCGTGGCTCCCTACACGACCGTGATGCGGCTCTTGAAACGCAGCACCAAGATCGACATGTTCATGGTCTCGGCCGTGTCCCGTTCCGCGGTCGGGGAGGCACAGCGCGAGGTCGAGGCGCTGCTGCGGCAGCGGCATCGAATCGCCCCCGGGCAGGACTCGGACTTCATGATTCGCTCGCAGCAGGAGATCGCGCAGACCGCGGATCAGACCTCGAAGACCCTTTCGCTCCTGCTCGCCTCGGCCGCTTCGATCTCGCTGCTGGTGGGCGGCATCGGGATCATGAACATCATGCTCGTTTCGGTGACCGAACGGACCCGCGAGATCGGTGTTCGAATGGCGATCGGCGCAAAGGGGCGGGACATCCGCGCGCAGTTCCTGATCGAGGCGCTGGCCCTCTCGATTGCGGGAGGCGCGAGCGGCATCGCCCTCGGCGTCGGGGTTTCGAAATTCATCGCCCTGAAGGCCGGTTGGCCGATCCTTCTGTCTCCCGGAGCCGTTGTGCTGGCTTTCGGCTTCTCGGCAGCCATCGGAGTCTTCTTCGGGTTCTATCCGGCACAGAAGGCGTCGCGCCTGGATCCGATCGAAGCGCTCCGCTACGAGTAGGCGAAAGCGCGCGCCGGTTGCCGCCAGGAGCCCGGGTCGCTTGCCGAGCGCCCCGCCGGTCCCGGGGGCGCTACAATCGGGGCAATCGATGAGCGCCTTCGAGCGTCTGTGGCAGCGGCTCGATCCGCGCCGGCGGCTGGCGGCTCGTCTGCTGCTGGCGCTTTTTCTGTCGTTTGCTCTCCCTGGAGCCTTGCTCGTGTTTCTGCTCGACCGGCGCCTGGCCGCGGTGGAAGAGTCCGCGAGAGAGCGCGTCGCCGCGGCGCGGGTGGCGCAGGAGACGATGCGCCTCGAGCAGGATGCGGAGATTCGCGCGCAGTCGATCGAGCGCGGGGCGCGCCTGGCGGAGGAGACCGCGTGGCAGCTGGCCTCCGCCGCCGGGCTCATCCTGGCGGAGGGCGGCGCGGCGCGCGCAGGAAAGCTGCCGCCCCCCGACGCCCACGGGCACATCTGGAATCCTGCGCCCGGGGCCTCCTCGCTCGGGTACCTTTCTCTGCCGCGCTCCGGCGAGGCCGCGGCCCGGCGAGACCTGGCCGCCAGCGAGGCCCTCGAGCCCATGATGGCAGGCGCCCGCGCGCGCCTCCCGGCGATACGGTCGGTGTCTCTCTGGACCGCCTCCGGCGCGTTGCGCGTGTCACCGTGGATGGATCTGCACGAGGGCATCCGGCAGTCGGAGGGCGCGCTGGAGAGCTTCGTCTTCAACCGGCAGGCCGGTTTCCCGGCGGTTCCGCCTCCCGGCGGCGACCATCCCGTCTGGCAGAACGCCTCCGCGGGGCCCTCGATGACGAAGGAGACGCGATTTGTTTCGCTCTTCGTGCCCGTTCGGGCGAGAGGCGGCGCCCTCCTCGGCGCCGTCGCCCTGGACATCGATCCCCGCCGCTATGTCGCGCAGGCGGTGGACCGAGGAGGTCTGCCGGGAGACCTCTGGTTCTCTGTCGATGCGCAGGGCCACGCACTCGTGATGCCCGCACGGGCCGGAGAGCTCCTGGGGTGGAAGGGCGGGTCCTCCGAGCGCCTCGGGGACTCCTCCAATCCGGAGCGAATCAGACTCACGGCCGCCGCGCTCGATTCCGACCGGTCGCTCGGCAACTACCGGTTTCGGGGAAAAGATCTTCGGGTGGCGACGGCGCGCTCGCGCTCGACCGGATGGATCTTTGCCGAGGGGCTCTCGGAGGATCGACTCGCCCGGCTCGGCGCCGACCTGGACCCGGCCATCGAGACGAGAGTCCGGGAACTGCGCAGAGAAGCCCTGCTGGTCTTCGGCCTGCTCCTGCTCTTCGTTCTGGCAGTCGTGCTCTGGGCGGCCCGGCGGATCTCGGCGCCGGTTCTCCGCCTGATGCGCGCCGCCGAGGGGATCGGGAGTGGCCGCGAGGTCGCCATCGGCGACCAGGGCTCGGCGGACGAGATCGGCCGGCTCGCCGTCGCCATCGATCGTATGGGCCGGCGCGTCGAGCGCCGCGTGGAAACTCTCCACCGTCTCCACGGACTCCTGCGCGCGGCCCACCCGACCGCCAACCTGGCGGAGGTGCAGGCACGGGCGAGCGAGGCCATCGCGGCGTTCACGGGGGCGGAGCGCGTGTGGTTTCTCTTCCACGACCCCGACACGAACCGTCTGGAGGCCGCGTGGCCCGGATGGAACCTGACGGAAGAGCTCGCCGGGGAGCTTTCGGTCTCCGTCGATCGTCCGTCGATCGCGAGCATGGTGTTCAAGAGCGGCGAGATCCACGTTTCCAACGACCTCGAGCGGGATCCGTACTCGGACCGGCGACTCCGGGCGCTCGAGCGCGCGTCCAACGCCATCTTCGCGCCGCTCAAGACGGAGGGAAAGACGATCGGCGTCGTCGCCGCAACGAATCGCCCTGGAGGTTTCGGAGCCGAGGAGGCCGATGCCCTGACTATGTTCGCCGACGCGGCCTCTCTGCTCCTCCAGAACGCGCGCCTCTATGCGACACTCACGGGAACCGTCGAAGAGCTGCAACGCGCGAGCCGCCTGAAAGACCAGTTCCTCCAGAACGTGAACCACGAGCTTCGCACCCCGCTGACGTCGATCGTCGGTTGGACCGATCTCTTCGATGAAGACCCGATCGAACCGCAGACCCTCCAGCGCGGACTGCGGCAGATCCGCCAATCCTCGCGGCTGCTGCTCGCGCTGATCGACGACCTTCTCGATCTGGCTCGCCTCGACCGGGGGACGCTCACACTCGATTGGAAAGCCGTCGCCCTGCCGGACATCATCGGCCGAACGATCGAAACGGTGCGCCTGATGGCCGAGGCCCGGGGAATCCGGCTCCTGCAGGCGCCGCTGCCGGAGGAGGTTGCTTCGGTGCGTGCCGATCCGTTGAGGTTGCAGCAGATCCTCTGGAATCTGCTCGTCAACGCGATCAAGTTCACGCCCCGGTTCGGGCGCATCATCGTGCGCGTCGAGCGCGAGGCCGAGCGCTTTCTCGTCAGTGTGGAAGATGACGGTGCCGGAATTCCGCCGGGCGAGCTGCCGCATATCTTCGAGCGATTTCGGCAGGTGGACGGTTCGGCGACCCGCCGCCATCCGGGGATGGGCATCGGCCTGTCGCTGGCGCGCAACCTCGTCGAACTGCACGGCGGGACGATTTGGGCCGAGAGCACGCTCGGACAGGGAAGCCGCTTCACCTTCAGCCTCCCGGTCCGGCCGCTGCGGCGCTCGGAGGAGTCGGTCGCTGCCGGGCTCGAGGACCCGGAGGCGGATGCCTGAGCGTCGGTCGGGCGGGGCGGAGGCGGGCGGCGGGTCGAGGCGGAATCCCGGGGGCTAAGCCTGGGGCGTCCAGAGCTTCAGCTCCTCTGCCAGAAGCTTGTCGATGGCCTCCACGGGCAGCGGCCGGCTGAACCAGTAGCCCTGCATCTCGTCGCAGCCATAGCGCTGAAGGTACGAGAACTGGTCCTTGGTCTCGACGCCCTCGGCGATCACGTTCAACTTCATTCCGTGCGCCATCTCGACGACGGCGCGCACGATGCCTGCGTCCGCCGGATTGGTGGCGACGTCCGTGACGAAGGATCGGTCGATCTTGAGGGAATTGATCGGGTAGCGCTTCAGGTAGGTCAGCGAGGAGTACCCTGTTCCGAAGTCGTCGATCGAGATGCCGATCGACATGCTGCGGAGGGCCTCCAGGTTCGCGACGACGACCTCGGCGCTCTCCATGGCGATCGATTCGGTAATCTCGATCTCCAGGTGGTGGGGGTTCAGTTCCGCGTCCGAAAGGGCCTTCTGGATCGTCGTGACGAGGCCGCGCTCTCGGAACTGGCGGGCCGACACGTTGACCGCCATGCGCAGGTCGGGAAGTCCGTTGCTCTGCCACTGCTTGAGCTGGCGGGAGGCCGTGTGCAGCACCCACTCGCCGAGGGGCAGGATCAATCCCGTTTCCTCGGCGACCGAGATGAATGCGCCGGGCATGATCAGGCCCTTTTCGGCGTGCTGCCAGCGCACGAGCGCTTCGAGGCCGACGATCCGGCCGCTCGTGAGGCTGACCACGGGCTGGTAGTGCAGAACGAGCTGGTCCCGGTCGAGGGCGAGCCTCAGGCCGTCCTGGACCGAGAGGCGCTCGACGGCACGCGAGGTCAGTTCGGGGGTGCAGAGCTGGAAGTTGTTGCGGCCGACCTCCTTGGCCCGGTACATGGCCGTGTCCGCATTGCGGAGCAGCGACTCGGCGTCTTCGCCGTCGCTCGGATACGTGGACACGCCAATCGAGGCGGTGATCTGCAGCGCCCGGCCCTCCACCTGCAGCGGCCGGCCGATGGAAGCCAGGAGCTTCTGCGAAATCACGCTGATGTCCTCGGCGCGGGAAACGTCCGGGATCAGGATGACGAACTCATCGCCCCCCACGCGCGCGACCGTGTCCATCTCGCGCACGAGGCCCTTCAGCCGCGTGGCCACCGTCTGCAGGAACTCGTCGCCGACGCCGTGCCCGAGCGTGTCGTTGACGAACTTGAAATGATCCAAGTCGCAGTAGACGATGGACAGCTTGCGGTTCTGGCGGCGCGCCTGCGCGAGCTGGAGTCGCAGGCGCTCCATGAAGAGCATCCTGTTGGGAAGCTCGGTGAGCGGGTCGTGGTACGCATGATAGACGATCTGGGCCTCGGCGCGCTTGCGATCGGTGATGTCGAGCAACGTACCGATCACGCCCGGGCGGCCCTGGAATTCGGTTCCGGCCCCATGCACCTCGAGCTCGATCTGCTCGCCGTCCTTGCGCATTGCGCGGAAGCTGTAGCGGACGGTCTGGACCTCGCCGTTGATGCGCCTGCGGATGTTGTCTTCCACGGCGGGGCGGTCCTCCTCGTGGACGAGCTCCATGACCGACGGCATGGCGAGCATCTCGTCGACGGAGTACCCGAAGATCTCCGCGAGCTTCGGGTTGACGTACTGGTAGCGCCCGTCCTGGATGAGGTAGATGCCTACGAGCGACTGCTCTACGATTCCGCGAAACTTTGCCTCGGCGGCGAGCAGGGCCTCCTCGGCCCGTTTGCTGTCGGTCACGTCGCGGATGACCCCGATGACGCCCGCGATCTGACCCGAGGCGTCGCGGTGAGGGCCGAACGTCCCGAGGACCCAGCCGCTCCGGCCGGTCTGCGGGATCTGGAACAAGTATTTGGGTGAGGTTACGGTCTCTCCGCCGAGCGCCCGCATCAAGAGCGCGGCGATGCCCTGCGTCCTGAAATGCGGAAAGAGCTCCAGGGCGTTCTGGCCGATGACCTCGGCGGCGTCCATTCCCGTCAGCTCTTCCATGAAATGGTTCCAGATGACGTAGCGGTAGGAGTGGTCGTAGACGACGATGCCCTCGCCCGCTCCCGAAATGATCTCGGAGGTGAACTGATTGGCGTCCCGGAGGCGCCGCTCGATCTGCTCGCGCTCTTCGATCGTCCGAGCGAGGCGATCCACGTAAATGCGCACCTCGAGCTGCTTCTCGGCCTGCCGGGCGAGGGCCTTGAGTGCGTCGAGCTGGCGGCGATGGAGCTTGCGCGCGACCTTGTCCATGACCGACAGGGTCCCGATCGCATGACCGTCGGGGGTGATGAGCGGAATTCCGGCGTAGAAACGAATGCCGTTACGGACGCGGACGAGGGGGTTCTCGCGGAAGCGGTCGTCCCGGGTGGCGTCGGGAACGACCAGCGGCTGGTTCTGCTCGATCGTGTGGGCGCAGAAGGCGATCGCCCTCGGTGTCTCGGGCATGTCGATGCCGATGCGGGACTTGAACCACTGGCGAGACTCGTCCACCAGACTCATGACGGCCATGGGCGTCTCACAGAGCTGGGAAGCGAGGCGGGTCAGGTCGTCAAAGGCCTCTTCGGCAGACGTGTCGAGGATCTGGTAGCGACGGAGCGCCTCCAGACGCGCGGTCTCATCCCGAAGTTTGGGTGTGCTCATGCGCTAGGTTTTCGGAAACCCCTGAGTTCCAAGGGATTATAGCTCTATTTCCCCTTCCGGCGACCTGGAAAATGTGACGAAGAAAAGGACAGGTATGCCCTTCGCCAGGCGGCTCACGAAGAACCCGAAGAAAGGGCCCGAGGCCCAATGGTTTAGGGATCTGGGCGCGGCGGGGCCACGGTCGGCGGCCGGCGGCTCTGCCAGTCGGTCCGCTGCTGGTAGAGGCGGCCGAGAGCCAGAACGCGCCGCTCGTCGAGCGGGCGGCCTACGATTTGGAAGCCGGCGGGAAGGTTGCCGCGCGTGAACCCGCACGGCACCGTCAGGGCCGGAAGGCCCGCGAGATTGCCGGCGGCGCCCAGAGGGTCGGGAGCCGAAAAGACGTCCTCGAGGTTCGCCGAGAGCGGGGTCGCGACGATGCCCTCGGCGGGCGCGACGAGCACGTCATAACGCGTGAAGAGCTTGTCAAGCTCCCCCTGCATGACCCTTCGGGCCTGCATCGCGCGCACGTAATCCGCTCCGCTGACCGAGCGCGAGGCGGCGAGGGCGATCCGGGCGCCGCCGCCGAGCTGCCCGCTCTTCTCGGGACCGAGCAGCGGCCAGAAGGCTGCGACCGACTCCGCTTCGACGACGATTCCGGCCACCTCCTCGAAGGGCAGAGCCGGCAGCTTCGCCTCTTCGATCCGGCAGCCCAGCCGCGCCAGCAGGCGCAGCGCGTCTTCGAACAGGGCGTGGACCTCCTCGTCGGCCCACACCGGGCCTTCGGTTCGCACGACTCCCAGGCGGTAGTCGCGCGCGACGGCGGAGACCTTCAGGTCCGCGGGCGCGGACAGCGACGACAGGTCGACGGAATCGGGCCCGGCGATCGCGCCGAGGACCAGCTGACAGTCCTCCGCCGACCGTGCCATGGGTCCGAGCTTGTCCATCGTCCAGGAGAGGGCCATGGCTCCCGTCCGGGGGACGCGCCCGTACGTCGGCCGCAGGCCCGAGATTCCGCAGAAGGCCGATGGGCACACGATCGATCCCCAGGTTTCCGACCCGATCGCAAAGCCCACCAGGCCGGCCGCCGTTGCCGCGGCGGAGCCAGAGGACGATCCGCAGGACCAGCGCGTGGGATCCCATGGGTTGCGGGTCGGTCCCGTGGCCGACGCCGACGCGGAGTCGTATCCGAACGCTCCAGCGAGCTCGATCATGGCGAGCTTCGCCACCAGGACGGCGCCCGCATCGTGCAGGCGCCGGACGACGGTCGAGTCCTCGTCGAAAGTCCGGTTCTCGAAGAGACGGGAGCCCCAGGTCGTCGGCGCTCCTCTTGCCGCGAGGAGGTCCTTCACGCCATAGGGAATGCCCTGCAGAGGGCCGCGGCGCCTGCCGGCCGCGAGGTCCTTCTCGACGGCCCGCGCCTCGGCGAGCGCTCGTTCGCGCGTCAGGTTGACGACCGCATTCAAGGCCCGGCCCTCGGTCTCGAGCTTCGCCAGCGAGGCCTCTGTCAGGGCGACGGGCGAAAGCTTGCGCTTCTCGATCAGCGGCGCGACCTCGCCGAGGGGCGCCGAGAGCGCTTCTTCGGGAGTCACTTCTTCGGGAGCAGCGGAGCGAAAAGGATCGCGGGCTCGCTGCCGGTCGAGATCTCCATCTGGCCGAGCCGCTCGATTCCCTTCTGCAAACGCGAGACCTCGCGAGAGAGGTCGGCCCGTTGCTTCTGTTCCGCAGCGGTGAGGCGTTCGGATCGTCCTCGCGCGCCCGAGGTCGCCTGGCACGCGAGCGGCCCGCCGGCGATCACCGCGGGAGCGGCGATCAGAACTTTCGCGAGGGTCCGTCGCGTGAGTTGCGTCTTCATGGAGCTCGAAGTCGGCGGTGAGTTTACCAAGGGCCCGCTTCAGGGTTTAATCCGTTCCGGATCGGGCAGCCGCTTGAGAAACGTCCTCTATCTTCACGGGTTCGCATCGTCGCCTGCGGGTCGCAAGGCGGCGGCGCTGCGCGAGCGCCTCGGGCCGGCGGGTCTGCGCGTGGTTGCCCCGGACCTGAACGTCCCCTCCTTCGAGCGGCTGGACTTCCGGGCGATGACGCGAATTGCCTTCTGGGAGGTCCGCAAGCGTCTTCCCGTCGTCGTCGTCGGCAGCTCGCTCGGTGCCCTCGTTGCTCTTGCCGTCGATCGGATCGCGCTGCACGCGCCCCTGCTGCTCGTCGCGCCGGCTCTCGGCTTCGGGCCCCGATGGGCCGAGGGGCTGCCTCCGGGCGACCCTCTCCGGTTCTTTCACCATGGCGCCGGGCAGCAGAAAACGATCCACCGCCGGTTCTTCGAGGAGATGGCGACCATGGACGTGGACCGAGAGCCTCCGGGAGTCCCGGTCGTCGTGCTGATGGGACGCCGCGACGAGAGCGTCCCCTTCGAGGCGGTGGAGGGTGTCTGGCGCCGTTGGGAGGCATCGGGACGGCTCGCGGCCGGCTCCCGCTTCATCGAGATCCCACGGGGCGACCATGGCCTGCTCGATCACGTCGATCGGATCTTCGAGGAAGTGAGAAACCTGGCAGGCAATTGGCCGACCACCATCGGCGGCTCGAAGGCGAACGCGGATTCCCCGAAGCATTAAGATCCTGCCTCTCATGGCGCTGGGAGGTCTGGGTCTCTTCCTGCTGGAAGCGGGGGCGGGCACCGCCCTGCTGCTGATCTTCTTCCCCGCGCGAACGCTCGGAAAGGGCTTCTTTTCCTTGCACGGGGTCTTCTGCAGCGCCTTTCTCGGCGGGGCCTGGCTCATCCGGCCGCAGGGCTTTCCTGCGGTTCTGGGTGCCGCCAGCGCCCTCCTGCTGATCCTGTACACCGGGATCGCTCAGGCGGGGTTTCCGGGCCCCGGGCGCTCGCTGCTCGCCGCCGGAGCCGCTGCCGCGACCTGGACGCTCTTCTCCGTCGCCTGGAACGCCCCCGTGCCGCACGGGGACGGCTGGACGGGGGTGGGCGCCTTCCTGGGCGGCCTCTTCTTCGGGTCCGTGCTCCTCACGATGAACCTCGGTCACTGGTATCTGATCTCGAGGTCGTTGCCGTTTGCGCTGCTGGCGCGGGGCGCGGCGCTCTTCGCCGCGCTTGCGGCTGCACGGACGCTTTTTCTCGCCGCCGCGTTGGCGTCCGGGCCGAACCCGGCGGGCCTCGCCTCGCTGCTCTCGCTCGAGCGGGACGCGCTCTTCTTCCTGTTCCGCGTGCTCTGGGGGATCGTGGGTCCGCTCGCGCTCTCCTATTTCATCTGGAAGACCGCCGACATGCGCTCGAATCAAGCGGCGACCGGTCTGCTCTACGTGGCGCTCGTCTTCGTCCTGATCGGGGAGCTTCTCTCTTCCTACCTGACAGTCTCGACCGGGTTCCCGGCCTGACGGCTCGCATGCGGGCCCGCCACTATTGTCCGGAGTGCATGACCTTCCGGGAGCACGGCGAGGGCGACGCCGGGGGCTACGCCTGCACCAAGTGCGGGCGCGCCTACGCCGCGCACTTCGCGGGAACACTGCCGGAGGGGAGGGTGGTGCGTTGCGGGTTCTGCGGGAATCGGGCCTTTTTCCTCCAGAAGGACTTCGACCAGAGGCTGGGATGCCTCTTCATGGCGCTCGCCCTCGGGGGAGCCCTCCTTGTGGGCTGGAAATTCGGCTGGATCTGGTTCACGCCGGTCCTGCTGGCGAGCGTCGTCGTCGATTGGATCGTCGCCGCGCGGGTGCGACCGGTTACGATCTGCTACCGATGCGACGCCGAGTACCGGGACGTCGCGCTCCATCCGCGGCATCGCGGGTACGACCCGCACGTCGCCGAGCGCTACGCTCAAAAAAAGACCGTCCGAGGCATGCGGTAGGGGCGCCGAATCCTCGGACCGGGGGCAGTCGGGGTCTGGAGATCTTCGACATCTCGCGTCCGATTGGCGAGCGCACGCCCGCCTGGCCTGGAGACGTGCCCTTCAGCTTCCGCGCGACCACGAGCCTGCTCGAGGGATCTGCCTACGAAACGTCCTGTTTCACGATGAGCGCTCACCTGGCGACGCACGCGGATGCGCCCGCGCACGTCCTTCGAGACGGAGCGCCGGTCGGCGCGCTGTCGCTGCATCCCTTCATCGGCCCGGCCCGGGTGGTGCCGCTGCCCGGTGCCGGGGAGATCGGTCCGGACGCTCTGCCGCCGCGGGCGATCGGGATGCCCCGTGTGCTCTTTCGAACTGACGGAAAGGCCTTTCTTTCGCCGCTCGCGGCCGTGCGGCTGGCAGAGAAGGGGGCGATCCTGGTCGGCACCGACGCCGCGTCGATCGATCCCCGCGACGCCGAGGACCTGCCCGTGCACCGCGCGTTGCTTTCGCGGGGCATCGCGCTTCTCGAGGGGCTGCGGCTGTCGCACGTCGAGCCGGGAGACTACGGCCTGGTGGCCGTCCCGCTCGCGTTCGAGAGCCTGGAGGCCTCGCCCGTGCGCGCCGTCCTGATCCGCTCGCTCTCCGAAAACGAAAAGGCCGCGCCCGGCGAGGCCGGACGCGGCCGTAATCCGCGAAGCGGGAAGGTCTAGCGGGCCTGAGCGCGGCGGCGCGCCGTCAGGCCGAAGCCCGTGGCGAGCGAAAGAGCGCCGATCAGCGCTACGAGCGGAAGAGAGCTGCCCGTTTTGGGAAGCTTGGCCGGCTCGGCGGCCGCGGCGGGCGCAGGTGCCGCAGCAGGCGCCGCGGCGGGCGTCGCAGCGTGAGCCATGGCGGGCTTGGGGGCCATATGGGCCATCGCCTTGACGTCGTTCTCCGTTACGACCTTGGGCTCGCCCTCGGTGACGATGACGGCGCTCAGGTTGTCGCCGACCCGAAACTCGGATAGCGAGACCTCCTGGCCTTCCTTGTAGAGCTTGGCATGGCGCTTCTCGACGTCCTTCTGCGTGAACTGCCGCATCTTGCCGTCGGCCATCTGCACGATGACCGAGTTGCCGGCGACGGCCATGACCTTGCCGTTCTTGATGTCCGTTACCGTCACGGGAGTCAATTTGGTCGTCGTTGTGACCGTCGCGACCCCCTTCATTCCCGGCTGCAGATCACTGACGGCCACTTCCTTGCCGTCGACGTTCACCATGAACCCTGCGGGAGCCTTGAACTCTCTCGTTTGACCCTGCTCATTCTTCCAGACCACGTTGTTGCCATCGACAGAAACAACCTCGAACTTGACCTGCCGGGTCGTCGTCTTCGTCTCCGGCTGCATCTGAGCCGCGGCGAAGCCGGCGATCAAAAGAAGCGACGAGAAGACCCCCCACACCTTCCTGGACATAGATCAACGCCTCCTCTCCAAATTAAGAACCTGATGATTTCGCAGTCGCGGGACTATATCAAGAGGAATGCAGACCCCCGCTGCGCGGGACCGCCCGGACGATGTAGCGCTGGGGAGCCGAACCGACGAAGTAGAAGGGGTAACAGGTCACCAGGGTAATGGTGGGCCGGGGGGTGCCGGAGAGGACCCAGACGTCCTCGGGATTGACGATCCGAATGTCCTGGACGACGTAGGACTGACTGCCGCGGGGAGTGTCGAGCTCGAGGCTGTCGCCGGGGGCTATGTCCTTGAGCCCTCGAAAGAAACCGTCGCGGTGACCGGCGATCCCCAGATTTCCGTTGGCGCCCGGGAGAGCCGTCCCGGCGATGTGCCCGACGCCCCGGTTCAAGGTCCATTCGTCGGTGCCGTCCAGGACGGGCACCTCCAGCTTGATTTTCGGGATCTTGAGCACGGCGAGCGGGGGTGCGCTGTCCTGTTTCAGACTTTCCTTCCAAGCCTCTACACGCTGGGCAGACCAGAGGGTCAGATCCGGCTCGCCCGCCTCCAGGCGCGCCACCGGAGCCTGCCTCCGCAGGCTCTCGAACCGCGCCAGTTCGCGCCGCGTGCCGGCCGCGCCGGCGATCCGAATGGCGGCATAGGCAGCAAGACAGAGCACGCCCACCGTCCAGGCGATGCGCTCGGCCAGCCACGGCTTGCCTTGCCGCCGCGCGGCATTGGGCTCGGCGCTCATGGAAACCAATCATGCCACGCCCGGTAAGGACTCGTGGCGCCTAGGGGAAGATGCCGCGGATGCGGGTGGCCTCCTCGACGCGGTGCACGGCGAGGACCAGGGCGCCCGTGCGCAGGTCCGTGTCGTGCTTTCGCGCCGTCGCCTCGACGTCCGCGTAGGCCCGCCGGATCGTGCGTTGGAGCTGGGTCCGCACCATCTCGGGGTCCCAGAAGAAGGAGTAAAGATCCTGCACCCACTCGAAATAGGAGACCGTCACTCCGCCGGCGTTGGCGAGGATGTCGGGGATCACGACGATGCCCTTCTTGTGCAGCACGTCGTCCGCGTCGGGGGTCGTGGGACCGTTGGCGGCCTCCGCGATGATGCGGGCCCGGATTCGCGGTGCGTTCTTTCGGGTGATGACGCCTTCGAGCGCCGCCGGCACCAGGACGTCGACCGGCAGCTCGAGCAGCTCCTCGTTGGAGATGCGCTCGCCCTTGACGGCCGTGACGGTGCCCTTCTTTTCCTTGGTCGAGAAGAGCGTCTCGACGGAGAGGCCGCGCTTGTCGTAGATGCCGCCCTTGGTGTCCGAGGCGGCCACGACCCGGGCGCCGGCCTCTTCCAGGAACCTGGCCACGAACGAGCCCGCGTTGCCGAAGCCCTGGACGGCGGCCGTCGCGCCCTTGAGCGGCAGGGACATCCTTTTGGCCGCCTCTTCGATCGCCACGAAGCAGCCCTCCGCCGTCGCCTCGTTGCGCCCTGCCGAGCCGCCCACGGAAAGCGGCTTGCCGGTGACGACGCCGAGGGTCGAGTAGCCCTTCGTCATGGAAAAGGTGTCCATCATCCAGGCCATCGTTTGGGAGTTCGTGTAGACGTCCGGCGCGGGGATGTCGCGGTCGGGTCCGAGCACGATGGAGATCTCGGACGTGAAGCGCCGAGTCATGCGCTCGTTCTCGCTCATGGAGATACCCTTCGGGTCCACGGTGATTCCGCCCTTGGCGCCCCCGAAGGGGATGTTCACGACGGCGCACTTCCAGGTCATCCACATCGCCAGCGCCTTCACCTCGTCGAGGGTGACGCCGGGGTGGTACCGAATGCCTCCCTTGGAAGGCCCGCGCGCCACGGAATGCTGGACGCGAAAGCCCTGAAACACGCGAATGTTGCCGTCGTCCATCTTGACCGGGATCGAGACGATGAGTTGGCGTTTCGGGGTTCCCAGAACGTCGCGCGTTCCGGCGTCGAGCGCCAGATGGTCGGCGGCCCGCTCGAACTGCAGCCGCGCGAAGTGGTAGGGATTGAGGTCCTCCGGAGTGGATGCGGAAGCAGCGGTGCGCGGGGCGGGCCGGAGGGCGGGCTTGGGCTTGGCGGACATGTCTTTCCTCCTCGACGGTTGTCTCGAAATCAGTGGGTCCAGGACAGATTTCTCACGGGCCGAAGAACGGGAGCGAGTCGGCGGCCTGGCGCGCAAGGGCCCAGAGCGTTGCCGGGAAGATGCCCAGAACCAGGATTCCAGTGCCGCACAGCGCCAGGGCGAGGCCGTCGGCGGCCCGGAGAGGCGGCGGACCGAGCGGCTCGACGGGATCGCGCATGTAGAGAACGTAGACGACTTTCAGATAGTAACCGATGGAGACGAGGCTGTTGAGGATGCCGATGACGGCGAGCGCGTAGAGGCCGCTCTCGATGGCCGATCCGAAGACGAAGAATTTGCCGATGAATCCGGCCGTGGCGGGAATGCCCGCGAGCGACAGCAGGCAGAGTGTCAATACCGCCGAAGCGAAGGGCGCGCGCCGCCCTTCCCCGGCGAGCAGTCCCACCGGGTGGGGTTTGCTCTCGTCGCGGTAGAGCGCCGACACCGCCGCGAACGCTCCGGCGTTGGATACGAGGTAGGCAAAGAGGTACACGATGGCGGCCGCGAACCCCGCCCGCCCGAACACGACCAGCGTGATCGTGATGTAGCCCATGTGGGCGATTCCCGAATACGCCAGGAGCCTCTTGATGTCGCGCTGGGCGAGCGCCACGACGTTGCCGAGCGTCATCGACAGAATTGCGATCGCCGCCACCCCCGTTCGAAAACGGTCGGGCAGGCCCCCCTGGAAGACCGCGGTCAGGACGCGGTACAGAACGATGACCGACGCGCCCTTGGGGGCGACGGACAGATAGGCCACGGCGGGCGTGGGCATTCCCTGGTAGACATCGGGTGCCCAGGCGTGGAACGGGGCGAGCGACATCTTGAAACCGAATCCGGCCAGAAGCAGCAGCAGCGCGAAGGTCACGACAGGGTCCGCCGCCAGACCGACCTGCGAGAGCGAGTTGATGCGCAGGCTGCCGCTTCTGCCGAAGAGCAGAGCGATGCCGTACAGAGTGAAGGCGGACCCGAAGGCGCCGGTCAGGAAGTACTTCAGGGCGGCCTCCGAGGACGCCGGGACCCGGCGGAAGAAGCCCGCGAGGACGTAGAAGGAGAGCGACAGAGTCTCGAGGCCGATGAAGACGACGAGAAGGTCGATGCCGCGGACCATCAGGGAGACGCCGACCTGCCCCCACAGAAGAAGGGCGTAGAACTCGCCCCTCTCCTCGCCGGCGCGCTGGAGATAGGGCTTGGCGACCAGGATCGCGATGGCAGCGGTGCCTCCGAGAAAGAGCCCCAGGAGCACAGTCAGCGGGGAGGTCTCGAAGCGCCCGCCGAAGGTGGGACCGATGGGTGCCCGGGCCTGAAAGAAGAGGTATCCGGCGATCGAGGCGAGCGACAGGGTGGCGAACCAGCCCCGCAGGCGCGGCGCAAAAGCCTCGAGCAGGACCAGCAGGGCGCCGGCCAGCGTGAGGACGATCTCGGGTGCCGTCGCGGCGAGCTCGACCGGTCCAAAAGAAATCACGGCGCGGCTCCCGCGGGCGCTTGCCGGGCCTTCGACTCCCGCGGGTCGGCGCGGGCGACTCCGCCGGTCTTCTCGAGGACCTCCGCCCGTATGGCCTCGACGGTGGGCGTCAGGCGGGTCAAGAGGTCGTTGGGCCGAACGCCGATCCAGACCATCGCGGCGATGAGCACGCCGGCCGCGACGAATTCGGAGGGGTGGATCTCCGGCAGCTTGCGGTTCTCTTCGTGCACGAGCGGGTTCCAGAAGACCCTCTGGACGAGGCTCAGCATGTAGACGGCCGACAGGACGACCCCGGTGGCCGCGAGCACGGCCCACCAGCGGTGAGGAGAGGTCCAGGTTCCGAGCAGGATCAGAAACTCTCCGACGAACCCATTCAATCCCGGAAGGCCGATCGAAGAGAGGGTGGAGACGAGGAAGAGGGCCGTCGTGACCGGAACCACGGCGGCGATTCCGCCGTACGCCTCGATCTCGCGCGTGTGCCGCCTCTCGTAGAGGACGCCGACGAGCAGGAAGAGCGCCCCCGTCGAGAGCCCATGATTGATCATCTGAAGGATCGAGCCGGAGAGCGAGACGGGTGTGAAGGCCGCGATCCCGACCACGACGAGACCCAGGTGCGAAACCGACGAGTAGGCGACGAGCCGCTTCATGTCCTTCTGCGGGAAGGCGACCAGCGCTCCGTAGATCACGCCGATGACTCCGAGCAGTCCTACGACGGGGGCATACCGCAGCGCCGCCTCGGGAAAGAGCGACAGCGCGAAGCGCAGATAACCGTATACGCCGAGCTTCAGGAGGACTCCGGCCAGGATGATGGAGCCGCCCGTCGGGGCCTCGGTGTGAGCGTCGGGCAGCCAGGTGTGGAGCGGAAACACGGGCACCTTGATCGCGAAGGCAAGGGCGAACGCGAAGAAGAGAATCGCCTGTGTGCCCCCCGGAAGAGTCAGGGTCGCCAGATCCTCGAGCAGGAACGACCAGTGTCCGGTGACCACGTGGTAGCGAATGGCCAGAAACAGGATGGCGAGAAACATCAGGAGGCTGCCCGCCATCGTGAAGAGAAAGAATTTCATCGCGGCGTAGATCCGTCGGGTGCCGCCCCAGATCCCGATGATGAAGTACATCGGGATGAGCATCACTTCCCAGAAGGCGTAGAAGAGCACGAGATCGAGCGCCACGAGGCTCCCGAGCATGCCCGTCTCCAGGACCAGGAACGCAATCGAGAACCCGCGCACGCTCTTCTCGACGTGGCGGACCGAAAAGAGCAGGGCGACCGGCGTCAGCAGGGTCGTCAACAGCACGAGCACGAGCGAGAGCCCGTCCAATCCGACGTCGTACGAGATCCCGAGCGCCGGGACCCAGGCGGCGGTTTCCGAGAACTGGAACCCGGCCGCGGGAGCAAAACGGGTCCAGAGTGGAATAGAAATCGCGAGCTCGAGCACCGCCACGGCGAGGGCGAAGGTCCTCGCGGCCTTCGCCGCGGCAGCGGGGAAGAGCGCGGTGACCAGGGCCCCCGCCGCCGGGAGAAAGACGATGGTCGTCAGGAGATGCTGGTCGAAGAGCGCGCCCATCACCAGCTTCCCATCACGATGAGCATCAGCGCCACGACGCCCAGCAGAAAACTCAGGGCGTAGTTGCGCACGTTGCCGGTCTGGAGAAACCGGAGCAGGTCGCCGGTCAGCTCGACGAGGAACGCGCCCGCGTTCAAGATGCCGTCGATGATCAACACGTCGACCACCTTCCAGCAGAGGCGGGCGAGGAGCGCGAAGGGCCGCACGATGGCCGCGTCGTACAGCTCGTCCACGCGGAACTTCTCCGCGACGAGAGCGTACGCTCCCGGATACGCCTCCGCGAGGCGCTGCGGCACGCGCCCTCCCTCCCTCGCGTACCACTTCCAGGCGGTCCACAGGCCCGCCACCGCGACGGCGACCGAGACGCCCATCAGGAGCCATTCGGTTGCGTGGGAGAGGCCGTGCGGGACAGCTTCCGGGGCCCCCGCGATGGGCAGGAGGATCGGCTCGAGGAACGCGCTCAGCCGCTCGCTTCCTCCCAGGGCCGGGGGAACGTCGAGGAACCCGCCAACGACCGACAGGCCGGCCAGGACGATCAGGGGAACGGTCATCGAGCGCGGCGACTCGTGGAGGTGGTGCTCCTGCTCCCGGGTGCCGCGAAAGGTCCCCTCGAAGGTTTGCGACACCAGTCGAAACATGTAGAAAGCGGTCAACCCCGCGGTCAGCAGGCCCACGGCCCAGAGGATCTTGTACACGCCCGGGCCCGCGGCGAAGGCGGCGCCGAGGATCGCGTCCTTGGAGAAGAATGCGGCCAGTGGCGGAATCCCGGAGATCGTGAGGGCGGCGATGAAAAAGGTCCGATAGGTGATCGGCAGGCGGGCCTTGAGTCCCCCCATCTTGCGCATGTCGAGCTCTCCCGCCATCGCGTGCATGACGGAGCCGGCACCCAGGAACAGGCAGGCCTTGAAGAACGCGTGGGTCATGACATGGAACATGCCGGCCGTGAAGGCGCCGACGCCGCAGGCGAGAAACATGTAACCGAGCTGCGAAACGGTCGAGTACGCGAGCACCCTCTTGATGTCGTTCTGCGCCATGCCGATCAGCGCGGCCAGCAGAGCCGTCACCGTGCCCACGACCGCCACGACGAACATCGCGTCGGGCGAGAGGCGGAAGAGGACGTTGCAGCGCGTCACCATGTACACGCCCGCCGTGACCATCGTGGCGGCGTGGATCAGGGCCGAGACGGGCGTCGGGCCTGCCATGGCGTCGGGGAGCCAGACGTAGAGGGGCACCTGGGCGCTCTTCCCGACCGCGCCGAGAAAGAGGCAGAGAGTGATCAGCGTGAGGAAGGGTACATACCGGGCCGGGTCGCCCGCCGCCGCGCCGAGAACGCGGTCGTAATCGAGGGTGCCGAACTGGAAGACGAGCCCGAACATGCCGAGCAGAAAGCCCCAGTCGCCGATTCGGTTGACGACGAACGCCTTTTTTCCGGCCGCCGGCGCGAAGGGCTGGTCGAAGTAGTAGCCGATCAGGAGATAGGAGCAGAGTCCCACGCCCTCCCAGCCCACGAACATGAGGAGAAAGTTCTGGGCGAGAACGAGCGTGAGCATCGAGAACATGAAGAGGTTGAGGTAGGCGAAAAACCGGGCGTAGCCGGCGTCGGTCGCCTCGTGGCGCATGTAGCCGATCGAGTAGACGTGGATGAGGAACGCGACGAACGTGACGAAGCCGATCATCAGGCCGGAGAGCGGATCGAGCCGGAAGGCGATGTCGGCCGAAAAGTCGCCGGCTCGGATCCAGTCCGCCACCCGCTCGACGATCGGCGTCCGGTCGCCCGAGATGTAAGGAAGCAGGCGGGAGTAGGCGACCAGCGTCGCCGCGCCGACCGAGCCGACGCCCACGATGCTGACGTAGCGCTTCCCGAGCCGCGTGCCGAGCAGGCCGTTGGCGAGGAAGCCCGCCAGTGGCAGCGCGGGGATCAACCAGAGCGGGAGAGGCGCGCTCATCTCACCACTTCAGGAGATTGATCTTGTTCACGTCGATCGTCTCGGTATGCCGGAACAACGCAACGAAGATCGCGAGCCCCACCGACGCCTCGGCCGCCGCGATCGCGATCACGAAGAAGACCGCGATCTGCCCCTCCGGCGTCCCGAGCGCCGCGCCGTAACCGATGAGGGCGAGGTTCGCGGCGTTCATCATCAGCTCGATCGAGAGGAAGATGGCGATCGCGTTTCGGCGCAGGAGCGCGCCGGCCAGTCCGATGGAGAAGAGGGCGGCCGACGTGAGAAGCGCGTCCGAGAGTGGGATGGGGCCGATCACGACGGCTTCTCCCGCTCGACCAGGACGAAGGCACCGATCAGAGCCGCGAGCAGAAGCACCGACAGCGCTTCGAACGGAAGGAGAAAGTCGGAATAGATCAGGCGCGCCAGAGCGGGCAGCGTCGGCGAGGACAGATCGGGAACGGGCGGGGGCCGCGGAGGGCGTCCGGCGACGAGAGCGACGAGCCCGACGGTGAAGAGCAGGATGGCCGCGCCACCGAGCACCTGTTGGATCGGGCGCGGTTCGTGCTCGGAGGTCTCCTGCGGGACGTTCAAGAGCATCAGAACGAACAGAAAGAGCACCAGGATCGCGCCTGCGTACACGATGACCTGGATCGCCGCGATCAGCGGAGCCGAGAGCATCACGTAGCAGACGGCGAGGAAGAAAAAGGAAACGACCAGGGCGAGGACGGACTTGACCGGGTGTCGGTTCAAGACCATGAGCGCCGCGAACAGGATCGCCATCACCGCGGCGGCGTCGAAGAGCAGCCGTTCCATCGCTACCGCGCCGCCCGCCAGATCTCCAGCGCGGCGACCCAGAGAACGTTGACGAGCGCGGCCGGCAGGAACACTTTCCAGCCCAGACCCATCAACTGGTCGTAGCGGAAGCGAGGCAGGGTCCAGCGGACCCAGATGAAGACGCTGACCAGAAAGGCCGTCTTGGCCGCGAAGACCCCGACCGACAGCAGGACGCCAAAAACTCCGCTCGGGTGAAACCCAGGCAGCGACCAGCCGCCGAGGTAGAGCGTCGTCGTCAGGGCACAAACCACGATGATGTTCAGATACTCGGCCAGGAAGAAAGACCCGAAATGCATCGCCGAATATTCCGTGTGGTAGCCGGCCACGAGCTCCGCTTCCGCCTCCGGCAGGTCGAAGGGGAGTCGGTTGGTCTCGGCGAAGCTCGCGATGAAGAAGACCAGAAATCCGAGGAACTGGGGGAACACGTTCCAGCGGGGGAGGAAGCCGAGCCAGGTGCCCTGCTGCATCGCCACGATGTCGGGAAGCTGGAAGCTCGAGGCCGCCAGAATGACCCCCGCGGCCGCCGTCGTCATGGCGAGCTCGTAGGAGATCAGCTGGGCACTCGAGCGGATCCCTCCCATCAGAGAGAACTTGTTGTTGGAGGACCAACCCGCGAGCACGATCGCGTAGACCGAGAACGAAGTGATGGCGAAGACGTAGAGGACGCCGATCGAGATGTCGGCGCCGATCAACGGGATTTCTCGACCGGCGACGGCGAGCGTGCCCCCGTAGGGAATAACGGCGAACGTCATGAGAGCCGCGAAGATCGCCAGGGCCGGGGCGACATGGAAGAGAAGAGGGTCCGCGCTCGCCGGTACGAATGCCTCCTTCATGAACAGCTTCAGGATGTCGGCGGGGCTCTGCAGGAGGCCGAAGGGCCCGACCCGGTTGGGGCCCGGGCGATCCTGGATGAATGCAGCCATGCGCCGCTCGTACCAGACGAGCGGAATCACGATCGCGGGGAGGATGAGGGCGGGAAGCGCTACGCGCAGGACGAGGATCGCCCAGTCGAGGGCCGTCACAGCGCGCCCTTCCAGGTGAAATCGCCCTTCTTGATCAGGGCCCCGCCCTCGAGCTCCTTGGCCGCAACGTGGCGATACCCCTCGACTTCGGCGGCGATCTGCGCGAGCAGGTCGGCCGGGGTCCAGCTCCGGTCTCCGAAGCCGAGGGCGTTGGCGAGGGCGAGCAGCAGCTCCCAGGTCGCCCGAACGGGAGGCTTCGGCAGGTAGGCGCGTTCGAACTTCTGGACCCGACCCTGGACGTTCGTGAACGTCCCTTCCTTCTCGGACAGCGACGCTGCCGGGAGGACCACGTCCGCGGCCCGCGTCAGCGCGTTGGCGTTGCGGGCCGCCACGGCGAGGAAGCGCGCCTTGCGCAGGGCCCCGACCGCCGCGGCGTCGTCCATCAGCGCCGAGAAGCCTGCATCGGCGATCACGAGGACCTCGGGCGAAGTCTTGCCCGAGAGGACCGCCTCGAGCCCGTAGCCCCCGCGCGCGGGGGCCATCCCCATGTCGCGCGCGCCGCGAAAGTTCGCCGCCCCGTCCTCGCCGGTGAGCCACTCGGTCTGCGACTTGATGCGGCGCGGTCCGGACTTTTCCACGATGACATCCCGGTTCGGGCAGCCCACGTGCTCGGCGATCTTTCGCAGGAGAAAGTTCTCCTCGTTGGACAGGTGCGCGGAGCCGAGAAAGAAGAGGGCGGCTGCGCCCTTGTCGCCGGCCGAACGGATCGCGGCCGCGACGCGGGCGACCGCCTCCGGCACCGCGGCGTCGCGGAGGACGCCGTCCTCGCGGATCGCCGCCCTTTCGACATCGCGCAGGTTCAGGCTCTCCGAGAGGAAGCGGCCGTAGTCGCAGAGCCAGAAGTCGTTGACTTCCGGATTGGCGCGGGGAAGGAATCGGTAGACGACGCCGTCCTTCGACTCGATCGAGACGTTGCAGCCGATGTTGCAGCCCGGGCAGACCGAAGGGGTCTTTTGCAGATACCAGACGCGGCTGCGGAACCGGAACTCGCGCACGGTCAGGGCGCCGACGGGGCAGACATCCGCGGCGCAGCCGGACCAGTCGTTGGCGAGTGGCGAGCCTTCGTGCGTCCAGACGAGCGTGCGGCCGCCGCGGTCGAGGAACGTCAACTCGCTCGTGCCCGCGATCTCCTCGCAGAACCGAATGCAGCGGGTGCACTGAATGCAGCGCGTCATGTCGGCCACGACGTGAGGCCCGATCAGCGTGCGGTCGAAGGTCGGGTACTGGCGTTTCTGCTCGTCGTACCGGGAAAGCTGATTTCCGTAGCCGAAAGAGTTGTCCTGAAGCGTGCACTCGCCGGCCTGGTCGCAGATGGGGCAATCGAGAGGGTGGTTGATGAGGAGGAACTCCATGGTGGCGGCCCGCGAGCTCTTGACCTTGTCGGTCGTCGTCTTGACGGAGAGCCCGTCCTTGAGCGGCACCGTGCAGGCGGCCTGGATCTTGGGCATTCCCTCGATCTCGACGAGGCACATGCGGCACTGACCCACGACGGAGAGGCGCGGGTGGTAGCAGAAGTGGGGGATCTCGACGCCGGCGAGCTTCGCCGCGTCGATCAGGTTGAGGCTCTTGGGGACCTCGATGGGCCGTCCGTCAAAAAGGACCGTGAAGGTGTCCTTGGCCGGCGGGGGCGCTCCGCTCATGGCCTCGGGCCTCGCCGGGCGAGTTCTTGGGAGAGAGGACGACCGGCGACGGCTCCCCGCTCGTTCTCTTCGGCCGCATTGGGCGGCCGCCCGCTTGCCCTCACGCCACCACCGCCGTCCTGCTGCCGACGAGGCACCGTTTGTGGTCGACGTGGTGCCGGTACTCGTCCTTGAACTTCTGGACCGAAGAGAGCGGCGGCGCGATCGCGGCGTCGGCGAACACGCAGATCGTCATGCCGTTGGCCATCTGGGTGCAGATGCGCTCGAGCAGAACGATGTCCTCGGGGCGGCCCTCGCCCTTCTCGATGCGGGTCAAGACCTGGTACAGCCAGGGCGTGCCCTCCCGGCAGGGCGTGCACTGGCCGCAGGACTCGTGAGAGAAGAATTTCGACAGGTTCTGCGCGGCATTGACGATGCAGGTGTCCTCGTTGATGACGATGATCGCGGCCGAACCGAGCATCGAGCCCTTCGCCGCCACGCCGTCGAAATCCAGGGGACAATCCTCGATCTCGGCCGCCGTCAGCATGTTGGCCGAGGCACCGCCCGGAATCACCGCCTTGACCTTGCGGCCGTCCCTCATCCCGCGGCCATAGGCCTCGCCGAAGATGAGCTCCTTCAGCGGCAGTCCCATCGCCGCCTCGTAGACGCCGGGGCGGTTGACCTGTCCGGAGAGGCAATAGAGCTTGGGGCCCGTGTTCTTCTCGTTGCGGCCGATCTTCGCAAACCACTCCGCGCCGCGGTTGACGATGTGGACCACGCACGCGAGCGTTTCGACGTTGTTGACGATGGTAGGGCTCGCGAAGGCGCCGGACACCGCCGGGAAGGGCGGCTTGATGCGGGGTTGGCCGCGCTTTCCCTCGAGGCTCTCGATGAGGCCCGTCTCCTCCCCGCAGATGTACGCGCCGGCACCGCGGTGCACGGTCAGGTCGAGCGAGAAGGTGGAGCCCAGGATCTTCTCGCCGAGGTAGCCCCTGGCGTAGGCCTCGGCAATGGCGGCGTTTAAGATGCGCGCCCCGTCATAGAACTCACCCCGGATGTAGATGTAGGCGTCGCGGCACTTGATGGCGTAGGCCGAGAGGATCACGCCCTCGATGACCTGGTGAGGGTCCTGCTCCATCAGGAGGCGATCCTTGAAGGTTCCGGGCTCGGACTCGTCGGCGTTGCAGAGCAGATAGATCGGCTTGCCCTTCGTGTCCTTCGGGATGAAGCCCCACTTGACACCCGTCGGGAACCCGGCGCCCCCGCGGCCTCGGAGGCCCGATTTCTTGACCTCCTCGGTCAGCTGCTCGGGGGTCCACCCCCCGGTGAGGACCTTCTTGAGGGCCGCATAGCCGCCGTCGGCGAGATATGTCTCGATCGATCGCGAGTTGGGTCTGCCCACGCGGGCCGAGAGAACCGGTTCCAAACTCAGGCCTCCCCCGCGAGGCGGTCGAGAAGCGCGTCGAGTTTTCTCTCGTCCATGGGCTCGTGATACTTGTCGTTGACCATCAGCGAAGGCGCGCGGTCGCAGCCTGCGATGCACTCGACTTCGATCATGGTGAACTTGCCGTCGGCAGTCGTCTCCTCGAGGCCGATGCCCAGGCGCTTTCCGCAGCGTTCGATGAGCCCCTCGGCGCCCGCGAGGTGGCAGGAGATCGACGTGCAGAACTGCAGAAGGTTCCTCCCGACTGGGCGCAGGTTGTACATCGTATAGAAGGTCAGGACACCGTCGACGTGCGAGATCGGAAGCTCCAGGACTCGGGCCACCTCTTCGGCCACTTCGCGCGAGATCCAGCCCCAGGTCTCCTGCGCCAGCCACAGCACCGGCAGCAGCGCCGCCTGCTTGGTCGGGTAGCGGGCGAGAATTCTCTCGATCCGCGCACGCGCCTCGGGCGAGAAGGTGCGCGGCTCTCCAGCCTCCTCAATGCGGTAGCGCGTGTGGCTCACCAGTCGAAGGCCCCCTTCTTCCAGATATAGGCATAGCCCACCGCGAGAACCGCGAGGAAAACGAACATCTCGACAAACAGGGGCCAGCCGACCGAGCGGAAGACGAGGGCCCAGGGATAAACGAACGCGATCTCGACGTCGAACAGGATGAAGATCATCGCGATCACGAAGAATTTGATCGAGATTCGCTTGTGGGAGGCGTCGAGCAGCGGGACGCCGCTCTCGAAGGTCTCGAGCTTGCGGGCCGTCTTGAGCTTGGGCCCGAGCAGCGCGTTCAACATTGAGATCATTCCGACCATCCCGGCGGCGAGCCCGAGCAGGATCAGAACGGGCAGGAACGTCTTCGGCATCGGAGCGGGGCAACTTTTTCATACGCGAAGGGCCGAGTCAACGCATGCCCAAGATTCAAAAGGGACTTGTGGACCGCTGCAGACGACTCTTGACGTTAGGATTCTTCCGTGCCCCGATCCTTCGCGCCGTTCGCTCTGGTTCCCGCCTACCAGGCCGAGTCCACGGTGTCGGACGTCGTGCGCGGCATTTTCGCGAGCGTTCCCCGGGTCCTCGTCGTGGACGACGGATCCTCCGACGGGACCGCCTTGGCCGCCGAGCGCGCCGGCGCCGAGATCCTGCGCCTTCCCGAAAACGGCGGCAAGGGCACGGCCCTGCGGGCGGGTCTGGCCCGCGTCCTCGCAAGCGACGCGAGCCACGTGGCCTTTCTCGACGCCGACGGGCAACACGATCCGGCGGACCTGCCGGAGCTTCTCGCCGCCGCCCGGGGAGGCGAGGCGTTCGTCATCGGTTCGCGCATGGGGGATCCGCACGCGATCCCGGCGTATCGCTTCCGAACCAACGAGATCGGCAGCAGGATCCTGACGCGGATGACGGGGCTCGAAGTCGAGGACGCGCAGTCCGGCTACCGCGTCGTCGGCGCGGACCTGCTGCGACGGCTCCGGTTGAACGCGCGCGGCTATATCATCGAGACGGAGATTCTCTTGAAGTCGGCGCGGCATCTCTCGCGCTTCGCGCATGTTCCCGTGAATGCCATCTACGGAGGCCACTCGCACTACCGCCCGTTCCGGGATACCTGGATCATTTCCTGGGGAGCGGTGTACTACAAGGTGTTCGAAACGGACTGAGAAAGTCCAGGGAGGACGACCCATGCGCTCGACAACCGCCCGAGTCTCGCTCGCCGCGGCAATCTGCGCGGCGACTGTGTGCCCGCAGCTCCGCGGCGAGGACGCGGGCGGCGTTGCTGCGGCGGGTGGCCGCGGCCTCGTGCCGCAGATCGTCGGTCTCTCCGAGGAGCAGGCCCGGACCTATGGCTCGACTGCGACGACCGCTCTGACGCTGTCGGCCTCGGGCTTCTCGCCGAACGATTCCTCCACGACCTTTACCTATTCCCTGATCAACGGCGGCCAGTACATCACCGGCGGCCATCCGTTCCTGCTGCATTCCATCGATCTGCCGGAAGGCTCCTCGGTCGTCTCGATCGAGCTGGACGGCTGCGACAACGACAATGCCGGAAATATTGACATGTGGTTCAGCAAGTGCGCGGTCGGCGGTCCGTGCACGGATCTCGCTTCGACGGGCACATCCGGCCCGGCGACCCCCGGCTGCGGCCGTTTTCCCTTGACGCTCGTGTCGCCCGTGGCGATCGACAACTTCAACAATTCGTACTACACCTACTTCAGCACGTCGGGCGCCGGTAACGCCTCGGTCTTCGCGATCCGGATCTACTACAGGCTGCAGTTGAGCCCGGCGCCGCTGACGGCCACCTTCGCCGACGTGCCGACGGGCTACATCTACTTCCGGGCGATCGAGGCGCTCGCGGCCTCGGGCATCACCAGCGGCTGCGGCGGCGGTAATTTCTGTCCGGACCAGAATGTCACTCGAGGCGAACTGGCAAAGTTCCTGGCCAACGCACTGGGTCTGCACCACGCGCCGTAGAGGCGCTGCGGGCATCCGGTCGATTCCGTTCGACGACGAAGCGGCAAGGCGGGCCCGCCCGGCTAGAATCGCGCTGCATGCCGCCTCCCGTCCTGACGCCGTTGCGCACTCCCGGCCGGGCGCCGCGCGTGTTGACGATCGATGCCGAGGACTGGTTCCACGTCTGCGGAGACGACTTCTACTCCGACCCCAGGCGCTGGACATCCTTCCCCTCCCGATTCGCGCGGACCTTCTCCTGGCTGCTCGAGAGGCTCGGGAAGGGAGGGCACCGCGCCACGATTTTCGCGCTGGGTTGGATCGCCGAGAGGCACCCGGACCTCCTGCGCGAAGCCGCCAGGCAAGGCCACGAGATCGCTCTTCACGGAGACCTCCACCGCAGGGCCGATGAGCTCTCGCCGGAGGAATTCCTCAAGGATCTCTCGCAGGGCCGCCACCGCGTGGAAGAGGCGTGCGGCGTCCGCGCGAGGCTGTTCCGCGCGGCGGAGTGGTCGATTCGCTCGGCGGAGGATCCGGCGCTCGCAGTGCTCGCCTCGCAAGGGTTCGCCGCCGACGCATCGATGACCTCGGTGCCACTGCTCGGACGGGCGGGCAACCCTCTCGGACCCCACCGCATCGATCTGGAAAAGGGAAGCCTGATCGAGGTTCCGCCCCTGACGGGCCGCGGGTTTGGGCAGCGAATCCCGGCCGGCGGGAGCTGGCCGTTCCGCATCATGCGGCCTCGCCGACTCCTCCAGTACGAGGAGGACTTCCGGAACCGCGGCCTTCCGGCAGTCTTTACGATCCATCCCTGGGAGTTCGACTCCGAGCATCCGGGGATGGAGGGTCTCGCCCCGCTCCAGCGCCTGGCTCTCTTCGCGGGTCTGCACCGGTTCGCCGTGCGATTCGAGAACTGGCTCGCGCAGGATCGCTGCGTCGCTCTGGGCGAGGCTCTTCGAGAGCTGCGGGCGGCGTGACTGGCACTGCCGCCCCGGCGTTTCTCTTCCCCGGTCAGCTCTCCGAGACGATCGGGATCGGCCGAGACTTCTGGGACGCGCAACCCGAGGCGCGCTCCCTCTTCGAGCGCACCTCGGAGCGCTGCGGCCGCGATCTCGAGCGGATCCTCTTTTCCGGGGGCGAAGACGAGCTCCACGAGAACCTGGCCGCCCAGGCCGGCGTGTACCTCGTCTCGACGCTCGCCTGCCAGGCCCTTGCTCGCCGCGGCCTCGCAGCCGGGGCCACGGCGGGCTACAGCCTTGGCAACTATGCCGCGATGGTCGCGGCCGGCGCCGTCTCCTACGACGACGCTCTGGACGTTCTGGTCGCCGTGTGGCGGGAGACCGAGCGACTCGGGATTCGGGGGCGCATGGCCGCGGTCGTGGGCGCACGGCGGGACGTCGTCGAGGAGGTTTGCGAGGGCCTTCGGGCGGAGGGGCGGCTGGTCTGGATCGGCAACGTCAACGCCGGCACTCAATTCGTCCTGACCGGGCAGGCCGAGGCGGTGGGCGCGGCGCTCTCCGCGCTCGCTCCGCGCGCGTTGAACGTCCTGCCGCTTTCGATGAGCTGGCCCATCCACAGCGAGCTCATGCTGCCCGTCGCCCGCGCGGTGGCTCCGGTCATCGTTGGCTGCCGGACGATCGGGGAGCCACGCGTGCCCTACTACGGCCCAGACGGCAGGCGGGTCCGGACGGCACAGCGTGTGCGCGAGATCCTGGCGACCGAGTTCTGCCATCCGACGCTCTGGAACGCCACGGTCGAGCGCATGGTGGCCGACGGCCACCGCATCTTCCTCGAGGTGGGGCCGGGCGAGATGCTGACCAAGATGACGCGCTGGATCGACCGCAGCGTCACCTGTCGGCCGGGGGGGACCCTCGCGGCCCAGGCCGGCCTCGTGGATATCATCGGCGCATGAGCGAGGTTCGCAAGAGGACGGCCGTCGTGACCGGCGGGTCGAGGGGGATCGGGCGGGCGATTGCGCACCGGCTCTCCGCCTCGGGCACCCGCGTCGTGATTACCTGCCGCGAGGACCTCTCCCGCGCCGAACAGACCGCCGACGAGATCCGGCGGGAGGGCGGCGACGCCCTCGCTCTGGTGGCCGACGTCCGGCTCCCGGAGGCCGTCAAAGCCGCTGCCGAGCGTGTCTCGGCGGATTTCGGGGGCGCGGACATCCTGGTCAACAACGCCGGCGTCATCAGGGACGCATTGCTTCCCTTCTTGAAAGAGGAGGACTGGGACTACGTCCTGGACACGGACCTGAAGGGGGCCTTTCGGATGACCAAGGCATTCCTGAGGCCGATGCTCCACCGGGGATGGGGTCGGATCATCAACATCGTCTCGGTCAGCGGGATCTCGGGCCACGCCGGGCAGGCCAACTATTCCGCGGCAAAAGGCGGGCTGATCGCCATGAGCAAGGCGGTGGCGCTCGAGCTCGCGACCCGCGGCATTACCGTCAACGCCGTGGCGCCGGGGCTCATCTCGACGGAAATCATTGCGCACTTGAAGGAGGCCGAAGTCAAGGAGTTCGTGGGCCGAATCCCCATGGGACGCTTCGGGAAGCCGGAGGAGGTCGCCGCGGTCGTCGGCTTCCTCGCGTCCGAGAGCGCGTCCTACGTGACCGGCCAGGTGTGGCGTGTGGACGGCGGCATGGCGTAGCGCCGCCTCGCGGGAGCGCGCCGTCCTATAATCACCGCGAGGAACCCAATGGAAGACACCGCCGTCGCGCAGCGCGTCAAGGATCTCATCGTCCGCCGCTTGAAGCTCGAGATCGATCCCGCTTCGATCCAGGACGACGCGCCGCTCTTCGGCGAGGGGCTCGGTCTCGATTCGATCGACGCCCTGGAGCTCGTACTCGGGCTCGAGCAAGAGTTCGGAATCAAGGTGGAGGACGAGGAAGTGGGCGTGAAGGCGTTTTCGTCCGTCAACGCCCTGGTCGATTTCATCGAGCAAAAGAAGATCGCGTGACCGAACCTGACGGATTCCCGCACGCCTACCCTTTTCGGTTCGCGGATCTGGTTCTGGAGGAACGCAACGCCGACTTCTCCCGAGGCCGGGTGCGCGTCAGCGTGACGGCCAACGGCAGGGCCGCCATGGGAGAGCACTGGGGTAGCCCTCTCTTGCTCGCGGAGGCGATCGCCCAGGCGGCGCTCCTTCTGGAAGGGGGGGACGCCGCGATGGGGCGCCAGGGCTTTCTCGCGGGCATCGACGGCTTCGTGGCACGGCGGCCGCCGCGCGCGGGCGAAACTCTCTGCGTGGACGTGCGGCTGGCTGCGCGTTTCGGGGCGATCATCCGTTTCGAAGGCGAAGTGACCTCGGGTGGCGAGCCGATCGCTCACGGAGGGATTCTCGTTCGCAAAGCCACGGGAGGGTCGGCGACGGCATGAAGCTCCAGGAGCAGGAAGGCCCCGAGCACACGGTCTTGCGCGTCGAGGGCTCGCTCAAGGTGGGCGACACGGCGCGCTCTCTTGCCGAAAGCTGTGAGCGGATCGCCAAGGAGCGCAAGGGCGCCCTCGTGCTCGATCTCTCGCTCCTCGAGTACATGGACTCGACCGGCGTCGGCGTTCTCGTGGGTGCGCTGAAGCGGTTCACCGACCAGAACCGCGCGATCCTGCTCGCCGCGCCCCCGCGTCGGATCCTGACCGGCCTTCGGGTGACGCATCTGGACACGCTCTTTCGGATCCACGACACGCTGGACCAGGCTCTCGCGCAACTGGCCAAGGAGAGCGACAAGGAGGACACGGGAGAGCACAAGGGTGTCCACTGAAGTGCAGGCGGCCCTCGCCTGCTCGGCGGAGCCCCCTCACCTCTTCGTGCTGACCGAACGCGCCCGGACCCGGGGCGGCATTCTCGTCACGCTTCGCCGAGTGGACGCCCCGTACCCGCCGCGCCAGGTCTTCGTCACCGACCGCGAGATGAAGATGGGCTACGACGACGTCCATAAGGCCTGCTTCGTCTGCGTGGACAAGGGGCGCAAGGAAACGGCCATCGCGCTGCCGAAGGCGGACATCGAAGAGGGGCTTCCGCCGGCCTAGGGCCGCATTCCTGGAAGACCCGCCTTGGCTGTGCGCGGGTCGCAGCTTCCCGTGGGGGCTGACCCAAGGCTTCACCGACAGGCGTTGGTCAAGCGCCAGCGTCTTTCCGACCGCGGCGTTGAACCCCGGGGTCCTCGTGATGCGGGGGATCGGTACCGGTGGATCGGGAGGCTTCTCAGGAAGATGACGTCCTCGTCCCGTCTTGCCGTGAGCCCGCGCCCCGCTCGTCGGTCTCCGGCCAGGGTCGTCCAGCCAGTCGTCCGTGTGGATCGATCGCGGCGTAGAGCGCCGGCAGAACGATCAGCACGAGAGGGCCGGAGAGCACGAAGCCGCCGATGACGGCTATCGCAAGAGGCTGCTCGAGCTGGGAACCTTCGCCGAGGGCGAGCGCGAGGGGGGCCAGTGCGAAAGAGGAGGCGAGGATCGTCATCACCACGGGGCGTCGGCGTCGGCGTGCGGCGAAGCTCCAGGCGGCTGCGGCGGTTTGGCCGCCACGGAGACCGGCGCGCGCTTCCTGGATGACGAAGATTGCGTTCTCGCCCACGATGCCGACCACCATGATGGCTCCCACGAAACTCGAGATGTTCAGGGTCATTCCGGTCGCGAGCAGGGCACAGAAGCTGCCCGCCAGAACGGCGACCGAGATGATCGCCGTCAGCAGGGGAGCGCGCCAGTCGCCGAATTGGAACAGCAGAATGATCGCGACGAGGAGAAGTCCGCCGGCGAGAACGAGCAGAAGCTCCCGGAAGGAGGTCTGCTGCTGCTGATAGAGCCCGCCGAAATCCAGCCGCGTTCCGGTCGGCAGCCGGAGGCCGCGCTCGAGCTTTCCGCGGATCTCGGCGATCGCGCCTCCCAAATCGCGGCCTTCCAGCCGGGCCGTCACCCCGATGAAGGTTTTGAGATTCTCGCGATCGATCTCCGCCTCGGGAGGACCCGTCGTCAGGGAGGCCACGTCGGAGAGAGGGACCAGCGCCCCGGACGGCGTCCGCAGCCGGAGGGCCGCCAACCCGCGCGGCTCCCGCGCAAACACGCGTATGTCGTAGAGTCGCTCGCCGATCCGGATCTCGCCAACGACCGTGCCGGCGATCGCGGGCTCGATGGCAGCCTGCGCGTCCTCGGTCGTCAGACCGAAACGGGCGGCTCCGCGGCTTCCGCCGGCCGGCCGCGCCTCCCCGGGAACTCGGATGGTGAGGGCCGGACCCGCGATCACGATCCCGTCGAAGACGTCTTCGACGCCCCGGACCGTGCGCAGGATCCTGGCCGTTTCCCGGGCGTTCCTCTGAAGCACGGGCTGGTCCTCGCCGAAGATCTTGATGTCGATCGGCTGGGGAACCCCGCCCGTCAGGTCGCCAATGTCGTCCTCGAGGAGCTGGCCGAAGTCGGTGTGAAGGGCGGGAGCGATGGCCGCGGCGCGCGCACGGATCTCGGAAATGATTTCGTCCACGCCGCGCCGATCGGGGCGGGGCTTCAGGCGGATCACATAATCCCCGCGGTTCGGCTCGGTAATGAAGAACCCGAGCTGTGTGCCCGTGCGGCGGGAATAGCCGAGGACGTCGGGCAGCTGCATGAGGGCTTTCTCCAGGCCATCGAGCATGGCGTCCGTGTCGGTGAGTGAGGTGCCCGGAGGTGTCCAGTAGTCGAGAATGATGGATCCTTCGTCCATCGCCGGCAGAAAGTCGGATCCGAGCGAGCGGTAGAGCATCGCGCCCCCGGCCAGCAGAGCGGCACACGCGACGCCCGCGACCCAGGCGTGCCAGCGTTTGAACGGAGGCGGGGTGAGTTGTGCGCGCGCCATATCGACGGGAGCCCTTCCCGAGGTGGCACGCACCGCAACGGGCACGCCGATCGCCGAAACCGCCAGCGAGATCGCCAGGGCCAGGGCCATGGTCAGGGCGAGCGGCTGAAAGAAGGCGCCAGTGACTCCCGTCAGAATCGCGAAGGGCAGGAAAATCACGATCGTCGAGAGGCTCGATCCCACGAGCGGCGGAAGAATGGCCCGGAGCCCCTCCAGTGCCGGGTCGCCGGCGCCCCCTTCCCGGTACCGGTGAATGCTTTCCGCGACGACGATGGCGTCGTCGGCGACGAGGCCGAGCGCGGCGGCAATTCCGCCGAGCGTCATCAGGTTGATCGTCTGTCCGGCAACGCCGAGCGCGAGCAAGACGATGGCGACGGTCACCGGTATGGTCGCGGCGGCGACGAGCGTCAGGCGGACGCTGCGCAGGAAGACGAGCAGCACCAGGGCCGCGAGGCCAACACCGATGAGGATCGCGTCGCGGACCCCCTTCACGGAGTGCGACACGAACTCCGCCTGGTCGTAGAAGGTCGTCCACCTCACGCCCCTGGGGATCAGGTCCGGCCGGCCGGCGAGCAGCCGATTGACGTCCTCGGCGATCGAAACCGTGTTCGCGGAGGGTTGCCGGATCACGTTGACGAGCACCGCGGGCCGTCCGTCGGCCGTGGTGCGGACATAGGAGACGGCGTCATCGACGGAGATCCGGCCGAGCTCGCCGAGCAGGGCGGGCACTCCGCCGGGGACGAGAACCGGTATTCGGGAGAGCGATTGCCGGTCGGCGACGAGGCCGTCGACGAGGGAGAGGTAGAGCTCGTGATTGGACTCCGTCAGCCCGGCGGAAAGGATGACGTTGTTCTTCCGGAGAGAGGCCAGAACGTCGCTCACGGCAAGGCGTCGGGCCGCCAGGGCCTCGAGCTCGAGGTGAATCTGAAACTCCCGGCGTCTCCCACCCTGAATCTGAACCTGGGACACGCCGGGGATTCGGACGAGCTCGGGTCTCAAGGTGTATTCGGCGAGCTCCCAGAGCTCGGCCTGACTGACCGTGTCCGACGTCAGAGTGTAGCCGAGGATGGGAAAGATCGCCGTGTTCATCCATTCGACATCCAGGCGAACTTCGGGCGGCAGGTCGGGGCGAATCCGGGCGACTTCCGCTTCGACGCGTTGAAGCGCGGTCTGCATCTCCGTGCCCCAGGCGAAGTTCGAGGAGATCTCGGTCGAGCCGCGGGAAGTCGTCGAGCGGACGAGGCGGATGCCGGGAACCCGCAGGAGGGCCCGCTCGAGAGGACGGGTCACTCTCGGCATCATCCACGCCGCCGGTTGCTCGCTTCCGTCCGCAATGACCTTGATGACGGGAAAGGTGACCGACGGAAAGATCGAAAGAGGCATGCGGACGGCGGCGAGGAAGCCGGCGGCCGCGAGGAGCGCGAACAGCAGGAGGATCGCAAGCCTCCGCTCCCGGAGACGGCGGAAGAGCTTCACGGACGCGCGGCGACGAGGGCGCCTTCGGGAAGGCCGACCTGCCCCGAAACGACGACGCTCTGCCCGGGGGAGAGAGGAGGATCGGCGATCTCCGTTCCCTCGACGCCGCGGAGCCCCGCGGCCACGTCGATCCAGTGGGCCCGGCCATCCTGAATCAGTGCGATCCGGGTCGTGCCCGACACGTCGTCGCGGATCAGGGCGGAATCAGGCACGACCACGACGCCGCGGTGCTCCCGCACGGTGATCCGGGCCGTGCCGAAGAGCCCGAGGGGCGGGATTTCTCGCAGGCCGTGGAGATTGATCCGGACCGGAACCGTGAAGTCGGCACTGTTGGCGCCGGGCTGGACGTCGTGCACGGTTCCCGGGACGGGCCCGGCGCGGCCGGCCAGCGCAACCTCGACGCGCTGGCCCGGGCGGACTCGAGACAGGTCGCTCTGCGGGACATCGGCGAGAAAGACGATCGAGGATGCGTCGGCGATCGTGAGGATTTCCTGGTCCTCGGAAACGCGATCTCCTTGGGCGGCCGCGTGCGAGAGAACGACGCCGTCGGAGGGCGCCGCGATCTCCGATCGCACGAGCCCTCGCTCTGCCAGCGCGAGGGCACGTTCCGCGTCCTGTTTCTCAACCGGCGTCTTCGCTTCGCGAATCATCTCTCTCGCGCCGGACACAGCCGCTCCGCTGTCGCGGGACACGATCGCCGCGAGCCGGGATCCGCGGGTGACACGGTCACCGTCGACGACATTCAGTTCTATGAGTGTGCCGGAAAACGGAGCACGGATCCTCTGCTGCGTCATGGCGACCGTGCGGCCCGGGCCGGACACGATCTCGGAAAGCGTGGCGCGACGCGCCGAGGCGACGCGCACCGGAACCGCGTCGGCGGAGGCGGTCGCCGCCGGCTTCTCGGTCGAGGTATCGGGCGCGGCGCGGCAACCCGAAAACGTTGCGGCGAGGATCAGGAAAGCCGCGCCTCTCACGGCGTGCTCCAGCGCAGGGCCACGGCTTGCGCGATGCGGTACCTCGCGGTCGCATCGATCAGTCGGGACGAGGCGTCCACCGCGGCCGCGTAGGCGTCGAGAACTTCGAGAGACGAGGCGGAGCCCCCCCGGTAGCGGCTCTCCATCTCGAGGTAGGAGTCGCGGGCGTCGGGGGCGGCTCCGGACAGAATCTCGATCTGCCGGAAGAGGTGCCGCATCGCGGCCTGCGCCTGTGCCCAGAAGAGGTGCGCGTCGCGGCGGTCCAACTCGACCTGCGCCCGTGCCTGGCTCAGGCTGAGTTGAGCCTGGGCCATGCGGGCCCGGGCGGAGCCCAGGTCCCAGAGCGGCCAGGCGAGCACGAGCGAGAAGGAATAGCCCCTGTCGCGCCAGAGTCGGTCCCAGAATTCAGACTTGAGATGCGTCGTGTCCGCCGTCCAGAGGCCGACGTCCGCGTTGAGAAAGAGGCGCGGCTGCCGCTCGGCGTGCGCGATCGTGACGTCGGCCTCCGCGGAGCGCACATCCGCTTCGGCGGCGGCGATCTCGGGAGCGCCCTGCCAGGCCGAGTCCGTCGAGGGTCGGGGCGCGTCCGGAGATTCGAGAGGCAGGAGATCGAGGGGAGCCGTCGGGTCCCTGCCCATGAGCTCGTTCAGGGCAAACCGCGACTCATCCCGCCGCTGTTCGGCCTCGGCCACGACCGTCTCTTCCAGGGCGATGCGCACGTCGGTTTTCAGGATGTCCGCTGCCACGCCCTGGCCGGAGGCCTGGCGGCTCCTCAAGGTCGTCGCGTAGGCCGACAGCCGCTCGATTCCCGCCCGCCTGCCCGCGATCTCCGCGTCTGCGGCCAGGATCTCGGCGAAGCGGCTGCGGGCCTCGAGGTCGAGGTCCTTCTCGACCATCCGGTATCTGGCGGTCGCGGCCGCGACTCCGGCCTGCGCGCGCTCGGCGGCGGCCTTCAGCGCCCCGCCCTGGTACAGGGGCTGGTGCCCGACGATCTGGAGTCGCGCGTCGCCGAGGTTGGTCAGCGCCGGGTTGTAGCCCGGGAACGGCGCGTAGAGGAAGTCTCCCTCGACGGCGACCTTGAGCCACCGCTCGGCCAGCGCCTCGCTGCGCCGCTCCTGAGCGATGGAGACGTCGAGAGCCCGAAGGGGCAGGCGAATGTTCGCCGCGTGCGATTGTCGGATCGCCTCGTCGAGCGATAGAAGCGTCTGAGCCGTTCCGCGAGCGGCCAAGGAAACGATCGCGGCGGCGACCGCCAGGGAAAGGTGCGCCGCACGAAGAAGCCCCGAGTCGCTCTGGACGGCCATCGGCGAATCTGCAGTCTAGCCCGGAACATTCTCGTCATGACCGACTCTGCGGCGGTTGCGGAGGATCTGTGTTTAGCGACCATTTATCTTTTCGCGAGGCCCGGTCCCGGCATCCCACCGATGCTACGCTCTCGAGCGAGGCGACCTTCGATGACACCCCAACGCATCTCCGCGGTCGTGTTGACGGCGACACTCGCTGCCGTGACCGTCGCTCGAGCCCAATCGGCGTCGGGCTATCGAGTCGTTCAGACGGTCCTCGTGGGCGGGGACGGCGGATGGGACTATCTGGCCGTCGATCCGGGAGCCCGGCGCCTCTACGTCACGCACTCGACCCGTGTCCAGGTCTTCGACGCGGACTCGCTGAAACCAGTCGGAGAGATCCCCAACACGTCGGGCGTGCACGGGGTCGCCCTGGCGCCCGAGCTCGGTCGTGGCTACTTGAGCAACGGAAAATCGTCCACCATCACGGTGTTCGATCTCAAGAGTCTCAAGACGATCGAGGAAATCAAGATTGCCGGTGAGAACCCGGACGCGATCCTCTACGACCCCGCTTCCAGGAGGGTCTTGGCCTTCAATGGCCGGAGCGCGGACGCCACGGTGCTCGACGCATCGACAGGGAAGGCGATCGGCACGATTCCGCTCGGAGGCAAGCCCGAGTTCGCGACGAGCGACCGGGAGGGTCACGTGTTCGTAAATATCGAGGACAAGAGCGAGGTGGTGGTCCTCGATTCCCGCAAGCCCGCCGTCGAGAAGCGGTGGAGCCTCGCGCCGTGTGAGGACCCCTCGGGCATGGCAATCGATCGCGCCGGCAAGCGGCTCTTCATCGGATGCCGCAATCGGATGATGGTGGTCGTGGATACGACGACCGGCAGGGTTGTCGCGGGGGTTCCGATCGGTGCCGGCGTGGACGGCAATGCCTTCGATCCGGGCACCGGCCTCGCCTTCAGTTCCAACGGGGAAGGAACATTGACGGTCGTCCGGAAGGACTCGCCGGACAAGTTCACCGTGGTCGAGAACGTCCCGACCCGCAAAGGCGCGCGGACGCTGGCTCTCGACGAAAAGACCCATCGGATTTTTCTGGTCACAGCGGACTTGGGACTCGCCCCGCCGGCCACACCCGGTCAGCCGCGCCCGCGCCCGCCGATCGTTCCGGACACCTTCGCGATCCTCGTCGTGGGCCGCTAGGCCCTCAGGCTTCCGGCGACTCGGGCGCGGGAGGCAGCGTCACGATGAAAGCGTTGCCCGCGGGTTCTCGGGGCTCGACGCGAACCTGGCCGCCGTGCAGCATGGCGGCCCACCGAACGATCGCGAGCCCCAGTCCGGTTCCCGCCGTTTCACTGGTTCGCGACTGCCGCGTGCGGTAGAAGCGTTCGAAGACGTGCTCACGCTCCGCGGGGGACAGGGTCGGCGCCTCGTCGAGGACGCGAACTTCCGCCGCACCGTTCTCCCGCGAGAGAGCGACGTCGATACACCCGGGGGACCGGGAGAATTTGATGGCGTTTTCGAGAAGATTCGTCACGATCTGCCGGAGCAAACGCTCGTCGCCGCGATATTCGGCAGAGCCGGACGACTCGATGTGGACGACGACCTTGCGGGTTGCGGCGACGGCCCGGAGGGAGCGGCGCACCTCCTCGGTGAGTTCCTTCAAGTCGACCAGTCGCCGCTCAAGAGGATGGTCGAGCGTCTCACCCTCCGCGAGGAGCGTGAGATCGCCCACGATCAGCGACAACCTCTGGCTCTCGGCCGCAATCGTGCCGAGGGCGTCGCGGTAGTCCGAAACGCTCCGTTCCGCCGAGAGCACCAGCTCTGCTTCCGCCCGAATGATGGCCACGGGGGTCTTCAGCTCGTGTGCGGCGTCGGCGATGAAGCCCTTCAGCCGATTCACGGAAGATGCGATGCGTTCGAGCAGGCGATTGAAGGTTCGCGCGAGCCGGCCCAGCTCGTCTCCAGGATTCACGACGGGAAGGCCCTGGAAGTCCGTGGAGGACCCGGACGCGGCCATCTGGTCGGCCCGCGTTCTCATCGCGTCGATCGGGCGAAGCGCCCGCGTGGCGAGCCAGTAGCCCCCTGCCAAGGCGAGGGCGATTCCGAGGGTTCCGAACTCGATGAGCGATCGTCGGATGGCGGAGAGGGTTTCCTCGACCAGCGCCGTCGGGCCGGCGACGGCAAGCTCGAGCGGGTCGTCGGCCGGCGCCATCCGGAAGCTCCGGATCGCCGCGCGAACGCCCGGTCCCGCGGGTACCAGGCGCGTCCTCTCGGACCGGACAGACGCCCTCCAGACGGAATCGGAGAGAAGACCGTCCTTCGATCCGTCCTGTCGGCCGGGCAGGCGCGCGAGCAGGGTCTCGGCCGCCAGCCCCTGTCGAACCTCGGCAAAGAGCCCGTTGAGCCGGAACTCCTCGAGCGCATCGGTGGCGGCGCGGGCGCGCACCGCAGTGGTCCCGCCGCCGAGCTCCGGATGGGCGCTGGCACCGGGCCGCGATGTCGGTTTCCCCTTCCCGGATCTCCTCGACCAGGGCCGATCGAAGCGTCTCGAGATTGATCGCGAGGTCCGCGTCGAAGGCCTTCCAGGCAGCCGCGCGGTATTGCCAGTAGGTCGCGGCCGAGAAGACGACCAGAACGACGCCCAGGGCCGCGCCATACCAGAGTGTGAGCCTCCAGCGCATCGAGATGGCAATCAAGCCGGCCGCTGACGGAGGTCTTCGACGAGATACCCTTCGCCCCTTCGCGTCGTGAGAAACGATCCCGACTTCTGCGGAGAGGGTGCGTCGATCTTCTGCCGCAGCCGCCCGACGTAGACCTCGATCAGGTTGGACAGCGGGTCGAAATGCTCGTCCCAGACATGCTCGGCGATCTCCTGGCGCGTGACGAGCCTTCCCCGGTTGAGCAGGAGGTACTCGAGCAGGGCATACTCTTTCGCCGTCAGCTCCACGACGCGGCCCCGGACGTCGACGGAGCGCTTCGCGCGGTCCAGACGAATCTCCCCGACCGTGAGCGTGATCTGGGGCGGCAGCGATCGGCGCCGCATCAAGGCCGCAACCCGGGCCCGCAGCTCCTCGACGGCGAAGGGTTTTGCCATGTAGTCGTCGGCGCCGAGGTCGAGTCCACGGACCCGGTCGGCGATCTCCGATCGGGCCGAAAGGATCAGAATCGGAGCCGCGCAGCCGGCGGTGCGAAGCTCGCGGCAGACGGCGAATCCGTCGGTACCCGGCAGGAGGATGTCCAGCAGGACCAGATCGTAGTCGCCGAGAGCCGCGAGCTCGATCGCGTCCGGCCCATTGCCCGCCAGATCGACGGCATAACCCGACTCGCGGAGCGCGCGCGAGAGAAGGCTGGCCATTCGAGGATCGTCCTCGACAACCAGGATGCGCATCGCCCGTTCATCATAGCAACCACATTGGCCGCGCGGTGGTCCACTTCGATACTCGAGGAGCACGTTAATCCTCCGTTCATTCAAAAGACATACACTCCGCATGACGGCTTCTAGTGACCCGAGATCCGGAAAGGTGGGCAAGGCGATGAGGAAGGGCTTCATCGGGTCCGAGGACCACAAGCGTCTCTTTTGCGCCACCTTCATCGACACGCACAAGCCCTTCGAGCCCGGGGACATCCGATGGCCGGATCTCGACGCCGAAAGTCTCGAGCGGCTCCGTGGCCTGCCGATCTGGAACCAGGCCGTCCGCACGGAAGCGGAAACCGCCCTCAAGGTTCAGTGTCTGGGCGAGGCCGAACGTGATCCCGTGCTCGCGCGGGCGATCGCGCTGCAGGGATACGAGGAGGGGCGTCACGCCGAGCTCCTGAAGCTTCTGACGCAGCACTACGGAATTGAGGTCGAGCCGTATCCGGATCCCATGCCGCCCGCGGACCCGGTGTGGGCCTTCATGAGCACCGGATACGGCGAATGTATGGATTCCTTCTTCGCCTTCGGACTCTTCGCGATCGGCAAGCGGTCCGAGTACTTTCCCGCAGCCCTCATCGACATCTTCGATCCGATCATGCAGGAAGAGGCGAGGCACATCCTGTTCATCGTGAACTGGGTCACCTACCTGCGCGCGCGGGCTCCTCTCCTGCGCAAGCCCGCCCACCAGCTGCGTCTGGCCGGGGCCATCGGGGGTCAGATCGTCGAGCACATCCGAAACGCCGTGCGCATGGGAGGCGGGAAGGCGGCCTCGGAGGAGGGGTTCACGATGAACGCGCGATCGGCCTTCGGCGAGCTTTCTTTCCGGTCCTTTCTCGAGCTGTGCCTCTCCGAAAACGACCGCCGCCTTGCCTCCTACGATCCGCGGCTGCTGCGCCCGCAGCTCGTGCCTCGCAGCGTGCGCCTGGCGCTGAAAGTCATGCCACGGAGGCCTGCCGGCCTGCCGGGAAGCCCTTTCGAAGCGCCGCTGGCCGCACCGGGCAGGCCGTCATCGGGGGAAAAAGGAACAGGTAGAAGATCGCCATGAACTCGAGGGCGTAGATCGCCTCGGGGATCAGGGTCCGGGTGAAGAGGAACATGCCGGCGCTCGTGGCGATGGCCAGCCCGCCGTAGAGCCCCGCACGCTCGCCGAAGAACGTTCGCCCGAAGGCGAAGGTCACGAGAACCAGTCCAACCATCGCGAGGCGCCGTTCACCCCTTCGATCCCGGAAGCAGTGGACCTGGGGATGTCGAGCGGGCTCGACGGTCTCTTTGGTGTGATGTGGTGCGAAAGGGGGGACTCGAACCCCCACGGTTTTACCCACAGGTTCCTGAAACCTGCGCGTCTACCAGTTCCGCCACTTTCGCGGGAGGGAGATCGTAGCGTCCAGGTCGTTGAGCGTCAAGGAACCCGTGGGAGCTTCACTGGTTCCGACGAATCAGGCAGGGAGGCCCCCTGCCCCCTGCTAACCCTTGCCGTGATATTGGCAGACGGGGCAAAGTGCCGATGAACGTCAGGGAGACTCTGCCTTCCACGGGCGACGGTCGGGAACGGAGAGAGTCGGACTACGCCGGCCACGGTCCGAGTCGAACCGCCTCCCGTTCGCCGAGGTGGCTGTGGCCAATCCTGCTCGCCGCGGTTCTGGCCTACGGGTGGTTTCTCGTTCGGCACGCCGCTTCGGGTGTCGGAGGCGCCGATAGCTCCGGGTACGCCAACACGGCGCGTCGGCTTGCCGCCGGCATTCTCGTCGACCGGCCGCGAGGACTCGATCGCCTCGGCCTGCCCGATCAGGCGGCGTCATGGGTCATTCCCATGGGCTTTCTGCCGGGCCCGCGCCCGGGCACCATGTCGCCCCTCTATCCGATCGGCTTTCCGCTCCACCTCGCTCTCGGCACGAGGCTGACCGGCAGGGACGAGAGCATCTTCTGGGTCAGTCCGATGGCGGCAATTTTGTGCCTCGTCCTTGCCTACCTCATCGGCCGCGAGCTCAACCTTTCGCCGATTGGCGCGGCAGGCGCTTCGGTCGCGATGGCGGTTTGGCCGACATTCGTCTTCCAGGCCCTGCAGCCGATGAGCGACGTGGTCGCAACGTTCTGGTGCCTGGCGGCCATCCTGCTCGCCCTTCGGGCGCGACGCGGCTCCCACCTCGCCAGTGCCGGAGCGGGAGTCGCGTTCGGTGTCGCCCTGCTGGTCCGGCCGACAGACGCCCTGCTGATCCCGGCCCTCTTCTTTGCGCTCCCGCGAAAGTCGCGAACCGATCTGGGTTTTCTCGCCGGGCTTGCGCCCCTCCTCGCAGCCCTTGCCGCCGTCAACCTTCGCTGCTATGGCCGCCCGGCAACGACGGGATGGCAGAGTCTCGGCCTCCTGAGCTCGTTTGAGCTCTCTCACTTCCCGCCCCGATTTGCGTACTACACGAAATGGATCGCCGCGACCCTCACACCCTTCGTGCCCATCGGCTGGCTCGCACTCTCCGCAATGAAGCGTGTTCCGGGCCGAGATCGAGCCCTGCTTCTTTCGTGGCCGTTCGGGTTCCTCGCCTTCTACTGCTTCTACGGACCCTACGAGTCCTTTCTCTTTCTTCGGTTTCTTCTGCCGGCGATTCCGGCCCTGTGCTTCGCCTTCTTCTGCTCGCTCGAGCGGCTCCCCAGGATGAGGGGCTTCACGGTCGCTCCCTTGGTGAGCGCCGCCCTTCTGTCCGTCGTCCTTCTCGTGGAGATCCGCTGGTCGCGGCAGATCGGGATCCTCCGCGTCGTCGCCGAGGAGGGCGCCGCCTATGCGGATCTCTGCCATTGGGCCGATCGCAATGTGCCGGCGGACGGCGTGATCGTCGCCGACATCGCCAGCGGCGCCCTCGAGTACTACACCGACCGGCCGTACGTCCGCTGGAACGCGCTCACACCCGAGCGCTTTGCGGAACTTCGCCGAAAGACCGAAGAACAAGGCCAGAGGTTCTATGCGTTGATCTTCCCCGGGGAGGAGCCGGGTTTCGCGCAAGCCACGCACGGCAACTGGCGGAGGATCGGAGCAATGAAGAACGTCGGTCTCTGGGAGCTTCCTTCGGCGGAGCGATCCCGGGGCGCCGAGGAGGCTCCCCCCCAAACCCCTTCCATCACCGGGCGAGGGGACACGGCAGAGCGGTGACGCGCGCGGTCTTTTGCTAGGATCGTCGCGGGACACCTTGTCAAACTTGGGGCCTGCTCCCGGCCAGAATCGATCGCTTCCCGCCGAAGTGCGCGCCGTTGCCTGTCGAGCGCGGCGTCGGGGTCGACCGGACCAGCGAAACCGGCGCGCGGCCATTCGCCTTGCGCCCGCAGCGGCGTTTTGTATCGTCGCATCCTTGCTGGCAGGCTGCGCCAGCTTGCCGAGGCAAGAGGGCCGAACCCCCTCCTCGGCCCTGACGGATACGGCAGCCACCCGGCTCGGCATGGCGGTCCAGGCAGCGGCTGCGGAACATCCCGGCGAGAGCGGCGTCCGCGGGCTGTCGATCCCCAAGGAAGCGTTTGCGGCCCGCGTCGTGCTCGCCCGATACGCGGAGCGCTCGCTCGACATTCAGTACTACATCTGGCACGCGGACACGACCGGGTTCTTGATGTTCGAGGAGGTGTGGAAAGCCGCCGAGCGAGGCGTGCGCGTGCGGATGCTGCTTGACGACAACGGCATCGCGGGGCTCGACCCGACGATCGCCGCGCTCGACAGCCACCCCAACATCGAGGTGCGGCTCTGGAATCCTTACGTGAACCGCGGACTCAAGGCTCTCGGTTACCTCACGGATTTCAAGCGTCTGAACCGGCGCATGCACAACAAGTCGTTCACGGCGGACAGGCAGGCGACGATCGTCGGCGGCCGCAACATCGGGGACGAGTACTTCGGCGCCGGCGACGTCACGGTGTTCGTGGATCTCGACGTCGTGGCAGTGGGTCCGATCGTGGGCGACGTCGAATCGGAGTTCGATCTCTACTGGAATAGCGATTCGGCCTACGCGGCGGCGGCGATCGTGCCCGCCGCGCGGCCGGACGCCGTTGCCGCGATGAAGGCGAAGTTCGCCGCGGCCGAGGGATCGCCGGAGGCCGTCGAGTACATCGAGGCCGTGCGTGCCACGAAGCTAGCCGAGGAGCTGACGGCGCGTGAGCTGCAACTGCAGTGGACGAGCGCGCAACTGATCTACGACGAGCCGGGCAAGACGCTCGACAAAGCGCAGGAGTCGCAGCTGGTGCTCACCCGGCTCAAGCAGGTGATCGGCTCGCCCGATCGGGAGATCGACATCATCTCGCCCTACTTCGTTCCGAGAAAGGAGGGCACCCGAACTCTTTGCGGGTACATTCAGGGCGGCGCCCGGATGCGCATCCTGACGAATTCGCTGGCGGCAACCGACGTCGGGCACGTGCACGCGGGCTACTCCAAGAGCCGGAAGCCGCTCTTGCGGTGCGGCGCAGAGCTCTACGAGCTCAAGCCCCACGCCGTTTCCGCCCAGAGCGGAGGAACGGCCTCGAAGGAGAAAGGAAGCGCCGGCGGCAGCTCCTCCGCGAGCCTGCATGCGAAGACCGTCTCGGCCGACCGGAACCGTGTGTTCGTCGGGTCCTTCAATCTCGACCCCCGCTCGGCCAACCTGAACACGGAGATGGGGCTCGTCATGGACGACCCGACGCTCGCGGCGGCGGTCTCGAACTGGCTGGACCAGTCGCTGGATCACCTTGCCTATCACGTCATCCTGAACTCCAACGGCAGCCTCGAATGGGTGGAAGAGACCGGGCAGGGCGAGGTCCGCTTCCACACTGAACCGAAGACGAGCTTCTTCAAGCGATTGACGGTCGCGATCTTCAAGCTGCTTCCCATCGACTGGATGCTCTGAGCGTCGGAGGCCTTCGCGAGGGGATGCCTGAGCGCCGGTCTCCCGTCACCGGGCGGGAGGGGACGCGGGGGAGAGGATCCGAGCCCTCTTCCGAGCCGCGACGTAGATCTCGGTATCGCCCCGCTCTCCCGAAGACTGCCAGAGCTCGGCGATCTCGAAGCCGAGCATGCCGAGCAAATGCCGCACCTCGACCTCCGTGTAGAGGCGTACGCGGCCTGGGCTGCGGTCGGTCACCTCGACACCCTCCAGGAAAGCCCGGGTGTATTCCGGCGACAGGAAGTTGGGAAACTGGAGGAAGAGGACGCCTCCGGGCTTGAGGACCCTGAAGGCTTCGCGCAGGTACAGAAAGGCGTCTTCTCGCTCGAGGTGCTGCAGAACGAGGAAGGAGAAGACGAGGTCGAAGCGCTCCGGCTCGAAGGCGCGGAGAAAGTCGGCATTGCCGATCTCCTGCAGGTGGACGTTAGGATTTCCGGAGAGGCGCTCGCGGGCCAGCGCAATCATCTCGCCGCTGACGTCGACCGCGTGCAGCTCGCGCACGTGCGGCGCCAGATAGCGTTCGACCCGTCCCACCCCGCAGCCGATGTTCAGGACGGCGGCATCGCGATCGCGCAGAAACCGCAGGACGAGCTTCGCGTCGCTCTCTCCCGTGCGCTCGAAGGACTCGGCGGTCGATCCGGTCAGGATGGCGTCGTGGGCCCCGGCGACCGCGGCCTCGTTCCAGGCCCTCTTGTAGTCGAGCGGCCTCGCGTCGGGCGCGGAAGCCAGGGCTCCGGCGGGCCTGCGGAAGAGGCGAGGCAGTCGCACGCGATGAGGTTAGCCTAAAGAAGAGGTGACTTCACGTAGAGCGCGCCTCTGGTTCTTCCAGCCCTCGAACGTCGAGCTCGTCGTCAAGGTTCTCGACGGCCGGACGATCAACCGCCACTCCTGGTTCTTCTGGGGTGCCTTGACGGACGTCGGCTACCAGATCCCAGGTGACCGACGAGGCCACGCGCGTCGCGAAGACCTATGCGAATCCCTTTGGCACCCTCGCGAGTGGCGCGGGCATCGAGGGGTTCTGACTATATCAATATTGATATAGCTGCCGGAGCTGTCTGGCATTGACAAACGTCCCTCGTCCCCGTCGTTCGGCTGAGAGGGGCAGGGTGGGGGAACGGGCCGGAGCGCCCTCACCCCAACCCTCTCCCGTCACCGGGAGAGGGGGTGGAAGTTGAACGCTCCATGCGGGTGCAGCGTTGCGTGGCGTTGCGGATAGACTGCGCCGCGTGTTGCCGCGCGATTCGGAGATTCTCGAGCGCCTTCGCCAGAAGGGCTCCCGGATCCTCTCCTTCAGGGACCTGACGAAGGCCTTTCGGGTGCCTGAAGGCGAGGAAGACGCCTTTCGGGACCGCCTCGCGGACCTCGAGCGCCGCGGGGAGATCGCCCGGGTGCGGGGCGAGAAGTACTCGGCGATCGAGTTTTCGAGCATGGTGGCGGGCCGGATCACGGTCAGACCGGAGGGCTTCGGCTTCGTCCTGATCGAGGCCGGCGAGGACCTCTTCGTGCCTCGCTCGGGCATGCACGGCGCGATGGACGGCGACACGGTCCTGGCGCGTGAAGAGCGGGCTCGGATCCGCGGTCGCGGACGGGACGCCGGAAAGACGTCGGGCACGGTCGTCAGGGTGCTCGACCGCGCGCGCGAGCGGGTCGTCGGGCGCTTCGAAGTCCAGGAAGGAAAGAAGGTCGTTCTTCCGTACGACCCGAAGCTCGACGCCCTCGTCCGAATCGCCGAAGGCAAGGCGCGCGGGGCCCGGGACGGCGAGATCGTCGAGGTCCGGCTCACGGCCTTTCCTGACGCTCGGCGCGTGGCGCACGGGGTCGTCGAGGAGCGGCTCGGGTTCCTGGGTGAGCCCGGCGTGGACATCGAGATCGTCCTGCGCTCGCACAACCTGCCGCACCGCTTCCCCGAGCCGGTGGTCGCCGAATCCGAGGCCTTCGCCGAGGAGGTCCGCGAAGAAGACCTGCTCGGCCGGCGGGACTTCCGCGACCACCGCATCGTCACGATCGACGGAGAGTCCGCCAAGGACTTCGACGACGCGGTCGAAGTCGCCAGGACGGAGCACGGCTACCGCCTCGGCGTCCACATTGCCGACGTCTCGAACTACGTCCAGGAAGCCACGGCCCTGGACGACGAAGCCCGTTCCCGGGGCACGAGCGTCTATTTCCCGGGACGCGTCCTTCCGATGCTGCCCGAGCGGCTCTCCAACGGCCTCTGCTCGCTGAACCCGCGGGTCGACCGCCTGGTGCTCTCGGCGCTCCTCGAGCTCGACCGCAACGGCCGGGTGCTCAGGGCCGACTTCACGCGAGGGGTCATCCGAAGCGCGCACCGCATGACCTACACCGAGGTCGCGCGCCTGCTCGAGACCGCGCCCACCTCCGCGGACGATCTGCGATACGGGCCGTTCCTCCAGGACTTCCGGACGATGGGCGAGCTTGCGGCGCTGCTTCGCCACCGCCGGGAAGGGCGGGGCTCGATCGACTTCGACCTGCCGGACGCCGACATCGTTCTGGACGATGAGGGCCTGGTCGTCGGCATCGTGCCGGAGTCGCGAAACGTCGCCCACAAGCTGATCGAAGAATTCATGCTCGCGGCCAACGAGGCGGTCGCGAAGCACCTGCAGTTCGCGAAGCAGCCGGCGATCTACCGCGTGCACGACCGACCGGATCCGGACCGGTTGGTGGACTTGCGCGAGGTGCTGGAAGGTTTCGGATACGAGCTCAAAGGCGATCTCGAGGAGGTCCCTCCCGCCGCCTTTCAGAAGATCCTGCGTGCGATCGAGGGCAAACCCGAGGAACGCCTCCTGCGCGACCTGCTGCTGAGGGCGCAGCGCAAGGCGATCTACTCCCAGGAATGCCGGGGACATTACGCGCTCGCCGCCCCCTACTACTGCCACTTCACCTCGCCCATCCGCCGGTATCCGGACCTGATCGTCCACCGGCAGCTCACGCGTCTCCTCGAAGACGGCCGGCCCGTCGCCGCGAAGGATTTCGAGGGCGTCAACCAGCGGTTCGCCGAGATCGCCAACATCAGCTCGCAACGCGAGCGCCGCGCCGAGCAGGCCGAAAGGGAAAGCCTTCTCTGGAAGAAGATTGTCTTCATGAAGGACAAGGTCGGGCGGGACTTCGACGCCTTCGTGACCGGCGTCGCCTCGTTCGGGGTCTTCGTGACGCTGAAGGATTTCTTCGTGGAGGGGCTGGTTCCGATTTCGGCTTTGGGCGAGGATTTCTTCGTGTACGAGGAGAAGCAGCACCGGCTGCGCGGTCGGTCGTCGGGCAAGACGTATCGCCTGGGCGACTCGCTGCGGGTCAAACTGAAGGCGATCGACGAGGTGCGGCGCCGGCTCGATTTCCGGCTGGCGGACGTCGCCGCTCCGGCGGCCGGAGCCTACGGGCGGCGTCCGAGGAGGGTATCGCGATGACGAGAGTCCGTCTGGGGATCGCCGTTGTGTGCCTGGCGGCGGTCGCGGCCGCCTGCCGGGAACGGGGCCGGCCCGATCCGAGCGTCCGGATGGCAGCCTCGCACGACGTCGAGCAGGTCTCGCAGGAAACCGCCGGCGGACAGCCCCAGGGCGACGCGACAGCGGGAGACTCGACGCAGGGCCAGGTCGCGGTGCCGACCACCCTGGTCGTGCCCGACGCCGTGCAGAAGGCCTACTCCGGCGTCGTCCTTCTCTGGAGAGACTCCTCGAACGGCAAGGAGGGCAAGCTCGAGGTGCCGCTCGGCGGCTCGGCGGCACTGGGCGACTCGGGGCTCATCGTCTTCGCCGACACGTACCTTCCCGCGTTCACGATGAACGCCGACGTGATCACCTCTTCGGGATCCGGTGAGGAGAATCCGGCGGCGCGCATTCACATCACGGAGGGAGGCAAGGAGATCTTCGGCGGCTGGATCTTCCAGCGTTTTCCCGACGCGCACCCCTTCACGCACCCGCGGTTCTCCCTTCACCTCGAAGGGGGAGTCCACAAGCCGGGCAAGTGAGGACGGGGGCCTTCCGCGTCGTCATCGCGGGCCGTCCCAACGTCGGTAAGTCGGCTCTGTTCAATCGCCTCGTGCGGCGGCGGCGGTCGCTCGTGCACGACCTGCCGGGCGTCACGCGCGACATCCTCGAGGAGAAGGTCACGCTTCCCGACGGCCGGGAGTTCCTCCTTTTCGACACGGGAGGCTTCGACCCCTCGGGCCGGGAGGAAATCCCGGCCGCGGTACGGCGGAAGGCCCTCGAGGCCCTCCGGAAGGCGGACCTGATCCTGCTGGTCGTCGACGGCGCTGCCGGGATCGTTTCGGCGGATCGGGCCGCGGCCGAGGCGGCGCGCCAGTCGGGCAAGGAGACCATCGTCGTCGCCAACAAGATCGACCGGAAGGAGGCCGAGACGGGGGAGCTCGAGGCCTGGGAGCTCGGCTTCGCGGAGGTGCTCGGCGTCTCGGCCGAGCACGGGATCGGAGCCGACGATGTCCTCGCGGCTGTCGCGACGCGCCTGCCTCCGGCGACCGAAGCCGCCGAAGACCAGCCGGTTCCCCCGAAGGTTCGCGAGATCGCGCTCGCCGTCGTGGGCCGCCCCAACGTCGGGAAGTCGTCGCTCGTGAACGCGCTGCTCGGCTCCGAGCGCGCAATCGTTTCGGAGGTCGCCGGTACGACGCGCGACGCGGTCGACGAAGTACTCGAGACCCGGGGCCATACGTTTCGGCTGGTCGACACGGCGGGCATCCGGCGCAAGGGGAAAACCGAGAAGGGTCCCGAGGTCCTCTCTGTCGTCCAGGCTCGGCGCCAGATCGCGAGGTGCGACGTCGCCATCCTGGTGCTCGACGCCTCCGAGGGGCCGACCGGCCAGGACGCGACGGTCGCCTCCTACGCGAACGACGCGGGCAAGGGCCTCCTGATCATCGCCAACAAGTGGGACCTCGCTGGGCGCTCGGGCAAGGAGGGCGAGGCGGCGGCCAGGGCCGTGCGGCTCGAGATCGAGGAGGAGATTCCCTTCGCGCGCCATGCGCCGGTCCTCTTCGTATCGGCGAAGACGAAGCGCGGGGTCGGGCGGGTCCTCGAAGTCGCGGCCGCGGTGGCCGAGAACCGGTCCCGGCGGATCCCGACCGCCGTGCTGAATCGCGTCCTCGGGCGGGCCCTGCGCGACAAAGCGCCCCGGACGGCCTCCGGCAAGAACCTCCGCGTCCTCTACGTCGCCCAGACCGAAACCGATCCGCCGACGTTCATGCTCGTTTCGAACCGCTCCGAGAAGCTCCATTTCTCCGAGGGGAGGCGGGTCGAGAACCTCCTGCGAGAGGCGGCGGACTTCGGGGGATCCCCCATCCGGATCGAGGTCCGAGAACGATCGGGAGACGAGCGCCGGGATTCGCGGCCGCGCGGCACGCGAAAGCGCCGGCTTCACGAAAAGCCCGGGCGGCGTTAGAGTAGCGCCGTGGCGAAGGCGCAACCGGAGCTCTACAAGGCAGCCGAGGCCTGCAAGATGGCGGAGGTCGCGCCGTACGTGCTGCGCTACTGGGAGACCGAGTTCCCGATGCTTGCCGAAAGCAAGGAGCGGGGAGGCGGAAAGCTCTACTCCGGGCGCGACGTCAAGCTGATCGCGCGGATACGGGAGCTCCTCTACGACGAGGGCTTCACGGTCGCGGGGGCCAAGAAGCGTCTCGAGTCGGAGATCTCCGAGGGCCGGTTCGACGACGGCGCCGCGGCGCCGCCTGCGGCCCAGCAGAAGAAATTGGCAAAGATTGCGGCCGAGATCGAGCAGTCGCAGCCCCTGTTCCTCGCTGAGGGCCCGCGCGCGGCCGCTTCCGGGAGGCTGTCGCCAGCGGCGGCCCACGCTCCGACGGACTTTCCCGAGCGCAGGCGCGTGATCAAGGAGCTCAAGGAAATCGCGCGCCTCCTCGACCGTCCCCGCCGGTAGCGCGCTCGGTTTGACACCGCGCCCGCTCCCTGCTCAAATGCGCCTCCGGTCGGGACGTGGCGCAGTCTGGTAGCGTACCTGAATGGGGTTCAGGGGGTCCCGGGTTCGAATCCCGGCGTCCCGACCAAACAGCAACCCCGCCCTTTCAATCGGACACCGATAAGGCGCTACGCTGGAGCGGTGTTTCTCCGCCCGCGTCAAGTCCGAGTCGTTAGCTCCTCTCGGCGATTGTGGACTAGCAATTCGGACCTTTCGTCGGACGCAGACTAGCGGTCCAGAGGATACGATCGCAGCAGGGAAATCCGCCGGGATTCTTTTCCTCCGGGCATAGAGTTCGACCCGATGCGCCAATGCCAGGAGCAATTCGGGCGAATGGAGCGATAGCTAACTGCGGCTGTTGAATATCTCGCGCAACCCACAGCGCCCGGATTCTCCGCAGAGAGAGGCCGCGATGTTCTCTATGCCTTCTTCGTGAACTGCTTTCATCTCAGAGACTGGATCAAACACGACGACACGGTTCCGCCTGGGCTGAAAAAGGACGCCGACAAGCTTGTCTTCAAGGACTCCCCGTCCTTACAGCTATGCGCCGACCTGGCCAATGGTGCGAAGCATCTGAGACGGACAAAAAGGATGCTCGCCAGCGGCAAGGAGCGAACCGTGTTGATTAGGTTCCTCAAGCTGAAACGCACCGACACCGACGTTCCCGAAGATCTGATCACGTTCAATATCGACCCTGCTGTCGGAACCCACCACGACGCCATCTTTCTCGCGTGCGACTGTTGGGACGCCTGGCACGAGTTCTTCAACAAGCACAAGCTACTTCCATAGAACAAATCGGGGCGGCTGTCGTCGCCTTCGCCGGGCGCAGGAGCAACGCTCCATAGGAGGCCGCAGCACCATCCGCCGGACCCGACCGGCAGCCCGAATGCCCGGCCAACCTCCCGGGTGGTTCGTTTGCATCAACCCAAAGACGGGACCCGGGCGCAGGCTGTTGACAGTGGCTGGCTCACCGGAGAACCCTGGGCCGCGGCTCTCGGCGGAAGACCGCATCGGCGAACTCGAGGCGAGGGTCGGGCAGCTCGAGGAGTCGATCCGGCAGCTCGCGCGTCGCGTGGCCGAAGGCGAGGGGGTCGCCGAGGTCGAGAAGCGCGAGGCGGGCGTTGATTTCATTGCGCACCCCTCCGGCACCGGGGTCTCACCCGCGGCCTCGATTTTCTGGAGCGTGCTGGCCCAGATCGCCTGGACCCTTCTCGCACTCGCCGGAGCCTTTCTCGTCCGGGCAGTAACCGACCGCGGTGCGGTGAGCACCGGTGCCGGGGTTACCTTCGGCCTCGTTTACGCGTTTGCCCTCGTTCTGCTCGGCGAGCGGGCCGCGCACCGCGGCCGCCGCCTTGCCGCGGGTTTCCTCGGCTCGACCGGCCTGCTCGTCGCGAACGCGATCGTCGCCGAGACGGCGACGCGGTTCGGGTTCCTCTCCGTCGCGGGAGCGCTGGCCTTGCTCGCGGCCTTCACCGCAGCCGGGTTGATCGCCGCACGCCGGCACGACCTGCCCGTGCTCGCCTGGGCGGCAGCACTCGGCGCGAGCGCGGCGGCTCTGGCCATCGCGGCGGCAAGCCATGCCCCGGCCGTTTGCGGGCTCTTCTTGCTTCTCGTCGCGACGGTCTCGTTCTGGCTGAGCGACGGTCGCTCCGGCTGGCGTCTGCTCCCATGGCCGGCCGCCCTCGGCGCCGACGCGGCGTCTCTCTGGGCGACCGCCGGCGCGATGCCGCCTCACGACCCGGGCCACGAGCCCGGAATGCCTCTGGCCGTGGCTCTGGCCCTCGGTCTGCCCGTCTTGATCATCGCGAGCGCACTCGTTCGATCGGGAAGGCGGCCCCGCACACTCGGATCCTTCGAGATCCTCCAGACGGTGCTGGCGCTGCTGGTCGGCTTCACAGGCGCCGTCCGCCTTCTCCGGGTCGAGGGCGGCTCCGGCGCCGGAGTTCTGGCGGCGATCACGGTCGTCGCGGGCGCCGGGATGTATGCGCTCTCCGTCCTTCGCCCGTGGGAGCCGGAGGAAACCGCGCCACGCCTTTACGCGTCCTGGCTCGGCCTCGCCCTGCTTCTGACCGGCAGCGCCCTCCTCTTTTCCGGGCCGGCCCTCGCGATCCTCTGGTCACTCGCCGGAATCGCTGGCGTCGCCGCGGCACTTCGGGTCCAATCGCCGCTGCTCGCGCTACAAGGCGCCGTCGTCGCGGTCGGCGCGACGCTCGCCTCGGGGCTCATCAGGCGGTCCATCGAGGCATTCGTCGCCGCAGCCGGATCGTCGCGGCCACTCGAGCCCGCCGCGCTGCTGAGTCTGGCCGGCGTCGCGCTCTGCGCGCTCCTGCTTCTCGGGCGGGCACCGGCCGGCAGTTCGCCGGCAACCTTCGCCGTGGCGCTCGTCTCCGCGGCCGGCATGGGGGCCTTCGTGATCGAGGAACTGCGGCCTGCCCTCGCCGGTTCCGCCGCCTGGCTCGCGGCCCTCCGGACCGGCGTGCTCTCGGTCTCGGCGTTCGGTCTGGCCTGGACCGCCCGGCGGACCTCCCGCCGGGAGCTTCGCCTCCTCGCCTCCCTCGCGCTCGCCGCAGGCGGAGCGAAACTCCTTCTCGAGGACGTGCCCCGGGGGAGCCCGGAGACGCTCTTCGCGGCATTCGTTTTCTACGGCGCCGCGCTCCTGCTGATCCCGAGGTTGCTGCGCAGCGCCTCGGCGCCGGACCGGCCGCCCGGCTAAGCGGCGCCCCGGCGCTGTTCCCGCGCCTGAGGCCTCGTCATCGAGCCCGGGCCACCGTGAGCGCGGCCGCGCCGCCAGGCACCGAGCGTCGAAATGGCCGGCGGGGGAACTACTTCTTCTTGCGCGTCCGCTTCTTGTCGCCCTTCTTCCCGCTCTTCTTCTTGGCGCCCTTGGCGGCAGTCTTGCCCTTTCCCTTGCGTTTCGGGGCGGACCTTGCGGCTTTCGCAGCCGCCTTCTTGGCGATCTTCTTCTTTTCCTTCTTGGTCTCCTTCAGCGCGAGCTTCTCCGCCTCGTCCTCCTTGCGGTCCTCGAGGTCCATGAGCAGCCCCTCGTCCGAGAGGTCGAGCGGATGGGAGTTCTTCCAGTCCTGCTTGGCGATCTTGTGCAACCGATCGACGACCTCGGGGTCGCGGACCTCGATGGCGAGCTCGCGACGGCTGTCGAAGCTGCCGGGCGCGAGGTTGATCGAGCCCACGATCGCGGCGACACCGTCGGCAAGCAGCATCTTGCCGTGGAGCTTCAAACCCTTCAGCTTTCGAATCTTGATCCCGACGTCGTCCAGGATCCGAAGCCCTCCGACCCCCTCGACGAGCTTGTCTTCCTTCAGCGTGTGCGGCGGGCGCGCCAGGACGTGGACCTTCACGCCCCGCCGGGCGGCCCGCACGAGCCGCTCCAGAATCACGGCGTCCTGATAACGCTCGTTCTGCACGAAGAGCGTGTGTTTCGCTTCGTCGATGAAGCGCGCGATGCGGTCGCGGCCGTTGATCGGGCACCAGATCAAGTGCGCCTTCTCTCCGGGGTTGAAGGTCTTGCGCTCCCAGTCCGCGTCGAAGCATGCAACCACCTCGTCGACTTCGTGGTGATGATCGGTGACGACGGCGTAGTCGCGGGTCTCCGTCAGATTCTTCGTCGCCCAGTTGAGGGACTTGACGAAGGCCACGGCCTCGTCGACGACCATCGACTTTTCATGGGTGAGGTCGACGGCGGGATTGCTGTCCTTGACCTCGACGCCGGCGGCATGGAGCTTCTTGCGGGTGGCCTCATTGTCTTCTTCGCCGCTGCGTCGCTCCGGATTGAGCATGACCCGGACCTTCACGCCTCGCTTGTGGGCGTCGATGACGGCATCCAGGAGCGCCGGGTCGGAGAAGACGAACATCTTGACCCGGAGCGATTTCGCAGCGTTTCCGATCGCCTGGAGGATCGGCGTGGCGGCATCGTCGGGCAGAACGATCAGCGAGCGTGATCCCATGAAGCCTCCTTCGAATCAGGCCTTCGTGGCCTGGGCCGGCGTCGCCGCGGCGGGCGCAGCGACCGCAGAGTCGCCGAACTGGATGCGGTAGAGCTCGGAGTAGAGCCCGCCGCGCTTGATGAGGTCGTCGTGCGGCCCCTCTTCGGCCACGACGCCATCCTTGAAGACGACGATCTTGTCGGCGTTTCGGATCGTGCTCAGACGGTGCGCGATCGCGATGGCGGTGCGACCCTTCATGAGCCTCTCCAGCGCCTCCATGACGACCTTCTCGGACTCGGTGTCGAGCGCCGCCGTCGGCTCATCCAGGATGAGGATCGGCGAGTTGCGGATGATCGCCCGCGCGATCCCGATGCGCTGCCGTTGTCCGCCCGAGAGCGTCATTCCACGCTCACCCACCTCGCTGTCGTAGCCCTTCGGCATCTTGGCGATGAACTCGTCCGCGTTGGCGAGCTTGGCCGCGGCGACGACCTCCTCGCGGCTCGCCCCGGGGTGTCCGTATGCGATGTTGTCGGCGATCGTGCCCCGGAAGAGCACCGTGTCCTGCAGGACGAGACCCACCTGGTCGCGCAGCGAGGTGAGCTTCAAGTCCTTGAGGTCCACGCCGTCGATCAGGATCCGGCCTTGCGTCGGGTCGTAGAAGCGCGGGATGAGGCTTGCGACGGTGGACTTGCCGCCGCCGGTCGCGCCGACGAAGCCGACGAGCTGGCCCGGCTGGATCTTGAAGGTGATTTCCTTCAGGACGGGGGCGTCGGGCTTGTAGGAGAAGGCGACTTTGTCGAACGTGATCTCTCCCTTGACCGGCCCGACCGGCCTGGCGTCGGGCTTCTCGGGAATCACCTCGTCGGCCCCGAGGATCGTCTGGACGCGCTCGACGCCCACGGCCGCCTGCGCGATGCTGTTGGTCATCTTGGCCAGGTCCTGCACGGGCTTGAAGAACTTGTTCAGGTAGGAGAGGAAAACCGTGAGCGCGCCGACCGTCATGGCGCCAGTCAGGATGAGAGAGGCGCCGCGGTACAGAACGAAGGCCGTGCAGAGGGAGACCACGACGGTCACGAAGGGCGAGAGGATCGACTTGACACGCCGGGCCTTCAGGGCCGCGTCGACCGCGGCCTTGCTGGCGCTCTTGAGGTGATCCTCTTCGAGCTCCTGCCGGCCGTAGGCCTTGACGACGCGCATCGACTCGAGCCCTTCCTGGACGACCGCGACGATGTCGCTCTGCCGGTGCCGCACCTCGTGCGTCGCCTTCTTGACGGCCCTCTTGAAACGCATGACGAAGAGAAGCAGGAACGGCGTCACGCCGATGGCGATCATGGCGAAGTCGAAGTTGAGCCAGATCATGAGCCCGAGCATTCCGACGATCGTCAGCATGTCGACGAGGATGCCGAGGGTCGCGCCCGAGGCAAAGTTCTGGATCGTCGCGATGTCGGTGGTGATCGTGCTCAGGAGGTTCCCGGTCTGCTGCGTGTCGTAGTAGGCGAGCGACAGCCGGTCCAGGTGATGGTAGACCCTCAGGCGCAGGTCGTTGGCGACGTACTGGCCCACGCTCTCGGTGTAGTAGTTGTCGATGTAGCTCGCGAGCGATCCGATGACCGCGATGAGGACGAGACCGAGGGCCGCCGCGGCGGCGAGGGCCATCTTGTGCTCGACGATGCCGGGCCCGAGCAGCCCGACGACCCACTTCGGCAGCGGATGGTGCCCCACGACGTTGTCGATGACGATCTTCAGGGGCCAGGGCCCCGCGAGGCTCATTGCCGTCTCGAAGAGCATCGCCGTCAGGATGATGGCGAGCCAGCGGCGATAGGGCCGGATGAGCGCGCCGATGAGCGGCGCCATACTTCGAGGTTTCGGGGCTTTTGAGGAATCCGACATGGTGGTGCGGCCTCGCGCCGCCTCGGGCGGCGGAGCGCATTCTGTTGCGGCGGGGCCCGAGAGTCAATGCGGCGCCCGGTTCCGGCCCGCGTGGTATTTTGGCAATGAGCATGGATTCTTCCGGCGTCCCCGAGGCGCCGCGCCGGAGCGGGCCGCCCACGCGGGTGCGACTCGTTTCGGCCGCGTACTTCTCCGCCGCGCACCGGCTGCATCGGGACGACTGGGACGAGGAGCGCAATCGCCGCGTCTTCGACAAGTGCAACAACCCCCACGGCCACGGGCACACCTACGGCCTCGAGGTCTCGGTCGAGGGGCCCATCGATCCGGAGACGGGCTACGTCATGGACTTCGCGGAATTGAAGCGGCTCGTGAAGGAGATCGTCCTGCGCCGGGTCGACCGGAAACACCTGAACTTCGACGTGGACTTTCTGCGGGGCGTGAACCCGACGGCGGAGAACATCGCCGTCGGCATCTGGCGCGAGCTCGAAGACCGGGTGCGACCGGCGCGCCTCGTGCGCGTCGTGCTGAACGAGACCCCGAAGAACCGGGTGGTCTACGAAGGAGAGACCCGATGAGCACGAACCCCCCCAGAAGGCTGACGCGTTCGAGCCGCCAGAAGATGATCGCGGGCGTTTGCGGGGGTCTGGCCGAGTACTTCGGTCTGGACGTGACCGTCGTGCGCATCGCCTATGTCCTGGTTTCGATCGTCTCGGCGGCGTTTCCGGGGATCCTCGCCTACGTCATCCTCATGTTCGTGATGCCGCCGCCTCCCGAGGCGCCGGCTCCGTGACGCGGCCCCGCATCTTCGTCACCAACGACGACGGGGTCTTCTCGGAGGGCATCGAGCGGCTGGCGCGAGCCCTGGCCGAGATCGGTGAGGTCGTCACCGTGGCCCCCGACCAGGAGCGCAGCGCCGCGGGCCACTCGCTCACCCTGCACAACCCGCTGCGCGCCAAGCTCGTGGGCGAGAACCGCTGGTCGGTCGACGGCACGCCCACCGACTGTGTCAACTGGGGGATCCTGCATCTCATGAAAGCGGCGCGGCCGCAGCTTCTCTTTTCCGGGATCAACCTGGGCTTGAACCTCGGCGACGACGTGACCTATTCGGGCACCGTCTCCGCGGCATTCGAGGGGACGCTCATCGGCATCCCTTCGGTGGCCATCTCGCAGGAGATCGAGACCGGCTTCAACTTCGACGCGGCGGCAGCGTTCGCCGTTCGGCTGGCGGAGCGGCTGCTCGAGAAGACGCTTCCCCAGGGCACCCTCCTGAACGTGAACGTCCCGGCCGGAACGCCCCGGGGCGTGCGGGTGGCGCCGCTCGGCAAACGGCGGTACGGCGAGGTCGTCGTCGAGAAGCTCGATCCGCGCGGGCGCCCTTATTACTGGATCGGCTCGGCTCCGTCCTCCGAGGCGCTCGAAGACGGAACGGACCTTGCGGCGGTTGCGGAGAAGTACATCTCCATCACGCCCTTGCACCTCGACCTGACCGACTATCGCTCGCTGGAGCTGCTCCGGGAGATCGCCCCCGATCTCTCGGCGTGACTCCGAGGGGGAGCGTTCCCGGGAGACGAGCTCCGGCGCGGGAGCCGCCTCGGGAACGGCCGGGACCGCCGGGTCAAGGAAGGGTCGGCGCCTCTTCTCTCCAGGGCGGCAACAACTTGATCAGGACCCACAGGATGGCGAAGGGGAGCAGCAGAAGCAGGACCGCCGGAAGGAGTCCCTCGCGCGTCGCAAACTGCACCTTGTAGGTCGTGTAGCCGAGAAAGCTCTTGGAGAAGAGCTGCCCTCCGATGACGACGTTCCAGCGCATCGCGAAGATGCCCGCGAGCGTCAGGAGGCCCGACACGGCGGCGATCGTCTTGCGCGCCTGAGCGCTCACGCGCACAACCTGGAGCAGGCCGAGCAGGCCGAGCGGGAGAAGCGTACCGAGGATGATCTGCACCACGATCTGCGAAGTGAAGAGCTTCGTCTTGACCATGAAGTCGAGGCTTCGGAACGACTCGTCCGCCTCGTAGACCCGGTGGATCAGGTCGAGCAGCTCGAGCGAGAAGACGATCGCGAAGGCGTAGAAGAGGTAGCGGGCGACGGTGTCGACACACGCCATGTCGATTTCCCGACCCGACAACCACGAGACCAGCATGTAGAGAAGCAGGACCGCGGCGATCCCCGAGACGATCGCCGAGAAGAGGAACACGATCGGCATCATCGGCGTGGACCACCACGGGTTGGCCTTGATCGAGCCGAAGATGAAGCCGACGTATCCGTGGAGCAGGAAGGCGGAAGGGATGCCGACGATCGTGATCACGCGCCCGACGCGCTCGTCGATCTCGAGGGCCTCGTCGCTGATGTCGTCCGAGCCGAGCGCGAGGGCGCCGTACAGAATCCGCTTCCAGCCAACGCTCTCGCGCCAGGTCTCGACGATCTCGCGGCGGTAGTCGAGCCAGATCTCCAGGACGAGCACGGCCATCAGGTACCAGAGGTAGACGAAACCGAACATCGCCATCGCCGAGGTCGTGTGCGGCGTCAGGTACATCTCGAAGGAGCGCTCCGGGTGCCCAAGATGCAGCTGGAGCGGAAGCGGGGCCACGAGGAGGAAGGCGAGCGCCGTCAGGAGCGAAAGCCGATAGGTCGGCTTGACGGCGGCGACGTTGAAGACGCGCGCGAGGGAGGCCAGGATGAAAGCCCCCGCGACGAGCCCCGTAATGTAGGGGTAGAGGACGATCAGAAGGCTTCACTGAAGCTCCATCTCGTTCGGGTACATGAAACCCGAGATTTGTTCGACCGGCGGCATCCCGTTTCTCCTCGCCTCTCAGCGCACCGAGCCGTCGAGGCCCGCGTAGTAGAGCTTGGCTCCCGTCGCCATCTGGGGTTTGAGGATCTGGACCTTGTTGTCCTTGAGGAACGCGTGGATCGGATCCTTGGGGTTCTTCAGGTCTCCGAGCATTCGCGCTCCGGTCGGGCAGACCTCGACGCAGGCGGTCATCTTGCCCTTCGTGATCCGGTGATAGCAGAGCGTGCATTTGTCCGCGGTGTTGGTTCTCGGATCGAGAAACCGGCAGCCGTAGGGGCAGGCCTGGATGCAGTAGCGGCAGCCGAGGCAGTACTTCTTGTCGACCAGGACGACTCCGTCGGGGCTGCGGAACGTGGCGCCGACCGGGCAGACCTGCTCGCACGGAGAGTCGCTGCAGTGGTTGCACATCTTCGGGACGAAGAAGTTCTTGCTTCCGTCGCCGGCGGCGTAGAGCTCCCGGAAGCCGTCGTAGCCCCCGTTGGGCGAGTCGACCTCGGGGTGGATCGGATCTTCCGGTTTCACGTGGTAGCGCTCCACCCAGGTTCGAAAGTAGAAAGGCTCGAGCGGGACGCCGTTTTCTGTCTTGCAGGCGCGCACGCATCCGCCGCAGCCGATGCACTTTTCGATGTCGATCGCGAAGGCCCACCAGTGGTCGGTCATGTGGTAGTTCTCCGCCTCGGCGGGGCGGCCGGCCATCACCTTGTCGAAGGCGATGGCGGCCGCGCCGGTCAGCAGGAGGTACTTGCCGGCATGGGCGAGAAACTCGCGGCGATCCGTCGTCATGGAGACTCTCCCGGTTGGTGCGGCTTGTGACAGGACGTGCAGAGGGCCCCCTCGCCGTGGTCGGCGGGGTCGATTCGGGGGAATGCCTTGGGCTTGCCGGCATTGGCCAGGTGGCACGTGAGGCAGAGCCCGGGAATCTCGAGCCGGGCCGGCTTGCCTTTCTCGGGGTCGGCGGCGTGTCGGCCGAGCGCCCCGTGGCAACTCTCGCAGCCGATCGGCGCATGCTTGCCCTTGGCCAGGACCTCGACTTCGTCCGAATGGCAGTCGGCGCAGTCGGCGCGTCCCGCATACACCGGCGTCTTGGCGCGAATGTCGGTGAGCGCTCCGGCGCGGTAGTGACCTTAGAGGCCGAAGTCCGAGGGAACGAGCAGCGCCCGGACCGCCACGAAAAGCAGGAGCCCCGCCACGAAGAGCGCGGCCACCCGGAAGAGGTGCTCACGGTGCCGAATGGTCTCTCGCGTGAAGGCGGCACCATGGTCCGTTGAGACCCGGGGAACCGTCATGATGCAAAGGAATCAGGGAACCGGCCGGCGTTCGGATCGCCGGGCGTGCCGTGCGGAACGAAGAGAACAGGAAAAGCGCGGGGACTCCGGCGCTACGAGGGGAGCGTCCGAAGTCGCGGCTAGTACGCCAGGATCTTCCGCGCCGCGGCGAGGACCCTCTCGGTCGACGGCAGGATCGCCCGCTCGAGAATGCGGTTGAAACCGACGGGCGTGAAGGTCGAACCGACGCGGCCGACCGGCGCGTCGAGCCAGGGGAAGACCGCTTCCTGGATCTGCGCGGCGATCTCCCCTCCGAAGCCGCCGTGGACCTTGTCCTCGTGGGCCACCAGCAGGCGGCCCGTCTTGCGGACGGAGGCCGCCGCGGCGTCGAGATCCAGGGGGACGAGCGAGCGGAGGTCGATCACCTCGACCGACTTGCCCTCGTCCTGGAGGGTCTGCGCCGCTTCGAGCGCGAAGTGGACGGGCGTCCCATAGGCGGCGACCGTCAGATCGGTGCCCGCGCGCCGCAGCCGGGCCTTGCCGAAGGGGACCGCGAACTCGGCGGGTACGCTCGCGCGCGCCATGGGATGGTTGTAGAGGAACTTGGGCTCCAGAAACAGCGTGAGGCCCCGCGAACGGATCGCCGTGCGCATCAGTCCCGCGGCATCGTCGGCGAAGGCCGGGACGACGACGCGAATCCCCGGCAGCGTGGTCAGCCAGCCCTCGATGTTCTGGGAATGGTAGAGGCCGCCTCCGATGTAGCCGCCGGAGGCGATGCGCACCGTGACGTTCGGGGCGAACTGACCGCGCGTGCGCCAGTACTCGTGCGACATCTCGACCATCTGTTCGGCGGCGGGCCAGAAGTAGTCGGCGAATTCCGCCCCCTCGACGACGACGCGAATCTTTTCCGAGAGGCGCGAGAAGCCGTCGGCCGTTCCCAGGATGTAGTCCTCGGCGATCGGTCCGTTGAAGACGCGCTGAGGGCCGAACTCCTGCTGCATGCCCTTGGTGACGTTGAAGACCCCGCCCTTGTCCCGGTACGCGACATCCTGTCCCCAGAGGTAGGTGTCGGGGTTGCGCCGGAACTCCTCCTTGAGCGTCTGGTTGAGGGCCTGCACGAGGGTCAGGGCTTCGCCGGTTCCGTCGGGAATCCCCTCCGGCCATGCCTGTGGCATCCAGGGCTCCGGCGAAACGTAGTCGAAGATGGAACCCGGGTCGGGATCCGGCGCGCGCCGGGCGCGCTCGGCCGCTTCCTCGTAGGCCTGGAGGTTTTGCGCCTCGATCGCAGCGAGCTCGGCTTCGGTGACCGAGCCTCCCTCGACCAGGGCCCGGCGGAAGCGCGGCAGGGGATCGGCGGCGCGCGCTGCGGCGAGCTCCTCGGGGGAGCGGTACAGCTCCTGGCGGTCGGAATTGGAGTGGGAGTGGATGCGCATGACCGGCGCATGCACGATCGTGCAGCCGGCGCCCGAGCGCACGTACGTGACAGCCTCCCGCATGACACGGAAGCAGTCGAACACGTCGAGCCCATCGCAATGGAGGACCCGCACGTTTTTGAAAGCCGAAAAGTTGTCGCTCGCGTCCAGGTTCGCGGTCTGGTCCGACTTCGGGACCGAGATTCCGTAGCCGTTGTCCTGGACGACGATGATGACCGGGAGCTTCTCGCGGGAGGCGCCGTTGACGGCTTCGTAGAAATAGCCCTCGGACGTCGAAGACTCGCCGACGGAGCAGAAGACGAGAGCGTCCTTTCCGTACGTCTTGATCGCCCGCGCCAGACCGGCCGCGTGCAGGGCGTGATTCGCGACGCAAGAGGAGACGTTCTGGATGCCGATCTCGGGTTTGGCGAAATGGTTCGACATGTGCCGTCCGCCCGACGCGACGTCGGTCGCCTTGGACATGCCGTTCAAGAGGATCTCTTCGGCGGTCATCCCGGCGGCGACACAGGTGGCGAGATCGCGGTAGTAGGGAAAGAGGTAGTCACGGCCGGGCCGGAATGTCATCCCGAGCGCGAGCTGAATGGCATCGTGTCCGGCGCAAGGGGCGTGATAGCTCCAACCGAGTCCCTGCTTCAGGTAGTTGGGCGCCCGGTCGTCGAGGACTCGGGCGAGGTGCATCAGCGCGTACCACTTCTTGAGTTCTTCGCGCGACACACCGGCGGTGGTTGGCGCGACCTCTGCGGTTTCCTGTGGGCTCAACGGTTCTCCATGCTCCCCCTCCGTGTCCGGGCGAACAACTCCATTGTAACGGGGGCGCGTCCCATTTCCTTCCCGCCGGGACGTCCGGCTAGAATGGCCGCAAATGCCAGCCTCTTTCGAGCCGCCCGCCGGCACGGGCCGGGACGAGGCGGAGCGGCGCGAAATGGTATCCCGCTTCGTTGCGCCGCGCGGAGTGGACGACCCCCGGGTCCTGGAGGCGATGCGCCGGGTGCCGCGACATCTGTTCGTCCCCGAGCCGCTTCGCGGCAAGGCCTACGGAGACCACTCGCTGCCGATCGGCTTCGGCCAGACGATTTCGCAGCCCTACGTGGTCGGTCTGATGACGCAGCGGCTGGCGATCGAGCCCGACCACAAGGTGCTCGAGATCGGCAGCGGCTCGGGATATCAGACGGCGATCCTCTCGTTGCTCGCGCGCACGGTTTATTCGCTCGAGCGCCTCGACGAGCTCGCGCGGCGGGCTTCGCAGACCCTGCGCGCTCTCGGATGCCGGAACGTTTCGGTGAAGGCCTTCGACGGAACCTACGGCTATCCGGCCGCAGCACCCTACGACCGAATCCTGGTGACGGCGGGAACCGACGAGGTCCCGGAGCCTCTGCTCGCGCAGCTTGCCGTCGGCGGGCGCCTCGTCGTCCCGATCGGGCCTCCGAAGGGCCAGCGCGTGCGTGTGATCCGGCGGCGCAAGACCGACTACGCGCAGGAAGACGGCGAGAGCGTCGTCTTCGTGCCTCTGGTGGGAAAGTTCGGAAGGGCTCGCGCGTGATCGCCCGCAGGGTCATGCTGGCGGGAAGGGTGCAGGGCGTCGGCTTTCGCTTCTTCGCGGAGCGAACGGCCCGCGAGCTCGGCGTCAAGGGCTGGGTGCGCAACCTCCCGGACGGAAACGTCGAGGCGCTCGCCGAAGGCGAAGAGGGAGCGGTCGACCGCTACCTCGCGCGGCTCCGCCAGGGGCCGCGGACGGGGAAGGTGGACCGCGTGGACGTGGAGGAAGTCTCGGTGACCGGCTTCGCGTCCTTCGAGATCACCGGATGACCGATCTGCGTTCCTACATCCGCGACGTGCCCGACTTCCCGGCGGCGGGGATCCTCTTTCGCGACATTACACCGCTGCTCGCCTCGCCGGAGGCGCTCGCCGAAGCGGTGCGGGCCATGGCGGCGCCGTTTCGCGCCGAAGTGCCCTTCAAGATCCTGGGCATCGAGGCTCGCGGATTCATGTTCGGCGCGGCTCTGGCGCGCGAGCTCTCGCTCGGGTTCGTTCCCGCGCGCAAGCCCGGAAAGCTTCCGCGGGAGAGCGTTCGGGTGTCCTACGGACTCGAATACGGCCGCGATAGCCTGGAGGTGCACTCGGATGCGTTCCGTCCCGGCGAACGGGTTCTGATCGCCGATGACGTGCTTGCCACGGGGGGCACGGCGCGGGCGGCCGCGGAGCTCGTCGAGCAGCTCGGGGCCAGGGTGCTTGGCCTGACCTTCTTGATCGAGCTCGCGAAGCTCGACGGCAAGCGGCAGCTATCCGGGCGCCGGGTCCACTCCGTTCTGATGCTAGAATAGCGACACTCCGCGCAGGCGCGGTCTCAGCAAAACTATGGCCGGAGAAAAGATTCTCGTCGTCGACGATGACGACGACATTCTGCTCATCGTTCAGACGATTCTGGGCGGCGCTGGCTATTCCGCGCACACCGCGCACAACGGGCGGGAAGGCGTCGAGACGGCGCTCGAGATGCGGCCCGACCTGATTCTGCTCGACGTGATGATGCCTGAGCTGTCGGGCTGGGAAGTCTGCACGACGCTCAAGAACGCTCCGGAGACCCGCCAGGTCCCCATCGCGATGCTCACGGTCAAGAACGAGATCCGCGACCTGATCACCGGAATGCAGGCCGGGGCGGACGACTACATCACCAAGCCGTTCACGCGCCGGAAGCTGCTGGCCACGGTTCAGAGACTGCTCGAGGGTCGCGAATCGCCGTCGTCACCCTTCCTCTCCTCCGAGAACGAGGAGGTGCGCTTCAAGAACCTCCTCTTCGATCCGGTGACCCGGCTGCCGACGGTTCCGGTGATCATCGATGCCCTGCGCGACCGCCTGCTCGACAACCGGGATCTGGGCGTGCTCATCGTGGACGTGGAGCAGTACAGCCACATCGAGGAGGCTTATGGCTGGGAGGTCTTCGACGGCCTCCTGCGGGAGACGGGCCAGGCACTGCGCCGGATGCTCGGCACCGTTTTCGCGACGGAGGATTTCGTAGCGGTCAACCGCGCCGGCGGCTCGGACTTCTACGTGTTTACCAGCCTCGAGACGGGTGACGAGTCGCTGGCACGCCTGCAGCGGAAGGCACGGCAGGTCGAGGAGTCGCTGCGAGGCACGCTCGACGAGGGATTTGGCTCCCGCATCCACAAGCGGATCGGCGTCTTCGTAGGGCACGCGGTCATTCGGCCGAATCCGCAGATGCGCATCGAGCGGCTGGTGTATCGCGCGCTGCGGGAGGCCATCAACGTGGCCTCCACTAAGGAGGAGGAGCGTCAGGCGATCCTGCGGGAGACCTTCAAGGACATTCTGCGGCGCGGCCGGATCCGGACGGTTTACCAGCCGATCTTCAGCCTTTCGACCATGGAGCTGTTCGGGCACGAGGCCTTGACCCGGGGGCCTCTCGACACAGCCTTTGAGAGCCCGGAACTGCTCTTCGCCTTCGCCGGCGAGAACGAGACGATCTGGGAGCTCGAGCAGTTGTGCCTGGGCTCCTCGGCCTCGCGGTACCAGGGCCAGGCCGGGCCCCTGCTCTTCATCAACGTGGAGGCGGACTCGGTGGCCGCACTTTCGACGCGCGGCCCCGAAGCGCTGCCGGCGCTCTTCGCGCTCAAGGACAAGGTCGTGCTCGAAGTGACGGAGCGCTCAGCCATTCGCGACGTTCCGGTCTTCCGGGAGGCCTTGAACGAGCTGCGCCGTCATGGCTTCCAGATCGCGATCGACGACGCGGGGTCGGGATACGCCTCGCTGCAGTCGATCGCGGAGCTGCGGCCGAACTTCCTCAAGGTGGCGAACACGCTCGTGACGGGACTCCACAACGACACCATCAAGCGCGACGTGGTCGAGATGCTCGTCAACCTCGCGCGGCGCATCGACGCCGTCTGCGTCGCCGAAGGGATTGAGACCCCGCAGGACCTCGAGGAGTGTCGGCGCCTGGGAATTCCCTACGGGCAGGGGTTCTATCTGGCCGTTCCGGAGGAGGTTCCCGCCCGAAAGCCCGCCCGCCGCATCGAGCCCGAGAAGCCGCGCGTGGGCCATGCGACGCTTCCCTAGGGCGCAATCCTCCGGAAGACGAGCCGCGTGATGTCGCCGGAAGCCAGCCGGAAACCCTCGACCCGTCCCGCGGTGTTCCGTGTGAAGGTGACGGACTGCTCTCCATGCGCGAAGGAGTCCGGCAGCGTCGGGGACCAGGGTCCTCCCGACAGGACGCGGTGGCGCAGGACCAGTCGCCCGCCGGCGACGGCGAATCGAAAAAGGGCCGGGACCTCGTCGCTCGTGTAGAGGCCCGCAAAATCCTTCAAGTTCGCCGGTGACGGCGACCACGGCTCGATCCGTTCGAAGCGCTGGCTCTCCTCGCCTTCCCAGCTTGCCGTCAAAGAGAGTCGGCCGGCGGCGCCGAGTTCCTCGAAGGCGATCTCGAGATCGCCTTCGGCGGGAACGAATCGGCCTGGCGCGATGGGCTCGAGCGCGATCCGGGAACCCTGTGCATCGGCGACGAGATGATCGCCCTCGCTCGACAGGAACCAGACGGCCTCGGTCTTCGGGTCCCGGAAGGCTCCGGCGTACCGGGCGAGCTCCACTGCGGAAAGCGAGAGCCGCGCCCTCGGCTTCGGGGCGGGTGCGGGCGGCTGCGTCATCTGGTCGGCCAGCGTGAAGTCGGCGATCCGGCGCATGATCCGCAACCGGTTCACGCCGGTGCGGTTGCAGAGGCAGGCCACGGAAAAGCGCTGGTCCGGGAACCGGTAGAGCAGGGCGAGGTAGCCGGCCCAGGACCCCGTGTGTCCGACCGTGCGGAGTCCCCGGTAGCTCCCGACGCGCAGGCCGGCCGCGTAGTCGATCGCCCTGCCGTCGTTCAAGACACCCGTCCTCTCCATCTCCAGGAGGACCTGCCGGTCTCCGACGACGGGATCGGCGAAGTTGCGATCCCAGAGAAACAGGTCCTCGACCGAGGTCAGGACACCGCCGTCGCCGTTCTGCTCGAAGTTGGACATCACGATCGAAAAGCCGCCTCCCTCCCGCGGCGTGTAGCCCGTCGAGCGGTTCGGGATCACGCGCGTGTGGTCCTCGTTGTACTGGGTGTGCGTCATTCCGAGCGGTCCGAAGATTTTCTCCTGCGCGAACTCGCGCAGGCTCCTGCCGCTCGCGCGTTTGACGATGAGGCCGAGCAGGAAGTAGCCCGTGTTGCTGTAGAGGTACCGCTCGCCGGCCGGAAAGAGGGGAGCCCGCTGCCGCGCGAGCGCTTCGAGTGTTTCGCCCTCGGTCGTGACGTCCTCTTCGTGCGCGCCGGCGAGCTCGAGCAGCCCGATGTAGTCCCGCAGGCCCCCCGTGTGGTGCAGCAGATGCCGGATCGTGACGCGACTGCCGTAGTTGGGGATCTCGGGGAGAAAACGCCGGATGTCGTCGTCGAGAGCAAGCTTGCCGTCGCGCGCGAGCAGAAGGATCGAAAAGGCCGTGAACTGCTTGCCGAGCGAGCCGACGTCGAAGACGGTTTGAGGCGAGTCGGCGACGCCGAGCTCGAGATTGGCCATCCCGTAGCCGCGTGCGTAGAGGATGCGGCCGTCCCGAAAAACCCCGAGCGCGCAGCCGGGCGAGTCGGAGCGATCGTACTCGGCCAGCAAGGCGTCGACCTGCGCCTTCCACTCGGGCAACACAACCGGGGCGCCGCCGTCTCCCGCGGCCGGAAGCGACAGCGTGGACAGCAGAACCCCGGCAAGCAACGAACGCATCGAGAACCCTCCTCGGCGCTGCGCGCGCAGGCCGCGTTATATACGTATGCCGGGCTCTGATCGGCTAGAGTCTGCGCGGCGGGGCCGTAGCTCAGGCGGATAGAGCAAGAGTTTCCTAAACTCTAGGTCGGCGGTTCGAGTCCGCCCGGCCCCACCAGACAGGCCGGGGACCTCGGGGCGCGGGGACGGGGCGCTCCGGCTACAGCTTGCGCGGAATCCGCAGCGACCGCCGAAACGCGGCATCAAAAAGCCGGTCGGGGAGCACCGCCTTCAGGGGGATCAGGAGCTTCGACATGCTCGTGATCCGGTAGCGCGCGCGGGGCCGCTCGGCCTCGATCGCGTCCGCGATGACGCGGGCCACGGCGTCGGGAGGAAGCTTTCCCATCTGGAAGTCTCCCTTCATGGCGCGCTCGGCGCCGCCGTAGAGGGGAGAGTAAGGACCGGGACGGCGCAGGATCTCGCCGACCGTTTCCAGGGCACGATCGTCGAATCGGGTGTCGATCGGGCCGGGCTCGACGATCACGACCCGGACCCCGAAGGGAGCGACCTCCACGCGCAAGGAGTCGGAGACCGACTCCAGGGCATGCTTGGCCGAGCAGTAGGGGGCCGCAAACGGCACCGTGACCTTGCCGGCGACGGAGGAAACGTTCACGATCGTTCCCCGCCGCGCCTCCCGCATGGGAGGAAGCGCGGCGCGAATCGCCTCGATCGCCCCGAAGAGGGTCACGTCGTACTGCCGCCGCCACTCTTGTGGGGAGACATCTTCGGTCGAACCGTACTGCGCGTATCCGGCATTGTTCACCAGAGCGTCGAGCCGCCCCTCGCGGGCCAGGATCTGCCCGACGGCGGCCGCGGCGGCGCCGGCCTCCGCGACGTCCAGGCGGAGCGGGAGGACGTTGGGCAGGGGGAGGAGCCCGCCCACTTTCTCCGGTTCGCGTGCCGAGGCGTAGACGCGGTGTCCTCGACCCGCCAGCTCACGGGCCGTGGCGAGGCCGATCCCGCTCGAGGACCCCGTGACGAGGATGACCTGCTCGCCTGGCACGTGCCGATGTTACCTTTCGAACCGTTCCAGAGCCCTTCTGGCGTCTTCCGTAGGCGCCGAATCCCTTCATCGAGCGTAAACTCGCTCGGGTGCCGATCGTCCAATTAATGTGGAAGCCCTGGCCCGCATGATCCCCCGGCAGACGGATCCGGGAGTCGACGAGGCGCAGCTGATTGCGGAGGTCCGCGCCGGCAACCGGGACGCCTTCGAGTACTTCGTGCGCCGCTACCAGCGCCGCATCACGCGGGTCGCCTACCGGATGCTCCGCGACCAGGGAGAGGCCGATTGCGCGGCCCAGGAATCCCTGGTGCGCGCCTACCGCAACCTCCACGAATTTCGCGAGGGCTCCGCCTTCGAGACCTGGCTGACCCGCATCTGCATCAACTGGTGCAAGGATCGCTTGAAGCGCCGCCGCCTCGTGGTCTATTTCCACCAGACCCCGCGCGACACCGAGGGCGGGGAAGAGGCATCGGGACCGCGGGACACCGTTGCGCACCCGGATCCCTCCCCCGAGCGCCTCGCCCTCTCGCGCGAGATCCGCGAGCGCCTGCGGCGGGCCATCGAGGACCTCTCGCCCCGCCAGAAGGCGATCTTTCGCCTGAAGCACTTCGAGGAGCTTTCCATCCCGGAGATCGCGGAGATCACGGGCCTCGAGGCGGGAACCATCAAGTCGCACCTCTTCCGGGCCGCGGAGAAGATCCGTTTACGGCTGCGCGATTTCCGGGAGAGCCGGTAGGCCATGGAACGCCCGGTCCGATCCGGACATCTGACCGACGAGGAGCTCTTCGGGCTCGCCCTTCCTCCGGCCGGTGAGCCCGAAGCCGTGCCCGCGCACCTGCTCTCCTGCACGCGGTGCGGGCGGTCGCTTCAAGAGTGGAAGAGCGCCGTTCGACAGCTTGCCCACGACGAGGTGGAGCCGGTCATGCGGCGCTCGCCGGAGGAGTGGCGTGCGCAAGAGGATCGGACGCTGGCGGCGCTGCGCCGTTCGCCGGGTGAACGCCGGTTCCGCGCGCTTCCCTGGGCCGCGGGGCTCGCGGCGATGCTTCTGATCGCAGCTCTCGTCGTGCCCTGGGGCCGGTCCGGGCGTTTTGCCCCTTCCGTTCCGGCAGCGGTTTCGGCGCGCGCGCAGAGCCTCGAGCTTTCGCCCGAGGACCGGGCAGACGACGCGTTGCTGCGGGACGTCGCCTCCCTTTCGCGTGGCGAAGAGGCGGCCGACTGGAACGGTCTCGCGCCCGATCCCGCAGCGCCCGACGAGGAGGCGCTGTGAGGCGCCGCGCTGCTCTCCTGGCGCTCCTGCTCGGGGCGATCCCGGCCGCGTCCCTGCCTCAGGTGCCGGACGGGAAGTGGTGGAAGCGGCCGCGAGTCGCCCAGGAGCTCGCGCTGACCGCCGAGCAATCCGAGAAGATCGAGAAGATCTTCGTCAAGGCGAGGCCCCGCCTGATCGATCTGAAGGGGGACCTCGAGAAGCGGCAGCTCGATCTTCAGGTCGCCATGGACGACAAGTCCTCGAGCCGCGCCGACGTCGAGCAGAAGATTGATGCCGTCGAGAATGCCCGCAAGGAGCTTCAGAAGGCGCGCGCCATGATGATCCTCGACATGAAGCAGGTGCTCACACCGGACCAGTGGAAGCGCCTCATGCAGATGAGGGAAGAAGCGCGCACCAGGCGGCGTCAGGCACGAAGCGACCCTTCCGGCCAGAGGCGGCCCTAGCCGTCAGTTTCTAGACCCGCCGCTCCAACGCTCTTCCGCCGGGAGAGGGAGGCTTCCCTGGGGAGGCTGCCTAGCCGAGCCCCTGTCCCCCGTCCACCGCGATGATTTGACCGGTGATGTATGCAGGCCCGGCGCAGAGAAACAGGACCGTTCGAGCGACGTCCTCCGGGTCTCCCAGGCGCTGCAGGGGGACTCTCCGCGCCCACCGTTGCGCAACCTCCGCCGGCGTGCCGTCGGGAGGGAGCACCGCGCCGGGGGCGATGCCATTGACCGAGACCTCGGGCGCGAGCTCCACGGCGAGGGCCCGCACGAGGCCCTCCACGGCGGCCTTGGACGCGGCATGTGCGACGTAGCGACGCTGCGGCCGGGTTGCCATCAGATCGGAGATCAAGACGATGCGCCCGCGCCGGTCCCGCAGCATGGGCGCGGCTTCCCGAGCGAGCAGCAGCGCAGCGCGCGCGTTGACGTCCATCGCGGAGTCCCAAAGCGCCTCGTCGGTCTCCTCGAGCGAGGCGCGATGAAAATTCGCGGCCGAATGCACGAGGAGGTCGATTCCGCCGAGCTCATCGAGGCAGCCCCTCACGACGCGCCGGCAGTCCTGGGGCGAGCCGAGGTCCCCCGCGATGGCCGCGGCACGGCGGCCGCCCGCCTGGAGCCGGGCGACGAGGTCCCGGGCCCCGTCGGCTGAGGAACGGTAGTGGACCGCCACGTCCGCGCCCTCCCGCGCGAGCGCGAGCGCCGCGGCCTGTCCCAGCCGGACTCCCGCTCCCGTGACGAGCGCGATCTTTCCCGAGAGCGGGGAGGGGGGCATGGCGCGCCGATCGTAACGCTTCCGGGCGAGTGGCGGTACGATGCGCCCGGATGGGAGCCCGCGCGACGCGGGGGAAAGCGAGGATCGTATGAGCCGAAGGGCCGAAGCGCTCGCGGAGAGAATCGAGAAGGGCGCCGAGGGGCTGGCCGCCTTCGCCGACACGCTGAGCGACACCGACTGGAAGAAAGTCGTTCCTCCCGACGGGCGGACGGTCGGCGTCATCGTGCATCACGTGGGGAACATGTACCCGATCGAGGTGGATCTCGCGAAGACCCTGGCGTCGGGAAAGCCGGTGGCCGGCGTCACCTGGGACGATGTCGCCGGCATCAACGCGAAGCATGCCCTCGAGCACGCCGACGTCGGAAAGGCCGAGGCCATCGCGTTCGTTCGCCGCAATTCGAAGGCCGCTGCGCAAGCCGTGCAGGCGTTCAGCGACGAGGAGCTCGACCGCGCCAACACGGTCTCGCTCAACGGGGACGCGATCCTCACGGCACAGTTCTTCGTCGAGGACCATGCCCTGCGACACAGCTGGCACCACCTCGCGAAGATTCGCAAGGCCCTCGGGAAGTAAGACCGAGGCCCGTGCTAGCCGGAGGGCGCGGCATCGGCGCGGTGTGCGTAGGCGCGCGGGTCGTTCATCAGGGCCGTGTTCTCTCCGAAGGCGCGCCATTCGGCCGAAAGCGCCCAGGCGTGGAGGAGGACAGCCGCCCCCGAGGCGGCGAGGTGAACCCATGGGGCGAGGGCCCGGGTGTGCGCGGCGCCGCCCAGGACGAAGACCGCGATCGCGGAGAGGAGCGCGAAGGTGGCCGGCGGCGAGGTTCTGCGCTTGAAGCCGGAGAGCGCTCGCAGAATCGCCCGGCGCTCGTTCGCGGCAAAAGCGGCCGTCTCGTCCTTGACCAGCCGCCCGGTCCCGATGAAGTAGAAGATCACCATCGACTGGGAGAAGAGCGACAGCAGCATGGTCGGGATGGCGATTCCCACGTGGCGCGTCACGAGCGCCCCGGCGTCGGCTGCTCCCGCGGCGAGGCCCGACGACACGGCGAACCCCTGGATCGAGGTGTAGAGAAAACCGGCCAGAGCCAGGGCCGTCGTCAGCAGCAGGGCGACCGCCATGCTTCGATGTTACCCGCGATCCGGGCGCATCTTGACCGGGCCGAGGGGGCACGACACAATCGCGCGACGGCGCGGAGGGCGGCATGATGAGCGAGATCCGGACGCTTTGCGACATTTTCCTGTCGGCGGCGGCCTCGGGCAAGCCGGATCTCCTGATCTCCAAGGTGGCCGGAGCCTGGCGGACGATCGCCGCGTCTGACTTCGGGTTCACCGTCCGAGCGCTTTCTCTCGGGTTGAATGGCCTGGGCATCCAGCCGGGCGACCGGGTGGCCATCCTGTCGGAGAACCGGCCCGAGTGGGCCATGTCGGATTACGCGATCCAGTGCGCCGGAGCGTGGTCCGTTCCCATCTATCCGACCCTGCCCGCGGTTCCGATCAAGACGCTCTTGAACGACTGCTCGGCGCGCGCCATCTTCGTTTCCGGCCACGAGCAACTCTTCAAGATCCGGTCGATCCAGGCCGAGTGCCCGGCGCTCGAGTACGTGATCGCGATGGAGGGGGGAGCACCGGGCGAGGCCGGGTCGTTGACGTTCCACCAGCTTGTGGACAAGGGCCGGCCGACCCTGGAGATGAGCCCGGCCGTCTTCGAGCAGCGCGCCGCGCGGGTCCGCCCGGACGACGTGGCCACCATCATCTACACCTCGGGCACGACGGGCGAGCCCAAAGGAGCGATGCTGACGCACGGGAACTTCGTATCAAACGTCGTTTCCTGCTGCAGCGTCGTCCCCATCACCGGCGACGCGACGGCGCTCTCGTTCTTGCCCCTCTCGCATGTCTTCGAGCGGATGCTCGACTACGCCTATCTCTACCGGCACGCGACGATCGCTTACGCCGAGTCGATCGACAAGCTCAAGGACAACTTCCTGGAGGTCAACCCCACCTGTTTCGGCGCCGTGCCCCGGGTGTACGAGAAGGTGCACGCCCGGATTCGCGAGAAGGCCGACAAGGGAAGCGCCGTCAAGAGGAAGATCTTTGCCTGGGCGGTCCGGATGGGCCGGGAGAGGCTCGCGTACGAGGAGCGGGGCGAGCCGATTCCCCCGGGCCTGGCGCGCCGGGTCAAGCTGGCCGACCGCCTGGTCTTCGCGAAGATTCGCCATGCGCTCGGGTCGCGATTCCGCTTCGCCGTCTCGGGAGGCGCACCGCTGTCGCGCGACCTGGCGGAATTCTTTCTCGGGGCCGGTGTCACGATCTACGAGGGCTACGGCCTGACGGAGACCTCGCCGGTGATCACGGTCAACGGCCCCGGGGCCTGGCGGCTGGGCACGGTCGGGCGCCCGATCCCGGACGTCGAGGTCAGGATCGCCCCGGACGGTGAGATCCTCTCGCGCGGTCCGCACATCATGAAGGGATACTTTCAGAAGCCCGCGGCCACCGCCGAGGCGATCGACACGGAAGGCTGGTTTCACACCGGCGACATCGGCCACCTCGACCGCGACGGTTTCCTGTCGATCACGGACCGTAAGAAGGACCTGATCGTGCTCGCCGGGGGAAAGAAGGCCGCCCCGCAGCCGATCGAGAACGAGTTGAAGAGGTCGCCATTCGTCAGCCTGCCGATCGTGATCGGCGACCGTCAGAAGTTCCTGGCCGCCCTGATCGTTCCCAACTTCGACCGTCTCAAGGACTGGGCTTCCGCCGGCGGCAGGACCGTCGACTGGTCGGCCATCGACGCGGATCCCGAGATCCGGCGCCTCTTCCAGCGGGAGATCGACACGTACAACGCCGACCGGCCTCACCATGAGCAGGTCCGGGCGTTCGCCGTTCTTCCGCAGGACCTCACGATCGAGGATGGCTCGATCACGCCGACGCTGAAGGTCAAGCGGCGCATCCTGGAGGACCGCTACCAGGGGCTCATCGAAGCCATGTACCAGGCGGCCGAAAGGTCGCATGTCGCGTGAGGTCGTCGTCGTCGACGGTCTCCGGACGCCGTACACCCGGGCGGGGACGCTGCTCAAGGACGTCCCGGCGCAGGAGCTCGGCCGCATCGTCGTCGGCGAGCTCCTGACCCGTACGGGCTTCGAGGGGGAGGCGCTCGACCAGGTCATCCTCGGCAACATCGCCGAGCCGCCCGACGCCGTCAACGTGGCGCGCGTCTCCGCTCTGCGCGCGGGCGTGCCGCCGCGGGTCCCGGCCTATACGGTCAACCGGCTCTGCGGCTCGGGCCTGGAGTCGGTCGTGGACGCGGCGTATCGGATCGCCGCGGGGGACGCCGACGCCATCGTGGCGGGAGGCGTCGAGTCGATGTCGAACATCCCGCTGCTGTACTCCAAGGAAGGGCGGGAGGTCTTCGCGGAGGTCTTCACGGCGAAGGATCTGGCCCGCCGCGTCGGAGCGGCGGCCAAGTTCCGACCGAGACACTTCCGTCCCGAGATCGGACTGCAGATGGGACTCACCGACCCGGTCTGCGGGCTCAACATGGGAGAAACGGCAGAGCTTCTGGCCAAGGAACACGGCATCTCCCGGGAAGAGCAGGACGCCTTCGCGCTGCGCTCGCACCAGCGCGCGGCGGCGGCGCGTGCGCGCCTGGCCGAAGAGATCGTCCCGGTGCCGATTCCGCCCGACTACAAGGAGCTCGCCACGGCGGACAACGGCGTGCGGGAGAACCAGACGATGGAGGCGCTCGCGAAGCTACGCCCCTACTTCGACAGGAAGTTCGGGACGGTGACCGCCGGAAACTCCTCGCAGATCACCGACGGGGGCTCCGCCACCCTCGTGATGAGCGCGCAGGCGGCGCGGACGCGGGGCTTCCGGCCGCTCGGAAAGATCCGCGGATTTGCCTTTTCGTCCCTGGAGCCCGAGCGGATGGGCCTCGGTCCCGCGGTCGCCGTGCCTCTCGCGCTCGAGCGCGCGGGTGTGGCTTGGAAGGACATCGGCCTGGTGGAGTTCAACGAGGCCTTCGCGGCCCAGGTGCTCGCCAACGCCCGCGTCTTCCCCTCCGCCGCCTGGCACGCCAAGTACGGCACGCGAGGGCCGGTGGGCGAGATCGACTGGGAACGCACGAACGTCAACGGAGGCGCGATCGCGCTCGGGCACCCAGTCGGCTCCTCGGCGAACCGTCTCGTGACGACTCTCTTGAAGGAGATGAGGCGCCGCGGGACGGAGCTCGGCCTGGCCACGATGTGCATCGGGGGAGGCCAGGGAGGCGCGATCGTCCTGGAGGCCATGTGAGCGCCTTCGCGCTGGAGATTCGGGACGACGGGTTGGGCGTGCTGACCTTCGACCTGCAGGGGGAGAAGGTCAACAAGTTCTCCCGTGAGGTGTTCGCCGAGCTCTCCGAGATCCTGGTGCGATTCTCCCGGGAACCGCGACTGCGGGGGCTCCTCGTCCGCAGCGGCAAGCCCGACATCTTCATCGCCGGAGCCGACCTGAAGGAATTCAAGGGGATCGGCTCGGAGGAGGCGCGTGCCGGAGTCGAGCGCGGGCAGGCTCTCTTCGAGCAGCTCGCGCGCCTGCCGTTCCCGACCGTGGCGGCCATCAACGGCGTCTGCCTGGGAGGCGGTACGGAGCTCGCCCTCGCCTGCGACTACCGCCTGATGTCCGACGCCCCCAAAGCCCGCATCGGCCTGCCCGAGGTGCGCCTGGGGATCTTCCCCGCTTGGGGAGGCTGCACGCGGCTGCCGAGGCTCGTCGGCCTGCAAGCGGCCCTCGACCTGATCCTGACCGGCAAACAGATCGACGCGCGCCGGGCCAGGAAGATCGGCCTCGTGGACGAGGCGGTCCCGGCTCCGATCTTCGAGGAGTTCGCCGGGCGATTTGCGGCAGGCAAGCTGAAGTCTGCGAAGCCGCGAGGCAGGCGCAGGCCGAGGGATCTGACCGCTTTCGCGCTGGAAGGAAACCCTCTTGGCCGACGGCTCGTCTTCGCGAAGGCGCGCGAAACCGTTCTCAAGCAGACGGGAGGGCACTACCCGGCGCCGCTCGAGGCCCTCCAGGTCGTGGAAGAGGGATATGGACGTCCCGTGGCGGAGGGCCTCGAGGCGGAGGCCCGGCACATCGGGAACATCTTCGGCGGTCCCGTCCAGCGAAACCTGCTCGAGATCTTCTTCCAGACCGAAGAGATCAAGAAGGAGACCGGCGTGCCGTCGGGCGCTGTTGCCCGGTCCGTCGCGCGCGTCGGCGTGCTCGGCGCGGGGTTGATGGGGGGCGGGATCGCGCAGCTTGCCGCGGACAAGGGAATCCCGGCGCGGATGAAGGACATCGACCCGAAGGCGCTCGCCGGGGGCTTCGCTGCGGCCGCGCGGATCTGGAGGGAGGCCGTCGCGAAGCGGCGCCTGACCGCACGCGAGATGGACGGCAAGATGGCGCTCCTCTCGGGGGCGCTCGATTTTTCGGGATTCGCGCGCTGCGACATCACGATCGAGGCGGTGGTCGAGAAGCTTGCCGTGAAGCGGGCCGTTCTGAAGGACTGGGAGGCGGTCGTCCCGCGGGAGGCGATCTTCGCCTCGAACACGTCGACCTTGCCGATCCGGGAGATCGCGGCGGGCGCGGTCGAGGCGGGACGCGTGGCCGGGATGCACTTCTTCAATCCCGTGCACCGGATGCCGCTTGTGGAGGTCATCCGCGGAGACCGAACCTCCGACGAAACGGTGGCGACCGTTTTCGATCTGGCCAAGACGCTCGGCAAGACACCGGTGGTGGTGAGGGACTCGCCGGGTTTTCTCGTCAACCGCATCCTCGCGCCGTACCTGTCGGAAGCGGTCCGCCTGATCAAGGAGGGCTGCCGGATCGAGGATGTGGACCGCGTCATGACCGAGTTCGGCATGCCCGTGGGGCCGATCGCCCTTCTCGATGACGTCGGACTGGACGTCGCGGTGAAGGCGGGGGAGACGCTCCAGGCGGCTTTTCCCGAGCGCATGCGGCCGGCCGGCGACGAAGCGCTGGTCGCGGCCGGAAGGCTCGGCCGAAAGTCGGGCAAGGGCTTCTACGACTACGAGCGCGGACGGCGACGCGCGCCGTCGCGGGAGGCCTATCGGGCGCTCGGGGTCGAGCCGAAGGAATCGCCTCCCGTCGCCCGGGACACCATCGAGGCCCGGCTGGTCCTTCCGATGATCAACGAAGCAGCGTACTGCCTCGAGGACGGGGTCGTCGAAGCGCCGGCCAAGCTCGATCTGGCGATGGTCTTCGGAACGGGCTTTCCGCCGTTCCGGGGAGGCCTGCTGCGCCACGCCGACGCGGTGGGCCTCGACCACGTGCTCGCCTGGTTGAAGGAGCTCGCCGCCCGTTTCGGCTCGCGGTTCCTGGCGGCCGAGTCGATCCACATCCTCGGAGAATCGGGAGGACGCTTCTACCCCGAACGCCCGCAAGTGACATTTCCGTCGGAAGCTCGGATCCATGGAGAGGCACGGTCATGACCGCTCAAACCACGACAGCAGGAGCCGCCGAATCCGAAATCCTCGTTCAGTCCCCGATCCGCTCGCTCTTCACGGGCCGGGTGCCCGAGGATCTGCTCTTTCCCTATCCCGAGGTCTCGGCCGAGGAGCGGGAGACGGTGTCCGCTTTCCTCGACTCCTTCCGCAACTTCGCCCGCGATCACATCGATTCCCGGCGCGTCGAGCGCGAGCACGGATTTTCGGAGCAGGTGGTCCGGGGGCTCGCCGAGCTGGGCACCTTCGGCATGACGATTCCCGAGGCGTACGGCGGGTACGGCTTCTCGGCCTCCGCTTACTGCCGGGTCATGGAAGAGGTCGGGACGACCGACGCCTCGCTCGGGATCCTCATCGGCGGCCATCAATCGATCGGCATGAAGGGGTTGCTGCTCTTCGGTACGGAAGAGCAGAAGGCGCGCTGGCTTCCGGCGCTTGCCTCGGGCGAGATGCTCGCGGCCTTCGCACTCACCGAGCCGGAGGCGGGTTCCGACGCCGCGTCGATCCAGGCGACGGCGGACTACGACGCGGCGACGGACACCTTCGTGCTGAACGGAAACAAGCACTGGATCTCCAACGGCGGCTTCGCGAAGTTCTTCACCGTGTTTGCCCGGGACGTCCGACTCGGAGCGAAGGACGCGCACCGCGGGATCACGGCGTTCGTCGTCACGAAGGACCTGGCAGGGGTGGAGGCCGGCCGGGAGGAGCAGAAACTGGGCCTCAAGGGATCCTCGACCGTTCCGATCACCCTGACCAACGTCCGCGTGCCCGCCTCTCATGTTCTGGGCGCGCGCGGGCAGGGCTTCAAGATCGCCGTGGAGGTCTTGAACACGGGGCGGACCTCGCTCGGCGCCGGGTGCATCGGCGGATCCAAGGCCATGATCCGGGCCGCCGCCCAGCACGCCACGCAGCGCCGCCAGTTCCAGACGCGCATCGCCGACTTCGAGATGATCCGCGCCAAATTCGCGCGCATGGTGACCAACACCTACGCGCTCGAGGCAATGGTCTACCTGACGGCCGGCCTGATCGACCGCGGGCTGCCGGATTACTCGCTCGAGGGGGCCTGCTGCAAGGTGTTTGGAACCGAGTGCGCCTGGCAGACCATCAACGACGCTCTCCAGATCGCCGGAGGCAACGGCTTCATGGAGGAATACCCTTACGAGCGCGCGCTTCGCGACTCGCGGATCAACATGATCTTCGAGGGGACCAACGAGATCCTGCGCGCCCTGGTCGCGATGTCGGGGATGCGGGACGCCGGCGAGGACCTGCAGGAGGTGGCGCGCGCGATGAAGGCGCCGCTGACGTCCTTCGGCGTCCTGTCGGACTACGCCGCCCGCAAGATCCGAGGCTACGTGGCGCCCGGACGCCTCGAGCGCGCCGCGCCTGAGCTTCAGAAAGAGGGCGAGGTGGTCTGCAAGTACGCCGCTGCGGCCGCCGGCGCCGTCGAGACGCTGCTGCGCAAGTACGGCAAGGGAGTGCTCGGCAAGCAGTACCACCAGGAACGGCTGGCCAACGTGGCCATCGATCTCTATGCGAGCCTCGCCGCGATCTCGCGGGCCACGCTCGCTGTTTCGCGCAGGGGGAGCGAAAAGGCCTCCGGAGAAGTGCGGGTGGCCCGAAACTTCGTGCAGGGCGCGAAGTACCGAATGGTGGGCCACCTGAAGGAGATGGACAGAACCCGCGACGCCGAGCCGACGGCCATCGCGGAGGACGCCTACGGCGGCCTCGGGTATCCCTTCGACTACTGGGCTTGAGGGATGACCGTCCGAATCCTGATTACCGGCGGCACCTTCGACAAGGAGTACGACGAGCTCGATGGGAAGCTCTTCTTCAAGGACACGCACGTCCCCGAAATGCTCCGGCTGGGACGCTGCCGGCTGGAGGTCGGCACGCATACGATCATGATGGTCGACAGTCTCGAGATGAGCGAGGCGGACCGCGGCACGATTCTCGACAACTGCCGGCAGGCCCCCGAGCGGCAGATCGTGATCACGCACGGCACGGACACCATGGTCGAGACGGCTCGCATCCTCGCGGCGGGGCAGACCGGCAAGACGATCGTCCTGACGGGCGCCATGGTGCCATACGCCTTCGGCAGCTCCGACGGCCTCTTCAATCTCGGAAGCGCCCTCTCCTTCGCCCAGGTGCTGCCCCCCGGCGTCTACATCGCGATGAACGGCATGTGCATCCCCGCGCATCGGGCTCGCAAGAACAAGGCGCTCGGCGTGTTCGAAGAGGCGACCGGCTAACGTCGGCACGAAGCGGGAGGCCCGGGGAAGTGGTCGGGCAGTCCGAAGCCGCCGCCCGGGAAGAGCCCGTGCGCGAGGCCGGAGCGCAGGTACGCGATGGCCTGAAGGACGGCCTCCTCGAGACCGAGACCCAGAGCCAGGTTCGCGGCGATCGCCGAGGAGAGCGTGCAACCCGTGCCGTGAGTGGCTCGCGTGGGGATTCGCTCCGCGGTGAACGTCGTGAAGCATTGCCCGTCGAAGAGCAGGTCGCAGACGCGGCGTCCTGGGCCGTGCCCGCCTTTGATCAGGACGGCGCGCGCCCCGAGGTCCGCGATGATCCCCGCCGCCAGGCGCCGGTCGGACTCCGTGCGGATCCTCAATCCGGAAAGAGCTTGGGCCTCGGGCAGGTTGGGGGTGACGAGGTCCGCCAGGGGGATCAGCTCCTTCTTGAGGCTCGAGAGCGCCGCCCGGCCGAGCAGCCGGGCACCGGACTTGGCCAGCATCACGGGATCGACAACCACCCGAGGCGCCTTCCAGCGGCGCAGGCCCCGCGCCACCGCGTGAATTCGGGGAGCATCGAAGAGCATGCCGACCTTGACCGCTCGAGGACGAAAGTCCGAGAAGACGGCGTCGATCTGGCGCGTAACGAAGCGCGAGGAGAAGGTCTCCACGGCAGTGACGCGCCGGGTGTTCTGCGCGGTGCCGGCGGTGATGACCGTAGCTCCGTGAACGCCATGGGCTGCGAATGTGAGGAGGTCGGCTTGAATTCCGGCGCCTCCTCCGGAATCGGACGCCGCGATCGATACCGCTGTCACCGGGGTCCGACGGGCCATACAATCGGCATCCTATGTCCGGCGGTCCTCTGACGATCACGGCGGCGGCGGCGGACCGCCTGCGCCGCGAGGCGGACTTCAGCCGGGCGGCCCTGACGGTGCGGCACCTGCTCGGCTGCGGGGGGACGGGCTTCCGGATCGCCGTCGAGGAAAATCCTCCGGAGGGGGGACATCGGTTCGAGGCCTCGGGGATCCCGGTCGTCATGGATCCCGAGGCGTACGCGAGGCTTTCCGGAGCCGTGCTCGACATCGACCCCGACCCCGCGGGGGAGGGCTACCGCCTCGAGCACCCCAATGCGATCCTGACGACTTTCTGCTGAGGCTAGCCGCGGGTGACGGGCCGGACGCGCAGGAGCTCGTTCCAGAGAAAGAGTGGCCCGACCATCAGATGGATCACGCTTCGGAAGAAGGCCGGCCGGTTCTTCTCGAAGCCGGCGTGCCCGATCGCCTGAAGGAGCCAGCCGGCCCCGAAGGCGGCGGCCCCCAGCCGCCAGTCGCCGACCGCGCGCGCGAGCAGGTCGAAGAGAGCGGTTTCGGCGAGCATCGTCAGGGCGAGCGGCACGTTCAGGCTCACGTCGAAGAGAACGATCGAGACGATCAGGACCTCGGCCGCCGACCACGGCGGCACGGGGAGCCGGACCTCCAGCAGCATCGCCACGGCTCCATACAGAATCAAGGTGATACCGAGGGCGTGGCACACGAGGTTGCCCCGGGTACGGTGGTCCGAGGCGTAGTCTGTCAGCAGGGCGTCGATCCGCCTCATCGCGCGCCCTCAGGATAAGTCAGAATCGGCGCGGCGATGAAAGCGCAGAATCTCAGGAAACCGGGTCCCGCGGAGCAGATGCCCCTCTCCCTGGAGGATCTGCCCGAGCCCCGACCCCGGCCGGGCGAGGTGCTCCTCGCGGTCGAGGCCTGCGGCGTGTGCCGGACCGACCTGCATATCCTGGAGGGGGAGGTCGAGGCTCGGCTTCCGGTCGTGCCGGGGCACCAGGCGGCTGGCAGGATCCTGCAGGTCGGCCGGGGCGTCGACACCCTGTCGCCCGGCGAAAGGGTGGGGGTCGGCTGGGTCGCCTCGACCTGCGGACGATGCCGATTCTGTCTCTCCGAGCGGGAGAATCTCTGTGCCGCGGCAACGTTTACGGGCAAGGACCGCGACGGCGGCTTCGCGGAACGAATGACCGCCGACGCGTCCTGGGTATGCAGGCTTCCGCCGGGTGTCTCGGCCGACCGTGCGGCGCCCCTGCTCTGCGCGGGAGTCATCGGCTACCGGTCGCTGCGTGTTTCGGAAATCCGCCCCGGCGGCCGGCTGGGGCTCTTCGGTTTCGGAGCGTCCGCGCACCTGGCGATCCAGGTCGCGCTCCACTGGGGATGCGAGGTCTACGCCTTCACGCGCGAGGCGCACCACCGGAACCTCGCGCGCGAAATGGGGGCCGTCTGGGCCGGCGACACCTTCGACGACCCGGGGCCTCGGCTGGACGCTGCCGTGACGTTCGCACCCGCAGGCGAGGTCGTCCGCGCGGCGCTCGAGCAGGTGGACCGCGGCGGCACGGTCGCCGTGAACGCCATCCACATGAGCCCCATTCCGAGCCTTCCCTACGAGGCGCTCTACGGCGAGCGCTGCCTGCGAAGCGTCATGAATTTCACGCGCCGCGACGCCCGGGAGTTTCTCGAGCTCGCGGCGCGGATTCCCGTGCGTGCGCAAACCGAAACCTACCCGCTCGAGCAGGCCGGCCAGGCGATCCTGCGCGTCAAGGAGGGGGCCGTTCGGGGCGCCGCCGTCCTTCGGATCGCCGAGAAGGGCTGATCTCGCCGCCCGGGCTCAGCGCGCGAACACTTCGTCGACCGGCGTGATCCTCACCTTCTCCGGCGCGATCGAGAGCTTGCGGGCCCCGATGACCTTGTCCTCCTCGAGCAGCTCCGGCGGCTTCTGACCGTCGTAGGTCATGGGGGAGAACGTGTCCGACACGAGCTCGTTCTTCAGGCCCTTCGCGTCCTTCGTGATGATGACGATCGAGAGGTTCTCGGGCGAGAGGTACTTGCGGATGGCGCGGTTGACGTCCTCCCGTGAGAGGCGGCCGAGCTGCTCCCGCATGAAGCCCGTGAACTCCCCGATCCCGTACCACTTCGAGTCGAGGGCGTAGCCGATCTGCTGGTTCTGGGTCGCGGTCATGACGTACACGTTCTTCATGAGGTATCCGCGCGTGCGCTCGAAGTCCTCCTGCGAGAGCCCGTTGCGGACGAGCTTGTCGAGTTCCGTGATTGCGATCCGCAGCGCCATCCGGGCGTTGTCGGGCGGCACCGGACGGATCCAGATCTCGAAGATCTGCGCCCTGCGGCCGAGGTTCGGATCCGGGAAGAACTGGAACATGCCGCGGGGGAAGGCCTCGATGTAGGCGTAGTCCCCGTAGTTCATGCCCCGGAGTTCGCGGATTCGCTGGTAAAGATGGGAAACCGAGGAGCGGTGCTCGCCCAGCCACGTGCGAGCCACCCAGAGGGCGGCGAAGTCGGGCGATGAGCGGGTGACGCCGATGGGCTGGCCGAGAGAGATGGCGGCTGCCCGCGTGTCCTTCTCGATGATTTCGACCTCGAGGCCTGCGGGTGGCGTGGCGCGGATGCCCTCGGGACGGGACAGAGCGGGGCCGGCGGAAAGCCGGGAGAGCTCGACGCGCAGCCGTGCCAGCAACTCTTCCGGCGCGTCCCCCGCCACACCGACTGTGAGGGAGGCGCGCGTGTAGGCGGTCTTGACGAAGTCGCGGACGTCCGAGAGTGTGATCGCCTGGATGCCGGCCACGGTGCCGAGAACCGGGTGACCGTAGGGAGTTCCCGCGAAGAGGTTCGTCTGCAGCCGCTCCTTGCCGAGCTCCTCTTCGTTGTCCGCGCGAAGGTCCTGCGTCAGGGCATTCAACTGCGCCTCTTTGAGGCGCTGGAAGTCCTCCTCCCGGAAACCGGGTTCGAGCAGCTGCGGAAGCACGATGTCCAGAAACGCCTTCCAGTTGTCACGGTGGATCGATCCGGTGAAGGTGGTCATCTCCTTGTCCACCTGGTCGTTGAAGATTCCGGCCATCGGAAAGAGATCCCGATTGATCTCGTCGATGCGCCGCTCGCGAGAGCCGGCCTCGGCGATCATGGCCGCGGCGAGCGCTGAGAGCCCTTCTTTGCCCTTGGGGTCGTAGGCGGAACCGACGGTGAAGAGAAGCTTGATGTTCAGTTGCGGAAGCATCGTCTTCTGCGTCAGGAAAGCGAGGTCCGAGGCGGCCGCTGTCTTCGGGGCGAAGGCCGCTAGGGCCGGGAGCTCCGCCATGGCTTTCGGAAGCTCCGGATTCGAGAGCGTTGCGACGACCAGGTTCGCGTCCGTGAAGTAACGTCTTGCAACGGCCTGCAGGTCTTCCGGGGTGAGCGAGGCGTAGACTCGGTAGAGGCGATTCAACGTCTGGTAAGAGCGGTCGTAGCGAACGAACCGGGCAAGCGTGGCCGCGATCGTTTCCGTGTTGTCGAGCCGCCGCGCGAAGCTGTAGCGGGCATTCGACTTGGCCTGGGCGAGGCGCTCCGGATCCGGCGGCGTTGCGGCCGACGCGGCGAAGGTGGCGAGGATCTGGTCCCGCACCGCGACCGCATCCTCGGGCTTCTTGACGCGCGCGTAGACGGTCGAGAGGGATGGGTCCTCGTTGCCGCCGCTGTCGGCGAACATCTGGTCGACCTTCTGCTCGGTCTCGACGAGGCGCTTGTAGAGCGCGGAGGTCTCGCCGAACGAGAGATCGAAGAGCATGTCGAGAGCGGCGAAGTCTTTCTCCGTGTCGGAGAAGGCGGGACCGTGGAACGCGACGCTGACCCAGGGGAGGGTGGGGCTCGCCCAGGCCACGTTCGTGAAGACGGGGCCCTTCGCCGGCGGTTCCTGGGGAATTGTCGCGCGGTAGGTTCCCGGCTTCCAAGCGCTCCAGTATTTTTCCACGAGGCGGAAGACCGGCTCGGGCTCGACGTCTCCGGCCACGATGACGGTCGTGTATTCGGGGCGGTACCAGCGCGCGAAGAACTGCTTGGAGTAGGCGTACTGGTTCGGCATGTCCTCGATGTCCTTCAAGAACCCCATCGTCGTGTGCTTGTAAGTATGGGCCGTGTAGGCCTCTTCCCGCTGCGCCTCGTCGAGCTTCCGGATCGGGTTGGCGCTGTTCTTGTTGTACTCGCCCAGCACCGCCCGCGACTCGGTCTTGAAGGCCGCTTCGTCATAGGTCAGGTTCTGGAAGCGGTCGGCCTCGACCTTGAGCATCAGCTCGAGGTCTTCCTTCGAAAAGGTCGTGTGGTAGTTGGTGTAGTCGTCCGTCGTGTAGGCGTTCTGTCGGGCGCCGACCTGGGTCAGAATCCCCTGATACCTTTCGGGCGGATATTCGGGCGTCCCGCGAAACATCATGTGCTCGAAGAAGTGAGCGAAACCCGATTTCCCCGCTTCGACCTCGTTGCGAGAGCCGGTCTGCACGGGGATCTGGAGCGAAACGATGTTGGGAAATCCCGTCGGGACGACGATGACCTTGAGGCCGTTCGAAAGCTGCCTCTCGGCGGCCGAGAACGGAAGAATGTCGGGCAGCGAGCCCGCTTTGGCGACAGACGCCTTCTTCTGTGAGGCGGCCAGGGGGGCGAGCAGGGCAAGGATGACCGTGACGATCGGGATTCGAAGCATTCGAAGACTCCTCTTGCAGCAGGATGCCTGCCGGATGGCTAGACTAGCGCAATCCCAACGCTATCAGACAGTTGGGGCAGGACCAAACCGGCTCTGACGGTCGGGTGTAGGCTGGGAAGGCCCTGCCCGCTCCTCGCGGAGAAGCAAATGACGGATGCTGCCGCCGGCGATTTGTGATCCAATTCACCGAGATTCGACTTGGCTTTGCATGCTCGGGGCGCCCGAGCGCTCTTGGCGAAAGGAGACGACGATGGCTTCTTCCACCACACCGGCCCGGCTCCCCGAACGTTCTCCCGAGACGGCGGAAGCACGCCCCGCCCGCCCCGAGAAAAAGACGACCCGCTTCGTGATCAAGATCGGCGGCGTCATCCCGACCTAGCTTCCCAAGCGCCTCAGGCCGCTGGCTTTCGGTCTCCGCCACGTTTGTGCCTTTACGGCTCCGGGGGAGTCGTGTAGCCTTCGTGGAAGCTTCCGAAAGTCAGACGTGCCAAGTACATCACCTGTAAGGGATGAAGAGGCTCGCGAGGTCTTCTCGCGCCTCGAGGGCGTCGTTCGCACGACGCTGCTGACCTACTACCGTCTTTCGCTCGAGGAAGCCGAGGGCGCCGAAGAAGACCTGCTGGTCTGGTTTCTGAGGCTAGCCCGTCGCGGTGGCGGCCCGCAAATGCCGCCCAAGGCGCTGCGGCTGTCCCTCCTGTCGGCCGCCTGCCAGTACGGGCGCTCCCTCCAGCTCTGGAAGCTCGGAGGAAAGCCCTCCGCCGACGAGTCCTTCAACCGCATTCTCTCACGCGAGCCCGAGGAGTTTGCCATGGACCTGCAGTCGCGCCTGGACGAGGAGCCCCGATGACCGGCCGCGTCCTGCGATTCCCCTTGCGGGGAATCTCCCCCGAGGAGGCCGAGGGCTCTGCGGAGCGGATCCTCGCGTCGCCACTGTCGGAGCGGTCCGACCGCGCAGCGGAGCTGCGCCTCGAGGAGCCGGATGTCCTCCTCTCGGTGGCCGCGCGCCTGCGCGACCGGCTGGACACGACGCCCGCGACCGTTCGCGAGGAGGCGGAATTCCTCTACCGGTTCCTCTTGATGCCCGTCCGCCCGATCGGCCTCTTCGACGAGCGGGAGTACTTCCTGGGAGAGGTCGCCTTGATCGCCGGGACCGCCTGCCGGCAGCTCTCGCGCCGCGACGAGGCCCGCCTGTGGTTCGACCGGTCGGAGGCGGGCTTCCGGCACACGATGAACGCCGTCGCCGATCTCTCGCGGCTTGCCTACCAGAGGCTCGCGCTTCGAATGGAAGAGCGCAACCTCGAAGCCGTTCTCGAGCTCGCGCCGTCGCTCGTGCAGAGCTTCCAGAAGCTCGCGATGCCGCAGGAAGAGCTCAAGGCGCGGTTCCTCGAGGGGCTCGCCCTGATGGAGAGCGAGAGGCTGGCGGAGGCGGCGGAGGTTTTCCTCCAGATCTGCGGCGATGCGGAGGCGCTCGGAAGCGAGAAGCTTCTCGCGTCCTCCTGCGTCAACCTCACCCATCTGTACGGAATGCAGGGCGATGCGGAGCGCGCGATCGAGGCGTCCCGCCGCGCGATCCCGATCTTGAAGAGGCTGGAGGACCGGGTCGCGCTCGCCAAGGTGCAGTGGGGGCTGGCGACGCTCTTGCGGGAAACGGGCAAGCTTCCGCAGTCGATCGAGACCTACCGCGCGGCGCAGATCGAATTCGAACAGATCGGCATGCGCGCCGACGTCGCGGCGCTGCACCTGGTGATTGCCGACCTTCTGCTCGAGCTCGGCCAGGAGGGGGCGGCCACCCAGTCCGTGCTCGAGGCGCTTCCCGTCATCCAGGAGCTCCACATGGTGCCGGAGGGGATGGCGGCCCTGCAGCTGCTGCGCCAGTCGCTCCGGGAGCAGAGGATCGACCGGCCCGCGCTGCGCGAGCTTCACGGGTATTTCGAAGAAATCCGCTAGGCAGCTGCCGAGAAGAGGATGTGGGCCGCGTCGCGCCCCTTCCTGCGCCGTCCTCCCGAGCGATCGCGAGGGATCCCAGGCGCGGCAGGATCCGCGAGGACAGGTGGATGTCTCCGGCTCCGTGATCCCTAGCCGGAGGTTCCGCTCACACGACCGCGACCCTGACGTTGTGGATCGGGGGCAGCGAGTCGAACAGGCAGTCGAACGTCTCGCCGCCCTCTCTCCCGATCCAGAGCTGGCCCGTCGTCGTCCCGAAGTAGAGCGCGGGTGACTCGAGCCGGTCGATGCCCATCGCGTCGCGCTGGACGGTGAAGTAGGCCTGCCGCTTCGGCAGCCCGCGCGCGAGGCGGCCCCACGAGGCGCCGCCGTTCTCACTGCGCCAGACCGCGGGCGCGGCGCCAGGGCAGGTTCGCGTCGCCGGTTCGAGAGGCATGACGTAGACGGTGTCGGCGTCGTGCGGATGGACGACGATGGGGAACCCAAAGTCCGAGGGCAGGCCCTTGGCGATCGATCGCCAGGAGAGGCCGTAGTCGTCGCTGCGCAGCACCCCGATGTCCGGCCGAGGCCCGCCCGGCCCCGTCCAATCAGCCCATCCGCCGTGGTTCTGCATGTAGAGCCGGCCGGGCGCACCCTCGTGCCGCGCGATCTTGTGGACGCACTGCCCGAACTCGGGATAGGGATCCGGGGCGAAGCCGGCGCCGACGCCCTGATTGGAGGCCCGGAAGTTCTGGCCGCCGTCCTCGCTCAGGTAGTGACCGCCCGTCGAGATTCCGAGGTGCACGCGGTTGCCGTCGCGCACGATCGTGTGCAGGCAGAGGCCGCCCGCTCCGGGCTGCCACTTGCGCGCGTGCTCGTGATTGCTGATGCCGGGCACCATCTGCCACGAATCGCCCCCGTCGGGACTCCGGAACAGGGAGGCGGGTTCGACCCCGCACCACAGTTCCTTCCGATCGCCCCCGACCTCGAGCGACCAGATGTTGGCCAGAGCACGTCCGTCGTCCTTGGGGAAGGCTGGCGCCGACTTTGTCTCCTTGAAGGTTCTCCCGAGGTCGGTGGAGCGCAGGACCTTCATTCCGAAGAACGGATTGCAGCTCGAGGCATACAGGCGCGGGGCGCCGCGCGTGTCGATGAGCGTCGTGTACACGGGGACTCCGGGACCGAAGGGCCCGCGCAGGTCGAAGCGGCGCCGGGGCTTCGCGCCTTCGGCGACGAACACACCCTTCCTCGTGCCGATGGTGAGAACCACTCGATCCGCCATTTTCAGCCTCCTGAGACGGCCGGCAGGAATGTGATCACGTCCCCCGGCCTCAAGGCCGTGTCGACACCGTCGAGATCGCGGACGTTGTCCGAGTTCACGAACACGTTCAGGTGACCGCGCAGCTTGCCCGTCTCGTCGCACACGTTGCGGTATAACGCGGGCTCCGTCTTTTCGAGGTCCATGAGCAAGGCCCGCAGCGTGTCTGCCGACACCAACAGCCTCGAAGCACCCGCACAATACGCGCGCAGCGGGCCGAAGACGTGGATCGTGGTCTCTGGAGTCACGCTCATGCTGCAACACAGAGGATAGCGTCGGCCGCTGGAATGACGCAATCGGGGCCGACGGTGAAGTCGGAGCCCGGGCGGGCCTCCCCGGACTCCCAAGGGGCCACCCCGAGAGTCCAGTTGGTCCCGAAGCCCCGACGGGCTTAACATCGCGGTGTCCGTCTGACGCCGCAGGAGGAGACCGCCGTGGAAGCCGCCGCCAGGCCCGAAGCCGAGCGCACCGTGTCGAGCGCCTGTCCGCTCGATTGTCCGGACGCCTGCAGCCTCGAAGTGAAGGTGCAGGAGGACCGCGTCATCGCGATCGGCGGCAGCCGGGTCAACCCGATCACGGGCGGCCACATCTGCGCGAAGGTCCGCCGCTACCCGGAGCATCTCTACGGGTCGCGGCGGGTTCTGTACCCGCGGATCCGCACGGGACGGAAAGGCGAGAGCGTGTTTCGCCGGGCCGGCTGGGAGGAGGCGCTCGAGCTCGTCGCGGCTCGGATGCGGGAGCTGGCTTTCCGGGGCGCGGGCGAAGCCATCCTGCCCGTCTCCTATGGGGGCTCCAACGGGTATCTCTCGCAGGACACGACGGATGCGCGGCTGTTCGCCCGCCTGCGCGCCTCCCGGCTGGCGCGCACCGTGTGCGCCGCACCGTCGGGCCGGGCGGCGGCGGGACTGTACGGCAAGATGGCGGGCGTCGCGCTCGAAGACTACGAACACGCCAGACTGATCGTTCTCTGGGGAGTCAATCCCGAGGTCTCGGGCATCCACCTGGTGCCTCGCATCCACGCGGCGCAGCGGCGCGGGGCCAGGCTCGTGGTCGTCGATCCGCGACGCACGCGCCTGGCCGAGCGTGCGGATCTCTACCTCCCGGTGCGGCCCGGAGGAGACCTTCCGCTCGCCCTCGGAATCCTCCTCTGGCTCTTCGAGAATGGCCGCGCGGACGACCGCTTCCTCGCGGATCATGCCACCGGTGTTGCCGAGCTGCGCCGTCGAGCGCAACCGTGGACGCTCGAGCGCGCGGCGGAGGCGTCGGGCGTTTCTGCGGACGCGATCGCGAAGTTCGCCGACCTCTATGCCGACTCCGCACCGGCCGCCCTGCGCTGCGGCTGGGGCCTCGAGCGTAACCGCAACGGGGGCTCCGCCGTGGCGGCCGTCCTGGCCCTCCCGGCGGTCGCGGGGAAATTTGGCGTTCGGGGCGGCGGCTACACGATGAGCAACTCCGCCCTGTGGGACCTCGAGTCCCGGGCGGCCGCTCACGAGCCCCCCGCCTCGACCCGCGAAATCAACATGAACCTGGCCGGAGAGGCGCTGCTCTCCGCGCGGCCGCCGGTCGAGCTCCTGTTCGTCTACAACTCGAACCCTCTCATGACGCTGCCCGAGCAGGAGAAGGTGCGGCGGGGCTTGGAGCGGGAGGACCTCTTCACGGTCGTGTTCGATCCGGTCATGACCGACACGGCCCGATACGCCGACGTCGTTCTGCCCGCGACGACCTTTCTCGAGCGGATGGAGATTTCGCGAGGATACGGAGCCATGGCCCTGCAGGAAGCGCTCGCGGTGATCCGCCCCGTAGGCGAGTCTCGTCCCAATCACGAAGTCTTCGCGGAGCTCTGCCGGAGGACGGGCGTGGTTCGGCCGGGCGACCCGGAGACGGCGGAGCAGATCACCGACGCAATCTTTCGTTCGAGCGCATCGGGAGAGGCGTGGCGGGAAGTGCTCGCGCGCGACGGCGTGGCATTCCCGTCGGTGGGCCGGACCCCCATTCAGTTCGTAGATGCGTTTCCGCGCACGTCGGACCGAAAGATCCACCTGGTGCCCGACGAGCTCGACTGCGAGGCGCCCGCCGGACTGTACGGCTATCGCGAGGATCCCGCTTCGGAGGAGTTTCCGCTGGCGCTCATCTCGCCGGCCACCGACCGCACCATCAGCTCGACGCTCGGCGAGTTGCGGGAAGGCGCCGTGGCGCTCGAGATCCATCCGCAGGACGCGTCCGCCCGGGGAATCGCGGATCGGGCGCCCGTGCGCCTCTTCAACCGCAGCGGCGAGGCGGTTTGCGAGGCCCGGCTGCGCAGCGGCATTCGACCCGGAGTCGTGCTCCTTCCGAAAGGCCTGTGGAGCCACAACACGCGCAACGGAGCGACCGCCAATGCCCTCGCGCCGGATACGCTGACCGATCTCGGGGGCGGGGCCTGTTTCAACGACGCCCGCGTCCAGGTCGAGCCTCTGTAGGAGCCCGTGGCGCTCGCTCACGCACATTCGCACGCCTCCAGCCCCCGGAGCGACGGTTCGGCGGGCACGGACCGAGCCTCGTGGCGCCGCCGCCTGCGCGAGGCCCTCGCGTTGACCGCCGCCGTACTGCTGCTCGAGGTGATCGGAGGCCTCTACTCGCGAAGCCTCGCGCTGCTGGCAGACGCGGCGCACATGTTCGCGGACATCGCCGCGCTCACCCTCGCGTACGCCGCGATCGGGCTGGCCGACCGGGCCCCGACGGGGCGCCACAGCTTCGGGTTTTTCCGTGCAGAGGTCCTGGCGGCCTTCGTGAACGCGCAGCTGCTCCTCGTCATGGCCGGATGGGTCCTCTTCGAGGCCGTCGGCCGGTTTCGCGAGCCGGGGAGCGTCCGGAGCGGCGTCATGCTGGCCGTGGCGGGCGCGGCCCTCCTCGCGAACTTTGCCGCCATGCGGCTGCTGGCTCCCGGCCGCCGCGAGAGCCTCAACATGCGTGCGGCGCACCTGGAGGTGGCGACCGATCTGGCGGGGTCCGCCGCAGTCGTCGTGGCCGCCCTCCTGATCCCGCGAACAGGGTGGGACTGGCTCGATCCCGCCGTGTCGGTGGGTGTCGCGGCCTTCATCCTTCCACGCGCCGTGTCTCTGCTCAAGCAGTCGGCGCACGTGCTGCTCGAGGGAACGCCCGGCGAGATCGACGTCGGCTCGCTGCGCGGTAGGATCCTGGAGATTCCCGGCGTGGAGGCGATCCATGACCTGCATTTCTGGACCCTCACCTCGGGCCTGCACTCGGCGAGCGTCCACATCTCCGCCTCGGCCGAGAGCGGGCGGGGCGAGGTCCTGCGCGCCGTCCAACGGCTCCTCCGCGAAGAGGCTCACGTCGAACACGCGACGATTCAGGTCGAGCGGGGCGCCGAGACGACGTGCCACGCCTCCAACCGCAGCCATGCCTGAGCCAGGCGGGAGAATTCCATGAAGTGGATCGGGGGTGTCCTGCTGGGCCTTCTGATCGTCGCCGGGGCGGCGGCGGTCCTGGTCTGGCTGGGAACGTTCAATGTCGCGGCCTCGTCTCCGCCCGGAAAGTTCGAGCAGTCGTTTGCGCGATTCGCCCTGAACCGCTCGATCGGCCGCCGGGCGCCCGCCGCGAAGGCTCCCGAGCCATCGCCCGAGATCCTGCGGGAAGGACTCGCGCACTATCGCGAGAATTGCGTGGGCTGCCATGGAGCACCGGGAGTCGAGGCCGCCGAGTACGGGCAGGGCTTGAACCCGGCCGCACCCGACCTCACGTTGAAGCGGGTACAGCAGCGGTCCGACGGAGAGCTCTACTGGATCGTCTCCAACGGGATCCGGATGACCGGGATGCCGGCCTTCTCGCCGACGCATGCGGAGCAGGAAGTTTGGGAGATCGTCGCCTTTCTGAGGCACCTTCCGGAGATCTCGACCGAGGAAGAGAAGCAACTGAAGGCGGCGACGGAGGAGGCCGAGCACCACCACGAAGCCTCGGCCGAGGCGGCCGCGGCGCCTGCAGAATCGCAGGCTTCGCCCGCCGCGACCCACACGCATCCTCCCGGGACCGCGCCCCACAAGCACTGAAACCGTTGGGGACCGGGAAGTCCCCGCCGCGGCCCATCGATCGTCCCGTGATGCCGATGGCGGCGCCGCGGTCGAGTGCGTCCTCCCGCGGGGACACCTCCCGGGGATCAGCCCTCGCGCAGGGTCGGGGACTCGGACGCGGCGGGGAAGAGGGACGTTTTTCGGAGCGTGAGCGACCTCCAGATGAAGTAGATCGACGGATAGACGATCAGCTCCCCGATGAACGAGGTGAGGACACCCCCGACCATTGGTGCGGCGATCCGCCGCATGACGTCCGCGCCTGTTCCGCGGGACCAGAGGATGGGCACGAGCGAAAGGAGGATCGCCATCACCGTCATCATCTTCGGCCGGATGCGCTGGACGGCTCCGTGGTCGACTGCCGCCGCAAGGTCGGCGAAGGTCGCCATGCGGCCCTCGCGCTTTGAGGTCTCGTAGGCGATGTCGAGGTAGAGGAGCATGACGACGCCGGTCTCTGCGTCGAGGCCCGCGAGGGCGATCAACCCGACCCAGACGGCAATTGACCAGTTGTAGTGGAGGAGGGCCATCAGCCAGATGGCCCCGACGGCCGAGAAGGGCACCGCCAGGAGCACGATCCCCGTCTTGATCAGGGATTTCGTGTTCGCGTAGAGGATCAAGAAGATGAGAAACAGCGTGATCGGAATGATGATCCGGAGACGCGCCCGGGCGTGCTCCATGTACTCGTACTGCCCGGACCAGAAGATGCTGTAGCCGGCGGGCAGGGCGATCTTCCGGGCCACTTCCTGCTTCGCGCGCTCGACCCAGGTGCCCACGTCGATGCCCTTGAGGTCCACGTAGACCCAGGCGTTGGGGCGGGCGTTCTCGGTCTTTATCCCGGGCGGGCCCTGGTGGATGTGGATCGAGGCCAGCTGCGACAGAGGGATCTGGGCGCCCGTGGGCGCCGCGACCAGCGTTTCCGCCAGCTTCTGTGGGCTGTCGCGTAGCTCCCGGGGATACCGGACGTTGATCGGATAGCGTTCGAGCCCTTCCACCGTCCACGACACGTTCATGCCGCCGATGGCGGACTGCACGACATCCTCGACGTCCCCGACGGTCAGGCCGTACCGGGCGGCCGCCTCCCGGTCGATCCGGAAATCGAAGTAGCTTCCGCCCATGACGCGCTCGCCATATGCCGAAAGCGTACCCGGCAGCGGCTTGACGACGGCCTCGACCTCCTGGCTCAGGCGCTCGAGCTCCTTGAGATCAGGCCCGGCGATCTTGATCCCCACCGGGGTCTTGATTCCCGTCGACAGCATGTCGATCCGGGTCTTGATCGGCATCGTCCAGGCGTTGGTCACGCCCGGGAAGCGGACGACCCGGTCCATTTCGGCGATGAGCCGTTCCTTCGTCATGCCGGGGCGCCACTTCGACGGATTCTTCAGGACGATCGTCGCCTCGATCATCGACAGGGGAGCCGGATCGGTCGCGCTCTCTGCGCGTCCGACCTTCCCGAAGACGGTCTCGACCTCCGGAAACGTCTTGAGAATCTTGTCGGCCTGCTGGAGAAGCTGCTTCGCATTCGTGATCGAGATACCCGGGAAAGTCGTCGGCATGTAGAGCAGGTCCCCTTCCCAGAGCGGGGGCATGAACTCAGATCCGATCCGCCGGAGTGGGAACCACGTCGCGGCGATGACGACGCCTCCAAGGAAGAAGACGAGATACCGACGCCGCAGCGCCATGTTGAGAACCGGCGTGTAGAGGCGGCGCAGCAGGCGCGAGACGGGATGGGTCGCCTCGCTGTGGATTCGCCCGCGGACGAACCAGTACATCAGAACCGGGATGACGGTCACGGCGACGAGCGACGCCATGGCGACCGAATACGACTTGGTGAACGCCAGAGGCTTGAAGAGGCGGCCCTCCTGGGCCTGCAGGGTGAAGACGGGCATGAAAGAAACCGTGATGACGAGAAGGCTGAAGAAGAGCGTCGGTCCCACCTCCTGCGCCGAGCGAAGGATGATCTCGTAGTGGGAGCGCTTGCCGGACCACTCCTCGTAGTGCTTGTGGGCGTTCTCGACCATGATGATTGCGGCGTCGACCAGCACGCCGATCGAGATCGCGATGCCGCCGAGCGACATGATGTTGGCGCCCAGGCCCTGGATGCGCATGACGATGAAGGCGAGCAGGATCGCGAGGGGGATCGAGACGATCGCGACGAAAGCGGAGCGGAAGTGAAAGAGGAACAGGAGGCAGACCAGCGCCACGATCACCGATTCCTCGATCAGGGTGTGCGTGAGCGTCTTGACGGAGCGCTCGATCAGGCCCGTTCGGTCGTACGCGACGGAGAGGGTCACGTCCTTCGGGAGTCCTGCCTCGAGCTCCCCGAGGCGCCGCTTGACTCCGGCGATGGTCGAGCGGGTGTCCGCGCCGGCGCGAACCACGACGATCCCGCCCACCGTCTCGCCCTGCCCATTCCAGTCGGCGACGCCCCGCCGGATCTCGGGCCCGATGCCCACCTGCGCGACGTCTCCCAAAAGGACCGGCGTGCCCCCGGCGCCGAGGCCCAGCGGGATCTTCTGAAGGTCGCGGACGTCCTTGACGTAGCCGAGGCCCCGGACCATGAACTCGTGCTCTCCCATCTCGACCACACGGCCGCCGACGTCGTTGTTCGAGCGCTGGATGGCCGTGTTGATGCGGGAGAGGGGCATCTCATAGGCCCGGAGCTTGACCGGGTCGACTTCGACCTGGTACTGGCGGACGAATCCTCCGATCGAGGCGACTTCGGACACCCCGTCGACCGACGTCAGACCGTACTTCAAGTACCAGTCCTGCAGGGAGCGCAGGTCGGCGAGCGAGCGGCTCGGGGAGTTCAACACGTACATGAAGGCCCATCCGACGCCCGTGGCGTCCGGGCCCAGCTGAGGCGAGACGCCCCGGGGAAGCTGGGAGGCGAGGCCCGAGAGGTATTCCAGAACGCGCGAGCGGGCCCAATACAGGTCCGTGCCGTCCTCGAAGATCACGTACACGAAGGAGTAGCCGAAGAAGGAATAGCCCCGGACGACCTTGGCGTAGGGAACGGCCAGCATCTTCGTCTCGATGGGATAGGTCACCTGGTCCTCGACGACCTGAGGTCCCTGGCCGGGATACTCCGTGTAGATGATGACCTGGACGTCGGAGAGGTCGGGGATGGCGTCGATGCGGCTCGTGCGGATCGCCCAGGCGCCCCCGAGGATGCCGAAGAGGACGGCTACGAAGACGAAGAATTGGTTCTTGAGGGACCACTCGATGACGCGGTTGAGCATGGCCGTTCCTACTTCGCCTTCTGGCCGGCGGCGACCATCTTCTGGATCGCCGCCTGAAGGTTCGATTCGGAGTCGAAGAAGAACTGCGCCGACGTGACGACCCGGTCGCCATCGCGCAGCCCCTCCTTCACCTGCACGAGTCCTTCCCCGTGCGCCCCGAGCTGAACGTCGCGGGCCTCGAATCGGCCTTCTCCGAGCGCGACCACGACGACGTCGCGTTCTCCCGTTCGGATGACCGCCCGGGAGGGGACCGTCAGCGCGCCCTTCGCCACGATGGGAGTGAATTCCACGGTCGCATACATTCCGGCTCGCAGGCGCTCTCCGGGATTGGGGACCTCGAGCGTGAGGCCGAGTGTCCGCGTCTTCTCGGAGACCTGGGGCTCGATGTAGCGGACCCGGCCACGGAACGTCTCGCCGGGGAAGTACGTCAGAGAGATCGAGGCCGGACTGCCCACGTTCAGCCAGGGAAACTGGTCCTCGTAGACCTGCACGTCCAGCCACAGTGTCGAGAGGTCGGCGATGTGGAGCAGCTCCATCCCCGGGCGAACGGCAATCCCCTCGAGCCCCTCCAACCTCTTCATGACGATGCCGCTCGCCGGCGAGACCAGCGCGAGAGTCCGCAAGACCTCGCCGGACTTCTCGAGACGGTCCACCTGCTCCTTCGTGATATCCCAGTAGCGCAGCCGCATTCGGGCGGCCTGGACGAGGCCTTGCGCCCTGGCCCTGGCCTCGGGGGAAGCCCTTTCCATGCGCTCCACGTACTGGAGGGCCGAGAGCAGCTCCTGCTCGGTCTGGACGAGCTCCGGCGAGTAGATCTCGAAGAGCGGCTGTCCCTTGCGGACGGGCTGCCCCAGATAGTTGACGAACGCCTTCTCGATGTAGCCGCTGTATTTCGTCGTGACGGAGACCATCTTTTCCTGGTCGTAATCGAGGTAGCCGACCGTGCGAATCTGCCGCGACAGGTTCCGCCGCTCGACCGGCTCGATCACGACATTCATGTTCTGCACGACCGCGGGAGCGACGGACACCGTCACCCCTACCGCCGCGCCGGGCTCCGCCTCGTCGGCGTAGACGGGCACGTAGTCCATTCCCATCTCGTCCTTGGCCGGGACGGGCGAGGTGATCTCCGGGTTCATAGGGTTGCGGTAGAAGAGGATGCGGCGCTCAGCCTTTTTCGGTTCGGCAGCGGGCGGTGCGCCCGTGGCCGTGGCCTCGGGGCGCGCGGCGACACCGCTGACGAACGCGTGAATCCAACGGTCGATCGGGTGGATGTGCAGGCGCCAGGCGGACAGCAGCAGGACGACGGCCGCAACGCCCGCCCAGAAGAGCAGGCGGCGGACCGTACGGAGACGGCTGCGCGAGGCTTCGGAAGCGCCGAGACGGGACTCTTCGTCTTTCGCGTTCACTGTGGGGTCTCCTTGCGATTCGGCGCGACGGCCAGGGGCCTGGCGATCGCTCCTTCCAGCTCTGCCAGGGCGATGAAGTAGTCGGCCAGGGTGCGGCTCGCCTGGATCCGCACTTCGAGGAGAACCCTCTCCGCGTCCAGCAGGTCCAGCGCCGCCAACGTGCCGGCTGAGTAACCGGCCTCCGCCGAACGGAGGGACTGGTCTGCCTGGACCAGAAGCACGTCCTGGAACAGGCGCCATCTCTGCCAGGTCAGCGGGATCCTCGCCAGCAGGTCTCCCAGCGTCTGCTCGATCGAAACGACGACCGACAGTCTGGCGTCCTCGCTACGAGAGCGGGCCTCGAGGGCCTCCTGGAGGCCGGCCTGGAGGCGGCGCCTCCAGATCGGGAGATTGATCGCGCCCGAGAGGGCCAGGGCGTCCTGCCCGTTGTCGGGGGGCGGGTTGAGCAGTCCCGGCGCATCGGTGCGCTTGCCCACCGACGTGTAGCTCAGCCCCAGGGTGATGTCGGGAGAGTATTCCTTCCGCGCGAGATCGACCATGGCGCCGGCGCGGGCGACCTCGGCATCCGCGGAAGTGATTTCGGGTCGGTTCGCGACGGCAGCCTGCCGGAGCGCCTCTCCATCGAGGCGCACTTCGTTGGCTCCACGCGGCGGGGGAGCCTCGAACGCCGTATCCTGGGGCCGGTTTCTCAGAGCGTTGATCGCGGCGAGCAGGGACGCCCGGCGCGCCGCGATGTCGAGCAGGCGGGCGTCGTCTTTCGTGATCTCCGCCTGAATCTTGACGATCGCCTGCTCGAGGCCGACACCCGAGGCGTAGCGGGCCCGCGACAGCTCTTCGTAATGGGCGAGCGTGGCGCGATCGTCGTGCACGATCCCCTCGAAGGCGCGAAGGAAGGCGAGTTCGTCGGAGAGCCGCCGGGCCTCGGTCAGCATTCGCAGCCGGCCGGCCTCGAGGCGACCGCTGGCCGCGAGCGCCTCCTCGAAGGCCCCCTGCTCCCGCAGCTTCAGCTTCCCGAACCAGGGCAGTTTCTGGGAGATGCTGCCCATCACCTGCATCGGGCCGACACGCGTCTCGATCGGCCAGATGTAGCCGGTGACGGCCAGCAGGGGATCCGGGAGGGCGCTGACCTGGGGCGCACGTTCCGCCGCTGCGCGAGCGGCGGCTTCGAGTCCCGCGAGCTCGGGGTTTCGCTCCAGCACCTCGCTCGGGAGGTTCCGCTCCGGTCCCTCGGAAAGGGCGTTGAGCAGGCTTGCGGCCGGCGACGCCGAATGAGGCTCCGCCGACCCGGCCAAGGTGTTCTTGCCGGAGGCCGAGACCCCGGCGCTCACTGTCCGGTCCGAGCTCTCACGAGGTCCACCGACGAGGGATTCTCGGGAAGCGGCGGACGTTGTCGCGGCCTCGGCCCGGGCGGGTGGCGCCGCCGCCGCCGCGAGAAACGCGGCCATACACACTATGCGGATGCATCGGATCGTCACCGGTCTTGCCTCCAATCGCCCGGCGCGAAGGCCGGGCCGGAAAGGCGGAACGAGGCTCCGCCTCATCAGCCGATACGGGAGGGGATCGGTGTCAGATCAGAAGTTGGGCGTGGAGTCGGTAGAGCGGGGGAGACGCCGCGGGCGCGGGGCCCGGAGCGGGCCCGGGCGGAGACGCGAGGTGGGCCTCGAAGCCTGGCGACCGCAGGGGCACGGGAACTGCGGCCGGCCCCGGTCCTTCGGGCTTCACCGATTCGGAGAGAATGGCGGGCCCGATTTCAGACGGGGGGCACTCCGCGCATTCGAACGTGGGATAGACCGCGCAACAGGTCATCGAGAGGGTCTCGGTGGTCGCCCCGACGGCGCCGCAGCAGTTGCCCAGCCCGCCCGGGAGGCTCGAAACCAGCAGCAACACCACCAGAAGGCTCGTCTTCATTTTGGAATCAATCTACCCGCCCGGGGGACGGTACCCGTGATGCGTCTTCATCAGGGTTCCCATGGCCAGCCCCACAAGAGCGGGTGCCAGCAGCGGAGCGATGGCCCGGCGTGCGGGTGAGCCCATGAGAGAAAGTGTAGCTCGGAGCATGGGGAGTCGGGGATGGGAACGCCTCGCGCGGGCAGAAAATTTCGGCCGAAAGCGGAGAGAATCTGCCCCGGCGCCAGGCGGGTAGGATTGCGCAGGAGCCATGAGTAGCCCCGAACCACCGGAGGCGCGGGATCCCGTCTGCGGGATGACGGTCCAGCGCGAAGGCGCCATCTCGTCGGTCTGGCAGGAGGAGCCGTATTTCTTCTGTCATCCCTCCTGCAAGCAGCGCTTCGAGGCGGACCCGGCGCGCTACGCGCCGCAGGTCGCCCCCCTCGGCGAGCCGGCGCCCGATCGCGCACCGGCGCCCGATCGCGCACCGGCCCCCCCGGAGGCCGCGGGGGACTACGTCTGTCCCATGGACCCGGACGTGCGGGAACCCGGACCCGGAGCCTGCCGGAAGTGCGGCATGGCGCTCGAGCCGGCGATTTCGCCGGCCGCTCTTTCGCGGACCGAGTGGGTCTGCCCGATGCACCCGCAGATCGTACGTGACGGCCCGGGCAATTGCCCGATTTGCGGCATGGCTCTCGAGCCGCGCGTGGCTCCCGCCGGGGAGGAGGAGAACCCCGAGCTGGCCGACATGCGCCGACGCTTTTGGGTGTCTGCCATTCTCACGGCGCCGATTCTCCTGCTCGCGATGGGCGAAATGTTGCCGCTCGGACAAGGATTCGCGCGGGTCGAGGCATCGAGTCTCGGAGCCTGGATCGAGGCGGCGCTCGCGACGCCCGTGGTGCTCTGGGGAGGCTGGCCTTTCTTCCAGCGCGCGTGGCGCTCGATCGTCGGACGAAGCCTCAACATGTTCACCCTCATCGGCCTCGGTGTCGCGGTCGCGTATCTCTACAGTCTGGCGGCGACGTTCCTGCCGGATCTTTTTCCGCCCTCATTCCGCGATTCAGCCGGCCGGATCGGCGTCTACTACGAAGCCGCGGCGGTCATCGTCACGCTCGTTCTGCTCGGGCAGGTTCTGGAGCTCAAGGCGCGCGGGCGTACCGGCGCCGCGATCCGGGCGCTGCTCGACCTGGCGCCGAAGACCGCGCGGCGGGTCGAGGCGGACGGTACCGAGCGGGACGTGCCGCTCTCCGAGGTGCGGGTCGGTGATCGCCTTCGCGTTCGGCCGGGCGAGAAGATTCCGGTCGACGGAACCGTCGAGTCCGGACGCAGCGCCGTCGACGAATCGATGGTGACCGGAGAATCCCTTCCGGCGGAGAAGGCGCCGTCGGACAGGGTCGTTGGCGCCACCGTCAACGGGACGGGTACGTTCCTCATGCGCGCCGAACGCGTCGGGTCGGAGACGCTGCTCGCGCAGATCGTGCGGATGGTGGGAGAGGCTCAGCGCAGCCGCGCGCCAATCCAGCGTCTGGCCGACGTGGCGGCCGCATACTTCGTCCCCGCCGTGATCGCCGCCGCCGTCCTGACCTTTCTGGCCTGGAGCCTCTTCGGCCCGTCGCCGCGGATGGCCCACGCGGTCGTCAATGCCGTCGCCGTCCTGATCGTTGCCTGCCCCTGCGCGCTCGGCCTCGCGACCCCGATGTCCATCATGGTGGCGAGCGGCAAGGGGGCGAGCCTCGGCGTGCTCTTTCGCGACGCGGAGGCGATCGAGACGCTTCGGAAGGTGGACACTCTCGTGGTCGACAAGACCGGAACCCTGACGGAGGGCAGGCCTCGTCTGACGGCCGTCGAGCCGTCGGGAGGGCTGTCCGAAGCGGAACTGCTTCGGCTTTGCGCGAGTCTGGAACGGGGCAGCGAGCATCCCCTCGGCGCGGCCCTCACCCGCGCGGCGAGCGAGCGAAGACTCCCTCTCTCCGAGGTCGTGGGGTTCCAATCGAAGACCGGCAAAGGCATCACGGGAGAGGTGGGCGGCCGCAGAGTCGTTCTTGGAAACCGTGCGTTGTTCGAGGAGCTTTCGATCGAGCCGGGCGTGCTTGCGGAAAGGGCGGAGCCGCTTCGCGAGCGAGGGGCGACGGTGCTGTTCGCGGCCGTGGACGGGAAGGCCGAGGGACTTCTGGCCGTCGAGGACCCGATCAAGCCCACGGCGTCGCAAGCGATCGCGGCGCTTCGCCGGGAGGGGGTCCATGTCGTCATGGTGACCGGCGACCATCGGGCCACGGCCGAGGCGGTCGCCCGTCAGCTCCGCATCGACCAGGTCTTCGCCGGCGTCCTGCCGGATCAGAAGCTGGAAGTCGTCGGCCGCCTTCAGGGCGACGGCCGCGTCGTGGCCATGGCGGGCGACGGGATCAACGACGCCCCTGCGCTCGCGGCAGCGCAGGTCGGCATCGCGATGGGGACCGGCACGGACATCGCGATGCAGAGCGCCGGGGTCACCCTCGTCAAGGGCGATCTGCTCGGCATTCTGCGCGCGCGGCGCCTCTCCGAGGCGACGCTGCGAAACATCAAGCAGAACCTCTTCTTCGCACTCGGTTACAACGCGCTCGGGGTGCCGATCGCCGCCGGGGTGCTCTACCCGGCCTTCGGCGTGCTCCTGAGTCCGATGATCGCCGCCGCGGCCATGAGCTTCAGCTCGGTCTCGGTCATCACCAACGCCCTGCGGCTGCGGTCGACGCGCGTTTGACCGTCGCCTTCACTCGCTCGGGATCTGGCGGGCCGCCTGGCACCACGGCGATCGCCGGCTCGAGTTTGGCGGCCCGCCACCGGCCGTCGGCTCGCCCGGATGCGGGCTCGGCCGACGGCCTGATTCCCTCGCTCGCTCCGGCTCCCGCGACGCGAGTCGTTTCGCTCGCTCGCTCACGAAACTTGTTCACGTCGCGAACCTCAGTGGTTGTTTCCTGCGGTCACGGAGGGAGGTGCCCGAGCGGAAAGGGACTCATGGCCGTGGCGCGACGAGTCTCCCGGGCGCAGTGATCGGCTAGCTCACGGCCTTCTTGCGGAATCGGTTGATGCCGAACCACAGGAAGGCGGCGTCGAAGGCGGCCAGAGCCGCGAAGATCGCGCCCGTCGGCAAGTGTGGAAGCTGCGGCACGAGCACGGCGCGCAGCCCCTCGCTCGCGTAAACCACCGGATTCGCGAGCACGACGCGCTTGAGGATCGGGAAGCTCGAGAGCGCGCTCCAGGGGTAGTACGTGCAGCCGAAGAAAATCATGGGCGCGAGAACCAGCGTGAACATCAGCCCGATCTGCGCCTGGCCGACGGAGCATCCCAGCGTGAGGCCGACGGTCGAGGAGAGCAGGGCCACGAGCAGCGCGATCGCCAGGAACGGGAGGGGGTGGCGCAGCTCGAGGGCGATGCCTTTGCCGATCAAGAGCCAGGCCGCCGGGAGCACCACCAGGCCCGCCACGAGGGCCTGAATCATCCCCGCCAGGATCTTTTCGACGGCCAGCCACTCGTTCTCGATGGGCGCGAGCAGCCGGTCCTCGATCTCCTTGGTGAACTGAAACTCCGAGATCAGCGGCATGGCCACGGCCTGGATCCCCGCGAGAAGCATCGACAGCGCGATGATGCCCGGCAGCAGCATGCTCTTGTACTGCACCGGCATCATGCCGCTGGCGGTGAGCACGCGCCCGAGGACGAAGACCAAGAGCATCGGCTGCAGTAGCGTCTGGAGCAGCAAGGGAAGAAAGTTTCGCCGCGCCACGTGGGCATCTCGGGAAAGTAGCGCGAGGAAGGTGCGGGCGTTCATGCGGCTCAGTCGCGAAGGCTCCGGCCGGTGTGGTGCAGGAAGAGGTTCTCGAGCGAGGGCTCCGAGATGTGGACGTCGGCGACGGCCACGCGCTCCAGCAGGGCCAGGTTGACGGCCTCCGGAACGAGCGCGCCGCCACGGTCGGCATAAAGATCGACGACGTTTTCGCCGACCGGGCGGGTCTCCGTGACCCCCGGCAACCTTTCGAGCTGCCGGAGCAGCGCGGGAGTCCGGGGATGCACCTGCATCCGGATCACGAACCCCCCTGGAACGGAACGCTTCAGTTCCCCGGGAGAACCGAGTGCGATCAGCCGGCCATGGTCCACGATCGCGACTCGCTCGCAGAGGTCATCGGCCTCTTCCATGTTGTGGGTGGTGAGTACGATGGTTCGTTCGCGGGCGTGAAACTCTCGGACGATTTCCCAGAGGAGCAGGCGCGTCTGGGGATCGAGCCCCGCCGAGGGCTCGTCGAGAAAGAGAACGGACGGCTCGTGCATCAGGGCGCGGGCGATCGAGAGTCGCTGGAGCATGCCGCCCGAGAAGCCCACGACGAGCTGATCGGCGCGGTCCGTGAGCTGAAACCTCTCGAGCAGCGCGGCGGAGCGCTTCTCGCGGTCGGTCGATGGCATGCCGAAGTACGCGCCGTGGAAAAGTAGGATCTCCCGCGCCGTGAGAGAGAAATCGAGGTTCGGCCGCTGGGGAACGACGCCGATGAGTCGCTTCACCGCAACCCGGTCCCGCCAGACGTCGTGCGAGCCGATCCAAGCGCGGCCTTCCGTGGGACGGATGCGCGTCGTGAGAACGCCGACCGTCGTGGACTTGCCGGCGCCGTTGGGGCCGAGCAGGCCGAAAAGCTCACCCGGCCGGACGTCCAGCGCTAGCCCGTGGAGCGCCACGATTTCCACCTTCTGTTTTCTCTCGCGTCGCCCGGCGCGAAACGGCAGGGCGAGTCCGCGCGCGCCGCCCGCCAGAGGGGGCGGGGACGTGTAGACCTTCCGGAGGCCTTCGGTGCGAACGCCGATGGCCGGGCTCAAGGCAGGCCGCGGGCGAGCGAAAGCGCGTTCTTGACGACGTCCCCCACCGAGATTCCGCCCCGATAGTTTCCGATCAGGCTCAGGCCGGGAAGGGCGGCTTCGGCCCTCGCGAGAAAATTCATGCGGGTCTCGTGGTCCCGATCGTACTGCGGGATCGCCCGAGAGTAACGCGTGACGCGCACCAGGGTGGGGGTCGATCGCACGCCGAGCGAGGCCGACAGCTCCCGCGTGGCGAGATCGAGCAGCGCGCCGTCGGGCAGGGCGGCGGCCTCGGGGTCGCGGGAACCGCCGACGAACGCGGTGATCAGGACCCGGCCTTGCGGGGCGCGGCCCGGGAAGAGGCAGGAGCTCCAGACCGCGCCGAGGATTCGCCGGCCCGGAGCGGGCACGACCAGGTGCCCGAACCCGGAAAGAGGCGAGGCGAACGCCGTCTCCCCCCAGGAGAGGTGCAGCACCGTCAGCGGAGGCTGCGGGACCCCGGACAGGGCGTGCGCGGCGTCCCCCGCCAGGGGCATGAGGAGTCGGGCGGCTTCGGCCGCCGGAGTCGCGATGACCACCTGCTCGGCCTCCAGAATGCCGCCCGGGTGTTCGAGCCGGAAACGCCCGCCTTCGCGCCGCAGGGCGTCGACCGGAGCGCCCAGCGAGAGCCGCTCGCCCAGGCGATCGGCCAGGGCGCGCGGGAACGTCTCGAGTCCCTCCCGAAAGGAGAGCAGCCCCTTCGGCGCGGGGTTCCGAGGGGTTCCGCGCGCCGGCCGGGAGGCAAAAGCGCCCCGCAGAAGGCTCCCGTGCTCCCGCTCCCAGCGGGCGAGAACCGGGAACGATGAGGCCACCGAGAGCGCGCGGGCGTCGCCGGCCCAGATGCCGGAGACGAAGGGCGCGACCAGCCGCTCGGCGACCTCGGCGCCCAGACGGCGGGAGAAGAACTCGTGGACGCTCTCGCGTGGCTCCTCATTGCGTGTCACAAACGGCTCGCGCAGAAGCCGCAGCTTGCCGGCGAACGAAAGCAGGCGCGTCGAGAAGATCGTGCCGGGTCCGGGCGCCAGCCCGTGCAGTTTGCCGCCGTACTCGATGAAGCGGGGCAGATCGCGGCGGGCCAGAACCGCCGAGCCGGCGAGCCCGAGCTCCTCGACCAGGCTCCAGAGCTCCGGCGTCGGACGGACCGTGTTCGGCCCGAGCTCGAGCAAATAGTCGTCCTTCCGCTCGGTGCGCATGACCCCTCCCGCGCGGGGCGAGGATTCGAGGACGCGAACCTCATGCCCCCTCTGCGCGAGGGCAAACCCGCAGGCAAGGCCCGAGACGCCTCCTCCGATCACGATGCAGCGGCTCATGACTCCCAGAACCCCGGCGCGGAGAGGATCAAGTCCTCGAGCGCCCTCAGAAAGGTCGGATGGCTGTTCAGGCCGGCGGTGCGACGAAAGTGCGGCAGCCCGACCCGGCGGGCTTCCGCAGCGAAGAGTTGGTCGATCTCGTACAGAGTTTCGACGTGGTCGGTCACGAAGGCGATCGGAACGGCAAGCACCTGCTTCTGGCCGCGCCGCGCGAGTTCGCCGATCGCTCCCAGCGTCGGCGGGCCGAGCCACTCGACGGGTCCGAGCTTGGACTGATACGCGAGCGAGTAGGGTGAGCGGCCGCCCAGCCGCTCGTGAATCGCGCGCACCGAAGCTTCCACCTCCGAGGCGTAGGGGTCTCCCTCCCGGGTCACGAGCTTTTTGGGAATGGAGTGGGCGGAAAAGAGGAGGTGAATGGCCTCGGGCCGGGGATCCGGGAAACGCTCGATCTCTCGCGCAATCAGTTCGACGTGCGCCTGCACGAAGAGGGGGTGCGTCGGCCACGAGCCGAGCTCGGTGACCGAGGCGCCCGGCGCCTCCCGGGCGATGGCGGTTCGGGCCCTCTCGAGGGCGCCCTTGGTCGTCGTCAGCGAATACTGCGGGTAGAGCGGCACGCTCAGGAAGCGCCGGACGCCTTGCTGCGCCAGCGTCCGGACGACGTCCTCGACGAGGGGATTCGAGCAGTTCATCGCGACGTGGACGGTGGCGCGGCGCTCACGCACGTGGAGCAGGGCCTGCACGCCGCGGGCCTGCTCCTCGGTGAGCCCACGGATCGGAGAGCTTCCCCCGATCGCCCGATAGAGTTCGCGCGACACCCTCTTGCGTCCGAGCGCGATCGACGCCGCGACCAGGTTGCGGAGAATCGCCGGCCGGATCCGCAGGACGTCCGGATCCGAAAACAGCCGGTAGAGGAACCTTGGAACCTCCTCCAGGTTCTCCGGCCCCCCCAGCTGCAGAAACAGGATCGCCCGATCTTGTTCCATCAGGCCGCACGAATTCCGAAACCCTCTTCGAGGCCGTGCGTCCCCAGGCGTTCGGTCGTCAGAGTCAGTCCTCGCGCGGCCTCGGCTACAGAGTCCGCGAAAACGTCGGTTTCTCCATGGGCTGATCGAGGTAGGCATCGAATGGCATCGCGAGATTCCGGAGGAAGATCCGCCCGAGGGCCGTCGCCCGGACCTCCGCGCGGGAGAGCTCGACGAGTCCGTCGTCCGCGCAGGCACGGAGCTTTTCGAGCCCTGGCGCGAAGTACTCGTCGAAGCGGATGCCGAAGGCCTCCTCGATCTCCCGTTTGACCACGACCCCGTGGCACAGAAGGTTTCCGATGACGGTCCGCCGCAGCCGATCGTCCGCCGTCAGCCGGGCTCCCCGGAACGTCGCGGCCCCGCTCTGGTCGACGGCGCGCCGATATTCGGCGAGTTCGCGCCGATTCTGAACGTAGGCGTCGCCCACGGATCCGATCGCGCTCATCCCGAGGCCGATCAGATCGGTACCCGCCTTGGTCGTGTAGCCCTGAAAGTTGCGGTGGAGTGTGCGGTCGGCCCGGGCGCGGGAGAGCTCGTCGTCCGGACGGGCGAAGTGGTCCATGCCGATGTACTCGAAACCCGCCTCCGTGAACCGCTCGAGCGCCGTCCGAAAGATCCCGAACTTCGTCTTCTCATCCGGCAGGTGCGGCGCGAGGACGTTCTGGTGCTTCTTCATCCAGGGCACGTTGGCATAGGAGTAGACGGCCAGGCGGTCGGGCCCGATCTCCAGAACCTGGTCGATCGTCTCCGAAAAGCTCTCCGGCGTCTGGTAGGGAAGGCCGTAGATCAGGTCCATGTTGACGCTCGGGAAGCCGAGTTCCCGCGCCTGCTGGACGAGCCGCTGCGTGTCGCGGGCGGGTTGAATGCGGTTGATGGCCTGCTGGACTCTGGGATCGAAGTCCTGCACCCCCATGCTCAGGCGGTTGAAACCCAGCCCCGCAAGGGTCTCCAGGTGCTCGCGCGTGGTCACGCGCGGGTCCACCTCGACGCCGAGCTCGGCGTCGGAAGCGAGCTGGAACCGGTCGAAGATCCGGCGTCCCAGCCGTTCCAGAAGCGGCGCCGGGAAGTAAGTGGGCGTGCCGCCTCCCCAGTGGAGCTGGACCACCGGGCGCCCCGCCCCCGCGCGATTCGCCACCCAGTCGATCTCGCGCTCGATCACGTCCAGGTACGGACTCTCGAGGGCGTGGCGGCTCCCCGTAATGACGACGGTACACCCGCAGAAGTAGCAGAGCCTCTCGCAGAAGGGCAGGTGCAGATAGAGGGACAGCGGCGCGGGCTGGGAGGATTGCGCGCTCTCCTCCAGGATTCGCGCGTAATCCGGGGCCGAGAAGGTCTCCTTCCACATCGGTGCCGTCGGATAGGACGTGTAGCGCGGTCCCTGTACGTTGTACCTCTGGAGGAGCTCCAGGGACAGCTCGCCGGGCCTCACGCCCGCACCGCCGTTTCGTCCCGGGCCGGGACGCCTTCTCGGGCGGCGGCGAAGAACGCTTCGACGCACTCGATGCGCGTGGACGGCAGGACGCCGTGGCCGAGGTTCACGACGTGGCCACGTCCGCCGGTCTGGGCGAGCAGGCCTCTCACGCGCCGCGAGACCTCGGCGGGTGTCGAAAGAAGCACTCCGGGGTCGAGATTGCCCTGCAACGCCATCGCCGGCAGCCTGCGGCGGGCTTCGCCGAGTGGGATGCGCCAGTCGATCGAGAGCACGTCGGCGCCCGACTCCGCCATTGCCTCGAGAAGGTGCCCGCAGCCGTTGACGAAGAGAATGACGGGAGTGCCAGGGGGACGCCGGATCCCGGCGATCGCCCTGGCCGCCGCGGGAAGCGCCCAGGCACGGTAGTCCTCGGCGTCGAGCTCTCCCGCCCACGTGTCGAAGACCTGGACGACCTGTGCGCCCGAGGCGATCTGATACGACAAGACGTCGCCGACGACGTCGGCGAGCAGGTCGAGGAGCCGCCGCAGCGTCGCCCCATCCCGCCCCATCATCTCCTTGATGACGGCGAAGCTCTTGGAGCCGCCCCCTTCGATCAGGTAGGAGGCCAGGGTCCAGGGAGCCCCGCAGAAGCCGAGCACGGCCGCCTGCCCGCCGACCTCGCGGCGCAGCCGCGAAAGGATCTCGCCGGTGAAGGCGATGCGGGAGGCCGGGTCGAAGCGGCGAAGGCGGCCCACTCCCGAGTCATCGCGGACCGGCTCGGGCAGCTCCGGACCGCCGTCGCCGAACTCGACGCGGGCGCCCATCGCCTCGACCGGCACCAGGATGTCGGAGAAAAAGATCACGCCGTCGGGTGCGAAGCGGCGGAAGGGCTGGAGCGAGACTTCTGTCGCGAGGTCGGCGGAACGGCAAAGCTCCAGAAACGAGACGGTCCGGCGCACTTCCCGGTACTCGGGCAGATAGCGTCCCGCCTGCCGCATCATCCAGGCCGCCGGGCGGTCGACCGGCCGACCAAAGGCGCTGTCGAGAAACCGCTGGCCCGATGGGGAAAACGCCTCGCTCATCCGGGCACCGAATCTACCTCAACCGGGCCCGCCTCGCCTGATGCGAGGCAAGGGCTCAGCCGGCGAGCTGCCGCAGGACGTAGGGCAGGATTCCGCCGTGGCGGTAGTAGTCGACCTCGATCGGGGTGTCGATGCGGACCCGGACGGCGACCGTCTGTTCGGCGCCGTCGCGGCGGCGGATCGTGAGACCCGTTTCCATCCGGGGCTGCCGGTCCCCACCGGAGGCGAGATCGAAGATCTCGGTTCCGTCCAGGTGCAGGCTCTCTGCGCTGACGCCCTCGGGGAACTGGAGCGGGAGGACTCCCATGCCGACCAGGTTCGAGCGGTGGATGCGCTCGTAGCTCCGCGCGAGAACGGCCCGCACGCCGAGCAGACGCGTTCCCTTCGCGGCCCAGTCGCGGGAGCTTCCGGTGCCGTACTCTTGCCCGGCAAGCACGATCAGGGGCACGCCTTCCTTCTGGTAGCGCATCGCGGCGTCGTAGATGGGCATCTGCTCGCCCGAGGGCTGGTGGACCGTGACGCCGCCCTCCACTCCCGGCACCATGCGGTTCTTGATGCGGACGTTCGCGAAGGTGCCGCGCGTCATGACGCGGTCGTTGCCGCGGCGCGATCCGTAGCTGTTGAAGTCTTCGGGCTTGACTCCGAGCGACTGCAGGTAGAGGCCGGCGGGGGAACTCTTCTTGATCGCGCCGGCCGGACTGATGTGGTCCGTCGTGACCGAATCGCCGTAGAGGGCGAGGGCGCGCGCGCCGCGGATCGGCGGCACCGGCGCCGGGTTCATCGCGAAGCCCTCGAAGAACGGGGGTTCCTGGATGTAGGTCGAAGTGGGGTCCCAGGCGTAAACGGTGCTCGACTCGCCGTGGATCTCCTTCCAGAGGGGATTGGCGTCCGACAGGTCCTCGTACAGCCGGCGGTAGGTGGCGGCGTCCACCGAGGAGAGCAGTGCCTTCTCCACTTCGGCCGCGGTCGGCCAGATCTCGTGTAAGAACACCGGGCTTCCGCTTCGATCCCGGCCGAGGGGCTCGCGGGTCATGTCGATGTCGGCCCGGCCGGCCAGCGCAAACGCGACGACCAGGGGAGGGCTCATCAGGAAGTTCGCCTTGATGCTCTGATGGATCCGCGCCTCGAAGTTGCGGTTTCCGGACAGGACGGCGGCTGTGACAAGGTCGTTGTGCGTCACGACCTCCTCGAGGCCGGCGTCGAGCGGCCCGGAGTTCCCGATGCACGTCGTGCAGCCGTAGCCCACCAGGTGAAACCCGAGCGCGTCCAGGGCCGGCTGCAGGCCGGTCCTCGCGAGGTATTCGGTGACGACGCGGGAACCAGGGGCCAGGGACGCCTTGACTCGCGGCGAGACGGAGAGGCCTTTCGCGACGGCCTTCTGCGCCAGCAGACCTGCCGCGAGCATGACACTCGGATTGGAGGTGTTGGTGCAGGAAGTGATCGCGGCGATCAGAACGTCGCCGTGCCCGACGTCGACCGCGGCTGTCGGTTCGGTCTTCCCGGCCGCCCGATCGGGAGTGGGCCGATTGTTCGCCATCTCGCTCACGGTCCAGGCGTTGATGTCGGAAGCACGGGCGCCGCTCATGCTCGGCGCCGCCTGGCTGCCGCCGCCGCGAAGGGCCGCGCGCCCGAGCGTCGCCGGGTACCGCCGAGACGAGGAAGCGGCGTCCTTTCCGAAGCCGTTCTCGGACACCGGCCGCGAGAGCAGATCCCGGAACCGCGCCTTCAGATCCGGCAGATCGATGCGGTCCTGCGGGCGCTTCGGGCCGGAGACGCTCGGGCGCACGGTCGAAAGGTCGAGCTCCAGGACCTCCGTGTAGTCGCAGTCACCCTTCTGCGGCATGCCGAAGAGGCCCTGCGCTCGGTAGTAATTGGCGAGGGCCTCGACGTGCTCGGGAGTCCTTCCGGTCGCTCTCAAGTACTCGCAGGACTTCTCGTCGATAGGGAAGAAGCCCATGGTTGCGCCGTACTCGGGCGCCATGTTCGCGACCGTCGCCCGGTCGGTGAGCGGCAGCGAAGCGGCGCCGTCCCCGAAAAATTCGACGAACTTGCCCACGACCCGGGCGCGGCGGAGCATTTCGGTCACCACCAGGACGAGGTCGGTCGCCGTGACCCCTTCAGAGAGGCGACCGGAGAGGTTCACCCCGACCACGTCGGGGGTCAGGAAATAGACGGGCTGCCCCAGCATGCCGGCCTCCGCCTCGATTCCACCCACGCCCCAGCCGACGATGCCGAGTCCATTGATCATCGTGGTGTGGGAATCCGTGCCGACCAGGGAGTCCGGATAGTGCACGCCGTCCCGCACCAGGACTCCCTGCGCCAGGTACTCCAGGTTCACTTGATGGACGATGCCGATGCCCGGGGGAACGACCTGAAAGCCTTGGAACGCCTGCATGCCCCACTTCAGGAACTCGTAGCGGGCGCGGTTTCGCCGGAACTCAATCTCCATGTTGGCGCGCAGCGCGTCGGAAGTCGACCACAGGTCCACCTGCACCGAGTGATCAACGACGAGCGCGACCGGCACCAGCGGCTCGACGAGCTTCGGGTCCTTCCCCAGGCGGGCGGCCGCGGAGCGCATCGCCGCCAGGTCCACGAGCAGTGGCACGCCCGTGAAGTCCTGGAGGATGATCCGCGCGACAACGAAGGGGACTTCTGCGGTTCGCTCCGCCCGGGGCCGCCACGAAGCGAGAGCGCGGACGTCCTCCTCCTTGATCTTCAGGCCGTCGAGATTTCGCACGAGCGACTCGAGGACGATCCGCAGGCTGACGGGAAGGCGGGAAACGGGGCCGAACCCCTGCTTCTCCAGCTCCGGCAGGGAGTGGAACCGCCCCGTTCCACCGCCGGCGAGCGGGAAGCTGCGGAGGGTGTCCAGAGATCGGGGAGTCACGCGGATTTCGGGAAGACGCAGCAGGCGTAAGCCGTTGGCATGGGGGATCCGAGTCTATGGAGGCTCGCCGAAGAGGTCAAGCGGCGACGAATCCGTGGACCGGATCCGCGCGTATACGCGAGAAAACAACGCTCAGGAGGCATTCGCGATGAAACCTCGAATCCCGTTTCGGATCGGCGCCCTGATCCTCGCTCTGTCGGCGTTGGCCGCGTCGGCGGCGAGCGGGGAGGACGTGTTCGTCTTCGACAAGAATCACACCCTCGTCAGTTTCAGAATCCGCCACGTCGTCACCAAGGTGGAGGGCCGCTTCCACGACTATGAGGGGACCATCTGGATCAACCGCGAGAATCCGTCGGCGTCCAGGGTCGAGCTGGCGATCCAGGCAGCCTCGATCGACACGGGCACGCCAAAGCGCGACGACGACCTGCGGTCGGCGAACTTCTTCGACGTGACGAAATACCCGACGATCACCTTCAAGAGCTCGAAGGTCGAGCCGAAAGGCGGGGACGCGTACGTGGTGACGGGCGATCTCACGATGCATGGAGTCACAAAGCCCGTCCAGATCGGCGTCAAGAGCAACGGGTTTGCGAAGATGGGCAAAAGCGAGAAGGCGGGCTTCGAGGTCGGCGCCACACTCGACCGCAAGGACTTCGGCATCGTCTGGAACCGGACGCTCGATGAGGGTGGTCTGCTGCTCGGCGACGACGTCGAGGTGGTCATCCAGGTCGAGGCGAACCGCAAGGAGCCGGAGCCCGCCAAGACCGGCGGCCGGTAGGGCGCCCGGCGGGTCCGGGTGCCGCGGGAGGGTGGTCCCGGCCCCTGATAGACTGACTCCCCGCAATGGATTGGCAACTGCTCGGCTGGTTCGCCGTCCTCCTCTTTGCCGGCGCGGAGGCCCTTTCCATCGCGAGCCTCGTTCGCCCCCGTGGACTCCGGCCGGCTCCGGCCTTTCTGCTCGCCGCCGGGCTCCTTCTTCAGTTTTTCGCCCTCTACGGACGCGCGCGCGCTCTGGGCTCGGTGCCTTACCGGACGCTGGCTGGCTCGATGTCGCTCTTCGGCTGGATGCTCGGGGTCGCCTACCTGATTCTCTTCTTCCGCCACCGCGAGCGCGCGATCGGAGCGTTCCTGATTCCCTTCGTCATTCTGTTCTCCGTCGCGGCGCAGCTGATCCCCTTTCGCGCCTCGACCCCGCGTCCCGAGACTCAGGGCCCTCTCTTCGCCCTGCACGTGACGCTCGCCATCCTGGGCTACGCCGCCTTCACCCTCTCGTTCGTCCTGTCGCTCCTGTACTTGATCCAGAGCCGACAGATCCGCCTCGCGCGGACCGGAATGCTCTTCTCCCGCCTGCCCGCTCTCGAGGCCATCGGCGGGATGAACCGGACGGCGGTCTCGGTCGGTCTGACATCCCTGCTCGTCTCGGTGTCGTTTGGAGCCGTCTGGGCGCACCGGGTCTGGAAGGGCGTCGCGGACGCGAAACTGCTGTTCGCGGTCTTTACGCTCCTCGTCTACGGGTTCCTGCTCTGGATGGACCGCAGAGGATGGAAGGGGCAGCGGGTCGCCTTCCTCTCGATCGTCGGATTCGGGCTGGTGATCTTCTCCTACACGTTCGTGAACCTCTTTCTTTCGCGGGCGCACACGTTCCGATGACGGCTCCCAACGAAGCGCGTCTGCTCGTCCTCGGCTGGAACTTTCGGACGGCGGCCGACGCCGTCCGGGAGCGGGTCGCCTTCACGGCCGACGAGATCCGCGAGGGGCTGCAGGATCTGGTCGGGCGGGGTGTCGTGTCGGAAGGCGTGATCGTATCGACCTGCCACCGCAGCGAGATCTACGGGCTCGCCGCCGACGGCGAGGTCGGCGACGCGCTGACCCGCTTCGTGTCCGAGTGGAGGGGGCTCGACGCGGTGGAACTCGCCGGGTCGGGATTCCACCGCGTGGGGCCCGACGCGGCGAGGCATCTTTTTCGGGTAGCGGCCGGGCTCGACTCGATGTCCGTGGGGGAGAGCGAGGTCCTCGGGCAGGTCCGCCAGGCTCTCCGGCTCGCGCGCGAAGCCGGCGCGACCCGGGCGGTCCTCCATCGCCTCTTCGAGTGGGCGGTCGCGGCGGGAAAGCGGGTCCGCGCGGAGACCGAGATCGGCATGCATCCCCTCTCGATTCCGGCGATCGGCTTCGAGCTCGCGGCCAAGGTCTTCGGCGACCTCGCCTCCCGCACGATCCTGGTGGTCGGGGCGGGCGACACCGGCGGGCTGTTCGCGCGGCACGCCGCGGAAGCCGGGGCGGGCGATCTCCGCATCGCCAACCGCACTCCCGAGCGGGCGGTGGAGCTCGCGCAGCGCGTCGGCGGCCAGGCCGTACCCTGGGACGCTCTGGCCACGGAGCTCGCGCGGGCCGACGTCGTGGTGGGCACGACGGCGAGCCCGGTTCCCGTGGTGCGGCGGGAAGACGTTGATGCCGCCATGCGCCACCGCCGCGGCAAGCCGATGTTCTTTCTCGATCTCGCCGTCCCGCGGGACATCGAGGCCTCCGTCGCGGAGGTCTACAACGTCTTCCTGCACGGGGTGAACGATCTCGAGGAAACGGCGCAGGAGAATCGGCGGCGCCGGTCCCGGGAGATCCCGCGCGCCGAGACGATCCTGGAAGAGGAGCTGACGAAATTCCTGGCCTGGTTCGGAAACCTCTCCGTGGTGCCGACGGTCACGGACCTGCGCCGCCGCTTCGAGACGATCCGGGACCAGGAGCTGGCGCGCGTCCCGGCGGAGGACCGGGAGCGCCTGCGCGGCACCGCCGACTCCATCATCGCGCGCCTGCTGCACGAGCCGATGCGCCGGCTCAAATCCGAGGCCGACGCCGGACGAAAGCTCGAGCGGGCGGAGGCGGTGCGCCATCTCTTCGATCTCGACCATGACTAGCGCACCCCGGCGTCGATGACCCTTCGACTCGGCGCGCGGGGCAGCGCGCTCTCTCTGGCGCAGGCCCGTCTCATCGCCCAGGGGCTCGCCCCGCGCGACGTCGAGCTCGTCACGATCCGGACGACGGGGGATCGACTCTCGGCCGCGGGGTCTCCGATCGAGTGGAAGGGGGATTTCACCCGCGAACTCGATCTGGCACTCCTCGAGGGTCGGATCGATCTGGCGGTTCACAGCCTGAAGGATGTTCCCTCGGTGCTGCCGGCGGGGCTGCGACTCTCCGCCGTGCCGCGGCGTGAGGATCCGAGCGACGTTCTCGTTTCGCACCCGCGCCGGCTCTTCCGGGAACTTCCCTCCGGAGCGCGTCTGGGAACCTCGAGCCCGCGGCGCCGCGCGCAGCTTCTGGCAAGCCGTCCGGACCTCCAGATCTCCGAGGCTCGGGGCAACGTGGACACGCGCGTTCGCCACCTGCGCGAGGGGAGGTGGGACGCGATCGTGCTTGCGCGGGCAGGCCTCTCCCGTCTCGGGCGGCTGGAAGAGGTCAGCGACGTCTTCCCACCGGAGATCATGTTGCCCGCAGTGGGGCAGGGGGCGCTCGCCCTGATCACGCGCGACGACGATGCTCGGGCGCGCGACGCGGTCGCCGGGCTCGACGACGAGGAGTCGCACCGCGCGGTGCGCGCCGAGCGGGCCCTTCTCGCAACGCTGCAGGCGGGCTGCCACGCGCCCGTCGCGGCGCGCGCTCGCGTGGCCGGGGGACGCCTCCAGATCGACGCGGGGGTCTTTGCGGAGGACGGCTCGCGGGCCTTGCGCGAGCACGCTGCCGGGCCGGTGGACGGCGCGGAGTCGCTCGGCCGGGCCGCGGGGGAACGACTGCTCGAACGCGGGGCGGCGGACCTTCTGTGCGCGGCGAGACCGTGAGCCTGCCGCGGGTCCTGGTCGTGCGCTCGGGATCCAATCCCTTTGCATCGATCGGCGAGTCGGCCGGGATCGAAGTCGTCGAAAGGGTCAGCCATCGGATCGAGGATGTGGCGCCCTTGGCGCCCCCGCCTACCACCCCGCCCGATCTCATCGGGTTCACGAGCCAGGTCGCCGTCGAGCGGCTCGGGGATCCGCGGCTCGGCTGGCTTCTCGCCGCGGCCAGGGGAGTGTCGCGGGTGGCCGCCGTGGGACCGGCGACGGACAGAGCCCTGAAGCGCCTCGGGATCGCACCGCACTGGGTGGGCGGGGGCTCGGCCGAAGCGCTGCTCGAAGCGCTTCCCGGACGTCTGGAGGGGTGGCGTGTCCTCCTGCCCTGTGGCGAGGACGCCGCGACGGACCTGCCCGAGGAGCTCCGCCGGCGCGGCGCTCGCGCCGACCGCGTCGTCGTTTATCGCAAGATTGAACAACCGCGCGACGAGGAGCTCGAGCGCGAGATCCTGGAGAGGCCGTTTGCCGCCTTCTGCGCGACCTCGCCCTCCGCGGCCGGCTGGCTCTTCGAGGGCCTCTCGGAAGCCGCCGCCGAGCGGCTCCGGCGCACATCGGCGGTGGTTCTGGGCCGCTTTACGCGGCGATTCCTCGAGGCCCGGGGTGTGGATCGCATCGCGATGACACCGGAGGCGCGGTTCGCCGCAGCGCTCGCGCTGCTCGAGACGCTTGCCACGGCGGGCTCCTCGGCGTAGATTCTCGGCCCGCCGTGTCGACCTTTCCCGCGATCCGCCTGCGACGCCTGCGCCGGCTGCCCGGCCTTCGCGACCTCGTGCGGGAGACCCGACTCTCGGCGGATCGATTCGTCGCGCCCCTCTTCGTGCGGCAGGGCAGGAGGCTTCGCGAGGCGATCTCCTCGCTCCCGGGAGTGTCCCGAATCTCTCCGGACGAAGCGGTCGACGAGGCGCGGGAACTGCAGGCGCTCGGCATTCCGGCGGTTATCCTCTTCGGGATTCCGGAGAAGAAGGACGAGACGGGAAGTGAGGCCTTCGACGATGCGGCCGCGGTGCAGGAAACCGTCCGCCGGCTCAAGCGCGAAGTGGAGGGGCTCGTCGTCCTGACCGACGTCTGTGTGGACGAGTACACGTCTCACGGGCACTGCGGCGTGATCCGGGACGGAGAAGTGGACAACGACGCCACGCTGCCGCTGCTCGCGAAGGTCGCGCTTTCTCATGCTCGCGCCGGGGCCGACGTCGTGGCGCCGTCGGACATGATGGACGGGCGGGTCGGAGCCATCCGGAGGGCGCTCGACGAGGACGGATACGGACAGGTTGCGATCCTCTCGTACGCGGCCAAGAGCGCCTCGGCCTTCTACGGCCCGTTCCGGGAGGTGGCGGACTCACAGCCGAAGTTCGGCGACCGGCGTGGATATCAGATGGATCCGGCGAACCGTCGCGAAGCGATGCGCGAGATTGCGCTCGACCTTCAGGAGGGCGCCGATGCCGTCATGGTCAAGCCCGCCCTCGCGTATCTCGACGTGATCCGGGAAGCGCGGGAGCGCTTCGACGCGCCGATCGCCGCGTACAACGTTTCGGGGGAATACGCGATGGTCAAGGCGGCCTCCTCGAACGGCTGGATCGACGAGAAGCGGATCGTGATGGAGATCCTGACCGGCATCGTGCGCGCGGGCGCCGACTTCGTGCTGACGTACCACGCGAAGGACGCGGCGCGCTGGCTGAAGCAACGTTGACGCGCGAGCGCAAGAGGGAGGGAAAGCGCTCGGCGGCCCTGTTCCGGCGCGCCCGAGCTTTGATGCCCGGCGGCGTCAGCTCGCCCGTCCGCTCCTTCGCATCGGTGGGCGGCGAGCCGTTCTTCGTGCGGTCGGGCCGCGGGGCCCGCCTGCGGGACGCCGACGGGGGTTCCTCCATCGACTACGTCATGTCGTACGGGCCCCTTCTCTTCGGCCACGGTCCCGCTTTCGTCAAGCGCGCCCTCCTGCGCGCCGTGCGCAACGGGACGTCCTTCGGGGCGCCGACCGAGCTCGAGGTGCGGCTGGCCGAGAGCATCCAGAAGATCGTGCCCTCCCTCGAGATGGTGCGGTTCGTCAGCTCCGGGACGGAGGCGACGATGAGCGCCATCCGACTCGCGCGCGCGGCGACGGGGCGTAACCGCATCGTGAAGGTGGATGGGGGATACCACGGCCACGGCGACAGCTTCCTGGTGTCGGCTGGCTCGGGTCTCGCGACACTGGGGATCGCCGCCAGTCCCGGCGTGCCGCCCGAGCTCGCCGCGCTGACCGTCGTCGTGCCGTACAACGACGCGCAGGCTCTCGAGGACGCCTTCCTCCGTTTTCCCGGCGAGATCGCTGCCTTCATTCTCGAACCGCTCGCCGCCAACATGGGGGTCGTGGCACCCCGTGCGGGCTACCTTCAGGCCGTCGCCCAGACGACCCGCCGCCACGGGGCCCTGCTCATTTTCGACGAGGTGATTTCGGGATTTCGTGTCGCGGCGGGTGGCGCACAGGCGTTCTACGGTGTGGAGCCAGACCTGACGACCCTCGGCAAGATCGTCGGGGGCGGCCTCCCCGTGGGCGCGTACGGCGGCTCCCGTAACCTGATGGAGAAGATGGCGCCGGTCGGCCCCGTCTACCAGGCCGGCACGCTCTCCGGAAACCCGCTCGCCATGTCGGCGGGCATCGCGATGCTGCAGGAGATCGCCCGCCGCCCTCCGTACGCCGAACTCGAGCGCAAGGGAGCCCTGCTCGAGCAGGCCCTCAACGAGGAAATCGTCGCGAGGGGACTCGCCGACCGTCTGTGCCTCGTTCGGGTCGCGTCTCTTCTCACGCTCTTTTTCGCTCCCGGGCCGCTGTCGGACTTTGCCTCCGTCAAGCGCTGCGACACGCGGCGCTACGCGAAGTTCTTCCACGCCATGCGGGAGGCGGGCGTCTTCCTGCCGCCGGCGCAATTCGAGGCCTGGTTCGTGTCGACGGCCCATGCGGACGCGGACCTGCGGAAGACGGCGCGCCTGGCGGGAAGGAGCCTGGAGGCCGTGTACGCCGATCCCTCAGCCGCGTAGCAGGCGCAGGCTCGTTTCGATGGAGGTCTCGGTGCCGAGCAGCAGCACCTGATCGGCTTCCAGGAAGGTGAAATCGCCTCCCGGGGAAACCCTCGGCTTTCCATCCCGCACGACCGCCAGCACGCTCGCGCCGCCCGCGGACCTCAGGTCCAGTTCGGCCAGCGAGCGTCCGGTGGCGTGCCATGACGGCCCGACGGCTACCAGGTCGACGCGGGTCGCGCCGAGGGCGCGGCGGATTTGCTCGGGCGAGGCGTCCGGGGCGCGGAAGCTGCGAAAGGCGTCGTGGCGGGCGCGGCGGATCTCGTCGGTCTCGGCTTCGACCCATGGCAGCGGGAATCCCAGGCGCCGAAGGGTGCGTCCCGCGATCTCGAGCGAGGTCTCGAACTCCTCCGCGATGACCTCGTCGGCGCCGCGTGCGGAGAGATCGGGCACTTCGTTCAGGTATCGGGTCCGAACCAGGACGAACGTCCCCGGGGCGAGACTCCGGCACATGCCGACCACGCGCCGCGCGGCGCGCGGATCGGACAGGAGCACGAGCACGGCACGGGCCTTGCCGATGCCGATATGTAGCAGGACGCGGCTGTTGGTGGCATCGCCGAACTCGGCCGGGATGCCCTTGGCCCTTCCCCGGGCCACTCTTTCGGGGTTCAGGTCCAGGACGCGCAGCGGAACGCCGGCGCGTGCGAGCACCCGCGCGAGGGTTTCGCCCGTGTGGCCCAGACCGAGCACGATGACGTGGCCCTCGACGGGGAGCCCGGCGGTCCGACCGGGCGGAGTTCCCGGCGAAGGGCCCGCCCGCCAGACGGAGGAGGCGAGCCAGTGGCTGCGCTCCGAGAGCAGCGGCGTTGCCGCCATCGAGATGATCGCGGCGCCGAGGAAGGCCTGGTAGAGCTCCGGAGAGATCAGGCTCGCGCTCTGGCCCTCCTTCAGGAGGACGAAAGAGAACTCGCCGATCTGCGCCAGTGTGAGTCCCACGACCGTGGCCAGTCCCGCCCCGAATCCGAGGAGGCGGACGGGCATGCCGGCCAGCACCGCCTTGCCAACGAGGATCAGGGCCAGCAGGCCGCCGACCAGCCACGGCTGGGAAATGATCGTGCGGGGGTCGAAGAGCATTCCGATCGAAACGAAGAAGAGCGCGTTGAAGGCGTCCCGAAACGGCAGGACGTCGGCCATGGCCTGGTGGCCGTAATCGGACTCAGAGATCACGAGGCCCGCGAGAAAGGCCCCGAGTGCGGCGGAGATCCCGGCTTGTGCGGTTGCGAGCGCGGTGCCGAAGACGAGCAGCAGGACCGCCACGACGAAGATCGCCTTCTGGCGTGTGCCGGCCAGCGCATGGAGAAGGCGCGGCACGACGAACCGCGCCGCCACGACGAGCAGGACGGCGGTCAGGGCGGTCTTGGCGAGCGCGACGAGTGCTGCCGCAAGGCCCTGTTCGGACCCGCCCGCGAGCGCCGGGATCGCCAGCATCATGGGAACGACGGCCAGGTCCTGAAAAATGAGGATGCCCAGCACCAGGCGGCCGTGGGGCGAGTCCATCTCCCCGCGGTCCATGAGAAGGGTCAGGACGATGGCCGTGGAGGAGAGTGCGACCAGGAACCCGAAGAACACGCTGCGGCGCAGCCCGTACCCGGCCGCGGTCCCTGCGGCGGCGACGAGCGCGACCGTCGAGACGACCTGAACCGGCCCGGCGATCCAGGCGACCCGCCCCAGGCGCTTCAAGTTCGGAAGCTCGAGCTCGAGGCCGACGGTGAAGAGCAGGAGGATGACTCCCACCTCGGCCAGACGGTCGACCGTCGCCACGTCGCCCTCGAGGCCCAGGCCAAAGGGGCCGAGCAGGGCCCCCGCCAGCAGGAATCCGATCAGCGGGGGCTGGCGCAGCCGCCCGAGCAGGTAGGCGGAGGCGAGCGCCGCGGCGAACACGAGCACGAGCGGCGCCAGGAACTCCGGAGCATGCATGACGGAACTCTAGCGCGACGAGCCGCCGGAGAACTTGTGTAAAGTGCGCGCATGAGCCCGCCGACGCCTCCCGCCCGGGATATGAAGTGGTTCGGGCACCCTCGCGGACTGTCGACGCTCTTCTTCACCGAGATGTGGGAGCGGTTCAGCTACTACGGGATGCGCGGCCTCCTCATCCTGTTTCTGGTCGCCTCGGTGAAGACCGGCGGGTTCGGGATGACCGATCAGACCGCCGCGGCGGTCTACGGCCTGTACGTTGCGTGTGTGTATCTCTTCGCGCTGCCCGGGGGGTGGGTCGCCGATCGGATCCTCGGGCAGCGCAACGCGGTGTTCGTGGGCGGCTGCATCATCGCGGCGGGCCACTTCTCCATGGCGATCCCGACCGCACCCACCTTCTATCTGGGCCTGTGTCTGATCGTCTGCGGGACCGGACTCCTGAAGCCGAATGTCAGCGCGATGGTGGGGGACCTGTACCCCGAGGGCGGGGCGAGGCGCGACGCGGGCTTTTCGCTCTTCTACTCCGGAATCAACACCGGCGCCTTCATCGGACCGATCGTCTGCGGGCTCCTGGGGGAGCACGTCAACTGGCACATCGGCTTTGGCGCGGCCGGCGTGGGGATGATCCTGGGGCTCGTGCAGTACCGGGTCGGTGGAAAGTACCTGGGATCGGCGGGCCTCCGAAAGCCCGCCCCAACGGAATCCGAGACGCGTCGAAGAGCGGTGCGGCAGCTCGTCTCGGCCGTCGTCTCGGTCGCGGCAGTGACGGGCGTCCTCTTCCTCCTCCAGAAGGCGGGCATGATCCATCTGACGCTGCCCGCGGTGGCCAAGTCCACCAGTGTGGTCATCCTGACGATCGTCGTGGCCTACTTCGCGTACCTCCTGATCTTCGGCGGCCTGACGGGGGCGGAAAAGAAAAGGATCGCAGTGATCTTCGTCTTCTTCGCCGCTTCGGCGCTTTTTTGGTCCGGCTTCGAGCAGGCTGGGTCTTCGATGAACCTCTTCGCGTCGCGACTGACGGACCGGATGATCGCCGGCTGGGAGATGCCGGCGTCGTGGTTCCTGCCGGTCGAGTCGATCCTGGTCATCTTCTTCGCGCCCGTGTTTGGCGCCCTCTGGGTGCGCCTGGGTCGATTCGAGCCCTCGCTGCCCGCAAAGCTCGGCTACGGGCTGCTCGCCATGGCGGTCGGATTCGTGGTGATGGCCCTCGGCGCCGTCGCGACCCGCGGCGGCTCCCAGAGGGTCGGACCGGGCTGGCTCGTCAGCTTCTACGTCCTCTCCACGGTCGGGGAGTTGTGCATCAGCCCCGTGGGGCTGAGCGCCGTGACCAAGCTCTCGCCGCGGCGCCTGGTCGGCCAGATGATGGGCGTCTGGTTCATGGGTACGGCGCTCGGCAACCTCGTCGCCGGCCTCGTGGCCGGCGGATTCGCTTCGATGCCGCTGCCCGGCCTCTTCGGCTCCGTGGCGAAGATCATCGGGGCCGGTGGCCTGGTCGTGCTCGTTCTGGCGAAGCCGATCCGCAATCTGATCGGCCCGCTGCCGACGGCCGGGGTCTCGGGAATGCCCATCGACGGGGAAACGATCCCGGAGCAGGGCTCCGCGCCCGCCTGAGCGCCTGGCGGTCGGGCCCGCTTCAGCGGGGAGCCGCTTCGGGGGCGGTCACGACGATGACGCCCTTCATCCTGCCGTGCCCGAACCCGCAGAACTTGGCGCACTTGAATTCGAAGGTTCCGGCCTTCTCTGGAGTCAGTCTCACCGTCTCGGGCTTCCCCTTCTCGAAGACGACCTTGTCGATGCCGAGCTCCTTGCAAGAGAAGCCATGGGTCCTGTCTTCGGCCACGAGCGTGATCTCGACCGGTTCACCGACCTTGAGCTCGATTTTCGAAGGGTTGAACTCGTATTTGTGCGCGGTGATCGTGATCTTTCGGGGCTCGGCGAGCGGCGGCGCGTCTTGAGACCGGGCGGGTGCGGCAGCCGCGGCAAGTGCGAGCCCGAGGGCGGCGACAGCCAGTCGAGGCGTTCTCATCGCATCTCCCTATCTGAAATCGGCGTTTCGGCCCTCGGGCCAAGAGCATACCGCCGGCAAGGGGCCCACCGAAGTGGGAGGCGAAAGATACCTTTCGCCTCGAGCACCAAGGGGTCGGCGCCGAAGGGTCTTGGGGGCGCTCGCCGACTATATCACTCTTGATATAGTACGCGCCGGTCCGAGGGGGCTTCACCCGCGGGGGGCGATGTGGCGCGTCGGGGCGCGGTCGGGACCGGACGGCCGGGGCGCCGTGACGCGGTAGAGGACGGTCTCGCCGGGGGCGAGCGTGTCGGCGAAGCCGGCGTCGGCGCCGGCGCGGGAGGCCGCGAGGGCCCTTCCGCGGACGAGCTCCTCCACCGTCACCTTCCCGTCCTCGAGACCGAGCGTCTGGCCGTCGAGGGTGAGCTGTGGCTTGGCCGCGACGCCGCCGGTGTTCTGCGCGGTCAGATAGAAGACGTCGCCGCGCCCGTCGTCGAATCTCTCGACGAGGACCGCGGGATCCGAGACGGTCACGCCGTTGATGGGCCGCCAGCCGGCGGCAGTTACCGTCCGGATCAGGGGGATGTAGAGGCGAAAGAGGTGCCGGTCGCGCTCGTATGAGGACGGAGAATCCCAGTAGACGCCGTTGAACCCCGGAAAGTACCCGAGAAGCAGGGCCTGGCGCAGGTAGGCGAGCACCTCTTCTTCCTTTGGTGCGGCGCCGCCGACCGGCACGAACAGATTGGTCCATGGCTTGCCGTAGCTCAGCGCTCGTTGAACATAGGCACGCTGCAGGTCGCCCGCTCCCTGAGACTCGCTGCCGACGATGTCCAGCCCCGACGTAAACCAGGCGTAGGTGTTCAGGCTGCCCATGAGGACGAGGCCCCGGACGTTGAGGTCGGCGCGCAATCGAGTGCAGAACTTGGCAATCGAGTCTCCGCCGTAGGCGGTCACACTCCCCGTCGCGTAGGAGAAGCTCAACGGTGAGTCGAGATAGGCCCAGAGGGACTTCCTGTAGTTCTCGATGTTGGCAAAATTCGCGCTGATGTTGTCGAGAAAGATTCCTCCGAGCGATCTGCCGGCCCGCTCCGCCGCGGAGATCCGATTGTCGACGCTGTACTCCTTGACGATCCCGTACAGGCTCTCGGGCATCTCCGGATCCGGCAGCATCGGATACTTTTGCCACCCGCCTCCGCTTCTCCAGTAGTACGAGTTGTAGAAGAGCGGGTAGAGCCCCTTCTGGTCGTACGGGGCGGTCTCCATGATCGAAGCCGCCATTCGGGAGACGGGAACACCATCTTCGCTGAGTCGGACGGGATCCTTCAGGTCATTCTCGATCGCCAAGGCGAGGATGGAGTAGGAGGGCTGCGGCTGGCCGACATGGTCGGGAAACTTCCTCGTCCAGGCGGTGGGACTCACGTAGTGGAGGGCGACGATGCCGCTCGCATTATCGAAGGCGAGCTCGTTGTCTTGCTCGTGATAGGCCCAGCCGAAGTCTTGCGGGTCGGGGACCGACTGGATCGGCTGCCTGTTCCCCAGGACCCAGGCCCCCTGCTCGCGGGCGAACGTCGTGAACGCCGCCGCGTTCAGGGCATAGTACTTTTCGGCGGTGGACCGCAATCCCCACTGGGGATCCTGTCTGTAGATCCAGAAGGAGACCTCGGCCGTGGAGGGGTGTCTGGCCGTTGCCGGTGAGAGACCCAGATCGTAGGTCGCTCGGAAACCGCCGGCGTCGTCGTACGCGAGCCGGTACATCGAGGGCCCCATGGGCACAGCCAGCGAAAGGGCGGCGCCCGGTCCTTGCACGGCAGCAAAAGGATACGTCGAATGAGTGTGCCCGAGCGTTTGATCTCCAAAGCCCTTATCGAGGTTCTCGTAGCGCACCCTGGAGGCGATGGTCATTGGAGTCACGAAGTCGTCGTCCCAGATCCATCCGGGGACCGCGAGCGGTAGACCGAACGAGAGCTCGATGGCCCTGTCACGCCCGCTCGAGTCGGTCAGCGTCACGTCCACCCGCAGGGCGGTGTCGACGTCCGTAAATCGCGCGGAGAGGTCGAGGCCGCCGTCGGACCCCGTGAAGACGAGCTGCTTGGAGTCTTGGGCTACCGCGCCCGGGAAGGCGATCGCCGAGCGACCCGCGAAGAGGTCCAGCATCCGGACGTCATCGATCCACGCCGTTCCATAGCCGTTTGAGATATCGACCCGAAAGGAAGCTGAGACGGCGCTGGGGCTCGAGGTGAAGGTCAGGGCGCGTCCTTGCCAGTCCGTTGTTCCGGAACTGCTGACGACACCCCTCTGGACTCCGCTTCCGTCAGCGTACCGCTCGACCACATACAAGTCGAGGTGAGAGCTCAATCCCTCCGTTCGAAACTGACAGGAAAAAGTGTACGGTGTGCCTGCTCGAATCGGAAAGGCCACCGACGTCAGCGTCGGGCTTCGCCTGGGAGTCGAGCCGGGAACGTCCAGGCGAAGAGAGCGCGATCCGGCGATGGCGAGTCGGTCATCCCACGACCAGAAGCCGGCGTTGTCGTCGCTCCAACCCCAGGAGATCGGCTTACCCGACCCGTCCTCGAAGGACCCATTGGGTGCGATGTCCGTCGCCGTCGCGGGAAGCTCGCGGTAGGTGAATCCGGATGGCAGGGCAGCCGAAGCGTATTCGACGCCCTCGACCTTGAGGCTCTCGACGGCGCCCCCAGCGCCGAGCGACAGGGAGAGGCCATCCTGCGTCGAGACCATCCCCTGGCAGAGCGCCGAGGCGGCGGCGAAAAGGCTTGCAATGAGCGACGTGGCGGCCAGGCGCCTGACTCGAATCCTGTAGGTTCTGTTCACTCTTTTCACTCGCTCGCGCAAACCGCTCCCGGGCACTGGGAAGCGAACGGCATTCTCCGTTGATTGGTAGGCAATCGTCCCCGAGTCAAAGTAATTCTAATCGACACGACGCCTGTCTCCGACATTGCGCCGCGGGACCTGGACCGGCGTGGCACTTTGGTGGGCCGTGTGGGACTCGAACCCACGACCACCGGCTTAAAAGGCCGATGCTCTACCGGCTGAGCTAACGGCCCGCCGGAAAAGGGAAAGTATACGGCGGCCCTCGCCAGGGGGTCAGGGGCCTGGCGGCAGGCCGGCAACGAACGCCGACTCCGGCCTCCAGATGGTCTCCTCCCGCCGAGGGCCCGTCGAGAGAAAGACGGCCGGCGCGCCGACGCGCTCCTCGAGGAAGCGCACGTAGTCGCGCGCGGCGACCGGCAGATCCTCGTAGCGTGTAACTCCCGTGGTCCGCGACTTCCATCCGGGCCGTGTCTCGTAGACAGGCTCGAGACGGGCGGTGTCCTCGACGAGCGGCGGGACGTCGTCCAGCCTCTTGCCATCGAGGCGGTAGGCGACGCAGACCGGGATCTCGGAAAGCTCATCCAGCACGTCGAGCTTGGTGATGGCGGCGGCGTCGGCCCCCGAGAGCTCCACGGCGGATCGGGCCACCACGGCGTCGAACCAGCCCGTCCGGCGGGGCCTCCCCGTCGAAGTTCCGAATTCGTTCCCGCGCGCGCGCAGGTGTTCCCCGGTCGAGTCCGACAGCTCGGTCGGAAAGGGTCCGCCGCCGACGCGGGTCGTGTAGGCCTTCAAGACGACTAGCGCCACGTCGAGTACGCGCGGAGAGATCTGGAGGCCCGCGGCGACGGCGGCCGAGGTGCAGTGCGAAGACGTCACGAAGGGATATGTGCCCGCGGAGACGTCGAGCATCGCGCCGTGGGCGCCCTCGGCGAGGAGCGTCCCGCCCGCTTTCAGGTGGTCGCGCAGGTAGCGCCCGGTATCCGCGACGTGCGGCGCGAGCTTCTCCGACGCGCGCTCGAGGGCGGCGACCACGTCGGCCGCGTCTGGAGCGGTGTCCTGGCCGAGCGCGCGGGCGAGCGACCCGACCTCCGCGGCGAGGTTTCCGACACGCTCTCGCAGGGTCGCGCTCCGGTAGAGCTCGCAGACACGGACTCCCTTCCGGGAGGCGACCGATTCGTAGGCCGGACCGATGCCGCGCAGCGTCGTCCCGATCTTCGATTCGCCCGCGGCGGCCTCGCGGGCCGCGTCGAGCAAGCGGTGATACGGAAGAATGACGTGCGCGCGGTCGGAGAGGAGCAGGTTCGAACCGATCGCGATCCCCTCACCTCGCAGGCCCTCGATCTCGGAAATTAAGGCATCGGGATCGACGACGACACCGGGACCGATGACACCGGTTCGACCCCGGACGATTCCGGCCGGCAGCAGATGGAGCGCGAAGTGGCGGTCTCCGAACTTGACCGTGTGGCCCGCGTTGTGGCCGCCGTGGTACCGCGCGACGACATCGAAGCGATCGGCGAGCAGATCGACGATTTTGCCCTTGCCCTCGTCTCCCCACTGCCCGCCCAGCACCGCCGCAACTCTCACGGGGTCGCGTCCTCCAAAAAAAGCGCCGCAGCGTAACAGATTCGGAGGCTCCTTTCAGCTTCGCGGACGCGCGTTGCGGCTAGAATTCTGCCCCATGCGAATCCTCCGGCTCACGGGGAAAGACTTGACCCTGGCGGACCTGCGCGCCGTGGCAGACCGGCGGGCCCGGGTGACTCTCGCGCCGTCCGCCCGCCGCGCGATCCGTGCTTCGCGGCGCGTCGTGGAGCGGGCGGTCCGGCGCAAACAGCGCGTCTACGGGCTGACGACGGGATTCGGCAAGTTCGCCGACGTGGCGATCTCGATCGGGGAGATCGAAACCCTCCAGCGGAACCTGATTCGCAGCCACACGGCCGGGGTAGGCGAGGCTCTTTCGGACGGCATCGTGCGCGCCATGATGGCGCTTCGGGCCAACGCGCTCGCCCGCGGATGCTCCGGCGTTCGCGTCGAGACTGTCGAGACTCTGCTCGCGATGCTCGCCGCGGACCTTCTGCCGATCATCCCGGAGAAGGGCAGTGTCGGCGCCTCCGGCGATCTGGCTCCGCTGGCACACCTGACGCTCGGCCTGATGGGCGAAGGCGAGGTCCGCCGGCGGGGCCGCCGGGTCGGGGCGCGGCGCGCTCTGGCGGCGGCACGCATCCGGCCGGTGGTTCTCGGCGCAAAGGAAGGACTCGCCCTCATCAACGGGGTTCAGATGAGTGTTGCGGTGGGAGGCTTGGCTCTCGAGCGCGCGATCTTTCTGGCGGCGGCCGCGGACGTCTGCGGAGCGGCGACACTCGACGCGGCCCGGGGCTCCGATGCAGCCTTCGACCGGCGCGTGGTCGAGGCCCGGCCCCACCCGGGGGCCATCGCTTCCGCGGCCAACCTGCGCCGGCTCCTCGCCGGAAGCGCCATCCGCGAGTCGCACCGTGGCTGCGGCCGCGTCCAGGACAACTATGCCTTGCGGTGCATGCCCCAGGTTCACGGAGCGGCCCGGGACGCCTTCGCCCACGCGCGCGAGGTCCTCGAGCGAGAGATGAACAGCGCCACCGACAATCCGATGGTGTTTCCCGGGCGGGGTGACATCGTCTCGGGAGGGAACTTTCACGGAGCCCCCGTGGGCCTCGTCCTCGACTACGCTGCGATCGCAGCGGCGGACCTGGCTTCCATTTCCGAGCGTCGGATCGAGAAACTGATGAACCCGGCCTCCTCGGAGCTGCCCGCGTTTCTGGTGGCGAGGGGAGGCCTCAACTCGGGGCTCATGCTGGCGCAGGTCACGGCCGCCGCCCTCGTTTCGGAGTGCAAGACGCTCGCGCACCCGGCGTCCGTCGACTCGATTCCGACCTCGGCCGACAAGGAGGACCACGTTTCGATGTCGCCGATCGCGGCACGCAAGCTCTCCGCGACCGTCGAGAACCTCGAGTGGGTGCTCGCGATCGAATTGCTCGCCGCATTCCAGGCGATGGAATTCCTGAGGCCTCTGGCGACTTCCGCGCCCCTCGAGCGCGTGCGGAGGGCCTTCCGCCGCCGTGTCCGGCCTTGGAAGGAAGACCGACGTCTCGCGCCCGACCTCGAGGCGGCCCGGCGGTTTCTCTCCGAGCCTGCCTTCCTCGAAGCCGTCGCGTCCCTCGGCTAGCGGCGCGAAACGACCGGCTATACTCTCGCCGTGGCGTCCGTCGTTGCCTCGCGTTCCGTCCGCGCCGCTCGAGGAACCGCACTCCGTTGCGCAGGCTGGCCGCAGGAGGCCGCCCTGCGGATGCTGGAGAACAACCTCGACCCCGATGTGGCCGAAAAGCCCTCGGAGCTGATCGTCTACGGCGGTACGGGCAAGGCCGCGCGCAACTGGGAGTGTTTCGACGCCATCGTTTCGACACTGAAGCGGCTCCGTTCCGACGAGACTCTTCTGGTTCAGTCGGGAAAGCCCGTCGGCGTCTTCCCGACCCACGCCGACGCCCCCCGCGTGCTGATCGCCAACTCGCTGCTGGTGCCGGCATGGGCAACCGGAGAGGAGTTCCGGCGGTTGGAGGGGATGGGGCTGACGATGTTCGGGCAGATGACTGCCGGTTCCTGGATCTACATCGGCACGCAGGGCATCGTGCAGGGAACCTTCGAGACCTTCGCGGCGGCCGCCAGGAAAGAGTTCGGCCGCGACGAACTGGACGGGCGCCTCGTGGTCACCGCCGGCCTGGGAGGGATGGGAGGCGCCCAGCCGCTCGCCGCCACGTTGAACGGCGCGGCTGCCCTGATCGCCGAGGTCGATCCGGAGCGAATCGACCGTCGCATCCAGACCCGTTATCTCGACCGGCGCGAGGACTCGCTCGACCGGGCCATCGACCAGGCTCTCGAGGCCCGGGACGCGCGCCGGGCGGTGTCCATCGGCGTCCGGGTGAATGCCGTGGACTTGCTCGAGCGGCTGCTCGCCCGCGAAATCCTGCCGGACCTGATCACCGACCAGACCTCGGCGCACGACGAGTTGAACGGTTACGTCCCGAGGGGCGCCCCGGACGAAGACCTCACCCTCCTGCGCCGCCGTGATCCCGAAACGTACCTCAAGCGGTCCTACGCGACCATGGCGGCTCACGTCCGCGCCCTTCTCGAGTTGCAGCGGCGCGGCTCCGTCGTCTTCGACTACGGCAACAACCTGCGCGGGCAGGCCATGAAGGCCGGAGTGGACGACGCCTTCCGGATCGGAGGGTTCGTGCCCCTCTACATCCGGCCTCTCTTCTGCGAGGGCAAGGGTCCGTTCCGCTGGGCGGCCCTCTCGGGAGATCCGCAGGACATTCGCGCGACGGACCGGGCCCTGATGGACCTCTTTCCGGAGAACCGGCCGCTGACCCGCTGGCTCACTCTTGCGCAGGACCGGGTCGCGTTCCAGGGCCTGCCGGCGCGCATCTGCTGGCTCGGCTACGGCGAGCGGGACAGAGCCGGCCTTCTCTTCAACCGGATGGTGCGCGAGGGCAAGGTGCACGCCCCGATCGTGATCGGCCGCGACCACCTGGACGCCGGTTCCGTGGCGTCGCCCAATCGGGAGACCGAGGGGATGCGCGACGGATCCGACGCCATCGCGGACTGGCCGATCTTGAACGCGCTCTTGAACACGGCGTGCGGAGCGACCTGGGTCTCCGTGCATCACGGCGGAGGGGTGGGCATCGGTTACTCGATCCACGCCGGCATGGTGGCCGTCGCCGACGGCACGCCGGAAGCCGACCGGAGGCTCGCGCGTGTGCTCAAGGCCGATCCGGGCACCGGGGTGATGCGGCACGCCGACGCGGGTTACCCGGAGGCTCTGGTCGCGGCGAGGGAGCGCGGGGTGGACCTGCCCTTCCTGCGGTGAGAGCGCGCCGGAGGATGTGCTCGCGCCCGTGAACCGGTGGAGGCGGGCCGCCACGGCGCTGGGCGGACTGCTCCTTCTCCTGTGGCTGGACGGCTGGTTTCTGGTGCCGCGATCGCCTGAGCCGGGTACCGGCTCCCCGCGCGAGATGGCCGAGGCCTTCTCCCGGGCGGCGCGCGATCTGGAGGAGCGGGCGACGTCCTTTTCCGCCCGGCCGGAGGTCGCGCGGTTTCTGCAGGGAGGCGGGGTCGTCGTGGACCGGCCAGCTCTCTTCACGGCGGCGAGGCAGGCGGTGGAGCGGGCGCCCTCCGGTTGCTGGATCGCGCTGACCGACGCCTTCGGCAACGTGCACGCCTGGTGGGGCGAAGCGCCTTCTCCGGTTCCGAGCCTAGTGGCTGCCGACGGCTTCTCGGCTCTCTGGTCGGCGACGACCCTCACGCTCGTGTACCGGCGCACGGTGGGCGCCGGAGCCCAGGCTGGCCTCGTCGCCGCGGCGCGGGTCTTTCCGGTTCGCGCCCCCGATTTCGGCGAGTCTCTCGGGCTGCGAGGACGGGAGTCGGCATGGAGACCGGTTTCGCGGGCCGACGTTTCGGTCCTTTTTCGAGACGGTCCCGCGCTCGTCGGCGCCGTTCCGGCGCCGCCCGCGCGACCGACCGCGGGGAGGCGGTTCCTGCTGGCCGGTCTCGTCCTGCTCGCCGCTGCGGCGTTCGTTCGATCTCGCGACACGCCGGGCGCGGCAGCCGCTTCCGCCTTTCTCTACCTCGCCCTCGCCGTTTCCGCGAGCAGCGTCCCGCGCGCCCTGGCCTCTCCGACGGTCTGGCCTCTGGCGGTTGGTGCGGCGGCCGTTCCGGTCGCTCTGACCGGCTTGCGCCGGGGCCGCACGGGGTCTGCCGATGGTCCGGTTCGAACCGCCGCGGGTTACGGACTCCTGATCGTCTCCTTCCTCGCCGCGGCGCGGATCCAGCCGCCGGAGCTCGCGGCCGTCGGGCTGGCGGGCTGGAGCACGCTCCGCGAGCTGGCCGGCCTGATCGCACTCGTCGTGTCGGCCCTGGCGCTGCGTGCCCAGGGAACCCGCCCCCCGCGCGCCGCCCAGCGTTCCCTGATGCTCGCGGTGACCTTCACGACGCTCGGCATCGTCGGAAGCCTGGCGCTGATGTCCCAGAACCCGGCGATCCCTTCCGGCGTGTTTCTCCTCGTGGTCGTGGCCTTCGAGCTGTGGGCGCGGGCCGTCGGGCCGCGGGGAGAGGAACCCTTCGTTCTTCCGCGTCTGCTCGCGGGAGCCGGCCTCGTTCTGGTGCTGATCGTCTCGCCGCTTCGCGAACACTCCCGCGTCGTCGAGGCTTTCCGCATCGCCTCCATCCTTCGCCTTCCCGATCCCGAGCGGCCATCCACCGGCGCGGTGGCGGCGGCACAGAGGGCGGCGAGCCGGATCGAACAGTTCGATCTCACCCGGGATCTGCCGGCGCCCCCCGAGGAAACCGACCTCTCGGACCTCGCCTATCGCATCTGGCAGGACGGGGCGCGGGGTTTTGAAGGCAAGGCCCTGATCTCCTACGACATCGTCGACCTCCTGGGCCGGTCCCGAAGCCGCTTTTCGCTGCTTCCCGAGCCGGAGATTCCGCTCGAAGAGCAGGCCTCGCAGATCCGGATCGACCGTTTTCGGGTGGCCGTGGTCAAGCGCCGCATCGCGCTCCGGTCGGGAAGCCGCGTCTGGGGCTCGGCGCGGATCGACGTTGCCGATTGGCCGAGCTGGGATCCGTTGCCCCCGCGCATCGGCGTCTATCGCCGGCTCGTTCTCGGTCCCCGGGAGGAGACGGGTCTCCCGGCGGCGCCGCTGACGAGGCCCCTGCTCGCCCGTTACGCGATGGACGGCGAGGGGCGCGACGAGGGACCTCCTCTCGGACCGGCCCTGCTCGCGACACTGCGGCGCGGGACGGTGCCGGTCGTCGCGCGCTTTTCGTTCCGGGGGGAGGACGTGTGCGGTGAGGTCCGGCCCGTGCGCGACGGGTATCTGCTGGTCGGGATTCCGCTGCCCGGTGGGTTCGGGCGTCTCCTGACGGCGGCGCTTCTGATCCCGGGCATCGTGATCGTCTATTTCGCCGGCACGGCGCTCCTGCTGCTGCGAGTCGTCGCCCGGAACCCGCGCGAGGGACTCCTGCCAGGCTGGGCCAGGACCTTCCGCGGCCGGCTCATCGCCCTTTTCGTGCTGGGCGTTCTCGTCCCCCTTTTCGCCGTGACGTTCTTTCTTCGGGCACAGATCGAATCGCGCTCTCAGAAGGAGACGGTGGATCATGCCCGGACCGCCTTGGGTACCGCGCGGCGGGTCCTGGACGATTACCTTCCCTCCGCCGGAGCGGCAAGGGGGCGCCTAGGTCTGCTCGACGACACGTTGATCGCCTGGCTCGCGAATGCCGTCGGCTACGATCTCTCCGTCTATGGGCCGACCGGTGGACTCATCGCGACCTCTCGGCGCGATCTTTATGTCGCCGGGCTGGTTCCCGATCGGGCCGCCGCTTCGATCTACCTCTCGGTCGGGCTCTCCGGCGCGCGGCAGCAGGAGGGGTCCCGGCGCGTCGCCGGCAGCCGGTTCGAGGAGATTGCCACGGCCCTCGCGGCGCTTCCGGGTGTGCCCGGCCTGACGAGCCCGGGGCTGCTCTCGCTCCTGCTGCTTCCGCAGCAGGAGGTCGCCGCCGCCGAGGCCTCACAACTGACGGCGGCCGTCTGGGCGTTCAGCGTCATCGTGTTCCTTCTGTCCGCGGCCGTGGCAGGGCGGCTGGCGGTTCGCGTGGCGAGTCCCGTCGCCGATCTGGTGGAGGGGACCCGCGCGGTCGCCGCGGGCGACTTCTCTCCGCGGCTGGGCGAGCCGCCCGACGAGGAGTTGAAGGAGCTGGTCCACGCCTTTCTTTCGATGTCGCGAAGCCTCGAGGCGCAGACGCGGGCGGTTTCGCGCGAGAAGGAGCGGCTGGCGACTCTGCTCTCCCACTTGACCGCGGGGGTCGTAGCCCTCGAGGAGGGGGGACGGGTGCTGCTCGCCAACCCGGCCGCCGCGGCGCTTGGAGGCGGCCGGGCGGGCGGAGAGACCGTCGAAGAGCTCTTTCCGGGCGATGCCATGCGGGCGGTTCGCGCCGTTCTCCGCGAATCTCCGCAGCGGCTGCTGACCGCCGAAGTCGAGCCGCGGCCGGGTGAGCGCTGGCGGATCGTGTCGGTGCCCCTACCCCTGGCCACCGAGGGCGGCCGCATGGCCGTCATCGAGGACGTGTCGGACGTCGTGCGGTCGAACCGCCTGGCGGCCTGGGCCGAGATGGCGCGGATCATCGCCCATGAGATCAAGAACCCCCTGACGCCGATTCGCCTCTCCGTCGAACACCTCCGCGAGGTGTGGCGGCGCGGCGGGCCAGACTTCGAGCGCGTTCTCGAGGAGTGCGTCGCAAACGTGCTGCGCCAGACCGAAGAGCTGCGTCGGTCGGCCGCAGAATTCTCCGACTACTCGCGCCTTCCGGGTCCGGAGAAGCGACCGGTGGACGTCGCTGCCGTTCTGAAGGAATCGGCCGCCGCGTTCGCGGGCGCACCGCGGATCCGCTGGTCCATCCGCGCAGAGCCCGGCGCGGTCGCCGAGGCCGATCCGCGTCTGATCGCCCGCGTGTATTCCAATCTGATCGGAAACGCGGTCGAAGCGCTCGGCGCCGCCGGGGGAGAGATCGCGCTGCGCGTAGCTCGGGTGGACGGAAGCGTCCGAAGCACCGTGGAGGACGATGGTCCCGGTGTGCCCCCGGAGCTGCTGTCGCGACTCTTCGAGCCCTATTTCTCCGCGCGCAGCGGCGGCACGGGTCTGGGGCTCGCGATCGTCAAGAAGATCATCGAGGAGCACGGCGGGTCCATTTCGGCGGAGAATCGGCGGGAGGGAGGGCTTCGCGTGACATTCGAGCTGCCGTCGGCGGACACGGCTCCGGACGAGAAGGAGGGGAGCGCTCCATCGTGACCCGAAAGGGAGGTGTCGTTCTCCTTCTGGCGGCGGCCGCCTTCGGCTGCCGACGCGAGAGAGCGGTGCACGGCCCGCCGGTTCCGTCGGGGGATGCAATCTGGCTCGCGGAGGGCGCGAGCGCCGATACGAGAGAGACCACCCAGATTCTGGCACGTCGCGGCTTCGCCCATATCTTCCTTCCCGTACTGCGTCTGACGCGAATGCCGGGAGCATGGCGCGCCGTGGAACTTCCGCTTCCCTCCGGTCCCGTGCCCGACCTGCCGATCGTTCTCGTCGTACAAGGAGATGCCGAGGCGGCGCGAGCGCTGCTTCCCGACTCCGAGGGCGCCCCCGCGGACGCGATCGCCGTGGCGCTCAAGCGTCTGAGGGCCCGGCAGCCAGGTCTCGGACGGATCGAAGGCGTGCATCTGGATTTTCCTTTCCCCGGGGAGACCGCGGACAACTTCGGGGCGCTCATCTCGACGTTGCGGGCGAAGCTGCCTCCCGACCTCTTCCTGACCTGCTCTCTCAGGATCTCTGTCGCCGAGAAGGATCGCGAGGAACTCTCGCAGGCTCTGGCCGCGGCCGACGGTTTCGTAGCGTTCGTCTTCGGGGCCGGCGCCCATGCCGATCCGGTCGCCACGGACGCCCTGGGCAAGCCCTGGTGGGCCGGATACATCCCGGTCGCGCGGGGCACGTGGACCGATGCCTCGGGAACACCGCGGGGCGCCGTGACCGAGAGGGCCCTGAGGGCCCTCGCCAACGACACCGGGGTCTCCTTCGGGCACGACCTGGCGCTCCAGCAGGAGGGCCTGGAGGGCTTCGTATTCCGACCCTCCGTGGCCGTGGAGGCAGGGGGGACCCGATTCTCGGCCGGCGACCAGATCGCCTTCGAGCAACCCGTCATCTCCGATCTGCTGTCTCGATTCGGAGCGGACGTGTCCGGCAGGCGGCATGTGCGGGGCCGCCTGCTGTTGGTGGACGGCTCCACGGAGGCCGAGCGGGTCGTCACGCTCGCGGCGCTCACGGACATGCTCCACGGGCGCCCGCTCTTGCCGGATCTGCGAGTCGTCGTGGCGGCCGAGCCGGGCGGTCTGCGCGTCTCCGCCGAGAATCGGTCGACCCATGCCTCGGTCGTCTCTCGGACGACGAACTGGGTCGAGGTGGACGTGCCCACGGGGCACATCCGTGATGTGCAGCTGGGCGGCTTCGACCGCTATGAGGTCTTCGACGACCAGGGCAGACCCGTCACTCCCGGACGGGCGACCCGCGTACGACTGTACGAAACGTTGCTCGCGCCCCAGGAAAGAATCGATGACGCGGTCATCCTTTTTTACGGGCGGACGCCCGAGGCCTGTTGCCGATTCCGGCAGCACGTCCTGACCGCCGCCGGCACGGAGCTGTCCGGGGACTGGAGTGTGCCTCCCGCTCCGCCGACGCCGACTCCGAGACCGGTTGCGAGAAAGACGCCCCGGCGGCGGTGATCTCCCGCCCCGGGCGCCGGCGGGTCAGGTGCGGACCGGCGGCTCGTGCCCGGCCGGGACGCTTTCGTCCGGTTTGCGGCGGAGCGCCGAGGCGATCTTGGCCACCGGTCCGGAACCGGCGAAGGCGAGCGCCAGGGTCAGCAGCGCAATCTTCGGCGCGAAGCCGATGACGACGAACACCGCCGCGATCAACGGCAGGATCCATGCGGGACGCCGGCGCTTCAAGTCGAGGTCCTTGAACGAGCGGTAGCGAATCGTCGAGATCATCAGGTAGGACACGACGACCGTCAGCACGAGCAGGCCCGACATCCATACACGATCCACCAGGCGATCCGGAGTGGCGAGCACGAGGGTCACGATGGTGGCCGCGGCGGCCGGGATCGGCAGGCCGACGAAGTAGCGCTTGTCGGTGATTTTCGTCTGAATGTTGAATCGGGCCAGACGCATCGACCCACAGACGACGAACAGAAACGACGCCATCCAGCCGACCCGTCCAAAGTCCGCCAGACCCCAGGAGTAGGCGAGGACGGCGGGCGCCACTCCGAAGGACACGAGGTCCGCGAGCGAGTCGTACTCCTCGCCGAAGTCCGAGGTCGAATTGGTCAGACGCGCAATTCTTCCATCGAGCGCGTCGAGAACCGCCGCAACGATGACCAATGCCGCAGCGCTTTCGAACGTGCCCCGAATCGAGGCCCAGATGGAGAGGTAGCCACAAAAGAGGTTACCGACGGTGAAGAGCGTCGGCAGAACGAAGAGACCGCGGGAGAGCCGGTCGCGCGAGGGGACCTTCACGAAGGGCTCACTCCCAGCGCGCCAGAGCGCTCTGGCCCGCTCGCACCCGATCGCCCTTCTTGACGAGCAGCTCGCAGTCATCCGGCACGAAGAGGTCGACCCGCGAGCCGAACCTGATCAGGCCGATGCGCTCCGCCCGGGCAAGCTCGGCACCGGGCCGCGGATAGAAGACGATCCGGCGGGCCAGCGCTCCCGCGATTTGCTTGAAGGTGACACTGCCCCGCGGAGCCGCAACCGTGATTCGGTTCTGCTCGTTCTCGGTCGAGGCCTTTTCATCGAACGCCGCCATCTTCCGGCCGGGAGTGTAAGCGTAGTGGCTCAGCCGGCCGGAAACCGGGGAGCGGTTCACATGGCAATTGAAGACGGACATGAAGATCGAGACGCGGCGTGCCGCGCCGGCGGGCGATTCGGGAGCCGACCCGATCGAGAGCACCGTTCCGTCAGCGGGGGAGACGATCGTCTCATCGCCTCCCTCGGGTGACCGCTCGGGGTCCCGGAAGAACTGGAGGAGAAACAGAAGAACGAGCAGGCAAAAGACGCCCAACGTTGATTGGCCGACCAGTTGTGCCACGGCGCCGGCCGCCAGAGCGGCGGCCAGGAAGGGCCATCCTTCCCGGGCGATGGGAATCCTCAGTGCGTGATCCCGCCGCGCTGTCCCCGAACGATCGCTTCCATCCGGTCCTTGAGCAGGAGCTTTTCTTTCTTCAGGCGCCGTTCCTCGATCTCTTCGTCCTCCGAGAGGCGGGTCTTGCCGGCCAGGGCGAGGAGCCGCTGTTCGTGGTCGCGATGGGTCTCGAGGAGGCGCCGGTATTCCGAATCCAGATCCGTGAGTTCCTCCGAATGAGTCTGGCTCATCGCTCGATCCTCCTTTTGTCTTGTTTGCGGTGGGGGTGGGAAGGAAACGGGAGGGTCACGTTTGAAGTCTAGCGGCGGAAGAAGCCCGTTTCAACCGTGGGAGAAGGGTCGAGCGGCAAAACCATCGCGAAAGCGTCCTCGCCGTCCTGGTAGTAGGCCCGGCGGCGGTAGGCCTCGCGAAAGCCGTAGGAGCCGTAGAATTCGCGCGCGGGCGCGTTGGAGACCCGAACCTCGAGGGTGACGGCCGTGGCGCGAACCCCCCGGGCGCGCGCGAGCGCGTCTTCGAGAAGCAGCCGTCCGTAGCCGAGCTGCCGCAGCCGCGCGTCGGTCGCGATCTTGTTGATGTGAAACTCGTCGTAAAGGGAGATCGCAAAGAGGTACCCTCCGACAAGCGGCGGCGGTCCCTCGGGGCGCGCCAGCACGCGGGCATAGCGAAACGCCTCGGAAAGCTCGCTCTCGAAGAACTCGCGCTTCCAGGGCACCGGAAAGGACTCGGCCTCGATGCGTGCGATCTCGTCCAGATGCCGGGGCTCGGCCGGCTGCAGACGGAAGTCAGCGCACTCCGGCCTACGCAGCGCCATGCTTCTCCTCGGCGGCGCTCGAACGCGCGTAGATCGGGGTGGGGAGCGTCTCCGGCGGGAGGCGAGGGGCGCGCGCTACGGCAAGGGCCAGAGCGGCCGCGGGGGAACGCGGAAGAGCCGGGCCATCCGGAGAGAGCAGACCGCGCGGCAGCGCCACCGCCGGGGCCCCGCGAAGCGTCTGGAGCGCGGCCTCGATAGGCGCACGGATCGGCTCGCCCTCGGCCTCGGCGCGCGCTTCGGTCAGTCGAAACCGTTGAAAGACCGCCTCGCCCCTCCCGACATCGAGCGCTGTCCAGACGGAGCCTCGACCCGGCGCGCGCCAGGCCTCCGCCATCGCTTCGAGCGTCGAGACCGCTTCGACCGGCACACCTGTCGCCCGGCAGAGCCCCCAGGCCGTGGCGAGGCCCACGCGGATACCCGTGAAGGAGCCGGGACCCGCACAAAGAGCCAGTCGAAACAGGCTCTTGAGCGGAACTCCTCCGGCGCGTTCGAGACATCGCCGCATCGCGGGTAGCAGCTCCTCGGACGCCTTTCGGTCCGGGGAAAGGCGCTCTTCCAGAACCTCGCCGCCGGAGAGCAGCGCCACCGTCGCAGTTGGGCTCGCGGTGTCGATCGCGAGCACATCGATCGAATCCGCCACTTCGAATTCCCTGCTTTATGCTAGCAGACGCGTGAGCTCCCAGCCGTCCCGGGCCACACCCATGCTGCGGCAGTACTTCGAGATGAAGAGCCGCGTGCCCGACGCGATTCTCTTCTACCGGATGGGCGACTTCTACGAGATGTTCTTCGAGGACGCGCGCGAGGCGGCGCCGCTTCTCGGCATCGCGTTGACCGCGCGTCACAAGGATTCGGACATCGAGGCGCCGATGTGCGGCGTCCCGTACCACAGCGCCGATCACCACATCGCCAGGCTCGTGGCCGCCGGGAGAAAGGTGGCCGTCTGCGATCAGATGGAGGAGGCCAAATCGGCGCGAGGGCTCGTGCGGCGGGACATCACGCGGATCGTGACACCGGGCACGGTCCTCGACCCGGACGCGCTCGTGCCCGGGATACCCTCCTTTCTCGCCGCGTTGGTCCCGGGAGATTCCGAGACGGAGGTGGCCTTTCTCGATCTCTCGACGGGGACCTTCCAGGCGGGCAGCGTTCCCACGGGCCGCCTGGGCGACCTCTTGGCCCTCTTTCGGCCGCGCGAGGTGCTCATGCCCGAGGGGGCGGCGGCGAACCTGCCGCCGGGAGCGTCCGAGACCCGCCGCCCGGTCGGGTGGTTTTCCGAGGCCCGGCGCAAGGAACCGGCAGCCGCGGGCGAGGCCGATGTCCCGGGCGCGGCTGCCGCCAGCGCGGCCCTGGCCTATGCGAGGGCGCTGCGGCCCAACGCCCTCGTTCATGTCCGAGCCGCCGTTGCACTGAGTTTTGGGGAACGGATGAGCCTGGATGCTTCCGCCCTCGCGACTCTCGAAGTGTTCGAGTCTTCCGACGGAAACCCGTCGCGAAGCCTCTGCCGGCTGATCGATCGAACGCGAACGCCACTCGGGTCGCGAGCCCTGCGCGAGACGCTGGCACGACCGTCCACGGATCCGATGGAGCTCGAGGCGCGGTGGGACGCCGTCGAAGAGCTGTTCTCTGCCGCGGGCATCACCGAAGCCATGCAGACCGCCCTCGATTCCGTCGGCGACATCGAGCGGCGGTTCGGCCGCATCTCGATGCGCACGGCGGGCCCCCGGGACGTTCTGGCGTGGGCCGCGGGATTGAAGGCGGTGCAGGACGTCCGGAACGCGTGCGCGCCGCTTCGCTCCCACCGGCTGCGAGGCCTGGCCGACGGGATCCCGGACACGGCCGATCTGGTTCGGCTGGCGGAGGAGACCGTGGCGGAGGACGCGCCCGCGGCGGCCTCCGCCGGCGGCGCCATCCGCGACGAGGCGGACCCGGAACTTTCGGAACTGCGTCGGCTGCGGCGGGACGCGCAGGGGGCGCTGCTCGCGATCGAGGCGGAAGAGAAGAAGCGATCGGGCATCTCGAGCCTGCGCGTGCGTTTCAACCGCGTCTTCGGTTACTCCCTGGAAGTCGGGCGCGCACACCGGGAGAAAGTCCCCGCGGACTGGATCCGCCGGCAGTCCCTGGCGAACGCCGAGCGTTTCGTCACCCCGGCCTTGAAGCAGCTCGAGGAGAAGATCCTGGGCGCCGAAGACCGCATCGGCCGGATCGAGGAGCGGATCTATCGGGAGCTGCTCGATCGGTTGGCCGAGGGCGCCGACCGCGTGGCCCGCACCGCCGCGGCCGTGGCGGGACTCGATCTCCACGCATCCCTCGCGCAGACCGCCTCGAAGTGCGGATGGGTCCGGCCGAGGCTGTCCGCGGAGGCGTGCCTGCACCTGGTCGACGGGCGCCATCCGCTGGTGGAGGCCCTGCGGCGGGAGGAGCCCTTCGTCCCCAACGACTGCGACCTGACGCGCGAGCGGCGCATTCTGCTCGTCACCGGGCCCAACATGGGAGGCAAGTCGACGTACTTGAGGCAGGTGGCCACCGCGGTGCTCCTCGCCCAGGCCGGCTCCTTCGTGCCGGCGGCATCGCTCCAGATGTCGATCGTGGACCGGATCTTCACGCGGGTCGGCGCGGCGGACCACCTCTCGCGGGGCGAGTCCACGTTCATGGTCGAGATGCTCGAGTCCGCCGCGATCTTGAGAGAGGCCACGGCGCGGTCCCTGATCCTCCTCGACGAGGTCGGCCGGGGAACCTCGACCTTCGACGGGCTTTCGATCGCCTGGGCGCTCGTCGAATACCTGCACGACGCTCCGGAAAAGGGAGGCTTCGTGCTCTTTGCGACCCACTACCACGAGCTGACGGAAATCGCGCTGGTCAAGCCCGCGGTCGTGAATGCGACGATGGCGGTCAAGGAGGTCGGCGGGAAGGTGCTCTTTCTGCGCAAGGTCGTTGCGGGCGCGGCCGACCGTAGCTACGGAATCCATGTCGCGGAACTGGCGGGGCTGCCGGCCACCGTGACCAGGCGAGCGCGGGAAATCCTCGGCAACCTGGAGCGCCAGGAGCTCGATGTGAAGGGAGCTCCCGTTCTGGCGCGGCGCCAAGGCGAGAGCGCGGGCGAGGGCCAGATGCTGCTGTTTACCGCACAGGAGGAACTCGCCCTCGAGAAGCTCCGCGAGGCGGACGTGAACCTGCTGACGCCGATCGCCGCGCTTTCGCTGCTCGCGTCGCTGCAGGAGCGGATCAAGGGCTCCGGGTGACGGGGACGCTCTTCGGCGTCGGGCTGTCCGGAGCTTCCCTCACGGCGCGCGAGCGGTCGATCCTGGACCGCAACCCGCCACGCGGCGTCATTCTCTTCCGGCGCAACCTCGAGAGCCTCGATCAAGCTTCGGCGCTCGTTTCGGAGATCCGACGCCGCGGCCCGCTCGTATTTCTCGATCAGGAAGGTGGGAGCGTGGATCGGCTGCGGGATTTCTTCGGCCCTTCCATCTCCTTCCGGGAGGCCTGCCTGAGGGGAGTCGCGCGCGAGGCCGGGGAGCTCGCGGGCGAGGCCTGCGCGCGCCTCGGCGTTTCGGTGGACCTGGCCCCGGTCGTCGATCGCCTCGTGCCGGGCGCGTCCGCGGATATTCTGCGCGACCGCTGCGCCTCCGAGGAGCCGGACATGGTCGCCCGGGCGGCCAATGCCTTCCTCTCGGGCCTTCACTCCCGCGGCGTCGGCGGTTGCGTGAAGCACTTTCCCGGCCTCGGCCGCGCGACACTCGATACCCACCGGGCGCTTCCCACGATTCCGGCCCGGCGGGCCGACCGGGAGCGAGACCTCGCACCCTTCCGACGCACCCAGGCGCGCGCACGCGCCGTCATGATCTCCCATGCGGCGGGCCCGGATGCCCTGCCGGCTTCGCTGTCGCGCGCCGTGGCTCACCGTCTTTTGAGGGACCGGCTCGGGTTTCGGGGCGCGGCCTTTTCCGACGACCTCGAGATGGGGGCGCTCGCGGCCTTCGGCGACCTGCCGCGCCGCGCCGCGCTCGCCTGCGCCGCGGGGTGCGACCTGCTCTTCGTCTGCAGCCGCCTCGAGGAATATCCCGACTGTGTCGCGGCCGTTGCCGGCGCGGTTTCCTCTCGGCGCCGCGCACAAGCCGCCGAACGGCTAGACTCGTACGACCGTCATCTTCGCCGGATCCGGCGTGCGGCACGGCCGCCGCTCCCGCTGCCCCGGCTCGTCAGCGCGATTGCGAGGCTGCGCGAGGAGCCGGCGCCCGCCGGGCACCTCCAAGCCTCCTCCCGCTCCCGTTCGAAGGCCCGGCGGTCGGAGCCCTCCCGCGGCTAGAAGGGAACGTCGTCGTCGTAGCTGACGGCTTCGGCGACCTCGCTGACTTCTTTCGGCCCTGCCCCGGCGGCGGCACCGGCCGAGCGCGACGTGTCTCGCGGCGAGAGCATGACCACGTTGGAGGCCTTGATCTCCGTCTTGTAGCGCTTCTGCCCGTTCTGGTCTTCCCAGCTGCGGGTCTGGAGACTTCCTTCGACGTAAACCATCTTGCCCTTGTGCAGGTACTCGCCGCAGATCTGAGCCAGTCGCTCCCAGGCGACCACGTCGTGCCATTCGGTCCGCTCCTGCTTGGCGCCCGAGTTGTCCTTCCAGGTCGTCGTGGTGGCCACAGAGAAGCGCGCGAGCGAGGTCCCCTGCGGGGTCGTCCGAATTTCCGGATCCTTGCCGAGGTTTCCGATCAAGATCACCTTGTTGACGCTGGCCATGTATTCGCCCTCCTTTCAGGTGCTCGGGAGAATAATCCCGTTGGCACCGGACAGATGATGTCCGAGCCGCACGCACGGCCGCCCGGCTAGAATCCCCGAACCCGATGTCCTCGACTCAAGAGACCCACGGCCGGCTGGTGCGGTCGGCCTCCACGATCACGCCGTGGACGTTGCTCTCGCGCCTGAGCGGATACCTGCGCGAGAAGATCGTTGCCCTCCTCTACGGAGCAACCGCGCGCACGGACGCCTTCATCGTCGCCTGGCGCATTCCCAACATGCTGCGGGACATCGTCGGCGAGGGCGCGATGTCCTCGGCGTTCATTCCCGTCTACGCACACGTCGAAACCTCCCGCAGCGAGGAAGAGGCCCGCGCCTTCGTCGGCAGGGTGCTGGGAACCTTCGCGTTCCTGCTTGCCGCCATCACCGTCGCAGGGATCCTCCTGTCGCCCCTTCTCGTGAACCTTCTCGCCCACGACTTCCGGTCGAACCCCTGGCAGTTCGAGCTCGCCGTGTCGCTCAACCGATGGATCTTTCCCTACATCTTTCTCGTGTCGCTCGCGGCGCTTTTCCAGGGGGTCTTGAATGCACGGGGCCGGTTCGCCGTACCGGCCGCGGCACCGGTCCTCATGAACGTGGGCTTCATCGCGGCGACGCTCGCTCTTTCCACGCGGCTGGCGGAGCCCGCCTACGCCCTGGCGGCCGGCGTCCTGCTCGGGGGTCTCCTGCAGATGGCGGTCCAGTGGCCGCAGCTTGCGAAGCTCCGCGCCGTCGGCCGTCCGGCACTCGGATGGCGCGACCCGGACGTGCGTTCGGTGCTGCTCCTGATGACCCCCCGGCTCTTCGCGTACGGGATCAATACGATCAACCTCACGTTTGCGACGCGGTTCGCCACGGCGCTCGGCACATCCAACGTGTCTCGGCTCTACTTCGCCAACCGCCTGAAGGAGCTCGTGCTCGGAGGATTCGCCGTCGCGTTGGCCACCGCCATCCTGCCGCTTCTGTCGCGTCAGGCTCTTGCGGAGAATCGCGAGGAGTTCAAGACGACCCTCGCCTTCGCCCTGCGCCTGATTGCCTTCGTGACAGTCCCGGCGACGGCGGGTCTGATCATCCTCCGAGTTCCGATTCTCCGTGTTCTCTTCCAGGGTGGCGCCTTCGGAGCGGCAGACACAGAGGGGACGGCGGGAGTCCTCGCGACCCTGTCCGCGGGGCTCTTTTTCTTCGCCCTGGTGCGGGTCGTGGTGCCGGCCTTTTACGCTCTCAAGGACACGCGCCTGCCCGTGCTCGCCGCCGTCGCCGACAGCGCCGTCTTTCTGGCCGGCTGCTTCCTGCTCGTTCCCCGGATGGGCCTGCCCGGAATCGGGCTGTCCGCTTCGGTGGCCGCGGCGGTCAACGTCGCGATCCTCCTCGGCGTGCTGCGGCGGCGGGAGGGCAGGCTCCGGGGCCGGGAGATCCTGCGCTCGCTCGCGCGGATCCTCCTCGCATCTGCCGCGATGGGAGTCGCCCTCGCGGGTGCCGAAAGGCTTCTCCAGCCGGCCGCAATGAGGGGCCTTGCGGCGGCCGCGACGCTCGCCGGCCTGATTGCGGGCGGCACCGCCTTGTATTGGGCCTGCGCACACTGGATCGGTGCGCCGGAGCCGGCCGAGTTGCGCCGCGTGATTCGGGGCCGCCGGGCAACCCCGGGAAGCACCGGACCGTCGGCCTCCCGATGAAGCTCCTCATCCAGCGCGTGTCGCACGCCCGCGTGGAAGTGGAGGGCCAAAGTGTCGCAAGCATCGACCGTGGCCTCCTGATCCTGCTCGGACTCGAAAAGGGCGACGACGGAGTTCTGGCGGAGGAAGCGGCGCGCAAGGTAGCAGGGCTTCGGATCTTCGAGGACGAAGCCGGGAAGATGAACCGGGCCGTCGCGGAGGTCGGCGGTTCCGTGCTCGTCGTCTCCCAGTTCACTCTGGCAGCGGACCTCTCGCGAGGACGCCGCCCCGGATTCGAACACGCCCTTCCTCCGGCGGATGCGGAGCCCCTCTACGAATACTTCGCAAAGGTCCTCGGGCTGCTGGGTCTGCCCGTTTCCACCGGGGTCTTCGGTGCGTCGATGGACGTGCACCTGGTCAACGCCGGACCCGCGACGTTCTGGATCGATCTCCCGCCGCCGCTCGCTAGGTGAAGGCGATCGGCACGGGCGCAAAGCAGAGCAGAAAGACCGCCAGGCACGCCGCCGCCACGAGCATTCGACCCAAACCGAGGGGCTCCGCCTCGTTCTCGACCGGCGGGTGGGCGACTCCCACGAAAATCGCGGCGAAGACGCCGAAGAAGGCCCAGGTCGGCCCGAGCCCCACGGTGGCCAGCGCTCCAGCGAGAGCCGCGTAGGAGATCCACGGCTGGCGCCGGCCGGCCACGGCCCGAAGGACGTGACCTCCATCCAGCTGTCCGATGGGAAGCAGATTCAACGCGGTGACCAACAGGCCGAACCAGGCCGCCATGAACACGGGATGCTCGTGGACGACGGCGCTCGTGTAGTGCCGTGTTCCCGTGAGGTCCTGCGCCAGCCGGACGATGAGCGGATAGTGAAAGAGGATGGTGCCCGGCTCGTTGCCCGTCGTCAGCGGGGTGGCCCGCGTCACGCCGTAGAGAAGAAAGGGAATCGCCGTCAGGAAGCCCGCCAGCGGTCCCGCGGCACCGACGTCGATCAGGGCACGCTTGTCGCGAATCGGCTCCTTGATGCGTATGAGAGCGCCGAACGTTCCGATGAGTGTCGGGATGGGGGCGGGCAGAAAGTAGGGTAGCGTCGCCGCGAGGCCGTAGCGTCGGCACGTCAGGTAGTGGCCCATCTCGTGGACCCCGAGAATCAGTAGGAGCGGCACCGAGAAGGAAAGACCCTGCCAGAAGCCTCCGCCGGGCTCCTGGCGGAACACCCCTCCGCCGAAATAGGTCGTCGTGAAAAACGTCGCTGCGAGCAACCCCAGGTGGAAGAGGGGATGTTCGCGAAGGCGACGCCGCGAGTGCGGGCTGACGCCGGGTGGGGGAAGCGCCTCCTCCATCGGGCCCATTTATCTCACGCCCGCGGGATGAGGTATCAGCTTGCCGAAGACCCGCGCGCCAACAGGGACGCGATCCGGGCCGCTGCGCGCGCGAGCAGGGCGGTGTCCTCGAATCGCAAGGGGGCGCCGCGCCGGTCGGCGTAGAGCACCGCCGAGACGCCGCGTCCGGACTGGACCGGGAAGACGGCGCAGGGAGGAGGGCCGTCGAAGAGGCGCGACAGTGCATGGGGCCAGAGCTCCGGATCCACGCGTCCGAAGTGCGGGGTTCCCGTGGAGACGACGGCTGCGAAGACCGATGGCTCCGCTGTCGACAGGCGGAGCGATGCCACGTTGGGCAATGCGACTCCCCTGGCGCGCCACCCGGCCAGGACGCCGCCCCGTTCGGCCAGAAGGAGAATGGCCCGCGGGAACTCCGCGGGAACCGCCTCGAGGGCGAGATCCGCGACGCTCTCTCCAGGCTCCCGTGCGGACACGGGGCCGGGGGACCACATTGCCTCGGCGGCCTCGCTCAGGGCCGGCTCGGGCACGGAGGCGAGCCACATCGACTCCGGGTCGCCGTCGGTGCGCCATGCCTCCGGAGCCGGAGGGGCGGTCATGGCGTCCCCCGGCGGCCGGGCAGGCGGAGGCGGGGGAATCGGCAGGTCTGGAACGCGGATCGAAGCGGCATCGGCAGCTCCACCGGAGGGCCCGCCGCCGATGGGCACCGGTACGGCGGGCAGGGGATGGGCGGGCGAGACCCCCACCGAGAGGCTCGCGGCTCCCGCGGTCGTTCGGGAGAGCGTCGGGCGCAGTTCGAAGGGGATCGCGCGCCCGTAGAACCGGCGCTGCGCCTGGAGAAGCCGGAGCTCCGTCGCGACTCCCGCCCGGCAGGGGCGTCCGGTCAATGCGGAAACCTCGTCGAGGACGCTCAGGTCGGAGGGGTTGACGAATGCCACGCGGATGCGCGATTCCTCAAGCGCGTAGGGCAGCGCGTTCAGCCGGACCGCGTGGGACGCGGGAAGCATGCGAACGGCATCGACCGACGCTCCCGCGAGCATGGCGCCGGTGACGGCTTCGCAGCGGTGAAGGGCGGCCAGGGCCCGAAGCAGCTCGCCCTCCGAGAGGAGATCCCAGGTGAGAAGGATGCTTCCGAGCCTGACGCGCGGCGCCGCCGAGCGTTGATAACCGAGGGCACGATTGATGGCCGCCGTCGTCAGGAGGCCCTGGGCGACCAGGTACTCGCCGATCCGGGCCGACGGCATGCGCCGTTCCGATCCTAGCGGCCGCGGCCTACTGGAGGTCGCGAAGGTCCTTGCCCGGCTTGAAACGGATCGTGTTGCCGGGCGGGATCGTGACCTCGACGCCCGTCTTCGGATTTCGGCCGATTCCGCGCTTGCGGCGCTTGACCTGAAAGACCCCGAACCCGCGCAGCTCGATCCGATCCCCCGCGCCGAGCGCGGACCGCATCGATTCGATGACGGTCTCCACGGCGGTGGCCGCCTTTGCCCGCGCTACGGCCGCCCGATCGACAACGAGATCGACGATGTCCGCCTTGATCATCGCTCCTCCGGAGTTTCGGAAATTATATTACGCCCGCTTCGACCGGATGGAGGCCGCAAGCGCGGTGGCGGCCGCACTGGCGAGTCCCCGCAGGTAGGCCAGGTCCATCGGCGTCGCTCCGCGGTCCGGGTCGAACTCCGCGTACAGGAACGCAACCGGCTTTTCCTTCATCCAGACGGGCTGCACGACGCACTCCTCGGCCGGGCGACCCATCGTGTCGGAGATCACGCGGTGTCGGGGCAGCGGCGGCAAGGCGCCGAGGTAGAAGGCTCGCGAGAGCCGTACGTTCAAGAAGACCGAGGGCTCGCTCCAGGGAATCTCGATCGCCCCCACCTTCGAGGAATTGACGCCCTTGCCCGTTGCCGCCAGTCCCGAAACACGGTCAGGTTTGGAGCCGAAGACGGCCACGCGTGGAAAGCGGTGGGAGAGCGCGAGCAGGGTCTGCGCCACGACGGCTCCGCGATCCCGTGCCGCCAGAACGTCAGGAAAGTCGAAGGTCTCTGACGCAAAACGCATGGCGCCGGCCGGAGGGGGGACCCGCGCACGGGCAACAGGCGCCAGAGCGGGTGGCGGGGGCGGCACCGGAGGGGGAGAGGGCTGCGGAGTCGGCTCACGCGACGCTGACGGGCGGGGCCCGGGCGCTGCCGGGGGTGCGGTCGGAGCCGGAGGGGGCGGCAAGCGCGGGGTGGCCGCCGGCACCTTCTCGGTCTCGATCGGCGCCGGAATCCAGAGCGAAGGCGGCGAGAGCTCCTCCCACGAGATCACTTCCTCTTCCGGCTCGGAGGCCTCGCCGGGGGCCGGGGTCACCGGCGCCCAGGGCGTTACAGGCGCGTCCGGCATCTTCACGGCCGGTGTCAGTTCGGGGTTGCCTCCTTCGGCTCCCTCGAGAGGTTCGGGGGCGGAAGGGGGCCGGGGCGGCGTGGCGGGGAAGAACGCCGGAGGCGGCGGAAGGCCGACGGCGTGCGCGGCGGGACGGCTCGAAAGGCGGGACAGCTTTTCGGCCAGGATGGCGTAGCGCGGCGTTCGGCGCTCGCCGTAGTACTTCTCGAGGGCCTGGAAGATCCGGACTTCCGGCGCGACGCCAGGAACGATCTTCCGCCCCGTGACGAAGAAGAGCTCGTCGAGAATCCGCAGATCCGAGGGGTCTCGCAGCGCGATCCGCAGGAACCCTTCGCCGCGGTCGTAGGGGACCGCCGAGTGACGGATCGCGAACTTCGCGGGAAGCGCCGCGATCGCCGCCGGTGTCACGTTGGCGAGGACCGACCAGGGCACGAACTCGCAGGCGTGCTGCTCCGCGAGGATTCGTCCCAGGTCGTCCTCGTGCAGAACGCCTCGCTCGAGCAGCAGGGTGCCGATTCGGCCCCCGGCGAAGTGCTGGACGCCCAGCGCGCGGGCCAGGTGGTTCTCCGAGACGAGATCGGCCCGGACGAGGAGTTGACCCAACCGTGTCATTCCTGGGTTCCGATTATCGCGCAGGCGTCGAAGGTGGGAGGCGAGGCGGCAGAAAGCAGACGGCTGGGCATCCGGTCTTCTCGGGACCGCGCAGCATATCCCGCGCACAGCCGCCGCGTGCATGCGCGGCAACCATGAGAATGCTAGAGTGTCGGAGTGAAACGGCTTCTCGCCGCGCTGGCAGCGTGCGCGTGGATTTCGGCCGCCTACGGCGCCGAGCCGGCGACCGACCCCCTCGCGGAGAGCCGGCGCCTGTTCCTTCGCGCCCGGGAGGCGATGAGCGACGGGAGATTCCAGGAGGCGCTCGAGCTCTACCGCCGCGTCATTCAGAAGCTCCCCGACGATGCGATCGTCCGCTTCGAATACGCCCAACTCCTCCGCGACTTGAACGTCACGGACGAAGCGATGCGCCAGGCGCAGGAGGCGGTGCGGCTCGACCCGAAGCTTCCGGAACCGCACCGGCTTCTGGGGACCCTCGAGCTGGCCGCGGCGGAAAGAGACCCCGCGCGGCTCGACGCCGCGATCGCGCAGCTGCGGGCGGCCAACGATCTTGCTCCCGGCGATCCGGCCACGGCCGCCGCGCTTGCCCGGGCCCTGCTCGCCCGGGGCAATCCCGCCCAGGCCGCGGAAGTGCTGGACGACGTGGCGCAGTCGCGGCGGCTGCCTGCGCTGATGCGTCTTGCCGCCGAGGCGAAGTCGAAGAGCGGGCGCCTGCGGGAAGCGGAACAGCTTTACCGCGATCTGTACGAAGCGAATCCCGGGGACCGTGAGATCGCCGCGGCCCTGATCGAGCTCTACGAGGACCAGGAGCGGCTGGACGAGGCCCTGGCGATTCTGCAGGCGATGCGGAAGGCCGATCCGGACAACGGCGCGATCGACGAGCGGATCGCGCTCGACCTCGCGCGGGCCGGCCGTTTCGGGGACGCGGAGCAGCTCGCGCGGCAGCTGGCGGCGCGGCGGCCCGAGAACCGGGCGATCCGGCGCCTCCTCGCGCAGGTCCTCTTCGAGAAGGGCGACGTGCCCGAAGGCGAGAAGATCCTGCGCGCGCTTCGGGAGGCCGACGCCGAAGACGAGCTCACCGCGCGAGCCCTCGCGGCGGAGCTGATTCGAGAAAGGCGGTTCGACGAGGCCTCGGCGATCCTCGACGACCTGCTCAAGCATGCCGGCGAGGACCCCAAGAACGCCGACTCGAGGCGGGCCACCTTGACGGAGATGGGCTTTCTCGCGTTCATCCGAAAGGACTACGCTGCCTCGAAGAAGCTTCTCGAGATCGCGGTGACGCCCGCGCAGGTGGAGCCGCGCGCCCTGCGGATCCTGCTCGGAGCCTGTCGGGAAACGGAGGACTACGCGACCGCTCTGGCCCGTTCGGAGGCCGCGTCCGCTCTCCAGCCGAGGGATTCCGAGTGGACGGCCGACGTGGCAGAGTTCGCGATACGCACCGGCGACCGAAAGAAAGGCGAAGCCATGCTCTCGGAGCTCGCCTCGTCGGAGGATCCGGAAAAGGTTCTGGCCGCCGCCGATGTCTACGCGCGCCTGAAGGATTATGCCCAGGCGGCCCGTGTCGCGCGGGACGGCTCGGCCCGCTTTCCCGAGAGCGAGGAGATGTTGTTCCGACTCGGATCGAGCCTGGAGCGCGCGGGTGATTTCTCGGGAGCGGAGGACGCCTTTCGGAGGCTGCTGGAGATGCGCCCGAACGACTCGGCCGCGCAGAACTATCTCGGCTACATGTGGGCGGACCGCGGAGTCCACCTGGACGAGGCCTACTCTCTGATTCTGAAGGCCGTCGAGCGCGAGCCGCGCAACGGGGCCTATCTGGATTCGCTCGGCTGGGCAGCCTTCCGGCTGGGCAAACTCGACGCGGCGCAGCGCCATCTGCTCGAGGCGCACCGCCGGGATCCCGACGACCCAACCATCGAGGAACACCTCGGCGACCTCGAGGCCCGGCAAGGCAACATGGAAAAGGCCGTCGCACACTGGGAGCGGGCTCTGACTCTCAAGCCGGAGGAGCCCGAGAAGATCCGCCAGAAGCTCGCGCAGTCGCGACCCCGGTTGTCGGGCCGCTGAACGCGGACCGGATCCGTGCGAGCGGGTATCGACACCCCGCGCCGTGGGGAGCGAGTCGTGCGGTGGCCTGCCGCGGCGCGCGCGGGCGTCCTCGTCCTTCTACTCGCCGCTTGCGCCGCCTGCGCGCGCTTCGCCCCCGTGTCGGTCGAGCAGGCGCTTGCGGCAGAGAGTGCGTGGCGGGCGGCCGTGGCGCGCGCCGAACCGGAGGCCTCGGCGAATGTGCTGTATGAGGCCTCCGTGTCCCAGGGGCTGCTCAAGATGCACGGGACGCTCGCGGTGCGCCTGCGCGGCGATCGGGTGGACGCGACACTGGCGGGCCCCTTCGGCGCCCCAATTGCGACCTACGCCGATGGGAAGCTTCGCGGCGAAAAGCTGCGTCCCATACCGCTTCCCGCCCGTCAGCTCCGCGCCCTGCTGGCGGGCACGTGGACTGGGGTGGCACCCACCGTCGAGGGGCAGCGGGGCGGCCGCGTCCGGCTCCGCTGGAGCGGAGACGATGCGGCCGAGGGGATCTTCGATCTCGAGAGAGGGCTGCGCTCCCTGCGCGTCGCTCGCGCCGACGGCGAGATCGAGGCGAAATTCTCAGATTTCCGAAACCCCTGGCCCGAATCGATCGAGATTCGGGAGAAGGCATCGGGCAGCAGGCTCGAGCTTCGGATGCTTTCGCGGGAGTCGGCGTCGTGACGCGGCGGGGGACCTGGTCGGCGTCTGCGCCCGCGAAGATCAATCGGGAGCTTCGAGTCGGCCCGCGCCGCAAAGATGGCTATCACGCCATCCGCTCGCGGTTTGCGGCGGTCGATTTGGCCGACACGCTCGAGGCGGAGCCGGCCGACGGTTTCTCCTTCTCCTGCGAGCCCGACGCGCTTCCCGCGGACGGTTCGAACCTGGCGGCGCGGGCCGCGCTGGCGCTGGCGGAGAAGCTCGGTATCGAGCCGCGGGTGCGCCTGCGTCTCGTCAAGCGCGTGCCCGTGGGGGCCGGGCTGGGCGGCGGCAGCGCCGACGCCGCCGTGGCGTTGCGTCTGCTCTCCCGTGTCTGGGAGAGCAGGCTCGGCGAGTCGGATCTTCAAGCGCTCGCCGCTTCGCTCGGCAGTGACGTGCCGTTCTTCCTGGCCGGCGGCGAGGCGGACGTTTCGGGCCGCGGCGAGATCGTGCTGCCGCGCGGCGACGCTCCTGCGCGGAGTCTCGTTCTGCTCGTGCCGCCTTTCTCACTCTCCACGGCCGAGGTCTACGGCGCGTTTGACCGGATCGGCGGGGGGCCGGAGCCTCCCGCCACTCTCGAGATCGAGGGGAGCGGCCGCTTCTTCGGGCCGAACGATCTCGAGACAGCGGCCGTCGCGGTTCGTCCCGAGATGGCGGAGTATCTGGAGCGGGGGCGTGCAATGGCGCGGGAGTGCGCTCTCAGCGGCTCGGGATCGACGGTCGTGCTGGTCGAGGCGGGTGCCCGGCAGCTCGAAGCCTTTCTCTCCGACCACCCGGGAGCGCGCGCCATCGACTGCCGGACGCTTCGACGAGACGAGTACCGGGGCCTGACCGACGGCAGGCGCAAGGACGGATAGGCGCGTGAGCGCGTCACGTGATCGGCGATCTCTCGGGGCGATCGGGGTTTTTCTCGCGCTTGCGACCGGCGCGTGCGAGAGGGAGATCGTGGCGCCACCGCCGAGCCGGATTCCGGCAACGCCTACCCCTCTGGCTCACGACGCCACGTTCGTCGGCCGGCAGGCCTGCGCGCGCTGCCACGGCGAGGAGGACCGGCGCTGGCGCGGATCTCACCACGATTTGGCCATGGAGGAGGCAACCACGACGACGGTCCTCGGCAACTTCGACAACGCGCGCTTCACGCACTTCGGGGTCACCACGACCTTCTTCAAGCGCGACGGGAAGTTCTTCGTCCGCACGGACGGCCCCGACGGAAGGCCGACGGAATATCCCATCGCCTACACCTTCGGCGAGTATCCCCTCCAGCAGTATCTGATCCCTTTCCCCGGCGGCCGCTATCAAGCCTTGAACGTGTGCTGGGACACGCGTCCCGCGCGGGAGGGTGGACAGCGGTGGTTCCACCTCTATCCGACAGAGGAGGTCCCTCACACGGATCCCCTTCACTGGACCGGCCCCTACCAGAACTGGAACTTCATGTGCGCGGAGTGTCACTCGACGGACGTGAAGAAGGGGTACGACGCCGCGACGGACAGCTACGCGACGACCTGGTCCGAGTTGAACGTCTCCTGCGAGGCCTGCCACGGACCCGGCTCGGCGCACGTCGCGTGGGCCGAGGCGGTCCGCGCCGGGACGGCCCGCAAGGACGGTGTCGACAAGGGTCTGGCGGTCGGGCTCAAGGACCACGACAAGGCCACCTGGGAGTTCGACCTGAAGACCGGTATTGCGAAGCGGAGCGCGCCCCGAACCTCCCATGCCGAGATCGAGACCTGCGCGCGCTGCCACTCCCGGCGGTCGGTCGTAGCGGCCGACTACGTCTATGGCCAGCCTCTCATGCAGACGCACCGGCCGGCGCTGCTCGAGGAAGGGCTCTACTTTCCGGACGGGCAGATTCAGGACGAGGTCTACGAGTATGGCTCGTTCCTGCAGAGCAAGATGTACGCCGGGGGAGTCACCTGCTCCAATTGCCACGATCCCCACGACCTGAAAGTTCGGGTGTCGGGCGACCGGGTCTGCGCGGCCTGCCACATGCCCGAAAAGTTCGAAACCCCTGCGCATCACTTCCACAAGGTCGGATCGCCCGGCTCGCGCTGCGTATCCTGCCACATGCCGACGCGCAACTACATGGTCGTGCACGCCCGCCACGACCACAGCATGCGGATTCCCCGGCCGGACCTCTCGGCGGCGCTCGGCACGCCCAACGCCTGCACCGGGTGCCATCGCAAACGCTCCGACGCGTGGGCCTCCGAGGCCGCTCTGCGCTGGTGGGGTGACCGGATCCGGCAGGAGCCTCCCGACGGCGAAGCGATTCTGGCCGGCAGGCAGGAGCGGGCCGATGCGAGAAGCTTGCTCGAGCGCCTCGTCCTCGACTCCCGAAAGCCTGGAATTCGGCGTGCGACGGCGGCGTCGTTGCTGGGAGGCACGCCTGGAAAGGGTGTCCGGGACGCGATCGCGCGGGCGGCCGGGGATCCCGATCCCCTGGTACGCAGCGGAGCCCTCCACGCCGTCGAGTCTCTCCAGCCGGAGCACCGGCTGGAGATCGCGGCTCCTCTGCTGCGCGATCCCATCTTGACGGTCCGAATCGAGGCGGCGCGGGCGCTCGCGGGCGTCCCGAAGGAGAGCCTGAACTCCTCGGATCGCAGCGACTTCGAGAGGGCTTTTGCCGAATACGTCCAGTCGCTCTCAGTCGACGCGGACCGCGCGGAGGCGCGCCTGGCTCTGGCCAACGCCTACGCCGAACAGGGAGATCTCGCGCGCGCCGAGAAGGAGTACCAGACGGCCTTGAGCCTCGTGCCGGCCATGGCGGGCGGGTACGCGAACCTGGCGGACCTCTACCGGCTCCAAGGGCGCGACGCGGACGCCGAGCGAGTCCTCCGCGAGGGTCTCCGGAGATCGCCGCGCGACGCGGGCCTTCACCACGCGCTCGGGTTGACCCTGGTGCGCCTCAAGCGAAAGGACGAGGCCCTCATCGAACTCGAGAAGGCGGCGACGCTGCCGCCCGAGCGGGCGCGTTACCTCTATGTGTATGGCGTGGCGCTCGACTCGGCGGGCCAGACGCGGCGGGCTCTCGAGGTCCTGGCATCCGCGCACGCCCGCCATACGGGGAATCGTGAAATTCTGGTCGCCCTCGCCTCGATCAGCGCAAAAGTCGGCGACCTGCCCGCCGCTTCGACCTATGCGCAGAAGCTCCTGGATCTCGATCCCGAGGATCCCGAAGCGCGCAGCCTGCGCGACCAGCTCGCCGCCCTGCAGGGCAAACGGCAGTAAAATCGCCCATCGCCTCCGTTTGGGGCGTCGCCAAACTGGTAAGGCACCGGCCTTTGGAGCCGGCATTTCTAGGTTCGAGTCCTAGCGCCCCAGCCAACTCCGCGCGAACGACCGCTCAGGCCCGCCGTCCGCGGCGCGAGCGCGCCCGGCGGCGCGGCCGTTTGGCGGCGTGCGAGAGCAGGCCTCCCGTATCGAGAACGCCGGGACGCCCCGGGTTGTAGAAGACGGCGAGGCTAAAGTCGTAGGACCCCAGAAACTGGTTTTTCAGCGTCATGGTGGCGACCGTCACCTGATTCGCGGGCAGGCCCGCGTTGTCACCCGGTACGGCAGTGATGGTTCCGACACTGTTGTTGAGCGTGGCGACGCAGGCGAGGCCCTTGACGGCCTGGGGAAACGTGACGAGGTACACGCCCGGCTGCTGCTGGACCACGGTCGTCGAGGGGTGGCTGCGACGGACGAGGTTGGGAGTCCCGCTGCCGCTGTTGATGACGTAGACCCATGCGGTCGCCATGCAAATCCTCCTTTCGGGCGCGCCTGTGACACCCGGCAGTCCGTCGCTTGTGGAGCGTCGGGCCGCTCGCCCGATGACCCGTCATCGTACGCCCGCCGACCGCTCCCGAGGGAAGGGCTGACAGCCGGCAGCCGAACGATTATGATCCTCTCCGCTTGGTCGCTCACTTTTCCTACGGCGAGCTGAAGATCTTCGCGGGACGCGCCCACCCCGCGCTCGCCCGCGAGATCTGCGACTACCTGCGCATTCCGCTGGGGGAGTTGACGCTCTACAACTTCTCCGACGGGGAGAACTACTGCCAGATCGACGAGAACGTGCGCGGCGCGGACGTCTTCGTCGTACAGCCGACCTGCAGCCCCGTCAACGACCACGTCATGGAACTTTTCATCCTGATGGACGCGTTCCGCCGCTCGTCGGCCTCGCGCATCACGGCCGTGATGCCGTACTTCGGCTACGGGCGGCAGGACAAAAAGGACAAGCCCCGCGTTCCGATCGCAGCCAAGCTCATGGCCGACCTGCTCACGGCCTCGGGCGCCGACCGCATCCTGACGATGGACCTGCACGCGGCGCAGATCCAGGGGTTCTTCAACATCCCGGTCGACCACCTGTTCGCGGCGCCGGTGCTCCTCGAAGCGATTCGAAAGCTCGATCTGGAAGACGTCGTGATCGTTTCGCCCGACGTGGGGGGTGTCGCGCGGGCTCGGGCCATCGGCAAGCGGCTGGGAGCTCAGCTTGCCATCATCGACAAGCGCCGCACCGGGAAAAACGAGACGGAAGTTCTGCACGTCATCGGCGAGGTGGACGGGCGTAACGTCCTGATTTTGGACGACATCGTCGATACCGCAGGCACCCTGGTCCAGGCCGTCGAGGCGCTCTGGTCCCAGGGCGCGCGTCGGGTCTTCGGGGCGGGAGTGCATCCGGTCCTCTCGGGGCCCGCCCTCGATCGCATCGAGGCCTCGAGGCTCGAGCAGCTGCTCGTCACCAACACGATCCCCGTGGACGCGGCGGTGGCTCGCTGTCCCAGGATCCGGCCCCTCTCCATCGCTCCGCTGCTCGGGGAGGCCATCCAGCGAATCCACGAAGGGGCTTCCGTTTCCTCCCTTTTTGTGTAGAATCGCGCCCTTTGTGCGCGCAGGCGCGCGGGGAAAGCCATGAAAACGATCGAGTTGAACGTCGAGCGCCGGGAAGAAACCGGAAAGAACGAGGCCCGCCGCTCGCGGGCAAAGGGGAAGATTCCGGCCGTCATCTATGGCGCCGGAAAGCCCACGGTTCCCATCCAGGTCGAGCGCCGGGCCCTGACCGACGCCTTCCGTGCGGGCGCGGGCGAAAACGCGATTTTCCTTCTGAGGCTCGCCGGCTCCGATCAGTCTCGGCACGCGATGATCCGGGAGTTCGCCCGGGACCCGGTGTCGCGCGCGCCGTTGCATATCGACTTCGTGAGAGTCCTGATGGACGCGAAGATCCGCGTCCGGGTGCCGATCGAAGTGACGGGAATCGCACAGGGCGTCAAGACCGACGGCGGGATCCTCGACTTCGTCACGCGCGAGGTCGAGGTCGAGTGCTTGCCCGGCAACATTCCCTCGAATCTGCCGATCGACGTGACCGCGCTCGTCATCGGGGATGCGCTCCGCATTTCGGCCCTTCCACCCGTCGAGGGCGTGACCATCGTGGATGATCCGGAGAAGGTCCTGGTGCACGTCGCGCACCCGACGCAGGAGAAGGAGCCTGCGGTCGCCGCCGCCGAGGCGGCCGCCGAGCCCACGGAACCCGAGGTTTTGAAGAAGGGCAAGGTCGCGACGGAGGAAGAGGCGGCCGAGCCGGAGAAGGCCGAGAAGGGCGAAAAGGCGGAAAAGAAGGAAAAGAAGGAGAAGTAGCGCCTGCGCGCAATCGTCGGCCTGGGCAATCCGGGCGACCGATATGAGAGCACGCGCCACAACGCGGGCTTCCGGGTCGTCGAAGCCTTCGCCACGAAGGAGGGCATCCGAATCCGCTCCCGCCAGAGCGGGGCGCGGGTGGGACGTGGATCGGTCGCGGGCAGGTCGGTGCTTCTGGCACTTCCCCAGACCTACATGAACGCCTCGGGGGAGGCGGTTTTGGCTCTTTGCAAGAACAGCGGTATCGAACCTTCGGATCTTTGTGTCGTCTACGACGAGATCGATCTGCCGCTCGGGACCCTGCGGATGCGCCCGCAGGGCTCGGCGGCGGGCCAGAAGGGCATGCTTTCGATCATCCGCCACCTGGGTACGGTCGACTTTCCCCGCCTGCGGGTGGGAGTGCGCGGAGAGCGATACACCCGGGAGCGGGATCTGGGCGACTACGTCCTCGAACCCTTTGCCGTCGCGGAGAGGGCGGACTTCGAGGAGGCGGTCGGCCGGGCGGTCGAAGCGCTCCGTATCTGGGTTTCCGAGGGGATCGAGGCCGCAATGAGAAGCGCGAACGTACAACCTTCCTCTCCGGGTGGAGCCTCCCACTCGGATTGACATCCATGAGGAGGAATCCATGAGGCTTTACGACATCGTGGTCCTGGTGACGCCGGAAATCTCCGAGGAGGAGGCGGCCAAGGTCACCGCCGACTACCGGAAACTGCTGACCGACGGAGGAGCGGAGTTCACGCGCGACGAGCCGTGGGGTCGCCGCCGCCTCGCTTTCCCGATCCTGCGAAAGCGCGAGGCCTACTACCATCATTTTCAGGTCCGTGCGCTGCCGGCTCTGGTCACCGAGGTCGAGCGCCGGCTGAAGCTCTCGGACCAGGTGCTCCGACACCTGGCGGTGCGCGCGGACGAGGAGCTCAAGAGGTCGGCGAAGATGGCCGAGCGCCTGAGGATCAAGGCCATCAAGAGGCCGCCGCGCCCGCCCGCCGCGCCTCCGGCTGCCGAGACGGCCGCGCAACCGCCCGCCGAAAGGGGTGACGCATGACGGCCATGCCTTCCCGTGGGGGGCGGGGCGCGTCCGGATCGCGGGACGGAAAGCCCGCCACGCGCAAGAAGTTCTTCGTGCGCCGCCGCAAGGTCTGCAAGTTCTGCGCGGAGAAGCTCGAATACGTGGACTGGAAGGACATCAAGCTCCTGCAGTCTTTCATTCCGGAGCGCGGCAAGATTCTCCCTCGTCGCATCTCGGGCACTTGCGCCCTCCACCAGCGCAAACTGCAGACGGCGATCAAGCGCGCGCGATCGATCGCTCTTCTGCCGTACGCGACGGACTAGAGGCCGCGCATCGAGAATCGGCGGCCGACCGGGCGTTCCCTGGCGACGTCCTTCGTGCCGTTGCTCTCGGCGAGCGATCATCGGGATCCGTTTCATGCCGCCCGACCCGGACATTGCGGAGACGGCGCCTCCGGAAAACGCGCCCCGGCTCGACCGCTGGGAGATCCCGGCGGCGGCGTGCCTGTCGGCGCTCTTCTTCGCCGCGCTGTTTGTGCTGCCGCTCTTCGGCACCCTCGGGTTCCCTCTCTCCGCAGTGCCTCTGGTTCGGATCACTCACCGCGGGGGAGGCCTTTCGGGGCTGACAGCCACGCTGCTTGCCGCCGGGATTCTTTTCGGCGTCGCGCTCACTTCGACCGGGTGGCGCGAGGCCCTCACGATCGGCGCAACCGCCATCCTCGTCGCCGGCCTTCCCGCGCTCTTCGCCGGCCGGGTCCGGCGCGGCGCGGATCCCTCCCGGGCCTTTCTCGCCCTTGGAGCGCTCGGGGCGCTCTTGCTCGTCGGAATGCTCTTGGGGCTGCCGGCGGCGGGGCAGCCGCCCATCGAAACGGAGTTGCGGGCGACTTTCGACGCCGTCATTCCGGCCGCTCTCGAATCGTACCGGCGCGGCAACGCCGACTCCGCGACGGTGGAAACCGTGCGGTCGACGCTCTCGGCCGCCCGGGACTTCACCATCCGGTACTGGGCCGGCTTGATCGGAGCCACCTGGTTCCTGGGCGCCGCCGTGTCCTTCTACGCAGGTGCCCGAGCGGGGCGGCCGGCTCCCTCGGCCGAGGCGGTCCGCTTCGAAGGTCTGCGCGTCCCGCCGGGCGCGGCGGCCCTTTTTGTCGGCGCGGGGGCGGCGTTTGCCCTGCTTCGGGGGTCCTGGCGCGCGGCGGCCGGCGACACTCTTCTTGCTCTGGCGGCCTTGTATTTCGTGGCGGGCCTCTCTATCATCTGCCACTTCGCTCGGCGGTGGTTCCGGGCGCGGATCCTGCGATTCGGCCTCTACGTCCTCGTGGCCTACTTCCCGATGAACGTGGCGGTCGCACTCCTGGGTCTTTTTGACTGGTATGGAAACTTCCGCCAGCGTGGCGAGAAAGCGATGAAGGCATGAAAGTGATCTTGGCGGACGACGTGCGGGGTCTCGGAAACCGCGGGGAAACCGTGACGGTCAAAGACGGCTTCGCGAGGAACTACCTGTTTCCGCAGGGCTTCGCATACGAGGCGAGCGAGACGAACGTGCGGCGCCTGGCCGAAGAGAAGAAGAAATACGACGAGAAGACGATGCGTGAGCGGGATGTGGCCGAGCAGGTGTCCCGCAAGGTCGAGGGATTGTCGATCGTGCTCCACAAGAAGGCCGGGGAGGAGGACGTGCTCTACGGCTCGGTGACGCCCTCCGAGATCGCCGACGCGCTTGCCGAGCGGGGCATCGAGGTGGACCGCCGCCGCATCGAGCTCGCCGAGCCGATCAAGCGTCTCGGGCAGCACACCGTCCATGTGCGCCTCCATCGCGACGTCGTCTTCGAACTGACGATCGACGTCCAGCCGATCGCCGCCGCGACGCAGTAACGAGAGCCGGGGGATAGGCCCCGGTCTCTCAACCCGGGTCGACGCTCGCGCGGAATCCTGCAGCCGTCTCCGGCCTCACTCGGTAGGCGGAGAGGCTCCCCGTCCCCCGGAAGCCTCGAGCATCGTCTCCATCGACCGCGTTCTTCGAAACATGAGGGCGAACATCAGCGACTGGCTCGCGTAGCTGACGAGGCAGGCACGCGCCGCGCCGACCGCACCCTGCTGCGGGATCCAGAGCGCGCAGAAGAGGATGTTGGCCGCCAGGCCGATTGCGTTGCAGAGCAGCGCCGTCCGAATCAGGCCATGCGAAGCGAGAAACGAATAGAACGGCCGCGCGATCCCCCAGGCAACCGTCGCGGCCACGAGCCAAGGCAGAATCGGGCCGGCCTGAGGGTACCGCCGGAAGAAGATGTGGATGAAGATTTCGCCCCCGAAGATGCCGGCTGCGAGCCCCGCCAGGCCCAGCCAGACGTAGATCCGGAAGGCACGACGGGCTTCCACACGGGCCCGGCCTCGCTCCTGCCGCGTCACATCCACGAAGAGCGCGTATTCGAGCGAGTCGGTGATGAGCCAGAAGGTTTCCGCCATCGCCTGGGCCAGGGAATACGCTCCGATCTCGGCGGTCCGTCCAAACGCGGAAAGCAGAAGGACATCGGCGCGGCGGTGAAGCGCCACCGCGCCCGAGGAGAGAGCGGTCGGGCCCCCGTAGCGGATGGCCGCCGGAGCGAAGTCCGCGACGGCGCGCCAGTCGGGGACCGCGCGTGCCGCGACGACGAGAATGGCCGCGACGAAAGCGACGACGAGCAGCCTCCCCCAGAGGACCCAGGCGAGCCGGTCCGAAGCCCGCAGAGCCGTCGCCAGGACGGCGGCGGACGCGAGGTTGCGGATCCAGAGAGTCGCTCCGTAGGTGCGGTTGCGCCGGGCCGCGACCAGAGCGGATCCCAACGAGTCAGAAAGGAGGAGGAAGGGAAGGGGCGAGAGGCCGAGCAGGACGAGCCCATCGGGGATTCCCCGGAAGAAGACCGCCCTCAAAGGGGGCAGCATGGCGAGCGACAGCAGGACGAGGCCGCTCCCGGAGGCGGCCAGGATGTAGAGCCAGGCATAGAGCGCGCCACGCTCTCCCCGCGCGTGGAAGTAGAGGGCCAGTCGCGGCGCGCCGAGCGCGAGCAGCCACTGGCAGGTGGCAAGGGCCGCCGTGATGAGAGCATAGAGCGAGAACGAAGCCGGCTCCAGCAGCTTGGCGGTCGCAAAGAACAAGCCGAAGCGTAGTAACGCGTCGCTCGCGCGAGCGAGAAAGAGAGCACCGCCCGGGACCCACCAGTCGGCGGCAGCGCCGGAACGAAGCGCGCGCAGCAATCGGTTCAGTTCCGGGAGGGGGTCGGGCCAGTGGTGCCGTCCGAGTCACCGATCTCGCCCTTTTTCGGCACGTAGAAAGACTCCTGCAACGACCAGGGCAGGCGCGTAATCTCACCCCAGCGGGCGCTCCACTCCTCGGTCGGCTGAGAACCGCTCAGGAATGTCTCGAGAATCGGATGCGGGTCCCCGGGGGTCGCCTTGAGGCCGGTGTCGTAGTCGACCGGTGTGAAGACGACGTTCGGGGGCACGTCGAAATCGGCGGCCGGGTCGATGCGCCCGCGTGCCTTCATCTGTTCCAGAATGCGCATCCAGATCGGCAAGGCGACCCGTGCCCCCTCCATGCCCTGTCCGAGGCTCACGGTCTTCAGGTCGTTGCCCACCCAGACGCCGACGGTGTACCGCGGCGCCATCCCGATGAACCAGGCGTCGGTGTAGTCGCTCGTCGTGCCCGTCTTGCCGGCGACGTGGAGCTGAAGGGCGTCGGCGGCGATGCCGGTGCCCCGCTGCGTGACACCGCGGAGCATCTGCAGAAGCTGGAAGGACGCTTGCGGCGTCTCCACTTCTCTCGCGTCGGGATGGGTCTGCTCGAGAATGTCTCCGTTGGCGTCCGTAATGCGTGCGATCGCGTAGGGGGTGAAGGCGAGGCCCTGATTCGCGAATACGGAGTAGGCAGCGGCCATCTCGAGCAGTGTGACCTCGAAGCTTCCAAGCGCCAGGGAAGGATACGGTTCGAGCCGCTCGTGGATCCCCAGGCGGCGGGCCACGGCAATGACGTTGTCCAGACCGACGAGCTCCGCGAGCCGGACGGTCGGGGCGTTGATCGAGTGCTCGAGGGCGCGCCGCAGGGTGACGATCCCCCGGTACGTCTTGTCGTAGTTGGACGGCCGGTAGGGAGGTCGGCGCGGATCGTAGACGATGGAGACCGGCCCATCGAAAAGCGTGTCGGAGGGCGTGTACCCGGCGTCCAAGGCGGCGAGGTAGACGAACGGCTTGAATGTCGAGCCGGCTTGCCGGAGAGCCTGCGTGGCCCGGTTGAACTTGCTACGCGTCCAGTCGTAGCCCCCGACCATGGCCCGGATCGCGCCGCTCGAGTTCTCGAGCACGACCACCGCGCCCTGCTCCCGAGGTTCCTGCTCGAGCGTGAGCGCACTTCCGTCTTTGCCCTTTTGGAGGGTCACCGTCACGAGATCGCCGCGGCGCAGGATCTTGCTCGCGGTGGAAGCCCCTGTCCAGGCGAAACCGGACGCCTTGAGGGGAAGGATGCGTTCTCCGATGCGGACCTGCGCCCCGCCCTTGCCGACCTCGGCGACGACGCCGCGCAGCGTGTCGCCCTCCGCCAGGGACGCTCCTTCCCAGTCCGGATCGACGTAGGTCGAAGGATCCGGGTAGCCCTCCGCGAGAAGATTGCGCGGCCGTGAATAGCCCCGGCGGCGGGCGAGCCGGCGCAGTCCCCAGCCGAGCGCCTCTTCGGACAGAGCCTGGAGCTCCGGATCGAGCGTGGAATCGACCTTCAGGCCGCGGCGGTAGAGGTCCCGCGCCCCGTAGGTTTTCTCCAGGTACTGACGGATCTCCTCACAGAAGTAAGGTGCGACGACCGTTTCCTTGAGCGAGGGCTCCGTCGGAAGCGGCTCGCGGTCGGCCGCCTTCCGATCGGCCTCCGTGATGTACCCGGCCTCCCACATTCGCCGCAAGGCGGTGCTGCGTCGGCGCCGGGCGAGCTCCGGGTTTCGGAAGGGCGATTCGTCCGCAGGCCTCTGGATGATCCCAGCGAGCAGCGCCGCCTCCGCCAGCTGGAGCTCCTTGACGTCCTTGCCGAAGTAGTACCGGGAAGCGGCCTGGACGCCGTAGTTGCCGTGCCCGAGGGGGATCTTGTTGGCGTACATCGTGAAAATCTGGTCCTTCGAGTAGCGCCGCTCGATCTCGAAGGCCACGAGCGCCTCGTTGATCTTGCGCGACATCGTCTTGCGGGGTGACAGAAAAATCGCGCGCGCGAGCTGCTGCGTCAGCGTCGAGGCTCCCTGGGAGTAGGTTTGCTGGCGGACGTTGGCGACCACGGCGGCAAGTGTGCGCCGGAGATCCACGCCGCCATGGTGATAGAAATTCTTGTCCTCCGTGGCGATGATCGCCTTCTTGAGAATCGGAGGAATGTCGGCGTCCCGCACGAGGATCCTTCGCTCCACCGCGTAACGGGCGATCGTGGCTCCGTCGTCTGCCCGGATCTCGGTGATGATGTCGGGCCGATAGGTGTCCAGTTCCGAGACGCGGGGCACACGGACGAAGTCGCTCGCGGCGGATCCGGCCAGCAGCCCGAGCGCGGCCGATGCCAACAGAGGAACGGCCAACAGCATGGCGCGACGCGGCATCGCCTCATTTTGAGGCATCCGCTCGTCCTATGCTATAAGCGACACTTCCGTGAGCAGTCCGCCGCCCTCCGCGGGCGCCTCGTTTTCCTCCGTCCCCATCGAGCCCGACCGACGGCCGGGAGGGTGCGCCCGGGGTGTGCTGATCGGCTGCGGCTCGGCCGCGATCCTGGTCCTCGTCCTGTTCGCCGCATTCACTCTCTATGTACGGCGCAAGCCCGAAGCTCTGACGGATCTGCTGATGGGTCAGATCGAGAGAAACCTCTCCCGCGAGGTCACGGAGCAGGAGAAAGCGGACCTGCGCTCTTCGTACGCGGACTTCCGCGTGGCGCTTCGGGAGCACCGAGTCGGCCAGGAACCGCTCGACCGGCTTCGTTCCGTGATCTCGTCCGGAATGAGCGGCCCGATCGGGCCGGACCAGGTTCGGGAGCTAACCCGGGTCTTCCGAAAGGCGTCGGCGCCGCGGCCTTCGGGCAACGGGGTGGCCGCCCCGGCACCGGGGCTCTCGCCGACGCCGTGAGTCCTCGTCCCGGTTCCCGTCGAGCCACAGCGGCCCACTCCGCTTCCCGGCCGCTCTCCCGGCCGGCCTCGTACCTGGATGCCCAGGCGCGAGCCGGCGGCGCCTTTCGGGTCGTCTCGGACTTTGCACCTCAGGGCGACCAGGCGCAGGCGATCGAGCGCCTGGCCGAGGGGGCACGGGAGGGACGCCGCGACCAGGTCCTGCTCGGGGTGACAGGATCGGGCAAGACTTTCACCATCGCCAAGGTCGTCGAGGCCCTCAATCGCCCGACCCTGGTTCTGTCCCACAACAAGACTCTCGCCGCGCAGCTCTTCCAGGAGTTTCGCGCTTTCTTCCCGGACAACGCGGTGGAGTACTTCGTGTCTTACTACGACTACTACCAGCCCGAGGCGTACATCCCGCAGTCGGACACCTATATCGAGAAAGAGACCTCCCGCAACGAGGAGATCGACAAGTTGCGGCTCTCGGCCTCCAAGGCCCTCTTCGAGCGGCGCGACGTGCTGGTCGTGGCCTCCGTGTCCTGTATCTATGGACTCGGAGCGCCCGACGCCTACTACGACATGCTCGCGTACCTGGAAGTCGGAGACCGCTCGGGGATGCACCAGCTGCTCGCGCAGCTCGTGCAGATGCAGTACGAGCGCACGAGCCTCGACCTCGAGCGCGGAAAGTTTCGCGTGCGGGGGGACGTGCTGGAGGTCCATCCCGCCTATGAGGACGTCGCCGTGCGCGTGGAATTCTTCGGCGACGAGATCGAGAAGATCACGCGCATCGACCCGCTGCGGGGCGCGCCCCTGGCCCGCGTCGAGCGCCTCGCCCTGTACCCCCGGACTTTCTACGCGACTCCCCGGGAGACGTTGGATCGGGCCGTGGAGACCATCAAGCGCGAGCTCGAGGAGCGCCTCGCGGAGTTGAATGCCGCGGGGAGGCTTCTGGAGGCTCAGCGCCTCCACCAGCGGACGATGTTCGATCTCGAGATGATCAAGGAACTCGGGTATTGCAACGGGATCGAGAACTACTCGCGGCACCTCTCGGGCCGCCGGCCGGGGGAGCCGCCTCCCACGCTGCTCGACTATTTTCCCGCCGACTTTCTGCTCGTCGTGGACGAGTCGCACGTGACGCTTCCCCAGGTGCGCGGGATGTATCACGGCGACCGCTCCCGCAAGCAGGTTCTCGTCGAGTACGGGTTCCGGCTCCCCTCCGCACTCGACAACCGTCCCCTGACCTATGAGGAATTCGAGTCGCGACGCGGCCAGACGATCGCAGTCAGCGCCACGCCGGGGCGCGAGGAGCTGGCCCGGGCCGGGGGAGAGATCGTCGAGCAGGTGATCCGGCCGACCGGACTGCTCGATCCGACGGTGACGGTGCGCCCCGTGAAGGGTCAGGTGGACGACCTGCTGGCCGAAGTCCGCACCGCCGCCGCGGCCAACGAGCGCGTGCTCGTGACGACGCTGACCAAACGCATGGCCGAGGAGCTCACGGGTTACTTCTCGGAAGTGGGCGTACGCTGCCGCTACCTGCACTCGGACATCGAAACGCTCGAGCGGGTCGGCATCCTGGCCGATTTTCGCAGAGGGGTCTTCGACTGCCTGATCGGGATCAACCTGCTGCGGGAGGGTCTGGACCTGCCGGAAGTCGCCGTCGTCGCGATCCTGGACGCCGACAAGGAGGGCTTCTTGCGCAGCGAGACCTCCCTCATTCAAACCGCCGGACGGGCCGCGCGAAACCTTCGGGGACGCGTCCTCTTCTATGCAGACGCCGTCACGGACTCGATGCGGCGGGCGATCGAGGAGACGTCTCGGCGTCGAGCGATCCAGGAGACGTACAACCGGGAGCATGGAATCGAGCCGGCCTCGATCGTGAAGCAGATCAACTCCCCGCTCGTGCGCCTCTCGAACCTCGATTATCATGACGCCGTGGCCTCGACCCGGGGCGAGCCCCTGCCGGACCCGGGGGCGTTGCGCCGCAGGATCGCCGAACTCGAAAGAGAGATGAAGGCGGCCGCCAAGGACCTCGACTTCGAGCGGGCCGCGGCGCTGCGCGACGAGCTGCGCTCCCTGCGGGAGCTTCAGATCTTCCGCTAGCGGCGTTGCGCTAGAGCCAGTGGCAGGATCGGGCGAAGCCGCCCAGCATCAGGATGAGTGCGATCGCCGCCACGACCCATACGGTGGTGCGGGTGCGGTTGGGAAGCGGCTGGCGGGAATAGAAACCGGTCTGCCATTGGTCGATCTTGCGGCCGCATTTCGGGCACGTCGTATCGGTGGGTCCGACACGCGTGTAGCAGTACGGGCACTCGTTCATGATGGTCGTCGGTCCGGAGAATCATAACTTGAGACGCGAGGCCGGTTCCGGCAGCTGACAGCGCGCGAGTTCCCGGCTACACTGCGCAACGTGTCGGAAGATCGCCGTCCTCCCGAGGGGCTGCCCGACGCTCCCGGCGTCTACATTTTTCGTGGTCCCCGGGGTAAGCCCCTGTACGTCGGAAAGGCCCGCTCCCTCAAGAAGAGGGTGGCTTCCTATTTCCTCCGGGGCCCGGACAGTGCCAAGGTTGCCGCCCTGCTCGCGGGGTACCGGGAGCTGGAAACAATCGTCACGAACACGGAGCTGGAGGCCCTTCTCCTCGAAAACACCCTCATCAAGAAGAATCGGCCCCGGTACAACGTCTGCCTCCGGGACGACAAGACCTATCCCTACATCAAGATCACGACGGGGGAGGCATGGCCGCGGGCCCTGATCACCCGGCGGGTCGAGGACGACGGGCACTCCTACTTCGGGCCGTTCTGGGGGGGGCTTGCGCGACGGATCCTGCGAATGCTCACCCGGCACTTCCTGATCCGGACCTGCACGATCGAGATCGACGGCCGGTTGCCGCGACCGTGCCTCTATTACGACCTGCACGCCTGCCTCGGGCCGTGCGTGGCTGGCCTGACGACCAAGGAGGCCTACGACGAGGCCGTCGCCGACGTCCTGCTTTTTCTTCAGGGCCGTAATCGCGAGCTTTCGGCACGGCTCCAAGAGAAGATGCTCCGCGCCTCGAAGGAGGAGAACTTCGAGATGGCCGGCGCCTACCGGGACGCGCTCCGGACGGTGGCCGACGTCGGCGAGCACCAGCTCGTCCAATCCCTGAAAGGCGAGAACGTCGATGTGTTCGGCTTCTTCGAGGCATCGAACGACGTTTCGGTCTGCGTTCTGGTGGTCCGTGGCGGCGTCGTCCAGGATCGGCGCGAGTACTTCTTCGAGAGGTCCGAGGAGGTGGAGCCTTCCGCCTTCCTCGAAGCGTTTCTTCCCCAGTTCTATGACGCCAACCCCTTCCTTCCGGGAGAGATCCACCTGCCGGTGGCGATCTCGCGGCCCGAGCTGCTCGAAGAATTCCTGGCTGCACGACGCGGGGCTCGCGTGAGGGTTCGTGTTCCCCGCCGCGGGGCCTCCGCCGAACGGGTGGCCCTGGCCGGGACCAATGCGCAGCAGCGGCATCGCACGCGATTCCGTCGGGAGGGAGGCGCGGAAGGGCTCGCGCTGCAGCGGCTGGCCCGGGTCCTCGACCTCCCATCGCCTCCTCGCCGCATCGAAGGGTTCGACATCTCGCACCTCCAGGGCACCGACAGCGTGGCGTCGCTCGTCGTTTTCGAGGACGGCAGGCCCCGAAAGTCTGACTACCGCCTCTTCGGCATCGCCTCCCAGAGCCTTCTCGCTCCGGATGACTTCCGCAGCATGGGAGAAGCGGTTGGCCGGAGGTACCGCCGGCTGAGGGAGGAGGGCAGGGCCATGCCCGACCTGATCCTCGTCGACGGCGGGCGGGGTCAGCTTCAAGCAACCCTGACGGCGCTCGACCGACTGGGCCTCACGATTCCCGCCGCCGGGCTGGCCAAGCGGGAGGAGGAGATCTGGGTCGCCGATCGCCCCGAGCCGATCCGCCTCGGCCGAAAGGACCCCGCGCTGCAGCTGGTGCAGCGGCTGCGAGACGAAGCGCACCGCTTCGCCGTAACGCGGCACCGGGGCCGGCGCTCGCGCAGGATGCGGGAATCCACGCTCACGGAAATCCGGGGCATCGGCCCGAAGCGGGCGCGCCGGCTGCTGTCGCGTTTCGGTTCACTGTCGGGTCTGGCCGCTGCGGACCCGAGATCCATCGAGGAAGCCGTCGGGCCGGCCGCGGCACGCGCGGTCCTCGCATATCTGGAACAGGGGAGGGCGCGGTCCGCATGAAGAACGTGTTCGAGGCCGAGGGGGAAATCCGTGGGGTCGATCCACTGGCGGCCCTGGTGACCTGCTGGCGGGAGGCGACCAGCGGAACGGTCCGGTTCTCGCGGGGAGCGTCGGAGTGCGGGTTCGACCTCGAGGGAGGTGAGATCGTGTCGGTCATCTCCTCCGACCCGCGCTTCGAGACCTCCGCCATTCTCGTTCGGGCGGGGAAGATTTCCGGCGAGGCCGTCGAGCGGCTGGCGACGGCGGGTGGCGATGCCGCGCTCGCGGCCCTCCAGACGGGCCTGCTGACGCGGCGCGAGTGGAAGTGGGGCGAAAAGATTCGGGCGATCGAGGTGCTGTCCGACCTGCTCTCCTGGGAGGACGGCCGTTACCGCTTCGACGCCGAAGCCCGCTCCAAGGCGGGTGATTTCCGCGTTCCCATCCCGAGGCTACTGCTCGAGCTCTTTCTTCGCTCGCGGGATCGAAGCCTCGTCGACCACCAGATCGGAGCGGCGGAGCAACCCCTCGTCCGGGGCGAGCACTTCGACGCCGAATTCTCCACGTTCGGCCTGACCGCCGACGCGGAATCCGTCGTGCGCTTGATCGACGGACGATCCACCGCGGCGCAGATCGCCGAGAGGGCCCCCGCCGAGGAGTTCGCCGTCCGGAAGCTTCTGGCCGCGCTCGTCACGCTTGGGCTCGTCCATCCCGTGCCCGTCGTCCCGGGCCGCCAGGCGGAGCTCGAGCCCGCCTGGGAGCCGCCGGAGCCTGCGCATCCGATCGAGGGACCGTCCTCGACACAGGAATCCGGGGACCTCGCGGTCGATCCCACCGAGCCGCTCCCCCGGGAGTCGGAACCGAAAGTCTTCGACATCGGGGCGCCTGAAGAGACGGTCGAGCCGGGGACGGGCGGCGCGATGGTCGATCTGCCCTCGCCCGAGCCCTCGCCGCTGGATCGCTTCGAGGCCTCGGCGGCGGAGCCCGGGTGGGGCCCCGAAACGCCCCGGCCCGGCTCTGGAGACCTCTGGGGGGCTCCCGCTCCGGCGGAGGAACCCGGCCAGGAGGAGCCCGCGTCCGATCGCTCGGGACGACGCGCGGGCCCGCCGCTCCTCTGGGCGCTTGCAATCCTGCTCGTGGGAGTCGCAGCCGTCCTCCTTCTGCGAGGCCGGAATACGCCTGGAGGCTCCGCCGCCCCGGCGCCACGACCGACGTCGGCCCTCGCCGTGACGTTCCCTCCGCCAGTGACGGCTGCTCGGATGGAATCGGCTCGTGAGCGCGCGACCTCGGCTCCGGTCACGGGCGTTCCGGCCGTGGTGCTTCCGACTGCAGAGCCCGCACGACCCGCTGCCCAGCCCCCGGCGCACCCAGCGCCGACGAAGGGTGCGGAGCCGGTGCAGAAGCGCGCTGCGACGGCCCCGAAACCCGCCTCGGCCAGGGCATCAGAGCGTGCCGAGCCGGAGGGGGGCTGGGCGGCCCGGGCCGCGAAGGACCGCCGCCGGCTCGAGAGCGATCGACGCACGCGATACGCGATTCAACTCGAGCTCGTCTGCGAGGGCGCCTCGCTGGAAGAGGCGTTTCGCCACGATCGGTCCCAGGCGATGTGGCTGCTTGCAACAACCCACGAGGGACGCGACTGCTACCGGGTCTTCTGGGGCCGTTATCCTTCGCTCGAAGCGGCCCGCAAGGCCAAGGCAGGAATTCCTCCTTACTTCGTCACGCCGCGCAACCATCCGGCCGTCGTCTCGGTGCGATGAAGTCTGCTACCCTAAGCCGCGTTCCCGTTTCGGATCCGTCATGAGCAGCACGCCGCGCGCCGCATTCCGAGGAGTCTTGAGCGAGACCCCGCTTCCCCAGGTCTTGCGGCGGATCTTTCTGGAGGGTCTCAAGGGGACTCTCACACTCGTGCGGGGGGACGAGACCCGGCACCTCTTCTTCGAAAAGGGGGAGCTGCGAACGGCGACGTCCTCGCGCGAGGGTCAGCGCATCGGCGCCTTTCTGAAGCGACGCGGCTGGATCACCGACCAGGATCTGTCCTGGGCCCTCGAGACCGTAGCCAAGCAGGGCCGCGCGCGGCTGGGGAAGATCCTTCTGGAGAAGGGACTCGTTTCGCGCCAGGTGCTGGACGCCGAAATGCGCCGGCTCGTGGAGGAAATCGTCTTTTCGACCTTCGAATGGGGAGACGGCGAGTACCGCTTCCAGTCGTCGACCGGCGTGCTCGATCCCGACGTGGCGCTGACGCTTTCGACGGCCGCTGTGATCGTGGAGGGGATCCGGCGGCTGCCGGAGTCCGACCTGTTTCGGGAGCTCCTGGGCGACGGGCGGCAGGTCCCCGTTCTCTCGACCGATCCGATGTCGCGCTATCAGTACCTGCCGCTGACCCCGCAGGAGGCCTACATCCTCTCACGCATCGACGGCAGGCTCGACCTCGATTCGCTGCTCAAGATCGGCGGCACCTCCCGCTCCGCGACAGCCAAGATTCTCTACGCGCTGCTCTCGTGCGGAATCGTGGAATGGCGCAAGGAGGGGGCGGTGCCGCAAACGGCGAGCGGGCTCGAGGCCTTGAACGTCGAGGTTGCGGCGCAGTCTTCCGAGCGCACCCCCGGTCACGCGGAGCTGGTGCGCAATACGTATCGCCGCATCGACTGGCTCTCCCACTACGAGCTTCTCGGCGTGCGTCCCGAGGCCCCTGCCGAGGAGATCCACCAGGCCTATTTCGAGCGTAGCCGCCTCTTCCACCCGGATCTGCGACATCGCGAGGACCTCGCTCACTGCGAGAAGGAGCTGACGACAGTCTTCGAGCGGCTCAAGGAGGCGCACGAGACGCTCTCGGATCAGGCGTTGCGGGTCCACTACGACGCGACGCAGGCGGCGCCCGCCGTGCCGGTGACGCCCGCGGCGGAGACCGCGTCTAATCCCCAGGCGCGCAAGAACCTGGCGGCTCAAAACTACCGCCGGGCCAGAGCGCTGATCGAACAGAAGGACTACCACCCGGCCGTCGAGATGCTGCGCGAGGCGATTCGATTCGTTCCGGACCACGCGGAATACCGCTACGCGCTGGCGCAGGTCGAGCTGAAGAACTCGATGTGGGTGGCCCGCGGTCTGGAGAACCTCAAGGAGGCCGCGCGTCTCGAGCCGCGCCGGACCCAGTACGTGCGGGATGCGGCCGCGGCGCTCCACGAACGCGGGCGTAGCGCCGAAGCGGAGCCGTTCGCTCGGAGGGCCTTCGACCTGGATGCGTCGCCGGAAAACCGGCTGTTGCTCGACGCGGTGCTGGCGGCGATGGCGGGAAGCGTATCTGCCCAGGCCCCTGCCCAAACGACCGCCGAGCCGCCGGGTCCTCGCGCCGAGCCTGGAGAAACGTTGCCGGAGGCGGCGATTTCGCCCGACGGGGACGACCGGCCGACCCTCTTTTCCCGGCTTTTCAAGCCCCGCAATTGACGTCGATCCTGACCGGCCTCGGTCTCGCGGCCGCGGCCGGATGGAACGCCTGGGCCGTGTTGCTCGTGTTCAACGGGCTCATCCGGCTCCTCCCCCCGGAGTTTCCCGGTCCCAGCGCCGTCTTCCTCTCGAGCCCTGCGCTTCTGCAGATCGCGCTCGTGCTCTTCCTCGCGGAATTCATCCTGGACAAGATCCCCATCGTCGACCACCTCTGGGACCTCGGCCAGACGGCGTTGCGGCCGATCGTGGGGGCCTTGCTGGCGCTTTCCGCCTCGAACGCCTCGCGGGTCGAGGAGCTGGCCGCTCTCGCCCTCGGCGGCGCAGCCGCGACCCTGGCCGCTCAACTCGTGAAATCGACGACACGGCTGACTTCCACGGCGGCGACGCGCGGCTTCGCGCAGTTCGCCGTTTCGCTCGCCGAGGACGTGGTGGCCGTCGTCCTGGCCACCGTCTCGTTTTTCGTTCCCTGGTTTGCCGCCATCCTGCTGGCGGCGCTCGCCGTTCTGCTCATGACCCATCGTCGCGCCGTCTGGCACGCGATCCGCGTCCTCTTTTTTCAGCTGCAGCACCCGCGGCGCGCCCTGCGCAGCGAGCGGGCGGCCGAGCCCTGAAGCGCGTGCCCCGAGCCGTCGCTGCTACAATGTCTCTCGGCTCCGAGCGGGCCAGACGATCGCCCCGAGCGATCGGGGAGGAAAGTCCGAACTCCGACGGGCAGCATGCCGGGTAACACCCGGTCGCGGTGACGCGAAGGAAAGTGCCACAGAAAACAAACCGCCTTCCCGCCCTTCGGGGTTGGGACGGTAAGGGTGAAACGGTGCGGTAAGAGCGCACCGCCCCGACGGCAACGGAGGGGGCACGGCAAACCCCATGTGGAGCAAGGCCAAATAGGGAGGCAGAGGGCGCCCGTCCCGTTCCGCTTCGGCGGGCTGCCTCCGGGTCGGCTGCTCGAGCCCTGGGGAGACCCCGGGCCGAGAGGAATGATCGTCACCGGGAAACCGGGAACAGAATTCGGCTTATCGGCCCGCTCGGGGCTCTTCAGCGCAAGCGGACGTCGCGCACGAGCGGTGCCGGGCGATTCCGCGACGAGGCCCCCGCGACTCTCGATCGCCGAGGTCACGATCTGACGGCTTAAGATTGTGGCGCGATGCCCGAGATCATCCGGCCGCCTCGACTCAGGCCCGGGGGCACCATCGGCGTGGCGGCGATCTCGGGTCCGGTCGATCCGGCGCGTGTGGATTCCGGGATTGCGCGGCTGCGGGCGCGCGGGTATCGCGTGGTCGAAGCCCCGAACGTGCGCCGGGCGGCGGACGGTCTCTTTGCCGGCACCGACGCCGAGCGGGCCGAGGGCTATCGCGGACTTCTCCGCAACCCCGATGTGGACGCCATCTTCTTCGCGCGCGGAGGCTCTGGGGCGGCCCGCGTCCTGGGTGCCCTCGACGGCGAGGAGATCATCGCCCACCCGAAGGTGCACCTCGGGGGCTCGGACCTGACGGCTCTCTTCGCCCTCCTCGCTTCCCGCGGTCTCGTCGCGTTCTACGGGCCGATGGTTGCCGTCGAGATCTCCGAGCAGGATGGCCTCGACTGGGAGGCCGTGGTGAGCGGCCGCTCTCCCGCCCCTCACGACTTCGATGAGAGGGACATCCTCCGTGAGGGCACGGGGGAAGGGCCGCTGGTTGGTGGTTGCCTGTCGCTCCTCGCGTCGCTTTGCGGCACCCCCGAGGCAGTCCGGGCGCAAGGGCGCGTGCTCTTCTGGGAGGACATCGGAGAGGAGATCTACCGCCTGGACCGAATGTTGACCCAGCTGGAACGGTCGGGTACATTCGACCGCCTTCAGGCAATGTTGATCGGCTCGGTGGTGTCGCGGGATCGATCGGAGGCACCCAGGACGGTGCGGGAGTATCTGCGCACACGATTTCGCGGCGCCCCGTATCCCGTTGCGATGGGGTTTCCCGCGGGCCATCTGGCCCGCCCGCGGACCCTGCCGCTGGGAGTCCCCGTCCGGCTGGAGCTGGCCGGCGCTGGCCGCCTCCGCTTCCTCGGCCCCGCCGTGCGTGACCCGTGAAAGCCGTCTTCAAGTCCGGAACGGGTGGCGGAAAGACCCCGTTCGAGCGCTATCTGGTCAGCCACCCGATGGGAGACATCATCTTCTCCGAGGGCGAGATCGGAAACGAGATGTACATCGTTCAAACGGGAACGGTGGAGCTGATCAAGACCATCGGCAAGGAGACCCGCGTTCTGGCGACGCTCGAGAAGGGCGACTTCTTCGGCGAGATGAGTGTGCTCGAGGACCTGCCTCGCACGGCCTCCGCCCGGGCGAAGACCGACGTCGAGCTCGTCCGAATCAACGGCGCCACGTTCGACTCGATGCTCAAGGGGAACACCGAGATCGCGGTGCGCATGCTGCGCAAGCTTTCGCGCCGGCTCCGGGACGTCACGTCCATGCTCGAAGAGGCCGCCGGCCGTCAGGTCGAGGAGCAGGAGAAGCCCGCCCCGCGGCGCGCGCCTCCGCAGCGCGAACGCGACCTGTGCCGGCTCGTCGCTACGGATCCCCCGATGGAGTTCTTCCTCAACCGCGAGGGGGACACGCTCGTCGGACGGAGCGACCCCGTCACGGGGATCACCCCCGACATCGACCTGACGCCGCTCGACACGCAGCGCTCGACCTCGCGCCGTCACGCCAAGCTCTACCAGATGGGCGGCCACTTCTACGTCATGGAAGAGATCGGCGTGATGAACGGAACCTTCGTCAACGAGAATCGCGTCGCCACGGGCACGCCCGTTCCTCTGCAGAACGGCGACAGCCTCAAGTTCGGCCTCGTCGTCCTCACCTTCCAGGCCGCGGAGGCATAGGCGTCCGCGTCGGCGTTGTCCCGGCGGATCGCCCTGCGCGACCCGGTCTCCCGTCTGCCGGGGATCGGCATCACGCGCTCCGCAAAGATCGCCGCGGCCGGCTTCGCGACCGTCGCGGACGTCTTGCTTCACGTTCCGTTCCGGTATGAGGACCGGCGAAGGTTCGCCCGGATCGAGGAGCTCGTGCCGGGGGAGGCGGCGATGCTCCTCGTGCGCATCGCCGGGGCCCACGGGAGCCGGATGCGTCGGGGCGGCCTTCGCATCGAAGCGCTCGCCGACGACGGCAGCGAGGCGATTCGGGTCGTCTGGCACAACCGGTACCCGAGCTTCCTGACGGCCGCCCGGTCGGGGCGCTCGGCCGTGCTCTATGGCGCTCCCGTACGGACGGCCCGAGGAGAGCTGCGCCTCGAAAACCCGGAGACGGAGTTCTTCGATCCCGGCGAGGAGGCCGATCCGCTCCACTCCGGGCGGATCGTCGGAGTCTGCCGGCGGATCGTCGACCTCTCGCCGCGGGCCTGGCGGGCGCTCCTCCAGCGCACGCTCGAGGACCTCGTGCCCCCCGCCCGATGCGCGTCGGCCCCTCCCGAGACGATCGTCGAGGCGTTGCGGGCCGTACACTTCCCCCGGGAGCTCGAGGACGCCGAACGCGCCCGGGCCACGCTCGCCCGGGAGGAGCTCGCCGTCCTGGCGGCACGGATCGAGGACAAGAGGGAGCGGCTGCGTCAGCGGCCGGGGCTGCGCCTCCGCGCCGACGAGGGTCTTCGCAGGCTGGCCCGCGAGGCCCTTCCCTTCCGCCTGACCGCCGCGCAGAGGCGCGCCGTGCGCGAGATCGCCGAGGATCTCGCCTCCGGGCGTGCGATGGCCCGCCTCCTTCAGGGAGATGTCGGGAGCGGGAAGACGGTCGTCGCCGGTCTCACGATGCTTCTGGCCGCGCGCTGCGGCGTCCAGGCGGCTCTGATGGCTCCTACGGAGATCCTCGCGGAGCAGCACGCCGCGAGCCTCGCCGCATGGCTGACTCCGGCCGGCGTGCGGCTCTCCCTGCTGACGGGAAGGGTCCGCGGCCGCCCCCGCCAGGCCCTGCTGGCGGCCCTCCAGAAAGGAGAGATCGACGTGCTCGTGGGGACGCACGCGCTGGTCGAGTCGCCCGTGCGCTTTCAACGGCTGGGCCTGGTCGTCGTGGACGAGCAGCACCGCTTTGGCGTCGTGCACAGGTCGCGGCTGTTTGCGAAAGGGGAGAGTCCTCACGTCCTCGTCATGACCGCGACCCCGATTCCCCGTTCGCTCGCCTGGGCGATCTACGGCGAACTCGACGTTTCCGTTCTCGACGAGATGCCGCCCGGCCGGTCCCCGGTCACAACCCGTGTGCGCGGGCAGGAGGCGCGGGAACGGATCTACCGGTTCGCGGCCGAGCGCGTCCGGGCCGGCGAGAGGGTCTACGTCGTCGTGCCCGCCATCGAGGAAGGCGACCGCGAAGTCGCCGCCACGCGCGAGACCGCGCAACGAATCTGCGGAAGCGCCCCCGGAGTGGCCGTGGCGACGCTGCACGGTCGGATGCGGCCGGAGCAGCGCTCGGCCGTTCTGGCGGACTTCGCGGTGGGTCGGGTGGGCATCCTCGTCGCCACGACCGTGGTGGAGGTGGGCGTGGACGTTCCCGAGGCCACCCTCATGATCGTCGAGAACGCCGAGAGCTTTGGCCTCGCACAACTCCATCAGCTCCGCGGCCGGGTCGGCCGCTCGAGCCGCAAGTCCTGGTGTGCGTTGATCGCGGGATCGCGTGCGACTCCGGAGGCGCGAGCCCGGATGGCCGTGCTCGAGCGAACAAACGACGGATTCCTGATTGCGGAAAAGGACCTGGAGGCGCGGGGACCCGGAGACCTCCTCGGGACGCAGCAGTCCGGGCTGCCCCCGCTGCGCGTGGCCGATGCGACTCGGGACCTCGGCCGCCTGGCCGAGGCACGCCGGGAAGTGCTGGCCCGCCGCGCACGGGGCGAGCAAATCGGGAGCGATCTTTTCGGTTACCCGTAATCGGCCGGCCCCGCATGGTAGAAAGCAACGTCGAGGAGGAGAGATTGAAGGTTCTGATCACAGGCGGTACCGGTTTCGTCGGCACCCACCTGGGAAACGCCTTTCTGCGGAGAGGCCACGCCGTGTCGGTCCTCGAGCGGCGCCCCGGCGCCTCGCGGAATCGGTTCAATCGCCCCGTGGAAGCGGTTTCCGGAAACGTTCTGGACCGGGAGTCTCTCGTTCGGGCCGCGGCCGGACGCGACGCCGTCGTTCATCTGGTCGGGATCATCAACGAAAAGGGCGAGCAGACCTTCGACCGGATGCACCGGGAGGCCGCGGAGAACGTCCTGGCGGCGATGGGCGCGGCGGGAGTGCGGCGCCTCCTCCACATGAGTGCCATGGGAAGCTCGGAGGACGCGCCCTCGCAGTACGCGCGGACCAAGGCGGCGGGGGAGCGTGCCGTGAAGGCTTCGCCGCTCGCCTGGACGATCTTCAGGCCGTCGATCATTTTCGGACCGGGAGACGGCTTCGTGTCGCTCCTCGCTCCGATCGTGCGCCTCAACCCGGGCTTCATCCCCGTCATCGGGCCGGGCACGACCCGTTTCATGCCCGTCTCGGTGTACGACGTCGCCAGGGTCTTCGCCGAGGCGCTCGAAAGACCCGAGACGGCGGGCGGATCCTTCGAGGTCGGCGGTCCGCAGACACTCACCTTGAACGACATCTACCGCGAGATCGCCGCCGCCCTCGGCAAACGCGGAAAACCCCTCCTGCACCTTCCGCTCTGGTGGGGAGGATTCCTCGCCGGGCGCTTCGAGTGGGCGGCCCGCCGCGGCTGGATCGCCGACCCGCCCCTGACCCGCGACCAGCTCCGCAGCCTCTCCCGAGACAACGTCGGGGATGTCTCGGAGACTCTTAGGGTTTTCCCCGGCGATTGGCGCGAATTCCGGTCCGGAATCCGGGAGTACCTCGACGGCCCCGGGCGGCACGACCCCCGATTCGGCACGGGTGCCGAGGTCGACCTCGAGCCCGTGCGCACGCTTCGCATCCGGTAACGAGAGGGGTCCGCGAAGGCGGGGCGCCTCCGACGGGCTCGGGTCGACAGCCCCGACCTAGCACCGCTCGCGGACCCGACCTCTAAGACCCGGCGGCGGGCCCCCGGCGCAGGCGAATGGACCCCGAGGAGGTCCGCACGAGGACGCGCGGGCCTCCGCCGTTCAAGAGGCCGGAAGCGCGGTGCAAGTCGCTGCTGCGAGTAATCGCGACCCCGGGAAACTCGGAACGGATCAGGACCTCTTCCGGATCCGCGGGTCCCTCAACCTCCAGATCGAGCTCTCCATGAAAATCCGCCGGCAGGATGAGCAAGACGTCGCCCCCGGCGTTGTGGATCGAGATACCGTTCTTGACCTGCCGGGAAAGGATGCCCACCCGCACCTCGCCTCCGCCGGTCTCGGCTTCGACGGACCCACGCACCGCCGGGAGAACGATGTCACCGCCCCCCGTCCTGGCGCTGGCAGATCCCTCGATCCGGTTGATCCGGATGTCTCCGCCCGAGGTCTCCACGACCGCCGAGCCGTTCACGTCCAGCGCGCGAATGTCGCCGGCCATGGTCTGGGCCCGCAGATCACCCTGGACGCTGCCGACGTGGATGTCGCCGCCGTAGGTCTTCACCTCCGCCCCGTTTCCGGCCGAGGCGATGTGAATTTCGCCGGAGTGGGTCAGGATCTTGATCTTTCCGCTGACGTGGCCCACGTGGTAGTTCCCGTTGCTCGTCGAGATCAGGTCTCCGGAGATGTCTCCGCGCACGACGTCGGCATCGATCTCCGGCCCGTCTTCGGAAGTGTCGCCGGGCTCCATGCCGGAGGGTGCCAGTACGCGGACGCGGGGCGCACGCATCCGGACACCGGGAACGCGGATCGCGACGCTCGGAACCGTCAGCACGATCGTGCGCCGGCCGACGACGAGCGGCTTGGCGTCCGCCTCCCGCGTTCCGGCGGCGAGCAGCGTGATGCTTCCATTCAACGTGTTCGCCCGGATCTTCGCGCCACCCCCTCCGACGGAGGCCGTGTAGCGCCGCTCCGGCAGGGTCACGCGCACCTCGCGGACGATCTTCTCCGTCGTCCGCATCTGCGCCTCCACCTCGCGCATGGATTCCTCGATCTCCCGGGAGAGCTCCTCCGGGTCGACCAGCGTTTCCGTGTCGTCTCCGGATACGACGACCGCTGCGTGGGCCGGCCGGCGGGGCGGCGCGGGAGACACCGGCGCGGCCGGCGGGGCGGGTGTGGCTTCATCGCGTGCGGGGGGCAGGGCGAAGGTCGACGCAATCGTCCCGCTCATCGTGGAAGCCGTCCAATCGAACTTCGCGTCCGTGGGGAGCGTCGCGATGACGGAGCCGTTGACCGCCTGGAGCTGCCACGATGCGGCGGGCGGCAGGGCGGCCGCGACGGCGTCGACCCTCCCGTTGACGGTCTGCGCGGCGAGCGACCGGCGCGCGCCGATCACCTGCAGGTTTCCGTTCACGCTGTGGACCTCGAGGTCTCCGTCCAGGCCGTTGGCGCGCACGTCGCCGTTGACCGTCTGCAGGTTCGCCGACAGGCCCGGCGGGAGCACGAGCTCGTAGCGGACCGTGACCCGGCAGTCCCGGCAGAAATCCTTTCGGTGGCCGCGGAACTGGGTGTGGCCGGGCCACCGCGTCTCGAGGCGGTACTCTTCCGCCTCGCTCGACTGGGTCACGCGGGCCTTCTCGAGCGCCTCGTCTGCCCGCGCCTGGCTCGAGGCCATCACCGTCGTCGTGACCACGGCGGAAAACTCACGCCCGGACCCGGCGACGACGTCGCCGTTGATATTGACGACGCGCACGAGTGTGCCCGGCGGGAGGTTCCCGCGAAAACGGTCGGTGCGCGACGCGGAGAAGCCGCGTTCTTCGCCCGACGCCACCGCCGCGGCGAGCAGGCCCAGACCCGCGGCCAAAAGAAGCCAGAGGGCGCGGTTCTGCGCCGTGGCGGCGCGGGACGAGAGGGATTTGGCTCGGAGCGTGTGCCTGTTCATCATTCGTGGAGACGCGGCGCCCGCGAGGGAGTTTCGGTGGCCACGGTCAGTACTCCATCGTCTTCAGGGCGGATGCCGCCTTCGCGCGGACGAAGCCGTTCTCGAAGGGATCCACCGCCTTCTCGCGCAGAGACTGGATGGTTCGCGGATCCGGCGCCTCTTTGGCCGCCGCAGCGAGAGCGTCGATCGCAACCAGGCGAACTGCGGGATTTCCGTCGCTCCGCAGCGCTTCGAGGAAGGCCGTCCGGATTTCGGGGGTCGAAGGCATGCCCGACAGGGCGTCGGCCGCCTTCTTGCGCACGCCGGGATTCGAGTCCTTGCGCAGGGTGGCCGTCAGCGCGGCCACGATGTCGGGGGATGCAGGCCCCAGCCCGGCCCGGGAGTTCTGCGCCACGAGTTCGATGGCGCGGGCCCTGTCGCCGGAGTTCTCTCCGGCGCGCGACAGCACGTAGGCGAGCAGTTTCTCGACCTCGGGATCACCGGGAGCACCCTGGATCGTGTGGCGGGTCGTCACGTCGAAGCCGATGCCGACGCGGCCGTCGGGGCCGGGCGGGACGTAGGAGAGGTTCGAGAGCCGCGTGGACGCTCCGAGCGCGGGCAGCACGGAGGAGTCCGCCGCTGCGCCGGGAGTCGGGACCGCGGGCACCGGCTTCCAGGACGCCGCCAGGTATCCCGCGCCGGCGGCGAGCACAAGCGCCGCCGCCTGCGCCAGGAAGCGGCGCGCACGCGGCCTCGGACGGAACTCGCGCACGCGACGGCGGAGCATCTCTTCCTCGAGCAGCTCCCGGCCCCGGCGGCGAAAGTCCGGCCCGGCGGCCAGACCCGGGTCTTCCCCCAGGAACTCCCAGGCGCGCTCCACCCCGGACATCTCAGTGCGGCAGGCGGAACAGACCTCCAGGTGGGCGGCGAGGTCCTTTGCAGCCTCGGGCTCGATCTGCCCGGTCAGGCGATCGACGGCCCGTTGGTCTAGTTCGCGGCATTCCATGACGTGGCTCCTTCGGAGAAATGGGCCTTCAGCGTTTCGACGGCCCTGAAAATGCGAGTCTTCACCGCCCCGACGGAGATACCCAGGATCGCGGCGATCTCGACGTACGCCAGGCCATGGTACCGGGCGAGAACGAGCGCCTCCCGCTGCTCCTCCGAGAGCTGCGCGAGGGCGCGCCGGACGGCGTCGCGCTTTTCGCGGTCCATGAGGGCGGCCTCGATGCCCTCGCCCCGGGCGGAGGGCTCGGGAAGAGCGTCGATCGAAACGACGGGCGCTCGCCGCTCCCGCCGCCGGCGGTCCCGGCAGGCATTGGCCGCGATCGCGAACAGCCACGAAGCGACCTCCGCCCGACCGTCATATTGATGGGCCCTGGCAATCACCTTGACGAAGACCTCCTGAGTCACTTCCTCGGCCAGCGCCCGGTCGGAAAGCAGTCGACCCGTAAAGCGAAGCAGGGCAGGCGCGTGACGCTCGAAGAGCCCCGCCGCGGCCTCGGAATCGCCCTGACGGACGCGCTCCAGAAGCGCGCGGTCCTCGCGCGACCCGTCGCTTTCGGACCCGTTTCCGATCGGCACGGCTCTCTTAGTGACGCCGGGGCCGCGGGAAGGTTTCGGGCCCGCCGACGTCCGGCTCCCCGCTCGGACCGTATCATCGCTTGGGCCGACCGGATCCGGGCGCGGCCCAGAGTGCCTGCCGACGCCGGGGGCCTCTCTACGGCATCCGCTATAGTCCCGCGCAATGGACTCCATCGCCTTCAAGATCGTCGACTTCACAATCCAGCTCGCGGTGATCCTCTTTTCGATCTCGTTCCACGAGTCGGCGCACGCATGGTCGGCCTTGCAGTTCGGCGACACCACGGCCCGGGACCTCGGGCGCATTACGTTGAACCCGATCCGGCACATCGATCCCTTCGGGAGCGTGATCCTGCCGCTGATGATGTACTTCTTCTCGGGCGGGCGAATCATCTTCGGTGCGGCGAAGCCGACGCCCGTGGACCTTCGCAACACGGCCAACCCGAGGCTGGCCAACCTCGTGGTCTCGGCGGCGGGCCCGATGTCGAATTTCCTCCTGGCGGCAGCCGGCCTCGCAATTCTCATGGCCCTGCGGACCTGGGCGCCGGACGCGATCCGGGATCTCGCCCTGGCGCTCCAGGGGCGCAGGTTCGCGCCGGGGGCCCTGGCCCCGATCGCCTACGTCTTCTTCCAGTTCTCGCTGGTCAATGTTGCGCTCGGCGTCTTCAACCTGATTCCGATCCCGCCCCTGGACGGAAGCGGCGTCCTCGCTTCGGTAATCGGCGCGCCGGCCATCCGCCTCTTCCGCGTCATCGCGCCGTTCGGCTTCCTCATCCTCATCCTGTTACTCTCCACGCGCTTGCTCAATGTGATCATCCTTCCGTTCTATCTCTTCGTCTACCGGGCCGTCGGTTTCCGTGTATGAGTTGCCGGCGCGCCCGCAGCGCATGACCGACGAGCGCGCCGAGAGCGCCCTCCCGCCCGTCGAGATCCCTGCCTTCTCGGGCCCGCTCGACCTGCTGCTCCACCTGATCCGGGTCAACGAGGTCTCCATCACGGACATCCCGATTGCGGCGATCACGGAGCAGTACACGGCGTACCTGGACGCCATGCATGAGCTCGATCTCGACGTGGCCTCGGAGTACGTCGCGCTCGCGGCCGAGCTGATCTACATCAAGTCCCGGATGCTGCTGCCGCGCCTGCCGGGCGCCGAGGCCGAGGATCCGCGCCGGGACCTGGCGCTGCGCCTGCAGGAGTACGAGCGGTTCAAGAAAGCGGCCGAGGATCTCCACGAAATCGACACGCTGCGCGCGGGCCTCTGGCCCCGCGGCGAGACCGAGATTCCAAAGTCGCCGGAAGGCGAGACCCTCGAAGTGTCGCTCTTCGACCTGATCGATGTGTTTCGCAAGGTCACGGAGCGCTACCGCTTCGCGCACCCGCCGGCGATGGAGATCCGCCACCTGCGCTTTTCGGTCGCGGACAAGATGCGGGACCTGATCGAGCGCCTCGAGGGTTCGGGAACGCTCCCGCTGCTCCGGTTCCTGGGGGAGATGCGCTACCGCGCGGAGGCCGTGACGGCCTTCCTGGCGACCCTGGAGCTGATTCGCCTGGGCGTCGTCACCGTGTTCCAGCCCTCGGCCTTTGCCGAGATCCACGTCTCGCGGACCGAGGCCCCCTTCTCCCTGGATGCCGTTCGGGACACCTATCGGTAGCCGGCCACCGGTCCTGGTGTGCCGATCGACGGGAGACGTTGGACGTAGACTTGGCCCATGGCCGACATCCTGACCCCCGATGCCGCCGAGGCCGTCCCCGAGCGGCCCCGCGAGAAGAGGGCCGAGCGGATCCTTGCTGCCCTCGAGGCCCTTCTCTTCTCGAGCTCGCGGCCCGTTCGGAAGAAAGACCTGGCCGACATTCTCGAAGCGACCCCCGAGGCGGTGGGCGAAGCGATCGCGCGCCTTGCGGCGGCCGCCGACCGCGCGGACAGCGGAATCCGCCTCGAGGAGGTGGCCGGAGGCTGGCGGTTCGTCACCCGCCCCGAGTTCGACGCACTGCTGCGGAAGTTTCACGAGGTTTCCGAGCGCAGCCGGCTGTCGCTCGCCGCGCTCGAGACCCTCGCGATCATCGCCTACCGACAGCCCATCACCCTTCCGGAGATCCAGGAGGTGCGCGGTGTCAACTCGGCGAGCGTCCTGAACACACTCTTCGAGAAGAAACTCATCACCACGGCAGGGCGCAAGTCGGTCGTCGGCTCTCCGTTCCTCTACCGGACGACACCGGAATTTCTCGTGCGTTTTGGGCTCAACGGCGTCGAAGACCTGCCCCGACCCGAGGAAGTGGCTGAGGATCTCGCGGCAACGGTGGGGGAACCTCCACCACCCGAGGCCCTGCCCCAAGCCGTTTCCGCCAGCTCGGACGAAGATGAGGGGGACGACGACGATGAGGGCGTGGATGCCGAGGACGAAGACGGCAACGAGGAGAGCGGATCGTAAGTCGCCGAGCCTGAAGGGCTGACCGCCCGCCAGTCGCGTCGCGATTCTCGATTCCGGAAGGACCGCCATGGGCGCCGTTCGCCTTCAGAAGATCCTTTCCGAAGCGGGCCTCGCGTCCCGCCGCCAGGCCGAGACGTGGATCCGCGAGGGCCGGGTGCGCGTCAACGGCAGGGTCGCGCAGCTCGGCGAGCGCGCCGATCCCGAGCGGGACGCCGTCAAGGTGGATGGTCGCCGGATCCGTCCGGCTTCCGGTGCCCGGTCCTACGTGCTTCTGAACAAGCCGAAGGGATACGTCACGACGACTTCCGATCCGGAGCGACGCAAGACGGTTCTCGACCTCCTTCCGGAAGGCCTGAGGCGCTCGGTCCGTCCCGTGGGGCGCCTCGATGTCCAGACGGAAGGGCTCCTGCTCCTGACGGACGACGGGGATCTGGCGGCAAGCGTGACCCACCCTCGATCGCGCTGCGGAAAGGAGTATCGGGTGAAGGTCTCCGGCGTGCCGACGGACGCAGACCTCGTGCGCCTGCGCCGCGGGGTCTTCCTGGACGGCTCGCGCACGCTTCCGTGCGAGATCGAGCGCGTCTCGACCACCGGAGCGCCCGGCGCGGGCAACAGCTGGCTGCGCGTCACGCTGCGGCAGGGGCGATCGCGCCAGATTCGCCGGATGTTCGAGACCATTGGACATCCGGTGTCGAAGTTGAAGCGCACCGCCATTGGTCCGATTCGCGATGCACGCCTGCCGACCGGAGCCTGCCGGAGGCTGGAGCCGGGAGAACTGGCGGCCCTTCGCCGGAGCCTCGTTGCCCCAAGCCCCGATGCGGACCGGCCGAGGCGACCGGTGCGGCGTTGACATCGCCCCTGATCGTGGCGATCGACGGACCGTCGGGAGCCGGCAAATCCACGGTCGCCCGGGCTCTGGCCGAGCGCCTCGGGGTTCCCTACATCGACACCGGCGCCATGTACCGCGCCGTGGGTCTTGCCGCACGCGAGGCGGGCATCCCGCTACCGATCGGAGAACCGGGAGCCGTGATCGGCCTGGCCGAGGCCGGCCGGATCGGCTTGGAGCCCGCCGCCGGGGGACTGCGGGTCCTGTGGGACGGACGGGACGTCTCGGATGCTATCCGCGAGCCCGAGATCTCGCTTTACGCCTCCGCGGTGTCGGCGATTCCAGCGGTTCGCCGCCGGCTCGTCGCCGAACAGCAGCGTCTCGGACGCGAACGGGGGGGTGTCCTCGAAGGCCGCGACATCGGCACCCGCGTCTTCCCCGAGACGCCGCACAAGTTCTTCCTCACCGCCTCCGCGCAGGAGCGGGCGCGCCGCCGGACCCGAGAGCTCGAAAAACGGGGCAACCCGCGGCCCTACGCGGAAGTGCTGGAGGAGATGAACCGTCGGGACGAGGACGACAGCTCGCGAGCCGACTCGCCCCTCACGATGGATGGCCGCTACTGCCTGATCGACTCGACCGGCAGAGAGGTGGCGCAGGTGGTCTCCGAGATCGAGGCCCGCGTCCGGGGCAGCGGAAGTTGACTCGCCCGGGGCCAGCAACATAGAGTATATTTTGTCGGTTCAAATACTTATGAGAGGGGACCCCTTTTTCGAATGACGGCGAAGAATCACGAAGGGGGACAGGAAGGTAAGCCCATGGAGACGGAACAGGAACTCTCGCCCCAGGAGTACGAGCATCTTCTGGCTCAGTACGAGGATTCCTTCCGGAATCTTCAGGAGGGGCAGATCATTCGGGGCCGGGTCATCGGCATCACCCCTTCCGAGGTGATCGTCGACATCGGATACAAGTCCGAGGGGATCATCTCGGTTTCGGAGTTCACGGACTTTTCGGGAAACCTCACGGTCAAGGAGGGCGACCCCGTGGATGTCCTTCTGGAGCGCACCGAGGACCAGAACGGCTACGTCGTCCTCTCCAAGGACAAGGCCGAGAAGATGAAGGTCTGGGACGAGGTGGAGAGGTCCTACCGTTCCGGCACGACCGTGCGCGGCCGGGTCATCGACCGGATCAAGGGCGGCTTGGCCGTCGACATCGGGGTCAAGGCTTTCCTGCCGGGGTCGCTCGTGGACGTCAAGCCCGTCAAGAACCTCGAGTCCTTGCGGGGAAAGGACTTCGACTTCAAGGTGATCTCGGTCGACAAGAAGCGGGGAAACATCGTCCTGTCACGCAAGGCGGTCGTCGAAGTCGAGCAGGAGGCCAAGAAGAAGGAGACTCTGCAGCTGCTCGAGGAAGGGCGCGTGCTGCGCGGAACCGTCAAGAACTTGACCGACTACGGCGCGTTCGTGGACCTCGGCGGTCTCGACGGGCTGCTGCACGTGACCGACATGTCCTGGGGGCGCGTGAACCATCCCTCGGATCTCGTCAAGGTCGGCGATGAGATCGACGTGGTCGTCCTCAAGTTCGACCGGGAAACGGAGCGCGTCTCGCTCGGCACCAAGCAGCTGACCGACGATCCCTGGACCCACGTGCCGGAGCGCTACCCCGCCGGCTCGCGCGTCAAGGGCCGCGTCACCAATGTGACCGACTACGGCGCCTTCGTCGAACTCGAGGAAGGGGTCGAGGGTCTCGTCCACGTTTCGGAGATGTCCTGGTCGAAGAAGGTCAAGAATCCCTCGAAAGTCGTCTCGCCGGGCGACACGGTCGAAGCCGTGGTATCCGACGTCAACCGGGAGGCGCGCCGCATCTCGCTCTCGCTCAAAGACACGCTCCCTGATCCCTGGGAGGGGGTCCTCGCCAAGTACACGGTCGGGAGCCGGGTCTCCGGCAAGGTGCGCAACTTGACGGACTTCGGCGCCTTCGTCGAGATCGAGGAGGGAATCGACGGTCTGGTGCACGTGTCGGACATGTCCTGGACCAAGCGTGTCAAGCACCCCTCGGAGATCCTCAAGAAGGGAGACGACGTGGAAGCCATCATCACGTCGATCGACCAGGAGAACCGGCGCATCTCCCTTTCGATCAAGGAGTTTCAACCCAACGACTGGCAGACCTTCCGCGAGAAGCATCAGCCCGGCGACGTCGTGGAAGGCGTCGTCACGCGCGTGGCGGACTTCGGTGTGTTCGTGCAGATCGAGGGCCTCGTCGAGGGCCTGATGCACGTTTCCGAGACTCCGATCCCCCGGGGAGCCAAGCTCGCGGAGCACTACCACGAGGGGGATTCGGTTCGGGCGCGCATCCTGCGCATCGAGGACGCCGAAATGAAGGTCGGCCTCTCGGGGATCAACCTGGAGGAGGCGCCGTCCGCCGCGGCGGCCCCGCCCGAGCCGCCGCCCGCGGAGCCCGAAGCGCCGCCCGACGCGGCTCCGGCCAAGAAGAAGCGCTCCCGAAAGAAAGCGGACGATTCCTCAACGGAGGGCTCGAAGACCTAGCAGCGGCGTCCTGAGCGGGGACCGGCTTTTCAGCGAGGACCGATATGACGAAGGCGGAACTGATCGAACGCGTGGCGGTGGCGACCGACGTCACGAAGAAGCAGGCGGAGGCCATCGTCGATACGGTCTTTGACGCGATCGTGCGCTCCCTAAAGGACGGCCAGAAGATCGAGTTGCGCGGCTTCGGCTCTTTCCGGCTGCGGGAGCGGGGCGCCCGCATGGGCCGAAACCCCAAGACCGGCGTCAAGGTCGCGGTGCCCGCCAAGAAGATCCCGTACTTCAAGCCCGGAAAAGAACTCAAGGAGTTGATCAACCGCTAGGTGCCCGAACGGGAGCTCCGATGCCCGAAGTCCTGTTTGCGCCGTGGCGGTACGAGTACCTGGTGTCGGAGAAATCGAAAGGGTGCATCTTCTGCGATGCCGCGGCTGCCCGAGATGACGACGATTCTCTCGTGGTCTTCCGGGGGCGCGAGGTCTTCGTGCTCCTGAACCGCTACCCCTATACGAACGGTCACGTGATGGTGGCGCCGTACCGCCACGACGCCTGGCTGTCGCGGTCCCGCTCGGAAACCCTCACGGAGCTGATTCAAACGGTGGCTCTCGCCGAGCGGATTCTGGTGGACACGTACCGAACCGACGGCTTGAACGTCGGAATCAACTTCGGTTCGGCCGCGGGAGCGGGGATCGCCGACCACTATCACGTCCACGTGGTCCCTCGCTGGAAGGGAGACACGAACTTCATGACCGTGACCGCCGACGTGCGCATCGTCCCGGAGGACCTCCTCGAGACCAGGCGGCGGCTCGCGCCGCGCTTCGCCGGAGAGGGCGCGTGAGCGCGCCCGAACCGGGAGAGCGGCGCCCGATCGTCGCGGCGGCGGTTGCCTGTATCTTCCCGGGTCTGGGGCACTTCTATCTCGGTCGCCGCCGCACGGCCATCCTCTTCGCTCTGATCGTGACGTGCTGCTTCGTCCTGGGCCTGTCCTTCGAGGGCCGTCTCTACACGGTCGAGAGCGGGCAGCCGTTGACGATCCTGGCCACGTTCGCCGTCTACGGGGCCGGCCTCCTGAACATCGCCGCACGGATCTTCTCGAGCAACCCGGGAGGGACCGTGCTCGCGCCGACGTATGAGTACGGCTGCGCCTACCTCCTCACGGCGGGCCTGATGAACCTGCTCCTCGTGCTGGACGCATGGGACGTCGCTTCCGGGAGGAAGAAGTGATGGCCGCCCTCCTTCCGGTCGACCATTTCCTGATCATGACGGTCTACGCGTTCCTGGTGTCGGCGTTCTTCGCATTGCTGTGGCGGGAAGGGCGGCGAGAGCGGTGGAAGCTCTTCGGGATCCTCCTCGCCTCCCTCGTGCTCGGCGGCGTCGCCGTCGCCTGGCTGATGTACCCCTTCCCGGGGTAGGAGGGGCTCTCGGACCGCGCCGGCGCCGTAACCCTTCTGATCTCCGCCGGGGAGACCTCCGGCGACCTCCACGGTTCCCGTCTCGTGCGAGCCCTGGCGGCGCGGCGGTCGGCTCTCTCGGTGTTCGGAATGGGAGGGGAGCGCCTGGCCGCCGAGGGCATCGACCGCGTCGCCCGCGCCGAAGACCTGTCTGTCATGGGATTCTCAGACGTTTTCGGCAGGCTACCGACGATCCTTCGCGCGCTATCGGCGCTGCAGCGAGAGGCCGCCCGCCGCGGGCCCGATGCCGCCATCCTCATCGACTTTCCCGACTTTCACGCGGCCCTCTCGCGGCGCCTGGGTCGGCTGGGGATCCCCCTGATCTACTACGTGAGTCCCCAGGTCTGGGCCTGGCGTGCGGGCCGCGCCCGCGTGATCGCGCGGCGCGCGCGCCGGATCCTGACGCTTTTCCGCTTCGAGACGGAGATCTACAAACGGCTGGGAGCCGATGTTGTCTGGACGGGGCATCCGATCGTCGACGACGTGCGGGAAGGGCTGGCGGCGGGCCCCGCATCCCTGCCCAGGTCCCGGCCCCGTCTCGCGCTGCTGCCGGGCAGCCGACGGGGCGAGATCCTTCGCCTCTGGCCGCTCCTGCGGGATGCGGCGTCCCGCCTCTCCCACGCGCGCGGCCTCGAAGTCCTCGCCCTCCAGGCGCCGGGGGTCCCCGGGGACCACTATCCTGGCGCCCGGGAAGCGGGGATCCGGCTCGTCGGGGCAGGCTCCCACGCCCTGCTCGCCTCGACGGACCTCGCGCTGGTCGCCTCCGGAACAGCAACGCTTGAGACGGCGCTCTGCGGCGCGCCGATGGTCGTCGTGTATCGAACCTCCCGCATGAGCTACGCCATCGGAAGGCGTCTCGTGAAGGTCCCCTGGATATCCCTGGTGAACATCGTCGCGGGGGAGGAACTGGTCCCCGAGCTCTTGCAGGAGCAGGTTTCGCCGGACCGGTTGGAGCGAGAAGCGGCGGCCCTCCTCGATTCGCCGTCGCGGCAGGAGCGAATGAAGCGCGGTTACGAGCGCGTGGCGCGCGAGCTCGGACCCCCGGGAGCCAGCGTGCGCGCGGCCGACGCGGTCCTCGGAGCGCTGGCGGGAAGCGCGGGAACGCCGCCGCGGGTGGCCGCCCGATGAGCCGGGCGGAAATCTCTCCACCGAAGGGGTCCCCGCTGCTGCGTCTCCTGCAGTACTTCGTCCGCTACCGGGCCCGCGCGGTCGCCGCGCTACTCGCCATGGCCGTCGTCTCCCTCGCCACGGTCCTGCTCCTCTTTCTCCTGAACAAGGTGATCGACGACTCGCTCGGCGCCGGCACCGCGGCGTCCATCGCCGGGGTTCGGGCGGGCTCCACGGGGCGCGCCGCGCCCCTGATGCGCCTGCTCGAGACGGGCTATTCTCGGGCTCTCGAGGCGGCGGCGGCGGGCGGCCTGTCCGAGCGCTTTGCGGTGCCGTTGCTGCTCCTGCTCGCGCTTCTCGTCAAGAACGTGCTCTCGTACTTCTCGGAGTTCGAGCTCAATGGGATCGGCCTCGGAATGGTGCGGGACCTGCGCCACGACGCCTACGAGAGCCTGATCCATCAGTCGAGCCGTTTCTACACGCGCGCTTCGACGGGGGAGCTGATGAGCCGCCTCCTGACGGACGTCGAGCAGATCCAGTTCGCCTTCGGGAGCCGCCTGGCCGACTTTGCCCAGGGGGCGCTCACGATCGTCTTCGTTCTGGCGTACGTCTTCTCGCTGAACTCCCGGCTGGCCTTCGTGGTTTTCGTGATCGCTCCCATCGTTCTGGTGGGCATCATTGAGAACGCCCGCCGCCTTCGGCGGACCGCCGTGTCGTCGCGCGAGCGCATCGGCGAGATGGGCGCGTTGCTCTCCGAGACGCTGCGGGGAAATCGGGTCATCAAGACCTATGGCATGGAGGGATTCGAGTCGGGCCGCTTCCGGACCGCCAACGACCGCTACTTTCGCGTGAGCCTGCGCACGATGCGGCTGCAGGCGGTCAACTCGCCTCTCATGGAGGTGCTCGCGGGAATGGGCCTGGCAGCCCTCTTCGCCTATGCCGCGGGCCAGATCGGGCACGGCCGGATGACTGTCGGGGAGCTCATCTCGTTCCTCGCCGCGATCTTGATGCTCTACAAGCCGCTCAAGGACGTCACGAAGACCAATCTCGCCTTGCAACTCGCTCTGTCGTCGGCATCACGAATCTTCGAGCTGATCGACGCGGATAACGAGATTCGTGAGCGACCCGGGGCAAAGCCCGTGCCGCCTTTCGCGACGTCCATCCGCTACGAGAACGTCTCTTTCGGGTACGGAGAAGGCCTCGTCCTCCAGAACGTGACGCTGGAGATCCCCCGGGGCGAAACGGTGGCGATCGTGGGCCCTTCTGGGGCGGGGAAGACGACCCTCGTCAATCTGCTGCCTCGCCTGTACGATCCCACGGCCGGCCGCCTCACGCTCGACGGCATGGACCTGCGAGACGCCACCCTCGCGTCTCTCCGGCGCCAGATCAGCCTGGTCACTCAGGAGACCATCCTCTTCGACTCGACGGCCCGAGAGAACATCGCCTACGGGGAACCCGAAGCCCCTCCGGAACGGGTGCGCGCCGCCGCGAAGGCGGCCTACGCCGACGAGTTTCTGGAGAAGCTCCCTCAGGGCTACGACACGCCGATCGGGGAGGGTGCCGCACGCCTCTCCGGGGGCCAGCGGCAGCGGTTGGCGATCGCCCGGGCCCTCTACAAGGATGCGCCGATCCTCATCCTCGACGAGGCGACCTCGCAGCTGGATCTCGAATCGGAAGCCCTGGTCGGGCGCGCCGTGGCCAACCTGATGGCCGGACGGACCACGCTCGTGATCGCCCATCGGCTCTCGACGGTGCGCCGCGCCGACCGGATCGTGGTTCTGGACGAGGGCCGCGTGATCGAAACCGGAACCCATTCCGAGCTCTTGACTCACAACGGCCTCTACCGCAGGCTGCACGACATGCAGTTCTTCTGGGAGGGCGGAGCCGGAGACCGGCCCGCGGACACGCCATGACGGTCCGCAGCATGACAGGGTACGGACGGGCCCGGGGCGCGCTCGGCTCCCGGTGGGCGGCCGAGATCTCGGCGCGCAGCGTCAACCACCGGTTCCTCGACCTTTCCTTTCGGGTGCGGGAGGCGGAGGCTGCTCTCGAGCCCGGCATGCGCCAAGCCTTCGCCCGTCAGCTGGCGCGAGGGAAGGTCGATGTGACGCTCCGTCTGACGCGACTCGACTCGGCTGATCCGGAGATCGTCATCGACGAGCGACTGCTCGCCTCGCTCCTCAGCCGGCTGGCGGAACTTTCCCGAAGGTTCCCGATCAAGGGCGAGCTCGGGGTGCGTGATCTCGTGGCCGTCCCCCAGCTGCTCTCGCTCGACTCCTCCGAGGAGGGGTTTACCCCCGAGGAGCTCACCGCCTGTGAGACCCTCGCGGATGAGGCGGCGAGGTCGCTGGTGGCGATGCGGGAGGAAGAGGGGCGCCGCATCGCCCAAGAGCTCGCGGAGCGCATCGCGGCTCTGGAGGCCCAGATCCAGCCGATTGAGGCGCGGCGCGATGACATCGTCCGTTCCATCGCGGCGACGCTGCGCGAGCGCTTGCATACCCTCTTTTCCGAGGTGACCCTGGACTCGGGACGACTGGAGCAGGAGGCGGCCCTGCTGGCCGAGCGGTCCGATGTGACGGAGGAGCTGGCCCGCCTGACGGGCCACCTGGAACAGTTCCGCGAGCTGCTCGCCAAGGGAACCGGGCCGATCGGCAAGAAGCTCGACTTCCTCTCTCAGGAAATCCTGCGCGAGATCAACACTCTGGGCTCCAAAGCGCGCGACCGGCAACTCGCACGCGAGGTTGTCGCCATGAAGGCCGAGACGGAGAAGATTCGCGAGCAGGTCCAGAACATCGAATGACCGCGTCCCGCGGGGACCTCTTCATCGTGTCGTCGCCGTCCGGCGGGGGAAAGACGACGCTCATTCGGCACCTCCTGACGGACCCGCCGGGCGCTCCGCTGCACTTTTCCGTCTCGCATACGACGCGGCCCAGGCGGGCAGGGGAGTCCGACGGCCGCGAGTACCACTTCGTGACGGTCGAGCAGTTCCAGCGCATGGTCCAGCGCGACGAGTTTCTCGAGCACAACGAGGTTCACGACAACATCTACGGGACCTCGAAGGCGGAGGTGTTGCCGCGCCTGGCCGCCGGGCAGGACGTGATCCTGGACATCGACGTCCAGGGCGCGCGGGACATCCGGAGGGTCTCTCCGGAAGCCGTCGCGATCTTCATCGTTCCGCCGTCCCCGGAGGAGCTCTCGCGGCGGCTGACGGCAAGGGGTCTCGACGGACCCGAGTCGATCCGCAAGCGCTTGATCAATGCGGCCCGAGAGATTCAGGAAGTCTCGGAGTTTCAATATGTTATCGTGAATGACGATCTGAAGCGGGCTACGCTTGAGCTACAATCAATAGTTCGGGCTCGTCGTCTGACGACCGCCCGCCAGGCCGAGCGGCTCGAACGCATCCGCCGAGATTTCCGATAGGAGCGAGGAAAAGCGAATGATTCAGAAGATGCCCGAAGGGGTAGACAGCAAGTTCCGCCTCGTGCTGCTCGTGGCGCGCCGCGCGGAGCAGCTGTTGCGGGGGGCCCGCCCCAAGGTCGAGACCGATCGGCCGTTGAAGCCAACGAAGCTGGCAGCGGTCGAGTTTGAGGAGAACCGCATCCGCTGGGACTACGGAGAGGAAGGCGGCGTTCTCGAGCCTGCGACCGAAGGGGAATCCGAGGGCGGTGAAGTCGAGGCTGCCCTCGAAGAAGAGGCCTCGGTCTCCGAATAGCGCCCCCTGTTCTTCGGGGAGCCCTCCCATGACGCCGACGCCCCGGGTGGTTCTTGGAGTCAGCGGGGGCATTGCGGCCTACAAGGCGGTCGAGGTTCTGCGGGGTCTCACCCGCCGCGGTGCCGAGGTTCAGGTGGCGATGACGCGCGGCGCTCGGCGGTTTGTGGCGCCGATGACGTTTGCCGTCCTCTCGGGTCGCGACGTCCACACCGAGGTGTGGGGCACGGGCGAGACGCCCACTGTCGATCACGTGGCCCTGGCGGACTGGTCCGACCTCCTCCTGGTGGCTCCCGCCACGGCGCACACTCTGGCCAAGCTTGCGCTCGGTCTCGCCGACGACTTCCTTTCCACGTACTTTCTGGCCCACCGCGGGCCGGTTCTGCTCGCACCGGCCATGGAGACGCGGATGTGGGAGCAGCCGGCAGTTCGCCGAAACGTCGAGACGCTGGCCTCCCGGGGCGCCCGCCTGGTCGGACCCGAAAGCGGCCCGCTCGCCTCCGGGCACGAAGGCCCGGGGCGGATGGCCGAGCCCGACACCATCATCGAGCAGGCGCTCCGATTCGCCGCCGGCCGCCGCGATCTGGAAGGCTTGCGGCTTCTGGTGACCGCCGGCCCCACGCGCGAGGCGATCGACCCCATCCGCTTCGTTTCCAACCGTTCGAGCGGGCGCATGGGCTATGCGCTGGCCGAGGCGGCGCGCGACCGCGGGGCCAGAGTCACGCTGCTGACGGGTCCGACCGGACTCGCACGACCCGAGGGAATGCGCGTGCTCTGCTTCGAGAACGCCGATGAGCTGCAGGCCCTGCTGCTCTCCGAGTTTCCCGACTCCGACGGGCTCGTCATGGCGGCGGCGGTGGCCGACTTCATTCCCGAGTCGAGCCCCCGCCGGCTCCACCGGGAGGACGGCCCCCGAACCCTGCAGCTCGCCCCGGGGCGCGACCTGCTGGCGGGCTTGAAGCCCCTTCGCCGCGGCCAGACCGTCGTGGCCTTCGCGGCGGAGACCGCGCAGCTCGAAGAGCACGGCCGTCGCAAGCTGGAATCCAAGGGCGCGGATCTGATCGTGGTCAACGACGTCGGCCGCGCCGATATTGGATTCGAATCCGCGCAGAACGAGGTCCTCCTGCTCCGTCGGACAGGGGAACGGGAGGAGATCGCGCGCGCCCCCAAGCGGCAGGTGGCCGACCGGATCTGGGACGCCTTCCTGCGGGCTCGCGACGGAGCGCGGAGCGCCGACGCGGGCGTCAGCGCGGCAGGGCCGGCTCGGGCGGACTAGCCTCAGCTTTCTCCGCCAGGGCAATCCACTTGTCCGAAAAAAAGCCGATGACCCGGCGCGACGGGTAGATCGCGATCAGCGTCCAACCGGCGTCCCGGAGCTCCTCCGCGAGGCCGCGGCGCGAGAACCGGAAGGGGATCTCCTTGCGCAGGCCGAGCCGATGGGAGAGACGCCAGGCGACCGACCGCAGGTTGTACCGGTGGCGCACGTCGAGGACGAGCCACCGCCGGCTCACCCGGCGCAACTCGCGAAGAATCCGCGAGCGGGCGCGCGCGTCCAGGTGAAACAGGAAACGGATCGAGAACACCGCATCGAAGGCGCCGTCGGGGTGGGGAATCGCCTCCGCGTTGCACTGGACGTAGGGCGTCTGCGCACCGAGCTTTCGCCTTGCGACCCTCATCATCTCGAGCGCGATGTCCGCGCCGATGGCCGCGATCCCGCGCCCCCGCAGCAACGGCGCAAGTCGGCCGGTGCCGCAGGGCAGATCGAGTCCGGTCGCGATCGGTGCGCCTCTTCGCTCGGCCTCCACAACCGCGCGCTCGATGGCCTCGAGATCACGCCGGTTTCGCCGTCGTCCGCGAGGCGTGTCGTAGCGCCATGAGTCGTAGCTCTCCGCAATCTCGACGCTGCGGTAGTGCGTCTTGGCGCGCTCGTAGGCGGCGGGGCCGGTCATGCCGGCGGAAATTCTATTGCTCGGCGCGCGGGATAGACTCGGCGCATGGCCGATGAGGACACGGTGCGCCAGGAACTCGAGTTCTTCCGCGACATGGGGATCGCGGACGTCTTTCTGTCGGCCGGACCGGCGGCCGCGCCTTCGCCCGTGCCGGGCTCCATGCCGGACCTGAAAGCCCTCGAGCGGTTTCTCGCGGGTTGCCCCCGCTGCAAGCTTTCGAAGTCCCGCACGCACATCGTCTTCGGCCAGGGCAACCCCCACGCCGATCTCATGTTCGTCGGGGAGGCGCCGGGACGGGACGAGGACGAGCAGGGTCTCCCGTTCGTCGGCAGGGCCGGACAGCTTCTGACGAGGATCATCGAGGCCATGGGCCGGAAGCGGGCGGAAGTCTACATCGCCAACGTCCTGAAATGCCGCCCTCCCAACAACCGGAATCCCGAGCCGGACGAGGTTTCCTCCTGTCGGCCCTTCCTCGAGGAACAGATTCGCCTGATCTCCCCGCGGGCCCTCGTCACTCTGGGCACGTTTGCGGCGCAGGCGCTTCTCGGAACCGACGAGCCGATCGGACGGCTCCGAGGGCGGTGGCAGAGCGCGCACGGCGTTCGTGTCATGCCGACCTTCCACCCGGCCTTTCTCCTCCGCTCGCCCGAGCGAAAGAAAGACGTCTGGGAAGACATGAAAAAGGTGCGCGACTATCTGGCCGGCCCCTGATCCCGACCCGCCACCTGTCCGTGCCCGAGGATCCCGTCTACGACCTCGAGGGAAAGATCGGGAAGTGGCTGGCGGCGCCCATGAAGAAGAGCACCGCGAGGGCGAGCCACAGATTCATACGGGATGCCAGGACGAGACGACGGTCGGGCTGCGCCGCCCGCGCCCCGGGGACAAGCAAGAAGAGCGTGTTCGCGAGCATCACGTACGCCAGCCCCCCGCCCAGGGAAAGCGCCACGGCCTTGTGGCTTCCGCCCCTCCTCATGTACCAGTCACCCGACGCGGCCAGCGCGAGGAGCAGGACGACGAGGACCGCGGCCAGCGCGGGCCCGCGGCGAAGCATGCGGCCGGACGCGGATTCCTTCAGGAGCAGAAGGACTCCGCCAGCGGCGAGCGTCCACGCCACGAGCCACACGAAGGCGCGCGGAGCGAGGCCCTCGTCGCGGAGCGTCAGGACATAGTCGGCGAAGCCGGTCCCAACGGTCAACAGAGCCGCGCGGCGGTACCAGCAGACGACACGGGGCAGCAGACGTTCCCGGGCGGCCGCAGCGCTTTCGCGATCGGCGTCCTCCCCGAAGGCCGGCCAGACGCGGTCGACGAAAAGAACGAGACCGAGCCACAGTGTGCCCGCCAGTAGATGGCTCCAGCGTAGCAGCATGAGGATCGCGGACGTGGACCCGGCGGAAGCCATCATGATCGGGGGCACCAGAGCGGAAGGGCGGCCTTTCGGCCGCCCCGAGACCGAACCCGTCCCCCTATTTCGTCAGGACACTGAAGATCGGGAAGTGACTCGCGGCCCCCATGAAAAAGAGCATCGGAATCGAGAGCCAGGTGTTGGCGCGTGAGGCGAGAAACGCTCGCCGCGCCCACGCCGGCTGCTCCGCGGGGGCGGCGGCGCCGTTTTCGGCCGTGGCCCTGGTGGCGGCGATGATCTTCTGCTGCAGCGGCCAGATGATCATCCAGACGTTCAAGAACATGATCGTCCCCAGGCCTCCACCGATCATGATCGATAGCGTTCGGCTGCTCGAGCCGGCGTTGTGCGCCATGAGGGTCGTGGCATACGCGAAGAAGAGGAGGACGATGGCAATGGCGACGGCGAGCATCCTGCCGTCCTTCAGCGGGCCGCCCGCCACGGAAGTCCTCAGGAGAGCGGCAACGACGACGAAGGCAATCGACCAGCCCACGACAAAATAGACGAGCGGCATGTGACTCGTCGTCCTCGCCTCGCTATCGACGAGGAGGAAGTAGTAGGTGAAGCCGCTGACCCACGTTCCGACGGCGCCCCACCGAAACCACCACAGGGCCTTGGGCATGAGGTTGGGAATGACCTTGCCCTTGACGGCCGCATCGAGCTCCTTCATGAACTTGACGTTGACGAGATTGAAGAAGTACAGCATCCCGATCCAGGTGATTCCCGAGAGGAAGTGGAACCAGCGAAGCAGGAACTGAAAGTTGGTCGCAAAGTCCTGAGGCCAGGTCAGCATCCGTCCTCCTTGCGCGCGGACGAAGGGCGCCCGCTCGAGAAAAAAATCGATTCCCGGCATTGTCTCTCACTCGAGGGGCCCGAGCAGGGCATCGGGGGTCATCGCCTGGTCGAGCTCCTCTTCCGTCACGAGCTTGGAGGCCAGGATGACCTCGCGCACGTTGACGCCTCTCGCCACGGCTTCCTTGAAGATCTCGGCGGCCCGCGCGTAGCCGATCTTCGGCGTCAGCGCGGTCACGACCGACGGCGACTCCTCGAGGTAGAAGCGGCACTTCTCTCGATTGGCGGTGATCCCGTCCACGCATCGCAGGCGAAAGACGGGCAGGAAATTGCACAGCAGCTGGGGTCCCCGCGTCAGGTTGTAGGCGAGCAGCGGCATCATGACATTCAAGTCGAGCTGCCCCCCGGCGAGCGCGAGCTGGTTGGCGGTGTCGAAGCCGATGATCTGGAAGCACATCATGTTGAGGCATTCGAGCAGCGACGGATTGACCTTTCCCGGCATGATCGAGGAGCCCGCCTGGACGGCGGGGAGCCGGATCTCGTCGAGCCCGGTGGCCGGGCCAGACGCCAGGAGGCGCAGATCATTGGCAATCCGCGTGAGCTCGACCGCAAAGGCGCGCAGGGAGGAGGAATACTCGCCGGCCGCCGCCCGGCTCTGCAGAGCCTCGCGCGGGTCCACCGCCGGACGCAGCGATTCGCCCGTCTCCTCCGACAGAAGAGCGATCGCCTTGTCGCGAAATCCCGCCGGCGTGTTCAGCCCGGTCCCTGCTGCGCTCCCGCCCAGGGCGAGCTCGCGCAGGCCGTCCAGGGAGCGGGAAAGAGACTCCTTGCGGCGTTCGAGCGCCGTGGCGAAGGCTCGGAACTCCTGACCCAGGGTGACGGGGACCGCGTCCATCAGGTGGGTGCGGCCCGACTTGACGACTTGCGCGAACTCCTCACCCTTCGTTGCGAAGGACCGGGCGAGCCGATCGACCTCCTCCGTCAGCTTCCGTCCCACGGCGATCGCCGAAAGGTGGAGCGCTGTCGGAAATGTGTCGTTGGTCGACTGCCCGAGATTCACGTCGTCGTTGGGGTTGACGGCGGAGCGGTCGCCCCGGGGCCTGCCCAGGATTTCTGCGGCTCGTCCCGCGACGACCTCGTTGACGTTCATGTGGAATGAGGTCCCGGCTCCCGCCTGATAGACGTCGACGACGAACTGGTCGGCATGGCGACCGGCGAGCACCTCGTCGCAAGCCTGGACGATCACGCGCACCTTCTCGGCCGGAAGGCGCCCGAAGTCGCCGTTGACGCGGGCGCACGCTTTCTTGATGCGGGCGTAGGCGCGCACGACTTCCGGGTGCGCCCGCTCGCCGGAAATCGGGTAGTTTTCCACGGCACGCGAGGTGTGGGCGCCCCAATAGACATCGTCCGGGATCTCCCGCGGGCCGAGGCTGTCCTTTTCCTGTCTCAGTCGGGACCTCCCTCTGGAAACAGAATCCGCAACGGGGAGACATTAGCAGAAGCAGGTCGCGGGCGGTCTGCCGCCGGCCGCCGCCGTGTGCATTAGAATCGGCGATGCCCCGGCGCTGCGGCACCTCGCGGCAAGCCGCTGCGGAGACCCCCTGGAAGATCATGCAATTGCGACGAAGAATGGAGTCGACGACAGGATCTCGCGGGAGGGCCAGCCTCCGCATCGTTCCCGCGCTGCTCGCCGCGGGATTGGTTCTGGCTTGCCACCGCGGAGCCTCCCCGGCCGCCTCGTCGCCCGCCACCGGTGCAACCCCTGTTGCCACCCCGGCCGTCGAGGTCAAGGTTCCCCTCGAGTACGGCATGCGGCCCGCCGAGCGACAGGCGGTCGAGACCTTCCTCCAGCGCCATCCGGAGCTGCGGCTCCCGAAGGACGCCGATCGCCGCGTCTCGCCTTCGGGCGAAGGGGACGTCCGCCACCTCTACGGCGTGTACCACCCCTACTTCGTCCGAGGCGACCTGAACGACGACGGCGTCCTCGACTTCGTCATGGGGTTCGTTCGGCGCGACTCGGCGCCGTCGACGCCGTGGTTCACGGTCGTCGTCTTCTCGGGAAAGGAACCGGCGCCCCCGTCCGTACCGGCGTTTGGGCCGGAGATCTTTCTCGAACGGGACATCACGCTGGCGGCCGGCGACATTTCGATCGACCGCGACGCCGTCGTGATCACTCCCGATCTGGACGACGAGACGACCCGGCGGTACCGCTGGGACCCGGCGCGCCGGTCCTACATCTTCGTTCGCGACGACGAACCGGAAACCGAACCTCCCGACCTCTCGCAGACGTAGAAGGGGCGGCGTCTCGGTGGATCGGTCCGCGGCTTCTCCGATTTTCCGACGAGCCGATCCGCCGATGACCCCATTCGTGAGTGTCGCCCTCCCACTGCCGCTGAGGCGCGACTTTTCCTACCGCCTGCCCGAGGCCCTGGGTGTTCCCGCGCCGGGTTCTCGGGTGCGAGTCCCCTTCGGCGAGCGCGTCCTGACCGGCGTCGTCACGGGCACCGGCACGACGGAGGATCCCTCGGCTCTGCGCGACCTCATCGAGGTTCTCGACGCCGAACCGGCGTGTACGCCGGAGATTCTCGCCACCGCCGGACGCGTCGCCGAGCGCTTCTTCGCTTCGACCGGCGAGGTCTTGAAGTGCGCCCTTCCGGCAAGGCTTCCGGCCGCAGGCGCCGTGCGGTACCGTCTTACCGAGCGCGGCGCACTGGGTCGCGGAACCCCCGAGGAACGCGAGATCCTGGACAGGCTGTCGGGCGGCGAATCGGTGCGCATGACGGAGCTGTCGGGGTCCGCACGCCAGGGGACTCTTCGGGCCCTCGAACAGCGCGGATGGATCCGGCCGATATCCCCCGAGCGGGCCCGTCGCCGCCTGGAGCTGGCCTATGCGGCGGCGAAGGTGTCTCCCGACGAACGCCTCCGGCGGCTCGGCCGCAGCCGGCGGGGCGCCGACGCGCTCGCGTTTCTCGACTCGCTCGGTCGGCCGGCCACCGCAGCGGAGCTCCGCTCGGAAGTCGGCGTCGCGTCGGCGACCCTGCGCACGCTGACGGCTCGAGGCCTTCTCCTCAGTTTCGAACAGCCCCGCGGCCAGGAGCCAGGGCCTGCGGGCCTTGAATCGCCGGCTCGTGGCGGCCGCTTCGTCCTCTCGGAGGAACAGGCCGCCGCCGAGCGAGCCGTCACCGGCGCCATCCGGGACCGCCGGTCCTTCGCCGCCCTGCTCCAGGGCGTGACCGGTAGCGGCAAGACCGAGGTCTATCTGCGCGCGATCGCGGCCTGCCTGGAGGCGGGGCGCGGGGCCGTATGGCTCGTGCCCGAAATCGCCTTGACGCCCGTGTTCGCGCGGGAGCTCGGCCGCCAGTTCGGCGAGCGGGCCGCCGTCCTGCATTCGGGTCTCTCCGAGCGCGACCGGGGCGCGGCCTGGGAGCGGGTGAGGAGCGGCCTCGCGCGTGCCGTGATCGGGCCCCGCTCGGCCGCGTTCGCTCCGGTCCTGGACCCGGGTCTCTTCGTGGTGGACGAGGAGCACGATGCCTCCTACAAGCAACGCGAAGCGCCGCGATATGACGCCCGCGAAGTCGTCGCCATTCGCGCTCGCGCCGCTTCAGCGGTCCTTCTGTTCGGATCGGCGACCCCCTCGATGGAGGCCTACCACGCGGCTCGCCAGGGCAGGCTCGCGCTGCTCGAGCTGAAGGCGCGCGTCGAGAACCGCGGCCTTCCGCTGGTCGAGATCGTGGACCTGCGCCACGAGCGGGCGCTTCCCGAGGAAAAGGGCGTTGCCCTGTTCTCGGCGGCCCTCATGAGCCGACTGCGCGAGGTCTTCTCGGCGGGCGAGCAGGCGATCCTGCTGCAGCCGCGGCGGGGCTTCGCGCCGATCCTTCTGTGCCGGGACTGCGGTTTCGACTTCCGGTGCTCTCAGTGCAGCGTCGGCCTCACGGTGCACGACCGGGGCCGCTCCCTCGTCTGCCACTACTGCGGACGGCGCAGCGCGCGTCCGGCACGCTGCCCGGAATGCGCCGGAGCGCTGCTCGAGGAAGTCGGGGCGGGAACAGAACGGGTGGCGCAACGGTTCGCCGCGCTCTTTCCCGGAGTCGCCTACGCGATCCTCGACCGCGACACGGCCCGACGGCGCGGAGCGGGCGCCGTCGTACGGGACATGGAGTCGGGCCGGACCGCCTGCCTGATCGGGACGCAGATGGTCGCCAAGGGACACGACTTTCCGGGCGTCACCGCGGTCGGCGTGCTCTCGGCCGACACGCTGCTGAATTTCCCCGACTTTCGGTCTGCGGAAAAGACCTTCCAGCTCGTCTCCCAGGTGGCAGGACGCTCCGGACGGGGCGATGCGCCCGGGACCGTCCACGTCCAGACCTTCCACCCGCAGCATCCCGCGATTCGCCTTGCCGCGGCGCACGACCTGCACGGCTTCGCGCAGCAGGAGCTCGCGTTCCGGCGCGCCTTTTCCTATCCACCCTTTTCGGAGCTCGCGAGTGTGCTGACATCCTCGGTGGACCGGGAACGGGCCGAGCGCGCGGCCGCCGAAGTGGGCGAGGCGCTCGGCCACCTTCCGGGCGGCCTCCGCCTCTCGGGCCCGGCACCGGCGCCCATCGAGCGGATCCAGGGACGCTGGCGATTCCAGATCCTGCTGCGGGCCCCCGACCGCAGACGAATCCTGGCAGCGCTCGAGGCCGCCATTCCTGAGCGGCCCCCCGCGGGCACGAGGATCGATGTGGACGTCGATCCTCAGGACCTGATGTGACGCGGCGCCGCCCCCCCGACCGGTAGAATGGTGTGATGCACTCCGAAGACGGCAACTTCGAGGAGCCGATCCTGAAGCTCCGGCGGAGGATCGAGGAGCTCTCCGCGCTGCCCGACGACGCATCCCACCGGCGAGAGATCGAGAAGTTGCGCGAGAAGCTCGAGCGCGTTGCCCGTGAGATCTACGCCAACCTGAGCCCCTGGCAGAAGACTCTCGTGGCCCGCCACCCGGCGCGGCCCTACACCCTGGACTACATCCAGGCACTGACGACCGACTTCACGGAGCTCCACGGAGACCGCAAGTTCGCCGACGACCCGGCGATCATCGCGGGATTCGGGTCGTTTCGCGGCGAGGCGGTCGCGCTCGTCGGCCACCAGAAAGGCCGCGACACGAAGGAGAAGGTCCATCGGAATTTCGGGATGCCGCGCCCGGAAGGATTCCGCAAGGCCCTGCGCGTGATGCAGCTGGCCGAAAAGTTTCGACGCCCGATCCTGACCTTCGTGGACACTGCGGGCGCCTACCCCGGGATCGACGCCGAGGAGCGGGGGCAGGCGGAAGCGATCGCGACGAACCTGCGGGAGATGGCCGGATTTCACGTTCCCATCATCGTGACCGTCACCGGGGAAGGGGGCTCCGGAGGGGCGCTCGCGCTCGGAGTGGGGGACCGCGTCCTCATGCTGGAGCACGCGATCTACTCCGTCATCTCCCCGGAGGGCTGCGCGGCGATCCTCTGGAAGGACGCCTCCCGAAAGAAGGAGGCGGCCGAGGCGCTGAAATTGACCGCCTCCGATCTGGTGGAGCTCGGGGTGATCGACGAAGTCGTCCCCGAGCCTCCGGGGGGAGCGCACGCGGACCCGGCCGGCGCCGCCGCGGCCGCGGCCGAAGCCATCGGTCGGCACCTCGAGGAGGTCCTCGACCTGACCCCCGAGGAGCGGCGCGAACGGCGGTACCGGAAGTTCCGGGCTCTCGGCCGGTTCGAGACGGCCTCGGCATAGGCCCGCGCAAACGCGGCGCCCGTGCGTGGGGGGACAGGATTCGTCCGGTGGCGCAGGAAGAATCGGACTGATGAGCACCTGGACGATTGCGAAGACGCCGCCGGAGACGGCCGCACTGGCCGCGCAAGGCCCCTGGCATCCCGCCGTGGCCGCTCTTCTGGCTCGGCGTGGAGTGCGCAGCGTCTCGGAGGCGGAAGCGTTCTTCCGGCCCGATCCGTCCATGCTGCACGACCCCGCTCTCTTGAAGGGAGCGGACGAGGCGGCCGACATCCTCGCTGCGGCGTCGGCCCGGCGCCGGCGCATCGTCGTCTTCGGGGACTACGACGTGGACGGCGTCACGGCGGTTGCACAGCTTCGCGCCGCGCTCCTGAGGGCAGGGGCCGACGCGGTCGCATTTCTCCCGCACCGGCTGCGGGACGGTTACGGCCTGCGACCGGAGACCGTGGCGCGGGTGCTGGCCGAGCACCGGCCGGCGGTCATCGTGACGGTCGACTGCGGCACCACGGCGCTCGAAGGGGTCGCCCGCGCGCGCGCGGCCGGCGTGGAAGTCATCATCACGGATCACCATCTGGTCGGGGAAGAGCTTCCCGCCGGCGCCGTCGTCGTCAATCCACGGCAGCCCGGGTGCGCGTACCCCTACAAGGACCTCGCCGCCTGCGGCATCGCCTTCAAGCTCGCGCTCGCCGTCGCTCGGCGCGGCGGTTTCCGGCTGGCGCCCGAATCGCTTCTGCGCGTGTCCTGCCTCGGCACGATCGCCGATCTGGTGCCGTTGACGGGGGAGAACCGGGTCATCGCGGCGGCGGGTCTGGCCGCGCTCGCAGCCGCGCGCGCCCCGGGCCTCTCGGCGCTTCTGCGGGAATCGGGAATCGCCGCGGGCGCCGTTCCGGACGCCGAAGACATCGCGTTTCGTGTCGCTCCGCGGCTGAACGCGGCGGGCCGGCTCGACACCGCCGAGCTCGCCCTCTCGCTGTTCGAGGAACGCGACGCCGTCAGGGCCTGCCGGATCGCGGGAGAGCTCTCCCGCCGCAATGCGGAGCGCCAGGCGATCGAGCGGAGCGTGACCAGGGAGGCGCGGGAGCGCGTCGAGCGCGCCGGCGGGCCGGGCGCTGCGGTGATCGTCGAAGGCGATCCGGGTTGGCATCGAGGAGTGCTGGGAATCGCCGCATCCCGTCTGGCGCGCGAGTACCATCGCCCGGTTCTTCTCTTTGGTTACGACGGCGACCGGGCGGTCGGGTCCGGCCGCAGTATCGCGGGGGTCGCCCTCTACGATCTCCTCAAGGAACTCGCGCCCTTCTTCCTCGAATTCGGCGGCCACGCCCAGGCCGTCGGGGGAGCGCTGCCGGCTTCGCGATTCGATGCCTTCCGAGAAGCTGCCCGCCGGCACTTCACCTCGCGGATCCCGCCGGAGAGCCTGATCCGACTCGAGGAAGCCGAGCTCGACCTGCCCCTCGAACACGTCACGGAAGATCTCGCGGCGGGCCTCGGTCGCTTCGAGCCGCACGGTATGGGAAACCCGCGGCCGGTCTTCCATTGCGAGGGGACCTCCCTCGAGGGCGAACCGGTCCCGCTCGGAGAGAAGGGACTTCGGGGCCGTCTCGGGCGCAGCGGCGGCACCCCGATGCCCTTCGTGTGCTGGTCGCGGGACTTGCTCGAGCCCTTCGTGTCCGGGAGGCGCGAATTCCGGATGCACTACCGTCTCCAGCGACGGAGGGCCGGCGGCGTCGAGGCGGAAATCGTGGCAGCCCGCGGGTGATTCCGTGAAGCGGCTGGAGATCGCCCTCATTCTCTTCGGGGCGGCGTTCCTCGCCCTCGTCATCGTCTCTTTCCGGCCGGGGAGGCAGCCGCGGCCGGCGGGCCCGGGCGAGGGCCGTATCCCCCCCGCGCGCGACGCGGGTCCGGCCACGACCCTCTCGTCCGGCTTCGACTTCACCGAATCCGTAAAGGGCCGGCCTCTCTTCCGCGTCAAGGCAGAGAAGACGGCGGGCTTCGGAGCGGCTGCCCCGGCGAGCGCGCCGCAGCTCTACGCCGGCGAGAACGTGACGCTCACGCTTTATCCCGACGATGGGCAACCCGTGACCGTTCGGGCGGAGAAAGCCGAGTATGACGCTCGGACCCGGAGTGCCCGCCTCGAAGGCAACGTGCGATGGACCGACGAGAAGGGAGGGCTCGCGGAGACCTCCAGGGCCTTCTTCTCCTCCTCGGAGCGCGCCCTCGACGTTCCCGGCCCGCTCCATGTTTCCCGGGGCGGCTTCGACCTGCGGGCGCGCTCCGGCCGGTACGACGCCGGCAGCCGCGTTCTGGCGCTCTCCGGGCCCATCGACGGCTCGGGCACCGGGGTGTCGAGCGCGCCGCTCTCGACGCTCGCGGCCGATGCGGCTTCCTACCGCCGTGACGAGGGCCTCTTCGAGCTTTCCGGCCACGTCCGTGCCTCTTCCGGGCAGGGCGACACGCTCGAAAGCGACCGACTGGCGCTCAAGCTCCGGCAGCCGGAGGATCGATTGGCCTGGGCGCGGGCCGGAGGCGCGGTTCACGGCGCGCTCGCGGCGCGCCGGGTTCCCGGGGCGCACCAAGCCGCGAGCCCCTTCGCCGGAGAGGAAGCGGACTTCTTCTTCGACGAAGGCGAAGAGCTCAGGAGCCTGACGTTGTCCGGAACACCGGCTTCCGGGACGCAGGGCGGCCGTCGGATCACGGCCCGGACGATCGAGCTCGAGTTCGCAAACCGGCGGGCGGTCGCGGCCCGCGCCCGGGGGGAGGTCGCGGTGGAGGCGGGTCCGGACCGCGCGACTGCAGATCAGGCCGACCTGAGGCTCGCACCCGACGGTCGTGTTGAGGGCCTCGCGCTCACGGGCCGGGCCGCACTGGCCGGCCCGGGGCGCTCCGGCCGCGCGGATCGAGCCGTTCAGATCCCCTCTCGGAACGTTTGGATTCTGACGGGAGACGCACGCTCCTCGGCCTCGGTCGAACAGGAGGGGTCTCGCGTCTCGGCGCCCCGGATCGAGATCGACGACGGCCGGAAGGTCGTCAAGGGCGAGGGCGGTGGCGTGCGCGCCGTCCTCGCTCCGGCGCGCGACTCGCGGGCCAACGCAACTCTGGTCGGCGACCCCGGGAGTCCCACCTTCGCGAAGGCCGATCGGATGATCTTCGACCAGGCCGCACACACAGCCATCCTCTCGGGCGGGGCGGCTCTCTGGCAGGGCGCCTCGTCTCTCTTTGGCCGCGACATCACCTTGAACGATGCCGAGCGAACCGTGGTGGCCGATGGAGACGTGCGCGCGATTCTGGCGTCGGAATCCTCCGGCGCGCATCCCGACGAACCGCCGACGTCCCTGACCGCCGGACGGCTGATCTACCGGGAGGAGGCCGGCAGCGGCCCGGCCAAGGGGCGCGTGGAGTTGGACGGTGGCATGACAGCCGTCCGCGGCCCTTGGCGGGCGACCGGCAAGTCGGGAGTCGCGTTTCTTGGCGCGGACCGAAGGGTCGAGAAGCTGGAGATTGCGGGCGGCGTATCGCTGGCCGATTCGTCGACGGGACGCACGGGGCAGGGCGAGCACGCGCTCGACTTTCCCGAGGAGGGCCGGACGATCCTGGAGGGAAGCCCTGCCCGCGTCAGCGATCGGGAAGGCAACCGGGTGTCGGGCGCGAGCTTGACGATCACCGAGCACGGGCATAGGGTCCAGGTCACCGCCCCGGAAGGGGGCAAGACCGAAACGATCCATCAAACGCACGCCAATTGATGACGACTCCGGAGTCCTCGTCCTCGCCGCCCGTGCTCGCCGCGGAGGGCCTGGTCAAGTTCTACGCGGGAAGGGCCGTCGTCAACGGCGTCTCCTTCGAGATCGCAGCCGGGGAGATCGTCGGCCTTCTGGGTCCCAACGGTGCCGGAAAGACGACCTCCTTTGCGATGGTTGTGGGTCTGGTCCGGCCCGACGGGGGAACGGTGCGGATCGGCCCTCTCGACCTGACCGACTTGCCGATGTATCGTCGCGCACGCGCCGGCATTTCCTACCTGCCGCAGGAGCCCTCGGTCTTTCGGAAAATGACGGTCGAGCAGAACCTCCTGGCGATTCTCGAGACGCTCGACCTCACCTCCGTCGAGCGGCGCCAGCGGGCCGACCAGCTCCTCTCCGAGTTTGGCCTGGAAGCCGTCCGGGGCAACCGCGCCTACTCCCTTTCGGGAGGGGAGAGACGGCGCGTCGAGATCGCCCGGAGCCTCGTCCTGTCCCCGTCGTTTCTCCTGCTCGACGAGCCCTTTGCCGGAATCGATCCCATTGCCGTACTCGACATTCAGGCCATCGCAAGGCGCCTGGCGGCGGCGGGGATCGGCGTGCTCGTCACCGATCACAACGTGCGCGAGACTTTGAGCATCGTCGACCGCGCCTATATAATTCACGATGGTCAGATCCTGCGGGCGGGCACGCCCCTTGCTCTGTCGAGCGACGCCGTCGTCAAGAAGATCTATCTCGGTGAGGCATTTCAGCTGAAGTAGGCAGCTGTCTTCGTAATGGCCCTCGAACAGAAACTCAGCCTGCGGCTTTCGCAGCGGCTCGTCATGACGCCCTCGCTGCAGCAGGCGATCAAGCTGCTGCAGATGTCCAAGCTCGAGCTCGAGGAGGTCCTCACCCAGGAGATGGTCGAGAACCCGCTTCTGGAGGAGGAGCAGGACGAGACTCCCGGGCCGGAAGAGGCCCGCGAGGCCGCCGCCGAGGCGCCGCCCGCGGCTCCCGGGCCGGCAGAGACCGCGCCGCCCGCCAAGGAGCGTGATTCCTTCGAGGAAATCGACTTCGACTCCTATTTCGAGGACTATCTCGACAGCGCCTACAACCCCCGCCAGTACGAGCAGGGCGAGGCCGTGCCGCTCGAAAACACGCTGTCGAGCCCGCCGGGCCTTCAGGAGTACCTGAGCTGGCAGCTCTCGATGTCCGATGCGCCTCCCGCGGTTCGGGAGATCGCGACCTACCTCATTGGAAACATCGACGAGGACGGCTATCTCCGGGTGACCCCGGACGAGGTGCGCACCGCGGGATTTGCCGACGAAAGCGAGGTCGAGGCGGCGACCGCTCTCGTGCGCTCCTTCGATCCCCCGGGCATCTGCGCCTCCGACCTTCCCGACTGTCTCATGCTCCAGATCCGCGCTCTCGGGATCGACAATCCGTTGATCGAGAGGATCATCACCGAGCACTGGCCGGAGTTCCTGAACCGGCAGTTCGCAGCGCTCGCCCGAACGCTCGGCGTCGGGCTCTCGCAGCTGCAGGCCGTCGTCGAAATCATCAAGAACCTCGAGCCCAAGCCGGGCCGCAAGTATTCGAACGAGCGCACGATCTACGTGGAGCCGGACGTGGCGGTTCGAAAGATCGGCGACGAATACGTGATCCAGCTGAACGAGGACGGTCTCCCGAAGCTTCGGATCTCGGCCGCCTACCGGCGGATGCTCCGCGGCGGCAACGGGGCGATCGGGCAAGAGGCGGCCACCTACCTGAAGGAAAAGATGCGCTCGGCCGTGTGGCTGATCAAGAGCCTCGACCAGCGTCAGCGGACGATTTACAAGGTCGCCGATTCGATCGTACGGCACCAGCGCGCGTTTCTCGACAACGGAATCGAGCACCTCCGGCCCCTCGTGCTGCGCGACGTGGCCAACGACATCGGGATGCACGAATCGACCGTCTCTCGGGTCGTCTCGAACAAGTACATCCACACCCCACGCGGACTCTTTCCGATGAAGTACTTCTTCCACAGCGGGATCGACTCGTCGACCGGGGATGATGTCTCCTCGCTCTCGATCAAGAGCAAGATCTCCCGGATCATCGCCGACGAGGATACGCGCCGGCCCCATTCGGACGCACGCATCATGCAGCGTCTGCGCGCGGAGGGAATCCAGATCGCGCGCCGCACCGTAGCCAAGTATCGGGAGGAGTTGCGCATCCCTTCGTCATCGCAGCGCAAGCAGAGCTTCTGAGCGGAAAGGAGGAGCCATGGCGGTCGAATGCACGGGTCGCAACGTCCAGGTGACCCACTCCTTGAAGGAGCTCGCCGAAGAGCGAACCCACCGTCTGGAGAGGCACCTGGGCGGACCGGCGCGGGTCCGCGTGATCCTGTCCCAGGAGAAGCATCGGTTCGGCGCGGAAATCATCGCCACGCACCGGCGCCGCCGCTGGAAGGCCCAGGAGGAGACGGCCGATCCGCGCGCCGCGGTGGCGCTCGCGTTCGAGAAGATCGACGCGCAGGCCAAACGCGACGCCGAGCGGCTTCGCGACCGCAAGCACCGCGCCGCGGCTCCGGCGTGGAGGGTAGACGTGCTCGCCGGGAGCTCTTTCGGGCGTCCGGCGCCCGCCGGGTCGGAGGAGAATCGGATCGTGCGCACCGACCGGCTGCCGATCAAGCCCATGAGCGTGGAGGAGGCCGCCATGCGCATCGAGAGCTCCCGCCAGGAGTTCCTCGTCTTCCGCGACTCCACCTCCGAGAAGATCTGCGTTCTTTACAAGCGCCGCGACGGCGACTTCGGTCTGATCGTTCCCGCATGCTGAACCTTCGCGTCGGGGCCTGCGCGTGAGCGCCGCCTTCGCGCCCCTTCCGATCGATTCGCGACTGGTGTTCCCGCACCTCTCCGCGGGGACGCTCGAGGAGCTGCTTCGGGAGATGTCGGAGGGCCTGGCCGCCCGGGGCGTGATCGGCAATCCGGCGGAGCTGGCGGATCGCCTGCGCCGCCGCGAGCGTGAGGGATGCACGGGTCTCGGCAAGGAGGGCGTGGCGTTTCCGCACTGCCGAATGCAGGGCCTGCCGGGCATCGTCCTGGCCATCGGAGTCTCGGATGCCGGAATCGACTTCGGAACGGCCGACGGTCGCCCAATCACGCTGGTCTTCCTGCTGCTTTCGCCCCAGGAGTCCCCTGCCGAACACCTCCAGGTGCTGGCCCGCCTCGCCCGGCTGGCCGCCCGCGCTCCGGGCCTGGCGCAGGGCGTGCGCGGAGCCGCTTCGGCCGAGGACGTCGTCCGGATGCTGCACGAGGCGGAGATGGCGGCTTGGCCCGCAGCCACCGCATGAGTCCGACCGAGAACCCGGTGCGCACCTCGAAACTGACCGCGGAAGTCCTCCGGTCGCCGCTTCTCGAAGACCTGGGCTTTCGGGTCATCGCGGGGGAATCGGGCTTCGACCGGCCCGTCAGCTGGGGGCGGATCCAACGCCCAGGCCTCGCGTTCGCGGGGTTCCTCGCGTTCATCAAGCCCGGACGGATCCAGATCCTGGGGGAGAGCGAGCTGCACTACATGGACACGATGCCTTTGGATGTCCGGGCCCAGCGCATCGCCGAGATCTGCCGCCTGCCGGTGGCCGCGTTCGTGGTGACCAAGGGTCAGGCGGTGCCGGAGGACCTCGCGCGCGAGTGCCGCACCCGCGAGGTCCCACTGCTCGTTTCGAAGGAGACCACATCGGTCGTGATCCAGTCGATCACGCGGGTCCTCGAGGACGCGCTCGCACCGTCCACGACCGTTCACGGAGTTCTCGTGGACGTGTACGGGATGGGCGTGCTCCTGATCGGCGACTCGGGCATCGGGAAGAGCGAGTGCGCCCTGGACCTCATCCAACGGGGACACCGGCTGGTCGCCGATGACGTGGTCGAGATCCGCAAGTATCCCAACGGCTCGCTCGTCGGGCGCGCGGCGGAGATGATTCGGTACCACATGGAGCTGCGGGGCATCGGGATCATCAACATCAAGCACCTCTTCGGGGTCTCCGCGGTGCGCGCCTCCAAGTCGATCGAGCTCGTGATCGAGTTGCAGCGCTGGGATCCGACCCGCAAGTACGACCGGCTGGGCCTCGACGGGCAGACCTATGCGATTCTCGACCGGCCTCGTCCGTTCATGACGTTGCCGGTCGCGTCCGGGCGGAACCTGGCGCTCCTGATCGAAATCGCGGCGCGCAACGAGCTTCTCAAGCAGCAGGGCTACGACGCGGCCAAGGAGTTCGCACTCAAAGTGGACGAGCAGATCGCGCTTAACGCGCAGACTCCGGCGGCTCGCCGGTGAGCGGGTTCGCACCGACGGCAACGCCCGTCGCCCCCCCCGCGGTGCCCGAGAGTCTCGTCATCGTCACCGGGCTGTCCGGTTCCGGCAAGAGCTACGTCAACAAGTGCCTCGAGGACATGGGCTACTTCTGTGTGGACAACCTGCCTCTGGAGCTCGTCCTGCCGCTGCTCGACCACGTGACCGCGCGCCTGGTCGGGGTCATCCTGGACGTGCGCAACCCGGGGTTCGCCGCGCGCTTCCCGGAGATCCTCGCCCGGGTCCGCGAGCGTTGCCCGGGAACGCGCCTGCTCTTTCTGGACGCCTCGGAGGAGTCCCTGATCCGGCGCTTTTCGGAGACGCGTCGACCCCATCCGCTGGCCGGGGACAGCTCGCTCTTGGGCGCCCTGCGCAACGAGCGGGAGATGCTCAAGGATGTCCGTGCCGTGGCCGACGTGGTCGTGGACACCTCGGCCCTGACGGTTCATGAACTGAGGTCCGTCGTCCAGAGGGCCTTCGTGGGCGATCCGAGCCGGGTGCGCATGGTCATCTCGGCGACTTCCTTCGGGTACAAGTTCGGAACGCCCCACGACGTGGACTTGCTCTTCGACGTGCGATTCCTCGCCAATCCCCATTTCGTTCCCGAGCTGAAGGGCAAGACGGGTCTCGACCCGGCGGTCGCGGCGTACATTGAGCAGGACCCGGAAACCGGAGTGTTCCTTTCCCGGCTCACGGACTTTCTCGACTACCTGGTACCCCGTTTCGAACAGGAGCGAAAGAGCTATCTGTCAATCGGTATCGGGTGCACCGGAGGCAAGCATCGCTCCGTGTACGTCGCCGAGCGACTCGCGGAAGTCATGAAGCAAAAGGGGTTCCCCGTGCGCGTGTCCCACCGGGATGCGACCCGAGAATGACCCCGCCTGGACGATCGACCGCCGGGACTTAGAATCCGAGCCCAGATGATCGGGATCGTCCTGGTGACCCACGGCCGGCTCGCCGAAGAGCTGCGCGCCGCGGCTCTGACCATCCAGCCGGATATCACCGCGATGGTCGCCGTGGCGCTCGAATGGAACCAGACCGGCGAAGATGCGCGGGAGCGGATCGGGAGGGGCCTGAGGGAAGCGGATCACGGGGACGGCGCCCTCATCCTGACGGACATGTTCGGGGGCACCCCCACGAATCTCACGCTTTCCTTTCTCGAGCGCGACCGCGTCGAGATCGTCACCGGCGTGAATCTGCCGATGGTGCTGAAGGCGGCCGCACTCCAGAAGAGCGTGCGTTCGGTGGCCGAGATGGCCCGCCTGACGCGGGACCGGGGACAACGGTCCATTTCGGTCGCCTCGGATTTGCTGGCCGAGGAACAGGGAGCCGCCGCCGCGGTGGGAGGGACTCCGAAACCGCCCGATGGGACGGATGCGCCGTGATCCAGCGCGAGATTGCGATCCGCAATCGCCTGGGCCTTCACGCCCGGGCAGCGGCCAAGTTCGTGCAAACCGCCAGCCGCTACAAGTCGGCGGTCAAGGTTCGGAAGAACGGCGAGGAAGTCGACGGCAAGAGCATCCTCGGCATCCTCCTGCTCGCCGCCTCGCAGGGAACCCGGATCCTCGTTTCGGTCAGCGGAGAAGACGAGGCCGCCGCGCTGGCCGCGGTCGAGGATTTGGTCTCGCGCAGCTTCGACGAGGGGGAGTGAGCGGGAGAATGTGACTGGGGAGCGGTGAACGGCGAAGGGGGCATTCGTCGCTCGCGCTTCACGATTCACAGCCCGTCTTCGACCATGCTCCAGGGCCTCCCAGTCTCTCCCGGCGTCGCGGTCGGCCGCGCGGTGGTCGCGCGGTTCGACGGCACACCGACCTTCCGGCGGGCGGTGGCGCACGGCGATTTCCCCGAGGAGGAACGACGCCTACGCCGCGCCGCGGGCAAAGCGAGCGAGAGCCTGCGAAGCCAGTCCGCACACGCCGGGGAAGGCATCGGGCCCGAGCTTGCCGCGATTCTGGAAGCGCACGCGATGATCGCCTCCGACGAGGCCTTCCTTGCCGCGGTGATCGATCGCATCGCCCGCGAGCGTGTCAACGCCGAGTGGGCGCTCGCCGATGCCTCGACCGAGTTCGCGCGGCGGCTCGGCCTGTCCGACTCGAACGCCATGCGCGAACGGGCAGCGGACATCACCGACGTTGCCCGCGAGATCGCACGACACCTCTCCGGAAGCGGTTCCGCACCGGTCCGAGAGCTTCCCCGGGGATCGATCCTGGTCGCCGAGGATCTGTCGCCGGCCGACGCGGCGCGGCTGGACCCCCGGCGGGTGCGCGGAATCGCCCTCGAGCGGGGAGGGCCCACGTCGCACGCCACGATCATCGCGCGCTCCTTTGGCATTCCTGCGATCGTGGGTGTGGCGGGCCTTTGCTCCGCTGTCTCGCCGGACTCGCCGATCGTGGTGGACGCGGACCGCGGCGTCGTGGACGCCCAGCCCTCGAAGGAGCGCCTGCGAAAGAGCCTCCTGCGCGGTCGCGAAGCGCGGGAGCGCAGCCGCAGGCTGCGGGCGCGGACGGCCAGGGCGGCGGTGACCCGCGACGGCGTCCGCATCACGGTGCGGGCCAACCTCGAGCTCCTGGAGGAGGTGCCTGCCCTCGACCGTTACCACGCCGAAGGGATCGGCCTGTTCCGTTCGGAGTTTCTGTACCTGAAAGCCGCGCCGGCGACCCCCGGGGTCGAGGAGCAGCGGGCGGCCTACGAGCAGCTTCTGGCGGCCGCCGGCGAGCACCCCGTCGTCGTGCGCACGTACGACCTGGGGGGCGAGAAGGGGATCGGGCCGGTGCGCGGGGAAAACCCCGCTCTCGGCCTTCGGGGCCTTCGCTACTGTCTGGCGCACCCGGACCTCTTTCAGACACAACTGGAGGCCCTCTGCTTGGCGTCGCGCCGCGGCGACCTGCGCATCCTTCTTCCGATGGTTACTTCGCTCTGGGAACTGCGTGAAGCCCGAAGCTTCCTTGCCAAGGCAAGCGCCCGCGCCGGACTCGCGCATCCCCCCGCGCTCGGCGTCATGGTGGAGGTGCCGTCTGCCGCGCTCTCGGCCGATCGGCTCGCCCCGGAGTCGGATTTCTTTTCGATCGGCACAAACGATCTGGCGCAATACGCGCTCGCCGTCGATCGCGCCAACCCGGATGTCTCCAGCCTCTACCAGCCCCTCCACCCGGCGATCCTGCGAATGATCCGGATGGTCGGCGATGCCGCCGCGGACGCGAGCCGGCCCGTCGCAGTCTGCGGGGAGCTAGCGGCCGACCCCCTCGGGATTCGCGTTCTGCTCGGCCTCGGCCTGACGGAGCTCTCGGTCACTCCCGTGGCGATCGGAAGCGTCAAGGAGCACATCGGGTCGATCGACACGGGTCGGCTCCGCAGCCTGGCGATCCGCGCGCTTCAGGCTGGGGATGCGCGCGAGGTGGAAGACCTGTTTCGGGGGAAGCCATGAGAAGGGTCCTCAAACCCTGGGGATATGAGCTCATTTTCGCCGAGACGGAGCGCTATGCGGGCAAGATCCTGCATATCGAGCCCGGCCACCGCCTGTCTCTCCAGTACCACGAAAGAAAGGACGAGTCGCTGTACGTTCTCTCGGGTGAGGTGTACCTTTCCGTCGAGGTCGATGGCGCGATGCGGGAATTCAAGCTCGGCCCCGGAGAGGCCTTCCGAGTTCGCCCGGGAGTTCGCCACCGCATGCGCGCGGAGGCCGTTTGCGAGCTGGTGGAGGTCTCTTCGCCGGAACTCGACGACGTCGTTCGTTTGGAGGACGCCTACGGCCGAGAGGGGACCACCGCGCCGTGAAGAGTCAGACCGCTTTCGCCGCGGTGGCGCTCGCGGCGTCCTGGGCCCTGGCCGACCCGACACCGGCGGTGACCCCGACTCCCCGGCTCTCCGGGGGCTTCGGCCGGTCGCACTCGAACCCTTCAACGACGAGCACGCCCGGCCCCCGGAAGGGCCAGAGTCTGGCCGACGTTGTCCGCGCGGCCTCCGAGTCCCGCCAAGGCGTCGAGACTCCCAAACCGGGGGTCGCGATCACCAACCGTACGCTGGTGACCGACCCCAACCGGGGAAAACTTACGACCTGGCAGGTGACTCCTCGGCCGACCGGGCAGCCCCCGGCGGCGGCCCCGCCGAATGGCACGCCCTCGGCGCAGCCATCTGGTCCCGCGCCCGAATCCGAGGAGGCTCAGGAGGAGGCCAGATGGCGGGAGACGGCGAGAAGCCTGCGCCAGAGAGTCTCCGATCTGAGAGAACGGGTGGCTGCGCTCGATGGAGAGGCCAGGAAGCTCGAGAACGACTTTTACGCATGGGACGACGGCCTCTATCGGGACAACGTCATCAAGCCGGCCTGGGACAAGAAGAGAGAGGAACTCGAGACCGCGCGGCGCGACCTCGAGGGCGCTGAGAAGGATCTGGCGGAGCTTCCCGAGAAGGCGAGAAAGGCGGGCGCGCTGCCTGGGTGGATCCGCGAATGAACATGCCCACCGGTCGCCTAACCAACAGACCAGGAACGACTTACCCTTCGGGCCACTACAGAGTCGAGACCTGGGGCTGCCAGATGAACGTGCTCGACGGCGAGCGAATCTCCGGCCAACTCGAAGGGCTGGGTCTCGCCCCGGCGGGGGAAGGCGCCGAGGCGGACGTGATCATCCTGAACACCTGCGCCGTGCGCGAGAAGGCGGAAGCAAAGGTCTACAGCGCGCTCGGAGTGCTTGGGCGCCGCAAGCGGGAGCGGCCCGATCTTCTGATCGGCGTGACCGGATGCGTGGCTCAGGTCGAGGCCGACCAGATCCTGGAACGGGCCCCCTGGGTGGATTTCGTCGCGGGCACCGGACAAGTCGAGCAGCTCGGTGGGATCGTCGAGAGGGTTCGCGAGGAGCGTCGTCATCTGGTCGCGCGGGAGTTGCCGACGGAATCTCCCGTCTATCAGTTCCGGCAGATCACTCGAGGCTCGCCCTTCCAGGCCTACGTGACGATCATCGAGGGGTGCGACCAGTACTGCACCTTCTGCATCGTGCCATTTACGCGCGGGCGCGAGCGGTGCCGTGCAGCGGGGGAGATCCTCGAGGAGCTTTCCCACCTGGCAGGGCGCGGCTACACCGAGGTCACCCTCCTGGGGCAGACGGTCAACGCGTATCGCGACCCTGGGGAGGGATTCGGCCTCGGAAAATTGCTGCGCCGGGGCGCCGGGGTTCCGGGAATCCGGCGACTGCGGTTCCTCACGTCGCATCCCCGGCTGGTCGATGACGAAATGGTGGAAGCCCTGGCGGCGGGTGGCGTCGTGGCGCCGTATCTCCATCTTCCCGCTCAGTCCGGCTCGGATCGGATTCTGTATCGGATGAAGCGCCGGTACGGGGTCGCCGACTATGTGGAAACCGTACGCAGGATCCGAGCGGCGGTACCGGGTGTTGCGATCTCGTCCGACTTCATCGTCGGCTTCCCCGGGGAGACGGACGCGGATTTTCGGGCGACCCTCGATTTGGTTGAGGAGGTGAGGTTCGAGAGCCTCTTCGGTTTTCGCTATTCTGTCCGGCCGGGAACGGCGGCCGCACGTTGGGGCGGAGCATCGGAGGTTCCCGAGACCGTCGCGGCCGATCGCCTGGCGGCACTCCTCGGGCTTCAGGAGCGGATTCAGGCCGAAATCAATCGGAGCCTCGAAGGCAGGGAGTTCGAGATTCTGGTCGAGGGCGCGGACCGAAAAGGGCAGAGCCGGGGCCGGACGGCCTGCAATCGCATCGTCCACGTCGAGGGAGCAGACGCGATCCCACCCGGGGCATATGCTCGCGTCCGGATCCTGCGCGGCTTACCCAACTCCCTGCTCGGGCGTCTCTCGGATCCGACGACCGCGCCACAGGAGGCTGAGCCATGACGATGGTGAAGATGGAAATCAAGGGTCTCCTCATGGACCCGGTTTCCAACATGCCGGTCGTGATTCTGCGGGATGCGGACGACGGGCTGTTTCTGCCGATCTGGGTGGGGCTCTTCGAGGCCAACGCCATTGCTCTCGAGATGGAGAAGGTCGCGACCCCCAGGCCCATGACCCACGACCTTCTGAAAAACGTGCTCTCGGAACTGAATACCCGGGTGGACCGGATCGTGATCAATGAGTTGAAAGACAATACTTTCTTCGCTCGCATCCACTTGACCCGCGGCGACACCCACTGGGACATCGACTCGCGACCGAGCGATGCCATCGCGCTCGCGCTACGGTCCGAGGCGGAGATCTTCGTCGAGCAGGAAGTTCTCGAGAAGAGCAAGAGCCTGCGCGCGGAGACGGGGGAGCCGGATCCCGAACGGCTCAGGAAGTGGCTGGAAGAAGTGAGCCCCGAAGACCTCGGAAAGTACAAGATGTAGCCGCACCTGCCCCTCCCGGTGTTCCTCAGGACGACGCGCCGCCAACTGAGAACTGACAACCGGCAACTTCGCGGATACACTGCGACCTCGTGATCATCTCCATTACCAACCAGAAGGGCGGCGTCGGCAAGACCACCACGGCGATCAATCTCGCCGCTGCCATCGCCCAGAAGGGGATGAAGACGCTTCTGGTCGACCTGGACCCCCAGGGCAACAGCACGATGTCGTATCTCGATCGAAAGACGGTGGAGCGATCGATGTACGAGCTTCTGACCGACCCGGCGGTGACCTTCAAGGACGTGATCCGGCCTTCGGGTTTTCCAAATCTCGACCTGGCGCCGGCCCGTATCTCGCTCGCGAAGATCGAGTCGAAGCTTCTGGGAGAGTTCGACGGGCACTTCCGCCTCCGGGACAAGATCGATCCGGTGCGCCGGCGCTACGACGCGGTGCTCATCGACACGCCGCCCACCCTCGGCATGATCACCGTCAATGCGATGGTCGCCTCCAGCCACATTCTGATACCAATCCAGTCCTCCTACTTTGCTCTGGAAGGAACCGACGACCTTCTCGAGACGATCGATAAGATCAAGGCTCGGCCGAACCCGCACCTCCGCATCCTCGGCGTCGTGATCACGCTGCACGACCGCCGCACCGTGCTCGGCAAGGACGTCTACAAGCAGATCGCGGCGGTCTTCGGCGACAAGGTCTTCAAGACGACCATCTCCAAGAGCGTGCGCCTGGAGGAGAGCCCGGCGCACCAGGAGTCGATCTTCAGTTACGCGCCGCGATCGAGCGGCGCCGCAGAGTACTACTCCCTCTCCGAGGAGGTGCTGTCCCGTGTCTAAGAGACGAGGCCTTCCGCAGGAAGCACGGATGCGACACGACTCGCACTTCGTCGAAACCCTCTCGGAGCGGTTCGGCGCCTCTCTCGGCCGCTGGATCCCGATCGAGGAGATTGAGACCAATCCCGATCAACCGCGCAGCAGCGTCGGCGACCTGACGGAACTCGCCCGCTCGATCGAGTCCAAGGGAATTCTGGAGCCGCTGCTCGTTCGGCCGAACGGTGACGGGCGCTACACCATCATTGCGGGGGAGCGCCGCTTCCGGGCGGCCATCGAGGCAGGGTTGACCGAGGTGCCCTGCATCGAGCTCGAAGTCTCCGAGCCCGAAATGATGGAGCTCGCGCTCATAGAGAATCTGCACCGAATGGATCTGCATCCCTTCGAGGAGGCGGAAGGCTACGCCGTGCTCACGCGTCAGCCCGGCTACACGCAGCAGAAGATCGCCGACGCCGTCGGAAAATCGCGGGTGTCGATCACGGAGGCGCTCTCCCTCCTCGACATTCCGGAGGACCTGCGCGAGGAGTGTCGGCGCGCCGACATCGGCGCGCGCTCCGTGCTCCTGGAGATCGCGCGCCTCTCGGATCGCGGGAAGATGGAGGAGGCAATCGAACGGGTCGTCGCGGGATCCACGCGCGACGATCTGCGCGCCCAGAAGAAGTCCGGCTCTTCCGATGCGAAGCGCGGACGACACTTCGCCTTCGTGTACCGCCCCAAAGGCTCGCCTTTCAAGCTGAACCTTTCCTTCCAGAAGGCGCGGGTGGATAAGAGCGAGGTCGTGAGCACGCTGCGCGAGATTCTCCGACAGCTCGAGTCGGGCGAGATTCGTCTCTCGCGTGGCAAGTGACCTCTCGCGAAATCGCTTGCCTAGCCACCGACGCATGCCTCGCTCGGTTCGGCTGACTCGCGTGACGGGACGGCGGAGCGGTACGATTGCCGAGCGGCGACTTCGCGCCGACACCGCCTCGAGTCGCTGCGCCTCATGACCCCGGCCAAGGATCCAGCCTCCGCCTAACAAGCGACTGGCTTCCATTCGACGGCGACGCCGGAACGTCTCGAGACTCTGGTGCCCGACGACCCTCCGCTCAAGGGCAGCGGCCATGTCGACAAGCGCCTGCGGGACGTATTGGGGAGGGTACTCCGCCGACGGACGGGGGGGGCGCTCAGGAACATTCGTCGGCGTTATACATAATATATCTTATCGGACACTGCTAGGCACCGTCGACCGCCTGCCGCAACGGGTTTCTGTTGACTGTATACGCTCGACTGCCGACTATGTGAGCCTCGATGCGACTCACCTCGCGGTCCGTCCTTCGTGAGGTCTGGCCGCCGCTGCTTCTGGGCTTTGCCGCCTACACCTTCCTTCTTCTGGTCCGCACGATCTTCCTGCTGACCGATTTCTTCGTCCGGCGGACGGCAACGGCGGCCGAGGTCGCATGGATGCTCCTCCTCTCGGTTCCGTGGATCGTAGTTCTCACGCTGCCGATGGCCTTTCTGCTCGGCGTGCTCGTCGGCGTCGGGCGATTGTCTGCCGACTCCGAACTTGTGGCTCTCCGCGCCTGCGGCGTGGGGCCCCGGGCGATCTACCGGCCCCTCCTGGCGGCAGGGACAGGATTGGCCATCCTCGTTTTCTTCCTCTACAACGCCGTCCTTCCGCGTGCCAACGACCTTCTGGGACTGACGATGGCACGCATCGCCGCGACTTCGATCGTCAACGTGATCTCTCCGAGGACCTTTCGCGAGCCGCGGCCCGGGGTCACACTCTTCTTCGACCGCGTAGGGGTGGACGGACGCTCGCTCGAAGGGGTCTTTCTCAGCCTCTCCGACGAGGATCCCGCTTCGGACCGGGACGAAGTCGTCCTCGCCCGCCGGGGTGCGCTGCGGCTCGAAGAGGACCGGCTGTGGCTCGATCTGGAGTCCTCGACGGTCCACCAGTACTCTCCTTCGGATCCCTCACGATACCGGGTCAGCTGGAACCGGTCGCAGCGAATCCTCTTTGCCGGCGGCGTGACACGCGACTCCCGATCCCGGATCACGTACGAGAAGGGTTTGAGGGCGCAGTCGCTCTCGGATCTGGTCGCCTCCGCGGCCAGGGCCACGAAGACTTCCGAACGCCACCGCCTGGCCTGGGTGGAGATCCACAAGAAGTTCGCGATTCCGTTCGCTTGTCTCGCCTTCGCTCTCGTGGGGATCCCTCTGGCCGAGACGTCCCGCCGGGGCGGCCGGGGAAGCAGCTTCGCTCTATCCCTTGGCATTCTGCTCGCCTACTACGTGCTCCTCTCGAGTGGCGAGACCTGGGCACAGAAGGGAACGCTGCCACCAGCGGCGGCCATCTGGCTTCCCGATGCCTTGCTGGTTGCCCTCGGGCTCTTCCTGCTGCGCGGCCTCGGGCGCGAGCGCGCCCGATGGTGGCGCACCCGGCCGGCTCTCCCGGCGGCACGCGAAGTCCCGGCTGCCGCACGGCCCGGCCGGGCCTGGCTCGGAGGCTTTCTTCGTTTCCCGTCCATCCTCGACCGGTACGTCCTGACTCGATTCCTCTCGGCTTTCGCCCTCGTCTTTCTGTCGGTCCTCGCGATCGCGGCGATCGTCGACTACGCCGATCAGTCCGACGAGATCCTCCGGCATCACCCGCCACCCGACGTCGTGCTCGGCTACTATCGAAACTTCCTCGTCTCGATCGGTCACCAGATCGCGCCCTTCGTGGTGCTGGTGGCGACCCTTCTGACCTTCGGTGCTCTCTCGAAAAACAACGAGGACACCGCCTGCCGGGCGGGCGGCGTCTCCCTCCACCGGCTGGGGACTCCCATCCTGATAGCGGCCGTCATGGCAGGAGGGCTTTCGTTCTGGGCCGCCGAAACGGTCCTCCCCCTTGCGCAGGAGAAGGAGGCCCGCTACCGGAACATGCTTCGCGGCCGCGCGCCGGATCAGGGGCTCGTCACGGCCGCCGACCGAACGTGGCACTACGATTCCTCGGGGCGCATCTGGCACCGGGAAGAGGGACCCCCCGTGGCAAGCACCTTGCTCTCCCCTTCCGTTTTCGAAATCGGTCCGGACTTCCAGCTCGTGCGCAGGACCGCCGCGCGCGACGCGGAGTGGGATGGGAGAATCTGGCGTTTTCGCCAGGGGTGGACCCGAGCCTTTTCCGAGAGGCAGGAGATTTCGTACGCCACGTTTCTCGAAGAGCCCGTACCCGGGGATCCTCCGACATCCTTCCGCACGGAGGCCAGGCCTCCCGAGCAGATGGGCTATGGCGAACTGGCCCGGTACGTGCGCAGGCTCTCACGCGCCGGTTACCCGACCGAGGGGCTTCGGACCGCCCTGGCCGAAAGGTTTGCGCGGCCCCTTCTGATTCCCCTGATGTCGCTCGTGGCGCTGCCTTTCGCCTTCCGGATGGGCCGCCGCGGAGCCCTTGCAGGCATCGGCATCGGGCTGTTGCTCGGCATGGCCCTTCTTGTTTTCTCGGAGCTCTTCAGCCGCCTGGGAGGCGTGGGGGCCCTGCCTCCGGCCCTGGCAGCCTGGACGCCCGACGTCCTCTTCGCGACGGCCGCGGCCATCCTGCTCCTGAAGCTCCGCACCTAAGCGGCGCAGCCTCGAAAACTCCTCTTCCGAGGCGAGCCGGGAAGTCGTCGATCGGGCCGGCCGAGTCCAAGGCTCGCCTAAAAGGCCTGTCCTCCGGAAAAGGACAGCAGCCAGCCCCTCCGGCCGAGGGGGTCTTCGTTGAACGCGTAGGCGCAATCGAGCCGAAGCACGGAGCTGCTGGCCGACCGGGAGATGCCGATCCGAAGGCCCACTCCTGCGTCGGTCTTGAGGCTCGACAACGTGAGCGGTACCCCTGGCGGCACGGCCACGCCGCTGTCGACGAACACCGCGGCTCCAAGGGAGAAGAGCTGAAGAACCTCGAACCCGCCGAAGATGCGATGCTCGACGTTGGCGACGATGCGACGGTTGCCCTCAAAGGCGTAGAGGTGGTACCCGCGCAGCCCGTGGTCGCCGTCGGCGAAGAACTGGATATCGCGGTCGAGATTCCAGCCCCGATCGAAGGCGAGCTGCGCCACGGTCGTCTGCAGGAGGTGCGTCGGATGCTTCCACACGAACGTGAGAATGCCATGAAGCATCCCGTTCTCGATCCCTCCGTCGAGGCGCGAGCGGAAGGTCGCCCCGGCCTGGAGGAAGGCATCGGACCCGATCCGCCACCCGCTCGAAAACTCGGCGGCCACGGCGAAGCTGTTGTCGGGGGCTCCGAAAGCCCGAGGCGAGATGCCGACCTGCGCGGCGATCCGGGTCCCCAGGTTGAAGTCCTCCATGCGCTCGGAACGGTTGACGAAGCGCTCCGAAATGAAGTCTGTCTGGACATCTTCGAAGCCCACGAAGACGTACCGAAAATCCCGCGTCGTCGGCAGGGGGCCCTCGGTCTGCCCGGGCAGCGCCGTGAACTCGTCCTGAAAGAAATCGATCCCCGCCGCCAGCCGTCGCGCCCGGGAAGACCCGCGCGAGAGCGCCATCCCTCCCGAGATCCGGACCTGCTCATGCCGCTGGGAGAATTCGGATTCGACGACCCCCGAAGAATAGATCCGGTCGTCCTGCTTGAAACGGTTCCAGAACGCGTCGCCGGCATGCGGATCCACCGACGAAACGAAAGGCCTCCGGATGCCCACCAGCCGCTGGTAGCCGTCGGAGTTGTCGGCGTAGAGCACCGAGGCCGCCCAGTAGGAGGCCAGAAGCGATGGATCCTTGTACTGGAAGCGGCGCGTCGTTCGCTCGACGTCGTCGTCGTAGAGAAAGCCCACCTCCTTGCCGAGCCCGAGGACGTTCTGCTCGGTGACACCGGCGGCCCAGGTCACGACTCCCCCGCCGCGCCCGAACTTGACGGCGAGCGCCGTCGTCCAGGCATCCTTGGTGACGACGTCGACGTCCACGGTCCCGTCGCGGGGAGCCAGCGCCGTCACGGTCGCCGATCGGAGAAACGGCAGGGCACGGAGGTTGCGCTCGGTCTGGGCGAGCAGGCTCGGGTCGTAGGCCTCCCCTTCTTCGAAGAGGAGAAACCGTCGGATGACCGCTTCCTGCGTTTCGATGTGCAGGCCGTTGGCGGCCCGATAGACCCAGCCGCGGGCCTCTTCTTCGGGAGCAAAAACATCCAGAGTGTGAATCCGGATCTCGCCGATCCGGAGCGGTTCCTCCGCGAGGGCTCCCCCGGCGCCGCAGAGCACGAGGGCGAGCAGGAATCTGCGGATCAGGTCCCTTCTTCCCAGGAACTCATGTAGCGCTCCTGCTCGGGAGTGGGCCTGTCGATCGTCGTTCCCATGGCTGCGAGCTTCAAGCGCGCGATCTCCCGGTCGATCGGTTCTGGAACCGCATAAACACGGTTTTCGAGCTCGGCGTGGCTCCGGACCATGTACTCCGCCGCGAGGGCCTGATTGGCAAACGACATGTCCATGACGGACGCGGGATGCCCCTCGGCCGCTGCCAGATTGATGAGACGGCCATCGGCAAGCAGATGGAGCCGGCGGCCGTCGGAAAGAGCGAACTCTTCCACGAACTCACGAATCCTGCGGCGGCCACGCGACAGAGCTTCGAGCGCCGGGATGTCGATTTCGACGTTGAAGTGGCCCGAGTTGCACACGATGGCCCCGTCCTTCATCGCGCGGAAATGCTCGTCCCGCAGCACTCCTTTGTTGCCGGTGACCGTGACGAAAACGTCGCCCAGAGCCGCCGCCTGCTCCATCGGCAGGACGCGGTGCCCATCGAGCACGGCCTCGATCGCCTTGGTCGGATCGATCTCGGTGACGATGACGCTCGCGCCGAGGCCGCGCGCCCGCATCGCCACGCCGCGCCCGCACCAGCCGTAGCCTGCCACGACGACGTTCAGTCCGGCGACGAGCAGGTTCGTCGCGCGAATGATGCCGTCCATGGTGGACTGCCCGGTGCCGTACCGGTTGTCGAAGAGGTGCTTGGTCTTGGCTTCATTGACGGCCACGACGGGAAACCGCAACACGCCCGACTTTTCCATCGCGCGCAAGCGGATGACTCCGGTCGTCGTCTCTTCGGTTCCTCCGACGATTCCGTCGAGCAACGCCTTCCGCTCCCCGCCCGAAAGGCCTCGTGCCCATTCGCGCAGGACCGGGTCGATCTCCTGATCCTTGCCCAGGGCGAGGAAGATCAGGGAGGACACCAGATCCGCGCCGTCGTCCATCGTAACGTGAGGCCGGTGCGCGAGGGCGGCGCGGATGTGGTCGTAATAGGTTCGGTGATCCTCGCCCTTGATCGCGTACACGGCAATGCCGTCGTGCACCGCAAGGGAGGCCGCCACGTCGTCCTGCGTCGAGAGCGGATTGGACGCGCACAGCACGACGTCGGCGCCTCCGGCCGCGAGCGTGCGGGCAAGGTTGGCGGTTTCCGAGGTGACGTGCAGGCAGGCGGACAGGCGCACGCCCGCCAGGGGCTTTTCCTCCGCAAACCGCTCCCGGACCTGGCGAAGGACCGGCATCGTGCGGTCCGCCCATTCGATCCGCAAGCGCCCACGATCGGCCAGCGATCGGTCCTTGACGTCGTTGCGGGCCGCCGCCTCGACGCGGCTCATCGCGCCGCCGTCACGGCCGGCTCGACACCGGCCGCTTTGGCCAGGGCCGCGGCCTTGTCGGTCCGTTCCCAGGTGAACTCCGGCAGATTGCGGCCGAAGTGGCCGAAGGCCGCCGTCTGCTTGTAGATGGGGCGCCTCAGGTCGAGCGACTCGATGATCCCCTTGGGCGTCAGGGCGAAGTGCTCGCGCACGAGAGCGACCATGCGCTCTTCCGGAATCTTGCCCGTTGCGTAGGTCTCCACGTGAACGGAGACGGGATCGGCAACGCCGATCGCGTAGGCGAGCTGGATCAGAGCCCGGTCCGCGATCCCCGCGGCGACCAGGTTCTTCGCCACGTAGCGGGCCATGTAGGCCGCCGAACGGTCCACTTTCGTCGGGTCCTTTCCCGAGAACGCCCCGCCCCCGTGCGGCGCGCTGCCGCCGTAGGTGTCCACGATGATCTTTCGCCCCGTCAGCCCCGCGTCGCCCTGGGGCCCGCCGATGACGAATCGGCCCGTCGGATTGACGTGGTACTTGGTCCGGGGCGTCAGGAGGGCCTCCGGGATCACGGGCTTGATGATCTCCTCGATGATCGCCTCCCGTAGCTGGGAGTGCTTCATCGCCTCGGCGTGCTGGGTCGAGACAACGACGGTCTCGACGCCAATCGGCCGGCTGCCCTCGTACTCGACGGTCACCTGCGACTTGCCGTCCGGCCGCAGGAAATCCATCTCGCCGCTGCGCCGGGCGTGCGAGAGCCGCTGCACGAGCCGGTGGGCCAGGGTCAACGGAAGGGGCATCAGCTCTTCGGTCTCGCGGACGGCGAACCCGAACATCAGGCCCTGGTCTCCGGCGCCTCCGGTGTCCACTCCCTGGGCGATGTCGGGCGATTGCGGGTCAATCGAGGAAATGACGGCGCAGGTCTCATAGTCGAAGCCGAACTTGGCGCGCGTGTAGCCGATCTCCTTGATCGTGTGGCGAACCACGGACGGAAAGTCGACGTACGTCTTCGTCGAGATCTCTCCGGCGATGAAGGCGAGACCGGTCGTCACCAGCGTCTCGCAGGCCACGCGCCCCATCGGGTCGTCGCGCAGGACCGCGTCCAGGATCGCATCGGAAATCTGATCGGCGATCTTGTCGGGGTGCCCTTCGGTGACCGATTCGGAAGTGAAGTAGTGCCGTCCGTTTTGAAGCATTCCGACTCCTCTTGGGGGGTTCTTCGGCCGGTCGTTTCGGAAACGCGCAGGTTAGCATTTTCAGCGCGCGACGGTCAAAAAGCCGTGCCGGGGGGCCCGTAGAAGACGAAGACGTTGCGCCCGTACTCCCGTCGATCCACGCGGCGGAGCCTGCCGGGCGCCGCCTCCCCGACCGCGCGGTCGGTCTGGAGCACGAAGACGCCATCGGCCGAGAGAACCCGTTCGATGCCGCGGCCGATCACTTCCGGCACGCCGGCGCCGTAGGGTGGATCCGCGAAGACGATCTCGAATCGGTCGCCCCGGCGGGCGAGCAGCGCTAGCGCGGACTCGGCCGGCATGCCGAGCACTTCGACGCGTTGCTCGCCGGGCGCCAGCCTCGTGACATTTCGGCTGAGCGCGCCAGCCTCCTCCTCGACGAGGACTGCTCGCGCCGCACCGCGGGAAACGGACTCCAGACCAACGGCCCCGCTTCCGGAATAGAGATCGAGCACGTGAGCCCCCGGAATTCGGGCTTTCAGGATGTCGAGCAGCGCCTCGCGGGCCCGCCCGCTCGTGGGACGGGCCGCCGGCGGTACTTCCAGCCGCCGGCCCCGCCACGGGCCCGCCGAGATCCGGAGGAACTTCTTGGCCCCCCACGATCCCGCCCGCGCCCCGGCCTCAGCCCTCTTCCGGATCAAGGCCCTTCCGGCGGCGAGAACAGAAACCGGAGCTCTTCGATCTTGCGGTACTCGGAGTAGGGCTCGTTGACCCCTTCGAGCTCGACGACACCCTTCTGCACCTCGACCCGCTTGACGCGAAAGAGAACGCCGTCGAAACGCTTGAGGATCGTTCCGGGAGGCAGGTATTCCACGCGAAAGCGGGACGCAGGGGCGAGAGGCGCAGTGAAGATTCCCTTCAGGCCGTCGAGCGAGGATCGCAGGGCGGCGGTCTCAAGCGTCAGCGCCGAGAGCTCGTCGAACCGAACGACCTTTCGGGTGCCGTCGGGCCGGGCGAGCGTCACGACGGACTGCTTCAGCAGATCTCCGGTCATGCCACTGCGGAGGTCGTCGGGTGCCGACCAGATCGCGTCGCTTCGAAAGTAGTCGCAGTAGAACTCGGCCTCCTCCTTCGGGAGACGCTCTCGTTTCAGCTGTTCGGCGCCCGCCCGGTTTCGCTTCCACACCAGCGCGCGATCCACGAAGAGGGTCATCCGCTCATAAGCCTCGCGCGACTGCTCCACCCACTCGACACAGAAAGTCGGAGGCGAGGGCTCCGAAGCTCCCAGAGCTGCCGCCGCGAAGGCGAGCAGAAGAGCGGCCGACCCCGCCCGCATCATCGGGAACCTCCCGCACGGGTGGCCGCCACGAGCGCGAAGGCGAGTTCCTCGTCGGCGGCGATGCGCCCGACCCGGCGGGCCGTGCGCGTCGCAGCGAGGGCGCGGCCGATTGCAGGCCCCGGCGCAATCCCCGCCGCCACCAGGTCTCTTCCCCGCACGACCAGGGCCGGATCCGGCGAGGCCGGTCGGCGGCGCGGGAAGCAGGCCGCCGCCGCCAACATCTCGTCGTCGGAGAGATCGGCGGACACGGCTCCCGCCGGCCGCCCGAGCCGCCTCTGCAGTTGCGGCCACCGATCCAGAACCTGCCTCTGCCGGCGCGGGAGATTGAGTGCGCGCCCGAGCGTACGGGCCTCGGCCGTCCGGAGGCCTGAAGCCCAAACGAGCAGATAGGCGAACCAGGTGCCTGAACCGCCCGAAGAGGAATCCAGGCGTTCCGCCCGCGCCAGGAGCGCCCGGGTGCCCCGTGAGGCCGCCAGGGACTCGTGGATTGCCCGGTCGAGGCCGAGGCGGGAGAGCAGGCCGACCGCCCGGGCCCGGTGGGGCTCCGAAAGGAGCCGCGCGATCTCTCGGCGGAGACGGTCGCCCGACAGGCGTCCGAGGATCCCTTCCCGGGCACGATCCTCGATCCATCGCCGCGTGGCGGGTTCGATTCGAAAGCCGAGGCGATTCGCATACAGCACGGCGCGAAAGCACCGGGTGGGATCGTCCCAAGCCGACCCGGCGTGAAGCATGCGGATCGCACGCCGGGAGAGATCTTTCCGTCCGCCGTACGGGTCGGTCAGGCCCGGCCTCCCGGGCCCCAGCCGCAGGCCCATCGCGTTGACCGTGAAGTCGCGCCGGGCGAGGTCTTCGTCGAGGGTCGCGGGGCACACCTCGGGCAGCGTACCGGGTCGAGGATAGGTCTCCTTGCGCGCGGATGCGACGTCGAGTCTTCCGCCGCCCGGAAGGTCGATCGTGGCCGTCCCGAACCGGGGGTGCACTCGCAGCCCCGGAGACGACAGCCGGCACGCGAGACGCCTGGCGAACGCAATGCCGTCGCCTTCGATCACCAAATCGAGATCCCTCACCGGACGCCCCAGAAGAAGGTCGCGCACCGCACCCCCGGCCAGAGAGAGGGAGACCTTCCCGCTCCGTGACAGCGCCGAAGCCTGCCGCAGGACATCTCGCGAGGCGTCGGGCAAGCGGCGCAGGAGTCGCGACGCGGACGGGATCCTCGGCCGATTAGTCGAAGACGTACTGGACCGAGTCCTCCCCCGCCAGGGCGCGGATCTCGCTCGTCAGTTTCGGAGATGGAGCGACACGGATCGAGTCGGCGGCCTTCAGGCGCGCCTCGAACTCCCCGGGTCGCACCAGGCGGATCGAAACGGGCGTGGTGCCCGGGAAGGAGGCGAGGCTCTCTCGCAGCAGCTTGAGCACCCGCTCGTCGGCCAGAGCCAGGTTCACGCGAATCTCGACCTCCCGGGCGCGGCGCTCGTTGATCCCCTCCAGCGGCGCGATGTCCTGAACCGTCAGCTCGATGGCGGCTCCGGACTCCCGGACCATCGCCCCCACGAGCACCGGCAGATCGGTCGCCACCCAACCTCCCACTTTCTCGTACAGGCTCGCGAAGATGCACACGGGAACGCTGCCGCTCGTGTCCTCGAGGACGGCCTTGAGCATCGTCTTGCCCTCGTTGACGCCTTTCTTGATCTTCTGTTTCTTGAGCTGCGTGAGGACGCCGGCCACCCGGACGGTCTGGTCCACGCGGTCCGCGAGCTCCGCGACCTTCGCGTCGGCAAAGCGTGCGATCTCTTCCGAGTGGCGCGTCAGCGGATGCCCGGTGACGTAGAAACCGAGGACGTCCTTCTCGCCCTTCAGGCGGTCGTCTAGGGGCCATTCGGGAAGATCCGGGAAGTCGTCCCGCGGCGGTCCCGCGTCCTCGCCGCCCTGCCCGAACAGGTTCGCCTGGCCCAGAGCGATTTCCTCGCGGCGTCGCTGGGCCAGCCCGAGGACATGGTCGGCCGCTCCCGTGAGTGTCGCGCGATTGCGGCCGAGGGAGTCGAAGGCGCCCGCCCCGATCAGGGCGTCGAGCGTGCGGCGGTTGACCAGATGCGACTCCATTCGCAGCGCGAAGTCCGTGAAGGAGGCAAACGGCCGCTGGCGTCGCTCTTCCAGGACGGCCTCGGCGGCGGACTCGCCTACGCCTTTGATCGCGGCCAGGCCGAACCGGATCGCATCGCCCACCGCCGCGAAGTTCTTTCGCGACTCGTTGATGTCCGGGGGCAGAACGGGAACGCCCATCTCGATGCAGTCCCCGATCACCTTGACGATGCCGTCCGTCGACCCGATCTCGGCCGAGAGCGTCGCGGCGAGGAAGTCGACGGGATAGTGGGCCTTCAGGTAAGCGGTCTTGTAGGCGACCAGCGCGTAGGCAACCGCGTGCGACTTGTTGAAGCCGTATCGGGCGAAGGGCTCGATCAGGGACCAGAGCTCCTGCGCCTTTTTTTTCGGCGTTCCGTGCTCGATCGAGCGGCGGAGGAATCTCTCGCCCTCGGCGGCCATGATCTCTTTCTTCTTCTTCCCGATCGCCTTGCGCAGCAGGTCCGCTTCGGCGAGCGAGTAGCCCGCCACGCAGGACGCGATCCGCATCACCTGCTCCTGGTAGACCAGGATGCCCAGGGTCTCCTCCAGGATGTCGGCAATCTCGGGAAGCGGATAGGAGACGCGGCTCGTCCCGTTGCGGCGGCGCACGTACTCCTCCACGGTGCCCGCGTCCAGCGCACCAGGACGGTAGAGCGCGTTCAGGGCCGCGAGGTCCGCAAAGACCCGGGGCGTCGCGCGGCGGAGAAGATCCCGCATGCCCGAGGAGTCGAACTGGAAGACGCAGGCGGTCTTGCCGGAGCGGAAGAGCTCGAAAGTCTTTTCGTCGTCGAGCGGCAGGTGGTCCAGGTCGATCGCGGCTCCGGTGCGTTCCTTCACGCCCTCCACCGTGGCGTCCAGAATGTCGAGGGTGATCAGGCCGAGGAAATCGATCTTCAGGAGTCCCATCTTCTCGACGGCGTTCATGTCGAACTGCGTCGTGATCTCGTCCTTGTTGGTCCGGTAGAGCGGCAGGTAGTCGGTGATCGGGCGCGGCGCGATCACCACGCCGGCTGCGTGCATTCCTGCATGGCGCGAGAGTCCCTCGAGGCGCTCGGCGATCCGGACGACCTTTGCGACCGATTCGTCCGACGCGACCAGCTCCTTGAGCCCGGGCGATTCTCTTAGCGCCCGTTCAAACGTGACGTCGGGCCCGTCGGGCACGAGCTTGGCGATGCGGTCGCCCGTCGAGACCGGGAGCGAGAGAACCCTCGCGACGTCGCGTACGGCGAGCTTCGGCTTCAACTGCGAAAAGGTCACGATCTGGGCCACATTCTCGCGGCCGTACTTCTTCGTCACATACTCGATGACCTCGCCGCGCCGCGCCTGGCAGAAGTCGATGTCGATGTCGGGCATCGAGATGCGCTCGGGGTTCAGGAAGCGCTCGAAGAGGAGGTCGTACCGCAGGGGGTCGATCTCGGTGATCCGCAGGGCCCACGAGACGATCGAACCGGCCGCACTGCCCCGTCCCGGCCCAACCGAGATCCCCTTGCCCCGGGCGAAGCTTATGAAATCGGACACGATCAGGAAGTAGGACGGAAACCCCATTTTCTCGACCACGCCGATCTCGTACCCGAGCCGCTCGCGATACTTCTCGGCCGGAGCCGCCAGGGGGGTCTCCGCGAGGCGTCGCTCGAGGCCCGCGCGCGCCATGTCGCGGAAGTACTCCGCCGGAGTCTGCCCCGGTGGCGCGGCGAAGGTCGGCAGCTGCAGCCCCTCGGGGTCGAGCGACACCGCGCACCGCTCGGCCACCGCGACCGAGTTTGGCACGGCCTCCTCGGTCCATGAACGGAAGCGGGAGCGCATCTCCTCCGGGCTCTTGACGTAGAACTCGTCGTTGTAGAACCGCATCCGGCGCTCGTCCTCGAGCGTCTTGCCCATCCCGATGCACAGCAGGACCTCGTGCGCGAAGGCGTCGTCACGCCTCAGGTAATGGCTGTCGTTGGTTGCCACGGCCGGCGCCCCCGTTTCCTTCGACAGACGCAGCAGGTCGGGCACGATCGCCGTCTGTTGGGGCAGGCCGTGGTCCATGATCTCCACGAAGAAGTTGCCCTTTCCGAAGATTTCCTCGTACTCGAGAAACGCCCTCTTGCCGGCGGCGAAGTTACCCCGCGCCATCGCACCCGCCACCTCCCCCTTCAGGCAGCCGGACAGACCGATGAGGCCCTCCGCGTGCTCGCGCAAGAGCGGCTTGTCCATGCGGGGGCGGTGGTAGAAGCCCGTCAGGTAGGCCTCCGAGACGAGCCTCACGAGGTTGCGGTACCCCATCTGCGTGGCAGCCAGAATCGTCAGGTGATACGCGTATCCCTCGCCCGACTCGCTCGCGGCCTGGGCCTCGCGGTCCCGGCGATCGCCGGGCGCGATGTAGGCCTCCACGCCGATGATCGGCCGCACGCCGCTCTTGACGGCCTCGTGGTAGAAGCCGAAGGCCCCAAACATGTTTCCGTGATCCGTCACCGCGACCGCGCCCATGCCGAGCTCGCCGACGCGTTTGCACAGCTCCGGCAGCCGGTTGGCGCCGTCCAAGAGCGAATATTGACTGTGAAGGTGAAGGTGGACGAAATCGCCGGGCACGATTTCGATTCTAGGGCTCGATTATCCTAAGCGCAATGTCCTTCCGCCGGGCGCTCGGTCCCTTCGACGCCACGATGATCGTCGTCGGCGGGATCATTGGCTCGGGCATCTTCATCCTTCCGTCGATCGTCGCGCAGCGGCTCCCGGCCGCGGGTCTGGCCCTCTTGGCCTGGGCCGCCGGCGGGCTGATTGCACTGGCCGGCGCCTTCGCCTTCGCGGAGCTCGCGACGCTCTTTCCCAGGGCGGGAGGCGAATACGCGTACCTGCGAGAGACCTATCCGCCCCTCGTGGCGTTTCTCTTCGGATGGGCCTCGCTCGCTCTCATCCAGGGAGGAGGGCTTGCGGCGGTCGCCATCACGTTCGCGCAGTACGCCCTGCGGCTCTTCTCCCGCGATCCCGCCGCCGCCCCGGTCTGCGCGGCCGTGGCCATTCTGGCCGTCGCCGGCGTCAACGTTCTCGGCGTCAAGCCGGGCAGCCGGCTCTTGAACGTGCTCGTGATCTTGAAGATGCTGGCTCTCGCGGTCCTGATCGCGGGAGGTCTCCTGCTGCCCCACGCTCCTCCGCCTGCGGCGGACCCCGCGGCGCGTGCCCTCTCCGCCGGCCCGGCCGCCTTCGGCGCGGCGCTTGTGCCCATCCTCTTCGCCTATGGCGGCTGGCAGTCGGTCAACCTCGTCGCCGAGGAGACGCGCGATCCGCGTCGGACTCTGCCCGTCGCCCTGATCGCGGGGACGCTGACCGTGATCGCCGTGTACCTGCTCGTCAACGCGGTGCTGCTCGCGGTTCTCGGTCCCCGAGGGCTCGCGGCCACGGCCACTCCGGCCGCCGACGCGGCGAGGCTCCTGTTCGGTCCGGCCGCCGACCGTTTGATCGCCGCGTCGATCGCGATCTCCGCCTTTGGGTTCCTCGATCTCACGCTTCTCGCGCAGACTCGGATCTACTACGCGATGGGGCGCGACGGCCTCTTCTTCCGAGGCCTCGCGGACCTTCACCCGCGCTTCCAGACCCCGATGGCCGCGATCGCCCTGCAGGCGGCCTGGGGAGTGCTGCTCGTGCTGACGGGCACCTATGGCGAGCTCGTCGACTCGGTCGTCTTCGGAGATTGGATCTTCTTCGGCCTGACGGTTTTCGGGGTCATTCTGCTCCGCCGGCGGCGGCCGCTCGCAGAGAGGGAGCCGGGATCGTTCCGAACCCCCGGCTACCCCTGGCTGCCGGTTCTTTTCCTTCTCGCTTCGGCCCTGGCGGTCGGCAGCGCCATTCGAACGAATCCACGACGGTCCGCCGTTGGCGCCGGCCTCCTGCTCGTCGGCGTGCCTGTCTTCCATGCCTTCTCGCGACGCCGTCCGGGCGTCGGCATCTGAAGATGGCCCCCGCGCGCGCGAGGTACATGGAGTGGGCCAAGACGCGAACCCGGCCCCGGATTGACCTGGCCGGCAGCAATCTGCTCGCCTGCAGCCTGTCGGACCTCCCGGGTGCGCGGGAAGCGCTCGAGATTTCGGGAGAGAGCCCCGACGGCTACCCACCTCTGCTTGGGGCAATCGCCGAGCGCTACGGCGTGAGGCCGGATTCGGTCGCCACCGCGGGAGGCTGCTCGGGCGCAACTTTTCTGGTCTGCGCCGCCATGCTCGGGTCCGGCGATGAGGCTGTGATCGAGTCGCCGGGCTACGATCCGCTCGTGGCGGCCGTTCGCATGGTCGGAGCGCGGCCGCGGTTTTTCGCGCGGCCGGCCGAGGAACATTTCGCGCTGGACGCCCACCGTGTCGCCGCCGCGCTCACTCCCGCGACGCGCCTGGTGATCGTTTCCAACCCCCACAATCCATCCGGCGTTCTCGCGTCGGAAGGGCAGCGTTCCGCCATCGCACGCCTTGCCGAAGAGACCGGGGTTCCGGTGCTCTTCGACGAGGTCTACCTGGATGCGGTCTCGGGCCCCGTCGCGCCGCCTGCCGCTCGCCTCTCGCCGCTCCTGATCTCCTCCAACAGCCTGACGAAATCCTACGGTCTCTCGGCCCTGCGGTGCGGTTGGACCCTGGCCTCGCCCGAGATTACGCAGCGCATCCGCCGCGCCCGGGACGTCGTCGACGTCTCCGGCCCCATTCCCGCCGAGCGTCTGGCGGTCCTCGCCTTCGAGAACCTCCCCGCCCTCCGAGAGCGGGCCCGACGTCTCATCGAGACCAACCGCACTTGCTTCGGAGAAATCCTCGGCGCGCACCCGGCGCTCCACACCGCCCCCTCCGTCGCGACGATTGCCTTTCCGCTACTGAGGAGCGAAACCGACGCGGAACCCTTCGCCCGACGGCTCCTCTCAGAGCACGGGGTCGCGGTCGTGCCCGGGGCCTTCTTCGGCTGCCCGGGTCATTTCCGGGTCTCCCTGGGAGGGGCGCCGGCTGCGGTCCGAGAAGGTCTGGAGGCGATCGCACTTTGCCTGGCACCCTTTCGAGCCGCACCCTGAAGAGAGACAGGCAACTCCACGAGCTTCGGACAACGGGTGGAAGCGTCCCCGCTCTCTACTCCCACTCGATCGTCGCCGGGGGCTTCGAGGTGATGTCGTACACGACGCGGTTGATCCCGCGCACCGACCGGACCACTCGCGAGGCAATCGCGTCGAGAACATCGTGCGGCATCCGAAACCAGTCCGCGGTCATGAAGTCGGTCGTCTGGACGGCCCGCACCGCCAGGACGAACTCGTGCGTGCGCATGTCCCCCATGACGCCCACGGTGCGCACCGGCAGGAGCACCGCGAACGCCTGGGAAATCGTGTCGTAGAGGCCGGCGGCCCGAATCTCCTCGAGCACGATTTCGTCTGCTTTCTGGAGGATCGCGACCTTTTCGTGCGTGACCTCCCCCGGAATCCGCACAGCGAGCCCGGGTCCCGGAAACGGGTGCCGCGCCAGGAACTCCCGCGGCAGACCGAGCTCTGCGCCCAGGGCGCGCACCTCGTCCTTGAACAACTCGCGGACCGGCTCGATCAGCTCGAGGCCGAGCTTCTCCGGCAGCCCCCCGACGTTGTGATGAGTCTTGATGACGGCCGACGGACCCTTGATCGAGATCGACTCGATCACGTCCGGGTACAAGGTCCCCTGTGCCAGGTAGCGCGCCCCCGGAATTCCCTTCGCTTCGTGCTCGAAGACCTCGATGAATGTTCGACCGATGATCTTGCGCTTCTCCTCCGGATCGGTCACACCTGCCAGGCGCGAAAGAAAGAGGTCGGACGCGTCGACTCCCCGGACCCCGATTCCCAGGTGGCGGAAGGCCTCCTCGACTTGCTGCCTTTCATGCGCCCGCATCAGTCCGTGATCGACGAGGATTGGATGCACCCGATCGCCCAGAGCCTCCCGCAGGAGGATCGCGGTCACCGAGGAGTCCACGCCTCCCGAGAGGGCGCAGATCACGGCTCCCGAAGGGGCCTGGGAACGTATCCGCTCCACCTTTTCGGCTCGGAAAGACGCCATGGTCCACCCGGGCTTCGCCCCGCAGACACGGAAGAGGAAGTTCTCCAGAATCAACGCCCCGTGAACCGTGTGGCGAACCTCGGGGTGGAACTGAAGCCCGTAGACCTTGAGGGCCCGATTTTCGAAGGCGGCAATGGGGCTCGAGTCCGTCGAAGCGATGATCCGGAAGCCGGGCGGAGCGGATCGGATGGAGTCGCCATGGCTCATCCAGACGGTCTGCTCCTGTTCGAGCCCCGCGAAGATCTCGGAGTCCGTGGACACGCGCGCCTGCGAGCGTCCATATTCGCGGTGGCCGCCCCCGGCCACCTCGCCCCCCCAAGCGTGCGCCATCCACTGCATGCCGTAGCAGAGGCCGAGGGTCGGCACCCCGAGCATCTGCGGGTCGGCCGCGGGCAGGGGGGCGCCAGACTCGTAGACGCTCTGCGGGCCGCCCGAGAGGATCAGTCCCGCGGGATTCCAACGTGCGATCTCCTCTTGAGAAGCCGTGCCTGGCAGAACCACCGAGAAGACACGGGCTTCGCGGATCCGCCTCGCGATCAGCTGCGTGTACTGGGAACCGAAGTCGAGAACGACGATGGGCCGGGACGGCGCGCTCATGCACGCCCCGCCTTCCGGAGGGCGGCAATCGGGCCGGCCAGAACGGCCGCAGGGAGCACGGCCACCGCTCCGGCGGCGAACGGCGCGAGCCCGACGACGAGGGGGGCGACGAGGGCGCCCGGCGCCTTGCGCGAGGCCACCGCGTTGCCCCAGAAGACGAGGGCGCCCGTCACGCCGAGAAACAGCACCGAGAACGCGGCCGCGAAGCTGCTGCGGTATCCCGAGGCGGACGCCGAGGCCGATCGACCGAACACCGCGCGCTCCGCCAGGGTCACGCCAAAGACGAGAAGCAGGGCCGCCAGATAGGCCGGCAGGAAGAAGAGGGCCGTTTGGATCAGAAAGCGCACTTCCGGCGTTCCCCGCCCGGTTCCCGGGGGACCGAGCCAGGCCTCCAGGAACGGGTAAGTCGCCAGCGCCGGGTCTCCGCGGCCGTGAGTCAGCAGGAAGAGCAGGACACCGAGGAGAAACGCCGAAGGGAGGAGAAGGGCGATCTGTCGCAGAAACGTCACGGCTCGTTGCGATTGTAACGGATCGCCGATTCGTGTCCGCCGCGCCTGTAAGATGGCGCCGCCGTGGCTCTCCGAAAATCCACGTGGATCTGGCTCGGCCTCTTTCTCCTCGCCGTCGTCGCGCTGAGCATCGACGGCGAAACGAACGCCCTGGGATCCTTCGCGATCCCCTTCGTCCTTCTCGCGTGGCTGTCGGGCTCCATCTTGCTCTGGCGCGGGGGGAGACAGCTCTTCCGCCTGATCGTCCATCGCCTGACGCTGCGGCTGGCGTTTTCCTACTTCCTGATCGGGATCGTCCCGATCCCGTTGCTCGCCGCGCTCTTCATCGCCTTCGGATACCTGCTTTGCCATCAGCTCATTGCGACCGGCCTCCGGACGGAGGTCAACAACCTTGCCGAACTCGTGCGGGCTTCCGGCGACTCCGTGCCGCGCGTCCGGATCGATCGAGACGGCCGGGTGCTGTCTTCGGACGTGCCGTGGCTCTCGCCCGGCGACTCCGCTGCCTGGGTGGACAAGCTCGCGGAGCCCCACCCGATCCTCGCAGCGGGCCGCGTCTGGATCGCGATTCGAAGCCGGGACGCCGACGGCGCCCTCGTCCGGCTGCTTCCGGTCGACGATCCGTCGGCGCGCTGGCTTCAGCGTCTTGCCGACCGCACCGGCCACGAGGTTGCCGTCCGGCCGGCCACCGGCCAGCGCTCTCGGTCCGGCTTCCAGCTCCGGGTTGGGGAGAGGCGCCGTACGAGCGCGGAGCCGCTCTTCGTACGACCCCTCAACGCCCCCGAGCCTTCTGCTGGGTTCTGGAACCGGCAGTGGCTCACGGGAATCTACCTCGACCGCGCGGTGGCGCGCTTCGGCGGGGACTCCGAGAGAACGCTCGTGGCTTTCATCGCGCGCACATCGCCGGCCGTGCTCGCCTCACAGCTCTTCGCGCAGGGCGTCCCGGAGGTGACGAGGGTTGTGACCCGGGTGCTCATGGCGCTCGCCGCGGCCCTCCTCTTCGTCTACCTGGTGGCTCTCGCCATCGCCTTTGTTCTCGTGGGCTCGATCGTGCGAAACGTCAACCGCCTCACCCGCGCAACGCGGGCGATATCGAAGGGCGATTTCTCCGTTCGCGTCAACTCCAGGTCCCGCGACCAGATCGGAGACCTGGCGCGGTCATTCGACGGAATGGCGGCTTCCATCCAGACCCTCCTTCAGGAGACCAAGCGCAAGGAGAAGCTGGAGGCGGACCTTGCCGTGGCGCGGGCGATTCAGGAGAGTTTCCTGCCCGAGTCCGGGGCGAGCTGGAAGGGGTTCCAGGCGGTGGCGCACTTCGAACCTTCGGCGGATCTGGGCGGCGACTACTACGACATCCTTCCCATGCCCGACGGCCGGACCGCCGTATCGATCGGCGACGTGTCCGGGCACGGCCTGCCGACCGGGTTGGTCGCGGCCGGCGCCAGGGCCTCTCTGGCTTCCTTCGTCGAGGTCGGCCTGCCCGCCGGCGAGGCCTTCCTCCGTCTCGCCGGCCGCTCCCAGCGCTCGCACGGCTCGAACCGCCGCCTCTATACGACTCTTTGCTTCTTCGCGTACGACGCCGAGCGGAGGATCGCAACGCTGACCAACGCCGGACATCCGGCGCCCTACCGAGTCTCGCAGGGAAGGGTCGAGCGCCTCGACCTGCCCGCGCTCCCGATCGGACTCTTTCCAGGACGTCCGACCTCCTATGCCTCGAAGGATTTTTCGTTTTCGCCGTCGGATCGGGTGGTCCTTTTCACCGATGGAATCGTCGAGGCGGCCGACGCGCAAGAGGAGCCCTGGGGCTACGAGCGCCTGGAGGCGCTGCTCGCCCGCGAGGGACACCGCCCGGCAGAGGAGCTCGTGGCGGCCATCCTCGCGGCCGTGGCCGCCCACGTCGGAGACACCCCACTGGAAGACGACCGCACGCTGCTCGTGCTCACCCTGGGCGCCGACTGACCGCGCCCGGCGGGGCGCTTTTCCGGGCGGTATATTGGCCGCTTCATGCCTCCCCGCAAGCGAAAGAAGGGAACCGAGGCTGCCTCTCGGGGCCTCAGCGCGGCCGACATCGGCGCCGGCAACGCGCCCGGCAACGTGCTCGAGTTGCGGGAGGCGCTCGTCGCGGACGGCGCAAACCCGCTTGCGCTCTACCGGGACCCGCTCGGAGGGCACTGGCAGTTCCTGGCAGCACTGCCGATCGATCGCGTGGAGCCCACGCCGTTTCAGCGCGACCTGTCGGAGGCCCACGCGACCCGGCTCGCGAGGGTCATCGATGCGCTGGGGCGCTTTCTCGATCCGATCATCGCGGTGCGGACCGCCGACGGACGGTACTGGACGCCCAACGGCAATCACCGCCTCGCCGCGATGAAGCGACTCGGCGCCCGCTCGATCGTGGCGCTGGTTCTTCCCGAGCCCGAAGTGGCCTACAAGATCCTCGCCCTGAACACCGAGAAGGCGCACAACCTTCGGGAAAAGGCGCTCGAGGTGGTTCGCATGGCTCGAGATCTGGCGACCCGCGACTCCTCGAGCGAGAATCATTACGCCCTGGAATTCGAGGAAGCGGCCTTCCTGACGCTCGGCGTCTGCTACGAAAGAAATGGCCGCTTCCCCGGAGGCGCCTACCATCCCATCCTGAAGCGCGTCGACGAGTTTCTCCCCGAGCCGCTCGCCCGCGCCCTCTCCACCCGCGAGGCGCGGGCACAACGGGTTGCGGATCTCGAGGAGGCGGTCTCCGCGGCGATGTCGGGGTTGAAGGAGAGGGGATTCGAGAGTCCCTATCTCCGGGCTTTCGTCGTCGCCCGCATCAATCCGCTGCGCTTCCACAAGGGAGACAAGCCAGCCTTCGACGCGACGCTCGAAAAAATGATCGCGGGCGCCCGGAAGTTCAAGCCGGAGTCGGTCAAGGCCGAGCAGGTGGCCCGTGCCGCCGGCGCCCCGGAGGAACCGGCTTGAAGACGGCGCCATGACGGTGCCGCACCCTCTCGGAATCCACCGGTCCCTCGACCCCCCCGGTGCTCTCCCCCAGGCCGCCCTGCGCCTGGACGCGACGCCGCGCGCCCTCGAAAACGAGATCTCCGTCGCGGTCCGTGCCCTGAACATCGATTCGGCCTCCTTTCGGCAGATGCGCGAGACCGAGCGGGAAACCGGCGAGGCGGTCGACCGGCAGGTGCTTCGCATCGTCGAAGAGCGGGGCAAGATGCACAACCCCGTGACGGGATCCGGGGGCATTTTCCTCGGCGAGGTTCGCGAGGTGGGACCCGCCCACCCGGACCGCGCAAGGCTCTCCCCCGGCGACCGGATCGCCTCGCTCGTGTCGCTCACGCTCACGCCGCTCTCGATCCTCAAGCTCCACGCGCTCGTCGCCGCGTCCGAGCGCGTGGAGCTCGAGGGCACGGCGATCCTGTTCGCCCGCACGCTCTGGGCGAAGGTGCCAGAGGACTTTCCCGAGGAAGTGGCTCTTTCGGCCTTCGACGTGGCCGGTGCCCCGGCCGCCGTTCGGCGCCGGGCGAACCCCGGCGAGACGGTCGTCGTGATCGGAGCGGGCAAGGCCGGCCTCCTCTGCCTCGCGGCCGCCCGCGATGCTGTCGGACCCGCGGGCAGAGTCCTGGCGGTCGAACCCGGGGAAGCGGCCTCCGGTCGGGCCCGGGGGCTCGGCTACGCCGATGCCGTCCTGACTCTGGACGCCCGGGACCCGATCGCCGTCCGTTCCGCCGTCGAGGATGCGACCGGAGGTCGGCTCGCGGACCTGGTCGTCAACGCCGTCAACGCGCCGGGGACCGAGACCGCCAGCGTTCTGGCGGCGCGGGACGAAGGCACGGTTCTCTTTTTCGGCATGGCGACTTCCTTCCAGGCGGCCGCCCTCGGGGCCGAGGGGGTCGCCCATCCGGGGACGCTCTTGATCGGCAATGGATACGTCCCCGGGCACGCCGAAGAGGCCCTCGATCTCCTGCGCCGACACCCCCGGCTCTCGACCGTCTTCGCCGGCCTCGCCGGCGTCCCCCGGCCTTGAGCGTGCGGGCCGCGCGCGCCCTCGCGGACCGGGTTCTCGCCGCCGGTTCGCACCGCGTCGCTTTCCTTGGGCTCGCGAAGAACGCCGGCAAGACGACGGCCCTGGTCTCGACCCTTCGAGAGCTGCACGAGCGAGGCGTGATCGCGGGGGCGACCTCGGCCGGACGCGACGGCGAAGACTTCGACGCCCTGACGGGAGACCCCAAGCCCCGCTTTCGGCTCTGGCCGGGCCAGCTCGTCGCATCGGCTGCGAGCACCTTCGCCTCGGCGACACTTGCCTCCACGCGGCGCGAAATACTGCCGTTTTCCACGCGCTTCGGATCGATCGAGCTTGCGAGCGTGGACGAGCCCGGGGACATCGAGGTGATGGGCCCCTCCACCGCGTCGCAGATGGCCTCCACTGTGCAGGCCCTCGAGAGCGCCGGGGCGCGGCTGGTCCTCGTGGACGGCGCCTTCGGCCGGAAGGCCTTCGCTTCGGCGCGCGTGGCCGACGGGGTCGTTCTGGCCGTTGGAATGTCCGCGGGCAGGACGCTCGAGATCGTTCTTGAACGCGCACGGCTGGCGGCAGACCTGGTCCGGCTCGGCCCGCCAACCCCCGGACGGCCCTGGCGCCTCTTTCAGGGAGCCCTGACCGACGAAATCGTCCACGAAGCGGCGATTGCACCCGGCGAAACGGCGGTCGCCCAGGACTTCGCTTGCGTCTTCCTCTCTCCCGAGGAGCGTCGGCGGCTCTCCGAGATCGGCGCCGCGCTCGCCGTGGAACGTCCCACGCGGCTGATCGCCGTGACCGCGAACCCCTCCGCCCCCGGCCGCACGGCCCTTCCGGCGGAAGACTTCTTCGAGGCCCTGGCGGAAGCCGTCCCGGACCTCCCGCTCTTCGACCTGCGGGCGGATCTGGCGCGGGATCGCTAGGGCTTCTTCCGACTACCAGCTCACCCGCAGAGCGGCTCCGTCAGGAATCGGGACGACCTCGACGGTCGTTCTCGGCGGCTCCGACGTGAGCGCCGCGGCCTCGGCCCGATGCCGCCGAACGAGAAACCGTCCCGTCGCGCTGGCGAATAGCGCGCCGGTGACCACGTCGCTCAAGAAGTGGGCGCGGTCGTTGATCCGGTCGCAAGCGACGACGAACGCGAGGCCGTAGGCGATCGTCGGAATGATCCACCCCGGAGCGCGCATCGCGATCACGGAAGACACGGCGAAGGCCTGGGTCGCGTGTCCGGACGTGAACGAGGTGTGTCCCGAAAAGGGGTCGAAGATCGTCGCACCGTCCGACTGACTCGGCCGATAGCGGCCGGCGGTCGGCTTGATGACCAGGTTCGTGAACAGGCCGGCGATGATCGCGGCCTCGAGCGCGTCGCGCCCCATGTCCCGGACCTCGGTGTTGCCGGAGAGCAGTCCTACACCGACCAGCCCGGCCGCGACGGCGAAGCCTCCTCCTCCTCCGTACCAGGAGGTCGCGCTCGAAACACTATTGGTGAAGTTCGAGCGGTACTTCTGGAACGCCTCGTAGACCGCCGGATCGGACCAGAACGCTCCGCCGATCATCGCAGCGGCGCCCAGGGCGCGTCGGCCGTCCTGGCCGTCCCAGTGAAACGGCGCCACGACCAGGGCAGCCGTGTCCGAGCCGTAGCGCTTGGCCTCGTTCCACAGGGCGTTGCCGACGACGTGAAGCGCGGACGGGTTGTTCTTCGGAGCCGCGGTGGTGTCGGCGGAGGTCTGGACCGGGTCCACCGGAGGGCACTCCGCCGCGTCGGCGGCGGCCAAGGGGTCGCTCCGGAGCACGACGAAGAGGACACAAATCGCTCGCGCGATGCCGCGCCTCCACGACCCCGCAAGGCACATGCCGACCGGTTTTCGGGTTGGCAAATCGGTTCCGGTTCCGTCCATCGCAACCGCCGCAGTCCAGAGACTATTTCCCGCCCCCTGCGCGGCCGCCATACGCCGTCCGGGCGGGAGCCGCCCGGCTATACTCCCCCCGTTCATGACGCCGAAGCTCGCTCTGCCGGCCGAGCGCATCGAGAGCTGCCGGCGGCACGCCCGCCGGGTCGCCGACCGCGTGCGCGAGGAAACCGAACCCTTCACCACGGTCTCGACCGAGCGGACGGTCCTGCGGCTGCTCGGGGTGGACGGGGTGGACGATCAGGACGTTCCGATCCCGAACCGCGTCGTCGACTCGCTTCAGAGAGCCGCCCGGCTCGACCAGGGCGCCGCGGTCTGGATCGGAAGTGCGCTCGCGGACGGCTCGGGCGCAATCGCGGAGGCCGCGCGGCGCCTCTGCGACCCCGAGGAGGCTCGCAACCTTGCGAGGAACCCCCGCTGGCGAGAGGCCCTGTCCCCGCTCGTCGAGGCGACCGTGTCCCGGATTCAGGCCAACCGCAGAGAGCGCGAGCGGCGCCTGGCGTGCCATCCTCCCGACGAGCTGCCACTGCTCTATGCCATCGTCGCGACGGGCAACATCCACGAGGACATCGTCCAGGCCGAAGCCGCGGCGCGAGCCGGCGCGCAGTGCATCGCGGTGATCCGCTCCACGGCACAGTCGCTGCTCGACCACGTGCCCTACGGAGCGACCACGACGGGATTCGGCGGGACTTTCGCCACCCAGGAGAACTTCCGGCTGATGCGGGCGGCGCTCGACCGCCTCGAGGACGACGTCGGCCGATACGTCCGTCTGGTCAACTACTGCTCGGGCCTGTGCATGCCGGAGATCGCGGCCATGGGCGCCCTCGAGCGGCTCGACATGATGCTGAACGACGCCCTCTACGGCATCATCTTTCGCGACATCAACCCGTTTCGCACCCTCATCGACCAGAACTTCTCCCGCCGCATCAACGCCGCGGCCGGCGTCGTCATCAATACGGGCGAGGACAACTACCTGACGACGGCCGATGCCGTGGAGCAGGCGCCCGCGGTGCTCGCATCCCAGTTCATCAACGAGCGCCTGGCGCTCGACGCCGGCCTCGACCGCTGGCAGATCGGCCTCGGGCACGCCTTCGAGATCGACCCGCTGCTGGAAGACGGCCTCCTCGCGGAGATCGCGCAGGCCCAGGCCGCCCGGGAGATTTTTCCCGACTCTCCCCTGAAGTACATGCCGCCGACAAAGCACATGACGGGCAACGTCTTTCGCGGATACCAGCAGAACACTCTGTTCATGCTGACTTCGGTCGCGACCGGCCAGTCGATCCACCTGCTCGGAATGCTGACGGAGGCCCTGCACACGCCGCTTCTCTCGGACCGCTGGCTCGCGATCGACCAGGCGCGCACCCTGCGGTCCAATGCCCGGCACCTTTCCGAGGAGCTCGTCTTTCGCCCCGACGGCCGCATCGTCCGCCGCGCGCACGAGGTCCTCCAGGGCGCCGAGGCGCTTCTGGAACGGATTGCCGGCGTTGGTCTTCTCGAGGCCCTCTCCACGGGGATTTTCGCCGACACGCGGCGTCCGCCGGAGAGGGGTCGCGGCCGCGAAGGCGTCCTGCGGCGCCACCCCGAATACTCCAACCCTTTTCGGGAGGCGTGGGACCGACAGCCCGCCACGGCGGCCTCTTGAGCTCCCCCGGACGGGACCGCTCGCGCATCCGCGCGTACGGCGACAAGTGGAATGACGGGATCGTTCAGATTTCCTTCACCCTTCCCCTGTCCCACTCCGGCATCGCCACCGAAGCCGCCAAGCGGTACGCGGGAAAGATGGGAATCCGCGATCCCTACGTCACCCTCGCGCAGCCCGTGGCTCCGGAGTTCACGTTCTTCATCGTGTACGGCAAGTCCATCCACGAGGTGGACGTCACGGCGATCTCCGCTGAAGAGATCGCGGTCGGCAGCCTCCAACGGGAGGAGATCGACGCCGCGATCCGGGAGCGCTTCGGGAGGCGCCTAGTCGTGCTCGGCTGCGCCCTCGAGTCCGACGCGCACACGGTCGGCATCGACGCGATCTTCAACCCGAAAGGCTTTGCCGGAGACTACGGCCTCGAGCGCTATGCGGGCTTCGATGCGCACAATCTGGGTGCCCAGGTGCCCGTGGAGAGGCTCGTCCGCCAGGCGCGCGACGCACACGCGGACGCCATCCTCGTCTCGGCGACCGTGACGCAGAACGAGATCCACATCAAGCACCTGACCGATCTGGTCGACATGCTCGAAGCCGAACGGCTGCGCGATGGCGTCGTCCTGATCGCGGGCGGAGCGCGGCTCGACCACGCTCTCGCCAAGGAGCTCGGCTACGACGCGGGGTTCGGACCGGGGACCACCCCGGCTCGCGTGGCGGCCTTCCTCCTCGAGGAGATCACGCGCCGCGGCGCCGAAGCAGGCTCCAGGTGACGACAGGCGAACGCGTCCTGCTGCGGCTGAGAGTGGGAGCGGAGCAGGCCCACTATGGCGGAGGGCTGGTCGACGGGGCCTACATCGTGAAGCTCTTCGGCGACGCGGCCACGGAATTGCTCATCCGGCATGACGGGGACGAGGGGCTTTTCCGGGCGTACTCCTCGATCGACTTTCTCGCCCCCGTTCGGGCGGGTGACTACCTCGAGATCGAGGCGGAGATCACCCGTGAGGGCCGGACGTCGCGCGAGATGCGGTTCGAGGCGCGCAAGGTGATCACGGCCGGCGGGGGCTCCGCGTCCTCGGCGGTTCGCCTGGACCCGCCTGTCGTCGTGGCCCGCGCCACGGGCACCTGCGTCGTGCCGCTCGACCGGCAGACGCGCCGCGCATGAGCGACGAGCTCGTGATCACCGTCGCTGGCGTGGGCGCGGAAGTGACCCGCGCGCAACAGCCACACCTTCCGCTTCTGCCCGACGAGGTCGGCGAGGAGTACCGGCGCGCCTTCGCCGCGGGCGCTACGATCGGCCACATTCACGGACGGCGGCCCGACGGGGCCCCCACGCAGGACCTTCCCACCTTCCGGGCGTACTCCGAGGCGATCCGCGCACGCTGCCCGATCCTCCAGCAGTTCTCTACCGGAGGCGCCGTCGGGATGGGCGTCGAGGAGCGCATCGCGGCGCTGGAATTGAAGCCCGAGATGGCCACGCTGACGCTCGGAACCTGCAACTTCGGAGAGGACGTCTTCGAGAACTCCCTCCCGACCGTTCGCGCGATCCTGGAGCGGATCCGGAAGTTCGGGATCACACCGGAGCTGGAAATCTTCGACGACGGAATGCTTGCGACCGCCGACGCGCTGATCGCGAAGGGACTCCTCGCGGCGCCGCTCCACTTCGACTTCGTGCTCGGAGTCCCGGGAGCCGCCGCGGCCACCGCCGAGAACCTGACGCACTTCGCCCGCTCGATTCCACGGGGCTGCACCTGGACCGTCGCCGGGATCGGCCGCCACCAGACGGCCATGGGCACGATGGCGGTCGCGATGGGAGGGCACGTGCGCGTGGGCTTCGAGGACAACATCTACTACCGTAAGGGAGAGCTCGCCGATTCCAACGCCCGCTTCGTCGAGCGCGTCGTGCGCATCGCGCGGGAAGTGGGGCGCGAGCCGGCCTCCGTCGAGGCGGCGCGGCGGATCCTGAACCTGCCCGCCGCCGCGTGAGCGCGCACCCGACGGCCTCGGTCCCCACGGGCGAGCCGCTGCGCCGGGGCCTCACGCTCTGGGACACGACGTTGCTGGTGCTCGGTCTGGTGCTCGGGGGCGGGATCTTCCTGACGCCCGCAGCGATCGCAAAGGCGATCCCCGGCGCCGGCTGGATCCTCGCTGCCTGGATCGTCGGCGGACTGCTTTCGATCGCCGGCGGACTCGTCTATGCCGAGCTCGGTGCCATGATGCCGCGGGCGGGCGGGATGTACCTCTACATCCGGGAGGCCTTCGGGGCGCTGCCGGCCTTTTCTTACGCCTGGCTCGCATACTTCGTGATCCTGGCCGGGGCCAACGCGGCGGTGGCGGCCGGTTTCGCCGAGTATCTTTCCGTCTTCTTCCCCGCACTCTCGACGAAGAACGTCCTCTTCGGGGCCGCCGGGCTGCCGATCTCGGCGGGACAGCTGGTTGCTGTCGCGGCTGTGCTCGTGCTGTCGGCGACGCACTACGTGGGGGTCCGCGAGGGATCGCGAATCCAGGGCGTTTTCACGCTGCTGATCGTCCTGGCGCTCGTGTGGCTCGTCGGCGGGGGCGCGATCGCGCCCGCCCCCGCCGCCGCACCCTCGGCGTCCGCCGCCGTGCCGCTCTCGAGCGCGGCCTTCGGAGTCGCCATGGTGGCTGTCTTCTGGTGCTACTACGGCTGGAACGAGATCGCCGCCGTCGCCGGTGAAGTCGCGAGGCCCCAGCGCAACCTGCCGGCCGCCCTCATCTTCGGCACCGGTCTCGTCACCGTCCTCTACGTCGGCGTCAACGCCGTCTTGCTCAAGGCGATCCCGGTCCTTGAGCTCGCTCAGGCGGGGCAGCCGGCCGCCCTCGCCTCCTCCCGCCTGTTTGGGCCGGGCGCCACCGTGGCGATCGCGCTCGCCGTCACGGCGGCGGCCTTCGGCTGCCTCTCGGCCGGGATCGTGCCGGGCCCGCGCATTGTCTGGGCTCTCGCCAAAGACGGCCTCTTTCCCGCGCCGTTCGCCCGGGTCCACCCCCGGTTCCAGACGCCATCGTTTGCCATCGGTGTCCAGGCGTCGCTGATGGCGATTCTGTGTCTGTCGGGACGCTACGACCAGCTGTATACCTACGCGACGTTTGCCGTGATCCTGGCCTACACGGCCACGGGCGTCTGCCTCTTCGTATTCCGCCGGACCCGGCCCGAGGCGCCCCGTCCGTATCGCTGCTGGGGTTATCCGGTCGTGCCTGGAATCTTCGTTGCGACCTCGGCCCTGCTCGCCATCAATACCATCGCCCAGCAGCCTCGCGAAACGCTCGCCGGCCTCGGAATCCTGGTGCTCGGCGTCCCGGTGTACTTCTGGATGCGTGCCAGCGCGAAACGGAGGGTCGAATGAAGATCGCTCTGGGTCTGCTCGCGGTCCTGCTCGCCTCGCCTGCCGGAACGGAACCGGAAACGCTCCGCGGTTTCACGCCCGAGCGGTCCGCCTGGCAGCGCGGGTACGAGCGGCGCTTGATGGCGCTGCCGAGCCCCGCGGAGTGCGACGGCCTCCTGCGCGAGATCACGCGGGAACCCCACGTCGCCGGCACGCCCGGCAACGATCGAGTCGCGCGGTTCATCGCCGACGAGTTTCGAAAGGCGGGCCTCGAGGTTTCCACCCCGACCTACGACGTGCTTCTGTCCTATCCGCGCAGTGCGCGGCTCACGATCGTCGGAGAGCCAGAAATCGCTCTTGCCAGGGCCGAGGAGCCCGTTGCCTCGGACCCGGATACGGCGGTTGCTCCGGCGTTCCAACCCTGGAATGCCTATGCCCCCTCCGCCGATCTGACCGCGGAGGTCGTTTACGTCAACCACGGTTCCGCCGAAGACTACGACCGGCTGGCGGCGATGGGCGTGGACGTACGCGGAAAGATCGTGCTGGCCCGCTACTTCGGCGGCTACCGCGGCGGAAAGTCGCTGGAAGGCGAAAAACGGGGTGTGGCCGCGATCCTGGTTTATTCGGACCCGATCGATGACGGCTGGTTCAAGGGAGAGGTCTATCCGCCCGGCCCCTGGGGTCCTCTCTCGCACTTCCAGCGCGGTGCCAACGTCTATGACTTTCTCGTTCCCGGCGATCCGTTGACTCCGGGATGGGCATCGACGCCCGGCGCTCGCCGCATTTCCGAGGCGGAATCCGCGATTCTGCCGAAGATCCCCATGATGCCGCTCTCGGCGCGCGACGCCGCGGAGATCTTCAAGCGCCTCAAGGGTCCGGCCGTGCCCGAAGGATGGCAGGGGCTCGCGTGGCCCGAAACGTATCGTGTGGGTCCCGGCCCCGTCACGCTGCGCATGGCCATCGACAACTCGCGCGAGCGTCGGACGATCCGGAACGTGATCGGCGTCCTGCGTGGCACCGACGAGCCCGAGCGGAAGATCCTTCTCTCCAATCACCACGATGCCTGGGTCTACGGCGCCGTGGACCCATCTTCCGGAACGGCGACCATGATCTCGCTCGCGCGCGCCCTCGGTACGCTGGCACGGCAGGGCCTGCGCCCCCGCCGGACGATCGTCTTCGGCAATTGGGACGCGGAGGAATACACGCTGACGGGATCCACGGAGTGGGGGGAGGAGAACGAGACGGACCTCGCGCGAAACGCCGTCCTCTGCATCAACGTGGACGCCTCGGCGTCGGGAAGCAGCTTCTCGGCGTCCGCCTCTCCCCTCGCCTTCGCCGCGATCCGCGAGGTCGCCGCCGACGTCGCGGACCCGGGCTCGCCCGGGAGGTCGGTTGCCGATACGTGGCACGCCAACGCGGGCAAGACCAACATCCGGAGCTACGCCACGGGAGCTTCGCGCGAGGAGCTCCCCATCGCGATCCTCGGCAGCGGATCGGACTACACGGTGTTCTTCAATCACCTGGGCGTCCCGTCGGTCGACCTCGTCTTCGACGGTCCCTACGGCGTCTACCACTCGGTCTATGACGACTACGCGTGGATGGCCACGGCGGGAGATCCCGGATTTCGCTACCACGCAGCGATGGCCCGGTACGCAGGCGTGCTCGCCCTGCGCTTCGCCAACGCGGACGTCCTGCCATTCGACGCGGCTGCCTACGGAAACGAGATCGCGCGGTATGCCGAGGAGCTCGCTCGGGAGTCGTCCGCGCGGCAGCTCTCCGGCGACCTCGCGGCGCTGGCGCGCCAGGCATCCGCGTGGAGCCAGGCGGCCGGCGCGGCCCAGGCCGCCGTCCTCCAAAAGCTGCTGTCCGGGCGGGCCGCGACCGTCGACCGGGCGGCCGTCAACCGGTGGCTCCTCTCGCTCGAGCGAGGACTGCTCGACCCGCAGGGGCTCCCCGCGCGTCCGTGGTTCCGGCACCTGATCTACGCGCCCTTGCCGTCCTACGCGGCCGAGACCCTTCCCGCCGTGAGGGAGGCCGCCCTTTCGGGAGATCTGCCTTCGGCCCTCCGCGGGATCGCAAATCTGCGGGAGAGGCTCGCGGCTCTGACGGAGGCGGCTCGTGACGTGGGGAGCCCCTCCCGGGCGCCAGGCCCGCCCGAAGCCTTGAAGTCTTCGGTTCTCGAAGGCACCATCACCGACGCGGAGTGCGGAGCCGATCACGGACCCATGCTGCTCAAGGGCGGGATGGGTGCCAACGCCAGGGACTGTACCCTGGCGTGCGCTGCCAGGGGAACCCCCTACGGATTCGTCGAGACTCGCACCGGCCGCTTCTACCAGCTCGACGAGGGCGAGAAGGCCGCTGCCTTTGCCGGCAGGGCCGTTCGCCTGACCGGCCGCATCGAGGGCGACACGATACGGGTGGAATCGGTCGTGGCCGGCCGAAACAGCCGTTAACGCGCGCCGGCCACGTCGGCGGCGATCGCGTAGGTGACCTCGAGGCCGAAGCGAAGGTTTTCGAGCGACAGGCGCTCGTCGTCCCCGTGGCTGTGGTCGTCCTCCGGCCCCAGGCGGAAGGGCTCGAACCCGTACACGACCATCCCGATCTCGCGCAGATAGGTGGCGTCGGTCGTCGACGTCAATGGCGGCGTGAGAATCGGCGCGCCGGGCTCGAATCGGTCGCGAGCCCTCTCGATGGACCGGAAGAGCTCGGTATTGGTCGGCGATGAGGTGGCCCGGCTCTCTTCCAGCACTTGAAAGGACACTGCGGGATCGCCAACGATCTCGGCAAGCTTCGCGCGGAAGGCGGCCGGGTCGTCTCCCGGAAGCAGTCGGCAATCGAGCGTGGCGGTGGCCCGCCCCGGATGGACGTTGGTCTTGTCGCTGCCCGACAATCCCGTGATCGAGATCGTCGAGCGGAGACAGGCGTTTCGGAACGGGTCCTCCAGGAGCAGCCGCCGCTGCGCCGGGTTCGCGAGGGCTTCTTCGGGGTTCGCCAGGGCCGCCGCGAGCGGGGACGAAGCCGTCCTCGCGAGCTGCCGGAAATAGGCGGCGACCGACGGGATCAGGCGCACCGGTGGCTCAAAGTCGAGGATCCTGGCTGCGGCCCGGACGATTCGGGCGACGGCCCCCTCGGGCTCCGGAATGGAGGCGTGCCCGGCCCTTCCGGATGCCGAGAGGAGCAGCCAGAGCACCGACTTTTCCGTGACGTCCACATTCCAGCTCTGAGTCCGGCCGTCTTCAACGGCGATGCCGGCGCCTTCCGTCAGGACGAACTCGGCGTCCCGGAGCCGCGGGCGGTCGTCGGCGATCATGGCGCGGACACCGCTGTCCTGCCCCGCCTCCTCGTCGGCCGTGCCGAGGAAGATCACGTCGCGGTCGAGGCGCGCCGACATGCGCTTCAAGAGCAGCATCGTCATGAGCTGGCAGATCGCCGTCCCCTTCATGTCCGTAGCGCCCCGCCCCCAGACGAATCCGTTGCGGATCTCTCCTCCGAAGGGCGGAGCGCTCCAGCGCGTGGCGTCTGCCGGCACGACGTCGAGATGGTTCAAGAGAATGAGAGGCCGACGCCGGCCGACACCGGCGAGCCGGGCGAGCACGTTGGCGCGTCCCTTACCGAGGTCGAAGACCTCGCTCTCGATGCCCTCCGCCTGGAGAATCCCGTACAGAAAGTCCGCGGCGAGCCTCTCATTTCCTGGAGGGTTGCTGGTGTCGACCCGCAGGTATGCCTGGAGGAGCCCCGTGGCCTCGCGGGCCGCCGCGGAAAAGTCGGGTTGCTCCGCGTGCAGGAAGATGGAAGAAAGAAGGAGCAGGAGCGCGGCCATACCCGTCGGCAGCATCCTTCGAGGCCTCGCGCCGACGCAGGGCGGCAAAGCTTTCAACGTGACACCGGTGCCGACACCGCCGCGCTCTCCGGCGACGGACCCCGCTCGGCTGGAGTCCACCAGGAGAGGATCTTTTTCACGTAGCCAATCGTTTCGCGGTAGGGAGGCACGCCCCCGAAGGACTCGACGGTATTCTCGCCGGCGTTGTAGGCCGCCAGCACGAGATCGGGCCGGTCGTCGAAGCGGTCGGCGAGCTCCCGCAGGTAGCGGACTCCGCCCCGGACATTGGCGCGCGGGTCAAGGGGACGTCGGACGCCCAGTCGCCGCGCTGTCGAAGGCATCAGCTGCATCAGGCCTCGGGCCCCCTTCCGGGAGACGCTGCGCGGCTCGAAGTTGGACTCCGCCCGGATCACCGCCGAGACGAGAGAGGCGTCGACGTTGTAGCGCCGGGCCTCCGCCTCGATGATCGCGTCGTAGGAGCTGGCGAAGAGGGGGTGCCGCTGACTTCGGTAGGAGAGGTCGTAGGAGACGGAGTCCCGGCGTCCCGGTTCGGGCATCGGGATCGGCTCGGAGACCTCGATCTCGTCGTCCAGGATCCGGTCGACGCGCTCCAGGTCCACGCGGTAGCCTCCGCCCCCCGGAAGATCGATCTCGACCTGGTTGCCGATGACCCGGTAGCCGGCCGCCTTGACGACGCGGCCCTCGCGGAAAAGGATGAGCTCCGCCTGCGCGGAACCCGAAAGACACAATCCCGCGAGCAAGGCTCCGGCCGCCAGCGTCCGCCGCATCCGCGACAGTTTACGGATCAGGGCCCGCCTTTGCCACGGCGGGCCCGGCCCGCTCGGGGGTGAAAGCGGTCGTAGACGCCGCGCAGCCTGGCGCGCGATACCTGCGTGTAGATCTGTGTGGTCGAGATGTCCGCGTGGCCGAGCATCATCTGAAGGGCGCGAAGATCTGCGCCGTGCTCGAGCAGGTGTGTCGCGAAGGAGTGGCGCAGGGAGTGAGGGGTGAGCCGGCTCCGCAGACCCGCCTGGCGTCCGTATTTCTCGACGAGCTGCCAGAGCCTCTGTCGCGTGAGGGCCCGGCCCCGGACCGAGAGGAAGAGCGCGGGGTCGCCCCGCCGGTCGAGGCAGGGGCGGACCCGGTCGAGGTAACGAGCCAGCCAGCGGGCCGCCGACTTGCCGAAGGGAACCAGGCGCTCCTTGCCGCCCTTCCCGGTGACGCGCAGAATCTGGGCATCCGCTTCCACGCGGTCGCGGGCCAGGCCGGCGATCTCCGAGACCCGCAGCCCCGAGGCATAGAGCAGCTCGAGCATCGCTCGGTCCCGAAGCCCGAGCGATTCCTCCACGTCGGGCGCTTCGAGCAGCGCCTCGATCTCGCTCTCCGTGAGCCCCTTCGGAAGCGCCAGCCCCGGCCTCGGGCTCTGGAGGTGAACGGTCGGGTCTTCGGGGTGACCCAGGTGCGCCGCGGCAAACGCGTAGAAGCCGCGCAGGGCCGAAAGGCTCCTGGCCGCCGACCTCGAGGACAAGCCGCGGGCGCGCTGCTCGCGCAGGTAGCGCGAAAGGTCCTGCCGGGAGAGGCGCGAGGAGAGCCGCTGCCGGGAGAGCCACCGGCCGTATGCCGCCAGATCGCTCCCGTACGATGCGACGCTCGCGCGGGAGAGGCCGCGCTCGACGGCCAGGTGGTCGAGATACGTGGGCAGCTCGCGGTCGAGAAACTCGTCGCGGCCGGGCGGCCGCCGCCTCGCGGGCCCCCGGGGCCGCGTCACGGTTTCAACGGGCGGCTTCGGCCTGCGCGAAGCCCGCGACCACCGTGAGGATCTCCTCGTCAGACAGAACGCGGTCGCTCCCCTTGGCGCGGCGGAAGATGGCGTCCAGCAGATCCGAGCGGGCCTCGATTCCGTGGGACTCGAGCCAGCACTGGACGTTGGAAAGGCCGCTCATCGGGCCGACTTCGATGGTCTGCCGCCGGCCGATCATCGCGGCCGGCACACCCGAGTAGACGCGATCCGCCAGCCACGCGTCGCCTTTCTTGCGCGCCTTGATGATGGCCGCTGCGTGCACGCCGGTTCCTGTCCGGAAGGCGTCGCGGCCGGCGATCGGGTAGTTGTCCGGGATCGGCACACCGGTCGCCCTCGAGACGCTCGCGCAGTACTCGTCCAGTTTCGTCAGGTCGCGGTCGATCCAGCCGAGCAGCTGCAGATTCACGAGCAGCTGATCCATCGGCGTGTTGCCGACGCGCTCGCCGATTCCCAGGGCGCAGGCGTGCACGCGGTGTGCGCCCGCCTCGAGCGCCCACAGGGCGTTCGTCACTCCAAGCCCGCGGTCCTGGTGCCCGTGCCAGTCGATCTTCACGTCGGGGTTCGTCTCGTCGACCAGCCCCGTGACGAATCGAATCAGGTTGCGCACACCGTTCGGCGTCGCGTGTCCCACGGTGTCGCAGACGCAAACCCGCGCGGCGCCGGCACGGATCGCCGTCATGTAGAGCTTGCGAATGTGGTCGGGATGCGCCCGCGTCGTGTCTTCGGTGACGTACATCACCGGGAGGCCTTCCCCAACGGCGAGGGAAACGGCGTCTTCGGTCAAGCGCAGCATCCGATCCAGGTCCCAGTCCTCGGCGTACTGGCGGATCGGCGAGGATCCGATGAAGCACGCGACCTCGATCGGGGTCCCGACCCGCTGCGAGATCTCGACGACCGGCAGGATGTCGGCGGCGACCGTCCGTGCCGCACAGTTGGGCCGAATCTTCAGTTTCTGGTCCACGATTTCGCGCGCCAGCCGCTCGACCGCCGCCACCACGTGCGGCCCGGCGCCGGGCAGACCGATGTCGGCGGAATCGATGCCCAGAGCCTCCATCAGATGGAGGATGGCGAGCTTGTCCGGAATCGAGGGACTCCGCACCGACGGAGACTGGAGGCCGTCGCGGAGGGTCTCGTCGTCGATCTCGACTCTCCCGCGCGCCGGCAAAACGGCTCCACCGGCTTTGTTCCAGTCGTAGATGAGGTCGGGTTCCGGCGGGTGCACCGTGTCGTTCACCTTCCGTACAAGTGTAATGCCGCGCCCCGCGGAGGATCAACCGACAACTGGCGCGCGGGCTGTCCGTGCGCCGGGACTACTTCCCGTTCCCGCCGACAAAGAGCTCAGCCGCGACGAGAAAGGCGAGCTGTGGCGACCGCAGAAAGTTCGACAGGCCGCCCCCGAAGTCCCCCCCCCGCTCGATGTCGTCCAACACGCGAGGTGGCCCCCCGTTGGTGTCGATCAGCGTATTCGTCTCCGACCCCCACCCGAGCCGCAGCCCCACGCGCACACGCAGCCTCGAGGCGAAGCGATGCCGGTAGAGCAGGTCGAAAAAGAGATCCCGCACGCTCGACTCGGGTCGATACCCCATGTCGTAGAGCAGGGACTCGGTACCGAGAACGGCCAGAGACGCCGTGGGCAGATCCTGTCGGTCGTAGGTGGTCGTCAGGAAGAGATCCGACTTCGGCCAAGAGTACCCGATCGTCGCGCGGAGAGCCGAGAGCGAGGAGCTCGATTCGCCCTCGGTGACGACGTAGTCGGGCAGAGATTGCTGGTCGAAGTTCAACGAACCGCCCAGGTACTCCCCATGCAAGACGAAGGTCCAAGGGCCGCGGCGCCAGCGCGCCTCCAGTTCACCCCCGGCGAGGCCGCCCGAACCGCTGTTGGTGGAACTCTGCTCCGCGACGCTACCCGAGACTTTCGCGTACCGGAAGCCGGCCGAGATCTCGAAGTCGGGCCAACGGTGCCGCCACCCTCCGCCGAAGTCAACCCGTTCCGCGCCGATCGTCCGCTCCTGGTTGATGTTGTGGTCCGAGCCTCCAACGTTAATGGTGTCGGTGGCCTCGTCGCTGCGCCGCTCGACGGCGAGCTCGACCGAGTCGCGGAGTCCCAGCGGGATGCGCCCGAGCGCGGCAAAGTTCTCGTATCGCCCCGTGCCGGTCGAAGTCACCTGTCCGAAGTCCTCGTTGGGACGCCGGGCGGATTCGTCATGGGACGGCGCAACGGTCAGACGGACCTGCCATTGCGAAATGGGGGTACCGGCCCCCAGGTCTCCCGAGGGCGCCCGGCTGTTTCCGAGACCGATCAGGACGAACTTGGGCGTCACGTCCGAGACGTCTTCCCTGGCGCCGGGAGCCGTGTACTTGCGCGAAAAGGTCGAGTAGGAGAAACCCATCTCTGCCCCGAGGCCCGGTGCGACCGGGAGATCCGTCCCGAAGAGCATGCCGGCACAGAAGACGCATGCATTGACGAGATCGATTCCCATGCGCGCGCTCTCTCGTTATCCGGCCACTCGCCCGCGGAGGTTCCCGAACACGGTGCGCGGCATGGCGGCGACGCGCTACCGGGAGGTTCCGATCGCGAAGTCGGCGCCCACAAAGAGCGTCAGCTCGGGATAGCCGAGCGACGTCGAGATCCCGCCTCCCCAGCGGCCGCCGCGGTCGACCTCTTCGGTCCGGGCGGGCCGATCCCCGAGGGCGTCGCTCAGCACCACCGTTTCGTTTCCGGTCGCCAGCCGCAATCCGATCCGCGCCCGGATCGCGGGCGAAAAGGCGTAGCGGAAGGTCAGATCGCCGAAGAACTCCTTGTTGGTCGAGTCGGGCGAATAGCCGTCATCAAACGCCACCGTCTCGGCGCCCAGAACCGCCAGCGCCACGAAGGGAAGCTTCTCGCGATCGAACGTGGCGGTCACGAAGAGGTCCGACCGGGGCCAGGAATACCCGACCCCCACACGCAAGGACTCGAGCGTCGAGTCTCTCTGCGCATCGCGGGGCTCAAACGCGGGGAAGCTCTCCTCGTGCACGTCGATCGAGCCATTCAAGTATTCCGCGTCCAGGAGGGCGGTCCAGCCGCCGCTGCGGTATCGGCCGCCGACGGTGCCGCCGAAAATCCCTCCCGAGGAGTTCATGAAGGCGCCCGCGGTCGCGTTGTATCCGGTGAGCTTGGCGTAGCGCACGCTCGCCGAGGCCTCGAATCCCCTCCAGAAGTGGCGCCAGCCCACCGCACCGTCCGCCCGCTCCGCCGTCAGGCTGCGCTGTTCGCTGATCTCCTGCTCCTGACCGCCGATGTTGAGCACGTCGGTCGCCTTCTGGCTGCGCCGGTTGATGCCGAGTTCGACGGAGTCCCGAGCGCCGACCGGGATTCGGCCGAGGAGCGCGAAATTCTCGTACCGGCCCGTGCCGTCCGTCTCGATCTTGGGAAACGAGGGCGAGGCCTCGCGAATCTGCTCGTCGTGGGAGGGGGCGAAGGCGACCATGACCCGCCATTCGAAGAGCGGCGTCCCCGCTCCGAGGCCGCCCGACGGGAGCCGCGCCTTGCCCAGGCCCACCAGAAGGAATTTCGGCGTCACGTCGGAGACGTCGAACCGCTGTTGATCCAGCTGCGGGTCATAGAGTCGGGAAAGGGTCGCGTAGGAGAGACCGATGTCGGTCGAGAGACCCGGGCGGGGCGTCAGGCCTCCGGAGAGAAGGAATCCCGCGCAGAAGATGCAGGCGCTGACAAGATCGATTCCCATCGCGGCTCAGCGTCCGGTGAACCGGGCGGGCCGCTTCTCCAGGAAGGCGTTCATGCCTTCCTTCATGTCCTCGGTCGCCGCGCACAGGCCGAAGAGGGTGGCCTCGAGAAGGAGGCCCTCGGCGATCGGCATCTCGGCGCCGCGTCGGATCGCCTCCATCGCGTAGCGGCAAGCCGCCGGGCCGTTGGCGGAGACCTTCGCCGCGATCTCCCGCGCGCCGGCAAGTGCCTGGCCCTCGGGAACGACCCGGTTGACGAGCCCCATCCGGTGGGCGTCGGCTGCCGTCACTCCCTTCGCGGCCGTCAGGACCAGCTCCAGGGCGCGCGATACGCCGACCAGGCGCGTCAGGCGCTGGGTCCCGCCGTAGCCGGGCAGGATCCCGAGCGAGGTTTCCGGCAGGCCCATTCGGGCATTCTCTGAGGCGACCCGCAGGCAGCATGCCATCGCGAGCTCCAGTCCCCCGCCGTAGGCGTACCCGTTGATGGCGGCAATCGTCGGCATGGGCAGCCTCTCGAGCTGGTCGAGGACCGCCTGGCCCCGGCGCGCATGCTCGCGGCCCGCGACGGGGCCCAGCGTCGAGAGCTCTCCGATGTCGGCTCCGGCGATGAATGCCTTCTCCCCCGCTCCGGTCACGATGAGGCAGCGAAGGTCGGCGGCCCCGGCCGCCTCCGAGAAGGCCACGCCCAGCGCTTCGACGACCTCGGTGTTCAGAGCATTGAGCTTCTCCGGGCGGTCGACCGTCACGGTCCGGACGCCATCCTGCGTTTCGACGCGAACCTGAGGCCTCACGGCTTCTCTCCGTATTCGTAGAACCCGCGGCCAGACTTTCTGCCGTATCGGCCTGCCAGAACCAAGCGCTTCAAGAGCGGCGGGGGGGCGAAGCGCTTCTCCCGATACTCGTCGTACATGATCTCGGCGATCGCGTAGGTCGTGTCCAGGCCCACGAAGTCCAACAGCTTCAGCGGGCCCATCGGGTGCCCGCAGCCGAGCTCCATGCCCCGGTCGATGTCTTCGCGACTCCCCACGCCTTCCTCCAGCGCCCGAACGGCGTCGAGCAGGTAGGGCACGAGCAGCCGATTCACGATGAACCCCGAGTTGTCGCGCGCGCGGATGGGCTCCTTGCCGAGCGACCGTGCAAAGGACACGACGGTTTCCACGGTCTCATCGGAGGTCGCGATGGTCCTCACGACCTCGACCAGCTTCATCACAGGGACCGGGTTGAAGAAATGGAGCCCGACGAAGCGGTCGGCCCGCTGCGTTGCCGCCGACATCTCGGTGATCGTCAGGGAGGAGGTGTTCGAGCAGAAGATCGTCTCGGGTTTGCACTGGCGGTCCAGTTCCGCGAAGGTCTCCTTCTTCACGTCCAGGTTCTCGACGATCGCCTCCACCACGAGATCGCAGCCCGCGATGTCCGAGAGCGAGGTCGTGACCTTGAGGCGGTCCCGCGTGGCGGCCGCCTCCTCGGCGGTCGCCTTCTTGCGCTCAACCGCCTTGGCCAAGGAGGCCTCGATACGGGCGAGCCCCCGCGACGCGAGCTCCTCGGAAACCTCCCGAACCCGGGTTTCATAGCCCGATCGGGCCGAAACCTCGGCGATGCCCGATCCCATCAGACCGGCCCCCAGCACACCGACCCTTCGAATCGTCACGGCTTCAGGGCTCCTCCCCCGCGGGGCTCTCCGCCTCCTCGGCTCCCCGCGACCTTCCGTCTGCGCGATGGCTCGGGCAAGGCGCCCCGAACAAAGAAACCGCACGTGCAGAGAAGCATTTCGATCCGTAGCGTCCCGTTCAGCGCGAGCCTCCTCTACCGCAAGCTCTCGACGACTACGGCGATGCCCTGCCCGCCTCCGATGCAGGCGCCGGCAAGGCCGTACCGCGCCCCGCGCCGGCGCAGCTCCTTGAGCAGCGTCAGGGTGCAGCGCGTGCCCGTGGCCGCCAATGGATGGCCGAGGGCGATGGCGCCGCCGTTGACGTTCAGCGTCTCGAGGTCGAGCGCGAGCTCGCGCGCGACACCGAGAATCTGGCCGGCGAAGGCCTCGTTGATCTCCCAGAGATCGATCTGCTCCGCCTTCAGTCCCGCCCGCGCGAGCGCGGCACGCGCGGCCGGTGCCGGCCCGAGCCCCATCAACTCGGGGTCGCAGCCCACAACCGCCGACGACACGAGCCGGCCCAGCGGCTTCACACCCCTCGCCCTGGCGCGGGCGAGCGAGGTCACGACGACCGCCGCGGCCCCGTCCACGATCCCCGAAGCGTTGCCCGCAGTGACCTGCCCGTCTTTGCCAAAGGAGGGGGCGAGCGCCGCGAGCCCTTCCAGGGTCGTGTCGGGGCGGAGGTGATCGTCCTTCTCGAAGCGGACGGTCTTGCGGCCGGCACGCACCTCGACGGCAACGACTTCTTCGGAAAGCCGGCAGGACTGCCAGGCGGCCGCGGCACGACGCTGGGAGGACAGGGCGTACTCGTCCTGCTCCCGGCGGGAGATTCCGTACTTGGCGGCGACGCGGTCGGAGGTCTGCGCCATGTAGAGACCCGTGTAGGAATCCAGAAGAGCGACCATGAGCGAGTCTTCCAGCTGCCCCTGGCCCAGATGAAAACCCTTCCGGGCGCCGCGAATTACGTGCGGCGCCTGTGACATGTTCTCCATCCCCCCCGCCAGGACCGTGTCGGTCTCCCCGAGCAGGATGCGATGCGCCGCCTGAACGATTGACTCGAACCCCGAGCCGCAGAGGCGGTTGACGGTCACCGCGGGGACCTCCTTGGGTATCCCGCTCTTCAAGCCGACGTGTCGCGCGCCGTAGATCGCGTCCCCGGAGGTCTGGAGGGCGTTGCCGAAGATCACGTGGCCGATCTCGGCCGGATCGGTCCCCGTCCGCTCGAGAGCGGCCTTTGCGGCCTGAACCCCCAGATCGATTGCCGAGATTTCGGAGAAGGCGCCGTTGTATTCGGCCATCGGAGTGCGCGCCCCATCCAGAATGACGACGTCTTCCATGAAGGCCGAAACTCTATAACAGGCCCAGCGCGGCGCGATGAAATCGGTGCCGAACCGGATGGAAGCTTTCCCGCCCGACGCGCGGGTGGATGCGGTTTGTCAGGAGCACCAGAATCCGGTCCCGCGCCGGGTCGAGCCATACCGACGTCCCGGTGAACCCCGTGTGGCCGAATGCGCCCACGGAAAATTCCGGGATGGCGGATCCGGCGCCGCGTCGGCCCTGCCAGCCCAGACCCCGGGCCTCGGATCCCTCGGGTGTGCGGTCGAGGCGGAACGGCTCCGCCTCCGGTTCGAGCCAGAGTCGGGAAAGGATCCAGACGTCCCCGGCCGTCCCGAAGAGGCCCGCGTGGCCCGCAACTCCACCGCGGTGACAGGCGTTCCCATCGTGCACCTCCCCCCAAACCACACCATTCCGAAATCCGGAGTAGGCGAGCCCTCGCGAAGACGTCATGTCGCGCTCGAAGCGATCCCCCTTCTCCGTCGCCGCGCACGGCTGGCCCGGTTCCGGCAGGTACCGCGCGCGGGAGCCCGAGGGCCATGCCACGAGCTCCGCGAAGGTCGATTCGAGTGGAGCTCCAAAGAAGACCTCCAGGATGTCGCCGAGCAGGAGGAACCCCAGGTCGCTGTAGGTCACGGTCCTCCCGGGGGGGCTCTCGAGTTCGAGTTGCGAGAGCGTGCGCCTGTAGGACGCCGCTCCCTCCCCGCGGGCGTACAGCGGGTACCAGGCTGGAAGGCCGGACGTGTGAGTCAAGAGCGTTTCGAGCGTAATGCCCTCGTAACGTGTCCTCTTCCACTCCGAAAGGTACCGTCCAGGCGCATCCTCGAGGGAGAGACCCCGGCCAAGCGCGTGGCGCAGGAGCGCGGAGATGGCGAGGGGCTTGGTCAGGCTCGCCAGGTCGAAGAGCGTCCCGGACTCGAGTGGGACACGCTCCGGCTCGACCGCGGCCTCACCCGCCACGGCTGCCTCCAGGATTTCTTCCGAGGATCCCACGAGGGCGGCGCCGCCGGGGAACGACCCGGCGGCGATCTCCCCCGCGAGGAATTCCTCGAGCCGTGTCATGGAGCGACGGCTTCGATTTCGGCTCGGCGGGCGGAAACGCGGCGGATGTTGCTCGCGAGCGCCGGAGGCAGCGTTTCTTCGCGGCGCATGCCGGAACGCTCCTTTTCGAGCGCGACAATCTGCTGCTCGATCTCTGCCACGGCGGCGGGATTCCGCGTGGATTCCCGGGCGCTCCGTAGCTGCGCGAGGGCGTGTGCATACGTCTCCGATGCCGCCTCCCGCACCCTTCGGTCGTCCAGCACCACGAGTGCCTCGACGATCCGAGCGCGCGTCCAGGCGAACTCGTCCTCCGGAATTCCGAGCGCCCGGGCGTTCTCCGCGTCCGTGCGTCCCTTGGCCGCGCGGCGGACCCGAAGGAAACGGTCGAGCTGCGCCTCCGTCAGGAGGCCGTCGCCCGGCGGGCGGAAACGCGGCACCAGACGCAGCGCGCCGCCGGGGACCGGCCGCACGACCTCCGTTCGGGACTCCCGCTCCTCACGGCAGGCTCCCCCGACGGCAAGCACCACGCAACACAGCCCGAGGCCGGCGGCCGCTACCCTCTTCACGTCGGAAAGTTTAGCCCGCCGGCCCCCTCGCCGCGACGAGCCTTGGGGGTCCGATCGTTTAAACTGAGAGCGCGCCATGCTGGAAAAAATCGGCAAATACGAGATCGCCGAACAGATCGGCGTCGGCGGCTTCGGCGCCGTCTTTCGCGGCCGCGATCCGTTCATCAAGCGCACGGTCGCGATCAAGACCTGCTCGGTCAACGACGACGAGATCAAGACGCGATTCTTCCGGGAGGCGGAGCTGGCGGGCAATCTCCACCACCGCCACATCACCACGATCTACGACTTCGGCGTGGAGAATGGAATCCCCTATATCGTCCAGGAGTTTCTGACCGGCGAGGACCTCGACAAGAAGATCAAGCGCGGCGACGCGATGCCGGCCGTGCGCAAGGTGGAGATCCTCATGGCGGTCGCGGAGGGTCTTCACTACGCCCACGAGGCGCACATCATTCATCGCGACATCAAACCGGCCAACATACGGATCCTGGACGACGGCACGGTCAAGATCATGGACTTCGGGATTGCGAAGTCGCTTGAGTCCGAGTCGAATCTCACCCAGACGGGAATCACCCTCGGGACGTCCGCGTACCTGGCTCCGGAGCAGATCCGTGGAGAGCCGGTCGACCGCCGCACCGACATCTTCGCCCTCGGGGTCGTGGCCTACGAGCTCTTCACCTACCGGAAGCCGTTTCGCGGCGACCACCTTTCGACCGTCCTCTACCGCATTCTGAACGAACAGCCGGAGCCGATCGGCTCGATCGCGACCGACGTGCCGCCGGCCCTGATCGAGGTCACTCGCCGTGCCCTCGAGAAGTTGGCCGACAAGCGCTACCAATCGATGCAGGACTTGCTGCGCGACCTGCACGCCGTCTACCGGGAGCTGACAGGCGCCTCGGCGCGATTCTCGACGATTGCCCGGCTGACGGGGGCCGGCGGGCCGGACATGGATGCCACGATCGCCACACCGAGCCGTGGCATGCAAACCGTACGCATCACGCCGCCGTCGGGCGCCCTCGCCCGTGCACCAGAGCCGTCCCGCGGGGCGTCCCCGCCCCCTCCACCCGCCCCCGCTGGCCTCGAGCTGGTCAACTTTCAGAATCCGGGCGAAGCGACCGTCGTCGGCGGCCGCATCCTGGCGGATTCGACCGACCGCGGGCGCCGAGCGACTCTGGCGGTCGGAGCGACGATCGCGCTCTTGCTGGCCGGCGGCGCCGGCTGGTACCTTTCACGCATTCGTCCCGCGGTTCCGGCCGCCAGGTCCCCGGCTGCCGCACCGGCGCCGGCGCCCACGCAAGCGGCCCCCTCGGATCTGCCCGCCCCCGAGCTCGGCGTGGACGCTCACCCCCAGGCTGCTCCGACGCCCGCTCCGGCCGAGCCCACCGCCGTGGTCCCCACGGCGGCTCCGCAGGCCGCAGCCCCGAGGCGTCACACGGTTCAGTTCAGCTCGATCCCGCCCGCCACTCTCTCGGTGGACGGCCGGGTGATCGGACCTTCGGTCCCGGCACAGCGGGTGGAGCTCCCGGAGGGTACCCATCGCTACCGCTTCGATGCCCCCGGTCTTCCTCCGACCGAACAGACCTTCCGCGTGGGATCGAGCGGCGCGCCGCCGGTCGCCTACCAGTTCCCCATCGGCACGCTCGTGCTCCAGACTGACCCCTCCTGGATTGGCGCCTCGATCATCGTGGACGGCCGGTACAAGGCCACCGTGCAATCCGCGACGGAGCCTGTGCGCCTCGCGCCCGGGAATCACCGGATCATCGTTCTGAGGGAGGGCTTCATACCGGCCAGCCGCGAAATTTCAATCGAAAAGGGAACCGAGCTGCCCTGGAGACCGGATCCGGCCGTGCCGCTGGATTCCGGAGGGTAGATGCGATTCCGAGCCCTTCTCGCGTTGACGATGTTCTGCTCCGGCGTGGCCCTGGCTCAGCAGACGCCTTCCAAACTCGAAGGCGAGGCGAAGCGGGCCTTCGACGCGGGTCTCTTCGGCGAAGCCGGGGAGAAATACTCCAGGGCCGCCGCGGCACCGGGCGTGACCGCGGAGCGTCAGGCCGAGCTATCCCTGCAGGCCGCCTGGTCCTACTACATCGGCGGCAGCGGAAAGAACGCGCGCGAGGCCCTGCGGAACGCCTTCACAGCCAAGCCGGCACTCAACGTCGCCGGCGACCTCTACAGTCCGGACTTTGCGCGGTTGGCCCAGAGCGTTCGCGCCGAAGTCACCGGCTCCACCGACGCTGGCTTGGACACCGCCGACATCAAACGCGACGCGAGGGAGAAGCTACAGCAGGGCAAGACGGAAGAGGCGCTCGCTAGCCTGAAGCGCGGCGAGGCGTCCAACGATCCCGAGCTCCACCGGCTGCTCGGCGAGACCTACGATCGGCTGGACCAGCCCGAGCAGGCCGACCTCGAGCGAAAGCGCGCCTCCGACATCGAACGAGGCCTGATCATCACCACTCCCATCGGCGGTCCGGCGCCGCCGGGGTCGGTTCCCGTCACGGGCCCCGTCGCGGCTACCGCCTGGCTGCAGTCGGCCGAGAATCTCGTCCGCGCCGGCGATGCCCGTGGCGCCGAAGCGGCGGCCCGCCGCGCAACCGAGGCCGACGGCCGCAACGCCGAGGCGCATGCCCTCTTGGGAGATCTGCTGCTGGCGGTCGGCAAGGAGTCCGATGCGGAGGCGGAGTTCACGGCAGCCGTAGCGCGCGATCCTTCCGTCTCCCGTGCCCAATACGGTCTGGCCGTCCTGGCCGAGCGGCAGGAAAAGTGGAACACCGCGGGCAGCCTCTACCGGCGCACCCTCGATCTTTCTCCCAACAACGTCGGCGCGGCCCTCGGACTCGGCCGCTCGATGGAAGAATTGAAGGACCTGACGGCCGCACGCCTCGCCTACGGTCGCGCGATCGAAATCGACCCTTCCTCCGCCGAGGCAAGAAACGACTTCGGCGTCTTCCTATCGCGCTCGGGCGAGCTCGACCGGGCCATCGAGGAACTGGTCCAGGCCGTGCGCCTCACCCCGCAGAGGGCCGTCTATCACGAGAATCTCGGGAGGGTGTTGCGCAAGAAGGGTCTCTACAAGGAGGCCGAAAGCGAGCTGGCCGAGGCCTCGCGCCTCTCCCCGAATGAGGTGGCCGTCTGGACGAGCCTCGGTGACGTGCGGCGCAAGCTCAAGCGATCCGAGGAGGCTGCCACGGCCTATTCGGCCGCGTTCCACATCGATCCGGGAAGCGAGGAGGCCGCGGCGGGCCTGGCCGCCGCGCTCTCCGACATCGGAAAGTACGTCGAGGCCGAAGCCGCGCTGCAGACGGCTCTCGAGACCCGCCCCGGGTCGGCGGTCCTGTGGAACAACCTAGGAGTCGTCCGGGTCCGGCGCGGCGCGTACTCGGAGTCGATTGCCGCGTTTCAAAAGGCCGTATCGGCCGATCCGGCCCTCGCGCCGGCCCAGGAGAACCTGAAGCGCGCCAAACAGTTGCTCGCCATCGAGCAGGCGGGTTAGGTCCTGTTGTGCCGCGGGCTGCACACGCACGCTCTCTTCTCTGCGCCTTCGGGCTGATCGCAGTGGGCTACGTGATCCCCGGGAACGCCTCGCATCCCGCGAGGGAATCCTATGCGCAGGAGATCGCCGCGTGGCGCGCGCGAAGGGTGGTCCGCCTGCGGGCCGACGACGGCTGGCTGACGGTGGTCGGCCTCTTCTGGCTCGAGCCCGGGTCCAACGCGGTCGGCAGCGCGCCGGGAAACCGGGTCGTCTTGCCCGAAGGGAAGGCGCCGGCCTTCGTCGGATCCTTGACGCGCCGCGGCGATGCCGTCGCCTTCCACGCCGCGCCGGGATCCGGCGTCACGTCCGAGGGAAAGCCCGTCGCCAGCCTGCCGCTCGCCTCCGATCGCACCGAGAGCCCGACCATTCTCCGGCTCGGACCGCTCTCCTTCTACGTCATCCAGCGGGGCGAGCGCGTGGGCGTCCGGGTCAAGGACAGCCAAAGCGAATCGCGAAAGCGCTTTCATGGAATTGAGAACTTTCCGACCGATCCGCGGTGGCGGATCGAGGCGCGCTTCGAGCCGTACGATCCCCCGCGAGCGATCTCGGTCCCCAACGTTCTCGGCGCGGTCGAATCGGAGAGCTGCCCGGGGGCCCTCGTCTTCGAGAAAGGCGGCCGCACTTACCGTCTGGACCCGGTCCTCGAAAGGGGTGAGACGGACTATTTCGTCATCTTCGGCGACCGCACAAACGGAAAGGAAACATACGGCGCCGGCCGGTTTCTTTATGCGCCGCCCCCCGTCGACGGACGAACGGTGCTCGATTTCAACAAGGCCTACAACCCCCCCTGCGTCTTCACGCCCTATGCCACTTGCCCGCTGCCTCCGGCACAGAACAAGCTTCCGATCCGGATCGACGCGGGAGAGAAGGCGTACGCGCACTGATCGCGGTCGTCGGTCCGAGCCTTCGGGCGCCCCGCCTCGGAACGCCCAGCGGACAATTACTCGAGCGCCTCGAGAAGCTCCGCGAGCATCCTCGCCGTGACGCCCCAGATCACACCGTCCCGGTGGTGATAGAAGAGGACCGCCTCTCCCCTTCCGGGCAACGTCCTCCGCTCCAGCACCGCCGGGTCCATCAGGTCCGCGAGCGGAATCTGGATCACCTCGGCGATCTCCGCCTCGGCGGGACGAAAGACGTAGGGGTGGGGGATTGCGGCCACGAAGGGCTCGACATAGAAGTTCGTCACGGTCGTCAGAGCGGACAGGCGCCCGAGAGGCAGGGCGTCTTCGGGACGGATTCCCAGTTCCTCTTCGCTCTCGCGCAGGGCCGTATGCCACAGCGTCGAATCGCCCGGCTCCTCGCCCCCGCCCGGAAAGGAGATCTGTCCGCGGTGATGCTCCACGGATTCGGTTCGCCGTGTGAAGACGACCCAGAGTCCCGCGCCCCGCACGAACAGGGGAATCAGGACGCCGGCCCGGCGCAGACCCTCGGTGGCCTCAACCGGCGTGCGGTCATGGGCCTCGAGCCTCGAGCGAATGTCCTCCATCCAGCCCGAGAGGCGCGGCGCCCTCCCCGGCGCATCCGACGGCATCAACCCGCCGCCGCGCGTGAGGTTTCCGCCGAAGCCTTGAGGAAGGCCTCGACGAAGGGCGTCAGCCCTCCGTCGAGCACGCGGTCAGTGTCGCCCGTCTCGTGTCCCGTCCGGTGGTCCTTAACCATCCGATAGGGATGAAGGACGTAGGATCGGATCTGGCTCCCCCACTCGATCGCCTTCTTGTCGCCCACCCGCCTCTCTTCCTCGGCCCGCCGCTCGTCCAACGCTTTCTGGTACAGGCGCGCGCGCAGCACGCGCATCGCCATCTCGCGATTTCGCCCCTGACTGCGCTCGTTCTGGCAGGTCACAACGATACCCGTCGGGAGGTGGGTCAATCGAACCGCCGAGTCGGTCACGTTGACGTGCTGCCCGCCCGCTCCGCTCGACCGGTAGGTGTCCACCCGCAGATCCTTGTCGGCGATCTCGATCTCGATGTCTTCGTCGACCTCGGGCGAGACGTATACGGATGCGAACGAGGTGTGCCGGCGCTTGGCGGCGTCGAACGGCGATATTCGGACCAGACGGTGTACCCCCATCTCCCCTTTCAAGTAGCCATAGGCGTGGTCGCCGACGACGTGTAGCGTGGCGCTCTTGATTCCGGCCTCCTCGCCGTCCTGCCGGTCGATGAGCTCCGCCTTCCAGCCGCGGGCCTCGGCGAAACGCAGGTACATGCGAAGGAGCATCTCGGCCCAATCCTGGGATTCGGTTCCTCCGGCCCCCGGGTGGATCATGACCCAGGCGTTGCGGGAGTCCTCCGGCGCACTCATCTTCAGCGAGAGCTCGAGCTCATCGGCGAAAGCGGCGGCCGCGCCGAGCGATTCCCGGGCGTCCTCCTCCGCCGGCTCGCCTTCCCGGAGAAGGTCTCCGAGTGTCGCGAGCTCGCCCCGCAACTCCTCCAGACGCGCGGACGTCTCGAGCGCGCGCTCGTGCCCGCGGATCTGTCGCAGGATTTCCTGCGCCTCTTCGGGACGCGTCCAGAAGTCCGGAGCCGACGCCTTCTCTCTCAGTCCCTCGAGCGCGCGCCGCGCGGCGTCCGGATCAAAGGTACCCCCGGAGCGCCGCGAGGCGCTCCGAAACAGCGAGCAGAGCGGAAACGAGGTCGTCCCGTTCGGTCATGGAGAATCCCTCAGCGGCCCGCCTCGGGCGCTTCGGACCGGGAAACGGCGGACCGGCGGAGGCGGGCGAGGCTGAAGACTAACACGGCCAGGGCCAACAGGTCGGCCAGCGGCGGGACCCGATAGCCCCACCGCGTCCAAACCGTATCGCGGACGAGATATCGCGCGGTTCCCTGGAGGATGCCCTGTCGGTCGCGGGGAAGCTCCCCCCGGATGCGCCCTCGTTCGTCTACGACCGCGGAAATTCCTGTCACCGCGGCGCGAAGCAGGTAGCGGCCCGTTTCGACCGAGCGCAGCACGGCTCCCGCCAGGTGCTGGGCCTGCGCCCCGGCTCTTCCATACCAGGAATCGTTGGAGATCGTCACGAGAAGGTTGGCCCCCAGAGCACCTACCTCGGCGCGAACGAGGTCCGGATAGAGGATCTCGTAGCAGACGCCCACCCCGATCCGCTCGCCGTCCGATCCGAGGGCCGTGGGCTCGTCTGCGGACGAGAACTCCCCAATCTCGGTGGAGACCTGTCGGACGAAGAAAAAGAGCTTCGGCAGGGGCACGTACTCGCCAAACGGCACCAGGTGCACCTTCCGGTAGGGACGCCCGACGAGGCCCCTGGCCCCGAGAAGGCGGGCGACGTTGTAGTAGCGGCCATCCGGTTCCTGCTCGATATCGTTGAAGAGGACCAGGGACCCCTGCGCGATCGCCGAAAGATCGCGACGCAGGATCGTGCTCGAGTCCCAGTAGGCTGGCAGCGCGGACTCGGGGATGATAATCAGGCTCGGCTTCTGCGCCGCCGCCATGCGCGCCTGCCCGATCACCGTCTCATAGATTTCCGCGGCGCTTCCGCCCAGCCGCGCCTCCTGGGTGACATTGGGCTGCAGCAGCGCCACGGGAAACGGGGCGCGATCGCCCGCCCCGACCGGTTCCCGCGCTGCCAGACGCGCCACTCCGACGACTCCCATCGAGGCCGCCAACCCCGCCGCCCAGAGCGCTGGAGAAAGACGGCGCGCGATCACCGCGGCCGCGAGCAGACTCGACACGGTCACGATCAGGGCGCCGACGCCGTACACGCCCCAAACCGAGGCGCTCTGGAGCCAGACGGGGTGCCGGAAGAGCGCGTGTCCGGTCAGGTTCCACGGAAAGCCGCCGTACACGACCGAGCGCGCATGCTCCCCGGCCATCCAGAGCAGCGGGAACGCGGCGAGACGGCGGGCCGACCCGGGCGGTCCGCACGCCACCGCTCCCCAGGCGATCAGCGCCGGCCACTGCGCCAGGATCAGAGCGAGGATGATGAGGCAGGCGATTCCCATTCCCTCACTCTGACCGCCGAATCGCGTCACGACGAAGACGATCCAGGGAATCGAGGCGCACCAGTAGGCGAGACCGAAGAGGATGCCGGAAAAGACCGCCCTCCCGCGACTCTCCTCACGCGCGAGCGCCACGATCCACGGGACCAGCCCCAGGGGAAGCAGCAGAACCCACTCCCGGGGAGGGAAGGCGAGCGAAAAGAGCAAGCCCGACAAGACGCCCGCCGCAGGCGCGGTCCACCGAGCGAGCCGGGCGGTCCTCTGGGAATCCCGCACTACCGGCCGGAACCGGCTGCCTGGAGCGCCTCTTCCGCGCGGTACGAGGACCGCACGAACGGCCCGGCGAAGACGTGGCGGAAGCCCATCCCCTCGCCGGCGAGCCGATAGCTCTCGAAGACCTCCAGAGGCGGGTACTCCGCCACGGGGAGGTTCTCGCGGGACGGCCGCAGGTACTGACCGATCGTGACGATGTCGACGCCCGCGTCGCGCAGGCGCCCGAGCAGGTCGAGGACCTCCTCGGAGCGTTCCCCGAGCCCGACCATGACGCCCGACTTGGTCGTCAGCGCCGGATCCAGGATCTTCGCAGCCGAGAGAACGCCGAGAGATCGGTCCAGACTGGCCCCCCGCCGGACGATCGCATAGAGGCGCGCGACGGTTTCCACGTTGTGGTTGAAAACGTCGGGACCCGCCTCGACGACCGTGCGCACCGAGTCGAAGCGGCCGCGGAAATCCGGCGTCAAAACCTCGATGCCCGGGTCCGGTTCCAGGCACCGGACGGCGGCGATCGCCTCCGCGAAGTGGGCCGCGCCGCCGTCGGGAAGGTCGTCCCGGTCGACCGACGTCAAAACGACGTACGACAGGCCCAGCGATCGCACGGCCGACGCGACACGGGCCGGCTCCAAAGGATCGACGGGAATCGGCCGACCCGTGCGGATGTCACAGAATCCGCAGGCGCGCGTGCAGACGTCTCCCAGCAGCAGGAAGGTCGCGGTGCCTCGGGAAAAGCACTCCCCCCGGTTGGGGCATCTCGCTTCCTCGCATACCGTCGAGAGCCCTTCCCGACGCATGAGGCTCTTGACGCCATGGAGCTCGGCGAGACGCATCCGTTTCTCACGGATCCACTCGGGCGCCCGGCCGGGAAGGGCGGCGCTCAACGCCCCTCCGGGACGACCCAGGGCTGGCCGATCTTCTCCTGCCGCCGCAGCCTCTCGCCCGCTCGGGTGGCGTCTTCCCGGGTGGAATATGGTCCGACCCGGATCCGAAAGACCTTTCCCTTCGGGCCCTGGGCGGCGGCAACCTGCGCATGAAAGCCGTGCCGCGAAAGGCGATCAGCGAGCGCATCGGCCTCACCGCGAGACGCGAGCGAGGCGACCTGGACCCAGAAGCCCGAGAGGGTGGGAAGGGAACTCGCGCCGGACACGGACCGCCGCGCGGGTGCAGGCGGGAGGGTAGGCTCGGATTCCCTGTCTTCGAAGGTCTGAAGCACCGCCGGGGCCGTCGGTTCGGGCGAGCCCGCCCCGGAATCCCCGGCGGCCAGGCGGGTTTCCGACTGAGGCGCGGGGGTGGCCACAGCGACCTCCGCGACCCCCTGGGGCGTCACCGGGGCCGAAGTGTCGTCAGGGCCTTTTCCGGGGGTCACAGGCCGTCGCGAAAGGCCCGCCATCAGGCCGAAACAGAAGGACAACCCCAGGGCAAGGAGACAGACGAGGAAGAACGCCATCCCCTGGCGCGCGGTAAACGAGAGTTGATAGTGGGTCCGGCTGGCCGGCACGAAAGGGAGTCTACTCCGGGACACCCATCGACCTTTGCCTGTTTTCGCCGGTTTCCCACTCGCGCGCCAGCGATTCGCCCTGCATATCGTGAGCGCTGGCATCGGCCTCGCCCCCGCGCCCCGTATAATCGCCAACAGTTGGTTCACGTCTGTCCAATCGGTCATCAATGAAATTCGACCTGCTTCGCTACTTGCGTTGCCCCTTCTGCGGCGGGGCCCTTTCGGTCTCCCTCCGAGATCCGGAACAGGGGGACGAGATCGAGCACGGACTCTTGACCTGTTGTTGCGGGGATTCCCTGGTTCTGGGAGGGATCCCGATCTTCAAGAAGGAGGGTCGCCTCGATGCCCTGAGGCATATCGCGACCGAGACGATGGCCGTTGGCCCGGACATCCGCGTGTTGACGGAACTCGTCCGAGCGGGCCGCTATGAAGATGCGCTGCTCCTTCTGCTCGCCCCTCCAGCGGCCTCACTCGAGTTCGGGCTCGAGGTTATCGAGATCCTTCCGCACTTTCGAGCAAGGCTACAGCGTCTCGGTTATCGACTCTGGCTGCGACAGGCACGGAAAGCGAGGGAACTCTTTCTGGACAGGACAGGCTCCACAACGGCACTCGACATCTTCGATTTCTACTATCACCGCGCCATGCAGAGCGAGCTCTACGAGTACTTCGCATACCGGTTTGCGGAACCCCGATACCTAGGCGCCGTATCGCTGGCAACGCTGCTTCCGACATCACCCCTGCCGGTTCTCGATCTTGCCTGCGGCTTCGGGCATCTCCTCCACTACCTGACGGTCTCCAACCCCGGTCACGGCTTTGTGGGAGCGGATCGAAATTTCTTCCAACTCTACGCCGCAAAGCGATGGATCGCTCCTGCCGCCGAATTCATTTGCTGCGACGGGGACGAACGGCTGCCCTTCGCCACGGGAAGCTTCGGCGGCATCCTGTGCTCCGATGCCTTTCATTGCTTCCCTCGAAAGGCTCAATGCGCCGAGGAAATGAAGCGGATTCTCGAGGAGAGGGGAGTCGTCATCATCGCTCGCACTGGCAACGCGAAGGTGGAATGGAAGGAGGGGTTCGAGGTGAGCCCGGAGGGCTACCGGGATCTCTTCTCAGATCTTCCGATGCGAATCCTCTCCGAGCGCACGCTCGTGCATGCCTACTGGAACAAGATGGGACCGCAACTCGCGGACCAGGCGCCGCTCGAAACCCTCGCAGACGAGAAGTGGCTTTCCTTCGTGGCAACCCGTCGGGAAGATGTCTTTCAGGACTATCCCGCCTTTGCCTCATGGCCCCATGGCGTCGGCCGGCCGGGGCTGAACCCCCTGTACAAGCACGTTCGCGAAGAGCCGGCAGGAGGCGTCACGCTGGAGGTCGACGTTCCGGGAGGACGGTTCCCTGTCGAGCATCCGGAATGTCGCGTCAAACTCCCGAAAAGAGTCACGGTGGATGCCCGAACTCTGGCCGAGCTGAACAGCGGGGAGCGAACACCCTCGGTCGAGCGACTCGTCGATACGTACGTTGCTCTTGGCTTCCCGGCGAACTACCGCTGAAGCCGCAACTGCCAGGCGGCCGGCGGTGCGCGGCGATTGTTGCTGCCGGTCCTACTTCCCGATGAAGTGCTTCAGCAGCTCGATCGGCAGCGGAAAGACGATCGTCGAGTTCTTTTCGTTGGCGATCTCGGTGAGCGTCTGCAGGTAACGCAGCTGCAGCGTGGCGGGCTGCTGACCGATGATTTCGGCCGCCTCCGACAGCTTGCTGGCGGCCTCGAACTCTCCGCTGGCGTGGATGATCTTGGCGCGCTTCTCCCGCTCCGCTTCCGCCTGGCGCGCCATCGCCCGCTGCATCTCCGGAGGGAGGTCGACCTGCTTCACCTCGACCAGAGAGACCTTCACGCCCCAGGGATTCGTATGCTCGTCGATGACTTTCTGGAGCTCCACGTTCAACTTCTCTCGCTCGGACAAGAGCTCATCCAGAAGGGCCTGCCCCAGGATGCTCCGCAGAGTCGTCTGAGCGAGCTGCGACGTCGCGTAGAGGTAGTTCTCGACCTGGACCACGGCCTTGTTCGGGTCCACGACTCGGAAGTAGACGACCGCGTTGACCTTCACCGAAACGTTGTCCCGCGTGATGATGTCCTGCGTCGGAACATCGTGGACGACGGTTCGCATGGAGATGCGCACCATGGTCTCGAAGGGCCAGAAGATCAGGACGAGGCCCGGCCCCTTCGCCTCGCGCGAGAGGCGGCCCAGCCAGAAGGTAACGGCCCGCTCGTACTCCTTGAGCACGTTGATCCACTTGAAGAGCAGCACCAGGAAAATGAATCCGGCGATCAGAAACCCGGGGAATGTGCCTGCCATTACGTCCTCCGTTCCACCCGAAGCGTGAGCCCTTCCATCTGGACGACGCGCACCCGATCCCCGGGTTGCAGGTCCGAGGGCCCGAGCGCGTCCCAGTATTCGCCGTAGAGGTGCACCCGGCCGCTGCCGCCGGCAAACGGCTCGACCACCCGCGCCGTCTCGCCGACCATCCCGGCCGCGCCCGTCGTCGCCGGCAGGCGCCGCAGCGCAATCGTGCGTGCCGTCAGCAACCCGACGATGGCGAGGGTCAGTACGAGACTGGGCACCAGAATTCCGATGTCCACGCGGTAGGTGCCGTCGCCGCCTCGACCGGTGAACAGAAGCAGGGACCCCGCCACCAGGGCCACGGATCCTCCGACGGCCAGCAGGCCATGGCTCGCCACCTTGACCTCGGCCACGAAGAGGGCAATTCCGAAGAGGATCAGGAAGAGGCCGGCGAGGTTGACCGGCAGAACGGAAAACGCGTACAGGGCGAGCAGCAAGGCGATCCCGCCGACGATGCCCGGCAGGACCGCGCCCGGAGAGGACAGCTCGAAGTAGAGGCCGACCAGGCCTAGCAGGAACAGGACATAGGCGACGTTGGGGTGCGAGACGGCGCCGAGCAGCTTCTCGATCGCTCCCATCGGGCGTGTCTCGATGCGCGCGCCGGCAAGCCGCAGAGTGGCCGGCGGCATGCCGACACGGGCCACGCTGCGCCCATCGAGCTGCTGAATCAGGTCGGGGACGTCGCGCGCGATGATTTCCACGAGGCCGGCCTTGCGCGCCTCCTCGTCCGTATACGACACGCTCTTGGCGACGGCCGCCTCGGCCTTCTCCACGTTGCGCTCGCGCTGGCTCGCGAGGGCGCGGATGAACGCGCGCGCGTCCTGTTCCGCCTTCTCGTTGAGCGTCGCGGGGAGCTCCTGTCCCTCGCCCGCGACGGGATGCGCCGCGCCGGTGTTGGTCCCGGGCGCCATCGCGGCGACGTCTCCGGACAGGAGGAGGAAGAATCCGGCCGAGGCGGCCTGCGCCCCGGAGGGCGCGACGAAGGTCGCGACCGGGACCCGGGAGGCGAGGATCGCCGAGATCATCTCGCGGGTGGAGGAGAGCAGGCCTCCCGGCGTCGAGAGCTCCACCACCACCAGGGATGCGCCGTCCCGATCGGCTTCCCGCAGCAGCTTCGAGAGGTAGTTGGCGGCGGCCGGGTGGATCGGGGTCTCGATTCGGCCCACCCGCACCAGGGGGACAGCGGCGTCCCTGGCGAGCACAGCCGCCGGCGTTCCGAAAAGCAGGAGCGCGAGCCCGGTAAGAGGCCTCAGATTCAAGGTCCGATTCTATCGCAGGCACACTTCGCGTTATAAATCCCGCCGTGCGGATTCGCCCGCTTGAGGCGTTGAATCTCGGAGCGCTGCTCGTGCTGTCGCTTTTGACCCTCTTTTGCTACGGCTCCTTGAGCGATCCAGGCGAGATCCTGTTGCGCTTCGCTCTCATGGGGGGCTTCCTGGCGCTGATCGTCTTTCTCGCGAGCCGCTCCAACCCCTTGCCTCCGGCGATTCAGGTCGTCGTCGACTTCTATCCGGCGGCGTTCATCCCCTTCGTGTTCGAGAGCCTGGGACCGTTGATTGCCGCCGTGCGAGGAAGCGCGCGGGACGATCTCCTGATCGCCGCCGACCGGTTTCTCTTCGGAACGGACGTCACCGTGTGGCTCGAGCGCTTTGCCCGGCCCTGGCTCACGGATGTTCTCTACCTCTGCTACGCGAGCTACTATTTCCAGTCGCTCGCCCTGGGGACCGTCCTCTGGAGGCGCCGCCATGCCGAGGCGCGGCGCTACATCTTCACCCTCTCCGTTTGCTACTTCGTTTCGTACCTCGGGTACTTTCTCGTGCCCGCCCTCGGGCCCCGCTTCGCCCTCGCCTCCAGCCAGAGGATCGTCCTGGAAGCAACGCCTCTCTCCCGAGGGATCGCGACGACAATCGACCTGCTCGAGCGGACGAAGTACGACGTCTTCCCGTCCGGCCACACGATGATCACGGCCGCGGTCTTGATCGTGGCGTTTCGGCGGAGCCGGCCCGCCTTCTGGGCCCTTCTTCCCTTCGGAGTCGGCCTGATCGTCTCAACGGTGTACTGCCGGTACCACTATGTGGTCGACGTCCTGGCGGGGCTCGCCCTGGCGTTCGCGAGCGTGCCGCTCGGCGACTGGCTTTACGATCGTGCCATTCGCCCCCCGGCCGCTCAGAGCTCCTTTTCGTAGATCCGGTAAGTCTTGTACGCGCGGCCGCCCCAGACCCTCATCCCGCGAATCATCAGGTCATTGTCCTCGAGCAGCCAGGACACCTCGCAGCCCGTGAACCCGCGATCCAGCGCCGTCTGCAGGCTCTGCTCGAACAGCAGCGACTGGAGGCCACGCGAGCGGTACTGCTGCTTGACGCCGAGCGTCAGGACGCGAACGGTCTTGATGCGGCGAATACCGAGCAGAAACTTCAGCCAGCCGAAGGGGAGCAACCGGCCTTTCAGGGGCGCCATCGCCGCGTTGTAATCCGGCAGCGTCATCATGAAGGCCACGGGCTCACTGCCGCCGTCGGGCCGGTCGAAGACGCCGAGCAGTGCGAAGTCCGCATCGAGAAGCGGCTTCAGGCGCGCGGCCATGAAGTCCATCTCCTCGGGAGTCATCGGTACGAACCCCCAGTTCTTCTCCCAGGCGGCGTTGTAGACCTCCCGCACCAGCGGGAGGTCGGCCCTCAGGGTACGCTTGGAGATCTTCCGCATTCGAAAGGTCTTTTCCTCGCGGCGCAGACGGTCGTTGACTCGCCGAAACCGCGCGAGCGGCCTGGGGCCGATCTCGAACCAGAAGGCGAGCAGGTCCTTCGCCTTGTGAAACCCCGCACCTTCGACGAGGGCCGGATAGGAGCGGGGGTTGTACGTCATCATCACCACGGGTGGCGAATCGAAGCCCTCCACGAGCAGCCCCGCCTCGTCGTTCAAGGAGGGATTCACCGGGCCGCGCAGCGCCTTCATCTTGCGCTCGCGGGCCCAGAGGGCCGCCGCCTCGAACAGGAGGTGTGCGACGCCGGCGTCATCGACCGACTCGAAATAACCGAAGAAGGCCGTGCGCTCTCCGTGAAACTCGTTGTGATTCCGGTCGAGGATCGCGGCGATCCGGCCGACGTCCACTCCGTCGCGCCGCGCGAGGAAGAGCTGCATCTCCGAGTGCCGGAAGAAGGGGTTCTCGAGAGAGAAGACCTTCGCGAGGTCGTCGCGAATCGGCGCAACCCAATTCGGATCGGAAGCGTAAATGCGGTCCGCGACGTCGAAGAAGCGGTGCAACTCCCGCTTGCTCCGACCGATCCGCTCGATCGTGGCGGCGCCGCTCATCGGCGAGGAATCGCGAATCGGCCGTTAGACAACGGCGGGCTGTAGCACGCCGACTTCCCGCCCGACCCGTCCAATCGCCTCCAGGGCGCGCGAGAGCTGCTCGCGCGTGTGCGTCGCCATCAGGGATGTGCGGATGAGCGCGCGACCCGGAGGTGTCGCGGGAGAGATCACGCAATTGACAAAGACCCCTTCGTCCTGAAGCCGCTGGACCATGCGCAGGGCCGCGACGTCCTCGCCGACGACCACCGGAACGACGGGCGTCCGCGACTCGCCAGTGTCGAAGCCGAGGGAGCGGAGGCCCTCCGCAAAGAAGCGCGTGTTCGCCCAGAGCCACTCGCGACGCTCTGGCTCCCGCTCCATGATCTCGACGGTCGCCAGGGCCGCGGCGACCGAGGCCGGAGGCGGTGCCGCCGAGAACATCATCGACCGGGCGCGATGCTTGATGTAATCGATCACGACCGCGTCCCCGGCGATGAATCCGCCCACCGAGGCCATGGACTTGGAAAAGGTTCCCATGATGAGGTCCACGTCGTCCTCGAGGCCGAAGTGCTCCGCCGTTCCGCGGCCGGTTCGGCCGAGGACGCCGATGCCGTGAGCGTCATCCACCATGAGCGCGGCCTCGAACTCGCGCGCCAGACCGACCAGCTCCGGCAGTGGCGCAATGTCGCCCTCCATCGAGAAGACTCCGTCGACAACGATCAGACGCCCCTTGGCGTCGGTGTCGTTCTTCATCTGGCGGCGCAGGTCGCGCACGTCGTTGTGCCGGAACTTGGAAATCTCGCCGAAGGAGAGCCGAGCCCCGTCGATGATGCATGCGTGGTCCTGCTTGTCGAGATAGACCGTGTCGCCCTTTCCGACCAGACAGGAGATGGCGCCGAGATTCACCTGGAATCCCGTCGCGAAGGTGATCGCGGCTTCCTTGCGCATGAACTCCGCCAGGCGCTGCTCGAGCTTCACGTGGAGGTCCAGCGTGCCGTTCAAGAAGCGGCTGCCGGCACATCCGGAGCCGTACTTGCGAATGGCCTCGATGGCGGCCTCCTTGACCCGCGGATCGTTGGTCAGGCCGAGGTAGTTGTTTGAGCCGAGCATGAGGAGACGGCGGCCTCCCATGGAGACCTCCGGATCCTGGGCCGACTCCACGACCCGGAAGAAAGAGTAGAGGCCCGCTCGGCGCACCTCTCCCGGAACGTCGTAGCGATCACATTTCTCGAAGAAGGGCGCCCGCACCGGTTCCCTCCCCTCCGCCGCAGCAGCGAGCTTGCTCATTCGTTCTCCCACCCTTGTGGCCTAGGCGACTCCCCGGGATCTTAGCAAATTTTACAAACGCAACCATCCCTGCTGGAGATACCAGTTCCAGGTCTCGCGCAGGCCCCTGTCTAGGTCCACCGGCGCGGAAAGGTCGAGCTCGGCTCTCAGCCCCGCCTCGCAAACCCATTCTCCCGCAAGGAGTTCGCGTGCCTTATCGGCATTGAATGGGCGCGAGCGCCGAGTGAGCGTCTCTCGGAGAGTCTCGGCTGCCCCCGCCGCGCGGACTAGAAAATCCGGTACCGCGACCTGCCGCGCCCTCTTCGGGGGCAGCCCGCCGATCAACCGGGCAAGGCGGCCGAGGGTGACCGGCTCAGGATCGCAGAGAAACGCCGTGCGGCCCGCGAGGTCCAGGCGCCCGGCCGACCGCGCGATCGCCAGGGCGATCTGTTCGGCCGATCCGATCTGAATGCGGCTGCCCGAGGCGGGCACCGGCAGAAAGCCCGAACGGGCCATCCGAAAGTAAGTCAATAGCCCCCGGTCCCCGGGGCCGTACACGACGCCCGGCCTCAGGACGATCCAGGGGCCCTTCCACCGCCGCCGCACGGCCTCCTCGCCTTCGACCTTCGACCGGCCATACCAGGATACGGGTCGCGCCGCGTCGGAAGGGCGCACCGGACGTCCGTCCCGCGAGGGCCCCGCCGCGGCCTGACTCGAGACGAAAACGAACATCGCGCCTGACGCCGCCGACGCTCCCGTGAGCAGGTGCTCCGTCCCTCGGACGTTGACTTCCCGGTAATCCTCGAGCGTGCGCGCCTTGGTGACACCCGCCACGTGCACGATCGCCGCGCATCCCGCTGCCGCCTCGGACAGACCTGCGCGCCCGGACAGGTCCCCGCGGTACGCCTCGATCGACAGGCCATCGAGCAAGGGCGCGCGGGAAAGATCTGACCGAACGAGCGCCCGCACCTTCCATCCCTGATCGACGAGAGAACGGGCGACATGGCCGCCGAGGAATCCCGTGGCGCCGGTGAGCAAGGCGAGGCGCGGTTCCATCAGGCCGACCGAAGCTGGAGACAGCTCAACGCGCCCAGGCGACAATGCGCCGCATCCCCTCCTCCACACGATCGATACCCGTCGCGAAGGAAAACCGCACGCACGCGTCATTGCCGAAGGCGTCTCCGGGAACCGCGGCGACGTGAGCCTGCGCCAGCAGACGCTCGCAAAACGCGGCCGACCCGGCGAGACCCTTCTCGGGGTAAAGCGAGGACACGTCGGCGAAGGCGTAGAAGGAGCCCTCCGGCCGCCTCACGCGAATCCCCGGGATCCGCTCGAGAGCTTCGAGCATGACGCCCCGACGCCGGACGTAGTGCCCGAGCATGTCGGCGACGGATCGCTCGGTGCGCTCGGGGTCCCGGAGCGCGGTCAGGACCGCGGCCTGCGCGATCGAGGAGGCATTGGAAGTCGAGTGGCTCTGATAGGAAGTCATCGCGGCCATGACCTCGCGCGGGCCCGCCGCCCACCCGAGGCGCCAACCGGTCATCGCGTAGGTCTTGGAAGCCGCTCCCGTCACGATCACCCGCTCCCGGTGCCCGGAGAACGCTGCCGCCGAGACGTGCGGTCGGCCGTCGTAGAGGAAGCGGTCGTAGGTTTCATCGAAAATCAGCCAGACATCGTGCGTTGCGCACCAATCGAGCAGCCGAGCGATCTCGTCGCGGGACGCGACGGCCCCCGTGGGATTGTTCGGCGAGTTCAGGATCACGCCCCGGACCCTCGGCCCCGCGTGCCGCGCGAGCTCTTCCGCGGCGGCGTGCCAACCCGACGTCAGGCCGGTCGCGATCACGCGGGGCTCCGCTCCGGCCAGGCGCACCATCTCGGGAAAGGAAACCCAGTACGGCGAAAAGAGGACGACCTCGTCGCCCTCCTCGAAGAGCGCCTGGCAGGCGTTGAAGACCGCCTGCTTGGCTCCGGCGGTGACGACGATGTTCTCGCGGGTGTAGTCGGCTCCCTGCTCCTGCCGGTACTTGGAGGCCAGGGCGTCGCGTAGCGCGGGCTCCCCCGGAACGTCGGTGTACTTGGTCCTCCCGGCCTCGATCGCCGCGACGCCGGCCGCGGCGACGAAGGAGGGCGTCGCAAAGTCCGGCTCCCCGATGCCGAAGTCGACGACATCGATCCCCGAGGCCGCCAGCGCTCGGGCGGCCCGAGCCACGGCCGCCGTCGAGGAAGGCGCCAGCGCCGCCGTGCGGCGCGACAGCCGCGGGCGGCTCACACCCTCCCCCTCCAGGTTTGTGCGAACGCCTTGAACGCGCGAATCTCCTTCTTGCCGAGAGCCACCAGCACCCCCTCCGCCACGATCCAGGAACCGTACACGTAGAGCATCGCATGACGCGACGACGGAACGAGGAACTGAATGAGCCAGAGCAGGAAGAGCCCCGCCGCCTCGTACGCCGCCAGATCCATGGAGGCCAAAAAGATCCACCCCAGGAAGGCCTGCAGGATCGTCAGAAGGATCTCGCTTCTCTGGAAAGCGTCGAAGGGCAGCGGCTCGGTCGAGCCGTGGCTCCAGCAGTAGATCACCGCGAGCAGACCCGAGAGAACCCCCCACTGGTTGATGTTCGATGAGACCATGTTCATCAGGGCCACGGGCGCGCGCGTCACTCGCCGCGCCCAGGCGAATGCGGAGGTCTTTTCCGGAAACTCCGAGAGAAACGGCGCCACCCATTGAATGAAGACGAACTGCGACATGCCGAGGCTCGACGCGAGCGCGAGCATCGAGCCGAGGAAGGGTTCGGCGACGAAGAAGATCACGACGCCGCCGCCGCCCAGGAGAAGCAGGACGGCGCCCCAGCGCTTCCAGCCGGAGAAAGAGAGTGCCCACCGCGAAACATTGGGAATCTCCTCGTCTTCCTCGAGGGTCTCCTCGCGCGGCGGAATCCTCAGGAGGACGCCGAGGTAGATGACGTACGTCAGCACCAGAACCGCCGCGTCCAAGAGCGAGAGGCTTCCTTTCGCCCAGACGAGAACGAAGTAGGCCAGCGGGGGCAGGAGTCCCACGACTTCCACCGCGTGGCCATCGCCGAGTCGGAGGCCGCCGAGCGGCCGCCCCCGCCTCTTGCGCGAGTAGAAGGTCGCGACCGCGTAGATCATGGGCCAGCCGAGGCCGGTCAATAGACGCAGGCTCCCGGTAAAGTTCGCGATGGCCAGGTGGACCATCTCCGGGTTCTTCCCGGCCTTCCAGGCGATCACCGCCTCGACCGCGAACTCCGGTGCCGTCTGGACGAGGGCGAGGACCGCCAGGGCAAGGCCCTGGGACATGAGAAATTCCGCCGCCTCGGCCCCCCAGGCCACCAGGAACGCCGAGCCGATCATGGCCGGGAAGGTCCAGAGAGCCGCCAGAGGGGAGCCATGAGAAGCGCCTTCCAGCGGGACGGCGGCGAGCAGCCGCACGCGCGGTCGCTTCATCGCGGCGGGTTATAGCATGAGCCCCGATGCCCGGCATCGAGTCGCCCTCCAATCCCGTCGTCCGCGACATTCTCCGATCGCTCGAACAGCACACGCACTTCTTGCTCGAGGGCGAGAAATCGATCCTCGAGGCGATCTCCGCGGGCCTGCGCCTCGATCACGTCCTCCATGACGAGAGCGTGCGGCCGGGAAGGCTGGCCGCCGCGGCGTCGGCCCGCCCGCGCCTGGTCTCCCGCGCCGTGCTCGAGCGGCTGGCGGATTCCAGGACGCCTCAGCACTTGCTCGCCGTCGCTCCGCGCCGCGATGTTCCCGTCAACGAGATTCTCGACCGACCGGGCCCCGTGGTCTTTCTGTTCGGCTTGCAGGATCCGGGCAACCTCGGCGCCGTCGTTCGCGTCGCCGAGGCCGCTGGCGGCGCCGGCGTTGCAGCGGCCGCGGGCTCGGCGGATTTCTTTCATCCGCGCGCCGTTCGCGCGAGCGCCGGAAGCGTGCTGCGCATTCCCGTATCGGGCCGGGTCGCGTTCGAGGCCTTTGCCCGAGACGCGAAGGGGGCCGGCCGCCTCCTCTGCGGCGCCGTTCCGTCGGGGGGCGACGACGTTTTCGCCTCCCCTCCCCCGACGGCGTCGGTGCTCGTGATCGGAGCGGAGGGAACGGGGCTGCCCGCCGGAGCCTACCGATGCCTCGACCGGCGCCTCACGATCCCGATGGCGCCTCCCGTGGACTCTCTGAACGCCGCGGTCGCCGCGGCGTTGCTGCTCTACGCGTCCCGGTGCTCGGCTTCACCGAAGACCTCCGCCTGAAACTTCCAGACGCGGACCCCCGGGTCGCGCCACGCATCGGGAGGCAGCCCCGCCTTCCGGCAGGCTTCCTGAAGGAACCGGGCCGGAGCGAAGCCCCACTCCGTGGCCACCTGGGGCAGCAGCAGACCGCGGCAGCCGCGTCCCTCGACGATGAGGCCATCCCGGCCGATGACGATCTCGGCAAGGCCCTCCAGAGGCTGCGGCGCCGTCAGGACCGAGATCTCGATGCGGCACTCCGGTAGCTCGCCCGCCCCGAGCGGAGCAAAACGCGGGTCCTCGAAGGCCGCCCGTCGCGCGAATTCGGCGATCACGCGCGTCAGGTCTCCTTCGGGGGACAGCGTGCCGATGCAGCCGCGGAGTTTCCCGTGCCGATTCAGTGTCACGAAGAGCCCGCGTGGCTCTCCGAAGGCTTCCGCTCGATCGGATGGGAGGCGCGGCGGCTGCTCACCGCGAAACTTCGCTTCGAGAGACCCGCGCGCCAGCGCGAGCAGATCGCGCCGCGCCTCTTCCGAGAGGGGCGCCGGGAAGTCGCTCACGAGGCCTCGGCCCCCCGGGCGAGCCCGGCCAGGAAGTCCGCCATTGCCTCCTCGAGGCGATTCAGGCTCCCGCTCAGGAAGTGGTCGGCGCCGGGAACCTCGACGATCCGACCCGCCCCGTCGAGCCACCGGCGAAGCTCCTCAGGCGGCCCGAAAGCGTCGCGCTCCCCGACGACGAAGAGCGCCGGCACCTCGGGGCGCGGCAGGTCGTGGCGGGAGCCCTTCCCCACCGGCAGTCCCACGCCCACGTAGGCGGCCACCCGGCGGTCGCCCGCGATCGCGCGCAGGGCGACAGCCGAGCCGAACGAGAACCCTCCGGCCACTTGCGGGAGACCGCCGCGTCGCTCGGCCTCCCGCTGCGCCGCCGCGAAGTCGAGGGCCTCGCCGACGCCCGCGTCGTAGCGCCCGGCGGAAAGGCCCACGCCCCGGAAGTTGAAACGCAAGGTCGCATAGCCCGCCGCCGTCAGGGCCCTGGTCGCGCGGTAGACGATCTTGTTGTGCAGGGTGCCGCCGTGCAGGGGATGGGGGTGCGCGAACACCGCGGAGCCCAGTCGGGGGCCGGCCGTCTCCTTCCAGAGTCCCTCCAGCCTGCCCTCTGGGCCGGGAAACGTGACCGTTGCGAGCGCGGGTTCCAGCGTCGACCCTCCGCGTTGGAGAATTTCCCCACTCATCGTATCCTTCTGCGGCCGCTGCGCCGCGGCGGCCTCACAGGAGACTTATGAAGAAGATCGTTCACGTCGTCGGCACCGGCACGATCGGCGAGCCGCTGATCGGCCTCTTCACGGATTTCAGCAAGCACCTGGGCGTGGACGAGGTGACCTTCCACAAGCGTACGCCGATGACCACCGAGCGGGCCAAGGTGAACCACCTTCTCCAGCGTGGCGCCCGGCTCGCCGTCGACCCCGACAAGAAGGCGGACTTCGAGGCGCTCGGCCATCCGGTCGCCTATGAAGCACAAGAGGCGCTCGAACGCGCGACCGTTGTCATCGACTGCACGCCCGCCGGGAACGAGAACAAGAAGCTCTACGAGAAGCTGACCGGGCCGCGCGGGTTCCTGGCTCAGGGCAGCGAGTTCGGATTCGGAAAGCCCTATGCGATGGGAATCAACGACGAGGCCCTGGAGGTCGGCGAAGACCGTTTCCTTCAGATCGTTTCCTGCAACACGCACAACATTGCTGCCCTCGTCAAGACGCTCGGCGAGGAAGGATCCGGAGACCCGATCCTCGAGCGCGGCCGGTTCGTCTGCATGCGGCGGGCCAATGATGTCTCCCAGGACTCGAGCTTCGCCCCGGCTCCCCAGGCCGGCAAGCACGACGATGCTCTCTACGGGACGCACCACGCCCGCGACGCGTCGCGCCTGCTCGAAACGATCGGCTGGAAGCCCCGTCTCTTTTCCTCCGCGATGAAGCTGAACACGCAGTACATGCACTCGCTCTGGTTCGACCTCGAGTTCAACCGCCCGACGACCCGGGAGAAGGCGCTCGAGAAGCTGCGCGCAAACCGGCGCATCGCCCTGACCGAAAAGCGGTCAGCCAACCAGATCTTCTCCTTCGGACGCGACCACGGCTACTACGGGAGGATCCTCTCGCAGGCCGTCGTCGCCGCTCCGACGGTCACCGTCAGCGGTGACCGAGAGGTCGTGGGGTTCTGCTTCACGCCCCAGGACGGCAACTCGCTCGCCTCGTCCATCGTCGCCGCACTGTGGCTGATGGAACCCGATTTCGACCACCAGCGTCTGTCGGTTCTCGATCGGTTCTTCTTCCGGGAGATCTGAGCCTGTAGACTGCGGCCATGCCCTCGTGGGTGGTGTGTCCCAGGTGCCACTTCAGCCAGAGGCCCTCGGAGAGTTGCCGCCGCTGCGGAGAGACGCTCCCCGGCGCCGAGGAGTCGCCGGCGGGGGACGCAGCGGAACGCGCCGGCGCCCGCCGAGGGCTGGCGCCCAAAGCGCGCGGCGTCGCCCTCGCAGCGGGAGCCGCGGCCCTGCTTCTCCTTTTCTGGCTACTGCGCCCCGGACCCGGCCCGGAAGCCGAGGGACCTGCTCCCACGCCCGTCCCGACGGCCGGCGCGCTCGACCTTTCGGGCCGTTGGCAGGCCCAATACTCGAAGGTGCTCACCTCCTCCCCTCCGCGTCCGGTCCTGAAGGAGATCTCGATCGAGAGCGGACCAAACGGAGAGATCCTCGCGGCAAGCGTCGTCTTCACCGATCCCGGCCGCGGCGGCGCGGGCGCCGCCTACCGGACGGCGCCCGACGGCCCGCGCCGTCTCCTCGACGCCGCCGCGGCCCTGGCCGCGTCGCCCAAGGGTGCCGCCCTGAACCTGGATTTTCTCAACCTCCCGGGCTGGGTCCCTTCACGCGAACGCCTGTGGAAGGCGCTGGAGGACACCGGCAAGACCGCTTCTCAGGTCCACTACCTGCTGCTCGAGTCTCTCGAGACGGACTACCTGATCCAGGCAGGCATCAACGAAAGCGGTTTTCTGTCCGTCGCCTTCTTTTCGCCTGCCTATGCCCCCGAGCGCGGGCAGGATGTGCTCTCTCGTGTCATTCATCCTGAACCGGGGGCATCGCTGCGTGGGTTCCAGAACCTCGTCTGGGACCTCTCCGGTGCCGCGGACTTCCTGACGCTGCAGCTGCCGGTCACCGTCTCGGGACCCGAGGGCGGCGAGCCCGACCAAGTCACCCTGACGCGCTGACCGAGGATCGGCTCCACTCCGCGACTCCCCTCGCCGAGATGCCTTGAAAACTCTTCTCGGAGCCGGGCGGCGGACTGATGACGGTGCCGAGAACATCTCGCCCGGCTCCGCTACAGAGACACGATGTAGCCGCCGCTCTTGGCGTCCTTCTTCATCGAGATCAGCTTCTGCCGTTCGGCGTCCTCGAGCAGCTCCGAGAACGATCGGTATCCATAGTACGACTCGTTGAAATAAGGCTGCTTGCGCTGCATCGTCTGCTTCACCATCGAGCCCCAGATCACGTCGTAGTTCTCCCGCTGCAGCGCCTGGATCGAGTCGAGCATCAGGCGAAAGAGCTCTCGCTTCTTTTCGGGGAAGTTCTCGATCGACGGCAGGGACCTGGTCTCGCGTACGAGATCCTCGTAGAAGATGAACTCGTCACAGTTGGAGAGCAGCAGATCCGAGGTCGAGTTCTTGACGCCGACCCCGATCACCGCCTTGTCGTTCTCCTTGAGCTTGGAGACCAGAGGTGAGAAGTCCGAGTCGCCGGAGCAGATCACGAACGTGGTGATGTGGGACTTGGAGGCCGCCAGGTCCATGGCGTCCACGACCATCCGGATGTCGGCCGAGTTCTTGCCCGTGTAGTTGCGCTGCGGTATGTCGACCAGCTCGATGGCCGCCTCGTGAAACTCGCGCTTGTATTCCGAGTAGCGAGTCCAGTCGGCGTACGCCTTCTTGTAGACGATCCGCCCCTTCTCGATCAATCGCTGGAGCACCAGGTTGATGTCGAACTTCTTGTACTGCGCGTCTCGAACCCCCAGCGCGATGTTCTCGAAGTCGATGAACAGGCACAGTCGCTGATCCACCGATGCCCGGGCCGGAGGCGCGGGGTTGACGCTGACAGGCGCGGCGGCCGGCTGGGCGGCTGGGCTCGGCAGGGGTGCCGCCTCGTGCGCGGCGCGCGGCTCCTCGGCAGAGGCTCGTCCCTTGTGCCGTCGGCTGCCCCCGCGTCGTCGCCGACCCTTCTTTTCGGAATCCCCGTTCTCGGCTGCGGGAAACGGGATGGTGTCGTCACTCATCGTTCTTTTTTCCTTCCGGCGCGTAATCGAAGGAGGAGGTCGTCAGGATGAAGGTCGCCAGGGCGCGGGCCACTGCCCGGCCTTCGGCGTCCGTGATCTCGACGTCTCCCACGTTGATCCGTTTGCCTTTTTTCAAGATTCTGGCGCGTGCCCAGACATCCGAGCAGGCGCGGGCCAGGAAGTGAATTGTCAGGTCCGCTGTGGCGAACCCCATCTTGCCATCGAAATTCGTCGAGAGCGCGAAGGCGACGGCGGTGTCCGCCAGCGTCGCCAGGATGCCGCCGTGCACCGTTCCGGAACCGTTGCTGAACTCCGGGCGGTATGCCAGACGGATGGCGCACGCGTCCGGGCCGAGCTCCACCAGCTCGGGATGCAGGTGCGCGAGTGCCGGCGCCGCGGAAAGCCGGCGGCGCAGCCGGGCCATCAGGTCCGGCGCGAGCACGGGAACGGGTTCGAGCACGGGCGCCGAAACCGGCTTCACTCGGCTCTCCTCAAGCCGCCCCCGGCCGCGCTCACTCCTCGGAATGCTCGCCGGTGTAGTACGGAAGCTCCTCGGCCCGGCGGGTCGAGTTGTCCACGTGTCGCGGCACTTCGATCAGGGTGCGCGTCACGTTGGGGTCGCAGACTTCGTTTTCGCATTCGTAGGTATAAACGTTCCGTTCGGCCTCTTTCCGGAACCCCACGACAGTCTGGTAAGTGTCGCAGTTGCCGCACTTGACCGACATCAGAAAAATGTCGATGACGTGCAGCTCGGGGCGGTCGTCCGGCGCGCTCACCCCATGATAATACGCCGGAAGCGCGGGGGCCAAATATGAGGATCCTCCTCCCGGTCGTCCTTCTTCTCACCGCGGCGGTCTGCGACGCTGGCCCACCCGCCCGGAGCTTCCAGAAGACCATCCCCCTTCCCCGAACCGGGGTCGCGCGTCTCGGGTGGACCTCCGACCGATGTTCGATCGTGAGCGTGGAGCTGCGCAACTACCCCGACGAGGAAGACATCGCGAAGGCACGGCGCGAGGACCCGGGCGATCATTCCTGGGTCTGGTGGCAGTTCAATGTCGAGAATCGGGGCGACGCCAAATGCCGGATCCGCCTCTGGGTGGAGGTGCTCGGCAAGAACGGCAAGGTCGTGAAGCAGAGCGACCGCAGCGACACGGTGGACGCCCACAAGCTGGAGGATCAGATCAGGGTGTCGACCCGCATGAAGACGATCGACATCGCCGACGCGCCCGAGGCTCGTCTGAGGGCGGCGGTCGGTCCGAAATAGCCCGGCGCCCCTCCGAGTTCCGTAGAATCGCGCCGTGAGCCCATCTGCGACGGCCGATTCCCCCGCGCCGTACCGCGCCGCCCGGGAAGGCCTGGCCCATCGGATTCGCGAGGGCGCGGTCGTCGACGTCGCCGGGGCGGACCGCGTCGCTTTTCTCCAAGGGCAGCTGTCCCAGGATGTCCGCGGTCTGGCTGTCGGCGAAACCCGGCCCACCGCGGCGCTGTCGCCCAAGGGCAAGCTCCTGTTCGTCGCAAGACTGGTCGGGCTGCCCGACCGATTCCGGTTGCTCCTGCCCGCGCCGCTAGGAAAGGCAGCGGTCGAGCACCTGCAGAAGTTCGCGGTCTTTCAAAAGGTCATCGTCACGGACGTGTCCGAGGAGTTTCTGCGCATCGGCCTGTACGGACCCCGGGCTCCCGACCTGCAGGGCCCCGACGGCACGTTGGGGCTTCCCGGCGCTGACGAGTTTGCGGCCGAGTGGCTCCTTGCGGTTTCCGCGCGCCCCGAGGCCGAGCTACGTCTCAAGACGCGGGGATCCGTCCCCGTCGACCCCGCGACGGCGGAGATCCTGCGCGTCGAGATCGGCAGACCCCGGTTCGGCCAGGACATCGACGGATCGAACCTTCCCGACGAGGCTGGCCTCGACGCGGCCATGTCGGACACGAAGGGGTGCTACGTGGGCCAGGAAGTCGTGGCGCGCCGGCGAACCTACGGAAGGATGAACCGACGGCTGGTGGGCCTGCGCTTCCCGGACGGCCCTCTCGCGCCGGGTTCCATCCTGGCCCGCGCGACTCCTGCCGATGGCAGGGCCACGCGCCCCGAGGCCGGCCGTGTGACGAGCGCCGTGATCTCGCCGCGTTTCCAGGCGATCGGACTCGGCTTTGCCTTCCACGACGTGCCGAGCGGAGCCCGGCTCCTCGGGTCGCAGGACCCGCTCCGGGCCGCTGTCGTCTGCGTGCTTCCGTTCGAGTGACTGCCTCGGAACGCGGGCCGGAAGGGTGGAGCGTGCACCTCGCCCTGCTCGGCGCCCAGACCGGCTTCGCGCTCTTCCCGATCTTCGGAAAACTGGCGCTGGCGACGATCCCTGCCATGGTCCTTGCGGCCGTGCGCGTGGTCGCGGCGTCGCTGCTGCTGGCGCTCTTCGCCCGACTCACCGGAGCCGAGCGGATTGCTCCCGGCGACCGAAGGCGCGTTCTGTTGTACGCGCTGCTCGGCGTCTCCTTCAATCAAGTGCTCTTCATCCTCGGTCTCTCGCTCACGACGGCGATCAACACGACCATCCTGACGTCGATGATTCCCGTCTACACCCTCGTCGCGGCTGCGCTGCTCGGCCATGAGAGGCTGACCGCCCGCGGCGTGGCCGCCCTCCTTCTGGCGGGCGCCGGCGCGCTCCTGCTGCTCAAGGCCGAGGGCTTCCAGTGGCGCGACGCCTATTTCCGGGGCAACCTCCTGCTGATCGCCAACGGAATCTCCTACGCCTTCTACCTCGTGCTCTCCAGGCCGATCCTGGCACGCTACCAGGTGCTTCCGGTTGTCTCCGGGGTCTTCTCCTACGGGACGCTTCCGATCGTTGTCGCGGCTCTTCCAGCCCTCGGGGACTTCTCGCCGCGTCGCGTCACGCCCGTCGCCTGGGCGAGCCTCGCGGCGGTGATCGTCTTCTGCACCGTTCTGCCGTACTTCTGGAACTCCTGGGCTCTCGCGCGCACGCACGCCTCCCGCGTCGCGTTCTACATCTTCATTCAACCCGTCATCGCCTCGGCCCTCGCGGTCGCCCTCCTGGGCGAGCGCCTCACGGCGCGTACGCTCGCGGCGGCCCTCCTGATCCTGGCAGGCCTCGCCGTTTCGCTGACGCCATCCCGGCTGCCGGCCCGCCCGATCCCATGAGTTTCGCCTCCGGAGCACCCCGTGTGGCGGTCGTGATTCCGGTCTTCAACGAGCGGGAGTCCCTCCCACTGGTTGTCCGGGATCTACCGCAAAATCTGGTCGAGCAGATCGTGGTCGTGGACAACGGCTCGACCGACGGCACCCGGGAGGTTGCGTCGGGCCTTCCGGTTCGCATCGTGCGCGAGCGGCGCCGGGGGTATGGCAGCGCGTGCCTGGCCGGGGTCGCGGCGCTCGCAGACCGCCCTCCGGAGATTCTCGTCTTTCTGGACGGGGATCACTCGGACCACGCGGAGGAGCTTCCTCTGCTGCTCGCGGCCATCGCGTCGGGCGCGGACCTCGTCATCGGATCGCGTCGCCTCGGCCGATCCGAGCCCGGCGCGCTGCTGCCCCAGGCCCGTTTCGGAAATGCGCTCGCGTGCCTCCTGATCCGCATCCTTTCGGGCCACCGCTACACGGACCTCGGCCCCTTCCGCGCCATCCGGTGGGATGCCTACCAGCGGCTCGGCATGCGCGACACCAACTACGGATGGACGGCGGAGATGCAGATCAAGGCCCTGCGGGCAGGGCTCTCGGTCGCGGAGGTGCCGGTGTCCTATCGGCGCCGTGTGGGCATCTCGAAGATCACGGGAACCGTGACGGGAACCCTCGCGGCTGGCTACAAGATCCTCCTCACCATCGCCCGATACGCGCGCGCCGGACCACCTGCCCGCTAGCAGATTGCTGAAAGTTGTGCGATGGCGCTAAGAGCGCGGCGGGGCAGATGCAAGCGAGCGCGACGACGGCGATTCCTCCGTTCGTCGAGGAACAGCGGCCGATGGCTCCGCGCCGCCTTAACCCGAAGGATGGGCGGCCGTGTGCCGCCGCCCGAACGAGCGAGTCGAAGCCTCGATGCCATCGCTCCGGACCCGTGCCGGATAGACACTTCGGGAACGACTCCTGCATCCCTTTTCCGGCACCCTGCTAGGCCCGAAAGGCCTCCAGATCGCGCAAGACTTCCGCGGGCGCCCGTCGGGGCCTGCCCTTCACGTCCGCGAAGATGTGTCGTGTCCGGCCGTCGGCCATCCGACGCTCCTCCCGGTCGACGACGTCGTAGGCGAAGACGAGCCCGCGCGAGGAGAGATCCGGCAGGGTCGTCCGGACACGCAGCTCGTCGTCGTAGCGGGCCGGCCGGCGGTATTTCAGCTCGAGCCCGATGACCGGGATGAGGAGGCCCGATTCCTCGAGCTGCCGATAGGGCATTCCGGCCGCGCGGCAGAATTCGGTCCGCCCGATCTCGAACCATACGGCGTAGTGCGAGTGGTAGACGATCCCCATCTGGTCGGTCTCGGCGTAGCGGACCCGAACGGCGATTTCGACGGTGCGCATGCGCGGCTCGGACCCTCGGGACCGCCTTCAGAAACGGGCGACGAGCTTCTGCCGGACCGACTCCGGGACGAGCCCCGTCACGTCGCCCTTGAGCCGCGCCACCTCCTTGACGAGCCGGCTCGAGACGTAGGAGTACTCCTCCTTCGCCATCAGGAAGACCGTTTCGACTTCCGAGGACAGGCGCCGGTTCATCAGGGCCATCTGGAGCTCGTACTCATAGTCCGAAACGGCCCGCAGCCCGCGGACGATGAGTGTGGCGCCGCAGCTCTTCGCGAAGTCGATCAGCAGCCCCGAAAAGGATCTCACGCCCACGGCGGGGTCCTCGCCGACGATCTCGCGGATCATGGCGATCCGATCGGGAACGGAAAAGAGGGGCGTCTTCGAGTCGTTCTCGAGGATCGCGACGATCACGAGGTCGGCCAGGCGTCGCGCCCTCGAAAGAATGTCGAGATGCCCGTTGGTCAGCGGGTCGAAGGAGCCCGGGTAAAGCGCCACACGTTCCGGCATTTACCTCCTCCCCTTCTCCACGGATGCCGCGCGCAGCCCCTCGGCGAGCAGATTATAGGCGGCCACCGTGAGGAATAGGGCGAGTCCTGGAAAGAGCGCCATCCACCAGGCCTCCTCGATGTAGTCGCGCGCCACCGCGAGGATCCCGCCCCACGAGGGGGTCGAGGCGGGCAGGCCCACGCCGAGAAAGGAGAGGGCGGCCTCGGCCAGGATGGCCCATGCGACGCCGAACGCCGCCGAGACGAGCAAGGGCGGCAGCACGTTGGGAAGCAGGTGCCGCAGCAGAATGCGCGGCGTCGAGGCGCCGGCCGCCCTGGCGGCGCGCGTGTAGTCGAGATCCTTGACCTTCAGGACTTCGGCGCGCGCGTACCGCGCATCGCCGGGCCAGCTCGTCAACCCGATCGCCAGGATCACGGCCGCCGGAGACGGGGGCAGAAAGGCGGCCAGCGCAAGCAGCAGGAAGAGCACCGGGAAGCAAAGCACGACCTCCATCAGACGGGACAGGAGCAGATCGGTGAACCCGCCGAAATAGCCCGCGCTCCCCCCGACCGTAAACCCGACGGCGAGCGACACGGCGGCAGCCACCAGCCCGATGCCGAGGGAAATCGGCGTCGCCACGATGACGCGGGCGAACAGGTCGCGGCCGAGATCGTCGGTGCCGAACGGATGCGCGGCCGACGGCGGCGTCAGCCGTTCTCCCAGACGGATCTCCGAGGCGCGCCGGGACAGCAACGGGGAGAGCGCGGCCACCCCCCAGAGGGCCAGAACGACCGCCAGAGCGGCGGCGCCGCTGCCTCGAAGTCGCGGCCGGGCCGCGCTCCTCTGCGCCACGGCGCTCATCGCGCTTCCGTTCCGTCGCGAACGCGCGGGTCGGCCGCCGCGTAGGCGAGGTCGGCGGCGAGCGTCACCACGAGAGTGGCGACGGCACCCAGCAGGGACAACGCCAGGACGACCGGATAGTCCCTGGCGAGGATCGAGTCGAAGTAGAGGCGCCCCAGGCCCGGCCATCCAAAGATCCGCTCGATGATGACACTGCCCGAGAGCAGCCCCGGCAGCAGCAGCCCGAGCAGGGTGATCGACGGCAGCAGCGCGTTGCGAAAGGCGTGGGCCCAGAGGGCCCGGCGGCGAGATGCACCGCGGGCGCGCGCCGCGAGCACGAAATCCTGCTGCCGCGCCTCGGCGACTCCCGAGCGGACCAGTCGGGCGAAGAAGGCGAGTGAGCCGTAGGTGAGGCACACGAGGGGAAGCGCCAGATGCGCCAGCCGGTCGCCAAGGCCGGCCAGACCCGGAAGCGCCTCGTCTGAGGCGACGCCGAAGAGCGGTAGCCACCGCAGCCGCACGCAAAAGAGCGTCTGCAGCAGAAGGGCCGCCCAGAAAGACGGGAGGGAATAGAGGGCAAAGAGGACCACGCCCGAGGCTCGATCCAGGGGGCCCTCCGGGCGCCCCCCCGCGGCGACACCCAGAGGAATGGCGATCGCGAGCGTCAGCAGGAGCGCCAGGCCGTTCAAGACCAGCGTGTATGGCAGCGCCTCCCGGATCCGCGTCGCGACCGGGCGCCGGTCCACGAAGGACTCCCCGAGATCCAGCCGCGAAACCCTCCCGATCCAGGAAGCGAACCTTTCCGGCAGTGGCCGGTCGAGACCGAACTGCCGGCGCATCTGCTCGGCCGCTCGCGCCGAAACGCGCCGGCCGGATTCGGCGCCGAGAGCGGTGACGGGGCTGCCGGGCGCCAGGTGCAGGAGCAGGAACACGAGCACGACGATGCCGAGCAGGGTGGGAACCGCCAGGACGAGGCGGCGCAGGACGTACCGGATCACCGCCCCGCTCCGGGCCGCCAGGCCATCGGACCGGGCCAGAACCCGAAGAGCCCGAGGGGTGTGGACTCCACACCCTCGAGGCTCCGTCGCAGCGCATATTTCTTCGTGGCGTTGACGAGGAAGATCGCGGGTGCGTCGTCCCGGAAGATCCGATGCAGTCGGTGGTAGAGGGCGAGGCGCCGACCCTCGTCGGGCTCCCGCCTGGCCGCCCGCATCAGGCGATCCGCCTCGGCGTTCCGGTAGAAGCCGCTGTTCAGGCCGCGCGGAGGCCACTGCGAGGAGTCCCAGTACGGATAGGGGTCGGGATTGGGATCCGACGCACTCGACCCGAGCGAGGCGGCCTCGAAGTTGCCCGAATCCACGCGCTCGACGAAGCTCGCCCACTCGACTGCCCGCACCCGCGCGCGTAGCCCGGCGCGCGCGAGCGCGGCGGCAAAGGTCTCGTCGATCTGCCGGCCGATCGTGTTTCCGGCCGATACGAGAAGCTCAAAGTCGAATTCCCGGCCTGCCCGGTCCCGGACGCCATTTCCGTTCGTATCGCGCCACCCCGCCTCGTCCAGCAGCCGCTCTGCCCTCGTCGCGTCGTAGGGCAGGGGCAATATCGTCTGGTCATAGGCGGGGGACTCCGGGGCCCAGGGACCCGAGATGACGCGGGCCGACCCGCCAAACAGGTCGCGTGCGATCGCCTCCCTGTCGAGCAGCATCGTCAGGGCTCTGCGTGTCCGCGGATCCGAAAAGAACGGCAGGCGCGCGTCGAGGGCGATGTAGTTGTAGTCGAGGTCGTAGAACTCGACCAGACGGCAGCATGCTTCGAACGCGCGGTCCGCGGCGGCTCGCTGCTTGAGGGCAGTGTCGATCCAGGTTTCGTCCAGGTCTCCCTGCAGCAGCGCCCGATAGGCCACCGAGTTCTCCGGCAGGATCCGGAAGAGGATGCGGTCGAAGCTGCCGGGCTGTCCCCAGTACCGCGGATTGCGCTCGAGGGTGATCGACTCCTGCGCCCTCCACGAGGCGAGCCGATAGGGTCCGTTGGACAGCGGCGACCGATTCTCGGGAGCCCGGTCGAACGGCACACCGGCGAACCGTCTGGCGGGCAGTAGCGGAAGGACGAACGCCATCGGGCGGTAGGCGTAGGGCTTCCGAAACCGCGCGCGGAACACCTTCGGTCCGACCGCCTCGGCCGAGACCAGGTCCTCGAAGAGCGACTTGAAGAGCGGCGAGAGGGCGTCGGGGGCCGTCACCTTCCCAATCGTGAAGACCGCGTCCTCGGCGGTCACCGGCGAGCCGTCTTCCCACACCGCCTCCGGCCGGAGCCAGAGCGTGCAGCTGAGGCCGTCCTGCGATGTTTCGAACTTTTCGGCGAGGCCCGGAACGAGCCTCATTTCCCGGTCGAAATCGAGCAGGTTGCGCGAGAGGTACTGCAGGACCAGTTGTTCCGGGACGTCGGTTTGGAGCACCGCGTTCAAGGTTCCCGGTTCGCCGAAGAGGCGCCGGTAGAGGGTCCGGCCGGCCGCCTGCGCGGGACCCGCATCGGCGACGGGAGGTTTCGGACTGTCCGCCCGAGGCGTTGCCTGCTTCGCCCGGCAGGCGAAAGACGCCGCCGCGAAAAGGGCTATCGACAAACGGCGCACGCGACGATTATGAGGGAAGGTCGAGCCGCCCCGGGCCGGGGGATCGGTCAGGGCGCCTGGAAGCTCGCGGTGGCGACGTTTCGCGACGCGTCCGTCACTCGAATCAGGACGTAGGCGCCCTTCGGGACACCCGCTAGAGACACCCTGTAGGTCTCCGACGGCGAATCCGAAAGGCCGTCCTCCGGTTCGACAGGGATCCACTCCTTCGCGTCGACGCTGTACTCGGCCTCGCGCAGCGGGGACGCCTCGTCCACGACCTCGAAGCGGACCGATCCACCCGCTGCCGGCTCGTGGCGAATGACGGGCGATGTGTTGTCCACGCGCACGGGCGAGGAGTCTCGACTGGCAGACTTGGGATCATCGGGATTGATGTCGGCATCGGACGCGATCACGCGAAAGACGTACTCCCCATCCGGCAGGGATGTCGTGTCGAAGGCGTAGAAGGTCTCTCGAAGGTTCTTGCGTAAAAGGACCCAGCGGTCCGAGCCCACGGGCCGGACCCGTATTTCGTACGTGAGCGTGTCGCCGTCCCGGTCGGTCGCCTTCCAGGTGAGCGTCCGATAGCCCTTCCGCAGGAGCTTGCGCGGAGCGCCTTCCGCCTTCGATTCCTCGAGGCCCGTGAAAATGCCCTTCTCGTCTGGCGCCTGAGTCTCGAAGACGTTGGTGCTGCCGGAGGCGGCGCGCGCCAGGACCTCCGCCGGTGCGAGGGCGGCCACATTCTCGACGTCCGGCGCCGTATTGCGGTTGCGGTAAGCAGCCTCGGTGCGGCGGATGACGGGTCGGGGCTTGCCATCGGAGGTCATCCGCACCTTCCATTGCAAGTATCGACCCGGCGCAGCGGCAACGCGGTTCTCCTGTGCCGCAGGCACCCACGGCGACCAGGCGCTCCAGGCGGCGTCCGGCGTTTGCGATTCTCCCGAACGAAACGCGAACTCGGCGCTCGTGCCCGAGGGAACGTCACCGTCGAAGCGGAAAGCGCCGAACCGGCTCGTGCGACCGGTATCCTTCACGGCGGAAACATACTCGCCGTTGCCCGCTCCATCCGAGATCCGGTACACGGCTCCGGGCCCGTTCGTCGCGATGATGTTGCCCGTCAGAACCGTGGCCTGCTTTTCGTCCAGGGTCCGGTCGAGCGACCAGGACTCCCGCGTGAGCCTGTAAAGCTTTCCGTTGGGACCCGTGGCCGCCAGGACCTCGCCCGGGGCTCCCGTGGCTTCCAGACCGAAGACCAACTCCTCCGTGCTCGACCAGACCGCCCGCGGCGGCTCGTCCTCCGGGAAGGTCAGGACGACGGAAGAATAGGCGCCCTTCCCCGCGGAGCGGCTCGGCGCGACGCGAACCGACGAAACACTCACCGAGACTTCGGCCCGATCCTTGCCTTCGTCCTCACCGCCCGGACCGTGCGGCGCCTTTCCAGTGGGTAACGCCGGGGGCGCCGTGATCGGCTCGCCCGCGCCCGGCGTCGACTCCGCAGAAACCGCCGAAGCCCACACGCGCCCGTCTGAGCTCGCCGTAATCGAGGAGATCTCGGTCTTCGAGGAATCGTAGACCGTCGACACCTTCCCTTGAGAATCCATCCGCAGCACGAGCCCCGTGCCCGCCGTCCCGGCCCAGAGGCGGCCCCTCGCGTCGACATACAGGGACTTGACGTGCGGATCGGTGGCCGCGTGCACCCGCTCGCCCTTGCGCGCGGCGGTCACCCGGTGGATCTCTCCCGGGGCCCCCGTCGCGACGTAGAGCGCCGGACCCGCGAACGCCAGGGCCCAGACGTACTTCGCGCCCGTCTCGAAGTAGAGTTCGGCCTGGCCCTTTGTGATGCGATAAACCTTGCCACCCGGCGAAGCACCCGCGTACAGGGCTCCGTCCGGGCCCAGCACGAGCGCCGTAACCTCTTTCTCGGGAAGCGTTGCCTCCGTCTCGGCTCGGGTCCCGGTGATCCGGAGGATCCGTCCTTCGTCTCCCGTGCCCAGGTACACGACCCCGTCGCGCGCTTCCGCGGCGCAAAAAATCGCGGCTTCCGAGATTCCGGTCACCGCTGTGAGGCCGCGGGAGAGCGCGAGGGCGCCATCCCGGGTCACCGATACCCCGCGCGCTTCGCCCGCCGAGAAGTCCGAAGCGGAGTCCGACAGCCAGATCCGAGTTTCGGCCCCGGGGACCACGGCAGCGGCCAGGCAAAGCCCCGCCGCACACCACGCCGTCCGGCGGCCGGACCCGGTCAAAACAGTCTCGGCAGAACTTCGAGCCGCAGACGTACCGAGCCCGTCACGGGAACCGGCTGCTCGACCGACAGCGACTCCAGCCGCACGGAGGACAGGTCGGGCGCGCCGCTCCCCCCGGGGCCCCGGTCGAGCAGGACCGCACCGGCGGTCGGAGGCAGCCCGGAGAGCGCCTCTCCGGCGACGACCGCGCCCGGAGCCCGGCGGTCGGCGAGGAGGTTTAGCGTGTTGGGAGGCCGAACACGGGCCAGGAAGTCGAGCACCTGCGAGAGCGACCGCGGATCCGCCGGGTAGAGCGCGAGGTCGTAGGCGGTCGCCGCCGCGCCGTCACCGACGAAGACCGACACGGAACCGGTCGGGGTGTCGCCCGGCACCCGGACCTTCAGGGACACGCGACGTCCGCTTCCTCGAAAGTCGACCAGGTCGACGTGGATCGGTACGGTATCTCCGGGGCGGATCTTGCCGCGGCCCGCTTCGACATTGACGATTCGAGCGCTCTGGAGACGGTCCGAATGCCGGATATCCACCTCGAGCCCGGTGATGGTCAGGTCCTGAAACTCGTTGGACATCAGGTAGTTGGTCAGCACGGCGAGCGAAGCGACGGCCTCCTCTCGCGCGGTCAGGCCCGTAAAAACAGTGTCCCAGGGGATCACACGCCCCGGCGTTCGGATCGAGGACTTCCACACGAGCGTCCTCTCTCCGGTCCGCTTCTCGATCGTCGTCAGCACGCTGTCGGTCGCCATCGCAGCGAGAATGGGCGTGAGCATCGCGTTGTGCACGAGCTCGAAGTGGAACGTCTGGGTCGGAATCTCGTCGGAGGACAGCCGCACCGTCAGCGGAACCATGGTTGCGCGGCCGCCGATGCTACCGAAGATCCCGGTCGACCGGTCCTGCGAGATTGAGCCCAGCGTGCCGCCGGTCGCGGCGAACTTGAAGGACCGGAACACCGAGGGCAGCACCGTCAGCACCTCGGCGCCCGCCATCGGCATGTCGACCGGACCCATGGAGAGAAACGGGTGCCCGAAAGCGAGGACGCTCGAGCCATCGACCCACGTCACCGTGCCCGTGGCCGTAAGGTCCATGTCCCCCGTCATCAGCACCGTGGCGAGGGCGGATCCGGGCTCCAGAGGGCGTCCGGCGGCAAGCGACGCCGGCGCGCCGCCGGAGGGAACGGCCATCCAGCCGGCCGATTCGGAGAGGCGCTGCAACAGCGCGCTCGACGGAATGCCTCCCGAGAAGGAGACGGGAAGCGCGAGGGGCGCCATCGCACCCGCCGCCGCCGGTTTCCAGCCCGACAGCAGCGAGTCGAGAGCCGCCGTGAAGCGCCCGTCGCGGAACGAACCGAGGAAGGCGGCGGTCGACGTGGTGCCGGCGATCGGAACCGGAGGGGCGGCGGGGGCCTTGCGGATGTCGAGCATGCTCTGAATCGGTGTGATGCCGCAGATCGGATCCTTGGCGAAGGGCCAGCCGTAGGCGAGCGCTCCCACGAGCTTGCCCTCGACGTAGATTGGACTCCCGCTCATTCCCGCGATGATCCCCGAACGCTCGAGGCCGGCGCCGGAAACGCGGGCGAGGATCATGTCCTGCCCCGGCGCGAAGCGCTTGAGGGTTCCGATGATCTGGACATCGAAGCGCTGGACGCCCCTTCCGTCGCCGAGATCGGTGAGGCCGTAACCCTTCATGCCCGACGTCACCCGATCCGCGGGCAGGATCTCGGAGGGTTGTGCGCCGCCAGCGCAGGGGACCGCCAGTGCGAGCGCGAGCAGAAGTCCGGCGACGCGTGGCGTCACGGAAGAGACAACGCGCCGATCTCCACGACCCATTCCCTTTGAAATCTCCCATGCGTATGTTACGGTGCCACAGGATGGTGGCGGCACTTTTTCAGCCGATCTCCAGCGAAAACCTTCCCGGCGGCACTTCTCTCCTGGCTTTCTTCCGGGAGACCGGGCCGACGGCCAAGGTGGTTCTCGCGATTTTGCTCGTTTTTTCACTCATCTCCTGGGTCATCATCTTCGCCAAATTCCTCCGCCTGCGGAGCGTGGCCGCCCAGTCCGAGAAATTCATCGGCTTTTTCCGCAAGTCCAAGCGCTTTTCCGAGGTCAACGGCATCGCGAGCCAGCTGCCCGATACGCCTCTGACCACGCTCTTCCGAGCCGGCTACGCGGAGCTCGACGCCCAGGTGAAGGCCAATCGGCCCGAGGACCCGGCCGTGACCGCCGGCGGAGGGGGAAAACTCCTGATCAAGAACATCTCGGGCGTCGAGCGGGCCCTGGAGCGGGCGATCACCGCCGAGGTTTCGCGACTGACCCGATACATGACGTTCCTCGCGACGACCGCGTCCGCCTGCCCCTTCATCGGCCTCTTCGGGACGGTCTGGGGCATCATGCAGTCCTTTCGGGCGATCGGGAACACGGGTTCGACTTCCATCGCGGCGGTCGCTCCCGGCATCTCGGAGGCGCTGATCAACACGGCGGCGGGCCTGGCCGCCGCGATCCCGGCCCTCATCTTCTACAACTACTTCATGGGCAAGGTGCGGATGCAGCGTGCGGGAATGGAGGATTTCGCTCTGGAGTTCATCAATCTGGCAGAAAGGAATTTCACGTAGCGACCGGTCCGCGACAGGACCCGCGACACGCCCATGGCCTTCCAGCGACAGACCGGCGACCCCTACGACCACCTCGCGGACATCAACGTGACTCCGTTGGTCGACGTGATGCTGGTGCTCCTGATCATTTTCATGGTCACCGCGCCCATGCTCCACCAGGGAGTGTCCGTGGCGCTCCCGCGAACCGCGACGACGAACCTGCCGACGTCCATCGAAGACCCGGTCATCCTTTCCATCACGCGGGAAGGGGCCTATTACATCAACGAGTCTCCCGTGGCGCGCGGGCTGCTGCGCGAGCGCCTGCGGGCGTTCCTCAGGAATCGAAAGGACCGGACCGTGTTCCTCAAGGCGGACCGCGCGCTCTCCTATGGCACGGTCGTCGAGACGCTCGACATCCTCAACCGGATGGGCATCGAGAACCTGGGGATGATCACGGACACGACCGGCGCAAGGAAGAAGTGAAGGGACCGATTCTCCGACGCCCCTTTCCAGAAATCGGCGACTCGAGGACCGAAGGCTGAGAGCCCGTCACGATGGACGCCGTCGGAGAGATTCTCGCGGAAAAGGAGAGGCAGGGATTCCCCTGGGCCGCCGGGACGTCGCTCGCTCTGACCCTCCACCTCGCGATCCTCGTCGCCTTCTTTGCTTCCTCGCTCGGCCGGCCCCTCCGGCTCACGCCGCCGCGCGCGGTTGCCGTCCGGATCCTCTCGGCCGGTTCGATCCGCGGCCAATCGCCACGCGCCGCCGCGCCCCAGCCGGCGCCCCGCCCGAAGATCGAAAAGCCGCCCGAGGAGGCGCCGCCCCCTCCTTCGAAGAAGGCCGTGCTGCTGCCCGCCAAACCCGAAAAGGAGAAGAAGAAGCCGACTCCGGCGCCGTCCCGGGTGACGTCTCCCCGGGGTCCCGACCTTTCCCTGCCGAGCTCCGGGGAGGGGACCGGCGCCGGGCCCGGCACCACCGTCGAGGGAGCCGGCGGCAAGGCCGGAATCGGAGGCGCGCGGTTCGATCAGCCCGATTTCCAGTATGGGTACTACATCGAGGCGCTGCAGATCGCCCTCTCCACGAACTGGTTCAAGCCCGTCCCCAACATCACGACGCCGCCCCAGGTGCACTTCAAGATCAACCGCGACGGATCAGTCGCCGACTCCGAGATTGTCCGCTCGAGTGGCCTTCCGTTCGTGGACCGGGCCGCCCTTCGCGCGGTCCTCGCGTCGACGTTCCCGCCATTGCCGGCGGACTGGACGGGACCGTATGTCGGCCTGACGGTCACCTTCGAATGAACAGGGCCCCGATGGAGGGACAATGAAGCGAGCCCTCCCGCTGCTGGGCCTCTGCGCCTTCGCACCGGTGCTGGCCGGGGCGCAGACGCGGCAGCCGACGCCGACGCCCGCCCCGCAGGAGCTCGAGCTGACGATCCGCAAGGAAGGCTTGCGGCGGCTCGCGGTGGCGGTGCCGGAGCTGCTGCCGTCGGGAAGCGCGGCTCTGACGTCCGCCGTCGTCGGACCCTTTTCGGCGACGCTCCGCTCGGATATCGAGTACTCCACGGTCTTCGTGCTTGCCGATCCGGCCCTCTACCCCGCCCTCATGCGAGACCCCACGGCCCCCGATGCGGCCGACCGCTGGCTCTCGGGGGGAGCCGAAGTCCTCGTCGATACTCGAGCGGAGGTCTCCGGCGACCGCGTCGCGATCGAAGCGCGGGTCTGGGATCTGAAGTCCCGGCGAATGATTCTGGGCCGCCGTTACTCGGGCGGCGCCTCCTCCGTGTCGCGCATGGCCCATACGCTGGCCAACGACCTCGTCAAGTACTTCACGGGGAAAGACGGTCCCTACCTCTCGACGATCGTCTACGTCACCCAGAACGGCCGAAACAAGGAGATCGCCGCGATGGATTTCGACGGGCGAAACGTCCGCCCTCTGACGGCCCACAAGTCCCTGTCGATCAACCCGAACGGCCGGGGGGGAAAGATCGTCTACACCTGCTACGTCAGCCAGTTTCCGCAGATCTTTTCGATGAACATCGACGGAACCGACAAGAAGGAAATCCCGAGCGGAGTCGATCTGAACGCCTCGCCGTCGATCTCGCCGGACGGCACCCAGATCGCCTTCGCGGGGGCCCAGCGCGGCAATTCAGACATCTACGTCATGGGCTCGAGCGGTGGCAACCTCCGGCGTCTGACCAACACCCGCTCGCTCGAGGCGGCTCCCGAATGGTCGCCCACGGGTCGCCAGATTCTCTACACGTCCGACCAGACGGGCGTCCCTCAGATCTGGCTGATGGAGGCGGAAGGCACCGGCGCCCGACAGTTCACCTTCGCCGGGAACTGGAACGACGAGGGAACCTGGTCTCCCGACGGCTCCCGGATCGCGTTTGCCTGCCGAAACGAGGGGGACTTCAATATCTGCGTGATGGACGTGGCGACGGGACGCACCGTTCAACTGACGTCCGAAGGCTCCAATTCTCATCCCGCCTGGTCCCCCGACGGCGAGAAGATCGTGTACCAGTCGCGCCGAGGCGGATCCACTCAGGTCTACACGATGGATTCCTCCGACGGCAGAAACAAGCGGCAGCTCACCGAGGGCGGCGGCAACAGCCAGCCCGTGTGGGTTCCGTGAACGTGCCCGCGGTGGAGTTCGCGCTCTGTCTGTTATATTTGTACTCTCCGCGCGGCGCGTCGCGCTCCGAACAGCGGAGAGCATTGCCCTAACGACAAGGAGAGAGGAATGAAGAGGAAACTCCCGGCGCTTTCCCTGGCGATCCTGGCCGCAGGCCTTCTCTGCACCGCTCCGGCCTGCAAGAAGAAGCCTCCCACGACGGCCCCTGAGAAGCGGCCGACAGAAGCTCCCGCACCGGCCCCGACCAGGGTTCCTCCGATGGAGGCTCCCGTCGACAGGACTCCGTCGATCATGTCCGAGTCGCTCCAGGAGCTGAACCAGAAGGGCTACCTGCAGGACGCGTACTTCGACTTCGACAAATACGAGCTGCGGGATGACGCCCGTTCCGCCCTGGCCACGGATGCCGAGTGGCTCAAGAAGTACCCGAGCATCCAGATCCTGATCGAGGGACATTGCGACGAGCGCGGAACCAACGAGTACAACCTCGCTCTCGGGGAACGGCGTGCCAACGCCGCCAAGGACTACCTCGTCTCGCTCGGCGTCGACGGCGGACGCATCAAGACCGTCTCCTACGGCAAAGAGCGCCCGTCCTGCACGGAATCGAATGAGGAGTGCTGGGCCAAGAACCGCCGCGCGCACCTCGTGATCACGGCCAAGTAGAGTGGCCGCAAGCGGCAAAGCGGGCCTTTATGCCCTGGCCGCGGGGGCGCTCGCCTTCGGCACGGCCTGCGTCTCGTCGAGCGACATCGACGGACTGCACCGCCAGATGAACGACATCGAGAAGCAGATCCAGGCTCTGGAGTCGAAGTCCTCCAGCAAGGAAGAGATCGCCAAGCTCAACTCGAGCGTTTCCGCACAAACCCAGCAGCTGCTGAGATCCAACGCCGACATGGGGGTCAAGGTCAGCGAGCTCACGACGAAGATGGAGCAGCTCGAGGCAAAGCTCGAGGACACCAACCGGCGGCTGTCCCAACTCTCGCAGCAGATCGCGGAGACGCAGGGGGACCTCGCGCGCATGCGGGCCCTGACCCCCGGTGCCACAGCGCTCGGCGGCTCCCCCGGGGCCGCTCCCTCAGGAGGCCCCCCGGATACGACCGTCGTCACGCCCCCTCCGGGCGGCGGCCCCTCCCCCGCGGAGCTGTACGACACCGCCGCGGCCGACTACACCAAGGGACGCTACGCCCTCGCCATTCAGGGCTTCGAGGACTACGTACGCAACTTTCCGGCCACGGACCTGACCGACAACGCCCAGTACTGGATCGGCGAGTGCCATTACGCCCAGAGGAAGTTTCCCGAAGCCGTGGCCGACTTCGACAAGTTGCTGAAGGAGTGGCCCAAGAGCGACAAGGCCCCGGCGTCGCTGCTCAAGAAGGGTTATGCGATGCTCGAGCTCGGACAGAAGGCCGAGGCCGTCGTCGAGCTGCAGTACGTCATCCACGAGTATCCGACCTCGGAGGAGGCCCGCCTGGCCAGGGCCCGTCTCAAGTCGCTGGGGGTCGAGGCCCCCTAAGGCGGGCCCCGGGGGCTCCGGCGCCGGTTGCGGTAGACTCGCCGCCCGTTTGCCGCCGCCTGTGTCGGCAGCCGGACGAATCGAGAGGAGCATCTTTATTCATGGCCAACATCAAATCGGCCCAGAAGCGAATCGGTCAGTCCGCGCGCCGGCGTCGGCGCAATCAGAGCGTCCATTCACGCCTCCGGAGCGCGGTCAAGTCCTATCGCTCCGCCGTCGACAAGGACAAGGGCAGGGCGCTTCCCGCGACCGTGTCGGAGATCGACATCGCCCTGAAGAAGGGCGTCATCCACCGCAACGCCGCCGCGCGCTACAAGTCCCGACTGGCGAAGAAGGCGGCGCCGAAGTAGAGCCGCCTGCGGGCGCGCCAGCGATCCTCAGAACCCTTCGAGAAGGCTCGCCACGAGACTCTCGGCGAATTTCTCGGACACCTTGTCGATCGTTTGGTTCTGGCGATCCACGTAGGAGCCCGAGCCCTCGAAGCTGTAGTTCTCGCGGAAGGTGTACGCCGGGTTCTCCCAGATCGACTTCTCTTCCGGCAGACTCTTCAGGGCGACCCGAGCCGTCACGGCAGCCTGGTACTGCGTCGCCTGTCCCGATGCGTCGAATGCCACCGGATAGAAGTCGAACCGTGTCACGGCGCCCGTGAGCGCGGCATCCGCCCCGGCCGCCTCCGTCTGAACGCGAAAGTGGCCGCGCGCGGCGAGCTCCTTGGCGATCTCGCTCGACATGCGCTGCTCGACACCCGAAATCGACGTCTGGTTGGCGAGCGTCTGGAACTGGATCACCTTGATCGACGGCGGCAGCGTGGAGCTACGGCCGACGAGGTTGTACCCGCAGCCGACGGCTCCGAAGAGCAGCAGACACCCCAGAGCCGGCGCAGAGATCCGCTTCACTGAACCACGAGATTCAGAAGCCGGTCCGGGACGTAGACGGATCTCCGGATCTCCTTGCCTTCGACCCAGGGTCGGATCTTTTCGTCCACGCGGGCGCGCTCCACCGCTTCGGACTCCGCGGCTCCGCGTTGCAGATCCAGCCGCCCCCGCACGCGGCCGTTGACCTGGACCACCAGCGTGACTCGGGGATTGACGGCGAGCATCCGGTCGAAGGTTGGCCACGGGGTCTCCAAGAGGGATCCCCGCCCGCAGAGCCTCTGCTGCCACTCCTCGGTCAGGTGCGGCGCAACCGGATGCAACAGCTTCAAGAGCGAGCCCGTCGCGTGCCGCAGGCTTTCGGCAGATTCGGAGCCCGCCTCGACCGCCTCTCCGATTGCCCGCTGGAATTCCATCAGCGCCGCGATCGCAGTATGGAAGTGAAAGCGCTGGGCGTCCTCGGTGACGCGCTGGATCGTCTGGTGCTCGAGCCGTCGCAGGGGCGTGACCTCGCCGGCCGCGGGCGCGGGTCCGGCCCCGGAGGGTGGCAGTTCCTCCACGCGGGCGCAAAGGTCGTTCAAGCGGTTCAAGAAGCGGTAGGCCCCGAGGACCCCCTCCTCGGACCACTCGGACTCCTTCTCCGGAGGGCCGATGAAGAGCGTGTACATACGGACCGTGTCGGCACCAAAGCGTGCGATCAGCTCGTCCGGCGACACGGTGTTGCCGCGCGACTTGGACATCTTCTCAATTCGCCCGGTCGCCGGATTGAGGCGCGTAATCATGCCCTGGTTGAAGAGCCTCTCGAAGGGCTCCTCCAGATCCACGAGTCCAAAGTCCTTGAGCACCCGGCAAACGAAACGCGCGTACAGCAGATGGAGGATGGCGTGCTCGATGCCGCCCACGTACTGGTCGACGGGCATCCACGCGCGCGCCCGCTTCGGGTCCACCATCCGCTCGCGGTCCTGCGGATCGAGGAAACGCAGGTAGTACCAGGAGGAGTCGACGAAAGTATCCATCGTATCGGTCTCGCGGCGCGCCGGGCCGCCACAGGACGGGCACGTTGTCGCGACGAACGCCTCCGATTGAGCCAGGGGATTCCCCTCGACTCCGCGGAAAGCGACGTCTTCGGGAAGCAGGACCGGCAGATCCCGGTCGGGCACGGGCACGACGCCGCAGCGCGGGCAGTGGATCGCCGGGATGGGCGTTCCCCAGTAGCGCTGCCGGGAGATGAGCCAGTCGCGGAGCCGATAACCGACCTTCCCGCGCCCGAGTCCGCGCGCCTCGATCCACTCGATGGCCCGCCGAACGGCCTGTGGACCCTCGGGCGTGCCGTCCCACTCTCCGGAATGCACGAGGAATCCACCGTGCGGAAGGGCCTCGGTCAGGGTTTCGGGATCCAAATCGCCTTCGGGGCCACGATAGACGACCCGGACGGGCAGTCGATGCTTCCGGGCGAACTCGAAGTCGCGCTCGTCGTGCGCCGGCACGCCCATGATGGCACCCGTGCCGTATTCCGGGAGCACGAAATTGGCGAGCCAGACCGGGATCCGCTCGCCCGTGCCCGGGTGCACCGCCACGACCCCCGTGTCCAGCCCCTCCTTTTCTCCCGTCTCCGACTCCCGCTCCAGGCGCGACTCGCGCCGGACGCGGTCGATGAACGCGGCGATCGTCGCATCACCGCTTCGCCGCGCGATCTCTCCCGAGAGCGGGTGCTCGGGGGCCAGGGCGAGGAACGTCGCTCCAAACAGCGTGTCGGGACGGGTGGTGAAGACGGTGACCGGCGCGGGATACGCCTCGACGCGAAACTCGATCTCGGCGCCTTCCGACCGGCCGATCCAGTTGCGCTGCATCGTCTTGACCCGCTCGGACCAGTGCGGCAGAGCATCCAGACCTTCGAGGAGCCGCTCCGCGTAGTCGGTGATCCGAAAGAACCATTGCGTCAGATCGCGGATCTCCACGGCGTCTCCGGAGCGCTCGCACCGCCCCTCGACGACCTGCTCGTTGGCGAGAACGGTCTTGCACCCGGGGCACCAGTTGACCGGCGCCTGCTTGCGGTAGGCGAGCCCGCGCTCCCACATGCGCAGGAAGAGCCACTGGTTCCAGCGATAGTAGGCCGGATCACAGGAAGCGAGCTCCTTGGACCAGTCGTAGAGAAGACCCAGCGAGCGAAGTTGTTCCTTCATCCGCGCGATGTTGGCCAGGGTGTACTCCCTCGGCGGAGTGCCGCTAGCGATCGCCGCATTCTCCGCGGGCAGGCCGAAGGCGTCCCAACCCATGGGGTTCAGGACGCGTCGCCCCCGCATGCGTTCGAAGCGATAGAGAGCGTCTCCCAGGATGTAGTTCCGGCCGTGACCCACGTGCAGGCGGCTGCCGGAGGGATAGGGGAACATGTTCAGCATGTAGAACGCGTCTCCCTCCCGGGCGGTATCGACGCGGGCGGCGCCGGTCTCTTCCCAACGGCGTTGCCACTTCGAATCGATCGCGGCGTGGTCGTATCTGTCGACCATGGGATGGCCATCCTACCCAACCTGACGGCCCGCGAGGAGTCCGGCGAGCCGGCTAGAACCCTCCGCCCGGCGGGACGCTCGCCCGCTCGCGAAGCGGCGACGCGCCCGCCGCGGCAGGCGCATAGGAGAGGCCGCCCGACTGGTCCACGAAGACGAGCGTCAGGGACCGGGGCCTACGCAGCGACCGCGAGCGGAACGGGATGTATCGGGCGTCCACGCCGTTGATCGAGGCCGAGGGGTCGGAGAAGACGTAGCCGCGGTCCGGGTAGTACACCTCGATCCAGCGGTGGAACGCGCCGCCGATGCGAGCGTCGTGGGCGGGCTCGGCGGCCCCCGTTCGGAGGATTCCCTGGACCGTCCGCGCGCGGATCCCGACGCGCCGCAGGAGGTCGACGGCGAGCTCCGCGAAACCGACGCAATCGCCCCTGCCCGATGCGTAAACGGCCGCCGGGTCCTGCGGACGGCCACGCTCTCCGTCATACCGAACGCGCGAAGCCACGGCCACGAGGATCCTCGAGACGGCGACCACCTGGAGCCGGCTGTCGCCTGCGGCAGCGCGCGCGAAGGCGTCGCGCTCGGCCGAAGCGGGCAGCGACGGATCCCGTTGCTCTCCTGTCGGAAACGGCGCCGCGCTCTGGAGCGGCGCGTCGCTCACCCGGACGCGCAGCTCGACGGAGCCGCCCGCGCCCGGCTGCACGGAAAGCGAATAGCCGTCGTTGTCGTAGTCATCGAACAGCCGCACGTCCTCGCCTTCGGCCAGGTAGACGGCCCGCTGATCGCCCCGGCACAGGGACCCCCACAGCACCGCGACGGCGAGCACCGTGATCCGGGAAATCCTCACGCGCGGCGGGCCTGGCGCGCCTTGAGCACGCCGTCGAGGATTCCGTTGATGAACTGGGAAGAGCGCGGCGTCGAGAAGCGCTTCGCGATCTCGAGCGCCTCGTCGATGACGACCGGGTGCGGCGTCTCGGGCTCGTGCAGCAACTCGAAGAGCGCCAGCCGCAGGATGTTCCGATCCACGACCGGCATTCGCGCGAGCCGCCAGTTGTCCGCCTGCTTGGAGATGATGGCGTCCAGGTCGTCCCGGTGCGCGAGCGTTCCCTCGACCAGCCGCTCGGCGAAGGCTCGCGTCGTGCCGGGCGCGGTCTGCAGGTCGGAGGAGCGGGCGAACATCTCCCCGGGCGCGGTTCCGGCGACGTCATTCTCGTAGAGCATCTGCAGGGCGATCTCCCTCGCCTTCCGGCGTGCTCCCACGGCTACCGGCGCCTCAGCGCGCGGCGCAGGTTCGCGACCTCGATGGCCGCCTCCACCGCTTCCGCGCCCTTCCCTGCGCGGCGGCGCGCCTGCTCCATGGTCTCGCAGGTCAGGACCCCGAAACCGATCGGGAGGCCCGTCTCTCCCGAGAGCGTGGCGAGCGCTCCGGCCACGGCATGGGCCAGAACTTCGTTGTGGGAAGTCTCCCCCTTGATGATCGCTGCGAGAATCGCCACGGCGTCGCACCGGCGCTCCCGCATCAGCGCCCTCGCGGCGGCGGGCAACTCGAAGGCGCCCGGGACGCGCACGACGGTGACGTCCGCCTCGCGGGCGCCGTGCCGCGACAAGGCTTCGAGGGCCGCACGCAGCATCGCCTCCGTAACGGTCGGATTCCAGCGAGCGCAGACCACGCCGAACCGCAGCCCGCGGGCGTCGAGAGTCCCCTCCAACGCCTTCGGCGCGAAGGGGCTCACACGCGAGACGACCCGGCGGCTGCTCAAGGATCAGCTTTCTGGAAGGGCGACATTGTACCGCCCCCCGGCCCCGGGACGCCAAAGAGCGCCGTGGGACTCCCCGGCCGATCAGGCCGCCGTGGGGCGAAGCCCTTCCAGACCCGGCTCCTGCCCGAAGTTGCGCTCGTAGCGCTCGATGAAATCCCCGACCGTATATCGCGGCGGCTGAGGCCCCGGCGCCTCGAGGCCGAAGACCGCGGCGACGCTGCCCATGCGGCCCGCGGCTTCCCAGGACAGGCCGAGTCTCATCCCTCGGACGAGCCCGGCGCGGAAGGCATCGCCGACGCCGGTCGGATCCACCGCCTCCGACTCGAGCCGTGCCGCCGGGATCGCAAACCGCCCCGGTCGGTCTGCCTTCCCGGCGGAGATCGTGGACCCTTCGGCGCCGTGCGTGGCGACGAGCACCGGCACACGGTCTTCGAGGGCCTCCGGAGAAAGACCGGTCTTCTGCGACACGATCCCGAGCTCATAGTCGTTGACGATCAGCATCGCGGCGCCCCGCATCCCTTCAAGGAGATCCTCACCCGAGAGCCGCGCTACCTGCTGGCTCGGATCGTAAAGGAACGGGATGGACGACCGCCGACATTCCGCCGCATAGCGTTCCATCGCGACGGGGTCGTTAGGGGAGATGATAACCAGGGATCCATCACCCCCTGCCACGTCGGCAACCGAGAGCTCGCGCGCCCGGGCCATGGCGCCGGTGTAGAAGGACGCAAGCTGGTTCTGATCCTGGTCCGTGGAGACGAAGAAGGAGGCGGTGAAGACATCGGGGTGAACGACCAGCCCGGACACGTCGACCCCAGCTGCTGCCAGCGCCTCCCGGTAGTCCTCGGCGTCCCGTCCGGCGGACGCCAGAAGCATCGGCCGCTCGCCCAGCAACGCGAGGCCGTAGGCGATGTTGGGCCCGCATCCGCCGGGCACCCGGCGCATCTCGTCGACGAGGAAGGAGACCGACAGACGCTTCAAACGGTCCGGAATGAGGTGCTCCACGAAGTGACCAGGGAAGCGCATCAGATAGTCGAAGGCCACCGAGCCCGTCACGATGACGGGACCGGCGGAATTCCGGCCGAGAGTCACAGGTACCTCCCGATGATCGGCGTCAGGCGAGCCCGAGCCTCGGCCGGGATTCTGGATCGGTCCGTGATCAGCGCCGTCGCCATGGCGTCTCGGCAGCCGCAGACACGGTCCGGATCCATCCGGAGCACGGCCTCGCGCATGGCCCGGCGGGCCGCGGCGGCGTTCTCCGTGAGGATTGCGAGGATCGTTTCCACGCCGACCGGCTCACCCGATTCCCTCCAGGAGTCGTAGTCGGTGACGAGGGCGAGCGACGCGTAGCAGAGCTCGGCTTCCCGGGCCAGGCGCGCCTCGGTCAGGTTCGTCATCCCGATCACATCGGCGCCCCAGCCACGGTAGAGGCGCGACTCGGCGCGGGTCGAAAAGGCCGGGCCCTCCATGCAGAGGTAGGTGCCGCCCCGGCGCGCCGGCAGACCGCTCTCGCGAGCGGCCGCGTGGAGAACGGCTGCTGCGGCCGGGCAGACCGGGTCGGCGAGGCTGGCGTGCGCGGCCACGCCGTCTCCAAAGAAGGTGTCCAGGCGCTGTCGCGTCCGGTCGATAAACTGGTCCGGCACGACCGCCTGCCGGGGGGCGATCTCCTCGCGAAGGCTCCCGACCGCCGAGGCGGAGAGCACGGCGTCGCAGCCGAGCAGCTTGAAGCCACAGATGTTCGCGCGGTAGTTGATTTCCGACGGAAGCAACCTGTGGCCCCTCCCGTGCCGCGAGAGGAAGGCCACCGCCACCCCGTCCAGACGCCCGGTCGAGTAGGCATCCGAAGGCCGCCCGAACGGGGTCTCCAGAATCTCTTCCCGCAGACCCTCGATCTCCGCAAGGTCGTAGAGGCCGCTTCCCCCGATGAGGCCGATGCGGCCGGTCAAGCCGTCACCCCTTCGCCCTCGACCGTGCGGCGGTGCGCCTCGATCGCCTCGAGGACGCGGTCGGCCAAGGCCAGCGCCTCGCGCCCGGCCTCTCCCGGCACCCGAGGAGCCGTCCGGTCTCGCACGCAGCGCACGAAATCGGCCAGCTCACGCCGGAGGGGCTCCTCCTGTTCGACCGGAAGAGCCACCGGCACGACCTCCGCCGGCCCCCGATCGCGCGAGAGGCGAAACGCGGTCACCGATCGCGTGAGCATGTCGATCGAGACGTACAGCTCCGGCGCAAAGACCCGGAACTTGCGCGTCTTCTCCGGCGAGATCCGCGAGGCCGTCAGGCTCGCCACGCAGCCGCCTTCGAAGGCGATCCGCGCGTTGGCGATGTCCACCTGCGCGCTCAGGACGCAAACCCCCGCCGCCCGGATTTCGGTGACGGGTCGCCCCACCAGCTCCCGCACCATTTGCAGGTCGTGGATCATCAGGTCCCTGACGACGTCGACATCGACGCTGCGCCCGGTGAACGTGCCCAGTCGGTGCACTTCGACGAAGCGCGGGCGCGCGAGGAGTCCGAAGGCCGCCTCGACGGCGGGGTTGTAGCGTTCCACATGCCCGACCTGGACGATCCGGCCGGTGGCTCGCGCCTTCGAGAGAAGGACGTCGGCCTCCTCCACGCTGACAGTGATCGGCTTCTCGATCAGGACGTCCAGACCTCTTTCCAGAAAGAAGCCGGCGACTTCCGCGTGTCGGACCGTCGGGGTGGCGACGACCACTGCCTGCGCGCGCTCGGCCACGGCTCGCGGGTCGGGCAGAACGTCCAGGCCGAACTCGCCCGCCACCTCCCCTGCCCGCCCCTCGAGGATGTCGTAGACACCGGCGACGCGGACGCCCGGCAGCCCGGCGGCCACGCGGGCGTGCTGCCGGCCGAGATGACCGACTCCGACGATGGCGAGCCGAACTTCTCGGGATCCGCTCATCGGATCAGCGGTGGAATCCGCGCTCGCTCGCTCGGATGAACCGCACGAGGCTCTCGACGTCCTCCTGACCGGGCAGCTCCGCCCCGATCTTCTCCAGCGCCTGACTCGTGTTGAGCTTCGAGCGCACCAGGATGCGGTAGGCCTTGCTCAGGGCGTCCACGCGCTCTTCGGAGAAACCTCGGCGCTTCAGGCCGATGGTGTTGATCCCGTACGTCTTGGCCTCGGCGCCGTCGGTCTTGCAGTAGGGCAGAACATCCTGTCGGATGACGGTGAAGGCGCCCACGTAGGCGTGGTCTCCGATGCGGACGAACTGGTGGCAGCCGACGTAGGCGCCGAGCGCCACCCAGTCCCCGACGTCGATGTGGCCGGCCAGACCTACGTAGTTGGCCAGAACCGAGTGCGAGCCGATCCGACAGTCGTGTGCCACGTGGCTGTACGCCATGAAGAGGTTCCCGTCGCCCACGACCGTCTCGCCGTGACCCCCCGACGTTCCCCGGTGGATCGTGCAGAACTCCCGAAACGTGTTTTCCTTGCCGATGGTCAGCCGCGTGCGTTCCCCCCGGTACTTCAGGTCTTGAGGGTCGAATCCGATGACGGCGAACGGAAAGACCCGATTGTCCTCTCCCATCGTGGTCGGGCCCTGGATCTGGGCGTGCGCGCCCACGCTCGTCCCACGCCCGAGGCAAACCCCGGGCCCGACGATCGCGGAGGGCCCAACGGTGACGTCGGCCTCCAGTTCCGCCTCCGGAGAGACGATTGCCGTCGGATGGATGCCGGCCGTCACGGACGGTCGACCAGGACGGACATCAGCTCCGCCTCGGCGCAGAGGGCGCCGTCCACCAGCGCCCGGGCGCGGCACTTGCACGTCCGCATCTTGAAAGAGACGATTTCGGCCTCCAGCCGGAGCTGATCACCGGGGACCACGGGGCGTCGGAATTTCGCGCGATCCACGCCCGCCATGTACAGCAGCTTCTTCTGAGGGTCGGGTACCGTTCCGAGCAACCCCACACCCGCCACCTGCGCCATCGCCTCCACAATGAGCACGCCGGGCATGACGGGATTGCCAGGGAAGTGCCCCTGAAAGAACTCCTCGTTGAAGGTGACATTCTTGATGCCCACCACGCGTTTGCCCGCCTCGAGCTCCAGGATCCTGTCCACGAGCAGGAAGGGGTAACGGTGCGGCAGGATCTTCAGGATCTCGCCGATTCCGAGCTCCACGGCTTCCCTCCTTTTTCGGCCTTCGCCAACCGCCGCTCCAGCTCCTCGACCCTGCGCGCGAGCTCCGGAAGACGCGCCAACCATGCCGCGCTCCGGAGGAACTCCCGATGCGGCGCCGCCGGCATGCCGGAGACGACGGCGCCGGCCTCGATCTTCACTCCGGTGCCGATGCCCGATTGCGCCGTCGCGATGGCTCCGTCTCCGATGGACACGTGGTCCGCAATGCCGGCCTGGCCGGCAAGGGTGACACGGCGGCCGATGCGCGTCGACCCCGCGACGCCGACCTGTCCGCACAGCAGGGAATGTTCCCCGATCACGACGTTGTGCCCGATCTGCACGAGGTTGTCGATCTTCGTACCCCGTCCGACCACCGTCTCCCCCAGGGTCGCCCGATCGATCGTGGCGTTGGCTCCGACCTCGACGTCGTCCTCAAGACGGACGATCCCGACCTGAGGGATCTTGCGGTGTCGGTCGCCATCCCAGACGTATCCGAACCCATCCGACCCGATCACGGCGCCGGCGTGCAGCACGCACCGCGCCCCGACCCGGCACCCATCGCAAACAACGGCATTGGGGTACAGGAACGTGTCGGGCCCGATCTCCGCATCAGCTCCGACGAAGGCTCCGGGACCGATGACGGCGCGAGCGCCGATCGAGCAACGCGCGCCGATGATCGCTCCGGTGCCCACCGAGATCCCCCGACCCAACCGTGCCGTCCGGTGCACGATGGCGCCCCGGGCGACGCCGGTCCGCGGCCGCTCCGGCGGCCGATAGACCTCGAGCCAGGCGGCCAGCGCCGCAAGGGGATGAGCGATCACGACCGCCGGACGGTCCCCTGCCATCTCGGCCGAGGAAACGATCAAGGCGCCTGCGCGGCTTTTGCGCGCCTCCGAAGCGCGGCGGGCATCGCCCAGAAAAGAGAGGTGTTCCGGTCCCGCCTGGTCCAGGCCCCGCACGCCCGTCAGCGAGAGACGCGGGTCACCCTGGACGCGCCCGCCCACCACGCGGGCCACATCGCCCAGCGTGAACGCGCCCCCACCCGGACGCTCCCGGGCCGGCCGGCGCCGCGACTCCTTCCGCCCGGCGGCTTTCACCGGGGCGGATACTACTAGGGTTGCGCAGCCCGTCGGAAGGCCGGCAGGTGCCCGCGCCTCCCGGGTCCTACGAGGGCTTCTTGGGCGTCGGCTTGGGTTGAGCCGCCGCGGCTCCGGGGGACCCCGCCGGGGCGCCGGGCACCGCAACCATCGTGTTGAAACGCTTCAAGACCTCGTCGGTGACGTCCACGCCTTCGTCCGCGTATACCAGCCCGGATTGGAACTTGTTGAAGATCAGGGTGTAGCCCTTTTCCCGCCCGATCTGAGAGATGACGGGAAGCACGCGCTTTTGCAGTTCCTCGAGCTCCTTCTTCTGAGCCTCCTCGAGCTGCCGCTGCGCATCGTCCTGGAAGCGCTTGAAGGCGATCGCCTTCTCCTGATACTGCTTCTGCAGGGCCTCCTTCTTGTCCTCCGCCAGCGCGGCACCCTGGTCGGCGAGCTTCTGCTCCATCTCGCGCAGCTCTTTGGTGAGCCTCTCGCCTTCCTCTTTCTTCTGGTCGGCGACCTTCTTGACCCGAGCGAAGGCCTCCTTGCCCAGAGCGGAATCGGTTACCAGCCGGTCGACGTTGATGACCGCGAGTTTCAAGTTGCCGGGCGACGCCGGGGATGTGCCCGGAGCCTGTGCGGCGGCCTGACCCGACGCGACGGCCGCCACGCCGGCCACGGCGAGCGAGAGCAGGGTGCGCTTCATTCTTCGAACTCCTTGTCCCCCGGTTCTTCGGAACGCCGGGAAAGAACGGCGAATACTAGCAGAATTCCACGGGCGGGAAACAGCCTCACTGAGGGCGCCATTCCCGGCGCAAATCCCCGGCCGCCCGCCCCTCAGAAGGTCCGCCCGATCGTGAACAGGAAACCGCTCTTCTTCTCGGTCAAGCTCGTGAGAGGAAAGCCGAACTGATCGAGGGGCTGGACGGTGGTCGGGTTGAAGAAGTAGATGAACCTCAAGGGCGCCTGGAAGATCGGCAGGAAGAGCCGCAGCTCGGCCCCCACGGAATACCGGAAGTTGGAAGGGTTGAAGGACTGGGTATCGAAATAGGTGTTGCCCAGATCGGCGAAGGCCAGGAGCTTGCCCGGTCCGAACTGCAGGAAGGTGTACTCAAGGTTCAGGACGTAGAACTTGTTCCCCCCGAGGATGCGGCCGAGCTCGTCGGTGAAGACCTTGTTGTCGGCCTGCAGCGGAAGGATCGAGCCCGACTGATACCCCCGAATGCTCTGCTCGCCGCCGAGCTGGAAGCGCTCGAAGATCGGAATCGGCTTGTTCTGGTACTCGATCACCCATCCGAAATCGAGGTTGGCGGCGATGTAGGCGTGCCGGGGGAACCGCACGGGAATGTAGATTGTTCCGCCGAGGATCGGCTTGATGAAGTAGTCGGTTCCTCCGAGAGCGGCTCCCGCGAATTGAACACTCAGGAATCCCTTCCTGCCGCGCGTCGGGTCGAAGGGATCATTCAAGCTGTTGTAGCGGTAGGCGGGCGTGATGGAGGAGGTCCGCCCCGTCGTCTCGGTTAGCTTCGCAGGCGGAATCGGCTGCCCCGGGGGAACCGGCGCGCCGGTGACCGGATAGTTCGCCTTGATCGCCTCATACTGGTAGAGCACGTTCCAGGAGTCGAAGAGCCCCACGCCTCGGCCATAGAAGAAACTCGTCCCGCGTCGTTCCTCGTCGATGGTCTGGTAATTGGACGAATTCCGGTAGATCGAGAAACCGATTGATTGGTTCTGATCGAGAAACCACGGGATCGTGTACGAGATGTTGTAGAAGCTCGAGATCTTGCCCAGTTGCGCCGAGGCCCCCAGCACCTCGCCGCGCCCGAGAAAGTTGCGGGTCTGAAACGAGAACTGGCCGAAGAATTTGTCGACGGCCGAATAGCCCGCGCCGAATTGAATCTCGTTGCGCGAGGTCTCCTGGCCCTTCACCGTCAGGTTGACCTTCTTCTGCTCCTGATCGACGGTGAAATCGGGCTCCTCGGAGATCTTGAAGTAGCCGAGCTGCTGAAGCTTTTGAAGGCTGCGCTTGACGGCCTCCATGTCCATGATGGCGCCCTCGTCCAGGGCGAACTCCCTGCGGATGACCTTGTCGCGGGTGGTCGTGTTTCCTTTCACCTCGAACCGGCCGAGATAGAACCTCTCGCCCTCGAAGATCTTGACGTCGATGTCCACCCTGTGGTTCGGAATCTCCTTGTACGACGGGTCGGCGAACCAGTAGATGTAGCCGTTGGACTTGTACATGGCCTCGACCTGGGACAGCGCCTCGACCAGCCGGTCACGGTTCAGAACGGATCCGGGCGACAGCTCCCAGAACTTGCTCAGGATGGCCTTCGGCGGGAACACCGTAGGAGCGCTGTTTTCCAGGGGCTTTCCGGCCTGATCCACGCGGCTGACCTGGATTTCGTTGACGAACCACTGGTCGCCTTCCACGATCGGGATCGTGATGCGCACGGCGCGCTTGAGCTTCTTGGGCTCCGCCTTCGGGTTCTTGATGTAGATGTCGAGGATCGGGTCCTTGACGACGACATCCTTGTAGCCCTTCGAGTGGTAGAGCGCCTTGATGTTCTCGACGTCGGCCTCGTAGTTGGCCTGACTGTAGGTCGTGTTCTCAGAAAAGACCCGCCAGAAGACCGCCACCTTCGTCTTTTCCATGGCGTTGCGCAAACGCCAGGCGGAGAAGACGGTGTTGCCCTGGAACGTGATGGCGGCGATCTTGATCTTGTCGCCCTCGTCGATGGTGAAGACGATCTTCTTTTCGGTCTTCGAAACGTCGTCCACGCGAAATTCGACGCTCACGCTCCGAAAGCCCTGTTCGAGGTAGTAGTCCTGGATGATCGAGCGCACCCGCGCGATCTGCTGGAGCGACAGCGGCGAGCCGGCGCGGATTTCGACCTTCTCTTCCTTCAGGCGATCCTTGATCTGCGAGGTCGTGACCTTCTTGTTCCCCTCGAACTCGAGCGCCGTGATGATGGGCCGCTCTTCGATCGTGATGACGAGCGTGACGCCCTGGGGCGAGCGGTCGGCCGAGATCGTCACGTTGTCGAGGAGGCCCACGTCCCAGAGGGTACGGAACCGCGCCCGGATGGCGTCGGGGTTGTAAATGTCGCCAACCTTGATCCCCAGGTAGTGGGCCACCGTGTCGGGCGAGACCGTCTGATACCCGATGACCTGAATCCCGACGATCTTCTCTTCTGCCGGGCTTGCTTGCGCCGCTGGGGCGCTCTGGGGACTGGCCGCTGGGGCGCTCTGGGGAGTGGCCGCCGGGGCGCTCTGGGGGGTCGCCGCCGGAGCGGCCGGCGTAGGAGGCGGCGAGGGAGGCGGGATGGGGTTCTGGGCCGGCGAGGCCGAGGCGAAGAGAAGGCCGGCCGCGAGCAGGCCGGCGCGAGCGGGGACCCGCCTCAATCGGAGCTCCGGCGGTCGGCCGGTCGCCCCGCCGTCGTGTTTCCGGTTGCTTCGCGCATCTTGCTTCCGTCCGAACGAAGGCTCAGCCTAACTTGTTCCCCCGCCAAGACGAAAGGTCCGGATTGCGGGTCGCCGGGACGGTGGGCTGGGAGAAAAGGCGAGCGCCTAGCGACCCTGGCCGATCGGCTCGCTCTCGCGAGCAGCCACGATCAGACCTGCCGGCCCCACCCGGATCTCGATCGCCTCGGGGCGGCCCTCTCTCGCCTGGATGAGCAGCTCGGAGACGGGATCCTCGACGTACTTCTGGATCGCGCGCCGCAGGGGCCGGGCGCCCATGTTGGGATCTTCCCCGCTCTGGGCGAGCAGCCAGTCGACCGCCGCCGCGTCCACGTCGAGGAAGGCCCCCGTCGGCGCGAGCGTGGCATTGACGTCGTCGATCAGGAGACGGCAGATCTTCGTCAGTTCCTCCCTCCCGAGAGGATGGAACACGATGATGTCGTCGATCCGATTGATGAACTCCGGAGAGAAGTCCTTTCGAAGCTCCTTCAAGACCAGATCCTCGATCTCTTTGGTGTCCTGGATCTCGCGCGCACTCCCGAAACCCAGCCGCGTGCGAGACACGAGGTGCTTGGTCCCGATATTGGAGGTCATGATGATCAGGGTGTTCTTGAAGTCGACCTGGTTTCCATAGGAATCCGTGAGGATTCCATCCTCAAGGATCTGGAGCAGCAGGTTTGCGATGTCGGGGTGGGCCTTTTCGATCTCGTCGAACAGGATCACGCTGTAGGGATTGCGCCGGATCCGCTCGGTCAGCTGCCCGCCATCCTCGTGCCCCACGTAGCCCGGCGGCGAGCCGATTAGCTTGGAGACGGCGTGCTTCTCCATGTACTCGGACATGTCGAAACGCACCAGAGCCCGCTGGTTCTCGAACAGAAACTCGGCCAGCCGCCGCGCGACCTCAGTCTTGCCGACGCCGGAGGGCCCGAGGAACACGAAGGAGCCCATCGGCCGGTTCGGGTTGTTGACGCCCAGGCGCGAGCGCCGGATCGCCTTGGACACCCCGATGATCGCCGCCTCCTGCCCCACGATGCGCCGGCGCAGCGCATCCTCCATGTGGAGCAGCTTCTCGGCCTCTTCCATCTCGAGCGAAGCCACCGGAATCCCCGTCCAGGAGGAGATGATTTCCTCGATGTCGCGCCGCGTGACCTCCTGCGTGGCGTCGCTTCTTTCGGCCGTCTGGGCCTTCGTGCGCTCGATCTCCTCTTTCAGCTCGATCTCCCGCTCCCGCAGGAAAACCGCCTTCTCGAAGTCCTTGTCGGAGATCGCCTTCTTCATCTCCTTGACGATCTGCCGCGTCTCGAGCTCCAGCTTTCGAAGGTTCTGCGTGTCGGCGACCCGCTTCAACTTCACCTTCGCGCCGGCCTCGTCCAGAATGTCGATGGCCTTGTCGGGGAAGAAGCGGTCCGTGATGTAGCGGTTCGACTGGTAGACGGCGGTCTTGATCGCTTCCGGCGAGTAGTGGACCTTGTGGAACTGCTCGTACCGATCCTTGACACCCTCCAGGATCTCGAAGGTCTCGCTCTCGGAGGGTGCCGTGACGTTGATCGCCTGGAAGCGGCGCAGCAGGCTTCGATCCTTTTCGATGTACTTGCGGTATTCCTTGAGAGTCGTCGCCCCGATGCAGGAGACTTCTCCCCGCGAAAGGGCCGGCTTCAGGATGTTCGCCGCGTCGAGCGAGCCCTCCGCCGAGCCCGCACCGATCAGTGAATGGATCTCGTCGATGAAGATGATCAGGTCCGGGTTCTCGCGCAGCTCGCGGATGATGCCCTTCAAGCGCTCCTCGAACTGACCGCGGTACTTCGTCCCTGCCACGATGAGTGAGAGGTCGAGGGCGAGGATCTTTTTCTGTGCGAGGAACATGGGGACGGCGCCCTCGATGATGCGGGTCGCGAGGCCTTCGACGATCGCGGTCTTCCCGACGCCCGGCTCGCCGAGCAGGATCGGGTTGTTCTTGGTACGCCGCGAGAGGATCTGGATGATCCGCTCGACCTCCTTCTCCCGGCCAATCAGGGGATCGAACGTGCCCGAAGTCGCCAGCTGCGTCAGGTCCCGGCTGTACTCCGAGAGGAACGGCAGCTCCTTCTTCTGCTTGGAGACTTCCTTCTCCTTGATGAGCGAAATCGTTTCTTCCCGCACCCCGTACAGGTTGAACCCGCGGGCGGTCAGCAGGCGGCCGGCGACACACCCATCCACACGCAGCAAGCCGATCAGGAGGTGCTCGGTTCCCACATAGGGGTGCATCATCGACTCGGCCTCGTGGGAGGCGTAGGCGAGGATTTTCTTCGATTCTTCCGAGAGCGGGAGCTCAGCGGTCGAGGAAATCCGCTCCACGAAGATGCGGTCGCCCTCGATCTCCCGACGCACTTCCTCGGGCTTCACGTTGAAGCGGGAGAAGATCTCCTTGATGATGTCCTCGCCCTCGCGAAGGATTCCGAGCAGGAGATGCTCGGACTCGATCACTTTCGAACCGAGCTTGGAGGCTTCGTAGCGGGCGAAGAAGAGGGCGCGCCGCGCCTTCTCGTTGTATTTCTCAAACATGATCGGGGGGCAATCAGGCCAAGATCGCCGGCGGCCTAGGCCCGCCCGGCGAGGTCCGGCGCGGGAGCAATTCCTTCCCTCGACATGAGCAAAATTTTATCACAGCGGTTAGCCAGATCGGGGTTATGAGTCACCAAAACCGTACTCATGCCCCGCTCCCGATGAAGCGTTTCGAGCAGATCGAAGACCAGGGCAGCCGCCGCGGCGTCGAGGTTTCCGGTCGGTTCGTCGGCCAAGAGGAGTCGCGGCCCCCGCGCGAGCGCGCGCGCAATGGCGACGCGCTGCTGCTCGCCTCCCGAGAGGGCGCGCGGCCGGTGCCCGCCGCGATCCGCCAGCCCGACGCGCGCCAGCAGCTCCTCCGCGCTACGCCGCGCCTCCCCCGCCGCGACGCCGGCGATCCGATGCGGAAAGGCGACGTTCTCGAGCGCCGTGAATTCCGGCAACAGATGGTGAAACTGGAAGACGAAGCCGACGTTCTCGTTGCGGAACCGCGCGCGTTCCTCCGGCGGCATTTCCGGCAGGGCGGATCCGAACACCTCCACCCGGCCCGAGTCGGGCCGGTCGATCCCCCCGAGCAGGTGTAGCAGAGTCGACTTCCCGACGCCGGACGGCCCCATGATCGCCACGAAGACGCCCACGGGCAGCTCGAAAGACAGGCCGCGAAACACCTCGACGGGTGCCGCTTCGCCCTGATAGGTCTTCGACAGGTTCTCCGCCTTGATCGCGAGCATCGTCCGTTGTCCGCTCTCCTCTTCCGTTCTCCCTTCTCGCAGGCCCGAAACCAACAAATTCATCGCGACAAGCCGATCGCCTCGCCGGGACCGATGCGGGCCGCCGCTCGGGCCGGCAGCAGGGCCGCGGCGAGCGCCGTCGCGAAGGCGAAGACCGCCACGAGGACGACCTCCCGCGGATGCACCGCGAAGGGAACGTGATTGAAGAGATAGACATCCGCGGGCAGGGGAACGATGCCCCAGCGATCGAGCAGTAGCGAGGCCCCCACCCCCAGGACCAGACCCACGGCGGTCCCTGCGGCGCCGATCGCTGCGCCGAGGATCAGGTAGATCCGCGCGAGCGAACGCGGCGGCGCCCCCATCGTCGTGAAGACGCCGAGATCCCGCTTCTTTTCGACGACGAGCAGCGCCACGTTCGAGACGATGTTGAATGCCGCCACCAGGATCACAAGAGCCACCGTGGCGAAGATGACGAGCTTCTCCAGGCGCAGCGCGAACGATAGCGGCGCGTTCCGGTCCCGCCAGGTCTCCACCCGGTACTCCGCGCCGAGCCGGCCCCGCAGCCGGTGTGCGGCGTCTTCGGCGAGCCCCGGATCGGAGAGTCGGGCCTCGACGGCCTGCGCTCCCTGCGGCTCCGCCGCGAGCAGCCGGGCGATTTCCTCGGGCACTTCCACCGCGGGCGTCTTGTCCAGCGGGCCTCGACCCGCGAGGTCCACCACCTGGAGCACGACGGAGATGGGGATCGGGCCCACGGGGGACAGACGCGTGCGCGACGAGGTCAGGCGCACGAGCTCGCCCGGGGCGGCCCCGATGCGGAATCCGGCCGGGGAGGCCACGCGAATCGGCGGGACGTGCGAATCCGAAAGCGGGGAAAGCTCCCCCGGGGGAGCGTTTCGGAACCGCACGGGAGTCGCCGCTCCACCCGCCGTCGAGGAGAGCCACCCTCGCCCCTCGATGACCGGAAGCACGGACAGGACGCCGGCCTCGGAGCGCAGCGTTCGTTCCACAAGCGCGGCGTCGGCGACCCTGGTGCCCCTCGCGGGCGCAACCGTCAAGTGGGGGCTCCGGTCTGCCATGTGGGCCCGGATGCGGTCCTGGAAGCCGGAAAGAAGGGAGAGCGAAATCACAAGCGCCGCAACGCCGACTGCCAAGCCGAGGATCGAGATGATGGAGATCAGCGCCACGTGCGCGGTCTTGCGCGACGCGGTCAGGTACCGAAGGGCCACGAACGACGCGAAGCTCACTCCCCCTCGCCCGACTCACGCCCCCGTGGTTTCATCAGGGGGAAGAGAATCACGTCCCGGATCGAATGGCGGTTGGTCACGAGCATCGTCAGGCGGTCGATGCCGACCCCCTCCCCTGCAGCCGGCGGCATGCCGTACTCGAGAGCCTCGACGTAGTCCTCGTCGTACGGAGCGGCTTCGAGGTTTCCTCTGGAGCGCTCCTCGGCCTGACGGCGGAACCGCCGCGCCTGCTCGGCAGGGTCGTTCAACTCCGAAAACCCGTTGGCGATCTCCATCCCGCCCGCGTAGAGCTCGAAACGGTCCACCCATTCCGGGTTGGAAGGATCCTGCTTGGAGAGGGGGGAGATTTCGGTCGGGAACTCGTAAAGGAACGTCGGCTGCACCAGCAGCGGCTCCGCAACGGCTTCGAAGAGCTCGGCGAGGAGCTTGCCCTTCTGCCCGGCAAAGCGCTGGGGCGATTCGACGGCGTACCGCCTGGCGGCGGCGAGGAGGCGATCGGCGGACTCGAGGTCCGGAAGCGCCACGGCGCCGCGTGCGTCGCCACGTGTCGCCTCGACGACCGCCTCGCGCATGGTGATCCGGCGATAGGGCGGCGTCCAGTCGAGTGTTTCCTCGCCCCAGGGAGTCTTCTGCCCTCCCGTCACCTCGCGCACGAGACCCGCCAGCATCTCCTCGGAGAGGGTCGTGAAATCACTCGCGCGCGCATAGGCCTGATAGAACTCGAGCATCGTGAACTCGGGGTTGTGCTGAGTGGAGATCCCCTCGTTTCGGAAGTTGCGGTTGATCTCGTAGACGCGTCCGATCCCGCCCACGACCAGGCGCTTCAAGTACAGCTCCGGCGCGACCCGCAGAAAGAGCTCGAGATCGAGCGCGTTATGGTGAGTCACGAAGGGCCGGGCGACGGCTCCGCCCGGGATCGCCTGCATCATCGGCGTTTCGACCTCGAGAAATCCGCGCTCATCGAGGAATCGGCGCAGGTAGCGCACGACGGCCGACCGCATCTCGAAGACGCGGCGCGCGTCGGGGTTGACCGCCAGATCGAGGTAGCGCTGACGGTACCGGCGCTCGACGTCTTTCAAGCCGTGCCACTTCTCCGGCAGTGGCCGGAGGCACTTGGCGAGAAACCGCACCTCGCGCGCCTTGATCGTCAGCTCGCCCGTCCGTGTCTTGAAGACCGTTCCGGCGACGCCGATCCAATCGCCCAGGTCGAGCGACTGGTAGAGCTCCCAGCCGGCATCTCCCACGACGTCCTTGCGGACGTACACCTGAAGCCGCTCGCGGCCGTCGGAGAGGTCCAGGAAGGCCGCCTTCCCCTGCGTGCGGCGGGCGAGTATCCTCCCGGCGGTGGAGGCCGAGATCGCGTCGCGCTCAAGGTCCTCGGCCGGCCGATCGCGATACGCGCCGGCGATTTCCGAGACCGTCGCCGTCAGGGAGAATCCGAACGGATACACCTCGGCCGCCAGATGGCGGATCGCATCGAGATTGCGGCGCCGGTTTTCAATGAGTGCCTGCTCGCCGGCCTCCGGCGCAGCTTCCGGCGGGCTCGGGGAAGCCGGATCCTTCACGCGGGGAGTATACGGGGCGATGGCGGCGACCGGGACAACCGAGCGGGGTCAAGAGAGCCGGTCGACCTCCAGCCAGAGGGTGGAGCTCGCCGCTGTCAGCCGGTGCCGGGTGCGATTCCAGGATCGCGCCTCGTCGAACCCGCGGCTCCCGGCGGCCATCTCCTGGAGCGCCCCCTCGAGCGGCTCGCAGCGCGCCAGCGTGGCCCGAGCCGCCCGGACGAACTCCGGAGCAGCGCTGGCGGTGCCGATCCCGCGCAGCTCCTCGGTCAGCTCTTCGGCGCGCAGCCGCAGTGCCGCCGCGCGCAGCACCGTTCGGTCCACATCGCTCGGTGGCTCCCCCTGCTCGACGGTCGCGCGCGCCGCCGACAGCTCCCAGGTTTCCAGCTTCAACGCCGCGAGCCCCGGGCCTCCCCCGCCTGCCACCCGCTCGACGGGCAGGAGGATCCGGTCGAGGCATGGACCCCAGAAGCTCTGGTCCTGGGATCCGGTGGCCTCGACCTCTTCCACCAGCTCCAGGGCCTCGTCGATGTCCTCGGCCTCGAGCCCGGAAATGTCGAACTTGTCGAGCACCTCGCCGATCGAGAGCTTCAGTTCCATGATCTGCTGGGCGCGCAGGTTGCGCTCCATCGCGAGCCGGTCGAAGCGCACCCGCGATTCGCGGAAACGGCGGAACTCGAGCGGAGGCGGCGCGTCTTCTCCCCCGCGCGTGAGCTCCTGTTCGAGATCCGCGATCCGTCCGGTGGCCTCGTCTATCTGACGCTCTTCCTTCTCATAGAGGCGGTGGAAGACCGAGCGGGTCGTCAGGTTGCACCAGGCGACGGCTGTCAGGATATCCGGGTCGGCGAGCCCCGCGGCGACCCGGCGCTTCATGGTCCTGGCATTGTTCAGGAGCCGTTCGGACAGGAGTTGCTCGAACTCGCGGGCCTGGGTGACGTCGCTCGCGAGCTCATCGAAGGCGCGCACGATGGCGGGCGTCATTCCTCCCTCGATACGCGGCCAGACGGAGACGGCGGTTACCGATTCGAAAAGCTGGCGGATGGCGCTGCGAGGGCGCGAAGCCGTCGCGTCGGGCTCCGGTCGGCCCGTCGCGGCGACGGTCGCCAGGAAATCCACCTTGTCGATCAAGTCCTCGTCCACGTCGGGCTGCGAGAAGTAGTACCGCAGGAGGTAGAACGCGATCTTCTCGTCCTGTGGCCGAATCTTGTTGAAGAAGCGACGCACGAGCGACGGCGAGATCCGGCGGTCGGCCTCCCGCAGCTCGCCCGATACGGCGTCGAGCCGCGTGAAGAGCTCCCGGATCTGCCGGTCCACGGATTCCGGCGGTGCGGTGTTGAGATCCGCGCCGACCGCCTTGACCTCCTCGTAGAGCGCGTTGAAGTCCGTTTCGTACTCGGGGACGGGCGCATCGAAGGTCTTGCAGACGCCTCGCAGGAACTGGTGAAAGGTCCAGAGCGCCTTGAACCGCTCCGTCAGCCGGATATAGTCATCGTGGAGAAGCTGGAGCTTTTCGACAGACATCGCTGTTGTTCGGTTTGCGGTCATTGTAGCCCGTCGAACGCGCCGCGGACCAGGATAGGTGAATGCGTCTAGGGAGAACTCTCATCGACGCGGTGGCCGTCCAGGAGGGCGTCGCGCGCCTCGCCAGAGAGATCGACCATGCCCAGGACGGCCGGGCGCTGCTTCTGGTCGCAATCCTGAAAGGTTCGGTGTTCTTCCTCTGCGATCTGGCCAAGAAGCTCCAGACCCCGCTGTCGATCGACTTCCTGCAGGTCACTTCCTACGGAACGGGCGCGCGGTCGTCGGGCAACGTGCGGCTGCAACGGGATCTGATGACCGACGTGGCCGGTCGCGAGATCCTCATCGTCGAGGACATCGTGGACACGGGGCGCACGCTCGAGAAGATCGTCGAGATCCTCGCCACCCGAAATCCAAAGTCGGTCAAGATCTGCTCGCTTCTGCGAAAGCGCATCCCGGGCAATTCCGCCGTCGCCATCGACTTCCTCGGCTTCACCATCGACAACCACTTCGTCGTCGGCTACGGGCTCGACTACGCCGAGAACTACCGCAACCTGCCCTATATTGCGATCCTCGAAGATGGACCGAAAGGAGACTAGACCGTGGACTTCATTTCGACCGAAGGCGCACCCAAAGCCATCGGCCCCTATTCCCAGGCTGTTGTGTCCGGAGGATTCCTTTTCGCCTCCGGACAGGTCCCGCTCGATCCGGCGACCGGAGAGCTCGTGGCCGGCGGCGTTGATTCCTCGACCGAGCGCATCCTCGACAATCTCGAGGCCGTGCTCCGGAAGGCGAGCCTGACCCTCTCCGACGTGGTCAAGACGACCGTGTACCTGACCCGCGCGGAGGATTTCCCGGTGATGAATGGCATCTACGCCCTCCGATTCGGCGACCATCGGCCAGCCCGCTCGACCGTCATCGTCGCCTCCCTGCCGAAGGGGGCACTCCTCGAGATCGACCTGATCGCCCAGAAGCGCTAGAGCGGGTTCAGGGCCTCAGCGCGAGCGCGACTGCCGCGGCGAGCCATCCGAGGACGAGCACGCGGGTCGACCGCCGGTGCAGCCGGTCGAACTTCGCGCGCCAGGGATTGTCGGCGGCGGCCGCGTCGAAGGACCCGACCTTCAGGCGGAAGTACTTCATGCGCGGCCGCAGCACCATGGCGAGGTAGACATTGGTCGCGACCGCGATGAAGATCGCAATGCCTGACGCGACTCCGGGCCCTTCCAGGCGGCCTTCCTGCTCGAGCTTCACGAAGACGGCGATGACCAGGGCAAGCGAGAGCACGTGCTTGATCGCCTCGAACCGGCGCAGGATCTCACCGAAGAGGTCTCCCGCCTGATCCCGTGAGCCGAGGCCCCGGAAGAGCACGGGCGCCGCGAGGACGACGAGAAGTGTGCCCCCTACCCAGAAGGCGAGCGAGAAGCGGATCGTCTGTTCGGCAGCCGCGAGCACGGTGGCGCAGTCTAAGGCTTTCCGGCCCTCGCGCTAAGATCCCCGAAATGGACGCGGAGCTCGCGGGGGCGCTCGATGACCTGATCCTCGGACGCGGCGTGGCCCGCGGACGGCACTCCCTGCGGCACCAGGGCCGCCGCGTGCGGCGCGAGTTCGAAGAGAGGCTGCTCGCCAACGGATTCCGCCCAATGACGGTCCGCGAAGGGCCGATCAAAGCCGGCGAGCGAATCCCCGCCTTCTACCTGCACGAGGATATCGCCGACTTCGGCTACATTCGCTGGGAGATCTTCACGCCCCGCAGCCGCCGCAAGCTCTTCCAGTCGGAGTACCGGCGCCCGGACAACCAGGAGTGGGCCGTGCAACTCGCCCTCGCTTCGCCCGAGAAGGTCTGGGCCGATCCCGACCGCAAGGCGCCACACGACGTCGAGACCGTCGTCGCGGTCAATCCATGACATCGCGACCCCTCGTGCGCACGATTCCCGTCGGGATGCTCCTGTGCAACTGCTCGATCCTGGTGGACGAGCAGACGCGGGACGCCGTCGTCATCGATCCGGGGGACGAGCCCGAGCGGATCCTGAAGGAGCTCGAGACTCTGAAGGCCCGGCCCCTGGCGCTCCTGCACACACACGCCCACTTCGACCACATCGGCGGCACCCGCGCGGTCGCGGAGACGACGGGCGCTGCGATCCGACTGCATCCCGCCGACCTGCCACTCTACGAACGGCTACCCGATCAGGCGGCCTACTTCGGCCTCCAGGCCGATCCGCCGCGCCCGGTCGACGCCCCGCTGGTCGACGGCGAGGACATCCGGTTCGGACGATTCTCCCTCCGCGCCATCCACACGCCGGGCCACACGCCCGGATCGACCTGCTTTCTGCTCGAGGGCGAATCTCCCGTGCTCTTTTCCGGCGATACGCTCTTTCGCCGCTCCATCGGCCGCACCGACCTCTGGGGCGGCGACACGCCTACGATCCTCGCCTCGATTCGCGACCGGCTCTTCCGCCTGCCCGAGGAGGTCCCCATCATCTGCGGCCACGGCCCGGACACGACGATCGGCGAGGAGCGGCGGTCCAATCCCTTCGCGGCGCTTTAGGCGCCACTCGTCGCCTGCTAGAATTCCGCCCGCATGAGACTGTCGCTTTCGGAGAAATCAAACCTCGTCTCGGCGTTCTGGAACGACGCTCCCCCTCTTTGCCCGCGGCACGACATTCCCATGCGGTCGTTCTTCGTGGACCGCGTCTACAAGCCCCAGATCGTCATGGTGTGCCCCAAGGGCGAAATGCTGCGATTCGACCAGAAACCCAAGCAGATCCTCTTCTCGCGGCCGCACCTGAAGACGATGGTGCTCGACGCCCAGGAGCGCGAGGCTCCGACGTGCCCCCAGGACTTCACGCCGCTCGTCGTCCTCCGCACCCCGGCCAGGTTCCTTCCGGTGGGTTGGGATTACACCTTCATCTGTCCCAATTGCCTCTCCTACGGCGCATGGGTCGACTCCGGGCGGCCCGAGGAAGACCTCGTCGCTGCGGCCAAGCCCAAGAAAGAAGCGCCGGCCTTCCACGACGAGACCATTCCCCTGCCCAAGCGCATGGAGATGGCCAAGGACGGCAACCTGGCCGTAAAGCTCTATGCGGCCATGGCCCAGACCGACTGCACCGCCTGCGGCTACGACTGCGAGGGCTACGCCGCCGCGCTCGCCAATGGCAAGGAGAAGGACCCCAACCTCTGTGTCCCTGGCAAGGAGGAGACCGCCAAGGTCGTCAAAGATCTCCTCCAAGGTACAGGACTGCCGGCGGCGTCGGGGTAGAGCACCCTTCTAGATCGTCTAGGAGATCCTAGGGCCGTCCAACCTGACGCTGATTCGTCGGCGCTGCTCATTTCCAGTTCCCGTTTCTTCCGCTCGGCGGGGTTGACCCTCCGCTCGGGCCGCCCCAGCAGACGCCAGAGAAGCTGCCGCAAGTCCACCTAGTGGACTGTAACGTCTGATGTGGGAGTGATTCGTCTGGAAGGATCGAAGTACTTCCACTTCACGGTTTTGGGTGCTTGGTTGTAGTGACGGATGTAGCGCATGAGTTTTCTCTTGAGGTCTGGGACCGAGGTGAACACGCCTCGGGTGATGACGTCTCGCTCGATCTTGGCGAACCAGAGTTCCACCTGGTTGAGCCAGGAGGAGTAGGTCGGAGTGAAGTGGATGCGGACGTTCTTGTGACGATCGAGGAACGCGTCGACTTGGGCGGTCTTGTGGGCCGAGAGGTTGTCGGCGATCACGTGGATTTCTTTGCCTCGGGGCTGGTTGACTACGATATCGGTCAAGAAGGCGACGAACTCAGCCGAGGTGTGGCGCGCAGCCGTCTTGCCGAGGACTTGTCCGGTTCGAGTGTTGAAGGCCGCGTACAGCGAGAGCGTGCCGTGCCGGTAGTACTCGAAGCCATGCCGTTCGGCACGCCCTGGCGAGAGGGGCAACACGGGATCGAGCCGATCGAGTGCCTGGATGGCCGTTTTTTCATCGACACAGAACACCGCGGCATGCTGCGGCGGGTGCAGGTAGAGCGCAAGGATGTCGGCGGCCTTCGTCTCGAAGTCGGGGTCATCGGAAGCCATGTACCGATCCAGCCGATGCGGCTTGAGGCTGTGCTTACGCCACACCCGAGCGATCATCATGTGGGACACCGAAAGCCGCTCCCCGAGCTTACGGGTGCTCCAGTGCGTCGAGCCGTCCGCGGGCTTGCGCTTGATGGTCCACTCGAGAATCCGGGCTTCCAGCTGCGGCGTCAGAATCTTTGCGCCTTGCCCGGCGTGGCGCGAGAACAGGCCCGCCAGCCGCTCGGCAACGAAACGCTTACTCCACCGGTCGATGAAGCCGTCGTTGCAGGCGAGCTTGTCGCGGATCTCCGCCCAGGTGTCTCCGGCCTCGAGCCTCAGAATCAGCCGCGCACGACGGGCATCGTCTGCTCGACCGGCTTGACTCGTTGCTCGTTGCATCAGCTCCAACCGCTCGCCTTTCGACAACGTAATCGTGCCTCTCATGGACACGAGTATACTTCCGTTTTAACTGTTACGGTTCACTAGTTACCGCCTCGCAGCTGCTTAATCAGGTCTCGCAGCGCCTTTGGATCCGCCTTCCGCCGCCGAAGAGACTCGCGCAGGATGGCGAGCGCGGATAGAGCTTCCGGAACGAGTCTCCCCTTTTCTATCGCGGGAAGCGATGCCAGAATTTCGGACCGCGCCTCGCCCTCTCGTCCAGCGACGAGCAATGCCTCGCCGAGCGCCAGCCTTGCATATATCGCCTGCGACCCCATTCCCATCTCCTCGCATTCTCGACTGACTCTTCGGAACGCCGCGATTGCCTCCTCCACACGACCCTGAAGAAGAAAGCTCTCCCCCATAATCGCCCCAACGGAGGCCACAACCGTCGGAACTCCGTATGGCCTCTGAATATCGACGGCTTTCGCTGCACACACTCCCGCCTCGCAGAAACGGCCCTGCAGCGTGTAGCAATCGGCGAGAAGCGCGACCACGAACGCCCTCAGTTCCGGATTAGCCAGGAGCACGCCGCCGTCTACGATGCCTTCTAACGCGGCGGTCGCCTCACTAACCCGACCGATGCCTTTCAGCGTAGAACTCAAGACGATCTCGCTCTTTACCAGAGCCGTCGTCATTCCGAGCGAGCGAAGAGTGTGTTGCAGAGGTGGAACGGCTTTGAGCACTTCCAAATGGCGTCCCATCTCATACCAGGTGTTTACGCGACCTAGTTCTACCTCCGCAAGACCGGTTTCGGCTTCAAGAGTCTGACGATAGTAGTTCTCCGCTGCGTCAAACCTAGCCAAGGATCCTGCGCGGTCGCCCGACCACCGAGCGCACACGCCCCTCGAGAATTCCAGCTGGCCCAAAAAGTAATTACGCTCATCCGCAAAGCAACCGGGCCGGAAGTGAGACGATATCCACTCGTCGATGGATGCAAGCTGCAAGTCCAAGCTTACCGGAACACTATTTCGGCGCTGCCGAGCAAGAGAGCAAATCGAGAAGATCCCCTCTGCATCCTGCAAAAACGACTCATTGAGTTGGGCGGACCGATCGGAGGGGACCGTCGCGAGAAAATACTCAACACACTCCCGATCCACCGAAGGTTCGCGAAAGCACTGATCAAAGCGCTCGACCCAGGCTTGGGCCACCTTAGGACTATGAAGAACTCGACCGTGGCGCCAGGCAAGAAACGCGAAGCGTCTAAGCAACTCAGGAATCTCGCCAAACTCATCCGATGGGCACGGCATCTCGGAAAGCGTGTCGAACCCTGACGTTGCCTCGCGAAGGGTTTCTTCCGAAGCCTCAGCGCAGCGGGATAGCTCGACGCTCAGGAGCGAAAGGACAGTGAGCGCGCTTTCGTGATCCGGAAAGCGTACGGTAGCGCCACTCCGAAGCCCTCCCCTAAACACCTCAAGCAATGCCCTCGTCGTGGCGGTCCCAGGGATCATCGTTTCGGCCCCTCTCCGTGAGGTTAGCCAAGTCGGCAAGACGCCCCCTGGATTGAGCAGCCGATCAATCATCCGACATCTCGCGGTGACAACGTGCCCAGATGGCCGTGAGTCTCGCTCGACGAGATACTTTCCGGTTGACGTTGATCGCAATATTGTCCACTACTTGGTACAGCCAAGCTCTGGGATTCTTGCCGGGGTCCAGTTTCGCGAGCGCCAGGACGAAGGCATCCTGAACCACGTCTCCCGCATCTTCGAAGGAGAGACCGTGCTTCCTTACTGCTCGCCGCACCAGTGGCAAGAAATAGGCCTTGTAAAGTCGTTCTAGATCTTCGCTACTCGCTGCGAAGCCATCCTCGCGGGCCACAGGCGGCGACGCCGCTTCTCCGGCTGATGGGAGCTTAGGACGATGGCGCAGGAACACTCTGCACCTATATTGTCATGAGGAGGGCGGGCAGACCCCGCTGCTTGAGTCTCCTACTTGCGGCTTAGGTGTTGACGAACTTCCCGAAGAGCCGAAAAGTTAGTGTCTCTTCGCGCAACGGACTCGCGGAGCAAAGCAAGCGCTGCAACACCCTCGGGAATCATCTTCTGCTCCTCTATCGTGGGCAGGGCCGCTAGAATCTCCCACTCAGCCTCACGATTTCGGGAGAGGGCAATGAGCGTCTCGGACAAGACGATTCGCAGGTAAGCAACCCACGTCTCCATTCCGAGTTCCGCATACTCCTCGATCGAGGCTCTGAATGCCTCTACGGCTGCGCCCAGGCTCCCTTCCGCTCGAAGCGCTTCCGCAATAAGACCCTTTAGGTGGGCAGCGGCGAACCTCTGGTTTGAGCCTCGAACCAGCGCCAGTGCTTCGTCGTAGAGAGGGAGTGCCGCGCTGGTCTGACCGCTGCTGGCAAGGAGGTCGCCGAGGTTTAGAAGCACCAATCCATGGATTCCCTCTTCCCTAGACAAGAAAGGATCCGACAGCATGGAGCTAAGCTTGGAGTGCGCTTCTTGAATCTTGGAGCCGTTCTTGAAGCAGAGCGCCTCAAGAAACTGACACTTGAGCCGCTCGCGGTCCATTCCCAGCCGAGCGAAACTCTCTGCAAGCGACGGGAGAAGTTGCACTGCGTGTTCGTAGCGACCACGGTCGTAGTGCAATGTGAGGCGGGCGTAGGAAACGCTAGCCATCAAGGGCGCCGGATTTATCGTCGTGCCGGAAGCTAGCTTCTGCACGGTCGAACCAGAGTTCAGCCTCTTCTCGCTTTCCGAGGTGACGTGCCGCATTTCCCGCAGTCAGCGCACACTCCCCGAGGAAGTAATCGCGCTCGTCGAAGAGTCCGAGCGACGCTTCGCTGCCCTTCAAGCGCGCATAGAGAGAAGTCGCCTCTGCCCAAACGAGCGAGGGTTCCGCATCACAGCGTTCCTTTAGCTCAACAAGATCGCGAGGAAGCAATCGGCATCACCGAGGGCTGCATCGGTCCGTTCGTCGACGCGCTCATCGCGGGCCATTGCCAGATACGTGCGAGCGGCAGCACGAGACTCGTCGGCCGAGAAGCGCCGTCGCTCCTGGCGGGGCCTGAACGCGAGAACGCGACCGGCAGTTTCAGGCATCGGTTCTTTGCCGGAAAGTGAGAAGTTCAAGGCTACGCGCGAAGTCCCGCGCCACATCCGCGGGGTCTCGATCGAGGATTGTTCGGAGCTCTTCGTCCTCTTCCCTAACTCCAGTTCCGACGACGTACTTCTGATACTCGCGTGCAAACTGGCAGCAGGCTACGAGAAGGAAAGGTCGGGACTCTTTGGGAGAACGGCTACCAGGCCGAGCGCAGAAGCGCGCAAACCAGAGGTAAAGGTCCTTCTCGAGCTCGGTCGCTTCCGAATCGTCCATTCCGTAGTGGGTAACCAGGGCGATGTGAATGAGCCCCAGCGTTTCCTGGAAAACAGCAGCTACTTCCTTCTCGAGAAGACTTACTGAAGGGCGCAGAGAGGCTTCGTCTGATATTTCCATGGCCATCTCTTTCCAGTTCTGAACTGGCACACAGGGTACGCCTGTACAAATGGACAGTCAAGCCCCTATGGCGGATTTTTACATCCACCACAAGAGCTTTAATTTCTACGGTTTAGGCGTGTCCGAGGCTAACTCGGTACGCCACCGGTAATACTGGGCACTCCGCCCGTAATACCGTTCAAGGCTGCCACCTTTCGCAAACGACCCGGACCCAATGTCCAGGTCAAAACCCCGAAACGAGCCAAGCGAGCCAACGCTCCCTTCGCCCAGGAATGGCCGAAGCCAGAAGCTCCGACCACACCTCGCCGAAGGCGTCGGACCGGGCTGGCGGCTGAGGGCGCCACCAAAACCAAATTTAAGGGGTTCCCACCAATTTCAATCGAATCGGACGAATCAGGAACTATGAGATCACATTTTTTACCGCCGAGTAAAGTTTTTTTGCCAGCTGCCCTAGCCGTGCCTCGCCAACGCCCGGACGATCCGGTCCTGATAAGCATGGCCATTCGAATCCCAGACCCGCGGACCGTTCAGGAAGATAGAAAAAATGTAAACCTTTCCGGACGATGCAGTTACGTATCCCGCAAGGGTCGAAACCCCATGAATGCTACCTGTCTTGCCGACGACTCGGCCCTGCATGAAGGAGTCCCGCAACCGGTGGCGCAGGGTTCCCTCCGGCTCTCCCGATACTGCGAGCGTCGCTTTCCATTGGCTTCCGTAGGTGTGGCCGTCCATCGCCCGCAGGAACTTCACGACGTCGGCCGCCGCGACGCGATTCTCCGGAGAGAGACCTGATCCGTCGTGCAGATGGTACCGGGCCGGATCGAGGCCGATCTCCGTCAGAAACTCCTTCTCGGCCGCCAGGGCGTTCGGCCACGTGCCGACTCCCGCCTTCTCTGCACCCAGGGTCTTGAACACCTGCTCGGCGTAGAAACCCTGGCTCCGCTTGTTCGTGACGGCGAGCGCCGGCAGCAGGGCCGACTCCGTCTCCGCTACGAGCGTCCACGAGTTGTCGGGCTCGACGGGGCTCTTGACGATATTGCCCACGACTGTGATCCCGGTGTTCTGAAGCCGGCCCCTCAGGGCGGCGCCAAAAAACCCCGGGGCGTCGTCGATCGCGATGGGCGTGGACCACCAGCCACGATACGGAACGGTTCCGGACACCATCACGTCCCCAGAGCCGAATTCCCGCCGGACCGCCAGGCGGGTCCTGCCGCGAGAAACGGTCCGCGCCCAGGAAACCGGCCTCAGGAGATCCGTTTGAGGCTCGATCGACACGCTGGCTGGCCGGCCGGGTCTCGAGCCCGGCCCGATCGACACGATCACGACGTTGTCGTTGTACGAAAGCGCCGAGATCGGGGCCTGGTACCAGCGAGATTCCTGCCCCTCATGCCACTCGGGATTGCGGCTCACGGAGTCGAAGCGCGACGCGTTCAGGATGAGGTCGCCCGAGACACGCAGGATCCCGAGCCGCCGCAGGCCTTCCGCCCACTTGTCGAAAACGGCGTTGTAGTCGTCGTCGTAGAAGCGTCCCGAGATGCTCGGGTCGCCTCCCCCGACCACGAGAAGCGACCCCACGAGCAGACCGTCCTGCACCTCTCCGCGGCGCCAGAACGTGGTCTTGAACCTGTAGTCCGGACCGAGAAAGTGCAGCGCCGCAGCCGTCGAAAAGAGCTTGGTAACCGACGCGATCGTCTGCGGCGCCTCCGCGTTGCGCTCGAAGACGGGCTGCCCCGTCGCGAGCTCCACGATCGAGATCGAAAGGCCGGATTGCGGCGCTGGTGATCGGCGGGAGGCCAGATCGAGGGCCCCCTCGAGAGAGCTGGCCCGCAGCGAGACGCGCGGGGAGCGGTGGCCGGAGCTGGATCCGCTGGGGTCGCCGGCAAGGAGAGCGGCGGGCAGCAGCGCGAGAATCCCCACAGCCGCCGCCCGGCGGACGCGAAACCCTTCCATCGACAAATTATAATCGATCCTGGTGCGGTTCGACGAAACGGCGCGGCTCTTCGAGGTGAATGTTCGCGAGCTCGCCGAGGAGGAGGGGTTCCGGCGCGTCGGATTCGACCGGGGCGACGGCTGGCGTCGGCTGGGCCTCGGATCCCAGGTCCACACCCGGGTCCTCGCCACGCGCCGACAGATTCATCCCGCCTATCGGACCGAGGTCCACCTCCAGGCCAGGATCCCCGTCGAGGACTGGACGGCTGTCCTCACAGGCCGGCTGGACGGTTGCCTCGAACGGGAGCCCGGCCAATTCCTCGTCGAGGAATTCAAGTCCACGAATCTGACCGTCGACGGGGTGCGGCCTTCCGGATATGCGTTCGAGCGGGACCGGCGGCAGCTGCTTGCCTACTGCTACCTCTGGCGCCGCCTCGGGCACCCCCTCGTCGACGGGGCTCTCGTCTATGTCGACATCGAGACCGACGAAGAGGTCTCGATCGAAGTCCCCTACGACGAGGACTCCGAACGGGACGTCGAGAGGCGGCTGGCGAGACTCCTCGCGGTCTGGCGCGCGCAGGAGAAGGTCCGGAAGCGAAAGGCGAGGGCCGCCGATCGACTGCCCTTCCCCCACGCTGCGCCCCGCCCGATCCAGGAAGCCATTATCGAGGCGGCCGCCACGGCGCTGCGACAGGGAGAGAACCTGATCGCGGAGGCGCCGACGGGGACCGGAAAGACGGCCGCGGTCCTCCACCCGGCGCTCGCATACGGCCTGCGCAGCGGAAAGCAGGTCGTCTTTCTGACCTCCAAGACCCTGCAGCAGAAGATGGCCGTCTCTGCGCTCGTGGCGATGAACGATAGGGCCTTCTCGACCCTGCAGGTCCGCGCCAAGGAGCGCATGTGCGCCAACGACCGGATCCTCTGTCACGAGGACTTCTGCCGCTTCGCGCGCGACTACCCGGCCAAGATGGCGCGCTCGAACATTCTCGGGCGGCTGCGCGATTCGTATGCCCACCACGATCCCGACACGGTGTTCGAGGAATCGCGGCGGGAAGAGGTCTGCCCCTTCGAAGTGCAGCTCGAGCTGGCTCAGCGCGCGGACGCGATCGTCGCGGATTACAACTACGTCTTCGAGCCCGGCGTGGCGCTCCGGCACCTGCGCGACGAGGACCTCGCCGACGCGATCCTCATCGTGGACGAGGCGCATAACCTCCCCGACCGTCTGCGGCAGACGTACTCGCCGGAGCTCCTGGAAGAGGAGCTTTCCGCGCTCGCGAATCGCCTGCGGCTCCAGCCGGGCGAGATCTTCGCCGATCTGCTGGAGACGATCGAGGGGGTCCTCGCCCTGCTCCAAAAGGCGGCGGAAGACCTTCCGGAGGGCGAGGCGATCGCCGAGACCTCTCCCCCGGCCGACGGGATCCATGCCCTTCGCGCCGAATGGGAACCGCGGCTGGCGCGCTATCTCGCCTGGAAGCGCGACATCCGGCTGGCCCTCGTGGACGACCCGGTCCTCGATGCCCACTTTGCCATGCAGCGCTTCGCGGCCGTGCTCGCTCTCTACGGGCCGGACTTCACGTGTGTGGTCGAGCGCAGACCGGCCGGCGTTCGGCTGGCCCTGGTGTGCCTCGACCCCGCTCGCGCGGTGGCGCCCATCTTCCGGCAGGCGGCGTCGTCCATCCTGATGTCGGCGACCCTGACGCCGCCTGAGGCGATCCGGCGTGTGCTGGGACTCGAGTCCGACCGTACCTCCGCGATCTCGCTGCCGCCGCCCTTCCCTCGCGAGAACCGCAAAGTGATGATCCTGCCGCACGTGAGGACGACCTTCGCGACGCGGGAGAAGAACTACGGGCGCATCGCGCGCCTGGTCGCCGACATGTCCGACGCCCACTCGGGCAACGATCTCGTCCTCTTCCCCTCGTACCGCTTCCTCGAGGAGGTCGCAGCGCGGATGCCGCCCACACGGGCGCGCCTTCTCGTGCAGCGGCCCGACCTCTCGGATTTCGAGCGGCAGCAGATCCTCCAGGCGCTGACCGCGCCTCCCTCCGACGGGATTCTTCTCTTCGCCGTGTCGGGGGGCATGTACGCTGAAGGCGTCGACTATCCGGGCGAGCTCCTGTCGGGAGTCTTCGTCGTCTCCCCCGCCCTGCCGCAGGTCTCCTTCGAGCGCGAGCTGCTCCGCAGATACTTCGATGACCGGGAGGAGGCGGGCTTCGACTACGCGTACCTGCAGCCGGGAATGACCCGTGTCGTGCAGGCGGCCGGCCGGCTCATCCGCAGCGAGACGGACCGGGGCGTCATCGCCTTGATCTGCCGACGTTTCCTGGAGGAGCCGTACGCTTCGCGCCTGCCGCGCGACTGGTACGGCGACACACCAGCGGAGCTCGTGACCAACCGCCCGGCCGACGAAATCAGGGAATTCTTCCAGCGCTACGGCGGCGGCTAGAACGGACTCGGAGGGCTCTCGGCCGAAAGACTCGGCGAAGTCGGCAAGAAAGCTCGGGATTCCTCGGCCCGCCGGGCTCGGAAGGTCAGGCGATCCGTAACGCTTCGGCGGAGCGAGGGGCTGAACGTGGCGGCGATAGAGTCGTCAAAATTCCAGGAGAATGCCTTTTGGGACCGTCAGGAGGTCACCTTGCCAAACCCCTACAAGAGTCTCAAGTACCCCCGCTTGACGGTCGATTCCTTCGTACGCGACCGGAAGGGGCGGCTTCTGCTCGTGCGGCGCGGGCGGCCGCCGTACGAGGGCCGCTGGGGGCTACCCGGAGGCTTCTGCGAGTGGAAGGAGACGACCGAGGCCTGCTGCGCTCGGGAGACGCTCGAGGAGACGGGCCTCCGCGTGAGGGTCGGGAGATTGCTCGGTGTGTACTCGAAGCCCGACCGGGACCCGCGGGGACACAACGTGACGGTGCTCTACGCCGCGCGGCCGATCTCCGGGCGCGTCCACGGCGGCGACGACGCCGCGGAGGCGCGGTGGTTCGGGGTGCGGGAGCTGGCGAGCCTGCGCTTCGCCTTCGACCACGGAAAGATCGTCAGGGAACAGCTGGCTCGCCGGGCTCGACGGCCGGCGACGGGCCCTCCTTCGCGCGCGAGGCGCGGCGCCGCTCGAGGATGAGCATCTCGCGCGCCACGTCGAACTTCTCCTTGTGGCGCGCGATGATCGAGACGACGTCGTCGATCTTGGTCGTCACGTGAACGAGCTCCAGGTCCTCGCCGTTGACGAGGCGCCGCGGCACCATCTCCCGCCGCATCCAGCCGACGAGGCCATCCCACATCTCGCCCACAAGGATCACGGGCCGCTCCGTCATGAAGCCCACCTGCAGAAGCTGCCAGACCATCATGAGCTCGAGAGCCGTGCCGATGCCGCCCGGGAAAATCACGAAGGCCTGCGACATCCGAACGAAGTGGTGCAACCGGGAAAAGAACGTGCGGTGAGGGGTCACGCTGTCGAGGTAGGGGTTCGCCTTCTCGTAGGGAATCGCGATCGTGAGGCCGTAGGAGCGCGTCTTGCGCACGCCGCGCGATGAGGCCGCACCCTCGTTGGCGGCCTCCATCAGCCCCGGGCCTCCCCCGGTCACGATGTCGCAGTTCAGCTCCGTGAGCCGCGAGGCAAGCTGGCGCACCTCGCCGTACTCCGTGTCGGAGACCGCCAGCCGCGCGCTGCCGAAGACGGACACACGGTAGAAGTGCAGCTCGGCCGGATTCAGCGCCTCAAGCTCCTCGATCGTGTCCCAGAGGCGCACGATGGTGCGGTCGATGATCTTGCCGACATCCGGCTCGCGCCGGATTTTCTTGGTCGATCTCATGAATGGAACTCCTCGGGGGCAGCGGCGGGGCCCGTTCCTATCGCGTCATCCGTTGGAAGATAGCTTACTCCCGTGCGTGCAGCGTCGCTGAAAAGGCCCGGGCTAGAAGGCCGTCCTCCGTGACGGCCCAGACGGAATAGCGGTAGAAGACGCCGGGCCGGGTCGCCGGGTCGACGTAGGCGTAGCCGAACGGCTCGCCCGACGCGGGAGTGGCTGGAACGATCTGAGCGGGAGCCCGCGCGATGCGACCATCAGGCTCAACGTCCTCCCGAAACACGGCCCAGCCGGCGAGCCCCTCGTGTGAGGCGGTCGTCCACGTAAGTCGCGCGCCGCCCGGAGCGGAGGCCGCGTGCGGGAGGAGTCCCTCGAAGGGATATCCGGACGCCGGCTCGAAGAACACGGGCGCCGGAGCTCCGGCCGGAGCGGCCGATGCGGCGACGATCCAGTCGATTCGAGCCACACCAGAGAGCGGGAGCACGTGGGCGGTGTCAGCGCCGAGGAACACGACGTCGGGCGGCAGCTCGGGGTCGCGGTAACGCACGACGGCCGCGCCGGTACCCGCGCCCGCCGGCCACCGGAAACGGAGGGCCACCGGGCCGTCTCCCGGGAGAAAGACGCGATGCCGCAGGCTCCAGGGCGCAGGTGCGGACGCATCGAGCGCTCCCGCCTCGAGGTCATAGAGGCCGACGCTGGCCGGAGCCGACACCGTTTCGATCGACGCGTACATCCGCGCGGCCGCCCGGAGCCACAACGCCTCTTCGGGCGAGCCGGTCTTCTCCGCGTAGATCCGGACCAGGCTCGTCAGGGGTTCCTCGCCGCGCTCGCTCGCGCGTTCCCAGACCGATCGCAGAGCGCCCCTTCCGCCGGTGGCGGCCACAAATTCTTCCAGAACCCAGCGTCCGACTGCGCGGGGCTCATCCGCCGCCCGGACCGTCGGTGCGGCGCCCGCAACGTTCAGGGCGACCCTGGCCCCGGCGTCGTCGCCCCCCTCCGAGAGAAATTCCGCGGCGGCGTCCGTGAGGAAGCTCGAGTCCTTCACTGCGTAACTCCAGATCGCCGCCCGTGCATAGAGCCGGCCCGCCTCCCGGACGATCTCCGAGCCGGAGAGACCCGTTGCGTCGATCTGGAGCGTCGCCGACACGAGCTTGCGCCCCTCGACCGACCGAGCCGCCAGCCGCCGCACGCCTCCGGCGTCGCGCCGCGCCACGAGGATCCGGAGCGGATCCGCGGAGCTGAAGGGGGACGGCCAGCCCTCCGCGGCAAACAGCTCGCCGGACAAGCGATCCAGTTCCGCGGCGAGCGCCTGCCGCAACACCGGATCATCCGCCTCATCGCGCAGGACGACGGTGGCCGTGATCGGGTGAGCCGGGCCGAAGCTGCGGTAGGGACTCGATGGCCAGGAGGCGGGGCCGGCGTCCGGCTCCTGACCGCAGAGCATCGCCGCGCCGGCCACGAGAACGACCGCGCCACACGATAGCTTGAGGCTCCGAAAGACCTTGTGCCGTTTTCGCATCGGACCGTCAGGATAGACGGGTACCCCGTCCACTTCAACGGGGATACGGATTCCGCGGGTCTCGCGTCTGCCGGAATTCGCCGGGGAGCGGCTACGTCTTGGCGGGTTCCGAGGCTTCCGAGGAATTCAGGACACGCGTCACGACCACCGTGATGTTGTCGACGCCTCCCTTTTCGTTGGCCAGATCGACCAGGGAGCGGCAGAGCTCCTGCGGATCCTCGTGCAGCGCGGCGAGCTCCTCGATTTCTTCGTCCCCAAGCATCGTCGTCAGACCGTCGGAGCAGAAAATGTAGCGGTCCCGCGCCGAGAAGGACAGCTCCTGCAGATCGGCGGATACCGTCGCACCTCCCCCCAGGGCGCGGGTGACGACGTTTTTCAGAGGGTGGGACTTCGCCTCGTCCTCCGTCAGGATCCCCGCCGCGACCTGCTCATGGACCCAGGAGTGGTCGTCGGTGAGACGCTGGAGCTTTCCGTTGCGAAAGAGGTAGGCCCGGCTGTCGCCCACGTGAGCGAGCGACAGGACCTTTTCGTTGAGAAGCGCCGCGACGACGGTCGTGCCCATCCCCTTCAGCCAGGGCTGCGCGGCGACCGCCGCCATCACGCGCTCGTTGGCCTTCTCGATGGCGATCGCCAGCCGGTTGCTGTTGAAGTGCAGCGCATGGTTGTACTTGAACGGCCAGGTCGCCTCTTCCTTCTGTCGGGTCGCCGCGATGAACTCGCCGATCGTCTCCACCGTGATGCGCGCGGCCACTTCGCCGGCCGCGTGGCCGCCCATGCCGTCGGCGACGATGAAGAGCCCATCGTTCAAGTCCAGCGCAAAGGCGTCTTCGTTGTGCTTGCGCTTGCGCCCGACGTCGGTCAGTCCGAACGCTTCGATCGAGGGCATGTTCAGGACTTGTCCGCCCGCCTGGCGCGTATCTCCTCGAGGGCGCGGCGCACTTCGCCGGCCGACGGGTCCCAGCGCAGCGCCTCCTGAAAGGCCTTCTCGGCCTTCACCAGCAAGCCCGCCTGGCGAAACACGGTTCCGGCGTCCTTGAGCAGGTTGACGTTGTGGGGATCCAGAGCGACCGCCGCCTCGAGAGCCTTCACCGCAGTCCGCATGTCACCCGCGCGGGCCGAGGCGAGGCCCAGGTAATGCTGGGACCGCGGATCGTTCGGATTGCGGTGCACGGCCAACTGGAAGTTCCCGGCCGCGTCGGCGAACTGACGCTCCCTGTACGAATGCATGCCCTGGGCGAGCAGGCTCTGCGTCACGGAGTCGGCGTCGGGCGAGGCCGCCCCGCTGGCCTTGAAGGCCTGCTCGAAGTCATAGGACTTGCGCCGCTCGGGATTCGTCAGGACGTTGACCGCTTCGGTCAGCTCCTGGAACTTCGCCTCCGCATCGGCCTTTCCTTCCCGGCCGGCGAGGTCCGGATGCGCCTCCCGCGCCAGATGGCGGAAACGCTCTCGAATTTCCGCTTCCTTCGCGTCGTGTGTCACGCCCAGCAGGGCGTAGTAGTCAACGTCTCGGGACATTTACGTTCGAAATGATATGACGCGCCCGCGCGCAGCGCGCCCAACATCGATGGCCCTAAAGATACGGGAAAACCGCGTCCCCCGGCAAGGGCCGGCGGACCCTTCGGCTCGAATCCCGCCCGTGGAGCCCTCCTAGTGGCGCTTTTCCTCGAGCAATTTCCGCGCCGTCAGCCGCACCCCCTCCGCCAGGTTCGGATCGCGCATGACGGCCTTCAGCTCACGCAGGGGCAGCTGCTTCACCAGGGGCAGGCTGAGAGCGATCGGAACCGCTGGATTCTTCACCATCGCCTGCACCACCGCGAGCTTGCGCATCCATTCGCGATTGCGCGAGATCTTGCGGAAGATCTCCGCGTCCAGGTGGCGCATCGCGCAGAAAGACTCCACCTCGTTGACCGTGAGGCCTCGGGACTTCAGGACGGCCTGTCCGACGAGCGGGTTGGAGTCGCCGATCAGGATCCGACGCTCCTCCTTCCCGCCGGAGTAGGCCAGATTGATCTTCTCCTGGACCGTCATGACACCGATGCGGCGGTAAAGGACGCCCGCGGTGAGCAAGTCCTCCGCCTCGGCTGCCGAGACCTGCTGACCCTCCGCGTCCGCCGGCGTGCCCTCTGCGTCCTCCGCTTCGGCGATCGCCTCCAGCGCCTCCTCCTGCCGCCTCGCCTCCTCCGCGTCGCGCCGCCTCTGCCCCTTGTCGAAGAACTCCTCGCGGGTCTCATTCAACCGGCGGCGGCTCTCCGCGGAGAGCTCCGGATTCTCGAACAGCGCGTCGATCAACGCCGGCAGGCGGAGCAGGCGCACCTGGTTGACGACCAGGGCGTCCTGTGGCGTGCCCGTAACCGTCCGTGCCAGCCGCAGGAGGGTCTGGTCATGGACGTTGCGGTGGCGGATGACGCGCTCGAGGACCTGGCCGTCGTCGCAATAGCGCGCGATCGTGTCGATCTCGATGCCGGTCGGATCCGACGTGTCGACAAAGTGAGCCAGCTGGTCCGGGGCCATCGTCCCGAATGTCGCGCGGGCCTGCGCGGCGATGTCCGGATCCGGGTCGTCCATGACCGTCAGAAGCGCGCGTGTCTGGCCATCGCTATCGAGGGGCAGAAGGTTGCGCGCGGCAAACGAGCGGATTTCGGGCGGGGCGTCGCCCGAGCGCAGCAGGGAAACCAGGTCCAGGGCTTCGGCGGGGCTGGGGTCGGCCAAGGGGCTTGGGGCGGCTACCCTCGGAACGGCGGAGCCGGCAGCTCCAGGTCACGGACGACCTGGCCGGTCGCGCCCAAGCGCTCGAGCGGGCGTCCGTCCACCGTGACCCGGACGCCCCCGGCGTTGCCGAGGGTCAACCGGAAGCCGTCATGTGCCTCGAAGCGTTTCGATTCCCCTCCGTGCACGATTCCGGACAGGACGGTCTGGCCGTCGGCCTCCAGGAGCGTCCAGGAATCGGCATCGAACTCGAGCAGGAGCGATACCCCCGGGGCCCGCGAAGCGGTGGAGGCGGCCGGGGCGAGCTCGTTCTCGGGTACCGGCTCCACGCGGATCGCGGGAGTTGGCTCGCTCGACGTCGTCACGTTCTTGAGTACCGCGGGCACCGAGCGCGCCACGGCGCGCTCGCGCCGTGGAAGCGGGTGCCGACTCGGATTGGCAATCAGGCCGAGGAGGAGCAGCAGACCGGTGACGCTGCCGACGATCGTCCCCGCCGTCGTACGCCGCCCCCGCCAGAAGCGCGAGCGGGGACGCGCTTGTTTGGAGGAGGGCGCGTCGGGCGAGGCGCCGGCGAGGTCTGCGAGGTACGCGTTGACTTTTTCTTCCGGATCGATCCCCAGATGGCGAGAGTATGCGCGGATGAATCCCCGCGTGAACGTCTGCGCCGGCAGCCTCGAGAGGTCGCTCTCCTCGAGAGCGTGCAGGAGGCGTATCGAGATCTTGGTCGCGGCTGAAATCTCCTCGAGGGAGATTTCGCGAACGATCCGCTCTCGCCGGAGCTCCTCGCCGAAGCTCATGGCACCCGGTTCCGTCACTTTCGAGCCCATGGGAAGAGGAAAAATCATGCTAGACCCGTGCGAGCCGATCCGCAAGGACTCTTTCGGCGCAGGCCCTCAGAAGGTCAGGGATGGCCGGCGCGAGGCGCAACCCCTCCAGGTCCTCCCGGCTCGCCCGTGTCAGGAGGCCAAGAGCCAGGGTAACGGGCAGCGCCGGGTTGCGCAACAGCGCGCTTCGGACGGACTGGCGCAGGCTCCACCGGGGGTGGGCGGCAATGACCGCCAGAACCGCAGCCCCGGCTCCCTTCCGGGCCGCAGCCTGAACGATGTCCGGCTCGGTCGCGAAACGATTGTCGAGCAAGGCCTCTAAGACGCGAGGCTCCGAATCGAAGCGCAGAGCCAGAAGAGTCCCCCGGCCGACGGTGCGGGCCAGATCCACCCGCTCGGCCAGCGCCATCTCAGGGAGTCGGCGCAGGAGGGCCCGGTCGGCCGCCCGGCGCACTTCCGGGTGCACCCGCGTGTCGGCCGAAAGGTGCGCCAGGTCCCGCCAGAAGAGTGTGGAGACCAGGGCCAGGGCGTCGGATCGCGGGGTTCGGGGATGGCCGGCCAGGGCCAAGCGAACGGCGTGGTATCTGCGGGCCGTCCTGTCTCGAAGAATCTCCTGCAGCGCCTCGAAGGGCAACTCCGCCTTCTGCAGCAGCTTGAGATAGTGGCCTTCCGCACGCATGCATTCAGTCTAGGCGCGTCCGCGCCCGCAGGCCCGCGCGAGGCTCGCCGCCAAACGCTCGACCGCCTCGACCCGCGCCGGACCCGCCCGTTCGGCCGCTTCGACGAGGGCCGAGCCGACGACGATGCCGTCCGCGAGGCCTGCCGCCGTCGCTGCCGCCCGGGGCGTCGCGATGCCGAAGCCGACCGCCAGAGGCAAGGCGCCGGCCGACCGTCGAGCCCTGCGGACGGTCGCCGCCAGGTCGCCCGAAAGCTCCGCCCTTGCTCCTGTGGTGCCCGGCCGCGAGACGACATAGAGAAAGCCCGACGAGAGGCGGGCCGCGGAGGCCATCCGCCGGCCGGGCGAGGTCGGCGACACGAGAAAGATCGTGTCCAGAGAAGACGCTCGCAACGGCGCAACGATCTCTCGGGCTTCATCGGCTGGCAGATCCGTGAGAAGGACGCCGTCGAATCCGGCCCGCTGCGCCCGGACGGCGCTTTCCGCGATGCCGTGCCGAAGGAGCGGGTTCAGGTAGCTGAAAAGCACGAGCGCCAGGCGGGTTTCCGCGCGGATGCGCTCGGCCATGACGAAGACCTCGGAGAGCGAGACACCGGCCGACAGGGCGCGCGCCGCCGCGCGCTGCAGGACCGGGCCGTCGGCGATCGGATCGGAGAACGGCACGCCGAGTTCGAGGATGTCCGCCCCGGCACGCCCGAGCGCCTTCGCAAGATCGATGGTCGCTTCCGCCCCGGGATCCCCGGCCGTCAGGTAGGCGATGAAGGCCGCCCGATTCTCCCGTCGCGCGCGATCGAACGCCTGCGCGAGGCGGCTCACACCCCGCTCCGGCGTACCCGCGCATACTCCTCGAGATCCTTGTCGCCCCGGCCGGAAAGATTGACCAGAATCGATCTGCCCCGTGCCATCTTGCGCGCGAGCTTCAGCGCGTAGGCGATCGCATGCGCACTCTCGAGCGCCGGCAGAATGCCTTCCGAGAGACACAAGGCTTCGAACGCCTGCAGGGCCTCCTCGTCCGAGACCGACGCGTAGGCGACGCGTCCCAGATCCCTCAGGTGGGCGTGCTCCGGGCCGACTGCCGGGTAGTCGAGACCTGCTGAGACCGAGTGGGTCGGCAGGATCTGTCCCCCCTCGTCCTGAAGCAGAATGGTCCGCGTTCCGTGCAACACTCCCGGTGCTCCTCCGTGGCCGGAGAGCCTCGCCGCATGATCGCCGGGCGCCGGTCCCCGTCCGCCCGCCTCGACGCCGTAAAGGCGCGTTCGCGACGAGAGAAAGGCCGCGAACAGCCCGATCGCGTTGGAGCCACCGCCCACGCAGGCCACGGCCGCGTCCGGGTCGCTACCCGCCAGCCTGCGGAATTGCGCCCGCGCCTCGCGCCCGATGACCGACTGGAACTCGCGCACGATTGCGGGATAGGGATGCGGTCCGAGAGCGGAGCCGAGGACGTAGTGCGTGGTCGCGACGTTCTCCGTCCAATCGCGCATTGCCTCGTTGATGGCGTCCTTGAGCGTTCTCGACCCCGAATCGACCCGAACGACTTGCGCGCCGAGGAGGCGCATGCGAAGCACGTTCGGGGCCTGCCGCTCCATGTCGACCGAGCCCATGTAGACGCGGCACGTCAGGCCCAGGCGCGCCGCGGCGGCCGCCGTGGCGACCCCGTGCTGCCCGGCGCCCGTCTCGGCGATCACCCTGGATTTCCCCGTGCGGCGCGCGAGCAGGACCTGACCGAGGGCGTTGTTCAGCTTGTGTGCTCCGGTGTGCAGAAGGTCCTCGCGCTTGAGGAAGATGCGCGCGCCTTCCCGCTTCCCGGTGAGCCGAGCCGCCGCGGTGATCGGGGTCGGCCGGCCCGCATACGTTCGCAGCAGCTCGTCGAGCTCGGCGCGGAAGCGGCGCTCGCGGCGGAGCCGCTGGAAAGAGGCCTCAAGCTGCTCGAGGGGCGCCATCAGGGTCTCCGGGGCGAACCGGCCACCCCAGGGCCCGAAGTAGCCCCGGCGAGCGGCTCTACGATGCGTCGGCATCGGCCCTCCGAACCTCGCGAAGGAATTCTCGCAACTTCTCGGCGTCCTTGATCCCCGGAGAGCTCTCAACCCCCGTTGCCACGTCCACGCCCCAGGGCCGACCAACGCGGACGGCCCTGCCGACGTTGTCCGGCGTCAGGCCCCCGGCGAGGAGGACCGGCACTCCCGGCCTCACCTCTGAGATCGCTTCCCAGTCGAAGATGCGCCCCGTTCCACCGGCCTCATCGCGGTCGAGCGTGTCGAAGAGCAGCGCCCGACAGCGCCCGAGGAGCCGGGGGTCGGGCAACTCGGCCCCGGCCCCTCCGACTCGCACGACCGCAATGACGGGTAGCGGGAGCGACTCGAGGTCCTCTTCGATGAGAGGACGATGCAGCTGAAGAAGATCCAGGCGGGCCGCCTCCACGGCCTCGCCAATCTCCCGCGGGCCTTCCGACACGAAGACCCCAACTCGAAGAACGCCGGGAAGGGAGACCTCCGCAAGGAGACGTGCCTCCTCCGGCGTTACCCGCCGCGGTGAACGTGCCGAAAAGTTGAAGCCGATCCAGTCGACGCCAGCCGCGCAAGCAAGTGCAACGTCCTCGCGGCGTGTCAGACCGCAGACCTTCACGGCTGTCATCCGCGAAGTTCCCGTAGCTTCTGTTCCCGGTCTTGCGCCGAGAGAAGGGCTTCTCCCACGAGAAAGGCCTCGAACCCGGCGGCCGAGAGCCGCAGGATGTCCTCACGCGTCCGGATGCCGCTCTCCGCCAGGCGTACCGGGCCGGGCGGGATTGCCGGCGCGAGCCCCGCCAGTCCGGCCAGATCCGTCGCGAACGTCGAGAGATCGCGGGCGTTTACGCCGATCACATCCGGTCCCACGGCCGCCGCCCGCGCGATCTCCGATGTGTCGTGGGCTTCGACGACAACGGCCAGGTCCCTGCAGCGTGCCGCCTCGGCCAGCGCCGCGAGCTCGCCGTCGGCGACCGCGCGCACGATCAGAAGAACGGCGTCCGCCCCGAGGGAGGCGGCGAAATCGAGCTGCTGCTCCGAAACGATGAAATCCTTCATCAGAGCGGGCAGCCCCGATATTCGGCGTGCGCGGGGCAGCCAGTCGGGCCGGCCGCCGAAGTGGTCTTCCTCGACGACGACCGACAGCGCGGCGGCGCGGCCGCGCCGGTACTCGAGGGCCACCGTCTCCAGCCTCCCTTCGGCATCCCGCAGGATCTCTCCGGCCGAGGGCGAGCGGGCCTTGATCTCCCCGACAATCCGCGCGCCGGACCCTCGCAGGGCGGCCACGAATCCCGGCCCGTCGGAGGGGCGCAATGGCGGTCCGGCGGTGCGGTACTGCCCGCGCGCCAGACGCGCACGCTTGTCCTCAAGGATCCGGTCGAGCACCCCGCCCCTCACGACGGCCTTGCCGGTGCCGCCGCCGAGGATTTGAGCGCCTCGAAGGCCGCCAACGCCGCTCCGTTGTCGACCGCGCGGCCCGCGCGCTCGTAGCCGTCCCCCATGCTCTCTGCCCGCCCCTCGACGGTGAGCGCGAGCGCCGCGTTCAAGAGCGCCGCCTCGCGGCGTGGCCCCCGCTCCCCCTCCAGAAGCGCTCGCAGCATGGCGGCGTTGCCCGCCGCGTCGGATCCACCAAGTTCCGCGAGCGCGACCCGGCGCTGGGGAACCGTCGAAGGATCGAACCGCCACGGCCGCGTCGAGCCCTCCCGGACCTCCACGCCCGAGGCAGGCACACCGGGCACGAGCTCGTCCAGGCCATCCTCGCTCTGAAAGACGATCGCCCGCTCGCAGCCGAGACTCGTCAGCGCATCCGCGAGCAGGTGCACCAGGTCGGGCCGGCCGACGCCGATCACCTGCCGCGACGCGCCGGCCGGATTGGCCAGAGGACCGAGCGCATTGAAGATCGTCCGGATGCCGAGCTCCCGGCGCACCGTTGCGAGCTCCCGCATGGCGGGATGGAATCGGGGAGCGAAAAGGAACACGAGCCCAACGTCGTCCAGAATCCGTCCGGCCGTCTCCGGCTCGAGCTCGACTTCGACACCACAGGCGGCGAGCACATCGGCCGACCCGACCCGCGAAGTGATCGAGCGGTTTCCGTGCTTGGCGACGGCCGCTCCCGCGCCTGCCGCCACGATCGCCGTCGCCGTCGAAACGTTGAAGAGGTCGCGGCCGAGTCCGCCCGGCCCGCACGTGTCGAGAAGCGGGGTCCGCCGGGTGGCCACGCGACGCATGCGGCTTCGCAGCGCGGCCACGGCTCCCGCGATCTCCTCCGCCGTCTCCCCGCGGGTCGCGATCCCGAGCAGGAGCGCGCCCTTCTGCGCTTCGGTCGCCTTCCCGTCGATCAGATCCCGAAAGGCTTCCTCGGTGAGTGTGCGCCCGAGCGGCCGGCGCGCCGCGACAGTCTTGAGCGCCTCGGCCACGCGTGGTGTCACGGCCGCCGCCCGAGAGCGATGGCGAGAAAATTGCCGAGCAACCGCTCGCCTTCCGGAGTCAGAACCGATTCGGGATGAAACTGCACTCCATAGACGGGCAGGGCCCTGTGCGCCAGGGCCATCACGAGACCGTCCTCGCTGCGGGCGGTCACGGTGAGCTCAGCCGGGAGCCCCTCTTCGCGCACGACGAGCGAATGGTAGCGCCCCGTCTCGAGGGGATTCGGGAGCCCGGCGAAGATCGTCTTGCCGTCGTGCTGCACGCGAGAGGCTCTCCCGTGCATGGGCGGGGCCTTCTCGACCCGGCCACCGTGGTGGGCTCCGATCGCCTGATGGCCGAGACACACCCCCAGCAGAGGAATGCCCCTCCGCTCCGCCTCGGCGATCATCGCCATCGAGCCGCCGGCGTTTTCCGGCCTGCCGGGACCCGGCGAGAGGACGACGGCGTCTGGCCCCCGCGCCGCGACCCGCTCCGGATCGAACCGGTCATTGCGGGCAACTTCCACGCGCGGCCCGAGCTTGCCCAAGGCCTGGACCAGGTTGTAGGTGAAGGAGTCGTAGTTGTCCACGACGAAAATCATGGAGGCGTCCGCAAGTCGCCGGCGCCCCGGCGCCCCCACGCGCGCGCCATCTCCACCGCCCGAAAGAGGGCCCGAGCCTTGTGCTCGGCCTCCGCGTACTCTTTCTCGGCGACCGAGTCCGCCACGATGCCCGCGCCGGCCTGCACGCGGCAGGTGTCCCCCTCCACCACTGCCGTACGGATCGCGATCGCCATGTCGAGGTTCCCGGCATGATCAAGATAGCCGACCGCTCCCCCGTAGATTCCCCGCCGCGCTCCTTCCCACGCGTCGATCGACTCCATCGCCCGGATCTTGGGGGCCCCCGTTAGGGTTCCCGCCGGGAAGCACGCCGCGAGGGCATCGGCGGCGGTCCTGCCTTCCGCGAGGCGGCCCCGCACCTGCGACACGATGTGCTGCACGTGCGAGTACTTCTCGACGAAGGCGTAGCGCGAAACCTCGACGCTGCCGTACTCGCACACGCGTCCGAGGTCGTTGCGCGCGAGATCAACCAGCATGACGTGCTCGGCCCGTTCCTTGGCGTCGGAGAGCAGGGCGCGTGCGAGGCGCTCGTCCTCGTGCGCTCCCTCTCCCCGGGGCGCGGTGCCCGCGATCGGTCGCGTTTCGACCTCGCGCCCCCGGCAGCGCACGAGCATCTCCGGTGAGGCGCCGAACACCGTGACGTCGCGGGTCTCGAGATAGAAGAGGTACGGCGAGGGATTCAGGATCCGAAGCGCCCGGTAGGCGTCGAAGGGGTCCGCGCCGAGGGGACCCGCCCAGCGCTGCGAGAGCACCACCTGGTAGAGATCCCCGGCGAGAATGGCTTCCCGGGCACGCTCGACATTGGAGAGAAACGCCTCCCGGGACAGGAGCGGCTTCCAGCCCTCCGGGACGGCCGAACCCGCGGCGCCCTCGGGCATGCGTCGCGACGGGGTGTCCGCCTCGGCTCGCAAGAAGGCCTCCAGCCGATCCAACCGCTCGCAGGCGCGCTCCGCCTCGTGTTCCTCCTCGCCCGGGCGCTTGACGTCGACTTCGGTCAGCAACATGAGCCGGTGGCGCACGTGGTCGAATGCCACGACGGCGTCGAAAAGAAGGAACAAGCCGTCCGGGACTTTGCCCTCCCGCGGATGCCGATCGGGAACCGACTCGAAAAGGCGGACGCCGTCATAGCCTAGGAAGCCGACGGCCCCGCCGGAGAGCGGGGGCAGATCCGGGTCGGGCAGGTATCCGGGTCGCGCGACGAGGCGTTCGAGCGCCGCGAGCGGCGGCTCCTCGCGGCGCTCGCTCTGCCAGCCCTGTGTGACGCGAACGGCGCCGCCCGAAATCTCGAGGCGCTCGATGGGCCCGCAGCCGAGGAACGTGTAGCGACCGGTCGTCTCTCCTCCCTCGACGCTCTCGAGAAGGAAGCACTCCTGCCGGGACCCGCGCATTCGCTGCAGGAGCGCGACCGGAGTGACCGCGTCCGAGGCGAAGGTGCGGGCAACTGGCACGGCGTGGCCCGGCCGGGCGCGGGAGGCGAAGCGGCGGCGTTCAGCCTCTCTCGGCGTCAAGAGGTCCCCTTCGCCAGGCGCTCCACTTCCTCGACGGTCGCGTTCGCGACGCCGAAAAGCCGCGCCTGGCGGACCGCCTGAGCAGAAAACATCCGGATCCCCTCCACGGTCGGGCATCGGGCAGCCCGCGCGGCGGCGATGGTCTCCGTCGGGACGCCATCGCGCCGGTAGACACAGTCGAAGACCAGAGGCCGATGCTCGAGAACGGCCTTCGGAAACGCAGGGGGGTCCTCCGCTCCCGAACCGATCGGCGTGGCGTTCAGATACAGGTCGGCCTCGCTCTCGGCCACGTCCCCGAACGCGATCGAATCGACGCGCATCGACTGGGCGAGCGCATCGGCCGCCTCGTCGCGCCGGCCCGCGATCAGGACCTCGTAACCCAGGCGCCGCGCGGCCACCACAGCCGCGCGAGCCACGCCGCCGGTCCCCAGGATGACGGCCGTCCGTCCCTCGCCGGTGTCGTGGTCGGAAAGGGGATCGAAGATGCCGTCGACATCGGTATTCTCCGCCCTCCACCGTCCACGCGAGCGCAGCAGCGTGTTGGCTGCGCCGACGGCAAGAACATCCTCCGAGCCCGGCGCCGAAGCGGCCGCCGCGAGCTTCCAGGGCTGCGTGACGGAGAAGCCACCGAAAGGCGGATCGAAGTCGAGCTCCTGCGGCGGGTGTCGTCCCCAATCCGTCAGCGGGAGCGGGAGGTACAAGCATGGATTGTCTCGCGAGCGAAAGAGGGCGTTGTGGACGGCCGGAGAGAGAGAGCCGGATACATCCGCGCCGACGATCCCGAAGAGCGCTTCGATGCGCCGCGGACGATCGACCTCGTATGTCGCGAAGAGATCCTCCATGGGAATCTGGCCCGAGGCCGTCGGCGCTTCGACCGGCCCATAAACCAGCGCGGCCCCCGCGAGCGCCGACAGCACCCGTCCCGGCGGGCTCGCCGGGCCCATCGGGAAGATGCTGACGGCCTCGCCCCGGTGGCGCGCCTGCATCTCGGCCAGCCGCAGGCTCGAGGGCAGGTCGGCAACTCCGCAGACGAGCTTCGCCGCCCGTCCGCCGGCCGCCTTCATCGCCGCGAGCCGCTCGCTCGAGTCTTGTGGAATCGCGAACGGTGAATGGTGCGAAACCACGACACGTGCGCGGTCGGGCAGCTCCCGTGCGTCATCGAGCAGACCGCTCGCGTGTTCGACGTCGACCGTCGCGCCGGCCTCGTAGGCCTCCCGGACGAGCCTTCGGTATTCCTCCCGCGATCCGGAGAAGGAGCCGCCCTGCTCCCGCGTGCGGTACGTGATGATCACGGGACGAGGGTCGAGCGCGAGGAGCTCGCGCGGCGGGATGGGCGCCCGAACCTGGTCCAGGCGCCACTCGACGGTATTGGCGCGGGCCGGCACAATGGCCGCAAGGCGCCGCCCATCGGGCAGGTCGCGCGGTGCCGCGGAGGCCACGAAGGCCGGAATCGGGACGCGTCGTTCGTTCAAAACAAAAACCCCCGAGCCCATCGGGCCGGGGGTTTCATTTCCTCTTGGTGATCTCGCCCCGGCCGAATCGGCTTCGGCAGGGCGCACGCCGCCCTACCGGTTGAGCTCCCGCCACCACCAGGCCATTGCCGCGCGAAGGGCGTTCATCCGGCGCGGATCATCCCGCAGGGTTCCCGCTCTGTCAATCGGCGGGAACGGGCGTCGTCTTCGGCTTCGCCGCGGGCGCGGGAGACGGGGTCGGTGCGGCCGGTGCGCTTCCCGACGAGAAACCCAGCGGAAGCGAAAGGCCCGCGGGCAGCGCGGGCGCGGTGCCCTCGAAGGAGAGCGAAATGCCCTCTCCCTGCCTCCGATACACGTACATCGCATCCGGACAGGCCCGGGATTGAGTCACCGCGAGCTTTCGCGGCCACTGATTCGTCCTCGACGCAGCCCTGTCGAATCGAAGCTCGAGGATCTTCGCGGTCAGCTCCGAATCCACGGCGAGCCGTCCGGCGCGCTTCAGGCCGCCGATCAGCTCGAGAATTTCGATATCGGTGAAGACGTCGGCCAACTGCGCCGAATCCTCCCCCGGAACCTTCCGCTTCTGGAGCTCTTCGCGCATCGGCCGCCCGATCTCCTCCGCCGTCATCCTCCCGATTTGGCAGGGCTGCGCCCGTCGCAGGGCTTCCATCCAGACCCGAACCGCGCCGGCGTAGGCGGGCGAGAAGGAACCGGGGAGGGCGTCGGACCCGGCCGGCTCACCCCGTGAGGCGGAGCTCGAGAGGTCCGACTCGTAGGCATCGAGCGTCGCTCTCCAGGCGTCCTCGTTCTCGAGACGGTTCAACCATTCGACGGGCGGTTCCTGCAGCTTCCGGAGGGCGCCCACCTGGAACTTCATGATGCCGGTGGCAACGATTCGCGAGACGACCGTCGCTTCGCGCGAGATCCTGCGATAGATCAACCACGACGCCTCGAGCAGCCGGCGCGCGTCGACGCGCGACCCTTCATGCTCGGCGGCCAGGGCCACGGCGACGAGAAGCGCGTCCAGGTGGATCAACCCCAGTCCCTGCGGGGCCGGGCCCTCGGCTCCTCCCGCCCGGTCGGCCATTCGGGCACGCCCTGCTCGAGAATCCCGACGACCCTTCCCACCTCGACCTGACGGCCCGCCAGAAACTCGCGAAGCGCGGGGGAGGCGGCGCGACGCCATCGGCGGGACTCGAGAGCTGACTCTCCAGCCACGATCTCGCGCAGGACGCCTGGAGCGCCCGAACCTCCTCCGTCGGATGCGGACGCTCTGGATCCTTCGGGTAGAAGTGGATGCCCCGACCGATCGTGACTTGCGCCAGTGCGTCGCCGATCGCGTTGGATTTCTCTCGCGGCGTCCCGGCAACGCCGCCAACCTGCTCGAACCAAAGAACCGCGAGCAGCCAGACGCCTCGGCGGATCACGCCCGCTTCCAGCGCGTTCCCGCCGGACCATCCTCCAGGACGATTCCCCGCGCCGCCAGGTCCTTGCGGATCCGGTCGGCTTCGGCGAAGTCGCGCCGCTTGCGGGCAGCGTTTCGGGCTTCGATCTGCGCCTCGATCTCTTCGGGAAGCGCCTCGGGCGCCCCCGGCAGAACGCCGAAGACCCGATCGGATTCGGCGAGCGCTGCCCGAGCCTCGTGGGCGCCCGCTGCGTCGAGAGTTCCACCGTCGATCGCCGCATTGACCTCCCTGAGAAACGTGAACAGGGCGGCCTGCGCCTCGGCGGTGTTCAGATCGTCGTCGAGAGCCGCGGCGAAGTCCCGGCGAAGCCTGGCCACCCGCTCCGCTGCGGGGAACGCTCCGGGCTGCGACCTGCCGGACGCCCCCACCTCCTCGATACGCGCCGCCGCCGATCGCAGGCGCTCGACCGCGGCGGCGGCCCCGGCGAGCCCGTCCCAGGTGAAGTTCAACTTCTTGCGGTAGGGGACCGAGAGAAAGAGGTACCGGACGGCCGCAGGGTCGTTGCGTTGCGCCAGCACGTCGCCCAGCGTGTAGAAATTCCCCTTCGACTTGGACATCTTCTCGCCGTCCACGATGAGGTGCTCGGCATGGAGCCAGACCTCGACGAACCTCTCGCCGGTCGCGCCTTCGCTCTGCGCGATCTCGTTCTCATGGTGCGGGAAGATGTTGTCGACACCTCCGGTGTGGAGGTCAAAATGCGGGCCGAGGTACTTCATGCTCATCGCCGAACACTCGATGTGCCAGCCGGGCCTCCCCTCGCCCCACGGGGAGGGCCATGCGGGCTCTCCCGGCTTGGCGGCCTTCCAGAGGACGAAGTCCTTGACGTCCTCCTTTTCGTAGGTGTCCTCCGCGACCCGCTCTCCCCGCCGTGCCCGGGAGAGATCGATACCAGAGAGCTGCCCGTACCGGGGAAACGTCGCGATGCGGAAGTAGACGGAACCCTCGGACTCGTAGGCGTGCCCTTTCTCGAGGAGCTTCGCCGTGATTTCCCGCATCTCCGCGATGTGATCCGTGGCACGGGGGTACCGATCCGCCTTCACGACGTTGAGCGTCTCCAGGTCCCGGAAGAAGGCCTGGGCGTATCGCTCCGTGAACTCGCGCAGCGGCAGGCCGGCCGCGCGTGCGCTTTCGATCGTCTTGTCGTCCACGTCCGTCAGGTTCATCACCTGCGTCACACGCAACCGCTTCGCCCGCAGGGCGCGACAGAGCACGTCCTCGAAGAGAAACGTTCGCAGGTTACCGACATGCGCAAAGTTGTAGATGGTCGGGCCACACGTGTAGATCCGGACGTGCCCTGGCTCGATCGGCGAGAGATCGACGGTCCGGCGTCCGAGCGTGTTGTAGAGCTTCACGGTTTCACCAAAGTCCGCGCGCGCGGGATCGGGCGATCTTGCGCCACGTCAGCTCGCGCTTCAAGCCGCGCAGGCGGTCGACGTACAGGACGCCGCTCAAATGATCGATCTCGTGGCAGAGCGCACGGGCCAGAAGTCCGGTTCCCTCGAGCTCTTTCTCGGCCCCGGCGACGTCCCGGAACCGGGCCCGGACGCGGGCCGGGCGCACGACGGGCTCCGAGAGGTCCGGGACCGAGAGACAGCCCTCCTCCTCCTTCTGCTCGCCCGTGGACTCGACGATCTGCGGGTTGACCATCACGATTCGGGCGTTCGGGTCCGCGCCCACCGAGAGATCGATGATCGCCACCTGCAGGTTCACTCCGATCTGGGGAGCCGCCAGGCCAATTCCCGGCGCGGCATAGCAGGTGTCGAACATGTCCTCGACGAGCGCGGCGAGCCCCTCGGCGGAGGCTTCGACCACCTCGTTGGGCGCCGCCAGCCGCGGGTCTCCGACCTTCACGATGTCGCGGATCACGCCGCCACTGTCCTCGGAGGCGCCGGAATGTCTCCGGCAGGGTACAGGCCGCCGGCGGAGCCGGGTCGCGAGTCGCCCATAAGTCGTTTATTTAGAACATATTTAGGGCTAGAGAACAAGGGCCCGGGGTGGCACGCGAATCGCTCCAAGAGATGACGGAGACGTGATGAGGCGCATGCTCGCAACACGGGGATTTTGGTTGGCGCTCGGCCTCGCCCTGGCCCTCGCGCCTCCGGCGGCGGGCCAGAGCGGAAATTCCCGGGCCGGCTACTCCTACGTTCGCGAGGTCAGCGGCGAGGTCACCGTGGAGTCGCACTGGAACGGCACCCTCCGGGCCAGCCGGAACATGCCCATTTCGGTCGGCGACATGGTGGAGGTCTCCGGAGGCGGGAGAGCCGAGATTGGACTGGCTGACGGCAACGTGCTCTATCTCGGCCCCGGCTCCCAGACGCGCTTCGCCTCGATCCGCGATCAGCAGGGCGAGGACGACGCCTTTTCGATGGTTCGGCTGGAGGACGGCTCCCTGGTCCTCGCCGCCGCCGGCTCGGATGACCGCGCGTTGCCCCGCATCGACACCGAAGACGCCACCGTGTACCTCGCCTCCGGTTCTCTCGCCCGCGTCAACTACGACCCCAAGCGGGGCACCGTGGTAGTCGCGCGGGCCGGAAGCGCGGATGTTCGCACGCGCTCCGGGAGCTTCCGCCTCCGCTCCGGCGAGTACCTGATCGTGCAGGGCGACGAGGAGCCCGAAATCCAAAGAGGCGCCTTCTCGCGCGATCGCTTCGATCTCTGGGCCGCCGAGCGCTATCAGGCAGGGTTCGAGGCGCAGAGCGCGTCGGCGCAGTATGTCGATCCGAGCTACTCGAACGAGGTCGTGGCCCTGGACGGCTACGGCGACTGGGACTACAACGACACGGCCGGTTCGTACGTGTGGAGGCCGAGGGTGGACACCGGGTGGACGCCGTACTCCTATGGCTCCTGGTACTACACGCCCGTCGGCCTGACGTGGTGGTCGTACGATCCCTGGGGCTGGTATCCCTTCCACTACGGAAACTGGTTCTTCGACGCGGCCTGGAGCAGCTGGTGCTGGTCCCCGGCCTACGTCTATTCGCCGGCCTGGGTGTACTGGGGGTATTCGGCGGGCTACGTCGGCTGGTGTCCGGTCGGCTGGTATTCCTTCTATTCGCCCTGGTACAACAACTACTACAAGAAGTGGGGATGGACCGGGCGCGGCGTCTACCTCTCCGTGCATGGCAATTACCCGACGCGCTCGGTGGACTTTCGCGGATGGAACTTCACAGGAAGCGGCGGCTTCGGAACGGCCGCGGCGCGCATGGACGTCATTCCGGGTTCGCGCATGGCGGGGAGGCTGGGAGGCACCGTGGCCGTCTCGTCCCGCCCGATGGTCGTCGCGGCGCGACCGGGTGAGGTCCCGCAGGCCGTACAGGGATTCGTGCGCGACGCGCCGCGCATGATCGAGCGCACCGCCAGCCCGGACTCGGGTCGGATGGGGCCGGTGCTCGCTCGGGAGCGCACCCTGCCGGCCTCGACCCTCGAGGCGATGCGCGGGCGCGCGGTCGTCACGGAGCGCGGCCGCCTGATCGGACCCGGCGCGGCCGATATTGCCCCCCGTGGCGCCCATGTCGATGTGACCCGGACCCTCCAGTTCGCAAGCCCCGGGACGGGAACCCCTGAGTCTTCGGGATTCGACAGAAGCCGCACCGCCGGACCGCCGCGCTCGATGCCATCAGCCACAGCCACCGAATCCACGCTCGGACGCAGCGCCCCGAACCGGATCGAACCCCACACCGTCGTGCGCGGCGACCAAAACGGAGTGGAGGCCAGGACCACCGCCCGCGAGAACTGGCGCGCCGCCGCACCTTCCCGCAACCCCGTCCCGGTGGACGTCCGGAGCCCGGCAAACGACCGTGCGACGCACACGATCGACCGGGCTCCGGGCGCCCCGCCGGCATCTCGAGAACGCGAATCCCCCGGTGCCCCGATCGACTGGCGCAGCAGGCCGTCGGCCGGCTCGGCCGAGCCGCGTCCTCAGATGATGCAGCGGTCCACCGAGGAATGGCGCACGCGGTCGACCGTACCCCCGGCCCGCAGGGTGATCGAGGGTTCCGTGCCGGGCCGGTCCATTCGAGACTCCGGCGGCGACGCGTTCCGGCGGTCCCAGCCACGCAGCTACTCCCAGCCTGCGCCCCGCGAATACCGACCCCAGACGTCGGCTCCTTCTCCGCGCGGCTCCGCGCCGCAGCGGCTCGAGTCGCGCCCGCAAGGCCCCTCCTCGGCGCCTCAGAGCCAGCCCCGCTCGGCGCCCGCGCCGCGTATGGCGCCCGCGCCCGCGCCGCATTCCTCCGGCTCCTCGCCGCGTCCGCACCGCTGACGCTCCGATCTCGCCTCTCTCTCCTCGTTGCCGCGCTTTCGGGCGCGGCTTTTTTTCGAGAGGAAGGCTCCGCGTCCGCTCGGGGCGAAGCCGCCGGAGCGCCTTAGAATGCGTCCAATGACCCGGCGTCTGACGGCGCTTCTTCCGAACATGCTCTTCGTGTTCTATTGCACGGCCGTGGGCGTGTATCTGCTGCTCCGGCCGTGGGCCGGCGCGCGCGCGCCCGACCTGCCCGCGTCGGGATTCTTCCGCGGCTTCGTGTCGGGCCTCGGCCTGATCCACCTGGCCGCGGGAATCGCGGACCTGCGCGTGCTCTCCCGCGAGCTCTCGGGTCCGCTCGAGGGTCCGTGAAGTCCCTCTACGTGACCGACCGCGCGGCCGTGGGCGAGGAGCGACTGCAGCGGATCCTCTCGTCGCTGGAAGGGGCGCCGGACATCGCCGTCCAGCTTCGCGAGAAGCAGGCTCCCGGAGCCGAGGCACTGGCGCTCGCGCGGCGGTGCCGGGACTGGCTCGGCCCCGGCGTCGTGCTCTACGTCAACGGGCGGTTCGACGTCGCACTGGCCGCGGGCGCGGACGGCGTCCACTTGCCCGCGGACGGCCTGCCGTTGCGACGCGTGCGCGCCAATACGCCTCGGGGATTCCGGATCGGCGTTTCCACGCACTCGCCGGAAGAGGCACGGGCCGCGATCGCCGAGGGTGCCGACCTCGTCCTGATCGGGCCGATCTTCGAGACCCCCAGCAAGCGGGATCTCGGCCCGCCCCTGACTCCGCAGGCCCTGGCCGAGCTGCCCGACGCCTCGACGCACGCAACGGAGGTCCTGGCGATCGGCGGAATCGACGAGTCGGCGCTCGATTCTCTCGGTCGCTACCGGGACCGCATCTCCGGAATCGCGGGAATCCGGCTCTTTCAGGACGCCGCGGACCCGCGGGCGGTGGCCGATCGGATCTTCCGCCGATGATGCCTCGCGGCCGCCAGGTTCCGCTCGCCTTCCGGCGGCTCGCGGGATCCCTCGCCATCCTGGCCGTCGCCGCCTCGGCGGCCTTCCTCCTCCCCCGGCTCGGCGTGCCCCTGGTGTTACGCCGCACCGATCCGGCGACGGGAGCCGCGGTGGAGCAGGACTGGGGCAACGTGGCGATCGGCATCGCCTTCGCCTATCTCGCCGCCCGCCTGCTCGACTACCTCTTTTTCGACCTCTTCATCCGGCTGCGGCGAAGGCCACCCGTGCCGGCTCTGCTGCGGCAGCTGATCGGGATCCTCGTCTTCGGCATCGGTGTTTCGGCGGTGCTCAGGATCGTCCTGTCGACGAGCCTCACGCCTCTGCTGACCACATCCGCCGTTCTGACCGCGGTGATCGGTTTGGCGCTGCAGGACACGCTCGGAAACCTCTTTGCGGGCATCGCGCTCCATCTGGAGAAGGCGGTTCGAGAGGGGGACATGGTGCGCACCGGCCAGATCCTCGGCACCGTCGAGGAGCTCTCGTGGCGCGCCATCAGGCTGAGGACTCCGGAGGGAAACGTCCTGCTCGTGCCCAACAGCCTGGCCGGCCGCGAGAGGCTCGAGGTGTATCCCCGCGAGGGCCCGCCCATCTCGCGCAGCATGGATGTCGACCTCGAATACGACGTCGCTCCGACCCGCGCGCGGCGGGCGCTGGAGAGCGCCCTGACGGGCATGCAGGGCCTGGCCCGGGAGCCGGCGCCCGTGTCCTACCTCAAGAGCTTCGAGAGCTCGACCATCCGTTACGAATTGCGCTACTGGCTCGAGGATTACACGCGCTTTCTGGAAATCGATTCCCGGGCGCGGGAACGCGTCTGGTATGCGGTCAACCGGGCCGGCCTGTGGTTCGCCTATCCCGTGATCCGCCAGCACCAGTACGCCGCGGGGCCCCTGCCGCGACCCGCTCCGTACGACCCGGCTCCTCTTCTGCGAACGGTGGACCTCTTCGCCCCCCTTTCGGACGCCGAGCGTGCTCAGCTCGCCGCCGGCGGGCGCGAGCGGCGCTATGGCCCCGACGAGACCGTCGTGCGGGAGAGCGAGGCGGGCACGTCGATGTTCCTCGTCGAGAGCGGTCGATTGACGGTCTCGATTCGGGGACCCTCGGGGGCCAGCCAGAAAGTCACGGTGCTCGAGCCGGGGTCGGCTTTCGGTGAAATCAGCCTGCTGACGGGCGAGCCGCGGACCGCGACGGTCCGTGCCCTCGACGAGGTCACGCTGATCGAGATCGACAAGTCCACGCTCGCGCCCATTCTCGCGGCGAACCCCTCTCTCGTGCAGGGACTCGAGAAGACCATGGCCGAACGCCGCCGCGGCACGGCCGAGCTGCTCGGCGCGGCCGAGGCCGCCCGCGCGCTCGCCACCGGAACCCTCCCCCTCGGCGTGCGGATCGCCCGATTCTTCGGCCTCGCCTGACGATGGGCGTCCTGATCGGAATCGACCTGGCCGAGGTGGCGCGCATCGCCGGCGTGCTCGAGCGCCGCGGCGAGCACTTCCTTTCCCGGGTCTTTCTTCCGGGCGAGATCCGCCGGGAAAGGCGCCATCCGAGGGCATTGGCCGAGCACGTCGCCGGCAGATTCGCCGCCAAGGAAGCCGCGATGAAGGCGCTGGGCACGGGGTGGCGCGGCGTCTCCTTCAAGGAGATTGCGATCACACGCGAGGCGGGAGGCAAGCCGCGGCTGGTCTTCCATGGGCGGGCTCTCGAGCGGGCGCGCGGGCTGCGGGTCGTCTCGGCGGAAGTTTCCATCACCCATACCGCCACGACAGCCGCCGCCGTGGTGGCGCTGGTGACCCGGGACGCCGGCCCTGCCGAGACGGGTCTCGGATAAACTCCCTCGCTTCAAGATCATGGCGGACGCACCCGACTACAAGGCGACGCTCAACCTTCCGAGGACCGACTTCCCGATGAAGGCGGACCTGCCGCGCCGCGAGCCCGAACAGCTGGCGGCCTGGCAGGCCCTGGGTCTCGAGGCGAAGCTGCGCGCCGCCTCCGCGAAGCGCCCCAAGCGCTTCCTTCTCCACGACGGTCCGCCCTACGCCAACGGACCGATCCATCTCGGCACGTCCTTGAACAAGATCCTGAAGGACATTGTCGTCCGCAGCCGCTCCATGGCGGGCTTCGACGCGCCCTACGTCCCGGGCTGGGACTGCCACGGCCTCCCGATCGAGCAGAAGGTGGACAAGAAGCTCGGCTCGAAGAGACACGAGATGGATGCCGTCGCCATCCGAAAGGCCTGCCGCGAATATGCGCAGAGCTTCATCGACCTGCAGCGCGAGCAATTCAAGCGCCTGGGTGTCGGAGGCCTCTGGGATCACCCCTACACCACGATGAGCCTCGGCTACGAGGCGGAGATCGCGCTCGCCTTCGGCGAGTTCTACCGGAAGGGACTCGTCGAGCGGAACCTGAAGTCGGTGCGCTGGTGCTTTACCGACCAGACCGCCCTGGCCGAAGCGGAGCTCGAGTACGAAGAGCGCGAGGACCCGGCGATCTTCGTCGGGTTCCCTTTGAAGGACTCGAACGAACTGACGAAGCGCGGATTCGTCGCCCCGGGGCAAGTCACGAACGCCAGCGCTCTCATTTGGACGACGACGCCCTGGACCATCCCGTCGAACGTGGCGATTGCCGTCCATCCGAGAGAGCTCTACCGTCTCGTCCGCGACAGGCAGAACCGGATCTTTCTCATTGCCGAGAAGCTCCGCGAGTTTGCGGAGAGGGCTACGGGCGAGAGGCTCGACCCGGCGAGCAGCAACACCATTCTCGGCGCGGAGCTTGTCGGCTTGCGCTATTCGCATCCGCTCGGGTTCCCGATGCGGGGCGAGCTGACACAGGAGGAGCAGGAGCAAGCCTTCCGGGTCGTGGCCGGAGACTACGTGACCATGGACGCGGGCACGGGTCTCGTCCACACGGCTCCCGGCCACGGCGAGGACGACTTCCGGACGGGACAGCGCGAAGGCCTTCCGATCCTCTCCCCCGTGGACGCCGCGGGCCGCTTCACGACCGTCGAGAAGTACAAGGGCAAGAAGGTCCTGGACGCCAACGAGGAGATCATCGCGGACCTCGCGGCCGCGGGTGCCCTCGTCGGCGAGCCCGACCGACGGTTTCGCCACTCCTACCCCCACTGCTGGCGCTGCAAGCGGCCGGTCATCTTCCGTGCCACCGTGCAGTGGTTCGTCAAGCTCGACGACCCGAAGGCGGACGTCCGCGGCCTCGCCCTCGAGGCCATTCCCAAGGTCGAGTGGATCCCCGCCTGGGGGCAGGCCCGCATCACCGGAATGGTCGAGAGCCGGCACGAGTGGGTCATCTCGCGGCAGCGAAAGTGGGGCTCGCCGATCACGGTCCTCTACGCGGTGCAGGAGGGCGAGCGAGGCACCGTGTACCCCTGGGCGGACGACCCTGCGGAGCAACAGAAATTCTTCGACCACGTCGTCGGCATCTTCCGGAAGGAAGGGGGCGACGCCTGGTTCGCCCGGCCGGCCGAGGACTTCCTGCCTCCCGGAGCGCAGCGCCGCGGCGTCGAGGCGTTCGAGAAGGAGACGGACATCCTGGACGTCTGGTTCGACTCGGGCGTCTCGCACCTGGCCGTTCTCCGGCACGGGGAGTGGCCGGAGCTCGCGCCCCGGTCCGGCGAGACGGGCCCGCCCGCGGACATGTACCTCGAGGGCCACGACCAGCACCGCGGCTGGTTCCAGTCCTCGCTGCTGACATCCGTGGCGCTCTTCGGGGAAGCGCCCTACCGCTCGGTCGTGACGCACGGCTTCTTTCTCGATGCCGAGCGCCGCAAGATGTCCAAGTCCAAGGGAAACGTCATCGATCCGCAGGAGCTGATCTCCCGTTACGGCGCCGACGTGGTGAGACTCTGGGTCGCGAGCCTCGACTACCGCGACGACATGCCGATCTCCGAGGAAATCCTTTCCCGGTGTGCAGAGGCGTACCGCAAGATCCGTAACACCGCGCGATACCTCGTGTCGAACCTCTACGACTTCGATCCCGCGCGGGACTTTGTGCCCACGAAGGACCTGTTGCCCCTCGACCGCTGGGCCCTCGGAGAGGCGCGGTCCGCGGCGGACCGGATGGCCGACGCCTTCGCCTCGTGCGACTTTCACGTCGTTTACCACACGCTGGTCAGCCTGTCCGCGACGACGCTCTCCGCGTTCTACCTCGACATCGTCAAGGACCGTCTCTATGCCTCGCTGCCCGCCTCCCGCGAGCGCCGCTGCGCGCAGACGGCCTTTCACCGCATCGCCCGGACGCTGGCGACACTGTCCGCCCCGATCCTGCCCTTCACGGCCGAGGAGATCTGGAAGGAGTTGCCCGGGGCCAAGGAAGAATCCGTACATCTGGCGCGTTTCGAGACCCTGGACGACCTGCCCGGAGAGATTCCGTCGCGGGACGCCTGGGAAAGACTGAGGCAGCTGAGGGAGGAGGTCGCTGTGATGCTCGAGCAAGCCCGCCGGGACAAGCAGATCGGCGCCTCCCTTGAGGGAGCGATTCGGCACACGCCGAACGCGCTCCTGGAGGCCGACCGGGCGGCCGTGGGCGCCCTCGGTGCCGGGCTCGCGGATCTCTTCATCGTGTCCGACGTGTCCGAGGCCGCCAGGGCAGACGGAGAAGGCTGGACCGAGTCGCGCGCCTATCCGGACCTGCGCCTCCAGTTCCGAAAGGCGCCGGGCCGCCGCTGCGACCGGTGCTGGAAGGTGACCCCGGAAGCCGAGGAGCAGGGGCTCTGCCGGCGCTGCCGCAGCGTCCTCGCCAAGCTGCCCGGAGCAGCCGCAGGAGTGGCGCGGTGATCGGCGGCGTCAAGGTCAAGGAGAGCACGCTCTACAGGGCCGCCTATCTGACCGTGTCTCTGGCGGTCCTGCTGATCGACCAGTGGACCAAGGGGATCGTGACGCGGGCCTTCGACGTGCACCAGACCCGGGCGCTCATCCCCGGCCTCTTCGACATCACCTACGTACGCAACAGCGGGGCGGCCTTCGGCCTGTTCGCCTCGGTCGACTCGTCGGTCAAGGCGCTCCTCTTGAACAGCGTCGCCGTCCTCGTTTTCCTCGTGGTGTCGGCCTACGCGCTGCGCTCCTCGCACCGGTCGATCCGGCTGCAGCTCGGGTTCGCGTTGATTCTCGGCGGCGCCGTCGGAAACCTCCTCGATCGCGTCCGGTTCGGATACGTCGTCGACTTCCTCGACCTCTCGATCTCGGGGCACCACTGGCCCGCCTTCAACGTGGCGGACTCCGCGATCTGCATCGGGGTGGGCCTGCTCTTCCTCGACATGTTGCAAAACGAGGGCGAGGCAAACGCGGGGCCCGCGGCCCGCACCGGGATCGGGGGCTAGGCCATTTATCCCCGGCTGCTCCAGATCGGGTCCTTCTACCTCCCGACCTATGGCGTTCTGCTCGCCGTCGCATATCTGACGGCGATCTGGCTGCTGCGCCGCAAGGCGATCGCCGAGGGGCTGCCCGAGCAGAAGATTCTGGATTTTTCCCTCTACGTCCTGGCATCGGCGATCCTGGGCGCGAAGCTCCTGCTCGTGGCGGTCGACCTGTTGCAGGGGCGGCGAGTCAACCTCATGGACGTGATTCGCTCCGGCGGCGTATTCTTCGGCGGCCTCATCTGTGCCGCGACGGTCGGAATCTGGTACCTCTACAAGCACCGGCTGCCGGCATGGAAGGTCGCCGACATGGGCGCCCCCTCCATCGCGCTCGGAGAAGCGATCGGCCGCTGGGGCTGCTTCGCCGCAGGATGTTGCTACGGCAAGGAGAGCCACGGGCCCTTCGCGGTGACGTTCACCGACCCCTTCGCGGGCGAGCAGATCGGCACGCCCTTGAACGTCCCGCTCCACCCGACGCAGATCTACCTTTCGCTCAATGCCTTCCTGATCTTCTTGATCCTGCAATGGGCTTATCGCCGCCGCACCTTCGACGGGGAGGTCTTCTGGCTCTACGTGCTCCTCTACTCGATCACCCGAGGCATCATCGAGGTCTGGCGGGGAGACCGGGTTCGCGGATTCGTCATTCCCGGAATCCTGTCGACGTCCCAGTTCATCGGCCTCGCGGCGGCCCTCGTCTCGCTCGGAATGCTCATCTACCTCGCCCGCCGCAGCAGGGCGGAAGCTTGAGGAGCTGTCCGACTCCGACTTCCCATGCCTCGACGGGACAACGGGCCAGCGACGACTGAAGAGCCTCCGAGCGTCATGATCCGCCGCTTCCAGGTGGGGGCTCCCTCGGCCGGCACGCGCCTGGATCTCTTTCTGGTCTCCGCCTGCTCGGACCTGTCCCGCTCCCGGATCCAGAAGCTCATCGAGGAGGGCGCCGTCCGCCTCGGAGGAGAGCCGGCCAAGCGCTCCCACGTCGTGCACGCGGGTGATGCCGTTGAGGTCGAGATCGCGGAGCCGCGCCCCGCGGTGCTCGAGCCCGAAGCGATCCCGCTCTGCGTTCTCTACGAGGACGAGCACCTGCTCGCCATCGACAAGCCGGCTGGTCTGGTCGTGCACCCGGCCCCGGGACACGCCACAGGCACGCTGGTCAACGCGCTGCTGCATCACGTCGGGGACCTGCAGGGAATCGGCGGAGAGCTCCGGCCCGGAATCGTTCACCGGCTGGATCGGGACACCTCGGGCGTGCTGCTCGTCGCGAAGACCGATCTCGCGCACTCCTCGCTCTCGCGCCAGATGAAGAAGCGCGCGATGCGGAAGGAGTACCTCGCCCTCGTGGCCGGGATTCCGCGGGTGCGCAAGGGCGAGGTCGCCTTCGCGATCGGGCGCGACCCTCGGGACCGAAAGAGGATGAAGGCCTTCCGCGCTTCCGAACCGCCCCCCGCGGGCGCCCGCGAGGCCCGCACCCTCTACGAGATCGCGACCGACTGGTTTCCCCTGGGCCTGACGCTCCTGCGCTGCCGGCTGATCACCGGCCGCACCCACCAGATCCGCGTGCACCTGGCGGCCTCGGGACTTCCGGTCGTGGGCGACCCCGTCTACGGCAGGCCCCGCTTCGATCGGATTCACGATCCGGAGCTCAGGGACCGCCTGGCGGAGTTTCCGCGGCAGGCCCTCCATGCGGAGCGGATCGCCTTCCGGCATCCGGCTTCCAACGAGCAGGTCGAAATCGCGGCACCGCTCCCGCAGGACCTCGCCGACCTGCTCGAGACGATCGGCGACGCGGCCACACAACGAGCCTCCTCCTCTCCCGGTGGGAGAGGGTCGGGCTGAGAGGCTTTCGCGACGCGTCCGAGCGCCTCGCCCCGGCCCTCCTCCCTGCGAGGGGAGACCGGAGACTCCTCCGGAGCTATTTCTCGATTGCCTTCTTCGGCGGTGGCACGACGACCGGAGGGATGTCCGCGGCGCGAACCGCGCCGTTGAATTCCGCCAGATCGCCGTCGAAGACGCTCTTGAGCTCCGCCAGAATCCGATCGAGCTCGGCCCGGATCTCCGCGTAGTACGCGACCGACGAGTCCGTCGGCTTCGCGTCCGCGCTCGAGACGACCGCGGCGAGACCTGCGAACTGGTGGTCGAGGGCGGGTGCGAAGTTCAGGACGTCCTGGTTTGACTTGACCTCCGGGTTGACGAGCTTCTTCTCGATTGCGGTCAGCTTGTCGGACAGAGCCCTGCCCTTTTCCTTCAGGGTCGCGCCCTTGCCAAGCTCCTCGGCGCGTTCGGTGACCGCGGCCGTCTGTGCCTCGACGTCGCGGATCTGGCCGACGGCCTCGTGCGTGGCCTCGAGGCCGTCCCGGACCTTCTTCAGGAGGGTGTATTGCTGCTCGAGGTCCTGGGGCGTCGCGGCGATTCCCGGGCGCGGGACCACCTCGACCGGCTGCGATTGGGTCTCGCCGCCGAGCTTCACGCGGACCGTGTAGCTCCCCGGGGCCACGAGCGGCCCCTTGTCATTGCCCCAGATGACGGCCTTGGGAAGGAGCGAGGGGCGCAGGATCCGCATGTCCCACACGAGGCGGTTCAATCCCGGCTTGGGCTCAATCGGCTTGTCCACCCGCTTGTCGCGGCCACCTTCCTCGCCCTCCTTTTCCTCGTTTTCATCCTTCTTCGCGCTCGTGTAGGTCCGCAGGACGCTGTCCCCGTCGAGGAATTCGACCGTGAGGGTCTCGTCGTCTTTGGGTTTGTCCTTCAGCCAGTAGGACAGGGTCACTCCCGACGCAGGGTTCCTGCCGCGATCCGAGGGCGCACTCTCCTCGTCGTCGCCGGGTCCGCCGCCTCCCCCGAAGCGGACGGTCGGCAGGGGTTTGAAGACCTTCAGCCTCTCGGTGCGCACGCCGTCGCGGTATTCCCGCAGAGGTGTCAGATCGTCCAGGATCCAGAACGAGCGGCCCTGAGTCGCGACGACCAGATCGCCGCTCTTGACGACGAGATCGGTGATCGGAACGACGGGCAGGTTGCGCTGGAAGGGCTCCCACTTCGCCCCGTCGTCGAAGGAGACGAAGAGACCGAACTCGGTGCCTGCGTAGAGGAGCCCCCGCCGCACCGGGTCCTCGCGGACGACGCGGGTGAAGCAGCGGTCGGGAATTCCGCCGACGATCTTCGTCCAGGTCTTTCCGTAGTCTGCGGTCTTGTAGAGGTAGGGCTTGAAGTCATCGAACTTGTACATCGTCGCGGCGACGTAGGCCGTGCCGGCGCCGTGGGGCGAGGCTTCGATCGAGTTGATCTGGATCCATTCCGGCAGCCCCCGGGGCGTCACGTCGTCCCAGTGCATTCCGCCGTCGCGGGTCAGGTGCACGAGGCCGTCATCCGAGCCCGCCCAGAGCACTCCGGGTGTGAGGGGCGACTCGGCGAGAGCGAAGATCGTGTCATAGACCTCCACCCCCGAGTCGTCCTTCGTGATCGGGCCTCCCGATTTCTCCTGCTTGGACTTGTCGTTGCGCGTCAGATCAGGCGAGATCTCCTGCCAGGACTGGCCTTCGTCGCGGCTGACGAGAAGCCGTTGCGCCGCGTGGTAGAGCGTCTTCGGGTCGTGACGCGAGATCAGGAGCGGCGCGTTCCACTGGAACCGATACTTCAGATCCTTGGGGGCCTGTCCGATCGCCAGCTGCGGCCACGCGACAATCTGACGTTGCTCCTCGGTCCGGCGATCGTAGCGCGTGATCTCGCCGCCGTAGGAGCCCGCATACACGACGTCCGGATCTCCGGGTTGCGGGGCGATCCATCCGCTCTCGCCGCCCCCGACGGCGTACCAGTCGGTCAGGCCGATGCCGCGCCCCCTGCCGCGGCTCGCGATCGCGACGGTCGAGTTGTCCTGCTGCGCGCCGTAGACGCGATATGGAAAATGGTCGTCGGTCGTCACGCGGTAGAACTGGGCGGTCGGTTGGTTCAGCAACGTCGACCAGGACTTCCCGCCGTTGTAGGTCACGATCGCTCCACCGTCGCTTCCCTCGATCATGCGCTGCGGGTCGTCCGGGTCGATCCAGAGGTCGTGGTTGTCTCCGTGCGGCACCTTGATGGCTGCGTAGGACTTCCCCCCGTCGTTCGAGCGAAAGAGGCCCGTGTTCAGGACGTACACGGTGTCCGGATTGCTCGGATCCGCATAGATCTTCGAGTAATACCAGGCACGCTGGCGCAGCTTGTTTTCCGAATTGACGCGCGTCCATTTCTCGCCGCCGTCGTCTGACCGGAAGACGCCGCCCTTTTCCGCCTCGACGATGGCCCAGACGCGGTCAGGACGCGCCGGCGAAACGGCGACGCCAATGTTGCCCACGACGCCCTCGGGAAGGCCGCCCGAAAGCTTCTTCCAGGTATCGCCGCCGTCGGTGGACTTGTAAAGCCCGCCCTCCGGCCCCCCGGAGGAGAGCACCCAGGGCTTGCGGGAGACCTGCCAGAACCCCGCGTACAGGATCCTGGGATTCTGCGGATCCATGCAGAGGTCCGAAGCCCCCGTCTTGTCAGAGACGAAGAGGACCTTCTCCCACGTCTTTCCGCCGTCCTTCGAACGGTAGATTCCCCGCTCGGCGTTGGGACCCCAGACGTGGCCCTGCGCCGCCACGTACACGAGGTTGGCGTCCTTCGGATGCACCCGTACGCGGGAGATCTGGTAGGTGTTCGAAAGGCCGACGTTCGCCCAGGTGCGTCCTCCGTCGGTCGACTTGTAGACACCGTCGCCGTTGGACACGTTTCCCCGGATCGCGGGCTCGCCCATCCCGACGTAAATGACGTTGGGATCGGATTCCGCGACGGCAATCGCGCCGACGGAGCCCGTCTTGAAGTCCTTGTCGGAAACCGGCGTCCAGTTGGATCCGCCGTCGGCCGTCCTCCAGACCCCGCCGCCCGTGGCGCCGTGGAAATAGACGAGAGGTTGCCCGCGCACACCGGTCACCGCGTCCACGCGGCCGCCCCGAAACGGGCCGATCAGCCGGAACTCCATGCCGCCGTACACCGTCGAGAGGCTCTGGTCGGCCGGCGCCGTTTTTTTCTCCTCGGCGGCGCGGACCGAGCCCGTGGCGAGCGCCACAAGGAGGAGAGCTCCGCCCGCGCGGCGTATGACCCTGATTCGCATGGGAAATACCCCCGTCATTCGTGGGTGTCGATCTGAGCCTTCTGCAGCCGCCCCGAGAAGTCCACGTAGATCGACTTCCACTCCGTGAAGACGTCGAGCCCCGCGATGCCCGCCTCGCGGTGGCCGTTGCCCGTGTCCTTCATGCCGCCGAAGGGAAGGTGCACCTCGGCGCCGATCGTCGAGGAGTTCACGTAGAAGATGCCGGTCTCGAACTCGCGCATCGCGGTGAAGGCCTCGTTGACGTCGCGCGTGTAGATCGAGCCCGAAAGGCCGTATTGCACCGAGTTTGCCACCCGGATGCCCTCCTCCAAGGTGGAAATCGGGACCACGGTCGTGACGGGGCCGAAGATCTCCTCGCAGGCCACGCGCATCTTCGCGTCGGCGTCGGCGAAGATCGTGGGCTGGAAGAACCATCCCTTGCCGAGGCTGCCCGCGGTCAACTTCTCTCCCCCGGCGAGCAGCTTCGCCCCCTCCTTCTGCCCGATCTCGACGTAGCGGGCCACGTTCTCCCGCTGCTTCTCGGAGACGCAGGGCCCCATCTCCATGCCCGGCTCGAGGCCGTTGCCGACCTTCAAGGCCCGGGCGCGCGCGACGAGCTTCTCGAGAAACGCGTCGTACACCTTGCGATGGACGAGCAGGCGGGAACTTGCCGTGCAGCGCTGCCCCGTCGTGCCGAAGGCGCCCCAGATCGCGCCATCCACGGCGAGATCCACGTCGGCGTCCTCCATCACGAGGATCGCGTTCTTGCCGCCCATCTCCAGGTGCACCCTCTTGAACGTGGGCGCGCAGGCAACCGAAATGCGGCGCCCCACCTCCGTCGAGCCGGTGAAGGAGACCACTTTCACATCCGGATGGGAGACCAGCGGATCGCCCACGGCTGCGCCCGAGCCCATCACGACGTTGAAGACGCCGGCCGGAAGCCCCGCCTCCTCGAAGACCTTCGCCAGAGCGACGACGGAAGCCGGGGTGTCCGTGGCCGGCTTGATCACGATGCTGTTGCCCGCGATGAGCGCGGCCATCGACTTCCATGCCGGAATCGCCATCGGAAAGTTCCAGGGCGTCACGAAGGCGCAGACCCCGACGGGCTGCCGGATGCACATGGCGAACTTGTTGGAAAGCTCCGAGGGAGTCGTGAAACCGAAGAGTCGGCGGCCCTCCCCCGCCGCCAGAAAGGCCATGTCGATGGCCTCCTGGACGTCTCCTCGGGTCTCGGCGAGCACCTTGCCCATCTCCCGTGTCATCAGGCGCGCGAGCTTCTCTTTGTCCCTCAAGAGGATGTTGCCCGCCGCATAGAGGACCTCGGCGCGGCGCGGAGCCGGCGTGTCGCGCCACCCGGGAAACGCCTTCTTCGCCGCAGCCACGGCGGCCTCGACGTCCCTGGTACCCCCCTCGGCGAACACGCCGACGAGGTCGTCCCGGTCGGCGGGATTGCGGTTCTCGAAGGTCTTGCCCGACGCGGCGGGTATCCACCTTCCTCCGATGTAGTTTGTCTGGGGCTCGAGTGCCAGCCCGGTCGTCATGTTGGTTCCTCCTGTCGCCAAATCGCGGGGAGTGCCCGCGTCGATTCTCCGATCGCTGCGGCCGCCGCGGTCAGCTCGCGGCGGGTGTGCCGAAGTCCGGCCCCCCGGCCGAGGCCGTCGCCAGGGCTGCGCTCTGGGCCGGCCGCAGACGCGCATAGGTCTCGAGCGCGACGCGCAGGATCCTCACGGAGGCACGCAGATCGTCTTCGTTCAGGACGTACGCGATCCGTACCTCGTTCGACCCTGCTCCCGGGGTCGCATAGAAGCCGCTCGCCGGCGCCACCATGACGGTCGAGCGATCGTGCTCGAAATCCGCGAGCAGCCAGCGCGCGAAGTCCTCGCTGTCGCCGATCGGCAGCCGGGTCACGAAATAGAAGGCTCCCTCGGGACGCGACAGGACTACTCCCGGAATCGCGCGCAGGCCCTCGTAGAGCAGGTCGCGCCGCTTCTGGTACTCGGCGACGACTGAGGCCGTGTAGGACTCCGGCAGGTCCTTCATCCCGACGGCCACGAACTGCGCCAGACCCGGAGGCGAGAGCCGCCCCTGCGCCATCCGCAGAGCGGCCGCATAGACGTCGCGGTTACGCGTGGCGAGGCACCCGAGGCGGATCCCGCAGGCGCTGTAGCGCTTGGAGAGGCTGTCGACGACGATGACGTTCGTCTCGAACCCGGGCAGGGTCAGGGCGCTCCGGGAGCGCCGCCCGTCATAGACGAACTCCCGGTAGACCTCGTCCACGACGAGGAAGAGCCCGCGGGCGCGGCAGAACTCCGCCACCATGGAGAGCTCCTCTTCCGAGTAGACGGTGCCCGTCGGATTGTTCGGGTTGCACAGCAACACCAGGCGCGTGCGGGGCGTGACGGCCCGTTCCCAGGCTTCCCGAGGCGGCAGATGGAACCCGTCCTCGACGCGCGAAGGAAGGGAGACCAGGCGTACTCCCGCGAGTGTCGCGAAGGAGCGGTAGTTCGTGTAGTAGGGCTCGACGACGAGCGCCTCGTCGCCCTGGTCGGTGCAGGAGAAGAACGCGAAGAGAACCGCCTCGCTGCCCCCGGTCGTCGCGATGATCTCGTCGAGCGCCAGGGGAACCCCGAGCTTGCCGTAGTACTCGCGCATGGCGGCGAGGTATTCGGGCGTCCCTCCGGAAGGCGTGTAGGCGAAGACCTTGTCCTGGAGGGCCCGCAGGCGATCCCGCAGCGCGGGAGGCGTCTCCAGGTCCGGCTGGCCAATGTTCAAGTGATAGACGTGCACGCCCCGGGCGCGGGCCCCGTCGGCCAGCGGCTGGAGCTTTCGAATGGGCGACGCCGGCATCGCGAGACCGCGGCCGGAGATATGGGGCGTTGGGGTCGGTCGGCTCACGGAAACGTGATTCTACCTGCGCCCGGAGGAGGACCGAGAAAGTGGCCCTAGGAGACTGTTTCCGGCGTTTCGTCCGCCACACCAGGCTCCGACATGGCGACGTTGCCCTGCAGTTGAGCCCCTTCGGCGATGATGACTTTCGGGGCCTGGACGCTGCCCTTCACGGCGGCCGTGGCGAGCAGCTCGGCCCTCTCCGACGCCCGGATCTGGCCCTCGAGCCTCCCGGCCACCACCACCGTCTTGCCGTGAACGTCTCCCAGGACCTCTCCGGTGGGCCCGATCGTCACCGCCCGGTCGATCTGGACCTTGCCCTCGAAGTGCCCGGTGATCAGGATGTCTTCGTCCCCGAAGATCTCGCCGACGAAGCGCACGCGCGGGCCCACCACCGTCGGGGCGTTCGGCCCTCCCCCATTGGCGTCTCGGGACGCAGCCGGGCCCGAATCCTGCTTTCCGAAGATCGCCAGAAGTGGCCTCCCTTTGAACGGATGGCCCGAGTATAGACCTCTCCCGAGTCAGCCGCCGCGTCGGCGTAGGCGACGCCGTAGATCAGCGGGCTTATGGCCAGCCGATCAGCGCCGGCGTCCACTGTAACGGTGACCGGAGTTTGGCCGACAGCGACCGCCGCGAGGGCGAAAAAGACGATGGCGGGGACGTGCGATCCGCGCATGCGCACCTCACCCCGGCGTCTCGCTTCCGCCTCCTCTCCAAAGCGACGCCGGGGAGGAGGCACCCCTGATCGACTCCTGAACAGGTGGCGGAAGGGAAACGTCGGCCCTGAAATGATAGCGCAGGGTAGCTCGAGGCGTCAAAAAAAGGGGCCACAGGTTCCCCCGCGGCCCCGAATCACCTGAATGTCGAACGTTACAGTCCGAACGCCCTCACGATGAAGGGGGCCATCTCGCCGCGTGTGACCGTGCCGGTCGGGCAGTAGTTGGGCGTCGTGCCGCCCCCGAGCCTCGCACAGGGCCCCGTCGAGCAGCCCTGCGTGATGTTGTCCGCCTTCAACTGCTCCATCCACTTCGACAAGAACGTCGCCATCTCCACGTCGCAGAACACCATCCCCGTCGCCGCCGGCGGATTGAAAGCCGCCCCGTTCTTGCCCCGCTCCAGAAACACCGCCATCCCGTCCCGTGTCACACTGTCGGTCGGACAGTAGTTCCCGCCTCCGCAGCCGGTCGTGATCCCCTCGTGGCCGAACTGCTCGATCCACTTGGCCAGAAACGTCGATGTCGTCACATCCGTAAACACCCCTCCCGTCGCCGCCGGCGGGCTGTAGGCGCCTCCGTGCTCGCCGCGCAGAATGAAGACCGCCATCGCGTCCCGCGTAATCGGCAGGTTCGCGCAGTAGTTGCCTCCCCCGCACCCCGTCGTGATCCCGGCCCGCAGAATCTTCTCGATCGCGTTGTGGTACAGAAACGCCTGCGGCACGTCCAGAAAATCCGCAAACCACCCCTTCGTCAGCGTCCCCGACACCAGCGGCGTGAGCGGACCCACCACGACGGCCGACCCCGGATTGTCCACGACCACGTCGTTCAACGTCCCGCCGGTCAGGGCCGGCGTCTTACAGGTGATCGTCGTCGCATTGACCCTCACGACGTTGGTCGCGTTCTGCCCGCCGATCTTCACCGTCGCGTTCGCCGCGAAATTCGTCCCCGTGATCGTCACGCTCGTCCCGCCGCCGGCCGGCCCCGAGGTCGGATTGATCCCGGTGACCGTGGGCGTGGGAGGCCCGCCGCCCGACTCCGTCAGCGAGATCGTGTAGCTCCCCGACAGCGCCGTCGAGATCCCGATCCACTTCTCACCGGTGTTTGGAGCGGTCCATCCCCCCGCCAGCTGAAGCGCCAGCGTCGCCGAGGGATCCTGCTCCTTGGTCGTCCCGTCGTAGGCGGTGAAGAAGACGCCGTAGACCGTGAAACCGCCCCCGGTGACCGTGACCCGGTAGTTCATTCCCGCCGTGTGCGTGATTCGGAACCAGTCCACGTCCTCGATGTCCCGAAACGCGCGATTGAGCGGCACGTTGGGAAGGAGCCTCGCAGGCGCATTCGCGAGCTCCGGCCTCGCCAGGACCTGCGGCGTCCCGGTGGCGTCCGGCTCCTGCGGATCGGCCGCCACCGCGGGAAGGCTGATGTTGATGTTCGACGTCGTGCTGCCGTTGGTGACCGAAACGTTGTCCGCCGTGGCGAGCGTCGCCTTGTTGTTGTAGAGACGCGGCTCGAAGAGGGCGGCCGTACGCGCGACGACCTTGTAGGTGCCCGTGTCCAGTTGGTTGATCAGATAGTTTCCGGATTGATCGGAGCTCGCACAGCGGGCGGGAGAAACCGTGCACACCGACGCGCCCATCACGGGGCCGCCTCCCGTCGCCTGCACCTTGCCTCGGATCGCTCCGGTCACCGGGACGAGCGGGACATTCTTCTCCGCGTCGGCGCCCGAGACCGTCACTTGCCCGGAGACGTAGGTCCGAAACCCGCTCTTGGCCACGGTGACGTCGTAGGTGCCGTTCGGAACCTCGGGGATCGTGAAGTCTCCGCACGAGCTCGAAAAACCGAAGTACGACGTCAATGCCGCGGTGTTCGTCAGCTGCACGGAAGCGGTGCCAAGACCGTCCCCGGTGGACGCGTTCGTGATCATGCCGAAGACCGTGTGCCCGGTGCCGGGGGTGGCCGCCGGGACCTGTCGGTCGGCAGTCGTCGTGGTCTTGACAGGCGCATTCAGGACGCCGGCCGTTTGACAGCTGGTCCCCCCGCCGAACCAGGCCTCGCCGAGATCGTCCTGGACGGGCGTGCTGAAGAAGACCTTGACCATGCCGGCCGGGAAGTTGAACGTCGTGTAAGCACCGCTTGCGTTGCCGAGAGTGTTCGAGAGAATGGACAGACAGTCCGCCGCATAGACGGTGATCTGAGGCTGAGCAACTGGATCCCCGTTCGGGTCCGTAATTGATCCCATCAGCTTCGCGCCGAACGGCAGGGTGATGTCGACGTTCATCAGATTACCGGAGACGTCCCGGAGGTTCGTCTTGGCCGCCAACCGGTATGCCGCATCGGATGCCGTCGGACCGCCGCTGAGGTGGAATCGGCCCGGAGGGAAACCGGGCAAGACGTAGTCGCCGCTCCCGTTGGTCGTCGTAAACGGAAGCCCCTGCCCCCGAAAGGTCTGCGAGGTTGTGTCCTGCGCCTGCACGGAGACGTTGGCCGCGGGATTTCCATCCGCGTCTTCCACGTGGCCGCTAACCGAAAACGTCGCATCGACGTCGACGTCTTTGGCGTTGCTCCCGGGTGTGAGCTCGAAGGAATCGCCGTAGCCGAAGAAGGAGCCAGAAGGTGTTCCCGTGAAACCGCGGTAGAACGCGTTCGTCTGAGGCACCACGCCGATCTGGACCCAATCCCCCGGGAAGAAAACGCCGTTGTTGGCGATCGTGAAGCTCCCGTCCGCGGCGCTGCTCGCGAGGTTCGAAGAATTCGAGGAGCCATTGCGGAAGAGACCGACGCGGGCGCCGGAGACGGGACCCCCGGGGCCGTTGACCTTCCCGGTGACGGAAGGGACCGCATCGAGCTGGACATTGATTCCCGTGACGTTGGCGTTGGAAACGACGACGGGTGTCGCGTCGAGAACCGAGTGAGCGTCGGAAGTGTCGTAGTACTCGCTGCTGAAGAACGTCGCCACGAACTGCAGCCGATACGTGCCGGGTGGCACGTCCGCGACGCTGTAACCGGGGAACGGCCCCGTGAGGGTTCTCTGGAAGAGGTTGGTTCCCGTTTCGTTTTGGAAATTGATCGTCGCGCCCGAGGCCGATCCCGAGGAAAAGGTGAGGTTTCCGGAAACCGAGAATTTGGCCGGCAGCTGCAGGTTCTGCAGGTCGACGTCGGCCCCGGACACGGCGAACGTCTTCGCGTCGCCGGCCACGGTCTTGCCGCCGTAGTACCAGCGCAGCTCGCCGTCTTGAACGAAGACCGTGTAGCAGCCGTCCGGAACGCCCGGGAATGTGACGCCGCCGTCGGCGGCCGTCATTAGAGTTTGAGTGATCCCAAATGGGAGCGGCTGAAGAGTGACCGACGCATTCTCCATGGGACCGCCTCCCGGTGCGAGGATCGTCGCCGTCACGTCCCCCGCCGCCGAAGCAACGCCTCTCGAGCCCACGAGGCCGAGGGCCGTCAGGAGCCCGACCAACCCAAGCCGCGCGGACGTGGACCGAAAAAGGAAAGAGAGCTTTCCAGGACACATGAGTACCTCCCCAGCGGGTAGCGCGACGCCCGTCGCTTTCGTGGAGTCAGCCTATAATCGCCCGCGCAAGGCGCCCGCAATGGCACGGAGGTGCCCGTGTCGGAAAGTTGAACAGTTCCCGGAGAGGAGTGTGACTAGCCGTTCCAGCGAGCGCGCTTGCCGCGCGCGTCGATGTGAACGAAAGGACCATGCGAGCCGTTGCCGGGATAGACACCGATGCCGCCGACGAGCTCCGGATGCCGCAGCTCGACCGCTTCGGCCGCGCCGGCCAGGAAACGAGCGTCGCGGATGTCCCTGCGGCCGTCGCCGTTCAAGTCGGCGATCGATCCGCGGCCCGAGTCGTCGGGATAAACGTCCGCCGCGTCGCCGTAGAGATGGCGCGAGATGGCCGATCGCCCGCTGGTATTGCCTCCGAACTCGTTGTAGTCGGGGGTTCGGAACCCGCTCATGACGACGAGCCCGCCGACCGGCCGGCCGAGGCGCGACAGCTCATCGATCGTCAGCTCGAGCTTGTCGATCAGTCGCCGGTCGAGAACCACGTACTTGGGCCAGACGTCGTCCTGCCCCTTGGTGACGAACTGTCCGAGCATGAAGTGCTCGGAGACCCGGGTCCGGAAGTTCTCCGGTGTCACCTCGATGAAGCCCGCCGGGTTCTCGTAGGCGGGATCGTGGGGCGCCCGATTCTCGAAGGGCCAGACTCCCATCCGGTAGGATCCGATGCGTCCGTTCACCTTCCTCGAAAAGGGCGTCAGCACGATCAGATTCAGCGCCTGCCGCGCGTCCAAGATCCAGCGGTAGACGCCGGGCTGGCCCGGCACGGCCGGCGTCTGGCCGGGAAGGGCGAAGACCGCCCTCAGCTTTCCGGAGAAGCCGGCGAGCATGGCGTTGGCCCCGGTCGACCGGCCTCCAGCGGGCGAGAGACCGGCGAGCAGCAGGACGGCCGAAAGGGTGATCAGGCGGGAATGCTTCATCGGTTGTTGGAAGAACGTTAAGGGACGAGGGGCGATTCCGTCAATCGCCCCAGGCGGCCCAATCGATCAAACTCCTAATAAATAATGACTTCTTCGCCCACGTTCGACATGTTGTAGAGCTTCTCGAGATCTGCCTCCCCGAGCCGTACACAGCCGTGCGAGACGCTCCTGCCGAGCTGCCCCGTCGCCTGGGTTCCATGCAGGGCGTAGCCGTCCCCCAGGTTCAAGCGGTACCGGCCGAGCGTCTTCTCGATGTGCCGCTGCCGGGAGTTGATCGGAGGAACGACCAGCGCCTTTCCCGTCCGGATGAACTCGCGCGGCTCGATCTCCTTCTCGTTGCCGTCCGGACCGACCTCGACGATCGTGTCCTTCTTGACCTTCAGGACGCGCGTCGGCTTCTTCTGGCCTTCCCCCAGGAACGACCAGACCCCGCCGCCCGCGTCCGCAACCGGCTGCCCCGTGTCCGCATCGATCACGTCGCCGGGCCTCGCGCGCACGAGATCCAGTTTCTTCTTGCGCGCTTCCTCGACATAGTGCCAGTCGGGCGGCACCCACACGGGGTTCTCCTCTTTCGAGCGGATCTTGAATCGGCCGGTGGGCGTGTCGAAAGTCATCTTGCGCCCTTCGATCTCGAGGGTCGTTCCCTTGCCCGTCGACACCACCGCCTCGAAGATCGTCTTTCCGTCGCGGCGAACCCAGAGGCGGTTCTCCGCCGTGGAGATCAGGATGGTTTCCGCGGAACTCGGCGGGAGATCGAGATCGACGGTCGCTCCGGCGACCCGAGACCGCAGTTCGCCCACGCGGCTCTCCCTTTCAGCAGCCTCGCTCTTCAGATCGGCGACGGCGCCCGACCGCCTCGAGCCGAGCATCCGGTCGATTCGCTCCAGGCGCCCGATGCGGCGTGCATCGCGCCGGTTCTCGATCTCCCCTGCCGCCGCGAGCCCGAAAACTCCCGCCGCGACGACAAACAGCGTCCAGGCTCCGAGGAATCCCAGCCGGTAGCGCCAGGGAGCGTCCATCAGAACACGTACACGCGCGTCTGCGGGCCGATGCTCTTCCAGATCGCGGCCAGATCCGATTCCGGGACGAGAAACGAGCCGGGCTGCGGGCCCTTCAAAGGGCTCTCCGGTGGGGGCGGCGAGTGCAAAACGACCTCGTCGGTCAGGACGACGACGTAGCGCCCGAGGCCTCCCGGAATCTCGGGCAGCGGCGAGGGCACCGGCCGTTTCGCCTCTCTCCAGACCCAGGCCGGCGGCTTCCAGGCCGGGCGCTCGAGCTTCTCCCGCACGGTGAAGGCGCCCGAGAGCGGCGCCGGTGCGAGCTTCTCGCCGGAAGCCGTCTCGACCGGCAGCGGCGGCCGCGTCTGGAGCGATGCCTCGCGCACGATGCGGTCTCCCAGACGGAGGCTCATCTTCTTCGCCTTCGTGTCGAGCACCAGGTAGAACTCCGAGGACTTCTGGGCGTCCGCCGCGGCCAGCCGTGCCGAGAGCTCCTTCTCGAGGCTCTTCTCGTCGAGCGAGAGCGAGGCGAGATCCTGCCGGATGCGCTGGATCTCGAAGGGCTGGGACTGCGCGCGCACGACCTGGGCGTCGAAACGCGCGTCGAGGCCGCGCCGCTCCGCCGTGGCCGCCGCGCCGAGCGCGACGCCGATCAAGAGCAGCAAGAGGCTCAGGCCCACGGGAGGTCGGAATACCTTCGGCGGCCTCTTCCAAACGTCCGTGCGGCGCAGGTACATCGTCCGCATCCGAAAGATGCCGGAGGCCCCGGGCTGGAGCGTGCGCTTCCACCAATGGCCGCGGCCGGGCGGCGTCGGCTCGCTCATGCCCCCAGCGCCAGGCGCGGTCCGACGATCGACGCGAGGATCAGGGCGAGCACGGCGACCAGGGCCGCGGAAAGGGCGCCGACGTAGAAGGGCTTTGCCCCCATTGCTCGAAACGCGCGCAGGTTCGTCGAGAGCCCGACGCCCGCCATGGCGGTCCCGAGCGCGGCGGAGCCCCAGGTCTCCCCCAGGGTCTTCGCGACGGCGCGCCAGCCTTCGGTGTCCCAGACGCCGAACGAGCGTCCTCCGCCGGCAAGGCCCACGTCGCCGATCGACCGGACGATCGCCATCGCGAGAAACCCCAGCACGAAGATCGGAAAGAGACGGGAGATTCGGACGCGGGCGCCGGCATGACCGGTTCGCCGGGCATGGAAGTAGGCGAGCGCCGGGACCACGGCGACCAGGAAGACGTTGCGCGTCAACTTCGTCACGGTCGCGACCTGGAGGGCCCGCTCGTCCTGAAAGAGCTCCTTGTAGGAGAGCGCCGCGCCGATCACCTGGGAGGTGTCGTGGATTCCAGTCCCCAGGAAAAGGCCGACCGACCCCGAGCCAGTCCCGAAGAGGGCGTGCGCGAGGTAGGGATACGTCAGCATCGCGGCCAGGCCGAAGAGCGTCACATTGGCGACCGTGTAGGCCACCTCGCTTTCCTCGGCCTCGATCACCGGACCGACCGAGAGCGCGGCGGTGACCCCGCAGATCGCCGTCGAGGCGGCGGCGAGCGTCCCCAGGCGATCGGAGATCCCGAGCATGCGCGCGAAGACGTTCGTGACGCCGAGCGCGACGAGGATGATGGTCGCAACCACGGGGATCCCCCAGGCGCCGAGCTTGAGCACGTCGTAAAACGACAGCCGGATCCCCACCAGGATGATGCCCAGACGAAGCATGCGTTTGACGGCGAAGGCGAGGCCCGGCCGAAAGACGGCCGCCGTCCCGACGGTGTTCGCGGCGAGCAGACCGAGAAGGATCGCGAGCGAAATGCCGGAGATCGGGCTCGACCGGCCTGCGGGATCGAGCCCCTGGAGCCGCAGCAGGCCGGCTCCCATCCACCGCGCCACCTCACCCGCCAGAAGCATCACGCCGACGGCCAGGGCCATTCCCGGGAGAACTCCGATCGCAGTCGCGGCGGCCCGGCGCATTCGGGGGCGCAGCTTATCGCGGGCGACCCTTGGCCACGCCCGGCCCGTCGAGCCACCGGCTTGCCGGCCGTGTCCTGCCGGGAAATCCTCCCGCGGTCGGCCGACCCACGGGATAATCGCGATCGGCACCGATGGTCCGCTCCGCCTTTACCGGTACCCTTCTGGTCGCCGCAGGATCTCTCGCGCTCGCCCATCTTGCGCGACCCGCGGCGCACTCAGGAGCGCGATCGGCGGCCCCGGCGGGGACCGGTCTCCCGAGGCCGGCCCACACGGTCGTCGTCCTCATGGAGAACCACGCGTATTCCGACGTGATTGGAAACGCCGGTGCGCCCTACATCAATTCTCTTCGGACGATCGGAGCCAGCTTCACCGACAGCCACGCCGTCGGCCATCCGAGCGAGCCCAACTACCTGGCGCTCTTCGCAGGCACAACGGAGGGCCTGACCAACGACAGCTGCCCGCACACGTATTCCGACGAAAACATCGCGAGCCGGCTCGCGGCCGCGAGTCTGACGTTTTCGGGATACAGCGAGTCGATGCCGCGCGACGGCTATACCGGCTGCCGCAGCGGCCGATACGCGCGAAAGCACAATCCCTGGGTCAACTTCACCAACGTCCCGGCCTCCGCCAATCTGACGTTTGCCCGGTTCCCGGCCGACTACGGCCTGTTGCCGGCAGTCTCCTTCGTCGTTCCGAATCTCTGCAACGACATGCACGACTGCAGCGTGGCGACCGGAGACTCCTGGCTGCGCAGCCATCTCGACCCCTACGTGCAGTGGGCGATGGGCAACGACTCGCTCCTGGTCCTGACATTCGACGAAAGCGAGGACGCGTCGAACCGGATCACGACGATCTTCGTGGGACCGATGGTGCAGGCGGGTGACTATGCCATGCGCATCGATCACTACAGCGTGCTGCGCACGCTCGAGGACGCGTACGGGATCCCTCCGACCGGAAACGCCGCAGGCGCGACGCCCATCCTGGGCGCGTGGCTCGAGCCGACGGCGACACCAACCCCGACTCCGATGTCCACTCCCACGCCGGTGCCTTCGAACCCCAGGATGCCGATCGTGCGGTCGCGCCCGCGCGGGAATCCCGCGGTCGTCCCCTTCGGCCAGGTTCCCCAAGCAAACCCCACCCCTTCGTAGCGCCGGGGGGCGCGGACTGCGCAAGGCCTTATCCGGCAGGCTATTGCCCGGCAGCCTCGGGGCGACCGATCCTCGTGCGCCTCGTCTGATGCACTTACTTCATCCCATTCGGTTCCCCGACCACCTAGCATTCTGTGAAGATTCCGGATGGAACGTCAGGGGGCTTCATGGCTTCGAGCCGAAATCGGGTCGTCATCCTCGGCGCGGCCGGCCGCGATTTCCACAACTTCAACACGGTCTATCGCGAGGACACCTCAACCGAGGTGGTGGCCTTCACGGCGACGCAGATCCCGGGGATCGCCGGCCGCCGCTACCCGGCGGTGCTCGCCGGAGCGCGGTATCCCGACGGGATCCCGATCGTGGCCGAAGACGACCTCGCCCGCCTGATCCGCGAGGAGAAGGTCGACACCTGCGTCTTCTCGTACTCGGACGTGACGCACGAGCACGTCATGCACCTGGCCTCCCGGTGCATCGCCCTCGGGGCGGACTTCCTGCTCCTCTCCGCCCGCCGGACGATGCTTCCGGCGAAAGTGCCGGTCGTCGCCGTCACGGCCGTGCGGACCGGCGCAGGCAAGAGCCAGACGACACGCTATCTCTCGACCATTCTCAAGAAGCTCGGCAAGAAGGTCGTCGCCGTCCGCCATCCGATGCCCTACGGCGACCTCGCCGAGGAGATTTGCCAGCGCTTCGCGACGTACGAGGATCTCGATCGCGAGAAGTGCACGATCGAGGAGCGCGAGGAGTACGAGCCCCACATCGACAATGGCTTCGTCGTCTACGCCGGCGTCGACTACGGCCGGATTCTCTCCCGCGCCGAGGGGGAGGCCGAGGTGATCCTCTGGGACGGCGGGAACAATGACCTTCCCTTCTACGTGCCGGCACTCCACATCTGCATCGCCGATCCGCACCGTGCGGGGCACGAGACGTCCTACCATCCGGGCGAGGCGAATTTCCGGCGGGCGGATGTCATCGTCATCAACAAGTGCGACACGGCCGAGCCGGACAAGGTCGCGGCGGTGGAGGCCGCGGCGCGGCGACTGAACCCGCGCGCCCGCGTCCTCAAGGCCGATTCTCCAGTCACCCCGGATCGCCCCGAGCTTCTCGCCGGCGCGCGCGTGCTGGCGGTCGAGGACGGCCCCACACTCACACACGGCGGCATGCGGTACGGGGCGGCGGTCGTCGCCGCCAGGCAGGCCGGCGCGGCCGAGATCGTCGACCCGAGCCCGCATGCCGTGGGCTCGATCCGCGAGACGTACGCGAAGTATCCCAATGCCGTCGGCGTCCTCCCCGCCATGGGCTACGGGGCGGAGCAGATTGCCGAGCTCGCGGAGACGATCCGGCGCACCCCCTGCGACGTGGTGCTCATCGGCACGCCGATCGATCTGCGCCGGGTCCTGACGATCGACAAGCCGATCGTGCGCGCGCGATACGACCTGCGAGAGCAGGCGCCGGGGCGCCTCGAAGAGGAGCTGCGCCGGGCGATCGGCTAGCCGCGAATTTTCAAGACGTTCACCCTACCGGCCCTCTGAGGAGTCCCCGGGCTCAGAACTCCCCTCTCCCCCGGGAGAGGGGGTCCGCATGATCCGTTTGGCTGCGAAGAACGTGTTGAGAAACGATAGCTAGAACTTGAAGATCAGACCCGCGCGAAAATCCCCCTGCTCGAGAAGGCGCCCTTGCGTGTTCGCCCCGCAGGAGAGCACGCCGCCCACCCAGACGCACCAGAACGAGTCCTCTCCGCTGGAGCTGATGTAGGCCGGGATCCAGCGCCCCTCGAACCTCAGGCCAAACCAGTCGCTGAAGTACGTCTTCACTCCGCCGAAGAGGCTGAAGCTGAAGCGGGTCGTGCTCGCGAACCCTTCGCTCGGCACGAGAATCGTGACGCCGAGTCCAACGCCGAGATACGGGCGGATCCGGGGATTTGCGACGCGAAAATGCGCGAGGCCGGCGAACTGGATGTCCTGGACGGAGACGTCGAGCGTGCGGTTCGGAGCGCTCGGGGTCGCTTCCGAGACCGCCTCGGTCGGCGTATAGCTGTACTGAATCTCGATCGAGCCGTTCGGGTCGATCCAATATCCCAGGTTGAGGCCGAAGGTCGCATCGCTCTGGAGCGTGACCGAGGTCGCGTCGTCGCTCGAGGTTAGCGTTCCCTCGAACCGATAGCCGAACATGGGCGTCAGCTCGAACGGGCGCTCGTTGCCGCCGGCGGCGGTCTGGGCCGCGAGCGCCGCACCGAAGCTCCAGCCGGCAAACACCAGCGGCGCAAGCCGGCGGATGGGACCCACCCGACGCGAAAAGGCCATGAGCCGTCAAGATACCGCAGGCAACGCCGCCGGCCGCCCTTCCATCCCCGGCGTTACTTGGCTTTCCCCACTCCCCTTCCCTTCGAGCTCCTTTTCGGCTTCTTTGCGATCCCCGACCCCGTCTGTCGGCGGCCGGCTCTCTTTGCCGCTTCGAGGTGATGGCGAACGTAGCCGAGCCCATCCGGGTTGCCGGCGACTCGCGCGAGGAGATCCTCGACGCGGACGGCGTTCGGGCTCTGCGAGAGAAGCTCCTGAATCGCCCGGGACACGAGCCGCCGATCATTGCGTCCGAGCAAGCCGGCCTTCAGCTTTGACGCCGTCCATCGGAGAAGCGGTACGGCCGCTCGCTCGACGATCTGCGCCTCGAGGTCCGTGGTCGGCAGAAGCATCTCCTCCTCCTGCCGCCGAGTCTCGACCGGGCGTCGGGTCAATTGGCGTCCGACCCCCCGGGGCTCGCGATTCGCGTCACCTTTTCCGCCAGGTCCCAGAGTCGCGCCGCGTCCCGGTCGTTCGAGCCCGCCACGGAAGGCTCGGCTTCGCGGAAGCGCTTGAAGTAGCGGCCGCTCGCGCTCGAGAGCGAAGGATCCGAAGCCAGCCGCGCGACGACCTTCGCTCCTCGTGCCGCCGAAGGAACGAGGCCCCCGGCGAGCCAGAGCGCGGCGACGATGAAGCCCCTCAGAGGCTGCGGCACGTTGCGCCAGATGTTTGTCGCAAGCGCTCCCGGGTGAACCGCCATGGCGGCGATCTCCGGCTCGCGCCGGGAAAGCTCCCGCGTGAAGAGGACCTGCGCGAGCTTCGTGTTGGCATAGGCGCGAAAGCCGCCGAAGCCCCGCTCGAGCTCGAGGTTGTTCCAGTCGATCCGTCCGGTCCGGTGGGCCTCCGAGCTGACGTTGACGACGCGCGGCTTCACGGAGCGCTTGAGCGCGGGCAGGAGCAGACGCGTCAAGAGAAAGTGCCCGAGGAAATTGGTCTCCCACGTCAACTCGTGGCCGTCGGCAGTGAGCTGGCGCTTGGGAACGGCTGTTCCCGCGTTGTTGACCAGCACATCGAGCGTCGGGTGGCCGGCCTCGAATCGCGCCGCGGCCTCCCGCACCGACGCGAAGGAGGAGAGGTCGATCGGGAGCACCTCGGCCGCTCCTCCGTCCCGCGTGATTCCCGACGCGACCTCCTCGCCCCGGGCCGGATCACGCACTCCCAGCACGACGCTCGCGCCCATCCTCGCCAGAAGGCGCGCCGTCTCGAGCCCGATTCCGCTCGTCGCGCCGGTCACGAGGACCGTGCGCCCGGCCATGGGCCTGTTTCCGCTCATGCGCCGACGATACCAAGGGGGGACGCTCGGCCGCTGGGGCACGCCGTGATCGGGAAAAAGAGACATGCGTGCCGGGGCGGTGGCCCGCGGCAATTGACCTGCACCGACCCACCTCTCAGCAAGAGGCCGACCTGGACGAGTGAGATGCCGCGGAATCAGGGGCTTCCCGTGTAGACGTCCCCGTTCTCGGCCATCTTGTGGTCCTCGTAGGGCGCGACCATGCGCCGGTACAACTCGAGCTTCGCGCACTCGAGGGCGCCGACGACTTCGTTGAAGACGGCGTACGACTCCCCGCGCGCCCCGAGATAGGCGCGCGCGACGGCGGTGAGCTGGAAGTTCAGCTCTCCGGCCGTCTGCGCCGGGCGCGCTCCCGACAGGATCTCGACCCGGTCCGACTGCCTGATGTACGGCATCGCTCCTCCTCCCCCTCCCCTTGATTCCACGCTGCGGCAACTATATCAATTCTGATATAGTTGGCCGGTAGCCCGCGGCTGAGCTCATTCACCCGTTTCGCTGTGCCGGCGAGCGAATCGCCCGTCAGGATCGCTCGCTGTCGAGGACTCGCATCTGGTGCTCGTCGTAGCGGGTGCCGGCGACAGAGGAGGCCGGGATGGCCTCTTCGATGCGGGCGACCTCCGCGGGCGAGAGAGCGACCTCGAGAGCGCCCAGGGACTCCGCAAGCTGCGCCCGTGTGCGCGCCCCGATCACGGGCACGATGCGACGGTCTTTCGACAGCACCCAGGCGATGGCGAGCTGAGAGGGTCGCAGCCCCCTTTCCGCGGCCAGTGTCCGCAACGCCTCGATGAGGCGCTCGTTGAGCCTCCGGTTGTCGGCTGCAAACCGCGGCAGATGGGCGCGCAGATCGCCTCGCGGCGCCGGTGTCGAGCCGCTGAGGAGACCGCGCGAGAGAACGCCGTAAGCGGTAACGCCGATGCCGAGCTCCGCGAGCGTCGGGAAGATCCGCGCCTCGGGGGTACGGCTGATCAGCGAGTACTCGATCTGCAAATCGGAGATGGGGTGCACGGCGTGGGCGCGCCGGATGGTCTCGGGCCCAACCTCCGAGAGCCCGATCGCGCGGACATGACCGGCCTTCACGAGGTCGGCCATGGCGCCGATCGTCTCCTCGATAGGCACTTGAGGGTCGAGACGCCCTGGACGGTAGATGTCGATGTGGTCGACGCCGAGACGCGTCAGGCTGTACCCGAGAAAGTTTCTGACGGCGGCCGGCCGCGCATCCACGCCGAGCCAGCCACCCTCCGGCCCGCGCAGGGCGCCGAATTTCACCGAGAGCAGGGCCTTCCCGCGGCGGTCCCGCAACGCTCGGCCGATGAGCATCTCGTTGTGGCCCGCGCCGTAGTAGTCCCCCGTATCGAGCAGGGTGACGCCCTGGTCGAGTGCGGCATGGATGGTGGCGACACTTTCACGGTCGTCCGCGCGGCCGTACATGCCGGACATGCCCATGCATCCGAGCGCCAGCGGAAAGACGGCCGGGCCCGAGGAGCCCAGCTTGCGGAGGGAGCGGCCGGTTTCTCCGCTCATGCGGGTAGCCTAGCCATCGGGCCACGGAGACGGAGCAAACTGGAGGTCGCCCGCTCGGGCCCTACGCTCGAGCGACCTCTGGTCGCTGCGCGCGCAAGGCTCCGTTCCTCTGCCACAACGAGGAAGGCGGACAGGACGCTGAGCTCGTCTCGGACCACTTATGAATGGTACTCACAAACCCTTGTCGATTTTGCCCACTTCTCACGTCGGAGATGGGTTACTACTCTATGGGTCGGAGGACAGGCAATGCTGAAGCGCAGACTTGGAAAAAGCAATCTGGAAGTATCGGCTCTTGGACTGGGCTGCATGTCCATGAGCTATGGCTACGGACCGCCGGCCGATAGACAGGAGATGATTTCCCTCATTCGGGCAGCGGTCGAACGAGGCGTCACGTTCTTCGACACCGCCGAGGTCTATGGCCCGTTCACCAATGAAGAGCTCGTGGGCGAAGCGCTGGCCCCGATGCGTGAACGAGTCGTGATCGCGACCAAGTTCGGGTTCAAGATCGAGGCCGGCAAGCAGAACGGCCTGGATAGCCGGCCCGCCCACATCAAGGAGGTCGCCGAGGCCTCGCTCAAGCGCCTCAAGGTCGAGGCGATCGACCTCTTCTACCAGCACCGTGTCGACCCGAACGTCCCCATCGAGGATGTCGCGGGCGCGGTGAAGGACCTGATTCGGGAAGGAAAGGTCAAGCACTTCGGGCTTTCCGAAGCCGGCGCCCGGACCATTCGTCGCGCCCATGCCGTCCAGCCGGTCACGGCGCTCCAGAGCAAATACTCCCTGTGGTGGCGAGAACCGGAAGCGGAAGTGCTGCCGACGCTCGAGGAGCTGGGAATTGGCTTCGTTCCCTTCAGTCCACTGGGCAAGGGTTTTCTCACGGGCAAGATCGACGAGAACACGAAGTTCGACAGCGCGGACTTCCGCAACGTCGTCCCGCGCTTCACGCCCGAGAATCGCAAGGCGAACCTGGCGTTCGTCGACTGGCTGAAGGGATTCGCTGAGCGGAAGAAGGCGACACCCGCCCAGATCGCCCTGGCGTGGCTGCTGGCCCAGAAGCCGTGGATCGTGCCCATCCCGGGCACCACGAAGCGGCATCGCCTCGAGGAGAACCTCGGCGCCGCGGCCATTGAGCTGACCTCCGACGATCTCCGGGAGATCGATCGCGCCGCGTCACAGATCACGGTCCAGGGGGCTCGGTACCCCGAACACCTGCAGCAACTCGTCGGTCGCTGAACGGCCCGACGATCGGGGTCCGCCCTGCTTTCTGATTTTCGGGCCCGGCGTGCGAAGTCTCCCGAGCGGAAGCGACGTGAACGAAGCAGAGTTCACGGTTGACCCCCGTTGCCTGCGCCGATCGTGGACCGTACTGTCCGACCTCGGAATCAGAAATCAGGCCTGACCCCAATCCCCTGGCAAGAGCCCGAGCGGAAGCGACGTTTGGAGCGGGCAACCGGGATCGAACCGGCGACATCCAGCTTGGGAAGCTGGCGTTCTACCGCTGAACTATGCCCGCCCGGGCGATCCGAATATAGCGAAAGCCCGGGCGGGCGGCAACGGGCCCGCTCTAGCCGGAAAGACCCGCCGCGCGCCGCAGGCGGAAGCGCAAACCCAGCCGAGGCAGCCGCGTCTTCGCGAAGAAGCGCCCGTTGATGGAGAGGATCGGAACCTGGTCGCCGAAGCGCCGCGCGAGGTCGGGCTCGGAGTTCACGTCCACGACTTCCCACTCCCGCGGCTCCTCTCCGAGCAGCTCATCGACCTCCCGGCGCATCTCTTCGCAGAGGTGGCAATCGGGGCGCGAGAGCATTTTCAGCCGGATCAACCCTCCGCCACTTTCTCCGCCGCGGAGCTCTTGGCCGCCCGGTAAACGTAGTCGAGGCCGGACAGCGTCGTCGTGGTCGCGGCGGCGCCGAAGGCGATCAGGAGAATCGGCCTCGGCCAGTCCCAGATGTTCGCGCAGAGGACGAAGAGGACCGTAATGATCTGCGTGACCGTCGTCACCTTGCCGACCCAGCTCGGCGGAAACCGCTTGTGCGAGGTCGCGAGGATCATCAAGAGGGCGACGAGCATCAGCAGGATGTCTCGCGAGATCACCATGACGGCAAGCCAGACCGGAACCTTGTAATGGGCCGGATAGGAGGGAATCGCCAGGAAGAGGTAGGAGCTCATGAGCAGGAGCTTGTCGGCGATCGGGTCGAGATACGCGCCGAGCGCGGAGCGCATGTCGAAGCGCCGCGCGAGGAATCCGTCGATTCCGTCGGAAAGGCCCGCCGCGACGAAGATGCCGAGCGCGATGTTGAACTGCCCATCCGAAATGGCGACGAGAAAAAACGGCAGCGCCGCCAGCCGGAGCAGCGTGATGAAGTTGGGAAGCGTCCAGGGGCCCTTCACGGCGTCTTCCCCTTCTCTTCCGGCCCATCGCTCGTTTTGGCCGCGGCGAGCGCCCGGACGCGATCCACGTCTCGCGTGAAGGCCGCGCCGCTGACCGGAGCGGCCTCGCTCTCCAGAAGGATGCCGCAGAGCCGCGCGATCTGGATCGCCTGGGGTCCCGAGATCGCGCCGGCAGGATTGCCCCGGAGGCACGCCGGCGGAGCCGCCGCGGAGAGCAGCGCGAGGAGTCGGAGGTACGACCGCGCAGCGGCGGAAAAGGAAAGCGGCGAGTCGGGGCTCGCCCGGTGGGTGTCCCGGTCGACCTCGAGGAGCCCGAGCGAGAAGACGCGCGTCAGCTCCCGTCCGTCCGGGCGACCCACGATGTCGCTCGCGATGATCGCTACCGTCACCTTCGTGTCGCGCACCTCCGGCACCATCCACCAGAGCAGCAGGGCCGCCTCCCCGCGCGTCAGCGCCGAGGATCGCGCGGCCGCGCGCTCCGCCGCCGGCCAGTTGGCGATGCGGAAGGCCAGTCGCGCCTCGGCCGCCTGCGTCTCGTACCTGCCGGGATCCAGCGCGGCGAGCTTGTCGAGAACGGGTACGGCCGCCGCGTAGTCGGCGACCTCGAGCGCCAGCGGTGCGATCTTCTTCCAGAGCGCCGGGTCGTCGGGATCGAGGGCATAGGCCTCGCGGTACTGTGCGAGCGCCGCCGGCCGGTTGCCCGCCTCGAGCTCGATGTCGCCGGAAGCCTCGCGAGAGGCTGCCGACGCCGGGTCGAGGACGATCGATCGGGCGATGTCCCGGCGTGCGGCGGCCCAGTCCTTCTGCCCGGCGGCCTCCTGGGCCTGGCGGCGCAGCTGCCCGCCGGCAAGCGACCGCAGCTCCCCGGCGCGCTTCTCGAGTCCCGGATGCGCCGGCATCTCGCCGAGCGCCTGCCGGTAGAGCTCCCAGGCTTCGAGCGGCTTTCCCGACCGGCCCTGCGCTTCGCCGCAGGCGACCAGAAGCGGCGCGGTCGGGTTGGGCGCGGCCAGGGCGGCCGAGCACGCCGCCAGCGCCTCCGGGAGCGAGGCCTCCTCGACGAGCGCCTCGATCACTCCGATCCTTGCCGCCATCCCCCCACCCTCTGCCCGGGCGCGCTCGAAATGCTCCCGGGCCCGCGAGGCCTGGCCCGCAAGAAGCGCTTCCCATCCCGAGGAGACGCCCGAAGGAAAGGGCCCCGGAAGGCCCTCCCGGGGATCAAGCGGAAACGCGTCGCGGGGCGCCGCCGGGCGGGAGGTCGTCGCGCAGGAGGCGGAGAGGAAGAGCAGGACCGTGAGCGGCACCGCCAGCCGCGACGCCCGGATCAAGAGGAGACTCCCGATCCCTTGCGTGCGAAGACTCGGTGGACCCGAATCGCCGCGCCGCCCTCAGGATCCCGCCGGAAGGCTCTCGGGGCGGATCGAGGCGATGGCGTGCTTGTAGATCATCTCCTCGCGCCCTTCCACTTCCAGCACGAGAGCGAACTTGTCGAACCGGCGCAGGCGGCCCATGCGCTCTTCCCCCGAGGTCAGGCGCACCGTGATCGCCACGTTGTCCTTGCGGAGGTTGTAGAAGAAAGAGTCCTGCACGTTGATCGGGGCCTTGTTCATCCGCGTCTCTCCGTCTGGTTGTCCGCGTCCAGAAGCTCCAGTGCCCGGGTCAGCGCCGCCTTCGGATCGACCCAGATCACGTCACGTTCGCGCCGGAACCACGTTGCCTGCCGCTTGGCCAGTTGCCGGGTTGCGGTCACGATTCGTCCTTCCGTTTCCAGCGCCTCGCCGCGGCCCGAGAGGAGCGCCTCGGCGAGCTCCCGGTACCCGATCGCCCCGAATGCATTGGCGTCTTGTCGGTGACCTTGCGCGAGAAGCCGCCGAACCTCCTCCTCCCAGCCCGACGCAAGCATCTCGTGAACCCTGTCCGCGATCCTAGCATAGAGGTCGTTCGGAGCCGGGCGCAGCCCGATCTTCACGACGCGATAGCTCTCGGCCCAGGCGTCGCGATGGGCAAGGCCCTCCGACGGCCGACGGCCCGTCGTGAGCAGAATCTCGAGAGCCCGCAGAACGTAGCGCAGGTTGCCGGGCGCGATGCGCGCGGCGGCTTCCGAGTCGCTGACCTCGAGCAGCCGGCGCGCTGCTTCCGGGCGCCCGCGGCTCCAACGTCCGAGCGCGGCGCGCAGGTCCGGGTTGGCGACTGGCGAGGGAGGAAGCCCCTCGAGCAGCGCCCGGATGTAGAAGCCGCTGCCCCCGCAGACAATCGGAAGACGACCCCGGGCGGCGATCGCCTCGATCAGGACGCGCGCCTCCTTCTGCCAACGGCCCGCCGAGTAGTTCTCCTGCGGATCCGCCACGTCGATCAGGTGGTACGGCACCTCGGCGCGTCGCTCGTGCGAGGGCTTGGCCGTGCCCACGTCGAGACCGCGGTACACCGCGAACGCGTCGGCCGAGAGGATCTCTCCGCCTCGCCGACGGGCGACCTCATGAGCGAGATCGCTCTTGCCCGAGCCCGTCGGCCCGAGAACGACGAGCAGCGCGGCACGTCCGGCACCGGTCATCGCAGCCCTCGCAGGAAGAGGCGCGTCGCGCCGGGCAGAAGGTCGACACGCGCGTCCGAAACGAGGTCGGTCCGGTAGACCGGGATCCCCCGCACCGCCAGCGCCCCGAGGGTCTCCCGCGCAGGATGGCCGAATCGGTTCCCGCGGCCGCACGACAGCAGCGCGAGCCGTGGGCAGAGGGCGTCCAGAAGACCCGCGGTCGTGGATCCGCGGCTGCCATGATGACCGACCTTCAGGACGTCCACGGGCACGAGCGCTCCTCCGCGGAGGAGATCTTCCTCCGCGGCGGCCCCCGCGTCACCTGTCAGCAGGGCTCGGCGGCCGTCCTTCTCGAAGATCGCGACGACGGACTGATTGTTCACGGCGTCGCGTTTGCGCAGGGGTCCGCCCGACTGGAGGGTCTCCAGGCGGGCGCCGGCGACCTCCAGAGGGCCGCACTCGAGCACGCGCACGGGGACGCCCCGCCGCCGCGCGGTGGCCTCGAGGTCATGGAAGAGACTGCCCTCGTCTTCTCCGCTCGAGCGCCACAAGATGCCGACCGGCAGCTCCTCGAGGACCGCGAAGAGCCCCAGCGCATGGTCCGGATGCGGATGCGTCAGGAGGACGGCGTCCAGTCGCGTGACGCCGCGGTCCAGGAGCTTCGGGAGGAGGCGGGTCCTTCCGAAGTCGCGGGCGTCCCGGTCGAAAGGGCCTCCGCCGTCGACGAGCATCGCATGGCGGCCCCACCGCAGAAGCAGAGAGTCCCCCTGCCCGACGTCGAGCGCCTCGAGCGAGAATCCGCCAGACGGCCCGGACGGCCCCGGTCGCAGCCCGGCGACGAGGAAGATCGCGGCCGCGAGTCCCGCCGACGCGGCCCGGAAGCGCCGGGGACAGAGCCCCGCCGCGAGCAGGAGCGCTCCGACCGCCAGCACGGCGGAAAGCGGCGGGGTCGGGCGCAGGAAGGCGATCCCGCCCGCTCGCTCGGCGAGCCACTCCAGAAGACGCGCGCCGGCCGAAAAGAGAAGAACGAGGGGCGCCGGAAAGAGCCCGGCGGCGAAGCAGGCGAGAAGAAGCCCCCCGAGCGCGATCAGCGCGCCCGACAGCGGGATCGAGAGCGGCGCCGTCAGCCAGGCTCCGGCGGCGAGCAGGTTGAATCTCCAGAGGAGGATCGGCGCCGTGGCGGCCTCGGCGGCGAGGGCTGTCGCGAGTCCCGCGACGAGCCATTCGGGGCGAGACGGCAGGCACGCGCGGATCGGCCGCGAGAAGAGCCCGATCCCCGTCACCGCCGCAAACGTCAGCACGCAGCCGATCGAGTAGACCTCCCGGGGCGACACGAGGAAGAGCGCGATCGCCGAGAGCCCCGCGGCCTGCGCACCCCGGATCGGCCGCTCGAGCAGCCGCGCCACGAGAAAAACGGCGAGTACGAGGCCCGCCCGAACGGCCGGCGGATTCGCCCCGCCGACGAGCACGATCACGAGGACCGCGGCGAGCAGCGCTCCGTCACGGCGCTTGCCCCGGATGCCCGCGGCGCGCAGGCACCAGAAGACGAGGCCGGCGGCGAGGGCGACATGCAATCCCGACACGACGAGCAGGTGGTAGAGCCCGCCCCGGCGATAGCGCGCCACCATGCCGCGGTCGAGCTCCGAAGTCCGGCCGAGCAGGAGCGCCGCGAGCGGACCGCGTACGTCGCGCTCGAAGGCGGCCCCGCGCACCGGCATCGCGGCGAAGAGAGAGCGGTTCGGTGCCTGAAGCCACGACCGCCACGTGCTGCGGCGCGCCTCGATCAGGAGGGCGCTCTTGACCGAGAGCCGGTAGCGCGTCCAGGGCAGCCCGATGTCCCGGTCGGAAGCGGGCAGGTCTTCCTTGCGGAGCACGCCCGTGACGGCGACGTGGTCGCCTCGCTGCGCGCGGTCGCCCACCGGCCCTTCTCCGCCCACGAAGAGGAAGACCTCCGCGGGAAAGTCCCTCAGGACGCCTCCGACGCGGATCCGCTCGGCCTGGAGGCGTCCCCGCACGCGGCCCGGCGATCCCGACCAGAAATCCGATAGCACGCCTTCGAGCCGCTCGCCGCGTGAGCCCGCCGGAAGCTCGTCGAAAGCAAGTCGCGCCGACTCCGCGGGCACCGCGATCCGCGCGCGGCCGGAAAGCCAGCCCACGGCAAGCCAGAAGAGAAGAAGACGAAGCCCCCCACGCCGGCCCGGCGCCGCCCTGTTTGGGACGCAGACGAGCCATGCGGCCGAGAGCCCGAGCAGAAGGAGTCCCAGGACCGTCCCGGAGGTCGAACGGCTGCCGAGAAGCGTGCCGCAGACCAGGGAAACGGCGGCCGGCACCGCGGGCGCGTCGCCGTCGCGGGCGACCGGCCCGATCACCGGCGCGCCGGCACGAGCGTGACGACGGCCTCGATCCGGTGCGTGAAGGCGAAGAGGTCGAAGAGGCTCGCCGACGCGATGGCAAGGCCCGCCCCGGTCAAGATCGCCAGGTCGCGGGCGAGCGTCGCGGGATCGCAGGAGACGTACACGAGACGCTCTCCGACTCGGGCGGTCAGGGCTTCACAGACCGACCGACCGAGCCCGGCCCGCGGCGGATCGACGACCGTGACCCCGTACCTCTCGGTCGCCCGCTCGAGAAAGGACAGGACACTCGAGTGTGCGATCGTCCAGGCCGCCGCGTTCCAGCGCTGCCTGGCGGCCAGGGCGAGCTCGACGGCTCCGTGGTCAGACTCGACGCTTCGCACGGAGTGCCCGGCCTCGAGCAGCGCCCCGGCAAACAGACCAACCCCGCCGAAGGCGTCGAGCGCCGTGGCCGGCGCGACGGCCGCCGCCTGGCGCTCGACCTCCTGGAAGAGCGGGCCGACGAGGTACCGGTTGCCCTGAAAGAAGGTCCCCGCCTTCACGGCGAGCTCGCGCTCGCCCACCCCGAGCCAGAGCAAGTCCGCGCCCGCGCGCTCGAGCCTCGCTCCCGAGGCGTCCGCCACGGCGAATCCTTCGAAAAGGGGCGTCGCGGCCGAGACCAGGGCATGGGCGTCCCGTCGGTCGGCCCCCTTCGCCAGGGTCACGAGCGCCAGGCGGGAGGACCCGTCCAGGCTCTCGACGGTCGCAATCTCGGATACCCGCGCGCCGCTCGCCGCAACCGCGTCCTTCAGGCGAGGCAGCAGCGCCCGCATCCCCTCCCCCAGGGCCTCGCAGTCCTGCGCCGGTTCGACCCGGTGCGTGCGGGGAGCGAAGAACCCGACGGCCGCCGACGGTCCGGATCCCGAGACATGGAACCGATTGCGCAGGCGATAGCCGGGCGGCGACTCCCCCACGGGGAGCTCGCCGAAGGGTTCCCGCGGCAGATGCCCGATGCGATCCATCGTCTCGAGGAAGAGCGAGCGCTTCCAGTCTCGCGCGCGCGCCAGATTCAGGTGCGCCCAATCGCAGCCGGCGCAGCCCTGCGCGTGCGCTCCCGCCGCCCGGTCGCCCGAAGGCTCGCGCACCTCGACCGCCCTCGCCTTCCAGAATCGCCTTCGGCTCTCGACGACTTGCGCGTCCACGCCCTCTCCCGGCAGCGCTCCCGCCACGAAGCCCACTCCCTCCGGCGTGCGGGCGATTCCCTCGCCGGTCGGCGCGAGACCCTCAATACGGACCCGGCGGATCGGCGCCTCGTGCGCCTCCCCTCTCCAGTTGTCGCGAGGCATGACCTGAGCTTAGAGGAGCGTCAACCGCGGAAGCTCCAGCCGCTCGCGCAGGAGGCGCCGCGAGAGCGCTTTTCCGGTGCGGCGCGCCGTCTCCTCGTCCATCCGGTCGCGCAGCTTCGAGAGCTGGCCCTCGACTTCCTCGTCGAGGAGGCGACGCTCGGGCTCCGGAAGGGCTTCGCGCAGATCGGCGGCGAGCTTCTTGTCGAGCCGCGCGAGGGACTCCTCGATCCGGTCGTCCGATCGGCCGCCCCCCGACAGCCGCGTGAGCGAGCGCTGCGCGGCGTCGATCGGCCCCTTCAGGTCGGGGCGCCGCGCTGCGACCGCCTCGAGCGACCTCGCCAGGCGCTCCAGAGCCATGGATGCGTCCAGCGGGGCCGCGCGGCCCTCTCCCTTCCCGACCGCCGAGTCGGCGCGCCGCTCCCAGGCGGAGAGCACCGCGTCCCGGCAGTAGGACAGCGAGTTCACGCGGCCGGTCGCCTGCCGCTCCTCGCGCCGGGAAAAGGCGTCGTCGATGCCCTGCTCGACCGCTTCGATGGGCACGCCGAGCGCTCGCCACTGCTTCAGGAGCGCGAAGTCCTTGGGCGAGAGGAGGAAGGGGGTGCCGCGCCGCCGGATGAAAGCCGCTTCGCCCGCCGCGTAGTAGGCCCTATCCGCCTCGGTTTCGCTCATGGATCAGGCGCAGGCCCGTCAGCGTCAACAGCGGATCGATCTCCTCGATGCGCTCGGAGCCGCCACCGAAGAGCTCCGCGAGGCCCCCGGTGGCGATCACGCGCGGCCGCGCTCCGAGCTCCTTTTCGATGCGTGCAATCAGCCCGTCGACCAGCGACAGATAGCCGAAGTACAGACCCGACTGGATGGATGCCCCGGTCGTCTTCCCGATGACCTTCTCGGGCCGGCGGATCTCGACGCGCCAGAGCCGCGCCGCGCGCTCGAACAGGGCTTCGGCGGAGATCGAGATGCCCGGCACGATGACGCCGCCGGAGTACTCCCCTTTCACCGTGACCACGTCGAAGGTCGTCGCCGTCCCGAAGTCCACGACGATGCAGGGACCGCCCAGACGGGCATGGGCCGCTACGGCGTTGACGATACGGTCGGCGCCGACCTCCTGCGGCACGTCGTAGAGGATCGGCATGCCGGTCTTCACACCCGGCTCGACGAAGAGCGGCTCGGCCCCAAACATCTGCCGGAACGCCTGCCGCAGAGGGAATCGCAGGGACGGCACGACGCTCGCGACGATGACCTCCGGCCGGCTCGCCTGCGGAGCCTCGGCACCGAGCAGCCCCCGCACGGAGAGGGCAATCTCGTCGGAAGTCGCGTCGCGCCGCGTGGTCAGCCTCCAGTGGCGCTCGAGCGTGTCGGCGACGTAGAGACCGAGAACGGTGTTCGAGTTCCCCACGTCCACCGCGAGGAGACGCCCCGGCGCCGCTCTCTTCACCACTCCGCGACCTCCCCCGAAGGAAGGACCGCTTCCCCCGATTCGGTCTTCAACCGAAGAAACCCCGAAGGGTCCAGGCCCAGGTACTCCCCGGTCCATTGCTCGCTTCCGCGCCGGACGGTCATGCGGTCCCCGGGGCGATGCAGCGAAGCTGCCTCCCAGGCGGCAACCTCGCTCTCCCATTCGGGAGCCTCGAGCTCGCGGTCGATCCGGTCGAGCAGCGCTTGAAGCAACGAGGCCCGCGACACCGGGCGGCCGGCCTCCGCTTCGAGGGTGGTCGCGCCGGCGACGCCGAGCGACTCGACGCTGCCCGACACGTTGAGCCCGATACCGACCGCGAGCATCGTGCGCTCGCCCTGAGTGCGCGCCTCCGGCAGGATCCCCGCGAGCTTGTGCTCGCCCACGTAGAGGTCGTTGGGCCATTTCAGACCGCACGTCACGCCGGCGATGTCGCGCACAACCTCGCGGATCCAGCGCGCGACGGCGATCGGGACGACGGAGATCGGCAAGCCCTCTGCGGAGACGATGAAGGTGAAATAGAGCCCCCGCCCGGCCGGCGCGCGCCACGGGCCGCTGCGCCCCCGCGCGCCCGGCTGGCTCTCCGCCGCGAGCACGCTCGGCCGCAGCGTCTGGTCCTCGACGAAGTAGAGCTCGATCAGCTCCCGCGCGAGGTCCATCGAGGAGTCGATCTCCGCCATGCAAGCGAGGTTCTCGAACATGCGCCATTCCCGGGTCTCGAGCCCGCCATCGGCGAACACGATCATGCCGAGGCGATGGCGGCACGCCGCTGCTCGAGCTCGACCAGCCGCAGGCGCGTCTTTTCGACGACCGGCGCCGGGGCCCGGTCGACGAACGAGGGGTTGCGAAGCTTCGCCGCCAGGGAATCGATCTCCTCGTCGAGATCGGCGAGGGTCTTCTGAATGCGGGCGGGATCCGCGGAGGCCACCCCGCGCGACAGCGTCAGCCCGACCGAAAGGCCCGCGACGAGGTCGCGCGTCGAGGTCTCGGGCGGCGCGTCGAACGCGAGCCCCGAGAGACGCCCCAGGTGGACGAGCAGGAGCTCGAGAGTCTTCAGGTCCGCGAGCGTGTCCGTTTCCCGCGCGCCCGGATCGACGGCCAACGCGACCGGCTCCGTGGGCGAGACGCCGCGCTCGGTGCGGAAGTTCCGAACCCGGGTGACCAGGGCGCGCAGAACCTCGACGCAGCGCTCGGCGCGCGCGTCCCTCGAGCCCGGCCGCTCGGCGGGAAAGGGTGTCACGATCAGCGTTCCGGTACGGCCGGAAAGTTTTTCCCAGATCTCCTCGGTCACGAAGGGCATGAAGGGATGCAGGAGGGCCAGCGAATCCGCCAGGCACCGAAAGAGCGTCTCGCTCGCGGCCCGACGGCCTTCGGCCGATGCCGAGCCGCCGGAGAGCCGCGGCTTGATCATCTCGATGTAGCCGTCGCACAGATCGCGCCACACGAAAGAGTAGATCGCCTGCGCGGCCTCATCGAAGCGAAACAGTGCCAGCTGCCGCGAAACCTCGGCCGAGGCCGCCGAGAGCCGCGAGAGGATCCAGCGGTCGGGAAGCTCCAGGCGCTGCTCTTCGGGTGTCCCGGCGGGGCGGGCGCCTTCGAACTGGCCGAGCGCGAAGCGCGACGCGTTCCACAGCTTCGTCGCGAACGCCCGCGAGCCGGCGAGGCGATGCTTATCGAGCGAGACCGTCGGGCCGCTCGAGGCGGCCGACGCCAGCGCAAATCGCACGGCGTCGGCTCCAAACTCGTCGATCGCCGCCAGGGGATCGATGACGTTGCCCCTGGTCTTCGACATCTTTTCGCCGCCCACGCGCACGAGGCCGTGCAGGTGAACGGTGTGGAAGGGGGCCTTGCCCGTGAAATGCAGGCCCGCCATGATCATGCGCGCCACCCAGAAAAAGAGGATGTCGTAGCCGGTCACGAGCACGTCGGTCGGATAGAACACCTTGAGGTCGGTCGTCGCCTCGGGCCAGCCGAAGACCGAAAAGGGCCAGAGCTGCGACGAGAACCAGGTGTCGAGCACGTCGGGGTCCTGCGAGAGCTTGGCCGAGCCGCAGGTCGCGCACGCGGCCGGCTCCTCTTCGGCCACGGTGATGTGCCCATCGTCGCAGTGATAGGCCGGGATCCGGTGGCCCCACCAGAGCTGCCGCGAGATGCACCAGTCGTGGATGTTTCGCATCCATTCGAAGTAGGTCTTGGTCCACGTCTCGGGGACGAAGACGATTTTTCCCTCTTCGACGGCTCGGGTCGCCGGCTCCGCGAGCGGACCGATCCTGACGAACCACTGGGTCGAGAGGTACGGCTCGATGACCGTGTCGCAGCGCTGGCAGTGGCCGAGCGGGTAGCGGTGGCTCTGCGTACCGACCAGTCGGTTCTCGGCCGCCAGGCGCTCCAGGGCCAGGCGTCGCGCCTCGAAGCGGTCAAGCCCCGCAAAACTCGCTCCGGCTTCCGGGGTCATGTGCCCGTCGGGCCCGATGACGACGATCGCCGGCAGATGCTGTCGCTCCGCCATCGCGAAGTCGTTGGCGTCGTGCGCCGGCGTCACTTTCACGATCCCGGTGCCAAACTCCCGGTCCACCAGGATCGGGTCCTCGAGGATCGGAATCTCCCGGCCGACGATCGGCAGGACGGCGGTCTTGCCCCGCAGCCTCTTCGTGCGGGGGTCTTCCGGGTGAATCGCGAGGGCCGTGTCCCCAAGCATCGTCTCCGGGCGCGTCGTCGCGACGACGGCTCCGGAGGCAACGCCCGGCACGTCATACCGGATCTGGTAGAGCTTGCCGTCCACCTCGCGGTGCACGACCTCCAGGTCCGAGACCGCTGTCCCGCAGCGCGGGCACCAGTTGACGACGTAGCGCCCGCGGTAGATCAGGCCCTCGTCGTAGAGCTGGACGAAGGCGTGCCGCACGGCGCGGGAAAGGTCCGGATCGAGCGTGAAGCGTTCGCGCGTCCAGTCGAGCGAGCAGCCGAGGCGCTTCATCTGCGTCTGGATCGTGTCCTTGGCCTCGCGCTTCCAGGCCCAGACGCGCTCGACGAACGCCTCGCGCCCGAGCGCACGGCGGTCGGTTCCCTCGCTTGCGAGCTGCCGCTCGATCACCATCTGCGTGGCGATGCCCGCGTGGTCCGTTCCCGGAACCCAGAGGACGCGGTGCCCCTGCATCCGTTTCCACCGGGCGAGAACGTCCTCGAGGGTCCGCCCGAGGGCGTGCCCGATGTGGAGGCGCCCGGTCACGTTGGGCGGCGGAATGACCATGACGAAGCGCGGAGAGCTCGCGGGGCCCGACGGCTGGAAGCGGCCCTCCGCTTCCCACACCCTGTACCAGCGCTCTTCGAACGAGGACGGATCGAAGGTCTTCTCGAGCCTGCGAGAGGCGTCGGACAGCCGCGGCGAGCTGGTGCTTTCGGGCATTGGAGAAAAGGGCTTGAAGCCCTTTCATTTATCACATCACATCCCGGCGAGCGCCGACCGGCAAGCCCGCCGAGGCTCGCACGTTCCCGAGCGACGCCGGCACGTCCGGTCCCGAGGTCCGTGCTCGGGTGATAGGCCGGGGTGGGTCATGACGTACCGCATCGCCGTCGCCACGGCGGTTCTGTTGGCCTGCGCCTTCGCGGTCCGGGGTCACGAGAACATGTTCCGGGTCGATCTCGTCCCGTCCGGGAGTCTGGCTTCGCTCGACGAGCCGGTCTAGGCGTCCGGACTGTCCATTTTCACCTCCTGGCCCGAGGGAACGGCCACCGGCCTGAAACGGATACGGGTTCGAAAGATCACTCGCTTGACGGGGCCGTGTTCACGCCACCGTGTACGAGGTCGAGCTCATTCCATCCGGGAGGGTGATCGCCAGGGACAATCCGACCCTGAGGGGAAACCGATACGTGTTCCACACCTGGCGGGACGGAAAGTGCATGGGCCTGCGACCGACAGACGTTCGAAAGATCTCCGCCCTGACGGGGACGAGGCCCTCTGGGTCAAGCAGTCCGCCATGGGCGAAAGCCCGATCGGCAGCCTCGGGATGCAGGGCACTCCCAGCGTCGTCGAAATCGGAGGCCTCGCGGCGCCGGGTGGCAGCAGCCAGGCCGGACCGTCGAGACTGAGTGCCGCGGGATCAACCGCCGGCAGCAGCGCCACCGGCAATCGGCATTACGAGGGGACCCCGGGGCGTGTCCGACGCCTGGGCGCCGGCGAACGCAACGATCAGCACCCCCTGCGACGTCCTGCGGATGCCGGACGACGGCGCGGCCTCACTGATCCGCCAGCCCCGAAAGCTCCTCGCGGCCGACTCCTCCGGCAGCTCGACGTCGCCGTTCCACCGGCCGAACTCACCGACAACGGCTCCGCTCGCACCTGCGCGAAGTGGTAGCATAATGGCATGAGATCTGCCATTGATGCTGCCGGCCGGCTCGTCATTCCCAAAGCCCTCCGCGAGCGCCTTGGCCTCTCCCGCGGACGAGTTGTCGAAATCCGCGAGCGGGATGGCCGCATCGAGATCGAGCCGCTCGCTACGCCCATGACTCTGGTCAGGCGCCGCGGTGGCCGTGTCGCGGTCCCCCAACAGAGCCTGCCCCCTCTGACCGACGAGCTGGTTCGAGCGACACTGGAATCGACGCGCCGGTGATCGCCGTAGACACGAGTGTCGTCGTCTCCGCCTTCGCCTCGTGGCACGAAGGCCATCGCGTCGCCGCAGCCGTTCTCGGCCGGAAGCCGCGAGTCCCGGCTCATGTTCTCCTGGAAACCTATTCCGTCCTGACTCGGTTGCCTCCGCCTCATCGAGCGCCAGCCGGACTCGTTGCGACGTTCCTCTCCCAAAGCTTCACGAGCCCGCCCCTCGTCTTGCCGGCCCGCGCCCACATCCGACTCGTCGAGCAGGTGGCCGCCGCGGGCTTGACGGGGGGAAGCATCCACGACGCTCTCGTCGCTGCGACTGTTCGGCACTCGGGCGCGGTCTTACTCACGCGCGACCGGCGCGCCGCCCCGGTGTACGAGCGAATCGGTACGGCCTACGAGTTCGTGTTCTGAGCGGAGCGCAGGCTCCGGGTCGACCCTCCTGCTCCGTAGCCCCGGCGATTCCCGACGTCCGGCCTTCGCCGAGACATGGGGTTGCGTGGCTGAGTCACGGACGGCCTCTCACTTGCCGCTCCCGAAGTAGACGTTGACGGTCAACCCGAAGACGTTCAGGTGCTCCGGGTTGCACGTGTCGCAGTTCTGGCGAAGGAAGTACGCCTCTACCATCAGGGTTTTCCGGTACGGAAGCTGGAAGCCCGCGGCGTATTGCTCCTCGCTCCAGGAACCCTTCGAGACGTCGTAGAAGAACTCCGCCGAGGCATAGGGGATGAACCGGAGCTCGCGCACGCGAAAGTCGCGCTCGATCGTGAACCGGTTTCGGTAGCGCGTCGAGTACTCCCCGTCGACCCACCGAAACTCGACGCGATTCCGGTCCGTCAACAGGAAGTCCGCCGGCGGACGAAAACGGGGCGTCGCCTCCACGGCCAGCCGGTCCTCGTGCTTGTCCTGTCCGGATTGGATCGTCCGCAGATATTCGTATCCGACACCGGCCACCAGGAAGTTCTCGTTGTCCGGGTCGATGTTTCCCGTGTGCGGCGTCGTGAAGCGCTTCCATTGGTACCCGATCCCCGCCCCGACGTCGACCTGCTGGTAGGGAGAGTCCTCGCCCTTCTTCAGCTCGGCGAAAGTGAGCAGCCGCAGGTTCGAGCGGAGCTGCGAGTGAACATCCACGGCCGGCCAGAATTCGGCGGCTGTTTCGGAGCCCTGCCCGCAGGCGTGCCGGGACCGGCTCACGAGGAGCATCGCACCCGCGGCGACCGTCGCCAGGACACGTGGCGGCCGAGACGCGGGCCGCACCTACGGCTTGGCCTTTACGCTCTCGCGCTCCTTGCGCCTCTCCTCCTCATTCTCCATGATGAGCTTGTAGGCAACGTAGTACTTGTAGATATTCGACACGTAGGTCACGGTCTCCCGGCCGATCTTCTCGGAGACCACGATCTCGACGTTGTTGAACCAGACGTTCGGATCCAGACCCCTCTTCGCCGCCTCCTTGCGCAGACTCTGGATTCGGGCCGGACCGGCGTTGTAGGCGGCAAACGCGAAGAGGCCCTTGTTCATCCTGTCCATCGGCTCCTTGGCGAAGTACTGATCGATCATGAACCGCATGTACTTCACTCCGGCGTGAATGTTCGGCTCGAGCTTTGAAATGTCGCCGACCTTCAGCTCCTGGCCGGTCGCGGGCATCACCTGCATGACACCGACCGCACCCACCTTGCTCTTGACGCCCTGGTTGAGCTGCGATTCCTGATAGCCCTGCGCCGCCATCAGCAGGTAGTCCACGTCGTACTTGGCCGCGTATGTCTTGAAGAACTGGATTGTCTGCTGGAACTTGCGCAGCTCGGCGTCGGAAGCGGCGTTCTTCACGAACTTCGTGCTCTTCAAGTACTTCTGGAACAACATGTTGTAGGAGGCCGACCCTGGGGGGTGCCTGGCCAGGAACTCGTTCAACTCGGCCTTCAGCAGAGGGCTGTTCTTTCGGATCGCCCACGCGATCTCGGCGCCCGAACGGAGCACGACGTCCGGGTGGAGCTTCAGGTTAGGAAGCACACTCGCCCAGAAACGCGCGAGCACATCGTCGACGACGACGTACCGAACGAGACCAGCGTTCGTCATCTCGAGCAGGTCCTCGTCCTCGAGATTCGCTGGAGCGAACCTCAGCTTCACCGCCGCCTTGCCGCGCTTGCCCAGATCGGCGTTCAACTTCTGAAGGCTCTCGTGGTAAATCGATCCCTCCCGGACGAAGACCTCTCTGCCGGAAAGGTCGTCGACGGATGCGATCGGCTCTGCGGCCGGACCCGACACGACGATTTCCGAGACGTTCTTCACCGTCGGGTTCGAGAAGTCCACCTTCTGCAGGCGCTCGGGGGTCACCGTCACGTTGGCCGCTACGATGTCCCCGCGCCCGTCCAGAAGGGCCGCCTCGAGCTCGCTGCGGCCGAGCGCACGGAACACGACGTGGATCCTCAGGTTGCCGGTCTTGTACTTCTTGTTGAGCTCGTCCTCGAACATCTTGAAGGCGTCGTAGGTGATGCCGCGCTGCGCGCCCTTGTCGACGAAGTAGTTCGTCTTGTTGTACACGACCAGAACCCGGATCACCCGGCGCTTCTTCATCGCGTCGAAATCGCCGCCCTTGCCGGCAATCCCCTGCATCGGCAGGGAGTGCTTCGCCTCTTGCGTCCTCTCCTGGCCCGCCGCGGGCGCGGCCAGGGCCAGCACGGTCAGGAACAGGGTGGCAGCGCGGGCCGAATGCATGCTTGCAACTCCCATGTGTTTCTCCCTCGCTCAATGGCCGATGAGCGAGTGATTCTATGTCTCAGCCTCACCGTCGGCCTCGCGCATGTGGGCCGCAAAGAGGAAGGGAGCCGGGAGGGATCGCGAGGGTCGCGCTCTCTCCTGTTTCGAAGGACGCCGTGTTTGGCGAGGGGCCCCGCGTCAGGGCTGCGCGACCTGGTACATGAGGGCCCCGCCCGAGTAGAAGGGCATGTAGAAGACGCCGGAGCAGTTCATGTACGAGATGCCGTTGACTGAGAGACTCGAGCAGCCGGTGGGCGGCAGAGCCGAGACCACCGTCCCGACCGCGGGGGCATAGGCCACCGGCGCTGAGTAGTAGACGGGAGCGGGAGCGACATAAACGGGCCTGGCAGCCGAGGCCGCCGCGGCTCCGACCATGGCTCCGCCGATCGCGGCCCCGGCAACCGCCGCGCCCCCATAACAGCAGGGCGGGTGGTAGCCGACCGCGACCCCTCCGCGATACCCCCCGGCAGCGACCCAGGCGCTGGCCGGCGAGGCCACGGAGGCGAGAAGGGCGGCGGCGAGAAGAGTTGCGAGAGTCCTGTTCTTCATCGATTTCTCCTTTTCCGGTGCCTACTTCTCGGACGTCTTCCAGTCGACCTTGATCGCTCCGGCCGGCGGCGAAAACGTGAACTCGCCGGACGCGATGGCCGGCGAAAGGTTCCAGTCCGAAAGAGACGTCACGACCCGCGGCGCACCCGGGATCTTCTTGTAGGTCACCGCAATCCGCCTGGGAAGCGGCCTCGCACCGCTTTCGACCCAGACCTGCCAGTCGGCGTCCTCTTCCGAGAAGGCCAGGTGGCGGCAGGCGACACCGTCGATCTCGGCCTCCCCCGCGTCGAAGGCCGTCTTCACGCCCTCCATCATCTTCGCGTACGGGTCCTTCAGAAGAAAGCCCGCCGCGGGAAACGGCAACTGGAAGCGATCCATCAGCATCAGAACGGTTTCATCGATCGTCGCCGGAGCCGGAGTCTGCCCGTAGAACGAACTCTTCAGGGAGTAGATCGTCACGGTCTTCCCGTCGTACCAGAGCGACGCCGCGAGGAGATCGCCTTTGGTGTCCAGGCGGATCCGGTTCGGCCGCGAAACGGCGACCTGCGAAACGCTGAAAAAGTCGAGCATCGGGCCGTTGACGGAGGGCTGCTCGCGGTCCGCCGTCGCCTTGAACGTGAACTGAGCGGCGCCCTTCAACAGGTCGCTCATCGCTTTCAGCCGCGCGAGCGCCTCGGGCTCAAGCGGCGGAGGCGGCGCCGGCGTCGCGACCGGCGCGGGTGCGGGTTTCGCGGCCACTGCCTGAGCCGAAACCGCGCTCGGGGCGAGCCCGAGCAGGAGCGCTCCGAGCACTCCCCACGCGGCGACGATGCGTTTGCGGACCCCGTTTCTCATGACGATCTCCTTGTCCTGTCGGCGGGAGAGGGGATTAGATCACAGGCCTCCCGCGTCGTACTCATGCCTGCCGCGACACCGTTCGCGCCGCGGGTTCAGGGTCGGACAGATTGACGATTCTGGCGAAAAGGCGAGCGGCGCGTGCGAGCCGCCCGCGGCCTGCTCCATCTTCTGGCCTTCTCCGCTCGCTGTCGTTTCTCAACACGTTGTTCACAGCCAGCCGGGTCATGCGGACCCCCTCTCCCGGCGGGGAGGGTTGGGGTGAGGGGCGCTCCTGCCGCGGCTGCCGCCGTCCGGGATGATCGGGGCAGGCTACCCCCGTCACCCTGACCCTCTCCCCCCAACCGGGGGGAGAGGAGAATTCTGAGCCTGGGGACTCCTCAGAGGGGCGGTAGGGTGAACAACGTCTTGAGAATTCACTGCTAGCCCGCCTGCCTGACTCCCGGAATCGTCCAGCTTCCGTCCAGAATCGAAGGCGGAGTCTCTCGTGGCCAGTAGAGCCGAAGCATCAGGATGAACGTTCCCTTGGGCGCGGGCAGCCAGTTCGCGCTCTTTCTTTTACCCGGCGACTCGCTCTGGATGTAGAGGTCGATCGAACCGTCCGCATTCGTCATGAATCTATTTCGCTGGCTCAAGGCATGCCGCTTGAGCGGGTTCTCGACGAAGAAGAACTCGCCGTCGTACATCGTCAGGGACCAGAAGCCGTCGACCGGCGGCATCTCGCTCTTGTCGAAGTGCAGAACGTACTTGTTGGCGCCGCTGTAGGGCTTCCCGTCGGCATCGACCTCCGAAGTCGGGTAGACGGCGTCCTGCGGGAGGTTCGCGCCCAGGCCGAACGCCGCAATGAGCGCTCTTTGAAGGTAGTTGGTCCCGTAGGTGCCGGTCTTCGTCGTGAACCTCCATCCGTCGATGAATTTCGCGTCTCCGCCGGCCACGCTGCCCTTGAACCAACTCTCGATCTTCTCCTGGCCGGCCTTCGGCGCGCGCGCCAGCCCTTTCGAGACAGCCGCGTACAAGTTCGATGGGTCGAATGCCTTTCCGGGCACGATGCCGATTGTCGCGAGCTCCGCGACCATCGGCGCATCCTCCCCTGCCGGAGGGTTGGTCTTCAAGAGCTCGGCGAGAAGCGTGAAATAGGCGTACGCGTCCAGGGCGTTGACCTGATCGCGGACGGCCGTCCTAGCACCCGTCGTCGACGCCTCGACTCGGCCCCGTGTCTCGGCGCCGGCCGGACTCCGAAAGATCCCCTTGCGGAATCCGCCTCGCGAACGACTCCCCGTCTGATCACCAGCGCGGCTGCGTCGGCAGTTGCCGCCGCTTCGCCCCCCGGTGCCAAGCACGTGCTCTCCGAGATCAGCCCTCAAGCGGCGGCGCGGCTCGGAGACCGCTCGCTTGCCGTCTGGCGCCATTCCGGGAGAAGCTCTCGCGGCCGCCATGCAAGATCTCCTCACCGTCCTGCCGATGGCGTTCGTCATGATCGCCGGGCCACAGATCGTGACGGCGATCGTGCTGGCCACGAGCGCGGGCGCCCGGCGGGACTCCGCGTATTTTCTCCTGGGTGTCGCTGCGGCGACGACCCTTGGAGTCACCGTCGCCTACCACCTGACGGGGTTCCTGAAGACGGGGTTGTTGCGCAAGGGCGGCGGCTCGCGGCTCGAACACGCGGTGGACGTCGCGATCATTGCCGTGCTGTTGCTCCTGGCGTGGAACGTCTTTCGCCACCGGAAACACGCAGACCCGCCGCGCTGGATGGCGAGGCTCCAGGCGGCCACGCCGCTTTTCGCGTTCATGATGGGGTTCCTGATGTTTGCGCTTTTGCCAGGCGACCTGCTCGGCATGTTCGCCGTGGGCGCGCACCTGGCCCATCGGGGCGAGGCCTGGTGGAATGCCCTTCTCTTCGTCGGCCTGACGGTTTTCCTGGCGGGCGTTCCGCTGCTGCTGCGGGTGACTCTCGGCAGCAAGGCAGGCGAGTTGCTCCCGGAGGTCCGGGACTGGATGACGAAGAACTCCTGGATCGTCAGCGAGGTCGTGATCGGGTTCTTCCTCCTGGCGTGTCTGAAGCACCTCCTCCGCGGCTGAACGGCCCCTACGGCTCGAAGGCGAAGGCCCTCTTCCAGCCCCCCTTCATGCTCATGGCCAACCAGCCGTTCTTCTTCGCCTTGTCGTAGAGCCCGCGTGAACGTCCCGTCCTCCGGGCTCTTGTCATCGGTTCCCATCGTTGTGCCCGCGAGACCACATCGAGCGCCCTCTTTGCCTAGTCACCGACCGCCTGCGGCGCGTTCTGCAGAGTCTCCAGAGCCTTGTCGAGGCTGAAGCTGCCGGCCTTCTGGCTCGGAGGGAATTCCTTGAACGTGGCGAGGAACTGACCCACGTATTGCTGCGCCGGCACGAGCACGAAGGCATGATCGACGCGCCACGTTCCATAGGAGACGCTCTCGTGGTCGGCGGTCTCGAAGGGATCGGAGCGGATGTTGAAGAGCTTCGGAAAGCGGAGAGGAACAAACGGGTCCTGCCAGACATCCAGACCCATTGCGCGCTGTTCCGCGAAGACGATCTTCCACTGGTTGTAGCGCAGGCCGACGAGCGACCCGTCGTCGTTGAAGTAGAAGAACTCGTGGCGCGGGCCCGGGGACTTGCCGGCGAGCGCATCGGTGATGTCGTAGCCGTCGATGTGAACCTTGAAGGTCTTGTCGCCGACTTTCATGCCCTTCAGCAGCTGATCCTTGACGTTCGGCACGCCGGCCGCCGCGAGCAGCGTGGGCAGCATGTCCTCGTGAGCGAAGACGTCGTTGAGGACCGTACCGGGCTTGATGACGCCGGGCCAGCGGATTGCGCATGGGACACGGTAGCCGCCTTCCCAGTTGCTGGCCTTCTCGTTGCGGAAGGGCGAGGTGCCTCCGTCGGGCCAGGAGAATTTCTCCGCGCCGTTGTCGGTAGAGTACATGACGATCGTGTCGTTCTCGATGCCCAGCTCCTTGAGCTTGTCGAGCAGAAGGCCGACGTCCGCGTCGTGTTCCTGCATCCCGTCGGGATAGACGCCCAGACCGGTCTGACCCTGCCATTTCGGCGCGAGGTGCGTCCAGATGTGCATGCGGGTGGCGTTCCACCACAGGAAGAAGGGCTTGTTCTCCTTCTTGGCGTCGTCCATGAAGCGGAGGGCTTCCTTCGTGAATTCGTCGTCCACGGTCTCCATGCGCTTGATGTTCAGAGGGCCGGTGAGCTCGATCTTCTGCGTGCCGTCCGGATTCGCCCAGGTGTGGAGCACTCCGCGTGTCGCATACTTCTTTCGCATCTCCGGGTCTTTGAAGTAGTCCGGGTGCTCCGGCTCCTGCTCGGCATTCAAATGGTAGAGCGAGCCGTAAAACTCGTGGAATCCGTGCGCTGTCGGCAGTTGCTCGTCGCGGTCCCCGAGGTGGTTCTTGCCGAACTGACCCGTCTTGTAGCCCTGCGCCTTGAGGAGCTCGGCGATCGTCACGTCCCGCGCCTGGAGCCCCTCCTTGGCGCCGGGCAGCCCGACCTTGAGGAGGCCGGTGCGGAACGGCGACTGGCCCGTGATGAACGCCCCGCGCCCTGCGGTGCAACTCTGCTGGCCATACCAGTCGGTGAAGAGCGCGCCTTCTTTCGCGATGCGGTCGATGTTCGGCGTCCGGTAGCCCATCATGCCCTGGTTGTAGGCGCTGATGTTCCAGTAGCCGATGTCGTCACCCCAGATGACGAGGATGTTGGGCTTCTTGCCCGAGTTCTGCGCGACGGTCGGGGCCGCCGTCGCGAGGGCCGCGAGCGCCAACGGCATGACGAGTCTTCGGAATTGGGAACGCGCGTTCATCTGATCCCTCGCGTGAAAAGTGGCGGGCGGCCCTTTCGAGCCGCCCGCCGGATATCGCAAACCTACTCGCCCGCGTGACTGGCGACGTGCGCCTTCTTGAGCTGGTCCATGACCTGCGTCAGGTTGTAGCTCGCCGGATCCTGCATCGGCGGGAACCGCTGGTAGGTCTCCAGCTCCTGGAGCCACAACGACTGCCCGATGGGGAGCATGTTCCAGTCGTAGATGTATGCCGTGACCGGCCCCGCAAGGGCGCCGCCCATACCGGTCAGCGTCTTGTACTGCTCCCCGAGCGACGTCTCGAACGGGTCGCGCTTGATGTTGACGACCTGGGCCCAATGGTACGGCAGAGCGCCGGAGATGAAGCCGGCCGGAGCGTCGGAAACCATCGTGAAGTAGATCTTCCAGTTCTTGTAGCGCACCGCCGAGGGATCCGCACCGGAGTAGTAGAAGAAGACGTCGGTGGCCCCCTTCGGCGACTTGCCCGTCAGGTAATCGATCTGGTTGTGGCCGTCGAGCGTCGTCTTGACGATGCCGGGATACTTGCCGGCCTCGATCTCCTTCTTCAGGCCGTCGCCCTTGGGGCCTCCGGCGATCTCGACGAACGTCGGCACCCAGTCGAGGGACGCGAAAATGTCGTCGAAGACGGTTCCCGGCTTGATGACCCCCTTCCAGCGGATGACACAGGGAGCGCGCATGCCGCCCTCCCAGGTGCTCAACTTCCCGCCCTTGAACGGAGTGGTGCCGCCGTCCGGGTAGGTGATCGTCTCGGCGCCGTTGTCGGTCGTGAAGACCACGATCGTGTTGTCGAGCTGGCCCATGTCCTCGAGCTTCTTGAGGACGACGCCGATGTTGTCGTCCATCTGCTTCATGCCGGCTTCGTTGACTCCCCAATCCTTGCCGCCCGCCTGACCCACCATCGCCATGTACTTGTCCGACAGCACGGTCGTGATGTGCATGCGCGCCGGGTTGTACCAGACGAAGAAGGGCTTGCCGGTCTTCTTGGGGTCGTTGCGGTCGAGGAAGTCGACGACGTGGGAGGAGATCTCCTCGTCGACCGTCTTCGAGCGCTCGAGCGTCAGCGGCCCCTGGTCCTGGCAGCTCTGGCCCTTCGACGTACCGTCGGGGGACTTGCACCAGAGGACCGGCCGCGGAGGCGTCAGGCAAGTGGCCGTCCTGGGATCCACGGCTCCCGGCACTTCCGGAAGACCCGGGATCGGCGTGTTCTTGCAGGGCGGCGCGACCGCCTGCTGCGTAGGCGTCTTGTTGATGTCCGGAAAGCTGACGCCCTGCATGGCGTCCAGGTGATACAGGTAGCCCCAGTACTCCTGAAAGCCGTGCGCCGTCGGCAGGGCGTCGGTGTGGTCGCCGAGATGGTTCTTGCCGAATTCGCCCGTCGTGTAGCCGAGATCGTGCAGGAACACGGCGAGCGCCGGTGTGCCGGGCCGCAGATAGCTGGGGCTGCCGGGCAACTGCGGCGGGATCATTCCCGTGCGCAGGGGATGCATGCCCGTGAAGAACGCATTGCGGCCCGCCGTGCAGCTCTGCTCGGCGTAGTAGGCCATGAAGATCGCGCCCTCGTTGCCGATCCGGTCGATGTTGGGCGTCTCACCCACCATCAGGCCGCGGTGGTAGATGCTCGGCTGCATCCAGCCGATGTCATCTCCCATGATGAAGACAATGTTGGGTTTCGTCCCCGCCGCCTGTCCGAGCGCCATCGCGCTCGCTGCCACACCGAACAGAGCACCCAGGAGCACTCGATGAACTAGCTTGGGCATACCTTGGTCCTCCTACTTGCTATTCGCACGATATCAACCCCGTGATGCAAATGAATCACTCGACTTGCAGCGCTCCAGAGATAAGGAAGTAGAGAATAACGGAACTCAAGAAATCGAATCGAGAAACGAGGAGGATGGCGGCTTGCCGCCGCCGCCATCCCTTCGGCCCGCTACTTTTCGAGCTTGAGCTTCAAGCCTTCTGCGGCGACCTTGATGTTGGCACCCTTGGTCGCGCTCGTGAGAAGGATCTGAACGCCCTTGTCGTTCACGAGGGCCGTGGCGCCTTCACCCGTCCCGCCCGTTGCCGCAGCGCTACCAGCGGCGTAGATCCCGTCGAAGTCATCGAGATTCTTCAGGTTGTACACCTTGCCCGTGGCCTTCGCCTCGGTCTTGCCGACGTCACCCACGGTAGCCCCATCGACCTTGAACTTGTAGGTCTTGCCCTTGTATCTCAACTCGCCCTTGCCCCAGCTCCAGCCGATGCCGACGGCCATCGTGCCTTCGGTGAGCTTCAACGTCGCATCGGGCTTCTTGTCCTTGGCCCACGCCGGCGAGGCGAGAACCGTCAGCATCGCTCCGAGAACAATCGACGCAGTCAACAGACGACGCATGAACTCCTCCTTACGCTACCCGCTCGGAAAAGGGAGACCGAGAGATTCCGGCCGCCCGGGAAGTGTCCGCAGTCCAAGGCCACGATTTACCACCCGCCTGAAGTCCCCGTTAAGACCTCGGGTGGCGGAAATCCTATCTCTAATTTGACGGGTAGGGAGTGACTACGGGGGAAGAGGGGCGGGAGGCGCCACCGCAGCGCGCTCGCGGCTCGAGCCGCCGAATGGCCCCGGGGACCCTCACTCGAGGCCGGCTTCGAGCTCCTTGATGCGCTGCTTGATGACGATTTCGGCCATGTCCGGGATCACTTCCCACGCGATCTCGCGGATGACCCGGTCCGAGAGCTTCTCGACGACACGCGCAGCCAGCCGGTCGATGTCGGAATCCGAGAGGTCCCCCCGCGAAACGGAAGAAAGCATCTGCGCCAGTTCCGGAATCGAGGCGATCTGCGCGAGGGCCTCGAGCTCCTGGGGGGCGGCTGCGGGCGTGGCGACCGGCGGTTCGGGCGCCTCAGGCGCTTCCGGTGCCTCCGGCGGGACGTCGAAAAGCGCTTCGGCGGCATCCGCCGTGATTTCCTCGACGCCCGCGGAGCCTTCCTCGGCGAGGTCCTCGGCCAGGCGGGAGTCGGCTCGCCCGATGGCGATCTCGGCGGTGGGCGCCTCGTCGGCCGGCAGATTCGCCGGAGATTCATTCTCGAAAAGCCGAGGAGCGGCGGGCATCTCCGAGGTTACCCAATGGCCGCGCTCGGCTCCGCCGGCCTGCCGTTCGGGCTCTTCGACGAGCCAGGAGGATTCCTCGATCTCCTCTTCGAACGCGGCGACCGGTTCCGGGGGAGCGACGGCCGCCGGCGAGTCGCCCTTGGCCTTCTCGAAGGCTTCGATCGCGGAGTCGACGTCTCCCCTGCCGAACTCCTCTTCGAAGGGATCGCCGGTGGGCACCCGCATGCTCCCCGTGAAGTCTTCGGGAGAGAACCCGACGTCAAAAGGCTCGACTTCCGCGCCGCGTCCCGCGGGCCCTCCCGCGCCGAGGGAGATCTCCTCGGGAATCTTCAGAGCGACCGTGGCGGACGGGCTCGCCACGCCTGCCCGCGCCAGAAGCGCCTCGACCTGGCGCAACAGCTGCTGCGAGTCGAACGGCTTGGAGACGATCGCGTCCGCTCCGATGCGCTCGGCGCGTTCGCGATCGAATGGCTCGAAGGTGCCGGTCAGGAGAATCACCGGGATGCGCGAGGTGCCCGGGTCGCCCTTGATCGCCTCGCAGACCTCGTAGCCGTTCTTCTCGGGCATGACGACGTCGGCCAGAATGAGGTCGGGACGGTCCTCGCGGACTTTCTCGAGCGCCCGCAGGCCGTTTCCGACGCAGACCAGATCGTAGTCGCTGTCGGAAAACGTCAGCTCGACGACCTTCTGAATCGTCAGGCTGTCGTCTGCCAGAAGAATCTTTTTGGGCATCAGCGATGTAAGAGCGAGCGCTTCAATAAGTTACACTTCGCCGCCGCCTCTGTCAATGGGGAGAGCAGTTTGCCGCCGCCGGTCACTGCGCCCAGACCGCCGCCAGATAGCGGCCGGGCGGCCGATGGTCGAGATGCTTGGAAAGCTCGCGAGAGGCCTCGACGACGCTTGGAAGCGAGACTCCCGTCGCGATCCCGAGGCCTTCGAGCATGTAGAGCAGGTCCTCGGTCGCGAGGTTGCCCGAGGCCCCCGGTGCATAGGGGCATCCTCCCAGTCCGCCCGCGGACGCGTCGAAGGTCGTGATGCCGCACTGCAGGCCGGCGAGGACGTTGGCCAGCGCGGTGCCTCGCGTGTCGTGAAAGTGCAGGGCCAGGATGCCCCGGGAAACCCCCGACTCGTACAGCGCCTCGACGACTGCGTAGACGTCGGCCGGTGTCGCGACCCCGATGGTGTCGCCGAGCGAGATCTCATCCACGCCGAGGTCGAGCAGCTTGTGGACGACCTCGCGGACCGCTTCGGGTGCGACATCGCCTTCATAGGGACAGCCGAAGGCCGTCGAGACGTAGCCCCGCACGCGAATCTTCTCCGCGCGGGCGCGCGCCGTAACGGCCCGGAATCGCTCGATCGACTCGTCGACGCCCGCGTTGATGTTGTGCCGGTTGAACGTTTCGGACGCGGCCGTGAAGACCGCGATCTCGAGGGCGCCGGCGGCGATCGCCCGGTCGAGCCCCTTCTCGTTGGGCACCAGAACCGGATACCGCACGCCCGACGCTTTGCGGATCCTTCGAAGGAGCTCCTCCGTGTCGGCCAGCTGCGGCACGGCGCGAGGAGAAACGAATGAGCCCGCCTCGATCGCGGGCAGGCCGGAATCCGTCAGCATGTCGACGAATCGCACACGCGCGTCGAGGGGAACCGTGCGCGCCTCGTTCTGGAGGCCATCGCGGGGCCCCACCTCGTAGACCGTGACCCGGTCGGGCAGATGCGGCCGGTGGATCGCGTGCTCCGTCCAGGACTCCATCGCGACAATTATGGCCGAAAGGGCCGAAGCTGCTCTCCGGCCCCTACGCGAGCTCGACCAGGACGGCACCCGCCTCGACCAGATCGCCCGGTCGATGCGGCAAGCGGACCACGGTTCCCGCGCGGGGCGCCCGGATGGCGTGCTCCATTTTCATGGCTTCCAGCACCAGAAGGACCTGTCCCCTGTGGACCGCGTCGCCTTCGGAGATCAGGGTCTGCCGGATGCGGCCAGGCATCGGAGCGAGCAGGTCGCCTCGCTCCGACGCGCTGCGGTCCCCGCGCCGGGCGAGCGAGAACTCGTAGACGATACCGTCGCACCAGACGAAGGCCTTCTCCCCGGAGCGCGCGGCGCGGATCCGGTGCCGCGTACCGCCCACGTCCAGAATCGCGCCGGCCGCGCCGTCCGCCGAAACACCCATCACCACTCGGGCGCCGTCGAGCACCGCGGAGTCCCCCTCGATCCGGACTTCCCGGACGCGCTCGCCGTGCGCGATCTTCATGCGCCCGACCTCCAGCCCGAGGTCTCGGCCCAGGGATCCGGCACGCCGGACATCCCCGCCCCGGCTGCGCCGGAGCCACGGGCTCCGGCCCCGCCGCCGCCGAGTGCCCTCGCGGCCGCGATCCAGGCGGCGTCAGGCGCCTCGGCCGCCGACGGAGCCGGGAGAAGCGAGACGAGTTCGTTCGTGTACCGCCCCGAAAGGAATTCCTCGGAGCCGAGCACGGCCTGGAGCATTGGCCGGTTGGTCTCGACCCCCAGGATGACCCAGTCTTCCAGGGCCCGCCTTGCCCGCTCGATCGCGGCCTTCCGGTCCGGCGCGTACACCACGAGCTTTGCGAGCAGGGGATCGAACTCGAGCCCGATCCGGGAGCCGCGGGCGATTCCCGAATCCACGCGGACGCCCGGCCCCGAGGCCTCCGAGTACTCGAGCACCTCGCCCGAGCGGGGCAGAAAGGTGACCGGATCTTCGGCGTAGAGCCGCAGCTCGATCGCATGACCGCGCGGCGTCAGGCGCGCCCAGCCGTCCGGCAGGCGTCCCCCGGCCGCGATCTCGATCTGCGCACGCACCAGATCCACGCCGAGCGTCGCCTCCGTGATGGGGTGCTCGACCTGCAGCCGCGTGTTCATCTCCAGAAAATAGAAGTTGCGCTTCTCGTCGAGCAGCAGTTCGACGGTTCCCGCCCCCACGTAGCCCACCGCACGCCCCGCCTCCACCGCGGCCTCCGCCATGCGGTTGCGCAGCGGCGGGTCCAGGGCGGGGCTCGGCGTCTCCTCGATGATCTTCTGGTGGCGCCGCTGGACGCTGCACTCCCGCTCGAAAAGGTGCATCACGTGCCCCGCCTCGTCGCCGAAGATCTGGAACTCGATGTGGTGCGGCCGCTCGAGGAGCTTCTCCAGGTAGACGGTATCGTCGGCAAAGGCCGAGGAGGCCAGGCGCCGGGCCTCGTCGATCGCCTCGGGGAGATCCTCGGCGCGGTCGACGCGGGACATCCCCTTTCCGCCGCCGCCGGCGGAAGCCTTGACCAGGACCGGAAAGCCGAGGCGTTTTGCCTCGGCCGCGAGCGCCTCCGGCGAGACCGCGCCGGGATCCGAGCCGGGAACCACGGGAACGCCGGCCTCCCGCATCCGAGCCCGGGACCGCAGCTTGTCGCCCATGGCCTCGATCGCCTGCGGAGGCGGCCCGACCCAGACGAGACCCGCGTCTTGAACGGCGCGGGCGAACTCCGCGTTCTCAGAGAGAAAGCCGTAGCCGGGATGGACCGCGTCGGCGCGGGCCTCCCGCGCAGCCGCGAGCAGCCGCGGAATCGAGAGATAGGTCTCGCGTGGCGAGCCGGGGCCCAGACCGACCGCTCGGGCCATCTGCCTCGCGTGGAAGGCAGCGGCGTCGGAGTCCGAATAGACCGCGACCGCCTCGAGCCCCATCTCGCGGGCCGTGCGGGCGATGCGAACCGCGATCTCGCCGCGGTTGGCGACGAGCAGGGTCCGGATCAATTCGGTCTCCCCCGGCTTCCGTTTTCCCACTCTTCCCAGATCCCGTACTGCTTCATCTGGCGGTCGAGGGCGCCCCGGACGAGGACGTCGCGGATCTGCGCGCGCGTCTGGCGGGGGCCAGGACGCGAGGGCGCGTCCGCCAGATTCCAGACCGCGACGGCCGCGACCGCGGCGTTCCAGCGCGCCGCCGGCAGGTTCACCTTGTCAAACGTGTCGGACTCCGCGTGGTAGTCGGCCAGATACGGCGCGGTGTCCTGGTCCGCCACGAAGTTGGGCACTCCTTCGAGCAGAAAATCGAAGTTGTCGGTCCCCAGCAACGCCTCGTCGTTCGATCCGCCGGCGCCGGAGGACGCCACCGGCGCAAGCGCCGCCGCGAGCGCCGGCGTCAGGTCGGGACGGCCGTTGTTGAAGTAGCCGCGAATCCGGCCGTCGCCGATGTCGTGGATGAGGACCGCCGCGTGGCGGTCGAGCTCGGCCTGGTGGCGCAACACGTAGGCGCGCGAGCCGAGCAACCCCTGCTCCTCGCCCGTAAACAGGACGAAGCGCACGGTCCGGCGCGGCCTCGGCCCCGAGGCGAGCGCCCGCGCGACCTCCACGACGAGCGCGCAGTTGACGCCGTTGTCGAGGGCGCCCGTGCCCAGGTCCCAGGAGTCCAGGTGGGCGCCGAGCAGAACGATTTCCCCCGGAAGCTCCCGGCCGCGGATCTCCGCGACCACGTTCTGGCCTTCCCAGGCGCCGCCCACGCGGTTGCGCACTTCGACCGAAACGCGTAGGGCCTCACCCTGCTCGAGCAGACGGACGAGCCGGAGTCCGTCCTCTCGCGCGACCTGGGCCATCGGGATGGGGGCGACTTGCGCCCACGTGGTCCAGTGCCGGTACAACAGGTCGCGAGGGCGCGTGGACATGAAGAGGATCGCCGCGCAGCCCCGGGCGACGGCCGCGCGCATGATCTGCGGCCCGCTCAGATATTCCGTGAAGAGGTCTTCCAGAGAGGCCATCTCCTTGGAGCGGACCAGGGCCACCGAACCCTGCGCGGAGTCGCCGAGGCGCGCAAAGTCCGCTTCCTTGCCCGCGCCGGCGTCCAGCAGCGGAGCCTCGAGCGCGCCGGCCGTCGACGGGGAAAAGGCAATTGAGGCCACCCTCAATGGAAACCGCGAGGGCGCGACGATCTCCGCACGCGCCGCCTCCGCTTCCCAACGGAAGGCCACCGGATAGCCCTCGAGAGCCGCAGAGTCGACGCCCGCCTGCCGGAACGCCGCGAGGCCCCACGCCAGGGCACGCTCGTAGGCGGCACTGCCGGTCACGCGGCCCCCGATCTGATCGGTCAGCACACGCAGGTTCTTTTCCATCGTCGAGTGCGGCGAGAGCACCTCGGACATCAGGCAACCCGGGGCCTTATCGACGGTTGGCGCCGCGGCCGCTGCGAAAACCGCGGCGACGCACAGAATCGACGCCCGCCCAACGGCCCGACCCTTCATCGATTGGCCTCCCGCGGCAAGGGCACGATTCTAAGGGCTTCGCGATTTCCCTGTCGGATCCAGTCGCGGACGGCTAGACTTTCCTCATGTCGATCGAGGGCGGATTGTCGGGAAGGCAGCAGCGGCTGGTCTGCCCGAAGTGCGGAAAGGTCTTCTTCGCCTGGCGCCCGGACTCCGCGCCCGGCGCGAAGGTCAAGTGCTACTTCTGCAAGACCGAGGTCGAGGACGAGGCGGCGCGCCGCCAGCCCGCGCCCACCGCCCCTGCGGCGCCGGCTAGCCCGGTTTCCGCACCGCCCACTTCGGAGGCCGTTTCTCCAGAAACGCCGTGAGCCCTTCGCGGGCCTCCTCCGAGGCCCGCCGCTCGGCGATCGTTCTGGCCGTCAGAGACATGGCTTCGTCCGGTCCGAGGCCGGCCACCTGCTCGATCAGGCGCTTGGCGATGGCCACCGCTTCGGGCCCCGACGTGAGGAGGGAGTCCACTTTCCGGCGGCAGGCATCGGGGAGCTCCCCGGGCGCCACGACCTCGTGAACGAGGCCGATCCGAAACGCTTCCCGGGCGTCGAAGCGGACGCCGGTCAAAAACAAGTCACGAGCGTTCCGCGGACCGATCGCCCGTAGCACGTACGGCGAGATCACGGAGGGCAGGATTCCGAGCTTGACCTCGGAAAGGGAAAAAACGGTTCCCTCCTCGGCGATCGCGATGTCTGCCGCCGCGACGAGCCCCACGCCCCCTCCGAGGGCGTGCCCATGCACCGCCACGACCACCGGACGCGGGCAAGCGTCGATCGCCCGGAGCATCCGCGCCATCCGGAGCGCGTCGGCTTCGTTTTCTTCCCGCGAGTAGGTGCCCGCCCGCCGCATCCACTTCACATCGGCGCCGGCGCAGAAGGAGGGACCGTCCCCCGCAAGCAGGACCGCCCGGGCCTCCGGATCGCCCGCAATCCGCGCGAAGGCATCCGTCAACTCCCGGATGAGGACGTCGTCGAAGGCATTGCGGACCTCGGGTCGCGTCAGGACGACTCGCCGGACCGGGCCTTCGGACTCGATCCGCAGACAGGGGGACGAACCGCCTCCGCTCATTCGGTCAGTGCGAACTCTCCGGACAGGTCGAGGGGCACCTCGATGTCGCCGCCCGGAAGACGCACCGCGAGCCGGCCGCGGAGGTGCCCGGCGACCCGTCCGCCCGAGGCCAGGGCGCTGCCGGCCGCCGCGAGCATCGGGCCGTGCTCGATCTCGATCGGGAAGTCGAGGGCGTTGTCCTGGCCGGCGTGCAGCAGGAGACCCTGGGTCCGGCCCGAGCCGACTTCGGCGTCGTTGGCGAAGACCGTGTAGGAAGCACCCGCAATCTTCAAGGGGAAGGAGAAGGGATTCTTCACGGAGACGACGGCCCGCGCCTCGCTTTCGAAGAGGGAGAAGCTCGTGAGCTCGAGCGACGCCAGGCGCACGAACTGCGCAACGGTTTCCTTCTCGCCTTCGACCCGGATCGCGTTCCAGGGGACCGCCGCCGTCCAATGGATGGGCTCCCCGCCCTCGATCGAGCCTTCCAGGCGCACGTCGAGCGACCCCGGACGGAAGCGGTTGGCCCAGTCGGCAGGAACGTCGGCATACCGAATCGTCAACGGCACGGTCAGGAGGCCGCCCGACCGCTGCGCGGTGCCCCTGACGGGAATCGCGTCGGGCGATCCATTGAGTGCCACCGATCCCGAAAAGGCGCCATCGGCGTGGCCCGGGGCTTGCCCGGACAGGACCGCCGCGACCGTGGCAGCGGAGCCGGGTCGGATGGCGAGGGTCAAGGGCGAGGCGGCCGCAGCCGCGGCGAGGGCGAGGATCGGAAGGAGCCGGATCACCGCTCGATGTTAGCAGGGACGGCGGCCGGCGCTCACATCCGAAAGACGCCGAACCGGGTTTCGGGGATGGGAGCGTTGTACGCGGCAGAAATCGCGAGTGCGAGCGCCGTGCGCGTCTGGGCGGGGTCGAGAATACCGTCGTCCCAGAGCCGCGCCGTCGAATAGTACGGGCTGCCCTCGACCTCGTACTTCTCGCGGGTGGGGCGCTCGAACTCCGCAACTTCCGCGGGGGTCATCGCGGGTTTTCCGGCGCGCTCGATCTGCTCCTGCTTGACCGTCGAAAGCACGGAAGCGGCCTGCTCGCCTCCCATCACCGAGATCCGGGCATTGGGCCACATCCAGAGGAAGCGGGGCGCGTAGGCCCTCCCGCACATCCCATAGTTGCCGGCCCCGAATGACCCGCCCACGATGACCGTGAACTTCGGAACGGCCGCATTGGCCACCGCGTGCACCATCTTGGCGCCGTCCTTGGCGATCCCGCCCCGCTCGTAGTCCTTGCCGACCATGAACCCGGTGATGTTCTGCAGGAAGAGGAGCGGGATGTTTCGGCGCGCGCACACCTCGATGAAATGCGTGGCCTTCAGCGCCGATTCCGAGAAGAGGATCCCGCTGTTGGCCACGATACCGACGAGGAATCCCGCGATCCGGGCGAACCCGCAGACGATGGTCGTCCCGTAGCGGGCCTTGAACTCCTGGAAGCGCGAGCCGTCCGTCAGACGCGAGATCACCTCGCGCACGTCGTAGGGCTTGCGCAGGTCGCGAGGAAGAATGCCGTAGATCTCCTTCGGATCGTAGGCCGGCTCTTCGGGCTCCTGGCGGTCGGCCGGCAGCGTCTTGACGCCGCCGATCGAACCCACCAGCGAGCGTGCAATCTCCAGAGCGTGCGCGTCGTCTTCGGCCAGGTGATCCGCGACGCCAGAGACGCGCGTGTGGACATCTCCCCCGCCGAGGTCTTCCGCCGTCACCTCCTCGCCGGTGGCCGCCTTGACCAGGGGCGGGCCCGCGAGAAAAATCGTGCCGGTGCCGCGGACGATCACCGCTTCGTCCGACATCGCCGGAACGTAGGCGCCGCCTGCCGTGCAGGAACCCATCACGACGGCGATCTGCGCGATGCCCTCGGCGGACATCCGGGCCTGGTTGTAGAAGATGCGGCCGAAGTGCTCCCGGTCGGGAAAGACTTCCGCCTGCAACGGAAGGAACGCGCCGCCGGAGTCGACCAGGTACACGCACGGGAGCCGGTTCTGCTCCGCCACCTCCTGGGCGCGCAGGTGCTTCTTGACCGTCATCGGAAAGTACGAGCCGCCCTTGACCGTGGCGTCGTTGGCGATGACCATCACCTCGCGTCCGGAGACCCGACCGATCCCGGCGACCATTCCCGCTCCTGGCGCCTCCCCGTCGTACATCCCGTGTGCGGCCAGCGGCGAGAGCTCCAGGAACGGCGAGCCGGGGTCGAGCAGCGCGTCCACCCGATCGCGCACGAACATCTTCTTCTGCTCGGCGTGTCTCTCGCGTCCGGCGCCTCCCGCACGGGCACGGGCGAGCTCCTCGCTGAGCTTCGCCACGAGGTCCGCCATCGCCTCGCGCCGCTGCCGGAACTCCTCGGAAGATGTGTCGACGCGGGTCTCGAGGCGCTCCATGGATCGGGAGGGCTAGCCCGCCACCCTCGAACCGGCTTCGCGCTGGATGAACTCGACCAGGGTCTGGGTCGCCGTGCCGGGCAGGAAGATCTCCCGGATGCCCATCGCCTTCAGCGCCGCGATGTCCTTGTCGGGGATGATCCCGCCGGCCAGCACCAGGATGTCCTCGCCGCCCCGCTCCTTCAGCAGCTTCAGGATTTCGGGGAAGAGCACGTTGTGCGCACCCGACAGGATCGAGAGGCCCACGACATCGACGTCCTCCTGGATCGCGGCCGCTGCGATCTGGGCCGGTGTCTGCCGAAGACCCGAGTAGATGACTTCCATGCCCGCGTCCCGCAGGGCACGCGCGATCACCTTGGCGCCGCGATCGTGCCCGTCGAGCCCGGGCTTTGCGATCAGGACCCGGATCGGCCTCGCCATCCCGGGAAGTCTATCAATCCACCAGCGAGACGGGATCCGCAACGCGGATGCGCTGCCCCTTGGCCGCGCGCACGCGCAGCCCGAGCGCTCCGCCGCGCACCTTGAGAAGGCCATCGACCATCGAGACGTCGCCGGCGGCGCCCTCGGGTCGGAAGGCCACGGCGAGACAGCCCTGGCTCGGGGATACCACGTCGAAAAGCGTGTCTCCGATGCGGATCTGGCGGCCGACCCACTCGTCTTCCTCGAAGGCCTTGCCCTCCGAAAGATCGATTAGAAAGTTTGCGCGCAGCCAGAAAGGCTCGACCGGCGCGCCGTAGACCCGCTCGACGAACCGCAGCGTGGGACGAGAGATCAGATGCATCAGCCCGGAGTCGGGGCCCGTCTCCGGAGATCGACGCAGCGCGAGCGGTCGTCCGAGCCGCCGGCCGAGGTCCGCGAGCCACGTCGGGTCGCGCATCTCGAACTCCCGGCTGTCCGGCAGGCGGACGCGGATCCAGGCCTCCTGATCATCGACGACGAGATCTTCGAGGAAGCGCGCCGAATAGAGCAGGGCTTCGGGTGCCGCCTGCCAGGTCAGGGGCTGCCGGTCACGCTCGTCGAGGATTGCATACGACCGATCTCCGACCGCGCCCTCGGTCCCCACGGCAATCTCGTTGGGCGTTTCGCCCGAGAGCGGCTCGATCGGGAACCGGCGCAGAGCGAGGAGCTGGCCGACGACCTCCGCTAGCTCCATCGCAGGCACCCCGAGCCGCCGGCGCGTGAGACAGGCCGCCCCCATCTCCAAAGCTCTCCGAATGCTAACAAGTCGGCTAGCATTCTAAACCTAATTTCATTCGCTCGTCGAAGCTACACTCCGTAAATCATAAGGTTCAGGGAACCACGGCTCCCCCCGGCACGAGTTCCGGAAGGCTCCGGGCCAGCGCCGCCCATGCCCTCGAGCGGTGGGAGAGGCGATCCTTCTCCGAGGGCTCCATTTCCGCGAAGGTTCGCGTTTCCGCCTCGGGGACGAAGAGACGGTCCCACCCGAATCCCCGCTCTCCTCGGGGAGCCGAGGCAATGGCGCCGTGGGTCTCGCCCCGGGCCGTCAGGAGCCGCCGGCCGTCGAAGAAGGCGATCACGCAGACGGCCGTGGCGCCGCGCTCGGGAAAAGGATCGAGCATGCGCGCGATGCCCTCGAGGCCCACGGTCCTCTCCATCCATTTCACGAGCGCTCCGGGGAATCCCCCCCAGGCCGCGATCCCGAGGCCGGAGTCCTCGACCAGAACGGGTACGGAAAGATGCTCGAAGGCCCCGCGGGCCTTGGCCCCGACGATCTCGCCGGGATCGAGCGCCTGCGGCTCCGGCAAGTCCACGGACCGCTGCTCCACGGGAAAACCCATCCGCCGGGCTTCCTCCGCCTTTTCGGCCCGGGTCGTGACCAGAACGAGCGTCGGCGCCATCCGACGATTCTGACACGCGGCGCATAGAATGCGCGCGATGGGCACCGGCGAAACTCGCTGCCCGCGCTGCGGCGCCGAGATGCCCCAAGACGCTCGCTTCTGCGCCTCCTGCGGACTAGCTGCACCCAGGCTCGCGCCCGGCCAGCTCCTGGACGGAAAGTACGAGATTCTGGACAAGCTCGCCGAGGGCGGGATGGGCCACGTCTACCGAGCCCGGCATCTCCACCTGGAGGAGATCCGCATCATCAAGGTCACCAAGCCGGACCCGTTCGGCGAGGCGTCCGAGCCGCGGCGCTTCCAGGAGGAAGCGCGCATGGCGACTCTGGTTCGGCATCCCAATGTCGCGGGCCTCTACGATTTCTCCAGGCTGCCCGACGGCTCCTTCTACATGGTCTGGGAGTTCATCGACGGCATCACGCTCGAGCAGTGGCTGAGGGAGAACGGTCCGATGCCTCCGGACCGCGCCCTCGACGTTGCGTGCCAGGTGCTCTCCGGCCTCTCCGAGATCCACGCGCAGGGAATCGTCCACCGCGACCTCGCGCCCGACAACATCATGCTGCGCCAGGGGCCCGGAGGCCGGCTCCAGGCCAAGATCATCGACCTCGGGATCGCCAAGCGCGTGGCCTCGGAGACGATGCAAATGACGGGCACCGGGCTCTTCGTCGGCAAGCTGAAGTACTGCTCGCCCGAGCAGGCGGGAGCGCTGCCGCGCGGAGAGGCGATCGACGGGAGGAGCGACCTCTATTCGTTCGGGGTGGTCCTCTACGAAATGCTCGCCGGACGGCCTCCCTTCGAAGCAGAGACGCCCGAGGCCTACCTCGGACAGCATCTCCACGCCTCGGCTCCCTCACTCGACACTTCACGGTGGCCCGGGCCGTTTGGAGCAGGCCTCGCGGCCGTCTTGCGTCGGGCCCTCGAGAAGAACCGCAGCCGCAGGTTCCGCAACGCCGAGGAATTCCAGGAGGCGCTGGCGCGGCTCGAGCCGCTCGCGCCGTCCGTCGGAGAAGCCGCGTCGGTCCGGGCCCTCGCCCGGGCGAGCAGCCTCTGGCCGGCGGCGTCGATCGCGGCGCTCCTCGTTCTCGGAGCAGCGATCGGCGTCTACTCGCTCATCCACCGGGGGAGCCGACGGGTGCCGCCGAGGGTTCCCGCGTCGGTCGCTGTGCCGGCGCCGACGGCGTCCCCTCCGGAGGGGGAGATCCCCTCGGAGCCCGGCACCCGCGCGACCGAGGACACGACGGTGCCGTCCCACGCCAGCCGCAATGTCGTGGACGCTCCCGAGGCCGGCGCGCCGGATCCCGCGACGGCAGCGTCGGCCAGACCGCTCGCGTCCGAGCCCGCTGCCGAGGAGCCGGCCGACGCCTCCGTCGGAGAGATCCCCGCGGCGATGGACACCGAAGCCACACGGCGGTTCCGCACTTTCTACCGTCGCTGGCCGTCGCTGCCCGTCGAGCGCCAGGCCGCCCAGGCCCGGGACCTCGCCCGGTTCGCGAACCTCTTCGTAGGCACCTATCCCGACGACCCGCTCTCCGGAGAGGTCCACCGCGACCTGCCCGCCTCCTTCAAGCGCCTCGCCCTGGCCGAACTCGACGCCGGTCGCCCGCGACTGGCCGCCCGCTTCCACGAAGCCTACGGGGCCCTCGACTTCGCCCCGCCCGACGCCTCCCTCGACCGGCGTTTCGCAGCGCAACGCCGGTGACCGCTCCTCCGGCTTGACTCCCTCGAGTCGGGATGGTGTTCGGAACCGAGGCAGGAGGCGCGCGCCGCGGGAGCGAGCGCGAGCGACGGCTCAACGCGTCTTGGCGGCCGTCGAGGAGCGGTCCATGGTCTCTTCCGGCGAGAGCTCCCCGATCACCTTGTACATCGGGACCGGGCTCGAGAGACCCTTCAAGGAGTAGTGCCCGAGCCGCGCGACCTTGTACTTGTTGCGGACGGCCTCATAGGTGTTCGGCCCGATCACGATGTCACCCGGAGTCGCGACGAACTCCTCCATGCGGGCGGCCATGTTGACGGAGTTGCCGAGCACCGTATAGTCCACTCGCCGCTCGGAACCGATCTCGCCCACGATGGCCTCACCGGTGTTCAAGGCGATGCGGACCTCGATCCGGGTCTCGCCCGCTGCGGCCCGCTGCGTGTTCCAGAACTCCACTTCCTCGCGCATCTTGAGGGCGGCCGCGACGGCGCGCTCGGCGTGATCGGGCTGGTCGATGGGCGCTCCGAAGAAGGCCATGACCGCGTCGCCGATGAACTTGTCGATCGTTCCCTCGCGCGAGAACACGGCATCGGAGCTCAGCGTGAAAAACCTGGTGAGAAGCGATGCGAGGGCCTCGGGGGCCATCTTCTCGGAGAGCGCCGTGAAACCCACGAGGTCCGCGAAGAGGATCGTGACTTTGCCCGTGCGCACCCCGTTGACGGCGCCGGCGGCGGCGCCGTCGCCGATGATCTCTTCCACGACGTGCGGAGAATGGTAGCGCTCGAGCCTGCCGCGGATTCTCTTCTCCTCGGCCACCCGCTCGTGCAGACGCGCCCGTTCGATCGCCACGGCGGCGAAGTTGGCGAGCGCCGTCAGCAGGTCCAGGTCCTGTTCCGTGAAGGTCCCGACGTGCAGCGGCGAGTCCACGTGGATCACGCCGATCACCGAGTCGCGGTTCCAGAGGGGAGCGCACATGGCCGACCGGATTTGCTGCATGCGGATCGACATGCCGGCGCCGAAGCGCTCGTCCGTCTGAGCGTCCGAAGTGAGCACCGCCACTTTCTGCGTCATCACCATGTCGACAATCGTGCGTGAATACGGGGCCGAACCGTCGCTGGTCGCGCGCCGCCGGGACTTGAACCGGCTCATCCGAAGGCGCAGCTCCCCCCCCTCCTCGAGCAGCAGGAAGCCGCGGTCCACCGGCAGATACTCGAAGATCAACTCCATGACCTTGTCGAGCACGGCTTCGATCTCGTCGGCCGAAATCAGGGTCTTGGCGACCTGGACCAGGATTTCGAAGACCTTGTTCTTGTAGGCGACGTCGAGGGCCGCCCGTTTGCGGTTCTGCGTGGACTCCGGCAGGGGTGAGGCCTCGCGGTCCAGGCCGAAGTCCAGATTGAATTCCGAGATCGGCCGGATGCAGGTCGCCGTGGAGTCGAGGCGGGCGTCCGGCGGCGCGTCGGGCTCGGCGAGCTCCCGAAAGAGCAGACGGAAGGTGCCGATCGTGACCTGGACCCCGTTTCCGACCTCGCACTCGGGCACCGGCCGGTCGTTGATCCGCACGCCGTTGGTCGAGTGGTTGTCGCGCAGGATCCAGGCGGCGCCCACCTTCTGCAGAAAGGCGTGCCGGCGCGAGACGGAGAAGTCGTTCAGGACGATGTCGTTGTCGGTGGCCCGACCGATCGACGCCTGCTCGCCCGAGAGGTTGAAGGCCTGCTGCCGGCCATCGGCATCGTAGAGAACTTGCAGCATCGGCGCGGAAAAATTATAGACCCCGAGGGTCCACCTTCATGGCCGGAGGCGGAATTCGATCCGGACCTCCTTGCGGGAGACGATCGGGCCCTCCGGCCCCTGGGCCGGCCGGTACTGCCATCGGCGCACGGCGGCCACCGCGGCCTCGGACAGCCCGAAGCCGAGGCCACGCACGACCTGCACGTCCGTGACGCGGCCGTCCACGCCGATGGTGGCCGACAGCACGACCGTGCCTTCGACCCCGGCGCGTCGCGCGATGTCCGGATAGACGGGATCGACCTTGCTCGAGAGCGTCGCCGGTTCGAGGGAGACCGCCTCCGAGGGACCCGCGGGTGCCCCGCTCGGCCCCCGCCGCATGCGAGGCGTCTCGGGAATCTCCACCGGCAGCACCTCTTCGCCGGGCGCCTCCGGCAGCGGCTCGGCCACTTCCATGACCTGAAGGTCCTTCAGGGCGCGCTCCCGGGCCGGAACGATCTCGGGTTTGGCGGGATCGGGCGGGACGACATCCACCTTTCCGGACTCGACGAACGCGAGCCCGCCGTCCGGGCCACGCAGGGCATAGAAGGCTTGGTCAACGGAGTAGACCTTCACGACCGTTCCCTTCTGGAGCCTTCCGGCCCGGGGGCCCATCGGAAAGGGCGAGAGGCGCAGGTCGGTGTCTTCGGCGACGACGCCCGATACCGGCGGAAAGGAAAGAATCGTCCCGGCGCGCCGCTCCCGCGCCTCCCGCTCCGTGTCGCGCTCGACCGTGTCGACGGGAAGGTAGCCCGACGAGCCCGAGGTCAGAACCTCGATCCAGAAGCCGTCGTCGCGACGTACCTCCACGCGCGCGCCGCGCGAGACCTTCGCGATCGTGGCCGAGCCGGCGCGGGGTTCTCGCTTGATCTCCGTTTCGGCAACGGTCACCGTCGCCGAAACGCTCACCCGCTGCCCTGCGGCGGCGGGCCTCGGCCGGGGCCGGAACAGGAACACGAAAGCGACCAGGCAGGCCGCGAGCGCCACGATGGAAGCGCCGAGGATGCCGCGGCGCGAGAGGCGGACGCGCCGCCCTCTCCGAGCCGCCCGCTCGCTCATGCCGCTCCGAGGAGCGTCAGCAGGAGCGCCTTCTGCGCGTGCAGGCGATTTTCCGCCTGGTCGAAGACCGCGGAGGCCTGACCGTCGATCACGGAAGCCTCCACCTCCTCGCCACGGTGGGCGGGCAGGCAGTGCAGGAAGATCGCATCTCGGGCGGCCATCCCGAAGATCCGCGCCGTGACGGCATAGCCCTCGAACGCCCTGATCCGCGCGGCCGCCTCGGCCTCCTGCCCCATCGAGGCCCACACGTCCGTGTAGACGGCGCGCGCTCCCGAGAGACCCTCCTCGAGCGACGTCGTGACCCGCACGGCCCCGCCGGTCTGCGACGCGGCCTTCTCGGCCCAGGCCACGACCTCCGGTTTGGGCTCGAAGCCCTTCGGCGTCACGACCGACACCCGCGCGCCGAGCTTCGCGCCGGTGACGAGAAGGCTGTGCGCCACGTTGTTTCCGTCGCCGACGTAGGAGAGGGGAAAACCCTTCGTCGTCCCGAAGCGCTCGCGCACCGTCTGGAAGTCGGCCAGGGCCTGGCACGGGTGAAGAAGGTCCGATAGCCCGTTGATGACGGGGACCGAGGCGCTCTTCGCGAGCCCGTCCACGGTGGCTTGCGCGAAAACGCGGGCCATGATGGCGTCCACGTAGCGGGACAGCACCTGCGCCGTGTCCGAGATCGGCTCACCGCGGCCCAGCTGCAGGTCCCGCGACGAAAGAAACATCCCGATCCCGCCGAGCTGGAACATCCCCGCCTCGAAGGACACGCGGGTGCGCGTGGACGACTTCTCGAAAATCATCGCGAGCGTCTTGCCCTGGAGCGCCGTCCGGTACTCCTGTCGGTTCTTCTTTACGCGGGCCGCCAGATCGAGGATGCCCTCGATTTCGCCCGGTGCCCAGTCGTTCTCGTTGACGTAGTCGCGTTTCATGCCTTCCCCTGTATGCGCGTTCCCGTCTTTCCCTCGAGGGCCTCGGCGAGCGACTCGGCGCGCGTGATGAGCACCTCGTGCCCCCCCGCTTCGATGAACCGGATCGAAGCGTCCACCTTCGGCCCCATGCTGCCGGGAGGAAACTGCCCCTCCGCGAGCAGCCGCCTCGCGGTCTCGACGTCGAGCTCGGGCAGAGCCTGCTGCGTAGGCTTTCCGAAGTCGCGCGAGATGCGCTCGACACCCGTCAGGACGATGAAGAGGTCGGCCTGGAGCGCCGCGGCGAGCATCGACGCCGCGTAATCCTTGTCGATGACCGCCTCGACCCCGCGCACGTCTCCCTCGTCGGTCACGACCACCGGCACGCCTCCGCCTCCCGCGGCGATCACGATGTGGCCGCGGTTGACGAGCGCCGCCGCCACCTCCACGCCGCGAATGGCCACGGGCTTGGGCGACGCGACGACTTTCCGCCACCCGCGCCCGGAGTCCTCGACCATCACCCAGCCGGTCTCTTCCATGAGGCCCGCGGCCTTCTCCTTCTCGAAGAACGGTCCAATCGGCTTGGTCGGCTTCAGGAAGGCGGGGTCCGCGGCGTCGACCTGGGTCTGTGTGATGATCGTGATCACTTCCTTGCGGAAACCGGCGCGGGAAAGCTCGTTGGCAAACGCGAGCTCGAGCAGAAAGCCGATCGACCCCTCCGTTTCCGCGACGCAGAAGTCGAGCGTCTGGCGCGGGACCCGGTCCGCGGCGGCCTCGGCCTGGATCAGGACGTTGCCGACCTGCGGCCCGTTGCCGTGGACCACGACGAGCTCGTACCCCCGCCCCAGGATCGGGAGCAGGCATCGCACGGCTTCCCGCGCGCGGTCGAGCTGTTCGGCCGTCGTGCCCTTGTCCTCCGGGCGCAGCAGCGCGTTGCCTCCGAACGCCACGACGGCGAGGGGTCGGACGAAGGAAAAGAAGGGCGTCTGGTTGATCATGGGCTGCGTCTGTCGGGCGCTGGCGTTCTGTTCGCGGATGGCGGGCGGGAGTTCTCAATCCCGGAGCCAGGCCCCGCAGCGGAAACTCCCGGCCGCCGCTCGTGCGCGATCGCCGAAGCCGAGTGCGCGGTCATCGTTCCGATGTCCTGACTCGCCACACGCGGCGAAGAATGCGAAAGCATTGCAGGCATCGCGATTCCCTCCATCCGGCCCGGCGGCACTCGCAACTCCATCCCACACCCTTCTGCGGCGATCCGTTACGCCGGAAGATCCTCGCGCGAAAGGGGCATCGCCATGCAGCGCGGCCCGCCGCGGGCCCTCGAGAGCTCGTGGGCCGCGAGCCGAATCACGTACTTCTTCTTCTTGCGCAGCTGCAGGTCGGTCTTGCCGAGCAGTAGATCGGCCTCCTCGACGACCCGATAGCCGGCGCGCGCGAGCTCTTCGGCCGTGCGCTCGTTGCGGTCGTAGATCAGAAGAGCTCCGGGCGCCATGGCGAAGGCGTTGGCGCCGTCGGTCCACTGCTCCCGCCTTTCGGCGATCGGATCGTCCCCTCCGCAGCGGATGGGCTTCAGGTCCATTTTCTGCGTACGCAGAGCCGAGAGCAGATCCTTCTCGGTCGTCCACGTGATCTCGCGCTTGGTCAGGTCACACTCGTAGACGTCGGCCTCTTCGGCTCCATCGGGCAGGATCATCGGGCCGTAGACGAGGCACTCTTCAGGGGAAATGACGGTGAAGACGGTATCGAGATGCATGAACGAGCGGGCCGGAGGGATGGCCACGACGAAAATGCGCTTGATGGGCGACCTCTGTGCCTTGAAGGACTCCGCCAGCCGCTCGATCGTGGTCTTCTCGGTGCGCTCCGAGTAGCCGATCGCGAGGATGTCCTCGCGGAGCACCAGGATGTCTCCCCCCTCGAGCGTCGGCCGCATCCGCGCGTAGGAGTGCGCGCGGCCGTAGTCGGCGGAGAACTCCCGAAACCAGAACCGACCGCCTTCGGTCTCGAAGCGCGGATGGAACTGGAAGACGTACCCGGAGAGCAGCGGCTCTCGCAGGCGCGCGGGAGTCGCCATGGAGCCGCGGATCGCCCGGCTGCCAACGACGGCGAGGGGATCGCGCTGGAAGAAGTAGTTCGGCACGGGCGGCAGGTAATAGAGGTCCTCGGTCCGCTGCGCCATCTCCTGCGCGGGCCGCTCCATGCCGGTGATCAGGGCCGCGGCGAGGCCCTCCGGCGTCAGGTCTTGCAAGCGTTCGCCCATCTCCGGACCCCAGGACAGCGTCCGGCTCAGATCCTCCACGATCGCCGCCCGCTGCTCGGGGACGGCAAGCACGTCTTCCAGAAGCTGCTGAACGTCCAGGACCTCGTCGGCCACGAACCCCAGAACCTGCTGAAAACGCCGGTGTTCCTCGCGCGCCCGGCTGCCGTAAAGGATGTCGTCGAAGAGGAGCTCCTCCATCATGGAGGGCACCATCCGGTCGATCTCCGGCCCCGGGAGATGGACGAGGACCGACTTCAACTTGCCGACCTCGGAGGTGACGTGAAGGCTCATGGGGGCGAAAGGCGCGAGATTCTACCAGATGGGTTCCGCCGCCCGGACGGACCGGCACGGAAGGGCGACGTGCGGGAAGCTACGAAGGCGGCAGAAGCGGCAAGGCTGGTGACTCGTCCTCGAGCTTTTCGCCGGCCTGCTCCGCGATTCCTTCCAGGCGCGCCCCGAAGCGGTCGATCGCGCGCGTGGCGGCCTCGTACTGCTTCTGGGTGTTGGAAAGATGCGCGCCGATCCGGCCGAAGGGCTCCTCGATCTTCCCCCAGAGCCTCGCGAGCTCGGAGAGCTTCTCGCCGATCTCCCGAGCGCCCTGCTGCAGCTCCAGGCCCTTGAGCCCCATCGCCACTGTCGCGAGGTACGCGTAGAAGAGGCGGGGGGAGACCGGGATGACGCGCCTCTCCACCGCGTAGTCGGCCAGAGCGGCCTCCTCGCCGTCTCCCGCGATCTCGCTGTAGATGGCCTCGGCGGGAACGTACATCAACGCGAAGTCGTAGGTGCCGGCCTCCGGCCGGATGTATTTGCCGGCGATCGCGTCGACGTGGCGGCGCACGTCCGATCCGAAGTCCTTGAGAGCCCGCCGCCGATCGGCCTCGTCGGGCGCCTCCCGGGAGCGCCGGTAATTTTCGAGCGGAAACTTGCTGTCGACGGGGACGATCCGCTCCCCGACGAAGATCGCCGCGTCCACGATGGAGTCGCCGAACCGGTACTGCATCTGCCAGCAGCGCGGAGGCAGCACCTGAGCGAGGGTCTGCTCGAGAAACGTTTCGCCCAGGGCTCCCCGGAGTTTCGGAGGCTTCAGCAGCTCCTCGAGACGCGTCACGTCGCCGGCGAGCTTCTCGATCTTCTGCGAGGCCTCATAGATGCGGCCCATCTTCTCGCCGACGTCCTGCAGCATCTTGCCCGAGCTGCCGAGGTGCTCCGTGAGGCTCTTCTGCCCTGCCGCGAGGCTGCGCTCCACTCCCAGCACCCGATCGTCGACCGACCGACGCAACTCGTCGAATCGCCGGTCGATGCCCTCGGCCGCCTGCCGCGCCGCTGCGGTCTCCACGAGCACGCGGTCCAGTCGCGCCGCGGCGCCCCGCACGCGCGCCGAAAAAAGCCAGAGACCCAGCGCCAGAAGACCGAGGAATCCCAGCCCGGACAAGACGAGCGCCAACCAGGAAATCCCCATGGAGGCATTCTGCCGGGGAGGGCGGGACAGATGATGTCCAAGCCCGGAAGCGCTCCAGGGGCCCCCGCTCCGTGCGAAAATACACCCGTGGAGTCGAAGCCCCCCCGCAAGCCCACTCCCGACGAAGACCGCGAGGTCGACTACCTGATCTGCCAGACCTGCACGACACCGAGCTACATCTTCGAGATGGAAATGGGCAAGGTCGCCGAGGCCCTGTGCCTGGTCTGCGGCAATGAGGACCCCACACAGTTCCTCCTCGGAGAGGATGCCGGCAGTGAGGACTGAGCGGGCCGACAATCCCCTCGCCGACCGGTATGCGTCGGCGGAAATGTCCCGGCTCTTCTCCCCGCAGTTCAAGTTCGAGACCTGGCGCCGCCTCTGGCTGTGGCTCGCGGAGGAGGAGCGCCGACTGGGTCTGCCCATTCCGGAGGAGGCGACCGCCCAGATGCGGGAGCACCTCTCCGCCATCGACTTCGAGGCGGCGGCGCGCGAGGAAGAGCGCACGCGGCACGACGTGATGGCGCACGTCCGGGTGTTCGGTGCGGCGGCCCCCGCCGCCCGCGGCATCATCCATTGGGGTGCGACTTCGGCCTACGTTTCCGACAACGCCGATCTCATGCGGATGCGCGAGGGCCTTCTGCTCGTCGACCGGCGCCTCGTCGGGGTGCTGCGGCGTCTGCGCGACTTCGCGCTCGCGCACCGTGATCTGCCGGCGCTCGCCTACACGCACTACCAGCCCGCCCAGCCGACGACGGTCGGGAAACGCGCCGCGTTGTGGGCGAGCGACCTCCTCTCGGATCTCGAGGCCGTGCGCGCGGCCCGTGCCGGCATGCGCTTTCTGGGCGCCAAGGGAGCCACCGGAAGCCAGGCCTCGTTCCTCATGCTTTTCCAGGGCGACTCCGCGAAGGTCGAGGAGCTCGACGCGGCGCTCGCGCGGCGGGCGGGCTTCGCCCGGCGACAGCTCGTCTCGGGGCAGACCTACTCGCGCAAGCAGGACGACACCGTCGTGCACGTCCTCTCGGGACTCGCCCAGTCCTCCCACAAGATCGGCACGGACCTGCGCCTTCTCCAGCACGACGGCGAGCTCGAGGAACCCTTCGAATCGGGTCAGATCGGCTCCTCGGCGATGCCCTACAAACGCAACCCCATGCGCGCCGAGCGCCTCTGCGCGCTTGCCCGACACGTCATCGCCCTCTCCCTCGACACGGCGATGACGGCGGCGACCCAGTGGCTCGAGCGGAGCCTCGACGATTCCGCCAACAAGCGCATCGCAGTGCCCGAAGCGTTTCTCGCGTCGGACGGGATCCTCGTCCTTCTCGAGAACGTCGTTGCCGGCCTCGTGGTGCATCCGGAGGTCGCGCGGCGCCGGCTCGAGGACCAGATCCCCTTTCTCGCGACCGAGAATCTTCTGATGGAGGCCGTCCGGCGGGGCGGCGACCGGCAGGATCTGCACGAAAAGCTGCGCGTCCACGCCCGCGCCTCGGCGGACCGGATGACACGCGAAGGCGGCCGGCCGGACCTCTTCGACCGGCTCGGCTCGGACGAAGCGTTCGGGATGCGCCCCGAGGAGCTCGCCGCGGCGGCGCGCCCCGAGAAGCTCATCGGCCGCTGCGCCGAGCAGGTCGAGGTCTTCGTCCGCGAGGAGCTCGACCCGGCGCTGGCGGGCGCGGCCGAAATCGCGGCGGCCCCGGTCCGCGTTTGAGCCGGGCGCGCCTTCGGCGGCTCTCGCCCCTCCTTCTTCTTTTGCTCGTTCCGGCATGCTCGGGCACGCGGCCCGCTCCGACCTCGGCCGGCCACGAGGCGCTCCCGCCGCATTCTTCGACCGCTGCGCCGGCCTCTGCGGGCGCACCGGCGCCCGGCTGGACACAGGAGGGCATGGCCTCCTGGTACGGTGGCGACGACGGCTTCGAGGGAAAGCCGACGGCCTCGGGCGAGATCTACGACTCCATGCAGATGACGGCGGCGCACCGCGAGCTGCCGCTCGGGACCGTGGTCGACGTGACCAACCTCGAGAACGGGAAAACCGCACGTGTCCGGATCAACGACCGGGGACCCTTTCTGAAGGGACGCGTCATCGACCTGTCGCAGGGAGCGGCGCGGCAGCTCGACCTGATCGGGCCCGGCACCGCGCGGGTCCGCATCGAGGTGATCGTCGCGGCTGCGCCGACGCAACTTCCCCTTTCGCCGACTGGCGCCTGGGCGGTCCAGGTCGGCTCGTTCGCCGAACCCGAGCGGGCGGCCAGGCACGCCGACCGCGTCCGCGCGTCGGGAACAACAGTGTATCTGGAGCCCTACAAAGGCCTTTCGCGCGTCAAGGTGGGCCCGTTTCCCACGCGCGAGGACGCGCAGGCGGCGCTTGCGACCCTCGAGGCGTTGGGATTCGAAGGGATCGTGGTGCCGAGGTAGGGAGCCGGCCCCCTCTCAAACCCGATTTCCCTTGCGACCCGGGCGTGGCGCCGCGCGCCTCACCTTCTGAGGCGCCCCCGGAGAGGAGAACGGCAGCCTCCGAAGCCCGGCCTCGTGGTCGAGAAGCCAGCTCTTGATGGGCAGGCCCGAACCGTAGCCCGTCAGCGAGCCGTCGCTGCCCACCACGCGGTGGCACGGAATCACGACCGCAATGGGATTGGCGCCGTTTGCCGCGCCCACGGCGCGCACCGCCTCGGGACGGCCGATCCGGCGCGCGATCTCCGAATAGGCCACGCGCTGCCCGTACGGGATCTTGCAGAGCACCTTCCACACGGTCTACTGAAAGGGCGTCCCCTCGGGCGCGAGCCGCAGATCGAACTCCCGCCGACGGCCGTCGAAGTATTCCTCGAGCTGCGCAAAGACGTCCCGGCAGCGCGCGGAATCGATGCCCACTCTCGCCGGCGCCGTACGCCAGCCCTTCTCGAAGTCGAGGCGCACCAGTGTCCCGTCCGTCCACGACCGCGAGTATCGGACCGACGGGAGTCTCGCACCGTCCGCAGTACATCCTGGCAGCCTCCTGGCAGCCTCCAGTCTAAACTCAGCGCTCCCCATGAGCGCTCGCCCGCCCTCCGCCGGCCCCCCTGCGCCCCTCGCGATCGAGTGCCGCAGCCTTGCCAAGCGCTACGGGCAGGTGCGAGCCGTCGACGGCCTCGATCTCGAGGTGCGCTCCGGCGAATGCTTCGGCCTGCTCGGTCCCAACGGGGCGGGCAAGACGACGACCATCGAAATCCTGGAGGGGCTCACGCCGCGGGACGCCGGCGAGGTCCGCATCCTCGGCCGAGAGTGGGGTGTGCATGCCCGGGAGCTCCGGGCCCGGCTCGGAGTCTCGCTCCAGGAGACGCGTTTTTCCGACAAGCTCACGGTTTTCGAGACGCTCGACCTCTTCCGTTCCCTCTATCCCAGGGGACGCGATCCGGAGCTCTTGCTCAAGGAGCTCTCGCTCGAAGAGAAACGCAATGCGCGCGTCGGCAAGATCTCGGGCGGCCAGCGTCAGCGCCTCGCCGTGGCCTGCGCTCTCGCCGGGGATCCCGAGATCCTCTTCCTGGACGAGCCGACCACGGGGCTCGATCCCCAGAGCCGCCTCCAGCTCTGGGAGAAGATGGAAACCTTCCGCGCGGCAGGCCGCACCGTCCTCCTGACGACCCACTCCATGGACGAGGCGGAGCGCCTCTGCGACCGCGTCGCGGTCGTCGACCACGGAAAGATCATCGCGCAGGGATCGCCCGCGGAACTGATCGCCGCCCTGCACGCCCCCCACATCGTCGAGTTCGCCTCGGAGCCCGGGCTCGCGGCGGAGGACCTGAAGGCTCTCCCCGGCGTGCGCGACTGCCGCAAGCGCGAGGATCGGTGGTTCGTCAGCGTCGCATCGCTCGTCGAGGCGGTGCCGGCGCTTCTCTCACGGGTCGAGCGGAGTGGCTCGAAGCTTCTCTCCCTCTCCACGCACCGCGCGACCCTCGAGGACGTCTTCATCTCGCTCACTGGCCGGGAACTGCGCGATGAGTAGGCGCCGGCCGCCTCTCTACGCCCTCACCCGGGCCCGCGTCCTCGAGTTCATCCGCGAGCCCGAGGCCGTCTTCTGGGTCTTCGCCTTCCCCGTCATCATGGCCGTCGTCCTGGGCTTCGCGTTTCGCGACCACGCGCCGGACAAGGTCCCGGTCGGCCTGGCCGGGCCTCCACAGCCGCCCCTTGCCTCGAACGCCCTGAAGACAATTCCCTTCGCCTCTCTCAAGGAGGGGCTTCAGGCGCTTCGGACGGGGAAGATCGCTCTCCTGGTCGAGGGCGGTGACCCGCTCGTCTACCACTTCGATCCGACCCGCCCGGACGCGCGCCTGGCGCGCCTGGAGGTCGACGATGCCATCCAGCGCGCCGCCGGCCGCGAGGATCCGGTCCGGATTCACGAAGAGCCGATGCACGAGAAGGGCTCGCGATACATCGACTTCCTCCTTCCGGGAATCCTCGGCCTGAACCTGATGGGCACGGGCATCTGGGGCATCGGGTTCGGCATCGTCAACGCGCGCCTGAAGAAGACCCTGAAGCTGATGACCGCGACGCCCATGCGCAAGTCCGAGTATCTGCTGGCGCAGATTCTGTCGCGCTTCGTGTTCCTGATCCTCGAGATCGCCGTCATCCTGATGTTCGGCGTCCTCGCATTCGGAGTTCCGATCCGGGGCTCCCTCGCGCTGCTGCTCTTCACGGCGCTGCTGGGCGCGCTTTCCTTCGCGGGACTGGGGCTCCTCGTGGCGGCCCGCGCGCAGACGCTCGAGGCGGCGAGCGGCCTGATGAACTTCGTCATGGTCCCGATGTGGCTCCTGTCGGGCGTCTTCTTTTCGGCCGAGCGCTTCCCGAAGGCCGCGCAGCCGCTGATCCAGGCCCTGCCGCTGACCGCCTTGAACGACGCCCTGCGCGCCGTGATGCTCGAGGGCAAGGGGCCGGGCGCGATCGTGGCTTATCTCGCGATTCTGGCCGCGTGGGGTCTCGCCAGCTTCGGCATCGCCCTGAAGATCTTCCGGTGGCAGTAGGAGGCGCGCTCATGGAGACTCTCGTCGTGACGCAGGCCGAGGTTCCGGCCCTCCTCCCCATGAACGAGTGCATCGAGGCCATGGACGAGACGATGCGGGAGCTCGCACGGGGCGAGACGCTCCTGCCGCTGCGCTCGATCCTCTGGCTTCCCGGGCGCAAGGCAGCCCTCGGCGTCATGCCGGGCGTGCTGCCGCCGGAAGGCGTCCTGGGCCTGAAGGCCATCACGGTCTTCCCAGAGAACGAGGGCACGGAATTCGACAGTCATCAGGGAGCCGTGTTGCTCTTCGAGACGCGGCACGGGAGCCTTCTCGCGGTCATCGATGCCACCTCGATCACGGCGATCCGCACCGCGGCCGTCAGCGCCGTCGCCACCCGCGCGCTCGCCCGAGACGACGCCGCGGATCTCACGATCCTGGGCTCCGGCGTCCAGGCGCGCACGCATCTGGAGGCGATGCTCTGCGTGCGCGGGATCCGCCGCGTGCGTGTGGCGAGCCGGAGTCTCGAGAATGCCCGGACATTCGCCGCGCGGGAGTCCCGGCGTCACGGCGTCCCGGTTGAGGCCGTTGACACGGTGCGCGAGGCCGTCGCGGGTGCCGACCTGATCTGCACGACCACCGCCTCGCGCGACCCGATCCTGAAGGGGGAGTGGATCACCCCCGGCGCGCACATCAACGCGGTGGGCGCGAGCATCCCGACCGCGCGCGAGCTCGACTCCGACGCTATCGCGCGGGCGAGGCTCTACGCCGACCGCCGCGAGTCGCTCGAGAACGAGGGCGGCGACTTCCTCCTCGCAAGAGGTGAGGGCGCCGTCGACGGCGGACACATCATCGGCGAGATCGGAGAGGTCCTGATCGGAAAGGTCGCGGGCCGCCGGTCTCGCGGGGAGATCACGCTCTTCAAGTCCCTCGGCCTCGCGATCGAGGACGTCGCGTCGGCCCGCCACATTTACGAGAAGGCCCGGAAGAGCCGCGCGGGGCGCTTCCTCGAGTTCGGGGGCAGCCGCCACGCAGCCGATTGAGCCGATCCCCCTCGACGCGATCCAGGCGGCCGCCCTCCGCCTGCAGGGAATCGCCCGGCGCACGCCGCTCGTGCCACTGGATTCCGCCGACGCCGACAACCGCATCTGGCTGAAGCTCGAAAATCTTCAGCCCATCGGCTCCTTCAAGATCCGGGGCTCCGGAAACGCGATGGCCCTCGCGAGGCCCGAGGACCTCGCCGATGGCGTCTCCACGGCGAGCGCCGGGAACATGGCGCAGGGCGTCGCATGGAACGCCCGCCGCCTCGGCGTTCCCTGCACGGTGATCGTGCCCGATACGGCGCCACGGGTGAAGCTCTCGGCGATCGAGCGCCTGGGCGGCCGCATCCTCGCGCTTCCCTTCGAGCGCTGGTGGCGGGTGCTCGAGGACCATGGTTATCCGGGCATCCCGGGCCGCTTCATCCATCCCGTGAGCGATCCGGCGGTGATTGCCGGCAACGGCACGATCGGGCTCGAGATCCTGGAGGATCTGCCGGACGTCGACACGGTTCTCGTTCCTTTCGGCGGAGGAGGCCTCTCCTGCGGGATTGCCTCGGCATTGCGCGCGCTGCGCCCGAAAGCCCGCGTCTTCGCTTGCGAGGCCGATACCGCGGCACCCCTGGCGCCCTCGCTCGCTGCGGGCGAGCCCCAAACGGTCACCTACCGCAGGAGCTTCGTCGACGGCATCGGTGCCGCGCGGCTTCTTCCCGAGATGTGGCCGCTCGCGCGAATGCTCCTCTCGGGATCGATCGGCGTCTCGCTGTCCGAGATCGCCGACGCCGTGCGCCTCCTCGCCGAACGCCACCGCGTCGTCGCGGAGGGCGCGGGGGCGGCGTCCGTAGCTGCCGCCTTGAAGGAGAACCGTCCTCCGGGAAAGATCGTCGCCGTGGTCTCGGGCGGCAACCTCGATCCGCTTCGGCTGGCAGCGATCCTGCGGGGCGAGCTCCCCGACTAGGCCGTCGCCTTCGCTTGCGCGGGATCTGCGTCCTTAGAGGTACCGGCACCACGGGTCTCCGCCCGGCGCCAGCCCCGGTCGCGGCGCGCGAAGTCTCCCGAGGGAATCGAGGGAGGAGGCGCGCGCCGCGGGAGCGATCGCGCAACGAGGGGCCAGGCGAGCGGTCGAGCCCGCATCCGGGCGAGCCGCTCGCCGGTGCGCCCAACGGGCGCAGGCCCCGAGGGAAGCGCGAGCGACGGTCCTTCAGCGCAGGCGCCAGCCGAGAAGAAGCACGACGCCGTTCAAGCCGAGGTTCGGCAACACGGTGTTCGCGTTGGAATAGTGGAGAAACCGTGCCTCGACCGTCCAGGCCCGCCCAGCCCGGGGCGCCCCCCGAAGCCCGAGACCCCCCTGCAGAATGAAGTTGAATCGGCGGGAGATCTCTACGACCTGCAGGTCCGTCCAGCAGAAGCCGGCGCCGAGCGCGACGTAGGGCGCCACGCTGCCCGTCCCGAAGAAGTAGCGCGCGCCCACGGGCACGAGTCCGGCCGCGAAACCCGAGGGTCGGAAGTACTTGCCCAGATGGCCTTCGATCAGGTACTCGAAGCGCGGCCCGAGCCCGATGCCGGCCTGGGGCTCGAGCAGCCCGAACTGCTCCTCGCTCGTGCCGAAATGAAGCTTGACGCCATATCCGAAGCCCGCCAGCACGGAAAATTCGGTCTCCCCCGGGGCGGGCGGACCGGCGCCCGCCTCGGCAAGGGCCGAAGCCCTTCCCGCCGCGACCGCGGCTAGAAGGGCGGCGCAGGCGCGCACACTCCTCCTGCGCGGGCACTGATGGCGCACCCGAGGCCTCATCGCGACGAGAGCTTGCGCTCCTCGAGCTCCTCGAGAGTCTTCGGCCAGTCCCCCTTGAGCAGCTGCGAGAGGGCGCGGTCGGCGAGGAGCCTTCCGCCGGTCTGGCAGGTGACGCAGTAGTTCGACTCGTTGTCGGCGTAGACGACGCGCTGGACGGGCGATCCGCAGACCGGGCACGGCTTCCCGAAGCGCCCGTGCACCGCCATCCCCTCGCGAAACGCGGTGACCTTCTCGGGAAAGCCCCGCGCGGCCTCGGCGACCAGCCGCTCGCTCCATTCGGTCAGGACGTCGCCAGTCGACTTCCAGAGCCGCGCGACCTCGGCATCGTCGAGCCGCGTCGACCACTTCGCCGGCGAGACGCGGGCGCGGTGCAGGATCTCGTCGGAGTAGGCGTTTCCGATTCCCGAGAAGAGGCGCGGGTCGGTCAGGGCGCGCTTGACGGTGTGGTTCTCGCGCGTGAGCGCCTCTCGGAAATCCCGGAGAGTCGCCCCCGGAACCTCGAGCCCGCCCCGATCGAACTGCGCGAGGCCCGAGCGGCCCTGCACCAGCCAGAGAGAAGCCCTGCGCTTCGAGCCCGCCTCAGTCAGCAGCAATGTCCCGTTCTCGACGTCGAAGGCCGCCTGAATGATCCGGCCGGCGACCTTCGTTCCACGCGGTTTCCAGTGGAGCCGCCCGGCGATCATGAGATGGAGAACCAGGTGGAGGTCGCCCTCGAGCTCGAAGATGAGGCGTTTCCCGATTCGGCCGATTCCGTTGACGCGGCGGCCCTCCGCCTCGGAAAGCGGCGGCACGATCGAGCGCAGGAGGAAGGGGCTGCGCAGGCGTACGGCGTCGAGCCTCCGGCCCGCGATGCGGGCCTCGATGGCCGCACGATAGGCCAGGATGTCCGGCAGCTCCGGCATGGCCACGAGCTTAACGGCAAATCCTCCGACGGCAGCCGGACTACAATCGGCCGGGAAACCGAGCTCCCGCCGACGACATCCAACCCATGCGCATGCTGTCCTGGATCTTTCGCTACACCCGCTGGCTCCACACGATGTGGCCGGCGGGGACCGTCGAGAAGCTGCCCGACGTCCGTGAGGACGGCACGACGGCGGTCGCGGGCGTCCGAATCGTCGGAGATCTGACGGGCATTCCCCTCCTCAAGTTCGCTTCCGACACCGGAGCGCGCGCCGTGCAAGCCATCCTGGCGGAGCAGGCCTTCGCGGCAAGGGCTGACGGCGATCCCGAGACCGTCGACATCGCGATCGTGGGGGCGGGAGTCTCGGGCATCGCCGCCGCCCTCGAAGCGAAACGCGCGGAGGTGCGCTTCGAGGTCTTCGAGGCCGCCGAGCCCTTCGCGACGGTCGTCAACTTTCCGAAGGGCAAGCCCATCTACACGTACCCGACCGGCATGAAGCCGACGGGCGGGCTCCAGTTCCAGCCCGAGGTCCACCCCAAGGAGGATCTGCTCGCGGACCTCGAGCGTCAGTGCCGGGAGGCCGGCATCGTCCCCACGGCGGCCCGTATCGAACGCATCGAGAGGCGCGGTGAGCTCCTCTTTCTTCATGGCCTCAGCGGCCGAGCGCCTGTCCTTCGCAAAGCGCGGCGCGTCGTCGTGGCGATCGGCCGCAGCGGCAACCACAAGCGCCTCGGAGTGCCCGGCGAGGACCTCGAGAAGGTTTTCAACCGGCTCTACGACCCGAAGGAATTCGCGGGCCAGCGCGTGCTCGTCGTCGGAGGCGGCGATTCGGCGCTCGAGTCGGCGATCGCTCTCGCGTCGGCGGGAGCACACGTGACGCTCTCGTACCGGCGCAAGGACTTCCCACGATGCAAGCAGGAGAACGTCGAGAAGGTCCGGATGCTCGAGCGCGATCCGGAAGCGGAGGTCTCGATCGAGCATCCGAGCTCGGAACGGGTCACGACCTCGACGGGCCCCTTCCTGCAGACGGAAGAGACGACGCACGCTCCCGGCTCGGTCCGCCTGGCGCTCGGGTCACGGGTCGTTCGCCTGGAGCGGTCCGTGGCCGTCCTCGCGGACGAGACCGGTACCGAGGAGTCGATCGCGAACGATGCGGTCTTCACCATGCTCGGCCGGGAGGCGCCGCTCGACTTCTTCCGGCGCTCCGGGATTCCGATTCGGGGCGAGTGGCGGGCCGCCACGGCCCTCTCGTTCGCGGCCTTCCTGGCTTTCTGCGTCTTTCTCTACAACTGGAAGGCCGGCGGCGCGGTCAACCAGTACTTTCAGCAGAAGGGCCTTTTCCCGTACAACGTACCGGGGCTTCTCGCCCGGGCGGGAGGAGCGCTCGCGCGTGACGCCCACGACCCCGCGACCCTTCTCGGCACGCTCGCTGTCTCGCTGGCCGACCCCGGCTTCTTCTACTCGCTCGCCTACTGCCTCTGCGTGCTCCTCTTCGGGATCGCGCGGATCAGAAGACGCAAGACCCCTTACGTGACGCGGCAGACCTGGACGCTCATTGCGGTGCAGTGGATTCCCTTGTTTCTGGCTCCCTACCTCCTGCTCCCCTACCTCGGACACAACGGCGCCTTCGACGCCGGTCTCGGAAAGACGATCGCGGACAACCTGTTCCCCGCAGCCGGGTCGGGCCAGGGGCGCGAATACTGGCGGGCCTTCGGGCTCATCCTGGCCTGGCCGCTCTTCGTCTGGAACGTTTTCTCGTGGAAACCGATGACCTGGTGGCTCGTGATCGCCTTCCTGCAAACCTTCGTCCTGATTCCGCTCCTGGTCCGAAAGTGGGGCAAGGGCGCCTACTGCGGATGGATCTGCTCGTGCGGGGCGCTCGCGGAGACGATGGGGGACGCGCACCGCCAGAAGATGCCGCACGGGCCGCTCTGGAACCGCGTCAACATGACGGGACAGGTCGTGCTGGCGGCCGCGCTGCTGCTGCTCGGAGCGCGCACGGCTTCGTGGGTCGCCCCGGGCACCGGAGTCGGCCGGGCGTCCGAACGCCTCTTCAACGGCATGCTCTCGGGCTGGTCGGTCCTGGGCGTCGAGCTCAACTACTACCACGTCGTGGACATCCTGCTGGCCGGGATCGTCGGCGTGGGGTTCTACTTCTGGTTCTCGGGGCGCGTGTGGTGCCGCTTCGCGTGCCCGCTGGCCGCCCTGATGAACGTTTACGCGCGCTTCACCCGCTTCCGCATCTTCGCCGCTAAGGAGAAGTGCATCTCCTGCAACGTCTGCACGTCCGTCTGCCACCAGGGCATCGACGTCATGAACTTCGCCAACAAGGGGGTGGCGATGGCGGATCCCCAGTGCGTGCGCTGCTCGGCCTGTGTCCAGGCCTGCCCGACCGGTGTCCTGACCTTCGGCCGCTACGGTCCAGGGGGCCTGCCCGTCTACGACCGGCTGCCGGCCTCGCCCGTGCAGATGAGGGAGGGGTCCCCGAATGAGAGCCGCCGTCCCGAGCTCGGAAGGCCCTGAGCCGAAAACCGACATTCCCGGCAAGATCGCCAGGGATGACGGAATTCAGCCGGTTGGCCGAATTGGAGTTTCAACGCGCCGTCTTTTTGAAGTCGGCGATCGGACCGATCGTCTTTCGAAGCAGCAGCTCTGAGTGGCCGCCTACCAGATAGTCCATCAGCGCGCCCACCATCTTGTATCCCATCTGCTCGTAGAGCTTGCGCGCCTGGTAGTTGAACGAGGAGACGCAAATGAAGACGTTCGGGTACTCGGGAAAGATGCGCTTCTCGGCGAACTCCACGAGCTTCGTCCCGATTCCGCGGTCGCGAAACTCCGGCGAGACGCAAACACTCTGGATATAGCCCACGAAGGTGCCGCGCAGGTTCAGGACCAGGAAGCCGGCCAGCACGGACCCCAGCCGCGCGATGTATCTCTCCCGTGAAGTGTCGTGCATCTTTTCCAGCGACTCGGCGTAGGTCCGGCCGAGCGTGGTCCACGGCTCCGAGGAAGACATCAGGCGCGCGCACCACTGCGCCTCCGCCTCCGACTCGATCGGGCGGACCGTGAGGGCCTCGGTCGGATCCGCTGAGCTCATCCCTGCTCCGTCACTGCCTCTGCGATTCTAGACCCGCCGGGAACCGACCCCCTCGGGGCGGTGTCCTTCCGAAGCATGAGCGGAGGCCCGGCCCGATCGTCCCCGCCGCCCGCGATCCGCCGGAGCACCGCCGATCCCCGGCTCTACCAGGTCGCGACGCTCTTCCTGCTTCTCCTCTACGGTCTCGCGAGCCTGGACATGAACGTCTCGGCGCCCCGTGTGATTCTTCTCCTCGCCGCGGCGCTGGCAACGCAGCTCGCCTGCACCCGAATTCTCCGTCTTTCCGCCTTCGAGCCCAAGAGCGCCCTGATTTCGGGGCTCTCGCTCTGCCTCCTCCTTCGAACCAACTCCGCGCCGCTCGCCGTGCTCGCCGCGGCGGCAGCCATCTCGAGCAAGTTCTTCTTGCGCTGGCGCGGCAAGCACGTCTTCAACCCCTCCAATTTCGGAATCGTCGTGTCGATCCTCGCGACGGGAGACGCCTGGATCTCGCCGGGGCAGTGGGGGCAGACGGCGTTCCGGGGGTTTCTCCTGGCCTGCGCCGGCGGCCTCGTCGTGCAGCGGGCCGCCCGCGCGGACGTCACCATGTCGTTCCTGGGCGTCTACCTGGCGCTCGTCGTCGCGCGCTCCGCCTGGCTCGGCGAGCCGCTCGCGATTCCGCTCCACCGCCTCGAGAGCGGCGCGCTGCTGATCTTCGCCTTCTTCATGATCTCGGACCCGAAGACGACCCCGGACTCGCGCGCCGGCCGCGTCCTCTACGGCTGCCTCGTCGCCGCCGGCGCCGCTTTCATCCAGTTCCGACTCTTCCGGACCAACGGCCCACTCTGGTCGCTCTTCTTCCTCTCCCCCCTCGTCCCGCTCCTCGATCATGTTCTGCCCGGGCGGCGGCATGCCTGGGCCCTTCCGAAAGGAGTCTTCGATGAAGCGTCTGTTGCCCGCGCTGGCCTGTTCCCTGATCCTCTTCGCGGCGAGCCGGCCCGCCCTCCCCTTCTGCGGGTTCTACGTGGCGCGGGGGGACGCGAGGCTCTTCAACCGCGCCTCGCAGGTCGTCCTCGTCCGCGACGGCGACCGCACGGTCCTGACGATGGCCAACGACTTCCAGGGTGACCCGAAGGAGTTCGCCGTCGTCGTCCCGGTGCCGACGTTCCTGACACGAGAGCAGATCCACGTGGGCGAGCGGTCCCTCCTCGATCACCTGGACGCCTATTCGGCGCCGCGTCTCGTCGAGTATTTCGACCCGGATCCCTGCCGGCGCCTCCTCATGGAGCAGAGAGCCAGGGCCTCCGCGGCGGACGCTCTCCCCGCCGCCGGGCCCTCGGTGCACGAGAAGAGTCTCGGCGTCACGGTCGAGGCGCGCTATACCGTCGGCGAGTACGACATCCTGATCCTCTCGGCGCAGGAGTCGGACGGCCTCGAGACCTGGCTCAAGGCGAACCGGTATCGGATTCCCGAAGGCGCCTCGCGCGTGCTCGGAGGCTACATCAAGCAGCGGATGCGCTTCTTCGTGGCGAAGGTCAACCTCACCGAGCAGGCCCGCCTGGGCTTCGCGTACCTGCGCCCCATCCAGGTCGCCTACGAGTCGCCCCGGTTCATGCTGCCGATCCGCCTCGGCATGGTCAACGCGTACGGACCCCAGGAACTGTTCCTCTACGCCCTGACGCGGCACGGCAGGGTCGAGACGACCAACTACCGCACGGTGCGCCTGCCGTCGGATCAGGAGGTGCCCCTGTACGTCAAGGAGGAGTTCGCCGACTTCTACAAGGCGCTCTTTTCCGAGCAGGTCAAACGCGAGCGGATGCAGGCGGTCTTCCTCGAGTACGCGTGGGACATGGGCTGGTGCGATCCCTGCGCGGCGGATCCGCTGTCGCGGGAGGAGCTGAAATCGCTCGGGGTCTTCTGGCTCGAGGAGGACGCCGGGGCCGCCCGGGGCGGGGTCGGAGTCTTTCTGACGCGCCTGCACCTGCGCTACGACGAGGCGCATTTTCCCGAAGACCTCGTCTTCCAGCAGACGGCGGACCGGACGAACTTCCAGGGCCGGTACGTGCTGCGTCACCCGTTCGCCGGAGCGATCTCCTGCGAGCCGGGCGAGCGCTACCGGCAGGAAGTTGCCGAACGACGGGAGCGCGAGGCCCAGAACCTGGCCACGTTGACCGGATGGAGCCCCGAGCAGATCCGCGTGAAGATGAAGCTGCCGGGGCCCGGGGCCGGCAAGCCCTGGTGGGAGAAAATCTGGGGCGGGAACTGAACTTACTCGAGCGTCTTGGGCGGCTCGCGCAAGAGCCGCCCCCGCCGCTCCTGCCTCTCGAGAGCGAGTCGGATGAGCTCGTCCAAGAGCTTCGGAAGCGGGAGACCCGACGCTTCCCAGAGCTTCGGGTACATCGAGATCGCGGTGAAGCCGGGCAGAGTGTTGAGCTCGTTGACCAGAACCCGGTCCGTCCCGCGCTCGAGAAAGAAGTCCACCCGCGCCATCCCCGACACACCGGCCAGGCGGAAGGCCTCGACGGCGAGGCGCCGCACCGTCTGGGCGACCGGCTCGGAGACGGGCGCCGGAATGAGGAGCTTCGCTCCGTCCTCGACGTACTTGTCTTCGTAGTCGTAGAACTCGCGGCCCGGGACGACCTCCCCCACGGCGGAGGCCCTTGGCGCATCGTCGCCGAGCACGGCGCATTCGAGCTCGCGCGCGTCGATTCCCTCCTCGGCGAGCGCCCTCTCGTCGTAGCGAAGGGCGAGCGCGACTGCCGCGGGCAACGCCTCCCAGACCTTGACCTTCGTCACGCCGACCGAGGATCCGCCGGCCGCGGGCTTGACGAAGACCGGGAGCCGGATTCCGGCGCGGTCGAGGCTTTCGCGCGCGCGTTCGTCGCCGGCCGTCGAAAGGACGACGGCCCGGGGCGTGGGAATGCCGGCGTCGCGCAGGAGGGCCTTGAAGACGGCCTTGTCCATTCCGACAGCCGAGCCCGTCACGCCGGCACCCACGTAGGGAAGTCCGAGTGTCTCGAGGAACCCCTGCAGAACCCCGTCTTCTCCCGAGGTGCCGTGGATGATCGGGAACACGACGTCGGCACGCCCGGGCCCGATCTCCGCGGGAACCGGGGCCCGGAAGGCCTCGCCCGGCGGCTGGCGAGAACGGTCCTTCTCCGGCACGGGGCCCGCAATCAGCAGGCGCGCGGAGTCTACCGCCGGCAGGAACCGCCCCGCCAAATCCACGGCGAGCGGGAGCACATCGTACTTGTTCGGGTCGAGGGCGCCGGCGATGGTGCGGGCCGAGATTCGGGACACCTCCCGCTCGACGGAACGGCCGCCAAAGAGCACGATCACCCGCAGACGACTCACCGCCTCAGGGCCTCACCACTGCACGACCCGCACTTCTTCGACCGCGGGAGCGGCGCGCAGACGTTCGAGAGCCGCCGGCGGCGGGGGCGAGTCGACCGCGATCACCGCCGCCGCGTTCTGCCCCTTGCCGCGCGCGAGCGAGAAGTTCGCGATGTTCACACCCCCCTCCGAGAGGATCGTGCCGACGCTCCCGACCACGCCTGGCACGTCGCGGTTGCGCAGGAAAACGACCGTTCCTTCAGGCCGAAACTCCAGAGGCAACTCGTCCACGGCGACCACGCGCGCATCGCGGCCCGAAAAGAGCGTGGCGTCGGCCCGTGTGCGCCCCCCGCCCCCCTCCAGAGCGACACGGATCGAGCGAACGTAGTTGCCGGGGTCCTCGTGACGGGTCTCGGAGACCGCGAGCCCCCGCTCGTGGGCCACGTGCAGGGCATTGACGAAGTTGACGGCCTCCGGCGACTGGCCGGCCAGCGCCCCCTTGACCGCCGCCACGGCCACGGGCCGGAGCAGGTCCTCCGGGAGGCCCCACGTCTCGACGGCGAGCCGCGAAAGGCGCGTCCCGGCCAGCTCCGACAGAAAGTGCGCGGTGCGCTCCGCCAGTCGCATCCACGCCGCGGCGCCCGTCGGGTCCGCCGGCCCTCGGAAGGGCAGGTTGACCGCGGGGACGTAGGAGGCGCCCGACAGCGCCTCGAGCAGCGACTCGACCGTCTGGAGCGAAACCCGCTCCTGGGCCTCGACGGTCGAAGCCCCCAGATGCGGAGACGCTACGACATTGGGCAGCTTCGCGAGCGGATCGTCGGGCGGCGGCGGCTCCGGATCGAAGACGTCCAGGGCCGCGCCGGACAGGTGCCCGCTCGTCAAGGCCTCGGTCAGGGCCGTCCGGTCGACGAGGCTCCCCCGTGCCACGTTGACCAGGATCGCGCCGCGCTTCATCGCGGCGAGCTCGCCGCGGCCGAGCAGCGGCTTGCCCTTCTCCCCCGCCGTGGCGTGCAGTGTCACGATGTCGCTTCCGGCAAGAAGCTCCTTCAAGCCGACCAGAGGCACGCCCATCTGCCGGCCGCGCTCCTCGGATAGGAACGGGTCATAGCCGAGCACCTTCGCCTCGAAGGCGCGGGCCCTGGCAGCCACACGCGAGCCGACCTGCCCGAGACCCACGATCCCGAGGGTCTTGCCCGCGAGCTCCGAGCCCAGGAACTTCGACTTTTCCCAGCGCCCCGCGGCCATCGAGGCGGAGGCCGCCGGGATCTTCCGCAGCAGGGCGAGAAGGAGCGCGAACGTGTGCTCGACCGCCGATACGACGTTGGCCGTGGGGGCGTTCAAGACCAGCACGCCGCGCGCCGTCGCGGCGGGAACGTCCACGTTGTCGACGCCGACCCCCGCGCGCGCGACGACCTGGAGGCGGGGCGCCGCCGCGAGCAGATCGGCGTCCACTTTCGTCGCGCTGCGCACGAGCAGGGCGTCGGCGGAGGTGAGCTCCTCGAGCAATCGCTCCCGCGGCGCTCCCGAGAGGTCCACGACCTCATGATTCCGGTCGCGCAGCAGCGCGAGGCCGGCCTCCGCCATCTTCTCGGCGACGACGATCCGGCTCATGGATGCGGGTCAGCCATCGGCGGGCATTCTATCGGGCGGAACCCTCGCCCCCTTCGAGCCACGCCGGCAGATCCCCGAGCGCTTCGAGCAGGCCGTCCGCGTCGACGTGGGCGAGCTCCTCGCGGGAGCGCGACCCGCCCGGAATGAGCACGACGGAGCAGCCGGCCGCGCGCGCGAACTCCGAGTCCACCTCCATGTCGCCCACGACGAGCGTCGCGTCGGGGTTCGCGTCCGCCACGCGCATGGCGCGAAGAAGCATGGCCGGATGGGGCTTGGCCGGCGTTTCGGGGCCGGGGCCCTCGATCGCCCCAAAGAAGCGCAACGCTCCTTTCGCCTCCAGGATCAGCCGCGAGAAGTCGGGAGGCTTGTTGGAGGCGAGCGCCAGGGCGTAGCCGCGCGCCTGCAGGCTGGCGAGAACCTCGAGAGCTCCGGGCAGAAGCTCCGACTTGGCCACCGCCACCTCGGGATAGCGCTGCCGGAAGAGGCGAACGCCCTCTCTCGCCCGTTCGGCGCCCGCCGCCAGCTCGATGAGCCTCTCCAATCCGTGGCCCACCATCGAGCGCACGGCCTCCGGCGGCGGCGCGGTCAGACCCAGCCGCTCCATCGCGTATGCGAGCGCGTCGCCAATCGCCGCGTATCCGTCGATGAGCGTCCCGTCCAGATCGAAGACGACGAGCCTCAAAGACCGCGGCGCCTCAGACCCGATACCCGCAGGACCGTCTCCACAATGGCGTCCATGTCGTTCGACGCCAGTGTCGGCATCGCTTCCTCCGCCGGACCGTCCGTCACGCGCGCGACAACTCCCTCGATGGGGACCCGCCGCACGGCCGTGCGCGTCACCTCGATCTTGGGGATGGGAAGCGCCTTGTACCCCTCGACGAGCACCAGATCGCACGCGCCAAACTCCCGCGCGATCACCGCCGCGAGGCTCTCCTCGCCGCCGAACCGACGGGCCGTCGTACGCTCCGGGGTCACGAAGGCGCCCACCCGGGCACCGGCCGCGGCGTGGCGCTGCGAGTCCTTCCCCGGAATGTCGTCCTCGGCATCTCGCGAGCTGTGTTTGACCGTCCCCACCGCCAGACCGAGCGCCGAGAGCAGCGGCACGAGGCGGGCGATCAGCGTCGTCTTGCCCGCGTTGTGGGCGCCGACGAAGGCGACCACAGCGGGACGCCGGTCCGGGTAGAGGACGAATGCCTCGCGGCGCGCGGCGAACGCGCGGGCCGCCTCGTCGTGGCGGGCGATCTCGCCGGAAGGGTCGTGGCCCGCTTCGAGCGTCTCGCGGAAGCTCCGGGAGCCCGTCAGCAGATCGATGGCGGGCCGCGCGTCGAATTCGTACGGCTCCGTGCGCCAGCGGAACTCCCGCGGCGCCAGGCGCCTCGAGGTGTCGAGAATCCGCAGGCCCGTCTCGAAGGACCGGTAGGCCGAGGGATCGGTCACGTGGATTTGCGCGCCGCCGCAGATCTGCCCCGCGTGCTTGTCGAACATCGGTCGAAAAGTCGTCGGGAGGAACCGCATGCCGGCGAGTCCGAGGGCGTTGAGCGCTTCGGCGCATGCCGTGGCGGAGAGCCACGGCGCGCCAAACACCTCGAAGGGACGCGTGGTTCCGCGTCCCTCCGAGAGGTTGGTGCCCTCGAGCAGGCACATTCCCGGGTAGACGAGAGCGGTCGCGGTGGTCGGGATGTTGGGAGAGGGCGCGACCCATGGCAAGCCCGTCGTCACAAAGGGGGTCTCGCGGGTCCAGCCTGCGGCGGGAATCACGTGGAGGTCGACCCCGATGTGGCGCTCGGCCGAGAGAAGCCGGGCGAGCTCGCCTGCCGTCAGTCCGTGGCGCACGGCGATCGGGTGCAGCCCGACGAAGGAGAGGTACTCCGCCTCCTGCGGTGCGCCCTCCACGGCGCCGCCGATGGGGTTGGGACGGTCGCACACGACGAATCGGAGACCCGCCTCGGCGCAGGCCTCCATGGCGAGCAGCATGGTCCAGACGAAGGTGTAGTACCGCGCCCCGACGTCGGCCACGTCGAAGATCACCGCGTCGAGCCCCTCGAGGTCCTCGGGCCGCGTCTTCAGGCTCTCGACGCTGCGGCCATAAAGAGAGACGACCGGAAGACCCGTCGGCGGGTGAACCGAGTCGCCGACGGCCTCCATGTAGATTGCACGGCCGTCCACGCCATGCTCCGGGCCGAAGAGGCGGAGAAGTTGCACGTCGCGCGCCTCATGAAGAGCCTTCCACGTCGGAATGCCTTCCGAGGTCACCCCCGAAGGGTTCGTGATCAGGCCAACACGCCGCCCGGCGACCGGAGAAGGATCCGCGAGGAGCCCGTCGATCCCCGGCCTCACCGCTCCCGGCAGAGATCCCCCGCTCTCACGAGACCGTTTCCCTCGCCGCCGGATGCTCAGGCCGCTCTCCGCGGATCAGGGCGAGCGCGTGCGGGACCAGCGGGAGGATCGCCGCGAGGCAGTCGGCCGCCCCCCTGGGAGAGCCCGGCAGCGCGACGACCAGAGTCTTCTTGCGAACGCCGCCAACCTGCCGCGCCAGGTAGGCCGCGGGGAAGCCGCGCGAGGTCTCGGCGCGCATCTTCTCCGCGAGCCCCGGGACCTCGAACTCGATGACCTCGCGCACGCCTTCCGGCGTCCGGTCGCGGGGAGAGACGCCGGTCCCGCCGGTCAGGACGATCAGGTCCGCCTCTCCCGCGTCGGCGCGCATCCGGACCGCGCGCGCGACTTGCTTGGCTTCGTCCGGCAGCACCTCGCGCGACACGATCCGGTGCTCGACACCGGACCCGCGCAGGGCCTGCTCGCAGGCCGGGCCTCCCTCGTCCTTGCGGGCGCCCGCCGCCACCCCGTCGGAGACCGTCAGGATTGCGACCCGGATCGTCATGCCCTGATTATGAACCCGGCGCCGCGATCATCGCCGGTAGGGACCCGAGCGCCCTCCGGACTTCTCGAGCAGGGCAACGTCGCGAATGACCGCGCCGCGGTCGAGGGCCTTGATCATGTCGTAGAGCGCCAGGCAGGCCGCCGCCACCGCCGTGAGCGCTTCCATCTCGACGCCGGTCTTGCCCGTGACCCGGGCGGTTGCCGTGACGATGGCCGTCCGCGCTCGGGCGTCGAGCGACACGTCCACTTCGACCGACTCGAGTGCAAGCGGATGGCAGAGGGGAACGATCTCGGAGGTTCGCTTGGCGGCCTGGATCCCCGCCAGCCGCGCGACGGCGACCGCATCGCCCTTGGCGAGACGCCCGGCCGAGAGAGCCTCGAACGCGGCGCGACCCATGACGACCGATCCGCGCGCCACTGCCGCTCGGCGCGTCGGTCGCTTGCCGCCGACATCGACCATCCGGGCCCGTCCGCGGGCATCCAAATGGAGCTGGATGCGGCGCAGCGGCCGTGTGGCGCGCGGACGGCGCGCCCGCTTGGGTTTCTCGGGGCCTTCGCTCACGCGCGCTCCCGCAGCGAGGCGAATTCCTGCAGGGTATTGGCGTTCAAGAAGGAGTTGCCGGAGGGATCCGCCTCCATCCACTCGGCTTCCGACACGATCTCGGCACCGACGGCCTGCGCGAGACCATGAAGCGAGAGCTCCTTCGCCGTCAGACGCCTTTCGAGCTCCGGAAGCGCGGCACGCCTCCAGACCCCCGCGAGAGGCTGTAGCCTTCCGTCGGCATGAGGCAGGAGTGCGAGTGCCTCCGTCGCCATCCCGCGCCTCGCGACCAGACCGATGACGGGGTCAGACAGCGCGGGAAGGTCGACCGCGAGAACGAACACATGATCCTTCGCCTCCTGCAGGGCCCGCCGGAGGCCGTGCACCGCCGCGTGCTCCGAGGCCTCATCGAGCAGCACCCTCGCCGGGCCGAACGCGTAGTCGGGGACGCGCTTGGCGATGAGCCACACCTGCTCGAAGTGGCGGGCAAGCCGCGCGGTCTGGAACTCCGCGAGCGTCGTCGCCCCGTACGGTAGGCTCGCCTTCTCCCGGCCCATTCGACGCGAGGCACCGCCCGCGAGCACGGCGGCGGGGATCGGCAGCGTCACGCCTGGATGCTAGCATCCGAGCGAGGCATGATCTCCGTCGTTGTTCCGATCAAGGACGAGCCGGTGGGGGCCGTGGCGGCCCTCGAGCGTTTCGCGGCGCGCGGCGGGGCCGAGCTCGTCGTCGCCGATGCCCGTTTCGAGAGCCGCGGGGCCTGCCTCGCCCGAGCCGCGCGGCGGGCTCGGGGCGACGTGCTCTTCTTCGTTCATGCCGACTCCCGGCCGCCCGAGGACGCCCTCGCCCTCATCCAGCGGACGCTCGATGAGGGCGCTGCAGCCGGCGCGTTCTCGCTCGCCTACGAGGACGCGGGGCCGGCCCTGCGATGGGTCGCCTGGTGGGCCAACCGGCGCGCCCGAACGCTCGGCCTCGCCTTCGGCGACCAGGGCCTCTTCTGCCGACGCGAGGCCTACACCCTCGCCGGGGGTTTTCGGGATCTGTCGGTCTGCGACGACCTCGATCTGGTCCTCCGCCTGGGGCGGGTCGGGCGCTTCGTGGTCCGTCCGGAGACGACCCTGTCCTCTCCACGCCGCTACCGCGAGCGCGGCGCCCTGCGGCAGGTCTTGCGGGTCTGGAGGGTTCTCGCCGGCTACTTTTTGGGAGCCTCGCCCGAGAGGCTCGCACGCTGGTACTATGGATGAGCCCGCCTCGAACTCCCCCGCCCGCCCCGGCATCCCATCTCGCACCATGACACCCGACGGTCCGGTCTCGATGTGCGGCGCACAACGCGCGCCGCGACGACTATGTCTCGAAGCCCTTCGTGCTCGACGGCTCGGGCCGGCGGCTCTTCGACCCGCTTTCCGGTCGGATCGCGGACGCTACTTCTCCGCCCCCCCTCCGAGGATGATCGGCAGCCCGCTCTTGGGGTTGCCGATGACGACGACCTTGGCGTTCGGGCTCATCGCGAGCTTCTCCGTCGCCTCGATGCCCTTCCACTCGAGAAGCTGCGCCGAGATGCCCTGCGCCACGATCCTCTGGAAGTCCGAGATGCCCTGGGCCTCGATGCGCTTGCGCTCGGCCTCCTGCGACTCTTTCTGGAGAACGAACTTCATCTGCTCGGCTTCCTGCTCCCGCTTCAGCTTCTCCTGAATCGCGTTGGCCACGATCGGCGGCAGACCGATCTTTCGCAGGAGCACCGCCTCGGGGATGATGCCGCGGCCGGCCGACATCTTCTTGAAGACGTCGAAGGTCTCGCGGGCAATCTGCTCCCGCTCGGAGGAGTAGAGCGCCTTGGCGTCGTAGGACGCCGTGACCTCCCGGATGGCGGACCGGACCTGCGGGAACACCACGATCTCCGGATAGCTCCGCCCCACGGTCCGGTAGACATCGGCGGCCTTCTCGGGATCGAGGCGATACAGAAGCGAGCCCTCCAGATCCATCATCAGACCTTCCTTGGACGGCACTTCGGCCGTCTCCTTGACCTCCTGGGTCTGGATGGACATCTTGATCACGCGCGTGAACGGGAAGACGACGTGCACCCCCGCGGGCAGAACGCTCGACGAGACGCTTCCGAAGAAATCCTTCACGCCGACGTGCCCTGCCGGCACGACGGTGATCGGTGCGCCCAGGATCAGAACGAAGAAAAGAACCGCCGCGATGATTCCCCGCCGCAGGGTCCGGCCTCCCCCGCCGCCGCCGACAGAGGGCAGAACCTCGAACGTCTTGGCTGTCATGGACTCCTCCTTGCCTTGCCGGAGGAGCATATGCGGGATCGCCGCGGCGCGGATCCTAAACGAGCTTCAACAGATGGCCGAGCTTGTTCTTCTTTGCCTCGAGATATTTGCGCGAGCGCTCGGTGGGCCCCACCTCGAGCGGCACGCGCTCGACGATCTCAAGCCCATACCCGCCGATCGCGACGTATTTGGACGGGTTGTTGGTCATCAGGCGCATCTTGCGAACGCCGAGATCGCGCAGGATCTGGCTGCCCACGCCGTAGTTGCGGATGTCCGGTGGAAAGCCGAGCTTCTCGTTGGCCGAAACCGTGTCGTGCCCCTCGTCCTGCAGCTCGTAGGCGCGCAGCTTGTTGACGAGCCCGATGCCCCTCCCCTCCTGGAGAAGGTAGAGGAAGACGCCGCGTCCGGCCTCTCGGATTTTCTCCATGGCGAGGGCGAGCTGGTCTCCGCAGTCGCATCGCATCGAACCGAAGACGTCGCCGGTCAGACACTGCGAGTGCACCCTCACGAGGATCGGGTCCTCCTCGCGGACTTCACCGTGCACCAGGGCCAGGTGCTCCTCATGCGTCACGTCGCTGCGGTACGCGTAGACGCGAAAGTCGCCGAACCGCGTCGGCAGGTGCGGCGCGGCGATCCGCTGGACGAGCCGCTCGTGTCCCATCCGGTGGCGGATCAGATCGGCGACCGTCACCATCCGGAGGCCGCGCTTCTCGCAGAACCGGTCCAGATCGGGCACCCGCGCCATCGAGCCGTCTTCGTTCATCACCTCGCAGAGGGCGGCCGCTGGCGTGAGGCCTGCGATCCGGCAGAGATCCACCGAGGCCTCCGTCTGGCCGGCCCGTTTCAGCACACCTCCGGCCTGCGCGCGCAGAGGAAACATGTGCCCGGGCCGCAGGAGATCCGCGGGGCGCGTCTTCGTGTCGATGGCCGTCAGGATCGTCGCGGCACGGTCGGCGGCCGAGATTCCCGTCGTCGTGCGGCCCCGGGCCTCGATCGAAACCGTGAACGCCGTCCCGAAGTTGGAGGTGTTCTGCTCGACCATGTGCGGCAACTGCAGCTCGTCGCAGCGCTCCTCGGTCAGCGCCAGGCAGATCAGGCCACGGCCCTCCCGGGCCATGAAGTTGATCGCCTCGGGCGTCACCTTTTCCGCTGCGATCACGAGGTCGCCTTCGTTCTCCCGGTCCTCGTCGTCCACGACGACGATGAACCTGCCGGCGCGCAGATCCTCGGCCGCCTCCTCGATCGAGGCGAAATGGAACGTATCGCGAGTGCTCACGACGATTATTCTCTCATGCACCGGCCGTCGCTCTGGCTTGCTCCGGGCCTGCGCCTGATCCTCCTCACTCCCTTGAGACGATTCTCCCGCTGTGGATTTAGGACGGTGCTCTTGATCCATACAAGCGGTCGCTTCCGCGCGCGGCGCGAGGAGTCTCCCGAGCGGAAGCGACGGGGGAGCCTTACGCCACGCAAGTGAGCGCGCCGCGAGGGACCAGGCGGTCGATCGAGGCCGCATCCGGCCGAGTCGACCGCCGGTGCGCCCACAGGGGGCCGGTTCCGAGCAAGCGCGAGCGACAGTCTAATAGACCGCCGGCTCCTCGTACGTCGCAAACACCGCCCGCATGACGTCTGAGATCTCTCCCACCGTCGCATAGGTCTTGACGGCCTCGATCAGCGGCGGCATGACATTCTCCCCATCGGCGCAGGCCCGCTCGAGGAGGCGCAACGCCGACGCGACCGCCTTTCCATCCCGGTTTCGCCGCAGCTCTGCCACCGCCCTCTTCTGCCCCTCCTCCACCGACTCGTCGATGTAGAGGGTCTCGATCGGCTGCTCGTCCTCTTCGACGAACTCGTTGACGCCGACGACGATCTTCGCCCTCGCGTCGACCGCCCGCTGATAAGCGTAGGCGGCGTCCATGATCTCCCGCTGGGGGAAGCCCGCCTCGATCGCCTCGACCATGCCGCCCAAGGCGTCGATCCGGCGGAAGTAGTCGAAGCATCCCCGCTCCATTCGGGTCGTGGCCTCTTCGACGAAGTAGGAACCGCCGAGCGGGTCGATCGTGTTTGCCACACCCGACTCGTGCGCGATGATCTGCTGCGTCCGCAGCGCGAGCTTCACGGCAAAGTCGGTCGGCAGCGCGAGCGTCTCGTCGAGCGAGTTCGTGTGGAGGGAGTTGGTCCCGCCGAGCACGCCGGAGAGAGCCTGAAGAGCCGTGCGCACGACGTTGTTGTAGGGCTGCTGGGCCGTCAGGGAGCAGCCCGCCGTCTGCGTGTGGAAGCGGCACATCCAGGACCGCGGGTCCTTCGCGCCGAAGCGCTCCCGCATGGTCTTCGCCCAGACGCGCCGGGCGGCGCGGAACTTGGCGATCTCCTCGAAAAAGTCGTTGTGCGCGTTGAAGAAGAACGACAGCCGGGGCGCGAACTCGTCCACCTTCAACCCGGCGTCGATCCCGTACCGCACGTACTCGACCCCGTCGCGCAGCGTGAACGCGAGCTCCTGCAGCGCCGTCGAGCCCGCCTCGCGGATGTGGTAGCCGGAGATCGAAATCGTGTTCCATTTCGGCACGTGCCGCGCGCAGAAGGAAAACTGGTCCGTCACCAGGCGCATCGAGGGACGCGGCGGGAAGATGTACTCCTTCTGCGCGATGTACTCCTTGAGAATGTCGTTCTGAAGCGTCCCCCCGACCTTCGACCAGGGTGTCCCGTGTTTTTCCGCCACCGCGAGGTACATCGCGAGCGCGATCGGGGCCGTCGAGTTGATCGTCATCGAGGTTGTCACGCGCCCAAGGTCGATTCCGTCGAAGAGGGCCTCCATGTCGGCGAGAGAATCGACCGCGACGCCGCACTTACCGACCTCGCCGCGCGCCATCTCATGGTCGGAGTCGTATCCGTAGAGAGTCGGCAGGTGGAAGGCGGTCGAGAGCCCGGTCTGGCCGTGCTCGAGCAGGTAGTGGAAGCGCGCGTTGGTCTGCTTTGCGGTGCCGTAGCCGGCGAACTGCCGCATGGTCCAGAGCTTTCCACGGTAGCCGGTCGGCTGGACGCCGCGCGTAAACGGGTACTCGCCCGGCCACCCGAGGTCCCTCTCGGGGTCGAAGCCCGCGATCGTGTCGGGGCCGGCCAGAGGATCCACCTCGGCACCGGAAACGGTCGTCCAATCGGCCTTCCATTGGGGGACCCTCGCCTCCGCACGGCCCGAGGCCTCACGCCAGCGCTTCCGGCCGGCAGCCAGAGACACCGGCACCAGCGGGTCTTTATCGCTCATGGAGGGAATGATACGCCGGCCGCCGGCCGGGCGACGATAGGATGCCCGAGACCGCAGCCGCAAGGGGGGAACGCATGAAAGGCGATGCCGAGATTCTCAAGGTCCTCCAGGAGGTTCTCTCCGCGGAGCTGACCGCCATCAACCAGTACTTCATCCACGCGCGGATGCTTCGCAACTGGCGCTACATGCGCCTGGCGGAGCACACGGAGAAGGAGTCGATCGGGGAGATGAAGCACGCCCAGGAGGCCATCGACCGGATCCTCTACTTCGACGGCGCGCCCAACATGCAGAAATACATGAAGATCAACATCGCGAGGACCGTACCCGAAATGATGAAGCTCGACCTCGATCTCGAGCACGACGCCGTCGGGAGGCTCAACCATGGCATCGCCCTCGCCACCGCGAAGGGCGACAACGGGACACGCGCGCTGCTCGAGCGGATCCTCGTATCGGAAGAGGAACACATCGACTGGATCGAAGCGCAGCTCCAGCAGATCAAAGACATGGGCGCCGAGAATTATCTGGCGCAGCAGATCGAGGGCTAGCGGCGCTGCCCGCCGCTTTTCCGAGAGCGCGAGCCGGGGTTCTCGCCGCTCCCCTGCCCGTATAATCCGGGCCGACCCAATCATGCCGGATCTGACGCCCGACCAGAGGATCGCGCTCTACCGGTCCATGCGCACCACGCGCCTCACGGAAGAGAAGCTCGTCCATCTGTACCGCCAGGGCAAGATCGTGGGCGGCCTCTACCGGTGCCTCGGCCAGGAGGCCACCGCGGTGGGCAGCGCCTTCGCGCTCTCCCGGGGAGACATCCTCGGCCCCCTGATCCGCAACCTCGGCTCGGTGCTGGTCATGGGCTTCTCCCCGCGCGACGTCTTCGCGCAGCACATGGGGAAGGCCACGGCGCCCTCCGGAGGCAAGGACGGCAACCTGCACCTCGGGTCGCCGGAGCGCGGTGTCGTCTCCGCCATCTCGATGCTCGGTGCGCTCGTCCCCGTGATGGCGGGCGTGGCGCTCGCGGCGCGCATGCAGGGCCGTTCGCTCATCGCGATGACCTACATCGGTGACGGCGGAACGTCCACGGGGCCCTTCCACGAAGGCATGAACCTCGCCGGCGTGCAGAAGCTGCCGCTCGTCGTCGTGGCGGAAAACAATGGCTGGGCGTACTCGACGCCGCTGCGCAAGCAGACCGCCGCGCGCAGCCTCGCCGAGCGGGCGACCGCCTACGGCATTCCCGCCGAGTCGGTGGACGGCAACGACGTGCTCGCCGTGTACGCGGCCTGCCGCCGCGCCGCGGAGCGGGCGCGGGGGGGCGGCGGGCCGACCCTCGTCGAGGCCGTCACCTACAGGATGAAGGGGCACGCCGAGCACGACAACCAGGAGTACGTTCCCAAGCAGGAGCTCGAGGCCTGGATTCGGCGGGATCCGATCGAGGCCTACGCGCGGGCGCTGCAGGAGGAGGGGCTCGTGACCCGCGAGGGCCTCGCCTCAATCGACCGGGAGTTGTCCTCCGAGGTCGAGCGAGACGCCGACCTGGCAGACCGCGAGCCCTATCCGGCCCCCGAGCGGGCCCTCGAAGGCGTCTACGCGGAGGCGGCGCGGACGCCGTCCGAGGTGGCGGCCGGCGGGACGCGGCCATGAGCGCTCCCTCTCCGGCTGGTCGCCCCTCGACGAGCTATGTCGAGGCGATCCGCGAGGGGATCCTCGAGGAGATGGAACGCGATCCGAGAGTGTTTCTTCTCGGTGAGGACATCGGCGTTTACGGCGGCGCCTTCAAGGTCACCGAGGGCCTGCTCGCCCGGTTCGGCGAGGCCAGGGTTCTCGACACCCCGCTCTCCGAGACCGCCATCGTGGGCGCAGCGGTCGGCGCCGCGATGATGGGAATGCGCCCGATCGTCGAGATGCAGTTTGCGGACTTCTTCTCCTGCGCCTTCGACATGATCACCAATTTCGCCGCCAAGTCGCGCTATCGGACGGGGGTCGGAGTCCCGCTGGTCATTCGCGGACCCTCCGGTGGCGGCGTGCATGGCGGCCCCTTCCACTCGCAGAATCCCGAGGCTTACTTCGCCCACACGCCGGGATTGAAGATCGTCCAACCCGCAACCGCCTCCGACGCCAAGGGACTGATCAAGGCCGCGGTCCGCGACGAGGACCCGGTCCTCTTCTTCGAGCACAAGTACCTCTACCGGCGCGTGCGCGACGTCCTGCCCGAGGGCGATCACGTGGTCCCGATCGGAAAGGCCGCCGTCCGCCGCCGCGGCCGCGACCTGTCCGTGCTGACCTACGGCGCCATGGTGTGGACGGCGCTCGACGCCGCGGCGACACTCGAGGCGGAGGGCATCGATGCCGAGGTCGTGGACCTGCGCACGCTGTTGCCACTCGACGAGGAGGCGATCCTCGCCTCCGTCGGAAAGACGGGGCGGGCGCTCGTTCTGCACGAGGCGACCCGAACCGGGGGAATCGGCGCCGAGATCGCGGCGGTTCTCGCGGAGCGCTGCTTCGCGTACCTGGACGCGCCGATCACGCGCGTCACGGCGCCCGATACGCCGGTTCCCTTCTCGCCGCCGCTCGAGGAATTCTTCCTGCCGGGCGCGGAAAACGTGTGCCGCGCGGCCCGGGCCCTGGCGGCCTACTAAACCGCGCATCGAGCGGACGGTCGCCCGGGTCTGCGATCGGGCAATGCCGCCGCATGTTCGGGACCGCCTGGCTTTCAGGGGCGCCCGCGGCTCTTGCGCGGAGCGCGCGGCATCTCTCCGCCGTATTCTGAGATATAAGAGCCGACGGTGAATTTCGAAGGCACCGTGTCGATCCGCGCCCCGCGGCAGAAGGTCTGGGACTTCCTGACGGACCCGCAGAAGGTTGCCCAGTCGGCGCCGGGCCTCGAGTCGCTCGAGGTCCTGGAACCGGGAAAGAAATTCCGCGCGACGACCGCGATCGGTCTCGGGACGGTCAAGGTGCGCTTCGTCAACGACGTGGAGTGGTTGGAGCTCGATGCTCCCAACCGCGCGAGCATGAAGGCGCACGGGACGGCGTCCGGAAGCGCGGTCGACGCCTCCACCTCGATGACGCTCTCCGACGGCCCGGAGGGAAGGACGGATCTCGTCTGGACCGCCGAAGTCAACGTGGTCGGCACGATTGCAAGCCTCGCGGCGCGCCTGATGGGCGGCGTCACCAAGAAGCTCACCGCCGACTTCTTCGACAAGGTGCGCCAGCAGATCGAGTCGAACGCCTGACGTATACTCCGCGCCGTTTACGACGCGAAGGGGGCGACATGAAGTATCCCGTCGCGGTGACCGTCAACGGTTCCCGTCGCAGGCATGAAGTCGAGGCGCGGCTGCTTCTGGTGCACTTCCTGCGCGAGACCCTCGGGCTGACCGGAACCAACGTCGGATGCGACACGAGCCAGTGCGGCGCCTGCACCGTGCTCCTAGACGGCAAGGCCGTGAAGTCCTGCACTGTGCTCGCCGTCCAGGCCGACGGAAGCAGGGTCACGACCATCGAAGGCCTGGCGTCCAACGGGAAGCTCCACCCCCTGCAGGAGGCCTTCTGGGAGAAGCACGGACTGCAGTGCGGGTTCTGCACTCCCGGCATGATCCTGACCGCCTGCGAGCTTCTGGAGAAGAATCCCAGGCCCTCCGACGGCGAGATCCGGCACGGCCTGGAGGGCAATTACTGCCGCTGCACCGGCTACCAGAACATCGTCGCCGCGGTCAAAGAAGCCGCCGGGCGGATGAGTTAGGGAGGCGGTCATGGCATCGCGCATCTTCGGCTCCGGGATCAAACGGCGCGAGGATCCCCGGCTCATCACCGGGCAGGCCAGGTTCACCGACGACTTCGTCCTGCCGGGAATGGCCCACATGGCGGTCGTGCGTTCTCCGTACGCGCACGCCAAGATCAAGGCCATCCACACCAAGAAGGCCGCGGCCATGGAGGGTGTGCTCGGCGTCTTCACGGGCAAGGACATGCAGGCGGCCGGCTTCGGCCCCATCCCCTGCGCCTGGGTCGTGCCCGGATCCAACACGAAGACGCCGCCGTATCCGGCGCTGGCGACCGACGTCGTGCGTTATGTCGGCAACGCCGTTGCAATCGTCGTGGCCGAGGACCGCTACCTGGCCCGCGACGCGGCCGACGCCGTCACCGCCGACTACGAGCCTCTGCCTGCCGTCGTGGACGCCGAGAAGGCGACGCAGAAGGGACAGCCGCAGCTGCACGCCGACGTGCCGAGCAACGTCTGCTTCAAGTGGAACGTCAAGGGCGGGGACGTGGAGGCGGCGTTCAAGGCGGCAGACGTGATCGTCAAGGAGCGCATCGTCAATCAGCGCCTGATCCCCAACGCGATGGAGCCGCGCGCCGCGCTGGCCCAGTACTCGTCTGCCACCAACGAGTTCACGCTCTGGGTGACATCGCAGAACCCGCACATCGTGCGGTTCCTGCTTTCGCTCGATACCGGGATCCCCGAGCACCAGATCCGCGTCATTGCGCCCGAGGTCGGCGGCGGATTCGGCAGCAAGATCCCACACTACCCGGAAGACGCGATGGCCGTTTTCGCGTCCAAGGCCTGTGGCCGGCCCGTCAAGTGGACCGAGACGCGCAGCGAGAACTACCGCTCGACAATCCACGGGCGCGACCACATCCAGGACGTCGAGATGGCCGCCCGCAGGGACGGCACGATCCTCGGCCTGCGGGCGAAGGTCTGGGCGAACCTCGGCGCCTATCTCTCGACCGCTTCGACGGGAATCCCGACCATCCTTCACGGTCTGATGCTCTCAGGAAGCTACGACATCAAGAACATCCACGAGGACGTCTGGGGCGTCTTCACGAACACGACGCCCACGGACGCCTACCGCGGCGCCGGCCGACCGGAGGCGCTCTTCATGGTCGAGCGCCTCGTCGACCTGGTCGCCCGCAAGCTCAAGATGGATCCGGCCGAGATTCGCCGCAAGAATTTCATTCCCCCTTTCACCGACGGGCACACGGTCGCGACGGGAATCACGTACGACTCGGGCAACTATGCCGGCACGCTCGACAAGGCGATGAAGATGATCGACTACCCCGGCCTGCGCAAGCGCCAGGCGGAGCTTCGCAAGAAGGGCGTGCACATCGGCGTCGGCCTCTGCACGTATACCGAGATCTGCGGCCTCGGCCCCTCGCAGGTCGCCGGCGCCGTCGGTTTCGGGGGCGGTCTGTGGGAGAGCGCGATCGTCCGCTTTCACCCCACCGGGAAGGTCGCCGTGATGGTCGGGATCTCGCCCCACGGACAGGGCGAGGAGACGACCTTCGCGCAGATCGTGGCGAGCGAGCTCGGCGTCGCCGTCGAAGACGTCGAGGTGACCCACGGCGACACGGAGCGGACTCCGATGGGCTGGGGCAGCTACGGGAGCCGCTCGACGGCGGTCGGAAGCGGCGCGCTGATGGGCGCGATCGGGAAGATCCGGGAGAAGGCGAAGATCGTGACGGCCCACCTGCTCGAAGCCGCGGTGGAGGACATCGACTACGCCGACGGGAAGTTTTTCGTGAAGGGCTCTCCCTCGAAGTTCAAGACGATCCAGGACGTGGCGCTGATGGCGAACGTCGCCTGGAACTATCCCAAGGGCCTGGAGCCCGGCCTCGAGGCCTCGGCGTTCTTCGACCCTCCCAACTTCGTCTACCCGTTCGGGGCGCACATCGCGGTCGTGCGCGTCGACGCGGAGACCGGTGAGGTGCGCCTGGAGCGCTACGTCGCCGTCGACGACTGCGGCCGCGTCATCAACCCCATGATCGTCGAGGGGCAGATCCACGGCGGCGTCGTCCAGGGCATCGGCCAGGCCCTCTGGGAGGGAGCGGCATACGCCGACGACGGGCAGCTCCTCTCGGGTTCCATGATGGACTACGCGCTGCCGCGGGCGAGCTTCTTTCCGAACCTCGAGCTCGGCATGACCGAGACGCCGACCAGCGTCAATCCCCTCGGGGTCAAGGGTATCGGCGAGACCGGCACCATCGCCTCGACGCCTGCGGTTTACAACGCCGTCCTGGACGCCCTGGCGCCCCTGGGCGTCGAGAAGGTCCACATGCCGCTCACGCCCGAGCGAGTCTGGCGGGCGATTGCGGTCGCCCGGAGGTAACGATGTATCCCGACCGGTTCGAGTACTTCCGTCCCAAGACCCTCGCCGAGGCCTCCCGGCTCCTGAAGAAGCACAAGGGCGCGCGGCTGCTGGCGGGCGGCCACAGCCTGCTGCCGGCGATGAGGCTTCGGCTTTCGAGCCCGAAGGCGCTCGTGGACATCGGCGCCATCAAGGGTCTGTCCGGAATCCAGAAGAAAGGCAAGACGATCTGGATCGGAGCGACGACGACCCACGCCGAAGTCGCCTCCTCGACGCTTCTCTCCAGGGCCTGCCCCGTGCTCTGCGAGACGGCCTCCCGCATCGGCGACCTCCAGGTGCGAAACCGCGGCACGATCGGGGGCTCGATCGCTCATGCCGATCCGGCGGCGGACCTGCCGACGGTGTTGATTGCGCTCGGCGCGACGATCGTGGTGAAAGGACCGCGCGGGGAAAGGAAGATTCCGGCCGGGAAGTTCTTCGTCGACCTCTTCACGACGTCCCTGAAGCGCGACGAGATCGTCACGGCGGTCCTCGTCGCGCCCCAGCCGAAAGGCTCGGGCGGCGCGTACCTGAAGCATCCGCACCCGGCCTCCGCCTATGCGGTCGTGGGAGTGGCGGCGATTCTGGACGTGAAGGACGGCTTGTGCGTCCGCGCGGCGCTGGCGGTCGGCGGAGTCACACCGAACCCGGTCCGCGCCTCCGACGCCGAGGCGGCGCTCGCGGGCAGGAAGCCGGACGCCGCGGCGATCGAGGCGGCGGCCCGCAAGGTCGCGGCGGCCCTCTCCGATCCGTTGTCCGATCTCTACGCCTCGGGCGAATTCCGGGTCCACCTGGCCACGGTCATGGCGAAACGTGCCCTCCAAGCGGCGGCCGAGCGCGCCCGCGCCTGACCGCACCGCCGGGCGGCCGGCCGGCCCGTTCGACTCGATCGACGCGCTGCAGGCGGCGCTTCGGGGGCGCCGCTATTTCGCCGGGCGGGGTCTGGCGACCTCGATCCATCTCGCCTTGAAGCTCTCCCGTCCCCTCTTCCTCGAGGGCGAGGCCGGCACCGGCAAGACCGAAGTCGCCAAGGTGCTCGCCGAGGTGCTCGGGACGGAGCTCATACGGCTTCAGTGCTACGAGGGGCTCGACGTGCATCACGCGGTCTACGAGTGGAACTACGCCCGCCAGATGATGCACATCCGCCTCGCCGAGTCCAAGGGCGAGACGACCGACGAGCGGGAGCTCTTCGGACCGGACTTCCTGGAGCGCCGGCCGCTGCTCGAGGCGATCGATCCCTCCCGGAAGGCGGCTCCGGTCCTCCTCGTCGATGAGATCGATCGCAGCGACGAAGAGTTCGAGGCATACCTGCTCGAGGTGCTGTCCGACTACCAGATCACGATCCCCGAGATCGGGACGATCCGCGCCGAGCACCCGCCGGTGGTGGTGATCACCTCCAACCGGACGCGCGAAGTCCACGACGCTCTGAAGCGCCGCTGCCTCTATCAGTGGATCGACTATCCCTCGGTCGCCGAAGAGCTCGCGATCGTGCGGGCCAAGGTTCCCGACGCGCGGGAGAGGCTGGCCCGGCAGGTCACGGGATTCGTGGCAGAGCTGCGGCGGGCGGACCTCTACAAGCTTCCGGGCATCGCCGAGACGCTCGACTGGACCGCGGCGCTCGTCGCGCTCGACCGCATCGCGCTCGATCCCGACGTGGTCGATCAGACTCTCGGCCTTCTGCTCAAGTACCAGGACGACGTGGTGAAAGTGAAGGGGGCGGCGGGCGCCGCCATGCTCGAGCGCGTGCAGGCGGCCGGATGAGCGGGAATCTGCTCGCCAACACGCTGCTCTTTGGACGCGTCCTGCGTGGACTCGGGATCGAGGTCGGCCCGGGCAGCATGATCGATCTCGCCGCCGCGCTCGGGCACGTCGACGTCGGCCGGCGGCAGGACTTCTTTCACACGGCGCGATGTCTCCTGGTCCGGCGCCGTGAGGACCTGCGCCTCTTCGACGAGGCGTTCGACGCCTTCTGGAGGCGCCCAGCCGGCGACCGGACGAGCCGGGACCTTCGGGCGATGGGTGAGCGCCGACGCTTCGAGCGGCCGCGCTTCGAGCCCGCTGCGCCGGATCTGGCGCCGGGGGGATCGGAAGTCGATCCGGACGGCCGCCCCCCTTTCCGACACCTCCGGCCCTTGCGAACCTGGAGCGCGCGCGAGGTCTTGCGGCACAAGGACTTTTCGGAGCTGACCGCCGAGGAACTCGAGGAGGTTGCGGCCCTTCTTCGGGACTCGGCGATTACCATTCCCGATCGGCCGACCCGTCGGTTCCGGGCGGATGGGAGCGAGCGGCTCGACCTGCGGGCCACGCTGCGGAAGAGCCTGCGGCACGGTGGCGAGGTCCTCCGGTGGCGGCACGGCCGGCGGCGCGTGCGGCCCCGGCCGCTGGTGGCTCTGGCCGACATCAGCGGCTCGATGGAGCGCTACACGCGGCTTCTGCTGCTTTTCCTGCACGGCCTCGCGCGCCAGACCGGCAGGCGCTCTGAGGTCTTCCTGTTCGGCACGCGGCTGTCCCGCGTCACCCGGCAGATCTCCGGAGCGGACGCCGACCTCGCCCTGCGGGACGTGGCGCGGGCGGTCCCCGACTGGTCCGGCGGCACGCGCATCGGCGAGTCGATCAAGGAGTTCAATTTCCGCTGGGCCCGGCGCGTCCTCTCGGGCGGCCCCGTCGTGCTCTTGATCAGCGACGGCTGGGACCGCGGCGACGCCCTGCTGCTTTCGACCGAGATCGCGCGCCTCCAGCGCAGCTGCCACCGCCTGGTGTGGCTCAACCCGCTCGCTGGCTCGAAAGACTACGAGCCGCTCGCCCGGGGCATGCAGGCGGCGCTGCCCCACGTGGACGACTTTCTGCCGGTGCACAACCTGGCGAGCCTGCAGGATCTGGCGCGAAGGCTCGAATCGCTTCCCGCGGGCCGGCCGGCACGGCGGCGGGGTCTTCGGACGGAGGCTGCATGAGAGACGTTCTGCCGGAAATCGATCGCTGGCGGGAGGCCGGCGAACCCATCGCGATCGCCACGGTCGTCGAAACCTGGGGCTCGGCGCCCCGAACGCCTGGAGCCAAGATGGCCCTGACGGCGGACGGGAAGATCGCGGGCTCGGTCTCGGGCGGCTGTGTCGAGAACGCCGTCATCGAGGCAGGCCGAGAGGCGCTCGCGGGCGGACCGGCCCGTCTGATGCGCTTCGGCGTCGCCGACGACACCGCCTGGGGAGTGGGCCTCGCCTGCGGCGGAACGATCGAGGTGTTCGTCGAGCGGCTCGACTCGTCGCTCTATGAAATGCTGCGCGGCGAGATCCTGGCGGAACGCCCGGTCGTCACGGCCACGGTGGTCCGGGGGCCGGAGGCTCTGATCGGCCGCCGCCTGACCCTGCGGTCGGACGGGAGCGTCTTGGGGTCCATCGATCCGGGTCTCGACGCCGCCGCCGCGGGCGAAGCGCGGGCGGCGCTCTCCGCGGGAGCAAGCCGCCGCTCCCGAATCGGACCCGACCAGCGCGTCGACATCTTCCTCGAGGTCCTGCGTCCGCCGGCCCGCCTGATCATCGTCGGAGGAGTCCACATCGCCGTGGCGCTGGTCACGCTGGCGCGCACCCTCGGATTTCGGACGGTCCTCGTCGACCCGCGCGAGGCCTTCGCCAACCCGCAGCGCTTTCCCGACGTCGACCGCATCGTGACGTCCTGGCCGGACAGGGCCCTCTCGGAGCTGTCGGTCAACGAAGCAGCGGCCATCGTCGTTCTGACGCACGACCCGAAGCTCGATGACCCGGCCATCACCGCCGCGCTCGCGAGTCCGGCCTTCTACGTCGGGGCGCTCGGCAGCCGCCGCACGCAGCAGAAACGCCGGGAGCGCCTGCTCGCGGCGGGAGTGAGCGAAGAGAGCCTCGCGCGACTGAGGGCCCCGATTGGCTTGGACCTCGGCGGCCGCTCCCCGGAGGAGATCGCTCTGGCCGTGATGGCCGAGATCGTCGCCGTGCGAAACGGCGTCGCGAGCCCTAGCGCCCCGGCGAAGGCCGGCGCCACGGCATAAGGCCGACCGAATCTCTTTCGCGCTCCGGCGCGGAGCCCTCCGACCTCCTGAATGCC